>NZ_CP184752.1:0-4800000 GCF_056828465.1 Amycolatopsis sp. CA-211722 | reverse complement strand
CCCGGTTCCCGGCCAGGTTCACGACCAGGCCGTGCGCGTCGGATTCCGCACCGGTGATCCGGCACGGGCGCAGCATCTCCGGCAGCGCGATCAGCCGCCGGAAACCGTCCACGGTGACGGCGAGATCATCGTCCACTCTGGCCAGGTCCACTTCGGAGTCGCGGTGCAGCGGCACCGCGATCCGCAGCTCGTAGCCACTGTCCGATTCAGACACCCGCAACAGCGGGGTCACCCCTTTTTCGTTACCGGCCAAGGGGTCCAGGCCTCGATAGAGTTCGTACGCGATCTCCCGCAGCGCGTCGAGCCCCACCGGCTCGACCGCGCGGTACTCGACGGGCCTCACCTGCTCCGGCCCGAAGCCCGCGTCGGCGAGTTCGGCGAGGACGGTGTTCTGCTGCGCGCGCCGGGTCCGCATCCACGAGGCCGCCGCGCCGCGCCAGAAGCCGGGCGCGGGCATCAACCGGTTGACGATCAGGCCGTCGACCAGGATTCCGCGCAGGGCAAGGGAACTGAGTGTACGGCGGGCTTCCGCGACGACGACGCGTTCCGGCGTCAGCACGAGCCGCACGGTCGTGGTGGCGGGATCGGTCAGCAGGGTGCGCAGCGACTCCAGATGGGCGCCGAGCCGCCGCACCGCGGCCGCCGTCCGCCGCGCGCCCGGTTTGAACATCCTCGACAGGTAGCCGGCGACGGCTTCGGGCAAAGCCAGCAGGCGCAGCGTTTCCGCGGTCGGTCCACAGTCGACGACGACCGTCTCCCAGGGACCGTGCTCGGCGAGGCGCTGGACCTCGGTGAGGGCGAGGAGCTCGTCCACTCCGGGCACCACGGTGAGCTCTTCGGCGTCGAGCGAGTCGAGGCCCGCTCCCGCGAGCGCGGCCTGGAGTTCCTGCCGGAGTTCGCGCCAGCTGCTGTCGACGAGGCCGCGGGTGTCGATCTGGGCGGCGTGCAGAAGCTCGTCCACTTCGGACGGTTCACCGCCGAGCGCGCGGCCGAAGGCGTCACCCAGGGAATGCGCCGGGTCGGTCGAGACCACGAGCGTCTTCCTGCCCCGCCCGGCCAGTGCCGCCGCCGTCGCCGCGGCCAGCGTGGTCTTGCCGACACCCCCCTTGCCGGTGAACAGCAGGATCCGCATGCCTACCCTTCGACTCAGGATGCTTCAGCGCGCTTCTTGAGCTCCTTGAGCGCGGTGTCCATGACCATCTTCTCGGCCTTGCGGCGCAGCAGCCCGATCATCGGCAGCGCCAGCTCGACGGACAGCGTATACGTGACCTTGGTGCGGCCGGCGCCCAGCGCTTCGAGCGCGTAGCGGCCGTTCTGAGCCTTCTGCATCTGCCCCTTGACCAGGTGCCAGCTGACTCCGTGGCCGTCGGCGTCCCAGTCGTACTCGAGGGTGTAGACGTCCTTGATGGGTCCGGCGTCGAGGGTGAGTTTCACCTGCTTGGCGCGGCCGTTGTCGTCCTCGCCGAGAACCTCGGTCTCCCGGACGGCCTTGGCCCATTCCGGGTACGCGGGAAAGTCGGCGATGACGGCCATGACCCGCGCGGGCTCGGCGTCGACCTCGATGGACTGCGTGGACTGCTCGGCCATGGAGTGAAGCCTAGAGCGTGTCGTGCGGTTCCCGGGCGGGCGGGTGACCACACGCGCGCGTTTCTTTTCGCCGAAGGCCCGGATCCGGGGAGACGGGCCCGAGGATCAGGCTCTGGCCGGGACCGACCGTCACCAGCGAAGCACGTACGGCTGAGAGGTCTCTTTGAAGTGACCGACGTTACGGCATTCGGTCCTGCCGAGCCTCGTCCGCGGCGTCAGCGGCTGGTGGACGTGGCCGAAGACCGACCAGCGCGGCCGCTGTTCGCGGATGAGATCCACCAGCGCCGCCGACCCGATCTCGGACCGCCGGGCGATCACGTCGTAGGTCAGCTCCGGGACGGCGGGCGGGATGTGGGTGCACAGGACGTCGACGTTCTCCAGCCCGGCGACCGCGACGTCGTACTCCTCGCGGGTGCGCAGATACGGCCGCCAGAAGCCGTTGCGGCGCGGGACCACGTTCGGCGGGAGCAGCGCGCCGCCGAGGAACCCGAAGCGCAGCCCGCCGAACTCGGCGACCTCGCCGTCGAGGACGGTGATGCCGTCGCCGGCGAACTCGGGCCACAGCGACGGGTCGTCGACGTTGCCGGGGGTCGCGAACGTCGGCGCGGTCAAAGCGCCGAACAGGACGGCGTACTGATCCTGGATCGCCTCGCCGACGGCGGCCGCGGGATCGGCCAAAGTGGCCCACAACGATCGCGAGAAGGCAACGGTCTCATCACGAGTGCCCTCACGGCGGAGGCGGGCGAACTCGCCGACCTTCTCGGCGCCGAACAGCGCGCCCATGATGCCCTTGTCGTGCTCGCGGTAGTCGACGAAATCGAGCAGGTCGCCCAGAACGATCAGCGCGTCGGCGCCGTCGCCCGCGCGTTTGAGCGCGTCGGCGTTGCCGTGCACGTCCGACACCACGTGAACCCGCATGCTCTCCCCTGTGTTCCCGTGCCTACCGAGCCCGGGGGCCGACCCCGGGCTCGCGCCCGTCCTCCAGGACCTCTTTGAGCCCGAGCGCGATCGCCTTGGCGGCACGGGCCCTGCGGTCGAACTCCCGCCGCAGGTCACGGGCCTGGAGCGGACGAGGTTCCCCGTCCGGGCCGGCGGGAGTGGCACGCAGGAAGTAGTGCAGCAGGGTGCCGTCGAGCACCGGCTCGAGCCAGACCTCCATGGTACCGATCAAGGCACCGCGCACGGTCCAGCGCAATCCTTGGTCCCCGCGGTCGGTGTAGACCTCCAGGACGAGGTCCGGCCAGTAACGTGACCAAGATCGCGGATCGGCGAAAGCGGCGGCCACGGTGGAGGGCGGGACCACGAGGAAGGTCTCGTCGACGATGTCGAGAGCTGGCGGCGCCTGGTTCACAGCGGCAGAATGTCATGCCCTGGGTATGGCCGATCCGTCAGCATGGTCTTAAGGTGCACGGCACGCTAAGTTGACTGGCGGGTAACACCGGTCACACCACTTGCACGCGAACACGGAGGTTCCTCGTGCGCGAATACAGCGCCCCCGCCGCCACTCCGGTGAACGACGACGAAAATCTCGCCGACGTCGTCTGGGCGAACGCCGAGCGGTTCTCCGATGTGGTGAGTTTCCGCCGGCAGGTAGACGGTACCTGGTTGGACGTCACCGCCAAAGACTTCGCCGCCCAGGTTCTGGCCGTGGCCAAGGGAATGGCCGAGGCGGGCATCGCTCCGGGCGACCGGATCGGGCTCATGTCCAAGACCCGCTACGAGTGGACCCTGATCGATTTCGCGATCTGGGCCGCCGGCGCGGTCACCGTCCCGATCTACGACACGTCCTCGGCCGAGCAGGTCCACTGGATCCTCTCGGACTCGGCCGCGAAGGCCGTGTTCGTCGAGACCGACGACCACGTCGCGACGCTGGAAACCGTCAAGGGCCGTCTCGACGCGCTCGAGCACACCTGGCAGATCGAGGCGGGCGCCGTCGACCGGCTCACCGAGCAGGGCGCCGGGCTGAGCGACGACGACCTGCACGAGCGGCGCCGCACGGTGAAGGCCGGCGACCTGGCCACGATCGTGTACACCTCGGGGACGACCGGCCGCCCCAAGGGCGTCGAGCTGACCCACCGGAACCTCCTCGCCGAGATCCGCGCCGACATCGCCGCGTTCCCGCAGCTGATGGAGCAGGGCAACTCGCTGCTGGTGTTCCTGCCGCTCGCGCACGTCCTCGCCCGCGCCATCGCGGTGACCGCGCTCAGCGCGCGGGTGACCCTCGGGCACACCTCGGACGTCAAGAACCTCGTAGCCGACCTCGGCACTTTCCGGCCGACGTTCGTCGTCGCCGTGCCGCGGGTGTTCGAGAAGGTCTACAACGGCGCGAAGCAGAAGGCGCACGGTGACGGCAAGGGCAAGATCTTCGACGCCGCCGAAGCCACCGCCGTCGCGTACAGCCAGGCCCAGGACACCGGCGGCGCCGGGCTGGGCCTCAAGATCAAGCACGCGCTGTTCGACAAGCTGGTGTTCACCAAGCTGCGCGCGGCCCTCGGCGGCCGGTGCGTGGCCGCGGTGTCCGGTGGTGCCCCGCTCGGCGTGCGGCTCGCGCACTTCTTCCGCGGCATCGGGGTCCCGGTGTTCGAGGGCTACGGCCTGACCGAGACGTCCGCGGCCGCCTGCGTCGGCACCCAGGACGGGTTCCGCGTCGGCACCGTGGGCCGTCCGGTCGCCGGCACCTCGGTGCGGATCGCCGACGACGGCGAGATCCTGCTCAAGGGCGACGTCGTGTTCGGCGGATACTTCAACAACGCCGAAGCGACCGCGGAAGCGCTCGAGGACGGCTGGTTCCACACCGGCGACCTCGGCGAGCTGGACAGCGACGGGTTCCTGAAGATCACCGGGCGCAAGAAGGAGATCATCGTGACCGCGGGCGGCAAGAACGTCGCCCCGTCCGGGCTCGAAGACACCATCAAGGCGAGCCCGCTGGTCAGCCAGGCGATGGTCGTCGGCGACCAGCGGCCGTTCATCGGCGCGCTGATCACCATCGACGAGGAGTACTTCCCGTCGTGGAAGTCGCAGCACGGCAAGCCCGCCGACGCGTCGGTGTCCGATCTGGCCGACGACTCCGAGCTCCGCGCGGAGATCCAGACGGCTGTCGATCAGGCTAACAGCGCGGTTTCGCAGGCCGAGGCGATCAAGAAGTTCACGATCCTCTCGAAGGACTTCACCGAGGCCGGGGGCGAGATCACGCCGAGCCTGAAGCTGAAGCGCAACATCGTGAACAAGAACTACGCGACCGACATCGAAGCCCTGTACAAGAAGTAGGCCAAAGTACGTGAAGGCCCCCTTCACTGCGCTAGACGCAGTGAAGGGGGCCTTCACGTACCTGAGCGGGCCAGGCTGGGTGTTGCGAAAGCCACTTTCGCAACGTTGAAGGTTGCGAAAGTGGCTTTCGCAACGCTCCCGACGATCATCCACTGTGGACAGAGCCGCCCCGAAGGGCTTCAGGACGCCCCGCCTGCGCGGCGAAAGCGTCCTTCAGCCGATCTTCGCGTCCCAGTCGATGTGGTGCCGGTAAAGCCAGTTCCGGTCCCGGTCGGAAGTCGTCCCCGACGACACCGCCGCGCTGCCGGCCACCAGCTCCTCCACCCGCGCCCGCCGCAGCCGCTCATAGGCCGCGAAAGCCGTTGGCGCGTCGGGGAGATCCCGCAAACACTGCGCCAGGACGACGCTGTCCTCCAACGCCATCGACGCGCCCTGCCCCGCGGCGGGCGACGCCGCGTGCGCCGCGTCGCCCACGAGGACCATCGACTCGGTGAACCACACCGGCGTCGAGGGGACGTCGTAGGAATGCCCGCCGAAGACGTCGTCTCCGGTGGACTGGATGATTTCCGCGGCGGGCAACGGTTCCCCCTCGAAAGCGGCGAACGCGGCCGAGCGCCATTCTGCCGATGTCAGGCCGGAGCGCACGCCCTCGGCCGTGGGAAGCCGCGCGAACCAGTACGTCGCGCCGTCGGGCGTGCTCGTGTAGCCGAAGAAGGCGTGCAGGCTCTGAATCATCCGATAGAGGGACGGCGCCCGCGGGATGTCCGGGTCGGTCGTGTAGCCGTAGACGACGTCGAGTCCCGTCGAACGCGGCGGAGGGCAGTCCGGGTCGATGATGGTGCGGACGACCGAGCGCAGCCCGTCGGCGCCGATCAGGATGTCGCCTTCGGCCACCGAACCGTCCTCGAAACGAGCCACCCCCGGCGACGCGGAAACCAGCCGTTTCCCGCGCTCGAAGGCGATTCCGCGCGAGATCGCCTCTTCTTGCAGCGCGCGATAAAGGGCCGCCCGCGTCATCGTGCGCGGCCCGGCGAGACCGTCGATCTCGAAGGAACGCCGTTCGACCGTCCGCCCGTCCGGGGTCACGAGTTCCAGGCCCACCGCCTCGAAGGAGTTGTCGATCACCGGCGCCTCGGCGCCGATCGCGCGCAGGGCGTCCATGCCGTTGTGCATGATCGTCAGGAACGCGCCCGCGTCCTCGCCGCCGGACGGATACGCCTCGTGGACGCTCGCCTCGATCCCGGCCCGGCGCAACGCCATCGCGGTCACCGTGCCGGAGATACCGCCGCCGATGATGACTGCCTTCACCGCTGACCCCCTGTCGTGTCGCCGTCACCCGAACCTACCGGGAAACGGCGACACGACAGAGAGGGTCACGCGCCGCCGCTGGCGACGATGTCGCCGTTGACCCCCTTGGGGAAGAACCCACCCTCCTTCACCGGGCCGGGGTTCAGGTAGACGACGTTCAGCACCCGGTCGGCGCCGCGGCCGAAGCAGATGCCGTTGGCGTCGGCGGGCACGATGTTGGCCTGGTTGCCGAGCAGGATGCCCTGATCGCCGTCGCCCGGGCCGTCGAGGGTGTCGCGGGCGTTGGAGATCTTGGCCGCCGCGTCACCGAGGCCCCGGTCGAACAGCGAGGTCCGGATGGTGGCGGCATGGTAGGCCTCGGCGGCCAGGATGCCCGCGGCCGCGTCCAGGAACGTCTTGTTGGTGATCAGCGGGGCGGCGCCCTTGTAGGCCGTCACGCCGACGTCCTCGAACAGGAACGCCGCCAGCAGGAAGTTCTTCTCGTTGGCGAACGGGTCGAACTGCTGGTATTCGCTGATCAGCCCGGCGGCGCGGGCGGCGGCCGTGAAGCTGTTCTTCAGGTCGATCTCGGGCCGCGACACCGCGGCCTCGCCCAGGGCGCCGCGCAGGAACTTGACGTGCGCGACCTCGTCGCCCGCGATCTCCTTCGCGAACTGGTGCAGCGTCTTGTCGTGGAACATCACCTTCTTGCCGCCGACGACGCCACCCTGGGCGCCGACACCGCCGGTGAGGTCGTCCGGCAGCCCGCGGCCGTGGACGGCGAAGGAGTAGAACTCGGCTTCGAGGTACTCCAGGTTGAGCGCGAAGTTGAGCACGGCCGCGTCGCTGGGGGCGGCGGCCGCGGCGGCGTCACCCGTGGCCGAAGCCGACGAAGTGGCCTGGACCCCGAGGTAGGTCGCGCCGACGACACCGAGCCCCGCCGCGCCCGCGGCCTTCAGGAACCGGCGGCGATCCGTGCGGTTCTGGGCGCTGCGGGAGATCAGGGTACGAACGAAGGGCTTTCCGAACACGAGTGGTTCCTCTCGTCTTTGCGGTGCACACCCACCCACTCGGACGTTCGGAACCACCCGTGACCCGGATTGGAGAAGATCTCGAACTTGTTTCTTCGTCGCCGCGCCTGTGCGCCTGATCCGTGAAGGCCGCCTTACGGCTACTTATTCCTTCGTCGCCGCGGCGAGGCGAACGCAGACCGCGAGCCCGCGGATGGCCTCTTCCACCTCGGCCAGCTCGGGGTACGTCGGCGCGATGCGGATGACGGCGTCCTCGGGGTCGTCGCCGTACGGGTGGGTCGCGCCGGCCGGGGTCAGGGCGATCCCCGCCTCCTTGGCCAGCCGCACGACCTCCTTGGCGGTCCCGGACGGCACGGTCAGCGAGATGAAGTACCCGCCGGTCGGCTTGGTCCAGGACGCGAGGCCCGATTCGCCCAGTTCCTTCGTGAGGATCTCGTCGACGGCCGCGAACTTCGGCCCGATGAGCTCGGCGTGCTTGCGCATGTGCTCGCGGACGCCGTCCTCGTCGCGCAGGAACAGCGCGTGACGGAGCTGGTTGACCTTGTCCGGGCCGATGGTCCGCTTGCCGATGAGGCCGGTCCACCAGGCCAGGTTCGCCTCGGACGCGCCGAAGAAGCCGACGCCGCCACCCGCGTAGGTGACCTTCGAGGTGGAGCCGAAGACGAACACGCGGTCGGCGTTGCCCGCCTCGGTGGCCAGCGCGAGCAGGTCGGCCAGCTGCGCCTCGTCCTCGGTCAGGTGGTGCACGGCGTAGGCGTTGTCCCAGAAGATCCGGAAGTCCGGGGCGGCCGTGGTCATCGTCGCCAGGCGGCGCACGGTGTCGTCGCTGTAGGTGACGCCGGTCGGGTTGCTGTACTTCGGCACGCACCAGATGCCCTTGACCGCGGCGTCCTCGGCGACGAGGCGCTCGACGACCGCCATGTCCGGGCCGGTCTCGGTGAGCGGCACCTGGATCAGCTCGATCCCGAAGCGCTCGGCCAGCGCGAAGTGGCGGTCGTAGCCCGGCACGGGGCAGAGGAACTTGACGCTCGGCTCGTCGGCCCAGCGGCGCTCGGCGCCCGGCAGCTTGCTGAGGAAGGCCTGCACGATCGAGTCGTGCATCAGCTCCAGGCTGGAGTTGCCCGCGGCCAGCAGCTGCTCGGCCGGGACCTGCAGCGGTCCGGCGAAGATGCGGCGGAGCTCGGGCAGGCCCTTGAGGCCGCCGTAGTTGCGGACGTCCGTGCCGTCTTCGGCCTTGCGCACGTCTCCGGGGAGGGCGAGCAGCCCGTCGGCGAGGTCCAGCTGGCGAGGGGACGGCTTGCCGCGGGTGATGTCCAGGGAGAGGCCACGGTCGACGAGGGCCGCGTAGTCGCGGCGGGCGCTCTCGACATCGACAGGTGCAGTGGTCATGCCTAACGCTAAACCCGGCGGCGTCCCGGCGTGAGACGAGGGTGGCCCTAGGCCCCGCGCCCACAAGATCCGATAACGGTTCCGACGTCTTTTTCATCGTTCGTAACGAGGCCAAATCCCCTATTGCCCCGCCGTCTTTTCCCGCATTCTCGGCAGTACGAGGAAAAGGGGAGAGAAATGGGAGCGAAGAAATGGGCGGCGATGACGCTGATGGCGGCGGGCACGCTGGCCGCGTGCGCGGTACCGAATCAGGGAACGGCGGCTCCGGCCGTCGCGGTGGCCCCTCCGCCGAACACGATCGTGATCCAGCCACCCGCCGTCGCGGCCCCGCCGCAAACGGTTTACGTCGCACCGCCCGCGACGCAGACCGTCTATCCCGTACCGTCGGTTCCCGTCGCGCAAACGGTGATCGCCTTCTACGACGCGATCAACCGGCGTGATTTCCTCACCGCGTGGAATCTCGGTGGGCAACGGCTGGCGAAAGGCGGAACCTTCGCATCCTGGTCCAGTGGGTACACGACGACTTCGTGGGCCGCGGTCACCGTGCGGAGCGTGCGCGGGAACACCGTGTACGTCGACCTTTCGGCCCGGCAGACCGATGGCTCGCTGCGTACTTTTTCCGGTTCCTACACCGTTTCCGGCGGCGTGATCACCGCCGCGAACATGAAACGCGTCTCCTGATCACAGCGGGATGAGCTGAGAGATCTTCCATCGGCCGTCGATCCGCACCGCCGCGACCGAAAGCTGGGACACCGACGACTGCGGGGCACCACCGCCCGCGGTGAGCGTCTGCTGGTCGAGGAACAGCAGCACTTCCGCCTGATCACCGCGCAGGGACCGGACGCCCAGCGACCGCACCGTCGTCGTGCGCACCAGCTTCCCTTCCTCGGCACGCTTCCGTGCCGACGCGAACTGGTCCCGGTACTGGCCGGTCGCCTCGCCGGTCAGCACGTCGCCCGCGGCCCGCTCCGTGCGCGCGAGGTTGCTGTAGTCGTAGGAGAAAACGGCCTTCACCCCGGCACCGACCTGATCCGCGACCTCGGCCGTGGCGGCCTGGTCCACCAGGGCCGCGTTTCCGTCCGAGCCCAGCGAGGACGCCTGGAAGCCGAACCACACCGCGCAGCCGGTGGCCACCACGATGATCGCGAGCAGGATCCGCGGGACGCGTCCGGTCATGATCCCGCCGCCTGGACCGCGCTGACCTTCCAGCCGCCTTCGACCCGCTGGTAGTCCACGGTCAGCCTGCTCACCTTGGGCGCGGCCGAGCCACCGCCGGTGCTGACCCGCACGTCCAGCACGGCCATCAGCCGCGCCGTCCCGGCCACGGCGTCGAGTTCGGTGACCGCGGCCTGTTTGAGCTCGGCGGTGGCGACGGTCTTGCTCGCGGTCGCCCGGTCGATCTGGATCTGCCGGTCGCCGGTGAGATCCTTGCCGAGCCGTCCCGTGGTGACACCGAGCCAGCGGTCGACGTCCTGGGCGCCGCTGCGGTAGTCGATCGTGTTGAGCACTTCGAGCTGGCCGGACGCGGCGGCCAGGACGGCCTCACGCTCACGGCCCCTTGCCAAGCCATCATCGCCCGCGGCGCTCCACCACGACCAGCCGAACCAGGCGGCCGCGAGGACCGCCAGCGCGGCCACGACGGTGAGGGCGCGGGTGAGCACTACTTACCGCCCAGCAACGCGCCGAGTCCGCCGGGGGCGGTTCCGGAGAGCAGGCTCAGCACGCCCGGCAGCTGAGCGGATTCCGCCGCCTGCGGGGTCTGCTTCGGCCGCTCCGGGACCGCGGGCGGTTTTCCGGCGTACGGGGCGTTCTGTGAGCCTCGCACGCCGGTCGGGCTCCCTGGCGGCTCGGCGCAGTACGCCTGGGTGTTCACCGGCGCCTCGGTGGTGTCGTTGGCAGGACGCTGCTTCGTGCCCTCGTACCCCTTCGTGCACGAGACCGGGTCGAAGAAGTTGAACACCACACCCAGGTGACCGGTGCCGTCCGGCGACGTCGAGCGCGAGAACGCCGAGATGATCGGGTACGCGACGAGCAGTTCCTCGATCGCGTCGGTACGGGCGGAGGTGATCTGGGCCGTCGTGAGCGTGTTCGCGAACAGCACCCCGAGGTCGGTCCCGGACACCGCGAGCACGTCGCTGATCTGGCGGCTCAGCTTCGGCGCCTCGTCGATCACGCGGCGCAGGTCCGGGTCGGAGGTCTTCAGCTGCGCGGCGATCGTCTTGAGCCCGCTGGAGAACTGGGTGATGTTGTCGGCCTGCCGCCGTTGGGTGTCCAGGACCGTCCGGGAGTTGGCGAGCAGGCCCTGGGTGTCGGGCAGGTACTGCGTCGCGGTCGCGGTGAGCGAACCGGTGCTGTTCAGCAGCTGCCGCAGATCCGGGCCGGCGTTCGCGAACGCCTCGTAGGTCTCGTCGACGACGGTCTTCAGCGATTCCGGTTTCACACTCGACACCAGTTTGTCCAAATTGGACAACACGGTCTCCGGCCCGAGCGGGATCGAGGTCTTGTCGCGTTTGATGACCGAACCCTCGGCGAGGTACGGCCCGTTCTCGTGCATGGGCAGCAGATCGACGTACTGCTCCCCCACCGCCGACCGGTTCGCGACCGCGGCCTTGGTGTCCGCGGGGATCTTCGGCGCGCCCGAATCGATGTCGAGACCGAGGTCGATACCGTGTTCGGTGAGCGTCATCGACGCGACCTTGCCGACCGCGACACCGCGATAGGAGACCTCGGCGTTGACGAAGATCCCGCCGGAGTCCGCGAGCTGCGCGGTGACGAGGTAGCCACGGGTGCCGAAAAGCCGGTCCAGCCCGGCGTACTTGCCGCCCGCGTAGACGACCGAAACCACCGCGATGACGACGAACGCCGCCAGCTGGATCCTGGTCTTGCGGGTGATCATCTGCCACCTCCGAGCAGCGGCCCGAGGATCCCGCCCAGTACGTCGCCGAGCACATCCCCCTGCGGTGTCTGCGGAGCCTGCGGGAGATCCCCGGCGGGGAGCGGCAGCACCGGTGGCGCGGCACCGGTGTTGAACGGGATCGCGCCGGGCGTGCCTGTGCCCTGCGTGCCCGGCAGCTGGATGATCGGCTGCGACGAGTTGTTCATGTTCTCCAGGAACGTGTCCAGCTTCAGGTCGATCTTCGCTTCGACGTTCGCGTAGTCGCCCTTGATCACGTTGCCCGCGTAGTCCGGGAACGGGTACGTGAGCAGGATCCGCAGCGCCGTCGGCAGGTCCTGGCCCGCCTCGGTCAGTTTCTTCAGCGTGGGCTGCAACGCGCGCAGGTTCGCCACCAGCGTGTCCTTGCTCGCGTTGATCGTCTCGGTGGCGACACCGGAAAGGGTGTTGAGCGACTGGAGCATGCCGACGAGCTGATCCCGTTGCTCGGTCACGACCTTGAGCCCCGGCGAGAGGTTGTCCAGCGCGTTCGTGAGGTTCTGCGTCTGGCCGACGAGGGTCTTGGACAGCTTGTCGAGACCGTCGATCGCGCGCAGGATCTCGCCCTTGTGCCCGTCGAGTTCGGTGGCGATCTTGTCCACTTGGGACAGCAGGGAGCGGACCTCGGCCTCGTTTCCGGTGAGCGCTTCGTTGAGTTCGTGGCTGATCTTCTGGATCTGCTCGACCCCGCCGCCGTTGAGCAGCAGGGAAAGCGCGCCGAGGACCTCTTCGACCTCGGGGTTGCGGTTCGTGCGGTCCAGCGGGATCTTCGCGCCCTCGGCGAGGGTCCCCTCGGGTTTCTCGGGGGCGTGCAGGTCGACGAACTTCTCCCCGAGCAGGCTCGACTGCCGCAGCTCGGCGCGCGTGTTCGCGGGCAGCGCGATGTCGCCGTTGACGACCATGCTCACCCACGCCGAGCGCGTGTCCGGCGCGAGATCGATCTTCTCGACCCGGCCGACCGGGACGTCGTTGACCTTCACGCTCGCCTGCGGCACGAGGTCGAGGACGTCGGAGAACTGCGCGGTGAGCCGGTACGGATGGTCACCGAGATCCGCACCGCCCGGCAAGGGCGTGTTGTACAGACCCGAGAAACCGCCGTCACTGCAGCCGGCGAGAACGAGGACGCCCGCCATCACTCCCGCGATCTTCTGCCGCTGCCGCTTCATTTCGGGATCCCCTTGGTCATGACGTCGACGAGCGGGAGCGGCAGCGGCGGCAGCTCGCCGCTCTGCAGCGACGCCAGCACCTGCGGGACCGACGGGAGTTTCAGCGTGCCGTCGAGGACGGGTGCGAGCTGCTTGCAGATGGTGCCCAGCGCGTCCGGGATCGGCTTCGGTGTGCTCGCGCTGATCAGGCGGCACACGGTCAGGATCGGCGGATGCGTCAGCTCGTTCAGGTTGTCCCGCACCGCGATCGTGCCGGACGCCGCGTCGTAGGAGTTGATGAAGTTGGTCGCCCCGGTCGGCGCGATGTCGATCACCTCGGCGAGCGAGGCCCGCTGGTCCACGAGCACCTTGGTCAACCCGGCCAGCTTGTCCACATTGGACGAGAGGAGATCCTTGTTCTCCGCGACGAACTTCTCGACGTCGCCCATCGCCGTCGCCAGTGAGTTCAGCGCGGCGCCGACGTCGGCGGAATCCGCGGCCAGGAAACCGCTGACGTCCGCGGCACGGCGGTAGAACTCGTTGAGCTGCTTGTCGCTTTCGGCCAGCGCGCCGGTGAAGGAGTTCAGGTTCCGCACGGTGGTGAACAGGTCGCCCTTCGAGCTGTCCAAGGTCTTGGCCAGTTCGGACAACCGCGTCACCGTGGTGTTGAGGTTCTTCCCGTTGCCGGCGAGGTTCGCCGCCGCGGTGTCGAGCACGTCGGACAGCGCGCCGTTCTTGTTGGCACCGTTGGGTCCGAGGCTGGTCGAGAGCTTGTCGAGACTGGTGTAGAGGTCGTCGAGCTCGGCGGGCGTCGCCGTCTTCTCCTTGGCGATCACCGTGTCCGTCGCCATTTCGGGGCCGCTCTCATACGCCGGGGTCAGCTGGACGTACCGGTCGCTGACCAGGCTCGGCGCGACGACGACGGCGCCCGCGTCGGCGGGGATCGGGGTGTCGCCGTCGATCCGCATGTCGACCCGGACCGCTTCGCCTTGCGGGGTCACGCCGGTGATCTCCCCGACCTTCACGCCGAGCACCCGGACCGACGAACCCGCGTAGAGCCCGACGGTCTTGCCGAAGTAGGCGCTGATCCGCGTCCCGCCCGGTTCCTTGAACACCAGCCACAGCCCGGCGGTCAGGAGCAGCACGAGGACGCAGGCGAACACGACCCAGTCGTAGACCGTGCGGGTGCGCGCGCTCATCGTCCGCCCACCCCCTGGTTCGGCGCCGCGATCGGCGGAGTGCAGCCCTCCGGGTTGACCTGGAACGCGCCCGCGATGATCGTCGGCGGCAGCAGCCCGCACAGATAGCCCTCGAACCAGCGCCCGTTGCCGGTCGCGTTGGCGCCGACGCGGGCGAACGGCGCCATCAGCGCGAGGCTGCGGCTGAGGTTGTCCTGGTTGCGCTGCAGGATGTCGGTGACCTTGCCGAGTTTCTCCAGCGTCGGCTTCAGCTGTTGCCGGTTGTCGGCGACGAGACCGGACAGCTGCGCGGAAACCTGTTGCGTGCCCTTGAGCAAGGTGCTGATCGCGTCCTTCCGGTTCTGCAGTTCGGCGAGCAGGAGATTGCCGTCGTCGAGGATCCGTTTCAGCTGGGCGTTGCGGTCGGACAGTGTCTTGGACACCTTGCTCGTGTTGGCCAGCAACGTCTTCAGGTCACCGTCGCGTGAGGACACCGTCTTGGACAAGGACGAGAGGCCGCTCAGCGCGTCCTTGAGGTACTGCGGGCTGTCCTTGAGCGCGTCCGAAAGGACGGTGAAACTCGTCGCCAGCTGTGCCGTGTCGATGTCGCCGACCGTGCCCGACAGCTCTTGGAACGCGTCCTGCAGCTCGAACGGTGTCCGCGTGCGGTCGAGCCCGATGGTGGTGTTCGGATCCTGGTTCGCCGTGCCCTTCGGCGTGAGGGCGAGGAACTTCTCGCCCAGCAGTGTCTTGATCTCGATCGACGCGGCGGTCGCGTCGCCGACCCGCACGTCCTTGACCCGGAACTTGACCAGCACCTTCTTGCCGGCCAGCTCCACCGAGCTGACCTGGCCGACCTTGACCCCGGCGACCTGGACCTCGTTGTCCGGTGCCAGCCCGGCCGACTCGCCGAAGTACGCGGAGTACGTCGTCCCGCTGCCGAACAACGGGATCCGGTCGGAGAAGTAGGTCGTCGCCGTGATCAGCACGATCAGGATCAGGGTCACGCCGCCGACCACGGCCTGGTTGCGTTCCTTGAGCGGCTTCACGGCCCGCACCTCTCCGGTCGCTGCGTGCCGGGCAGCGGCGTGATCGGCAGTTCGATGTCGAGCGACTTGATGCCGATGCTGCCGGAGATCCCGCACAGGTAGTAGTTGAACCAGCTGCCGTAGCTCAGCGTCCTGGTGAACTTCTGCAGGTTGCCCGGCAGCACCTGCAGGAGATGGTCGAGCAGCTGTTCCGAATCGCCCAGGTTCTGCGACAGCGCGCCGAGCTGGACGACGTCGTCCTTGAGGGCGGGCCGCGCGTCGGCGAGCAGGCCGGTCGTGGCGACGGTGAGGTCGCCGAGGGCCTTGACCGCCTCTCCGATCGGCTGCCGCTGCTCGGAAAGCCCGGTGACCAGCCGCTGGGTCTGGTCGATCAGCTCGCCCAGCTGCGGCGAGCGCCGCTCGACGGTGCCGAGCACGGTGTTGAGGTTCGCGATGACCTCGCCGATGATCTTGTCCTTGCCCGCGATGGCCGACGTGACCGAGGCGGTGTGCGCGAGCAGGCTGGTGATCGTGCCGCCCTCGCCCTGGAAGACCTGGATGATCTCGTAGGAGAGCTTGTTGACGTCCGCGGGGTTCAGCGCGCGGAAGAGCGGTTTGAACCCGTTGAACAGCACGGTCAGGTTCAGCGCCGGTTTGGTGCGTTCGGGCGGGATGACCCCGCCGCGCGGCAACGACTTCTCGTCCCCGATATCCGTGCCGAGCGAGAGATACCGCTGGCCGACGAGGTTGCGGTACTTGATGGTCGCGGTCACCGACGCGGGCAGCCGGTGCGAGGTCTGGACGTCGAAATGGACCTGGGCGAAGCTCTTCTCGCCCTCTTCTACCTCGATCTTGCCGACCTGGCCGACCTTCACGCCGACGATGCGGACGTCGTCGCCCTCCTTGAGCCCGGACGCGTCGGTGAACTTGGCCGTGTAGCCCGAGGTCTCGCCGAAGTTGGTGTTCGCGATGGTGGCGCCGAGGATCGCGGTGAGCAGCACCGTCACGACCGCGAAGACGAGGATCTTGACCAAGTCGGGGACGAAGGACCTCATCGGGCGCCCCTCCCGTCTCGTGAGTGGCTAGGACGGTTAGAACCGTCATTACCGCTCACGAGGCCCCAGCGTGTCCGGTCGCTTCCTGCCGTCGCGGGCCGAGCACGTTGCGAAAGCCACTTTCGCAACATTGAAGGTTGCGAAAGTGGCTTTCGCAACGTCGGCCGGGCGACCGGCGGGCAGCCGGGGGTCACGCCCGCACCCATCACGCGCGTGTCGCGAAAGCCACTTTCGGGACACCAGAGGTCTCGAAAGTGCCTTTCGCGACGTGGCCCGGCGCCCGGCGAGCTCGGCACGGTCCTCATCGCAGCTCCACCTCCGCCCCGCGGTACAGCGGCCCCACCAGCAGACTCCCCCAGTTCGGCACCTGGTCCGGCGTCGTGCCCATCGCCGGCGACACGAGCAGATCGATCAGCCGCTGCTCGTCCGGCGAGTTCACCACCGAGCCGCCCGCGTTCCCGCCCGCGGGAATGGTCCCGTTCGACGGCAGCCTGCCGTCGGGGTCGCGCGGCGGCGCCGGCTTCGAGGATCCGTCGTCGATGGCGCCGTCCGGCGGGTATTGCGGCCAGCGGCCCGGCGGCGGCACCTCCGGGTAGCACCGCGGGCCGCGTTTGTCGTTGTACTTCGGCTCGTCGACGCCGGGCAGGTACTTGCCCCGGCTCGGCGTGAACTCGATCGTCACCCGGCTGACCTCGGGATGCGCGGTGCCCTTGCCGAACGCGAGTTCCGCGCGCGGCACCGATCCGGCGAGCTGTTTGAGCAGGCACGGGTATTCCGGCGCGTATTTCGCGAGGACGTCCAAAGTGGGCTGCAGGTTGGTGGTGAGGCGGATCAGGTTGTCCTGGTTGACTTTCAGGAAGCTCGTCAGATCGATCGAGGCCGCGGTCACCGTCGAGTAGACGTCGGCGAGCCCGCGCTGGCTCTCGACCAGGGTTTTGCTCGTGGTGGTCAGATCCGAAAGCGCGGCCAGCAGATCCGGCGCGGCCTTGTCGTAGATCGCGGCGGCGTCGGCGACGCCGGTGATGTCGGCCTTGAGATCCGGCAGCGACGGGTTCACCTTGCCGAGGTAATCCGAAAGCCCCGCCATCGTCGCGCCGAGCTGCTTGCCCTGACCGTCCAAAGCGGACGCGACGGCGTTGAGCGTGCTGGCCATCTTCTCCGGCTGGACGGCCTGCAGCAACGGCATCACGTTGCCGAGCACGGTTTCCAGCTCGATCGCGCTGCTGCTGCGGTCCTGCGGGATGACGTCGCCCTCACCGATGGGTCGTTCCGGCTTCTCCGGCACCTGCAGAGCGACATACCGCTCGCCGAACAACGTCTTCGGCAGCAGCCGCGCGGACACGTTGGACGGGATGACCGACGTCTTGTCCGGCTGCAGCGCCAGATCCATCGTCGCGCGGTCACCGTGGGCCTGGATCGCCCGGACCTCGCCGACGACCATCCCGCGCACCTTGACGTCCGCGCCTTCGCGCATCTGGTTGCCGATGCGGTCGGTCTCCAGTTTCACCAGGGTCACCGAGGTGAAGGCTTTCTGATAGAAGGCGATGGTGGTGACGAAGAACAGCACGACGACCACGAGGAAGATCAGCCCCAGCACCTGGTGCCGGAGCCGCCGCAGCAGAATCCCCCTGTTCACCCGGAAATCCTCACCGTCGTCGTGGCGCCCCAGATCGCGAGGCTGAGGAAGAAGTCGAGGACCGAGATCAGCACGATCGACGTCCGCACCGCGCGCCCGACCGCGACGCCGACCCCGGCCGGCCCACCGCTGGCGGTGTAGCCGTAGTAGCAGTGCGAAAGGATCACGAGCACGCTGAAGATGATCACCTTGAGGAACGACCAGAGCACGTCCTCGGGCGGCAGGAACAGCGTGAAGTAATGGTCGTAGGTGCCCGCGGACTGGCCGTAGAGCCAGATGGTGATCTGCCGCGAGGCGAGGTACGACGAAAGCAGGCCGACGGCGTAGAGCGGGATGACCGCGGTGACGCCGGCGATCACCCGGGTCGTCACGAGATACGGCAGGCTCGGCACGCCCATCACTTCGAGCGCGTCGATCTCCTCGGAGATCTTCATCGCGCCCAGTTGCGCGGTGAACCCACAGCCGACAGTGGCCGAAAGCGCGAGCCCGGCCGAAAGCGGCGCGACCTCGCGGGTGTTGAAGTAGGCCGAGATGAACCCGGTCAGCGCGGCGGTGCCGAGCTGGTTCAGCGCCGAATAGCCCTGCAGGCCGACGATGAGACCGGTGAACAGCGTCATCCCGATCATCACGCCGAGCGTCCCGCCGATCACCGCGAGCGCGCCGGTGCCGAAGCTGACCTCGGTCAGCAGGCGGAAGATCTCGCGGCCGTAGCGCCGGATCGTGCGCGGGGTCCAAGCCAGCGCGCGGAAGTAGAACGACAGCTGGCCGCCGAAGCCTTCCAGCATCGCGCCGGGACGCGCGATGATTTCGAGCGTCCGGTCGGAGACAGCGGGTTCGCCTGCCATGTCACATCGCCTTCGGCGGGACGATCCGCAGGTAGATCGCGGTCAGCACGACGTTGATCAGGAACAGCAGCAGGAACGTGATGACCACGGCCTGGTTCACCGCGTCGCCGACGCCCTTCGGCCCGCCCGCCGGGTTCAGCCCGCGGAACGCCGCGACCACCCCGGCGACGAAACCGTAGAGAAGCGCCTTGATCTCGCTGATCCACAGATCCGGCACCTGCGCGAGGGCGTTGAAGCTGGCGAGGTACGCGCCCGGTGTGCCGCCCTGCATGACGACGTTGAAGAAGTAGCCGCCGAGCACGCCGACGACGCTGACCAAACCGTTCAGCAGCACCGAAACCACGATCGCGGCGAGCACGCGGGGCACGATCAGGCGCTGGATCGGATTGACCCCGAGGACTTCCATCGCGTCGATCTCTTCGCGGATCTTGCGGGCGCCGATGTCGGCGCAGACCGCGCTGCCGCCCGCGCCCGCCACCAGCAGCGCGGTGATCAGCGGGCTCGCCTGCTGCACGATCGCGAGCGCGCTCGCCGCGCCGGTGAACGACTGCGCGCCGATCTGCTGCGTCAGCGAACCCAGCTGCAAGGCGATGACGGCACCGAACGGGATCGCGACCAGCGCCGTGGGCAGGATGGTGACACTGGCGAAGAACCAGCATTGCTGGATCCATTCGCGGAACTGGAACGGTCGCTTGAAGATCGCGCGCAGGACCTCCCACGACAGCGTCGCGAGCCTGCCGACCTGTGTGAGCGCACCCGTACCGGGGACGGACACCGTCGCTCCCACAGAACCTCCCAGTCGCTGCCCCGAGTCTTACTCCACCTGTCAACGCCCCATTGCGTTAGCGGTGTTCACTTTGCTCTCGGCACCTCCGCCTTAAATCTTGAGGGCGTGCGTCGCGGTCGCGCCGCCGTCGGCGACGAACTCCGCGCCCGTGCAGTACGAACTTTCGTCACTGGCCAGGAACAGCACGAGTTTCGCGATGTCCTCCGGCTGCCCGACCCGGCCCAGGGCGACCTTCTTGCCCACCCACGACATGTCGACTTTCTGCCCGCCCGCGGCGGCCGCGACCATCGGGGTGTCGATCGCACCTGGATGGACCGAGTTGACCCGGATGTTCTTCGCGCCGAGTTCGAGCGCGGCGACCTTGGTCATGCCGCGGATCGCGAACTTGCTCGCGGTGTAGGCGACGAGGAACGGCATCCCGGCGAGCCCTTCGACTGAGGACACGTTGACGATGGAGCCGCCTCCGGCCCCGGTCATCGGTTCAACGACCGAGCGCATCCCGAGAAACCCCCCGATCTGATTGACCCGGACGACGCGCTCGTAGTCGGCGAGCGTGGTCTTGCCCAATTCCGAGAAGTGCAGGATGCCCGCGTTGTTGACCAGCACGGTCGGCGGGCCGAACTCCGCGTGGGTGCGCTCGATCGCCGCGTCCCATTCGGCTTCGTCGCCGACGTCGAGATGCTGGTAGACGGCCGCTTCGCCGAGGTCGGCGGCGAGTTTCTTGCCGTCGAGGTCGTTGATGTCGGCGATCACCACGCGCGCGCCCTCGGCGACGAACAGCCGCGCGGCCGCCTCGCCCTGCCCGCGGGCGCCGCCGGTGATCAGCGCTACCTTGCCGTCGAGCCTGCCCATTCGTCATCTCCTCCGGTTCACGGCAGCGACATGATCTCGGACGCGGAGAACATCCGTTCCGGGTCGCGGTCGGCGAAGTAGCCGCCCACGCTGGTGGTGAGTTCTTCAGCGGTCCAGGTGCCGTTGACGGTGTCGAACCGCTGTTCCACCGACGGCGGCCGCATCAGCGCGACCATCCCGCCGTAGACGAGGAACACCTGGCCGTTGACGCGATCGGCGTCCGGCGAGCAGAGGAAGGACACGAACGGCGCGACATGGTCGACCGACAGCGGGTCGATCCCTTCCGGCGCGTCCGCGCCGAAGACCCCTTCGGTCATCGCCGTGCGGGCGCGCGGGCAGATCGCGTTGGCGCGGACGCCATAGCGGGACAGGCCGCGCGCGGTGGAGACGGTGAGCGCGGCGATGCCCGCCTTGGCCGCGCCGTAGTTCGGCTGGCCGGGGGCGCCGAGCAGGAACGACTCCGACGCGGTGTTGACCACGCGGCCGTACACCGGCGCGCCGTCCACTTTGGACTTGTCACGCCAGTACGCCCCGGCGTTGCGCGAAAGCAGGAAATGACCGCGCAGATGGACGCGGAGCACGGTGTCCCATTCGTCGTCGGTCATCGAGAACAGCATCCGGTCTCGCAGCACGCCCGCGTTGTTGACCAGCACGTGCAGCCCGCCGAAGTGGTCGACGGCGGCGGTGAGCAGCGCGTCCGCCGTCGCGGACTCCGACACGTCGCCGGTGACCGCGATGGCCTTGCCGCCCTCGGCCTCGATCTCGTCGGCCACCGCCTGCGCGGCGACGGACACGTCGTTGACCACCACAGACGCTCCCGCGGCGGCCAGCGCCAGCGCCTCGGCCCGGCCGAGTCCCGCGCCGGCCCCGGTCACGATGGCCGTCTTGCCGTCCAAACTCACTCCGGGCCTCCTTGCCTCTCCGCACACACTAGAATCTGTTCTTGCTCGACGCAAGCAGCAAATAAACGGTGCTAACTACGGATGAGCAGGGCGTTCTTGGGACAGCTCGCCACAGCGTGAGTAACACGTTCTACTTGATTCTGCGGAACTTCCGCCGAGGCGAGGACAAGCTCCTCGTCGTCGTCGAGATCGAAGACCTCGGGCGCGAAGCCGACACAGATCGCGTTCGCCTCGCAGAGCGAGCGATCGACGTCGATCTCCATATTCCCTCCTCGCCGCCACACCTGGTACAACTAGAACAGGTTCTACCTTACCGCCGCGAGCGGCCATGGCACCAGTAACGAGCACCGACGGCAGAGGTGACGGATGCGGATCGACTACACGCCGGAGCAGCGGGCGCTGGCGGCGGAACTCCGGGAGTACTTCGCCGGGCTGATGACCCCCGAACGCCGCGAAGCCCTGGCCGGTGACGGTGGCGAATACGGCGACGGCCTGGTGTACAAGGAAATCGTCCGGGACCTCGGCAGTGCGGGCTGGCTCGCGATCGGCTGGCCCCGCGAGTACGGCGGGCAGGACCGGCCGATGCTCGACCAGCTCGTCTTCACCGACGAGGCGGCCGCGGCGGGGGTGCCCGTCCCGTTCCTCACGGTGAACACCGTCGGGCCGACCATCATGCGCTACGGCACCGAAGAACAGAAGGCGTTCTACCTGCCGAAGATCGCCGCCGGCGAGCTGCATTTCGCGATCGGCTACTCCGAACCGGGCGCGGGCACCGACCTGGCGTCTTTGCGCACCCGCGCGGTCCGCGACGGCGACGACTACGTCATCAACGGCCAGAAGATGTGGACGAGCCTGATCGAGTACGCCGACTACGTCTGGCTGGCCGCCCGCACCGACCCCGACGCCCGCAAGCACAAGGGCCTGAGCATGCTGATCGTGCCGACCTCGGCCCCCGGCTTCTCCTGGACGAAGGTGCACACGGTCGCCGGGCCGGGCACGAGCGCGACCTACTACGACGACGTGCGCGTGCCGGTGACCTCACGCGTCGCCGGGGAGAACGAGGGCTGGCCGCTCATCACGAACCAGCTCAACCACGAACGCGTCGCGCTGACGTCGGCCGCGCCGATCCAGACGTCGCTGCGCGAGGTGCGGAGCTGGGCACAGACCACGAAGCTGCCCGACGGCTCCCGCGTCGTCGACCAGCCGTGGGTGCGGCTGCACCTGGCCCGGATCCACACCCACGCCGAGTACCTCAAACTGCGGAACTGGCGCATCGCCTGGGCGGCCGCGAGCGGCGACCTCGGCCCCGCGGAGGCGTCGGCGACGAAGGTGTTCGGCACGGAGTTCGCGACCGAGGCGTACCGGCTGATGATGGAGATCCTCGGCGCGGGCGCCGTGGTCCGCGAGGGCTCCCCCGGCGCCCGGTTGCGCGGCCGGATCGAACGGCTGCACCGGTCTTCGCTGATCCTCACCTTCGGCGGCGGGACCAACGAGATCCAGCGGGACATGATCGCCGCGACCGCCCTCGGCCTGCCCGTCACGCGCTAGGAGACATCCATGGACTTCACGCTCACCGAAGCGCAGCAGGATCTCGCTTCGCTCACGCGCCGGATCCTGACGGACAAGGTCACCCCCGACGTACTGGGGCCACACGGTTCCGGTGGCTTCGACGCTCCACTGTGGACCGCGCTGGCGCAGGCCGGGGTCCTCGACGCCGCGCTGCCGCAGTCGGTCGGCGGGGGCGGGTTCGGGCTGCTGGAGCAGTGTTCCGTGCTGGCCGAGATCGGCCGCGCGGTCGCGCCCGTGCCCTATCTGACGTCGGTGGTCATGGGCGCGGCCGCGGTGGCCTCCTTCGGGGACGGGCGGCTCGCCGAACGCTGGATCGTCCCGGTGCTGCGCGGCGACCACGTCCTCGCGGTGACCCTGCCGGACTACGGCGTGCCGTGCGGGTTCACCGCCGAGGCCGACGGGAACGGCTGGCGGCTGACGGGTGCGCAGACCGCGGTCGCGTCGGGCGCGTTCGCGCACGGGTTCCTCGTCGAAGCCGCCGTCGACGGCGGTCGTCAGGTGTTCCTGCTCGACCGGGACGCCGTGACGGTCTCGCCGCAGCGGACCGTCGACCACGCCGACGCGGCCTTGGTCGAGCTGTCCGGCGCGAAGACCACGGCCTCGCTCGGCGACGTCGGCGAATGGCTGCGGCTCCGAGGGACGATCGGTGTCTGCGCGCAGCAGCTCGGCGTCGTCGAACGGGCGCTGGAGCTGACCGCGGCGTACGCGCGGGAACGCAAGCAGTTCGGCAACCTCATCGGGAGTTTCCAGGCGGTGCGGCAGCGGCTCGCCGACGCCTACGTCGACGTCGAAGCCGTCCGGCTGACGTTGTGGCAGGCGGCCTGGCGGCTCGGCGAAGGGCTTCCGGCGGCCGAAGAGGTGGCGACGGCCAAGTTCTGGGCGGCCGAGGCCGGGCACCGGGTCGCGCACACCGCCGTGCACGTCCACGGCGGGGTGGGCATCGACGTCGACCACACGCTACACCGTTACTTCGTCGCGGCGAAACGGCTCGAGTTCACCCTGGGCGGGGCGACCGCGCAGCTGCGGGGACTCGGCGACCTGCTGGCCGCGGACCCGGCATGACCCCCACGGTCACGGAACTCCTGCTCGCGCGGGCGGAGGACCGCTCGACCGGCCTGCTGTTCGAAGACCGGCGCTGGACCTGGGCCGAGCACGTCCGGGCCTGCGCCGGGCACGCCGCCGCGCTCGCCGGGATCCTGCGGCCCGGTGGGCACTTCGGGCTGCTGGCGGACAACGTTCCCGAGTTCTCGTTCCTGCTCGGCGGGGCGGCACTCTCGGGCCACGTGCTGGTCGGCCTGAACCCGACGCGCCGGGGCGCGGCGCTGGCCCGCGACATCGCACTGGCCGACTGCGAGCTGGTGCTCGCCGAGGAGAAGTACGTTTCTTTGCTGTCCGATGCCGGTGTGCCGGTGCTGCCGCTGAGCGAACTCGAACCGGCCGGTGAGGACGTCGATCCGGTGGCCGCGAAGCCGGAAGACCTGCTCATGCTCATCTTCACCTCCGGCACCAGCGGTGACCCGAAGGCGGTCCGGTGCACGCACGGCAAGATCGCCTATCCCGGCGAGATGCTGGCCACGCGGTTCGGTCTGTCCACACAGGACACCGTGTACGTGTCGATGCCGATGTTCCACTCCAACGCCATCATGGCGGGCTGGTCGGTCGGGCTCGCCGCGGGCGCGGGGATCGCGTTGCGGCGGCGCTTCTCGGCATCCGGTTTCCTGCCGGACGTCCGGAAGTTCGGGGCGACGTACGCCAATTACGTGGGCAGGCCCTTGTCCTATGTGCTCACCACTCCCGAACGGGACGACGACGCCGACAATCCGCTGAAACTGGTCTACGGCAACGAAGGCGCGGAAGCCGATCTCGCCGCGTTCGGCCGGCGCTTCGGCTGCCACGTGGCCGACGCCTTCGGCTCGACCGAGGGCGGCGTGAACTTCGGCAGGGACGCCACCACCCCGCCCGGATCGCTCGGCCGGCTGCTCGACGACGTCGCCGTCCTCCATCCGGAGACCGGGAATCCTTGTCCGCCTGCCGAATTCGGCGAAGGCGGGGAGCTGCTCAACCCGGCCGTGGCGGTCGGCGAACTGGTCAACACCGGCGGGCCGGGCTTCTTCGCAGGGTACTACGGCGATCCCGAGGCCGAGGCCGAGCGGATGCGCGACGGGATGTACCACACCGGCGATCTGGCGTACCTCGACTCGGACGGGTACTGCTATTTCGCGGGCAGGCTCGGCGATTGGCTGCGGGTCGACGGCGAGAACCTCGGCACCGCCCCGATCGAACGCGCGCTCCTGCGGCATCCCGCCGTCAGCGAGGCCGCCGTGTACGGCGTGCCGGATCCGCGCGTGGGCGACCAGGTGATGGCCGCCCTGGTCTGCCGGTCTCCGATCGACGCCGCCGAGCTCGCCGTTTTCGTTGCCGCGCAAAGCGACCTGGGGCCGAAGCAGTGGCCTCGGTTCGTGCGGATTCTCGACTCCCTACCACGTACGGCCACCCACAAGGTGCTCAAGCGAAACCTGGCCGCGGACGGCACCCGCGACGCCCAAGAGCTCCCCTACCCCCGCGTTTAGTCCTCTAGATGCGGTAGTTCGCGTCGCCAACTACCGCATCTAGAGGACTAAACGCGGGGGTGGACACAGGGGGATCCCAGGGGCGGGACCGGTGATCTTCCCGATGCCGGCGGCCGGGCACCGTCCCTACTTTCGGTGCCATGAAACGAACAACGCGCCGGATCGGCGTACTCGCCACCGCACTCGCCCTCCCCGCCGTCCTCCTCGCACCGTCCGCATCGGCGGCGCCCGTCCGCTTGAGCCTGCCCGCGCCGACAGGTCCGTACGCCGTCGGCAGCACCGACCTCCATCTCGTCGATCACTCGCGGCAGGACCCGTGGGTTCCCGGCACCACAAGGGAACTGATGGTCACCGTGCGGTACCCGGCGTTGCCGAGCGGGCAGCCGAAAGCGCCGTACATGGCGCCAGGTGTCGCGAAGGTGGTGGCCGAGGGCGACGCCGTCAAGCTGGGCATGACGGCGGATCAGCTCGACTACCGCTTCCCCACCCATTCCCGGATCGGTGCGCCCGCGATCGGCGGCAAGCGGCCTGTCGTGCTGTATTCACCCGGCGGTACGTTGTCGCGTTCGCACGGCACCACCCACCAGGAACAGCTCGCGAGTGAGGGCTACGTCGTCGTGGCCATCGACCACACCCACGAAGCGGAAGCGGTGGAGTTCCCCGGCGGCCGCGTCGCGAAGAAGTCCTTGCCACCGTCGAGCATCGAGGTTTCGAAGCGGGTGCTCGACACTCGCGTTCGGGACACGCGCTTCGTCCTCGACTCGCTCGGGCTGACCCAGGCCGGCATGTTCGGCCACTCAGCCGGCGGGTTCACCGCAGGCGAGACGATGGTGAGCGACCGGCGCGTCGTCGCCGGGGCGAATCTGGACGGCAGCATGGCCCATTCGCAGTCGCAGCGGATCTTCGGCCGCGTCGCCGACGAAGGGCTGGACCGGCCGTTCCTGCTGATGAGCGCCGGTGACCACAGTGCCGCGTCGGACGCGTCCTGGCAGGAGTTCCTCCGCAACCAGCGTGGCTGGACGCGCGAAGTGCGGTTGCCGGACGGAGAGCACTTCAGTTTCACCGACTACCAGACGCTGTTGCCGCAAGTGGGCAATGCCCCGGCCGCGTTCGTCGGCACCATCGATCCAGCGCGGAGCGTCGCCACGCAGCGTGCTCGGCTCTCGGAGTTCTTCGGCAAGACATTGCGTCACCGAAGCAGCGACGTGACCAAGGTGTCCTTGAGCCAGGCTTCGTAGTCGTCGTGACTCCACCCGGCCTCGGCGACGAGGCTGGTGTGGACGTCGGCGCTCATCAGCGCCACGGCGATGTCCGTGGCCCTGGGCACCAGGGTGCGGCCGCTCTTCCGGACACGGTCCATCACCATCTCGACGCCGAGCCGGTTGCGCCGCGCGCCCTCCGCCTGGGTCGCGGCGATGTCCGGATCGACGGCGGCACCGGAGCTCAGCATCGCGACGATGTCGCCGCAGCGTTCCCGGACCTGACGGGCGACCGCGGCCAGCAGGCCGAGCAACGCGACCGGGTCCTCGGTCCGGTGCGCCTCGGCGACGAGGTCGGGGATCCCGGCCTCGTCGTCGAGGAGGTCGACGAGCCCACCGAGGACACCGGCCTTCGAACCGAAGTGCGCGTAGATGGTCTGCGGGGACACCCCCGCTTCCTGGGCGATGAGGCGGATCGGTGTCCGCGCGTACCCGCGGTCGGCGAAGAGGCCGCGGGCCGCCGTCAGGATCGTGCGCAGCGTCAACGCCTCACGGCGGTCGCGCAACCGGACGATGCCGGGAAGGTCCGCGGGCATGTATGCTCCTCGAAAGTTGGAACGTTGTTCTAACTTGCGGATCGATGTTCTAGGAAGGATAGCGATGACCACCGAGGAGATCATCACCGCGCTGGAACGCGCCTGGAACGACGGCGACGGCGAGGCGTGGGCCGCGAATTTCGCCGAGGACGCGGATTTCGTCGACGTCGTCGGCCGCATCCAGCGCGGCCGCGCGACGATCGCGCGCGAAAGCCAGAACATCTTCGACACCATCTACCGGGGCAGCACGCTGCGGATCCGCCAGGTGTCGAGCCGTCCGCTCGGTGGCGGATTCGATCTCGTGCACACCGCCACCACGCTGACCATTCCCGCCGGTCCCCTGGCCGGGGAAGCTCAGGCGGTGCAGACGAAACTCGTCCACGACGGGCTGATCGTCTCGTTCCACAACACGATCCGGGGCGATATCGCGGCGTTCACGAGCCACGACGCGGACCTCGCGGCCCGCTCGCCCCAGGAATGGCTCAAGCAGGAGCGTTGATCGGCCTCAGCCGTCGCGGCCCCGTGTCGGGCCGGGACGGTGGCGGGCCCAGCACGATCCGCGCGTTGGCGACGAACGCGCCGTCCGGTGACGCCAGGATCGGGTCGAGCGTCATCGAGCGGACCTCGGGATTGTCCTCGGCGAGCGCCGCGACGCACAGCACGATGTCCTGGAGCGCGGCCAGATCCGCCGGTTCGTCGCCGCGATACCCGGTCAGCAGCGGCGAAGTCCGTGGTTCACGCAGCAGCGTGGCGGCGTCGACGTCGGTGAGCGGGACCGCGCGGTAGGCCCGGTCCCCCAGCAGCGTGCTGACCAAACCGGACAGACCGAACGACACGAGCGTGCCGAACGACGGATCGTCCTGCAGCCCGACCACGCACGAAATGCCCTTGGGCGCCATCCGCTGGACGTAGACCTCGTCGTCACCGGAGATCTCCCGCAGGTCGAGATACGCCCGGCGCACTCCGTCCACAGAGGACAGATCGAGCCGCACACCGGCGAGGTCCGGCCTGCCGCGCAGCCGTTCGTCGACGGCCTTGAGGGTGACCGGGAAGCCCAGGTCCTCGGCCGCCTTCACCGCCTCGTCCGCGGACGTCACGACCCGGAACGGGACGACGTCGATGCCGTAGCAGCCCAGGAGCCGGACCACGTCGTCGTCGGACAGCAACGTCGTCTTGCCGTCCTCGCCCGCCAGCAGTTCGGCGACGATCACCTGTGCCTGCTCGGCGTGCAGGCCCGCGGGGCGCACCAGATTCCCCTGCGGCCGCTGCCGCCAGGCGGCATAACGCACGACCCGCGCCAGCGCGTTCACCGCGCGTTCGGGGCTCGGGTACGACGGCACCGAACCCCGCGTCGGCACGCCGTCCTCGGACAGCACGGCGAGTTCGTCCGGCACCCCCTCGACGGCGAGGAAGGTCGACACGATCGGCTTGTTCTTGTCCATCTCCACGACGGCCTCCCGCAGCGCGCGGGCGTACGCGGCGCCCGGGATCGCGAGCGGCGGCACGAAGACCACGACGAGCGCGTCGGTCTCCGGCGAGTTGAGCGCCTCGCGCACGGCCGCGGCGAATTCCTCCGGGCTCGCCTGCGGCCCGACGTCGACCGGGTCCGAGGTCAGCCGGAGGCCGTGCGCCCGCGCGGTGTCCGCGGCGAGCAGCCCGATGGCGCTGGAATTGCCCACGATGGCGATCCGGGGCCCGGCGGGCAGTGGCTGGTGGGCGAAGACCAGCGCGGTGTCGAAGAGCTGCGCGAGCGTGTCGACGCGGACGACACCCGCCTGCTCGAACAGGGCCTGGACGCTGGACTCGTCGACCTCCGCCGACGTCGCGGCGAGCTGCGGGCGGACCGCGTGTCTGCCGGATTTCACCGCGACCACCGGCTTCGTCCGCGCCAGCCGCCGCGCGAGCCGCGCGAACTTGCGCGGATTGCCGAACGATTCCAGGTAGAGCAGGACGAGGTCGGTCGCCGGATCGGTCTCCCAGTACTGGAGCAGGTCGTTACCGGAGACGTCGGCCCGGTTACCCGCCGAGACGAACGTCGACAGCCCGAGGCCGCGCGCCTCGGCGTCGGCGAGGATCGCGGTGCCCAGCGCGCCGGACTGGCAGAAGAACCCGGTGCGGCCCCGGGCGGGCAGGCGGGGCGCGAGGGTGGCGTTGAGGCGGACCGAGGCGTCGGTGTTGAGCACGCCCAGCGCGTTCGGGCCGACGACCCGCATCCCGTGCGCCCTCGCCTCCCCGACCAGCCTCAGCTCCGCGTGCAGCCCGTGCGGCCCGGCCTCGGCGAATCCGCCCGAGACGATCAGGAGGGTCTTGACCCCCTTGGCCAGCGCACCGTCCAAAACGGACTCGACGGCCTCGGCGGGCACGGCGACCAGTGCGAGGTCGACGTCCTCGGGGATGTCCACGACGGACGGATAGGCGCGGACACCCCGGACGGACTTGTGCTCGGGGTTGACCGGGTAGACGGTGCCGGCGAAGTCCGCGCTGAGCAGGTTCGTCAGGGCGACGTAGCCGATCTTCGTCGGATCGGTGGACGCGCCGATCACCGCGACCGACTTCGGATGCAGCAGATTGTGCACGCTGCGCGCCTCGGCGGCCTGCTCCCTGGACCGGGCGACCGCGAGCGACTCCTCGGTCGGGTCGATGTCGAACTCCAGATGCAGCACGCCTTCCTCGATCTCGCGGCTGACCTGGTAACCCGCGTCGCGGAACACGCGGACCATCGCCGCGTTCTCGGCGAGCACTTCGGCGACGAAGCGGCGAAGCCCGCATTCCGACGCGGCGGCGGCCAGATGTTCCAGGAGGATCGACCCGAGGCCGCGTCCCTGGTGGGCGTCGTCGACGACGAACGCGACCTCGGCCGACGGCCCGTGTTCGAGCCGTTCGTACCGGCCGACGGCGACGATGTCGTCGCCCAGCAGCGCGACGAAGGCGACCCTGTCGTGGTGGTCGACGACGGAGAACCGTTCGAGGTCGCGCTGCGGGATCCGCGGATAGGCGCCGAAGTACCGGAAGTACCGGGTGCGTTCGGACAGCCTGCCGTGGAAGGCGACGAGCCCGTCGGCGTCACTGGGGATCACCGGGCGGAGGTGCACCGTGCCGCCGTCGGAGAGCAGGACGTCTGCTTCCCACTCGCGCGGGAAGTCGTACGGGTCGCGTTTGGTGTCCTCACTGGCCATGTCAGTCCCTCGGATCGTCCGGATCGAGGCCGTGCAGGGGGAAGATCGCGCGGCGGGTGTCACGGATGGCGATGTCGACCGGCTCGTCCGCTCCGTCTCCCCACGGGACGAACGCGGTCTCGCGGCCGTCGGACATGCCGGCCGGGAGCTCGGCTCGCGGAGCCGCCCTGGAGATCGACGCGACCCAGTTCGGCGGGAGCGCCGTCGCCGGGTCGACGTCGCGGCCGAGCACGGTGGCGAGCAGATGGGTCCAGGAGCGTGGCACCACCCGGATCAGCTGGTAGCCACCGCCGCCGACGGCGAGCCAGCGGCCACCGGCGTGCGCTTCGGACAGTTCACGCAGCCGCCGGTAGATGGCGCGATGGCCGTCCACCGACAGCGAGAGATCCGCCAGCGGGTCTTCCTCGTGCGAGTCGACGCCGCATTGGGTGACGAGGATCTGCGGCCGGAACTGTTCCAGCAGTGACGGCACCACCGCCTCGAACGCCCGCAGCCAGCCGCCGTCGCGGGTGCCGGGCGGCAGCGGGAGGTTGACCGCGGTGCCCTCGGCCCCGCCTTTGCCGGTCTCCGCGGAGTAGCCCGTTCCCGGCCACAACGTGAAGGGATGCTGATGCAGGGAAACGGTCAGCACGCGGGGGTCGTCGTAGAACGCCGTCTGCACGCCGTCACCGTGGTGCACGTCGGTGTCGACGTAGGCGACGCGGTCGAAACCGTGGTCGAGCAGCCACGAGATGGCCACCGAACAGTCGTTGTAGACGCAGAAACCCGACGCCTTGCCCGGCATCGCGTGGTGCAGCCCGCCGGCGATGTTCACCGCCCGCGTCGCCTCGCCCTCGGCGATCTTCCGCGCGGCCAGCAGCGTCGAGCCCACCACCAGCGCCGAAGCCTCGTGCATCCCGGTGAACACCGGGTTGTCCTCGGTGCCGAGCCCGTGCGCGAAGTCGGCACCGGTCATCGGCGCCTGCCGCACGGCCTCGATGTACTCGGCGAGGTGCACGCGGCGCAGCTCGTCTTCCCCCGCCGGGCCGGGGACGAGCAGCTCGACCCCGTCGAGCACACCGAGCTCGGTGGCGAGCCGGATGGTCAGTTCGAGCCGCACCGGGTTGAACGGATGTTCGCCGCCGAGGTCGTAACCCAGCAGCGAGGAGTCCCATACGACGGCCGGTGCTCGCATGGTCCGAACTCTAGTGCCCGGACGCGGCCCGTGCGGCGTTCCGGACGCCCGCGGGTCAGCCGGGCAGATCCCCGGTGGCCACCGGGCGCTCCGGATCGCGCGACCAGTGCGACCACGAACCCGCGTACAACGCCGCGGGCTCCGGGTGCCCGGCGACCTCGAGCGCGAGCACGACGGACGAGGCGGTGACGCCCGATCCACAGTAGACACCGACCGGGATCTCCGGGGCCACGCCGAGACCTTCGAACCGCTCGGCCAGTTCCGAGGCGTCGCGCCAGCGGCCGTCCTCCCCGACGTGCCCGGAGAAGGGCGCGTTGACCGCACCGGGGATGTGCCCGGCGCGGGGGTCGATCGGCTCGGTCTCCCCCGCGTACCTCGGCCTGGCCCGCGCGTCGAAGAGCAAGCCGTCCCTGGCGAGCGTGGCCGCCCCGGCCGCGTCCAGCACCGGCATGCCGCCCGGCTTGACGACGATGTCCCCTTCCTCGGGCGAGGGGACCTCACCGGTGACCGGTCGCTCCTCCTCGGCCCAGGCCGCGAACCCGCCGTCCAGCACGGCGACCTCGGCGTGGCCGGCCCAGCGCAGCAGCCACCACGCCCTGGCCGCGACCGAACCGTCGGCGTCGTCGTAGACCACGACCGGGTGACCGGCGCGGACCCCGGCCGCCCGCAGATGCCGCTGCAGCGTCTCCGGATCGGGAAGCGGGTGACGGCCGCCGTCCCCCGGCTCCCCGGCCAGCGCCGTGTCGAGGTCGACGTAGACAGCGCCCGGGAGATGCGCCTCGCGGTAGGAATCGGCGCCGGGCGGGCCGGCGAGCCGCCAGCGGACGTCGAGCACTACGGAGCGTGCCGGTTCCGGCCCGGACAGCCGCGCGGCGAGTTCGCTGGTGGTGATCATGGGGCGCATGGGCCCATCTTCCCGTGCCCCACGCCTCCCTGCCCAGCTTGGGGGACTTTTCCCGCCTCGGTGCTTGTTCTCCCCACGCCTGCGTCGCTGTCAGTGCCAGCGACTACGATGAGCAACGCGGACGAAGGGGACAGCGTGAACGATCTCATCGACACCACAGAGATGTACTTGCGTACCATCTACGAGCTCGAAGAAGAAGGTGTCGTCCCGCTGCGGGCCCGGATCGCGGAGCGGCTGCAGCAGAGCGGCCCGACCGTGAGCCAGACCGTCGCCAGGATGGAGCGCGACGGGCTGGTCGTGGTCGCGGACGACAGGCACCTGCAGCTGACCGAGCACGGTCGCGAACTCGCCATCGCGGTCATGCGCAAGCACCGGCTGGCCGAGCGCCTCCTGGTCGACGTCATCGGCCTGGAGTGGGAGCACGTCCACAACGAGGCCTGCCGCTGGGAACACGTGATGAGCGAGGCCGTCGAGCGCAAGCTGGTCAAGCTGCTCGACCACCCGACCACCTCGCCCTACGGCAACCCGATCCCGGGGCTCGACAAGCTCGGGGACGGCGATCCCGCCCCGCCCGCCGAAGCCGACCTCGTGCGGCTCGACGAGTTCGCCCGCATGGGCGGCGGCGAGGTCGAGATCCGCCGCATCGCCGAGCACGTGCAGCTGGACGAGACGCTGATGACGGAGCTCAAGTCGGTCGGCATCGTGCCCGGCAGCCGGGTCAAGGTCGGCAAGACGGCGCCCGGCGGCACCATCGAGGTGACCGGAGGGAGCAGCACCGCTCAGGTGCCCGTGTCGGCGCTGCACGCCGTGCTGGCGCAGGCCAGGTGAGCGCCGCGTCCGACGCCGCGGAGACCTTCCAGGCCCTCCACGGCCGGGCTCCCGCCGGGGTCTGGTCCGCGCCGGGCCGGGTGAACCTGATCGGTGAGCACACCGACTACAACGACGGTTTCGTGCTGCCGTTCGCCCTCCCGCACCGGCTCGCCGCCGCGGCGACGCCGCGCGAGGACGGTGTGCTGACCGTCGCCACCCTCGGCTCGGACGGCAGGGTCCAGGAATCCGGCCCGCTCACGATCGCCGGCCTGCGGCCCGGCTCGGTCGAGGGGTGGGCCGCGTACCCGGCCGGGGTCGCGTGGGTCCTGCGGGACCAGGGCCTCGGCGGTGGCGCGGACGTGGCGATCGCGGGGAACGTGCCCTCGGGGGCGGGTTTGTCCTCCTCCCACGCGCTCGAATGCGCCGTCGCGCTCGCCCTGCTGGGGCTGGCGGGTACCACTCCGGGCACCGGCGGGGGTTCGCCGAGCCTGCACGAGGTGGCCCGCTGGGTGCAGCGTTCGGAGAACGACTTCGTCGGGGCGCCGACCGGTCTGCTCGACCAGACCGCTTCCCTGTGCTGCACGGAATCGAACGTGCTGTTCCTCGACGTCCGCTCCGGCGAGCTGGAACAGGTGCCGTTCCCGCTGGAGGAATCCGGCGTCCGGATCCTGATCATGGACACCCGCACGAAGCATTCGCACGCCGAGGGCGGCTACGGCGAACGCCGCCGGGGCTGTGAACGCGCCGCGGAACTGCTCGAAGTGAAGGCGCTGAGGGACATCGACGTCGACGGGCTGGACGCCGCGCTCGGCAGGCTGCCGGAGGAACTCGTTCCGCTGGTACGCCACGTGGTGACGGAGAACCAGCGCGTCCTCGACACGGTGGAGCTGCTGCGCGCGGGCCGGATCACCGAGATCGGTCCTCACCTGGACGCCTCGCACGTGAGCATGCGCGACGACTACCGGATCTCCACCCGTGAACTCGACCTCGCCGTCGATTCGGCCCGCGAAGCCGGGGCGCTCGGCGCGCGGATGACCGGCGGCGGCTTCGGCGGTTCGGCGATCGCGCTGGTCCGCGAGTCCGATGTGGACGCCGTCGGGCGGGCGGTGAAGGCCGCGTACGAAGCGGCGGATCTGCGCCACCCCAGGCTGTTCACCGCCGTGCCGTCGCGCGGCGCGGGCCGCGACGAGCTCTAGCCGCCGCACCGGGCCCGGGCGCGCTCCGTGCCGCCTGGGCGTGATTCGCGTGCTGCGGGCCGGGACACGCGTGATCGGGGGCGGAACCCGCGTCCGTACCCCGGAGCGAGTAGGCCGCCCGGGGGCGAGGACACTGGTCCACGACCGCATCCGCAGCAGAAAGGCGCGAACGTGACCGACGAACCGACCAAGACCCTGAAGCTGATGGTGACGGGCGGAGCCGGTTATGTGGGCAGCGTCTGCGCGGCCCGCCTCGTCGAGGCCGGGCACGACGTCACCGTGGTCGACGACCTCTCCACCGGGCACGCCGACGCGGTGCACCCGGACGCCACCTTCGTCGAAGGCGACGCGGCCGACGTCGCCCGGCGGCTGCTCGGCGACGGTTTCGACGGTGTGCTCCACTTCGCCGCCAAGTCGCTGGTCGGCGAGTCGATGACCGATCCGGCGAAGTACTGGGAAGGCAACGTCCTGACCTCGCTCCGCCTGCTCGAAGCGATGCGCGACCACGGCACGAAGCGGCTGGTGTTCTCCTCCACCGCGGCCACCTACGGCGAGCCCGAGTCCTCCCCCATCCCGGAGACGGCGCCGACCCAGCCGACCAACACCTACGGCGCGACGAAGCTGGCCATCGACCACGCGATCACCTCGTTCTCGCGCGCCCACGGCATCGCCGCCGTCAGCCTGCGCTACTTCAACGTCGCCGGCGCCTACGGCTCCATCGGCGAGCGGCACACCACCGAAACCCACCTGATCCCCCTCGTGCTCCAGGTCGCCACCGGGGATCGCGAGCGGATCCAGATCTTCGGTGACGACTACCCGACCGCGGACGGCACCGCCATCCGCGACTACATCCACGTGGTCGACCTCGCCGACGCGCATCTGCTGGCCCTGCGCCACGCGGTCGACGGCGAACACCGCATCTACAACCTCGGCAGCGGCACCGGGTTCTCGGTGCTCGAGGTGATCGAGGCGTGCCGCCGCACCACCGGCCACGAGATCCCCGCCGCGGTCGCGCCGCGCCGGGCGGGCGACCCCTCGGTGCTGGTGGCCTCCAGCGAGCTGGCCGGAAACGAACTCGGCTGGAAGCCCGAGCGCACCGACCTCGACGGCATCGTCGCCGACGCCTGGGCGTTCACCCGCTCCCGCCGGAACGCCTGAGGCGGATCTCGGGCGTTCCTCCGGCTCGCTGCCGCAGGACCTCCCCGGACAGCTCGGACGGCGCCACCATCGCGTGCAGGGCAGCGGTCAGCAGTTTCGCCAGCCCGTGATCGGGGTCGGCTTCGGTGGCCCTGGTCAAGGCGATCCCGGCGGTCGCCAGGTCACCCCGGACGTAGGCGGCGTGCGCCTTCAGGGCGAGCGCCTCGGCCCTCTCGGGTGCCGGGAGCTCCCGGGCCAAGGTGAGCCAGAGGTCCTCCGCGGTGCGGGCGAGCGGCGAGTCCGCCGGCGCGGCGGTGAGCACACAGGCGTCCCGGACCTCCACCAGGGAAAGCGCCCAGGCCAGCCGCACGGCCTGGTCGTCGGTGATCGCCGGGTCGCCGCCGTCCGCCCGGGCGAGTGCGGCGTTCACCTCGGCGACTCCCGCCAGGACGGGATCTCGGCCCCGCCACGGCGGGTCGGCCATCCCGGTGAGGAGATCGGCGCGTCTGGCGAGCGTCTCCGGCGCGACGGGGTCGAAGAGGCGTTCCAGCTCGTCCCGGCTCGCATGGGTGATGTGCCCGGCACCGGTGACGACGGCGGCTGCCACCGAATCGCGTGGGTCCGGCAGGCGACCACCGCAGGTCTTGTCCCGGTAGCAGCCCCAGCGCACGTCGGCGGCGATACGTGGTGCCCACACCGAATGCTTCAGCGAGACCTCGTACTCGGCCAGGGACGCTTCCAGGCGCCGGACGAACCGGCGGCGGGGTGGCCGCCCGGCCTTGTTCGCGGCGCCGCCGCCGATCACCGCGACGGTGGCACCGGTGTGGCCGGTCATGGCGAGCCTGACCGCGAGTTCACGCGCCTGGTCCTGTTCCAGGCCAGGCGGCTGCAGGTCCGCTCGCATGACGATGCCCTGCTGCATGCGTCCCGGGCCACGCAGGCCTAAGACGACGACGGAGTCCTCGGGGTGGAAGCCGAGGAGGTACGGGATCGCGGCGAGCAGGTCCGCCGGATCCGTGAGATCGACCTTGGTCCTGCCGGTCGGTGTGGATGTGGTCATGCCCCCACCTTGCGGCGGGAATGGGGCCGCGGGTGGGGGCACGACACATCTGTGGACAGCCGGGACCGTTGTGGACAACCGCCGCGGGCCGGGCGCGGGGACGCCGGTCCTGTCGGTGGGGTGGTCTACAGTGCCCGGCCCCGCGGGATCAGTCGCAGTGTTCGAACGGGCTCTCGTAGGTGTTCGACCCGACCGAGCCGCCCCACTTGACGCACGTCGAGGCGGCCGTCTTCTTCACCGGCCCGGCGTAGTAGGTGAAGCTGCCGGAGTCGGTCACGCGAGCCGAACCCTGGACTTCGAGGAACGCCGAAACCGGCGAAGCGGTGCCGAGCGAGACAGCCTTCAGCGTGGTGACGCAGTTGGCCTTGGTCGACGCGTTGTAGAGCAGGTACGCGGTACCCGACCCGTTCGCGAGCGCCTGCGAGTCGACGACCGAGAACCCGCTGCCGCACACCTCGGTGGCCGAGTACGGGTTACCGCCGCACGAGTTCTTGCTGGTGAAGTTGGTGTGGCCGTAGTACGGCACCGCCACCCCGTGCAGCACCGCCCGCTGCGCGACCCCGTTGAGCCGCTGTTCGAAGTGCAGGTGGGGGCCGGTCACGCCGCCGGTCGCCCCGGCCGTGCCGATCTGCTTGCCGAGGCTGACCGCCTGGCCGACCGAGACCGACTGGGTCGACAGATGCGCGTACCGGGTACGCCAGCCGCCGCCGTGGTCGATCTCGACCCAGCGCCCGTAGCTCGTGCTGCCCTCGTTGGCGACCCGGGTGACGGTGCCGCCCGCCGACGCCAGCACCGGCATCCCGGTGATACCCGACTTCTGGAAGTCGACCGAGTTGGCCGGGCTGTGCCCGCTGAACGTCGCCGCCGTGACCGTGACGCCGCATTTGAACGGGACCTGGAAGTTCGGGGCCGCCGACGCCTGCGTCGTACCGGCGAGGGTCAGGCCGAGCGCGGGGATGACGGCGGCCGCGGCGAGCACTGCGAAACGGCGCAACCTGGACATGGAGACCTCCATCAGGTGGGGAAGCCGGACGGCCCGAAGCCAAGCCGGAGGAAATACATTTTCCGTACAAGCCCGAGGTCGGGTCGGCGTTTTCCGGCCGACACACCGGTCGCCGCCGCGTGCCCCCGCCGGATGTCGCGAAAGCCACTTTCGAGACATCCGGTGTCCCGAAAGTGGCTTTCGCGACACTCGCGAGGCCGTCGCTCAGGCAGATCCCGCGGCTACGGGTCTCTGTGGTCGGTGACGTGGCGAAGGCCTCCTTCCCTACCCTCAAGGTAAGGAAGGAGGCCTTCACGGACATCACTCAGCCGAAGGCGGCGCGCAGCGCGGGCTTGCCGCCCGCCACCGGCAGCACCAGCGACGTCCGGTTCAGCTCGACCGAGACGCCGGCGCCCGGCTTCGGCCGGAGCGTGTAGTCGTGGTCGCTGGAGGCCACCAGGAACTCGATCTTGTGCCCGGCCGCGAGCAGGTAGTCCTTCGCGACCAGTTCCACCTCGACCTTGTAGTTCTCACCGGGGGTGATCGGGTCGGTGCGGGCGGGGTCGCGCCGGTTCTGCGGGTCGGTCCAGCCGCGGGTGATCACCTTCGCCGTCCCGTCCGGGGCGCGGTCGAGGAGCACCGCGGTCACGTTCGCGGCAGGCTTGCCGAAGGACAGCGACAGGTCGGTCTTCACCGTTCCGGAAAGCCGCACGGGCTGCTTCGCGGCGGTGGTCGAGTACAGCAGCCGGTTGCCCGACGAGGCCGCGGCCGCCAGCTGTTCGATCGTCTTGCTCGCGTCGTCCGCCAGCGTCTCGACGGCGGCCTTCCCCGGAACGGGGTTGCGCGTGTCGAGCTTCCCCTTCGAGGAGCCGCCGGGCCACGGGTAGAGCTTCACGTCCTGGGTGCCGGGCAGCGGCCACTCCGGCTCGTCCACCCACGACTTGTCTTCGCGCTGGATGGTGGCCTTCGGCTCCCGCTCGATGCCGTTGTCCACGTCGTAGAGGTAGTGCGACATCCACTTGTTGAGCGTCGCGAGCCAGACGTCGCGGCGGAGGCTGTACGGATCGGAGTGCCCGGACTGGTGCAGCCAGATCTTGTGCTCGACGCCGCGCGCCTTGAGCATCTCGTACCAGCGGGTGCCCTGGTCGGTCTTCACGTTCCAGTCGCCGAGGCCGTGCACCACGAGCACCGAGGCCCGCACCTTGTGCACGTCGTTGCGGTAGTTGCGCGCGTCCCAGAAGGGGCTGTAGTCACCGGTCACCCGGTCCTGGTCGACGGTGATGGCGTCGATCAGCGGACGGCAGACGGCGCGATCCTGGCGTGTGTGGACGTAGTCCGCGAGCACGTCCGCGTCCTCGCCCTGGAATCCGCCGGCCGCGACGACGGCACCGTCGTTGCGGTAGTAGTCGTACCAGCTGGAGATCGCCGCGATCGGGACGATCGTCTCCAGCCCTTCGACGCCCGTGCTGGCCACCGCGTTGGGCAGTGTCCCGTTGTAGGACACGCCCATCATGCCGGTCTTGCCGGTGCTCCAGTCCGCGACCGCGGCCTTGCCCGCCGCGTCCCGTGCCGTCGCGCGGCCGTTCAGCCAGTCCACAATGGACTTCGCGCCGATGGTCTCGTTGACGTCACCGCTGCTCGGGCAGCCGGTGGACTGGCCGCTGCCGAGCGACTCCCCGTACACCACGGCGAACCCGCGGGCGGTGAAGTAGTCCTGGTAGCGCCAGCTGATCGGCGCCGCGTTCGGGCCGACGGTCCTGGTCGCGATCCGCGGGCCCGCCTGGGGACGCTTCGCGCCGGGCACGTACAGCTCGACGTCGACGTTGTGGTTCGCGACGTCGTTGCCGCCCGCGTAGTACGGGCTGGCCTGGTAGACGACCGGGACCTTCATGCCCTGCTGCGTCGCGCGGGGCCGCACGACCTCGGCGTGCACGAGGTCGTCCTTGCCGTCACGGTCGCTGTCGACCGGCGCGGTGACCCAGACGTTCTCCCGGATGACGTCCGCCGGGTCGAACACCGGCTGGGCTTGGCCGCCGGAGAAGACCGGCGCCGGTGGCGCGTCGGCTTGAGCGGGCAACGCCGTCGCCGGAAGGACCAGGACGGCGGTGAACAGGGCAGCGAGCCTGGCGACTCTCACAGGACCCCCAATGGCGGGCGGGCAAGACCCAGCTGAGGTTTCCGGCCACCTGAACGGGTGTCAAGAGACTAACGTCGGAGGCATGCCGAGCACCCTGGAAGCACCGATCGTCGCCGTCACCGTCTACCCGCACCACGCCCGGATCACCAGGCGGGCTTCGGCCGCCCTCGACGGCGAAACGCGCTTCGCCTTCGCGGGCCTGCCGTGGAACCTGGACACCGACTCGGTCCGTGTCACCGGTTCCGGCCCGGCGGTGATCGCCGGGGTCGACGTCGCCGTCGAGCGCCATCCCGCGCCCGCGGACGCCTCCCTGCGCGCGCTGACCGAACAGCGCAAGGCCGATCAGGCGGTGGTCGACGAGGTCGCGGACGCCGTCGCCGCGGAAACCGCGAAAGTCGATCTGCTGACCGGATTGGCGGCACGCAGCGGCAAAAGTTTCGCGAAGGCGCTCGCGGCGGGTACGGCCGAGCCGCCCCGGGTCGCCGAAGTCACCGACGCGCTCGGCACGCAATTGGCCGAGGCACTCGGAAAGCGGCGTGAACTCGGCATCCGCCTCGGCCGGCTCCGCGACGACCTCAAGGCGCTCGACCGCGAGATCGAGGCGAAACAAGGGACGTCCGAAGTGGACAGCGCGACGGTCACGGTCGAGCTGGAGCCCCAGGAGGACGGCGCGGAGATCGGCCTCGAACTGTCCTATGTGGTCGCGAACGCGAGCTGGGAGCCGGGTTACGACGTGCGCGTTCGCGGTGAGGACGTCTCGCTGACCTGGTACGGGCGGATCACCCAGCACACCGGCGAGGACTGGCCCGAATGCGAGCTGGCCCTCTCCACCGCGCGACCGGCGAACACCGTGGAAGTACCGGAACTCGACCCCTGGTTCCTCGACCGCGTGCGCGAGTACAAGCCGTCGATGACGCGCGCGGCGTACGGCAGCGCGGCGCCCGCGGGCGGCGGGATCCCGGAGTCGGTGGGCATGGCGGCCCCCGCCGCGCCCGCGATGGCGGCGCGGACGGCGTCCGTCGAACAGGGCACCACCGCGGTCACCTACCGGCCCGGCCGTCCGGTGGCGGTCCCCTCGGGGGCGCAGGGTCACCGCACGACGCTCGCGCACCTGGAGCTGACGGCGAAACTGGGCTACGTCACCGCTCCGGCGGTGTCCCCGGAGGCGTTCCTGAGGGCGACCGTGGTCAACACTTCGGAGCACACGCTGCGGCCGGGGAAGGCTTCGGTGTTCCACGAGACGGAGTTCGTCGGCACCACACGGCTGGACGTCTGGGCGCCGGGCGAGGAGCTCGAACTCGCCCTCGGCGTGGACGACCGGATCCGGATCGAGCGCGAGCTCACGCACCGCACGGCGAGCAAGGCGACGCTGTCCGGCGTCCGCAAACGGGAAGCCGCCTACACCACGACGATCGTCAACCACAGCCCCCGCGAAGCGGTGGTGACCGTGCTGGACCAGGCGCCGGTCTCGCGGGACGACGCGATCACCGTCCGGGACGTGCGCACCACGCCGGAGCCGGTGGAGCGGACCGAGCTGGGCGAGTTCACCTGGCGGCTGACGCTCGCTCCGGGCGGGAAGGGTGTCGTGACGCTCGGGTACCGGGTGGACGTCGCGAAGGGTGTCGAGTTGTCGGGGTGGCGGGAGTAGCCGTCCCGGATGTCATGAAAGGGTCGTTCAGGACGTTTTTCGTCCTGAACGACCCTTTCATGACACTTGGGAGCGTGGATCAGCCCTGCGAGATGTACGCCTCCAGCTGTTCCTGGCTTTTCTCCAGTTGCTCCATCCGGGTCTTCACGACGTCGCCGATGCTCACGATCCCGGCGAGCCTGCCGTCCACGACGACCGGGACGTGCCGGATACGGCGTTCGGTCATCAGGACCGACAGCTGATCGACCGAGTCCTCGGGGGTGCAGCTCGCGACCATCTTCGTCATGATCGCGGACACCGATCCGTCGAGCAGCTGGGGCCCGCGCTCGTTGAGCCGGCGCACCACGTCCCGTTCGGAGACGATCCCGACGATCGCGCCATCGGCGTCGACGACCACCAGCGCGCCCACGTTGTGCTCCGCCAGTCTTTCGAGCAGCTCGGTGACGTTCGTCTCCGGCGAGACGGTCGCGACGGCCGCCCCCTTGGTCCGCAACAGATCGGAAATCCGCATACGCGCTCCTCCCGGATGGGTGACCTGAGTCACTCCAGGTTATGGCCTCACCGCCCTGCGCGAAAGTCCGGAGAGTCCGGTTCGAGACCGAGGCGGGTCGCGAGCGCGTCGTACGCCTGGATGATCCCGGTGCCGTACGGGTCGTCGCCGAGCGCGCCGAGGGTGCGCCGCCCGAGCTCCCACTGGGCCTTCGCGGACTCGTGATCACCGAGTTTGCGGTGATCCTCGGCGAGGTTCAGGTGCAGCGACGGGTAGAAGCCGCGCACGGCCAGCGTCGCGTGGTACTCCTTGGCGCGTTCGTCGGTGAGCGAATCGGCCGCGGCGAGCGCGCGGAGGTCCCAGGCGAGTTCGTCGGCCGGATCGTCCTGGACATCGGCCATGTAGTGCGCGAGCGCGCACCGGTGCAGCGGGTCGCCGTCCTCACCGATCCGTTCCCACAACGCCGCGAACTTTGCGCGCGCGCCGGCGCGGTCACCGGAGATGTGCAGCTGGAGGCCGGTGTTGATCTCGGCCATCACTTCGTCGCTCATTTGACGTCCGAAGCCGGGGCCGCCCACGTGTTGCACGCTGACGTCGTCTTCCCGGAATACCCGGCCTTCGCCCATTTCAGCTGGTTACGACGGCTGCCGTGGGTGTCGCTGTCGTCGGCGCGGCCGTAGTCGTCGAGGGCGGCGTTGGCCAGCGCCCTGCTGATCGACCCGCGCCCCGCCGCGGCGGCCAGGGCGAGCGCGCCGAAGCAGTTCGCCTGCAGTTCGATGCGGCGCACGAGTTCCTTGTCGGCCGGGCTGTCCTCGTTCGGCGACGACATCTTCTCGGCGGCGGCCGACAGGATCCCGCTGGACCGCTGGACGTGATGCCCGTACTCGTGGGCCATCGTCGCGAGATGGCGGGACCGTTCGAGGCCCGCGTCGCCCAGCATCCACTGGGTCGGCGCGTAGATCGTGGTGTCGCCACCGCAGTAGTAGGCGACGGCCTCGTTCTCGCCCGGCGCCTTCCCGCAGGCGCTGGTCTCGGGCAGCGTCACCTGCACGGTCACCGGCAGCGCGGGCTCGTTCGCCTGGTCCAGGGCGGGTTTCCAGGCTTCGGCGAGACACGACACGAGCGTCTTGTAGTAGGTCTCCAGTTTCGCGGGCTCGCGGCTGATCGCGGGCAGCCGGCAGGTGACCGCGCCGAGCGCGACCCCCTCCGCCAGCAGCGGGTTCGTCTCGAGCTCCCGCACCTCCTTGGGCGCGGGCTTCGCGTTCCCGGCCGGCGCCTTCGCCCCTTCCGAGGTGGCCGCGCCGGGCACCGGGAGGGCCCGGCCGTCGACCGTCCGCGGTCCCCCCGCCATCGCCATCCCGGTGCCGGTCAGTGCCGCGACGATGAGCAGGCCGACCACGGCGGCCCCCGGGTTCCGGCGAGGTGGTGAAGGCGCGAAAGGTCTGGGTACCTCGTCGGCGCCGGTCATGGTGTCCCCCCAACATGCGAGTCCACAGCATACGGAATCCCACACCTGGTGGCGCCGGGATACAGCGCCCGGCGAGACTGTGGGTATGAGCGACGAGGACCCGTACCTGTGGTTGGAAGACGTGACCGGCGAGAAAGCGCTGGACTGGGTGCGAGCCCGCAACGCCGAGGCTCTGACGGAACTGGCGAGTGGCGACCGGTTCGGCGCGATCCGTGACGAGGTCCGCGAGGTCCTCGACGCCGACGACCGCATCCCCTACATCCGGCGGCGCGGCGAGTACCTGTACAACTTCTGGCAGGACTCGGCCCATCCCCGGGGCCTGTGGCGCCGCACCACCCTCGAGCAGTACCGGCTCGACACGCCGGAGTGGGAACTCCTCCTCGATGTCGACGCGCTCGCCGAGGCCGAGGGCGAGAACTGGGTGTGGCAGGGCGCGGCCGTCCTCCGCCCGGGTTACGACCGGGCGCTGGTCGAACTGTCGCGAGGCGGTGCCGACGCGACGGTCGTCCGCGAGTTCGATCTCGGCGAGCGCCGGTTCGTCGAAGACGGCTTCTTCGTGCCCGAGGCCAAGACCAGGATCGGCTGGATCGACCGCGACCGTGTCTACGTCGGCACCGATTTCGGCCCGGGGACGCTGACCGATTCGGGCTATCCGAGGCTGGCGAAGGAATGGCGGCGCGGCACCCCGCTCGAAGCGGCGACGGTGGTCTTCGAGGGCAAGGCGGACGACGTCTCGGTGTCCGCCCACCACGACCCGACCGAAGGCTGGGAGCGCGACTTCGTCTACCGGTCGGTCGACTTCTACCGCACGGAACGGTACGTCCGGACGGCCGCCGGGCTCGACCGCATCGAGGTCCCCGAAGACGCGCAGACGTCCTCGCACCGCGAGTGGCTGCTGATCCGGCTCCGCTCGGACTGGACCGTCGAAGGCACGACGTATCCCTCCGGCGCTCTGCTCGCCGCCGGGTTCGACGCGTTCATGGCGGGCGAGCGTGCTTTCACGACCCTGTTCACCCCGGACGCGCACACGTCCCTGGAGTACTGGGTGTGGACGCACAACCACCTGCTGCTCTCGACCCTGTCCGACGTCCGGACCGAACTGCGTGTGCTCACGCCGTCCGACGGCTGGACCTCCCGGCCGCTCGCCGGCGCCCCGGAACTGGGCACCGCGCAGATCACCGGCACCGACCCCGACGTCAGCGACGAGTACCTGCTCGACTCCAGCGGCTACACCCAGCCGTCGACGTTGAGCTACGGGCACGTCGGCGGCGACGTAGAGGTCCTCAAGCGCGCTCCGGCGTTCTTCGACAGCGAGGGAATGACGGTCTCGCAGTACTTCGCGACGTCCGAAGACGGCACGAAGATCCCGTACTTCGTCGTACGGCCCTCCGGTGCCGAAGGCGGGCCGACGCTGCTGACCGGCTACGGAGGCTTCGAGGTCTCCTTGACCCCCGGCTACAGCGGCGTCATCGGCCGCGGCTGGCTCTCGCGCGGCGGCACCTACGTCGTGGCGAACATCCGCGGCGGCGGCGAGTACGGGCCGGACTGGCACACCTCGGTGACGAAAGCCAAGCGGTACAAGGTGTACGAGGATTTCTCGGCGGTCGCCGCCGACCTCGTCGAGCGCGGCATCAGCGAACCCTCGCGCCTCGGCATCCAGGGCGGCAGCAACGGCGGGCTGCTGATGGGGGTCATGCTGACGCGCTATCCGCAGCTGTTCGGCGCGATCGTGAGCCAGGTGCCGCTGCTGGACATGAAGCGGTACCACAAGCTCCTCGCGGGCGCGTCGTGGATGGCCGAGTACGGCGACCCCGACGACCCGGCGGAATGGGACTTTATCGGGAAGTACTCGCCGTACCAGAACGTCCGCGGTGACGCCGAGTACCCGCCGGTCCTGTTCGTCACGTCCACGCGGGACGACCGCGTGCATCCCGCCCACGCGCGCAAGATGGTCGCGCGGATGCTGGAGCAGGGCCACGACGTGCGGTACCACGAGAACATCGAGGGCGGGCACGGCGCGGCGGCCGACAACGAGCAGCTGGCGCACAAATGGGCGCTGATGCTCGAATTCCTGTGGGGGAAGCTCGCCTGACGTGTCAGGAAAGGGCCGTTCAGGACATTTTTCGTCCTGAACGGCCCTTTCCCGACATCCGGGGCTCACTCGGTCACCTTGGCGAGCACCACCCCTCCCACGATCAGCGCCATCGCGGCGAACCGGCCGAAGCTGAGCGGATCCTTGTGGATCACGACGCCGAACACGATGGCGCCCACCGCGCCGATGCCGGTGAAGACGGCGTACGCGGTGCCGACCGGGATCGAGTCCATCGCCTTCGACAGCAGGTAGACCGCGGCGACACCGAGCACGAAGCACAGCACGGTCGGCCAGAACCGGGTGAAGTTCTCCGTCGGTTTGATGCTCTGCGACCAGGCGACCTCGACGACTCCCGCCAGCAGCAGGATTCCCCAGCCCATCAGACCTCCCTTCCGGCCTTTTCGGCACCCAGGAGCGCCTGTTCACGCGACGCGATCCGCTCGGGGTCACGCCGGCTCAGCCCCGGGTCGACCAGCGCGTTCGTCAGTTCGGAGTTCAGGAACGTGACGGCCCGTACGTCGTAGTGCCCGGCGAAGAAGTCGCGCAGGTAGCGCTCGTGGTGGTCGACCGGCTCGCGCGGCGTACCGGGCAGGTAGGTCCCGCCACGCGCTCCCGCGACCACGAAAGCCTTGCCCGCCAAGGACATCTTCGGGAACGTCACCTGGTCGATCCACAGCTTGAGCGTCGCGGGAACCGAGAAGTTGTACATCGGCGCGCCGATCAGCACGACGTCGGCGGCCAGCAGCTCGGCCAGCAACGGCTCGATGATCGCCCAGGCCTCGCGCTGCTCCGGCGTCTTCACCACCGAGGCGTACCCGGCCGGATCGGTGATCCTCGCCTGGAGGAGGGCGTCGCAGATCTCCGTCCAGGCCTGACCGATCGGCGGCACCGGATCGGCGGCCACGTCGCGGTAGGTGTAGCCCGCGCCCGGGTTCGCGGCGCGCCAGACCTCGGCGAAGCGAGCGCTCAGCTCGCGGGAGAACGACGCGCTGCGGGCGCTGGAGTCGAGGTGGAGAAGGTGGCTCATCGGGCCTCCCGGACCAGGAAGCGGACACGGCGTCCACTTGCTTCGCCGGGTACAAGTGGACGCCGCGTCCGGATATTCCCTAGGCTGCGAACATGCCGACGGAAGATCTGCTCGCGACCGGCCCGGGACGGGAACGTTCGGACGCCGCCCGTAACCGAGCGAAGATCCTGAAGGCCGCCGAAGAGCTCTTCGCGGCACGCCCGGCCGCGGACGTCACCATGGAGGACATCGCCAAAGCGGCCGGGGTCGGCCGGGCGACGCTGTACCGCCGCTACCCGGACCGCTCGGCGATCGCCGTCGCCCTGCTGGACGAGCACGAGCGCGAACTCCAGGAGCGGCTGCTCACCGGCCCTCCCCCGCTGGGCCCCGGCGCGCCGCCCGCCGAGCGGCTGGCCGCGTTCTACGCGGCGATGATCGAGCTGCTCGCGCGGCACGCGCATCTCGTTCTCGGCACCGAGGTCGGGCATTCGCGCTTCACCAGCGGGCCGTACCGGCTGTGGCGCACCCACGTCCGCCACCTCGCCGAGCAGGCGGAAGCGAAGGATCCGGACGTGCTCACCGACGTCCTGTTGGCGCCGCTGGCCGTCGAGGTGTTCCTGCATCAAACAGGCGAGCTCGGCCTGAGCGTCGAACGGATCACCGACACCCTGGCCGAGCTGGCCCGGCGAACACTCTCCTGATCAGGCGGCGAGCCCGTCGACGACGAGCTTCATCACGCCCTGCCAGTGCTCACGCTGCGCGGCGCGCTCTTCCGGGCCGGTGAGCCGCTCCTGATGGAAGACCACGACCGTCTTGCCCGGCCCGGCCGGACGAAGCCCGACCTGGACCGTGCTCTCGTGATCCCAGCCCTTCGGACGCCAGGTGAGGCGGATCTTCTCCTGTTCGCGATAGCCGCGAACCTCGCCGACGGTGCCCTCGGCCGTCTCGTACGGCGCGCCCTTCTCCGGCTCCAGCCGCACATCACCCAGCCAGGTCGCCAGGCCGGGACCCGAGAGGTACTCCCAAACCCGCTCCAGCGGATACGCCACCGTCTTGGAGACGCCGATCTCCCAGCCCGCGTCCTTCGTCTTGCCGATCATCACGCCTCCGCTGTAACCGTCTTACCTGGTTTCTGAAACCGACTATAGTGGTTACATGACTCCGGGAACAAGACTGCTCGTCAACGCCCAGGGTGAGCGGTACCGGTTCGATCCGGGCAGCCTCAGCCTCGAGCTCATGCTGACCGGCGGCCCGGGCCCGTACGAACGCTACGAAATCGCCCACACGCCGGCCGCCCTCGCCGAGTGGTTCACCGGCTCCCGGCTGGCGATGACCGCTCCCCTGACCGACGTCCGGATCCGGCCCGCCGAACTCGCCGCGCTCAAGGACCTGAGGGACACGCTCTACCGCGTCGCACCCGCCCTCGCCCGCGGCGAAGCGCCGTCGGAGGACGACCTCGCCCTACTGAACAGCGGGACCGCGGAAACCCCGCGGCCGCTCGTCGACCCGGAGACACGGCGGCTGGCCTGGGCGCCACCCGTCACCGGGAAACAACTCCTCGGCGCCGTCGCCCGCGACGCCATCGGTCTCGTCGCGGGTGAGCGGTCCGGCCGCGTCCGCGAATGTTCCGCCGACGACTGCTACTTGCTGTTCTTCGACACCTCCCGCTCGGGCAACCGCCGCTGGTGCTCGATGGAGCGCTGCGGCAACCGCGCCAAGATCCGGGCGTACCGCGCGCGGACCGAGACCCCCTGATCGCTACGATTCCCGGCGATGCAGGGTGAAGCGAAACTGGAGCAACGCGTCGTCGAGACGGCGGAAAAGCTGCTGTCCAAACGGAAATCGGTGACCGCGCTCGACGTGCTGGCCGGCATCGGCTGGCTGCCGGAGAACATGCTCAAGAGCTGGCAGCAGGGCCGGATCCCCGACCTGTCCACCGCGTTGCCGGTGAGCGCGGAGAAACTGGAATTCGCCGTCGGCGCGCTTCACCGGTGGACGCGGGAGAAGGCCCTCGAAAGCTCGGAGATCGAGCATGTCGGCGCGACCCGCGACCGGGCGGCGCTCCGGGTGACCTCGGGCGAACTGGCCGGCCTCGAACCGCTGTTCCGGACACAATGGCTCATGCCGGGCCTGTCCGAAGCCAAGCGCGCGCAAGTCGTCGCCCGGCAACGGAAAGCGCCGGATCTCGTCGTCTCCGTGGCGCTGAAGGACTGGACGTGCGCCGACTGCGGCGGCACCGGCGATCTGCTGTTCATGGAGAACGAAAAGCCGCATTGCCTCGACTGCGCCGACCTCGGTCACCTGGTCTTCCTGCCCGCCGGCGACACCGCCCTGACCCGCCGGGCGAAGAAGGCGAGCCGGCTCTCCGCCGTGGTCGTCCGCTTCAACCGGTCACGGAAGCGCAGCGAGCGGCAAGGACTCCTGGTCGAAGAAGCGGCATTGCGCGTCGCCGAGGAACAATGCCTCGCCGACGAGGACGTCCGGGAACGGCGCCGCGGCCGGGACCGCGAACGCCGCGCCCACGAGGACGTCGAGTTCACCGCCCGGTTCCACACCGCGATCACGGAGGCGTTCCCCGGCTGCCCGCCGGAGCGGGCCCGCGCCATCGCCGAACACGCGGGCCAACGCGGCAGTGGCCGGGTGGGCCGGTCCGCCGCCGGACGGGAACTGGCCGAACGAGCGGTGTTCCTCGCCGTCGTCGCCTCGATCCGGCATCTGGACACCGAGTACGACGACCTCCTCATGGCGGGCGTGGAACGGCAGACCGCCCGCGACCGCATCCGCCCCGCCATCGACGCGGTGCTCGAACGCTGGCGTTCCTGACCGCTGTCACGTTCCGGGCGCGGGCCTCGTCCACGGGGCATGTTCACCGCATACCTCATCGTGGCCATCGTGGCGATCGTCCTCAACGCCGGGGCGGCGATCGCCGATTTCGTCCATGCCCCGTTCGTCTTCGAGAATTCCGCCGCCGTCGACGTACCCCGTTCCTGGATCGTGCCCCTGGGCCTGGTGAAAGCCGCGGGCGCGGCGGGGCTGGTCCTCGGCCTGTTCGGCGTGCCGTACCTCGGGGCCGCGGCGGCCGCGGGGCTCGTGCTGTTCTACATCGGCGCGGTCGTCGCGCATGTCCGCGCCCGCGTTTTCGGCAACATGGTCGTCCCGGGCGGACTCCTAGCGCTGTCCGCGGTCGTCCTGGTCCTGGATCTCGCTCAGGCCAGGTAGGGACCGAAGTGCTCGGCGACGACGTCCGCGATCGCTTCGGCGTCTTTCGAGCCGTCGACCCGCAGCACCCGGATACCGAGCCCGGTCGCGCTCCGCGCAGCGTCCTCGGCGACAAGCCGGTCTCGCGCGATCCGGTTGCGCTGCGCCCGCTCGGGGTCACTGACCCGCTGTGTCACCGCCCCGGCACGGGGCAGGACACGAAGCTGGTGCTCACGGAACTCGTCCGTGGGCACCAGCACGATCATCCGCCGGGGTGAATCCAGGAGTGGCGCGACCAGTTCCGGGCGCAGCCCCCAGCCCTCGGCGAGGATCGGGCGCCCGGAGACCAGCGCGCGCAGGTCGTCCAGCGCCCATCCGAACCGCAGCGGGAAACCGGCGAGCGTGTCGGCGGCCATCCGTTCGGGTGCCGTCTCGACCCAGACGGTCTCGGGGTCGGGATCCTCGACGGGCGAACCGTTCCGGACGCGATGGGCGACGCGGCGATCTTGATGGGCGCGGGCATCGTGGAAGTCGTAGTGGTAGACGGTGATGCCGTGGCGGCGGGCGAGCAGGCGGGAGACGGTCGACTTCCCCGCCCATTGGCCGCCGCAGATCCAGAGCGCCTGCTTGAGGGTGCCGAAGGGATCAACGATGGTCACGCACGCGCCTCCGGTGTCATGAAAGGGTCGTTCAGGACACATATTGTCCTGAACGACCCTTTCATGACATTCGCTGTGCCCTAACTGCAGCCGGAGGTGGCGCCGCACCCTTCACAGGCGTAGCACGAGCCGGCGGGCCGCATCTTGGTGCCGCAGGTCATGCAGAGCGGCGCGTCGGAGGCGGTGCCGAGGTTCAATTCGACCAGTTCCGCCGTCGAGTGCGCGACCTTGGCCGGCTCCGCGGCCGAAGAGTCCACAGTGGACCGGAGGGCGTCGAGGTCGACGTTCTCCGGCTCGGCGGCGGGTGCCGTGCCGTAGTTCGCCTCGACCTGTGCCGAACGTTCGTCGGCGGTGAAGATGCCGAGCTGCGAACGCTTTTCGAACGGCAGGTAGTCCAGCGCCAGCCTGCGGAACAGGTAGTCCATGACGCTGGTGGCGATGCGGATGTCCGGGTCGTCGGTCATCCCGGCGGGCTCGAAGCGCAGGTTCGAGAACTTCGAAACGTAGAACTCCAGCGGGATCCCGTGCTGCAGCCCGACGGAGATCGACATCGAGAACGCGTCCATCACGCCCGAGAGGGTCGACCCCTGCTTGCCGAGCTTCACGAAGATCTCGCCGAGGCCGTCGTCCGGGTACGAACCGGCGTGCAGGTAGCCCTCGGCGCCGCCGACGGTGAACGACACCGTCTGGCTCGGGCGCTTCTTCGGCAGGCGCTTGCGGACCGGCCGGTACTCGACGACCTTTTCGGCCTCGGGCTCGGCCTTCTCCTTCTTGCCGGTGGACAGCGGCTGGCCGACCTTGCAGTTGTCGCGGTAGATCGCGAGCGCCTTGAGGCCGTACTTCCAGCCCTGGAAGTAGATCTCCTCGACCTCTTCGACGGTCGCCGACTCCGGCATGTTGACCGTCTTGGAGATCGCGCCCGACAGGAACGGCTGCACCGCGGCCATCATCCGGACGTGCCCCATCGGGGCGATGGACCGCTCCCCCACCGCGCAGTCGAACACCTCGTAGTGTTCCTGGCGCAGGCCGGGAGCGTCGACGACATGGCCGTGCTGGGCGATGTACTCGACGATCGCCTCGATCTGCTCGCCCTGGTAGCCGAGCGCGGCCAAGGCGCGCGGGACGGTCTGGTTGACGATCTGCATCGAACCGCCGCCGACCAGCTTCTTGAACTTGACCAGCGAGAAGTCCGGCTCGATACCGGTCGTGTCGCAGTCCATCATGAAGCCGATGGTGCCGGTGGGAGCGAGCACCGACGCCTGCGCGTTGCGCCAGCCGCTCTTCTCGCCCAGTTCGATGCCGCGCTTCCATTCCTGGGTCGCGAGCGCGCGGACCGCGGCGTCGTTCGAGTGGTAGGTCCGCACCAGTTCGTTGGCGGCGGCGTGCTTGCGCATGACCCGCTGGTGCGCCTCGGCGTTGCGCGCGTACCCCTCGTACGGCCCGACGACCGCGGCGAGCTCGGCGGAACGCCGGTACGAAACACCGGTCATCAGCGACGTGATCGCGGCGGCGAGCGCGCGGCCGCCGTCGGAGTCGTACGCGTGCCCGAGCGCCATCAGCAAGGCGCCGAGGTTCGCGTAGCCGATGCCCAGCTGACGGAACTTGCGGGTGGTGTCGCCGATCGCCTCGGTCGGGAAGTCGGCGAAGCAGATCGAGATGTCCATCGCGGTGATGACCAGCTCGACGGCCTTCGCGAACAGCGGCGCGTCGAAACCGCCGTCCTCGGTGGCGAACTTGAGCAGGTTGAGCGAGGCGAGGTTGCAGCTGGAGTTGTCCAGGTGCATGTATTCCGAGCACGGGTTGGACGCGGTGATCCGGCCCGACTCGGGGCAGGTGTGCCAGTCGTTGATCGTGCCGTCGTACTGCAGGCCGGGGTCGGCGCATTCCCAGGCGGCCTGCGCGATCGTGCGGAACAGCTTCTTGGCGTCGACCCGGTCGATGACCTCGCCGGTCGTCCGGGACCGCAGGCCGAAGTCGGCCTCGGTCTCGACGGCCTGCATGAACTCGTCGGAGACGCGGACCGAGTTGTTCGCGTTCTGGTACTGGACGGAGGCGATGTCCGAGCCGGAAAGGTCCATGTCGAACCCGGCGTCACGGAGGACCTTGATCTTCTCCTCTTCGCGGGCCTTGGTCTGCACGAACTCCTCGACGTCCGGGTGGTCGACGTCGAGCACGACCATCTTCGCCGCGCGCCGGGTGGCGCCCCCGGACTTGATGGTGCCCGCGGAGGCGTCGGCGCCGCGCATGAAGGAGACCGGACCGGACGCGGTGCCGCCGGAGGACAGCAGCTCGCGCGAGGAACGGATACGGGAGAGGTTCAGGCCGGCACCGGAGCCGCCCTTGAAGATCAGGCCCTCTTCGCGGTACCAGTTGAGGATCGACTCCATGGTGTCGTCGACCGCGAGGATGAAGCACGCGCTGACCTGCTGCTTCGACGTCGTGCCGACGTTGAACCACACCGGCGAGTTGAAGCTGAACACCTGGTGCAGCAGCATCCAGGTCAGCTCGTGCTCGAAGACCTCGGCGTCGGCGGGGCTCGCGAAGTAGCCGTGTTCGCGACCGGCGTTCACGTAGGAGTGGACGACGCGGTCGATCAGCTGCTTCAGGCTCTGCTCGCGCTGCGGTGTGCCGACGGCGCCGCGGAAGTACTTGCTGGTGACGATGTTCGTCGCGTTGACCGACCAGAAGCCGGGGAACTCGACACCTCGTTGCTCGAAGTTGACCGTCCCGTCGCGCCAGTTCGTCATCACGACGTCCCGGTGCTCCCAGGTGACCTGGTCGTACGGGTGGACGCCCTCGGTGGTGAAGACACGCCGGACGGTCAGCCCGCCGGCCTGCTTCTTCTTCCCACTCGTCCGCGTTGTGGCCGGGTTGCCTGTTCCCACGGTCTCGGTCATGGGTCTTTCCCTCACTCCCACGCGGGAGGCGGCATCAGCCGTCTTTCGCGTCTTGATCGCTCTCGTCCGGTGTGGCAGCCATGGCCTCACGAAGGTCCGAGATCTCCTTCTCGAAGTCCTCGACCGAGGAGAAGGAGCGGTAGACACTGGCGAACCGGAGATAGGCGACGCCGTCGAGTTCGCGCAGGGGGCCCAGGATCGCCAGGCCGACCTCGTGACTCGGGATCTCCGCCAGCCCCGCCGACCGGATCGACTCCTCGACCCGCTGCGCGAGCTGCTGCAGCGCGTCGTCGTCGACCGGCCTGCCCTGGCAGGCGCGGCGCACCCCCCGGACCACCTTGTCCCGGTTGAACTGCTCGGTGACCCCGGATCGTTTGACGACGGCGAGCACCATCGTCTCCGAAGTGGTGAAGCGCCGGCCGCAAGCGGCGCACGAGCGCCTCCGCCGGATCGCCTGACCCTCATCCACCTCTCGGGAGTCGACGACCCGAGAGTCCGCATGCCGGCAGAACGGGCACCTCATCCGCCGATCACCTTCCCCTCCGCGCCGGCCGGCCCCGAATGGACGCCCGTTCCGCCGCCACGCAACGACGAAAAGATCGACATGTGGATCGATCTGTGGACATCCGGTGGGTGAACACCGGCCAGCTGTGGACAACTGGTACCGAGTCTACCCCAAGCTATGGACCAACTACAGCCATGTAACTACTACATATAGCGGTGGAGACTAGGGCGAGGTCCGGGCACGCGCAAGCGCAACGACCGGGTCGGTCAGAGACGGATGAGGAGCTCACCCACGAGGGGTGAGATCGGCATCAGGATCACCTCCCACCCTCCGCGATCTCGGCCGCGACCGGCACCGTGAGCGGCAAACCGGGGACGAGAACGGCATCTTCCAGGGAGTTGAGCTCCTTGATCTTGGCGACGACCGCGCCAGTGTCACTTCCTGGCGCGAAACGCGCCGCGAGATCGGACAGGGTGTCCCCCGCGGAAACGGATACCGTCGTGGTCCGTTCGGGCACCGCGGCACCCGGGACACCGGCCAAGAACAGACCCAATCCGGTGACGACTCCGGCGATGAGCAGAGCCATCCCGACGAGCGACGGCCACCTGAGCGGGAGCCGCCGGGGCGCCGGGCAGGCCGGGGAGGCGGTGGCGACACCGGGACGACGGCCCGCCACGACCCGCGCCCTGGTCGGCGGGCGCAAGGGCTCGGCACGGCCGCCCCGCACCACCCGCACGGGCCGTGCCACCCCTGCCGGAACGGACCTGGGGGAACTGGGCCGCACCAGTCCTCGATCGGCCAGAATCGACATCGGAACCTCCTCGCAACTCCTGCTGCGCTCGCGCCGGGCCGGGACCCGGCGATCAAGATCGAACAAGCGTTCTATCGAACGCCCGTGCGAATGTGTACCACCTCCCACCGACAAAAATCGAGCGACACGGCGTGTCCATCGAACAGATGTTTGAAATCGTCGTCCCGGCGGGCTAACGTCGTTGACCAGGGCGTCTGCTGCGCGGACGCCGCCGGTGCCGTGGGCGGGGAAGATCGTCCGCCACCGGCGAAGACAGCGAAGTCGGTCCGGGCGACCGGGCGAACTGGGAGGCGACGCAGAGATGAAGGAGCGATACGGTGGCTAAGGAGAGCAAGGCGGGGAACGCGCCTAGGGGCTCGGGCAAGGTGCGCGCCTTGCCCGAGGTCTACGAGGTGGACGAGACCCTGACCGTGCGGCAGCAGCAGGTGCTCGACGTGATCAAACTGTGGGTGAGCCGGTTCGGCTACCCGCCGAGTGTGCGTGAGATCGGCGAGGCGGTCGGACTGACCTCCACCTCGTCGGTGTCGCACCAGTTGCAGGCCCTGCAGCGCAAGGGTTATCTGCGACGCGACCCGAACCGCCCGCGTGCGGTGGGAGTGCTCGCCACGACGGACGACAACCCGATGGGCATCGACGTCGAGCAGCCGCAGTCGGCCGCGAAGGCCGCGTACGTGCCGCTCGTCGGCCGGATCGCCGCCGGTGGGCCGGTGCTGGCCGAGCAGGCGATCGAAGACGTCTTCCCGCTGCCGAGGGAGATCGTCGGCGAGGGTGAGCTCTTCCTGCTGAGCGTCACCGGTGACTCGATGGTCGACGCCGCCATCACCGATGGCGACTGGGTGGTCGTGCGCCAGCAGCCCACGGCGGATCCGGGCGAGATCGTGGCGGCGATGATCGACGGCGAGGCGACGGTCAAGACGTTCAAGCGCAAGGACGGCCACATCTGGCTGATGCCGCACAACGAGGCGTACGAGCCCATCCCGGGTGACGACGCCACCATCCTCGGCAAGGTCGTCGCCGTTCTTCGCAGGCTGTAGCCCGGAGCCGGAGCACGCCGGGATCCCGGGTCACCCGACCCGGGTCAGGCTCGGCAGCTTCGGCAGGCCCGCTCGGTCAGGCGCGCCGCTTGCGCAGCCTGCCGACCAGGAGAAGGCCGCCGATCACGACGACCGCGGCGATCCCGACCTGCGCGTACGGGAAGTCGGACCCCTGGCCAGAGCCACCGGTCGCGGAGGTCCCACCCGACGTGCTGCCCTCGGCCTTCGCCGCGTCGACAGCGAGCGCGGCCGCGCCCTTCACCGCACGGATCTGCTCCCCGACGCCCTCCCCGCCGGACAGCAGCGTCCCGTCCGGTTCGAAGGCGATCGCCTCGCCCTGCTTCTCGTTCGGCAGGGGCACGCGCACGGGTTCGCGCTGCAGCGCGCTCTTCAGGTCTCCGTCGGTGACGGCGTAGAGGTAGGCGTCGGTGTAGGTACGCAACGCGACCACCGATCCGTCGGCCATCGAGGCCGCGCCGGTCACCGTCATCGAGCCGATCGACCCGACGGGCCCGCCCGGCGTCGAAGTCTCCTTGATCTGCAGCGACCCCACGCTCTCCAGCGGGGTGGGGCCGGGGCTGGCGAGCGGCCCCGTCGGGCGGTACACCTTCGCGTCACCGAAGACGTCCTTCGTGATCAGGTACGGCGTGCCCGAGCGGTCCATGATCAGCGCTTCGACGTCGTGCTGCCCGTCGGGATAGGTGAGCCGGTGCAGCGTGGCCTTGCCCTGGGGGGTCAGCGAGATCAGCGCGACCGTGTCCCGCTTCTTGCGGTTGTCGCCGGTGTCGGAGAGCCAGAAGGTGCCGTCGGCGGTGCGGGCGAGGTCTTCGGGGTCGTACGGGTCCGTCGCGGCCGAGATGACCTTCTGGACCTTGCAGTCGCGGCCCAGGACGAAGACCTGCGTCTTGGTGCCGCCGTCGTTGAGGGCGTACAGGTGCTCGCCGTCGGAGACCAGGCCGGAAAGCTCGCTGAGCCGGGAGTCGCTGTTCTTGCACACCGGCTGCGGAGCCGGGACCTCCTGCGCCGAGGCGGGAGCCGTCCCGCCGACGAACGCCACCAGCACGACCGCGGCCGCGACAATCCCCCGCACATCCACCTCCGTACCGTGGAACCCCTGAAGCCCCACACTACGGAGACGTCCGGGACGGCGCGCCGTTCGGTACGGATGCCGAGATGGGGCGGAATGTCGCGAAGGCCACTTTCAGCGGCGAGCCAGGCCCGAAGTACGTGAAGGCCCCCTTCACTGCGTCTAGCGCAATGAAGGGGGCCTTCACGTACTTGTTCTCTGCAGTCTTGCCTCTACAGTGCAGAACCGTCCGTCTGGAAATCGCTCAGCGCCGCGGCCAGTTCGGGCCTGCCGCGGACGACCAGGCGCGTCCCGGTCTCGACGTGCTCTTCCTCCAGCACCTCGCCGTCGGCGTGGGCGCGGGAGACGAGTTCGCCTCGCGAGTACGGGATCAGCACCTCGACCACGACCTCCGGCCTCGGCAGTCGCTCCGCGATCACCTCGGCCAGCTCCGTGATCCCGGTGCCGGTCCGTGCCGACACCTGCACCGAGCCGGCCATCTGGTGCCGCAACCGGGCCAGCGACACCTCGTCGGCGGCGTCGGCCTTGTTGATCACCAGCAGCTCCGGTGGGAGCGGCTCGGAACGGCGCTTCGTGATCTCGGCGAGCACTTCGCGCACCGCGTTGACCTGCTCTTCCGGCGTCGGGTCGGAACCGTCGACGACGTGCACGAGCAGGTCGGCGCTCGCCGCCTCCTCCAGCGTCGACCGGAACGCGTCCACCAGCTGGTGCGGCAGGTGCCGGACGAAACCGACGGTGTCGGTCAGCGTGTAGGTGCGGCCGTCGGGGGTCTGCGCCCGCCGGGTCGTCGGATCCAGCGTGGCGAACAGCGCGTCCTCGACCAGCACGCCCGCGCCGGTCAGCGCGTTGAGCAGGCTCGACTTTCCGGCGTTGGTGTAGCCGACGATCGCGACGCTCGGCACCTCGTTGGCCACCCGGCGACCACGTTTGGTCTCGCGGATGGTGTCCATCGCGGCGATCTCGCGGCGCAGCTTCGACACGCGTTTGTTGATCCGGCGGCGGTCGGTTTCGAGCTTCGTCTCACCGGGGCCACGCAGACCCACACCACCGTTGGCGCCGCCCGCCCGGCCACCGGCCTGCCGGGACAGCGCCGCACCCCACCCGCGAAGCCGCGGGATCAGGTACTGCAGCTGGGCCAGCTCGACCTGCGCCTTGCCCTCCTTGGAGCGGGCGTGCTGCGCGAAGATGTCGAGGATCAGGGCGGTGCGGTCGATGACCTTCACCTTGACCTTCTCCTCCAGCTGCCGCAGCTGGCCGGGCGAGAGCTCACCGTCGCAGATCACCGTGTCGGCACCGGTGGCCGCCACGATGTCGCGCAGTTCCTTGACCTTGCCCGAGCCGATGTAGGTGGCGGGATCCGGGCGGATCCGCCGCTGCACCAGGCCTTCGAGCACCTCGGAGCCGGCCGTTTCGGCCAGCCGCGCGAGTTCGGCGAGCGAGGCCTCGGACTGGAGGGCGCTGCCCTCGGTCCACACACCGACCAGAACGACGCGCTCCAGGCGCAACTGCCGGTATTCGACCTCGGTGACATCCGCGAGTTCGGTGGACAGGCCCGCTACCCGGCGGAGCGAGGCGCGGTCCTCGAGCTCCAGTTCGCCGGTCGAAGGGTCCATGTCGTCGTTCAGATCGTTGTGTGTCAATTCCGTCATCGTGCCTCCATGGTCCCACGTTTCGGCGGTGGGACCGAATTCATTACCTGCTGGGATACTTCGACAGGTAGATGGCCGTGCGTTTCGCCTCCGGGTCGACCGGCCGTGCCATGAAGTCGTCGACGAGCTCCATCAGCCGGGTTTCGAACTCGGCGATCTGCTCGTCCGGCACCTGGACGACCAGGCGCGTCTGCTGCACCTCGTCGAATCCCACGTCGGCGATCTCGGCCAGGTAGGCCTCGAAGATCGCCTGATCGATCCCCCTGTCGCGGGAATCAAGATGCCAGGACAACCCGGTCGAGCGATACGGAATTTCTTTCGCGCCGCGGGTGCCGCGTCTCGGCGGGAGCGCTTCGAGGAACCCTGTGTCGACGAGTTTGCGCACGTGGTGCAGCGTCGTCGCGGGGTCGCGATCGAGTCGTTCGGCGAGTTCCTTGTTGGTCAGCGCCTCGGAGAAGGTCAACCGGATGATGCGCAGCCTTATTCCGGAGGCCATGGCGGCGATCTCGGCCTCGGTGGCGGCGCGTCGTGGAGTGGGCACCGGGACAGCCTAGAGCGATAAGTGATTGACAGTTTCCAATCACTCGCGCCAAGGTGGCCTCGTGCGCAGAGACTCCCTCTTCTTCCACGCGGACTTCCGCCGGCTCTGGGCGGGTGACACGGCCAGTCAGATGGGCGCCTTCGCCGGTCACACGGTGATTCCCCTGCTCGCGGCCACCGTGCTGGCCGCCACGCCGTTCCAGATGGGGCTGCTGACCGCGGCCGAGACCATCGCGTTCCTGATCATCGGACTGCCCGCCGGGGTGTGGGTCGACCGGATGCGGCGGCGGATGCTGATGCTGCGGGCCGACTTCGTCCGCGCGGCGCTGCTGCTCACCATTCCGCTCGCCTGGTGGGCGGGGGTCCTGTCGCTGGCGCAGCTGATCATCGTCGCGACCCTCGTCGGCGTCGCGACGGTGTTCTTCGACGTCGCCTATCAGTCGTACCTGCCGTCGCTGGTCGGCCGGGAGCACCTCCTCGAAGGCAACGCGAAACTGCAGGCGAGCCAGTCGGTCGCGTTCCTGACCGGGCCGGGTGTCGGCGGCGGGCTCGTGCAGCTGGCGGGCGCGGCCAACGCCGTGCTGATGACCGGCGTGGGCTTCCTGACCTCGGCGCTGTGCCTGCTGCGGATCCGCACCGTCGAAGCGGTTCCCGAGCAGCACGAAGAGGCGAAGCTGCTCCCCCAGATCGCCGAGGGCCTGCGGTTCGTCTTCACCGATGCCGCCCTGCGCTCGATCGTCGCCTGCACCGCGACGGCCAACCTGGCCAACGGCGCCTTCACCACCGTGCAGATCCTGTTCCTGAACCGGGAACTGGGCCTGTCACCGGCGATCGTCGGCGTCGTGCTGGCGACCGGTGGTGTGGGCGGGATCATCGGGGCGATCCTGGCCGGGCGGATCACCCGGCGGATCGGACAGGCGCGGTCGATCTGGTTCGTCCCGCTGCTGACGTGGCCGTTCCAGCTGCTGTTGCCGCTCGCCGCACCGGGCTGGCGGATCGTGCTGTTCCCCGCGGCGCTGGCGATCGCGGGATTCGGGATCATCGTCTACAACGTCGCGCAGGTCTCCTACCGGCAGGCCGTCTGCCCGGACCGGCTGCTCGGCCGCATGAACGCCAGCGTGCGCTTCGTGGTCTGGGGCATGCTGCCGCTGGGCGGCCTGGTCGGCGGCGTACTGGGTGAGGCGATCGGGGTCCGGGGAACGCTGTGGTTCGCCGCGGCCGGCGAGGCGGCCGCGGTGTTGTGGGTGGTCTTCTCGCCGATCCGGAAGCTTCGCGACCTTCCCCAAGAGCCGATCGCGGTCGGCTAACCGAGCCCGGCCCACCAGGTTTCGTCGAGTTCGCCGCGGGCGACGATCTCCGCCGGGCCGGTCAGCGTGGACCCGCCGCGGCGGACCTCGACCACCACGCGGCCGCCGGGGATGTCGACGGTCGCCGCACCGGTGTCGGTGCCCGCGAGGTGCAGCGCGGCGGCGACCGCGGCGACCGTGCCGGTGCCGCAGGACCGCGTCTCGCCGACGCCGCGTTCATGGACGCGCATCTTCAGCGCGTCGTCCCCCAGCAGGTTGATGAACTCGAGGTTCACCCCGTCGGGGAACACGTCGGAGTCGAAATCGGGCTGGTCGCGCAGGTCGAGCACGTCGACGTCGTCCTCGACGACCGACACCAGATGCGGGTTGCCGACGTTCACCGCGACCCCGGAGAACGGCTTCCCGGCGACCACGGTGACCGAGGTACCGGTGATCGTGGCCGGCCCCATCTGCACGGTCACCGATCCGTCCGTGTGCATCCGCACCGGCCGGTCTCCGGCGCGGGTGCCGATGACGAACTCGCGCTCGGTCACGAGCCCGGAATCGACCAGATGGCGGACGAAGACCCGGACACCGTTGCCGCACATCTCCGCGATGGACCCGTCGGCGTTGCGGTAGTCCATGAACCATTCGCCGCCGGACTCGATGCCCAGTGCGGCCGAGCGCACGATCCGGAGCACACCGTCGGCGCCGAGACCACGCTGGCGGTCGCACAGCGCCGCCACGCGCGCTTCGGTCAGCTCGAGGCGGCCGTCGGGGTCGGGAAGCAGCACGAAATCGTTCTGTGTGCCGTGTCCCTTAAGGAATTCGATGCCGCCCATGGCCGCAAGATTACTGGGCCGCCGCTTCGAGGACGCGCTCGGCCAGCCGCTCCGAACCGCCGTCGAACCACTGGACGCGCTTGTCCCGCCGGAACCAGGAACGTTGCCTCCGCACGAACCTCCGGGTGGCCTGCGCGGTGGCCTCGGACGCGGCCTGGAAGTCGCCGTCGCCGTCGATGGCGGCGATCACCTGCTGGTAGCCCAGCGCCCTCGACGCGGTGAGCCCGTCGCGGAGTCCCCGGCCCAGCAACGTCCGGACCTCGTCGACGAGTCCCGCTTCGAACATGAGCTCCACGCGGCGGTCGACGCGGGCATCGAGCTCGGCCGGTTCGCGGTCGACGCCGATCAGGACCGTGCCGTAGCGCGCGGGCCCCGGTTTCGGCAGGTTCGCCGAGAACGGTTCGCCGGTGATCTCGATGACCTCCAGCGCGCGCACGATCCGGCGGCTGTTGGTCGGCAGGATGGCCGTGGCGGCGACGGGGTCGAGTTCCGTGAGCCGGGCGTGCATCGCGGCGACGCCGATCTCGTCGGCTTCGGCGGTCAGCCTGGCGCGCACGTCCGGATCGGTTCCCGGGAACTTGAGGTCGTCGAGGACGGCTTGGACGTAGAGACCCGACCCGCCGGTGAGGATCGGCACACGTCCGGCGTCGAGCAGTTCTTCGACGCGGGCGCGCGCGTCGCGCTGGTACGCGGCGACGGACGCCGTCTCGGTGACGTCGAGAACGTCGAGCAGGTGATGCGGCACGCCGCGCCGCTCCTCGACGGTCGCCTTGGCCGTCCCGATGTCCATCCCGCGGTACAGCTGCAACGCGTCCGCGTTGACCACCTCACCCCCGAGGGTGAGGGCCAGTTCGACCGCCAGCGCGGTCTTCCCGGTCGCCGTGGGCCCGACGACCGCGACCGGCCGGATCACGCGTGGTCCCAGACCGCGACGTGGTAACCGACGCCGAACGGCGCGGCGGAGTAGAGGACCTCGGCGGTCCAGTCCCCGTCGGCCAGACCGGCGAGGACCTGCCAGGGCGCGCGGCCACCGGCCCCGAGTTCGGCCGCCAAGGCCGGGTCGAGCGCGGTCAGCGCGCCGGTGTCGGCCTTGGCCAGCGCGTCGCGGACCCCGGCGTCGAAATCCTCCGCGCGCTCGTCCTCCCCACCCGGGGACCGCGGGCCGTGCCGGCTCGAACCGTCGCCGAGGACGAGCACCGCGGCGGGCTCTCCCAGCCCACGGGCGAACTGTTCGCACTGGTGGGCGGGCGTCGCCGGGTCGACGAGATGGATTCGGACGGACGACGCGCCGCCCTGCTCACGCAGCCAGCCGGCCACGAGCGCGGGCAGCGGCAGCTCGGTCTCGGGCGCCGTCACCCGGCTGAGTGAGACTCCGAGGTCGACGCCGAATCCCCGGAAAGACCCGCTCGCGTGCTCGGGCACCTCGGGCGCGCCTGCGGCCGCGCCGATGACGACCCAATCCGGCGAAGCACTGGTCAGGCGCCTCGCCGCGGCGAGACAGGCTTCGCGCAGCTCGGCGCACTCGTCCGCCGCTCCGGCGGCGAGTTCGGGGATGAGCAGCGGGGGTTGCGGGAGCACGGCGACACGGCGGATCACGGCCGCCGACGTTACCTTCCCAGCCCACGAAGACCGGCAACCGACCGACACCGGGGGTCCACCGGAAGTAGGATCACTGCCCTCTGGTGGTTCATCCGGTTCCACGGTGGACGCTGAGCTGCTTGAATGCCGCAAGGGGCCGACGCCCCCGAAGCAAGACGGCAACGCATTACCCGGCCCCGCCGCTAGGCGGGGCGCCCGCGCCAGCGGGCGTACAGGCGATAAGGAGCCTGCGATGGCCCAGGAGAACACGTCCACCGGTACCCCGGCACCGCACCCGGTACCGCACGCGCTCGGTGGCGGGCACCCCGCACCCCCCGTGCCGCCCGCCGAGCCCAGCCCCTCCGCTTGGGGCAGGGTCGACGACGAAGGAACGGTCTACGTCACCACTCCCGACGGCGAGCGCGCGGTCGGTGTCTGGCAGGCCGGGAGCCCGGACGAGGGTCTGCTCCACTACGCGCGGCGCTTCGACGACCTGCGCACCGAGGTCGAGCTGCTGGAGACGCGGCTGGAGTCCGGCGCGGGCGATCCGAAGCACGCGCTGGCGACGGCCACGCAGCTGCGCGACGGCCTCGCCGAAGCCGCCGTCGTCGGCGACATCGCCGCGCTGAGCGGCCGTATCGAGCAGGTCATCTCCCACGCCGAGAAGGCACTGGCCTCGGCCAAGCAGGAGCGTGAGGAAGCCCGCGCGGCGGCCGTCGTCCGCAAGCAGGCCCTCGCCGACGAGGCCGAGAAGCTCGCCGCCGAGTCGACCCAGTGGAAGGCCGCCGGCGACCGGCTGCGCGCCATCCTGGACGAGTGGAAGACCGTCAAGGGTGTCGACCGCAAGACCGACGACGAGCTGTGGAAGCGGTTCTCCAAGGCCCGTGAGGCGTTCAACCGGCGCCGCGGCTCGCATTTCGCCGAGCTCGACAAGCAGCGCGCGGGCGCCAAGCACCGCAAGGAAGAGCTGATCGCCGAAGCCGAAGCGCTCTCGGAGTCCTCGGACTGGGGCGAGACGGCGGGCCGCTACAAGGACCTGATGACCGAGTGGAAGGCCGCCGGTCGCGCTCCCAAGGACAGCGACGAGGCGCTCTGGCAGCGTTTCCGCGCCGCGCAGGACAAGTTCTTCGCCCGGCGGTCCGCCGTGTTCTCCGAGCGGGACGCCGAATTCGCGACGAACGCGCAGCAGAAGGAAGAGCTGCTCGTCGAGGCCGAGAAGATCGATCCCGCGGCCAACCTCGACGCGGCGAAGCAGCACATGCGGCGCATCCAGGACCAGTGGGACGAGATCGGCAAGGTCCCGCGCGAGCGCATCCGCGAGCTGGACGGGCGGCTGAAGGCCGTGCAGGACGCGATCAAGTCGGCCGAGGACAGCAAGTGGCGCCGGACCGACCCGGAGGCGCAGGCCAGGGCGGCGCAGTTCCGCGAGCGGGTCGAGCAGTTCGAGTCGCAGGCGGCGAAGGCCCGTGCGGCGGGGGACGAGCGGCGCGCGAAGAAGGCGGACGAGCAGGCGGCGCAGTGGCGTGAGTGGCTCGAAGCGGCGGAAGCGGCCATCGCGGACCGGTAGGTCTCAAAGCGCGTGAAGGCCCCCTTCCCTCGGCTGAGCCGAGGGAAGGGGGCCTTCACGCGCTTGCCGAGCAGTCCAGTGGTCGCGGGTGCCGGACTGGTCGGCGGCGTGTTGCGAAAGCCACTTTCGCAACGTTGAAGGTTGCGAAAGTGGCTTTCGCAACACTGGCGCGCGCGTCACTCCACTGTGGAGGGACGCCTGGCACCTTCGTGCGTATTCGAGCGCTCTCCGCGCGCAACCGTGGTCGACTTCGATCATGAACCAGACACTGATTCCCCCAGTACGCCGGGCGTTCGCCGCCGTGGCGATCAGTTGTGCTCTGGTGGCCGGGCTCGCCCCGGCCGCGTCGGCGACGGCCGCCCCGGCGCCGGCCCCGGTCTCCGCCGAAGCGGGTAAGAAGAAGGTCAAACTCGACGCTTCGCTCAGCAAGAAGCAGGTCAAGGTCAACGAAAAGGTCACGCTCAAAGGGACGCTGCAAGCACAAGAAGGCGCCGACGGCACGGACAGCCTCGAAGCGATCATCGTGCAGCAGCTTCAGGGCAGTGTGTGGGTGAACATCGCCGACACGACCTGCCGGCCCAACTCGACGTTCTCCCTGAAGCTGAGCTTCTCCCTCAGCGCGGTGATCACGCTGCGGGCCTACCACCCCGAAACCACGCTCTACGCGAGCGCGTACACGTCCGGCAACCTCACCCTGCGGGTCGGTTAGCTCCGCGAGAACGCGGCTCGCATCCAGTAGATGGCCAGCGCGACGGTGGCGATCCAGGCGACGATCAGCCCGAAGCCCGGACCGCCACCGACCGCGCCGGTCGCGTTGGAGGACTGCTGGGACCAGATCGCGAGCATTCCGTCGACGGAGGCGAACCACCCGCCCGCGGCGCAGACCCAGGCCAGCCACCAGCGCCGGGTCACCAGCGTGACGGCGGAGACGAACACCCCGACCCCGGTGGAGGTCGCGGCGAACAGCTGCGGGATCCCGCCGCCCCTGCCGAGCAGCACCTCCCAGCCGGCGTGCTCGCCGACCCAGGGCAGCAGCTGGGCGACCAGCAGCACGAACACCAGCACGGCGATGGTGAACCCGCGCCTGCCCAGTTCGATCGTCTTGGCCGCGCGTTCGCCGACTTCGTCGATCTCGGCGGCGAGTTCGTCGATCTTCGGTTCGGTCACAGCGCACACCCGCTCACCGGTTCCGGCGTGACTGCCGGGGCACCGAAGCCCGGCAGGCCCAGCGTCACGCCGTTGGTCTTCGGCCGCAGCCCGGCCTCGGAGTTGTCGCCCGCCTTGGTGCGGCGGTGCGAAAGCAGGTCGCCGTCGGCGACGAGATGGTGCGGCGCGCCGTAGGTCACCACGGTCTCGACGACGTCGCCGGGCCGCACCGAACGGTCCACGAGCGGTCCCGTCGGCGTGAAGTGGACGAGCCTGCCGTCCCGCGCGCGTCCGCTCATGCGCTGGGTCTCGGTGTCCTTGCGGCCTTCGCCGGAAGCCACCAGCAGCTCGACCCGCCGCCCGACGATCTTCTTGTTCTCGTCCCAGGAGATGTCGTTCTGCAGCTTCACGAGCCGCTCGTAGCGCTCCTGCACGACCTCCTTCGGCAGCTGCCCGTCCATCTCGGCGGCGGGCGTGCCCGGCCGGATCGAGTACTGGAAGGTGAACGCGCTGGAGAACCGTGCCTGCGCGACGACGTCGAGCGTCGCCTGGAAGTCTTCCTCGGTCTCGCCGGGGAAACCGACGATGATGTCGGTGGTGATCGCGGCGTCGGGCATCGACTCGCGCACGCGGTCGAGGAGCTTGAGGTAGCGCGCCGAACGGTAGGACCGCTTCATCTCGCGCAGCACCCGGTCCGAACCGGACTGCAGCGGCATGTGCAGCTGGTGGCACACGTTCGGCGTCTCGGCCATCGCGTCGATGACGTCCTCGGTGAACGCCGCCGGATGCGGCGAGGTGAACCGGACGCGCTCCAGCCCGTCCACCGAACCGCAGGCGCGCAGCAGCTTCCCGAACGCCAGCCGGTCGCCGAATTCGACGCCGTAGGAGTTCACGTTCTGGCCCAGCAAAGTCACTTCCAGCACGCCTTCGGCGACGAGCGCCTCGACTTCGGCCAGGATCTCGCCGGGCCGGCGGTCGCGTTCCTTGCCGCGCAGCGCCGGGACGATGCAGAAGGTGCAGGTGTTGTTGCAGCCGACCGAAATCGACACCCAGCCCGCGTACGCCGAATCGCGCTTCGCCGGGAGCGTCGAGGGGAAGGTCTCGAGCGATTCGAGGATCTCGACCTCGGCCTCGGCGTTGTGCCGCGCGCGCTCCAGCAGCGTCGGCAGCGAGCCGATGTTGTGCGTGCCGAAGACGACGTCGACCCAGGGCGCGCGCTTGACGATCTCGCCGCGGTCCTTCTGGGCGAGACAGCCGCCGACGGCGATCTGCATGTCCGGCTTCGCCGTCTTCTGCGGCCGCAGATGGCCGAGGGTGCCGTACAGCTTGTTGTCCGCGTTCTCCCGCACCGCGCAGGTGTTGAACACGATCAGGTCGGGTGTGGCCTCGCCGTCACCCGGTACGTAGCCGGCGTCCTCGAGCTGCCCGGCAAGACGTTCGGAGTCATGCACGTTCATCTGGCAGCCGAAGGTGCGGATCTGGTAAGTGCGCGCGCTCATCTCGCCTTCGAGGGTACGCGGGCGGGGTTCCATGGCACGATCGACCCTCATGAGGAGACCAGGGGTGCTCGCGGTGGTGATCGCCGTGGTCTGTGCCCTGGTCACCGGGTGCGGGCCCGATCTCTCCGGGACGAAGGTGCGGATCGCGGCGGGGCTCGACGGCGGCGTGTACGACAAACTGGCCGAGGCGCTGGCCGACGCGTGGGCCGCGCAGCTGGACATCGAGCGGCCCGTGATCCAGGAGACCCAGGGCTCGCCCGACAACGTCGGACGGGTGCGGGCGGGGAAGGCCGACGTCGCGTTCGTGGCGGCCGACGTGGCCGCCGACGACACCGCCGGGCTGGCCGCGCTGGCCCGGGTGCACGACGACTACCTGCACGTCATCGTCCGCGCCGACTCGTCGATCAAGTCGTTCGCGCAGTTACGCGGGCACAAGGTCGCGATCGGCTCGCCGGACTCGGGCGTCGAATTCCTGTCGAAGCAGCTGCTGAAGGCGTCGGGGCTGACCGGCGCGATCGACCGGCGCAATCTCGGCCTCCCCGAGGCGCTGCCCGCGCTGGAGAACCGGCAGATCGACGCCGTCATCTGGTCGGGTGGCCTGCCGACGCCGTCGATCACCGCGAAGGTGCACGCGGTCGGCCTGCGGCTGCTCGACATCACCGACCTCGCCGACGCGCTGCGGGCCACCAGCCCGGTGTACCGGACGGCGACCATCCCGGTGACGGCCTACAACCTGCCGTCGCCGGTGACCACGCTCGTGCTGCCGAACTTCCTGGTGGTGCCCACGTCGATGCGCGACGACGTCGCCGAGGCGCTCGTGCGCGGGCTGTTCGACGCGCGGGGCCAGCTGGTCAAGGCGGCCGGGGCGGCGCTGTCGATCGACATCCATCCCGCCATCGAGACCTCTCCGCTGCCGCTGCACCCTGGCGCGCTGCGCTATTTCCGATCACTCAAGGACTAGCACTGTTTAGAGGCAGGGTCACGGTCACCTGAAGGCCGCCGCCTTCGGGTGAGCCGAGCCGCAGCGAACCGTCCGAGCGGGCCAGGATCTCGGTGACGATCGCCAGGCCGAGGCCGGATCCGGGCACGTTCTGATGCGCGGTGCTGCGCCAGAACCGGTCCGCCGCGCGGTCCAGCTCGTCTTCGCGCAGGCCGGGGCCGTGGTCGCGGACGGCGATGCCGACCTCGCCGTCCGTGCTGGTGACGTCGACTCGCACCTCGGTCCCCGGCTCGGTGAACTTGAGCGCGTTGTCCAGCAGCGCGTCGAGGACCACTTCGAGGCCGCGCGCCGGGGTGAGGACCCGCAGCCCACCGCCCAGCCCGGTCGCCACCAGCGTGATGTCGCGCGCCGCGCCGACCACGGTCCAGTCGGCCACCCGGGCGCCCACCACCTCGTCGAGGCCGACCGGCACCAGTTCGCCGCCCGAGGCCTCGGCGCGGGCCAGCGAGAGGAGTTCGTCGAGGATCTGGTTGAGCCGTCGCGCGTCGACGACGGCGGCTTCGAGGTCGGCCGCGGCGAGGTCGTCGTCGACGTGGCCGTCGAGGTTGCCGAGCCGGATCTTCAACGCGGTCAACGGGTTCCGCAGCTGGTGGGAGGCGTCGGCGACGAACGCGCGCTGCGCCGAGAGCGCCTCGTCGACGCTGGCGGCCATCCGGTCGAAGGACCGTTCGAGCTGCCGCAGTTCCGGCGGCCCGCCGGTCTCCCCCACCCGTTTGACCTCGCGGCCGCTGACCACGGAGGCGACCAGTTCGCCGGTGGCGTCGTCGAGCCGCCGGACCGGCCGCAGGATCCAGCGCACCACCGGCACCGCGACCAGCAGCGCGAGCCCGAACGCCAGCACCGCGCCCGCCGCGATGAGCAGCCACCACCACAGCAGTTCGGTGCGGGCCTTGGCGGTCGAGGAGACGGTGATGACCGCGCCCCGCACCTCGCCGTCGATGAGGATCGGCTCGGCCAGGATCAGCGGCTCGGTGGTCCAGGGCATCAGCAGCGGTCCGGGCTCCGAACGCCGTCCGGCCAGCGCCTCCTGCAGATGGGAGGCGATGACGGGATCCTTGAGCTCGATCCCCACCTCGCCGGGCCCGCGGGCCACGGCCTCGCCGTCCTGGTCGACGATCGCCACCGGCACGTCGTAGACCTCGGTGTAGCGGTGGAGCTCGTCCACGATCAGGTCCGGCCGGTTCTCAACCAGCGGGCGCTGGGCCAGCGACGCGAACCGCGAGGTGTCGGTGAGACGGTCGAGGAAGAGGTCGAGCTGCACACTGGCCGCCACGCTGAGCGCGAGCGGGATGCCGAGGCCGAACACGAGCGCCGCGACCAGCGTCAGCACGATCGCCTGGAGCCGGACGCGCACCGGCTCAGCCCTCTTCCGCCGGACCGTAGGCGCCGCCGAGGCGGTACCCGACGCCGCGGACGGTCTCGATCAGCGCGGGCCTGCCCAGTTTGGTCCGCAGGGTGGCGACGTGGACGTCGAGCGACCGGCTCTCCGCCGGGCCGCGGTGCCCCCAGACCTCGTTCAGCACGTGATCACGGGCGCAGACCGCGCCGCGGGCGGTGACCACCAGTGCGAGCACCTGGAACTCCTTGCGGGACAACGAAACCGGCTGCCCGTCGACCTGCACCTCGTGGCGCCCGATATCGACCGCGACATCACCCGCCCGGATGACGCCCGGCGGTTCGGGCGCGGCGGGCCGTTCCCCGCGGCGACGGCGCACCGCCTCGACGCGGGCGACCAGCTCGTCGACGTCGTAGGGCTTGACCAGGTAGTCGTCGGCGCCGGACCGCAGCCCCTGGATCCGGTCGTCGACCTCGCCCCGAGCCGAAACGACGATCACCGCGACGTCGCTGACCGCGCGGATGCGACGGCACAGGACGATCCCGTCGATGTCGGGGAGCCCCAGGTCGAGCAGCACGACGTCGACCTCGTGCACCAGATCGAGCACGCCGGCCCCGGAGGCCAGGCGTTTGATCGTCAGGCCGCGCCGGGTCAGCGCGGGCGTCAAGGCGCCCGCGACCCGGTCGTCGTCCTCCACCAGCAGTACCCGCACCCGTGTCTTCCCTTTCACGCCGTCCCCGCACCGCGACGACTTGAAGAACGACTCTATGGGGTGAGTCACCTCTCGCGCTGCCCGTACCGGTGGGCCGGATGGCCCTGTGAGGGATCCACTGCACCCCGTAATGGTCACGATGCGTCACAGATCTGCTGTGACCCCGGTTACGGGACACCTCCGGCTTGTCTAGGCTGATCAGGGCCGGACGGAGGTGGACCGGGGCCGTCCGGTGGCTTGAGAACGATACGGACTTGAAACCCTAAGTATTGGTCAAGCCGTCTTTACAAGCGGTCCGACGGGAGTAGGTTTCCGCCATCGCGTGGTGCCTGACCCCGCAGTCCCCTGCAAACGAACGCTCCTGGAGGCCAGATGACCGCGGAGGTGGCGGCGCCGATGATCAAGGCGGCCGCCGTGAACAAGTACTTCGGCGACCTGCACGTGCTCAAGGAGATCAACCTCGAGGTGCCGCGTGGGCAGGTCGTGGTCGTGCTCGGGCCGTCCGGGTCTGGCAAGTCGACGCTGTGCCGGGCGATCAACCGGCTGGAACCCATCAACTCCGGCGAGATCGCGGTGGACGGCGTTCCGCTGCCCGCCGAAGGCAAGGCGCTGGCCGCGCTGCGCGCCGACGTCGGCATGGTGTTCCAGTCGTTCAACCTGTTCGCGCACAAGACGATCGTCGAGAACGTCATGCTCGCGCCGATGAAGGTCCGCAAGGTCAACTCGGCCGAGGCCCGCAAGACCGCGATGGACCTGCTCGAACGTGTCGGCATCGCCAACCAGGCCGACAAGTACCCCGCCCAGCTCTCCGGCGGGCAGCAGCAGCGGGTGGCGATCGCCCGCGCGCTGGCCATGCGCCCCAAGGTGATGCTGTTCGACGAGCCGACCTCGGCGCTGGACCCGGAGATGGTCCAGGAGGTCCTCGACGTGATGACCACGCTCGCCAAGGACGGGATGACGATGCTCGTCGTCACCCACGAGATGGGCTTCGCGCGGCGCGCGGCGAACCGGGTGGTGTTCATGTCCGACGGCGAGATCGTCGAGGACTCCACCCCGGACGACTTCTTCACCAAGCCGAAGACGGATCGCGCCAAGGACTTCCTCGGCAAGATCCTGACCCACTAAGCGTTTCCGCGGCGCGGGCTCGTGCCGCATCGACGGAAGAAACAGGAGAGGTTCACATGAGGATCCGCACCCTTGCGGTGGGTCTGCTCGTCGGCAGTCTCGCACTGACCGCTTGTGGCAAGGAAGGCACGCCCAGCTCGCCGGGCGGCAGCTCCGAAGGCGCGAACGCGGGCGCACAGCTGCCCCAGTACACGGTGGCGTCGAACGTCGACCTCGCGGGCTCCCCGGTCTTCGCCAAGATCAAGGCCGACGGCAAGCTGACCCTGGGCGTCAAGGACGACCAGCCCGGTCTCGGCAAGAAGGACCCGACGAGCGGCAAGTTCACCGGTTTCGACATCGAGATCGCGAAGCTGGTCGCCGCGAGCCTCGGTTTCGGCGAGGACAAGATCACCTTCAAGACGGTCGACTCCGGAGCCCGTGAGCAGGCCATCGTGAACGGTGACGTCAGCTACTACGTCGGCACCTACACCATCACCGACAAGCGCAAGGCCCAGATCTCCTTCGCCGGCCCGTACTTCGAGGCCGGCCAGGACCTGCTGGTGCGCAAGGACGAGTCGACGATCACCGGCCCGGAGACCTTGAAGGGCAAGAAGGTCTGTTCGGTCACCGGTTCGACCCCTATCCAGCGCGTCCGCGACCAGGGCCTGACCGAGCCCGGCAACATCGTCGAGTTCCAGAAGTACTCGCAGTGCGTCGAGAAGCTCAGCACCAAGGAGGTCGACGCGGTCACCACCGACGACGCGATCCTGAAGGGCTTCGCTTCGGAGGACTCCGAGAGCTTCAAGGTCGTCGGCAAGACCTTCTCGAAGGAGCCGTACGGCATCGGCCTGAACAAGGACGACAAGGTCCTTCGCGACAAGATCAACGACACCCTGCAGAAGGCGCTGGACGACGGCACCTGGCAGAAGATCTACGACGCCACCCTCGGCAAGTCGGGTTCGGCGGCGCAGAAGCCCACCCTGCAGAAGTACTGATGTAACCAGCGGCCGGTGGACCCGTGACGGGTTCACCGGCCGCTCCACACCCACCTCCAGTCGACGGCAGCGGGGAAAGGCTCCATGAACGTCCTGCTCGACAACCTGGATCTCTACGGTCCGTTCTTCCTCACCACGATCGAACTGTTCCTCTGGTCGGCGGTCGGCAGCCTGATCCTCGGCACGATCCTGGCGATGCTGCGGGTGAGTCCGGTCCTGGCGTTCCGCGCAGCGGGAACGACCTATGTGACGCTCATCCGCAACACCCCGCTGACGCTGGTGTTCGCGTTCTTCGTGTTCGCGTACCCGTTGCTGGACATCGTCAAGCTCAGCTTCTTCACCGCCGCGGTCGTCGCGCTGATCGTGTACACCTCGGCGTTCATCTGCGAGGTCGTCCGGTCGGGCATCAACACGGTCCCGGTCGGCCAGGCCGAAGCCGGACGCGCGCTCGGACTGACATTCGGTCAGATCCTCGGCCAGATCGTCCTGCCTCAGGCACTGCGCTCCGTGGCGCCGCCGATGATCAGCACCCTGATCGCGTTGCTGAAGAACACCACGATCGCCGCGGGCTTCTCGGTCGCCGAGGCCGGCGCGATCCGGTCCTACCTCTCGGAGCGGGGTGACAACCAGTTGATCGGCCTGCTGTGGGTCGCCCTGGGCTTCATCATCCTCGTCGCCGTACTTTCTCTCATCCAGCGGAGCCTGGAGAAGCGCTGGAGCGTGGCCCGATGAGCAGTGTCCTGTTCGACGTCCCCGGCCCCAAGGCGCGGTTGCGCCACCGCATCTACGCGGTCGTCGGTGTCCTCGCCATCGCCGCGTTCATCGCCTTCGTCGTTTACCGGTTCTACGACACCGGCCAATTCGACGCGCGTAAGTGGGAGTGGCTGCAGTACCAGCAGGTCCAGATCGACCTGTTGAACGCGGTGCTGGAAACGCTCCGCGCGTTCGCGACGGCAGCGGTTCTCGCGTTGATCTTCGGCGCGGTCTTCGCGGCCGGACGACTCTCCGACCACGTTTGGATCCGGCGCATCTCCGGGGCGATCGTGGAGTTCTTCCGCGCGATCCCCGCGCTGATCCTGATGTTCCTGTTCTACTTCGGGCTTCCTGCCGTCGGCGTTCCGATGACACCGTTCCTCGGCGTGGTCTTCGGTCTCACCCTGTACAACGGCTCGGTGCTCGCGGAGGTCTTCCGCGCGGGCATCCAGGCCCTGCCGAAGGGTCAGGCGGAGGCGGCGTACGCCCTGGGCATGCGCAAGACCCAGGTGATGTTCACCGTCCTGTTGCCGCAGGCGATCCGGGCGATGCTGCCGACCATCATCAGTCAGCTGGTGGTGCTCCTGAAGGACACCGCGCTGGGCTTCATCATCACGTTCCAGGAACTGCTGTACTACGCGCGTTACATCGGCACGCAGGGCGAGTTCGGGCGGCCGATCGTGCCCTCGACGCTGGTCGCGACCGGTATCTACATCTGCCTGTGCCTGCTGTTGACCGCACTGGCGACGTATCTGGAGAAGCGCAACCGGCGCAGCAAGAAGCACATCGACCTCGACGAGAAGAAGGCCGAGGAGACCGGGCTCGGAGCCGCGGCCTCCGCCTGATTCCTGTCAGATCTCTGGGTGTACGTAAAGGCCCCCTTTCTTGCGATAGATAGGCGCAAGAAAGGGGGCCTTCATGTATGTCGGGATAGGCCTCTTGGTCCTGTCGGGACAGCGGGCGCTCGGCTAGCGTCGGCCGTATGGCGGACCAGGCCGCGACGCTGCTCGAAGCGCTGCCGGGCCTGGCGGGCAGGGCGGTCCTGGTCGTCGGGTGCGGCGATGGCCGCTATCCGCGCCTGTTCCGGCGAGAGGGCGCGCGCCGCGTGGTCGGTGTCGACGCGGATCAGGCCTCGATCGCGGCCGCGCAACGCGAAGAGGAACGCGACCCCGTCGGGATCTCGTACGAGGTCCACCAGATCGCTCGGCTGCCGGTGATGGGGGCCTTCGACGTCGTCGTCGCCCTCCTGGAGTCGCCGGCCCATCTCGGCCGCGTCGCCGCGAGCCTGGTGACGGGCGGGCTGCTGGTGGTCGTCGCCACGAACGGGCTCAACCTGGAAGAAGGCCTGCGGGACAACGGTTTCCAGGATCTCGTCCTGCGCCGCCACGAGAGCGGCGACGTGCACAGCGCCCGCAAGACGGGCTGAGTCGCGCACCCTGGTGTCGAGCCAGGCTGGCCGGGGCTATGAATCCCGGCCGGTCGCCGGACCGTGCGCGTCTGGCGGTATGGGACACACGGACCCCACACCGCCGCACCGGTACGACGGAACAGGTTTCCCCGCCGTGCCGGGGCGTAGCGCGTGTGGGAGTCGAACCCACGTCACCGGGGTGAAAACCCGGTATCCCTTCCGCTGGACCAACGCGCCTTGGCCTGGAACACAGTCCGGCACGCATGCGCACCGGACTGCTTCGTTCCAGAAATCAGGGTCACCGCAAAGAAAAAGCCGCCCGGTTCGGTTTCCCGAAGGGCGGCTCCGCGTACGCGACGTCCGGCTAGGACGGCGGCGTGAAGCCACGTTTCTCTTCCATGCCAAGGAACATGGCGTAACAACGTCGCGTCATGCGTCCTCCTTGGTCGGTGTGAGGTAAGTGTGCGACAGGGAAGGAAGCGGCGGCAACCGATTAAAGGCTCGTGAGTGGTAAGGACGGTTAGAACCGTCCTTACCACTCACGAGAGGCGACTACTTGTCCCGCCGGAAAAGCTTGTTGCCCAGCCACACGATGGGGTCGTACTTCCGGTCCGCGACGCGTTCCTTCATCGGGATCAGCGCGTTGTCGGTGATGTGGATGCCCTCCGGGCACACGTCCGAGCAGCACTTGGTGATGTTGCAGTACCCGAGCCCGTGCTCCTCCTGCGCCTCGTCACGCCGGTCGGCGACGTCGAGGGGGTGCATTTCGAGTTCGGCGATCCGCATCAGGTACCGGGGCCCGGCGAAGGCTTCCTTGTTCTCCTCGTGGTCGCGCACCACGTGGCAGGTGTTCTGGCACAGGAAGCACTCGATGCACTTGCGGAACTCCTGCGAGCGCTCGACGTCCACCTGCTGCATCCGGTACTCCCCCGGCTTCAGCTCCGGGGGCGGGGTGAACGACGGGATCTCGCGGGCCTTGGTGTAGTTGAACGACACGTCGGTCACCAGGTCGCGGATCACCGGGAACGTCCGCATCGGCGTCACGGTGATGACCTCGTCCTCGGTGAAGGTCGACATCCGCGTCATGCACAGCAACCGCGGCTTGCCGTTGATCTCCGCCGAGCACGAACCGCATTTGCCCGCCTTGCAGTTCCACCGCACCGCCAGATCCGAGGCCTGCGTGGCCTGCAACCGGTGGATGATGTCGAGGACGACCTCGCCTTCGTTGACCTCGACGCTGTAGTCCTGCAGCTCACCGGAATCGGCGTCGCCGCGCCAGACCCGGAAACTCGCCTTGTAGCTCATGCCGGACTCCCGGGGTGCGAAGCCAGTTCTTCGTCGGTGTAGTACTTCCCCAGCTCGGACAGTTCGAACAGCTCCAGCAGATCCTGCCGCAGCGGGGTCTGCGCCTTGACCTCGATGCCGATCTCCGGCACCACCGGGTTGTCGCCCGGCGTGGCCGAGCAGACCAGGAGTTTGTTGCGCCACTGGGAGTCCATACCCGGGTGATCGTCGCGGGTGTGCCCGCCCCGGCTCTCGGTCCGCATCAGCGCGGCCCGTGCCACACATTCACTGACCATCAGCATGTTCCGCAGATCGACGGCGAGATGCCAGCCGGGGTTGAACTGCCGGTGCCCTTCGACGGTGACCCGCTTGATCCGCTCGCGCAGTTCCCCGAGCTTCTCCAGTGCCCGCTCGATCTCCTCCGCCTTGCGGATGATGCCGACCAGGTCGTTCATCGACTGCTGCAGTTCGGTGTGCAGGCTGTACGGGTTCTCCTCGACGCCGTCACCCGGCGGGTCGAACGGCGCGAGCGCCATCGCCGCGGCGGCGTCCACATCGGACTGACTGACCTTCGGGCGATCCTTCAGGTCCGCGACATAGGACGCGGCGCCGAGGCCCGCGCGGCGGCCGAAGACCAGGAGATCCGACAGCGAGTTGCCGCCGAGCCGGTTCGAGCCGTGCATCCCGCCCGAGCACTCACCGGCGGCGAACAGCCCCGGCACGCTCGACGACGCGGTGTCCGGGTCGACCTCGATCCCGCCCATCACGTAGTGACAGGTGGGGCCGACCTCCATCGGTTCCTTCGTGATATCGACGTCGGCGAGTTCCTTGAACTGGTGGTACATCGACGGCAGCCGTTTGCGGATCTCCTCCGCGGGCAGCCTGCTGGCGATATCGAGGAAGACCCCGCCGTGCGGCGATCCCCGGCCCGCCTTGACCTCCGAGTTGATCGCGCGCGCCACCTCGTCACGCGGCAGCAGATCCGGCGTGCGGCGGTTCTTCTCCTGGTCGGTGTACCAGCGGTCGGCTTCCTCTTCGCTGTCCGCGTACTGCCCCTTGAACACGTCGGGGACGTACTCGAACATGAACCGCTTGTCCTCGGTGTTCTTGAGGACCCCGCCGTCACCTCGGACGCCTTCGGTGACCAGGATTCCCTTCACACTCGGCGGCCAGACCATGCCGGTCGGGTGGAACTGGACGAACTCCATGTTGATGAGCGTCGCCCCGGCCCGCAGCGCCAGCGCGTGCCCGTCACCGGTGTACTCCCATGAGTTCGAGGTGACCTTGAACGACTTCCCGATGCCGCCGGTCGCCAGCACCACCGCCGGCGCCTCGAACAGGATGAACCGGCCGCTCTCGCGCCAATACCCGAAGGCGCCGGAGATCCGGCCGTCCTCAGTCAGCAGTTCGGTGATCGTGCACTCGGCGAAGACCTTGATCCTCGCCTCGTAGTCACCGGTCTCCTTGAAGTCCTCTTGTTGCAGCGAAACGATTTTCTGCTGCATCGTGCGGATCAGTTCGAGCCCGGTGCGGTCGCCGACGTGCGCCAGGCGCGGGTACGTGTGCCCGCCGAAGTTGCGCTGGCTGATCCGGCCGTCGGCGGTGCGGTCGAACAGGGCGCCGTAGGTCTCCAGTTCCCAGACCCGGTCCGGCGCCTCCCTGGCGTGGAGTTCGGCCATCCGCCAGTTGTTGAGGAACTTCCCGCCACGCATGGTGTCGCGGAAGTGCACCTGCCAGTTGTCGTTCGAGTTCGCGTTGCCCATCGACGCCGCGCAGCCGCCTTCGGCCATCACGGTATGCGCCTTGCCGAAGAGCGATTTGCACACCACCGCGACGCTGAAGCCGCGTTCACGGGCTTCGATGACCGCGCGGAGACCGGCACCGCCGGCACCGATCACCACCACGTCGTAGTTGAGCCGTTCGACCTCGGTCATGAAAAGAGCCACCTCGAAGCTTGTCGCCGGGGACGGGAGATTCCCGCGCCGCTAGTTGATGAACCGCAGATCCGAAATCGCGCCGCTCGCCACGAGCATCACGTAGAGGTCGGTCAGCACGAGCGTGCCGAGCGTCGTCCACGCCAGCGCCATGTGGCGGGTGTTGAGTTTCGTCACCTGGGTCCAGATCCAGTAGCGGACCGGATGTTTGGAGAAGTGCCTGAGCCTGCCGCCGGTCACGTGACGGCACGAGTGGCACGACAACGTGTACGCCCACAACAGGATCACGTTGCCGAGCAACACGATGTTGCCGAGCCCGAAACCGAATCCGCCGGTCTTGCCGTGGAAGGCGGTGATCGCGTCGTAGGTGTTGACCAGCGAGACGACCACGGCCACGTAGAAGAAGTAGCGGTGGGCGTTCTGGATGATCAGCGGCAGCCGGGTCTCCCCGGTGTACTTCGCGTGCGGTTCGGCGACCGCGCAGGCGGGCGGCGAGAACCAGACGGCCCGGTAGTAGGCCTTGCGGTAGTAGTAGCAGGTCAGCCGGAAGCCCAGCAGGAACGGCAGGACCAGGAAACCGAGCGGGATGAACCCCGGCAGTTCCCCGAACCAGGCGCCGAAATGCCGGGAGCCCTCGACGCAGGATTCCGAGACACAGGGCGAATAGAACGGCGTCAGGTAGTGGTACTCGGGCACCCAGTACGCGGTGCGCACGAAGGACCTGATCGTCGCGTAGATGATGAAGGTGGAAAGGCCGAGGACGGTCAGCAGCGGGGACAGCCACCATCGGTCGGTGCGCAGCGTTCTTTCGGCGATCCGGGCCCGCGACGGCGCGCGGACCCCCGTACCCCGTCCGGCCTCATTGCCGGCGGGGGCGCTCACCGCTGGTCGCGCTTGTAGCCGCCGACGCCTTCGTCATCGGCGCCTTGCCACAGCGCCGGGTCGTAGGGCGTATCCGGAACTTGGACCCGGTCGGCGGCCTTCGCCTGCGCGGGCACCGCGTTCGGGGTCGTGTCGAGGTCCGTCGCGTCGATGTCGAGCCGCTCGACGTCGTTCGCCAGGCGCCGTACCGCCGAGGCGTCGCCGTATCGGGACCGCAGCGCGCCGACGCACTGCCTCAGCTGACCGATGGCTCGCCGAAGCTCGGCGATCTCTGTGGTGGACATCGGTACCTCCCGATGGTCGGTTCGGTTGGCCGCTTGAGCCTTCGAAGGCCGGCGATTCCTCGCCGTCTCGACTCTGCCGCGCGTTGTGCAATGTGACAAGTAGCACAGTGGAACCTAGTGACGTGACGGAGGTCACGCGAGTCGATCTTCTGTATCGATTTTGATTCGGGCTTTCCCCTGGGCTACTGTGGCCACTGTCACGACCCAGCGACGTCAGCGTTGCCGTCCCGCGGACCACCACGACCAGTGATCCGGAGCCGGACAATGAGCACCGCCCCGAACGTCCACCCCATCATCGCCGAAGTCACCGAGCGCATCGCCGCCCGCAGCGCCGAAACCCGCGCCGCGTACCTCGAGCGCGTCGCCGCCGCCCACGAGGAAGGGCCGGTGCGGCGCGGCCTCGACTGCAGCAACCTCGCCCACGGTTTCGCCGCGATGGAAGGTGTCGACAAAGCGGCACTGCGCGCCGCGCGGGCGCCGGGCGTCGCGATCGTCTCGTCCTACAACGACATGCTCTCGGCGCACCAGCCGATGCAGGAGTACCCGGCGATGCTGAAAAGCTCGGTCCGCCAGGCGGGCGGCGTCGCCCAGTTCGCCGGTGGCGTGCCCGCGATGTGCGACGGCGTCACCCAGGGCCGCCCGGGGATGGAACTGTCGCTGTTCAGCCGCGAGGTGATCGCGATGTCGACCGCGATCGCCCTGTCCCACGACATGTTCGACGCGGCGCTGCTGCTCGGCGTCTGCGACAAGATCGTGCCCGGTCTGCTGATCGGGGCGCTGTCCTTCGGGCATCTCCCGTCGATCCTGGTGCCCGCCGGGCCGATGAACTCGGGCCTGCCGAACAAGGAGAAGGCGCGCGTGCGCCAGCTCTACGCCGAGGGCAAGGCGACGCGCGAAGACCTGCTGGACGCCGAAGCGGCTTCGTACCACTCGGCGGGCACGTGCACCTTCTACGGCACCGCCAACTCGAACCAGATGGTCGTCGAGGTGATGGGCCTGCACCTGCCGGGCGCCAGCTTCGTGCAGCCGAACTCGCCGCTGCGGAAGGCGCTCACCGAAGAGGCCGGACGCCGCGTCGTGAAGCTGTCGCGGGGCGAGGAGTACACGCCGATCTCGCGCGTGATCGACGAGAAGGCCGTCGTCAACGGTGTCATCGCGCTGCTCGCCACGGGCGGCTCGACCAACCACACGATGCACCTCGTCGCGATCGCCGCCGCCGCGGGCATCCAGCTGACCTGGGATGACTTCTCCGACCTGTCGTCGGTGATCCCGCTACTGGCCCGCGTGTACCCGAACGGCAGCGCGGACATCAACCACTTCCACGCTGCCGGGGGCATCCAGTTCCTGGTCGGCACGCTGCTCGACGCGGGTCTGCTGCACGAGGACGTCCAGACCGTCGCCGGACCAGGGCTGCACCGCTACCGGCAGGAGCCGATCCTTTCCGAGGGCGAACTGGTCTGGCGCGACGTCCCGACGCGCAGCCTCGACGAGGACGTGCTGCGTCCCGTGTGGCGGCCGTTCGCCGCCGACGGCGGGCTGCGGATGGTCGCGGGCAACCTCGGCCGCGCGGTGATCAAGGTGTCGGCGGTGGCGCCGGAACACCGGATCGTGCAGGCGCCGGCGCGGGTGTTCACCGACCAGAAGTCCTTCAAGGACGCCTTCGAGGCAGGCGAACTGGACCGCGACGTCGTCGTGGTCATCCGGCAGCAGGGTCCCCAGGCCAACGGGATGCCGGAGCTGCACGGGCTCACTCCGGCGCTCGGGGTGCTGATGGACCGCGGGCACCAGGTGGCGTTGCTCACCGACGGCCGGATGTCGGGCGCTTCCGGCAAGATCCCGGCGGCGATCCAGGTGACGCCGGAAGCCGCTGCGGGAGGCCCGATCGCGCGGATCGCCGACGGCGACGTCGTCCGCCTCGACGCCAAGGCCGGGACGCTCGACGTCCTCGTGGGTGACGAAGAACTCGCCCGCCGCGAACTGGTGGACTCCCCGCCTTCGGAGGCATCCTGGACCGGCACCGGCCGGGAGCTGTTCGCGGCGCTGCGCCGCGCGGTCGGCCCCGCCGATCAGGGCGCGAGCGTGTTCGGACCGCTCACGCCGGAACACTTCGGCGCTCCGGCGCACACGTTGACCCCTGTGGAGGTAACCCAGTGACCACCGGCGCCGACCTGCTCGGCCTGTCCCCCGTGATGCCCGTCGTCGTGCTCGACGACGCCGCCGACGCCGTGCCCACCGCGCGGGCCCTGCTCGCGGGCGGGATCGGCGTGATCGAGCTGACCCTGCGCACCCCGGCGGCACTCGCCTCGATCGAGCGGATCGCCGCGGAGGTCCCGGAGATCGTCATCGGCGCCGGGACGGTCACCGCGCCCGAGCACGCCAAGCAGGCCGCCGACGCCGGCGCGAAGTTCCTGGTGACCCCGGGCTGCACCGACGCCGTGCTGGACGCCGCGTTCGACACCGGCCTGCCGTTCCTGCCGGGCGCGAGCACGGTTTCGGAGGCGATGCAGCTCGCCGAACGCGGGCTGACCGCGCTGAAGTTCTTCCCCGCCGAGGCCAGCGGCGGCGTGGCGTACCTGAAGTCGATCGGCGGGCCGCTGCCCGGGCTGAAGTTCTGCCCGACCGGCGGGATCACCGTGAAGACCGCGCCGGACTATCTCGCACTGTCCACTGTGGGCTGCATCGGTGGTTCGTGGCTGACGCCCAAGGATGCCTTGGCGGCCAAGGACTTCGGGAAGATCGAAGCCTTCGCGGCGGAGGCTTCGAAGCTCTGATCTCGGTGAGGGCCACTGGCGTGTCGAGTGGCCCTCACTGGTTTCACAGTGGCAACTGGTACTGGATGAAGCCCCGGTTGACCGCGACCTGGTCGTACAGGCGGCGCGCCGTCGCGTTGGATTCCTTGGTGTGCCAGTAAACCCTGCCGCAGCCGCGGGCGCGTGCCCAGTCCGCGACGGCCTCGATCAGCGACCGCGCGACCCCCTTGCCCCGGGCTTCCGGCGCGGTGAACAGATCTTGCAGGTAACAGACGTCGGTGAGTGCTGAAGTACTGGGATGCAGCAGGAAATGCGTGATCCCGACGAGCTCGCCGCCCACGTGCGCACCGAGCGCGTGCATCCGCTCCCCTGTTCGGAATTCACGCCAGGCTCGGTCGTAGACCTCTTGCGGCGCGACACGTTCGTAGAAGGCGATGTATGCGCGAAACAGGTGTTCCCAGGCTTCGCGGTCTTCGGGCTTCAACGGCTCGATGGTGATCATGTTCGTCCTCCCAGTGATCACCCGAGCCTAGGGTTTCCCCGCCGCCCCGCGTGTGGCCACTCACGCGGTAAAGCGGGTTACCACTCCGGTCAGCTGACCGCTTGCTTCACCAGAGCGGCGACGCGCTTCTTCACCGCAGGGGTGGCGCCGGTCAGCGCGAAGGCGGTCGCCCACATCGCACCGTCGTCCAGCTGAGCGGCCTCGTTGAAGCCGAGCGTCGCGTACCGCGTCTTGAACTTGGCCGCCGCCTGGAAGAAACAGACGATCTTGCCGTCCAGCGCGTAGGCGGGCTGTCCATACCAGAGCTTCGGCGCGAGCATCGGCGCGTTGGTCTTCACGACGTCGTGGACCAGCTCGGCCAGCGCGCGGTCCTCATCGGACATCTCGGCGATCTTCGCGACCACGTCCTGCTCGGCCGCCGCCGCTTTGTCGGCGGCCGAGCCACGACGCGCGGCCTTCTTCATGTCCTGGGCGTGTTCCTTCATCGCGGCCTTCTCTTCGGCCGTGAATCCTTCGTAGGTGGTGCTCATGACGGTTTCTCCTTGGTAGGCGGCGAGCGGGGGCATCCGGAAGTGGCACATCAGGACTGGGCGGCGAGAGCCGAGGTCTCCCAGACGAACCCGTCGAGGTCGGTGAACGGGGCGGCACCGCAGATCGCGATGCGGTGCGAGCCGGTGCCCTCCGGGGACACGCCGGCGTCCTTGGCCAGCGCCTTGCGCTTGTACAACGCCAGCTTCACGGGGCTCGACCCGGCTTCGAACTCGACGTACACGCGGCCGAAGCTCTTCCCCACGCTGAGGCCGTGCTCGACGTAGAACTTCTTGCTCGTGGCCACGTCGGCGACGCCCAGCAGCAACACGATGGCGTCGAACTCGCGGGCGGCCGGCGCGGTGTTCTTCTTCGCCGAGGTGGCGATCTTCCAGATCGCGCCGTCCGGCGCCTGAACGGTTCCGCCGTAACCCCACATCGACTTCGCGGCGGGCTTGATCACGGTCGCCCCCGCGGCGACGGCGGCCTCGATGAGCGCGTCGGCGTTGGCGGGCTGGGAAACGGTGAGGGAGAGGGTGTAGCCGCGGAAGCCGGTGGACGGCTCCTGCGACGCCCGGAAGCGCAGCTCCGAGCCGAGCCCGAAGGCGGTGGTGTAGAAGCGTTCGGCGGCCTCGGTGTCGGCCACTTCGAGGGTGATGGCGTCGATGAAGTTCATGCCGGTAACGCTATTTCCGGGCGGGCTTCCGGCGCTTCTCGATTCCTGATCGGTCGCATCGGCGCTGTTCAGAGGCTTGGCGGAGGGTAGAGGTCTGGCTTGCGCGGTAATCTGGGTTGAAGTTCGACTTCTGTACATGATTTGGACTGTTGGGTCGGCGAGCGGCGCAACGCGTTGCCACGGACTCTGCCACCAGGATTCGAGTCAGGGTCAGCAGCGGCGCGATGCCAGCGCCATCGCTGCGTTAGTCAGCCATTCTGCAGACATCGTCACAAGCTGGCATTAACCGAAGTGGACGTTCGCGGAAGGAATCGCCAGCAAGATGATGACCAGCAGTGAGCCCACTGTTGCCAGCACCAGGCGTAGTGCGATCACGTAGCGGTACCAGGCGGGGACGGTGGTCACCGCGGCGTTGACGAACGCTGCGGCTTCCAGGTTTCGCAGTGTCGGGTCACCGGACTTGGCGAAGGCCGATGTGACGAAGCGCGTAACGAACACTTCGCCCGGCATGATGACGCATCCGAGGATGAGAACGATCGGCTGGAAGATCCACGACAGGAGCTGACCGGCCCCGTTTCCGGCGAGGTTGAGTGAGGCCAGCGTCGCGAGGCCCAGGCCGATCGCGACCGCGACCGCGATGCTGGCGCGGCTGGTCCCGAAGTTGATCCCGCGCTCGGCCAGGAGTGTGGCCGGGAAGCCTTGCCGCACTACCTCGGTCTCGGCGGCCCGCTGGGCGCGGGGACCATGGAAAGCCCCGGCGACCGGGATGAGCACGAAGGTCGCTGCCAGCGCGAGCTGCAGTATCGATGCGACAACGACGACGAACGGCGCCATTGGAGTTCCCTTTCGTTGGACTTGCACACTGTTCGAGTTCAACCGTAGGGAGCACTCGAACAGTGTGCAAGTGTGTTCTCGAACACCGTGCAAGTCGTGGCCTATCCTGAGCGGATGCCGCGCGAAACCTTGACCCGGGAACAGATCGTCCGAGCCGCAGTCGAACTGCTGGACAGCAAGGGAGTCGAAGGTCTGAGCATGCGTCAGCTGGGTAGCCGGCTCGGCTCAGCCGCGACCTCGGTCTACTGGCACGTCCAGAGCAAGGAGAATCTCGTCGTGCTCGCCGCCGACACGGCGTGGGGTGAGCTCGAACTGCCTGACCTGGACGAGGTCGACTGGCGGACGGCGGCCACCGCGATGGCCAACGGCATGTACGCGATGATCCTGCGGCACCCTTGGCTGGTGCCTGCCATGAGCACCCACTTTGTTTACGGCCCAGGCAAAGCGCGCCATGACGACCACCTGCTTGCGATCTACGAAGCCGCCGGGTTCACCGGGCGGGATGTGGAACAGGCGATGAAGGTCGTATTCACCTTCGTGCTGGGCACCGCTCTCGGCGCGGCGTCCGAGATCGCGTGGAAAGCACGGCTGGGCCGCGCCGCCGGTGACGAGGACGACCAGGCCAGGGTCGCACGGATGACCGAGATCGCGATGCGGTTCCCGAGGCTGCGCGCCCTCAGCGAGGGATGGACCGACGACGACCCCGCCACCACCTCCGGCCGGGAACTCGAATTCGGCCTCCAGACGATCCTGGATGGCCTGCAGGCCCGACTCCCTGCCCGGCCATAGACATGCCGCCGAGCGTCAGAGAGGTCGCCACCCCGTGCGGCCGCTCCAATTCAGTCTTACGGAGAGGTTTAGCTTGTCGTTAGCCCTAATCCGGTCGCCCCTGCTGGTCGGGGTCGCTGACCGACTCGGCCCGCCGGACCGCTGAGGGTAGCGGCGGCGCCACGAGCAGGCCGCTGGCCAAGCCGGTTCGTGCGTCGTCGCGCGAGCACTCGGTTCTCGGTTTGGAGCTGGTTGTTCTCTAGTTTGTGTACAGAGTGGGACGGTAGTGCTTCGGGAACATTGGTGACGCGGCGCCGCACTCGCGTGATCGAAGCCGGAACTCGCGTGATCAGAGGCGGAACTCCGAGTGCGGCATCCAGGCGGCACTTTCGCGTGACCGAACGGACGGCGCGTGTGATCAGGTGGACGACACACGTGACTGGACGGACGCCACGCGCGTAGCCGGGATCTGCCCCGCGCCGTCCACCTGGACACGCGTGTCGTCCACCTGGACACGCGTGTCGTCCGTCTGGTCACGCGAAACCGCCCGGGAACGCAAAACACCGGCCGCGTGGGCAAGTGTGCCCGCACGGCCGGTGAGCGGCTGTGGTGCGAAAGCTCAGTCGAGGGTGGCGTCGTCCAGCAGTGCCGACTCGGCGCCGAACTCGCGGAGTTCGTCGCGAATCACGGTGTAGGCCAGCCCTTGGGGATAGCCCTTGCGGGCGAGGAAGCCCAGCAGGCGGCGGATCGCCGTCTGCTCGTCGACGTTGCCCAAGGAGCGCATGCGCTTCCGTACCAGCTCTCGGGCGCGCTGCTCCTCTGCCTCTCGGTCCACCTCTTCGGCGGCCTGGACGGCGATATCCCCATCGATTCCTTTGCGTTTGAGTTCGGCTACGAGGGCGTTCCGTGCCAGGCCCATGTTGGCATGGCGGGAACGCACCCACATCTCGGCGAACTCAGCGTCGTTGATGAGCCCTGCCTGGTCCAGCTTACCGAGCAGGGTCTCCGCCGTCTCCTCGTCGAAGCCCTTGCGTTTGAGGGCCTGACGCAGTTCCTCCGTGGAACGCGGGCGCGCGGCCAGGAGATCGAAGCAGATCTCCTTGGCCTTCTTCCTCCGCTCGTCCGGCGGCAGCTCCGCCGGATCCACTTTGGGCGCACGCATTCAGCTCTCACTCCAGTCGAAACGGTCGATCGGCGACTTCACCCCGTTCGCGGGGCTCCGGAACTCAGAAGTCGACCGGCGCGGGGGCGGCTTCGGCGTCGACGGCGGCACCGATGCCGAGCTTCTCCTTGATGCGCTTCTCGATCTCGTTGGCGATGTCCGGGTTGTCCAGCAGGAACTTGCGGGCGTTCTCCTTGCCCTGGCCCAGCTGGTCGCCCTCGTAGGTGTACCAGGCGCCGGACTTGCGCAGGATGCCCTGGTCGACACCCATGTCGATCAACGAACCCTCGCGGGAGACACCCTTTCCGTAGAGGATGTCGAACTCGGCCTGCTTGAAGGGCGGCGCGACCTTGTTCTTCACGACCTTGACGCGGGTGCGGTTGCCGACGGGCTCGCCGCCGTCCTTCAGCGTCTCGATGCGGCGGACGTCCAGACGGACCGACGCGTAGAACTTCAGCGCCTTACCACCGGTCGTGGTCTCCGGGGAGCCGAACATGACGCCGATCTTCTCGCGCAGCTGGTTGATGAAGATCGCGGTGGTGCCGGAGTTGTTCATCGCACCGGTCATCTTCCGCAGCGCCTGGCTCATCAGCCGGGCCTGCAGACCGACGTGGTTGTCGCCCATCTCGCCCTCGATCTCGGCGCGCGGCACGAGCGCGGCGACCGAGTCGATGACCAGGATGTCGAGCGCGCCGGAGCGGATCAGCATGTCCGCGATCTCGAGCGCCTGCTCACCGGTGTCCGGCTGGGAGACCAGCAGCGCGTCGGTGTCGACGCCGAGCTTCTTGGCGTACTCCGGGTCCAGCGCGTGCTCCGCGTCGATGAACGCGGCGATGCCGCCGTTCTTCTGCGCGTTGGCGACCGCGTGGAGCGCCACGGTGGTCTTACCGGAGGACTCCGGGCCGTAGACCTCGATGACCCGGCCGCGGGGCAGGCCACCGATCCCGAGCGCGACGTCGAGTGCGATGGCGCCGGTGGGGATGACCTCGATCGGCGCGCGGCCCTCTTCGCCGAGGCGCATGACCGAGCCCTTGCCGTACTGCTTGTCGATCTGGGCGAGGGCCAGTTCGAGCGCCTTGTCCTTGTCGGGTGCTGCTGGTGCCATGGAGTCCACCTCGTTGGTTGAGCCGGGTAGGGCTTGTTCAGTTCTGAGCTGTCGGGTCCGACGCTACGGGCGACCACCGACAATTCCAGGCCTCGCGCCCAAGCTGTGGATCGCTGACCCCGTTGTGGACAACACCCTAGACGAACGTGTGTTCGAGGCCGTGACCGACACGCCGTCGCGCTAGGGTTCTTGCCCGTTCTTCGAGGTCAGCGCCGCTCGGGCGGGACCTCGAAGGCGTCGCAGACCGCCCGCCAGACGTCCTTGGCCGAGGTTCCCGCGTCGAGGGCCTGTTCGACGGTCCGGCCCCCGAGTTCGCCGAAGACGTGATCCCTGGAGAGGGTTTCCGCACGTCCGGGACCGAATTCGTCGGCCATCAGCCGCCGGAAGACCGTGATACGCATCGAGCGGAGTCTAGCCCCGCCTCGAGCACGAAACGCGTGAAGGCCCCCTTCCCTCGGCTGAGCCGAGGGAAGGGGGCCTTCACGCGCGAACAGGGGCTTATTCGCCCGGCTGGACGCTCTTTTCGAAGTAGTCGGCCAGTTCGCCCGGCGTCGGGTTCTGGCCTTCGGCCGGGACCTGGTAGATGAAGCCGACCAGCGGCCGGTCGGTCACGGTGAACACCAGCACGGCGGCGTTCCGACCGGCGGCGGAGGAGTACTGGCCTTCCAGCGCGTTGCCCGCCCACTTGGCCTCGGTGCGGTCCCCACCGGCCGATTTGAGCAGTCCGTCGGTGTAGGCCTTGAGCTTGTCCGCGGAGTCGCTCTGCAGGTAGGTCACCTGGGTCCCCGCCCGGCCAGGGGCGGAGCAGGTCGACGTCACGCCGAGATCCTCCACAGGTTTCGCCGGCCCGTTGCCCATGCCGGGTTTGCAGTCGCCGGTGTCGGCGATCTTCCCGGCGAGCTGGCGCAGGCATCCGGTGAGGCCCTTGTCGTCGGCCGCGCCGGGCGCCTTGCACTCTTCGGCCGTGTAGGTGGCCACCGAAGAGGACGTCAGGAAGTACGTGAGCCCGGCGGCGAGCAGCACGACGACGGCCACGATGGCGCCGATGACGAGCGGCTTCTTCTTGCTCGCGGGCGCCTTGTCACCGGAGGCCTGGCCGGCCAGCGAGTACGTCGGGAAGTTCGTCGGCGCGGGCTGCTGCACCTGCTGCGGGCCGCTGTTCGGGTAACCCGACTGGGGGAAACCGCCGGACTGGCCGGGGCTGCCGCCCGAATACCCCGGGATCGACGCGACCTGCTGCGGCGGCGCGTACGGGCCCGAAGCACCGGGGCCGACCTGATGCGCGCCGGTCCCCGCGGCGACCTGCCCTTCGACGCCCTGCGTGCGCGAGCTGATGCCGTCGGAGGCGACGTGCTGGGCGCCGAGCGCGACCGCGGTCTCGGGCTGGTCCAGGCTGCCGGGGACGACGCCGAGCTTCTCCGCGATCAGGCTGCCGACCAGCGGGAGACGGCTCGAACCGCCGACGAGGTAGATACCGGCGAGCCGGTCCGGGGTCATCCCGGCCGAGCGGACCACCCGCGACATCAGCTCGACACTGCGCAGCATCGACGGCCGCACCAGCGCTTCGAGTTCCCCTCGGGTGACGAGGACGTCTTCGAACGGCTCCGGCATCGGGACCTCGGTCTGCGGGTGCCGCGAGAGGGCTTCCTTCGCCGCCTTCACGTCCTCCTGCAGCGCGCGCCGCGTACGGCGGTCCGGAGTGGACTCGGGCCGCAGGACCCGCTGCCAGCGCTGGGGATCCTTGTGCGAGACCTCGCGGCCGACGTGCACCAGCAGCGCCTGGTCGACGTCGAGACCGCCGAGGTCGGGAAGGCCGTCTTCGGCGACGACGGTGAACCCGCCGTTCGGGGTCGCGCCGACGATCGCGACGTCGAAGGTGCCGGCCCCGAGGTCGTACACCGCGAGCGCCTGACCGGGCGCGAGCGTCTTGCCGGGGAACGACGCGAAGTGCGCGGCCGCGGCGACCGGCTCGGGGACGAGCACCAGATTTCCGCCCATCCCGGCGAGCCGGGCGGCGGACAGCAGCACGTTGCGGCGGGTCGGGCCCCACTGCGCGGGATGGGTGAGCCGGACCTCGTCGGGCAGGTCCCCGCCGAGCTGGCGGGTCGTCTCGTCGAGGACGCGGCGCAGGATCGCGGCCAGCACCTCACTGACCGGGATGACGTCGGTGCCCAGCAGGAGCGTCTGCTCGTCGATGCGGCGTTTGGGGTTGGGCTCGAAGCGGGTGGGATCGAGACGGGCGCGGCGTTCGGCGTCGCGGCCGACCATGATCGTGCCGTCCTCGGTGGCGAACACCGCGGACGGCATGTTGGCCGAACCGTCGACTTCGACCACCCGCGGCGGCCTCCCGTGCGCCGAAAGGACGGCCACGGTGTTGGACGTCCCGAGGTCCACCGACAGGATCCGCACAGCTCATACCCCTTCACAGACGAACGGCGACCGCCCCAGCACTGATCCGGTCGCGCTGGCGGTGATGCTCCCATGAGCGAGGTCACCGCACGTGCGGAACCCGCCGAACTCGTCCCCGACCGGGTGCCTCGTCACAGCCCTCGGAGCGAAACTGTCGGTGGTCCGGCGCAGTATGGAGGGCGTGGCACACGTACTCGACCTCTTCTCCCCCGCGACCAGGGACTGGTTCACCGGGGCCTTCGCCGCGCCCACCCGCGCGCAGGAGGGGGCTTGGCGCGCCGCGCACGCGAAGGAACACGCGCTGGTCGTGGCCCCGACAGGCTCCGGCAAGACGCTCTCGGCGTTCCTCTGGGCTCTGGACAGGCTCTCGGTCGAGCCGCCGCCGTCCGAGCCGCGGAAACGCTGCCGCGTCCTCTATGTCTCTCCACTGAAGGCGCTGGCGGTCGACGTCCAGCGCAACCTGCGGGCACCGCTGGCGGGTATCTCGCAGGCGTCGCGGCGGCTCGGGCTGCCGGTGCCGGACATCGGCGTCGGCATGCGCACGGGTGACACCACCGCGGCCGAGCGGCGCTCGTTCGGCAAGACCCCGCCGGACGTGCTGGTCACCACGCCGGAGTCGCTGTTCCTCATCCTCACCTCCTCCGCCCGCGATTCGCTGCGCGGCGTGGAGACGGTGATCATCGACGAGGTCCACGCGGTCGCGGGCGGTAAACGCGGCGCGCATCTGGCCCTGTCGCTGGAGCGGCTCGACGCCTTGCTGGAGAAGCCCGCTCAGCGGATCGGGCTGTCGGCGACGGTCCGGCCGATCGACGAGGTGGCCTCGTTCCTGGCGGGCGGCAGGCCGGTCACCATCGTCCAGCCGAAGCTCGCTAAGACGATCGAGGTCCGCGTCGAGGTCCCGGTCGAGGACATGGCCGATCTCGACGGTCCACAAGGGCCGAAGCAGAACGAAGACCTCGACGCCGGCCTCGCGCGGCTGCCCGGGTCGCTGGAGGACATCGACGGCGCGCCGCGGCGGCCGTCGATCTGGCCCGCGGTGGAAGAACGGGTCCTCGAACTGATCCAGGCGCACCGGTCGACGATCGTGTTCGCCAACTCACGGCGGCTCACCGAGCGGATGACGGCCCGGCTCAACGAACTCGTCGCGGAACAGAGCGAGCTGGAGCCGGATCAGCGGTATCCGGCCGAGGCGATCGGCCAGTCCGGGCTCACCACCGGTGCGGCGCCGGTGATCGCGCGGGCGCACCACGGCTCGATGTCGCGCGAGCAGCGCACCCATGTGGAAGAGGAGCTCAAGTCCGGGCGGCTGGCGTGCGTCGTGGCGACGTCCTCTTTGGAGCTGGGCATCGACATGGGCGCCGTCGATCTCGTCGTGCAGATCGAGGCACCGCCGACGGTCGCTTCGGGGCTGCAGCGGGTCGGCCGGGCCGGGCACCAGGTCGGCGCGGTGTCGAGCGGGGTGATGTTCCCGAAGTTCCGTGGCGACCTCGTCTCCTGCGCGGTGGTCGCGGAACGGATGGCGTCCGGGGCGATCGAGGCGGTGCGGTATCCGCGGAACCCGCTGGACGTGCTCGCGCAGCAGGTCGTGGCGATGGTGGCGCTCGAATCGTGGACGGTCGACGAACTCGCCGCGCTGGCCCGCCGGGCGGCGCCGTTCGCGTCCCTCCCGGACGACGCGTTGCTGGCCGTGCTCGACATGCTCGCCGGCCGGTACCCGAGCGAGGAGTTCGGCGAGCTGCGCGCCCGGATCACCTGGGACAGGGTCACCGGCGAGCTGCACGGCCGTCCGGGATCACAGCGGCTGGCGGTGACCTCCGGCGGCACGATCCCCGACCGCGGCCTGTTCACCGTGATGACGCCGGGCGCCGAGGGCAAACCCGGGTCGCGGGTGGGCGAGCTCGACGAGGAGATGGTCTACGAGTCCCGCGTCGGGGACACGATCCTGCTCGGCACCTCCTCCTGGCGGGTCACCGACATCACCCACGACCGGGTGATCGTGGTCCCCGCGCCGGGTGAGCCCGCCCGGATGCCGTTCTGGAAGGGCGACGCCCCCGGCCGCCCGCTGGAACTGGGGCGGGCGCTGGGCGCCTTCGTCCGCGAACTGTCCACTTCGGAGCCGTCGGCGGCCAGGGAACGCGCCGCCGTCGCCGGGCTGGACGAGTACGCCTGCGACAACCTGCTGGCGTATCTGGCAGAGCAGAAGTCGGCCACGCGGCATGTGCCGAACGACAAAACCGTGCTGCTGGAACGGTTCCGCGACGAGCTGGGCGACTGGCGGGTCATCCTGCACTCGCCGTTCGGCGCGCAGGTCAACGCGCCGTGGGCGCTCGCGATCGCCGCGCGGCTGCGGGAGAACCGCGGGGTCGACGCCCAGGTGGCGCATTCCGACGACGGCATCGTGCTGCGGCTGCCCGAGGCGCTCGACATGGACGGCGCCGAGGTCACCATCGGGGTCGAAGACGTGTTGCTCGATCCGGAAGAGGTCGAGCAGCTGATCGTCGCCGAGGTCGGCGGTTCCGCGCTGTTCGCCGCACGGTTCCGGGAATGCGCGGCCCGTTCGCTGCTGCTCCCCCGCCGGGATCCGCGCCGTCGCACCCCGCTGTGGCAGCAGCGGCAGCGCGCGTCCCAGCTGCTTTCGGTCGCGGCCAAGTACGAGCGGTTCCCCGTGGTGCTGGAAGCGATGCGGGAAGTCCTGCAGGACGTGTACGACGTCGGCGGGCTGCGCGAGCTGATGACCGACGTCCGGTCCCGCAAGGTCAAGCTGGTCGAGGTCGAGACACCGTCGGCGTCGCCGTTCGCGCGCAGCCTGCTCTTCGGCTACGTCGGGATGTTCCTGTACGAGACGGACGCCCCGCTCGCGGAGCGGCGCGCGGCGGCGCTGGCGCTGGATTCGACGCTGCTGGCCGAATTGCTCGGCACCGAGGCCATCCGGGAGCTGCTGGACGCCGAGGTCGTCGCCGAAGTCGAGCGCTCCCTGCAACGCCTCGACCCGGACAGGCACGCCCGCAACGCCGAAGACGCCGCGGATCTGTTGCGGTTCCTCGGGGATCTCTCGATCGAGGAGGCCGCCGCGCGCGGCATCCAACGGGAATGGCTGGAGGAACTGGAAGCCGCGCGGCGGGTGATCCGGGTGCGCATCGGCGGTGGAGAACGCTTCATCGCCATCGAGGACGCGGGCCGGGTGCGGGACGCGCTGGGCACCGCGCTGCCGGTCGGCGTGCCGGAGGCGTTCACCGAGCCGGTCGAGGATCCCGTCGGCGACCTGCTGTCGCGCTATTCGCGCAGCCGCGGGCCGTTCAGCGCCCGGCAGGCCGCCGAGCGGTTCGGCCTCGGAACGGCCGTGGTCACCGGCGTCCTGGACAGGCTGACCGCGCAGGGCAGGCTGGTCCGCGGCGAGCTGAGCCCGGTCGGGCATCCGGAGACCCACGGTGTCGGCATCGAGTTCTGCGACGCGTCGGTGCTGCGCAGGCTCCGGCGGGCGTCGCTGGCCCGGCTGCGGGCCGAGGTCGAGCCGGTCGAACCAGCGGCACTGGGCCGGTTCCTGCCCTCCTGGCACGGTATCGGCGCGCGAGTGCGGTCGGCGCCGACGGCGGACGACGTGCTGTCCGTGGTCGAGCAGCTGGCCGGTGCCCCGCTCCCGGCGAGCGCGGTCGAGTCCCTGATCCTGCCGAGCAGGCTGCCCGGCTACACCCCTTCGCTACTGGACGAGCTCACCACCGCGGGCGAGGTCACCTGGTGCGGCTGCGGTTCCCTGTCCGGCGGGGACGGCTGGCTGGCGCTGGCGCCCACGGACGTCGCCGATCTGCTGCTGCCCGATCTCGACGACGATCTGCCCTCGGGTCCGCTCCATCAGGCCATTCTGTCCACTTTGGAGGGTGGCGCGCAGTTCTTCCGCCAGCTGGTGGACCGGGCGTCGCCGTTGGTCGAAACCCCGCCCAACGACGGCGAAGTCGTGGCGACGTTATGGGATCTCGTATGGGCGGGCCTGGTCACTGGGGACACGCTGGGCCCGCTGCGGGCGCAGGTCTCCGGCTCCGGCGCGGCGCACAAGCCGCGGCGGCAGGCTCCTCGCGGCCGGTACGCGCGGCTTCGCGCCGGGCGTCCGGCGATGCCTTCGCGGACCGGTCCGCCGACGGTGGCCGGGCGCTGGGCTTTGACCCCGGGCCGCGAAGCGGACCCGACCAGGCGCGCGCTGGCGCGGACGGAGGCCTTCCTGGAACGGCACGGCGTCCTCACCCGTGGCGCTCTCGACACCGAGCGCGTGACGGGCGGTTTTTCGGGGATTTACAAGGTTTTGCGTGGCATGGAGGATTCGGGACAGGTCGTCCGGGGCTACGTGGTCGAGGGGCTCGGCGCGGCGCAGTTCGCGGCGAAGGGCGCCGTCGACAGGCTGCGCGCGCAATCCGGGAACCAGCGCACGGCCCCGGAAGGCGCGGTCGTGCTCGCCGCCGCCGATCCGGCCCAGCCCTACGGCGCCGCGCTGCCGTGGCCCGCCGCGACGGGCGACACGAAACACCGTCCGGCAAGGAAAGCGGGTGCGCTGGCGGTGCTCGTGGACGGCGTCCCGGCGATGTACGTCGAACGCGGCGGCCGGTCGCTGCTGAGCTTCACCGAGGATCAGGACAGGCTGCGCTCGGCCGCGCGGGCGCTGTCCACGGCCGTGCGGGAAGGCTGGCTGGGGCAGCTCGCGGTGCAGAAGGCCGACGGCGAGGTGGCGCTCACCTCGGAGCTTTCGGCCGTCCTCCAGGAGGCGGGTTTCCGGGCGACTCCCAAGGGTCTGCGCCTGCGGGCCTAGAATCACCGCTCAGGCCTGCGGAAAAGGACGTTCGAACATGGTGATGCGCGACCTGCGCTATTTCGGGGATCCCGTGCTCAAGACCGTATGCGACCCGGTCACGACATTCGACAAGAAGATCGAGTCGCTGGTGACCGATCTGATGGACGGGGTGAAACCGGCCGGGCGGGCAGGTCTCGCGGCGCCGCAGATCGGGGTCGGGCTGCGGGTGTTCAGCTACGACGTCGGCGGGCTGAGCGGGTACGTGATCAACCCCGAGATCGTCGAACTGTCCGAGGAGACACACGAGATCGGCGAGGGCTGTCTCTCGGTGCCGGAGCTGTGGTTCCCGGTCGTCCGCGCGAAGCACGCCGTGGTGCGCGGTGTCGACCTGCGCAACGAGCCGGTCGAGGTCGAGGGGGTCGACGTGCTCGCCCAGTGCCTGCAGCACGAGACCGACCACCTCGACGGCAAGCTGTACCTGGAGCGCCTCACCCCCGACCGCAAGAAGCGCGCGCTGGGCGAAGCCCGCGGCAAAGACTGGTTCTGGAACCGCTGACCCACTCCCGCGTTTCGTCCTCTAAATGCGGTGGTTGGTAACGCGAACTACCGCATTTAGAGGACTAAATGCGGGGGTCGGGGAGCTGGAAGCGAAGGGTGCCGGGGTCGCTGGGGGCGCGTTCGGGGCGGAGCCCCACGCGGGAGGCGGTGCGATAGAGGGAGTCGTCTCCGGGCAGGCAGACGGCGGTGAGTTCGCGCTCCCCCTTGGCCAGGGCGAGGGTGGCGAGCCTGGCCAGCAGAGCCGTGCCGATGCCCTGGCGCTGCCAGGAATCCTCGACCAGGAGCGAGACTTCGGCCGCGCCACCGTCGGCGGACGGGATCAGCTGGCCGAGACCGATCACGTCACGGCCGCAGACCGCGAGCAGGCTGATCCCGCGCGGCGGCATGAGGAGCCGGTGCAGCCAGCGCCGCGGCACGGCACGCATTCCGGTGTGATAGCGGTGGAAGAGCGTCGTCATCGAGCATCTCTGATGCAGCGCGGACACCGCTTCCGCGTCGCCGGGGACCCCCTTGCGCAGGACGATCGCGGCGCCGTCGGCCCGGTCGAGCACGATCGGACCGGTCACGTTGTCGCGGACCGCGGTGGTCAGCCCGATCAGCGCGACGGCACGGCTCAGTTCCAGCTCGACGAACGGCGACCACCGGCGGCGCGCGACGAACGCCGCACCGTCCCCCGCCGGGAACACCGCCCGGTGCCCGCCTTCCGTGCGGGCCGGGTTCGCCTCGATCGAGGGGACCTTGGTGACGACGTCGGCCGCGAGGACGCCGCGGAGCACGTCCGCGAGGCCGCCGGGCTCATCGACGGCCCGCTTGGCCGCGGTGAGTGTCGCGGTGGCGGGATCGACCAGTTCCGCCAGATCCGCGTCGATGACGGCGGAGCATTCGCATCCTTCGTCGCGGATCGCGTCGACGAGCAGCCGGCGCGGCAGACCGGTGGCCGGCCGGAGGACGATCTCGTCGAGCACGCCGCCGGGGACCGGGAGCACCGACAGCCCGAGGATGTTGCATTCGAGGTCGGCGAGCCGGATCGCGATCCTGGCCAGCGTGCCGGGCCGGTCGTCCACGCGGATCCGGACACGCCAGGCCGAAGCGGCGGACGTCTCTTCGCGGGGCTGGACCAGGGTGGGCCGGGCTCGATAGGTCTCCATGACTCCACGGTCCCGGCCGGTTGTTGCCTGCCCACGGCGCGGGTGTTTCGCTCAGGTCAGCGTTCGACGCCGCCACGCAACTCCGGCGAAACACTCAGCGGGGCGGGAGCACGCTGAATTCGTTGCCCTCCGGATCCACCATGGTTTCGCCACGCTGCCCGGCCGCGCCCAGCTCCCGCAGGCGCCGGACCTCGGCGGCCCGGCTCTTGCCCCGCCGTGGCGCGATCTCGAACCGCAGCCTGTTCCGCTGCCGCTTCTCCTCTCGCGTGGCGAGGAACTCGATCCACGGGCCGCGGCCGTCCGGTGGCCGCAGGCCGACGATCGCTTCTTCCCGGACGCCGATCTCCCAGCCGAGGGCGGCCGCCCAGAACCGCGCGAGCCGCTCCGGATCGAGGGCGTCGGTGACGACCGAAGCGATCGCGCCGGTGCCCTCGTACTGTTCGCGTGGCTCGAGGACGCAGAACTCGTTGCCCTCGGGGTCCGCGAGCACCACCCACGGCACCCGGTTCTCCTCCGGCGGGCCCTGGCCGACGTCGATGTGCCGTGCGCCGAGGGACAGCGCGCGGTCCACCAGCCCGGCCTGGTGCTCGGGCGACCGGCTCGCCAGATCCAGGTGCAGCCGGTTCTTGCCCCGTTTGGGGCCCGCCTCGGAGCGGAACGCCGGTTGGAACGGGGCGTCCCAGCTGAACAGCCCTTCCCAGAAACCCGCCAGATCTCTGGGAAGGGCCGAGTCGAAGACCAGGTTCACCAGCTGTGCCACCACACCGGTGAACCTAGACGGCACCACCGACACTTTCCTTGTCGTAGGTGACCGTGTTCGGTCGCGCTAGAGGCATATCTTCAGCTCCGTCGACACTTTTGACCGGTTTGGCTTCCCCACCGACCGGTCATCGGGTCGCGAGCCGCAGAAGGGCCCAGAGTTGTCCCGCCATGTCCTGGTCTCCGCTGACCGTCACCGCCGTCGGACCCGCCCGGCCCCAGAGCCAGCGGTAGATCTTGTCCGGCTTCCCGGTGATCAGATCGTCCGCGCGCTGGGCTTCGTCGGCCGAGCACCGCCAGGCGACCGTCTCCGTGGGGCCGGCCCTGGCGATCCAGGTGTGGCCCGCGGTGCGCACGCCGACCGAGCCGGTCCTGGTCCCGGACAGCCCCAGCAACGGCAGGCGCTGGCCGAACCAGAGCACCAGCGCTTCGTCGATCCCGTCGAGTGCCACGTCTTCGGGGATCTCCGACACGTCCCGGCCGGCCGCGCTCTCCGCGTCGATCCGGTGGATGGTCGTCTCGTGCGCCATCCGCCGCCGCCAGAACCCGTAGCTGCGGTCCGCCGGCCACCAGGTCGGCGCCAGCTCGTCCGGGTCGTGCGCGGACAGCTCGGCGACGAGCTCGTCCCGGCCCTCGCGGAAGTACTCCTCCAGGGTCTGCCCCGGCCCCGGTTTGCGCTGCCAGTGCTCGGGACGCCGCCCGTCGATGATCCAGCGGCGGGTGACCCGGTACACGCTGCCCACGTGCCTGAGGACCTCCCCGAGCGTCCAGCCCGGGCAGGTCGGGACCGGCGCGTCGGCGGACGCGGTGTGCGCCACCTGGGCCATCAACTCGGTTTCCGCGCCGATCACCTCCAGGAACCTGCCCTGGTCGATCATGGCCTGCCCGGCCATCGGGCACCCCCTCTCCCCGGCCGCTCAGGCCACATACGCCGAGTCACCCATCGGCAGCCCGTGCACCACCCGTCGCACCAGTTCCAGGAAGACCGTCGCGGCCCGCGTCAGCTCGTCCGCCAGCTCGACGGTGACCTTGCCGGTGATCCCCGCCTGAGCGGCGGCCCGAGTCGCCGAATTGGCCGCGAAGAACGCCGCCCATTCCTTCAGCTCGGGCGCGACGGAATCGAGCAGCACCCAGCCGCTCGCCGGCCGGGCACGGCCCCGGTGCGGACGGCCTCGGGCCTCCAGCACCGCCGCGGCGCCCCGCAGCGCGGCCAGATAGGCCCCGATGAACCGCTCCGCGGGATCGCCTTCCCGCTCTGCCTCGGCGAGCCCCCGCCTCGCCTGTGCGTACAAGGAGACCGCCGCGGGTGGTGCCGGCGGGCGCAACGACATGGGCAGGGCGGGCTGTGCGGTGCCCCCCGGCCTCTCGGCTTCGTCGGGGGACACGACCGAAACGGACATGACGACCCTCCTCCTGTACGTGAGCGCCGGCCGGTGCCCGGCGCCGAGGCGCTTCCCCCGCCCCCGCGCCGGGCACCTACCGGTGCGCGCTCACCGAATGTCGAACGTCTGTTCGAACAAGTCCAATGTAACCCCGAAGTGCCCCATTCCTCAACCCCGTACCGGGGTGATCGCCGCATGTGGTGCGGGACACGGCATCGGCCACGTGATCTCATAGGCGTATGAGCACCATCGACCATCCCTCGGTGGCCAAGGTCGCGGCCGCGCTCGCCGAGGCGGGCCAGCAGGCCGCCGCGGACGGGATCCGGATCCTCCCCGCCGAAGTCCGCACGGCAGCCCAGGCCGCCGAAGCGCTCGGTGTCGAGGTCGGCGCGATCGCGAACAGCCTCGTCTTCCGCAGCCGCACGGGCGACACCGAAACGGCCCTGCTCGCCCTGACCTCCGGCGCGCACCGCGCCGACCCGGACCTCCTCGCTTCGCTGACCGGCGCCGACGAGGCCGGCAAGGCGGACGCGGATTTCGTGCGCGCGCACACCGGGCAGCCGATCGGCGGCGTCGCCCCCGTCGGTCACCCGAAGGCGTTGACCACCCTCGTCGACACCGCGTTACGCGCCCACGAAGTCGTCTGGGCGGCCGCCGGGCATCCGAAGTCGGTGTACCCCACGACGTTCGACGGCCTGGTCGCGCTGACCGGGGGCACTCCCGCGGACGTCGCGGGCGACGGGCAGGATGGGCGCCCGTGACCGCGATGTCCTCGGAATGCACCCGCTACGTCCAGCTGTCCGCGGACGAGTTCCGCGCCCGGCTCCCCGAGGCGCTGACCATCTACGTCAACGCCATGCGCTACCCCGAAGGCACGGCCGAGCAACGCGCGCCGATGTGGCTCACGCACGCGCTGCGCGAAGGCTGGCGCTGCATGGCCGCGCTCGACGCGGACGGCGTCCTGCTCGGGCTCGCCTACGGCTACAAGGGCCGCGGCGGCCAGTGGTGGCACGAACAGGTCCGCCACGGCCTGACCCGGCGTGAGGGCCAGGCAGCCGCCGAGCACTGGATGTCCGACTACTTCGAGCTCACCGAGATCCACGTCAGCCCCGAAAGCCAGGGGAAACGGATCGGCGAAGACCTCCTGCGACGGCTGCTCGACGGCGTGCCCAGCGCCCACGTCCTCCTTTCCACGCCGGAAGGCACCAGCCGGGCCTGGAACCTGTACCGGCGCGTCGGATTCGTCGATGTGCTGCGGGACTACCACTTCGCCGGGGATCCGCGGCCCTTCGCGATCCTCGGCCGGACGCTGCCGCTCTAGGGTTTCGAGTAGGCGACCGTGAGCGCGGCGATGAGCACCACCGCGCCGCACCAGCCCACGGCGCCGAGCCGCTCCCCGAGCACGGCCATCGACAGCAGCGCGGCGGTCAACGGTTCGAGCAGAGCGGACAGCGCGGCCAGGACGGGATGCGCGCTTTCGAGGCCTCGGAAGTACGCGGCGTACGCCAGCGCCGTCGGCACGACGCCGAAGTAGACGACGAGCGCGAGCACGTCGGCCTGAAGCGGCACGGCCATCCCGAACCACACCGCGGCGGGAGTGAGCGCGGCGCCGCCGATCAGACAGCCGAAAGCCGTGGTGGGCAAGGGATCGAGACCGTCGACCCGGGTCGCGGTCACCAGGGTCAGCGCGGCGAACCCGGCCGCGGCGAGCAGGGCGAACAGCACTCCGGCGACGTCGACCTCCTGGCCGGGTGTCCACTGCAGCAGCGCGAGCCCGACGAGGGACCCGGCCACCGACACCGCCGTCCACGCGCCGGGCAGGCGGCGGGTCTTGACGGCCGTCGCGACGGCGAGCAGGACGGGCGCGCTGCCGATGGTGGTCATTGTCGCGACGCTCACCGAACTCAGCGAGACCGAGGCGAAATAGCTGGTCTGGAAGAGGGCGAACAAGCCGCCGACCGCCAGGAGGCGACGGCGGACCTGGGGTGTGCGGGGAAAGCCTCGAAGGCCTCCGGTGAGCCAGAGGTAGCCGGTGGCGATCACGCCGCCGATGAGCAGCCGGTACGCGGCGACGCTCAGCGGATGCAGTCCCGCGCGGGACGCGAGCAGGGATCCGGCGAGACCGCCGGTCCCCCAGAGGACCCCGGCGAGGACGAGCGCGGCCGACGATCGGGCGCGCGTGGGTACGGCAACGGACATGGGGAAACGCTCCTGCGTCTGTGTCGGTCGGAAGGGACGTCGACGACGCGGGGTGCTTCAGTGCAGCACGGATCGGCCGGGCGGCTGGAACGCCGCGCGGCCGGAGACACCCCGCTCAGGAGGCGGGGGGTGGGGTGACGAGAAAGATCCGGTGCACGGGAGGGAACGTATCAAGGCCGCGGTACCGGGGGCACGTGAATTGCGGCACGCGGAGGCCCCCTCCGGATGCAATGAACGGTCCTTTCCTTGCAAATTTCGCAAGGAAAGGACCGTTCCTGGCACGGGCGGGGGCGGTGGGTCAGTCGAGAGCGGCCAGCATCTCCCGCAGCGTGTCCAGCCCCATCCCGCCGAGCGCCAGCGCCCGCGTGTGGAACTGCTTGATGTCGAACGCGTCGCCCTGCCGCGCGCGGGCCTCCTCGCGGGCGGTGAGCCAGAGCCGTTCGCCGAGCTTGTAGGACGGCGCCTGCCCGGGCCAGCCCAGGTAGCGGTCGATCTCGTCGTGCACGTGGGCCGGGTCGGTGACGGTCCGGGTGAGCATGAACTCCAGGCCCAGTTCGGGCGTCCACCGCTCGCCTTCGTGGAAGCCGGTGCCCGCCGGGATCTCCAGTTCCAGGTGCATGCCGATGTCGACGATCACGCGCGCGGCGCGGAACAGCTGCTCGGACAGCATGCCGAGCAGTTCGCCGTCGTCGGCGAGGAAGCCGAGGTCCTCCATCAGCCGCTCGGAGTACAGCGCCCAGCCCTCGGCGTGCCCGGAGGTGAACGCCAGCAGCCGCTGGTACTTGTTGAGCGACTCGGACTGGTCGACCGCGGTCGCGATCTGCAGGTGGTGACCCGGCGCGCCCTCGTGATAGACGGTGCTGACCTCGCGCCAGGTGGTGAACTCGTCCCGGCCCTGCGGCAGCGACCACCACATGCGGCCGGGGCGGGAGAAGTCCTCGCTCGGGCCGGTGTAGTACGCGCCGACGGTGCCGCCGGGCGGGGCGATCTTGCACTCCAGCGCCATCACCCGGTCGGAGATGTCGAAGTGCTTGCCGCGCAACGACTTCAGCGCGTTGTCGGACAGGTTCTGCATCCAGGCCTGGAATTCGGCCCGGCCACGCACGGTGTACTTGGGGTCGGCGTCGAGGACGGCGGCCGCCTCGGCGAGGGTGGCACCGGGCTTGATCCGGCCGGCGACCTCGCGCATCTCGGTTTCGAGGCGGGTGAATTCGGCCCAGCCCCAGGCGTAGGCCTCGTCCAAGTCCAAGGTGGCGCCGGTGAACACCCGGGACCACAGCTTGTACACCTCGGCGCCGACGGCGTCCTTGACCGGCGCCAGCGGGGCGAGTTCGGCGCGCAGGAACCCGGCGAACTCCGCGTACGCCTCCTGGGCGGCGTGCGCGGCCTGGTCGAGTTCGGCGCGGAGCTTGTCGTCGACGTTCTTCGCGCCCGCGACGAGGGTCTCGAAGAATCCGGTTTCGTCCTTCAGCCCCGCCCAGGTTTCGGCCTGGGTGGCGACCTTGCCGACCTGCCGCAACGCCGCCACCCGGCCCGCGTCCGCGGCCGCGAGCAGCGAGGTGCGGAGACCGTCGAGCGCTTCCGGCACCCGCGCCATCCGGGCGGCGATCGTCGCCCAGTCCTCCGCGGTGCCGGTGGGCATGTAGTCGAAGACCATGCGCACTTCCTGCACGGGGCTTTCGATCACGTTCAGCACCGCGAGGTCGAGACCCGCCTCGTGGATCTCCAGCTGCAACCCGATCCGCTCGGTGAACACCGCCTTGGCCGCGCGCTCGCCGTCGTCGACGGGTTCGGCCGCTTCGATGTCGGTCAGCGCGCGGGCGGCGATGGCGGCCCGCGCCGCGTGCCCGGCGGGCGAGTAGTCGGTCAGCTGGTCGTCGTATCCGGAGATGCCGAACGTCGTCGCGGCGACGGGGTCGGCCGCCGCGTAGTCGTCGACGTACCGGTCACAGATCTGGTGCACACTTCGCGCGGTTGAAGCCATGACCGGCACGCTACCGGGACGGCGGGCGACTTCGGTACGGAGTTACGCGCGGGCCGGGACCAGCCCGAGCCTGCTGACCACCTCGCGCGTGGCCTTGGACCGGTTGAACGTGTAGAAGTGCAGGTCGGGGACGCCCTCGGCGATGAGCCGCTCGCCCAGTTCGGTCACCGCGTCGATCCCCGCTGCGCGGAAGGCCTTCGGGTCGCCTGCCAGCGGTTCGAGCCGGTCCAGCAGCCGCCGCGGCGCGGGCGCGCCGGACAGCTTGATCGACGTGTGCAGGGTCCGCGGCGTGGTCAGCGGCATGATCCCGGGGATCACCAGCGCCTCGCAGCCCGTGGCCGCCACCCGGTCGCGCAGGCGGAGGAAGTCCTCCGGCTCGAAGAACAGCTGCGCGATCGCGAAATCCGCGCCGGCGCGGAGCTTGCGCACCAGGTACTCGGTGTCGGCTTCGAGGTTCGCCGAACGCGGGTGACCGTACGGGAACGCCGAGACGCCGACGCAGAAGTCGCCGAGCGACCGCACCAGCTCGACGAGTTCCTCCGCGTAGTTGAGCCCCTCCGGATGCGGGACCCAGTCGCCGTACACGTCACCCGGCGGGTCGCCCCGCAGCGCGAGGATGTTCCGCACGCCGACGGCGGCGTACCAGCCGATGACGTTGCGCAGTTCGGCGACCGAGTGGTTCACGGCGGTGAGGTGCGCCATCGGCACCAGGGTGGTTTCGGTGGCGACGCGGGCGATACTGCGGATCGTGCCGTCCCGGCTGGAGCCGCCGGCGCCGTAGGTGATCGACATGTACGCCGGGTCCAGCGGTTCGAGTTCCCGGATCGATTTCCACAGAACGGCCTCGTCGGCCGCGTCGCGGGGAGGGAAGAACTCGATGGAGAACACGGGTCCATCACCCTGCAACCGCTCGACCACCGAAGTCATTCCGTCATTTTAGGGGGGAAAGTTCGCTGGCTGGGAGCCCCCTCTCAGGCTTCGGGCGTGCGACTTCAGCCACGTACGAGCGGTTGCCGAGCGGCGCGGGCCTGGGGAGACTCGAAGGCGAGCACAGGGAGCCGCCATGAGCGCCGAAACCGACACCAGCTGGGACGAGGACGTCCGCGTCGCGGTCTACCGCGCGTTCGCCGAGCACGGGAGGCCACCGACGGCCCCGGAACTGGCCGACGCCGCCCACGGATCACTCGCGGTGGCGAAACAGGCACTGCACCGGCTCGCGGAGCGGCGGCATCTCGTGCTCGACGACTGCGAGCACGTCGTGCTGGCGCATCCGTTCGCGGCGATCCCGCTCGGGTTCTCCGTGATGGGCGAGCGCACGTTGTGGTGGGGTGGCTGCGCGTGGGACGCGTTCGCGATCCCGCATCTGGTCAAGGCCGAACCCGAGGTGCTGGTGTCCACGCGCTGCCGGGGCTGCGGCGAACCCCAGGCGCTGATGGTGAACGACCGGACCCCGCCGAAGAGGGAGCTGGTCGCGCACTTCCTGGTGCCGGTGGCGCGGATGTGGGACGACGTCGTGCGCACCTGCGCCGGCCAGCGCCTGTTCTGCGGCGAGTCCTGTGTGGACGGATGGCTGGCGGAAACGGGGCAGGACAAGGGTTACGTCCTGGATCTGGCGACGCTGTGGCGGCTCGCGGCCGGCTGGTACGAAGGCAGGCTCGAGCACGGGTACACCCGCCGGGATCCGGCCGCCGCGGCCGCGTACTTCGCGCGGGCCGGGCTGAGCGGGCCGTTCTGGAGCTAGCCGAGGACTCGCGGCGGAAGGTGGCTTTCGCTTCGTCGGAGGAGGCAGCGGACGGGCGTCCCCAGGCATGTCGCGAAAGCCACTTTCGGGACGTCGGATGTCCCGAAAGTGGCTTTCGCGACACGTGCGCCCGCTCGCTAGCCGAGGAATCGCAGCACCGCCGTGACGACCACCCCGCAGAGGATCGCGGCGAGCGCGGGCACGCGCAGCGCGTAGGTCACCGCGATCGCCGCGAGCCCGGCGCAGAGCGTCCAGTCGACATCGGACCAGGCCGGACCGGTCACGTCCGTGAGCACGAGACCGGCCAGCAACGCGGGCGCCAGCAACGCGATCACGGCCGCGACCCGCGGCGGCAGTGTCCGGTCGCCGAGCAGGACCGGCCCCGCCGCCTTGAACCCGATGCTGACCAGCGCCACGAGGACGATGGCGAGCCAGAGTGTCATCGCCGCACCCCCAGGCCGACCAGTGCGGCGGCCGCGGCGCCGATCAGGGCGAGCCCGACCGGGACGACCAGCACCAGGATCCCGGCCAGGCAGGCGGCGAGCGCCGCGGTGAGGACGGCCTGGCGCGAACGGCGCAACTCGTCGACGAGCAGGACCAGGAAGAAGCCGGGGAACACGACGTCGAGCCCGAACCGCGAGACGACGTCCGGTGGCGGCGCGGCCAGCACACCGAGCACCGTCCCCAGCACCCACGCGGGCAGCTGGACGAGCGTGCAGCCGATGAGCTTTTCGCGATCGAAACGCCCTTCGCCGAGATGGGCGGCCACCCACGAACCGTCGACGACGGCCTGGCCTTCCCACGCGCGGCGCAGGCGCCCACCGCGGAGATCCGAGGCGACGGCGGCGCCCATCGGCAGGAACCGGGCGTTGATCAGGGCCGCCGCGCCGACCGCGACGGCGAGGTTCCCGCCGCCCGCGAGCGCGGTGGCCATCGCGAACTGGGCGGAGCCGGAGAACACCACGATCGAAGCGACGATCGGGGCCGCGATCCCCCAGCCCAGCGTCTGGCTGTACGCGCCGAAGGTGACGCCGAGGACGAAGGTCGCGACACCCAGTCCGAGCCCGACACGGGCGCCGGCCAGGTAGCTGCGCCGGAGCGTTGTCATGCTTCGACCCTAACAAGCTAAACTCGTTTTGACCATTAGGAGGATTCGTGGACGGCCACTGGGACGGGTACGACAGCATCGGCGGGAGTGTGCCGTTGGACCTGGTCAACACCGTTTCCTGGCGGCGCGATCCGGCCCGGCGGGTTGATCGGCTTTCCACCCCGGAACGGCTGTCCGAGTGGGTGGTCCTGGTCGGCGCGGGCACCGAGCGGCTGGAGATCTCCGAAGCCGTCCTGGATGCGGTCAAGGACTTCCGCGAGACGCTGTATCGCGTGCTCGCGACACAGCCGCAGGACGTCACGCCGCTGCGGAAGCCCTTGCAGGCGGCGTACCGGCACGCCGGACTGGCGCCGACCCTGCCCTTGCGGTGGACCGTTCCGTTGACGGACGGCGCCGTGCTGCCGCACTTCCTCGCCCTCGCGGCCGAAGATCTGCTCAGGTCCGCGGAGTGGGACCGGATCCGCGAATGCGAGGGTCCGGGGTGCGGCTGGATCTTCACCGACCACACGCGCAACCGGTCGCGGCGCTGGTGCAGTTCGTCCGACTGCGGGAACCGGGCACGCGCGAAGCGGCACTACGACAGGACCCGCGTTTAGTCCTCTAGATGCGGTAGTTGCACGCGCAAGGACCGCATCTAGAGGACTGAACGCGGCGAGTTCCGCCACATTCGGAGGCACCCGACTGGGTCACGGGGACGTCCTTCCCGGAAGATGTGCTCATGGACACGTCCGCCTACGACGCCGATCTGCCCGCCCATGTCGAGCGGGCGCTGGCCGGATTCCTCGAGCGCGCCGGTGCCGAGATCCGCCGCACCGAACCGGTCGTCGGGGCCGGGATCGACGCGCTGGCCGGGTTCGTCCTCGGCGGCGGCAAACGCCTGCGTCCGACGTTCGCCTGGTGGGGCTGGCGCGGCGCCGGCGGCGATCCGGCGGGGCCGGACGTCGAAGGCGTGCTGCAGGCGGTGGCGAGCCTGGAGCTGATCCAGGCGTGCGCGCTGATCCACGACGACCTCATCGACTCCTCCGATTCGCGCCGCGGCTCCCCCACGGTGCACATCGCGGGCGCCAAACTGCACGCCGACAGCGGTTGGCTGGGTTCGCCGAGCACGTTCGGGCTCGCGACCGCCGTCCTGGTCGGCGACCTCGCGCTGGCCTGGGCCGACGACATGTTCGGCGAGGCCCCGCTCCCGCCCGCGGCCCTCGCGGCGGCGCGGCCGGCGTGGCGCGCGATGCGCACCGAAGTGCTCGCCGGCCAGTATCTCGACGTCCGCACCCAGGCCACCGGCGACGCCTCCCCCGAGGCGGCGCTGCACATCTGCAAGCTCAAGACGGCCGCGTACACCGTCCAGCGGCCGCTGCACCTCGGTGCCGCGCTCGGCGGCGCCGACGACGCCCTGATCGCGACGCTGCGCGAATTCGGCGACGAGGTCGGCGTGGCGTTCCAGCTGCGGGACGACCTGCTCGGGGTGTTCGGCGACCCGTCCGTCACCGGCAAGCCCGCGGGCGACGACCTGCGTGAGGGCAAGCGGACGCTGCTGGTGGCGCTGGGTCTCCAGCGTGCGGCCGAGCAGGGCAGAACCGCGGCGGCGAAGGTCATTTCCGACGCCATCGGCGACGCCCACCTGTCCGAGGACGCCGTCGAGACCGTGCGCGAGGCGCTGCAGGACGTCGGCGCCGTCGACGCGGTGGAACGCCGCATCGACGAGCTCACCGACTCCGCGATGGCGGCGCTGGACCGCGCCCACCTGGCCGAACCCGCCCCGGCCGCGCTGACCGGACTGGTCGTCAAGGCGACCCAGCGGACGTACTGATGCGCACTGTCACCGGTCCGAGTGACCACGTGGTGGTGATCGGTGGCGGGCTCGCCGGGCTGTCGGCGACGCTGCACCTGCTCGGCGCCGGCCGCCGGGTGACCTTGCTGGAGCAGGACAAGAGCCCGGGAGGCCGGGCCGGACAGGCGTATTTCGGCGGCAACACCGTCGACACCGGCGCCAGTGTGCTGACCATGCCGGAGCTGCTCGACGAAGCCTTTTCCGCGGTCGGCGAGTCCCTGGCGGGCAACCTGACGCTGACCCGGCTCGACCCGGCCTATCGCGCGCGGTTCGCCGACGGCAGCACGATCGCCGTCCACACCGAGGCGGCGGCCATGGAGGCCGAGATCCGCGCGGCCGCGGGCCCGGCCGAGGCCGACGGCTACCGCAGGCTCCGCCGCTGGCTGACCGAGCTGTACGCGGTGCAGAAGGACCACTTCATCGGCGCGAACTTCGATTCCCCGCTCGATCTCGTACGGCCGGAACTGGCGAAATTGGCCGCGCTGGGCGGTTTCGGCCGGCTCGGCCCGAAGATCGGCGGGTTCCTGCGCGACGACCGGGTGCGCCGCCTGTTCTCCTTCCAGGCGCTCTACGCGGGCCTCGATCCGGCGCGCGCGATCGGCGCGTACGGCGTCATCTCCTACATGGACACCGTCGGCGGGGTCTACTACCCGTCGGGCGGGATGGGCGAGATCGCGCGGGCCATGGCGAGCGCGGCCGAACGCGCCGGCGCGGAACTGCGGTTCGGCACCGAAGCCGCTTGGCTGGAAAGGGTTTCCTCGCGGGTGCGCGCGGTGCGGACCCGCACGGGTGAGCGGATCCCTTGCGACACGGTGGTTCTGGCGACCGAACTCGGCACCGCGTACCGGCTGCTCGGCGCGCGCCCCCGGCGGCCGCTGCCGCTGCGGTACTCGCCGTCGGCCGTCGTCCTGCACGGGCACGCGCCGAAATCCTGGCCGGATCTGGGCCACCACACGATTTTCTTCGGTCACGCCTGGGAGAAGACGTTCTCGGAGATCATCCGCGAGGGCAAGCTGATGAGCGACCCTTCGCTGCTGGTGACCCGGCCGACCGCGAGTGAACCGGGCCTCTCCCCCGGCGGTGATCAGGTGATCTCGGTGCTGGCCCCGGCGCCGAACCTGCGCCGCGGCGAGATCGACTGGCACCGGGTCGGGCCCGCCTATCGCGCGGAACTGGTGCGCACACTGGAAAAGCGCGGCCTCGCCGGGTTCACGGACGACTTCTCGGTCGACGAGACGATCAACCCGGCGGGCTGGGCGGAACGCGGGCTCACCGCGGGCACGCCGTTCTCGCTCGCGCACACCTTCACCCAGACCGGTCCGTTCCGGCCGGGCAACCTCATGCGCGCGGCGGAGAACGTCGTACTCGCGGGCTGCGGGACCACGCCGGGCGTCGGCATCCCGCCGGTGGTGATCTCCGGCAGGCTCGCCGCGGGACGGGTCACCGGCCGATGAACGAACTCGACGCCGCGGGGATCACCGAGCCGTCGTTGCGGGCCGCGTACACCGAATGCCGCCGCGTCAACGCGCACTACGGCCGCACGTTCTTCCTGGCGACCAGGCTGCTGCCGGCGCGGACCCGTCCGTTCGCGCACGCGCTGTACGGCTTCGCGCGGATGGCGGACGAAGTGGTCGACAATCCCGCGCCCGGCACCGATCCCGCCGTCGCGCTCGACGAGGTCTCCGTCAAGGTCGCCCAGGTCTTCGACGGCGGCACGCCCGCCGACCCGGTGCTGACCGCGCTCGCCGACACCGTGCGGCGCCACGACCTCGACCGCGAGCTCTTCGACGCGTTCCTGCGGTCCATGGCGATGGACCTCAAGATCACCGAGTACGCGACCTACGCCGAACTCCAGGAGTACATCCACGGTTCGGCCGAGGTGATCGGCCTGCAGATGCTGCCGGTCTTCGGCACCGTCGTCCCGGTCGCCGAAGCCGTGCCGGGCGCCGCCGCGCTGGGCGAGGCGTTCCAGCTGACCAACTTCCTGCGCGACGTCGGCGAAGACCTCGACCGGGGAAGGCTGTACCTGCCGGCCGAGGAGCTGGCCGCGTTCGGCGTCGACCGCGAACTGCTCGAATGGTCCCGTGCCCGCGGCCTGCCCGACCGGCGGGTGCGGCGCGCGCTCGCCGTCGCGGTGGCGCGCAACCGGGCCGTGTACCGCCGCGCCGAAGCGGGCATCCCGTTGCTGCGCGCGGAATCCCGCGACTGTGTGCGGACCGCGCTCGTGCTCTACGAAGGCATTCTCGACGAAATCGCGGCCCTGGGTTACGACGTGCTGAACACCCGGGCGGTCGTCCCGCGCCGTCGGCGACTGGGCGTCGCGCTGCCGAGGATGCTGGCGAGCGCGTGGAGCAACTCCAGGCTTAGGCTGCGAACATGACCACTGCTGCGAACAGGAAGATCCGGATCGGTGTCCAGCTGCAGCCGCAGCACGCCGAATACAAGGCCATCCGCCGGGCGGCTTCGGAGGCCGAAGACCTCGGCGTGGACATCGTCTTCAACTGGGACCATTTCTACCCGCTCTACGGTGAGCCCGAGGGCCTGCACTACGAGTGCTGGACCATGCTGGGCGCCTGGGCGGAGTCCACGTCGCGGGTCGAGATCGGCGCGCTGGTGACGTGCAACAGCTACCGCAACCCCGAGCTGCTGGCCGACATGGCCCGCACGGTCGACAACATCTCCGACGGGCGGCTGATCCTCGGCATCGGCTCCGGCTGGTTCGAGAAGGACTACGACGAGTACGGCTACGAGTTCGGCACCGCGGGCGGGCGGCTCGACAACCTCGCGGAGGCGCTCCCGCGGATCGAGAGCAGGCTGGGCAAGCTGAATCCGCAGCCGGTCCGGGACATCCCGGTGCTGATCGGCGGCGGCGGCGAGAAGAAGACCCTGCGCCTGGTGGCGAAGCACGCCGACATCTGGCACGGCTTCGGCGACCCGGAGGTCGTGGAGCGCAAGGTCAAGATCCTCGACCAGCACTGCGCCGACGTCGGCCGGGACCCGAAGGAGATCGAGCGTTCGGTCGCCGTCGAGGGCGAGCCCGAGGAGCTGGGCCCGAAGCTGCTGGAGCTCGGTGTCTCGCTGTTCACCGTGGCGACCGGCGGACCGGACTACAACCTGGACAAGCTGCGGTCCTGGATCGCTTGGCGGGACAAGCAGGAGTCCTGACCCGCTTCAGGTCTCGTGAGTGGTAAGGACGGTTAGAACCGTCCTTACCACTCACGAGCGGTCGCGACGGTGAGCCGCGACCCGCTCCCGGGTGGCGCACCGCGTCGAGCAGTACCGCCGCGGGCTCCCCCCACCCCAGTGCGCGAACGGCTTCCCGCAGCCCTCGGCCGCGCAGAGCCCGCCCGGCGGCGCCTGGCGGTCCGCCAGCAACACCGCCAGCGCCAGCGCGGACGACGTCACCAGCCACGCGCCCCACGGCCCGTCGTCGTCGGCGTCCACGTGGAGATGCCAGCCGAACCCGTCGGCGTGATCGGTCAGCCGCGGCGGATGCGCGTGACGCGCCAGCAGCCGGTTGAGCACTCCGGCCGCCTCCGCGACATCCTGCGCCGCGAACACCTCCCGCAGCTCGAAGGCCGCTTCACGCAACGAAACCACGTCCGACGGCTTCAGCTCGACAGAGGTCTCGCCGTGCGCTTCGAGCACGGCGCGAACGGACGCGACCGAGGGTTCCGGCGCGAGCAGCACCGTCAGCAGATCCACCGCCCGCTGCGCCGCCGCCCGCGCCGAACGGCCCGGCAGGAAATCCCGCTGCGCTGAAGTCATGCTTCACTGTAACGTCTCGTTCATGAGAGGCCGTTACAGGCTCGCCGCCTACCTGACCGGCGCGACGATCGCCAGGACCGGCGACGAGCTGTCCGGACCGGCGTTGCTCCTCCTCGGCCTGAGCGTCGACGGCTCGGCCGCCACGGGATCCGCGCTGCTCGCGGGCTTGACGATTTCCGCCGCGGCGGGCGGGCCACTGCTCGGCGCCCTGCTCGACCGCAGTCCCCGGCCTGGACGGCTGCTGGCTTGGGCGTTGCTCGCCTACGCGGGCGGGCTCGGCGCGGTGCTGGCGCTGGTCGAAGTCCCCGCGGCGATCGCGGTGGCCGTCGCGGCCGGGCTGCTCAACCCCGCCTTGGCGGGCGGATGGACGGCGCAGCTGCCGAACGTCCGCGGCACGACACCACTGGCGAGGGCGAGCACGCTCGACGCGATGACGTTCACCGCCGCGAGCCTCGCCGGGCCGGGGCTCGCCGGCCTCGTGGCCGCGTACGCCGGGGCCCCGGCGGCGGTGGCGCTCGCGATCACGCTGGTCGTGGCCGCTTTTCCGGCCGCGTGGTCACTTCCGGCCGCCGAAGCGAAGCCCGCGAAACCGATCCGCCGTCAGCTCGCCGACGGGTTCGCGGTCCTCTTCCGCAACCGCGCCCTGCTACGGGCCACCGCGACGTCCACGGTGTCCTTCGTCGGCATCGGGGTCGCCATCGTCTGCTATCCGCTGCTCGGCGCTCAACGCCTGGGGAACCCGGGTTCCGGCGCGTTGCTGCTCACCGTGCTGGCCGCCGCGTCCCTGGTCGCGAACGCTGTGCTGGCCCGCAGGCCACTCCCACCGGATCGCACCGTGCTCGCCAGCACCGTCTTGCTGGGCGCGAGCTTCCTGCTCGCGGCGTCAGGGCACGACATGGCGACCCTGCTGGCCGCCGCCGTGCTCGCCGGATTCGCCGAAGGACCCCAGCTTTCGGCGCTGTTCGCCATCCGGCATCGGGAAGCGCCCGCGGCGGTACGGGCGCAGGTGTTCACGACGGCGGCGAGCGTGAAGATCACCGGGCTCGCGGCGGGTGCCGCGCTCGCGGGACCACTGAGCGCACTCTCCGTAACCGCCGCGCTGAGCGCCGCGGCGGGCTGCCAGCTCCTGGCGGCCGCGACGTATGCGCTGGTCTGCGCTAGAACGCCATCGCCTGCGCGCGCCGCTTGACCTCGGTGCCGTGGCTGGTGCGGAGCGCGTTGACCGGGGTGGTCCCCGGCAGCGTCTCGTCCTCGGCGAAGAGCCAGCGCAGCATCTCCGTCCGGCTGAAACCGGAGTCCGCGAGCACCGTGATGGTGCCCGCCAGGCCCTTGACCACGCCGTCCTTGACCAGGAACGCGACCGGGACGTACAGCTCGCCCTTGCGCCGGACGGCGATCAGGTGGCCGTCGCGCAGCATCTGGCGGACCTTGTTGGCCGAGACGTTCAGCGCGGTCGCGACCTCCGGAAGCGGGAGAACGGCCACATCTGCGTCGAGAACGTCGTCGGCGACGGGAATACCACTCACAGGTGACACTGTGCCACATTCCGTCTCCCGCTCCGTTAGTACGCATGGGTGACGACCAGGGCGTGACGGTACGTGCCCACCCGGTCACGGATACCGCCGATTCGACGAAATGCCGGGAATCGTGATCCCCGGCGTGCCAGGTCCCGTACACCAGAACATGGGTACTTCCGTACGATCCATAGCCGTGACACGCACGGACCCCACGCTGGTGGGCACTCTGCTCGAGGGCCGCTACCGGGTGGACAAGCTGCTCGCACGCGGTGGGATGTCGTCGGTGTACCGCGGCGTCGACACCCGCCTCGACCGCCAGGTCGCCATCAAGATCATGGACCCGCGGTTCGCCGACGACCGGTCGTTCGTCGAGCGGTTCGAACGGGAGGCCAGGTCGGCGGCCCGGCTGCACCATCCCCACGTGGTGGCGGTGCACGACCAGGGTTTCGACACCCCCGGCGGCGAGGAGTCCGGCCGCGCGTTCCTGGTCATGGAACTCGTCGACGGCGGGACCCTGCGCGAACTGCTCGCCGAACGCGGTCAGCTCGACGTCGCCCTCGCGCTGAGCATCACCGAACCCGTCCTCTCCGCGCTGGCCGCGGCGCACGCCGCCGGCCTGGTGCACCGCGACGTCAAACCGGAGAACGTCCTGATCGGCCGCGGCGGCACGGCGCTTTCGGGCGGCGTGGTCAAGGTGGGCGACTTCGGCCTGGTCCGCGCGGTCGCGAGCGCGGGCACCACGAGTTCGAGCGTCATCCTCGGCACCGTCGCCTACGTCTCGCCCGAACAGGTCGCGACCGGCGCGACCACCTCGCGCGGCGACGTCTACTCGGCCGGGATCCTGCTGTACGAAATGCTCACCGGGCGCCCGCCGTACACCGGCGACACCGCGCTCTCGGTGGCGTACCGGCACGTCAACGACGACGTCCCGCGCCCGAGCGAGCTGCGGCCGGGTATCCCGCCGCAGCTGGACGAGCTGATCCTGCGCGCCACGCGCCGCGACCCCGAGCAGCGTCCGGCCGACGCCGCGGCGTTCCTCGCCGAACTGCACCATCTGCGCACCGTCCTGGGTGTCCCGGCCGTCCCGGTGCCCGTGCCGCTGCCCGCGGACGCCGACCGGGAGACCGACGCCGAACGCACCACCCCGGGCATCCCCGCCGTCCCGGTGGCCGCCACGACAGTGCTGCCCCCGGTCGCCGAAGCGACCCTGCCGGTCACCGGACCGCGGGGAACGCAGGCGCTGCACCGCGAGCCGCACATCCCCGCCGCCCAGCCGCCCCGCACCCCTCCCCCGCGGCCCAAACCGGCCGCCGACGACGAGGAGCCGGGTTCGCGCAAGCGGCTCTACGTCATGATCGCCGCCGCGGTGCTGGTTCTCGGCGGCCTGATCGGCGCGTTCGCCTTCATCCTCAACGACACCGGGCCGACGTCGTCGTCCGTGCCGAAGCTGGCGGGGATGAACCAGGCCGCCGCCGGGGACGCGCTCCGCTCGGCGAAGCTGACCCCGGCCTACACCGAGGAGTACAGCGACACCGCCCCCCAGCACACGGTGATCCGGACCGACCCGGCCGAGGGCGCGTCGCTCGCGCCGGGCTCCACGGTCAACGTCGTGCTGTCGAAGGGCCGTCCGATCGTGCCGGACATCCAGGCCGGGACGAGCCCGCAGGACGCGGAGACGGCGATCAAGGCCGCGCAGCTGACACCGGTCCAGGGTGAGCAGGAGTACAGCGACGTCGCCAAGAACAAGGTGGTCCGCGTCGACCCGGGTCCCGGTTCACAGCTGAACATCGGCGGACAGGTCACGATCATCCTGTCGAAGGGTCCCGAACCGCTGCCGCCGGTCCCGGACGTCACCGGGCAGAGCAAGGACGCCGCGTTCCAGATCCTGCAGCAGGCGGGCTTCCAGCCGTTCCAGGCCGGTGAGGAGTTCTCCGACCAGTACGCCGCCGGTCAGGTCGTCCGCACCGACCCGAAGGGCGGCGGCAAGGCGAGCAACCGCCGCATCGGGGTGTTCGTTTCGAACGCCGTCGAAGTACCGAACGTGACGTTCAAGCGGATGGAGGAGGCGTTCCAGATCCTGCGGCAGGCGGGCCTGGAGCCCGACCGTCAGGGACGCGGAAACGGCCACGGCAACGGCGGCGGAAACGGTGGTTTCGACTTCGTCCTGGAGCAGGATCCGCAGCCGGGCACCAAGGTGCCGAAGGGCACGAAAGTGAAGCTCAAGGGCTTCGGGTGACGCGAAAGGTGCGGTGAAACCGTTCAGTACCGGCCTGGTCATCGGCTACCGTGAGCGCATGGTGGTCGTTGACGGCGTGAACGGCAGGTCGGACAGCTTCACCCCGCGTTCCGCCGCGCCGCGATGAGCTTCTTCGCGGACGGTCCGCGCAACCGCCCCCTGTTCCCGGTGCCGGAACAGGAACTCTTCGGCTACAACGGCCGCCCCTGGGTGGAGACTCCGCACGAGTACATCGTCCCGGCGATCCTGCCCTGGTCCATGCCGCTGGGACGCGCCGAGCGGACCATCGTCGCGCTGCGCGGTATCGAGGTGTGGCCGGAGTCCGTGTCGTTCCAGCTGTCGGTGTACTCGCGTGATCTGCTGCTGGACGAACCCGGCGAGGGCCTGATCGACCATCGCCGCGTCCCGGACTACAACGCGCTGCTGGTCGGGGTGCTCTTCCCCGATGGCAGGCGCGCCAGTTCGGAGACCATCTCCGTGCCGTCGGCCACCAAACCGGATCAGCCGGTACTGCGCGCGCAGGGACTGGGCGGTTCGGCGTTCCACGTCGACCACGAGATCTTCCTGTGGCCGCTGCCGCCCGACGGGCCGCTGGAACTCGTCGTCCAGTGGCTCGACCGCGACATCGAGGAGACGCGCACCGCGCTCGACGGCACCGCGATCCGCGACGCCGCCAAGGAGGCCGGCGAGATCTGGCCCGGCCTGCCCGCGCGGGAGGCGCACGGGCTGCCGGTCCGCCGGGTCGGGGCGCAGGCGATGATCACCCCGGCCTGGCCTCGCGAATCGCAGGCCCCGCCGCCCCTGCCTCAGCCGTCGCCCCAGCCGTCCCTGCCCCAGCCGCAGCGATCGTCCCCGCCGCCCACTTCGGACCAGCCGCGGGGCGCTCCCCTGCCGACCCGCCTCCCCCGCCGGGCCCGCTGAGGGCCGGCAACTCGTATCTCGTGTGATTGAAGGCGTAACTCGCGAGTTACGCCTTCAATCACGTGAGTTACGGCTTCAATCACGCGAGTTACGAGTTCAGCGGAAGGCGTCGACGTTCGCCACCGCCCACTCCGCGTAGGTGACCCCGGGCCGTCCGGTGAGCTCCTGGACGACGCCGGTCGGCTTGTCGGGGTTTTCGGTGAAGTACGCGAAGCCGTCGAGGAGCCATTCGGCGATCTCCGCCGGGATCCCGGCGGCGGCCCACTGCTTGTTCGCCTCCTCCCGGGTCAGCTCCTGGAAGGTGACCTCTTCGCCGAGCGCGGCCGAGATGGCGGCGACCTGTTCGCGCTGGCTGACCGCCGTCGGCCCGCTCAGCGTGTGCTTCTTGCCGACGTGCCCCTCGGTCAGGATGACGTGCGCCGCGACGGCGGCGATGTCCGCGAGGTCGATCGGCGTCATCCGCGATTCCGGGTAGGCCTCGCGGACCACACGCTCGGCCTTGATCGTCTCGGCCCAGCCGAGGGTGTTGTTCATGAACGCCCCCGGCCGCAGGAACGTCCAGTCGAACTCCGCCTCCCGGACGGCCTTCTCGATGATCGCGTAGTCGACGCCGCTCGAGTTGTCCGCCGGGTCGTCGGCGTTACTGCCGGACAGCGCCACCACACGGCGCACTCCGGCCTCCTTCGCCAGCTTCACGAAGTCGTCCACCTTGGCCGCGAGCGGTGCCAGGTACACGGTCTCGATGCCTTCGAGGGCTTCTGGCAACGTCTCCGGTTTGCCCAGGTAGCCCTTGGCGACCTCCACCTGCTCGGGCAGCGCCGCCTTCGCCGGGTTGACGGTCAGCGCCCGCACCGGCGCCCCGGCCTCCACCAGTTCGTCGACGAGCAGCCTGCCGACGCTTCCGGTCGCACCGGTCACCAGGATCGTCACGATTCCCCACTCCTTTTCGTACGCCCTACGGGATACGCTTAACCGTACAGCATACGAGAATGTAGAATCCAGCTTCACGGCCGAGTGGAGTGTGGATGGACTTCGAGCGCAGCCTCGAACTGTTGTGGCGTGACCGCGGCGAAGCCCGGCAGCCGACCAGGGGGCGGAAGCCGAAACTGACGCTCGACCAGGTGATCGCCACCGCCGTCGCGCTGGCCGACAGCGCGGGCGAGGCGACGGTGTCGATGAGCCAGATCGCCAAGAAGCTCGGCGCCGGCACGATGACGCTCTACACCTACGTCCCCGGCAAGACGGAACTGCTCGACCTCATGGTCGACTCGGTACTCGCCGAACGGAACCTCCCCGGCCCCGGCGATCCGCGGCCGGACGGCTGGCGCGAACAGGTGCGGCTCTACGCCGACCGCACGCTGGCCGTGTTCCGGGCGCATCCGTGGCTGCGCTCGACGTCGATGGTGCGGCCGGTGCTCGGGCCCGGGCTGATGGCGGGCCAGGAGTACGTGATCGCGGCGGTGTCGGACATCGGGCTGGCGCCGCGCGAGGCGGCCGCGGCCGCGAACAGCATCGAGATCTACGTGCAGGCCAACGCGACGCTGTTCGCCGAGACCGCCCAGGTCGAACAGGAGACCGGGCAGTCGACCGACGCCTGGTGGGGGCAGCGGTCGGTGTTCTGGGAGAAGTACTTCGACGTCCAACGCCATCCGGCGATGACCCGGATCTGGGAAAGCGGCGGCTACGACGCGGACACCTGTGAGGCCGCCGACGAGACCTTCGCGTTCGGCCTGGAACGGCTGCTGGACGGCATCGAAGCCCTCGTCACCCGCTGAGCGCCCCGCGTTTCGTCCTCTAGTTGCGGTAGTTGGCGATACGAACTACCGCAACTAGAGGACGAAACGCGTCAGGAGACGGTCGGCAGATCGGGGGCCGAGACGTCGAAGACCTTGCCCTCGCGGGTGAGCAGCGCGGCCAGGACCTTCGCCTTGCGTTCGGTGTCGGCCGAGGTCCCCCATCGCACGGTCTTCCCGTCGGCCAGCGCGAATTCGACACTTCCGGGGGTCTTCGCCGTCGCGGTGGTGACCTGCGTGAGCAACTGCTGCGGGATCACGCCGAGGACGCCGGTCACCGCGCGGGTCACCGGGTCGTCGGCCGAAACCGACGGCAGCTTCAGCTCGGGCAGCCCGGCGGGCCGCTCCTTGACGGTCTTGAACACCACTCCCCCGCCGTCGACGAGGTGCACGCCGTCGCCGCCGGGCCCGCTGTCGAAGAACGCGATCGCGTTCCGTTCGGTCACGGTGATCTCGAGGGTGCTCGGCCACGACCGGGAGACGTCGACGGTGGCGATGCCGGGCATCTGCGCCACCTTGTCCCGGATCTCGTCGGTGTCCAGGCGCAGCATCGGCTTCTGGTCCGGCACCGCCGCCGCGGCGCGGATCTGGTCCGCGGGCACGGAGCTCGCGCCGACGACGTCCACCTGCCGCACGCCCAGCATCGAGCTGAACCACAGCAGGTAGACGAGCGCGACGGCGGTCAGCAGGGAAAGCAGCGCGACCCAGCGCCGCCGCATCTCCTTGTGCCGGGCTGGCCGGGCGGTGCGGCGGCGGTCGTCCACCGACCGCCTGCCGCGCCGCTGCTTCAGCCGTTGAGTCCGTTCGGCCCGCGGGGTCCGCTTGACCCGTTCGGAGCGCGGACGCCGACCGGGTTCGGCCGGGCGGCGGCGTTCCCCGGTCTGTGTCATGGCTGGCCGCCGGGCGTTGTCATGGCTAACCCGCCCGCCGGTCCAGTTCGGCCAGGATCTCCGGGCCGAGCTGCGTGACGTCGCCGGCGCCCATGGTCACCAGCAGGTCGCCGGGTTCGACCAGATCCGCCGCCAGCTTGGCCGCGACGTCGAACGCGGGCTGATAGTGCACGGGGACACCGGAGATCTGGTCGGCGATCAGCGCGCCGCTGACCCCGGGCTCCGGTTTTTCGCGCGCCCCGAAGACGTCCAGCACGACGACCTCGTCGGCCAGCGACAGCGCGGCCGCGAACTCCTTCGAGAACGTCTTCGTGCGCGAGTACAGATGCGGCTGGAACACCACGAGGACCCGCCCCGAGCCCGCGGCGGTCCGCACCGCGCGCAGCTGCGCGTCGACCTCGGTCGGGTGGTGCGCGTAGTCGTCGTACACCCGGACGTCGCCCGAACGGCCCTTGAACTCGAACCGCCGCCGGACGCCGCCGAACGCGGCGAGCCCTTCGGCCAGTCCTTCGACCGGCGCGCCGAGCTCGATCCCCGCCAGCAGCGCGGCGATCGCGTTCAGCGCCATGTGCTCACCCGGCACCGCGACCCGCAGGACGATTTCCTCGCCCAGCAACGAGATCCGGACGACGCCGCCGTCCGGCGCGGGCGCGAAGTCCAGGATCTTGGCGTCGTCGGCGCCGGTGACCGAGCGCCCGTAGCGACGGACATGGATGCCCTGCTCCGCGGCCCGCGCGCCCAGCTCCGCGGCGCCCTCGTCGTCACCGCAGACGATCAGCAGCCCGCCCGGCACGATCCGGCCGAGGAAGTCGCCGAACACCGAGACGTACGCCTCGGCCGTGCCGTGGTGGTCCAGGTGGTCCGGCTCGACGTTGGTCACGACGGCGACCGACGGCGAGTACGCCAGGAACGACCCGTCGCTCTCGTCGGCCTCGGCGACGAAGATCCCGCCCTCGCCGTGGTGCGCGTTGGCGCCCGACTCGTTGAGGTCGCCGCCGATGGCGAACGACGGGTCGAGACGGCACTGCTGCAGCGCGACGGTCAGCATCGACGTCGTCGACGTCTTGCCGTGCGTCCCGGCGATGCAGGCGACGCGATGCCCCTCCATCAGCCCGGCCAGCGCCTGCGCGCGGTGCAGCACGGTGATCCCGCGTTCCCGCGCGGCCACCAGCTCCGGGTTGTCGTCCTTGATCGCGGTCGACACGATCACCGAGGACGGGCCTTCGGGGAACGCGTCGAGGTTCTCGGCGCGCTGGCCGACGGCGATCTCGGCACCCTGGGCTCGCAGCGAAAGGAACGCGCGCGACTCCTTGGCGTCGGAACCGGACACCTGGGCGCCGCGGGCCAGCAGGATACGGGCGATGCCGCTCATCCCGGCGCCGCCGATGCCGATCAGGTGGGCACGCGTGAGCGTGTCGGGGAGTTGGTCAGGCACCTGCGGCCTCCAGCACGATCTTGGCAAGGGTCTCGTCGGCCTCGCGGTGACCGAGGCCGACCGCGGCCGCGCTCATCTTCGCGACCCGGTCGGCGTCGGACACCAGCGGGATCACCAGCTCCGCGACCTTGGCGGGGGTGAGGTCGGCGTCGTCGACCATCAGCCCGGCACCCGCGTCGACCGCGGGCCGGGCGTTGACCGCCTGTTCGCCGTTGCCGTAGGGCAGCGGGACGAACACCGCGGGCAGGCCGACCGCGGACACCTCGGCGACGGTCATCGCGCCGGAGCGGCACAGCACCGCGTCGGCGGCGGCGTACGCGAGGTCCATGCGTTCCAGGTACGGCACCGGGACGTACGCGGGCCGTCCGGGGAATTCCTGGACGACCAGCGTGTTCTTCGGTCCGTGGGCGTGCAGGACGCCGACACCGGCGTCCGCGAACTCCTTGGCCGCGCCGGAGACGGCGCCGTTGATCGACACCGCGCCCTGCGAACCGCCGAAGACCAGCAACGTCGGGGCGTCGGGGTCGAGCCCGAAGTGCTCGCGGGCTTCGGCGCGCAGCGCGGCCCTGTCGAGCGAAGTGATGGAGCGGCGCAGCGGGATGCCGATGACCTCGGCCTTCGCCAGCGGCGTCCCCGGGACCGCGACGGCGACGCGGACGGCGAACCGAGCGCCGACCTTGTTCGCCAGGCCCGGCTTCTCGTTGGCCTCGTGCACCACGATCGGCGTGCGGCCGCGTGCGGCGAGATACGCCGGAAGCGCGACATAGCCGCCGAAGCCGACGACGACGTCCGCGCCGACCCGGTCCAGGACCTCACGGGTGCGCTTGACCGAGTCGCGGACCTTCAGCGGCATCTTGAGCAGCTCGGGCGTCGGTTTGCGCGGCATCGGCACCGGCGGGATCAGCTCCAGCGGATAGCCCCGCGCCGGGACGAGCTTGTTCTCCAGTCCGCGCTGGGTCCCCAGCGCGACCACCTTCGCGTCGGGACGCAGGCGCATCACCGCGTCGGCGAGGGCGAGGGCCGGTTCGATGTGCCCGGCGGTCCCACCGCCGGCGACCACGACCACCGGCGCTTTGCCGGCGACCTCACCTGAAGCGCCACCTCTGACGGGGTTGTTCACCTATGACCTCTCCGGTTTGCGGTACCCCGTTTCGCGGTACCGCGGTTCGCCGCCGTTCGCGCGGCCGTCCTCCTGCCGGGTTCCCGTACCGATCGGCGCCGCTCCTGTGCGGGCGAAGGCCTCGCCGTCCTCGGCGCCGGCCTCGCCGCCTTGGCGGCGCCTCCCCTGGCCGCGGTGCCCTTGCGCTTGGCGGGCGGGCGGTACGGCTCGGGCGCGGGAAGCCTCAGCAGGCGTCCGAATTTACCCGGCCCCTGCGAACGCAGTGCGGCCACCGCCTCCGGTTCGTGCCGAGCGGCGTTGGCGAGGATCCCCATGATGAGCATGGTGATCACCAGTGACGTCCCGCCGTAGGAGATCAACGGCAGCGTGACCCCGGTGACCGGCAGCAGGCCGACCACGTAGCCGATGTTGATACCGGCCTGCGCGACCAGGAAGACGGTCAGCGTGCCGGACACGATGCGGATCCACGGGTCGAGATTGCGGGTGGCGATCCGCAGGCCGACGACGGCGACCCCGGCGAACAGCCCGAGCACCACCGCGCAGCCGATGAAGCCGAGTTCCTCGCCGATCAGGGCGAAGATGAAGTCGTTCTGCACGTTGGGCAGGTAGCCCCAGTTGGACTGGCCCTGGCCGAGGCCCTTGCCGAACAGCCCGCCGTCGGCGAGCGCGAGTTTCGCCTGGTTGGCCTGGAAGCCGTCGGCGCTGGTGTCCGGGTCGCCCGACACGAACGACATGACCCGCGCCAGCCGGTACGGGGCGATGATCGCCAGCACCAGGACCCCGACGAGACCACCCGCGAGGATGACGCCGAACAGCCGTTTCGGCGCGCCCGCGAACCACAGCAGGGCCATCAGCACCACCGCGAGGGTGATCGTGCCGCCGAGGTCGGGCTGCATCATGACCAGCGCGAACATCAGCAGCGCGATCGGCACGACCGGGACGAGCAGATGACGCCACTGGTTGATGATGTTGTACTTGATCACCAGGATGTGCGCGCCCCAGAAGGCCAGCGCGACCTTGGCCGCCTCGACCGGCTGGAAGGCGAATCCGCCGAGCCGGAACCAGCCCTGCGAGCCGTTGATCTCGGAGCCGAGCGGGGTCAGCACCAGCACGAGCAGCCCGAGGCACACCACCGTCGCCGTCGCCGACAACCGCCGGACGCGTTCCAGCGGGACCCGCAGCCCGACCCAGAACACCACCGCGCCGATCGCGACGAACATGAGGTGCTTGCTGAACTGGGCGTACACGCCGGTGCCGGTCTTGGGGTTGTACGAAGCGACCGACGAGGCGGACAGCACCATCACGATGCCGATCACGGTCAGCACGCCGGTGAGCGCCAGGACCAGGTGGAACGAAGCGAGCGGCCGCGAAAGCCAGGCCGTCAGCGCGGTGCGGAAGGCGACGAACGGGCTTTCCTTGCGCTCACGCCGCTTGCGTGGCGCCGTCTCGCGCTTTCTTTCCTCAACCGCCGTCACTGGTCTCCCCCGCACCGTCGCGCAGGACACGGACCGCGCTCGCGAACGCGTCGCCGCGTGCGCCATAGCTCGAGTACATGTCCAACGACGCCGCGGCGGGGGCCAGCAGCACCACATCTCCAGGGCGCGCCAGGGCGCGGGCCGCCTTCACCGCCGCAGTCATGGTGTCATCGTCACCCGAAGGGAGGCTGTTCACCGGGACATCCGGCGCGTGTCGCGCGACAGCGGCGGCGATCACGGGTGAATCGACGCCGAACAGCACGACTCCGCGCAGCCTTCCGGCGATCGAGCCGACGAGTTCGTCCACGGAAGCGCCCTTGAGCTGGCCACCGGCGATCCAGACGACGTTCAGATGCGCGCGCAGCGAACCGCTCGCCGCGTGCGGGTTGGTCGCCTTGGAATCGTTGATGTAGCGGACGCCGTCGATCTCGCCGATCTCCTCGGCCCGGTGCGGGGCGGGCCGGTATTCGCGCAGGCCCTTCGCGACGTCCTCGCCGGTGACGCCGTACGCCCGGGCCAGCGCCGCCGCGGCGAGCGCGTTGGAGACGTTGTGCGGGCCGGCGGGGCGCACGTCGGCCAGCGTGCCGAGCTCGTCGGCGCTGGTCGCCGGGTCGGCCACGAAGGCGCGGTCGACCAGCAGGTCTTCCACGATCCCGAGCTCGCCGGGGCGCGGGGTGTCCATACCGAAGGCGACACGGCGCGCGTCGGCGGGCGCGTGTTCGTCGGCGAGGCGGATGGACCACTCCTCGTGGAGGTTGTGCACCACGTTCCGGGAGTGGGTGTGGACCCGCCCCTTCGCCGCCGCGTACTCCTCCATCGAGCCGTGCCAGTCGAGGTGGTCCTCGGCCAGGTTCAGCACCACCGAGGCGAGCGGCGCCAGCGTCGACGACCAGTGCAGCTGGAAGCTCGACAGCTCCACGGCCAGCACCTCGTGCCCGGCCCGCACCGCGTCGAGTACCGCGAAACCGACGTTCCCGCAGGCCACGGCGTCGACTCCGGCGGTACGCAGGATCGACTCCAGCATCCCGACCGTGGTGGTCTTGCCGTTGGTGCCGGTGATCGCGAGCCACACCGGCGGCTTGTCGCGCAGCTGTCCGACGCGCCACGCCAGCTCGACGTCGCCGATCACCTCGACACCGGCTTCGGCCGCCGCCACCAGCAACGGCGACGTCGGCTTCCAGCCGGGGCTGGTGACGACCAGCTCGACACCTTCGGGCGGTTCGGTCAGGCCCGGCACCAGGTCGGCGCCGAGCCCTTCGAGCTCCGCCAGCCGTTCGGCGTTGCCGTCGGTGACGGTGATCCGCGCGCCCAGGTCCGCCAGGACGGGGACGATCGACTTGCCGGTGACCCCGGCTCCGGCGACGAGGACGTGACGCCCGGCCAGCTCCACCGCTTAACCCCCGAGACCGAGCTGTTCGCTGTAGAACAGGCCGAGACCGAACATGCAGCAGATGGCCGAAAGCAGCCAGAACCGGATGATGACGGTGGTTTCGGCCCAGCCCGCGAGCTCGAAGTGGTGATGGAACGGCGCCATCCGGAACAGGCGCCGCCTGGTCGTGCGGAACACGGCGATCTGTGCGACCACCGAGATCATCTCGACCATGAACAGACCGCCGATGACGATGGCGAGCAGTTCGGTGCGGGTGGTCATCGACAGGCCGGCGACGAGGCCGCCGAGGGCCAGCGAACCGGTGTCACCCATGAAGATCTTCGCCGGTGCCGCGTTCCACCACAGGAAGCCGACACAGGCGCCGGTGGCCGCGGCGGCCACCACCGCCAGGTCCAGCGGGTCACGAACGTCGTAGCAGGCGGCCTGCGGGGTGACCGCGCACGAGAGGCGGGTCTGCCAGAAGGCGATGACGACGTAGGTCGCCAGCACCATCGCCGCGGTGCCGCCGGCGAGACCGTCGAGGCCGTCGGTGAAGTTCACCGCGTTCGACCAGCCCGAGATGACGATGTAGCAGAAGATCACGAAGAACACCGACGGGAAGGTGATCAGCGCGAGGTCCCGCACGTAGGACAGGCTTTCCGACGCCGGGGTGAGCCCGCGTTCGTCGGCGAACTGCAGCGCCAGGATCGCGAAGGCGATCGTGACCACGAGCTGGCCGACCAGTTTCGCGGTCTTGTTCAGCCCGAGGTTGCGCTGCTTGCGGATCTTGATGAAGTCGTCGAGGAACCCGACCAGCCCGAGGCCGACGGCCAGCAGGAGGACCAGCAGCCCCGAGGCGGACGGGCCGCCGGTGCCGTTGCCGCCACTGAGCGCGCTGATCAGATGCGCCACGAAATACCCGACGACCATCGCGACGATGATCGCGACACCACCCATCGTCGGGGTACCGCGTTTGGATTTGTGTCCCTGCGGTCCTTCCTCCCGGATCTCCTGGCCGAAGCCCTGCCGGGAGAACACCCGGATCAGATAGGGAGTGAGGAGGATGGAGACCAGCAGGCCCGCCGCGGCCGCGATCAGGATGCTGATCACGCGTCACCACCGTTCGAGCGTTCGTGAGAGGGGGAAGGGGCTACTTCAGGGGATTCAGCGTCGGTCACGGGAGCGGCGAGCACGGCGTCGGCGACTCGCCACAGAGCGGCGGCCTTGGACGCCTTCACCAGCACCACGTCTCCCGCGCGGAGCTGATCATGCAGCAGGGCGATGGCGGCGTCGACGTCGGGTACCAGTACCGACTCCTCGCCCCAGGAACCCTCGTGCTGGGCGCCCTGATGGGCGGCCGCGGCGGCCTGGCCGATGACCACGAGCTTGTCGATGTTGAGCCGGACGACGAGCCTGCCGATGCCGTCGTGCGCCTCGACCGAGTTCTCGCCGAGGTCGCCCATCACGCCGAGCACGGCCCAGGAGCGGCGGTTCGCGCTCATCGACGCGAGCGCCTTGAGCGCGGCCCGCATCGATTCGGGGCTGGCGTTGAAGGAGTCGTTGAGGACCGTGACGCCGTCGGCGCGGGTGGTGACCTCCATGCGGCGTTCGGAGCGCCGCTCCAGGCTCGACAGGCGGGCGGCGACCTCCTCGACCGTCGAGCCCATCTCCAGGGCCACGGCGGCCGCGCTGAGCGCGTTCCCGACGTGGTGCTCGCCGTAGAGCGGCAGCTTGACCCGTGCCTCACCGTTCGGAGTGACCAGGCGGAACGACGCGCGCGCTTCGCCGTCGAGGGTGATGTCGACGGCGCGGACGTGCGCGGACTCGCTCTCGCCGACGAACACCACGCGGGCCTTCGTCCGGCTCGCCATGGCCGCGACGTACGGGTCGTCGAGGTTCAGGACCGCGACACCGCCGTCCTCGGCGCTCGGCAGCGCCTCCACGAGCTCGCCCTTGCCCTTGGCGATGCCCTCGCGCGAGCCGAACTCGCCGACGTGCGCGGTGCCGACGTTGAGCACGACCCCGATCCGCGGCGGCGCGATGGCCGCCAGCTCGGCGATGTGGCCGGGCCCGCGGGCGGAGAGCTCCAGCACGAGCTGCCGCGTCGAGTCGTCGGCCCGCAGCGCCGTCCAGGGGTGGCCCAGCTCGTTGTTGAACGAGCCCGGCGGCGCCACCGTCGGGCCGAGCGGCTCCAGCAGCTGGGCGATGATGTCCTTGGTGGAGGTCTTGCCCGCCGAACCGGTGACCCCGACGACGGTCAGGTGGTCTCCCGCGAGCTTCCGGATCACGTGCCGGGCGAGCTTGGCCAGCGCGGCCAGCACCGCGGCGCCCGCCCCGTCCTTGTCCGAGACCAGCGCGAACGCCCGCTCGTGCCCCTCGCCGGCCGCCAGCGGCGGCACGATCACGGCCGGGGCGTCGACCTCGCGGGCCGCGAGCACCGCGACGGCGCCCGACTCGACCGCCCGCGCGGCGAAGTCGTGGCCGTCGACCTTCGCGCCGGGCAGCGCGATGAACAGACCTCCGGGGGTGACCTCACGGGTGTCGAATTCGACGCTTCCGGTGACCTCGGCGGTCCCGTCGGTCCGATGCAGCCGCCCGCCGACGATGGCGGCGATCTCGGCCAGGCTGAGCACGATCACTCTGTCTCCAGACGTCTGCGGATGGCGGAGGCCAGCTCTTCGCGGTCGGAGAACGGGTGCACGACACCCTGGATCTCCTGGCCGGTCTCGTGGCCCTTGCCCGCGATGAGCACGATGTCGCCGGGCTGAGCCAGCTCGACCGCGTGGACGATGGCTTCCCGGCGGTCGGCGATCTCGAGGATCTCGCCGCCCAGGGCCGGGCCGGCGTTGCGGGCCCCGGCCAGCATCGCCGCCCGGATCGCGGCCGGATCCTCCGACCGCGGGTTGTCGTCGGTCACGATCAGCACCTCGCTGCGCCGGACCGCCGCCTCGCCCATCACCGGGCGTTTGGCGGTGTCGCGGTCCCCGCCGCAGCCGAGGACGGTGATGATCCGGCCCTCGGTGCGGGCACGCAGCGCGTCGAGCCCCTGCGCGACCGCGGCGGGCTTGTGCGCGTAGTCGACGACGGCGGTGAACGGCTGGCCGAGGTAGACCCGCTCCATCCGGCCCGGCACCTCGACCGAGGCGAGCCCGGCGACGATGGCGTCGAGCGGGACACCGGCGGTGTTCAGGATCGCGGCCGCGAGCACGGCGTTGGCCACGTTGAACTCACCCGGCAGCGGGATCTTGGCCGCGGCGGTGAGGCCTTCGGGACCGTGGAGGGTGAAGGTCTGCTCCCCCGCCGGGGTGGGGTTGAGGTCGGTGGCGCGCCACAGCGCGTCCGTCCCCGGCTCGGTGGACACGGTCACCGTGTGCGGGGTGAGGAGGGCGTGGCCCCACGCGCTGTCGACGACGACCACCTCGGCGGTGGACCGGCCGTCGAACAGCAGGGACTTGGCGGCGAAGTACTCCTCCATGTCCTTGTGGAAGTCCAGGTGGTCCTGGGACAGGTTGGTGAAGGCGCCGACCGCGAAGCGCGTGCCGTTGACCCGGCCCAGCGACAGCGCGTGGCTGGAGACCTCCATCGGGACGTGCGTGACGCCGCGCTCCACCATCACCGCGAGCAGGGCCTGCAGATCCGGCGCCTCGGGGGTGGTGAACCCGCTGGCGAGGCGCTCCCCCGCGATCCGGGTCTCGACCGTGCCGATCAGCCCGGTGGTGAGCCCGGCCGCCTTGAGCCCGGCGTCGACCAGGTACGACGTCGTGGTCTTGCCGGACGTCCCGGTGATGCCGAGGACGGACAGCTCCAGCGACGGCTCGCCGTAGATCCAGGCGGCGATCTCGCCGAGGGCGGCTCGCGGGTCCGGGTGAACCAGGATCGGCACGCCGGCGTCGCGGAGCACGGGGCGCTCGGCGCCGGCCTCGTCGGTGAGCACGGCGGCCGCGCCGGCCGCGATGGCCTGGTCGCTGAAGTCCGCGCCGTGGGCACGAGCGCCGGGAAGGGCGGCGAAGAGGTCACCGGGGAGGACGTGCTGGGCGCGGAGCGTGCTGCCCGTGACCGTCAGCTCGGCCGCGGCCGGGTAGTCGTCGCCACCCACCACGAGCCGGGCGCCCGCCCTGGCGAGCAGCGTGCCCAGCGGCATCGGCTCGATCCTGGCCGGACGAGGGGGTGCGGCGACGGCCTTGACCGGGCTGTCCGGGACCTGGGCAGCCGTCGCGCCGGACCCGCTTTCGACGGCGGGACCGCTGCGGGGATCTGAAGTAGGCACCGACACAGCCAAGGAGGTTACCGGCGCGGCATTCGGGTGACTGAAGCGGTGCGGGGTGTGAGCGCGTCGATCATGCTCGTGGTATTGGGTTTCGCGGGCTCTCCTTGGCACGCAAGGGCTTCCGACTGTCGCTTGAGGACTTCGGACGCGCCGGGACCGGTGATTCCGGACGGCGCCCGGCGCGGAGGCCCGTTCACGCACAGCGACGATCACGTTCCGACGCGGTGCCCGATGACGCGAAAGCCACTTTCGCAACGTTCAAGGTTGCGAAAGTGGCTTTCGCAACGCGGGTCCTGAGGCCGCTCAGCCGGCGTTCCCAGAGCCGGAACTCACGTGCCCGGAGCCGGATCTCCTGTGTCTGAAGCCGGATCTCGCGTGTCTCGGGACGGATGATCGAGTTCCGCCTTCAAGCACGCGAGTTCCGGCCCCAAACACGCGTGTTACGTCAGGAAAGCACCAACGGCACCTGGGGCGAAGGACCGTCCGACAGCGGGATCTGGAACCGCTGCGCCAGGTACGCGGCCACCGAGTGGAACAGCGGCGCGGCCGAGAGCCCTTGCTGCAGCGTGGCGTCCGGGGCGTCGAGCCGGATGCCGACCACGAAGCGGGGGTTGTCCGCGGGCAGGATCCCGGCGAAGGTGATGTTGTACAGATGGTCGCTGTAGGTCTTCGTCTTCGGGTCGACCTGCTGGCCGGTGCCCGTCTTGCCCGAGATCTGGTAGCCCTCCAGCGCCGCCTTCGGCCCGGTGCCGCTCTGCTGCCCGCGGCCCTTCTGCGTCACGGCGCGCATCATCTCGCGGACGGTCTTCGCCGCCTGCGGGCTGATGACCTGGACGGTCTTCGGCGCCGGTTCGGGGACGACGGTCCCGTCCGGATTGACCTTCGACTTGACCACCCGTGGTTCCACGCGCAGCCCGTCGTTCGCGATGGCCTGGTACATCCCCGCCATCTGCACCACCGTCATCGAAAGGCCCTGCCCGATCGGCAGGTTCCCGAAGGTCGTGGCCGACCACTGATTGCGCGGCGGCACGACACCCGGGCTCTCGCCGGGAAGGCCGAGACCCGTGCGCTGGCCGAGACCGAACTTCTTCAGCAGATCCGCGTACCGGTCCTCGCCGAGCTTCTGCGCCAGCAGCAGGGTGCCGACGTTCGACGACTTCGCGAAGATGCCGGTGGTGGTGAACTGCTGCGTGCCGTGGTGCCAGGCGTCCTTGACGATCTTGTCGGCGACCTGCAGCGAGCCCGGGACCGGCTGCGACGCCTCCGGCGTGGTGATCCCCGCGTCGATCGCGCCCGCGGCGGTGACGATCTTGTTCACCGAACCGGGTTCGAACGGCGTGGTCACCGCTCGGTTGTTCAGGTTCTCCGTCTCGCTGCGCGAAGCCGGGTCGTTGAGGTTGACGGTCTTGTCGTTGGCCAGCGCGTAGACTTCGCCGGTCTTGGAGTCCAGGATGACCGCCTGGCCGCCCTTGGCCTTCGATTTGACGACGTACTCGCTCAGCTGCCGCTGCAGTTCGTACTGCAGGTCGGTGTCGATCGTGAGCTGCAGATCCGAACCGGGGACGGCGTTCTGGATGTCCCGCTCGGTGCCCGGGATGACGAGGTTGTCGTTGCCGTTCCGGGTGTTGACGATCTTGCGGCCCGGCGTTCCGGCGAGGTCGTTGTCCCGCGAGGCTTCGAGGCCGTACCCGCCGTGCAGGTTGTGCTTGGAGACGTCCTTGTCGTCGGTGCGCCAGTTCGCGTAGCCGACGATGTTCGCGCCGACCGAGTCACCGGGGTATTCCCGCTTCGAGCGCTTCTCGACGCTGATCCACGGGTATTCCTTGACGATCGCCTCGGCGACCGAAGGTTCGATGTCGTGGACCAGGTAGGTGAACCCGTCCGGCTTGTGGAACTTGTCCAGCAGTTCCTTCTCGGTGATCACGCCGGGCAGCTTGGCCGCGATGAGCTTCGCCGCGCCCGCCACCTCGGTCTCGAAGTTCTTGCCCTTGGTGGGGTTCTTCGCGGCGAAGTCGTCCATCGTCTTGTGGAGCCAGTTCAGGCTCACCGCGAGTGTCCGCACCTCGACGCTGAACGCGATCTTCGTACCGTTGCGGTCCAGGATGGAGCCGCGCTGCGCGGGACTTTCGATCACCGACGTCCGCTGCCGCTCCGCCGCCTCGGAGAGCGCGCCGGCCTCGAACCACTGCACCTGCACCAGTTTGAGACCGGCGAGCACCATCACGACGATCAGCAGGATCCGGACGCCGGTGAACCGGCTCCGGTTTCCCCCGTTGCCCCGGCGGGCGGTGGCACGGCGGGTCCCGGCGGCGTAGGTCCGCCGCGCGCTCCCCACCGACCGGGCCCTGGCCTGCGCCGGGCGGCCGGGTGACATCACTGACCTCCCTGCGCCGGGGCCGCGTTCTCCTGCGGTACCGCGGGCTGGTCGCCCTCGTACGGCGTGCCCTGCTGCGTTCCCTCGGCGGGCGGCGGCGCCGTCGACTCGGCCGGGGCGGCGGGCGCCTCGGCTTCGGCCTTCTTCGGCTCACCGACCACAGTGGACTTTCCATCCGGGCCGACCACGATATGCGCGGGGTCGCCGCCGGGCACCATGCCCAGTTCCCTGGCCTTGGGCGCCAGCGAAGCGGGCGACTCGGCCTTCGCGACCTCGCGCTGCAGCCGCTCCTTCGCTTCGGCGAGCCCGGCGTTGGTCGTGCGGAGCTGTTCGAGCCGGTACGAATCGGCGATGGCCTGCGTGGTCAGCCACAGCGTGCACGCCACGCCGACGGCCAGCATGCCCATCATCATCAGCACGAACGACGCGCGCGAACGCGGCCAGCGCAGCGTGAGCTTCTTCTTCGGCTCGTCCTTGCCCGCGCCGCCTTCCGCGTCGGGCCGGTTGCGCTGCTGGTCTCGCTGCAACAGGTCCGCGCGCTGCGCGCGGCGGGCGTAGGCGCGTTCCGCCGCCGAAGTGCGGCCGCGGGAGGCGCGAGTGGACTTCGTGGTCTCGGTGGTTTCGGGCGCCTGCTCGACCGTGCTGGTCGCGCGGGAACGCCTTCCGGGCGCCGGTGTCCGGCGGCCGCGGGACTTCGCGGGAGCGGTCATCGTGCTCGGTCTCCGATCCGTTCGGCGGCGCGCAGCCGCACGGAGGCGGCCCGCGTGTTCAGTTCGGTTTCCGCCTCGCCGGCCTTCTCGGCCCCTCTGGTGAGCAGTTTCAGTTCCGGGCCGTGGCCCGGAAGTTCCACCGGAAGCCCTTCCGGCGTCCGGGATTTCGCCAGTTCCGCGAAGGCCTGTTTGACCAGCCTGTCTTCGAGGGACTGATAGGACTCCACGACGATGCGGCCGCCGACGGCGAGCGAGGACAACGCCCGCGGCATCGCCCGCCGCAGCACCTCCAGCTCGCCGTTGACCTCGATCCGCAACGCCTGGAAGGTGCGCTTCGCCGGATGCCCGCCGGTGCGCCTGCTCGCCGCGGGGACCGCGTCGTACAGCAGTTCCACCAGGCGTCCGCTGCGCGTGAAGGGTTCCTTCTCCCGTTCCGCCACAACGGCTTTGACGATCCGCTGGGCGAACCGTTCCTCGCCGTAGTCGCGCAGGATCCGGATCAGCTCGCCGGGGGCGTAGGTGTTGAGCACGTCGGCCGCGGTGAACCCGGTGGTCGGGTCCATGCGCATGTCGAGCGGGGAATCCTTGGAATAGGCGAAACCGCGCTCGGCCCGGTCGAGCTGCATCGAGGAGACCCCGAGGTCGAAGAGGATCCCGTCCACTCTGGACAGTCCGAGTCCCTGCAGCGCGGACGGCATCTCGTCGTAGACGGCGTGCACGAAGTCGACCCGGTCACCGTGCCGCGCGAGCCGTTTCGCGGAGAGTTCCAGCGCGTTGGGGTCACGGTCGAGGGCGACCAGGCGCAGCAGGGGGAACGCGGTGAGCAGCGCGTCGGAATGACCGCCGAGCCCGACGGTCGCGTCGACCAGCACGGCCTCGCGGTCGGAGAAGACCGGCGCGAACAGCTCGACGATGCGATCCAGCAGCACCGGTACGTGCTCGTGTTCGTCTGCCATGTCTTCCCCCCTTTCCTGTAGTGCCGGGGAAGATGCCGGATGCCGTCAGGTCCCTGTCCGCCCGCCTGCTGACCTGGTACCGGGGAAGGTGTACCAGGGCCACTGAGCGGACAGAGGCCTCACGGCATCCGTGTGGACGGCTTCCGATGTGTCCGAAGCGTGAACCCGCGCCCCCCGACGGCGTGGGTGCTTCCTCGGTCACGTCTAGAAGACGCCCGGCAGAACTTCCTCTCGAGCCTTCGCGTAGCTGTCCTCGTGTTCGTCCAGGTAGCCCTGCCACGCTTGGGCGTCCCAGATCTCCAGCCTGGTGATCGCCCCGATCACCACGCACTCCTTGTTCAGCCCGGCATAGCGTCGGAGCTCGGACGCGATCGCGATACGTCCTTGCCCGTCCGGGCGTTGCTCGTCCGTCCCGGCGAAGAGATAACGCTGGTAGGCCCGGACCGCCTCGTTCGTGAACGGGGCGTCGGCGACCTTCCTGGCCATCTGCTCGAACTCGGCCCGGGGAAAGACGAAGAGACAGTGGTCCTGTCCCTTGGTGACCATCAGCCCACCGGCGAGCGCGTCGCGGAACTTCGCGGGCAGCGTGAGCCGCCCTTTGTCGTCCAGTTTCGGGGTGTGGGTGCCGAGGAACACCGGCTCCACCTCCCTACCGATCTTGGCTGCGAACAACCAAGCCCGGCCACGGGGCTCCCTTCTGCCCCACTGCGCACCACCGTACCCCACTTTTCACCACAGTCAACGCGGCAAAAGCCGCGACCACTCCGTCGTGTCAGACGTTTTCGCTGGTCAGCCAGGTGGGGCCAGGTGGGGGCTCGGTGGGGGACGGTGGCCAAGATCCCCCTGGGCGGGTATCGAAGCAACCTCATCCATGCCTGACACGTCCGGATATCGGCCGCCGGAACCCTGCTGTGGGGCGAAGTGGGGGTGAAAGTGGGGAATCCGGTGGGGCGCGGCGGGGACGGCCGAGGACACAGTGGAGGGTGAGGTCGGGTCATCCCATGACCCGGGTCGACAAAGGACTCCCGTTCTCGTGAGTGGCTAGGACGGTTCTAACCGTCCTAGCCACTCACGAGGCTCACCATCGGCGATGTCACGTGATCGACCGGACGACACGCGCGGCCGGGGGTGCGTCGAGAGCCGTCCGCCTGATCACGCGCGTCGTCCATCCGATCACGCGCGTCGTCCGCGCACCGGCAGAACGTACGTCAGCGGCGGCCACGCTTGCGGCGGCGTCCGTTCATCCCCGACGTGGCCCGACGGCGGACACCGCGCCAATCCTTGGGTTTCTCCTTCGGTTCGGGCAGGAGCCGGCCGAGACGGCCACCTACCCAGAACCCCGCGGCCCAGCCGGGGATCACGCTGACGAAGACGAGAAGGATCCACCAGCCGTCGGCCACCGGCCACATCGGCCGGTCGACCGGGACCACGGAAGCCCCGCCTCGCGAGCTGTTCTTCTTCCGGTACTTGTACTCCTCCACCGGCACGCTGCCCGAAAGCGCCGAAACGGAGGTGATCACCGTGGCGGAGACCTGTTCTCCACCCTCGGGAACGTCGTGCCACCGGACTTCCGCCTCGCACGAGTACGTCATCCACAGGTGGATCGCGTTCCGCTCGCATTGCTCGACCTGAGCGGTACCGGCCCGGGTAAGCGTGCCCCACGGCTCGAACCCGGCCACCCACTGCAGGGAGAACATCAGCCACAAGGTGAGGAGCACGCCGACGGCGCCCATCACGCCTGGAGGCCACCACCGAGTCCGGCGGCTAGCCGTCGAGCGATCAGCCATCGTCGTCGAGCGAGCCGCTGATCCGGCCGCTGTTGGGCGGCGTGACCCGGCCGCGTTCAGAAGAGCCGCCGCTGTACTGGTTGTAGTCCGCGGCAGCCGCCTTTCCCGCCTCCTTGGCGGCCTTGAGTCCGGTGTTGTCGGCGATCTTGCCCAAGGTCGTGTTCTCCATGCGGTCTTTCGCGCCACGAAGGTACTTGAGGTTGTCGCCTTGGAGGCCGTCCAGCGTCTTGTCGCTCGCCTTGATCGCCTTGTTCGCCTCCCGCCCCAGTTCGGATGACTTCCGTCCCAGCGCCCGCGCCGCCTCGCGAGCACGCTCACTCGATCCTTCGAACCGCTTCACGAACTTCTGGATCGCGCTGAGCAGTTTGCCGAGCTTCTTCTGGATCTTCGCCATCACCTTCACGGCATCGGCGAAGATGCTCGCGGTGAAAGCCGCCACCGAGCCGCCCAAGGTGAACCACGACGACGCGAGCGCGAGAAGCGCACGAGTGATCACATCGCTGATGAAAGTCGCGATGATGTCGAAGATCAGTGCCCGCGCGGTGGCCACCACCATGCCGCCGGTGGTGATCCATTGCGCCGAGTCCTTCGCTTCGGCCGCGACGTCACGCAAAGACTGCGTGTATTGCAGCGCGACCCTTCGGTAGGCGATGGCCGCGTCGCCATCCCAGCCGGACGTCGTGGACAGTGCCCCTTCGTAGTCCCCTGCCACGGCTTCGAGTTCGGCGGCGATGTTGTTCCAGGTCTGCGCCGCCTGCTGGACCAGATCGGGATCACCGGTCAGGATCTCCAGCGGTTCGCGGATGAAGTCGAGATTCTCCATCAGCCAGCCGACGCCGGCCTTCACCAGCTCACCGAGTGGGTTCAGGACCATCGACAGGACGTCCAGTCCGAAGGAGACGCCGTCCATCGCGACCGCGAACGCGTCGAGGTCTTCGCCCTTCGTCCCTTTGTAGATGTCCCCGACGACACTCGAGCCACTGTCGAAAATGCCTCCACCTTTGAAGGGCTCGGACTTGACCTCCTTCTTCGCGATCAGGTCTTCGCTCACAGCTTCTTCCCCAGGTCCCGGCTGAGCTGCGCCGCGTCGTCGTCGATCTTCGTGTAGTCCGTGGCGGCCTTGTGCAGCGCTTCCGACAACGCGCTCCCGAGGTTCGCCGCGCTGGTCATCAGCTCGTCCGCGTCGCCTTGGGCCAGCTGCAGGACGCCGCCGACGGGCACCGCGCACAACAGGCCATAGCCCTGGAAGCCGCCCATCCCGACCTGGTTCGCCGCCGAGGCCGCGCCGCGGATGCGGTCCGCGAGGTCGGAGACCTGGTCCGCGTGCGCCTTGAGCCGTTCCGGCGAGACGCCGTATCCTGGCCCGCTCACGAGCGGCCGGTCCAGTCGACGTGCTGGAAGTCTTCACCGTCGTCGTCATCCGAAACGGGACGAGACGGCCGTGGCTTCGCGGGAGGAGCGGGAGGTGGCTCGGACGGCACACCGAAGCGCGCGGAGTCGTCCGGTTCCGGCGCGGGCTGCTGCTCCTCGCGCGGCGGCAGGGTGCTCTTGATGAAGTCGACCGCGTCGGAGTCTTCGCCGGTCAGGCCGGCCATGATCTCCAGGGTCCGGTCCGCGGCCCTGGTGGTCGCCTTGCGGTAGGTGCTCATGATCAGCGAGGCGAGCTGAGCGGGCGGCCGTTCCTGCGCTTGCGGGGACAGTGAGAGCGAGGTGAGGCCACCACCGGGGTTGACGGTCACGGTGACCAGCCGATCCGGGCTGCTCAGGGTGACGACGTTGTTCTCCAGATCGGCTTTCGCCTGTTCCGCCTTGGCGAGTAGGGCGGCGCTGCGCCGCTCCTGGTCGCGCATCCACTCCTGCGGATCGCGTACGTGGCCACCGAATGGCACGGTCATTCCGAACCCCCTGTTCCCGAAGGCCCCCTCAGGCTTTCGACTCGTCACAACCTAGCGGTCCTCGTCCAGCAATGAAGCCAGCCGCGCGGCCAGCCGGGGACCGTCCACAGGGGACACGTTCACCCAAGCCTGCCCGCCACGGCCTTCGGTCCGCGCGGCGCAGTACGCGCCGACGTCGGTGTCGAACCAGGTCAACCCGCCGGCCCGGTGCGCCCGGCCGTCGCGGTCGCGGGTCCGCACGGTGAACTGGCCCGCGCTGTAGACGGGCCGTGCCTGGATCGCGAGCACCTCGCGCAGCTGACTGTCCGAAGCCGACGACCGCCCGCCGTCGCCGAACACCGGATCCTCCAGGTCGCCGCCGAACCGCGCCGCGGGGAGGCTTACCCCGTAGCCGGGGCCGGGCCGGAGTTCGGGCAGGACGTCGACGATCGCGGCGAACACTTCGCCGTCGGTGATCCCGGACAGCGCGATGGTCTGTTCCGGCTGGGTGGCCAGCACGCCGTGCCGTCCACGCGCGGCCGCGACCGCCCGGAACGGCGTCTGGGCCGTCATGTCGGCCAGCGCCTCGCATTCGACGTAGACCTCGGCGCGCGCGAGCAGGTCCAGGCGCGCTTCGAGGGCGGCGTCGAGCCGGTCCCCGTCGTAAAGGCCCCGTTCGGCGAGGTTGTCGTAGACCGCGCCGCGGATCTCGGCGCGTTCCGCTTCCGTGACGCCGACACTGCGGACGGACAGCGGCCAAGGCGGGGCCGCGTGCCCCAGATCGGACCAGAGGACGTCGAACGCCGACGCGGAAACGCGGATCAAGACCGCCCCAGCTCGGGCGGCTTCCCGAAGGAGACCTGCGGGGTCAGCGAACGCAGGGAGGCATCCCGGGTGTTCATGACGTCGACGGCCTTGCGTCGCGCCTCCTCGGCCTCGGCGTGCCTGGCCTCCATCTCGTCGGCGAGCGCGGCGAGGAGCGCGAGGTTCCCGCCGGCCGCGGCGCCGCGGATCATCGAGCCGGGGTCGTAGTCCACCGGCGGGGGCATGTCGGCACGGGCCCGCGCGGCCGCTTCGGCCTGCCCGGAGACGGCCTGTCCGAGCGCGGAAGAGATGTCCGCCGACCAGGTCAGCCAGCCGGACGCGGTGGCCAGCACGCCGCGGAGCGCGTCGCCCGCTTCGCCACGCCAGTTCTCTTCGCTGCTGCCGACCAGCCCGGCCAGCTCGGACGTCGCGTCGTGCATGCGCCGCGCGAGCGCGTCCCAGGCGGCGCCGATCCCGCCGGCGGCCTCGGGATCGTTGCCCGCTTCGACCTCGGCGGCCAGCGCTTCGTGGCTGTACGCCTCGTACCGCGTGGCCGCGACCGGCACCTCGCGGCGCGGCGTCTCTCCTTCAGGCACGGCACCTTCTCCTAAGGCAGTTGGGGTTCGGCCAGTCCCGCCACCTTCACCGCGCGCTCGCAGGCGAGCGGGGTGTCGGTGAAGTTCGTGTTGCTCACGTCGATCTGGACGCTCGCCTTCTCCCCCATGCCGAGCAGGATCGCGCAGGTCCCGTCCGCGGCCTTCTTGTCCGCGACCTTGAGCGCGTCCCGGGCGCCGACCTTCGTCTTGGTGGCGGTCTTGCGCGCGACCTCGAGATCGGCCAGGCCGTTCTTCTCGTCGATGGTGATCGTGACGCCGAAGGTCGCGGGCACCGTCCAGTCGCAGGCGCGGGCGCCGTTGATCTCCTTCGCGACGCCGAGCACGGTGATCCCGGCCGACGACCGGTCCTGCGGGCCGAGCAGCGCGCACGGATCCACGCCGCGATCCCGCACGGGCGCCGAAGACGAAGGCGCTGGAGCCGGGCCATCGCCGGCTGCCGGAACCCGCGCCTGACCCGCGGCCCCTTGCCCGCAAGCGGACACCGCCAGCAGGACGAAGACGCCGAGCGCGACCAGGCGTGAGCTCAGGGGTTCAGCCGCCGACACAGTCCACGTCCGCCGCCGCTTGTTCATCCTGTCGGGTGTACTTCGCCAGCGCCTTCTCGATCCGGTTCTTGAGCGCTTCGAGCTCCTTGCCGAACGCGGTGAGCGCCTCGACCGCGGAGCCTTCGGCGCCGATCCCGTACTGCGCCATGAACCTGCCGACCTCGTCCGCGTATCCCCCGCCGAGGGGAACCGTGCGGCCGAGCACCTTCGCTTCGCGGACCATCTGGCCGACCACGTCTTGCAGGGCGGAGATCTTCACGTGGGCGTCGGCGGCCAGCTCCGGCGCGACCGCGAACCCGCTCAGGTCGAACCGGGGCTTGGCGGTGCTCACCTCGCTCATAAGCGATTACGCCTCTCCGTAGTCGAGCGACCTCGCACCGGAGCATACGACAAAACAAGGTGTCAGCGGGAGCACCCGAAAACGCGCTTACCTCACTCGATCGAGGTAAGGTCTCTGGTTGCACAGAGTCATCGACTGGGGTTGGCGGGGTTCCCCCCACGAGTTCGCCCGAGTTTGACACACTTCGTGGGAGGCTGACCGCTGCCCGGGGGACTGAACGGTCCGGCAGAGGACCCAGCGGAAATCCAGCCACGCGGCATCAGGAGGTCGAGTGACGTCGAGAATCCAGTCTGCGACGCCCGGCGAACACCAGGGCGAGCAGGCAACCGGGCAAGCGCCGTACCCCACGGACGCCGGCTCGGTCAGCGGTCGGCAGAACGGCCGTGACGCCCGAGCGTCGCTGGACGAACTGCACGAGACCGCGCGGCGGATCGCCGCCAACGTGGAGCGGGTACTGGTCGGCAAACCCGACGTCATCCGCATCGCGCTCGTGACCCTGCTCGCCGAAGGCCACCTCCTCGTCGAAGACGTCCCCGGGGTCGGCAAGACCTCGCTGGCGAAGGCGCTGGCCCGCTCGATCGACTGCACCGTCAGCCGGATCCAGTTCACCCCCGACCTGCTGCCCAGCGACGTCACCGGGGTGTCCATCTACAACCGGCAGAGCGGCGAGTTCGAGTTCCGGCCCGGCCCGGTGTTCGCGAACATCGTGGTCGGCGACGAGATCAACCGCGCTTCGCCGAAGACGCAGTCGGCCCTGCTCGAATGCATGGAAGAGCACCAGGTCACCGTCGACACCTCGACCTACCACCTCGAAGAGCCGTTTATGGTGATCGCCACCCAGAACCCCATCGAGATGGAGGGCACCTACGCGCTGCCCGAGGCCCAGCGGGACCGGTTCACCGCGCGGGTGTCCATCGGCTACCCCGACCAGCAGGCCGAACTGGCCATGGTCGACGAGCACGCCGGGCACAACCCGCTGGCCGATCTCGAGCCGGTCTCCGACCGTGAGTCGGTCCAGCGGCTGATCGAGACGGTGCGCTCGGTGCACATGTCGCCGGAGATCCGCCGGTACGCCGTCGACCTGGTGGCCGCGACCCGCCAGGTGCCGGAGATCCGTCTCGGCGCCTCGCCGCGGGCGACCCTGCAGCTGGTCCGCGCGGCCCGCGCGCAGGCCGCGCTCTCGGGCCGTGAGTTCGTCGTCCCGGACGACCTGCACACGGTCGCGGTCCCGGTGCTGGCCCACCGCATGGTGCTCACCACCGAGGCGCACGCCGCCCGCCGTTCGGCCACCGACGTGGTCCGCGCGATCCTGCACCGCGTCCCCGTTCCGCAGGGCTCGAACCGCTGAGTAGAAGGAAAACGGAGCCATGCTGCGTGCTCTGTCCGGCCTGACCACACGCGGCCGCTGCCTCCTCGCCGCCGGCGTGGCCGCGGCGGCCTGCTCGTTCGTGCTCAACGAACGGGATCTGCTGCGGGTCGCGGTGTTCGTGATCGCGCTGCCGCTGCTGGTCGCCTTCTTCATCTCGGCGACCCGGCTGCGGCTGGGCGCCGCCCGCTCGCTGCGCCCGGAGCGGGTCGCGGTCGGTTCGCCGGGCGAGGTCCAGCTCGAACTCTGGCGCGACGGCAGGCTCCCGGCGGGCGAGGTGCTGCTCGAAGACGGCGTGCCGTACGCGCTGGGCTCGCGGCCGCGGTTCGTCGTCGAACGCCTTCCCCACGACCGCCGGGTCGCGCTGCGCTACCCGCTGCAGCCGGTGCTGCGCGGGGTTCAGCAGGTCGGCCCGCTGCGGGCGACGATCACCGACCCGTTCGGGCTGTGCGAGTTCGAACGTGAGCTGATCGGGCATTCGCGGCTGGTCGTCGTGCCGAAGGTGGTCGGCCTGTGGGGGCTGCCCAGCGGCGCCGGGATCGGTGCCGGCGACGACGGCAGCATCCGCCTGCACGCCGGGCAGGGTGAATCGGACGTGATCGTCCGGCAGTACCGGCAGGGCGACGACCTGCGGAAGGTCCATTGGCGTTCGACCGCCCGCCGCGACGAGATCATGGTCCGCGTCGAGGAACGTCCGTGGCGCGGCGGCACCACGGTGCTGCTGGACCACCGCGCGGCGGCGCACCACGGCACCGGCCCCGCGGCGAGCCTCGAATGGGCCGTCTCGTTCGCCGCTTCGGTGTCCCTGCACCTGCGCCGTTCCGGGCACCGGGTCCGGCTGATCACCGAACACGGCCAGACCCTGGCCGACACCCCCGGCGAGGGTGGTGAGCACTACGACAACGTCGTGCTCGACGTCCTCGCCGCGCTCCAGCCCGCGCACCAGCGCGACATCACCCTCGGCCACGACCCGGCCGAGGGACAGGAACTCATCGCGGTGCTCGGCACCGTCAGCAACGAATCCGTGCACGAGCTGTCCCGGTACCGCCCGCGCGGGATCCGGAGCCTCGCCGTGCTGCTCGACACCCCCGGCTGGTCGTCCGGCGTCAACCGCCCCGAAAACCGGGCCGCCGCCACCGAGGAATCGGTGGCACTGCTGCGAGCCGCGGGCTGGGGTGTCGTCGTCGCCGGTCCCGGATCGCCCATGCCGCAGGTCTGGGCCGAGCTCTGCCAGACGGCCACCCGCCGGGGCACGCTGATCGGAGGCGGCCTGTGACCGCGACCGCGCCGCCCCGGCCGCACACCCCCCAACCGCGTCCGGCGGCCCCGCCCCCGGTCTGGACGAGCAGTGTGCTCGCGCCGGTCGCCGCCGGGCTCGCCACGCTGTTCGCGTCCACCTCGCTCACCGGTGTCGTCTCCGGCTGGGCGTGGTTCGGCTACCTGCTGGTCGCCGTCGTGCTGATCGCCTCGACCGGGCTCGCCCTGCGCTCGCTGCGCGCGCCGACCATCGTCGTCGGCCTCGCCCAGCTGCTGGTGCTGCTGCTCCTGATCACCGGAGCGTTCACCACCAGCGGGATCCTGAAGATCTTCCCCGGCCCGGACGCGTTCGGGGAGCTGCGCGGGGTCCTCGCCGCGGCGGCCGAGCAGATCCGCGTCGGCCTGCCGCCGGTCGAGGGCACCCCGCCGATCCTCTGCCTGATCACCATCGCGATCGGCCTGGTCGCGGTCCTGGTCGACACGCTGGCCGTGGCCGCCGCCGCGCCCGCCGCGACCGGCCTGGTCCTGCTGTGCGTGTACGCCGTCCCGGCCGCGCTGGCCGAGGACATGCTGCCGTGGTGGACGTTCCTGCTCGGCGCGGCCGCGTTCGCCGCCCTGCTCGCCGTCGACGGCAACCACCGGCATCGCCGCTGGCGCAACCGGGACGCGCCCGGGCTGGGCAACTCGGCGAGCACGTTGTCGGCCCCCGTCGGCGTGGTCGCCGCCGCCATCGCGATGGGGCTGGTGATCGGCACCGCCGTGACCGGGGTCGGCACGGTCGGCAGCCTCCCCGGCGGCACCGGCTCGGGCCGGGGTGGCGCGGGCGGATTCGGCGTCGAGCCGTTCACGCAGCTGCGGGGCCTGCTGGACCAGGGCGAGAACGTCGAACTGTTCAAGGTCTACGGAATGGGTGCGGACAAACGCCTGATGCGCGCCTTCACCCTCGACACGTACACGCCGAACAAGGGCTGGGGGCTCGCCCAGAACGGCCGCGCCCAGCAGGGCGTGCAGGCCAACAAGGGCCTCCCGCCCGCCCCGGGCGACGACGGTTCCGGTCCCGGGCGGGAGATCCGGATCGAGCCGACGAACTGGGTCGACAACTGGCTGCCCGTCTACGGCGCGCCGAGGGCGCTCAGCGGACTGGCCGACAACTGGCTGTACGACCCGGTCGGCGGCGCCGTGTTCACCACGACCAAGCAGAACGCGCCCGCCTACACCGAGACCGCGTCCCTCCAGATCCCGACGAAGGACCAACTCCGGCGTGACGACGCCCGCCTGCCCGAAGTGCCGCCGCAGTTCACCCAGATCGACCGCGTCGATCCCCGCGTGGTCGCGAAGGCCAAGCAGCTGACGGACAACGAGACCAACAACTTCGACAAGGCGCAGGCGCTCTGGTCGTTCTTCACCGCGCAGAACGGCTTCGTCTACGACACCAAGACCGCGGACGCCACCGACTCCGACGCGCTCGCCGACTTCATCCTCAACGGCAAACGCGGGTTCTGCGAGCAGTACGCGTCGGCGATGGCCGTGATGCTGCGAGCGGTCGGCATCCCGTCGCGGGTCGCCATCGGCTTCGCCTCCGGGGTCCCGAAGGGCGACTACGTCTCGATCACCTCCGAGGACGCGCACGCGTGGGTCGAGGTCTACTTCCAGACGCAGGGCTGGGTCACCTTCGACCCGACCCCGCGGCTCGACGGCCGCGCGGTCGTCCCGCCGTACCTGCAGAACGACACCGGCAGCTCCACGGCCAACGACACCCAGGAAGTGCCGAGCGCGCCCGCGTCGAGCGCCCCCGCCACCGGCACGCCCCGCGAACCCGGCGCCGACCTCGGCGCGGACGGCGGCACGGGCCAGCTGGAGGAAGAGCCGCTGTGGCCCGCGATCCTCGCCGGGATCCTCGGTGGGCTGGCGGCCGCGCTGACCGTGGTGACGATCGTGCGGTCGCAGTTGAGATACCGGGCGCTGCTGCGCTCGTCACCCGCCCGGGCTCCCGCCCCGGACGTGCCTGCCCCGACACGGGAGGACGGCGGGTTCCTGGACAACCAGAACGTGACGAACTGGCTGCCGCTGATCGTGATCGGGCTGTGGGTGGCGGCGTTCGCGTTCCTGGCGGCGTGGGTGTCGTGGTGGTTCGCGCTGGCGCTGGTGCTCGTCCTCGGCGGGCTCGGCACGCCGACGGCGATCCGGGAGATCAAGCGGCGGCTGCGGCTGCAGAAGATCGCTTCCCGCTCCCCCGCCGCGGCCGACGCGGCGTGGCGGGAACTGATGGACGAATGCGCGGACCGCGGCCTGCCGCTTTCCGATGGCGACACGGTGCGCGTGGCGGGCCGGAAGGTCGTCGAGAAGCACCGGCTGGACGAGGAGGGCCGCACCGGCCTGCGGACGGTCATCGGTGTGGTGGAGCGGTCCTGGTACTCGGACCAGCCCGCGGACGATCAGACGCTGGGGCCGGCCTTCGACGAGGTTCGCAAGAGCCTGAAGCGCAACGCGCCGATGTCGTGGAAGGGCCGCCTGTTCCCGCGCTCACTGCGGCGGGGCAAGTAGGCGTCGCGGGTCGCGGCGGGGCGTTCGGTCCCGCCGCCCAAGTACGTGAAGGCCCCTTCACTGCGCTAGACGCAGTGAAGGGGGCCTTCACGTACTTACTGCGGGTTCCCCCACGCACGACAACGCGAACATGCCGGCAAGGCGTCGCCCTGCCGGCATGTTCGCGTGTGTGGGAGCTATTGCTCCTCGAAGCGCTGGCGGAAGCGCTCTTCCATGCGCTGGGTGAACGAGCTCCGGCGCGGGGACGCCTTGCCGCCACCTCCGCCGGCCCCCTGGCCGCCGCTGTCCTTGCCGCCTTCCGTTTCGGCTCCTTGCCGAATCGATGTGACGGCCATCATGACTCCGAAGAACATCACGAGGAACCCGAGCACGCTGATCACGGGGATCTCGGCGACCCGGATGTTGACCACCACGCCGAGCACCAACAGTGCGACGCCCACTACGAACAGGGCGATGCCCTGCAAACGCCGTCGGCGGGCGGGGCGGCGCAACCGGGTGCCTCGCACCGTGGATGCGAACTTGGGGTCCTCGGCATAGAGCTCGCGCTCGATCTGATCGAGCAGCCGCTGCTCATGCTCGGAGAGTGGCATCTTTCCTCCTCCGGCACAGCTGTCGCGGGCGCCGGGCCGCGCAACGTCATGGACCCAACAGACAACCCCAGGCGGGGTGTCTCTGTCCAGGATACGAGCCCCGCGCTCGTCCGACTACCCGATCCCGTATCCAGAAGGGATCGAATTGCCCGAAACCACCCGGCTCGGCTCTCTCGAAGACGGCCGAGCGGGCGAAGTCACTGGTCACGAGGGGTCAGCAGTGACGCGGGCCGCACCGCGGCGGCACCGAACTTCGACCTCGCGACGTCGGCGGCGACTTCCGCGTCCCGCCACCGGGGTTCGGGTGACGCGAAAAGCAGCTGCTCCCCGTCACTCTCCGTGTCCAATCCTTCGACTCTTACACCGATCAGGCGGATCGCGCCCGTCGGCGCGTGCTCGGTGAGGAGCTCGACGGCGGTGCGGTGGATGTCGCGGGCCACATCCACCGGAACGGCGGTCGTCCTGGCCCGGGTGATGGTCTTGAAGTCCGCGAACCGGACCTTGATCGACACCGTCCGCCCCCGCACCCCCCGGCGGCGCAGAGTGGCGGCGACACGTTCCGAGAGCCGGAGCAGTTCCAGCCCGAGCGCCGAGCGGTCGTGGAGATCCACGTCGAAGGTCACCTCGGCGCCGATCGACTTGTCGGGCGACTCCGGGATCACCTTGCGGTCGTCGTGCCCGTTCGCGAGCGCGTACAGATGCTCCCCCAGCGCCCGCCCGAGCGACCGCCTCAGCCTGGACAGCGGAGCGGCGGCGACGTCGGCGACGGTGTCGAGCCCCTGCTGCCGCAGCTGCTCCTCGGTGCGCTTGCCGACGCCCCACAGCGCCGACACCGGCAGCGGACGCAGGAACGCGAGCGTCTCGGCCGCGGGGACGACGACCATGCCGTCCGGTTTCGCCATCCCGGACGCCAGCTTCGCGACGAACTTGACCTTCGCGACACCGACCGAGCAGCTGATCCCGAAATCGGCGGCCACCCGCTCCCGGATCCGGGCGCCGAGCCGCGCCGGCGAGGAGCCCAGCCGCTTGAGCGCCCCGCTGACGTCCAGGAACGCCTCGTCCAGGCTCAGCGGCTCCACCAGCGGTGTGAGCTCGCGGAAGATCCCCATGACGCCGTTGGACACCTCGCCGTAGAGCCCCGGTGTCGGCGTGATGCAGATCAGCTGGGGGCAGAGCCGCTTGGCCGTCGAGAACGGCATGGCCGACCGGACGCCGAACTCGCGTGCCGCGTAGCTCGCCGCCGCGACGACGGACCTCGGCCCGCCGCCGGACACGACCACCGGCTTGCCCGCCAGCTCGGGGCGCGTGCGCAGCTCGCAGGACACGAAGAAGGCGTCCATGTCGACGTGCAGCAGGCCGCAGCCGGTGTCGTCGGGCCAGGTGGTGGCGCCGGTCGTCACGCGGTAGCGGGCCATCCCGCCGGGCAGTTCAGCGTTTCGTCCCACGCCCGGACGTTAGCCCGGACCACCGACAGTCTCGCTCCGCGAGTGTCATGAAAGGGTCGTTCAGGACATCTTTCGTCCTGAACGACCCTTTCATGACATCCGCACATCCACGAGGCGCGGCGGTGATCAGGCCGGCCGGTGCGCCAGGACGTGCAGCCTGCTGGCGACGTCCCGCAGCGGCGGAACCGACGCCGCCGCCAGCTCGAACTCCGCCAGATCCTCTTCCCGCACCCCGCCGGGCACGAAGTCCGCCACGACGCCGTCGCCCTGCAGCGAGGTCACTTCGAGCCCCACCTCGACCAGCTGGGCGCGCAGGGCCTCCGCGTCGAAGCGCCGCAGCACGGTCTCGCGGCCGCCGCCCAGGACACCGCTCTCGGCCGCGAGCAGCTCCCGCGCCTCGCCGAGCCGTCCGGCCAGCGCGCGTTGCAGGATCGCGGCGTGCCGGTTCGCGACCAGCACCGACACAGCCCCGCCCGGCCGCACCGCCGCGGCCAGCGCGGTGAGCACGAGCGCCGGATCGTCGACGACCTCGAGCAGCCCGTGCGCGAGCACGAGATCCGCCGAGCCCGCCGCGACGTGGGCGCCGAGCGCGTCGGAGTCGTCGGCGATCACCGTGATGCTGCCGGAGACGCCCTCCTCCTCGGCGCGGCGGCGCAGGGTCGCCAGCGCGTTGGGATTCGGTTCGACCACGGTCACCAGGCAACCGGCCGAAGCCAGCGGCACCGCCCAGCCGCCGCTGCCGCCGCCGACGTCGACGACGTGCGGCTGTTGTGCGCCTCGCGCCCGTGCGGCCCGGAGTTCTGCTTCGAGAACCCGGCGAACCGCCCCCGATCCCCGCGTGGCCACGGTGTCCGTCTTCATAAACGCACAGGGTAATGCCCGCCTTCGCCGGCCCGCCGGGTGTAGTCCGATGCGGTGTTCGACACCTTGCCAAGGAGCCACCCCGCCGACTGCCCGTAGGCTGTATCGAGTGCACACGGTCGCTGTTCTCAGCCTGAAGGGTGGCGTCGGCAAAACGACGGTCGCCCTCGGTGTCGCGTCCGCCGCGCTGCGTAGGGGCGCCCGGACTCTCGTGGCCGACCTCGACCCGCAAGGCAACGCCACCACCTCGCTGGACCCGCCCTTCACCGATCGCACGCTGGCCGACGTCCTGGAGACGCCGGTGCGTTCGGTACTCGAACGCGCGATCGCGCCCAGCGTGTGGAGCGACCAGATCGACGTCCTCGTCGGCGCCGAAGAGCTGGAGATGCTCAACGAACCCGACGCCGACAGCCGCCGCTTGGAGAACCTCTCCCGCGCGCTCGACGAGCTGCACACGAATCCGCTGCGCGAGGAGCCCTACGAACTGGTGATCCTCGACTGCCCGCCGTCGCTCGGCAGGCTGACCCGCTCCGCGCTGGTGGCCGCGGACAGCGCCCTGATCGTCACCGAGCCGACGATGTACGCCGTCTCCGGCGCCCGCCGCGCGCTCGACGCGATCGAGAAGATCCGCGAAGAGCAGAACCCGGGGCTACGGCCGATCGGCGTCGTGGTCAACAAGCTCCGCGTGCGCTCCTACGAGCATCAGTTCCGCGTGGCCGAGCTGCGGGAGAACTTCGGCCCGCTGGTGATGCCGACGGCCATCCCGGACCGGCTCGCCGTGCAGCAGGCCCAGGGCGCGTGCAGCCCGATCCACGAGTGGCACTCCCCCGGCGGGCAGGAGATCGCGCTCACCTTCAACATGGTGCTCGCGAAGGTCCTGCGGTCGAGCCGGGCCGGGCGGCATCGCGTCCGCGGCGAGGAAGAGCCGGAGACCCCCGCCAAGCTGAGCGACACCGGCACGGGCTGACGGCCGATGCCCGAAGGCGACACCGTCTTCCTCGCCGGCAAGGTCCTCGACAAGGCGTTGGCGGGCAAGACCTTGCTGCGAGGCGAGTTCCGGGTCCCCCAGCTGGCGACGACGGATCTCGCCGGACGGGACGTGCTCGGCGTCGGCACGGTCGGCAAGCATTTGCTGACCCGTCTCTCCGGCGATCTCACCCTCCACAGCCATCTGCGGATGGACGGCAAGTGGGACGTCTACCGGGCGGGCGCGCGCTGGCGGCATCCGGCGCATCAGGCGCGGGTCGTCCTGGCCACCGAGGAGCTGCAGGCGATCGGCTTCCGCGTGCACGACCTCGAACTCGTGCCCACGGACGAGGAAGACCGGCTGATCGGCCACCTCGGCCCGGACCTGCTCGATCCACAGTGGACGGACGAGCTGGCGGAGCGGGCGGCGGCCGCGCTGGCCGCGGACCCGGCCCGCGAACTCGGCGACGCCTTGCTGGATCAGCGGATCATGGCCGGGATCGGCAACATGTACAAGGTCGAGATGTGCTTCCTGCTCGGTGTCACACCGTGGACTCCGGTGTCCGAAGTGGACACAGCGAAGGCCGTCGCGCTCGGGCGGAAGCTGCTGAAGAGCAACGCGTGGCGCACCTCGCAGACCACCACCGGCGAGCTGCGGCGCGGCCGCGAGCACTGGGTCTACGAACGGACCAAACAGGGCTGCTTCCGGTGCGGCGGGCGGCTTCGTGTCGCACCGCAGGGCGCCGGGCACCAGGCTCGGCCGACCTGGTTCTGCCCGAAATGCCAGTCCGGGCCCGCCCCGAGCGGCTAAGCTGGCCTCGTGACGCTGTTCAAACTCCCGCTCTACGGGGCCGACACCGAACGCGGCGACCTCGCTCCCTGAGCCGCCCGCTCCCTCCGCACGTCACCTTTCTCTTCTCTCCCAGGGAGCTTTGTCATGCCCGGAATCCTCTCCGGCGCGGCGCTGCGCGCCTTCGTGCACGCCCTGCCCAAGGTCGAACTCCACGTCCACCTCGTCGGTTCGGCGAGCCTGCCCACGGTGCTGGAACTGGCCCGCGGCCGCCCGGCCGCGGGAGTGCCGACCGAGCCCTCGGCGCTCGCCGAGTTCTTCACCTTCCGCGATTTCCCCCATTTCCTCCGCAACTACCTGGCGGTGACGTCGCTCGTGCGCGACGCCCGCGACATCCACACCCTCGTCACCGGGCTGGCGGCCGACCTCGCCGCGCAGAACGCCCGCTACGCCGAAGTGACCGTGACGCCCTACAACCACCTCCTCGACGGCATGCCGGCCGACGATCTCCTCACCGGGCTCGCCACCGGACGGGCCGCGGCGCGGAGCGACCACGGGGTGGAACTGGCCTGGTGCTTCGACATTCCCGGCGAGAAGGGGGTCGTCGCCGGCCGCGAGACGGTCGTGTTCGCGCTCCGCGAACGCCCCGAGGGCCTGGTCTCCTTCGGGCTCGGCGGCCCCGAGGTCGGCGTCGGCCGCGCGCAGTTCGCCCCGTTCTTCACCGCGGCCAGGGAGGCGGGGCTGCACAGCGTCCCGCACGCGGGCGAGACCACCGGGCCGGCCACCGTCTGGTCGGCGGTGCACGATCTCGGCGCCGAGCGGATCGGGCACGGCGTCGGCGCGCACACCGACCCTGCGCTGCTGGAACACCTTGCGGTGCACCGGATCCCGCTGGAGGTCTGCCCGACCTCCAATGTGCGGACCGGGCAGTTCGCGTCGGTCGCGGCGCATCCCGTGCGACGGCTGCTCGATCACGGCGTGCTGGTCACGCTCAACACCGACGACCCGCCGATGTTCGGCGCCACCCTCGACGGCGAGTACGTGGCGGTGGCCGAAACCCTGGGCCTGACCGCGGCCGAAATCGCCCTGTTCGCGCAGAATGCCGTGGACGCCTCATTTCTGCCCTCGGCGGACAAGACGGCCCTGACGGCGGAGATCGAAGAAATCTTGTTGCAGGACCCCGAACTCCTCGCATAGTTTGGCGGTACACGAGAGAGGAGGTGGTCCAAAGTTGTATTCCAACAGGACTCGTGAGGTGGCTGTCCGCTAGCGGACCCCACGCGTAGGACTTCAGAGCAGCGATACAACGCAAGTTGGAGCCACCTTCGGCTCGTCGTCTCTGCTTCGCGTGATGCCTGACAGCGAATACCAGGCAGTCACCGGGCCCCCGAGGTTCCCGAGCACCGGTCCGGCTCGGGCCCGGCCGCCGATTCCGGCGTCCGGGAGCCGCCTCGGGGGTACCCCTGTTTCCGGGGTGTGCCGCCCGCCGCCCCGAAGGACCGTCCGCCGCGATTCCACGCCCAGGAACCTCGCCGACTCGATAGCCTGACGCCATGCTGAGGCCCGATTTCCCGATCATCACCCAGCGCCTGACCCTCCGTGCCTTCACCTCGGCGGATCTCGACGAACTCAACTCCTTCCAGTCCCGCGCCGACGTCGCCCGTTACCTCTACTGGGGCCCGCGCAGCCGGGCCGAATCCGCCGCCGCGCTCGCCAAACGAGTGCACAGCGGCACCCTGCCCAAGGAAGGCCAGTTCCTCGCGGTGGCCGCGGAACTGACCGAGACCGGGCAGCTCATCGGTGACCTGAACCTCGAATACCTCAGCAGTGAGCACCGCCAGGGCGAGATCGGGTTCGTCTTCCATCCCGATCACCACGGGAAGGGGCTCGCCGCGGAGGCCGCCGTCGAAGTCCTGCGGCTCGGGTTCGAAGAGCTCGGCCTGCACCGGATCATCGGCCGCTGTGACGGGCGCAACACCTCGTCGGCCGCCCTGATGGAACGGCTCGGCATGAAGAAGGAAGCACATCTGCGGCAGAACGAGCTCGTGAAGGGCGAGTGGTGTGACGAACTCGTCTTCGCGATGCTCGAAGACGAGTGGAAGACGAGCCGCGCGTGATCGAAGCCGGAACTCGGCCTCCGGCGTGTTACGCCTCCAATCACGTGTGTTACGCCTCCAATCACGCGAGCTCCGCTTCCACGCACGCGTGATACGCCTTCAGGCACCGCGAGACGTCCGTCTCGGCCCGGGAAAGCGTCGCCACGAGCGTAAGGCGAGCGGGATCATTCGGCACGTCGGCCACCAGGCATGATGGGGCCGTGCTCTTCGACAAGATCGTCCGCCCCGCGCTCTACCGGGTCTCCGGCAGCGACCCCGAAACCGTGCACGAACGCACCATCGGCTCGCTCGCCAGGCTGAGCCGGGTCTCCCCCGCGCTCGCCGCGCTCGGCCGCGTCTACCGGACGGACGATCCGGTCACCTTCCTCGGGCTCCGCTTCCCGAACCGGGTCGGCCTCGCCGCCGGGATGGACAAGAACGGCCGCGCCCTGCACGCCTGGCCCGCGCTCGGCTTCGGCTTCGTCGAGGTCGGCACGGTCACCCGGTATCCGCAGCCGGGCAACGACAAACCGCGCCTGTTCACCCTCGCCGAGACCGACGCGGTGATCAACCGGATGGGCTTCAACAACGAAGGCGCGGAAGCGCTCGCCGCCCGTCTCGCCGCGACCGGGAAGCCGCCGGTGCCCCTCGGCGTCAGCATCGGCAAGTCCAAGGTGACCCCGCTCGACGAGGCCGTCGAGGACTACCGGTTCTCGCTGCGGGCCTTGTCCCCGTACGCCGACTACTTCGCGATCAACGTCAGCTCCCCGAACACGCCGGGGCTGCGGGCGCTGCAGGACAAGTCCGCGCTGGCCGAACTGCTCGGCGAGCTGCGGAAGACCTCGGCCGAGCTCGCCGGGGACGCGAAACCGACGCCGGTACTGGTCAAGGTCGCCCCCGACCTCACCGACGAAGCGCTCGCGGAGCTGCTGGAGGTCTGCCTCGACCACGGTGTGGCCGGCCTGATCGCCACCAACACGACGCTGTCGCGCGAAGGGATCGCCCCGCCCGAGGCCGCCGTCGGCGAGCAGGCGGGCGGGTTGTCCGGCCGCCCGCTCACCGCGCGCTCGGTCGAGGTGGTGCGCTTCGTGCACGACGAGACCGGCGGCGAGCTGCCGATCATCGGCGTCGGCGGGATCTTCGACGCCGGCGCCGCCGCCCGGATGCTCGACGCCGGCGCCGGTCTGGTCCAGCTCTACACCGGTTTCGCCCTGCACGGCCCCGGTCTGGTCAAGCGGGTCGCCCGAGGTCTCGCGGCCCGGCCGTACTGACGAACCTCAGGTAGGCACGCCAGCACTGGTATCTCGTCAGCTCCGTCGCCGTCGCGGTGGCGGCCTGGTCGCACAGGACGGCCAACGGCGTTTCCCCGTTCTCCAGCCGGATGCGGCCCAGCACGAACGGCGCGGGCAGCGTGGCCGCGAAGGCACCGAGCGCGGCGGGCGAAAGCCGCCATCGTTCACCGGAAAGCATCGTGTGCTCGCCCGTGGCGCTCACCGGCACCACCCCCGGCTGGGGCGGATCGGTGGGCAGCAACAGCATCCGGTACCCCTCGCCGGTCTGGACCAGGCCGGTGAACCGGGCCCCCGCGGCGACCAGGTTCGCGTTCAACGGCTGGCCGCGCAGATGCGCGCCGAACACCACGAGATCCGCACCCGGTGCGGGATAAGGGAAATCGGCCTGCTCGTCGGTGAGCACGGCGGCCAGGTCGATGGCGACCTGGTCGTCGAACGGCCGCACCACCACCGAAACCCCGTACGGCCCCAGATCCGACGGCGACGAAGGCACCGTGACCGCGGCGAGGTCGAGCAGGTTGACGAACGCCGTGAACCGCTCCAGCCGTTTCGCGACACCGTCCGGATCGGACAGTGCCTCGGCGACCGTCGGGTGGTCCGCGACCGTCGGGAGCACGAGGGCGTCGTACTCGGACAGCATCCGGAGCGCGAGCATCCCGGCCTCGGCGACACGCTCCCTGTCGGCGGTGAAGCCGTCGTCGTGGATCAACCCGCCCACCCTCAGCAACGCCGAGACCTCCACGGTCTCCACCCGGGCGCCGGACGCCCGCAGCGCCGAAACCGCGCCGAGGAAGGCGGCCCGGGACTGCAGCGTGAGGCCGGTGAGCGTGTCGGAGCCCGGGATCGCCACCCTCGGCCGGTCGCCCGCGGAGAGCCGGACGTCCGGGGGCCAGTCACGGGAAAGCCCGTCGATCCCGTCGGGGCCGGTCATCAGTCCCAACGCGCGCTGCCCCAGCGTGAGGCTGCGGGCGAAGACGGCGATGCCGCCGCACGGCGCGGCGCCGGTCTTCGGCACGAGGCCCAGCGTCGGTTTCAAGCCGACGATCCCGTTGAGGGAAGCGGGAATCCGGCCCGCGCCCGCCGTATCCGTGCCGACCGCCAGATCGACGAGACCGAGCGCGACGGCGACGGCCGCGCCGCTGCTCGCGCTGCCGGAGACCCGTTCGGTGTTGAGCGCGGCGCTCACGGCGCCGTACGGGCCGCGGGTGTGGTCGAGGTCGCCGCCGAACCGGTCGGTGTTGGTCTTGCCGATCACGACCGCCCCGGCCGCGGTCAGCCGGGACACGGAGGTGGCGCCGGCGACGTCGATGACGTCGGCGACCGCCACCAGGGTCCCCGCGAGCGGCAGGTCCACGCCCGCGCGAAGACGTTCGTCGACCGACTTCGCGTCCACGAGGGCGTCTTCCACGGGGCGCAAGGTGATCCAGACGTCGGGCCGGTCGACCTCGACGATCCGGTCGTAGGCGGCTATGACGCGCTGATAGGAACTGGGAGGAGGAGCGGGGGTCGGTTCTGGTTCCGGGGGGAGCGTCGTCACTGGGCGTCCTTTCCTCGGTGGGGACGAGAAAGACCACTGCGCGAGATCCACTGTGTCCGGTCCGCCACCCTGGGACGCCCGCTCACGCGGGCTGGGTTCAGGCCCGAGCTGGGAAGAGCACTGCGTGCATGAAGGAAACGTTAGGCATCGCGGGTCGCCGTCACCAGCGGATTCGGGTTACGCGAGCGTTTCGGTACCACACAGTGAGCAGGTCGTTACGCAACGGAGTATTAGCGACGACGAATGAGACGATGGTCCAGGAAAGCGCCTGCTCAGAGCCTACCCGTTTCCGTAACTCGCGTGATCGAACACGTAACTCGCGTGATTAAAGCCGTAACTCGTGAGTTACGGCTCCAAGCACGCGAGTTACGCCTCTGATCACGCGAGTTACGAGAGTTCGCGCAGGGCCATGGCGAGGCCGGCGAGCTTGTCGGTCGCGTCGGAGAGCTGTTCCTTGGACGACGTCATGCCGTCGGAGCTCGCGGCGACGGTGTGCCCGGCGGCCGCGACGAGACCGCCGTAACCGTCGAGACCGTCGTCGAGCTGCTCGCGCAGTTGCTTGACGGCGGCGTCGAGGGCGCCGCGTTCCCGCTCCGGCGCGGCGTCACGTCCGCGTTCGATGGCCTGGATCCGGCCCGCCAGGCCGCGCAGCGCCTGCGCGGCCTCGGCGGCCGTGGTGCGAGCGTCCGCGACGGCGATCTCCGAGACCGGCATGGTGCCGAGCGACGTCGGCTGCGAAAGCTGGCGAAGCAGCTCCGTCAGCGAAGCCTCGCTCTCGGCGAGGCGCTCCATCGGCTCACGCGCGACGGACCGCGCCGGGGGCAGCGGCGGCGGAGCGGCGGGCGCCGCGGGCAGCACGGTGCGCTTGAGCTCCCGCAACCGCAGCCCCGACTTGACCCCGAAGGTGCCGAAGATGACGGCGAACGCGCCACCCGCGATGGCCTGGAGGACGTCGGCCTGACCGTCCTTCAACAGGCCGGTGCCCGCGACGACGGCGAACAGTCCACAAAGGAAGGTGAGCAGGATCCAGAACGTCAGCGCCCGCGAGGTGCGGCGCTTGCGGCGCTCCAGCTTGGCGGCGGGTTCGTTCCAGCGCGCCCATTTGGCCTTCGCGTCGGCGACGACCGGGATCTGGCCCGCGGCCATCGACGTCAGCTGCTGGGAGATCTTCGGCATGGCCGGCACCTGCGGGCGCGGCCGGGGCGGTGCCGGCTGAGCGGGCCGCGAAGACCCCTGCTCGGAGGGCGGGATGTAGCGCTGCAGCTTCTCCTGCGCGCGCTGGGCGTAGTCGGGCAGCTTCTCGATGTGCTTCTCAAGCTTGGCGGTGAACTCCCCGAAGTCCTTGCGCCTGCCCTGGCCCATTGCCCTCTCCCCTGTCTTCTGGTGAGACCGGTCCCGCACCCGCGCGGGGTGCGGGACCGGCTCCCGTTGATGTGTCAGGCGGGGTTCTTGCCCTGTTCGGCCTGAACCCGTGCCTGGATCTCACGCTGGATGTCCGCGGAGCTCGACCCCTTCGCCGGTGCGGCGGCGGTCTTGCCGTCGGTCACCTGAGCGACGGAGTCACCCTTCATGGACGCGCGGATCTGCTCCAGCCGCGAGTGCCCCGCGAGCTGCGTCGTGGAGGCCTGGACCTCCATCATCCGGCCCTGGACGGAGTTCTGTGCGAGTTCGGCCGAGCCCAGCGCGGTGGTGTAGCGCTTCTCGATCTTGTCGCGAACGTCTTCCAGCGACGGGGTGTTGCCCGGCGCGGCCAGCTGGCTCATCTGGTTCAGCGAAGCGGAGACCTGCTCCTGCATCTTCGCCTGCTCCAGCTGCGAGAGCAGCTTGGTGCGCTCGGCCAGCTTCTGCTGCAGCATGGTCGCGTTGCGCTCGACGGCCTTCTTCGCCTGCTCCGCCGCCTGAAGCGACTGGTCGTGCAGGGTCTTGAGGTCCTCGATGCTCTGCTCGGCGGTGACGAGCTGCGCGGCGAAGCTCTCCGCCGCGTTCTCGAACTCGGTCGCCTTCTGCTCGTCGCCCTTGGCGCGCGCCTCGTCGGCGAGCACCAGCGCCTGGCGGGTCGAAGCCTGCAGCTTCTCCACGTCGCCGAGCTGGCGGTTCAGCTTCATCTCCAGCTGACGCTGGTTACCGATCACCGAGGCGGCCTGCTGGGTCAGCGCCTGGTGGTTGCGCTGCGCCTCCTCGATGGCCTGCTGGATCTGTACCTTCGGGTCGGCGTGCTCGTCGATCTTCGACGAGAACGCCGCCATCATGTACTTCCAGAACTTCACGAACGGGTTGGCCATCTCCTCCGCCTGCCTTCTCGCATCCCACGGGCTGTTACCTCGAGGTGGGGCGTCCCCTCTGTGATGTTGCAACGTCCCGACCCCGGCGTTGAGTTCCATCGTGTCAGGTCGGCGTCCCGCGTTCCAGGCGACCCCGACGGAATTCAGGGATCCCCCTGACTGTGACGTCCACGACGTTTCGGGTTCACCCTCCGTCAGCGCCGCAGCGCGGTCTCCTCGCGCAGGCGTGACAACTTCTCGGGATTGCGCACGGCGTAGAGCCCCGTGATGAGCCCGTCCTCCACTCGCAGCGCGACGACGGTGTCGACCTCGGCACCGAGCCGGAGGATCAGCGCGGGATGCCCGTTGACCTGTGCCGTCCGCATCGTCGCCGCGTCATCACGCACCGGGCGGCTCGCGGCCAGCAGCGGCGCGACCGCCGCGGCGCCGACCACGGGCTCCAGCACGGCCTGCACCACTCCGCCTCCGTCGCCGAGGAAGACGACGTCCGGTGACAGGACGTCGAGCAGTCCTCGCAGGTCACCGGTCCGGATCGCGCGGTGGAACGCGTCGAGCACGTCCTTGGCCTCGTCCGGCGACGCGGGGCCACGTGGCCTCCGCGCGGCGACGTGCGTCCGTGCCCGGTGAGCGATCTGGTGGACCGCGGCCGGTGTCTTGCCGACGGCTTCGGCGATCTCCGCGTAGGGCACGTCGAACACCTCACGCAGCACGAACACCGCGCGTTCGGTCGGGGTGAGGGTCTCCAGCACCAGCAGCATGGCCATCGAGACGCTGTCGGCCAGTTCGACGTCGTCGGCCACGTCCGGGCTGGTGAGCAGGGGTTCGGGCAGCCACGGACCGACGTAGGACTCCTTGCGCCGGCCGAGCGTGCGCAGCCTGCCGAGCGCCTGCCGCGTGGTGATGCGGACCAGGTACGCCCTCGGGTTCTCCACGGTGCCGAGATCGACGCGCGACCAACGCAGCCAGGTCTCCTGGAGGACGTCTTCGGCGTCGGCGGCCGAGCCGAGCATCTCGTAGGAGACGGTGAACAGCAGGTTCCGGTGGGCGACGAACGCCTCCGTGGCGGCGTCGGACATGAGAGCTCCTGTTCTCCGCGAGGGTGTCCTCACCAGACGCCGCGTCCCCTCGATTTCTGACACGTCGCCGCCGTGACGCACGTCACGCCCTGGCGCTGTCAGCGGGGTCGTGCCGCCGGCATCTGGTGGTCGTCCGGTTCAGCACACGACCACGAGAGAGCGAGACCATGGATTCCCGTTTCGATCTGAACGGCAACGAACTCGGCGCCAAGCTCGGCAAACGCTTCGCAGGAGTCAGCGTGGCCATCAAGGACTCGACCCTGCCGAAGGTCACCCAGGAGCTGGTCTCCCTGCGGGCCAGTCAGCTCAACGGCTGCGGGTTCTGCGTCGACGCCCACGCCAAGGACCTGGCGGCCGCCGGGGAATCCGCGGTCCGCGTCAACCTGGTCGCCGCCTGGCGCGAGTCGACGGTGTTCACCGAGGCCGAGCAGGCCGCGCTGGCGCTCGCGGAGGAGGGCAGCCGGATCGCCGACGCGCACCAGGGCGTCTCCGACGAGACCTGGGCCCGGGTGCGGAAGCACTACGACGACGACCAGGTCGCCGCGCTGGTCTACCTGATCGCGATGATCAACGCCGCCAACCGGCTGCTCGTGATCACGCACACCAAGGGCGGCTCCTACCAGCCCGGCACGTTCGGCGACTGACGGCAAAGGCCCCAGGCGGTCCGCCTGGGGCCTTTGCCGTTCACAGCGTCGCTAGGCGGCGACCATCTTCGGGGCGGAGATCGTCGTCCGCAGCGCGGGGCTCATCCGCGGCGGCGGCGAGATCCGCAGGTCGGCCAGGTCGTTGCCGATCAGCTCGGACACCAGGCGGCCGCCTTCGAGCTCGCCCGCTTCGGCGCCTTCCCGCTCCGGAGCGCGCCTCTTGCCCGCTTCGACCTTCTCGTCCACCGGGGCGACCTCGACGTTGTCCATCGCCGAGACGTCCGCCGCGACCTTGTGCAGGAGTTCGCCCAGCGGAAGGTCCAGGGCCTCGCAAATGGACGCCAGCAGCTCGCTGGATGCCTCCTTCTGCCCGCGCTCGACCTCGGAAAGGTAGCCGAGGCTCACCCTGGCGGCGCGGGAGATGTCCCGCAGCGTTCGACGCTGGTTCGTGCGGGCGTGTCGGAGCCGGTCGCCGATCGCCTCGCGCAACAGCACGGTCATCACGCGCCTCCCTTCCAGGACTGACTACCCCCTACGTTACCCAGAGCGGTGCCCCGGGCGCAGGTGTTGACACGGCAATACGCCAAGGGCGAACGCGGCGATCATGCGAGATGTTCCCCCAGCAGGGCGAACGCGCCGGAGACGGCGCCGGCCCTGACCGAAGCCCGATCACCGCTCAAGTCCAGTGTGCGGACGGTGAGCACCCCCGGGCCCGCGAGGCCGACGTGGACGGTGCCCGGCGCGACGCCGTCCTGCCCGTCCGGACCCGCGACGCCGGTCAGGCCGAGGCCCCACGTGGCGGCACATCGATCCCGCGCGCCGGCGGCCAACTGCGCCGCGACCTCGGGATGGACGGCGCCGTGCGCGGCGAGGAGGTCTTCGTCGACCCCGGCCAGCTTCGCCTTGAGGTCGGTGGCGTAGACCACCAGCCCACCCCGGACGGCGGCACTCGAACCGGGGACCTCGGTCAGCGTCGCGCAGACGAGCCCGGCGGTCAGCGACTCGGCCGTCGCCACCGTCTCCCGCCGCTCGATCAGGTGAGTGATCAAGGTCTCAGGTTTCATGCGCCCGCGGCACGCCTTCCGGCCGCGCGCAGCCGGACCGCGCGCACGACGTAGTCGAGCCCGGTCACGACGGTCAGCACGACCGCGAGCCCCATCAGCACCCAGCGCACCGGCTCGGCGGCCTCGGGCAGGGGCAGCAGGTACGCGGTGATGGCGGCGATCTGCGCGAGCGTCTTGGCCTTGCCGCCGCGGCTGGCCGGGATCACGCCGTGCCGGATCACCCAGAACCGCAGCAGGGTCACGCCGATCTCGCGGATCGCGATGACGATGGTGACCCACCAGCCCAGCTCGCCGAGCACGCTCAGCCCGATCAGCGCGGCGCCGATCAGCGCCTTGTCGGCGATCGGGTCGGCGATCTTGCCGAAGTCGGTGATCAGCCCGTACTTGCGCGCGACCCAGCCGTCGACCTGGTCGGTGAACGACGCGATCGCGAACAGCGCGGTGGCGATCGCGCGCCAGAAGGTGTCCGCCCCGTCGCCGGTGAACAGCGCCAGCACGAACAGCGGCACCAGCACCAGCCGCGACATCGTGAGCAGGTTCGCCAGGTTCAGGGTCGGGACCGGGGTGGCCTCGGGAACCCGGGCGTGCTCACCGCCCGTCCCCTCACCGGCCCCGGCGTCGCTCGGGGCGGCATTCACCGGTCGGCCTCGGGCGGCGCGGGCCGCACGATCAGGTCGACACCCTCGGAGTCGACGACCTCGCAGCGGACGAAGTCACCCACCGCGAGCTTGGGCAGGTCTTCGGTCTCGATGAGGACGCATTCGCCGTCGACCTCGGGGGCCTGGTGCGCGGCGCGGCCGATCGGGTCCTCGCCGTCCTCGGCCTGCTCGATCAGCACGTCGACGAAGTCACCGATCCGGTCCTCGGCCCGCTGCGAGGTCAGTTCTTCGACCAGCGCGGAGATCCGCGCGACCCGCTCGGCCACCACGGACTCGTCGAGTTTGCCGTCGAAGGTCTCGGCCTCGGTGCCGTCCTCGTCGGAGTAGCCGAAGACACCCACCGCGTCGAGCCGCGCGCCGTTGAGGAAGCGCTCCAGCTCGGCGACGTCCTCTTCGGTCTCGCCGGGGAAACCGACGATGACGTTGGTGCGGATGCCGGCGTTGGGCGAGTGCTCGCGGATCTGGTCGCACAGCGCGAGGAACGAGTCCGTGGAGCCGAAACGGCGCATGCGGCGCAGCACGGTCTCGCTGGAGTGCTGGAAGGAGAGGTCGAAGTAGTCGGCGACGCCCGGCGTCGTCGCGATGGCCTTGACCAGCCCGGGACGGGTCTCGGCGGGCTGCAGGTACGAGACGCGGACGCGTTCGATCCCCGGCACCTCGGCCAGGCGCGGGACCAGCAGCTCCAGCGCGCGGGCACCGTCACGGCCGAAGTCCTTGCCGTACGAGGTCGAGTTCTCCGAGACGAGGAAGACCTCCTTGACGCCGTTCTCCGCGAGCCACATCGCCTCGGCGACGATCTCGTCCGGCTGCCGGGACACGAAGGAACCACGGAACGACGGGATCGCACAGAACGAGCAGCGGCGGTCGCAGCCGGAGGCGATCTTCAGCGCGGCCACCGGGGAGGTGTCCAGCCTGGTCCGCAGCACACGCGGGCCCCAGCCGTGCTGCGCGTGCCCGGGCACCTCGACCGACTCCGCGGCCGTCGGGCGCTGGACCGGGCTGATCGGCAGCAGCTTGCGGCGATCGGACGGGGTGTGGGACTCGACCTTACGGCCGGCCACGACGTCGTCGAGACGCTCGGCGAGGTCGGCGTAGTGGTCGAATCCCAGGACCGCGTCGGCCTCGGGCAGGCTCTCGGCCAGCTCGTTGCCGTAGCGCTCGGCCATGCAGCCGACGGCGACGACCTTCTTGCCGGTGTCGGACGCCGCGAGCAGCGTGTCGACCGAGTCCTTCTTGGCGGACTCGACGAAGCCGCAGGTGTTGACCACCACGACGTCGGAGTCCTCGGGCTCGGCGGCGAGCTCCCAGCCGCCCGCCGCCAGCCGTCCGGCGAGTTCCTCGGAATCGACCTCGTTGCGGGCGCAACCGAGGGTCAACAAGGAAACGCGACGGGTGGCGACAGGATCAGTGGTGGGAGAAGGCACGTGCCTTAGGGTAGCTGGCCTGCCCACGGGGCCGGCGATCGCTCGCTCGGGCGAGCCCTCGACCGGGCCGGGCGGCGAGGATGGCTTAATGGTGGACGTGCCCTCAGACCCTCTCCCGCACCGCCGCCCCACCGTCCGCCGGGCGCGGATCGCGGACGTCCGCAAGATCAAGGCGCTGGTCGATTCCGACGCCGGGACGGTGCTGCTGGAGAAGGAGCTCGTCACCCTCTACGAGAGCGTCCAGGAGTTCTGGGTGGTCGAGGACGGCGACGACGTGCTCGGCTGCGGCGCACTCCACGTGCTGTGGGAGGACATCGCCGAGCTGCGCACCATCGCGGTCGACAAGGACTCCCGGGGCCGTGGCATCGGGCACGCGCTGGTGGGGCAGCTGATCGAATTCGCGCGCGAGATCGGGCTGAAGCGGCTGTTCGTGCTGACCTTCGAGACCCATTTCTTCGCCGGGCACGGGTTCGTCGAGATCGACGGCACCCCGGTGACCCAGGAGGTCTACGAGGAGATGCGGCGCTCGGCGGATCCGGGTGTCGCGGAGTTCCTGGACCTTCCGTACGTGAAGCCGAACACCTTGGGCAACAGCCGGATGCTGCTGGAGCTTTAAGTGATGGGCGACGCTCCGCGGCCACTGCCCCCAATGTGGCATCGGGGACGTTGAGCGTCCCCAATGCCACATTGGGGACACCGGGACCTGCGGCCCAGCCCGACCGCGAACACGCGCCTTCCCCACACAGCCGCCCTGATGATTCCGCCCGCTGAGGGTTCCCAATGCGGGCGCTTCAACCCTTCGCCGCGTGACGCGCGACCCGCACCCGGTTGCCGCACAGCGACGGCGTGCACCACACCCGCCTGCTGTTGGCCGCCACGAACAGCATCGAGCAGTCGTGCGCGCCGCATCGCCGCAGCTGAGCCGCGCGCGGCCCGGACACGAGATCGATCGCCGCGACCGCGACGGCGGCGAGCGCGATCTCCCCGCCGTCTTCGCCGTGCCAGTGCAACTCCGCTCCCCCGTCGGTCAGCCGCGGGCTGGTCGGGACGGCGGCCGCGGCCGCGTTGACCCGCTCCACCGCCCACGCCTCGGGCTCCCGCGCCGCCACTGTCGCCTCCAGCAGTTCACGCACCGCTGACCGCAGGCGCCTCGTCTGCTCGGCCGACGGTGCCCGCGCGCCTTCGGGCAAGGCTTGAGCCGCCCAGAACTTCGCGTGACCGTCGTCGAGCAGGTCGATCGACGGCGAGACGGCCAGCATGACCGTGTCGGCGAGGTTCACCGCGAGATCGTCACCGGGCAGCGAGTCGAGATCGAGCATGACCTTGACACTATCAGGTACTAATGGTTCGAGACAGTTTTAACCATTAGGGAGTGCTCATGACGACCATCCGGCACCGTTCCGTCAAGCTCGGCGACGTCGAGGTCTTCTATCGCGAAGCCGGCGACCCCGAAGCACCCGCTTTGCTTCTGCTGCACGGCTTCCCGTCGTCTTCGCACCAGTTCACGCGGCTGATGCGGCGTCTCGCCGGGCGGTGGCGGCTGATCGCCCCGGATCTGCCGGGCTTCGGGCAGACCGTCACGCCCGAGGGCTTCACGTTCACCTTCGACCGGCTCGCGGAGGTCGTCGGAGACTTCGTGGACGCGCTGGAACTGCGCCGGTACGCGCTCTACGTCTTCGATTTCGGCGCTCCGACCGGCCTGCGGCTGGCCGTCTCACGGCCCACCCAGATCACGGCGCTCATCACGCAGAACGGCAACGCCTACGTCGAGGGGCTCGGCCCGGCCATGCCGGACTTCCCGTCCCTGACCGACGAAACCGAGGCGCGGCGCGGGTTCGAGGCGATCCTCGAACCGGAACAGATCCGCTACCAGTACACCGGCGCCCGCGATCCGGAGACCATCGATCCCGCGAATTACCTGCTGGACCAGTATTTCCTCACCCTGCCCGGCCGGGCGGAGGCGATGCTGGACCTGTTCTGGGACTACCGGAACAACCCGCCCGCGTACCCGAAGTTCCAGGCGTGGCTGCGCGAAGCTCAACCGCCCGTGCTCGCCGTCTGGGGGCGCAACGACCCGTTCTTCGTCCCTGCGGGCGCCGAAGCGTTCCGGAATGATGTTCCCTCGGCGGAGGTTCACCTCTTCGACACCGGGCATTTCGCGCTGGAAGAGGACCTCGAACCGATCAGCGACCTGATCGACCGCTTCCTGGCGGACCATCTGTAGAAGGGCGGCTCATGGACACCTCGGTCACCGATCACCTGCTCAGCACGACGCGAGCGGTTCGCCGCAAGCTCGACCTGGACCGGCCGGTGGAACCCGAAGTGCTCGACGAGTGCCTGCGGCTCGCGCTCCAGGCGCCCACACCGGGCAACCAGCAGGCATGGCGTTGGATCGTGGTGCGGGATCAGGGCGTGAAGGACCGGCTGTCCGAGCTGTTCCGGCAGGTCGGGAAGGCGTATCTGGAGACGAACGCGGCCGCCCTGGGCGAAGCGATCACCGAACCTTCGGTGGCGCGGGCGTTCGCGTCGGGGCAGCACCTGATCGACGTGATCGACCGGGTGCCCGTGTTCGTCGTCCCGTGCCTGACCGGCAGGCCCAGCGGTGACAACGCGGCCGACGCCGCGTTCTACGGCGGCATCTTCCCCGCGGTGTGGAACTTCCAGCTGGCGCTGCGGTCGCGCGGCCTCGGCTCGACGCTCACGACGTACCACCTGACCCACGAGGCGGAGGCGGCCGAAATCCTCGGCATCCCGGCCGATGTCACGCAGGTGGGGCTGCTGCCGGTCGCCTACACGACGGTGCCGGACTTCAAACCCGCGGCGCGCGTGCCGCTGTCGGAAGTCGCGTACCTCGACGGCTGGGGCAATCCCCTTTAGGCCTTGGACACCCGCAGGGTGACCTGGTCGCCCCCCGAACTCACGGCGACCAGGTCCACCCGGCAGGCGGCGAACTCGACGGACTGCCTGCCACCACGTCCGGTGGAGGCGAGGGCCGCCGTCGTCCGCTCACCGCGTCCCGGTTCGGCCAGAGTCAGCTCGACCACGGCCTCCCCTGCCCAGACGCAGACCATTCCCGCGGCGCAGCGGGAATCGGACACCAGGCGAGCGAAGCGGATACTGACGTCCTTCGACGCGACCTCGGTCGTTTCACCGACCTTGAGATCGACGGCCTCCCCCAGCTCGACGGCCCCTTGATCGGGCGGCTGTACCGGCGCGGGCTGGACCGGCGCGGGCTGGACCGGCGCGGGCTGTTCGAGCGCGGCGGAGCTGCCGGCTCCGCAGGCGAGACCGGCCAGGGCGCAGAAGACGACGAGCAGCTTCTTGAGGTCCACGTGTGCTGGACGTAGCGGAGGCTCCGGTCCGTTGCATCGGCACTTCAGAAGCCTCATGCACTCGGGAGGATGTGAAGGTCGAGTTTCCTCGGCTGAGCCGAGGGAAGGGGGCCTTCACGCGCCGCCGTTGGTGGCGATCGTCGAGTCCGGTCAGTCGTCGGAGACGTCGCCGCCGTTCGCGTCCCCGCCGCCGCGGATCATGAACAGCACCGACTCCAGCTCCTCCGGCTTGATCAGCACGTCCCGCGCCTTCGAACCCTCCGAAGGACCGACGACGCCGCGGCTTTCCAGCAGGTCCATCAGGCGTCCGGCCTTGGCGAAGCCGACCCGCAGCTTCCGCTGCAGCATCGACGTCGAGCCGAACTGCGAGGTGACGATCAGCTCGGCGGCCTGCAGCAGGACGTCGAGGTCGTCGCCGATGTCGGAGTCGATTTCCTTCTTCTCGCCGGCCTTCGCCGCCGTGACGCCGTCCTGGTAGTCCGGCTGCGCCTGCTCCTTGGCGAAGTTCACCACCGCGGAGATCTCTTCGTCGCCGACGAAGGCGCCCTGGATACGCACCGGTTTCCCGGCGCCCATCGGCAGGTACAGCGCGTCACCCATACCGATGAGCTTCTCCGCGCCCGGCTGGTCGAGGATGACCCGCGAGTCGGTGAGCGACGAGGTCGCGAACGCCAGCCGCGACGGCACGTTGGTCTTGATCAGGCCGGTCACGACGTCGACCGAAGGGCGCTGGGTCGCCAGCACCAGGTGGATACCGGCGGCACGCGCCTTCTGGGTGATCCGGACGATCGCGTCCTCGACGTCGCGCGGGGCCGTCATCATCAGGTCGGCGAGCTCGTCGACGATCGCCATGATGTACGGGTACGGCTGGTAGACACGCTCGCTGCCCGGCGGCGCGGTGATCTCGCCCGAGCGCACCTTCTTGTTGTAGTCGTCGATGTGCCGGACCTTGTTGACCTGCATGTCCTGATAGCGCTGCTCCATCTCCTCCACCAGCCAGGCCAGCGCGGCGGCGGCCTTCTTCGGCTGGGTGATGATGGGCGTGATCAGGTGCGGGATGCCCTCGTACGGGGTCAGCTCGACCATCTTCGGGTCGATCAGGATCATCCGGCATTCTTCCGGCGTCGACCGCGCGAGCAAGGACACCAGCATCGAGTTCACGAAACTCGACTTACCGGAACCGGTGGACCCCGCCACCAGCAGGTGCGGCATCTTCGTCAGGTTGGCGGTGACGAAATGGCCCTCGATGTCCTTGCCGAGCCCGATGACCATCGGGTGGTTGTCCTTGACCGTCGACGGCGCCCGCAGCACGTCGCCGAGGCGCACCATCTCGCGGTCGGAGTTCGGCACCTCGATACCGACCGCGGATTTGCCGGGGATCGGCGCCAGGAGCCGGACGTTGTCGGTCGCCACCGCGTAGGCGATGTTCTTGGTCAGCGCGGTGATCTTCTCGACCTTCACGCCGGGGCCGAGTTCGACCTCGTACCGGGTGACCGTCGGGCCCCGGGTGAAACCGGTGACCTGCGCGTCGACGTTGAACTGCTCCAGCACGCCGGTGATCGCCTCGATCATGGCGTCGTTGGCCTTGCTGCGGGACTTCGGCGCGTCGCCGAGCTTCAGCAGATCCGGCGGCGGGAGCTTGTAGTCGCCTTCGACGGTCCGGGTGACCGCGAGTGGCGGCTCGGCCTTCTTCGGCTTCTTCTCTTCGACAGGCTTGGGGGCGGGCTTCGGCGCTCGCAGCGGCGTCGGCGCTTCGGCCAGCGCGGCCTCGATGTCGAGTTGCTCGCCCTCGTGGTCGCCCGAGGCCTGACGGCGCCGCGACGGCTTCCGCAGGCGGACCGCCTTCGGGTCGGCTTCGGTGACGGCGTCGCGTTCCTCGTGGATGGCCTTGCGCTCGGCCTCGGCCTCTTCGATCTCTTCGGGGTCGAGACCCCAGTTCCGCAGGCGGTGCGGGATCTCCCGGACCGGGGTCCCGGTGAACACGAGCGTGCCGAACAGCAGCGCCAGCACCAGCAGCGGCACCGCGACCCACGTGGTGACCCCCATGGTCAGCAGGCCGCCGGAGAACGCGCCGATCACCCCGCCGGCGTACATCCGGCCGTCGTTGGTCTCGGGCAGCGCGGTGAAGATGTGCAGCAGGCCGAGCACCGCCAGGACCACCAGCAGGGTGCCGATGACCATCCGCGGCCGGGCCTCCGGCAGCGGTTCCGACCGCATCAGCGCGACGGCGACCACGGTCAGCACCAGCGGGAGCGTCACGGCCCCGGCGCCCAGCAACGAGCGGGCGCCGACCTCGACCCAGCCGCCGATCGGGCCCGCGGCCCGCCACCAGACACCGAACGCGATCACCAGCGCCAGCGCGATGAGGCCCAGCGCGAGACCGTCGCGACGGTGCTCGGGTTCGAGTTCGCGGCCGCGGCCGACCGTCCGCGCCAGCGTGCCGAGACCCTTCGCGAGCAGGTTCCAGGTGCCGCGCACGCCCTTGGCGAAGGTGCCGGACGAGCGCTTCCGCGGCGCCGGACGCCGTGGAGCGGGCTTCCTCGCAGCCGTCGACCTGGGCTTCGCCGGGGTGCGCGGCTTTCGCGCCGGCCCCTTGCTGCCGCCGCTTCGCGCCGTACTCCGCTTCCTGGTCGTCGACCCGCTAGCCATGTCTCCACGGTAACCGCCTCGACCCTCCTGCCCCGGCTGCCACTCGGAGCACATCCGGAACATTCGTCTCAGGTCACAGCTTGAGCGGCCATCCGGGTGAAAAGCGGGTCATGACATGCTCTGCCCCATGTTCGCGCTGCATCAGGATGAGAATTCGGCTCGCCGCGCCCCGGCAATCTGGCGCACGATGCTGAACATCGACCGGGGGCTGGTCAACTTCGTCGGAAAGCTCACCGTGACCGGCGGTGTTTCGGCGGAACTGCGCCGGAAGCCCTTGCTCATGACGGCCAACCACATCGGCGTCTTCGACGCGTTCGTGCTGATGGCGGCCTGCAAACGGATCGGCATCAATCCGCGGTTCATGCTGGCGGGCGGCATCCTCGACGCTCCGGTCATCGGCCCGGCACTGCGGGTCAGCGGCCACCTGAGGGTCGACCGCAAACAGGCGTCGACGGCCATCGGCCAGTTCGCCGAGGCCACCGAAGCCCTGAGGACCACCCGCGACCCGCTGATCGTCTACCCCGAGGGCCGGATCAGCCACGATCCCGGCCTGTGGCCGGAGCGCGGCAAGACCGGCGCGGCGCGGCTCGCACTGGCCGCCGGGGTGCCGGTGATCCCGATCAGCCAGTGGGGCGCGCACGAAGCCGTCTATTGGGGGACGGAGACCGTCAACGGCCCCGCCGACCTGGTGCCGCTCGCGAAGTCCGGGCTGAGCGCGCCCATGCGGCGGCCGCGGTTCAAGGTGCATTTCGGCGAGCCGGTGGACCTGTCGGAGGTCGAGCCGGAGCGGCCGGGCGCCGGAGTCCGCGCGCACGCCAAGATCATGCAGGCCATCACCGACGGTCTCGTCCCGCTGCGCCGCGACGAACTGGACAAGCCGCGCTTCCACGACCCGACGCGGCCGACGGACACCGTCAGCCCCTGGAAGAAGTACTGAGTCCCGGATCCTGAGACGGGTGCTCACGCTCGCCTAGGGTCGGCGGACGTGAGCACCCGCATCCTCGTCGTCTACTACAGCGCGACCGGCAACACCGCGAAACTGGCGTCGGCGCTGGCCGAAGGCGCCCGCGAGGCCGAGGCCGACGTCCGCGTCCGCACGGTCCCCGAAACCGCCCCGCCCGACGCGGTGGCCGGCAATCCGCGTTGGCAGGCGTGGGTGGACGCGGGGCCGCACCACGAGACGGCGACGCTGGAAGACCTGGAGTGGGCCGACGGTTTCGCGGCGGGCAGCCCGACCCGGTTCGGTGGCCCGGCCGCGCAGCTGAAGTCCTTTTTGGACAGCACCGGCGGCCTGTGGGCCAAGGGAAAGCTGGTGAACAAGGTCGCGACCTCGTTCACCACCGCGTCCACCGCGCACGGCGGGCTCGAATCGACCGTGCTGGCGACGAACAACATCTTCTACCACTGGGGCGCCCTCGTCCTGCCGCTCGGCTACACCGACCCTCACCTGCTCGAATCGGGCAATCCGTACGGCGGGTCGTTCGTGTCGCGCAAGTCGGCCGAACCCGACGATCTCGCCCTGGACGCCCTCCGTCTGCAGGGGCGACGGCTCGCCACCGTCTCGCGCTACGTCGCCGACGGGCTTTTCAAGGACGGGTGAAGGGAACCGCGCGTCCGTCTCCCGCGTCGTAGGGTGGTCACACAGCGTCACGCTACGGGGAGGAAGCGGGATGACCGGCGGGTACGAGGTGGCCTTGGCGGCGATCGGCGCGGCGTCCAGCGCGGCGAAACGGGCTTCGGAGGACGTCGGGAAGGTGAACCTCGCGGCCTCGCTCGCCGACGTCGCGGCGGGTTTGCCGGGTGGCGCATCCGGTGAAGCGGCCCGGTTGCTCGCGGATTCCTGGAGCCGCGCGGTGCCGGGCTGGGCCGAGAACACCGCGGACTACTCCGCACGGCTCGGCGCGGCGGCCGGCCGCTACCGCTCGAACGAGCTGGCGGCGTCGCGGGAACTTCCCGTCTGATGCTCACCTGGGGAGACGTGCGCCGCTGGGATCCGGCCGCGATCGGCCGGGTCGCCGACGCGCTCAACGACGGCTGCACCAAGATCATCGCCGCGAACGACGACGTCGAAGCCATGACCCGCTTCACGGGCTGGACCGGCGACGCGGCCACCGCCGCGTCGACGCGGGGCGCGTCACTGACCTCCACCCTGGAACGGCTCGTCGCCGAGGCGTCCGCCGTCCGGCGAGGCGCTCACGAGGTACAGATCGCGCTGGACCGGATCGTCGCGTTCGTGCGGGAGACCGACGAACTGGCCCACCGGAACGGGCTGGCCATCGGTGCCGGTGACGAGATCTCCGTCGGCGTGCCACAGCCGGACCAGGCACGCGTGATGGCGGAGCTGGCCGACAGGGTCGAACAGGGCCTGCGCCGCGCGTCCGACGTCGACGCCGATTTCGCCGAGATCCTGCGGCGGGCGCTTCGCGGCGAGATCACCGAACAAGGTGGCGGCACGCTCGCGCAAGCCGCGGACGCCGGAGCCGCTCAAAGCGGCCTGTCGATCATCGGCCCGCCGGAGAACGGCACCCCTGGCGACAACAAAGCTTGGTGGGCGAGCCTGTCGGATACGGCGAAAGTCGCTCTGCTGCAAGGAAATCCTGGCCTCGTCGGCAATCTCGACGGGATCCCGGCGACCGACCGCGACGCCGCCAACCGCGCCGTCCTCGCCGCCGAGATAGCGCGGCTCCAGGGCGATCCGAAACTCAGGGGACTCGAAGCCATCCAGCAGCGGCTGGACCGGTCGGATCCCCAAGCGTTCCTGCTGGCGCTGGACACCAGCGGTGACGGGAAGGCGATCGTCTCCGCGGGGAATCCCGACACCGCGGCCAACGTGGCGACGTACGTGCCCGGGACGGGGTCGGAGTTGTCGAAAATCGGCGGCGACCTCAACCGGTCCGACAAGATGTGGGCCGCCGCGACCACGTCGGGCTCGCCCTCGACGGCCGTGATCACCTGGCTCGGCTACGACGCGCCGAACGAGATCACCGATGCCGCGAGCGCCAAGTACGCCGACGGAGGCAAGGCTGCGCTCGCGCAATTTCAGGACGGGCTGAGGGAAACGCATCAAGGCGCGCCATCGCACAACACGGTGCTGGGGCACAGTTACGGAACCACCGTCGTCGGGCACGCGGCCGTCGACGGCGGCCTCGCCGCGGACGAACTCGTCTTCGTGGCGAGCCCCGGCGTCGGCGCGCACGACGTGAGCGAACTGCGTCTCGACGGGGTGAATCAGGACGAGATCGGCAAGCACGTGCACTCGACGGTGGCCGAACACGACATGATCAATCTGGCGAACGTCGAGATCGCCGGATACGACCCGATCCTCGGCCAGGACCCGACCGACGCGGACTTCGGCGGGCAGGTGTTCACTTCGGCGCCGGGCACGGACGGGTGGGGCGGGTACAGCACGGAGGCGCACAGCGAATACTGGGAGGACAACAACCCGTCGCTCCGGAACATCGGCTTGATCATCGCGGGAAAGCCCGCCTCGTGAGACTTCCGCTCCTGACCGCACTTCTCGTGCTCTTGTCCGCTTGTTCTTCCGGAAGTGGAGACGCCATGAAACCGACCATCACCGAACACGAGGCGAAAGACAGGGTCGAGCGGTACATCGAGGGTGCGCTCTCCGCGCTGCCAGGCTCGGCGAAACGGAAGCCGTTCACCCAGAACAGGTCGGAGTGCACCGACCCCACCGACGACGGTCCCCAAGGCCGCTTCGAGATCTCCGCGACCTACGAGGTGACCGGCCTTGAGCCCGCACGGTTCGGCGAGTACTTCGACGCGGTCGTCCAGTGGTGGTCGGCTCACGACTTCGCGGTCCTGACGGATTCCCGGCCGAAGGACCAGTACGTGTTCGCCAGGAACAAAGCGGATGCTTTCGACATGTCGGTGCAGGCGAACGACCTCGGCAAGTTCTACGTCGGCGCCACTTCCCCCTGCGTCTGGCCGAACGGCACCCCCGAACCCCAGGCCCTCGAAGCCACTCAAGGCATCGAACCCGAGCAGCCGGTCGCCGCTCCCCCACCACCGGAGCCGGTGCGCAAACCGCGTCGCGCTCCCGTCGACGACGAGGACTTCGCCCAGACGAACTGGACCGACGGCGGCGCCTCCTTCTGACCGCTCGCTTCCCAAGTACGTGAAGGACCCCTTCACTGCGCTAGACGCAGTGAAGGGGTCCTTCACGTACTTGGGGAAGGTGTGAAGGGCGAGTTTCCTCGGCTGAGCCGAGGGAAGGGGGCCTTCACGCGCGCACGCTGTGACTGCTGGTGCACGTGGGACGCACGTGGGACGCACGTGGCTCGCGCAAGTCCGTGAAGACCAGCCGTTGGGAAAACGGGTCGACCCGCGGTCACCCGGCCTCTACCCTCCGGCCGTGACCGCCGAACTCGCCGCCGCCCCCGCACCGCACGTCGCGCGTCGCGGCCGGGGCATCACGCTGATCCTGCTCGCCGCGCTCTTCTTCGGAACCTCGGGTGTGCTGGGCAAACCGGCGATGCAGGCCGGGCTGTCCCCGGAGCAGGTCGCGGCGATCCGCATCGGGCTGTCGGCGATCGTGCTGCTCGCGCTGGTCGCCGTCTTCCGGCCGAAGCTCCTGAAGGTCACGAAGAACGAGTGGCCGCTGCTCCTCGCGTACGGCTCGCTCGGTGTCGCGGGCGTCCAGCTCATGTACTTCCTGGCGGCGGGCCGGATCCCGGTCGGCATCGCGATCCTGCTCGAGTTCACCTCGCCGGTGCTGATCGCGTTGTGGGTGCGGTTCGTGCGCCGGGTGCGGCTGCCGAGGGTGATGTGGGCCGGGATCGCGCTGGCGATGACCGGGCTCATGCTGGTGGCGCAGGTCTGGGAGGGGCTCAGCCTGGACGTTCTCGGGTTGCTCGCCGGGCTGGGCGCGGCCGTCTGTTCGGCGGGTTACTTCCTCCTCGGCGAACGTGGCGTCGCGGACCGCGATCCGCTCGGCATGGTCACCTGGGGGATGACGATCGGCGCGGTCCTGGTGTGCGCGGTCGCCCCGCCGTGGACGATCCCGTGGGGAGTCCTCGACACCCCGGCGACGTTCGGGCCGTGGGAGCCGCCGGTGTGGTCGTTGCTGATCGCGCTGGTGCTGATCGCGACCGTCCTCGCCTACGCCACGGGCATGGCGGCGCTGCGCCATCTCCCGGCGTCGGTAGCGAGCGTCGTCGGGCTGGTGGAGCCGCTGATCGCCGCCGCCGCGGCCTGGCTGCTGCTGGGCGAGGCGCTCAGCTGGATCCAGGCCGCCGGCGCGGTGGTGCTGCTGACCGGCGCGTACATCGTCCAGCTGAATTCGAACGTGGTCCAGACGGACTCAACCCTGCTGGAAGCCCCGTAGGTCGCTGATCTCCTGCTGCTGCGAACGCGAGGTCGTCGCGGCGAGATCGCGGGCGTCGGGGTTGCGGCCGTGCTGGGTTTCGGCGTCGGCGATACGGACGCCCGCTTCGCGCTGACGCAGCAACCGCGCGGCGAACTGGCGGTCGAAGTCCTTTCCGGACAGTCCGGCCAGCGCCGCCATGTCACCGGGGCTGATGTACCCGTCGCGCTGGACGTGTTCGAGGTTCGGGTCGTCCGGCGCGGGCTGACCCCACGCCTCGATGAGCCCGGACAGCCGCGCGATCTCCGGTTCGTGCGTGTCGATGACCCGCTTCGCGAGCGCCTTCAGCTGCTCGTTCGCGGCGCGGGTTTCCGCCAGGGAAGCCAGATCCACGCCCTGCTGGTGGTGCGCGAGGGCTTGCCGCGCGAACGCGACGTCGGCGTCGTTGAACGGGACGGCGGCCTGCTGCGCCGCCGGTGAAGACCCGGGAGACGCCGTCCGCGGCTGGGGCGCCTCGCCCGAGCAGCCGACGAGCGCGACGGCGGCCAGGGCGACGGCGGGCAGGAACCGGAGGACGGCGTGCGGCATCGAAGAGCTCCTCGGAACGCGCGGTGGAGGTGCTTAGGTTGGCAGAGTCCACATCGGCCTGTTCACCTGGGGTTGCGCAAACACTTTTCCTCCCGGCCTCGCGGTGCGACAATCCCGCGATCCGTCGTCACTCCGACAGGAGGTAACCGCGACATGGGTGCGGAATCCAGCTCCGAACGGGCGGGCCTGCGCCCGGACCTGCGGCAACGCCACGTCCGGATGATCGCCCTCGGCGGCATCATCGGCGCGAGCCTGTTCATCGGCAGCGGCGCGGTCATCCACACGGTCGGCCCGGCGGCCGTCCTCTCCTACGCCACCGGCGGCCTGATCGTCGTGCTGGTGATGCGGATGCTCGGCGAGATGGCGACCGCCTCGCCGTCGCAAGGGTCCTTCATGGAGTACGCGCGGACGTCGCTCGGCGGCTGGGCGGGCTTCACCGTCGGCTGGCTGTACTGGTACTTCTGGGTCGGCGTGGTCGCGTTCGAGGCCGTCGCCGGGGCGAAGATCCTGCAGACGTGGATTCCCGTTGTACCGCAATGGATCTTCTCGCTCGTGCTGATGCTGCTGCTGACCGCGACCAACCTCGCCTCGGCCCGTTCGTTCGGGGAGACGGAGTTCTGGCTCGCGTCGGTCAAGATCGCCACGATCGTGGTGTTCCTCGTGGTGGGCGTCCTGTTCGTGCTCGGGGCCTGGCCCGGCGGATCGTTCTCGGTCGGCAACATCGCGCAGGACGGCTTCCTGGCCAACGGCCCGTTCTCGGTGGTGCACGGCGTGGTGATCGTGATCTTCTCCTACTTCGGCGCGGAGATCGTCACCATCGCCGCCGCCGAATCGCGGGAGCCCGAGACGGCCGTGCGCAAGGCGACCTCGTCGATCGTCTGGCGGGTCATCGTGTTCTACGTCGGCTCCGTGACCCTGCTCGTGATGATCACCGGCTGGCGTGACATCCCGACCACGACGAGCCCGTTCGCCGCCGCGTTCGGCCGGTTCGGCATCCCCGCCGCCGAGACCGTGGTCAGCGCGGTGGTGCTGACGGCCGTGTTGTCGGTGCTGAATTCGGGGCTGTACACCGCTTCCCGCATGCTGTTCGCGTTGCGCGGCAACGGCTGGGCGCCGAAATGGATCGCGGACACGAACCGGCGCGGAGTGCCGTGGAAGGCGATCCTGGTGTCCACTTCGGTCGGTTACGTGGCCGTGGTGATGAACTTCGTGTCCCCGGACAAGATCTTCTACTTCATCATCAATTCCGCCGGCGCGGTCGCGTTGTTCGTCTACGCGATCATCGCGGGCTCACAGCTGCGGATGCGGCGCCGCCTGGAGGCCGAAGCACCGGAACGGCTGAAACTGCGCATGTGGGGCTACCCGTGGCTGAGCTGGCTCACGCTCGCCGGGACGCTGGCCGTGGTCGCGTCGATGTTGTTCGTGGACGCCGACACACGGGCCCAGCTGTACCTGAGCCTGATCAGCCTGGCGGTGATCCTCGGCGTCTACTTCATCCAGCGCCGGCGATCCGGCCCAGAGCGCCGTAGAACACCTCTCCGATCTTCGCGGGATCGCGGCTGAGGAAGGCCTGGCCGCCGGCGGGCGCGACGAGCTGACGGAGTTCGGTCTCGTCGGCCTCCGGCCCGATCCCGATGGCGATCACCGGCACCGGACGGTCCCGGTCGCTCAGCTTTCCCAGTTCCGCCACCAGGTTCTCGCGGCTGATGCCGCCGGGATCGGTGTTACGGCCGTCCGTCATCACGATGACGAGGTTCAGCTTCCCCCGCTCCCATTCCGCGTGCGCCAGCCGGTAGATGTCGAGGACGCTGTCGTAGAGCCCGGTCTGCCCGTCCGGCACGGCGCGGACCGCGCGCAACCGGTCGACGTCGGCCAGCTGTTGAGCGACCGGCGCCATCGGCAGGATCTCCCGGTGGTCACGGTCACCGTCCACTTTGGTCGCGAAGGCCAGGAAACGGACCTGTGACGTGGATTTGAACAGATGCAAGGCGTTCTCCGCCGCTTCCAGCGTGATCCGCAGCCGGGACTTGCCGGTTCCCGGGACCGGCGCGCTCATCGAACCGGAAACGTCGATGAGCACCTGGACCCGGGCACTGGCGTTCACCGCGGTCCACTGGCTGAGCGCCTTGGCGACCTCCTCGGCGGCCGGGATCTCGGCGCTGCGCTGACCTTGCGCCTCGACGCGTTGATCGGTTTCGCCGAGCCGCAACGCTTGCCCGCCAGTGGCACGCAGGTCGGACCGCGGGCCGGTGGCGGCACCGTGGAGCAGGGTGCGCTTCAGTTCCGCGACGGCCTCGCCCTGCCGCGCGGTCGCTCCCTCGACCTCGACGAACGGGTAGTCGAGCGCGGGAGCGGCGGGCGAGTACACGGCCACCGAAGCGGTCTCGCCTTCGAGTAGCCCGGAGTTGTGCCGCAGCACCGCGTTCTCCGCCGCGGGGAACACCGTCGCGCCGGAGGTGGTGGCCGCGAACTTCCGCAGCGAAGCCACGTACGCGGCGGCCGGATCCGAGGCGTCCTTCGTGATCTCGCGGAGTGCCAGCAGCGCGGAAATCCCGGCGGGATCGCGTCCCGGATCCGGCAACCCGGCGACGGTTCCGGCGTGGCCGAGCACTTCCGGCCAGGTCAGTGACCTGCTGGGCCAGCCGAGTGCCCGCGCGACCGGCTCCGCGACCGCGAGCACCACCGGCGAACTGGCGATCGACGGCCCGGAGAGGGGAACACCGGCGGCCTTCCTCAGGAACAGCGTCGAGGACGGGATCCAAGCCTGGGGCCGGGCCGCCGTCCCGGACAGCTCGGCCGCGACCTGGTGGGATTCCCTGGCCTGGACATCGAAGGCGACACAGGCGAGGCCGAGGGCGAGGGCGGCTTCGGTGACCGCGGGGGCGATGTCGGGCGACGCGGCGACGGCCACCGGCACGGGCTCGCAGGCGGGTTCGGACCGCGCCATGGCCACGGCGACCCAGGTGGCCGCGCCGAGCACGGCCGCCAGCGCGATCGCCAGCACAGGGAGCAGGATCCGTCTTCGGGTCCGGGTGGTGGCGTGGCGTCCCATGAACTCTCCCGGCAGGGGGCTCGAGGAGCGTCCGAGGGTACGCCGACCGCACCCCTAGGGGAAGGCTGCGACTTTCGGCGGAGAAAGACCCCACCGCGGCGGGAGGTGCCCCGGCGCGGGGCGCGGAACACTTGCCCGGTAAGGAAAGCACTCGAAACCGGGGGAATTCGTGATGAACCGGCCCACTCGTGCGGAACAGCGCAAAGCCCGCAACGCCCTCGTCGGCCAGGCGCTCACGGTCGCCTTCGCGCTGCTGCTCGCGGCCGCCACTCGCGCGTGAAGGCCCCCTTCCCTCGGCTGAGCCGAGTGAAGGGGGCCTTCACGCGCGTTCGGGGTTAGACGGGGATGACCGTCGGCACGATCATCGGGCGGCGCCGGTAGGTGTCGGCGACCCAGCGGCCGACGACGCGGCGCACGGCCTGCGCGATGCGGTGCGTGTCGGTGATGCCCTCGGCCTCGGTCCTGGCGAGTTCCATCTCCACCATCGGGAGCACGGCGTCGAGCGCCTTCGGGTCGTCGGAGAACCCGCGTCCGGACACCGTCGGGCGGGTCACCGCGCGGCCGGTGCTGGTGTCGACGGCGACGGTGATGGCGATGAAACCGCCTTCGCCGAGCACGAGCCTGTCCGACAACGTCGACTCGCCGACGTCGCCGACCGAGAGGCCGTCGACGTACACGTGCCCGACCTCGACCCGGCCGGTCCGCGTGGCCTTGCCGTCGACGAGGTCGACCACGACGCCGTCCTCGGCGATCACCACGTTCTCCGGCGCGACACCGGTGCGCACGGCCAGCTCGCCGTTGGCACGCAGGTGTTTCCACTCGCCGTGCACCGGCATGACGTTGCTGGGGCGCACCGCGTTGTACAGGTACAGCAGCTCGCCCGCCGACGCGTGCCCGGACACGTGCACCTTGGCGTTGCCCTGGTGCACGACGTTCGCGCCGAGCCGCGTGAGGCCGTTGACGACGCCGAAGACCGCGGTCTCGTTGCCCGGGATCATCGAGCTGGCCAGCACGACGGTGTCACCGGCGCGGATGGAGATCTGCCGGTGCTCGCCGCGCGCCATCCGCGACAGCGCCGACAGCGGCTCGCCCTGCGAACCGGTCGACACGAACAGCACCTTGCTCTCGGGCAGGTCGCCCGCCTGGTCGAGGTTGACCAGCAGGCCGTCGGGCACGTTCAGCAGCCCGAGGTCGGCCGCGATGCCCATGTTCCGGACCATCGACCGGCCGACGAAGGCGACCCGGCGGCCGTGCCGGACGGCGGCGTCGAGCACCTGCTGGACGCGGTGCACGTGGCTCGCGAAACAGGCGACGATGACCCGTTGGCCGACCTTGCGGACGACGTCGTCGAGCACCGGGCCGATGTCGCGTTCCGGCATGACGAAACCGGGCACCTCGGCGTTGGTCGAGTCGACGCAGAACAGGTCCACGCCCTCGTCGCCGAGCCGGGAGAACCCGGCGAGGTCGGTCAGCCTGCCGTCGAGCGGGAGCTGGTCGAGCTTGATGTCGCCGGTGTGCAGCACGACCCCCGCGGGCGTGCGGATCGCGACCGCGAGCGCGTCCGGGATCGAGTGGTTGACGGCGAAGAACTCCAGGTCGAACTCGCCGACCTTGCGTCGCTCGCCCTCGCGGACCTCGATCAGGTTCGGCCGCTGGCGGTGCTCCTTGGCCTTCGCCGCGAGCAGCGCGTTCGTGAACCGGGAGCCGTAGATCTTCAGATCCGGCACCAGCCGCAGCAGGAACGGGACGGCGCCGATGTGGTCCTCGTGCCCGTGGGTGAGGACGAGGCCGTCGATGTCCTCGAGGCGGTCTTCGATCGCGCGGAAGTCGGGCAGGATCAGGTCGACGCCGGGCTGGTCGTCTTCGGGGAAGAGGACCCCGCAGTCGACGATCAGCAGACGGCCGTCGAATTCGAAGACGGTCATGTTGCGGCCGACTTCGCCGATCCCGCCGAGCGCGACCACGCGCAAGGCGCCTTCGGGCAGCGCGGGCGGCGGGGTGGTCGGTCCGGGTCCGGTTGGCAATGAACTCACCGAGGCATGGTCCCTACGCTGGTATGTGAGGTCGGCGCCGTGTAGGCCGCCGCTGAATCTGCTTGTGCCACTCGTGCACCATGCCAGTCACTGGCGGCGCTTTCCCCGAGCGGCACGCCACCCTGGGCGAGATCCGCGGAAATCGCCTGGAGCTGCTCGTCGTTCGCGGCCACGATGGGCAGCCGCGGGTCACCGATGTCGAATCCGCGCAGCCGCAGGGCCGCCTTCGAGAACGCGACCCCGCCGACCCGGGACATCGCCCGCAGGACCGGCAGCATGCCGCGGTGGTTGGTGCGCGCGGTGGAGGTGTCGCCGGACTCGTAGGCGTCCATCATGCCGCGGATCCGGCCGGCCACGACGTGCCCGATCACGCTGACCACGCCGGTGCCGCCGACCGAGACCCACGGCAGGTTGAGGCCGTCGTCACCGGAGTAGTAGGCGAGCTGGGTGTTCGCGATGACCTCGGAGCCGGCGATCAGGTCGCCCTTGGCGTCCTTGACCGCGAGGATGCGCGGATGCTCGGCCAGCCGCAGCAGCGTGTCGACCTCGATGGGGACGATCGAGCGCGGCGGGATGTCGTAGAGCATCACCGGCAGCTCGGTGGCGTCGGCGACCGTGGTGAAGTGCGCGTAGAGCCCGGCCTGGCTGGGCCGCGAGTAGTACGGCGTGACGACGAGGACGCCGTGCGCGCCCGCCGCTTCGGCCTGCTTCGCCTGCTCGATGCTGTGCGCGGTGTTGTTCGTGCCCGCCCCGGCGACGATCGTCGCGCGGTCACCGACGGCTTCGACGACGGCACGGACCAGCTCGGCCTTCTCGGCGTCGGTCGTGGTGGGGCTCTCCCCGGTCGTGCCGTTCACGACGAGACCGTCGTTGCCCAGTTCCACGAGGTGTTCGGCCAGCTCCTGCGCCCGCTTCAGGTCCAGCGCGCCGTCGGCGTCGAAGGGGGTGGCCATCGCGGTGAGCACGCGCCCGAACGGTCTTCCCGGCGCTGCGGTGGGTGGAGTGGACATGCTGTGAAGGTACCTCCTGCGAGCGCCGAACCCCTTGCCGACGTGGTCGTTCCCGCCGAATGCGGGAGATTTTCCGCGACGAAGGCGAACTCGGCGCAAACTCTCTGTGAGCTATTTGACCTTGGTGGTGATCTGGGACGGGATCTGGCTGCCGTCGGTCTTGGCGAGAAGGCAGTAGTACCCGCGCGAGTAGTCACGGACGTCCTCGTTGGGCGGGCGCTTCCACTCCGCCTCGGTCGGGACGAGCGCCCGCCAGGTCAGGGTCGCGCGCTGCGCCGCGGGCACGACGTTCGAGTTGAAGGTCGCCGCGCAGGTCGCCTCGGCGATCCTGTTGACCGTCTCCGCGCCCGGATATTCGGCGATCTTCGCGTCGTCGTCGCTGGGGGACTCGACTTCGAGCAGGGCCCGTTTGGAGAAGATCTCCAGCAGGTGGTCCTTGTCGCAGCTGACCCCGTCGTTCAGGTTGATGCCCTCTCTGAGCGGCACGTTGTAGCAGTCCCCGGACGAACCGAGCTTGACCTGGCCGTTGATGCCGTAGGTCAAGGTCGCCTGGGCCTGCGAGTTCCCCGCGGGCGCGGCCATCCAGCGGCCGAGGAAGATCCCGCCGACCAGCGCGCCGATCACGGCGACCGCGGCCAGGCTCAGCCACAGCGGTCGCAGGTTGCGCTTCGCCGCCGGGGCCGGGGCGAGCCGCGTCATCGGCGGACCGTGCTGCGGCATCATCGCCGTTCCGCCCGAGGGCGGCGTCGGCTGGGCCTGCACGCCCTGCGCGGCCGCGAGCAGGCTGCGCACCTGGTCGTACGACATCCGCGCCTCGGGTTTGGTGACCAGCAGGCCGAGGATCGCGGCGGCCAGCGGGCCCTGGACCCTGGTCAGGTAGGGCGCCTCGGTCATGATCGCGTGCAGCGTCGCGGCGGTGGTCGACCGTTCGAACGCGACGATGCCTTCCGCGGCGAAGAACAGCGTCGTGCCCAGCGACCAGAGGTCGGATTCGGGCATCGCGTCGCGGCCCTCGACCCGTTCCGGCGCCATGAACGCGGGCGAGCCCACGATCATGCCGCTGGTGGTCAGGCGCGGGTCGTCGGCGGCGTGCGCGATGCCGAAGTCGGTGAGCTTCACCCGGCCGTCCGGCGCGACCATGATGTTCGCGGGTTTGACGTCGCGGTGCACGATCCCGGCGGCGTGCGCGGCCCGCAGCGCGGACAGCACCCGCTCCCCCACCAGCGCGACCTGCTGGGCGGGCAGCGGCCCGTGGTCGCGCACCAGGTCGGCCAGCGTCGGAGCCTCGACCAGCTCCATCACAATGTAGGTGGCGCCGTTCTCGGTGACGACGTCGTACACCGTCACGACGGCCGGGTCGTTGAGGCGACCGCCCGAGCGGACCTCGCGCAGCATCCGCTCGGACAGCACCGAGGCGTCCTCGGGCGCGTTCGGGAACTTCAGCTCCTTGATCGCGACCTGACGGCCGATCACCTGGTCCTGCGCGCGCCAGACGATGCCCATCCCGCCGCGGCCGAGCTCGCCCAGCAGGGCGTATCGGCCGGCGACGATCCGCGCGCCGGGGGCCTGCTGCGTCTGCTGGGGCGGCCCGTACGGACGGGTCTGTTCGTCGGTCAAGGTTCGGTGCTCCTTCGGTTCGCGCAGGATGCTAACTCGGACCCGTTCGCGCTCCGAAAGGTTCCTTCGCCCGGCTGGTGGATCAGACCGTGACCTCGTGCCCGGCTTCGCGCAGCGCCTTCACCGCGCGCTCCAGCTCCGGCGCCCGGACCAGCACGTGGTCGGTGTCGAACGTGGACATCGAGAACAGCGCCACCCCGGCGGCGGCCAGCTCGCTGGACAGCGCCGCGATGATGCCGGTCAGCGTGAAGGCCAGCGGCCCGCGCACCGACAGCAGCCGCCAGCCGTCCTCGACGGTGGCCCCGGCCGGCGCGAGACCGGCCGGGCAGATCACCGACAGTTCCTCCGGGGTGCGCGTGATCGAGATCAGCACGGGCTCGCCGGGGTCGAGCAGGTTCGCCGGGACCGGCGTGTCCGGGGCGAGGCGGGCGACCGCGTACTCCCCGGGCCGGACGTCGATCGCGAGGCGGCGCATCAGCCCTCGAGGACCTTCGGGCTGGACGCGACCTCGGTGCCGTCGGGCAGCGCGGAGATGGTGAAGTCCGCGAACACGTTGCTCGAAGCCTTCTGCAGCTCGCGCAGGCACTCGATGGCCAGGGCGCGGATCTCGACGTCGGCGTGCTCGGTGGCGCGCATCGCGATGAAGTGCCGCCAGGCGCGGTAGTTGCCGGTGACCACGATGCGGGTCTCGGTCGCGTTCGGCAGCACGGCGCGGGCGGCCTGGCGGGCCTGCTTGCGGCGCAGGGTCGCGCTCGGCACGTCGGCGAACTTCTCCTCCAGCCCGGCGAGCAGCTCCGTGTAGGCGTCGACCGCGGCCTGCGAGGCGGCGAGGAACTTGGCGTGCAGCTCCGGGTCCTGCGCGATGACGTCGGGCTCGACGAACGCGGCGTCGCGCTCCGGCACGTAGCGCTGCGAGAGCTGCGAGTAGGAGAAGTGACGGTGACGGATCAGCTCGTGCGTCAGCGACCGGGAGATGCCGGTGATGTAGAAGCTGACGGAGCCGTGCTCCAGCACCGAAAGGTGGCCGACGTCGATGATGTGCTCGAGGTAGCCGGCGTTGGTGGCCGTCTTCGGGTTCGGCTTCTTCCAGGACTGGTAGCAGGCCCGGCCCGCGAACTCGGCCAGCGCCTCACCACCGTCGGCATCGGTCGACCACGGTACGTCGGACGGCGGGAAGAACTCCGTCTTCGCGATCAGTTGAACCTTGGGTGACACGGTCTCGGCCACGTTCGCACTCCTTTACGACCCCTGCTCCACGACTCCGGGCAGCGTAACCGCCGCCCTCTTTGACGCAGGGGCGACATCACGGTGACGTCAGAGGCTCCTTGACTGACGTCACTCGTGACGTCATAGTGGTGTCATGGATCTGACGCCGTACATCACAAGCCTTCGCGAGGACCTCGCGAACACGGCTTCGGCCGGCGACGAGCAGACGCGGCGCGCTGCCGCGCTGCTGTCGTCGGCGCTGGAGCCGGCCGCCCGGCTGACCATCATGAACGCCCTCGCCGACCTGGCCGCCGAAGTGACTTCGGCGCTGCCGGGGCACGTCGTCGACGTCCGGCTCGACGGCCGCGACGTGCGCGTCGTCGTCACGGGCGAGGGCGCCGAGCAGTCCGCGCCCCGCTCCGAGGCGCCGCGGGAGACCCCGCGCGCGCCCAAGGTGGACACGGGCGACATCACCCGCATCACCTTGCGCCTGTTCGAGCAGGTCAAGGGCCAGGCCGAAGCCGCGGCCGCCTCGCAGGGCGTTTCGCTGAACACGTTCGTCTCGCAGGCCGTCCAGGGCGCGCTGGGCAAGAGCGGGAGCGAGCACTGGCAGCACAAGCAGAAGCCGGGCGGTGGTGCCGGTTCGCACCTGCACGGCTGGGTCCAGGGCTGAGGGGGACGGACATGACCGAGGAGAGCATTCCCGCCGGTGAAGAGACCGTGCGCGTCGAGGACTTCGAGGCCGAGGGCCCGATCGAGGTCGACGTGAGCGTGGCCATCGGCCGGGTCACCATCGAACTGACCGACGAGAACGGGGTCCACACCGAGGTCCGCCGGGACGGCGGCGAACAGCAGCCGTGGGTGGACGGCATGACGAGCCTGCTCAGCTGGGTCGGGGAACGTTTCGGCGACCAGCTCGGCGGTTCACCGGTGGGATCGGCGGGCTCCGTGGGCGACGCCGTGGCGCAGACGCGGATCGAGAAGGTCGGCAACCGGCTGGTCGTCCAGGCGCCGAAGGCCTGGCAGCTGAAGAACGTCCCGCTGGCCGTGACCGTCCGGGCGCCCGCCGGTTCGCATCTGGAGGTGCGGGCCGGGGCGGCCGACGTGACGGTCACCGGCTCCGCCGGACGGGCCGACCTCATGACCGGCGCCGGCAAGATCGCGCTCGAACGAGCCAACGGTTCGGCGATCGTCCGCACCGGCACCGGCGACATCAAGCTCGGGCCGACCCTGTCGGGCCTGCAACTGCGCACCGGCAGCGGCTCGGTCGAGGCGGCATCGGTGAACGGTTCGGCCACGGTCGCGACCGGCACGGGTGACGTCTGGCTCGGCGAAGTCGCGGGCGAGGTCCTGGCGCGCACCGGCAGCGGCTCCCTCTCGGTGGCGGACGCCGCTTCCGGGACGCTGGAGCTGACCACCGGATCGGGTGAGGTCCGGGTCGCGATCCGCGGCGGTGTCCAGGCGGAGATCGACCTTTCGTCGACGACCGGTTCGGTGTCGAGCGAACTGGAGGTCGCGGACAGCGCGCCTTCGGAGGTCTCGCTGAAGGTGCGGGCGCGCACCGGCACGGGCGTCGCGGTGGTGACCAGCGCGGCCGGCTGAGCCGCGGGCCGCAGGGGGATCGAGGGACCTTTGCTCGCACTTTTCCACGGGGGTGGGAGCAAAGGTCCCTTGCTCATTTCAGGTGGATGTCCCGCCCGCCCTGACCGGCCGCCGCCGAGGCGTGACTCGCGGGCGGCGTGTTGCGAAAGCCACTTTCGCAACGTTGAAGGTTGCGAAAGTGGCTTTCGCAACCTCGGCGGAGGGGCGGGCGCTACCTCCGTGGATTCCAGCGGCAGCCAAGCCCCAGACTGCGGTCATCTTCAGTGCACGAGGCGTGTGAGCACCGGAGCGAGATCGCCCCGCTCCCCCACCGCGACCCCGTCCAGCCCCTGCCATTCCGCCATCAGCCGCAGCTCGCCCGCCAGCTCACTGGCGACCCGCGCGACATCCACCCCAGGCTCGGCGAAGGCGCCCTGGACACGAAGCACCCCGGCGGCACGGTCGGCCTTGAGGTCGACCCGGCCGACGAGTTCGCCGTCGAGCAGGAACGGGAACACGTAGTACCCGTAGATCCGCTTCGGCTCGGGCACGTAGATCTCGATGCGGTAGAAGAAGTCGAAGATGCGCTCGGTGCGGGCACGTTCCCAGATCAGCGGGTCGAAGGGCGACAGCAGCGCCCGGCCGGTGACCGACCTCGGCGCCTTCGCCGCGACGTGGCGGTACGCCGGGGCGGGCCAGCCGTCCACGATCACCGGCTCCAGCACCCCCGCGTCGACCAGTTCCGCCACCGCCCGCTTGCTGACGTCCGGGCCCAGCCGGTAGTAGTCCCGCAGATCCGGTTCGGTGCCGATGCCCAGCGCGACGGCCGCGCGGGTGATCAGTTCGCGGGCGCCTTCCTCCGGGCTCACGGTCCGCGACAGGATCTCCGGCGGGACGACGCGTTCGGTCAGGTCGTACAGCCGCTCGAACGACCGGCGCGTGCCGGTGGTCAGCTGCCCCATGCCGAAGAGCCACTCGCAGGCCTTCTTGACCTCCGACCGCTCCCACCACGAGCCCGGCTTGGCCCCACCCGACTCGCCCACCAGTGCGCGCTCGATGCCGCCCGCGCCGATCGGGCCCTGTTCCTTGATCACGGTCAGGATGTCGTCCACCAGCTGAGGCGTCTGCTCCAGCACCCGCGCGTAGTTCGTCCACCAGCCCATCCGCTTCGCCCCGGACCGCAACAGCGGCCAGTCCGCCACCGGCAGCAGACTCGCCTCGTGCGCCCAGGTTTCGACCAGCATCCGGGGTTTGCGCGTGGAATGGGACCAGGCCGCGTCGTCCACCAGCGTGGGCTCGTACGCGCCGAGCCGGGAGAACAACGGCATGTAGTGCGCGCGGACCGCGACGTTCACCGAATCCAGTTGCAGCAGCTGGATCCGCGACAGCACGCGTTGCAGATGCCTCCTCGTCACCGCTCCACCGGGACGCGCGTCGGCGAACCCTTGTGCGGCCAGGGCGATCCGGCGCGCGACCGGCCCGCTGATGGTCGTAGTGCTCATCGCCGCATGGTGCCATCCACCACCGACAGTTTTCGGCGGTGCGGCTAATCTGCGCACCATGGCCGCCGCCGAAGTCCGCCCAGCAGTCGTGTCCGACGCAGCCGAGATCGCCCGCATCCAGCGCGATACCTGGCGAAGCGCCTACACGGAGCTGCTCGGCGAAGCGGCTGTCGCCGGGCTCGACATCGAGGAACTCGAAAAGACCTGGGCCGAGACGATCGAGTACCCGGGCACGCGCGTCTTCCTCGCCACCGAAGGCGAGTTCACCGTCGGTTTCTGCGTCGCCGGCCGCGCTCCGGTGAGCGAGGTCGCCACCGCCGACGGTTCACTGCCCGACGACGCTTCGACGACCGCGCTCATCGCCTCGCTGCTGGTCGAGCCGCGTTGGGGACGGCGCGGGCACGCGGGGCGCCTGCTGGCGAACGCGTCGGCCTGGTTGCGCGGGGACGGCGCCACGCGCGGGATCAGCTGGGTCGCCCAGACCGATCACGCGTCACTGGGCTTCTTCCGCCGCGCGGGCTGGTCCCCCGACGGGACCGTCCGCATCCTCGACACCGGGAGCACGAACGTGCGCGAAGTCCGCCTCACCGGCGGCCTCGACCTCGAGCTCACTCCCTGACTTCGCGAACACGACCCAGCGCATCACCGAGTACATGAAGACGCCTTCACACGCCCCGGCGATGAGCCGGGAGATGCGGTAGTCGACCCCCAGCGCGGCCAGACCCGCGCCGACGCCGAGCAGGAACGCCACGTAGTTGATGACGATCGCGACGACGTACAGCACCGCCTGCCTGCCGACGGGCGCGTGCGAGCGGAAGTTCATGCTGCGGTTCAGCACGAAGCTCAGCCCGAACGCCGTCGCGTAGGCGAGCGTGATCGCCAGCCACACCGGCAGGCCGAGCCAGCCGCGAAGCAGGGTCAGCAGGATCAGGTCGACCCCGAAGGTGAACCCGTTGATGAGCGCGAAACCGAGGAAACTCGGCGCCACCAGCCGGGAAAGCCCGACGGGGAGGCGCCGCACCACGGCCGCGCAGAAGTCGGCGAAGCGATCCGCGAAACCCTTGCCGCGGACCGCGTCGTGCACGTCGGCCACGGCTCCAGCATGGCAGCGGCAGGTGGCCGCGAGCCGACGAACAGGTGATCTTCTGGTGCGGCCCGGAAGCCGGGAACGGGGGCTGGCCCCAGTGCGTCCTGGTTTTCAGCTGATAGCTTGGAGAGAACGAAGATAACGGGGAGGCAACGATGGCGGGCTGGTTGCTCCTGTCGTTCGGCGTCGCCTTCGGTTCCGCGATCCTCCCCGTGGTCAGCATCGAGATGTTCCTCATCGGCCTCTGCGCGAGCCAGCCGACGCTGCCGTGGCTGCTGCTCGGCGCCATCGTCGCGGCCGGTCAGGTGGGCGGCAAGACGCTCTACTACCTCGCCGCGAAGGGCACGATCAAGCTGCCGAAGCCGCTGCACGACCGCCTGCACCGCGAGCGGCCGCCCACCCCGCGCCGGGAACGGTGGCGGGCGCGCACCAAGAAGATGCGCGCCCGGCTCGACGCCCTGCGTGAACGGTGCCATCGGCATCCGCACTGGATGGCGGGCACGTACGGGGTGAGCTCGGTCGTCGGGCTGCCGCCGTACATGGCGACGAGTGTGCTCGCGGGCCTGGTGCGGATGCCGCTGGCGACCTTCCTGGCCACCGGTTTCGTGGGTCGCTGGCTGCGGTTCAGCCTGCTGGCCGCCTCCCCCGCCCTGTTCGCGGGCTGGTTCCACTACTGAGCCGGGAAGTTGGGTGATGGGCGAGCGACCGGCGGTTCGGTGGTACGGCCTGGCTCACTCGCGCCGTCGCGTTCGGTCTGCCGTTCAGCGCTCTCGATCCACTGATCGAACTGCTTCCCCAGCCACTCCTTGGTCTCAGCCGACACGTAGCCGCATGCGTCCTTGACCAAGGGGTCCACGGCATGGTTCCGCACTTCCTCGTGCTTTTCCGGTGCCGGACAGATGAATACCGCAAGCATGCGGAGGTTCCGCAGCAGTTCCTCGCTGGTGAGAAGGCCGAAGAGCGGCACCTGTGCGACCGCTGCGGTCTTGAAGGCTCCCCATGCCTTGTCCACGATCATCCCCACGACGGCTTTGGTGAGTTGTGGCCGCTTCCCCTGTTTGCTGGACCGACAGATCGCCTCGACTATGAGCTCCTTGGCCTTGTCAGGGATCGTGTCGACAGCCTTGCCGAACTTCTCCAAGACCAGCACGAAACCGATGAGCAGGTCACACCAGCCGTGATCAGCCAACTGCAAGCGGATCACTCTGACTTCGTCGGGACTCCCAGGAAGACTTTCGACAATCTCCTTCCAGATGTCTTCTGTCATCGCCTTCGCAATGACGTTCACTTGATCCACGACATCCGGTCGAATGAGGGGATCCCCGAGAGCAGCCGATGCGGCATGAGTTTCGGAATCCGACACGCTCATCACGCCGAAAGTTTCGGCGTTGTCGCTTGTCTCAGCGTCAGGCTTCCGATCTTCAGGGCTGCCCCCTGGTACGAGTTCGGGTCCCTGGCGCTGGGGCGGAAGCGGTGTGTGCGCCGCTCCTGCAGCACTGCGCGCCAGCCAGTCGGCCGCGTCAAGCCGCATCAGATCCATGGTCGCTTCCCGAGCTGGCTGGTTCCTCACCCTCTTGCGCTTGGGAGAGCACCACTCGGCCAACTTCTCGAGAATCGAGCCACGCTTAGCGATCCGCGTTTGCTCCGGTTCCCGAGCGAGTTTGTCCCAACCTCCCCAGCCGTGTTGGGAACCGCCGCAATTGCCACATTTGCAGACGTGCCCTGTCGCGCTCGAACAGTTTTCCGGATGCTTACCGGTTGACACCATCGACGGCCCCTCGTTAGACAACCCACCCGGGTTAGATCTTCCGAGCCGAAAGCAGCGCGACATACCGCCGCGCTGGTTGTCGACGAACTACCGTCCGCAACTGAATTGAACGCAGGAATCCCGTAGACAACTTCAGTCGCAAAGAGTGCCTACTACCATCCGCATCCGGGTGAACGGCCGGCCGACCCGCCGACGTCGTCCGCAATCTGACACCCAGTTGCGTCTGCTAGCGCCCGCGTTCAGAGGGCTAAGCGCGGGAGGCGGCTTCGAGTTCGACGGCGCGACGCATCGTGGCGCGGGCCCGTTTCCGGTCGCCGGCGATCTCGTACGCATACGCCAGCCGGTACCAGACGCGCCAGTTCTCCTGATCCGCCTCGACCTCGGCGCGGCGCTCCTCGAACCAGGCGTCCGCGGCGTCGCGATCCACCCGGCCCGAGGGCCTGCGGGGCAGATCGGAGACGTCGGGCAGGCCGCCCTCTTCGTCCAAACGCCGGGAAAGCCGCTGGATCTGGACGCCGGAACGCCAGGTGGTCACGATGATCCAGATCCCGAGCACCGGCAGCAGCAGTACCCCGACACCGAAGACCACCGGCACCGTCTCGCCGGTGCGCAGCAGCGCGATGCCCCGGCCCGCCAGCAGGACGACGTAGACGGCGAGCGCCGCCGTCATCACCAGCGCGAAATTGCGGGCCCTCACAGGTCGAGGATGTTCTCGAGACCGACCGTGAGGCCGGGCCGCGTGAGCACCGAACGCACGCCGAGCAGCACCCCCGGCATGAACGACGTGCGGTGCAGTGAGTCGTGCCGGATGGTCAGGGTCTCCCCCTCGCCACCGAACAGGATCTCCTCGTGCGCCACCAGCCCGGGCAGCCGGACCGAGTGCACGCGGACGTCGTCGACGAGCGCGCCGCGGGCACCGTCCACTTCGGACGTCGTCGCGTCTTCACCGGGAGCGAGACCGGCTTCCGCGCGGGCTTCGCCGATCAGCCGCGCGGTGTGCGCGGCCGTGCCGGAGGGCGCGTCGGCCTTGCGGTTGTGGTGCAGCTCGATGACCTCGGCCGAGTTGTAGAACCGCGCCGCCTGCTGGGCGAACCGCATCGCGAGCACCGCGCCGAGCGCGAAGTTCGGCGCGATCAGCACGCCGAGCGACGGGTCTGCCGCGAGCCACGAACGCAGCTTCTCCAGCCGCTCCCCGCTGAACCCGGTGGTGCCGACCACCGCGTGGATCCCGTTGCCGGTCAGGAACTCCAGGTTGTCCATCACCGCGTCGGGATGGGTGAAGTCGACGACGACCTGAGCCTGCTTGAGCGCCGAGAAGTCGTCACCGGCGTCGAGCGCGGCGACGAGCTCCATGTCGTCGGCGCCATTGACGGCGTTCACCACTTCCTGGCCCATCCGGCCGCGTGCGCCCAGCACACCGACGCGAATTCCAGCGGTCATGATGCGATCACCTCGTGCAGATCGTCCGGAAGGTCGTCGGCGTGAGCGTACGGCCCGACCACCGCCGCCGCCGAGACGCCACCAGGGCGGGCGAGCAGAGTGCGAGCGAGCGCACAGACCTCTTCGGTGGTGACGGCGTCGATCCGCGCCACCGTGTCGTCGACGCCGAGATAGCGGCCGTAGTTGAGTTCGTTCTTGCCGATCCGCGACATGCGCGAAGAAGTGTCTTCGAGGCCGAGCACGAGCCCGCCCCGCAACTGCCCCTTCGCGCGCGCGACCTCGGCTTCGCTCAGCCCGTCCTTGCCGACGAGTTCGAGCACCTCGCGGATCACCCCGGCGACCTCGCCGAGCTTTTCCGGCTGGCAGCCCGCGTACACGGCCATGTGCCCGGTGTCGGCGTAGCTCGCGACGGACGAGTACACCTGGTACGCCAGCCCGCGCTTCTCCCGGACCTCCTGGAACAGGCGTGAGCTCATCCCGCCGCCGAGCGCGGCGTTGAGCACCGACTGCGCGAACCGCCGGTCGTCGTGCCGCGACAGCGATCGCAGGCCGAGCATCACGTGGGCCTGCTCGGTGTCGTCGGTGTGCAGGGCGAGCTTCGGCGCCATCGCGATCCGCGCCCGCCCGCCGCGCGGCGGCACCGGCGTCGCCGCCCCGGTCAGCCTGGTGCGCAAAGCCTTGCGCACCAAGCGAAGCACCTGGGCGTGCTCGACGTTCCCGGCGACCGCGAGCACCATCCGCGGCAGGGTATAGCGGCGCCGGTAGAACCCGCGCAACGCCGAAGCGGACATCTCGACGATGGACTTCTCGCTGCCGAGCACCGGGCGGCCCAGCGCGTGGCTGCCCAGGATCGCGCCGACGAACGTCTCGTGCAACAGGTCTTCGGGGTCGTCGTCACGCATCGAGATCTCTTCGAGCACGACACTGCGCTCGGTCTCGACGTCCTTGTCCGTGCACAGCGCCTCGAACACGACGTCGGTGACGAGATCCATCGCCAGCGGCAGATCCTCGTCGAGCACCTGCGCGTAGTAGCAGGTGTGCTCCTTCGCGGTGAACGCGTTGAACTCGCCGCCGACCGCGTCGATCTCCTCGGCGATCTGGGTGGCGTCCCGGTTCGTGGTGCCCTTGAACAGCAGGTGTTCGAGATAGTGCGCCGCACCCTCGACCGACGACGGCTCGTCCCGCGACCCGACCCCGACCCACAACCCGACCGTCGCCGAACGGGAGGCGGGAACGTGCTCGGTGATGACCCGGAGGCCACCGGCCAGCACACTGCGCTTGACCACCGCACCGTCCGAAGTGGACTCCAGCGTGCGGGTGCTGCCGACGGGCTGTTCGTGCCCGGGAACCTGACGAGCCAACGGATTCCTTACTCACATGTCAGGAAAGGGTCGTTCAGGACGAAAAATGTCCTGAACGACCCTTTCCTGACGTTTCACATCGGTCCAGCCAGGACTACTACGCGTCGGCCTTCGGGGCCTCGGCCTTGTCACCCTCGGCGGGCTTGGCCTCGGCGTCGGCGGCGTCGTCTTCCTTGACCACGATCAGGCTGATCTTGCCGCGGTTGTCGATGTCGGCGATCTCGACGCGGAGCTTGTCGCCCACGTTGACCACGTCCTCGACCTTGGCGATCCGCTTGCCGTTGCCCAGTTTCGAGATGTGCACCAGGCCGTCCTTGCCCGGCAGCAGCGAGACGAACGCGCCGAACGCGGCCGTCTTCACCACGGTGCCGAGGAAGCGCTCGCCGACCTTGGGCAGCTGCGGGTTGGCGATGGCGTTGATCTTGTCGATCGCCGCCTCCGCCGACGGGCCGTCGGCCGCGCCCACGTAGATCGTGCCGTCGTCCTCGATGGAGATGTCGGCGCCGGTCTCCTCGGTGATCGAGTTGATCATCTTGCCCTTCGGGCCGATGACCTCGCCGATCTTGTCCACCGGGATCTTCACGCTGGTCACGCGCGGGGCGAACGGGCTCATCTCGTCCGGGCCGTCGATCGCCTCGGCGATGACCTCCAGGATGGTGAGACGAGCGTCCTTCGCCTGCTTCAGCGCGGCCGCGAGAACCTCCGACGGGATACCGTCGAGCTTCGTGTCGAGCTGCAGCGCGGTGATGATGTCCTTGGTGCCGGCGACCTTGAAGTCCATGTCGCCCATGGCGTCTTCGGCGCCGAGGATGTCGGTCAGCGCGACGTAGCGGGTCTCGCCGTCGACCTCGTCGGAGATGAGGCCCATGGCGATGCCGGCGACCGGCGCCTTCAGCGGGACACCCGCGTTCAGCAGACCCATGGTCGAGGCGCAGACCGAGCCCATCGAGGTGGAGCCGTTGGAGCCCAGCGCCTCGGAGACCTGGCGGATCGCGTACGGGAACTCGTCCCGCTTCGGCAGGACCGGGACCAGGGCGCGCTCGGCGAGCATGCCGTGGCCGATCTCGCGCCGCTTCGGCGAACCGACGCGGCCGGTCTCGCCGGTGGAGAACGGCGGGAAGTTGTAGTGGTGCAGGTACCGCTTCGTGGTCTCCGGGGAGAGCGAGTCGATCTGCTGCTCCATGCGGAGCATGTTCAGCGTGGTGACGCCCAGGATCTGGGTCTCACCGCGCTCGAACAGCGCGGAACCGTGCGCCCGCGGGATCACGGCGACCTCGGCGGCGAGCGAGCGGATGTCGGTCAGCCCGCGGCCGTCCATGCGGATCTTGTCCGTGAGGACGCGCTTGCGCATGATCTTCTTCGACAGGGCCTTGAACGCCGCGCCGATCTCCTTCTCACGGCCCTGGAAGGCTTCGCCCTCGCCGAGGCCGATCTTCTCCAGCACCGCGGCCTTGACCTGGTCGGTCGCGTTGTCGCGGTCCTGCTTGCCCGCGATGGTCAGGGCGTTCGCGAGGTCGTCGGTCGCGATGGCGGCGACGGCGTCGTACGCGTCCTGCTCGTAGGCGAGGAAGACCGGGAACTCGCCGGTCGGCTTGGCGGCGAGCTCGGCCAGCTGCTGCTGGGCCTCGCACAGCACCTTGATGAACGGCTTCGCGGCCTCGAGGCCCTCGGCGACGGCGATCTCGTCCGGCGCCTTGCCGCCGGCGGCGATCAGGTCGAGCGTCTGCTCGGTGCCCTCGGCCTCGACCATCATGATCGCGACGTCGTCGCCCACGATGCGGCCGGCGACCACCATGTTGAAGGTGGCCTCTTCGAGCTGCTTCCAGGTCGGGAACGCGACCCACTGGCCCTCGATCAGCGCGACGCGGACGCCGCCGACCGGGCCCGAGAACGGCAGGCCGGCGATCTGCGTCGAGGCCGAAGCCGCGTTGATCGCGAGCACGTCGTACGGGTCTTCGGGGTTGAGGCTCTGGACGGTGATGACGACCTGGATCTCGTTGCGGAGACCGTCGGCGAACGACGGGCGCAGCGGCCGGTCGATCAGGCGGCAGGTCAGGATCGCGTCGGTCGACGGGCGGCCCTCGCGGCGGAAGAACGCGCCGGGGATGCGTCCGGCGGCGTACATCCGCTCTTCGACGTCCACGGTCAGCGGGAAGAAGTCGAAGTGGTCCTTCGGGTGCTTCGACGCGGTGGTCGCCGAGAGCAGCATGGTCTCTTCGTCGAGGTACGCGACGACGGCGCCGGCGGCCTGACGGGCCAGGCGGCCGGTCTCGAAGCGGACGGTGCGGGTGCCGAAACGGCCGTTGTCGATCACGGCTTCGGTTTCGTGCACGGTGACTCCGGTGGAGTCGGTCATAAGGTGTATCTCCTCTTTTGATCCTCTGTAACGGCGCGAGTCTCCCACCCTGGGACCTGTTTCGCCTGCGGACGCTCGAGGAGTGAGGCCGGTCTTCGATCGAAGCCCCCGGGCCGTTGCCCGGAAGCCACTACCGAGGACCGGCGGACGGTTCCTCGTGCGCGCTCGCGCCGCGTGTATCGGTACTTGGACCGAGGGGGAGCGACCGCTGTGGTCACTCCCCCTCGGGTTCAAGCTATCGGCGCAGGCCGAGACGCTGGATCAGCGCACGGTAACGCTCGATGTCCACCTTCATCACGTAGTTCAGCAGCCGGCGGCGGCGGCCGACCAGCAGCAGAAGCCCGCGACGGGAGTGGTGGTCGTGCTTGTGAGCCTTGAGGTGCTCGGTGAGGCCGACGATGCGCTTGGTCAGCAGCGCGACCTGGGCCTCCGGGGATCCGGTGTCCGAGTCGTGCACGCCGTACTCGGCAAGGATCGACTTCTTCTCTTCGGTGGACAAAGCCACAGTGGTGCTCCTAGATACTCTGTGCCGTGCGGCCCGGACGATGCTTCACGCCGGGTGAGACGGTCACGGCCGCCACGGACTGCAGCCGGACCCAATCATCGAGGTTACCAGCCTCGTGATCAGCGGCTTCAGTCGCGGGCGTGGTTCAACGCGTACGACCGGATCACCCGGTAGCGCGAGACGCCCCGCTCACGGTCACTGCTCATCAGAACGGCCTCGGTCGCCGTCCAAGTCTCACTGGTGAACCCGGCCAGCCGCTCCTCCCACGCGCTCGCGGCGTGCGGCCGGTCGCGGGGGAAGCGGGCCAGTGTCAGGTGGGCCACGTACGGCCTTCCCTCACTCTCCGCGCCGGCCCGCAGGGCCAGCTCGTGGAGCCCGGTTCCGGACACACTCAACCACAGCACCCCGGGGAATGTCGCGGCCTTTTCCAGCCGGAGGTCGAGCGGGCCCGTGCCGTCCAGCCGCGCGGCGAGCCAGTCGCCTCGGTCCGCCGGGTCGTCCGCGCCGTAGAACCCGAGGGTGACGTGCCAGTCCTCCCGCGGTGACCAGCGGAAATCGCCTTTTCCGGGGGTGCCGAGGGCGGCGGCGACCTGGTCGAGGACGTCTTCCGGCGGGATCACCGCGCTGAAGAGCGTCATGGGCGCGTGCGTCAGGAACCGTTCCGCGCGGCCCGGCGCAGCAGATCCGCCAGGGACGGGAAATCGTCGTCGAGCAGCTTCGCGGCTTCGGTGAGGTCTTCGTCCTCGCCGATGTCCCGCAGCGCCACGAGCACACCCTGGTCGTCGGCGACGGCGCCGACCGGGATGCTGTCCCTGCCTACCGTCGGCCGCGAGTCGCGGACGTCCTCGAGCGCCTCCTGCATGGCCTTGCGGTCCCCCGCGGCGACCGCCGGGACCAGCACCTTGCGCTCCAGCATGATCATCTTGGCGAGGACGACCGGGTTGCCGATCTTCGCGCGGCGCCCGCTCATCACCTGGCTGAGCATGGGCGCGCTGATGCCGAGCACCTCGGCGAGGAAGGCCTGGGAGATGTCGAAGGCGACGACCAGTCTCCGCACGCGATCGCCGAGCGGCTCCCCGTACCACTCCTTCTGCAGCGCGATGTTCCGCTGGACGATCTTGTGGTCCTCCACCTGGTCCGCTCCCCTTAACCCCATCGAACGCCATGCGCGGTCCGTGACATCTTGCCACCGGAACGCACGTGAGCGGGTGTGTTTGCCGATTGTCGTCCGGCCGCGGCCGGAACCGTCAGTCCTGCTCGCCGAGCAGTTCCCTGGTGCGGGCGACGTCCTCGTCGATCTGCGCCACCAGCCCCTCCGAGGTCGGGAACCGGACCTGATCCCGCAGCTTGGTGACGAAATCGAGGGCGACGTGCTGCCCGTAGAAATCCTCGTCGATGTCGAGGACGAAGGCCTCGACGGTACGTTCCCGCCCCGAGAAGGTCGGGTTGGTGCCGACCGACACGGCGGCGCGCAGCCGTCGGCTGGAATCCGACGAACGGGTGAACCAGGCACTGTAGACACCGTCGGCGGGCACGGCGGCGAACCGCGGCGTCGACAGGTTCGCCGTCGGATACCCGAGATCGTGGCCCCGGCCGTCGCCGCGGACGACGATGCCCTCCAGCCGGTGCGGCCTGCCGAGCGCTTCGGACGCGGCGACGACGTCTCCGGCGTCGATGCACGAGCGGACGTAGGTCGAGGAGAAGGTGATGTCGTTGTCCGCCTGCTCCTGGGCGAGCAGCCCCTGCAGCTCCGCCCCCTGCGCCACGAAACCGAACCGCTTTCCCAGCGTGCGGAGGAGTTCGACGTCGCCGGCCGCCTTCGCGCCGAAGGTGAAGTTCTCCCCCACGATCACCGCGGCCGCGTGCAGCTTGTCCACCAGCACCTCGTGCACGAACTCGTGCGCCGTCAGCCGCGACAGCTCCAGCGTGAACGGCAGCACGCAGAAGACGTCCGCGCCCAGGCCCTCGACCAGTTCCGCCTTGCGGCGCAACGTGGTCAGCTGCGCCGGATGACTGCCCGGCCGGATCACCTCCGACGGATGCGGATCGAAGGTCAGCACCACACTCGGCACGCCGCGTTCGGCGGCGGCGCGGACCGTCCTCGAAATCAGCTCCTGATGACCGCGGTGCACGCCGTCGAAGACGCCGATCGTCACCACGCACCGTCCCCAGCTTCCGGGGAGGTCACCCAAACCACGCCAACGCTGCACTTCTAGCCCCGTCTCCTCAGGCCCAGCTCCGACACCACCCTAGGCCGTGTCCTGTGCGGCACGCTCGCGGGCTTCGCGCCCAGGCGGTCCCTGGCGGCACGGGCGGATGCGGCCGAGTACAACCCGGTACGAGGCCGATCCGCCCGCACCGCCAGGAACCACCTGGATCACGAATCCCATCGACCGGCCACACAGGACACGACCTAGGCGGGCAGCAACACGACCACCGACCGGGCCAGCTCGCCTTCGTCCGCGGCGAGCGCGAGCACCCGGCCGTCCGGTCCGAACATCCCGTACGTGCCCTCGATCCCGGCCGCGGGCACCCTCTGTCCATATCGGACCGCCTGCGCCATGCGGACGTCCAGATCGCGGCGCGGGAACGCGGCGGCGACGGCGGCGTCGAGGTCCAGCGACAGCTCCGGCGCTTCCTCGAGCTGGTCGAGGGTGCGGGCCTTGGCGAGGGTGAACGGGCCGACCGTGGTGCGCCGCAACGCGAGCAGATGTCCGCCGGCGCCGAGCCCGGCCCCGAGATCGCGGGCCAGCGCCCGGACGTAGGTCCCCGACGAGCACTCGACGACGGCGTCGAGTTCGATCCGGCCGGCCTCGCGGCGGGTGGCGAGCAGATCGAAACGGTGCACGGTGACCGGGCGGGGCGGGATGACGACCTCTTCGCCGGCGCGAACCCGGGCGTACGCGCGTTTGCCGTCGATCTTGACCGCGCTGACCGCGCTCGGCACCTGCTGGATGTCGCCGGTCAGCGCGGCGATCCCGGCGGCGATCGCCTCGTCGGTGATCTTCTCGACGACCTCCGGGGCGGCTTCGGCGATCGGCTCGCCCTCGGCGTCGTCGGTCGTGGTGGACAGTCCCAAGGAAAGGGTCGCGAGATAGGTCTTGCGGTCCAGCGCCAAGTGGCCCAGGAGTTTCGTCGCGCGTTCGATGCCGAGCACGAGGACGCCGGTGGCCATCGGGTCGAGGGTGCCGGCGTGCCCGACCTTGCGGGTGCCCATGAAGCGCCGCGCCCTGGCGACGACGTCGTGGGAGGTCATCCCGGACGGTTTGTCGACGATGACGAGACCGGGCGGCGGGGCGGGACGTTTCTTGGCAGGAGCCTGATTGGGGCGCGACACGGGCCGAACCCTATCTTTCGGGGCCGAGCGGGGCTGAAGGGGACTTTCCCCGCGTCTCACGCGGTCAAGGACGCTTTCGTCGCATCGCATGCGGGGAAAGCGTCCTTCGGCCGCACGGGCATCAGGACGAGACGGGCAGCGGTGACTCGGCGTCCCAGCGGCGGCGCCGGATCTGCACCGGGATCGCCTCGCCGCGGGCCTCGGCCTCGAACAGCACGGCACGGGTGCGCCGCCACCACACGAGCATCCGGAAGGTGCCGAACGCGAGCACCGCGATCACCGACAGCAGCGCCAGGCGGAACGTGCCACCCGTCCATTCCAGCAGTACGCCGACCGCGAGGGCCGAGATCGTCGTGGCCACGAAGCCACCGACGTTCACCACGCCGGTCGCGGTGCCGACGCGCGAGAGCGGGTTGTAATCCCGCGCCAGCGCGAAACCGATCATCGACGCCGGGCCGCCGAGGGAGAGGAACGCGAACACGGGGACCAGGACCGCGACCGGGATCGTCCCGCCCCAGCCGAGCAGGATCGCCCACATCACCGCGGCGCCGCCGATGTACCCGCCGACGAGCGGCATCCGCAGCGACGGGCGCCGTCCGATCAGCCCGCCGATCAGCGGCCCGCCGAGCATCGAGCCGAACACGAACACGATCAGCAGCGAACTCGCGGTGGCCTTCGGATATCCCTGCCCCTGCACGAGGAACGGGACACCCCAGAGCATGGTCAGCACGTTGGGGGCGAACATCGTGCTGAAGTGGACCCAGAACCCCAGCCGGGTGCCCGGGGTGCGCCACGCGGCGGCGACCTGGCGGCCCAGCAGCTTCGGGTGCACCCGTTCGCGCACGGGCGCCGGCTCGCCGGGCGGGGAGTCCTTGACGCGAAGGGCGACGACGGCGGCGTACAGCGCGGTCATCAGGCCGACGGCGAGGAACGTCGGGGTCCAGCCGGGACCGTCGAGCAGCAGGCCGAGCGGGACCGTCGCGGCGAGGTTGCCGACGTAACCGATGGCCCCGGTCAGCGCGGCGAGCAGGGCGTACTGACGGCCGGGGAAATGCGCGGCGATCAGCCGCATGATGCTCACGAACGTCAGCGCGTCGCCGAAGCCGACGACCGCGCGGGCGGCCAGGCCGAGCGGGTACGAATCCGCGACCGCGAGCAGGATCTGGCCGAGGCCGAGGAAGAACACGGCGGCGGTCAGCACGCGGCGCGGGCCGTAGCGGTCGACGAGGACGCCGGTGGGGATCTGCATCGCGGCGTAGACGCCGACCTGCAGGACGGTGAACGTGCCGAGCGCGGCCGCGCCGACGCCGAAGCGGTCGGCGGCCTGGAGCCCGGCGACGCCGAACGAGGTGCGGTGGAAGACGGCGAGGAGGTAGACGGCGACGGCTGCGAACCAGATGAACCAGGACCGGCGGGTGGCTCGGCCTGTCACAGTGTTTCCTCCTTGAGCACGGTTCGGGCGTGGAGACGCCCGCACTGCCGCCTCATATAGTTGTAGCGCGTAAGCAACGGCGAAACATAGCCGTTACCTGGGTGCTTTTCGCCACACGCCCCCTCCCCCGCGTTTCGTCCTCTAAATGCGGTAGTTGCACACGCAAGTACCGCATCTAGAGGACTAAACGCGGACGGCGCCCTCGACGGCCCACCGCCCCGAGCGCCATCGCACCAGCAGGGTCGCCAGCCGCAGCAGCATGAACAGCGAGAGCCCGGTCCAGATCCCGGCCAGCCCCCAGCCGAACGCGAGCGACAGCCAGATCAGCGGCAGGAACCCGAGCGCCGCGCTCAGCAGGGTCGCGTTGCGCAGGAAGGCGGCGTCGCCGGCGCCGAGCAGGACACCGTCCAGTGCGAACACCACGCCGGCGATGGGTTGCAGCGCGACGAAGAACCACCACGCGTGCGGGATCTGGCCGAGCACGGCCGCGTCGGAAGTGAACACCCGCGGCAGCACCCCGGCCACCGACGCGAAAACGACGCCGAGGAAGCAGCCGAACACCAGCCCGTAGCCGGTGATCTGCCGTGACAACCCGCGAGCGCGTTTGCTCGCCCCGGCGCCGAGGGCGGCCCCCACGAGCGACTGCGCGGCGATCGCGAGCGAGTCCAGCACCAACGCGAGGAAGGTCCACAGCTGCAACACGACCTGGTGCGCGCCGACGGCCTCCGTGGACGTCCGCGCGGCGACCGCGGCGGCGGAGACGAAACACGCCTGGAAGGCGAGGCTGCGCAGCACCAGATCCCGGCCGAGGCCGAGCTGGGCGCGCATCACCTTCGGCTCCGGGCGCAGCGGGACCCGCTCCCGCACCAGGGCCACGACGAACAGCGACGCCGAGATCACCTGCGCGACGACGTTCGCGATCGCCGACCCTTCCAGCCCCCAGTCCGCGCCGTACACCAGCACCGGGCACAGCACGGCGGAGATCCCGTTGCCCGCCAGCACGTAGCGCAGCGGTTTCGCGGAATCCTGGACGCCGCGCATCCAGCCGTTGCCCGCCATCGTGATCAGGATGAACGGCGTCCCGAACAGGGCGATCCGCAGCCAGGAGACGGCGGCGTCGGTGATCGCGGCGTCGCCGGAAAGAACCCGGGCGATCGGCGCGGCCAGCAGCTGCCCGGCGACGATCACGACCAGCCCGACGATCACCGCCAGCCACGTCGCCTGGACACCCTCACGGACCGCGTCGCCCCGGCGGCCCGCGCCGTGCAGCCGCGCCGTCCGCGACGTGGTGCCGTACGAGAGGAACGTCAGCTGGCTCGAAACCTGCGACAGCACGACACCACCGACGGCGAGCCCGGCCAGCGGCAGCGCGCCGAGGTGGCCGACGACGGCCGTGTCCACCAGGACGTACAGCGGTTCGGCGGCGAGGACGCCGAGCGCGGGCACGGCGAGACCGAGCACGCGTTTCGGCGGGACGCGCTCGTCGGGTTCGGAAGCTTCAGGCACCGATGCAGCCTAAAGGCCGCCCGAGGCCGGGAGATCCGGGCACGCCCGCCGCCACCCAGGTCACGGCCGCCGGTGGCGCAGCATCCGGTCTCCGGCGGCCACATAGGACTCGAAGAATTCGGCGACCTCTTCCAGCCTGGCCTCGGCGGGCTCCCCCTCGGCGGATCGTGCTCCGCTCCGCAGCACGCGGATGAAGGCGCGGGTCCGTTCGTGGCTGGCGGCGAGGAGTTGCTCGAACCCGCTCACCGCCTCGACGAGCAGGCGGCGGCTGCCCGGTTGCGGGATGGACCTGGCGAGTCCCCACGAGACCAGCTCACGGACGGCCACGCTCACCGCTCCTTTGCTCAGACGGAGTGCCGCACCGAGCGCGTCCAGTGACACGGGGCCGGAATTCAGCAGGAGCTGCCCGTAGACCCGGCCTGTCGTCCGGGGCAGGTTCCACGACCCGAGGAAATCGCCCATGGCCGCGACGAACTCGGCGCGATCGTCGGCGGCCGTCATGCCGGGGACTCCGTGTCCCAGCCCTCGATGACGGCCCTGATGGCTTTCGTCGTCGCCTCCGGCGCGTCCAGGGTGACCACGTGCCCGGCACCGGGGACGACGTGCTCGGCCACGCCTTCGGCCAGCGCCCAGCGGGGCATCGCGACCGCGATGTTGCCGGTCCGGTCGCGGGCGCCGCGCACGAGACCGAGCGGAACCGGCGAGCGGTGCCCCGGTTCCGGGCCGACGAGTGACGCCGTGGCTCGCCAGACGTCGAGGAAGACACGTTTGGGCATCCTCGCGAACACCGCCTCGCATTCGGCGATCCCCCGCGGTGTCTCGGCCGAGGCGCGGGCCATGACACCCGGCAGCCGCGAGGCGGGAATCAACGCCAGCGCCGGGGCCGCGAGCTTCAGCAGGAGCCTCTCCCCCCGGCCGAGCGGGCCCGCGTTCCAGGTGGACCCCACGACGACGAGGCCGTACGCGCGCCCGGGAAGGCGGCGGACGAGTGCCTGCGCGAGGTTCCCGCCGAGCGAGTGTCCGATGAGGATCGGCTGCTCGAGCCGGAGATGATCGAGCAGGTCGAGCAAGTCGTCGAGCGCGGCCGTCGCGGTGAAGCGGGCACCCGGCGCGAGCTTCGATTCACCGTGTCCGCGTTGATCCCAGCTGATCACCCGGTGACCTGCCTCGTGCAGGGCCTGCGCCTGCGCGTCGAACATCCGGTGGTCCATTCCGGCGCCGTGGGTGAAGACGACAGGACGCCGCTCCCCAGGGAGGTCGCCGTAGCGCAGCTCCCCGCCATCCCGGAGGAGCACCCCGCTCATATTCACCATTTTCCGAATATAGCAAATATCGGCAGCCGCGGACGTGCCGGAGTGAACCGCGATGTTCACCCCGGGAAACCGGCCGGGCCGAAGCGGGCGTGCTTCACGTCGGTGACGTACGCCCAGTACCGGTCGCCGTAGGACCAGTGCCACCACTCGCTCGGGTAGTTCACGAATCCGGTCGCGGTCATCGCGTCGGCGAGTGTTTGCCGGTTGGCGCGCGCTTCGGGGCCGATCAGCGGGGACGCGGTGAAGCATTCCGTCCCGTACTCCGGCGGCGTCGCGTTCACCTCGGTCCCCATCGGCAGTTCGACGCCGTCGACGGTGCACAGCGTGAGGTCGACCGCTCCTCCGGCGACATGCGGCGCGACTTCGGGCGGCGCCACGTAGGTGGCGGCTTCGGCGGCCACCTGATCGGACGGCCAGCCGGGGTTGGCGCGCGCGATCCTGGCCTTGCTGTCCGCGAAGTACCGCTCCTGGACCTCTCGCGGCCGGAACCCTTCGACGACGAGCAGGCGCAGCCCGCGCGGGAGCTGGCACTGCGCCGCGACGAGCCGGTCCGCGACGCTGAGCCGCACGTGCGCGTAGGCGCCCTGGTCATCGGCGAGCCTGGGGTCGGTCCGGATGGCATCGGTTTCCCGCAGGTCCACCAACGGTTCGCCGCATTCCCGGACGGACATGGCTGCGATACGGGGATCCGACAAGGACACGAACGTAGACATGGGCCCCACTGTCCACGGTGGTCCTTCAGGAACGCTGTAACCCCGTTACAGCGGAGAGTTCCTCGTACTCGCGGGCGCCGTAGGTCCGGAAGGTCTCCAAGGCTTCCGCTGTCATCCGCTCCCCCACCGGGCCGTCGCCGAGCGCGTCGTGCACTTCGGCGAGGGTGCGCAACGTCCGTGCCCGGAACAGTTCCGCGCGCAGCCCGGTCCATCGCCGGAGCGAGTCCTCGAGGCAGTCTTTCGCTTGGTACAACCGGCCTTCGGCGAGGTGCACCTCTCCGACGACGCGAAGGGTGCACGCGTGGCCGAAGGCGTCGCCGAGCTCCCGGCAGACCTCCAGCGCGTGGTCCGCCAGGCGCCCCGCCTCGACCGAATCCCCGCGGCGCAGCAACGCCTTGGCCAGTGCGCGTTCGGAATAGGCGATCAGCAGCCGGTCTTCGGATCCCTCGAAGACCGCGAGCGCCTCACGCGCGAACCGCTCGGCTTCGGTCCACTCCCCGCGGGCGCGGTGGTACAAGGACAGGCTGCGCAGTGTCAGGCCCTCTCCGCGCCGCGAACCCGCCGCCGCGAAGGACGTTCGCGCCTCGGTCAACGCGGTCAACGTTCCCGGGTAGTCCCCCATTTCCAGCCGGACCGTGCCCGCCAGCCGCTGGACGTGGCCCATCGCCCCCGGATCGGCCAACCCCGACCACATCCGCCCGGCCCGGTCCAGGAAGTGCACCGCCTCGGGCAGATAGCCCTGCTCACGGCACGCGGCGCCGAGAGCGGCGAGGGTGGCCGCCTCGCCCCGGACGTCACCGGCGGCGCGGAACATCGACAGCGCCTGGCTCAGATGCGTGCGGGACCGGGGGAAGTCGTCGTGCTCGTAGTACAGCTGCCCCAGCCCCGCCAGCAGGGTCGCCTCGCCAAGGGCGTTTTCAGTGCGGCGGGCCGCGGTGAGCGCCGCGTCGTGGGCGCGCCGCCAGGACCCGAGCGAATCGTCGAGGACCCGGTTGTGCCCGCCGAAAGCGGTACCGCACAAGACCGACGCGAGCTCGACCGCGATATCGACCAGGTCCAGTGACGCGGCCAGCTCGACGGCGGTGGTCATCGCCTCCTCCTCGGCGCGGAACCACTCGTACGGCCGGGACTCGACGCGCCGGGCGATCTCCTCGTCGACGGGACGGCCGAGCCGGGAAGTGCCCTGGATCGACGGTACGACCGGTGGCAGCGTCACGTTGATCCGCTCGACCAGCCAGATCCAGGCACCGAGCACCCGCTCGACGGTGGCGGCCCGCTCAGTGGCCGGTTCCTCCTCGACGGCGCGTTCCAGCGCGAACAGGCGGACCAGGTCGTGCAGCCGGTAACGCATGAGCCCCAAGGGATCCACGCCGTCGACTTCGAGCAGCGAGACGTCGACGAGGTCTTCGAGCACCTGCTCCGCGTCGTCGAGTCCGGCCGCCATCGCCGCCGCGGCGACCCAGGCGGGGAAATGCGCCAGGCCGAGCAGCCCGAGCCTGCGCAACGCGCTCCGCGCCGCCTTGGGCAGGAGCGTGTAGCTCAGGTTGATGCTGGCTCGCACCTCCTGGTCGCCGACCACCAGTTCGTCGAGACGGCGCTGCTCGTGCGTCAGACGGTCCGCCAGCCGGGACAACGTCCACTGCCGCCGCGAGACCAGCCGCGCGCCGGCGACGCGGATCGCCAGCGGCAACTGCCCGCACAGCTCGGTGATCTCGGCGGCCGACGCGGGTTCGGTGCTCGCGCGATCCGCCCCGACGATACGGGTGAACAGATCGAGCGCGGCGTCGGCGGGCAGCACGCCGAGTTCGAGGAAGGTCGCGCCCGCCAGTGCGGGAAGGCGGTTGCGCGAGGTGACGATCACCGCGCAGCCCGGGCTCCCGGGCAGCAACGGCCGGACCTGCGCCTCGTTCGCGGCGTCGTCGAGCACTACGAGCGTCCGCGTGCCCGCGAGCAGCGTCCGGTACCGGGCGACCCGCTCTTCGAGCGAGCCGGGCGGCGGCGTCGCGGGATCGAAGTCACGCAGGACGCGGCCGAGCACCTCCTGGGCGGCCGCCGGCGTGCCCGTGGAACCGTGGAGTTCCAGGTGGACCTGGCCGTCGGGAAACCGTTCGGCGACCTCGTGCGCGGCCCGGTGCGCCAGCGTGGACTTGCCCACGCCCCCCGCACCGGTGACGACGGCCACCGGCATCGTGCCGGGCCGCGCCAAGGTCGTCCGCATGGCCGCGAGTTCCGGCGCGCGGCCGGTGAAATCGGGTGGCGGCGACGGCAGCTGCCGCGGAGTCCGGGAGGTGACGGCCGGGAGCAAGGACGCGTCGCGGCGCAGGATCGATTCGTGCACCTGGCGCAGCTCCGGGCCGGGGTCGATGCCCAGTTCGTCGCTCAGCTCCTTCCGGCCGCGTTCGTACACCTCCAGGGCTTCGGCCTGCCGTCCGGACCGGTACAACGCGACCATCAGTCCGCCGCGCAGCCGCTCCCGGGTGGGATGCACGGCGACCAGCTCGGTGAGCTCCGCGAGCAGGCGCGGCCCTTGCCCCGCCGCCAGGTCCGCGTCGACCCGCTCCTCGGTGACGGTCAACCGCAGCTCGTCGAGCCGGTTCGCCTCGGCACGCAGGAACGACTCCCCGATCCCGCCGAGCGCGGGCCCGCGCCAGAGGGCGAGGCCGGTGCGGAAGAGGTCGGCCGCTTCGGTGTGATCGCCGCTCCGCGCGGCCTGCCGCCCCCGATCCACCAGCCGTTCGAACGTCCGCACGTCGAGGGCGTCCTCGGCGACGTCGGCGCGGTAACCGTTCCGATCGGACACGATGACCTGCGGCAACCCCGCCGCGTCGAACGCCCGGCGCAGTGTCGCGACATATGTCTGCACCACCGCGCGGGCGGTCGTGGGCGGCTCTTCGCCCCACACCACGGCGATCAGCCGTTCGGCGGGCACCGTCCGGCCGTATCCCAGCAGCAGCGCGGCGAGCAGCGTGCGCGGCTTCGTCCCCGGAAGCGCGATCGGCCCCGACGGGCCCGCCACCTCCATCGGCCCGAGCAGAGAAAACCTCATCCGACCCTCCCCAGAGCGGATCCCTCACAGCGCGCCGTCTCGCTGTAGCTCGCGTTGAAGCGTGGCTACAGCGCCCTCGTGGAGCGTCTGCGTCGTCCACTTCACATCATGCTCAGGAAAGGTCGTCATGAACAGCTCCGTTTCTCCCAGAACGGTCCGGTTCGCCGCCTCGCTCATGGCCCTCGTGACACTCGTCGCAGGCTTGCTCACGTTCGGCACGCGAAACGAGGCGAGCGCGGCGTCCACAGTGGGCGGCTCGATCACTCGCGCCGAGATCATCGCCCGTGCCAAGTACTGGTACGACCGCGGTGACACCTGGTACAGCCAGAACCAGGCGGACGCGATCTCCGACGGCACCGGCGGCAAGTACCGGCCCGACTGCTCAGGTCTCGTCGCGATGGCCTGGCATCTGCCCAAGAAGTCCGACGGCTGGGACCTGAACACCGGCGACTTCGAGTCCTACTCGCACAAGTCCTGGCTGGGCAGCCTGCACGACCTGCTTCCCGGTGACGCGCTGCTCAAGAACGGTCACATCGAGCTGTTCGAGAAGTGGGTCGACCCCAAGGACCACTCGGCGGGCGCCTGGGTCTACTCGGAGAACACCTACGGCCAGAAGACCAACCACAACACCAACTCCTGGTCGGAGATGACCACCTACCGCGGTATCCGCTACGACAAGATCATCGGGAAGTCGCTCGACGGCGGGGACTTCGACGGGAACGGTGTCGGGGACATCTACGCCACCGGAACCGGCACCCTGACCATCTGGAACGGCAAGGGCAACAACAACTTCGGCACCGCCGACCCCGTCGGTGGCGGCTGGGACGGCTTCACCCGCCCCGCCGCCGGCGACTTCAACAAGGACGGCAAGACCGACCTCGCCGCGGTCAAGGACGGCACCCTCTACGTCTGGAACGGCAAGGGCGGCAACAAATTCGGCGCCGCGGACGCCGTCGGCAGCGGATGGGGCCCCTTCTCCGCACCGGTCGCCGGAGACTTCGACAACGACGGCATCAGCGACCTCTCGGCCGTCAAGGACGGGACCCTCTACATCTGGAACGGCAAGGGCAACAACCACTTCACCCCCGCGGACTCGGTCGGTGGCGGCTGGGAACCCTTCACCGCACCCGTCGCCGGAGACTTCGACAACGACGGCAAGACCGACCTCGCCGCCATCCGCGACGGCAACACCCTCTACATCTGGAACGGCAAGGGCGCCAACAAGTTCGGCGCCGCCGACGCCGTCGGAAACGGCTGGGGCGACTACCAGGCCACGCTGATGTCGCTGGGCGACGTCAACAAGGACGGCCACTCCGACATCGGCGCCATCAACAAGACCAGCGGCACGTTGTACCTGTGGAACGGCAAGGGCGGCAACAAATTCGGCCCCGCCGACGCCCTGGGTGGCGGCTGGCTCCCCCATTTCTGACCGATTCCGTCCCCACCCCACGACCTTGGAGGGTCGACCAGTGTCGAAGAACTTCACCCGCCGGGTGACCACGGCAGCCCTGACCGTCTTCGCGATCACCGCCCTGTCCCCCGTCGCGCACGCCGAAGAAGAACCGGCGGGCTTGGTGACCGCCGCCTACGCGACGGCCCCGTGCGACCGCTCGGGCACCACCAGCGGGGACGCCGCCCTGGCCACGCGACTGAACGGCACCCTGACCGCGAAGATGCGCGGATACCTGACCGCGTACCGGATGTCGTGCGCCCGCATGGTCGTCGAAGCCGTCCGCGATCGCGGGCTGAGCCAGAGAGCCGCGGCCATCGCCATCGCCACGGTGATCGTGGAGACGAGTCTCCAGAACATCAGCGAGGAGGTCGACCACGACAGCCTCGGCCTCTTCCAGCAACGCGCGTCCTGGGGCAGCGCGACGAACCGGCTCAACCCCGTCTGGGCCACCAACGCCTTCCTCGACAAGATGGTGCGGGTGTACCCGAACGGGTCCTGGAGCTCGGCACCGATCGGCGAGGTGTGCCAGGCGGTGCAGGTCTCGGCCTATCCGGACCGCTATCAGACCGAGGCCGGTGACGCGCAGAAGATCGTCAGCGCGCTGTGGCAGCGTTCGACCGCGGACGGCGGGGACTTCGACGGGAACGGTGTGGGCGACATCTACGCCACCGGAACCGGCACCCTGACCATCTGGAACGGCAAGGGCAACAACAACTTCGGCACCGCCGACCCCGTCGGTGGCGGCTGGGACGGTTTCACCCGCCCCGCGGCCGGCGACTTCAACAAGGACGGCAAAACCGACCTCGCCGCCGTCAAGAACGGCACCCTCTACGTCTGGAACGGCAAGGGCGGCAACAAATTCGGCGCCGCCGACGCCGTCGGAAGTGGCTGGGAACCGTTCAGCGCACCGGTCGCCGGAGACTTCGACAACGACGGCATCAGCGACCTGTCCGCGGTCAAGGACGGGACCTTGTACATCTGGAACGGCAAGGGCAACAACCACTTCACCCCCGCGGACTCGGTCGGTGGCGGCTGGGCGCCGTTCACCGCACCCGTCGCCGGAGACTTCGACAACGACGGCAAGACCGACCTCGCCGCCATCCGCGACGGCAACACCCTCTACATCTGGAACGGCAAGGGCGCCAACAAGTTCGGCGCCGCCGACGCCGTCGGAAGCGGCTGGGGCGACTACCAGGCCACCCTCATGTCGCTGGGCGACGTCAACAAGGACGGCCACTCCGACATCGGCGCCATCAACAAGACCAGCGGCACGTTGTACCTGTGGAACGGCAAGGGCGGCAACAAATTCGGCCCCGCCGACGCTCTCGGCGGTGGCTGGCTTCCGCACTTCTGAGGCGGTCACGGTCCGCGCCCGTCCGGCGGGCGCGGACCGTTCGCTCAGCGGAGGAACGGTGCGTGGCGTCGTTGCCGGCGCAGTGATTCGATCTGCCGTGTGGTGTCGAGCGAGACACTGACGAGGAAGACGAGAACCACCTGCAGGGTCACCGCCGTGACGAGCGGCATCGGGCTCGCGTCCAGCAGGGCCAGGCCGGCGGCCGGGATCAGCGCGACCACTCCCGAGCAGAGCGCTCCGAAGGCGAGGATCCGCCGGTTCACGTAGTCCAGGTACTCGGCGGTCGGGTTACCGGGGCGGATCCCGGGGACGAAACCGCCCACCCGCACCAGTTCGCCCGCCACCTTGTCCATGTCCTGCCGCACGGCCGCCCTCGCGAAGGCGAAGAGGCAGACGAGGACGATGTAGACCGCGATCCACCCGGGATCTTCCAGGCCGAAGTAATACCCCGGCACCGACAGCAGCACCGCGGCGACGACGGCCGGGCCGTTCGACTGGGGGAAGCGAAGAGGAACGTAGGCCGGTGTCCCGCCGAAAGCCCGCCTGCCGATCATCCGCTTGGCGTACTGCACCGGGACACGGCGCTGCCCCTGCGCGACGACGATCGTCAGCACCGTGATCGAGAGCGACACCACGGTCGCCACCGCGATCGCGGCCCAGCCCGTCCTTTCGTACAGCCGCGGGAACTCCGCGGACAGCACCGCCGAGACCTGCGCGAGCAGCAGGATCCGGACGCCGTCCCCGAATCCGCGGCTGGTGATCACCTCGGTCAGCCGCAGGACCACCGCGGCGCCCGCGGTGAGGCACGCCACCGACACGGCTCCGTCCAGGACGTCCTGCCCGCCGGACACGACCACGCCGACGGCACCGAACAGACCGAGCAGGACGACGACCCGTCGCCGGACTCGGTTCAGCACCCGGGCGCCGGCCTCACCTTCGGCCCGAAGCGCGGCCAGGCGCGGGATCAGGAGGATCAGCGCTCGCAGGAGTGGCGCGGCGGCCAGGCAGGGCAGGACGCCGAACGCGAACACCGCCATGGTGGCCAGGCCGCCGCCGGTGAGGAGGTCGAGGATCCAGCGCGACGGTTGGCCGATTTCCGGCGCGCGGACGGTCACTGGGGGAATGGGCAGGCTCTGGCCCAGCCGGAACAGCGCGATCACGCCCAGCGTGACCAGAATCCGGCGGCGGAGGGAGGCTCGCTCGTTCATCGTGGCTCACGTTAGGAACCACCGATGAAATTACGATGACACCGTTCGTCAGAGCAGCGGCGCCCTCGACAGCGCCTCCCGCAGCTTGCCGAGCACCTCGTCCGCCGTGCCCTCCGCGGTGCATCCGGCCGCCTGGCGATGTCCGCCGCCGCCCAGCTCCCCGGCGGCCGCCGAGACGTCGACGCCGCCCGCCGAACGAAGCGAGACCGTCCATCGCCGCCGCGGCCCGGTCGGTTCGGCTTCCTTGAGCACCACGGCGACCCCCGCCTCGCGAGTGGACCGGACGACGTCGATGACCGCTTCGACCTCCTCGGCGCGCACGGATCGCGCGGCGTCGAGGGTCACCACGGCGTGCGCGAGGCCGAAACCGCGGGCCTCGTCCGGCTCGAGCCGGGCGCCCGCGAGGACCTCCGAAAGCATCGGCAGCCACGCGAACGGGTGGTCGTCGACGATCTCGCGGACCACCTTGTCCGGGTCGACACCGGCTTCGAGCAGCTTCGCGGCCATCAGATGGGTGGAAGGCCGGGCCCGGCGGAACCCGCTCGTGTCGGTGACCAGCCCCGCGTACAGGCAGCGCGCGATCGGTTCGTCGATCTCGGCGCCGAGCTCTTCCAGCAACGCGAAGACGAGGACGGCGGTGGCTTCGGCGGTCTCGTCGACGACGTGGTGCGTGCCGTAGAAGACGTTGGACGCGTGGTGGTCGATCACCAGCACGTCGCCGCCCGCCGCGCGGACGGCGTCCACCCGCGGCGCGAGTTTCCCGAGCCTGCCCGGCGTGGGTGTGTCGAGCGCGACCAGCAGCGGTTCACTTTCCGGTAGCTCACTCGCCGGGACGAAGAGCCCGCCGGCGTCCAGGCTCCGCAGGGTTTCGGGCATCTCCTCGGGCTCGCCGACGGAGACGCGGACCCTGACTCCGCGCAGCTGGAGCGCCCGGCCCAGCGCCAGCGCGCTGCCGAGCGCGTCGGCGTCCGGGCGGACATGGCCGAGCAGGGTCACGTCGGTGGCGCGCGCCAGGAGTGCGGCGGCTTCCTTCAGGTTCGGCACTGGAGTGGCTGTCACAATCAGTCAAGCTACGCTCTACCGGATGTCCGAGTACGCGATCCTGGTCTACCCGTCCGCCAACCGGGTCTACACCGACTCCACTCCGGCCTTGCTGCGCGCGGAGCTGGCGGTGTTCGGTCTGTCCGCTTTGGAGACCGAGGTCTCCGAGATCGGCGAGACGGAGCTCGGCGGCGTCGGCTACCTCACCTTCACCACGCCCGCCCCGCTGAGCGAACGCGATCTCGCGCTCCTTTCGAACCTTTCGGCGCTGTACGCGCTGTTCGAACTCGGCGACGGCGTCCTGAAGCCGGTGACGATCAGCCCGCTCGCGAACTTCGACTCGGATCTGCTGACCATCCAGAAGTACCCGGGCAAGACGAACGAGCTGTTCACCAAACTCCTCGTCAACGTCACCCTCCTGTCGACGGCGGACCCGGCGGCGATGCTGGACAAGCCGCTGCACCTGCTCGATCCGCTCTGCGGCCGCGGCACCACGCTGAACCAGGCGATGATGTACGGCTTCGACGCCACCGGCCTCGACGTCGACGGCAAGGACTTCGACTCCTACGAGCTGTTCGTCAAGACCTGGCTGAAGCAGAAGCGGATCAAGCACAGCGCCGAATCCGGTCAGGTGCGCCGCAACAAGGTCCGGCTCGGCAGGCGGCTCGACATCGGTTTCGGGATCACCAAGGAGCGGTACAAGGCGGGTGACGTCCGCAAGCTGAGCTACCTCAACTGCGACACGCTCACCACCGACGAACTGCTGCGCCCGAACTCGGTGGACCTCATCGTCACCGACGCCCCGTACGGCGTGCAGCACGGCAGCCACCGCACCCAGGACGCGTCGCTCGCGCGCAGCCCGCGCGACCTGCTCGCGGCCGCCGTTCCCGTGTGGACGCGGGTGCTGCGCCCGGGCGGCGCGCTCGGCATCTCCTGGAACACCAACGTCGCGCCCCGCGAGGAACTCGCCGCGATCCTGGACAAGGCGGGTTTGGTCGTCCGCGAGGACGGGCCGTTCGCGGAGTTCGCGCACCGGGTGGACCAGGCGATCGTGCGGGATCTGATCGTCGCCGCGAAACCCGCCTGACATCTTCCCGCGTTTCGTCCTCTAGTTGCGGTAGTTCGCGATGCCAACTACCGCAACTAGAGGACGAAACGCGGGGTCAGGCGATGCGGTCCCCCACGAATTTCAGCACGTCCGGCATGATCTCGCGCCAGTAGTCGTCGTTGTGCGCGCCCGGCGCCATCTTCGCGACGGCGGGGTTCAGCGCCTTGATGAGTTTGCGGTCGGCGCGGGCGAAGGGATCCGAGTTCCCGCACCACACCCCGGTCGATTCGGCGGAAAGCTCGCCGGTGTGCAGCAGCGGCTCGTGCGACTCCCACTGCGCGCGATCCGCGAAGACCTTGCGGGACTTGGCATCGGGCCAGCTCACGAACAACGCCGCGCTGGCGACGGCGACGGCCCTGAGGTCCTTGTGGTCACGGGCGTAACGCAACGCGCCGAAGCCGCCCATCGAGATCCCGAACATCGCCGACGGCGGCCGGAGCTGGCGCTGGGCGAGCCAGCCGGGCAGTTCGTCGGACAGCATCCGCTGGGGATCGTCCGCCTTGCCGACGTCCACCCAGTAGTTGTCCCCGTCGACGGCGGCCACCGCGAACCCGGGCCGCCCGGCCGCGACGGCCTGGTTCAGCGCGTCCTGCACACCCAGGTTCAGGAACGTCCGCGCGTCGGCGCCGCGTCCGTGCAGGGCGACGCAGACCGGCATCCCGACCCGTGACACCCCGTCCGGCGCGATGATGACGAGGTTGACGTCGCGGTTGCGCGCCGCGGACCGCATCTTCTGCACCGTGACCGCTTCGGCGAGCGGCGTCGGGGTGCTCGGTGGGGCCACCGGCGGCGGCCCCACCAGGGGCGGTTTCTCGGCCCCGCAAGCGGAAACCAGCGCCGAGCCGCCGAGGGCCGCGGCCCCCAGCAGCAGGCCACGCCGGCTCACGGCGTGGTCGGTCATCTCAGCGACGGGTCTCCTCGTCGGCGAACTCATCGTCTTCGGCCTCTTCCCGCGGCGGCTTGTACGGGTCGGCTTCACCGGCGTGCTGCGCCCCGGTCGCCCGGCGGGCGACCTCCGCGTCGGCTTCCCGAGCCTTCGCGAGGAGGTCTTCGATGCGCTTGGCGTCCTCGGGGATGCTGTCGGCCACGAAGGCCAGCGTCGGCGTGTAGCGAACACCCGTGCCCTGACCGACCTTCGTGCGCAGGACACCGCGGGCGGATTCGAGCGCCGCCGCGGCACCGGCGTGGTCGGGCGTGGACTCCAGGTTCTCGCCGAGCACCGTGTAGTAGACCGTGGCGTCGTGCAGATCCGCCGTGATCTTCGTGTCGGTGATCGTCACGTGGTCGAGCCGCGGATCCTTGATGTCGTGCTCGATCGCGTGCGCGACGATCTGTGAGATCCGCTTGGCGAGCTTACGAGCCCGAGCGGGGTCGGCCATGGGGTTTCGTCTCCTCGAAAGATCTTCTTCAGTCATCCGGGCCGAGCAGCCGGCGGTGGCTGGAGAGCAGTTCGAACTCCGGCCTCCCGGCCACGAGGCGCTCACACGAGTCGAGCACGTCACGGACGTGCTCGCCACTCGCCGCCACCACGGCCACACCGATCAGCGCGCGCCGGTGCAGGTCTTGATGGCCCGCTTCGGCGACGGAGACGTCGAAACGCCTGCGCACCTCGGCCAGCACCGGTTTGATCACGGATCGCTTCTGCTTGAGCGAGTGGACGTCGCCCAGCAGGATGTCGAGCTCAAGAGCTCCTACGAACATGGGGGTTCTGGGTTGTTTCGAAGGTGAAGCGGCGCTCCCCCGCCCAGATGCGGAGGAGCGCCGCCTTGTCACTTACGCACGCGGCTTTTCGCGCTGCTCGTAGGTCTCGATGATGTCGCCGACCTTGAGGTCGCTGTACGACCCCAGCGTCAGACCACACTCGTACCCGTCGCGAACCTCGACCACATCGTCCTTGAACCGCCGCAGCGAGCTGATCGGCAGGTTCTCGGCGATGACGGTCGCGTCGCGGAGCAGACGGGCCCGCGCGTTGCGGCGGATCTCGCCCGAGACGACGAGACAACCGGCGATGGTGCCGATCTTCGACGACTTGAAGACGTCGCGGATCTCCGCCTTGCCGAGCTCGACCTCTTCGTACTCCGGCTTGAGCATGCCCTTCAGAGCCTGCTCGATCTCCTCGATCGCCTGGTAGATGACCGTGTAGTACCGGACGTCGACGCCTTCGCGGGTGGCCCGCTCGGTCGCCTTGCCCTGCGCACGGACGTTGAAGCCCAGGACGATCGCGTCGGACGCGGTCGCCAGGTCGATGTCGGACTCGGTGACGCCACCGACACCGCGGTGCACGACGTTGAGTTCGACGTCGTCGCCGACCTCGAGCTGCACCAGCGAGGCTTCGAGCGCCTCGACGGTACCGGAGTTGTCACCCTTGATGATCAGGTTGAGGCTGTTCGTCTCCTTCAAGGCGGAGTCGAGGTCCTCGAGGCTGACCCGCTTGCGGCGCGACGCGTTGAGGGCGTTGCGCGTCCGGGCGGAGCGGCGCTCGGCGATCTGCCGGGCGACGCGGTCCTCGTCGACCACCAGGAAGGTGTCGCCCGCGCCCGGCACCGAGGTGAACCCGATGACCTGGACGGGACGGGACGGGTACGCCTCGGTGACGTCGACGTTGTGCTCGTCGACCATCCGGCGGACGCGGCCGTAGGCGTCACCCGCCACGACCGAGTCACCGACGCGCAGCGTGCCTCGCTGGACCAGCACCGTGGCCACCGGACCGCGGCCGCGGTCGAGGTGGGCCTCGATCGCGACACCCTGGGCCTCCATGTCCGGGTTGGCCCGGAGGTCCAGCGCGGCGTCGGCGGTCAGCAGGATCGCCTCGAGCAGGCCGTCGATGTTGATGTTCTGCCGCGCTGAGATCTCGACGAACATCGTGTCGCCGCCGTACTCCTCGGCGACCAGGCCGTACTCGGTCAGCTGCTGCCGGATCTTGTCCGGGTTCGCGCCTTCCTTGTCGATCTTGTTGATCGCGACCACGATCGGCGCCTTGGCGGCCTGCGCGTGGTTGATCGCCTCGACCGTCTGCGGCATCACACCGTCGTCGGCCGCCACCACGATCACCGCGATGTCGGTCGAGTTGGCACCACGGGCACGCATGGCGGTGAACGCCTCGTGACCCGGGGTGTCGATGAAGGTGATCAGACGCGGGTTGCCCTCGAGCTCGGTCTCGATCTGGTAGGCGCCGATGTGCTGGGTGATGCCACCGGCTTCACCTTCGCGCACCTTCGTCTTGCGGATCGTGTCGAGCAGGCGGGTCTTACCGTGGTCGACGTGACCCATGATGGTCACGACCGGCGGACGGACCTGCAGATCCTCTTCCTCACCCGCGTCTTCGCCGTAGGTGATGTCGAAGGTCTCGAGCAGCTCCCGGTCCTCTTCCTCGGGACTGACGACCTGAACGTTGTAGTTCATTTCGCCGCCGAGCAGTTCCAGGATGTCGTCGGACACCGACTGCGTCGCGGTGACCATCTCGCCGAGGTGGAAGAGCACCTGCACCAGCGAAGCCGGGTTGGCGTCGATCTTCTCGGCGAAGTCGGTCAGCGAGGCACCACGCGGCAGGCGGATCGTCTCGCCCTGCCCCTTGGGCAGACGGACACCACCGACGCTGGGCGCCTGCATGTTGTCCATGTACTCCTGGCGCTTCTGCCGCTTCGACTTGCGGCCCTTGCGCGAGGGACCACCGGGACGCCCGAAGGCACCCGCGGTACCGCCACGGCCACCGGGGCCGCCACGACCGCCGCCGCCACCGCGGAAGCCGCCGCCACCGGCCGGGGCGCCGCCCCCACCGGGACCGCCGCCACCGGGACGGAAACCGCCGCCACCGCCGCCGGGACGGAAACCGCCACCGCCGCCACCACCGGGACCGCCGCGGAAACCTCCGCCGCCGCCACCGGGACCGCCACGGGCGCCGCCGCCGGGGCCACCACGGGCGCCGCCGCCGGGCCCACCGCGGCCGCCACCGGGACCACCGGCCGGACGGGCCGGGCGGCCCGGCATCATGCCGGGGTTCGGGCGCGGGGGCATGTTGCCCGGGCTGGGCCGGTTACCGCCGGGAGCGCCGCCACCGGGACGCGGGGCCGGACGGTCGCCGCCCTGCCCGCCACCGGGACGCGGCGGCCGGTTGTCGCCGCCCTGCTGGTTGCCGCCGCCGGGACGCGGGGCGGACGGACGCGGGGCCGGGGCACCGGAACCCACGCCGAACGGGTTGTTGCCGACACGCGGGGTGCGCGGGCCGGGCTTCGGGCCGCCGGGCTTGGGGCCCTGCGGCTTCGGCGGCACGACCGAACCCTGCGACGGCGTCTGGGACGCGGGCGGGGTGGCCGGGGCCGCCGGGGTCTCCTTCTTCGGCTCGGCCGGGGCGGCCTTCGCCGCCGGAGCGACCTCTTCCTTGGGCGCCGGCGGCCGGGGGCCGGGGCGCGGACCCGGGCGGGCGCCCGGGGTGGCGGGCCGGGACGGCTGCTGGGCCGGGGCCGAGGGTGCCGCCTGAGCGGACGCCGCGGGAGCGGCCTCGGTCTTCGCCGCGGGCGCGGGCTGAGCGGGCTTCGCGGCCGGAGCCGGGGCAGCGGGCTTCGCCGGCGGGCGCGGGCCGGGAGTCGGGACGGGCTTCTTGCTCTGGCCGTCCTTGGACGAATAAGCGTCACGAAGACGCCGGGCCACGGGCGCCTCGACGGTCGACGACGCGGACTTCACGAACTCGCCCTGGTCCTTCAACTTGGCGAGAACTTCCTTGCTGGTGATGCCGAGCTCTTTCGCGAGCTCATGTACTCGGGCCTTGCCTGGCACAGCTCTCCTCATCTGGGGAGGCCGGCGGCAGACCCGCAGACCTCGTCCTATTGTCGCGCGTTCATTGATTCAGCTTCACGGCTGACTCATGACGGGTCGACCTGCTTCCTGATTCCATCCGGCACCGGGGATGTCCCGGCGCCCTTCATTCCTCGGCGAGCCGCTCCAGGCGTTCGTGGACACCCTGGGCGTCGAGCGATCCGGGAACACGAAGTGCCCGGGGGAACGCCCTGCGCCGCTCGGCCTTGGCCAGACAGTCCGGCACGGGATGCAACCAGGCACCCCGGCCCGGCAACCGCCGACGTTCGTCGACGATCAGCCGACCGTCCGCCGCGACCACTCGCAGCAACTCGCCGATCAAGGCCCGCTTACGGCAACCCACACACGTGCGAACCGGGACTTCCCGGTCATGCTGGAGGTCGGTTCCCGGCCGCGGGCTCTGAACCACTCGTAAGTCTAGCGCTTCGACCTTCACTCAGCCGAACCGGTTGCCGCGGCGGGCCGCGCCTGCCCGGCGTGTGCTTCGTCACCCTGCTCAGGGGCCGCGTCGCTGCGGATGTCGATCCGCCAGCCGGTGAGCCGGGCGGCGAGGCGGGCGTTCTGCCCTTCCTTGCCGATCGCGAGCGAAAGCTGGTAGTCCGGGACGACGACGCGAGCGGTCTTGGCCTTCTCGTCGACGACCCGTACGGACACAACCTTCGCGGGCGACAGCGCATTCCCGACGAACTTCGCCGGGTCCTCGGAGAAGTCGATGATGTCGATCTTCTCGCCGGCCAGCTCGCTCATCACGTTGCGCACGCGCGCGCCGACCGGGCCGATGCAGGCGCCCTTGGCGTTGACGCCGGGCACCGTCGAGCGGACGGCGATCTTGGTCCGGTGTCCCGGCTCCCGCGCGACGGCGGCGATCTCGACCGTGCCGTCGGCGATTTCGGGGACCTCGAGGGCGAACAGCTTGTGCACCAGCTTCGGGTGCGAACGGGACAGCGTGATCTGCGGGCCGCGGTTGCCGCGCGAGACGGTCACGACGTAGGCCTTGATCCGGTCGCCGTGCTCGTAGGTCTCGCCGGGCACCTGCTCGATCGCGGGCAGCACGCCTTCGATGTCGCCGACCTGGATGACGACCATGCCGCGGGCGTTGGCGCGGGCGTCGCGCTGCACCACCCCGGCGACGATCTCGTTCTCCTTGGCGGAGAACTCGCCGAAGGTCTTCTCGTGCTCGGCGTCGCGCAGCCGCTGGAGGATGACCTGCCGCGCGGTGGTCGCCGCGATCCGGCCGAAGCCCTCGGGGGTGTCGTCCCACTCCTCGTCGGTCTGGCCGTCCGGGGTGAGGGTGTGCGCGAGGACGCGGACCAGGCCGCTCTTGCGATCGATGTCGATCCGGGCGTGCGGCTGGTGGCCCTCGGTGTGCTTGTACGCGGTGAGGAGCGCGGTTTCGATCGCTTCGATCACCGTCTCGAAGGGGATGTCCTTGTCCCGTTCGATCGCGCGCAGCGCGGCGATGTCGACGTTCACTTCGGCTCCTCCTTCGGCTCCGTGGTGGCGGCGTTCAGGGCCGACGCATCGTTTTCCAACAGTTTCAGGTCCTCGGCAGGTGGTTGCTTGAACTCGATCTCGATGACCGCCTTGGCCACCGAGGCGTAGGTGACGTCCCGGATCTCGCCGTCCACGAGCACTCGCGCGGACTTCTCGCCCGCGTACCCCACACGCCCGATGAACGCCGCGCCCTCGGCCGGCGTGATCTTGACGAGGCGGAACTTCGCGCGCCGCCAGTGCCGCCGCAGGGTCAGCGGCCGGTCGAGACCCGGCGACGTGACTTCGAGCGTGTACGCGCTGGCGAGCACGTGCTCGTTCTCGTCGAGCACGGCGGAGACGGCGCGGCTGACGCTCGCCACCTCGTCCAGCCCGACGCCGTCGTCCCCGTCGACGACGACCTTGACCAGCTGGCGGCGGCCTGCCTGCTGGACCTCGAAGGAATCGAGGTCGAAACCCGCGGCCTTGACGGCTTCGGCCACGATGGGCTCCAGCCTGCTGGCGAGGTCGTTGGGCACGGTGGAGCGCTCCTGTTCGGCTGTGGGCGACCCGGCGGCGTGGATCCGGGTTCGGTAGTGGACCAGCTTATCCGGTCACCCCCGCGTGACGCGCGAGCGGCGGCCCCGCGCGGGGTACTGGCAGGATGGGGCGGCGTGACCGGAAGATCGACAGAGCCGAGCCGTCGCACTTTCCTGCGGATGGGAGCGCTGGCCGCGCTGGCCGTGCCGCTGGCGTCCGCCTGCTCCCCCGGCTTCGACGAAACCCCCGACCCGCTGGGCCCGCTCCTGCGCGCGGCGGAGACCGACGCGGCCGGCGCGAAGGCGCTGGGAGCCGAGGGCGAAGCGGTCGCGACCGCGCGGGCCGCGCACGCGGCGGCGCTCAAGACCGAGGTGGACCGGCTCAACCGGCCGAAGCCGGAGCAGCCGGGCCCGGCGGCGCTGCCGCCGCCGTCGTCGCTGGACGGGCTCAAGGAACGGCTCGCCACGGCGCGGAAACAGGCCGAGGGTCTCGTGCCGTCACTGCCCCGCTATCGCGCCGGGATGGTCGCCTCGGTGGCGGCGGGCTGCGCGGCGCTGCAGCAGAGTTCGGAGAAGCTGGGCCGCGGTGACGAAGCCGGAGCCGTCGAGGTGCCCGCCGGGGTCCAGCTCGGCGGGGAGACGGCCGAGGCCGTCCAGCAGGCGCTGGCCGCCGAACACGCGGCGATCTGGGTGTACGGGCTGGTCAGCGCGTACCTGCCGGCGGCGTTCGGCGGCGCGGTGAACCGGGGTACAGCCGAGCACGTCAAACGGCGTGACGTCTGCGAACGCATGCTTTCCGCGGCGGGCCAGACCCCCACCGGCCCGGAGGCCGCGTACGTGCCGCCGAGGCCGGTGACCGAGGCGAACTCGGCGATGGAGCTGGTGGCGACCGCCGAGGCGGACGCGACCTCGGCCTGGCTCGGCGTGATCGACCGGACGGACGACGCGGCCCTGCGGACGACGGCGCTGAACGCCCTGATCGGGTCGGCGCGGCGGGGCACGGCGTGGCGGGCGGAGTTCGGCGCGAAGCCGGTGGCGATCGCGATGCCGGGCCAGTCGGCCTGAGCTGAAGGGGACTTTCCCCGCATGTGATGCGACGAAAGCGCCCTTCACCGCGTGAGACGCGGTGAAGGACGCTTTCAGCCCACAGGGTCAGCGCCGCAGGTCGCCCGAGAGCCGCAGGGCGTCGGTCGCGATCCGCTCGATCAGCTGCTTGTCGGTCTGCTTGTTGTAGAAACCGGCCAGCACGATGGCGACCTCCGGCCCGGTGACGTGGGAGTCGTAGGCCGCGTCCTGCCCGGAGATCTTCGGGGCGCCCTGGTCCTTGAAGGTCCCGTCACGCACCAGGTCGGACACGTTGCCCGTGCCGTCCTTGTCGGTCAGCGTTTTGAGCTGGGTCGCGGTGACCTCGCCGGGCATGGTGACCAGGACGACGGAGACCAGTGCCTTCTTCCCGCCGGTCTCGGTCGTGTACAGCGCCCGGGAGAGGCGTGTGCACGGCGTGTCGGTGAAGAACTTCTTGGTGTCGCCGTAGGCCTTGCTCGCGCAGTCGGAGGTGACCTGCGGTCCTTCGACCAGCGTGTACTGGAATTGGCCGCTCTTCGACGGCGTGTCCGCGACCGGGGTGGGCTCCGGCTCGTGCCGGATGAGCCACCAGAGCAGGGCCGACACGACCGCGATGGCGACCAGTCCGGCACCCTTCAGCGCCAGGGCCTTGGTGTCCCTCGGCGGATTCGGCGCGGGCGGCGGCCCGCCCGGCCCTGCCGGTCGCACCGGCTGAAGCCGGGCCGTTTCCGTCGGTCCCGGGGTAAATTGCGCACCAACCACGGGAACATACGGTAGTTCACGCCGGTCCGGCGGTTCACCTGAACGTGCTTATCACCCGTTCGACGTCGTCGGCCGTGTTGTAGAGATGGAAGCCGAAGCGCTGCCGTCCGGCCCGGGTACCGGCCACGATGCCCGCTTCCCGCACCCGGTGGGCGTCCGCGTCGAGGGAGACGATCGCGCTCCCCTGACCGGGTGAGCCGAGCGCTTCGAGGAGTGAGTCGGCGAGCCCCACGCAATGCGCGCGGACGGCGGCGAGGTCCAGCGACGCGAGGTAGTCCAGCGACGCCGCCGCGCCGACGAACGCGAGCCAGGCCGGGGACAGGTCGAGCGAGCGGGCGCCCTCGGCGAGCCGCAACGGGAGGCCGTAGACGGTCTGCCAGCGGTCCTCCCCCGCGTACCAGTTCGCGGCGACCGGCACGGCCCGCTCCAGCACCCGCGGATGCGCGGCCAGCCACGCCGCCCCGCGCGGCGCGAGGAGCCATTTGTATCCGGCGGCGACCACCCAGTCGGCCCAGCCGAGGTCCAGTGGTTGCCAGCCGGCGGCCTGGGTGGCGTCGAGCAGGACCGCGGCGCCGGCCGCCTCGGCCGCGGCCCGGAGCGCCTCCAGGTCGGCCTGGGCGCCGTCGGCCGACTGGACGACGCTGACCGCCACGAGGTCATGCCCCTCCACGCGGTCGGCCAGCTCCGCCAGCGGGACTTCGGTGACCTTCACCCCGCGGTGCGCTTGGGCCGCGAACGGGAAGGTGACGCTCGTGAAGTCGTTCGCGGCGGCCAGCACGCTGGCGCCGTCGGGCAGGCCCGCGGCCACGTTCGCGATCAGCTGCGAGACGGACGCCCCGACCGCGACCCGTTCCGCGGGGACTCCGATGAGCGCGCCGAACCCCGCCCTGGTCCGCGCGACGGGCTCGTCGAAGTCCGTCGGGCGGGCTTCACCGCGGCGCCACCGCTCGACCGCCTCCGCCACGGCGTCGGCCACGTGCGACGGCGGGATGCCGATACTGGGCGTGTTCAGATAGCCGGGCGGGGCGGCGAATTCGGCTCCGAAGGTCTGCATGGTCCCGAGATTAATGAGATTCGGGGAGCAGGGCGGCGACGTCGGCGTACGACGGCGGGATCAGTGGGAGCTCGCCGCCGTCGCGAACCGCCTCCACCGAGCGCAGCGTGGCGGCGAGCGCCATCCGGTACGGCAGCGAACCGAGACTGACCCGCGCGACGCCGAGCCCGGCCAGTCCGTCGGCGGTGACCTTGCCGGGCAGGTACAGCAGGTTCACCGGCACCTCGACGGCCTCCACCAGCCGCTCGACGTCCGCGGGCTCGGCGAGCCCCGGTACGAACACCCCGTCGGCGCCCGCGTCCACATAGGACAGACAGCGGCCGATCGCGGTGCCGATGTCGGGCTCCCCCAGCCAATGCGTGTCCGTGCGTGCGTTGACGAAGAGCCCGGGAGCGCGCTCCTTCGCCGCCGCGATCTTGGCCGCGTGCCGCACGGGGTCGCCCAGTGCGTCTTCGAGGTTGATGCCCACGACACCGGCTTCGGCGAGCTCCGCCGCCAGCGCGCCGACCTCGCCCGGGTCTTCGCTGAATCCGTCGGCGAGGTCGACGCTGATCAGCGCGTCCAGCCCGGTGAGGCGCCGCGCCAGCCGGACGGTGGCGTCCTTCGAGGACGGGGCGCCGTCCGGCTCGCCCTCGGCGGCCGATACGCCGAGGCTGGTCGTGCCGAGCGCCGGGAAGCCTTGGGCGGCGAGGAAGGCGGCCGCGCCGAACTCCCAGACGTTCGGCAGGAGCAGAGGGGAACCGGGGACGTGCAGGGCGGCGAAGGCGGTCATGGCACGACGGTAGCCAGTGGACGCTTCGGTGACGGCCGAAGTGTCACCCCGGATGCGCATGTCGCGAAAGCCACTTTCGGGACGCCAGATGTCCCGAAAGTGGCTTTCGCGACATCCGGCACGGCCTGACCGGCCGCGCGCCCCGCGACGTTGCGAAAGCCACTTTCGCAACGTTGAAGGTTGCGAAAGTGGCTTTCGCAACACCACCGCCGGCCCCGAAGCGTCAGGCCCGTTCCAGGAAGGGCGTCAGCAGCTCCGGCACCGACTCCTCCGCGAACAGCAACCCCTGCTCCTCCCCCGCGTCGTACACCGAGTACGCCCCGGCACCGGCGGCCGTGGTCGCCACGACGGTCAGCAATCCCTTGCGGCGCTGGAAGATCGACTGTTTCACCGTCCAGCCGATCACGCCTTCGCGTTCCAGCGCGAACGTGCTCCGCCGCACGGTCCCGTGCCGCCCGACGAGGTACCGGCCGGTGATCCCGTGCCCGAGGTTGCGATAGGCGTCCAGCGCCAGCAGCACCGACACCGGCAGCAGCACGACACCGAGCGCGGCCCCGATCACCAGCAGGACGTCGGTCAGCAGGAAGCCGAGGAGCGCGAAGATCGCCAGCAGCACCACCACCGAACCGATCCACCAGCGCAGCAGCCGTCCCCGCGCGGCGCGCGGATGCCCGGTGAGCCGGACGGCTTCGGTCGGCGAGACCGGTTCGCGCAGGACCGACGCGGCGACCCGGTTGGCCGTCGCGACGGGCGCGGCCGGCAGCAGCGTGTGGTAGTCGGTCTTGTCCTTGTCGGCGCTCTGCCGCATTCCGGTGGCGATCGCGTCGACCCGCGCCGCGCCCGAGATCCGGTTCCCGAGCGGTTCGACGAGGTCGATGCCGCGCATCCGGCGTTCCTCGATCGAGATCGACCGCGTGGTGAACAGGCCCCGGCGCACCCGCAGCGTGCCGCCGGGTTCGCGGTCGAGCCGGTAGTTCCACCACATCTCGACCCACAGGCCCAGCGCGCCGACCAGGCCGACGACCATCGCGATCGCCAGCAGGATCAGGATGGCCACCACCAGCGGGATACCGCGGAACAGCCCGATCACCCAGTCGATCAGGCCCTTCTGCAGGCCCGCCCATTCGGAGACCTGCATCAGGCCGCCACCCGCGGCGAGCCCCAGCGTCGGCGTGACGAACGACATCGGCGCGTACCGGATCCAGCTCCGGTCGAGTCCGGCGAGCGGCGCGTCTTCGTCGGTCTCCGCGATTTCCGCGCGGCGCAACAGATCCGCGCGCAACCGCTCGGCCTCGGCGCGGGACACCGGGTTGAGCTTGATCCGGCCCTGCCCGCCCGATTCCTGCGACCCGGTGCCGATCGTCACCACCGCGACACCGAACAGCCGGTGCAGCGGGTTCGCCGTCAGGTCGACGTTGCGGATCCGGTCCCGCTGAAGGGATTTCCGCGACCGGAAGACCAGGGTGAACGCCGTCTCCAGCCGGTCCGGCGTGACCCGGTACCGCACGCCCTTCCAGTAGAACAGTTCCGCCAGCACGCCGCCGCCGACGAGCACCACCGCGCCGGCGGCGACCCAGGCGAGCGCGACCCAGAAGCTCGCGCCGCCGCCCACGATCGCGAGCGTGGTCGGGATCGCGGCACCGACGGCCGCGCCGGCCATCATCACCGCGGTGACGGCGAGCGTCCGCTTGTCGAGCGTGTTCCAGCCCTCGAACTCGCCCGAGGTCATGTCGCGTCCCCAGGCGTCGCCTGCGTCGTTTCGGTGAGCTGCTCCGCCAGGCTCGCGGCCAGTTCGTGGTCGAGCCCGCGGATCTTGACCGCGCCCCGCGCCGACGCCGTGGTGACCGTGACGGTCGCGAGCTCGAACACCTGCTGCAGCGGGCCGCGCAGGGTGTCCACGGTCTGGATCCGCGACATCGGCGCGACGCGCCACTCCTGCCAGAAGAACCCGGAACGCGCGTAGACCGCCGTCTCCGTGACCTCCCAGCGATGCACCTTGAACCACCACAGCGGCATCGCGATCACCCACACCAGGCCCAGTACCGCGAACACCGCCGCCGGTGTCAGCAGCCAGAACCGCGCGGGCGCGATGAGCAGCCCGAGCACCACCAGTACCAGCACCGGCGCACCCCAGAAGAGCGTTCCCTGCAGCCGCCACCAGCCCACGACCCGCTGATCCAGCGCGTTCCGCGGCGGCCTCAGCCGCACCTTCCCCCGTTCGGCTTCCACCGAAATCACCCCCGACGAATGTTTACAATGCGATCGCATCGTAATAGCGTCGGACAGTAGTGGCAATGCGATCGCATGGCAAACAGCGGGACGGATGGTGAGGGTGCCGAAGCAGGTGGATCACGCGGCGCGGCGCGCGGAGATCGCCGAGGCGCTGACGAGGCTGACGGCCAAGCGGGGCCTCGAAGGAGTCAGCCTCCGGCACGTCGCAGCCGAAGCGGGCATGTCGATGGGCTTGGTGCAGCACTACTTCAAGACCAAGGACGAGATGCTGCTGTTCGCCGTCGAACGCCGCTCACAGGTCTACGAAGAGCGCATCAAGGCCCAGCTGGAGGCCGGCGAACTGCCGTCGACCCCCAGGGCCATCATCCGCGCGATCATGGTCGAGATCCTGCCGCTCGACGAACGCCGCCGCGGCGATTGGCTGATGGGGGTCGCGTTCTTCATCCGCGCGATCTCCGATCCGTCGTTCGCGGCCGCGTTCACCGACGGCGTCCCCCAGTTGTTCGAACTGTTCGCCCTGCTGATCCGCCAGGGACAGGAGGCGGGCGATGTCGACAAGTCGGCCGACCCGATGCACGAATCCGCGATCCTTTGGGCGCTCGCCGATTCCCAGGGCACCAACATCGTGATGAAGCACCGCACACCGGACGAAGCACTGTCCACTGTGGACTACCAGCTCGGCAGGCTGTTCGGTCAGGCGGTGAGCTGACCGTCGTAGTTCTTGCGCGCGTCGAGCACTTCGCCCATGTGGACGCGAGCCCACTTGTCGAGCATCTCGAGCGGTTCGGCGAGGTTGCGGCCGAGCGCGGTCAGCTCGTACTCGACGTGCGGCGGGATCTCCGGGTACGCGGTGCGCGTCAGGATGCCGTCCCGGACGAGGCTGCGCAGCGTCTGGGTGAGGACCTTCTGCGAGATACCGCGCACGCGTTTCCCGATCTCGGTGAACCGGAGCGGGCCGTCGCCGAGCACGCCGACGATCAGCACGGTCCACTGATCGCCGATGCGGTCGAGCAGCGCGCGGGTGGGGCAGTCGGGATCGTACGGGTTTCCGAGCACGTGACCTCCTCACTCTCCTCGGGAGAGTAACACGCCTAGCGAGAGGGGGCGGGCTGCATCAGCGCCTCGAACAGCAGGATCAGATGACGACGGCCGCGTTCCCAGCGCGCCTCCAGTTCGGCCTGGTCACGGGTCGCCCAGCTGGCGATGAGAATGCCGCGGACGACGTCCATCGCCGTGTACACCGCGTGCAGGAACTCCGGATGCGCCGAATGGTCCGGCAGCAGCGCCTTGCCGAAGTCGACCAGGCTGCTCGTCGCGATCGGCTCGACCACGGCCATCTGGGCGCGCAGTTCCGCGTCGGTCCGCGACGCCACCCACAGCTCCACCGTCGCCGAGAAGACCGGCCCCTGGTGCATCTCCCACAACAGCTGCAACGCGTCCCCGACCGGGTCCGCCGACGCCTTGAGCCGGTCGATCTCCGCCATCGCGACCTCGGTGCGCTTGGCCGCGAGATGCCGGATCGCGGAGGTGACGAGGTCGGTCTTGGTCGGGAAATGGTGCACCTGCGCACCCCTGGTCACCCCGGCGCGATCCGCGACGCGGGTGGTCGTGGTGCCCGCGTAGCCGTATTCGACGAGACAGTCGATCGTGGCGTCGAGCAGCCTGACGCGCATCGCGGCGCTGCGTTCCTCCTGGGTGCGTCGTGGGGCTGCCATGCGCCTACTTTATGGTGCGCCGCGCGAGGCGCGCGCCACGAGGCTCTCGACCATGCGCCCGATGAAGTGGCCGAGGAACCGGCGATGGAACCAGCCGGTGCCCGGGATCTCGGCGGTGAACGTGGAATGCCAGTGGATCGCGGTGCCGTTCCGCTCGGGGGTGAGGTCGACGTAGGCGCGGTAGTCGCGCAGTGGGAGCCCCTTCTTCAGGGCGTAGCCGAAGCGCTTGCCGGGTTGGAGCGCGATGACCTCTTCACAGCTGTGGACGCCGTTGGTACTGAAGACGCCGACGGCGCCGAGACCGTTCTCGTCCCCCTTCCGAAGCAGGCGGAACGAGCCCACGGGCGACCAGTCGGGCCAACGCTCGCGGTCCACGAGGAGCGCGTAGACGGCTTCGGGGCTCGCGCTCGTGTGGCCGTGGACGGAAATGCGCTGGATCTTCGCCATAGGTACTCCTTGTCTCGCGTTAAGAGGACTAAACGCGAGCGGTGACCGGCACCGAAAGCGAAGTCCCGCCCAGTTCGAAGGTCACCCGGGAGCCGAGAGCGGGCAGCGCCGGGTCGAACATGTCCCCGTCGGTCCCGCCCAGGACGAGCGCCAGCCGGTGCCCCGCCGGGACGACGTGGTCGAGACTGCTCAGCCGGAACGTCATCGTGTACGCCTTGCCGGGCACGAGCGGTTCGCCCCGCCAGAGCGAGCGGTGATGGCCGAGGTCGGCCCAGCCGGTCGCGACGATCCGTTCGTCCACAGTGGTCAGATCGGCGACGGTGTCGAGGAAGCAGCCGGTGTCCGCGGCGGTGCCCGCGCCCCAGCAGGAGCGGGTCGTCAGGTCCTTGGTGCCGAGCGCCGGCCACTTCGTGTTCCGCACGGTCGCGGGGCCGTAGTCGACCAGCACCGCGCCGATCCGTGCGGCGGGCTTGTCCGAGCGGGCGGTCACCGTGACGGTGGCGGTCCCGGCGACGCGCGTGTCCGTCCGCACGGGTTCATCTGCGAAAACGAGCCGATCCGGGCGCGGCTCCGACGGGTTCTCCACCCACTGCGACGCCCCGCGCGCCGGGTCGTCGGTCACCGTGGCCGTGCCTGGCGACGGGCGATTCCCCAGCCCGTTCTCGGTGGGCCACAGGATTCGTGACCGGGTGGCGGGCGGCCAGCGGCGTTCGTCGGTCCAGCGATCCGGGGTGTGCTCGATCCGGATCGCGGGTTCGGTCTCGACGCCGTTGCGGACGCCGAGCAGCCAGCGGTCGAACCAGCGGTGCAGCGTCCGCACGAACCCCGACCGGTCGAGGTCGAACGGGTCGACGTGCGCCGCCTGGTGCAGCCACGCCTTGCGCGGCACCCCATACGCGTTCAGCGCCTCCCACCACGGCCCGAACTGGATCGGGTTGACGTTGAGGTCGTGGAAGCCCATCGACGCGAAAACGCTCGCCCGCACCTTTCCGGTCTTCGCGACGTAGTCGAGCCCGCGCCAGTAGCCGTTGAAGTTCCCGTCCGTCCCCGCGCGCCGCGCGTTGTCCTCTTCGAACGGACGGCACAGCTTCTCGGCGCGCTCGTTGTAGAACCCGGGGCCGCCCGCCCAGCCGAAGTAGGCGCCGTGGGAGTTGTGGACCTCGTAGTACGAACTGACGCCCGCGATCGGCACGATGGTCTTCAACCCTTCGATCCCGGACGCGGCCATGCCGATCGCCGTCGCCCCGTCCTGCGACTTCCCGATCGCCCCGACCGATCCGTTCGCCCACTCCGCCCGCGCGCGTTCGGGCCCGAAGGGCGTGCGAAAGGCCTGCGCGCGTCCGTTGAGCCAGTTCACGACGCCCGTGCCGGACGCGACGTCGTCGAAGCAGCCGGAAGAGCGATTGGTGCCCCCGACGTCGACCAGCACGACCGCGTACCCGCGCGGGACGAAGTAGTTGTCGTAGAACAGCGGGAACTGCGACGGCGTGCCGTCGGGGAGGTACGTCTTCGGCTGGCGCTCATTGCCCCGGCCGACCTTCTCGAAGTACGGGCTGACGTCCATGATCACCGGAACGCGCTGCCCGCGGGCTGCCGGTTCCGCCGGGCGGATGATGTCGGCGGCGACGCGATCGACCTGCCCGTCGCGGTCGAGGTCCTGGCCTGTCTCCACCCAGGCGGTCTCCCGGATGGCCTTCTCGTAGGAGAACACCGGCTCGCTGACGCCGTCACGCAGGACGAACGCGGGTGACGCGACGGCGGGCGCGGCGGTCAGCAACAGTGTCGCCACGACGGTGGCGGTCAAGGTCTTGAGCCCCATCGTCCGAGTATCGCTTACACAACCCGAACATTTCCCCCACATTCCTCGTATCCGGCCGCGCGACGCTCTTCGCATGCTGAAACACACCATCGCCGCCGGACTCGTCGCGGCCGGTCTCGTCGCGCTCGCCCCCGCCGCCTCGGCCCAGACACCGATCACGCGGAGCCCCGAAGAATCCCAGACGTTGTGCGCCGAATGGCTGCCGAAGCTCACGCAGCGCACCGCGAATCTCACCGAACGCGTCAACGGTGGCCCCGAAGTCCGCGGATCGGTGGCGAATCTCAAGGCCAGGGCCGAGGGCCAGCGCAAGAAGGGCCACAACGAGGCCGCCGACAAGCTGCAGAAGCGCGCCGACAAGCGCAACGCCAGGTTGCCCGAGCTCACCACGGCGAAGCAGAAGCTCGACGCGTTCGCGAACGCGCACTGCAAGGCGGGCAAGTGAAACGGCTCCTGGCTGCCGGTTCGATCGCGTTCGCGCTGTTCGGCACGGCCGCGTGCGGTGACGACGAGCCCGCGTCCAGCCCGGCGCCAGGACAGCTGAGCGACGTCCAGCACACCCTGGACTCGATCGAGCGGGACATGGCCGGCGACCCCGCCCCGTGACAGGATCGGCCGGTGACGACACAACCGGGACGCGGGCTGGTACTGGTCGTCGAGGACGACCCCGCGATCGCCGAACTCGCCTCGCTGTACCTGCGGCGGGACGGGTTCGGCGTGCACGTGGAGGCGGACGGCGGCGCGGCACCGGCCACGATCCGGCGGCTGCGCCCGGTCGCGATCGTGCTCGACATCGGACTGTCCGGAATGGACGGTATCGAGATCTGCCGCACGCTGCGCGCGGACGGCGACTGGACGCCGGTGCTGTTCGTGACCGCGCGCGACGACGAACTGGATCGCTTGCTGGGCCTGGAGATCGGTGCCGACGACTACCTGACGAAACCGTTTAGCCCGCGTGAGCTCTCGGCGCGGGTCCGGACCGTCCTGCGCCGCGCCGCCGGAGCGCCTTCGCCCGCCGAGACCTACACGGCGGGCGGCGTGCGCGTCGACGTCACCCAGCGCCGCGTCTGGGCCGAAGACACCGAGATCGCGCTGACGTCGACCGAGTTCGAGCTGCTCACCCATCTGGTGCGGCGACCCGGCCAGGTGTTCAGCCGCGAGCAGTTGCTCAGCGCCGTCTGGGGTTACGCGGCGTCGGCCGGCACGCGGACCGTCGACGTCCACATCGCCCAGCTGCGCGGGAAACTGGGCGAGCACAGTCCGATCAGGACGGTCCGCGGGATCGGCTACGCGGCGGACGCCGGATGAACCGGACCTCGCTCGCGCTGCGGATCACCGTGGTGTGCCTGGCGATCGCCGCCGTCGCGGTGGTGGTCGCCGGGCTGGTCGCGGCCCGGCTCATCCGCACCGCCGGCACCGACGTGCTCCGGCAGTCGCTTTCGGCGCAGGCCGACGTGGTCGCGAGCCAGCTCGACGAGACCGGCATCGGCAACCGGCTCCGCGTCGGGAAGGCCGCGGAAGTCGTTCGGGGGCAAGGGATCGACGTCGTCGTCCGGCGTCCGAACGGGACGGTCGACGGCGACGGGACGATCGCGGCGATCGCCGCCGCCGAAACGGGGTTCGCGCGCTCGGGCACGGTGGTCGTCGAAGGCGGGCGATATCTGGTCGAAGCTCGCGCGGTGGGCGCGCGAGGTGCCGCGTTCGCGCTGGTCCAGTCGACGGAGATCGGCGAGGCGCGCGGCAGGACACTGGTGCGCAACATCGTGCTCGCGCTCGGCGCCGGGCTGGCGGTCGCCGCGGTCGCCGGGCTGCTGCTGAGCCGGATGCTGTCGCGGCCGCTGCGCCGGGCCGCGTCGGTGGCGGGCGGGATGCGGTCCGGACGTCGTGACCTGCGCGTTCCGGTCGAAGGGCCGTCCGAGGTCGCGGACGTGGCGAAATCGGTCAACGAGCTGGCCGACGCCCTGCAGTACAGCGAGGCGCGGCAGCGCGAGTTCCTGCTTTCGGTGTCGCACGAGCTGCGGACGCCGCTGACCGCCGTCACGGGATTCGCCGAGGCGATCGGGGACGGCGTGGCCGAAGGCGAGGACGCACGCCGCGCCGGACAGACCATCCATCGCGAGGCGGAACGACTGGAACGCCTGGTCAGCGACCTGCTGGAACTGGCCCGGCTCGGCGCCGACGAGTTCCGCCTCGACCCGGTGCGCCTCGATCTCGCGGCGCTGGTCGACGAATGCGCGGACGTCTGGCGGCTGCGCTGCGCGCGGCAGGACGTCACGCTGGTGGTCGAGCGGCCACCCGGCGACGTCGCAGTCGTCGCCGATCCGCGGCGGCTCCGCCAGGTCGTCGACGGGCTGGCCGAAAACGCCCTGCGGGTGACCCCGGCGGGCGCGCCGATGGTGTTCTCGCTGACGGTGGCGGGCGGGCAGGCCCGGCTGGCGGTGCGGGACGGCGGGCCCGGCCTGGCACCGGAGGACTACCCGGTCGCGTTCGAGCGCGGGGTGCTCAACCAGCGGTATCGCGACAGCCGCCCAGTGGGTTCGGGGATCGGGCTGGCGCTGGCGCACGGCCTGGTCACCCGGATGGGCGGGACGCTGACGGCGGGTCCGGCGCCCGAAGGCGGGGCCGCGTTCACGGTGACTCTGCGGTTAGGGTGAGTACGTGGAGATGTTGCACCTGCGGTATTTCGTGGCCGTCGCCGAGGAACTGAACTTCTCCCAGGCGGCCCGCGGACTGCATATGGCCGCCTCCCCGCTGAGCCAGCGCATCAAGGATCTCGAACACGAACTGGGCCACCGGCTGTTCGACCGCAGCACGCACCACGTCACGCTCACGGCGGCGGGCTCGGCGCTGCTGCCGATCGCGCGGGAGATCCTCGACCAGGTCAACTCGATCCCCTGGCGGCTGCAGGAAGCGGTGAAACCCCGGCGGAGCACCGTGTTCATCGGCATCCCCGCCGGTGTGCACCCGGCCCTGCGCGAACGGGTCAAACGCCTCGAAGAACGTTGCCGCGACCGGTTCGAAGTCAAACGCTGGCCGGGCACGACCCCCGATCTGGTCGCCGCGGTGCACCAGGGGAAGCTGGCGTTGTCGCTGGTCCGGATGCCGGTCACCGATCCCGCGCTGGAGATCGTCCCGGTGCAGGTGGAGCGGCTCGGCGCCGTCGTCCCGTCCGCGAGGTTCGCCGGACGGGACACCGTCACCCTCGCCGAATTGAGCGATCTGTCCTATATCCCGTCCGCCTCGGAAAGCATTCCGGCCTATTCGGACGATATGGACCACACTCTGTCGAAAGCGGGTGTCAGGAAAAGGCTCAAAGTCGGCGGAACCGAATATTCGGGCATTTCCGAGCTGGTGGCGAACGGTTCGTCGTTCTCCATCACGATGCTCGATCCGGCCAGCCCGATGCACCTGTTCCTCGTCGACGGCGCCACCATCCTCCCGTTCTCGGATTTCCGGCCGCAGCTGGAGACCGCTTTGGTCTGGCGACGGGACCGGGCCGAGGAGGGCGACCTCGCCGAACTGGCGGCCGGGGTGCGCGAGATCTTCGCCGAACCGCTTTCGACCTGATCGAGACCCCCGCGGCAGCCTGACGGGAAGACGGTGTTGCGAAAGCCACTTTCGCAACGTTGAAGGTTGCGAAAGTGGCTTTCGCAACACCCCCAGCGACACGCGGAGATGGACAGCCCGCACCGCACGGGATCCCCGATGTCGCGAAAGCCACTTTCAGGACATCCAACGTCCCGAAAGTGGCTTTCGCGACACCCGAGACCGGCACGCGGACAGCCAGGACAGAACGAAACGGCGCCCACTCGAGAGCGCAGGCTCCCCAAGAATGGTATGACCACCGCGGTCATACCATTCTTCGTTTCTTGATCATTCCCTTTCCCGTAATTCGCGCCTAATTTCGATGGTAGAGCGAACAACGGCGAAGGGAAAGCAAATGACTCAAACCGCCACCGGCCCGCTGAACGGCGTTCGCGTGATCGACCTCTCGACCGTGGTCATGGGCCCGTACGCCGCGCAGATCCTCGGCGACCTCGGCGCCGACGTGATCAAGATCGAGTCCCCCGCCGACACCGTGCGGGTGGGCAAGTTCCGGACGACACCGGGGATGACCGCGCTCAACCTGAACGTGAACCGCAACAAGCGCAGTGTCGCCCTCGACCTCAAGGACGAAGAGGAACGCGAGAAGGCGCTCAAGCTGATCGACACCGCCGACGTGCTGATCACCAACATGCGCCCCGGCGCACTGGGCAGGCTCGGCATGCATTATGCCGACCTCGCCGCGCGCAACCCCGGCCTGGTCTACGCCCACGCGCAAGGGTTCCGCGGCGACTCCGATCGCGCCGGGCACGCCGCCTACGACGAGACGGTGCAGGCGTCGTCCGGGCTGGTCGACGTCGCGAACCGCGCGCTGGGCAAGCCGGTCTACCTGCCGACGATCATCGGCGACAAGGTCTCCTCCCTGACCATCGCCTACACCGTGCTCGCCGCGCTGGTGCACCGCGACCGGACCGGCGAGGGCCAGCGGGTCGAGATCCCGATGACCGACACGCTGATCGCGTTCAACCTCGTCGAGCACCTCGCCGGGCACGTCTTCGAGCCCGCCGAGGGACCGACCGGCTTCGGCCCGTCGATGAACCCCGGCCACCAGGCGGTGCGCACCAAGGACGGCATGGCCTGCGTGATCCCGTACAACCCGCGGAACTTCCGCGACTTCTTCCACGCCGCCGGGCGGCCGGAACTGGCCGAGGACCCGCGGGTCAACGGTGACGCGATCGACGGCGCCGACCACGAGGCGCTGGCCGCGATGATCGCCGAATGCGCCCCGGCGCTGACCACCGCGGAATGGACCGAGGTCTGCGCGAAGCACAGCATCCCGATGGCGCCCGTCCTCGAACTCGACCACGCGCAGGACGACGAGTACGTCCGCGACGGCCACCTGCTCGACGTCGTCGAGCACCCGAGCGAGGGCTCGATCCGCACCATCGGCATCCCGGTGAAGTTCTCCGCGACCCCCGGTTCCGTCCGGCGCCTGGCTCCCCTGCCGGGTCAGGACACCGAAGAGGTTCTGCGCGAACTCGCCACCACCCGCTGAGGAAGAGACCATGAGCACCGAAGTACGGACAGAGAAGGTCGGCGGCACGCTGCTGATCACGATCGACCGGCCATCGGCCCGCAACGCGGTGAACGCCGCCGTCGCGGCGGGCCTGGCCGAGGCGCTGGACCTGCTGGAATCCGATCCCACGCTGCGGGCCGGAGTCCTGACCGGCGCGGACGGCTCGTTCAGCGCCGGGATGGACCTCAAAGCGGCGCTGAAGGGCGAATCGCCCGAGATCCCCGGCCGCGGGTTCGGCGGGCTGACCGAGGCCGAACCGTCGAAGCCCCTGATCGCGGCCGTCGAAGGCTGGGCGATGGGTGGCGGATTCGAGCTGGCGCTCGGCTGTGACCTGATCGTCGCCGCCGAGGACGCGAAGTTCGGCCTGCCCGAGGTGAAGCGTGGGCTGATCGCCGCCGGCGGCGGGGTGATCCGGCTGCCGAAGCGGATCCCGCACCACCTGGCGATGGAGTTCCTGCTCACCGGCGAACCGATCGGCGCCGAGCGCGCCGGAAGCCTGGGCCTGGTGAACCGGGTCGTGCCGAGCGGCGAGGCCGCCGCGGTCGCGCTGCAACTGGCCGAACAGATCGCCGCCAATGCTCCCCTGGCGCTGGCCCTGGTCAAGAAGATCGTCCGCGCCGCCGACGGCGTCCCCGACGCGCAAGCGTTTGCCACCCAGCGGTCGGAGCTTCCGGCGCTGATGAACTCGGCCGACGTCGGCGAAGGCATGCGAGCCTTCGCCGAGCGCCGCGCTCCACAGTGGACTGGAGAGTGAGATGAAGCAGCACGACGTTCTCCGGCACGTGACCACCCCGCTCACGAACCCGGCCTACGCGCCGGTGGTGCCCCGGTTCACGAACCGCGAGTACCTGAACATCGTCTACCGCACCGACGCCGACGCCCTGCGCGCCGTCGTACCGGAGCCGCTGCGGATCGACGATCCGCTGGTGCGGTTCGAGGTGATGAAGATGGGCGACGTCAGCGGTTACGGGCCCTACACCGAGTCCGGGCAAGCGATCCCGGTGCGCTTCGAGGGCGAACGCGGCGAGTACCTGCACGCGATGTATCTCGACAACTTCCCGGCCACCGCGTCCGGCCGAGAGATCAGCGCCTACCCGAAGACGAGCGGCTCGCCGAAGCTGTTCGCCGAGAACGGCGCGCTCGTCGGCACACTGGACTACGGCAGCCAGCGCGTCGCCACCGCGACCATGGGCTACAAGCACCACCGGCTGGACGTGGCCGAAGCGAAAGCACAGATCACCGTGCCGACGTTCATGCTCAAGACCATCCCGGACTACGACGGTTCGCCCCGGGTGTTCGAACTGGTCCGCACCGAGATCACCGACGTGGTGGTCAAGGAAGCGTGGACCGGGCCGGCGCGGCTGCAGCTGTTCCAGCACGTCCTGGCCCCGCTCGCCGACCTCCCGGTGCTGGAGGTCGTCTCCGCGAGCCACCTTCTCACCGACCTGACACTCGCCCCGGTCAAGCCGGTCTTCGACTACTTGAAGGGAGCACGGTCATGACTTTTCGCACCGCCGCGGTGATCGGCGCGGGCACCATCGGCCTGTCGTGGACGGCGTTGTTCGCCGCGCACGACATGGAGGTCCAGGTCTCGGATCCGCGTCCGGATCTCGCCGACGCCGTCGCGGACGCACTGGAGGCGTTCGCCCCGCATCTCGGCCGGACCGCCGCGGACCTCGCCCCTCGCGTCCACCTGGCCGCGGACGTCTCCGGAGCCGTCCGGAACGCGGACGTCGTGCAGGAGAACGGACCCGAGAACGTCGAGCTCAAAAAGGACCTGTTCGCGACGCTGGTCCGCGAGGCGCCGTCGCACGCGCTGCTGCTCAGCTCTTCTTCGGCGATCCCCTCGACCGCGTTCGCGGCGGAGCTGGACGACGCGTCTCGAGTCCTCATCGGACACCCGTTCAACCCGCCGCATCTGATCCCGCTGGTCGAGGTCGTACCCGGTGAGCGCACGAGTGCCGAGTCGGTCGAGCGGGCCGTGGAGTTCTACCGGTTCGCCGGCCGCACTCCGGTGGTGGAGCGCAAGGAGATCCCCGGCTTCGTCGGCAACCGGCTGCAGAACGCGCTGAGCCGCGAGGCGATCTACCTGGTGGAACAGGGTGTCGTGTCACCGTCCGAACTGGACGCGGTGATGACGAACTCGCTCGGCGTCCGCTGGTCGACGGTCGGGCCGTTCCTCGGCTCGCATCTGGGCGGCGGCCCCGGCGGCTACCGGCACATGGCCGAGCACATCGGCAAGTCGATGAAGAAGATGTGGGCGGGCCTCGGGCAGCCCTCGCAAGACCCCGAACAACAGGAACGGCTCATCGAAGCCGTGGAATCCGCTTACGGCTCCTCCACGTACTCGGAACTCGCCGAGACGCGCGACCGCAAGCAGCTCGCGGTGCTGTCCGCTTTGGACAGTGCCAGGGAGGAGAACTGAGATGACCGCCGACTTCTACGCCTACGAGGACCTGCTGCCCGAGGAGGAGCGCAAGCTGCTGCTCAAGACCCGCGACTTTATGCGCACCGAGGTCAAGCCGCTGGTGAACGAGTACTGGGCCAAGGGCGAGTTCCCGCACGAACTCGTCGGCAAGTTCCGCGAACTCGGCCTCGCCGGGCTGCCCTACGAGGGCTACGGCGAGCACCTTCCCGCCACCAGTCACCTGCTCAGCGGCATGATGGCGATGGAGATGACCCGCACGGACCCGTCCGTGGCGACGTTCTTCGGTGTCCACAACGGACTCGCGATGTACAGCATCTACTCGGGTGGCAGCCAGGAACAGCGTGATCGCTGGCTCCCGTCGATGGCGGCGATGGACAAGATCGGCGCCTTCGCGATGACCGAGCCGCTCGGCGGTTCCGACGTCGCGGGCGGCATGCGGACGACGGCGCGCCGCGAGGGCGACACCTGGATCCTCAACGGCGCCAAGAAGTGGATCGGCAACGCGACCTTCGCGGACCTCGTCATCGTGTGGGCCCGCGACGAGGCGGACGACCACGTCAAGGGTTTCGTGGTCGAGAAGGATTCGCCGGGATTCGTGCCGGTCAAGATCGAGAACAAGTTCGCGTTCCGGATCGTGGAGAACGCCGAGATCACGCTGACCGACGTCCGGGTGCCGGAGGCAAACCGGCTGCAGGGTATCGATTCGTTCCGCGACGTCGCCGAGATCCTGCGCGCGACGCGGGGCGGCGTGGCCTGGCAGGCGCTGGGCGTGATGATCGGCGCCTACGAACTCGCGCTGGACTACGCCAAGGAACGCGAGCAGTTCGGCCGTCCGATCGCACGGTTCCAGCTGGTGCAGGACCTTCTGGTGAAGAGCCTCGGCAACATCACCGCGTCGTGGGGCATGCTGGTGCAGCTGGCCAGGCTGCAGGACGCCGGGATCTTCAAGGACGAGCACTCGTCGCTGGCGAAGGCCTTCGTGACCTCGCGGATGCGGGAGGTGGTCGCCTGGGGCCGCGAGATCTTCGGCGGCAACGGGATCGTGCTGGACAACGACATCATGCGGTTCTTCACCGACGCCGAGGCGATCTACTCGTTCGAAGGCACCCGGGAGATGAACACGCTGATCGTCGGGAAGGCGATCACCGGCCAGAGCGCCTTCGTGTGAGCTCGCTTTGCGCGTGAAGGCCCCCTTCCCTCGGCTGAGCCGAGGGAAGGGGGCCTTCACGCGCGATACTTCTCGCCGCACGTCTCCTGGGTGCCGGAGGAGAAACCGTCGCGGAAGGCGGCGACCCTGGCGAAACCGGCCGGGAGCGTCCGGCCCCGGACGTCCGCCGCGATCAGGCTGTTCCGCGTCAGCATCTCGGCGATCGCCTCGTCGAGGTCACCCGGCGACAGTGTGAGCGCGCCGCCGTCCACGAGGGTCGACGCCCAGAAGCCGGTGAGGCACGCGGTGCGCTGCGCGGCCACCGGACCGTCGAGCCGGAACCCGCCCTCCTGCTGGACCGCGAGCGTGTAGCGCGACGCGACCTCGGCGAACGCGGCGAAATCACCGATGCCGCCCTGCCGTCCCCTGCGCGGCGGGGTGCCGATGCGGACCAGGCCGTCGAGGTCGAGATTGATCTGGTTGGACTCCGAGCAGTACGACGCGAGCGCGTCCTCCACCGTCACGCCGCAGGCGGCTCCGGTGGTGAGCGTCGGCGGGGTGGCCCCGAGCCGGAAAGCCTGCCGCAGACTGGTGGTGAGGTCGGCGAGGGCTTGACGGTCGTCGAGACGGACGTTCTCCGCACCCGAACCGGACCCGGCTTGGGTGCTCCGGCCTTCGATTTCCCGCTCGTCGATCTTGGCGCACCGGGCGGGCCCGTCGGTGAAGCCGAACTGGAACGCGGACACCCGGTCGAACGCGTTGCCGTGCGCGCCCTCGTCGTCGAAAGCCACCCCCGCGGAGTCCCGGATCCGGAACAACGCCGTGAGCACCTCGTTGAGCCCGCGGCCGGTGGACACCTGGAACATCGGCGACCGGCCCTCGGCCACCCAGCGGAAGTACGCGCCGGTGTAGCAATCGGCCTGCTGCTCCTTGACGATCGACGGGCTCGCGGCGGACAGCCCCAGCCGGAACTGGACGGCGTGACCGATCTCGTGGGCGAGCACGGCCATCACCGCCGCCGGGCCGAGGGAATCGTTGAGCGACGGCAGCAACTCCCCGCGATCCCACGCGACGACGTCTTCTCCCGAGCAATAGAAGGCGTTCACCAGTCCAGCGGTCGAGGCTCCGCAGATCTCGCGGCCGCGGCCGCCCGAGTCGTAGGAGACGAGAGTGGCCAAAGGCCGGAACTCGCGCTCGAAGGTCGCGGGCAGATGCTCGCGCCAATACCGCTGGACGTCGGCGACGGCGTTGGCCGCGAGCCGGTCGATCTCGCCGCCGTCACCACCGTCGACCGGGAGCCCGGCGTCCAGGACGCCGGGTTTGAGACCGCTGGGGCCGTCGGTGACCTCGAGCCCCGCGACCCTCGTGGGATCCACCGGTTGTGCCGCTCCCCCTACAGTCGCGGCACAACCGGTGAGACAGAGGAAGAGACTCACCAGAATCGTCCAGCGCTTCATCACACCATCCCGTCTCCGTGGCCACCCCTGACTCCTGGGACACGGATGGCGGCGTGACGTGGTTCAAAAGAATCTTGGGCGCTTCACAGGTGGCCGAGGCACCCGACGCTGCGGGTTTCCGCAATTAGCCGACTAATTGCTTTACGGTAGGCGACGCTTCCCGGCTGTTTCACTCTTCAGTGTTGTTCGCGTGTTTCGCTGGTCGCTTAAAATTACGAACACATGTTCGACATTGTTGCGGTATTATGGGGAGGTGTCCGAGACCTTTCTTCCCGAGTTGCCGCAGGAGTTGTGGCGTGCCGGCAAGCTGGAGCTTGCCCAGGGTGTGCAGCATGCCCTGCAGGTGATCCGGATTGCCAGTGCCGCGTTGGGGCAGTTCCTGGCGGAGATCGAGTCTCGGGGCGTCAAAGACCTGTACGGGCATGGCAGCACAGCCAGCTGGTACGCGGAGCTGGCCGGGTTGTCGCGGGGTGAGGCGGGTGCGGTGGTGAAACGCGCGATCGCGTTGAACCCCACCCGGGCCTTGGACGGCACCGAGGTCCCGCCTGGTGCTCCCACCACTGCGGCGATGGCGGCGGAAGGCTTGGTCGGGGATGAGCGGATCGATCAGATCCTGGAGATCGTGAAAAGACTCCCCGCGGATACTTCTGCCGAGGATCGGGCGGAGGCGGAGAAGATTCTTGGTGAGCTTGCCCCGAACGCGGGTCCCCGTCAGCTTGTCGAGGCTGAGGCGAAACTGCTGGGCTGGCTCGACCCGGACGGCAACGAACCCAAAGACCCCGAACCCAAAGAACCGCGTCGGGAGATCACCCTGGAGCGGCGCAGAGACGGGTTCTGGAAACTCACCGGGCTGCTGGACGACGAGACCGGCGCCCGCACCGCCGCCGCGTTGGAGGCGTATGCCCAGCCCCGGCCCGTCGACGAATTCGGGCAAGCCGACCTGCGGATGAAATGCGAACGCCTCGGCGACGCCTGGGCCGAGCTGCTGGATCTGGCGATCGCCTGCCCGGACCAACCGGGCACCAGCGGCTACCGCACCCTGGTGAACGTCACCATCGGACTCGAGGAACTCAAAACCGGCCTCGGCACCGCCTGTCTGGACTTCGTGGGGACGATGACCGCCCGCGAAGCACGGCTGGCGGCCTGCGACTGCCTCATGCTGCCGGTCGTCATGAGCGCAGCCGGAGAACCGCTGGATGTGGGGCGGCTGCGGCGGTTCGTTACACCAGGGCAGCGACGGGCGCTGAACATCCGCGACGGAGGCTGCGCCTTCCCCGGCTGCCACCGCAAACCCAAGAATTGTCACGCCCATCACATTCAGCACTGGGTGGACGGCGGACCCACCGATCTGCGGAATCTCGTGCTGCTGTGCGGCTTCCACCACCGGTTGATCCACCACGGCGACTGGGAAGTACGGATGGCGGCCGACGGGCTACCCGAGTTCATTCCGCCTCAGTATCGGGATCCGCTCCGACAACCGCGGCGTAACACCCTGCACCACCGCTGAACCCCCGAAGAGCCCGTCGGCCACCCGGCGACGGGCCCTTCGGCATGCCCGCCGTTGATGAGGAATTCGCGCAACTCACGTCCCAGAACCTTCATCAATGACCGAAGCAGCAGCGCGGATGCGCGAGCTGGTCTACAGGCTCAAATCAGCGTCTCGCCCGGCTTAGGTCGTGGACAACGAGCCGACCTCGGCCTCGGAGAACATCACCTAACCTTGTCGTTTGAGGGCTGGCGTCCAGCCTGAACCCGGGAAACCCGGTTGCCGTCGAGTGCGATCCTGGACGGCGGGTACAAGGGGAGGACTGTTGGCGAAGCGGCAGTACGTGGCGAGGGGCGTGCCTGGTGGGTACCGGATCTGGGACAACAAGGCGCGGCGGTGGTGGGGCGACCACTACGAGCTATGCCCCGACGACCTTCTCGCCGAACTGAACGGCGCCGCCGACCCCGCGCGGATCACTGTCCTGCTCAAGCGTTACCGGGCGCTCCGGCGCTGAGTTTGTCTTCCAGGCCTCGGCGTACACCCCTGGTTGATCATGGACACATCCTTCGCTGATCATCTTCTTGCGACAGAAGGGTGTTCGACCCAGGGCTGCGTGATCAGCATGCACGACCTCGGGCGTTCGGGGAGTTGTCCCGGTTTCGACTGGAGTTCCACCGGTGCTTGCCCCCGGCGGGCGGACGGGCTGTTCGAGCTCGCAGGCGCGGGCGTGTGGCCTGTACGACGCGATCAACAACGGCCGCGTCGACGTCGGCCGGACGCGTACAGCGCTGGCCGGTCTTCCACCTCCCCTCCGAGAAGCCCGCTACGCCAGACAGATCACGCTCCCCACGGCGAGCACCACGGCCCCCGGAGGCCCCTATCCCAGCGCGACCGACCGCTCAGTTCACGCAGCCGGCCATCGCGGGCGGCGTGGAAGCAGCGGAAGACGAAGGCGGAGCCGCGATCGAAGAAGTGGCCGCGACCGGTTTGATCCCGATCCCGCCGGTCGGCTCCCCCACCGCGGCGACGCTCGTCGAGTTCAGCGCGGCCTTCACGAACGCCTGCACCTCGGCCGGATCCACCTTCACCGCGTCGCCGTCCGACGGCGTCGGCAGGGAGAGACTCTGGACCGGGATCGTCTGGAACTTCAGCGCCCCGGAACTCATCCCCCGCAACTGCTGCGCGAAGCCGAGCACGTCCCAGCCGCGGTCGAGCACGACCGAACCCTGGACCGCGCCGACCAGCGCGCTCAGCCTGGCAGGATCGGTGAACGTCCCGGCGTCCAGGACGGTCTTGGCCATACTCGAAAGGAACGCCTGCTGCCGGGCGATGCGGTCGAGGTCGCTGGGCAGCCCGTGCCGCTGCCGCACGAAGGCGAGCGCCTGCGGGCCGGAGAGCAGCTGTTTGCCCGCCGGGAACGACGCCCCGGAGAACTTGTCCTGCACCGCTTCGTTGAGGCAGACCTCGACCCCGCCGACGGCTTCGCTCAGCGCGGAGAAGCCGGCGAGGTTGACCGCCGCGTAGTGGTTGATCGACAGCCCGGTGAACCGCTCGATCGTCTGGATCGTGAGTTTGGCGCCCTCCTCGTTGGCCTTGACCTCGATCTGCGGGCCGGAGAGGCCCTGCGCGCGCAGCGAGTTCATCGCGGCGTTCTTGCCGCGGCTGTACGCCGAATTGATCTTGTGCTTGCCGAACCCGCTCGCGATGTCCACATAGGAATCACGCGGGATCGAGATGGCCGTCGCGGCCGCGCCGCCCGCCGGGATGTGAACGATGATCATGGTGTCGGTGGTGTCCCCGCCGTCGTCGCTGTCCCCGGCGTGCAACGCGTCGAGGACGTTCTGCGGCAACGGGTTCCCGTTCGTGTCGGTGCGGGAGTCGATGCCGACGAGCAGGATGTTCTGCGCCACCTTCAGCGGCTCCCCCGCCGGGCCTTCGGGCACCTGGGCGGAGGGCGCGATGACGTCGGCCGTGACGATCGCTTGGTCCAAACGGCTCAGCTGGGTCCACGCGAAACCCGTGACACCCAGGACGGCCGTCGACACCAGGCCCAGTGCGACGCGGCCGCCGATGCGCCGTCCTCGCGACGTGAGCAGCACGACTTCTCCCCGCTTCCGTGAATGATCCCCCGCGTTCGAGGATCACCGCGTTAGCTGGGAATTACCTGAGAAACGTGTCATAACCGGGTCTTAAAGCCCGTTCGGAGCAGCCGGAGTGATCAAGCGGACAACCGGCCGCGACACCGAGTACCGGACCGACCGCGCAGCGCTCTCCTACCGGGGCATCCGGCGCCAGATCGCCCGTGGCACCACGCGCATCACCGAGAACACCAGCCTCAGAAGTCCCGGCACCCACACGGTTCCCCGGCGTTTCCGGAGCGCGGCGACCGTCGCGTCGGCGACCTGGTCCGGAGTGCTGGAGAACGGCGCGGGCGACATTCCTTCGGTCATCCGGCCGATCACGAACCCGGGCCGGACGAGCAGGAGGTGCACGCCGGTGCCGTGCAGGGCGTCGGCCAGGCCGCTCGCGAAACCGTCGAGGCCGGCTTTCGCCGATCCGTAGACGTAGTTCGCCCGCCGCACCCGCACCCCGGCGACCGACGAGAAGACCACCAGGCTTCCGTTTCCTTGCTCACGAAGCACATTCGCCACATGCGTCAGCACACTCACATGAGCCACATAGTCCGTGTGGACGATCGCGACGGCGTGGGCGGCGTCCGCTTCGGCGCGCGCCTGGTCGCCGAGGATCCCGAAAGCGGTGACGACGACGTCGAGCGGCCCGTGTTCCGCGACGACCTTCTCCAGGAACGGGCCGTGCCCGGCGAGGTCGTCGGCGTCGAACTCGACGGCTTCGACGGCTTCGGCCCCCGCGGCCAGCAGCCGCTCGGACTCCGCGCCGAGGTCCGCGCTCCGTCGCGCAGCCAGCACGATCCGGCGCGCCCCGCCCTTGGCGAGCCGTTCCGCGACCGCGAGGCCGATCTCGCTGCGTCCGCCCAGCACCAGCACCGTTCCGCTCACGCGACGCAGTCTGCCAGGCGGCCCGGAGCCGGTCGCCAGTGGCACGTTTCACAGACTGCAATTTTGCAGTATCTGCATCTTCGCGCGTATCGTGGTGCTCATGCCCGAACCCGTCAAAGGTCTCCGCGAGCGCAAACGGCTGGAAACCCACCGCGCGCTGGCGACCACCGCCGTCCGGCTCGTCGCCGAACGCGGCCTGGACCAGGTGACGGTCGAGGACATCAGCGCGGCGGCGGGGGTTTCACCGCGCACCTTCTTCAACTACTTCGCGTCCAAAGAGGACGCTGTCGTCATCGCGCACGCCGACACCGCCGAGCGGACCCAGCGCACCATCGACAAGTTCCTTGCCACACCGAAGGAAGTCAGCGCTCCACGCGCTCTCGTCGACGCGCTGAAGGAAGACTTCGCCCAGGTCGACGAGAACCGCGAAGAGTGGCTCGGCCGGATGAAGGCCATTCAGGAGAACGCCACCCTGCATTCGCGCGCGGTGGCGATGAACCACGACACCATCGCGCCACTGATCGAGGCGATCGCGCGCCGCACCGGCGTGGATCCCCAGGCCGAGCTGTACCCGGCGCTGCTGCTGTCCGCGCTCGGCGGCGCGGTGAACGCCGTGCTCATGCTCTGGTACCAGCACGACGGCCGGGTGTCCGCGCTCGATCTGCTGGACGACGCCGTCGAAACGCTTCTCGCCGGGCTCCCGGAGCCCGGCGGCCGCGCGCGCTGACGCGCCCGGCACCACAGAACACGAAGGGGGACGCCCATGTCCGTATCCACGACCGAACCACGGGAACCGGAGGCCCCGGCGGGCTCGATGGACCGCAGACAGGTCCTCGAAGCGATGTCGGGGCTGATGATGGGCATGTTCGTCGCCATCCTCGCCTCGACGGTGGTCGCGAACGCGTTGCCGCGGATCGTCTCCGAGCTCGGCGGCTCGCAGGCCTCCTACACCTGGGTGGTCACCACCGAGCTGCTCGCGATGACCGCGACGGTTCCGCTCTGGGGCAAGCTTTCCGATCTGTACAACAAGAAACTGCTGATCCAGCTCTCGCTCGGCCTGTTCGTGGTCGGTTCGCTGGTCGCCGGGTTCGCGGGCAACATCGAGCTCCTGATCGGCAGCCGGGTCGCGCAGGGCATCGGCGCCGGCGGGCTCACCGCGCTCGCGCAGGTGATCATGGCCGCCATCGTCTCCCCGCGTGAGCTCGGGAAGTACTCGGGCATCTTCGGTGCCGTGTTCGCCGTCGGGACCATCGCGGGCCCGCTGATCGGCGGCGTCATGGTGGACACCTCGTGGCTCGGCTGGCGCTGGTGCTTCTTCCTCGGTGTCCCGTTCGCGATCGCGGCGATCCTGCTGCTGCAGCGCACCTTGAACCTGCCGACGATCAAACGTGACGTGAAGGTCGACTACCTCGGCGCGTTCCTGATCATGGCCGGTGTCTCGACGCTGCTGGTCTGGTCGTCACTGGCCGGGCACCAGTTCGCCTGGGGCTCCTGGTGGACGGTCGGCCTGGTGGGCGCCGGCGTGATCGTCCTCGCCCTCGCCGTCTACGTCGAGTCGAAGGTGGCCGAGCCGATCCTGCCGCTTGGCCTGTTCCGCAACCACACGGTCGCCCTGACCACCCTCGCGAGCTTCCTCGTGGGTGTCGCGATGTTCGGCGGCACGGTGTTCCTGTCGCAGTACTTCCAGCTTTCGCTCGGCAAGTCGCCGACGGTGGCCGGGCTGCTGAGCCTGCCGATGATCTTCGGCATCCTGGTGTCCTCCACGGTCTCCGGCCAGCTGATCAGCCGGACCGGCAAGTGGAAGAGCCACCTGCTGCTCGGCGCCGCGCTGATGACCGCGGGCCTCGGCCTGCTGGGCACCATCGACGCGAAGACGAACCTCGTCGTCCTCGGCGCGTACATGGTGCTTCTGGGCGTGGGCGTCGGCATGCTGATGCAGAACCTGGTCCTGGTGTCCCAGAACGACGTCGACGCGCACGACCTCGGCACGGCGACCTCCACGCTGTCGTTCTTCCGCAGCCTCGGCGGTTCCATCGGGGTGAGCGCGCTGGGCGCGGTGCTCGCGAACCGGGTCCTCGCGTTGATGAGCGAGCAGCTCGGGCCGCTGCCCGGTGGCGGCGAAGGCGGCGCGGTGCCGAACATCGCCGCGCTGCCCGAACCGGTCGCGAACGTGGTCCGCGAGGCCTACGGGGAGGCGACCAGCGAACTGTTCCTGATCAGCGCTCCGATCGCGTTGCTGGTCGTCGTCGCCGTCGCCTTCCTCAAGCACAAGCCGCTCAAGACCCAGTCGGGCAACGAGCGGCTGGCCGAGGAGTCCGCCGCCGCCTGACCGTCACGGCGGAGGGGCCCGGTTCGGTGAACCGGGCCCCTCTTTTCGCGCGCACGACGAACACGACGGAAATTCGTCAACACGATCGAATGCTTTCAGGCGGCACTGCCGACACGAATCACGTGGCGCCGCTCGCTGCCGGTCAGCCCGCCGAAAACTCCATGGGCCAACCCGTTTTCCACGGCGTAGGCCAGGCAGGCCGAAGTGACCGGGCACCGGGCGCAGACGGCCTTCGCCCTGGCGGCTTGCCGTGCGCCGGGACCGGTTTCGGTGACCGGGAAGAACAGTTCGGGATCCTCACCGCGGCAAGCGGCCTCGCTCAGGTCACCCGCCATCCTCATTTCCATTTTCCTATCACCTCCTTTTTCCCGATTTTCCCTTCCTCGTCAAACGACTTCCGGGTATCCGGGCTCGTACGCCACGCAAACATCACCTTGACCGAATCGTTACACTCAGCGGCCCGCTCACTGCACCTGTCCTGTGAGGGCATTCGCGTCAGGCGGCGGAGAGCGGTGAGTGCGGGTGATGGGCCACGACGGGTTCGACGAGTTCTTCCACGCCGAATATCCGCTGCTCACCGGCTTTCTGTGCAAGGCGGGCTTCGCACTGGACCCGGCACGGGACGCGGCCGCGGAGGCGATGCTGAACGCCTACGAGGGCTGGCCGGGCATCGCGCAGCCGAAGGCCTGGGTCCGCCGAGTCGGGCATCGGCGGGCGAAGGAACAGACGGCGACCAGGGCCGACTGGGCCTTCGACGACGCGGGCCGGGAGGACAAGCTCAGCGCCCTCGCCGACGAGGCTTCGTCCGTCCTGACGATGCTGGGAAGGCTGCCGAAACGGCAGCAGCTCGGCATGGCGTGGGCGCTGGACGGGTACTCGTCGCGGGAGATCTCCGGCGTGCTCGGGATCGCGGACGAGGCGGTCGGCGCGACCCTCCGCCACGCGCGCGGCCGTCTGGCGGAGCACGACCCCGACTACGCCGACCGCCTGGACGACGCCAACAGCGCCTTCATCGACGCCCTGAGATCCGGCCTCGACGTCGAGGACACCCTGTCCCGGATCAAGAACCGCGCGATGATCCGGGAACTCGCACTGGTGGCGCCCGGCGCCCCGGCGCGATCGGAACCCGAACAGGTGACGCCGTCGCGCTGGTACACCCTCGACGAACCCGTCGCTGCCGCCGGACGAGGGGACGGGCGGGCGCTGAACCAGCTGCTGACCGCCATCCGCCCGCTCGTGATCCGGTACTGCCGGGCGCGGATCGGCCGGCAGGAACGGACCTACGCCTCAGCGGACGACGTCGCGCAGGAGGTCTGCGTGGCGATCCTCCGCGCGCTGCCGACCTACCGTGAGCGAGGACGGCCGTTCCTCGCTTTCGTCTACGGCATCGCCCACCACAAGGTCGCCGACGCCCGCCGCGCCGCCGCGCGCAACCGCACCGAACCCGTCGCCGAGGTCCCCGACGGGATCTCGGAATCCGCCGGCCCGGAACAGCACGCGCTGCACAACGAATTGAGCGACCGCATGGGCGAACTGCTGCGGATCCTGCCGGACAAACAGCGGGAGATCGTCGTGTTGCGGATCGTCGTCGGCCTGTCCGCGGAGGAGACCGCCGGGGTGGTCGGCTCGACGGCGGGGGCCGTGCGAGTGGCGCAGCACCGGGCTTTGACACGATTGCGGAAAATCCTCACGGATACCTGATCGTTACGATTTCCTCGTAACATCCGGCCATTCCGATTCGCGCGAAAATCGCGAACGCCGGAACGTAACACGGGAATACGTCACGCCGATCTCCACGCGAAGACAGCGAAAGGATCATCGTGACCACTCCCTCTCCGTACCCTTATCAGGCGGCCCCCGTCGCCACGCCTCCACGTAACGGATTGGGCACCGCGGGGTTCGTCCTCGGCCTCGTCGGGCTGGTGTTCTCGCCGATCCCGTTCATCGGCGTCATCGCCTGGCCGCTCGTCATCGTCGGCCTCATCCTCGCCGGAATCGGTTTCTCCCGCGCGAAAAGCGGCGTCGCGACCAACAAGGGCCTCGCGCTCACCGGCATCATCCTGTCCGCGGTGGGCTTGGTCATCTGCATTCTCTGGACGGTCGTGTTCAGCAAGGCCGTCGTCGACGCGGCGAACTCGCTCCCGACGGCGCCGATTTCCGCTCCTGGCGTCCCGCCGGGCAACGAAGCGGGAACCTCCGCGGCGGAACAGCCCGCCAAACAGCAGGCCACCGAGCACACGGTGGTCTACCGGGTGACCGGGACCGGCGGCGCCAAGGCGGGCAACATCACCTACACGACCGACGGGATGACCACCAGCAACCAGGAAGCCAACGTCAAGCTCCCGTGGGAGAAGACGATCAAGCTGCCCGCCGGTGAGGCTCTGCAGATGGTCAGCATCCTGGCGCAGGGCAGCGGCAAGGGTGCCATCAAGGTCACCATCGAGGTCGACGGCAAGCTCGTCAAGGAAGCCAGCGCCGAGGAGTACGGCATCGCGCACGCGAACGAGAACATCGGCTCGCTCGGCAACTGAGCGGCTCAGGCGTCCGGGCGCCTTCCGGCGAGTACGGCGAGCCCGCACAGCACCACCGCGCCGATCGCCGCGACCACGGCGAGCCCGGTGGTGAAAGCGTGCCCGCGCTGGACGAAGGCGCCGACGCTGCCGAGGACGGCGACCCCGAGTGCCAGCCCGAATTCCACGCTGGTCTCCGACAACGCCGACGCCGCACCGGCCCGGGCCGGTGGTGCCGCGCCGATCACGATCTCCGTGCTCAGCGCCATCACCGGCCCCAGGCCGAGATAGACCAGCACGAGACCGGCGACCAGCGGCGCGATCCCGTCTTCGGCCGGGGTCGAGGCCAGCACGCCGAAGCCGAGCGCCGACACCACCAAGGACGACGCGAACAGGCGGTGGACCGGGATCCGGCGAGCCAGCGCCGGAGCCGCGACCGAGGTGAGGACCATCGCGACCGCGGAAGGCACCAACCACGTCCCGGCCGCGATCGGGGACAGATCCGCTTCCTGCTGGAGATAGAGCGCGGCGAAAAGATAGATCCCGGCGACGCAGGCGAGCGCGCCGAGGAGGACCAGCAGCGCGTTGCGGAACGGCCGCGCCGCGAACAGCCGGAGGTCGATCAGCGGCACGCTCAACCGTCGTTGCCGCCGCAGGAACACGATTCCGGCGGCGCCGCCGAGCAGCAGGGCGATCACTCCCGCCACCGCGGATCCGCCCTCCGCGAGATGCTTGATGCCGTAGACGATCGGCAGCACGGTCGCCAGGGACAGGCCCACGCTCGCCAGGTCCGGCTTGCCGGGCTCGGGGTCGCGGTACTCCGGCAGCAGGAACGGGCCGGCGATCAGCAGCAGGGCCATCACCGGGACGGCGAGCAGGAACACCGAACCCCACCAGAACCACTCGAGCAGCAGCCCGCCCGCCACCGGACCGAGCGCCACGCCGCCGGACAGGCCGGCGGACCACAGTCCGATCGCGACCCCGCGCTGACGAGGATCACCGAACATGTTCCCGATCAGCGCGAGAGTGGACGGCATGAGCGTGGCACCGGCGATGCCGAGCAGCCCGCGGGCGACGATGAGCAGTTCGGCCGACGGCGCGTAGGCCGCCAGCGCCGAAACGACCAGGAAGGCCGCCGCGCCGATCAGCAGCAGCCTTCGCCTGCCGATGCGGTCGCCCAGTGTGCCCATGGTGACGAGGAAACCGGCGACCAGGAAGCCGTAGGCGTCGGAGATCCAGAGCAGCTGGCCCGGGCTCGGGGCCAGTTCGGCGGAGAGGCTGGGCAGCGCCAAGTAGAGCACCGTGGCGTCCATGGACAGCAACGCGGTCGGCAGGACGAGCACGGCGAGGCCGAGCCATTCCCGTGGCCCGGCGGAGATTTCGAGGTGTCGGTCGGACATGCCTCGACGCTAAAGTCTCACATGTATGTGAGAGTCAAGGGCGAGTCGCGGAGGGGCCGTGCGCATCAGCGAACTGGAACGCAGGACCGGTGTCAGCCAGCGTCTTCTGCGCTATTACGAGGAACAAGGGCTGCTGCGGCCGGAGCGTCTCCCGAGCGGCTATCGCGTGTACGCCGAAGCCGACGTCACCACCGTGGAGCACATCCGCAACCTCCTCGCCGCGGGGCTGTCCACCACCACGATCGCCGATCTGCTGCCCTGTATGGGTTCCGACGGCGGCAGGCTCATCGCCGACTGCCCGGAGCTGGTGCTGGACCTGCATCGGGAACGCGCCAGGCTCAGTGCCGCGATCGCCGAACTGACCACCGCCCGCCGCACTCTCGACCAGGTGATCGCCACCGCGCCGCCGTCGGTCGAGCGCGAGGCCGCCCGGCTGGGCGGCCTCGGCTAGGACGGGCTCACGGGCGGCAGCGTTCCGCGGTCGCCGCGGCCGCCTTCAGCTCGGGAGCCCCCAGGATCGCCGCGACCGGGTCGAGCGCGCCGTGCGTGTCCTTTTGGGCAGCCATGAGCCCGTCGACCGCACGGCCTTGCGCGGCGGTGTCGTCCTTCCCCGCCGCGTCCAGATCCGCCTTGGCTTTCACGGTCTTGTCGCGGGCCGAGGTGTACTTCGCGAGGAAGTCCCGCTTCGCCGTGTCTCCGGCGGGGACCGGCGCGGCGGGCAGCGCGGTGAGACCGTCGACCGTCTTGGCCAGGATCCCCGCGTAGTGCCCGAGTTGCGCGCTGGTGCTCTTCTTGATGGCTTCGACGGTTTCCCCGCTCGCCGGCGGCATCGTGTTGTTGCCCTCGACGAATTCCTTGACCGCGCCACAGAAGCCGTTCATCCAGGTCACCGCCGCGGCCGGGTCCACGGCGGACGGCGAGGGCGCCGGCTGCCGGGCGGCCGGCGCGGGATCCGGCGCGCAACCGGCCAGCACGGCCACGGTCAGGACGATTCCCGCGGCGACCGAAGTCTTGTGTGCGGCAAACATTTTCATTCCCCTCTCCCCGGCTGCTGTTCCCGCCGGCGCGAGGACCTTGACATGGCGGACCGAGCGCCGTCTGCGTCATCTGACTCAGAGCGCACCAATTCCGGTGACATGGGCGCGAGGGCTCTGTTAGCTTGAGCGAGCACTCCCGGTGCGCAGGTAACGGTTACTTCCTCTTCCACAGGAGAGACGCGGGTTCGAATCCCGCCGCGGGCTCCGGCCCGCGTCGACCAGCGGCCCAGGTCACTTTCGTCACCGTCACCGATCATTTCTCGGGAGCCCACAACTTCAGATGCGCCCGGTGCGCAGGCGACGGCTACTTCACCGTATTCCAAAGGTTGCGGGTTCGAGCCCCGTCCGGCAGGCATCCTGCCGGTAGCTCAATCGGTAGAGCATTGGACAAGCACCGTCACCGACTTTTTCTCGGGCCACATCCGGAGTCGAAGCTCCCCTCGAACGAAACGAGGGTCGAGGTGTCGAAGTTCAACACCGCGGGCACCCGCCCGGCGGCGAGCTCACCGATCGCCGGTGAGCGGAGCCCCGGCGGCGTCACCCACGAAGGCGGGGACGGCTACCGGCGGGACACCAAGTCCGAACTGTTCCTGCTCGCCGTCACCAACATGGTCGGCGAGAACACCTTCTACGAGACGGGCGACGAACGCGACACGCGTTACGCCGCCCTCGTCCGGAAGGCCGCACTCGCCGATCCCGAGTGGACGGCGCGGTTCCTGTGCTGGCTCCGCTCGGAAGCGAACATGCGTACCGCCGCGATCGTCGGCGCCGCCGAGTACGTCCGCGCCCGGCTCACGGCCGCGACGGACGACCGGTCGTCTGCCGCCATCACCGCGAACCGCGCCGTCGTCGGCTCCGTGCTCCAGCGTGCCGACGAACCCGGCGAGCTGCTCGCGTACTGGACTTCGTTGTACGGCAGGAAGATCCCGAAGCCGGTCAAGCGTGGCGTCGCCGACGCCGCCGTCCGGCTCTTCCACGAGAAGTCGTTCCTCAAGTGGGATTCCGACGCGCGCGCCTTCCGGTTCGCCGACGTCCTCGGCCTGGCCCACCCGGACCCGAAGGACGCGGCGCAGGACGCCCTGTTCCAGCACATCGTCGACGTCCGGTTCAACCCCGGCCGGGAGATCCCCGCCGAATTGCCGGTCCTCGGGGCCCGCGCGGACCTCATGGCATGGGACGAGGAGCAGCGGCGCGACCTGTTCCGCGGCACCGAACTCGACACCGCGCGGTCGGTTCTCCGGCAGGCGGGTATGACCTGGGAGTCGCTGGCCGGCTGGCTTCAGGGCCCCATGGACGCGCGGGCGTGGGAGGCCGTGATCCCCGCCATGGGCTACATGGCGCTTCTGCGGAACCTCCGGAACTTCGACCAGGCGGGCGTGTCCGACGAGGTGGCCGAGCGGGTCGCGGCGCGGCTGGCCGATCCGGAGCAGGTGGCGACGTCACGGCAGTTCCCGATGAGGTTCCTCTCCGCGTATCGGGCGGCGCCGTCGCTTCGCTGGTCGTACGCGCTGGAAAAGGCGATCTCCGAGTCGCTGGCGAACGTGCCCCGCCTGGCCGGGCGGACACTGGTCCTCGTCGACACCTCGGGGTCGATGAACGCCGGTTTCAGCAAGGACGGCACGCTGATGCGCTGGGACGCGGCCGCGGTCTTCGGGATCGCGCTCGGCTCCCGCTGCGAGACGGCGGACGTCGTGTCGTTCTCGAACGGCTATTACGGCGGCACCGGTTCGATGGCCTTCGACCTACGCGGCGGCGAGTCGCTCTTGCGGGCGCTCGACCGATGGCGGAACGGTGGCTACTTCATCGGCGGCGGCACCGACACCGTCGGCGCCGTCCAGCGTCACCTGCGTCCGGAGCACGACCGGCTCGTGATCCTGACCGACGAGCAGCACTCGACAGGTGACGTCGACCAGGCGGTGCCGAAGGACACGGCGCTGTACACCTGGAACCTGGCGGGCTACCAGCACGGTCATTCGAGGTCCGGCCACGGAAACCGGCACACCTTCGGCGGCCTGACCGACCAGGCCTTCCGGATGATCCCGCTCCTCGAAGCGGGCCGGAGCGCCGACTGGCCGTTCTGATCCCACCCGGGCGGAGATCTCGGCACCGTACTGCTTGACTTGCGAGCATGACAACGAAATGGGGGCGCACGGTGGCCGCGGCGGTGGCCGGTGCGACGGCACTACTGCTCTCGTCGTGCTCGATGGCGATGATGAGCGAGGAACAGAAGGTGGTGGAGCTGCGCAGGGCAGGCGAACTCGGAGCCGAGGCGCACGTCACGCTGCTCACCGAACTCACCGTGCCTACGCCTGAGACGTGCTTGAACAACCTCCAGCGGTTCACCGGCGGAGCGCCGTGGGACGAGCCGTACAGCTCCACGGCGGATTGGATCTCACTGCACGGGGACTACTTCGTGGACAGCTGTGTCTCAGGGAAAGCACGGGTTCCGAACAGCTGATCCGACGCCCGACCGAAGTCGCCGAGCAGGTGCCGAGGCCGGTGGGCGGCCCGGAGCGCGTCGCGGCCCATCCGGCAGGGCGGTCAGCCGGCGAGGATCCGCTCCACTCCTTCCCGGTAGGTGGTGACCGGGAAATCGGGGAAGCGGGCCGCGAATTTCGAGCTGTCGAAGATGTTGTCGTCGCGGTAGCGGGCGAGCAGCTCGTACATCTCGTCGAGCGGCTTGACGAAGCGGCGCCCGAGGCGGAAGGCGAGCATCGGCAGCACCGTGTAGCCGATCTTGCGGCCGGTGACCTCGCCGGCCAGCGTGACGAGCTGGGCGTAGGACCGCCGGTTCGGGTCGACCGGCAGATGCCACGTCTGACCGTAGGCGTCCGGGGTGTTGCCGAGTAGCGCCAGCGCCCTGCTCGCGTCGGGAGTCCAGATCAGGGAGCGTTCGGTGTGGGCGTCGACCGGGACGAACGGCCGTTTGCCCGCCCTGATCCGGTCGAACACCAGCGAGTTCGTGTAGCTCGTGGTCCGGCCGGGCCCGTAGAACTCGGGGGCGCGGCCGATGAGGCCCTCGACCCGGCCCGCTCGCATGGCCTCGAGCAGCATGGTGGCGAGCTCGCCGCGGACTCGTCCCTTGCGGCCGCCCGGCGCGAACGCCGTCGACTCGGTCTGGGGCGCCGACGTTCCGGGATACATGTAGGTGTTGTCGAAGAAGACGAGCTTCGTCCCGTGCTCGGCGCAGGCGTCGATGACGTTGCGCATGATGACGGGGAACCGGCGCTCCCACAGCTGCGAGTCCAGGGGCAGGCCGACGGTGAGGTAGGCGATCTCGCTGCCCGCGACGGCCCGGCTGGTGGCCGCGGCATCGGTGAGGTCCGCGGCCACGAGCTCGTCGGTGTCGTTGACCCGCGACGGCTTGCGGCTGACGAGGCGGATGTCTGTGGTGTGGTTGCGGTGGAGCTCGTTCACGAGCTCGTCGGCGATCGGCCCGCCGGCGCCGAGGACGGTCTGCATCCGGTTCTCCTTCGAGGTGTCGGGGCGGTGTCGACGGCGCCTCGATCGCGAGCAGTGTCGCGCCGGCAGAGGACGATGCGGTCGACCACCGTGGCCGGGGTGCGAACCCGGCCCCGCTTCCTCCGGACACGGTATGTTTACAGTGCTCACAACAGCGTAGGAGGGTGAAGTAAGCGGTGTCAACATCAGGGCAGGGTGGCTACCATCACGGCGATCTGCGGGCAGCGCTGCTGTCGTCCGCCATGGAGATGCTCGAGGCCGGCGAGCCCTTCTCGCTTCGCGCCATCGCGCGCAGGGCCGGCGTGTCCCAAACGGCGCCCTATCGTCACTTCAAGGACCGCGACGCACTGGAGTCCGCGTTGGCCGTCGAGGGCTTCCGCGACCTCCTGACAGACCTGGGCGATGGACGAACACCGCCGACCTCAGTGCTGGACCTGGCCGAATTCGCGGTCAGCTATGTCGCCTTCGCGTTGCGGCGCCCAGCTCTCTTCCGGGTGATGTTCGGCAAGCCGTGCGACGACGCGGACGACGAGCGGGTCAAGGCCGCCGACGCCCTGCACGAACTACTGGCCGACGCACTCGACCGGGTCTCCCCCGGGGTGGACAGCTCGGCCCTGGCCTCCGCCGGCTGGGGGCTCGCACATGGCCTGGCCTGCCTGTATCTCGACGGCAAGCTGCAGGCGGCGTCGGACAAGGAGGTCGCCGAGCGGGTGCGCGGAGCCTTCCTCGCGATCACGTCGGTCACCCCCTGACGCCTGCGCGCGGCCACCGCAGGCCTCACTCGCCAGTGTTGACAGTGCTCACATCCCGTGCGACCCTCGGTGTTGACGCCGCTTACATTGAGGAGAGTGCGTATGACACCGCCGGGCAAGCTGACCGACCGGACCGTGGAGGTCGACCTCGGAGGCCGTCTCGTCACCGTCCCCGAAGGCGGCCTCTACGACCGGTTCCGGATGAACACCGACCTCGACGAGGTCGCGCGGGACCCGAGGGTCGGCAGCGTCGACTTCTTCCGCCGGATGCCGAAGACCCGCGTGGACTCCCGCATCGGACCCACGCTGACACCGAACTTCTATTACCGCATCTCCACGACCCGGCTCACGATGCTCGCGCCGACGAAGGCGATCCGAAGCCGCCTGCCGCAGGAGCTGGATCCGCTCGAGATCGCCCCAGGGCTCGGGATCGTCTCGGTGATGACCTTCCGGTACGACGTGTGCGACATCGACTTCTACACCGAGGCCGCCGTCGGCATCGCCGTCAAACCGGCCCGGCACGGCGGCGGGCCGGGCCTGCTCGACCTGGTCACCGGGCTCAAGAACGACTCCCTGCACTCCTACGTGCTCTCGCTCCCGGTCAACACCGAGATCGCGCGGGTCCGCGGCCACGACGGCTACGGCTTCCCCAAGTGGGTCACCCAGCTCGACGTCGGCATCGACACCGAGCGCACCTCCGCCAGGGTCGCCAACGACCAGGGCGGCCTCGACCTCGCCCTCTCGGCGCCCACCCCGAAGCAGACCGCCCGGCCCACCGGCGAGCACGTCTCCACCCTGACCTCCTACACCACCATCGACGGTGCCTGGCACGCCACGACCAGCCAGATCAACATGCTCTCCTCAGGCACCACGCGGTTTCCCCGCGGCCTGGACCTGCGGCTCGGCGAGGGCCGGATGAGCCAGGACCTCCGCTCGCTGAAGCCGATCCGGACGATCCAGCTCGACGTCACCACCGAAGGCCAGCTGGCACTGCACATGCCAGTGCCCACCTCCGTCCGGACGCGGGCCACGCCGACATCCCGCTTCCGGCTTCGCTGACGCAGGGCTTCACCCCGGCGAGCAGCGGGCGCTACACCGGCCCGCCTCGCCATCCGCACCGCAGGAAGGAAGATCAGCCATGACCAAGCGCATCCTCGACGTCGTCACCAACGTCGGCCACTACGACGACCCGTCCCACGCCACCGGGCTGTGGCTCTCCGAGCTCACCCACGCCTGGCACGTGTTCGACGAGGCGGGCTTCGAGCAGACCCTGGTCAGCCCGGCAGGCGGCGCCTCGCCGCTCGAGCCGCGGTCGCTGAAGTTCCCCACCTACGACAAGACCGCCAAGGCCTGGCACGCGGACCCCGCGAAAAGGGAACTCCTCGCGACCACGAAGAGCCCTGAGGAGATCGACTCCGCCGACTTCGACGCCATCTACTTCACCGGCGGCCACGCCGTGATGTACGACTTCCCCGGTTCCGAGGGCCTGCAGCGCATCACCCGCGAGATCTACGAGCGCGGCGGCATCGTCTCCTCGGTCTGCCACGGCTACTGCGGACTGCTCGACACGCGGCTCTCCGACGGGTCCTACCTCATCGCAGGCAAGCACATGACCGGCTTCGCCTGGCAGGAGGAGGTGCTCGCCCGCGTCGACAAACTGGTGCCCTACAACGCCGAGGAACGCGCGAAAGAGCGCGGCGCGCGTTACGAGAAAGCCACGCTGCCCTTCGTCTCCTACACCGTGACCGACGGCAACCTCGTCACCGGCCAGAACCCGGGCTCGGCCAAGGCGACAGCGCGCAAGGTCGTCGAAGCCCTCGCGGGCACCACGCCGGACAGTCGCACCTGAGGGCGTTCGTTGGCCGACCGTCACTCAAGCCGCTCTGAAGCGCTCGGATCTATCCGGCGATCTTCGCGCCGAGCTGTTCGGCGGCGGTCAGCACCGAGGTGGCGTGGAGTTCGAACAACCGGATGAGGTCGACGCTGTCGCCGCCGACCTCCTTGGCGATGAACAAACCGTCCGCCGCGGCGATGGCGTAGGTGGTCAGCAGCTGCACCGAAGCCTCGTCGAGTTCCCCGCCGGACTCCCGGATGATGTCCGCGAAGTAGCGGTGCGCGGTGTCGCGCACCCGCAGGAACATCGTGCGGGCGCTGGGTTCCTGCGGGCGGCGCTCCAGTGCGAGCATGAGCCCGAGCCGCAGGAAGTCGGGGGCTTCGAGCAGTCCTTTCGCGACGGTCACCGCCAGCCCGAGAATCCGCTCCCGGGTGTCGCCGTCCTCGCCGGGCAGCGACACCGCGTCGAGCCAGGTGGCGAAGCTGCGCTCGATCACCGCGGCGATGAGCTCGTCCTTGTCCTTGAAGTGCCAGTAGATGGAACTCGCGGGCAGCCCGCATTTGGCGCTGACGAGGGCGATGCTGGTTCCCTCGTAACCGCGTTCGCCGGCGACCTCGACGGCGGCGTCGAGGATCTTGCGGCGGGATTCCTCGCCGTTGGCGCGACGCTGGCGGGTGGCGCGCGGATCGCTCATGGCCCCAGCCTACTGGAGCGATTGTTCCAGCTCAGTCGTCGGGAATGCCGTCGCCGCTGAGCGCGGGCACGGTGTCCTCCCGCTCCCGCAGCGACCGCGCGGCTCGGCTGAACTGGGCGAGTTTGCCGATCACGGTCTGCCCGACCGGGGTGTGCCCCCAGATGCTGATTCCCTGGTGCGTGCTGGGTTCCCACGTGTTCTCGTCGACGACGACCGGGTTCCAGCCGACTTCCCACTCGAACCCCGATGGGGTCAGCGCGTAGTAGGACAGTTCCTTGTCGTTGGTGTGCTGGCCGACCGACAAGGCCATGCCGAACCCGAGTTCCCGCACCCGCTGGTAGGACCGCGTCAGGTCGTCGAGCCCGGCGACCTGGATGTTGAGGTGCTGCACGCGGGTGCGGATGGGGTTCAGCGGCAGTCCGCGCACGGCGGCCACCGCGATGGAGTGGTGGCGCTGGTTGACCCGCAGGAAGCGGATCTTGAGCTTGACCCCGCTGATCGTCTCGTCGATGTAGTCCGACAGCCGCGCGTCGAACACCGTGTCGTAGTAGCCGCGCAGCTGTGCCGGTTTGGTGGTGGTCAGGGCGACGTGGCCCATGCCCGCCTCGCCGGTGACGAACTCCGTTGTCTGCATCGAAAGCGGCTTCCCGGACCGGACCGGTGCGGTGAAGATCTCCTGGCTGATGCCTTTGGGACCGGGGAAACGCCACAGCCGTTCGACGCCGCGCAGCGCGGCTTCCTCGGCGGTGCCTTCCTGGATGGGGACGCCGCGGTCGGCGACGCGCCGGAGGACGTCGTCGAAGGTGGTGTGGTCGTCGATGTGCCAGCCGAGGGTGGTGACGTCCTCGGCCGGGCCCCACCGCAGCAGGAACCGGCAGTCGTGCTCGTCCATCCGGAAGCGCATCGTGGCGGCGTCGGGCTCGTCGACGTGCAGGCCGATGGCGTCGCGGCCGAACCGGTGCCAGTCGGTGAACTTCCGGGTTTCGATGACGACGTAGCCGAGGTGGACGGCGCCGAAGACGTTCACGCGGTGCCTCCGAGGAACGTGCGCAGGGTGGCGTTGAACAGCTCGGCGCGTTCCCATTGGACCCAGTGGCCGGTGTTGGCGACCAGCAGCAGATCGCAGTTCGGCATGGTGTCCGCGAGCGTGCGGCCGCCGCTGGGGCGGTTGACCTTGTCGTCGGCGCCCCAGAGGGCCAGCGTGGGTGTGCGCAGCCGGCGCAGGCGCCGGTCGCGGGTGAAGTCCATGCGCCACAGGGTTTTCAGCGAGGACGGCCGCCGCAGGGGCGGGTCGGCGACGACCTCGGGGTCGATGCTGGCCCGATAGCGCTGCTCGATGGCCTCGGCCGGGATGGCGGCGCCGTCGAAGACGAGGTAGCGGCGGATGAACTCCTCCAGCTTGCGCCGGCTCGGTCCGGTGCCACGGTAGTAGTCGATCAGCTTTCGCAGGCCCGGTGTCGGCAGGGCGCGGGTGGTGCCGATCCCGCCGGGTCCCATCAGGACCAGCCGCCCGGCGCGATCGGGGGTGTCCAGGGCGAGCCGCAGCGCGGCCGAGGCGCCGAGGGAGTTGCCGACCAGATGGGCCGAGCGGAGGCCGAGTTCGTCCAGCAGGCCGCGGACGGCGTTCGCCAGATCCCCGAAGGGATCGGTCTGGTCGATGCTCTTGGTGGAGCGGCCGTAGCCGGGCAGGTCGGGCACGATGACCCGGTAGTGCTCGGCGAGGGGTTCGATGTTGCGGACGTAGTTGGACACCCCGGAGGCGCCGGGCCCGCCGCCGTGCAGCAGCAGGACCGCGGGGCCGTCGCCGGCTTCGGCGACGAAGACGTCGCGGTCTCCGACGCGGTAGGTCTTCTCGGTCAGGGTCATGGTGCGGTTACCTCCGGGCGTCGCGGACTGGGGGCCTGCGTGGTCGGGCGCAGGCCGGGCGGGGGCGGTGGCAGGGGCCGGCCGGCGGACGCTGCGGCGTAGACGATGCTGTCCGGCCGCAGCACCAGCGCGGCGGCCTTCTTGCCCGCCATCCAGGCGGTGAGCACCCCGGTGGAATCGACGACCGCGTCCTGGCGGGGCGCCGCGCCCGCGGGAAGTACCGCCAGGCGTGGGGTGCCGCGCCATTCCGGCGCGATCGGCGCGGGATCGAGACTCAGGACGACCCAGCGCCCCGCGGTGACGTCGTCGAGAAGCAAGGATGCCCCCTTCGCGTCCAGCACGACGGGCTGCGGGATCTTCCAGCCGTGCGCCGGTTGCCGGCCCGACGGCGCCAGGAATCCCTTGCGGTAGTGGCAATGCGGAACCCAGCCACTGTCGTGGAGGGCCCGGGTGATCGGCGGGATCCGGTCGATCGCCCGGAACACCGTGTCGCGAACCTTGGCGACGGCGGCGCGGCGTTCGGTGATGACGCGCCCGGCCAGCACGGCGCGGCGGGTCACCGCCCGCACGTGCGGCTGCCGTTCGATCTCATAGGAGTCCAAAAGGGACTCCGGCAGGACGCCGTGGACGACGGCGGCGAGTTTCCAGCACAGATTGCCCGCGTCGCGCACGCCGGCGGCCATTCCCTGGCCGATCCACGGGGGCATCACGTGCGCGGCGTCACCGGCGAGGAAGACCCGGCCGACCCGCCAGCGTGAGGCGAACCGGACATGGTGGCTGTAGACGACCGCGCGCAGGATCTCGACCTGGTCGCCGGTGATGCCCTGGCGGTTCAGCAGCCGCCACACCGCCTGCTCGGTCACCAGTTCCTTCTCGTTCTCCCCTGCCAGCACCGGGAACTCCCAGCGATGGTGGTCCAGCGGCGTGGGGCAGTCGACCGCGGGACGGCCGGGATCGCACCAGAACCGCAGCCGATCGTGCCCGGGCCAGGGGGTGCGCATCTTCGTGTCGATGACGACCCAGCGGTCCTCGTAGGTGCGGCCGTCGAAACCGATGCCCAGCTGACCGCGCGTCGGGCTCGACCCGCCATCGGCGGCGATCACGTACGACGCGGTGATCCGCGTGATCTCGTCGGTGCGCAGGTCCACGAGCATCAGCTCGACGTGGTCGTCACGCTGGAACACCCGCACGCATTCGTGTTCCAGCCGCAGCTCCACATTCGGGTACCTCGCCACGCCTTCGCGGAGAACACCTTCCAGCGCGGGCTGGTAGATGAACATCTGCGGCGGGTGCCCATGCCCGCGCGGCGTCGGCTCGGCGCTGATGAACGGCCTGCCGTCCCGGTCCACGAACTCCAGCGGCCGGTCGGCCAGCACGTCCTGTTCGAGCCGCTCGGCCAGCCCGATCCGCTGCCAGACGCGCATGACCTCTTCATCGGTGGAGATCGCCCGGGCCCGGGTGTAGATCGCGGCGTCCCGCTCGACCACCGCGACCGATAGACCTTCCGAACCGAGAAGGTTGGCCGCGGTGACGCCGGTCGGGCCGTAGCCGATCACGGCCACGTCGTAGTGCGGATGCTCGGTCACGACGAGTGCCTCCGAGAACTTGCCGTAGCGATCACTCCAGCAATTACTGGAATGAGTGCTACAGTAAGGTCGCCCGCGAACGCCGTCAAGCTCCCGCCACCCCAGGAGGAAACCCTTGATGGAACGGGAAAATCCCGCGTCGGCGCCACGGCCGCACCGAACCGACCCACCGGAGAAGCGATGACCGCCCGGATCGACGTCCACCAGCACCTCGTCCCGCCGCCCTACCGCGACGCACTCGTGGCGGCGGGCATCACCGAGATCGGCGGCCGCGCCCTCCCGGACTGGACCCCCGAAAGCGCCCTGGCACTGATGGACGAGACCGGAATCGCCACCGGCGTGCTCTCCGTCTCCGCGCCCGGCACCACGTTCCTCCCCGACCCCCGGGCCGCGACCAAGCTCGCCCGCGCAGTCAACGAGTACGGCGCGGAACTGGTCGAGCGAAACCCCGGCCGGTTCGGGCACTTCGCCACCGTCCCGATGCCCGACGTCGACGCCGCCACCACCGAAGCCGTGCACGCCCTCGACACCCTGCACGCCGACGGCGTCGTCCTGCTGGCCAACTCCCGCGGCACCTATCTGGGCGCCGAGGGCCAGGACAAGCTCTTCGCCGCCCTCGACGAACGCAACGCCGTGGCCTTCATCCACCCCGCGGAGCTACCCGGCCCCGCTGTCCCCGGTGTCGTCCCCTTCGCCGCCGACTTCCTGCTCGACACCACCCGCGCCGCCTACCTGCTGGTCCGCAACGGCGTCATCCGCCGCTACCCCGGCATCCGCTTCGTGCTCTCCCACGCCGGCGGCTTCGTGCCCTACGCGGCGCACCGGATGGCCATGGGCATGGCCAACGACGGCCTCAGCATCCGCGACACCCTCACCGACCTGCGCACCTTCTACTTCGACACCGCGCTCTCGGCCAGCCCCACCGCCCTGCCCGCCCTGCTCGCCTTCGCCCAGCCCGAACGGATCCTCTTCGGCAGCGACTGGCCCTTCGCCCCCGACATGGCGGTGCACTACTTCGCCGCAGGCCTGGAAGAACACCTCCGGAACGCACCCTTCGGAGCCACCATCGGCGCCGCCATCGACCACGGCAACGCCGCGGCCCTGTTCCCCCGCCTCGCCCGGGAAACCGTGCCCCCCACACGGATCGGACGCGCGGCCACCCTCCGCGGCACCCTCAAGTCCCGCGTCGTCCGCACGCTGTTCAAAATCGCCGACCCCGCCCGAGGCTAGGCGCCCGCCACCGGGCGTCGGCACGAACTGCCGCAGCTTCGGCATCTTGTCCCATGCCCTTGACACAAGTTGTACCGTGCATGTGACACAAGAGGGAGGGTGTCCGATGGCGTGGGACAACGTGCTGGGCGTCGCGATCGTGATGGGGATCTTCGGGCTGGGGATTCTCGTCGTCCTGTGGCCCGGCGAGAAACACGGTCGGCGGTTGCTGACCCGCTGGGGGATCGATCGTCCGTCCGATGAGGACGTCGCGGAGGCGGTGCGTTACCTGAAACGTCGCCGCGTCGCTTACCCGTGCCTGTTCGTGCTGGTGCCTTTGCTGGGCGACGTGATCGGGCTGACCGAGAACACTCCCTGGACGCTGGTGTGGACGCTGTTGCTCGGCGGGCTCTTCGGCGAGCTGTTCGCGTTGCGGCCGTCGAAAACCGCGCAGCGGCAAGCGATACTGGCGCACCGCAGGGTGCGCGACATCATCCCCGCGTGGGCGCTCGTGCTGCTCGGGCTCACCACGGGCGCCGGCCTGACGTACTACGCCACCGCGGGACGGTGGCAGGCCGTCGCCGTCGTCGCCGGATGCGGGCTCGTCGCCGCCGGAATCGTCGTGCTCGCGGTCCGGCGGCCCGCGGCGGGCGACCCTGTCGTCGATCTCGTGTTACGTGCCCGCAGCGCTCGCGTGGCGACAGGACTGGCGATCGCGGTTCCCGGAGCACTGGTCCACGCCGAGCTGAGCGCGGCCGCCGTCGGCGTGTTCGTGCTCGGCCTCATCGCCCTGCGCGTGGTGGCGGGTCCCCAGCGCGACGTCGCCGCGGCCGCGAGCTGACGATGACGGCCCCGCGCGTCACCATCGACACCACCAGCGGACTCGCGCCGTGGCGGCAGATCTACGACCAGCTCGAGCGGATGATCGCGGGCGGGACCCTGGCCGCGGGCACCCGGCTACCGCCGATCCGCCAGCTCGCGCGGGACCTCGGACTCGCCTCCGGCACGGTCGCGCGGGTCTACCGCGAACTGGAGTCCATGGACCTCGTGACGACGGCCCGCGCGAGGGGAACCGTCGTCACCGAGCCGGCCGAGCGCACACGGCCCGAGGCGTTGCTGAAAGCGGGGGCGACCCGCTTCGCGGCGTTCGCCCACGATCTCGGCGTCGGCGAGGACGCCGCGGTCGACGCCGTCCGTGCGGCCTACGCTCGAGTGGCCGACAGCTAGCCCGAGCGGCCCGGAGCGTCACCGCGGGAGTCCGCGTAACGGTTCCCCATATCGGCTCGACTGATGTGCGAACCCTTGCGGAGGCCAAGTGAGCACGGACGACGAAAGCACCTCGTGGCTCACCGAACTTCGAGTTCGGAGCATGATCGAACAGACGCTGACGAGAGCGGACCTTCGAGGCCTCGATGTCGACGAGATCGAAATCGAAAAGTCGGTCCTCGCTCAGTTACCGCGGCTCAGGGCGGCGGCGCGTCTGGAGCTGGCGGCGCATCGGGACGCGCTGTCGGCGGCGAGGAAGGACGATCTGGCGCTGCTCGGTCTGGAGCAGCGGCTCCGCTGGATATGGCAGGCCGTCAATTCCTTGTTCGGTGTGCTGCTCATACTTCTGCTCCAGTCGGCCATCGAAGTCGATTGGCCGTGGCCACACATCAGGTGGACGCTCTTCCCGACAGCGGCCAGTTCTCCCACAGCTCTGCTGCTCGGCGCCGCCACTGTGATCGCGGCCGTCGTGGCGAACCTGGGGCTCCGCGCGGTGGGGCGAGCGAACGCCCGCAGGTATCGGTATTCGCCGGCGCACCGCGATGTGGGCAACACCGAGGCCAACCTGGCGAGACGGGCCCAGACCGAGACCGAAGCCCTCGTCCGCGAAGCGGTCAACGCGCTCGACGGCCCGGGATCGACCACCGGCACGGTGCTCACCCGGCCGGAAGCTCCCGCGCTGGTCGAACTCGATTCGGCGGACACGGTCCCCGCGACGGGGCTGCGCCAGGTCGAGGAATTCATCGACCTGCACCCGACTTCGGCCATCGGTGTCGCGGGCCCGAGGGGCGTGGGCAAGAGCACCGTACTGCGCAGGGTGTCGACCAATTCGATCGACGATGGACACAGCAAGCGACGCGTGGGCGTCTACGTCCAGTCACCGGTGTACTACCAGGCCGCGGATTTCGTGCGGACAGTGCACGAAGAGATCGCCCGAGCCGTACTTCGCGACGCGCGAGTGCGCTATGCGGACCCCGAACTTCTCGTCAGGCGACGAAGGCGCTACGTCCGCCGTATGGTCGTGTTGGGCCTATTCCTCCTAGGCTACGGGCTGCTCGCCCTCGAACTCCTCGACGCCTCACTTCCCCCGGTGTCCATATCCGGCCTCCTCGGCATCACGCTGGTGGGCACGGCCGTGTGCTACCTGTTCATCGACATGGCGAGATCACGGGCCGACCGGCGCGCGGCCAAACTTCCCGAAGACCAGGCCGACCTCGCCCACCGCGAGATCCGGAAACTCACCTGGAGTGCCACCGTGAGCGAAAAGGACAAGCTCACTTTGAAACTCCTGCCCGGACTCCATACCGACAGCGAACAACAGACCGGCTACGCCGAACGGGAACGCAGTCATCCCGATCGGGTGGCCGACCTCCGGAATTTCCTGGACCGGTTCAACCGGATCTCGGAGATCCCGATCGTCGTCGCCATCGACGAACTCGACAAGATGGCCTCTCCCGAACAGGCCGTCGAGGCGATCAACGGTCTCAAGGATCTCTTCCACCTGCCGAACACCCATTTCGTCGTGTCGGTCTCGGAGGACGCCCTCGCGAGCTTCGCCCTCCGCGGGGTGCCAGTGCGGGACGTGTTCGACTCGTCGTTCGACGACGTGATCAGGATGGTCCCGTTCACCGCGGCGAATTCGATCAACCTGCTGCTCGGTCGCACGGTCAAGTTCCCCCGGGTCGCCTCGCTGTTCTGCCACGCCGTCTCCGGCGGCCTGCCTCGCGACCTGATCCGGGCCGCCAGGCGAACGGTCGAACTTCGCCGCATGGCCGAGGAGGATCTCCCCGTCACCACGGCCATCCTCGCCCTGGTACGCAACGATCTCACCGAAGCCGTCGACGCCGTCGCCGTCAAAACACGAGAGAAAGGCGAAACGGACAAGGAAGTCCACCTGTTCAAGATGAGGACCGTACTGGCGGACACCGCCGACCTCCGTATCGACGCGTTGGCGCATCCGCCCGCTCTGCTGACCTCGGTGCCACCGGACCTCACCGCCTTCGTACTGGCGTTGATCACGATCAGGGAGTACTTCGACACCCTGCTGCAGGACCCTCAGTGGCGCCAGCTGATCAAACAGGACGAGACCATCGCCCTCATCGACGAACTGGCGATCGCGAGAGCACAGGTGGCGATATCGCGCCTGGACTGCGTGCGCAGACTCGTCCATGTCCGCGCCGCGGCCGGCCTGTCCCCCATCCCCGACGCCGTCGCCCGGCACAGCGCACCGACCCTGTCCGTCTACAATGGACACAGTGGGCACTCCCGTTGGCGCGCACAGGCGACGGCGTCGGCGCACGCGGTCAGGCGCGCCACCCTACGACTGACCGCCACCGCGCGGACGAAACTCGGCTAGAGGTTATGGAATGACGTCGAAAGCCGTCCCGGCCGCGGCGCGATCTCTATCTCGGTCCTGGTTGCCGTCCGCCGACGTCTCGGCCGTCTCTGACTCCGCCGAGGCCTGCTGGTGATCCTCCGCCGCCCGCCATCAGCGGCAGGGTCAGTGCGTCGGCGACTGCGTTGGCCGAGACGGTGAACCCCCTGCCGAGGGTTTCGGCTCCTGCCCGGACGACGTTCGCGCCTTGGCGGACGGTTCGGCCGATGGCCTTGCCGGTGATCCGCGCGCCCTGCGCGAAGTGCCAGACAGCAGGAGTGACGCCTTCATTCAGCAACCAACGGGCGCCTTGTGACGGACCATAGGCAGCCCATTCAAGGGGTGTGCGACCAAAAGCCTTCAACGTGCCCATTCCAGTGAAGGAAATGGCGACTCCTGTTGTGATCAAAGGATTGGCCACGAGCATAGCCAACGGGCCACTGATCGCCGTCGCACCCATAGCTTCACGTGTGATGAGCCAGCTGCCGATTATGTCCCCGAATTCACTGTTGAGGGGTTTCATCCGCTCCCGGTACGCCCGGTAGTCGGCTTCATACGCGGTTTTCTGGACAATGGCCCGGACTCTGCGTGCTTCGGCGACGGCGACCTTGGCTTTGGCGCGGGTGTGCACGCGTTTGGCCGCCTGGATGCTCTTGATGCGTTTCACGTGCCGTGCCATCGTGGCGCGCTGGGCGGCGGCGCGGGCGTTGGACTTGGCCACCTTGTTGTAGGCGAATCGGGCCATCGAGAACGCCATTCCCCACAGTTTCCCGGTCGGGTCGCTGAAACTGGCCGGGCTGTTGTTGGCGTAGGCGTAGGCGTTGAGCTGTTGCGGGTTGTCGGCGTCCAGGACGGGGTCGACGGAGGTGAACCGGCCCGTGTCCGGGTCGTACTGGCGGACCCCGACGTTGACCAGCCCGCCTGGTTCGCGTGCGCCCATCTGGAATCCGTGGTCGTTCGGCCACGCCGCGGTCTGGCCGCGTACTTCGCCGAACGGGGTTTGCCTGCGCTGCACCACTTCCTGCGTCTTCTCGGTGACCGCGGTATGCGCGGTGCCCTGGGTGTCGGTGACCAGCCAGGTCACCCCGGCGACGGTGCGCTGGGCGACGACGGCGCCTCCGTGCTCGTAGAACCTGATGCCGTCGACCTTGCCGGTGGCCCGGTCGAACCGCACCTGGGTGTCGGACAGGAACAGCGTGGTACCGGCCGGATCGGCGCGGACGATCCGGTTGCCTTCGGCGTCGTCGACGTAGGTCGTCGTGCCGGCGCGGTCGGCGGTGGAGACGAGGTTTCCTTCGACGTCCCAGGTCATCTTCTGCTCGCCGGGCCTGCTGGTGGTGTTGCCCAGTTCGTCGTAGGCGTAACCGTCGGTGCGCGTCCCCGTGTTGTCGGTCGTGGTGGCCGAGGTCAGCGCGTGCGGTTTCGCCGCCTTCGCCGCCGGATAGGTGTAGGTGGTGGTGACGTCCCCCGTCGGCGTCGCGTGCCGCACTCGGCGGGTGCGGTTGCCGACGGCGTCGTACTCGAAGTTCTGCCAGTAGGGCGCGGGGCCGCCGAGGCCGGCCGTGCTGGGTGCCGCCGCGCAGTCACCGGACTTCGGGGTCCAGGCCCCCGTCATCCGCTGGTTGTGGTCGTAGGTGAAGCACTGGGTGTCGGCGGAGGCCGCCTCGGTGATCCGGGTGACGTTGCCCGCCGGGTCGTAGTCCTGGTGCAGGTCCGACACGACGGGGGTGCCGCTTTCCTTGGTGGTCAACGCCCGCGTGAGACGCCCGGTGGGTTCGTAGGTGTACTGCGTCTCCATCAGTTTGCCGGTGGTGCCCGTGGCGAAACTGTGCACGCCGGTCTGGCCGAGGTTGGTGTACTGGGTGGCCGCGACGTAGGTGGTCACCGGTCCGGTGCCGAGTTTGGACTTGAGCACCGAAGGCTTGCCCAGATCGTCGTAGCCGTACTCGACCACTTCCGTGGGCAGTTCGCCGACCTGCGGATAGGTGCTGGTGACGAGTTGCCCGTTGGCACGATAGGTGTTCTTGAATTCGTAGACGCCGGCGAGCTTGCCCGCCGGGGTGCCCGCGGTCTCCGGGACGGTGATCTTCGTGCCGGTCGGCTGGTAGTGGTTGTCGTAGCCGGTGACCTCGCTGGTGTAGGTCTTGCCGTCCTGGTGGCGGATGCTCGCGTCGAGGTGGCCGTCCTGTTTGCCGTCGTAGGTCCACTCGGCGCGTTTCACGGCGCCTTCGTGCAGGGCGGTGCGCCTGCCGAGCACGTCGTAGGTCGTGGTCAGGACGCGGCCTTTGGCGTCCGTCGTCGTGAGCTCGTCACCCGCGCTGCTGTAGGTGCTCTTCGTGGTCCCCGAGTCCGGGTCGGTCGTGGACGTGCGACGGCCGCGCAAGTCGTAGCCGTAGCTCCACGTGTTGCCCGCGGGGTCGACGACGGTCGCTTCGAGGTTCTTGCGGGTGTAGGTGTATTTGGTGCTGTCGTACGGTCCAGTCGGTGTGCCACCGCGGTACTGGCGGAGCTCCACCTTGCGGTCGCGGCCGTCGGTGATCGTGCTCGTCGCGGTGCCTCCCTTCGGCGGGGTGACGTCCACGCGGTCGCCGCCGTAGGCGGTCGTGGTCGTGGACTGCTCCTTGCCGTAGGACTTGACCACTTGGGACACGGGCCGGTCGGCCGCGTCGAAGGTGGTCAGCACCTGGTTGGGGATGCCGTTGTCCTGCAGGGCGACGAACAGGCCGGTGCCGGGTGCGCCACTGGCCGGGTAGGCGGAGTTGGTCTTGGTGACCCGGCCCGCCGTGTCGTGCACGGTGTCGCTGACGACGCGCCCGGACGATCCGGGCCCCTGTGTCTGACGTTGTCGCAGGAAACCGTCGTAGAGCACCGTGGACGTCACGTAGCGCACGTCGTCGGGATGCAGTTCGGCCGTGGTGACGGCGGTCGGCGCGTCCGAGCGGACCAGATAGGTGTGCTTGACGTGCGGCTCGGCCTTGCCCTGGACGCGTCCTGGTTTCCAGACCGCGGTGAGGTGGCCCAGCGGGTCGTGCGCCTGGCTGGTGACTTTGCCGTTGGGGTCGGTCGTGCTCAGTTCGGCCTCGTCCCAGGCCGGTTCCACGGTGGTGGTCGTGGTGTGCCCGAGGGCGTTGGTCTCGGCGACGGCCGTCACCGGACCGCCGGTCGCCGGGGTGAACACGGTCTTGGTGAGCGCGTCACGGGCGTCCCAGGACTCGACGACGCGGCCGTGCGCGTCGTACCCGGCACGCGAGACGGTCGTGTAGCCGCGCGGACCTCCCGCGAAGGACGAGAGCTCCTCGGTCCGTGTCTCGTCTCCCTTGGTCGGCGCGAGGCCGAAGTCGCGGCCGTCGTAGGACGTCCGGGTGTCGCTGACGATCTCCTCGTCCCGGGTGGGTTGTTCGTCACAGGACAGCGCGTATGTCTGCTCGCGGGACGGGAACTCGATCAGCCAGCGGCCTTCGTCGCGGACGTATTCGGTCCTGGTGCACTGGTCGTCGTCGGCCGTTTTCTCGTCACCCAGGTCGTTCTGTGCGACGGGGAGGCCGTGCTTGTCGAACTCGGTCGTGGTGCGGGTGCGCAGGAATCCTCGTCCGCCGTCGAGCGCGATGCGGTGCCGGGTCGTCCCGTCGGCGGCGAACCGGGCCTGCACCGTGACCCCGCCGCGGACGTCGGTGGCGGTCGGCTCGGACATCCACGGGTCGACGATCTCTCCGGAGACCTCGGAGCCGCCTGGTCCGGAGAACGTGCGCTTCTCCCGCGCCCGCCCCTCCAGGCCGGAGCTGTCGGGCACTTCGACGTTCTCGGAGTCCTTGAGACGCACCGAACGTTTGCCGCCGCCAGGAAGCTGGTCGCCGTCCATGCCCCGGAAGTACTGCGTCTCGCTATGGCGTGTGCCGGCGCCGGTCCCTTCGGTCACGCGGACCTTCTCGTACCCGCGCCAGCCGTTCCAGGTGCGGTACTTGCCGGGCACGGTTTCGTCCTCGGTGTGATGCCACGCCGCTCCGCCGACGTACTCGTAGGCCGTGGTGCTCACCGGGTTGCCCCCGGTGTGGTCCACTTCGGACACTGAGGTCACGACGTACTTGTGGAAGTAGTCGATCTTGGGGTCGGTGTCGCCGGTCCTGGTCCAGTAGGACGGGAAGCAGCGCAGCGTGTTGGTTTCGGGCGCGGCGGGCATTGTGCCGCCCACGGCGCATTCGGGATCGGAATAGCCGACGACGATTTCACCGCCGGTGCCGTTGCGGATGCGTTCGATCCGGCGCCACTTCATCGGCGGCGCGGTGTCGGAGACCGCGCGCACCCGGTTGTCCCGCGCCGTCCCGGTGAAGGTGGTCTCGGGCATGCCGAGGGTTCCGCCGACGTGACCGGTGTGGGTGATGCCGTCCAGCCACAGGCCGGCTCGCGTGTTGTCCCCGGGATCGGGATAGGAATGCCGCAGGGTCCACGAATCGACCGCGCGGCGCTCGGTGCCGCCGGCCACGCTGGTGGTGAGCTTGGCCAGGCGTTTGGCCGTCCAGAAGGTCGGGCTCGCCACGCGGCACGGGCTGCCGGTGCACTCCAGGTCCCAGGGAACGTCCTTCCACGTGGTGGCGTTCTTGGTGTCGCAGCCGGCTTCGCAGCGGTCGGCGGTCTCGACCGCGACCTGCATGGGCACGTGGCCGTACTCGGAGTCAGAGCGGGTGCCGTAGTCGATCCGGGTCAGCCAGCCGCCGCGGACGTAGTCGGTCGCCTTGGTCGCGTCGTTGTTCCGGGCGTACTTGTTGGTTTCCTTGGCGTACCACAGGGACAGGGAGTTGCCGTGGGTGTCCACCACGTGGTCGAGGTTCCATCGCCACGCCTGCGAGCACGAGGGGCCGGTCTGCTCCGCGGTACGGCACGGGTCGGCGCCGTACACGGGGACGGTCCACGTGGAGTCGGTCTGCGGACGGCCCTCGGTCCAGCCGGGCAAGCGGTTCCGGCCGAACCAGAACTCGGTGCCGTGGCGGTCGGTCACCACCCAGTGCTCGCCGTCGTTGTCGCCGTTGGCCGCTCCGGTGCGGCGCTCGACGCGCATCCCGGCGTCGTGCCGGGCACGGAAGGTCCCGCTGACGTCGTCACGCACCAGTTCGGTGGTACGCCCGTCCAGCGACAGCACGGCGTTGTCCGAGGCCCAGCACAGGTCTCCGGTCTTGGCGACACCTCCGCCCACGTCGGAGCAGGAACGGTAGGAACGCTCGATGAAGCCTTGGGAGAACGAGAATCCCTCTCCCGCCCAGCTCGGCTGATTGTTGGTGGTGGCGGTCAACCCGTCGACCGACTGACTGGAGTAGTCCAGCCGCAGCCGCGGTTCGGGCCCTTCCAGAGCGGGCGGCGTGCGCATCGGGTACTGCCAGGAGAAGTCGCCGGACGAGCCGCCGAACTCCCACGAGCCGGAGGCTTTGAGCTCGGTGGCCTTGAAGTCGCCCGTGCTCCCCTCGGGGCCCGCCGCCAGCGCGACCAAGCCGCCTGCCGGGACCCGGCCGGACACCCTGCTGCCATCGTTGACCGAAGGCACGGCGGTCCCGGCGCACTTCGGGTCACCGGGCGTGTCCAGGGCGCAGGAAGGCAGGCTGAGCAGCCGGAGCCGGTTGCCGTAGTCGGCACCGAAAGCCGAGCGGAACGTCGAATAGTCCAGAGAAAGATCGGCGTGGCCGTTCTCCGCGCGGGCGGTGCTCTCCAGGCGCACCACCACCGCCCAGGAACCGCGTTCGGCCGCCTTGCGGTCCAGCACCTCGACGCTCGCCGTGCCGGCGGCCCCCACCGGGGTCACGCTGACCGGCAAGCCACCCACGCGGGCGGTCGTGGCCTGGCGGACGGCGGCCTTGCCCGGCTGCGGCCACACGGGCGCGGGAACGGGTTTGCGGGCCGCTTCGTCGTCGGGATCGGGCGCGTAGGGCACCGAGGACGCGGTTTTCCCTTCCACCACAGGGTGTTGCTGCGCCTTCAGCCGCTCATAAGCCGCGGCGGGTGCCGCCGTGGCGACGGCCAGCCCGGCCGCGAGTATCGGCACCAGCGCCGCCGCGAGTCCTCTGCGCGCCAGGGAAGGCAAGGGTCTCTTCTTGTGCACGTCGGTCATCCCCTCGATGTGGTCACTGCTGGTGGAGCGCGGTGATTTCCAGGTCTGTCGGCACACCGGCCAGTACCCGGACGTCGTCGAGACCGCCGACCCAGGAATCGGAGTCGGCGCCGTTCCATCGGCCTTGGCCGACGATCAGCGGCCCGGTGGAGTCCCAGGACGTCGGGGCCGACACGGTCGAAGCCAGTTGTCCGTCGACGTAGAGCCGGACCTGCCGGGCGCCCGGGTCGTGCACGCCGACCAGATGGGTCCACCGCCCCGGCACCGCCTCGCCCGTCGAATAGGCGCGGTGCTGCACGGGGTCGTCGACGTCGGCGCCGGTGACGGCGAACGCCCATTTCCGGGACGTCGCGGCGTACTGCAGGAAGAACGGGCTGGTGCGCGAACCATGGCCCGCGACCGCCGCCTGCCATCCCGGCGTCAGCTGGTCGATCTTCACCCACGCGGATATCGCGAACCCGGTCGTGGACCGCGTCACCGGTCCCTGCGTCGTCCCTGGCCTGCCACCGGTGTGAATCGAACGCCCCGTACCGCCATGGCCCTCGCGTCTCCCCCAGCCGGGGTGAGTGCCGCCGGGGAAGGTCAAGTGCCTGCCGAAGCCGGCGGTGTCGAACGCGGTGACCCCTGACTCCTCTTCGAACAGCCACTCACCGACCGGAGTGGTCACGTTGGCCAGCTCGGTGACTTCGCTGAGGTAGATCCGGCGCGGCCAGACCTGGACGTCGGCCAGCTCGCCTTGCCAAGGATCGGCGGGCCCGGCGGCGCCGCGGCCTCGTCCCAGCACCAGCGGTCCGGTCGCGGCCCAGCTTTCCGAAGGGGCGACGGCCTCTCCGGCGTGACGTCCGTCGACGTACAAGGTCAGCTTGCGGGTCGCCGAGTCGTAGGTGCCCGCCAGGTGGGTCCACACGCCCTGGCGCACAGGAACGGCCGAGGACGCCGTGTTGCGCGCGGCGGTGTCGCTGTCGCCTTGCGGCATCGAGAACACCCAGCGATCACCGGCACGCCCGAGCGCGAAGCCGCCCACCTGCGCGCCCTCCTGGGTGACGGCCGTACCGGCGGGCGCGGTCGAGCGCACCCACGCGGCCACACTGAAACTCTCGGCGGTGCCGACGACCGGCCCCGTCGTGGCCGCGGTACCACCGGCCAAGGCGGTGGGGCCGCCGAAAAGCCTGCCGGGCGCGCCGAGCGCACCACCGCTCAAGGTCGCCGGCAGCCGCCCTTCCGCCGTGTCGGCGAGGGTCGGCCCGGCCGGCTCGTCCAGCTTCCAGCGGCCGGCCGGGGGCGCGCCCGAACCGACCCGGAAGTGGTACTGGGCGGTGGCGGACTGGTTACCCGCCCTGTCCACCGAGCGGACATACAAAGTGTTGGTACCGCGCCATTCCGGTGTCACTCCGGCGGTCGCCGTGCCGCCCAGGGCGGTGGCGGGTACGAAATGCGCGGGCGGGTCCGCGACGCCGACGAGGTAACCGGCCACGTCGGCGACGCCCGCCGCCGCGAGCGTGAAGTCTCCGCTGACGCCCACACCGCCGTGGATCATGCCGTCGGCGGGATAACGCCCGTCCGCGGTGGCGATCGCGGGCGGCGCGTGCGGGCGGGTCACGTCGACGTGGAACTCGCAGTACGCGGACTTCTCGCCGGGATCGATGCCGTCGTGGGACTGGCTGTGGAAGGCGTAGAGCTTCCCGTCGGCCAGCGGACCCGCCAGGCGGTACTGGGCGACGGCTCCGGCCGGGATACCGGGTACGAACGTCGATTCCCAGGTGACGAACCGGCCCCCGGGCGACTCGCGCTCGCCGTGGGCGAAATAGGTGTCGTGGATCTGGCCGTCGGCGTCCCGGGGGCGGGCGCGCAACGTCGGGCTCGTCGTGCCGACGTAGAGCGGCTGTGCGCCGCACACCTTGCCTTCGACGCTGAGCTGGTCGGGAGCCTGGGGATAGGAGTTGTACTCGACCGACAGTGCCGTGCGGTTCTCGTCGAACTTCTTCCAGCCCGTGTTGATCGTGCCCTCGTCACCGGCGCGCAGACCGAGCGTGACGGTCCCCCAGCCGGTGCCGTCCTGGGCGGCCTTGGTGACCTTGTCGCCACCCCATTCGCTGTAGCGCCCGGCGTCCCGGCAGTCGCTGTTGTTCGCCCCGGCCAGATAGCTCGACCACGGCCACGAACCCGAGTGATTGGCCCAGGTCGTTCCGGCGTTGACCGAGTTGACCAGGTACAGGTCGGTCCAGGTGTCGGCACAGGAGTAGGTGTGCTTGAGATAGGAGCTGAACCAGGCGCGCAACACGTGTTTGCCGCGCAGGTTCTCCATCGGGAAGGTCCAGATCGAGCGGTAGCGTTCCCACCCGTCGCCGCTCTGCTGGACGTAGCCGACTTTCGCGCCTTCGCCGCGGTCGTAGGACCAGTAGGACTGATCCGGATGCCGTTCGTTGATCATCGTCCAGTTCGCGGCGCCCACGGTGATCGCGGGAGCGACGACCGCGGGATAGACGGCGTCGGCCGCGGTCAGCCGGGCCAGATCCGCGTCCGGGTCCGGAGAAAGCGTTTGCAGCGCCGCGGCCAGTTCCGCGGTGCCCGCCGCCTCGCGGGACTTCACGCTCAGCGCGGTGACCACGCCGTCCACATCGAGCGTGGCGGTCAGGTCCACACCCGGCAAGGCCTCCCGGTAGACGGCGGTGTCGCCGTCGAGAGCAGGAACCGGCAGGGCTCGCGGCCAGGTCAGGGTCCGGTCACCGGAAACGAACAGCGGGCCGGTGCCACCTCCGGACAAGGTCGCCCGCAACGGCGACGTCGTCGCGGTGACCCGGCCACCGGCAGCACGTCGCAGAGTCGGGTCGACCGGAGCCCAGGCTCCACCGGCCTGGCGTGCGCGCACCGGCCTCGCGTTCAGGACCGCGGTGAACGTGCCGCCCGGATTGGCGAACACCTGGGAGGTCTCCGACGTCAGACCGGTGACCTCCACCCGCCGGTCGAACCGGGCGGCGGCCGCCGAAGCCGAAGCCTGGTCGGGCAGCCCGGCGGGTGCCGCGACCGCGGTGGCGCCGCCCCCTGGCACGACCCCCGACGCCACCGCGGCCACCATGAACGCCACGATCGTTCTTCGCATCGCCACCCTCGCCCTCCCCGGTCCGAGAGCGACGGAAGCGCGGCCGTGTGCTCCCGCCGGCGTGGGCGGGCCGCGTCGCTCGAACACAGACCGTAGGGCGAGAACCCGATGGCCTCTGTCGTCACACTTGCACGGCGCTGTCACGTGGTCGGCGCTGGTGAACGGCGGGCAGAACACGAAGGAATGGCCGCCGTTTCGCCGATCGCGGCCGCCTTGTACCCGCCGGCAGCAGGCGGGCCGGCCGATCTGTGGTGCGAACGACCGATGTGGCGATCACCAGCGTGGTGTTGGCTGCACGTGGTCCATTCGTACCCGAAGGAGATCACGTGCGTCAGCGCTTGCCCGTCCTGCTCGCTTCCCTGGCCTTGGCCCTCGGCGGCCTCGCCGTCACGGCCGGTCCGGCGTCCGCCGCGACCCACGGCTACATCAACTGGACCAACAACTGCTCCGGCCCCAAGCTCTATTCGATCATCTACGCCAGCGGGTCGAGGGCGGGCCGGCTCGTCGTGCAGCAGCGCAACGTCCCGGCAGGCGCGAAGCGGAGCCAGCAGGTGCCGTCCGGTTACCAGTACCAGGTCACCGCGAACGGCGGCTGGGACACCGTGACCATCCACAACATCTCCGGCCGGGTGCACACCGTGGCCGTGAAGGCCTGCTAGCTTCGCCGCCCTTGTAGTCCAGGATGGCGTTCATCCCAGGCGACCTGTTCGCCATTTTCCGGAGAACGCGATTCGCCGTGGCACACCGGCATCACGGAGTTCGGCCACTCGGGTACCGCCGGGTGATGTGCAAACTGATTCGGCAGCACGCCGGAGCGAACGGAGCCCGGTCGCTTTTACGCCGAGGCGAAATTGCCGCCGGAGGACCACCATTCCCCGCGGGCGGCGGCGATATCGATACGGTGGGCCGGGTCGGGCTCGAACCGACGGCCAAGGGATTATGAGTCCCCTGCTCTAACCAACTGAGCTACCGGCCCCAACGGTGCCCTGACACCTCCGCGGGAGCCGTCCCAGCCCTATCAGCGGGTTTGCGAACGCACAGAAGTCCCAGTTCGCTCCAAGTTATCACAGCGCTCACCTGCCACGATCGCCTAGGCCGATCAGCTGGTTTCCGGTGCCGGGGCATGCCGTCTCGTCTAGGTTTCAAGGACCAACGCCGGGCGGCGCGCCGCCCGGGGCCCAGCGGGCAGGGAGGCGCTCGTGGCGAATCCGGTCGCCATCGGGCTCGGTGTCCTAGCCGTCCTCGGCGCCGTGGTGGCACTGAGGGCGAGTGTCCGGGTACTGCGGCGGGCCGGACTCCGTGTCGACGTGATCCTGGCCGACGAGTTGGACGACCGGCCGCCGCGGTAGCCGATGCCTTGTCCTTTGTGGACGGTCAGCCGCCCAGGCCCGAGCCACCACCCGGTGGAGTGGTGGTCTCAGGAGGCGTTGTGGTCGGCGTTGGTGTCGCGCTGGTCGGCCGCGTCGGTGTGGTTGGCGTTGTCGGCGGCAAGGTCGTCGATGGCGGCTTCGGCGTGGTCGTCACCGGGGCACCGCCGTAGGCGGCGTAGCTGAACCAGATCGCCCCACCGGTCTTCGGCGTGGTCTGGTCGAACATCGCCCGCACCTGGAACGTGGTCGCCGTGTACGAACCCTGCACCGTGTTCAGCATGTACGCGTTGAACTGTCCCGGCGTGTTCGCCGAGACCACCACCACCGCCGGGACCGCGCCCAGCGCGTGCTGCACGGTGCACATCCCGGCTCCGTCGGTCACGCACGACGTCTCCGCGGCCTGCACGCTCGGCGACGGCGACGGGCCGACGGCGCCGGAAGTCCCGGCGAACACAGTGCCCCCGGCCGCGGCGACGGCCAGCCCCGCCACGGCGAGCGCGGCCTTCTCCCTGATCCTCATTCGTTCTCCCTCGTTCTGAACCCGAAGGCAAGGGTCGGCCGCCGTGCCGCGATCGTTACGCCACGCCGAGCCGCCGCAGCGCCGGCCGCCACCGGTTCCCGCCGGTGGCCAGCCCCAGCGCCACCAGGCCCGCGCAGTATTTGCTCACCGACCGCTCCCGGATCCGCAGTTTCGCCAGCGCTTCGGTGACGCTGTTGCGCTCGGAAGCCGACTTCACCTCCAGCAGCACCAGGTCTCCCCCGGCGGCGAGGCTCCGCGAGCCCGAACGCCACACCAGCGACGTGTCGCAGGTGATCCGCGCGTCGGCGGCGACGAAGGTGCTGCGCCGGTAGTCGGTGACCAGCGCGGGAGTCAGCGGCCGGGGCGCCGGGCGGCCGTAGGCGGCGGTGAGGGCGTCGTCGAGGAACGTCAGCGCCGGCCCGGTCAGGCCGTGCGCCGCCTCGGCCGGGTGCGGGCGGCGGACCTTGACCGTCTCGTCGCGTTTCCCGCTGACCTTGAGCTCGCAGTAGGTGTCGGCCGAGTCGGTGTAGGTCCGCGTGCGGATCTTGAACCGGCGCCGCCGGTCCTGCCGGTGCGCCCGGTAGATCGCGAGATCCGGCGTGTCGAAATACGTCGACGAGTAGCCGAACACGCGTTGCCCGTCGATCTCCAGGCAGCGCAGCGACAGCACCCCGGTGACTGCCAGGAAGTCGTTGAGCGGCAAGACGTACTTGCGGTCCGTGCGGCTCATCAGCCCGCTCGTGGCGACGACTTCCGCCAGCGGCAGCGAAGGGAGCCCTTTCGCCACCGCCGCGACGGTGGCCGTTCCCCGGCCGCTCACCGGTGCCCCGCCGGGGCGCCGTGGACGACCGCGGCGGTGTCCGGGCGGAACCGGACGTCGACGACGGTCACCTCGCGGACATAGTCCACTTCGGACACGTTGTGCCGCACCACCGTTCCGCCGAGCCGTGCCCGCAGTTCCCTCAGCATCGTCCGCTCGTCGGGGTACACGGTGTCGAGCACGACCGTGCGCCGCTGCGGGCCGCGTGTGCGCGACGGATGGTCCGCGACGTACATGACGCCGAGCAGCAGGACGTTGAAGACGGCGACGATCCGCCAGTCGGCTGACGGCAGCCCGTTCACCAGCCCCAGCACGAGCGCGACGAAGTAGTACGCGACCTCCTGCTGGCTGATCGAATCGGACCGCAGCCGGATGATCGACAGCACCCCGAAGAGCCCCAGCCCGAGCGCGCTCGCGGTCGACACGGAAAGCAGTACCGCGACCGAAACGCAGACGCCGACGTTCAGCGCCAGATAGGCGCAGGCGAGGTCACCGCGGTGGTGGCGACGGGCGTAGATACCGTAGGCGAGGATCACGGCGGCGACGAGATCGACGGCGAGATGAAGCAGTGTCGTGGTCATGGAAACCACTGTGACGGGCCAGGAAGAGACCGCGGTGAGAGCCGGATGAGAACCGTCTCATCAGGACTCACCGAGCCGATAACCCATACCCCGCACCGTTTCGATCCGCTCTGCCCCGATCTTCCCGCGCAGGTAACGGATGTAGACGTCCACCACGTTGGATCCCGGGTCGAAGTCGAAACCCCAGACCCCGCCGAGCAGCTGTTCCCGCGACAGTACCTGGCCGCGGTTGCGCAGCAATGTCTCCAGCAGCGCGAACTCGCGGGCGGTGAGGTCCTTCTCCTCCCCGGCCACCGAGACCTTCCGCGTGCGCAGGTCGAGCGAGAGCTCCCCGGCGCGCAGCACCGCCGGCTCGGCTTCGGGATTCCCCCGCAGCCGCAGGCGGATCCGGGCCAGCAGTTCTTCGAACGCGAACGGTTTGGCCAGATAGTCGTCGGCGCCGCCGGACAGCCCGGCGACGCGGTCGACGACGCTGTCCCGCGCGGTCAGGATGATCACCGGCACCGTCCGGCCCGCCGCCCGCAGGGCCCGCAGCAGATCCGAGCCGTCGAGGTCCGGCAGCCCCAGATCGAGGACCACCAGATCGTGCGCGCCGGTCAGCGCCTCGGTCAGCCCTTCGGAACCGGTCTTGACCCAGCGGGTCGCGAAACCCTGCGCCCGCAGGCCCTTCTCCACGAACGCGCCGATCCGGGCGGAATCCTCCACCACCAGCACACTGGTCACCGGTCCGCACCTTCCGCGACGGGGATCTCCATGGTGAACCGCGCGCCTTCGCCGGGCACGGTGTCGAGCAGGACACGGCCACCGTGCGCCTCGGCGATCGCGGCGACGATCGCCAGGCCGAGCCCGGCGCCGTCGTCGCCGCTCGAGTTGCTGCCGCGTTTGAACCGTTCGAAGATCCGGCTTCTCGAATCGGGCGGGACCCCTTCCCCGGTGTCACGGACCCAGAGCCGCGCCGTCGTCGCGGTCACCTCGGAGCCGAGGGCGATCTCCTGTCCGGGAACGGTGTGCCGGACGGCGTTGGAAACCAGTTGCAGCAACGCCTGCGTGAGCCGCTGGCCGTCCGCGCGGACCTTCACCTCGGCGACCGCGTCGAGCCGCCAGACGCGGTCGGCCAGCGGCCGGGATTTGGCGAGGGTCTCGACGGTGAGATCGGCGAGGTCGGTCTCACCGGGGGCGAGGAAGTCCGGGCCGCCGGATTTCGCGAGGACCAGCAGGTCGTCCACGATCCGTTGCATCCGCCCGAGTTCGTCGAGGACCAGATGCCGGGTGGCGGCGTTCTCGCCGGGGTCGTCGCCCATCAGCTCGATATGGCCGCGGACGATGGTGATCGGCGTGCGCAGTTCGTGCCCGGCGTCGTCGATGAACTCGCGTTGCCCGGCGAAGGCGCTTTCGAGCCGGTCCAGCATCGTGTTGAAGGTGCGCCCGAGCGCGGCGACGTCGTCGGAGCCGCGGACCTCGATGCGGCGGGAAAGATCGGTCTCGCCGATCTGCTCGGCGGCCAGGCGGACCTCCCGCACCGGGGCGAGGATGCGTCCGGCGACCAGCCAGCCGATCAGCCCGGCCAGCACCAGCGCGGCCCCGGACATCGCGGCCATCACGCCGACGACGTCGTTGATCTCGCCGGCGGCGTGGTCGACGAACTCGACGATCACCAGCGCGCCGCGGCCCGGCGAGCCCTCGATGGTCACCGGGACGACGCCGTAGCGCGCGGACCCGACCGCGGTGGTGACCGTGCCGTACGCCGGGGTCGTCGCCCGCGACAGCTCGGCGACGAACTTCGGGTCGGTGTCGAGCCGCACCGGCGGTTCGATCGCGCTCCGCCTCGACGCGGCACCGTCGCCGATCGAGAAGAACGTCTCGTACTTCTCGGGCAGGTTCCGTTCCAGGTGACGGCCGAGGACCGCCTCGACGGTGGCGGGCCGCCCGGCCGGGCGGGCGTCGGACGACGCCAGGAAGGCCCTGAGCTTGCCGGTCTCGTGCGCGATCTCGTTGTCGAGACGCTGGTCGAGCTGGTTGTGCAGGACGGTGCGGGTGGCCAGCAGCGATCCGGCGAGCGCGAGCAGCACGACCAGCAGGACCCACGCGAGAATCCGGGCGCGGGCGCTCACCTGGCTCGCTCAGTCGTCGAGGTCGAAGTGGTCATCGGCGTCATCAGGGTCATCATCGACGTCGTCGTCGTGCCCGGCCAGCCGGGGCGGGACGACGGCGGGCGGGGCCCCCGCTTCACCCGGCCCGGTGACGGCCCGCCCGGCCGGGGCGACGACCGCCGGGCCGAGGTCGGGTGGCGAGGCCGCGGTGGCCGCGATGACGGCGAACGTGCCGGTGGCCGCCACCACGACGGCGGCGACCCCGGCCAGGACGATGATTCGGACTCGCATGACACCAGGCTGCCCGGCACCGGTGAGCCGCCGATGAGGCCTCGATGAGAACTTTCTCATCGAGGCTCCCCGTCACTTGAACGCCGCCGCGTTCCGTGCCGCCCATTCGGCGAAAGTGCGCCCCGGTCGTCCGAGCACCTTCTCGACGTCGGGGCTCACCCGCGCTTCGTCCTCGGTCGGCCTGCCGAGGATCGCAAGCGTGGCCTCCACGACCACCGGCGGCATGAACTCCGACATCGCGGCGCGGGCCTCGTCTTCGCTCAGTTCGGCGAACCGCAGCGGTTCGCCGAGCGCGTCGCCGAGTGCGGCCGCCTGCTGCCGGGGCGAGATGGGCTCGGGCCCGGTGAGCACGTAGGTCCGGCCGTGGTGGCCGGGTTCGGTCAGCACGGCCGCCGCGACGTCGGCGATGTCCGCCGGGTCGATGACGGGCAGCGCGACGTCGCCGAACGGCGCGGCGACGACCCGATCGGCCTGGATCGCCGGCGCCCACTGGAAGGCGTTCGACGCGAAGCCGCCCGGCCGCAGCACTGTCCACTTCGGACTCGCCGCCTCGACCGCCTCCTCGAACGCGGGCGCGTGCCGCCCGGTCCCGACACCCTGGGACGACAGAAGCACGATCCCGGCGTCACCGGCGGCCGCGACGACCTCCGTGACATCGCCGCCCGCCGCCATGAATTCTCCCGACGTCAGAAGGAAAACCCGGTCCGCTCCGGCGAAGACCTCCTTCAGCCCTTCGGTCTGGGCGAGATCGGCCCGCACGGTCCGCACACCCTCCGGCACGTCCGACGGCGAGATCCGCCGCGACACCGCCGTCACTTCTTCTCCAGCGGCGGCAAGGCTTTCCACCAGCAGCCGTCCCACGTTCCCGGTCGCTCCGGTCACCACGATCATGGTCACTCCTCGGTTCGCGTTCTCGTTCGACGCGGCCGAAGCTACCTTCCTGGAGATAGTAGGTACCTAGAGGAAAGTAACGGGTTCGTGAGCGCGATCACAACTTCGCGGGCGGGACCGTCCGCTTAGGGTCGGGCCCATGCCCGAAACCGCACTCGGCCCGCTGCGCGTCCTCGACTTCTCGCGGGTGCTCGCCGGCCCGTTCGCCACGATGCTGCTGGCCGACCTCGGCGCCACGGTGATCAAGGTCGAGCGGCCGGGCACCGGCGACGACACCCGCAGCTGGGGCCCGCCCTACGACGCCGCAGGTCAGGCGACGTACTTCCAGTCGGTGAACCGGAACAAGACGAGTGTGGCGCTGGACCTCGGCGATCCCGGCGACCTCGCCCAGGCCCGCGCGCTCGCGCTGGAGGCCGACGTCGTGGTCGAGAACTTCCGGCCCGGCGTGATGGAGCGCCTCGGGCTCGGCCCGGAGGTCCTGCTGGCGGCGAACCCCGGCCTCGTCCTTTGCTCCGTGACGGGTTTCGGCTCCGGCGGTGGCGCCGCGCTGCCCGGTTACGACCTGCTCATCCAGGCCGTCGGCGGGCTGATGAGCATCACCGGCGACCCGGCAGGCGAGCCGCAGAAGGTCGGCGTCGCGCTCGTCGACGTCCTGGCCGGGCTGTTCGCGAGCGTCGGCATCCTCGCCGCCCTGCGCCATCGCGACCGGACCGGGCAGGGCCAGCGGGTCGAGATCGACCTGCTGTCCAGCCTGCTCGCGGCGCTGGTCAACCAGGGCAGCGCCTACACCTCCGGCGGGACGGTCCCGGCGCGGATGGGCAACCGGCATCCCAGTATCGCGCCCTACGAACTCGTCCCCTGCGCCGATCACGAACTCGCGCTCGCCGTCGGCAACGACCGGCAGTTCGCGGCGTTGTGCGAGGTCATCGGGCTGCCGGAGCTCGCGGACGAGGCCAGGTTCGCGACCAATCCGGCGCGCGTCGAGCACCGGGCCGAGCTCCGCGCGTTGCTGGAAGACCACTTCGGCAAACGTCCGGCGGCCGCGTGGTCGGCGGAGCTGAGCGCGGCCGGGGTGCCGGCCGGGGAGGTCAACGACGTCGCGGGCGCGTTCGCGCTGGCCGAACGGCTCGGTCTGAGCCCGACGGTGGATCTCCCGCAGCCCGACGGCACCTCGGTACGGCTCACCCGCAACCCGATCGGGTTGTCGGCGACGCCGCCGCGCTACGAGACCGCGCCACCGGACACCCCCGGGCAACTCACCCTTCCCTTTCCGGGCTGGAGCTGACGGACAGCCGTCAGCGGGCTGTCAGCGCTTCGTCAACACGGGCCGCGAAGCTCCGGCCATGACGAACAGGACAGCCCTCATCTCCGGCGCCAGCATCGCCGGTCCCGCCCTCGCCTTCTGGCTCTCCCGCCAGGGTTACTCGGTCACCGTCGTCGAGCGGTCGCCGGAACTCCGCGACGGCGGCCAGGCCGTCGACTTCAAGGGCGCCACGCACCGCTTCGTGCTGGAACGGATGGGCGTCCTCGACGAGATCCGCCGTCACCAGACCGGCGGGCTCGACCAGACCATCGTCGACGCCGAGGGACGGCCGCTCGCCGTCCTTCCCGGCGAGTTCACCGGCGGCGACGTCGAGATCCGGCGCGGCGACCTGGCACGGATCCTCTACGGACGGACCGAGCGGGACTGCGAGTACGTCTTCGGCGACTCCCTCGCTTCGCTGACCGAGACGGCCGACGGCGTCGACGTCACCTTCGAACGCGGCGCCCCGAGGCGCTTCGACCTCGTCTTCGGCGCGGACGGCATCCACTCCACCGTGCGACGGCTGGCGTTCGGCCCAGAAACCGGCTACGTGAAGCACCTCGGCCACTACTACGCCCTGGTCGAGACCGACGAGACCGACGGCGGACCGGCGGTGATGTACAACGAGCCCGGCCGGATGGCGGCCACCGGCGGGCCCAAGGCGAACGCGTTCTTCGTGTTCGCCTCCCCCGAGCTCGGCTACGACCGGTACGACATCGGGCAGCAGAAGGAGATCCTGACCACCGCCTTCGACGGCGGCGGCTGGCGGCTGCCCGAACTGATGGAGATGGTGAAGCGTTCGGACGACGTGTACCTCGACTCGATCGCCCGGGTCACGATGGACGGCTACTCCACCGGACGTGTCGCTCTCCTCGGCGACGCGGCGTACGGCAACACCCTGGCCGGCTTCGGCAGCGGGCTCGCCGTCGTGGCGGCGTACGTCATCGCGGGCGAGCTCGCCGCGGCGGACGGCGACCACGAACTCGCCTTCCGCCGGTACGACGAGAAGTTCCTCCGCTACGCCAAGGTGACCCGCAACGCCAACGCCGGCCCGTTCCTCGCGCCGCCGACGAAACTGAGGATGAAACTGCGCGACCAGATGTTCCGGCGGCGGCTTCTGCTGCGCTCGATGCTGTGGGTGACCGACAAACTCGCCACCGACATCACCCTCGACGAGTATCCCGCGCTCGCCCGGCTGGGCTGACCACACGGTCTCGGCGTGCGCGATCCGCGGCGCCGTGGTCGGCTGGGGAAAGTTTCCCGCGTGACGTTTCCGGGGAAGCCGTGTCTTGAAGGGTGACCACCTGCCCGGGTGGGGCGAAGGGAGCTTCGGCATGACGGCGCTGCACAGGTGCGCTCGATGACGACTTCGGCGAGAACCGAACCGCTCGCGGCCGGCGAAACCGTGCTGGACGACGCGACGCTGGTGGCGCGCGCCCGCGACGGCGAGATCCGCGCGTACGAGCAGCTCGTCCTGCGGTTCCAAGGGCCGATGTACCGGCTGGCGCTGCGGATGCTCGGGAACAAAGGAGACGCCGAGGACGTCGTCCAGGAGGTGTTCCTCGTCGCCTGGCGGCGGCTCGGCCAGCTGCAGGAGGACGCGGCGTTCGTCGGCTGGCTCTACCGGATGACGACCAACCGGTGCCTGAACGTGATCCGCGCCAGGAAACCGGTGGCCGACGTCGAGCTGGACCAGCAGGAGTCCGCCGGTTCGGCGGGCCGTCCGGACCGCGCGGCCGAGACGAGCGCGCAGATGACGGCGCTGACCGGGGCACTGGACCAGCTGACCGCCGAGCAACGGGCCTGCTGGCTGTTGCGCGAGGTCCACGGGCGCTCCTACGAGGAGATCGCGAAGGCGATCGGGGCGACCACCACCGCGGTGCGCGGACGCATCGCGCGAGCACGAGCACAGTTGGCGGAGGTGATGGCGCCATGGCGATGAACCACGCGACCCAGGACTACCTGCTGCCGTGCGGCCGTGATGTGGAACAGATCTGGGACCGGCTCGACGAGGTCGACGCCGGCCGGGCCGACGAGCACGAACTCGACTGCCCGCACTGCCGGGCGACCCGCGAAAGCCTCCGGGTGCTGCGCGGGCTCACCAGGGAACTGGCCGAGGACGACGCCGAGCCCTCGCCGGATCTCACCGGCCGGATCATGTCCGCGATCCGTGCCGAGGTGCGGCGCCGGGACCTGGTGCCGCTGGCCAGCCCGGAGCCCGGCGAAGTGCAGGTGAGCGATCAAGCGGTGGCGGCGGTGCTGCGGTTCGCCGCGGACTCCGTGAACGGTGTCCGCGCCCGGCGGTGCCGGGTCCTGCCCGCGCCGGACATCGCCGATCCGCTGGCCGTGAACGTGGAACTGCACCTGGCGATCGCCCATGATTTCCACGGCGACTCGCTGGACGTGGTCCGCGAACGGGTCACGGCCGCGGCCGGGGCCAGGGTGGGTCTCCGGCTGGCCCGGCTGGATCTGACGGTGGAGGACATCTATGACGCGTGAGCAGGCCCCGGCGAGGTCACTGGTCGAAACGGTGATCTCCCCTCCGGTGATCGCGGCCGTCGCCGCGCACGCCGCGGCCCGGGTCCCCGGCGTGGTCCGCCTGGAACCCGGGCTGCGCGGGCTGGCCGGATCGCTGACCCGGATCGCGCGGCAGCGGATCAAGGGCCTCGAACCGGCGCCGACCGAAGGGGTCCGCGCCTTCGTCGAGCACGATCCGCCGGACGTCCGGGTGGAGATCGACCTCTCCCTTTCCGGGCTGGACCAGGCCGCGGCGACGGCGCAGGCGGTGCAACGTGCCGTCGGCAAGGCGGTCACCGAGGCGACCGGGCTCACCCCCTCGGCCGTCTCGGTGTCCATTTTGGACATCGAAATCCGTGGAGGACTGTTGTGACCGCACGTTCCGAACTGACCGCGTCGCTGCTGAGCACACTCCGCGAGGTGCCGGGGCTGCGCGCGGCCACGCCGTCCACCACCACCGCCGCGTCCGCGGTGCCGTGGGACCTCGACGTGATGGCCGTCGACATCTCCGAGAACGTCGTCGAGATCCGCGTCGTCGCGCTGGAGGTGCCGATCCCGCCGCTCACGGAGGCCGCCGGGGCGGCCCTGCGCGCGGTGCTCACCGGAACGCCCTGGGAGAACGCGAGCCTGCGGATCGTCGTGACCGACGTCGACGCGGCCGCGTTGGTTCCCTGACACGAAGATCGCGGTGGCCACGCCCGTGAGCGTGGTCACCGCGATCATGGTGTGGGGACCTAGTTCTTGTTGGTGCCCGGGGTCAGCACCTTGTCGATGACGAAGACGGTGGCGTTCTTGGTGGGGATGTTGCCGCACAGGATCTTCGCGCCGTTGACGGTCATGTTCTCGCCCGAACCCTCGATCTTGACCGGGCCGCCCGCGGTGTTCAGGCTCTCCACGGATTTGGCGGACTCCAGGCCCTTGGCGTCGTACCGCTTGCCGACGACGTGGTACTGCAGGATCGGGGCCAGCTGGTCCGGCTTGCCCGCCAGCTCGGTGAACTTCGCCTCACCCAAGGCCTCGAACGCCGGGTCCGCCGGGGCGAACACGGTGATGGCCTGCTGGCTGTTGAGCGTGTCGACCAGGTTGGTGGCCTTCACCGCGGCGACCAGCTTGGTCAGCAGCGGGTTGGTCGAGGCCGCGCTGGCGACCGGCTGCGGGCCCATCGAGTCCAGCGAACCCGGCGCACTGCCCTGCGGCAGCTGCGAACAGGCCGGGCCGAACACGTCGGCGTTGGTGGTGACGCCGTCACCGGAGGCGGCGCTGGACATCGGGGCCGACATCGACGAGGACGGGGCGGGCGCGGGGGCGCTGCTGGAGCTGCCGGACGAAGCGCTGTCGTTGCTGCTGCAGGCGGCCAAGGCCAGCGCGGTGGCCGCGGTGAAACCGATTCCTGCGACGCGAAGCTTGCTCACGGAAAATCACTCCATTTGTTTTTCGGACTCTTGCCGGGTATTCGGACCCACCGCGAAACCGGATTGCCACTCTTTCGAGTGACGCCGATCACCGTGCGGTGAAACTGATGACATGCCAGCCCGTCGCGCCGTCCGGAACGGTTCCGGCGCGGGCGTCGGTCTGGGTGTAGCCGGATTTGTCGACAGCCCGGACGGTGACCTGGTGACTGCCGGGCGGGACGTCGAACTCGGTCCACCACATCCGCCAGGTGTCGACGTTCACCTCGCGCGAAAGCGTTGCGGGCAGCCAGTTCCCGTTCGCGCCGAGCCGGACTTCGACCCGCTCGACACCGGTGTGCTGTGCCCACGCCACGCCCGATATCCGGACCTTCCCCGCGGGCACCGTTTCGAAACCTTTCGGACTGTCGATCCTGGACTGCGTTTTGATCGGGGCCTGTTCACCCCAGCCGCGGTCGAGCCAATACGCGCGGCGCGCTTTCCAGGTGGTGATCTCCAGATCCTTGACCCATTTCGTCGCCGAAACGTAGCCATAGAGCCCGGGGATCACCATTCGCGCGGGAAAACCGTGTTCGACCGGGAGCGGTTCTCCGTTCATCCCGATCGCCAGCATCGCACCGCGTTCCGGGTCGAGGGCGGCGACGACCGGGCTGCCCGCCGTCCAGCCGTCGATGCTGGTCGAGAAGATCTGCTCGGCACCGGGCAGGACCCCGGCCTCCCGCAACAGCTCCCCGAGGTCGACGCCGATGAAGTTCGCCGTCGACACGTAGGTGCCGCCGACCTCGTTGGACACGCAGGTCATGGTGATGGTGCGTTCGATCAGCGGACGATCGCGGATGTCGTCGTAGGTGTACCGCTTTTCCTCGCGCACCATGCCGTGCAGGCGCAGGCTCCAGTCCTCGGCCCGGACCTGCGGCACCGACAGCGCGGTGTCGACGCGGTAGAAGTCGCGGTTCGAGGTGAGGAACGTCGGCGTGCCGAGTTTGGCGAAATCCGCGTCGGCCGGGATCGGCGGCGCCGGCTCGGCGGGAACGAGCCGTCCGACGGCCGCGCGGGAAGACTCCGCGTCTCGCGTGCCGGAGAGGAGCTGCCCGCCTGCCCCCGCCGCCCCCGCGGCGACGACGGCACCGGCTCCCGCCAGCAGCACCGACCTGCGTGACGGCGCGGTGCCCGCGGCTTCGGCCTGGGGTTTGGCCGAGGCCAGGCGATGCAACCAGAGGAATACGCCGACCCCGGCGATCAGGCTGGCCAGCGGGGCGAGCAGTGCGACGGCCGAGAGGTCGGGGCGCTGCGACACGGCGAGCCCGCCCAGCAGACCGAAGGCGGCGATCAGCACGACCCCGGGAACCGGTGACCGGCGCGAGACGACGCCCGCCACGGCGGCGGCGAGCACCATCACGACGGCCATCCCGCCGAGCAGCACGAGCTTGTCGTAGACCCCGAACGTCCGGACGGCGAAGTCCTTCAGCTCCACCGGCGTCAGATCGATCGCCCCGTTGCCGACCGCGAGGTACGGCGACGCGTTCGAACCGATGAACCCGGCCACGAGATGACCGGCCGCCAGCGCCGCGGCGAGGGCCACGACGCCGATCAGCGCCGCCCCGAAGAGCGGGAGGCGTGATTCCCGGTCGGTCCGCGAAGTCTTCATGCCAGGTATTCGCAGCCGCGGGGCGTTCGGACTGGTTTCCTTTTGCGGCAAGGGAAATCGGCGCTTTTCCGCAGAGGTGTCACCAAGCATTCGTGGCGGAGGGCTTCGCGGACGGGTCACGAATCGGACACGGGCGAGCGCCGCGTCGACCGAGATCGCCACTCACGAATGCTGCCCGCCTGAGTACATGAAGGACCCCTTCCTTGCGCCTGGGTACAGGAAGGGGTCCTTCATGAACCTCGACAAGGTGTGAAGGTCGAGTTTCTTCGGCTGAGCCGAGGGAAGGGGCCTTCACGCGCCACTGGTGTGACGGCTGGTGCCGGCGAGGCGAACGCCGCTCACGACCACCCCGGGCCACCACCCACCCGAGTTGCCCTGCTCACCCCGGCTTGCATGGTCATACACACCTATGCATATACTTCCATCATGTCCAAGGTACTCACCTCTCTGCCTGTCGGCGAACGCGTCGGGATCGCCTTCTCCGGCGGCCTCGACACCTCGGTAGCGGTCGCGTGGATGCGCGAGAAGGGTGCAGTGCCGTGCACCTACACCGCTGACATCGGCCAGTACGACGAACCCGACATCGCGTCGGTCCCGGGCCGGGCGAAGGCCTACGGCGCCGAGATCGCGCGCGCCGTCGACTGCAAGGCCGCGCTGGTCGAGGAAGGTCTCGCGGCGCTGTCCTGCGGCGCCTTCCACATCCGCAACGGCGGCCGCACCTACTTCAACACCACCCCGCTCGGCCGCGCGGTCACCGGCACCCTGCTGGTGCGCGCGATGCTCGAGGACGACGTCCAGATCTGGGGCGACGGGTCCACCTTCAAGGGCAACGACATCGAGCGGTTCTACCGCTACGGCCTGCTCGCGAACCCGTCCCTGCGGATCTACAAGCCGTGGCTGGACGCCGCGTTCGTCAGCGAGCTCGGCGGCCGCAAGGAGATGTCCGAGTGGCTGCAGGCCCACGACCTGCCGTACCGGGACAGCACCGAGAAGGCCTACTCCACCGACGCGAACATCTGGGGCGCGACGCACGAGGCCAAATCGCTGGAGCACCTCGACACCGGCATCGAGATTGTGAACCCGATCATGGGCGTCCGGTTCTGGGACCCCGAGGTCGAGATCGCGCCCGAGGACGTCACGATCGGCTTCGAGCAGGGCCGTCCGGTGACGATCAACGGCAAGGAGTTCGCCACCGCGGTCGACCTGGTCCTGGAGGCCAACGCGATCGGCGGGCGGCACGGGCTCGGCATGTCCGACCAGATCGAGAACCGGATCATCGAGGCCAAGAGCCGCGGTATCTACGAAGCGCCGGGGATGGCGCTGCTGCACGCGGCGTACGAGCGGCTCGTCAACGCGATCCACAACGAGGACACCCTCGCCAGCTACCACAACGAAGGCCGCCGTCTCGGCAGGCTCATGTACGAAGGCCGCTGGCTGGACCCGCAGGCGATGATGCTGCGCGAATCCCTGCAGCGGTGGGTCGGCGCGGCCGTCACCGGCGAGGTCACCCTGCGGCTGCGGCGCGGCGAGGACTACTCGATCCTCGACACCACCGGCCCGTTCTTCAGCTACCACCCGGACAAGCTGTCCATGGAGCGCACCGAGGACTCGGCGTTCGGCCCGGTGGACCGGATCGGCCAGCTCACCATGCGGAACCTCGACATCGCGGACTCGCGCGCCAAACTCGAGCAGTACGCCGGGCTGGGCATGGTCGGCGGCGGGCACCCGACGCTGATCGGCGCCGCGCAGGCCGCGTCGACCGGCCTCATCGGGGCCATGGACGCGGGCGGCGCGCAGGCGATCGCCTCGCGCGGCAAGGCCTCGGCCGAAGACGAACTGCTGGACCACGCCGCGATCGAATCCGGCACGGACTGACCCGAAGACACCGGGACGCGAAAGCGCCGGGCGCGCGGCATCGAAGCCGTTCGCCCGGCGCTGTTCTTCCTCCGGGTGTCACTTGCCGCCGAACTTCGAACGCCGGTCCGCCAGCTCGCCGACCAGCCTGCTGACCTCGACCTCCCCGACCGCCTTGGCCAGCACGGCGACCTGCGCGATGCTCTCGATCCGGTACTGGACCGGCACCCCGCCGGAGGCACGCGAGCGCGCTTCGGCGTCCGCCTTCTTCTCCGCTTCGACGGACGAGAAGACGCTCCCGGCCCCGCCGTTGACACAGGTGATGGAAGCCGAGCCGTTCAACGGCAGGCTGGCCGTTTCCCGGCAGCTCCCCGCCGAACGCCCACCGATCGTCACGTTCGCGGTCATCGTGGCGTCGACCTTGCCGCTCACCTTGCCACCACCGTTCGCCGAGGCGGAGTTGGACACGTTCGCCGTCACCGTGCAGCCCGACGAGCTGCACGCGACGGTGGCCGCGCCGTCCATCTCGAACCGCACACTGGTGTCGACGGCACCGGACAGCTTCTGCGCGTTCACCATCAAGGTGTCGTAGACGGCGCCGGTCTCTTGCGGCGACAGGGCGTCCACATCGGACTCGCCGAGGCCGGCGCCGGTCGGTATCGGCGGCTGCGATTCCGCGCCGGGCAGGGACGGTGTCCCCCCTGGCATCTTCACCGAATAGCGGAGAAGGCGGTGTGGCGCTTCCTTCGAGACGTACAGGTCCCCCGCGGGCGTGCTCGCCTTGAGCGCCGGAACGTCCCGGACGGTCTCGTTCTGGTCCTCGGCGATCTCGTCCGCCTGGTCCAGCGCCGCGCGCAGCCGGGCGGCGAGTTTCTCCGGGGATTCGAACTGCTGCAGCGCCGGGCCGAACAGCGCGTCCTCGCCGGTCATCCACCGATCCTTGAGCTCGTCGGTCCCGCCCGCGTCCGCCATCGCCCCGGGCAGCATGCCGTCCGGCGCCTTGAAGTAGACCTTGCCGCCGACGACCAGGATGTCGATCTTCTTGCCCCGCAGCGACATCGTGCCGGACGTCTCGCCGGTCGCGGTGGTCTTGACGTCCGTTTTGATCATCCCGCCGACCGCGGAGGTGCTGTTCCGGACGGCGGGCGCCGAGGAAAGCCCGGCGAGCGCCTGCTCGAAGGGTTCGCGGTTCGCCTTCGACGGCCACAGCAGCCAGGTCGTCAGACCCGCGAGGAGCACCAGCACCAGTCCGGCGATCCCGCCGAAGAGCGGCCACCGGGGTTTCCGAGTGGGCGGCGCCGGTACCGGTACCGGTTGCGGGACCCAGCCCTGCGGCGGCGACCACTGCGCGCCTCCGGGTGGGAATGTCTGCTCCACGTCGCCCTCCATCACTGTTTTCACCGGACGGCCTCACGCTAGGCAGCGATGATGAAAACTTGATGAAACGCGACGGGGTGCCCCGGCCGCGCCGGGCGGACGCGGCCGGGGCGGGCTCTATCCCTTGCGCGCGAACGAGATCCGGTGCAGTCCGCCGGGGGTTTCGTCGGCGAGGTACAGTTCGCCGTTCTGATCGGTGCCGAACGTGGTGGCGTCGAGCGGGAACTCGCCGATCCGGGCGCTTTCGTAGGTGCCGTCGGTCTTCTTGCGGACGGCCCAGGCCGTTCCCTGGCAGAAGTCGGTGGCGAGGTAGGTCCCGCCGGCCAGTGCCGCGTACTTCCTGCCGCGGTAGACGTGCCCGCCGATCACCGCGCAGCCCTCCGTGCCGGAGACGTAGTGGAAGACCGGATCGGTGTAGGTCACGCCGTCCTCGCAGCGTGTCTCGTCGAAGACGACCGGGCCCTCCTTGCAGGACCAGCCGAAGTTCGCGCCGCCCTTGCCCCGGGCGAGGTGGTCGACCTCCTCGAACCGGCCCTGGCCGACGTCACCGATCCACAGCGAACCGTCGGCCGGGTCGAAGGAGAACCGCCACGGATTGCGCAACCCGTACGACCAGATCTCCGCACGCGCGCCCGCCACGCCGGCGAACGGATTGCCCGCCGGGACGCAGTACTTGAGCGGAGGGCACGCGCGGCCGACGTCGATCCGCAGGATCTTGCCCAGCAACGTGTCCAGCCGCTGCCCGGTGGCCAGCGGATCGCCCCCGCCGCCCCCGTCGCCGATCCCCCAGTACAGGTATCCGTCCGGGCCGAACGCGAGCTGGCCGCCGTTGTGATTGGGGAACTCCGAATGCGGCTGGGTGATCAGCTCGGTGAGCTCGCCGGTGTCCAGCCGGACGCGGGACAGCGTCACCGCGCTGTCGGCCTTGCGGGTGTACGCGACGTAGACCCGCCTGTCCTTGGCGATCGCCAGCCCGAGCAACCCGCGCTCGACGTCCGCGCCGTTCACCTTGGCGCTGATGTCGAGCACCGGCTTCGCGGCGAGGCCGGTCCGAGGATGGTAGGCCCGGACGACGCCGCGTTTCTCCACGATGAGGATCCGGCCGCTGCCGTCGTTCATCGCCGTGATCGCGGTCGGGTTGACCAGCCCGGACGCGACCTTGGTCGCCGTGGCGGTCAGCTCGCCGAGCGGAACTCCCCGCGTATCCAGGGGTTCCGCGCTGCTCGCGGCCGGGAGCAGCGCTCCCGCCAAGGCGAGCCCGGCCACCAGGGACAACCCCCGGCGGAGGTGCCGTCGCGTCATGAGGACTCCAATCGCCAGTGAATGGTCTGGTCCAATTCAACAGCGACCGGAGGAGTGACGGTACCTCCATCCGCGAGCTTTCCGTCGGTTTCTTTCCGGCGAAGAGCCGGGCTCTACCCGGCCAAGATCGTTTTCCCGCCGTTCACCCAACGTTCGGGGCAATTCGGACATGAGCCATACCCCTGAGTAGCCGTATGTATGACCTCTGTATGCTCCGCTCTCGCTCGATGGGATTACTTATCCCCTGTTCGGGCGAGCCGTTGCGGTCGGGGCCTGTGGTCGCACACGGCACTGGCATTCGTGGTCCGTATCCGGATGGGAGACACATGCACGGCAGGTCAGTTCTGGTTCGCGGCGGGATCGCGGTGGCCTCCGCGGCCGTCGCGCTGACGATGGCCGCTCCGGCCGCCCTCGCCGACGACGGCGCGGCGCGCGGCCGGGTCATCGAAAAGGAAGGCGAACGCGGGTTCGGCATCAACTTCGAGAGCGGGAACCCCGCCGGAGCGGTGCTGTTCACGCTGAAGCTGTCGGACGGCAGCAAGCTCAAGATGTACTGCGTGCAGGTCGAGGTCGGCATGCGTACCGACCAGGACATGATCGAGCGTCCGTGGAACAAGTACCCGGACACCAAGTCGCCGTTCAACAAGAACAGCGCGAAGCTCAACTGGGTGCTGCACCACGGCTACCCGGCAGCGTCGGTGAAGGCGCTCGAAGGCACGCTCGGCAAGGGCGACGTCAAGTTCAACGGTGGCCTGTCGGTCAAGGAGGCCATCACCGCGACGCAGGCCGCGGTGTGGCACTTCAGTGACGGCAAGGACCTGAAGCGCGCCAACCCGGTTTCGGGCGAGGGCGCCGGGGAGTCCGCCGCCGACGTGCTGGCGGTCTACGACTACCTCGTCGGCAAGGACAACGTCGGCATCGGCCAGCAGCCGAAGCCGACCCTGGACATCGGCCCGGCCAAGGCCGCGGGCGCCACCGGTACCCGGATCGGCCCGTTCAGCATCGCCACCAGCGGTGACATCACCGAGCTGACGAGCAAGCTCCCCGAGGGCGTCAAGGTCACCGACGCCGACGGCAAGGCGATCAAGGCCGCCGACATCAAGGACGGCACCAAGGTCTACGTCGACGTCCCCAAGGACGCCAAGGACGGCTCCGGCACGTTCTCGCTGAAGGTCAGCGGCCACCTCGACACCGGCCGCCTGTTCGTGGGCGAGAACTACGACAAGGTGCCCGCCCAGTCGCTGATCGTCGCGCAGTCCGAGAAGACCTCGGTCGCCGCGAACGCCACCGCGAGCTGGAAGCAGGGCGGCGCGCCCGTCACCGAAACCCCGGCCCCCACCACCCCCGGTGGCGCCGAATCGGGTGGCGGCGACGAACTCGCCAACACCGGTGCCTCCGCCACCATGCCGCTGATCATCGGTGGCGCGCTTCTCGGCGCGGGTGTGCTGATGGTGCTGCTCGTGCGCCGTCGCCGTAGCGAGGCGTAGGAAACGGACGAAGAGCGGGGCCGGTCCTTTGTGGACCGGCCCCGTTTTCGCGTTCACCGGTCGTAGTACCTGCCCGGCGTATGCCCGAAGGCACGGCGGAACACGTCGATGAACGCGCTGGTGGACGACCAGCCGCAGGCATGCGCCACCGCGGTCACCGGGGTGTCCTCGGCCAGGAGGACCAACGCGCGGTAGAGCCGCAATTGGGTGCGCCACTGCGGGAAGGTCATCCCGAGGTCGGCCTTGAAGAGCCGCGCCAGGGTGCGATCACTCGCTCCGACCCGCGCGCCGAGAGCGGCCAGCGTCCGGTTGTCGGCCGGATCGGCGCTGAGGATCTCGCACAGCGCGCGCAACCGCGGATCGGCCGGCGTCGGCAGGTGCAGGGGTTGCCGCGGCGAGACACGAAGCCGATCGAGCAGTACCGCGCGCAGCCGTCGTCGTTCCGGCGAGTCGTCGTGCGGCGGATCGGTGTAGGCGCGGATGAGCTCGCGCAGGAGCGGTTCGACGGCCAGCACGCCCGGTTCGTTCAGCCGCACCGGGTTCACCGTGGCGGGCAGGCCGACGAGCCGGAGTTCGAGGTCGCCGTGCGCCTGGTGGGCGTGCACGGTCCCGGCGGGTACCCAGATGGCCCTCGTGGCGGGCGCGACCCAGGAGCCCCTGTCGGTGGTGATGGCCAGTACGCCACGAGCGGCGTAGGCGACCTGGTGGTCGTCGTGGCGATGCGCCTCGATCGTCATGCCGGAGGCCAGGGACCGGACCTGTGTCGGCGCCGCGGGCATGTGGCGGATTTCCGTCATCGTTTGTCACTTTATCGGAAGCGCGACACCGTGCGCCGCCACGAGCATGGCGAGGTGCGGAAGAACAGAGCGATCATCCTGTTGTCGGCCGGGCACGCGTGCGTGGACGTGTACCAGGGTTCGGTCGCCGCGCTGGTGCCGTTCTTCGCGGCCGAACGCGCCTACGGATACGCGGCGGTGTCGGGCATCGTGCTCGCCGCGTCGCTGCTGTCGTCGGTGGCGCAGCCGTTGTTCGGCGCGTTGACCGACCGCTGGGCGATGCCGTGGCTGCTGCCGTCGGCCACCCTCCTCGGCGGCCTCGGGATCGGCCTCGGCGGGCTCGTCGACTCGTACGCGCTGACGCTGGCTTTCGTCGCCGTGTCGGGAATCGGCGTGGCCGCCTACCACCCCGAGGCCGCACGGGTCGCGAGGATCGCCGGTGGCGGCGGGCATACGGCCATGGGCTGGTTCTCCCTGGGCGGGAACATCGGATTCGCCGCCGCACCCGTACTCGTCACCGCCGTCATGGCGCTCGGCGGGCTGCGGATGTCACCACTGCTCGTCGTTCCGGCGCTGGCCGGTTCCGTGCTCTGCCTGCCTGTGCTGCACGCGCTCGCCGGGAGCGCCCGTACCGGCGGCTCGCCGTCGAACGTCGCCGGTGCCGACGACCGGCGATCGTTCGCGAAGCTGTCGGCGGCGGTCGTCCTCCGCTCCATCGTGTTCGTCGGCCTGAGCACGTTCGTCTCGCTCTACGCGCGGCAACGGGTCGGAGGCGGCGCGGCGACGGGCAGCGCCGCGCTGTTCCTGCTCTATCTCGGCGGCGCCGCGGGCACGGTGCTCGGCAGCAGGCTGGCCGGGCGCCGGGACCGCGTCCTCGTGGTGCGCCGGTCCTATCTGGCCACCGTCGTCGCGGTCGCGGGAGTCGTTTTCGTGCCGGGGCCGGCGTTCTTCCCCTTCGTCCTGCTGGCCGCGGTGAGCCTGTACGTGCCGTTCTCCCTGCAGATCACGCTCGCGCAGGACTACCTCCCCACGCGCGTCGGCACCGCCAGCGGCGTCACGCTCGGCCTGACGGTCAGCATCGGCGGGCTCGCGAGCCCCCTCATCGGGACGGTCGCCGACCACACCTCCTTGCGGACGGCCCTGATCCCGTTGATCGCACTGCCGTTTTTGTGCTGGATCACAACCCGAACCCTTTCCGAGCCGTGCTCTGTCCCAACGCGGGTAAAAGAACCGTCGAAATCGCGCGATTAATGATGTACGGGGCTGTACACCATCAGTTACCGGCTGGTAGGTTCCGGGCATCCAAACGTGATCCACTTCATGATTCAAAGGGGAGTCATGACCCGAAAGCCCGCTCGTCTGCTGGCCGTCGCGATCGCCCTCGTCGTCGGTTTCGCCGCCGCGCCCGCCGCCTCCGCCGCCCCCGCGACCGATCCGTTCTACAGTTACGACGGCAGCGAACCGCTGTCGTCGTACAGCCCCGGGACCGTGTTGAAGACCCGGACGCTCAATTACCACGTCATCGGTATTCCCACGCCGCTCAAGGTGACCCAGCTGCTGTACCGGTCCACCGACGCGCAGGGGAAGCCGTCCGCCAACGTCACTTCGGTGCTGCGGAGTCTCACCGGTGACAGCACCAAAGCCGTTTCGTACCAATCGTTCTACGATTCACTGAACCCGGAGCACGGCCCGTCGAGGGCGATCGCCGGTGACGTCTCGCTCGGCGGCCTGATCGCCAACGCCGAGTCGCTGTTCATCGCGCCCGCCCTGCTGCTGGGCTACAACGTCGTCATTCCCGACACCGAGGGCCAGAAGGCGAACTTCGCCGCCGGGCCGGAATACGGGACGAACACCCTGGATTCCATCCGTGCCGCGACGCGGTCTCCCGGAACGGGAATGAACGACAAGACCCGGTTCGGTCTCATCGGGTATTCGGGCGGCGCCATCGCGACGGGCTGGGCAGCCGCGCTCGCGCCGGATTACGCGCCCGAGGTCAACAAGAACCTCGTCGGTTTCACCGAGGGCGGAGTGCTCGTCAAGCCGTCGCACAATCTCAAGTACGTCAACGGCAGCGTCGCGTGGACCGGCGTCATCCCGATGGCGCTCATCGGAGTCTCGCGTTCCTTCGGCATCGATCTCAAGCCGTATGCGAATTCGTACGGCCTTCAGGTGCTCAAGGACATGGAAAAGGCGTCGATCGTCGACGCGCTCGGCCGGTATCCCGGGCTGACGTGGGAGAAACTCGTCAAGCCCGAGTACGTCAACCCGAACAAGGTGCTGCCGTACGTCGAGGCCGTCAACAAGATCAACCTCGGCTCCGCGCCGACTCCGACCGTTCCCGGCTACATTGCGCAGGGCAACAACGGTGTCGTGGAAGGCACCTTCGGCAACCCGCCGGGAATCGGGACCGGTGACGGCGTGATGGTCGCCGGCGACGTGCGCTCGCTCGCGCGGCAGTACTGCGACACCGGCAACAAGTCGATCAAGTACGACCAGTACGCCACGCTGAGCCATGTCGGGGCGGCCGTCGCCTGGGCACCGCAGGCCATCGGCTGGCTCAACGACCGGTTCGCGGGCAAGACCGCGCCGACCAGCTGCGGGAAGATCGCGCCCGGCAACTCCCTTGCCCCGGAGGTGCCGGTCGGCTGACCGCTCGGTCCGTGAAGGCCTCCTTGAGGGACTCTGGGTCCCTTGAGGGGGCCTTCACGGATTTCGGCGACCGGTACGGTGCCGCAGGTGACCGAGCATCGCAAGCTGCCGAAGGGGCCGCACAACCTCAGCCGTGACGAGGTCGCCGAAACCCAGCGCGCCCGGTTGATCGACGCGGTACTGGAGAACACCGGCGAACGCGGCTACGTCGCCACCACCGTCGGCCACATCACCGCGACGGCGGGCGTGTCCCGGACCTCGTTCTACGAGCAGTTCACCGGCAAACAGGACGCGTTCCTCGCCGCCTACCGCGAGATCACCACGGAGTTCATCACCCAGGGCGTCGCCGTGGGCGCGGAGGCGCCGACCCCGCTGGACGCCGTCACCGCCTGCTGCGAATTCCTCGTCGACTACGTGCACCGGCGCCCCACGGCCGTCCGCGCGGCGTTACTGGAGATCTACGCGCTCGGCGACGCGGGGCTCGAAGCCCGCGAGGAGACCTTGCGCACTGGCGAAGCCGTCTTCGATCGGACGGCGGAATGGCTGCGGGCCACCGATCCCGCGCTGCCGTCACCGCCGCCGTTCACCGCGCGCACGGTCGTCGCCGCCACCATCGAATTGATCACGCAGGCCATCTGGATCGGCACGGAAGACGCGTACGGCCAGGCACGCGAAGCCGTCCGGTACACGTGGCTGCTCGGCTTGCTGGGGCACCGGAGCGTCGACGCCTAGGGCGTGCTTCATAGTGAGGGGTAAGCCAAAGGAGGGTGTCGCGAAAGCCACTTTCGGGACGTCTGGTGTCCCGAAAGTGGGTTTCGCGACATGAGCACCGGCGCGCCGGCTTCGTGCGGAAAGCGCCCTAGCGGGCGAGACGCCGCCGTTCGAAGCCGACGATCAGCTTCGGATACCGCCGCGGAAGCAACCGGACGAGCCGGTCGACCAGTTTCGCGTCGTTCCCGACGAGCACCCGCGGTTTCCCCGCCTCGACCCCGTCGACGATGACGCGGGCGGCCGGGCCCCGCGCCGAGCGAGTTCGAGGGCGAGCTGACGGCCGATGCCGGAACCGGCACCGGTGACGACGGCGACCTTGCCGCGAACGCCGCTCATCGGATGTCTCCCGCCGGGGCGGTGAGCTCGACGAGCCGCTCCACCAGGTCCGGGGCGATGTGGTGCCCCATGCCGGGGATTTCGACGTAGCGGGCGCCGCTGATGGCCTTCGCGGTCGCCCGGCCACCGCTGTGGTGGACCATCCGGTCGGTGTCGCCGTGGACCACGACCGTCGGGCAGGTGATGCGGGCGAGCTCGGCGGTGCGGTCGCCGCTGGCCTGGATCGCGCCGATCTGGCGGGCGATACCGCTTCGGGCGCGCCGTCCCCCGGCGCGTTCCCACAGTTCCTCGGCCCAGGCCGTTTCGACGTCCTTGTCCAGCGGGAACCTGGCCGAGCCGAGGTGGCCCATCAGCGACAGGTGCCCGGCCACGGACTCCTCGACCGTCTGAGCGGGCCTCCTCGCCATGCGCACCAAAGTCGACTTCGCCGGCTGCCCGACGCGGCGATGCCCGGTCGTGGAGAAGATCGACGTCAGTGACAGGACCCGGCCGGGGTTCCGGGCGGCGACGGTCTGCGCGATCATCCCGCCCATCGACATGCCGACCAGGTGCGCCTTCTCGACGCCCAGGTGGTCCAGCAAGCCGACGGTGTCCGCCGCCATGTCGCCGAGATCGTAGGCGTCCGGCAGCGGCCGGGCCAGCAGTTGCCGGAGTTTGCCGGGATTCGGCGCCTTGATGCGATCCGAGCAGCCCGCGTCCCGGTTGTCGAACCGGATGACGCGGAAGCCGCGGCCGGTGAGCCCCTCGATCATCGGCCGCGGCCACGAGGTGAGATCGAGACCGAGCCCGGCGATCAGCACCAGCGGCACCCCGCCGTCCGGGCCGTCCTCGCGGTAGCAGATCCGGAGGCCGCCGGGCAGGCCGGCGAAGCCGTCGGTCACGAGTTCACCGCTTCCCGGACCTCGGCGCGCGAGAAGTGCAGCTCCGGATCGGTGATGTCGTCCGCGCGCAGCAGCTTGATGTCCGAGTGGTAGCTCATCGACGTCAGCCACGGCATGCGATCGCCCTGACGCGGAAGCTGGTCGAGGGCGCGCTGGACGTATCCGGCGGCGAAGTCCAGGAACGGCTTCGTCGGCATGTCCGGGTCGGCGAGCACGGGACGGCAGACGTCGTAGCCGTGGGTGTCCATATGCGCCAGCAGACGGCAGAAGTGCTCGCACAGCAGGCCGATCTTGAGTGTCCACGACGAGTTCGTGTAGCCGATCGCGAACGCGGCGTTCGGCACGCCGGAAAGCATCATTCCCTTGTAAGCGACGGTTTCCGGCATGATCACCGGCTTCCCGTCGACACTGAACTTCGCCCCGCCGAACACCTGGAGGTTCAGGCCGGTGGCGGTGACGATGATGTCCGCCTCCAGCTCCCGCCCGGATTCGAGCAGGATCCCCTTTTCGGTGAATGTCGCGATCTTGTCGGTGACGACGTCGGCCTTGCCCTTGCGGATGGCGGCGAACAGGTCACCGCCGGGCACGGCGCACAGCCGCTGGTCCCACGGGTCGTACGGCGGGTTGAAGTGCTCGTCGACCGGATAGCCCTTCGGAAGCTGCTTCTTGTTGACGTAGCGGATGAGCCCGCGGGCGGTCTTCGGGAACTTCTGGCAGAACTGCCAGACCGCCAGCCCCTTGCGGATGTTCTTGCGGCGGGTGAGCGCGTACGCCCGCTCTTCGCCGAGGATCTTGCGCAGGCCGTTGGCGATCTTGTCCTCGCGCGGCACCGGCATGACGTAGGTCGGGGTGCGCTGCAGCATCGTCACGTGCGCCGCGGTGCCCGCCATCGCCGGGATCAGGGTGACCGCGGTGGCGCCGCTGCCGATCACGACGACGCGCTTGCCGGCGTAATCGAGGTCCTCGGGCCAGTGCTGCGGGTGCACGATCGTGCCGGCGAACCGGTCCCGGCCCTCGAATCGCGGGGTGAAGCCCTCGTCGTAGCGGTAGTAGCCGCCGGCGTTGAACAGCCAGCCCGCGCTGAGGCTGGTGCGCTCGCCGGTGTCGGTCCGCTCGATCTCCAGCAGCCAGCGCGCCTCGTCACTCGACCAAGCGGCCGACAGCAGCTTGTGGTGATAGCGGATGCTGGGTTCGATGCCGTTCTCCGTGATCGTCTCGCGCAGGTACGACAGGATCCGGGGCGCGTCGGCGATCGACTGCTTGTCCCGCCACGGCTTGAACTCGTAGCCGAAGGTGTGGAGGTCGGAGTCCGACCGGATGCCCGGGTAGCGGAACAGGTCCCAGGTGCCGCCGGACGTGCCGCGCGCCTCCAGGATGGCGAACGTCTTGCCCGGGTTCTCGGTCTTCAGGTAGCGCGCGGCCCCGATCCCGGAAATCCCGGCACCGATGATGACCACGTCGAGGTGCTCGACGGGGGTGCTCGTCGTCATGCGGTACTCCAGCCTCGTCTCGGTTGCCTCCACGATGCGGGGCGAGCGGGGAATTGCGCTAGCGCTATCTGCACCATCATGATGCACGCATGGTGCAAAGTGCCGCATCGCCCTGGCCGACGCTGTCCCCCGAGGCCCGTGACCTCTTCCGGCAAGGCGCGGAAATCGTGCTGCATCCGCGCGCCGAATGGATCGAGGAGCTGCACGAAGCCTCCCTCGGCGGGGACAGCATGCGCGCGGTCGCCGAGGACCCCGTGCTCACCGAGGGCACCAAACGCGCCAACCTGGCGAATCTGCTGCACTGGGCGGCCGCCAACGTGCAGCGCCCCGGTGAACGGGTCGCCGCCAACCTCAATCGGGAAGTGCTCGACGGAGCTCGCGACATGGTGCGCCGCGGTTTCGACTCCGGCGGCCTCGACGCCTACCGGCGGGCGCAGGGGGTGGCCTGGCGCCGGTGGATCGAGATCTGTTTCGACCTCACGTCGGATCCGGTGCTGCTCCGCGAACTGCTCGACGTGTCGTCGCTGTCGATCACCACGTTCATCGAGGACACCGTCGCCGCCGTGTCCGAACGGATGGCCGCCGAACGCACGGAACTGACCCGCGGCGCCCACGCCGAACGGCGGGCCACGGTCACCCTGCTGCTGGAAGGCGCGCCCATCAGCCGCTCGCGCGCCGAAGCCCAGCTCGGCTACCCGCTCGCCGGACCGCATACGGCCGCGATCGTCTGGAGCGGCTCGGTGACACCGTCGTCCCAGCAGCTCGAAACCGCCGCGGAGACGCTCATGCGGGCGAGTGGCGCTTCGCACCGGCTGACCGTCGTCGCCAGCGCCGCCGCCCTGTGGGTCTGGCTGCCCGGCCGGGCCCAGCCGCGCGCGGACCGGCTCGCCGAAGACCTCGCGCCGCATCCCGACGCCCGGGTCGCGCTCGGACGGCCCGGCAGCGGGATCGACGGATTCCGCCGCAGCCATCTGGACGCCGCCGCCACCCAGCGGATGCTCGCCCGGCTCACCTCGCCCCAGCAGATCGCGCGGTATCAGGACATCCAGCTGCTCGCGCTGCTCACCGGCGATCCGGCGCAGGCGGGCGAATTCGTCGCCGACACCCTCGGCGAACTCCGGCACGCCGACGCCGAGACCCGGGAGACCGTGCGGGCCTACGTGCACGAACTGGGCAGCACGACACGGACCGCGGAACGGCTCTACACCCATCGGAACACCGTCGTCCGGCGGCTGGCGCGGGCCGACGAACTGCTCCCCCGGCCGCTGGCGGAGAACGCCGTGGACGTGGCCGTCGCGCTGGAAACGCTGCGGTGGCTGGGAAGCGGCGCGTGACGTTCACGAGAGCGGAAGGTCGAGGTTTCGGAGCATGGCGCGCTGTTCGGCGGTCAACTCGCCCTCGACCGTGATGGTGAACGGGGGTGTCTCCTCGCGGGAGCGGAGGAAGTCGCTCCAGGCGATCCCCAGGTTCGCCAACCCGGTCAGGGAGCCGATGGACAGGCAGATGACCTCGAAGGCGCCCATCTCCCCCGTGCTCCGCGACCCGGCGAGGCTGATCGTGGCGGACCGGGTCATCTCGGCGTCGGCGCGGAGCCGGCTGTAGAACTCGGTCAGCGCTTGTTCGTCGCCTGCCGCGTTGATCGTCAGTTCCACGGGGACCTCCCTCGAAGTGCTGTCCCTACCAGTCGCCACCCCGGCCCGGGGCGTAACAGGAATCGGCTCCTCGGCGCGAAAACCTCTAGATTGACGGCATGGTTTCCATCGCCGAGAAGGCCACCCGGCTGCAGGAGCTGCACGCCGCCCCCGAACTGCTGCTCGTCGTCAACGTGTGGGACGCGATCACCGCGAAGGTCGTCGCCGAAACCCCTGGTACGCAGGCGCTCGCCACCCCGAGCCACGGTATCGCCGCCGCCCGCGGCTACCCCGACGGTGAGGTGATCCCCCGCGACGAGATGATCGCCGAGGTCGCCCTGATCGTCCGGGTCGCGGGCGATCTGCCGGTCACCGCGGACCTGGAAGCGGGGTACGGCGATCCGGGCGGCACCGTCGCCCGCGCGATCGAGGCGGGCGCGGTCGGCTGCAACCTCGAAGACCAGATGAAACCGCTGGCCGAATCCGTCAAGGCCGTCGAGGCCGCGGTCGCCGCCGCCCAGTCCGCCGGTGTCGACTTCGTGCTCAACGCCCGCACCGACGCCTTCCTCCGGGCGGGCGACCGTGACCCCGAGGAGGTGCTGGCCGAGGCGATCACCCGTGGCCGCGCGTACCTGGACGCGGGCGCGTCGAACTTCTTCGTGCCCGGCAAGCTCGACGAGACGCAGGTCGGCAGGCTGGTCGAGGCGCTGGGCGAGCGCAAGGTGAACCTGATCGGCGTGCCGGGCTCGATCCCGCTGGCCACCGCGCAGAAGCTCGGTGTCTCCCGGGTCTCGTACGGGCCGTTCAGCCAGAACGTCGCGCTCACCGCGCTGGCGAAGCTGGCCGAGGACGTCTACGCCGGCGGCGGCCTGCCCGCCGACATGCGCAAGCTGAACTGAGCGAGCCGGGACCCGTCGCAGTAGGGTCCCACGCATGGTGCGCGGAGTCGGCCGGACGGAAGGGATCCTGCTGGCCGGCTCCGTGGTCGCCGTGCTCGTGGTGACCGGCGTCCTGGCCAGGTCCCCCGGCACCTGGCTGCTGGAAGTCGTCTGGGTGCTGGCCGGGCTGCCGCTGGTGGTGGCCCTGCGCAACCGCTTTCCCCTGACCCGGTTGCTGTGCTGGCTGCTGGTGCTGCACGCGCTCGTGCTGTGCTACGGCGGGCAGTACACCTACGCGGAGACCCCGGCCGGGGAGTGGTTCCAGGCCTGGATGGGCACCCAGCGGAACAACTACGACCGGTTCGCCCACTTCGTCCAGGGTTTCGTCCCGGCGATCGCCGTGCGCGAGGTGCTGCTGCGCCGGACGCCACTGCGCCCCGGCGCCTGGGTGGCGTTCCTGACCGTCTGTGTCTGCGTGACCATCGCCGCCGGTTTCGAGTTCGTGGAATGGTTCAGCGCGCTGGTCGCCGGCGCGGGCGCGGACGATTTCCTCGGCACCCAGGGAGACATCTGGGACACGCAGTGGGACATGATCCTCTGCCTGTGCGGCGCGGTGGTGTCCTTGCTGGTCTGGCGCAGGGTGCACGACCGGCAGCTCGACGGGCGATAGCCGGGCCCGGGGGCTTCCGAGGCGGCAGATACGGTCCTCGGCATGACTCTGCGAGCCGCGGCGGTGCGGCGGAAACCGGTCGCCGACCTGATCGCCGACAGTGATCACGGCACGCTGAAGCGCTCCCTCGGCCTCGGGCAGCTGACCATGCTCAGCATCGGCGCGACGCTGGGCAGCGGGATCTTCGTCGTGCTCGGCGAAGCGGTTCCCGTGGCGGGCCCCGCGGTCGTGCTGTCGTTCGTGCTCGCCGGGGTCACCGCGCTGTTCTCGGCGCTCTCCTACGCCGAACTCGCCGGAATGATCCCGGTGTCCGGTTCGTCCTACTCCTACGCCTACGCCACGCTCGGCGAGCTGGTCGCCTGGGTCTGCGGCTGGTGCCTGGTGCTCGAATACGGCGTCTCGGTGGCGTCGGTGGCCGTCGGCTGGGGGCAGTACCTCAACGAACTGCTGCGGCTGACGTTCGGTTTCGCCATCCCCGACGCGTTCAGCCAGCCACCGGGCTCGGGCGGGTTCGTCAACGTCCCGGCCATCGTCGTCGTGCTGCTGGCCATGTTCCTGTTGCTGTCCGGGGCGAAGGAGAGCGCGCGGGCCAACGCGATCATGGTCGTGATCAAGGTCGGCACGCTGGTGCTGTTCTGCGCGATCGCGTTCTCGGCGGTGCGGGCGGCGAACTTCGCGCCGTTCCTGCCGCTCGGACTGGCCGGGCTGAGCGCCGGTGCCGCGAAACTCTTCTTCTCCTACATCGGTTTCGACGCGGCCTCCACCGCGGGCGAGGAGGCGAAGAACCCGCAACGGGACCTGCCGAGGGCGATCCTGCTCTCGCTCGCCATCGTCACCGTGCTGTACTGCCTCGTCGCCGTGGCCGCGGTCGGCGCCCTGCCGTGGCAGGACTTCGACGGCCAGGAGGCCGCGCTCGCGCACGTGCTCGGCGCCGTGTCCGACAACCCGCTGTGGGCCGGATTGCTGGCCGTCGGCGCCATCGTGGCGATCTCCAGTGTCGTGCTGACCGTCCTCTACGGACAGACTCGCATCCTGTTCTCGATGTCCCGTGACGGGCTGGTGCCCGCCTCGCTGTCCAAAGTGGACCCCAAAACCGGGACACCCCGGATCAACACCCTGGTGGTCTCCGGCTTCGTCGCGACGCTGGCCGCGTTCGTCCCGCTCGGGAAGCTGGCCGACGCCACCAGCATCGGCACCCTGTTCGCCTTCGGGCTGGTGAACATCGCGGTCCTGCTGCTGCGCAAGCGGCAACCGGAGGCACCGCGCTCGTTCCGGGTGCCCTTCTCCCCCGTCACGCCGATCCTCGGGGTGCTGTGCTGCGGCTACATGATGCTCAGCCTCGACGGCGAGACCTGGGTCGTCTTCGCCGGCTGGATGGCGCTCGGCCTGGGCATCTACTTCGGTTACAGCATGCGCCGATCCCGGCTGGCCGCGGATTCGCCCGTTCGCCGCCATAATTCCTAGCCTGTCCAGCCCTAGTACGAGCCGGATCATTGAAGAGACGGTGATCGGTAGGGGACACTTCCGTCCGCCCCCACGGAAAACCCCTACCGTGAACCGAGGTCCCCATGCGCCGATTTGGCATTACCGTGCTGACCGCGTGCCTCGCCCTGTCCCTGGCCGCATTTCCCGTCTCCGCTACCGCGCAAGAGACAGCGGCCCCCTTCTGTTACGAAGAACCCGTACAACCGAAAGCCGATGTCAGTGACATAAAGGCCGGTTTCCACTCCACGAAGTGGTTGCAGACGATCCAAGCCGTGTACAAGCGGCGCTGGCCCAGCGGCGAAGCCCTCGCGATCGCCCAGGCCAAGGACAAGTACTTCAGCCAGTTCGTGAACAAGACCAGCTTCAACGCGCTCGCCGAGTCCCTGATGGTCGCGATCCACGAAGAGACCCACATGTGGGATCTGGATCCTTCGAGAACGTCGTGGGACGTGTACGTCTCGGCGTGGATCGACGCGTCGCGCAAGGCGATGAAGGTCCCGATCCACGGCGGATTCCCCCGCCGTGAGATCCTCCCGCTGATCACGGACGATCTCACGCGGTCGATGGACGACATCTACCTGCGGGATCAGCAGCAGGGCTCGTACCGGATGCAGGGGATCATCGCGGAACTCAACGCCGGCCTCATGGGACTGCCCGCGGCGAGCGTCGTCGCCGAATACATCCAGGGCGTGGGCGCGAGCAATTCGCGGGACATCGCGGCCACGAACCTGCGTTACCTTCAGCTCTACCTGCGTGTCGCCAAGACCAAGCACCCCGATTACTGGGCCAAGATCAAGGCACAGCCCGAATTGCGGCAATTCGTGCTCGTCGAATTCCTCCGCACCGCCTATTGGCTGGATCAGTCCGCGCCCCACGCCGCCAAACTCGGCAGCGCGGACGTGGCCAAGATCGTCGCCAAGAACTACGCCCCGGAGAACGTCGCGATCATCGAGGAGTTCACCGGCGCCAAGGTGAACACGGGTTCGGCCAGGAACTGCACACTCTGACGCCAGGCGGCTCACCGGCGGCGGACCGTGGCCGCCACCGGTGAGCCGTCCTGGTCACGGCACGAACACCGGCTGGTCCAGCGCCCAGAGCCAGGAGCCGTCCGGCTGACGGCGGGCGACCTCGATGGTCGTCTCACCGGTGGTCAGCGTGGACGCGGTGAGCGCCAGGTCGCCGCCCACCAGCGCCGGATGCTGCCTGCCCGGCAGGAGTTCCGGCGCGGCCGCGACGAACTCCTCGTACACCTTGCGGATCTCCGCGTGCCCTTTCGCGATGGTGCCCGGCGGGAACGCCAGTACGGCGTCCGGTTCGTACAACGCCACCAGTCCGTCGACATCGCCCGCGTTGCCTCGCTCGATGAAGAATCTGCCCAGATCGTTCGGCTCGGTGGCCACAGTCCTGCTTGTCATGGGGATGAGCCTCGCAGCGAATCACGACATCCTGTGTCGTGTATTCCGCTAGAGTTCCGGGCATGCGCGCCGACCGGCTGGTCTCCCTGGTGCTGCTGTTGCGCCACCGCGGCCGCCTGTCCGCGACCACGCTCGCGCGCGAGCTGGAAGTCTCCACCCGCACGGTGTTGCGCGACATCGAGGCGCTGTCGGCGGCGGGTGTCCCGGTGTACGCCGAACGCGGCAGGAACGGCGGTTTCGGGCTCCTGCCCGGTTTCCGGACCGAACTCACCGGGCTGACCCACGACGAGGCACTCGCCTTGCTGATCGCCGGATCACGGCGCGGCGCGCAGGCCTTCGGGCTCGGCTCGGCGCTCGCGTCGGCCATGCTCAAGGTGGTCGACGCGCTGCCGGAAGGTCAGCGGGACACCGCGGCGGGCGCGGCCCGGCGCCTGCTCATCGACCCGGAGACCGATCTGCTCTCGCGCCGGGTGGCCGCCGAGGAGGTGCCGGACACCGTCGTCTCCGAGGTGCGGCGCGCGGTGTTCGCGGGACACAAGCTGCGCATCCACTACGCGGCCGAGGGCCGGGCACCGCGGTGGCGCACGGTGGATCCGATCGGCCTGGTCACCGTCCGGGACCGGGGTTACCTGCTGGCCACGAGGTCCGGCGAGGACCGCACCTACCGGCTGTCCCGGCTGCGGGCCGCCGAGGAACTCGCCGAACCCGCGCAACGCCCGGACCGGGTGGACCTGGACCGGACCTGGCAGGAACGCGGCACGCGGTTCCGGAGCGGCGGGGACCAGGTCGCCGTGCCGGTGCTGGTGGACCCGGCCCGCCGGGGCGAACTGGTGGGCACCGCGCTGGCCGTTCTCGCGGAGGAAACGGCCGAGGACGGCAGGCTGCGCATGGAGGTGACCTTCCAGGACGCGCGGCACGCCGAGTGGGCGTTGTGGCAGCTCGCCACGGACGCGGAGGCCCTTGGCCCGCCGTGGTTACGCGCGTCCCTGCGGGGCCGGGCCGCCGCGATCAGCGGCCGCTATGGCGAAGGGTGAGGCGAACGTGGCGGGCGGGATAATCCGGCCATGACGAACGCCGCCCTGGGGAGGGCAGCCCCGACTTTCAAGGTGCTGCTGAAGGGTTACCGCGTCCGAGCCGGCCTCACCCAGGAGGAACTCGCCGAAGGATCCGGGGTGAGCGTCCGCGCCATCAGCGACATGGAACGCGGGATCGCCAGGAGCCCGCAACGCCGGACGGTCGAAGCGCTCGCCGCGCCGCTGGCATTGACCGACGAAGAGCTGACCGGCCTGCAAAAGGTCGCGCGGCAGGGCCGCTCCCCCGCGCCCGCGAGCCAAGGCGCGCACCTGATCGGCATCCTGCCGGCGGACGTCGACGATCTCACCGGCCGCGAAAGCGATCTCGACGCGTTGCGCGCCCTTTCCGCGGATCCGGTCGCCGGCCGCCGCAGATCCGGGCGGGTCGCGGTCCTGAGCGGGCCTCCGGGGACCGGCAAGACCACCCTCGCGGTCCGCGTGGCGCACAACCTCGCCGAGGAGTTCCCCGACGGCAGGCTTTTCCTGAAACTGCGCGGGATGTCGGCCGAGCAGGCGAACCCGGCGGACGTGCTGCATCTGATCCTGCGCTCGCTGGGTGTCGAAGCCGTCCGCATCCCGGCCGATCCGGAGGACCGGGCGAGCCTGTGCCGCTCCCTCCTGCAGGACCGGGCCACCCTGATCGTCCTGGACGACGCGGCCGACGAAGCCCAGGTCCGTCCGCTGCTGGTCGGCGGGCCGCGGTGTCTCACCCTGATCACCGGCCGTCAGATGCTGGTGGGGCTGGAAGGCGCGAGCAGGCACGCCCTCGACGTGTTCGGCGAGGACGACGCGGTCGCCTTGCTGTCGGCCATCGTCGGGGCGGAGCGGGTCGCGCGGGAGCGGCGGGAGGCGCTCGAACTGGTCGAACTGTGCGGACGGCTGCCGCTGGCGCTGCGGATCGCGGGCAACCGGCTGGCGAGCCGCCCGACCTGGCCGCTGTCGCGGCTGGTGGATCAGCTGCGGGACCGCGGCCGGCGGCTGACCACGCTGACCGCCGGCGATCTCGACGTGCGGAGCGTGTTCGAACTGTCGTACCGGCAGCTCAGCCCGAACGCCGCCGTCGTGTTCCGGCGGCTGTCGCTCGTCCCGGCGGCGGACTTCTCGGCGGGGGCCGCGCGGACGCTCCTCGATGCGGCCGACGAGGACGACGCCGCCGTCTTCCTGGAGGAACTGACCGACGCGAGCCTGCTGCAGACATCGCAGGAGAACGGGCGATACCAGTTCCACGACCTCCTTCGGGTCTTCGCCACCGAACGGCTGGCCCACGAGGAGCCCCCCGACGTCGTCGAAGCGGCGGGAACGCGGCTGGCCGGTTGGCTGGTGAGCACCGCGACGGCGGCGGGCCGCTACTTCCATCCGACCGACGGCGTCAGCCCGCTCCCGGTCGCGACGCCGTCGTTCGGCGACCACTCCGGGGCGGGCAGATGGCTCGAGGTCGAGCTGAAGAACTGGCACGCCGCGGTCAAGAGCGTCGCCGCGCGCGGCGACCACCGTCCGGTGCTCGACCTGGCCGAGTCCATGCACTGGTATTCGGAGATCGGTGGGACCGCGAGCACCTGGTACGACGTGTTCGAACTCGCCGTGAACGCGGCCATCGCGCTCGGCAGCGACCGGGAAGAGGCGGTCCACCGGAACTACCTGTCCTGGGTGCAGGCTTCGCTCCGCGATCAGGCGGACGACGCCGTCCGGATGGCCCAGCTGGCTTGGGACGCCGCGGTGAAGGCGGGCGACCGGCGCGAACAGGGCTGGGCGCGGGTGTACCTGACGAGTGCCCGTGGCCGCGAAACGTCGCCCGAGCTCTTCGACGAGGCGGTGCGCCTGTTCGAGGAGGCGGACTATCCGCTCGGAGTCCATGTGGCACGGACGATGCGGGCCTCGTACCGATACCGGGAGGGCCGGTACGGCGAGGCCGCCGAAGAGTTCGACGCCTGCGTCCGCTACTTCGCGCCGGAGCACGGCTGCTCGCGCACTCCGGTCGATGACACCAACTACGCGTACGTCCTGCTGCGTTCGGCCCGGAATCTGGCCGCGCTCGACTCGGCCGATCGGGCACTCACCCAGTGCGAGACGGCGCTCGGCCTGTTCCGTCGTCACGGTGCGACCATGGGCCAGGCCCGCGCGCTCCAGGAGACCGGACGGTTCATGGGGCGCCAAGGCGATCACGCGAACGCGCGCCGCCGGCTGTCCGAGGCCGAGGAACTCTACGAACGCATCGGGATGACGCAGGCGCGGATCGACACGCTCGGCGAACGGGCGGCGCTGTCCGAAGAGATGGGCGACCCGGCGTCGGCCCGTGCGGACCGGGAACGGGCGATGGGTCTTCGTGACCGGCTCGGTCGGCCTGCGGGGGCGGGACCGACGTACGGTTCCGGTTCTTAGGGTGATGCTCCTTTGAGCCCGAGCCGGCTCGGGGTGGGTCTCGTTCTCCAAGTTTCCGCCATTTGCGTCTTTCGCTCTCGTAAGCCGCTTGCCTCGTGGCTGGACGGTGGTGGAGGAGGCCCGCCATGTCTGCCTCGGTCGTCGATGAAGGATCCAGGACGTTGAGGGTCCCGAATCCTTCATCAACGGCGGACCTCACCCGGCGGGCATACCGAGGGGCCCGTCGCCGGGTGTGGCTGGCGGGCTCCTCGGTGTTCAGCGGTGGTGGAGGGTGTTGCGGCGGGGTTGTCGGAGCGGGTCTCGGTATTGGGGTGGGATGAATTCCGGTAACCCGTCGGCGGCCATGCGTACTTCCCAGTCACCGTGGTGGATCAGCCGGTGGTGAAAACCGCAGAGCAGCACCAGGTTCCGGAGATCCGTCGGGCCACCGTCCGCCCAGTGAACGATGTGATGGGCGTGGCAGTTCTTGGGTTTCCGATGGCAGCCCGGGAAGGCGCAACCCCCGTCGCGGATGTTCAACGCCCGTCTCTGCCCGGGAGTGACGAACCGCCTGAGTCGTCCCACATCCAAGGGTTCTCCGGCCGCGCTCATCACGACCGGCAGCATCAGACAGTCGCAGGCCGCCAGCCGGGCTTCCCGCGCGGTCATCGTCCCCACAAAGTCCAGGCACGCGGTCCCGAGACCCGACTTCAACTCCTCAAGCCCGATGGTGACATTCACCAACGTGCGGTAGCCGCTGGTTCCGGGCTGGTCGGGGCAGGCGATCGCCAGATCGAGGAGGTCGGCCCAGGCGTCGCCCATGCGTTCACATTTCATCCGCAGGTCGGCTTGGCCAAATTCGTCCACCGGCCGCGGCTGCGCATACGCCTCCAACGCGGCCGCCGTGCGGGCCCCGGTCTCGTCATCCAGCAGACCGGTCAGCTTCCAGAACCCATCCCTGCGCCGCTCCAGCGTGATCTCCCGGCGCGGCTCCTTCGGCTCGGGATCCTTCGGTTCATTGCCGTCCGGGTCCAGCCAGCCCAACAGCTTCGCCTCAGCCTCGACAAGCTGGCGAGGACCCGCGTTCGGGGCAAGCTCACCAAGAATCTTCTCCGCCTCCGCTCGATCCTCGACAGAAGTATCGACGGGGAGCCTTTTCAAGATGTCCAGGATCTGATCGATCCGTTCGTCCCCGACCAAGCCTTCGGCGGCGACCGCGGCGGTGGCGGGAGCAACGGCAGGGACCTCGGTGCCGTCCAAGGCCCGGGTGGAGTTCAACGCGATGGCCCGTTTCACCACCGCACTCGCCTCGCCGCGCGAGAGCCCGGCCAGCTCCGCGAACCAGCTGGCCGTGCTGCCATGCCCGTATAAGTCTTTCGCGCCCCGATTCTCGATCTCCGCCAGGAACTGCCCCAACGCGGCAGTGGCTATCCGGATCACCTGCAGGGCATGCTGCACGCCATGGGCAAGCTCCAGCTTGCCGGCACGCCACAACTCCTGCGGCAACTCGGGGAGAAAGGTCTCGGACACCTCTCCATAATACCGCAAAAAATCGAACATGTGTTCGTAATTTTACGCGACCAGCGAAACGCGCGAACAACACTGAAGAGTGAAACAGCCAAACGCCGAATCACCCAGGGCGACCCCTCCGCATTTAGCCGACTAAACGCGAAGAAGAACCCCGATCGCGGCCAGGCGCAGCACTGCCCCCGTACCCCCCGAGACCGAAGAGCGAAACAACCACAAACACCGAACCACCCAGAGCCACCCCTCCACATCTAGCCGACTAAACGCGAAGAAGAACCCCGATCGCGGCCAGGCGCAGCACTGCCCCCGTACCCCCCGAGACCGAAGAGCGAAACAACCACAAACACCGAACCACCCAGAGCCACCCCTCCACATCTAGCCGACTAAACGCGAAGAAGAACCCCGATCGCGGCCAGGCGCAGCACTGCCCCCGTACCCCCCGAGACCGAAGAGCGAAACAACCACAAACGCCAAATCCCCCAGGGCGACCCCTCCGCATTTAGTCGACTAAACGCGAAGAAGAGCCCCGATCACGGGCGGGCGCGGCACTGCCGCTGTACTCCCTGAGACCGGCGACCAACCTGGCCACATCGGGCACGTTCTCGTACCGCCGCCGGTGCACGTCGGCGATCTTCGCACCGATCTCCGGATCCGGCTCGTCGGTGACGTCGTAGGACACGAACCTGTCGATCAGCGGCAAGCCGACGCGATCCATTTCGAGATGCGCCGGGTGATTCATGTACTCCTCGTATGCCTCGATGTCTTCGAGCACGGTGACGGCGCCGTAATCGAATTCGCCACCGAAGTCGGGGCCGACGACACGAGCCTTGATGACGGGAATGGCGTTGATGTGATCACCCATCCGCGCCAGCCCCGCCGCTTTGTCCTCTTCGGACACGCCAACCTTGAGCGTGAACCGAATGCAGTGGTAGATCACTGCACGGAAAAGTGGTCGCGGGCGAAGTCGGAAACGTCGCGTGCGGGTTTTCCGGTCAGATCTGCGACGGCTGTGTGCACTTCGGCCGCTTCGCCCCTCGCGTAGTGCGCGTAGTCCTCGATGAGACCTTCGATCTGCCACGGCGGGAGCAAACCCGCCAGTGCCGCGGCGAACTGCTCGGCGGAGGTGTCGTGGAAGACGACGTCCCTCCCCATGGCGGCCGAGAGCGCCTGGGCGATCTGGGCGTGGGTCACCGCACGCGGTCCGGTCAGCGTGTAGGTCCGGCCGGAGTGTCCCGCGCCGGTCAGCACGGCCGCGGCGGCGTCCGCGATGTCCCTGACGTCGATGGCGCTGACGGCCGCGTCGCCGATCGGTGCGGCGAAGAAACCCTGCGCGATGGTGCCGGCGAAGGCGAGCAGTGCCTGCAAGTAGAGGTTGGGGCGCAACACGGTGTGCTCGATCCCGAGCGATCGGACGTGCGCCTCGACTTCGGCGTGCCAGCGCAGGAACCGCACCGGCGAGTCGGCGCGTGCCGCGTACTGCGAGAGCAGCACGAGCCGGTTCACGCCGGCTTCGCGGGCGAGGTCGGCGAACTGGATCTGAAGCGAGGCGGCGTCGGGAGCGGAAGGGCTGTTGAGGAAGACCGCGTCGACGCCTTTCAGCGCCGCGCCGACCGCTTCGGCGTCACGCAGGTCGGCGACCACGGTCTCGGCTCCGGGGACGATACGTCCGGGGTCCCGGGTCATCGCGCGGACGGTGGCCCCGCGGGCCAGCAGGCCGGGAATCAGGGCGGAGCCGACGGTTCCGGTCGCACCGGTCACCAGAATTGTGTCCATTGTGGAGTGTCCTTTCTCGACAGAGATCAACGACGGGTGGAGAAGAGCGACACCGCGAGGGCGATGACGACGAGGACGGCTTCGCCGAGGAACGCGGTCGTGAACGAGATGGCCCCGTGCGTCCCCGCGGCGCCGATGGCGATTCCGGCGAGCGCGGCCAGCCCGACCGCGCCGCCCAGTTGCTGCGCGGCGTTCACCAGCCCGCTGAGCAGACCCGATTCACCGTCCGCGCTGTCGCGTACCGCCATCGCGGTGGCGTTGACGGCGCCCAGCCCGAGCCCGGTGCCGATCAGCAGGAACGCGCCCAGCAGGCTGACCGAGAAGCCGCTGGTCGTGGGATCCCAGGCCAGCCAGAGGAATCCCGCGAGCAGGACGGCGAGGGCGGACGGCAGCGCGCGAGCGAGCCCGATCCGTTTCGCCAGGACGGGCGCGAGCACACTGCCCACGATGATCATGACGGCGAGCGGCAGCTGAGCCATCCCGGTCTCCAGCGGGCTCATCCCGAGGACGTCCTGCTGGTACTGCGGCAGGAAGAAGAACAGGCTGGTCAGGGTTCCGCCGATCAGCACCATCACCACGTTCGCGGTGACCACCGGCTTCCGGCGGAACACGCCCAGCGGGACCAGCGGACGCGAAGAACGCCGCTCGACGACCACGAACGCCACCAGCGAAACGAGTCCGGCCGCGAGGCCGGCGATCGTGCCGGGCGCGGTCCACCCGGCGTCGGAGGCGGAGACCATGCCCAGCGCGAGCCCGGAGATCCCGACGGTGATCGTGACGGCGCCCAGCGCGTCGAACCGGCCCGGCCTGCCGGGCACCGGCGGCACGGCACGCCACACGACGATCGCCCCGACGGCACCGAACGGCACCGGGGTCACGAACACCGCCTGCCAGCCGAGCAGTTCGGTCAGCGTTCCGCCGAGGAAGACACCGACGAGGCTGCCCGCCCCGGCGACCGCGCCCCAGATCCCCATCGCGCGGGTACGTTCCGCCGGCGACGGGTAGAGGCCGAGCACGAGCGAGAGCGCGGCGGGCATCAGGAGCGCCGCCCCGATCCCCTGCCCGATCCGCCCGGCGATCAGCAGCTCGCCGCCGTCGGCCAGCGCGCAGAAGGCCGACGCCGCGAGGTAGACGGCCATACCGCTGAGGAACACCTTCCTCGCCCCGAGCACGTCGGCGAGACGGCCGCCGAGCAGCAGCAGGCCCGCGAACGTGACCAGATAGCTGTCCACCACCACCGTGAGCTCGGCGGCGGTGAGCCCCAGGCCCTGCCGGATCGTGGACCCGGCGAGGTTCACCATCGCGGCGTCGAGGATGACCAGGAACATGGCACTCGCGAGGCCGAGCATCGCCACCTCGCGCGGGATCCGTTTCGTCGCTCGTACTGTCATGCCGCCACGATCGCGCGGACCCCCGTCCGCTCGCGTCGGTGACAATCACCTACTTCGTCTCGCTAGGGTTCAGACCATGCCCACGACGTCTCCCCGTTCGCTCGTCGGCAGGCGAGACGAGATCGATCGCCTCCTCGCCCTGATCCACGCGGCGGGCCGGGGCGAGGGCGGGGTGCTCGTGCTCCGCGGCGAGCCGGGTATCGGCAAGAGCGCGCTGCTGGACCACGTCGCGCGAGCGACGGCGGCGGAGTTCCAGCTCATCCGCGCGTCCGGGTCGGAATTCGAGGGTGAGCTGCCGTTCGCGGCGCTGCACCAGCTGTGCGTTCCGGCGCTGGCCCATCTCGACACGCTGTCGGCCCCCTACCGCGATTCCCTCCTCGTCGCCTTCGGGCTGGCCGACGGCGCGCCGGACCCGTTCCGGGTCGGTCTGGCCGCGCTCGAACTGTTGGCGACCGCCGCGGGGACGCGTCCGATGCTGTGTGTGATCGACGACGCGCACTGGCTGGACACGGCATCGGCGCGGGCGTTGACGTTCCTGGCGAGGCGGATCGCGGCCGAACCGATCGCGATGGTGTTCGCCGCCCGTGACCAGGATCCGGTGCGGGGGCTGGACGAATTGCCGGGGCTGAAGGTCGGTGGCCTGAGCGATCCGCACGCGCGTGCCTTGCTGGCCGGGGAAAAGACCGTGACGCTGGACGAACGCGTGCGCGATCGCCTGCTCGCCGAGGCCCGCGGCAACCCGCTCGCGCTCATCGAACTGCCGAAGGCGGGTGGTTTCGCACCGCCGGCGCCGTCACCGATCGCGAGCCGGATCGAGCGTAGTTTCGGGGCCAGGATGGTGGAATTGCCGCTGGACGCGCGGCGGCTGCTGACCGTCGCGAGCGCCGATCCCACCGGGGATCCCGCGCTGTTGTGGGCGGCGGCGCGGCGGCTGGACGTCGACGTGCCCGCCGCGAGCGCCGCGGCCGAGGCGTCCGGGCTGATCCGGTTCGGCACGCGGGCGCGGTTCTGCCATCCGCTGGCGCGCTCAGCGGCGTATCGCGCGGCCGAACCGGAGGAGCGCCACACGGCCCATCGGGCGCTGGCCGAAGTCACCGACGCGGAAACCGCCGGAGACCGGCGGGCCTGGCATCGGGCCCAGGCCACCACCGGTCCGGACGAACAGGTCGCGGCGGAGCTCGAACTGTCGGCGTCACGGGCGCAGGCACGCGGCGGGGTGGCGGCCGCGGCCGCGTTCCTCGAACGTGCGGCGGCGCTTTCCCTCGACCCCGCCAAGCAGACCGAGCGCACCCTCGCGGCCGCGCGGACCACGCTGGAGGCGGGCGCGACGGACGCGGCGGCGGATCTGCTGGCCAGCGTCGACACCGCCGCCCTGGACGTCCCTCAGCACGCCTCGGTCGATCTGCTGCGCGGGCGGATCGCCTTCGTCCAAGGCGCGGAAGGGGCCGTCCGCGGTCCCGAACTCATCCTGCGGGCGGCGGAGCGGCTCGCCGCCGCCGATCCGGAGCGGTCCCGCGAGTTCTTCGTCGCGGCGCTGGAAATGGGGCTCGTGGTCGGGCGGGCCGCGGGAGTACTGGACCGGGTTCTCGACGCGGCCCGCTCGGCACCTCCGGTGTCAGGACCGCCGGATCTCCTCGACGCGCTGGTGCTGTTGACCACCGAAGGTCACCACGCCGGTGTGCCGGCGCTTCGCCGGGTCCTCACCGGCGACGACGCCGGCTGGACCAGGACACCGGCCCTGGCCACCGTGCTCGCGGGGGAACTGTGGGACATCGATCTGCACGCGACGATCGTCGACTGGCTGGTGCGGACCGGGCGGGACACCGGATCGCCGATGACCATCCGGCTCGGGCTGTCCCAGGTGGCCCTGCACGCGGTGCTCACCGGGCACCTCGGGCGGGCGATGGCCGCGATCGCCGAAGAGGAGGCGATCGCGGACGCCGTCGGCGATCCGCCGCAGCTGTACCCGCGCGTGCATCTGGCCGCGATGCGCGGACGGCGCCGGGAAGTGCTCGATCTGTTCGACGAAGCGACGACCCGCGGCAGCGGGCAGCTGACCGCGAACGCGTACTGGGCGACGGCCGTGCTGTACAACGGGCTCGCCGAGTACCCGGCCGCGCTGGACGCGGCGACCCGGGCGGTGGCGAGCGGCGACCTCTTCCTCGCCGGTATCGCGCTGCCCGAGCTCGTGGAAGCCGCGGTGCGCTGCGGCAAGGATTCCGTTGCCCGGTCCGCGCTGGACTCCCTGACCGCCCGCACGGAACCCGCGGGCACCACCTTCGCCCGCGGAATCGCGGCGAGCGCGCGGGCCATGGTCAGCGACGCGGAGCCCGACCACCTGGAAGCGCTCCGGTACCTGGCGGACGGCCCGCTCCCGGTGCATCTCGGGCGGGCGCGGCTGCGCTACGGCGAGTGGCTGCGCCGCGAGGGACGCCGTCGCGAGGCGCGTGAACACCTGCGCACCGCGCACGAACAGCTGTCGGGGATCGGGCTGGAGGCGTTCACCCGGCGGGCCGCCGACGAACTGCGGGCGACCGGGGAGGTCGCCCGGAGCCGCTCCGGACGTTCCTACGACCACCTGACCATGCAGGAGACGCATATCGCGCGCCAGGTCGCGGCCGGCGCGACGTCGAAGGAGGTCGCCACCCGCCTGTTCCTCAGCCCCCGCACGGTGGACGCCCACCTCCGCAACATCTTCCGCAAGCTCGGCATCTCCTCGCGCAGGCAGCTGAGGGACATGCCCGATCTCCGCGACGCGGAGCTCGGTGACCTCGCGCTACGGTCACTCTCGTGAACCCGGCCGACGCCCGCGAAGCCCTCTTGTTCCACTCCGGCGCGCATCCGGATGTGGACGACGATCGGTGGCGAACGGGGTTTCTGGGTTCTCTGCGCCCCTTCAGTGGCTTGCGCGAGGAGAACTTCCACGAGGTGATGGCCGCCTTGCGGGTTCTCACCGAACAGCTGCAGGCCGACTCGGTGCCCCGGGAAGTCGTTTCCTCCGTGGTCGGGATCTGTCACTTCGCACGGGCCTGGGGCGTCGCGCCCGATGGCATGCTCCGCGGAAACGGCCTGATCGACGACGAGGACGCGGCGCGCCTGGAGGAGTGGATCTGGACGATTTCCTATGCGCTGTCGATGATCTTGGACGGCGACGCGGCGGAGGCCTTCGCCGCGTACGACGACGAACGTCGCCGGTAGGAACGGACAAGTGGCGGGGAGCGATCTCCCGGGCTGGTTGCCCGGGTGGTGTGCGGATCACCTGGGAGCCGAGCCCGTCGCCGTGCTGTTCGAGGCACGGTCGATGTCGGCGGTGTTCGGGCTGCGGCTGGCCACCGGGCGGGACGTCGTGGTGAAGGTCCGGGAAGACGACGGCCGCGCCGCGCCGTGTGTCGACGCGCAAGCCCGGCTGTCCGATCGGGGGTTCCCCTGTGCGCGGCCGCTCACGCCCGCGACACGCGTCGGGACGCTGGCCGTGCACGCCGAGGAATCCAGGCCCGGCGGTCGACTGCTGCCCGGCGACTCACCGGACATCGCCGCGCGCTACGCGGCGGTGTTCGCCAGGCTGATGGCCGGGCTGGCCGGCGTCACCGTCTCGCCACCACTGCCGAATCCCCGCTGGATACGCTGGGACCACACGGATCCCGGGTTGTGGCCGAGCATCGAAGACCTCGATCGGCGGGACCAGGACGCCGTGCCCGTGTACGTCGTCGAGGCGGCTGGGCGGATCCGCGAACGGCTGCTCGCCGCCGACCTTCCCCGTGTACTCGGCCACGCCGACTTCGAAGCGCAGAACCTCCGCTGGCGTGACGGCCACATCTGGGCCGTGCACGACTGGGACAGTCTGGCGTGGCAGCCGGAGGCGGCGCTGGCGGGAGCGGCGAGCGCGGTCTTTCCCAAGACCGGGCCCGCCCTGCTGCCGCCGATCGAAAGCTCCGAGGCGTTCTTGGCGGCCTATCAAGACATCCGGGGCCGCCGTTTCACCACGGAGGAGCAGGAGGTCGCGTGGGCCGCGAGCCTGTGGCCCGCGGCGCACGACGTCCGCTGGGAAACGCTGCACGGCGCTCCCCCGGGTTCGCACGATCTCATCCGCGCGCAGGTGGCCGAACGCCTGCGCCGGGCGCACGCCTGAGAGGAGGTCAGCAGGCCTTGACGACGACCGAGTGCACCTTGCCCGGGAAGTCGAGGACCCGCACGTTCCGGTTACCGGCGGGCACGCGGACCTGGTAGGCGCCGGGGTAGACCGGGTAGCCGAAGTAGCTGCCCGCCGGGGCCGCGCCGGTGCCCGCGATCATCGAGCCGTCGGTGCGGTGGATCGTGGTGGAGACCGCGCTGCCGCAGGTGTTGTAGATGTAGATCTTGCCCTTGGTCGCGGCGGCGGCGGAGCCCGCGCCGAGGACCGAGGCGACCAGGGTCGCGGTGGCCAGAACGGCGAGAACGCGCCGGGTGGTCGTCATGGTGCTCCTCAGGATGTGCCGGGGTATCGGCCACAAGATATCCGCGGAAGCCCCCGCGCACTGCCGGTCGAACGGACCACACGCGCAGGTCCAGACCACCGCGACGGCGACCACCACGGCCGTGGCCCCGAACCCGGCGGGCGAGCTTCTGAGCAGACCGATCGCCGCGAGGGGCGGCAAGGTCGCGATCCGCACGGCGACGGCGTACCGGTGCCCGAAACCGGTCAGCAGCCGCCCGGCCTCCCCCGCTACCTCGCCAACCGTCGAACCAGGCACACCTCGTGCGGGTGACCCTACCGGCCGCCGAGGTCAGGTGGTGCCGATTCCGGACATACGGGACTCGGTGCACCGGCGGCCGTGGCCATGCCCCCTCCTCGGTGAACCTTCACCGCCACCCCGGCACGGAGCCACCGATCGCGGCGCGAGGTGGATACGGTCCAGATCACTTTCGGTAGGCGCCGAGTCGAAGGCGCGTCACCGGGGTACCAGTACCTGACAGATGATCCGAGGAGGAGATCATGGCCGAAACGACCATCGAGCCCAGCCCCGAACTGCGGGCGCTCGACCGGCTGGTGGGCACCTGGAGGGTGACCGGCGGGGCCGAAGGCACCGTGCGGTACGAATGGATGTCAGGCGGATTCTTCCTGCTGCAGCACGTCGATCTCGCCCAGTCCGGCGAGACGATCACCGGTATGGAGGTCATCGGCAACCTGCGCCCCTTCGGTGAGCCCCCGGGCAAGGACGTGGTCTCCCGGTTCTACGACTCGGCCGGGAACACCCTGGACTACGCCTACGAACTCGCCGGCGAAACCCTGACCATCTGGGCGGGTGAGAAAGGCAGCCCCGCCTACTTCCAGGGCACCTTCGACGCCGACGGCACCGCCATGACCGGGGATTGGGTCTACCCCGGTGGCGGCGGCTACACCTCCACCATGACGCGGATCTGACCGTCACGCCGTCCGGCCGGGTGCGGCGCCCCCGCGGCGCCGTGCCCGGCGGAGTACCCCGAACGCGAAGAAGCCCAGACCGCTCGGCCTGGGCTCTCCTGAAGGAACTCTGTGCTCCCCCGCTTGGACTCGAACCAAGAACCCTCCGGTTAACAGCCGAATGCTCTGCCAGTTGAGCTACAGGGGATTGTGCTCCGTACCGGCCGGATCGCTCCGACCGATGAGAGAACTTTAGCCCATGCCCTCCGGCGGTCGCGCACCCACCCCCCACTTTGGAGATCACCTCGTCAAGCTCGCGTTTTGAGGGACAATGACAGCTGGAGCAAGATCGAACGGAGGCGTGGACTCGGATGAAGATGTTCCTGCTGGGCGCGGCCGCGGGCTACGTGCTGGGCGCGAAGGCCGGCCGGGGGCGGTACGAGCAGATCGTGCGGACCTACCGCAAGATCGCTGACCACCCCATGGTGCAGGGCGCCGCCGGGGTCGCTCGCGCCAAGGTCGGTGAGCGGTTCGGGCGGCCTCAGCGCTGACCCGTGCCGAAAGGGCCCTTCACCGCATGCGACGCGGTGAAGGGCCCTTTCACTACATCTGACGCGGGGAAAGTCCCCTTCAGCCCACGACGGCGACCACGAAAACGCGCCGGAACTCGAACCAGGTGGTCCCGTCGGGACGCGGCGGGTAGGCCTCGTCCAGCTTCCGGGCGATCTGGGCGCGGAAGTGGTCCCAGTCCTCCCCCGGCAGCGCTTCCTTGACCGGCCGCAGCGAGGTGCCGGTGATCCATTCGAGCACGGCGTCCTCGCCGGTCAGCCTTTGCAGGTAGGTCGTCTCCCAGGCGTCGACGGCGCATCCCGCGTCGGCCAGCAGGTTCCCGTAGCCGAGCGGGCTGTCGACGGCCTCGTTCTCCCGCAGGACGACGCCGGCGAGGCGCGGAGCCCATTCCCCGGTGCGCGCGAGGGCGCGGACCAGGGCGTGCGACGGGGCGTCGAAGTTACCGGGGACCTGGAACGCGAGCGTCGCCCCGGACGGCAGCAGATCCACCCAGCGGCGGAGCAGGCGGCGGTGGTCCGGCACCCATTGGAGCACCGCGTTCGAGATGACCACGTCGGTGTCCGGCGCGGGTACCCAGTCGTGGACGTCGAGCACTCGCGCGTCGACGCCCCGGGAGCGGGCGGCTTCGACCATTTCGGGTGAGCTGTCGCTCGCCTCGATGATCGCGCCGGGCCAGCGTTCCGCCAGGCCGGCGGTCAGGTTTCCGGGCCCGCAGCCGAGGTCGGCGACGCGACGGGGATTGTCGGCCGGTATCCGCGCCACGAGGTCGTGGAACGGCCTGGCCCGCAGGTCGGCGTAGTCGAGGTACTTGACCGGATCCCACATGGCGCCTCCCAGCGATACAGTACGAGTGTACTGCTAGGCCAGCTTCCTTGCCGCTTCCTCGGCGATCGCCTTGACGATGTCGGCGTCGGTGCCCGGATCGGGCCGCACCTGCAGCACCGTGCCGTCCTGGCCGGGGACCTTGCGCTCGACGAACCACGCTCCGCCGGTTTCGAGGTCCTTGCGGTGCCGTCCCCGGACCGAGCCGTCGACCCGCTGCCGCACCAGGATCGGGACCTTGCCGGGTTTGGGCAGCCGGAACCGGACCGGGGTCTTGTCGGCGAGCAGCACGGCGTTCCCCGCCGTCCCGGTCTCCTCGGACTCGGTCAGCGTCAGCACCCCGTCGGACCACGCGGCCTTGCCGACCAGATGCCAGCCGACCCGGCGCGCCCCCGGGATCCACAGTCCCAGCGCCGTGACCAGCAGATATCCGCCGCCCTCGACCGCCGCGCTCCCGACGACGTGCTCGCCGTCGTCCAGCGAGCCGTCGAAATCCGCCGGGACACGGTCACCCAGCAGGTGACGCAGCCAGCCCATGCTCAGTCCAATCCGCCGATGGCCTGTTCCTTCAGCGCCTTCCGGTACTGCTCGAGCGCGACGAGATCGCCGAACAGGGCGCGGTAGTCGTCCGGCGCCTCGACCGGGGAAAGCCGCTGGAGCTTCGACTTGATCTCGTTGATCTGGCGGCCGACGAGGCTCTCCTGCACGGCCGCGAGCTGCGCGGAGATGTAGCGCGAGTCGACCTCGCCCTTGGCGCGCAACGGTTCCACCGAAAGTTCGCTGAGCACGCGCCGCACCGTTCCCTGCGGGCAGTGCGGGGCGGCGGCGTCGAGCAGGGCGGGCCCGGTCAGCCCGGAACCCGCTCCCCCGGCGGACAGCAACGCCTTGTGGATGGCGACGTAAACCGGATGGGTGAACGCGTCCTCGGGGAGCGCGTCGTATTCGGCCCCGGCGAGCATCGGCTGCTGCAGCGCCGCCTTGAGCGCCTCGCGCTGCGCGATGAACCGCGGGTCGCCGGGCGCGGGCCTGGGCAGGTCCTCCTCGGTGGCCGCGGCCGCAGGAGCGGGCCGCCGGACCTCGACCGTGGCGGAGCGTTTCGCCGCCGCCCCCGCGCTGCCGCGCACCCGGTTCACCACCTGAGCCGCGTCCTGCCAGCCGACCCACCACGCGAGCTTCGAGGCGTAGCCGTCGCGGCTGGCGCGGTCCTTGATCCCCGCGACCATCGGGACGGTCTTCTGCAGCGCCGCCACCTGACCGTCGACGGAATCGAGGTCGAACGCCTTGAGCATGCTCTTGATCGCGAACTCGAACAGCGGGATCCGCCGCGCGACCAGGTCGCGTACCGCGGCGTCGCCCTTGGCGAGCCGCAGTTCGCACGGGTCCATGCCGTCCGGGGCCACCGCGATGTAGGTCTGACCCGCGAAGGTCTGATCGCCCTCGAACGCCTTCAGCGCGGCCTTCTGGCCCGCTTCGTCACCGTCGAAGGTGAAGATCACCTCGCCGCGGAAGGCGTCGTCGTCCATCATCAGCCGCCGGAGGACCTTCATGTGGTCCTCGCCGAACGCCGTCCCCGACGACGCGACGGCCGTCGGGACACCGGCGGCGTGCATCGCCATCACGTCGGTGTAGCCCTCGACGACGACGACCTGGTGCCGTTTCGCGATCTCGCGTTTGGCCAGATCGAGGCCGAACATCACCTGCGACTTCTTGTAGATCGGCGATTCCGCCGTGTTCAGGTACTTCGCCGAGACACGGTCGTCGTCGTACAGGCGCCGCGCGCCGAACCCGACCACCTCGTTGCCGACGTCGCGGATGGGCCAGAGCAGCCGCCGGTTGAACCGGTCCATCGGCCCGCGCTGCCCCTCCTTGGCCAGCCCGGCCGTGAGCAGTTCCTTGACCTCGAACCCGCGGTTGAGCAGATGCTTCGTCAGCTTGTCCCAGCCCGCCGGCGCGTACCCGCAGCCGAACGTCTGCGCGGCGGCCGCGTCGAATCCCCGCTCGGACAGGAAGTCCCGCGCCGCCCGCGCGTCCGGGGTGAGCAGCTGCTCGGCGTAGAACTCCTGCGCCGCGCGGTGCGCCTCGATCAGCCGGGCGCGGGTGCCGCGATCACGCTGGACGCTTCCGCCGCCGCCTTCGTAGGTCAGCCGGAACCCCACGCGGTCCGCGAGGCGCTCGACGGCTTCCACGAACGAGATCAGGTCCATCTTCTGGATGAACTTGATCACGTCACCGCCTTCGCCGCAGCCGAAGCAGTGGAAGGTGCCGTGGGTGGGGCGCACATTGAACGACGGGGTCTTCTCGTTGTGGAACGGGCAAAGCCCTTTCAGGCTGCCGCCGCCGGCGTTGCGGAGGGCCACGTAGTCACCGATGACCTCGTCGATCCGGTTGCGCTCGCGCACCTCCGCGATGTCGCTTTCCCGAATCCGTCCTGCCACGCTCATCACTCTAGGCCGTCCTCTTCGAGCACCGTGCGGCACACTCGGGGAATGAGCACCGCCCTGGACGAACTCGCCGGGAACTTCGCCGCGCTGCGCCCCCATCTGGTCTCGGTCGCCTACCGGCTGACCGGCGCGCTGTCCGACGCCGAGGACGCGGTCCAAGAGTCCTGGCTGCGCCTGAGCGGCCTGGACGAACGGCGCCGCTCGGCCATCGAAGACCACAAGGGCTGGCTGACCACCGTCGTCAGCCGCATCTGTCTCGACCGGCTGCGGTCCGCGGTGGTGCGCCGCGAGCGGTACGTCGGCGAATGGCTGCCCGAACCGGTCCTCGGCCCGCTGGGCACGCCGTCGTCGGAGGATCCGCTGGCCGTCGCCGTCCGCGACGACGGGATGCGCATGGCGGCGATGGTGGTCCTCGACCGGCTGACTCCGGAACAACGTGTCGCGTTCGTCCTGCACGACGCGTTTTCGGTGCCGTTCGGGGAGATCGCCGAAATCCTGGGCTGCACGCCGGAAACGGCGCGCCAGCACGGTTCCCGCGGTCGCCGCGCGGTCGCGGACGCCGATCCGCCGCCCCGGACGGCGCTCGCCGAGCAGCAGCAGATCATTGAGAAGTTCATGACCGCGATGCTCACCGGCGACATCCAGGCGGTGGCCGAGGTGCTGCATCCCGACGTCGTCCTCGTCGGCGACGGCGGCGGCAAGGCGCGCACGGCGGTCCACACGGTCGCCGGGTTCGACAAGGTCACCCGGCTGTTCCAGGGCCTCATGCGGTTGTACGACCCGGCCGGCATCGAACAGGCGAGGCCCGCGCTGGTCAACGGCGACCTCGGGCTCTACATCCCGCCGCAGGTGGCTTCCGAGGGGTACCGGGCGCTCGACGAGCACGTCAACGCGTTCGTCATCTCCGACGGGAAGATCGTCGCGATCTACGACATGGCGAACCCGGACAAGCTCACCACCGCGCGGACCCGCGTCGGCCCCTGACCGCGTTTAGTCCTCTAGTTGCGCCCTGGGCGCAACTAGAGGACTAAACGCGGGGGTTTCAGGGAAGCGGGATCTTGCAGGCGTCGCCCGAGGTGAAGCCCTGCGCGGTGATGTCGAGCGCGCTGTTCATCCGGGCACGCATGTTCTCCAGGCCGATCTGGTAGGTCAGCTCGATGACGCCCTTGCGGCCGAACTCGCGTTCCAGCTCGGCGACCTGCTCGTCGGTGGCGGTCACCGGGCTCGCGGTCATCGCGTCGGCGTACGCGAGCGCGAGCCGTTCCTGGCGCGTGAAGGCAGGCGACTTCGCGTAGTCGTCGATGTTCTTCAGCCGTTCGATGTCGAGTCCCTCGTGCAGCTGCAGCATGGTCCCGAAGTCGATGCACCACGAGCAGCCGAGCTGCGTCGCGACGCGGTACACGGCCAGCTCGCGCACGTTCGACGGCAACGACTTGCTGGCCTTCTCCGCCATCATCTCGTGCATGCCGTTCGCCCGGAGCAGGGCCGGGTGGTGCGCGTAGACGGCCATCGGCTCGGGCACGGCGCCGAAACGCTTGCCGGCGAACTTGTAGAACAGCTTCAGCAGGAAGCCGGCTTCGGCGGTCTTCACGGCGGGAATACGCGGCATGGTGTCCTCCTCGTGCGGGTGCGATCACCGAAGGGACGAGACGGCCCGCGCGGACGTGACAGCGGCTCCGGTGACGTGCGCCACGCGGCAGGAGGAGCCGTCTTTCGCCTTTTCGCCGGAACCGCCAGTGGATCATCGGAGGTAGGCTGGCAAGTCGGCCCTTTGCCCTCCCCGAGGAGGAACGATGCTCGCCGTCGAGGACCCCGCCACCGGACAACGGATCACGGCCGTCCCCGATTGCGGGCCCGCCGAGGTCGACAAAGCGGTCCGCGCCGCCGCCGGGGCCTGGCCCGCGTGGCACGCCTCGGACCGGCACGCGGCATTGACGTCGTGCGCGGTCGTCGTCGAGGAGGCCGCGCCCGTGCTGGCCCCCGTGCTCTCCGAAGAGCAAGGGAAACCGCTCCACGAGGCCGAAGCCGAGTTCGCCGTGGCGGCGTCGCGGTTCCGGAACTTCGCCGGGTCGAGGCCGGAGCCGCATGCCGACAGCGGCGGACCGGTCGCCGCGATCACGCCGTGGAACTTCCCCGTGCAGTCGGCCGCCGCGAAACTCGCGCCGGCGTTCGCGGCCGGGAACACGGTGGTGCTCAAGCCTTCGCCGCGCACCCCGCTCACCACGCTGCACCTCGGCCGGATGCTGGCGCAGGTGCTGCCGCCGGGGGTGCTGACCGTGCTCACCGGACGGGATCCCCTCGGCGAGTACCTGGTCGCGCATCCGGGGATCCGGCGGGTCGACTTCACCGGCTCGGCCGTCACCGGGAAGCGGATGGCGGCCGCGCCGGAATGGCGACGGCTGACGCTGGAACTGGGCGGCAACGACCCCGCGATCGTCCTCCCCGGCACGGATCCGGCCGCGATCGCGGAACGGCTCTTCTGGAGCGCGTTCGCCAACTGCGGGCAGACCGGCGTGGCGGTCGAGCGGGTCTACGCCGTCGGGCCCGTCCACGACGCCGTCGTCGAGGCGCTGGCCGCCGTGGCGGCGCGGGTGGTGGTCGGCGACGGACGGACCGCCGGGACACAGCTCGGCCCGGTGAACAACCGGCCGCGGTACGACCGTGTCACCGGTCTGACCGAAGAGGCTCGGGCCGACGGCGCGCGGCTCGTGACCGGCGGGCCGCTCGACGGGCCCGGCTACTTCTTCGCCCCGGCGATCCTCGCCGGGGCGCACGACGGCATGCGAGTCGTGACCGAGGAACAGTTCGGCCCGGTGCTGCCGGTCGTCCGATGCTCCACAGTGGACGAAGCGGTCGGGCTGGCGAACGCCACCGCGCCCGGCTCGTGCGGTTCGGTGTGGGGCACGGACGAGGAGTACGCCGCCGGAATCGCGGCGCGGCTCGGCGGCCCGACGGTCCGGGTGAACGCGCATCCGGCGATGTCCGTGGACGGACCGTTCGCGGGCTCGCGGTGGTCGGCGAGCCGCGTCGTCCTCAGGGCGTGATCGTCCGGACGTCCCATACCCAGACGCCGTCGACGAACTCGGCGGGTTTCCGCAGCAGCAGGTCCACTGTGGTCCGGAAGGCGTCCTGGTGTTCGCGCGGGATCAGCACGAGCACGTCGGCGTTCCAGTACCGCAGATCCTCCAGCGCCTGCACCCGCTCCGCTTCGGTGATCGTCGCCGGTACGCCGGTCTGCTTGATCTGGTCGAAGATGACCGACGTCGGCCGCTGGACGGCGCCGTAGCGGCCGCGTTTGTCGTCCGGGCCGCTCGGCCCGACGAAGTAGCCCTCCGGCATCGCATAACCGAGTCCGGCGTCGATCTGCCAGTGCAGCGGTTCGGATTCGCCGGAACTCGGCAACGGCACGGGTACCACGGTCCCGCCGGGCGCGACGTAGCTCCGCCAGGTGCCGTCGGCGAGGAACCTCGGCGTCGGCGGCCGTTCCTTCACGATCAGCTGGGTCGGCGCGATCGGCAGCAGGACCGCGATGACGACGCCGATCCACAGCAGCCGCAACGGGAATCGCCGCTCCCCCGGCACTTCCGGGAGTTTCGACGCGACCGCGTAGACGCGTTCCGTCGCCAGCGCCAGCAGCGCGCCGATCAGCGGGATGCAGCCCATCGCCAGCCGCGATTCCAGCAGCGACTCGAACAGCGGCAGCTCCGAGAAGAGCTTCCACGGCCCCGGGATCCCGGTTTCCTCGTGCACCACGATGATCTGCACACCGAGTGAGAGCCAGGCCATCACGAACATGGAGATCGCCAGCGCCCGCGCGAACACCTCGCGCCACAGCCAGACGGTGACGACCACCATCAGCACGATCAACGGCCAGCCGAAGAAGGCGTTCTCCTCGGTGCGGTTCATCGACACGTCCGCGGCGGCCTGCGGCTGCCCGGCGACCGACTGCGTCGCGAACCGGGTGAACGCGGCCGTGTCGTTCCCGACCGGGCCGTGCTCGATCGCCTGATAACTCTGCGGGCCGAAGAACTGCCACCACAGCGGGAAAGCGCACAGCACGAGCGCCACGAGGACCCCGATGCCGACGCCGATCCCCAGTGGTTTCGCCATCGGCGGGAACTCGCGGTGGTTCGTCGCGAAGTAGGCGATGGCGAAGATCGCGAACGCCATCGCGAAGATCAGCAGTGGTTCCTCACCGAGGAAGATCTGGTACGCCGCCAGCAGGCCGAGGAAGATCCCGTTGCGGACGGGGCGTTCGCCACGCGCGATCTTGAAGACCAGCAGCGCGATGAACGGCAGGACGAACCACGCGACGAAGTTCGGATGCGCGTTGCCGTGCGAGATCATCGGCGGGGCGAAGCCGACGAACGCGCCGCCGATGGCCGCGCCGACCCGGTGGGTGACCAGATGCCGCGAGAACACCCAGTACCAGGCGGCCGCGGTGCCGGCGAGACCGCCGGTGAGCGCGATGGCCCAGGTGACCGTCGGGCCGAAGGTGAGGGTGACCGGCGAAAGCGGGATGCCGATGCCGAGCATGGCCGTGTTGGCCATCAGGTTCACGCCGAGCGGATGGTTCTGGAAATGCGTGCTGAGCGGATTCCTCAGGTGCAGCACGTTGTCCGCGGTGACGGAGAAGAACCACTCCCACAGGTTCTGATCCGACGCGCTGTTCCAGAGATAGCCCTCCTTGAGGTCGAGCCAGAGCCCGTTGTAGAGCAGGAAGGCGAACAGCAGGAAGCCGCCCATGATGGCGGCGTCGACGGCGGCGAACCGGCGGGGTCTCGTGGGAGTCTTTTCGCTCTCCATCGCCTCAGCCTCAGCCTGGAAAAGACTCACTGACCGTCCTCACGGCTCGACTACGCGGGCGAGAAAGTAGAGCACACCCGTCGAGGCGTGCCTGACGAGCAGAAGGAACGGCCGATCGACGGTGACTTCGAGCGGTTCGTCGACGATGAGCGACGTCAGCCGCATCAGCACCGCGGTCGCGGCGGCGCCTTCGAGGCCTTCTTCGTCGATGCGGAGCACGGACTGGTGGACGACCTCGGACACTTCGAGCCGGTCGTCGTCGGCGAGCCCGGTGAGGTCGGCGTCGGCGGTGAACATCGTCCGCACACCGAGGTCCTGGAGTTTCGCCGTCAGCGGGCTGTCGACGTCGAGGTCGAGTTTCGGCAGCGACAGGGCGATGGTCTTGGACCGCGTGTTCTCCAGCAGCCGCGCCAGCTTGCCCGCGTCGAGTTCGGCGTCGTCGAGATCGCCGTCCGGCAGCAGGACGATCGCCTCAACCCCGCCCTCGGCACCGAGGCGGACGACCTGCCAGCCGTCCTCGTGGGTGTGGTCGAGCTGCTTTTCGAGCCACATCGTCGGCACCGTACGGGTGCCGGACGGCGCGTGGAAGTCCGCGGGCGCGGTGTTGTCACGCGAGAACGGGTTGGTCCAGGCGGTTTTGAGATACAGGGCGTTGACGATCGCGGCGACGGTGTCCGGCGCGACTGTCCCCGGCTTCAGCAGTTCGGGGATCAGTTCGCGGGTGGCCTCGGCGACGTCGGCGTTGATCAGCCGCCGCGCGGCCTCCGGATCGTCCCCGAACGGGGCGCTCTCGACCTTCCCGCCCGGCCAGGTGGCGAGTTCCGCGCGGAAGGAGTCCTCCAGCGGGAGCCCGTCCCAGGCCCAGAGCGTGTTCGCGACCGCGAGTTCGGGACCGTCGTCGAGCAGCGACGAGGCCTTGCCCAGCAGGTCGGCCAGCTCGGCCGGGTCGCCGAGCAGCGCGATCAGCTCTTCTCTGGTCTTCCCCTTGGCGGCCTGGGTCACCAGGCCGAGCGCGCTCGCGATCGAGTACGGCGAGAAGCACGCGTTCTCCGCGCGGCTCGCCAGCACCCGATAGAGGTCCAGACCAAACCGGAGGTGGCTTTCGACAGCTGCCATGCCGCAGACCGTACCGTGGACGGGCCCGCCCGTCTCCTGTCCGAAAGTTCCGCCTTGTCCGGGGGACGGCACCGAGGTGGCCTGTCGCGAAAGCCACTTTCGGGACATCAGACGTCGCGAAAGTGGCTTTCGCGACATGCTCGGCGGTCCGGGAGCCGGGAAGCAGGCTCAGCCGTGGCGGCCGGTGTGCCACGCGTGCCACGCGTAGGCCTGCGCGTCCGTGAGCGACGCCACCTGGTCCACCACCACGCGCAGCCGGGCCGCGTCGTCCGAGGCGGCCTCCCACGCGGGCAGGAACAGGCCATCCAGCGAATCGGGCGCGCGGCGGCACAGCGCGACGACCAGCTCGGCGAGTATCTGGCGCTGACCGTCCTGCATCGCGAGACGCCGTTTGTCACTCATCACGTACCGCAGCGCGAGCGCCTTGAGCAACGCGACCTCCGCCGCGACCTGCTCCGGAATCACCAGACGCGCGGTGTACCGGCTCAGCGGCCCTTCGCCGTACACCTCCCGTGTCGCGCCCACGACCGCCGTCGCGAACCGGCCGACCAGCTCGCTCGTCAGCCGCTTCAACGCGACCTGCGCCTTGAGCGACCCGTCCAGCCCAGGTTCGCTGAGCTCGGCGACCACCGGCAGGTCGAGCAGTTCCTTCGCCGCACCCTCCAAAGTGGACTGTGACCGGTGCGAAAACCTCCGCGCCGCCTCGGCCACGGCGGCGCGTTCCTCCGCGTCGGCCAGCACCCGCAGCGAGATCCGCCCGGCCAGCACCCCGTCTTCGACGTCGTGCACGGAATAGGCGACGTCGTCGGACCAGTCCATGATCTGCGCTTCCAGGCAGGTGCGGCGCTCGGGCGCGCCTTCCCGGACCCACGCGAACACCTCGGCGTCGTCGGCGTAGACGCCGTACTTCGCCTTGCCTTCTTCACGTCGCCACGGGTACTTCGTCGAGGCGTCGAGACAGGCACGGGTGAGATTCAGCCCGCCCACCAGCCCGCCTTCGAGCAGGACCTTGGGCTCCAGCCTGGTCAGGATCCGCAACGTCTGCGCGTTGCCCTCGAAACCACCGCACGGCTGGGCGACCTCGTTCAGCGCGCGCTCACCGTTGTGCCCGAACGGCGGATGCCCGATGTCGTGCGCGAGACCGGCGGTGTCCACCAGATCGGGATCCGCGCCCAGCTCGTCCGCGATACCCCGGCCGATCTGGGCGACCTCCAGCGAATGCGTCAGCCGCGTGCGGGGCACGCCGCTGACCTCGGCCCCTTCACCCGGGCCGACGACCTGGGTCTTGCCCGCCAGCCGGCGCAGCGCGGCCGAGTGCAGCACTCGGGCGCGATCACGGGCGAAGTCGCTCCGCCCGTCCGCGGCGCCTTCCAACGCCGCGCCCTTGGGCCGCTCGGGCAGCAGGCGCGCCCTGTCGGCCTCGGTGTAGGTGTCCACCCGACCAGACTAAACGTGCTCACCGACACTTATCGGGCGTCAGACCTCGCCGGTACCGAACAGACTGTCCGCTGGCGACTTCGTCAGGCGGTAGTACAGCAGCGCGCCGGTCTCACGGACGATGTACCGCGCCTGCGTCTCGCGGGTCTGCACGATCGGGCCGCGATGGGTCGGCGAAGTCCAGGTCTCGAGCCCGAGGTCGTCCGCCATCACCCGCGCGCGGAAGGAGTGCCACGGGTCGCTGACCAGCACGGCCGTCTTCCAGCCTCGCTTCTGCACCTGCGCGGCGACCGCGCGCAGGCTCCGCAGCGTGTCGCTGCCCTCGCCCACCGGCAGCGTCGCCGACGTGGGAACGCCGCGTTTGCGCAGCCACTGCGCGCCCGCGTGCGCCTCGGTGTAGTTGTCGTCGGCCTTCTTGCCGCCCGCGGTGACGATCACCTTCGCCACGCCCTGGTCGTACAGCGTCTTCGCCTTGGCGAGCCGGGCCTGGAAGATCTCCGACGGCCTGCCGTTGTACTGGGCGGCGCCGAGCACCACGATGACGTCGGCCCGGTCGCGCACGTCCTCGCGCGCGACCTCCCAGACCCGGAACGCCGTTCCGCCGATCACCGCGACGACGACCAGCAGGAATCCCGCCACTATCCGGCGCACCCAGTTCGCGCGAGTCGGTTTCGTCCGTTCGGCGGTACTCACGCGGGTGATTCTCGCAGAGCGCGGAGCCGATCTCAGAGCCAGCCGTGCTCTTCCGCGAGCCGCACCGCCTCGGCCCTGGTCCTCGCCCCGGTCTTGCCCATCGCGGCCGAAAGATGGTTGCGCACGGTGCCTTCGGAGAGGTGCAGGGCACGGGCGATGTCGGCCACCGTGCTGCCGTCCTTGGCGACCAGGAGGACATCGTGTTCGCGCCCGGTGAGCGGGCTCGCACCGGTGGCGAGCGATTCCGCGGCGAGCGCGGGATCGACCACCCGGAGCCCGCCGTGGACCCGGCGGACGGCGTCCACGAGCTGCTCCGGCGGAGCGTCCTTGACGACGAACCCCGCCGCGCCCGCGGCCATCGCCCGCGAGAGATAACCGGGCCTGCCGAAGGTGGTGCAGATGATGATCCGGCACAGCGGAAGCGCGCCGTGCAGCTCGGCGGCGGCTTCGAGGCCGTCCTTGCCCGGCATCTGGACGTCGAGCAGCGCGACGTCCGGGGCGGTCTCCTTCGCCCGCTGGAGCACTTCGTCGCCCGAGCCGACCTGGGCGACCACCTCGATGTCGGCTTCGAGGCCGAGCACGGTGGCCAACGCCCCGCGCACCATCGCCTGGTCGTCGGCGAGCAGGACCCGGATCACGCGCAGCCTCCAGTGGGTTCGGAGAGTGGCGCGGGCGCGCCGCTCCGCAAGGCGGATTCGGGTACCTCCGCCCGGACGAGCCATCCTCCCCCAGGCAGCGTGGTGGCGGTCAAGGTCCCGCCGACCGCGTCCAGCCGTTCGGTGAGCCCTCGCAGGCCGTTCCCCACCGGGGCGTCACCGGAGTCACCGTCGTCCTCGACTTCCAGCCAGGTCTTGCCGAACCGGACCTTCACCCGCTTTCCCCCGGAATGCCGGATCACGTTGGTGACCGCTTCCCGCAGCACGTAACCGAAAGTGCGTTGCAGGGCGGGATCGACGTTGTCCACCGCGTGCGGCAGATCGGCGTCGATCTCGGCCGCCCGCAACGCCGCCCGCGCCCCGGCGACCTCCGCCGACAGGGAAACCTCGCGATACTCCGACACCGTGGCCCGGATGTCCGAGAGCGCGCTGCGGGTCAGGCCCTCGACCTCGCGGATCTCCTGCAGCGCGCGGGCGTCGTCCTTGCCGCTCTCCAGTATCCGGCGGGCGAGCCCGGCCTTGACCGTGATGGTGGTGAGACTGTGGCCGAGGATGTCGTGGAGATCCCGGGCCAGGCGCTCGCGTTCGCCCGCCACCGCGAGCGTCGCGATCTCCTGGTTCGCCGCCTCCAGTTTCCGCACCGCGCGGACCAGGTTCGCCATGAAGAACATCGCCGCGGTGATCGAGGCGACCGCCACCAGGTCGCCGAAGTCGTCTTTCCCGATGATCAGGTGGACGGCCAGCACCAGCAGCAGGGCACCGCCGTCGAGGATCAGCGACCACGCCGGCGGCAGCGTGAAGGCCAGCACCGCCGTCGCGTAGATCAGCACGTACGGGTTGTTGCCGTGCAGGAACACCAGCGCGAGACCGACGAGCAGCATCAGCACCGAGAAGACGTAGGTCGTCTTCCGCCGGGAAGGGCGCAGGCTCAGCGGGAACAGCACGTAGCAGGCGCCGTAGAAGAGCAGGAGAACGGCGATCACCAGCTCTTTCGCGGTCGCCCCGTCGGTGGCCAGATCGACCGCCGCGGGGACGAAGCCGGGCACGATGAAGGCGAGGGCGAAGAACACCCAACGCCTCGGCCGGGGACCCCGGCCGAGGCGCGGCGGCATGTCCGCCCACCAGTTCGCCCGGCTGTTCAAGCCCGTCTCGACCCTGCCCGGGTACCCGTTCACCGCTTCACCCTTCTCAGACCCGCGCACTGTCCTTACGGTAACGCCTGATCACGAGCGCCCCGAGGACCGCGGTCCACGCCGCCAGCACACCGAGCGCGGCCGGGAGGCTCACCGTGAGATGGTCGGTGACGACCGGGCGGACCAGCTGGATCAGCCAGTACGTCGGCGTCACCTGGGCGATGTCGGCCATCCACGACGGCATCCCGTCGATCGGGATCCACAGGCCGCCGAGGAAACCCATGCCCATCATGACGATCATGTTCAGCGGCTGCATCGACTCCGGCGTGCCGAACTGGCCGAGCAGGAGGCCGAGCAGCACCAACGGGATGGTGCCGAGCCAGACACCCGCGACGAGCCGCAGCCAGCCGGCGGCGTCGAGGTGGACGCCTTCGAGGAGGACCCCGACCAGCGGGACGACCAGCAGTGACGGGAGCGCCACGAGCATCGCCGAGAGCGCCTTGCCGCCGAGGTAACCGGCGCCGGTCAACGGGGTCAGCCGCAGCTGACGCTGCCAGCCGGTGGACCGCTCGATGGCGAGTTTCGCGCCGCTCGTCATCGCGGCGGAGAAGGCCCCGAAGGCCATCATGTTGACCATGATCACGCCCGCGATGTTCCCTTCGCCCGCGGCGAAAACGTTGGCCTGCAACAAGAACATCAGCACCGGAAAGGCGACGGCGAAGAGCACGAACCTGGTCGAGCGGAAGGTGCGGACGATCTCGGTCTTGAGATAGGTCGGGTTCATCGGACGGCTTCCTCGCTGGTGGTCAGGGAAAGGAACGCGCCTTCGAGGCCGACGGCGCTGATCTCGATGTCGTGCGCTTCGGGAACCTGGCTCAGCAGCGCCCGCAGCGTCGCGTCGGAATCGGAGCTGGAGATCGCCACGCGGCCGGCGCGGAGTTCGAAGCCGGTGACCGCGGGCAGCGCCGCGATCACCGGCTCCGCCGCCGCGGGCACCACCGCGCGGATCGTGCGTCCCCCGGCCAGCGCACGGACCTGCGCGACCGAACCGTCCGCGACGATCCGGCCCGACCGCATCAGCACGACACGGTCGGCGAACTCTTCGGCCTCTTCGAGGTAATGGGTCGCGAACAGGACCGTGCGGCCGGAGTTCGTGTACTCGTACATGGACTTCCAGAACTCGCGGCGCGTGCCGACGTCCATCGCGGCGGTCGGCTCGTCGAGGATGAGCAGATCGGGATCGCTCACGAGCGCGACGGCGAACCGCACACGCTGCTTCTGCCCACCGGAAAGCCTGGTCGAGCGCCGGTTCGCGAGGTCCTCGATCCCGGCGCGGCGCAACGCCTCGCGCACGGGCATCGGACGGCGGTGCAGTGCCGCGACCATGCCGACGGTCTCCGCGACCGTGAGATCCTCGACGAGCGCGCCGCCCTGCAGCATCGCGCCGATCATCCCGTCGCCGACCGCGTCACCCGGCTCCCGGCCGAAGACGGTCACGATGCCGCTGTCGGGCACGCTCAGGCCCAGGATCATGTCGACCGTGGTGGATTTGCCCGCGCCGTTGGGGCCGAGGAGGGCGACCACCTCGCCCGGCGCGATCGTCAGGTCCACGCCGTCGACGGCGTGGACGTCGCCGTAATGCTTACGCAGACCGGAAAGCCGGACCGCCGCCCCCGCGGTGATGTCTTGTTCTCGCATGCCTCAAGCCTGTCCCGCGGGGGCGCCTCGACCTTGGGCCGCGCGTCACGACCTGGGGGTGACAGTTGTCAGGGGTGAGCCGCTCCCGAAGGCCATGAACGGGCCGTTCCTGGCAAATTTGGCAAGGAACGGCCCGTTCATGGCATTGGCTCGGTGGGGCGCGCGCGGGCTGAAGGGGCCCATCACCGCATCCGATGCGGGGAAAGCTCCCTTCGCGCCCGCTCCAAGTGTCATGAAAGGGTCGTTCAGGACAAGAAACGCCCTGAACGACCCTTTCATGGCACTGGCCCGGCGGCGGAGCGGCGTAAGTACGTGAAGGCCCCCTTCACCGCGTCTAGCGCAATGAAGGGGGCCTTCACGTACTTACGAAAGCGGAACTCAGGCGCCGATCAGCCGCCCCGCCAGATAGGACTCCAGCTTGTCGATCGCGACCCGCTCCTGAGCCATGGTGTCGCGCTCCCGCACGGTCACCGCGTGGTCGTTGAGCGAGTCGAAGTCGACGGTGACGCAGTACGGCGTCCCGATCTCGTCCTGACGCCGGTAGCGGCGGCCGATCGCGCCGGCGTCGTCGAAGTCGACGTTCCAGTGCTTGCGCAGCGCCGCGGCGACGTCGCGCGCCTTCGGCGTGAGGTCGGCGTTGCGCGACAACGGGAGGACGGCGACCTTGAACGGCGCGAGCCGGTAGTCCAGCTTGAGCACCGCGCGGGTGTCGGTGCTGCCCTTGGCGTTCGGCACCTCTTCCTCGTGGTAGGCGTCGACGAGGAACGCCATCATCGACCGGCCGACACCGGCCGCGGGCTCGATGACGAACGGGCGGAACCGCTGCTTCGTGGCCTGGTCGAAGAACGACAGGTCGACACCGGAGTGGTTCGAGTGCGTCGTGAGGTCGAAGTCGGTGCGGTTCGCGATGCCTTCGAGCTCGCCCCATTCCTGGCCCGCGTTGAACGCGAAGCGGTACTCGATGTCGACGGTGCGCTTCGAGTAGTGGGAGAGCTTTTCCTTCGGGTGCTCGTAAAGCCGGAGGTTGTCCGCCTTGATCCCGAGGTCCTTGTACCACTCGGTGCGCGCGTCGATCCAGTACTGGTGCCAGGTCTCGTCCTCGCCCGGCTCGACGAAGAACTCCATCTCCATCTGCTCGAACTCGCGCGTGCGGAAGATGAAGTTGCCCGGCGTGATCTCGTTCCGGAACGACTTGCCGATCTGGCCGATGCCGAACGGCGGCTTCTTGCGCGCCGCGGTCTGCACGTTGAGGAAGTTGATGAAGATGCCCTGCGCGGTCTCCGGACGGAGGTAGTGCACGCCCTCCTCGGACTCGACCGGGCCGAGGTAGGTCTTGAGCATCATGTTGAAGTCACGCGGCGCGGTGTACTGCCCGCGGGTGCCGCAGTTCGGGCACGGCACCTCGGACAGGTCGTCCTCGGACACCTCCTTGCCCGAGCGGGCGGAGAAGTCCTCGGCCAGCTGGTCGGCGCGGAAACGCTTGTGGCAGGACAGGCATTCGATCAGCGGGTCGGTGAAGACGTCGAGGTGACCCGACGCGACCCACACCTGGCGGGGCAGGATCACCGAGGAGTCGAGGCCGACGACGTCGTCGCGGCTCTGCACGACGGTCTTCCACCACTGGCGCTTGATGTTGTCCTTGAGTTCGACACCGAGGGGCCCGTAGTCCCACGCCGACTTGGTACCGCCGTAGATCTCTCCACACGGGAAAACGAAGCCTCGACGCTTGCACAGGCTGACGACGGTCTCAATGGTGTTGGCGGGCACTCCACGCTCCGAAGCATGCGGGGACGGGTATGGGCTAGAAGGACAAGACTAACCGCCCGTCCCCGCACGACCTCCGGCGAGGTCGGACCGCTCAGGGCCTGCTGACCAACGAGGCGGTGACGACGCGGTTGTCCTCGTAACCGTCGGTTCCGCCGACGTACTCGCCACCGCAGGTGACCAGCACCAGCCGATGCGGCCCGTCCGGTCCGAACAGCTTCTCCGACTGCTCGGCGAGCTTCGTCTTGTGCACGGTGACGACCTCGCCGATCTGGTAGACCCACTTGCCGCCGTCGGTGTCGACGACGTCGACCCGCTGGCCGGTCTTGAGCCGCCACAATTCGTCGAACGGGCCCTTCTCCCCCTTCCAGTTCACATGCCCGGAAAGCAGGGAAGCGCCCTGGTCGGCGCCCAGTTTCGCGCCCCACCAGGTGGCTTCGTCGAGACCTTCGGGGATGGGGAGGGTCCCGTCCGCGGTCAGTTCCTTGCGGATCAGTTTCGCCGTGCCGCCACCGGGGAGCCTGACCGTGCCGGGCGCCTGTCCCGTGTCGGCCGGAGCTTGCGCGGTCTGTCCGGCGGACGTGCCCGCCTGGTCCTGGCCTGCCGCGACCACCGGATCACTCTTTCCGGTGAAAACCAGCACCGCGACCACGGCCGCCACCACGAAGATCGCGGCGCCGATGAGGATCAACCCCAGGCTGGAGCGCTTTTTCGGCTGCCCCACGCTCGCCGTGCTGTCGTCGAACCGTCCCACCATCGGGTATTACTCCTTGCTCGCGTCTGGCCGCCGGAGCGGCCGGTGTGGCTAGACACGCGACGCGAACCGCGAGAGGTTGCACCGACTTCCCCGCGTTTCGTCCTCTAGTTGCGGTAGTGGCACACGCAAGGACCGCAACTAGAGGACGAAACGCGGGGATCAGGCGGGCGGGCCGGAAACGGGGGTCGCGACGACGATCCGGTTGTCCCGGTAGCCGTCCGTTCCCCCGGAGTAGTCACCACCGCAGGTGACCAGCACCAGCCGGTGCGGCCCGCTCTGCGCGAACAGCTTCGCCGCCTGCGCGGGCAGGTCGTTCTTGTGCACGGTGACGACTTCACGCACGCGATAGACCCAGATGCCGCCCGCCGCGTCGCTGACGGCCACTTCCTGGCCTTGGCGCATCCGCCACAGCTCGTCGAACGGCCCTTTGACGCCACCCCAGTTGACGTGCCCGGAGATCAGCGATGTCCCCGCTTCGGCGCCCGGGCGCGCACCCCACCAGGCCGCGTCGCCGAGGCCGCGCGGGATCGGGAGGACTCCCTGGGAGGTGACCTCGGAGCGGACGAGTCTCGCCGACCCGCCATCGGGCAGGCGGATCGTGCCGGGCCGTTGCCCCCGTTTCGAGCTGTCTGCGGGCAGCGCCAAGGGAGCGCCGTCCTCGCCGGGCATGACCGCGGGTTCCGCGAGCGAGACCGCCGCAGGTTCCGGCGGGATCCAGGTCAGCACGACCACGCCCGCCGAGATGGCGATCGCGGTGACGACGGCGGACAGTGCCGCCAGCCAGGGCCGCACGGGCGGCTACTTCTCCCGCAGCGGCGCGGGCTTGCGACGGCGGAGCAGCAGCATGGCCGCGGCGCCGATCAGGATGCCGCCGCCCAGCAGTCCGAGCCCGACCACGGTCCGCGTCGAGTCGTCGGCCTGCGGCGGGATACCGCCCGCGGGCACGGTCCCCGGCACCGCGGGCTGCTCGGGCGCCGCGCCCGCTCCCGTACCGCCGGCGGGCTTCGCCACGAAGTTCTTCGGGATCGCGCAGCTCACGCCGCCGAGCACGACCGTCGTGCGGGCCTCGCGCAGATCCTTGCCCGTCGCGTCACGTACGTGCGTGACGATGTCCACCTTCCACCCCGCGACCGCGGTCACGTCACCGGCGCGCCAGCCGTCCTGCCGGATGAGCTGGTCGAAGGCGGTCACCCGGGTCACGGTCAGGTCGGAGGTGGTCTTCTCCTTGCTGAGGTTCTCGTTCTTGATCATCGACGGCGGGCCGAGCTGGAGTCCCTTGACGTCGACACCCGAGGCGCCGGACGGTTTGAGGTCGCCGTTCTCGCCCCGCACCCAGATCTTGCCCACGCTGGTCGACGACGACGCCTTGCCCGGCGCGGCGCAGTCGACGGAGCTCTTCGCGCCTTCGAGCACCAGCACGGTGTTGTCGACGGGCTTCGCTCCGCCGCGTCCGTTGTCGATCAGGGCGTAGTTGGTCTCCGCGACCGCCGTCGGGACGGTGGTCTGCTGCAGCGCGGCGACCACGTTGTGATCCCGGGCGGCGATCCCGGCCGGGAACGGGCTCTGCGCGCCGAACCGGCCCAGGTTGATGGCCCATTTGTCCCCGAGCGTGCTCTGCTCGCCGGCGTCACGCGGGACGACGGTGCGGTCCGGGGAGAGTTTCGACTGGCCGGGGGTCAACGGCGAACGCTGGGTCTCGGTGATCAGCGATCCCGGGTTCCCGATGCGCACCGACGCCACGTTCGCGAACGACACGGGGCCGGTCTTCTCATCGACGGCCTGCGTCGTCTGCGCCGAGGCGAGCCCCGGAACCGACGCCAAAGCGATGGCCGCCGTCGCGGCGGCCAGCTTCGTCACGAAACGAGTCATGTCTCCCCACTGCCTTCTCCGGGCGCTCAGAGCGCGGTCGTCAGCGAGAAGCGACGAAACGCTCCGCGACAACCTTGCACCGTTGGCGACGACATGCGAAGCGGAATGGTCATTTCTTCGCGAAGTCACCCGAACGGAGCAGTAACGCCGCCGCCAAGTGGTCCCCCGGTCGGCGAACAGACCACCCGGGGCGGGAACACTAAGATGGACCGGACTGTTACTGGCAATGACTTCGGAAATCATGATGGACATGGAGGCGGCGATGGCTACGGTGACCCCGGACTCTGCCGCCGCGGGCCTCACGGAAGACCCCGGACCGCATTCGTCGGCCCGTCCCCCCGCCGAACCCGCCACCTCGGCCTCGCCCGCCGTCCTCGCGGACGCGGGTGACCTGCTCCGGGCCCTCGCCGCGCCGGTGCGCATCGCCATCGTCATGCAGCTGCGTAACGCGGACAGGTGCGTCCACGAACTGGTGGACACGCTCGATGTCGCGCAGCCGCTGATCAGCCAGCACCTGCGCGTGCTGAAGACCGCGGGTGTCGTACAGGGTGAGCGACGCGGCCGAGAGGTGGTGTACCGGCTGGTCGACGATCACCTTGCGCATATCGTGGTGGACGCCGTAGCCCACGTTCAGGAGGGGAAGTGAGCATGAGTCCGACGACGGCCAACAGTTCCGCGCCGGTGCCGGGACGCCGGTCGACGAAACAGCGGGCCGCCGTGGTCGAGCTGCTCAAGGAGATCGACGACTTCCGTTCCGCCCAGGAACTGCACGACGAGCTGCGCAAACGCGGCGACGGTATCGGTCTCACCACGGTGTACCGGACGCTGCAGTCGCTCTCGGAGGCGGGCGAGATCGACGTCCTGCGCACCGATACCGGCGAGGCCATCTACCGGCGGTGCTCGTCGCACCACCACCATCACCTGGTGTGCCGGATCTGCGGCAGCACCGTCGAGGTCGAAGGACCCGCGGTGGAGCGGTGGGCCGAGAAGATCGCCTCGGAGCACGGGTTCTCCGACATCAGCCACACGGTGGAGATCGTCGGGACCTGCTCGAACCACTGACGAGCGCTATGAACGGTCCGTTCCTTGCAAAATTTGCAAGGAACGGACCGTTCATAGCATCCGGGTCAGTACTCGTACGGGTCCTTCGGCGCCGGCACCTGCCGCACCGACGTGAGCGTCAAATCCGGCATGTAGCTGTTCTCCCGTACCGCGGTCCCCGGCACGACCGTCCCGGTGACCTCCAGCCAGGTGTCGTTCCCGAAGCCCGACACGCCCTCGCCCACCATCCGCACGGTGATCGGGTACGCGTCGGCGGCGCAGCAGCCGATGACCATCCGCGCCAGCATCGTGTTGCCCTCGTTGTGCACGACGAACCCGGACAGCCGCACCGTCCGCCCGTTCAGCGAGCCACTGGAATCCCAGCCCGCCCGGCTGACGAACTCGTTGACCTCCAGCGGGACCACGTCCCCGGCGGGCAGCGGCGGGAAGGCGGCCGCGTTGCTCGCCGAAGCGCTTTGCGGCGCCCTGGCTTCCGTGCGGGTCACCGAGTCGGCGCCGAGCGCGGGCGGCGCGACCAGGAACACGGCCAGTACCGGCACCATCAGCAGCCACGCCGAACGCGTGTTGTGCTCGTGGATCTCGCCGGGAACCGCGGCGGCGGCCCGCGCGGCCAGCAGGTCGCGGACGATCGCGACCGCGCCCAGCGCGACCATCACGGCGCCGCCGGCGATGATCCACGGCTGCTGCGCGGGCTTGACGTACCGCAGGTAGTCACCGTTGATCGTGATCTTGAGCAGTGCCCCGCCGAGCAGGATCAGCAGGATGTTCTGGGTCTCGCGTTTCACGCGCCACCTCCGAGGATCAGCACACCCGAGACCACCGCGCACGACAGCGCGACCACGAACGTCACGGGCGCGAACCGCACCGCGAACGACTTGCCGAAGGTGCCGGTCTGCAACGCGAACAGCTTCACGTCGATCGCGGGCCCGACCACCAGGAACACCAGTTTCGGCAGCAGCGGCATCGCGGTCAGCGACGCGGCGACGAAGGCGTCGGCCTCACTGCACAGCGCCAGCACGACGGCGAGCACCGCCATCACCAGCACGCCGAGCACGATCTGCTCCCCCAGCACCCCGAACCACTTGGCGGGCACCAGGACGTTCATCGCGGCGGCGATCATCGCGCCGAGCACGAGGAAACCGCCCGCTTCGACCAGATCCGCCCGCGCGGTCTCGGCGAAGGTCTTCCAGCGCGAGCCGTGCTGGACCTCGGGAAGACGCCGCAGCGCGCGCTCCGCGATCCAGTCGAGCTTGCCCCACTTCGCCCACAGCCAGCCCATCACCATCGCCGTGCCGAGCGAACCGGCGAACCGGGCGAACACCATCTCCGGATTCCCGGGGAACGCCACGGCGGTGGCGACCAGCACCACCGGGTTCACCGCGGGCGCCGCGAGCAGGAAGGTCAGCGCGGCCGCGGGCGCGACACCCTGGCCGATCAGCCGCCGCGCGACGGGCACCGACGCGCATTCACACCCCGGCAGGGCGACCCCGGCCAGCCCCGCGACACCGACCGCCGCACCGGCCCGGCGAGGAAGCACCTTCTCCAGCACCCGCGCGGGCACGAACGCCGCGATCGCGCCGCTGATCAGCACCCCGAGCACCAGGAACGGCAACGCCTGCACGCAGACGGCGACGAACACGGTCGAGCCGGTCCGCAGCGCGGGCACGTCGAACACCTGCTGGAGCCAGCTCTGCCCGAGGATCGCGATCAGCAGGATCGCGCAGAGCACCTCGATCGAGGTGATCTTGAACCGCCGGGCCGGCTTCTTCTCCGGGGCGCTTCTGGAAATGGTTTCCATGCGCGCGATGATGCCAGGTGACCCAGCGTTCCGGCGGTCACTCCCCGGGAGCGGTCCCCAGCAGGTCCGAACGCAGCTGCGACGCGGTCGAGACGACCAGCATGAGCAGCGTTCCGAGCGGCGAGGGATCCATGCCCTCGGCCGGGAACGCGTACCTCAGTGTGATGTCGATGCCCTTCTCCGACCGCACGACCCCGAGCGTCCCGAACAGGCCCTGTCCGGCGCGTTCCGCCGCCGAGGCCGCGATCGCCGGGTCGTCCGGCAGATCCCAGGCGACGACGCAGGTCAGGCTCAGCACGGTCAGCCCTTCGGCCAGCCGGGTCGCCTGGATGACGCACGGGACGTCCGCGTGCGAGAAGGTCAGCGCGCCGTCGTCGTCGACGTGGACTTCGAGATAGCGTTCGAGCGCTTCCCGTGCCGACGTCAGCAACGCCGCCGTGTCGGCTGCTTCGGTAGTCATGCCTTCCCTTCGGAAGCCTTGTCGATGGCCCCGCCGAAGCGGCGGTCCCGTTTCGCGAATTCGAGGCAGGCCCGCCACAGGTGGGTGCGGTCGAAGTCGGGGAAGAGCGTGTCCTGGTAGACCATCTCGGCGTAGGCCGACTGCCAGAGCAGGAAGTTCGACGTGCGCTGCTCCCCCGACGGCCGCAGGAACAGGTCCACGTCCGGCATGTCGGGCTGGTACAGGTACTTCCCGATGGTCTTCTCGGTGACCTTGTCCGGGTTCAGCTTCCCGTCGGCGACGTCCTGCGCGATCCGGCGCATGGCGTCGCCCAGCTCGGCGCGGCCGCCGTAGTTGACGCACATCGTCATGTTCAGCGCCGTGTTGTGCTTGGTCTTCTCCTCGGCGACCTGCAGTTCCTTGATGACGCTCGCCCACAGCTTGGGACGGCGGCCCGCCCAGCGGATGCGGACGCCGATCGAGCCGAGGTAGTCGACCTGGCGGCGGATGGTGTCGCGGTTGAAGCCCATCAGGAAGCGGACCTCCTCCGGGCTCCGCTTCCAGTTCTCGGTGGAGAACGCGTACACCGAGAGCCATTTGACGCCGAGTTCCACGGCACCGCTGGCGACGTCGATCATCACCGCTTCACCGCGTTTGTGGCCCTCGATCCGCGGCAGTCCCCGCTGGTTGGCCCAGCGGCCATTGCCGTCCATCACCAGCGCCACATGCTTCGGGAGGAGTTCCTTGGGGATCTCCGGCGGCCGGGCACCGGACGGATGCGGCTCCGGCGCGCGAAGTTCGAATTGTGACGCCTTGTTCTCGCGTCCCCTGCGCAGCACCTTCGAGCCTCCTGATCGAGTGATTCTGTGCCTGCGACACTACTGCGCCTGCGTGCTGGTCTCCCGCGCACGCCTCTCCACCAGGGGCAGCGACCGCAGCTGGCGTTCCAGATGCCACTGCAGATGGGCCGCGACCAGGCCGGACGCGTCCCGCCGCGGTACCGGCAGCGACGCCTCGGCCACCGGCCACTCGCCGTGCAGGAGCGCCGCGAGCAGCGTCAGCACCTCTTGCGAGGGGTGGACACAGCCGGGAACCCGGCAATCCGGGCACATCGAACCGCCGGCGGACACGCTGAACGCCTTGTGCGGGCCGGGCAGGCCACAGCGGGCGCATTCGGTGATCGCGGGCGCCCAGCCGGCGTAGGCCATGGCCCGCAGGAAGAAGGCGTCGAGGATGAGGGAACTGTCCCGTTCGCCGCCCGCCAGCGCCCGCAGCGCTCCGACGACGAGCATGTAGAGCTTGAGCACCGGCTCGCCTTCTTCGGCGGACAGCCGGTCCGCGGTCTCGGCGATGGCGCTCGCGGCGGTGTAGCGCTGGTAGTCGGCCACCAGCGGCAGCGCGAAGGCGTCGACCGTCTCGACCTGGGTGATCACGTCGAGCGAGCGGCCGGTGTAGAACTGGACGTCGACGTGCCCGAACGGCTCCAGACGCGCCCCGAAGCGCGATGACGTCCGACGCACGCCCTTCGCGACCGCACGGACCTTGCCGTGCCGCCGCGTGAGCAGGGTGACGATCCGGTCGGCCTCACCCAGCTTGTGCGTCCGCAACACCACTCCGGTGTCGCGATAGAGGTTCACCACCCCGACATCGTCCCACCTGGGACCGACATCGGGGTGGTGCGCCCCGGAATCGAAATCAGCAGTAGCTGCCGTAGCAGCTGTAGGTCGACGCGCTCGTCGCCAGGATGACGGCGAAGATGATCCACACGATCGAAAGCAGGCAGCCGATGCCACCGATGATGGTGGCGATCAGGCACAGCGTCTTCGTCGACTTCGACGCGTCCGCGGCCGCGGCGTAGTTGCCCTGCATCTTGTAGGTGTTGACCTCGTTGGACTTCATGATCGCGAAGATCGCGATGATCCAGAAGAGGAAGATGCAGCCGATCGCCCAGCCCTTGTAGTCCTTGATGGCGTTGATGTCGCCACCGCCGCCCGGCATACCGCCCGGAGCGCCGTAGGGGGAAGGCTGGCCGTACGGAGCGGGCTGCCCGTAGGGAGCGGGCATGCCGCCGGAGGGCGGCCCGTAGCCAGGCTGCGGCTGTCCATAGGGCTGCTGCTGGCCGTAGGGGTTGGTCATGAAAACGGTCCTCGTCGTTCTTTCGGCTTCGGGTCGGGCTCAGATGCTCGCGGCGACCAGGACGATCCAGAGAATGGAGAACAGGCAGCCGACCCCGCCGATGATCGAGGCGATCATGCACATGGTCTTCGTCGACTTCGACGCGTCCATGGCGGCGGCGTAGTTGCCCTGCATCTTGTAGGTGTTGACCTCGTTGGACTTCATGATCGCGAAGATCGCGATGATCCAGCAGAGGAAGATGCAGCCGATCGCCCAGCCCTTGTAGTCCGGGATCGAGTTGATGTCACCGCCGCCACCGGGCATGCCGCCCGGCGCGCCGTAGGGCGCGGGCTGACCGTACGGCGCGGGCTGGCCATACGGCGCCGGCTGGCCGTACGGCATCGGGTTCGCGCCGGAAGGCTGGCCGTACGGCGCGGGCGTGGCGCCGGACGGGGGTCCGTATCCGGGCTGAGGCTGCTGGCCATAGGGCTGCTGCTGGCCGGGGCCGGGCTGCTGGCCGTACGGGTTCGTCATCGGGGTTCCCCACTTTTGTCGCATTTGCCGACGGGTGGATCCCGCCGGTTTTTCCTTACTGTTGCGGTGTTCCGGGCCCGTTCGGCCCATCCGCTCCGGGCAGCTGCTGCCTCAGCTGCTCCGGGGTGATCTTCTGCGTCGGCTCGGCTTCGTCGAACCCTGACGGTGCCTGCTGAGGCTGCTGTCCCGGGCGGAGGACCTGCGTGGGCTCGGCCTCGCCCAGGGCCGGTCCAGGCTCGGACTCCGCGGACGGCGCCGTGGTTCCCTGCGGCTGCTGCCCGAACGGCTGGGACGGCTGCTGGGGCGCGCCGAACGGCTGCTGCTGCGGTTGCGGCTGCTGGCCGAACGGCGAGGGCGGCGCGGGGAACGGCGACGAGGCCGGTTGCGGCGGCGCGGGGAATCCCGGTGACTGGCCGAACGGCGCCGACGCGGGCGCGGCGTCGGCCTCGCCCGGCACGACGACGGTGCTGAGGATCTTGTCCGCGAACGTCTGCTTCTTCTCGTCCCACAGCGGCCAGAGGTAGCCGAGACCGCAGACCCAGCCGTCCAGGTTGTGGCACAGGTCCCGGACGAAGGCCATCAGCGGTCCGATCGGCTGCCCGTCGCTCTCGCGGACGAGCTTGATCTTCAGGATCTTCTTGCCGAGCGATTGGCCGGTGGTGCCCATCTTGATCCACCGGTTGTAGACGGTCCAGCCGATCCCAGCGAGGTAGCCGACAGCGGAGATGATGCCGCCGATGAGCGAGTTCGCGTTCGTGGCGATTATGGCGCCGATGATCGGGAGCACGAAGATCGGCGCGAAGTCGATCAGCGACCCGGCCGCGCGCAGGCCCCAGTGGGCATAGTCGGTCTGCGGGCCGAACTGGGCGGCCTGGCCGAACGGCGAGGGCTGGCCCTGCTGCTGGCCGAACGGCGACTGCGGCTGCGCGCCGAACGGCTGGCCCGGCTGCTGGCCGAACGGGGACTGCTGCTGTTGCCCGAAGGGCGAAGGCTGGTCACTCTGCTGCGGCTGCTGCCCGAACGGCGAGGCCTGGCCACCCTGCTGCCCGAACGGCGAAGACTGCTCACTCTGCTGCGGCTGCTGCCCGAAAGGCGAGGCCTGCTCGCCAGGTGCCTGCTGCCCGAACGGCGACGGCTGGTCGCTCTGCTGCGGCTGCTGCCCGAAAGGCGAGGCCTGGCCACCCTGCTGCCCGAACGGCGAAGACTGGCCACCCTGCTGAGGCTGCTGCCCGAACGGCGAAGGCTGTTCTCCCGACGGCGGCTGCCCGAACGGCTGCTGCGGCAGCGGTGACTGCTGCTGCCCATCCCCGGATCCGGGCGGCGGCTGCTGTCCCGGCGGCTGCTGGCCGTAGGGAGTGGTCATCGAAATCCCCTCGCTGGTTGCGGCGACCCGGGCTGAATGTACGGCATGGGTACACACCGAGCAGACCGGTGCGCGGGAGCGTACTCGGTACCACCGACGATCCGGGCCTCGGCCCGGCACTCACACGTAGAGCGAGGTGAACGGGGCGAAAGGCAGGTTACGGATGACGAACCAGACGACGAACACGACACCGAACGCGAGCGGCGTCCAGCGCCAGTGCAGCCAGCTGTTCACCGCACGGCCACGGAGCCTGCCGACCGCCCAGGCGACGGTGCTCCAGACGAGCAGCAGAACGACCACAAAGGACACCGCGTTGTAGTGCAGCGCGGCGGGGATGTCCCCGTGCAGCGCGCTGTAGACCATGCGCATGCCGCCACAGCCCGGACAGGCGATGCCCAGCAGGGTCTTGGTGGGACAGACCGGAAGCGGTCCGCCCGGAGTGGTGGGATCACCCAGCCAGAGGACGACGCAGCCGAGCCCCGCGCCGGCGGCGATGGCCAGGGGTGGCCCCAGCGCGCGGGCCTTCGCCTTGAACCCGCGCGCCGGGAATCCCGTGTAGACGGACGTCGTCACGGCGTGAAGCTTCCCGCCGACGCGCCGATGATGATCATCACCACGATGAAGATGATGTACAGCAGGAAGAGCACACCGGTGGAGATCGCTCCCCACATGGACCACTTCTTCGCGTCGTCGGCGGCCTTCTGGGCTTCGGCGTGGAAGCCCTGCGACCACAACGTCTGCACCTGGCTCGACTTCACGATCGCCACGATACCCAGCGGCAAGCAGCACAACACCGTGCAGAGAATGGCCCACACCAGGTTGTTGTCCGGCGGCGGACCGTAGTTCGGCACGCCGCCGTAGTACGGCTGCTGCGGCGGTGGCCCGCCCGGAGGCGGGTAGTTCGGGTACTGGTCGGTCATGAGGTCTCCCCCTCGATCGCCTCGATCAGCGGTAGGTGTTCACGTCGACCGAGGTCGCGAAGACACCGAGCACGACGACGAGGATGACGTACAGGATGCCGATCACGGCACCGACGATGGCCGCGATGATCGACCACTTCTTGGCCGCGTCGGCCGCTTCCTGCGCCGCGGCGGGCTGCCCCTGCGCCCAGAGGGTGTTCACCTGGTTCGCCTTGACGATGGCGACGATGCCGAAGGGCAGGCAGCACAGGATCGTGGTGAGGATCGCCCACACCAGGTTGTTGTTGGGCGGCGGGCCGGGGTTGTTGAAGCCTCCACCGCCCTGAGGGTCGCCGGAGTAGTTGGGCAGGCCCTGGTTGTCGGTCATTTACCGCTTTCCCTTCACGAATGAGATGTGGAACTACGACCCGGGCGCGCCGCCCGATCAGCGATCACCGGAGTCAAGGGTTGAGACTCTAAGGTCACCCGTCCGGTTCCACACCATCAACCGGTCTCCGCGACCGAATCGAGACATTCCGTTCAGTCAGAAGCCCAGCCGTCGCAACTGACGGGGGTCGCGCTGCCACTCTTTGGCGACCTTGATGTGCAGGTCGAGGTAGACCTTCGAGCCGAGAAGCCCCTCGATCTGCTGCCGGGCGCGGGCGCCGACGTCCTTGAGGCGCTCACCCTTGTGCCCGAGGATGATGCCCTTCTGGCTCGGTCGTTCCACATAGAGGAACGCGTGCACGTCGATCATGTCGTCCCTGCCCTCGTGGGGCAGCATCTCCTCGACGGTGACGGCGATCGAGTGCGGGAGTTCGTCCCGGACACCCTCCAGCGCGGCCTCGCGGATCAGTTCGGCGACGAGGGTCTGCTCGGGTTCGTCGGTGAGTTCGCCGCCCGGATAGAGCTGCGGCCCCTCGGGAAGGTGCCGCACCAACAGATCCGAGAGCGCGCCGACCTGGAAACCGTCCACAGCGGACACCGGGATGAGCTCCGCGAACTCCATGACCTCCTGCAGGGCGAGCAACTGCTCGGCGACCTGCTCGGGCTTCACGAGATCCGTTTTGGTGACCACCCCGATGACGGGCGTCCGCTTGGCGATCTTCTTGAGTTCGGCGGCGATGAACCGGTCACCCGGGCCGACCTTTTCGTTGGCGGGCACGCAAAGCCCGACAACGTCCACTTCGGACCAGGTCGAGTGGACGATGTCGTTGAGCCGCTCGCCGAGCAGGGTTCTCGGCCGGTGCAGCCCCGGTGTGTCGATGATCACCAGCTGGGCGTCGTCGCGGTGGACGATGCCGCGGATGGCGTGGCGGGTGGTCTGCGGTTTGCTGGAGGTGATCGCCACCTTGCTGCCGACGAGCGCGTTGGTCAGCGTCGACTTGCCGGCGTTGGGCCGTCCGACGAAGCAGGCGAATCCGGAACGGTGCGGCTCGGCCATCAGTTCAGCACCTTGCCGCTGGGGTCGGCCAAATAGATCGGGGCCTTTTCGGCGATGTCCCGGACCGCGTGCACGGACGCTTCTTTGAGCAGTCCTTCGGCGCTGACCACGACGGCGGCCTCGATTCCTTCGGCACCGCTCGAAACGGCGGCGGCGACGGCGGCCTGCAGCGCGGTGAGTTTGAACGACGGCTGGTCGACCGTGCTCGCCGCGTAGGTGCGGCCGTCGGTGTCGCGGAGCGCGGCGCCTTCGGCGGCCTGGGTGCGGGCTCGCGCGGACCTGGCCAGGGTCACCAGCTTCTGGTCCTCGGCGTCCAGCTCAGGCATGTTCGACACTCCTGTCACTTTCATCGGGCTGCGGGACCCGGGTCCGGCGCCTGCCCTGGGCAGGGTCGGTCACCGCGTCCGCGTCGGCGGGGTGGACGACCACCGTGGTGATCCGCATCCGCCCGCGCCGGTCCTTACCGCCTTCGGCGAACAGCCGAAGCCCGGCGACCTCGGCTTCGGCCCCCGGCAGCGGGACCCTACCCAGTCGCTCGGCGAGCAGCCCGCCCACGGTCTCCACGTCGTGGTCTTCGAGGTCGATGCCGAACAGTTCGCCCAGGTCGTCGATCGAGAGCCGGGACGACACGCGGACCGCGCCGTTTTCGAGTTCTTCGACCTCGGGGCGTTCGTCGGTGTCGGATTCGTCGGTGATCTCGCCGACGATCTCTTCGAGGATGTCCTCGATGGTGAGCAGGCCCGCGGTGCCGCCGTACTCGTCGACGGCGATCGCCATGTGGTTGTGCGAGACCTGCATCTCCTTGAGCAGGTCGTCGAGCCGTTTGGAGTCCGGCACGAAACTCGCCGGGTTCATCAGCTCCTGGACCTGCCGCTGCGAGCCACCCTCGGCCATGTACGCGGGCATGAGGTCCTTGATGTTGACCACGCCCACCACGTCGTCGACGGAGTCGCCGATCACCGGCAGCCGGGTGAACCCGGTGCGCAGGGCCAGCGCGAGTGCCTGGCGCACGGTCTTGTCGTGCTCGATCCAGACGATCTCCGTGCGCGGCACCATGACCTCTCGCGCGACGGTGTCCCCGAGCTCGAACACCGAGTGGATCATCTCGCGCTCGGATTCCTCGACGACGCCGCGTTCCTGGGCGAGGTCGACCAGCTCCCGCAGCTCGACCTCGGAGGTGAACGGGCCTTCGCGGAAGCCGCGGCCGGGGGTGATGGCGTTACCGAGGACGATCAGCAGCCTGCTGAGCGGGCCGAGGATCGACCCGAGGACGCGGACGGGGCCCGCGACGACCAGGCCGATCCGGTACGGGTGCTGGCGGCCGAGGGTGCGGGGGCCGACGCCGATGATCACGTAGCTCACCACGACCATCACGCCGGCGGCGACGGCGACGGCGAGCCCCAGCGGCTCGATCCAGCTCAGGATGTCGACGGTGACCAGCACGGTGGCGGTCAGCTCGCAGGTCATCCGCAGCAGCAGGATCAGGTTGATGTGACGGCGGCGTTCGGCGATGACCAGCGAAAGCTGACGCGCGCCGGGGCGCCCGAGCCGGACGAGTCCGTCCGCGCGGGCCTTCGAGACCGTGCTCACCGCCGCGTCGGCGGCCGCGAACACCCCGGCGAGCAGGATCAGCGCGATGGCGATGATCAGCAGGGCCGTGGGACTACCCATTCCGGCGCCGCCTAGGCCGGGGGTTCGTCGGCGGGCACGGCGTCGAGGCCGGCGGTGCCGAGGAGCCTGTCGTCCGCGGACCGCTGCGCGTCACGCTTGTTGAGCGCGGCCACGGCCGCCTGGAACTCGCCGAGGATCCGCTTCTGCAGGCCGAACATCTCGCGTTCCTCGGCCGGCTCGGCGTGGTCGTAGCCGAGCAGGTGCAGCACGCCGTGCGTGGTGAGCAGGTGCAGCTCGTCCATCAGCGAGTGCCCGGCCGTCTTGGCCTGGTCCTTGGCGAACGCCGGGCACAGCACGATGTCGCCGAGCAGCGCGGGCGAGGCGTCCGGCGCGTCGGGGCGGCGGGACGAGTCGAGCTCGTCCATCGGGAAGGCCATCACGTCGGTGGGCCCGGGCAGGTCCATCCACCGCTCGTGCAGATCCTCCATCACCTCGAGGGTGACGAGCAGGATGGACAGCTCGGCGAGCGGGCTGACCTCCATCTTGTCGAGCGCGAACCGGGCGGCCGACACGATGGAGGTCTCGTCGACGTTCACGCCCGATTCATTGGCGATCTCGATGCTCATGAACGGCGTTGCCCTTTCCAGCCGCTGCCCTGGTCCTTGCTGTCCTGCAGCGCCTGCCACTTCTCGTACGCGTCGACGATGTCGCCGACGAGCTTGTGCCGCACCACGTCCTGGCTGGTGAGCTGGGCGAAGTGCAGGTCCTCGACGCCTTCGAGGATGTCGCGGACCACCCGCAGGCCGCTCTTCTGGCCGTTGGGGAGGTCGACCTGCGTCACGTCACCGGTGACGACGATCTTGGCGCCGAACCCGAGCCGCGTCAGGAACATCTTCATCTGTTCCGGCGTGGTGTTCTGCGCTTCGTCGAGGATGATGAAGGCGTCGTTGAGGGTGCGGCCGCGCATGTAGGCCAGCGGCGCGATCTCGATGGTGCCCGCCTGCATCAGCCGCGGGATCGACTCGGGCTCGACCATGTCGTGCAGCGCGTCGTAGAGCGGGCGCAGGTACGGGTCGATCTTCTCGTTGAGCGTGCCCGGCAGGTAGCCGAGGCGCTCACCGGCTTCGACCGCCGGGCGGGTCAGGACGATGCGGGTGACCTGCTTCGCCTGCAGCGCCTGGACGGCCTTCGCCATGGCGAGGTACGTCTTGCCGGTACCGGCGGGGCCGATGCCGAAGACGATCGTGTGCTTGTCGATGGCGTCGACGTAGCGCTTCTGGTTGAGCGTCTTGGGCCGGATCGTCTTCCCGCGCCGGGAGATGATGTTCATGCTCAGCACTTCGGCCGGTGACTCGTGGTCACCGGTGGAGAGCATGCCGACGGTGCGGCGGACGGTGGCCGGGTCGACCTGCTGGCCGCGGCCGGCGAGCGTCACGAGTTCGGCGAAGACACGCTCCGCGAAGGCGACGTCGGCGGGGGCGCCGGTCAGGGTGACCTCGTTGCCCCGGACGTGGACGTCGGCGGCGAGGAGCTCCTCGGCGACGCGGAGGTTTTCGTCCCTGGAGCCGAGCAGGCTGAGCGCGGCGGCGTCGGGGATGGGGAATCGGGACTGGGCCGCCTCGGTGATCGCGGCCTCGTCGGTCTTCGTCGGGATGACGTCCGCGGGAACGTCGGGTCGGGCGGCTTCACCCGGTACGGTTCCGGCCACGTGGCCTCGGGCCTACTTCCTGCGCTTACGCTGCGATTTTCAACGACACTGACAAGCTCGATGTTACTGGTCGCGGGTGCCGGCACGCAGTCCGGTTTCCGCGGGGCGCGCGCTTCAGCGGCCGAAATGCCCCAGCTGCTCGCCGCCGAGCACGTGGGCGTGCACGTGGAAGACGGTCTGCCCGGCGTCGCCGTCGGTGTTGAACACCACCCGGTAGCCGGACTCGGCGATCCCCTCGATCTCCGCCACCTTGCGGGCCGTCGAGGCCACGTCGGCGAGGAGCCGCGGGTCGCCCGCGGCCAGCTCGGCCAGGTTCCGGTACCGCTTCTTCGGCACCACGAGCACATGCACCCGAGCCTGCGGCGCTATGTCCCGGAACGCATACGTCGTCTCGTCCTCGTACACCTTCTCGGACGGGATCTCGCCCGCGATGATTCGCTCGAACAACGTCTCCGCGTCACTCATCCCCCCACCCTATCGCCCACGAGAGCCCCACGCGGACGGGGCGAAGGGAGCTTTCGTCGCGTCGCATGCGAGGAAAGTCCCCTTCGCGTCGACGCATCTCGGCCGGGGTGGTCGTTCTGGCTGGGGCTGAACGCAAGCCCGGTCCGTGAAGGCCTCCTTGCCTACCCTGAAGGTAGTGAAGGAGGCCTTCACGAACCTCGTGATCACCACTTTCACCCCAGACGCACCAGCAGCCACAACGGCTGTGCGTGAAGGCCCCCTTCCCTCGGCTCAGCCGAGGGAAGGGGGCCTTCACACCTTCCCCGGTACTTGAAGCAGGCAGGCCGCCGGCGACCGTTCGGTCGGGGTACCGATCAGCCGCACTCACGTGATCGAAGCCGGAACTCGCGTGATCCGCGGCGGAACACCCCGAGTGCGGCCTCCAATCACGCCTTCACTCACGCCGCCTGTGTTCTCCCAAGTCCGTGATCAGCCGCAGCCAAAATCCAGTAGGTACTGAAGACACCCTTCGCCCTGACCCGAAACGCCACTCACGACCACCCCCGCCGCCGACCTCACCGTGGGGCTCGGCCCCACGGGTCAACACGCGGATCCGGGGCGGGGCCTGCGAAGGCCCTCGAAATGAAGATGCCGCGGCGCGGTGGACCCTGGGGGTCGGCCCACCGCCGCCGCGGCTCCGCCGGACCGAGGGGGGAGGTGCCCGGCGGGGATTCACGCGCGCGACCGGGTCTCATCCCCAGTGGCGCGCCGAAACCGTGTGTTGCGCGTCAGTTAACGAGAGTAACGGCTGTTTGCGTGATCGCGCCATAACTCGCCGCAAATTGGTGGGGGGTTTTTTCACTTCCAGCGTTCTGTGAGAACCCCTAGCGCCCCGAGGGCCACGGCGGCCGCGGTGGAAGTGCGCAAAACGGTGGGGCCCAACCGAATGGCGGTCGCGCCGGCGTCGGTGAGGGTGCTCAGTTCTTCGTCGGTGATGCCGCCTTCGGGGCCGACGACGAGGAGGATGTCGCCCTGTGCCGGGAGTTCGATCTCGGTGAGGCGGGTGGTGATGCCGGATTCGAGGACCAGTGCGCGGGAAACGGTCTGGGCGAGTTCGGCGAGTTCCCGGGTGGTGACGGGTTCGGCGACTTCGGGGACGTGGGCGCGGCGGGCTTGTTTGGCGGCCGCGCGGGCGGTGGTGCGCCAGCGGGTGAGGGCTTTGTCGCCGCGGGTTCCTTCTTCCCAGCGGGCGACGCTGCGTGCGGCGCGCCAGGGGACGATGGCGTCGGCTCCGGCCTCGGTGGCGAGTTCGACGGCGAGTTCGCCGCGGTCGCCTTTCGCGAGCGCCTGGGCGACGATGACGCGCAGTGCGGGCGGTTCCTCGGTCCAGTGTTCTTCGATGGCGAGGGTGAGCGCCGCGTCGCGGCCCGCCTGGACGGCTTCGACGACGCAGCGCGCCATACCGCCTTCGCCGTCGGAAAGCACGAGACGTTCGCCGACGCGCAGGCGCCGGACGGTGGCGGCGTGCCGGGCTTCCTCACCGTCGAGCGTGGTGCGCCCGGAGCCGGGCAGCGCGGCGGTGAGGAAGACCGGCAGTGTCGTCTCGGGCACGGGTTACCGGTGGTTCTTGGTGCGCAGCTTCGAGAACAGCCCGCCGGGCTTGGAGCCGTTCGAAGCGAGCGATGGGACGTCTTCACCGCGCTGCTGGGCGAGTTCGACGAGGAGGTCGCGCTGGGCGTCGTCGAGTTTGGTCGGGACGACGACGTCGATGTGGACGTGCAGGTCGCCGCGGCCGTCGACGCGGCCGGAGGACCGCAGCCGGGGCATGCCCTTGGCGGTGAGCACGAGTTCGGTGGCGGGCTGGGTGCCCGGCTCGATGTCGAGTTCGTAGTCGCCGTCGACGAGCGTCTCGATGGGCACCGTGGCGCCGAGGGCGGCGGTGGTCATCGGGATGCGGAAGTTGCAGTGCAGGTCGTTGCCCTGCCGGACGAACACCTCGTGCGGTGCCTCGTCGATCTCGACGTACAGGTCTCCGGCGGGGCCGCCGCCGGGGCCGACCTCGCCCTGGCCGGAGAGGCGGATGCGCATGCCGTCGCCGACGCCCGGCGGGATCTTGGCGGTGACGTTGCGGCGGGCACGCACCCGGCCGTCGCCGCCGCACTGGCGGCACGGGTCGGGGATGACCTCGCCGAAGCCGCGGCAGACCGGGCAGGGGCGGGCCGTGACGACCTGGCCGAGGAAGGACCGCTGCACGGACTGGACCTCGCCCGCGCCGCCACAGGTGTCACAGGTCTTGGTGCCGGTGCCTTCGGCCGCGCCGGCGCCGCGGCACAGGTCGCAGACGATGGCGGTGTCGACGGTGATCTCGCGGTCGACGCCGGTGGCGCATTCCTCGAGGGTGAGGCCGAGGCGGATGAGCGCGTCGGAGCCGGGCTGCACGCGGCTGCGCGGGCCACGGCCGCGGCCGCCACCACCGCCGGCGGCGCCGAAGAAGGCGTCCATGATGTCGCCGAGGCCGCCGAAGCCGGAGAACGGGTCTCCGCCGCCGCCGCGGGCGCCGCCGTCCATCGGGTCGCCGCCGAGGTCGACGACCTTGCGCTTCTGCGGGTCGGACAGCACCTCGTACGCGGTGGTCACCTCACCGAAGCGGTGCTGAGCGTCTTCCGACGGGTTGACGTCGGGGTGCAGTTCACGGGCCAGCTTGCGGTACGCGCGCTTGATCTCCTGATCCGTCGCGTTCTTCGCAACCCCGAGAATGCCGTAATAGTCCCTCGCCACCGTCTTCGCCTTCTCCTTCTGACTTCGACCTCAACGCCGCGTTCAGCGGCCGGAGAGGATCTGCCCCACGTAGTTCGCCACCGCGCGCACCGCGGCGATGGTGTTCGGGTAGTCCATCCTGGTCGGCCCGACGACGCCCATGCCGCCCAGCAGCATGTCGTCCATCCCGTAGCCGATGGACACCACCGAGGTGCTGCGCATCTGCTCGTCCTCATTTTCCTCACCGATGCGCACGCTGATCGCACCGGGGTTGCGGGCGGCCGCCAGCAGCTTGAGCACGATGACCTGCTCCTCAAGCGCCTCCAGCACCTGCCGCAGCGATCCGGGGAAGTCCGAGACGTTGCGGGTGAGGTTGGCCGTGCCGCCGAGCACCAGCCGCTCCTCGGGGTGCTCGACCAGCGATTCCACCAGCACGGTACAGACGCGGGTGAGGCTGTCGCGCAGGTCGCCCGGCGACTTCTCGGGCAGTTCGGCGACCGACGCCGCGGCGTCGGCGAGCCGACGGCCCGCCAGTGCCCCGTTGAGCACCGTGCGCAGCCTGCCGACGTTCTCTTCGGTGATGACGTCCCCGAGGTCGACGGTGCGCTGGTCGACGCGGCCGGAATCGGTGATCAGCACCAGCATCAGCCGCGCGGGGGTGAGCGGCACCACTTCGAGGTGGCGGACGGCGGAGTTGGTCATCATCGGGTACTGGATGACCGCGACCTGCCTGGTCAGCTGCGCGAGCAGCCGGACCGACCGGCGCAGGACGTCGTCGACGTCGGTGCCGCTGTCGAGGAAGGCCGTGATGGCCCGGCGTTCGGCCGCGCTGAGCGGTTTGACCTCGGCGATCCGGTCGACGAACAGGCGGTAGCCCTTGTCGGTGGGGATCCGGCCCGCGCTGGTGTGGGGCTGTGTGATGTAGCCCTCTTCCTCCAGCGCCGCCATGTCGTTGCGCACCGTGGCGCTGGACACCCCGAGGTTGTGTCTGTCGACGATCGCCTTGGACCCGACGGGCTCCTGGTTGGAGACGTAATCGGCGACGATCGCGCGCAGCACTTCGAATCGGCGTTCTTCCGCGTTGGCCACCCGCACCTCCCTCGGCTCGTCCTCACAACGAGTTTACGGAAGGTGGAGTGCCCGGCGAGCCACCGGACTTCTTTGCGGCCGTCAGCCGCGCCCGCGCGAGGAGCGGCGCAGCGCCTCCGCGGGCTTCCGGATCACTTTCACCGACCCCCACCAGGCGAAACCCGTGACGCGCAGCACCGGCGCGCCTGGCGCCGGGCGCCGTCGCCCCGTCCCGCGGCCGGTGCCGAATCCGCCCATCAGGCCGGCTCCCCGGACGTCGAGGGCGAAGTCCTCCGGCACGACGATCGTGACGCCGCCCATGACCGCCACCGCCCTGATCGCGCAGGATCCGCCGGCGATCCGGGCGTGCCGCAGATCGAGGCGCACGCTGCCCCAGAACGCGCGCGTGACGTGGCGCGGCGGCAGCGGCCCGTCGAACCGCCGCGTGGTGGCGGACATGACGGCGAACGAACGCCGTCCACCTTGCTCGCCGTCTCCGGGGTGGGACAGGGCGAGCGCGCCCCCGGAAGCGAGATCGGCGACCACGGGCTCGAATTCCGCGAAGGTCTTGGCCGCGTAGACGGCGTCCAGCCTCGTTTCCAGTTCACCGGCGGTGATCCGTCCGGCCCCCATGGCTTCGTACAACACTCGCGCGACGTTTTCGCGATCGGAATCGGCCACCCGCATCGCCGACCGCTTCGGTTCCGACATGACGGCGATGCTAACCGGAATGGGCGCTCGCTCCGGCGATTCCCGGCGATCGGATGGAAAGCCATGACCGGCATGAGCGAATTCTGTTCCGCCGCCCTTCCGGCCGTGACAAAACAATTTTTCACGATTGACCACGCGAGCACGAAAACGCTTCCATCGAGGCATTGATCCACCGGCCGCACAATCCGACTCAGCGTGGAGCGCAGTGATGACTTCTTTCCTCCGCCATGCTTTCATCGCCGTCATGACCGCGACCCTGGTCGCCTCGGGAACGGCGGTCGCGGGCGCGGACACGAATTCGGTGTACACCTCCTCGTCACCACTTCCCGCCGGCGAAAACGGTGACGTGGTCAAGTCGCAGCCCTCGACCTACAACGGCGCCAAGGCGACCCGGATCCAATATCTGTCCCGGGACAACAAGAACAAGCAGGTCGCGGTGAGCGGCACCGTCCTGGTGCCGGACAAGCCGTGGACCGGTCCCGGCGAACGGCCGATCGTGGCCTACGCGCCTTTCACCTTCGGCATGGGTCCGGACTGCGCTCCCTCGAAAACCCTCGCGGGAGAGGGCTCCTCGGACCTGATCTCCGGTTTCCAGGGCGGATTCGTCAACGCGTTGCTGGGCGCCGGGTTCGCCGTGGCGCAGACCGACTACATCGGACCGTGGGTGGAGGGCAGTGGTGACCACCCGTACGTCGTCCGGCTGTCCGAGGCGCACACCGTGCTCGACGTCGTCCGCGCCGCGCAGCGGCTGCCGGGAACGGGACTGCCCACCGGAGGCCCGGTCGGGATCGCCGGCTACTCCGAGGGCGGCAGTGCCGCCGCGGCCGCCGCCGAGCTGGCCCCCACCTACGCGCCCGAACTGGACATCAAGGGCGTCTACTCCGGCGCGCCGCCCGCGGACAAGGCCGTGCTGTCGAAGTCGCTCGACGGCGGGATGTACGCCGGGTTCCTCGGCTACGCGCTGATCGGCATCAACCAGGCCTACCCCGAGGCCAGGCTGATGGACCTGGCCAACCCGGCCGGGGCCGATCTGTTCCTGAAGGCCCGGCAGACCTGCACCCTGAACGCGGTCTTCCAGTTCATGTACAAGCAGACCAGCTCGCTGACGAAGGAGGGCAAGCCGGTCTCCGCCTACCTTTCCCAGCCGCCGTTCGACGCGATCGTGGCGGAGAACCGGATCGGCACGATCAAGCCCACGATGCCGGTCATGGTCGAACACAGCCCGCTGGACGACGTCATCCCGGCCGCCGTCGGCAAGCAGATGGCGAAGGACTGGTGCGGCAAGGGCGCCAACGTGCAGTGGAAGGAGCTGCCGACCTTCACGCCGTTCCTGTCCCACGCGCTGGGTATGCCGACCGCGTCCACCGATGCCACCGAGTGGCTGAAGGCCGCGTTCAACGGGCAGGCCGGCAGCGGCAACTGCGGCCGGTTCTGACCCGCCCTTCAGCGGTAAGGACGGTTCTGGACCGAGGCTACTTTAGGTACCTGCTGACTGCGAGTCACAGCAAAAGTACGTGAAGGCCCCCTTCACTGCGTCTAGCGCAATGAAGGGGGCCTTCACGTACTGCGGATCCGAGCAAGGGCAGCGATGGCAAGGAGGGGCGCGTCTCGTGAGTGGCTAGGACGGTTCTAACCGTCCTAGCCACTCACGAGGCGTTGTCGTCAGCTGTTGCGCGGGAACCCGAGGTTCACCCCGCCCTGCGAGGGATCCGGCCACCGCGACGTGACGACCTTCGTCCGCGTGAAGAAGTGGAACCCTTCCGGCCCGTACGCGTGGCTGTCCCCGAACAGCGAGTCCTTCCACCCGCCGAACGAGTAGTAGCCGACCGGCACCGGGATCGGCACGTTCACGCCGACCATCCCGACCTCGACCTCGTTCTGGAATCGCCGCGCGGCCCGCCCGTCGTTGGTGAAGATCGCGGTGCCGTTGCCGTAGGGGTTGCCGTTGATCAGCTCCAGCGCCGCGTCGTACCCCTCGGCCCGCGCGACCGCGAGCACCGGCCCGAAGATCTCGTCGGTGTAGATCGACATCTCCGGCGTGACGTGGTCGAACAGCGTCGGGCCGAGCCAGAACCCGCCGTCCTCGCCGTCGACCTCGACGCCGCGGCCGTCGACGACGAGCCGGGCGCCCGCCTCGACCCCGGCGCCGACATAGGACTCGACGCGTTCGTGATGGGCGGCGGTGACGAGCGGCCCCATCTCCGAGGTGGGCCGCATGCCGTCGCCGACGCGCAGCCGCGTGATCCGCTCGGCGATCTTCGCGACCAGTTCGTCGCCGACCGGGTCGACCGCGACCACGACCGACACCGCCATGCACCGCTCCCCCGCCGAGCCGAAGCCCGCCGAGACGGCCGCGTCGGCGGCGAGGTCGAGGTCGGCGTCCGGGAGGACGACCATGTGGTTCTTCGCGCCGCCGAGCGCCTGCACGCGTTTCCCGTGCCTGGTCCCGGTTTCGTAGACGTACTTCGCGATCGGCGTCGAGCCGACGAACGAGATCGCCTTGACGTCGCGGTGTTCCAGCAACCCGTCGACGGCCACCTTGTCGCCGTGCAGGACGTTGAGGACGCCGTCGGGCAGGCCCGCTTCGGCGAACAGTTCGGCGATGAACACGGCCGCGGACGGGTCCTTCTCGCTCGGCTTGAGCACCACGGTGTTGCCGCAGGCGAGCGCGTTCGGCACGAACCACAGCGGGACCATCGCCGGGAAGTTGAACGGCGAGATCACCCCGACCACGCCCAACGGCTGCGAGATCGAGTACACGTCGACGCCGGTCGAGGCGTTCTCGCTGAACCCGCCCTTGAGCATCTGCGCGGCACCGCAGGCGTACTCGACGTTCTCGATCGCGCGCGCGACTTCGCCCGCCGCGTCGGATTCGACCTTGCCGTGCTCGCTCGTGACGATCTTCGCCAGCTCGTGACGCCGCGCCGAAAGCAGCTCACGGAAGGCGAACAGCACCCGCGTCCGCCCGGCCAGCGACGTCCCGCGCCAGCCCGGCAGCGCCCGGGACGCGGCCGCGACGGCGGCGTCGACGTCGTCCTGCGCGGCGAAGGCGACCTTCGCCCTCACCTGGCCGGTGGCCGGATCGAACACGTCCCCGGATCGTTCGCTCACGCCCTCGCACGGTTTGCCGTCTATCCAATGGGTGATGCGGTCGGTCACGGGTTCCGCCCTCCTGATCGCCGGTGCCTGCTCCCGGTCGAGTCTGGGCGCGCGCGCCACACCGACGCCATCGGCAACGTGTACGGACTCCCGGTCCCGGCCGTACAGTCTGTCTCCAGCGTTGCCGAACCGGGTGGGAGGCCGATGTACCCGACCGTCGCCGAGGTGCTCGCGCTGCCGGTGCTGCGCCAGGGCAGACCCCACGTGGTGGCGGGGGCGGCGGGGCTGGACGCGCCGGTCCGCTGGGCGCACGTCGCCGAGGTCGCGGACATCGCCCCGTTGCTGCGGGGCGGGGAACTCGTGCTCACCACCGGGGTCGCGCTGCCCGACGACGGCGCCGCGCTGGCCCGCTACGTCGCGGACCTGGCGGGCGTCGGGGTCGCCGGGATCGTGGTCGAACTGGTCCGCCATTGGAGCGAGAAGCTGCCGCCGGCGCTGGTCGACGCCGCGGACCGGCACGGTGTCCCGCTGATCACCCTTTCGCGCGAGACGCGTTTCGTGTCGGTCACCGAGGCGGTGAACGGGCTGATCGTCGATGCCCAGGTCGACGAACTCCGCGCGGCGGAGCGGGTCCACGAGACCTTCACCGCGCTGACCGTCGCCGGCGCCGAGCCGGGGGACATCCTGCGCGAGGTCGCCCGGCTCACCGAGCATCCGGTCGTGCTGGAGACGCTGTCGCACGAGGTCCTCGCCTACGACACGGCGGGAGCCGACCCCGGCGAACTGCTGCCCGGCTGGCCGTCCCGGTCGCGGCCGGTGCAGGTCGGCGAGCGGACCGGTTACCACCCGGGCGCGGGCTGGCTGATCACCGTGGTCGGCGCGCGCGGGCACGACTGGGGACGGCTGGTCGTCGTCTGCGGGGAACCGCCGCCGCACCGGCACGTCGTGGTCGCCGAACGCGCCGCGTCCGCGCTCGCGGTGCACCGGCTGGTCGCCAAGGACACCGACTCCCTCGAACGGCAGGCGCACCGCGCGATCCTGACCGCATTGCTGGCGAACCCGGTGCCGCCCGCCGAACTGACCGCGCGGGCCTCCGCGCTGGGTGTCCCGCTGACGGGACGGCTGCTCGTCGGGGTCGCCGTGCGGCCCCGGATCACCGTGACCGCCAAGACCGCGCAATCCACTCCGGTGCTGCTGCGGGAACTCGCCGAAGCGACCGTGCTCGCCGCGCGGCACGCCAAGGTGTCCGCGCTGGTGGCCACCGACGACACCCAGGTGCGCGCGCTGATCGCGCTCTCGCCCGAGGCCGGGGTCGACGCGGTCCTGCGGCGGCTGGCGAACGACGTCCACGAAGCCCGCGCCGGCGCTCCGGCCGTGGTCGCGGTCGGGACCACGGGCGGCGGGCCCGCCGACGCGCGCCGGACGCTCGTCGAAGCCGCGCAGGTGGCCGCCGCGGCGCTCGCCGAGAACGTCGAACGGGTGGTCCACCGGCTCGACGACGTCCGGTTGCGCGGACTGCTGCAGCTGCTGGCGGGTGACGAGCGGATCACCGCGTTCGCCGCACGGGAGCTCGGCCCGCTGCTGAGCCGGGACGCCGCACAGGGCAGCAGACTCGTCCAGGCGTTGAGGCATTACTGCGAGCACGGTGGCAACAAGTCCGCGGCGGCCGCCGCCGCGCACACTTCCCGCACCGCCTACTACCAGCAGCTGGCCAGGATCGAGCAGGTCCTCGGGGTACGGCTCGAAGATCCGGAGTCGATGCTCTCGCTTTATGTCGCTTTGCTCGCGCACGACATTCGAAAAGCGGACGACCACACGTCCGAGTGAGCAAATCTCACCCGAGCGTGGAACACAGTGACCGGGTCACGTCAGCCGATAGGGTTGATATGGCTTTCTTCGAACCGATCGGCGCCTGCGTGCTCGCGCTGGCCTGCATGGCCCCCGCGCAACCCGCCGAATCCACGTTTCAGCTGACCAGCCACGACACCAGAGGCCGGGTCGGCACCGTCTCGCTCACCTGCGGGCCCACCGGGGGTTCCCACCCCGCGCGCGGGAACGCCTGCGCCAAACTGTCCGAAGTGGACGGAGAGTTCGACAGGCTCCGTCCGGAACCGCGGGCCTGCACCCTGGAGTACTCGCCGGTGGACGTCTCCGCGGTCGGCAAGTGGCGCGGCGAGCCGGTCACCTACCGGACCTCGTACGCCAACCGCTGCGTCGCCGACGCCGAGTCGGCCGGCGTCTTCACCTTCTGACCGGAAGCCCCGGCGGGAGTCGCGAAAGCCACTTTCAGGACGTCAGATGTCCCGAAAGTGGCTTTCGCGACATCCCCGGGCCGGGGAACGGACACCAGCGCTCGTCTGCCACAAATCCTTGCCACGAAGGACTTCCGCCCCGAGAGGCCGTCGTGGCCCCGACGTACCCCACCGGGTCTCCCCCTCGATGACCCGGCGGAACCGATCACCTCGGCCTTGATCGCCCTCACCCCCACGAGGGCGATCAAGGCCGTGGCGTCACGACTCAAGGACGGACCGGGTACCGGCACCCGGTCCCGCCCTCCGCGGCGACAGGGGTCTGACGCGCGAGGGACCGGCTCAGGTTCCAATCGCGCCAATCATCTTCCGAAATTCCCCGCACGACCGGTCCGACCACGCAGGACCGCAGCGGCTCCGGAAGCCGGTCCGCCGACGGCACGACGTCGGTGGAAAACCGGGACAGATAGTGGATGTCGAGCATCTTCCCGTGCGCCAGCCGGTCGATGTTGCGGTCGGCGATGAACCGTTCCGGATCGAGGACGGCCAGCCCGAGCAGCGCCGCGACGGCGGCGCCGACGGCCGCGCGTGGCAGCCAGGCCGGCCGCAACGGGATCAGGGAGACGAGCACCAGCACGAAGATCAGGCCGATCCAGAGTTCGCAGACCTCGACCAGCAGCCGCAGCACGGTGAACCCGTACGCCTGCTGGTATGTCCACATGCGACTCAACGCCGAGGCGACGAGCACCAGGCTGAGCCCGCTCAACGCGCCGAGCAGCGCTCGCTGCCAGACGCGGTCGGCCATCGTGGACTTCGGTGCCCAGCGCAACGCGGCGGCGACGAGCAGCAGGGTCAGCACGGTGATCGCGGACAACTGCCAGAACCCGCTCCTGGCGTATTCGGCGGCGGTCAGCCCGCTCGTGGCCAGCAGGTATTCGGTGCCGCCGAACAACACGACCAGGCGGACCACGACGAAACTCGTGAACAGCAGTACCAGCACGCCCAGCGGCAACGTCCATTCGAGCCGGTGCGCGAGCCGTTTGCGCGGTGCGTCGTCGGCGGCGGGCAGCGGGGGCGCCGCCAGCAGGTAGCACGCCCCGGTGACGGCGAACGCGGCCACCACGAACAGGAAACCCCAGCGCACGAACGTTCCCGGGTTCAGTTCGGGGATCACCGCGTCGACGACGCTCGCGAACGCGGCGTCCGCGCCACGCAGCAGCGGGACGAACACCACCAGCAGCATGGCGCTCGCCAGCACGGGCACGAGGAACCTCGGCCGTGTCCGGCCTTCCTGTTTCTTGCCGAGCTTCGTGAGCCCGCGCCCGACCCACGGGATCGAAAGCAGCGCTTCGATGGGGACCGCGAAGACGTCGTAGACGATCGTGTTCACGGTGCGTTTCCCGACCACAGCGAGGGATCCCGCGACGAGGGCCGCCAGCACGCACAGCACGTTCAGCCACACCGACGCACGGAACATGCCGACCGCGAGCAAGCCGAGCGCGGCCGCCGCCCACAGCGCGTTGACCAGGCGGAAGTGTGGTTCGGCGTCGCCGCGGGCGCGCCTGTCGGCGAAGTAGACGGCCGCCGCGAAGGCGAGCCCGGCCACGAACCACCCGGCTCCGGGCCGGTCCGGCATGGCGAAGGCGGCGATCAGCCCGGCCGCCGCCGCCGCCGGCAGGACGGAGCCGGGCAGCGGGACGATCGCCGATTTGGGCGGCACGCGGGGCCGCATCAGTACCGGCACCGGCACCGGCGGCGCGGGCGGCAGGGTGGTCGTCGCCGAAGGCGGCGACGCGTGCGCCTGCTTCTCCTCTTGCTCTTCGCTCATCGAATCCTCCAGTTTGCGAAAGCACATATCGTGAGTCGAAGGAGGGCTGAAAGGCCCCCTCGCCTCATGTCATGCGGTGAAGGACGCTTTCGCCCCATCGCATGCGGGGAAAGTCCCCTTCAGCCCCTACGGAACGGGAATCACGACGCGGATGACACAGCCCGGCCGTCCTTCGGGGGTGACGACGGCGATGCTGCCGTCGTGCAGGTCCACCACCCACCGCGCGATCGCGAGCCCGAGACCGGTGCCCCCGCCACCGGCCCGCTCACCGCGGGTGAACCGCTCGAACACGCTGTCCCGCTCCCCCGGCGGGATCCCGGGGCCTTCGTCCTCGACCTCGATGACGACGTCGGCCTCGCGGGCCTCCGCCCGCACCCGGACCTCTCCCCCGGCGGGTCCGTGCCGGACGGCGTTGTCGAGCAGGTTGACCACGACCTGGTAGAGCCGCCCGCGGTCGGCGACGGCGGTCGCTCCGGGCGGCTGGACGTCGACGGAGAAGCGCGCGCCGCGACCGGTGACGCCCGCTTCGGTGGCGACCTCCTCCAGCAGCAGTTCGAGATCGAACTCCTCCAGCTGCAAGGGGAACGCACCCGCGTCGATCCGCGAGAGATCGAGCAGTTCCGAGACGAGCCTGCCGAGCCGCTCGGTCTGCTGCAGCGCGGTCTTCAGCGTCGCCGGATCGGGTTCGGCGACGCCGTCGACGAGGTTCTCCAGCACCCCGTTCAGCGCGGTGATCGGCGTGCGGAGCTCGTGGGAGACGTTCGCGATCAGCTCGCGGCGTCGCTGGTCCGAGGCGTCCAGGTCGGCGGCCATCTGGTTGAAGGCGTGCGACAGCTCCCCGACCTCGTCGCGGGCGGTGGCCCGGACCCGCCGGGTGTAGTCGCCCTTGGCCATCGCGCGGGCGGCGGCGGTCATCTCACGCAGCGGCCTGGTCATCCCGTGCGCCAGGATCTGCGAGGTCACCACGGCGAGCACCATCGCGGCGATCGTGGTCCGCGGCGGCAGCCAGCCGATCTGCCAGTTGAAGAAGGCGAACGCGATCCCGCCCGAGGAGACCAGCAGGATCGCGAGCTTGAGCTTGATGGAGCGGACCGGGTCGAGCGGTCTCGGGAGCGCGTCGACCACGCGGCCGAGCAGCGGGCGGAGCTTCACGATCCCACCTCCAGGGCGTAGCCGACGCCGTGCACGGTGCGGATGAGGTCGGCGCCCAGTTTGCGGCGCAGCGCCTTGATGTGGCTGTCGACCGCGCGGGTGCCCGACCCGGTGCCCGCGACGTCCCAGTCCCAGACCTCGCTGAGCAGCCGTTCCCTCGGCTGCACCGCCCTCGGGCGTTTCGCGAAGTGGACGAGGAGGTCGAACTCGATCGGCGTCAGCTGGGCCTGGGTTCCCGCGCGCGTCACCCGCCGCTGGTCGACGTCGATTTCGAGGTCACCGAGGACGATCTTCGTGCCGGCGTCGCTCACGTCGGTCCTGGCCGAGCGTTCGACCCGGCGCAGCAGCGCGTGCACCCGTGCCGACAGCACCCGCATGGAGAACGGTTTGGTGAGGTAGTCGTCCGCGCCGACGCCGAGGCCGATCAGCATGTCCGTCTCGTCCGACCGGGCGGTCAGCATCAGCACCGGGACCGGGCGGCGGGCCTGGATCCGGCGGCAGACCTCCAGCCCGTCGAACCCCGGCAGCATCACGTCGAGCACCACCAGGTCCGGCTCGCGCTCGGCGTCGGTCTCGACGCCGGACGGCCCGTCGTGCGCCAGGTCGACGGTGAATCCCTCGGCCCGCAGCCGCGCGGCGATGCTCTCCGCGATGGTCACGTCGTCCTCGACGACCAGCACCCGGCGTCCACCCAGTTCCATGGGGATGACTGTAAGCACCGGCCGTGGAGACCATCCGGGTGAGCTGTGGAGATCCTGTGGAGATGTTTCGGCCGGTTTGCCGGGTTACTACGACCGTGTGTGTGACGCAGGTCATGCACCAGGAGCCGGCGAATGCAATCGACAGTCTGCGCTCCGACGCCATCAACAGTGAACAGTCTGCCAGTCCCACCCGCGCGGCGCGGGCGAGCACGATTCCGCAATGGAGCCGACGGCACGCGGTACGCAGCACGTGCATCCTGATGGCCGGGTGGAACTCGGCGAGGTCGAGTCCTTGAAGGACAGCCGCTTCTACAACGAAGAACTCGCCCCGGTCCCGGTCGAAAAACGGACCTGGACCACGTACACCTACTTCGCGCTGTGGATGGGCATGGCGCACAACATCCCGTCCTACGCGCTCGCGGCCTCGCTGATCGCGCTCGGCATGGACTGGGTGCAGGCGCTGCTCACCATCACCATCGGCAACCTGATCGTGCTGATCCCGATGTTGCTCAACAGCCACGCCGGGACGAAGTACGGCATCCCGTTCCCGGTGTTCGCCCGCGCCTTCTTCGGGATGCGCGGCGCGAACCTCGCGGCGTTGCTGCGGGCGTTCATCGCGTGCGGCTGGTTCGGCATCCAGACCTGGGTCGGCGGCGAGGCGATCTACATCATCGTCGGACGGCTCGCCGGTTCCGGCTGGAAGGACTCCGCCGTCGTCCTCGGCCAGCACTGGACACTGTGGCTTTCGTTCGGCCTCTTCTGGCTGTTCCAGATGCTCATCATCTGGCGCGGCATGGAGGCGGTCCGCCGGTTCGAGAACTGGACGGCCCCGCTGGTCTCGGTCGGCTTCCTGATCCTGCTGGGCTACGTGCTGGTCAAGGCGGGCGGGCTCGGGCCGATCCTGTCCGAACCCGGGAAACTCGGCTGGGGGCCGGACTTCTGGAAGGTCTTCGCCCCGGCGCTGATGGCGATGATCGCGTTCTGGTCGACGCTCTCGCTGAACATGCCGGACTTCACCCGCTTCGGCGGCAGCCAGGGCAAGCAGGTCCGCGGTCAGATCCTCGGGCTGCCGACCACGATGACGTTCATCGCGATCGTCGCCATCCTGACCACCTCGGGCGGCAGCGTCCTCTACGGCGAGCAGATCTGGGACCCGGCGAAACTGGCCGACCGGTTCGATTCCCCGGTCGTCGTGGTGGTCGCGCTGGTCGCGCTGGTACTGGCGACCGTGTCGGCGAACCTCGCGGCCAACGTGGTCAGCCCGTCCTACGACTTCTCCAACGCCTTCCCGAAGAAGATCACCTTCGCGGTCGGCGGGCTGATCACCGGCATCATCGGCATCGTCATCCAGCCGTGGCGGCTCTACTCCGACCCGAACATCTACATCTTCGCGTGGCTCGGCTTCTACGGCGGCCTGCTCGGCGCCGTCGCCGGGGTGATGGTCGCCGGCTACTGGGTCGTCTACCGCACCAAGCTGCGCCTGCGGGATCTGTACACCGAACGCGGCGTCTACTGGTTCAACGGCGGCTGGAACTGGCGCGCGCTCGTCGCGACGCTGGTCGGCGCCGTGCTCGCGGTCGGCGGCGCGTACGGCGGGCCGTTCCCCGCCGACGGGCTGATCCCGTTCCTGAAACCCCTCTACGACTACAACTGGGTCGTCGGCCTGGCGGGCGCCTTCGTCGTCTACCTGCTGCTGTCCCTGCCCGAACGCAAGCGCACCACCGATATCGAGGAGGATGCAAGTGAGCGACGTGGTCCGAGCCGGATTGATCCAGCAGCGGTGGACGGGTGACAAGGAGTCCATGATCGCGAACGCGGTCGAAGCCATCGGCAAGGCCGCTTCGCAGGGCGCGCAGGTGGTCTGCCTGCAGGAGTTGTTCTACGGCCCGTACTTCTGCCAGGTGCAGGACACCGACTACTACTCCTACACCGAAGGCATCCCCGACGGGCCGACGACGAAGCTCATGCAGGAGGTCGCCGAACGCCACGGCGTCGTGCTGGTCGTCCCGATGTACGAGGTCGAGCAGCCCGGCGTGTACTACAACACGGCCGCGGTGATCGACGCGGACGGCACCTACCTCGGCAAGCACCGCAAGAACCACATCCCGCAGGTGAAGGGTTTCTGGGAGAAGTTCTACTTCCGGCCCGGAAACATGGGCTACCCGGTGTTCGACACCGCCGTCGGCCGCATCGGCGTCTACATCTGTTACGAGCGGCATTTCCCGGAGGGCTGGCGCGCGCTGGGCCTGGCCGGGGCGAAGATCGTGTTCAACCCGTCGGCGACCAGCCGGGGCCTTTCGGAGTACCTGTGGCGGCTGGAGCAGCCCGCGGCCGCCGTCGCGAACGAGTACTACGTCGGCACGATCAACCGTGTCGGCGTGGAACCCTTGGGCGACAACGACTTCTACGGCCAGTCGTATTTCGCCGACCCGCGCGGCCAGCTCGTCGGCGAAGCGGCGTCCGACACCGAGGAGGAGATCGTCGTCCGCGATCTCGACATGGCCAAGCTCGCCGAGGTACGGGATCTGTGGGCCTTCTACCGGGACCGGCGCCCCGACAGCTACGGACCCCTCGCGGAGGCGTGATGACCACCCTCATCAGCGGCGGGCAGGTGCTGTCCACGATGGGCGCTTCGGCGGCGGACGTCCTCGTCGACGGCGAGACGATCTCGGCGGTCGGCGCACCCGGAACGCTCGGGCTCGCCGACTCGGTGATCGACGCCACCGGGAAGTACGTGCTGCCCGGCGGGATCGACGCGCACACCCATATGGAGATGCCGTTCGGCGGAACGCATTCCGTCGACACCTTCGGCACCGGAACGACGGCGGCGGCGTGGGGCGGGACGACCACGATCATCGACTTCGCCGTCCAGGCCAAGGGCACCTCCCTGCTGTCCACCATGGACAAATGGCACGAGAAGGCCGACGGCAACTGCGCCATCGACTACGGCTTCCACATGATCGTCTCCGACGTCAACGACTCGTCGTTGAAGGAGATGCAGGCCTGTGTCGACGGCGGCGTCGGCAGCTTCAAGATGTTCATGGCCTATCCGGGGGTCTTCTACTCCACGGACGGCGAGATCCTGCTGGCCATGCAGAAGGCGCGCGAGATCGGCGCCACGATCATGATGCACGCGGAGAACGGCATCGCGATCGACCAACTGGCCGCGCAGGCGTTCGCCGCCGGGAAGATCGATCCGGTACAGCACGGTCTCACCCGGCCGCCGGAGCTGGAGGGCGAGGCGACCTCGCGCGCGATCCAGCTCGCCAAGGTGACCGGGGCGCCGCTGTACATCGTGCATCTCTCGGCGTCGCAGGCGCTGGCGGCGGTCGCGGAAGCGCGAAACGACGGACAGAACGTCTTCGCGGAGACGTGTCCCCAGTATCTCTATCTGTCCATCGAGGACTTGGCGAAGCCCGATTTCGAAGGCTCGAAGTACGTCGCCTCTCCCCCGCTGCGCGAGAAGTCGCATCAGGCGGATCTGTGGCGGGGTCTGCGGACCAACGATCTCTCGGTGGTGTCGACGGATCACTGTCCCTTCTGTTTCAAGGACCAGAAGGAACTCGGCCGCGGCGACTTCCGTGCGATCCCCAACGGGATCCCCGGCGTCGAGCACCGGATGGACCTGCTGCACCAAGGGGTCGTGGCGGGCGAGCTCACGCTCGGACGCTGGGTCGAGACCTGCTCGACCACCCCGGCGCGCATGTTCGGGCTGTACCCGCGCAAGGGGGTGATCGCGGCGGGTTCGGACGCGGACATCGTCGTCTACGACCCGGCCGCGAAGCAGACCTTGTCGGTCGAGACGCACCACATGAACGTGGACTACTCGGCCTACGAGGGCATGGAGATCACCGGCAAGGTCGACACGGTGCTCTCGCGCGGGCGTGTGGTGGTGTCACCGTCCGGTTTCTCGGGCAGTACGACGCACGGGAAATTCCTCTCGCGCGACCTGAACCAGTACCTGAACTGAGGCGGTGGCCATGGATTTCGGAATAGTTCTCCAGACCGATCCGCCCGCGCGCGACCTGGTGCGGCTGATGAAGGCCGCCGAGGACCAGGGGTTCCGTTACGGCTGGACGTTCGATTCGTGCGTGCTGTGGCAAGAACCGTTCGTCATCTACTCGCAGATCCTCGCGGCGACGTCGTCGATGATCGTGGGCCCGATGGTGACCAGCCCGGCCACCCGGGACTGGTCGGTGATGGCGTCGACCTTCGCCACGCTCAACGACATGTACGGCAACCGGACGGTCTGCGGGATCGGCCGCGGCGACTCGGCGCACCGGGTGGTCGGCATGCCACCGTCCACTTTGGCCACCGTGCGCGAGTGCATGCACGTGGTCAAGGAGCTGGCCGAAGGACGCGAAGTCCTGTTGCGGGACAAGCCGGTGCAGATCCCGTGGATCCGCAACGGCAGGCTTGAGATGTGGATGGCGGGATACGGGCCGAAGGCGCTGAAGACCGTCGGCGAACACGCCGACGGCTTCATCCTTCAATGCGCGGATCCCGCGATCGCCCGGTGGACCATCGGTTCCGTCCGCGAGGCGGCTCGCGCTGCGGGGCGGGACCCGGCCGGGATCACGATCTGCCTCGCGGCCCCGGCGTACGTCGGCGACGATCTGGCGCATCAGCGGGAGCAGTTGCGCTGGTTCGGCGGGATGGTCGGCAACCACGTCGCGGATCTCGTGGCGCGGTACGGCGATTCCGGGCCGGTGCCGCACGAGCTGACCGACTACATCCGTGAGCGGCAGGGCTACGACTACTCGCACCACGGGCGGGCGGGGAATCCGTCGACCGACTTCGTCCCGGACGAGATCGTGGACCGGTTCTGCCTGCTCGGGCCGTCGTCGGCGCACGTCGAGCGGCTGGAGGAGCTGGCTTCGCTCGGTGTCGACCAGTTCTCGCTGTACCTGATGCACGACCAGCGCGAGGAGACCCTGAAGCGCTACGGCTCGGAGGTCATCAACCGCTGACGACCTCGTGAGTGGTAAGGGACATCCACGGCCGGGGCGGTTTCGCGTGACCGGTGGGACGGCACCCGTGCCTGGATGGTGTCGTCCAGCTGATCGCAACCTTTCAACGTTGCGAAAGCCACTTTCGCAACGTTGAAGGTTGCGAACGTGGCTTTCGCAACGACGGCCGCGGCCGGGCCCGAACCTTCAGGCCAGAGCCGTCTCACCACTCACGAGACGTCACGCGAACCAGGCGGCGAGGGCCTCACGCAGGCCGTCGGCGTCGTCGCCCGCCCAGGCGACGTAGCCGTCCGGGCGGATCAGGAGGACGTCGGCGGGCCTGTCCTCGGCCTTCGCGGTGTGGACGTCGGCGCGTCCTCGCGCGAGCTCACGCAGGTCGGGCCTGCCCGCGAGGTCGAGCAGCACCGGCCGCGCCGTCCGCAGCAGTTCGGCGACGCTGGTCGCGCCCTCGTCGGTTTCCAGCGCGAAATCCGGGACGAACATGCCGGTGAGCGCGTGCGAGGAGCCCGGCATCGGGTAGCGCGTGTCGGTCCCGGCCACGTGGGCGGACAGCCGTCGCGCGGCCGACTCGTCGTCCAGTAGTTCCTGGAAGACGGTGCGGAGCGCTTCTGCGGCTTCGTCGTGCCCGCGCCGCAACGCGACCTGCGCCCGGGACTGCAGGAGCGCACGCGCACCGGCGGCGTGCCGTTCCGCGTGATAGGTGTCCAGCAGCCCTTCCGGCGCCCTGCCCTGGATCTCGGCGGCCAGCTTCCAAGCGAGGTTGACCGAGTCGGACATGCCGACGTTGATCGCCGTGCCGGTGGAGGGCAGCAGGTGGGCCGCGTCGCCCGCCAGCAGGATCCGGCCTTCGCGGTAGCGCTCGGCCTGGCGGGCGGAGAACTGGTAGCGCGAGAGCCGGACCGGTTCGCCCAGCGGGACATCGCCGCCGAGCACGCGGCGGATACTGTCCCCGAGTTCGGTCAGGGTCATCGGCACGTCGTCGTCGACCTCGCCGGGATCGTCCTCCGTGGTCTGGATGAACACGATCCCCGGCGTCAGCGATCCGAGCGCGAACACACCGGAGTCGGTGCGCGTGAAGCCCGCCTTGATCCGGCCCAGCTCCGGCGTCTCGATGTCGCCGTTGTCGTGCATGGTCAGTCCCTCGGGGACCTTGACCTGCCCGATCCGGTTCACCTCGGGATAGGTGGTGCCGGGGAAGCCGATCCCCGCCATCGACCGGACGGGGCTGCGCCCGCCGTCGCAACCCACCAGGTACGGGGCGGTGACCTCGTACGTCCCCTCAGGACCGCGTACCTCGGCGGTCACCGACTCGTCGTCCTGGCGCAGCCCGGCGACTTCGTGCCCGCGACGCACTTCCGCGCCGAGTTCCGTGGCGTGCTCCTCCAGCAGCCGCTCCAGCGACTGCTGCCGCACCGACAGCGCCTTCAGCGGCGGCTCCTCGAACCGGGTGAGGTCCACGTGCACCCCACCGAACGGAAAACGATGCGGCGGCACGGGATCGGTGACGAGTCCCCGCACCTTCTCCAGCAGGCCGCGATAACGCAGCAGGTCCAGGATCTGCCCGCTGAGGCCATGGGCCTTCGGAGTCTTCCCCTGTTCCGGCCGCCGTTCCAGGACCAGCGGGCGCGCACCGGCCAGCCGCAGCTCGGCGGCCAGCATCAGACCGGTCGGGCCGGCACCCACGATGATCACGTCGACGTCCGTCAAATCTTCACTCCTGTTCGGCCTGTTCTTGCTACGGCCGAGGATTCTGCGGTACCACCGGGGTCTTGCCGCAAGCCCCCCGGTGCGCTATATGTTGACCATGGAGGGGCTCACCCCACCATGTTTCCGGGTACACACCCCAGGGATCGCGCACCCGCGAGGCGGGACGCTGGCCGGGTGACCAGAATCCGCATCGCTACCGCGCTCACTCTGACCGCACTCGCCGCCGTCACGATCACGCCCGCGGTTTCGGCCGCGCCGAGAGGTCTCGACTGGGGCGCCTGTCCGTCCGGATCGCCACCGGGCTACGACTGCGCCGAGATCGAGGTCCCGTTGTCCTATCAGGACCCTGGCGGCCCGCGGATCACCATCGCGCTCGGCCGTCTCCCGGCGACGGACCAGAAGCACAAACGCGGCACCCTCTTCACCAACCCCGGCGGCCCCGGGAACCAGGGCCGCTTCAGCAGGTTCCAGACGCCGTCCCTGCACCGGCAGTTCGACATCGTCGGCTTCGACCCGCGCGGTGTCGGCGCCAGCACGCCGGTGCGCTGCTTCACGTCCGACGCCGAAACCGAGCCGCTCAAACGGATCCTGGGCACCTTCCCGATCACCGCCGAGCAGGAGACCCGGCATTTCGCCGACGCCCGCGAGGTCACCGCCTCCTGCGGACGCAACGCCGGGCCGCTGCTGAACCACCTGTCGACCGCGAACGTCGCCAGGGACCTGGACAGGCTGCGCCAAGCCGTCGGCGAGCCCCGCCTGCGCTACTACGGGCTTTCCTACGGCACCTACGTCGGCGAGGTGTACGCCAACCTGTTCCCGCATCGGGTCGGCACCTTGGCGCTGGACGCCGTCGACGATCCGATCGCCTGGTCCACCGGACACCGTCCGGAGGACGCGAACGTCCCCTTCAGCACCAGGCTCGGCGGTTTCCGGGACGCCGACCGCGCGCTGCGGGCCTTTCTCGACACGTGCGCGGCCGACGTCCGGTGCGCGTTCCGCGAGCCGGGGACGGATCTGCGGGCCAAGTACGACGCGCTTCTCGACCGGCTGGCGGCCTCACCGGGGCCGGTCACCTATCAGGAGGTCGTCCGGCGTACCCACCACGCGCTGACCGACGAGGCACACTCGCCCGCATTGGCGGAATTCCTTCAGTCCGTGGCGAATCCTGTCGCGGCGAAGGCCATCGCGACACCGTTCGATTCCGCGATGGGTGGCGGCGGGACGATCTGCGCGGACACCGCGAATCCGCGTGACCCGGCCGCCTGGCCCCGCGCCGCCCGCGCGGCCGACCGGGAAGGCCGCGGTTTCGGTTCGTACGACACGTATCTTTCCCTGCCGTGCGCCTTCTGGCCCGCCACCGACACCGCGCGGTACACGGGACCGTGGAACCGGCCGACCGCGCCGATCCTGTTGCTGGCCAACGGCAAGGGTGACCCGGAGACGCCGTACGCCGGGGCGAAGCGCACCGAACGCATCCTCGGCAACGCCCGGCTCCTGACGCTGGACGCCTGGGGGCACGGCGCGTTGAACCGCAGCGCCTGTGTCGACGCGGCCGTCGACGCCTACCTGACCCACGGACGCCTTCCGGCACGCGGCACCGTCTGCGCCCCGGATCACGCGCCGTTCGACGCCAGGTAGGCCAGGGCGGTGTCCTCGTCGGTGAGCCAGCCGGCGTAGTCGACGGGATCGGCGAAGATGTTCGCGAACCGGCGCGCCACCTCGGGCGCCGTCTGCGCGGCTTCCAGGGTGGCCAGAACGTGATCCGGCGGTGGAGCGAGCAGATCGTTGCTCAGCCGGGTCGCGTGCTGGGCCTTTTCCCAGTATTCGGCGAAAGTCCCGCGCAGGAACGCTTCGTCGAACGGGCGGTCGCCGTGGTCGAGGACGCGCCGTTCGTAGACCGCGGCCGCGTGCGCCGCCATGTTCGCGCCCTGCCCGGCGATCGGGTCGTTCGTCACCGCGGCGTCGCCCATCGCGAGGACCTTCGCTCCCGACGGCAGCGTCCCGACCGGGTCACGCACGATCGGCAGGACCCGGCCGCGCAGGACGTCCGGCGGCCCGCTGGGGCGGGCATCGGCCAGCGACTCCTCGACCCACGGGAACTGCTTGCGCAGCAACGTCATCGCGAGCGCGAAATGCTCGTCGACGCCGGTGACGCCGTCCCAGACGTCCATCGGGCCGCCGGGGACGCCGAAGAACCCGAGGCCGAAGACGGGTCCGCGCACGGACTGGATCGGCAGCCCGAACAGCTCACCGGCCTGGGAGAGCCCGAACGTCAGCCCCGGATACACCGGCAGCGGTTCGTCCCGGCCGGAGACGAGGTACAGGATCCCGATGGTGCGCTGCGGCTCACGATGCGGGGAACGCGCGTCGTCACGCGGGAAGAGGGCGTCGAACTGTGGTCCCCGTCCGGCCGCGACGAGCACGAGTTCGAATTCGCGGGCGTACTCCTCCAGCCCTTCCGGGGTCACCTTGCCGATCCGCACCTCGCCGCCGCGGCCGGCGAAGGCGGTCAGCCAGGCGGACACCTTGACCCGTTGATCGACCGATTGCGCGGGCTGGTCGAACCGGGCCCGCCACGAGACGGCGGGCTCCGGGGAATCCCCGGCGAGCCCGAACGACGCGCCGAGGACCTCCGGGGCCTGTCCGTCCCAGAAGTTGATGCCGAGCGCGCGTTCCCTGGTCAGCGCGGGATGGAACACGCACTGGTTCGAGATGAGCCTGCCGTCCCGGATCGTTTCGGCGTCACGATCGGTGACCACGGTGACCGCGTATCCGTGCCGCTGCAGGCCCAAGGCCAGGACCAGCCCGGCTTGACCGGCCCCGACCACCACGATCCGGCGCATGGCTCCCCCCTTACTCGACCAAGGCTTGGTACACCAGGTTCCTCAATTCGACGCGGATCGGGTAGGTGGAAGAGGGCAGCAATTGGGTGAAGAACAGGACCGTGACGTCCTCGTCCGGATCGACCCAGAACGCGGTGCTCGCCGCGCCACCCCAGGCGAATTCCCCGGCGCTGGCCAGGGTCTTGGCCTTCACCGGGTCGTCGAGCACGGAAAAGCCCAGCCCGAAGCCGAAACCGTCGTACGGCGCCTCGGAGAACCCGGTCCGCCCGCAGGTCTCCAGGTCCACGCCGCCGGGCAGGTGGTTGGTCGCCATGAGCCGCACCGTGCGCGGGCCGAGCAACCGGACGCCGTCGAGTTCGCCGCCGCGCACCAGCATCTGCGCGAACCGGTGGAAGTCGCCCGCCGTGGAGACCAGCCCTCCACCGCCGGAGAAGCACGAGGGCCTCACGCGGCCGAGGGCGCCCAGCTCGTCGTGCCGGAACGGCTCCTTGGTGGCGGGATGCGGCACGTAGAGCGCGGCCAGCCGATCGAGATCGCCGGCGGCGACCTGGAATCCCGTCTCGTGCATGCCGAGCGGGGTGAAGATCCGCTCGGCGAAGAAGGTGTCGAGCGGCTGACCTGAGACGACCTCGACAAGCCTGCCGAGGATGTCCGTCGCGACCGAATAGTTCCATTCCGAACCGGGCTCGAACAGCAACGGCAGCCGCGCGATCGCTTCGGACACGCCCGCCAGATCGAGCCCCGGCGCGGTGCCGAAGTCGAACCCCGCCTCGCGGTAGACCGCGTCGACCGGATGCGTGCGATGGAACCCGTAGGTGAGCCCCGCGGTGTGGGTGAGCAGATGCCAGAGCCGGATCGGTTCGGCCGCCGGCACGGTCGCCTGCTTCAGCGACGAGCCCCCGGCGAAGACCCGCGGTTCCGCGAACTCCGGCAGCCAGCGGGAGATCGGGTCCTTGAGGTCGATGAGGCCGTCTTCGACGAGCATCATCGCCGCCACGGAGGTGACCGGCTTGGTCATCGAGTAGACGCGCCAGATCGTGTCGGTCTCGACCGGCAGCCCGGCCTCGATGTCGCGCAGCCCGTTCGACGCGACATGCGCGACCTTCCCGTTCCTGGCCACCACGGCCAGATACCCGGGGAGCCGGTTTCGCTCCAGGTACCCGTCGAAATGCTTGTCGATCCGGCGCAGCCGCTCCGCGTCGAAACCCACCTCGGCCGGGTCGACGTCCACCTTCAGCTCGATCATGCGACCGAGGCTACGCGTTCCGCTCGGCCTGTTTCTCCAGTCGCCACGCCTCGTCGGTCTTCCCGATCCGCCAGTATCCGGAGATCGACAGCAGGTCACGCCGCATGCCCCGGTCGTCCAGCAGATGACGCCGGAGGTCACGGACGAACCCGGCCTCGCCGTGGACGAACGCCTGCACGACACCTTCGCGCCAGTCGAGCGCGCGGACGGCGGCGGCGAGGTCTTCGCCCCGGCTCCGGTGCAGCCAGGTGATCCGCGCGTCGCCCTTGGTGGTCAGCGACTGCTCTTCGGCCGCGTCCTCCACGAGGATGAACGCGTGCACGGGAACCCCCGCCGGCATGGCTTCCAGTGACGCGGCGATCGCGGGAAGGGCGCTCTCGTCACCGGCGAGGAGATGCCAGTCGGCCTCCTCGCCCGGCGCGTACGCCCCGCCAGGTCCGGAAACGAGCAGTTCGTCGCCGGGTTTCGCGGCGGCGGCCCACGGCCCGGCGACGCCCTCGTCACCGTGATGGACGAAGTCGAGCACCAGCTCGCCGAGGTTCGCGTCGAAGGCCCGGACGGTGTACGAGCGCATCCGCGGCCACTGCTCGCGCGGCAGCTCTTCGCGGACGCGGGCCAGGTCGAACGGTTCGGGGTAGGTGACGCCCGGCACCCGGAAGTGCACCTTGACGTAGGCGTCGGTGAAGTCGTTGGGCCGGAACGAAGAGATCTCTTCGCCCCCGGCGACGATCCGGACCATGTGCGGGGTGATCCGCTCGGTGCGCAGCACCCGCAGCCGGGTCGCCGACACCGCTTTCCGCGCCTCGGCCATGCACACTTCCTTTCCGTGGTTAGGTGAACCTAACCGAGCGTACGCCTCTCGCCGTCGGGCCGGGCCAGGTCTCCCATCATCCGATCAAAGCTCTCGCCGACCCGCCCGGCGAATCCGACGCGGTGTATTCGCCGCGATACCACCAGCCACCCTGCTGGGCGAGGAAACGGCGCTCGGCGTCCCTCTCGAAACCGGGGTTGTACGGCCGGGCCCGCAGCGTCTCCGCAAGCCGTGCGAAGACTTCCGCCGCCGGCGCGGGGGGCCACGCCGGACACCTCGACCAGGAGCTTCACGAAGGATCGCTCACCCGGGTGTTCTGGAACGATGCGACGCGCCAGCCGCCGGGCTCCTCCACGAGCACGTACGTCAGCGTCGATTCCCGGCCCGGCTCGGGCTTGCCGCCCGACAGCGAGGATCCGCCGCCGGACACGACGATCGCGACGTCCGGCCGGACGAACCGCACCTTGGCCTCGCCGCCCGCCACCAGCTTCGATCCCTTGAGCGGCCCCTCGAACAGCGACCGGTGCGCGCTTTCGATCATCGCCCGCCCAGGCATGTTCATCCCGAAAAAGGTCACGTAGTCGGCGTCGTCGGTGAAGTGCGACGCGTACGCGGCCGCGTCGCCGTCGTTCCACGCGTCGGCGAGCTTGCCCAGCACGGCCAGGACTTCGGCCTGACGGTCGGTCATGGTTTCCTCCAGTTTGACGAACACTGTTCGTTTGACGAACACCGTTCTACAAGCGAACGGCGTTCGCGTCAAGTAGAGTTCCCGGCGAACCCAGGATCAGGAGGCGTACGAAGTGAGCAGGCCCCGGCGTCGCGCCGAGAAACCCGTGCTGTCCCAGGAGCTCGTGGTGAAGACGGCACTGGATCTCCTCGCCGCCGAGGGGCTGGACGCGGTGAGCATGCGGCGCGTGGCCCAGGCGCTGGAGACCGGTCCGGCGTCGCTCTACGCCCACGTCGCGAACAAGGAAGAGCTCCATGAGCTGATGGTCGACCACGTCCTCGCCTTCGGCCCGTTCCCGGAGCCCGATCCGGAGCGCTGGGTCGAGCAGGCGAAAGACCTGCTGCGCGACAACGTTCGCGCGCTGACGTCGGTCCCCGGGATCGCCAAGATCGCGTGGGCCATCCCCGTCCCGGTCGGCGCGAACGCCTTGCAGCAGGCCGAAGCGATGCTCTCGGTACTGCGCGCAGGCGGCCTCGACCTCAAGCGGGCCCTGTTCGCCGCCGACGCGTTATGGCTCTACGCCAAGGCTTTCGCGTACGAGGGCGCGGGCTGGCAGCACGGCGACATCGACCTGGCCGAACAGGAGGAACGCGGCGAGCGGATGGTCGAGTACATGACGTCGTTCCCGCCCGGCACCTTCCCGAACCTGCTGGCTTCGGGTGAGTACTTCACCGCGGAGACCGCGCAGGAACGTTTCGAGTTCGCGATCGATCTCTTCTTGCGAGGCTTGACCACCACCGCCTCGTGATCCGACCTGGCGACGTGTTGCGAAAGCCACTTTCGCAACGTTGAAGGTTGCGAAAGTGGCTTTCGCAACATCTCTCGGGGCGCATGGCCGGGGCGAGCGTCGGACGGGCCCGGCCGTGACCAGACGGACGACACAGGGCAGAACCAGGCCGCGCGCGTGTCGTCCATCCGATCACGCGTGTCGTCCATCCAGTCACGCGTGTCGTCCGTCTGATCACGCGTGTCGTCCGGCCGAGCTCAGAGCAGCGCCACCGCGGCCGCGTACTGCGGCACCAGATGAGCCCCCAGTGAGGCCTTCATCTCCGACATCTTCTTCCCGAACACCACCCGTGGCCGCCCGGTTTCCACCGCCCAGCGCACGGTTTCGCCGTAGAAGTGGAAGTACAGATCGGGCCGCCCGCCGAGTTCCGGTGGCAGAGCCGCCCAATGGCGCGCGATCGGCAGTGCCGGGTGGTCGAGAAGGGTCGCGATGGCGATCGCCCGGCCCGTGGCCGTCTCGCGGTACTCGATGACGTGCACGTCCGGTTGCCGCAGCAGGGCACCCACGTAACCCACGAACGCCGGAAGCGGCACGATCGGCACATCGTGGTGTTTGGTCTCGTTGTACCGCAACAATTCCGCGATCTCGACCGGATCGGCCTCGGCCCCCGGCCGCACGCGCACACCGACCGACGCGTCGGCGTCGATGGTCCGGAAGATCTTGCGCAGGTTCTGCTTGCGCTTCCTGGCCAGCGAGTGCATCCAGTCGTCCCGGCTCGAGAACGGCGTGACGTCGAGGACGGCGACGTCCTCGGTCCGGCGCACCATCTTCAACCGACCTCGGACACTGTCCACTCCGGACTCGCCGACCTGCCGTACCAGCAGTGCGCGCAGGCCGAAGCCGAGTTCCGCGCGCATGGCCGGAACGAACGAGTCCAGCAGCATGCCGACGCCGCCGTCCTCGTCGGCGCCGTCGAACCACCACCCCGGCATCGCTCCCGAGCCGGGCGAGCGGACGTCGAGACCACCGAACCGTCCGCGTCCCGCCGGGCGGGCGAACCGGTGCCGCCGGGTGAGTCCGGTGACCCAGGCGGAGCTGACCACTCCCCGCGGCTCCCCCTGTTCGAGCAGGACCGTGACCGGCTGCTCGGTGCGCGCCGCCCACGCCTGAGTGGTGAGCACCTCCCAGCTCCAGTCCGCGCGCAGCCCGGCCTTGGCCCGCAACGTCTTCCAGTACGCGGGCTCCGGATCGCGCCGGGGGTCCAGCACTTCGATCACCATCGTGTCACCGGTCTCGGCACGATGACCCCGAGCAGCGGGACCGGCTGGAAACCGAGTGTCGCCTTGAGCTCGGTCAGCCCTCGTCCCATCGACAGCGACTTCCGGTTGCCTTCGATCATGTAGCGCACGTTCCGGACGACGGCCTCGAAATACAGGTGCTTCGGCCGTCCCTCCTCCGGGGCCAGCGCGGCCCAATGCTGGTGCAGCGGCGCGACGGGATGGTCGAGCACGTTGGTGAACGCGAGCAGCCTGCCCTCGCCGTCGTGGTAGGTCGAGGTGATCACGTCCGGCCTGCGCACGAGCTCGCCGAGGTATTCGGCGGTGACCGGGCCGCGCCGGTCGAACTTCACCGGTCCCATCCGCTCACGATGCTCCCGCAGCATGGTGGCCAGTTCCAGCGCGTCGAGGTCGGTGCGGCCCGCCTCGGTGCGGACGATCACGGCCGGATCGGCGGCGATCTTCTTCGACTGACCGCGCAGGCTCAGCCGCCTGCTCCGGCGCAGCGACGCCAGCCATCCGTCGACGTCGACGAATCGGTTCTCCAGCACCGAGGTCGGCATCGTGTCGCGCACGGGCCTGCCCCGCCCGGTCAGCATGTCGAGCGACTCCGGCTCGACGGTCCGGTAGAGGACGCCCAGGCACCCCGGGCCGGTGAAGCGGCACACGGCGCGCTCGAACCGGCGCATGATCTCCCGCCGGTCGGCGGCGTCGACACCGTCGGCGAACAGCCACGGCGGATATCCGGACAGCCACGCGTGCTGCACCTCGACCCAGCGCGGACCGAGCCGCGCCACGCCGCGCACGGCACCGGGGCGGTCCGGCGAGACCGGGGCGCACAGCATCGCCAGTACCGCGGCGACGATCTCGCCTCCGTCACTGATCACGGTGAGCGCGTTCGGGCTGCGCGAAAAACGCGACTCCATCCGCAGCAGCCCGTAGTCCCACGGAACCGGTGCCTGCTGTGCGGCGAGGAATCCCGCCCAGCCCTCGGGTTCCGGATCGGTCCGCGGGTCGAGCACCCGCACTTCCCAGCTCATCGGCCCAGCACCGGTCTCGGCACGGCGACCGACACCAGGGACCGGGTGCCGAAGCCGAGCGCGGTCTTGTTCTCCAGCATCGCCCGGCCGGCGGTCAGCTCGGGGCGCCGGTGCGTGATCATGTGCTCCACTCCCCTGGCGTAGAAGTCGACATAGAGTCCTTTCCGTCCCCCGCCCGCGCTCGGCAGCGCGGCCCACTGGTGCAGCGCGCAGCCGTCGTCGGAGTCGAACAGCGTGCCGAATCCCAGCAGCCGCCCGGATCCGTCACGGTACGTACGGGTGACGACGTCCGGACGGCGGACGAGCGCGTCCAGATAGGACGGTGCGATCGGGCTGCGGGTGTCCATGTGCAGCCCGCCGAACCGCGACCGCTGACCGCCTGCCCAGGCGCGGTCGTCCTGCCTGGACCGGTGTGCGTTCAGCAGCACGGCGAGTTCGTGGCAGTCCAGGTCCCGGCGGGCCGGCGCCGCCTCGGTGCGCAGATCCCAGTCTTCACGCAGTTCGTGCAGCGTCTTCCGGGTCTCGTCGCCGAGCGCTCGCTCCCATTCGTCCACAGTGGAGTAGTCGTTGGCCAGCACGGCGGCCGGGTCGATCTCGCGGGACATCCGGCCTCGGCCGTCCAGCGCCGGGAGGAGTTCCGGATTCATCGCGCGGTAGATCAGGCCCAGCAGTCCCGGGCCCAGATGGGCGCACAGTGCCCGCTCGAACCGGCGGACCAGTTCCCGCCGCTCGGTCTCGTCCAGCCGTTCGTCGAGCACCCCGGCGGGATACCCGCTGAGCTGCCAGAGGTAGGCCTCCGCCCAGCGCGGACGGAACCGTCCACCCAGGACGGACAGCGGCGCGAAGTCGCCCGCCCGCCAGCTCCGGCACACCATCACGGTGAACGCGCCGACGATCGTCCCGTTCCGGCGGAGCACCGCGAGCACCGCCGGGTTCTTCGCCATCCAGGCTTCCCGGCGCAGGACGTCGTACTCCCACACCGGCCACAATCGCGCCCGCCGCAGGAACCCTCTCCAGCCTTCGGGTTCGGCCGCGCTTCTCGGATCGAGGACCTCGACCTCGAACGTGGTGCTCCGTGCCGCCACCTTCGTCGTCCCCGTCACGTGAGCACGACCGGTGTCCCGTGTCGCGGGCACGGCGCGATCCCACCCCGGACGCCGCCCGCCGGGAGCACGTCCACGAACCGCGGGGACTCCTGACGCAGCAACGTGAACGCGAGACCCCCGGTCGTCGGGCGGGCGTAGACGCGGGGCCAGTCGAGATGCCACCGGCCGCATTCCTCGATCGCGCCCAGGTAACCCAGCGCGGGATCGTGGAGCACCCCGTACGGTCCCGAGTCCATTGTGTCCAGTTCTCGTCGCGGTACGGATTCGACCCGGTACGCACGGTCCTCGGGCAGTGCCGCCGCGAAGACGGCGAGCTGCTTGTCGTCACCGATCGCGAGCACGCGGCGTCCGCGGCGGAGCTCGGCCGACAGTTCCGCCAGGACACCCGGCGCCGGTACGTCGGGATCCACCACACAGCAGCGAACTCCACGCGGCAGGTCCACCGGCGCCCGCACCTCGTCCCCGCCGAGCACGACCACCAGCGCGTCCCCGGTCACCGAACGTGCCTTGCGCAGCACGGGACCCAGCCCTCGGCTCGGCTCGATCCGTTGTGTGCCACCGGCGAGCGGGACGAGGTCGACGATCTTGCGCACGGCCTCGGCCAGCGGCGCCGCTCCGGAGTCCGTCCCGGTGCGACCGGGCACCAGCACGGGATCCGTCCGGCCGTCGAGCGCCCAGCGCTCCCGGTAGAACGGCACCGTCGCGAAGGCCGACCGCACGGACCGCCGGTAGGCGGCACGCCAGGCAGCGTTCACCCCCACTGTCCACATGGCGCGCAAGCTTGCGTCATCGGCGCCGGTTTGGGAATACCCCGCGCCTGGTTCATCCGGTTTTCGGCCGACTTCCCATCTTTTCGACTGAGCTGAAAGGACGAACTTTCGGTATGTGCTGGCGAGAACAAAGCAAGTCTGCCTATAACACGGGAACTTTCGAGCCGGTACGACCTGCCGGCGCCTGGGGCAAGGGGACTCATGAATCGTGAAATCACGACGAGTGACGCTACGAACACGATAGCGCACTCACCGCGGGGATTCGACAGATGAGCTGGTCGATACCCGGACCCACGCGGAGCGGACTCACCGTGGTCGTCCCGTGCTTCAACGAAGTCGACAACGTCGAGCCGTCCTACCAGGAGATCGTCTCCGAGTTGGGAAATCTCCCACTCGAACTGCTCTATGTGGACGATGGGAGCACCGACGGGACGCTGGACGTCATCCGGGCGCTCGCGCACACCGATCCTCGGGTGCGGTACGTGTCCTTCACCAGGAACTTCGGCTTCGAAGCCGCTTTTTCCGCCGGTTATCGGTACGCGGGGAAACCGTGGCTCCTGCACATCGACGCGGATCAGCAGTTCCCGGCCTCCGAAGCGGGGAAATTGATCATCGCGGCCGAGGCGGGCAACGACGCCGTTTTCGGTGTTCGCACCAATAGACAAGATCCCTTACTGAGACGCTGGGGTACCGCTGCCTTCCATTTCCTCGGCCGCCGTGTGCTGCGCATCGAGATCCCGCCCGGCGCGACGGCGTTCCGCCTGGTGCGCACCGAACTCGCGCGCAAGATCGTCGATCTCCGCCTGGGCACCCCGTACTTCCTCGCCACCGTGCCGAGGCTGACCAGCCGCTACACCACGGTCCAGGTGGCACACCGGGCCCGTGAACGCGGCGAGTCCAAAGTGGGCTTCGGTTTCCTGTCCTCGCACGCGATCGAGTTGTTCGTCGGCTTCACCCGGCGGCTGACGACGGTGGCTTCGACCACCGCGATGCTGACCGCCGGGATCGCGGTACTCGCCGGGATCGCGGCCGCCACCGGTCTGCTCGGCTTGACCGCCGCGTCGTCGCTGACGTTCGTCCTGTTCTCCGTGCTGCTCGCGGTGCTCGCGCTGACCGTCCGCTACCTGGTCGTGGTCGGCGCGGGACAGCCGCGGCCACGGCAGTTCTACATCAGGGAAGCCAACTTCCCGGTCGACGAGGACGACCGGCTCTACGCCTCGGCCATGGCCGAGGTCCATCCTGGGGAAAGGCAAGCGGGAGTGAAGAAAACCGAAGACACGGCGGCGGCACGGAGCCTGGTGATCCTGGGCGGCGCCGACGGTTCGGTCAGCACGTACCACCGGGCGCGGGAACTCGGGTTCCGCACCATCTGCGTCGACGTCCGCGCGAGCGCGCCCGCCGTGGCGCTGGCCGACGAGTTCGTCCAGGTCAGCGTCCGCGCGCCGGAGCAGATCGCGGCGGCGCTCGACGGACGGGATGACATCGCCGGGGTGCTCTGTCCCGCCAGCGACGTCGGGTTGCCCACGCTCGCCTGGCTCACCCGGCATTGGGGCCTGCCGGATCCGCTGCCCGAGGCCGCCGTCGCCGCTTCCGTCGACAAGTCGGTCTTCCGGGAACTCTGTGACCGGTTGCGCTTGCCGACCTACCGCAGTGTCGGCGGTAAGCCGGGCCCGGATCTCGTGCTCGCCGCGCAGCAGCTGCGGTTCCCCGCATTGGTGAAGCCGGTCGACTCCTCCGGGAGCCGCGGCGTGGTCTCCTGCGCGAGCCCCGGCGGCCTGACCACGGCCTTTTCCGACTCGCTCGCGTTCTCACCGTCCGGCAGGCTCGTCGTCGAAGAACACCTCGATGGCTCGCACTACACGATCGAAGCGCTCGTGGTCGACGGCCGGATCGTGTTCCACGCGGTCACCCTCCGGACGTTGACCCCGCCGCCGTTCTTCGTGACGGCGTCGCATCTGCTGCCCGCCGGGCTGCCGCCGGTGGTCGACCGCGCGCTGCCGGTGATGCTGGCCGCGCTGTGCGGGGAGCTCGGCTACCGCACCGGGCCGCTCACCCTCGACGCGGTCCTCGGCCGTGACGGGAAGTTCTACCTGATCGAGATGGGCGCCCGGATGGGCGGGAACGGCCTGGCCGAGGCGATCGAGCACAGCACCGGCGTCGACCTGATCGCCGCGGGGATCGCCGCCGCGACCGGCGACGAGGTCGTGCTCTCGCCGCGCGATCCGCGGCCGACGCTCATCCACATCCTCGCCTCCGACCGCGGCGGCCGGATCGTGCGCATCGAAGGCGTCGACGAGGTCCGCGCCATGCCCGCGGTCCACAACCTGGAACTGTTCGCGGAGCAGGACTCCTACGTCAAACCGTACGAGCAGGCCGGCCACAAGATGGGCTACGCGGTGCTTTCGGCGCCGACGGTGCCCGAGGTGCTCGCGGCCGAAGACGAGTTGCGCGGCACGCTGAAGTTCCTGCTCGACGAGCAGGGGATGGCGGTACCGCTCCCTTGACCGGAACCTCGCTCACCGGTGCCGGCACCGCGTCGATCGCGGCGCCGAAGCCGTCGATGGTGCTCCGGCTGCTCGCCGGGCGCGGCGTGTTCCGGCTGGCGATCCAGGCGATGGGCCTGGTGCTGATCACCGCGTGGGGCGCGCACGACTACGGCCGGTTCGCCACCGCGCTCGGGCTGATGACCTGGCTCAACTTCGTGCCGTCGGCGGCGGAGAAATCGGCGCTGAAATGCCTGCCCAGGCTGCGGAGGACGCGGGACGCGGTCGCGGCGCTGGCCGTCCGCGCCGCCGTCGTCCCGGTGCTGGTGGTCCTGGCGGCGATGGCGGTCGCGCTGATCGTCGCGCCGGGCTCGGACGCCGCGCTGTACCTGACGGCGGCGGGCTGGTCGATCTCCGGCGGGCTCCTGATGACGGTCTCCGGCCTGCACCGCTTCACCGGCAAGTCCACTTTGGACGCGCTGGCGTTCACCGCGGGCGCGCTGGTGGTCGGCGCCGTGACGGTGGGCACCTGGTTCGTCCGCTGGTCGCCGTTGACCCACCTCGGCCTGCTGCTGGGCGGGATCCTGCTGATCCTCGGCTTCTCCGCGGCACTGCTGCCGAGGAAGTGGCTGCACGTCCAGCGGATCGAGGGACATCGGCTCCTGCCCGCGTTCGGCCGGACCACCGTGCTGCTCGGGACGACCGAGGTGCTGGACGTCCTCGCGACGTCGACGGTGTTCGGGGTGCTGGCGCTGGCGGGACGGACCGTCGACAGTGGACCGTTCTACGTCGCCTTGCTGGCGAGCAGCGCGTTCTGCTCGTTGCTGTTCTACCAGCTCCGGGTGCACCAGCCGTCGGTTTCGGCACGGCTGCGCGGAAGCGGGGCGGCGGCGGGGCGGGCCCGCGCGGTCGAACTGCTGAAGCTGGTCGAACGGGGCTCGCTCGCGTTCCTCGTCGTGGTGGGCGTCGCCCTCGTGATCCCGGCGGCCCGCACGATGCTGACCGCTGAAGACACCGTCGGCGCGTACCTGGTCCTCGGCGTCTTCGTCCTGGTCGAAACGGTGTTGTTCGCCGTCCAGCTCTACGCGGGCTTCCTGATCGAGAACACCAACAGCAAGGTCCTCACGCTCACCGCGTCGGCGTCGATCGCCGGTCTGGTCGCCACTCCGGCGGCCGCCGCCGCGCTCGTCCCGGCGATGGGACCGGTCGGCGGGTTCGCCGCCCTCGTCTTCGCGATCGGCGCGCGGGCGCTCGTCCTCCGGCGGCTGCTGCGCCGCCACCACCCCGAACTCTGAACGTCGCACTGGAGAAGGAAATGTACGTACTGGGAATCAGCAGGGTCCACGACTCGGCGGCCGCGCTCGTGCGCGACGGCGAGATCATCGCGTTCGCCGAAGAAGAACGCTTCACCCGGAAGAAGCACGACGGGGACTTCCCCGCGGAGGCGATCAAGTTCTGCCTGGAGCGCGGCGGGATCACCCTCGCCGACGTCGACCATGTCGCCTACTACTGGCAGCGCTGGCGCGAAGGCATCCACGCGGCGAAGGTGTTCGCCAAGTACTTCCCGGCGACACTGGAGGTCTTCCGCAACCAGAACGGCGACGAGGGCGGCTCCTCGGCGGGAATGGTCGAGACGTTCAAGACCGGTGGCGGCAAAGGGGTCGACGACTATCACGTCGGCGGCGCGGTGCTCGCGCACATCAAGCGGTCGTTCACGCTCGAACGCGACGTGAAGGAGGCCGTGGGCTGGACCGGCCCGACGAAGTTCAAGACGCATCTGGTCGACCACCACAAGGCGCACGCCGCCAGCGGGTACTTCATCTCGCCGTGGGAAGAGTCGGCGGTGCTCACCTTCGACGGGATCGGCAGCGACGGCACCGCGACCTATCTGGGCCACGGCAAGGGAAACCGGATCACCGACATCCGGCGGATCAAGTTCCCGCACTCGCTCGGCGCGATGTACGCCGGCGTCACCGGCTATCTCGGCTTCTACCCCACCCGTGACGAAGGCAAGATCATGGGGCTGGCGCCGCTGGGCAACGACACCTACGTCGACGCGTTCAAGCAGCTGATCCACCTTGACGACGACGGTGGCTACGAGCTCGACCTGAGCTTCTTCGGCCACCACCGCACCGGCAAGCACGTGATGTCGAAGAAGTTCACCGACCTGTTCGGTCCCGCGCGGCCCAAGACCCGGGTCACCGCGGAGAACCCCGTGCCGCAGCACTACTGCGACGTCGCCTACGCGTTGCAGGTCACCCTGGAGGAAGCCGGGCTGCACCTCGCGCGCTGGCTGCACCGGGAAACCGGGTCGCGGCGGCTGTGCGTCGCGGGCGGTGTCGCGCTGAACAGCGTGATGAACGGGCGGATCCTGCTGGAAACGCCGTTCGAGGACTTCTTCGCCCAGCCCGCCGCCGCCGACGACGGCTGCGCGCTCGGCTCGGCACTGGAGGTGTCGGTCGGCAAGTACGGCAAGCCGCGGCCCCGCGACGGCTACACCTACACCGGCCCGGACTACACCGAGGCGGAGATGGAACTCGCGCTGCAGGACGCCGGGGTCCGCTACACCAAGGTCGACGACATCGCCGCTCACACGGCGAAGAAGATCTCCGAGGGCAAGATCATCGGCTGGGTGCAGGGCCGGATGGAATGCGGGCCGCGCGCGCTCGGCAACCGTTCGCTGGTGGCCGACCCGCGCGACCCCGACTCGAAGACGCGGATGAACGAGAAGGTCAAGCACCGCGAGGCGTTCCGGCCGTTCGCTCCGTCGTGCCTGGCGGAACGCGCGGGCGACTGGTTCGTCAGCGACTACCCGTCGCCGGTCATGCTGCTGGTGTTCGACGTCCTGCCGGACAAACGCGACGAGGTCCCGGCCATCACGCACGTCGACGGCACGGCCCGCGTGCAGACGGTGACCGAAACGGACAACCCGTTGTACTACCGGATGATCAGCGAGTTCGAGAAGATCACCGGCGTGCCGATGGTGGTCAACACCTCGTTCAACGACAACAACGAACCGATCGTCGCCAGCCCGGCCGACGCGGTGGCCTGCTACCTGAAGACCGATGTCGACGCCCTCGCCCTCGGGCCGTTCTGGGCAGAGAAGGACGACCTGTGACCGCGACACTGCCCGACACCGACGGCTGGGTTCCCGCGCTCTACCGGCGGCGGAAATGGCTGTGGCTGGTGCCCGCCATCCCGGCCGTGGTGACCACCCTGCTGATCATGGTGATCCTGCCGCCGGACCAGACGCTGGACAACGTCGTCGACTGGGCCTTCAAGCTGTGCCCGTTCGTGTTCGCGGTCGCCACGGTGGCGCTCTTCCCCCGGACGAAATGGGGCCCGGCGCTGATCGTGCTCGCGGTGTTCGTCTACATGTCCTATTTGGACACCGAGCTGATCATGCGGATCCAGGCGTTCGCCAGGAACGCCGCCACCGACGAGAACGCCTTCCAGCCGGTGTACCAGTTCGAGCTGTTCATCGTGACGTTCATCGTCCTGTTCGGGCTGATGGCGTACCGGCTGGGCGGCGGCCGGACGGCGAACGTGCTCAAGACCGGGATCGCGGCGATCCTCGTGGTGATCTCGGGCGCGAACGACCTCACGTTCTGGGCGCTCAACGACGTCTGGGCGGCGGGGACGAAACCGACCGAGCTGAAGTGGGCTTCACACATGATCGTGTTCCTCGGCGGGCCGCCGAGCGTCCCGGTCGCGGTGGTGTTCATGCTGGTGCACCTGGTGCTGGCGGCGGTCGTGGTCGCGCTGCCGGTGGGCCGGTGGGTGGACCGAGCACTCGGTCTCGCTTCGACCTCGCGCGAGGCATAGGTCGGCCGGCACGTGTCGCGAAAGCCACTTTCAGGACGTTGGATGTCTCGAAAGTGGGGCGGATTCATGCGGTGGTCGCAACGTGCTCTGTTTAGGACAGTAGCGTGGTGAGTTTTTCGAGTGGGGTGTGCCAGTCCAGTGTTTTGCGGGGGCGGCTGTTGAGTCGTGCGGCGACTGCGGTGAGGTGTTCTGCGGTGTGCTGGTGCAGGTTGGTCCCTTTGGGGAAGTACTGGCGAACCAGGCCGTTGGTGTTCTCGTTCGTCCCGCGTTGCCATGGGGAGTGCGGGTCGCAGAAGTAGATGGCCAGGTCGGTGGCGAGGGTGATGTCGGCGTGACGGGCCATCTCGTTGCCCCGGTCCCAGGTCAGTGACCGCCGCAACTGGTGCGGGAGGGTCTGGATCGCGTCGATCATCGCGTCCCGGACCTGGATCGCATCGTGGCCGTGGGGCAGGTGCAGCAGTATGACGAACCGAGTGGAGCGTTCCACGAGGGTGCCGATCGCGGACTTGTTACCGGCACCGGTGATCAGGTCGCCTTCCCAATGCCCCGGGACTGCCCGGTCCTCGGCTTCGGCCGGCCGTTCGCTGATCTCGACGAGGTCAGGGATCCGTGACCGTCGTGCCTGTGCTTGCTTGCGCGGGCGGCGCAGCGCCCGTCCTGTCCGCAAACACGCGGTGAGCTCGCGGCGCAGCGCTCCCCGGCTCTGCACATACAAGGACTGGTAGATCGTCTCGTGTGACACTCGCATCTCCGGCCGGTCGGGGAACTCCATCGCCAGCCTGGCTGTGATCTGCCCCGGAGACCACTCCTGCAGCAACCGCGCCTGCACATGATCCCGCAACTCGCGATTACCGGCCTCGGCCAGCTTCGCGGTCTTCGGCCGCCGGGCCCGATCCCGCGCCGCCGACTCCGCCCGATGCGCTCGATACCCGCCCCGGCCACCGTTGTTCGTCACCTCCCGGCTGATCGTCGACGGGGCCCTGCCCAGCTGCCGAGCGATCTCCCGATACGAGAGACCCCCGGACAGACCACGAGAGATCTCCTCCCGCTCAGCCAAACTCAGATAGCGCTCACCCAACGAGCCAGGTGCGTTCCCGATCACCCCACCAGCCTGCGCGAACCACCGCCGCCCGGTCTCGTGCGACACATCCACCAAACGGGCGGCACGCTTAGGCAGACACCCCGCCCGCACCGCATCCCAGAACCGCACCCGCACCACACGCGGCAACACCAACCCACCAGCCACCACAACTCCCAGCTCACGAAGGATGTTGCAACGACCCCATGAATCCGCCTGGCTTTCGCGACACGCCTGTCATCGCCACGCTGGCCATCCCTCGCCGGGACTTGCCCAGCGAAGACGGTGTTTCGAAAGGGAAACGGTGCTGCGAAAGCCACTTTCGCAACCTTCAACGTTGCGAAAGTGGCTTTCGCAACGCACTCTCTCACTCTCCAGGCCGACCGGGCCCTGGGGCTCAGGTGAGCCGGCGCACCAGACCGTCGGCCAGCAACCGCCCGCGATCGGTCAGCACCGCCCGGCCCTGACCGTCCAAAGCGGACTGATCCAGCAGTCCTTCGGCGGCGGCGGCGCGGGCTTCGGCCCGGCCGTCGTCGTCGAGGGCGTCGAGCGGAAGCCCTTCGGAGAGCCGGAGTTCCAGCATCACGCGTTCCAGATGCCGGTCCTCACCGGTCAGCAGTTCTCGGCCCGCGGCGGGCGACTCACCGGCCGCGAGGGACGCGGCGTAGCGGGCCGGATGCTTGACGTTCCACCACCGCACGCCGCCGACGTGGCTGTGCGCGCCAGGACCGGCGCCCCACCAGTCACCGCCGCGCCAGTAGCCGATGTTGTGCCGGCAGCGGGCCTCCTCCGAGGTCGCCCAGTTGGACACCTCGTACCAGCGGAGCCCCGCCGAGGCGAGGACCCGGTCGATCATCTCGTAGTCGGCGGCCAGCACGTCGTCGTCCGGCGAGGGCAGTTCGCCGCGGCGGATGCGGCGGGCGAGCGCGGTGCCTTCTTCGACGATCAGCGCGTACGCCGAGACGTGGTCGACACCGGCGGCCAGCACGGCGTCCAGCGAAGCCTGGAGATCTTCGGTCCGCTCCCCCGGCGTGCCGTAGATGACGTCGAGGTTGACGTGCTCGAACCCCGCGGCGCGGGCCTCCTCGGCGGCCGCGACCGGACGGCCGGGGGTGTGCACCCGGTCGAGGATCTTCAGCACGTGCCGCGCGGCCGACTGCATCCCGAGCGAGATCCGGTTGTATCCGGCGTCCCGGATACCGGCGAAGAACTCGGGCGAGGTGGACTCCGGATTGGACTCGGTCGTCACCTCGGCGTCCCGCGCCAGCCCGAAGGTGTCACGGACGGCGTCGAGAACGCTTCGGAGCCCGTCCGCGCCGAGCAGGGACGGGGTGCCCCCGCCGACGAAGACGGTGTCGACCGCGGGCGGTGCCTTCAGCACGCGCGCGGCCAGGTCGAACTCGCGTTTGAGGCCTTCGAGCCAGGACTGCGGCGACGAACCGCTGTCCAGTTCGCCGACGGTGTAGGTGTTGAAGTCGCAGTAGCCGCAGCGGGTCGCGCAGAAGGGGACGTGCACGTAGACACCGAACGGTCGCGTGCCGAGCCCTTCCAGCGCACTCTCGGGGAGCGCGGACTCGACGGGCGTGGTGGTTTCGGGCAGCAACGCGGGCACACCCCAGTGTCCCCCACGCCGTGAAGGCCTCCTTCCCCGGGGAAAGAGGCCTTCACTCCGACGCGCTATCGGTCGGCGATGCGTACCTTGACCGACGTTGAGCGGGTGCCGTCCTCGAACCGCACCCAGACGAGGGTCTCCATGCTCAGCGAGTAGTCGTTGACCACGTGATCGACCGACCAGTCGCCGTGGCGGTCCGTGACGGCGTCGCGGCTCAGGGCGACCTCGACCAGCACCGTATGGGCCACGTGCCCCCGGACGCCCGGCGAGCAGCCGACCGCCTCGAACCGGTACGAATCGCCCTTGTGCAGCACAGCCCCCTCGTCGGGCGAGATCAGCCTGCAGCCCTGCTGTGCCCCGGATGCGGTACCCGGGATCAGCAGGGACGCCAGCACCATCGCGGCGACCACCCATCGGCGCATGCGCAACTCCTCCGTCCTCTGTGGATCGAAGATCGAAGCTAGCGGCGACGGCGGCCCCGCGCGGCCCCACTCACCCGAAGCGGTATCAGGCCAACCCGTTCGCGGCCAGCCATTCCGGCGACGGCGGGATCACCTCGATGATGTCGATCAGGAAGCCGTTCAGATCCTCGATGTAGAAGTGCCGCTGGCCGAACTCCTCGTCCACGAGTTCGGTCACGATCTTGACCCCTTCTCCGCGCAGCCGCTCGTACTCGGCAGCCGCGTCGGCGACCATCAGGCCGACCATCGACCCGGCGGGTTCCTGCGCCCGCCACGGCTCCGGCGTGGCCTTGTGACCACGCTTGGCGAAGCTCATCTCATAGCCGGGCACTCCGACGTTGAGGCTGGAGAACCAGTCGAGCTCGATCGTCACCGTCAACTGCAGGTGCCGCTTCCACCAGGCGGTGGTCTCGGCGATGTCGTCGACGAGCACACAGGCACCGAAACCATTGAGTTGCATCTGGTGTTCCTCCCAGCTGTAAACCACTTGATGCGTAGTACTATAGACATAGTGGTTTGACCGAGGCAAGGAGAATGTCCCGATGCGACAGAACCCGGAGCGACGGACCGCGCTCACCGACGCCGCCATCACCGTCCTCGCCCGCGAGGGCGCCCGCGGGCTCACCTACCGCGCCGTGGACGTCGAAGCGGACGTCCCGCCGGGAACGACGTCGAACTACTTCCGCAACCGGGATCAGTTACTCGGCGAGGTGGGCGTCCGCGTCCAGGAGCGGCTGTCGGCACCGGCCGACGTGATGGCGAACCCGCAGGCGGAGTCGCCGTCCCACGACCGGGTCGGCGTCCTGCTTGGCGAGCTCATGGGCCGCCTGACCGCCCACCGCGAGCCCTATCTCGCCCTGCTCGAACTCCGCCTCGAAGCCACCCGGCGCCCGGATCTCTCGGCCGCCCTGACCAAGACGGTCCGCGAGGGCATCGACATGAGCGTCGACTGGCACGTCGCGGCGGGGATGCCGGGCGGGCGCGCCGAAGTGCTCCTGATGTACCTCGCGCTGACCGGGCTCACCGTCGAACGGCTCACCCTGCCGGAGGTGCTCGCGGACGTCACCGACGAGGACGTCATCCGGATCATCGTGGACCGGGTCCTGCCGTCGTGAGGAGCGCGCGTTTTGCGTCACAATGCCCGGCGGCGAACCCGGACTTGACCTTCAAACCAGGCCTCTGACCAGCCAAAACAACAGAATCCGGACGGTGTTCCCAACATTCGGACCGGCCTGGACCACATAGTGGGCGCGTGGCACGCTGAATCAATGACCCGCGCCGGAATCACCCTCGTGGCACGCCGCCACGTGGACCTCCGTCGCGTGGCGAGCGCGCTCTGTGCGACGAACCGCTGACTCCCCGCCACCACCACGATCTGCCGGAGGACTCCCATGTCGTCGCCCACGCGCGAGACCCCTGCCCGCACGCCCCGGGTGAAACAGAAACGGGGCGAGGGACAGTGGGCACTGGGGTATCGCGAACCCCTGAACCCCAACGAGCGGTCCAAGAAGGACGACAACCCGCTCAACGTCCGCGCGCGGATCGAGAACATCTACGCCCGCGGCGGTTTCGACTCGATCGACCCGGGTGACCTCCGCGGCCGGTTCCGCTGGTTCGGTCTCTACACCCAGCGCAAGCCGGGGATCGACGGCGGCCGCACCGCGACGCTGGAACCCGAAGAGCTCGACGACCGCTACTTCATGCTGCGGGTGCGGCTCGACGGCGGCGCGCTGACCACCGAGCAGCTCGCCGTGCTCGCCGAGATCTCGCAGACCCACGCGCGCGACACCGCCGACATCACCGACCGGCAGAACATCCAGTACCACTGGATCCAGATCGAGGACGTCCCGACGATCTGGGACAAGCTCGAAAAGGCCGGGATGACCACGCTGGAGGCGTGCGGCGACAGCCCGCGCGTCATCCTCGGCTCGCCCGTCGCGGGGATCGCCGCCGACGAGATCATCGACGGCACTCCCGCGATCGACGAGATCAAGCGCCGCTACATCGGCGATCCGCGCTACTCGAACCTGCCGCGCAAGTTCAAGACCGCGGTCTCCGGGCAGCAGGACGTCGCGCACGAGATCAACGACGTCGCGTTCGTCGGCGTGAACCACCCCGAACACGGTCCCGGCTTCGACGTCTGGGTCGGCGGCGGGCTGTCCACCAACCCGATGATCGGGCAGCGGCTGGGCGCCTGGGTCTCCCTCGACGAGGTCCCCGACGTGTGGGAAGGCGTCATCAGCGTCTTCCGCGACTACGGCTACCGGCGGCTCCGTGCCCGCGCCCGGATCAAGTTCCTGGTGAAGGACTGGGGCGCCGCGAAGTTCCGCCAGGTGCTGGAAGACGAATACCTCAAGCGCAAGCTGGCCGACGGCCCGGCGCCCGAGGTGCCCGCGGCCCAGATCGACCACGTGGGCGTGCACCCGCAGATCGACGGGAAGTTCTACGTGGGCGCCGCGCCGGTCGCGGGCCGCGTCTCCGGCGCCACCCTGCTGGCGGTCGCCAAGGCCGCCGAGCGGGCCGGGTCGAACCGGGTCCGCCTGACCCCGCACCAGAAGCTCGTGGTCCTCGACGTTCCCGAGACCGAGGTGAACGGGCTGAAGACCGAGCTGTCCGAGCTCGGCCTGGAGACCGAGCCGTCGCCGTGGCGCCGCGGGATCATGGCCTGCACCGGCCTGGAATTCTGCAAGCTCGCCATCGTCGAGACCAAGGCCCGCGCGATCGAGCTGGTCACCGAGCTGGAAAAACGTCTCGCCGACATCCAGGCCGAGATCGAGAACCCGGTGACCGTGCACCTCAACGGCTGCCCCAACTCGTGTGCCCGCGTCCAGACCGCCGACATCGGGCTCAAGGGCCAGATCGTCACCGACGAGGACGGAAAGCAGGTCGAGGGCTTCCAGGTGCACCTCGGCGGCGGGCTCGGCCTGGACGCCGGGTTCGGCCGGAAACTGCGCGGGCACAAGGTGACCGCGTCCGACCTGACCGCCTACGTCGAGCGGGTCGTGCGGGCCTACATCGCCGGCCGCGAACCCGGCGAGCGGTTCGCCCAGTGGGTCCTGCGGGCCGACGAGGGCGTCTTGCAATGACCGAACGCGCGACCCCGTACTACTGCCCTTTCTGCGGCGATGAAGACCTCCGGCCCGAGGAGGGCGGCTCGTGGCTGTGCTCGGGCTGCCGCCGGGTCTTCACCGTGAAGTTCCTCGGACTGTCCTTCCCGGAGGTGTCGCAAGGATGACCGCCACTGCCGACTACAAGACCCTCGCCGAACGGGCCTCGAAGGAGCTCGCGGAGGCGACCGCGACCGAGGCCCTGCGCTGGACCACGGAGACCTTCGGCGACGACTTCATCGTCGCGTCGAACATGCAGGACGCCGTCCTCATCGATCTGGCCACCCAGGTCAAACCCGACGTCGACGTGCTGTTCCTGCAGACCGGCTACCACTTCCCGGAGACCATCGGCACCCGTGACGCGGTGCAGGCGGTGTACCCCGGTGTGCGGATCGTCAACGCCGAAGCCGAGCAGACCGTCGCCGAACAGGACGCCGAGTACGGGCCGAAGCTGCACGACCGCGACCCGAACCAGTGCTGTCACCTCCGCAAGGTCGTGCCACTGCGGAACACGCTCGCGAAGTACTCGGCGTGGGTGACCGGTGTCCGCCGCGTCGACGCGCCGACCCGCGCGAACACCCCCATCGTCACCTGGGACGACCGCAACGGGCTGGTGAAGGTCAATCCGATCGCGCCGTGGTCCGACGACGAGTTCAGGGACTACATCGACGAGCACGGGATCCTCGAGAACCCGTTGGTGTCCATCGGTTATCTGTCGATCGGCTGCGCGCCGTGCACCGCGAAGGTCGCTCCGGGCCAGGACCCGCGCAGCGGCCGCTGGGCCGGGCAGGGCAAGACCGAATGCGGCCTCCACGGGTGAGAAGGGACGAAATGACCACGCTCGAACCGGCCACCGATGCCGCCCAGGACAACCTGGCAGCGCTGGAATCCGAGGCCATCCACATCTTCCGCGAGGTGGCGGGCGAGTTCGACCGGCCGGTGATCCTGTTCTCCGGCGGCAAGGACTCGACGCTCCTGCTGCACCTGGCGATCAAGGCCTTCTGGCCCGCCCCGGTGCCGTTCCCGCTGCTGCACGTGGACACCGGGCACAACTTCGACGAGGTCATCGACTTCCGCGACCGCGTGGTCGAGCAGCACGGGCTGCGGCTGGTCGTGGCGAAGGTCCAGGACTGGATCGACGACGGCAGGCTCGAAGAGCGCGCCGACGGGATGCGCAACCCGCTGCAGACCACGCCGCTGCTCGACACGATCGCCGAGAACAAGTTCGACGCGGTCTTCGGCGGCGGGCGCCGCGACGAGGAACGTGCCCGCGCCAAGGAGCGGATCTTCAGCCTGCGCAACGCTTTCGGCCAGTGGGAGCCGCGGCGGCAGCGCCCCGAGCTGTGGAACCTCTACAACGGGCGGCACCGCCCCGGCGAGCAGGTCCGCGTCTTCCCGCTGTCCAACTGGACCGAGGCGGACGTCTGGAACTACATCGCGCGGGAGAAGGTCGAGCTGCCGTCGATCTACTACGCGCACCGGCGCGAGGTCTACCAGCGCGACGGCATGTGGCTGGCCGAAGGCCCGTGGGGCGGGCCGCGGCCGGACGAGGTTGTCAAGGAACTGACCGTGCGCTACCGGACCGTCGGCGACGGTTCGTGCACGGGCGCCATCGAATCGACCGCCGCCACGGTGGACGAGGTCATCGCCGAGGTCTCGGCTTCCCGGCTCACCGAACGCGGCGCCACCCGCGCCGACGACCGGATGTCGGAGGCGGCGATGGAAGACCGCAAGCGGGAAGGGTACTTCTGATGTCCAGCCTCCTCAGGCTCGCGACCGCGGGCAGTGTGGACGACGGGAAGTCGACCCTCGTCGGGCGCCTTCTCTACGACACCAAGTCCGTGCTCGCCGACCAGCTGGACGCGGTCACCCGCGCCAGTGTCGACAAAGGACTGTCCACTCCGGACCTGTCACTGCTCGTGGACGGCCTGCGCTCGGAACGCGAGCAGGGCATCACGATCGACGTGGCGTACCGGTATTTCGCGACCCCGAAGCGCAGTTTCGTGCTCGCGGACACGCCGGGTCACGTGCAGTACACGCGGAACACGGTCACCGGGGCGTCCACCGCGCAGCTGGCCGTGCTGCTGGTCGACGCGCGCAAGGGCGTCATCGAGCAGACCCGCCGCCACGCCGCGGTGCTCGCCCTGCTGGGCGTCCCGAACCTGGTGCTCGCGGTGAACAAGATCGACCTCGTCGGCTACGACGAAGCGACGTTCACCGTGATCGCCGAGGAGTTCGCCGAGCACGCCGCGTCCCTGGGCTACGAACGGGGTTCCGTGCTCGCGGTGCCGGTTTCGGCGCTGGTGGGCGACAACGTGGCCGAGAAGTCGGACAAGACCCCGTGGTACTCCGGCCCGACACTGCTGGAGCACCTGGAAACCGTGCCGGTGGCGCCGGATCCGCACGATTCGGCGTTCCGGTTCCCGGTGCAGTACGTGATCCGGCCGCGCACGGCCGACCACCCCGACTACCGCGGGTACGCGGGGCAGATCGCGGCGGGCACCGTGCGGCCGGGCGACGAGATCGTCGTGCTCCCGCAAGGGATCCGCAGCCGGGTCGAGGCCATCGACACCGCCGACGGGCCGCTCGCCGAAGCCGGCGCCGGCACCTCCGTGACCCTGTTGCTCACCGACGACGTCGACATCTCGCGGGGTGACCTGATCGCCGCCGCGGACCGGCAGCCGACGGTGACCGACGAGATCACCGCGACCCTGTGCTGGCTCTCGGCCAAGGCACTCAAACCGGGCGCGCGGGTGCTGGTGAAGCACGGCACGCGGACCGTGCAGGCCCTCGTCGGCGAGCTCCACGCGCGGTTCGACGAGCAGACTTTGTCCAGTGTGGACGATCCGGCGGCCTTGGAGCTCAACGACATCGGCCGGGTGACGTTGCGCCTGGCCGAGGAGATCGGCGTCGACGACTACGGCGTCAGCCCGCGGACGGGCGCTTTCCTGGTCATCGACCCGAAGGACGGCGACACCCTCGCCGCCGGACTCGTCGGCGAAAGGTTCGCATGACGCCACCCCTTCTCGCCGTCGCCCACGGCAGCCGCGATCCGCGGTCCGCCGCGACCATCCGCGCCCTGCTCGACGTCTCCCGCGGGCTGGCGCCGGAACTCGACATCCGCGAGTCCTTTTTGGATCTCTCGGAGCCGCTGCTGACCGACGCCCTTCGTGGCCTGTTCGCCGAGGGGCACCGCGAGGTCGTCGTGGTGCCCCTGCTGCTCGGCGTCGCGTACCACGCCAGGGTCGACCTGCCCGCGCTCGTCGCCGAGGCGACCGCGGACTGCCCGGGCCTCGACGTGCGGGTTTCCGGGGTGCTGGGCATCGACCCGCTCATCGAGACGGTCGCGCTGGATAGGCTCACCGACGCGGGCGCCGATCTGGAGGACCCTGGCCTCGGTGTCCTGCTGGCCGGTGTCGGCTCGTCGAACGTGGCGGCGAACGACGCCGTCGCCGGGATCACCACCCGCTGGCACCTGCGGCGCGGCCTGCTCGCGACACCCGCCTTCGCCAGCGCCGCGCAGCCGGACGTGCCCGCCGCCATCGCGCGGCTGCGGCTCAGCGGCGCACAGCGGCTCGCGGTCGCGGGCTGGTTCCTCGCGCCGGGGCTGCTGCCGGACCGGATCGCGCGCCTGGCCCGCGAAGCGGACCCTTCGGTGATCGTCGCCGGGCCGCTGGGGCCGGATCCGCGGATCGCCGGACTCGTCCTGGACCGCTACGACGTGGCCGCCGCCCGGCTCGCCGCCTGATCGTTCATCGGCTCAGTAGCACGACCCGTCCCGTACGGGCGCTTGATACCGATTTTCGGTGGGTTCCGTTCCCAGTTCCGTGACACCCCGCGTATGGGAACGGAGATTTCTTGACGAGTTACTTAACTTGCCGGTAACTCTCTAATCGCTGCGCAGCTCCCTCTCTCCCCATCGAACCCCCAGGTAGGTGGAACATGAAGGCTGCCATCCGTGCCTTGGTCTGTGCCTCGGCCGTGCTCGTCCCGTTCGCCGGTCTCGCCGCACCGGCTTCCGCGGCGACCACCGTCGTCTTCGACTGCGAGGCGAAGCCGCCGCTCGTCGGCAACAAGTACCTCAAGCTGAACCAGGACGCGGACGTCACCGCCCCGGCCACGGTCGCCCCCGGTGCCGCGCTCGACATCGTCATCGACCCGGCGCCGAACACCGTCCCGGCCGAGGTCAGCGGCTACCAGGTCAAGAACATCAAGGACTTCTCCCTGAAGATCCCGATCCCGGCGAACTCGACCTGGGTGGGCGCCGACCTCGCCGGCGGCTCCGGGATCGGCTCGACCCCGCCGAAGATCACCGTCTCCGGCAGCGTCGCGACACTGAGCTTCCCCGGCCCGATCGCGGGCGGCTCGACGTTCGAACTGCCGACCGTGACCGCGCATCTCACCGCGGGCTCGGCCGGCACCATCGAGACGAAACTGGGCGGCTCCAGCTACAGCGACCCGGGCCTGACGTTCACCGCCGTCGTCAGCGCCGGTTTCGACGTCTCCGCCCCGACCGCCTGTTTCCCGAACCCGAGCCCGACGTTCACCACGACGACGATCGGCTGACCCGTGCCTGCGCCACCATCGTGGAGATGGTGGCGCAGGCCACTGCCCGGCCCGACTTCGCCCGTGCGAAGGTGGGGCATGGCTGACGAACTGGTGCACTACGACGTGGTGGGCGGCACCGCCACGATCACCTTGGACTCCCCGCACAACCGCAACGCGCTCTCCGCCCAGCTGCGGCGTGAACTGAGCGATTCGCTGGACAAGGCACGAGTGGACGACGCGGTGCGGGTCATCGTGCTCACCCACACCGGTCCGGTGTTCTGCGCGGGCATGGATCTCAAGGAGGCCCGCGGCGCCGGTGCGGGCGCCCAGGGCGTCAACGAGTTCCCGAGGATCCTCGAGCAGCTGTGGACCAGTCCCAAACCCGTCGTGGCGAAGCTGGCGGGACCCGCGCGGGCGGGCGGTATCGGCATGGTGGCCGCGACCGACATCGCCGTGGCCGTCCACGAAGCGACCTTCGCCTTCTCCGAGGTGCGGATCGGCGTCGTGCCCGCCGTCATCTCGCTCACCGTGCTGCCGCGGCTCAATGCCCGCGCCGCGCACGAGCTCTTCCTGACCGGTGACACCTTCGACGCGAAGCGCGCCGTCGAGATCGGCCTGCTGAACTCCGCCGTTCCCGCCGACGAACTCGACGGCGAGGTCGCCCGCTACGTCAAGGCGCTCGCCCTCGGCGGGCCGAAGGCGCTCGCGGCGACGAAGGAACTGCTCAGCAAGCCTCGCCCGGCGACACCGTCCGAGGGCTTCGAGGCCATGAACAAGCTGTCCGCCGGATTCTTCGCGAGCGAAGAAGGCCAGGAGGGCATCACGGCGTTCGCGCAGAAGCGCAAGCCGAACTGGGTCCCGGAGGCCTAGTCCGGCAAGACGACAGTGAGGCGCCGGGAGTCCTTCCGGTCACCGGAGGGCCCCAGCGCCCGCTGCGCGTCGGAAAGCACGCTGCGGACGGCCAGGTACGCCTTGGGATCGTGCTCCCTGAGGCCCGCGGAACCGGACCAGATCAGCACATGCTCGCCGGCCGGGAGCCACGAAAGGTCGGTGAGGCAGTCGTACAGCGCGTCGAGGTTCTTCCCGAAGTAGTCGGGGAACGACAGCGCCTCCGCGATCGCGTCGAGCGTCGTGTCCTTGTCGACCGTCCGCGCGCCGTCGATCAGATGCGGATACGCGCCGCGGGCGAACGCCTTGTCCGCCGCTTCCTGGCCCGCGCTCATCGGCTGGGGTCCACTACGACGAAGGACTTGTAGTGGTCCTCGGTGTAGTACAGCTCCTTGCCGCCACCGGTCACCAGCCGCCGGGCCCCGCGATCAGGGCTGCCCGGCGTCTTGACCGTGTACTCCCGGTAGTAGCCGGAACCCTTGGCGGGCAGGACCTTCTCCCGGTTCTGGAAGGTGACGTCGTCGTTGCGGGGATACGGGTACGGCCCGCCCGCTTGGATGAGCTTCCAGGTGTCGGACGCCTGCGAAGGAAGCTTCGTCAGCGGCTTGACCGGGAGACCGGAATCCTCGCCCGCGACCTTGCCCTTCGCCCCGCTCGCCGCGGCGTCGCCCGACGGCGCGGCCGAAGCGGAAGAACTCGCCGGAGCGCTCTTCGTGTCGTCACCGCTGATGCCGTCCTTGACGAACCAGCCTGCGAGCACCAGCACGATCAGGCCGATCAGGGCGGCGGTGATCCGCCTACGGTTGAACATGGTGTGCCAGCTTAGGACGGCCGGTCGGAGTCGTTCGCATCGCGGGCGGTGCCGAAGCGCCGGGCGACCTTTCCGAAGACCGTGTCGAGCACCCAGGCCGCGACCAGGCACAGTGGCACCACGACAGCCATGACCAGCACGAACTGCACGGGGAACGGGGCCTGCGCGAGCCACAGTTCGACGCCGTCCCACCAGTCCGCAAGCCCGTTGAACACACTGTGAGCCTACGCTCGCATCCAGTGCCGCCACCGGTCAGGCCATGTAGGTTGCTGGCATGTTCGCCGTTTACGCTTCCGAACCCAACGCCGAAAAGCCGCTGGACTCGCTGGTGATCGGCGAGCGGCCCGAACCCGAGGTCCCCGAAGGCTGGGTGCGGGTCGGCGTCAAGGCCGCCAGCCTCAACATGCACGACCTGTGGACGTTGCGCGGCGTCGGCATCAAACCCGAGCAGTTCCCGATGATCCTGGGCTGCGACGGCGCGGGCACCCTCGACGACGGCACCGAGGTCGTCGTCCACTCGGTGATCAACGCCCCGGGCTGGCAGGGCGACGACACCCTCGACCCGAAGCGCACCCTGCTCACCGAGAAGTACCAAGGCACCTTCGCCGAGCAGGTCGTGGTTCCCGCGCGCAACGTCGTACCGAAGCCGTCGAGCCTGACCTTCGCCGAAGCCGCGACCATGGGCACGGCGTGGCTGACCGCGTACCGGATGCTGTTCGTGAAGTCCGGGCTGCGGCCGGGACAGACGATGCTCGTGCAGGGCGCCTCCGGCGGCGTCTCGACCGCCCTCGTCCAGCTCGGGAGTGCGGCCGGGTTCCGGGTCTGGGTGACCGGGCGTAGCGAGGAAAAGCGTGCGCTGGCCGAGAATCTGGGCGCACATCAGACCTTTGAGTCCGGCGCACGGCTGCCGGAGCGGGTCGACGCCGTCTTCGAAACCGTCGGGAAGGCGACCTGGTCGCACTCGGTGAAGTCACTCAAACCGGGCGGGATCATCGTCGTTTCGGGCTCGACCAGCGGCCCGGATGCTCACGCGGAGTTGCAGCGCGTGTTCTTTCTGCAACTACGCATCGCGGGCTCGACCATGGGGACCAGGGACGAATTGAACGATCTCCTCGCCTACCTGGAGCTCACCGGGGTCCGTCCGAGGATCGGCGCCGAGCTGCCGTTCTCCGAAGCCGAGACCGGGTTTAAGAACATGCTCGACGGGGAAACCTCCGGCAAGGTGGTCTTCACGCATTCATCGGAGGGGTGAGCGCTTCCCCGCACCGCGATGAAGCGCGCACACAGGCGCACATCCGCGCGTTCCGCGCAGGTCAAACAGTCATTTCGCGGTCTTGTCAAGTGTCAAGAACGTTATGACTCAGGGAGCTTTTCACGACCAAAGTTCGACCAAAATCCGACCTCTCGCGGTTAGCCTGGAGAGATGACCGCATCGCAGCGGCCCGAACCGGCGGACCCGGGGGGCCGGACCACCACCGACACCGACCCGATCCGCGTCTCGTTCCGGCGCTACGCCGGTGTCCGCACCAGAGTGCTCGAAGTCGGGCCGCAGCCGGTGGAATCCACCGATCGCGCACCCCGGCGGGTGCTCGGCAAGCGGGCCACCGCGCGCGGACAGGTCAAACCGGCGGCGCCGAGGCTGGTGCTGCTGCACGGCTATTGCGACAGCGCCGACACCTGGCGCCCGGTCCTGGAGCTGCTCGCGGCCGCCGGAGTCCCGGCGGTCGCGGTCGATCTGCCCGGATTCGGTGACGCTCAGCCACTGCGTCCGGGTCCGATGCTCCCGCAGCTGGACGCGTTCACCGCGGCCGTGGTCAAGGAGCAGGCCGTGCTCGGCACGGTGGTGCTCGCCGGCAACTCGCTCGGCGGCACGATGAGCCTCCGAGCCGCCGAGAACCACCGGCTCCCGGTCGCGGGCGTGGTGTCGATCGCCGCACCCGGATTCGTGGACAGCTGGCTCATCCGCACCGTGGCCCGGTATCCGTTGCCGCTCCGGATGTACTCGGCCCTGCCGCTGCCGATCCCGGGTTTCCTGGTGCGCGCCGTCGCCGAGCAGGTCGTCCCCCGGTTGCTGTACGCCGACTCCTCCGCCGCGGACGCCGCCCAGGTCCGCCGGTTCACCTCGCTTTTCCCGGACTACCGGTCCACCACCACCAGGCTCGAACAGGCGAGGCAGCTCGTCGAAGAGCTGGCGAACGCGTACCGGCTCGACGAGGTCCGCATCCCGCTCCTGGTGGTCGTCTGCGGCAAGGACAAGCTGGTCAGCGCCGCCTCCGGGCGTCAGCTGCACGCGCTGGTCCCGCACAGCAGGCTGATGGTGCGCGAGGACTGGGGTCACTGCCCGCAGCTCGACGACCCCGTCGAGATCTCGGAACTGCTGACCTACTTCTCCGCCGGCGCCTCCAGGCCGTCGAAGATCGCCGCTCGCGTGGCCGCCGAAGTGAGCGAGGACACCGTCGCCGGATAGGTGCGAAGTCCGGACTCCCGCTACGGTGCCCTTCGGACTGTGACCCAGTCCGAAGGGCACAACCTGTTGGGAGACGACGATGTCCGCACCGCGCAGCCTGGGCTCGGGATCCGGGATTTTCCGCCGTAAACCGATCGATCAAATCCAAGAACTCAGTGGGGGCGGAGGGCTCCAACGCACGCTCGGCCTGCGGCAGCTGACCGCGATCGGCGTCGGGGGCATCATCGGTGCGGGGATCTTCTCCCTGGCCGGCGCGGTCGCGAACAAGACGGCCGGACCCGCCGTGCTCATCTCGTTCCTCATCGCGGGTATCGCCAGCGCCGCGGCCGCGTTCTCCTACGCCGAGTTCGCCGGGCTGATCCCCCGCGCCGGTTCGGCCTACACCTACGGCTACACCGTGCTGGGCGAGATCGTCGGCTGGTTCATCGGCTGGGACCTGCTGCTGGAGTACACCGCGATCGTGGCGGTGGTCGCCATCGGCATCTCCGGCTACTTCAACGAACTGCTGGGCTATCTCGACATCAAGCTCCCGACGTGGATGCTGGGCGCTCCGGGCACCGAAACGGGCGATGTCGCACCAGGGTCCTACAAGATCAACCTGTTCGCCGTGCTGCTGTGCCTGCTGATCGCCTTCATCCTCAACCAGGGCATGAAGAACGCGGCCCGGTTCGAAACGCTGCTGGTCTATCTGAAGGTCGGCCTGGTCCTTCTGGTCATCGTAGTCGGCGTCTTCCACATCAACACCGACAACTACTCGAACTTCTTCCCGTTCGGCCTCAGCGGCGCGTTCACCGGCGCGGCGACGGTGTTCTTCGCGGTCTTCGGTTACGACGCCATGTCCACCGCGGCCGAGGAGTCGACCGACTCCCAGAAGCACATGCCGAAGGCGATCATCTACTCGCTCGCCATCTCGATGGTGCTCTACGTGCTGGCCTGCCTGGTCCTGACCGGGATGGTCAACTACAAGGACATCGACAGCGAGGCCGCCTTCTCCAGCGCCTTCGCCGGACTCGGCATGAAATGGCTCGGCCTGATCATCGCCGTCGGCGCGATCATCGGTATCACCACGGTCCTGTTCACCTTCCTCATGGGCGCGAGCCGGGTCGGCTACTCGATGAGCCGCGACGGCCTGCTGCCCAAGTGGTTCAGCAAGACCCACCCGGTCCGCAAGGTGCCGAGCCGGATGACCTGGGTGCTCGGTATCGCGTCGGCAGTCATCGCCGGGCTGCTGCCCATCGGTGAGGCCGCGGAACTGACGAACATCGGCATCCTGCTCGCGTTCGTCGTCGTCTGCGTCGCGGTGATCGTGCTGCGCTACAAGCAGCCGGACCTGCCCCGGTCCTTCAAGACCCCCGGCATGCCGATCGTGCCGATCATCGGGATCGTCTTCTCGATCTGGCTGATCACGTTCCTGAACCCGGAGACCTGGCTGCGGTTCGCGGCCTGGTTCGGTGTCGGCCTGATCATCTACTTCGCCTACAGCCGCCGTCACTCCGCGATGAACGCGAGCAACGGCGACCCGAAGCAGGTCAGCGGAGACGACTCAAACGCGTAGCGGCCTCGCGGGCTTCGGCCTGGAGGCGTTCGACGATCGACGCCGCCGGGCCGGAGCCCGCGAGTTCGTAGGTCTGCCCCGCGTAGAGAGACATGATCTCGGGGTCACCCGCCTTGCCCGCCGCCGCGCGGATCGGTTTCGTCAGGTTGTTGACCTCCGGATACGCCGATGGCGCCGTGGCCGAAAAGTCCGCGACCGCCCGGTTGACCAGCGACCGGGCGGGACGTCCGCTGAACGCCCTGGTGAACGCCGTCGGCCTTCCGCCGTCCGCGAGCGCCTGCCGGTGCGCCGGCTGCGTCCCGGCCTCGTCGGCCCGCAGGAAAGCGGTGCCCAGCTGTGCCGCGACAGCCCCCGCCGCCAGCACCGCCGCGATATCGGCACCATGCACCAGCCCACCGGTGGCGACGAGCGGCAAATCCGTCCGCGCCGCCACCAGCCGGAGCAGACTCAAGACGCCGTACTGCGCGCCCCCGCCTTCGGCATCAGGCTTGTCAGAGAACAGCCCTCGATGCGCTCCGGCCTCGAATCCCTGGACCACGAGGGCGTCCGCGCCGACGGCCACGGCGTGATCGGCCTCCGCCGGGCTGGTGACGGTGACGGCCACCTTGCTCCCGTTGGCGTGCAGTCGTTCGACATCCTCCGGCGAAGGCGCACCGAACGTGAACGAAACGACCGGCACCCTCAGCTCGAGGACGACCCCGAGCTTCGCGGCGTAGGCGTCGTCGTCCCAGCGCGGCTCGCCGGGCTCGACACCATGGCGTTCGGCCTCCACGCGCCAGCGCTCGACATGCGTGCTGAGATCCGCCTCGGCGGCGTCGCCCGGGACGAAGAGGTTCACACCGAACGGCTCGCCGGTCAGCCCGGCCGTCTTCGCGATCCGGTCCGAGAGAACGTCGGCGCTCAAATAGCCCCCGGCGAGGAAGCCGAATCCCCCCGCCGCGGTCACCGCGGCCACGAGCTCGGGAGTGGTCGGCCCACCGGCCATCGGGGCCGCGATCACGGGAAACCTCAGATCTTCGAACACGGTTCCGACGATAGCCCTCTCGCGGCGACACCGAATGTGACCTTCGAGCCACTCCGAGATTCCACTGTGGTGGTCTAGACCTTTGACGCTGAAGGTGCGACCATCGACCGATGCGTGACGCGCGTCACGCACCTCGTCCCCTGGAGGCACCCGGTGAAGACCTGGAAAGCGCGGCTGAGCCGCGCCTTCGTCGGGGTGGCGCTGCTCGCCGGCGCCACCACCGCAGCCGCCCCCGTCGCCGACGCGGCCACTCCGGCACTGCAGGCGATCGTCCCGGTCCCGGTATCGGTCCGCGCGGTCACCGGCTCCGACCACACCCTGACCGCGAACACCAAGATCTACACGCAGACCGGTTCGGCGCAGGCCAAGGCCGTCGGCGACTACCTCGCCGGGATCTTCCGCGCGTCCACCGGCTTCCCCCTGCCCGTCGCCGACGCGCCCTCGGGCACCCCGGCCGACGGAATCTCGCTCTTGCTGTCCGGGGCCGACTCCCGAGTCGGCGACCAGGGCTACCAGCTCAACTCGACGATCGCTTCGGTCGTCCTGCGCGCCACGACCGCGCAGGGTCTCTTCGGCGGTGTGCAGACGCTGCGGCAGCTGCTGCCGGGCAAGATCGAAAGCTCCACGGTCCAGCAGGGACCCTGGACGATCCCGGGCGCCGACATCCTGGACTACCCGCGATTCGGCTACCGAGGCGCGATGCTCGACGTCGCCCGGCACTTCCACCCAGTCGCCACCGTGAAGCGGTACATCGACCAGCTGGCGCAGTACAAGATCAACAACCTGCACCTCCACCTCGCCGACGACCAGGGCTGGCGCATCCAGATCGACAGCTGGCCGCGGCTGACCACCTACGGCGGCAGCACCCAGGTCGGCGGAGGCGCCGGCGGCTACTACACGAAGGCGCAGTACACGGAGATCGTGAACTATGCGGCGTCACGCTTCATCACGGTCATCCCGGAGATCGACATGCCTGGGCACACCAACGCTGCCCTGGCCTCGTACGCCGAGCTGAACTGCGACAACACCGCTCCCCCGCTGCGCACCGACACCGCCGTCGGCTACAGCTCACTCTGCATCTCGAAGGAGATCACCTACACCTTCGTCAACGACGTCATCCGCGAGGTCGCCGCGCTGACGCCCGGACCGTACTTCCACCTCGGCGGCGACGAGGCCCAGGCCACCAGCGACACGGACTACCGCACGTTCATGAACCGGGTCCTGCCGATGGTGGCCGCCGCGGGCAAGCAGGTCGTCGGCTGGCACGAGATCGGCAAGGCCACCCTGCCCGCCACGGCGACACCGCAGTTCTGGGGCACGACGACCTCCAGCACAGAGGTCTCGAACGCCGTCGCCCGCGGCAGCAAGGTGATCCTGTCGCCGGCGAACAAGGCCTATCTGGACATGAAGTACAACTCCAGTACCCCGATCGGGCTCTCGTGGGCCGGCTACATCGAGGTCCAGGACGCCTACAACTGGAATCCGGGCGCCTATCTCTCCGGCGTACCCGAATCCGCCGTCCGCGGTGTCGAATCCCCGCTGTGGACCGAAACCGTGGTCACCCCGGCGAACATCGACTACCTGGCGTTCCCCCGGCTCCCCGCGCACGCCGAGCTCGGCTGGTCTCCGTGGGCGACCCACGATTGGAACACCTTCCGAGTACGCCTCGGCGCTCAAGCCCCACGGTGGCAGGCCCAGGGACTCGACTACTACAGGTCGAGCCAGGTGCCTTGGGAAACCGGATCCGGCAACCCGGGCACCTGCTCGCTCCCCGCGTGGGATCGCGCCTCGGTCTACACCGGCGGAGCGACCGTCTCCCACAACGGGCACAAGTGGGCGGCCCAGTGGTGGACGCAAGGCGAAGAGCCCGGGACGACCGGCCAATGGGGTGTCTGGCGAGACAACGGCACCTGCTGACCCCTCCCCCGCCCGCTCGGCCCTCCTCCCGGGGCCGGGCGGGCTACGGTGGTCCCATGGCCGCAGACCTCGAACTCGTCCGCACACTTTCCTTGCGCGAAAACGGACTCGCGACCGTCTCGACGGTCCGCTCGGACGGCACCGTCCACTCCTCGGTGGTCAACGCCGGCGTCTTCGAAGACCCGGTCACCAAGGCGCCAGGAGTCGCCTTCGTGGCGATGGGCGGGGTGAAGAAGCTCGACCTCTTCCGCCGGGCGGGCCACGCCACGATCACTTTCCGGCGCGGCTGGGAGTGGGCGGCGGTCCAGGGAAGCACGCACCTGATCGGACCGGACGACCCGGACCCGGACTTCGACCCGGCCGGCCTTCCCCGGTTGCTGCGCGAGGTCTTCATGGCGGCGACGGGTACCCACGACGACTGGGACGAGTACGACCGCGTGATGGCCGCCGAACGCAGGGTCGCCGTCTTCGTCACGGCGAACCGGGTCAGCGGGAATCGCTGACGTGGAAAGGCCGCCCGGATCGTGACCCGGGCGGCCTTTCCACGAGTGTCGGTTACTTCTTCTTGCTCCCGGCGTCCTCAGTGGACAGTGCGGCGACGAAGGCCTCCTGCGGGACCTCGACCCGGCCGACGGTCTTCATCCGCTTCTTGCCTTCCTTCTGCTTTTCCAGCAGCTTGCGCTTACGCGAGATGTCACCGCCGTAACACTTCGCGAGCACGTCCTTGCGGATCGCGCGGATGGTCTCGCGGGCGATGATCCGCGACCCGACGGCCGCCTGGATCGGGACCTCGAACTGCTGCCGCGGGATCAGCTCGCGAAGCCGCGTCGCCATCCGGTTGCCGTAGCCGTAAGCGGCGTCCTTGTGCACGATCGCCGAGAACGCGTCGACGGTCTCGCCCTGAAGCAGGATGTCGACCTTGACCAGGTCGGCGACCTGATCGCCACCCTCTTCGTAGTCGAGTGACGCGTAACCGCGCGTACGCGACTTCAACGTGTCGAAGAAGTCGAAGATGATCTCCGCGAGCGGGATGTTGTAGCGCAGTTCGACGCGGTCCTCGGAGAGGTAGTCCATCCCCAGCAGCGTGCCGCGCTTGGCTTGGCACAGTTCCATGATCGTGCCGACGAACTCCGACGGCGCCAGGATGCTCACCTTGGAGACCGGCTCGTGGACCTCGGAGATCTTCATCCCGGACGGCCAGTCCGAGGGGTTCGTCACCACGACTTCGCTCTTGTCCTCGAGCACGACGTTGTAGATGACGTTCGGCGCGGTGGAGATCAGGTCGAGGCCGAATTCGCGCTCGAGCCGGTCCCGCGTGATCTCCAGGTGCAGCAGACCGAGGAAACCGCAGCGGAACCCGAACCCGAGCGCCACCGAGGTTTCCGGCTCGTAGGCGAGCGCGGCGTCGTTGAGCTGGAGCTTGTCCAGCGCTTCACGCAGCTCGGGGTAATCCGAGCCGTCGACCGGGTACAGGCCCGAGTAGACCATCGGCTTCGGCTCGCGGTAACCCGCGAGCGGCTCCTCCGCGCCCTTGCGCTCGGAGGTGACGGTGTCACCGACCTTGGACTGCCGGACGTCCTTCACCCCGGTGATGAGGTACCCCACCTCGCCGACTCCGAGGCCCTTGCTGGCCTTGGGCTCGGGGGAGATGATCCCGACCTCGAGGAGCTCGTGGGTGGCGCCGGTGGACATCATCTTGATCCGCTCGCGCGGGGTGATCTTCCCGTCGACGACCCTGATGTAGGTCACGACGCCCCGGTAGGTGTCGTAGACCGAGTCGAAGATCATCGCGCGGGCCGGGGCGTCCGCGTCGCCGACCGGCGGCGGAACCTGCTTCACGCACTCGTCGAGCAGTTCGGTCACGCCCATGCCGGTCTTCGCCGACACGCGGAGCACGTCCGAGGGCTCGCAGCCGATGATGTGCGCCAGTTCGGCCGCGTACTTGTCCGGATCGGCCGACGGCAGGTCGATCTTGTTCAGCACCGGGATGATGTGCAGGTTCTTCTCGAGCGCCAGGTAGAGGTTCGCCAGCGTCTGCGCCTCGATCCCCTGCGCGGCGTCGACCAGCAGAATCGCCCCTTCACAGGCCTCCAGCGCCCGGGAAACCTCGTAGGTGAAGTCCACGTGGCCGGGAGTGTCGATCAGGTGCAGGACATGGTCCTGGCCGTCGACCTTCCAGGGCAGGCGCACGTTCTGCGCCTTGATGGTGATCCCGCGTTCCCGTTCGATGTCCATGCGGTCGAGGTACTGAGCGCGCATGGCCCGCTCCTCGACCACGCCGGTGAGCTGCAACATCCGGTCGGCCAGGGTCGACTTGCCGTGGTCGATGTGCGCGATGATGCAGAAGTTCCGGATGAGCTCCGGGGGCGTGAAGGTCGTGTCGGCGAACGTCGTCAACGGGTTTCCTCGCGAAGGTCGGGGTGTGCCACCTCTATGGTCCCATGCCGCTCCGGGTGCGAGTGGGGGTCATCCCCGATGCGGCCCGTGATGAGCTGTGGTGCCCTCGAAGTATGAGCACTTCACTGTCCCAGATACTCGACCGAACGTTCGGCCGTCCACGGGGATTGCTCGGCCGGTTCGGTGGCCGGGCGATGGCGCACGGCAACGCCGCCACCGAACTTCGCGTCGTCGAGCTGGCGTCGATCGGGTCCGGCGAAACCGCCCTGGTCGTGGGCCCGGGACCGGGCGTCGGCCTGGAAGCCACGGCCGAACGCGCGGGCCGCGCGATCGGCGTCGACCCCTCCCCCGAGATGCTCGCCCGCTCGCGCCGCCGCTGCGGCGACGAGGTGGAGCTACGGCACGGCACCGCGGACTCCACAGGCCAGCCGGACGAGAGCGTCGACGTGGTCTTGAGCGTCAACAACGTGCAGCTGTGGGAGGACCGCGCGGCCGGGTTCGCCGAGCTGTTCCGCGTGTTGCGGCCCGGCGGGCGGCTGCTGCTGTCGTCGCACGAGAAGTGGCTGCCCGTGTCCCGGCATGAACTGGCCGCCGAAGTGGCCGCCGCCGGCTTCACCGACCTGCAGACCTGGACCTGGGAGCCGCCGGGTTTCGGCGCCTCGCTCGCCGCCCAGCTGCGCGCGATCAAGCCGCCGGTCTAACGCGGGTCAGTGCGCAACGGGTGCTCACGCGGCACCTCGACCAGCACGATCCTGGTGCCGTCCGGGTCGGCGATCCACGCCTCGTCCAGCCCCCAGGGCTCACGCCGCGCCCCGCGAACCGGCTCCAAGCCTTTCCCCGCGAGCTCCTCGAGCGCCGCGGGCAGGTCCCGGACCTGGAGCCACAAGGCGACGTCAGGGGTCGGACCGGTCTCTCCGGTACCGACGATCTCGATCGACCCGTTCCCGGCGAAGAACACCGTCCCGCCGGGGAACTCCTTGTCGATGGCCAGGCCCAGGGTGTCCCGATAGAACGCCGTCGACACGTCGAGGTCCTTCGGGTGGATCAGCACCCTGCTGCTCAGCACGTCCATGGCTCAATCCCTACCGGATGGGTTCAGGCCATCGCAATCGCGGTGATCCCCGCCAGTACCACCACCGACCCGGCCAGCCTGCGGACGGCGTTCGCCTCCCCCAGGACCAGCCAGGCGGCGATACCGCCCAGGACGATGCTCAGCTCCCTGGCCGGTGCGACGAGGCTCACCGGAGCGATCTGGAGCGCGTAGAGCACCAGCAGGTAGGCGACCGGCGAGAGCACGCCGACGACGAGCACCTCACGCTTGTGTTCGCGCCAGAGCCACGAGACCTCGTCGCGGTCCTTCAGCGCGTACGGCGTCATGAGGAGGCTCTGCACGATCGCGCCGGTTCCGAAGTAGACGATCGGCGGGACTCCGAGGCCGGTGACCGAATGCGCGTCCCACAGGGTGTAGGCGGCGATCGTGAGACCGGTCAGCAGTCCGTAGAGCAGGCCCTTGCGGCGGGCGGCACGATCGGCGGAGTTGGCGTGCGCCGGCGCCCGCCCGGATCCGATCACCAGCACCCCGGCGACGACGAGGAACGCTCCCACCAAGCCGAGCACGCCCGGCCGCTCGCCGAGCAACACGACGGCCGCGAGCACCGAGATCAGCGGCCCGGTACCGCGGGCGACGGGGTAGACGACGGAAAGATCGCCGACGGCGTAGCCGCGCTGGAGGACGACCCCGTAGGTGACGTGGAACACCGCCGTGACCACCGCGGCGACCAACCAGGTCCACTGTGGACGTTGCGGCTCCACGACCAGCGAGACGGCCATGACTGGGACGAGCAGGACAGCGGAGAGGCTGTAGTAGGCCCAGACGAACCGGGCTCCGCCACGACGGATCCGCTTGGCCGCGAGATTCCAGCCCGCGTGGATGACGGCGGCGATGACGACGAAGGACAGGGCGGTGGCGTTCACGACGGACCTTTCACGTTTTCCGCGCGCGCGGAAAACACCGGTCCTCCAGGCTTTTGTCCCGTCAGATGAACGGCGGCGCTTCCGGCCCCGCCGATGGTGCCGCTCGGACCTGTCCCGTCTGCCCTGATTGTGTGTTTTCCCGGGCGGGCAGGCGGCGGAACCCTAGGCACTACGCTCCGCACCGTACCTCAAGCGCCCGTCCCGAGGTGGCCGTGAGCCATCCCCGGACGGCTGTTAAGCTTGCCTTTCACCGTCGTGTGGCATTCCGTCATGGAGGAAACCCGCGCGCTCCCCGAGCACGCAGGGCCGGTCACAGCGCGGCGGTGAAACCACCGAGAGATTCAAGAGGAGCGCCCCCGTGGCCAACATCAAGTCGCAGATCAAGCGCATCACCACCAACGAGAAGGCGCGTCAGCGCAACCAGGCGATCCGGTCCTCGGTGAAGACCGCGATCCGCAAGTTCCGCGAAGCCGCCGACGCCGGCGACAAGGCCAAGGCCCTGGAGCTGCAGAAGGACGCGGCCAAGAAGCTGGACAAGGCCGTGACCAAGGGCGTTATCCACGCCAACCAGGCCGCCAACAAGAAGTCCGCGCTGGCGAAGCGCGCGAACTCTCTCTGATCGGCTTTCGAAGGGGCCCCGGCGACGCGAGTCGCCGGGGCCCTTCGCCGTGTTCAGCGGCTTGTGCCGTGGGCGGCGACGACCTCAAGGACGGCACGCTCCAACGCGTACTCCGGGTCGGCCGCGACCCCCTTGACCTCGGCGTTGAGCCGGGCGACCACCCGCATCGCGGTAGCGAGCCCGTCCTGGCCCCAGCCGCGGGCCTGTCCCTGCGCCTTGCGCACCTTCCACGGTGGCATGCCCAGCTCACCCGCCATCTGGTTCGGGTTGCCGCGACCGGCACCGGACACCCGCGCGATCGTCCGGACGGCGTCGGCGAGGGCGTCCGCGACCAGCACGTGCGGTACGCCCAGCTGCATCGCCCAGCGCAACGACTCCAGTGCCGCCGCCTTGTCCCCGGCGACGGCCTTCTCCGCGACGGCGAACCCGTTCACGTCCGCACGGCCCCGGTGATAGCGCCGGACCGCCTGCTCGTCGACCGCGCCGCCGGCGTCCGCGACCAGCTGGGTCGCAGCCGACGACAGTTCACGCAGATCCGAGCCGACCGCGTCGATCAGCGCGAGCACGGCCGCACCGTCGATCTTCCCGCCGACCCGGCGGACCTCGTTGCGGACAAAGGATTCCCGCTCAGCGGGCTTGGTCAGTTTCGGGCACTCGACAATTTCCGCACCGGCCTTCTTCAAGGCGGCGGGGAGCCCTTTCGCGGCTTTGCTGCGGCCGCCTCCGCTGTGCACGACGACGAGCACGATGCCGTCGGCGGGGGCTTTGACGTAGGCCATCACCCCGTCGGCGAGCTCCTGCGAGATGTCGTGCGCGGACTCGAGGACGATCACCCTCCCCTCGGCGAACAGGGAGGGGCTGACCATCTCCGCGAGTGCCGGGACTGTGAGGTCCGACACCCGGATCCGGGTGAGATCCGCCGTCGGATCGGCCGCTTTGGCCGCGTCCGAGGCGCTGCGGACCGCGCGTTCGATCAGCAGCTCTTCCTCACCGAGAACCAGGACCAGCGGCGATGGGGCGGAAGCTTGCGTCGTCACGGTGACGATCCTGCCACTCCTCCTCTCGTGTGCTTTGTCCGGTGATGTGTTGCGGGCACGGTGGCCCCACCTGAGCCTCATGTCGTACGGTGTTGGCGAGGCGACGCGATCACACGCGTGCCGACAATCGAATACCGCTCATCCAGAGGGGCAGAGGGAACGGCCCGACGAAGCCCCGGCAACCGGCGTCAGCCTGTCATTCCGCGATCGCGGGATAGCTGACGAACACGGTGCCAATTCCGGCCCGCCACGGCGGGGCAGATGAGGAAAGGAACCTCGCGATGACCGCAACCCTCGGCACGACCTCCACCACCAAGACCCCGGATCTCGGACCGGCCGTCGAACTGGTGTCGAAGGAAGAGGGCCACCGGCAGCCGCTCGCTCCCGAATTCGTTTCCGCCGAGGACTTCTCGCCGCTCGAAGTCGCCTACGACTTCGGCCGCGTGCGCCGCGAGGACATCGAAGCCGGACCGAAGAACATCTGGCGCTACAAGAAACTCCTTCCCGTTCCCTCGAACGTCGAAGAGATCCCCAACACCGAACCCGGCGCCACCCGGCTCATCCAGGCCGACAGGCTCGCGAAAGCCTTGGGCGTCAAGAAGGTCTGGGTCAAGGACGACACCGGTAACCCCACGCACTCGTTCAAGGACCGCGTGGTCGCCGTCGCTCTGGCGGCCGCGCGCGAATTCGGGTTCGACGTGCTCGCCTGTCCCTCGACCGGCAACCTGGCCAACGCCGTCGCCGCCGCGGCGGCCCGCGCCGGCTGGCGGTCGGTCGTGCTGATCCCGAAGACCCTGGAACGCGCCAAGATCCTCACCACCGCCGTGTACGACGGTGACCTGATCGCGGTCGACGGCAACTACGACGACGTGAACCGGCTCGCCACCCAGCTCGCCGCCGAGCAGGAGAGCTGGGCGTTCGTCAACGTGAACGTCCGGCCCTACTACTCGGAAGGCTCCAAGACGCTGGCCTTCGAGGTCGCCGAACAGCTCGGCTGGCGGCTTCCCTCCCAGATCGTGGTGCCGATCGCCTCCGGTTCCCAGCTCACCAAGGTGGACAAGGGTTTCCGCGAGTTCGGACAGCTCGGACTCGTCGACGAGACGCCGTACAAGGTGTTCGGCGCGCAGGCCACCGGCTGCTCCCCCGTCTCGGCGGCCTTCCGCGCCGGGCACGACGTCGTCCAGCCGGTCAAGCCGGACACGATCGCCCGCTCGCTGGCGATCGGGAACCCGGCCGACGGCCCCTACGTCCTCGACGTGGTCAACCGCACCGGTGGCGCGATCGAAGACGTCACCGACGAGGAGGTCGTCGAGGGCATCCGGCTGCTCGCCCGCACCGAAGGCATCTTCACCGAGACCGCCGGCGGCGTCACCGTCGCGACGGCCAAGAAGCTCATCGAGACGGGCAAGCTCAACCCGGACGAGGAGATCGTCCTGCTGATCACCGGCGACGGCCTCAAGACCCTCGACGCCGTCGAGGACAAGATCGGCCCGAAGGCCACCGTCAGCGCCTCGGCCGACGCGGTCCGCGAGGCTCTGGGCATCTGAGTTACCCGCCGGCCCGCCTCAAGAACGAGGCGGGCCGCGGGGCTCACCCCGGCGTACCAGGGCGAGACCCCGCGCGTCGGCGATGACGGCGGTGTCGCCGTCGGTGTCCGTCCTGGCGACCGCCGCGCCGACGGCCACCAGATTGTCCAAAGTGGACTTGTTCGGATGTCCGTAGTTGTTTCCGGCGCCGACGCTCACCAACGCCGCCCGCGGCGCGACGGCGTTGAGGAAGTCCGGTGCCGTGTAACGGCTTCCGTGGTGCGGGACCTTCAGAATCTCGGCACGCAGTTCGGCGCCCTCGGCCATCAGGTCGGTCTGCGCCGCAAGCTCGATGTCTCCCGTCAGCAGCACCCGGCCCGCCGGGGTCCCGGCACGCAGGACGACGGAACCGTTGTTGATCACCGTGCCGTCCTGTTCACGGACCAACCGGCTGGTGGCATACCGCGGCCCCAGTACGTCCAGTGACAGCCCCGGCCAGTCCAGCCGTTGGCCGATCTCCAGCTCCAGCAAGGGAATCCCGCGGCGCGCGGTCTCGTCCGCGACCTGCTGCCACGCCCAAGCGGGAGCCCGTCCGGGCCCGACGGCGACCGCCCCGACCGACCTGCCCTCGAAGACGGATTCGAGACCGCCGATGTGGTCGGCGTGCAGATGGCTCAGCACGATCAACGGCACCCGGTCGACGCCGAGCCTGCTCAGGCATTCGTCGACCGGCCCCGGTTCCGGCCCGGTGTCGACCAGGATCGCCCGCCCTCGCTCGCCTGTGGCGAGGGCGACGGCATCACCCTGCCCGACGTCGCAGGCGACGGCGCTCCACGACGCCGGCGGCCATGCCGGAGCGAGCACTCGCACCGGCACGAACACGAGCAGCCCGGCCGCCAACGCGACCGCCAGGAGGATCCTGGCGTGCCGCAGCCGGATGGCGACGAGCAGGACGACGAGCGATCCGGCCGCCAGAAGCCCGCCCCACCAGCCATCCGGCCAGTCCAGGACCGCTCCCGGCGCGCGGGCGCCGTGGCGGGCCACGGTGATGAGCCAGCTCGCCTCGGGTTCGGTCAGGCGGACCAGCAGTGTTCCGGCCGACGGCCACCACGGGCCGATCACGGTGGCGAGCACGCCGAACACGGTGGCCGGGGCGACCACCGGCGCGGCGAGCACGTTGGTCACCACCGAGACGAGGCTGACCGATCCCGCCATGCCCGCGATGACCGGCGTCGTCACCACGAACGCGGCCAGCGGGATGGTCAGCCCCTCGGCGTAGCCGGCCGGAACACCGCGTCCGACCAGCCATTCCGCCCACCTCGGCGCCAGCAGTACCAGACCGGCCGTGGCCAGCACCGAGAGCGCGAACCCGAAGTCGGCGGCCATCGCCGGGTCGGCCACGACGAGCCCGGCCACCGCGAACGCCAGCGCGGGCAGCGCCGAACCCCGGCGCCCCAGTGCCAGCGCCAGCAGCCCGACCGCCCCCATCACTCCGGCGCGGAGCACGCTGGGCGCGGGCCCGGCGAGGACCACGAACCCGGCGAGCCCCGCGGCGGCCGCGGCGGCGGAGGTCCGCGGCCCGACCCGGAGCAGCCTCAACAGGAGAAGGATCGAGCCGCAGACGATCGCCACGTTCCCACCGCTCACGGCCATCAGGTGGGACATGCCGGAGTCCGTGAACTCGCGTTCGACCCTCGGGGAAAGTGTGCTCGTATCCCCCACGACCAGTCCGGGCACGAGACCGGCCTGCTCTTCCGGGAGTACGGCGCACAGCGTTCGGAGCCCGGTGCGCAGCGATTCCGCGGCTCGTTGCCACCAAGGCGCCGGCCCGAGGGCCGACGGCGGGCCTCGCACCGAGAGGACCGCGACCGTCAACTCGGCCCCTTTCGACGGCGCGAGCCGCCCCGAGGTGGTGACCTGCTGCCCGGGCAGCAGGCCGGTCCACCCCTCGGCGGGAGCGAGCAGGAGGATCCGGCCGGCTGAATCCACCGCTCGCTCATCCGCCACCGCGGTGTCCACCGTCGCGGCGATGACCACCAGGCGGGTGCCCGCCCGGCGATCGGCGTATCCGGCACCGCGGACCGGACGTGGCCGCTCGGTGATCACCACCCTCGCGGTGGCGTCACTCCCCCGTGCGGCGGCGGCACGGAGGTCGTCGTGTTCGGCGGCCCGGATCCGCAGTGCCACCGGACCGGCGGTGAGCACGCCGAGGACCGCCAGGGCTCCCAGGCCCGCCACCCACCGGGACGCCGTCCGGCGGGCGCGGACACCGGCGGCGATCGCGAGCCCCACGGCGGCCGCACCGCAGAGCATCGTGATCCACCAGCCGCCCAACAGCCCGGAAAGTGTGCCGAGCCAGGCAGTCGCCGCGGCCGGTATCAGCCGCAGGTCCTGCCCTCGCCACGACGCGGTGTCCACTTCGGACGGATCGGCGGACGGGTTCATCCGACGGACACCACTTCCCGGAGTTTTCGATACTTACTTTCGCCGATCCCTTCTACGTCACGGAGTTGCTCGACGGTGGTGAACCCGCCGTGCCCGGACCGCCAGTCGACGATGCGTTTCGCCATCACTTCGCCGACCCCGGGCAGGGTGTCGAGTTGCTCGGCCGTGGCCGAGTTCAGGTCGAGCTTCCCCTGCGGTGCCGCCGTTCCCGCCGCGGCGGGAACGGCGACGCCCACGGCCACCTGCTCACCATCGGTGAGCTTCCGGGCCAGATTCACTCCGGTCAGATCCGTTCCGGGCTGTGCCCCACCGGCCGCCGTGAGGGCATCGGCGACCCGTGCGCCCGGAGGAACCGTGACCAGGCCGGGTTTGAGGACCCGGCCGACGACGCTGATCACCAGAGGCGCCTTTCCCGCCGCGGCGGGGACGTCTCCGGCGGCCTTCGCCGACGGCAGGGGCGGCGGGGTCTCCGCCTCCGGCCGGTGTCCGAACAAGGCGATCGCGCCGATCACGATCACGGCCACCGCGATCAGCACGGCCGCCACGGCGAACCACCGCCGGTTCACCGGGATCCCGTCCGCCGTGAACCGGGCGGGCACCCAGCGGCGGGCGAGCCTGCCCGCGGGCGGGCCCTGGGTTGGCGACGACAGCTGCGCTGCCAGCCACGCCAGCCTGGCGTTGACGGAGGGTCCCGATGGACGGGCGGTTTGGTCGAACACGTGAACGACGCTACGGAGCGGGAGCGGTGAGCGGCAGTGGTGAATCCCGAGGCTGTGGACAAGTGGGGTGTTGTGGACAACCCGGCCGCGAGCGAGGCCTGCGCGCCGGTTTCCGTCGGGGCCGTGTGGGAGGCTTACCGGTTTCTAACCGGCTCGCTGGATCACGACGCCGAGCACACCGGGGCCGGTGTGGGCGCCGATGACGGCGCCGATCTCCGAGACCACGCACCCGTCCGGGCAGTCGATGGATTCCTCGAGCCGGTTGGCCAGTTCGACGGCGCGCTCCGGGGATGCCAGATGGTGCACGGCGACGTCGGCGAGCCCGCCTTCGGCCGCTTTCACCGCGAGTTCGACCAGCCGCGCCACCGCGCGATTCATCGTCCGCACCTTTTCCAACGGCTGGATCCGGCCTTCGGACATGTGGAGCACCGGTTTCACCGCGAGCGCCGTGCCGAGCAGGGCGGCCGCCGGGCCGATCCGCCCGCCGCGGCGCAGGTATTCGAGGGTTTCGACGGCGAACAGAGTCTCCGAGCGGCTCACGGCGTCGACCGCGGCGGCCTCCACCTCGGCGGGCTCCGCCCCGTCCGCGGCGGCACTCGCCGCGCGCAGGGCGGCGAAGCCGAGTCCCATCGCGGTGCTGCGCGAATCGACCACGCGTACCTTGTCCGGCCCGACCTCCTGCGCCGCGAGCACCGCGGCCTCCCAGGTGCCGGACAACTCCCGGGACAGATGCACCGACACCACGGCGTCCGCGCCCTCGGCCAGCGCGGCCCGGAACTCCTTGACGAATTCGGCGGGTGTCGGCCGGGACGTCGTCACCAGGCTGCGTTTGCCGAGCGCCTCGGCCAGGGCGGCGGGACCCATTTCCAGTCCGTCGAGGAAAACGACGCCGTCCACGAGGACGTGCAGCGGGACCACCCGGATCCCGTTCCGTTCGGCGAAGCCTTCCGGCAGGTGGGCGGTGGAATCCGTGACTACGGCGACCGACACGGCAGTCAGCCTACGTTGCCGCGGGGCGGAGCACCGGGGCCATCAGGCCGGCCATTTCCGCGCCGACGGCGGCATGTCCCTCCCACCCCCAGTGCATTCCGTCCGGATTGCCGCGCCCGCTCAGCACGTGGTCGCCGACGACGGCTTCGAGATCCAGCAACGGGACGTCCGCGCGACGGCCCCAGTCGGCGAGGGCGGCGGCGGCACCGGCACGGGCGGTGTGGACGCGCCCGTACGAGTCGGATCGATGCACGGACGGCAGCATGCCGAAGATCGGCAGCTCCGGTCGCAGCGTGCGCAGGGCTCCGACCGCGGTGTCGAGGTACTGAACGGTGAGCTTCGACGGCAAGACCACCGGACGTCCCCGGAGGGCGATCGCGAGCCGCGGCTGGGCGGCCAGATACGCCTTGCGCACCACGCGTCGCAACGGGTCGGGCCGCAGATAGCGGAGACCGGTGCGCAAGTAGGTGGGCAGCGGCGAGGGCAGGGTGTCCATGCTCCCGATGGCCAGCACGACGGCATCGACGTGATGGAGATCGGCCCAGACCCGCGGATCACCGATCAACGACCACCAGGCGTCACGGGCGGTCCAGCCGAACCCGGCGACGAGGTCCGCGGTGCCGCCGAGCGCTTCGGCGGCGACGTTGGGCCACAGCCGCGCGTCGTCGGCGGCGTGCGGGCCGTCCGGGCCGTGGAAGCTGAGGGAATCGCCGAACACCAGCAGGCGCGGGGCCATGGCTCAGCCGGTGATGCCCGCGTTGTAGGCGGCCAGCCGCCAGTTGTCGTCACGCCGGGTCAGTTCGACCCAGTGACAGTTCGCGATCCCGCCCAGCGAAGGCCAGGACGGGACCGGCAGGCCGAGCAGTTTCGCGGTCAGCGCGATGATCAGGCCGCCGTGCGTGGCCAGCAGTACCGCGTCGCCGGCGTCGGAATTGGGCCGGTCCAGGTCCGCGACGACCTCCATCGCGCGTTCGGCGACGTCGACCCGCGACTCGCCGCCGGGCGGCGCCCAGGTCGCGTCGATCCGCCAGCGGGCCCGTTCCCCCGGGTACGCCTCGTCGACCTGCTGGCCGGTGAAGCCCTGCCATTCACCCAGGTGGGTTTCCCGGAGGCGCTTGTCGATCCGCAGCGGGACGCCGATGGCCTCAGTGAGCACGGTGGCCGTGTCGGTGGCGCGGCGCAGATCCGAGGCGATCACCAGATCCGGCGAGAACCGGGCGAGCGCGGGGACGGCGAACCTGGCCTGGTTCCAGCCGACCGGTGTCAACGCGGAGTCCAGATGCCCCTGCATCCGGCCCGCCGCGTTGTAGTCGGTCTCGCCGTGGCGCCAGAGCACCAGCCGCCGCGGGCTCACGAGGCGCCTTGCGCGTCGGCGGGGTCCTCCTCGGCGGGTGTCTCCAGACCGGCGACCTCGATCCGCGGGCAGTCCTTCCAGAGCCGCTCGAGACCGTAGAAGGAGCGTTCCTCCTGGTGCTGGACGTGGATGACGACGTCGACGTAGTCCAGCAGGACCCAGCGGCCCTCGCGGGCGCCTTCACGGCGGACGGGCTTGTGCCCGCCGAGCCGGAGCTGCTCCTCGACGTTGTCGACGATGGCGCCGACCTGGCGTTCGTTGGGCGCGGACGCGATGACGAAGGCGTCGGTGATGACCAGCTGGTCGGACACGTCCAGCACGACCACGTCGCTCGCCTTCTTGTCCGCCGCCGCATGGGCGGCCGCTACGGCCAGCTCTCGTGCCTCGGACGTGGCTGTCACAGTTCTCCTCAAACAGATGGCTTTACTCGCGGGTGCGCCCGACGAGGGTACCCGGTCACGAACCCCGGTCTTTCCGATAGAGGTCCTTTTTGGCGATGTAGCGCACCACACCGTCGGGAACGAGGTACCAGACGGGCTCCCCGCCCTCGACGCGCTCGCGGCACGCGGTGGACGAGATCGCCATCGCGGTCACCTCGACCAAGCTCACCTTCCCGCTCGGCAGATGCTGCGAATTGAGGCGGTAGCCGGGCCTGGTGACGCCGATGAAATGGGCCAGGTCGAACAGTTCGTCGGCGTTGCGCCAGGTGAGGATCTGTTCGAGCGCGTCCGCGCCGGTGATGAAGAACAGCTGGTCGTCGGGGTACTCGGCACGCAGGTCGCGCAGGGTGTCCACGGTGTAGGTCTGCCCGACGCGGTCGATGTCGACGCGGCTGACCGAGAACACGGGGTTGGACGCCGTCGCGATGACCGTCATCAGATAGCGGTCCTCGGCACGGGTGACCACCCTGTCGGATTTCTGCCACGGCTGACCGGTGGGCACGAAGATGACCTCGTCGAGCGCGAACCGCGACTGAACCTCACTGGCCGCGACGAGGTGCCCGTGGTGAATGGGGTCGAACGTGCCGCCCATGACCCCGATCCTGCGTGGTGACATGGGTCGTGAGCCTATACAGCGCACGAGGCTCCATGCGCGGGTCGCCGGACCCACCGACAGGTGGTGATCTGGATCACATTACAGTCGGTTCCATGGATGAACGGTCCGTTCACGACTTCCCGGTCGCGACTTCGTCGGTGCCATGGGGTAGAGGTGGGGACGTGGACACATCGACTCTCCGGGATCGCGCCGAGACCCTCCTCCAGTCGTTGGCGGGCGAGGGCGCCCGCCTGCGTGACGACCAGTGGACGGCCATCGAGGCGCTGGTCGCGCACCGCCGTCGCGCGCTCGTCGTGCAACGCACCGGCTGGGGGAAGTCCGCGGTGTACTTCCTGGCCACCGCGTTGCTGCGGGAGCGCGGCAACGGCCCGACGGTGATCATCTCGCCGCTGCTCGCGCTGATGCGCAACCAGATCTCCGCGGCGGCGAGGGCGGGTATCCACGCGGCGACGATGAACTCCGCGAACCCGCAGGAGTGGGATCAGGTCCAGGCCGCGATCGCGGCGGGCGAGGTCGATGTCCTCCTGGTCAGCCCGGAACGGCTCAACAACCCGGACTTCCGCGACACCGTCCTGCCGAAGCTGACCGCGAGCGCCGGCCTGCTCGTGGTCGACGAGGCGCATTGCATCTCGGACTGGGGGCACGACTTCCGGCCGGACTACCGGCGGTTGCGGACGCTGCTGAAGGACCTGCCCGACGGCGTCCCGGTGCTCGCCACCACCGCGACCGCGAACGACCGCGTGGCGACCGACGTCGCCGAGCAGCTCGGCATCGGCAACGGGGGCGACACCCTCGTCCTGCGCGGCAGCCTGGACCGCGAAAGCCTGCACCTCTCGGTGGCCAAGCTGCCCACGTCACAGGCCAGGCTCGCCTGGCTGGCCGAACACCTGGCGGAGTTGCCGGGCTCCGGGATCATCTACACGCTCACCGTCGCCGCCGCGCACGACGTCGCGGGTCTGCTGACCGAACGCGGCTATCCGGTCGCCGCCTACACCGGGAAGACCGACCCGGCGGACCGGCAGGCGGCCGAAGACGACCTGCTGAACAACAACGTCAAGGCGCTGGTGGCCACTTCGGCGCTGGGCATGGGCTTCGACAAGCCGGATCTGGGCTTCGTCGTCCATCTCGGGGCTCCGTCCTCCCCCATCGCGTACTACCAGCAGGTCGGCCGCGCCGGACGTGGCGTCGATCGCGCCGAAGTGATCTTGTTGCCGGGCCACGAGGACAAGGACATCTGGGCGTACTTCGGTTCGCTCGCCTTCCCGGACGAACTGCGGGTGACCCAGGTGCTCAACGCGCTGGCGTACGCCGACCGTCCACTGTCGACACCGGCGCTCGAACCGTTCGTCGAGCTCTCCCGTTCGCGGCTGGAGATGGTCCTGAAGGTGCTGGACGTCGACGGCGCCGTCCGCCGGGTGAAGGGCGGTTGGGAGGGCACCGGCGAAGAGTGGCTCTACGACAAGGAACGCTACGCGCGCGTGAGCGCGGCGCGGACCAACGAACAGAACGCCATGCTGGCGTACCTGGAGACCACCGGCTGCCGGATGGAGTTCCTCCGGAAGCAGCTCGACGATCCCGAAGCCACCCCGTGCGGACGGTGTGACAACTGCACTGGAAAACACTGGGACACCACGATTTCCGACGACGTGGTCGACGCCACCCGGCAACGGCTGCGCCGTCCGGGGGTCGAGGTCGCGCCGCGGAAGATGTGGCCGACCGGGATGGCCGGGCTGGAGGTCCCGCTCTCCGGACGGTTGCCGGCGGGCGAGCAGGCCGAAACCGGTCAGGTCGTCGGGCGGGTGACCGACGTCGGCTGGGGCACGCGGCTGCGCGAGCTCGTCGGTCCGTCCGCGGCGGACACCGAACTCCCCGATCCGGTCTTCCAAGCCTGCATCGAGGTGCTCAAGGGCTGGCAGTGGGCGGAGCGTCCGGTCGCGGTCGTGGAGGTGCCGTCCGCCACCCGCCCGCGTCTGGTCCACAGTCTGGCGACGAAGCTGGCGTCCATCGGACGGCTGGACTACCTGGGCGCCATGACTTCGACGGGGCCGCCCCCGCGTCAGGCGAACAGCGCGCAGCGGCTGGCCGACCTGTGGAATCGCCTCAGCCTTTCCGGGGGGCTCGCCGCCGAAGTCGCCTCGGCAGCGGGCCCGATCCTGTTGGTCGACGACCTGATCGACACAGGATGGACGATGACCCTGTCCGCGCGCTTGCTCCGCCAGGCCGGGGCTCGCGCCGTACTGCCGTTCGCTCTCGCGAGCACCTCGTAACCGGGGATCCCGATCCCGACATTCGACAGGTTCTTTCCCGCGCGGGAACTTTCTGGCAAGGTTCCGTCCACGCGCGAGTACGGAGGTGCCGATGGCGGACGCAACGACGGAGCGGCTGGGGCATCGGCTCCCGGTGAAGAAGTTGTTCGCCGCCAGTGTCGGGAATGCGCTGGAATGGTTCGACTGGACCATCTACGCGACCTTCAGCATCTACTTCGCCAGTGAGTTCTTCCCGAAGGGCAACGAAGCCCTGGCGTTGATCAACACCTTCGCGACGTACGCGCTGGCGTTCTTCTTCCGGCCGCTCGGCGGGATGCTGCTCGGACGCTTCGCCGACATCAAGGGCCGTAAGCCCGCGATGATCCTGACCATCGTGCTGATGGCGGGCGGTTCGGTGGCCATCGGCCTCCTGCCGACATTCGACCAGGTCGGCTGGCTGGCCCCGATCCTGTTGCTGCTGGCGAGGGTGGCGCAAGGACTGTCGCTCGGCGGCGAGGTCTCCAACGCTTCGGCGTACCTCGGCGAGATCGCGCCGCCCGCCCGCCGCGGGCGGTACTCCGCCTTCTTCTACATCTCGACCGGTTCCGCCGTCCTGCTCGCCTCGATCCTCGGATTCGTGCTCGCGCGGACGATGTCCAAGGCGGATCTGACCGCGTACGGCTGGCGTATCCCGTTCCTGCTGGGCGGTGTCCTCGGCATCGTCGGCCTGTGGCTGCGGCGCAGCCTCGCCGAGACCGAGATCTTCGAGGAGAAGAAGTCGACCGCGCGCCGGGTCGAGCGTCCGCTGCGCACCACCCTCCGCGAGCACCCGCGAGCGGTCGTACAGCTCGTGGGTTTCTCGATGCTGTCGACCCTTTGCTATTACACGTTCTTCAGCGCGCTGACCTCGTTCGCGGTCAAGACCCGCAAGGCCGACGACGTCGACGTGTTCCTCGCGTTGTCGATCGCGACGGCGTTGTTCGTCGCGCTTCAGTATCCGATGGGCGTCCTGTCGGATCGCTTCGGCCGCAAGCCACAGCTGCTCGTCTGGGCGGCGGCGACCGCGATCCTCATCGTCCCGCTGTCCACTTTGGTCCGTCCGGGGCTGCCTGGTCTGCTGGTCGTGTTCTGCGTCGGGCTCTGCCTGTACACGGCGATGACGTCGATCGCGCCCGCGATCATGAGCGAGCTGTTCCCCACGGAACTGCGCGGCCTGGGCATCGGCGCCTGGTACAACCTGACCGTCGCGTTGTTCGGCGGGACGGCTCCGCTGGTGCTCACGGCGCTGTCCGACGCCGGGTTGTCGACGCTGTTCTTCTGGTACGTGGCCGCCGGCGCGGTGATCGCGTTCTTCGTCATCCGCACCTTGCCGGAGACCAAGGGCAGCGACCTGCGCTGAAACTCCGTCGCCGACGACGTGGGTAGGTGGCTACTCTCGCGCTCCTACGACGAGCGCGAAGGAGGGACACCGTGTTGTTCGGCGATGTAAGCGAGGAATTGGCGCGACGCGTGGTGAAGGCTCTTCGCCACGTCACCGACTTCGAACCTCCGTCCGCCCTGGTGCGGGTTTCCGCGCAGAGCGGCGTCGACTATCAGTGCGATCTCGCGATGAGCTTGGGCAAACGGCTCGGCAAGCCGCCGAGGCAGATCGCCGCCGACATCGCGGCCCGGCTCGACGTCGCCGATATCGCCGAACCGCCGGAGGTCGCGGGGCCAGGCTTCCTCAACTTCACCCTGCGCTCGTCCTGGCTCGCGGAGCGGACGACCGCACTCAACGGTGACCCGCGGCTGGGTGTCGCGGCCGCGCCTCAGCCTCGGCGGATCGCCGTCGACTACAGCAGTCCGAACGTAGCGAAGGAAATGCACGTCGGGCACTTGCGGTCGACCGTCATCGGCGACGCGATCGTCCGACTCTCACGGTTCGCCGGGCACGAGGTCGTCCCGCACAACCATCTCGGTGATTGGGGGACTCCGTTCGGCATGCTGATCGAGCATCTGCTCGACGAACGCCCGTCCGGCCCATACGCGATCGGGGACCTCAACGGCTTCTATCGGGCCGCCCGGTCGAAGTTCGACACCGACGAAGGCTTCGCGACCCGCTCGCGCGAGCGGGTGGTGCTCCTGCAAAGCGGCGACGAAGAGACACTGTCGCTGTGGCGGCGTCTAGTCGACGAGTCGACACGGCATTTCATCCAGGTCTACGCACTGCTCGGGATCGGCCTGGCGAGCGAGGACGTCTACGGCGAGAGCTTCTACAACCCGTTTCTCGCGGCGGTCGTGGACGACCTGGGCACCGCCGGACTGACCGAGATCAGCGACGGCGCCGTCTGTGTCTTTCCCGACGGTTTCCGCAACCGGGACGGCGATCCGTTGCCGCTCATCGTGCGGAAGCGGGACGGCGGCTACGGCTACGCGGCCACCGATCTCGCGACCCTGCGATACTGGACGGAACAACGCGGCGTCACCGATCTGCTCTACGTCGTCGGCACGCCGCAAGCGCAGCATTTCGCGATGGTGTTCGCCGTGTGCCGGGCGGCCGGCTGGCTCCGTGAGGAGCATCGGGCCGAGCACATCGGGTTCGGCTCGGTGCTCGGCGAGGACGGCCGCGCCATGAAAACCAGGGCGGGTGAGTCGGTCCGGCTCTCCGACCTGCTCACCGAGGCGATCTCACACGCCGCCGAAGTGATCGACGACCGGGCCGACCTCTCCCCCGAAATCAGGGAAGAGGTCGCCAAGGCGATCGGGATCGGTGCGATCAAGTACGCCGACCTTTCCGGCGATCGCGAACGTGACTACGTCTTCTCCTGGGACCGGATGCTCGCCAAGAGCGGGAACACGTCGGTCTATCTGCAGTACGCCAACGCGCGGATCCGTTCCGTGCTGGCGAGAGCGGATCAGGACCTCACGGGCGCGCGGGTCCTGCTCGGCCACCCCGCGGAGCGCGCGTTGGCGCTCGCGCTGGCTCGCTTCCCCGAGGCGATCGGCGCGGCGACCGCCGGACATCTCCCCCACAAGCTGTGCACCTATCTGTACGAGACCGCGGTCGTCTTCTCGCGGTTCTACGAACAGTGCCCGGTGCTGGAAGCGGAAGGCCCCGGCGTCCGCGACTCGCGACTGCTGCTGGCCGAACTCACGTCGAAGACACTGACGCTGGGCCTGTCCCTGCTGGGCATCTCCACTCCCGCCCGGCTATGAGTCGCCGTGGTCGCTGAAGACCTTGCGCTTCAGCGGAGGGACCGCCTGGATGAAGCGGAACATCCCCCGTGCCATCGTGCGGCCCGCCCGGTTCTCCGACACGAACTGGCGGGCACTGCGTTCCGAGTCGCGCACCGCCGCGAAGCCGTAGTCACGCATCCGGTGCTCGTAGTCGGCGACCGCGGAGCGCACCGCGCCGGTCTTCCGTGCTTCGACGAGGTTGCGGCACAACAGTCGCGCGTCCCGGAGCGCGGTGTTCGCACCGATGCCACGAAACGGGGTCATGCTGTGGATCGCGTCGCCGATCAACGTGACATTGCTCGTCGGCCATGGCTCCACGGGCTTCGAGGTGAAGATCGGCAGCCGGGACACCGCCTCCCCGGGCGAACCGGCGACCAACTCCTTGAAGGCGGGATCCCAGCCGTCGATCAGGTCCAGCACCAGGGCCCGCAGCTCGACACCGTCCAATAAGGACAGATTGTCCGGGTAGCGCCGGTCGTCCGCCGCGTACGCCCACATGACGTAACTCGAGGTGTTGTCGAACAGGACGGGGTCGTAGTCCACGGTCTCGTCGTTCACCGAAGGGACGCCGGCCAACTCGTGCGGCGCGGTGAACAAGCCCGCCCCGGTACGCGGCATCACCATGCTCGGACCGTCGGTGAGCCGGGCGGGCAACCGCTTGCGGGTCTCTTCGGTCAGCGGATGCTTGCCCGCGATCGCGATGATCCCCGTGTCCACCCGTTCGGCGTCGGGAAGAAACTGTTTGCGCACGCGGGAATTGGCCCCGTCGGCGCCGATGACCAGGTCGGCTTCGACGGTGCTGCCGTCGGCGAACTCGCAAACGACCACCTCGCCTTCACGGCGGTAGCCGACGAACTCCTTGCCGTGGTGCAGAACTCCTTCGAGCCCGTCGGACAGCACCTGGTGCAGGCTGATCCGGCTGACCGAATGATGGTCCGACGCGGGATCAGGGCTCGACGTGAGCTCGGTGTCGATCACCATCAGGTCCCGCAGCCGCTCGGTCACGAAGGAGAACGGGCCGTTCGTGGTGCCGGTGGTGTCCAGGAACCGCTGCCAGAGCTCGGCGGGCAGGCATTCGTGCAGGGCGGCGGAGCCGTGCGGGTTGATGTGCACGCGATAGCCCTGCAGGCGTTCGGTCCGGGTGCGGCTGCGTTCGTGAACGGATACGTCGATTCCCGCCTTGCGCAGCCCTTGCGCCAAGCAGAGACCGCCCGTTCCGCCGCCGATGATCGCGATTCTCGTGGTCATGGGGTTCTCCTCTCTCCGCCGACAACTATCAACCATGTGGATGATAGTGTCAACCATACGTTTGAAAGAGTCAGCGGTTAAGCTGAACCGCATGTCCGAAGCCGCCCCGCGCAGCCCTCGCCGTGCCCCCGTCGAACGCCAGCGCGATCCCGAGCGCACGAAGGCTCAGCTCCTGGAGGCGGCGAAGGCGGAGTTCGGCGCGAAGGGCTACGCCGCGGCACGCGTCAGCGAGATCGCCGCGAAGGCGGGCGTGAACAAGCAGCTGATCTCGTACTACTTCGGCGGCAAGGAAGGGCTGTACAACGCGTTGACCGCGACGATGTACGACGACTACGCCGCGGTCGCCGACCACGAGAAGCCGTTCGCGGAGGTCGTCCGGTTCTTCGCGCGGTCGGGAGTCCGCGACCACGACCTCGCCAAACTGTTCCTCTGGGAGAACCTGACCGATGGCGCCCCCGACGCGATCGGTGTCGAGGGGCAGCGCGAATTCCTCCAGCGGCAGGTGGAGTACGTGCGGGCCCGTCAGGCCGCGGGCGATTTCCCCGCCGACCTCGACCCGGCGTTCCTGCTGGTGATCTTCATGGCCGCGTCCAGTGCCGCGCTGGCGCTGCCTCGGATCGTCCGGGCCGTCTCGGGCCAGGACCCCCAATCGGCCGAGTTCGCGGAGGCCTACGGCGAACAACTGGCACGCCTGGTCGGCCACCTCGCCGATCCGGGGAAGCGGTAGCAAAGGTCCCCTGCTGTCGCTTGAACCTTTCGGGCCTCCTCCGGACTAGAGAGGGCATACGAAGAGGGGGTGGCCGATGGGACAAGCGAGAGACAACGACTTCAGCGAGTACTTCGCGGCCCGTGTACACCGGTTCCGGCGACTGGCGTTCGGTATGTGCGGCGACTGGCACGGCGCCGAGGACCTGGTGCAGGCCACGTTCGTCCAGTTGTACCGGCGCTGGCGGCGCGTCCGGCCGGACACCGTCGACGCCTACGCGCGCCGGATCCTGCTCAACCTCTTCCTCAGCGGGAAACGCAAACACCGCGGGGAGCTGGTGACCTCGGCGCCGCCGGACCGGGCCGCACCGGCGGGCCACGACAGCCACGACCGGATCGATCTCGAGCGGGTGCTCAGCGACCTGACGCAGCGTCAACGCGCGATGGTCGTACTTCGCTTCCTCGAAGACCTCTCGGTCGCCGAAGTCGCTTCGCTGCTCGGCGTCGCCGAAGGCACCGTCAAAAGCCAGACCGCCCGCGGGGTCGAGGCACTGCGCGCCGTACTGGCCGCCCCGACGAGCAAGGAGTAGTCATGGAAGAACAGGATGTCCGCTCCGCGCTGAAGGAGTACGTGGCCGAGACGGAGCCGCCGATCGGGCTCACCGAGGAGGGCGTGCTCGGTGCCGGTCGCCGCTCACGGCGCCGTCGTCTGACGACAATGGTCACGGCCATCGCGCTGGCCGCGGCGGGATTCCCGGTGGGAACCGCTCTCATCGTGCTTCCGGACCGGAACGAACCGGCCGCGACCTCACCGTGCGGTGAGAAGTCGCCCGGCGAAAGCCGTGAAGCGGTGACGGCGCGGTTGGATTGCTTGCTTGAACGAGCGATCCGCACGTACGTCACCCCGGCAGCCCCGCTCGACCTGGAGACCTATCCGGGGCCGGATAAAACGCTCTACCTCATGTCGGCCGCCGTGGGCGCCCGGACGGGATCGGTCTTCGTCGAACTGATGACCAACGACGGCACGCTGCTTTCGGCGGGGACCGCCTGCAAAGTGCAGGTCCCGGCTCCGACCACCTGCTCGGCGAGCCTGGTTCGCGGCGGAACCCTCGTGGAGACCACGATCAAAAAGCCCGACAGCCCGGGTTTCGTCGCCTACCAAGCCGCCTACCGGACCGAGCAGGCCATCGTCGTCATCACTTCCACCAACAGCACCGAAGCGGGCACTGACGCACGGCCGTACCCACCGGCTCAGCGTGAACTGCCTCCTCTGACCGAGGCCCAGGTCCGGGAAATCGCTCTGACCCCCGGGCTGGTGCCTTAGCGGTGCAAGGGAACGAGATCGTCCGCGTGGACGACCTCACGCCGCTGTTCCGCGGGAAGGTCGTGGCTGGAGCGGCCGATGAGGTCGGGCAGTTCGCCCGCGTCGAAGGCCACGACGCCGCGCGCCACGGTCCGCTGCCGGGCATCGACCAGGTCTACGACGTCGCCCGCTTGGAAGTCACCGTCGACGCCGGTGATCCCGGCGGCCAGCAACGAGCGGCGACGGCGGACGACGGCCGTGACCGCGCCGTCGTCGAGGTGCAGTTTCCCGGACGCGCCCGCGGCGTAGCCCAGCCAGAACCGGCGGGCCGACAACCGGGAGTCCGCGGCGGCGAAAGCCGTGCCGACCTCGGCGGTGGTCAGGGCCCGCGCGGCCTCGGAAGCCGCAGCGAGCAGGACCGGGATCCCGGCGCCGGCGGCGGTGCGGGCGGCGGCGAGCTTCGAGACCATGCCGCCGGTGCCGAGCCCGGAGCTCGACATGCCGACGGTGATGCCGTCCACATCGGACTCCCCGGTGACCTCCGCGATCTTGCGGGTGGCGCCGTCACGGGGGTCCCCGTCGTACAGACCGTCCACATCGGACAGAAGGACGAGCGCGTCGGCGCCGATCAGGTGAGCCACCAGCGCAGCCAGCCGGTCGTTGTCGCCGAAGCGGATCTCTTCGGTGGCCACGGTGTCGTTCTCGTTGACCACCGGAACCGCGCCGAGGGCCAGCAGCCGGGTGAACGTGTTCTGCGCGTTGCGGTAGTGCGCGCGGCGCACGACGTCGTCCGACGTCAGCAGAACCTGGCCCACCGTCAGGGAATACCGGCCGAACGACTCGGCGTAGGCGTGCGCCAGCGCGAGCTGGCCGACACTGGCCGCGGCCTGCTGGGTGGCGAGGTCACGCGGCCGTTTGCCGAGCGAGAGCGGCGCGAGTCCCGCGCCGATCGCGCCAGAGGACACCAGCACGATTTGCGTGCCGCGGGAGACCCGGTCGGCGATCGCGTCGACCAAGGCGTCCAGCCTGGTCACGTCGAGACCGTCGCCGGCGGTGGTCAGCGCGGAGGAACCGACCTTGACGACCACGCGCTTCGCGTCGGCGATCGCCACCCGGGTTGAGCTCACTCGTCGTCCATCTCGTCTTCGTCTTCGATGCCGTCCGGGCCGTCACGACGGATACGGCGGGCTTCCTTGCGCTCGGCGGCACCGACGCGGCTGGTGTTCTCCAGCCGTACGTCCGTGCCCCGGCCCGACAGGTGCACCGCGACCCCGGCCGGGGTCGACGGCTCCCACTCGAACTGGACGTCGCCGATGGTGACGGGGCTGCCGGGTACGGCGCCCTTGCGTGCCAATACTTCCTCGACACCCAGCCGGTTGAGCCGGTCCGCGAGGTAACCCACGGCTTCGTCGTTGCCGAAGTTGGTCTGCCGGATCCACCGTTCCGGGCGGGAGCCGCGGATGATGAACGCGCCTTCCTCCTCCGGGTCGAGCTCGACGGTGAAACCGGCGTCGTCGACGGCCATCGGCCGGAGCACGACCTTGGCCGGCTCGGGGGCGGGCTGGTCGGCGCGGTACTTCTCGACGACGGCGGCGAGCGCGTAGGTCAGTTCCTTCAGCCCCTGCCGTGACGCCGTGGAGATCTCGAACACGCTGAGCCCGCGGGCTTCCAGTTCCGGGCGCACGAATTCGGCGAGCTCGGCGGCGTCCGGGATGTCGATCTTGTTGAGCACCACCACGCGCGGCCGGTCGGCGAGGTCGCCGCCGAGGCTCGGCGTGTAGCGGGCCAGCTCCTCTTCGAGGGCGTCGATGTCGGACAGCGGGTCACGACCGGGCTCGAAGGTGGCGCAGTCGACGACGTGCACCAGCACGGCGCAGCGTTCGATATGACGCAGGAAGTCCAGGCCGAGGCCCTTGCCCTCGCTCGCGCCGGGGATCAGTCCCGGCACGTCGGCCATGGTGAACACGGTCGATCCGGCGGTGATCACGCCCAGGTTCGGCACCAGGGTGGTGAACGGGTAGTCGGCGATCTTCGGCTTGGCCGCGGACAGCACCGAGATCAGCGACGACTTGCCCGCGGACGGGAAGCCCAGCAGCCCGACATCGGCGACCGAACGCAGCTCCAGGACGAGGTCGCGGGTCTCCCCCGGCTCGCCCAGCAGCGCGAAGCCAGGCGCCCGGCGAGCCTTGGAGGCCAGCGCCGCGTTGCCGAGGCCGCCACGGCCGCCCTGGGCGGCGACGAAGGTGGTGCCCGGCCCGACCAGGTCGGCCAGGATCTCGCCGTCCTCGGTCATCACGACGGTGCCGGACGGGACGCGCATCTCCAGCGTCTCCCCCGCCGCTCCGGCGCGGTTGCCGCCCTGGCCCAGCTTGCCGTTGCCGGCGCGGGCGTGCGGGCGGAAGTGGAAGTCGAGCAGCGTGTGGACGTTCGGATCGACGACCAGCAGCACATCGCCGCCGTTGCCGCCGTTGCCGCCGTCCGGGCCGCCGAGGGGCTTGAACTTCTCGCGGTGCACCGAGGCGCAGCCGTTCCCACCGTCGCCGGCGGCCAGATGGATCACCGCTCGGTCCACGAACCGGGACGCCATGACTTGCCTCTATTCACTCGCGAAAAAGGGGATACACAAAACAAACGAGGGGTGGGCCCGGATATTCCGGCCCCACCCCTCGTCAGAGGTTCTAACTCGAAGCCGAAACTCAGGCTTCGGTCGGCACGATGTTGACCGTCTTGCGGCCACGCTTCTCGCCGAACTGGACCGCACCGGCGGCCAGCGCGAACAGCGTGTCGTCGCCGCCACGGCCGACGTTCACGCCGGGGTGGAACTTGGTGCCACGCTGGCGGATCAGGATCTCGCCCGCGTTGACTTCCTGGCCGCCGTAGCGCTTGACGCCCAGCCGCTGCGCGTTCGAATCGCGACCGTTGCGGGAGCTGGACGCACCCTTCTTGTGAGCCATGGCTCAATCCTCTTTCTGACGAAGATCCGGAGAAAGTCCTACTTGGAGATGCCGGTGACCTCGACGCGGGTCAGCTTCTGCCGGTGACCCTGGCGCTTGTGGTAGCCGGTCTTGTTCTTGAACTTGTGGATCCGGATCTTCGGACCCTTGGTCTGCTCGACGACCTTGCCGGTGACCGAGACCTTCGCCAGCGCGTCGGCGTCCGTGGTGACGTCGCCACCGTCCACAAAAAGGACTGCGGGGAAGGTGTGCTCGGTACCCGGCTCGCCTTCGAGCTTCTCGACCTCGACGACGTCGCCGACGGCCACCTTGTACTGCTTGCCGCCAGTCTTGACGATCGCGTACGCCGACACGGAAGTCTCCTGCTTACTCGACAACGGGTGGGGGCTTGCGTGATCGGCCCACCCAAGTTTCGGTGGTCCGGATGCTGCGCAAGGTGCCCGCTCTAGGTGGCGGGCCGTTCTACAGGTTACGTGGGGCTCCCCGGTGCGATCACACCGGGGTGCCCCTAGGTGTTCACTAGCTCTTTTCCGACGCCTTGACCGGCGGACCGGCCGGCCGCGAGGCCGCCCGCCGCGGACGGCGGCGGGTGGTGGAGCGCACGGCCGGGGCCGGGACGTCCACCTCGGGCTCGGTCTCCTCCTGAACCGGAGGAGCCTCGGAAACCTCGGTCACAGCGGCCTCAGGGGCCTCAGTGGCCTTAAAGGCCTCGGGAGTCACCGGCACCTCGGGCGCCTCGGGCTCCGGGCCCGATTCCGCGACGACGGCGATCTCTTCCTCGCGCACGGCCGGAGCCTCGTCGTCCGGGGTCGTCACCGGTTCACCGGCGAGTTCCGTCGCGGGCGCTTCGGCGACCGGCTCGGAGACCGGCTCAGCGGCCGCCTCGGCGGCCTGTTCGACGGTCGCTTCGGCAACGGGCTCCGAAGCGGGCTCAGCGGGCTGCTCAGCCACCTGAGGGGCGTGGCCGTTGAGCGCGGCGCCCTCGGCGTTCTCGGGCGCCTCGTGCGAGTGCTCACCCTTGGCCGCCTTGGTGGCGTTGGCCACGGCCTGGACGGCCGAAACCACCGACTCGCGCTGAGCGGGCGCCGGGGGCGCCTCGGTCTTGGCCGCGGCGGGCTCGTTCTGGCCCTGGTCCTCGCCCTTGCCCCGGCCGCGGGACCGGCGGGAGCCCTGCTCCTTGCCGCCACCACCGCCACCGTGGTTGTGACCGTTGCCGCCGCCACCGGTGCGCTGCGGCTCGGTCGTGACGACCACGCCGCGGCCCTTGCAGTGCTCACACGGCGTCGAGAACGCCTCGAGCAGCCCGGTGCCGATCTTCTTGCGGGTCATCTGCACCAGACCGAGCGAGGTGACCTCGGCGACCTGGTGCCGCGTGCGGTCGCGGCCGAGGCATTCGGTCAGCCGGCGCAGCACGAGCTCGCGGTTGGATTCGAGCACCATGTCGATGAAGTCGATGACGATGATGCCGCCGATGTCCCGGAGCCGGAGCTGGCGGACGATCTCCTCCGCCGACTCCAGGTTGTTCCTGGTCACCGTCTCTTCGAGGTTGCCACCCGATCCGGTGAACTTGCCGGTGTTGACGTCGATGACCGTCATCGCTTCGGTGCGGTCGATGACGAGGTAACCACCCGAGGGCAGCCAGACCTTGCGGTCCAGCGCCTTGGTGATCTGCTCGTCGATCCGGTGGTCGGCGAAGGCCGAACCGGTGCCCGTGTACCGCTTGACGCGATCCGCCAGGTCCGGCGCCACGTGCTGCACGTAGTCGTAGATGGTGTCCCAGGCCTTGTCGCCCTGGATCTCCAGCTTGGCGAAGTCCTCGGTGAACAGGTCGCGCACGACCTTGACCAGCAGGTCCGGCTCTTCGTAGAGCATGACCGGGGCGCTGTTCTTCTTGCCGCCGTTGCCGGCTTCGGCCTTCTCCTTGATGACGTCCCACTGCGCCTTGAGGCGGCGGACGTCGCGGTCCAGCTCCTCCTCGCTGATGCCCTCGGACGCGGTGCGGATGATCACACCGGCGTCCTCGGGGACGATGCGCTTGAGGATGTCCTTCAGCCGGCGGCGCTCGTTCTCCGGGAGCTTCCGTGAGATGCCGGTGGCGCCTCCCGCGGGCACGTAGACCAGGAAACGGCCCGGCAGCGAGATCTGCGTGGTCAGCCGGGCGCCCTTGTGCCCGACCGGGTCCTTGGTGACCTGGACCAGCACGGAGTCGCCGGTGGAGAGCGCCTGCTCGATCTTGCGGGCCTTGCCCTCGAGACCGGCGGCGTCCCAGTCGACCTCACCGGCGTAGAGCACGGCGTTGCGGCCGCGGCCGATGTCGATGAAGGCGGCCTCCATCGACGGCAGCACGTTCTGCACGCGGCCGAGGTACACGTTGCCGACGATCGAGCCGGTGCCCGACGAGGTCACGAAGTGCTCGCACAGGACGCCGTCCTCGAGCACGCCGATCTGCGTGGACTCGCCCTTCTCGGCGACGACCATGGTGCGCTCGACCGACTCGCGGCGGGCGAGGAACTCGGCCTCGGACAGGATCGGCGCACGACGACGGCCCGCCTCGCGGCCGTCCCGGCGGCGCTGGCGCTTGGCTTCGAGCCGGGTCGAGCCGCGCACGCTGCGGACCTCGTCCCGCGCGGGGCGCTCGGTCTCGGCGGCCTTGGCCTGGCGCACGTGGACGACCGTGTTGGGCGGGTCGTCGCTGGTGGCCTCGGCGTTGTCGTCGTCCCCGCCCTTGCGGCGACGACGGCGGCGGCGACGCTTGCTGCCGCCGTCCGAATCGCCTTCGTTGTCCGATTCGGCCTCGGCCGACGCCTCGTCGGTGGTCTCGGCCGCGGCCTCTTCGGCCTCGGTGTCCTTGTCCTTCGCGCGCTGCTGACGACCGCGCGGGGTCTCGGAAGGCTGCTCGTCCTCGTTCTCGGCCTCGGCCGAGCTCTCGTCGCCGCCCTTGCCCCGGCCGCGACCACGACGTCCGCGACGACGACGGCGACGGCCGTTGGCGTCGTCACCGTCCTCGTCGGTGCCGTGACCTTCGGCCTGGTCGGTCTGCGTCTCGTCCTCGTCGGAGGCGGCTTCCTCGGTCGGGGTGAAGGCCGGCTCCGGCTTGCGGGCGGGCTTCGCCGCGACAGGCTCCGGCGGCAGGAACACCGGCGACGGCGCGGCGAACACCGGGACGTGCACGGAGGCCTTCGCGGGCCTGGTCGTCGCCTGCGGCGGCTCCGGCGTCACCGGGGCGGCGAGCGCGGGCGGGACACGCCGCGACGGGGCCTCCGCCTGCGGAGCGGGCTCCGGCGCGGCCTCGGGCTTCGGCTCGGGAGCAGCCGGGGTCTCGGCGACGGGAGCTTCGGCGGCAGGAGCGGCTTCGGGCTCGTCGCCGCCGGCGAGGGCTTCGGCGAGCTTGTGCGCGACCTCACGGGTGACGCTGGACTGCGCGCTCCGGACGGTTTCGCCGAGCTCACCGAGCTTGGCCATCAGTTCACGGCTGTTGGATCCCAGCAGCTTCGCCAGCGCGTGCACCCGGATCCGGGGAGGCAGTTCGCCCAGCTGGCTTGCGATGGGTGTGGCGGTATTCCCGCCGGTGACGGCGGGTGTGTCCGCGTTCGACATATATCTCCTCCGCCCCCGGGCGCGTCGGCTGGCTCACACCGGCTCGACGCGGCCGCGCAGGGGCCCCTTTCTGTTCGTTCCGCCGTGGTGGTCACCAGCAGCGGGAATCCTTGCCCGGCACCGCGACGGCGCCGGGGTTGTCCGGGCGCCGCGTACGGCTGAAGGTCTGCTCGGCGGAGCGCTGGCCACGTTCGCGACATCGGGCCGCCCGCCACGTCGTCGAGCCGCATGCAGCGGCGACGCGTGTGGAGGATGTGCAGCACACCACCGGGCCACGAGACCGCGAGCGCCACCTCTCACGTGGGCCCGTCGGCCAGCGGCCACCGCGAGTATCCCACACCCCGGCGCCACTCCGGTGTACTCGGTGCCACAGGGCCTGTTGGCGGAGCGGGACCTCGACCCCGAAAAGCGACCGAACGTGTGAACCCGCCACCGCCGGAGGGCCGCTAGCGCGGTGGCAGGGCGCGACGCCCTGCCGACGTCCATCGCGGACGCGGGTTCACCTCCGACCTACAGACCTGGCTCCCGGGCGCGCCGCGGCCACCGGCCGAGCGAACTTCGCGGAAGAGCTTGTCGACCCGGCCGAGGGTGGCTAGCGTGCCGCTCGGGGGTACTGAAGCGTAGGCCTTGGTGCCCTCGTTGCCCGATGTTCTCCGGTGGGAGGTCCGGTGTCCCTGCTGGGGCGGTCCCTGCGAGCGGCCGTATGCGCCTTGGTGGCGCTCTGCGGATCGGTCGCCGCTGTCGCGACGGCCGAGGCCGAGCCCTCGTGTCATCCCCAGGGACGGGCCCTCCGTTACGTCGTCGCCTTCGACAAGGGCACCTCCGAGGCCGAGGCCAGGGCGGCCGTCACCGGCGGCTGCGGCAGCACGACCGTCTACTACCCGCAGATCGACGTGGCCGTGGCGACCTCGGCCGACCCCGCCTTCGCCGAACTGGTCCGGCCGGCCGCCGCGTTCAGCGCGCAGGCGGAACGGCTGGCGGTGCAGCGGGCCAACGGCGCGTCACCGGCCAGGTCCGCGCCCGCTCGCGCCGAGCTCCAGCCGACGGATCCGGCGAAGGTCCCCTCCGCCGACCGCACCGGCGAGCAGTGGGACATGCGCGCGATCGGTGCCGACAAGGCCCGCGTGATCGAGCCGGGTGACCGGGACGTCGTCGTCGGCGTCCTCGACTCCGGCGTCGACCCCGCCCATCCCGAACTGGCGAGCGCCCTCGACCCCGCGAAATCCGCGGGCTGCCTGACCGGCGTGCCCGACCGCGACTGGGCCGCGACGACCTCGGTGCACGGCACCCACGTCGCGGGGATCATCGCCGCCGCCGACGACGGCAAAGGTGTCACCGGGGTGGCGCCCGGCGTCCGGATCGCTTCGGTGAAGGTGATCGACGACCGCGGGTACGCCGACCCCGAAGCCGCCGTCTGCGGGCTGATGTGGGCCGCCTCACAGGGCATGACGGTGACGAACAGCAGCTACTTCGTCGATCCGTGGTCGCTCTCGTGCGTCCACAACGACGACCGGGGCGTGGTCAACGAGGTCATTGCCCGCGCCGTCGAGTACGCGACTTCCGCGGGCACCCTCACCATCGCGGCGGCGACCAACGAGGCCGCCGAGCTGGTGCCGTCGCCGCGTTCGGGCGCCCGGTCCGGCTCCGAAGGCTGCCAGGCGCTGCCCGCGGGCCTGCGTGACGTCGTCGCGGTGTCGTCCGTGAGCGAAGAGCGGGTCAAGGCCGGCTACAGCTCGTACGGGCTGGGCGTGATCGACGTGACCGCTCCCGGCGGCGAAGCCGGGAAATGCGTGCTTTCGACCGTTCCCGGCGGATACGCGCCGCTGTGCGGGACGTCGATGGCCGCGCCGCACGTCGCCGGTGTCGCGGCGTTGCTCGCTTCGAAGCACCCCGGCTACAGCGCCCGCCAGCTGAGGCGGACGCTGGACGCCCAGGCCACCCCGATCGCGTGTCCCGCCGACTACGACCTGACCGGTGACGGCTCGCAGGACGCGTACTGCACCGGGTACGCGGGGTTCAACGGCTTCTACGGGCACGGGCTGGTCGACGCGCTGGCCGCGGTGGCGCCCCGGCGGACGGGCCCGAATCCGGCCCGCTGACCGGTCAGCGCAGAAGCAGCTTGCCGAACCGCTTCGAGGACGCGTAGATCCCGACCGCCGCCAGCGCCACCAGATAGGCCACGTTGCCGGCCATGCCCCACGACAGGACGCCCGCCGAGAGCCCGCGCATCAGCTCGATGCCGTGGTACAGCGGGAAGATCTGCACGATCCACTGGATCCCGGCCGGGTACACCGAAAGCGGGTAGAACGTCGTGGAGAACAGGAACAGCGGCATCAGCACGAGGTTGATGTAGTCGAACTGCGACACCGACCGCAGGAAGGTCACCAGCACGATGCCGATGGCCGAGAACGCCATCGCGATCAGCAGCGCCGCCGGGATCATCAGCAGGGCCCACCACGAGCCGGGCAGCCCCATCACGGTCATCACGCCGAGGAAGGTCGCCGAGTAGATCCCGCCGCGCAGCACCGACCAGCCGACCTCGCCGAGCGCGATGTCCAACGGCCCGATCGGGGTGGCGAGCATGGCGTCGTACAGCTTGGCGTACTTCAGCTTGAAGAACAGGTTGTACGTCGAGTCGAGGATCGCGCCGTTCATCGCCGACGCCGCGAGCAGGCCGGGCGCGACGAACGCGACGTAACTCATCGCCTGACCGCCGGGACCGACGACCTCGCCGACGAGCTTGCCGAAGCCGAGCTGGAAGGCCATCAGGTAGAACAGCGGCTCGAAGACGCCGGACACGAACAGCATCCAGGCGTGCGAGTACGTCAGGAAGGTCCGCTCCAGCACCGCCGTCGACCGGCCGCTGTACAGCGCGGACGGCAGGATCCGCAGCAGCACCCCACGCCGCGGGGCTTCGGTGAGCACCGCCATTTCAGACCACCAGCCGTCGGTAGAAGTACTTGTGCGCCAGCGCCCAGCCCACCCCGGCCAGGACGACCAGGAAGGCGAGGTGGCCCAGCGTGGCGAGCGGGCCGACGGTGCCGAGGCTGACCGCCCTGGCGGCCTCGTTGCCGTGCCACAGCGGGGAGATCCAGGCGATCCACATCAGCGGGGCCGGCAGCTCGGAGATGGGGAAGAACGTGCCGGAGAACAACGTCATCGGGATCAGGATGAACCGGAACACCAGGCCGAACCGGGTGCCCTCGTCGTAGGTGGTCGCGGCCAGCGCCATCACCGGGGTGCCGCAGGCGATGCCGGTGAGCGTGCCGATCAGGATGACGGCGAGCACGCCGAAACTCGTCCACGAACCGAAGAGCGCGGCGATGACGGCGTAGATCGTGCCCGCCAGGGTCAGCCGCAGGCTCACCCACATGATCTGGCTGCCGAGCACCTGCCCCGGCGTGATCGGGGTGGCGGTGACGGCGATGTAGTCCTGCTGCCACTTGAACCCCGACAGCACCGGGTAGCTCGACTCCCCCACCGCCAGCTGCGCGGCGCCGGCCACGAGCAGCGCCGGGGCGACGTACTCCAGGTACGAGAAGCCGCCCGTCGCGGCGCCCGCCTGCACCTGCGAGCCGAACCCGAGCCCCATCGCGGCCAGGAAGAGCACCGGCTGCAGGCCCGTCGAGTACAAAGTGGACACCCAGTACCGGCGGTACCACATCCAATGGCCCTCGACCCGCAGCCAGGCTCCCGCCCAGCGCGAGACCACGCGGCCCGTCGACGCCTTCGTCTGCGCTGTGGTCATCAGTCCACCAGCGTCCGGCCGGTGAGGCGGAGGAAGACGTCCTCCAGCGAACTGCGGCGGACCAGGCTCGACAGCGGACGCAGCCCGCGCGCGTGCGCCTGCTCGAGGGTGGCCTCGCCGGTCATCGTGTAGAGCAGGACGCGGTCCGGCAGGACCTCGACGCGTTCGGCGAGACCTTCGATCCGCTTCGCGGCCGCCTCCTGCTCGCCGTTCGGGAAGCGCAGCTCCACGACCTCGCGGGTGGAATACCGGCTGATCAGGTCCGCGGGCGAGCCTTCGGCGGCGATCCGGCCGTTGTCCATCACGACCAGCCTGTCGCAGAGCTGCTCCGCCTCGTCCATGTAGTGCGTGGTGATGATCAGCGTGGTCCCGCCGGCCTTGAGCCGGAAGAGCCTGTCCCACAACAGGTGCCGGGCCTGCGGATCCAGCCCCGTGGTCGGCTCGTCGAGCAGGAGCAGCTCCGGGTCGTTGACCAGGGACCGCGCGATGGTCAGCCGCCGCTTCATCCCGCCGGAAAGCGAATCGACCTCCGCGTTCGCCCGGTCGGTGAGCTGGGCGAACTCCATCAGCTCCTCGGCCTTGCTCCGCACGTGCGACCGGGAAAGCCCGAAATAGCGGCCGTAGATCTGCAGGTTCTGCCGGACGGTGAGCTCGGTGTCGAGGTTGTCCTGCTGCGGCACCACGCCGAGCCGGGCGCGGATCTTCGGCCCCTCGACGTCCGGATCCATCCCGAGGACCCGCAGGTCACCGTCGGTGCGTGGGGAGACGCTCGCGATCATCCGCATGGTGGAGGACTTGCCCGCGCCGTTGGGCCCGAGGAAGCCGAAGGCCTCACCCGGGCGGACCTCGACGTCGATCCCGCGTACGGCCTCGAAATCGCCGAACCGCTTGACCAACGCCTTCGCCTGCACCATCGCCGGTTCGTGCTCTGAGTCACCCACGGTAGGCACCCTAGGACCTGCCACCGACAAAATTCGACCGGTTTATCCGGCCTCTTGTCGGCCGTTGCCCGCTCGTCGATACTCACCGACCATGAGTCTCAAGCCCAGAATCGCCCTGTTGTCCGTTTTCGTCAGCGCCGGGCTCCTGGTGGCGCCCGCCGCGCAGGCGGCCGAGACCCGTGCGGCCACTGTGGACCCGCGGCCGTCCACCGCGAAGCTGGCCTTCGAACTGCACAAGCTGGCGGCGCTCAGCCACGGCAAGATCCGTGTCGACAAGATCGGCCGCAGCAACGAGGGCCGTCCCGTGTGGGCGGCCAGGGTCGGCCACGGCAAGACCCGGATCCAGTACGTCACCCAGCAGCACGGCGACGAGCCGCTCGGCACCCCCGCCGCGCTCGAATTCCTCCGGAAGGTCGGGACCGGGCACAGCCCGTGGGCGCGGAAGCTGCTCGCGAAGGTGACCGTCGACATCGTCGTGCGCGCCAACCCCGACGGCCACGAGCGCGACTGGCGCTACAACTACGACCCGGACGCCACTCCCGAATACGGTGAGAAGGGCAAGGGGTACGACATCAACCGCTACCACGACCCCGCCGTGGCGCCGAAGGACAACCCCGCCACCGAAGCGGGCCTGATCCAGCGGCGGAACGCGGCGTTCAAGCCGGACATCATGGTCGACTACCACATGCAGGGCCGGTACCGGGACGGAGGAGGCAGGGAGATCACCGCTTCCACGCTGTGGCCGACGAATCCGGGCGTCAAACCGTCCGATGTGGACTTCGCGAAGCAGATCGCGGTCGTGGTGCAGCGGTCGATCGACGCCAACGGCGGCTATGTTTCGCAGTATCCGGGCGGTGACTACCAGGGCATCGCGCGCAACGGGTACGGGCTGCTCGGCAACGGCAGCGTGCTGATCGAGCTGAGCCTCATCCCGGAGCGGGAGCAGCAGCAGATCCAGGACGCGCTGGCCTCGATGCTCGCGATCGCGCAGTCCGCGGCCGACGGTTCGGTGCGGAAGGTGGACCCGGCCGACGCCGAGGCGATCCCGCCGCGGGGTCCGGCGCTGCCGGGGACGGTCGAAGAGGCGCACGAAGCCGCCTGACGCGTGCTAGGAACGGGCCGTTCCTTGCGAAATTTGCAAGGAACGGCCCGTTCATAGCGCTAGCGGACGGTGACCGAGAGGCTCTTCGTGACCCCGTTGACGGTCACCGAGAGGTTCGCCGTGCCCGGTCGCAGCGCGGTCAGCACCCCGGTCGCCGGATCGAACGACGCGACGTCCCACGGCATCGCGGGCAGGAAACCGCCGGCGACATGCGTTCCCCAGCCGCCCGTCCAGTCCGCGCTGACCGGATACGAAACCGGCACCTGACGCGCTCCCTGCGTCACCACGGCCCGGACGTCCGCCTTCTCCCCTCGCGCCAGCGACGAGGGCCCGGACACGGTCAGGGTGTCGACGTTCGGCCGCGTCTCGAACCGGACCGGCTGCGCCTTGTCCCCCGGTTCGAACCGGACCATCGTCCAGCCGACGAACCCGCCGTCCCCCGGAGCCGCCGCGGGCGACTTCCCGGAGTTGCCGTTCACCAGGTACGGCACGCCGTCGACCCTCGACAGGTTGAAAACGCCCGCGTGCGAGGCGATCGCTGCCGCCTGCTTGCCCGACTCGCGTTCGAAGGCGGTCAGCCAGCCGGTCAGCATGGCGGCTTCCTTGCGGTCGGCCAGCTGCGAATTACCGGCCGGGCTGGGGTCCTTCACCGGATGGTGCATGGCGACGACCACGCCGCGGATCCGCTTGTCCGCCTTCGCGCCGTCCAGCGCCTCGCGCAGCATCCGGATCTGGTCGAACCCGCCCGCGCGCAGCGATCCGCGCGAGGAATCCATCAGCACCAGCCGGATCCCGGCGACGTCGGCGACGCGATGGGTCTCCCCGAACGCCGCCTGGAACTCCGCGAGCCCGTGCCCGCCGTCGGCCTCGTGGTTACCCGGCACGTAGTACCAGGGCGCTTTGCCGACGAGTTCCTCATCGATGATCGAGCGAGCCAGCACGAAATCGGCCGCCGTGCCCCGGTCGACGAAGTCACCGTTGATCAGCACGAGATCCGGTTTCGCCGCCACCGCCTCGCGCAACGCGCGCCGGGCCTGGGCGACCAGCGGCCCGTCCGGCTGATCCGCGGTGAACTGCGCGTCGCTGACCACGGCGATCCGCAGGCCGCCGGTCGCCGCGCCGTCGGTGATCAGCGCCGGATCACGCGGCGCCGGGTCGGCGGGGACGGCGGCCGCGGGCGCGACCTCGAAGGTGAGGTCGTCGAAGACCAGCCGTCCTTCGTACTGCTGGGCCGGGACGTTCTCGACGGCGTAGAACTTCGTCAGCCGCTGCCCGTCGGGGAGCCCGGCGGGGATGGCCGCGCGCACGTAACGCCAGCCCGTCCAGTCGACGCTCAGCGACAGATCCACGACGGACGGGACGTTGGCGGCGTCACGGAGTTCCGCGCGCAGCCAAGCGCCCTTCGCGTCGCCGTTGACCCACAGGCCGACACGCTGGGTGCCGGGCGGCAACGCGAGCGGCGACGCCGAGTTGACGTAGGCCGCGCGCGTGGCGTTGGTCCCGTTCAGCCGGTAGTCCAGCGCGAGCCCGCGGCCGCCGTCACGGCCGGGCGCCTCCGAAAGCGCGGCGCCGACGACGGCCGGGAAGACGCTGGCGTTCCAGCCCGCCGGGCCGTCCAGCGGCGCCGCGACCCGGGATTCCGTGCCGACCGACGCCGCCAGGTGCGTCACCTTCCCGCCCGCGGTGGCGGTGATCGCCGAAGCACCGGACGCCTTCAGCGCCGTGACCGAGAACCCGTCACCGGACGGCTCGATCTTCACCACAGCGGGGTCGTAGTCGAGTTTGACGTCGTCGGGCTCGATCCACGTGCCGTAACCGTCGGCGTCGTAGCCGAAGACCTTGAACGTGCTCTTCGCGCCTTCGCCGGACAGCGCGACCTGCTCGGTGCTCGTGCCCAGCCGGACCGGTGAGCCGAGGACGTTCAGGGTGGTCTTGCCGATGACCCCGCCGCGTTTCGCCAGGACGTCGACGTTCGCGGGCGCGTCGGGCCGGAGCCGGTCCGCGTGCGCGGTGAACACGCCACCGGTCACGGTGCCACGGAAGGGATTCGTACTGAGCCACTGGACGCGCGCGTCGACGGCGGCGCCGGTCTCGTCGTGAGCACCGGCGACGAGCTTCCGCGTGAGCCCGGAGAGCACGCGGGTCGCGTCGGCGGTGTCTTGCGCGGGAGCCGGCGCGAATCCGGTCAGCCGCCCGCTTCCGGGCACGGTGGCGACGCCGATCCCGTTGGGCACCAGACGTTCCCCACCGTCCGACGGCGAATTGCGCACCAGCGGCGCCTTCTCGCCCTCCTCACGGGCGAGCATGGTCGACGAGCCGCCGCCGTCGAGGTTGAGGGCGTCGTCCGCGCCGAGCGACTTCATGTGCCGGGCGAGTTCGAGTTCGGTCATGCCGCGGCTGTCCGCCTGACGGCCGTCGACCGTGGCCAGCCACATCTTCGTGCCGTCGGCGGAGAACCCGACCGCGGTCCGGGGGTGCATGGCGACGTTGTCGACCGGCTGGACCGCGCCGTCACGCACCAGGACCTTGTTACCGCCGATCGAGACGGACAGCTTGCCCGCGTCACTCTTCGGCGCGTACGCGACGCCCACCTTGTCGCCGGTCTTCAAGCCGGACAGCGTGTCCACGCCACCGTCACGGGCGAGGAGGACCGTGGCACCGGCCGCGATCGGGCCGTCCGCGGGCTGTGGCCGCACCTGCGTGACGACGCCGTCGGAGACCTCGATCTCGACGACGCGCTGGGCGCCCGCGACCGAGGTCCGCCGCGAGGACGCGCCCCACAGCGGCGTGTAGACGCCGATCGCGTCACCGCTCAGCACGGGGCTGTTGAAGTTCGACGCGGGCACGACCTTGCCATCGGGCAGGGTGACCGACGCGTCGAGGAACACCTCCGCGAGCCGCGCCTTGCCTTCGTCGGTGATCGACGCGGTCAGGTTGTGTCCGCGCGCGGGCGCCGTCTGGAGCTTCCCGGCGTCGACGCCGACGCCGATCGGTGCTCCGCTGGCGTTGATGTCGAAGAAGTCCCCGTTGACCCCGGCGACCGCGCCGGCCCTGGACACCTGCTGCGAAAGCGGCGTGCGCGCGGAAACCGTGCCGGGGCTGAGGTATGTCGGTTTGAGGGTCTTGCTGGTGAGATCGACGGCGAGGGTGTCGCCGCGGATCCAGCCCGCCGGGTCGTACCGGTCGAATTCGGTGAGGCTCAGCCCCGGCGCCACGCGGGAAGTCGCGCTGGTGGTGACGAGACCGTCGTCGGGCGCGGCCACGGCGTACGCGGACGGCCCCTCCTTCGCCGAGGACGCCGCGGGAGCGGCTTCGACGGGCGCCGGGCCGAGCGGAGCGGCCAGGGGATCGGCGTGCGCCGGTGCGGCGACGAACAATCCGGGTAGCAGGGCAGCGAGCAGCAACAGGCGTGAATTTCTCACGAATTACCCCACGATCGAGTGATAGGCAGCATCGCTCAGCACAGCGGACGCGAGCCGCCAGGAGAAGACCCCGAGGTGAACGTGAACCGAACGGCGTAGGGCGCGAAGGTCAGGGCGTCAAAGGCCCGGCGAGGAAGGTCTTCGCCGCCGTGGCGTCACCGGTGATTTCGATACCCGCCCCGTCGAGCTCGATCCGCTGCCACAGCAGCAAATCCAGCCCCTCCGCGGGCCCTTCGACGACGGCGCTCGCCGCTTCGGCGGGGTCCGCCTGCCGCGAGCCGGGAACGTCGGTTTCGCCCGGCGGTGTGATCAACCAGGCGTGTCCGGTGTCGGAGGTCTTCAGCAGCAACGGAACGGTGACCGCCGGCGGGGTGTGCCAGCGTTTCACCTTCGGCAGCATGGCGAGCAGGACCTCGTCCACGCCGTCGGCGGCGAGGGAAGGATCCAGGGTGTATTCGGACCCGGCCGCGCGATGCGCGTCGAGCAGGTGCACCGCGGTCTCGTGGACCTGGCGGCGGAACCAGAAGGCCTTGGTCTTGGCGGCGGCGGTGAAGTTCCAGGCGCCGTCTCCGGGAGACGCCTCGCGCAGTGCCTCGATGAGGGCTTCGGCGCTTTCGCGGTACCAGGCGGCGAGATCCCCGCCCGGTTCGGCTTCGAGATCCTGCGGGGCGGGCCCGCCGGTGCGCACGATCGCGGCCGCCCAGCGGTGGACGTTGCCGAGGTGGACGACCAGGTCACGCAGGCGCCAGTCGCCGCAGCACGGCACGGGCGCGGCGTGGTCCCCGGTGCTCGCGACCCGCGCGAAACCGGTGGTGAGTTCCCGCAGGCGCTCCAGGTACCCGTCCGGTGTCATCGAAGCTCCCCCGATCCGTGGACGGCACGGCGGCACCGCGCCGTCCACGAGTGTGTCAGACCTCGGGGAACCAGAGCTTGAGCTCGCGCTCGGCCGACTCCGGGGAGTCCGAACCGTGCACCAGGTTGTACTGGGTCTCCAGCGCGAAGTCGCCGCGCAGGGTGCCGGGGGTGGCCTTCTCGACCGGGTCGGTGCCGCCGGCGAGCTGACGGAAGGCGGCGATGGCGCGCGGGCCCTCGACGGCGATCGCGACCAGCGGGCCCGAGGTGATGAACTCGAGGAGGTCGCCGAAGAACGGGCGCTCCTTGTGCTCGGCGTAGTGCTCCTCGGCGACCGAGCGCTCGACGGTGCGCAGTTCGAGGGCGGCGAGCTTCAGGCCCTTGCGCTCGATGCGAGCGATGACCTCGCCGACGAGGCCGCGCGCGACGCCATCGGGCTTGACGAGGACCAGCGTGCGTTCAGTCACGGCGGTATTTCTCCTTGGGTGGGATTCGTGCTATTCGCCCGGAGCCTACTGGGTGCTTCTCCGCTCACTTCACGTCGGACCAGGGAATGGCCTCGATGCGCTCGAGGTGCTCCTCCCCCCACTCCCCGAGCGCGGCCATCGCGGTGTTGAGGGAATCCCCGAACTCCGTCAGCGAATACTCGACCTTCGGCGGAACCTGGTGGTACACCTCGCGATGCAGCAGCCCGGTGGTCTCCATCTCGCGCAGTTGCAGGATCAGCACCCGCTCGCTGACGCCGGGCACCGCTCGCCGCAACTCCCCGAAACGCAGTGGCCCGTCCTGGAGCGCGAACAGGATGAGCCCTTTCCATTTGCCGCCCATGACGGCGATCGCGGCGTCGAGGCCGCAGGTGAACGTCCGGTTCTTGGTCATCGCTTCACATACCTTTTTGTCAGTACCTGGCGAAATAGTAGGTACTTGATCGAATGTACGCGACCGCCCAGCATGGAGTCATCCCGAAGATTTCCTTGGACTGGAGCGAAAAATGCCGAAGACACCGGTGACCGTCGTGGGCCTCGGCTCGATGGGCTCGGCCCTGGCGGACGCCTTCCTGACGGCCGGGCATCCGACCACCGTCTGGAACAGGACGGCCTCGAAGGCCGATTCCCTCGTCGCACGGGGAGCGATCCTGGCCGCGACGGCCGGGGACGCGGTGCGGGCGAGCCCGTTGACCATCACGTGCCTGACCACCTACGAAGACACACGCGCGGCTTTGGAGCCGGCTTCGCTGGCCGGACGCGCTTTGGTCACCTTGAACAGCGGCTCGCCGGTGGAAGCACGCCGGATGGCCGAATGGGCGACGGGTCGCGGCGCGCGCTACCTCGACGGGGCGATCAAGAACGTGCCGTCGGCCGTGGGCGCGCCGGACACGCTGCTGTACTACGGCGGCGACAAGACCGTCTTCGACGAGCACCTGGAGACGTTGCGGGTACTCGGCGGCGACACCGTCCACCTCGGCGAGGAAACGGATCTGGCGGCGCTGTACGAAACGGCCGTCGGCGGCACCCTGCTGCCCGCGCTGGTCGGGTTCTTCCAGGGTGCCGCCGCGCTGCGGTCGCGCGGGCTCGCAGCCGAGACGCTCTTGCCCTACGCCACCAAGTGGTTCGAGATGATCATCTCGGTGCTTCCGGTGTTCACCAAGGAGATCGACAGCGGTGACTACTCGGATCCCGCGTCCTCGGTGGACATCTTCCACGCCGGCGCCGCCGCCGACCTCGGACTGGCCGAGGAAGGCGTCGACGTCGCGTGGCAGCAGCCGATGCACGACCTCGTCCGGCGGGCCGCCGAGGCCGGGTACGGCGATCGCAGCATCTCGGTCCTGACCGAACTGCTCAGCGTTGGGGCTGCAGGGTCTTCGACCACAGCGAAGCGCCCGTAGCGTCCCTCAGGTCGACCGTGAGCGCGCCGCTCCGTCCGTCGATGTTCACCTCGCCGAAGTGCTGGAAGCCGTCGGCGGGCGAGGTGTTCGCGGCGGGCGGGGCGTGCACGAACACCGCTTCCGGCCCGAAGGTCGGGTCGAGCTTGTTCGGGCCGAAGGCGCCGGCGTTGAGCGGGCCGGAGACGAACTCCCAGAACGGGTCGAACTCGGTGAAGGAAGCGCGATCCGGCGAGTAGTGGTGCGCCGCGGTGTAGTGCACGTCGGCGGTCAGCCAGACGACGTTGCGCACCCGGCGCCGCGAGATCTCCCGCAGCACCCAGGCGAGTTCGGTCTCACGGCCGCCGGGCGCGCCGGGCAGGCCGTTGGCGACGCCCTCGATGGCCTTGCCGTCCGGGACGGTGAGCCCGATCGGGAGGTCGGCCTGGACGATCTTCCAGGTGGCGGTGCTGCGGTCGAGCGCGTCGACGAGCCAGCGAGCCTGACGGTCGCCGAGGATGCGGCCCGGCTTGGTCTGGTCCGAGGTGTTGGCGTCCTTGTAGGTCCGCATGTCCAGCACGAAGATCTCGGCGCGGGAACCGTGCCGGAAGTTGCGGTACACGCGGCCGTCGACGGCCTGGCGGCGGTCGATCGGGTGCCATTCGTGGAACGCCTGGAACGCGCGGGCGGCGAGCACGTCGACCCGCTTTTCGGTGTATTCGGGGCGGTCGTCGAGGATCTCACCCGGGTACCAGTTGTTCACGACTTCGTGGTCGTCCCACTGAACGTAGGCGGGAACGTTCGCGGTGAAGCGCTTGAGGTTCTCGTCGAGGAGGTTGTAGGCGAACTGGCCGCGGTACTCGTCGAGCGTTTCGGCGACCTTCGCCTTCTCCGGGGTAACGATGTTGCGCCACACGCGCCCGCCGGGGAGCGCGACGGTCTCGGTGAGCGGCCCGTCGGCGTAGACCGTGTCTCCACAGTGGAGGAACAGATCGGGACGGCGCTCGGCCATCGCGCGATAGATGGTCATGCCGCCGTGTTCGGGGTTGATGCCCCAGTTCTGGCCTGCGACGTCACCGGACCACAGCAGCCGGACGTCCGAGCGGCCGACCGGGGCGGTGGAGAAGCGGCCGGTGACGGCTTCGCTGCGAGTACGGCCGTCGAGGTCTTCGGCGGTGACGCGATAGTGGACCTCGGTCCCCGGCAGGAGCCCGGCGACGCGGACCTTGCCCGTACCACCGGTCTCCGGGCTCATCACCGGGCCGCGCACGCGGCGCGCGTGCCGGAACGACGGGTCCCGGGAGACCTCCACGATCAGCCGCGACGGCCGGTCGGCGCGCGACCAGACGATGCCGGAACCGGTGGTGACGTCGCCGGACTGGACACCGTGGGTGAGCACCGGGCGGTCGCGGCGGAGGAGCGGGACGGCGTTCGCGGCCCCTGGCAAGAGCAAGCCGCCCGCGACGGCTCCGGCGCCGGTGAGACCGGCTTTGAGCAGCGTGCGGCGGTTGTGGTGGGTTGCGGTCATGGCGCGGTTCTATCCCGTGGTCACGGCCGGTGGGCCAACGGCGGTTGACCTGGTGATGAACGAACGGGCGGTAGCCGGCTCAACCGTTCGGTCGATGCCTCCCCGTGTCGGCGCCGGTACTTTCGATCACGGGGATGGTCGATCCGGATGGGGGAACGATGCGAAGATTCCAGCGCGGTCTCGTGCTGCTCACAGCGGCCTTGGTGGTGTCGAGCGTGACGACAGGGGTCTCGTCGGCGGACGAGCTCGGCCGGTCGCGGGCGGTGATCCGCTATACCGAGTACGGCATCCCGCATATCGCGGCGAAGGACTTCGACGGGCTCGGCTACGGCTACGGGTTCGCCGCGGCGAAGGACAACATCTGCGAACTCGCGAACACGTATCTGACGGTGTCCGCGCGGCGCTCCGCGTACCTCGGCCCGGGCGGCCAGGGCAACCCGGCGATGAGCGAGGCGGAGAACAACCTCGACAGCGATCTGCACTTCCAGCGCATCAACGACTCGGGCGTGGTCGAACGGCTTCTCGCGCGGCCCGCGCCGCACGGCCCGCGGACAGAGGTGCGGGAGCTGGCGGCCGGCTACGTCGCGGGATACAACGCGTACCTGAAGGAGACCGGCGTCCGGAACCTCACCGATCCGGTGTGCCGCGGCGCGGACTGGGTCCGCCCGATCACCGAACTGGACTTCTACCGGCACTTCTACGCCGTCACGTCGGTCGCCGGGCAGGGTTTGCTCGCCGCCGATCTCGTCCGCACCCAGCCTCCGTCCGCAAAGGACGCATCGGCCGCCGGGCCGGAGTCGGCGCCGCGAATCGCCGACGGGCTCCGCAAGACCATGAAGACCGGCGAGCTCGGCAGCAACGGTATCGCCGTCGGCGGTGACGGGACGAAATCCGGCGGTGGCCTGCTGCTCGGGAACCCGCACTACCCGTGGCAGGGCGGGCGCCGGTTCTGGCAGTCGCAACTGACCATTCCCGGCCGGTTCGACGTCGCGGGCGGAAGCCTGCTGGGGCTCCCGTTGCCGCAGATCGGCCACAACGCCGACGTCGCCTGGACGCATACGGTGTCGACGGCGATCACGTTCGGGCTCTTCGAAGTACCGCTGGCACCCGGCGACCCGACGACGTATCTGGTCGACGGGAAACCGGAGAAGATGACCGCGCGGGAGGTGAAGGTCGAGGTCCGCGAGCCGAGCGGCGAGCGGCGGCAGGTCGCCCGCACCTTCTACGGGACCCGGTACGGCCAGGTCCTCGGTTCGGCGTTCGGCGTGCCCACGCCGTGGACGACGAAATCCGCGCACGCGCTACGAGACGGGAACGCCGGCAACCTGCGCGGCCTCAACACCTGGTTCGAACTGGCCGGAGCACGCGGCACCACTGAGGTCGCCAACGCGCTCGCGCGCACCCAAGGCGTCCCGTGGGTCAACACCATCGCCACGGACAGAGCCGGAAACGCGCTGTACAGCGACATCCAGGTCGTCCCGCACGTCACCGACGAGCGGGCGGCGGACTGCGGGACCCCGCTGGGCCGGGCGCTCTTCCCCGGCACCGGTCTCTCCATTTTGGACGGTTCGAAGTCTTCGTGCGGCTGGGGTTCCGACCCCGGATCCCTGGAACCTGGCCTGTTCGCGCCGTCCCGGCTGCCGCTGCAGCAGCGCCGCGACTACGAACTCAACGCCAACGACAGCGCCTGGCTCTCCAACGCCCGCGCGCCGATCGCACCGCTCCCCCGGATCGTCGGCACGACCGGCACCCAGCGGTCGGACCGGACGCGGGAAGCGCTGATCGCCACCGAGGAAGGTTTGGCGGGCAAGGGATTCACGCCGTCGTCGATGAAGGACATGCTGTACCGCGACCGGAGCCGCACAGCCGAGCTCGCGGCCGCCGACACGGCGAAGATGTGCGCGGCCTTCCCCGGCGGACAGGCTCCGTCCTCGTCGGGGCCGGTGCCCGTCGGCAACGCCTGCGCGACACTGGCCTCCTGGGACCGCACGTTCCAGCTAGACAGCCGCGGCGCGCTCTTCTTCGAGCGGTTCGTGGATCGGATCGGCGGGCTGCGGGGCATCTGGCAGGTCCCGTTCGACCCGAACCGGCCGGTCACCACGCCGAACACCCTCGCGACCGGGAACCCCGACGTGCGGAAGGCCTTCGGTGACACGCTCGCGGAATTCCGCGCCAACGGCATCCCGGTCGACGGCAGGCTCGCCGACCACCAGACGGTCACCCGGGCCGGGAAGCGGATCCCGATCCACGGTGGGCCGGGCGACCTCGGCGTGCTCAACGTGATCACGGCGCAGTGGGATCCGGCGCGGGGCAACCACGAAGTCGGTCACGGATCCAGCTACGTGCAGGTGGTCGGATTCAGCGGCAAAGCCTGCCCGGACGTCTCGACGATCATGACCTACTCGCAGTCGACCGACGTCACGTCACCGCATTTCGCCGACCAAACGCGGTTGTACTCGCGGGGCGGCTGGGTACGGGGACGCTTCTGCGCCGCGGACATCGCGCGGTCGCCCGAGCTACGGGTGGTGAGGCTGCGCTGACAAAAAGCTCGTGAGTGGTAAGGACGGTTAGAACCGTCCTTACCACTCACGAGGCCTACTGAGGTTGCTGTTGCTGGCTCGGGAGCGTGCCGGCCGCCATCCGCCGCGCCACATCGCGGCGGAGCCACAGCAGCCACAGCCAGATCCCGAGGAAGATCACCCCGAGGATCGCCACGGCGGGCAGCGCGACGAAGAAGGCGATCAGCGCGACCTGCAGCACGAGCACCGCGGGCACCGCCCAAGGCTTCTTCAGGAAACCGCACAGCACGATCAGCGCGACCGCGATGACGATCACCGACCAGCCGGTGAACGAGCCGACCCCGCCGCCGAGTTTCGCCACCACCGGCAGCGCGAGCGCGACGGTGATGCCCTCCATGATCAGGGAACCGGCCATCACACCGCGGAAGGACTTCATCGGGTCCTTGGCGGGCGGCTTCGGGGTTTCGTCGGTCACGCCGGCTCCTTACCGAACAGGGTCCTGGCCTCGCCCGCGGTGACGACCGAGCCGGTGACCAGCACACCGCCGCCCGCCAGCGGCTCCTCCGGGTCGTCGCTCTGCTCGACGAGGCCGATGGCGGTCTCGATCGCCGCGTCCAGGCTGGGCTCGGCCACGACGCGGTCTTCACCGAAGATCGAGATGGCGATGTCGTTGAGTTCGTCGAGCGGCATCGCGCGGGGAGACGAGTTCTTGGTGACGACGATCTCGGACACCACCGGTTCGAGAGCGTCCAGGATGCCGCGGGCGTCCTTCTCCGCCATCACGCCGACCACGGCGGCGAGACGGCGGAAGGCGAACTCCTCGGCGACGGTGGTCGCGAGAGCCTTGGCGCCGTGCGGGTTGTGGGCGGCGTCGAGCAGCACGGTCGGTGCGGCGCGGACGCGCTCCAGCCTGCCGGGCGTCTCGACCTCGGCGAAGGCTTCGCGGACGGCCTCGATGACCAGTTGCTTGTCCTTGCCCGCACCGAAGAACGCTTCGACGGCGGCCAGCGCGAGCGCGGCGTTGGCGGCCTGGTGCGCGCCGTGCAGCGGCAGGAAGATCTCGTCGTAGACCCCACCGAGGCCCTGCAGTTTGAGCATCTGCCCGCCGACGGCGACCTCCCGCTCCAGCACGCCGAACTCGCTGCCCGCCCGGGCGACGCTCGCGTCGACCTCGACGGCGCGTTCCAGCAGGACTTTCTGCACTTCGGGGTCCTGCTCGGCGATGACCGCGACGCTGCCGGGCTTGATGATCCCGGCCTTCTCCACCGCGGCCTTGACCGGGGAACCGCCGAAGTACTCGACGTGGTCGACGCCGATCGGGGTGATGACGGCGACGTCGCCGTCCACGACGTTGGTGGCGTCCCAGGAACCGCCGAGCCCGGTCTCGATGACCGCGGCTTCGACGGGAGCGTCGGCGAAGGCCGCGAACGCCATGCCGGTGAGCACCTCGAACTTGCTCATCGGCACCGCGTCGGGCCCGCCCGCGTTGTCCACCATGGTCACGTACGGCGCGACGTCGCGATACAGATCGACGTACGCGGCGGCGGAGATGGGGGCGCCGTCGAGCGCGATCCGCTCGGTGACCAGCTGCAGGTGCGGGCTCGTGTACCGGCCGACGCGCAGCCCCATCCGGGTCAGCAGGGCGTCGATCATCCGGGTGGTCGAACCCTTGCCGTTGGTCCCGGCGACGTGCAGCACCGGGTAACCACGGTGCGGTTCACCCATGAGGTTGACCAGGGCCGCGATCCGGGCGAGCGACGGCTCGATCTTGGTCTCGGGCCAGCGCTGGTTCAGCTCGGCCTCGACGGCGAGCAGTTCGCGGCGCGCCTGCTGCCCGTCGGGGTCGGCCGGAGCGAACTCGTCACCCTGGTCGTCCAGTTCGTGCAGCTCGACGTCCTCGGGGGCGACGAGGTCCGGCACGGGGCCGAGCGCGAGGTTGTCCCCCAGCTGCCCGATCCCGCCGATACCGCCCCGCGCGCCGCCGCCCGCCTGGTACGCGGCGTCGGGTGCGTCCAGATCCGGGTCGGTGTCGTCGGACGGATCGTGGGCGCGGGCCCCCAATTCGTCGACACCGGCGAAACTGTCCAGATCTGCCAGGTCCGGGGATTCCCTGAAATCTTCGGAATCCCGGCCGTCACCTCGCGGCACGAACTCTCCTCTTAGCCTTGCTACCGGTCACGCCGAGTCTACGTGCGGCTTTTCCTGGCACTCTCGACGCATGGGGTTCAACCACAACGACCACTATCACCCGCTGCTGCTCGATCAGCTGCCTCCCGGCCCCGGCGTGGCACTGGACGTGGGCTGCGGCGGTGGACGGTTCGCGCGACGGCTCGCGGCGACCGGGATGCACGTCGAGGCCATCGACCGGTCCGGTCCGATGATCGAGCTCGCCCGCGCCGCCGGTTCGCCGGGGCCGGGCACGATCTCGTACCGGCAGGCCGACGTGGTCGCCGAAAAGCTGCCGGAGGCGGCGTACGACTTCATCTCCTGCCTCGCGTCGCTCCACCACGTGCCGTTCGACACGGTCACGAAGCTGCGTGAAGCGCTGGTCCCGGGCGGTGTGCTGGCCGTGCTCGGTCTCGGCAGGCCCAGCACGTTCGCCGACTACGCGCGAGCGGTCGTGGCGTCGCCGGTCAACGCCGTGGCCAGGCTGATCGTGTACGCGGGCGACCGGCTCAACGGCGGGGTCGATCCGCTGCCGTCGGCGCCGATCGCGGAGACGTACCCGCCGATGAACCGGATCCGGCGCGACGCGGAGCGCCTGCTGCCCGGGAGCAAGGTCCGGAACCTGCTCTTCTTCCGCTATCTCCTCGTCTACCGGCGACCGGAAGACGATCACCCGATGTGACGCCCCAAGCGGGTGAAACCGGCGCCCGACCACCCGATCGGCGGCGCCGACGGAGGCCGATCCGGTTCATTTTTGAGAGGCCATCCAGTCCGGAGATCGGGGTCCTCATGCGCTACAGACGCGTCCTGTTCGCGGCCGTCTCGACCGTCGTCCTGCTGATCGCCTCCGCCACGGCGGCCACCGCCACCACGCGGTCCTACCGGAATTACGTCGCGCTGGGTGATTCCTACACCTCCGGGCCGCTCATCCCGCTCCCCCGCCTCGACCCGCTCTTCTGCGGCAAGTCGACGCAGAACTACCCGTCGATGCTCGCCTCCGCCCTGCGGGTCCGTTCCTTCACCGACATCAGCTGCGGCGGCGCCGACACGACCAACATGACGCAACGGCAAAGCGTCACCCTCGGCAGCAACCCGCCCCAGTTCAGCGCTCTGCGCGCGAACACCGATCTGGTCACGGTCGGGATCGGCGGCAACGACTACGGCGTCTTCGGCACGCTCGTCGGCACCTGCCCGTCACTGCGCGCGAGCGATCCCACCGGAAACCCGTGCCAGGACAGGTTCACCGTCGGCGGGGTCGACACCATCAAGGCCAAGATCGCCGATACCGGCAAGAACGTCGAGAAGGTGCTGGCCGGAATCCACGCCCGCTCGCCGCGGGCCGACGTGCTCGTCATCGGCTACCCGCGGATCGCGCCGGAACGCGGCTACTGCCCGAAGATCCTGCCCTTCGCCGAAGGCGACTACGCCTGGCTCAACGACGTCGAGAAGGCGCTGAACTCGGCGATCGAGAAAGCCGTCGCCGCCGACGGCAAGGCGACCTTCGTGGACACCTTCGGACCGTCCGCCGGGCACGACGCCTGCGCGAAGAACGGGGCCGCCTGGATCAACGGGCAGCACACGAAGCTGCTCGCCGCGGCGGCTTATCACCCGTACCGCACGGGGATGGCGGGCGTGACCGGAGTGATCCTCCGTCACCTTCGCTGAAGGTCATGAAAGGGTCGTTCAAGACATATTTTGTCCTGAACGACCCTTTCATGACATTGGTCAGGAGGCGGGAAGGGCGGCCAGCCGGGCGTTGATGCGCTCGATGTCCGCGACCGCGGTCTCCTTACGGGCCCGGATCTTGCCGATCACCGGCTCCGGCGCCTTGTCGATGAAGGCCTGGTTGCCGAGCTTGGCCTCGGCCTGCGCCAGCTCCTTCTCCGCCGCGCCGAGATCCTTCTGCAGGCGCTTGCGCTCCGCGGCGACGTCGATCGTGCCGGACAGGTCCAGCTCGACGGTCACCACACCGGCCGACAGCCCGACCTCGAGCGACGCGCTCGGCGCGAAGCCCTCTTCGGGCTGGGTGAGCCGGACCAGCGAACGGATCGGCTCGTCGTGCCCGGTCAGCTCGGCGAACCCGTCGCCGGACAGCCGCGCGGCCACCTTCTGGCTGGGCTTGAGGCCCTGGTCCGCACGGAACCGGCGCACCTCGGTGACCAGTTTCTGCACGTCCGCGATCCGCTTGTCCGCCACGGCGTCGGCGTACGAGGCGTCGGCCACCGGCCACGGCGCGATCACCAGCGACTCGCGGCCGGTCAGCGCCGTCCACAGCTTCTCGGTGATGAACGGGATGAACGGGTGCAGCAGCTTCAGCACGGTGTCGAACACGTGCCCCAGCACCGCGCGCGTCGCCGTCACGCGGGCCTCGTCACCCTGGAAGACCTGGACCTTCGACAGCTCCAGGTACCAGTCGCACAGCTCGGTCCAGGTGAACTGGTAGAGCGTGTCGGTGGCCTTCGCGAACTGGTAGTCCGCCAGGTAGCCGGTGACCTCGTCGACGACGTTGCCGAGCCTGCCGAGGATCCAGCGGTCGGCCTCGGTGAGCTCGGCGGCCGGCGGCAGCGGGGCGTTGGCGTCCGCGCCGTTCATCATCGCGAACTTGGTGGCGTTCCAGAGCTTCGTGGTGAAGTTCCGGGAGCCCGCGACCCACTCCTCGCCGATCGGCACGTCGGTGCCCGGGTTCGCGCCCCGTGTGAGGGTGAAGCGCAGCGCGTCGGTGCCGTACTTGTCCATCCATTCGATGGGGTCGACGCCGTTGCCCGCGGTCTTCGACATCTTCTTGCCGAACTGGTCGCGCACCATGCCGTGCAGCGCGATGGTCTTGAACGGCGCCTCGCCGGTGGCGTAGAGGCCGAACATCATCATCCGCACGACCCAGAAGAACAGGATGTCGTAGCCGGTGACCAGCACCGACGTCGGATAGAACTTGTTCAGGTCGGGAGTCTTCTCCGGCCAGCCGAGGGTGGAGAACGGCCACAGGCCCGACGAGAACCAGGTGTCGAGGACGTCCGGGTCCTGGGTCCAGCCCTCACCCGAAGGCGGCTCCTCGTCCGGTCCGACGCAGACGACCTCGTCGTTCGGGCCGTACCAGACCGGGATGCGGTGGCCCCACCACAGCTGACGCGAGATGCACCAGTCGTGCAGGTTGTCGACCCAGTCGAAGTAGCGCTTCTCCATCTCCGCCGGGTGGACGTTCACGCGGCCGTCGCGCACCGCGTCACCGGCGGCCTTCGCGAGCGGGCCGACCTTGACGAACCACTGCAGCGAGAGCCGCGGCTCGATCGGCTCCTTCGAGCGCTCGGAGTGCCCGACGCTGTGCAGGTACGGGCGCTTCTCCGCGACGATGCGGCCCTGCTCGCGCAGCTTCTCCCGCACCGCGACGCGGGCCTCGAACCGGTCCATGCCGTCGAACTCGGTGCCGGTGCCGTCGATCCGGCCCTGCTCGTCCATGATCGTGATCATCGGCAGGTCGTGCCGCTGGCCGATCTCGAAGTCGTTCGGGTCGTGCGCGGGGGTCACCTTGACCGCGCCGGTACCGAACTCCGGGTCGACGTGCTTGTCCGCGACGATCGGGATCTTGCGCCCGGTCAGCGGCAGCTCGACCTCGGTGCCGATGAGGTGGGTGTAGCGCTCGTCGTCCGGGTGGACCGCGACGGCGGTGTCGCCGAGCATCGTCTCCATCCGGGTGGTGGCCACGACGATCGCGTTCTCGCCGTCGCCGTAGCGCATCGAGACGAGTTCGCCCTCGACCTCTTCGTGCTTCACCTCGGCGTCGGACAGCACCGACCGCAGCTCCGGCGACCAGTTGACCAGCCGCTCGGCGCGGTAGATCAGGCCGTCGTCGAAGAGCTTCTTGAAGATCGTGTTGACGGCCTTGGACAGGCCGTCGTCCATGGTGAACCGCTCACGGGTCCAGTCCACGCCCTCGCCGAGACGCTTCATCTGGGCGAGGATCTTGCCGCCGTGCTCGTTCTTCCACTGCCAGACGCGCTCCACGAAGGCCTCGCGGCCGAGCTCGCGGCGGCTGGTGCCCTCGGCGCGGAGCTGTTTCTCGACCAGGGCGTGGACCGCGATGCTCGCGTGGTCCATGCCCGGCAGGTACAGCGTCTCGTCACCGAGCATGCGGTGGTAGCGGGTGATGGCGTCGATCAGCGTGTGCTCGAACGCGTGCCCGATGTGCAGCGAACCGGTCACGTTCGGGGGCGGGATGACTACCGTGAACGGCGGCTTGTCCGACGTGGGGTCGGCCGTGAAGTAGCCGGCGTCTACCCAACGCTGGTAGAGCGAGGCTTCTTCGTCGGCCGGGTTCCAGGTACCCGGAAGGTCGGTCTGCTGCGGCTGGGCGTTCTCGGTCACAGTTGACAAGTCTACGAACCCTCTCCATCGAGTTCCTCACCGGCCGTAACGCCCGGCGTTCCCAGCCGATGAGGGGGTGTCGTGACGCACTGGGGAGGGGCGGGCTCTTGGAAGACCGGCGGTTGGAGCCGCATCCGGATCTGATGGATCCGGATTGGCGCGAGCACGCGGAAGTGGACGCCTGGCTCGGCGCGAAGAAAGACCTCAAGAGGCGGCGGAAGCAGGCGTCGCGCCGCGGTTTCCGGGTGTCCGGCGGTCCCGTCCTCGTCCTGGCGCTGATCGCGCTCGTGGTCGCGGCGGTCGTCGTGCACCGGGTACAGGGACGCGGCGTCAACGACGTCCCCGGCTTCGGGCAGCCACCGAAGGCCGCCCCGGTGTCCGGCGGGGTCGACCTGAACCGGCCCTACGACCGCACCCCCGCCGCGCTCTGGCGCGAAGGCATCGCGGGGATCGTCGTGCCGCCGGGGAATGCCGTCGGCGGCTTCACCGCCGAGGAGGTCGACGCGGCGTATCGGGCCGTGACGGAGGCCATCGCTGCGGCCAGGCTGGGTTCCCGGGCACTGCAGCACGCGGACGGCTCGGAACTGCTTCGCCTGCTCACGCCGAACGAACGCGTCCGGCTCGAACCGGCCCTCACCAGCCCGCTCACCGTCGAAAAAGGCAAGTACCTGACCCTCATCGGCCCGCACCGCCTGCTCCAGGTGAGCCCGCGCATGACCGGCTTCCTGACATCGAAAGCCGGCGAAAAGGGCGAACTTGTCGTTCACGCGAGTTACACGACCGCCTACGCCTTCGACGCGCATCCTGGCGAGGCCCGGTCGCCGTCGGACATCGTCCCGTTCGTCCGCGACGAGCAGGACTACGTGATCCGCAAGGCGCCACCGTTCGCCAAGGCCGACGCCGGGCTCAGCTTCGGCGAAGGCGCGGGTTATCACTCGAACATGGCGTGCGACGCGTTCAAGGCCGGCATCCTCGCACCCCAGTACGCTGACAAGAGCAAACCCATCGACGGTGCGCCCGCGGTCGACGAAGTGGACACCTACGACCCGACGAAACCCCTGCCATCGACGGGCAACTGCGGTTAGCCGACCGAAATCCTGGGGAAGAGGACCGAGATGGACGAAGAGGACCGGCGGATCGAGACCCATCCGGATCTGATGAACCCGGACTGGCAGAAACACGCCGAACGCGACGCCTGGCTGGGTGCGAAGAAGGAACTCAAGAAGAAGCGTCGTAAGCAGCAGAAGGCCGCCGCGAGCGGCTACTCCGCGCCAGGGACGAGCCGGTGGCCGGGCATCGCGGCGCTCGTCGGCCTGATCGTGCTGGTCGTGGCCGCGGTGACGGTGAACGCGGTGCAGGAACGCGGCGTCAACGAGACACCTTGGTTCCCGCTGGACGAATCGCAGATCACCCGGCTCGTCACCGACGCCTGACGCACCTCGTCGGGGCTGTGAGGAGTCAGACCGGGACTACTTCCACCAGATCCTCGATCCCGACGAGATCCTTGGCGTTGCGGGTGTACAGCCGGGCGTCGTGGGCGTGCGCGGTCGCGGCGATCAGGAGATCCATGGTCCGCGCACGCGGCTGACGTCCCACTTCGTCCACGGACACCGCGAGCAGCCCATAACTGGCGGCCACGGCGTCGTCGATCGGCAACGCATCGAAATCACGCTGAAGCGCGGTCAGCCGTCGCAATCGCTGGGCGCGCCGGACCGGATTCGCCGCCACCAGGACACCGAAATGCAACTCAGCGATGGTGGCGGAACTGATGGCCAGCTCCCCTTCGAGCGGTGGCAGATCGGTGGCGATGACGACGCTGGTGTCCAGGACGGCCCTCATGCGGTGGTCCAGGGATCACGGAAGGTCTGATCGATCAGGTCCCGATCGGCGTCCCAGTCCGGATCGGCGGGCCCGCGGAATATTTCAGCCACTTCGTCGTAGGACCGCCAGGCACGCCTGGACACCGGCACCAGCCGAGCACTGGGACGACCGGAGACGGTGATCGTCACCTCTTCCCCGGCTTCGGCCCGCCGCACCAGCTCTGAAGCCTGCTGTCGCAATTCTCGCAATCCGACAGAACCCATGAATCGATGGTAGCACATGTGCTACCATCGATGTCGCCGAACCGGCACCCCTCGGTCGCGCGCGGAAGCGTCAAGGCGCACGATGGGGTCATGACCCGCGAAGCACCCGCGAACGACGTTGACGAGACACAGCTCGAAGTCGGGAAACCGAAGAGCTGGGCGGCCGGGATCCCCGGGGTCGCCGTCTCCCTGATACGCGGCATGGAGCAGATGGGCGCCGCGCGCACGGTGAAGACGCTGCGCCTGCTGAACCAGCGCGACGGTTTCGACTGCCCCGGATGCGCCTGGCCGGAGCCGCGCGAGATCGACGGTGAGCACCGCAAGCTCGCGGAGTTCTGCGAAAACGGCGCGAAGGCCGTCGCCGAGGAGGCGACGAAGCGCCGCGTCGGCCGCGAGTTCTTCGCCGCGCACTCCATCCACGAGCTGGCGGACAAGACGGACTACTGGCTCGGCCAGCAGGGCCGCATCACCGAGCCGTTCGTGCTGCGCGAAGGGGCTTCGCACTACGAGCCGATCTCCTGGGACGACGCGTTCACGCTGGTCGCGGACGAGCTGCGGGCACTGAGCGACCCGAACGAGGCGATCTTCTACACCTCCGGCCGGACCAGCAACGAGGCCGCGTTCCTCTACCAGTTGCTCGTGCGTTCCTACGGCACCAACAACCTGCCCGACTGCTCGAACATGTGTCACGAGTCCTCCGGCGCGGCGCTCGCCGCCACGACCGGGATCGGCAAGGGGTCGGTGTCGCTCGCCGACATCCACAAGGCGGACCTGATCGTGGTGGTCGGCCAGAACCCGGGCACCAACCATCCGCGCATGCTGTCCGCGCTGGAGGAGGCCAAGGGCAACGGCGCGAAGATCATGGCGATCAACCCGCTGCCCGAAGCCGGCCTGATGCGGTTCAAGAACCCGCAGAACGTCCGCGGCGTGGTCGGCAAGGGCACCCCGCTGGCCGACGAGTTCGCGCAGATCCGGCTCGGCGGCGACCTCGCGCTGTTCCAGGCGATCGGCCATCTCCTGCTGCGGTGGGAGCAGGAGACCCCCGGCACGATCGTCGACCGCGCGTTCGTCGAGTCGGCCACCGAGGGGTTCGAGGATTACGCGAAGCATCTGCGCGAGATCGACTGGACCGAGGTCGGCGCCGCGACCGGGTTGCCGCGCGAGCAGATCGAGCGGCTGGCCCGGATGATCGCGACCTCGAAGCGGACCATCTACTGCTGGGCGATGGGCCTGACCCAGCACAAGCACGCGGTGCAGACGATCTCCGAGGTCGCGAACCTGGCGCTGGTACGCGGCATGATCGGCGAGCCGGGCGCGGGCCTGTGCCCGGTGCGCGGGCACTCCAACGTCCAGGGCGACCGGACGATGGGCATCTGGGAGAAGATGCCGGAGTCCTTCATGGACGGTCTCGACGCCGAGTTCGGCATCAAGGTGCCGCGCGACCACGGTTACGACACCGTCGCCGCGATCCGCGCGATGCGGGACGGAAAGGGCAAGGTCTTCTTCGCCGTCGGCGGCAATTTCGCTTCCGCGACACCGGACACGGAGCTGACCGAGAAGGCGCTCAAGTCGTGCTCGCTGACCGCGCACGTGTCCACGAAGCTCAACCGGTCGCACGTCGTCCCCGGCAAGACCGCGCTGATCCTGCCGACCCTCGGCCGCACCGAGCGCGACGTCCAGGCAGGCGGCGAGCAGTTCGTCACCGTCGAGGACTCGATGTCGCAGGTCCACACCTCACGCGGCAGGCTGGCCCCGGCCAGCGAGCATCTGCTGTCCGAGGTCGCGATCATCTGTCATCTCGCGGAGGCCCTGCTCGGTGCCGGGCACGCGGTGCCGTGGCGGGATTTCCACGCCGACTACGACCTCATCCGCGACCGGATCGCCCGCGTCGTCCCCGGCTGCCACGACTACAACGCCCGGGTCCGCGAGCCCGACGGCTTCGTCCTGCCGAACGCGCCGCGCGATTCGCGGCAGTTCAACGGGACCGCCAACGGCAAGGCGAACTTCACCGTCTCCGAACTCGAGTATCCGCAGGTACCCGAAGGCAGGCTGCTGTTGCAGACGATGCGCAGCCACGACCAGTACAACACCACGATCTACGGGCTTTCCGACCGTTACCGCGGCATCGAGGACGCTCGGCGCGTGGTGCTGGTGAACCCCGAGGACCTGGTTTCGCTCGGGCTCGCCGACGGCGCGATGGTCGACCTGGTCTCGGAATGGCGGGACGGCGACCGCCGGGCCCCGCGGTTCCGGGTGGTCTCCTATCCGACGGCGAAGGGCTGCGCGGCGGCGTACTTCCCTGAGGCGAACGCCTTGGTGCCGCTGGACGCGGTGGCGGACAAGTCGAACACCCCGGTGTCGAAGGCGGTCGTGGTGCGCTTGGAGCCGGCGACCGCACCTTAGGCTGCCCGGTCGGCGGTGTCGGGCGGGCTCGGCCGGGGTCCACCGTGAAGTGACCGACCCACTTCGCGGAAAGGCCTTGCCATGTCACGAAGATCGACTCTGCGTTGCTTCGCCGCCCTGGCCTCGCTCTTGCTCGTCGCGGTGCTGCCCGGCGCGGCCACCGCCGCTCCGGGCGCACCGCCGCCGCTGCCGTTCGTCTCCCAGCTCGACCTGTCCTGCTACCGGACCGAAGGCTACAAACCACCGCCGGTGGAGCTCACCCTCAAGCACCTCAACCCCGTGCTCGGCAATTTGCCGGTGGAGACGGTCAAGCTCGGTGAACGCCGGCAGCTCTGTGTGCCGGTCGCGAAGAACGGCGTGATCCCGCCGCCGGGCATCCTCGACTTCGTCCGCTGGGTGGATCTGTCGTGTTACCGGATCGAGGGCCGCGCGGTGGACTTCCCGCTGACGCTGAGCCATCTGAACCCCGTCGTGCAGAAGCTCGGCATCCAGGATTCGCACGTGACCATGTTGTCTCCGGAGCAGTTGTGCGTCCCGGTCGCGAAGAACGGGAAGCTGCCGCCGCCGGAGATCCTGTCGTTCGTGCGGCATATCGACCTCGAGTGCTACGCCCTGCGCGTCCTCGGCATTCCGACCATCCCGTTCCCGCTGACGCTGGGCCATCTCAACCCGGTGCTGGCCGACCGGCCGAAGGTGGACGTGAAGGCCGGCAACGCCCGGCAAGTGTGCGTCCCGGTGGCGAAACGCGGTGACGAGATCCCGCCGGAGGTGCTCGGCACCGTCCAGTGGCTGGATCTGGCGAAGGCGGACGTCAGCACTTCGCCGAGCGTCGTCGGTCCGGTCACGCTGAAGCTGACCCACCTGAACCCGGTGCTGGCCCACCTTCCCAGCGAGACGGCCGTCATCACCGAGCCGGTTCAGCTCGGCCTCCCGGTCGCCAAGAACGGCAAGATCCCGCCACGGGAGTGACGCGGGTCAGTCGATGCAGTCGGCGCCTTCGGCCGTGATCGGCGGTTCCGCGAGCGCGGCGGCCGCGCCCCCGCCCGCGGAGACGCCCGGTCCTTTGTAGACCTGGCCGAGCACGACCTCGACCTGGCCCGCCGCGATCGACTCGGCCTTCTGGAGATCCAGTCCGCCGAGCAGTTTCGCGATCTCCGCGGCGGGCCCGGCCGCGTCGCTGTACCGGACGACCGACGTCCGCCGCCCGGTCTCGGCCTTCGTGTCGCCTTTGCCGTATCCCTTCTCCGCCAAGAGATCCGAGACGCGGGCGGCGAGACCGTCCTTGCCGCTCGCGTTGACGACGTCGACCTTGGGCCCGGCGGGCGCCTGCGGGGTCGTGGGCTGGACCCCGATCAGGGAGGCGGCGAACGCGCGCACCTGGGCGGGATCCACCTGCACGGCGGTCCAGGTCGGATGCCGGGGGTCGTAGCGGTAGTCGGGGTTCACCACCGGGATCGTCTCGAACGCGATCCCGCCGCCGGACACCCCGCGCATCTGCCGCACGAAGTCGAGCAGGTCCCACGAACCGTCGAGCACCACCGAACGCTTCACCGCGTCGATCAGGTCGGACACGCGCGCCGGGTTGGCGAGGGTGCCGCCGGAGAGCACCTGCTTCGCCAGCCCCGCGAGGAACACCTGCTGGCGGCGGACGCGATCGAGGTCGCTGCGGGGAAGGTTCTTGCGCTGACGGACGAAAGCGAGCGCGTCGGCGCCCGCGATCGTCTGGCGCCCGGCGGGGAAGTCCGCGCCGGAATCGCGGTCCTTGGTGGCCTTCTTCAGGCAGACCTCGACGCCGCCGACGGCCTTACTGATCTCGTAGAAGCTCAGCAGGTTGACCTCGGCGAAGTGGTCGATCTTGACGCCGCTGAGCTCCTCGACGGCCTTCAAGGTCGCCTTGCGCGCCGCGGTGATCGCCTGTTTGTTGATCTCGGCCTTGTCGGTCTTGCCCGCCGCGCGCTGCTCGCTCGCCGAGGCGAACTTGGTCCGGCCGAAGATCTCGTTGATCTTGCTCTTGTCCTTCGTGCCTGGCTGCGCGACCCACGAGTCACGCGGGATCGAGAACGCCTTCACCGACTGCTGCCCGTTGGGGATGCGGAGCACGATGAGCGTGTCGGTCAGGTCGTCGCCGTTCGCCCCGGCCCGCAGCTCGCGCAGGATCTCGGGCGGGAGCGGCCGGTCCTGGTTGTCGGTCCGCGCGTCGCGCCCGACCAGCAGGATGTCCAGCGAACCGTCGGCGGGCTGCTCTCCCGGATCCGGCGCGTCGATCACGTCCTCGCGGGTGATGCCGTCGAGCGACTCCAGCGTCGTGTATCCGTACGCGGTCCCGCCGAACACCGCCACCGCGAGCGCGGCGACCAGGACCTTCCCCAGCTTGTGCACGTTCCATAGACGCGCGGAAAGCCGTCAGCGCTGCATCAGTGATCCAGTTCACATCCGCAGATGCGACGCGCCGTTCAGGTCGAGGATCGCCCCGGACGCCCACGCGGCCTCGCCGGAAGCCAGGTAGAGCACCGCGGCCGCGACCTCCTCCGGCGTGCCGACCCGGCCGAACGGACTCTCGCCGCTCGCGCCTTCGACCTTCGCCGCGACCCGGTCGGTGGCGGTGAAGCCGGGCGCGACCGAGGTCACCGCGATCCCGTGCGGGGCGAGGGCGACGGCGAGCGACTGCCCCAGCGAGTGCACCGCGGCCTTGCTCGCGCCGTACGCCGGGAACTCGGGCTCGCCCTTGAAGGCTCCCCGCGAACCGATGTTGACCACGCGGCCGGGCGCGCCGCGCTCGATCATGTGCCGCGCCACGCAGTAGGTCACGTTCGCGGTGCCGAGCACGTTGACGTCGAGCATCCGCCGCCAGACCCGCTGCCAGTCCTCATAGGACACTTCGGCGACGGGATGGGCCGCACCCGCGGAGGGCGCGAAGGCGGCGTTGTTCACGAGGACGTCCACACCGCCCACCAGTGCCTCGGCCTCGTCGGCGACCCGTTGGGCCACTTCGGGTTCCGAAAGGTCACCTTGGATCAGGCCGTGCCCGGAACCGGGCAGCTCGCCGAGGGTCCGCTCGGCTTCCTCCCGCTTCGAGGCGTAGTGGACGGCGACACGGTCGCCCTTTCCCGCGAAGGCGCGGGCGATCGCGCGGCCGATGCCGCGCGACGCCCCGGTGACCAGAACTCCCACGAGCCGACCTTACTCAGCCACCGAAGAGCTGGACCACCTTGCGGAACAGTTCGTACACGCCGTAGGCGAACGGGAGCGCGACCCACAGCCACGCGAAGACCATCAGCCCGGTACGACGGCGCTCGGGAGCCTGTTCGGTCATCGGGCTTCACTCCTCGCGGGCTCGCCGGACGACGCCGGCTCGTGGTACTTCGGGTTGACGGGGCGCACCAGTTCGTTGGCGACGAAACCGACCACCAGCAGGCCGATCATGATGAACAGCGACGTCGAGTAGAGGTCGGGGCCGACCTTGCCCGCCGCCTTCTGGCTGTCGGCGATGGCGTTGACGATGAGCGGCCCGAGCACACCGGCCATCGACCACGCGGTCAGCAGCCTGCCGTGGATGGCGCCCACCTGATAGGTGCCGAAGAGGTCCTTCAGGTACGCGGGAACGGTCGCGAAGCCGCCGCCGTAGAACGACAGGATCAGCATCGCGCACAGGACGAACACGAGCTTCGAGGCGTTGGTGGTCAGCGCGATCACCAGGTACAGCAGGGCGCCGACGCCGAGGTAGAGCCGGTAGATGTTCTTGCGCCCCACCAGGTCCGAAGTGGACGACCAGACGAACCGGCCGAGCATGTTGGTCAGCGAGAGCAACGCGACGAACCCGGCCGCGGCGGCGGTGCCGACCGGTGTGGAGGTCTCGCGGAAGAAGTCCGCGATCATCGGCGAGGCCTTCTCCAGGATGCCGATCCCCGCGGTCACGTTGAAGCACAGGACCACCCAGAGGAGCCAGAACTGCGGCGTCCTGATGGCGTTGCGCGCCGACACGTTCGCGGTGGTGATCATCGCGTTGCCGTGATCGGTCTTCGGTTCCCAGCCCTTCGGCTTCCAGTCGTCGGCGGGCACCCGCACCAGCAGGATGCCGAGGGTCATGAAGACCGCGTAGACCAGGCCGTGCACGAGGAAGGCCGTCGCGACGGTCCCGATCGACCACGGCGCCGCGCCCAGCATCTGGGAAGACCACGGGGAGGCGATCAGCGCGCCGCCGCCGAAGCCCATGATCGCGATGCCGGTGGCCATCCCCGGCCGGTCCGGGAACCATTTGATCAGCGTCGACACCGGCGAGATGTAGCCGATGCCGAGCCCGATGCCGCCGATCCCGCCCCAGCCGAGGACGACGAGCCAGTACTGCGACGTCGCCACGCCCAGCGCGGAGAGCAGGAAGCCCGAGCTGAAACAGACCATCGAGACGAACATCGCCCAGCGCGGGCCGTTGCGCTCGACCAGTGTCCCGCCGAACGCCGCCGACAGCCCGAGCATCACGATGCCGAGCTGGAACGGCAGCGCGCTCTCCGTGCCGCTGAGCCCGAGGGTCTTCTCCAGCGGCGGTTTGAAGACGCTCCACGCGTACGCCTGCCCGATCGACAGGTGGACGGCCAGCGCGGCGGGAGGCACCAGCCAGCGGCTCCAGCCCGGTGATGCGACGATGCGGGAACGGTCCAGGAAGCCGACAGCCATCCGGCGCCTCCGTACTCTGGGGATGTGCACTGGGAATGTATTACTTAATTCCCGACGTTGCAGTATCCGAGTGTCGAACAAACCGGTCAGAAGGGTGGACAAGTGGGCAGGGTGACGGTGCGACGTCCGGTGCGGAAGATCTCCGCGACCAAGGACGTGCGGCGGCCCGACGCGCTCGCGGCCGAAGAACCGCTGGAGATCCGCGTCGGCGGCAAGGCACTCGCGGTCACCATGCGGACACCCGGCAACGACGTCGAGCTCGCACACGGGTTCCTGTTGTCCGAAGGCGTGCTCGCCTCGCGTGAGGACGTCGCGGTCGCGCGGTACTGCGACGGCGTCGACGACCAGGGCCGCAACACCTACAACGTCCTGGACATCGCACTGGCTGAAGGGGTCGCCCCGCCGGAGACCGGTGTCGAGCGGAACTTCTACACCACGTCTTCGTGCGGCGTCTGCGGCAAGGCCGCGCTCGACGCGGTGAAGCTGAAAAGCCGGTTTTCGCCGGAGAAGTCCGAGTTCACGGTGAGCACCGACGTGCTGGCGAAGCTCCCGGACACGCTTCGCGCGCACCAGAAGGTGTTCTCCAGCACCGGTGGCCTGCACGCGGCCGCCCTGTTCGACGGCGATGGGAACCTCGCCGTCGTCCGCGAGGACGTCGGCAGGCACAACGCCGTCGACAAGGTGCTCGGCTGGGCGCTTCAGGAGGGCCGGATCCCCGCGGCGGACGCCGGGCTGCTGGTGTCCGGGCGTGCCTCGTTCGAACTGGTGCAGAAGGCCGCCATGGCCGGGATCGGCCTGCTGGCGGCGGTTTCCGCGCCGTCGTCGCTGGCCGCGGAACTGGCCGACGAGAACGGTATGACCCTCATCGGTTTCCTGCGCGGCGACAGCATGAACCTCTACAGCGGGGACCAGCGGGTGCTCGGCCTCGGCTGAGCGTGGCATGGTGCGAAAGCCACTTTCGCAACGTTGAAGGTTGCGAAAGTGGCTTTCGCAACGCCGTCAGAGGCAGCGACCGATCGGACTCGCGTCGCCAGTGGCGATTCGGGCAGATCTCCTCGGCCAGAAACGCCGCCATGTCGCGAAAGCCACTTTCGGGACATCGGATGTCCTGAAAGTGGCTTTCGCGACATGGCGGCGGCGAGCGTCCGGTGACGACCTACTCCGTGCCCACCCAGTTGCCGTGGAAGCCGTTCGGCACCCGGTCCGGCAGGTGCACGGCGCCCACGGTCTCCAGGGTCCCCGCGTCCAAAATGGTCAGGTCGCTCTTCTGCGTCGCGGCGTCGTAGACGAAACCCATCAGCACGCCCTCGTCCTCGCCAGCGTCCACAGAGGACGGCACGAAGACGAACTCCCCCACCTGGCTGCCCGCGCCGAATTCCCGCGAAGCGACCGAACGGTTCCACAGGTCGTGCTTGAGCAGCGACCCCGAGGACGCCGAGCCATCCTTTGTGGACACCGAATAGCCGAAGCGGTGCCGCCGCCCCACAAGCCGCTCGTCGACACGCGGGAACTCCTGCCCTTGGTCGTCGAGGCGTTCCTCGACGACCTTGCCGGCACTCAGGTCGATGGTCCAGCGGTCCAGGGTCGGCGGCCCCTCGGCGGGCCCGAGCAGTTCGGTGTCGAACATCTTCGGGTGCCGGACGACGTCGAGCACGATGTCGTCGCCGTCGTCGTAGGCGTTCATGGGGTGGAAGACGTAGCACGGCTCGATCTCGAACCAGCGGACGTCGCCGTTGCCGCCTTCCCGCGGCATGACCCCGATCCGCGCCGGGTACTTCGGGTTCCAGCGGTACGGCAGGCCGGCGTTGCCCGAGATCCGCTGACGCAGCTTCGCCCCGAAGGGATCCGGCACCTTCACCTTGCCCACCAGCGCCGACATCACCAGCCGCGCGGGCGTGCGCAGGATCGACGGCACGGACGCGGCGACCGCCTGGTCGTTGTCGAAGGCGACCGGCAGGTCGTAGAACACGACGTGCTTCTCGGTCAGGGAGAAGTCGTGCATCATCGGCGAGCCGGTGACCTCGACGTCGACCGTGCGGCGCGCCCGGCCCCGCGCGTCGATCACCGAGTACTGGACCTTGTTGCCCGAGCCGAAGAAGTACGACACGGCGTGCAGCTCACCGGTCTCCGGATCGCGTTTCGGATGGGCGGTGTAGCCGCCCGGAAGCGTGCCGTCGAAGTCGCAGGCGCCGACGGTGTCGAGCTCGTCGGTCAGTTCGAAGCTGGTGGCGCCGCCCTCGATCAGCGCGAGGGTCTTGCCCGCGTGGCCGATCACGTTCGTGTTGGCCCCCAGGGACGCGGCCGCCCCGCCGCTCCAGCTCTCGCCGAGCTCCCCGGCCAGCCGCGGGTTGCGCACCCAGCGGTTGCGGTACCACTCGGCCCGGCCGTCCCGCAGCCGGACGCCGTGCACCATGCCGTCGCCCATGAACCAGTGGTAGGTCGCCGGATCCACTTCGGACAGCGGATTCGGCCCGTTCCGCAGATAACGCCCGTCCAGGTACTCCGGGACGTGCCCGGTGACGCTCAGTTCGGTGATCGTGTGCTCACGGCTGACCGGGGCGAAGTTGCCCTCGAGGAACTTGTTGCCCATCACTGGCCCCCTACCGCTGGAATAACGATGTTATGCAGTCATTTATAACAGGGTTATGGGATACTGGCAAGCATGGCATCGAAACCCTCCGCCGCCGAGGTCAAGGCCAAGCTGATCGAAGCGGCGATCCGGTTGCTCTCGGACGGCGGCCCGGAAGCGCTCCAGGCCCGCAAGCTCGCGGCCGAGATCGGTGCGTCGACCATGGCCGTGTACACCCACTTCGGCGGGATGGGCGCCTTGGTGAACGAGGTCGCCCGCGAAGGTTTCCGGCGGCTGTCGGCGAATCTGGGCGAAGTCGAGGAGACCGATGACCCGGTGGCCGACATCCTCACCCTGGCGCTGGCGTACCGGCGGACCGTGGTGGACAACCCGCAGCTCTACGCGGTGACCTTCGGCCAGAGCCAGCCCAGCGGGCAAAAGGCGGCGCTGGGCGACATGACCAAGGAGGAGACCCGCCAGAACGCCAGCGAAGAGGGCATCGAGGCCTTCGGCTACCTCGTCCGCGCCGCGAAGCGGGTGATCGACGCCGGCCGGTTCCGGCCCACGCCGGAATTCGAGGTCGCCGCCCAGCTCTGGAGCGCCGTGCACGGCTACATCACCCTGGAGGTCGCCGGGCACTTCGGCGACGGCGAGAATGGTGTGGACCACATCCTGATTCCCCTGGCCACCGCCCTCGGCGTCGGTCTCGGCGACACTTACGAGGCGGCGACACGGTCCGCGCGGATCTCGATCGAGGCCTGGCGCGCGAAAGAGGGAAACATCGGCACCTGATCCGGCGATACCCCGGTCACAGGTCGGTGAATCGTGCAACCTTCGAGCGGAAACGCGCGTCTGACCTGGTGGAAGCTCTACGCGGAAACGGGGATCGGTGAACGAGGACGACCAGGGGCACACGACGCTGCCGGGGGTGGACGGCGCACGCCGGTGGCTGAGCCGTCGTTCCGTGCTGATCGCCGGCGCCTCCGGTCTCGGAGTCGCCGGGCTCGCCGCCGGAACGGCCACCGGGGCCCTCCCGTTCAGCGACGCGCTCCAGCGGGCTCTCGGCGTCGCTTCGCCGACGCCGGCCACTCAGCTGGGCAAGCCCCGCGTCGAACGCGTCTGGTCCGAAGCCCGCGGGCGCGAGGTCGATCTGGTGCTCATGCTGCCGACCAAGGCCCCGCCCAAGGGCCTGCCGATGTCGCTGATGCTGCACGGTCTCCACGGCACCGCGCGTCACGCGGCCCCGACCGGGCTGCTCAAGCAGCTCGGCAGCGACGTCGCCCGCAAGGCGGTGCCCCCGTTCGGGTTCGTCGCCGTCGACGGCGGCGACCACTACTGGCACGAGAACCAGCCCGGCGACAACCCGATGGCGATGCTGCTCGAAGAGGTCCCCCGCTGGCTGGCCGCACGCGGCCTCGGCGGCCGGGACGGGCAGCCGTTCGCCGCCACCGGGCTTTCGATGGGCGGCTTCGGCGCGCTGCTGTACACCCGGCGCCGCCTGGAACGGCGCCGTCCGCCCGCCGCGGTCGCGGCGCTCGCGCCCGCGCTGATCACGTCGTGGGCCGAGATGAGCAAGCGGCGCGCGTTCCGCGACGCCGCCGACTGGGGCTCGCTGGATCCGTTGCGCCATATCGGTGTCACCAAGAGCGTGCCGACCGGGATCTGGTGCGGGACCGAAGACCCGTTCATCGGCGGGGTCCGGAAGTTCATCTCCGAAGCGCGGCCCACGGTCGCGCACACCGCGCGCGGCAAGCACGGCGACAGCTTCAACCGCACGGTCGTGCCGAGCCTGATCGCGTTCCTCGGCAAGCACGTCCCGAAGCACGCCTGAATTCAGACGCGGAAGTAGATCCTGGTCACGGTCGAACCCGGTCTGCGGTACTGGCGGACCAGGTCGGCGACCTGGTTCACCAGCACCAGGCCCCGGCCGCCGAGCTGCCCCGGCGAAGCGGGACGGCGGCCGGCCAGCGGATCGCTCAAGGTGCCTTCGTCGACGACCTCGCACAGCACGTGGCCCTCGTCCCGCCAGACCCGCACGACACCGTGCCCCGATCCGTGCAGCACGCTGTTGGCGGACAGTTCCGCCACGGCGAGCACGAGATCCTCCACCCGTTCCCGGGCGAGGCCGCTCTCCTCGGCCCGGGCCTGCGCGAACCGGCGCACCGCGGCGAGCCTGCCGAGGTCGAAGCGGAACGCGTCGGCCGACCGCGGCTCGGGCAACGGCAGGTTGTACTTCTCGACGACGGCGTCGGGCGCGTAGCCCTGGCTCGGGCGAGCCCCGTCGGCACCCGAAAGGGTCGGATGGGTCCGCTCCGCGTCGGCGAGGACGTCGTCGTCGAGCCTGGTCCGGTCGTACGGGCACAGGATGCCGAGGTCGCGATCGCCGAACGCGAAGTTGATCAGCGCCTCGTGCTGCGCGCACGCCGGGTACTCGACGGCCGTCCGGCCCGCCCAGATCGGCTCTCCGATGATCCGGACCGGCCCCGGCCGGTTGTCCGCGAACGCGAGCAGCACACCCGGGAGGATGCGGCCCGGATTCCGGCCCGCTTCGCTCATGTCGATGAGCTCGACATCGGCGGCGGACTCTCCCAAGGCCGCTTCGATCAGGGCCAGGTTCCGGCTCGGCACGGCCACCGCCACCGGCTCGTCGTGCTTCAACCCCTCCAGGATGTACGGAATCGTACCGTCCAGGTACTCCGCGTCACCGGAGTAGAGCAGGCCCACATGCGAGAAGGGACCCGCGGTGACTGTCACGGACTCGTCTTACCCCGTCCAGGAGATTCTGAAACCCTGCTAACGGAGGGAAATCGGAAAAGTGTGCCGGGCCGATCAGCCGAGCCAGCGGCCCGCCATCGAGATCAACCAGAATCCGGCGAGCGTCGCACCGGTGAACAGCCCGGTCCAGACGACGAGCGCCTGGTTCGCCTCCGCGTTTCGCGCCACCTTGACGCGGATGAGCGCGTACGCCGAACCGGCGAAGAACGGCAGCGGGATCAGCGGCAGCGGCGACAACCGGACGACCCCGGCCACCAGGCAGGTCGCCACCAGCACGCCCAGCGCGATCGTCAGCGCGCGCGGGATCCACGGATGCCCGCGGTAGGCCCCGACGACGATGCGTTCGGTGAGTTCGACGAGTCCCCTGACCTCGCGTGGACTCGCGGCTGCCAGCTCGGGAGCCTCGTTCTCGTCCTTCGTGGGAGTCAGCGGCACCCTCGCATCCTATCCCGGTCCGGTCACCGGCCGGACCGGGCCGGAGAAAACCGACGCCCCGGCCGGAAAGGATCCGGCCGGGGCGTCGGCTGCGAAAGTGTGTTTCTCTAGGCGGACTTCTCGCCGCGCTCGCTGCTGCGACGACGCGACGGCTGACGTGCCACGATCGTCGGGTTCACGTTCTCGCGGACGGTCTGCTCGGTGATGACGACCTTCGCGACGTCGTCGCGGCTGGGGATGTCGTACATGACCGGCTGCAGGACCTCTTCCATGATCGCGCGCAGGCCACGGGCGCCGGTGCCGCGGAGCACGGCCTGGTCGGCGATGGCCTCGAGCGCGGTCTTGGTGAACTCCAGCTCGACGTTGTCCATCTCGAAGAGCTTCTTGTACTGCTTCACCAGCGCGTTGCGCGGCGTGGTCAGGATGCTGACCAGCGAGTCCTTGTCGAGATGGGTCACCGTCGCGACGACCGGGAGGCGGCCGATGAACTCCGGGATCAACCCGAACTTGATCAGGTCCTCCGGCATGGTGTCGGAGAAGATGTCGCTCTCGTCGATCTCGGCCTTGGTGCGGATCTCCGCGCCGAAACCGAGGCCGCGCTTGCCGACCCGCTCGTTGATGATCTTCTCCAGCCCGGCGAACGCGCCGGCCACGATGAACAGCACGTTCGTCGTGTCGATCTGGATGAACTCCTGGTGCGGGTGCTTGCGGCCGCCCTGCGGCGGCACCGAGGCGGTGGTGCCCTCGAGGATCTTCAGCAGCGCCTGCTGCACGCCCTCGCCGGACACGTCGCGGGTGATCGACGGGTTCTCCGACTTGCGGGCGATCTTGTCGACCTCGTCGATGTAGATGATGCCCGTCTCGGCGCGCTTGACGTCGTAGTCCGCCGCCTGGATCAGCTTGAGCAGGATGTTCTCGACATCCTCGCCGACATACCCGGCTTCGGTGAGCGCCGTGGCGTCCGCGATCGCGAACGGGACGTTCAGCATCTTCGCCAGGGTCTGGGCGAGGTAGGTCTTGCCGCAGCCCGTCGGCCCGAGCATCAGGATGTTGGACTTCGCCAGCTCGACGGTCTCGTCCTTGGAATCCTTCGGCCCGGACTTGTCGTCGGACTGCACACGCTTGTAGTGGTTGTACACCGCCACGGCCAGCGATCGCTTCGCGTCGTCCTGGCCGATGATGTACTGCTCGAGGAACTCGTGGATCTCGGCGGGTTTGGGCAGCTCGTCGAGCTTGACCTCACCGGCCTCGGCCAGTTCCTCTTCGATGATCTCGTTGCAGAGATCGATGCACTCATCGCAGATGTAGACCCCGGGGCCGGCAATGAGCTTCTTCACCTGCTTCTGGCTCTTGCCGCAGAAAGAACATTTCAGCAGGTCGCCGCCGTCACCGATCCGTGCCATGGCCGTTGACCTCGTCCCCTCCGGCGCGATACGCGCCTGACTGTCTTGCCGCCCCGGTCACGGATGACCTCTCGGAGCCTCACACACTGCCACTGACGGTACCCGCCCGATGCCGTCGGCGGGAGAACCAACGTCACATCTGAGCACGCCAGAAGCTGACCATAGACCAGGGATCCGGTGCGTGTCGTCTCCCGACACGCACCGGTCCCCTCCCACGATCAGCTGCTCGAAGCCTTGCGGTACTCGAGCACCTCGTCGACGATCCCGTACGCCTTGGCCTCGTCGGCCGTCAGGATCTTGTCGCGCTCGATGTCCTTCTTGACCTCGTCGGCGTCCTTGTTCGTGTGCTTCGCCAGGATGACCTCCATCTGGCGCCGCACCCGCTGGATCTCGTTGGCCTGGATCTCCAGGTCCGAGACCTGCCCGTAGGTGCCCTCGGTGGCGGGCTGGTGGATCAGCACGCGCGAGTTCGGCAGGGTGAACCGCTTGCCGGGGGTACCGGCGGCCAGCAGCACCGCGGCGGCCGAAGCGGCCTGGCCGATGCACATCGTGACAATGTCGGGGCGGACGTACTGCATCGTGTCGTAGATCGCCATCAGCGCGGTGAACGAACCACCGGGCGAGTTGATCAGGATCATGATGTCGCGGTCCGGGTCCTCGTGCTCGAGGTGGAGCAGCTGGACCATGACGTCGTTCGCCGACGCGTCGTCGATCTGCACGCCGAGCATGATCTGGCGCTCTTCGTACAGCTTGTTGTACGGGTTCGATTCCTTGATGCCGTAGCTCGTGCGCTCGACGTACGAGGGCAGGACGTACCGCGACTGCGGCAGCTGGAGCCGCGACTGCATCCCGGGCGCCTGCGACCCGTTCGGAAGCTGGAAGTTGCTCATTGAATTCTCCTGTGTGCCGGGCGCGGATCAGCTGTTGGGAAGCGGGTTCTCACGAGTGAGGACCTGGTCCACGAAGCCGTAGTCCTTCGCCTCCTGCGCGGTGAACCAGCGGTCGCGGTCGCCGTCCTTGACGATCTGCTCGACCGTCTGGCCGGTCTGCTCGGCGGTGATCCGGGCCAGCTCCTGCTTCCACTTGCCGAACACCTCGGCCTGGATGGCGATGTCGGAGGCCGTGCCGCCGACCCCCGCCGAGGGCTGGTGCATGAGGATGCGCGCGTGCTGCAGCGCGTACCGCTTGCCGGGCGTGCCGGAGGAGAGCAGGAACTGCCCCATCGACGCGGCCAGGCCCATCGCGTAGGTCGCGACGTCCGGGCGGATCAGCTGCATGGTGTCGTAGATGGCGAAACCCGCGGTGACCGAGCCACCGGGCGAGTTGATGTAGAAGCGGATGTCCGACTCGGAGTCGTCTGCGTCGAGCAGCAACAACTGGGCGGTGATCCGGTTCGCGACCTCGTCGTTGACCTCGGAGCCGAGGACGACGATGCGCTCCTGGAGCAACCGCTCGAAGACCGAGTCGGTGAGGTTGAGCCCCGCGGTTCCGGTCCGCGCCTCGGGCATGTGCTGCGTCACGTCTGCCTGCCTTTTCGCCGACGGCGGCCAGCCGTGCCTCGGCCGCCGCTGTATGTCCAGATGCTGTGTCCAGGTGCTGAGGATCTTGCAACCGACCCTAACGAACTTGGGCGGTGCAGAATGCCTGACACCGCCCAAGTTCGCTTACAGCTTTACGGTCCGTTTCGAGAAGGACCGGTATTCCCTACTCGGCCGCAGTCTTCGCGGGTTCCTCGGTGACCTGCGTCTCCTCGGCTGCGGGGCCGAAGAGCTCTTCGAGGTCGACCGTGGCACCGGAGGCGTCGGTCACGGTGGTCTTGCGGACCACCGAGGCCAGCGCCTTGCCGCGACGGACGTCGGCGTAGATCGCGGTCAGCTGACCGGACTGCTGCGCCCGCTGGACGTACTCGTCCGGGCTGACGCCGAAGCGCTGCGCCTGGTAGATGATCCGTTCGGTGAGCTCGCCGTCGTTGACCGACGTCTGCTCGGCGTCGGCGATGCTGTCCAGCAGCAGCTGCGTGCGGACCGCCTTCTCCGACTCCTCGCGGACCTCGGTGTCGAACTCCTCGATCGTGCGGCCTTCGGCCTCCAGCGCCTTCGCGAACTGCGCCTCGTCGTGGTCGAAGGGGTGGATCGCGTCGTGCTTGCGGTTCTCGATCTCGGCTTCGAGGACCTTCTCCGGGATCGCGACCTCGGTGCGCTCGAGGAGCTCCTCGAGGACCTTGTCACGAGCCTGGACGCCCTGCTGCATCTTCTTGACGCGGCCGAGGCGCTCGCGAAGGTCGGCCTTCAGCTCGTCGATCGTGTCGAACTCGCTCGCCATCTGGGCGAACTCGTCGTCCGCCTCGGGCAGCTCGCGCTGCTTGATGGTCTGCACGGTGACGGTGACGTCGGCGTCCTTGCCGGTGTGCTCGCCGGCGACCAGCTTCGTGGTGAAGGTCTTGGTCTCGCCCGCGTTCGCGCCGATGATCGCCTCGTCGATACCGTCGACGAGCTGGCCGGAGCCGATCTCGTAGGACAGGCCGGTGGTCGAGGCCTCCTCGACCTCCTGGCCGTCGACGGTGGCCGCGAGGTCGATCGAGACGAAGTCGCCGTTCTCGGCCGGGCGGTCGACGCCGGTGAGCGTGCCGAACCGGGCGCGCAGCTCGTCGAGCTGCTCGTCGACCTCGGCGTCGGTCAGCTCGACGTCGTCGACGCTGACCGAGAAGCCTTCGAGGTCGGGCAGCGAGATCTCCGGGCGGATGTCGACTTCGGCGGTGAACTCGAGGACCTCGCGGTCCTCCAGCTTGGTCACCTCGAACTCGGGCTGGCCCAGCGTGCGGACCTCGCCCGCGCGCACGGCTTCCATGTACTTGGCCGGAATGACCTCGTTGACGACCTCGTCGAGCACCGGGGCCCGCCCGATCCGGCTTTCCAGCACGCGAGCCGGCGCCTTGCCCGGACGGAAGCCGGGGATGCGCACCTGCTGGGCGATCTTGCGGTAGGCGCGGTCGAAGTTCGGCTTGAGCTCGTCGAACGGCACCTCGACATTGATCTTGACTCGCGTCGGGCTGAGCTGCTCGACGGTGCTCTTCAACGTATTCTCCTCGAGCGGTAAACGATGTGTTTGAGCATCCGCATGTCGTCGACGGCGGATGTGCCCAGGTCACCTTGCAGACCGGGCCGTCCGAGTCTAGGCCGTGTCCTGTGGGTCTGTTCGACGGGGTTCGTGATCCAGGTGGTTCCTGGCGGCGCGGGCGGATCGGCCTCGTACCGGGTCGTACTCGGCCGCATCCGCCCGTGCCGCCAGGGACCGCCTGGGCGCGAAGACCGCGAACAGCCCCGCAGGGCGCGGCCTGGGCCGTGTCCCTTCCCGGCCCGGCCCCGGGGGCATCAGCCCGCCTCGCCCGCCGGTCACAGGTTTCGAACCACGTCGGACCATCAGGCCCCCGACCACCCGATCGGACCAGTTTTCGGTTCTTCTCTGTTACGAACCGGCCCATTCCTGGACACGGATGCATGCCACGCTTCACCATCGGGCGCTACCGCGAGCCGCTTCGGCGAGCGGATGAAGTTTACAAACCAATACTAATTGTCTACGGTGTGACAGCTTGTCCCGGTAGCATCGACCGAGGGGAACGATCGATGACCGTCGCCGTAACCCGGTCCGAGGACACGGGGGAATCACCCGAGAGAAGACCGAGACGCGGCGTGTCCAACCCGCGGCTCCCGCTGCCGGTGGTCTCGGTGCCGACGGTGTTGTTGTTCGTCGGCGGCGCCATGGTCTGGACGGGCGCCACCTGGCTGGTCGTCACCGACGCCGCGCCGCTCTGGGTGACCATTCCCCTGCACGCGCTCGTCACCTTCACCATGTTCACCGTGCTGCACGAGTCGACGCACCACGCGGCCGGGCAGCTCACCTGGGTCAACGAACTGCTCGGCAGGCTCGCGATGCCGTTCGTGGCGGTCTACGGCTCCTTTCCCCTGGTGCGCTACATCCACCTGGAGCACCATCGCAACACCAACGAGGACGCCCACACCGATCCCGACGCCTGGACCGCGCACGGCCCCTGGTGGCAGCTGCCGCTGCGCTGGCTGACCATCGACTTCTGGTACGCCCGTTTCTACGTGGCCCGGCAGCGCACGCGGCCGCCGTCGGAGCGGGTCGAGACCGCGGCCGCTGTCACGCTGAGCCTCGCCGCGTTCGCCTGGCTGACCGTGAGCGGCCACGGCTGGGAACTGCTGATGGTCTATCTGATCCCGCAGCGCGTCGGGCTGGCCGTGCTGGCCTGGTGGTTCGATTGGCTGCCGCATCACGACCTCGGCGCGCAGCGGCAGAACCGGTTCGGCGCCACGCGCGTCCGCGTCGGGCTCGAATGGCTGATGACGCCGATCATGCTCTGCCAGAACTACCACCTGGTGCACCATCTCCACCCCGCGATCCCGTTCTACCGGTACCTGCGCACGTGGCGGGACAACCGCGACGCGTACCTCGCCAGGGACGTCCCGATCGCGACCCCGTGGGGACGCGAGCTGACGTCGTCGGAGTACCGCGAATGGCGTCAGCTCACCGATTCGTTCGACGAGGAACCGCCGGCGCCCCAGCCCCGGCCGCCCAGCCGGTTCCACTCGCTGCGGGTCGCCGAGGTCCGGCCGCTGTGCGAGGGCGCCGTCACCGTGACGTTCGACGTCCCGGAACGGCTGCGGGAGACCTTCCGGTTCACCCCCGGACAGCACTTGGTCATCCGTGCGGAGGTCGACGGGGAAGAGGTGCGGCGCGCCTACTCGATCTGCTCGACGCCGGATTCCGGCGAGCTGCGGATCGCGATCAAACATCAGCTCGGCGGCGCGTTCTCGACGTTCGCCACCACGGAACTCGAAGCGGGCGACGCACTGGACGTCCTGCCCCCGGCCGGGGAGTTCACGCTGACCCCGGCGCGGAGCCGCGCCGGCCGGTACGTCGCGCTCGCCGCGGGCAGCGGGATCACGCCGATCCTGTCGATCCTGACCGCGACCCTGCGGGACGAACCGAACAGCAAGGCGACCCTGCTCTACATCAACACCTCCGGTGCCAGCACGATGTTCGCCGGCGAACTCGGCGCCCTCGCCGCGCGGCTGGGCGGGCGGCTGCACGTGGTGCACTACCGCACCGACGAACGCGACCCGGATCTGCGCACGCACCGGCTCGAGAGGCCGTTCGACATCGTCGGCGAGGCGCTCGCCATCTCGCACGAGCGCTATCAGCGCGGCCGTCTGGACGGCACCCGTCTCCGCGCGCTGCTGCAGTCGCGGCTGCACCCGGCGAAGGTGGACGAGTGGTTCCTGTGCGGCCCGCGCGACCTCGTCGACATGGCCCGCCGGACCCTCGCGGACCGGGACGTCCCCGAGGAGAACGTCCACTTCGAACTGTTCCAGGGCGCGCTGCCGGTCCGCCCCTCGCGGCGGCCGGGCCCGGCCCTGACGGTGACCGCGGGCGGGAAGACCGCCGAGATCCCCGCGACGGTGGGCGAAACCGTGCTCAGCGCCGCGCTCCGGCACGGTGTCGACGCGCCGTACGCGTGCGTCGGCGGGGCGTGCGGCACCTGCCGGGCGACGGTGGTGCGGGGCAGCGCGCGGATGGACGTGCACTACGCGCTCGGGGACGAGGAGGTCGCGGCGGGTCGGATCCTGACCTGCCGGGCGGTGGCCACCTCCCCCGAACTGGCCGTGGACTACGACCGCTGACCCCGGCCGCCATCGCGTAACTCACGTGCTTGGAGACGTAACTCGCGTGCTTGAACCCGTAACTCGCGTGCTTGAACCCGTAACTCGATGATCGGCCTCTGATCACGCGAGATACGTCTCCAAGCACGCGAGATACGTCTCTGATCACGCGAGATACGGCTCTGAGCACGCGAGTGCGGCATAGCGGCACACAGCGGGCTCACAGGCGGGACACAACGCGCGCATACGACCGCGGCGCACGCTCGGGTCATGGCACCCGGTCCGGTCCCGACCACCGGCCCGCGCCGGTGGACCCGGCCCGGGCGGCTTTCCCTGCGCGCCAAGCTGACCGCCTCGATGGTGCTGCTGCTCACCTTCGTCTGCCTGGTGATCGGTGTCGCCAGTGAGATCGCGTTGCGCTCGTTCCTCACCCGCCAGATCGACGACCAGCTCTCCGCCGCGTCGGCCCGCGCCCACGACTTCGCGAGCCGGCCGCCGGAGGACGGTCCAGGCCCCAATCCGCTCAACGCGCCCGGCCAGGCCTCCGGGACACTCAGCGTGCGCGTGTCCGGCGACCGCGTGCTCTACGCCGGAGTCCTCACCGTGCAAGGACTTCCCCAAGGATTGTCGGCCGAGCAGGAGGCCGGGCTGTTCTCGATCCCGGCGGACCGGCCGCCGATGACGCTGATGATCGGCGGGCTGGGCGACTACCGCGTGCAAGCCGTCTCGATCCCGGGCGGCGTGGTCGTCACCGGGCTTCCGCTCGGGCCGATGCAGGACACCCTGACCACCGTCCGGTGGATCCTGTCCGGAGTCGCGGCGGCGGGCGTCACCGGCGCCGGGTTCCTCGGCGCGTTCGCGGTCCGGCGCACGCTGCGGCCGCTCGACCGGGTCGCGGCGACAGCGGGCCGGGTGTCGGCCATGCGGCTCGACCGCGGCCAGGTCGCGCTTTCCGTGCGGGTGCCCGAGATCGACACCGATCCGCGGACCGAGGTCGGCCAGGTCGGTTCGGCACTGAACCTCATGCTCGGGCATATCGCGCGAGCGCTGGAAGCCCGGCAAGCCAGCGAGACCCGGGTCCGCCGGTTCGTCGCCGACGCGAGCCACGAGCTTCGCACCCCGCTCGCGGCGATCCGCGGTTACGCCGAACTCGCGGGCCGCGGCAGCGCGCTGGCGCCGCCGGAGGTCGCCCGCTCGATGGCCCGGATCCAGTCCGAGGCCGCGCGGATGACGACCCTGGTCGAGGATCTCTTGCTCCTGGCGAGACTCGACGCGGGACGCCCGCTCGAAGCGAGTGAGGTCGACCTGGCCCGGCTGGCGGCGGACGCGGTCGGCGACGCGCACGTCGCGGGCCCGGAGCACCGCTGGGAACTGCGGCTGCCGCCGGTTCCCGTGCTCGTCCGCGGTGACGTCCAGCGCCTGCACCAGGTCCTGGCGAACCTGCTGTCCAACGCTCGCACGCACACCCCGCCGGGGACCACGGTGGTCACCGCGCTGACCCGTTCGCACAGCGGCGCCGCGGTGCTCACCGTCACCGACGACGGTCCCGGTATCGCTCCCGAACTCCTGCCGAGCGTGTTCGAACGGTTCGCCCGCGGCGACTCCTCCCGGTCCCGGACGGCGGGCGGGACCGGGCTCGGGATGGCGATCGCGTCGGCCATCGTCGTGGCCCACCACGGCTCGATCGAGGTGCACAGCCGTCCTGGGCACACCGAGTTCGCCGTCCATCTCCCGGTGATCGGATCCTCACAGCGGGTGCACAGCTTCGGCACAACCACACCCCAGGTCCGCCCCCGACGCTGAGCCCATGACCCTCCTCGCCTCCCGCGACGAAGCCGATCGAACCGCCCGGGAAGAACCGGCCGATCCACGCTGGGTCCGGCCGTCGGTGGCCGCGCTGCTGCTCGCGACCGCCGCCCTGTATCTCTGGAACCTCGGGGAATCCGGCTGGGCCAACGCTTTCTACTCAGCGGCCGCGCAGGCCGGGTCGCTGAGCTGGAAGGCGTTGTTCTTCGGTTCCAGCGACGCCGCGAACGCGATCACGGTCGACAAGACACCGGCCGCGTTGTGGGTGATGAGCCTTTCCGCTCGCTTGTTCGGCGTCGATTCCTGGAGTGTGCTGGTCCCGCAGGCGTTGATGGGCGTCGGATCGGTGGCGTTCCTGTTCGCCGCGGTGCGGCGGACTTCCGGTCCGGCCGCGGGTCTTCTCGCCGGCACCGTCCTCGCGCTCACCCCGGCCGCCGCGCTGATGTTCCGCTTCAACAATCCCGACGCGCTGCTCGTCCTGCTCCTGACCGCGGGCGCCTACTGCGTCGTCCGCGCACTGGAGAACGCGAGCCCACGCTGGCTGGCCTTGGCCGGGGCGGCCGTGGGATTCGGCTTCCTCGCCAAGATGCTGCAGGCGTTCCTGGTGCTGCCCGCGTTCGGGCTCGCCTACCTGATCGCCGCGCCGACGTCGATGGGCCGCCGTCTGCTGCACCTGCTCGGCGCCTTGACCGCGACGCTCCTCTCGGCCGGTTGGTATCTCGCCGTCGTCGCGCTGTGGCCCGCCGCCGACCGGCCGTACATCGGCGGATCGCAGGAGAACAGCTTGTGGGAACTGGCTTTCGGCTACAACGGCCTCGGTCGCATCACCGGCGACGAGGTCGGCAGTGTCGGCGGCAGCCCCAACGGCGGCTGGGGCGGCACGGGCTGGGACCGGTTGTTCGGCAACGAGATGGCGGGCGGGATCGCGTGGCTGCTTCCGGCCGCCGTCGTCGCGCTGGCCGCCGGGCTGTGGTTCACCCGCCGTGCCCCGCGCACCGATCGCGAACGCGCGGCGCTGATCGTCTGGGGCGGTTGGTTCCTGGTGACCGCCGTGGTGTTCAGCTACATGGGCGGGATCATCCACGCCTACTACACGATCGCGCTCGCCCCGGCCATCGCCGCGCTCATCGGGATCGCAGGCGTCCGGTTGTGGCGCGCCCGAGGGAATCCGGCCGCCGCGGGCACCTTGGGCGCGGCGGTCGGCTTGACCGCGTTGACGGCGTATCTCCTGCTGTCGCGGCGATCCGGCTGGCTTCCCGGTCTGTCGATCACGATCCTCGTGGCCGGTCTCCTGTGCGCGTTCCTGGTGTTCTTCGCCTCACGACTACCCGACGGGGCGAGGCGTCTGCTCGCGGCCGGCACGCTGGTCACCGTTCTCGCGGGCACCGGCGCGTACACCGTCGCGACGGCCGCCACCCCGCATTCCGGCGCGCTTCCCTCCGCCGGGCCGGATACGGGCCGGGGTACGCGGATGGGCGGCGGCGGGCTGCTCGGGACGAGCCTGCCGGGAGACGAGCTCGCCGCCCTGATCCGGCGGGACAGCGCGAACCACACTTGGGCGGCGGCGACCGTGGGCTCCAACAACGCGGCGGGCTATCAGCTCGGCAGCGGGGCCCCGGTGATGGCCGTCGGCGGTTTCAACGGCACGGACCCGGCTCCCACCCTGGAGCAGTTCCAGGAGTACGTCCGAAATGGACGGATCCACTACTTCCTCGGCGAAGGCATGATGATGCGCGGCGAGACCGGCAGCGACGCCGCCGAACGGATCGCCGCCTGGGTGGCGGACACCTACCCACCGACCACTGTGGACGGTGTCACCGTCTACGACCTGAGCCGGTGAATCCGTGACAGGACACAGCGACAGCACAGCTCGGGCACAAGGCGACCTCAGCGCGACGACCGAGATTGACACCATGACAACCGCGATCCTCTCCGGCGCCGACTCCGGGCGCCGCCCCGCAATCGCCCCGGACGACTCCCCCGTGCTCGACGTCGTCATCCCCGTCTACAACGAGGAAACCGACCTCGAACCGTGCGTCCGACGGCTGCGCGCGCACCTCGTGGAGCAGTTCCCGTACCCGTTCCGGATCACCGTCGCCGACAACGCCAGCACCGACGGCACCCTGCGGGTCGCCGAACGGCTGAGCCGCGAATTCGACGACGTCGAAGTCCGCCACCTCGACGAAAAGGGCCGCGGCCGCGCACTGCGCTCGGTCTGGTCCACTTCGGACGCTCCAGTGCTCGCGTACATGGACGTCGACCTCTCGACCGATCTGGCCGCGCTCGGACCGCTCGTCGCGCCGCTGCTGTCCGGTCACTCCGACCTCGCCATCGGCAGCAGGCTCGCCCGCGGCGCGCGGGTGGTGCGCGGACCGAAGCGGGAGTTCATTTCCCGCTGCTACAACCTGATCCTGCGCGGCACGCTGGCGGCGAAGTTCAGCGACGCGCAATGCGGCTTCAAGGCCATCCGCGCCGACGTCGCCGAGCGGCTGCTCCCCCACATCCAGGACACCGGCTGGTTCTTCGACACCGAACTGCTCGTCCTGGCACAGAAGGCCGGGCTGCGGATCCACGAGGTCCCGGTCGACTGGGTGGACGACCCGGATTCGTCGGTGAACATCATCGCCACCGCGACCGCCGATCTCAAAGGGATCGCGCGGCTCGCCAAGGCGACGCTGACCGGTCGGATCCCGATCAGCGGCTTGCGCGAACAACTCGGCCGCGCGCCGATCCGAGTACAGGCACCAGGAGTGGCGCCGAGCCTGGTGCGGCAGCTGGTGCGGTTCGCCGCCGTCGGCGTCGCCAGCACCGTCGCCTACCTCGTGCTGTTCCTGCTGCTGCGGACGTTCACCGGCGCGCAGGCGGCGAACCTCGTCGCGCTGCTGGTGACCGCGATCGGCAACACCGCGCTCAACCGGCGCCTGACCTTCGGCATCCGCGGCCGGGAAGGCGCCGGGCTGCACCAGTTCCAGGGGCTGATCGTGTTCGGCCTCGGGCTCGCGCTCACCAGTGGCGCGCTGGCGCTGCTGCACACGATGACGGCACCTGGCCTGCCGCTCGAGATCACCGCGCTCGTGCTCGCGAACCTCGCCGCCACCGTCCTGCGCTTCCTGCTGCTGCGCGGCTGGGTGTTCCGCCGCCGCCCCGCCACCGAGATGGAGAGCTGACCCCTATGACCACCGCACTCGCTTCCCGGGTCGACTCCGGCCGCGCCGGGGAAAACGCGACCAAACCACCCGGCCGGTGGGTCCGGCCCGCCGTCTTCGGGCTGCTCGCCGCCACCGCGCTGCTGTATTTCTGGAACCTGACCGCCTCCGGCTACGGCAACTCGTTCTACGCCGCGGCGGTGCAGTCCGGTACGCAGGACTGGAAGGCGTGGCTGTTCGGCTCGCTCGACGCCGGAAACGTGCTCACCGTCGACAAACCGCCGGCGGCGCTCTGGGTGACGACGGCGTTCGCCCGGCTCTTCGGCTTCTCCAGTTTCACCGTGCTGGCCCCGCAGGCGCTGATGGGAGTCGCCTCGGTCGGCTTGCTGTACCTGACGGTGAAGCGGACCTCCGGCCCCGTCGCCGGCCTGTTCGCCGGGGCGGCGTTCGCCGTCACGCCGGTCGCCGCGCTCATGTTCAGGTTCAACAACCCCGACGCGTTCCTGACGCTGCTGCTGATCGCCGGCGGGTACTGCACGATCCGCGCGATCGAAAAGGCGAGCCCGCGCTGGCTGGCGCTGGCCGGGGTCGCCATCGGGTTCGGCTTCCTGACCAAGATGCTGCAGGCGTTCCTGGTGCTGCCCGCGTTCGGCCTCGCGTACCTGGTCGCGGCACCGACGTCGCTGGGCAAACGGCTGCTCCACTTGCTGGGAGCTTTGAGCGCGACCGTTCTGTCGGCGGGCTGGTTCGTCGCGCTGGTCGATCTGTGGCCGACCGATTCGCGGCCGTACATCGGCGGCTCGGACGGCGACAGCCTCCTCGAACTGGCCTTGGGCTACAACGGGCTCGGCCGGATCTTCGGCAGGGGCGGCGGCGTGATGGCCGGCCCCGGCGGCTCTGTCGGTTCGGGCGGCGGGAATGTCGGCTTCGGCGGAGAGAGCGGCCTGACCCGGATGTTCGGCGCGAGCTTCGGCGGCGAGGTGTCGTGGCTGCTGCCCGCGGCGCTGATCGGGCTGGTCGCCGGGTTGTGGTTCACGCGCCGGGCGGCCGGGACCGACCGGACGAGGGCCGCGCTGATCGTGTGGGGCGCCTGGATGCTCGTCACCGCGCTGGTGTTCAGCTTCATGAGCGGCATCGTCCACCCGTACTACGCCGTCGCGCTGGCGCCGTCGATCGCCGCCGTGGTGGCGATCTCCGGCACCTCGTTGTGGCGCGGCCGGGCGCATCTCACGCCGCGGGTGTTCCTGTCACTGATGATCGCGGCCAGCGCCGTCTGGGCGTACATCCTCTTGGACCGCGACGCGGACTGGCTGCCCGCGTTGCGCTGGATCATCGCCGGCCTCGGCCTGGTGACCGCGACCGTCGTGCTGGTGGGTGTCCCGCCGACGCGCAAACTCGTCGCCGTGGTCGCGACGGCCGCCGTCCTGACCGCCGGGCTGGGCACCACCGCGTACGGCGTCGCGACCGCTTCGCAGGCGCACTCCGGTTCCATCCCGATCTCCGGCCCGTCGACCGGCGGCGAACGGGGAACGGGCATGGGAATGGAGGAAGGTTCGTCCGCGGAGATCGGGGCGGTGCTCGCGGCGACCACGACGAAATGGGCCGCCGCGACGACGAGTTCGCAAGCGGCGGCGAACCTGGAACTCGCGAGCGGGAAGCCGGTGATCGGCATCGGCGGCTGGAGCGGCGGGGATCCCGCCCCGACACTGGCGGAATTCCAGCGGTACGTGGCGAACGGCGAAATCACCTACTACGTCGAAGGCGGCCGCGGCGGCGGCCCCGGCGGCGGCTCGAACGAGATCTCCGAATGGGTCGCCGAAAACTTCGGCGCCACCACTGTCGGCGAGCAGACGGTGTACAACCTCCTCTCCTGAAAACCCGTCGACAAGTGCGGGGCGCACGGGAATCCTGGACGGCGTGAATCGGCCGTACCGCTGGGATCTCGTGCGCCCCGACCAGCTCGGGACGCTACTGGAACGCGCCGGAAAACCGACGCTGTGGTTTCTGGAAGAGCTGATCGAATGCGCCGCGAAGGTGATCGCCCGCGCCGGTGACGCGGATCTGTATTTCGTCGGGCGCTCCGCGGACAGCGTGTACGACCTGCTGAGCGGAACCCCTTGGCGGGAACGGATCCATCAGCTTCCGCTGTCGTTCGCAGGGATCCACGCCGGGCTGTCGGAGTCCGATGTGGACACTCTTCGCGGCTATCTCGCTTCGGCAGGGCTGAGCCCGCGCGAACTGGCCCGCGGACGGCCGAAGGTGTTCGTCGACCTCGTCTACACAGGACAGACGTTCACCGAGCTCTACGGATTCCTGCGGCGCTGGATCGACGACGAACGCGAGGCCTGGAGCATCATCCGAGGACGGCTCCGGTTCCTCGGGATCACCATCCGCGAGGACACAAGCCCGTCGGCCTTTCGCTGGCAGCAGCAGTTCGGCTGGCCGGTCGAACTGCCCGCGAACGGCGTCCGGAACATCTCGCTCGCCGAGCCGGTCTGGCTCTATTTCGGCAACACTCAGGCCAAGCTCACGGCGTCGTTCCCGCGCCCGCGCTGGTCGGACGAGAACGGCCGCGCGCCGGAGCATTCCGAACCGCGGTTGCGGGGGCTGGCCGAGGCGGTGGAAATCGTCGAGGCGGGTCGCTCGAAGGCGGGGCGGGACCTGCTCGTGCGGCATCTGCGGAAGGAACCGGCGATGGCGGAGAGCTGGCTGCGGACGCTGATCACCCGCCTGCGCTGACCCCTCCCCGTGACTCGCGTGCTCGAAGGCGTAACTCGCGTGATCGAAGGCGTAACTCGCGTGCTCGAAGGCGTAACTCGCGTGATCGGAGGCGTAACTCGGGTGTTGCGCCTCCGATCACGCGAGTTACGCCTTTAATCACGCGAGTTACGCCTCCGGTCACGAGAGCGAACCGACAGGCGCATGACACCGAACCCTCAGGTCGCCCACAGGATCAAGGCGCACCCTGGAAGCAGGGAATCACCCAGGGGTGAGGAGAAGACCATGAGGGAGCTTCCGCACTGGCACACGGCGAGCGCGCAGGGGCCGCGCGAGCACAACGCGGACGCCGTCGCGGCGTACGCGGCCCCGGGCGGCCGGGGGATCGCGTTCGCGCTGGCCGATGGAGTCGGAGATCACCCGAACGCGGCACACGCGGCGCGGACGGCGGCCTCGGCGGCGGCCAGGACCCCGGTCGATCAGGGCGCGATCGGCGCCGTTCTCGCTGCTCAGCGGGCCGTGCTCGCGCTCGGCGACGCCGGTGACTGCGTCCTCGTCGTCGCCGTGCGGACCGACGAGGGGTATGGCATCGCGTGGGTCGGGGACGCACGGGCGTACGCTTGGGACGGTTACACCGTGCGGCAGGTGACGAAGGACCATACGCTCGCGCAGTACTTCCGCGACCACGGACAACCCGTGACACCGCGGATGGAACACGTCGTCACCACCAGCGTCCGCACGGCCGGTGCGCACGAGATCGGCACGGCCACCGTCACGACCGGCGGGCTCGTGCTCACCAGCGACGGTGTGCACAAGACGCTCAGCGGGCCGACCATGCTCGACATCCTCGGGATGCCGGACAGGGCGGCCACCGAGCTGGTGCGGACGGCGATTTCGCTCGGTGGCTCCGACAACGCCACCGTGCTCGTGGTGGATCCGCCCGGCGCGGACGTCACCACGGAGAAGTTTCGCGTCGCGGCCTGAACCGGGCGGTCAGGCCGCGACGCGATCCCGTTTGAGCTGCCGGTACTCGCGCAGGACCAGCACGACGATCACCACGTCGAGGGCGGCGAAGAACGGAAGCGCGAGTGACTGCGTGTGGATCGCGCGGAAGATCTCGTAGACCACGAACGCCGAGAGCACCACGGCGGCGACGGGGTACGCCCGTATCACCTTCTTCGCCAGCGCCCAGACCAGGCCGAGTTTGATAAGCCCGTGCGCCAGGAGGTACACGACGGCGAACGTCCGGCCCTCGGCGAAGTGGCCGGCGGCCAGTTCGAGGTGCCTGGCGAGCGTCCCTTCGTGGTCGCCGAGCAGGTCGCGGGTGACCACGGTGTGCGCGAAACCGGAGACGACCGTCGCCGGCACGATCATCAGGACGAGCCCGCCCACCAGCTGCAACGCGCCGTCGAGCCCCTTCAGGGTGATGGCGATCCGGAAGAGCTTCTCGGTGCTCATGTCACCTGACCCTGCCGCACCTCGCCGCCGCGCGCAGCCGCCGTCACCGGAACAGGCGGTCCCGGCAGGTCGGGCACCGCTCGTGCCGCGCCGTCCGGCCGGAGCGGTCCCTGCCGTAGAAGGGGAAGCACGGCGCGCCGCAGACGGCGAGGTAGATCCGCCCGCAGCGCAGCGGCCGCTCGCCGACGTGGTGGGCCACGAGCAGCGCCCGGTGGCGCTCGCCCGCCTCGGGCAGCCAGCCGTCGTCCGGCAGCTTCGCGAGTACGTCGGCGTCGACGTCATCCGAACGGGCGAGCAGTGCCGTGCCGAGGTCGGTGAGCCGTTCCCCGAGATCACGGAGGACGTCGGCACGTGGCACGTCGTCCTCGACCATCCGGGTGACGACGCCGATGTCGGTGCTCAAGGAGCCATGGAGGTCGCGGAGCCGGTCGAGCAGACGGTGATCCATGCCCTTCCATTGAGGTCGTGCGCCACCGCAAGTAAAGACTCAGGACGTGTAGGTGACCCGGCCGTCCATCACCGTCGCGGTGATCGGGATGTCGCGCAGGCCCGCCGGCGACAGCCTCGCCGGATCCACCGCGGTGACGACCAGATCCGCGACGTCCCCGACGGCCACCGACGTCCGGCCACCGGACGACGCGGCGAGCGCGGCCTCCAGCGGCATGGCCTGCTCGGGATGCCACGGCGGGCGGTCGTCGTCGGTGCGGCTGACCGCCGACGCGATCGCGTCCCACGGGTCCAGCGGCGCGACCGGCGCGTCCGAACCGAACTCCAGCGCCACCCCGGAGCGGTACAAGGCGCCGTACGGGAAGGCCCGGTCGGTCCAGCCGTGCCAGTGCCGGTCGGCGACGTCGCGGTCGTCCGGCTGGTGGGCGGGCTGCACACTCGCCACGACACCCAGCTCGGCGAACCGCGCGACGTCCTCGGCGCACAGCAGTTGCGCGTGCTCGATACGGCCCGCGCAGCCGACGTTCGCGAAGGCGTCCAGCGCGATCTTGTTGGCGTGGTCGCCGATCGCGTGCACCGCCGGCGCAAGGCCGTGTTCGGCCGCCTTGCGCATCAACGGTTCCAGCTCCTCGGGCGGCAGTTCGAGCAGCCCGTGGGTCTCGGTTCCGGCGTAGTGGCCCACGCAGTACGCGGTGCGCGTGTTCAGCGAGCCGTCGACGAACAGCTTGAACGGGCCGACCGTGAGCAGCCCGCCGCTGTCCGCCAGGACGTCCCCGGAACGGTGGCCGCGTTCGATGGCGGTGTCGAGCAGATACTTCGCGATCACGCAGGAAACCCGGACCGGCAGGGGTTTCCGCGCCTGCCGCCGCCGCCAGTCGGTGACCGTGTCGGCGTATTCGTAGTCGGCGATCCGGGTGACGCCGCGGGCGGCCGCCGCGTCGAGGGCGTCGGCGACCCAGCCGTCGATGACGTCGTCGGGGGCGATCGGGAGTTCGGCCGTCGCGCTCATGCAGTCGTTCTCCAGCAGCACCCCGGTCGGATGCTCGCGGCCGACGAGCTTCAGCGCGGCGGGGCTGAGCCACAACGTGTGGAGGTCGGCGCTGAACAGCGCGACCGGGTGCCCGGGCAGCGCCTTCTGCAACAGATCCTTGTGCGGCGCGTCGGGCCAGAGTCCGTCGCGGAACCCGGCGCCGAGCACGAGTTCGCCGGGCGGCGCCGGATGAGCCAGCAGATGGGCGAGCACGAGCTCGACCGTGTGGGCGGCGGAAGTCGCCTCCCCCAACGGGATCCGGCGGCGCGCGGCCGACCACTGGGCGGTGTGCACGTGCGCGTCGACCAGGCCGGGCAGCAAGGTGCCGCCGTGCCCGTCGAGGATCTCCGACGCCTCACCCGCCTGCCCCGGGCCCGCGATGGCCGCTATCCGGCCGCCCTCGATCCGCACGTCCGACAGGGAACCCGCCAGGCCGACCCGGACCCGGCGCAACAGAAGATCGTCCACGCCCTCACCTTGCCAGCCGACCCGCGTTTCGTCCTCTGAATGCGGTCCTTGCACACGCCCCCGACCGCGTTTCGTCCTCTAGTTGCGGTGGTTCGCGATGCCAACTACCGCAACTAGAGGACGAAACGCGGGGGTGGTCAGGAGCGGGCGAAGGTGAGCTTTCCGAGCGCGGCGACCAAAGGCGCGAGTTCGGGGAGCTCTTCGGCGGCGGCCAGGGCGTCGGTGAGGACGGCGTCGTGCGTCGGCCGGGCGGCCGCGAGCAGCTCCTGCCCCGACGGCGTGACCTCCGTGTAGATCCCCCGCCGGTCGTCCGGGCACAAGTACCGCTGCAACAGCCCCCGGTCTTCCAGCCGCGACACCAGCCGGGTCGTCGCCGACTGGCTGAGCACGACGGCGTTCGACAGCTGGTTCATCCGCAGGTGGAAACCGTCCTGCCGGGCGAGCACGTCCAGCACGGTGTACTCGCTGACGGACAGCGAGTGCTGCTGCGCCAGCGCGCGCTCCAGCGCGTCCTCGATTCGCGCGTGCAGTGCGGCCAGGGTCCGCCAGCCCTGCGCGCGTGCCTCCACGGCGTCGTCGGCCAGTGACACGGTTCACCTCTTCCCCGGTTGCCCGAGCTTCGTTGCGTCATGCATCATCAAGCGTGTGCAATATACGGCGCGTGCAACTATTTCAGACGCCCGTAGTTGCTTACGCCAGCCAACACCACTCTACGGGAAGAAGTGAGCCTCCAATGCCTGCCGCTCTGCTCGCACTGGCGATCAGTGCCTTCGGTATCGGCACCACCGAGTTCGTGATCATGGGCCTGCTGCCCGAGGTCGCGGGCGACTTCGGCGTCTCGATCCCCTCCGCCGGACTGCTGATCTCCGGCTACGCGCTGGGCGTCGTGGTCGGCGCCCCGTTGCTGACCGCGCTCGCGTCGCGAGTGCCGCGCAAGACGGTCCTGGTCGGCCTGATGGTCCTGTTCATCGCCGGCAACGTCGTTTCGGCGCTGGCCCCCACCTACGGCCTGCTGATGACCGGCCGCGTGGTCGCCGCGCTGTCGCACGGCGCGTTCTTCGGTGTCGGCGCGGTCGTCGCCGCCTCGCTGGTCGCGCCGAACAAGCAGGCGGGCGCCATCGCGATGATGTTCACCGGCCTGACCGTCGCCAACGTCCTCGGTGTCCCCGCCGGGACGGCGCTCGGCCAGGCGCTGGGCTGGCGTTCGACGTTCTGGGCGGTCAGCGTGCTCGGCCTGATCGGCCTGATCGGGATTCTCGCGCTGGTCCCCGTGCAGGCGACGACGCGGAGCGCCGGGCTGCGCAGTGAACTGGCCGTGTTCCGGCGTCCGCAGGTGTGGCTCGCGCTGGCGATGACCGCGCTCGGCTTCGCCGGCGTGTTCGCGTCCTTCACCTACATCGCCCCGATGATGACCGAGGTCGCCGGCTTCTCCCCCGGCGCGGTGACCTGGCTGCTGGTGCTGTTCGGCGGTGGCCTGTTCGTCGGCAACCTGCTCGGCGGCAAGGCGGCCGACCGGTCGCTGATGCCCAGCCTGTACGTCATCCTCGCCGTGCTCGCGGCCGTCCTGGTCGTGTTCGTCTTCACCGCGCACGCCCAGCTCCCCGCCGCGATCACCATCGCGGTCTTCGGCGCCGCCGGTTTCGCGACCGTCGCACCGCTGCAGGCCCGCGTGATGAACAAGGCCGAAGGCGCGCCCGCGCTGGCTTCGGCGGCCAACATCGCCGCGTTCAACCTCGGCAACGCCGGGGGCGCGTGGCTCGGCGGCAAGGCCATCGACGCGGGCCTCGGCTACACCGCGCCCAACTGGATCGGCGCCGCGCTCGCGCTCGCCGGACTGCTGGTCGCGGTCATCTCAGGCATGCTCGATCACGGGCGGCGAAAGGCTCGTCGCGCCGAACTGGCCCCCGCCGCCTGAACCGGAAACACCCATGAAAGGAACGCAAGTGACCGACATTCCCACCGTCAAGCTCAACAACGGGGTGGAGATGCCGCAGCTCGGGTTCGGCGTCTTCCAGGTGCCGGACGAGGACACCACCGCCGCGGTGAAGGCCGCGCTGGACGCGGGCTACCGCAGTATCGACACCGCCGCCGTCTACGGCAACGAAGCGGGCGTCGGCAAGGCGCTCGCCGAGTCCGGGATCCCGCGCGACGAGCTGTTCATCACCACCAAACTGTGGAACAGCGAGCAGGGCTACGACGCCACGCTGAAGGCGTTCGACGTCAGCCTGGCCAAGCTCGGCCTCGAGAAGCTGGACCTCTACCTCATCCACTGGCCGACGCCCGAGCGCGATCTCTACCGCGACACGTGGAAGGCCTTCGAGAAGCTTTACGCCGACGGCCGGGTGCGCGCGATCGGCGTGTCCAACTTCCAGCCCGCGCACCTCGAACGGCTGGCCGAGGCCGGTTCCGTGACCCCGGCGGTCAACCAGGTCGAGGTGCACCCGTACCTGCAGCAGGCCGAGGTGCGCGAATACGACGCGAAGCACGGCATCGCGACCGAGGCGTGGAGCCCGCTGGCCAAGGGCGGCGACCTGCTCGGCGAGTCCGCGATCACCGCGCTGGCCACCAAGCACGGCCGCACGCCGGCGCAGATCGTCCTGCGGTGGCACCTGCAGCTCGGCAACGTCGTGATCCCGAAGTCCGTGACCCCGTCGCGGATCAAGGAGAACCTCGACGTCTTCGGGTTCACGCTGTCGGAGGAGGACATCGCTTCGCTGTCCGTGCTGGACCGGGGTGAGCGGACCGGGCCGGACCCCGACACCTTCAACGTCGCGTAGCCCAAGTCCGTGAAGGACTCCTTGAGGGACTCTGGGTCCCTCAAGGAGTCCTTCACGGACTTTCGCAGGTAGCGGGCGTAGCGCTTCGTTTTCGCCCGAGCCCGCTGCGTAGCCGGTTACTATTCGGCCGCACAGACGGCACTGGTGCGAAAAGAGGTAACCGACGATGCAGGCCCGAGGACGCGCCGTCCTCGCGACACTTCTGCTCGTGGCGTTCCCGGTGGTGGTCGTCGCGGTGGGTGCCGCCAGTGTGCTGGCGGGCCTGCGGATCCAGGGCAAGATCGGCACCTACGTCATGCTCGGCGGGCTCGCGATCATGATCGCGCTCGGCTTCGGGCTGGTGAGCGCGCTGCGGGCGCGACGTCCCCCGATCGAGGGGCCGCGGCTGGACCGCGACGCGCATCCCGCGCTGTGGCGGATGATCGACGACCTCGCCGCCCAGGTGAAGACGCGGCCGCCGGACGAGATCGTGCTGATCGGCGAGATCAACGCCGCGGTCAGCGAGGACGCCCGGTTCCTCGGCCTGCGGCCGGGCCGCCGCACGATGCTGATCGGGCTGCCGCTGCTGGCCGCGCTGAGCGTGAGCGAACTGCGCGCGGTGCTCGCGCATGAGCTCGGCCACTACAGCGGCGGCCACACCCGGCTGCTCGCGCTGACCTACCGCGGCACCCAGACGCTCGCCTTCACCGTCGACAGGCTGGACGGCGGGCCCGCCAGAGCCTTGCTCACCGCGTACTCGAAGCTGTACCTCCTGATCGCGCGGTCCGCGAACCGGCGGCAGGAGCTGCAGGCCGACGAGGCGTCCGTGCTCGCGGCGGGCAGCCGGACGGCGGCCGCGGCGCTGCGGAAGGTCGCGACGCTGAGCCCGCTGTGGAAGGACTACTCCGAGCGCTATCTGTCGCTCGGCGCGGCGGCGCGGCGCACTCCCGCCGTCCTCCTGGGGTTCCGGTCGTACCTCAACCACCCCGTCCAGCGGGACTGGGTGACCGAGTACGCCGACGACATCATCGACGGCGAGGAGCTGTCGAAGTACGACAGTCATCCGCCCACGAAGCGGCGGATCGCCGCGCTGGCGGGCGTGCCGGACAACCCGGTGAAGCCGGACGCGCGGCCGGGCTGGTCGCTCCTGGGCGCGCCGAAGATCGACGTGCCCGAGGCGGAGCTGAACGTGCTGGTCCGCGACGTCGGACCGCGCGCCGACTGGGACGAGGTGGTCAAACGCGCGGGCCGCGCGTCGGTGGCGGAGGGCGCGAGGCTGCTGACCTCGGCCGGGATCGAGAGCAGGCTGGCGCCGCGCGGCACGATCGGCGAAGTCGTGCGGGTGCTGCGCGACGGGGACGCCGACGCGCTCGCCAAGCCGCTGCGGGCGCCGTCCCGCGAGGAGGGCCTCGACCTGCTCACCGAACTGTTCGCCGACACCGTCACCGCCGCGATGATCGACAACGGTGTCGCCGCGCACCGCCTGAACTGGGGCGGCGGATGGGAACTGTGCCTCGGCGACGGCGAGCCGTTCGACGTCACCGAACTGGTCGGCCCCGCGGTGCGAAGCCCCCGCGCGGTCGACGAACTGGTCCACAACCTCCAGCTCCTGAGCGTGCCGGCCGGGTACTTCTGCAAGCAGGAACCCCAGCCGGAGCCGGATCCCGCCGAAGCACGGATGCTCGGGATGTTCACCGCGCTCAAGGCCAAGCGGAAGCTCTACGACCTCATCGTCTGCGACACCGAAGTGGTGCTGCTGCCGATGGCGCGTTCGGTGCTGATCCGCCGCGGCCTCGCCGGGCTGGTCGGGGCACGCGGTGTGTCGGACCGCAAGCGGATCCGGAAGCTGCGCGAGCGCGGCCTCGACGATCTGCGCGCCGAACCGGGCGCCCGGCGGATCCCGTTCCAGGACATCGTCGCGGGCGGTTTCCCCCGCCGGAAGCTCACCGCGTACCTGACGCTGGAGCTGTCCGACGGTGAGACGCTGGAACTGGCCATCACCGGCAACACCGAGGACTTCGGGACCGCGCACGACGAACTGACGGCGTTGTTCGGGTCCCTGAGGGCTTGAGGCGGCCGCTCGCCGGTGCGCCGGGGCCGTTCCCGCCGTCGCCCGAGGACGGCCCCCTCCGCGCATGTCGCGAAAGCCACTTTCGAGACGCCTGACGTCGCGAAAGTGGCTTTCGCGACATGCCGCTCCGGCAGACCCGCCCCTTAAGGCTTGACCCCGACCCCGCCGAGGCTCAGGTGGTTCAGCTCGGTCAGCGGCGCGAGCCGCGGCCCCTCGGGCCACCATTCGTGCAGGTGGACGACGCCGGGCTCCAGGATCTCCAGCCCGTCGAACAGCGACTCGATCTCGTCGCGGCCGCGGTGCACGGTGCGGTGCCCGGTGCTCGCCATCAGGTCGTCGAGCTTCCGGGCGAGCGCGCCACGGGCACCCTCCCCCGGCGTGAAGTCGTGGGTGATCAGCACGTAGGAGCCGGGCGCGATCGCGTCGACGTACGCGCGGACGACGGCCCGCGCCTCGCCGAGGTCTTCGATGTGGTGCAGCACCGAGTTCAGGATCACCGCGACCGGGCGGTCGAGCTCGATGTGTTCGGCGACCACCGGATCGGCGAGGGTCCGCGCCGGATCGGTCAGATCGGCGCCGCTGACGTGGACGAGGAGATCCTCCAGCAGCGCCAGCCCGTGCGCCTGGACGACCGGGTCGTGGTCGACGTACACGACCAGCGCGTCCGGGTTGTACCGCTGCGCCGCCTGGTGGGTGTTCTCCGCGGTCGGCAGGCCGGAGCCCAGGTCGAGGAACTGGTCGATACCGCGGGAACCGGCGAGGAACCGGACCACCCGGTTCGCCCAGGAGCGGAATTCCTTGGCCATCGCCGCGGAGTCGGGGGCGAGGGCGAGCAGGTCTTCCACCGCCCGCCTGTCGACCTCGTAGTGGTCGTGCCCGCCGAGCAGAACGTCCTTCATCCGGGCGAGGTTGGGCTTGCTGTAGTCGAGGGGAAGCGGGCGCCTCGGCACAGACCGGACCTCGTCCGAAGTCATGGACACGTTCCACCCTTCAGCCGCGCACGGGCCGCGCGAACGCGCCCACGGCTCCCTCGACATCGACGGACCGTACACAGATTACGACATGGCGTGTGGTCCCGTGAACCTCCCCAAGGGCCTTGCCCACCTGCGGCGATCACCCGAAGCCGAGCTCGTGCCAGGTGATTCCGCCGTCAGTGGTGCGGTACACGGCGGACCCGCCCTCGGCGTCGGGCAGGCCGTCCACGACCACGCCGACCCGCTCGTCCGGGAAGTCCAGATCGTTGAGACAGACGCCGCGGCCGCTGAGCACGGTCGTCGTCCAGGTCGATCCGCCGTCGGCGGTGCTGTGCAGGAATCCGGTGCCGCCGCCTTCCGCCGCGACGGTCGCCGCCGTGGGCGAAGCCGCGCTGAAACTCTGGTCGATCCCCAGGGCGGGCGCCTGCGCCGTCGCGGTGAACCGCCCGCCGAGCTTCGGCGCGCGCCAGAGCCGCCGGACGGTCGCCCCCGGCTGGGGCGTCCCCGGTCCCCCGCTGCACAGCGCCAGCACCTGCCCTCGCCGGACGCCGCTCAGCGAAGCCGAGCTGTCCGCCGGACAAGGCGGTGGCGCGGCCGCGAAGGTCAGGCCGTCCGAAGACGTCCAGTACTTCTGGACGCGGTGGTCCGCCCCCATCGAAACCTGGATCCCGCCGCTGGTGGCGATATCGCCGTAGGTCGAGGAGCCGGTGACAGTGAACCCCGGAACCGGCAGGAGCAGCCGCGTGCCGGAGATCCCGGCGTACAGCGTCGTCGTCGACGGGGTGCCGAATCCGGTGACCATCGCGAACACCCGTGGCCCCGATTCGGTGATCTTCGATAGATAGAAGGGTTCCCGGACCCCGGCGAGGCGGACCTCGGACCACTTGACGCCACCGTCGTGACTGGCGAGCAGCCGGGAGCCGTCGGAGAGAAACGCGTCGCGCCCGTCGATCACCGTGAGTTTGACCTGATTGTGGTTGTCCGGCAAGGAGATCGGCGGTTCACCGACGCGGCGCCACCGCTTCCCGCCGTCGGTGGTCGCCAGCAGCGAAGCGCACCATCCGGGTTTCCCGCACGGCGAGAACCCGAGGACGTATCCGTGGCGCGGCCCGGTCCAGCTCGTCGACGCGGGGGCGAAACCCTCGGGCACCGGCGCGCCGGCGGCGGCGGGCGGGGTGAAGACGGCCAGGGCGGTCAGTGCGGCGGCGGCGAGCGCGGCCCACCGGTTCGGCTTCATGACCACGGGACGTCCGGCCCCCGCCCCGGTTGCCCGCCGTTCGGGGTGAACCCCCTGTTCATCTCCGGTACGCTCGCAAACCTTGTTTCGCCCGGGGCCGGACCGGGTATACGGCGTTCGGCCGGTGAGACGGAGGTAGCACCGATGGGCGACGCGGGTGCGCGTGCTGGTGGTGATGAGGAAGAAGACCCCGGGACCACGCAACGCCGGTTCAGCCTGAACGTCCACGACCCGGACCATCTGCCGCGCAGGCTCGCCGGCCGGTACGAAGTCGGGGAGCTGCTCGGCCGCGGCGCGACCGCGCGCGTGTTCCGCGCCTGGGACCTGCGCGAAGGGCGCGAAGTCGCGCTGAAACTGTTCCACGCGGACACGATGGCCAGGGACGAGCGCCGCCGGGAGCAGGAGATCCAGACCCTCAGCGCGGTCCGCCACCCCGGGCTCGTCCCGCTGTACGACGCGGGCTCCGACGACGGCTACACCTATCTCACGATGCGTCTGGTCGAGGGCCCGAACCTGGCCCAGCGCCTGCGGTCCGGCCCGCTCCCCCAGGACGAGGTCGTCGAACTCGCCACCCGGCTGACCGACGCGCTCGCGCACGTCCACGCGCACGGCATCACCCACCGTGACCTGAAACCGGCGAACATCCTGCTCGACGGCGACGGCCCGCTGATCGGCGACTTCGGGGTGGCGCACGCCTTCGACGCGACCAGGGTGACCGAGACCGGCGGAGTCGTCGGCACGGCGGCGTACATGGCGCCCGAACAGGTCCGCGGCGAGAACGTGGGCCCGCCCGCGGACATCTATTCGCTCGGCCTGGTCCTGCTCGAATGCCTGTCCGGCGAGCGGGAGTACACCGGGACACCGGTCGAGGCCGCGGTCGGGCGGCTGCACCGGCCGCCGCGGATTCCCGGCGGGCTGTCGGTGACCATGACGACGCTGTTGCGCGGGATGACCGCGAGGAAGCCGGCACAGCGCCCGACGGCCGCGGCCATTTCCCGGATCCTGCTGGAGGATTCCACCGGGACGAAGGTGGTCCGTCTCGCGCCCGCGACCCGCAGGCGGGCGGCGGTCGTCGCCGCCGTCAGCGCGCCCGCCGCCGCCATCACCCTCGGCGTCATGCTGGCCTTCAACCAGACGGGAACGCCCGCCCCGATCCAGCCGGAGGGGATGCTTCCCCCGGCGATCACCGGCTCGTCCGTCCCGGTGGTGGGACAGGGGTCGCAGGCGGCGCAGTCAGCGCAGTATTCGGAGGCCGTCCAAGTGCCGACCAACGGCCCGAAGGCGAGCAACGGCACCGTCGTGGTGACCGAAGCGGTCCCGGCTTCCGGCGCGGATCCGACAGGCGCCCGAAGCACCGAGGCCACCTCGGTGCTTCGGGACACGACCGCCGCGAGCGACCGGCCGAGCACCTCGGGCAAGCCGAGCAAGACCAAGCCCGGCCCGCCGACGACGAAGAGCAGCAAGCCCGGCCCACCCGGCTGAGCGACCGCACGGTACGGGTGTCCACTGTGGACGATGATGGGAGACGGCGATGACCTACATCAACGACCCGCGAGAGCCGCAGGAAGAAATCGTCGAACGGACACCCGCCAGGATCCGCGTCGTGCGCGTCGTCAACGCCGTCGTCCACGCGGTCTGCTGGATCTCCGCGCTGGTGCTGCTCGTGCACATCCTGCTGGTGTTCGGCGAAGCCAACCCGGGGAACGGATTCGCGCGGCTGATCGACCAGTGGTCGCGCGCCGTCTCGCTCGGGCTGCGGAACCTGTTCACCCCGGAGGGCCTCAAACTCCGCACCCTGTTCAACGACGGTCTCGCCGCGTTGCTGTGGCTGATCATCGGCGGCGTGGTGACCGACCTGGTCTCGCGGATCGGCCTCCCCGGCCCGAAACGGGTCTGGTACCGGCGTCCGCTCAGGTGAGCGAGCCCGGTTTCCCTTCCGGGGCGTCACCCGCCTGGGCCTGCTCGGCCTGGGCGTCGGTGACCTCCGGGGCGGCCGTGGTCTCCGCGGGCGGCGTCCGGTCCGGCTCGTGCTCGGTCTCGAAATGCTCACGGCACCAACGGCCGTAGCGTCTGGCATGCACGGTCATCGCGGCACCTCCTTTTCCGCCACCAACGATCCCCCACTTCTGTGACGCGCGCCACTCGTTTATCCGGCGAATCGGGCGACGATCTCGGCGCAGAACGCGGGCAGGTCGTCCGGATCGCGGCTCGACGTCAGGTTCCCGTCGGTGACGACCTCCTGGTCGACGACGGTTCCGCCGGCGTTGCGGATGTCGGTGCGCACGCTGGGATACGACGTGAGCGTGCGGCCGCGGACGACGTCGGCCTCGACCAGCGTCCACGGCCCGTGACAGATCACGCCGACGGGTTTGCCGCTGTTCACGAAGTCGCGCACGAAGCGGACCGCGTCCTCGTCCGCGCGCAGATTGTCCGGATTCATCGTGCCGCCGGGCAGCACGAGCGCGTCGAAGTCGGCGGCCGTGACGTCCTTGACGACCCGGTCCACGGTGAACTTGTCCGCCTTGTCGATGTCGCCGTTCATGGCCTGGATCTCGCCGGGCTCCAGCGAAACGACTTCGGCCGTCGCTCCGGCGTCGGTGACCGCCTTGCGCGGCTCGACCAGCTCGATCTGTTCCACGCCGTCCGCGGCGAGGATGGCCACGCGGCGTCCGTTCAGCGAATTCGCCATCGGGTTCCCTCCTGAGGTCGTTGTCGCTTCCGGACTACCCCGGACCACGACCCCCGAACCATGGGCATGAACTCCCGTCGCGGCGGGTATCAGTCCCCATGCGACTTCGGCGAGCGGACCTGGGGTCCCCCGGTATCCGGAGGCGGCGCCGAGGTCGTGGCTTCGGCTACCTGACGCCGGACGGCGAGCCGCTGAAGGACGGGGAAACGATCGAGCGGATCGACGCGCTGGCGATTCCACCCGCGTGGCGGCGCGTGTGGATCGCCCCGCACGAGAACACCCACATCCAGGCGGTGGGTGTCGACGACGCCGGGCGGAAGCAGTACCTCTATCACCCCGAATGGCGACGGGCCCGGGACGAGGAGAAACACGAACGCGTCCTCGCCCTGGCACGCAAGCTGCCCAAACTGCGCGAAGCGGTCCAGGAGGATCTCGGCTCTCGCGGGCTGAAGCGGGAACGCGTGCTCGCCGGCGCCCTCCGCATGATCGACCTCGGGGTCTTCCGCACCGGCGGCGAGAGCTACGCCGACGAGCACGGCACCCACGGGGTGGCGACGTTGTTGTGCGAGCACGTCCAACTCCGCGGTGAATGCCTGGTGTGCGACTACCCCGCGAAGCACGGCATCCAGCGGAAGGTCCGGCTGCGGGACGAGGCGCTGGTACGGCTGGTCCGCTCACTCCGGCGGGTACGGGGCGGTGGCATGCGCCTGCTCGCCTATCGCGCCGGTGACGGCTGGCACGAGGTGCAGGCCGACGACATCAACGACCGGCTCCGGGAAATCGTCGGCGACGGTTTCACCGCCAAGGACCTGCGCACCTGGAACGCCACCGTCCTGGCCGCTTCGGCCTTCGCGGGCCTGGACAAACCGGCCAGCCGGCGCGGTTTGAAACGCGCGGAGAAAACGGTGATGACCGAGGTCGCCGAGGGGCTCGGCAACACGCCCGCCGTCGCGCGGCGGTCCTATGTGGACCCTCGCGTGGTCACCGCCTACCACGAGGACCGGACCATCGCGCGCGCGGCGCGGAAAGCGGAGAAGACGGCCGATCCGAACGCGGCCCGCGACATCGTGGAGCGGGCGGTGGTGCGGCTACTGAACGGGTCGTGAGGCTTCGATGGCGAGGACGGCGATGTCGTCGTGCGTCCCGCTACCGAGCCATTCCCGCACCGCGGAGCGCACCCGGGCGACCACCTCGCGGCCGGACATCCCCTGGCAGCCGGCCAGGAGTTCACGCAGCCGCTCGTCCCCGAACAGGTCCGACGGCCGTTCGTGGTGGCGCGCTTCGGTGATCCCGTCGGTGTAGAGCAGGCAGACGTCGCCCTCGGCCAGCCGGATGGCCGTCTCGGCGAACCGGGCCTGCGGGGAGATCCCGACCAGGGTGCCGGGCAGGGTGATCTCGTCGACCCCGCCGCGACGGCGCACCACCAGCGGCGCGGGGTGCCCGCCGGAGGCCAAGGTGACGCCGAGACCGTCTTCGCCCGCCAGCACCGAACCGAGCACCAGCGTGGCGAACCGGCCGCTGCCGCCGGTGATGAGCAGGGAGTTCAGCAGGCTCAGCAACGTCGTGTTGTCGTGCTCGACGAGGTCGAGCGCGGCGAGGGTCTGGCGGACCCGGCCGGTGAGCGCCGCGGCCTCGGCCCCCTTGCCGCAGACGTCGCCGAGGACGAACATCGCGCCGCCGCCTTCCCGAGGCAGGACGTCGTAGAAGTCGCCGCCGACGTCGAGCAGGCCACCCGAGGGCTCGTACCAGACGTCGAATCTGGCGCCGTGGACGTCCGGGGGCGGCGTCGGGCGCAGCGTGGTCTCCAGGCCGCGAGTGGCCTCCTCCTGGCGGGCGTAGCGGTGCGCGTTCGCCAGCGCCGTCCCGGCGGCGCGGGCGAACTCGGTCACCGCCCGGGAGTGGTCCTCGCCGAAAGCGGGCGCGCCGCGCCTGCCCAGCACCACCGCGCCGGTGACCCCGGATCCGCCGTCGAAGCCCAGTGAGACGACCGTCACCGACGAATGGACGGCGAGCCGTTCCGCGACGATCGCGGGCAGCGTCGCGATCTCCTCCTCCGGGACCGCCTTGGCTTCGAGTTCGTCCGTGGAGGCGAAGGTGCCGGCGAGCACCGGCGCCAGCTGGGCGGGAACCCGCCTGATCCGGCCGTGGCCGTGGGTGGTGCGGTGATCGCAGCTCCACCACTCCCACCGGCCGCGAGTGGTCGGCAGCAGCACGAAGACACAGTCGGCGAGCTCGGCCGCGGCGAGCTCGGCGATCGCCTTCGCCGTCCCGTGCCGTCCCCGCGCGGAAGCGAGCCTGGGCGCCGAAGCGGCGAGGAAACCGTCCACGCGCGGGCCGTCGGCCGCGACCGCGGAGGTCACCGTCCACGCGTGCCAGCCGCCGGGCAACGTCCGGATCCGGGCCGGGAACCGGCGGCCGGTGTGCTCGACATGCCCGACGTCGGGGCCTTCGGCGGTCAGTATCGGGCGGCCGCCGCCGAACAGCTCGCGGGCGGCGGGATTCGACCACCGCAGCGCGCCGCCGACGTCCTGCACGAGCACCGCGTCACGGACGTCTTCCAGCAGCTCGCGCCAGAACCGCCCGGATTCGGGCAGGGCTCCCTCACTCGTCGGGGGCGACGACTCCGAGGGGAGCGACGTCGAGGCCGGGGCGGGCCGTGACACCATTCCCGGACCTCCTCCTGCCTTGCGGGTAGCGCAGTGTGAGCGGGCGGACTGGCTCGAAGTGTAGGTCGAATCATGGCACGCTGATGCGACGACCATGGCTTGGCATGCGTGGTGGAGAGGGTCGACACAGATGACACAGCACTCCCAAAGGGACCGGATCCCCGTGGAAGGTGGTGGCGGCCAGGTGGACGAAGCCACCCTGGAACGCCTGCTCACGGCGGCTCGTGACCTCGGGGACGGCAACTTCCGGCGGCGGCTCGTGGCGCACGGCGACGGGCTCGCGGCCCAGCTCGCGGGCGCCTTCAACGACATCGCCGAACGGAACCAGCGACTGGTGACCGAGCTCCTGCGCGTCCGCGAGGCGGTCGGCAAGGAAGGCAGGCTGACCGAACGGGTGGCGGCCGAGATCGGCCCCGGCGGCTGGGCCACCGCGGTCGACGTCGTCAACGGCCTGATCGAGGACGTGAGCAGGCCCACGGCCGAGCTCAACCGGGTCCTCGGCGCGGTCGCCGAGGGCGATCTGTCCGAGCCGATGCCACTGGAGGTCGGCGGGCGGCCGTTGCAGGGTCAGTTCGCCGAGGTCGCGAAGACGGTCAACGGCCTGATCAAGCAGCTGTCGCGGTTCGCGACCGAGGTCACCAGAGTGGCCCGGGAGATCGCCACCGAAGGACGGCTCGGCGGCCAGGCCGAGGTCCCCGGCGTGGCGGGCACCTGGCGTGATCTCACCGACAACGTCAACGTCATGGCCAGCAACCTGACCGACCAGGTGCGCAACATCGCCCAGGTCACCACGGCGGTGGCGCGGGGCGATCTGACCCAGAAGATCAACGTCGACGCGCGCGGCGAGATCCTGGAGCTCAAGAACACCGTCAACATCATGGTCGACCAGCTCTCGTCGTTCGCCGACGAGGTGACCCGGGTTTCCCGCGAGGTGGGTAGCGAAGGCCGGCTCGGCGGCCAGGCGCAGGTCCCCGGCGCCGCGGGCACGTGGCGCGACCTCACCGACTCGGTGAACCTGATGGCGGACAACCTGACCGACCAGGTCCGCAACATCGCCCAGGTGGCCACCGCGGTCGCGCAGGGCGACCTGTCGCAGAAGATCAACGTCGACGCCAAGGGCGAGATCCTCGAACTCAAGAACACCCTGAACACCATGGTCGACCAGCTGTCCTCGTTCGCGGACGAGGTCACGCGGGTGGCGCGGGAGGTCGGCAGCGAAGGCCGGCTCGGCGGCCAGGCGACCGTGCCGGGCGTGGCGGGCACCTGGCGCGGGCTCACCGACTCGGTGAACCAGATGGCGGACAACCTCACCGACCAGGTCCGCAACATCGCCCAGGTCACCACCGCGGTGGCGAAGGGCGACCTGACGCAGAAGATCACGGTCGACGCGCGCGGCGAGATCCTGGAGCTCAAGACGACCGTCAACACGATGGTCGACCAGCTCTCGTCGTTCGCCGACGAAGTCACGCGAGTCGCGCGTGAGGTCGGCACGGAAGGTCAGCTCGGCGGCCAGGCGCAGGTGCCGGGGGTCGCCGGGACGTGGCGCGACCTCACCGGGTCGGTCAACTTCATGGCGAACAACCTCACCGCGCAGGTGCGCAACATCGCCCAGGTGGCGACCGCGGTGGCGAAGGGCGACCTGTCGCAGAAGATCGCCGTCGACGCCAAGGGCGAGATCCTCGAACTCAAGAACACGCTGAACACGATGGTGGATCAGCTTTCCGCCTTCGCGGACGAGGTCACCCGGGTCGCCCGCGAGGTCGGCAGCGACGGGCGGCTCGGCGGCCAGGCGCAGGTGCCCGGCGTGGCCGGGACGTGGAAGGACCTCACCGACAACGTCAACTTCATGGCGAAGAACCTGACCGACCAGGTCCGGAACATCGCCCAGGTGACCACCGCCGTCGCGAAGGGCGACCTGACGCAGAAGATCATCGTCGACGCACGCGGCGAGATCCTGGAGCTCAAGAACACCGTCAACATCATGGTCGACCAGCTGTCGGCGTTCGCCGACGAAGTCACCCGGGTGTCGCGCGAGGTCGGCACCGAGGGCAAGCTCGGCGGGCAGGCGCAGGTGCGCGGCGTCGCCGGCACCTGGAAGGACCTCACCGACAACGTCAACGTCATGGCCACCAACCTCACCGACCAGGTGCGGAGCATCGCGACGGTGACGACGGCGGTGGCGAACGGCGACCTGTCGAAGAAGATCTCGATCGACGCGCAGGGCGAGGTCGCGGTCCTCGCCGAGACGATCAACAGCATGGTCGAGACGCTGCGCGCGTTCGCCGACGAGGTCACCCGCGTCGCCCGCGAGGTCGGTACGGAAGGCATCCTCGGCGGCCAGGCCCGCGTGCCGAACGTGGCGGGCACGTGGAAGGCGTTGACGGACAACGTGAACGTCATGGCCGACAACCTGACCGGCCAGGTGCGGAGTATCGCGACGGTGACCACCGCGGTGGCGCAGGGCGATCTGTCGAAGAAGATCGACATCGACGCGCGCGGCGAGATCCTCGAACTCAAGACCACCATCAACACGATGGTCGACCAGCTCTCGGCCTTCGCGTCCGAAGTCACGCGTGTCGCCCGGGAGGTCGGCACCGACGGCACCCTCGGCGGTCAGGCGGAGGTCCCCGGCGTCGCGGGCACGTGGTCGCGGCTGACCGAAAGCGTGAACCAGCTGGCCGGCAACCTGACCACCCAGGTGCGGGCGATCGCGCAGGTGGCCACCGCGGTGACCGCGGGCGATCTGACCCGGCACATCACCGTCGACGCGTCCGGGGAGGTGGCCGAGCTCAAGGACAACATCAACCAGATGATCGCGAACCTGAAGGAGACCACCCGGGCGAACCGCGAGCAGGACTGGCTCAAGACCAACCTGGCCAGGCTGTCCGCGCTGATGCAGGGGCACCGGGACCTCGCGTCGGTGGCGTCGCTGATCCTGTCCGAGCTGACCCCGCTCGTGTCCGCGCAGCAGGGCGCGTTCTTCCTCGCCCGCGAAGACGAGCAGGAAGAGGTGGTCCTGGAGAGCATCGCGACCTACGGGCTGGCGAAATCCCAGACCGGGCTGCGGTTCTCCCCCGGCGAATCGCTCATCGGGCAGGCCGCCGTCGACCGGCGCACGATACTGGTCCACGAAGCCCCGCCGGAGTACGCGCTCATCTCGTCCGGGCTGGGTTCGGCCGCCCCGGTGAACGTGATCGTGCTGCCGGTGCTGTTCCAGGGCGAGGTGCTCGGCGTGCTGGAACTGGCGACCATCAACGCCTTCAGCACCGTCCACATCGACCTGCTGGAGCAGCTGAAGGAGACCATCGCGGTCAACGTCAGCACCATCCAGTCGAACTCGCGCACCGAGGCGCTGCTGACCGAATCCCAGCGTCTGGCACAGGAACTGCGCGCGCGGTCCGAGCAGTTGCAGGCACAGCAACGGGAACTGCGCCGGTCCAACACGGATCTGGCGGAGAAGGCGGCACTGCTCGCGCAGCAGAACCGCGACATCGAGGTCAAGAACAGCGAGATCGAACAGGCGCGGCAGGAGCTCGAAGAGCGGGCCGGGCAGCTGACCATGGCGTCGCAGTACAAGTCCGAGTTCATGGCGAACATGTCGCACGAACTGCGGACTCCGCTCAACAGCGCGCTGATCCTCGCGAAACTGCTCTCGGAGAACCCGGACGGGAACCTGTCGGAGAAGCAGATCCAGTTCGCGCGGACGATCTACTCGGCGGGCAGCGACCTGCAGCAGCTGATCAACGACATCCTCGACATGGCCAAGGTCGAAGCCGGTCACCTGGACCTGCAGATGTCCGACGTCACGCTGCCCGAACTGGTCGAGTACGTCGAATCGATCTGCCGTCCGCTCACTTCGGACAAGGGCCTGGAGTTCGCCGTCCTGATCGACCCGCCGGTGCCGTCGTCGATCCACACCGACGAACACCGCGTGCAGCAGGTGCTGCGGAACCTGCTGTCCAACGCGGCGAAGTTCACCGACGAGGGCGGCGTGCGCCTGCACATCCGGATGGCCGACCCGGGCGAGGTCGAAGCCGACTCGCTCCGCAACGCCCCCGGCGTCCTCGCGTTCGCCGTCGAGGACACCGGGATCGGGATCGCGCCGGACAAACTCGCGATCATCTTCGACGCGTTCCGCCAGGCGGACGGCACCACCAGCCGCAAGTACGGCGGCACCGGGCTGGGCCTGTCGATCAGCCAGCAGCTGACCGAACTGCTCGGCGGCGAACTGCGCGTCCGCAGCGAGCCCGGCAAGGGCAGCACCTTCACCCTGTACCTGCCGGTGAGCGCGTCGAACCTGGTGGTGCCGACCACCGCCGCGGCGAGCGGTGTCCCGCTGATCATGGCCGTCCCGCAGGTGATCCCGGTGACCCCGGCGCAGCGGTTCCACGGGGAGAAGATCCTGATCGTCGACGACGACCTGCGCAACGTCTTCGCGCTGGCCGCCGTGCTGGAGCGCAACGGCCTGGAGGTCATCTACGCCGAGACCGGCGTCGCCGGCATCCGGGCGCTGGAGCGGCACGAGGACACCGCGCTCGTCCTGATGGACGTGATGATGCCCGAACTGGACGGCAACGCCACGATCACCGCCATCCGTGCCGAGGCCGCGCACGAAGACCTGCCCGTGATCGCCGTCACCGCGAAGGCGACCGCGGAGGACAAGGCGCGGACGCTCGCTTCGGGAGCCGACGACTACGTGACCAAGCCGGTCGACACGGACAAGCTGCTGGACCTGATCGCGGCGCATCTGGAGGCGGATGCCGCTTCCAGCGGGCTCTCGCAAGCCGTGGCACCCGCCGAGTCGGACTGAGGCGTTGGTCCCTGCTGGCGCTTGTCCTGAAGGCCCCCTTTGAGACGTTGGATGTCTCAAAGGGGGCCTTCAGGACGTGCGGACTCTCGCCCCAGGAACGAAAGAACCCGCAGGCCAGAAGGCCTACGGGTTCGGATGTGGAGCTGTGGAGCGGGTGACGGGAATCGAACCCGCGTAGCTAGTTTGGAAGACTAGGGCTCTACCATTGAGCTACACCCGCGTGCCCCCGGAGTACCGGGTGCGAAAACAGCTTAGCGTGACCCGCTAGGCTGTGCGCACACCCCCCGGGAGATCGGGGAAGTCACGGGCTGTGGCGCAGTTTGGTAGCGCATCCGCTTTGGGAGCGGAGGGTCGCAGGTTCAAATCCTGTCAGCCCGACTCAAGGTCTTGGACCTGCATGAACACCTCGTTCGGAGCGGCGGAGCGAGGATTTCACCTGCCGCCTCGCCTCCGAGCAGCACGCGGCCCAAGGCCTGTTCCAACGTTGATCAGGTGTGTTGCACACTGGGTTCGTGGACTCGGGTGAGGCGGCGCGGCGCAAGGCGTTGCGCAACGCGTACAAGGAGCAGCAGCGTGCCGCCGCCTGGAATGCGCTGGGGCTTGATCGTGCCGAGCTGGACGCGTTGTACGACTGGCTGGATGAGCGACTTGGCGCTGAAGGCTGTGACCACAGCCTCCGGCTGACCGAGGTGTGGGCGTCGGAGCGGGGTATGGACTGGCCGACGCTCCGGGAGGCTCTCGGGGACGCCGGCGGGTATTGCGACTGCGAGGTCTTGGCCAACACGGCCCCGGACCAGACGGCGTAGGGACCTAGCGCTTCGGCGAGTTCGTCGCACCTCGGGTAAAGCACGGCCTCCGCGCACGGCGCACCGGCGACATCGACCGTGTGGATTTTGGTGCGTTGGATGACCCGAAATCCACACGGTCCCGGCGTGACCGGACCGATCACGACGGGTGTGTGGAAATAGGGACACTCAGCGTCCCTGTTTCCACACACCCCACTCCGAGTCAGCGGCCGCAAGTCCGGGCAGGATGGCGATCATGGAGATCCGCCACGCCACCGCCGCCGACGCCCCTGCCGTGACCACCCTCCTCGCCGAGCTCGGCTACCCCGACAACACAGAGACCGACGTGCGCGGCCGGCTCGAACGCTGGGCCCGCCATCCCGAAGGTGCCGCGTTCGTCGCCGAGTCCGGCGGAACCGTGGTCGGGGTCATCGCGGTGGTCGCGATCCCGCTGCTCGAGCGGGAAGGCGCCGTGGGACGGATCGTGGCCCTGGTGGTGGACGAAACCCAGCGCGGTACCGGGGTCGGCCGCGCACTGATCACCGCCGCCGAAGAGCAGGCGCTGCGGTGGGGCTGCGGCGCCATGGAGGTCAGCAGCTCCCGCCGCAGGACCGGCGCGCACGCCTTCTACCGGGCGCGCGGGTACGAGGACCGCTGCGAACGCAGCGCCAAGTTCTTCCGCGAACTGACCACCTGACCGGCTCCCGGATCGTGAGAGCCCTAGGCCCGCCGCCACCCGCTTGCGAACATCGGCACCGTGACCGGCAGGCGGAGCGCCAGTGCCAGCGCGGTGCTCCGCGTGGTGCTGGACGAAGGGGCGATAGCGCGCAGCACCATCGCGCGCCGCACCGGGCTGAGTGCCGCGGCCGTCACAGGCCATGTGGCGGAGCTGATGCGCCGCGGATTCCTCATCGAGCTGCCCGAGGTCGCCGGCGCGGTCGGCAGGCCGTTCGTGCCGGTGGACCTCGACACGGAACGGTTCGTGGTGTGCGGGGCGCATGTCGCGGTCGAGCAGCTCACCGTCGGGCTGCTCGATCTGCGCGGGAAAGTGCTGGCGCAGCACGAAATCCCGCATCACGGCGCCGAGCCCGCGGTGCAGGTCGCGCAGATCGCGGAGCTGCTCGACGACCTCCTCGTCGGCCACGCGCCGGAGCGGACGCCGCTGGGGTTGGGGGTGGCGACCGGCGGCTGGGTCGACGAGTCTTCGGGGACGGTGGTGGAGCACGGTCTGCTCGGCTGGCACGGGGTCCCGTTGCGCGATCTGCTCACCGAGGTCACCGGTCTCGACGTCCGGGTCGACGGGCATTCGCGGGCGCTCATCCACGCCGAACGCCTGCTGGGGCAACCGAGAGCGCGTCACAGTGTGGTGCAGTTGTTCACCGGCAACGTGGTCGACGCCGCCTTCGCGACCGGGGACACCGTCCATCATGGACCGAGATCGGCGGCGGGCGCCGTCGCGCATTTACGGGTCGACGACAGCGAGGAACCGTGCCGTTGCGGGCGATCCGGCTGTCTCGAAGCCACTGTTTCCGAGCGCACGGTCGCCCGCAAGGCCGTCGAAGCACATATCATCGAAAAACCGATCTTCGCCGATGTGCTCCATTTGGCGGCGTCGGGAAACAAGAGCGCCGTCGCCCTTTTCCAGGAACGCGCGAGAATCATCGGACAGGCCGCCGCCTTGCTCTTCGACGTGCTGAATCCGGAAATCCTCATCGTGCTCGACCAGAGTGTACGCGACGTCGACGGCTGCCTTTCCACGATCCGGGACGAGGTCTCCCAGCGATCCTGGGTCTGCCAGGACGCCACGAAAAACGTTGTGGCATCGAGCTTTCCGGGTACAGAGCTGGCGACGGCGGGCGGCGCGGTCATGCTGAACGCCCTCTACGAAGATCCGCTTTTCACGAAGCTCGCCAACGCATCCTGAGTTACTTCACTAAATCGCAAAATTGACGCTCGCCGCCGGGCCTGCGAAGAATCTTCTTCAACGACGCATACCCGAACGAAAGAGCCCACCGTGAAGAAACCAGTGCCCTTGATCGCCGCGCTCCTCGCCGGATTGGCGCTGTCGGGCTGCGGCGCCTCCGCGACCCCGGCGGGCGTGGCCGGGCAGCCGGAGAAACTCGAACTCCGCTACCAGGGGTCGGCGAACAACGTCACCTTCCCCGAACTCGCCGAGGACCTCGGGTATTTCGGCCCGGTCAAACTGAAATGGGTCGGCAACACGATCAGCGGCCCGCAGGACATCCAGTCCGCCGCGACCGACCAGACCGACTTCGGCGGCGCCTTCACCGGCGCGGTCGCCAAACTCGTCGACGCCGGCGCCCCGATCAAGGCCGTCGTCAACTACTACGGCTCCGACGAGAAGACCTTCTTGGGTTTCTACGTCAAGGAAGACAGCCCCATCCGTACGGCGCGCGACCTCATCGGCAAGAAGGTCGGCGTCAACACCGTCGGCGCGAACCTGGAGGCCGCCCTCGACACCTGGCTCAAGCGCAACGGCCTCACCGACGCCGAAATCGACCAGGTGCAACTCGTCGTCCTGCCGCCGATCAACACCGAACAGGCCCTGCGCAACGGCCAGATCGACGTCGCCGCGCTCAACGGCGTCCTCCAGGACCGCGCCGTCGCGGGCGGCGGCGTGCGACCCATCGTGAAGGACGTCGAGGCGTTCGGCCCCTACAACGGCGGGCCGTACGTGCTGCGGACCGATTTCATCAAGAAGTACCCGGAGACCACGAAGACCTTCGTCACCGGCGTGGCCAAGGCGATCGAATGGGCCCGCACCACACCACGCGAGGAGGTCATCGCGCGATTCACCAAGATCATCCAGAACCGCGGCCGCAACGAGAACACCGAAACGCTCAAGTACTGGAAGAGCACCGGCGTCACCAAGGGCGGGCTGATCTCCGACAACGACTACACCCTCTGGACGGACTGGCTCAAGCAGTCCGGGTTCATCAAGAACGACCAGGTCGACCTGAAGAAGATCTATACCAACGAATTCAACCCGTACCGTGAAGGCGGTGGCGCGTGACCACCAAGATCAGCCTCCGCTCGGTCACCAAGGTCTTCGACACGCTGACCGCGCTGGACGACATCTCTCTCGACATCGAGGACGGCACGTTCCTCTCCCTGGTCGGACCGAGCGGTTCCGGCAAGTCCACGCTGCTCGATCTGCTCGGCGGGCTCGCGAAACCCACTTCCGGCGAGGTCCTGATCGACGGGAAACCCGTCACCGGGCCGGGACTGGACCGCGGGGTGGTGTTCCAGCAGTACGCGCTGTTCCCGTGGCGTACCGCACGCGCCAACGTCGAGTTCGGCCTCGAGGGCGGCACGCTGACCAAGCGGCAGCGCGCGGACAGGGCCAGGGAATTCCTCGACCTGGTCGGGCTTTCCGGCTTCGAAGACCACCTCCCCCATCAGCTTTCCGGTGGCATGAAACAACGTGTCGCGATCGCGAGGAGCCTCGCGTACGACCCGGACGTGCTGCTGATGGACGAGCCGTACGCCGCGCTGGACTCCCAGACCCGCGAACTCCTGCAAGAGGAGCTGCGCCGGATCTGGAAACGCACCGGCAAGACCATCGTCTTCATCACCCACAGCATCGAGGAAGCCGTCTATTTAGGACAGAAGGTCGCGGTGCTCACGTCCCGGCCGGGCAGGCTCAAGGACGTCGTCGACATCGACCTCGGCGACCGCTCGAACGACGACCTGCGCTCGGCACCCGCGTTCGTGGCCCATCGCCATCGGCTGTGGGAACTGCTGCACGACGAGATCCGGAGGGCCGCATGACCGCGACACTCGAAGCGCCGAAAGTCCACACTGGACCGAAGGCCGCCGAGAAGCCCCGTAGGAAGAACCCGCTGCGCAAGGCTTTCCGCAGTTCGGCGGCGATCCTGCTCTTCCTCGCCGTATGGGAGCTCGCTCCCCGGTACCTGCTCGACGAAGGCACGAGGACCTTCCTGCCGCCGCTGTCGGAAGACCTCGCCGCGCTCTGGGAGCTGATCCTCAACGGGCAGCTGGCCGACCATCTGCTGGCAAGCCTCGGCCGGTCCGCCGCCGGATTCGTCATCGCGGTGGCCGTCTCGGTGCCGCTCGGGCTGCTGATCGCCTGGTACCGGCCGCTCGCCGAGTTCCTGAACCCGTTGCTGGAACTGGCCCGCAACACCGCCGCGCTCGCCCTGCTGCCGGTGTTCACGCTGCTGCTCGGCATCGGCGAAGTGTCCAAGATCGCGCTGATCGTCTACGCCTGCGTCTGGCCGGTGCTGCTCAACACGATCGCCGGGGTGAACACCGTGGATCCCTTGCTGGTCAAGGCGGCGCGCTCGCTCGGGCTGTCGAGCCCGAGCCTGTTCCGCAAGGTGATCCTGCCGTCGGCGGTGCCGACCATCTTCACCGGCATCCGGATGGCGGCGGCGTACTCGATCCTCATCCTGATCGCCGCCGAAATGGTCGGCGCCAAGGCCGGGCTCGGCTATCTGATCAACAACTCGCAGGTCAACTTCCAGATCCAGCAGATGTACGCCGCGATCATCACGGTTTCGGTGCTGGGCCTGGCCATCAACGCGGGCTTCGTCGCACTGGAGCGGCGGTTCTCCACCTGGCGTGTCAAGGAGAAGGCGTGAAGCACTTACACCTCAACGCGTTCGTGATGCCGAACGGTCATCACGAGGCGGCGTGGCGGCATCCGAGCACGGATCCGCACCGCGCCGCGACGCTGAAGCACTACGTCGACATCGCGCGCACGGCGGAGCGCGGCAAGCTGGATTCGCTGTTCCTCGCCGACGGTGTCGCCTTGTGGGGCAACGTCCGCTACAACTCCCACACCCTGTTCGAGCCGCTGACGTTGCTTTCCGCGCTGGCCGGGGCGACCGAGCACATCGGGCTGATCGCCACCGCGTCGACCACCTACAACGAGCCGTACCACCTGGCACGGAAATTCGCGTCGCTCGACCACCTCAGCGGCGGGCGCGCGGGCTGGAACATCGTGACGTCGGCGGGCGAGGACGAGGCCCGCAACTTCAACCGCGACGCCCGCCCGGCACACGCGCTGCGCTACGAACGCGCCACCGAGTTCGTCGAAGTCGCCAAGAAGCTCTGGGACAGCTGGGACGACGACGCGGCGGTGATCGACAAGGCGAGCGGCGTCTACGCCGACACCGACCGTATCCAGCCGATCGACCACGACGGCCCGCATTTCCAGGTGCGCGGCCCGCTGAACATCCCGCGTCCGGTGCAGGGTCATCCGTTGCTCGTCCAGGCCGGTTCGTCGAAGACGGGCAAGGAGTACGCGGCCCGGTTCGCCGAGGCGGTGTTCACCGCGCAGCAGACCTTCGCCGAGGGCAAGGCTTTCTACGACGACGTCAAGGGACGGCTCGCGAAGTACGGCCGCTCGCCGGAGGAGATCAAGATCCTGCCGGGGATCAGCCCGATCCTGGGGCGCACCGAGGCCGAAGCGAAGGAACGCGAGGCCGAACTCAACGCCCTCATCACGCCCGCGTACGGCGTGCGGCAGCTGTCGAACATGCTCGACCACGACCTGACGCCGTACCCGCTCGACGGTCCGCTGCCCGACGTCGGCACGTTCACCGAGGGCGCCCAGAGCCGGTTCGAGCTGGTCACGGGCCTGGCGCGGCGCGAGAACCTCACCATCCGTCAGCTGATCGAGCGACTGGCGGGCGGCCGGGGACACCGCGTCTTCGCCGGAACCGCCACGCAAGTAGCCGACCAATTGGAGCACTGGTTCACCGAAGGCGCCGCGGACGGTTTCAACGTCATGCCGCCCACGCTGCCGGGCGGCCTTGAGGACTTCGTCGACCTCGTCGTCCCGGAACTCCAGCGACGCGGCCTGTTCCGCACCGAGTACACCGCCACGACCCTGCGGGGCCACTACGGCCTCGCCCGCCCTGTCACCCGCACCCGAGTAAAGGAGCACGCCGCATGACCGCCCTCAACACCCAGGTCGAGGTCCGCAAGATCACCGGCAGGATCGGCGCGCAGGTCGTCGGGGTCGACCCGGCCAAGGAACTCGACGCCGCGACCGTCGCGTTCGTCACCGAGGCCCTGCACGAGCACAAGGCGCTCGTCTTCCGTGATGTCGACCTCGACGACGCGGGCCAGCAGCGGTTCGCCGAGCACTTCGGCGAGCTGACCAAGGCGCATCCGACCGTCCCCTCGGTGGACGGCGAGCCCGCCATCCTGCCGGTCGACAGCGAGCAGGGCCGCGCGAACCAGTGGCACACCGACGTCACCTTCGTGCTCAACCCGCCGAAGGCCAGCACGCTGCGCAGCCTGGTCGTCCCTCCGTACGGCGGTGAGACGCTGATCGCCAACTCGGCCGCCGCGTACCGGGATCTGCCGGAGCCGCTCCGGGCGTTCGCGGACACGCTGCGCGCCGAGCACACCAACGACTACGACTACGCGAAAGCGCCGGAAACCCTCGACGAAGCGGAGCAGGAACGCCGGAAGGTGTTCGTCTCGCAAAAGTTCCGCACGGTTCACCCGGTGGTGCGAGTGCATCCGGTGACAGGGGAACGCGGGCTGTACATCGGCGGGTTCGCTCAGCGGATCATCGGGCTGTCCAAGGGCGAGTCGCGGGACATCCTGCGGCTGCTGCAGTCCTACGTGACCCGGCCGGAGAACGTCGTCCGGGTGAGCTGGGAGCCGAATCAGCTGGTGCTGTTCGACAACCGCATCACCCAGCACTACGCCGTCGACAACTACGACGACCTGCCCCGCCGCCTGAACCGGGTGACCGTGGCGGGCGACGTCCCGGTGGGGATCGACGGGGTGCACAGCGAATCCCTCGAAGGCGACGCTTCGCACTACTCCCCCGTCGCCTGACGACCGAAGTGGTAAGACTGGCGGCGTGAAGACCGATCGTCAGGTGGAAGCGCTCCTGAGGGAGCTGGCCCCGCAGGTCATCGGGTTGCTGGTGCGCAAGCACGGGCAGTTCGACGCCTGTGAGGACGCCGTCCAGGAAGCCCTGCTCTCGGCCGCGCAGCAATGGCCGGAGCAGGGCGTCCCGGACAGCCCGAAGTCCTGGCTCGCGACGGTCGCGTCACGGCGGCTGGTCGACGAGTGGCGCAGCGAAAGCGCACGGCGACGGCGCGAAGAGAACGACGCGCTGATGGACCCGACTCCGGCCACTGTGTCCGATTCGGACGACACGCTCACCGTCCTTTTCCTATGCTGTCACCCGTCTTTGTCCGCGCCGTCGCAACTCGCGCTCACCCTGCGCGCCGTCGGCGGGCTGACCACGGGCGAGATCGCGAACGCGTTCCTCGTCCCGGAATCGACCCTCGCCCAGCGGATCAGCCGCGCGAAACAGACCATCAAGAAGGCGGGCGCCGAGTTCGTCCTGCCGCCGTCCGCGGAACTCGGCGAACGGCTCCGCGTCGTCCTCCAGGTGCTGTACCTGATCTTCAACGAGGGCTACACGACCAGCGGCGGCCCCGACCTGCACCGCGCCGACCTGACCGCAGAGGCGATCCGGCTGACCCGGCTCCTCCGGCGGCTCATGCCCGACGAGGACGAGGTCACCGGGCTGCTCGCGCTCATGCTGCTGACCGACGCCCGCCGGGCCGCCCGCGCCGGCGACGACGGCTCGCTCGTCCCGCTCGCCGAACAGGACCGCACGCGCTGGAACGCGGAAACGATCGCCGAAGGGGTTTCGCTGGTGAGCGAGGCGCTGGAGGCGGGCCCGGTCGGGCCGTACCAGGTGCAGGCCGCGATCGCCGCCGTGCACTCCGAGGCGGCCACGGCGGCCGACACGGACTGGCCCCAGATCCTCGCGCTCTACGACGTCCTCGAAAAGGTCTCGCCCGGGCCCGTCGTCACGCTCAACCGCGCCGTCGCGGTCGCCGAGGTCAACGGGCCCGAAGCGGGCCTGGAACTGCTGGCCACGCTCGACGACGACAGCCGGATGAGCCAGACGCACCGGCTCGATTCCGTCCGCGGGCACCTGCTGGAACTGGCCGGGGACACCGGCGCCGCGCGCGATGCCTACCTTCGGGCCGCTGGCAGGACCGCGAGCGAACCGGAGAAGCAGTATCTGACGCGGCGCGCGGAGCGGCTCGGCTAGTCCTCGGCCTTGCGGGCGGTGGCCATGGCGCGCTCGGTCTCCCAGAACGCGCGCATCGACACGATCAGCCCGTCCTCGCGCACCCGGTAGACGAACACGCCGTCGGTGTCGACGCGGTAGCCGCCGGGCAGATACGTCGTGATCGTGCCGACGTTCGCGACCTCGTCGCCGGCCGCGTGGGAATCGCGGATGGTGAACTGGAAGCGCTCGACGTTCGCGATCGTCTTGTCCCAGAAGGCGCTGATCCCGTCCTGGCCGTGATGGCCCTTGCCCTCCTCGTCGAACATCGACGGGCCGACGGGGTCTTCGACGACGGCGTCCCCGGCGAACAGGGCGAGCCAGGCGGCCTTGTCCCCGGCGGTGGCGGCGGTCATCGAGCGGAACGCGGCCTGCCGCGCGGGCGGCTGCTCGGTGGCCGGATCCCAGCAGACGTCGACACCCATGGTTCAGTCTCCGATCTTCGCGATGATCTCGTCGCCGAACTTCTTGATGGAATCGAGCTTCGGGCCGACCTCGGCGTCGAAACCGAGGCCGTCGAACACCCACGGCATGGTGATGATGTCGGTGACGCCGATGTCGCCCTGCTCGCGATAGCCGTCCAGACCGAACTTGTCGATGCAGACGGCCTGGTACTCGAAGGGATCTTCGGCGCGGCCCTGGTCGGCCAGCAGCCCGCGCAGCTTGGCGATCGTGTCACGGAGGTCGTCGAATTTCATCATCGCCGAAGACCAGCCGTCGGCGACGCGGGCGGCCCGGCGCAGCGCGACGTCGGTGTGGCCGCCGATGTAGAACGGCACCCGCGACGGCGGTGTCGGGCTCATGCGGAGCTTGTCGAAGTCGAAGAACTCGCCGTGGAACTCGACCATCCCGCCGTCGAGGATCAGGCGCAGCACCTCGATGGCCTCGTCGACGCGCTTGCCACGCTTCTCGTACGGCGCGCCGCACCAGCGGAACTCCTCCGGTGACCAGCCGACGCCGAGCCCGAGCCCGAAACGGCCGCCGGTCAGCGCCGCGACCGAGTTGACCTGGCGGGCGAGCAGGACCGGGTTGCGGGAGCCGAGTTTGAGCACGGAGGTGTAGAAGGTGAGCCGTTCGGTGACCGCGCCCATCGAGGCGGCCGCGACCAGCGGATCGGCCCAGGGCGTCTCCTCGGTCCAGAAGCGGCTGCCGTCGGGCGTGTACGGATAGTCGGCCGAGACCGTTTCGGAATAGAACAGGGAATCCGGGAGCGCGATCGAGGAGAAACCCGCCTCTTCGGCGGCCCGGGCGAGCTCGCCCAGCTGATCGAGCGGATTCATCGCGATCGACAGGGTGAACTTCATGGAGCCGAACTATAACGTGTTCTAGTTTCACCCGCCAGTGCGCGCGGGGAACCCCCGGCGGGTTCGCCGCGTTGATCGGTCAAAGGCCGAACGATTCCTGGAGTTGAACCCATGGGCACCGCGATCTTCCTGATCGTGCTCCTCGCCGTCGTGGTCGGCGGCGGCATCTACTTCGCGAAATCCCAGGCGGCGGCCAAGAAGCGCCAGCTGGACGACGCGAAGGCGGACGCACGGCGCCTCGTCGAACGACTGGGCGGTCAGGTCATGAACCTCACCGGCACGGACACCGCCTCCCAGCAGGCGATGGCGGACGCGTCCGAACGTTTCACCGCCGCGGGCTCCCAGATGGAGCAGGCGCAGACCGTCGAGCAGGCCCGTCTCGTGCGCGAGACCGCCATCGAGGGTCTCTATTACGTCCGCGCGGCGCGGCTCGCGATGGGCATGGATCCCGGTCCGGAACTGCCCGGCAGCGAAGAGCGCGATCGGGCGGGCAAGGTCACCGAGTACCGCTCGGTCGACGTCGAGGGCGAGCACTACGAGGCTTCGCCGGACCCGAGCCAGCGCACGCCGCACTACTACCCCGGTGGCCGTGTGGCGGGCCGTCCGGTGCCGCAGGGCTGGTACAGCGAGCCGTGGTGGAAGCCCGCGCTCGTCGCCGGCGCCTGGGGTCTCGGTTCGATGCTGCTGTTCAGCGCGATGTTCTCCGGGATGGCGGGCATCGCGAGCGCGTCGGCCTGGGAGTCGGGCTACGACGCGGGCCAGGAGGACGCCGGTGCCGGTGCCGGTGACGCCGGCGGCGACGCGGGCGGAGACATGGGCGGGGACGCCGGTGGGTTCGACGGCGGCGGCTTCGATGGTGGCGGCTTCGATGGCGGGGGTTTCGACTTCTAAGGCTGGGACTTCTCAAGCGGGGACTTCTCAAGCGGGGACTTCTCAAGCGGGCTGAAGGGGCCCTTCACCGCATGCGATGCGGTGAAGGGCCCCTTCGCTGCGTCGGTCGCGGGTCTGTGGGCGGTTCTGCTGCGGGGCGCCACGCGGCACGTTGCGAACGCCACTTTCGCAACGTTGAAGGTTGCGAAAGTGGCGTTCGCAACACCTTCAGGCGGGCTGGCAGGTCGGGCACCAGAAGAGGTTCCGCGCCGCCAGATCGCTCCGCAGCACCGCCGTCCCGCACACGAGACACGGCATCCCCTCGCGGCGGTAGACGTAGACCTCGCCGCCGTGCCGGTCCTGCCGCGGCGCGCGGCCGGTGACCTCGGGCAGATGTTCCGGCGCGACCGTGTCGATCCGGCCCACCCGGACACCGTGCCGCATGAGCGTCACGAGATCCGCCCACAGGTCGTCCCACAGCCCGCGATCGAGCGCGCGGCCCGGCACGAGCGGGGCGACACCGTGCCGGAACAGCACCTCGGCGCGATACACGTTGCCGACGCCCGCGAGCACCGACTGGTCCATCAGCAAGGCCGCGATCGACGTCTTCGACCGCGAGATCCGCTCCCACGCCTTGTCCGGCTTGGCGTCACGCCGCAGCGGATCCGGGCCCAATCGTGCCTTGATCGCGTCGACCTGCGGCGTGTCCAGGAGTTCACACCGCGTCGGGCCGCGCAGGTCGGCGAAATGCGTCGGGCCGACCAGCCGCATCCGCACCTGCCCGACGGGCTCGGGAACGGGCAGCGGCTCGTCGGAGAAGGTGCCGTAGAGGCCGAGATGGACGTGCACCGTCCCGTGTGGACCGTAGTCGTGGAACAGGTGTTTCCCGTACGCCTCGGCCTTCACCAGCACCCGGCCGTCCAAACGGGACGCTTCGGCGGCGAACCGCCCTTGCGGGCTGCTCACCTCGACCGGGTGACCGGCGAAACGGCGTTTGTGCAGACGTGCCAAGCGATGGAGCGTGTGCCCCTCGGGCATGTCAGTGCTCGGGAAGCGGCGGCGGCCAGCCGGTGTTCTCGTAGTCCAGGATCTGCTGGACGCGGCGGCCGTGGCGCTCGTCCGGGCTCGGCGGGGTCGCGAGGAACGCCTCGACGATCTCCGTGGCCTCTTCGGTGGTGTGCATCCGCGCGCCGACGCCGATCAGCTGGGCGTGGTTGTGCTCGCGGGTGAGCTTCGCGGTCTCGACGCTCCACGCGAGGCCGGCGCGAGCGCCCTTCACCTTGTTGGCCGCGATCTGCTCGCCGTTGCCGGAGCCGCCGACGACGATGCCGAGGCTGCCCTCGTCCGCGACGACGCGGCGGGCCGCCTCGATGCAGAACGCCGGGTAGTCGTCGGCCGCGTCGTAGACGAAGGGGCCGACGTCCTCGACGTCGTGGCCCTGCTCCTTGAGGTGGGCCACGAGGTGGTTCTTCAGTTCGAAACCGGCATGGTCGGAGCCAAGGTAAACACGCACAGCGCGGAGTCTGCCATCACGTTCCGCCACGGGCATGCTGTGGGGGTGGACATCAGGCTCGAATGGGGACCCGAGGGTGTCGCCGCCTTGGGCGCGGACTGCGCCGTGCTCGTCGTCGTCGACGTGCTTTCCTTCTGCACCACAACGGATCTCGTGCTGGGCAGCGGCGGCCGCGTGCTGCCCGTCCGCTGGCGCGATCGTCGCGGCGAAGAGGCCGCGAAAGCGCGCGGCGCCATCCTCGCGGGTGAAAGCGACTGGACTTTGCGACCTTCGTCTGTGACGGAAATCCCTTCCGGAACGCTTTTGGCGCTCCCTTCACCCAATGGCGCCACGCTCTGCGACACCGCCGCCACGACCGGTGCCCATGTGCTGGCGGGCTGTCTGCGCAACGCGTCCGCCGTCGCCGCCCGCGCAGCAGAACTCGCGGACGGACGGCCGATCGGTGTCATCCCGGCCGGGGAACGCTGGGGCATCGACATGCGCACCGAGGCCAAGACTTTCGGGCCACTCAGGCCCTGCGTCGAGGACCAGCTCGGCGCCGGGGCGATCGTCGCGGCGCTGGACGGCTACGGCCGCCTGTCCGCCGAGGCCCGTCTCGCCGCCGCCGCGGCAAAAGCGATCGACATCGCCGAAGCACTGACAGAGTGTTCTTCAGGACGTGAACTCGCCGCCGCCGGGCACGCGAACGACGTGAAACTCGCGGCCATGCGAGACACCAGCGGCACGGTTCCCGTGCTGCGCAACGGAATTCTGGAGGATTCGTGACTTGGCTCGAACTCGCGGACGGCGTGTACGCCCGCCGTTACGAGGAGCTGGACCTGACCGTCGGCCTCGTCGTGGGCGATGAGCGCTGCCTGGTCGTCGACGTCCGCGGTGACGTCGACCAAGGTGCCGAGCTGGCCGCGGCGGTTCGCGAGATCACGCCGCTGCCGTGGTCGGTCGTCTACACCCACGCGCATTTCGATCACGCCTTCGGCACCACGGCGTTCCTGCCGTGCGACGTCTGGGCGCACGAAGCGTGCCTCGCCGAGCTGACCACCTACGGCGACGGCGCACGGCTCAAGTGGATCCAGCACTACCTCGGCGAGAAGCGCCCGGAGATGGCGGAGGCGCTGGAGCGCACCGAAATCACCCTGCCGGACAAACCCGTCGTCGACACCGCCGAGATCGACCTCGGTGGCCGTACCGTCGTGCTGCGCTTCCTCGGCCGGGCCCACACGGATCACGACCTGTTCGTGCACGTGCCCGACGCGGGCGTGATCTACGCGGGCGACGCCGTCGAGAACGCCGAAGCCGGCTTCAGCGCGTTCTCCTTCAACGACGGCAGCTTCCTGGCCGAATGGCCGGACGTGATGGACGCGATCCTCGCGCTGGAGCCGAAGATCATCGTCGCCGGGCACGGAGACCCCGTCGACACCGCGTTCATCGAGAAGCACCGCGACGGACTGCGCGAACTCGTCGCGCTCAAGACCGGGATCGCGGCGGGGGACCTCACGACGGACGAAGCCGTCGCGAGGTCCCCCTACCCCGCTGATGTCACCAAGGCGGCCTTGGAGACCCCCTAGTCGAAGTTCAGCTCACCGGACCGAGTGCGCTTCAGCTCGAAGAAGTCCGGGTAGCTCGCCAGCGCGCGGGCGCCGTCGAAGACCTTGACGGCGTCCTCGCCCCGCGGGATCGAGCTGAGCACCGGGCCGAAGAAGGCGACGCCATCGATGTGGATGGTCGGGGTGCCGACGTCCATTCCGACCGGATTCATACCTTCGTAGTGACTCTTTTTGAGCGCTTCGTCGTACTCGGTCGACTCTGCGGCCTCGGCGAGCTCCGCCGGCGCGCCGATGGCCTCAAGGGTCTCCTTGATGACCTTGGGGATGTCCTTGTCGCCCTGGTTGTGGTGGCGAGTGCCGAACTCCGTGTAGAAGTCGCGCAGGGCCTCTTCGCCGTTCTTCTGCGCCAGCGCGGTGGCGACGCGGACGGGCCCCCAACCGCTCGCCAACAGCTCCTTGTACTGCTCAGGCAGGTCCTCACGGCCGCTGTTGAGCTCGGACAGGCTCATGATCCGGAACCTCAGGTCGAGGTCGCGGTGCTTCTCCACCTCGAGGATCCAGCGCGAGCTGATCCAGGCGAAGGGGCAGATCGGGTCGAAGTAGAAGTCGACCTTGGTCTTCTCGGACGGGGCGGTCATCAGGTTCTCCCAGTGCCATCGTCTTGGGGTGGTCCGGTACACACACAGTGCTACACAGCGGCCAACATCGCCGCCGTCGGCGTTGTTCCCGTCGTCAGCACGGGCTCCGACATGATTGGATGCCTGTAGTTGGAAACCAAAACCGATACCGATGACCAGAGGTGCCAGTGCCCGCCCCCAACCTGACCCGAGACCAAGCCAAGCTGCGCGCGGAACTGCTCGACGTCGAGTCCTACGACATCGAGCTGGATCTGACCGACGGCCGTGGCGGTCCCGGTGAGAAGACCTTCACGTCGAAGACGACGATCAAGTTCGCGAGCGCCAGAAGCGGCGAAGCGTCGTGGGTCGACATCGTCGCCGAGGGGATCGAGTCGGCCGTCCTCAACGGGACGGACCTCGACGTCAGCGGGTACGTCGAGGACAAGGGCGTCGAGCTGCCCGGCCTCGCCGAGTCGAACGAGCTCGTCGTGGACGCGGTCTGCCGGTACATGAACACCGGCGAGGGCCTGCACCGGTTCGTCGACCCGGTCGACGACGGCGTCTACCTCTACACGCAGTTCGAGACCGCGGACGCGAAGCGTATGTTCGCCTGCTTCGACCAGCCCGACCTCAAGTCGGTCTACCGGCTCACCGTGATCGCGCCGAAGGACTGGAAGGTCATTTCGAACGCGCTGGTCGAGTCGGCCGAGGAGACCCCGGAAGGGGCCGTCCGCACCGTGTTCAAGGTGTCCGAGCGGATCTCGACCTACCTGGTCGCGCTGATCGCGGGCCCGTACAGCGAGTGGCGCGACGAATTCTCCGACGAACACCGCACGATCCCGCTGGGCATCTACTGCCGCGCCTCGCTCGCCGAGCACATGGACGCGGACAAGCTGTTCACCGAGACCAAACAGGGTTTCGCCTTCTACCACGAGAAGTTCGCCACCCCGTACCCGTTCTCCAAGTACGACCAGCTGTTCGTGCCGGAGTTCAACGCGGGCGCGATGGAGAACGCCGGCGCGGTCACCTTCCTGGAGGACTACGTCTTCCGCAGCCGCGTCACCCGCTACGCCTACGAGCGCCGCGCCGAGACGCTGCTGCACGAGATGGCGCACATGTGGTTCGGCGACCTGGTCACCATGCGCTGGTGGGACGACCTGTGGCTGAACGAGTCGTTCGCGACCTTCGCGAGCGTGCTGGCCCAGGCCGAGGCCACCGAGTACAAGAACGCGTGGACCAGTTTCGCGAACATCGAGAAGTCGTGGGCGTATCGGCAGGACCAGCTGCCCTCGACGCACCCGATCGCCGCGGACATCGTCGACCTGCACGCGGTCGAGGTGAACTTCGACGGCATCACCTACGCCAAGGGCGCGAGCGTGCTCAAGCAGCTCGTCGCCTATGTCGGGCTGGAGCACTTCCTCGAAGGCCTCAAGGTCTACTTCGGCAAGCACGCGTGGGGCAACGCGACCCTGGCGGACCTGCTGGGCGCGCTGGAGGAGGCCTCGGGCCGCGACCTGTCGTGGTGGAGCGCGCAGTGGCTGGAGACCACCGGTCTCAACTCGCTGAGCCCGCGCTACGAGATCGGCGCCGACGGCACGTACACCGCGTTCGCCGTCACCCAGACCGGCGCCAAGCCGGGTGCCGGTGAGCTGCGCACGCACCGCGTCGCGGTCGGCGTCTACGACGAGGACGAGAACGGCAAGATCGTCCGCAAGCACCGCGTCGAGCTCGACGTCGACGGTGAGCGCACCGAGGTGCCGGCGCTGGTCGGTCTCCCGGCGGGCAAGCTCGTGCTGGTCAACGACGACGACCTGACCTACTGCACGATGCGGCTCGACCCGGCGTCGCTGACCACGCTGATCGACCGCATCGCCGACATCACCGAACCGCTGCCCCGCACGCTGTGCTGGTCGGCGGCGTGGGAGATGACGCGTGAAGCCGAGCTCAAGGCCCGCGACTTCGTCACGCTGGTGCAGCGCGGCGTGCACACCGAGACCGAGGTCGGCGTGGTGCAGCGGCTGCTGCTGCAGGCGCAGACGGCGCTGAACTCGTACGCGAAACCGGAGTGGGCGGCGGACAAGGGCTGGCCGGAGTTCTCCGCGCGGCTGCTGGAGCTGGCGCAGGGCGCCGAGGCCGGTTCGGACCACCAGCTCGCGTTCGTGAACTCACTCGCCGGTTGCGTGCTCGACGACAAGACGCTGGCGATCATCGCGGGCTGGCTGGACGGCAGCGCGCCTCTGGAGGGCCTGACCGTCGACACCGACCTGCGCTGGCGCCTGCTGCACGCGCTCGTCGCGCACGGCAAGGCGGAGAACCCGGAGATCGACGCGGAACTCGGCAAGGACGACACCGCGGCCGGACGGCGTCAGGCGGAGCGTTCGCGGGCACTGCGGCCGACCGAGGACGCGAAGGCCGACGCGTGGCAGCGGGCGGTGTACGACGACGAGCTGCCCAACGCGGTCAGCGACTCGCTCATCACCGGCTTCTCCCACCCGGGCCAGAAGCACCTGCTCGGCGGCTACGTGACGCGCTACTTCGAGGTCATCGACGAGGTGTGGCAGCGGCGCTCCAGCGAGCGGGCGCAGCCGACCGTGGTCGGGCTGTACCCGTCGTGGGCCGTCGAGCCGTCGACGGTGGAGGCGTCGGACGCGTGGCTGGCAGGGGAGCACCCGGCGGCGCTGCGCCGTCTCGTGTCGGAAGGCCGGGCCGGGATCGTGCGGGCGCTGGCCGCCCGTGAGTTCGACTCGCAGGCCGGGGTCTAGTCCCGTAACGCTATGAACGGGCCGTTCCTTGCAAATTTTGCAAGGAACGGCCCGTTCATAGCATTCAGGGACCTGTGAAGAGCGTCAGTGCTGCGGAGCGCCCGCCTGGTCGCTCAGCATGCGGAGGGCGTTCACGAGCCCGCCGATGAGGTCGCCTTCCTTGAAGGAAGCGACCATGCTGGCCACGGCGAGCTTCGCGCCGCGGTCGGGCAGGCGGTGCCGGGCCTGCGAGCCCGTCACGACCTCGATCGCCCGCTGGCCGGGCGACACGGCGATGACGACACCGTCGGCCGCGTTGTCCGTCGAGGCCAGCAGGCCTTCGGCGGTGACGCGGGTGTCCTCGCCGAGGTCGCCGAGGTACACGCTGAAGTCCAGGCCGGTCTCGCGGCTGGCCAGCGTCAGCGCCTCGTCCAGCCGGGCAAGCTGCTGGGTGGTGAATGGGCTGATCGGACCAGCCGGTTCGTACATCTTGGCGGCGGAAATCCGGCCGCTGGAGGTAACGGCGGCGCCGTAACCGGGCTCTTCGTCAACAGCGGTGGACGAATGGGTCAGTTCACCAGTTGCCACGAGCGCCTCCCGTCACCGAAGCTCCGTCCGCCGCACCGACGGCGGTCGCGCCGCCCGCGTGCGAATGCCTGGCGCCGACACCGTCGGGGTTGGCGCTCCACCACATGGCCGGGTACTCCCACGGCTGCCCCGGCCGGTACCGGGCGACGCCCGCGCCCTTCGACCGCAGCGTGGCCACCCCGCACAGCGCGTAGATGACCAAGGGGATCACCGCGAAGACCAGGATCGTCTCGACAAGGTTCACGCGCGTGAGCGTATCCGATGACGTACGGCCGCACCCGCTCGCAGGGCACCTACCGCTCGTCGTCCGGAGGGGGCCGTCCGCCGCTTGCCACGAAAGCGCTCCCACGTTGGGGCGAAGCCCGCAAGGCCGAAAGGTTGCAACTCAACGTACGGGCGGCCGCACCCGGCGCTGTCGTCTTGTCGAGGCCTTGAAATCCTCGTAGCTTTTTCACCTGTACGGGCCTTGCGCCCAGCTCCCCCACCCCAGCAGGTAACGCACCGGTCGCAGGAGGACATGTCATGCAGAGCACCCAGACACCCGGCCAGGCGATCATCGACGACATTTCGTCACTCTTCGAAATTGGATTCGTCCCCGGTACGCGTGTGACGGCGGGCACACGGGTTACGCGCGGTACTCGTGTCACTCGCGGTACGCGGGTCACCGCCGGCACCCGGGTCACCCGCGGAACGCGCGTCACGCGTGGCACCCGCGTCACCGCCGGCACCCGCGTCACCCGCGGAACGCGCGTCACCCGTGGCACCCGCGTGACGGCCGGAACCCGCGTCACCTGCGGCACGCGTGTCACTCGCGGCACCCGGGTCACCCGTGGCACCCGCGTCACCTGCCAGAGCGACTTCTCCCTCGCCGCCTGAGCCCGAGCACGACCGGTTCGTAGGGGACGGCGTACTCGTAGCGAGCTTCACCACGGCGTCATCGGCCCGCCCCGGCCGCCGAAAGGCAGCCGGGGCGCCGACGTGTTCGCGGTCAGGTCAGGCCGCGGTGCCCAGGTAGGGCCGCCACAACGGGTCGGCCTCCTTCGAATGCGCGAGCAAGCGCCAGTGCGGCCCGTGCGGGGCCCTCGGCACGACGCGCAGGCGCCAGCCGATCTCGGAAAGCAGCTTGTCCGCCTTCCGGTGGTTGCACTTGGCGCAACAGGCCACGCAGTTCGTCCAGCTGTGGGGTCCGCCACGACTTCGCGGGACGACGTGGTCGATCGTCTCGGCCCGCCCTCCGCAGTAGGCGCAGCGGTACCGGTCGCGGTGCATCAGCCCGGCCCGGGTCAGCGGCACCTGCGCGCGGTAGGGCACGCGCACGTAGGTGCTCAGCCGGATCACCGAAGGCACGGGCAGCGAGACCGTGGCGGCGTGCAGTTCGAGCCCCGCCGGGTCTCCGTGCACCACCTCGGCCTTGCCGCACATCACGAGGACCACCGCGCGCCGCAACGGCAGCGCCGTGAGCGGCTCGAACGTGGCGTTCAACAGCAATACCCGCCTGCGGCCCCAGGACGACGCTGCTGTCGTAGTGGGTACCGCCGTAGTCGACGGATCCCGCCCTCTACGCTGTCCGGGCGGGCGGGCAACACCCCCTGGCCGCGTTCCCGGCCCGCCCGGTGGAGCCCCGTGCGAGGGGGCACCTCCCGGATGGGCGCGCAACACGACCTCCGGCGCCTGTCCGGCCACGGCTTGGCTCGGGACGCCGAGGGGGATGGGTTGTCGGTCTGGCACTCGACCACCTCCACCGGTGCAGGCATAGTCGACCACAGATCAGCCCCAAAGTGCACGTGTGTTACTGGACGTGTCACATGCGCGCGACCCGGCGGCCACATGAAGTTGGGTGTTTCGCATCCGCCGGGGCGTGCGGCGTGACCGATCCCCGCCGAGTACGAAAGGACATTTCCTCTCCGTGAACCTGCTGCCCACCGAACCCCCGGCCTGCACGCGCGAAGTCGGCAGCCTGTGCCATCAGGTGTTCCAGGTCACAAACAACGAGTGGCTCTCCGCGTCCGCGGGCTGGCTGCTGACGAAACCGCTCCGGATCCTGATGATCGTCGCCGTGGCGTTCCTGCTGCGGTACCTGGTGCGACGCCTGATCAACCGCGTGACGCGGATGCCCGGCGGCGGCTCCTCGAAGCTGCCCGCCCTGTTGAGACCGCTGCGGGAGAGGGCTCCCGAGGTGCTCGGGTCGGCGGTGATGGAACGACGCCGTCAGCGCGCCGCCACCATCGGCTCGGTCCTCAAGTCGATGGCGACGTTCCTGATCTACGGCCTCGCGTTCATCCTGGTGCTGGGCGAACTGGGGATCGACCTCGCGCCGATCATCGCTTCGGCGGGCATCGTCGGTGTCGCGCTCGGTTTCGGCGCGCAGAACCTGGTCAAGGACTTCCTGTCCGGCATGTTCATGATGATCGAGGACCAGTACGGCGTCGGTGACGTCGTCGACGTCGGCGAAGCGTCCGGCACCGTCGAGGCCGTGGGCCTCCGGATCACCACCTTGCGTGACATCAACGGCACCGTCTGGTACGTCCGCAACGGTGAGGTGCTGCGGGTCGGCAACTCGAGCCAGGGCTTCGCGGTGGCCGTCGTCGACGTCCCGCTCAGCTACTCGGCCGACGTCGAGAAGGCCACCGAACTGATGGCCGAGAAAGCGAAGACGCTCCTGGAGAGCGAAGGGCTCGCACCGAACGTGCTGGAGCCGCCGGAGATGCTCGGCGTCGAGACCGTCACCCCCGAGAGCATCAAGCTCCGCCTGACGGTGAAGGTGCGGCCGGGCAAGCAGTGGGCCGTGCAGCGCGCGCTGCGGGCGCATCTGCTCGCCGCGCTCGACGAAGCCGGCTTCGAGCCGCCTCTGGGGCGCTTTATGTCGTCCGGCCCCGCGGCCCAGTAGGGCAAGGGCAGAATGGAGCTGTGTCCGTGACCGAACCTGACCCCACCACCCTGTACGAAGCGATCGGCGGTGAACCGGTCTTCACCCGGATCGTCGCGCGGTTCTACGCCGAAGTGGCGGTCGACGAGGTGCTCCGCCCGCTGTACCCCGAGGAGGACCTCGGCCCGGCCGAGGAGCGTTTCCGGCTTTTCCTCATGCAGTACTGGGGTGGCCCGCACACCTACTCGGACCAGCGCGGCCACCCGCGGCTGCGGATGCGGCACGCGCCGTTCAAGATCGGCCCGATCGAACGCGACGCCTGGCTGCGCTGCATCAAGATCGCGGTCGACGAGGAGAACATCGAGGAGCCCTACCGCGGGCAACTGTGGGCGTACCTGGAAATGGCTGCCAACAGCATGATGAACAGCTTCGTGTGATGGAACGCGACGTGGCCTGGTGGGCCCAGGCGGTCTTCTACCAGGTCTACGTACGCTCGTTCGCCGATTCGGACGGGGACGGCGTCGGTGACCTCGAAGGCATCCGCGGCAAGCTCGGGTACCTGGAGCTGCTCGGGGTCGACGCGCTGTGGCTGACGCCGTTCTACCGCTCCCCCATGGCCGATCACGGCTACGACATCGCCGACCCGCGCGACGTCGACCCGATGTTCGGCACCCTCGGCGACTTCGACGTGCTGCTGACCGAGGCGCACAAACGCGGCATCAAGGTCACCGTCGACGTCGTTCCCAACCACACCAGCAACACCCACGCCTGGTTCAAATCGGCGATGGCGGCGCCGCCGGGCAGCCCGGAGCGGGATCGCTACATCTTCCGTGACGGGCTCGGCCCGCGCGGCGACCAGCCGCCGAACAACTGGGTCAGCGCGTTCGGTGGCCCGGCGTGGACACGGGTGCCGGACGGCCAGTGGTACCTGCACCTGTTCTCACCCCAGCAGCCGGATCTGAACTGGACCAACCACGAGGTAGCGGCCGATCTGGAGCGGACCCTGCGGTTCTGGCTGGACCACGGCGTGGACGGTTTCCGCGTCGACGTCGCGCACGGCATGGCGAAACCGCCGGGCCTGCCGGACATGGACCCGCGGGTGAACCCGCTCGGGCCGAGCGAGTTCTACGATCCGCGCTTCGACAACGACCGCGTCCACGAGATCCACCAGATGATCCGCAAGGTGCTCGACGAATATCCGGGCACCATGGCCGTCGGCGAGATCTGGGTGACCGACGAGGACCGGCTCGCGCGCTACCTGCGGCCGGACGAACTGCATCTGGCGTTCAACTTCCGGCTCGTGCTCACGCATTTCGACGCGGACGCGCTGCGGACGGCCATCGAGCGGTCGCTGGCGGTGCCGAAATCCGCCGGGGCGCCCGCCACCTGGACGCTGAGCAACCACGACGTCTGGCGCCAGGTCAGCCGGTACGGCGACGGTGCACGCGGCATCCGGCGCGCGCGGGCGATGGCGCTCGTCGAACTCGCGCTTCCCGGGGCGGTCTATCTGTACAACGGCGAAGAACTCGGGCTCGGCAACGTCGACATCCCGCCCGACGCGGTCGCGGACCCGCGGGCCAAGACCTCCGGTGCCGAGTTCGGCCGGGACGCGTCACGGGTGCCGCTGCCGTGGGAAGGCGACCTGCCGCCGTTCGGGTTCTCGCGCAATCCGCGCACGTGGCTGCCGATGCCCGCTTCCTGGGCTTCGCTGACCGTGGAGGCGCAGCTGGAAGATCCGGCGTCGACGTTGTCCCTGTACCGGCGGGCGATCGAGATCCGCAAGTCGCACCAGGCGTTCCGCGGCGAAGACCTCGAATGGTACGGCGCGCCCGCGGGGTGTTTCGCGTTCCGGCGGCGCGGTGGCGGGCTGGTGTGCGCGCTGAACACGTCGGCGAGCCCGATCGCGTTGCCTCCCGGCGAGGTGCTGCTGTCGAGCGTTCCGCTGGTGGACGGGAAGCTGCCGCCGGACGCGGCCGCCTGGCTGGTCTGAGCCCCTCCCCCGCGTGCGATGAACGGTCCGTTCCTTGCAAATTCTGCAAGGAACGGACCGTTCATGGCGCGTTACCGGGTCAGTTGTTGTTGAAGCCCGGGTGGAGCTTGTACTGCGTCTGGGCGTTGAACTGGTTCTGCCGGACCAGCTTCGCCGGGAAGGTCCGCCAGTCGTTGAGGTCCAGGACGTCCAGGCCCTTCACGATGTCGGACGAGTAGATGTGGCCGTTGTACCAGTACGCCGACCACGTCCCACCGCCGACGAGCTTCTCGTTCGAGAGCGGGCCACGCTCCCAGAACGCGATCTCCTTCGGGTTCTTCGCGTCGGTGAAGTCCCACACCGAGACGCCGCCCTGGTACCAGGACTGGACCATGATGTCCTTGCCCGGCACCGGGATCAGCGAGCCGTTGTGCGCCACACAGTTCTCGGTCTCGGACTGCAGACGCGGGATCTTGTAGTAGCTGACGAACTCCAGCTTGCGGTCGTCGCCGCGGCCGGTGATCTGGTAGATGCCGTTGGCGCCGCGGGTGGAGCCGAACTTCTCCAGGCAGGTGGCCATCCCGCCGCCGCCGAGCTCGTCGGTGAAGACGATCTTGGTGGCGTCGTTGTTGAAGGTGGCGCTGTGCCAGAACGCGAAGTTCACGTTGTCCTGCACGCGGTTGAGAACCCTCGGCTTGAGCCGGTCGGAGATGTCGAGCAGGACGCCGTCACCCATGCAGGCACCGGCCATCAGGTCCTTCTCCGGCAGCGCCGTCAGGTCGTGGCAGCCGGTGGTCGGCGACCGGCGGGTGCCATCGGGGTTGGTGCCGCCTTCGTTGCCGCCGTCCGGGAACAGCACCGGCGTCGCGACCAGCGCGGCCTTCGCCGGGTCCTTCACCGGGACCTTGATGATCGACAGCTTGTCGTGCGGCGGCTGGCAGTCGGGCAGGTTGGCCGCCGGCGCGTACGACGAGACGTAGATGTAGACGTCCTTGCCGCGCTTGTCCGGCACCAGGGTGTTGGTGTGCGAACCGCAGTCCGTCTCGATCGCCGCGACGTACTTCGGCGCCGCGAGGTTCGAGATGTCGAAGACCTTGATGCCCTCCCACGACGTCTTGTCCGAGGCGGGCTTCGAGACGCTGTTGCACGAGTTGTCGCTGCGCGACGCGTCGGTCGACAGGAAGAGCAGGTCGCCGGAGATCGACACGTCGTTCTGCCCGCCGGGGCACAGGACCTGGCTGACGATCTTCGGGCGGTACGGGTTGCGGACGTCGTAGACGTTGAACCCGTCGTAGGTGCCGACGATCGCGTGGCCCTTGGTGAACGCGATGTCGGTGCCGGTCGAGTCCTTGGTGAACGGTCCCTGCTGCGGGACGTTCGCGATCGACCGGAGGTTGGGGCTGTGGACGATCTCGTCCACGCCCGGAATCGCGGCCGCCGACGGTTCGGCGGTGACGGCCGGCGCGGCGAGCGCGCTGGAGGCCCCGAGGGCGGCGACTGCGGCCGCCGACACGAAGACCCTGGTCAAGCGGCGTTTCAGCCCAGGCTGCAGCACGATATGGCTCTCCTTCCACCCAGCTTTACGCGCACCTTATTCCTTATTTAGGCTCAACAGATACCGACCAACGGAGGAACTCCCGGGATGAGAAAAAGTTTGACATCGGCCCTGGTCGCCGCTGCTTTCGTAGTCTCGGGCTGCACCGGCGACGAAACCCCGGCGCAACCGGCCCAAAGCGCTCCGGTGATCGTGCCCGGGAAGCCCGGAGAGCAAGCGGGCACCGGCTCCCCTTCCCCGGTGAACCGCGATCAGCCCAACGAAGCCGACGTCGAGTACATGACGATGATGATCCCCCACCACCAGCAGGCGAAGGTGATGACCGACCTGGTGCCGGGCAAGACGGCGAACGAGCAGATCCGGGCGATCGCCGGGCGGATCTCGGTCGCGCAGGACGGCGAGGTCACGATGATGAAGACGTGGCTGGCCGACCGCGGCAAGCCGGTGCCGGGCGACGGGCACGCCGGCCACGGCGGCGGGCACGATCACGCGCTCATGCCGGGAATGGCGACCGAGGCCCAGCTGGCGGATCTGCGCGCGGCAAACGGGGTGGCGTTCGAGAAACTGTTCCTCGACCTGATGATCGCGCACCACCAGGGTGCGCTGACCATGGCCGAAGCCCAGCTCGGCAAGGGCGTGGAGATCAAGGCGCAGGAGATGGCGCAGGAGGTCATCACCGGCCAGTCCGCCGAGATCGAGCGGATGAAGACCATGCGCTCGAAGCTCTGACCCCCCCTCGCGTTTCGTCCTCTAGTTGCGGTAGTTCGTAACGCCAACTACCGCAACTAGAGGACGAAACGCGGAAGTCAGGCGTCGCCGGAGGAGCCCATGTCGCCGAACCCGGAGTCGCCAGAGTCGCCGGAGTCGTCGTCGAGGGTGCCCGAGACGATCCAGGTCGCCAGCGCGGCGGCCTGGACGTACGGTGCCGCCTTCGCAGCGGCCCGTCCGGCGCTCTTGGCGCGGCCCCACTTCTCCGGGCGTTCGGCGCGTTCCGGCGCCTCCTCGCCCGGCGGGCGCTCGGTCCGCCACGGGGTCTCTTCCGGCCGGACCTCGGCGAGGAAATCCGCCGTCGGGTCTTCCCCGTCCTTGTCGCTCATGGAGACAGCCTGACACCGCGGGCGGCCTTAAGCCACCCGCGGTGCCCGGCGGTAAGAAACCCGTCAGAACAGCAGCGGCAGGAGCGCGTGCCGACGCTTGAGGACAGCGCCGTACCGCGCGTCGATGCGCATCCACGAATCCGTCGCGGTGACGCGGACGACGTCGCCGTCGATCGACGAGTCCACGAAACCCATCCCCGACAGTGCGAACAGGCACCGCATCTGGACCTTGATCTCCAGCTCGTTGCCCGAAACGGTGAGCACCGCCTGATCCATCAGCGACGCCGGCGGCGTGCCGTGCGGGCCGACGTTGTCGCGGGCCAGGGTGACCCCGCGGTCGGCCAGCTCCGAGATCACCGTCGCCGGCAGCTCGTCCACCAGCTGCCAACGGCCGGGGGCGGGCAGCTCGGAGTGCCACATCAGGTCGCGGGCCGGGCCCGGATCCATGCGCTCGCCGCCCGCGACGGTCAGCGCGGCGAGCAGCTCGTTCCCGGACACGGTGATGTCCGACGGCGTGATGTCACCGGCCACGGCCCTGGTCGCGAGAACCTCGAACGGCGTCGCGCACCACGCCTCGACGACGCCGTCCCCACGCTGGCGCAACCGCACCAGCGTGTTCTGGTCGAGCCGGACGGCCCTGGCCACGAACGCGCCGAGCGTTTCGCGGTCACCCGCGTCCGGGATGACGAGCTCAGGCATCCGCGAACCCCTTCTCCAGGAAGGCACGTTCGTCCTCGGTCAGCCGGCGGGGCCGCTCGGACGCGGTGTCGAACGGCGCGAGCACCGTCTCCGCGGTGACCGCGACCTTGTCGGCCTCGGCCGGCCCGGAATGCACCCGGTAGCCGAGGGTGAAGCTGGCGTGCTTCAAGTCCTTCAACGAGATCTCCACCCGGATGTCCTGATCGGACACCACGATCGGCGAACGGTAATGGACGGCCAGCTTCACCACCACGATGCCCTTCGGCAGTTCGGTGAGCCCGGCACGGACAGCGTCCCCGAACAACAGCGGGATCCGTGCCTCTTCGAGCAGCGTCACCATGTTCGCGTGGTTGACGTGCCCGTAGACGTCCATATCCGACCAGCGCGGCCGGATCAGGGAAATGTAGCTCACTACCTCACCGTGCTCCGGATCTGCCTCGCCGCCACCGACAGCGTCGCCAGGTCGAGCTTGCCGGACTGGCTGATCTCGTCCAGCGCGACGCGGGCCCGCTGCAACCGTGAAGCGTTCGTCTTCTCCCAGTGGACGATCTTCTCGTCCGGGTCGGTGTCCGAATCGCTGTGCCGCAACGCGTCCAGCGTGATCGCCCGCAGGGAACCGTAGACGTCGTCCCGCAGTGCCAGCCGCGCGAGCGCGTGCCAGCGGTTGCCGCGTTCGAGACCGCTGATCGACGTCAGCATCTTGTCGATACCGAGGTGATCGGACAGCGCGTAGTACAGGCCGGCGGTGTCCGCAGGGGTGTGCACCGCGTCGATCCCCACCTGCTGCTCGGCCAGCTCCGCGACGTCGGTGACGTCGAGCAGGCCGAAGGTGTGCAGCAGGAGCGCCACACGCTCCGCCAGTTCCGCCGGCACGCCCTTCCCGATCAGCCGCTCGGTGTTCGCGTCCACCGAAGCGCACTCGACCCCGCGAAGCAGCTCGTGTGCCCGCGGTGCCAGCTCGCCGACGACCCGGCCGAACCGGTTGATCTCGGCCAGCGGGGCCAGCGGCTGCGGCCGGTTGGTGAGGAACCAGCGCGCGGCCCGGTCGAGCAGCCTGCGGGTCTCCAGCATCATCTCGTCCGCGACCTCGGTCGGCACGACGTTGTCCAGCGCGTCGATCTGGGCCCACAGCGAGGGCAGGTCGTACACGTGGGTGACCACGGCGTACGCGCGGACGGCGTCGGTCGCGGTCGCGTTCATCTCCTCCATCAGGCGGAAGACGTAGGAGATCCCGGCGCCGTCGACGACCTCGTTGGCCACCATCGTCGTGATGATCTCGCGCTTCAGCGGGTGCTGGAAGATCGCGTCGCCGAAGCGCTCCCGAAGCGGCTTCGGGAAATACTCGGGCAGACGACGCGAGAACACCTCGGAGTCCGGCAGCTCGCTCGCCAGGAGCTCGTCCTTCAGGTCGAGCTTGACGTGTGCGAGCAGCGTCGCCAGCTCCGGCGAGGTGAGGCCTTCGCCCGCCTTCTCCAGCGCGCGGAACTCCGCCGAACTCGGCAGCGCTTCGAGCTTGCGGTCGAAGGCGCCCTTCGCGACCAGGGCCGCGACGAGCCGCTGGTGCACCGAGACCATCGGGCCGGCGTGCGCCCGGCTGACCCCGAGCACGGCGTTCTGCCGGTAGTTGTCGGCCAGCACCAGCTCGCCGACCTCGTCGGTCATCTGCTCCAGCAGTTCGTTGCGCTGCTCGGCGTCCAGTGATCCGGTCGAGACCAGGTGGTCCAGCAGGATCTTGATGTTGACCTCGTGGTCCGAGCAGTCGACACCCGCCGAGTTGTCGAGCGCGTCGGTGTTGATCTTGCCGCCCGCGCGGGCGAACTCGATCCGGCCGAGCTGGGTCAGGCCCAGGTTCCCGCCTTCGCCGACGACCTTGACGCGGAGCTGGTTGCCGTTGACGCGCAGGGCGTCGTTGGCCTTGTCGCCCGCGTCCGCGTGGGACTCGTTCTCGGCCTTGACATAGGTGCCGATACCGCCGTTCCACAGCAGCTCGACCGGCGCCAGCAGGATCGCCTGCATCAGATCGTTGGGCGCCAGCTTCGTGACGTCCTCGCCGAGGCCGAGCGCCTCCCGGACCTGCGGGCTGACCGGGATCGTCTTCGCCGACCGCGAGTAGATCCCACCGCCCTCGCTGATCAGCGAGCGGTCGTAGTCCTCCCACGACGAGCGCGGCAGGTCGAACAGCCTGCGCCGTTCGGCGAACGAGGTCGCCGAATCGGGGTTCGGGTCGAGGAAGATGTGCATGTGGTTGAACGCGGCCACGAGCCGGATGTGCTCCGAGAGCAGCATGCCGTTGCCGAAGACGTCACCCATCATGTCGCCGATGCCGACGACGGTGAAGTCCTCGGTCTGGGTGTCCTTGCCCAGCTCGCGGAAGTTGCGCTTGACGCTCTCCCAAGCACCCTTCGCGGTGATGCCCATGGCCTTGTGGTCGTAGCCGACCGAGCCACCGGACGCGAAGGCGTCGCCGAGCCAGAAGCCATAGTTCGCCGAGACCTCGTTCGCGATGTCGGAGAACTTCGCGGTGCCCTTGTCCGCCGCGACCACGAGGTAGCTGTCGTCGCCGTCATGGCGGACCACCCGCGGCGCCGGGACGGTCTTGCCCTCGACGCGGTTGTCGGTCACGTCCAGCAGGCCGGAGATGAACATCCGGTAGCAGGCGATGCCCTCGTTCAGCTGGGCGTCACGGTCCAGGCCCGGGTCACCGGTCGCCGTCGGCGGGCGCTTCACGACGAAGCCGCCCTTCGCGCCGACAGGCACGATGACCGCGTTCTTGACCGCCTGCGCCTTGACCAGGCCGAGGATCTCGGTGCGGAAGTCCTCCCGGCGGTCGGACCACCGCAGACCACCGCGCGCGACGTCGCCGAAGCGCAGGTGCACGCCCTCGATCCGGGGCGAGTACACGAAGATCTCGTACTTCGGGCGCGGCTCGGGCAGCTCGGGCACCGCGCTCGGGTCGAGCTTGAGCGCGAGGTACTGGCGGGAGTTCCCGTCCTCGTCGGTGACGTGGTAGTTCGTGCGCAGCGTGGCGAGGATGACCGACATCAGCCGTCGCAGGATCCGGTCCTCGTCGAGGCTCGTCACCTCGTCGACCAGCCTGTCGATCTCGGTGGTGAGCTGCTCGGCCTGCGCCGCGCGGGCCTCGTCGCCGAGCGCGAGGTCGAAGCGCGTCTCGAACAGCCGCACCAGCGCGGTGGCGATGTCGGTGTGCGCGAGGACGGTGTTCTCGATGTACTCCTGCGAGAACGGGATCTTCGTCTGGCGCAGGTACCGCGAATAGGCCCGCAGGATGGCCGCCTGGCGCCAGGTGAGCCCGGCGCGCAGGACGAGGCCGTTGAAGCCGTCGACCTCGCAGTCGCCGCGCCAGGCCGCGTGGAAGGCGTCCTGGAAGCGGGTGCGGAGGTCGTGGTCGGCGTGGTCGAGGACGGCCGGGTCGATCAGCAGGCCGAAATCGTAGATCCACGACCGGCCGCCGTCCTCGCGGCGCAGTTCGTACGGCCGTTCGTCGACGACCTCGACGCCCATCCGCTGCAGGACCGGGAGCACCTGCGAGAGGGTGACGCCCTCACCGCGCAGGTACAGCTTGAAGCGCCGCTCCCCCGCCTCCGCGTCGGCGGGCAGGTAGAACGACATCGACAGGTCGCCCTCGTCGGTCAGCGACTCCAGGGCCCGGAGGTCCGCGAGCGCTTCGAGCGCGGTGAAGTCCTCCTTGTAGCCCTCGGGGAACACCGCGGCGAACCGCTGCCCCTGCTCACCGGCGGACTCTTCACCCATCAGGCCGATCGCGACGCCGCCGTCCCCGGCGCGCTCGCGGCGTTCGGCGAGGATCGCCTCGACCATCCGGTCGTCCCAGCTGCGCACGGCTTCGTTGAGCCGTTCCTGAATGCGCAGGGTGTCCGGTTCGGACCGCTGCGACGGATCGGTGTGCACGATGAAGTGCACCTGCGCGAGCACGGTCTCGCCGATCCGCGCGCTGTACTCCAGTTGCGTGCCTTCGAGTTCTTCGAGCAGGACCTCCTGCATCGCGAGCCGCGAACGGGTCGTGTAGCGGTCACGCGGGAGGTACACGAGGCACGAGTAGAAACGGCCGTACGGGTCACGGCGCAGGAACAGGCGCAGCCGTCTGCGATCCGAAAGCGTGATCGCGCCCGTCGTCGTCGAGTACAGCGAGTCGGTGTCGGCCGAGAACAGGTCCGCGCGCGGCCAGTTCTGCAGCACTTCGAGCATCCGCTGGCCGGAGAACGACTCCATCGGGAAGCCCGCGCGGTGGATGACCTCGCGGACCCGGTTGCAGACCACCGGGATGTCGAGCACGTTCTCGTGCAGCGCGGTGGTGGTGAACATGCCGAGGAACCGGTGCTCCCCGGTGACGTTCCCGTTGCCGTCGAACGTTTTCACGCCGACGTAGTACGGATACACCGGGCGGTGCACGGTGGAGGGCGCGCTCGCCTGGGTCAGCACCAGCAGTGTCGGCGCGAGCGCGGACGCCGCCGTGTCCGGACCGGCGGTGAGGCTGCGCGCGGCCAGGCTGTCCTGGCGCAGCACGCCCAGCCCGGTGGCGAGCACCGCGCGCAGGGCGGGCTCCTCGTTGTCCGGGTGCGGGTTGTCGACCAGCTCGTATCGGCGGTACCCGAGGAAGGTGAAGTGACCGTCGGCGAGCCAGCGCAGCAGCCGGGCGCCCTCCGCGACCTCGTGTCCGGGCAGCCGCGGCGGGTTCCCGTCCAGTTCGTCGGCGAGACGGCGCGCGGTCTCCGCCATCTTGTCGGTGTCCTCGACGACCTCGCGGACGTCACCCAGCACCGACGACAGCCGGTTGTCCAGCTCGCGGGCCCGGTTCGGATCCGTCACCAGGTCGATCTCGATGTACATCCACGACTCGGCCGCCGAATTCGCCGGCGGCTCGGCCGGGTCGGCGTCCGGGTGGACCTCCAGCAGCTCACCGGTCAGATCCCGGCTGACCACGACGATCGGGTGCACGATGCGCTGCACCTGCACTCCGTCCCGCGCGAACTCGGCCGCGACGGAATCCACCAGATACGGCATGTCGTCCGTGACGACCTGCACGACGGTGGCCTCACGCGTCCAGCCGTCTTCGGGCCCCGTCGGGTTCAGCAACCGCACCGCGGGACGGCCGGGCATCCGGTCCTTCGCGAGCTGCAGATGCGAGCGGACGGCGCCGACGAGGTCGACCGGGTCGTCACCGAGAATCTCTTCGGCCGGGATGTGCCGGTAGTACAGGCGGATCAGGTCGCCGATCTCCGGGGCGTACGCCGCGGCGGCGTCGATCAGGTCGTCCCGGATCTGCTCCGGGTTCGCCGACCGGCGCCGAGCGCCATCCTCGGTGCCGACATCTTTTCCGGGCGGGGACGAGACTCCCGTCGAGCTCATTTGAGGCAACTCTCCACTGTAGCGAGATTGACACCGCGACCGGCACGACTCTGTACCGGACCAGACCCCAACCTACAGCTCCGGACAGTCGGCTCCACAAGGCCGGGTCCTTCCCGGCCGTCGAAGATTTCCCTGCTCAGATACCGGAATCGCCGTGATCGGTTCAGCTACTCGCGGGTCACATCGGCGGTCTGTCCGGGCCGCGCCGCGCCCCGCCGCAGCGGGGTGACCAGCACCCATTCCCGCGCGGAGCCACTTCGGGCGATCTCACCCGGCCAGCTGAATCGTTCAAGCCGAGCGCGGGCTCCACCGAGGTGGGAGCAAGGGACCTTTGCTACCGCGCGGGTCAGTCGCTGCCGTTGGCGCGGTGCCGGTCGTGGCCGTTGACGGGACGTTTTCCCGAGTCCTGGGAGCCGAGCTGCTTCACGAGCGCGGCGGCACTGGCCGTGCCCGCCTGGTGCTCCGCGAGCGCGCGGGCGAGCAGGTCGGCGAGACCGGCGTCCGGCGGGGGCTCGTCCTCGGCGATCGCACGGGCGTAGCTCTCCGGGAACGGCGTGATCGGACGCCAGGAGCCGGTGTCGGTCAGCGGGTCCAGTGCCGGCGGCATCCGCAACCGCGGCAGCCACGGATCCGCGACCTCTTCCTTGGCGGCCGGGCGAGGGCTTTCACCCGTCCCGATTCCCTGCGACGGCGCCGGGTCTTCCCGAGGCGGCGGCGCGAGCGGGACGGCGGGTTCGCTGTACTCGACCGGCGGCTGCTCCCGGTAGGCGCGGCCGGCGTCGGCGCGTTCGTCGACGGCAGGGTCGGGCCGCACGGGATCCGCGGCGCCGTCCGCGCGACGGCGGCCACCGCCCTGCCCGCCCGTGCTCGAGATCCCGAGCCGGTCCAGCACCGATTTCGCCGCCACGGAACCGTGTTCGGCGTCGTGCCTGGTCTTGCGCGAGACCGGCGCCGAAGACCGGCGCGCCCGCTCTTCGGCCGCCCACTCGTCGCTCTCCCACAACGGCGCGGCGGTGCCCGGCGGGCGTGGCGGCTGGGACTCCGACTCCGACGCCGCCACTCGTGGCCGTGGTTCGGCGGCGGGTTCGGGAGCGAGAAGCAGTTCCGGCAGGACGGTTTCCGACGCCGCGACGGGCACCGGCTCCTCAGCCCTGCGCCGCGTGACCGGAGCCGGCGTTTCGGGCCGGGCGATCGCCGGCTCGGGCGCGACGGTCTCGCGCGCCACAGGCTCCTCTTGACGGCGACGTCGCACGGGCTCCGACTGCGGTTCCGGGCGCGACACCGGTTCGGGACGCGGCTCGGGCTCCGGACGCGGCTCGGGCTCCTGTCGCGGCTTGGGCTCCGGCTCCGGCGGCGGCATCAATTTCGGTGCGACGGGTTCGGCCTTGGCCTCGAACCTGGCCACCGGCTTGGTCTTCTTGGGCACCCGGCGACGCCAGTCGCTGTCGGACGCCGCCGCTTCCCGGGCGGGCTCGGGGCGGGACGGCGGCTTCAGCACCGGCGCTTCGCGCTTTTCCACGACCGGTGTCGCGGGAGGCTCCACTGGGCTCGGCGGCGTGGCGACGCGCGGAGGCTCGGCCGGCGCGTGCCGCGTGGGCGCGGATTCCGCGTGCCTGCTCTGCCGCGCGGGCTGCGGCGGCTCACGGCGAACCGGCGGCTCGGCCGCGGCCCGCTTCGGAGGCACGACGTCGATCCGCGGGATCGGCGGAATCACCGCGGTCACCTCGGCCGGTTCCGGCGCGGGAACGGGCGACGCGGCGGCGGCCGGCCGCGCGGCGACCGCACGCAACACGTCGTCGAGGTCGACGGCGGCGTTCTCCGCCGCACCGAATTCGCCGACCAGGACGTTGCACGCCTGCCTGCGCGCGCGAGCGTGCAGATGTTCGGCGGCCCGCGAACGGTGCAGGCAGCCGATGGCCTCCTCGGCGCGACCGAGCCGTTCCTCGATCTGCGCGAGTTCCAGCCACAGCCGTGCCGTGACGGCGTGCAGGTTGTGATCCTCGGCTCCGGCGACCGCCTCACGGACGAGCATTCCCGCGGCCTCGCCCGATCCCGCGGGCAGGAGGACACGGGTGGCCACCGCCAGCCGCAGCCACGCGGCGGGCGCTATCCCGGCGGCACGGACGGGCGCATCGAGGACCGGCTGCGCGACCTCCAGCGCCATCGCCGTGTCACCCCGGTCCAGCAACGTGCAGACGAGTTGCAGGATCAGCCTGATCCGGACGAGACCACCGTCGTCGGCGGGGTTTCCGAGCTTTTCGAGCATTCCCAGCCCGGTCCGCGCGGCGTCGGCGGCCGACGTCAGGTCACCGTGCCGGCGGCGGTGCGCCGACACCCCGACCCGCAACAGCGCGCGGATCAGCAAGTGGGAATCCGCCGTCATCGAGCCGTCGCCGAGGACGAGCTTGTCCGCCTCGGCGAGCACCCTGTCCAGTTCCGCCTTGCGGCCGAACTGCGCCAAGCAGCCCACGAGATGGCACAACGCCTCGGCCCGGTGCGACGGCGACACCGCCGGATCCGCCAGCAACGGACGCAGCGCGGCCAGGCCTGTCAGCGGGATGCCCACACTGCGCGCGCAGACCGCCAGGTCGATCCTCAGCCGGGCGGCGATGTCGCCGTAGCCCGCGTGTTCCGCGGCGCGCAGGGCGGCCACGGCCCGGCCGACCGTCCGGGGACGGCCACCGAGCCGCACCCGGGCGCTCACCACCAGGCTCTCCGCGCGGATCCACTGCTCGTCGGCACCGGCGGCCTCGGCGAGCGCGGCCGCGCGCTCCCCGAGGACCAGTGCGAGCTCGGGCGCCCTCAGGTGCAGGGCGTCCGCGCGTTCGATCAACCTGCCGACAGCGGACAGGGTTCCCCCGGTGGCAGCCGTCCGCCCACCCACCATGGTGGTGGGCGAGCCCGGCCGTTGGCGCTTGCTGGCTTCCACGGGGAACCCCCGGCCCTCAGTCGCGGGTCAGCTTGCGATGGGTGACGCGGTGCGGACGAGCCGCCTCGGCACCGAGACGTTCGACCTTGTTCTTCTCGTAGCCTTCGAAGTTACCTTCGAACCAGAACCATTGCGAGGGGTTCTCGTCCGTGCCTTCCCAGGCGAGGATGTGCGTCGCGACCCGGTCGAGGAACCACCGGTCGTGCGAGATGACCACGGCGCAGCCGGGGAACTGCTCGAGAGCGTTCTCCAGCGAGCCCAGGGTCTCGACGTCCAGGTCGTTCGTCGGCTCGTCGAGCAGGATCAGGTTCCCGCCCTGCTTGAGGGTCAGTGCCAGGTTCAGCCGGTTGCGCTCACCACCGGAGAGCACGCCCGCCGGCTTCTGCTGGTCCGGCCCCTTGAAACCGAACGCGCTGACGTAGGCACGCGAGGGCATTTCGGTCTGCCCGACGTGGATGTAGTCCAGCTTGTCCGAAACCACCTCCCATACCGTCTTCTTCGGGTCGATCCCGCCGCGGTTCTGGTCCACATAGGACAGTTTGACCGTCTCGCCGATCTTGACCCGGCCGTCGTCCGGCTCCTCGAGCCCGACGATCGTCTTGAACAGGGTCGTCTTGCCGACACCGTTCGGCCCGATCACGCCGACGATGCCGTTGCGCGGCAGGTCGAACGACAGCCCGTCGATCAGTACGCGGTCGTCGAAACCCTTGCGCAGCTTCTCGACCTCGACGACCACGCTGCCCAGCCGGGGCCCCGGCGGGATCTGGATCTCCTCGAAGTCGAGCTTGCGGTGCTTGTCCGCCTCCGCGGCCATCTCCTCGTAGCGGTCGAGCCGGGACCGCGACTTGGTCTGACGCGCCTTGGCGTTGGACCGGACCCACTCGAGTTCGGACTTCAGCCGCTTGGCGAGCTTGGCGTCCTTCTTGCCCTGGACCTCCAGGCGCTCGCGCTTCTTCTCCAGGTACGTCGAGTAGTTGCCCTCGTAGCCGACGACGCGGCCGCGGTCGAGCTCCATGATCCACTCGGCGACGTTGTCCAGGAAGTACCGGTCGTGGGTGACGGCCAGGACGGCGCCGGCGTAGTTCGCGAGGAACTGTTCCAGCCACAGCACGCTTTCGGCGTCCAGATGGTTGGTGGGCTCGTCGAGGAGCAGCAGGTCGGGCGCGGACAGGAGCAGCTTGCACAGCGCGACCCGGCGGCGCTCACCACCCGAGAGGTGGGTGACCGGCTCGTCCGGCGGCGGGCACCGAAGCGCGTCCATGGCCTGCTCGACCGTGGAGTCGATCTCCCACGCGTCGGCGTGGTCGAGCTCCTCCTGGAGCTTGCCCATCTCCTCCATCAGCTCGTCGCTGTAGTCGGTCGCCATGAGCTCGGCGACCTCGTTGAAGCGGTTGAGCTTGACCTTGATGTCGCCAAGGCCCTCTTCGACGTTTTCGCGGACGGTCTTTTCCTCGTTGAGCTCCGGCTCCTGCATGAGGATGCCGACGCTGGCGCCAGGCTGGAGGAAGGCTTCGCCGTTACTGGCCTGCTCGATCCCCGCCATGATCTTCAGAACGGTGGACTTACCCGCGCCGTTCGGCCCCACCACGCCGATCTTGGCGCCGGGGTAGAACGCGGTGCTGACGTCGTCGAGGATGACCTTGTCCCCGACGGTCTTGCGCACCTTCTTCATGGTGTAGATGAACTCGGCCATGCAAACGATCGTAGAGCGAGGCGATCGCGGCCTTGACGGCGGTCACCACCGAGCTACCGACAGTCAGCCCGATATCACTGAGCGAGCATCGGATCGTCATCCCACGGGCGCCTCCTCCAGCGCGGTGACCATGGGATTCCCGGCGGTCGGCGGCAGCGCCGGGATCGCCCGGGGCCGGTCCCGCCCGATCCGGTGGATCTCGGCCGAACAGCGCGCCAGGTTGGGCCCGATGGAGAAGGCCTCAAGCTCAGGTAGACCCAGAGGTGCCGGGATCTCCTCCGCGGTCTCGGCGCCGCGCAGCCGCCCGGCCACGATCACCGGATCGCCTTTGCTCAGGCAGGAGAACGCCGCCATCGCCAGCTTGCGCCAGCACGTGACCTTGACCGCGAGCTGCCGCCCCTCACCCCACTCCCCTCTTTCCTTGTCGTATCGGCGTTCGACACTCCGCAAGCCGAACGACACGACGTCGTGCCCGTGCACCCGTTCCGGATGGTGGATCGGTTCGCTGGTCAGATTGCCGATCATGGTCACCCACGTTTCGCCCATCGCCATCACACTCGCCCTTCTCCTCGTGCCGGGACCTTCCCGGCGTTTCCCTTGATCACAGGTTGCCTCGGTTTCAAGGGCGGAAAGGGGCGAAAAGCAGATCTGTGGACAACTCCGGGCGTTGTGGGCTTCCTGTGGACAACTCGGGGTGGACAGGCGCCGGCTGTCGGCGGGCTGTGGTAAAGGCGGCAGCCGACGCCTACGAGCCCTGCCCAGGCCCCCGGCCCTGATCGGCGAGTTTCTTCAGCATCGCGTTGTAGGCGTTCAGATCCGCGTCGCCGGAGGCCTCCTCGCGGCGGTCCCGGCGCCGCGCCTCCCGCTCGTCCTGCCGCGCCCACTGCACCAGCAGTGCGACGAGCACCAGCAGCACCGGCAGCTCACCGGACGCCCACGCGATCCCGCCGCCGAGCCGCTGGTCGGTCAGCAGGTCGGTGACCCACGGCAGTTTCAGCCCGCGGTAGAAGTCCTGTCCGAGCACGGTCTGCATGCTCATCAGCGCGATCCCGAAGAACGCGTGGAACGGCATGGCGGCGAACATCATCCCCAGCCGTCCCAGCGGCGGGAGACGTCGTGGCGCCGGGTCGACCCCGATCACCGGCCAGTAGAAGACGTACCCGGCGAGCAGGAAGTGCGCGTTCATCGCCAGATGCGCCCAGTGGTAGTTCAGCGCGGCGTCGAACAGGCCCGAGAAGTACAGGCCGTAGAAGGAGCCGACGAACAGCAGCAGCGCGACGATCGGATGCGTCAGGAACCGCGAAAGCGGCGAGTGCACGAAGGCGAGCAGCCATTCACGCGGTCCGGGCGGGGCGTCCTTGCCCGCCGTGGGCAACGCGCGCAGCGCGAGGGTCACGGGCCCGCCGAGCACGAACAGCACCGGCGCCACCATGGACAGCAACATGTGGTTGCCCATGTGCACGCTGAACATCGCGGGCGCGTACCGGCCGATCCCGGACGACGTCGCGATCAGCAGCACGAAACAGCCCGCGAGCCACGCGACCGTCCGGCCGGTGGCCCAGGTGTCGCCACGGCGCCGCAGCCGCCGGACCCCGGCGAGGTACAGCCCGGCGAGAACGAGCGCGAGGGTGCCGTAGACGAGGTCGAACCGCCAATCCGTGAGCAGCCGGAAGACGGTCGGCGGACCGTAGAGGTCGTACCCGATCAGCAGTTCCGTCGTCGATGGCTGGGTCAGCGATTCCTGCGGCGGCGGGGTCTTCGCGAGCCCGGTGGCGATGCCGATCGTGACGAACATGATCAGCACCTCGACCGCGGCGAGCCGCAGCAGCTGGCCGCCGCCCGCTCCGTTCACCAGGCCGGCGACCCCCTTCTGCCGTTGCTGGTGACCGAAGACACCGAGCAGCAGCAACGCGACGACCTTCGCGACCACCAGCAGGCCGTAGTCGGTGGTGAACAGGTCGGCGATCCTGATCCGCACCAGCGCGTTCACGATGCCGGAGACCGCCATCACGATCCAGCAGACCAGCGCGAGCTTGGAAAACCGCGTGGCGGCGAGCTTGAGGTTCTCGCCGCGGCGCCAGCCGAGCGCCAGCAGCGCGACCAGCCCGCCGACCCACAACGCGGCGGCGACCAGGTGGTACAGCAGGCTGTTGGTCGCCATGTCGTGCGAGCCGCCGCTCGCGGAGTGCCCGGTGACCGCGACCGGGACCAGGCCGCCGACGGACAGGAAGAAGACCACCGTCGTCCAGCCCCAGGTCAGCGCGAGACGGCAGCCGAGTGCGACGAGCAGCGCGATCAACGCGGTGAACAGCCAGGCCTTCGGCTGCTCGATGGCGTCGACGAGGTCGACCAGCACCTGCGGCGAGAGCACCTCGGTGAACGGGCGGCCCGCGCCGTCGGCCGCGGAGAAGAAGATCGACGCGGCGGCCGCGAAGAACCACACCCACGCCGCGACGCCGGCGACGCGGATGGCCGCGTAACCGTCGGCCGCGAGCGTGCCGGACTTCTGCGGCGGGACGAGGAACGCGGCGAGCAGCAGCGAACCCACGCACAGCACCGAAGCCGCCTCGGCCAGCACCCGGACGACGGTGATGCCGTACCGGGTCACCAGGCCCGGGTCCGGGAGCCCGGCGATGACGTAACCGGCGCCACCGGTCAGCGCGACCAGGCCGACGGCCACCACCGCGGCGAGGAGCGCCCCGATCGACACCAGCGGCAGGACACCGGCCTTCCGTGCGGGTGGGGCCGGTTTCGTCTCGGGGTCTGAAGGCACGTCACGAGGGTATGCCGAGCGCGCAACCGGCAAGATGGCGGAGTGCGGATCATTCTGCTGAGGCACGCCGAGTCGCTCGGCAACGTCGACGAGCTCGCCTACACCCGGATCCCCGACCACGCCCTGCCGCTGACCGACGCCGGTCGTGAGCAGGCGAAGCTGGCGGGCCCGGAGCTCAAGGAGGTCCTCGGCGGACGACGGACGGCGGTCTACGTCAGCCCCTATCTCCGGACGCGGGAAACGTTGCGGCTGCTGGACATCCGGGACACCTGCGAGCGGATCGTGCCGGAGCCGAGGCTGCGGGAACAGGACTGGGGCAACCTCCAGGACCCGCTGGAGCAGGAGGTCCAGAAACAACGTCGCCACGAGTTCGGGCACTTCTTCTACCGGCTCCCGTTCGGCGAGTCCGGGGCGGACGTCGACGACCGGGTCGCGGCGTTCCTCAGCGAACTGGCGGCCTGCGGCAAAGATCACCCCGAAACCGTGCTCGTCGTCTCACACGGGCTCACCATCCGCTTGCTGTGCCGACGGCTCTTCGGCTGGAGCATCGAGCTGTTCGAGTCGCTGTCCAACCCCAAGACCTGCGAGTACCGCGTCGTGGAGCGGGTGGGCGACAAGTGGACGCTGGACCGCCCGTTCCAGCAGTGGCGGGACTCACCCGACGGGGAGACTCAAGACTGAGGGAGCGAGGAGCACCACCCTCGTTCCCAGCCCCGGGCTGGATTCGATCCGGGCGAATCCGCCGATCTCCGCCATCCGCGCGATGATCGAGTTCTCGAGACCGAAGCCGCGCCGCCGATCCCCGACGTCGAAACCGGCGCCGTGATCGCGCACCGTCAACGAAACGCCGCCACCGATCTCCTCGACGCTCACCACGGCCCGTCTGGTCCCGGAGTGCTTCAACGTGTTGCGCAGGGCTTCCCTGGCGGAGTCGTGCAGCGCCATGGCCACCTCCTCCGAGAGCGCCGGCGCGGCGTCGTCCTGCACGACGACTTCGGCACGCAGCCCCTCCGCGGCCATTTCGGCCGCGAGCAGCCGCAGCCGCTGGTGGAGCCCGATCCGTTCGGTGGATTCGTGTTCGAGGCTGATCCGGATGCGCATCGCCTGGGCGCGCGCGGTCCGGCGGACGCGGTCGAGGCTCGCCGCCGGGTCCAGTTCGTCTGCGGGCGCGGGGATCGCGAACGACTCCATCACCTGCAGGACGGTGTCGTGGACGTCGCGGCGGTGCCGTTCGCGTTCCGCGGCCCGGCCCTGCTGCTCCCCGAACCCGACCGCGAACCGCATCGACGCGCCGACCAGCCCGGCGACCGCGAGTGACACGACCAGCGCGGTCGCGAGCGTGAGCAGGAGACCGAGTGAGGAGGCCGGATCCAGCAAGGTGTACGGGACCACCGCGGCGCCGATGGCCAGCGCCCCCGCCGCCGCGCCGCGCAGCAAGGCCCAGATCATCACCGTGCCCATCAGGTGGGTCCAGGTGATCGACGTGATCGCGGTGTCCTGCGCGAACACCGCGGCCCCGAGGACGAAGAGCGCGGCGAACACGCTGTCCACCAACGGAAGCAGCCTCGTCCCGGCCGCGGACCAGCGGAAGATCCAGACGGCCGCGACGACGTTGGGCACCACGTGCAACGCCACGAACGTCCACAGCACCGACGACCCCAGGCCCGCCACCCACAGCGCTTGCACCAGCATTGCCAGCCGGAACGCCACCGGGACCCCGGCGAGCCAGGGCACCGTGGTCCGCACCAGTCGTGCCGGGATACCTCCGCCGCCCCTGAGCATCAGCATCCTCCCGGATCAGCCCCACTGAAACAGCAACCGTAGCGCATTCATTTCAGTTTACCGGGGTGTCAACGGGTGACGGGTTCGACCATCTCCTCCCGTTTCCGTGCCCGCGCCGCGGCCACCGCGGACGGCACGATCAGCGCGGCGGTCAGCCCGACGAACAGGAACGACACCGAAAGCGATGTCACCTGCGCGATGCCGCCGATCAGCGGTGGCCCGGCGAGGAAACCGGTGTAGGCGATCGCCGTGACGAAGGCCAGTTCTCGCTCGCCTCCCGTCCCGTCGGCGCGTTTGCCCGACGCGCCCGCGAGGCTCAACGCGATGGGGAAGGCCGCGGCGAGCCCGGCACCCGCCAGCGCGAAGCCGACGAACCCGAACACCGGAACGCGGGTCAGCGCGGCGAGCACGAGACCTGCCGCGGCTATCCCGGCGCCCACCGCCAGCGCACGCGTCGCGCCGAAGCGGTTCTGAAGCCAGGCGCCCGCGAGCCTGGCGAGCGCCATGGCCAGGGCGAACCCCGAGTACGCGAAGGCGGCGGCGCCCTCGCCGACCCCGTGCGTGGACGTCATCAGCAGGGCGGACCAGTCCGAGCTCGCTCCCTCCGCGATCGCCGAGAACAGCGCGATGGCGGCGAGCAGCCAGAGGACGGGACGTTTGATCGGCGCCACCCGGGGCTTCTCGACCGGTTCGGTGTGTTCGGGCCGGGCGCCGGGCACGGCGGCGATGACGAACGCGAGCACCAGCAAAGCGGCCAGTGCGGCGACCGTGAGATGCCTCCCGGGCGACCACTGATGCGAAGCGGCGAAGCCCGCGGCGATGGAGCCCGCCAACGCCCCGAAGCTGAACCCGGCGTGCAGTGTCGGCATGATCGCGCGTCCGGACCGGCGCTCCACCTCGACCCCGGCGACGTTCATCGCCACGTCGAGCGCGCCGACGCTCGCCCCGAGGACGAACAACGCCCCGGCGAGCAGGACGACCGAAGTCGCGAAGCCGATCATCGGCAACGCCGCGCAGGCGATGATCGTGCTGCCCGCGACCACCGCGCGGGCGCCGTACCGCTCGATCAGCCGCCCCGAAACCGACGCCGCGATCAGCATGCCGACGCTGGCGCCCAGCAGGGCGAGCCCGAAGACGCCCGGAGAGGCGTCCACTCTTTCCGACAACGCCGGAGTCCGCGGCGCCCAGGAGCCGAGCGCGGCCCCGTTGAGCGCGAACACGACGAAAACGGCCGTACGGTCACGCATAGACCCCAGTCTCCTTTCGATTCCTCTTCCCCCAGAATGACTTAAGCGCTTCAGAAAGTCCACCGGATCCCGCCGGGACTAGACTGCGGCGATGACGAGCACGCGACGGCGAAGGCCGACGTTGGACGACGTCGCCGACGCCGTCGGGGTGTCGCGCGCGACCGTCTCCAACGCCTACAACCGGCCCGATCAGCTGTCCGCCCAGCTGCGGGAAGAGGTGCTTCGCGCGGCCAAGAAGATCGGGTACGCGGGGCCGAACCCGACCGCCCGCAGCCTCGCCACCAGCCGCACCGGCGCGATCGCCGTCCTGCTCGACACGAATCTTTCGACGGCGTTCTCTGATCCCGCGTTGTCGGTCACCCTCGACGCGCTCTCGACCGTCGTCGACCCCGAGGGCCACGCCCTCCTGCTGCTGCCCGGCGACGGCGAGAGCGGTGGCCCGCGCGCGGAGCGGGTCCTGACCGCGCAGGCCGACATCGCGGTGGCGTACTCGCTGGCCGACGGCGCTCCGGCGCTGACCGCGGTGCGGGACCGGGGCCTGCCACTGGTGGTGATCGACCAGCCGCATATCCGCGGTTCGGCGAGGATCGGCGTCGCGGACCGGGCGGGGGCGGCCGCGGCGGCCCGGCACCTGGTGGAACTCGGGCACCGGCGGATCGGGATCTTCTCGGCACAGTGCCTCTCGGCACCGCGCGGCGGCGAACTGAGCGCGGCCGAGGCCGGGAACAGCCGGTTCCACGACAACCGTGAACGGATGGCCGGCTACCTGGAGACCTTGGCCGAGGCGGGGATCCCGGCGGCGGACGTGCCGATCTGGGAGGCGTCCGGGCTCTCGGTCGAAGGAGCCCTCCCGAGCGCTTTCGGCCTGCTGGACCGGCGACCTCGGCCGACCGCGCTGCTGTGCATGTCGGATCTCCTGGCCCTGGCGGCGATTTCGGCCGCCAGGCAGCTCGGCCTGTCGGTCCCGCGGGACCTTTCGGTCGTGGGTTACGACGACGTCCCGCCCGCCCGGTGGTCCGAACCACCGCTGACGACGGTCCGGCAGGACCTCGCCGCCAAGGGACGGGCGGCCGGCGAACTGGTGCTGAGCCTGCTGCGCGGGGAGAAGGTCCCCGCGCCCGCCGAGGTACCCGCGGAACTGGTCGTCCGGGACTCCACCGCGCCCGCGTAGCAGCCGATTCCGGCACGCGCAAGGCACCCCGGCGATATGTGGACAACTCGCCCCGATCGAGCGCCGCACAACTACTTATCCACAGAAGTAGAAATGCGGGCAGACAAACCTTTCCCCGCGCGCCATCGTGGAATCACACATTCACCGACGGCGATCGAGCCGCCGATTCACGGGGGAGAACCCAGCCATGCAACGACGTTTGACGAACCTGCGCGCCCGCCTCCCGCACGTCCTCCTGATGGCCATGCTCGGCCTGCTGACCAGCGCCGGAGTCGCGAGCGCCACCAGCGCGCCGCCGGAACCCGCCTGCCAGAAGGGCGAGTTCTGCGTCTGGGGCGAAGAATCGTACGGCGGCGCGGTGCACAAATTCGACCTGCGCACCGCCAATCCCGACGAATGCATTCCCTTACCCGAAGGCTTCGACGGGCATTCGTTCGTCAACCGGCTGAGCCGGGACGTGACGATCTACCAGAGCGAGGAGTGCACGACCGAAGGAGATTTCATCACCTATCCGGGTGGCGGCACCTACGTACCCCAGGGCCCGTTCGTGATCCGCGCCCTCAAGATCTGGGACTGACCACCCCGGCGGTTCGTGCCGGTCGCTCGCGAAAGAGTCGACTCGCGACCTGCGCGAACCCAGGGGCCGCTCCCCCGAAGCGGCCCCGGCCCGTGAGCGCGTCACCCCGCGTCGTGACGCGCTCACGGGCGTTCCAAAAAAGGGTGGGCTCGACCTGAAACGATCTGGCGGTGTCGAACGATCGACAGGTTGGCGACGGCTAAGCTGCCGATGCTGGGCGACACCCAACGTCGCCGACGTCGGCCCTCGTAGCTCAGCTGGATAGAGCAAGAGCCTTCTAATCTCTAGGTCGCAGGTTCAAGTCCTGCCGGGGGCACGTCGCGCCTGGTCAAGAGGCATCTCTTGACCAGGCAACCCGGACGCGGAAGTGTCCGGGGGGCCGAGAACGGATCACATCGATCCGGGCTCGGTCCGAGCAGAGCCGATGCTGGGGCATCACGTGATGTCCCAGCGGCGGCCTGTGACATCGTGCCCCTGTTGTTGGTCACTGTCACACCGGCAAGTCTCCGTGAATCCGGTCCATCCACCTCGCCTGGCGCTATAGGTTGTGCGCATGTACGCGCCGACGCAGAACGATCCGCGACCGACCACCGGCCCTCCCTGGTGGCTCGCCATCGGTCCCGGGTTCGCCGCGCTCATCGGACTGTTCCTGGTCACCGTGGTCTACCGCTTCGACGGTGGGCCGGCCCTGCAGATCGACTTGGGCATGTCCAGCCAGTCGTTCCTGCTGAACGTCGTCGTCGCGTACGTCGTCGCGGCCGCGCTCGCCTTCCCGGCGGGCCTGCTGCTCGGCGCGCGCTTCCCGACGTCGGTGACCGTGCCGGCGATCGTCTTGATGCTGATGGGCGTTCTCCTGGTCGCCTTCGGGCCCAGCAGCGGCCTGCTCCTGGCCGGGCGGGTGCTCAACGGACTCGGCGCGGGTGCCGTCCTCGGTGTGACCGTCGCGCTGATCCGGCGTCTCGGGACCGGTCGCGGCGCCGCGGCCGGTGTGGCGGCGGGGCTCGGTGTCCTCGCCATGGTGATCGCACCGGTTCTCGGCGGGCTGCTCTCGGACGTCACCAGCTTCCGCGTGGTGTTCGTGGTGGCGGCGCTGTTCCTGTTCGTCGCGCTCGTCGTCGCCGGGATCATCGGCATCGTCGGGCTCGCCAAGCCGAAGCCCGTGCCGTACGCCTGACGTTCAGTCGCCGAGTGTCCGCAACACGGCGAGCACTTCGTCCGGCACGCCCAGGAGGGCTTCCACCTCCGACACCTTGGCGGCCACGCGCCGGTGCGTCGTCCGGCCACGGGCGCTGAGGTGGACGAGCACACGGCGCCTGTCGGTGGCGTCGACCTCTCGGTAGGCCTGGGCGGTGGTCACGAGTTTGTCGACCACCCTGGTCAACGTCGGGGCGGTGGCGAGCGTCCGGTCGGCGAGGTCGGCCATGGCGAGGCCGCCCTTGCCACTCAGCGTGTCCAGCACCAGCCATTGGTCCAGGGTGAGAGCTTCCTTGGCGAGCACCTGCTCCACCCTGGCGGCGACGGCACGGGCGGCGCGGGTGAGCGAGCCGGTGAGCGACGTTCCGGCGGTCGTGACGCCGCGTGTCCCCATATCCCGTCCCCTTGCCAAAACCGGACACCCTCGCAATACTTCCAGGTGAAAGCACTTTGACCTTACCGGGCCACCGCACGGAGCGCCATGCCCCCACGCCTCGCCACCCGGCCCCGCGACGACACCTGGCGTGTGGCCATGGTGGTCCCGTTGCAGGGACCGGCCGGGCTGTTCGGCCCGTCGTGCGAGGCGATCACCGAGCTGGCCGTCCACGAGCTCAACGAATCCGGCGGCATCCTCGGCAGGCAGGTCGAGGCCGAGGTGGTCGACGGCGGCGGCACTCCCGCGCGAGTAGCGGGCGAATTGCGGCGTCTGGTCGACAGCGGGCGGGTCGACGCGGTGAGCGGATGGCACATCTCGTCGATCCGGCACGCGCTCGCGCCGGTCGTGGCCGACAGGGTGCCGTACGTGTACACCTCGCTCTACGAAGGCGGCGAGCGCCGTTCGGGCATCTTCTGCACGGGCGAGACACCGCGCTGCCAGATCGAGCCGGCCCTGCGCTGGCTGCGTGATCATCTCGGCGCCCGGCGCTGGTTCGTCGTCGGCGACGACTACGTCTGGCCGCACCGGTCGACCCGCGCGATCCGTCAGTACGCGAAGGATCTCGATCTGCGTCTCACCGGAGAGGCGTTCGTCGGGCTCGGCGCGGGTGACATGTCCACAGTGGTCCGCGAGGTCGAACAGTCCACAAGCGACGGTGTACTCATGTTGCTCGTCGGGCAGGACGCGGTGCGCTTCAACCGCGCATTCGCCGCGCACGGGCTCAGCGACCGGCTGCTCCGGTTCAGCCCGCTGATGGAGGAGAACATGCTTCTCGCCAGTGGCGCGAACGCCACCGGCAACCTCTACGTCTCGGCCGCCTACTTCCGGTCGATGGTCACCGCCGACGCGATGGACCTCCTCGGCCGTTACGTCGGCCGCCACGGCCCCGGCGCGCCGGCCCTGAACAACGCCGCCGAATCCTGTTACGAGGGGCTGCACACGCTGGCCGAACTCGTCAGCAGGGCGGGGACGTCGGAGCTTCCCGCGCTCAACGCGGCGATCGACGGCGTCGCGTACCACGGCCCGCGCGGCACCGTCGAGTTCCGCGGGCGGCAGGCCGACCAGCACGTCCATCTCGCGGTCGCCGACGGGTACGACTTCGAAGTCCTCACCAGGCTCTGAAATCCGCCCTCTTGACTCGCTCCGGTACACCACATACTTTCATTTGAAATTATTCCATGTGACGCACGTTATGCGGAGGTGAGCATGGGCAACGTGGGCCTGCTCTACGTCGGCGCCGCCTTGATGATCAACGGCCTGATGTTGCTCGGCCGGATACCGCCGCGTTCGGCGGCGGTGCTGAACCTGTTCGTCGGCGCGCTGCAGTGCCTCACCCCGACCGTGCTGATCGTCCAGGCGAACGGGAATCCGGACGCGATCCTCGCCGCGTCCGGCCTCTACCTGTTCGGTTTCACCTACCTGTACGTCGGCATCGCGAACCTCGCCGGCCTGGAGCCCGAGGGCATCGGCTGGTTTTCGCTCTTCGTGGCCGGCGCCGCCGTGGTGTACGCCGGGATCGCCTTCTGGCACGGCGACGACCCGGTTTTCGGGGTCATCTGGCTGTCCTGGGCGTTGCTGTGGACGTTGTTCTTCCTGGTACTCGGCCTCGGAAAAGAACACCTGACGCGATTCACCGGCTGGACCGTCCTGCTGCTCAGCCAGCCGACGTGCACGGTGCCCGCCTTCCTCGGTCTCACCGGCGCCTACCGCAGCGACGGCGGTACGGCGCTGCTGGCGGCTGCGATCGCGGTGGCGCTGATCGCGGCCGCCGGATCCCTCGACGTCCTGAAAAACCGTTCGGAGAAAAGGAGTCTTCATGCGACACGGTGATATTTCCGCCAGCCCGGACACGGTCGGTGTCGCGGTGGTCAACTACAAGATGCCGCGCCTGCACACGAAGGCCGAGGTCCTCGACAACGCCCGGAAGATCGCCGAAATGGTGGTGGGCATGAAGTCCGGGCTTCCCGGCATGGATCTCGTGGTGTTCCCCGAGTACTCGACGCAGGGCATCATGTACGACCCGAAGGAGATGTACGAGACCGCGGCGACCATTCCCGGCGAGGAGACCGAGATCTTCGCCGCGGCGTGCCGGGAAGCCCAGACCTGGGGCGTCTTCTCGATCACCGGCGAGCGGCACGAGGACCACCCGGACAAGCCGCCGTACAACACGCTCGTGCTCATCAACGACCGCGGCGAGATCGTCCAGAAGTACCGGAAGATCCTGCCGTGGTGCCCGATCGAAGGCTGGTACCCGGGCGAAGACACCTACGTCAGCGACGGCCCGAAGGGAATGAAGATCTCGCTGATCATCTGCGACGACGGGAACTATCCGGAGATCTGGCGCGACTGCGCGATGAAGGGCGCCGAACTGATCGTGCGCTGCCAGGGCTACATGTACCCCGCCAAGGAACAGCAGATCCTGATGGCCAAGGCGATGGCATGGGCCAACAACTGTTACGTGGCCGTGGCGAACGCCGCCGGTTTCGACGGCGTGTACTCGTACTTCGGCCATTCCGCGATCATCGGTTTCGACGGCCGCACGCTCGGCGAGACGGGCGAGGAGGAATACGGGATCCAGTACGCGCAGCTGTCGGTCTCGGCGATCCGCGACGCGCGCACCTACGACCAGTCGCAGAACCACATCTTCAAACTGCTGCACCGCGGCTACACCGGCGTTCAGGACGCGGACGAAGGCGACAAGGGCGTGGCCGACTGCCCGTTCGACTTCTACAAGCTCTGGGTCACCGACGCCAAGAAGGCGCAGGAGAAGGTCGAGTCGATCACCCGCGACACCATCAACCCCTGACAAGGACAGTGCGCCCTAGACTCGGCGCATGGCCAGGATCGACAGTGGCGGCCGGACGATCGCCGCCCCGCCCGAGACCGTCTACCAGGCACTCCTGGACCGGGAGTCCCTCGAAGCCTGGCTGCCGCCCGAGGGGATGCGCGGCCGGATCGAGCAGTGGGATCCACGGCCCGGCGGCGGTTTCCGCATGATCCTCACCTACCTCGACGCGTCCGCCGCGCCCGGCAAGTCGTCGGACGCGACGGACGTCGTCGAGGTCGCGTTCGCCGAGCTGGTGCCCGCCGAACGGGTGGTGCAGCGGGCCGTCTTCGAGTCCGAAGATCCGGCGTTCGCGGGCACCATGACGATGACGTGGAGCCTGGCCGCCGCGGACGACGGCACCGAGGTGACCGTCACCGCGACGGACGTGCCGTCCGGCATCGCCCAGGCCGATCACGAGGCCGGTATCGCCTCCTCACTGGCCAACCTGGTCTCCTTCGCCGAAGCCCGCTGACGTCCGGACGCGATGACGATCGCGGCGAGGACGGCCATCACCAGCGGCACGACCAGCGCCGCCCGGAAACCGCCGAGCGCGGCCTCGCGCGAACCGTCCCCGAGCGCGGCGACGTTGACGGCGGTCACCGCGGACAGTCCCAGCGCCGCACCGAACTGGAAAGCCGTGTACAGCAGCCCGCCCGCGAGCCCTTGTTCGTGCTCGGCGATCCCGTCGGTGGCGACGATCGTCAGCGGACCGTAGGCGAGCGCGAACCCGAGACCCAGGATGATCATCGACGGGAACATCGCCGCGTACGTCCAGTCCAGGTCCAGCGGCAGGAAGAGCGCGTACGCCACGGCGGCCAGCACTAGCCCGCCGAAGATCAGCCGGGTGTTGCCGAACCTCGCGACCAATCGCGGGGTCAGTGTCGGCGCGAGGATCGCGTCGATTCCGACGGCCAGCAGCGCCAGGCTCGTCTCCAGCGTCGACCAGCCCCGCAGTTCCTGCAGGTACAGCGTGACGAGGAACTGGAACCCGAAGAACGACCCCGCGAACAGCAGGGCGCTGACGTTGGCCCGCACCAGCGGACCGGACTTCAGGATGCCGAGGCGCACCAGCGGCGCGGGCGAGCGGCGTTCGACGGCCACGAAGGCCGTCAGCGCCGCCACTCCCCCGGCGAACGACGCGAGGGTCCAGCCCCAGCCCTGTCCGGGGTGTTCCAGCCGGACCACCGCGTAGGCGATCAGCAGCATCGACATGGTCACGGTGAGCGCTCCGGGGAGGTCCAGGCGACGCGGCACGCGTTCTACGCCCGCCGGCTCCTTGATGAGCCACAGCGCGGCGAGCAGGATGACCGCGGACAGGATCACCGGCGTGAAGAACACCCACCGCCAGTCGATCCTGGTCAGCAACCCGCCGATGACCAGGCCCAGCGAGAAACCGCCCGCCCCGGTGCCGGCGTAGAACAGCAGCGCCTTGTTGCGTTTCGGGCCTTCCTCGAAGCTCGTCGTGATGATGGACAGCCCGGCCGGGGTCATGAAGGCCGCGGCGACGCCGGTGACGAACCGGGCGAGCAGCAGCATCCAGCCTTCGGTGGCGAACCCGCCCAGCCCGGAGAAGACGAGGAACACCACCATCCAGGCGAGGAACATCCGGCGGCGGCCGTAGAGGTCGGCCGCGCGCCCGCCCAGCAGCATGAACCCGCCGTAGCCGAGCACGTAGGCGCTCACGACGCCGCTCAGGGTCGCCGTCGACAGCCCGAGTTCGGCCCGGATGGACGGCAGCGCCACGTTCAGCATCGCGACGTCGATGCCCTCCAGGAAGATGGCGCCGCACAGCACGACGAGCACGCCCCAGGCCCGCCCGCCCATCCGGTCGGCGCGCGGAAGCGTTTGCGAGTTGCTCAAGATCGGATCTCCCTCAGTGAACGGGAACCGACGGTTACCCATCGGCCGGTCGGTTCCCTCTTGTAACCAAGGGGATCTTCCGTCACCATCGATGACCATGGAAGAAGGCACTTTGAACTCACCTAGTCGTTGTGAACTCACCGAGGAGGACTACGAGGCCTTCCAGTGGGACACGCGCGAGGACTGCGAGGTCCGCCAGATCCTCGACCGGGTGGCCGACAAGTGGTCGCTGCTGGTGATCGCGCTGCTCGACCGGAACACGCTGCGGTTCACCGAGCTCAAGTACAAGATCGACGGCATCAGCCAGCGCATGCTCACCACCACGCTGCGTCATCTGGAGCGAGACGGGCTGGTGAGCCGGACCGTCTACCCGGTCGTGCCGCCGCGGGTCGAGTACGCGCTGACGCCGCTGGGCATGACGCTGCACAAGACGATCCAGTCGCTGGTCACCTGGACCGAGGACCACCAGGGCGAGATCGCCCTCGCGCGCGCCCAGTACGACAAACGCGTCACCGTCTAGGGAGCCGCATGGCCAGGCTGTCCGGAGGGGATCCATCACTGCTGCGGCGGCTCAACGCCATCGCCGTCCTGCGGGCGCTGTACGCGGCCGAGGAGCTCACCCTCGCGGAGCTGGTCAAGGCGAGCGAGGTCTCCCGCCCGACGGTCGAGGAGATCGCCGCCGACCTCGGCGCCCAGGGGCTGGTCGAGGAGGTCCCGCTTCCTCCCGGCTCGCCGCGGCCGGTGGGGCGGCCCGCCAAGCGGTACCGCTTCCGCCACGAGTCCGGGCACGTCGCCGGTCTCGAGATCGGCCCGCATCAGGCGTTGTGCCTGGTCGCCGACCTGCGGGGCGAGGTCGTCGGACGGGCGAAGGCCGGGCTCACCCCCGAGACGGACGCGGCCGACCGGCTCGGCACCGCGCGCCGGGTGCTCGCCACCGCCGTCGAGGGCCACACCGGCGTCCGGGTGCTCGGCATCGGCACGACCGGCGTGGTGTCCGGCGGCAAGGTCGTCCACAACTACCGGCTTCCCGGCTGGACCGGTGTCGACCTGCCCGCGGAGTTCGGCGGCTGCCCCGTGCTGGCCGGGAACGACACCGAACTCGCCACGCTGGCCGAACACTGGCGCGGTGCCGCGCGCGGCGTCGACGACGTCGTCTACGTGCGCGCCGGGCACACCGTCTCGCTGGGCCTGCTGCTCGGTGGGAAGCCGCACGCGGGCCACCACGGCGCGGCTGGCCAGATCGGCGCGCTGCGCCGGGACGTCGGATTCGCCGAGCTCGTCGCCGCCACCGTTCTCGCCGTCGACCCGCAGCTGGTGGTCTTCGACGGCCCCGGGGAGCTGACGACGGAACTGCGCGCCGAGCTGGCTCGGCTGTGCCTGTTCCCGGTGCACGTCGAGACCTCGGCCCTCGGTGAGGACTCGGTGGCGCTCGGGGCGGTCCGGCTGGCGCTGAGCCGCGTGGAGCGCGACCTGTTCAGTGTCGAGGACGTCGCCTGAGCAGGCTGATCACCACGATCAGCACGGCCACCGCGCCGCTGGTGAACAGCTGCGTCCGCGCGTCGGCGTCCGTCCACATGAGAACGAGGACGCCCGCCATCGCGAGCAGCGCGACCCAGCTGAGCCAAGGGAAACCCCACATCCGCACCGGCAGGTCCGCGGCCGTGCCGTCCCGTTCCGCCGCCTTCCGCAGCCGCAGCTGCGAGATCGCGACGAAGATCCAGACGAGCAGGATGTTCGCCCCGATGGCGTTCAGCAGGAACGGCAGGACGTGTTCGGGGGCGAGGAAGTTCAGCAGTACGGCCACGAAACCGAAGGCCACCGACGCGAGCACCGCCGTCCGCGGGACGCCCGCGCCGGACAGCTTCAGCATCGCGCGCGGTGCTTCGCCGCGTTCGGCCAGCGAGAACACCATCCGCGAGGCGCCGTACAGGTTGGCGTTCAAGGCCGAGAGCAGCGAGGTCAGCACGACGAAACTCATCAACAGCGCCGCGGAAGGCACCCCGATCCGCTCCAGGATGGTCACGAACGGGCTGGTGTTGGCCGAAGCGGTCTCCCACGGCAGCAACAGCACCATCAGTGCCACGGAGCCGACGTAGAACAGCAGCAGCCGCACGATGACCGTGCGCGTGGTGCGACGGATCGAATCCGCCGGGTCCTCCGATTCCGCCGCGGCGATGGTGACCAGTTCCATGCCACCGAAGGAGAATGCGACCGCGAGCAGGCCGGTCAGCACACCTTGCAGGCCGTTGGGCAGGAAACCGCCGTGCCCGGTGAGGTTGTCCAGGCCGACCGGCGTCGTGCCGGGCAGGATCCCGAACACCGCCAGCGTGCCGAGGACGAGGAAGGCGACCACGGCGGTCACCTTGATCGCGCCGAACCAGAACTCGAACTCCCCGAACGAGCGCACCGCGAACAGGTTCACCACCGTCAGCACGGCCATGAACAGCAGCACCCAGGTCCACTGTGGAATCCCCGGCAGGAGCCCGTTCGCGATCCCCGCCGCCGCGGTGGCCTCGGCCGCGACCACGACCACCAGCAGCGACCAGTACAGCCAGCCGACGGTGAACCCGGCCCAGCGCCCGAGCGCCTTCTCCGCGTACACCGAGAACGAACCGCTGCTCGGCTCGGCGGCGGCCATCTCGCCCAGCATGCGCATCACGAGCACCATGAGCAGGCCCGCGACCACATAGGACAGCAGGATGCCGGGTCCGGCCGTCTTGATTCCCGCGCCGGTGCCGACGAACAATCCGGCGCCGATCGCCCCGCTGATGGCCAGCATGGTGACGTGCCGCCGCCGGAAGCCGGTACCGAGCGACCGGGTCTCGGACGCGGTCACGGGTTCGGCGGGACCTGGTGCGGGCATGGCGGATCCATTCGTCTGCGGTACTGGCGAGCTCAACCGCGGGACAACTCTTCCAGCCGTTCGTGCAGGCGGTCGACGTGGTCCTCGCTTTCGGGCTTCATCAGCACGCTACGCAGGATCCTCGCGCCGTCCGCATCCGCGTCGGCCCCGGTGTGACGCAGACCGAACTGCGGCTCGCTCACCCGCAGCGTGCTGAGGAACACCGGTTCCCTCGCCGCGGCCATGCCGTTGCGCAGGATCCTCGCGCTCGCCTGGTCGATGTTCGACAGCGACAGCGGTTCCGTGCGGGGGAAGTAGGTGACGATGTCGAGTTCCGGTGGCTGGTACAGGTCGAACCGCTCGGAGTCCTCCAGCAGCTTCGCCCACCGCAACGCCGCGCGGCGCCCGGCCGCGAGCACCCGGCCCAGCCCGTCGGGGGTGGGCGGCAGCAGCCGGAAGGTGAGCCACAACGCGGCGGCGGCCGCGCCCGCCCGGGAGCATTCGAGGCTGATCTCGCCGAGATGCAGGTCTTCGGAGGTGAAGTAGGTGTACGGCGAATCGTGCAGGTAGAACCGGCCCGCCGCCGGGTCCTTGAACAGCACCGCCCCGCAACCGTAGGGCTGGAGGCCGTGTTTGTGCGGGTCGATGACGATCGAATCGGCCTCGGCGATGGCGAGCCACGGGGCTTCGGGCAGGCCTTCCGGACCGTCCAAACCGGACAGAAGCCGGAAGAACCCACCGTAGGCCGCGTCGACGTGCACGCGGACGCCGTAGCGTTCGCGCAGAGCCAGCGCCTCGTGGATCGGCTCCACCGTGCCGAGCGCGGTCGTCCCCGCGGTGAGGACGACGGTGCCGATCTTCCCGGTACGCAGCAGGTCTTCGAGCGCGTCGAGGTCCATCGCGCCGCGCGCGTCGACAGGCACCGTATGCCCCTCGACGCCGAGCACCCCGCACATCCTTCCGTGCGTGTAGTGCGCCTCGGCGCTGTACGCGATCCCCTTGCCCGGATGCGTTTCCCGGGCGACGAACAGCGCCTCGAGGTTCGCCATCGTGCCGCTGGTGGTCAGATGCCCCAGATGTTCCGTGTAGCCGAACATCGTGGCGAGCTGACGGACGACCTCGCGTTCCATCTCGGCCGTCGCGGGGCCGCCGTCGAGCGCGTGGTTGTTGGGGTTGACCAGCATCGCGGTCAGGTAGCCGACGACCGCGGCCGGATGCGGCGGTTTGAGCATCTGGCCGGCGTAGGAGGGGTGGAAGAACGGGTAGTTGTCCTTCAGCCGCTCTGTGAGCTCTTCGAACGCGGCCTCGAACCGGCCGTCGGAGATCTCCAGTGCCGGATGCGGCCGGAACGAGGAGAACGTCTCCGCCCACGCTTCGTTCGACGTCAACGCCTGACCGAGCCAGTACCGGAAGTCCATCGAGCGCGCCCTTCGCTTCGTTCGGCTCCAAAAAACGTAGGAGCCTCCTGAGGTCCCGCGCAACCGTCTTCGGTAGGGGTCAGATCTTCCGGGTACGGCGCTCCTCGCCCTTCTCCTCCAGCTGCCTGACGATCTCGCGCAGCGAAGCGGCCAGCTCGGTGCACTTCCCGGGGCTGAGCCGTTCGGTGACGAACGCTTCTTCCTGGTTGAACTCCGGGAAGAGTTCCCGCATCAGCCGCTCCCCTTCCGGGGTCAGCGAGAGCAGCACCAAACGTCCGTCGACCGGATGTTTGCGGCGGGTGACCAGGCCGTGCGCCTCCAGCGTCTTCATGACGCCGGTGAGCGTTCCCTTGGTGATGCCGGACTCGGCGGCGACGTGCCGGGTCTCCTTCTCACCGAAGATCCACACCACCCACAGCACCACGAACGCGGTCCAGGTGAGACCGGCGGTGCGCAGGACCGAATTCTCGAAATGCAGCCGGACGGCCGTCGCGGCGCGGTGGAGATTGGCCACCGCCTCCATCCGCTCCCACAGCAGCGGGATACCGCCCAGTTTGGCCCGCACGGCGGTCTCGGTCTCGGCCAGCGTGTGATACCCGGTCAACAGCCACATCCTCACCGGCCCCGGAGGTACCAGCCCGGTGGGCGCGCACCCCCGCGCACCCGCTCCGCAGATCGTATGCGGAACGGGCGTGAGTCCACAGTGGCCTTTCGGCGGCTAAGCGGCGGGCGCCAGCGGCTCCACGAGTTCTTGTCCTGTTTCGGACAATTCCGCCGGTACCCGGCTACCGGGAACGCCGCCGGCGGGCAACCGGAGCAACCCGGCGTGGGCGAGGCGATGGGCCGCGCTCTGATCGCTGCACGGCAGGCCGTCGACATAGAGGTCGGGCTCCAGGCTGACGGTGATTTCCGCCCGGCCCTGAGCCACGGCTCGCAGCATGGCCAGGGCCCGGTACGACAGGTCTTCGGTTCTTGCGTTCATTCGGGGTCACTCCTCTGACCTGGGAGTTTCCCGTCAGCCCTGGTTCAAACATGACCACGGTCACCGGTGGGGTACGGCCGCGCGATGCTCGGCGATGTCGCCGAACAGGTCACCCATCTCCTCGACGCGCTCGAGCACCTGCCCGGCGGTGAACAGCAGGTCCTCGGCCTTGCGGCAAGCTTCGACCTCCTCCCAGGTCACCGGGGTGGAGACGGTGGGGATGGCGCGGCCGCGCAGCGAATACGGCGCGATGGTGGTCTTGGCGGTGTTGTTCTGGCTCCAGTCGATGAACACGCGCCCAGGGCGGATGGCCTTCGTCATCCTGGCCACCACGGTCTCCGGTGACCGGCGCGCGAGCTCTTCCGCGACGGCCTTGGCGTACTCGGAGGTGCGTTCGTCCGACCGTGTGCGCACCGGGCAGTACAACTGCATTCCCTTGTTGCCACTCGTCTTCGCGTACACCGTGAGACCGTCCCCGGTCAGCAGGTCGCTGAGGGTCTCGGCCACCCGGCAGCAGTCGACGACGTCCGCGGGTGGTCCGGGATCGAGATCGAACACCAGCAGATCGGGTGATTTCCGCGCGCCGCGCGGGCCGACGGTCCACTGTGGAACATGCAGTTCCAGTGCGGCGAGATTGGCCGCCCACATCAGCGTCGGCAGGTCGCCGACCACCGGGTAGTCGAGCGTCTCGTCCCCGCCCCGGCGGCCACGGTTGGTCAGCCGCGCCGTGCGCACCCACTCGGGGGCGTGCCGGGAAACGTTCTTCTCGTAGAACGGTTCGCCGTCGACGCCGTCGGGGAACCGCCGGAACGTGGCGGCGCGGTCACGCAGATGGGGGAGCAGGGCGGGGGCTATCCGGCGGTAGTAGTCGAGGACCTCGCGTTTGGTGAAACCGTGCGCGGGGTAGAGCACCTTGTCCAGATTGGACAGGCCCAAGCGCCGCCCCTCGACCTCGACCGTTATCCGCTCCTCAGGCACCCTTCGACGATAGATCACCGGCGGGGTTTCCGGGGTACCGTGAGGCATGAGCACCGTGCCGGACGCGATCGCCCCGATGCTGGCGACCGACGGTGACCTGCCCACCGGCGGGTGGGGCTATGAATACAAATGGGACGGCTATCGGTGCTGCCTGCGGGTCGCGCGGGACGGCGAGACACGCCTGACGAGCCGCCGCGGCCTCGACATCACGGCGACGTACCCGGACGTGACCGCCGAAGCGCTCAGCGGGCACGAAGCCGTCCTCGACGGCGAGATCGTCGTCCTCGACGAGCAGGGGCGGCCCAGCTTCCCGCTGTTGCAAACACGGCATCTGCGCACTCCGGACGAGTCGCTGCTGGAACGCAGCCCGGTCCACTTCTTCGCTTTCGACGTGCTGTTCCTCGATGGTGACGCCCTGCTCGACGAGCCGTACGAGGCCCGGCGCGAGGTGCTGACGTCCCTGGGCGCGGGTGGCCGCATCGCCATCCCTCCGGGGTACACCGACGACGACATCTCCCCCGACCAGCTGCTCGACGTCGTCCGGCAGCACGGGCTCGAAGGATTGATCGCGAAGAAGCTCGACAGCCGCTACTACCCGGGTAAGCGAACCCGCCAATGGATCAAACGGGCGCTGTGGCACACCCAGGAGGTCGTGATCGGCGGCTGGCGCCCCGGTGACGGGCGGCGCTCGGGGACCCTCGGCGCGTTGCTGCTGGGCGCGCACGACGAAGCCGGAGACCTTCGATACATCGGCGACGTCGGGACCGGGTTCAGCGACAAGGTCCTCGAAGACCTGCACGCCCGGCTGACGCCGCTGGAGCGGAAGAAGCCACCGTTCGCTTCGGAGGTCCCCCGCGACCGGGCACGACGGGTGCACTGGGTGGAGCCTGAACTCGTCGGGGAGGTCGTGCACCGGAACTGGACGCCGGACGGCCGTCTGCGGCACACGACCTGGCGAGGACTGCGGGCGGACAAGACACCCGAGGACGTCAAGATGCCCTCCGCTGGATGAAGCGCGGCAGGTTGCCGGAGGGGTCGAGAATGGCGGCACCTTCGCGGACCTGGACGGCTACATCTGGAGCATCGGCTACAGCGCGAACGGCACCGGATCAGCCGTACGCGGAGTGAACACCGCGTGAGCCGCCGGATGGCACCTGCCTGCTCGAGTCTGTCGCGGCGATCGAGGATGGCCTTGGTGACGGCCTCCGGGGTCAACGCGCCCGGACCGTACTCGTGCGCGAGATCGGCCCGCTCGGCTTCGACGGTCCGCCCGGAACCTGCCCCATTCGCGGTCCATGGCGCCGCCGATCGCGACGAGTTGCTCCCCGATCCGGTTCACCGTGGTGATGTCCATGTCGACCGATATCGGCCCCTCCCTTCCCCGCGAGCGATTCTCCGGCCGCTTCGACGAGGGCCAGACCGTGTCCCCGGCGTGTCAGCGCCGTGGCGGTCCGGTGTCAGGACGGTCGGCGATCGTTGCTTTCACCACGAGAGATCACCACCACCGAGGAGTTCGAGATGTCTGTTTTCCCCACGCCGCAGCCGATCACCGCCACCCTGACCATCGCCGGCGCCCGGGTGCGCGTCGCCGCGAGCGAGCGCCCGGACACGGTGGTGCTGGTCGAGCCGATCGACGCCGCGAGCAAGTCGGACGTGAAGGTCGCCGCGAACACCAAGGTCGCCTTCGAGGATGGGAAACTGTCGATCGAGACGAAGAAGGCGGGCGGCAAGAACGGCTCGGTCGCGATCACCGTCGAGGTGCCCACCGGCTCGCGCCTGGTCCTGAACACGGCCTGGTCGGCGGTGAACGCCGAAGGGCGGTTCGGCGACTGCACGCTGGAAATGTCGTCGGGCCAGGTCCGGCTCGACCGCGTCACGGCGGTGCGAGGCGACCTTTCGGCCGGTGAGGTCGAGATCGGGCACGTCGCCGGTACCGCGGACCTCGAAGGCGGTTCGGCCGGGGTGCGGATCGGCGAGGCCGGCGGCGTCGTCAAGTACTCGGGTTCGACCGGGAAGGTCTGGATCGGGCACGCCCGGTCCGACGTCGACCTCTCCGGTTCGAGCGGGAGTTTCGACATCGACCGCGCCGACGGCGACGTCGTCGCCCAGGCCGCCGACTGCCCGATCCGCGTCGGACGGCTGTCGGGCGGTTCGGCCGAGCTGGCGAACGCGTCCGGCGGCATCGAGGTCGGCGTCGACGGGACCGCCGCGTCGGTGGATGCCAAGAGCACCAAGGGATCCGTGCGCAACTCCGTCGCCGACGGCGGGAACGTCAAGGTCCACGCGCGCACGCGGCTCGACGACATCGTCATCCACCGCGCCGCGTGACGCCGGTGGTCGAGGTGGTCGCAATCAGTCGGCTGATTGCGACCACCTCCCTTCGTTTGGTGATGGCCGGAGCAGGCTGGCGCTGGATTCGGGACGTCGAGGGGCGGCTGCTTCGTGCGCTTAGGGTTCTTCGCTTACTTAGGACGCTTCGCGGACTTAAGGCTCTTCGCTTACTTTGAAGACGCTTCGCGCGCTTAAGACAATTGGCTTACTTAGGACGCTTCGCGCGCTTAAGGCTCCCTTCGCTGTTGCCATTTTTCGGCAATTTCTCGTATTGGGCCGTTTGGGCTAGCGCAGGTGTTCGATACGGAGTAGCTTCGGTGTCGTGGCCAGCAACAACGCACCCCCAGAGACGACCGCCGAGTGGTGGCGCGTCGACACCGCGACGCTGCATGCCCGCAAACAGGAACTCGAAATCTTGAAACGCCGGGCAGATGCGGAACAGAACGCGATCCTCGCGGAAATCAATGCCCGCGGCATCCGCGGGTGTTCAGGACATTCGACGTTGTCGGCGTTGATCTTCGAGGACTTCCTGGTCACCGACAAGGAAGCCGAGGCCCGCGCCGACCGCGTCCTCGCCCTGCATCCCGGCCCCGCAATCGGCGGCGACCCCGAACCGCCCCTGGCGCCGTTGACCGCTGTAGCGGCCGCCGAAGGCGCGATCGGGGGCGCGCAGATCGACGCGATCATCCGCACCCTGGCCCGTATCCCGTCTTCTGTTCCTGAGGAGGACGTGCGGACCGGAGAGAAGATCCTGGTGGAGCTGGCTCGCCGGGCGGGGCCGCGGCAGATCGCCCGTGCCGGGCGCCGCCTGCTGGACACACTCGACCCCGACGGCAAAGAACCTCGCAGCGAAGACCCGAAAGACACCCGCCCGGAGCTACGGTTCGTCAAACACCGCGACGGCACCCTCGGCTTGAAGGCCCGGCTTGATCTGGAAACCTACGCCCGCCTGAAATCCGACCTGGATCCGATGGCAAAGCCTCATAAAGCGGTGGACGGGGTGCGGGACTCCCGCAGCCAGGACGAACGCTACGGGGATGCTTTCACCGACTACGTCCGACTCAAGACCACCAGCCGCAACCTCCCCGGCCAAGCCGGCGAAGCCACCCACATCCTGGTCACCATGTCGTATGAAGACCTGATCAACGACCTCGGTGAAGCACATCTGGACCTGGTCGGACCGATCAGCGCCACCGACGCCCGCATCCTCGCCTGCGACGCCCGCATCCGACCCGGCGTCCTCGGCACCGCAGGCGAACCACTGGACATCGGCCGGTCGAAACGGACCGTCTCCCTCGCCCAAAAGTACGCGTTGACGATCCGGGACGGTGGCTGCGCCTTCCCCGGCTGCGACATGCCCGTCCCCCGCTGCACCGCCCACCACATTGTTTTCTGGCGCCACCACGGCGAAACGAAAATCGACAACCTGGTGCTGCTGTGCACGAAGCATCATCGGTTGATCCACCGCAGCGAATGGAAAGTCCAGATCGCCCAAGACGGCCTGCCGGAGTTCACCCCACCCACCTACCTCGACCCCACCGGAACCCCGAGACGGAACACCATGCACCTCAGAACATAGGCCGAACCCGCGACAAATCCACCCTGGAGGGCTTGATGAAACTGCATTGGGATCGCTGCCTCGACGGCCACGCCGGAGGCGGAGACCCTTCGGCCGATGGCCGACGGGTCCGTTGCGGCGCGCTTTTCCGATCAGGCAGCCACTACCGGTTGACCACCGGTGGAATCGCCGTGGTCCGCGGTGCGGGGATCAGTGTCGGAGCCCAGCCCGTTCGCCGGCGATCCCGTGTACCGCAACACTCCCCGATCGCCGGACACCAGTGCGCCGACCGCTCCGGTCGCAGAGGATACGCACCCACGGATAAATTCAGCGTCACGGAACCGACCGCATTCCTCCTGCGAACCAATATAAATGCGCCCCACACCTCAGACCGCGAACCGCTCCAACGCCGCCAGCTTCCACGCTCGTTTCACGTCGCTCGAGTGATGGCCCGAGTCGTCGTCGATCAGCAACTCCGCCCCCGGCCAGGCTCGGGCGAGTTCCCAGGCCGTGTCCACCGGACAGCTCAGGTCACGACGCCCGTGGATCAGCACGCCCGGAATGTCGCGCAACAGACCGGCGTCACGGATCAGCGCGCCGGGCTCCAGCCAGCCCGCGTGGGAGTAGTAGTGCGTGACGATGCGTGCGAACGCGAGTTCCCACTCACCGATCGGGCCATTGTGGACGGTCGCACCCGGCTCCCATGACAGCACGGTGTCCTCCCAGACGAGCCAGGAGCGAGCGGCCTCGGTCCGCACCTGGGGATCGGGATCTTCCATGAGCCGTGCGTAAGCGGCGACGAGGTCGCCGGTGAGATCACCGCGGAAGCGGGCCCATTCTTCGGGAAAGAACCGGCCGACGCCGTGATACAGCCAGTCGATCTCGGACGGCCGCGTGGTGCTGATGGCGCTGACGACGATCTCGGTGACCCGCTCCGGGAACCGTTCGGCGTAGGCGAGCGCGAGCGTCGTGCCCCACGAACCCCCAGTGACGAGCCAGCGTTCGATACCCAGATGCTTCCGCAGGCGTTCCATGTCGGCGACGAGATGATCCGTCGTGTTGTGCCGGAGGCCGGTCGCCGGGTCGCTCGCGTGCGGAGTGCTGCGACCGCAGCCGCGCTGATCGAACAGCACCGCACGGTAGCGGGCGGGGTCGAACATCCGCCGCATGCCCGGCGTACAGCCCTGGCCGGGGCCGCCGTGCAGCATGACCGCGGGCTTCCCGGCCGGGTTCCCGCAGGTCTCCCAGTAGACGAGGTTGCCGTCACCTACATCGAGCAGCCCGCTGTCGTACGGCTCGGCCGGCGGATGAAGATCGATCATGAACCAAGGCTAGACCCTCAGTGAGGCCACGAAACACTTTCGCCGCAACGAAGTTCAGCACACCGGCCCTTTCCTCGCCGGGCCCGAAGGAGCAGATTCAGTGGCACCGGCGAAAACCACGGAACGGGGAACCATGTTCACCCTTGGTGTGGAAGAAGAGTTCGTCCTGCTCGACCCGGTGGACGGCTCGGTCGCGTTACGAGCCCCGGAGCTGCTCGAAAGCCTCCCTCCCGGGCCGGACGTCACCGGTGAGCTGATGCGGTTCCAGATCGAGACCGCGACCGGCGTCTGCGGTGGCCTGGACGAGGTGCGTTCGGAACTGACGCGGCTGCGGCAGCTCGTCGCGGCGGCGGCGCGGGCCGACGGTTGCCTGATGGCGGCGACGGGGATCCCGCCCGGCGGCCTGCGAGGAGACACGCTCACACCCGAGCCGCGCTACCGGCGGATGGCACAGGCGTTCCCGGACCTGATCGGCGAGGCGGGGACGTGCGCCTGCCATGTGCACGTCGGGCTGCCGTCGCGGGATCTGGGCGCACGGGTGCTCGCCAGGCTGCGGCCGTGGCTCGCGCCGCTCCTGGCGCTCAGTGTCAACTCCCCGGTCGAGAACGGCGCGGACTCCGGGTGGTCGAGCAGGCGCTTCCCGCTCTGGGACCGGTGGCCGACGGCCCGGCCACCCGACGAATGGTCCGGCGCGGCCGCGTACGACCGGAGCATCGGGGATGCCGTGCGCCACGGCGCCGCCCTCGACGCGGCGGGGGTGTACTTCTACGCCCGCCTTTCCCCGCGGTACCCCACGGTCGAGGTGCGGATCGCCGACGTCTGCCTGTCCGTCGACGACGCGGTTCTGCTCGCCGCGCTGGTGCGCGGACTGGTCGTGACCTGCGCGGCGACGACGAGGCCTCCGCGCGCTCGCGGGACCAGGATCGACGCGGCCTTGACGGCGGCCGCCCGCCGTGGGCTGGACGGGCCGGGCGTCGACGTCTTCACCGGCGGGGAGGCCGATCAACGCGAAATTCTCGGCGAGCTCGTCGAGTTCATCCGGCCGGCGCTCATCGCGACGGGCGACGCGGACGACGTCGAACGAGGATTGGACGCGCTGTTCGACCACGGTACCGGCGCTGCCCGGCAACGCAGGCTGCTCGCCGAAGCGGCTTCACCCGGCGAGTTCGCCGCGGAGCTCGCCCACGCCACGATGACCGTCCCGGCCAGGTGAGGCGCCTCCGCGTCACAGCCAGCCGGACTCCCTGGCGATCCGCACCGCGTCGACCCGGTTGCGGGCGCTGAGCTTCGAAACGATCGTCGTCAGGTAGTTCCGCACGGTACCCGCGGACAGGAACAGCTCGGCGGCGATCTCGGTCGGGTCGGAGCCGACCGACGCCAGCCGGAGCACCTCGATCTCGCGGGTGGTGAGTGGGCAATCCTCGCTGTCCCAGGCGGCGAGCGCCAGATCGCCGTCGACGACGCGCCGTCCGGCGGCGACCCCGCGGACCGCGTTGGCGAGCCGGTCGGCGGGCGCGTCCTTGCGCAGGAAGCCGTTGACCTTCGCGGCGAGCGCCCGCCGCAGGGTTCCGGGGCTGCCGAGCGAGGTGAGGATCAGCGTGCGGACGCCGGGAAGCCGCTCGTGCAGCTCGGCGGCCGCGGTGAGCCCGTCCTTGCCCGGCAGGTCGATGTCGATGAGCGCGACGTCGGGGCGCGTGGATTGCGCGAGCGGGAGGATCTCGTCGCCGCTCGCGCATTCGGCGACGACCTCGATGTCGGCTTCCAAGCCGAGCAGCGCGACCAGTGCCCCCCGGACAATGTGCATGTCCTCGGCCACCAGGACCTTGATCATCGACCCCATCTGCCTTTCCGCCCGCGTCGCTCCCCCGAGCCGACGATACTATCCTCACACACCCGTTCCGCGAAATGGAAACCGGCCCTTGACCACCGAGGGGTGCGCGGTCAAGAGCCGGTTCTGTGTTGTCGCGGGAATACGTTCTTCGCACCACGCCAACACGGCCGGGGTGGTTCCGGCGTGAATGCGCTACCAGGAATTCTGCGCCCGTCCGCCACCGGGATCCAGTGCGCGCACCATTGCCGGACCATGGTTTTCGCATGGTCGGCAGTGCCCGGAGGCCACCGTGAAATTTTCATGCCGCCCCGCACAGCAATTCATATCGGGCGATGAATCAAGCACTTCAGGAGTAGCGGTGGCGAACAGTAGTGTCGGAAACCGCAAACATCCCAGAAATCCTCGAGCGAAAGGACGGCACAATGGATGAGACTGTCCGGCGAGCCGTGGAGCGAGCCATTGGGGCCATGCACGAGAAACTGGGCGAAGAGCTCACTATCGACGACATCGCCCGCGCCGCGACCTTCAGCAAATTCCATTTCAGCAGGGTGTTCCAGCAGGCCACCGGCGTCTCTCCCGGCCGGTTCCTGTCCGCGCTGCGGCTCGACGAGGCCAAACGCCTGCTGCTGACCACCTCGATCTCGGTCGCCGACATCAGCCACCGCGTGGGCTACAACGGCGTCGGCACCTTCAGCACCCGGTTCAGCAACCGCGTGGGCCTCTCTCCCTCCGTGTACCGCCGCCAGGGCGGGTTCCAGCACCGCCTGGCGGGCGAACCCCTTCCCGGCGCGAAGCCGGCGATCGTCCGCGGTTTCGTGTCCGCGCCGCCGGAGATCTCACCCGGTCTCGTGTTCGTCGGCCTGTTCCCGACCCGTATCCCCGAGGGCGCGCCCGTGCGGCACACGGTCATCGACGTCCCCGGCCCCTATCAGCTGACCGACGTCCCGGAAGGCACCTGGCACCTCGTCGCGCACTGCGTGACCGGGCCGCTCACGCGCCGTGGCACCGGGCTCACCGGGCACCACGGGCCGATCACCGTCGAGCCGGGCGTCACCGCGCGGCTGGCGGACCTGCGGGTGCGCCCGAAGCGCCTGTTCGACCCGCCGGTCCTGCTCGCGCTCCCCGATCTGCGGCACCGGCCGGAGCCGGCCAGGCGGGCGGCCTGAGCCTCACCCGCGTGTCAGGAAAGGGTCGTTCAAGACGCGAAACGTCCTGAACGACCCTTTCCTGACATCCCCGTGACTCAGGCGGCCAGGCGGCCGGCCGAAGGGACGAGACCGTCCCGGATGTTCTGCCTCCACAGCTCATAGGCCGGGGTCCCGTCCGGAGCGTCCTCGGTGACCTCGGTCGAGTCGGCCAGGACGACGGCCTCCTCGATGCTCAGCCCGGCGAGCGTCCGCACGGCGAGCCGGGTGTGCGGCGGGACGAACGACGAGAACGTCCTCGCCTTCACCGCGAACACGACGCCGAGGCCGAGTTCGTCCTGATGCTCACCCGCCGCCTCGCGCAGCTTCTCCAGCCCGGCCTGATCGCAGCCGCCCGCGAAGGTCGAGGCCAGCCCGACACCGCTCCACAGGTCCGGGCGGCGTCCGGCGGGGAAGCGGTCCACCGCCTCGGCGACCTTCACCGGGTCGCCGCCGTTGATGAACCACAACGCCCGCCCGATGCCCTGGTCACAGGCGCGAGGGAAGTACGCCGGCGCGCCCGCCCACGGGTACGGCTTGGGCACGAACTGCTCGCCGACCCACTTGTCCGTGTCGAAGTAGGCACGGTCGAAGGCGTAGCCGTCGACGGCGAGCCAGCTCATCGTCGGGTGGAAGGGGACGCCGTCGAGCTCCGGCAGCACCTTCTTCCACAGCGGCCGGGGCAGGCGGGCCATCGCGAACCCGATGCCGATGTAGGTCAGGAACACGTGCGGCAGCCCGGGGCCGCTCATCAGTTCGGCCGTGCGGTCCTTCCGGCCGCCGGGCATCACGTCGAGGATGGTGAACGCCATCGCCGCGCCCTCGTAGGCGAACCCCCGCATCTCGGGCTCGACCATGTCCAGCCGCCGTTCGGCCTCCCACAGCGCCGGCGCGTCGATCCCCCATTCGAACCCGCAGACCACCGACTGCGGGATCGACTCCAGGCGGGCGGTCGCCGGCGTCGGCGGCACTCCGAATCCGCGCCCCTCGAAGCCGACCGAAGCCAGCGAAGGCGCGAACAACACCTTACGCAGAGCACCCAGCAATGAGCTCATCAGATACGTCCTTTGTGGATAGTGGCGATTCGCGCGTGAAACCGGCTCGTGCCGAGGACACCACGCCGCGGTCTTCTCACGCTCGACGCCCGATCAAGGACGGCGCCGGTACCGCCGAACAGGCCATCCCTGATCCCCGAAAAAGACGGATTCACCCGTTCGCCGGGTGGATTCACCGGTATGCAAAGTACTCAACAGGAAATGAAAAGCACTCCGGACACCATTTTTGCCAACTTCTTACCTGACGGTGAGTAATCGATCGCTCGCAGTTTCACCACCTTCGAAGCCACGTCATCGTCGCAGCTCACCGGAGAATCGATCATGCGAAGCGGCCGCCAGAAAATGCGCAACCTTGTATCGTGCGAATCAGATTCACTCTTACGGGTTTGCTGGGTACACTGAGAGTTACCGTCTTTCTGGGGAAGAGGAGGTCGGAGTGATCCGAGTCCTGTTGGCCGAGGACATGCACCTGGTCCGAGGCGCCTTGGTAGCCCTGCTGAACCTCGAACGAGACATCGAAGTCGTCGCGGAGGTGGGTTCCGGCGACAAGATCCTTCCGATGGCGGCGGAGTACCTGCCGGACGTCGCGATCATCGACATAGACCTGCCCGCCAAGGACGGTCTCACCGCCGCATCCGAACTCTGCCAGCAGCTGCCGGACGTCCGCACCCTGATCCTCACGTCGCTCGGCCGCCCGGGCACCGTGCGCCGCGCGCTCGACGCGAAGGTCAACGGCTTCCTGCTCAAGGACGCGCCGGCCGACAAACTCGCCAACGCCGTCCGATCGGTCGCCACCGGCCGCCGGGTCATCGACAGCGAGCTCGCCTTGTCCGCGTGGGAAACCGAGGACTGCCCGCTGACCCCGCGGGAGGTCGAGATCCTCCGTCTCGCCGCGAACGGGCGCACGGTCGCCGACATCGCGGCGCACCTGTTCCTGTCACCGGGAACGGTCCGGAACTACCTCGCCACCGTGGTGACGAAACTCAACGCCCGCAACCGGGTGGACGCCATCCGCATCGCCCGCGAATCGGACTGGCTCTGACCGGCTTCGCGTCTTCTCTTTTGCCACAACCGGTTCAGCGCCCCAGGTCGTGACGATCGCATACGGGGCAAAGAAAAAATCACGGTCCGCCGTGTGTTTCCGGCACTGTTCCGAAGGTTCCGCCTCTGTCACCGTCATTGAGGGGGAGTCCGGAGGGGCAGGGGATGCACGCGATGACGATCGAACCGGGTGACACGGTCGCCTCGGCCGGTGCGCCGCACGACGTGCGCGCGCGGCTCCTCGGCCCGCTCGAACTGCACGTCGGTGCCGCCGATCGCGCGCCCAGCACGCCGAAACTCCTGCAACTGCTGGCGATGCTGCTCGTCCGCCCCGGCAGGACGGTCCACGTCGACTCCCTCGTGCACGAGCTGTGGAACGAAGCCCCGCCCCGAAGCGCCCGCCGCGCCCTGCACACCTACGTCCATCACCTCCGCCGTCACCTCGACCCCGGCGGTACCGGCGATCTGCTGGTCACCAGCCCGCCCGGCTACCGGCTCGAGATCGACGCGGGAGTGGTCGACGTGGCGGAGTTCCAGCGGCTCCACCGGTCCGGCCGTGAACTGCTCGAAGAAGGCGGCAACGCGGCGGCCGCGCACGCCTTCCGTACCGCACTGGACCTGTGGTCCGGTCCCCCGCTGGCGAACATCCACTGTGGACCGACCCTCGCCGCCTACACCGTCTATCTGCTGGAGCAGCGGCGCGATGCCCGTGACCTGTGGATCGAGGCCGAGATCCGCGCCGGCAGGCACCGGGAGATGCTCGGCGTCCTGCGGTCGCTGACCACCGCGGACCCGTACGACGAAACCCTGCACGCCCACCTGATCCGCGCGCTGGGGCTCAGCGGACGACGCAGCGACGCCCTGGCGTCCTACGAGTGGCTGCGCTCCAGGCTCGAAGACGAACTGGGGGTGAAACCCAGCGCCGAACTGCGAGAGCTGCACCGCGAACTGCTTTCCGAGGGACACCCGGTCCGCTGACCGAGCACCACCACCACCAGAACCAGGAATATGAGGAGTCAAGCATGACCGCTCGCACCTATGGCCAGTTCTGCGGCCTCGCCCGCGCCCTCGAGATCATCGGGGAGCGCTGGTCCCTGCTCGTGATCCGTGACCTGGTGCTCGGCCCGAAACGGTTCGACGAGTTACAACAGGGCCTGCCGAAGATCCCGATGAGCATCCTGTCGACCCGGCTCAACGAGCTGGAACGGCACGGTGTCGTCCAGCGCCGGGTGCTCTCGCAGCTCGACGCCGGGGTGGTCTACGAACTGACCGAGTACGGCAACGACCTCGACCAGATCGTGCTGCAGCTGGGCCTGTGGGGCGCCCGTTCGCTAGGCGACCCGACGGCGGACGACCTGTTCACCCTCGACTCGGCCGTCCTGTCGCTGTACACCACGTTCCAGCCGGACGCGGCCCGCGGCGTCCACTGCGCGTTCGAAATGCACTACGGCGGCGAGATGGTCATCCACGCGGTGGTCGAGGACGGCGCGCTGACCGCGGGCGAGGGCCCGCACCCGGACCCGGACCTCGTCATCGAGCCGCGCGGCCCGGTCATGCTGAAGCTGCTGAACGGCGAGCTGGACGCCGCGAGCGCGCTCACCAGCGGCGCCGTGGCCGTCAAGGGCGACCCGGACAAGCTGGCGCTGTTCACCCGGATGTTCCACATCCCCTCGGCCCCGGTGAAGTCCGAAGGGCTCGTCACGCACTGACGACGTTCTTCGCGGCGGGACCGGGAACACCGGTCCCGCCGTTTTCTCATTCGAACCGTGAGGTGTCGCCGGCGCCCCGCCGCACGATCTCCGGTTCCCCGGACGAGAAGTCGATGACCGTGGTGGGTTCGACCCCGCAGTCACCGGAGTCGATCACCGCGTCCACCACGTGCTCCAGATGTTCCTTGATGTCCCACCCCTGCGTCATCGGCTCCTCCTGGTCGGGCAGCAGCAGCGTGCTCGACAGCAGCGGTTCGCCGAGTTCGCCCAGCAGCGCCTGGGTGACCACGTGGTCCGGGATGCGCACGCCGACGGTCTTCTTCTTGGCGTGCAGCAGCCGGCGCGGAACCTCCTTGGTGGCCGGGAGGATGAACGTGTAGCTGCCGGGGGTGGACGCCTTGACCGCGCGGAAGACCGCGTTGTCCACGTGCACGAACTGGCCCAGCTGAGCGAAATCCTGGCACACCAGGGTGAAATGGTGGCGGTCGTCGAGCTTGCGGATGCTCCGGATGCGATCGATGCCCTGCTTGTTCCCCAGCTGGCAGCCGAGGGCGAAGCAGGAGTCCGTCGGGTACGCGATGAGCCCGTCTTCGCGCAGGATGTCGACGACCTGTCCGATCGCGCGCCGTTGCGGATTTTCCGGATGTACGTCGAAATACCTGGCCATGCGCAGAGCTTAGGGCCACCGGTTCCCTTCCGCCCGCGAGGGCGCCGCGTACACAGTGGATCTCTCCGGACCCTTCTTCGGCTCCGGCGTCTTCCATCGTGGCATGTTCCGCGACGAACGCGGTGGTGCGAACAGCCCACACCCGTGCGGGTGACCGGCCGAATTTCCCGTTCCCAGCAGGGAAAGCGTCTCCCTGTTCGCCGTTCTCCCGGTGCCCGGAGGGACCGGCCCGGGTAACGAACATGGGTTATGATCCGAATCATAGCGACGGAAGCCGTAAGGCGGCCGGGGCCGTCGCGAGGGGGGAACGCGACCGGATCGAGCCGTCTTCTGTCATCACTGGGGTGCCTGTGCCGGACCAGCTCGCTGTGACCGCCGAACCTCTGGGAACCGCCGGGATCGACCGGCGGCCCAGCCGGGCGCTGTTCCTCGCCGGGCTGGTCATCACCGTCGTCTTCGTCAACGCCTGCCTCTTCGGTCTGCTCGGCGTCCTGCTTCAGCCTGGGATGGATCTCCAGCACGGCTTGCTGGCCGTGCTGTACGTCGGGCCCGTGCTGGCGATCCAGCTGCTGTACTTCAGCCGCCCGGCGATCCGCCTGGACACCCGGCGGGCGAAAGTGGTCCTGGCGGTCCAGACCGGTCTCGCCTATCTGCCGGTACTGCACTTCGACGAGGCGCTGACCTCGCTGACCACCATCGCGGCGGGCAGTTCGCTGCTGGTCCTCCGCCCACGCGTCGGCTGGCCGGTGTTCACCACCCTCATCGCGGTCACGTCGTGGATCCTGTGGTTCCACGCCGACTCCGCGCTCGCGGCGACGATCGACACCGTCAGCGCGGTGGTCTACGGGCTGGTCACCTATCTGCTGACCTGGCTCGCGAGGCTGGTGAACGAACTGCACCGGGCCCGCACCGAACTGGCGAGGCGGGCCGTGGCCGAGCAGAGGCTGGCCTTCGCCAAGGATCTGCACGACCTGCTCGGGCTCGGTCTTTCCGCGATCTCGCTCAAGGGCGAACTGGTGCACCGGCTCCTGCGCAAGTCACCGGGGCGGGCGCGGGAGGAACTGGCCGAGATCACCGGGATCGCGCAGCGCACGCTGTCCGACGTGCGGTCGGTGGCCAGGGGATACCGTGAGCTGTCGCTGGACAAGGAATCGCGCACCGCGGTGTCGTTGCTGTCGGCGTCGAACGTCGCGGTGCGGGTCGATCTCGAAAAGGTCGAGCTGCCGGTGAAGCTGCGCACCTTGCTGGCGAAGGTGCTGCGGGAGGGCGTCACGAACGTGCTCCGCTACACCGGTGTCCAGCACTGCGAGATCACCGTGCGCACCAACGAGGGCCGGGTCGCGCTGGAGATCGTCCACGACGGCACCGCGCACGAGGACGTCCCGGAGGAGACGGCCGGGAGCCTCCGCGCGGTGACGGACGAGGTCGACGGGCACGGCGGGACGCTCAGCGCGGGTCCCGACGCGACCGGGCGATGGCGCCTCCATGCCGAACTGCCGGTGCCCGAGCAGGCCGACCCCGCCGAAGCCGCGCTGGCGCGAGGCCCCAGTCACTGGTCCCGGATCGACGCCAGGAACGTCCAATGGTTGCTGACGGCGGTCTTCATCGCCTTCGGTCTCTCCGCGATGTCCCGGGTGTTCAACCTGACCGGGGACGGCTGGCGCATCGCGCTCGTCGCCGGCCCCCTCACCGCGCTCGTCACCCTGCAACTGGCCTACTTCGCCCGGCCGAACGTCCGGCTGCGCTCCCGGCAGAGCTACGCGCTGCTGTTCATCCAGGCCTGTCTGGTATTTCTGCCGCTGATCCCGCTCGGGCACGACTGGGTGAGCCTTCCCAGCCTGTTCGCCGGCACCGCCCTGCTGGTGCTGCCACCGCTCGCGGGCTGGGTCGCGTTCGCCGCGACGGTCGCCGGGCCCGTGCTGATCCGGATCGACTCCGGCGCCGGCTTCCTCGACGCGTTCAACACCTTCGCGTCCCAGGTGAACACCGGCCTGATGGTCTTCGGTCTCATCTGGCTGATCCGGCTGGTGACCGAACTGGGCGAGACCAGGAAACGGCTTGCCGAGGTCGCGGTCGCCGAGGAGCGGCTGCGTTTCGCCAGGGACCTGCACGACCTGCTCGGCATGAGCCTCTCGGCGATCGCGCTGAAGAGCGAGCTGACCAGCCGGATCATGGACATCGACACCACACGGGCCTCCGACGAACTGCTGGAGATCCTCGGCCTGACCCGGCAGGCGCTGACCGACGTCCGCTCGGTGGCGAGCGGCTACCGGGAACTGTCGCTGGACCAGGAGTCGCGGTCCGCGCAGGCGGTACTGGTGGCCGCCGACGTCCAGGTGCGGCTGGAGATGGAGCACGGTGACCTGCCCGCCCCGGTGCGTACGGTGCTGGCCGTCGTGCTGCGCGAGAGCGTGACGAACGTGTTGCGGCACAGCAAGGTCGAACGGTGCGAGATCGCGGTCCGGCGGGTCGGCAACGGGGTCGCGCTGGACATCGTCAACGACGGCGTCGAGAACGGGCGGCCGCCGGCTCCGGGCAAGCCGGTGCGGATCGAGGCCGCGGGCAGTGGCATCACGAACATGTCGGATCGCGTCGCCGGGCTGGGCGGCGAGTTGACCGCCGGGGTCGAGGCCGACGGACGGTTCCGGTTGCGTGCCGTGGTGCCGGTCTAGGGCGTGTTTCACAAGTCTGTTCGATGGGATTCGTGATCCAGGTGGTTTCTGGCGGTGCGGGCGGATCGGCCTCGTACCGGGTCGTACTCGGCCGCATCCGCCCGTGCCGTCAGGGACCACCTGGGCGCGAAGACCGCGAACGTGACCTGTGAAACACGCCCTAGATCCAGCCGGATTCCTTCGCGATCCGGATCGCGTCGACCCGGTTGCGCGCGTTGAGCTTCGCCACGATCGTGGTCAGGTAGTTGCGCACCGTTCCGGTGGAGAGGAACGCCTTCGCCGCGACCTCCAGGGTGTCGCGGCCCTCCGCGGTCAACCGTAGGACGTCGATCTCGCGCGGGGTCAGCGGGCAGTCCACAGTGTCCCAGGCGGCCAGCGCCAGCTCGCCGTCGACCATCCGTCGTCCGGCGGCCACCCCGCGCACCGCGTTGGCGAGCTTCTCCGCGGGGGCGTCCTTCAACAGGAAACCGTTGACCTTGGCCGCCAGTGCCCGGCGAAGGGTGCCTGGCCTGCCGAGGCTGGTCAGGATCAGTGTCCTGACCTCGGGCAGCTGCTCGTGCAGCTCGGTGGCGGCGGTGAGGCCGTCCTTGCCGGGCAGGTCGATGTCGATGATCGCGACCTGGGTGGCCGAACTCCGCGCGGCGGCGAGGATCTGGTCACCGGACGCCACTTCGGACACCACTTCGATATCCGGCTCCAGCCGCAGGAGCGCCACCAGCGCTCCTCTGACGATATGCATGTCCTCGGCTATGAGAACTCTGATCACCATCGCGCCGCCCCCTCCGCGCACGCTGCCCCCTCACCCAACCTAAACACGGCCGACCGGAATGCGTTCCACCGTTCGAGTGATGAGCCGACTCCGCCAAGAGGTGCCGGCTTGGTGGACTACGGAGCGAACGAGTTACGTGAATACGGGTTCCGCACTCGTTTGGCGACTTTCCGTGATTTCACGACCACGGCCGCCTCTCGCGTTCGCTACGCGAGAGGCGGCCGAGGGGAGTAAGTGGCTGGTTTCAGCTCGCCTCGGCCAGGGGCGGAGGGATTTCACAGGTGGTGAAGCAGCCGAAGACCTGGCCACCCTGGCGGTTGGACCAGTTGTCGAACCGGTCGATCACCAGCTCGACCTGGTGCCCGGCCGAAGCGGTGTCGATGCCCCGGACGGCGAAGAGCGAACGGACGTTGTCGGTCACAGCGTTCTGCATCGAAATGACTCCCAGGCTGGTCGGGGTTTTCCTTCAATGAGGAAATCGTGCCCTCATGTCCGTTTTCCAACCAGTGCCGTGCATCATCGCGGGAATGTGCTTTTTGCCTACTCCAGAAGGTTCTCGCGATTACTCCATTCCCGCGATCTTCACCATCGAATGGGGTAGCACGAAGCTACGCCGGTGACGGAACGCGGCGGAACGACCTCGGATAGGAACGATCACCGGACGTGACGCCTCGGCCATCGCTTTCGACACGAACAGCGCAATCGGGAGGGGGCTGCTCAGGAGCCGAGCAGGGTCGCCAATCCGGCGTATCCGCCCTCTTTCAGCCGCACGCCGGACGTCTTCGCGTACGCGGCATCGGCGCGGATCCCGAGTCCCTCGACCATCCGGTTCATGAAGTTGAACAGGGCGCACACGAGTACCGCGTCGTGCAGCGCGGCCTCGTCCCAGCCCGCCGCGAAGACGGCCTCAGCGTCCTCTTCGGTCACTCTGGACGGCGTCCGCGTCAGCTTGCCCACATAGGCCAGCACGGGCTTCATGCGCTCGTCCACGGGCGCGGAGGCGAGATCGTCCAGTGCGGCGGCCAGAAGTCCTTCCGGCACACCGAAAGCCTCCGCGGTGACGGTGTGGACCCCGTGGCAGTACCCGCAGTCGTTGACGCCGGAGACGTACGCCGCGATCAGCTCCCGCTCCCCCGCGTCGAACGCCGACGGCGCCCGCATGATGAGCTCGTGCAAGTCCAGCAGCTTCGACGCCGGGGCGGGAAACCGCTGGAACACCTGCAACAGAGTGGCGTCAGTCGGCAAAGACCCGAGATAGGACATCTTGTGCGCTCCCCTGTTCCGGCGACCGCCTGTCCGATGCGGGCCGGACCGTGTCGATGTCGTCGCGCCGCAGCCAGCAGGCCGCGAGGCAGGACACCGACGCCGGTCCCACCCCGGTCACCGTGGCGGTGACCCGCGCGGTCGCGTGTTCCCATTCTCGGCGCAGGGAGCCCGCCGACGCCATCTCCGGGCCTGCTTCGATCAACGGGCGGACCTCGCGCCAGCGGCGGATCCCGGCCTCGACGAGCGCTTCGGTGCCGAGGTCGAGCGCGCCGTGCCGGGCCTGGTCCACGGCGAGGGCGACCAGCGCGGGCTCGTCGGCGATCCGGGCCAGCCCGACGCCGGCGAGCAGACGTTCGGCGTCCAGTCCCATCAGGATCACCCCCGCCTCGGTCGAGGGAGCGTCGTCGACCGACGGCAGGGTGAAGCGGGAGTCGTAAGGCTCAGACACGGGCGACGTCCTTCGTGGCCGTCCGCAGCGGGAGGTCGCGGCGCAGGTTCTCGGCGACGGTGGCCGCGACCCGCGCGGTGGCGACCCGGTGACCGTCGATGTTGCGGGCGGCGGGTCCCAGCGCCATCCCCGCGGCCGCGCCGACGGCGAAGACCCGGGGCGCGCCGAGGTAGGCGAAGGTACGTTCGTCCAGGCGCGGCCAGCCGCCGCGATCGAGGACGGCCTCGTCGGGCATCAGGCCGTCCCCGATGGACGGCGTGGTGCCGAGCGCCAGTACGGCGTGGTCGACCGGCACCCGCGAACCGTCTTCGAGATGGAGGCCCACACCGGGCGTCACCTTCGTGATCGCCCGGCCGCGATGCACGATCAGCCGTCCTTCGGCTTCGGCCGCTTCGAGCATCGGGCGGAACTCGAACATGATCGACGCGCGCCGGAACCGGCCCATCAGTTCGAGCCGCTCGGACCAGCTCACGCCGTCGAAACGAGCGCGGCCTTCGGGCCGGAAGAACGACGAATTGACGTCGGCGCACTGATAACGTTCGCCCGCTTCGCGGACCACCCAGTGCACCTCGCGGCCCTGGGCGAGACCGTTGGAGATCAGGTGCGCGGCGGTGAGGCCGGCACCGACGACGGCGAGCCGTTTCCCGGCCTCGGGCACGGGCTCGTCCCAGTAGCTCACCCCGCGCGGCGGGTGGCCGCCACCCCACCAGGTGTCCGGGGCGGACCGGCGCTCCTCGCCGAGACAGAGGACGACGTGGCGTGCGGTGACGGAGAACCGATCGGCGCGCACGGTGACGGCGTCGGCGGTCGGCAGCACCTCGCGGACCGAACCGCGCCAGGTCCGCTCGGTGACGTGATGACTCGCCGCGAGATGACGGCAGTAGGCCTCGAAGACGTCGACGGGGACGACGGAGCGGTGCCCGGCCTGCGCCATGCGGATCTCCCGGCGTTCCACCGGGGTGAGCACCGACCAGTGCAGCCGGGCGAAGTCCAGGAGTTCACAGTCCCGGTACCCCTCGACGCCGGGATGGTGCTCGTACGGCGACCGCAGCACACGCTGGCCGAGCAGGTCGATACGGTCGAAGAACCGGCCGCAGGGACGGCCGTCGCGGTCGACCAGGACGATGCCGGTCACGCCGTGGTGCCACAACGCGGAGGCGACCGCGAGACCGGCCGGGCCCGCCCCGACGACGACCACGTCGGCGGCGGGCGGCGGTTCGGCGGTGACCGCCGCGCGGGCGCCGGGGAGCACCGGCCACTCGCGACCGCGCGGCGATTCGAGGAGATGGGGTTCCGGAACGAAGGTGATCACCGGCGTGCTCAGCCGATCACGGTCACCGGGACGATCAGCTCGATCACGGGCCGCTGCTTCATCCCGTTGCTGATCATTTCGTCCAGGGTCTGCTGTGACTGCTCGGCGGTGTCGGTCGCGATCGGGCTGTAGCGGGAGTAGGAGTAGGTCGGCTTCCGGCCGCCCGCGTCGAGCGAGTACACCTTGAGCACCGCTTCGCCGGGCCGGACTTCACCGTCGTAGAAGGTGAGGCGGCGCTGATCCGGCGTCATGAAGGACTTCGAGAACTGGCGGGACAGGACGAGCGTGTCGGCGTCGTTGACGAACGTCGAGTCCTCGTCGGTGACCACCTGCATCGCGACCCAGGTCTTGTCGGTCAGGTTGGTCTCGGACTTGATGACCTGCCAGCGGCCGGGCTCCGGGAGATTGACACTCACCGAGATGTCGTGCTCGGTGGTGTCGATCGCCCCGGAGATCATCAGCACCCGCCGCCGGACGTCGGCGACGCCGGCCATCTGAATGTCACGTGCGCGTACCCGAGTGGAAACGTCCAATCCCGGGAATTCAGGTGATGACATCTTTCACGCTCCCAGACCTCGATATCGCAATTCGAATCCGGCATGATCCCCCCAGCCGCAAACACCGGAAGAATTTCACGCTGAACTGGACGATGTCAAGATGAGGATCACATGATCCACTCCCCGCCGGGACTGGGCCGTTCGGCGGTACCGGGTCAGGATTCGTCGGACTCTTCGGCCCAGGCCGCCGCGGGTGTGCCCTGCTCCAGCGCACCGATGTAGACGATCTCGAACGAGGAGTCGGCGCGGTCGATACCGATGCGAAGGACGAGATCGTGTTTCACCAGAAAAAGAAACTGATGCGGTTCCCTGCTGTCGCCGAAAATGTCGTAGATGAGGAAGGCGGAACCGTCCGCCACCGCGAAAAGTGCCTCGTAGACGACATTGCGGTCGGCCTGCGGAGCATTGATCGCCCATTCTTCCAACACCTGCAAACCCGACGTGAGCTGGAGGCGCATAGCCATCCGGAGGCCTCCTCGTGGTCTGGTCGGTTCGCGGGCGATCTTCATCGTCGCGCGCGCGATACCTGGCGGTCTTCTTCGTCCGTGCGCCGTGTCTAGTTGTAACCGAGGACGATGTGCTCGGCCGGGAAATCGTTTTCAGGGGCCTGCCTCGGCTCCGGGACGACCGCCGCCGCGCCGGCCTCCGCGGCCCCGCGCGGGTCGAAATCATCGGTCACGACCCAAATTCGCACCTGTGCCGCCATGACGTTCCTCCCGGCCTTCGATGAACGACTCACTTGACAACCAAGGATGGACCTCTCCGATCGTGACCCGCTCGAGGACGGTCGGAGGGGTCGGTGCGCAAGGAAAAAGTCGCCGCAGCGGGGCGGCCGGTAGTGCCCTTGAGGTACCTCGAAACCCAGGGAGCGCACCATGACCGAACGCCTCGACCCGTACGAGATCTACGCCGACGACGAGGTCGACGTCGATTTGCTTGGCCTGTCGTGGCCCGACCCGGCGGTCCCCGAGCAGCGGGATCGGCAATGAGCGCCGCCGCCCGGCAGCGGACCTGTGCGGCCTGCGGGGGCCCGTTCGAGCCTGGGGAGCGAACGGATCTGGAGGCCGTGCTCGACGGAGGGATCCTCTACGTCGCGGTGCACGCCCGCCACAGTACGTACCCGCCGCGGCGGGAGACCGAGGCCGCGCGACGGCTCGCGTAAGTCCGTGAAGGCCTCCTTGAGGGACGCGGGGCCCCTCAAGAGGCCTGGACGCGCGTGCTCGAAGACCGCACACGCGTGACGGAACGCGTAACTCGCGTGATTGACGGCGTAACTCGCTTATACGCCCGGAAACACGCGAGATACGGCTCCAATCACGCGTGTTACGGCTCCAATCACGCGTGTTACGGCTCTGGACACGCGAGTGACGGCCACGCGCGCGTCAGGCCTGGCGCAAGGTCGAGGTACGCCAGGTCGGCGCGGTGAGTGGCGACCAGGCGGAGCGCGCCGCCGCGGGCGGGGGCGCGACGGAGGCGAACGCGGTGAAGACGGCCACGAGGGCCGCCAGTTCGGCGTCTTCCGGGTCCCCGCGCAGGACACGGAACGCGGGCGCACTGTCCAATTCGGACGGTGACATGGTTCCCCCGTTCAGATCGGGTGGTTGCCGTGCTTGCGCTGAGGCGCCGCCTTTCGCTTGTCCTGCAGCATGTCCAGCGCCCTGGCGACGGCGGACCGGGTGTCCGCGGGGTCGATGATGTCGTCGACCAGCCCGCGTTCGGCGGAGTACTGCGGGTTCATGAACTCCTCGGTGTACTCGGCGACCAGGTGCGCGCGCAACGCGTCCGGATCGGGCGCGGCGGCGAGATCCTTGCGGAACAGCACGTTGACCGCGCCCTCGGCGCCCATCACGGCGATCTGGTTGGTGGGCCACGCCAGCGAGAGATCGGTCCCGATGGACCGCGAGTCCATCACGATGTACGCGCCGCCGTACGCCTTGCGCAGGATGACCTGGACGCGCGGCACGGTCGCCTCGCAGTAGGCGTGCAGCAGCTGGGCCCCGTGCCGGATGATCCCCGAGTGCTCCTGCTCCACACCCGGCAGGAAACCCGGGACGTCCACGAGTGTCACCAGCGGGATGCTGAAGGCGTCACAGAACCGCACGAACCGCGCCGCCTTCTGCGACGCCGGGCCGTCGAGCACGCCGGCGAACACCATCGGCTGGTTGCCGACCAGGCCGACCACCCGCCCGTCGATCCGCGCGAGCGCGCACAGCACGTTGCCCGCCCATCGCTCGTGCAGTTCGAAGAATTCGCCGTCGTCGGCCAGTTCCGCGAACACGTCGCGCATGTCGTACGGCTTGTTCGGCTCCACCGGGACGAGTTCGGCGAAGCGGGGCCGCCGGTCCCTGCCCGCGTCCCGCGACGGCTCGCGGGGCGCCGGCTCCAGGTAGTTCGACGGCAGCAGCGACACCAGGTAGCGGACGTCGGCGAGGCAGCTCTCCTCGTCGTCGTGCACCACCGTCGCCACGCCGGACGACGCGCCGTGCACGTCCGCGCCCCCCAGTTCGTCGTGGCTGACCCGTTCCCCGGTCACGGTTTCGACGACGTCCGGCCCGGTCAGGTACATCCGGGCGGTGTCGCGCACCATGAAGACGAAATCCGCGAGCGCGGGCGAATAGGCCGCCCCGCCCGCGCACGGCCCCAGGACCACGCTGATCTGCGGGATGACGCCGGACGCCTCGACCTGGCGGCGGAAGATGCCGCCGTAGCCGTCGAGCGCCATGACCCCTTCCTGGATCCGCGCTCCCCCGCTGTCATTGAGCCCGATCAGCGGCGAGCCGGTGGCGATCGCCAGATCCAGCACCTTGTGGATCTTCGCCGCGTGTGCCTCGCCGAGCGAACCGCCGAAGAGGGTGAAGTCCTGCGCGTAGACGAACACCCGCCGTCCCTCGATCGTGCCCGAGCCGGCGACGACGCCGTCGGTGTACGGCCGGTTCTCCGCCAGCCCGAGCCCGTTCGCCTGATGCCGCCGGTACAGCTCGATCTCGGTGAAGGAATCGGGGTCCAGCAACAGCTCCAGCCGTTCCCGCGCGGTGTGCTTGCCGAGCGAGTGCTGCCGGCGGACGCCGTCGAGCCGCCCGTCGACGATGTGCTCACGCAGCTCGTCGCGCTGGGCGCGCAGCAACGGCATCGTCGGCTGCGGTGGGTGCACCGGTTCGGCGCCGCGGGCGAGGGGGATCACCCGCCCGTCGGTCGCCCTCGGGACCCGGGCGCGCCGCAGCCGGTCCTCCGGCAGCGGCACCACCTCGGAGTCTCCCGTGCGCTGAGCACCCGGATCACCTTGCAGGGTCACGCCGCGTCCCGTAGCCGGGCATCGCGTTCGAGTTCGTCGAGCTCGATCTCGCGCACGATGTCGCGCCAGCACACCCCCCGTCCGAGCCGGGGCATCGTGGTCACCACCGGTGGCCGCTCGGCCGTGGGCGCCGGGGCGGACTGGGTGGATTCGTCGATGGTCATGACATTCCTTTCTCTGGTCAGGCCGATGCCCGTATCCGGCCGTCGATCTGGTGATAGCCGCCGCTGTAGAAGACCAGCGAGTCCTGCGCGGTGCCGCGGCTGGAGGCGACCACCTTGCCGAGGAAGATCGAGTGGTCACCGCCTTCGTAGACCTCGGCCAGCTCGCATTCCAGCCACGCCAGCGCACCGTCGAGCAGCGGGGCGCCGGTCTGCGGGCCGGCCGTCCAGTCCACCGAGTCGAACTGCGCGATGCCTGCCGGGCGGCGCCAGTCGGCGAAGTACTTCGCCAGGTCCTTCTGATCCGACGCCAGCACCGTGACCGCGTACGAACCCGCCGACACGATCGCCTCGTGCATCCGGGCCGCGCGGGAAACGCAGCACAGCACCATCGGCGGCTCCAGCGACACGGACGTGACGGCGTTGGCGGTCATCCCGTGGGCCCGTTCGCCGCCGGCGGTCAGCACGGTGACCCCGGTGGCGAACTGGCCCATCACCTCCCGCAACCCGGCCTGCGCGGACAACCGGCGGCGGGAGACGGGCGACGGCAGGCGTTTCAGCACGGGCCGCGAAGGCTCGTCCGGTGTGCCCACGTCATTCCCCCTTGCCGTCGACCGCGTACGGGGCCAGCGCCTCGCGCAGCTGCTCGGGCACCCGGCTGGGCACCGTGGCCGTGTTCGGGCCGCGCATGCACGCGATCCGCTGGCGCCCGCGGGCCACCAGCCGCTCGCCCTCCGCGGTGAGGTGGACGTAGTCGAAGGTGAACTGGACCTGGGTCTGGGTCAGCTCTTCCAGCCGCAGCCGGATGGACAGCTCGTCGAACGCGGTGATCTCCGCGTAGAACTCGCAATCCACCTTGAGCGTGAAGAGCTTGAGGTCGTCACGGACCTCTTCGAGCACCGCGGGCGCCTTCTCCTTCAGGAACATCTCACGGCACCGGCCCTGCCAGCGCACGTAGTTCACGTAGTAGACGTTGCCCACCAGGTTGGTCTCTTCGAACCCGACGGTATGCAGGATCTCGTAGTAGTCGGCCATGTCAGTTCTCCTCTCCCTGGAGCACCGCGAAGACGACGGGATCGGGCCGGTCGTTGACGGTCGTCACCCAGGTGGCGATGCGGGCACCGCCGTGGGAAAGCACCGCCCAGCCGTCCGGGTCGACCCGGTGCACGGTGAGCGCCTGTGTCATGTCCCCGGTCTTACGCACGCATTCCAGCGCGCTCCAGACCCTGGTGTGCGCGACCGAAAGCGGCTCGCGGGCGTCCGCGGCGAGCAGTTCGCCCACCGACAGCAGATCCTCGCCGAGCAGCCCCGCCCAGTCTTCGGGCGTCCGCTCGATCGCGGTTTCGACGTCGCACGCGACCCGGCCGCCGCCCGCGATCGCCAGGGTGAGATCGGCGCTGTGCGACGCGCTCACCTCGACCCCGTCGGCCTCCGGTTTCCCGTCCGGGCGGTAGCGGATCTCGAGCGGGGCGTCGACGGCGCGGCCGGCGGCCAGCGCGGTCTGCGCCCGCCGTTCCGGCGTGGTCTCCACGGAGACACCCACCGGGTCCGGTTCGACGACGATCGCGCGGGACGAGCCGAGCAGCCGTTCGACGGAACGCTCCAAATAGGACCCGAGCATCGACGGCACCCAAGGCCCTTCGCCGTCCCGCTTGCGCACCGCGCGCAGCTTCAGCCCTTCCCAGCGCTCGACCAGCTTCCCGTCGGGGTTGCGGACGTCGAGGTCGTAGAGGTAGCTGTCGCCGTCCTGCGAACGCTCGCGGGCGTCGAGGAGCACGTACTCCGGGTCCTGCTCACCGGGTTCGGCGAGGTACAGCCGCTCGATCCCTTGCGGCAGCAGGGTCGCGTCCGGGACACAGCACTGGATCGCGTGCATCATCGCGTCGCGGGTGCCCGGGTCGGCCAGCAGCTTCTCCTGCGGGAGGAACGGCGCGAACCAGTCGACCTCGGCGCCGGTCGCGATCTCCGCGACCGCGTGCCGCGCGCTGGCCCGCCGGTATCCGGTGACCCGCTGGAACCGCTTGCCCTGGAACAGGACCGTGCCGTACAGCTCGGTCGTCGGGTCGACCGGGACCGGCGGCAGCGCGACGTCGCGGACGACGGTCTCGCCGAGCGGATCCGGCCGGGAGAACCGCAGCCGGGCCCGGAAGTGGTCGGCGCTGAACCCGGTCTCCCCGCTGCGCAGCACCACGTCCACCGTTTCGGCGTCCCTGGCCAGCGCCGCGAGCCGGATCGTGGTCGACCCGCCCGGCGAGACGATGATCGGGCGCAGGAACTCGACGTCGGAGAGCACCGGCGCGGGCAGCGTTTCCGCGCCGAGGGCGGCCTTCGCGACCTGCGTCATCGCCTCCATGCCGATCACCGCCGGGAACAGCAGCTGCCCGTCGAGCAGGTGGTCGGCCAGGTACGGGTCGCTGCCCGCGGACAGGTCGGCCTCGGTGATCAGCTCGACGCCCGGGTAGTGCACGACGGCCCGGTCGACGAAGCGGGTCAGCGGCAGTTCGCGCTTCTCCACCGGCAGGGTGGCCAGTCCCCCGGTCCGGCCGCAGACGACCAGCACCGACGGGGCGGTCGGATCGCCGACGACCTGGCGGAGGATCTCGATGCCCTCCTCGGTCGGGATCGGGGTGATGCCGTCGCGCATCAGCGCGCTGACGACACCGAGCTTCTCGCCCATGCCCGTCCCCGACCAGACCGACCATTCGAGGGCGATCGCCCTGGCCTGGGGGTGTTCCTGCCCGAACCGCACGGTCAGTTCGGTCATCCAGTCGTTGGCCGTGGCGTAGTGCGCCTCACCGCGCAGGCCCGCCCGGCCGATGATGCTGCCGAAGGTCACCAGCAGCTTGATCTTGTCCTGGTCGACGGCGTCGAGGACGGCGTTGAGACCGCCGATCTTCGGCGCCAGCGTCTTGCGGAAGCTCTCCTCGGTCAAGGAGAACAGCGCGGCGGGCTCGTTGCGGCCCGCGCCGTGCAGCACCGCGGTGACCGGGCCGAAGTCGTCCTGCACGCGGCCGATCGCGTCGGCGACCTGACGGGCGTCGGTGACGTCGGCGCGTTCGTAGCGGTAGGTGATGCCCGCCGCCGCCATCCGGCCGAGGTTCTCCGACAGTTCGGCGTCGTCGGCCGGGTCGCTCCGGCCGAGCAGCGCCAGTTTCGCGCCGGAGTCCTTGGCCAGCGCCAACGCGCTCTCGGCGGTGATGCCCTTGCCGCCACCGGTGACGAGCAGGACGTCCTCGGTCCCCAGCGGGGTCCCCTCGGCCTCGGCCGGGGTCAGGGCCGCGAGCTTCGGCACCGTGCGGATCCCGGCGGCGTCGTAGCGGACCTCGCTGAAGTCGGTGGTCGCCGCCACTTCGGCGACCACTGTGGACACCGCGGCGCTGACGGCCTCGGGGTCGACCGGGCCGACGTCGGCGAGATCGACGATCGTGGTGCGGGCCGACGGGTCCTCCAGCCGCAGCGTCTTCGCCAGACCGGAGGCGCCGAGACCGTGCTGCACCACGACGAAGCGCGTGCCGTTGGGCGCGGCCAGCACGGCACGGCCCGCGTCGAGGAACAGGCCGACGTCGCCGGAACCGCTGTCGGAGTTCAGGCAGAGCAGGACACCGTCGCCGACACCCGCGGTGGCCAGCGCCGCGCGCAGCGGCTCCGCCAGCGGATGGCCGTCCGGCGCGAACGCCGTCCACTCCGCGGTGGAGAGGCCCGGTGTGAGATCGGGCGACGGCTTCGGCGCGACGACGTACTCGACCCCGAACGGCCGGACCCACGGTCCGACGCCGGCGACCTCGGCCTGGTTGCTGTCGGCGGGTTTGGCGGTCTGGGCGAGTTCGTCGATCATCTCGGCGAGTTCGCCGAGACAGACGGTCGCGAAGTTCGGCATGCCCTCCAGCGCGGGGCGGCCGAGTGCCCGGGTCACGTCGTTGACGAGCTGGCCGACCGTGATCGACGAGAGGTGCAGGTCGTCGAGCGGATGCGTGTCGGCGGTGACCGCTTCGAGCGGCAGTTCGACCCGCTCGGAGGCGAGCTTGCGCAGCAGGTCGAGGGTGCTGCTGCCGCCGCTCTCCGAAGCCGTTCCGGCCGGGGCCTCGGCGGGCGAGGCGGGGTCGGCGACCCGGTCGCGGGCCAGGTCGGCGCCGATGGACGGCGCGGCCTCACACGGGCTGGAGAGGAACGAGAACTCCCCGTCCACCGGCAGCGTCCGCACGATCCGGCCGTCGAACAGCGCGGAGGTGTCCAGCTGGGCGCCGAACGCGAACGCGGCACCCGCGACCTTCAGCAGTGCGGCCAGTTTCGGGCTGTCGGTGTCGATCGCGAGCACCGGCGTGCCGGGTGCGATCTCGCCGAACAGGCCGGTGAGCACGTGACCCGGCCCGACCTCGATCACCAGGTCGCTGCGCTCGGCGACCTTCGCGGCCGCCTCGCGGAAGCGGACCGGCAGGACCACCTGGTCCCGGAGCAGGTCACGCAGGTCCTCGGCGGCGTGCAGGACGTCACCGGTCACCGTCGAGACGACGGGCCGGTCGAGCCTGGCGAAGTCGAACGCGGCCAGTTCCTCGGTCATCGCCTCGGCGGCCGGGACGACCGCCGGCGAATGGAACGCGTGCGAGACGTTGATGCGGGTGGCGGTGACCCCCTCCGCACGGGCGCGGGCGACCACCCGGTCGATCGCCTCCGACGGTCCGGAAAGGACGGTCTGCTCGGGCGCGTTGTAGCCAGCGATGACGACGTCCTCGCCCTCGGCGAACCGCTCGGCGACCCCCGGCCCGGCGGCGATCCCCGCCATGGCACCGTTTCCGTCGCTCGCGGTCGCCATCACCTTGCCGCGGATCTTGGCCAGCTTGAGGACTTCGCGTTCGGTGAGCGCGCCGCCCCAGTGCAGGGCGGTGAGCTCGCCGAGGCTGTGGCCGGCGACGGTTCGCGCTTCGATGCCGAGGCTCTTCAGGACGCGGAGCCCGGCGAGCGAACCGGTGACGATACGCGGCTGCGCGACCTCGGTGGCGACCTGGTCGGCGCCGGTCGAAAGGCCCGCCGCGCGGTAGATGTCGTCGGCGTGGGCGAAGCGTTTGCGCAGCGCGCCGACGGTGCCGCGTCCGGAACCCTGGCCGGGGAACAGGAAGCCGATCTTCGGATCCTTGGCGCGCGAGCCCGCGAAGATGCCGTCGCCGGTGGAGAAGACTTCCGGCTCCCCCTCGCCGAGGACGTCGAGCAGCTTGGCCAGCTTGCGCTCCGCGTCCTCGGGATTGGTCGCGACGATCGCGGCGCGGACCGGTTTCCCGGACAGTTCCGCGGAAAGCGTGGCCGCGAGGTCCCCGAGCTCCGCCAGCGAGAGCTTCGGCACGACCTCCAGCAGGCCGGTCAGCCTGCCGCGCAGCGACGCGGCGTCGTCGGCGTCGAGGAGCAGCAGTTCGCTGTCCTGCCGTCCGGCGACCAGCGCGCGGGTCCGCTCGTCGAGTTCCTTGCGCCGGGCCGCGCCCGGTGCCTCGGTGACGGTGACGTGCGAGTTGATGCCGCCGAAGCCCATCGCGGAGACACCCGCGCGGACGGGGTGGTCCGCGGGCCACAGCCCGGCCTCGGACGGGACGTACATCCGCGCCGAGTCGCCGACCAGCGACTCGTGCGGCTCGTAGTGGCCGGTCGCGGGCGGGATGACCTGGTGGTACACCGCCAGCGTGGCCTTGATCAGCCCGGCGACCCCGGCCGCGGCCTTGGTGTGGCCGATGTTGCCCTTGATCGTGCTCAGCGCGGCGCGGTCGGCGAGCGGGTCGGCGTCGCGGCGGGCGGTGGAGAGCGCCTCGATCTCGGTGGCGTCGCCCAGCGCGGTCCCGGTGCCGTGGCCCTCGAAGTAGGACACGGTCTCGACGCCGTAGCCCGCCTTCTCGTACGCCCGCTGAAGCGCGAGACGGTGTCCCGAGGCCTCCGGGCGGGTGATGCCGCCCTTGCCGTCGGACGAGACACCCCAGCCGCCGATGCTGGCGTAGATCCGCTTGCCCTGCGCGATCGCGTCGTCCTCGCGCATCAGCACGAGCATGCCGGAACCCTCACCGGGCCAGAAGCCGTTGGAATCGGCGTCGTAGACCTTCATCTCCCGCTTGGCGAGCGCGCCGGTCTTGGCGAAACCGATCACCTCGAACGGGTCGATCGACAAGTCGACACCACCCGCGATGGCGACGTCGAGGTCGCCCTCGGAAAGCGCGTTCGCGGCCGTGACCACGGAAAGCAGCGAAGACGAGCAGGCGCCGTCCACGGTGAACCCGCCGCCGCCGAAGTCGAAGAAGTTGCAGACGCGGCCGGCGATCGTGTTCGCCAGCCCGCCCGCGAGCGTGTCCTCGTCGATCTCGGGGAACGGAGCCTTGTACTGCGCCTCGAGATCGTGAAGGAACTCGGCGGTGTCGCCCTCGGCCCAGCCGCGCTCGGCGAGCGCCGCCGCGACCGTGCGGCGCACGTACGGCCAGCGCAGCCGCATGATGTTGGCGCGCGAGAACTCGCCGGTGAGGCTGTTGCCGATCACCACGCCGGTGGCGGATCGCGGCAGGCCCTCGCCTTCGGGGAACCCCGCGTCCGCCAGCGCCTGCGCGGCGACGTCGAGCGCCAGCCAGTGCGTGGTGTCGGTCGAGCGGAAGGTGCTGCCCGCGACCTTGTACTTGATCCGGTCGAATTCCCAGTCGCGGAGGACCGCGGCCTTCTGGGCGTAGAAACGGTCCGGGGCCTTGGGGTCGGCCGAGTAGTAGTCCTCGCGGTTCATCCGCTCGTCGGGCAGTCTCCGGAACGCCCTGCGGCCGGCGAGGACGTTCTCCCACAGTTCTTCCGGGGAACCGGCGTCCGGGTATCGGAGACCGATACCGACAATCGAAATCCGCTCAACGCTCATGCCACCGCACTCCCCTAGCTCTCAACACTCAAGTCACGGAATCCGGTCCCGGCGCCGGGCTCTGTCCCCAGAAACACGGCCGCCGTCCGTTCGCGCAGTCCGGTCAAGCATGAACCGGCGGCGGGCGCGAAGTCTTCTCTCTGGTTGTTGAAGGTGGCCCGCTGTCTGGGCCAGGCACGTTCGGATGGCGGCATCCGGCGCGTCCTCGACTGTCCACACGGGACAGATATCGTGGTCCAGGCGCCCGCTTCGAGCGCTTCTCGACCGGGTCACGAGTGGTGAAGAGCGTTCCATCGTGGGGTGTGTGGATTTCGGGTCATCCAACGCACCGAAATCCACACAGTGAGGACTCGGCCCGGCGCCCGAACCGAAGCCCACGACGTCGCGAAAGCCACTTTCGGGACATCTGACGGCCCGAAAGTGGCTTTCGCGACACGACACCGACCGCGCGGCCTCACCGACCACGCAGCGAAGCGACCGAAACGGCACGAGCGGCGGCCGTGAAGCTCGCCCACCCCACCAGCTCGACCAGCTCCCGATCACCCAGTCCCGCGGCCGCGACCAGACCGTCGTCCACCTGATAAGGCGCCTTCGCGGCCACCAAGGCCAAGCGCACCGCCGGATCGTCGAAGGCGTCCACCCAAGACCGGCTCAGCCCAGGCGGCACGCCGTCCCAAGTGGACAGTTCTCGCTCGACGACCTCCCGGACGGCCGGAGGTACCGCCAACCCGGCGAACACCGACGAAGCACGGGAGAGCGCGTCCACGATCAGCGGAGTGCCCGCCGCCCAGGCGAAGTCCCCAGAGCCCGGAGGCAGCAGGTCCAGCGACTCCCCCGGCGGAGCTCCTTCCACCGGACGAAGGAACCGCCCCAGCACCGCTTTCGCCTTCGGGCGTGCCGAATCCGGCACGGACGAAGGCAGCGGCGACGGCCCCAGGAACACGTTCACCACCCGGTTCAGGTAGTGGAACGCGAACGCGACCGCGGTCAGTTCCGCGCGAGCGCCCGGCGACAGAGATCCAGCACGAGGATCCGCCGACGCCTCCGAAGAACGCCCCAGCGAGTCCAGAGCCATCCCGTGGACCTCGACGCAGTACGGACACGAGTTCTCTCGCGACACCAGGGTCGCGACGATCTCCCGGTCCGCCCGGCTCGTCTCTCCGGCCGCCACCAACGACTCTCGCAGCAGCACCCAGCTCGCCGCGAGCACCGGCGGTGATGGCGAATGCAGCGCCACCGGCGGGGCCAGCATGCCGAAATCCCGTTCCAGCCGGCCGTAGACATCGCGCACCAGCCCGGTCGCCCGGCCGAAAGGCACCGGCCGGACGTACCGGACTTCGCGCAACGCCCGCCGCAGCGCGAGTTTCACCAGCGCGGGTGCCATGCTCAGCTCCCGGCTACCAGTGTCAGCTTGCCGACCGCGCGCCGCCCGGTGATGGAGCCGTCCGGAGCGGGAGCGCCGTAGGTGACGTCGACGCCGCGAGCCTGGAGCGCCCGCACGATGCCCGGCACCGAACGCTCGGCGAGCGCCGCGATCGTCATCGCCGGGTTCACCGTCAGCGCGCCCGGCACGGAAGCGCTGTCGGTCACGAAGATCCCGGGGTGGTCGCGGAGTTCGTGGTTCGGGTGCAGCGCCGAGGTCGCCGGGTCGTCACCGATCCGGCACGACGCCAGCGGGTGCACGGTGTACGCGCCGACGACGTCGTTGGTCCACGGCGCCACCTTCGCCAGGCCGTCCTTTTCGAGGATCTCCTTGCACTCCGCGTCGGCCAGCGCCCAGCCGTGCCGGGTGTTCGGCGTCGGGTCGTACTTCAGCGGACCACGGCCGAGCATCTGCTGCGAGATGCGGTACGCGTTGCCGGTGGGCGGCGGCGTGCCGAAGACACCCTCGTTGTCGTCCTCGGTCATCAGGAAGATGGTCAGCCAGGAGGCCCACTTCTTGAGGATCTCCTTCTTCTGCGCCCCGAACCACCGCGGTTCGTCACCGTCCGGCACCTGCGCGAGAATGGTCCCGAGCCCCGGCGGGAAGTACAGCTGTTCCAGCGAGTACCGCTCGTACTCCGGCAGCGAACCGTCGAGCTTGTCCCAGTTCGCCACGGTCGGGCCCTTGCCGATGTGGTTGGCCTCGTAGACCTTCCCGTCCTCACGGGAAAGCCCGAGTACCTCGCGGACCCGCTCCTCGTTGATGATCGCGGTGTTGAGCCGCTCACCGTTGCCGGAGAAGTACCGGCCGACCCCGTGCGGCATGGTGCCCAGCGCCGCCTCCGAACGCTGCAGGATCACCGGGGTCGCGCCGGCGCCCGCGGCGATGATGACGATCTTCGCGTCGATCGTCCCGCTGCCGGACTGGAGCCGGTAGTCCTCGTCGTCCACGACGTTGAAGTGCACGCGGTAGTCGCCGTCGTCGATCCGCTCGATCCGCTGGACCTCGTGCAGCGGCCGGATCTTCGCGCCGTGCGCGAGCGCGGCGGGCAGGTAGTTGGTCAGCAGCGAGCGTTTCGCGTCGAACCGGCAGCCGGCCATCATGAAGTTGCAGTTCACGCACCGGTCGTTGTCCACCGCGACCGGCGCGGGGTTCGCGGTCCGGCCGGAGTGGTCGCAGAAGGCCGCCCACAACCCGCCGGCGTACGAGACGTCGTTCCAGTCCTGTTTGGACACCGGAAGCGACTCCGAAACACGGTCGTACCAAGGTTCCAGGGTGTCCCTGGTGATCGCCGAAGGCCACATGCGACGACCGATGCTGCCGTGGCGCTCGAACACGAACTTCGGGGCACGCGGCATCGCGGCGAAGTACACCACGCTGCCGCCGCCGACGCAGTTCCCGCCGAGCACGCTCATCCCGTCGCCGACGACGAAATCGAAGGCCCGGGTGTAGGACGAGCCGAGCAGATAGTCGTGCTCGAAGTCCTTCGTCTCCAGCCACGGCCCGCGTTCCAGCACGGTGACCTTCGCCCCGCCCGCGGCCAAGTGGTAGGCGGGGATGGAGCCACCGAACCCGCTGCCGACGATGACGACGTCGGTCTTGTCGTAGGCGGTCATGCGGGGCTCCCGGAAGGTGTCGTGTCAGGGTGGAGCCGCGCCAGCTCGCGGCGGTAGGAGAACTTCGGGAACCGCCACAGCCCGTCTTCGTCCGGCGCGGTGTACCCCATCGCCAGCAAGCCGGGGTGGCCCTCGGCGATGGCTTCGGCGGTGTGCTTGTGCGCGGCGCTGTCGAAGGACATGTTGCAGAACAAGGCGAGGCTCACCCAGCCGTCCTTCTCCGGATGCCCCGGCGCGGTCAGCGACCGCACGAGCGCGGTCCGGTCGGCGAAGGACAGCGCGACGAACGGCGGCAGCGACTCGTCGAGGGTGAGGTCGTGCTCCTTGGCGTAGCCCTTCGCGTGTTCGTTGAGGGACTGCGCCAGATAGGGCAGCCCGACGGTCACCCCGGTCGCGTCGGTGTGCAGCAGTTCGAGCGCGCCCGCCACGACCGCGCCCGGCCCCTCCGACGCGCCGGCGATCGCGTGGTCGCCGGGGAACCGCTTCTCCCCCGGCACGATCGTGTCCGCGTAGGCCTCCAAAGTGGACACCTTGACCTGTTCGTCCGAATCCACGGAACCTACCTCCTGTTCCTGGTGTGCACGGTCATCGGAAGCCCGCCCCGCACCCGAAGCGACAGCATCGCCTCGGGCACCACGTCGTAGCCGGGGAGCTTCCTGAGTTCGAGGTCGCGCAGGACCATGGTCAGCACGAAGACGGCCTCCATCACGCCGAGGCTGTTGCCGATGCAGAACCGAGGCCCGGCGCCGAACGGGATGTAGGCGTAGCGGGGCCGCCCGCTCGGCCGGTCCGGATCGAACCGGTCCGGGTCGAACTTCTCCGGCTCCGGCCAGAACTCCGGATGCCGGTGCAGCGTGTAGGGCACGACGACGACGTCGGAGCCGGCGGGGATGTGATAGCCGCCGATCTCGTCGTCGGCCTGCGCCACCCGCGGCAGCAGCCACACCGGCGGATACAGCCGCATGACCTCTTCCACGACCCTCGCCGTGTACGGCAACCGGTGCAGGTCGTCGTGGGTCGGCAGCTGGTCGCCCAGCACCGCGTCGGCCTCGGCACGCAGTTTCGCCAGGACGTCGGGATGCTCGTCGAGCAGGTGGAACGCCCAGCCCAGCGTGCTCGCCGTCGTCTCGTGCCCGGCCAGCAGCAGGGTGATCAGCTCGTCCCGCATCTGCTCGCGGGTTCCGTCGGTCGCGATGAGGCGGGACAGCACGTCCTCGCCGTTCTCGACCGGGTTGGCCAGCCGCTGCTCGACGAGTTCGTCGGCGATGCGGCGGAGGTCGTCCCGCGATTCCCGGAACCGCAACTGCTTCTTCAGCGGGGCCCACTGCGGGACCATGCTCAGCGTCACGGCTTCGAACATCGCCTGGTCCTGCACGGCTTCGAACGAATGCCCCAGCGAGGTGAAGCCGCCGAGGTCCGCGTCGAGCAGTGTCTTGCCGAGCACGCCGAGCGTCAGCCCGGTCATCTCGTGCAGGATCTCCACCGGTCCTTCGGTGTCCCGCAAGCGTTTCACGAGGCCTTCGACCTCGTTCGCGACGACCGAGGCCTGCCGCGCGATCCGCTTGGGCTGGAACACCGGCTGGATGGTCCGGCGCTGCTTCTTCCAGACGTCGCCGTCACTGGTGAGCAGCCCGTCGCCGAGCGCCCGCCTGGCCTCCTGGAGGCCGATTCCCTTGTGGTAGTTGGCCGCGTTGTCCGCGAGCACGTGTTTCGCCAGATCGGGGTGGTTCACCAGGTACATCGTCTTGGGACCGATCGCGATCCGGACGACGTCCCCGTGCACCTGGGCCGAATCCGACATGAGCGCCAGCCGGTCGGTGAAGAGCTTCTTCAGCAGACCGAAGGTCGCCCGGCGCGGCGGGCCGGGCGGCGCGAGACGCGCCGCCCGGCTGGTTTCCGCACCGGAGGTCATGCCGCCACGGCCCCGGTTTCCGTCTCCGGCTTCTCGGCCGGCTTGGGCAGGGAGGTGACTTCGGCCGACTTCGCCTGCTCGGCCTCCCACTTCTCGGTGGCCTTCTTGGAGAAGTGCAGGCCCCACAGGAACGCGCCGCGGATGAGGCAGACCAGCGCGGTGGCGAGGAACAGCCCGTAGGACACGTGCACGACCATGAAGAACCCGTACGCCAGCGCCACACCCGAACCGAACAAGACCTGCGAAGCGGGCTTCGACGGGGTCGTGCCCGGGTCGGTGACCATGTAGTTCGTGTAGAGCACGAACGCCACGCCGGTCATCATCCCGAGCGCGCCGGGGATCGCGGTGTCGAACACCAGACCACGGATGATCGCCTGGAGCGCGAAGGTGATGAGCCAGGCGCCGATCAGCCACATCCGCTGCGTCAGCATCGCGTTGAGGACGGTGCCCGAGACGATGATGATGCCGACGATCAGCCAGCCGACCCACGAGTCGACCTGCTCGGTGAAGTGATACGGCGGCGCGATGCTCGCCCAGGGGAACACCAGCAGGATGATCGTGATGCCGAAGTTCGACGGGTTCATGTAGTGCCGCAACCGGCCGCGCACCGGGGCCTGCAGGACCCACTTGGCGCCGACGGCGACGACGACCCCGAACATCATGACCAGCACCTGGTCGTTGACGTAGGTGAGCATGTTCAGCGCGAGACCGGTGATGTGCGCCGGGAACAGGAACTCCACGAGTCCCTTGAACCCGTTCCCGCGGAAGCGGACGCCCCGGCCCTGTGTCCGGGCGCCGATGATCTCCAGCAGGATTTCGGTGGCGTAGGCCGTGGCCAGCGCGATGAACGGATAGGTGTAGGGCTGCTCGAAACCGAGCACGGTGTAGCCAATGATGTTGAAGATCGTGATCGAGATCGCGAACCGGCGAAGGGCCGTGATCGTCTTGTTGCTCTTCGGTGCGGTGAGTGTCTGCTCAGCCATGACGGTCATTTCTCCTTAGCCTGAGCGCCGAGCTGGAAGGTGTGGCTGCCCGGGGTCAGCTGGACTTCCTGCGTGCGGATCTGCCCGGTCAGGTCGCGCCACTGCAGGCAGACCTTCACCGGCCCGGTGACCTTGCCGAGTCCGATCTGGATCTCGTGGCTGCGCTTGCCGGAGTGGCCGCTGCCGCCGTCGACCCGGTCCATGTACTTCTTGCCGTCGGGGGTGATGACGGTGACCTGCGCGCCGACCGCCGCGGTGCCGGCCGCCTTGAGCGGACCGTCGGCCGAAGCCTTGTCGTGCACCAGCTTCAGGTTCAGGTACGACCCGGAGTCGGGGCTGACATTGCGGTAGAAGATCGGCTGCTCCCACTGGCGGGCCACGGCGAAGTCGAGCTTGCCGTCGCCGTCCGCGTCGCCGGTGGCGATACCGCGGGTGGGCACCGGGACCGCGAGCCCGAGGCGCGGGGCCAGGTCGGTGTAGCGGCCGTCGGCGCTCTTGGCCCAGAAGTGCAGGGTGTGGTCGCCACCGACGTCGTCACCGGCCACCATGTTCGGCCAGAAGGACGGGTGCTTCAGCAGTTCGTCGTTGGAGGTCGCCAGTTCCTGCAGCTGCGGCCAGCGGTTGACGTCGCCCTTGACGAAGCCGGTCGCCTGGGTGATCACCGATTCGCCGCTGTTGTTGTAGTCGGCGATCTTGACGTCCCAGCCCCAGCCGGACCACGCGGTGCCGGCCTGTGCGCTGCGGTCGACCCATGGCGCCTCGCCGCCCTGCAGACGACCGCGCAGATCCGCGGTGTCCTTGGCGGTGTTCATGAACTGGAAGTGGCTTTCCTCGATGCCCCAGGACGTCGTGATGTTGCTGACGTACAGGTCGTAGAGACCGTCGTGGTCGAGGTCGGCGAAGTCGACGCCCATGCCCTTGAAGGAGTCGTTGCCGAGCACCTTGGACTTCGGCTCGTTGGCCCCGCGAACCCCCTTGACCTCGGCGAACTCGACGTGGCCGGGACGGGACTTGTTGTACAGCAGGCGGTCGTGGCCGAAGTCGTTACCGATGTAGAGCTCCGGCAGGTTGTCCCCGTCGACGTCGGTCGCGCTGGCCGCCAGCGACCAGCCACCCTGCGCGTCGGCCGGGATGGCCTTGTCGTCACAGACGAACGTGGCGGTCGGCTTGGCTCCCTGGGTGGCCCCGGTGAACCGGAAGATGTACTTGCCGCCCGCGTTGTCGGCGTGCGACATCGACTTGTTCATCTCGACCCCGCCCTGGACACGGTCGTCCAGCACCGCGCTGTCGGGGAAGTAGTTGCCGATGAAGATGTCCTGGTGGCCGTCGCCGTCGAAGTCACCGACCGAGGCGGCGTTGGTGTTCCACAGTGGACCGGCGTACTCGCCGTTCTTGGAGTTGTTGCCCGGCACCAGTTCCACCGGCTCGTAGGCCTTCGGCTCCAGTTTCGTGGCGTCCGGCTTCGAGAGGAACAGGATCGGGGTGCGGCCCCAGTAGTAGGCCAGCAGGTCGACCCGGCCGTCCTCGTTGTAGTCCGCGGGGACGCAGCCCATGGGCGCGATGTACTTGCCCATCGGCAGCGGTGCCGCGTCGAGCGCGAACGGCGCGTAGCGGTCGCCGCCCTTGCCCGGGGTCGGGGTGATGACGACCTGGTCACTGCGCGGGTCGACGAAGCACAGATCGTTCGCGAGCTGGTCGCCGTCGAGGTCGTTGACCGCGATCGCGGCACCGACCGACGAGATCCAGGCGCGGATGTGCTCGTAGTCCTTGTTCACCGTCCGGATCGACTGGCTCTTGGCCGCTTCCGGCAAGGCGATCGTCAGTGGTTCGAACGCGTACTTCGAGGCCATCGTGTCGGCCTCGGCGGTCGAGACGGTGGGCAGCTGCGCCACCACGAACAGACCCGCCATCAGCACCAACGCCACGATGCCCGCCAGCTGCTTGCGGAGCCAGCCCAAGGTCGCGGTCATTTCCCTGCACCTCCAGATTTGAGAACCTCAGCGGCGATGCGCTGTCGCCAGGTTTCGAAAGCCGGGAGTTCGCCGTCGACCACGGTGGCGGGGCGCACCTCCTGGGTGATGGCCGCGGCCCGCTCGGCGGGCAGGCCACAGATCGCCTGCGTGGCGACCTCGGTCTCGGGGATCAGCAGCCCGGCGCGGACGCGGGCTTCGGCGGCGAAAGCACTGCCCTGGGCGAGGTTCCCGCGGTGCTCGCCGGCGAATTCGGCCAGTTTCAGCAGTTCGTCGGAGGTGACACCGCACGCGTAGGTCGAGGCGAGCCCGACTCCGGCGTAGAGGTCTCCGTGGCGCCGCTCGGGGAAACGCGCGATCGCGTCGGCGACCAGATCGACGTCGGTACCGCAGATGAACCACAGTGCCCGCCCGATGCCCTGGTCGATCGCGCGCAGCGCGTACCCGCCGTTGCCGGGCGGCCAGGAGAAACCGGGGTCCTGGAACTGACCGTCGATGTATTTCGCGGTCTTGAAGTACGCCTGGTGGAAGCCGTAACCGTCGAGCACCAGCCAGCGCAGCAACGGGTCGAAGTCCTCGGCCGAGGGCCAGCGGAAGCGCGGCAGCCGCGCCATCGCCCAGCCGACGCCGACGTAGATGATGTAGTCGTGCTTCTCGCCGGGCCCGGCGAGGAACTCCTCGATGTGACGGCGTCCGCCGCCCGGCAGCCCGTCCAGCATCCCGTAACCCATTCCCGCGCCTTCGTAGGCGAAGCCGCGGTATTTCACCGGAATACGTTCGAGCCATTCTTCCGCCTGCCCGACGGATCGCGCCTCGACCGCGTGCGCGTAACCGAGCAGGAATTTCTCACCGACGGTCTCCAGCAATTCTTGAGCGGCCGGGCTCTTCTTGTGGAAACCGCGCTTGTCCAGTGACGTCTCGGAGACGTCCGGCGTGATCATGCGGCGTCTGATCGTGCGCCAACCATTGCCCAACGCACTCTCCCCCTATCGGGTGGATTCGAATTCTGGGATCGCTTAAAGCGTCACATGCGTGGTGAGGGCCCAGCTACTCCACGGTTGCGTCCGCGTTCTCCCGGTTTGCGAGACCGGGAGAACGCGGGAACACCTTCGATCAGGCCACCGCGCGCAGGTATCCGGGCGCCGGCGCGACCATCCGGTTCCCGGCGGACGACGGGCCACCGGCGAGGGTGATCGCCATCGGCGCGTCGGTCGGCGACGGGGCGCGCATCGGCATCCGGAGGTGGACCATTCCGTACCGGGTGATGTCGACGCGCCCGGGCAGGGTGCCCATGGAGAACGAGGACGCCGCGGTCCCGGCGGCGTGCTCGGCCACCCCGATCACGGTCCACCGGCCTTCGGGGACGTTCTGGATCTCGATGTCCGCGGACAGGACGTTCGCCCTGCCACCGAAGGCGACCGGGCCGCACTGCGGGATCGACTCGGCGAACAGTCCGATGAGGACGGTCGCCGGACCGGCCCCGCGCGGGGTCTCGACCCGAACACTGATCGTGCCGGTACCGGTACGCATCGTGGGGCTGCCCATTCCCGCGCTGTGCAACGATTCCAGCGTCGGCAGGCGCTGGAAGTGCGGAGCCATCGCGACGAGCAGCTCGCCGACCTCGGGGTCACGGTACTGGGTCGGGGTCATCCCGACCGCACGGGTGAAGCGGCTCGTGAACGTGCCGACACTGCTGTAGCCGACGCTGCACACGATGTCCGACACCGTCAGCGACGTCGTCAGCAGCAGTCGTTTCGCTTCGAAGAGCCGGATCGCGGTGAGGTACCGGCCGGGCGTGACACCGGTCGCCTTCGCGAAGATCCGCGAGAAATGGAACGGGCTGACGAAGACTTCCTGTGCCAGGTCGCTCAAGGTGATCGGGTCGAAATACCTCGCGTGCATCGCGGAGATGGCTTGCAGCACCGCGGGTTGCAAGGGGGACGCCGGCTCAGGGTGCCGACCGGGTTCGGTGACGCCTTTCTCGTTCGCCGCCATGGCGACTGTTCGTAGCTGCATCAGACCAACCTCGGATTCGCTGTCGCTTTTCTCTGTACGCCAGCTAACGCGTCGGCGATTTCAGCGGGCTCGACGAGCGATCGAGATGGGTCCTGCGGTCTTGTCCGGACGTGCGCTATCGGTGGACGGTCTCAAGCCGGGAGATCGAGCACGCATTCACCGACGCCGACTTCGGCGGGCCAGTCGAGTTTGAGGGCGCGGTCGACGCGGTCGCCGGCGTCCACCGGGACGGCGTGCGCGGCCAGCCCCATGGCGCGGGCGACGAGGTAGAGCGTCTGCTGCAGCGCGCCGACATGCGCCAGCGTCGTGGCGTACGCGCCGCCTCCGAGCACGGAGGCCATCCGCGGCATCCGCGCGGTGACGGTGATCAGCGCCGAGGGCCGCCGGTGGTTGCCACCGCCGATCATCGCGATGTCGAGCATCTCGTCGAGATCGGCGACGTCGTCGTTGACCAGGGTGAGCCGATGGTCGAGCGGATCGTAGTGGTAGATCCCGCGATCCAGCCCCGAACAACGGTTCACCGACACGTACAACTCGAGTTCGTACAGGCAGGCGACGCTGAAGTACGGGCGCTGCGAGGCACTGTGCGCGGGCCCGTTCGGCAGATGCGCGGGCCCGATCGACCGGATGCGCGCGCCACGGAACAGGAATTCGCCGATCTGCTCGGCCGACAGCACGCTGTCGGTGAACTCCGGGCAGCTGTGGTCGTTCTCCAGCAACGCCGTCAACGACGGATCGGTTTCGGCGCGCGCGGCCAGATCCGGCCGGAACAGCGAGTAGCTCGGGCCTTCCCCGGTGGGAGCCTTCACCACCGGCGGCGTCCCGAGCCCGGCGAGGTCGGCCGGACCGCCCGGCCGCCAGGTGCGGCTCGTGGTGTGGAACGAAAGCTCGTCCGGGGACCACACACCCAGCTCGGGATCGTCGTCTTCGGCGAACCTGCCGTTCTCCCCGGCGGCCTGGACGACGCCCGCGGCGACCAGATAGGACACGATCGCGCCCACCACGCCGCGATCGATCCCGGTCGTGGCCACGATCTCCCCGACCGACTTCGCCGTCGCGAGGGTCGCCGCGACGTGCACCGCCCACGGCTGGGTCAGCACCACGCGATACCGCGCGGACGGCGACTCCAGCCCCATCCCGTCGGCGTCGGAACGCAGGGAACTGAAGCGGGACAACCGGATCGGGCGGGTGGCGGGGATCGGCACCGGCGCGAACACCGGCGCGAGCACGACCGGGATCACCGACAGCAGCGGCCCGCGGCCGTCGGCGAGACCGAGCGAACGCACCACGGAACCGCCGAGTTCCTTGAGCGCCTGGCGCAGCGCGTCGGTGCCCTCGGCCGTCCAGCTCAGTTCGCCTTCGAGATCGGGTTCCCGTTCGACGGGCTCCCATGACGACGTCACGTTCGCCAGCGACACCGGCCCCAAGGCCATCCGCCGCAACGATTCCACCACCAGCGGTTCCGCGTGCGGGAATTCGTGCTCACCCCAGCGCGTGACGACCACCAGTGAGCCGTCCTCACTGATTTCGACGAGGCTGTCGTCGGTGAGCGACCACAGGGGGATCGTTTCGGCCACACCGCCGGGGTGATCTGTCGTCAACTTGTTGCTCCAGCTTGGTCTACAAGAACATGGGGAAGGGATTCAACCGCTCGTAGGGAGTCGGCTCGGCGAGCCTGCCCAGGCGCACCGGCACGTCGAACAATCGTCCGGGGGCGAAGCGGCTCCAGAACGGACGCAGCCCCGGCACGACCACCCGGACCACCGGGAGATCGATGTCGGGCCTCGTCTGGTCCAGCACCAACGTCTCCATTCCCAGCACGGAAAGCCGCCGTACCAAGCACTCCACGTCGTCACGGACGTCGGGACGACGGACGAACTTGAAGTCCGCGGCCCGTTTCGCCGACCGGCCGGGCGCCGGCAGCAGATACGGCTGGTTCGCGACCGTCGCGTACCGGAGCCACCGTGCCGCGTCCGGATCGTCGAGTTCGACGTCGTTCGCGAGCACCGCCGGGATCAGCTGGTTGAGCTCGCTGACCGCCCGCCGCAGCGCCGTCCTGGGATCCAGGTGGGCACCGAACCCCATCATGACGTTTTCGCGCGGCCCGACGATACTCCTGGAAAGCGCGACCATCACCGGGATACCGAGATCCGCGGTCAGGTCGAGGACCCACAGTTCCCGGCCCGCCCGCGCGTACTGGCCGACCATCTCCTCGGCCCACGGGTCGTCGAACGAGGCGATGTCCACGCCGGGGACGGGGAGCCGGTTGTACCACCACAGCGCGACGGCGTCGCGTTCGACGAGTTCGAGCAGTCCCTGCAGGATCGCGTCCTCGATGCTGCTTCCGGCCGCGCAACCGTTGGAGTCCGCGCGCATCCCGGTGAGCCCGCATTCCCACGGCACCCCGTAATAGAGGTACGCGGTCGGCATCAGCTTCCGGCGCTGCCGGGTGAGCGACCACAGCGGCGTCCAGTCGATGGGGGCCTCGGTGTCGAACCGTTCCGGGACGTACTGGAACGTGGCGTGCGCGGCGTTCCACTCGGCACGGCTGTCGTATTGGCGCTCGTCGAAGAGCATGCACGAGTTCGGGTGGACGGCGTCCTCGCCGAGCGCGCGGAAGGTGTCGCGGATCCGCAGTTCGTCGCCCTGGTAGTTCGCCGAGAACCGCTCGATCGCCTCGCACAGCGCGCCGACCTCGGCGTCGATCGGGCTCGCGCCCTTGCCGCCGTTCTCCCCGCGGAGCCCGGCCTGCAGACCCGCCTCACCGCGCACGCGGCGCGCGACGTTCCCCCCGGAGTGGTACGCGTTCACGAACGCCGGCGCCCGCGGGTCGCGGGAGATCTCCTTGACGATCCCGGTGACGGGGCTGACCAGGTGCCCGTAGCGGTCGAGCACCTCGACCGGGGTGAGGGTCCGATGCCCGCCACCGCCCGACGTCGCCTTCTTGGCCTCCCGCAGCACCACGGGCTCGGCCGTCCGCGCGGCGACGATCCCCTCGTCACCGCATTCGGGACACTGGGGACGGCGCCGCAGTTCGTGCAGGCGCCCCTGGAGGTCGAGGGTGTCCAGGATCCATACGGCCTGCTGCCCCGGATAGCGGTGTCCCGCCAGCCATTTGGACGCTTCGAGGGAGATCAGATGCGAAGCGGCCGCGGTCAGCGGCGGCACGGCGGGCATCGGGAACGCCGCGGGGCCGTCGTGCCCGAGGACCTCCTGCACACAGGCCTCGGCGTGCCGGTGCCCCCACAACCGGTTCGTCAGGCAGTGCCAGCAGCCGGACCGGCCGGGCTGCATGATCGGGCCGATCCACACCTGAGAACCCGACGGCCTGGCCAGCAGCCACGGCCGTCCGGTACGCCGGTGCTCGGCGTCGATCTCCGCCAGCCGCGGGTCGAGATAGTCGTCGCACAGCACGATGGCCAGTTCGGACGCCGTCCCGACCACTTCGATCCCGCTCGCGGCCAGCCCGCTCGCCACCTGCGAGGTGTCGACACCCCTGCCGACCGCGGTCAGGCTCGCCGTCGCCGGCTTCTGGCGGCTGGCGACCGCGGAGGCGTCGAGCCCGCAGGCGTCCCAGTACGCGAGCGCGCGTTCGTCCCCGCTGACCTCGTCCGGGACGTGGAGGGTGACCAGGCCCGCCTCGACCAGCCTGGCCAGCACGCCGGTGACCTGTTCGGCGCTCATCCCGTCCGGGCGGGCGGACAGGAGCCCGTCGAGGTCACGGGTGCCGTCGAGCAGGGCCGCCACCGACGCGACCTGCGCGCCGCGGATCGCGATGACCCCTTGTTCGGAGAACAGATACGCACCGTTCCCTTCGCGGATCTCCGCGCGCAGATGCCGTTTGAACCCCAGGCCACCGCTGATCGAGCCGGACGTGGACGATGCCTCGCGCATGATGACCCCCAGTAGGTCGGTTCGATTCTCGAATCCTGCTCGGCGGGCTTGGTCCCGGCCAGTGCGCGATTCATACGTCGGATATGAAAAACCCACGTTCTTCCGGGACACACGCACGCGACAGCTGGTGGACGGCTCACTGGCCCGCGCCGGGCCGCTCTGCCACTGTCGAAGTACTGGGAATCAGGTCTCGACGCGTATCGAGCTGGAGGGCGCTTGCTATGTACACCGGATCACGAGTAGCGGACACGCACCACGGCTCGGCACCCAACCCGATTCCGGTCCTGCCCGCAAGCCCCGTCCGTTTCACCCTCCTCGGCCCGCTCGAACTCGTGCGGGACGGGATCGACTACGCGCCGACGACACCGAAGCTGCTCCAGGTGCTCGCCATGCTGGTGATGAGCCCGGGGAAGATCGTCCCCATCGACACGATCGTGCGGGAACTGTGGGCCGACGACCCGCCCCGCAGCGTCCGCACCACCATGCACACCTACGTCTACCAGCTGCGCAAGTGCATCGAGGAGAACGAGCTCGCCCCGTACGGGGAGACGATGCTGGCGACGAAACCGCCGGGGTACGTGTTCCGGATCGCGCCCGAGCAGGTGGACGTCTTCGAGTTCCAGGAGCTGCAGCAGCGGGGCCGGGAGCTGCAACTGCGGGGCGAGCACGTCGAAGCGGCGAAGGCCTTCCGCTCCGCGCTCGCCCTGTGGTCCGGGCCGCCGCTCGCGAACGTCCACTGTGGACCGGTGTTGTCGGCGTACTCGGTCGACCTCGTCGAACAGCGGCGCAGCACCCTGCACCTGCGGATCGAGGCGGACATCGCGGCCGGGATGCGGCACGAGCTGATCGGCGAACTGCGTTCCCTGGTCGCCGCGAACCCGCTCGACGAGGCCCTGCACGGCCAGCTGATCCGCGTGCTCGGCCGCAGCGGGCGGCGCTCCGACGCGCTCGCCACGTACCGTCAGGTGCGCACCCGGCTCAACTACGAACTGGGCGTCGAACCCTGTGACGAACTGCAGGTCCTGCACCACGATCTGCTTTCCGAGGGGGAACCCGCGTGATCACCACCACCCGCACGGAACCGAAAGTGAGGATCGACGGATGAGCATTCGTACCTATGGACAGTTCTGCGGTCTGGCCAGGGCGCTGGAGATCATCGGCGAACGCTGGTCGCTGCTGATCGTCCGCGACCTCGTCCTCGGCCCGAAGCGGTTCACCGAGCTGCAGGCCGGCCTGCCCAAGATCCCGCCGAGCACGCTGTCCGCGCGGCTCAACGAACTCGAGCAGTCCGGCGTACTCCGCCGCCGCCTGCTCCCCCAGCTCGACGCCGCGGTGGTCTACGAACTCACCGAGTACGGCAGCGAACTCGACCAGATCGTGCTGGACCTCGGTCTCTGGGGCGCCCGGTCGCTCGGGCAGCCGTCCCCCGAGGACGTCTTCACGATGGACTCGGCGATCCTCTCGCTGTACACGACCTTCCGGAGCGAGAAGGCCAAGGGCGTCCAGGTCACCTACGAACTGCGCTACCCGGGAGAGATGCTCCTGCACGCGATCGTCGAGGACGGCGCGCTCAAGGTCGCGGAGGGCGCGCACCCCGGCGCCGACGCGGTCATCGAACCGCTGGGCCCGTTCATCAAGGACCTGCTGACCGGAGACCTCACCGCCGCCGACGCGACCCGGACCGGCAAGATCCGCCTCGAAGGCGCCTTCGAATACCTCGAACTGTTCGCCGAACTGTTCCACATTCCCGCGGCACCCAAAGTAACCGAAGGAATCGTCGTCCGTTGAGCCATCCGGCGTAATACCGCAGGTCGGATCAGCAATCCGGAGTAACGGGAAACTCCGGATCGCGAGCTATCGTCGAGATCCGTCACCGGTCGGTCCATCGTCATAGGAGCCCTTCATGGCCACACTCGATTCGCGTCCGGGTCTACTCGCCGCGCTCAACGGGAAATACCACCGCGCGGCGCTCCTCTCCTTCGCGGTGGTGGTCGTGGCCCACTGGGCGGAACATCTGGTGCAGGCGTTCCAGATCTACGCCCTGGGCTGGAAGACCCCGGACGCGCGCGGCGTACTCGGGATCCCCTTCCCGAAGCTGATCAGCTCCGAATGGCTGCACTACGGCTACGCCATCGTCATGCTGGTCTTCCTGTTCGCCCTGCGCAAAGGTTTCGCCGGCCGTTCGCGGCAGTGGTGGAACCTGGCGCTCGGGCTGCAGTTCTGGCACCACATCGAACACCTGCTCCTGCTGATCCAGGCGCAGACCGGCTGGCGTCTCGGCGGCGGCACCGCGCCGAGCAGCATCATCCAGCTGTTCATCCCGCGCGTGGAACTGCACCTGTTCTACAACACGATCGTCACCATCCCGATGATCATCGCGATGCTCGTGCACCGGAAGGCCCCCGCCGCCGAGCGGGAGCTGACCGGATGCACGTGCTCGCCCGTGAGCCGGCGTGAGCTGGCGACCGCGGCGTCGTGACCAGGAGGCTCTTCGCGCTGCTGGCGTTGCTGGCGGCGTGTTTCGGGGTCGCGGTGCTCACCGCGGCCCCGGCCTCGGCCCACGTAGAGCTCATCGCCTCGAACCCCGCCGACGGCGCGCGCCTCACCTCGGCGCCGCCCCGGGTCTCGCTCACCCTGTCCGAGAACATCGGCATCCAGCCGAACTCGATCAAGGTCGTCGACCAGCAGGGCACCGACGTGGTGTCCGGTCCGGTGTTCCAGCCGGGTGAGGTCGCCGAAGAGGTCGCCGTCGGACTCGAACCCGACCTTCCGGACGGCAGCTATCTCGTCGAGTACGCCTTCGTCTCGACCGATTCGCACCCCGTGCGCGGCACGATCGCCTTCGTGATCGGGACCGGTCCCCTGATCACGTCGGCCGGCGCCGTGTCCGCCTCCACCGGGACCGATCCGGTGACCGATGTCCTGTTCACCGTCTTCCGCTGGGGCTCCTTCGGCGGTGTCGCGCTGCTGGGCGGGCTGGTGTTCCTGCTGGTCTGCCGTCCTGAGGGCCGCACCGACCCGTCGGCGCGGAAGCTGATCACCGCGGGCCTGTGGCTGTCGGGGGTCACGGCCGTGGCCGGGTTCCTGCTGCAAGGTCCGTACGTCGCGGGCCGCGGGGTGGGCGCGATCTTCGACGGCGCGCTGATCGAGGCGACCCTGCGGGTGGCGTACGGGAAGCTCCTGCTCCTGCGGCTGGCCGCGATCGTGGCGCTCGCCGTGATCGTGCGACGGCTGCTCGCGGGCGCCCAGCCGGATCGGCTGCGCTCGCGCTACGAGAACCTCGGCATCGCGGCCGGGTTCATCGTGATGCTGAGCTTCTCCGCGACCGGGCACGCCGTGGCCGACAAGATCATGTTCCTCTCGGTCAGCGCCGATCTGGCACATTTCGGCGCGATGGCCGTCTGGGTGGGCGGGCTGATCCAGCTGGCCGTGCTCCTGCGCGGCAGGTATTCCGCGGCGGAGGCCGAACCGGCGCTGGCGCGGTTCCATCCGATCGCCACCCGGTCGATCGTGATCATGGTGGTCAGCGGCGCCTACCTCGGCTTCCGGCTCGTGCCGTCGGTGGAGGCGCTCTGGACGTCGGCCTACGGCATCCTCTTCCTGGCGAAGCTGGCCGGTTTCACCGCGTTGCTGCTGGTGGCGAACGTGAGCCGCAACGCCGTGCGGCGGGGGGTCTCCGGGCGCGGCGGCACCGGTGTGCTGACCGCCGACCTGCGGAAACTGCGGATCAGCGTCGGAGTCGAGGTGCTGATCGTGGCCGTGGTGCTCGCGCTGGCCGCGGCGCTGTCCTCGATGTCCCCGGCCGGCTGATCACCGCTCGATCGCTTCGGCGGGCGGGGCGAACGGCCCCCACGTGAAGGCCCGGAGCCACGGCTCGGGATCGCCCAGCCAGTCCATGGCGGCGATCTGGGCCGGGCTCCGGCGCCCGGCGAGCGACCGGTACAGGTCCACCGGCGCGCCCGAAAGCACCGCGGCGACCGGCTCGGTGCCGGCGATCCAGGTCGCGCCCTCGGTCTCGATCCGCATCCCGGGCAGTCCGTGCCTGCCCAGCGAGTCACCGAGACCGCGGACGAGCACTTCGAATCCGCGCAGCCAGGCGGCGTGTGCCCCTGGCGGAGGAACGCCCAACGCGTACCGGAGATCGAGTTCGTGGGTGAAGGCGTCCATCACCATGATGTCGCCGCGGCCCTTCCCGTCGCCGTCGGCGGCGAGGAGGGTGTCGGCCTCGGGACCGCGTTCGAGCCAGAGCTTCAGCACCTCGGCGGCCGACGCCGTCTCCGGCACCGGGCAGGCCTCGCCACCGAACCGGGTGATCACCCGATCGCAGATCTCGGCCAGATGCGCGACCAGCTCGCGCACGGTCCACTGTGGACACGCCGGGACGACCCGCCCGGCGGCGCCCGCGTGATCGGCGAGCAAGATCGAGAAGTTCTCTCTGACCTGCCGATACCCTTCGGCCGCGGTCGCCGTATTCCAGCCAGGGACCCGAATTCGGCTGCTCGTCACGCGGCCACCTCCAGTAGCGGTAAGCGATGGTCGTCCATTCTCCCACCGGTTCACCGGCTTCACTCTTCTTCCCGCTTGCGCGGACCGTTCGGCGCAAAGACCACCCACCCGTGGCGCGTGTCGTCGCGGCTTCAGGCACACTGGTCGGTGAAAGCCCCGTGTGGCAAGAGAAAGCGCCCAATGGCGACACATCGACCACTGTGGAGGTGACCAATGGAGATGCCCGGCTTCGATCTGGCGTGGCGTGGTTTCGATCGCGCGCAGGTCCGGGAATTCGTTCGCGAGGTGGAAGCCGAACTACGCCGCGTGGAAGCCGAACGAGACGAGGCCCTCCGCCGCGAAGAGAAGCTGGCCGCCGAACTCACCGGCGCGCGAGAGGACATTCGCGAATTGAAGGCCACGGTCGACCGGATCAGCCGTGTCCCGATCGCGCCGGACGCGTTGCAGGAGCGCTCGCGCCGCATGCTCGAACTCACCCGCGAAGAAGCCGAGGACATCACCGCGCGCGCCGCCGAGGAGGCCGCCAAGGCCGAGGCGGAACGGAAGCGGATCGCCGAAGACTTCGAGCTCGCCATGTCGCTGCGCCGCGCGGAGGCGATGCGCGCGCTCGCCGCACGGGACGAAGCCGCGCAGGCCCGGGCGAGGCGATTGCTCGAAGACGCCACCGCGGAGAGCGAGCGCCTGGTCGCCGAAGCGCGGCAGAAGGCCGACGTGGCCATCCGCCTGCGCGACGACGTGCTGAAACAGCTGGTCGGCTGTCGCGAACTGCTCACCGAGGCCGGTTCGGTGCTGGCCGTATCCCCCTCACCTAAACCCGAAGTGCCCGTTCAGCGCCGGAGCAGGCCCGAAGCCCGCACCGGCACCGAAGCGGCCGCCACCTAGGCGGGATCCCCCGACGAGAACACGACCGGCCGGATCTCCATCGCGTTGACGTGCGCGTCCGGGATCTGGCCCGCGATCTCGATCGCGCGCTCCTTGCTGTCGCATTCGACCAGGTAGAAGCCGGCCAGGTACTCCTTCGACTCCGCGAACGGGCCGTCGGTGACCACCGGGACGCCGTCACGCACCCGGACCACCGTGCTTTCCTTCGGCTCCCCCAGCGCCTGCGTCCCCAGCAGTTCGCCGCTCTCGGTGAGCTTCTTCATGAAAGGGTCGATGCGGGCGACCACCTCGTCGCGTTCCTTCTCGGGGAGAGCATCCCAGGCGGTGGGGTTCATGGTGATCATGATCATGTACTTCATCGGTGTTCCTCCTGGTCGTCCGGCCGGTGCCCGGCCACTCACGCAGGAGTCGGAGCCGCCGGATCGTCCTCGACATCCTGGCAGCCTGGAATTCGGCGGCCCCACCCACATACGTGGGGAGGGTATAGTGGGCAGGAACCGGGAACGACGAGAGAACGGGTGCGGAATGACGGGCTACGGCACCGAGCGGGAGGCCTATCTCAAGCGCCTGCGCCGGATCGAAGGGCAGATCCGCGGCTTGCAGCGGATGGTGGAAGAGGACAAGTACTGCATCGACATCCTCACTCAGGTGTCCGCGGCCACGAAGGCGCTGCAGTCGTTCTCGCTCGAACTGCTGGACGAGCACCTCGCCACCTGTGTGGTCCACGCCGCCGCCGCGGGCGGTGAAGAGGCCGACCTCAAGGTCCGGGAGGCGTCCGACGCCATCGCCCGGCTGGTCCGGTCCTGATCAGGCGTTCCCGCGGAACCGTCGTAGCCGCAGGCTGTTGGTGACGACGAACACCGAGGAGAACGCCATCGCGGCCCCGGCGATCATGGGGTTGAGCAGGCCGAGCGCGGCCAGCGGCAGCACGGCGACGTTGTAGGCGAACGCCCAGAACAGGTTGCCCTTGATCGTGGCGAGCGTGCGGCGCGAAAGCCGGATGGCGTCCACGGCGGCGCGCAGGTCGCCGCGCACCAGGGTCAGGTCACCGGCCTCGATCGCGGCGTCCGTCCCGGTCCCCATCGAGAGACCGAGATCGGCCTGCGCGAGCGCGGCCGCGTCGTTGACGCCGTCGCCGACCATGGCGACCACGCGACCCTCGGTCTGGAGCCGCTTGACGACGTCGACCTTGCCGGCGGGCAGCACCTCCGCGATCACCTCGTCGATCCCCACTTCGGCGGCGACGGCCTTCGCGGAACCGGTGTTGTCGCCGGTCAGCAGGACCGGGCGGAGCCCCAGGGCTTTCAGTTCCGCCACGGCCTTGGCCGAAGTCGGCTTGACCTTGTCGGCGACGACGACCACGCCGCGCGTCTCGCCGTCCCAAGCGACGACGACCGCGGTGGCACCACGCTCCTCGGCGGCCGTCTTGACCTGGGCATACTCGTCGCCGACCGCGATGCCGTGCTGGTCGAGGAGCGACGGCCGCCCGGCCAGGACGGTCTTGCCTTCGACCTCGCCGACGACGCCCAGGCCCTCGACGTTACGGAACCCGCCGACCGGCGGCAGCTCGCCCAGCCGCTCCTCGGCGGCCGCGACGATCGCGCGGGCGATCGGATGCTCGGAACCGTGCTCGACCGCCGCGGCCAGGCGCAGGACTTCGGTCTCGTCGTCGCCATAGAGGTCGGTGAGGCTCATCGTCCCGGCGGTCACCGTGCCGGTCTTGTCCAGGACGACGGTGTCGACCGCGCGCGTGGACTCGAGCACCTCCGGACCTTTGATGAGGATGCCCAGCTGCGCGCCACGACCGGTGCCGACCAGCAGCGCCGTCGGCGTGGCGAGGCCGAGCGCGCACGGACAGGCGATGATCAGGACCGCGACGGCGGCGGTGAAGGCGGCGTCGGCGCCGCTGCCCGCGCCGAGCCAGAAGCCGAGGGTGCCGACCGCGAGCGCGATCACCACTGGGACGAACACGGCCGACACCCGGTCGGCGAGCCGCTGGACCCGCGCCTTGCCGTTCTGCGCGTCCTCGACCAGCCGCGCCATCTGCGCGAGCCGTGTGTCGGCGCCGATCCGGGTGGCGCGGACGACGAGCCGTCCGCTCGCGTTGACCGTCCCACCGACGACGGCGTCGCCGACGCCCACCTCGACCGGGACGGCTTCACCCGTCAGCATGCTCAGGTCGACGGCCGATCCGCCGTCGGTCACGACACCGTCGGTGGCGATCTTCTCCCCCGGCCGCACGACGAACTCGTCGCCCGTCTTCAGCGCGCCGATCGGGACCCGGCTCTCGGTGCCGTCCTTGAGGAGCGCGACGTCCTTCGCCCCGAGTTCGAGCAGCGCCCGCAGCGCGGCGCCGGAGCGGCGCTTGGACCGGGCCTCGAAGTAGCGGCCCGCGAGGAGGAACGTCGTCACCCCGGCGGCGACCTCGAGGTAGAGGTTGGCCGCACCGGACCCGCGCTGCATCGTGAGCTCGAAGCCGTGTCGCATACCGGGCGCCCCGGCGCCGCCGAACAGCAGCGCGTACAGCGACCAGAGCGTGGCGGCGACGACGCCGAGCGAGATCAAGGTGTCCATGGTGGCGGCGCCATGGCGGAGGTTCGTCCAGGCCGGTCGGTGGAACGGCCACGCGCCCCAGGTCACGACGGGGGCGGCCAGTACCAGCGAGACCCACTGCCAGTAGGTGAACTGCCAGGCCGGGACCATCGCCAGCACGATCACCGGCACGGCGAGCGCGGCGGAGACGACGAGACGGGTTCTCAGGGAGCCGGTCTGGTCCTCGTCTTCGTCTGGCTGGGGCGGCTGGGCCGTGTAGCCGGCGGACTCGACGACACCGACCAGGTCCTCGACCGAGAGGGCGGCGGGAAAGTCGACCTGCGCCTTCTCGGTGGCGTAATTGACCGAGGCGGAGACGCCGTCGACCTTGTTCAGCTTGCGTTCGACCCGCGCGGCGCAGGAGGCGCAGGTCATCCCGCCGATGGCCAGTTCGACCCGCTGGGACGTCGCGGCGCTCACTGCGTACCTCCCGGGTGGTGCCCGTGATGCTCGCTGGTCGGCGCGGGCGGCTCGTCCAGCGGCCCGACGGCGGAACCGATCGCCCAGGCGACGGCGAACACCGCGACCAGAGCCGCGGCGAACGCCGACACCTTGACGATGGTGCTCACGAGACGAGCTGGTAACCGGCCTCGGTGACGGCCGCGTCGACGGCCTGGACGTCCAGGGGCGCGTCGCTGGTGACGGTGACCTTGCCGCTGGCGACGTCCACGTTCACGGCGCTGACGCCCGCGATCCCGCCGACCTCCTCGGTGACGGAGGAGGCGCAGTGCCCGCAGGACATGCCCTTGACGGTGTAGGTGGTTTCGGCCATCGGTACGAACTCCTCTACAGGACAGGTGGAGCGATCATTTCCTTTATACCCCGTGGGGGTAGGGGTTTGCACAGAGGGTGCGGGCACACTGCGGAAATGAGGAAGATCTCCGCCATCGGCATCGGCGCCGGCGACCCGGAACACCTGACCGTCCAGGCCATCCGGCGGCTGAACGAGACCGATGTGTTCTTCGTTCTCGACAAGGGCTCGGAGAAGCAGGACCTGACGGCTCTGCGCCAGGAGATCCTCGACCGGTTCGTCGAACGGCCCGGCTACCGCGTCGTGCGGGCACCGGATCCCGAACGCGACCGTACTCCGGACGACTATCGGAAGGCCGTCGCCGACTGGCACCGGCTCCGGACCGACGTCTACGAGACCATGATCGCTTCCCTGGGCCCCGACGAGCGGGGCGCGTTCCTCGTGTGGGGCGATCCCGCGCTCTACGACTCGACCCTGACGTTGCTGGACGCAGTGCTGGCCAGGGGAAACGTCGAGTTCGAGTACGACGTCGTCCCCGGCGTGAGCAGTGTGGCCGCACTGACGTCCCGGCACCGGACGACGATGAACCAGATCGGCCGCCCGGTCTTGGTCACGACCGGCCGCCGCCTCGAAGCCGGCTGGCCCGCCGACGTCGACGACGTCTTCGTGATGCTGGACGCCCAGTGCACCTTCTCGCGGTTCGCCGACATGGGTCTGGAGATCTACTGGGGCGCGTACCTCGGGACGCCCGACGAGCTCCTGCTCTCCGGTCCCCTGTCCGCCGATATCGCCGCGGAGATCCGCTCCGTCCGCGCCTCCGCGCGCTCCCGCAAGGGCTGGATCATGGACATCTACCACCTACGCCGCCCAACCCGCCCCTGACTCCCTACCCCGCCACGCCCTACCCCGCCCTCCCTACCCCACCACTCCCGGCCACTCCCGGTCTGGCCACTCCGGTCTGGCCATTCCCGGTCTGGCCATTCCCGGCCCGGCCACTCCCGGCCCGGCCACTCCCGGCCCGGCCACTCCCGGCCCGGCCACTCCCGGCCCGGCCACTCCCGACTCCGCCCGGCCTCCGCGCCCCCGTCACTCCCGTGACCCAACCCGCCACTCGCGTGCTCCAACCCGAATCTCGCGTGCTTGGAGCCGTAACTCGCGTGTCCGAGCCCGTAACTCGCGTGATTGGGGCCGTAACTCGCGTGTTCAGGTGCGTAACTCGTGTGTCTCGGGGCGTGGCTCGTGTGATCAGGTGGCCGGCACGGCACTGTGGCTGTCTTGACGCGTGTGTTGTCCGTTCAGTCACGTGAGTGACGCGCTGAATCACGCGAATGACGCGCTGAATCACGTGAGTGTCGGGTTCAGACACGTGAGTAGCGGGTGTAGCGGGGTGTGGGTATGAGAAAAGGGCCCAGGTCGGGAGAACTCGTGGTTCTCGACCGATCTGGGCCCTGATCTTTTTTCTAATGTTAGTCCGGCGGTGTCCTACTCTCCCACAACCCTTCGGTTGCAGTACCATCGGCGCTGTCAGGCTTAGCTTCCGGGTTCGGAATGGGACCGGGCGTTTCCCTGACGCTATAACCACCGAAACACTATGAAACACTCCCCACCACCATCGGTGATGGTTGTGTGGTGTTTCAGAGCTGTAGAGTGGATGCGTAACATCTTTGTGGGCAAGTCCTCGGCCTATTAGTACCAGTCAACTCGACAACACATTACTGTGCTTCCATTTCTGGCCTATCAACCCAATGGTCTGTTGGGGGCCTTAACCCACAAGGGGTGGGATACCTCATCTTGGAACAGGCTTCCCGCTTAGATGCCTTCAGCGGTTATCCCTTCCGAACGTGGCCAACCAGCCATGCCACTGGCGTGACAACTGGCATACCAGAGGTTCGTCCGTCCCGGTCCTCTCGTACTAGGGACAGCCTTCCTCAAGTATCCTACGCGCGCGGCGGATAGGGACCGAACTGTCTCACGACGTTCTAAACCCAGCTCGCGTGCCGCTTTAATGGGCGAACAGCCCAACCCTTGGGACCTACTCCGGCCCCAGGATGCGACGAGCCGACATCGAGGTGCCAAACCATGCCGTCGATATGGACTCTTGGGCAAGATCAGCCTGTTATCCCCGGGGTACCTTTTATCCGTTGAGCGACACCCCTTCCACCAGGTGGTGCCGGATCACTAGTCCCGACTTTCGTCCCTGCTCGACATGTCTGTCTCACAGTCAAGCTCCCTTGTGCACTTGCACTCAACACCTGATTGCCAACCAGGCTGAGGGAACCTTTGGGCGCCTCCGTTACTCTTTAGGAGGCAACCGCCCCAGTTAAACTACCCATCAGGCACTGTCCCTGAACCAGATCATGGTCCGAGGTTCAGATTCCCAATCCGACCAGAGTGGTATTTCAACAACGACTCCACCAACACTAGCGTGCCAGCTTCACAGTCTCCCACCTATCCTACACAAGCCGAACCGAAAACCAATACCAAACTATAGTAAAGGTCCCGGGGTCTTTCCGTCCTGCCGCGCGTAACGAGCATCTTTACTCGTAGTGCAATTTCGCCGGGCCTGTGGTTGAGACAGCCGGAAAGTCGTTACGCCATTCGTGCAGGTCGGAACTTACCCGACAAGGAATTTCGCTACCTTAGGATGGTTATAGTTACCACCGCCGTTTACTGGCGCTTAAATTCTCAGCTTCACCCCGAAGGGTTAACCGGTCCTCTTAACGTTCCAGCACCGGGCAGGCGTCAGTCCATATACATCGTCTTGCGACTTCGCATGGACCTGTGTTTTTAGTAAACAGTCGCTTTCCGCTGGTCTCTGCGGCCACCCACCCCTAGTCCGCAAGGGACTTCAGAGTGTTTGGCCCCCCTTCTCCCGAAGTTACGGGGGCATTTTGCCGAGTTCCTTAACCACAGTTCACCCGATCGCCTTAGTATTCTCTACCTGACCACCTGTGTTGGTTTGGGGTACGGGCCGTGCACGCACTCGCTAGAGGCTTTTCTCGGCAGCATAGGATCACTCTACTTCACCTCAATCGGCTACGCATCACGTCTCAACCTATATGGAGTGCGGATTTGCCTACACTCCGGTCTACACGCTTACACCAGTACTACCACTCACTGGCGGAGCTACCTTCCTGCGTCACCCCATCACTCGACTACTACGGAATCAGATCCCACGCTCCACACAGAAACCTCCATCCGAAGACTTCGGTAACTGGCTTTGGGTGGTTAGTATCAACCGCCTCATCCTGGGCGCACGTGCTCGGGTACGGGAATATCAACCCGTTATCCATCGACTACGCCTGTCGGCCTCGCCTTAGGTCCCGACTTACCCTGGGCGGATTAGCCTGGCCCAGGAACCCTTGGTCATCCGGCGGCAGAGTTTCTCACTCTGCATTCGCTACTCATGCCTGCATTCTCACTCCCACACCCTCCACGACTGGCTTCCGCCGCCGCTTCCCTGGATGCAGGACGCTCCCCTACCCATCCACACGACTAGACGTCCCTGCAAGAGAGACGCCGATCTATATGTGTGAATGACACAGCTTCGGCGGTGTGCTTAAGCCCCGCTACATTGTCGGCGCAGGACCACTTGACCAGTGAGCTATTACGCACTCTTTCAAGGGTGGCTGCTTCTAAGCCAACCTCCTGGTTGTCTGGGCAATCCCACATCCTTTCCCACTGAGCACACACTTAGGGGCCTTAGCTGGTGTTCTGGGCTGTTTCCCTCTCGACGACGAAGCTTATCCCCCGCCGTCTCACTGCCACACTCTCACACCACGGTATTCGGAGTTTGGTTGATTTCGGTAACCCGGTAAGGCCCCTAGACCATCCAGTAGCTCTACCCCCGTGGAGAAACATGTGACGCTGCACCTAAATGCATTTCGGGGAGAACCAGCTATCACGGAGTTTGATTGGCCTTTCACCCCTACCCACAGCTCATCCCCTCAGTTTTCAACCTAAGTGGGTTCGGCCCTCCACGTCGTCTTACCGACGCTTCAGCCTGGCCATGGGTAGATCACTCCGCTTCGGGTCTAGACCACGCGACTCAATCGCCCTATTCAGACTCGCTTTCGCTACGGCTACCCCACACGGGTTAACCTCGCCACGCAGCACTAACTCGCAGGCTCATTCTTCAAAAGGCACGCCATCACCTCAACATCACAAAGATGTGCTCGGGCTCTGACGGCTTGTAGGCACACGGTTTCAGGTACTCTTTCACTCCCCTCCCGGGGTACTTTTCATCTTTCCCTCACGGTACTAGTCCGCTATCGGTCTTCAGGAAGTATTTAGGCTTACCGGGTGGTCCCGGCAGATTCACAGCAAATTCCACGAGCTCGCTGCTACTCGGGAACACCAAACAAACAATCCACAACGTGTTTTCGCGTACGGGACTCTCACCCACTCCGGTCGCCCATCCCAAGGCGTTCCACTAACACGCGTAATCGTTCCGAGGACTGTCAGATCCTCGACGCTGGGTCCCACAACACCACACACACAACGCCTGACAGCTTGACATGTGCAAGGTTTAGCCTCTTCCGCTTTCGCTCGCCACTACTCACGGAATCACGGTTGTTTTCTCTTCCTACGGGTACTGAGATGTTTCACTTCCCCGCGTTCCCTCCACACACCCTATATATTCAGATGCGGGTAACACCACATAACTGGTGCTGGGTTTCCCCATTCGGAAATCCTCGGATCACAGCTCGGTTGACAGCTCCCCGAGGCATATCGCAGCCTCCCACGTCCTTCATCGGCTCCTGAAGCCAAGACATCCACCATGTGCCCTTAACAACTTGACCACAAAGATGCTCGCATCCACTCTACAGTTCTCAAACACCACACCAGAAACAAACGTCCCTAGAGGCATAAGCCCCTCGGCGTGTTGCCTCAGGACCCAACAGCGTGCTTGTGAACAATTCTCGACCAGACCCAGCGCAACACTTTCCACGCTCCTTGCGGAGCAGTACTCGCCCTCGCCGGCAACCCGGTCGCGAACCCTAACCAGTAGTTCCACAATTCCTTGAGCAACCAGCGCCACCACACATTCGGTGGTGAAACCCTGGCCACTCCACAGCGCTGGTCTCGGGTATCCCGAGGACTGTGGATGTGTTGCTCCTTAGAAAGGAGGTGATCCAGCCGCACCTTCCGGTACGGCTACCTTGTTACGACTTCGTCCCAATCGCCAGTCCCACCTTCGACCACTCCCCCCCTTGCGGGTTGGGCCATGGGCTTCGGGTGTTACCGACTTTCATGACGTGACGGGCGGTGTGTACAAGGCCCGGGAACGTATTCACCGCAGCGTTGCTGATCTGCGATTACTAGCGACTCCGACTTCACGCAGTCGAGTTGCAGACTGCGATCCGAACTGAGACCGGCTTTAAGGGATTCGCTCCACCTCGCGGTATCGCAGCCCTCTGTACCAGCCATTGTAGCATGTGTGAAGCCCTGGACATAAGGGGCATGATGACTTGACGTCATCCCCACCTTCCTCCGAGTTGACCCCGGCAGTCTCCCACGAGTCCCCGCCATAACGCGCTGGCAACGTAGGATAAGGGTTGCGCTCGTTGCGGGACTTAACCCAACATCTCACGACACGAGCTGACGACAGCCATGCACCACCTGTACACCAACCACAAGGGAAGCCCTATCTCTAGGGATGTCTGGCGCATGTCAAGCCCAGGTAAGGTTCTTCGCGTTGCATCGAATTAATCCACATGCTCCGCCGCTTGTGCGGGCCCCCGTCAATTCCTTTGAGTTTTAGCCTTGCGGCCGTACTCCCCAGGCGGGGCGCTTAATGCGTTAGCTACGGCACGGACAACGTGGATGTCGCCCACACCTAGCGCCCAACGTTTACAGCGTGGACTACCAGGGTATCTAATCCTGTTCGCTCCCCACGCTTTCGCTCCTCAGCGTCAGTATCGGCCCAGAGACCCGCCTTCGCCACCGGTGTTCCTCCTGATATCTGCGCATTTCACCGCTACACCAGGAATTCCAGTCTCCCCTACCGAACTCAAGTCTGCCCGTATCGCCCGCACGCTCCACGTTAAGCGTGGAGTTTTCACGAACGACGCGACAAACCGCCTACGAGCTCTTTACGCCCAATAATTCCGGACAACGCTCGCACCCTACGTATTACCGCGGCTGCTGGCACGTAGTTAGCCGGTGCTTCTTATCCAGGTACCGTCACTTACGCTTCGTCCCTGGCGAAAGAGGTTTACAACCCGAAGGCCGTCATCCCTCACGCGGCGTCGCTGCATCAGGCTTGCGCCCATTGTGCAATATTCCCCACTGCTGCCTCCCGTAGGAGTCTGGGCCGTGTCTCAGTCCCAGTGTGGCCGGTCACCCTCTCAGGCCGGCTACCCGTCGTCGCCTTGGTAGGCCATTACCCCACCAACAAGCTGATAGGCCGCGGGCTCATCCCGTACCGCCGGAGCTTTCCACAAGTTCCCATGCGAGAACCTGTCATATCCGGTATTAGACCCAGTTTCCCAGGCTTATCCCAAAGTACAGGGCAGATTGCCCACGTGTTACTCACCCGTTCGCCACTAATCCACCCCGAAAGGCTTCATCGTTCGACTTGCATGTGTTAAGCACGCCGCCAGCGTTCGTCCTGAGCCAGGATCAAACTCTCCAACAATGTCAAATTTGATCGAGGCAAATTTTCTTGCTCTCAAAGGAACCTCAAACGAGGTTCAAATATAAGCTCTACTGGCTTAGTTCACTAGCACACTGTTGAGTTCTCAAGCAACACACCCCAGATCGCACCGCCATCACAGCGGCCTTATCCGAAGCAGTCATTCCTAGCAGTTTTTGGTGGGACACCCACTCAATCGCACTGAGCGAGAGCTTGGTTCGTGTCCCGGTCGGCCGCTCGGTTTCCCTGGCGACGAAGAGAACTTTACATGGCCGGAAACCCCCGAAAACAGGGGGGTACCTTAACGCCATTCGCGCAGGTCAGGGTGCGTAAACGAGCCCCAGGCCGATGATCGGCCCCAGGCGGCCGCGGGTGGACTCCCGGACAAGAACATTGCTCCGAGTACATTGCACCGTATTGATCCTGACGATTGCTCCGATTAGCGTCGGGCTCATGAGTACTGCGGAACTCGACGGCATCACCGTCGCTTATGACGACCTCGGCACCGGGTTGCCCGTCGTCCTCGTCCACGGCCACCCCTTCAACCGTTCGATGTGGCGGCCCCAGGCCGAACGTTTCAGCCAGGAGGGCTACCGGGTCATCACCGCGGACCTTCGCGGGTACGGCGAGACGACCCTGCCGCCGGAGAGCACGAGGACGGGGCTCGACGTCTTCGCGGCCGACATCGTCCGGCTCGCCGATCACCTCGGACTGGAGCGCTTCGTGCTGGGCGGCCTCTCCATGGGCGGGCAGATCGTCATGGAGTTCCACCGCACCTACCCCGAGCGCGTCGCCGGCCTTCTGCTCGCCGACACCTCTCCCCAACAAGAGACAGAGGAGGGCAAGCGCGTCCGCAACGAGATGGCGGACCGCGTCCTCGCGGAGGGGATGAACCCGTACGCGGAGGAAGTGCTGACGAAGATGGTCTCCCCGGAGAACGTCCGCACGATGCCGGACGTGGCGGCGCACGTCCTCGGGATGATGCGCACGACGCCCAAGGAAGGAGCGGCGGCCGCGCTCAGGGGCCGCGCCGAGCGGCCGGACTACCGGGAGAGCCTCACCCGCGTGGAAGTACCGGCGCTGGTCGTGGTCGGGACCGAGGACGAGTTCACGCCGGTCGCGGACGCCGAGCTCATGCACGACCTCATCCCCGGCTCCACCCTGGCGGTGATCGAAGGCGCCGCGCACATGCCTAACCTGGAGCGCGAGGCCGAGTTCAACGACGTGTTCGCACGATTCTTGGCAGTGTTCAAACAAAGGATGACTACCTGATGCCCGAGAAGACCGTTTTCGTGACCGGTGCCAGCGCCGGGTTCGGCGTCGAGATCGTCCGCCGGTTCGCCGCCGACGGCGCCAAGGTCGTCGCGGCCGCGCGCAGCAAGGACCGGCTCGACAAGCTGGCCGGCGAGCTGGGCGAGAACGTCCTCCCCTTCGAACTCGACGTCCGGGACGCCGACGCGGTGGCCGCGCTCCCCGGCACGCTGCCCGCCGAGTTCACCGAAGTCGACCTGCTGGTGAACAACGCCGGCCTCGCGAAGGGGCTCGAGCCCGCCCACCGGGCGAAGCTCGACGACTGGGACCAGATGATCGACACCAACATCAAGGGGCTCGCGCACCTCACCCGCGCCCTGCTGCCCGGCATGGTCGAGCGTGGCCGCGGGCACGTGATCAACATCGGCTCGGTCGCGGGCAGCTACCCCTACCCCGGCGGCAACGCGTACGGCGCGACCAAGGCGTTCGTGCACCAGTTCAGTCTGAACCTGCGCGCGGACCTGCAGGGCACCGGCGTCCGGGTGACCAACGTCGAGCCGGGCCTGGTCGGCGGCACGGAGTTCTCCGTCGTCCGGTTCGAGGGTGATCAGAGCAAGGCCGACAACGTCTACAAGGGCACGACGCCGCTGACGGCCGCCGACGTGGCCGAGTCCGCCTTCTGGGCGGCTTCGCAGCCGGAGCACGTGAACATCAACGTCATCGAGCTGATGCCGGTGGTGCAGAGCTTCTCGGCGCTCCATATTCACCGAGAGGGCTGAGGCCGAAGAGGTCGAAGAGCGCCTGCTGTTCCGGGTTCCGCTCGGTCAGCAGGCGCCGCGTCCGCGGTCGGCCGCCGGTGGACGGGTACCGGAGCACCGTCTCCCCTATCCCCGCGAGGCTGTCCATCAGCTCGCGGACCGACAGGTTCATCCCCGCGCGGTCGGCCTCGCGCCGCATGAGGTGAGTGGCCGTGGACGCGAGCACCGTGACCAGGGTGTGCACGGCGATCCGGTGCGGCGTCCAGTCCCAGCGCGGGGCCGGGCCGGTGACGGCGGGGCCGGTCAGCCAGCGGAACGTCGAGTCGAGGTGCGTCCGGGCCCGGTACGCGGTGACGACCTCGGCCACCGGCCAGTCGTGATCGGTGACCAGCACCTGCTTGCCGAAGAACTCGTCGTGCAGCCGCGACACCGCGGCGTCGTCGACCTTCCAGGTCAGCCGGATCTCCCCCGGCTTCGTCCCGGTCAGTGAAGGTGAGAGCACCCGTTCGACGCGGCGGCCGCGGGTGATCCGGGCGATTTCGGCGTTCACCTGGCCGCGGTCACCCCGGTAGACGCCCGACGCCAGTGCGGCGTCGAGGCCGGCCAGTTCCCGCGTCGCGGTGCTCAGTTCCTCCCCGAACGCGCGGGCCTGCGCGTTGTGCAGGGTCTCCGAATGGGTCAGGATCACGCGCCGTCGCATCCCGGCGACCACGGCCCTGGTGTCGAGGGCGGTCAGCCCGGCGAAACGCTCCGGGTCGACGGGTTTGCGGGCGGACGGCGGTTTCGCCAGCAGTTCCGGGTGCTCCGACAGCGGGAGCGCGCCGACGAAATGCCGTCCGAGATCCAGCTGCGCGGCCTGACCGGCGGTGAAAACCAGCGTGACGGGATACCGCGAGCGGAGTTCCTCGGCGAGCGCGGCGAACGGCGGCGCCCCTTCCCGCGGGTACACGTGCGACGCCAGCGGGATCGCGCCGTCCTTGGTCACCACCAGGCCGAGTCCGGCGAGTTCGCATCGGCAGGGGTCGCCCGTGGTGAAGGTGGCGAACTGCGGGACGTCGACGGCGAGCGCGGCGTCGCCCGTCCCCAGCCAGGAGAGCACCGCGTCGGCGACGGTGGTCTCGATCCGCGCGATCCGTTCGGGCCTGAGGCGTTGCAACGCCCGCCGGTGATTCGGAAGGTCGGCCTGGATGAATTCCCGGGCGACGGAGTCACGCCACCAGTCGGCTAAGTGCGTGCCGGGCGCTGTCGCCCGGTGCAGGACGGCGAGGGCGAGATGAGTCCCCAGGGTGGTCGACGCGCGCTGGGCTCCGACGGCTTCGTCGACTCGGCGCACGAAGTCGAGCCGTCGCAGCGTGGCCCACACCGCCGCGACGTCACCGAAGGTCCGGTGACGCGCTTCGCCAGGGGCGGAGACGTCGCCGTCCATCGCGCGCCCGATCTCCTCGGCCGTACCGAGATAACGCTGCGAGACCACCCTCGGCTCGCCGTCGACCCGCGCGGAGGTGACGAGGTAGTAGTACGTCCGCCCGCCGGCCTTCTTGCCGATCACCGAAGCCACACTTTAGGTAATACACTCGCACCCCCTGATCGGCAACCAAAATCAGGCTCTGACCAGCAGAAACAGTGACCACACCCACGTGGGTGACGCGGTGGCGGGATGCACACTGGCAGGTGGAGCGAGTCCGGCCATAGCGTGCGGGAATGGCATCCCCTGCTGACGCGAACGCCCCCACCACCTCGGCGATGCGCCGGGCGCTCGCCAGGGCGCGCGACGGGAAGACCCTCGACATCACCGAGGCCTCGATCCTGCTCCAGGCGCGCGGCGACGACCTCAAGACGCTGTCCGAGCACGCCTCCCGGGTCCGCGACGCCGGGCTCGTCGCGGCCGGCCGTCCCGGCGTGGTCACCTACAGCCGTTCGGTGTTCATCCCGCTGACCCGGCTGTGCCGGGATCGCTGCGGCTACTGCACCTTCGCGACCGTCCCCGGGCGGGTCGAATCGCCGTTCCTCTCCCCCGACGAGGTGCTCGACATCGCCCGCAAGGGTGCCGAGATGGGGGTCAAGGAAGCGCTGTTCACCCTCGGCGACCGTCCGGAGGACCGCTGGAAGGCGGCGAAGGACTGGCTCGACGCGCACGGCTACGACGACACGCTGTCCTACGTCCGGGCGATGGCGATCCGGGTGCTCGAAGAGACCGGCGTCCTCCCCCACCTCAACCCGGGCGTGCTGAGCTGGCAGGACTTCCAACGGCTCAAGCCGGTCTCGGCGTCGATGGGCATGATGCTGGAAACGACGGCGAAGCGGCTGTACACCGAGAAGGGCGGCCCGCATTACGGCTCGCCGGACAAGGACCCGGACGTCCGTCTGCGGGTGCTGGAGGACGCCGGGCGCAGTTCGGTGCCGTTCACCACCGGCATCCTGATCGGCATCGGCGAGAACTTCGAGGAACGCGCCGACTCCCTGTTCGCCATCCGCAAGGTCGCGAAGACCTACGGCGGCATCCAGGAGGTCATCGTCCAGAACTTCCGCGCGAAGCCGGACACCAAGATGCGCGCGACCCCGGACGCCGACCTCGAAGAACTCGCCGCGACCATCGCCGTCGCGCGGCTGGTGCTCGGGCCGCGGATGCGGATCCAGGCGCCGCCGAACCTGATCGGCCAGCAGTACGAGCTGATGCTGAACGCGGGTATCGACGACTGGGGCGGCGTCTCGCCGCTGACCCCCGACCACGTGAACCCCGAACGCGCGTGGCCGCAGATCGACGAGCTCAAACGCCGCACCGAGGCGCTCGGGTTCACCGTGCGCGAGCGGCTGCCGATCTACCCGGAGTACGTCAAGGCCGGCGAGCCGTGGCTGGACCCGCGGATGAACGCGCACCTCGCCCCGCTGACCGACACCGAGACCGGGCTCGCGATCGAAGAGGCGATCCCGGTGGGCATCCCGTGGCAGGAGCCGGACGGTGGCTGGAAGGAGGCCGGGCGCACCGATCTCCACGTCGAGGTCGACACCGTCGGGCGCACCGAGGACCGCCGCAGCGACTTCGACTCGGTCTACGGCGACTGGGCCGAGATCAAGGGCAACATCAAGACCGCGCCGCAGCGGTTCGACACCGACATCCGGGATGCCTTGCGCAGCGCGGAAAAGAACCCCGCCGGGCTCTCGGACGACGAGGCCCTGGCCTTGCTGCACGCCGATGGGCCGGAACTCGACGCCTTCACCAAGATCGCCGACGACCTGCGTCGCGAGGTGAACGGCGACGACGTCACCTTCGTCGTCACGCGGAACATCAACTTCACCAACGTCTGTTACACCGGTTGCCGGTTCTGCGCGTTCGCCCAGCGGCGCACCGACGCCGACGCGTACACGCTCTCGCTGGAGCAGGTCGGCGACCGCGTCGACGAGGCGTGGGCCGCGGGCGCGACCGAGATCTGCATGCAGGGCGGCATCCACCCGGATCTGCCGGGTACCGCGTACTTCGATCTCGCGGCGGAGGTGAAACGCCGTCAGCCGGACATCCACCTGCATTCGTACTCGCCGATGGAGGTCGTCAACGGCGCTTCGCGGACGAACCTCTCGATCGAGGACTGGCTGGCGCGGGCGAAGGAAGCCGGCGTCGACTCGCTGCCGGGCACGGCCGCGGAAATCCTCGACGACGACGTCCGCTGGGTGCTGACGAAGGGCAAGCTGCCGACGTCCGAATGGATCAACGTCGTCACCACCGCGCACAAACTCGGCATCACGACGACGTCGACGATGATGTACGGCCACGTCGACACCCCGGCGCACTGGGTCGGGCATCTGAAGCTGCTGGCGAAACTGCAGCGGGAAGGCCTGGAGCGCAACGGGCGGCGTGGGTTCAGCGAGTTCGTGCTGCTGCCGTTCATCCATCAGAGTTCCCCGATCTACCTCGCCGGGCTGGCGAGGGCGGGCACGACGCTGCGCGAGAACCGCGCGGTGCACGCGCTGGCCCGGCTGCTGCTGCACGGGATGATCGACAACATCCAGAGTTCGTGGGTGAAACTCGGTGAAGAGGGCAGCCGCGCGGTGCTGCAGGGCGGGGTCAACGACATCGGCGGGACGCTGATGGAGGAGACGATCAGCCGGATGGCCGGCGCGGCGAACGGGTCGTACAAGACGATCAGCGACATGCGCGCGATGGTCGAACCGCTGGGCCGTCCGCTGCGGCAGCGGACCACGGAGTACGGCACGCCGACGGCCGAGCGGATCGCCGCGGCGCAGGCGTCCGACGGCGTCGCGACCGCCGTGCGCCGTCCGCTGCTGCCGCTTGTCACCAGCTGACGAAGAGTCCCTGACGGCCTCCTGACCCGAGTCAGGAGGCCGTCACGTTGCGTGTGGCACCGCTCACAAGGCGCGGGGGTCGAGGGCGTTTTCTGTGCTAAACCCGAGAATCACTTCCGGGCAGCCGAGAGGACGTCGATGACCGCGAGCGCAGTCCAGGTGGCCGATACCGCCCGCTATCCGTTGTCCGAACCGGGAAGCCCCGCGTGGCGCGAAATCGTTTCCCGGACCCGCGCCGAACTGCGGGAAACGGGCTGCAGTGTGCTGGCCGACTTCATCCGTCCGGAGTTGCGTGACGCCCTTCGCGACGAAGGGGCGAAAATCGCACCGGAGGCGTACGCGAAGGTCGAACGCGTCAACGCCTACAACATCGCCATCGACACTCCGCTGCCGGAGGATCATCCCGGCCGCACGATCATGGAACGCGGCAACGCTTTCGTGGCGCGAGACCGGATCCCGGTGACCGCGGTGATCCAGCAGCTGTACTCGAGCCGGGAGTTCCAGCGGTTCGTGGCCGACTGCTTCGAACTCCCCGAGCTGCACGAACTCGCCGATCCGCTGTCCGGCCTGGTGCTCAACGTGATCGAACCGGGCCGCGCGCATCCGTGGCATTTCGACACCAACGAGTACACGGTCAGCATGCTCACGCAGGAAGCGGCCGACGGCGGTGTCTTCGAATACTGTCCGAACATCCGGTCCGAAACGGCGGAGAACTTCGACGACGTCCGTGCCGTTCTGGCCGGCGAAGGCGATCACCTGATCAGGCGGCTCACTCTGCGTCCTGGCGATCTTCAGCTGTTTCGCGGACGCTTCGCGCTGCATCGGGTGAGTAGTGTTCAAGGGGCAGTCGCCCGCCATTCCGCGATCTTCGCGTACAGCGAGCGTCCTGGGGTCATCGGCAGTCCGGAGCGGACGAGACAGCTGTTCGGCCGGGTCCTGCCGGAACACGTCGCTTCGGCGGCGGTCCGGGGCGATCAGCTGCTCGACTAGCGCCTGTTGGCGGAGCTGAAGGAGTACCTGAAAGGTGACCACAGGTGTGAACCCGCTCTTCGTTATGGGGCCTTCGGCCGGTGCGGGTTCACCTACAGACACTCAGTCAGGAGCTTGGCCGTGCCTTTGGATTCGACCGGCAAGATCAATTTCGACGACATCTACACCGAGCCCGATCCTCGCGCGTTCTTCGGCACCTTGCGAAGACTGGACTACGCCATCCCGCAGCAGGCGAAGGCCTACTTCGCGAAACTGATCGACGAGTACCGTGCGGAGACCGGCGTCGAGGTCCCGACGGTGCTCGACCTCGGCTGTTCCTACGGCGTCAACGCGGCGCTGCACCGATGCGGCACTTCGATGGAGCGGCTGTACGACCACTACCGGGACGGCGAGTCGCTCAGCCGGGACGAGCTGATCGCCCGCGATCGCCGGATGGTCGAGAATGACGCAGTCCGCTTCATCGGCCTCGACGCCTCCGCGCCCGCTTTGGACTACGCGCTCGCCGCGGGCTTCATCGACGAAGCGATCCACGCGGATCTGGAGAGCGAAGACCCGTCCGAGGAGCAGCGCGCGCTGCTGGCCGGCGTCGACATCGTCATCTCGACCGGCTGCGTCGGCTACGTCACCGAGAAGACCCTCGTGCGGATCGCCCGGGAGAACCGGCCGTGGATGGCGCATTTCGTCCTCCGGATGTTCTCCTATGGCCCGGTCGCCGACAGCCTCGGCGAACTGGGCTACGAGACGACCGGGATCGACGGCGTCTTCCGGCAGCGGCGATTCGCTTCGGCTGAGGAACAGTCGCAGATCTTGGACAATCTGTCCGTCGCGGGCGTCGACCCGCGTGGGCTGGAGGACGGCGGCCGCCTGTACGCGCGGCTGTACGTTTCCCGGCCGAACGACGCGGCGGGCGGGCTCGCCTCCGCGCTGAACGCCCTTCCCCTTCGAGATCAAGGATGATCGTGAGCAGTACGGAACCGTCCACCCGCACGTTCGGCAACGAGGGCAACCTGCCGCGGGTCCCCGTCCCCAGCCTGGAGGACACCTGCCGCCGGTTCCTCGAGTGGTGCTCGCCGCTGCTCACCCCCGGCGAACTCGCCGAGACCGAAGGCGCCGTCACCGAGTTCCTCGCGGAAGGAAGCCCGGCGCACGAACTGCAGAGCGCGCTCCAGGCCTACGACCAGCGGGAAGGCGTCCGCAGCTGGCTCGACACCTTCTGGCCGTATCGGTACCTCGGCCGTCGCGACCGGATCGCGCTCAACGCGAACTTCTTCTTCCTGTTCACCGAATCCCCGCTGGGACAGCTGGAGCGCGCGGCCGAGCTGGCGGCGTCGGCGGTGGACTACAAGCTGAAACTCGACGAGGAACTGGTGCCGCCGATCGTGCTGCGCGGGCAGCCGCAGTCGATGGTGCAGCACAAGTTCCTGTTCTCGGCGACGCGGATCCCCGGCGCCGTGCAGGACACCGCGCGCACGCCGTACCGCGAGGAGTGGCCGGGGCCGTCGAGGGCGCGGCATATCGTGGTCTTCCACCGCGACACCCCGTTCCGGATGGACGTCATCGCGCCGGACGGCCGCCCGTATTCCCCCGATCAACTGGTCGCGGGCCTGCAGACGATCGTCAAGTCGGGGAACTTCGTCGAGGACCCGCGGACCGCCGCCGGGCATTTCACCACCAAGGCGAGGGCGGAGTGGGCGGCGACGCGGGAAGCGCTGCTGGCGGCGGGTAACGCGGCCGCGCTCGACGACATCGAGACGGCGTTGTTCTGCCTGTGCCTGGAGGATTTCACGCCGGCGAACACGCAGGAGGCGTGCGATCACCTGTTGCACGGCGACAGCGGGAACCGCTGGTTCGACAAGGCCGTTTCGCTCATCGTGTTCGAGGACGGCACGGCGGGGATCAACGTCGAGCACTGCGAACTGGACGGGACCACGATCCTCGGGTTCACCGACGCGCTGCTGAGCGGAACGCGGCTGGAGCGCCCGCCCGCCGACGGCGTCCCGGCGTCGGAGGTCATCGAGTTCGTCCTGGGCGAGGCGCTGCGCGAAGATGCCCGCGCCGCTGCCGCGTCGTTCGCCGAGTACGCCGACGCGACCGCTACGAAGACGGTGTCCTTCACCGACTTCGGCGCGAAGCGGGCGAAGGAGCTGGGCATGTCCCCGGACGCCTTCGCGCAGATGGCGTACCAGCTCGCGCACAAGCGGGCGAAGGGGATCACCGGCGCGACATACGAGTCGATCGCGACGCGGCAGTACCAGAACGGGCGCACCGAAGCGATGCGCGTGGTGACGCCCGAAGTGCAGTGGTTCGTCCGGGTGATGGACGACCCACAGGCCGACCGGCAGACGCGTCAGGCCGCCTTCCGCGCGGCGGCCGCGAAGCACGTCACGCGGGCGAAGGAGTGTCAGGCTGGTGACGCGCCGGAGCAGCACCTGTGGGAGTTGCAGCTGATCCAGAAGCGGCGCGGCGTCGAGGACTCCCCAGCGCTGTACTCGTCGCCCGGCTGGCTGAAGATGCGCGACGACTACCTGAGCACCAGCTCGGCGCCGTCGGTGAACATCCGGTACTTCGGTTTCGGGTCGACCAGCCCGCAGTGCATCGGTGTCGCGTACGTGCTGCTGCCGGAGTCGCTGAATCTGTACCTGTGCACGCCGAAGCACGTGGCGCACGAGATGGAGCTGTTCGCGACGGAGCTGACCGCGGCCGTGGCGGAACTGCAGGAGTTGCTGGCGTCTTGAGCGGGGCCTGAGTTGGGGCGAAGGCGTCCTTCGCCGCGTCGGATGCGGTGAAGGACGCTTTCGGCCCAGGTACAGCCGTGGAGCGATCGGCCCAACACGTTGCGAAAGCCACTTTCGCAACGTTGAGGGTTGCGAAAGTGGCTTTCGCACCACGCCGCGTTCGCCTTCCCCCTCACCAAGTACGTGAAGGGGGCCTTCACGTACTTGGATAAGGTTCCGGCGTGCTGGGGAAACTGGGGTCGCTGGGTGGATTGCTGCTAGTCGTGGCGGGGTGCGGCGAGCCTCCGCCGCCACCGCCGGTCCCGCCCACCGTCCACACGCCGGATCCGGGCCCGGTGGTCCCGGCAGGCTGTCTCGACACCGGCGTGACGGTGAAGTCCGGGCCGGTCGAGGCCGCGCTGGGGCACCGCGCGGTCGTGCTCACCCTCACCAACTGCGGCACGAGCCCGCGCACGCTCACCGGCTATCCCGAAATCCGCTTGCTGGACAAGGAAAAGCGGCCGATGAACGTCGCTGTGGAGCACGGCACGTCGTATATGGCGATCGATCCCGGCGTCAGCGCGCAGAAGGTCCAGCCCGGCGGGACGCTGCTCTCGGTCGTCTCGTGGTCGAACACGGTCACCGTGGGTTCGCCGGAGGCCGGCGCCTACGTGACGGTCGCGGCCGCGAAGGGCGATCCGGAGCAGCGGATCACGGTCGACACCGACCTCGGGACCACGGGCAAACTGACGCTGACGGCTTGGAACGCCAAACTCAAGAACTAGGGTTTTGTGACGAGACCGCACGGCTCCGCGACGGTTCCGCCCCGAATCCGGTGCCGTGCGACAGAGCGCCCTTACGATCGGTGAGCCTTTCGATCTTGGGGGAACCATGCCGCGCATCCTGCTCGTCGAGGACGACGTCGCACTCGCCGAAGCGCTCACGCTCGCGCTGAAGGCCCTCGGCCATGACGTCGTCGTCGCGCCGACCGGGGAGCGGGCGCTGGAGGCGCTGTTCACCGACCGGCGCGAACTCGATTTCGTCCTGCTCGACGTCATGTTGCCCGGGATGGACGGGTTCGAGGTATGCCGCCGGATCCGCGCGCGCAGCCGGTTGCCGCTGGTCCTGCTGACCGCCCGCGGCGACCCGATCGACATCGTCGCCGGGCTGGAGTGCGGAGCCGACGACTACGTGGTCAAACCCGTCGAACCGCGGGTGATCGACGCGCGGATCAAGGCGATCGGGCGGCGTGCCGTCACCGCTCCCGGGCCGTCGGCCGGTCAGTTGCGGGTCGGACGGCTGGAGATCGACGCGGCCGCGATGAGCGTGATGCGCGACGGCGTCGAACTGGCGCTCACCGCGACCGAGATCCGGTTGCTGGTCGAGTTCGCCGAGCATCCCAACCAGGTACTGAGCAGGCGGACGTTGCTGAAACGGGTCTGGGACTACGGCTATGTCGGCGATTCGCGGATCGTGGACGCGGCGGTCGCGCGGTTGCGGGCGAAGATCGAGGACGATCCGGCGAATCCCGTGGTGCTGAAGACCGTGCGCGGACTCGGCTACCGGTTGGTGGGCGAATGAGATTCGGACTGCGTGCCCGGGTGACCGCGGCGGTCGTGGTGGTGACCACGACGGCGACGGTGATCATGGCCTTCAGCGCGGCCAAGATCCAGGAGGACGACGCGCTCGACCGGTTCACCGCCGCGGCGAAGACGTCGTTCGGAGCGATGTTCGGCCAGGCATGGCCTCATCTCGAACAGTCCATGGCGGGCTCCACCCGGGCCTTGGAGATGTTCTCCCAAGGAATGGACAAGGCCGCGGCGGACTGGATGCTCGTCACGAGCCATCCCCAGCTGACCAACGACGACTTCAAAGCCCCCGAAGGACCTCTCACGGTCGTCAAGGCCTCTTCGCAAAGCCACGACTGGGCGACGGGTGCCAAGAACGCGGCCCCTCCAGACCGGCGAGCCGCGCTGGAAAGCGTGCGGAACCTGGTCATCCAGCGGACCCAGGGGCCGGCGAAGCTGTTGTCGGCGACCACGACCGATCCGGCGACCGGGCGCAGGATCCTCGTGCTGAGCGGGAACTTCGTCGCGTACTGGGTGGTGCAGTTCTTCGACCTCACCGGCTTCGAGCAGGATCTGGCCGCCCAGCGCTGGAAACTGGTGTGGATCGCACTCGGTGTCACCGTCTTCGGCGTGGCGGCGGCCGTCTTCGCGGCGGGCCGGATCCGGCGGCCGGTGCTGCGAGTCGCCTCCGCCGCGCGTGACCTGGGCGACGGCGCCTTCGACGTCCGCGTCCCGGTGAAGGGCCGCGACGAACTCGCCGATCTCGCCGCGTCGTTCAACACGATGGCCGATCGGGTCGGCGCGGCGATCGGGGAACTGCGCGCCAAGGATCGCCAGCAGCAACGGTTCGTCGCCGACGTCGCCCACGACCTGCGGACCCCGCTCGCGTCGATGGTCGCCACGGTCGACACCCTCGACGACGCCGGGCCCGAGGTCAGGACCCGCGCGGCCGAGTTGCTCGGGACGCAGACCCGGCGCCTGGCGCGGCTCGTCGAGGATCTGCTGGAGATCTCGCGGTTCGACGCGGGTTCGGCGGACCTGCGGCCCGAACTCGTCGACCTGCCCGCGCTCGTCGAGGACGCGATCGGGGTCAGCGTGCCGGAGACGCCCGTCCAGGTGACGAGTACCGGCGACACGACCGTCTCCGCCGACCCGCGCCGCGTCCACACCATCGTGGGCAACCTGCTGGTCAACGCCGAGCGGTACGGCCGGACGCCGATCACCGTGACGGTGGAAGGCCTTTCCGACGCGGTGCTGATCCGGGTTTCCGACGCCGGACCTGGCGTGCCCGAGGAGTTACGACCGATCCTGTTCGACCGGTTCGTACGCGGCGATCACGCGCGCCAGGCGACCGAGGGCAGTGGGCTGGGGTTGTCGATCGCCAGGGAGAACGCGCTGATCCACGGCGGGGACGTCACCGTGGACAACGATCGCGGCGCCGTTTTCACCGTGCGGCTTCCACGGGAGTCACCAGAGTGAGCCACCGTGGCGCGTAACCGTCGAAATACGGCATCGGGACGTGCGTGAGGACCAGCACGAGCGCGGTCAACACACCGATCTGGGACAGTTTCAGCTCGCGGTGGCCGAGCCAGAGCCACACCACCACGAAGAAGCCGGTGACCAGCAGGAAGCCCCATCGGGCGTCGTCCCAGCCGCCGAAGGCGAGCAGCACCGGCGCCGCGATCGCGGCGGCGGGCACCACGGCGGAGAGCGTCGGACGGTGCAGGTAAAGGAAACCCCCGAGCACCACGGCCACGATCGGCAGCAGGTAGAGCAGGACACCGGTGATCGAGTACAGCCGCCAGCTTTCGGCCTGGGTGCGCCCGAACAGGTGCAGCGCGTCGGCGCGGTAGCGGAAGTCCGCTGTGGACAGTAAGCGCCCGAGAGCGTCGACGGTGCCGGGAGCGGCGGGCGGCAGCGCGAGAATCCCGAGGCCGAGGATCGCGGACGGACTGAGCAGCGCGCACGCGCGCCGGAGCGGAACCTTCCGCAGCAAGGCGAATCCGAAGATCGGCAGCACGGTGAGCAACGCGATCTCGTGCACCGTCACCGAAAGCGCCATCAGCGCGCTCGCCGGCACAAGCTTGTTCCGGTGGGTCGCCCACAGTGCGCCGAACAGCAGGAGATACAGCACCTGGTCGAAGTAGCCGACCTCGTGGAACAGGTAGCCGCCGGTCGGCAACAGAAGCCAGACGACGATCAACCACCGCCGGCTTTCGCTGCGACTGCGGAAGAAGGCGAGCGTCAAGACCGCCAGTACCGCGCCGAGGACGGCGAAACTCGCGACCGCGAAGACCGCGTAGTCGTGCCCGAAGGGTTTCAGGAGCGTGCCGACGAGGAAACGGCGGTGGAATCCGTCCGTCAGGGACACGGCCTGCAGGGTGGCCGCCCACTCCCCCGGCATCCGGAACCCGGTGTATCCGGCGACGAGGAGGGCGATCGCGAACAGTGCCGTGACGCTTCGCCGCGGAGTCTTCCCGGCGACGGGGACCGGGGCCCGCTCGAGCAAGGTGGTCATGACGCCAAGCTAGGAACGGATCGTCCCGCTGCCGTGATGGTCCCGCGACAGTTCCGCCACGGAACCGTTACATGGTTGTCGAAGAGAGGAAGGCCTGTTCGGACCCGTCGGCGACGAACGCCGTCCGCGCCTTGCCGTTCATGGGAAGCTCGCAGGAAAGCCACTTCATCCCGGACGGGAAGAGTCCCTTCAAGGACTCGGGCACCGCGGGTGAAGCCGCCTGGCACTTGTAGCCGGACAGCACCTTCGCGACGGCCTCGCGACGCAGCTTCACCACCGCGGACAGCCGGAAGTCGGACGGCCCCGGCGCCGCGTCCCGCCCTTCGGAGGTGCCCATCCGCTCCTCGACCCAGGACGCCTGGACGATCTCGCCGACCTCCGGGAACGTCTCGGCGACCGGCGCCGGATCGGTGTGGACGGCCACTTCCTTCGGCGGGACCGGATCACAGGCCGCGAGCAGGACGATCGCGGCCGTGATCCCCAGGATCTTCCCCATGGTGCGCATGGGGAAGATCCTGCCTCAGGCGGTGAGCTTCAGGATGTCGATTCCGCGAGTGTTGTCGGCGACATAGACGTAACCCTTGTGCCAGTAGGGCGCCCACGCGCTGGCGTCCGCCGGGCGGAAGTAGGCGATCTGCTTCGGGTCGGTCGGGTCGCTGACGTCGAGGAACCGCGTGCCCTGCGCGTAGAACGACTGCACGAGGACCTTGCCGCGGATGTCGAAGTAGTGCGCGGAGCAGTCACCCGACGCCGGGTCGCTGCCCTCCTGCCCGGCGACGCTCCAGGTGCCGACGGACTTGAGGCGGAACGGCTTCTCCGGCGTCGAACGCCAGCCTTCGCCGTTGTAGGAGTTCTGCAGCGACGAGATCGTCAGCACGCCGTCACCGGCACAGCCGTCGAGGAACGACTCTTCGGTGGCGTAGATCAGGTCGCGGCCGCGCCAGCGGTTCGAGTCGGCGCCGTCGGCGGAGCGGTGTCCCGCCGGGTGGAAGCTGTTGTGCATGAACTTCGAGGGCGCCGCCGTCTCCTCGATCCCACCGCCCGCGTAGGGCACCGGGTCGAACGGCGTCGCACGGCGGACCTTCCCCTGCACGGGATCGCGGTGGTAGCCGTTGGTCCAGTAGCCGCGGACGCCGCCCCGCCCGGAAACCCACGCCACGCCCTCGGCGTCGACCTGGACGTCGTGCACGTAGTCGGTCTTGCCGTCGTTGCGGGCGAGTTCGATCGGGTTCGGGAACGTCTTGGGGTTGCGCGGGTCGCGGATGTCGGTCACCCAGATCGGGCGGCCACCCCACTCCGCGGGCTGGTTCGCGGCCTTGGACGGGCCACCGGTCCACAGGTACCGGCAGTCGTCGACGCAGCTGGTCGTATGACCGGCGGGCACCTTGGTGTAGCTCAGGAGGACCGGTTTGTCCGGGTTCTTCAGGTCGATGATGTAGATACCGGACTCGCCGGTCTGCGTGGTTCCGCCGTAGGCACGCGGGTCCCGCGCGAGGAAGACGAGCTTGCGCTTGACGTCGACCTCGGTGTCCTCGGTCTCCCACAGGCCGGGAAGGCTGACCTCGCCGATCAGCTTCGGGGCGGTGGGGTTCTTCGTCAGGTCGTAGACCTTCAGGCCGAACTCGCCGGAAACCGCCATGACGTCACGCTTGCCGTACTGCAGGAACCCCATGGCGATGGCGCCCTGCGCGTCGGGCACGTTGCCGACGGCCTTCACGTTCTTCACCGCGCCGGGCGCGCCGGCGACCCGGACCTTTTCGGCGGCCGGTTTGTCCTCGTCGCCGCACGCCGCGGCGGGCAGGCCGGTGGCGATCAGGGTCGCGGTGACCGTGGTGAGCGCCAAACACGAACGGAGCAACCAGTTTCCTCGCACAGAAACCTCCCAGGCTGGTCACTGCACTCTATGATCGCCACTTTGCCCGCACAACCACCAATGGTCGGTGTGGGACTGCTATGACATGACCATGCGCTTGCGTCTTCTGGCCCCGCTCCTCGCCGCCGTCCTGGTCGCGGCGGGCTGCACCGAATCCGGCGAACCGCCCGCACCGGACGTTCTTCGCGTGGGCCTGGCCGCCCCGGCGACCCTGCTGCCCGCCGACGTCCGCGACCAGTCCGGACGGATGGTCACCGGCGCGCTGTGGACGCCGCTGGCCGACTACGACCCGGTGACGGGGAAGACGGCGCCGCGCGCGGCCGAAGCGTTCACCAGCGCCGATCGGATCACGTGGACGGTGAAGCTCAAGGACGGCGGGAAGTTCCACGACGGCACGCCGGTGACCGCGCAGTCCTATGTGGACACCTGGAAGGCGATCGGCGCGGAGCAGTGGCAGGCGTCGCGGGTGCTCAAGGATCTCCTGCGCACCAAGGAGATCACCGCGCCGGATCCGCTGACCATCCGGCTCGTGCTCGACCGGCCGTCGGGTCAGGTTCCGGCGCTGCTGTCGTCGCCCGCGCTGGTCCCCCTGCCCGCGTCGGCGCTGGCTTCCCGTGACTGGGCCGGTTTCGCGCAGCGGCCCGTCGGCAACGGGCCGTTCCGGCTGGAGGGCACGTGGCAGCCGTCGGGCGGCAAACTGGTCCGGGTGGCGGACGCGGCGGGCAAGGCGCGCGTGATCGAACTCGAGACCGGCGACGCGGCGGCGCAGTACGACGAGGTCAAGGCCGGAAAGCTCGATCTCGCCACGTTCGTCCCCGGCGATCGCCACGAGGCCATGCACGCCGACTTCGCGCAACGGCACGTGATGTGGGCCCTGCCCACCGTCGCCTACCTCGGGTTTCCCTTGACCGCACCGCATTTCTCCGACGCGACCGTCCGGCACGGCTTCGCGCTCGGGATCGATCGCGCGGCACTGGAGGCCGGCGCCCTCGGCAAGCAGGTGGATCCGGCGAAATCGCTGCTGCCGCCCGCCGTCGCGCCGGGTGAGCGCAGCAGCACCTGCCGCCCCTGCACGTTCGACGCCGAAGCCGGGAAATCCCTGCTGACCCAAGCGGAGTTCCCGGCCACACCTGTCCACTTCGGACAGTCGCAGGCGAGCTGGCAGCGACCGCTCGCGGAGCAGGTCGGCAAGACGGTCGGTGTCCCGCTCGCCGCCGAGCCCGGACAAGGACCGTTCGCGATCGACGTCGCCCTGACGACGCCGAGCCCGCAGGAAGTGCTGGCCGAGATCGTGAAGGCGACCGGCTACCAGAGCGACGGATTCGCCGACCTGCTGAAATCCGCCGAGGAGATCGAAGCGGGCGAGAGCGGCGAGGTCTACCGGCTGGTGGAGAACCAGCTGCTCCGGGATCTCCCGGTCGTGCCGCTGTGGTCCGGGCACGGGCACGCCGTCTGGGCGGACCGGGTGGGCGACGTCAAGGCGACGCCGTTCGGCGGGGTGGACCTGTCAGGCGCCTCCGTGCGGTGATCCGAGCGTGCACTCCCCCGCGACGACGTCGATGAAGGCCGCGGTCAGCGGGTCGGGCGTGCTGCGGCAATAGGCGGCGAGCGTGCGCCGGATCGCCGGTTCGGGCCGGAGGACGCGGCCAGGGAAACCTTCGGGCAGGACGTTGGCCGGGACCAGCGCGGGACCGAGACCCGCCGCCGCGAGCACCGGCGCCGCCGCGCTCTGTTCGGTCCGGACCGCCGCCCTGGGCTGGAACCCCGCCGCGGCGCACGCCTGGTCGACGAGGTCGGCGAGGCCGTTGCCCGGCGCGTAGTGCACCCACGCGCAGTCCGCGAGGGTCGCCAGATCGACGACGCCGGTGCCGTCGTCCTCGCGCGGCCCGTCGATCGGCAGGACCACGACGAACTCCTCGGCACCGATCTCGCGGACCGGCCCGTCCCAACCCGGCGGGACCGGACCGACCGCGACGTCGGCCTCCCCCGCCGCCATGGCCTCGCGGAGCTCGTCCGCGTGCCGGAACTCCACCAGCCGGACGTCGACCTCCGGCCGCTCCCGGCGCCAGACCCGCAACGCCGCGGGCAGGACTCCGATGCCGACCGAGTAGACCGTCGCGATCTGGAGCTCCCCGGCCTCCAGCCCGGACGCCTGCCGGGCCGCGCACCGCGCGCGTTCGGCGTCGGCGAGGGTGGCGCGGGCGTGCGGCAGCATGGCGCGCCCCATCGGGGTGAGCCGGACGTTGCGCGGCAGCCGTTCGAGCAGCGGGCCGCCGACGCCCTTCTCCAGCGCGCGCACCTGATGCGACAGCGCGGGCTGCGTCACATGCAGCATTTCGGCGGCCTTGGTGAACGAGCCGGTGTCGACGACGGTCACCAGGTACTCGAGTTGCCGCAAGCTAGTCATGAAGAGAGTTTATCGGACCGGTGAGATCTATGCCTTGGACTTATCTGCGGGCTGGGTCCAGGCTCGAGGACATGAACGAAGAACGCAAGGTCGCCCTGGTCGCCGGGGCCAACGGGGTCATCGGCAAGAACCTGATCGAACACCTGGAAACCCTGCCCGGCTGGCGCGTCATCGGCCTGTCGCGGCGCGGCGGCCCCGGCCAGATCGCGGTCGACCTGCTCGACGCGGAGGACACCCGCGCGAAACTCGGCGGCCTGGACGACGTCACGCACGTGTTCTACGCGGCCTATGTCGACAAGCCGACCTGGGCCGAGCTGGTCCCGCCGAACCTGGCGATGCTGACCAACCTCGTCGACGCGATCGAACCCGCGGCACCCGGCCTGCGTCACGTCAGCCTCATGCAGGGCTACAAGGTGTACGGCGCCCACCTCGGCCCGTTCAAGACCCCGGCGCGCGAGGACGACGCCGGGCACATGCCGCCCGAGTTCAACGTCGATCAGCAGTCCTTTTTGGAGCACCGCCAAGCGGGGAAGACCTGGACGTGGTCGGCGATCCGGCCGTCGGTGGTCGGCGGGACCGCGCTGGGCAACCCGATGAACCTCGCGCTGGCCATCGCGGTCTACGCGTCGATCTCGAAGGAACTCGGGCTGCCGCTGCGGTTCCCCGGCAAACCCGGCGCGTACGACAGCCTCCTGGAAATGACCGACGCCGGTCTGCTCGCGAAGGCCACCGTGTGGGCGGCCGGAGCGGAGAACGAGGCGTACAACATCGCGAACGGAGACCTGTTCCGATGGAGCGACCTCTGGCCGCGGATCGCGCGGTACTTCGACCTGGAGGTGGCGCCGCCGCTGCCGATGTCGCTGGACGTCGTCATGGCGGACAAGGAGGAGCTCTGGACTTCGATCGCCGCGAAGTACGGCCTCGAAGTGCCGTACAGCGCCGTTTCGTCGTCGTGGGCGTTCGCGGACTTCGTGTTCGGCTGGGACTACGACATGTTCGCGGACGGCTCGAAGGCGCGGCGCGCGGGATTCCACGAGTACACGGAGACGTCGGCGATGTTCTTCCGGCTGTTCGACGAGTTCCGGAAGGCGAAGGTGATCCCGTGATCTCTCGTGAGCGGTAAGGCAAAGGGGTCCTGCCGGGTGGCGAGTCCGGGGGTGCTCGGCGAGGTGAAGGGAGCTTTCCTCTCATCGCACGCGAGGAAAGTCCCCTTCGCCACAGGGGTCCTTACGGGCGACGGAAGGCTCGGACACGTCGCGAAAGCCACTTTCGCGACGTGTGATGTCCCGAAAGTGGCTTTCGCGACACCGAAGCCCGCATCCAGCAAGCGCCCGAACACGATCGCTAGCCGCGCCCGATGTACGGCATCGCGGTCGCCGTGACGGTCAGGAACTGGACGTTCGCGTCCAGCGGCAGCCCGGCCATGTACAGCACGGCGTCCGCGACGTGCCGGGCGTCGAAGGTCGGCTCGGCCTTGACGCTGCCGTCGGCCTGCGGGATCCCATCGGCCATCCGCAGGGTCATCTCGGTGGCGGCGTTGCCGATGTCGATCTGTCCACAAGCGACGTTCCAGGCGCGGCCGTCGAGGGAGATCGACTTCGTCAACCCGGTGACCGCGTGTTTCGTCGCGGTGTAGGCGACGGACGCGGGACGCGGGGCGTGCGCGGAGATCGAACCGTTGTTGACGATCCGGCCGCCGCGCGGGTCCTGCGCCTTCATCAGCCGCACGGCCTGCCGCGCGCACAGGAACATCCCGGTCAGGTTCGTGTCGACGGCACGCTTCCAGTCCGCGAAGGACAGTTCGTCGACGGTCCCGCCCACCGACACACCCGCGTTGTTCACCAGGAGATCCAGCCGCCCCCACTCCGCACGCACCGTCTCGAACAAGGCGGCGACGGAATCCGGATCGGTGACGTCGGTGGGCACGGCGAGCGCGTTCGCGGCGTCGTCCGCGGTCTCGGCCAGCGCTTCGGCGCGGCGGCCGGCGAGGGCGACCCGGTAGCCGGCGCCGAGTAACGCGCGAGAGATCTCCCTGCCGAGCCCGGAGCCCGCCCCGGTGACGACCGCGGTCCTGCCGTTGCCCATCGATCCTCCTCGCAGACCGTGCCGGACCGATCCGGCTCGGTGATTGTTTTCCGATTACCCGCGTCCGTTCAGGCTAGCGCGCCGCCGCCGGGGGAAAACGTTCACCCGTCGGCCGTCGCGCCTTCACGAAAACTGGTAACCCCTTCACCACATCGCGGCGATTCACCGGATGTGATCAGGGGGAATTCACACCGTTCACCTCGCCGTCAGGACGGTGAACGGTGAAGAAGAATCCACGCTTTCAGCTCGTCCAGACCGGCGAGCAGACCATTCGATGGCGGCTGCTCGGCGGCAACAACGTGTCGCTGGGTTCGGCGCCCGACGACTATCCGCGAGCCGAGGAATGCCTCGCCGCGATCGCCTGGCTCAGTACCCACATTTCCGAGCTGACCAGCGATTTCAGTCATCTCAGCGGTGGGCGGTGGCGCTGGCGCCTGCACCGGGAAGACCGGATCGTCGCGATCGCCAGCCACGCCTACGGGCGGCGTATCGAGGCGCAGCGCGGCCTCGACCGATTCCGCTCGGCCACCACCGAGGCGTCCATCGGCGAAGGAATCGAGACGATAGCCGATTGGCGCCGGAAATACCGGCGCGATTCCGGCGGTATTTCACCGAATCGTTCTCCGTGACGGCCGCTCACGGAAAGTGCGTTCCCCGGAGATTAACCACCAGGACGTCGGGCGGGAACGCGAAGCACCGCCGCCGGACAGTGTTGCGGAGCGAGGATTGGGCCAAGTCACGGAATCCCGTGACGACTTGGGGACTAGAGAAAGAGTGCAAACAAGATGCGTGCTCGTACCACTCGGTTTCTCGGCGCCACCGCCATCGCCGCGTGTGCCTGCCTCACCCTGACCGGCACCGCCTCGGCGGTCGCCCCGGCCAACGGCCTCGAAGACGTCCTGGCCGCGGCGGGTTCGGACACCACCGTCGACATCACCGGCGCGATCCTGGCCAACGCCAACGGCGCCGCCTGGAACAGCGACCCCGACAACCACGTCAACATCCCGCCGCTGCTGGCCCCGGGCGGCACCTTCACCGTGCCCGGTGACCTGTACGCCGACGAGGTCGTCTACAACACCTCGACCACCCTCCCGCCGAACGGCTCGTCCCAGGGCAAGGCCGCGCTCAAGGCCTCCGGTGACGCGGGCGACGGCAAGATCGACATCGCGCGGTCGTCCTCGCCCCGCGGCTCGTCCGACCCCGCGTCGTTCGAGTACTACTCGTTCGCCACCGACGGTGTCACCTGGTCGTCCTCGGCGACCGGCTCGGGCGCGGGCCTGTCGCTCACGCTGGCGCAGCTGCGCGGCATCTACGACGGCTCCATCACCAACTGGAACCAGGTCGGTGGCGCCAACGCCGCCATCGTCGTCTACCTGCCCCAGACCGGCTCCGGCACGCTGAGCTTCTTCACCACCACCGTCCTCGGCTTCGACCCCACCACCAAGCCGGTCACCATCAAGCGGTTCCAGGAGCACGACGGCAACTCCATCGCCGCCGCCGACCGTGCCAACGCGATCGCCCCGTTCTCCATCGCGCAGTGGATCGCCCAGGGCAACGCGGTGACCGCGGACAAGCGCGCGGGCTTCACCGTGAACCCGCTGACCGGCGCCGGCTTCGACGGCTCCCCGGTCGCCGGTTCGGCCGGCAACTACACCCCGGCCTTCACCACGGCGTTCCTGGGCTCGCGCAGCGTCTACCACGTGCTCGACACCCGCACGCCGAGCTACGACCAGGCCCAGCGCGCCGTCGGCTTCGCCGCCGGTGACACCGCCGCGACCGCCAGCCCGCTGTGCGGTGGCCAGCTCGCCACCACCATCAAGCGGTACGGCTTCCTGACCGTCTCCGGCCCGAACGGTCTTTCCTGCGTCAAGTCCTGACCACCTCCTAGCGCGTGAAGGCCCCCTTCCCTCGTCCATCCATGCCCCCGCCACCGCCCTCAACGGACGCGCTGGCGCGCGGCATACCTGGACTCCACCGAGGGAAGGGGGCCTTCACGCGCTACGCGGCTACTTCGGGGCGACGCCCAGTGCGTCGAGCGCCGGGCCGGTCATGATCACGCCCGCGCCGGTGACCGGGTCGAAGCCCGGGGCACCGAGGTCGATCGCGGTCGACACCAGCGCGTTCCGGATCTCCGCCTGGGTCGCGGCCGGCTTGCCCTGCTTCAGCAGCGCGGCGATGGCGGCGGCGCTCGGCGCGGCGGCCGAGGTCCCGAAGAACGGCTGGAAGCCGGTCACCGAGGTCGCGACGCCGTCGGCCGCGGTGATGTCCGGCTTGTTCCGCGTCGCACCACCGGTCGAGGACACGTTGCCCGGGGTGATCACCGAGCCGTCCGGGTTGTAGAACTGGTGACGGCGACCGTCCGAAGTGAACCGCTCCCATTTGCTGGCGGCGGTGAACAGGCCCGGGTACGGTCCGGCCGGGTTCGCCGGGTCACCGGCTTCGAGCGCGCGGCCGAAGGCACCGGCGGCCGGGGCGGCCGCGACGCTGAAGGCGTTGACGGCCGCCGAGTGGCCGGAGGTGACACCGTTGGTGCTGAAGGCTTTCAGGTCACCCGAAGCGACGAAGCGGCCGCGGATCACGTTGAGCGCGATGAACCGGTCGGAGCCGCTGTACTTGACCACGGCGACCTTGAAGCCCGAGCCGCTGGCGGGGACCTGGGCGATCTCGTACGGGTTCTGGGTGCCGTTCTGCGCGCCCTCGCTGGAGGCGACGACCGCGCCGGACGAGTTCAGGACGAACAGGTCGTAGTCGCTGGTGGCCTTGCCCCACGGGTCGGACCAGAACAGGGTGACGTAGCGGCCGACCGAGTTCGGCGACAGCGCGTTGTACAGCTGGGTCGTCGCGCTCGGGTCGAAGTCGTGCGGTGTGCCGGTGATCCCGGAGATCTTGCTGCCGGAGCCGCGGAAGTCACCTTCGTAGTAGCCGCTGGTGCCGTCGGTCAGATTGCCCGAGTTCCCCGCGGAGGAGAAGTAGAGCGCGCCGTTCGCGGTCACGTCGTTGACGGCCTGCGCGACCGGGCCGTCCTGGAACGGCGACTCGTCGAAGTAGGAGACGTCGTCGACGATGATCGTGCACTTGCCGGTGGTGCGCAGGGCGCGGATGTTGTCGGCGAAGCTCTGCTCGCTGGTGAAGGCGGTCGCGAAACCGAGCGCGGCGCCGGGCGCCATGTCGTGGATGATCTCCAGCATCGCGGTGCCTTCGTCACCGCTGCCGGCCTGGCCGGGGAGGACGTCGACGGCGGGGAGTTCGCCGGCGGTCTGCGACGCCTGGAGCGACTTGATGCCGTCCGAAAGCACGCAGACCTTCTGGCCCGCGCCGGTGACGCCGTACTTGGTGCGGGCGGTGTCGTTGCCGTGCGCCTTGTCGCCCTCGGCGACCTGCAGCGCGGCGGCGGTCTTCTTGGCCGCGGCCTGGCGCCGGTCCTGCGGGGCGGATTCGTTCCAGGTCATGGCCTGGGAGGCGGCCTTGACCTCGGCGACGTCACCGCGTCCGGCGATCGCGTCGACGGCGGTCAGGGGGAGGTCGGCGCGGATCGCACCGGCGGGTGAGGCGTAGCGGACGGTGCCACCCGCCGCCTTGACGGCGTCCACCAGGGCCTGTCCGGCGCCCTTGATGTCCACCGCGACGGTGCCGGCGTCGCTGACGCCCAGCCCGGTCCGGTACTCGGGGAGCTTGCCCGCCAGGCCCTTGTCGGCGCGGAGGCGCTTCTCGACGACGAGCTGGCTCGACTGCTTGCGCTCGGCCGGGGTGAGGCTCTTCTTGATGCTCTGCAGGGCGCTGATCCCGGCCTGGGTGCGCACCTCCTCCGACGGCTGGGCACCGGAAACCGCGGTCGACAGCAGCAAAGCACCGACCGCGACCGGAACCGAGCATGTGACCACCCGGCTGAATCTGCTCATTGAATTCTCCCTGTTCCCACACGGCACAGCCCGTGACAGGAATTCCTTCGGCTACCCGAATGAATTACCCCTGACCGGGTGTAATGGGGAGAATCTAAAGAGCGATCAGTGAGGAGTCCACCGACCAAAGTCGGTATCGGGGGAAGATCCACATCGTGGGAGTGATTTCGGTCCGAAAAGACCGAAATCGCGCTAAGCCCATGCGGGGAAAAGCCGCCAAAGCGCCAAAGCCGCCAGTGACGCCAGGGTGAGCAGCACCGGACCGGTGATGACGTAGGTGGAGACCGGCCGCCACCGGCGGTAGAGGAACGTCGCCCCGGCCGCCGCCACCACGAACCCGCCGAAGGCCAGCACGAGCCCGGCCCACGCGTCGCCGTCGCCGGTCCGGCCGTCCTGCGCGTCCGCCTTGCCGTTCTGCGGGGTGGGCCGGAAGGGCCTGCCCTCCAGGACGGCGGTCACCACGGTCGCCTCCTCCGCCGCCAGCGGCCACCAGGACGCCGAGGTCACCAAGGTCAGCCGATCGTTCTGGGTCTTGCCGTAGTCCACCCCCTCGTCGAGCGGGCGGGTGGCCTTCTCGGTCACCCGGTAGACGGACTTGCCCTGAGTCGTCGCGACGACGATCTCGTCACCGGGTTCCAGCGCGTCCAGGGAACCGAACGGGCCACCGTAACCCGCGTTGCGCGCCGCGATCGCGGCGTTGCCCGGCTGCCCCGGACCGGCGGTGCCGGGCACGTGGCCAGGGCCGGACGCGGTCTCCCCGCTCGACGCGCCTTCGACGACGACCTGCTGCAGCTTCAGCGCGGGAATCTCCAGCACGGCGACCGGCTTCCCGAACTCGACCGGTTCGGTGGGCGGAGGGGCACCGAAGAGGCTCTGGCTGGCCCCCAGCGCCAGGCCGATCTCACCGCGGATCTCGGTCAGTGCCTTCCGCTGGTCGCTCGCCTGGAGCATCGGCCCCAGCGCGTAGACGACCAGGGCCAGCGCCACCAAGGTGGTGACCAGCCAGGCGGCGACGACGGTGCCGATCCATCCCGGACCGAAACTCAGGAACCGGGTGTCCGGTTCGCCCTGTCTCTCTTCGACGGAGGTGCTCATGCCGCTCCTCCGGCCGATTTCCGCCGCAGGAGCCCGAAGAGCATGGCGAACGCGGCCCCGATCTCGGCCAGCGCGACGACCAGCCACCTCGGCACCGGGCGCCCGGCGGCGACGTACGCCGTCGCGGACGGGAGCGTCGCCAGGATCACCAGCGCCACCAAGGGAATGAGCGCGCCCAGCACCCCGGCCCCGGCGAACTTCGGGATGTCGATCGACTCGGCGAGGTTCTTGGCCGCCAGCACGCTTTCCGGGGTCGGGGCGGCCGCGGGCGCGGGTCCGGTGGCGGCCGCCCCCGCCGACGTCCCGGCCGGTGAACCCGTTCCCCCGGAGGGACCGGACAACGAGGAATTGGCGGCCGTCGTGACACCAGTGCCACCCGCCGGCGGCGGATTCTTCGCTTCTTCCCTTTCCTGACAGGCTTCTTGGACCGTCCCGGTACCGATCTTGGCCACTCGCGCGGGAACGGTGGCCGCCAGGCCAGGGCTCAGCGGGGTCATCCCCGGCGGAAGCAGCGACTGGCCGTAGCCGCTCGCCAGTTCGGCGACCGCCTTCAGCTGCGCCTGCTTCTCGGTCATCGGCTTGCAGGTCGCGTCGATCAGCGGATTGACCGGCGCGGCCAGGTATTCGACGAAGGTCAGCGGATACGCGCCGCCCTTGGTCGCGGTGCCCGGCTGCACGGTCCCGTCCGCGCCGACCTGCATCGAATCGGCCGCCAGCTGCAGGCTCTCCTTGGTCGGCGCGACGAAATTCCCCTTGCCGTCCGGAAGCGCGACCGGCGCCCAGCCGTAGGCCCGCGCCGTCGCGAGATCGGTGACGACCCAGCTCATACAGCCGCCGGTGCAGACGAATCCCGTTCCGACGACACCGTTCTGCACCGTCTTGCGCACGGCGAGCTGACCGGTTTTCGCGTCGACGTTGTGCAGCGAAAAGGCACCGGGGTCGAGCGCGTTCAGATCGGAGATCACCCCTGGCGACTTCCCGTCCAGCTCACCGAAGTATTCCTTTCCCTTCTTCGGGAACACCCAGGCCGACGGCGCGGCCTCCGCGAGCACCTTGCTCAACGCGAGCGGGACGGTGCCCGGTCCGGATTCCCCGGTCACCCCGAAGAAGTCCAGGCTCTCGGCGCCAGCCCTCGCCCTGGCCGCGTTCGCCTCGTTCTCTCTCGTGACGGAGACGAGCCCAGGATTGCGGTTCACGAGCGGGGAGCCGTTCCGGAAGATGCCGCCCCGGCCGTCCAGATCGGGTTCCTGCCCGCCCTTGGTGATCATGTTCGCGAGTTCGTCGTGGGTGAACCGCAGGGTGCCGGTGAACTTCGCGTTGAGCGAGCTCCCGTTGTCGTCGGTGTCGGTCGGCGACCAGCCGACCGCGGCCACGACCGCCGCGTTGATCCCGACCGGGATGTACTGCCGGTCCCGGACGGTCTGGGTGGCGAGCGCGTTCCCGCTGCCGGTGACGACGAGATCCGAGGTGCCCTTGTCGAACGCGGTCAGGCCGGCGTTCTCCGTCTCGTTCACGATGTTGACCGGTTGCTCTGCCTGGGTGGGCGCGCAGAGAGCCTGGTTCCAGGCGACCGCGGCCCGGCCCAGCCGCTCCGGCATGCTGGCGCCGAGCGTGTGCTGACCGGCGCCCTTGCACCCTTTGACACCGAGTTCCTGCTGCGACGGGGTGAATCGGATCGAGCTGTCGATCCAGGTCACGAACGCGCCGTCCGCGTTCTTCGCGGTGATCGTGACCGCGACCGAACAGGGATTGTTCTCGTCACAGCGGAAGGAATACTTGTTGCGGGTCTTCGCACCGGTCGCCGGATCGACGACGTCGGGATTGGCCGCCCAGGAAACCGTGGGCGGCTTGTCGGCCTGACCTTCGGCGTTCTGGTTGAAGGTGGTGTACAGCGGGTCCCAGATGATCGGTTTCGGGGTGGTGGAGCCGAGCGGGATCTGGGTGTCGATGACGATGTCGCCGGTCCTGCTGCTGCGGCGGCCGGTGGCACTGTCCATATGCGCCGCGTTCGCGATGAACTCGTCCTTCAACCCTCCGCAGTAGGCATTGACCCGCGCGCTGACGGAGGTTTCCCGGTTCCACGGCGGTTTTCCGGCGACCTTGATCAGATTGTCCGGCAGGACCGCGGGGCAGACCTTCAGGGACGCCTGGGCACCGCTCGCCAATCCCGACACCGTGATCCGCACCGGCTCGCCGTTCCGGGCCGCCGACAGATCGGCGGGCTCGGTCTTGAGGGTGTACGGCGGGTTCGACGGCGCTTGCGCCTGTGCCGCGGGGACGGACACACCCGTGACCATCAGCACCCCGCAGATCAGCAAGATCCCGACTTGTCTCGCACGGACGAAGAACACGGACGACTCCCAAGGTGCGCGGGCATACGGCGGAGAGCGGGACTCGATCACGAGCCGCACCGAAACCCAACGTCCCCGAGTCACCCGTTCGGGGTCAACCGTCCCCGGACCCGCCCCGGCACACATTCACATTCGCCCCGTCGGGCGTTCTCCGCGTGGACACCTTTCGCGGGATCGGGCACCACATACTGGCCGCATCGAGGGGCGAAGTGGTGTGCCCTGAACACCTTTACTTACCGATACGAAGGAAGGCCGCTCGTGACCGTCGCGCCACCCCGGCCCGACCCGTCCCCACCGGGAGCACCGGTGCGGCGGGCGATCACCGAAGTCCTTTCCCGGGCCGACCGGGCGTTCCGCCGGGTCACCACCGGCGCCGGGCTGGCCATGCTGGGCATCCTCCTGGTCATCGGCTTCTTCCTGGTCTATCGGTCCGGGCCCGCCTTCGACAACAGCGGCTTCGGTTTCTTCACCACCATCCGGTTCGACCCCGCCTCCGGCGTCCTCGGCGTGCTGGGCCTCCTGTACGGCACGATCGTGGTCGCGCTCATCGCGGTCGGAGTCGCCGTGCCGCTGAGCATCCTCGCTGCGCTGTTCATCACCGAGTACTCCAGCGGCCGGATCCGCGGGTTTCTCACCGGCCTCGTCGACCTGCTCGCCGCCATCCCGAGCCTGTTGTACGGCTTGTGGGGATTCAGTTTCCTCGGCCCGCAGATCGTCCCGGTTTCGACGTGGCTGACCGAGAACCTCGGCTGGTTCCCGCTGTTCGCGTCCAAGGAGAACACGCTCTACATCCAGTCCATGTTCATCGCCGGCCTGGTGGTCTCGCTGATGGTCCTGCCGATCACGACCTCGGTGATCCGTGAAGTGTTCGCGCAGACCCCGCCCGGGGAAAAGGAAGCGGCGCTCGCGCTGGGCAGTACGCGGTGGGGGATGGTGAAAACGGTCGTGCTGCCCTTCGGCCGTGGCGGCATCATCGGCGGCTCGATGCTCGGGCTCGGCCGCGCGCTCGGCGAGACGATCGCCGTTTCCCTGCTGCTGCCCCAGGTTCCGGAGATCACGAAGCACATCCTCCAGTTCGGCGGCGCGACCATCTCCGGGTTCATCGCCAACAACTCCGGCGCCTCCGGCCTCTCGCTGTCCGGACTGATGGCGGCGGGCCTGGTGTTGTTCGTCTTCACCTTGGCCACGAACTTCACCGCTTCGGTGATCATCTCCAAGAGCCGGTCCGGCGCGGGGGTGGATGCCTGATGACCGCGACAGTCACTCCCCCGGTCTCGTCCGGCCCGCGCAAACTCGTCAAACGCCGCCCGTCGGAGACCACGCGGCAGGACCGGCTGGCGGCACTCGGCTGCGCGGTTTCGGCCACGCTGCTCACCTGGTTCGTCATGCACCTGCTGCTGGAATCCCCTGGCTGGCTGGCGGATCTGATCGTCGCGTACCTGCTGTATCTGGCGATGCTCTACCTCGTCACCCGCGACCGTTTGGGCAAACTGGCCGCGTCGGACCGGATCGTGTCGACGGTCGTGGTCTCCGGGGCGCTCACTCTCCTCGTCCCGTTGCTGTTCCTGTTGACCTACATCGTGATCGAGGGCGCGCCGTACCTGCGGCTGGACTTCTTCACCCATGACATGTCCGCGGTCGCGCCGACCGATCCGGTCACCGCGACCGGTGGTCTGCACGCCGTCGTCGGCACCCTTCAGCAGACCGCGCTGACCCTGGTGTTCGTCGTTCCGCTGGGCGTGCTCACCGCGATCTTCCTGAACGAGACGCGGTCGCGGTTCCGCCGTCCGGTGCGGATCATGGTCGACGCGATGAGCGGTCTGCCGTCGATCGTGGCCGGCCTGTTCATCTACGCGGCACTGATCATCCCCGGTATCCAGGCTGGCGTGGGACTGTTCAGCTACAACGGTTTGATGGCCACCCTGGCGCTGACGATGGTCATGCTGCCGACGGTGACGCGGACCGTGGACGTGGTGCTCCGGCTGGTCCCGGACGGCCTGCGCGAGGCGTCGCTGGCCCTCGGGGCGAGCCGGGCGAGGACGGTGTGGTCGGTGGTGCTGCCCACCGCGCGCACCGGCGTCACCACCGCCGTGATCCTCGGCATCGCCCGGGTGGCGGGCGAAACGGCACCGCTGCTGTTCACCTCGTTCGGCTCGCTCGCGATGAACGCCAACCCGTTCTCCGCGCCACAGGAGAGCATCCCGCTGTTCATCTTCCGCTTCATCAAGCAGCCGCTGGAAAACGTCCAGCAGCGCGGTTACGTCGGCGCGCTCGTGCTGATCCTGCTCATCTTCGGCCTGTTCGCGATCGCCAGGATCGTCGGGCGTGACCGGTCGAAGCGCAAGGCGAAAAGAACGAAGGAGAACCGGTGACCGACACCACCGAATTGTCCACTGTGGACGATAGCGGGGAAAACCCGTACTCCACCGGCTATCTCACTCCCCGCGACGCCGACGGCAGGCCGCAGGTCACCCTGACCGGCGGTCCCCCGCCCGGTGCGGCGGAACTCGAGTCGCGCGAGATCGGCGCCTGGTTCGGTGACCGGCTGGTCCTCGAAGGCGTGTCGTTGCGGATGCCCGCCAAAGAGGTGACCGCGCTGATCGGCCCGTCGGGCTGTGGCAAGTCGACCTTCCTGCGCATCCTCAACCGGATGCACGAGCTCGTCCCGTCGGCGTCGCTGACCGGCGAGGTTCTGTTGGACGGCCAGGACATCTACGCCGACGGGACCCGGCCGCAGCAGGTCCGGCTGCGTATCGGCATGGTGTTCCAGAAGCCGAACCCGTTCCCAGCGATGTCCATCAGGGACAACGTGCTCGCGGGGCTGAAACTCGCCGGCGTCAAATGCGACGACAAGAACGCGCTGGTGGAACAGAGCCTCGAACGCGCCGGGCTGTGGCGTGAGGTCCGTGACCGGCTGGGCTCTCCGGGCGGCGCCCTCTCCGGTGGGCAGCAGCAGCGGCTCTGCATCGCCCGTTCGCTCGCGGTGCAGCCCAATGTGCTCCTGATGGACGAGCCCTGCTCTGCCCTCGACCCCACGTCGACCCGGCGGATCGAGCAGACGATCGCCGAGATCGGGCACGAGGTCACCGTCGTGATCGTCACGCACAACATGCAGCAGGCACAACGGGTTTCGGACCATTGCGCGTTCTTCCTCGCGGCCGAGAACGAACCCGGCCGGGTGATCGAACACGGTCCGACGGACACGATCTTCAACGCGCCGTCGGACGAACGCACCTACGACTACGTGAACGGGCGATTCGGATGACGACCTTGCGCAGAGTGGGCGCTTTGGGCGGGATCTCGGCGCTGCTGCTCTCGATTTCCGTGGCGGGCGCGCCCGGCGCGGCGGCGCTCAGCAGGGTCACGGGCTCGGGGTCCAGCTATGTCGGGGTGGCGATGACCGACTGGCAGAACGGTGCGACGTCGCGGGGTATCCCGATCAACTACTCGGCGACCAACTCGCCCGCCGGGGTCAACCAGTACGGCGACCGGACGGTCGACTTCGGCGGGACCGAGGCCGAGGTGTCCTCGCTGCTCGCGGCCGGCGGTGGCGGCGTGACCGCGCAGACCCGCGGCTACCAGTACGTACCGGACGTCGCCGGCGCGGTCGCCGTCATGTACAACGTCACCGACCAGGCGGGCAAACGGGTCGACTACCTGCACCTCACCCGCGAAGTGATCGGCCGGATCTTCAGCCGGGACATCACGCGCTGGAGCGATCCGGCGATCACCGCGACCAACGGCGCGAAGTCGCTGCCGGACCAGCCCATCACGCTGGTCGGGCGGACCGGGCAATCCGGGACGACGGCGCTGTTCTACGACTTCATCGCGCATGCGGCCCCCGACGCCTACCAGCGCTTCGTCGCCCGCAACGTCGGCAACGGGATGGGCAGCCTGCCCGCCGGGGTGCGCCCGATCCAGCTGCCCGAGCGTGGGCCGGACGCCGACTGGTACCGGCTGCTGGCGGACTCGGACCAGATCGCGCAGGCCATCGGCAAAGCGACCATCCCGTTCTCCATCGCCTACGACGAATTCGCCTACGCGCAGCGCCACAACGTGCCGTCGGCCTGGGTGCAGAACGGCGCGGGGCAGTACACGCAGCCCTACGCGGAGAACATCGCCTCCGCGCTGAAGTTCGCGGAACTCCGCCCGGACCTCAGCCAGAAACTCGACAAGGTCTACTCGAACGCCGACCCGAAGACGTACCCGATTTCGGCGTACTCCTACATCATGATGCCGTGCACGAGCGGCCGGGACACCTGCCGCGGCGGCTATGGCGACCAGGGCAAGACCGACACGATGACCGCGTTCCTCGAACACGTCGCGTGCGACGGCCAGATCAACATGGCCCGCATCGGCTATTCGCCGCTGCCGCCGAACCTATCGCAGGAGATCATGAACTCCAACGCGCGGCTCACCGGGCAGCCGCCGAAACAGCTGAACGCGGGCAACTGCGCCAACCCGACCTTCCACGGCAGCCTCGGCGCGGGTGCCTCCAGCCCGCCCGACCCGCTGGTGACCGCCGGGATCATCGCCCCGAACGGCAAACCGGCGGCCGGGAAGGGGGCCGCCGGACCGAACGCGTCGACCGGCCCGAGCACGGGTCCGGCCGCCGGCGACAAGACCGCCACCGCGACGGCGGGCCCCGACGAGGAGTCGGCCGGTGGCGGCTCGAAGAACTGGCGGGAAGCCGCGCCGGCGTCCTACGACGAGGGTGGATTCGGCGGCTTCGGGGGCTGGGCGGCGCTGGTGCTTTTCGTGGCGATCGTGACGCCGTTGGTGGTGCGCGGGGTGATCCGGAAGCTGCGGTAAGCGTGGGGCTCGTGAGTGGTAAGGACGGTTCTAACCGTCCTTACCACTCACGAGGTCGCTACGGGAAGGTCAGCACGATCTTCCCCCGCCCGTGCCCGGTCTCGATCTCCCGGTGCGCCGCCGCGGCCTCGCTGAACGGATACGTCCGCCGCACGAGGAAACGCAACTCCCCCTTGACGTACAACGACGCCAGCATCCCCAGCCGGTCGGCCGACCGCGTCCCGGTGACCACCCGCGCCCCCACCTCGGGCGCACGGCCGTGCTCGACCAGCGTGAGCACGCGGTCCGGATCCCCGACCAGCTCCAGCGAAAGGTCGAAGGCGGCCCCGCCCGCGCCGTCGAGCGCCGCGTCGATGCCCGACGGCGCCAGGGCGCGCACCCGAGCGGCCAAGCCGTCGCCGTAGACCACCGGTTCGGCGCCGAGCGAACGGACGTACTCCTGGTTCGCCTCGCTCGCCGTCCCGATCACCCTCGCCCCGCGCAGCGCCGCGAGCTGGACGGCGGCCGTGCCCACCGCGCCCGCCGCCCCGTGGATCAGCAGCGTTTCGCCACGGGCGACCCGCAGCGCGTCCAAGGCCAGGTACGCCGTCTGCGTCCCCGCCGTGAACCCGCCCGCGACCTCCCACGGCATCTCCGCCGGCTTCGGCGTGACGTTCTCCGCGGGCACCACGATGTACTCGGCATACGCCTGCACGGCGGTGAAGCCCAGCACTTCGGCCCCCGCGACGAGGCCGGTAACCCCGGAACCGACCTCGTCGACGACCCCGGCGAACTCGTTCCCCGGGACACGCGGCCAACGCAGCTCGAGCCCCGCGGGTTCCCACCCCGCCCGCACGGCCGCGTCGTACGGCTGCACCCCCGCAGCCTTCACCCGCACCCGGACCTCCCCCGCCCCGGCGTGCGGCTCCTCCAGCTCCAGCACCTGGAGCACTTCCGGGCCACCGGCTTCCGTGAACGCGGCCGCTTTCATCTCGTTCCTCCAGTTCGTTCCCCAGCTGTCGGAACCCAGCCTGATACCTCCAGATAGCTGGAGGTCAAGAAGTGTCGGTGTGACGTTCTAAGCTGCGCTCGTGACGAGCTACCGCATCTCCAGGGCAACCGCTTCCGACGCCGGCAGGCTGACGGCGCTGATGCACGAATCGGCCGCCTACCAAGGGGAATACGCCTCGATCCTCGACGGCTACCAGGTCACCGAGGACTACCTCGCCACCCATCCCGTGTACGTCGCGCACGCGCAGCGGGACGTGGTCGGTTTCTACAGCCTGATCGAGTACCCGGCCGAGCTCGACCTGCTGTTCGTCGCCGATTCCGCCCAGGGCACGGGCATCGGCGCGTGGCTGGTCGAGCACATGCTCGGGCAGGCCGCGGAGCTCGGCATGACCGAGGTGCGCGTCGTCTCCCATCCCCCGGCCGCCGGGTTCTACGAGCGGATGGGTGCCCGCCGCGTCGGCGTCGTACCGCCCAACCCGCCGAAGATCGCCTGGGAACGCCCGGAGCTGGTCTTCGACGTCAAGCGTCCACCGCACGGCTGAACCGGCCGATCAGTTTGCGCAGGTGCCCGGCGAATTCCGGCGAGTCGACCACCTCGAAATCGGTGTCGAGCAGGCCGAGGTAGAGCGCCAGGTACTCCAGCGTGTCCGCACCGGCCTTGAGCAGGCATGTCCGCTCGTCGACGGCTTCTACGACGACGGCGGGCGGCACCTTGGCCGCGGCTTCGGCGGCCGGGGCGTGCAGCCGGATCGTGGCCTGGTGCCGCCATAACGCCGCGCCGACACCCCGTTGGAGGTAGGCGACCACGCCGCCTTCGGGTGGTTCGCGCTCCTCGAAACGGCGCCCGTTCGGCGTGCGCGGCCGCACCCGGTCCGCGCGGAACGTACGCCAGTCCTGTTTGTCGACGTCCCAGCCGACGAGGTACCACCGGCGGCTCATATGCACGACGCGATGCGGCTCGACCTGTCTCCGCGTCTCGGATCCGTTGTGTCCCACGTAATCGAAGCGCAGGGTCTCGCGATCACGGCAGGCGGCGGCGATCGCCGCGAGCACCTCGGCGTCGACCGTGGGCCCGCCGCCCTGCACCGCGAGCGTCGCGGAGTTCAGCGCCGCGACTCGGTGCCGCAGCCGCGACGGCAGCACCTGTTCCAGTTTCGCCAGCGCGCGCACCGAGGTCTCTTCGATCCCCGCGATCGTGCCGCCCGCGGCCGTGCGCAGGCCCATCGCCACCGCGACCGCCTCTTCGTCGTCGAGCAATAGTGGAGGCATCGCCGCGCCGGCGCCCAGGCTGTAGCCACCGGAGACACCTGGCGTGGCGTCGACGGGATAGCCCAGGCCGCGAAGCCGCTCGACGTCGTTCCGGATCGTCCTGGTCGTGACGTCGAGCCGATCGGCCAGTTCCGGGCCTGTCCAAGTGCGCCTGGCCTGCAGCAACGACAGGAGCCGCAGCAGTCTCGCCGAAGTTTCCGCCATGAATTCCACCTTGTCCGCAATCGCGGAACGAACCTTTCCGCAATCGTTCCTAATCTAGCCCCATGACCGAGATCAAGCCCTTCCGCATCGCCATCGACCAGGCCGAACTCGACGACCTGAAGGACCGACTGCACCGCACCCGCTGGCCCCGCGAGGTCACCGGCGACTGGAGCCGAGGTGTCCCGGTCGCCTACCTCAAGGAGCTGGCCGAGTACTGGGCCGACGGGTTCGACTGGCGCGCCCAGGAAGCCGAGCTGAACGAGTTCCCGCAGTTCACCACCGAGATCGACGGCCAGACCATCCACTTCCTGCACATCCGCTCGACCGACCCGGACGCGCTGCCGGTGGTTCTCACGCACGGCTGGCCGAGCTCGCCGTTCGAATTCCGGCGAGTCGTCGAAGAGCTGAGCGACGAGTTCCACCTGGTCATCCCGTCCCTGCCCGGCTACGGGTTCTCGAACCCGGTGAGCGGCCCCGGCTGGGGCAACCTGTTCCGCGTCGCCCAGGCATGGACCACGCTGATGGACCGCCTCGGCTACGAGCGCTTCGGCGTCCACGGCACCGACGCCGGCGCCGGAGTCGCGGGCATCCTGTCGATGATCGCCCCGCACCGCGTGGTCGGCGTGCACCTCACCGGGACCAGCGCGGGGATGCCGTTCGGCCCGGCTCTCGACCTGGACGGCCTCGACGACAAGGACCGTGAGCGCGCCGAACGCTTCAACCGGTTCCAGTCCGACGGCCTCGGCTACCTGCATCTGCAGGCGACCCGGCCGCAGACGCTGGCCTATTCGCTGAACGACTCCCCCACCGGCCAGCTCGCCTGGATCGTGGAGAAGTTCGCCGAGTGGACCGATCCGGCCAAGGCGCTGCCGGACGACGCCGTCGACCGCGACCACCTGCTGACCGCGGTCAGCCTGTACTGGTTCACCGGCGCGGGCGCCTCCTCCGCGCACGCCGTGTACGAAGGCATGGAGGTCTACCGGCAGATGTCCCAAGGCGGCTGGGACGAGGCGCCTGCCGGTCCGCCACAGGCGATCGCCGTCTTCGCCGGGGACACCACGATCCGGAGCCTCCAGGACGCCGCGGTGGAACACTGGTCCGAGTACGACACCGGCGGCCATTTCCCGGCGATGGAGGTCCCCGGCCTGTTCGCCGAAGACCTCCGTTCCTTCCTGCGAAAGTGCGTCTGACGATGGAGCGACTGAGCCCCCGGGCCCTCAACCGCGCGACGCTGGCCAGACAGCTCCTGCTCGACCGCGCCGAGCTGCCCGCCATCACCGCGATCGAACGGCTCGCCGGCCTGCAGGCGCAGGCTCCCGACTCGTCGTACGTCGGCCTGTGGTCGCGGCTTCGGGACTTCCAGGTGGATGAGCTGGCGAAGCCGCTGGCCGCCCGCGAGGTCGTCCGGACGACGTTGATGCGCGGCACGGTGCACCTGGTGACGGCAGACGACGCCCTCGCGCTGTGGCCGACCGTCGAATCGGTGGTCGAGCGCGGTTTCCTCGGCCACTACTCGCGGGAGATCGCCGGACTCGATCTCGCCGCGATCGCCGAAGCGGGCCGGGCCCTGCTGGCCGAACGGCCCCGCACTCGCGCAGAGATCCGGACCGCGCTGGCGCCCCGGTGGCCCGACGCGGACCTGCCGACGCTCGGCTACGCGGTCAACAGTCTTCTCCCGCTCGCGCACGTGACCCCGCGTGGTCTGTGGGGCCAGACCGGACCGGCCGCGTTCGCCCTGCTGGAAGACTGGGTCGGCGCACCGATGACGGCGGGGATCTCCCTCGAAGACCTGGTGTTGCGCTATCTCGCGGCGTTCGGCCCGGCGACCGTGCGCGACGCGCAGCTCTGGTCTGGGCTCACCCGGTTGAAGGAGGTCTTCGAGCGGCTACGGCCCGAGCTGGTCACCTTCCGCGACGTCGAGGGAAAAGAACTGTTCGACGTTCCCGACGCGCCGCGGCCGGACCCGGAAACCCCAGCGCCGCCTCGGTTCCTGCCCGAGTACGACAACGTCCTGCTCTCGCACGCCGACCGCGCGCGGGTGATCCCCGACGGCCGCCGCGTTCCGTTGCCTCCGGGCAACGGCGGCCGCCGGGGCACCCTGCTCGTCGACGGTGAATTCCTGGCCATCTGGGCGATCAAAGGGGTGACACTGACGATCGAATCGCGGAAGCCGTTGCGGGATCGGGATTCGATCGCCGAGGAGGGCGCACGGCTCCTGGAATTCGTAGTGCCGGGCTCGGCGCATGACGTCCGTTTCGGTATCGGTGGATAACGGTCCGGCCTTTTGCCGTAACGATGGGCACCGTTCGGGCGAAGCATGGGCGCAAAGAGCCTGAAGGGAGCGGGCCATGAGCAGGAACTACGGTTTCATGACGGTGCTGGCGGGCCTCAGCGCGCTCGCGGTGATCGCGGTCGCGGCGGTCTGGCGGTACCCGAACACCTCCGACGTCACGGCGGTGATCACCGCGGCGGGAACGGTGATCGGCACCGTGGTGGGTGCCTTCTTCGGCGTGAACGCGGCCTCGGCGGGACGCGTGAAAGCCGAAGAGAGCCGGGATCAGGCCACGGCGGCGCTGGTGAAGGTGGCCACCAAGGCGGACGAGGACAGCGACGTCGCGAAGGCGGCGATGGAAGGCGTGCGCTGACAGTCCTCTATGGACAGTCAGTCGAGCGCTTCGAGCAGGGCGAGGTCCGGCGGGACGAGCGTCGTGGACAGCACGAGCTCTCGCAACAGGTTGTCGTTCAACGCGTTGCCGACCGGCTCGCCGACCTCCTCACGCCGCAGGCCGAAAACACCGCCGGCGGACAACCTCCCCCGTACGTCGATGACGACGTGCTCGACCCGGCGCGCGGTCCACGTCTCACCAGGGCGAAGTTCGGCGAGGACCTCGGCCGTCTGCTGGCGGGACAACGGCTGCGGATTGAGGTCGTGCAGCAGATAGCGCTGCCCGAAGACGACCAGGACCAGGCGTTCTTCCGCGCTGAGGCGCCAGCGGCGGGGTGGCACGGTGACGTCGTCGTGGCGGGTGACGGGCTGCCCACCCTCGGGGCCCGCGACGTACAACTCGAGCAGGTGCTCCCGCCTGCCCGAACCGCGGACGAACAGCGGCGTGTAACCGTCCGACAGCGGGATCGGCTCCTCGCCGCGGGACAACCAGCGGGAATTCGGCAAGCGGATGGGCAACTGGCCGGTGTTGCTGACCCACCATTGCCCGTCGGCGAAGTTCAGCAGCCCGTGCTTGCGGCTGACCTGCAGGTCGTTCTCGCCCACACAGACGTCGACCTGCGGCCGGTTACGCCCGAACGAGATCTCGCCGCCTTCGCCGGGGTCGACGGACACGCCACCCGCGAGCGTGAGCGCGAACACCGCGCCGGGAGCCGACGGCGGCACGCCGAGCGCCAGGCTCTCGTGCGTCGTCGTGAGCCGCTTCATCGTGCCTCCTCCTGTTCCACGGCAGTATGCGGGACGCCGCCGGGGACGGGTCCCGGTGTCGCGCTCGTCCGCACGTTTTCGTCCGTATGTTGGAGTACATGATTGACTTCTCCAAGGACACCGTCTTCAAGCTCACGCCGTGCAAGCCGAAGGACATCGCGCCCACGGTGCAGCCGATCATCATCCCCGGCGAGGAGATCATCTCGTCGTTCAAGGCGGTTCGCGACTTCGTGGTGTTCACGAACAAGCGGCTGATCGCGGTGAACGTCCAGGGCATGACGGGCAAGAAGAAGGACTTCACCTCACTGCCGTACAACAGGATCCAGGCCTTCTCGATCGAAACCGCGGGCACCTTCGACCTCGACGCGGAGCTGGACCTCTGGTTCAGCGGCCTGGGGAACGTACGGCTCGAGTTCCGGGGGTCGAACATCCGGGCCATCGGGCAGCTGATCGCCATGCACACGCTTTAGCGCCCCCTCCCGCAATTAGTCGACTACTTGCGCGGGTCAGGCGCTGGGTCCGGCGGCTCTCATCTCGTCTCTGCGCGTTGCGAAAGCCACTTTCGCAACCTTCAGCGTTGCGAAAGTGGCTTTCGCAACGCTGGTCACCTGCAGCTCGCGTGCGCAGGTGGCCGTCTCGCGTGATTGGACGGACGACACACGTGATTGGCGGGACGACTCGCGTCGCGCGCGAGTTGTCCATGCAGTCACGCGTGTCGTCCATCTGATCACACGCGTCGTCCGCCGGATCACGCGAAACCGCTGCCGCGGTCCCGCTTCTCGTGAGTGGTAAGGACGGTTAGAACCGTCCTTACCACTCACGAGCTTTACATGTTGATCTTTTAATGCCGGGGTTTCGCTGACCTCGACATGATCGCTGCTCTTGGCCGCTGACCTGCGCGAACAGGGCTGGACACTTCTCGCGTGTTCTCGCCCCTACCCGACGTCTGACGGCCTGGAGACGGCCTGGCCACTCCTCCCCCATCTCCCCGATACGAAGCCATCCACGCGGCCGTCACGTCGGGTCAAGGCACGCTTTCCCGCCTTGACGCGGCGTGACGGCCGTTGTGACGATCTGGCATCGGGGCGCTGGCTCCGCGTAACAGCCGTTGGTCCGTCTGCGACATCGGTGGCACGAATGTCTCAGCGAGGAGGCCGACGTGCTCTTTGGCGTACCTGCGCGCCGCTGGCGGCGGCTGCACCTGTCCACGGCGGCAGCGGGTTCACCGCCCGGCCGGTGGGCGGAGCGGAGCGGCAGCCCGCCATGTCGGGCAAGGTGCACCCGCAGGCGAGACGCGGACGCAAGGTGACCAGCGCGCCGCCGACGGCGGCGCGCCTTGATCCCATAGAGCCAAATTCGGCAAAGTCATCGTGCTCGGTTCCACTACGCGCATGATCACATCTGCGTCTGGTCTAAGTCATCCTGCGTGAACAAGCGAGCAGTCAGCTCCTCGGATCCCGTGTTCCATAACGCCTCAACACGCTGCGAACGCCCCGGCCTCAACTTTTTTTCAACAAGCAGGTAATCGCGAAGACTGCACCTCCACAGACTTGCATTCTTCTTACCCGCCAGCAGATCCACCAACTGTGGCCCACCGTTTTCCTGAAGAGACTCCACCATCTCTAGTTCAACTAGATCTACGACTTCGAGCGGCTCGACATCATCATCAAGAAGAAGTCCTCGCTCATTAACATGCTCCCGAATAAGTGTCAGAGAGACAGGGTTGACAGGAAATCCCTCGGTGGTAACAAGAAGTGGATGAAACTTTTTATTGGGCCGCGATGAAACGCCCGTCAGCCTTGATTCATTGTCGCGAATTGACCTAATAGTTGAATCTATTTGCTCAACTTCTCCAACCAGCTTTATCAAGTCGTCAACGATAGCCTGGTCGGAGACCCCATAAACAGATTCGCGCTTAAGTTGACTACTCGTCACCTCGATAACAATCCACGAATCGACGCAGTCAATCGCCGCATCGGCGATCTTCACTCCATGCTTCTCATAAGCCTCCTTCAACTGTTCGTCATGATATACACGCCTCGCTCCACTCGTACTCTTTGCCAGATTATCCAGAACTTCAGCAGTATATTTTTCCACAAGGCGCCGGAGGCTTTGCTCCAACCTGCCAGCCTTCTTTTTAGAAGCAGTACCCTTACTGGCCGCATAGTACTTAATGTCAAAGATTGGAAGCCAGCCGAATATCCTGCGCACGAGCAGCGGGCCATCCAATACGACCAGTCGCCCATCCCAAAGCCGGATAACCGGAAAACGACTAAACGCTCCAAATGCCCAGCTAGTGGTCGACGTCGAGAATTCTTCTCGCACTTCTGCGCGAAATTCTTGAATGTCAATACAGAAGACCGACAACACCTTTTCAAGCCGTTGCTTCGCCCATGGAATGCCATCCAAATAGGCAGGATCCACTACTGGCCGAAGGTTTACCGTGACAGACCAGAGCAAAATGCCCACCGAGAGCACATCACGCAGAGGAACACCTACAAGCTCTTCGTACCCAGCTTCAAGGTCTTCAATCTCCGGCGCACCCGCCAACTCCTTAGACAACATGAGCCAAATGCGATAGAACCTTGCAAAGTAGTTAACTTCATCGACACCAGAGTTGAAAATCTGATTCGAGATAACCTCTCGCCCAAGTGCCCCTGGCACCTTGGTGAGAATTTCATCTGACGGAACCTCTAACTCAGATCCAGCCTGATCTGCAACAATCATCAACGCGAGCACTAGATTTCCTTGACGAACACCAGGAATAAGGACGTCGCCACTAAATCGCATTGAATACTGAATCAACGCCAGAAGCGCCTGCGGAACAACTAGGCCACGATTTGGCTGACGCAAGGTATTCAACACTCGTGTCCGCACTGGCTCTGGGAACCACATTCTCGCGAACTCGGCATCAACATCAGACCTAGAGGCACCCGGATGCCGAAGTTTAGCAAGAACCAACGCAGCCTCAACGAGCACGGTCTCGGCAGGAATTCTAATTAGTTCGTCATATATAAGATCAGCAGGTGGAGTAACACCATAGATCTCTTCAGTCGATAGATATACCAGCATCTGATCTATCGGCGCCGGGGAAACCGCGAGGTAAGCGGGGATAATTAGCCCATTTTGCCCGTGCTTCCATTGCGGCCCTAAGGCCTGCACAGCTGTTCCACGGAAGTACATCGTTCCAGCAGATAGAACAGCCAACGGCCTTGGCGGCAAGTCGGCGGGTTCTTCGCCGCTAAAAATTCCCGCTAGCGACGGCAGCGGAGGGTTTTGACTGCTCGAAGACATTCTTCCTCCTGCGTTCCGCCCAGTGGCGCCCTTACCAACAACAGACGCGATACAACCAAGTCGGCCGTGACATCGCCACCGTTACAGTCACTTAGGTGAAGAAGACCGACGAAGGTGGACGCAGCGCGTGCTCTAAGCGAAGTTGGGTTGATGGGTGAATGTTGAGGCGGCGTAGATCCTGACCTGAAACCCATAGAACGTCTGAGCTTTCCGAGCTTTCACGCAGCACGCCTCCCGAGTTAGCAGCACGGAAGCAGATGGAGAACTCTTGCCGCACTTCGCCGTCGTCGTAAGCGATGACGTGGTTCGGGTTCGAGTACAGCCCAATAACCCCGGTCACCTCGCACTCGATGCCGGTCTCTTCGCGCACCTCCCGCACGGCCGCCTGAGCCAGGGTCTCGCCAAGTTCGAGCTGTCCGCCAGGGATCGCGTACAGGTCGTTGTCGGTGCGGCGGATCATGAGGATGCGGCCTTCGTCGTCCTGGATGAACGCGGACACGGCGACCGCAATGCTGTTGGCCTTGGGTGCGTTCGGGTCGTTGTAATAGTCGACGCGTGCCATGTGTGGCCTCCTAGAAGGTGGCGGGCTTGGCGAGGTTCCAGACAGCTTCGAAGCTCTCCGAGTAGGTCTCGAAGAGGTCCCCAGCGGATAGCCGGCGGAGATGCAGGGAGGGGGCGTGGGCTCCCTGGAAGCCGTAGACGTGCGTGTTGATGATCATTTCGTCGTCGAAGCGGAAGATCGAGTTGTAGAGCGTGGTGTCGTGGAAGCGCATCTCCACCCCGTCTACCCCGATCAGCGGCCGGTAGAACGCCAGCGCGTTGCGGATGCGTGCCGCAAGCGTCCCGTCGCCCAGCTGCTCCTCGTCGCCGCGCAGAGCGACGCTCTCACCGGAGGGATCACCGAAAAGCAGACGGATGCGAGCTCCCGCATTGGCTTTGACGGCCAGGTCCTTGATGAACCGCGGGCGCTCCACCAGGAACAGCGCAGCGTGGACCAGGACTTCGACAGTGTCCGACGCTTCCTTGATCAGCCGGTCCCACAGTTCGACGGGGATCGCGTTTCGGTGCGGGAACACGCGCACGACCTCGGCGGCGGCCGTCTCCGCCTTGCGCTCTGGGGCCACCGAGTCCGGCCAGAGGTAGGTCTCGGACTCGCGCGCCATCGCGGCGATCTTGTGGCGGTGCTTCGGGTAGGGCGTCCGCCCTTTGGTGATCCACCGTTCCACGGTCTTCTGATCGACCCCGGTGGCGTCGGCGACCTGCTTCGGCGTGAGGCCGTTGCGCAGCAGGGCGTCCCGCAGGCGTTCGTTCGGCATCCGCCCTCCCCTCGAGACTGGCAGAGACCGTACCAAGGACGTCCCAAGATGTCCCGCCAGACGGTGATCACGTCCTCCGATCCCGCGCAGAATAGCGACGTTAGGGAGGGGATCAATGAAGACCGAACCGCAGACCCTGCGCGACGCACACGCCGACGCGGCTGCCCGCCGACCGCGGCCCGAAGCGGACATGTCGGAATGGCTGACGTTTCATCGGGCGAACGCGCGGATGTATCGCGAGGTGTCCGAGGTGGACCGGTGGCACCACCACGAACTCAAGTACTGGGTGGGTTTCGAGGAGCGTAAGGCCGAGGAGCTAGCGGCACGAATCGCTACAGCCAGAACCAGCTCGTGAGTGGTAAGGACGGTTCTAACCGTCCTTACCACTCACGAGGTTCTACATGTTGATCATGTGCCCAGCAAGGCCGTGTACGGCTTCCTTGAGCGCTTCCCCCAGCGTCGGGTGAGCGTGCACGTTCCGCGAGATCTCGTGCACCGTAAGGTCCCACTGCTGCGCCAAAGTCAGCTCCGGCAGCAGTTCGGTCACCTCCGGGCCGATCAGGTGCGCACCCAGCAGCTCGCCATGCGTGGCGTCGCTAAGGATCTTCACGAAGCCGACCGCCTCGCCGAGGCCATGCGCCTTTCCGTTGGCGGTGAAGGGGAACTTCGCCACCTGGACGTCGAAGCCCTTTTCGCGGGCCTGTTCTTCGGTCCAGCCGAAGCTGGCGATCTGCGGCTGGCAGTAGGTCGCGCGCGGGATCATCACGAAGTCGAGTTCCATGGTCTCGGCGCCCGCGATGGTTTCGGCGGCGACGACGCCCATCGACTCCGACGCGTGCGCGAGCATCAGTTTCGCGGTGACGTCGCCGATCGCGAAGATGTGCGGGACGTTGGTGCGGCCCCGCGCGTCGACGGCGATGGCGCCGCGGTCGGTCAGTTCCACGCCGGTCTTGTCCAGGCCGTATCCTTCGACCCGCGGCTGGAAACCGATGGCCTGCAACACCTTGTCCGCTTCCAGGACACGCTGCTCGCCGTTCTTCGACACGGTCACGCGCACGCTGGAGCCGGTGTCGTCGATCGACTCGACCTTGGTCGAGGTCAGCACCTCGATGCCGAGCTTCCGATAGCGGCGCGCGAGCTCCGCGGAGACCTCGGCGTCCTCGAGCGGGACCATCCGGTCGAGGTATTCGACGATGGTGACCTTCACGCCGTAGTTGTGCAGCACGTAGGCGAATTCGACGCCGATCGCGCCCGCGCCGGCGATGACGATGCTCTCCGGCAGTTCGTTTTCCATGATCTGCTGTTCGTAGGTGACCACGCGGTCGCTGCGCGTGGTACCCGGCAGCAGGCGCGCGGTGGCGCCGGTGGCGATCACGCAGTGGTCGAAGGTGACCCGCTCGCCGTTGACCTCGATGGTGTTGGCGTCGAGGAACGTGCCGTGCCCGTCGTATTCGGTGATCTTGTTCTTCTTCATCAGGAAGTGCACGCCCTTGACGCGCCCGTCCGCGACCTTGCGGCTGCGGTCGAAGGCGGCCTGGTAGTCGAAGCTGACCTTGCCCTCGACCTGGATCCCGAACGACTTCGCCTCTTTGGTCACGATGTGCGCGAGTTCGGCGTTGCGCAGCAGCGCCTTCGACGGGATGCAGCCGACGTTGAGGCAGACACCGCCCCAGTACTTCTCCTCCACGACCGCCGCGCTCAGCCCCAGCTGCGACGCCCGGATCGCCGCCACGTAACCGCCGACTCCGGCCCCCAGGACAACGACGTCATAGTGTGCACTCATACCCCGAAACCTACCCCTCACCGGGACGGTCCGAAGGGTGAGACTGCCTACTCGGGACGCGAGCCGCGGATCTCGATCAGCAGCTCGGTCACCGCGGTCATGATCCGCTTCGTGGCCTCCTCCAGCACCTCACGGGACGGCGAGGGCGTCATGAGATCCGAGAGGTCCACCGGCGGACCGGCGACCAGGTTCACCGTCTTGCGCGGGAAGGCGCGCGGAAGCACGGCGTCGGACGGCAGCAGGTGGTGCGTGCCCCAGTTCGCCAGCGGGATCACCGGGACGCCGGTTTCCAGCGCGATCCGGGCGATGCCGGTCTTGCCCCGCATGGGCCACCCGTCCGGGTGATCCGTGAAGGTCGCCTCCGGGAAGATGACGACGCATTCACCCTTACGGACGGCGCTGACGGCGTCGCGATACGCGTCCGACGCCGTGGCAGCGCCGCGATAGACGGGGATGTGCTTGCCGGAGCGCATCACCGAGCCGATGACGGGCGCCTGCCACAGGCTCGCCTTCGCCAGATAGCGCGGCACGCGGCCGTGCGCCAGGCAGTACGCCGTCACCGTCGTCGGGTCGGCGAACGAGAGGTGGTTCGACGCCACCAGGAAGCCGCCGGACGACGGCAAGTGCTCCCCCCCGCGTGCCCGGAACCGGGTGGACAGCACCAGGAACGGCCACACGACGTTGATCGCGAAGGCGAACCAGGCGCCCCGGCCGGCGCGGGCGAAGCGCCGGCCGAAGGCGATCATCTGGCGGAACGTCAGCAGGTCCCCCGAAGCGGGGCTCAGCGCGGTCCAGCGTTCACGGGGTCTCAGCACCATGGACGTAATTCGTAGCCGAACCCGCCCGGGTTCGGCTGAAACCACGCGTGAACGCGGCGCGGATCACACGCGCTCGAGCACCACCACGGGGATCTCGCGGTCGGTCTTCTTCGCGTACTCGTTGTAGTCCGGCCAGACCGCGGCGAGCTTCTCCCACAGCTTCGCGCGCTCCTCGCCTTCGAGGGTCCGGGCCCGCGCGGTGAACTTGTCCGCCTTGACCTGGGCCTTGACCTCGGGGTTGGCCTGCAGGTTCTTGTACCAGCCCGGGTCCTCCGGGGCGCCACCCTTGGACGCCACGATCACCGGGTTGTTCTGCTCGTCGAACTGGTAGATCAGCGCGAACTTGCGGTCCTCACCGGTCTTGCGGCCCTTGGTGGTGAGGACGAGGCAAGGGGCACCCTTCTCCCAGTCGTGGCCCACCTCGCCATCGGTCTCTTCGTAGCGACGGACGTGCTCGTCACCGAAAAGCATGTCTGCGTTCCTCTCGTCCTGTCGGGTACCGGTGTCCTGCCAGTCTGACGCGAACCGGTCGGTCGCGCTGATCAACTCGTGCAGGATGCCGGGTTCGTCGAACGCGTGACCGGCGTCGCCGACCATCAGCAATTCCGCGCTGGGCAGCACCTGGCTGAGCTCCCACGCGGTGATGGCCGGGGTGACCACGTCGTAGCGTCCCTGGACCAGAACGCACGGAATGTCCCGGAGCTTCCCGGCGTCGCGCAGCAGCTGATCTTCGGCCAGCCAGCCGCCGTGCCGGAAGTAGTGGTTCTCGATCCGCGCGATCGCGAGGGCGAACGAAGGATCGCTGAACGCGTCGATCACTTCGTCCCGCGGGCGCAGTTTGACCGTCTCCCCCTCCCAGCGGCTCCACGCGATCGCTGCGGGGCCGTGCACGGCGGGATCCGGATGGCTCAGCAGTTCGTGATAGACCTCGATCAGGTTCTCCTGCCGTCGCGAAAACGGCACCGGGGCCAGGAAACGCGACCACGCCTCCGGGAAGAGGTACGCCGCGCCCCCGCCGTAGAGCCATTGGAGTTCCTTCGCCCGCAGGGTGGCGACGCCGCGGAGAACGAGTTCCGTGACCCGTCCGGGGTGGGTTTCCGCGTAGGTCAGCCCCAGCACACTCCCCCACGAGCCGCCGAAGACCATCCAGTGTTCGATGTCCAGATGCTCGCGCAAGCGCTCGATGTCGGCGACCAGATGCCACGTCGTGTTGACCGAAAGATCGGCCTCCGGGGTGGCGCAGTTCGGCGTGCTGCGCCCGCAGCCGCGTTGATCGAAAAGGATTACCCGGTATCGCTCGGGGTCGAACAGTCTGCGATGTCTCGGGCTCGAACCGCCACCGGGGCCGCCGTGGAGGAAGATTACCGGTTTGCCCTCGGGATCACCGCACTCCTCCCAATAGATCTCGTTGCCGTCACCGACAGGCAACATCCCTTGGACGTAAGGTTCGATTTCCGGGTAAAGGCCGAGCATGTCCGCCACTATGCCCCAAACGCCCGCTTGGAGGATCGATGAAGGCTCGCCCCCACGTGACGCTGGAGGACGTGGCGCGCACCGCGGACGTGTCGCTCGCGACCGCGTCCCGCGTACTCAACGGCACCGCCACCGTCCGGGGAGATCTCCGCGAACGAGTGATCGCCGCGGCCTCCGAGCTGTCCTATACCCCCAATGCTCACGCTCAGGCATTGGCCGGTGGCTCACAGCCGACCGTCGGAGTGATCTGCCACGACGTCGGCGACCCGTATTTCGCCGCGATCGCCGGCGGGATCATGCGCGCGGCGAGTGAAAACGATCTTCTGGTGATGCTCGCGAGCACTTTCCGTGATCCGGCCAAGGAAGTCGCCTACGTTTCGACACTGCGGGCCCAGCGCGCGTCGGCCATTCTGCTGATCGGTTCCGCGTTCGAGGACAAGACGTGGGAAAAGGCGATGGCCGCCGAACTCGAACCGTACCGGCGCGGCGGCGGGCACGTCGCCGCGGTCAGCCGTCATCGCGGGCTCAAAGTGGACACCGTCCAGCCCGACAACCGCGGCGGCGGCGCGGAACTGGCGAGGGCCCTGCTGGACCTCGGCCACCGGCGGTTCGCGGTGCTCGCCGGGCCGAAGAGTCTGACCACCGTCGTCGACCGCCTCGACGGCTTCGCCGCGGAACTGCTGGAGCACGGCGTCGAGCTGGCCGAGGACGACGTGGTCGAGGCGGCGTTCACCCGCGACGGTGGGTACGAGGCGATGGAGAAGGTCCTCGCCCGGCCGCGGAAGCGGTGGCCGACGTGCGTGTTCGCGGTGACCGACGTGATGGCCATCGGCGCGATGTCGGCGCTGCGCGACGCCGGCGTCTCCATACCCGGCGAGATGTCGATCGCCGGTTTCGACGACATCCCGGTAGTGCGCGATCTCACGCCCGCGCTGACCACGGTCGCGCTGCCGCTGGAAAAGCTGGGCGAACGGGCCATGGACCTGGCACTCAAGGCCTCCCCCGGCACCCGGCCGCGGATGGTGCGGATGTCCGGCGAGGTCGTCCTGCGCCGCAGCACCGCCGCTCCCGCTCGCTGAGCCTGTTGGCGGAGCTGGAGACAGACCGGCAAAGGCTGCCGAGCGTGAACCCGCCCCGGCCGAAGGCCCCGCTATCGCGGTGGCAGGGCGCCTTGTCCACATCCGTGACGTGGACGACCAAACAGCGCCCTGCCGACGTCGATCGCGGACGCGGGTTCATCAATAGACGCTGAACCTCTTGTGTGCGGCCCGCGGGGTGACTTAACGTGGTCCGAGAAAGCGCTTTCTCACACCGCGCCACGGAGACCCGATGACCTTGATCGCCCTGCCCACCGCCGACGGCGGACTGGCGGAGTGGACGCCCCGAGGGGCGGAAACGCCCGCGAAACCGGCGACTCCGCCGACCTCCCGGATCGCCTACGCCGCCGCGCACGTGGTCGCCGACCCGCTCGCCCCCGCCGACCCCGAAGAAGGCGCGGTGCTGGACTGGGACACCACCCTCGCCTTCCGCGAGCACCTGTGGTCCTGCGGGCTGGGCGTCGCCGAAGCGATGGACACCGCGCAGCGCGGGATGGGCCTCGACTGGGCCACCACCAAGGACCTCATCCGGCGCACCGGGGCCCTCGCCGCCGGACGGCCGTGGGTGGCGGGTGTCGGCACGGATCAGCTTCCCGACGGCGAAGCCACCGCCGGGTCCATTGTGGACGCCTGGCGTGAGCAGCTGGACTTGGTCGGCGAGGCGGGCGCGATCCCGGTCGTGATGGCCAGCCGTGCGCTCGCCGCGTCGGCTTCCGGGCCCGCGGATTACCAAGCAGCGTACGGGAAACTGCTCTCCGGCGCGGACCGCCCGGTCCTGCTGCACTGGCTGGGCGAGCAGTTCGACCCGGCGCTGGCGGGCTACTGGGGCCATGGCGACGTCCGCAAGGCGGCCGGGGAACTGGGCAGGCTCTGCGCCGAGCACGCCGACGTGATCGCCGGGGTCAAGGTTTCGGTGCTCGACGCTTCGATCGAGACGGAGTTCCGCCGCGCGCTCCCCGAGGGCGTCAAGTGCTACACCGGTGACGACTTCAACTACCCGGAGCTCATCGCCGGGGACGACCAGGGCCACAGCGAAGCGCTTCTGGGCATCTTCGACGCCGTCGCGCAGGTCGCCGGTGCCGCGCTCGCCCGGCTCGACGAAGGCGACAAGGCCGGTTTCCACGGTCTGCTCGATCCGACGGTGGCACTGAGCCGCGCCATTTTCCGGGCGCCCACGAGGAACTACAAGACCGGCGTCGTCTTCCTCGCCTATCTCAACGGGCACCAGGATCACTTCCGCATGGTCGCCGGCCGTGAGTCGGCTCGCTCCATCACGCATCTGGCGGAGCTGCTGCGCCTGGCGGACGCCGCGGGCGCGCTCGCCGACCCGGAGCTCGCCGTCGCGCGGATGCGGCCGCTGCTGGCCACGGCGGGGGTGGCCTGATGGACCGGTTGAGCCTGAACCAGATCACCACCAAGGCGTGGTCGCTGCCGGAGGCCGTCGCGGGCTGCGCCGAGGCGGGTGTCCGCTGGATCGGCCTGTGGCGGGACAAGGTCGCCGAGACCGGCGTCGAGGAGACCGTGCGGCTGCTCAAGGAGTACGACGTCGGCGTGTCGTCGTTGTGCCGTGGCGGTTTCTTCACCGGGGTCACCCCGGAGGGAACCGCGGTGGACGGTGTCGCGCAGACCCGGGAGGCGATCGACGAAGCCGCCGCGCTGGGCGCCGACGTCCTCGTCCTGGTGGTCGGCGGGGTGAACGGCAGCCTGAAGTCGTCTCGGCAGCGGGTCGCGGACGCGGTCGGCGAGCTGGCACCGTACGCCGGCGAGCGCGGGGTCCGGCTCGGCCTGGAACCGTTGCATCCCATGCAGTGCGCCGAGCGTTCGGTCCTGTCCACTGTGGACGAGGCACTGGCGATCGCGCTGGCGCATCCGGCCGATCAGGTCGGTGTGATCGTCGACGAATTCCACGTCTGGTGGGACCCGCGGATCGAGGAGTCGATCGCCGCGGCGGCGGGCCGGATCGCCGGATTCCACGTGTGCGACCAGAAGGTTCCCCTGACCGACACCCTGCTCGGCCGCGCGCTGCCCGGCGACGGCCCGATCGACCACCGGCAGCTGAAGGCCTGTGTCGAGGCCGCCGGGTACACCGGTCCGATCGAGGTCGAGGTGTTCGACGCCGACCTCTGGCGCCGCCCCGGTGGCGAGGTGCTCGCGGAAACCGTCCAGGCGTACCGGGACCACGTTTCCTGACGAAAGTAGGGGTCCCTCGCTGCCCAAGGTCCGCTGTCCGGGCGGCCGTGGTTTTCTAGCGTTCGCGGTATGAAACCACGGCTGCTCTGGTGGCTGGGCACAGCGCTGCTCCTGCTCGCCGTCCACACCGACTGGAACGTCCCGCTCGCGGCGTGGGTGTTCCCGGTGTTCCTTCTCCACTACGCCCGCCTTGTCCCGCTACGGCGCGCGATCCTGATGGTGGGCCTGTCCCTGCTGATCGGGCAGCTGTTCTGGCTCGGCGTGACCGGTCTGCTGTTCGTGCTCTCCGGCCTGCTCGCCTTCACCTCGCTCGCGGTGCTGCAGACGACGGCGTTCCTGGCCGACCGGCTGCTCGCCGACCGCGCCGGGCCGCTGAGGACGCTGGTGTTCCCGGTGACGCTCGTCGCGGGCGAGTACCTCTTCACGCTGATCACCGGTTTCGGGGACTTCGGCGCGCTCGGCAGCACCCAGGCCACGAACCTGCCGTTGCTCCAGACCGCGTCCGTGACCGGCGTGTACGGCCTCACCTTCGCCCTCGCGTGGTTCGCCTCGGTGGCGAACACCGTGTGGGCGGAAGGATGGCGGCCGGTCAAGCGCACGGTCGTCGTCCACGTTTGCCTGCTCGGCGTGGTGTTCGCGGCCGGTGGCCTGCGGTTGGTGTTCGACGCCCCCACGACGGAGACGGTGCGGATCGCGGGGATCAGCCCGTCGGCCGAGGCGGACCGGTCGAGTTCCGACGCGCTGGAGCGCATCGGGGTGAAGTACTGGCGCGCCGAGGAAGTCGCCGCGGCCGACCCGGTCGCGGTCGGTACGGCGTTCGCGCCGGTCACCGACGATCTCGTGACCAGGACCGGGCTGCAGGCGTCGGCGTGGGCGAAGATCGTGCTCTGGCCGGAAACCCACGCCCGTGTCCTGGAACGGGATCAGGCGGCGCTGCTGAAGCGGGTCGGCGACCAGGCGCGACAAGCCGGTATCCACGTCGGGGTCGCGTACGCGCTCTACACGTCGCAGGCTCCGTACATCCGTAACGTGGTCGTGCTCGTCGCGCCGTCCGGTGAGGCGCTGTGGACCTACGACAAGACGCATCCGACGCCGATGGAGCCGATGACCCCCGGTCCGGGCGTCGTCCCCACCGCGGATTCGCCGCACGGACGGCTCGCGGCGGTGATCTGTTACGACGCGGACTTCCCCGGCCTGATGCGCCAGGCGGCCGGCAAGGGGACCTCGCTGATGCTCGTCCCCGCCAACGACTGGCCGGGTTTCGGCTCGCTGCACGCGGAGAAGGCGGGTTTCCGCGCGGTGGAAAGCGGTTACTCCCTTTTCCGGCACTCCACCCACGGACTGTCCACAGCCGTGGACAGCCAGGGCCGCGTGCTCGGCCACGCGGACTACCACCGCACGGATCAGCAGACGCTCGTCGCAAATCTGCCGGTCCAGCCGAGAACACAGACCGTGTACGCCCGTGTCGGTGACGTGTTCGCCTGGCTGTGCCTCGCCGCCGCCGCGCTCTGTCCTTTATGGACATACCGAAGGAAACGTTAGCGCCCCGTTACGGAAGGCGTGGTGTTCCTAACGTCTCAGCCGAAAAGAACAGTGTTCAACGGTTAAGCTCCCCCGCATGCCGAAACTGCTGGTGGTGGAAGACGACGACGCGATCGGCGGTGTCCTCGAATCGACCCTCCGCCTGCACGGTTACGAGGTTTCGTGGCAGCGCGACGGCCGCACCGCGCTCGCGGCCGCGGCGGACGGCGACATCGACTTCGTCCTGCTCGATCTCGGCCTGCCGGATCTGGACGGCGTCGAGGTCTGCCGCCGGCTGCGGGCGGAGCTCCCCGGCGCCGTCCTGGTGATCCTGACCGCGCGGCAGGAGGAGATGGACGTCGTCGTGGGCCTGGAGGCCGGCGCCGACGACTACCTCACCAAACCCATCCGGCTCGGCGAACTGCTCGCCAGGGTCCGGGCGCATCTGCGGCGCGGGACGGCTCCGCCGGAGAGCAGGCCGGCGATCGCCGTCGGCCAGCTGCGGGTGGACACCGCCGGACGACGGGTCAGCGTCGGCGGACGGGAGATCTCGTTGCGGGCCAAGGAGTTCGACCTGCTCGCCCGGCTGGCCGAGCAGCCGGGCGTCGCGGTCAGCCGGGACACGCTGATGTCGGAGGTGTGGGACGCGCACTGGTACGGCTCGACGAAGACCCTCGACGTCCACATCGCCGCGCTTCGCCGGAAGCTGACCGAGTCGGCGCCCACGCCCGAGCAGGCGCCGAGGATTTCGACGCTTCGCGGCCACGGCTATCGCCTCGAACAGCCCTTCGAGAATCAGTAGTTCCGCAGGTCGGAGACCTCGTCCCGGGCGGCGAGCCGCGCGATCCACGCCGACGCCGCCACGCACGACGCGATCACCACCGCCGCCAGCAGCCCGAAGTGCCCGTGCGGCGAAGGCACTCGCTCCAGGCCCGCGAGGAAGACGAACAGCACCCCCAGCAGGTGCCCGCCGATCAGGCCCCCGCCCCCGACGACCAGCGCGTCGCCCGCGATGAACGCGGCCACCTGGCGGCGCTTCCCGCCGAGCGTGCTCACGATCAGCAGATCGCGACGGCGTTCGTTGAGCGCCGCGCCGAACGACGGCCCCGCCGCGGCGGCCGCGAGGATCAGCGACGCGATCAGGTCCACCTTGGCCTCGCCGCAGCCGTCCCTGGTGAAAGCGGTCGAGATGGCGAAGGCCACCGCCAGCGCGACCAGCACCACGGACCGCGCCAGAAGCGCGCTCCGCCACGAAATGGACAACGCGAGCACACCCGCCAGCCCCGAGACGAGCGGCCGGAGCAGACCGCCGATGACCCGCTTTCCCTTGCGCAGCCCCAGCTCCACCAACCGCCACAGCAGCATCGTGCCGCCCGCCCAGCCGAACAGGGGCCAGACGAAGGCGAGCGCGAGCAGGATGAGGTCCAGGCCGTAAGGCGACCACCAGGGCGGACCTCCGTCGGCCGGGACGAAATACCACTCACGCAGCACCGGGGGCAGGATGGCGAGTACCGCCACCAGCGTCCCGGCGACCAGCAAGAGAACGATTTCCCGGACGAGCGCCACCCCGGAGCCGGACGAAAAGCCGCAGGCCAGCGACAGGACGACCCCGGCGACGCCGCCGGCGAGCCCCGCCACCACGGCTTCGGCGGCCGCCAGGCCGAGCACCTGCCCACCGGTGGCGCCGCGGGCACGCAGCAGGTCCTGATCCGCCCGCAACGTCCGCGCCGAGGGGGTGGTCAGCAGCACCACGAGCACTGTCGCGGGCAACCATCGCGGTGCCTGGTTCCCGGTCCAGTCGTGCACCGCGAGCAGCGTGGTCGCGATCGCGACCCCGGCCGCGGGGACACCGAGCCTGGCGGGGCGCACGCGCGCGATCCCGCCGACCCACAACGCCATCGCCGCGATCACCGGTCTCGCACCAGCTTCCCGTCGACCATCGCCCAGTGCTCGCCGAACACCCCGCCAGGGGCCTCTTCGGCCGTGGCCACCAGCAGCCCGGCGCCCAGCTGATCCGCGGCCAGCAGGAGCCTGCCGAGGAGCCGCTCCCCCTCACGCTGGTCGAGCCAGCCCGCCGGGTCGTCGGCGAGGATCAGTTTCGGCGAGGGCGCGAGCGCCCTGGCCAGGACGGCGAGCCGGATCTGCTCACCGGTCAGGTCTCGGGGCGCCTTCTTGGCGAAACCCGCCAAACCCACCAGCTCCAGCGCGCCGTCGACGGCGTCACGGACCGCCGTGCCGGTCCGGCCGGCGAGCACGAGCGGCAGGGCGACGTTGAGCCGGACGTCGAGATCACGCAGCAGGCCGCCGTCCTGCAGCATCAGCCCGATCAGGTCGGGGCCCGGCGGCGACGGCTCGAAGGCGGGCCAGTCGACGGTGCCCGCCGTCGGTTTCTTCATCCCGGCGAGCAGATGCAGCAGCGTGGTCTTCCCCGCGCCCGCCCTGCCGGTCACCACCGCGCGGGTGTCCGCGCAGATCTCGCAGGTGACGCCGTGCACGGCGACCACGGCGGTCAGCCCGGAACCGTAGGTGTGCGCCAGCTCGTCGGTGCGGACCAGTGGTGCCGTCACGCCACTCTCACGATCCGGTGCGCGGCGGCCGCGATCTCGGGGTCGCGGGTCGCCACGACGACGGCCGTCCCGCGTGCCGCGACGGCGCACAGCAGATCCATGAGTTCGAGCGCGGCGAGCCGGTCGAGTTCGCCGGCCGGTTCGTCGGCGAGGACCGTCTCGGGGGCTCCGGCCAGCACGACGGCGACTCCGGCACGCGCGCTTTCCAGCGCCGACAGGGTGCCCGGATAGTCGTCGCCCCGTCCGGTCAGCCCGACCAGTGCGAGCAGGTCGTCCGCGGCACGGAGGGAACGGCCCGCCAGCCGTCCCGCCAGCACGATGTTCCGCGCGACGGTGAGGTGATCGAAGAGGTTTCCGCGCCTGAGCAGCACACCGACACCGGGAGCACCGCCGGGGGCGTCGCCGCTTCCGGCGGGCAGCACGGCCACACACTCGCCCGGGACGGCGAACCGGACGAGGGGGACGGATCCGGGCCCCGGGCCTGCCATGACGGCGGCACGTCGGCGCATGGCCCCCAAGGTAAGGCGAACGGGGTCAACGTCGCCTTGATCTCAGGTCAACGGACGGCAAAATATCGCGTCGAGTGGGTGATCCTGACGTTCGTCGGCCACACTCTGTCCGTGCGCCGCCGGATCGTCACCCTCACCGTGCTGGCCGCGGTGCTGGCGATCACCCTGTTCGGGGCGCCACTGGCCGTCGCGGTCGCCAGGTTCCACGAGGGCAACTCGAGTCACGACCTCGAACGGGTCGCCGACGCGGTCGTGCTCGACGTGACCGGTGATCTCACCAACGGCCGGATCCCCCAGCTCCGGCCGATCAAACCGGACAAGGACCGTATCCGCGGGATCAGGGTCGCGGTCTACACCCCGACCGGCCGGCTTCTGGCCGGCAACGGCCCTGCCAGCGAAGATCGCTTCGTCCGCGAAGCGCACTACACCGACATGGCGACCGGGACCCGCGAAGACGAGGTCGTCCTGGCCGTCCCGGTGCTCAGCGGGCAGTCGCTGGTCGGGGTGGTCCGCGCCGCCCATCCCCGGTCCGAACTCGACGCCGAGATCCGGCTCACCTGGCTCAAGATGATCGTGCTCGCCGGGCTCGCGATCGGAGCCAGCTGGCTCATCGGGCGCCGGATCGCCACCCGGCTCGCGGGCCCGCTGGAGGATCTGGCCGCCACCGCCGAACGCCTCGGTGAGGGCGACTTCACCGTCCGCGCCCGCCGGACGGGGGTCCCCGAGATCGATCAGGTCGCCGAAGCCCTCGACGTCACGTCCGAACGGATCGGCGAGACGCTGGAACGCGAACGGACCTTCTCCGCCGACGCCTCCCACCAGCTGCGGACGCCGCTGACCGGGCTGCGCCTGCAGCTCGAGGCGGCGCTGGAAAGCCCCGATCGCGACCCCTACGCCACGATCCGCGACGGCATCGCGTCGGCCGACCGCCTGGAACGCACCATCGACGACCTGCTGGCGCTGGCCAAGCAGAGCAGGGCCCCGCGTGCGCGGCTGGACCTGGGCAAACTCTTCGAAGAGGTCCGGCAGACCTGGCACGGACTGCTCGCCGCGCGGGGGCGGGCGCTGCGGATCAGCGGACGCGAGGCCCTCCCGGCGCGGGCGGCGGACGCGGCCGTCCGGCAGGTGCTCGCCGTACTGCTGGACAACGCGGCGACGCACGGTCGCGGCACGGTTTCCGTCTTCGCTCGCGACGCCGGGGACGCGCTGGCCATCGATGTGAGCGACGAGGGCACCGTTCCGGACGGGCACGATCCGTTCGCGACCGCCGAGCGGACCGAGGAACACGAAGGCAACGGGATCGGGCTGCGGCTGGCGCGGAGCCTGGCCGAGGCGGAGGGCGGGCGGCTGCGGCTGACCAGCCCGTCGCCGACGACGTTCACGCTGCTGCTGCCGGCCGAACCTCCCCCACCGCCGGAAGAAGGCCCGGGCCTGGCGAGCTAGGGGGGGTTACTCGCCAGGCCGGGCCGGTAGGAGGCAAACGCGCCCCGACAGCGCGCACGGCATGCCACCTGAGTGAAGACGGTAAAGACCAGCGGGCCAACAGACGGTACACGCCGGATTAACTGACACTTTGCTTTTCGATGTCACAGAAAGAGTGCCGTTGTCCGGCCGGGCTGAATCGATCGTGGGAAGATTGTCCGCATGACCACCGAGCCGGCGCCGAGATGGCGGAGACTGGAACCGGACGAGCGCAAGGAGCAGATCTTCGCCTGCGCGGCCCGCCTTTTCTCCGACCGACCGTACTCGGAAGTGTCCACTTCGGACATCGCGGCCGAGGCCGGGGTCGCCAGGGGGCTGATCAACCACTATTTCGGCACCAAACGCGAGCTCTACCTGGAGATCATCCGGCGCGCGCTGACCGTGCCGCGGCTCGCGGTCGAGATCCTGCCGGAAGGGCCGCTCGAACTGCGTGCCGACGTCGCCATCGACTGGTTCCTCGACATGGTCACCAGCCAGGAGAAGATGTGGCTGGCGGCGATCGCGCCGGAGGGCATCGGCCGCGACCTCGAAGTCGAACGGATCCTGGAGGAGGCCGATCGCGAATCGGCGGACCGGGTCCTCGAAGCGGTCGGGCTCTCCCGCGAGAGCGAACACGGGCCTGAGCTGAACGCGCTGGTCCGCGCGTTCGGCGGGATGGTCAAGGCGGCGGGCCGCGAATGGCTCGTGCGCGGCTCGCTCGATCGCGCGCAGGTACACACGCTGCTCAGCAAGTCACTGGTCACGCTGGTCGGTGAGGTCTTTCCGGAGATCCAGCGCGGCTGAGGCGGTACCGAGTACCGAAGTCCGTGAACGCTGAGTGCGCGGCGTGCGTCAAGGCGTAACTCGCGTGATCAGGCACGTAACTCGCGTGTCTGGAAGCGACACTCGTGAGTTACGCCGCTGATCACGCGAGTTACGCCGCTGATCACGCGAGTTACGCCGTCGAGCACGCGAGTGCGGCGCCGTTGCTCGGCTCGTGAGTCCCGATCGACACGCGACCGGGCCGTCATTCAGGGGAGAAGCCCCCGGCACCTCGAGGGGGAGGTTGGTGCCAGGGGCTTCGGGACCGGTGACGAGCACCGGTATTCCTCCACACTACGCCGATTCGCTGTCACGGCTCTGTCAAACTTCCGAGTCCGTTCAACTGGGTGAGCCTGAGCTCCAGTCCGTCGAGGCAGCGCTGCACCGCGTAATCGTAGAGACGCTCGTAGTAACCGGCCGCGAGGTCGGGGTCCGCGACCAGCGCCGCGACCGACTCGCCCAGCGCCGCCATCCCCGGCAGGTCCTCCCGCGTGCGATACGACGCGTAACCCTCGCAGCGGTCGAGCTGCAGCGCCATCGCGCTCTCACGGTCGTCCTCCATCGCGACGAACTGGCAGGCGGTGGCGAGCAGCAGGTTGTACGCGAACGGCGACTCGGCGCCGAAGCCGGCCGCGAGCAGACGGCCGATACCGGTGTTCATGGTCGGCACCGCGGCGGCGACCGACGGCCCGAACAGGGCCAGCCGCCGCGCCGCACCGGGATAGCGGCGCAGCACCTTCCGCACGGTCGGCAGGAACTCGTCGAACCACGCACGCCACGGCAGGGTTTCGTCGGGCAGGGTCAGTTCGCCGACCACCCGGTCGAGCACCGCGACGACGACGGTGTCCCGGTCGCCGACGTGGTGGTAGACGACCGCGGGGTAGGCGTCGACGGCGGCGGCGAGCTGCCGCAGCGTCCAGTTCTCCAGGCCCGATTCGGCCGACAGCTCCAGCGCGGCGTCGACGATCCGATCACTGGTGACGGCCGGCCGTCCGGAAGCCGCGCGGGACCTGGGGCGGGGACCCGCGTCTTCGGGGAAAGTCGGCATGCGGGCTACCGTATCCGCATTCGGCTGGTCGCCCACGGGGGCGTCCGGCAGGATCGTGCCATGCCCCGCGCGCGTGTGAACGGCCTCGAACTCGAGTACGACACCTTCGGCTCCCCCGCGGATCCGCCCCTCGTCCTGGTGATGGGCCTCGGCGCCCAGATGGTGACGTGGGAGGTCGGTTTCTGCGAACTGCTCGCCGCCGGCGGGTTCCACGTCGTCCGGTTCGACAACCGCGACGTCGGCCTTTCGTCCTATCTGGACGATCTCCCCACGCCGGATCTGGCCGCGCTCGCCGCGGGCGACCCCGCCACCGCGCCTTACCTGCTGTCCGATCTCGCCGCCGACGTCACCGGCTTGTTCGACGCGCTCGGGTTCGGCCGCGCGCACGTCGTCGGCGCGTCGATGGGCGGGATGATCGTGCAACAGCTCGCGATCGACTCACCGGGACGGCTGCTCAGCCTCACGTCGATCATGTCGACCACCGGGGATCCCTCCGTCGGGCATCCCGAGCCCGCCGCGCTCGCCGGGCTGACGCGGCCCCCGGCCGCCACCCGGGAGCAGGCGATCGAAGACGGTGTCGAGTGGTTCAAGCTCGTCGGTTCGCCCGGTCACCCGTCCGACGAGGAATTCCTGCGGATGAAGGCCACCCGGAACTACGACCGGGCGAATCACCCCGCGGGGGCGTTGCGGCAGGCCGCCGCCATCGTCGCTTCGGGCGACCGCACGGCGAAACTGCGCGAGGTCCGCGTGCCGACGCTCGTCATCCACGGCGAGAGCGATCCGCTGATCAACGTCAGCGGCGGGAAGGCGACCGCGGAGGCGATCCCGGACGCCGAGCTGCTGCTGTTCCCCGGGATGGGCCACGAACTGCCGCGGCAGCTGTGGCCCGCGATCGCCGACGCGATCATCGCGCACGCGCGCCGGGCCTGAGGGTCAGCATCCCGTCAAGAATCCCGGCGGTGGCGTAGGAAAGCCGTTCACGCCGGCGGTCTGCCCGATGACGTGGTGTTCCCTGGACGGATGAGGAAACCCGAGTGTTTCGGCTTCCCGTTCGGTTGTGTCTCCGTCGTCGTCGCGGCGTCGGCGGCCGGGCTTCTCGGCGCGGCGCGGCATCACGTCATTTCCTTGCTGGCCTTGGGTTTGGTCGTACTGGCCACCGGTGTCGCGACGAGCGCGACCGCCACCGCCGGGACGGCGCTGATCGCCTGGGGTGTCCATTCGGGATTCGCCGTCGGCTCGGTGGGCGAGCTGCGGTTCACCGCCGAAACCGGGGTGGCCGCGGTGGTTTTCGCCGCCGCGACCGTGGCCGGCTCACTGGCGGGAGCGGTACGGCGTTCGGTGGCGGCGACCGGGCCCGAGTCGCCCCACCCCCTGGAAGGGGCGACTCGGGACCGGCTTTCCGGCCCTGCGCCTGCCCACACCCCTCCGGTGGGCGGGCACGAAGGGGATCATCGGCTACGGGAAGGTTCCAGCTGGTCCGCCCGGACCCAGGTCGCGTGAAAACCGAGCGGGACACGCTGGGGCAACAGGACCCTGGCCACGGGTCCGGCAGCGAGATCGGCGGCGTCGAAGACGTCCAGCTCCGAGCGCCCCTCACGCTCGTCCTGGACGAAGGTCACCAGATAGCCGTCGTCGGAACCGGCGGCCGCGCCGTCGCGGGGTGCGAACGGCGCCTCACTGCCCCACCGGCCCGGACCGAAACGGTGTTCGGTCTTGGCGCCGGCACGATTGTCGTAACACACCAGGCCGTCGAACTTGAGCGTCGAATCCGGCGAGATGTGCACCGCGTAGGAGAAGCGATTCCGGCCGCCGACCACCCTCGAGTCGACGGACGGAAATTCGGTGTTGTCGTCGTCGAGCTGGTTCTCCAGGCACTGCCCGGTCCGCAGGTTGAACCGGTAGCGGTGCAGCGAAGCGTCCAGCCGCAGGTACGACAGCATCTTGGCGAGCGGGGTGTGCGCGTCAGCACGCGGTCGCGGCCGTTGCACGCGACAGACGTCGAGGACGATCTCCTCGCCCTGCTCCCAAGAATTGACGACGTGGTAGATGTAGCAGGGACTGGCTTCGAACCAGCGGATCTGGCTACCGTCACCGTAGCGTGGCAACACCCCGAACCGGCTCGGCAGTGAACGGTCGAACAGCAGCTTGTGCCGTCCGTTGCGGGCCGCCTCCATATCCTGGACCAGTGGCAGATCCATCAGGATCGCGTAGTTCTCGGTGATCGCCATGTCGTGCGGCAGGCGCGGGCCGGGAAGCTCGATCTCGGTCGTGCTCGCGACCTTGCCGTCCGCGCTGATCACGCCGTAACGCAGGTACGGCGGCCGCGGCCCGTAGTCGAACCAGAACATCTCGCCGGTGCGTTCGTCGACCTTCGGATGGGCCATCATGTCGCCGACCAGTGTGCCGAGGAAGTCCTCGGCGCCCAGTGTCTCCAGCGACAGCGGGTCGACCGCGTACGGCGTGCCGCACAGGTACCAGGTGGAGAGCACCTTGCCACGATGGAAGATCAGGTCGGTGTTGGCGCTGTCCTTGACGTTCAGGCCGTGCGTGTTGCCGAACGGGTTGCCCTTGGGCGACTCCATGACGCCCTTCCAGAGCGCCTTGCCCGCTTCGGATTCGGCCTCGAAGGCCTTGGTCCGCACCCAGCGGTTGCGGTAGCGGGCCTTGCCGTTCTCCAGGTGGACGGCGTGGATCATGCCGTCGCCGTCGAACCAGTGATAGCGCCCTTGCGGCTCGAACCGGGGATTGGGCCCGTTGCGCAGGTACACGCCGTTCAGGTCCGCCGGGATCTCGCCGACGACCTCGAGATCGCTCGCGTCGATTTCCGTCTCGACCGGGGCGTAGACGCCCAGCAGATACGGGTTGACCTCGGATTCGCCGGTGGGGGCTGCCACCAGCACCGGTTGCTCAGAGGTGCTCGCCATGGCCGAGACACTACGATTGCTGTAGTCAGGTGTCAATAGGCTTCTACTGCTGTAGTCAGGGGTACGCTGACCGCGACACTCCTCGGAAGGAACCACGTGACAGAGGCGACGGCGCACCGCGTCAGGCCGGCGGGCGATCCACTGCGCCACGCGCTCGAACTGCTCGGCGATCAGTGGACGTTGCTGATCCTGCAGAGCCTTTTCCTGCGCTTCCGCCGGTACGAAGAACTCCGGCTACGGCTCGGGATCTCCCCCACCGCGTTGTCCGGGCGGCTGCGCGCGATGGTCGACGCGGACGTGCTCGTCCGCACGCCGTACCGGGACGCGCGCCGCACCCGGCACGAGTACCGGCTCACCGAACGCGGCCTCGAACTATGGCCGCTGCTGATCTCGATCTGGGCGTGGGAACGGGAATGGGTCGAGGGACGGCGCGCCGTGCTGCCGACGCTGATCCACCTCGACTGCGAGCTGGCCACCTCGGCACCACTGGGCTGCGCCTCCTGCGAACGGCGGGTCGACGCCCGCGACGTCCGCGCGCGACGGCTCGACGACACCGGCGTCGTCGAGGCGACCGCGTCGAAACGCTTTCGCCGCAAGGACGCCGACTCCCTCGCGGGCGACCCGCTGATGTTCTTCCCGGACACCATGGAGCTCCTCGGTGACCGGTGGTCGACCGGGCTCGTGGTGAGCGCGCTGCTCGGGGCACGGCATTTCTCGGAGTTCGAACGCGAACTCGGCATCGGGCCGAGCGTGCTTTCGGGGCGCCTGTCGAAGCTCGTGGACGTCGGCGTGCTGCGGACCGGGACCGCGAAGACCCGCACCGACGCCCACGACTACCGGCTGACGGCGAAAGGGCTCGCGTTCTTCCCCGCGCTGGCCTTCATCGCCGAGTGGTCACGGGGTTTCGAGGTCCCTGGCCAGGAGCCGGACATCACGCTCGACCACGTGGACTGCGGCAACCGGCTGAAGCCGATCCTGCTGTGCGACCACTGCTGGCGGCCGCTGCTACGGAACCGGGTCCGGTTCGGCGGCCCGGTCCGGCTGCCCACGCCGCCCAGGTGACGTAAATCGACTCGCCAAGCCGATCGGTTCCTGACAGGGTGAGATGGTCACACGTCGTCACCTCGGAGGTAGCAATGACTGAACCGGCACCGTCCCCAGCGGATGGCGAAGAGGACGACACGAAGCGCAAGTTCCGCGAGGCCCTGGAGCGCAAGCAGGCCCAGGCCCGCTCGGGCTCCTCGCACGAGAACGGCGGCGGGAAGAACCTGCACGCGCACGGTCCGGCCGCGAACAAGCGCACCTTCCGTCGCAAGAGCGGCTGAGGCCGCACGCTTCCGGCGCCCGCCGGACGAGCATGACGCGAAAGCCACTTTCGGGACATCTGGTGTCCTGAAAGTGGCTTTCGCGTCATGGAGGCCGGTGGCGGTACGGGGCAGGCTCGCGGGCCGACGCCGTATCGCGGACCGGCATCGAACCACGTGCCATGAACGGTCCGTTCCTTGCGAATTTCGCAAGGAACGGACCGTTCATGGCGCTCAGGCGAGCTACACCGTCAGAATCGACCGCAGTCCGCCGACCTCGGCCATCCGGCGCTCGGCCAGCCGGTCGGCCGCCGTCGCCGGCGGCACCCCGTCGGCCTTGGCCAGCGCGAAAACCGCCTTGGTGGTGTCGAAGATGGCCGTCGTCTTGCGCTTGGCGCGCGCGAAGTCGAAACCGTGCCGCTCGTCGTCCACCTGGATCACGCCACCGGCGTTGACCAGGTAGTCCGGCGCGAAGAGGATGTCGCGGTCGTCGAGCTGCTTGCCGACGCCCGGATGCGCGAGCTGGTTGTTGGCCGCGCCGCAGACGATCTTGGACCGGAGCAGCCCGACGGTCTCGTCGGTCAGCACCCCGCCCAGCGCGCACGGCGCGAAGACGTCGAGCTCGGTGCGGATCAGCGTGTCGAGGTCTTCGACGACCTCGACGGCGGGGTACGCCGCGCGGGTGCGTTCGATCGCCGCGGGCGAGACGTCGGTGATGACCACCTGCGCGCCGGCCTCGATCAGGTGCCCGACCAGGATGTGCCCGACCTTGCCGACCCCGGCGACGCCGACCTTGCGGCCCGCGAGGTCCGGGACGCCCCAGACGGCGTCCGCGGAGGCACGCATGCCCTGATAGGTACCGAAAGCGGTGAGCACCGAGGAATCGCCCGCGCCGCCGTTCTCCGGCGAGCGGCCCGTGACGAACTCCGATTCCCGGGCGACGATGTCCATGTCCTGCACGTAGGTGCCCACGTCGCAGGCGGTGATGTAGCGGCCGCCCAGCGTCTGGACGAACCGGCCGAAGACGCGAAGGAGCGCTTCGGTCTTGTGCTTCTGGGGGTCGCCGATGATGACGGCCTTGCCGCCGCCGAGGTCGAGCCCGGCGAGCGCGTTCTTGTAGGCCATCCCCTTCGACAGCGCGAGGACGTCCGCGAGGGCCGCGTCCTCGGATTCGTAGGGGTAGAACCGGGTCCCGCCCAGCGACGGCCCGAGCGCCGTCGAATAGATCCCGATGATGGCCTTCAGGCCGGTGGCCTGGTCCTGGCAGAAGACGACCTGTTCATGGCCGGTTCCCTGGCCGAACACTTCGGTCACTGTGGTGACTCCTTGTCCTGGAGTGCACGCTGCTCGTGGCTCACGTGCGAAGTTCCTGCAACAAGGCACAGTCCCCGACGAAGGTCGTCCGGCGGCGACGGTGCCACATCGCAAACCTAGATCGCCCCGGTCCGTTCGCCAAGCCGGGGGCGGGCCGTCTCAGCCGTCGACGACCTCTTTGAGGATGTGGAGCGCGGAGTCGAGCTGCCGGTCGGACAGATACGGCGCCGGCCCGAACCTGAGGTACGCGCCGCGGCTGTCGGTCCGGACGCCGCGTTCGTCGAGGGCGGCCTGCAACGCTCCGGCGTCGGCGCACTTCAGCGAAAGGAACCCGCCGATCCGGTCCAGCGGAGTCTCCCGGTCCCGGGTGACGACGTCCTCGGGCAAGCCGAGCTTGTCGAAGCCTTCGGCGAGGTGGCCCACCTGGTGCCTCGACACTTCCCGCAGGAACTCGGGCGTGAGCCCGTGCTCGGCGAAGAACCGGAAGACGCGGGCGCCACGGTAGTGGCTCGTCGGGTCGTAAGTCGCTCCGGCGAACCGGTCCGATCCCGACGCGTAGGCGGTCTGGCCGGGACGGCGCTCGTCCGCGAGCGCGCCGAACTCGGCGTACCAGCCGGTGACGACCGGCCGCAGTTCCTGCGCGTGCGCGGGCATCCGCAGGAAGCAGTTGCCCTCGCCGAGCTGGAGGTACTTGTAGCCGCCGCCGAGCACCCAGGCGTTGGTGAGCCCGAGGTCGTGCAGCGAGAACGGGACGACGCCGAGCGCGTGGTAGGCGTCGACGACGAGGTTCACCGACTTCGCGAGGCAGACGTCGGCGAGATGCGCGAGGCCCGGCACGAGGCGGGAGGTCTCGAACAGGACCGCCGAGACGAGCACGGCGGCGGTGTCTTCGGTGACCTCGGCCGCGACGCGTTCGGCCAGCGTGCCGACCGGCGCCGAGGGGACGCGGACCACCTCGACTCCCTCTTCGGCCAGCCTGCCCAGCTGACGGCGGAGCGTGTGGAACTCGCCGTCGGTGGTGACCAGCCGCGGACGGCGCGGCAGGTCCATCGCCGAGAGGAACCGGATCACCAAATCGTGGGTGCTGGCGCCGAGCGCGATGTCGCCGCGCGGGTCACCGAGCAGCGTCCGGAACCCTGCCCGCATCTCGTCCGCCTTGGCGAAGGCCCGCGCCCACTTGGTGTCGACCTCTTCGGCGGCGTCGGCGAACGCTTCGAGGAGGCCTTCGCGCGCGACGTCCGGCCAGGCCTGGTGCGAGTGCCCGGTCAGCAGCATCCGGTCCGCCACACCGAATTCCGTGTAGTGCGCCGCGAGCGCGTTGGGGTCGCGGCGGAGTTCGTCGAGGTTCGTCAAAGCCTGCTCCGCACAGCCCAGAGATCCGGGAACATCGGGGAGAAAAGCGTCGTACGCAGATAGTGCGCTCCCGACGAACCCCCCGTCCCGGTCTTGTCTCCGATGGTCCGCTCGACCATCTTCACGTGCCGATACCGCCACTCCTGCATCCCTTCGTCCAGGTCGACCAGGTGCTCCGCCACGACGGACGGCCCGGTGTCGTCGCGGTAGACCCGCAACAGAATTTCTTGGAGCGCCGGAGAGGGTTCGAGTGGCTTGGTGACATCGCGCCCGGTCGGGACGTCGTACCCCTTCACCGCGAGGTAGGTGACGAAGGAGTCGAAGAGCGACGGCCGTGCCATCGCGTCCGCGATCTGGGCACGCTGGTCACCGCCTTCGGGGTAATGCGCGAACACCCGCTCGTCCCGGCGGCCGAGGACGGCCTCCAGAACACGGAACTGGGCCGACTGGAACCCGCTCGAAGCGTCGAGTCGCGCACGGAAACTGGTGAACTGGCTCGGAGTCATCGTCTCGAGCACATCGATCTGCGCGACCACCACCTTGAAGATAGTCAGGATTCGCCTCAAAGTGCGGACGGCGTGAGCGGTGTTACCCGCTTCGAGTTGCTCCTGCAGGTAAAGCGCCTCGTGGAGAACTTGTTTGAACCAAAGTTCATACACTTGGTGGATCACGATGAAGAGCAATTCGTCGTGCTCGTCGGATCGCGGATGCTGAGCGTCCAGCAATTCGTCCAGCGAAAGGTAGGATGTGTAACTCAATGCGGCCTGAGTGTCGTTCATTTTTCTGTCACCTCGTCGAAATGGCGTTGCGCCGCCGGGGCGAGCGCGTGATAGAGATCGTGGAACAGGTCCACCGCGGCGGCCCGGCTCGGCGGAGCGGGCACCAGCCCGACCGGGAGCTCCGGATCGAGTGACGGGAAGGCGCGGAACGTGTGCGTCAGCCAGGTCCGGACCCGGAACGCCTCGGCGTCGGGCAGATCACCCGGATACCCGCCGAAATCCCGGACGAACGCGGCGTAGCGCGCGGCGAGCCCGTCGAGGTTCCACGCCCGCGCGGCGAAACGCCGGACGTCGAGCCCCGCCGACGGCTTCCCGAGCATCAGCCCGGCGTGTTCGGAGACGTCCAGCTCGGCCAGCAGGGCGAGCACCTCGGCCTCCCGGTCGTGCGGGGCGATCCACGTGCCGTCCTGAACGGGACCGAAACCGAGGAAGCGCAGGCGCCGCACCAGCCGTTCTCTGGCCTGGCGACGGCTCTCCGGGATGCTCTGCCACAGCACTGTCCACTCCCCGACCTCGCGTTCGCGCCTGCCGAGCGAGAAGATCCGCCGGTCGCCGTCCTCCAGGAGCGCGATCGTGCGGCGGGTCAGCGAGTAGTGGACGAGCCTGCCCGCCTTGTGCCGCGCGAGCAGGTCTCGGCGGGCGAGCCTGGCCAGCGCGATCCGCGCGGCGCCGTCGGAGAAGCCGAGCCCGGCGAGCACGCCGACCAGGCCGCCGGACCAGATACGGCGGCTCTCGCGCGGCGACACGTAGGTGCCGAGCAGCGTCATCACCAGTTCCTGGGGACCTGGGTCGCCGTGGGGCGCGGCCGGTTCGGGCATACGAGCAACTCTATACACCTCAGGCCGCTGCGGTGTAGCTTGACTCGGGTGACGTACTTCGCGGAGTTGAGCTCACATCAGGTCGCCGCGCTCGCGTCCGACGCGCGCGTTCCCGTGCTGCTGTTGCCGGTGGGCGCCGTCGAGCCGCATGGACCGCACGCGCCGCTGGGCACCGATCCCCTGATCTCACGCGGGATGTGCGAACGCGCCGCCGCGCGGCTGGCGGGTGATCCCGGGGTCCGGGTGCTGATCCTGCCCGAGGTGCCGTACGGGGTGACGCGGCTCGCCGCCGGGTTCGCGGGGGGCGTCTCGATCGGCGAGGAGACCCTGTACGCGCTGCTGACCGAGATCTGCGGCGCGCTCATCGAGCAAGGACTCACCCGGATCCTGCTGGTCAACAACCACTTCGAACCGGCACATCTGACGGTGCTGCGGCGCGTGGCCGAGTCGGCGGGCGTCGGCTTCGTCGACCTGGTCCGCCGCCGGTACGCCGAACGGCTCACCGACGAGTTCCGGTCCGGCGAATGTCATGCCGGGCAGTACGAGACGTCACTGGTGCTCGCCGACCGGCCGGACCTCGTCGACGCCGCCGTCCAGCGTGACCTTCCCCCGGTCCACGTCGACCTGGCGCGCACCACCATCACGGACTTCGGCTCGGCCGGGATGACGGAGGCCTACTGCGGAAGCCCCGCCCGGGCGACCGCCGAAGAAGGCGAGAAGACCTTCTCGGTGCTCACCGACATCCTGGTCGAAGCGATCCGAGAACTGGTATGAGCTTCAACCTGGCGACCCATTTCGTCGACCGCCTCCCCGGCGAGCGGACGGCGTTGCTGTGCGGCGACGAAGAGGTCACCTACGCGGATCTGGCGGCACGGGTGAACCGCGCGGGGAACGTGTTGCGCCAGCTGGGTGTCCGAAGTGGACAGCGGGTCCTGCTGGCGCTCAACGACGGCATCGAGTTCGTGGCCGTCTGGTACGCGGCGCAGAAGATCGGCGCGGTCACCGCCGAGGTCTATTCCTTCCTCCAGCCGAAGGATTACGCGTACTACCTGGATTACACGGAGGCCGTCGTCGTCATCGCGGACGGCTCGACGGTGCCCGCGCTACGGGAAGCCGGTGCGCGGAACCTGCTGGTCGTCGGCGACGTCGAGCCACTGCCCGGCGAGCACTCGTTCTCCACGCTGATCGCCGCGGCATCGGACGAACTGGAAGCCGCGCCGACCACCCTGGACGACGTCGCGATCTGGAAGTTCACCACCGGGAGCACCGGTTCACCCAAGGCGTGCGTGCACCCGGCACGCAGCGTGCTCGAGAGCTTCGACCGGTACGCGCTCGGAGTGCTCGGCCTCCGCGAGGACGACCGCGTGCTGGCCGTGCCGAAGCTGTTCTTCGGCTACGCGCGTGATCTGACCGCCTTGTTCCCGTTCGGCGTCGGCGCGTCCGGGATCGTCTTCCCGGAGCGCAGCACCGCTGACCTGCTGTTCTCGCTGATCGAGCGCTACCGGCCGACGATCCTGGTCAACGTGCCGACCATGATGAGCGCGATGATCGCCCATCCGGCGGCGTCTACTGTGGACATGAGCTCGCTGCGGCTCGCGACGTCGGCGGGCGAGGCTTTGCCGTCGGAGCTGCATCGCAAGTGGGACCACACGTTCGGGGTCCCGGTGATCGACGGGATCGGTTCGTCGGAGGCGTACCACATCTATCTGTCGAATGTGCCCGGCGCGCAGCGGGTCGGCAGCCTCGGCCGCGAAGTCCCCGGCTACACCGCGCGCGTGCTGGACGAGAGCGGTGATCCCTTACCGGATGGGGAGATCGGCACCCTGGAGGTCACCGGCCCGACCATCGCGCGCGAGTACCACGGCGACGCGGAAAAGACGGCGCGGACGTTCCACGGCGACACTCTGCGCACCGGCGACCTGTTCAGCCGCGACGGCGACGGATACTTCCATCACCACGGCCGCGCCGACGACCTGCTGAAGGTGTCGGGTGTGTTCGTCGCACCGAGCGAGATCGAAGACTGCCTCATCGGTCATCCCGCCGTCGTCGACTGCGCGGTGCTGGGCGTGACGGTCGACGGCCTGGTCGTCCCGCGGGCGTGCGTCGTCCTGGCCGAGGGCGCTTCCGCGACGGCCGAGGAACTGAAAGACCACGCGCGCGCCCACCTGGCGAAGCACAAATACCCGCGCGAGGTGGTGTTCGTGACCGAACTCCCCCGCACCGCCAACGGAAAACTCGATCGGCGCGCGCTGCGCCGGGTGGAGGCAGAGTGAGCAGGATCGTCGTCGTCACCGGCGGGACCCGCGGGATCGGCGCGGCCATCGCCGCGCGGTTCCGGGCCGCCGGGGACAAGGTGCACGCGCCCGGCCGGGCCGACTGCGACGTCACCGACGAAGCCGCCGTCGCGCGGTATTTCGACGAACTCGGCCCGGTGGACGTGCTGGTGAACAACGCCGGGATCTCAGCGAGCGCGCCGCTGGCGAAGACGTCGCTGGAGCAGTGGCGCACGCAGATCGAGGTCAACGCGACCGGCGCTTTCCTCTGCACACGGGCGGTTCTGCCCGGGATGCGGTCGCGCGACACCGGCCGGATCGTCACCGTCGCCTCGACGGCGTCGCATATCGGCTACCGCTATACGGCCGGGTACACCGCGTCGAAGCACGCCGCCGTCGGCCTGATGCGGGCCACCGCCGCGGAACTGGCGGGCACCGGCGTCACCGCGAACGCCGTCTGCCCGGCCTTCGTGCGCACGGACATGACGGCCGCCTCCGTCGCCCGGATCCAGGAACGGACCGGCCGCGACGAGGCCGGCGCGGAAGCCGCCCTCGCCGCCGCGTCGCCGCTCGGCCGCCTGCTCGAACCCGACGAGGTCGCCCACGCGGTGACCTTCTTCGCGGCGCCCGAAGCCGCCGCGATCAACGGACAGACACTCGTCCTCGATGGAGGTGGGATCCAGTCATGAGCCCGTTCCGCGCCACGCCGCCGATCACGACGGACTGGGAGCACTTCGAGTTCACTGTGGACGATGGCGTCGCCACGGTCACCCTGAACCGCCCCGAAAAACTGAACGCGCTCACCTTCGACAGCTACGCCGACCTGCGCGACCTGCTGGCCGAGCTGCCGCACCGCGGCGACGTCAGGGTGCTGGTCATCACCGGTCAGGGACGTGGTTTCTGCTCCGGCGGCGACGTCGAAGAGATCATCGGCGAACTGCAGAAAATGGACTCCGCGGAGCTGCTGGAGTTCACGCGGATGACCGGCGCGGTGGTGAAGGCGCTGCGGGAGTGCCCCATCCCGGTGATCGCCGCGGTGAACGGTGTCGCGGCGGGCGCGGGTTCGGTGATCGCGCTGGCGAGCGACTTCCGCCTGCTCGCGTCGTCGGCGAAGTTCGCCTTCCTGTTCACGAAGGTCGGCCTGGCCGGCGCGGATATGGGCTCGGCGTACCTGCTGCCGCGGCTGGTGGGCCTGGGCCGGGCGACCGAACTGCTCATGCTGGGCGACAAGATCGACGCCGCCCGGGCCGAGGCCATCGGGCTGGCTTCCCAGGTCGTTCCCGACGCCGACTTGGCTTCCACCGCTTCCGCTTTGGCTCGGCGCTTGGCCGATGGACCGGCTCTGGCGTACAGCACGACGAAGGTGCTGCTGACGCGTGAGCTCGACATGGATCTGGGGAGTTCCATCGAGCTGGAGGCGATCACGCAGGCTTTGCTGATGACGGCGAAGGATCACGGGGAGTTCTATGCGGCCTGGACGGCTGGGCGTTCGCCCCAGTGGACCGGCCGGTGATCTCTTCACGCCCTCTCCCGCATTTAGTCGACTAAGGACCTTCAAGCACCTAGAGCCCTCGCAACTAGTCGACTAAATGCGAGGCCCACGGCCACGACCGGACCAGTGAGGCCCGACTGTGTGGATTTTGGGGCGTTAGATGACCCGAAATCCACACAGCCACGCACAAACAGCCCAGTCACGCACCCCCTCCCGCAACCAGCCGACTAAATGCGAGGCGCCCGGTCACGACCGGACCGGAGAGCTTCAAGCACCCAGAACCCTCGCAACTAGTCGACTAAATGCGGGGCCCACGGCCACGACCGGACCAGTGAAGCGCGACCGTGTGGATTTTGGGGCGTTAGATGACCCGAAATCCACACGGTCACGCACAAACAGCCCAGTCACGCACCCCCTCCCGCAACTAGCCGACTAAATGCGGGGACCTCCGTGACCGGTCCAGTCACGCAAAGCCCCGCAATTAGTCGACTAAATGCGAGACGGGGCCAGCAGCGCCCAGCAACCGATCGGCCAGCACCCGGCACCGCTCCCCCAGCTCCGCCGGTTCGATTACCTCGAAAGCGTGCCCCAGCACCACCACGTGCATCAGCAGGAAGTCGAGATCCCCGGCCCCGCTCAACACCTCGCACCGCGAACGCCCCCGTTCCCGCACCACGGCGGCCGACGCCGGGATCTGCGAACGCACGACCGGAGCGGGCGCGTGCACCAAAAACCGCGCCTGGTGCCGGTAGACCCGGCTGGCGATGTTCTCCTGCACGTACGCCGCCGCATCGGGTGCCGGGCGCGGGCGGAAACGCCACGACCGGGCGGAAACCTCGGCCATCCGGTCGACACGGAAGGTGCGCCAGTCGTCGCGGTCGAGGTCGTAGGCGAGCAGATACCAGCGCCGCCCCGAGGCCACCAAACGGTACGGCTCGACCCGCCGCACCGTGGAACCCGAAGACGGATACTCGAACGCCGCTTCGACCTCGTCGCGGCAAGCGCGGGCCAGAGTCATGAGTACGTCCGGGTCGATCGGCGCGCGGCTTCCGTCGAAGGCCACCACCGAGCCGGACAACGCGCTCACCTCGCGCCGCAGTCTGGTCGGCAGCACCCGGTCGAGTTTGGTCAGAGCTCTCAGCGCGGCTTCCCCGCTGCCCGCGCCGGCGAGCAGCGAGACCGCGGTGGCGATCGCCTCTTCGTCGTCGAGCAGCAGCGGCGGCATGTCGTGGCCGGGCCCGAGTTGGTAACCGCCGCCGACGCCGTTGCTGGCCTGCACCGGATACCCGAGCGCGCGCAGCCGTTCGACGTCGCGCCGGATCGTGCGCGGGGTGACACCGAGCCGTTCGCCGAGTTCCGGGCCGGTCCACACCGCGCGCTGCTGCAACAGCCCGAGCAGGGTGAGCACCCGTTCGGTCGTTCCGCGCTCGTCCTCCATGTCACCCACTCTGCCAGAGATAGCGGACCGATCCTGTCCGCTAGGCATGTCAGACTTCTCCCATGAACCGCAAGAGCCGCGAATTCCAGGTCAGCTTCGACGCCCTCGACCCGAAAGCCCTGTCGACCTTCTGGCGCGACGCCCTGGGCTACGTCCACCCCGGTCCTCCCGGGGTCGAGGTGCCCGAGGGCACCGACCCGCTGGACGCATGGGACGAGTTCCTCGAGCGTGTCGGCGTGCCCGAGGATCAGCGCAACACCCGCTCCGCCCTCGAAGACCCGGACGGCGAAGGGCCCAGGATCTTCTTCCAGCAGGTCCCGGAGGACAAGATCGCCAAGAACCGCGTTCACCTCGACATCCGCGCCGCTCCCGGGTTGCAAGGTGACGAGCGCATGGCGGCGCTCGAAGCCGAATGCGACCGTCTCGTCGCCCTGGGCGCGACGCGAGTGAAGCGTTTCGAGCCCGAGCAGCCGTTGAGCCTCGGCTTCATCGTGATGAACGACCCCGAAGGCAACGAGTTCTGCCTAGACTGACGTCACCGCGATCGCGTTGTCCTCCAGCGAGCCGAAATAGAGGGTCCCGGCCCGCTCGCGGACGCCGACGAGCACGTGGAATCCGTCGATTTCCCCGCGCAGTTCGTGGACGAGCTTCCCGTCCGGAGTCACGCCCCGCACCCCGCATTCCCGCGCGGGTGCGGGCTGCAGCGCCGTCGGCAGCGCCCGGACCCCGGCCCGCAGCGGCGCGGGGAGCTTCTGCACCAACGAAAGCGCGGGCACCTTCGGGCTCGCCACGGTGATCCAGATCAGCCCGTCGCTGCCGGTCGAGATGTTGTCGGGATAGCCCCACAGATCATCGACGAGGTAGTCCCGCGTGCCCGCTTTGTCGCCCGTGAGCCACACGCGCGCGACCCGGTAGGCGCCGGTCTCGGCGACGGCCACATAGGACTCGTCGGGCGGCAGCGCGACCCCGTTGGCGAACTGGAAACCGTCCGCGAGCTGCTCGATCTTCCCGTCCGGCGTCCGTCGCAGGAGCCGCCCGCCGCCGGTCTGCTCGATCAGGTCGTCGCGCCATTTCTCGATGCCGAAGCGGCGCGACGAGTCGGTGAAGTACACCGTGCCGTCGGACGCGACGGCGGCGTTGTTGCAGAACACGAAGTCGAGCCCCACCGCCGACGTCGCCAGCGTGGTGACCGGACCACCCGCGAGCGGCATGGTGAGCAGGCCTGCCTTGGCGTCGCAGATCAGGAGGTCTTCGCCGTAGAACTCCAGGCCCAGCGGACGGCCACCGGTGTCACCGAGGACGTCGATCCGCTTGCCGTCCGGCGTGACGCGCAGGATCCGCCCGTCGTCGACGCCGGTGTAGATCCGCCCCTGGTCGTCGACCACGACGTCCTCGGGACCGTGCCCGTTGACCGGGATGACCGTGACCTCGCCGAACGCCATCGCGTGTCTCCTACCGATAAGTGAGCAGTTGTGCGGCTTCCGCCTCGAAATGCGGATGTTCGTTGAACGACAACAGGGTCACTCCGCCGCGGCCGGACACGAGTTTGGTGATGCCCGCGTTCACGGTGACCCGGTTCAGTTTCAGCAGCCCCGCTTCCGGCGTGCCCATGAGCGCGCCGCAGACCGTCGCGATCACCCCGCCGGAGCTGAAGACGACGGCGTGCTCGCCCTTGCCCAGCGACGCCACGACGTCGGCCAGCGCGCCCTTGACCCGATCCAGGAACCGGGGCCAGGTCTCGGCACACGGGCTCGACTCTCCCGCCGACACCCACGCGTTCAGCGCACCGTCCAAAGCGGCCTGGTACGCCCGGGAATCGGTCTGCTGGACACCGGCGGCGTGATACTTCGCGATGTCGACGTGGTCGTACTCGTTCCAGCGCTCGTCCTCGACGACGGCGATCCCGGAGCCGAGCACCTTCAACGCCGTCGCGGCCGTATCCCGTTGGCGCGCCAGGGAACCCGCTCGCGCCTGGGTGAACTCGACACCTCGCCTGAGCAGCTCCTCACCGACCACAGTGGACTGTTCGAAACCGCGCGGCGAGAGCTGGTCGTAGTTCTCCGCGCCGAACGACGCCTGCCCGTGCCGGACCAGGTAGATCGCGCCCATCACGCGTGCCCTTTCGCGATGATCCGGCGGCAGCGGCCGTCCAGGTAGCCGACGAACTGCCAGAGATCCTTCAGCGCCGGATTGGTCGTCTGCCCCGCGTGGTAGCGGTAGTAGATCTGCTGGATCACCACCGCGAGCCGGAAGAGGCCGTACACCTCGTAAAACGTCCAGTCGCCGATTTCGAGGCCGGACCGCTCCGCGTACCGTCGCACGAATTCCTCACGCGTGTACATCCCCGGCACGTGCGTCGGCTGACGGCGGCTGAGCTTCATGACGTCGTCATCGTCGTCCTGCACCCAGTACGCCAGGGTGCTGCCCAGTTCCATCAGCGGATCGCCGAGGGTGGCCATCTCCCAGTCGAGCACGCCGACGATGCCGAGATCGTCGTCGAGCACCAGGTTGTCGAGTCGGTAGTCGTTGTGGATCAAGCAGATCTTGACCTCGGACGGCTGGTTCTCCTTCAGCCACGCCATCACCTCGGCGCAGTCGGGCACGTTCTCCGTGCGTGCCTTGAGAAACCGCTCCGACCAGCCGCGCACCTGGCGCTCGACGTATCCGGCGCCCTTGCCGAGATCGGCCAGGCCGGCAGCCGCGACGTCGACGGCGTGCAGTTCGACCAGCCTGTCGACGACCTTGCCGCACAGCTCCCGCGCACCGTCGGGAGAGAGGTCGAGACCGGCGGGCAGATCTCCGCGCAGGATCAGGCCTTCGAGCCGTTCCATCACGTAGAAGTCGCCACCGAGCACGGTTTCGTCGTCGCACAAGGCGAGAACTTCGGGCACGTACGGGAAGACGGGCCGCAATCCCTGCTGGACCCGGAACTCGCGGCGCATGTCGTGCGCGGAGGCGGCCTTGTGCCCCAGCGGCGGGCGCCGCAGGATCAGCTCGCGATCCGGATAGGTCAGCAGGTACGTGAGATTCGAGGCGCCACCGGGGAACTGACGGACCTCGGGCGGCGCATCGCCGAGCCCGGGCACCCGCGCGGCCAGCCAGGCGTGCACCGCGGCCGGGTCGAACGAGTCCTCGCCGCGGACCTCGACGGTCTTGTCCGGGGCCACCGTCATCCGAACTTCTTCAGCAACGGCGCCGGAACGAAGGGGAAGAGCTTCGAAAGCACGCTCCACGGCCACGTCGGCACGAACGCCTTCGCCGTCTCGGACTCGATCGCCTTCACCAGCGCCTGCGCGCCCGGCTCCGCCCTGACGGCACCCGGAAGCTTCGAGATGTCTTCGTTCATCTCCGATTCGATGAACCCGGGATGCAGCGTGGTGACCTTGATCGGCGTCTTCAGCAGCTCGATCCGGGTGCCCTCGGCGAACGAGGAGATTCCCGCTTTCGAAGCAGCGTACGCGGTGGCGTTGCCGGGCACACCACGCAGCGCGAGGAAGGAGGACACGACCACCAGGTGGCCGTTCTTCTGCTTGCGGAAGATGCCGACGGCGGCCTCGATCTGGGCGGCCGCGGCGAGGAAGTTCGTCTGGAGGGTCTCGCGGTTGGCATCGAAGCGGCCGGAGCCGATGCGCTGCCCCTTGCCGAGCCCCGCGTTCACGATCACGCGATCGAGGGAGCCGAGTTCCTCGCGGAACTCCTCGAAGACGGCGAAGACCTGGTCGTGGTCGTTCACGTCCAGCTTCCGGGTGACCACGGTGATGCCGGGATACGCCTTCTTGAGCTCCGCGGCGAGGGTTTCGAGCCGGTCGACACGGCGGGCGGCCAGCGCCAGGTTGCGGCCTCTCGCGGCGTACTGCCTGGCCATTCCTTCGCCGAGTCCGGAGCTCGCCCCGGTGATCAGGATGTTCTTCCGCAGGACCATGACGTGGAGCTTACCCGTTGGTAACAAGTCTGGAAGCCCCTCGGACATGGGGCTGCCCCCGGCGCCTGGAGTTCGCCGGGGGCAGCTGGTCCACGAGGGACTTACTTGACCTGAAGCAGCTTGTTCGCCGTTCCACCGGTCGGGTTGCTGATCTTGCCGTCCGCGGCGGCGCCGACCAGACCTTCGGCGACCTGGGCCGGGGTGGCTTCCGGGTTCGCCGAGAGGTACAGCGCGGCGGCACCGGCGACGTGCGGCGCGGCCATCGAGGTACCGCTGATGGTGTTGGTGGCGTCGTCACCGGTCGCCCACGACGACGTGATGTCGACACCCGGGGCGTACAGGTCGACGACCGAACCGTAGTTCGAGAAGCTGGCCTGCTTGTCGGTCTTGTCACTGGCGGCCACCGTGATGGCCTCCTTCACCCGGGCGGGCGAAGTGGTGCCGGCGTCGGAGGACTCGTTGCCGGCCGCGAGCGCGAAGGTCACGCCCTTGTCGATGGCACCCTTGACCGCCGCGTCCAGGGCGTCGTCCGCGCCGCCGCCCAGGCTCATGTTGGCGACCGACGGGCCCTTGGCGTTCGCCGCGACCCAGTCGACACCGGCGACGACACCCTCGGTGGTGCCGCTGCCGTTGGCGTCCAGCACGCGGACGCCGACGATCTTCACGCCCTTGGCCAGGCCGTGGTCCGTGCCGCCGATGGTGCCGGCGACGTGCGTGCCGTGACCGTGCTCGTCGTTGGGGGTGTCGTCGTTGTCGACGAAGTCCTTGCCGCCGGTCGCGCGGTCACCGAAGTCCTTGTGCGAGCCGCGGACACCGGTGTCGATGACGTAGGCGGTGACGTTGTCGGCCTTCGTCGGGTAGGTGTACTTGTTGTCGAGCGGCAGGTCGGCCTGGTCGACGCGGTCCAAGCCCCACGACGGCGGGTTGTCCTGGGTCTCGCTGATCTTGAACGTCTTGTTCTGGACGACGTACGCGACCTGCGGGTCGGCGGCGAGACGCTTCGCGGCGGCCTCGTCGGCCTTGATCGAGAAGCCGTTCAGCGCCGAGCCGAACGTGCGGGACAGCGTGGTGCCGTACTGGCCGGTGAGGCCCTGCGCCTTGGCGGCCACGTTCGCGGTGATCTCGTGCGCCGCGGCGATGCCCTGGCCGACCGCGGTGGGCTTGAGCACGACGATGTAGCTGCCGCCGACCGCGTTGGCCGCGCCCGCGCCGCGGATCTCGCCCTGCTGCTCGGCGTTGGCCGCGCCCGCGCCGAAGGTGGCGACCGCCGCGGTCACACCGGCGAGGGCGACTCCCGCCACGAGGCCGCTACGGGTCTTTCGGGACTTCAGGTTCTTCCGGGACTTGCTCACTGGTTCCCTTCCTGCCGCGCCGTGCGGATCACCCGGGAGGATGATCGTTGTTGAGAGCCATGCAAGCCGGTGCCCAGGTGGGCGGGCAATGATTCACAGTTACCAGTACTAGGCCATTCGGACTAACGACGCTCGTCCGGAAAGTCGTTTTCGCCTGGCAGAAGGCGCCCCTGAAGCGTTACCTCAGACTGTTAAAGTTATTCGTGTTGTTATCAACCGGGCGGTGTCAGGGAACGGCAGACGGGGGCGGTCGGGCAGCATATGGTGGCGGGGAGCGCGGCGGACCGAGTGACCACGGACGATGAAGATCAACCGCGTACCGCGTTCGCCACCGCGTTGCGATCGGCCATCGCCACCAGCGGCCTGAGTCTCGACCGTATCCAAGCCCGGCTGCTCGCGCGCGGCGCGTCGGTGAGCGTGACCGCGCTGAGCTACTGGCAATCGGGCAAACGTCAGCCGGAACGGCAGAGTTCGCTGTCCGCGGTCCGGGTCCTCGAAGAGGTACTGGCGATCCCCGCCGGTTCACTGCTCAGCCTGTTGCCGCCGCCGCGGCCGCGTGGGGCGTCGTCCCGCCGCAGCCGGGCGACCACGGAGCAGCCGCTGACCTTCCCGCTCGAAGCGCTCCAGGCGCTGCTGGAGAAGGTCGGCGCGCCCAACGCGCTCGAACAACACCATCAGCTGAAACTCGTCGGCCTGCACGACCTGTGCGAGATCGCCGAGGACGGCGGGCAACGCGCGGTGACCGCGCGGGCGGTGTTCCAGGCGGGCGCGGACGGGCAGGACCGCTGGCTGCTGGTCTACGCCCAGGGTGATCCGGAGGCCGGGCCGCCGGTGCTGAACACGCTGCGCAACTGTCACGTCGGCCGCGCCGAGGTCGACGACGAGCACGGGCTCACCGTGGCCGAACTGCTCTTCGACCGGCCCATCGACCGCGGCGAGACCCACCTGATCGAGTACTCGCTGACCAACCCCGGGCCGCCGTACCCGGAATGCCGGAACACGCACTACCGCGAGTTCCGGCGTCCTGTCCGCGAGTACCTGCTGGAGGTCCGGTTCGATCCGGGCACCGTGCCGGCGAAATGCTGGCAGTACAGCGCCCACGGCGCCTCGGCGGGACCGAGGGACCGGAAGGAGCTCAAACCGGATCAGGGCAACGGCGTCCACGCCGTGGCGCTCGACTTCGGCCCCGGCGTGTTCGGCATCGACTGGGAGTACTGAACGCCTCGTGAGTGGTAAGGACGGTTAGAACCGTCCTTACCACTCACGAGGCCGTCACATCAGTGGAGCTTGTTGCGCAGCACCTTCCCGGTCGCGTTGCGCGGTAGCTCGTCGAGGAACTCCACCTCGCGCGGCACCTTGTACCGGGCGAGGTTGGCCTTGACGTACTCGCGCACGCCGTCGACGTCCAGCTCCGACTTCTCGGCCCGCACCACGAAGGCCTTCAGCCGCTGCCCGAATTCGGGATCGTCGACCCCGACCACGGCCGCTTCGAGCACGTCCTCGCGTTCGACCAAGAGGTTCTCGACCTCGATCGGGAAGACGTTCTCACCACCGGAGACGATCATCTCGTCGTCGCGGCCGTCGATGAACAGCAGGCCGTCCTCGTCGAAATGGCCGACGTCGCCGCTGGAGAGCAGCCCGTCGATGATCTCCTTGTTGCGCCCGTCGGTGTAGCCCTGGAAGCTCAGCCCGCTGCCGACGAACACCCGGCCGGTGACGTGCGGCTCGGTGATCCGGCCGCCCTTTTCGTCGTACAGCGCGACCTTGCAGCCCACCGGCGCGCGGCCGACCGTGCCCGGTGCCTTGCGCCAGTCTTCGGGGGTCGCGACCGTCGCGACCGCCACCTCGGTGGAGCCGTAGAGGTTGTGCACGACGTCGCCGAACGCGGCGGTCGCCCGGTTCCCCAGATCCGGGGACAGCGCGGAACCGGCGACGAAGATGATCCGCAGGGACGACGTGTCGTACTTGGCGCGGACCTCCTCGGGCAGGTCGACGATCCGCTGCAGCATCGTCGGCACGAGGACCAGCGTGGTGCAGCGGTTCTCCGCGACGCCGCGCAACGTCTCCTCCGGCACGAACTTGCGCCGCATGACGACCTTCGAACCGAGCGCGAACGACAGGATGAACTGCGACAAACCGGTGCCGTGGAACAGCGGCGCGCCCATGTAGGTCGCCTCGCCGGTTCGCAGCGGGATGCGGTCGAGGAACTGGGCGGAAGCGAGCGCGGAGGTGTGCGGCCGCGGCGCGCCCTTCGGCGTCCCGGTGGTCCCGCTGGTCAGCAGGATGAAGCCGCCGGGTTTGGCGGGCGCGGGCCACGCGCGGTCGTCGGTGCTGGCGACCAGCTCGGCGACGACCGGGACGCCGTCCGGGCGGGCGGTGTCCGAATCGACCCACGCGAGGTAATGGTCGACGTCGCCCTCGACGGCGTCCAGCAGGGCGGTGAACTCCTGGTCGTACACGAGCGCTGTGACACCTTCACGCTTCGCGACGTCCGCGAGCTGCGGTTTGGCGAACCCGGTGTTCATCAGCAGCAGCTTGGCGCCGAGCTTGCCCGAGGCGAGCATCGTCAGCACGAGACCGCGGTGGTCACGGCACAGCGCGGCGATCACCGAACCCGGTCCGAGGCCGCGTTCGGACCACGCCCTGGCCAGCGCGTTCGACTGGGTGTCGAGCTGCTTGAAGGTCAGCGGCCCGAGCTCGTCGATGATGCCGGTCGCGGTCGGGTCCCGGCGGGCGGCGATCATGTTCGCGCCGGCGAACGGGCCCCATTTGCGCACCATGACCAGCGAACGCAGGCCTTCGTCGACGCGCGGGATGGGGAGCAGGCCCGCTTGGCGCATCACGTCGATGCTGCGCACGGTCTCGGTCACCTTGCCCGCCACCAGGGTGGCGAGGCCGGTGGGGTTTCTCATCCGGGCACCTCCGTTGCTGCTGCGGCGAGACACCATGCCACCGGCACGTACCGGCGGTATGGGTTGCTACTCGACAGTAGCCGACCGATAGCGCAGGCGCACTAACCGTCTGGTGACAGAAATGTCGGTGGGAACCACCACAATGTGAGTGTGCAGGCGATCGCAGGTCAAGAGGAGGATGGCGACTTCGCGATCGCTTTTTCCGGGCAGCCGCCGCGGCGCGGACTGAAGCTCACGGAGTTCGTCGGCGAAGTACGCGACCTGGAGGCGGAACACTCACCCCGTTGGGTGTTCCCGTCGGTCGAAGGGGCGTATCCGGCGCTGATCAAGGCGGGCGTCCGGGTGCGCCGCTGTCACGACCTGGCGTTGACCGAGGGATTGCTCCTGGCCCACGAAGGCCGCCCGCAGGAGTCGCGGAGTCTGCGTGCCGCGCTGGCCAGGGCGGACGGGCAGGAGGCGCCCGCCGATGAGCCGCCGCTCTGGGCCGAGGACGACCAGCCGACGCTGTTCGAGACCCGGGGGCCGCGTCTCCCCTCCGGTGTCACGGTGATCGACGCGGCGCGCCGGGTGCTGGCGGAGCAGGAGAAGCGGGTCGCGCTGACCGATCATCCGGAGCGGCTCCGGTTGCTTTTCGCCGCGGAGTCGGCGAGCGCGCTGGCGGCCGCGGAGATGTCGGCCGACGGGCTGCCATGGCGGGCGGATCTGCATTTGGCGCTGCTCGCCGAGCAGCTCGGCCCCCGCGTCCCGGCCGGGCACCGGCCGAAGCGGCTGGTCGAGCTGGCGGCGAAGATCAGCGCCGCGTTCGGCGGGCGGCCGGTCAACCCGGACGCCCCGGCCAGCGTCGTGCGGGCGCTCGGCCGGGAGGGCATCGAGGTCTCGTCGGCCAGGAAGTACCTGCTGCGCGACATCGACCACCCCGCCGTCCCGCCGCTGCTGGAGTACAAGGAGCTCGCGCGGCTGCATTCGGCCAACGGCTGGACGTGGCTCGACGAGTGGGTGCACGACGGCCGGTTCCGCCCGCATTACGTGGTCGGCGGGGTCGTTTCGGGCCGCTGGGCGAGCCGGGGCGGGGGCGCGCTGCAGATCCCGAAGATCCTGCGGACCTGTGTCCGGGCCGATCCGGGCTGGAAGCTGGTGGTCGCCGACGCCGCCCAGCTGGAGCCGCGGGTGCTGACGGCGTTGTCCGGAGACCGGAAGCTCGCCGAGGTCGCCGCGGCCACGGATCTGTACGCGAGCCTCGCCGAGGCGATGTTCTCCGGCGTGCGCCGGGTGCCGGTGCCCGCGTGGGACGACAGGGACGACCGGGACCGCGCGAAGATCGCGATGCTGTCGGCGATGTACGGCGGCACGTCCGGGGAGGCCGGGCCACTGCTGGCGTTGCTGCGCACCAGGTTCCCCGACGCGGTGTCCTATGTGGAGCGTGCCGCGCAGGCCGGGGAACGCGGGGAACGCGTCCGCTCCCGGCTGGGCCGGACGTCGCCCGCGCCGTCGGAGGCCTGGCGCGCGCTGACCGGCGGCGTCGCGGAGGACGAGGCCGGCGAGCTGAAGGCACGCCAGGCGTCCCGCAACTGGGGACGCTTCACCCGGAACTTCGTCGTGCAGGCGAGCGCGGCGGACATGACCGCGGTCCTGCTGGCGACCCTGCGGAGCAGGCTCCCCTCGCCCGCGCACCTGGTGTTCTTCCAGCACGACGAGGTCCTGGTGCACACCCCCGCCGAGTTCGCCGACGAGGTCTCTCAGTCCATTGTGGACAGCATGGCCGAGGCGGCGCGGATGCTCTTCGGTCCCGCTTGCCCGGTCCGGTTCCCGCTGCACATCGCCGCCGTGGACACCTACGCCGACGCTAAGTGAGTTACGCCCTCAATCACGCGAGTTACGCCTCCAGTCACGCGAGTTGCGCCCTCAATCACGCAAGTTCCGGCCTCGATCACACGAGTCCCGTTTCCAGGCGACGGGACACACGTGACCAGATGGCGAACTCGCGTGTGCAGATGGACGACACGCGTGATTGAACGGACGACACGCGTGATCAGGCGGCGAACTCGCGTGATTGGGGGCGTAACTCGCGTGATTGGGGGCGTAACTCGCGTGATTGGGGGCGTAACTCGCGTGATGGAGGGCGTAACTCGCGGGGTCAGGCGGCGGCGTCGTCCAGGGCCTTGATGACGCGCTTGAGCGAGACGGGGTGGGCGGTACCGAGCGTCTGGGCGAAGAAGCTCACCCGAAGTTCCTCGATCATCCACCGGATCTCCCGCAGCGCGGGCGAGGAAGTGCCCGGCGGCAGCGCGTCCAGCGCCGCCTGGTACTCGTTGCGGAGCCACGCGATGTCGCCGGTGCGCTGGATGTCGCGCGTCGGCTCGGTCGGGAGCTTCTCCAGCCGCCGCTCGATTCCTCGCAGGTACCGGACGACGTGCTTCAGCCTGTCCTGCCCGGTTTCGGTGACGAAACCCTTGTGCACCAAGCCGTCCAGCTGCGTGCGGACGTCCGCGAGCGAGTCCTTCGGGCCGCGTGTGTCGGCCAGCCGCGTTTCGACGTCGTTCGCGGCGCGCAGGATCTTCTCGACGTTGGTCAGCACGTCGAGCACTCCGGCGTTGAGCCCGGCACGCACCTTCTCCAGCAGGACCGCGAAGCCGGCCTCGTCCCAGCGCGGTCCGCCGTTGTCGGCGACGAGCTTGTCGACCGCGCAGTCCACACAGTCTTCGAGCAGTGCCGCCACGGAGCCGTGCGGATTCCGGTTCAGCACGAGTTTCGACGAGTTGCCGAGGTTGCGGGTGATGAACTTCATCGGCGACGGGATGTTCAGCCGCAGCATCCGCCGCGTGCCCGCCCACATCGACTGTTCCTGCTGGCCCGGCGTGTCCAGCAGCCGCACCGCCACGGATCCGCCTTCGTCGACCAGCGCCGGATACGCCTTGACGTCGTGCCCGCGCTGCTTGCTCGCGAACACCTTCGGCAGCTCGCCGAACGCGGGCGCCGTCAACCCCTCGCGCTCGATGCTGTCGGCGGCCTTGGAGATCGTCGCGCGCACCTGGCCGCTCAGGTCCCGTTTGAGCGCCTCGATGTCCTTGCCCTCGGACACCTTCTTGCCGCGGACGTCGACGACGCGGAACGTCACCTTCAGATGTTCGGGGACCGCCGACAGCTGCCAGGCGTCGTCGGGGATCACCACCCCGCGCAACGCTTCCAGCTCGTCGGCGACGACGTGCAGCAGCGGCCCGTCGGCCGGACCGACCCGCGACAACACCAGCTTCGCGTGATCGGGCGCCGGCACGAAGTTGCGCCGGATCGCCTTGGGCAGCGACTTGATCAGCTGCGTCACCAGCTCTTCGCGCAGGCCGGGGACCTGCCAGTCGAAACCGTCCGGAGTGACCTGGTTCAGCACCGGCAGCGGGATGTGCACGGTGACACCGTCGGCGTCGGCACCCGGCTCGAACTGGTACGTGAGCTTGAAGGTCTGGCCGCCCTGCGTCCAGAAATCAGGGTAATCGGCCTCGCGCACGCCGCCCGCGGTCTCGTTGATGAGCATCGTCTTCTCGAAGCTCAGCAGGTCGGGCTGGGTGTGGCGCGCCTTCTTCCACCAGCTGTCGAAATGCCTCGCGGAGACGACGTCGGCCGGGACGCGCTGGTCGTAGAACTCGAACAGCGTCTCGTCGTCGACCAGGATGTCGCGGCGGCGGGCCCGGTTCTCCAGGTCCTCGACCTCGTCGAGCAGCGCGCGGTTCTCGCGGAAGAAGTGGTGCCGGGTCTCCCAGTCGCCCTCGACCAGCGCATGCCGGATGAACAGCTCGCGGCTGACCTCGGGATCGACGCGGCCGTAGTTCACCCGGCGATCGGCGACGAGCGGGACGCCGTACAGCGTCACCTTCTCCTTCGCCATCACCGCGCCTTGCTTGCGTTCCCAATGCGGCTCGGAGTAGTTCCGCTTCACGACGTGCCCGGCGAGCGGCTCGACCCATTCCGGCTCGATCCGCGCGTTGACCCGGCCCCACAGCCGCGACGTCTCGACCAGTTCGGCCGACATGACGAACCGCGGCTGCTTCTTGAACAGCGCCGAACCCGGGAACACGGAGAACCGCGCCCCGCGCGCGCCGAGATAGTCGCCCTTGGCCGGATCCTTGAGACCCACGTGCGACAGCAGCCCGGCGATCAGCGACGTGTGCACACGTTGCGGGTCCGCCGGGCCGGAGGTGTCGAGGGTGATACCGAGCGGTTTGGCCAGCTGACGCAGCTGGCTGAAGATGTCCTGCCATTCGCGGATGCGCAGGTAGTTCAGGTACTCGTTGCGGCACATCCGGCGGAACTGGCCGGTGGACAACGCCTTCTGCTGCTCGGTGACGTACTCCCACAGGTTCAGGTACGCGAGGAAGTCGGACGTCTTGTCCACGAACCGCGCGTGCTGCTCGTCCGCAGCCTGCTGCTTCTCCGCCGGGCGCTCGCGCGGGTCCTGAATGGACAGTGCGGCGGCGATGATCATCACTTCGCGGACGCAGCCGTTGCGAGAGGCCTCCAGCACCATCCGCGCCATCCGCGGGTCGACCGGGAGCTGCGCGAGCTTGCGGCCGGTCTCGGTGAGCTTCTTGCCGTCCGACATCTCGAACGCGCCGAGTTCCTGCAGCAGCTGGACACCGTCGGTCACCTGACGGCGATCCGGCGGCTCCACGAACGGGAACGCCGCGATGTCGCCGAGGCCGAGCGAGGTCATCTGCAGGATGACCGACGCGAGGTTCGTCCGGAGGATCTCCGGATCGGTGAACTCGGGCCGGGCGTCGAAGTCGTCCTCGGAGTACAGCCGGATGCAGATACCGTCGGACGTCCGCCCGCAGCGGCCCTTGCGCTGGTTCGCCGACGCCTGGGAGACCGGCTCGATCGGCAGCCGCTGCACCTTGGTGCGGTGGCTGTAGCGCGAGATCCGGGCGGTGCCGGGGTCGACGACGTACTTGATGCCCGGCACGGTCAGCGAGGTCTCGGCGACGTTCGTCGCGAGCACGACTCGGCGCCCGGTGTGCCGCTGGAACACCCGGTGCTGGTCCGACGAAGAGAGCCGCGCGTACAGCGGCAGGATCTCGGTGTTCCTGAGGTCCTGTTTGGACAGGGCGTCCGCGGCGTCGCGGATCTCCCGCTCGCCGGAGAGGAACACCAGGATGTCACCGGGGCCCTCGTGCTGGAGTTCGTCGACCGCGTCGCAGATGGCCTGCGTCTGGTCCCGGTCTTGATCCGCGTCCGGGTCGTCCGGGTCGATGATCGGCCGGTAGCGGACCTCGACCGGATACGTCCGCCCGGAGACCTCCACGATCGGCGCGTCGTCGAAGTGCTTGGAGAACCGCTCCGGGTCGATCGTCGCCGAGGTGATGATCACCTTGAGGTCGGGCCGGCGTGGCAGGAGCTGTTTGACGTAACCGAGGATGAAGTCGATGTTGAGGCTGCGCTCGTGCGCCTCGTCGATGATCAGCGTGTCGTACTGGCGCAGCATCCGGTCGGTCTGGATCTCGGCGAGCAGGATGCCGTCGGTCATCAGCTTGACCAGCGTGTCCTGGCCGGAGTGGTCGGTGAACCGGACCTTGTAGCCGACGGCCTCGCCGAGCTCGGTGTTCAGCTCCGAGGCGATGCGATCGGCGACCGTGCGCGCGGCCAGCCGCCGCGGCTGTGTGTGCCCGATCTGGCCCCGGACACCACGGCCGAGTTCGAGACAGATCTTCGGCAGCTGGGTCGTCTTCCCGGACCCGGTCTCGCCCGCGACGATCACCACCTGGTGGTCGCGGATGGCCTCGGCGATCTCGTCCTTCCGCTGGCTGACCGGCAGCTCTTCGGGGAACGAGATCTTCGGGACGGCGTCGCGCCTGCGGGTGACCCGCAGCTCGGCGGCCTCGATGTCGGCCTCGATCTGGGCGGCGATCGACTCGGTGTTCCGCGCTTTCCGGGCACCGTCGAGCCGGCGCCGGAGGCGGTGCTCGTCGCGCGACATGAGTTCGGGCAGGCGAGCGCGCAGGGCGCCGAGCGGGGAAGGTTGAGAAGCCATGACCGGCACCAGGATAGCCGTGCGTGACGATCCGGGCCTCCGAATATCCCCCACGTCACCACCACCCCTCGCGTTTAGTCCTCTAGTTGCGGTAGTTGGCAGCGCGAACTACCGCAACTAGAGGACTAAACGCGGGTGAGCGAGGCCGGCGTGAGGTCGGCCAGGGTCCGGTGCCCGGACAGGCCCATGGTCAGGTCGAGGTCGGCGAGCAGGCTCCGCAGCACGTGCCGGACGCCGTCCTCCCCCGCGTGCGCCAGGCCGTACACCCATGGCCGCCCCACCAGCACGGCCTTGGCCCCGAGCGCGAGCGCCTTGGCGATGTCGGCGCCGGTGCGGATGCCGGAGTCGAACAGGATCTCCAGCCGGTCGCCGACCGCGGCCACGATCTCCGGGAGCGCGTCGAGCGACGCGACCGCGCCGTCGACCTGGCGGCCGCCGTGGTTGGACACGACGATCCCGTCCATCCCGGCCTCGACGGCGCGGCGCGCGTCGTCGGGGTGCTGGATGCCCTTGAGCACGATCGGCCCATCCCAGTGCTCGCGCAGGAACGGCAGCCGGTCCCAGGTGAGATCGCTGCCGGTGATCATCGAGATCCACCGCAGGATCGCGGTGGGCGGATCCTCTTCCGGCGTCTTCTCCAGCAGGCCGCGGAACACCGGGTCGCTCAGCGGGACGCCGAGCCCCTCGCCCTTGATGAACGGCAGGTACGCGTGGTCGAGGTCGTTCGGGCGCCACGCGAGGGTCCAGGTGTCGAGCGTGACCACGAGCGTGGTGAAGCCCGCGGCCTTCGCCCGCGCCAGGATGCTCGCGCAGACGTCGTTGTCGGTCGGCCAGTACAGCTGGAACCAGCGCGACCCCTCGCCACTGGCCGCGGCGACGTCCTCGATGCTCGTGGACGACGCCGTCGACATGACGTACGGCAGGCCGACCGACGCCGCGGCGCGCGCGGCCGCCGGTTCGGCTCCCTCGTGCACGATCGACTGGACGCCGACCGGCGCCAGCAGCACCGGCGCCGGAACGGGCGTGCCCAGGACGGTCGTGGACAGGTCGCGTTCGGTGGCGCCGGTGAGCATCCGGGGCACGAGGCGCCAGCGGTCGAACGCCTCCCGGTTGGCGCGGGCCGTGGCGCCGGAACCGGCCGAGCCCGCGACGTACCAGAACGGCCCTGGCTCGAGGATCTCCCTCGCCGACTCCTCCAGCTTCGTGGCGTCGGTGGAGCACGGCGGGAAGGTCCCGCCGAGCCCCTGCAGGTAGATCTCGTTCTGGTAGCCGCCGAACCGTTCGGTCACCCAGGCCTCCTCGTCACGTCGCCCTCACCGGCTCGTCGCGGCGGGTCGAGCCTCGGACAATACTCGCCGGTAGCAACCAGGTGAGTTTCTCCGAGCGGATGACCGCGACTGGACCGATCACGGCCAGCAGGAGGACGTAGCCCGCGACGAACGGCGCGACCCGCGAGTCCAGCCCGGCCGCGGTCGCCATCGCCGCGAGCACGAGCGAGAACTCGCCGCGAGTGAGCACGGTGAGCCCGATGTTGACCCCGGCCTGACGATCGAAGCCGTTCACCCGCGCGGCCAGCGCGCCCGCGCCCAGGTTCAGCGCGATCGTCAGCGCCACCGCGATCAGCACCGGCACGACCACCGAGCCGACCGCGTTCGGGTCGATGCTGAGCCCGAAGATGAAGAAGAACAGCGCGCCGAACGCGTCCCGCAGCGGGAGCACCAGCTTGTGGATCCGCGGCGCGACCTTCGAGCCGCCGAGCATCATGCCGACCATGAACGCTCCGATGGCGTCGGACACCCCGACCTCTTCGGCGACGGCGGCGCCCATCACCGCGACCCCGACGAAGCAGACCGTGAGCAGCTCGTCGTCGGCCGAACCGAACAGCTTCGACACCACCCGGCCACCCCAGCGGGCGAGCGCGGCCATCACGATCAGGAACGCGAAGGCCTTGCCGAAGTCGGCGAGCGCCGAACCGAAGCTCCCGGCGCCGGACAGCACCGGCTGCAGCAACGCCAGGTACAGCGCGAGGAACAGGTCCTCGATCACGATGATGCCCATGATCAGCCGGGATTCGGGGTTGTTCATCCGGCGGGATTCGAGCAGGAGCTTGGTGACGATCGCCGACGACGAGATACCGATGGCGCCGGCGATGACCAGCGCCTCCCTGGTCCCCCAGCCCAGCAGGAAGCCGAAGGCGAGCCCGCCGCCGATGTTCAGGATCAGGTAGATCAGCCCGGACCAGACGAGTTTGCGCCCGCCCTTGGCCAGGTCGTCGAGGGAGAATTCGAGGCCGAGATAGAACAGGAGGAAGACGAGGCCGAGCCCGGCGAGCACACCGAGTTCGGCCGGATCGTCCACAAGGGACAGTCCGGGGGTGTGGGGGCCGAAGACGAAACCGGCCAGCATGAACAGGGGGATGGTCGGCAGCCCGATACGGGCGCCCGCTCTGGCGATCACGCCGGCGGCGAGGAACGCCCCGCCGACGGCCAGCAGGGCATGACCGGAACTCATGGAGACCTCCGATGGTGGCTGATGCGGCGATGTGGGAACCGGATCAGCGCGGAGGCGCCCGCGCGGGCGCCTGGGGCACCGCACGGGTGATGACGACGGGTTCGCCCTGCTCAGGGACGTGACCGGCGTCGGGAAGGTCGACGGGCTCCGCTTCGACGGGAGCGTCGGCGAGGGGAACGGCTTGCCCGCCGTGGAAGGCGGGCAGCGGATGCGTCGCGAAAACGGCGACGGGATCTTCCTTCGCGGTCCGGCCGTGCCCGTGGGGAACGGTCGGCGTGACGAAGGCGAAGACGAGCAAGATCAGCAGGAAGAAGACGGAACGGTGCCGTGTGGCGGGGGCACGGTTCGTCGTCATCTGCCCGCCACTTTACCAGTCCTTTATAGACATATCGACGAGAGTTCTGTCACGGCTCCCGCCACATGGGCAGCATCGGCGGCCCGCCCTCGACCGCGAAAGCCGGCCCGTGGTCGCGGAAACCCAGTCGCCGGTACAGTTTCGCGCTCTCCGCGCTGCTCGCCTCCAGGTACGCGGGCACCGCGCCGTACCGGTCGAACCCGTACCGCAGCAACCGTGCGCCGATCCCTTGCCGCTGCGCGTTCCTGCGGACGCCGATGAACTGCGCGTGGTGGTACTCGCCGCCGGGGGCGTGCTCCGTCATCACCTCGAACAACGCCGCGAGCCTGCCGATTTCTTCCCCGGTGAGCCCGGTGAACGCGTCGTCGTCCATGTCCTCCTCCCCGGACGGCGTCCAGAGGACGGCGCCGGACAGGTCGCCGGTGACGTCGACGTGACCACCCGCGGCGAGCGTTGCCCGCAGGATCGCCCGGTGGAAGATCGGCTGTGCCACCGCGCGACGCTCGTCTCCGGGGAAGACCCACGCGCTGACCGGATCGTCGTGGAACGCCTCGGCCAGCACGTCGACCACAGTGTCCATTTCGGACGGTTCGGCGGGTCGGACGATCACCGCCCCGCCCCCAGCGCCACGGGTTCGTCGTCCTCGAGCGGGCCGCCGATGGCGGCGTAGGTCTCGGGATCCTTGGTCCGCAACATCTCCGCGCGCAGGAAGCCGGCCAAGGCCGCGACGAGCACGAGACCGGGCAGCCCCCAGCGCAACAGGAACGTCCCGGCCGGGCCGAGCAGCAGATCGAAGTTGAGCAGGATCAGCGCGAGCACGGCCGACAGCGCGAGCATCGCCGTGCCCGGCGCGATCCAGCGACGCCAGGCGTTTTCGGCGGCACGGCGCCGTTTGAAAAAGCCGATCACCGAAAGCGAGACGGCGATCATGATCACCACGACCCCGGTGGACGCCGTCGTGCCGAGCCAGGTGAACAGTTCGGTCACCGGATCGCGGCCCGCGACCGCGAACAGCGCCACGACCACCAGCGCGAGCGCGGTCTGCGTGAGGGAACCGGCCACCGGCGCACCGGTGCGTTTGCTGGTCTTGGCCAGCGAGCGCGGCAGCAACCCTTCCCTGCCCAGCGCGAAGAAGTACCGCGCGACGGCGTTGTGGAAGCTCAGCAGCGCCGCGCACTGCCCGGTCACGAACAACGTGTACGCCACAGTGGAGAAGGTCTCGCCGAGGTGCTCGCCCGCCAGGGTGAACAGCAGGTCCGGGCCCTGGGCGGCCGCGGTGGTGACGATGACGTCCGGCCCGGTCCCCACGGCCAGCGCGAGCGACGAGGCGACGTAGAGCACCGCCGTGAGCCCGATCGCCGCGAACGTCGCGCGGCCGACCGTGCGGCTGGGTTCCCGCGTCTCCTCCCCGTAGGTCGCCGCGCCCTCGAAACCGATGAACGCGGCGGCGGAGAACGCGAACACCGCGCCCACACCGGTGGTGAACAGGCTCGACGGTTCGAGCGGAACCCAGGAAACGCCGCCACCGGCGGGATTCGTGAACAACGCGATGTCGACGATCACGACGACGGCGACTTCGAGGCACAGCGCCACCCCGAGCACCTTGGCGTTCAAATCGACCCGCAGGACGCCGAGCGCGCCGATGATCAGCACCATCACCAGCGCGCACAGCCACCACGGTGGCGGGGATCCGGTGAGCGTGCCGAGCCAGGTCGACACCGACCAGCCGAACAGACCGTAGATGCTGATCTGGATGGCGTTGTAGGAGATCAGCGTGACGAACGCGATCCCGGCGCCGGTGGATTTGCCGATCCCGTTGGCGACGTAGGGGTAGAACGCGCCCGCGTTGGTGATGTAGCGGCTCATCGCGGCGTATCCGACCGCGAACAGCCCCAGGATCGGCGCCAGCAGGAGGAACGACAGCGGCACCCCGACGCTGCCGGTGACCGCGTAGTTGGTCGGGACACCGCCCGCGATGGCGAAGAGCGGACCGGCCGCGGCCACCACGAAGAACACGATCTGGGCGGCTCCGAGCCGTCGATGACCGAGACCGCGCCGCGGTCTTTGCGTACCCATGAACCCGTCCCCCCGGACGTCGGTTTGGCGCTGAAGGTTCTTGATCTTGCGAAAGCCATCCCACCCTAGGGCCGCCCTCCTCGGTGAGGTACGTCCGTTCAGGCTAAAAACGGACCTCGGGTCGCAGTGGTCCGCGCGCTACCGCTACTTTGGCCGTCCCGCACTACGACGCCGGGGGGCGTGCCATTCATGCGTCGGCTGACCTTGGTCGATTCCCTGTTCTTCCTCGCCCACGACGAGTTCACCGGAAAACCCGCGCTGCGCCGCACGGGACTCGGCATCGGAATGGCCGGTTCCGCGCTCTGCGATCTCCTCCTCGCCGAGCGGATCACCGTGGAACGCAAACGAATCCGGCCGTTGTCGCGGCGCGGCCTCGCCCATCCCCCGCTGGATCGGGTGTTCTCGGAAATCCTCCGCGAACCCGAACGCCACACCGTCCGGGAATGGGTCACGCATCTGCGGCACGACCTCGGGGAAACGGTCGCGGGCAATCTGCTCGCCGCGGGAGTGATCGACCGCGAAACCGACCGGATGCTCCTGCGGAAGAATCCTCGGTATCCGCCACGGGATCTGCTGATGTCGACGGCCGCGCGCAGCAAGGTGCGGACGGCCGTCCTCGGCACCGAACAGCCGGATCCGCATTCGGTCTGTCTCGCCCTGCTGGCCTGGACCATCGGTCTCGACGACTTCTGCGAACCGGAACTCGACCGCGCCGGACTGCGGACCTGGGCCGGGTCCACCCATCGCGAACTTCCGAAGGCGCTCGCCGAACTGATCTCGGGGGTGGACGCGGTGTGCGCCGCCGTCGTCTACACCGGCGACCGGCGGTAACGAAAATCTTCGACCGGCTCTCCCCCTTGCCGGAAACTGTCACCCGTGGTTATCGTGTGCCCACGCCGCAGCAACACCTTGACAGAAATGACAATTCTCTGTGGAAAGGGACACCTTTCATGAGTGATATTCTGCGGCCCGCGATGCGTCGTGCTCTCGGCGCGGTCTCCGTTCTCGCTCTCGCCGTTTCCGGCCCCGTCGCGATCTCCTCGCTCGGGTCCGCGGCGCCCGTCTCGGCGTCGGCGTCGATCTTCGCTTCCGGTGGCGACCTCGCCTCGCCGGAGAAGAAGGAGATCGCGATGCAGATCGTCTCCAGCGCGGAAAACTCTTCCCTGGACTGGAAAGCGCAGTACTCCTACATCGAGGACATCAACGACGGGCGCGGGTACACCGCCGGCATCATCGGGTTCTGCTCCGGCACCGGGGACATGCTGGAACTCGTCGAGCGCTACACGAACTCGGTCCCGGACAACCCGCTCGCGGAATACCTCCCGGCGCTGCGCAAGGTCGACGGCACCGATTCACACGAAGGGCTCGGCAGCGGTTTCGAAAACGCGTGGCGGGAGGCCGCCGGCCGCGAGGACTTCAAGGCGGCGCAGAACGGTGAACGCGACCGCGTCTATTTCGATCCGGCGGTGAATCAGGCGAAATCGGACGGCCTGGGCGCACTGGGACAATTCATCTACTACGACGCCATCGTGATGCACGGCCCGGGCACCAGCCAGGACAGCTTCGGCGGTATCCGCTCGGCCGCGCTCCAGCAGGCCGAACCGCCCGCGCAGGGTGGCGACGAGACGGCGTACCTCAAGGCGTTCCTCGACGCGCGGCGCGTGGTCATGAAGCAGGAAGAGGCGCACGCGGACACCTCGCGGATCGACACCGCCCAGCTGGTGTGGCTCAACGACGGCAACCTCGACCTGCACACCCCGCTGAAGTGGGCGGTCTACGGGGACCCGTACGAGATCGGCTAGCGCGTCGCGACGCATGTCATGAAAGGGTCGTTCAGGACATCTTTTGTCCTGAACGACCCTTTCATGACATGCGAGGGGGGGTGAGCTAGCCCGCCAGCAGGTCCTCAGCGGTCCGCGTGTTGATCACCCGGTCCGGCTCGATCCCCAGCTCATTGGCGCGCTCGCAGCCGAAGACCAGCCATTCGAGCTGGCCCGGCGCGTGCGCGTCGCTGTCGATCGCGAAGTCGCAGCCCAGTTCCACGGCCAGGTTCAGCAGGCGCGTCGGCGGATCGCGGCGTTCGGGACGCGAGTTGATCTCGACGGCGACCCCGTTCTCCCGGCACGCGGTGAACACCGCCTCGGCGTCGAACTCCGACTCCGGCCGTTTCCCCCGCGCTCCCATCACCAGCCGTCCGGTGCAGTGGCCGAGCACACGGACCCGCGGATGCCGCACCGCGGCGATCATCCTCGGCGTCATCTCCTTCGCCGGCATCCGCAGTTTCGAGTGCACGCTCGCGACGACGAAGTCCAGCCGCTCCAGCAGTTCTTCCTCCTGATCCAGCGTGCCGTCGAGGTGGATGTCGACCTCGATGCCGTGCAGGATCCGGAACGGCGCCATCGTCTCGTTCAGTTCCGCGACGACGTCCATCTGCCGCCTCAGCCGTTCCGGCGACAGACCGTTGGCGACGGTGAGCCGCGGTGAATGATCCGTCAGCACCATCCATTCGTGACCGAGCGCGCGGGCGGCTTCCGCCATCTCCTCGATCGGGCTTCCCCCGTCGGACCAGTCCGAATGGGTGTGGCAGTCGCCGCGCAACGCCGCCCGCATCGGGCCGCCGTCGGGCAGCTTCGGCTCGCCGAGCTTCTCGAAGTACGCGGGACGACGCCCGGCGAGGACGTCTTCGACGACGGCCGCGGTCGCCTTGCCGATATTCGGCAACGCGGTCAGCGTGCCCGCCTCGGCGCGTTGGCGCAGTTCGTCGGGCTTGACCTTGGCGACCACCGAAGCCGCCTGCCGGAACGCCCGCACCCGATAGGTCGGCTCACCCGCGCGCTCCAGCCAGAACGCGATCTCCCTCAACGCCTGCGCCGGTTCCATGGCTCCCTGTCTACCCGGTCAGCGGCGAAGCGGCAGCTCATGAAGAGCTACGTCGCGCAACTCGCCGCCACGGATCTCGGCGGTCTGGTACGTGCAGAACGGCTGGCTTCGCCGGTCGGTCGGCGAGCCGGGGTTCAGCAGCCGCAGCCCCTTCGGCGTGACCGTGTCCCAGGGAATGTGGCTGTGCCCGAACACGAGAACGTCGGTGTCCGGGAACTGTGCGTCGCAGCGGCGCTCGCGCCCTTGCTTACCGCCGGTTTCGTGGATGACCGCCAGGCGGACGCCGTCGAGGTCCGCCCGCGCGATCTCAGGCAGCCGCGCCCGCAGGTCCGCGCCGTCGTTGTTGCCGTAGACCCCGATGAGCCGTTCACTCCGGGACTCGAGCTCGTCGAGCAGGGCCGCCTCGACCCAGTCACCGGCGTGGACGACGACGTCGGCCGCCTCGACCTCGCGCCAGACCTGGGCCGGCAACCTCCTCGCGCGCTGCGGCAGATGCGTGTCGGCGATGAGCAGCAGGCGCATCAATCGTCTCCGATGGTCTCGAGGATCCGGTCCAGGAAGTCGCCGATATGCCCGCGCAGCAGGACGGCCGCGCCCTCGGCGTCCCCCTTCTTCGCCGCCGCCAGCACCGCCTTGTGTTCGGCCCATTCCCTGCGCCAGCTGGGATTCGCCGCCCAGCCGACGACGCTGATCAGCGCCGCGCGGTCCCGGAGGTCGTCCAGTATGGAGACCATCAGCGGGTTGCCGCAACCGCTGTAGAGCGCTCGGTGGAAACGACGGTTGAGCAGGCTGAGCGCCGCCTGATCCTTGTCCGCGATCGCCGCCGACGCCTCCTTCAACGCCTCCGCGGCGTCTTCCAAGAGGTCCGGCGAACCACGTTCGACCGACCGGCGCACGGCTTCGGGCTCCAGCACCAGGCGAACGTCGTAAACGGACTTCGCCAGCTCCGCGTCCACCACGCACACCGAGGCGCCCTTGTACGGGCTGAAGGTCACGAGCCCGGTGTTCGACAGCACCTTGAGCGCCTCGCGCACCGGCGTCTTCGACACCCCGAGCCGGGCCGCGAGCTCGGCTTCGACCAGCGGCCGGCCGGGCTTCAGCTCCCTGGTGAGGATGCCGCGGCGGATCTCTTCCAGCACCACTTCGGTCCGTGAAGCGGGCAGGCTGAAGGGCGAAGACATGGGCCGATCATATATGAGATGCCATACTCGGCTCATGAGGAACCCTGAGGAACTCCGCAGTCATCGCTGGTTCGGCGGCGGCGAACTCCGCGGTTTCAGCCACCGGGCCCGGAGCAGGCAGCTCGGCTACAACCCGGAGGAACACCTCGGGAAACCCGTCATCGCGATCCTCAACACCTGGAGCGACATCAACCCCTGCCACATGCATCTGCGGGAGCGGGCCGAACAGGTCAAACGCGGGGTGTGGCAGGCCGGTGGATTCCCGCTGGAATTCCCGGTCGCGACGCTGTCGGAGACCTTCCAGAAACCGACACCCATGCTGTACCGCAACCTGCTTTCGATGGAGACCGAAGAGATCCTGCGGTCCTACCCCGTCGACGGAGCGGTCCTCATGGGCGGCTGCGACAAGACCACACCGGCGCTGCTGATGGGCGCGGCGAGCGCGGGGCTGCCCGCGATCTTCGTCCCCGCCGGCCCGATGCTGCGCGGGCACTGGCGGAACGAGGTGCTCGGCAGCGGCACCGACATGTGGAAGTACTGGGACGACAAGCGGGCGGGGCTGATCGGCGACGCGGAACTGTCCGAATTGGAGCGTGGGCTGGCCCGTTCTCCCGGAACCTGTATGACGATGGGCACCGCGTCCACGATGATGTCGGTCGCCGAAGTCCTCGGGCTGACGTTGCCCGGCGCGGCGTCGATCCCGGCCGTCGATTCGGCGCACCACCGGATGGCCTCGGCGAGCGGAGCGCGTGCCGTCGAGATGGTGTGGGAGGACCTCACGATCACGAAGATCCTCGACGAACGCGCGTACGCCGACGCGATCACCACGGTGCTGGCACTGGGCGGCTCCACCAACGCCGTCATCCATCTGATCGCGATGGCCGGTCGCGGGCGGATCCCGTTGTCCGTGGACGATTTCGACGCGATCGCGCGCCGGGTCCCCGTACTGGCGAACATCCGGCCCGGCGGCGACTGGCTGATGGAGGACTTCTACTACGCCGGCGGCCTCCCCGGTCTGCTCTCCCGGCTGACCGGCCTGCTGCACACCGATCGGGTCACCGTCACCGGCCGGACACTCGGCGACAACCTGAAAACCGCACGGGTGCACGATGACGACGTCATCCGGACGCGCGAAAACCCGGTCGCCCCCGAGGGTGGAGTCGCGGTGCTGCGCGGGAATCTCGCGCCGTCGGGCGCGGTGATCAAGCACATCGCCGCCGAGCCCCGGCTACTCGTCCACACTGGACCCGCGGTGGTCTTCGACGACTACCAGGACTTGAAGAAGCGCATCAACGACCCCTCACTCGGCATCACCGAGGACTCGGTCCTCGTCCTGCGCGGATCCGGCCCCCTCGGCGGCCCGGGAATGCCCGAATACGGGATGCTGCCGCTGCCGGATCACCTGCTGGCCAAGGGCGTCCGGGACATGGTCCGCGTTTCCGACGCCAGGATGAGCGGCACCAGCTACGGCGCGTGCGTACTGCACGTCGCGCCGGAATCCCATGTGGGCGGGCCGCTCGCGCTGGTCCGCGACGGTGATCCGATCACTTTGGACGTCCCTTCGCGACGGCTGAGCCTCGACGTCGATGATGCGGAATTGCAACGTCGCCGGGCGGAGTGGACCACGCCCGCCCCGCGGTACGAACGGGGTTACGGCGCGTTGTACGCCGAACACATCACGCAAGCCGACGAGGGTTGCGACTTCGGCTTTCTCGCCAGAGTGGGCGAAAACCCGGAACCTGACGCCCAGTGACCACCCGACGGAGTGACCCGCTCACCCAACCGGGCGAGTTGCACGACCACAAAACGCGCCCCGTATCTTGAACCTACGTCCGGAACGTAGGGAAGGCCCGGATGTTCGATCACGACGCCCGGCCCCGGCCGGACCGTGGAGGGTGGAGAGTTGCCGCAGGAACCGCGCTGGCCCGAGTCCCACGCTGAGCAGACGGACATTCTCCCGGTCGTCACGCCCGGGTTCGCGGAGTCTGCCACGCCGGAGGCCCCCACGCCACCGAAGCGCCGTCGCAGCTACCGCAAGGCCGCCTTCATCGGCGGCGGCGTGTTCGGCCTGCTGGTCGTCGCGTACGCCCTCGACGTGCTGGTCTCCCAGGGCAGCGTCCCCCGCGGCGTCACCGTCGCCGGGGTCGACGTCGGCGGGATGGACCGCACGGCGGCCGAGAAGGAGCTCCGCGGCGGTATCGAGCCGCGGCTGACCCGGCCGGTGAAGGTCCTCGCGGGCGACGCCGAGGAGTCGCTGGCGCCGACCAACGCGGGGCTGCGCCTCGACTGGCCCGCCACCCTCGACCAGGCCGGTGACCAGCCGCTGAACCCGTTCACCCGGATCGCGTCGTTCTTCTCGACCACCGAGGTCGGCGTCGTCACGCAGACCGACGACGCCAAGCTCACCGCCGCGCTGGAGAACCTGCGCGACAAGGTCGACCGCGACCCGATCGAGGGCACCGTGCGCTTCGAGGAGGCCAAGCCGGTCGCCGTCGAGCCGAAGACCGGGCAGAAACTCGACCTCGACGCCGCCAAGAAGACCATCCTGGAGCGCTGGGCCGGCGGCGAGGCGCTGACGCTCGCGGTCACCCAGACCCCGGTCAAGGTCTCGGCGGAGGCCGTCCACGCCGCTCTCGAGCAGATCGCGAAGCCCGCAGTGGCGTCGCCGATGGTCGTCAAGGGCGAGGGCAAGGACGCCGTCGTCAAACCCGAGCAGATCGCGGCCGCGCTGACCTTCGAGCCCGTCGACGGCGGTGTGCTGAACCCGAAGGTGGACAACAACAAGATCATCGAGGCCGCGGGCCCGCAGCTGAAGTCCACCGAGAAGGAGGGCAAGGACGCGCAGATCGTCTTCGAAGGCGGCAAGCCGACCGTGCAGCCCTCCGAGGACGCCAACGTCGTCGACTGGGAGCCCAGCCTCAAGCCGGTGCTCGACGTGCTCAAGCGCGCCGCGCCCCGCGAACTGCCCGTGACCTACAAGAAGACCCCGGCCAAGGTGACCACCGAGCAGGCGAACCAGCTCGGCATCAAGGAGGTCGTCAGCGAGTTCAAGACCGGCGGGTTCGCGCCGGACTCGGGGACGAACATCCGGGTCGTGGCGCAGAAGGTCAACGGCGCCATCGTGAAACCGGGTGAGACGTTCAGCCTCAACGGGTTCACCGGGCCGCGCGGCGCGGCGCAGGGTTACGTCGAGGCCGGTGTCATCAAGGACGGCGCGCCCGGCCGCGAGGTCGGCGGCGGGATCTCGCAGTTCGCGACCACGCTGTACAACGCCTCGTACTTCGCCGGCATGAAGGACACCGAGCACAAGGAACACAGCTACTACATCAGCCGCTACCCCGCCGCCCGCGAGGCGACCGTGTTCCAGAACCACAGCGGCGGCAGCGTGATCGACCTGAAGTTCACCAACGACACGGACACCGGGGTGGCGATCCAGACCATCTGGACGCCGTCGGACATCACGATCCGGCTGTGGGGCACCAAGAAGTACACCGTCGAGTCGATCCCGGGCGGCCGCAGCAACCCGTCCGAGCCGCCGACGAAGCCCGGCCCCGCCGAGAACTGCAAGCCCAGCAACGGCGCGCCCGGCTTCACCACGTCGGACACCCGGGTCATCAAGGACGCCTCGACCGGCCGCGAGATCCGGCGGCACACCCGGAACGTGCACTACAACCCGCAGCCGAGGATCACCTGCGGCACGGAGTGACCTCCACCGGGGGCTGAAGGGAACCTTCCCCTCATCTCACGCTACGAAGGGCGCTTTCCCCGCATCGCATGCGGGGAAAGCGCCCTTCAGCGTCTTTTACCGCGCGCGGCCACGGCGGTACGCTGAGTGACTCACCCGATGGAGCGGGGGTGGTCACCTCGTGGAGCCCAAGGCGACCTTCCGGCAGATCCTCGCGGTCGGCGAACTACGGGCGATCTGGTTCGCGGAACTCCAGTCGATCCTCGGTGACCAGGTGGCCAGGGTCGCCCTGTCGGTGCTGGTGTTCCAACGGACCGGTTCGGCGACCTGGCCGGCGCTGACGTACGCGCTCACCTACCTGCCCGATCTGATCGGCGGACCGCTGCTCGGCGGCCTGGCCGACCGGTTCCCCCGACGCGCGGTGATGGTCTGCTCCGACGTCGTCCGCGCGCTCCTGGTCGCGGTGCTCGCCGTCCCCGGCCTCCCTTTGCCCGTGCTCGCCGCCGTGCTGGTGGTGGTGCAGCTGGCCAACGCGCCGTTCACCGCCGCGCAGGCCGCGGTCCTTCCGTCGGTGCTCAGCGGGGATTCCTACGTTCTCGGCCAGTCCCTCATGAAGATCACCAACCAGATCGGCCAGCTCGCCGGATTCGCCTTGGGCGGCGTGGTGATCGCCGCGATCGGTCCGGGGCGCGGGCTGGCGATCGACGCGGTGACGTTCGCCGTCTCGGCGGTCGTCCTGCGGCTGGGTGTCCGCGCCCGGCCCGCGTCGGGCGCCGGCGGAGCGGCGACGTCGACACTGCGGCGGCTTCGCGCGGGCGCCGGCACGATCTGGCGCGACCGCAGGCTGCGCGCGTTGGTCGGCCTGGCGTGGCTGGCAGGTTTCGTGATCGTGCCGGAGGGGCTCGCCGTGCCCTACGCCGCGGAGATCGGCGGCGGTGCGGCGACGGCGGGACTGCTGCTCGCGGCGCATCCCGCGGGGATCGTGCTCGGAGTGTTCGTGCTAGGCCGCCTGGTGCGGCCCGAGGTCCGGTTGCGCCTGGTCGGCGCGCTGGCGCTCGGCGCGATCGTGCCGCTCGCGGCGTTCTGGTTCCGGCCGTCGCTCCCCTACGCCGCCGGACTGCTCGTGCTGTCCGGGATGTGCGCGGCCTACCAGGTCACCGCGAGCACCACGTTCATGCGGCTGGTCCCCGACACCGAACGAGGCCAGGCCTTCGGCCTCGCCGGGTCGGGACTCATCGCCGTGCAGGGAATCGGGCTGATCGCCGGCGGCCTGCTCGTCGGCGTGCTCGGTTCACCCGCGACGACGGTCTCGGTCATCGCACTCGCCGGTCTCGTAGTGGCTGTTCCGGCCACCCGGGCTTGGCGCCACGTGGCCCCGCTTCACCCCCTTTGACCGGAACCGGGTATTCACCAGTTCTGCCCGCGCATGGAGCTCACCCCCTCCACTTCCCCGATCCGGTCACGCGTGGTGCACCCACGCCTACCCATACAGCGTAGTGACACCTAGTATCCAACCGATTACGTTCGTCTCCGTGGCGCTAACGAATTGGGCGCTGTGGCGGCTACCCCACCGCGGTTTGATCGGCTTCGTCCTCCTGGTGGACGTCGCGGCGATCGCCGGATCCGCCTGGTCTTTTCTCCGGATACCGTTCAGCCAGGGCGACGCCGTCCCGTTCGCGATCCTGATCGTCAGCGCCGTCTTGTACACGGAGTTGTCACGCCCGGTCGAGCGGGTGCGGGAACGGTTCGCGGGGACACCGCACATCTCGCTCGACAGCGTCTGGACCTTCGCCGCCGTGCTGCTGGTGCACCCCGCGCTCGCCGCGCTGGTCATCGCCGTGTCGTTCTTCTACCGCTGGTTCCGCGGGCAGCCGAGCCCCTTGTTCCGGCGGGTGTTCTCCACCTCGGCGACCGTGCTCTCGGGATTCGCGGCCGCCGCCTTCCTCGCCCGGTACGCGGCCCCGTTCGACGTACTCCCCCGCGACGTCGCCTCGTTCGGGTCGATCGTCGCGGCGGGCGGGGTCTTCCTGCTGGTCAACACCGTGCTCATGACCATCGCGGTGTACTTCGGCACCCCGCACGAGCGGCTGCGCGACGCGGTGGCGAAGCCGTTCGAGTACGCGCTCGAAGCGGCGACGATCGCCCTCGGCGTCATCGTCGCGTGGGCGTTGCGGGACTGGCCGGTGGTGCTGCTGCTGGTCGTCGGGATCACGCTGGTGCTGCATCGCGGCGTCCTGCTGCGGCAACTGAAACGGCAGGCGCGCAGCGACGCCAAGACCGGGCTGCTCAACGCCAAGGCGTGGCGCGAAGCGGCCTCCGACGAACTCGACCGCGCGCGGCGCGCGGGGCGGCACACCAGCCTGCTGATGGTCGACGTCGACCGGTTCAAGCTGATCAACGACCGGCACGGGCATCTGGTCGGTGACCGGTATCTGGCGGCGATCGCGGAAACGCTGCGCACCGAGGTGCGCGGCACGGATCTGGTCGGGCGGTTCGGCGGTGAGGAGTTCGTCGTCCTGCTGCCCGGCACGCCCGCCGTCCACGCCCACGCGATCGCGGAACGGATCCGGTCGAGCGTGGCCACGCGGGCGGGTGACCTGCCCGAACACGTCACCGTGTCGATCGGCCTCGCCGACCGGCCGGGCGTCGCCGATCTGGACGCCGTGCTCGCCGTCGCGGACCGGGCGCTCTACCAGGCGAAGAACACCGGGCGGAACCGGACTTCGGGCTACCAGGTGACCGGCTGACCCCCGCTCTCGAATGTCATGAAAGGGTCGTTCAGGACATTTTTCGTCCTGAACGACCCTTTCATGACATCCGCGCGAGGGTTACGGAAGGCCGGCGAGGGACTTTTCGAGGGCCTCGTCCGGCAGCGCGTGATCGGAGATGTTCCCCGCCAGGTACGCGCCGTACGCCGGGAGGTCGAGGTGCGCGTGCCCGCACAGCGCGGTCAGTATCACCTTCTCCTCCCCGGTTTCCTTGCAGCGCAACGCTTCCTGGATGCACGCGGCGAGCGCGTGGGTCGGCTCGGGCGCGGGGATGATGCCCTCCGCACGGGCGAACCGAACGCCGGCGGCGAAGCAGTCCTCCTGCCCGATGGCGACCGCGTCGATCAGCCCGAGTTCGTAGATGTGCGAGATCAAGGGCGACATCCCGTGATAGCGCAGGCCACCCGCGTGGATGGGGTCGGGGATGAAGTCGTGACCGAGCGTGTGCATCTTCAGCAACGGCGTCAGCCCCGCGGTGTCCCCGAAGTCGTACGCGTACTTCCCTCGGGTGAGCGTCGGGCACGCGGCAGGCTCGACCGCGCGGATCACCGGATCCATCCGGCCGGCGAGTTTCTCCCGCAGGAACGGGAAGGCGAGCCCGCCGAAGTTGGATCCGCCGCCGGTGCAGCCGACGAGAACGTCCGGGGTGTCCCCGGCCAGCTCGAACTGCTTGAGCGCTTCTTCGCCGATGATCGTCTGGTGCAGCAGCACGTGATTGAGCACGCTGCCGAGCGCGTACCGCGTGTTCTCCGCCTGCGCCGCCTGCTCGACCGCCTCGCTGATCGCGATGCCGAGGCTGCCGGTCGACCCCGGGTCCGCGGCCAGGATCGCGCGGCCGGATTCGGTCAGCTCGGACGGGCTGGGATGCACTGTCGCGCCGAAGGTCTCCATCATCAGCTTGCGATACGGCTTCTGGTCGAACGAAGCGCGGACCTGCCACACCTCGCATTCGAGCCCGAAGGTGGCGCACGCGAACGCGAGCGCGCTCCCCCACTGCCCGGCGCCGGTTTCCGTGGTCAGCCTGGTGACCCCCTCGGCCGCGTTGTAGAACGCCTGCGGGACGGCGGTGTTGGGCTTGTGCGAGCCGACCGGGCTGACGCCCTCGTACTTGTAGTAGATACGCGCGGGAGTGCCGAGCGCCTTCTCCAGCCGCCTCGCGCGGAACAGCGGTGACGGCCGCCAGAGCCGGTAGACGTCGAGGACCTCTTCCGGGATGTCGATGTACCGTTCGGTGCTGACCTCCTGGGCGATGAGCGCCTGCGGGAACAGCGGCGCGAGATCGTCCGGGCCGACCGGCTCGCGGGTGCCGGGATGCAAGGGCGGCGGTGGCGGCTCCGGCAGATCCGGGACGACGTTGTACCACCTGGACGGCATGTCCGCTTCGTCGAGGATGTATTTGGTCCGCTCCGCCATTGAGCCTCCTCTGTCCGTCCCTTCAACCTAAAGGGACGGACGGCGTGACACCAGGCGTCACTACTACGGTGGGGGCATGGGGAATTTCGTACTGCTCGACGCACCGTCCAACCTCGGACTGCGCCCACCCGCCGATGGTGTGGTCCCCGGCTGTCACAAGGCGCCGGGCGCGCTGCGCGACCACGGCCTGCTCACCCGTTTGGGCGCCAGGGACGGCGGCGTCGTCACCCCGCCGCGGTATCTGCCCGCTTGGTCGCCCGGTGGCGGTGTGCGCAACGCGGCCGGGATAGCGACCTACACCGCGGCCCTCGCCGGGCGGCTGACGAAGATCCGCGCGGACGGCGGCTTCCCGGTGGTGCTCGGCGGCGACTGCTCGATCGCGCTCGCCGCGATGCTGACGCTGCGTCGCGAAGGACGTTTCGGCATCGTCTACTTCGACGGGCACGACGACTTCCGGCATCTCGGCAATTCCGAGTCCGTCGCCAACGTGGGCGGCGAGGCCCTCGCCGTCGTCACCGGCCGTGGCCAACCGGAACTGGCCGATGTGGACGGTCTGGGCCCGTACGTCCGCGACGAAGACGTCCTCGTGCTCGGTGTTCGCGCGGAGGAGTCCGCCGAGGCGCGGGACGCAGGACTGCGCGTCGTGACCAGCCAGGAGATCATGGCGTCCGGCACCGAAGGCGCGCTCGCCGCCGCCCGCGAGATCTTCGCGCCGCTGGACGGTTTCTGGATCCACGTCGACATCGACACGCTCGACCCGGAATTCGTGTCCGCTGTGGACAGTCCCGATCCCGGCGGGCTCAGTCCGGACAAGCTCGTCGAACTGCTCCGCGGCCTGCTCGCCGTCCCCGGCGCCGCCGGGCTGGAGCTGACCATCTTCGATCCCGACCTCGACCCCGAAGGTACGCAGGCCGCCCTGGTGGCGGACTGCCTCGTGCGCGCGCTGGAAGGAACCCGATGACCAAGGTGACCGTCGCCGACGGCTCGTTCGACGCCCCGCTCTGGCTGCCGGAATCCGGCTCCGGCCCGGGGCTGGTGCTGATCCAGGAGATCTTCGGTCTCGACGACTACCTCAAGTCCGTCGCCGCCGACCTGGCCGCCCTCGGCTACGTCGTCGCCGTGCCCGAACTGTTCTGGCGGATCTCCCCCGGCTGGTCGGCCACGCACGACGAAGCCGGGCTCTCGGCCTCGATGGCCGTCGCCGGCCAACTGGATCCGGTACGCGCCGTCACCGACGTGCTCGCCACGCTGGCGGCACTGCGCGAACTGCCCGAAACCGGCGGCCGCGCGGGCCTCTTCGGTTTCTGTCTCGGCGGCTCGATGGCCTACGCGGCCGCCGCCGAGGGCGACCCGGATGTCGCGGTCTCCTACTACGGCTCGCGCGTTCCGGAGCAACTTCCGTTGCTGGACAAGATCACCTGCCCGATCCAGTTCCAGTTCGGCGGCGAGGATCCCTACATTCCCATCGAGGGTGTGCGTCGCCTGGCGGACGCGGTGGCCTCCCACGACGGGGCGGAGATCCACATCCACGAGGGCGCGGGGCACGCGTTCCACAACCACGTGTCGCCGATGTTCCACCAGCCGGAGCCCGCCGCGGCGGCTTGGGCGCTGACGCTGGAGTTCCTGGGGCGGACCTTCCCCGCGTGAGTGGGCGAAGCCCGGAATATGTCGGTGCCTCCCGGTAGTTTCCCCAGCATGGCCACATTGGTGAGTTTTCACGCCCACCCCGACGACGAGTGCATCGTCGCGGGCGGTGTCATGCGCAAGGCCTTCGAGGAAGGTCACCGTGTCGTGCTCGTCGTCGCGACCAGGGGGGAGGTCGGCGAGGTGCCGGACGGTTTCCTCGACGACGGAGAGGAGCTGTGGCAGCGCCGTGTGCAGGAGACGCACGCCTCCGCCGAGGTCCTGGGGGCCAAGCGGGTGGAGTTCCTGGGGTACACCGATTCCGGCATGATGGGCGAGCCGCGCAACGACGAACCCGGCACGTTCTGGCAGGCCGACGTCGAGGAGGCCGCGCAGCGCCTGGCCGCGATCCTGCGCGAGGAGCAGGCCGACGTCCTGACCGTCTACGACGACAACGGCGGCTACGGCCATCCGGATCACATCCAGGTGCATCGCGTCGGGATGCGCGCGGCCGAGCTGGCGGGCACGCCGCGGGTCTACGAGGCGACGAGCAACAGTGACGAGATGCGCCGCGGTATGGAGGAGGCGGTGCGGACGGGGCAGCTGAAGGCGGAGGATCTTCCCGATTTCGAAGACGGTTCCGAGTTCGGCAAGCCGGAAGCGATCCTGACGGCGAGGGTCGACGTCACCGCGTACCTGCCGGCCAAACGTGCCGCGATGCGCGCGCACGCCAGCCAGATCAGTGAGGATTCCTTCTTCCTCGCGATGCCCGACGAGGCTTTCGCGCAGGCGTTCGGCGTCGAGTGGTTCATCCGCGCCGGGCAGGGGCCGGGCATCACCGAGACAGATCTGATGGCAGGTCTCTGACGACCGAGCCGGAGCCGGGCCGATATGCGAACTCGCGTGATCAGACGGCGATCACGTGAGTTCGGTGTCTGATCACGCGAGATACGCCTTCGGCCTGGCTACGGAATCCGGCGGAGGCAGCCGAGCGCGGTCAGGCCGTGGCGGCGGTGACGTCGAGTTCGACGAGCTGCCCGGGATATCCGAGCTGCGCGACGCCGAGCAGGGTGCTCGCCGTGGTGAAGGCCTCCCCGATCTCCGACTCCACGAACCGGTCCCACACGGCCGAGAGCACGTCGGCGTCCGGGGTCACCACGTAGATCACCGTGCGCACCACGTCGGCCGGAGTCGCCTTGGCGAAGGCGAGCGCGGCGGCGGTGTTCGCGACGACCTGGTCGACCTGGGCGAGCACGTCGCCTTCGACGACCTTGCCGTCTTCGGCGAGCGGGCACTGGCCGGCGAGGTGGACGTCCCGACGGCCTTCGACGATGGTCACGTGGTGGTAGGTGGGCGTGGGGTGCAGACCGGGCGGATGGTGGCGTTGAATGGTCACGGGCCGCATCCTCACCGAGGCGGCCGTGACGGGACAACCGGATTTCACGGGGGAGCCATGCGCAGGACGATCGACTGGACCGGTGACGCGGTCACCATCATCGACCAGACCGTCCTTCCCGCCGAGTATCGCGTGCTCGAACTGCGCACGGTCGGCGAACTCGTCGACGCCATCCAGCGGCTGGCCGTGCGCGGGGCCCCGGCGCTCGGCGCGGCGGGCGCGCTCGGCGTCGTGCTCGCGGCCCGCGCGGGAGGCGACGTCGAGGCCGAAGCGCACCGCGTCGCCCAGGCCCGGCCGACGGCGGTCAACCTGAGCTGGGGTGTCTCCCGCGCGCTCGCGAAGCTCCCGGAGGGGCCGGAAGCCGTCCTCGCCGAGGCGCTGGCGATCCTGGACGAGGACGAGCGCATCAACCACGAGGCCTCCCGTCTGGCGGCCGGAGTCGTGCTCGAACACTGTGCGCGGCGGCCGTTGCGGCTGCTCAGTCACTGCAACGCGGGCCACCTCGCCACGGTCGCCTGGGGCAGCGCGCTCGGTGTCGTCTGGCACCTTCAGGCGCGCGGCCTGGTCGAGTCCGTGCTGGTCGACGAGACCAGGCCGCTGTTGCAGGGCGCCCGCCTGACCGCGTGGGAACTGGCCGAAGCCGGTGTCCCGTACCGGATCCAGCCCGACGGAGCGGCCGCCGCCGCGATGAGCCGCGGCCTGGTCGACTGCGTGCTCGTCGGCGCCGACCGCATCGCCGCCAACGGCGACGTCGCCAACAAGATCGGCACCTACGGCCTGGCGATCGCGGCGAAACACCACGGAGTCCCGTTCGTGGTCGTCGCCCCATCATCCACTGTGGACAGTGAGATGCCGGACGGCGCCGGTATCGTGATCGAGGAGCGCGATCCCGGCGAGGTCCTGGCTTTCGGTGGCACGAAGGTCGCTCCCGAAGGCGCGGAGGTGTTCAACCCGGCCTTCGACGTGACGCCGTTCGAGCTGGTCACCGCGGTCGTCACCGAGCAGGGGGTGCTGCGCCCGTGATCAGCTTGGTGAACAGCGCGGCCATTTCGGTGTCGTCGTAGCTCAGCGGGAGCGTGTCGAAGTAGTAGCGGAGCACGCCGGAGCCGGTGCCCACGACCATCCCGAAGTCGATCGTCCGCCCTTTCGCCCGCACGGTCCCGCGATACTCCCGGAACTCCGCCGCGGCCTGATCGGGGGCCAGCCGGACGTCGGTCATCGCGCCCGAAAGCCTGCCGAGGTAAGCGAGATGGCACACCGGGTCCGTCACCGGCGCGATCAGCCCCGGGCCGGTGAAGGCCGGACCCGGCCGAGGGCAGCCGTCGCCGATACCGGCGAACAGTTCGCGCAGGCCGTCGTTTTCCAGGGGCCGGAACCATTCCGTCCGGTCGTGGTAGCGGCGGCCCTGGGTGACCTCGCCGTTCTCGAGCACCACCCGGTAGACGGCCGGGTACCGCACCGTCCTCCCGTGGATCACCGCTTCGTTGGCCGCCTCGTAGAAGACGGTATCGCCGTTCACCGAGATCCTCACCGGCGTGAACCGGAACGTCGGGAACGCGCCCAGCAAGGTGCGCAGATTGTTCTCGATGTTCGCCCTGCCTTGGATCGGCGCGGCGCTGCCCGATTCCGCGAGCGTCCCGTCCGCGGCGAAAATGCCGCCGTACGACCGGACGCGGGCTTCCCGTTCTTCGGGTGTGTCCGAGCGCATGGCCCCGAAATCGGTCTGCTTCGTGATGAAGGCGCAGGCGGAAGGCGACACCGCGCCTTCGACCAAGTCTCCGAGCTGCTTCGGAAGTGCGCAGCCTTCGGTCGTCCCAGCCACCGCCGTCCCGCTTCCCATCATCGTCGCACCGAGCAGAACCGCCGCCACACCAACGAGTCTCTTGATTCTTCGCACCTGATCACCTTGGCAAGGGCGACCACGCGAAGTCGATTACCCGGCAGGTAATACCGGGCTAGAAGGATTCGAGACAGGACGGCTCGCGGTCGGTGGCGAACGCCGCGGTCGCCCGCGAAACCGCGCCCGCGGTGCGTTCTTCGACGCGGCCCGCCGCGGCGAGGGTGCTCGGCCTGGTGCCGCCCAGGAAGATCGCGCCGAGGTCGGCGACGTCCAGTTCGAGATCCGGCGCGTCCGCCACGCGCGTCACCTCGGCGTTCCCGCCGTCGTCGGCGACGAGCCGCCAGTTCCCCGTGTTCCAGGGACAGAAGGCGTCGCGGACGCCGAACACCAGGTCCACCGGAGCGCCATAGCGCCGGGTGACAAGCCCGCGGTCGACGTCGACGAGGCGGAACCAGAGGGAGTCACCGGCCGACCTGGTCATCCTGCGGGGGTCGGCGAGCAGGTGGATGAGCGGTTCGTCGAGCGCCGCGTTCAGCTCTATCGTGCCGATCAGGTCGTAGTCGAGCAGGAAGCGGTACAAGCTCGCGTACGCCCGCGGGGTGGTCGCGACGAGTTCCTGCAGGGCCAGCGTCCCGCGCGGGCCTTCCTCGTCCCAGTCGCTCTTCACCCGGTAGATCGCGTAACCGTCCGGCAGGACGGCGAACTTCATCCCCGACATGCCCTTGTGCCGGACCTCCCGGTCGTCGAGGTTAAACTCCCACGCCGACGCGGGCCGGTCGAGCGCGCCGACCCGAAGCGGCGCCTCCTTCTCGTAGATCGCTTTGATCAGCGGGATCGCCTCCGCGCGCCCGGCTTCCCGAACCCGCTCGGGTCCGAGCTCGACGCCGGGCCGGAAGGCGGATTTCGCGTGCACCTTCGCGCGGTAGAACTGCGCCGCGAGCCCGTAGCCGAAGCGGGGGTAGATGGTCGCTTCGGAGGCCCACAGCGCGGCGATCGGCTCGCCGCCGTCCTCGTGGAGGCCGTGCAGCTGCGCGCGCATGACACGCGTGAGCGCGCCGCGCCTGCGATGTCCGGGCGCCACCCCGATCGAGGTCACCGCCGCGACCGGGGTCTGCCCGGCGCCGGGCACGGTGATCCGGCGGGTGAGCAGTTCACCCGTTCCGATGAGTTCGTCGCCGTCGAAGACGCCGTGGGAACGCTCGGGTTCGAACACCAGCGCTTCACGGAACCGCACGCCTTCCGTGTCGTCGGTGAGGAACGCCCGCGCGAGCATCGCGGCGAACGCGGGCAGGTCGTCGGTGGTCAGAGTGCGGAGGGTCAAACCGTCGTCGCTCACCCTGCCGTCCTACGCCTGTCCACCGGCGACCGCCACGTATCAAAGAGCGGTCATCAGGGCCGCGGCCCGATCACCTCGCCCTTCTCCGTCACCTCGATGGCCATCGCGGGGCACGAATCCGCCGCGTCGAGCACCGTCTCGTCCGGCTCCACCTCGCCGGTAACCACCGTCGCGGTGGCACCGTCGAGCGCGAAGACCTCCGGCTTCAGCGCGGCGCACATCCCCGAGCCGATGCACGTGTCGCCATCGACGTCGACTTTCCAGCTCATGCTCACCATCCGATCGGCATGGAACGGGGCCCCCGCACCAGCATCTGCGTCTTCCACACGATATCGCCGTCGAGGCGCAGCCCGGGGAGATCGCGCAGCAACGCCCGCAACGCCTCCTGCAGTTCCAGCCTCGCCAGCGGGGCGCCGAGACAGTGGTGCACGCCGTGCCCGAAACCGAGGTGAGGATTGGACTCCCGGCCGAATTCGAGGGTTTCCGCGGCGGTGAACTGGAGCGCGTCCCGGTTCGCGGCGCCGATCGCGACCATCACCGGCTCGCCCTCCTTCACGAGCACGTCACCCACCTGGACGTCTTCGGTGGCGTACCGGGCGAACCCGGCTCCGGCACCCAGCGGGATGAACCGCAGCAGTTCCTCGACCGCCGCCGGGATCAGGTCCAGGTCCGCGCGGAGACGGGCGAGCTGGTCCGGCTGTTCGAGCAGGGCGTAGACGAAGTTGGGGATCTGGCTGGCGGTGGTCTCGTGCCCGGCGATCAGGATGCCGATGCACATGTCGACCAGTTCCAGCTCGCTGAGCCTGTCGCGCACGTCGCGTGCCTCGATCAGCGCGGTCATCAGGTCGTCCTGAGGCTCGGCGCGATGCTGCTCGACGAGCACGTGCATGTACGCCCGCAGCTCGTCCTGGTTGGCCATCATCTCTTCGGTGGTCAGCGGGCTGGTCGACAGCGCGGCGTCACTCCACACGCGGAACTTCGGCCGGTCCTCGACCGGGACACCGAGCAGCTCGCAGATCACCGCGACCGGGATCGGCAGCGCGTAGTCCTCGACCAGGTCGGCGGGCTGTCCCTTGGCCTTCATGTCCTGGATCAGGCCCGCCGCCAGCTCGGCGACGCGCGGGCGCAGCAGTTCGACCCGGCGCATGGTGAACGCCTTCGCGACCAGCGTGCGCAACCGGGTGTGATCCGGCGGGTCCATGCTCAGGATCCCGCCCGGCCGCCTGCCCGGCGCCATCCGTGGCTCGTCCCGGTCCGCCGCCATCGCACGGGAGAAGCGCCGGTCGCCCAGTACCAAACGCGCGTCGGCGTACCTGGTGGCGAGCCACGCCGGCTCACCGTGCGGGAGACGGACCCGCAGCATGCCCTTGGTGGCGCGGGCCGCCGCGTACGCCTCGTTGAGCTCGAGACCGGCGTCCTCGTTGAAGGGATAGGCGACGAATTCGGTGTCAGTGGTGGTCATTTGTCCGGAAACCCCCCGGCTCGGCGGTTTGTAAGCAACTGCTTACAACGCTAACCATGATCACGGTGAGCGTCAATGCGCCTACCGTGCGACGTCCGGCTAGCCTTTGGCGATGACGGAAGAACCGCAGGTCCGCAGGCGCGACGCGGCCGCGACCAGGGCGGCCCTGCTCGACGCGGCGGCGGCGCTCTTCGCCGAACGCGGTTTCGACCGGACGACCGTGCGCGACATCGCGAAACTCGCCGGAGCCAATCAGGCCTTGCTGTTCCGCTACTTCGGGTCGAAGGACGCGCTGTTCGAGGAGGTCCTGGCGCGCGGCGGACGCGAGCAGATCGCGACCACCCCACCGGACGAACTGCTCGGGACGGCGTTGCGCAGCATGCTGGAGTCCGACGCCGGCCGCGACCGCACCCTCGACGCGTACCTGCGCTCGACGGGGCACGACAGCGCCGCCGCCGCGGTCCGGCGGCAGCTCGGCGAGGAGTACGCGAAGGTGCTCGCCACGCTGACCGACGCCGAAGACGCGGAACTGCGGGCCGACCTCGTCCTCGCGTGGCTGCTCGGGATCGGCCTGGTCCGCGACATCACCGGCAAGGAACCGCTGGCCAGCGCGGATCCCGGCGACGTCTGCCGTCTGGTGCTCGGTGCGGCGCGGACGCTGCTGGAGCGCAGCGGGTAATTCCGTCGCCGCCCCTGGACGCGCTGCTCTACGGTCGTGCGGTGATCCCGTTCCCGCCCGCCGGCACCGAAGCCGAGTTCGACGCGCTGACCAGGCAAGACCTGCTCCCTGCCGTGATGTCGCTCGGCTTCGGCGAAGCCGTCCCGTTCACCGATGGCTCGCTGCCGGTGTACGCCGTCGGCGAAGACCTGGTGCTCAAGCTGTTCCCGCCGGTGCATCTCGACGAACTCCCGACCGAGCGGACGATGCTCGAAGTCCTGCACGGGAAACTGCCGATCCCGACCCCCGCCGTGCACGACGCCGGCGAGCGGGACGGCTGGGGCTACGTGCTCATGGAGCGCCTGCGCGGCGAAACGCTGAAGGACGCTTGGCCGAAACTGTCCACAGAGGACAAATACCGGCTCGCCCCCGAACTCGGCGAGGCGCTGGCCGCGCTGCATTCGCTGCGCGACCCCCGCCTCGACGTCCTCGGCCCGCCGGACTGGGCCACGTTCGTCGCCGAGCAGCGCGCGAAGGTCGTCGAGCACCACCGGCGGACCGGGCTCGACGAAAGCTGGATCGCGCAGATCCCCGCGTTCCTCGACTCCGTCGACCTGGGCAGCCCGCCTGCCGTCCCGCTGCACACCGAATTCATGCGCGACCACCTCATGGTCGTCCACGACGGCGGACGCCCGGAACTGACCGGGCTCTTCGATTTCGAACCGGCGATGCGGGGTGCGGCCGAGTACGACTTCGTCGCCGTCGGCCTGTTCGTTTCGGGCGGGGACAAGGACTTCCTGCGACGGTTGCTGGCCGGATACGGGCTCGAGCCGGACGAAGGATTGTCCCGTCGTTGCCTGGCCTACGCGCTTTTGCACGTCTACAGCGACTTCACCTGGTACTTCAAGGTTCTTCCGGCACCGGAGGAACCGACGCTGGAGAGCCTCAGCCGCGCTTGGTGGTAGCCCACGTCACCGGCACGGCTTCCGGACCGCGGATCGAGAGCGGCGGACGCCAGGCGATGGCCGAAGCGGGAACGGCGAGATCGAGGCCGGGGAGCCCGTCGAGCAGGGTCCGGAACGCGATCTCCCCTTCCAGCCGGGCGAGCGCCGCGCCGAGGCAGAAGTGGAGGCCGTGCCCGAAACCGAGCTGCGGCGCGTTCCGGCGCCGGATGTCGAACCGCGAAGCGCCGGGGAAGGCGGCTTCGTCGCGGTTCGCCGCGCCGGTGTGCGCCAGCACCGCCTCACCGCGCCGGACCACACCCGCGCTCAGCTCGACATCCTCCAGCGCGAGCCGGAGCAGCGAGGCGTCGGCGGGCCCGTCGAACCGCATGATCTCTTCGACGGCCCCTTCGGTCAGGCCGGGATCCGAACGCAGCGCGGCGAGCTGATCCGGATTCCCCGCCAGCAACACGATCCCGGTCGCGATGAGACTGACCGTGGTCTCGTGCCCGGCGAGCAGGAGCTGGGTGGCCAGATCGATCAGCTCGGCCTCGGTGAGCCGATCGCCGTCCTCGTCACGCGCGTGCACGAGGACACTCAGCAGGTCCTCCCCCGGCGTCGCCCGCTTGACGGCGACGAGTGCCGCCATGTCGTCCGCCCCGTCCCGCCGGGCCTGCGCCACTTCCGCCGGGCTGTACGCCATCGGCGTGACGATCACGCGTGACCATTGGCGAAACCGTTCCCTGCCTTCGAAAGGGACACCGAGGATCTCGCACATGACCGCGGTGGGGAGCGGGAAGGCGAACATCTCCACCAGATCCACGGGCGGGCCGTGCTCGATCATCGCCCGCAGCAGCGTGCCCGCGATCTCCTGGATCCGCGGCCGCAGCCCGGCGATCCGGCGGACGGTGAAGGCCTGCGCCGTCAGCTTCCGCAACCGTGTGTGATCCGGCGGGTCCATGTTGAGGATGCTGTGCTCGCCGGTGGAGAAGTCGCCGGGTTCGATGAGGCACGGCGCGCCCGGCGCGAGCAGGTTCCGGGAGAACCGCGTGTCCGAGAAGATCAGGCGGACGTCTTCGTACCGGGTCACCAGCCAGCCTTCGCAGCCGCTGGGGAAGACGACCCGGGACATCGGCGGATATTCGGCGTAGATCGCGCCCATCGGGGTCGCGGGGTCGTCCTTCGCCGCGGGATACGTGGCTGTCATGGAGCATGATGATGAGCGGCGGCCGTCGCGGCCGGAAGCGTCCGGCCGGTCACCCGCCCGATGAGCCGAAGATCCTTATCACCCGGTGATAATCCCGCGCAGGAACTCCAGGTAACCCGGCCGCTCCGCAGCGGGCAGGAGTGTGCCGCCGCCGGCCCGTTGCGCCTGGATCAAACCGATGAAGGCCGTGTACGCCAGCAGGCCGCGATGCCGGGCTTCGGTCTCCGGGAGGCCCATTTCCCGGAAGCACCGGACGATGAAGCCGACGCGCCGCGCGGTGACCTCGGCGAGCAGCGGCCCGATCATCGGGTCGTCGGCGTGGGCGAGCAGCGCCAGCTCGGCCCGCTCGTCGTCCTTGCCCCCGAAGACGAGGGTGAAGAGTTCGCGCAGCCTTCGTTCCGGATCCGAGATCCCGTCCAGCAACGTGATCAACGCCTCGGTGTCCTGCTCGGCCCACCGGCGTACGGCCGCGTCCACCAGCGCGCCCCGATTCGCGAAATGCCAGTAGAAGCTGCCTTTCGTCGTCCCGAGTTTCGCCGCGATGGGCTCGACGGCGATCGCGGCGACCCCGCCCTCGCACAGCGCTTCGAGCGCCGCGTCGGCCCAATCTTCCGGTGCGAGCTTCCGTTTCACGCCACGTACGCTACCGTATGGAAAAACATACGGCACCGTACGGAGGCTGCCATGCCCTTCGGATCACCCGCGAACTGGGGCGCGACCCCGGAAGAACGCCGCCGCGCGCAGCCGGCGGACACCCTGCTCGACGGCCCTGTCGCCCGCTTCGACCGCGCGGTCACCGTGCACGCGCCCGCCGCGCTCGCCTACCGCTGGCTCTGCCAGATCTCGGTCGCGCCCTACAGCTACGACCTGCTCGACAACCTGGGCCGCCGCAGCCCGGACGCCCTCACCCCGGGCGCCGACGAACTCGCTCCCGGCGACACGTTGATCGTGTTCGAGCTGACCGAGGTCGACCGCGGGCACAGCCTCACCGGACGGACCTTCGCCAAATCCGAGAACCTGTTCGGCCCGGTGGCCGCGACCTACTCGGTCGAACCGATCGACGAGAGGTCGTGCCGCATGCTGTGCCGCATCGTCGTGACCTCTCAGGGATTCCGGGGGCGCGTCAAGGAGTTCCTGCTCGGCTGGGGTGACCTGGTCATGATGCGGAAACAGCTGCTGACGTTGAAGAAGTACGCGGAACGGGACGCGCGGCTCGGGCACGTCTCGTGAGCGGTGAGGGGTGTCGGCCAGGTGCCGAAGGGTGTCGCGAAAGCCACTTTCGGGACGTCTGATGTCCCGAAAGTGGCTTTCGCGGCATGCTCGCCGGGTTTCCGGGCCAGCCGCCGAGTCCTGGCCTCCGCCGACGTTGCGAAAGCCACTTTCGCAACGTTGAAGGTTGCGAAAGTGGCTCTCGCGACATGCTCGCCGGGTTCCCGGGCCCGACCGCCAAGTCCCCGGCCTCCGCCGACGTTGCGAAAGCCACTTTCGCAACGTTGAAGGTTGCGAAAGTGGCTCTCGCGACATGCTCGCCGGGTTCCCGGGCCCGACCGCCAAGTCCTGGCCTCCGCCAACGTTGCGAAAGCCACTTTCGCAACGTTGAAGGTTGCGAAAGTGGCTCTCGCGACATGCTCGCCGGGTTCCCGGGCCCAACCGCCGAGTCCTGGCCTCCACCGACGTTGCGAAAGCCACTTTCGCAACGTTGAAGGTTGCGAAAGTGGCTCTCGCAACGCTTCCGGTGCCGCCGCCGGGCAGGCGAACATCGCGGCGCTCAAGGCAGAGCGCGCCGCAGCAGCTCCGCCAGGTGCACGGCCCGCCGCCCGTCGAGCTGCTCGATCTGCGTCCGGCAGCTGAAGCCGTCCGCGACCACTTCGGTGCCTTCGTCCGCGGCGCGGATCGCGGGCAACATGCGGTCTTCGGCGCAGGCGACCGAAACGTCGTAGTGCCCGCGTTCGAAGCCGAAGTTGCCCGCCAGTCCACAACAGCCGGAGTCCATTGTGGAATTGTGGACACCCGCGGCGCGCATCGCGGCCTCGTCGGCGTCGAAGCCGAGCACTGCGTGCTGGTGACAGTGCACCTGGCTGAGCGCTTCCACGTCCAGGGGCCGGAATTCCAGCGGAGAGTCCTCGACCAGTTCGGCGAAGGTCCTGGTCCGTTCGGCGAGCAGCTCCGCGACCGGGTCGCCGGGCAGCAGCGCCGGGAGATCGCCGCGGAACAGCGCCGTGCAGCTCGGCTCCAGCCCGGCCACCAGATATCCCGACCGCAGGTACGGTTCGAGCACGGAAAGCGTGCGGCGCAAGACGTTCTTCGCCACATCCAGCTGTCCGGTGGACACCCACGTCAGCCCGCAGCAGACGCCGCGATCGGGCAGGACGACGTCGTAGCCGGCGGCGGTGAGCACCTCGGCCGCGGCGTCGAGGACGTCCGGCGTGAGGTAGTTGTTGAAGGAATCCGGCCACAGCACCACGGGCCGGGAACCGGTCGCCCAGCGCTTGAGGTCGGCGCGGCGCCGCGTGAACGGCGCCTTCGCGAACGTCGGCAGGTCCCGTTCCGGCGCGATCCCGCCGAACTTCTTCAGCAGCCCGGAGAACCGGCGCGACATCGTGTTCGCCAGCCGGGGCGCCAGCGACGCCGCGCGCAGCCACACCGGCAGCCAGCCCATCGAGTAGTGCGACGCCGGGCGGATCCGTCCCTTGTGGTGCTGGTGCAGGAACTCCGCCTTGTACGTCGCCATGTCGACATCGACCGGGCAATCGGACAGGCAGCCCTTGCACGACAGACAGAGATCCAGCGCCTCGGCGACCTCTTCCGAACGCCAGCCGTCGGTGATCAGTTCGCCGTTCACCATTTCGGCGAGCAGATGCGCGCGCCCCCGTGTGGAGTGCTTTTCCTCCCGTGTGGCGCGGTAGCTCGGGCACATCACGCCCGCTCCGGTGGTGTTGCGACATTTCCCGACGCCGACGCAGCGCCGCATCGCCTGCCCGAAACCGCCCCGATCCTCCGGGTACGCGAGCGCGGTGACGTCTTCGAGGTCCAGCGGCGCGCGCCGGACGCGGAGATCGGCGTCGACCGGCCTGGGGTTCACCAGGATGCCGGGGTTCATCATGCCCGCCGGATCGAAGATCCCTTTGAACCGCGCGAAGAGCGCGAGGATTTCCCGGCTGTACATGCGGGACAGCAGCTCCGAACGGGCCTGCCCGTCGCCGTGTTCCCCGGACAGCGAACCGCCGTGCGCGGCGACCAGGTCCGCCGCCTCCTCCAGAAACGACCGGAATCCGGCGATTCCTCGCGGTGACAGCAGATCGAAGTCCAGCCGCAGGTGAAGGCAGCCCTCGCCGTAGTGGCCGTAGACGACGCTCTTGCGCCCGTGCGCGCGCATGAGCTGCTTGAACTCCCGCAGGTAGGCGCCCAAGCGCTCCGGCGGGACGGCCGCGTCCTCCCAGCCTGGCCAGGCCTCCTCGCCCCCGGCGAGCCGGGTCGCGAGACCGGCGCCCTCCTCCCGGATCCGCCACAACCGCTTCTGCGCGGCCGCGTCGTCCAGCAGCGCGGATCCGGTCAGCGCGCCGCGGAGCCCGTCGATCAGCCCGCGCGCCTTCTCCGGATCGGCCATCTCGACGAACAGCCACGCGCCGCCCGGCGGAAGCCCGTCGGCGCGACCGGGTTCGAGCAGGGCGACGAGGTCCGCGTCGACACCTTCGACGGTCAGCGGCGACCACGGCAGGATCGCCGGGACCGCGTCGGCCGCGGCGATGTCGGACTCGAAGCCGAGCACCGCGAGGACCTTGCGCCGCGGCACCTCGGCGAGGGAAACCGTCGCCTCCAGCACGGTGACGCAGGTGCCCTCGCTGCCGACCAGCGCCTTGGCGACGTCGAAACCGTTCTCCGGCAACAGATGCTCCAGCCCGTAGCCGGACACCCGCCTGCTGAACGAGGACAGCTCGGTCCGCAGCAACGCCAGGTTGTCGTGGACGAGCGCGCGCAACTGCGAGAAGACCCTGCCCTCCGTGCCGGGCTCGGCCGCCCGCGCGTCCACTTCGGACGGTGAGGTCGGCCCGACGGTCAGCCGTGTGCCGTCGTAGAGCAGCACGTCCAGCTCCCGGACGACGTCGACCGTGCGGCCCCAGGCGACCGAATGCGAGCCGCAGGCGTTGTTGCCGATCATCCCGCCGATCGTGCACCGCGAATGCGTCGACGGGTCGGGGCCGAACCGCAGCCCGTGCGGCGCGGCGAGCCGTTGGAGGTCGTCGAGGACGGTTCCCGGGGCGACTCGCGCCGTGCGCGCCGCCGGGTCGAGGCCGAGGACGCCACCGAGGTGGCGTGACGTGTCGATCACGACGCCCGGACCGCACGAGTTGCCCGCGACGCTGGTTCCGCCGCCGCGGGCGATCACCGGCAACCCGGCCGCACGGCAGGCGGCGACGGCCGCGATCACCTCGTCGACGCTCCGCGGCAGCACCACACCCTTCGGCACGTGCCGGTAGTTGGAGGCGTCGGTCGTGTACAGCGCCAGTGTCGCGGCGTCGGCCAGGATCTCCACGGGTCCATTCAAGACAACCGCGGGCGAGAACGCATCGGCGAACCTCTCCGGACGGGTGTGTCGGAAACCACGTCCGATATGCGATCGTGAGCGCGTGACGGCGAGACGGCACGCCGCTGAAGACCTCGCCGCCGAGCACAGCGCGGTGCTCGGCGGGCTTCTTCGCGAGCGCGAGGAGCTGCTGGCCACCCTCGACCGGGTCGCGGCGCTCAACGGCACCGCGCGCCTGATCCGCGAGTCGATCGGCACGCATTCCGGCTTCGTCGCCGAGCTGACCGGGCCCGAACAGGCCGTGATCCGCTGGATGTCGGGCACGCGCACCGACGCCCTGCAGGATCTCGCCGTGCCCATCGGCCAGGGCATCGGCGGGCGGGTGCTCGCGCTCGGCAGGCCCGTGCGGGTCAACGACTACGTCAGCTCGCCGAGCATCACCCACCAGTTCGACGCGCAGGTCCGCGGCGAGGGGCTCGCCGCGATGATCGCGGTTCCGATCGTCAGCGGGACGGAGACGGTCGCCATCGCGTACGCCGCCATGCGCGAGCGGCGCGACTTCGGCGACGACGCGGTCCAGTCCCTCGAAGACATCGCCACCGAGGCCGGCCGGGCGCTGAAACTGGCATCGGTCGCCGAGTCCGACCGCGAGACCGCGCTGTCCGCCGAGCGGCTCCGGATGCAGAGCGCGCTGCACGATTCGGTCGGCGCGCTGCTGTTCTCCATCGGTGTGCAGGTCCGGAACCTGCATGAGGACATCAGCGACAACCCGGCGCTCGAATCGCGGCTGCGGCGGCTGGAGGGCGACGTGTCGGCCGCGTCGAGGGCGCTGCGCGAGTCGTTGCTGGCGTTGTCGGAGTCGAGCCCGGAACGCGCGCTGCCGGTGGAGCTGGCCGAACACTGCCGTTCGTTCCAGGCCCGCTGCGGCGTCCCGGCGCGTTTCGTCCAGCTCGCCCCGGTGCCGCGGCTCGACGCCGAACGCACCGGCCTGCTGGTGGCGGCCGTGCGGGAAGGCCTGCTCAACGTGGAGAAACACGCGGACGCGCTGTCCGTCGTGGTCAGCCTGCTGCCCAGCGAAGACGGCGTGCAGGTGGTCGTCGCCGACGACGGGACCGGGCACCGCTCCGGGGCCGAAGAGCCCGAGCCGGGCACCGGGATGGGGCTGCGCGCGCTGGCCGAACGCGCCGCGCGGCTCGGCGGCCGGGTCAGCCTGGTCCGCGACGAGGACGACGGGTGCACGCTGCGCGCATGGGTGCCGGAACCGTGCCGTCGCCGGTGACGGTGCTCGTCGTGGACGACCATCCGGTGGTCCGCGACGGGGTGAGCCTGCTGCTGCGCTACGACCCCGCGATGACCGTGGTCGGCTCGGCCGAGACCGGCCGGGCCGCGATCCGGCGGGCTGGTGAGCTGAAACCGGCGCTGATCCTGCTGGATCTGCGCCTGCCGGACATGCTCGCACCCGAGGTCATCGCCGAACTCCGGCACGTGCACCCGGCCGGGCGGATCGTGGTGTTCACCGCGCACGGCGATCATCAGGGTGTGCGGGCCGCGCTGGACTCCGGGGCCCACGGCTGTCTGCTCAAGGACGTCGCCGGGACGGATCTCGTGGCGGCGCTGCGGCAGGTGCTCAAGGGTGAGCGCGTCGTCGATCCGCGCATCTTCCCCGACGACGGCCAGCGGTCCGACGCGCTGGCCCGCAGCGGCCTGACGCGGCGCGAGTACGAGGTCCTCCGGCTGGCGGCGCAGGGGCAGACGAATCCGGAGATCGCGGAATCGACCGGCCTGGCGCGGAACACGGTGAAGACCTATCTGCAGTCCGCGCTGCACAAACTCGGCGCCCGGAACCGCGTCGAGGCCATCGGCAAGGCCTCCGAAGCCGGCCTCCTCTGACGCGTTTCGTCCTCTAAACGCGGTAGTTCGACGTCGAACTACCGCATCCAGAGGACGAAACGCGGTAGTTGCGCGTGCAAGTACCGCGTTTAGAGGACGAAACGCGCTGTGTCCGTTTTGTAGCCGGGTGGGTCTCCAGGTGGGGGTAACGCGGCGGAGGGTGCCCACGCAGGATGACCGCCACCGATCGTGACTCGCGTCACACGGATGGAGGAGGCGGCTTGCTGAGTGTCCGTGATCTTCAAGTGCGGTACGGCCGATCGGTGGCCGCGCTGCACGGGGTCGACCTCGACGTTTCACCTGATGGAGTGCTGGCCGTCCTCGGCAGCAACGGTGCCGGGAAGTCGACGCTGCTCCGCACCGTGTCGGGCACGCTCCGTATGCACCGCGGCTCGGTTTCCGCCGGCGAGGTGCGCTACGACGGCAAACCGCTGACCAAACTGGACCCCGCCCGCATCGTCGGTCTCGGCGTGGTCGGCGTCCCCGAAGGCCGCCAGGTCTTCGCGCGGATGACGGTCGAGGAGAACCTGCGCGCGGGCGGGATCGGCGCCCGCTCCCCCCGGCAACGCGCCGCCGCCCGCAAACGCGTCGACGAGCTCTTCCCGGTTCTGGCCGAGCGGGCCAAACAGCGCGCGGGCCTGCTTTCCGGCGGCGAGCAGCAGATGCTCGCGATCGGCCGCGCGCTGATGTCCGGCCCGCGGCTTTTGCTGCTCGACGAACCCTCGCTCGGGCTCGCGCCGAAGATCGTCGAGCGGATCGGCGACATCATCCGCGAGATCCACGAGCAGGGCACCGCCGTGGTGCTGGTCGAGCAGAACGCCGTGATGGCGTTGCGCGTCGCCGATCACGCGATCGTCCTGGAGGTGGGCCGGGTCGCGCTCGCCGGGACGACGGCCGAACTCGCGGCGAGCGAGGAGGTCCAGCGGCTCTACCTCGGCGGCCACGCCGAATCGCAGGCCACCGCCGAGGCCGAGGCCGCCGACGCCCGCAAGCAGCTCGCGGGCCGGAGCCTGTCGAGGTGGGCCGGATGACGCCGCCCGAGCTGCACGTCGAGAACGTGACCCTGCGCTTCGGCGGGATCAGGGCGCTCGACGACGTCTCCTTCACCGTCGGCTCCGGTTCGCTGCACGCGCTCATCGGGCCGAACGGCGCCGGGAAGTCCAGCTGTTTCAACGTGATCAGCGGCCTGTACCGGGCGAATACCGGCCGCGTCCGGCTCGGCGACGCCGTCCTTTCCGGACTCCCGCCGCATCGGCTGGCGGGCCTCGGCGTCGGCCGCTCGTTCCAGAACGCCGCCCTCTCCCCCGGCTCGACCGTGCTCGACAACGTCATGCTCGGACGGCACGCGCTGACCAAGGGCGGCTTCCTCGCCTGCGGGCTCCGGCTGCCGTGGACGGTCCGCGCCGAACGACGGCATTCCGCGCGGGTGCGGGAGATCTGCGACTTCCTCGGCATCGGGGCACTGGTGGAGCTCCCGGTCGGCGCGCTGCCCTACGGCGCGGTGAAACGGGTCGACCTCGCCCGCGCGCTCGCCGTCGAACCGGTCCTGCTGCTGCTCGACGAACCCGCGGCGGGCATGAACGCGACCGAGACCGCCGAACTCGCCGGGACGATCCGCGACGTCCGCGACGAACTCGGCATCTCGATCCTGCTGGTGGAACACGACATGGGGCTGGTGATGGGCATCGCGGACCGGGTCACCGTCCTCGACTTCGGCAGGCGGATCGCCGACGGCACCCCGGCCGAGGTCCAGTCGGATCCGGACGTGATCAAGGCATATCTCGGCACGGAGGCCACGGCGTGAACACTTTTCTGCAACTCGTGGTCAACGGACTCGGCAAGGGCGCGGTGTTCGCGTTGCTGGCGCTGGGTTTCGTGATCATCTTCAAGGCCACCGAAGTGGTCAACTTCGCGCACGGTTCGCTCGTGCTCTTCGGCGGCTATCTGGTCGTCGTGACGCGCGAATCGCTCGGCTGGGCCGGCGCCTCACTGGTCGGCATCGTCTCGGCCGGTCTGCTCGCGCTCCTGCTGGAACGGTTCCTGCTGTCCCGCTCGCGCCACGCGGACGCGAACAGCCTGGCGTTGCTGACGATCGGCGTCGACGTGATCGTCACCGAGGAGATCGTGCGGCGCCTCGGTGTCACGCTGCCGTTCCTCGGCGACGCCTGGGACGCACAGCCGTTCCAGCTCGGCGGGATCACGCTCTTCCGCACGCATCTGGTGGCGCTGGTCGTCGCCGCCGTGCTGATCACCGCGTTCACGCTGGCGTTCAAGTACTCGAACTGGGGTGTCGCGATGCGGGCCCAGGCCGAGAACCGCGAGGCCGCCGCGCTGATGGGCATCCGTAGTTCCCGGGTGACGGCGACGGCCTGGGTGGTGGCCGGCGTGCTCGCCGGGGTCGCGGTGCTCTTCATCGCCACGCAGGACTTCTCCGGCGCGGGGCTGTCCCGCGGCACGCACTCCATCGCGCTCGCGGCGTTCCCCGCGGCCATCCTCGGCGGGCTGGACTCGACGGCGGGCGCGGTGGTGGGCGGCCTGGTCGTCGGCCTGGTCGAGGCGCTTTCGGCGCAGTACGTGTCCTTCGACTTCTCCAAGAGCGCGGTCTTCCTGGTGATGCTCGTGGTCCTGGTGGTGCGGCCGTCGGGGTTGTTCGGGACGAGGGAGAGCACACGTGTCTGACACCGCCGTGAAAGCCCCTCCCGCCGCCCCGCCGACACCGCCCGCGAAACGCGACCGGGGACGGCTGCTCAAGGCGCTCGCCTGGATCGCGCTGCTCGTCGTCCTGCTCGCGATCCCGTTGTATCTCGACGCCGCCTGGCTGAAGGCCGGGCAGTACATGATGATCGGCGGCGTCGGTGCGATCGGGCTGACGATGCTGGTCGGGCAGGCCGGGCAGTTGTCCCTGGCGCACGCGTTCTTCCTGCTGGCGGGCGCGACGGGATACACCGTCCTTTCCGGACCGGTCGACGACGAGCGCGTGTTCGGGCTCGGCCTCGATCCCGGTCTTTCGCTGGTCGGCGCGGTCGTCATCGCCGCGCTGCTGGGGCTGGCGTTCGCGCCGGTCTCCGGACGGCTGCGCGGGATCTACCTCGGTGTCGCGTCGCTTTCGCTGGTGTTCCTCGGGCTCTACTTCGGACAGTCGGCCGAGACGCTGACCGGCGGCACGTCGACCGGGCGCAGCCCCGAACCGTTCTCGCTGTTCGGCTTCCCGTTCACCAACGACGGCCCCGAAATCGAGCTGATGGGCGTGCCGATCCGGCAGGCGGAACGGCTCTGGTACCTGTTCCTGCTGCTGACCGTGCTCGCGTTCGTGATCGCCAAGGCCGCGGTGCGCAGCCGGGTCGGCCGCTCGTGGCGCGCGGTGCGGGACAACGAGGCCGCCGCGTCCGTGATGGGCGTCAGCGTCACGCGCGCCAAGGCCGGCGCCTTCGCGGTCTCCTCGGCGTACGCGGGGCTCGCGGGCGCGATGACCGTGCTGTGGTTCGACATCCTCAAACCCGACGAAAGTGAATTCGGCACGTACGGCATCAACATCTCCATCGCCTTCCTGGCCATGGTGATCATCGGGGGACTCGGCTCGGTGCCCGGCGCGCTGGTGGGCGCGCTGATCGTCAACGGGCTGCCGCAGGTGCTTTCGCTGTACTCCGCCGATCTCGGCTGGTTCTCCGGAACCGGCGACGGCGCACTGACCCCGATCCTGGTCAGCTCGTTCGTCTACGGCGCCGCGATCATCCTCGTGGTGCTCTTCGAACCGGGCGGGCTCGCCGCGATCGGCCGCCGCATCACGTCAGCAAGGAAACCTCACCTCCCGGAGGAGCAAGACAAATGAAGCGCACATATCCGGCCGTCGCGCTGGCGGCGGTCCTCGCCCTCTCGGCGTGCAGCACGAAGGCGGGCGACTCGGGGTCCTCGGGGGCGGACGGTTCGGGCGTCAAGACCGACAAAGGGGTGACCGCGTCGGAGATCACCCTCGGTGTGATGACCGACAAGACCGGGGTGTTCAAGAACCTCGGGCTCGGTATCACCCAGGGGAACGAGTTGTGGGCCAAGGACTTCAACGCCGCGGGCGGGGCCTGCGGCCGCCAGGTCAAACTGGAGACCGTCGACCACGGCTACAAGGCGGACACGGCCAAGACGCTGTATCCGCAGATCGAGCCGAAGGTCCTCGGCTTCGTGCAATTGCTCGGCTCGCCCGTGGTGGCGGCGCTGAAGCAGAACATCGCGTCGGACAAGACCGTCGCCGCGCCCGCGTCGTGGTCTTCGGAACTGCTCGACAACCAGTACGTGATGATCGTCGGGACGACGTACGACCTGGAGATCATCGACGGGCTGTCGTACTTCCAGGAACAGGGCCTGGTGAAGGACGGCGACACGATCGGGCACGTCTACATCGACGGTGAGTACGGCAAGAACGGCCTGCGCGGCTCGCAGTTCTACGCGAAGAAGCACAATCTGACGGTCAAAGAGGTCAAGGTGACCTCCACGGACAACGACCTCACCAACATCGTCACCGGGCTCAAGGGCGACGGCGTCAAGGCCATCGTCCTGACCACCACTCCGGCGCAGACCGGTTCGGCCCTCGCGGCGAACAAGGCGCTCGGGCTGAACGTTCCGGTGCTCGGCAACAACCCGGTGTTCGACCCGGTGCTGCTGAAGAGCCCGGCGGCGAACGCGCTGGACAAGCTGACGATCGTCGCCAGCAGCGTGCCGTTCTCCGCCGACATCCCCAAGGCCAAGGACGTCGCGACGAAGTACAAGGCGGCGTACAAGGAGACCCCGAACGGTGGGATCCCCTACGGCTACGCGGTCGGCGAGGTGTGGGGCACGGTGCTCAAGAAGGCCTGTGAGAACAAGGACCTCACCCGGGACGGCATCGCCGCGGCGCTGAAGCAGACGACGTCGGCGAGCACGGGTGACCTGGTGGCGGCGCTGGACTTCTCGAAGGCGGGCACCCCGGCGACACGCCAGGTGTACGCGGCGACGCCGGACGCGTCGGCCGAGGGCGGGGTCCGCTACGTCAAGCCGCTGTTCGAGGCTCCCGAGGCGAAGGAGTACGTGGCTCCGCACCAGAAGTGAGTCTCGCTTCGGCGAGCGCGTCCGCTTCGGCCAACGGCGTGGTGCCGTTGGCCGAAGCGGCGTCGAGGATCCTTCGCGTGGTGTCCTCCAGGGTTTCGACGCGGTTCAACGCCTGGTCGTGGGTGAGGCTTCGGGCTTCCCGGCCGAGCGTGTAGACCACTCCCCCGGCGCTCGCGACGAAATCGGGGATCCACAGGACTCCCTTGGCGGCGAGGTTCGCCGCCACTGTGTCGTCGGTGAGCTGGTTGTTCGCCGGGCCGACGATGAGCGGCGCGTTGACCTCGGTGCCCGGGCCGAACACGCCGCCGACCGCCGCCGGGATCAGGACGTCGGCCTCGACGCCGAGCACCTCGTCCGGTTGGACCAGGGTCAGGCCCTGTTCGCGGGCCGCGGCGAGGCGTCGTTCGTCCACATCGGACACGACGACCTCGGCACCCTGCCCGGCCAGTGCCGCGGCGAGGTGGGCGCCGACCGAGCCGTATCCGCTGACGACCGCTTTGCGGCCGTGCATCTGGCTGTCACCGAAGACGGCACGCGCGCCCGCTCGCAGGGCGGCGAGCACCCCGACGGCGGTCGGACCGCTCGACGAACCGGTCCCACCGTGTTCCTCGGGCAGACAGAAGACGTGCGGGGTCCGCTCGCGCAGCACGAGCATGTCGTCCGGACCGGTTCCGACGTCCGGACCGGCCAGGTACGCGCCGTCGAGTGACGCGATGAGGTCCGCGTGGTCGAGCAGGATCTCGCGCCGCCGCTCGGCGGTCGGTACGGCGTCGAGCGCGACGACACTCTTGCCGCCGCCGAAGTCCAGGCCCGCGACCGCGCATTTGCGGGTCATCGCCGCGGAAAGCCGCAGGACGTCGTCGATCGCGTCGCGGACCCGCGGATAGATCTTGAACCGGCAGCCGCCGACGGCCGGGCCGAGCGTGCTCGAATGCACGGCCACCATGGTGGTCACCCCGGACCGGCGCCCTCTCCGGACGACCAACTCCTGTACGGACATCTCGCTTCCTCCCATGCATTTAGTCGACGAATTGCGCTGAAGTTAGGCTGATGCGCAGGGTCGTAGACGGTCTGCCGAACGATATTCGGCTAGTAGGGCGAAGGAGCGGGCGTGGACGAACTTGATTCGGCGATCATCCGGGAACTCCAGGCGGATGCGCGGCAGTCGAACCGCGACATCGCCCGCAAGGTCGGCGTCGCGCCGTCGACCTGCCTGGAGCGGACCCGGCTGTTGCGGGAGCGCGGCGTCATCCGCGGATATCACGCCGACATCGACCTGCGCAGCCTCAACCGCGGCGTCCAGGCGATGGTCTCGGCGCAGGTGCGCCCCTTGAGCCGGGAGGTGATCGATTCGTTCCAGCGTTCGGTCGCGGAATTGCCGGAAGTCCTTTCGGTCTTCGTCACCGCCGGCAGCGACGATTTCCTGATCCACGTCGCCGCACAGGACGTCGATCAGCTCCACGCATTCCTCGTGGATCGATTGGCGAAGCGCAAGGAGATCATCGGCTTCCGCAGTTCGATCATTTTCCGGCATCTGCGCAAGACCGAACTGGAACCGCTTCCGCCACGAATACCGGGTGAGACCCCTTAGTGGACGACTCGCCGCCCTTCGGTCCGCCCGAAATCCCGGACTTCGCATCCAAGGAGACGGAAACTGTCGGTGGTCTGGGTTTGACTGTTCAGTGCGGGACGGAAAGGAGGCACGCCATGGACCTTCGGACGGACCTGAACCATCGTGAGCGGGCCACCCTGAGAGCCGTGGCCGAGGGCCACGCCGAGATCAGCTGCAGCCGCGAGCCGGACCTCTTCGTCGATGGCCTCGCCTGCTGCGACCAGCACACCGCGCATCGCCTCGCCCATCTCGGCCTGGTGGCGCCCGCCAGGGACGGCCGGTGGGGCGAGCGCGTTCCCGCCCTGCTCACCGAGGCCGGGGCGGCGGCGCTGAACGACCTCGCGGGCCCCGGAGCGGCCGCGTAATTCGGTTGCCAGGCTGTCTCGCCGGCGCCACGCTTTGCCGATGCGTGTCTTTCTGGAGACCGAGCGGCTCGTGCTGCGCCAGTTCACCGGCGCCGACGTCGACCATCTGTTCGCGCTCTACGACGACCCCGAAGTCATGCGCTACCTCAATGGGGGCGAACCCGCCGACCGGGCGGAGATCGAAGAACACGACCTTCCCTCGTTTCTCGGCTACTACGAGCGTTTCCCCGGTTACGGATTCTGGGCGGCGATCGAGAAATCGAGCGGGGATTTCCTGGGCTGGTTCCATTTCCGCCCGTTGCGCGATCACCATACCGGCGACCCCGAACTCGGCTACCGGCTCAACCGGTCGTCCTGGGGCAAGGGGTACGCGACCGAGGGTTCGCTGGCGATCCTGGAGAAGGGGTTCACCGAATTCGGGGCCCGGCGGATCTGGGCGGCGACCATGGCGGTGAACCTGGGGTCCCGGCGGGTCATGGAGAAGATCGGGATGCGGCACGTCCGGACCTATCACGAGCACTTCGATCACCCGATCCCCGGCACGGAGGAGGGCGAGGTCGAGTACGCCATCACCCTGGAGGAGTGGCGAACCCGTAACTCACGTGATCAGAGGCGTAACTCGCGTGATTGAAGGCGCAACTCACGTGATCAGGCGAGTTACGCCTTCAATCACGCGAGTGACGCCTCCAAACACGTGAGTAACGCGTCTGATCACGAGGTGGGCAGCCAGGTTTCGCCGATTTCCTCGGCCAGGGCCTCCCCGCCGGTGAGATCGGCGAGCCAGGCGTGGAACGCGGGGCCCTGGTCCGGCGCGAGCCCGACGTCGAAGTGCGCGACGTCCTCGAAGCGCGTCGCGTGGAGCAGGTACGGCGACGAGCGGATGTCGTTCTCCAGCCGTCCGGCCCGGTCGTAGTCGACGACGACCTCCACCAGCCGCAGCCGCCGGTACTCCCGGACGCCGAGGACGTCGACGGCCTCCGAAACGGCCTGTCCGTACGCACGGATCAGGCCGCCGGCCCCGAGCAGGACCCCGCCGAAGTAGCGGGTCACCACCGCGACCGTGTCGGTCAGCTCGCGGCGGCGGAGTACTTCGAGCATCGGGGTGCCCGCCGTGCCCGCGGGCTCGCCGTCGTCACTCGAACGTTGAGTCCTGCCGTCGGCGCCCAGCACGAACGCGTGACAGTGGTGCCGGGCCGCCGGATCGGCCTTCTTCCTGGCGGCGATCACCTCGCGGGCGGCCTCTTCCGAGGTGACCGGCGCGAGCGCGCAGAGGAAGCGCGACCGCCGGATTTCGATCTCGTGGACCCCGGTACCCGCCACGGTGAGATAACGATCCGCCATCGGCCAAGCCTCTCAAACCAGGCGGTTCGCTCTGCCGTTCGGGCGATTCGGCGGTCACCCCGGGTCACCGCAACACCGGTGAAACCCACTCTCCCGCGCGACCCAGGTCACACTTTCGGAGGAGTCGGCCGGTGATAAACGCAGGTCAGCGCGCTGGTGCTCCACTCAGTGGACACGTCATTCCAGCCAGTGGGCAGATGATGTTTGAAGTCAACGCCCGCGTGGCATTTCCCACCCCGACCAAGTGACGTATGTCGATAACAGCGATTTCACACTATCGTCATAAGACCGGCGAACCCGGGAGTAACACGTGTACCCGCCAGCCGCCCACCACAGTGGCCAGACGGCACCCACGTGCACAGCAGTACCGATATGCGCATCGGCCGCCCAGTGCAGTGCGGCTCTACGAGGCCTGCCCCCGTTTCCGCGGGCGGGATCGTTCCCTCTCGACTGACCATCGCGGTCCCGGACCACTCCGTTAACTGGTTCATGTCCGAACCACCCGAACGGAGTGGTACCGGTCGCGCCGACGCCTTGGGAGGCGGCCAGCCGTGACCCACCATGCCAGCTACAAGGGCAGCAAGGCCCCCGAAGGCCTGTACGACCCGGAGTTCGAGCACGACGCCTGCGGTGTCGCGTTCGTCGCCGATCTCTCCGGTAAACGCGATCACGGCATCGTCGCCAAAGCGCTGATCGCGCTGCGGAACCTGGAACATCGCGGGGCCCGCGGCGCCGACCCGGAGACCGGCGACGGCGCCGGGATCCTCATCCAGGTCCCCGACGAGTTCTATCGCGAGGTCGTCGGCTTCGACCTTCCCGAGCCCGGCGCGTACGCCGTCGGCACGGCTTTCCTTCCGCAGGACGAAAACGCCCGCGGCCAGGCGATGACGACCATCGAACGGATCGCCGCCGAAGAGGGCATGCGCGTGCTCGGCTGGCGTGACCTCCCGGTCCACACCGAACACGTCGGCACCGGCGCGGCCGAGACCATGCCGTATTTCAGCCAGCTGTTCCTGGCGGGGAACGACCCGCTGGAGGGTCTTGCCCTGGAGCGCGCCGCCTTCGTGGTGCGCAAGCGTGCCGAGCACGCGCTCGTCGAAGACGACGTGTACTTCCCCAGCCTCTCCTCGCGCACGATCGTCTACAAAGGAATGCTCACCGAGCCGCAGGTCGAGAGGTTCTTCGCCGACCTCACCGACGAGCGCGTCACCAGCGCCATCGGCCTGGTGCACTCCCGGTTCTCCACCAACACCTTCCCGTCGTGGCCGCTGGCGCACCCGTACCGGTACGTCGCCCACAACGGCGAGATCAACACCCTGCGCGGCAACCGGAACTGGATGGACGCGCGGGAGGCGCTGCTCGAATCCGACCTGATCCCGGGTGACCTCAAGCGGATCTACCCGATCATCACCCGCGGCGCGAGCGACTCGGCGTCCTTCGACGAGGTGCTGGAGCTGCTCCACCTCGGCGGGCGGCCGCTGCCGCACGCCGTGCTGATGATGATCCCGGAGGCCTGGGAGAACCATCAGGAGATGGACCCCGCGCGCCGCGCGTTCTACGAGTTCCACTCGACCTTGATGGAGCCGTGGGACGGCCCCGCGCTGGTCTCCTTCACCGACGGCACCCAGATCGGCGCGGTGCTCGACCGCAACGGCCTGCGCCCCGCCCGGTACTGGGTCACCGAAGACGGCCTCGTCGTCCTCGCCAGCGAGGTCGGCGTGCTGGAGCTGGAGCAGTCCACCATCGTCCGGAAAGGACGGTTGGAGCCCGGCCGCATGTTCCTCGTGGACACGGCCGCCGGCCGGATCGTCGAGGACGAGGAGATCAAGGACCGCCTCGCCACCGAGCACCCGTACGACGAATGGGTCGAGGACGGCCTCCTCCCGCTCGACGGGCTTCCCGAGCGGGAGCGCGAGATCCCGCCGCACGCCGCGCTCGTGCGCCGCCAGCAGGCTTTCGGCTACACCGAAGAGGAACTCGACGTCCTGCTCCAGCCGATGGCCCGCACCGGCGCGGAACCGATCGGCTCGATGGGCAACGACTCCCCCATCGCGTCGCTGTCCAGCCGTCCTCGGCTGATCTTCGACTACTTCATCCAGCTCTTCGCCCAGGTGACCAACCCGCCGCTCGACGCGATCCGCGAGGAACTGGTCACCTCGCTGGGCACCCAGCTGGGTGCGGAGCCGAACCTCCTGCAGGCCGACGCGAAGTCGTGCCGCCGGATCGTGCTGCCGTTCCCGGTGCTGGACAACGACGAGTTCGCGAAGCTGGTGCACGTCAACGACGACGGCGACCTGCCCGAGTTCCAGGCGGTCACCGTGCACGGCACCTACGACGTCCACGGTGGCGGCGAGGCGCTCGTGCGACGGCTCGACGAGATCCGGGCCGAGGTGTCCACGGCCATCGCCGAGGGCGCGCGGCTGATCGTGCTCTCCGACCGCGGGATCGACGAAGACCACGCGGGGATCCCGTCGCTGCTGCTCACCGGCGCGGTGCACCACCATCTGGTGCGCGAGAAGACCCGCACGCAGGTCGGCCTCATCGTCGAGGCGGGCGACGCGCGCGAGGTCCACCACATCGCCCTGCTGATCGGCTACGGCGTCGCGGCGGTGAACCCGTATCTGGCGATGGCGACCGTCGAAGAGATGGCCGATCAGGGCCTGATCCCCGGCCTCACCGCGAAGCAGGCGACCGCGAACCTGATCAGGGCGCTGGGCAAGGGCGTCCGCAAGACGATGTCGAAAATGGGAGTGTCCACAGTGGCCTCCTACACCGGCGCGCAGATCTTCGAGGCGGTCGGGCTGGGCGACGAGGTCATCCAGAACTGTTTCACCGGCACCACTTCCCGGCTCGGCGGCGTCGGCTTCGACACGCTCGCGCTGGAAGTCGCCGAACGGCACCGCCGGGCGTTCCCGCGCGACGGGTTCCGCGCGAACCACCGCGAGCTGGAGACCGGTTCGGACTACCAGTGGCGCCGCGAGGGCGAGCCGCACCTGTTCAACCCGCAGACGGTGTTCAAGCTGCAGCACTCCACCCGTGCCGGGAAGTACGAGGTCTTCAAGGAGTACACGAAGGCCGTCGACGACCAGGCGCAGAAGCTGTACACGCTGCGCGGGCTGTTCGACTTCAAGATCGGCCAGCGGCCGGCCGTGCCGATCGAGGAGGTCGAGCCGGTTTCCGAGATCGTCAAGCGGTTCGCCACCGGTGCGATCTCCTACGGCTCGATTTCGGCCGAGATGCACGAAACCCTGGCCATCGCGATGAACCGGCTCGGCGGCAAGTCGAACACCGGTGAGGGCGGCGAGGATCCGGAACGGCTCTACGACCCCGAGCGCCGCAGCGCGGTCAAGCAGGTCGCGAGCGGCCGGTTCGGCGTCACGAGCGAGTACCTGGTCAACGCCGACGACATCCAGATCAAGATGGCGCAGGGCGCGAAGCCCGGTGAGGGCGGGCAGCTGCCCGGCGCGAAGGTGTACCCGTGGATCGCGAAGACGCGGCACTCCACGGCGGGTGTCGGGCTGATCTCCCCGCCGCCGCACCACGACATCTACTCGATCGAGGATCTGGCCCAGCTGATCCACGACCTGAAGAACGCCAACCCGGCCGCGCGTATCCACGTGAAGCTCGTGTCCGAGGTCGGCGTCGGCACGGTCGCGGCCGGTGTCTCCAAGGCGCACGCGGACGTCGTGCTCATCTCCGGGCACGACGGCGGCACGGGCGCTTCGCCGCTGTCGTCGATCAAGCACGCGGGCGGCCCGTGGGAACTCGGGCTCGCCGAGACCCAGCAGACGCTGCTGGCCAACCGGCTGCGCGACCGGATCGTCGTGCAGACCGACGGCCAGCTCAAGACCGGCCGCGACGTCGTCATCGCCGCGCTGCTCGGCGCCGAGGAGTTCGGTTTCGCGACCGCGCCGCTGGTGGTGTCCGGCTGCGTCATGATGCGGGTGTGTCACCTCGACACCTGCCCGGTCGGCGTCGCGACGCAGAACCCCAAGCTGCGTGAGAAGTTCAGCGGCAAGGCGGAGTACGTGGTGAACTTCTTCGAGTTCATCGCCCAGGAGGTCCGGGAGTACCTGGCGGAGCTGGGTTTCCGGTCCATCGCCGAGGCCGTCGGCCACGCGGAGATGCTCGACAAGCGCAAGGCGATCGACCACTGGAAGGCCGCCGGGCTCGACCTGTCGCCGATCTTCCACGTGCCCGACTCGGCTCCCGCCGGACTGCGGCACCAGCAGACGGTGCAGGACCACGGGCTGGAGAAGGCGCTCGACAACACGCTGATCCAGCTCGCCGAGGGCGCGCTGTCGTCCGGCGACAAGGTGCGGCTGGAGCTGCCGGTCCGCAACGTGAACCGGACCGTGGGCACCATGCTCGGCCACGAGCTCACCAAGCGGTGGGGTGGCGAGGGCTTGCCGGACAACACGATCGACGTGACCTTCACCGGGACCGCCGGTCAGTCGTTCGGTGCGTTCGTCCCCAAGGGCATCACGCTGCGGCTCTACGGCGACGGCAACGACTACGTCGGCAAGGGCCTGTCCGGCGGACGGCTCGTCGTGCGGCCGCCGAAGGTGGCGCGGTACAACGCCGAAGAGCACATCATCGCGGGCAACGTGATCGGCTACGGCGCGACCAGCGGCGAGATCTTCATCCGCGGCAAGGTCGGCGAGCGGTTCTGTGTGCGCAACTCGGGCGCGCTGGCCGTCGTCGAAGGCGTCGGCGACCATGGCTGCGAGTACATGACCGGTGGCCGTGTCGTCGTCCTCGGCGGCGTGGGCCGCAACTTCGCGGCCGGTATGTCGGGCGGCACCGCCTACGTGCTGGACCTGCCGGCGCACCGGATCAACCCGGAGATGGTCGACGTCGACCCGCTGGATTCGTCCGATGTGGACTTCCTGCGCGAGGCGCTCGAAAAGCATTACGACGAAACGGAATCCGCGGTCGCGCGGGCGCTGCTCGCCGATTGGGACACCGCCGTCGACCGGTTCGGCAAGGTCATGCCGAAGGACTACAAGCGCGTGCTCGCGGCTCAGGCTGAGGCCGAGCGGGACGGGCGTGACGTGAACGAGGCGATCATGGAGGCGGCTCATGGCTGATAATCGCGAAGCCGGCTATGAGTGCCGACTGGGTGCGGGTATCCCGCAGGACACGGAGGCGGCTCATGGCTGATCCCAAGGGCTTTCTGACCACCACTCGCGAGACGCCCAAGAGCCGTCCCGTCGACCTGCGCCTGATGGACTGGCGCGAGGTGTACGAGGACTTCGCGACGTCGAAGCTGCAGAAGCAGGCCGGGCGCTGCATGGACTGCGGCATCCCGTTCTGTCACCAGGGCTGCCCGCTCGGGAACCTCATCCCGGAGTGGAACACGCTGACCTGGCGTGACGATTGGCGCGACGCGGCCGAGCGGCTGCATGCGACCAACAATTTCCCGGAGTTCACCGGGACCCTCTGCCCGGCGCCGTGCGAAACGGCGTGTGTGCTCGGGATCAACGACGATCCCGTCACCATCAAGCGGGTCGAGATCTCGATCATCGACCGGGCCTTCGAGGAAGGCTGGGTCACGCCGGAACCGCCGGTCGTCAAGACCGGCAAGAAGGTGGCGGTGGTCGGATCCGGCCCGTCGGGACTCGCCGCGGCGCAGCAGCTCACGCGCGCGGGCCACACCGTCGTGGTCTTCGAGCGGGCCGACAAGATCGGCGGGCTGCTGCGCTACGGCATCCCCGAATTCAAGATGGAGAAGCACCGGCTCGACCGGCGTCTCGACCAGATGCGCGCCGAGGGCACGGAGTTCCGGACCTCGGTGAACGTCGGCGTCGACCTCACCGTCGAGGAACTGAAGTCTTCCTACGACGCGGTGGTCCTCGCCGGCGGCGCGACCGCGTGGCGCGATCTGCCGATCCCCGGCCGCGAGCACGCCGGTATCCACCAGGCGATGGAGTTCCTGCCGCACGCCAACCGCGTCGCCGCCGGTGAGCTGGACGTCTCGCCCATCAGTGCCGAGGGCCTCGACGTCGTGGTCATCGGTGGCGGTGACACCGGCGCGGACTGTGTCGGGACCTCGCACCGCCAGGGCGCGAAGTCGGTGACGCAGCTGGAGATCATGCCGAAGCCGCCGCTTTCGCGGTCGGACGCGCATCCGTGGCCGACGTACCCGATGATCTACCGCGTCTCGTCCGCGCACGAAGAGGGCGGCGAGCGGCTGTACTCGGTCAACACCCAGGAGTTCGCCGCGGACGCCGACGGACGGGTGCGCGCACTGAAGCTGGTCGAGGTGCGCAACGAGGGCGGCAAGTTCGTCCCGGTTCCCGGCACGGAGCGCGAACTCCCCGCGCAGCTGGTGCTGCTCGCGATGGGCTTCGTCGGCCCGGAGCGGGAAGGGCTGCTGGAGTCGCTCGACGTCGAACTGGACCAGCGCGGCAACGTCGCCCGCGACAAGGCGTTCAAGACCAGCGTCGACAACGTGTTCGTGGCGGGCGACATGGGCCGCGGCCAGTCGCTCATCGTGTGGGCGATCGCCGAAGGGCGCTCGGCGGCGGCCGGGGTGGACGCGTACCTCACCGGGCGGGACGTGCTGCCCGCACCGATCGCGCCGACCGACCGGCCGCTCACCTAGGCCGTTTAGCGCGTGAAGGCCCCCTTCCCTCGGCTGAGCCGAGGGAAGGGGGCCTTCACGCGCATCACCCCCGGTCGCGTTTAGTCCTCTGCTTGCGGTAGTTGCGCGCGCAACCACCGCAAGCAGAGGACTAAACGCGGGGTGTGACCGGGGCACTGGTCCTTTCGAGTGAAAGAACCGCCGGAAGAGTGTACTTACGGGTGATGACGGCGAGCTTTCGGTATCGGTTGTATCAAGGAGTAAGACCTGTGCGGCGGCGGGGACCGTCGCCGCACAGGGTTCCCAAGGAGGGGGTTCCTTGATATGTCCGTCGATCTGACCATGCCCTTGGAATGGAAGACCGCGACCGGCGACGCCGCGAAGATGCTCGAAGAACTACAGCCGAACATCCTCAAAGCGCACGCTCGCGACCATTTTTCTGCGCTGTTCCTCCGTTTTTCGGAGGCGCCGGGCGCCATGAGGTTCCTCGCGTCGCTCGTCCCGCTGATGAAGTCCGCGAAGACCCACCTCACCGAGGTCGAGCGCTTCAAAACCGAAGGGGTGAAGGGGTCGCCCTACGTCGGTACGGGGCTCACCGCCGCGGGCTACCGGTTCCTGAAAATCGAGACGCCGCAAGACGAATCGTTCCGTCTCGGCATGCGCGCGCAGGAGACCCGCGAGAAGCTGAACGACCCGCCGCGCTCCACGTTCGACAACGGATACCACGACGAGATCCACGCGGTCGTCATCGTCGGCGACGCCGAGGACGCTCCGATGACCGCGCGCCGGAACGAGGTTCTGGCGCTGATTCCGTCGACGATTTCCGTCGTCGCCGAGGAAACCGGATTCGGCCGGGTGAACGCCAACGGTGACGGAATCGAGCATTTCGGTTACGTCGACGGCCGGAGCCAGCCGCTCTTCCTGGTCGAGGACGTCCAAGTGGAAAAGGCGGAATCGGACGGCGTCAGCGTCTGGGATCCGACCGCTACGCTGAACCAGGTACTCGTCCCGGATCACGCCGCCCCCGACCCCGGGGTGCATTTCGGCAGCTACTTCGTTTTCCGCAAACTGGAACAGAACGTCCGGCGATTCAAGCAGTCGGAGGAGGCGCTGGCGGATCAATTGGGACTAGTCGGCGAAGACCGGGAACGGGCGGGCGCGATGATCGTCGGCCGTTTCGAAGACGGCACCCCGCTGACCGCGCAACGAGAAGAGGGTGCGGAAAGTCCGGTACCGAACAACTTCGACTACGGAAGTGACGCCGCCGGCGCCAAATGCCCCTTCCAGGCGCATATCCGGAAGACGAACCCACGCGGCAGCGGAGGCGCGGAACCGCCGCCACAGGAACGTCTGCACCTGATGGCGCGACGGGGCGTGCCCTACGGCGAACGAGCCGACGACCCGAACGCCGATCTGCCGCCGTCGGCCCGGCCCAGCGGTGGCGTCGGACTGCTGTTCATGGCGTTCAATTCGGTGCTGGGCAACCAGTTCGAGTTCACCCAGGCCACCTGGTCGAACAACCCGGGATTCCCGTTCCCGCCCGTCGGGGTCAAGCCGCCGGGCCTCGACCCGGTCATCGGCCAGGGCCCGCGGCCGGAATCGGTCTACACCACGGAATGGGCCGGCTCGCAGACGGTGACCGCGGATCCGATCCCGCAGGCGGTGACGCTGAAGGGCGGTGACTACTTCTTCATGCCGTCGCTCGCCTTCCTGCGCGGGCTCGGCGGAAAGGGCTGAGCCGGCGGCGAATATCCGTTGAACGTCACCGGAACGGGCGTAAATCCGATATCGATCCGGAGGCGGCGGGGATAGCCTGCGAAACGGGCCGGTCCTGGGCGTGCCGGCCACCGGGCGGACGCCGGTCACACTGGGGGTGGCCGGCGCCCGCCCATTTCCCTTTCTCCCCGGCGTCCCGAACCCGCCCCTTTCGCGACGCGTAGTACTTTGTCCGGTGCGGTAAGCGACATCGGGCTTCGGGGAGGGAGCTGGGGATGAATCGGCATGAGCGGCTCACGGCTTTATTGGACATGGTGGGAGAGCGGGAAAAAGTCGACGTCGAGGTTTCGGCGGGCGAACTCGGTGTCTCCCCGGCGACGATCCGCCGGGACCTCGATCACCTGGCGGGCCGCAATCTCGTGGTCCGCACCCGCGGCGGCGCCGTCGCGAGCAACGTCGCCTACGACCTTCCGTTGCGGCACAAGGCCGCGCGCAACGCGCCCGAACAGCAACGGATTTCCGCCGCCGCGGCCAGAATGGTCGATCCCGGCATGGTGGTCGGCCTCAACGGCGGCACCACGAGCACCGAGGTGGGCCGCGCGCTCGCGACCCGGCCGGACATGGGCGAACCGACCGGCGGGCCGTCGCTCACCGTGGTGACGAACGCGCTCAACATCGCCCACGAACTCGCCGTGCGGCCCAATGTCAAGATCGTGGTGACCGGCGGGGTCGCGCGGCAGCAGTCGTTCGACCTGTCCGGGCCGTTGTCCCAGCTGTTCCTCGACCAGATCTCGCTCGATCTGGTGTTCCTCGGGGTGGACGCCTTCGACCCGGTGCACGGCGCGCAGGCGCATCACGAGGGCGACGCGAGCACCAACCGGCTGATGGCGGCCCGCGCCCGGCAGGTCGTCGTGCTCGCCGACAGCGGGAAACTCGGCGGTCACGCCTTCGCGAAGATCTGCGCGACCACCGATGTCGACGTGCTCGTCACCGATGGCCGCGCGGATCCGGAGCGGGTGCACGCCTTCGAAGAGGAAGGCGTGCGGGTGGTCACGGCTTGAGCTTGTCCAACGCCAGCAGCGCGGCGCCGAGCCTGCCCGCCTCGTCGCCGAGCCGCGCGATCCGCAGTTCGGGCATCCGCTGGAATTGCAGATTCGCCGCCAGCCACGCCCGCACGGGTTCGAGGACGTAGTCGCCCGCGGTGAACAGGCCGCCGCCGAGGACGACGACCTCGGGCGCCAGCAGCGTGACCAGGGTCTTGATGCCGTGGCCGAGCCCTTCGAGCGCGTCGTCGACCACGGAGATGGCGGCCTCGTCGCCGTGCCGGGCGGCGTCGACCACCTGCTCGGCGCCGTCCGCGGGCCGTCCGGTGTGCTCGCTGTAGCGGCGGGCGATGGCCGACGCGGAGGAGATCGCCTCCAGGCAGCCCGTCGCGCCGCAACCACACGGCAGCCGATGGCCGACGTCGATATGCCCGATTTCGCCGCCCTGGCCACCCGCGGCGTACAGCTTCCCGTCGAGCTGGAGCGCGGCCGCGATCCCGGTGCCGACCGGGATGAAGGCGGCGTCGGTGCAGCCCTTGCCCGCGCCGACGCGGAACTCCGCGAGCCCGCCGGCGCGGACGTCGTGCCCGAACGCGAACGGCAACCCCAGCCTGCGGTCGAGCAGCTCGCCGAACGCGACGTTCCGGAAGTCGAGGTTCGCCGAGAATCGGGCCACCCGCGTGACTTCGTCGACGATGCCCGGGATGACCACGCCGACGGCGTCCGGCTTCCCGGTCCCCGCCTGCTTGCCCAGCGTTTCCACGATCCGCGCGACCTGGTCCGCGAGCGCCTCGCCGTCCGCCCCGCGCGCCGTCGGCTCGCGCAGGCTCGCGAGGTCTTTCAGATCCGCGTCGTACAGGGCCGCCTTGATGGACGTGCCGCCGACGTCGAGTGCCGCCACCGCAGGTGTCATAGCTGGATTTTGGCATGCGGACCGACGTGGACGGCAGGGATCCGCCAGCGTCGCCGGTCAGTCACGGGATGTCAGGTATCCCTGGGAGAACGCGGTCGCCACGGCCGCGGCCCGGTCGTTGACGCCGAGCTTCGCGTACACGTGCAGCAAATGTGTCTTCACCGTCGCTTCGCTGATGAACAGCCTCTTCGCCGCCTCGCGGTTCGTCGCCCCCTGGGCGATCAGCCGCAGGACTTCCAGTTCACGCTGGGAGAGCGGCCCCGGGGCCGGTCGGCGCATCTGCCCCATCAACCGGGCCGCGACGGAAGGCGCCAGCATCGCCTTCCCTTGCGCGGCCGCCTCCACCGCGCGGAACAGTTCGTCCCTCGGAGCGTCCTTGAGCAGGTATCCGGTGGCACCCGCCTGGATGGCGGGCAGCACGTCGCTGTCCGTGTCGTACGTGGTGAGCACCAGAATCCGCGAAGCCACCCCGCGTTTCGCCAGCTCCTCGATGGCCTTGACGCCGTCGAGGCGGGGCATCCGCAAATCCATGAGGATCACGTCGGGCCGGAGCTTCACCCCGGCGGTGACGGCTTCCTCGCCGTCCCCGGCCTCACCGAGGACGTCGAACCGCGAATCGGCGCTGAACATGCCCCGCAGTCCGTCCCGGACGACGGGATGGTCGTCGACGATCAGCAGCGAGATCATCGCTCGGCCCCGGCCGGAATCGCCGGCACCGAGGCCGAGATCGCCGTACCCCCACCCGGCTCCGACTCGATCTCGAGGCGGCCGGCGAGACGACGCACGCGCTGGCGCATACCGGCCAGCCCGAACCCGCTTTCGGCGGAACCGTTGGCACGCGCGGCAGCGGGTTCGAAGCCCACTCCGTCGTCGCGCACGTCGAGCGTCACCAGATCCTCCATGTACGACAGTGTCAGGCCCACCCTGGCCGCCTTCGCGTGCTTGGCCACGTTGGCCAGTGCTTCTTGCGCGGCGCGGAGCAGTGTCACCTCGACGTCGGCGTGCATCGGCCGCGGGTCGCCGGTGGTGGTCAGTACCGCCTCGACGTGGTTCACCTCGGACCAGCGTCTGGCCACCTCGCCGATCGCGTCCTGGAGCCTGCCCTCGGCGAGCGGTTCCGGCTGCACCGCGTGCACCGTCCGGCGCGCCTCGGTCAGGCTTTCCCTCGCGAGGTTCATCGCGTTCGTCACGTGCCGGTGCGGCACCGGACGCTCGTCCAAGGTCTGCTCCGCGGCCTGAAGCTGAGTGAGGATGCCTGCGAGGCCTTGGGCCAAGGTGTCGTGGATGTCCCTGGCGATCCGTTGCCGCTCGTCGAGCACCCCGGCCTCCCGGGCCTGGACCAGCAGCTGGGCGTGCAGGCCGGCGTTCTCCTCCAGGGCCGCTTCCAGCCTGGCGTTCGCCTCGTTCAACTCGGCGAGCGCCTGCTTCTGCTTGAGGTTGCGCTGGTCGGATTTCTCGGCGATCCGGGAGAAGGCCCCGGCCAGCACGGTGATGATCACGCTGAGCGCCGCGAACGCCGGCCACAGGTGCTCGTCCTGGATGTTGCTCAGCCCGCCCAGGTACGCCACCGCCGAGATCACGGAGGTGGCCGCGACCCCCGCGTATCGCCAGTGGCCTTTCAGGTAGTGGAAGGCCTGGGGGTAGCCGATGAAGGCGAACAGGCCGAACCACGGCGCCACCGCGACCAGACAGGCCGTCAGCACCATCAGCCCCGTGTAGTACAGGCCCATCAACGGGCCGTTCCCGTGCCACTCCGGGTGGAGTGTGTGGAACCAGACGGACCAGGCCAGGATCCCGGCGGAAAGGGCCAGCACGGTCGGCAGGTGCACCGGCACCCGCCAGATCGCCAGCAGCACCGAGACGAGGACATCGACGGCCAGCAGCACGTACGGAAGGACCTTGAAGACCGCGGTCTCGACGCGCTCCCAACGGTCGAACTCCGCGCGCAACTCCGCTTCGACGCCCACGACTCACTCCCAGCGGAAGTACCGGGCGGCCAGCCCGCCCGCCACGATCGTCCACCCCAGCAGGACGGCCACCTGCAGTGGTTGCGCCCAGTGACCGGCGGCGGCGTCCTGCAATGATTGCACGCCGGCGCCCAGCGGGGTGAAGTCGCTGATCTTCCGCAGGACGTCGTTCATCTGGGCGCGGGGCACCCAAAGACCGGCGAAGAACACGATCGGGAAGAACAGCAGGGTCCCGATCGCGCCCGCGCTCTTGCCGGTCGGCGCGACGGAGGCGACGAGCAGGCCGATCGCGAACATCGCGAGCGCGGTCAGCAGATAGGCGATCAGGTAGGCGAACGGCTGTCCGGGCAGGCCCACGTCGAACATCACCCTGCCGATGGCCAGCACGACCAGCATCGTCGCCACGGACAGGAGCGTGGACATCGTCAGCTGCGCGCCGAGCATGAGGTGCGGTTTCACCGGGGTGGTCCGCATCCGCCGCAGCACGCCTTTCTCCCGGTACGTGGCGAGCAGCTGGGACACGCTGTTGAGCGCGAACATGGCGAGGCCCATCGCGACGATGATCGGCAGGTACAGGGTGATCGCCCTGGCGCCGCCGAGGTCTTCGCTGGGTTCCCGTATACCGGGGAACGCGCCGAGGACGACGAGCAGGAGCGGAGGGAACGCGAGCACGAAGAACACGAGCATCGGCTCGCGGAAGAACAGTTTGGTCTCGGCGACGGTGAGCCGGGCGAGGGCGGACATGGTGCTCTCCTCAGGAGTCGATGGTACGGCCGGTGAGCGCGACGAACGCGTCGTCCAGCGACGCCTGCTCGACCCGCAGGCTCGCCGCGGTGACCTGGTTGCGGGCGAGCACGGTGGTGACGGCGAGCAGGACGTTCCCCGTGCCGGTCACGACGAGCTGATCCCCCGAGCGTTCGACCGAGGTGACCTCGGGCAGTGCGGTCAGCACGGAGTGGTCCAGCGGGGCGGACGGACGGAATCGGATGCGTTGCCGGTCGTCGACGCGGGCGACCAGCCCGGCCGGCGTGTCGAGCGCGACGACGCGGCCGGAGTCGATCACCGCGAGCCGGTCGCACAGCCGTTCCGCTTCCTCCATGAAGTGGGTGACCAGCAGGATCGTGACGCCGCGGTCGCGAACACGCTCGATCAGGTCCCACGCGTCGCGGCGGGCCTGCGGGTCCAGGCCGGTGGTGAGCTCGTCGAGCACCGCCACCCTCGGGTTGCCGATCAGCGCGAGCGCGATCGACAGCCGTTGCTTCTGCCCGCCGGACAACCTGCGGTACTGGGTGTCGATCTTGTCGGTCAGATCGAGGGTGGTGAGCAGTTCCCGCCAGTCGGCCGGGTCGCGGTAGAACGAGGCGTACAGCTCCAACGCCTCGCGGACCTTGAGCTTGTCCGGCAGCTCGCTTTCCTGCAGCTGCGCGCCGAGCGACTGCCGCAGCTCACCGGATTCGCGTCGCGGGTCGAGCCCGCACACCCGGATGGTCCCGCCGTCCGGGACGCGGAGCCCCTCGACGCATTCGACCGTCGTCGTCTTGCCTGCCCCGTTGGGGCCCAGGATGCCGAAGATCTCGCCCTGCTCGACGGCGAAACCGACCCCGTCCACCGCGGTGTGGTCGCCGTAGCGCTTGACGAGGTCTTCCACCTCGATGATTGCCATACGAAGACGATGCCTCGCGGCGGCGGTCCGCCGAATCAACCGCGTGGCCAAGATCCCCGAGGGCCGCGGTGGAGCCGCCATCAACCGATCGGTGGATGCCCGCCGCCGTAACGAGCCTGCGCCGATCGGGGTCCGTCACATTGACCGGACGCTTCGTGGCGACCTACGCTCGACCGGCCAGACGACGGCACCCGGAACGCGGTGAGAATCCGCGCGGTCGCGCCACTGTGACCCCGAGCCATCGGGGAAGCCAGACCCGGAGCCGTCGTGACAACCCCTGAAGAGGCCGCGCTAGCCCGAGGAGGTCCACCGCCATGTCCGAAGCGGTAGCCGCAGTACCCGTCCCCGTCCGGATCCCCGTCCGCGAGATCCTGCCCTGGGCGGTGCTCGTCATCCTCCTTTCGCTGATCACGCTGTACTTCGTCAGCGCGGAGCAGGGTGCGGTGTCGGTGTTCGCGAACTCGTACGTCCACGAGTTCGTCCACGACGGCCGGCACCTGCTGGCCTTCCCCTGCCACTAGGCGGCACGCGCCCCATGATGAGGACCTTGCTGGTCCGCGGCATGCTCGCGGGCCTGGTCGCCGGTGTCCTGGCGACCCTTTTCGCGTATTTCTTCGGTGAGCCTTCGGTCGATGCCGCCATCGGTCTCGAAGGCTCCGCGGCTCATTCGCACAGCGCTCCGGGTGCCCATGAACACGCTCCTCCGGAAGCGGAGGAAGAGCTCGTCACGCGCGGCGTGCAGAGCACCGTCGGCCTGCTGACCGGCGTCGGCCTGTACGGCGTCGCCGTCGGCGGGCTGTTCTCGCTCGCGTTCGCCTTCGTCTACGGGCGCCTCGGCACCCTGCGGCCGCGGGTGACCGCGGCTCTGCTCGCCGGCGGCGCCTTCGTGGTCGTGTTCCTGGTGCCGTTCCTGAAGTACCCGGGGAATCCGCCCGCGGTCGGCCAGGCGGGCACGATCGGGAGCCGGACTTCGCTGTACTTCGGGTTCGTCGCGCTTTCGCTGCTGGTCGGCGTCCTCGCGGCGGCGTTCGGCCGGAAGCTGGCCGACAGGCTCGGCGCTTGGCGCGGCGGCCTGATCGCCGCGGGCGGGTATGTCGTGCTGATCGGGGTGGCGGCGGCTCTGCTGCCGTCGATCGACGAGGTCCCCGACGGGTTCCCGGGTTCCACGCTGTGGACCTTCCGGCTCGCTTCGGTCGGGACGCAGGTGGTGCTCTGGACCGCGCTCGGGCTGGCCTTCGGGGCCTTGGCCGAGAAGGCGCTGAAGCACAAGGAAGCCGTGCGGGTCAGCTAGGCGTTTCGTCCTCTGAATGCGGTAGTTGCATGCGCAAGGACCGCATTTAGAGGACGAAACGCGTCAAGGGACGCCCGGCGGCACGAAGGGCAGGCCGCCGGGGGCGCCGTCTTCGATCAGGCGCAGCAAGGACCCGGTGTCGACGTGCTCTTCGACGGCGTCGGCGAGCCGGTCCAGCATGGACTCCCGCAGCGCGCCGAACCCCGGCGCCCCGGCGGCGGGTGACCAGTCCGCCACCTCGCCCAGCCAGGCACGGCGGAAACCGTCGTTCTCGAAGGCCCCGTGCCACATCGTGCCCCACACCGCGCCCCGCCGGTATCCGTCCAAAAAGGACTCGGCGGGACCGGTGGCGGCCACGGTGCCGTGGTGGATTTCGTACGCCTCCACGGATTGCCCGCGCCACGATCCCCTCGGCCGGGCCAGCACTTTGTCGGCACTGAACGAGACGCGGGTCGGCAGCAGGCCGAGACCGGGGACCGTTCCGGCGCCGGATTCGACGTCGTCTTCGATCTCCGCGGCCAGCATCTGATAGCCGCCGCAGATCCCCAGCACCGGACGTCCCGCCTCGGCCCGTGCGCGCACGGCGTCCGCCAGGCCGCGCGCACGCAGCCACGCCAGGTCGTCCACGGTCGCCCGGGAACCCGGCAGGATCACCACGTCGGCGGAACGGACCGTGTCGGGATCGGCGGTCAGCGCGACAGAGACCCCGGGTTCGGCGGCGAGCGCGTCGACGTCGGTCGCGTTGGAGGCCCGCGGGAACCGCACGACGGCGACCCGCAGAGACCCGCCGGAGGCGCCCCAGCCCGCGGCCGCGAGCGCGTCCTCCGAGTCGATCCACACCTGGTCGAGCCAGGGGAGCACGCCGAAGACCTCGCGGCCGGTGAGCTTTTCCAGCGTCTCCAGCCCCGGCCGCAGCAGGCCGACGTCACCGCGGAACTTGTTGACCAGCCAGCCCGAAACCAGCGCCTGGTCTTCGGCGGACAGCAGGGCGAGAGTGCCGAACATCGCGGCCATGACGCCGCCGCGGTCGATGTCACCGACGACGACCACGGGCAGGCCGAAGCGCCGTGCCAGCCCCATGTTGACGTAGTCGCCTTCGCGCAGGTTGATCTCGGCCGGGCTTCCCGCGCCCTCGCACAGCACGACGTCGAAACGCTTTCGCAGCGACGAGAACGTGTCGAAGGCGATCTCCGCGAGCCCGGCCCGGCCCGTGGCGTACTCCCCCGCTTCCAGCGTGCCGAAGGGTTTCCCGAGCGCGACAACGTGGCTGCGGCGGTCGCTCCCGGGTTTCAGCAGTACCGGGTTCATCGCGGCTTCGGGTTCGACGCGGGCCGCCCGCGCCTGGAGCCACTGCGCGCGGCCGATCTCGGCGCCGTCCGCGCACACCATCGAGTTGTTCGACATGTTCTGGGACTTGAACGGCGCGACCCGCACGCCCCGGCGCGCGAGCCAGCGGCACAACGCGGCGGTGACGAGGCTCTTGCCCGCGTCCGACGTCGTCCCCGCCACGAGCAGGCCGCTCACCGCGTGACCGCCACCGCGACGGCGAGCGCGGCGAGACCGACCGCCCTCGACAGCCGGACCGCGCGGCGCACGTCCACCGGTTCCGGCTCACGGCCGTCACCGAGGACGCCGCGGCGTTCGGTGCGTCCGCCGTAGCTGTTCGTCCCGCCCAGCTTGATCCCGAGCGCGCCGGCGAAGGCGGCCTCGACCTGGCCCGCGTTGGGACTCGGATGGTGCTTCCCGTCGCGGCGCCAGATCCGGAACGCAGGTTTGGCGAAACCGCCGGCCAGCGGCGCCGACGCCACCGTGAGTGCCGCGCCGACCCGGGACGGCACCAGGTTCGCCAGGTCGTCCGCCCGCGCCGATGCCCAGCCGAAGTTGGCGTACTTCGGCGATCGGTAGCCCACCATCGCGTCGAGCGTGTTGAGCGCGCGGTAACCGAGCAGGCCGGGGATCCCCGCGACCGCGCCCCACAGCAGCGGCGCGACGACCGCGTCGGAGGTGTTCTCGGCGATGGACTCGGTGGTCGCCCGCGCGAGCTGTTCGGTGTCGAGCCCGGTGGCGTCGCGGGCGCACAGATGCGAAAGCCGTCGCCGCGCGCCGGGCAGGTCGCCGTCGTCGAGCAGATGAGCCATGCGCGTGCCCTCGGCCGCGAGCCCCTTGCCGCCCAGAACCACCCAGGTGGACGCCGCGGTGAGCGCGAACCTCGCGAAGGGACGCTTCCGCGTCAAGAACTGGGCCGCGACCCCCAATCCGGTGACCGTGCCCGCGCAGACCGCGGTGTACGCCGCGCCCCGCACCTTCGAATCGGCGTGAACCCGCTGTTCGAGGGCGTGCGCGGCCCGGCCGAAGCCCGCGACCGGATGCCACTTCCGTGGATCTCCGAACACGGCGTCGGCGACGTAACCGGTCACGAGTCCGGCTGCGGTGGCGGCTTGTCGGAGTGGCACGTGGCGAACGGTAGCGCGTGCACGAGAATGCGGGGTATGACCAAGCTGACGCATCGCCTCGCGAAGGTCCTGGAGACCCTCGCGCGGGCACTTCGCCGCTATTCGCGCGACGACGGCAAGGTGCTGATACTGGGCGGCGTCCGCTCTGGGAAGTCACACCACGCCGAGCGGCTCGCGTCCCGCCACCCGCACCTGACCTACGTCGCGCCCGGGCTGCCGCCGAGCGCCGAAGATCCCGAATGGGCCGCCAGGGTGGCCGCGCACCGCGCGCGGCGGCCGAGCCACTGGAAGACGGTCGAGACCACCGACCTGGCCACGGTGCTGCGCACGGCGACGCATCCGCTGCTCATCGACTGTCTCGGCACGTGGATCAGCCGGGTGCTCGACGAGGTCGGCGCCTGGGAGCAGCGTAAAGGCTGGGAGCGGCGGCTCGACGACCGGCTGGAGGACTTCCTGGCGGCGTGGGAGCAGGCCGGCGTGCCGGTGATCGCGGTCAGCAACGAGGTCGGCAGCGGTGTGGTGCCCGCGACGGTGTCCGGACGCGTTTTCCGTGATGTGCTGGGCGCGCTGAACAATCGGGTCTCCGCGGTGTCCGACCGGACCGTGCTGGTCGTCGCCGGACGGATGCTCGACCTGCCTTAGGGAGTGCCCATGCGTATCGCCACCCCGGACGCCGCCGCCGAAGCCGCCGCGCGCGCCAGACTGGACGGCCTGGTCAAGCCGCTGGGTTCGCTCGGACGGCTCGAAGACCTGGCCGCGTGGCTCAGCGCGGCGCACGGCGTCGTCCCGCCGCGGCCGCTCGACGACGTCCGTGTGGTCGTCTTCGCCGGTGACCACGGGGTTTCCGGGATGTCGGCGTATCCGCGCGAGGTCACCGCGGCGATGGTGCGGGTGTTCCTGGCCGGGAAGAGCGGCGTCAGCGTGCTGGCCGGGCTGGCCGGGGCGAAGGTGCGGGTGCTGGACATCGCCGTGGACTGGGACGGCGCGGACGTGCCCGCCGAGGTCACCGCGCACAAGGTCCGGCGGGGCTCCGGTTCGATCGACGTCGAGGACGCGCTCGCCGAGGGCGAGGCGCGGACGGCGTTCGAGCACGGGCTGGCGATCGCGGACGAGGAGATCGACGACGGCGCGGATCTGCTCATCCCCGGCGACATGGGAATCGGCAACACGACGATCTGCGCGGCCGTGGTCGCCTCGATGCTCGGCCTTCTCCCGGAAGACGTCGTCGGGACGGGCACCGGGATCGACGCGGACGGGCGGGCGCGGAAGCTCGCGGTCGTCGAGGCCGCGTTGATCCGGGCCGGTGCGGTGAAGGACCCCTTCACGTCGCTGACCGCTCTCGGCAGCGCTTGTCTCGCCGCGACGGCGGGCTTTCTCGTGCAGGCGGCGGTCCGCGGGGTTCCGGTACTGCTCGACGGCGTCTTCTCCGGGGCCGCCGCGCTCGTCGCGCGTGACATCGCGCCGGGCGCCGAACAGTGGTGGCTGGCCGGGCATCGGTCGACCGAGCCGTCGCAGGCGTTCGCGTTGAAGGCGCTCGGGCTGGAGCCGATCCTCGACCTCGGGCTGAGGCTCGGCGAGGGCAGCGGCGCCGTGCAGGCGGTGCCGACGCTGCGGGCGGCGCGGGCGATCCTCGCGGACATGGGCCTGCTGGCGGATCTGGCTTGATCGCCGACGCGCTGAAGATGGCCGTCGGCACCCTGACCACGGTCCGGGTGCCGGCGCCGGGGCGGATCGACCGGCGGGTGGCTGGCGGCGCGATGGTGCTCGCCCCGCTCGCCGTCCTGCCGCTCGCGGCCGTCGCCTCGGTGATCGTCTTCTTGGGCGAGCTGATCGGCCTGCCCGCGGTCGCGTCGGCGGCGCTCGCGCTGGGCGCGGTGGCACTGGGCAGCCGCGGCCTTCACCTGGACGGGCTCGCCGACACCGCGGACGGGCTCGGCGCTTCGTACGACCGCGCACGAGCGCTGGAGGTCATGCGGCGCGGGGATTCCGGGCCGACCGGGATCGCGACACTGGTGCTGACGTTGCTCGTGCAGACCGGCGCGCTGGCCGGGGCGATCGCGGCCGGGCACGGGATCGCGGCGGTCGCGGTGGCGGTCGTCGCCGGACGCGGGGTGCTCTCGCTGTGCTGTGCGCGCGGTGTCCCCTCGGCACGGCCGGAAGGACTGGGCGCGACCGTCGCCGGTTCGGTACCGGTGTGGGCGGCGGCGGTGGTGTTCGTCGTGCTCGCGGGCACGGCGGCACTGGTACTCCCGTGGTGGCAAGGGCTCGCCGCGGTGGCGCTGGGCTATCTGGCCGCGGCGGCGCTGCTGGCACGGTGCGTTCAGCGGCTGGGCGGGATCACCGGGGACGTGCTCGGCGGCTGCGTCGAGGTCGCCGTCGCGGGGGTCCTGCTGGCTTCGTCCTTCTGAGGAACCGCCAGTTTCTCGTCGATCTCCGGCAGCCAGAACGCCAGCTCGAAGGTCTTCATCCCGGCCCAGAGCCCGAATTTCCGGCCCTGCGAAACCAGCGTGAGCGACGCGAACAGCAGCAACGCCGCGATCACGGCGGCGATGAACGGATGCTTGCCGGCGAAGATGTCGACGATCCCGGCGACCGCCCCGGCCAGCAACGGCGGCGCGCAGTTGCGCACCATGAGCCCGGACGCGCGCAGCCGCGTGACGTCGGCCGCGACCTCCTTGTCGTGCAGTTGCAGCGCGCACAGCAGGAGATGCGGGTTCTCCTTCAGGAACGCTCGGTCCTCGGCCGCGGGCATCCGGCGGACGAACTCCGCGGCGGCGTCCCGGTTCCGCCTGCGCGGCACGATCCGCTCCAGCGCTTCGCCGAGCGGATAGGCCAGGTAGCCCAACAGGAAGCTGAGGACCACGATCACGACGACCAGGAGCACGGTCGGCACCCCGCCGACGCTCGCCGCCGTCAGGAGGTGGAGTTTCGTCCCGAGGTAGCCGAAGAACGCGACGTACAGCGCGCCGGGGATGGTGTAGGCGAAGAGGTCGAAGACGCCGATCGCGAAGTTCACCGGCTCATCCAACCACTTCGAGGGCCTGCTCGGTCGTGAGTGGCAATGACGGTTCTAACCGTCCTTACCGCTCACGAGCCAGCGCCGCGGCCACCTCGTCGGCGTGCGGCACGGTCGCGGCGATGATGCCGTCCAGCACCTTCCGCGTCGCCGTCATCTCGTCGATCGCGCTGGTGATCCGGTCCCGCTCCCGGTACAGCTCGGGCAGCAGATCGACGCAGGCCGGCGCCAGGCCGTCCCCCAGATCGATCATGCACGGCAGCACCCCGGCGATGGTCGCGGTGCCCAGCCCCGCGGACAGCAGGGTGCGGATGTTGCGCACCCGCGCGACATCCGCTTCCGAATACTCGCGGTACCCGCTCGGCCTCCGCACCGGATGCAGAAGCCCTTGTTCCTCGTAGTAGCGGAGCAACCGCTCCCGCACGCCCGTCCGCCGCACCAGCTCACCGATCCGCATGAGAACAACCATTACACGATCGGGAGTTGACTCTCACATCGATGAGAGACTTTAGCCTTGCCCCATGACCGATCAGAACCTCCCGGTGACCGTCGTCGGACTCGGCCCGATGGGCGCCGCGCTCGCCACCGCCCTGCTCGACCGAGGTCACGACGTGACGGTGTGGAACCGTTCCCCCGGCAAGGACGGCCCGCTGGTGGCGAAAGGCGCCAGGCGGGCGGACGACATCGTCGACGCGGTGTCCGCGAGCCGTCTGCTCGTGGTCTGCCTCGCCGACTACGACGCGCTGTACTCGGCGCTCGGCCCCGCGAAGGAAGCCTTGCGCGGCCGCGTACTGGTGAACCTCAATTCCGGCACCCCCCAGGAAGCGAACGAGGCCCTCCGATGGGCCGAGCAGCACGGGACGGGCTATCTCGACGGCGCCATCATGGTTCCCCCCGCGATGGTCGGCCACCCCGGCTCGGTGTTCCTCTACAGCGGTGCCGCCGAGGTTTTCGAGGAATACAAGGAAACCTTGGCCGATCTGGGCGATCCGGTCCATCTCGGCGCGGAACCCGGCCTCGCCGTCCTGTACAACACCGCGTTGCTGAGCATGATGTACTCCTCGCTGAACGGTTTCCTGCACGCCGCCGCGCTCGTCGGCAGCGCCGGTGTCCCGGCGGCCGGATTCACGAAGCTCGCCGTGGACTGGTTCCTGCCCTCGGTGATCGGAGAGATCATCAAGGCCGAGGCGCCCACCATCGACGAACGTGTGTACCCCGGTGAAGCCGGTCCCCTGGAAATGAACGTCACGACACTGAAGCACATCATCGGGACCAGCCGGGAGCAAGGCGTCGACACCGAGATCCCGGTCCGGAACAAGGAACTTCTCGACCGGGCCGTCGCCGCCGGATTCGGCAAGAGCGGCTACTTCTCGGTGACCGAACTGTGGAGGTGAGCCAGGAAAGCGTCCACCGTCTCCCGGTCCCGCACCGCGATCCGCAGGTACCGCGCGTCCAGCCCCGGGAAGGTGTCCCCGCGGCGGACGGCGAAACCTCGCTCCCGCAACCGTTCCCGGACGGCGTCGGCACCGGGGAGCCGCACGAGCACGAACGGTCCCCGAGGCTCGCCGAGCACCTCGACACCGAGCGCGGTCAGGCCCGAAACCAGGTACTCCCGATCTGATTCCGCCGCCACGGCCAGCTTTTCGGCTTCCTCCAGTGCGGCCGGACGGCAGCACGCCTCCACCGCGACGGCGGCGAGCGACGACACCGACCACGGCGGCTGGACCGCGCGCAGGCGGTCCACAATGGACTCTTCTGCCAGGACGTACCCCGCGCGCAGCCCGGCGATCCCCCAGGTCTTCGTCAGGCTGCGGAGGACGGCGAAACCCGGTCGTCCCGCAACGCTTTCGGTCTCGCCGGGGACGGCGTCGAGGAAGGCCTCGTCGACGACCACCAGCCGGCCGGGGCGGCCGAGCGCGAGCAGGTCCGCGGCCGGATGCAGGACGGAAGTCGGGTTCGTGGGGTTCCCGACGAAGACCAGATCGGCTTCCTTCGGAACGTCGCCCAGCCGGAAGCCGTCTTCGGGCGACAGCACCACCCGGTGCACGGCGTGGCCTGCCGCGCGCAGGGCGGCTTCGGGTTCGGTGAACTGCGGGTGCACGACCACCGCGTACGACGGCCGCGACGCCGTGGCCAGCAACGTGAAGGCCTCGGCCGCGCCGGAGGTCACCAGCACTTGGGACTCCGGCAAACCGTGCCGCCGTGCCACCGCGGCCGTGGCGGCGGTGACGTCCGGATAGGCCGCCAGATCGTCCAGTGCCGCCGCCAGTTCGGCGCGCAACCACGCGGGCGGCGCAGGCAGGCGGACGTTGACCGCCAGATCGACGAGACCTTCGCCGACCTCGCGATCGCCGTGGTGCCAGAGGTCGTAGTCAGCCATGAGCGCGCACCGCGGCGGCGAACCGTTCGGCGAGTTCGGGATACCCCGCCCAGTGGACGTGCAGGTACGACGCGTGCAGGGACGCCGAAGCGAAACCGTCAGGGGTGCGATCCCAGCCCCACGCCGGTGTCGGACCGCTGCCGGGTTCGATGATCGTGCGATGGAATTCGTGCCCGGTGACGCGTTGGCCCGCGACGGCGAGCACGCTGTCGGCGGGCGCGAAAGCCTTGCGGTAGCCGAGTTTCCCGCGTTTCGTCATGGTGGCCGAGGCGTCGAGGACGCCGGTCATCGGTGTGCCGTCGATGTCCTGGCACAGGTACAGCAGCCCGGCGCACTCCGCCACGACGGGCATTCCGTCGCCGACGGCCCGTGCGACCGCGGTCCGCAGTGGGACGTTCGCCGACAGCTCCTCGGCGTGCACTTCGGGGAAGCCACCGCCGAAGTACAGCCCGGCGCAGCCTTCAGGAAGTTCTTTGTCCTGCAACGGATCCACATCGACGACGTCGACACCCGCGGCGGCGAGCAACTCGACGGCCTCGGTGTAGCGGAAGGTGAACGCGGGGCCCGCCGCGGCGGCGACCACCGTACGGCGTCCGTCATACGAGAACGGGGGCCGCCAGGGCTCCCCCGAAAGCCGGGAAGCCGACCGCGCCACCTGCACGATCGCGCCGAGGTCCACGCCCTCGCTGATCCACGCGGCCAACTCCGGCAGCAGCCGTTCCGACTCGGTCGCCCGTTCCGTCGCCGGGACCAGACCGAGGTGACGGCTGGGCGCGTGGATCTCTTCGTTGCGGTACAACGTTCCCAGCAGCGGGACACCGGTCGCCTCCAGCGCGGTGACGATCTCGTCCGCGTGCCGCTGCGAACCCAGCTTGTTGAGGATGACACCGGCAAGCCGCACGCGGGTGTCGTACTGCGCGAACCCCAGCACGGTGGCGGCGACACTGCGCGACGCCGCCGAAGCGTCCACGACCAGCACCACCGGCGCGTCCAGCAACCGGGCGACATGCGCGGTCGAGGCGTACCCCTCGGTGCCGAGCGCCCCGTCGAACAGGCCCATCACGCCTTCGATGACCGCGATGTCGGCACCGGCGGAACCGTGCCGCAGCAACGGGATCAGCCGGTCCTCGCCCTGGAGGAACGGGTCGAGGTTGCGCGGCGGCGCTCCGGTGGCGAGCGCGTGGTAGCTCGGGTCGATGAAGTCGGGCCCGACCTTGTGCCCGGACACCTTCAGCCCTCGCGCGCGCAGCGCCGCCATCAGGCCCGCGGCGATCGTGGTCTTGCCGTGCCCGGAACCGGGGGCGGCGATGACCACGCGGTTCACCATTCGATGCCCCGCTGGCCCTTTTGCCCGGCGTCCATCGGATGCTTCACCTTCGTCATCTCGGTGACCAGGTCGGCCGCCTCGATCAGTTCCGGGGGCGCGTACCGGCCGGTGATCACCACGTGCTGGTGTCCGGGGCGCGCGGTCAGCGTCGAGACGACGTCGTCCACTTCGAGCCAGCCCCATTTGAGCAGGTAGCTGAACTCGTCGAGGACGTAGAAGTCGTGGGTTTCGGCGGCGAGACGGCGTTTGATCTCGGCCCAGCCCTCACGCGCGTTCTCGGCGTGATCCTCCTCGGAACCGGACTTTCGTGCCCAGCTCCAGCCTTCGCCCATCTTGTGCCACTCGACCGCGCCGCCCTGCCCGGTGTCCTCGTGCAGCTTGCCCAGCGCACGGAACGCGGCTTCCTCGCCGACACGCCATTTCGCCGACTTGACGAACTGGAACACGCCGATCGACCAGCCCTGGTTCCACGCGCGCAGCGCCATCCCGAACGCGGCCGTGGACTTGCCCTTCATCTCGCCGGTGTGCACGGCGAGCAGCGGGCGATTACGGCGCTGCCGGGTGGTGAGGCCGTCGTTCGGCACCGTCTCCGGTTTGCCCTGTGGCACTACGCCGCCCTTCCCGAGATCCGCGTGCGGACAGCGCCCGCGAGGGTGTCGGCGGCGACCTCGGCGACCGGAACGTGCTCCGCGCCAAGGTGTTCCGCCAGTTCCGCGGCGAGCCCTAGCCGCATTTTCCCGCTCTCGCAGTCCATCACGACCGAGGTCACGTTCCCGGCCAGCAGCCCGGCCGCCTGCCGCGCGCGCTGGACGGCGTCGGCGCCGCTGGTCGCGCGGCCGTCGGTGACGACGACGAGCAGCGGGCGCCGCACCGGATCACGGACCGCCTCGATCCGCAGAACCCTTGCCGCTTCGAGAAGTCCCTCTGCCAGCGGCGTCCGGCCGCCGGTCGCGAGACCGTCCAAACGGGACGCCGCGGCGTCGACACTGATCGTCGGCGGAAGGGCCAGCTCGGCGCCGGAAGCGCGGAAGGTCACCAGGCCCACCTTGTCGCGGCGCTGGTACGCGTCCAGCAGCAGCGACAGCACGGCGGTCTTGACCTCGCGCATCCGCTGCCGCGCGCCCATCGAACCGGACGCGTCGACGCAGAACAGCACCAGGTTGCCCTCGCGCCCCTCCCGCCGCGCGAATCGGAGATCCTGGGGCCGCACCACGAGCCCGGCACCGTTGCGTCCACGGGACCGCTGATGCGGCGCGGCCGCGCGTACGGTCGCGAGCAGATGCGGATGCCCGTCCTTGGTCCCGGCCGGCTGGACGCCGATGGTCCGCCCGTTGTCGGTGATCGCCCGCGACCGCCGCCCGGCGGCACCCTCGCCGGTGCCCTTCACCTCGAAACGCCTGGCGCGGAAGGCTTCCCCGGCCCCGACCGGCTTCTGGTCGCCACCGCTCCCGCCGCTTGACGGCTCCTGGCCACCTTGCGAGGGCGGCGGGGCCTCACCGCCCTCGGGCGGGGCACCGGAACCGGGACCGTCGTCGTCGGGACCGGGCCCTTCCGGTTCGGCGTCCTGCAACGCCTGCTCCAGTTGCTCCTCGGAGATCCCGGGCGCGTCGAAGGGATTGCGGCGACGGCGGTGCGGCAGCGCGAGCCGGGCCGCGACCCGCACGTCGTCGGTGGTCACCTCGGTGCGCCCGGCCCATGCGGCGTGCGCGACCGCGGTCCGCGCGGTGACGATGTCCGCGCGCATCCCGTCGACCTCGAACGACGCGCAGACCTCCGCGATCTGCCGCAGCGCGTCGTCCGGAAGTTTGACCGACGGCAGAAGCCGTTGTGCCGCCTCGATGTCCGCGGCGAGTTCGGCGTCGGCCGCGGCGTACTGGCCGGCGAAACCGTCGGGGTCCGCCTCGTAGGCGAGCCGCCGCCGGACGACCTCGACCCGCAGTTCGGGATCCCGGCTGGACGCGACCTCGACGGTGAGCCCGAAGCGGTCCAGCAGCTGCGGCCGCAGCTCGCCTTCCTCGGGGTTCATGGTGCCGATCAGGACGAACCGGGCCGCGTGCGACACCGAGACACCCTCGCGTTCGACGGTCGCGCGCCCCATGGCGGCGGCGTCGAGCAGCGTGTCGACCAGGTGGTCGTGCAGGAGGTTGACCTCGTCCACATACAGCAGCCCGCGATGCGCGGCCGCGAGCAGACCGGGCTGGAAATCGGTGACGCCGTCGGTGAGCGCGCGTTCCAGGTTCAGCGAACCGATCACGCGGTCTTCGGCCGCGCCGACCGGCAGCTCCACCAACCGCGCGGGACGACGGTGGGCGGGCGAGCCCTCCGCGTGCGGGCCGTCGGGGCAGGCCGGATCGGGCTCGACGGGATCGCAGGAGAACCGGCACGCGTCCACGACGTCGACGCCGGGCAGGAGCCCCGCCAGCGCGCGCACCATGGTGGACTTCGCCGTGCCCTTCTCCCCGCGCACCAGCACCCCGCCGACGGCGGGCGAGATCGAGGAAAGCACCAGCGCCAGGCGCAGATCCGGCATCCCCACAACGGCGGTGAACGGGTACGGCTTCACAGCTCTCCTGTCGTCGACGACCTCCGGCCGATCATCGCACAGGAAATCCGTCATCTACCGTGACGAACGTGCGCGAAAAATCACCCCTGACGGTCGTCGGGATCGGGGCCGACGGCTGGCCCGGCCTGTCCTCGCAGGCCAGGGAAGCGGTGCTGAACGCCGACGTGGTCGTGGGCTCGCCGCGGCAGCTCGCGTACCTGCCCGCCGGGATGAAATCCGAGCCCTGGCCCAGCCCGCTCCTTCCCGGGCTGGACACCTTCCTCGCCGAGCGGGAAGGCCGCGTCTGTGTGCTGGCCAGCGGCGATCCCCTGCTGTCCGGCATCGGCACGACGCTCATCCAGCGCGGCTACGACGTCGAGGTCCTGCCCGCGCTCTCCTCGGTGACGCTCGCCCGCGCGCGGCTCGGCTGGGCGGCGGAGGAGACCGAGGTGGTGACCGTCGTCGGCCGCGCGATCGCCCGGGTGAGCCGCGCGCTCGCGCCCGGCCGGAGGATCCTCGTCCTCGGTGCGAACGCCGAAGACCTGCTCGACCTGCTCAAAGCCCGCGGTTACGGCAAGAGCCGTGTCACCGCGCTGTCCGACCTCGGCGGCCCCGACGAGCGCGTCGGCCCCGGCTCGCTGACCGTGTTCGCCATCGAGGCCGACGGCCCCGCGCTGCCGCTGACCGGGCTGCCGGACGACGCCTTCGAGCACGACGGCCAGCTCACCAAACGCGACCTGCGCGCGTCCGCGCTGGCCAGGCTCGCGCCGACGCCCGGCGAGCTGCTGTGGGACGTCGGCGGGGGCGCCGGCAGCGTCGGGATCGAGTGGTCCCGCGTGCATCCCCTGAACCGGGCGATCGCGATCGAGCGGTCGCCCGAGCGAGCCGCCAGGATCACCCGGAACGCGCACGCGCTCGGCGTACCGGAACTCGATGTGGTGACTGGCGCGGCACCGGAAGCCCTCGAAGGGCTGACCACTCCGCAAGCCATCTTCATCGGTGGCGGAGTGACCGTGCCCGGTGTCCTGGACGCCTGCCTGGCGACCGGCGCGCGGATCGTGGCGCACGGCGTGACCCTCGAATCCGAACAGGCCTTGGCACGCGCGTACGGCGAACACGGCGGGGAGCTGATCCGCGTCGCCGTCGAGCAGGCCGCGCCGCTGGGCGGATTCACCGGCTGGACCCCGGCGCGAGCCGTCACACAGTGGAGCAAACCTTGACAGTGCACTTCATCGGCGCCGGTCCGGGTGCGGCCGACCTCATCACCGTACGAGGCCGTGACCTGCTCGGCCGCTGCGAGACCTGCCTGTACCCCGGGAGCATGACGCCGACAGCGCTCTTGGAGTACTGCCCTCCGGAGGCGGTGCTCATCGACACCGCGAATCTCGACCTGCCCGCGATCGTCGAGCGCATGGTCGAAGCGCACGGGAAAGGCCACGAGATCGCGCGGCTCTGCTCGGGCGATCCGTCGATCTACAGCGCCGTCGCCGAGCAGATGCGCCGCCTCGACGCCGCCGGCGTGCCTTACGACGTCACGCCGGGCGTGCCCGCGTTCGCCGCCGCGGCCGCGCTGCTCAACCGCGAACTGACCGTGCCCGAGGTCGGGCAGAGCCTGGTCATCACGCGTGCGCAAGCCCGGTCCACGGCCATGCCACCGGGGGAAACGCTGGCGAACTTCGCGCGCACCGGCACCACCCTCGCGCTGCATCTGGCGATCAACCGCATCGAGCAAGTAGTCGACGAATTGCGGCCCTTTTATCGAGAGAACTGCCCGGCGGCGGTGGTGGCGCTGGCGAGCCAGCCGGGTGAGCAGGTGCTGCGCGGCACGCTCGGCACCATCGCGGCGCGGTCCCGCGAGGCCGGGATCACCCGCGCGGCGATGATCTTCGTCGGGGAAGTCCTTGCCGCGGAAGGGTTTCCCGACAGTTTCCTGTATTCGGCCACCCGTGATCGCGCCAACCAACCGGAGTCGTTGTGAAGAGTCTTCGCTGGGGCCTGCTGGCCGCCGGGACCATCGCCGCCGAGTTCGCGGCGGGCGTCGAAGAGAGCAAGCACGGCGTGCTCGAAGCGGTCGCCGCGCGATCCGGCGATCGGGCGGCCGAGTTCGCGAGCCGCTTCGAGATCCCGAAATGCTACGGCGCCTACGAAGATCTGCTCGCCGATCCGGACGTCGACGCGATCTACATCTCGACGCCGCATCCGCTGCACGGCGAATGGGCGATCCGCGCGGCCGAGGCGGGCAAGCACATCTTGTGCGAGAAGCCGCTGACCGTGTCCGTCACCGAAGCCGAGAAGGTCATCGAAGCCGCCCGCGCGAACGACGTCTTCCTCATGGAGGCGTTCATGTACCGGCTGCATCCGCAGATCCGGCGGCTGGCCGAGCTGATCTCCTGCGGCGCCATCGGTGAGGTCCGCGCCGTGGACGTCACCTTCAGCTACAACTTCGCCGTGCCCCGGCTCACCGATCCCGCGCTGGGCGGCGGCGGGATCTTCGACGTCGGCTGCTACTGCACGTCACTCGCGCGGCTGATCTCGCAGGCGGCGACCGGGCAGGACGTCGTCGAGCCGGAAGAGGTGCTCGGGATGGCGAGGCTCGACGAGAACGGCGTCGACGAAGTCGCGTTCGGGCTGCTGCGGCTGCCCGGCGGGATCCTCGCGCAGCTGGCCTGCGGTTTCCAACTCACGCAGGACGACCACATCCGCGTGTACGGCTCGGAAGGGCAGCTGTACGTGCCGAAACCGGCGTGGATCCACGAAATGCGCAAGCCCAAGACGTCACAGATCGTGCTCACGCCGGAAGACGGCGAGCCCGAGGTGATCGAGGTCGAAGCGACTCAAGGCCTCTTCGCTCGCGAGGCCGACCATGTCGCCACGCACCTCGCGGACCGGCAGGCGCCCGAACTCACCTGGGCGGAGACGCTCGCGAACCTGCGCACGCTGGAGCGGTGGCGCGAGGCTGTGGCCCGATGAAGCTGCTGATCCTGGGCGGCACCGGCGAAGCACGCGACCTCGCGAAGGAACTGGTGGCGCGCGGCGAGCACGTCGTGTCGTCGCTCGCGGGCCGCGTCGCGCGTCCGAAGCTGCCTCACGGCGAGACCCGCGTCGGCGGCTTCGGCGGCCCGGCGGGCCTGGCGCGCTGGCTGACCGAGAACGACATCGACGCGGTGATCGACGCCACGCATCCCTTCGCCGAACGCATCGGCGCCAACGCGGCCGTCGCGGTACGGGAAACGGGCACCCCGCTGCTCAGGCTCGCCAGGCCCGGCTGGACCGAACGGCCCGGCGACACCTGGCACTGGGCCGACGACCTCGGCCACGCCGCGCGGCTGCTCCCGGCGCTCGGCGAACGCGTGTTCCTCACCAGCGGACGGCAAGGCCTCGCCGCCTTCGCCGGGCTGGATCTCTGGTTCCTGATCCGCTGCGTCGACCCGCCCGAGGTGCCGCTTCCCCACCGTCACGAAATCCTGCTGGACCGCGGTCCGTACACGGTGGAGAAGGAACGCGCGCTCATGGAACGGCACGGCGTCGAGGTCCTCGTCACCAAGGACAGCGGCGGCGGGATGACCGCGGCGAAGCTCACCGTGGCCCGGGAGCGGGGGCTTCCGGTGGTCGTCGTCCGGCGGCCGTCACGACCGGAAACGGCCAGCGTGACGACAGTCCAGGACGCCATAACCTGGTTGAGCGGCACGGCGAAGGGCAGCCCTGCGTAAGCCGTTCGGAGCAGACCCGTTAGCGTTGCGCCGATGCGTCTGATCGCTGTCACGCTGGGGTTGCTGTCCGCCTTGTGCGCGTTGGCTTTCCCCTTCCTGCCGGTGGTGCAGGACACAGCGGAGGTCGTCTGGCCAACGGGCGGCGACACCCGCTCCGTCAACGCGCCCTTGACCGGGTACTGGGCGCAGGACCTGCGCGTCGACCTGCCGTGCACGACCGTCCGGTCGTTGGACGCGCGTTCGCAGGGCCAGGCACTGTTGTTCTCCACCGTGCCCGACGGCCGCACCGACCCGCGCGCGGGCAAGGGCGTCGGCCTGCAGCTGCGGATCGACAACGGCGTGCTGCTCGCCTCCAGCCAGGGGCAGCAGATCGTGCAGCAGCCGCTTCCGGAGAACAACTGCGACGTCAAGCTCCGTGCGGACGCGAACCAGATGACGGTGACCGTCGCCGAGACCGTGGTGTTCCACGCCGAGGGCGACGTCCGGCCGCGCCTGGTCGGGATCTACTCGTCGATCAACGGGGGCAAGGACCCGATCGCCGGACTGCACGTCTCGGTCGTCCCCGACACCCGCTACCAGACCTCGCCGACCGTGTGGAAGTGGATCGTCGGCGTCATCGCGGCGCTGTCGTTCATCGGCTGCCTGATCGCGGTGTGGCGGATGGACTCCGGATTCGCCCGCCGCGCGCCGCGCTGGGCGCCGGTCGGCTGGTGGCGGCTGACCGCCCGCGACGCGACGGTGATCATCGCGCTCGGCGCGTGGGTGTTCATCGGCCCGGTCACCTCGGACGACGGCTACATCCTCACGATGTCGAGAGTGGCCGAAGAGACCGGCTACCTCACGAACTACCACCGGTGGTTCGGCGTCGCCGAGGCGCCGTTCGGCTGGTTCTACCACGTGTATCAGCTGATGGCGCACGTCAGCACGGTGCCGCCGTGGATCCGGCTCCCGTCGTTCGTCCTCGGCGTGCTGAGCTGGCTGCTGATCAGCCGCGAGGTCATGCCGCGCCTGGGCACCCAGGTCCGCACGAGCCGCGCCGCCGGCTGGGCCGCCGCCGCGGTCTTCCTGGTCTGGTGGATGCCGTTCAACAACGGGGTCCGGCCGGAACCGGTCGCCGCGCTGGGCTCGCTGCTGGCGATCTGCGCCGTCGAGCGCGCGCTGGTGACCCGCCGTCTGCTGCCGTTGTGCCTCGGGCTCACCGCGGCCGGCTTCACCCTGGCCGCGACGCCGACCGGGCTGATCGCGGTCGCGCCGTTCCTGGTCGCCGCGCGCCCGCTGTACAAACTGGTCCGCCAGCGCGCCGAGAACGGCTGGCTGCCGGTGCTCGCGCCGGTGCTGGCCGCCGGGCTGCTGGTGCTGGTCGTGGTGTTCGCCGACCAGACCTTCGCCACCGTGCAGGAGGCGACCCGGATCCGCACCCTGGTCGGCCCCAACCTGTCGTGGTTCCAGGAACTCGCGCGGTACCAACTGCTGTTCGAAAGCCTGCCGGACGGCTCCGTGCCACGCCGGTTCCCCGTGCTGCTGGTGCTGCTGTGCACCGGGACCTGCCTGGTCGTGCTGCTGCGCCGCGGCCGGATCCCCGGCGCCGCGCTCGGCCCCAGCCGCCGCCTGATCGGCACGGTCGCACTGTTCTTCCTGCTGCTGGCGCTGACCCCGACCAAGTGGACGCACCACTTCGGCGCGTTCGCGGCGGTCGGCGCGGCGATGGCGGCCTTGACCGCGCTGGCGACCAGTTCGACGGTGCTGAGGTCCAGGCGCAACCGTGCCGCGTTCCTCGCCGGGCTGCTCGTGGTCGGCGCGCTGGCCGCGACCGGGCCCAACTCGTACTGGTTCGTCTCGAAACTCGGCGTGCAGTGGACGGCGGTGGCGCCGTCGATCGGCGGGATCCAGCTGTCGACGATCCTGCTGGTCGCGGCCGCGATCTCCGGGGTGTACGCGTTCGTGGAGAACGTCCGCGCGCACCGGCCCGGTCTCCAGGCAGGACCACAGGAAGGACGGAGCCGGTCGCTGCGGCTCGGTTCGCTCTCGCTGGTGGTCGTCTGCGGTCTGATGGCCACGGGCGAGTTCGTCAGCATGGCGTGGGCGATCCACAACCAGTCGGGGTCCTACAGTCTCGGCGCCGCGAACTTCGGGCATCTGTTCGGCAAGAGCTGCAACCTCTCCGACCACGTGATGGTGGAACGCGACGCCGCGACCAGCATCCTGCGCGCCCAGTCCGAACAGCGGACGGTGCCGGTGAAGAAGGAAGAGCCGCCCGCCGGGCAGACCCCGCCGCCGCTGCCCGATCCCGAGCAGGACAACGGCCGTGTGCAGACCGGCTTCCACACCCGCGCGATCGACGACAAGGATCCGCTGGCCGAGCCGCCGCACGGGTTCAAACCCGACGAAGTCCCGATGTGGAGCAGCTTCCTCGACCCCGAGACGCGGGCCGGACGGCTGCGCAGCGACTGGTACGCCCTCTCCGAGAAGCCCGCCGACGGCCAGATCGTGGTCGCCACCGCGGGCGCGGCCCGGCGGCCGACGTCGGTCAGCCTCGACTACGGCGTCAACACCACCGAAGGCGTGAAGGTCGTCCGCAGCCAGTTCGTGCTGCCGCCGGGCGCCGGGACCAACGGCTGGAACGACACCCGGATCAACCTGCGCGACCTTCCCCCCGAAACGACGTCCGTGCGGATCAACATCGTCGACAACGACCTCACCGAGGACGGCTGGATCGCCGCGTCCGCGCCGCGCGTGCCGACGTTCACCACGCTGACCGAGAAGATCGCGGGCAAGCAGGTGTACGTCGACTGGCCGGCGTCGTTCGTCTACCCGTGCGTGCAGCCGGTGACCTCGCACGACGGCATCTCGAAGATGCCCGACTACCGGATCACCCCGGGCACCGTCGCCGACGAGGCGAACTGGGCGTCCAGCACCAACGGCGGCCCGATCGGCTGGCTCGAAGAGGTCGCGGCCGAACCCGAGGTGCCCAGCTACCTGATCGGCCAGCCGAGCCAGTCGTGGGGCCAGCTGCTGCAGGTGGAACCGTTCACCGAGGGGATCGCGCCGACGATCGTCCACGGCGAGAAGGTCGTCCCCGGCTGGTGGTCGCCGGGTCCGGGACCGCGGCAGCCGAACGGCAAGGACCCGACGCGCTAGGCGTCACTCGCGTGCTTGAACGCGTAACTCACGTGATTGGAGGCGTAACTCGTGAGTTACGCCTCCAATCACGCGAGTGCGGCCTCTGATCACGCGAGTTACGCGTTCAGGCCCGCCAATGCGGGCGGCAGCGGAGCCTCGTGCAGGACGCCGAGCCGCTGCGTAGCGCGCGTGAGCGCGACGTAGAGCTCCGCGGCACCCCGCGGGCCGTCGGCCAGGATCCGTTCCGGGTCCACGACGAGGACGGCGTCGAACTCGAGACCCTTCGTCTCCGACGCGGGCACTGTGCCCGGCACCCCGGGCGGGCCGATCACGACGCTGGTGCCTTCACGCCCGGCCTCGTCCTTCACGAACTCCTCGATGGCGCCGGCCAGCGAATCCGCGCCGACCCGCCGCGCCCACGGCCGGACCCCGTTGGACCGGACCGACTCCGGCGCCCGGACCTCGGGCGCGAACTCGGCGAGCACCGACGCGGCGACGGCCATGATCTCCGCCGGGGTGCGGTAGTTCACCGTCAGCGACCGGTAGACCCACCGGCCCGGCACGTACGGCTTCAGCATCGCGTCCCACGACCGCGCCCCGGCCTCGGACCGGCGCTGCGCCAGATCCCCGACCACGGTGAACGAGCGGTTGGGGCAACGCCGCATCAGCACCCGCCAGTCCATTTCGGACAGTTCCTGGGCCTCGTCGACCACGACGTGCCGGTACGTCCAGTCCCGGTCGGCGGAGGCCCGTTCGACGAGACTGCGCGTGTCGTGCTCCACGAACCGGTCGGCGAGTTCGTCGGCGAAGAGCAGGTTCTCCGCCGAGAGCATGACGTCCTCGTCCATCTCCTCGCGGTCGAGCTTCATCGTGTCGAGCACACCTTCGGCGTACTCGGCCTCGGCCTTCTTCTCCCGCGCGAGCGCCATCTCGGCGGCCTTGTCCTCCGCCTTGTCGCGGCCGAGCAGGTCGACGAGTTCGTCGAGCAGCGGCATGTCCGACACCGTCCAGGCCTCCCCCTCGGCGCGCAGCAACGCCTGGCCGGCGCCCGCCGCGCGAAGCCGCTCCGGGGACGAAAGCAGTGAGCCCAGAAGGCTTTCGGGCGTCAGGATCGGCCAGAGCGCGTCGAGCGCGGCGGTGAAGGTCTCGCTCTCCGCCAGCTCCTTCAGCAGGTCCTTCCGCAGCCGCTCCCATTCGTCGCGGTCGTCGCGGCTGAGCCAGCCGCGCCCGATCCGCGCGATCGCCCGCTCGGTCAGGACGTAGGTGACGATGTCGGTGAACGTCCCGCGCGCCTCGTTGTGCGGCAGGCCGCTCTTGCGCGCCTCGTCCCTGGCCCATTCCGCGGTCTCGGCGTCGATCCGCACGGTGACGTCGGCGAGGTCGATCAGCACCGGCTCCTCCGGCAGCCGCTGGCGATCGGCGACGGCGGCCTTGAGGACGTCCAGCATCTTCAGCGAACCCTTGAGCCGCGTGGCCTCCGGGCCGTCCTCGGCGGTGACGTGCTTGCCGGGGACGAAATCGCCGGTGGTCATGAACACCACGTCGGTCTCGCCCAGTGACGGCAGGACGCGGCCGATGTGGTGCAGGAACGCCGGATTCGGGCCGACCACGAGCACGCCGTGGCGTTCCATCCGCTCCCGCTGCGTGTAGAGCAGGTACGCGACGCGGTGCAGCGCCACGACCGTCTTCCCGGTGCCCGGCCCGCCTTCGATCACCAGCACCCCGGGGTGTTCGTGCCGGATGATCTCGTCCTGTTCGGACTGGATCGTCGCGACGATGTCCCGCATCCCCTCGCCACGCGGCGCGTTGACGGCCGCGAGCAGCGCCGCGTCACCCTCCGCGTCGCCGCCCGGACGGCCGAACACCTCGTCGGTGAAGCCGAGCAGCTCACGCCCATGCGTGTGGAACTGACGGCGGCGGCGCATCTTCTCCGGCGTCGCGGCGGTCGCGGTGTAGAACGGGCGCGCCGCCGGCGCCCGCCAGTCGAGCAGCACCGGTTCGTAGTCGTTCTCCTCGTCGAAGAGCCCGATGCGGCCGATGTACGAGCTCTCCCCCGCGAGACTGTCCAGCCTGCCGAAGCACAGACCGTTGTCGACGACGTCCAGCCGCCGCGATTCCCTGGCCAGCGCGCGCACCTCGACGTCGCGTTCCATGGCCGTCCCGCCGGTCCCGCCCAGCGCCGCCTGGAACTCCCCCTTCACCCGCGCGCGTTCGGCGTCCAGGCGCGTGTAGAGCCCGGCGACGTATTCGCGTTCGGACCGCAGCTCTTCTTCATGACCCTGAGTTGACACAGACTCCCATTTCGCCAGGTTTCGGCTACGGCGAGTGAGTCTGAGGCATCACCGGGGTCTTGTGGCAAGTCCCCCCATGCGCTATATGTTTATTACGGAGGGAGTTACTCCGTCTCTTTTTCCGGCCAGTCGGGCCATCGTCCACGTAAGTCGGCGGCGTTCCTTTGCCGAGACTCGGGACCCATCGCGCGTGTCGCGAAAGCCACTTTCGAGACACCAGACGTCCCGAAAGTGGCTTTCGCGACACGCGACGACCGGGCAGCCCCCTCATCCGCACGGCGGCGCGTACTCGAGCCCCGGGAAGTACCGCTCCCACTCCTCCCGCGTGATCCTCGGTGTCGCCAGCGCGCAGATCTCCTCGCTCACGCGGTCCGTGTTCGTCTGCCACAGCTGGACGCCGCTGCTCCCGATCGCGAGCGTATGCCCGTCGTCCCGGTACACCAGCGAGTTGACCGTCGCCGCGAACCCGCTGAGCTGCGCCTTCTCGACCGGTTTCCGCGGATCGGCGACGTCCCAGACGCGCACCGTCCGGAACGCCGAAGCCGCCAGTTCCCGGCCGGACGGCCCGAACGCGAGATGCCCGACACCCTCGGGATTGCCGCCCAGTTTCGCCAGCCGTACGGGGCGCGCGCGATCCGCGATGTCCCACAGGTAGACGTTCCGGTCGCTGCTGCCCGCGGCCACCGTGCGGCCGTCCGGGCTGACGGCCGCCTTGAACACGGCCCCGGCGTCGGGCCGCAGGGTCGACGCCAGTCCCGGGCGCCGGGGATCGGTGACGTCCCACAGGGTCACCGAGGACGAATCCGGCCCCTGCGCCGCCACGAGCGTCCGACCGTCCGGAGTGAACGCGAGCGACCACACGGTGCCGTCCCCGACCGGGAGCACCCGCGGCTCGGCGAACCGCCCGGGATCGCCGACGTCCCAGAGCTGGACCGGCCCGTCGTCGTGGCCGGAGGCGAAGGTCTTCCCGTCGGGGCTGAACGCGAGCGAGTACGTGGGTTTCACCTCGGTCGACGCCAGCAGCCGCGGCGCCGCCGGATCGGCGATGTCCCAGCGCTGGAGCAGGAACCTCCCGGCCACCCCGGCACCGTCGTGCGTCGCGAGCGCGAGGCTTCGCCGGTCCGGGCTGAGCGCGACGGCGGTGACGGTGGCCGGGCCGGGCAGTTTCGAGAGCTGTCTCGGCGCACGGAGATCGTCCATCGCCCACAGCCGCGCGTCGTCCCCCGCGGTGACGAGGATCCGCCCCTGATCGGTGAACGTGCCGGCGTTCCACCCCACGCTCGACGCCAGCGCCAGTTCGCCGACGTCCTGCAGGCGCACGGTGCGATCGGCACTGGCGGAGACGATGGTCTTGCCGTCCGGGGAGAACGCGGTCCACCAGATGGCGTTCGTATGCCCCGAAAGGGGTGGCAGTTCCTTCGCCGGACCCGTGACGTCCCAGAGCCGCACGGACTGGTCGTCCCCCGCGGTCACCACCAGCCTGCCGCTCGGGCTGAACCCGGCCGCCCAGACCACGGCCGGGGTGGTCAGCGTCGACAGCGGCCGCGGCGCCGCCGGATCGGCGACGTCCCAGAGCTTCGCGGTGCGGTCCCAGCTGGTGGTGAGCAGCCGGCGCCCGTCCGGGCTCCACGCCGGGGTGAGCTGGAGGTCCTTGTGTCCGGAAAGGACGGAGCGCCGCCGTGGCGCGGACGGCGTGGTGACGTCCCAGAGCTCCGCCGTCCAGTTCGTGCTCGTGACCGCGAGCATCGTGCCGTCGGGATTGAACACGGCGCGTTCGAGTTCGGGGGCCGGGATACCGCCGAGTGGTTTCGGCGCGCCGAGGTCGCCGACGTCGGTGAGCAGGACGGTGCGGTCGACCGAACCCGTGGCGAGCCGGCGGCCGTCCGGGCTGAAATCGAGGGAGAGCAACGTGTTCCGGTGCCCGGTGACGTCCGCCTTCCGCACCGGGTTCCGCGGATCGGTCAGCTCCCACAGCCGGACCCGGTGATCCCGGGTGGCGGTCGCCAGCGCCCGCCCGTCGCGGCTGAACGCCAGCGGCCCGCGGATCTCCTCCGAACCGGGTAGCGTCGCCAGGAGCGCCGGACGCCGCGTGTCGGCGATCGACCACACCTGCGTCGCCCGGTAGTTGTCGGAGGTGATCATGAGCTGCCCGCTCAGCGCGACGGTGACTTCGCCGGGGTCGAAGACCATCCGGGTCGGGAACGGCGCCGCCATGGCCGCGAGCAGGCCGTCATGGGTCTCCTGGATCGGCGCGAGCCGGTACGCGGCGAGGCTGAGCTGCGTCGACAGCGCCGGGTTCGAGTCCCGTAACGCCTTCGCGTCGACGACGGCCTTGCGCGCGAGTGCCACGTTCCGCTGATCGGTGGCGGTCCGCCCGGCATCGACGGCGTATCCGACGGCGACCCCCGCGAGGAGCAGCAAGACGCCGAGGAGCGCGACGAGCCTTCGCAGCCTCCGCGTCCGTTTGCGGCCGACAGCGGTTTCCTCGGCTTCGGCGTCCAACCCGGCCTGGAGGAACTGCCGCTCGCGTGCGCTCAATGCGGCGGGCTCCCGTTCCGCCCATTCGGCCGCGCGCCCCAGGCGCGTTCCCCGGTACAGGCTGCCTTTGTCGCGATCCAGCGACTCCCACAGCTCGGTCGCTTCGGCGAGCTGTCGATGCAGACGGTGCCCTTCGCGGTCCTCCGCGAGCCAGTCGCGCAGCCGCGGCCAGCCGCGGATCAACGCCTCGTGGGCGATCTCGACACCGTCACGGTCGAGGACGAGCAGGCGCGCGTCCGCCAGGCGTTCCAGGACCTCCGTGGTCGCCGGGTCGTCGTCGAGTTCACGGCGGTTGAGACGACGCTTCGTGTCTTCGGTGCCTTCGCCGAGCGCGGTCAGCCGGAGGAAGATCTGCCGTACGAGGCGCTGTCTGTCCGGCTCCAGATCCGTGTAGACGGCTTCGGCGGTTTGCGCGATCGCGTTGAGGATTCCGCCCGCCGCCTCGTAGGCCGCGCTGGTCAGCGTGATCCCCTGGCGCCGCCGCCAGGTCTCCAGCAACGCGTGCGAGACCAGCGGGAGCATCGCCGGCTGGCCGGTGGCGTCGGCGACGAGGGTCGTGACCAGCGCCGCTTCGACCCGGCAGCCCGCGCGGACGGCGGGCTCGACGATCGCGGTCCGGAGCTCGTCGGCGGTCATCGGGCCGACCATCACCTGCGCGTCGGTGAGCGCGTCGACCAGGCCGGCGTGACGGCAGAGGTGACCGTAGAAATCCGCGCGGACACCGAGGACGACCCGCGTCCCGTGCTCGTCGCGGGCCAGCGCGAGCAGCGCGTCGACGAACCTCCCGCGTTCGGCCTGGTCTCGGCAGAGCGTGTAGACCTCCTCGAACTGGTCGACGATCAGCAGCCGCCCCGCGGCGTCGAGGTCCTCTTCGAGCGGATGCGCGCCCGGTGTGCGGAGGACGACCGGACGTTCGTTCGACGCCGCCAGCCCGGCCCTCAGGACCGACGACTTCCCCGAGCCCGAAGCGCCGAAGACGCCGACGAGCCGTCGTTCCGCGAGCTTGCCGGTCAGCTCGGCGACCAGCCGCTCGCGGCCGAAGAACCGGGCGGCGTCGGACGTCTGGAACGCGGCCAGCCCGAGGTACGGCAGTTCGGTCTCGTCGCGTTCGCCCGCGGCCGCGGCGAGCCCGGCGGCGACCGTGCGCCAGCGCTCCTCCCACACCGGGACATCGCCGCCGCACGCGGAGACGTACGCGGTCGTCACCGCGAGCCCTGGCAGTTTCCGTCCGCCGGCGGCTTCGGAGAGCGCGGCGGCCGAGTAACCCGCACGGGTCGAAAGCTCGCGGTACGTGGGCCCTCCGGCCTTCTCGCGAAGCAGCCGAAGGTCCGCCGCGAAGCTCACGACGACTTCGTCGCCAGGCCCCAGCGGGCGCTCGCGTCTCGGCACCAGGCCCCCCTGATCGTCGAAGCGTTATCGAAGGGACATTGTTCACCGGAAACGGCCCGACACTGTACAAAAGTTCTGCGCTACAACCGATGGCGTGCCGATTCGAACCCATGCGGTGACCGTGGTCTTCGCGGGCGTCCCCGAACCGCCCGTGTCCCCAGAGGTGGAGGTGGTCGCCCACACCCCCGACGAACGCGAAGCGGTCTGGCACGCCACGGCCCTTCGTCCGGACGTCCTCGTCCTGCCGGTTCACCCGCCCGCGCTCGACGGGCTCGCCGTGACGCGCGAAGTGACTTCCCGCGTGCCGGGAACCGCCGTCCTCGTCCTGACCCCACCGGGTGACGGCGAGCTCGTGGTCGCCGCGATGCTCGCGGGCGCGCGCGGCGTCCTGTCCCGGAGCGCGGGGCACGACGACCTGGTGCGGTTCATCCGTGGGGTGGCGGCGGGGGCGGTGGTGTTCGGCGAGCGCGCCGCGGACCGGCTTTACGGCCTGCTGGCCGCTTCTCAGCCGATGCGGGCGTTCCCGCGGCTGACCTCACGCGAGCACGAGGTGCTCGGCCTCCTGGCGGACGGGCTGGAGATCCCGGCCGTCGCGCGGCGGCTCGGGCTCGTGCCCAAGACGGTGCGCAACGTCGTCTCGGCGATCCACGCCAAGGCCGGCACGGACGACCGGGAGGTGCTGCTCGCCCAAGCCCGCAACGCGGGGCTCGGAAGTCACTCGTAGGTGCGCGGCGTCCGCCCAGGGACGCGACTGTGTGGATTTTGGAGCGTTGGATGACCAGGAATCCACACAGTGCCCGCGTGACCGGTCCGGTCACGCGGGCCAGGCCACCCCGAGACGCAAGATCACTCGTAGGTGCGCGGCGTCCAGACCACGCCGTTCTCGGCTCGCGTCTTCGACGAGCCGACGATCAGCAGGCAGCGCATGTCGACACTGGCCGGATCGAGGGTGCCGAGGGTGACCACGCGGACGTCCTCTTCGGGTCCGCCGACGTCGCGGGCGACGACCACCGGGGTCTCCGGCGCGCGGTGCCGGAGCAGGACGTCGCGGGCCTGCGCGAGCTGCGTGGTCCGCGTGCGGGAAGCCGGGTTGTACAGCGCGAGCACGAGATCCGCCGCGCCCGCCGCGTCCAGCCGTCGTTCGATGATGTCCCAGGGCTTGAGCCGGTCGGACAGCGAAAGCACGCAATAGTCGTGGCCCAGCGGGGCGCCGACCCGGGACGCGGCCGCCTGCGCGGCGGTCACGCCCGGCACGATCCGCACCCGGCTGCCCGCGCCGTGCCCGGCGGCGACCTGCTCCAGCACCGCCGACGCCATCGCGAACACGCCGGGATCACCCGACGAGACGACGGCGACCTTGGCCCCATTGGCGGCCAGCTCCAGCGCTTCGACGGCGCGTTCGGCCTCGACGCGGTTGCCCGACGCGTGCCGCTGCTGGCCCGCGCGCTGCGGCACCCGCGCGACGTACGGGCCGTAGCCGACGACGTGCTCCGCCGCCGCCAGTTCCGCGGTCGCTTCCGGGGTCAGCCAGTCCGGACCCGCCGGGCCCAGGCCGACGACCACGACTTCGCCGCCGGTGTGCGTTTCCCGCTTCTGGGTGACCTCGGGTTCGTCGGCGAGCCGGGAGGCGTAGGCCGGGCTGGGCAGCAGCGCCAGCGAGAAGTACGGCACCGACTCCGGATCGACCTCGGCGAACGGCTCGACGCGCTGCGCCTGCCAGGTCGCCCGTTCGACGTAGAAAGCGTCGTCCAGCTTCCCGGCTTCGGCCAGCGCCTCGCGGACGTTGCCGAACGTGCGCCCGAGTTTGAGCACCGCCGCCGCCTGCGTGTCGGCGAGGCGCCGCGCGAGCTCCGGAGCGGGCAGCGTGCCGGGCAGGATGGTGAGGACCTCGTCGCGCTGCACCAGCGGGCGGCCGAGCACCGACGACGCCGCGCTGACCGACGTCACGCCCGGCACCACGGTCGCCTCGTAGCGGTCGGCGAGCCGTTCGTGCATGTACATGTAGGAGCCATAGAAGAACGGGTCGCCTTCGCAGAGCACGACCACGTCGCGTCCGGCGTCGAGGTGTTCGGCGAGCCGTTTCGCGCTCAGCTCGTAGAAATCGGCGATGGCGCCTTCGTAGCCGCCGGGGTGGTCGGTGGTCTCGGTGGTGACCGGGTAGACCAGCTTCTCCTCGATCTGGCCGTCCCGCAGGTACGGCTCGGCGACCGATCGCGCGATGCTCCGGCCGTGCCGCGCGCTGTGGTAGGCGATGACGTCGGCCTCGCCGATGAGGCGGGCCGCCTTGACCGTCATCAGCTCCGGGTCGCCGGGTCCGAGCCCGACACCCCAGAGTTTCCCGAGCCCGCTCATTCGACCTCACTCGCCATCGCGTTGATCGCGGCGACGGCCATCGCGCTGCCGCCGCGTCGTCCGTGCACCACCAGGTACGGGGCGGGGGCCCGCTTCGCGAGCTCCACTTTGGACTCGGCGGCACCGATGAAGCCCACCGGGACCCCGATGATCGCCGCCGGTGCGCCGACGCCCTCTTCCAACAGTTCCAGCAGGCGGAACAGCGCGGTGGGCGCGTTGCCGACGGCCACCACGGAACCGGGCAGCTTGTCGCGCCACAGCTCCAGCGCGGCCGCGGACCGGGTGGTGCCCATCCGCTCGGCCAGCCCGGGCACCTTCGGATCGGACAGCGTGCACAGCACCTCGTTGGCGGCAGGCAAACGTTTGCGGGTCACCCCGGAGGCGATCATGTTCGCGTCGCACAGGATCGGCGCGCCCGCTTCGAGCGCGGCGCGGCCGGATTCCACCACGTCCAGGCTGTAGCGGAGATCGTCGACCAGGTCGACCATCCCGCAGGCGTGGATCATCCGCACGGCCAGCACCGCGACGTCGTCGGGGAGGATCGCGAGATCCGCCTCCTCACGGATGGTGGCGAACGAATGCCGGTAGATCTCGGCCCCGTCCCGGATGTAGTCGATCACTGTGTCCCTTTCTCCGCCAACGTTGCCAACGTCTCCGCCAGCTCGCCGACCGGGACGAACGCCCCGTCGACCAGATAACCGTCCTCCGTCGCGAGCACGTCGACGTGCTCGCGCGCGGGTTTGCCGCAGCGCCGTTCACAACCGGCGAAATGGGCTCTCGGCGTCCGCCCGACTCTCGCCGCGTCGGCCCGCACGTCGGCCAGCGACTTGGCACAGCCCGGATGCCCGATGCAGGCGCTGACCCCGAGCGAAGGCGCGTCCGGATCGGTGATCAGCCCCGTGTCCGGCGCCAGCGGGCCGAGCACCAGGATCGATCGCCACGGCGTGACCACGGCGTGGCCGGCCTTCGCGATCGCGCGCGCCTGAGCCGAGGTGAGCCTGCCGAAAACCGGGGCGACCCCGATCGCGTCACCGATCGGCCCGATCGGGAGGCCCGGGTTCACCTCGAACTTCCGCGGCTCCGTCATTTCGCCCGGGATCCCCCTGAGCAGCGGCTCGATGTCGGCGAGTTCGCTGATCCGCCAGGCACTTCCCCTCGTTCGCAGGAACGCGCGCGCAACCGAAAGCAGCGTCTCGACGGCCTGCCCGGCGGGGACGCGCAGGCCGGTGTCCTCGCCGGCGAGCAGCACGGCGCCGTCGCGCCAGCAGACGTCGGCGCCCTCACCGGCGACGTCGCCCTGACCGCCGTCGAAAGCGAAGAGGAAGCGACCCGGGAGTTCGGCCAGCTCGGGGACGGCACACAAGGCCTCGTCGAGTTCCTGAGCGAGCTTCTGGGCGGTATCACTGAGCGGCGAAGCGAGGATGTTGCGGACCCGTTCGTGCGACGGCGAAGGCAGGAGCCCGGCCACGGCGAGCCTGCCCGCGAGACCCGGCCGGGTGACGCCGCGCAACTGGACGTTGCCGCGGGAGGTCAGGTGGAGGGCGCCGTCCCCGAGGTCGTCGGCGGCGTCGGCGAGCGCCCCGAGCCGGGTCGCCGAGATGGCACCGCCGGGCAGCCGGATCCGGGCGAGCGGACCGTCGGCGGCGTCGTGCGTGGCGAAAACTCCAGGGCACGCATCTGCTCGGACACGGGCGCTCGTGGACATGCGCCCACTGTAGATGGCCCGCTCGGGCGAGAGTATGTCTCAGATCATATGTAGTAGGTGTGCTACATTCGATCGCAGCACTGAGATGGGGGTGACCAATGAGAGATCCACACGACGTGATGATCTCCGTCCAAGATCTCCGGATGCGGTACGGCACGAACGACGTCCTCCACGGCGTCGACTTCACCGCGCATCGCGGCGAGGTGATCTGCCTGCTCGGCCCGAACGGCGCGGGCAAGACCACCACGATCGAGATCCTCGAAGGCTTCCGGATGCGCTCGGAGGGCGAGGTCAGCGTGCTGGGCGTCGACCCGGCGCACGCGGACGAGAACTGGAGGGCGCGGCTGGGGGTCGTCCTCCAGGCCTGGCGCGACCACGCGAAATGGCGGGTGCGCGAGCTGCTGGAACACCTGGGCGGCTACTACGCGCCGTACTCCACGGATCGCATCGAGCGGCCGTGGGATCCGGACGAGCTGATCGCCGCGGTCGGCCTGACCGAGCACGCGGACAAGAGGGTCCGGATGCTCTCGGGTGGGCAGCGGCGCCGCCTCGACGTCGCGATCGGCATCGTCGGCCGCCCGGAACTGCTGTTCCTCGACGAGCCGACCGCCGGGCTGGATCCGGAGGCGCGGCGCGAGTTCCACGAGCTCGTGCACCGGCTGACCGACCACGACGACACGACGATCCTGCTGACCACGCACGACCTCGACGAGGCCGAGAAACTGGCCGACCGGATCCTGATCCTGAACCACGGCCGCATCGTCGCCGACGGTTCGGCCGACGCGCTGAGCAGACAGATCGCCGGCGAGGCCGAGGTGCGCTGGACGCTGGACGGTCAGCGGTTCGTGCACTCGACCACGGAATCGACGAAGTACGTGCACGAACTGTTCAAACAGCACGGGGACGCCATCGGCGACCTCGAGGTCCGGCGGGCGTCGCTCGAAGACACGTACATGACCCTCGTCCGCAAGGCCGAGTCCCTGGAGGCGGTGGGCGCGCGATGAACACGATCCAGCACAGTGCCCGGCTGGGCGTCCGGCGTGGCTGGCTCGAAGCCCGCCAGATGATGACCAACCGGGAAGACCTCTTCAACACCTTCCTCTACCCGGCGATCTTCGTGATCGTCATGTTCTTCATGCGCGGCGCGAAACTGCCGGGCACGGAGTTCTCGCTCGGCGCCGCCACCGTGCCGAGCGTGCTGGGCGCGTCGATCGTGTTCAGCGGCATGCTCGGGATGGCGGGAGTCCTCGCCGTCGAACGTGAAGACGGCACGCTCCTGCGTGCCAAGGCCACGCCGAACGGCATGATCGGCTACCTCGTCGGCAAGGTCGTCACGGTGTCGATGAGCACCGTCCTCGGAATGCTGCTGGTCCTGATCCCCAGCCTGATCCTGTTCGACGGCATCGCGCCCGGCGGGCTGACGTCGTGGCTGGGCCTGCTGTGGGTGCTGGTGCTCGGCCTGCTCGCCACCATGCCGATCGGCGCGATCTTCGGCTCGCTGACCTCGAACGCGCGCAGCATCGGGCTGATCATGCTGCCGACACTCGGAATCGGCGCGATCTCGGGGATCTTCTACCCGATCACCGCGCTGCCGGAATGGCTGCAGGTCCTCGGGCAGGTGTTCCCGATGTACTGGCTCGGCCTCGGCATGCGGTCGGCGCTGCTGCCGGACTCGACGGTGATCATCGAGATCGGCCAGTCCTGGCGGCCTTGGGAGACCCTCGGCGTGCTGTCGGTGTGGGCCGTGATCGGATTGACGCTGGCCCCGGTCGTCCTGCGGCGTATGGCGCGGCGCGAGTCCGGGTCCTCGGTGGCGGCACGACGGGAAAAGGCGATGCAGCGAATTGGCTAGCTCATGAGCGAGGTCGTTTACAACCGGATCGCGATGTTGCGAGCGGAACGGGGCATCTCCCGCCGCGAACTCGCCGACGCGCTGGGCGTGCATTACCAGACCATCGGCTACCTCGAACGCGGCGAGTACAGCCCGAGCCTCTACCTCGCCCTGCGGATCGCGGAGTTCTTCGAGGTGGCGGTGGAGATCATCTTCTCCACCGCCCCTTTCCCGCGGATCGGGGACTCTTCGTCGGAGCGGTCGGCGTGAGCCTGCTGGAGCGGGCACACGCGCACGCCGTCCGGCTGGGGCACGATCGCATCGGGGGCGAGGAACTTCTGCTCGCGGTTCTCGACGACGGCGTCGGGCACGCACTCCCCCGCGCTTGGGGAATCTCTCGCGATGTCCTGGTGTGGCAACTGGAGAAAGCGGCTTCGTCGCCTGCGGCCGGGACCATCGACGGATATCCGGTCACGGCCGAAGTCCTTGCCGTGCCCCGATCCTCGGGTTTGGTGGAACTGGTCGTCGGCCTGCTGGCCGCCGGCGGCGGAGCGGCTCGCGTCCTGGGCGAACACGGGGTGACCGAGGAGCAGGTGCGGGAGGCCTGGGCTCCCTTTGGGATGAGAACGCCGCCTGGGAAGGTTCCGTCGCACGCCGACCTGTGGACCCGCCTGCCGAGATCAACTCACTGACTCCCCAGATCGCCGAATATCGGCGACGCAAGGAAGCCGCCGTCGATGCGCAGGAGTACACGCAGGCGGGTCTCCTCCGCGACGAAGAGATAGAGGTCGTCCGACGGCGGTCCGAGCTCATCCGCGAATGGGCCGCGACCGTCGATCCCGTGGATCTGGCGGAGGCCGTCGTCGCGCTGCGGGCGGAGATCGCCGCCCTTCGCCGCATTTAGCCGACTAATTGCGGCGGGCTCTTCGCATTTAGTCGACTAAATGCGAGGGTTGCTTAGGGTGATTCGGCGCTGGCGACCGTTTCACCCTTCAGTGTTGTTCGTGCGCTTTCGCTGGTTGCTTAAAATTACGAACACGTGTTCGATTCATTGGTGTATTCTGGAGTCGTGTCCGAGACCTTCCTCCCCGAGCTGCCGCAAGAACTGTGGCGCGCCGGCAAGCTGGAGCTTGCCCATGGCGTGCAGCAGTCGTTGCAGGTGATCCGGATGGCGACCGCCTGCCTGGGGCGGTTCCTGGCGGAGATCGAGTCTCGTGGCGCCAAGGACTTGTACGGGTACGGGAGCACGGCGAGCTGGCTCGCGGATCTGGCGGGACTATCACGCGGCGAAGCGGGCGCGGTGGTGAAGCGGGCGATCGCCTTGAACCCGACGCGCGCTTTGGACGGCACGGAGGTTCCACCTCTCGCACCGGCGACTGCCGCGGTGGCGGCTCAGGGGTTGGTCGGGAATGAGCGGATCGATCAGATCCTGGAGATCTTGAAGAAACTCCCTGCCGACATTTCGGCTGAGGATCGGGCGGGTGCGGAGCAGATCCTCGGCGATCTTGCCCCGAACGCCGGTCCCCGCCAGCTCTCGGAAGCCGAGGCGAACTTGCTGGGCTTGCTGGATCCGGATGGCAAGGAACCCAAGGAGCCTGAGCCGAAGGAACCCCGCCGCGAGATCACCCTGGAACGCCGCAAAGACGGGTTCTGGAAACTCACCGGCCTGCTCGATGACGAGACCGGTGCCCGCACGGCGGCGGCGTTGGAGGCGCACGCCCAGCCGCGGCCGGTGGACGAGTTCGGCCAAGCGGACCTGCGGATGAAATGCGAACGCATGGGAGACGCGTGGGCCGAACTGCTCGACTTGGCGATCGCCTGCCCGGACCAGCCCGGCACCAGTGGTTACCGCACCCTCGTCCACGTCACTATCGGACTCGAGAAACTCAAATCGGGTCTCGGGACCGCCTGCCTCGACTTCGTCGGGACGATGACCGCGCGAGAAGCCCGGCTCGCGGCCTGCGACTGCCTGATGGTGCCGGTCGTGATGGGCGCGTCGGGTGAACCCTTGGATATGGGACGGCTGAGACGCTTCGTCACCCCAGGCCAGCGACGTGCGTTGAACCTCCGCGACGGGGGCTGCGCCTTCCCGGGCTGTCATCGGAAGCCCAAGAATTGCCACGCCCATCACATTCATCACTGGGCAGACGGCGGGCCGACGGATCTTCGGAATCTCGTGTTGCTCTGCGGCTTCCATCATCGGTTGATTCACCACGGTGACTGGGAAGTCCGGATGGCGGCCGATGGCCTACCGGAGTTCATCCCGCCTCAATACCGGGATCCGCTCCGACAACCCCGCCGCAACACCCTGCACCACCGCTGAACCCCGAAGAGCCCGTCGGCCACGCCGGCGACGGGCCCTTCGTCATGCCCGCCAGGCTCCACCGATATCCGGCCGCTCCTGATCGGACCGATCACGCACGACTGTGTGGATTTCTGGTCATCCAACGCACCAAAATCCACACAGTCCATCACCACCGGACCAGTCACGACCGAAACACCGGCACCAGGACACCCTGAGCCTCCCCACCGGCCACACCCGATCCGCCGCCCAGTCCCTAACGGAAAACTCAGGAGCCCGTCACAAGCTGATCACCATGACTGGACCAGCCAAGCACGACTGTGCGGATTTGGGACATCTGACGTCCCAAAACCCACACAGCGCATCACCACCAGACCAGTCACCACCGAAGCACCGGCACTTCCCCACCGGCCACACCCGCGAGGCCGCCACCAAACCCGATCCGCCACCCAGTCCCAAACGGACACTCAACAGCCCACCACAACCTGATCACCACGACTGGACCAGCCAAGCACGACTGTGAGGATTTCGGGACAACCAACGCACCAAAACCCACACAGCGCATCACCACCGAAGATCACGCTGACCACCAAGCCAACATGAAGACCTCCTCATCCGTCCTTAACGGACCATTCAGGAGCGCGCCACAGGCTGGTCACCGTGACCGCCTACACCTACACGACCAGCCCGCCGAGAAAGCCCAGCCACCCCGAAAAACCCAAGCACACCAAGGCATAGCTGATCCCCACAGCAGCCATTCCACCCTTGGGCACCGCGCTCGTGCCCGGCGGACCGGGCTGGCAAGGCGCACTGGTGCTGGCCGTCTTCGCCATGGCTGTGGGCGCATGGGTTCTGACCAGCCTGGACGACACGTGGATAGCGCTGGCGGCGGTGGCCGTCCTGGCCGTCACCGGGGTCCTCGCCCCCGCCGACCTGTTCGCCACGCTCGGCGCGGATCTGGTGTGGCTGTTGATCGCGGCGTTCGTGCTGGCGGCCGGGCTGACCGGATCGGGGCTGGTCGACCGGTTCGTGGCCATGGTCCCGGCACGGGCGCGATCGGTGCGCGGGCTGGCGCATCTGTCGACGGTCGCGGTGGTGGTCTCGTCGCTGGTCGTCCCCTCGACGTCGGGGCGGGCGGCGCTGGCCGTGCCGGTGTTCACCGCCTTGGCGGGCGCCCTCCCGCGGACGGCCAAGGCGCTGTCGGTGCTGTTCCCGACGGTGGTGTTGCTGTCCGCAGTCTCGACGCTCATCGGCGCGGGCGCGCATCTGGTGGCCGACCAGCTCCTGCGTGAAGCGACCGGTGACGGCATCGGCTTCCTGCGCTGGCTGGTGCTGGGCCTGCCGCTGGCGCTGGTCTCGTCCCATCTCGCGGCCGAGGTCGTCCTGCGGTTGTTCACCACGCGCGAAGACCGTCGTGAGCGGTTCGATCTGCGCTCCAGGTTCCCGTCGCGGGGGCCGTGGACTCGAAGAGAACAATTCGCGGCGGTCACCATCGGAGCCGTGCTGGTGCTGTGGTGCACCGAATCGTGGCACGGACTGCCGCCCGCGCTGGTCGGGCTCGTCGGCGCGCTGGCGATGTGCGTGCCACCGCATCGGGTCACCACGGGTACGGCGCTGAAAACCGTGCCGTGGTCGCTGCTGCTGTTCACCGCCGCGACGGCCGCGCTGGGCGGCGCGCTGGTGGCGTCGGGCGCGGCGGCGTGGGTGGCGGACGTGGCCTTGAGTCCCGTCCGGGGCGCGCCGGCGTGGGTCGTGCTGGCGGCGGTGATCGTGGTGAGCACGGCCGCGCATCTGGCCGTGCAGTCCCGGTCGGCGCGGTCTTCGGTGCTGGTGCCGGTGGTGATCCCGCTCGCGGCGGCCACCGGGCTGGCCCCGGCCGCGGTGGTGTTCGCCTCCACCGCGGCCGCGGGGTTCTGCCACACCCTCACCTCGTCCGCCAAACCCGTCGCGCTCTTCTCCGACATCGACGGCGTGCCGACCTATTCGCCCCGCGACCTGCTTCGCCTCTCGAAAGTGCTCGCGCCACTGCACGTGGTCGTCGTCGCCGTCTTCGCCTTGCTCGTCTGGCCGTACCTCGGCCTCTCGCTCATCCCGTGAACCATCAGGAGGAAGTCATGCGGATCGTCGTCGCCCCCAGTGGGTTCAAGGAAAGCCTCGGTGCCGAAGCCGCTGCCGACGCCATCGCCGAGGGGGTGCTGCGGGTCGTCCCGTTCGCGGAGATCGACCGCGTCCCGCTCGTGGACGGCGGCGAGGGGTCGGCCGCGGCTCTGTCCGGGAGCACCGGCGGGAAGATCGTGGACACCGTCGTCACCGGGCCGGTCGGGCTGCCGGTGCGCTCCCATTTCGCGATTCTCGGCGACGGCTCGACTGCGGTGGTCGAGATGGCGGCGGCCGCGGGGCTCCGCCTGGTGCCCGCCGATCGGCGCGATCCCGGGCGCACCACCAGCCGGGGCGTCGGCGAGCTGATGATCGCCGCGCTCGACTCGGGTTGTTCGTCGGTGCTCGTCGGCTGCGGAGACTCCGGCGTGTCCGACGGCGGCGCCGGAGCTCTCCAGGCCTTGGGCGCCCGGGTGCTCGACCGCGCCGGTCAGGAGGTGGGTCCCGGCGGGGCGGAGCTGGCGCGGGCCCGGCACATCGACGTGTCCGGGCTCGATCCGAGACTCGCGGGCACCGAACTCCGGCTGGCGGTCAACCCGCACAACGTCCTGTGCGGCCCACGCGGTGTGGCCAGGGTGTTCGGCCCGCAGAAGGGCGCCACCCCCGAGCAGGTGGAAAGACTCGCCGCCGCGCTGGACAACTGGGCCGACGTCCTGCGCCGCGACCTGGGCGCCGACGTCGCTCTCGTCCCCGGATCGGGTGCTTCCGGCGGTCTCGGCGCCGGACTGTGCGCGGTACTTGGCGCCCGGCTACTGCCGAGGTTCGAGGTCCTGCTGGACCACGTCGACCTCGACGCCCGGCTGGCCGCGGCCGATCTCGTGGTCACCGCCGAGGGCACGATCGACGCCCAGACCCCGCACGGGAAGGTGCCCGCCGAGGTGGCCCGCCGGGCCAAGGCGCACGGGAAGCCGGTGGTCGCCCTCGCCGGCCGGATCGGCATGGACGCCGACACCACCTACGCCGTCGGTATCGACGCCTTCCAGGCCATCCAGCCGGGTCCGGTGGACCTGGACGAGGCGATCCTGCGCGGCGCTGAATTCCTCACCGACGCCGCCGAGCGGATGCTGCGGATCGTGCTGGTCGGCACCCGCCTGTCCACGCCCGCTATGTGAAGATTCCTTCATCTTGTCCTCATTTTCGCCACATCGACGGCCGGGAAGGTGGAGCCATGGCCCGTACGCCGCGTATCGCCCTCCTCGTCGCCGCCGTGGCGCTCCCGCTCGGTGCCGCGGTGGTCACCTGGGCCTGGCCGGAGCCGCCCGCGCCGCGGGCGCCGGTCGAGGTGAAGCTGAAGGAACACCCCACGTCGACCACCCAGTCCCCTCCGCCGAGTAGTTCCACGCCGGTGGTCGTGCCACCGCCCCCGGTGGTCCCGCCCGGCGACGACCAGGACGACGACGGTGCCGACGACGACTGAACCCAGGATGCGGGCGGTCCCCGCGCGAATCCGGATCATGGGCTGGCTCCTGCTGCTCGTCGCCGTGGTGACGGTGGCGACGACGCTGGTCACGTACAACCTCTTGCTGCGCGAGGTCGACAGCGACGTCAACGCCGCGCTCGAACAGGAAGCCGCCGAACTCGGCCAGGTGCTGGAAGAGGGCGTGGACCGCGCCACCGGGCAGCCGTTCCCGGACGTGCGGTCCGCGCTGTCGGCGCATCTGCGGCGCCAGTACGTCGACGACGACGAGGTGGTGCTGGCCTGGACGCCGTCGTCCGGGCCGATCCTGCAGGACCGCGAGGAACCGTTCCGTCTTGGCGAAAGCCCGGGGCTGCTGAACCCGATCCTCGCCGACCCGGCGCGCAGCGGCAGCGTCGAGACCCCCGCCGGAGAGATGCGCTGGATCCGTGTCGACGCGTCTGGCACCCGAGAGGGAGACCGGGGCTCGTTCGTCGTCGGCTACTTCGTGGACCGCGACCGCGCCGAGATCGCCACCACCGTGCGGACCCTGCTGTTCGTCGGCTTGCTCGGGCTGGTCCTGGCCGGGGCCGCGGCGTGGCTGGTCGCCGGACAGATCCTCGCCCCAGTGCGGCTGGTGCGCCGCGCCGCCGCGGAGATCACCGAACACGACCTGACCCGCCGTATCCGGGTGGACGGCCGTGACGACGTCGCCGCGCTCGCCGAGCAGTTCAACGCCATGCTCGACCGGCTCGACCTCGCGTTCGCCACCCAGCGGCGGTTCCTCGACGACGCCGGCCACGAACTGCGGACACCCATCACGATCGTGCTCGGCCATCTCGAACTGCTCGACGACGACCCGGTCGCCCGGGCCGAGGCGATCCGGCTGTGCGTCGACGAACTGGACCGGATGAACCGCATCGTCGGCGATCTCCTGCTGCTGGCGAAGGCCGAACAGCCCGACTTCGTCACCCTCGCCCCCACCGACGTCACCGAGCTGACCAGCGATCTTTACGCCAAGGTCCGCACCATCGGCGATCGTCGCTGGCGGCTGGAGGCGCTCGGCGAAGGCCAGGTGCCGCTCGACGAGCAGCGCACGACCCAGGCCGTGGTGCAGCTGGCCCAGAACGCCGTCCAGCACACCGGAGACGGCGACGAGATCCTGATCGGCTCGGCCGTGACCGAGGACACCGTGTCGTTCTGGGTGGCCGATCGCGGCCCCGGTGTGCCGCGGGAGGACGCCGAGAGGATCTTCCAGCGGTTCAACCGGGGGCCGTCCGGCGGCCACCGGAGCGGGGCCGGGCTCGGACTGGCGATCGTGCGTGCGATCGCCGAGGCTCAGCACGGCCTGGTGCGCTTGGAGTCGGCGCCGGGCCTCGGCGCCCGGTTCACCATCGAAATCCCTGTTCACGCCGTCGAAGGAGGCACGCCGTGGCCCGCATCCTGATCGCCGAGGACGAGGAGCGCATCGCCTCGTTCGTCCGCAAGGGGCTCATCGCCAACGGCTTCACCACCACCGTGGTCGCCGACGGTGAACAGGCTCTCCAATACGCCCTCGGTGACGGCTACGACCTGCTGGTCCTCGACCTCGGCCTGCCCTCCCGCGACGGCCTGTCCGTGCTGCGGACGCTGCGCGAACACCACAACACCACCCCGGTGGTGATCCTCACCGCGCACGATTCGCCGCAGACCACCCTGGCCGGGCTGGAGGGCGGCGCCGACGACTACATGGCCAAACCGTTCCGCTTCGACGAGCTGCTGGCCAGGATCCGGCTCCGGCTGCGCCGCACCGAACTCGTCGCCGAGACCACCGTCCTGCACGCGGGCCCGCTGTCGCTGGATCTGCGCACGCGGCGCGCGGACGTCGACGGCACCGGCGTCGACCTGACCTCGCGCGAGTTCGCCCTGCTGGAGCTGTTCATCCGCCACCAGGGGCAGGTGCTGACCCGTGAGCAGATCCTCTCCCACGTGTGGGGGTACGACTTCGACCCCGGCTCCAACATCGTCGACGTGTACGTCCGCACCCTGCGCCGCAAGATCGGGCCAGGCCACATCCGCACCGCGCGCGGCATGGGGTACGCGTTCGACCCCGGCCGCACATCACCTTGACTCCCGCCGGACCGCACCGGAGAGTGAACCGGAGAAACCACGCGTCGGCAGGTGGAGGAACCCGGTGAGAGTCCGGGGCGGTCCCGCCACTGTCACCCCTCCCGGTGAAGAGGGGAAGCCAGGAACTCCGGCCGGCGCGACCGTACGACCCGGGGCGCGGACACCCCGAGTGAGGAACGCTGTGATCCTGCTTCTGTCCACTTCGGACACCGACCTGCTCAGCGCCCGTTCCAGCGAGGCCGGCTACCGGCTGGCGAACCCGGCCCGGCTCGACCTGGCCGAGCTGCCCGCCCTGCTCGACGGCGCCCCGATCGTCGTCGTCCGGATCCTCGGCTCCGAACGCAGCTGGCAGGAGGGACTCGACACGGTCCGCGCGAGCGGCGCGCACGTGGTCGTCCTCGGCGGAGAGCAGACGCCGGACGCGCAGCTCATGAAGCTCTCCACGGTCCCGGCGGGCACCGCGGCGGAGGCGCACGCGTACCTCGCGCAGGGTGGGCCGGAGAACCTCACCCAGCTGCACCGCTTCCTGAGCGACACGCTCCTTCTGACGGGTGACGGCTTCGAGCCGCCCGCCGTGCAGCCGCTCTGGGGTGTCCTGGAGCGCGAGCCGAAGAGCACCGAGGGCCCGGTCGTCGCGATCCTCTACTACCGGGCGCATCATCTGTCCGGGAACACCGAGTTCGTCCACGCCCTCGCCGACGCCATCGAGGACGCCGGGGGCCGCGCGCTCCCGATCCACTGTGCCTCCCTGCGCACCCGCGAGCCGGAGATGATGGCCGAGCTGGCCAAGGCCGACGCGCTCCTGGTCACCGTGCTGGCGGCCGGCGGCACCCGGCCGTCGGAGGTCGGTGCGGGCGGCGACGACGAGGCATGGGACGTCGCCGAGATGGCCGCGCTCGACATCCCGATCCTGCAGGCGCTCTGCCTCACCAGCGACCGCGAGACCTGGTCGGCCAACGACGACGGCCTCTCGCCGCTCGACGCGGGCAACCAGATGGCCGTCCCCGAGTTCGACGGCCGGCTCATCACCGTCCCGTTCTCGTTCAAGGAGATCGACGACGACGGCCTCCCCAAGTACGTGCCGGACGCCGAGCGCGCTTCGCGGGTCGCCAAGATCGCGCTCGCGCACGCCCGCCTGCGCCACACTCCCCCGCCGGAACGACGGATCGCGCTGATGCTCTCCGCGTACCCGACGAAGCACTCCCGCGTCGGCAACGCCGTCGGTCTCGACACACCCGCGTCCGCGATCGAGCTGTTGCGCCGCATGCGCGACCAGGGTTACGACCTCGGTGACGATCCGTTCCCCGGCGTCGAGCCCACCGGCACCGACCAGCCCGACGGCGACGCGCTGATCCACGCGCTCATCGCCGCGGGCGGCCAGGATCCGGAGTGGCTCACCGAGGAACAGCTGTCCGGCAACCCGATCCGCGTGCCCGCGGACAAGTATCGCCAGTGGTTCGCCGAGCTGCCCGCGGAACTGCGCGAGGGCATGGAGGAGCACTGGGGCCCGGCGCCCGGCGAGCTCTATGTGGACGACGGGGACATCGTGCTGGCGTCGCTGCAGTCCGGCAACGTCATCCTGATGATCCAGCCGCCGCGCGGTTTCGGCGAGAACCCGGTCGCGATCTACCACAACCCGGACCTCCCGCCGAGCCACCACTACCTGGCCGCGTACCGGTGGCTTGAGGAGGAATTCGGCGCGCACGCCGTCGTCCACCTCGGCAAACACGGTTCGCTGGAATGGCTTCCCGGCAAGACCGCGGGTCTCTCGGACTCGTGCGCGCCGGACGCCGTCCTGGGCAATCTGCCGCTGATCTACCCGTTCCTGATCAACGACCCCGGCGAGGGCGCGCAGGCGAAACGGCGCGCGCACGCCACGATCGTCGACCACCTGATCCCGCCGATGGCCCGCGCCGAGAGCTACGGCGACATGGCCCGCCTGGAGCAGCTCCTCGACGAGCACGCCAACATCGCCGCGATGGACCCGGCGAAACTGCCCGCCGTCCGCGCGCAGATCTGGACGCTGATCCAGGCCGCGAAACTGGACCACGACCTCGGTGTCGAAGAACGCCCGCACGACGCGGAGTTCGACGACTTCCTGCTGCACATCGACGGCTGGCTGTGCGAGGTCAAGGACGCCCAGATCCGCGACGGCCTGCACATCCTCGGTGCCGCGCCGGTGGGCGAGGCGCGGATCAACCTCGTGCTCGCCATGCTGCGCGCTCAGCAGATGTGGGGCGGTAAACAGGGCGCCGTCCCCGGCCTTCGTTCCGCCTTGGGGCTCAAAGAGAACAGCGACGCCCCACTGTCCGAAGTGGACGCCATCGAGCAGACGGCACGATCCCTCGTCGAGGCGATGGAAGCCCGCGACTGGTCCCCCGCCGCCGTCGCCGAGGTCGTCGCCGAAGTGCCGGAACACCAGGAGGTCGCCCGCGTGCTGACCTTCGCCGCCACCGAGATCGTGCCGCGGCTGGCGGGCACCGGCGCCGAGATCGACGCCGTGCTCCACGCGCTCGACGGCGGCTACATCCCGGCGGGGCCCAGTGGTTCTCCCCTGCGGGGCCTGATCAACGTGCTGCCGACGGGCCGCAACTTCTACACCGTCGACCCGAAAGCCATCCCGAGCCGTCTCGCGTGGGAAACCGGACAGGCTCTCGCGGACTCGCTTCTCCGCCGCTACAAGGAGGACACCGGCGACTGGCCGCGTTCGGTCGGTCTCTCGGTCTGGGGCACGTCGGCGATGCGCACGTCGGGTGACGACGCGGCGGAAGTCCTTGCCCTGCTGGGAGTCCAGCCGATCTGGGACGAGGCTTCGCGGCGCGTCACCGGGATCGAAGCGATCCCGCTCGCCGAACTCGGCCGTCCGCGGATCGACGTCACCGTGCGGATCAGCGGGTTCTTCCGCGACGCCTTCCCGCATGTGATCACCCTGCTGGACGACGCCGTGCGCCTGGTGGCGAACCTCGACGAGCCGGACGAGCAGAACTTCGTGCGGGCCCACACTCGCGCGGATCTGGCCGCGCACGGCGACGAACGCCGGGCCACCACGAGGATCTTCGGCTCCAAGCCGGGCGCGTACGGCGCGGGCCTGCTGCCACTGATGGATTCCGGGAACTGGCGCGACGACAAGGATCTCGCCGAGGTCTACGCGGTCTGGGGCGGCTTCGCCTACGGCCGCGACCTCGACGGCCGGCCGGCGCGCGAGGACATGGAGAACTCGTACAAGCGAATCGTGGTGGCGGCGAAGAACACCGACACCCGCGAGCACGACATCGCCGACTCCGACGACTACTTCCAGTACCACGGCGGGATGATCGCGACGGTCCGCGCGCTGACCGGGACCGCGCCCGCGTCCTACGTCGGCGACAGCACCACTCCGGACGCCGTCCGCACCCGCACGCTCGGCGAGGAGACCGCCCGCGTCTTCCGGGCCCGCGTGGTCAACCCGCGCTGGCTGGCGGCGATGCGCAAGCACGGTTACAAGGGCGCTTTCGAGCTGGCGGCGACGGTCGACTACCTGTTCGGTTTCGACGCCACCGCGGGCGTCGTCGGCGACTGGATGTACGAGAAGCTCACCGAGTCCTACGTGCTCGACGAGGTCAACCAGGAGTTCTTGCGCCAGGCCAACCCGTGGGCGCTGCGCGGCATCATCGAGCGGCTGAACGAGGCGGCCGATCGGGGGCTGTGGGCGGAGCCGGACGCCGATCTTTTGGCTCAGCTGCGCGAGGTCTACCTATCGCTGGAGGGGGATCTCGAATCCTGACTTGCCTGTTGGCGGAGCTGAGCAGTGGCCGCGAAAGGTGTCCATACGCGTGAACCCGCCACGGCCGAAGGCCCCGCTATCGCGGTGGCAGGGCGCCCTATCCGCATCCGTGACAGGGAAGGCTAAGCCGCGTCCTGCCGACGTCGATCGCGGTCGCGGGTTCACCAGAGACATTGCTGTCACCCGCTGGAGCAGTGCCGTAGCACTCCCGGCGGTACCACTGTCATATGCGCAGAACTTAGCGTGACAAGGGCGGTGGGACGTCAACGATCGGGAGGACAGCGATGATCAAGCGTCTGTTGAAGGTCGTGCTTCGCCACGGTTGCTGCTCGGCGTGCACCGGTCAGGGCTGCGGCTGCTGCGACGCCTGCAAGTAGTTCAGAGGTGGACACCCGGGATATGGGTGTTCGCGCGGCGGACGTCGGCGGCGAGGGCGGGTACCTCGATCACCCGGCGTCCGGCCGCCTCCAGCGTTTCGGCGCCGACGCAGTCGACGAACACCGACGGCTCGCGCCAGGCGAAAACGACGCGCGGGATGCCGGCGTCGAGGATGAGCTGGGTGCAGCTTCGCGGATGTGACGTCCGCGAGCTGCACGGCTCCAGTGACGTGTACATCGTCGCCTCCGCCAGCCTCGGATCCCCTGGTTCGAGTTTGGCGAGGGCGGCTTCTTCGGCATGGTTGGCGGGATCGCCGTCGCCCGAGAAACCGGTGGAGATCACTTCGCCGTCGGCGGCGGTGATCACCGCTCCGACGCGGAACGTGCGCGGCGGGCAGTTCTCGGCCAGCGCGATGGCCTCACGCAGGTGTTGAATGTCCACATCGGACGGTTCCGGCGTCGCGTGGTACTCCAGGACGGCGATGTCGCCCAGCCGCGTGGTTCCGGTCAGCGTCAGCCCGCGCGGGAACGCGCCCGGCCCGACGAACCGCGGCGCGCGTGTGTCGCCGACGAAGAACGGCGCGACAGCGAGATGCAGTTCGTCGACCAGGCCTTCGGTGAGGAACTGGGTGTGGATCGCGCCGCCGCCTTCGACCATCAGCCGCCGGACGCCGCGCGCGTGGAGATCGGCCAGGATTTCATTCAGGCCGGACAGTTCGACGACGGTCGCCTTCACTCCCGTGACGACGCCGGGCGGCGCGTAGACCAGCTTCTCGGTGTCGCCGACAGTGAAGAACTGCGCCGCCGGATCGAGTGACCCGCTCCGCGTGAGGGTGACCTTGACCGGCTGCTCCGGACGTCCTTCCGCGACCCTTTTCGCGACGAGCTCCGGCGAGCGGACCAGCAACCGCGGATTGTCCGCGCGCACCGTGTTCGCGCCGACGAGGATCGCGTCCGACGCGGCACGCAGCCCGTCCACTCTGGCCCAGTCCTCCTCGTTGGACAGCACCAGCCGGGTGTCGCTCGCGTCGTCGAGGTAGCCGTCGAGCGAGACCGCGGCGGAGAGGAGGACATGAGGGCGTTCGATCACGACCGCCAGTATGCCCCTCGCGGGTCTTTGGGACAGACCGTGACTCAGGGCTCTGTGGCGGGTTGTTCGTTACCGGGATTCGGCGACGGCCTGAGCCGGGGTCGGGTGTCGCGTCGGGGCGACGCCCTGGTGCCGTTGCCGGGATTCGGCGACGGTTGCCAATGGGAACTGGGACCGCCCCGATGCCACGTGACCGAGGCCGACACCCTCGGCCTTGCCGGAAATCGGCGACAGCGCCTGCACCTGCGGGAACCGGGGACCGGCACGATGGCGTGTCAGGGTCGACGCACCTGGCGGCCGTTGCCGCAAATCGGCGACGGTTGCCTCCGGGAACCGGGACCGCCCGACGTCACGTGACCGAGGCCGACACCCTCGGCCTTGCCGGAAATCGGCGACAGCGCCTGCCGGAACCCGGGGACTGGCCCGATGCCACATCAGGGCCGACCGCACCGGCGGTCGTCACCGCAAATCGGCAACGGTTGCCTCCGGGAACCGAGACCGCCCTGACGTCACGTGACCAAAGACGACACCGTCGGCGTTACCGAAATTCGGCGACGGTTGCCTCCGGGGACCGGGACCGCCCCGACGTCACGTGACCGAGACCGACACCCCTGACGTTGCCGGAAATCGGCGACAACGCCTGCCGACACCAGGGACCACTCCGCACCGAATCAGGGCCGACCTCACCGGCGACCATTGCCGAAATTCGGCAACGACCGCCCACGCAAGCCGCGGAACACCACCGCACCGCCGCCGAAATCCGCCGACCCTTCGCGAGCGGACCCGACATGGTGCCGCGTCGGATCATCATCGGCCCAGCCCCGGAGCCGGTCCCACGAACGCCGGACCAGGCGTGCCCGCTCAGGCCCGCGATCTCGACCGCTCCAAGGCACAAACCCGCCTCATCGGCTCAAGGACGAACCCGAGTACCGGATCGCCACGAAACGGCTACCGGGCCCCACGAAAATCGATCGCCACCCGACCTCCCAAGCGCTAACCTGCCACAGTGATCTTCTGAGACGAACCTGCGCCCTCATCCACCTCCTTCGCAGGGAGTCTCATGTCTTCTTCCTTGACGCTTTCCGACGTCACCTTCACCTGGCCCGACGGCGCCCCGGCGTTCGACCGCCTTTCGCTCACCCTCGGTTCCGGACGCACCGGGCTGGTCGGCACCAACGGATCCGGTAAGTCCACGCTGCTCAGGCTGCTCGCCGGCGAGCTGCGGCCCACGACGGGTTCCATCACCACACCGGGTGAACTCGGCTATCTGCCGCAGAACCTCGTCCTCGACACCGGCCGCCGCGTCGACGACGTGCTCGGTGTCACCGCGATCCGCGCGGCGATCCGGGCCGTCGAGGACGGTTCCGCCGCCGAAGAGCACTTCGCCACCATCGGCGACAACTGGGACGTCGAGGAACGCATCCACGCGATCCTCGACCGGCTCGGTCTGGCAGCCGTCCGCCTGGACCGGCGGGCGGGCGAATTGTCCGGCGGCGAACTCACGTTGCTCGGGCTGGCCGCCCTGTTGCTGCGCCGCCCCGCCGCATTGCTGCTCGACGAGCCCACGAACAACCTCGACCTGCGGGCCCGTGAACTCGTGCACCGCGAGGTCGCGGGCTGGGGCGGGATCCTCGTCGTGGTCTCGCACGATCGCGAACTGCTGCGGCTGGTGGACCGGATCGCCGAGGTCCGCGACCACGAGGTCACCTTGTACGGCGGCAACCTCGCGGACTACGAACACGCCGTCGAGGTCGCGCAGGAGGCCGCCCGACGGCATGTGCGCGCGGCGGAGTCGGACGTCAAACGGCAGAAGCGGGAGCTGGTCGAGGCCGGGATCAAACTCGCCCGGCGGGCCCGCTACGGCCAGCAGATGTGGGACCGGAAACGCGAACCCAAGGTGCGGATGCGCAAACGCCAGGAGGACGCGCAGATCGCCGCGGGCAAGTACCGGAACCTGCACACCGACCGGCTGGAAGGCGCCGTCGAGGCACTGAAGGCCGCGGAGGAACTGGTGCGGGAGGACGCCGAGATCCGCGTCGAGCTGCCGGAGACGACCGTCGCCCGCGGCACGGACGTGCTCCGGATCGACGCCGTGCCCCGGTTCGGCCCGGCGGCGGACCTGCACGTCATGGGCCCCGAGCGGATCGCGCTCACCGGCCCGAACGGTTCAGGGAAGACCACCCTGCTGCGGACGATCGCCGGCGAGCTGCCGCCGAAGTCGGGCGAGGTGGGGCTCTTCGTCCCCGCGAGGCTGCTCCCCCAGCGGATCGACGTGCTGGACGACACGCTGTCCATTGTGGACAACGTGCGACTGGTCGCGCCGTCGCTCACGGACAACGAGATCCGCGCGAGGCTGGCCCGGTTCCTGTTCCGGGGCAAGGCGGCCGACCGCGAGGTGGCGTCGTTGTCCGGCGGGGAACGGTTCCGGGCGGCGCTGGCGACGTTGCTGCTGACCGAGCCCACGCCGCGACTCCTGCTGCTCGACGAGCCGACGAACAACCTCGACCTGGCCAGCGTGCGGCGGCTCACCGAGGCACTGCTCGCCTACCGGGGCACGCTCATCGTGGCGAGCCACGACCGGCCGTTCCTGGCCGACATCGGCATCACCCGCTGGCTCCCCCTCCGCAATTAGTCCTCTGGATGCGGTAGTTGCACACGCAAGTACCGCATCCAGAGGACGAAACGCGGGGGTGGGTCAGGCGTCGAAGTCCACGGTGACGGCATCGGAGACGGGCACCGACTGGCAGGTGAGGACGAAACCGGCGTCGACTTCGGCCTTCTCCAGCGCGAAGTTGCGCCGCATGTCCACCTTGCCGTCGCAGATCTTCGCCCGGCAGGTGCCGCACACGCCGCCCTTGCAGGCGAACGGCAGATCCGGGCGGAACTTCTGCGCGCCGTCGAGCACCGAAGTCCCGCGCGGCAGCGTCATCGTCGTCGACCGGCCGTCGAGCACCAGCGTGACCTCGCTGGACGCACCCACGACGGCCGGGTCGACGTGATGCACCGGCTCCGGCGGAGTGTCCACATAGAACAGTTCCTGATGCACGCGTTCGTCCGCGACGTCCAGCGAGCGCAGGAGTTCCTGCGCGCCGGTCACCATCTCGAACGGCCCGCACAGCCACCAGTGCGCGACGTCCTCGACCGGGATCAGCACGCCGCACAGGCGCCGCAGCTTCTCCACGTCGAGCCGCCCGGTGAACAGTTCGGCCTCGCGCGGTTCACGGGACAGCACGTGGACGAGTTCGAGCCGCGCGGGGTAGCGGTCCTTCAGATCCGCGAGGTCGTCGGCGAACATGACGGTGTCCGTGCGGCGGTTGCCGTAGAGCACGGTCACGGTCGCGTCGGAGTCGCTGAGCAGCGAAGACGCGATCGACAACACCGGCGTGATCCCGGATCCGGCCGCGATCAGCACGTGATGCCCGGCGGCCTCCAGATCGGGGCTGAAGTTGCCGGTCGGCGGCGCGACCTCGATCTCGTCGCCGGGTTTCACGTCGCGCACGAGCCACGACGAGAACAGCCCGCCCGGCACCTCACGGACGCCGACCCGCGGCGCCGCGCCGGCGGGCGCGCAGATCGAGTACGACCGGCGCTCGTCGCGGCCGTCGATCTCGCGGCGCAGGGTCAGCGACTGCCCCGCCTTGAAGCGGAAGGTGTCCGCGAGGTCTTCGGGCACGTCGAAGGTCACCGCGACGGCGTCGTCGCACAGGCGCTGGACGTCCGCCACCTTCAGGGCGTGGAATCCCGTGCGGCGCAGGGTTGCGGTCACGCTAGATCTCCTTGACGTGTTCGAACGGTTCGAGGCAGAACCGGCAGCGGCGCAAGGCTTTGCACGCGGTCGCGCTGAACCGGGACTGCTCTTCGGTGTCCGCGGAACCACAGTTCGGGCAGCGGACCGACGACACCGCCGGGCTCAGCGTGAGGGGGATCGGCCCGGCCCGCCGCGGCGCGGCGCCCGGCGGCGCGATCCCGGCCTCGGCCAGTTTCCGTTTGCCGTCTTCGGTGATCCAGTCGGTGGACCAGGCGGGCTGCAGCACCGTGCGGACCTCGACCTCGCCGTAACCCGCGCCGGTCAACGCGTGCACGAGGTCGTCGCGCATGGTGTCCATCGCCGGGCAGCCGGTGTAGGTCGGGGTGATCGCGACGACCACCCGACCGTCCTCTTCGGACACATCACGCAGCACGCCGAGGTCGGCGAGGGTGAGCATCGGCAGTTCCGGGTCGGTGACCGTGGCCGCCACGGCGTACGCGGTCACCATGTCGCGTCCGGATGTTCCCTGGCGACACTCTGCAGCGTCGCCAGCAGGAAGCCCATCCGCTCGGTGTGCACGCCGTCGCGGCCCATCCGGCCGGAAACCCCGGCGATGGCACCGATTTCGGGACGCTTCAGCGTCGCGACGGCCAGCACCTGGTCCAGGATCGCGTCGAACTCCGGCCGCAGCGACGGCGAATCGACGAACTCGACCTCGTGCGCCGCGAAAAGCTCGTCCACGTACGGCCAGACCGCGTCGAGGCCCTCCAGCATCCGCGCGTGGGACAGCTCGGTGCCGTCGCCGAGACGCACGGCCCACTGGGCGGCGTAGTCGCGGTGGTACGCGACTTCCTTGACACCCTTGTCCGCGATGGCCGCGAGCACGGGGTCCACAGAGGACTGAAGCTGCTGCAGCAAAGCGAGCCGCCAGATCGAGAACACCAGCAGCCGCGCGATCAGATGCCCGAAGTGCCCGCCTTCGAGCTCGGCCAAGCGGACGTTGCGGTACTCCTGCTCGCTCCGGAAGAAGGCGTACGAATCCTCCGAACGCTCACTGCCATCGGCCTTGCCCGCGCGGGCCAGCAGCAGCCGCGCCTGCCCCAGCAGGTCGAGCGCGATGTTCGCGATCGCGACCTCGTCCTCGAGCTCGGGCGCGTTCGTGCACCACTCCTGCAGCCGGTGCGAGAAGATCAGCGCGTCGTCGCCGAGCATCAGGCAGTAGGCCGCCAGCCTGTCACCGTCCACACCGGACGGGACCGTGGTGTCCACACCGGACAGCGGATCCTCGAACCCGGTGCCGAAGGCCCAGCGGGAGTCGTTCTCCTCGGTGATCGCCTCATAGGCGTTGTCGAAGCTCATGTCAGATGTGGGGGACGTTGTCGGGGATTTCGTAGAACGTCGGGTGCCGGTACACCTTGTCGCCGCTGGGCGCGAAGAACGGGTCCTTCTCGTCCGGCGACGACGCGGTGATGTCCGACGCGCGCACGACCCAGATCGACACGCCCTCGTTGCGGCGGGTGTACAGGTCCCGCGCGTGGTGCAACGCCATGTCGTCGTCCGCCGCGTGCAGCGAACCCACGTGCACGTGGTTCAGCCCGCGCTTGCCCCGGACGAACACCTCGTACAACGGCCAGTCGTGTTTCATCACGAACCCTTCTTCGCTGCGTGCGCCGCTGCGGCTTCCCGCACCCACGCGCCATCCTCCTGGGCCCGCCGCCGGTGCGCGACGCGCTGGGCGTTGCAGGGGCCGTTGCCCTTCAACACGTTCTTGAACTCGTCCCAATCGACGGGGCCGAAGTCGTAGTGCCCTCGTTCGGCGTTCCACTTCAGGTCCGGATCCGGGAAGGTGACGCCCAGTGCCTCGGCCTGCGGGATGGACATGTCGACAAAGCGCTGGCGCAGCTCGTCGTTGGTGTGCCGCTTGACCTTCCACGCCATCGACTGCGCGGTGTTCGGCGAATCCGCGTCCGGCGGGCCGAACATCATCAGCGACGGCCACCACCAGCGGTTCACCGCCTCCTGCACCATCTCGCGCTGCTTCTCGGTGCCGCGCATCATGGTCATCAGCAGTTCGAAACCCTGCCGCTGATGGAAGGACTCCTCCTTGCAGATGCGGATCATGGCGCGCGCGTACGGCCCGTACGAGCTGCGGCACAAGGGAACCTGGTTGCAGATCGCCGCGCCGTCCACCAGCCAGCCGATCACGCCGACGTCGGCGAAGGTCAGCGTCGGATAGTTGAAGATCGACGAGTACTTCTGCTTGCCGTTGATCAGCTTGTCGGTCAGATCCGCGCGATCGGCGCCGAGCGTGGCGGCCGCGGAGTACAGGTACAGCCCGTGTCCGGCCTCGTCCTGCACCTTCGCGAGCAAGATCGCCTTACGCCGCAAGGAAGGCGCGCGGGTGATCCAGTTGCCCTCCGGCTGCATGCCGATGATCTCCGAATGCGCGTGCTGCGCGATCTGCCGGATCATCGTCTTGCGGTAACCCTCGGGCACCCAGTCACGCGGTTCGATGCGCTGATCGCGCTCGATCGTCGCCTCGAAATGCCGTTCGAGGTCTTCTTCCGGCAACGTCGCGGTCATGACTGCTCCTTCGCCACCAGGGTGAGCACGTCGTACTTGGCGACCGAGTCGCCGTCGGCGTTGGTGACGTCCGCGTCCCAGCGGACCTCGCCGTACTCCTGGTCGATGCGCGGGGTGATCTGCTTGGCGGTCAAGGTCACGGTCAGCGAGTCGCCGACCTTGACCGGGGTGAGGAACCGCAGGTTCTCCAAGCCGTAGTTCGCCAGCACCGGGCCGGGCTCCGGCGAGACGAACAGGCCGGCGGCGAACGAGACCACCAGGTACCCGTGCGCCACGATCCCGCCGAACAGCGGGTTCTCCGCGGCGGCCTCGGGGTCGGTGTGGGCGTAGAAGGTGTCGCCGGTGAACTCGGCGAAGTGGTCGACGTCCTCCTGGGTGACGGTGCGCGGGCCGGCGACCACGGAGTCGCCGATCTTGAGCTCCGCCAAGGACTTCCGGAACGGGTGGACGTCGCCTTCGGTACGCGGCGCACCCGCGACCCAGCGGCCGGTGACCGTGCTCAGGACGGCGGGCGAACCCTGGACCGCCGTGCGCTGCATGTGGTGCAGCACGCCGCGGACGCCGCCCATCTCCTCGCCGCCACCGGCGCGGCCGGGACCGCCGTGCACCAGCTGCGGCATCGGGGAACCGTGGCCGGTGGATTCCTTGGCGTCTTCGGCGTCCAGCACCAGCAGGCGGCCGTGGTACGGCGCGACGCCGAGGACGACCTCGCGCACGAACTCCTTGTCGGCGGAAACGACGGAACCGACGAGGCTGCCGCCACCGCGTGCGGCGAGCTCGATGACCTGCTCGGTGGAGGTGTAGGGCAGCAGCGTCGACACCGGGCCGAACGCCTCGACCTCGTGCGGCTCGGAGCGCTCCGGGTCGGCCTTCAGCAGGACGGGTGAGATGAACGCGCCGCGTTCGGCGTCCGCGCCGACGACCTCGACCTGCTCCGGGTCGCCGAAGACGACCGTGCCGACGTCCAGCAGCGCCTTGAGCGACCGCCGGACCTCCTCGCGCTGCTCCAGGCTGGCGAGGGCACCCATCCGGACGCCCTCGGCGGCCGGGTTTCCGACGGTGGTCTTCGCCAGGCGTGCGCTCGCGGCTTCGGCGACGTCGTCGAGCAGGTCGGCGGGGACGAAGGCGCGGCGGATGGCGGTGCACTTCTGGCCCGCCTTGACCGTCATCTCGGTGGTCAGCTGCTTGACGAAGAGATCGAACTCGGTGGTGCCGGGTTTGGCGTCCGGGCCGAGGATCGACAGGTTGAGCGAGTCGGCCTCGGCGTTGAACCGGACGGAGTTGCGCACGATCGCGGGGTGCGCGCGCAGCTTCTGCGCGGTGGACGCGGAGCCGGTGAACGAGACGAGGTCCTGCGCGGTGACGTGGTCGAGCAGGTCGCCGACGCTGCCCGCGACGAACTGCAGCGTGCCCTCGGGCAGGATGCCGGATTCGATGATGATCTCGACCAGGCGTGCGGTGAGATACGCGGTCTGGCTCGCGGGCTTGATCAGGCTCGGCACGCCGGCGAGGAACGCGGGCGCGAACTTCTCCAGCGGACCCCAGACGGGGAAGTTGAAGGCGTTGATCTGGACGGCGACGCCGCGCAGCGGCACGGCGATGTGCTGGGCGACGAAGGTGCCGCCCTTGCTCAGCGGCTCGACGTTGCCGTCGACGTAGACGGTGTCGTTCGGCAGTTCGCGCTTGCCCTTGCTGGAGTAGCCGAACAGCACGCCGATGCCGCCGTCGATGTCGACCATCGAGTCGCCCTTGGTCGCGCCCGTGCGCGCGGAGAGCGCGTACAGCTCCTCGCGGTGTTCGCGCAGGTGGGAGGCCAGCGCCTTCAGCAGCGCGGCACGCTGGTGGAAGGTCAGCTCGCGCAGCGCGGGGCCCCCGACGCGGCGGCCGTACTCCAGCGCGGCGGCGAAGTCGATGCCGTCGGACGAGACCCGGGCGACCTCCTCGCCGGTGGAGGCGTCGTGCAGCGGTACTCCGTCACTTTCCGCCGTGTGCCACCCGCCGGAGACGTAGCTGCGCAGCAATGCCATGGGGCCGACCCTTCGATGGTGGGATTAACAGACCGTCCGTTCAGTAATTCACTGTAGCTCGTGACCGGGGTCTTGCAAACCCCCCGATGGCGGTGGACCCTTGACATCTGCCCGAAAGCGCGCCTTTACTTGCGACACCCTTTAACAACCGTCCATTCGGTCAGTAACCAGGTGGTCAGGCTTGACTAGCAACGCCGCGCACACGATGTTCGCCGACGACCAGGCGTCGAAGGCGCTGGGCATCGAGCTGATCGAGGCCGCCGAAGGCCACGCCGTCGCCACCATGCGGATCACCGAGACGATGGTCAACGGCCACGACATCGCCCACGGCGGCTACGTCTTCCTGCTGGCCGACACGACCTTCGCCTGCGCCTGCAACAGCCACGGCCCGGTGACCGTCGCGGCCGGCGCGGAGATCTCCTTCGTCGCGGCGGGCAAACTCGGCGACCACCTCATCGCCACCGCCACCGAACGGACGCGTTACGGCCGCAACGGCATCTACGACGTCACCGTGCACCGGGAGACCCCCGACGGGCCGGAGGTAGTCGCCGAATTCCGCGGCCGCAGCCGCACCATCCAGAAGGCGTGACGATGACTTTCAGCGACGAAGCCGAGAACCTCACCATCGACGAACTCCAGGCGCTGCAACTGAAACGCCTCCAGTGGACGCTGCGGCACGCGTACGACAACGTGCCCTTCTACACGCGGAAGTTCGACGAGGCGGGCGTTCACCCGGACGACTGCAAGGCGCTGGAAGATCTGGCGAAGTTCCCGTTCACCACCAAACAGGATCTGCGCGACAACTACCCGTTCGGCATGTTCGCCGTGCCGGAGGCGCAGGTGAGCCGGATCCACGCGTCCAGCGGTACCACCGGGAAACCGACCGTCGTCGGCTACACGTCCGAAGACATCGACACCTGGGCGACGGTGATGGCGCGCTCGATCCGCGCCGCGGGCGGGCGGCCGGGCGACAAGGTCCACGTGGCCTACGGATACGGCCTGTTCACCGGCGGGCTCGGCGCGCATTACGGCGCCGAAAAGCTCGGCTGCACGGTGATCCCGGCGTCGGGCGGCATGACCGCGCGGCAGGTGCAGATCATCACCGATTTCAAACCCGAGATCATCATGGTCACCCCGTCGTACATGCTGACGCTGCTCGACGAGTTCGAGCGCCAGGGCATCGACCCGCAGACGAGTTCGCTCAAGGTCGGCATCTTCGGCGCGGAGCCGTGGACCGAGCAGATGCGCACGGAGATCGAGGAACGCGTCGGCATCGACGCCGTCGACATCTACGGCCTGTCCGAGGTGATGGGCCCCGGCGTCGCGCAGGAATGCGTCGAGACCAAGGACGGGCTGCACATCTGGGAGGACCACTTCTTCCCCGAGGTGATCGACCCGTTCACCGAGAAACCGACCGACGCCGAGGGTGAGCTGCTGTTCACCTCGCTCACCAAACAGGCGTTGCCGATCATCCGGTACCGCACGCGCGACCTGACCAGGCTGCTGCCGGGCACCGCGCGGCCGGCGTACCGGCGGATGGAGAAGGTGACCGGGCGTAGCGATGACATGATCATCCTGCGTGGCGTCAACGTCTTCCCCACGCAGATCGAGGAAGTCGTGCTGGTGACCCCCGCGCTCGCGCCGCATTTCCAGCTGATCCGGTCGACGAAGGGCCGGATGGACCACCTGACCGTCCGCGTCGAAGCGCGTCCGGACGCGACCGCCGAGCAGCGCGCCGAGGCCGCCGCCCGGCTGATCGCCGGGGTGAAGGACGGGGTCGGCGTGAGCGTCGGCGTCGAGGTCGTCGACCCGGACACGCTGGAACGCTCGCTGGGCAAGATGCGCCGCGTCCTCGACGAACGGGACCGCGCTTGAGCACCCCCGCCCGCCGGGGGCGTCCCGGTTACGACCTCGAGTCGCTGCTGCAGGTCGCGGTGAAGCTGTTCAACGAGCGCGGCTACGACGGCACCAGCATGGAGGACCTCTCCCGCAAGCTCGGTATCACGAAATCCGCGATCTACCACCACGTGCCGAGCAAGGAGGAGCTGCTGCGGCTCGCCGTCGACCGCGCGCTGAACGGCCTGTTCGCCGTCGCCGCCGAGACGGAATCCTTCGAGGGCAAGGCGATCGAAAAGCTGGAGCATCTGGTGCGGGGCAGTGTCCTGGTGCTGGTCGAGCAGCTGCCGTTCGTGACCCTGCTGCTGCGGGTGCGCGGCAACACCAAGATCGAACGGGCGGCGCTCGCGCGGCGGCGCGAATTCGACCGGCTCGTCACGGAACTGGTGAAACAGGCCGAAACCGAGGGCGACGTGCGCCCCGACATCGATCCCGCGGTCACCGCGCGGCTGCTGTACGGCATGGTGAACTCGCTGATCGAGTGGTACCGGCCGCGTCGTGGTTCGGCCGGGACGGAGCTGGCGGACGCGGTGTGCAAGATCGCTTTCGACGGCCTGCGGACCCAATAGCCGTAACTCGCGTGCTTGAAGGCGTAACTCGCGTGATTGAAGCCGGATCGGCTTCAATCACGCGAGTTACGCCTCTGATCACGCGAGTTACGCCTACTCCCCCGCGGCCTTCGGCGGCCGCCGCGCCTGCCAGATCAGGGCGTCACGCAGCTGCTGGATGAGCTGTTCGTCGTCGGCCTCCGACGGATCGACCCCGAGCGGGATCCAGCGTTCGCCGACCTCGGCCCCGTTCTCGTAGCTCGTGATCACGATCCCCGCGTACGAGACGCATTCGTCCTGGACGCGGACGTCACGATGCTGCAGCCGCACACTGACCCACCGTCCGGTACGGCGAACCGGCTCGCGTTCGGCACTGGCCATTCGTCCCTACTCATGACGCCCGGTCCCCCCGCCCCCAACGTCGCCGCGAAGGCCCCCGGGGTTACCGGCGGGTCGTTCCGAATGAGTAACGGCAGGCGGTCACGTGAAACGGTTACGCTCGGCCCATGAGCACCGATCCGGAGACCCGGCGGCGCCGCCTCGAACCGGCCGCCCGGCGCGCCGAGATCCTGACCGCGGCCCGGCGGCTGTTCGGCGAGGGCACGTACGCCTCGGTTTCGACCTCGGACATCGCGAAGGCCGCCGGCGTGGCCAGGCCGCTGATCAACCACTACTTCGGCGGCAAACGCGAGCTGTACCTGGAAGTCGTCCGGCAGATGATGATCGTCCCGGCGCCGGTGATCGAGAACCTGCCCGACACGAGCGCCGAAGAGCGGCTCGCGATCAGCGTCCGGCACTGGATCGAGGTCGTCGAGCGCAACGAGCAGGCGTGGCTGACCGCGATCGGTTCGGAGGCGGTCGGCCGCGACCCGGAGATCGAGCGGATCATGCTGGAGGCGGACGAGATCGCCGCCGATCGCGTGCTCGCGGCCGCGTTGATGAGCGACGTCACCGAGGGGCGCGAAGAACTTCGCGCGATGATCCGGTCGTACGGCGGGATGCTGCGCGCGGCGTCACGCGAATGGCTGATCCGCGGCACGCTCGGCCGGGACGAGCTGCGGGTCTTCCTCACCGACTCGATCCTGCACCTGCTGCGGGTCACCTACCCGGCCGTGCTCGCAACGCGTTCCGCCGGGCGTAAGCCGCCGGCGTCATCCCCTTCCAGCGTTTGAAGGCGTAGATGAAGCTCGACGCTTCGGCGTACCCCAGCCGCAGCGCGACGTCTTCCACGCTGAGCGCGCCGGTGTCGAGCATCTCCTCCGCCAGGGCCTGCCGGACCTCGTCGAGCAGCGTGCGGTAGCCGGTCCCGGCCTCGAACAGCCGCCGCCGCAGCGTGCGCGGGCTGAGCGCGAGCTGCCGCGCGACCTCGTCCATCCCGGCGTCGACGCCACCGAACCGCACCAGCCGTTCCCGGACCTGCTGGGCGATCCCGGAGCGTTCCCGTTTCCGTGACACCAGCAGATCGCAGTGCGCGGCGCAGACCGCGACCGTCTGATCGTTGGCCTGTGGCAGGGGTTTGTCCAGGAAGAGCGGATCCAGGGTGGCGAGATGCGACGGGGCGGAGAACGACGGCGCCAAGCCGAACGTCCGCTTGTACTCGTCCACAGTGGAGGGTTCGTCGTGCCGGAAGGCCAAGGAGCGCAAGGAGATGTCCGGCAGGATGTCACGCATGACGGTGTGGATGGCGCCGAGGTCGCGCAGCACCAGGAAGCGGGCGACGTCACCTGGCACGCGGCTGTCGTCCATGGCCAGCGCGAGCCGCCCGGCCTCGACGGTCACGTGCGGGATGCAGAAGGTGAAACTCAGGTCGAGGTAGCGCAGGGCGAAGCGCATCGCGTCCCCCAGCGTCGGGCTGCTGATGCACGCGAAGCCGAAGATGCCGAACGCGCTGACCCGGTAGCGCCTGCTCAGCCGCAGCGCGACGTCGTCTCCGCCGCCGAGCCCGCGGACCAGCGTCCGGACCACCGCGAGCTCTTGGCGCGCGTCGACCTGACCGTCCACAGGGGCGTGCTCGTAGGACTCCAACCCCGTGACGCCGTTCTCGGCGGCGAAGCGGGCCATCAGCACGATGCTCGCCGTGCCGCGGGGGTAGTCCCAGTCCCGGATCACCGGCGGCGGTAGTTCCATGGCCGGGATTATGGATCCCGGCAACGTCCGGCGCATCGAGGACCGTAACTGTCCTTGATCCCGATTAGGGTGAGCGGCATGTCCGACACGTTGAGCAGGCGCGCGCTGAACCGCGCCATGCTGGACCGGCAGTTGCTGCTCCGGCGTTCGAAGATGACCGCGCTCGAAGCGGTAGAGCATCTCGCCGGATTACAGGCGCAGGCCCCGAACCCGCCGTACTTCGCGCTGTGGACGCGGCTGCACGGGTTCCGCCAGGAAGACCTGGCGAGCCTCCTGCTGGACAAGAGCGTCGTGCGGATCGCGCTCATGCGCGGCACGGTGCACCTGGTCACGCCGTCGGACGCGCTCGCGTGGCGCCCCATCGTGCAGCCGCTCTACGACCGCTCGGTGCTCGGCAACACCCAGCACGGCCCCGACATCAAGGGCCTCGACCACCAGGAGATCGCTCGCACCGCCCGCAAGCTGCTGGGTGAGCGGCCGCTTTCGTCGGCAGGCCTCGGCGCGGAACTCGCGAAGCACTGGGAGGGTGTCGCGCCATCGTCGCTGGTACACGTCGCGCGGGCGCTGCTGCCGCTGGTGCAGATCCCGCCGCGCGGCGTCTGGGGCAAATCCGGGCAGCCGACGTACCAGACCACCGAGGACTGGCTGGGCGCCGAACCGGACACCGCGCCGTCGCCGGAAGCGATGTTCCGGCGCTATCTGGCCGCGTTCGGGCCGGCCAGTGTGCAGGACGCGCAGGCGTGGGCCGGGATCACGAAGCTCGGCGAGGTCGCCGAGCGGCTGCGGCCGGAGCTGCGGACGTTCCGTGACGAGAACGGCCGCGAGCTCTTCGACCTGCCCGAGGCCTCCCGTCCGGATCCGGACACGCCCGCGCCCGCGCGGTTGTTGGGACCGTTCGACCAGACCGTCCTGTCCTACGCCGACCGCACGCGCGTGATCAGCGACGAGCACCGCAAGGTCGTCATCACGCAGAACGGCCTGGTCAAGGGCACCATCCTGGTCGGCGGCATGGTGAAGGGCTTCTGGGAGATCGAGACCGTGAAGAAGGCGGCTTCGGTGGTGATCACGCCGTTCGAACGCGTCCCGAAGCGCGACCTGGACACGCTGGAGAGCTCCGCCCACCGCCTCCTGACCTGGGCGCACCCGAAGGCGGAGACCCACTCGGTGCGTTTCGTCCTCTAGTTGCGGTAGTTGGCAGCGCGAACTACCGCAACTAGAGGACGAAACGCGGGCAGGGGCGTGGCCGGAAATCTCGATCGGGTGGCCACTCGTGTACTTCCACCAGGGGTGACCGCTGGGTAACTTCGATCGGCATGGGCGATACGAGCGTGCTGATCGTAGGGACGGGCTTCGGCGGGGTCGGGACGGCGATCGAGCTCAAGCGCGCCGGCTTCGAGAACTTCACCATCCTGGAGAGCGCCGGCGAACCCGGCGGCGTCTGGCGGGAGAACACGTACCCCGGCGCGGGCTGCGACATCCCGTCGCCGCTGTACTCGTTCTCCTACGAGCCCAACCCCGACTGGCCGAAGCGGTTCTCTCTGCAACCGGACATCCACGAGTACCTCAAACGCGTGGTGCGCCGCTACGGGCTCGAACCGCACATCCGGTTCGGCGTCCGCGTCACCTCCGCGGCCTTCGACGAGGAACGTGGGCTCTGGCGGGTGGAGACCGCGGGCGGCGAGACGTACGAGGCGAACGTCTTCGTCCCCGCCGTCGGCCAGCTCTCGCGGCCGGTCCAGCCGGACATCCCCGGCCAGGAGACCTTCGAGGGCACCAGCTTCCACTCCGCACACTGGGATCACGACGTCGACCTGCGCGGCAAGAAGGTCGCGGTGATCGGCACCGGCGCGAGCGCGATCCAGTTCGTACCCGAACTCCAGCGCCAGGCGGGCGAACTGACCGTCTTCCAGCGCACCGCGCCGTACATCATGGCCAAACGGGACACCAGCTACCGGCGCTGGCAGCAGCGGCTGTTCCGGCGTTTCCCGGCCACACAACTCCTCGGCAGGCTCCGGGTCTTCGCCCTCACCGAATACGCGACCTACGCGATGACCAAGAGCCCCGCACTGCTCAGGCTCCTCGAACTGAGGGCGGCCCAGCTTCGCCGCAAGTACCTCAAGGATCCGGCGCTGCGCCGGAAACTCACCCCCGACTACTCCCTCGGCTGCAAGCGGGTCCTGTTCACCAACGAGTACTTGCCCGCGCTGGCGCAGCACAACGTCGCCGTGGAGACGCGGCGCATCAGCGCGATCACGCCGTCCGGCGTGCTCACCGAAGACGGCGTCGAACACGAGGCGGACGTCATCGTCTACGGAACCGGGTTCGCGGCGACCGACTTCCTCGGCGAGGTCGAGGTGAAAGGTCTCGCCGGCAAGGCTCTGTCCGACGTGTGGAAGGACGGCGCGCGGGCGTATCTCGGCATGACCGTGCCGGGTTTCCCGAACCTGTTCTGCGTCTATGGGCCCAACACGAACATCGGCGCGGGGTCTGTCATCTACATGATCGAACGGCAGGCCCGCTACATCCGGCAGGCCGTCGAGCACCTGTCCCGGCCGGGTGTGTCCTATATGGACGTCGTCCCGGAGGTCGAGCGGACTTACGACGAGGAGATCCAGCGGCGGCTGGGCAAGACCGTGTGGACGACCTGTGCCAGCTGGTACCGCCAGGAGAACGGCCGGGTGAGCGCGAACTGGCCGGGATTGCTGTCCGAATACCACCGGCGGACGAAGAAGCTCGACCTCGGCGACTACCGGACGGCGGGAGCACGATGAACTACGACGTGCTGGTGATCGGCTCCGGTTTCGGCGGCAGCGTGACCGCCCTGCGGCTCACCGAGAAGGGGTACCGCGTCGGCGTGCTGGAGACCGGCCGCCGGTTCGCCGACGACGAGTTCGCGAAGACGTCGTGGCGGCTGCGAAAGTACCTATGGGCGCCGAAACTGGGCTGCTACGGCATCCAGCGGCTCACGCTGCTGAAGAACACGTTCGTCCTGAGCGGCGCGGGTGTCGGCGGCGGCTCGCTCGTCTACGCGAACACGCTCTACGAGCCCCCGGACACCTTCTACCGGGATCCGCAGTGGGCGCACATCACCGACTGGAAGGCCGAACTAGCCCCGCATTACGACCAGGCGAAACGGATGCTGGGCGTGGTCGAGAACCCGCTGGTCACCCCGGCCGACCGGGTGCTGCGCGAGGTCGCCGAGGACATGGGCATCGCGGACACCTACCGGCCGACCCCGGTCGGCGTCCACTTCGGCGCGCGCGACGTCGACCCGTTCTTCGGCGGCGAAGGCCCGCTGCGGAAGCCGTGCACGCACTGCGGCGAGTGCATGACCGGCTGCCGGGTCGGTGCGAAGAACACGACCGTCAAGAACTACCTGTACCTGGCGGAGAAGGCGGGCGCGGAGGTCCATCCGCTGACCACCGCGGTGTCGGTCCGGCCGATCGACGGCGGCTACGCGGTCGACACCGTCCGGACAGGACGGTGGGCGCGCAAGGAAAAGCGGACGTTCACCGCCGAGCAGGTCGTGTTCGCCGCCGCTTCCCTGGGCACGCAACGGCTTCTGCACTCGCTCAAGGATTCGGGCACCCTGCCCGAGCTGTCGCCGCGGCTGGGCCTGCTCGCCAGGACGAACTCCGAGGCCGTGCTCGCCGCGCGCTCGCTGCGCGACGACACGGACTTCACCCGCGGCGTCGCGATCACGTCGTCGATCCATCCCGACGCCGTCACGCACGTCGAACCGGTGCGTTACGGCAAGGGCAGCAACGCCATGGGACTGCTCGCGACGGTGCTCGTCGACGCCGAGCCGGGCAAACGCCGCTGGGTGCTGGGCGTCCGCGAGCTGTGGCGGCACCGGCGGAACCTGGTGCGGCTGCACAACCCCCGGCGCTGGTCGGAACGGATGGTCGGGCTGCTGGTGATGCAGACGCTGAACAATTCCGTGACCACGTACACGAAACGCGGGCTGTTCGGCCGCCGGATGACCACGAAACAGGGCATCGGCGACCCGAACCCCGAGTGGATCCCCGCCGGGCACGAGGTCACGCGGCGGGTGGCGGACAAGATCGGCGGGCTGGCGCAGGGCGCGTGGACGGATCTGGCGAACATCCCGGTCACCGGGCATTTCATCGGCGGCTGCGCGATCGGCGACAGCGCCGAGACCGGCGTCGTCGACCCGTACCAGCGGGTGCACGGGTACCCGGGGCTGCACATCGCCGACGGCTCGGCGATCTCGGCGAACCTCGGCGTGAACCCGTCGCTGACCATCACCGCACAGGCGGAACGCGCGATGTCGTTGTGGCCCAACAAAGGTGAGGACGATCCCCGGCCGCCGCTCGGCTCCGCCTACCGGCGCCTGTCCCCCGTCGCGCCGCTGAAGCCCGTCGTCCCTCCGGAGGCCCCGGCGGCCCTGCGCCTGCCCCTCACGCCCCTCTGACTCCCGCGTTTCGTCCTCTGGATGCGGTAGTTCGCCCTGCCAACTACCGCATCCAGAGGACGAAACGCGAGACATGGAAGAGGCGGGGCACCGTCGCCCGCGCGACGGCGGTGCCCCGCCCCGGTCTAGTGGTGCGTCACGGGAGGCCGGCCAGGCCCGCGCTCACCGTGTTCGACCACGCGTAGCCCTGCGAGGCGTCCCAGTTGATCGACCAGGTCATCGCGCCCCGGATCGCCGGGTACGTCGTCGAAGGCTTGAACGAACCGCAGTTCGTGCCCTTCGCCAGGCAGTTCAGCGCGTTGACCGTGTTGCCGGGCGCCTGGTAGCCACCACCGGCCGCCGAACCCGACGCGGGCAGGCCGAGCCCGACCTGGTCGGCGCGCAGCCCGCTCTGCAGCTGGATGCAGGCCAGTGCGGTGAGGAAGTCCACCGTGCCCTGCGAGTAGACCTTCTGGTCGCAGCCGAGCATCGTGCCGCTGTTGTAGTACTGCATGTTGACGATGGTCAGGATGTCCTTGACGTTCAGCGCCAGCTTGAAGTACTCCGCCGCCGGGCTCTGCATGTCGATCGTCTGCGGCGCCATGGTGATGATCGAGCCGCCGGCCGCGTGGATGCTGCGCAGCGCCTGCGCCATGTAGGTCGCGTTGACGCCGTTCTCCAGGTCGATGTCGACGCCGTCGAAGCCGTAGGTCGCGATGAGCGACTTCATGCTGTTGGAGAAGTTCGTCGCCGCGGCCGAGGAGTCGACGCGGATCGTGCCCTTCTCACCGCCGACGGACAGGATGACCTTCTGCCCGCGCGCCTGCGCCGTCTTGATGTCGGCCTTGAACTGCGCGTCGGTGTAGCCGCCGAGCTGGCTCGACAGACCCGAGTCGAGGGTGAAGCTGACCGCGCCCGGCGTGGCCGTCGCGTCGGCGAAGGACACCGCGATGATGTTGTACTTCGTCGGGACGTCGGCGAGCTTGAGCGCCTTCGCGCCGTTGTAGAAGTTCTGCCAGTAGCCGGTGATCACGTGCTTCGGCAGGTTCCCGGTCGGCGGGGTGCTCGTCGTGGTCGTCGGCGGGTTCGACGTGGTGGTCGTCGGGCTCGTGGACGTCGTCGGCGTGGTCGGCGTCGTGGTGGGCGAGCCGCCGGGACCGTCGAGGTTCACGTCGTCGGCGAAGTACGCGGGCTGGCCGTACCAGCCGTGCAGGTAGATCTCGACGCTCGTGGTGGACGCGCCGGTGGTGAAGCTCAGCGAGAGCTGCGACCAGCTGCCGCCACCCGGGGTCCAGGTGTTCTTGTCACCCGTCCCGGTGCCGGTGACACCGAGGTAGGTGTAGCTGCCCTGCACCCACGCCGAAAGCGTGTACGCGGTGTTGGCCTTCACGGCCACGCTCTGCGAGCAGCGGGCGTTGTCCTGCCCCGCCGGGGTGGCGCTGAGCGCGCGGGTGCCCGAGTGGACCGGCGTCGTGACCACCGCGTTCGTGCCGGTGCAGGTCCAGCCGCTCGTGGTCCCGAGTTCGAAGCCGGGGTTGGTCAGGATGTTGGCGGCCGAGGCGCTGCCCGAGACCGCGAAAGTCACCCCCAGGCACACGGCCAGTGACGACAGCAGGGCGAGGAACGCGTGTTTGGGCTTCACTTTCACGACTGGCCTCCACGAACGGGTGATGTCGGCCACATCAAAATGGTACAGACCAATACAACTGTCAAGGGTTCGGTTAGGGGAGGCCATACGAAAGTCGGCTCGGCGCGAGCGGCAGAATGCAGGGTCCGAGAGCACCCGAGGGCGGATTCAGGAGCGTGGGAGTGAGCGTGCAGGGCCTGCAGACAGTCGAGCAGAAGATCGCCGAAGAACTCGGCGTGCGCGAGGGGCAGGTCAAGGCGGCCGTCGACCTGCTGGACGGCGGATCGACCGTGCCGTTCATCGCCCGGTACCGCAAAGAGGTCACCGGGATGCTGGACGACACCCAGCTCCGCACCCTCGAAGAGCGCCTCCGCTACCTGCGGGAACTCGGCGAGCGCAAGGTCGCGGTGCTGGAGTCGATCCGCAGCCAGGGCAAGCTGGACGAGGCGCTCGAAGCGTCGATCATGGCGGCCGACACCAAGTCCCGTCTCGAGGACATCTACCTGCCGTACAAGCCCAAGCGGCGGACGAAGGCGATGATCGCCCGCGAGGCCGGTCTGGAGCCGCTCGCCGACGGGCTGCTGAGCGACCCGAACACCGACCCGCAGGCCGCCGCCGCGGTGTTCGTCGACGCCGACAAGGGCGTCGCGGACGCGCAGGCCGCGCTGGACGGCGCCCGCGCGATCCTCGTCGAGCGCTTCGCCGAAGACGCCGATCTGATCGGCGAGCTGCGAGAGAAGATGTGGGCGGAAGGCCGGCTCGCTTCCAAGGTCCGCGACGGCAAGGCCGAAGAGGGCGCGAAGTTCTCCGACTACTTCGAGTTCTCCGAGCCCTACACCAAGCTCCCCTCGCACCGGATCCTCGCGATGTTCCGCGGCGAGAAGGAAGAGATCCTCGACCTGTCGATGGAGTCGGAGGAGCCCTCCGAAGAACCGCGCACCGGGCCGACCGAGTACGAGAACCGCATCGCCCACAAGTTCGGCATCTCGAACGAAGGCCGCCCGGCCGACAAGTGGCTCGGGGACACCGTCCGCTGGGCGTGGCGGACGAAGATCCTGCTGCACCTGGGGATCGACCTGCGGATGCGGCTGCGCCAGTCGGCCGAGGACGACGCCGTCCGCGTGTTCGCCGCGAACCTGCGCGACCTGCTGCTCGCCGCCCCGGCCGGCACGCGCGCCACGATGGGCCTCGATCCGGGCTTCCGTACCGGTGTCAAGGTCGCCGTCGTCGACGCGACCGGCAAGGTCGTCGCCACTCACGTGATCTACCCGCACCAGCCCGCCAACAAATGGGACCAGTCCATCGCCGAACTCGCCGCGCTGTGCGCCCGGCACAAGGTGGACCTGATCTCGATCGGCAACGGCACCGCGTCGCGCGAGACCGACAAGCTCGCCGGCGAACTGATCAAGAAGCACCCGGAACTGAAGCTGACCAAGGCCGTCGTCTCGGAGGCCGGCGCGTCGGTCTATTCGGCGTCGGCGTTCGCTTCGCAGGAGCTGCCGGGCATGGACGTCTCGCTGCGCGGCGCGGTCTCCATCGCGCGCCGGCTGCAGGACCCGCTGGCGGAACTGGTGAAGATCGACCCGAAGTCGATCGGCGTCGGGCAGTACCAGCACGACCTGTCGGAGATCTCGCTGTCGCGCTCACTCGACGCGGTGGTCGAGGACTGTGTGAACGCCGTCGGCGTGGACGTCAACACCGCGTCGGCGCCGCTGCTGACCCGCGTTTCGGGGATCACGACGACGCTGGCCGAGAACATCGTCGCGCACCGCGACGAGAACGGGCCGTTCAAGACCCGCAGCGGGCTCAAGGAGGTCGCGCGGCTGGGCCCGAAGGCCTTCGAGCAGTGCGCGGGCTTTCTCCGGATCCCGGACGGCGACGACCCGCTCGACTCGTCCTCGGTGCACCCGGAGGCGTACCCGGTGGTGCGGCGGATCCTTTCGTCCACCGGTACCGACATCCGTTCGCTGATCGGCAACACGCGGACGCTACAGGCGCTGAAGCCCACGGAGTTCGTCGACGACACCTTCGGTCTCCCGACGGTGACCGACATCCTCGCCGAGCTCGACAAGCCGGGCCGCGACCCGCGTCCGGCGTTCAAGACCGCGACCTTCGCCGACGGCGTCGAGAAGATCGGCGACCTCAAGCCGGGTATGCGCCTGGAAGGCGTCGTGACGAACGTGGCCGCGTTCGGCGCGTTCATCGACGTCGGTGTGCACCAGGACGGGCTCGCGCACGTGTCCGCGCTGTCGAAGAACTTCGTCAAGGACCCGCGTGAGGTCGTGAAACCGGGCGACATCGTCAAGGTGAAGGTGCTGGAGGTCGACGTGCCGCGCAAGCGGATCTCGCTGACCCTGCGCCTGGACGACGAGCCCGGCAAGCCCGCTCGCGAGCAGGGCGGCGGCGGTCGTGACCGCGGCCAGCGTCAGGGCGGCGGTCAGCGTGGCGGTCAGGGCGGCCGTGGGGGCGGCCGGGACCGCGGCGGGAACTCCGGTGGCGGCGGCGCCATGGCGGACGCGCTCCGGAAGGCCGGTTTCGGCAAGTAGAGCTGCTGAAGGGCGCTTTCCCCGCATGCGATGTGGGGAAAGCGCCCTTCACTGTGTCAGATGCGGGGAAAGCGTCCTTCAGCTCACGGATTCATCGCGTAGGCGCCGGAAAGATCGCGGACCAGGGACCACACGTGGTCGAAGCGGGCCGCGTCCACGACCGGCTTCCGGATCGACGCGAGCGCGAGCGCCTGCTGCGCGTCCGTCGAGGACGACTTCCCGTGCAGGTCGATCGCGGTGAGGCTGAAGTCCTGCACCAGGATGGCGAAGATCTGGTCGACGACCTCGGTCTCGATCCCGGTGATCTCCGCCTGCTCCAGCACCAGCTGCCCGTAGACGACCAGCGTGAACAGCTCGGTCAGCGCGAGACCGAAGTCGATGTCCTGCTGCTGCGCCTCGTCCGGGGCCGCGTCGGTGAACAGCTTCACCAGCGCCTCGGCCTGTTCGGTGAACCGCGCGACGTTCGGGATCGCGGACGCCTTGGCGTACGCCTCGCGCCAGTCGTGGAACCGCACCTTCGAGAGCCCGCGCGCGGGGCCCTGGCGGAACAGGAACTCGTCGTCGGCCGCGTCGGAGCGGGTCGGCACCGGCTCGTAAGCCTGCGGCGCGAACAGGTAGGCGGGCACGAACTTCGCGATCAGCGCGAGGTTCACCGCCACCGTGCCTTCGAGCTTCGGCAGGCCGTCGATGTCGTTCTTGGACATCGCGAGATAGGTGTCGGCCTCGAACCCCTTGGCGGCCACCACATCCGCGACCAGGCCGATGACCTTCTGCGCCTCGGTGGTCACCTTCATCTTGGTGATCGGGTTGAACAGCAGGTACCGGCGGTCGTCCGCGTTCGCGCTGCGGAAGTAGTCCACGGCGCGGTCGGAGAACAGCTTCATCGCGACGAGCCGCGCGTACGCCTCGACGAATTCCCTGCGCACATGCGGGAAATCGGTGACCTTCTTGCCGTAGAGCACCCGGTTGTGCGCGTGCGTGATCGCCTCGTACAGCGAGTGCGTCGACATGCCGATGCCGCCGAAGCACAGGTTGAACTTGCCGATGTTGACCGTGTTCAGCGCCGCGGAGAACGCGTCGGCGCCCACGTGCAGAATGTCCTCTTCGGACACCGGGTAGTCGTTCAGCTCGAACTCGGCGACGTACATCTGCGACGGCACGACGTTCTTCACCACGCGGTAGTTCGGGTGTTCCGAGTCCGCGTAGAAGAACACGTACTGGTCCGGCCCTTCGACGCCGTCGATGCGGCCGAACACCGACACGGTCCGCGCGCAGTTGCCGTTGCCGATGTAGTACTTCGACCCGTTCGCGCGGTAGCCGCCCGCGCCGTCCGGGGTGAGCACGAGGTCCGACGAGTAGATGTCGGCCCCGTGCTCCTTTTCGGACAGTCCGAACGCGGCGACGCCGCCGGCCGCGAGCGAGTCCGCCGCGCGTTTGCGGGCGGCCTCGTTCGCGCTCTGCCACACCGGGCCCAGGCCGAGGATGGTGACCTGCCACGGGTACCAGTAATTGAGCCCATAGAAGCCGAGGATTTCCGACAGGGCCGCGACCCGCGCGGTGTCCCAGCGCTTGTCGGGGTTCCCTTCGGCGTTGGCGCCGGGAGTGAGGAACGTCGAGAACAGGCCTTCCTTGCCCGCGAACTCGATGAAGTCCGCGTAGAAGGTCCGGTCGTGGTAGTCCTCGACGAGCTTGCGCTTGCCACGCTGTTCGAACCACTCGATGGTGGCACGGAGCAGGCGACGCGTCTCCGGGTCGAACTGCTGGGGGTCGTACCCACCCGGGTTCAGCAACAACGCGGTCGCCTTTTCGCTCATGGTGCACTCCTGGTCAGCCGAAGTTACTACCCGGTAACCGTAGCGCCTCGCTGGGCCGTCCGGCCACCGAACTCGATCGAAGTCACCCGTCCACGCTCGTCGCGCAGGAACCGCGCGGTGGGTTTGCGGGTGTCGGCGGCGGGGGCGATCGCGTCGTCGTCCACGAAGACCGCCTCGAACGGCGGCGGCGAGGGGAAGCCCTCGACGTCGGCGACGAGCTGGGCCCAGAGGACACCGTCCCGGTCGCTGATCACGAACGCCAGGTCACCGGTCTGGTAGCGGCCCAGGTACTCGGCGATCTTCGGCTGGGGCGCCGGCGGCGGGGTCGCGAGCGGCGGCAGCCCGACCAGATGCTCCAGGCACCAGTCGACGATCTTGGCGCCCAGCGCCGATCCGCCCGCGCTGTTGGTCAGCACCGTGACGGCGAAGTCGTGTTCCGGCAGAGTGACGAACTCCGACAGCTGCAGATTGCTCACGTTGCCACCGTGCCGGACCAGCCGGGCCGCGCCGTGGGTCGTGTGCAGCCAGCTCAGCCCGACCTCCTCGAACCGCAGCGCGGCCTTGCGTTGCGGCGCTCGCATGAGGTCGCGGGTCGCTTCGCTGAGCGGCGGCTCGCCCTCGGCCTCGCCGCTCAGGAAGAACCGGGCCCACTTCAGCTGATCTCCCGCCGTCGACCACAGTCCGCCGCTCGCGCTGTCCGCGCGGGTGAGGCCCACGGTGTGCTCGACCGCAGGTTCGCCATCGCGCAGCACGTGCCCGACGGCGTGACGGCGCGTGAGCACCTCCCACGGCAGGTAATACGACTCGGTCATGCCGAGCGGTTCGAGCAGCCGGGCACGGACGACGTCCTCGAAAGGCTCGCCCGCGGCCACCTCGACGACCCGTCCGGCCAGCTGGAATCCGGCGTTGCAGTACGAGAACACCTCGCCGGGCGCGAAATTCTGCGGCAGGTCACCGAACTTCGCGATCGCGAGGGCCAGCGCGTCGTCACCCCACCCGGTGGCGAAGTCGACGTCGCCGAGGAATCCGGCGGAATGCGTGAGCAGATGGCGCAGGGTCACCGTCTCGCGCGCCGCCAGCGGGACGTCGGGAAGGTAGTCGACGACCGGCCTGTCGAGGTCCAGCACACCGTCTTCGACCAGGGCCAGCACGGCGGCCGCGGCGAACGTCTTGCTGGTGGAGCCGATCATGAACAACGTGCCGGAATCGACCGGGAGCCCAGTGTCCACACTGGACACTCCGGTGACGGACACCGACTCCACGCCCCGGTGCGTCACCCCCACCACGGCTCCGGGGACGTTCGCGCGGCGCACCTCCTCGTCGAGCACCCCTTGCAGCTCCTGAACGTTCGACACCCGTGTCCCCTTTCGTCCGGTCAGGCCAGCGTTTCACCGCGACGCCGCGCGCGGCTCGTCCGAACCGACGAACATCACCGGGCCGGTGCGGGCGATATCACGTAGCCCGGGAGATCACGACCCAGTACACTGGACGACGCGGTCCGCTCAGTTCTGCCTCGGGCCGCGTTTCGTTGTCGAAGACCACGCGCCGCGGCCCCCGAGGTCTGCGCCGGGCAGGACAACCGTTTCTATCCTTACGGAGATACCAGGGCGCCCGTGCGCCCACACGCTTATGAGCACACCTACTTTCACCGAACTCGGCCTGCCCAAGACGATCGTCGACACGCTCGCCGAACAGGGCGTCACCAGCCCGTTCCCGATCCAGGCCGCCACGCTGCCGCATTCGCTGGCCGGCCGGGACGTCCTCGGCCGCGGCCGCACCGGCTCCGGCAAGACGTACGGCTTCGTGCTGCCCGTCCTCGCCCGGCTCGCCGAAGGCCCGACCCGCCGCCGCCCCGGCCGCCCGCGGGCGCTGGTCCTGGCTCCGACGCGCGAACTGGCGACCCAGATCGAGGCGTCGTTCCTGCCGCTGGCCAAACCGCTCGGCCTCAAGGTCACCACGATCTTCGGCGGCGTCAGCCCCAACCCGCAGATCACCCGGCTGCGTGACGGCGTGGACATCGTCGTCGCCTGCCCCGGCCGCCTCGCGGACCACATGCGCTCGGGCGAGGCGAAGCTCGACCACGTCGAGATCACCGTGCTGGACGAGGCCGACCACATGGCCGACCTCGGCTTCCTGCCCGACGTGCGGCGCATCATGGCCGAGACCCCGGAGCGCGGGCAGCGGCTGCTGTTCTCCGCGACCCTCGACGCGGGTGTCGACGTGCTGGTCAAGCGCTTCATGCACGACCCGGTGACGCACAGCGTCGACTCGGCCCAGTCGCCGGTCTCGACCATGCAGCACCACGTTCTGCACCTGGAGGAGACGCACCGGTTGCCGGTGCTGATCGACCTCACCGCCGCCCCGGGCCGCACGCTGGTGTTCACCCGCACGAAGCACCGCGCCAAGCAGTTGACGCGCAAGCTCATGGCCTCCGGCGTGCCGGCGGTCGAGCTGCACGGCAACCTCGGCCAGACCGCGCGGACCCGCAACCTGGAAGCGTTTGCCTCCGGCGCGGCGAAGACGCTGGTCGCGACCGACATCGCCGCCCGCGGGATCCACGTCGACGACGTCACCCTGGTCATCCACGCCGACCCGCCGGTCGAACACAAGGCGTACCTGCACCGCTCCGGCCGGACCGCCCGGGCGGGCGCGTCCGGCACCGTCGTCACGCTGATGACCGACGCGCAGGTCGGCGACGTCCGCGACCTCGCTCGCAAGGCCGGCATCAAGCCGACCACGACCCAGCTCGGCCCCGGCCACCCGCTGCTGTCGGAGCTGGCGCCCGGTGAGCGTTCGTTCACCGCGTCGCCGCGGCGGCCGATCGTGGACACGCGGCCGAAGCGGGTCAGCGCCAGCGGCGAAGCGATCCCGGGCAAGGGCGACGACGAAGACCGTCCCACCGGCGGTGGGCGCGGCTCCCGCGGTGGACGTGGCCGAGGCCCCTCCGCCGGTGGCCGCGGCGCTTCCGGCGGCGGTCGTGGTTCTTCCAGCGGTGGCCGTTCCGGTGCCGGCCGCGGCGCTTCCGCTGGTGGCCGCTCGGCTAGCGGCCGCGGTGCTTCCGCTGGTGGCGCTCGTCAAGGCGGTGCTTCCGCTGGTGGCGCCCGTCGCGGCGCGGACGCTTCCGATGGCCGCTCGCGTCAGCCTCGCGCCGAGGGCGACCGTCGCGGTGCTTCCGCCGGCCAAGGCCGTCGCGCGGCCGAGTCCGGCGGGCGGCGCGAAGGCGGGCCCAAGGGCGGCGGCCAGGGCCGTCGCGCCGGCGCGGACTCCCAGCCGCGCCGCGGTTCCGGTTCCGCCAAGTCGCAGACCTCGCGGAACCAGTCCGGCGGCGCTCCGGCCCGTCGCGGCGGTGCCGCCGCGTTCTCCTCGGGGACCCGCGCCGGCTCGCGCCGCTCGCGCTAGCGCCCCCCGCCTACCTTCACGCGAGTTACGCCTTGAATCACTCGAGTTACGCCTCCCGTCACGCGAGTTACGCCTTGAATCACGCGAGTTGCGCCTTCCGTCACGCGTGATCGGATGGCCGACACATGGGTTGGCCGTCTGATCACGCGAGTCGGCCACCTGATCACGCGTGACGGCCGCCGAATCACGTGACGGAAGGCGTAACTCGCGTGGCTAAAGGCGTAACTCGCGTGACTAGAGGCGCGACTCGCGTGATTGAAGACGTAACTCGCGTGATTGAAGGCGTATCACGCCTGGCGGGCGGCGGCGCGGGCTTCGGCGGCCGCCCGACGCTCCTCGAAGCGAGAAGCCTGCGTGTCGAGGGCCTTCAGGAACTGGTCGAGTTCGTCCCGCGCCTTCTCGCCCACCTCGCCGAGCCCTTCGAGCTCGAAGATCTTCCACTGCCGCAGCAACGGCCAGATCACCTCGTCGTGGTGGATCCGCAGGTCGTAGATGCCCGCCTTCGCGATCAGCGCGGCCTTCCGCACGAAGCTCGGGATCACCGCGCCCGGCATCTGGAACTGGACGACCTCGTCGGTGATGGCGCGCATCATCGCGTCGGGTGACAGCTCCAGCGACGCCTGCACCAGGTTCCGGTAGAAGAGCATGTGCAGGTTTTCGTCCATCGCGACCCGCGCGAGCAGCTTCTCGCACAACGGATCCTGCGTGTACTTCCCGGTGTTGCGGTGCGAGATGCGCGTCGCCAGCTCCTGGAAGGACACGTACGCGAAGACGTTCAGCAGCTCCTTGTCGCCGCTGTCGTACCCGGCCTGCATGGTCTCCATCCGCATGCGCTCCAGCTCGACCGGGTCCACCGCGCGCGTCACCAGCAGGTAGTCACGGATGCAGATCCCGTGGCGGCCCTCTTCGGCGGTCCAGCGATGCACCCACGTTCCCCACGCGCCGTCGCGGCCGAAGGCACGCTCGATCTCGCGGTGGTAGCTCGGCAGGTTGTCCTCGGTGAGGAGGTTGACCTCCAACGACGTCCGCGCGATCGGCGACACCCGCGACTGCTCGGGATCCCACGCCTCACCACCGAGATCGGCGAAGTTCCGGCCCTCGTCCCAGGGCACGTACTCGTGCGGCATCCATTCCTTGGCGACCGTGAGATGCCGGTTGAGGTTCTCTTCCACCGTCCCCTCGAGCTCGAGCATCAGCCGGGTGGTTTCGGGGACCGCCATGCGTTTCGTCCTTCCAGGGTAGGGAAACGCTACCTACGACACCGTAACTTACGGTGTCGTAGGTTTGCCACCTCCGGAAGATGAACGCTCAGGAGCCCGCCAGCTTCGGCACCAGCTGTTCGATCGCGTACGGGATGCTCAGCACGGTGTTGAACGAGATCGCGGCCCCGACCGGCGGGTTCTCGTAGGTGATGAACAGATCCCGCTTCTCCGCCGAGACCTTCAGCCGCTGGTACACCGGATCGGCCCGCACCCTCGTCTCCGCGCCGACGTCGGAGTTCAGCCACACCAGCCGATCCGCGTCGAACAGATCGAACCGTTCCGAGGAGACCTCGACGACGTTGTTCTCCGGTTCGCTCAACGCCTTCACCGGTTCGAACGGCCGGAAGCCCAGCTCGGTCATGAAGATCATCTTCGGGTCCGTCGTGGTGAACGCGGAGAACTTGCCCGCCTCGAAGGTGTCGGCGACGACCATCGTCAGTTTCGCGAACTCCGGGTGTTCCGCCCGCGCCCGCGCGAAACGGCCGTCGATCCCGCCGATCAGGTCCTCGGCCTTCTGCGGGAGCCCCAGCGCGCGGCCCACCATCCGGGTCGTCTCCCGCCACGGCGCCGCGTAGTCCTCGTACTTCGGCGGTTGCGCGACGACCGGAGCGAGCTGCGAGAGCTTGTCGTACTGCTCCTTCTTCATCCCGCTGTACTGGGCGAGGATCAGGTCCGGCTTCAGCGCCGCGATCTTCTCGAAGTTGTAGTCGTCCCGTTCGCCGACGACCTCCGGCTGCTTGTCACCCCAGCGAGCCTGGGTCCACGGCCACTTCCCGTACGGCCGCTCCTTGAACCAGTCGACGGCGCCGACCGGCCGGATCCCGAGCGCCAGCACGGCGTCGTGGTCGGACAGGCCGAGCGTGACGATCCTCGAAGGCTGCTTCTCGACCGTCGTCGACCCGTATTTGTGCTCGACGGTCACCGGGAAGGTGCCCCGGGCCTCCGGCGGCACCAGGGTCTCGTCGACCGAGTGCGAAGAACCGCAACCGGCCACCAGCAACGACATCATCAGCGCGGTCAGGGTCGCCTTGACCCGCACCCCAGTAACGGACATGCGGGTAAGGCTAGCCTGGCCAAAGTCCTAAAGGGACGCGGTGAGACCACGGGCACGCAGGACCGACCGTTCCAGCGGCCGGAACACCACCAGCTCGATACCGACCCCGACCAGCAGGATCAGGAAGATGGCCGACATCACGGCCTCCATGCTGTTGAACGACGAGCCTTCGTGCAGGTACGCGCCGAGTCCCTTGCCGAGCGCCGGGGACAGCGCGATCAGCTCGGCGGCCATCAGCGAACGCCACGAGAACGCCCAGCCCTGCTTGAGCCCGGCGAGGAATCCGGGCAGCGCGGCGGGCAGCAGGATGTGCCGCGCCGACGACAGCCTGCTCGCGCCCATCACCTGGCCCACCCGCGGCAGTATCGGCGGGATCTGGTCGATTCCGGCGACCAGACCGTTGGCGATCGAAGGAACCGAACCCAGCAGGACCACGAAGTAGATCGACGCGTCGTTCAGCCCGAACCACAGGATCGCCGCGGGCACCCAGGCCACCGACGGAAGGCTCTGCAGCCCGGTCAGGAACGGCCCGACCGCGGCCCGGACGACCCGGACCTTCGCCACGAGCAGCCCGAGCGGGGTGCCGATGAGCACGCCGATCAGGAAGCCCAGCGCGGCCCGGTGCACCGACGTCCACACGAACTCGAAGATCTCGCCGTCGACGGTGATGCCGACGAGTTCGTCCCATACCGCGAGCGGCGAGGGCAGCATCGCCTCCGGCCAGAACGCGGCGGCCCAGAGTGCCTGCCACAGCGCGACCAGCAGCGCCAGGAAGACCACCGGCGGCACGAAGCCGCGCAGGAACCGCTTGCCCCGGCTTTCCCGGCGTTCGCCGGTCGGGGTGTCGAGCGAGTCGAGCCCCGCGCCGACGGCCTCGTCGGCGTCCTCCACCGCGGTTTCGGGGCGGTCAAGCCGCGGCATGGGTACTGATCACCTCCCGGAGGTGACCGGTGATCTCCAGCGTCAGCTCCTCGGCGTCGGAGGCCTGGACGTCGCGCCATTCCCGCACGACCCGGCCCGGCCGCGACGACAGCAGCACGACGCGCTGGCCGAGCCGGACGGCCTCGCGGACGTCGTGGGTCACGAACAGCACCGACGTGCCGGTGCTGCGGTAGACGCGCAGCAGTTCACCCTGCAGGACGTCGCGGGTGATGGCGTCGAGCGCGGCAAACGGCTCGTCCATCAGCAGCAGCGACTGCTCCGGGTCACCGCCGACGCGCAGGGTGGCGGCCAGCGCCCTGGCGAGCGCGACGCGCTGCCGCATCCCGCCGGACAGCTCGTGCGGACGCTTGTCACCAGCGCCGCCGAGGCGGACGAGTTCGAGCAGTTCGGCCGCCTTCTCGCGGCGCTCGGCCCGGCCGAAACCGGCGAGGCGCAGCGGCAGTTCCACGTTGCGGGCCGCGGTCAGCCACGGCATCAGCGCGGCCTCCTGGAACATGACCGCGGGCCGGGAGGTTTCGAGCGTGATCGAGCCCGACGTCGGCCGGTCGAGGCCGGCGACCAGGTTCAGCAGGGTGCTCTTGCCGCACCCGGAGGCGCCGAGGAGGCAGACGAACTCGCCGGGGGCGACCGTCAGGTCCATCCCGTCGAGGGCCACGACGGCGCGGCCGGTCGGCCCGAAAGCCTTCCGGACCCCGTCGAGGCGCACGGCGACACCGGTGGACAGGCCGGGCTCCAAGGTGGTCGTCATCGCTGATCCCCTCCGGTCACTTCGTCAGCCCGGGCGCGTCCACGCCGGGCTTGCCCTGCTCTTTGAGCACGGCGTTGAGCGGGCCGAAATCGGCGAACCCCTTGAGGTCCACCGCGGACTTCACCACGCCCGCGGTCACCGAGTCCTGTGCGAGCTGGGTGAAGGTCGACGCCACCGGGTCGATGCCGAGTTCGATACCGGAGAACGCTCGATCGAGGACGGCCTCGCTCAGTGTGCTGCCCGCGAGGGCCTTGAGCTCGCCGTTGACGACCTTCTTCGCCTCGGCGGGGTTGGTCTTCGCCCACTCGATGGCGGCGAGTTCACCCTTGAGGATGGCGGTGACGGTCTCCGGGTGCTGCTGCAGGAACTCACTGCGGACGATCACTACCGTGGTCGGGAACTTGCCTTCCGGCCACAGGTTCTTCTCGTCCACCAGCACCTTCGCGCCCGCGTCCAGCACGAGCCGCGAGGACCACGGCTCGGGCAGCCAGCCGCCGTCGAGCTCACCCTTCTTGAAGGCGTCGAACGTCTTCGGGTTGTCGAGGTTCGTGACCTTGACGTCCGGCAGCTTCTTCTCGGCGACGAACTTCTTGAGCGCGACGTCCTGGGTGTTCGCCAGCGACGGCGTCGCGATGTTCTTGCCGGTGAGCTGCTCGGGCGTGGCGATCTCGGGCTTCACCACCAGCTGCGCGCCGCCGGTGACCGCGCCGGAGACCAGCTGGATGGCGCCCTTGGACTTGGTGAAGGCGTTGATGGCGGGGCCGGAGCCGATGAACGCGATGTCGAGCGAGTTGCCGAGCAGCGCGTTGACCTCTTCGGGCCCGGCGTTGAACGTCTGGGTGGTGAGCTTCGTCGAGCCGAGTTCCTTGGCGAAGAAGCCGTTCTTGGTCCCGATCAGCGCGGGCGCGTGCGTCACGTTCGGGAAGTACCCGACGCGCACCTCGGCCGCGGCACCCTGGCTCTTCTGGCCGGCCGGGGCGGCACCGCTGTCCGCGCGTGAACACCCCGCGATCCCGCCGGCCAGTGTCAGGGCGGCGAAGGCCGCGGCCAGCAAGCGGGTTCTGTGGTGGGTGCGCACGGCAGGTCGCCTTTCGGAGGGTACGACTCGGCTCGGGTGATGGCGCGAGAGTCGCATGTCCACCCACATGACTGCATCGCCATCCGAATGACGGGAAAGATGCTGAGAAAGCTTGACACCAGGCGGAACTGTTGTTCCACATTTCAGGACCGGTGTAACGGATCGGGCCGAACGGGCGAATCACGCTTAGTGGTGACGCACCCTCGTACCGTCGCGATGGCGGGCGTGCTGACCGCCGGGATCGGGATGGGCGTCGTCGCGTCGACGCTCAAGATCGCCGACGGCACGCACACCGTGCTCGACACCACCCTGTCCACGACGACGGGGTTCCTCTTCCTCCTCGCCGGCGCCGTCGCGCACGTACGCCGCGCCTCGAATCCCATCGGTCTGCTCATCGCACTGGCCGGGCTCGCGTTGTTCACCGAGGACCTGCAGTTCGCCGACGAACCGCTGGTGCACACGGCGGGGCTCGCGTTGTCCGCCGCGTCCAGCCCGGTGATCGCGCATCTCGTCCTCGCCTTCCCGCACGGGAAACTCCGGTCCCGCGGGGAACGGGTGCTCGCCCTCTCCGCGTACGCCGTGGTGTTCGGGGCGGCCGTCCTCGGCCTGCTGGTCGACGACGATCCGCGGAACCTCGCCGCCGTCGCCGCCTCGCCGGAGGCCGAACAGCTGGTCAAACGGCTGCTCGAACTGGTCGGCGCGCTGATCGGCGGCGGGGTCGTGGTGGTCCTGCTCTATCGCTGGCTCGCCGGGCGGATCCCGCAGCGGAGGCTGCTCTCCCCCGTTCTCGCGATCGCCGTGGTCGGCGCGGTGAGCACCACGGTCGGCAGCGCGCTCGGCTCCGGGCATCCGCTCGCCGAACCGCTGCTGGACGTCTACCGGATCTCGTTCTGCCTGTGGCCGCTGACGTTCCTGATCGGGGTGCTGCGGGCGCGGGTCGGCAACGCGGAGATGATCCGGCTCCTGCTGGAACGCGACGGCACCGGGCTGGCCGCGCTCGTGCAGGACGACGAGGTGTGGAAGGACAGCCGGTCGATCGACGCGCTCAACGCGGCCGCCGGGCTGGTACTGGACAACCAGCGGCTCGCCGCGGAACTGGAGGAGCGCCTCGTCGAGGTCCAGGCCTCCCGTGCCCGCATCGTGGCCGCCGCCGACGACGAGCGGCGGCGGGTCGAGCGGGATCTGCACGACGGCGCGCAGCAACGCCTGGTCAGCGTCGTCCTGCTGGTGCGGATGGCGGAACGCCGGCTCGGGAGCGAACTCACCCCCGCCGTCGCGACACTGCTGCGGAGCACCATCGACGAACTGCAGGCCACGGTCACCGAACTGCGTGAACTCGCGCGCGGGCTGCGCCCCGCGATCCTCACCGAGGCCGGGCTGATCCCCGCCGTCCGCTCGCTGCTGGACCGCGTCCCGCTCACCGTCGACCTCGCGGGCGCGGACGTGCCACGGCTCAGCGGCGCCGTCGAGGCGACGGCGTATTTCGTCGTCTCCGAGGCCGTCACCAATGCCCTGAAGCACGCACAGGCGGATGAGGTCCGCGTAGGCATCCGCGTCGAGGACGACGTGCTACGGGTGGACGTCCACGACGACGGCACCGGCACGGCCGACATCGGCGGCGGCTCCGGGCTGCACGGCCTCCGTGACCGGGTCCGCGCGCTCGGCGGCGAACTGACCGTCGTGAGCGAACCCGCCTCGGGCACCACGGTTTCGGCGGTCATCCCGCTGGGCGGCTAGGCACCTGCCGCGGTGCGTGTCTGCGGGGACGGCACTGGTGACCAGATGGACGACACGCGAAATGCCCGATCGCAGGTGTTCGGGACACGGCTCCAGACCGAATCGCGCTGACGACCGACGGACGGCTAGGCCAGCCCGCGGATGGCGCGCGCGGGCGGCCGTACTCCCTGGATCGACGCGATCATCTCCAGCACCTGGCGCGTACGCCGCACCTCGTGCACCCGGAACACCTTGGCCCCCTCGGCCACCGCCCAGGCCGTGGCGGCGAGCGTGCCGTCGACCCGCTCCGCGAGCTCCACGCCGAGCGTCTCGCCGACGAAGTCCTTATTGGACAGTGCCATCAGCACCGGCCACCCGGTGTCGGCCAGTTCCCGCGCGTGCCGCAGCAGCGCCAGGCTGTGCCACGTGTTCTTGCCGAAGTCGTGCGTCGGATCGATCAGCACCCCTTCACGGGGGACACCGAGCGCGACGACGGCTTCGGCGTGCGCCGTGGTCTCCGCGACGACGTCCGCGACGATGTCCGGGTAGCGCACCCGGAACGGACGGGTCCTCGGGACGGCGTTCCCGGTGTGCGAGCAGACGTAGCCGGTGCCGAACTCGGCGGCGACCTCGGCCAGTTTCGGATCGGCGCCGGCCCAGGTGTCGTTGATCAGGTCCGCGCCCGCCTCGGCCGCGCGCCTGCCCACCTCGTGGCGCCAGGTGTCGACGCTGATCACCAGGCCGGGGTGCAGTTCGCGGATCCGCTCGACGAACGGGACCACCCGTCGGATCTCTTCCTCGACGTCGACCTCCGCGCCGGGGCCCGCCTTGACCCCGCCGATGTCCACGATGTCCGCGCCGTCGGCCACCGCCCGGTCGACGGCGGCGAGCGCGTCCGGATCCGAGAAGGTCGCCCCCTTGTCGTAGAAGGAGTCGGGGGTGCGGTTGACGATCGCCATGACCAGGGCGCGGTCCCGGGCGACGCGGCGCCCGCGGAAGGTCAGCTCGTTCACGCACCGATCGTAGGCGAGCCGGCGGCTTCACCGGAGGGTGCCGCCCAGCGGGAAGAGATCGGATCTCTCTTGACTCGCCGTCGAAAACGCGAGTAGACGTTGTCCCGCAAGGAAGTTCAGCCCGGCGCAGGAAGGGCCTCGAATGTCCCCAGATCCTCTTCGTGCGGCACGGCTTTCCCGGCGCACCGTGCTGGCGGGAACCGCGGGCGCCGTCGGTGCGCTCGCCCTGCCCGGCGTGGCGTCCGCGGCTCCGGTGGAGTGGTCGCGCGCCGTCGTCGACTCGACGATGAAGCGGCACACCCCGGCCACTCTCGGCGGCTGGGGCTACACCCGCGGGCTGTACCTCTACGGCCAGTACCTGGTGTACCAGCGCACCGGCGAGCGGTCCTACCTCGACTACATCCTCGCCTGGTACGACCGGTTCGTCACCGAAAGCGGGATCTCGAACAACTTCACCAACCTGGACGCGATGCGCTCCGGGCAGATGTTCCCCTTGCTGTACACCGAAACCGGGCAGGCGAAGTACCGGACCGCGGCGGACCAGCTGCGTGCGAGGTTCCCGTCCTATCCCCGGACGTCCGACGGCGGGATGTTCCACGCCACGAGCCGGGTCGGGCAGCTGTGGGCGGACGGCGTGTACATGGCGCAGCCGTTCCTCGCCCTGTACGGCAAGACCTTCGGGGACGCCGAGTACTGCTACGAGGAAGCCGCGAAGAACGTCAGCGTCTACTTCGACCGGCTCAAGGAGCCCGCGAAGGGCCTGCTCTACCACGCCTACGACGAAGACGGCTCGGAACCGTGGGCCTCGGGCCCCGGACGGCATTCGAAATTCCACTGGGGACGCGCGATCGGCTGGCTCGGGATGACGGCGATCGACCTCCTCGAAATCCTCCCCCGCGACCATCCGCGCCGCCGTCGTCTCGTCGACGTCGTGAAATTCCTCGCCGCGGGATACACCCGCTGGCAGGACCGGGCCTCGGGCCGCTGGTTCCAGGTCGTCGACCGGGGCGGCGACAAGGACAACTGGCTGGAGACCTCGGCTTCGGCGATGTACACCTTCCTGCTTTCGCGCGCGGTGGAACGCGGCTACGTCGGCACCGAGTACCGGCACGTGGCCGCGAAGGGATATCGCGGGGTTTTGTCCCAGGTTTCGACCGGAGCCGACGGAACGACCGACATCTCGAACATCTCCGAAGGGACGAACGTCGGAGACACGGCGTATTACTACGCGCGTAAACGCAACACCAACGATTTCCACGGTCTCGGCGCGTTCCTCATCATGAATGAGCAACTCGCCCGCTGAGTCGCCGCACCGGCCGAAGGGCGCTTTCCCCGCTTCCGACCTGGGGAAAGCGCCCTTCGACCGATTTACGGCCGGATTCCGGGTATTGACCGGAGGCGCTAACATCGCGTGCTGCGACGCCCACTCCCAGGAGGGACGACCGGATGCGCGAGACGCCGCCCCCGGCTTCTTTTACCCGGCTCGAACTCGGTGACACCAGCACGATCCCGGTCGGTGTGACGGTTTCCCCGCACATCTCCCTGGTCTCGATGCTCGTCGAGGTCGTCGGCGGGTACGACCGCGGCCTCCCCGCCGCCTGGCGTCGTCAGGTGGGTTCGGCGATCCCCGAGCAGGGCTATCGCGCGGCGAGCTCACTCGCCCGCCGCGGCACCTCGGTGCAACCGGACTTCATCGTCCCGATCAGTCCCGGTGAGGACTGCTCCGCCGCGACTCAGGCGGAAATGCTGCGTGAGCTGACGGAATCCGACGTCCAGAAAGGCCTGGAAGAGGTCTTCGGCGATCAGGTGCCCGCGCAGTGGCGGCAGGCCGCCGACCATCCGAGACGCTGGGCCGCCTCGCTCGCGGACGCCTTCACCGCGACCAGGCTGGCGACCGAAACCCTCTGGGCCAAGGCCCGGCCCCTGCTCGACCGCGAAATCGAACGGATCGGCGTCGCCTCCGTCCGCGGTGGGACCGACGCGGTGCTCGGCCTGCTGCGGCCCCATTTCCGGTTCAGCAACGGCTGTCTCCTGCTGCCCGACGCCGAGCCGGCGAAGTACGCCGTCCGGGGCCGCAAACTGATCCTCGTCCCGATGCTCGCGGGCAGCCGCTCGGTGGTGTCCAACTTCGACGAAGAGGACGCCATCTGGATCGGCTACCCGCTGCCGGGGCTCGACGGGCTTCTCGACACCGGGAAGGCCGAGCCCGCCCCCGGTGTCGACGGGCTCGACCTGGTGGTCGGCGCCCACCGCGCGAAACTGTTGCGGCATCTGGGAAAACCCGCCCGGATGGGCGAGATCGCCACTCTGCTGTCCTGCGCCGCGAGCACCGCGACCTACCACTGCGAACAGCTCGTCTCGGCGGGGTTGATCCAGCGGCACCGCGAGGGTCAGGTGGTCCTGGTGGTCCGGACACCCCGCGGTGACGCGCTGGTGGATCTGCTGTCCTGACTCGAGGTCCGTGGGCTGAAAGCGTCCTTCACCGCATCGGATGCGACGAAAGCGCCCTTCACCGCGTGAGACGAGGCGAAGGACGCTTTCAGCCCGTTCTAGACCCGCTGCAACCCCGGCTTCCCCGCTTCGACGACGTACGAACGGTCCGCGGCCAGGACCACCTTCGAGAAGTCGTACTCGCTGGTGTCCGAAACCGTCATGAAGTCCGCCCGCATCTGCGTTTGCGACGCCGTCACCCGGACGTAGCCGCGCTTTCCCCGGCAGTACTTGATATGCGGGTTGTGCGACAGCCACGTCGACGACGGATCGGTCGCGGTGTCGCTGTTGCTCGTGACCGAGGTCGTCACCAGTTCCGAACCGAACACCGGGTCGCTGTGGTTGAAGTAGTCCCGGCGCAGGTCGGCCGCCCAGTGCCGGTGGACGTCGCCGGTCAGCACGATCGGGTTCGGCACCTTGCGGTCCACGATGCCCTTCGCGATCCGGTCGCGGGAAGCTTCGTATCCCTGCCAGGAATCGGGGCTCTCACAGGTCGCCTTGTTGCCGTCGCCGTCACGGGTGGCGAAGAAGACCTGCTGGCCCAGGAAATCCCACTTCGCCGGATGCGTCTCCAGCGCCTTCAGCAGCCAAGCCTCCTGTGTCGTGCCCAGGATGCTGCGCGACGTCGACCGCATGTCGGTGCACGAGGGACCCGCCGAACCGGACGGGTCGGTCACCTGCGCGTTGCGGTACTGGCGCGTGTCGAGCATGTGGAACCGGGCGAGGTTGCCCCAGCCGAACTGCCGGTACAGGCGGATCGACGCGCCGCTCGGCTTCGCGGTGGACCGGATCGGCATGTTCTCGTAGAACGCCTGGAAACCGGCGGCCTTGCGGTCGGCGGTGGCCGGGCTGGTGGTGCCGTTCCAGTTGTTCATCACCTCGTGGTCGTCGAAGACCACGACCCACGGCGCCATCGCGTGCGCGTTCTGGAGGTCGGCGTCGGTCTTGTGCTGGGCGTGCCGCGCGCGGTACTGGGCGAGCGTCGTCACGTCCTCGGTGAAGGCCAGCCGGCGCGGGTTCCGGTCGGCGGCGGCGCGGCCGGACTTCCGCTCGTACATGTAGTCGCCCAGGAACAGCACCAGATCCGGGTTGTCGGCGAGCATGCCCTTGTACGAGTGGTACCAGCCTTCCTCCCAGTGCTGACACGAGGAGAAGCAGTACTTCAGCTGGTTCACCGCGGCACCGGCGGCGGGCGCGGTGCGGGTCCGGCCGACCGGCGAAAGGTAGCCGCTGGTCTTGAACCGGTAGAAGTATTCACGTCCCGGCTCGAGCCCGGCCGGTTCGATGTGCACGCTGTGCCCGGAAGCGCGAGCCGCGGTCACCGTGCCCCGCTGCACGATCGAGGAGAACGCCTGGTCGTTGGCGAGTTCCCAGTCCACTGTGTACGAAGCGTCCGGCATACCGCCGAAACCGTCGGGGTTCAGCGGGGCGGGCGCGAGCCGCGTCCACAGCACGACACTGTCCGGCAACGGATCACCCGAGGCGACCCCGAGCTGGAACGGATCGTGGATGGCGGGCGCCGCCGCCAGCGTTCTCGCGTTCGCCCACGAAGGCACCGTCGACGACAACGCCGCCGCCGAAACCGCCGCGGCACCGCCGAGGAGTACCGCCCGCCGATTCACCTGGCCCATGAAAATTCAACCTTTCGAAGTGGGGAAAGAACGGGGAGGGATTTCACGCGGCGTAATCGGTGATGCCGCCACTACAGGCTTCGAGCGTCGGATTGGCGGCGGCGTTGGCGACGCAGACCTTGTAGTAGACCCACGATCCCTTCGCGACCGGCACGGCCTTGTCGACGTGGGTGCCGTTGCCGCCGGAGGCCCAGACGTAGAACGGGCCGGCGCCGCCCTTGAGCCAGTAGGCGACCACGGCGGACTTGCCGTCGGCGTTCTTGTCGTAGACGAGGAAATGCGCGTCCGACGAACGGAACTGCCCCTCACCCGCGCAGACGCCGGTGGAGCATTCGGCGCTGCCGGAGCCGACCCCGCAGTCGGGCGCGATCCGCTGGTCGGAGCCGGTGTAGACGTAACCGTCCGAGATGTACCCGCCGAGCGCGGGGACGTAGTCCCACAACGTCGTGGTGCCCAGCGGACCGGTGACCGAGGTCCCGGTCGTCTGGCAGTCGATGGTCGCCGTGGCGCCGTTGGCCACCGTGCGCACCGCGGTCGAGGAGGTGCTCGGGGCGCGGCGGACGTTCAGCGGATCACCCGCCGTCTTCACGGTCCCGGTGGCCGCGGCCAGTGCGGGAGTGGCTCCGGCGAGGCCCAAGGCGCCCGCCGTCACCAGCACGAGAAAGAAACCGGCGAGCCGCCGGACACTTGAACGCTTCATGACCGCAGCGTCGACCGGCGTCGTACACATCGCGTACAAACGCCGGCGGCTGTCTGCACATGCATGCGAATGGATCTAGCCAACCATGGCGGGACGGCAATATTATCGGCGGATATGGGGCTCCTGCCGTATTGGCGGTTTAGGTGACTATTCTCGGGTTTCGCGTTCTCGGTCCGCTCGAAGTGGCGGTGGACGGGCAGGTGGTGCCGCTCGGCGGGCCCAAACCCCGGCTGCTGCTGGCCGCTCTCCTGCTCCAGCCCAACGTCGTCGTCTCCACCGAACTGCTGATCGAGGTCCTGTGGCCTTCGTCGGCTCCGCGGTCGGCGGCGGCGAACATCCGCACCTACGTCCATTCACTCCGCAAACGCCTCGCCGACCTCGACCCCGAACTCGGGGAGCGCATCGGCAGCCGGGCATCCGGCTACATCCTCAAGGCCACCGCCGACGAGATCGATCACATCCGCTTCGGCGAATTGGCCGCCCGCGCGCAGGACGCGCTCGGCCACGGGGAAGCCGAATCCGCCCTCGACCTGCTGGATCAAGCGGAAGCGCTGTGGCGCGGAGAGGTTCTCGAAGGCCTCCCCCACGACCACGGCTGGGGCGCGACCGTCGCCCGGCTGACGGAACTGCGGCTCGCGGTCCAGGAACAGCGGCTGCGGGCGAGGATCGAACTCGGCCGGACCGCCGAGGCCGTCGCCGAGCTGCGCGGCCTGGTCACCGAACACCCCCTGCGCGAAGAACTCTGGCAGCAGCTGATCGTCGCGCTACGGGCCGACGGCCGCACGGCCGACGCGATCGAGGCCTACGAAACGGCCGAGAAGGTGCTGGCCGACGAGCTCGGCACCGAACCCGGCCCGCGGCTGCGGGAGCTGCGGGCCTCGCTGGTCCTCACGCCGTCCGCGACCCAGGACGCGGTGGCCGCCGTCCTCACCGTGCCGATGACCCCGGTCTGCCAGCTGCCGCTGGACCTGCCGGACTTCACCGGCCGCGAAGAGGTGGTCGGCGCGCTCGTCGGCCTCTTCCACGAGCGTCGCGCACAGGGAAAGCCCGCGATCGCGGTGCTCTCGGGGGCGCCGGGGATCGGCAAGTCCTCCGTCGCGATCCGGGTGGCGCACGCGGTCCGTGACGACTTCCCGGACGGTCAGCTGCACGTCGACCTCGCCGGGACGTCGTCCTCGCCCCGCCCGCCGATGACCGTGCTCGCCGAGTTGCTCCGCGCGCTGGGCGTTCCCGACGCGGGGCTGCCGCGTGATCTTCCCGAGCGCGCGGCGTTGCTGCGGTCCCGGCTCGCCAACCTGCGGATGTGCGTCGTCCTCGACGACGCCGGCAGCGCGGCGCAGGTCCGCCCGCTGCTGCCCGGCGCGGGTTCCTGCGCGATGCTGATCACCAGCCGGGTCCGGATGCCGGACCTGGCCGGGGCCACCCCGGTCGACGTCGATCTGCTGCCCGAGGCCGAGGCCGCGAAGCTGCTCGAAGGCATCGTCGGCACCGAGAGGGTCGCGGCGGAGCCGGAGTGCGCGACCGCGATCCTGCGCCACTGCGGGTATCTGCCGTTGGCGATCCGGGTCGCCGGTGCGAAGCTGACCCACCGGCCGGGCTGGACGTTGCGCGTGCTGGCGGACCGGTTGCGGGACGAGAGACGAAGATTGGACGAACTCCGCGTCGGCGATCTCGCCGTGCGGGCGAGTGTCACCCTCAGCTACGACCTGCTGCCCATGTCGGCGGCGACCGCCTTCCGCGGCCTCGGCGGGCTCGGCTCGGTCCAGTTCCCCGGCTGGGTGGTCGCGGCCCTGCTCGGCCGCACGCACGGTGAAGACGTCCTCGACGTACTGGTGGACGCTCATCTGGTCGAACTCAGCGGCTCGGACGCCACCGGAGAGCCCCGCTACCGTCTGCACGACCTGTTGCGGTGTTACGCCCTCGAACTCCGGGCGCAGGACGTCCCGCTGAAGGCGCGCGACGCCACGAAACGAGTACTGGAGGGCTATCTCGCGCTCGCGGTCGAAGCCGCGGACCGGATGCCGATCCATTTCTTCGGGCTCTACCGGGACGACACGGCCGTCCAGCCCGCGCTGCCGCCGGGCACCGCGCGTCTGATCGAGGATCCGGCCGCGTGGTTCGCCGCCGAGCGGCACACCTGTGTCGCCGCCGTCCCGCTCGCCGCCGACCTGGGTTTCGACTCGCTGGCCTGGCGGCTCGCCGCCGCGCTGGCGCCGTACTTCGACCAGCGCGGTCACCAGGACGACTGGATGCACACGCACGCCGTCGCGCTCGCCGCCGCCCGCCGGTCGGGCGAGGTCCGGGGCGAGGCGATCATCCAGCGCAACCTCGGGCAGATCCAGCTGTATCAGGACAGCTACGCCGAGGCCCTGGTCGCGTTCGAGCAGTCGCAACTGCTGTTCGACAAGATCGGCGACACGCGGGGCGCGGCGATCGCGCTGGCCGGGCTCGGCACCGTGCTGCGGATCAAGGGCGAGGACACCGTCGCGCTGGAGCACTGTCACGCGGCGCTCGACCAGTTCTCGGCGGCCGGTGACCCGCACGGCGAGGCCGTCGCGCGGATCGCGATCGGCGCGGTGTGGCTGGCGCGGCGCCGGTTCGCCGACGCGGAACGCTGGTTCACCGAGGCGCTCGAGCAGTCCGCCCGGATCGGCGATCGGCACCGCGAGGCGCACGCGTTGAAACGGCTCGCCATGCTGCGCCAGCATCAGGGCAACCTCTCGGGCGCCCGGGAGCAGGTCGACCGGGCCATCGCGATCTTCAACGAACTCGGCGACGACCATTGCGTCGGCTACGCGAACCAGAACCTCGGCGAGCTGTATCTGCACAGCGGCGATCTGGCGCACGCGCAACTGCTGCTGGTCAATTCGCTGAGCGTGCACCGGCGCAACGGGGACCGCCGGTCCGAGGCCGAGGTGTCGCAGTTGCTCGGCGAGCTGCACGAGGCGCTGAGCCAGCCCGAACGGTCGCGGACGTATTCGGAACGCGCGCTGGCGTTGTGGCGGGAACTCTCCGCGCGCCCGCAGGAATCCGCGCTCGCCTCGCGCCTGCAGGAGGCGGCCGAAGCGTCGTACGACGGCTCGGCGAGCGCCTGATCGCGAGGTTCACCCACCGCGATCAGGTGCCGATTCGCGTTTGTATCGATCGTGTACACGCCCCGGCGAAGCTCCCTTCGTAGCAACCGAGAGTGCTCGAAGGGAGACCGGAATGGTCCGGACCGTGAAGGCCCGCCGGGTGATGGCGGCCGTGCTGGCGGTGCTGGCTTCGGGGGCGGTCACCGCGCTCGCCGCCAGCCCCGCGCAAGCGGCACCCGAAGGAAGCTGGCGTGCCGACCTGTCCACTGTGGACGGCGACGACGTCAACGTCCGTAGCGACGGCGGCGTGCTCAGCCTGGAAAACGCCGCCTGGCACAGAAAGCCCGACTCCGTCGGCAGCCAGGGTTACCTGCTGCTCGCCGAGCAGAAGCTCGGGAAGCCGGTCAACCGCGTCACCGCCCAGGTGACCGCCGACGCGCCGAAGGGCACCGAGGTCGAGGTCGACGTCCGGGGCAAGCTCAACTCCCAGGACTGGACAGAGTGGACGCCCACCGAGGGCGGCGCCGCCCAGCTGTCCGCTTCGGTCTCCACGGTCCAGGTCCGCATCGGACTGCGCACGGTGACCGACGGTGTGACCGCGAAGGTCAGCGACGTCACCCTCCAGGGTGAGCTCGGCCCGCAGACCAACGCGATCGGCGCGGCCGCCGCCGCGCTGACGTACAAGGTCTACGGCACCCGCGAGGGCCTCGTCGGCGGCACCACCGCCAACGGCCACGTGATCAAGTCCCGCGACCACTTCGTCGCCCTCCCCTCGGGCCGCGGCCTCGCGCCGAAGAACACCGGCAACTACACCGTCCGCGTCTGCCGCACCGACAACAGCCGCTGCGAGTACGCGCCGGTGTGGGACGTCGGCCCGTGGAACACCAAGGACGACTACTGGAACCCGTCGGCCACCCGCCAGATGTGGAAGAACCTGCCGCAGGGCAAGCCCGAGGCGCAGGCCGCGTACCAGGACGGCTACAACGGCGGCAAGGACGAGTTCGGCCGCAGGGTGGCCAACCCGGCGGGCATCGACCTCGCGGACGGCACCTTCTGGGACGGCCTGAAGATGACGGACAACGGCTGGGTCAACGTCTCCTACCTGTGGACCGGCTCCGGCCCGACCGGCGTCGTCAGCACCGCGGGCGACCCGATGAACGTCCGGGCCTCCGCGAGCACCAGCGCGGCGATCAAGGGCCTCGCGGCGAACTACGCGAAGGTCACCATCGAATGCTACGTCGAGGGCGAGACCGTCACCGGCAAGTTCGGCACCAGCAAGATCTGGAACCGGATCGGCCCGGGGCACTACATCTCCGACACCTACGTGCAGACCGGCTCGGACCTGCCGGTGGCACCCAAGTGCTGACGCACTCCTGATCGCGAAGGCCCGGCGTACCCCATAACGCCGGGCCTTCGCCCTTTCGTCCGCCCTTTTCTCCGCGCGGACGGACCTTGGGCCAGGGCGTCCGCCATCGAGACTTGCGGTAGCCACGACCTGAGGGGGTCCCATGAACACGCCCGAAACGACCACGCTGCGCGAAAAACTCTCCGGCACGGTGGTCACCGCCGCCGATCCGGGTTACGACGCCGCCCGCGCCGTGTGGAACGGCGACATCGACCGGCGCCCGGCGGTGGTCGCCGAATGCGCCACCCGCGAAGACGTCGTCACCGCACTGGCCTTCGGCCGGGACAAGGGACTCGAAATCACCGTGCGCGGAGGCGGGCACAGCTTCAGCGGTTCCGCCGTGGCCGACGACGGTCTGGTGATCGACCTCGGCGGGCTGCGGCGGATCACCGTCGACCCCGGCACCCGCACCGCACTGGTCGGCGGCGGCGCGCTCTGGGCCGACGTCGACGAGGCGACACAGCGGCACGGGCTCGCGACGGTCGGCGGCACGGTGAGCGACACCGGCGTCGGCGGCCTCACCCTCGGCGGTGGTTTCGGCTGGCTGACCGCGAAACACGGGCTCACGATCGACAATCTGCTCTCGGCGGAGGTCGTGACGGCCGACGGCCGGATCCTGCGGGCTTCCGAGGCGGAACACCCGGATCTCTTCTGGGCGCTGCGCGGCGGGGGCGGGAACTTCGGCGTGGTCACGGAATTCGAGTTCCGGCTGCACCCCGTCGGCCTCGCCGAGGTCGGGCTGTTCTTCTGGACGCTCGCCGACGCGACCGAGGCGATGCGTTTCGCGAAGGACGTGATCGCGACCCTGCCGTCGGGCACCGGTTCCATGCTCGTCGGGCTCAACGCGCCACCCGCGCCGTTCGTCCCGCCGGAGCTTCACCTCGCGCCGGGTCTCGCGCTGGTCGTCGCCGGCTTCGACGGTCCCGAACGGCACGCCCGGCTGGTCGAGCGGATCCGGGACGGGCTGCCCGCGGCGTTCGAACTCGTCACGCCGATGCCGTACGCGGATCTGCAGAAACTCCTCGATCCGACCGCGCCACGGGGAATCCTCGCCTACGAGAAGTCGCTGTACGTCGCCTCACTGTCCGAAAAGGTCATCGACCTGATCGCCGCGCGCCTGCCCGACAAGGCTTCGCCGACGACCGTGCTGCCGATCGTGCCGTTGCAGGACACGTTCTCGACGGTGCCCGACGACGCGACCGCGTTCGGCGGACCGAGGACGCCCGGGTTCGTCGTCGGGCTGGCGGCCACCGCCCCGACACCGGAACTCCTGGCCGCCGACCGGGCTTGGGTGCGGTCGTCGTGGGAGGAACTCCTGCCGCATTCCAACAACTACGGCGGCTACCTGAACTTCATGAACGAATACGACGAAGACCGGGTGCGCACGGCGTTCGGCGCGGAGAAGTACACGCGGCTGGCCGCCATCAAGGCGGTGTACGACCCGGACAACGTGTTCCGGCACAACGCGAACATCCGTCCCGCTGAGTGAGCCTTATATTCACAACCATGAACGGACTTCACAAGTTCGTAATCGTCGTGCGAAACTCCCGTGACGCATTTCCCACTGACGAATGGCGGGCATTGTGAGCGTTTCCCGGCGAACCCTGTTGACGACCGCTGCCGGTGCCGCCGTCGCGGCGACGACGATCACCCCGGCAGCGGGCGCGGCCGAAGAAACCACCGACAGCTTAAGGACTTTCCGCCGAACGGCCGAGTACGCGGTCGCCAAGCTGCGGGCCGTCGCGCCCGGCGTGACGGCCTTTCCGGAGATCACCCGGTTCGAGAAATGGACCTATTCGCAGAACGGCGGCTGGATCGGCGGATTCTGGCCGGGCACTTTGTGGCTCGCCGCCATCTACAGCGGTGATCCGCAATTCCGCACCCTCGCCATGGCGTCGGCGGAAAAGCTCGCGCCGCGGCAACACGAGACGCGGGACCACGACCTCGGATTCCTGTTCTATCCGTCGTGGGTGACCGGCTGGCGGCTCACCGGCGACGAGAAGTGGCGCACCGGCGCGCTCACCGCCGCCGCGTCCCTCATCCAGCGCTACAACGAAAAGGGAAGGTTCATCCGGGCATGGGGCGCGCTCGGCACGCCCGGCAACGCCGGCCGGGTCATCATCGACACGATGATGAACCTGGACCTGCTGACCTTCGCGAGCGAGCAGACCGGTGACCGGAAGTACCTCGACATCGCCGTCTCCCACGCGAAGACCACCGAACGGGTCTTTCTGCGCCCGGACGGCTCGACGCCGCACGTGTTCGACTTCGATCCCGGAACGGGCGCCGAGATCGGGCCGAACACCGTGCAGGGTTACAGCCCGACGTCCTGCTGGTCACGCGGGCAGGCCTGGGGGATCTACGGGTTCACCACGATGTACCGGCGTTCCGGCGACCCGCTGTTCCTGCGAGCCGCGCAACGCCTGGCGGATTTCGCGCTGCGCGCCCTCACCCCCGACAACGTGCCGGTGTGGGATTACCTCGCCCCGCAGGCGCCTCACGACGTCAAGGATTCCTCCGCCGGCGCGGTGATGGCGTGCGGCCTGCTCGATCTGGCGAAGGTCGCGAACCGGCCGCACTACCGCGAGGCGGCGATCCGGATCCTCACCGCGTTGTGCGAGACCTGCCTGACCACGAAGTCCACCCGCGCCGAGGCGATCGTGGCGCGCGGGACGCGCAACCGCCGGGCCGAGGACGGCGTCGAGGTTTCGTTGCCCTACGCCGATTACTACCTGCTGGAGGGTCTTCTGCGGGTGCTGATGCCAAAGGAGATCGACCAGGCGATCGACCTGTCGAGCGTCTGATCCTGCAAGGTGAGTCACTTTGCCGTGGCGATTGCCGAGTCCGTGAAGGCCTCCTTCACTACCCTGAGAGTCAATGCCAGGAACTCAAGGTCGGCGGGACGGCCGGGTTTCTGGCGTATTTCCCCTGGTCAGGTCGCACTTCAGAGAAGGCGGGATGACTCTGGCTGTGGCATCCGCGGGAAGCGGTCGTGGTCTCGCGTCGTTCGGTTGGTCGGAGGTACGTGAAGGCCCCCTTCATTGCGCTAGGCGCAATGAAGGGGGCCTTCACGTACCTCCGAGGCCGCGCGCTCAGTGCGCGTGGTGCCCCTCGTGACCACTGTGGTCACCATGCCCGCCGTGGTAGGCGTGGACCTTCGCGTGCCCCAGCCCGCGGCCGATCATCCACTTGTTCACCGGCACCGTCAGCACGAACGCGACGGCCAGCGCGAACGCGAGCGCGCCCCAGAACAGCAGGCTCCCCAGCCCCGCCTCCATCGCGCCGGGCACCACCAGCATGATCCCGTTGTCGACGATCTCCATGACCGCGATCGACACGGTGTCCGCGGCCAGCGCCACCTTGAGCGCGGTGCCGAACGGCAGGCCCGACTTCAGCACGCCGCGCATGGTCAGCGCGTAACCGAAGACGAAGGCGAGCGCCACCGCGAGGATGATCGTCGCCACATTGCCGAGGCCGAGCGCCGTGCCGATCACCATGCCGAGGACCTCACCGATCGCACAGCCGGTGAGGCAGTGCAGGGTCGCCGACGCCGCCATCGACCAGCTTGCTCCATGCCGTGTCTCGTTCATGCGGGACACCATACCCCCCACCCGTATAAACGGCGCAGTGATCCCCGTCTCGCGATCGCTCACCGTCACCCCCGTAGGCCGAACTGGTAATCGTCCCAGGTCGATGAACTCACTTCCGTAACCCTTTGCGCTCATCCGGTTGACCGGGGTAACCGGGAGCCCTAGTTTCGCCGGAGGTCTCCACCGCGCGTAGACCGATCGGCTGGTTCAGGTAGTTCCGTGACTATGGGGTGGAGATGCGAGGGCCGACGAAGACGCTCGTCGTTGCCACTGTGCTCGTTTTGGGCATGGTGTTCGGGCTGGCCGGCTGCGGCGGCGAGGAACCGCCGGAGACGGCGGCGAAGCCGATCCGGATCGCGTTCGTACCGAAGGTCGCGGGCATCCCGTACTTCGAGGCGATGAACACCGGCGGGCTGGCCGCGGCCAAGCAGCTCGGGGTCGAATGGAGCTCGACCGGCCCGGTCACGGTGGACCCCGCGGCGCAGATCTCCATCGTGCGCGGCCTCGTCGACCAGCGGGTGGACGTCATCGCGATCGCGCCGAACGATCCGAGGGCGATCGCCCCCGCGATCACCGAGGCGCGGACCAAGGGCGTCCATGTGATCACTTCGGACACCGACGCGCCGGGCACCGACCGCGAGCTCTTCGTCAATCAGGCGACCCCGGAGGGCATCGGCAAGGCGCTCACCGACGCCCTGATGAAGAAGATGGGGAACGCGGGCAAGTACGCGATCGTCTCCTGTGGCAAGACCGCCGAGAACCTCAACGCGTGGATCGCCGTCCAGCGTGCGTATACCGCTACGGAGTACCCCCATGCTCAGCTCGTCGAGACGGTCTACGCCGGCGAGGACAAGGACAACGCCACCGCGCTGGCCAAGGAGCTGATGGCCAAGTACCCGGACCTCACCGGCCTGGTCGGCGAGTGCACGACGTCCGCGCCCGGGGTCGCCGAGGCGGTGCGGTCGCAGCAGAAGATCGGCCGCGTCTTCACCGTCGGCGTCGGGACGCCGCAGGCGATCAAGCCGTATCTCCTGGACGGTTCCGCGTCGCTGTCGGTGCTGTGGAACGTCGAATCGCTCGGTTACCTCACCGCGTGGGCAGGCAAGCAGATCGCCGAGGGCAAACGGCTCGGCCCGTCGAACAAGGTCAACCTCGAACTCCCCGCGATCAAGTACGAGGAGGGCACGAAGACCGTGCTCCTCGGTGACCCGCTGCTCATCACGCGCGAGAACGTGGACCAGTTCAAGTACTGACTCACCGGGCCCGCCGGACGGCACCCGCCGCCGCGCCACCGCCCAGGATCAGCACCAGCGCGGTCAATCCCCACCGCCGCTTCTCTTTGGTGCGGGCAAGGGAATCGGTCTCCGCCGCCTCCTTCCGCTCCCTGGGCGCGGCCGAACGAGACGGCTTCGGCACGGGAGCGGGCGGCGGGATCACCTGAGGCGCGGGAGCAGGCGCCGGGCTCGACGACGGCGTCGGGGTCGGCGTCGGCGTCGGCGTCGGCGTCGGCGTCGGCGAGGAACTGGGGCTCGGCGAAGGAGACGGACTGGGCGAGGGCGTGGAAGACGGGGTCCTGGTGGGCGTGGGTGTCGGCGTGGGTGTCGGCGTGGGTGTCGGAGTCGGTTTGGGCGGTTCCGGTTTCGGCGGCTCCGGCGCGGTGAGACAACCCGCGGCGTCCGAACCCGCCAGCGGCGGGCCCGAACGCACCACGGTCACCTGCCCGCTCCGGTCGTGGCGGTAGAGCACGCTACGGCCGCCGATCCGGTTCGCCATCGCGTACAGGGCGCCGTCGCGGCCGAGCACGACGGAGCCGTAGACGTCGGCGGGCGGGAAACGCGCGTCCTCGGCTTCACGGACCTTGCCGGACGCCGGATCGATGGTGATCACGGCGCCCTTCCCGCGCCAGGTGGTGGACACGCCGTAGAGCAATCCGTTGTGGTACGCGAAATCGTTGACGTCGTGCGCGAGCGTGATCGGCCGCAGGAACACCGTCCTGACGATCCGCAGATACCGGTCCCCCGGCGACAAGTCCACTGTGTACAGTGTGCCGTTCCTGAGCAGGTACCAGGAATTCCCGCCGATCGCGCCGGCGGTCACCCCGGCGACGGGGCTCCACAACGGCAGCCGGTTGCCCGCGCGGGTGATCGGCCCGAGGTCCCGGGTCTTCCCGTCACGGTCGATCGTCACCGCGTGCGCGCCCCGGCCGAGTCCTTCCGCGACGCCGTAGACGAGGTTCCGCGTCGCGGAGTAACCGAGCGCGTTGAGCCGATAGCCCGGCTCGGTCACCCGCGAAGTGGCCCCCGATCCCACGTCGAGCCAGCGCAGCTTCGACTTCCCGTGCGACCCGGTCTCCGCCTGCACCACCAGGCACGACTCGGCGGCGCGCGCGGCCATCGGAGCCAGCAGTGCCGACGCCCCCACCAGACCGGCGACGGCCACCGTCGCCGCCGTCCGCGTCAGCCGGTCCACTGTGCTCACCGGCTCAGGAAATCCTCGCCAGCGCGGAGGTGAACGCGTCCGGCGGGATCCGCACCCCACCACCGAACGGGTTCTGCAGCTGGTAGATCGCGAACAGCAGCAACGTGACCGTACCGGCCAGCGTGGACACGATCACGAGATGCGCGGCCAGCCGGGTACCGCCGAACAGGTTGGGCAGCAGCGCCGAGACGAGGCTGCCGAGGATGAGCGCGAACCAGACGACACCGCCGACCCGGCCGCCGACGACCGCGTTGAGCCGGTCCTGCCGGGCCTCGTAGACCTGCCAGAGCTGGGTGGTCGCCTCGGTCTTGCGTTCACGGAACCAGTCGTCGTCCGACGGGGCCTTGTCCACCGCCTTGCGCAACCTGTCGAGCTGTGACCAGCCGAGATCGGGAAGGCTCGTCTGACCACTCGCCATCAGCGGCCATTCCTTCTTTTCGACCGTGGTGATGTACTCCGCGCTCAGCTTCCGCACCTCGTCCTTGACCTCGGTCCCCAGCGAGTCGGCGGCCCAGACGGCGGCGACCAGGCTGTCCGCCTCGTGGTACGAGCCCTCGCGCGCCGCGGTCGCGGAGTCGAAGAGCGAGATCAGGATGAACGCGACCAGGACGGCGTGCAGCCCGCCGACGATGGTGAACACCTGGCCGGCGGCGTCGTTGTTGTCGGGCCGTCCCTCGTCCCAGCCGAACCTGCGGACGAGATAGCCGACGAAACCCGCGAGGGCCGCCGCGCCGACAACCCAGGCGATACCGGTCAGGTAAATACCCATTCGAGTCCTTCCAGGCGGAGACTGCTGAAACTAGTTCACGCTTCCACGAGCGGAAAAGACCGGTTGAATCAATTCATACCAGCGGCGGACGAAGCTCGGCGGAGCATCACCGGCTCGGCCCAATTTCTCAGCACTCGAAACAATTTTCGACACACGCCGGAAAGGGGCGTCACCGGTCGGAGAGCGCGGCTTCACGACCGAGTGAGCGGCCACCACGAGAAGTCACCAGCCTCGCCGCTGACCGGCATTCCCCGTGGCCGCGGCACCCGAACGGCCGCTCACGGCCACGCGTCCGGGGCGGTCCGGCAAACAGGTGAACCTCTCCGTAGACCCGATCGAGTTGTTCGTCCGGGCATTACCCCTTGCTATGTTGACTTTGCGCCCGCCCCGCTCGAATGGGTATCCACGAATTGCGGAAAACAGCGGTTCACCGGGTCGACCGAAAGGGAGTCCGTTGACGACAACCGAGATCCAATCCGGAGCCCGGCCCGCCGGCGAAGTGCTGACCTGGAGCCGGAATCTGCTCGACCCGGCACTACGCGAAGCGGTCGACGGCCTGCCCGAATCGATGCGGCTCATCGCCGGCTATCACTTCGGCTGGTGGGACGAACACGGCCATCCGTCCACTTCGGACAGTGGGAAGGCCTTGCGGCCGGCGCTCGCGCTGTTGTCGGCACGGGCGGTCGGCGGGCGCGCCGAGATCGCCGTCCCGGTGGGTGTCGCGGTGGAACTGGTGCACAACTTCTCCCTGCTGCACGACGACGTGATGGACTCGGACACCACTCGGCGGCACCGGCCGACGGCCTGGACCGTTTTCGGCACCGGCGCGGCGATCCTCGCCGGCGACGCCCTGCTGTGCCGGGCTTTCGAGGTGCTCGCCCCGTTCGGGCAGACCGCGCTGCGGGTGCTCAGCACCGCCGTGATCGATCTACTGGAGGGCCAGAGCGCCGATCTGAAGTTCGAGGAACGCGGCGACGTCGACACCGCCGAATGCGTGCGCATGGCCGAAGGGAAGACCGGCGCGTTGCTCGGGGCGTCGTGCACGCTCGGGGCGCTGGCCGGGGAAGGGAGGCAGGATCAGGTCGACCGGCTGACCGAGTACGGGAGGGCACTCGGGCTGGCGTTCCAGCACATCGACGATCTCCTCGGGATCTGGGGCGATCCGGCGGTGACCGGGAAACCGGTCCACTCGGATCTGTCCAACCGGAAGAAGTCCCTGCCGGTGGTGGCCGCGCTCCACTCGGGGACGGACGCCGGTCGAGAACTGGATGCCTTGTACCGCAAGGAAAACCTCGACACCGCGGAATTGCCCCACGCGGCGTCGCTGGTGGAACGCGCGGGCGGCCGGGCGTGGAGTCAGGAGCAGGCCGACGCGCTCCTGACCGGCGCGCTGCACCATCTCGCCGTCTCGAACCCGGTGCCCCGCCCAGGCGCCGAGCTCGCGGCCCTCGCGAAACTGGTGGTGCGGCGACGGTATTGAAGGCGGGCGCGGTAAGGCAGGGGTGGGCGGGGAAGAGCCCACCCCTGTCCCCTCAGGTCAGCGACCGGGGCGGGTCAAGCCCTTGTCCGCGGCACCACGGCTGAGGACGACTTCGTCGGTGGCCTTGAGCGCTTCGGCGCCGGCGTTCCCGGCCTGGCCCGCGGTCAGGTCGAGCAGGCGGATCGGCGGGCCGAGCTGGACCAGCGTCGGGACGTATTCGGCCCTGTCGACCTTCCAGCGTTCGCCGTCCCGCACGAACCGGAACCGCGCGGCCGCGCCCTGTTCGGTCGAGCCCTTCGGCTCCGAATGGCGGGCGACGCTGTTGCCGAGACCGTAGGCGACCCATTTGCCGCCGATCTGTTCGAAGGGCTGCACGACGTGCGCGTGATGGCCGATGATCAGGTCGATCGAGTCGTCACCGAGGAGTTTCTTCGCCAGCGTGCGCTGTTCGGCGGTCGGATCGTGCTGGTATTCGGTGCCCCAGTGCAGGCTCGCGAGGACGACCTGCGCGCCCGCCTTCCGCGCGGCCTTGGCCTCGGCGATCACGTCTTCGGCGTCGATCTGGTTGACCAGCCAGGGTTTGCCCGCGGGCACCTTGATCCCGTTGAAACCGTAGGAGAAGGAGATCTGGGCGACCTTGACGCCGTTGACGTCGACGATCAGCGGTTTCTTCGCCTCTTCGGCCGAACGGGCCGAACCGGTGTGCTTGATCCCGGCCTCGTCGAGTTTGTCCAGCGTCCTGGTCGCGCCGTCGACCCCCTGGTCGATCGTGTGGTTGGACGCGGTCGAACAGGTGTCGTACCCGGTGTCCTTGAGCGCGTCGACGATCTCGGGCGGGGCGCTGAACGACGGGTAGCCGCTGTACGGCCCGCCCTTCGGCGCGAGCGGGGTCTCGAGATGACAGATGCCGAGGTCGGCCCCGGAGATGAGCGGTTTGATCCCGGCCAGCAGGGGCCGGTAGTCGATCTTGCCGCTGCCGTCCTCCATCGCCTGGTCGGTCAGCGCGGGGTGGATCAGCACGTCACCGGTCGCGACCACGGTGAACGACCCGTCCGGCGCCTGGCTCGACGCCGGCGCATCGGACGTCGCGGGCGGTGGCTGCTGCTCGGAAGCGCTGCTACACGCCGCGAGCAGGAGGGCGGCGCCGAGGACGGCGGTGGTCTGACGGGCACGGGAGCTGAACATCGGTTCCCTCGATCGGGTGAAGGTCTCTCCATCCTGCCTTACGGCCGGTCACTGGACAGCGTCACGCCTGATCGCGGAGTATCCCCGCCATGACCGCGCGCTCCCGGTTCGGCCTGATCGTTTTCGTCGTCGCCGCGTTCTGGCTGACCGCGGCCTGTGGATCGTCGGCCGACAGAACCACGGCGGAAGGCACCGCGGGCGCGATCGCCGACGCGATGACCGACGGCGACAATCCCGCGCTGCTGGCCATGACCTGCCCGCGCACGCCGGACAAGCCGGCCGCGCCGGACGAGCTGGTCTCCGGCGAAACGCCGGTCACCGTCGGCAGTGTGGACCAGAAGGGACAGGCCGCGATGGCTGTCCTGAACGACCAGCGGAACGAGAAACGCGCGTACGGCGCGCTGCTGGTCGAAGGCGACGACGGGAACTGGTGCGTCTTCGGCTTCCGCACCTGCCCGCGCGACGTGAAGGTGACCAGCGCGAACTTCGTGACGGTCTGCCGCTTCTGACCCGGAGCGACCTCACGTGATCAGAGGCCGCACACCGTGATCGCCCTCCAATCACGCGAGATACGTCTCCAATCACGCGAGTTACGCGTTCGAGCACACGCCCCTCAGGCCAGGCAGTCGCCGGGCTCGCCCCGGCGCAGCGCCGGATCCTCCTGCGGAAAGGTCCGCGCCACCCCCGGCCCGCTGGTGCGCGTCTCGAACCGGACGGTCACCCGCCCGTGCCCGGCGCCCTGCACCCACCCGGTTCCGTGCACCTCGTGCACGACGTCGTCCCCGGGCCGCCAGCTCGACGACACCACGGCCACCGGCGCGGGGGCCCGTTCGACCAAGGGTGTCTCGGCGGCCGGAACGGACAGGGTGAACAGCGGATCCTGATGCGGCACCGAAAGCCCGGAGAACGCGACCCCGGCCAGCCGCACCCCGCCGAACTCCGTCGGATCGATCAGCAGGCGTTCCGCCATCGCGGCGAGCTGGTCGAATTCGTCGGTGGGCGAAGCCATCGTCTCCGAACGCGTCACGGTACTGAAATCGGTGTGCCGCAGCTTCACCACCACCGTCCGCGCGACCCGTTCGGCGTTGACGAGACGCCGGTGCGCGTGCACGGCGAGGTCGCGGACCTCACGCCGCAGGCTCGCCAGGTCGATCAGGTCCCGGTCGAACGTCGTTTCGGCGCTGACCTGCTTGAGTTCCGCGCGGTCGGACACCGGCCGGTCGTCGACGCCGGTGGCCAGCCGCCGCAGGTCCCGCCCGACCACACTGCCCAAAGTGGACACCGCGTCGGCGTCGGAGAGCGCGGTCAGCTGGCCGAGCGTCCGGACGCCGATCGCCCGCAGTTTCCCTTCCGCCACCGGGCCGATCCCCCACAGCACCCTGGTCGGCAGCGGCGCGAGGAAATCGCGTTCGGTGCCCTGGTCGACGACGAGCAGCCCGTCCGGTTTCGCCAGATCCGACGCGACCTTCGCGACCTGCTTTCCCGACGCCGCCCCGATCGACGCCACCAGGCCGATTTCCGACCGGATGTGCTCCCGCAGACGCGCGCCGAACTCCCGCACTTCGTCGGAGGAGGCACCGGCGAGGGAAGGCGGTTCCGCGAAGGCCTCGTCCAAGGAGATCCGTTCCAGCACGGGCGCATATGTGGCGACGAGGTCGAAAACCTGGGTGCTCAGCAGTTCGTACAGTTTGAACCGCGGCGGCAGGATCACCCCGTTGGGCGGCAGCAGCCGCCGGGCCTGCGACATCGGCATCGCCGACTTGATCCCGTGTTCGCGCGCCTGGTAGCTCGCCCCGGCGACCACGCCGCGCGGCCCCGCGCCGCCGACCAGCACCGGACGCCGCGCCAGGGTCGGCCGGGTCAGCTGTTCACAGGAGGCGTAGAACGCGTCCATGTCCAGGTGGATGACCCACCGGTCATGCCCGCCCATCGCCCGGCACCTCGAGAAGACGATGCAGGGCCTTCGTGTACTCCTCGAACGCGGCCCGCCCACGGGTGGTCAGCTCGACGAGCGTCACCGGCGTCCGGTGCTCGAACGCCTTCGTGATCCCGACGTAGCCGGCGTCCTCGAGTTTGCGCAGATGGGTCGACAGGTTGCCCGGCGTCATGTCCAGCAATTGCTGCAGCCGCGGGAAAGTGATGCTGTCCCCCGGCCCCAGGCTCGACAGCGCCACGGTGACCCGCAATCGCGCCTGCGCGTGGATCACCGGGTCGAGCTGGGGCAACCCGTCTTCGCTCATCGCGCCCGCACCAGGAACACCAGCGACGCCACCAGGAAGCCACCGCCACCCGCGAGGCTCAGCACGAGGAAGTTGTACGGTCCCCCGGCCAGCACGCTCGCCGCGCCGCAGGCGATGATCCACACGCCGAGGCCGTACTGCAATCGGCTCTGCCACAGCATTCCGCCGGCGAGGTACATCAGACCGGTCAGCATGAGCGCGGTGCCGGACCACAGCAACGGGATCAGCTCGGTGTCGAGGCCGAGGCGGATCAGCGCGGTGTTCACCACCGTCAGCCCGCCGAACGCGATCATCCAGCTCCAGCCGTACATCGCCCCGACGAGCCGGGACGGGCCGTGTACACCGCGGCCCGCGCGGATGCCGTAGATCGCCGAATACACCATGGCCCCGGCGAAGCCGACGACGGTGATCACGGCGGCGACCCACAGCGGCATCAGCGCGGTCGGCGGGGCGGAGACGTAGATCAGCCCGAAACCGAACAGCCACACCAGTCCCCAGACGGCCAGCAGCACCGCCGGATTCGGCCCGATCTCGCGCCGGGTCTTCTCCGACTGCGTGGCGATGAGCGCCAGCGACTCCTCGGGCGTCATCGGCCGCTCGTCGCCGTCCCGGTCATCCTCCACCACCTCGGAAAACTAACACGCGTTCACAGTCTCGCCGTGTCGAGCCGGAACCTCGCCATCACCACGAGCGCGGGAATCACCAGCCACGCCGCGAGTACTCCCACGGCGGTCGGCGTACCCCCGCCGCCGAGCACCGGAGCACGGCCGATCTCGCCGAGCCAGTACGTCGGCATGAGCTGCCCGGCCGTGTTCATCCAGCCGGGCAGGACCTGCAGCGGGATCCACAGGCCGCCGAACATGCCCAGCGGCAGCATCAGCGCACCGGTCACGGCCTGGACGGTGTCACCCTTGCCGAACAGGCCGATCATCAGGCCCAGCACCGCGAAGGGCAGCGTCCCGAGCCAGAGGGTGCCGAAGATCGTCAGCCACTGGCCGGTTTCGAGCCGGATACCGCGGATCATCCCGGCCGCGAAGATCACCAGCAGCACGGGCAACGCGACGAACAACCCCGCCGACACCTTGACCATCAGATAGCCCGGTGCCCGCATCGGTGTCAGCCGCAGGGTGCGCTGCCAGCCGTCGGTGCGCTCGGTGGCGACGCGGGTCCCGGTGAACAGCGCGGCGGTCATGGCGCCGTACGCGGCCATGTTCACCATGGTCACCGTCGCGGTCGAGATACCGGGAGCGATGTCGCGGGCGCCGAAGATCCCGCCGAACAACAGGAACATCGCCAGCGGCATACCGATGGTGAACAACGCGAACTGCGGGCTCCGGACGATGCGCTTGATCTCCAGCGCCAGGTAGTTCAGGTTCATCTCACGGCTCCTTCGGCCTCGTCGGCGGTCAGCGCGATGAAGGCTTCTTCAAGTCCCACGGCGGTGATTTCGATGTTCGCGGCGAGCGGGAACTCGCGCAGCAGCCCGCGGATGGCGGCGTCGGAGTCGGCACAGCTCAGTTCCGCGTGGCCGGCGCGCAGCACGGCTCGCGACACTCCGGGCAGTGCGGCGAGCGTGGCTTCGGTGGCGTCCGGGACGACGGCACGCAGTACGCGTCCGGCGACCGCGGCCCGGACCTCGCCGACCGGACCGTCCGCGACGACGCGGCCGTGCCGCATCAGCACGACACGGTCCGCGTAGTCCTCGGCCTCGGCGAGGTAATGCGTCGCGAAGAGGACCGTGCGGCCGGTCTCGGTGTACTCGCGCATCGACGCCCAGAAGCGACGGCGCCCGTCGACGTCCATGGCCGCGGTCGGCTCGTCGAGCACCAGCAGGTCCGGATCGCCGACCAGCGCGAGCGCGAACCGCACCCGCTGCTGCTCGCCGCCGGAAAGCTTGCCGCAGCGGCGGTTCGCGTATTCGGTGACGCCCGCCCGCTTGAGCACCTCGCGGACCGGCAGCGGCTTCCGGTGCAGGGAGGCGAACAGGCCGACGAGTTCGGCGACCGTGGCGTCCCGCAGCAGCGTCCCGTTCTGCGCCATCGCGCCGACCATCCCCCGGTCCATCGCCTCGGCCGCGGTGAGCCCGGCGACCCGGACCTGGCCGGCGTCCGGCCTGCTCAGGCCCAGCAGCATGTCGATGGTGGTCGATTTGCCCGCGCCGTTCGGCCCGAGCAGCGCCACCACCTCCCCCGGTGCGGCCCGCACGCCGACGTCGTCGACGGCCAGGACGTCGCCGAAGCGCTTGACCAGCCCTTCGAGGCTGAACGCGTCCGCCATGACTTTCCCCCTTCGAGCACTCTGAACTACAAAGCTCACTCGCACTTTGTAACACAAAGTCCCCTGCTGCGGAAACCCCAGAAGTACGTGAAGGCCCCCTTCATTGCGTCTAGCGCAGTGAAGGGGGCCTTCACGTACTTGCTTAGGCAGGCACCCGGGAGAGTGCCGCGTCGGGGGCCGAAGCGGGTGCCGGGGGCGGCACCGGGAGCGGCAGCGGCGCGCATTCGACGTCGGCCGTGCGCCCCGGCTTGCGGTCGGGCAGAGCCCCGGTCGCCAGGTAGTCGGCGATCCGGTTGTCGACGCAAGCGTTTCCGCGCGGGGTGATGGCGTGGCTCGTGCCGCCCGGCTCGCCGATCAAGCGGGCACCCGGGAACCGGCTACGCACTTCGAGGCTGCCCTCGTACGGCGTCGCCGCGTCGAGCGTCTCACCGATCATCAGCACGCTCGGCACCTTCGAGCCGTCGACCTTCACCGGCTTGGCAGGTTTCGCGGGCCAGTACAGGCACGGCGCGTTGAACCAGGCGTTCTGCCAGGTGAAGTACGGCGCCTTCTGGTACGTGCGCCAGTTGTCGCGCTTCCACTGCTGCCAGCTCGGCGGCCACTTCACGTCCGTACACTGGACGGCGAGGTAGACGGCGTACCCGTTGTCGTCGCCGCGGCCTCCGAAGGCCTCGAACAGACCCTTCATCGTCTGCCAGTCACCCTGGTTGACGAACTTCGCGAGCGCGTCACCGAGCAGCGTCCACCGCAGCTGGTAGTACGACGCCTGCTGGAAGACGTCGAGGAACTCGTCCGGCCCGATGTAGCCGCCCGCCGGCACCGCCGCCAGCTTCTTCAGCTGCTCGTCGAAGACCTGCTTCACCGCGGCCTGCGTCTTGCCGAGGTGATAGACGGCGTCGTGCTGCGCGACCCAGCCGAACCAGATGTTCAGGTTGACGTCGAAGGCCACGTCCTGGTTCAGGTTCGCCTGGTACCAGACGTTACGAGGGTCCACAGTGGAATCGAGGACCATCCGCCGGACGTGCTGCGGGAACAGCGTCCCGTACACCTGGCCGAGGTAGGTGCCGTAGGAGTACCCGTAGAAGTTCAGCTGCTCCACGCGGAGCGCCTTGCGGATACTCTCCATGTCCTTGACCGTGTCGGTCGTCTTGATGTTCTCCAGCAGCGCGCGGCTGTTCTTCGCCGCGCACGCGTCGGCGTAGGACTTCGAGCGCTGCAGCCAGGTCTTCTCCAGCTGCCTCGTCGTCGGCACGTAGTTCGGCCGGTTGTAGTCCATGTAGTCCGGGATGCAGGAAAGCGCGGGCTTGCTGGAGCCGACGCCGCGCGGGTCGAAGCCGACCCAGTCGTAGGCGTCGCCCGCGCGGTTCGGCACGCGGGTGCCGCGGGTGGCGAGCAGCAGCCCGGAACCGCCGGGGCCGCCGGGGTTGGTGAGCATGACGCCCTGGTATTGCGCCTCGGGTGTCTTGTGCTTGACGCGGCTGAGCGCGAGCTGGATCTTCTCGCCGCGGGGCCTCGAATAGTCCAGTGGAACGGGCAGGTAACCGCATTCGGCGCCCGCGTTGATCAACGTCTGGTCGGTACAGGCGCCCCAGGTGATCGTCTCGGCGGGTTGCGTCTCTTCCGCGGCGACGGCGGGCGCGGTCACCGCGACCGACGCGAGCGTGGCGACGGCCAGCGCGGTGATGAGCACACGTCTCAAGGTTTCTCCCTTTCCCTCCAAAGGTGAAAGCCCCGAAACCCTATCCACGTCCATGACCTGCGGAAGCCTTCCGGCGAAGGTCCCTACCAACGGCGGGTCCCGATCGCGGCAAACCGGGCAACCCGTTAATCGGTTGGGCGGCCTCGCGGGGATCGCTAGGCTGCCGATCATGATCTACTTCATCCGCATGCGCACCGCCTGAGACGGCGTGACCGCCGGGCCTCCCGCGATCGGGAGGCCCCCTTTCTGCGCGCCGTCTGACGTTCCCTCACGAATTCAGACAGGACATCATGCAGAACCAGCACATCGCCATGATCGGCTCCACCGCGCCGAGCCACATCTATCCCTCGCTGGCGATCATCCGTGAGCTGGTCGCTCGCGGGCACCGGGTCAGCTACGCCGTGGGCGAGCCGCTCACCGGGTTGATCGAGCCGACCGGGGCCGAGGTCGTCGCGCACCCGTCGATCCTCCCGCTCGGCGATCAGGCGGCGTGGCCGGAGGATCCGGCGTCGCAGATGCGGGTCTTCCTCGACGAGGGCATCCAGGCGATGCCGGTGCTCACCGATTTCTACGACGACAACCGCCCGGACCTGCTGCTCTACGACATCGGCGGGCTTCCGGCACCGCTGCTGGCCAGGCGCTACGGCGTTCCGGCGGTGCAGCTTTCCCCGACGTATGTCGCCTGGGAGGGCTATGAAGAGGACATGGGCGAGATACTGACCGCGATCCGGACCTCACCGTCCGGAAAGGACTATTTCGCCACGTTCACCGGCTGGCTGAACGAGAACGGCATCGAGGCCGACGCCTGGGACTGGATCTCCCATCCGGAGCAGGTGCTCGCGCTGCTGCCGAAGGCGATGCAGCCGAACGTCGAACGCGTGCCGTCGTCGGTCCGGTTCGTCGGCCCGGCGCTGGACCCGGAACGCCTCGCCGACCGGAGCTGGACCCCGCCGTCGAGCGGCCGGAAGGTCCTCCTGATGTCGCTGGGCACGGCGTTCACCGACCAGATCGAGCTGTTCCGCGCCTGCGTGGACGGGTTCCGCGACTCGGACTGGCACGTGGTCATCTCCATCGGCCAGACCGATCCGGCCGCGCTCGGGCCGCTGCCCGAGCACATCGAGGTCCATCGGTTCGTGCCGCAACTCGCGGTGCTGGAGGCCGCGTCGGCGTTCATCACGCACGCCGGTATGGGCGGCAGCACGGAATCGCTGTGGTACGGCGTGCCGACCGTCGCGATCCCGCTGGCCACCGACGGCTTCGGCAACGCCGCGAAACTGGCGGAACTCGGTGTCGGTGAGCAGCTTCCGGCCGACGAGGTGACGGCTTCGACGCTGCGGGCCGCCGTCGAGCGGGTCGCCGGGTCGCCCGAGGTGGCCGCGCGGCTGGCCGAGGTGCGGGCCGAGACGCGCGGGAACGGGGGGATCGAGCGGGCCGCCGACGCCGTGGAGTCCTTCCTCCCGTAGCCCCCCACTGCTATGAACGGTCCGTTCCTTGCAAATTTTGCAAGGAACGGACCGTTCATAGCACGCGCGTCAGGTGCCCCGGATCTCGTTCAGGTAGTTGTAGATCGTGTAGCGCGTGACGTCGAGTTCCCCGGCGAGGTGGTCCACCGAGTCCTTGATGAGGAAGAACCCCGCCTCGTCCAGTTCCCGGACCACGGCCGCCTTGTGCCGCTTCTTCATCAGGTCCACCGGGATCCCGGCCTTCGCCACCGCGCGCCCGACCAGGAACCGCTGCAGGCTGTCGACGTCGGGCGGGAACGTCTCGGGTTCGTGCCCGTTGGCCTGCGGCGCGCCGTCGGACAGCCGGTTGACGCACAGGCAGCCGATCGCGACGCCGTCGGCGTCCCGCAGGAACAGCGTCGAAGACCGGATCGCGCGCCCGTCGGGGCCGTGGGTCTCGTAGTTCGTCAGGTCCTGCGTGGTGCCACGGCGGACCAGGCCCAGGAGCAGATCCGTCATCGGCCCGCCGACCGTCCGGCCGGTGAGGTCGCCCGCGATGGCGACGATCGAGTCCGGCAGCCTGCTCAAGTCGTGCAGCAGGACTTCGTTGCCCGGCCCCAGCATCGCCGCGAGCGCGTGCACCGCCGGGACGAGCGCGGTGAGCAGGTCACTCGACGCCACCCCCACCGCGGGAACACCGGAGACCACCGTGACCGGCTTCTTCAGCCGCGCCAACACCGAACGCACCTGTTCCGCCGCGCTCGCCGGAGTCGACGCGTGCGGCGACAGCCGGACGTGTTCCGGCCGCACGGTCGCGGCGATCCCGGCGTTCGCCAGGGCGGAACCCACCTGTTCGGCCGCGTGCCCCGGCAGGCTGAAGGCGAGGATCCCCGCCCGCCGGTCGACGGCCGAAACCACCTCCCCGCCAACGGATTTCACGGCCTCTTCGAGTTCGCCGACCCGGTCGGCGATCCGTCCGGCGATGGCCCCGACGCCCGCTTCCTCGACCAGCTCCAGCGCGACCGCGAACGCGCCCGACGTGATCGGGCTCAGATTCGAGATCGACCACGAGGCCGCGGTCTCGTCGGCCGGATGGATCTCGTCGTCGAACAGGCCGGGATCGCGGGCGCCGGTCCAGCCGGACAGGATCGGTTCCATCCGCTCCAGCGCACGGTCGGACAGCACGGCGAAACCGGTGCCCCAGCCCGCCCGCAGCCATTTCTGGCCGCCGACGACGAGCACGTCCGCGACCTCCCACGGCGCCTCGGTCACCCCGAAGCCCTGGATCCCGTCGACCACGAGCAGCCGGTCCCCCACCACCTCGCGGATCGCGGCGAGGTCCGCCCGGTACCCGGTACGGAAGTCGACCGCGCTCACGCTGACCAGCGAAGTCTCCGGCGTCAGCGCCGCCTTGACCGCGTCCGCCGTGACGTTCCCGAGCGGCAGCCGCCGCACGGTCAGCCGTCCGGCCTGTTCGGCGCGCGCCCACGGGTAGGTGTTGGCCGGGAACTCCGCCGCCGACACCAGCGCCTCGCCACCCGGCGCGTTGAACGCCGCCTGGAACAACCCGAGACTGGTGTGCGGCAACAGCACCGTATGGTCGGTGTCGCTGCCCGAAAGCCGCGCCGCGGCGGCCTTGGCCCTGGTCTCCTGCCGCATCAGGTCGTCCACAGTGGACGGACCGGCCTTGGTCGAGGCGTCGAGCAGGCTCGCCGTCGTGTCGAGCACGACGTGCGACGGCGGACCGAACCGCGCGAAGTCGAGGTAGCCGGCCGGTTCGTCGAACTGCAGCAGGTACCGCGGGGAGATCCGCGTCATGCGAGGACCCTGGCCAGGAACTGCTTGGTCCGCTCGTGCTTCGGGGCGCTCAGGATCTCCCCCGGCGGCCCGGTCTCGACGACCATGCCGTCGGCCATGAACACTACCTCGTCCGCGGCCTCGGCCGCGAACCCCATCTCGTGCGTCACCACGACCATCGTCATCCCCTCCGCGGCCAACGTACCCATCACCGCCAGCACCTCGCCCACGAGTTCCGGGTCGAGCGCCGACGTCGGCTCGTCGAACAGCATCAGCTTCGGTTTCATCGCCAGCGACCGGGCGATCGCCACCCGCTGCTGCTGCCCGCCCGACAGCTGCGCCGGGTAGGCGTCGGCGCGGTGCGCGAGGCCGACCCTGTCGAGCAGGTCGAGTGCCTGCTGGCGGGCCTCTTCCATGGGGACACCGAGCACCCGCACCGGCCCCTCTACGACGTTCTGCAGCGCCGTCCGGTGGCCGAACAGGTTGAACCGCTGGAACACCATGCCGATGTCGCGCCGCTGCCGGGCGACTTCGCGTTCCTTCAGTTCGTACAGTTTGCCGTTGCGGAGCCGGAAACCGATCGGCTCGCCGTCCACCCAGACCTGTCCGGCGTCGATCGTCTCCAGATGGTTGACACAGCGCAGAAAGGTGCTCTTCCCCGCGCCCGACGGGCCGAGCAGGCAGACCACCTGTCCTTTGTGGACTTCGAGGTCGATCCCGCCCAGCACCTCGGTGTGGCCGTAGCTCTTGCGGACGCCGACGGCCTTGAGTAGTGGCTCAGACACGTTCACTCCTCACCAGTGGCGCGGTGCGCAGGGCCTTGGCCGCACGGGAGAACGGGCTCTTCGACCGGTCCTCCGCGTCGAAGGCGCGCTCCAGATAGTGCTGCCCGACCCCGGCGACGGTCACCACGACCATGTACCAGACCGCGGCCGCCAGCAGGGTCTCCATCACCAGCAGGTTGTTGGACGAGATGTTGTTGGCGGCATGGATCAGTTCGGTCACGCCGATCACCGATGCCATCGACGTCCCCTTGAGCATGTTGATGAAGTCGTTGCCCGTCGGCGGGATGATCACCCGCATCGCCTGTGGCAGCACCACGCGGCGCAGCGTCGCGCCCGGCGACATCCCGATCGACTTCGCCGCCTCGGTCTGTCCACTGTCGACACTGTTCAGCCCGGCGCGGACGATCTCCGCCATGTACGCGCTTTCGTTCAGCGCCAGGCCGAGCAACGCGGCGGTGAACGCGGTGATCAGCACGTTGGTCTGCTCGTGCAGCAGGTGGCCGCCGAAGGGGAGCGGGATCGAGATGAACTCGAAGACCAGCGCCAGGTTGTACCAGATCAGGATCTGCAGCAGCACCGGAAGCCCGCGGAACAGCCAGATGTAGCCCGCCGCGAACCAGCGCGCCACCGGATTCGCCGAGCGGCGCATCAGGGCGATCACGATCCCGATGACGATCGCCGAACCCTGCGCGATCACCGCGAGCAGCACGGTGTTGAGCAGGCCGACCGCCATCACCCGGTACCACAGGAACTCCGGGACCGAATCCCATTGGATCTGCGCGTTCGCGAGCGCGATCCCGAGCAGCACCAGCAGCGCGAGGATGACGACGGCACTGACCCAGCGGCCCCAGTGCTTCAGCCGGACGATCGGCAGCGCTTCAGCTCCCGCCATTGAGCTTCGCCTCCTTGACCGCGCCCTGCTCGACGCCCCAGGCCTGGAGGATCTTGCCGTAGCCACCGTCGGCGATCAGCGACCGCAGCGCCTTCTGGATCGACTCCGCGAGCGGCTTGTTGTCCTTGTTGACCCCGATCCCGTACGGCCCGCCGTTGATCGGCTCGCCGGGGACGACCTCGAAGAACTTGCCCTCGCCCGCGGTCCGCGAGATGTACACCGCGCTGGGCAGGTCGTTGAGGATGGCGGCGACCCGGCCGGTGCGGAGCTGGTTCTGGTTCTGGGTGTCGGAATCGGTCGCGGTCACGGTCAGGGCGGGCTGGCCGGCCTGCGCGCATTTGCCGTTCTGTTCTTCGGCGAACTTCTGGTGGCTCGTCCCCTGGACCACCGCGACGTTCTTGCCGCACAACGTGTCCGGGCCGGAGATCTGGTCGGGATTGCCCTTGCGGACCATGATCGTGATGCCGGACGAGAAGTAGTCGACGAAATCGATCTGCGCCTGGCGGGTCTTGGTGTCGTTCATCGCGGCCATCGTGAGATCGACGCGGCCGGACTGGAGGCTGGTGATCAGCGAACCGAACGCCATGTCCTGGTGGTGCACGGTGACGCCCAGCTTCTTGCCGATGGCCTTGGCGAGGTCGACCTCGTAGCCGATCGGGGTCTTGCCGTCGGCGGCGTAGAAGTTGTTGGGCGCGGACTGCAGGTTCGAGGCCAGATGCAGCATCCCGGCCTGCGCGTACTTCGCGGGCAGGGTGCCGGCGACGGCTGCGTCCTTCTGGACGGACTCGATCAGCGCGGCCGTGTCCGGGATCGCGGCGGGAGCGCCCGGGGCCGCGGGTTCCTGGCCGCCGGCTCCGTCGGGCCCGCCGCCGCAGGCCGCGGTGACGAGCGCGGCCAGGCCGGTGAGCACGGCCAGGCGCCAGGTTCGGGTCAGGGTGAGCGGCGTCGACGGCATGACGGACCTCCACGGGGGCTTCAGGTGGTCGCCGACGCTACAACTGGGTGTTGAAGGGGTCAACTCGCAGTTGAAATCCTGTCCGATGGATGTCCGTTTCGCGCGGCTTCCACGACCACCCGCACCTTGCCCACCTGAAGTACATGAGGGGGCCTTCATGTACTTCGGGAAGGTGTGAAGGTCGAGTTTCCTCGGCTGAGCCGAGGGAAGGGGTCCTTCACGCGCAGCCGTTGTGACTGCTGATGCAGGCGGGGCGCATGTGGCGATCAGCAAGGTTCGCGCGTGAAGGCCCCCTTCACGCGGCTGAGCCGAGGGAAGGGGGCCTTCACGCGAGTTACGTCAGACCGCGACGTAGTTCCCCGACAGGATGAGCAGGACCTGCACGGTGATGCCGGTGCCGTAATAGTCCTTGGCGTTCGGCGTCCAGGTCGTGATCGAGGTCCACAGCTTGTCCAGCCAGGCCTGGCTGCCCGGGTCGTTCATCGCCGCGATGGCGAACGACGCGGTGAAGCACGGGTGCTGACCCGTCTCACCGGGGAGCTTGGCCCCGGACAACGTGTAACCGGTGGTGATCTTGGCCGGGTTGCCGCCGGTGTTCTGCTGGATCCAGGTGTTCATCTTCCGCACCTGCCCCTGCGCCGGGCTGCCCGAGACGGTGATCCCGTCGACGCCGAGCCGCCACGGGTCGCGGCAGGCGTTGTAGGCGTAGTGCGGGTCGTTGTCCTCGAGGAAGCCGTCGGGAGCGGGTTTCGGCGTGGCGTTGGTGTTGACGACGAAGTCCGGGATCAGGCCGGTCTTCGGCGAGTACTTCTCCTGCAGCTGCGTGACCGCCTTCTCCTGACGGGCCCGGACCTGCCCCCAGAAGGAGTCCCCGGTGACCTTCTCGAACGCGCGAAGGTGCCCCGGCATCCAGTCCGAGGAACGCGAGCTGTTGATGTACTTGCCGCTGTCGGCCCAGTCCGCCAGCCGCATGAACTTGGTGTCCGGGTTGACCTCGCTGCGCTTGATCGCCTTGATGATCCGCAGCGCCTCGGCCTTGTAGTTCACCGAACCGCCGCTCCCCCAAGCCTTGTCGGCGAGGAGCAGGCCGTAGGCGATTTCGAGGTCGCCGTCGGTGGCCGCGTCACTGCCGTTGACGCTCTTGCAGCTCTCGTCCTGCTCGGCGGCGTGCAGGTCCTTGTCGATCACGGACGGGTGCGCCTTGACGAACTTCAGGATGCCGTCGAAGACCGTGCGCGCCTGCGAGTCCTTGCCCGCCATCATGGCCGCGATGGTCATGCCGTAACCCTGGCCTTCGGCCACGAAGGCGTGGTCGGCGTCCGGCGCCTTGACCGCGTACGTACCCGCCCCGCACTTGGTGGTCAGGAAGTTCTTCTTCCAGTAGTCGTAGTACTTGGCGAGCGCCGCGTCCTGCGCCGACTGGGACACGGACGGGCGCAGAACGCCCGGCAGGTACGGGGTCCCCTGAGTGGTCACCGCGGTGGCGGGGGCGGTCGTGGCGACCAGCCCGGCGGTCAGCGCGGCCGCGGCCAGCACTGTCCGAACGGTCTTTCTCATCGGCTCCTCCGGAAACGTCGTTGATGGCGGCGGCGCGTTTCGAGAGTGACACCAGGGTCGGCCAAAAACAAGAGAGTTAAGAAAGTTTCCTTACTATTACCTCAAAAGTCGCCTGTGTGAACAGTGGCCTAGCGTAGGCCGCATGACGATCGACCTGAGCGCGCGCGGTGAGTCCTTCCGGGACTTCTGGACCGAACGACACCTCGCCACCCTGACCACGGTCCGCCCCGACGGGACCCCGCACGTCGTCGCGGTGGGGGTCACGGTGGACTTCGAGGCCGGGATCGCCAGGGTGATCACGTTCCGCTCGTCCAAGAAGGCCCGCCTGATCAAGGAAGCGGGCGAACAGGGCATTCCGGTCGCCGCCTGCCAGATCGACGGCCCCCGGTGGTCCACTTTGGAGGGACGCGCCGTGCTGCGCGAAGACCCGGAGTCGGTGCTCGACGCCGAAAACCGCTACGCCGCGCGCTACCGGCAGCCCAAGCCGAACCCGGAACGCGTGGTCGTCGAGATCACCGTGACCCGGGTGCTGGGCAACGCCTGACGGGGGGCTGAAAGGGCCCTTCGCCTCGTCTCACGCGGTGAAGGTCGCTTTCACCACGTCGCACGCGGGGAAAGTCCCCTTCAGCCCCCGAGCACCAGCCGGGTGTATTCGTCCAGGATGTCGCCGAGGTCGGTGAAACCGCCCGCCGAGGCCACCTGCTGGTACCCGACCAGCATCGCCAGCCCGAGCGAGGTCACGACCTCGGCGCGGCGCCGGTCGGGGATCAGCTCGGCGACCACCCGCCCGACCGTCTTGACCCGGGCGTCGTCGACGCGTTTCTGCGCCACGCGAACGGTTTCGTCGTTCGCCGCCCAGGCACGGATGGCGGCCTCCGCGCGGTGCCGGAGGCCGCGCGTCAAGCTCATCAGCGCGGCGAAATCCGCCTCGGGGCCGCCGGAACCGAAGTCCAGCTCCCGCAGGATCCGGACCTGCCGCTGCGCCCAGAACTCGAGCAACGCGCCGACGAAACCAGGCCAGCCGCCGAAATGATGGTAGAAGGATCCGCTGGTGACGCCGAGGCGTTTGCCGAGCGTGCCGACGTTGAGCCCGGCGAACCCGGACTCGGCGAGCAGGTCCAGCGCCGCGTCGAAGTACTGCTCGCGGCTGACGATCGACGGCATCAGACGGCGCGCTCCCGCCCCTCCCAATACGGGCGCCGCAGGGTGCGTTTGAGGATCTTGCCGGTCGCGTTGCGCGGCAACGCCTCCACGATCTCGACCGTGCGCGGGCATTTGTAGTGCGCCAGGCGTTCCCGGCAGTACTCGACGAGTTCGGCGGCGTCGACCTCCTGCCCGGGCGCGGGCGCGACGACCGCCTTGATCTGTTCTCCCCAGCGCTCGTCGGGGATGCCGATCACGGCGACCTCGCCGACCGCGGGATGTTCGGCGATGACCCGTTCCACCTCGGGCGAGTAGACGTTCTCGCCGCCGGTGATGATCATGTCCTTGACGCGGTCCTCGATGAAGACGAAACCACCGTCGTCGACCCTGCCGACGTCGCCGCTGCGTACCCAGCCGTCGACGATCGTTTCGGCGGTCGCCTCGGGTTTGCCCAGGTAGCCCGCCATCGCCTGATCGGTGCGGAACCACAGCTCGCCCGGCGTCCCCGGTTCGGCGTCTTCGAGGGTCGCCGGATCGACGACGCGCATCTCCACGCCCGGCAGCACCGTGCCCGCCGACGCCAGCCGCTCCGGCCGGGCGGCGTCGCGATGTGCTTCCGGATCGAGCGCCGTCACCACCCCCGACAGTTCGGTCATGCCGTAGACCTGCACGAACCTGGTGTCCGGCCAGGCCGCGAGCGACTTCCGCAGCAACGGGAGCGGCATCGGCGAAGCGCCGTAACCGAGGTACTTCAACCGCGAGAACGCGGCGACGGCCTGCTCCCCGGCCTGCATGATCCCGGCGACCACGGCGGGCACCAGGAACGCGTGCGTGACCCCTTCGGCCAGCGCGCCCAGCAGCGACTTGCCGTCGGGTTCGCGGGTCATCGTCGTCGGCTGCCCGTAGTGGAAACCGATGATCGCGTAACAACTCCCGCCGACGTGGAACAGCGGCATCGCGACCAGGTTGCGGTCGCCGTCGCCCATCGGGAACTGCGCTCCGGCGTTCTGGCTGTGCGCCAGCAGGTTCCGGTGCGTGAGCACGGCGCCCTTGGGGAAGCCGGTGGTACCGCTGGTGTAGATGATCAGCGCGCCGTCGTGTTCGTCGACCTCCGGTGACACTCCGGCGGAGGTCGCGCCGGCGAGGAAATCCTCGTACTGGTCGTCTTCTCCCCCGACAACGAGCACATGCTCGACCGACGGCAGCCGATCGCGCAGTGCCTCAACGGCGGCAACCGACTCCGGGCCGGCGAAAACGATCCGCGCGCCGCTGTCGCCGAGGACGTACGCCAGTTCCTCCGGGGCGAGGCGCCAGTTGACGACCGCGTTCGCCGCCCCGAGCGAGGACGCGCCGAAGGTCACCTCCAGGCAGGCCGGCGTGTTCTTGTCGACGAAGGCGACCCTGTCACCCCTGCCGACCCCGGCGGCCGCGAGCGCGCCGGTGACCCGCCTCGCCCGCTCGTCGAGCTGGGCCCAGGTGAGCCTCCGCCCCTGGAACGAGAGGGCTTCCCGCTCGGGGATCGTCTTCGCCCACCGCGCGAAAAGTTCACCGAGAAGCCGCACATCCGGACGCGCGTCGTCGAGCATGCCGGACCCCTTTCGCCTGGTCAGAGCCACCATAGAGAGGTCTATGGTGACCCGGTGCCCGGCAGGCGTCAAGCCACGAACAGGCTGAGCAGTCCTTCGACCGAACGCACGATCACCCGGGCGGCCGCGCGTTCCGCGTGCGCGGCGTCGGCCCGTTCCGCCTCGTGCCGCCACCGGACGAGCGCGCTTTCGGCGCTTGCGTGGATCTCGGCCGGATCGGCGTCGGGCGCGAGGCCGAGCCGCTCGGTGGGCGCCAGTCCCTGCGCGCCGAGCAACCGGACGGCCTCCTCGGCGATCTCTCCGGACAACGCCGTGCGGCCGCCACGGATACCGGCGATGAGCCGCAGCTCCCGGAAGTCGTGCGCCGCCGCGGCGAAACGCTCCACGCGCGCGGCGAGCCGGTCACCGTGCGGAAGGGGTTCCGCGGCGAGGAGGCCTTCCAGCCGCACCACCGCCGTGCGCGCCTTCAGCGCCTCGGCACGCGCGACGAAGGACGCCGCGAGCGTATCCCTCAGATCGCCGAGACCGCTGCGGTGCACGAGTTCGGCCGAGAGTTTCATCCTGCTCTCGCACCCGGTCCGGATCAGGGTGATCGCCAGCCGCACGCCGTAGAGCCCGAACCGCGACACCAGATGCTTCCTCGATTCCGGCGGGACACCCACCGGAAACGGATCGTCCACAAAGGAATCGACGGACAGGAGGTGCCGCTCCAGCTCCGGCCGGGACACCGACGCCAGTGCGCGCAGCACCTCGAATTCGTCGTCTCGCAGCGCTCGCCCCGCGTAACCGAGCTGCCCGGCGACCGCGATGACCCCTTGGAATCCCGCGCAGTCCGGATTCTCGCGCCAGGCCCGCCGCGCCAGCTGTTTCGCGGTGAGCAAGGCGTCGATCCGGCCCGCGCCGACCTCGTCCGCGTGGGCGAGCACCAGCACGGAGTTCACCGCCGTCTGCCGGGCGAACGCCGAACCGCCGACCTGCCGGGTGCCCGCGAGCTCGTCGGGTTCGAGATAGCGCACCAGGCGCACCGTCGCGTCGACGTGTTCGGCGGGTGCCGGGGTGTCGAACAGCTCGATCTCGCGCAGGGCCCGCGTCGGCCATTCCGCGAGCGCCGAGACCAAAGTGGACTTTCCGGTTCCCGGTGTGCCGGTGAAGCCGACGCGCAGTGGTTCTTCCAGCCGCTCCAGGCATTCCCGCAGCATCGACACCGCGTGCGGGCGATCCCGGTAGTGTGCCGCGGCCTCGTTCAGGAGTTCCCGTACGTCGGAGGTCACGCCGAAAGCTCCCGGCGCGGCGCGGCGCCCGTGCCGAGCGCCCCCGCCTTCCGGTGCAGGGCGGCCAGCCGGTCGATCTCCTTCTTGACCCGCTGGGTGCGCCGGTCCCGTTCGGCGGAGCCGGCGATGATCAGTTCCCGTTGCCGCGTCAGCTCTTCCGACAGCTGGTCGGAGACCGCGGCGAAATGGTCGCGCAGGCGGCGCTGCACCTGACGGACCTCGTCCTTGATCTCCTTGCTGAACCGGATGAACACGTCGTCGACGTGGCGCTGCGCGGCGGCCTTCGCCAGCGCCTGACGCCGCTGCAACCGCGTCCCGCCCTCGTCGCGCACGCTCTTGGTCGCGAACGCGACACCGGCGCCGAGCGACACCGGGTTGATCAGCGGCAAGCCGGCGAGACTGGTGACCAGGCCGAACATCAGCACACCACCGTAGGAACCGCGCAATCCGGTGAAGAGTTTCTGCCCGATCTTGAACCGCTCGATCTTGGGCGTGCCGACCTCGGGGATGGAGTCCACGCCGGATCCGGTGAGCGGCAGGTCGGGCGCGTGGCCGTAGTGCGGTCCGAAGGTCGAGGCGACGGCTTGCGCGATCCACTCCGACCGGTCGGACACCCAGTTGTAGTTCGTCTCGACGGCCTCGGCGAGATTTTCTTCCAGCCAGGTCTGGAAATCCGGCCAGATCTGCACGGGGTCGCCCTCGTCGAAGGTGCGGTCGATGTGCCGCACGATCATCCGCGTCCGCTCGCGCAGGTCGTACTCGGCGTCGGCGATCAGGTCGGTGATCTCGTCCGACAACATGTTCTGCCACCGGACGTTCTGCCGACGCAGTTCCTCGGCGCGCCGTTGTGCCTGGTGCAGCAGCGTGACCTGGTCGACCCCGGTGTCCCGCGAGACCGCGTCGAGCCGCGTCTGGAGTGTCTCGACCAGCTCGACCGCCGCCGCGCGCACGCTCACCGCGGCGGCGAGCGCGCGGGTGCGCTCGATCGGGCGCGCGGCCTGTTCTCCCACCCAGTTCAGCAGTTCCGGATAACCGGACTGTCCATTGAGGACGGCGTCACCGGCCTTCGCGGCGGCCTGGCGCACCGTCGCGGACACCGGGAAGACGTCGGCGACGACACCGGTCTCCGACAGCGCCGCGCGATCGCGGGCGGCGAGTTCCCGCCAGTCCGGGCTCACGTCGATCTTGGTCAGCGCCAGCACCAGCGCCGGGCACCAGGTGCGGATATGCCTCGCCAGCGCGAGTTCCGCGGGCTGGAGTTCCTGTGTCGCGTCGGAGACGAGGATCACCGCGTGCGCGTCGGCGAGGACGTCGAGGGCGGCCGCCGTCCGAGGGGACCGGGGATCCCCGATCGCCGGGGTGTCCACCAGCACCAGCCCCGTGCCGAGCAGTTCGCGCGGCAGGCCGACTTCGACGCGGCGCAGGGAACCGGGCGGCCGGACCTCGAGTTCCTTGGCCAGGTCGCCGACCGGCACGCTCTCCCTGGCGTGCCCGACCAGGGTGGCGGCGGGATCGGCGGCGTAGCCGATCTCCGTGGGAACGGCGGGCGTGCTCGCGTCCCCGACCGCGCAGACCGGCGCGTTCAGCAGCGCGTTGAGCAGGTAACCCTTGCCCTGCTTGGGAAAACCGACCACTGCGATCCGGGTGCCCGGTGCTCGCTCGTCTCGTCTGCGCCGGAGGCGTTCGGCCAGGTCGGCACGGCCGTGGGCGGCACAGGCGTCCAAGGTCTCGTTGAGCACGTCGAGCCAGGCGGGGGCTGTCACGGGGATGCAGTGTTCCCTTAACCAAGCGCGGAATCAATGTGGCATGGGCCAACCATGCCGTGCGGGCCCCGCGACCTGGAGCGGTCGCGGGGCCCTGGCACAAAGCTGAAAGTTGTTCGTATCAGCCGATGTGGATGTCGTTGTTCGACGCGATGTCGCCGGTGCCGATGGTGACGTCACCGATGGTGCCGATGGTGCCGGTGACGTCGGAAACGGTGTCGTGGACCTCGGAGACGCCCGCGTGGTTCGCGACGTTGGCGACCTCGTTGGCCACGTTGCCCGAGACCGCGCCGGTCACGTCGCCGTGGTTGTTGGCGACGTCACCGTAGTTGTTCGCGATGTCGTGCACCTTGGTGGTGACGTCGGCGACGTCGACGTGACCGATGGTGCTGGTCAGGTCGCCCACCTCGGACAGGAAGTCCGGGGCGTCGCCCGCGACACCGTCGGTGCGCGGCAGGTCACCGGCGAGGTCGCCCACGGCCGGGACCGAGTCGACGGCCGGAACCTGGACGGCGTCCACGGCCGGGACCTCGGGGGCCAGGCCGGTCGCGGTGTCGACGGCGGCGTTGGCGAGGTCGCCGGCCTGGCCGACGGGCGCGGCGTCGAGGCCACGCGAAAGGTCGTCGGTCAGGCCGAAGCTGCCGACGGTGTTCTGCGCGAGGGCGGTCACGCCGGCGGCGGCGTTCGACACGTCGGTCACGTCGGAGACGGCCGGGACGGCGGGCAGACCCGGGACGTCGACCGGCAGGTCGCCGACGGCGGGCACGGCCGGGAGACCCAGCTCCGGCAGGCCCGGCACGGCCGGGACACCCGGGAGACCGGTCTCGGGCAGGGCCGGGAGGGCGTCGGCACCGGGGACGGCGACCGGGAGGCCGGCGGTCAGCGCGGTGAGCTGGTCGATCGCGCCCTGGACACCGTCGGCGCACTCGCCGTCGGTGGCGTTCGCGACGCCGCCGAAGCCCGCCAGGTTGTCGGCGGTGGCCGCGGTGTTCCCGGTGAGGTCGGTGACGGTGCCGACCGGGACGAAGTCGAGCACCAGCGGGACGACCTCGTGCACGTCGGCGGCGTTGATGTCACCGAGGCCGGCGTCGGCCAGCACCTGCTGCGGGTCGTTGGCGAACGCCGCGCGGGCCGCGGTGTCGTTCAGCAGGTTCAGCGTGAAGTCGTGCAGGGTCTGGACGGAACCCATGAAAGGACTCTCCTGGAGGTCTAGTCGGTGGGGAAGGCACAGCGGCCGGAGGGCACGGCTGAGCGCAGGTCACCGAAGCTAGTGAGCCGGTGCCTCCAAGCACATCGGGGATCACTCCTGGTCGTCGCTCACTCAGCCAATAGGGGATCGGTATGACATCGTTAGGGCGTTAGGGGCTTAACCGAGACGCACTCGGTTGGGTTTAATGCCAACCCTCACCCGGATGGGTCAAGCCGTTCAGGTGAGTGGCCCTATTTGGTCCTTAGGGGCTGGTCAAGCGAAGGAGGATGCTCGTTGCCCTACGTCCTCGGCATCGATATCGCCTCGACCCGCACCACCGCCGCCACCTGCGTGGACTCCGGCGACGGCTGGGGTGCGCCCGAGCCGTCGTGGCTCGGCGCGCGCGGCCCGGCGGCGGCGTCCGCGGTGTTCCTCGACGACGACGGCTACCTGCTCACCGGCGACGCCGCGGTCGAGGCGGGCCGGTCCGCGCCCGCCCGCCTGCTCACCGGATTCCACGAACGGGTCGGCGACGACGTGCCCGTGATCGTCGGCGGTGAGCGGTTCCCGCCCGAATCCCTCAGCGCGGTCCTCGTGGACGCCGCGGTGGATCAGGCGGCCGAACGCTTCGGCGAGAAACCTCGCCACATCGTGCTCACCCATCCGGTCGGCTGGGGATCGTTCCGCCGGGACCTGCTTCGCCGGGCACTGGCCGAAGCCGGATTCCCCCGTGCCGCGCTGGTCGCGGCGCCGATCGCCGCCCTGCACGCGTACCTGGCCCCGCACGGCGACGTCACCGCCGGGGTCTGCGAATTCGGCCCGGACGGCGCGGTGGTCACGCTCGCCGCCGCCGGGGTCAACGGCTGGCAGCCGGTCAAAACGGTGGAAGGCGTCGAGCCGGGTGAAGCCGTCGGCAAGGTCTTCGAGCTCGCGCACGGCGCCGGAATCCCGCCACAATCCCTGGCGGGCATCGTGCTCTGCGGCGAGGCCCCGCCGGTCCCCGGCCGGACGCCGTGTCCCCTCTTCGCGTCGAGCGACCCGGTGCTGACGGTGGCGACCGGGGCGGCGAACATCGCCGCGCGACGTGACCTTCCTCAACCCGGCGGGGCGGGCCCGGCCGCCGTCGCGACCGTTGAGACCACCCTGCTCCCCCGGGTCGACGTGCCGGAAGAGCTCACCGAGCGGCCCGAACGGCCGCCGGTCGACATCACCCCCTTCCCCTTGCCAGAACGCACCGGGGCGGCGAAACTGCTCAGCCGGCGCAAGCCCCTCGTCGCCGGAGCCGCGGTCGTGGTGCTGGCCGCGACCACCCTGCTGCTCACCCTGACCACCCGAGAAGCCACCGCGGACAAGGGTCCCGAAGCCACTCCCACCACTTCGAGCTCGTGCGCGCCGGCCACCCCCGGCGCCACGCCGTCCACCCCCGAAGGTCGCTGTTGAACGCACTGCTCGACAAGCCCGGCATCATCCATCCGGGTGCCCGGAGCCTGCTCGACGAGGTGACCACCGCCCCGGAACTCCCGGTGCGGGTCACCGTCGTCGCCCCCGGTGGGCACGGCAAGACCCATCTGCTCGACCGGCTCGGACGTCACTACGCGGCGGCGGGGGTCGAAGCGCTGCTGGTCGACGACGCCGACCAGCTCGACGACGACGAGATCGCGAAGATCAAGGCACAGGCCGAAGAAACCACCGCGCCCGTGGTGCTGGCGTTCCGGCCGGCGGCGCGGACGACGACCCTGCGCGTACTCGCCGACTCCTTCGGCCGGTCGGTGACCTTGGGCGCGTTCGGCGTCGACGACGTCCGGCGGCTCGTCGAGCACGCCGGCGGTGACGCGGCCACGGCGGAAGACGTCCACGCCAGGACCGGCGGTGTGCCGGGATTCGTGGTCCGCGCGGTGACCGGCAGTCTCGCGGACTTCCGCGGTGAGCTGGAGCAACTGGACGAAGACGTGCACCGCTACCTGATCGCGGCGGAGGCGGGCGCGGGCCGGAATCTCGATCTGCTGGCCGCGCTGCTGAACCGCGATCGCGAAGGGCTGCCCGAGATCTTCGACAGCGCCAGGGCGACCGGGCTGCTCGGCGAGGACGACGCGTTGCTGCCGATCGCCGCCGAAGCCATCCGTACCTGGGGTTCGCCGGGGCGGCGGCTGACGGTGTTGCAACGGCTGGTGGAGCTCCAGCTGCGGGACGGGCTTCCGGTGCTGGAACTCGCCCGTTCCCTGCTGGGCACGGGAAGTTCGGGCGCGAGCGCGGCGGCGGCCTTCGAGGCGGCCGCCCGTGAGGCGATGTCCGACGACACGAAACTCGCGGCGCGGTTCTACGAAGCCGCGTCCGAGGCCGGTGGGCGCGGCGCGGCGCTCACCGTCGGCTGGGCGCACGCCGCCGCACTGGCCGGGGACCTCGACACCGCGCTCCGGCTCGGCGACGGCATGCTCGGCAGCACGTCGGACACGGACGCCCGGGCCGCGGGCGCCGAAGTGGCGGCGACCGTGCTGGCACATCGCGGCGAACTGGCGCACAGCGCGGAGCTGTATCAATGGTCCGGCCGGGCGGGCTCGAAAGCGTTCGCCGCGATCGCGTTGCTGGGCACCGGAAAACTCGAAGCCGCCCGAGGCGTGCTGGAGACTCCCGAAGTCCCGACCCTGTTCGCCGGTGCCGCGTCCCGGATGGCGCGGGCGATCACCGATTCGGTGTCCGGCTGCGGCGCGGAGACCCTGTCGGCCCTGCTGGGCGCGGCCTCGATGCTGGAATCGGCGGGCGCGCCCGCTCCGCTCCCGGACAGCCCGGCGGCCCTCGCGGCGCTGGTGGGCCTGCATTCCGGCGAGCTCGCACTGGCCGAGTCGGTGCTGAGACGGGCGGTGGACGGCCGGATCGGCGGCGACCTGCTCGCGAAACGGCATCGGCTGCTGCTCGGCTGGGTCGCGATGACCGCGGGCGACCTCAAGACGGCCGCCGAGGCCTTGATGCCACCGGACGGCCTCGAAGCGCGCGATGAACTCTTCGCCGCCACCCTTCAGCTGGGCCTGGCGCGGCGGTCGAGCGATCTGCCCGGCCTGCAACGCTCCTGGGACCGGGCGTACCAGGCGTCGATGCGGCAGCAACCGGACCTGTATTCGTTGCTGCCCTTGGGAGAACTCGCGATCGCGGCCGCACGGGGCGGCGCGAGCGCCAAACTGGCGGGCCGGCTGGAGCGGGCGCACTCCGTGCTCGACGCGCTCGGCAATCCTCCACTGTGGACAGCCACGCTCCGCTGGCACGAACTGCACGCCGCCATCACCGTCGAAGATCACGCGTTGGCGGGCGAACATCTGGCCGCGCTCGACGACTTCGCCTCCTGCGGTCGTTATCCGGCCGCACTCGCCGCCGCCGCGACCGGCTGGCTCGCCGTCTTGACCGGCTCCTTCGACCCCGAAGAGATCACCGCGTCCGCCTCGGAACTGCACGAACTTGGGCTTTGCTGGGATGCCTCGCGGCTCGCCGGGCAAGCGGCGATCCGGACCTCGGATCGCAAGGCGATGGTCCAGCTGCTCGAAGCGGCCCGCCAGTTCCAAGGGCGGGCACCGGAACCCACCGCGGCCACCGGGCTGAGCGCGCTGAGCGAACGGGAACTGGAGGTCGCCCGGCTGGTCGTCGACGGGCTGACCTACAAACAGGCCGGGAGCAAGCTGTTCATCTCGGGGAAGACCGTGGAGCACCACATGGCGCGGATCCGGGGGAAACTCGGCGCCGGGGACCGGCGGGAGCTGCTGGCCATGCTGCGGGAGCTGCTCCCGGCCGGCGAGGCCGACGCGGGATGAACGCCTTCTACCACCTGTGCTTCGTCGTTCGAGACATCGGGCAGGCGACCGAGGACCTCACACGCACTCTCGGCGTGACCTGGAGCCCGGTCCGCGCGGGCACTCTCGGGGACTGGGACTACGAGATCGTCTTCTCGACCGGAGGGCCGCCGTTCTTCGAGGTGATCCAAGGACCCGCCGGCAGCCCGTGGGATGCCACCGACGGGTCCCGTTTCGACCACATCGGCTACTGGTCGAAGGACGTCGCGACCGACAAACAGCGCCTGGCGGAGCGGGGCGCGCCGATCGAGTTCGACTCCTGCCCCTACGGCCGTTCCTTCACCTACCACCGGCTCGACAGCATCGGGGCCAGGATCGAGCTCGTCGATCTCGCGGTCCAGCCGGGGTTTCGCGACACCTGGGCCCCGGGCACAGGGGCGATGCCGCCGCTCGAGCTCGACGACCCTGCCGCCGGGCCGTAACGGACTCGCCGGATCGGGTGAACCTCAGGTGCACTTCAGCGAAGAACATGCAGCCGGTAAGCCAGGTATCGAGACAAAAGTCCGCTGTAGGAGAAGAGAAGCCGAACGGCCCCCTTATTCGGAGGTGAGAGTGCGGGCCCGGAAGTGGCCGGGCGCGAGACCCGCTCCCGGCCACCGCCGCTATGCCGGCAGGGTGTCGGTCCACTCTGCGTCGATCCTGACCCCTGCGGGGTTGGACACCTTGTACACCGCCCGTCCATAGTGACGAAGAACGACGTCCGGTTCACGCTTCCGCTCGCCGGATCGACAACGAGCCGTTCGCCCGTCGGCAGCCTCAAGCCTTGCCCGCCCGGCACCACGCCGAGGTTTTGACACCTGGATAGTCGGCTATCACGCGCAGGTCCGTGGCCCGGACCTCCGGCGTGGCCGGGTGGACACCAGTGAGATCAACGACTGGAAGCCAGCTTATTCCCGGTCTCTCGGGATGAGCTCACCACGCTCGTCCTGGCGTCGCTGCGCTTGAGCGCCTCGGCGATCCAGGCCTTCAACGCGCCCGGGCCCGCCGGCAGAGCACACAGCTGCAAGAGGGTCAGATCGACGGCGACCAGTGAGAACGGGGTGGTCGAAAGCGCCTTCGCCGGCGTGACCTTTGCCTCCCGTCTCCGCTCCCCGCATCCACGACTGACCGTCCGGCTTGACCCAGTACTCATACCCACTCGAAGCAGCGGAGCCGTCTGCCTCGGTCACCTACATGTGCCAATGGGCGCCGGCCCCTCAGGAGGACGCTCCGCGGCGGTGGCAGTCGCGAGCAGGACCTCCTGCCCATGGCCGTTGGCACCGGCGGACCGTCGACCGGTGCGGCCAGCAGGACCGCGATCGCCACGGCGGCGGCCGCTGTCGCGAGTCCGGCGCCTGTGATCATCCACCCGGTCCGCCGCCGCGGGGCCCGGCCGGCGCGTATCTGGTTCTGGAGCCGATGCCGGCTGCGGTCGATCACATCCTGGGACGGCAGTCCGGGATCAGCGCGGCGAGCGTCTGCAGATCATTCATCGAGTGCCTCCGGGTGAGAATGAAGTTGAGCTTCTTGCGTGCACGGTTGAGCCGGGAGCCGACCGTGCCGGAGGAGATACCGAGCACCGCGGCCACTTCCTCGTACCCGAGCTGGCCAAGCGCCACGAGCAGCAGCACGTCCCGTTTCCGGCCGACCGCCGCGACAACGCGTTGGCGAGCTGAGGTTGCAGCCGCCGGGCGGCCACCGACGCGACCACTCTGCTCTCGTGCCCTCGACCACAGATGCGGCGCTCACCCGTGCCAGCGCCCGATAGTGGCGGGCCTCCCTGCGGCGGTGCCTGGCCACTAGGTTCGTGGCGATGCCTAACAGCCAGACCCGCACGTCACCGCGGCCTGCGCGTCCAGCCGTCCGACCACATACCGATAGATAGCCGCGAAGTAGCGATCGTGCACTTCAGTAACAGCTCCGGGTCCCGCGGCAACCGGGCTGCCGCCTCTGCCATGTGGATCCTTCCCGTCGACGGTCAGCTTTCACCATCACTTCGTCGCCGGCCGGTTTCTTCTTCCCGCCCCAGCCGTGACTTGCCGCCCGCGGCCATTAGGCAGAGCTCCTCTAAGGCTGCTATCCGCTGCTGCTGGCAGAACTCTGAGATTGCCGCCAGCGGGCGACACTCACAATGAGAGTGTCGCCCATACGCCGCGTTCGTATGCGTAACAACACGGTGGTCTGGAGCGACAACCTACTCCGTTGACCTCGAAGCACGGGCTAACGGTGTCGAGTGATCTCAGGGCGGGTGACATCGGTGTGTGATGAGTCGCCGGTGCCGATCCGAGCTGCCTCCCGCGGTCGTCTCCGTATTGCCAGCCCCGCATCCCAGACCTGCGAAGGCGTCGCGCACTGTAACGACCCATTCGCTGCCTCCGACGTACGCATGTTCGTATAGACGACTTAAGCCAGGGGAGACAGCCTTGACGGATCGGCTCGCGTTGCTGATCGGTGTACCTTCCTGTGATCACGATCTTTTCGAAGCGCTGCATGAAGTCGTGGCTGCCGACATCAGGCGCATGGCGGACGTTTTGGCCCAGTCCAACTACGAGGTGCAGCATTGCGGAGTCGGTGACAAATTGGGCCGAGAACCCACCGGTAACCGAATCCGTTCGGCAACGATGAGAGCGTTACAGGACATCTCTCCTGGCGGCACCTTGCTGCTGTACTTCTCGGGACACGGTGTCACGATCGACGGCAAGGGCTACCTAGTTCCTCAAGATGCCTACGCCAACCTCGAAGGGCCCGATCCGGAAAGCCTGGTCTCGCTGATCCCCGGCCGCCTCGGCGAGTGCAGGGCAGGCCTGATCATCTTCGTCGTGGACGCTTGCCGGGACGATCGATCCGGTTCACTGGCTCGATTGCCCGGTGGCGGAGAGCTGCCGTACCCATCGGACGGCGCTTTCGTGCTGTTCAACAGCTGCAAACCCGGGGAACGCAGTCAGCACGGCGATGACGGCAGCTATTTCACCCAAGCGCTCGCGGAGGTGCTGGACCGGCGCAATTCCGCCCGCACCCTCACCGAGGTACACGCAGAGGTCATGCGTCGGATGACGCGTAAAGCGGCTAGGACCGAAGGGATGGAACAGACACCGGAACTGGCGATCGCGCACCGTTCCGATGGCACCACGAAGCCCGGGGATTCCGTCATCTGCGCGGGTGATCAGGTAGGCGAGGCTTGGCGGCGGGCCATCGAGAACACGCCGCTATGGGAGCGCTGTGCTCAAGAAGCATCCAGTGCTCGACAAGCCAGGGAGGCGGTTCTTCGTGTCGTCGACCAATGTGCCAAACAATGGCTGGAGGCGCAGGAGTTCCTCACCACCCGCGCACAGATCGTCGATCCCTGGACGGCTCAGGACTATCCGGTCCGAGTACTGGCCGCCGTCGACGAATGCCTCCCGCAGGAGGCTCTGTTGACCGCGATCGAGCTGGCGGCGCTAATCTCGGCGCCGTTCCTCCGCGAGGCTGCGCTCAGTGCCGGCATCCGGATCGCCGCGACCATCGCGCCCACTGACTTCACCCGTACCTTCCACGACGGCGCCAGAAGCGATCTCGAGACCACCCACGCCATCTACGAGCACGTGTGCCGCCGTGCGGAGGGGCTGGCCCGCCGCAAACGGACCGAACCCAGAGACGCGTTGGGAATGTGGCTGGTGCACCAATGGCTCGCAGCCCGGCCTGCATTGTGGGCCGAGCCGAGTGTTGAGCAACTGTGCGGGCAGTTGGCCCGGGCAGCGGCCGGGTGGGGAACCGTCTCCTTGACCGAGAATGAGCTCTGCTCGACAATCCACACTCTTATCGAGTGCGTGGACGCCTCGTCGGACGATCAGCGCCTGGTGGACCTGGTGCGGCAGCGGCTGTTCGACCAACGCATGCGCGCGCTGGCTGCCGCATTGTGGCTGGGCGGCGTGATGGCTGCCGATCCCCGACGCGTGTCGACCGTCGTCGTGGACCACCTGGGTATCGGCGCCGAGGTCCAGCTGTCCGCACTGCACGCGGCAACCGTCAACGCACGCTGGGAGCACAACGGCACGGATCTCGAACTGCACGCGGTCTCTGATCATCCCGCCTTGCACGCGGCGTTCACCGACCTCGCACATCGCGCCGATGTAGTACTCAAGACCGTCCCGGCCTTCGATCCTGCCGCGGAGTTGATCAGTCGGCTCCCCTCCGGAGCGAATTGCATGGGGCTTCGGCCGGAGAACCAAGACGGCCTGCCGGTGTTCGACACCCCACTGCTCCGCTTTCGACTCTCCGACGACAAGGTGCGCGAACTGCTGATGGGACGCCAACTCTACGGCGAACCTGACTTGGCGATCCGCGAGCTGTACCAGAACGCGCTGGACGCGTGTCGGTACCGCGATGTCCGCCGACGTTATCTGACGAGACGGGAACGTTCCATCGTGGACTGGTCGGGACGAATCTCGTTTCAACAGGGGACCGATGCCGAGGGGCGTGAGTTCATCGAGTGTATCGACAATGGAGTGGGGATGAGCAAGGACACGATGATGAGCACGTTCGCCAATGCCGGCGAACGGTTCGTATACCGGTCGGGATTCCGCTCGGAACAGATGCGGTGGCAGGAACTCGACCCTCCGCTGCGACTTATCCCCAACAGCCAGTTCGGCGTGGGAGTATTCAGCTATTTCATGATCGCCGAGGAAATCCACATCACGACCCGCCCGGTCAACGAAGACGACGTCGTCGGTTCTCAGGCGTTCAGTGTGCGCATCGCCAGCAGTGGCAGCCTGTTCCAGATTACCCAATCTAACGAAATGCCGGCCGGTGGGACTCGGATTCGACTGTACTTGACCGGCGAAGACTCACTGTCCGTGCTGCGTACCCTGCGCCGCTTGCTCTGGATCGCCGAGTACACGGTCGATGTGGCCGAGGCCAATGGATCACGCGAGACCTGGGAACCCGAGTTGCTGCGGTTCCCTGATGCCATCGTGGAACCGCTCAAACACGGCGATGACCTGTGGTGGGTCCCGGGAGAGGGCGGTTTCGCCGCGGACGGTGTCCGGACGAACGAAGAAGGCCACGGCCTCATCGTCAACCTCCGCGGGCCACGCCGGCCGCAGTTCACCGTTGACCGAAACCGACTGCGGAAATGGGACAAGGAGTGGATCCGACAGCAGATTCTCGACTCGCTGCCAGCCCTGAGGCAGTGGGCCGGATTAACCCTGCCTTGGCTGTGGGACGTGTCCGACAAGACGCCGGCGATCGCCGAGGACATCTTCACCTACCTGCTCACCCAAGAACATGACGTGTCCATACAAGGTGCCTGGGGGCGCACCAGCGCGCCCTTGAGTCAAGTCGGTTGTCTGCCGATCGACCGTGAACTGTTCACCGGTGAGATGATCCCGTGGAGTGGTGCGACGAGGAACTGGTGGATATCCGCCTGGCGAGTGGGCGCCTGGAAAGGCGGCCCTGCCTTCGCCGGCTCGGAGCACGTGGCCGAACCGGCTACGATCGTCGGCTTCCCTGTTGTGAGCCCTATGGATTCCAACGTGCTCGGAACGATCTACTCGTCCGGCCGCTACTACCGGAACACGGGTCAGTTCGGACGCCCATCGCTTGCCGAGATCCTCGATGCCGCGGCAGACAGAGACGAATCACCCGCTCAGCGAATCAAGCGACTCCGTCGCTATGCGATCACCGGGATCGATCTCTCCGCCGCGCGCAACATCCCTTCGATCGAATACCGGTTCATGAACAAGGATGAGGTCCTGCCAGAATCCACGGAGGAGGAGGCGCTGCTCGATGCCGTCGCTGCTCTCGTGCCGGCGGAAGAGGGCGGACCTGCTTTGTGTTGCAGTCTGGCGAAGGCGTCAGCCGACCTTCGCGTCCCGCTTGGAGAGGTGATTCGGCGAATAGCCGCCTTTATCCCGTCTGATCGAACCTACCTCCTGCCCGACCGCCTCAGCGAGTTGGGCGACCACGTCTTCACGCGCGGCGAGGTGGAGTTGTTCACCGAGGACTTTTTCGTCTGGTCTCCCTGGGTGAAATCCACCATTCCTCCTGCTCACGTCCTCCGGGCGAGCTCGAAACTCGGACAGCCGGTGGAGTACGTGCTCAAGCTGCTCGATCGCTTCACCGCACTCGGCTACCAGGTCGGCGGCAGACAATCTTACCCGCAAAACCTAACCCCATTTGAGCAAGAAGCGCTGAGGTTCGCCGAGACGCTCGGTTTCGAGCTCTCTTGGCTACATCTCCTTCAGATCGCCAGCAAGACCGGGGAAAGCGCACAGGAGGTCTTCACGGGCTTGCAACGTCTCGCCGACATTGGAATGATTCGCCTACCCACCGCCGGCTCGGCACCCGAATCACTGACTGAAGACGAGCTTACTATTATCAACGACGAGCTGCATGAATTCGACTGGTATGCGTACCGCCGCGTGTTATCGCCGGATTGGCTTGCCGTACTCGGGCTGATCCGCGGCGTCGGAGCTCGCGAATTCCACGACTACGAGGGAAGATTGCGACATCGTCGGCGCCTGCTCGATATCGTCGACCTGCGACGGCCGGTCACAGTGCCGGAGATCCTTCAGCTAGCTTGGTTTCTCGACTACGACATCGCGAGATCCATCGAATATTTCAAGACCCTCTATCCTGACACGGCCGATCTGACAGCCCTGCCGCAGGCTGCCTTTGACGCAGCGGGCCTGGCACCTCGACGCGAGGAATGCATCGCACTACTAGGTGCCAGCCATTGGACCTACCTTGACAGGGAAGGTAACTTCGAGGCGAACTGGTCGCTGCAACCCGGCGCCATAGTTCACGCAGCGGCAAGTGGACGACAGCCGGTCTCGGCCCTACTCGAACGACTGGAACCCTACCGCCCCCTCGGCGCTCCTCTTCCCAAGATCGATGCCGCCGCCCGAAAGTCACTGCCTGGAAGACCCGCGGACCGCTATGACCTCGCGATGCTGTCCTCGGTGGACGACATTGGGAGAATCTCTTATGTCGACACTGTGACGCCACTAAGGCTCGTGCAGACCGCAGGGCGACTGGGCTGGACACTGACCGAGGCGCACATGCGTTTTGCGGCGTTTGAGTCGATCGGGGTGTCGTGGACCTACGACCCCACTACGTGTTTCACAGATATCGTTTCCTGGCAGGATCTTCTGATTCTCACGGAGCATCTCGACGGCCAGGAACCCGCGATCTCCGGGACGATCACCGACGAGCACATCGCTGCGAGCGCCCGCGAAATCGATGAGTCCGAAGGAATGGTCCGCGATCGCCTGCGTCGCTACTCACTACTGTTCGGATACGAACTCTGCACGGAGGACTCCGTTGACTGATACCACTCCGATCGAGCACCACCGAGCGATCTCCTATCAGGTCAAGGACTACGAGCTGCAATCCGGATTCAGTATCAACTCCTTAGCCGACGGGCTAGGAATCAACGTCACCGGAATTTGCCCCGGCTGCGGCGGGCGGACAACGACAAACTGGTACTACGGCACAGGAAACGGGTATAAGGCTTTTCGGCGCAAAAAGGCACCGATTGCTGAACCTGTCGACGTCCGGACAGCGTGCTGCGACTGCGGCCATGGCCACGGTGACCGTCCGGCCGACGAGCCATTCCAGGGCTGCGGGGCCTACTGGCGGGTGAAAACCTCATGAGCGCAGAGCGATTGCTGTGGGCGCGCCGCGCTCAGGAAGTTCGGTTTCACCAGCTGGAGGCAGTGCGCAAGCAAGCAGAATCCTGGCGGACCGGCCTGGCCGGTCTGACCGGGCTATTCGGCGCCGTCCTGGTGATCAAGGGACGCGACAATCTAACCAGCCTCTCCGCTCCTTTCGTTCAGCTGGTGGCAGTCCTGTTCGCTCTGGCTCTCCTCATGTTCGTAGTCGCCACGCTGTCGGCGGTCCGGGCGGCGTCGGGAGTACCCGGCGACACGTGCCTGCTCGCCGGCGAGGATCTGGAGGCTTGGACCCGCAAGGAAACGACCGAGGTGGGTCGAAAGATCATAATCGCCCGTCGAACCTCCCTGTTCGGACTGTTCCTGGCCGCAGCGGCGATCGGGCTGGCCTGGTTCGCGCCGGTCCGGAACCTTACGGAGCCTGTCGTCACCGTCGAGTCGACGAATGCGCGATACTGCGGAGGATTGGCCGGAGTATCCGGCGGCTCGGTCGTCATCCACTTACGCGAGTCCTACCAGGTCGTCCCCCTTGACGACGTCGTCAACATCCGCCCCGGAAAGTCCTGTCTCTGACGCTGGCGAGCCGGGCGGACGACGGGACGAGGAATCCGCGCACGATCAGGTTGTTCGCCGAAGGGGTGCCGACGTCGGAAACCCCGGCGCAGGCCGACATCCGGCGCACGGTCGGCGGCGAGAACGATTCACCGTCCCGCCAGCTGGCCCGGTTCGTGCGGTCGGTCGCGGAGAACGACGCGACCGGGATGGCCGTCCGGGTGATTCACCGGCGCGACCGCTACCTCCGGGGTGGCGACCACATCCCGTTCCTCGAACAGGGCTATCCGGCGGCGCGGTTCACCGAACCGCACGAGGACTACGCGCACCAGCATCAGGACGTCCGGGTGGAGAACGGCAAGCAGTTCGGTGATCTGCCCGAGTTCTGCGACTTCCCGTTCATCGCCAGGGTCGCGCGGGTCAACGCCGCCACGGTCTGGTCACTGGCGACCGCGCCCGGCACCCCCGAGGACGTCCGGATCCGGACAAACCAGCTGACGAACGACACGGATCTGGTGTGGCGGCGCGGGACGGATCCGGATCTCGCCGGCTACGAGGTCGTGTGGCGGGAGACGACGGCGGACGACTGGACGCACGCGATCGAGGTCGGCGACCGGACCGAGGCTAAAGTGGATCTGTCGAAGGACAACGTGTTCTTCGGTGTGCGCGCGGTCGGGAAGAACGGCCGCCGTGGTCCGGTCACGTTCCCGACGCCCTTGAGTTGAGGCCACGATGACAGTCACCCCCGACGACCTCGACGCGGCGATCACGAGCGTGACGGACCGCCTGCGCGAGGCGTCGGGCCGTGACTGGCACGCGACACCCGGCACGGGCGAGCTGAACGCCTGGCGCACCGCCGAACATCTCGGCGACTGCCTCATCTCCTACGCCGGATTGCTGATAGCGAGGCCGCCGACACCGCGGTTCGTCTGTTTCGAAGCCGTCGCCGACCGCGCCGCGACCCCGCCGGAGATGCTGGAGTTCGTCTCGGTGGGCGGCGGCATCCTGAGCGCCACCCTCCGCACGGTGTCCCCGGACGTCCGCGCGTATCACCCGAGTGGCCGCGCCGACCTCGAAGGATTCGCCGGAATGGGTTGTGTCGAGGTCTTGGTCCACGGCGAGGACATGGCCCGCGGCCTCGGCGTCACCCTCGATCCGCCGCGTGACGTCTGTTCGCGGGTTCTCGCGCGGATGTTCCCGGAGGTGGACGTCACCGGCGTCGATCCCTGGACGGCGTTGCTGTGGGCGACGGACCGGGCGGGGTTACCGGGCCGTCCGTCGCGGGCCGGGTGGCAATGGCGGGGCGCACCGCTCAGCGAGGCCTGAAAGCCACCACCGCCGCTTGGACACCGTCCCGCCAAACCACAGCGGGCTCCTCGGCCGGGCCGGCCCCCAGCACACGGACATGCCACGCGGCAGGCGGATGCCATTCGGCCGACGGCGCGTCGCCGAACAACCGCGCCCGTTCCGCCATCGCGGGGCCGAGCACCGGATCCGCCGCGGCCCGCTCCCACCAAGCACTCCAGGGAGTCTCGCCGTCGTCACTCGCGGACACCTCCGCGGCCTCGTCCGGCATGTCGTCCACGTTGGCCACGAATCCGCCCGCGCGCACGAGCCCGGCGAGTTCGGCGTACAGCTCGGTCAGCCGTCCGGGCGGCAGGTAGTGCAGCGCCATAACCGCCAGGACGGCGTCGTAGCCGCCATCCGGCAGCCGCGTGATCCACTCCGCGTCACGCAAATCGGCCCGGACCACCGCCACCGAGGGCGGCAGGGACGCGCGGGCGATCGTCAGCATCACGGGGTCCAGATCGACCAAGGTGACCTCCGCCCCGGGAAGGCGATCGAGCAGCCGGGAACCGAGCGTGCCCGTGCCGCCACCCACGTCCAGCACCCGCGGCGCCGCACCGTCACAGCGCGACACGACCAGGTCGATCATCCGCTCGATCGCCCGCTCCCGTCCTGGCTGGTACTTCGCCATGAGGCGCTCCCAGCGATCGTTCCAGTCCCCCAGCGTCATAGTGGGAATGATAATCGATATCGACAAGGCGCCGCTCTGTCACCGGCTGCCTCCAAGCAGTGGGCGAGGTACGGCCGATCGGCGCAACTTGGCCGCTGAAGCGTTTGCCGGACCGGATCCCGGGAACTTTTCCGGTATGTCCAGATGGCGAACCACCAGCAGGAGCAACACGGCCGTGCGGGTCATCACCGGCATCGGCGCGCTGTTCGCATTCATCGAGTTGCTGTACATGGTGATGGTGCTCGCGGGAGCCAACGCGGGCAACGGATTCTTCATCTTCATCCAGGCGCTGGCCAAACCGCTGGCGTTGTTCTGGCCGGGGCTCTTCCCGGTGAGTGACCCGAATCTCGCGGTCATCCTCGACTACGGTCTGGCCGCGGCGTTCTGGGTGATCCTGGCGGGTGTGATCGCCCGTATCGCGGCCCGCTGACCCCCTGCGGCGGCGATCGGCGTCCCGTTCGGCGACACTGGACGGATGAGCGACGGCAGATGGTTCGACCTGAACCCGCTTCCCGAGCTGTTCGGCCTGGCCGCCGCCGGGCGGGCGCTGCTGCCCAGCGTGCCCGTGACCCCGGCCGCGATCCTGAAGACCGTCACCGAACAGCTGGTCGGGCGCCGGCTGACGGCGAAGGTGGACGGGCACGACGTCGGGCTCACCCTGACGGGGCTCGACTACCAGGCCGACAGCCTCAGCCTGGCGGCGACCGGCAAGGTCGGCGACGTCCGCATCGTCGTCGAGGACGTCGACTGGCCGGAGACGCCGCTCGAACGCATCACCGTACTGGCGTCAAACGTCCGGCTCCGCTCACTTCCGTCCCCGGCCGCCATCCCCGAGCAGGTGAAGATGGCGATCCGGGTGGCACCGGAAGTCCTCCAGGCACGGGTCGCCGAAGTCCGGCCGGGCATCATCGTGACCCCCGGCGACGACGGGCATTTCCACGTCCGCTGGGAAAAGCGGCCTCGCTGGGGACATCTCGCCCTTGAGTCCACTGTGGAGGACGACGCGGTCGTCCTCCGGCCGATGGCCGTCCACATCGGACGCCGCCGGTTCGGCCCGCCGTCCCGCCTCAAGCCGATCGTCCTGCCGCTTCCCGAGCTCCCGCAAGGGATCCGGCTCACCGCGGTCGAGGCGCACGACGGTCACCTCGTCCTGCACACGGTGGCGGAGGAATGGCCGGAGAAGCTGTCCACCATCCCGCTCGGTGACCTGGTGAGCTGGGTGACGACGGCGGTGACCACGCTGACCCTGCCGGGACTCGGCGGCCGGTGACCCGGTGATGACCCCCGCCGCCGCGGGGGCCATCACCGGGGTCGGTGGATCAGCTGTGCAGCCGCCCTTGCGCGACGGGCAACGCGGGCGCGGCCGGCGTCGCCGCTGAAGTCGCTGAAGTCGTGGCAGTCGCGGCAGTCGCTGAAGTTTCTGCCTGCGTCCGCACGAGCCCGGTCGAGTTCCCGCACGCCTTCTTCGTCTCGGCCGAGGTCATCTTCTTGCCGACGGTCCTGGTCTGGCCGACGACACCGGGCGCCGGGCCTTCACCGCTGAAGTTCCAGACGTACCACTGGTGGTGTCCCCACTTGCGCTTGTCGTACCACATGTCGTAGGAGCCGCTGGACACCTTCATCACCGGCGAGCGGTCCAGGCCCGCCCAGTAACCCGGGTTGACCTCGATCCGGGTCTCGACGTTCTCGCTGGTCTCCCAGCCCCATTCCTGGCCCCACGTGCGCTTGTAGGCGACGGTCCACTGGACGAGGAACTCGAAGCCCGCGCTCACGCTGAGCTCGTTCGACACCGTGTTCTTCCCGCTGCGCGTGTCCCGCTTGCCGACCACCTGGGTGATCTTGTTGGCGCTGCAGTTGAACACCGTGTCCACGCGTCGCCAGTCGCCGTAGAAGTCCTGGCCGCGCTGGTCGACGTGCGCGTTGCAGGTCTTGGTGGCGCGGCCGCAGTCCCGGAGCAGTTCCGCGCGGGAGGGTCCTCGTTTGTACAGCACCGAGCTGCCGCGGTCGTTCATGTTCGACCCGTAGTTGGCGCTGTCGTTGGCGTACCAATCCTGGATGTCGCCCTGCCGGTAGGCGTCGGCGTACATCGTGATGTGGCAGTTGTTGAAGGTCTGGAAGGAGGAGATCTTGTCGTTCCAGTCGTTGCCGAGGTAGTCGAGGTACTGGACGGTCCCCTCGACGCACGGCGACCCGTGGATGGCGAGGCTCGCGCCCCCGAAGTTGCCGTGTTCGTAGAGCACGCTGATCACCGTGGCGGCCGCGCCGACCTTGCCGGTCTCTTCGATCCGCGCGGCCATCCGGCCGTTCTCGGCGGTGCCGGGGATCGCCGCCGCCTCCGGCACACCGGTCACCTTGCCGTCCGACGCCGCGGCGATGGACTCGCCGAAGCTGTCGTAGCACCGGATCGCACCACCGGCCGCGTCGGCGACGCAGTGCTCGCGTTTCTCGGCGCTCGCCGGGGTACCACCGGCGAGGCACACCATCACAGCGGCCAGGACGGCCGCCCCGAGTCTGTACTTGTGCACGTCTGAACTCCCTGGGGAAAACGGAAACCGACCACGACCGGATCGGCTTCACGAGTCCACCACGGGAAATCCGCTCAGCCCATGCAGAACGACCGGCAGACCTGTTCTCGCTTGCCGATGATCGGGACCCTCAAGCCGATTCGCCGCGCTCGCGCAGATATCGCGTGTGGTCGGCCTGCTGATGGACGTCCCCGGCGTAGAACCGCTCCGCGATTCGGTGCGCTTCGGTCTCCAGCAGCTCCAGTTGGGTGAGGAGTTCCTCGGACGCGCTCGGCTCGCCGCCGGCGCGGCGTTTGGCGGCGAACCACCACGGCAGATTCAAGTACGTCTCCACCGACAGCGGCAGATCGGTGCGCGCCAGCCGGGTGACGGCGTGCTGGACATCCGGGTTGGCCGCCCACCGCTCCGGCCTCGAAAGCAGATCTTCGAGCACCTCGGCGATCCGCCGCACACCGTCCACAGAGGACTCCGGCATCCGCTGCGCCCGCGCGGTCACCTTGCCCACCAGCGAATCGAGATCGGCGCGCAGCTGCCCGGCCTCGGCGATGGTGTCCACCGAGACCAGCCGGACCCGCTCGGGCGGCGCGAGCAGGGCGAACACCGCGTACAGCCCCGCGACGACGAGCGGCCACAATCCGCCGACGACACCGGTCAGGTACAGCGCGAGCCCGATCAGCCCGCCGACGCAGCCGGCGAGATTCTTCGTGGAGCCGAGGTACCGGATCACTGGTACCCGCGGATTTCCTGGAACACCTTGGGCAGCACGTCGCCTCGCGCGTCGAACACGTTGCCGCCGGTGCGTTTCGCGACCTCGCCGAGTTCGGCGGAGTCGCCTTCGCCGAAGATCACGGTGAACACCGGGATCTGCCGCATCGCCTCCGGCAACGACGGGAACCTCAGCTGGAAATCGGAGAACTTCGAGCCGTTCGCGTTCTGCCCGTCGGTCATCAGCACGATCGAGGTGAACCGATCCGGGTCGCGCGCGACCAAAGGTCCCATGATGTCGTACGCGCGTTGGAGGCTGTCGTAGATCGCCGTGCCGCCGTTCGCGTCGAGGCCCTCGGCGAACCGCTTGATCTTGTCCAACGCGGGTTGTGGATCGCCTTCCGGGACGGTGAACGTCTCCGGACTGCCGGGCACGGTGTCGAACGGCAGCATCGTGACCTCTTCCCGGCTGCGGAACCGGCGGTACCGGCCGGTCAGCGAACCGTCGGCGCCGGTCAGCCCGATCAGCGCGGTGCGCAGCGACTCGATCCGGTCGCCCGCCATGGAACCGGAGGTGTCGAGCACGTAGAGCGTCCGCGACGGCCGCCGGATCTTGTCGAAGTAGGCGCCCAGCAACGCGTCGACCGCCTGCTGCGTCGCGGGGAACGGCAGTTCGACGAGATCCTTTTGCGCGAACTGCTGTCCCAGCCGCACACCCGGGACGGCGGGGCGACGCTGCGTGGTCTCCATGATCTTGCGCTGGGTGTCCGGCGTCCGCAGCCGCTCGGCGAGCTTGCGGTGCGCGTCCCGCGCGTCGGAATTCGCGCTCTGTACCAAAGTCAGCGGATAGTCCGCGGTCACGACACCGTCGGAGGGATACACCAGCGTCAGCGGCTCGGGGAGTTTCCCGCTCGCGTTCATCGACAGCAGGACGGATTCGTAGTTGATCAGGCCGTCGACCTTCTTGCCGGGATCCTCGCCGGTCGCGCGTCGTTGGTAGGCCTCGGAAAGCCAGCCCGACGACCCCGCCGACATCGCCTGCGCGCTGAAGAACTCGGTCAGTTTCGGGGTGACGGAAGCGATCTGCTGCGCGTCGACCGCGTTGCCCGCCCCCGCGAGCGCCGACGCCACCCCGACCAGTGCCGAGAATCCGGAGTTCGACGCCGACGGATCGGTCATTCCGTAGGTGAACGCCTTCTTCCCGGCCTGCTCGGCGATCTCGCCCCAGCCCACCGGCCTGCCGGTCCAGCCGAGCCGCTGCGCCGACGACGCGGACAGCCCGAGCACCACCGGCGAGCTCATGATCTTCACCTGCTCGCCGAGCCGTTTCGCGGCCTCGGGAACGGCCGCCGGATAGCGGTTCGACGAGAACCAGACGGCGTCGTACTGGCCGTCCGCCTTGCCGTTCGCCAGCGACTCGGTGCCTTCCAGCGTGCCGGTGAACTGGAACTTGACCTTGACGCCCGTCGCCGCCGCCTCCTGCTCCAGCAGCGGCCGCAGGTCGGCCAGTTCGCTGCCCGCGAGCACCCGCAAGGTGCCGGCTTCGGCCTCCCCCAGCCCCGTCCCGCCTTCGCTCGAATCGCAGGAAACCAGTGACAGCGCGCAGATCGCCGCCACCGTGAGCCCAGCCCAGCGTTTCACGATGCCCCCTCGGCCGCCGCCGTCTCGTGAGACCGGCGCAGATGGTCTTCGGCCCGCCGGATCTCCCCGGACAGCGCCTCCACGGTCGCCGCCATCGTCGAGACGGCCCCCGCCTTGAACTCGTCGATCGCGTCGATGCTCCGGTAGATCCGCTCGAACGACTCGCGGATCGTCGCCACCGCCACCGCCGGATCGCTGCCCGCGCGCTGGATCTCGGCGCTGCGCAGTTCCAGCATTTCCGCGTTGGACCTGATCAGCCCGTCGGTGGTCGCATGCACGGCCTGGATCTCGTCGAGGACGTCGCGCTGCCCGGCGAGCGCCCCGCTCACCAGCAGCGCGACCCGCAACGCCGCGACCGTGGTCGACACCGCCCGTTCGATCCCGCGGATCAGCTCGTCGTTGTTGCGCCGCACCAGATCCAGTGCCAGGTAGCCCTGGGCGCTCACCGCGAGCTGGGTCAGCAAGTCCTGGTGCCGTTGCCGGATCGGATGCAGCGCGTCGGCCCGCAGCGACTTGGCCCGCGCGGGGTCGGTGAAGTCGAAGATCCCGGCCTGGCGTTCGACGGCCGTGTCGACGGCTTCGGCGAACGCGGCCGCTTCCGAGAGCTTGCCGAGCGTCGCCCACAACCGTTCTCGTTCGCCCTTGAGCGCGGCGTTGTCCCGCCGCAGGACGTCCTGCCGTGCCCGCAGCTCCAGTACCAGCGCGTTGACCGGCTCGTTGGCCGCGCGGTAGCGGTCCAGCGCCTTCTTCGCGCTGCCCGCGACCGGGATCAGCCCCATCAGTTTGCGGCCGGTGATCGGCAGTTTCGCCGGGTCGATCTCCGCGACGGTCCGGCGGAGCCCGGCCAGGCTGACCGTCGCCTGCTGTTGCGGTGACCCGATTTCCGCCAAGGCCCGCGCCGACCGATCCAGGAGCGCGCCCGCGACGGTCGCCGCCGCCCGCATGTCGGACTCGCCGACCGCGAGCAGTTCGTCCAGGACGCGGGTGAACTCCGGGGACCGGACGTCGAACGCTTCGAGGCGCCGGGCGAAATCCTCCGCGCGTTTCGCGACCTCGGCGTGGACCTCCGGCGCGAGGGTGACCAGGCCGGCGGCCCGCTCGGCCGGGATCGCCTCCACCGGCTCGGGTGGAGTGAGCGTGAAATCGTCCATCAGTACTGCTTCTTCACTGCGTCGAGCAGCCGCTCCAGCGTTTCGTACGACGGCGGCTCGACGGCGTCCACCAGATCCGCGGGCACCGGCGCCTTGGCCGCGGCGACGACGTCGGCGAACAGCCGCGGGTCCCCGGTGCGGAAGCCGAAGGTGGCGGCGAGTTTCCCCAGTTCCGGGTCGGTCGCCAGCAGCCTGCCCACCTGGTCGCCGTTCGGTTTCAGCGGGACCAGCGTGTGCTTCGAGTACACCGTCGGCGCCGTGTAGAGCAGGCGCATGTCCGGCCGGATCGAACCGTCGGCGCGCACCAGCCTGTCGACGAACTGCGACTCGTAGATCAACGCCATCGGCGTCTTGCCCATACCCGCGGCGAGGTAGTCCTCGAAGGGGCCTTCGGTGCTGTTCTGCGTGTAGCCCTGGTCGATGAACAGCTTCGACACCGGGGGCAGCACCTTCGCCTCGGCCTCCGGCGTGCTGACGACGTTGTTGCCGTTGGCGACGAAGGAGACGATCGACAGGTACATCGCCGCCGAGTTCGATTCACGCGGGTCCGTGGTCGTGACCAGCACGTTCTTGCGGGCCGGGAACGCGGTGTTGCCGGGAAGCTGGTCCCAGCGCGTTCCCTTCTGCGCGAGTTCGAGGTACTTCGCGATGTCGAGCACCTGGTAGTCACCGGCGCCCTTGCGCACGATCCCGTTGGCGCTCAGGAGGTTCACGATCGGTTCGAAGGTCGCGACCGCCATCGGCGACTGGAACGGCGTGTGCACGCCGGTCACCTGGTGATCGCGCTGGATCCGCTGCGCGGCGGGCGACGAGGACGGGAACGCGAACTCGTACTTCCCGAGGTCCATACTCGCGATCTGCCGCGAACCGGCGGTGTCGGCCTCGATCTTCAGCCCGTGCTTGGCGAACGCGTCCGCCACCCGCTTGTCGGAGAAGAACGCCAGCTTCTCCGATCCGATGACGCCACGCACCGTGGTGAGATCCGCACCCTGCGCGGTGTTCTCGTCATCGCCGCGGCCCCAGACGATCACGGCGACCACGGCCAGCAGCAGCACCACTGCCAGGCCGATCGACAGACGGCGTTTCACCGGCCCACCCCCTCGTTCACGGGCTCGATCTTTCAGCCCGTTCGACTCTTTTGACGCGCGGGCGAGCCATTTCGAAGTGAACGATCGATGAACGGAAGAAGTCGTTGGTTTCTGGCGAAACGTTGGGGCAGAAGGAAAATCAGATCACGGACTGCTCCGAGACCGGAAGGTGCACGGTGAAGCGGGTGTCACCGGGCGCCGAATCGACCCGCAGATCGCCCTGATGCCGTTCGACGACGATGCGCCAGGAGATGTCCAGGCCGAGCCCGGTCCCCTGCCCCACCGGTTTCGTGGTGAAGAACGGCTCGAAGATCCGCTGCCGCACCTCCGCCGGAATACCGGGCCCGGTGTCGCCGATCTCGACGTGCACGTGATCGTCCACTCTGGACGTTCGCAGGGTCAGTGTGCCCTCGGCCCCCATGGCGCCGAGGGCGTTGTCGATGATGTTCGTCCACACCTGGTTCAGCTCACCCGCGTACGCCGGGATCCTCGGCACGGCGTGGTCGTACTCCTTCACGATCCGGATTCCCGGCCCGATCTTCCCGGCGAGCATGACGAGGGTGGAGTCGAGTCCTTCGTGGACGTCGATCCACTGGTGCGGCGCGCGGTCCATCTGGGAGTACTGCTTGGCCTTGCCGACCAGCACCGAGATCCGGGTGGTCGAATCCTCGATCTCGCCCATCAGCATCTCGGTCTCGAGCGCGTACGCCAGCCAGCGGACGGCGCCGTCGAGGAAGGTCTCGCCGACCGAGTCGAGCAGCCGGTCCAGATCCGGCACCGTCAGGCCCGCGCGGACGTAGATGTCGGCGAGGTCCCAGCCCTGGTCGATCCCGTGGCCGTCGAACCAGTCACCGATCTCGTCCTCGCGGTCGGCCTGCTGCATCGCGGTCAGCTTCGGGGCCGAGGCGACCTGTTTGACCAGCTGCTCCTGGATGTCGAGCAACTGCTCCAGCAGTGCCGGGTCGACGTTCTTCTTCGCCAGCATCGCGAGCTTGTGCCGCATCCCGGCGACCCGCTCCCGCAACGACGCCGTCGCGCGGACGGCGGCGGCCGCCGGATTGTTGAGCTCATGGGTCAGCCCGGCGGACAGCTCGCCGAGCGCCAGCAGCCGGCGCCGCGAACCGATCACGGTGTCGCTGTTGCGCCAGCCGAGGTACATGCCCTCCAGCAGATGCGTCGCCATCGGGAACCAGCGGCGGAACTCGGTGGCGAACTCGGCCGCGGGCAGGGTCAGGAAGGTGAGGTCGCTGACCGCGTGCACCGACGCGCCGTAGGTGTGTTCGGTCTCCTGGTGCACGAAGAACTGCGTCGCACCGCAGTAGGCGCCGCGCTGATCGGACCGGATCGTCTCGACCTCGGTGCCGCCGACGAGCCGCGTCATCCGCAGCGCGCCCGACAGCAGGAGGTAGAAGCAGGTGGCCGGTTCACCCTCGCGCATGACGGTGGTGCCGCCGGTGTAGTGCTCCAGCACGGCGTGCTCGTCGATCCAGTCGAGCTGTTCCTCGCTGAGGTGCTCGAAGAGGAAGAGCCCGCGCAGTTCTTCCCTGGGCAGAACGCTCATTGCTCCTCCAAATAGCGGTGAACCAGGGTGACCGCCATGGCGCCTTCGCCGACGGCCGACGCGACACGCTTCACCGACGCCGCCCGGACGTCACCCGCGACGAACACGCCCGGGATGGACGACTCCAGGTAGTGCGGGTCGCGATCCAGCGGCCAGCCCGGCGGCGGGCCGCCGTCGGTGAGCAGATCCGGCCCGGTGCGCACGAAACCGTGGTCGTCCCGCTGGATCTCCGTGCCGAGCCAGTCGGTGCGCGGGGCGGCGCCGATGAAGATGAACAGGTGCCCGGTGGGCACGGTCTCGGTCGCGCCGCCGTTCTCGCACAGGGTCAGCCGTTCGAGGTGATCGTCGCCGTGCGCCTCGACCACGGTGGTCCGGGTGCGGACGTGGATGTTCGGTATCCCGGCGATCTGCTCGATCAGGTAGTGCGACATCGACGCTTCGAGCGACTGACCGCGGACGAGGATGGTGACGTCGGCGGCGTGCTTGGAGAAGAACACGGCCGCCTGCCCGGCCGAGTTCGCGCCCCCGACGATGTAGACGTGCTCGCCCTTGCACTCGGGCGCCTCGGTCGCGGCCGAACCGTAGTACACGCCTCGGCCGGCGAGCTCGGCGACGCCGGGGGCCTCCAGCGCCCGGTAGGTGACGCCGCTGGCCAGCACCACGGAATGCGCGGAGATCTCGGTCCCGTCGCCGAACAGGACCACCCGCGCGGAACCGCGAGCCTCCAGGCCGACGACGTCGCGGGCGGTGAGCACCTCGGCGCCGAACTTGAGCGCCTGCCGTCGCGCGCGGTCGGTGAGCTGCGCGCCGGAAACGCCGTCCGGGAAGCCAAGGTAGTTCTCGATGCGGGAGCTTGTGCCCGCCTGCCCGCCGGTCGCCTTGCGCTCGACGATGACGGTGCGCAGGCCCTCCGAAGCGCCGTACACGGCCGCCCCGAGCCCGGCGGGCCCGCCGCCGATCACGATCAGGTCGTAGAAGTCCTGCGCCGGACGCGTGGACAGGCCGACGGCGTCGGCGAGCTCCGGCCCGGACGGCTGGCGCAGCACCGTGCCGTCCGGGGTGACCAGCACCGGGATGTCCTGCGGCGCCGCGTCGGCGGCCTCCAGGATCCGGCGGCCCTCGTCGTCGTCGACGGAGTACCAGCGGTACGGCACGGCGTTGCGCGCCAGGAAGTCGCGCAGGTGGAACGACGGCGAGGAGTACCGGTGGCCGATGAGCTTGAGCTCGTCGACCGGCCGCTCCCCCACCGCGCGCCACGTCTCCACCAGCGCGTCGACGACCGGATAGAGCTTCTCCTCCGGCGGGTCCCACGGCTTGAGGAGGTAGTGGTCGACGTCGACGACGTTGATCGCCTGGATCGCGGCGTCGGTGTCGGCGTAGGCGGTCAGGAGCGCGCGACGCGCGTTCGGGAACAGGTCCATCGCCTTCTCGAGGAAGACGATGCCGTCCATCTGCGGCATCCGGTAGTCGGCGAGGATCGCGGCCACGGCGTCGCCGCGCAGCTTGATCTCGCGCAACGCGTCGAGGGCGTCGGCACCGGAATCGGCCCGGATGATCCGGTAGTCCTTTCCGTACCGTCTGCGCAGGTCGCGGGCGACCGAACGGGATACGGCGGGATCGTCGTCGACGGTCAACAGGATCGGCTGGCTCACCGGATCAGCCTATTACGTTGGGAGCGTGCTGACCGAAGCCGAAGAAGTGATCCACGCCCGTGCCGCTCTGGCGTGCGAGGCGGCCACGGCGGCGGGGCTGCCCGGCCGTTTCGAAGCCTGGCGCGAGGACGGTCTGCTCGTCGTCCTGGCCACTGCGCCGGAGCTGCGGTTCCTGCGCACGATCACCGGCGCCGACCTGCCCGGCGCCATCCGGCTGGCGAAAGCGTCGTGCTGGGACGGCGACCCGCCGACGCTGGTGATGCCGCCGGGCTTGATCCCCCACGGCATCGGTCTCGTGCCCGCCGGTGTGCGTCCGATCGCGACTCTCCCGCTCGCCTTCGCGGCGTCGGACGCGGACATCGACGACTCACCCGACCTCGATGTCTTCCTCCGCGTCCTGCTCGATGGATACGAAAGCGACGACGTCGTGACGGCGTTCATGGCCGCCGAACACGCCGACCCGCGAATCAGGCGGTCGCTGCTGATCGAGAACGGGGCGCCGATCTCCGCCGCCGCCCTGAGCGCGCACGGACCCGGCGTCGTTCTCGGCGGGTCCGCCACGCCACGGGAGCATCGCGGCAAAGGTGCGCAGGCGCGGCTGCTCCTGCACGGCCTGGGCGCGGCCACCCGAGAAGGCCGCCGCTTCGCCGTCGCGACCGCGGTGGAGGGTTCGCCGAGCCTGTCGAACCTGCGCCGTGCCGGAGCACGGGTCCATCTCCGGCAAGCTTTCAGGCTTGGGTGAGCTTCCGCAGCCGGAAGGCCAGCACGAGCAGCATCACGCCGTACAGCAAGGCGTAGATCCCGACCAGGAGGGCGATCCCGTACGCGCCGGCGATCGGGTTGAACACGATCACGATGCCCGCGATCAGGGAAAGCGCGCCCGCCGCGATGAGGAACGCCTCGCCCTCGATCTGCTTGCGCAGCCGGATCGCCGCGACGATCTCGACGATGCCGGTGAAGATCGCCCAGAAGCCGACCAGCAGCGCCAGCACGAGCACCGTGATCCCCGGCCAGATCAGGACCAGGACACCGGCGATGATCCCGAACGCGCCAAGCACTCCGTACGCGGCGCGATGGGCGGCGTCGCCCGGCCGGAAGGCCTGCATGATGCCGCCGATGCCGTCGAAAATGGCGTAGATACCGTAGAGGATCGCGAGCGCGAGGACGGTCGTTCCCGGCCAGATCAGCGCGAGAATGCCGAACAGGATGGCGAAAACCCCGCGTACGGCGGCGAGCGGCCAGGCCAGGCGGGGTTCGACGACGGTGAGACCGACGAGAGGCATGTGCCGAGTATCGGAGCGCCCGCGCGGGAGCGCGCGGCACGCCACCCGTTGGGGTGAGGCCGGTGCGCGCCCTTCCGGCAGGTGTCGCGAAAGCCACTTTCGGGACATCGGACGTCCTGAAAGTGGCTTTCGCGACACCTGCCGCTCCGCGGGTGGGGCCGGTGCGCGCCGCGACCGCCATCGCGGCGCGCACCGGGGTCATCAGGGATAGGCGACCAGGTTGGCCACGGTCGATCCCGAGTTCGCCGGTCCGCCGCGGTCGTTGATCACCCGGGCGATGGTCCCGTTCCCGCCGAGGGAGACGGCGACCATGCTGCGGAACCGGACGTTCGGATTGCTCGGGACTTCGATCGCACGATCGGCCACCACGCTCGGATTCACGTTGAAGTAGCAGTAACTTCCGAGCCCGTAGGCCTCGTGGTTCGTCACCGAGTTCGCCACCTTGTAGGCCGCGTAACCCCGCGTCGAACCGTTCATCCAGGCGGCCTGATTCGGTGGGTCGTAAGGCATTTCGTTCTGATAGAAGTACGTCCGGCCACGCTCGCCGTTCCAGATCGTCTGGTATTTCTGGTAATGCTCGACGAACAGGCCGTACATCGTGATGTCGTCACCGTTGACGATCAGGCCGGTGTCGGCGGTGTTGGTGTTCCACCCGACCCCACTGCCGTGGTCGGCGCGCCAGATCCAGAGGTGGTCGCCGATGACGTCGTCGCTGTTGACCACCAGGCTGTTCGTGGCCTTGCCGACGCCCGCCCCGCCCACGCGGAAGAACACGTCGTGCAGCGAAGTCGGGTTGGCCGCGTGGTCCTGCGCCGAGTTCGCCGGGCCGACCTCCATGAGCGTGGTCGAATTCGTGGTGCCCGCGTCGATCAGCACACCGGCGATCTTGACGCCGTCGACGTCGGCCACCGTCATCGCGGTGATGCCGTTGTCCGGGATCAGCGTCGCCAGGCCGAGGCCGAGCACGACCGTGTCGGGCCGGGTGACGCGCAACGTCTCGTTGAGGTGGTAGACGCCCGGCGTGATCAGGAGGTCCTTGCCTTCGGCGAGGGCCGCGTTGATCTGCGACGCCGTCGTGCCGGGCTTCGCGACGAAGAACCGGCTGATCGGCAGCGAGGACCCCGGCTGGCTTGCGCCCCACGTGACGCCGGAGGCGTTGGTGCGCTTGGCAGGCACGAAGACCTGGTACGCGCCCGCGGCGTCGACGTAGAGGAACGGCTTCTCCCGCACGACCGGCGTCGTGTTCACCGTGGTGTACGGCGGATTCGGGAAACTGGTCGCCGGCGCGCCGCCGACGCCCGCGAACACCATGTTCCAGTTGGAGCCGCTCCAGCTCCCGAACTGCGAGTTACGCGAGATCCACTGCTGCTGCGAACCGGACCGGACCTGGCCGTCGACCTTCACGTCGGACATCCAGCCGCCGCTGGACCAGCCGCCGTCGTCGAGCTGCAGGTTGCCGCGGACATGCATGCGGCGATACGGCGCGGCCTGCGAAACGGCCCACCGATCGGTGCCACCGGCCGGGTTGACGGACAGATTTTCCGCGCCCCGCCAGAAGTTCTGCGTCGCGTTGCCCTGGAACCAATCGGCCTCCGCGTGCACCGCGCCGTTGATCGTCACGTTGTCGGGCGAAAGGCCGAGCCCGAGCACCTGTGTGTAGAACCCGACGTTCACGTCGACGTTGTACGAACCGGGCTTGAACAGCAACGCCTTCCGGTTCGAGCCGAACTGGCTGGTCTCCTGCTGCGAGAACACGCTGTTCACCTGGGACTGGATCGCGGCCTGCGCCATTCCAGGGTCGAAGACGAGCACGTTCGGCCCGAGATCGGGGTTCGCGGCGCCGGACACCGGGGTGAGCCGGAAGGACTGGGCGCCGGTGCCGTTGCAGGCGTACTGCTGGAGCTGGGTGCTGTCCTGGGTCGACAGACCGGGGATGTCCAGGCACTTGCCACTGTTGCGGCTCACGAAGTGATACGCCCCACCCGATTCCTCGACCGGCTGCCACTGCTGGTTGGTCCCGCCGCCGTAGGCCCACAGGTGGATCAGCCCACCGTCGGCCGTCGACACGTCGGCGACGTCCCACACCTGAGTGGGGTTGTTGCGCGTGTTGACCCGGTAGTAGCCGCCCGACGTGGGCTGGAACTGCCACTGCTGGGAAAAGGTCTGGTTGCAGGCGTACTGCTGGACGACCGTGCCGTTCGCCGTCCCGGCGGCACGCGCGTCCACACACTTCCCGCTGCTGGTCGACACCGTGTACCAGGTATCGGGGACGATGGCCGCCTGCGCCGCCGGAGCCACCACCAACAGGGCTCCGACCAGGGAAAACAGGGCTATCAGGGCTGCTCTGGCCCTCATCAGGATCTCCTCCGCGTCATTCGGGCAGGGCGAGCTGAGGCGGAGCCCAGTGGAGACGCGGCGTAGCGGGCGGGGACCTCGGCGTCACGATGCTCGAAAACGTAACCGCGGTCACACGCGGAGTCAATACACGTCTAAAAATAAGGTGCAAAGATGCTGGTCAGCGCGATTTGCGGCCGTCAGGGGTGCATAGAGTGACCCCCGCGAGAACGGCACTGGAGGGCGGTGTAATGTATGGACACACGAGATGCGGAGAACAAATCCGCTCCGGGGCTATGGCGCAGCTGGTAGCGCACCTCACTGGCAGTGAGGGGGTCAGGGGTTCGAGTCCCCTTAGCTCCACAGTACGAAAACCCTCCCGATTCAGCGGAACTTCCGCAGGTCAGGGAGGGTTTTCTCGTTTGCCGGCGGATCTTCGGTGATCACGTGAAGATCCTCGGCGGATCGATTCAGGAACCCCTGCTGGAGGATTTCTGGAGGATCGATCTTGCTGCTCTGCCTGCTCGATGATCAGCAGCAGGCGCCAGGCCGAGGGCACGTGGGGCTCGCGGTGAAGCGAGGCAGGGGAACGTCTCAGCTACTCCGATTTTCACCGCTGCTTTCCCACCACCGTGGCGCGGTGGGGGTCAATGAGCGTTCGGGCAGATCTGGCCGGCTGTGGCGCATTCGGTCGGCCAACAGCCATGCGTGCTTTGCGCCAACGGCGCTCGAGATTCGAACCGCGCAACATAGTACGACTGACGTCGGACAGAGAATAGTCGCAGTTCAAGCAACACACTCCGCGAAGGCATGATCAGGCCGCAGCAGACTCCGCTCAGGATCGTGGCCGCCCGTGAGTTGTCGACCTACAAGACCGGCCCGGCTGTGACCGGGTCGTGAGGATCCGCCAGCCTCCAGCGACGTCCATCCGCCTCGAAGAACGCACGGTCGTCATCCTGTTCGAAAGGCACGACGCGTGCGCTCACCCATTGCCCTTTGACTTCCGGGACGGGAAGCCCGAGAGCCCCCGCGACCGCCTGATTTCGTGGAGAGCCGTTGAGCACGACGATCCCTTCGTCCACCAAGCGTCGTTTGGCGTCGCGGAGGCGCTTCACGCTGTCCCGTTGGAGAGCGACGGTGTCGACCACGGTGTGACTGATCCGTTTGCCCTGTACCCGCCGCAGGAGTTCATCGATTCTCGCTTGCCCCGAAACCGGGGCGAAGATCGCCACGACATCCGATTGCGGCAACCGGGCGAGCACGTTCTCCGGCAGGGCGGCATCCCGCTGCAGCCAGCGGACTTCCTCCAGGCCGCCTTTGCTGAGCGGCGCCTTCCTGTCTCTCTGCACGTTTCCGAGCAACATGTTCTGCCTGGGCCGCACGAGGCCGGCACTCCAGACGGATGTCCGATCATCCGCGGTGATGAGAAGGCAGATCCCGTCGACCGCTTCCTGGGGAATGAGCCAGCCGCTCGGCCGCACCGAGTAGCGTACGGCGAACTCGACGCCGTCGAGTTCGAATTCGGCGACGTCGCCGGATCCCAGCCCGAACTCCTTGCCGACGCTCAAGGCGACGAGTGTTCCTGTGGCTCCTTTCTCGGCCTTCGACAGCTGCGTCCATTGAAAACGGCCCGTGTGACCGCCATCGAGCTGCTGGTCGAGGACCCGGCGCAGGCAGGCGGCCATTCTGCGTCCGTCGGGATCCATCGTCCGGAACTTCGCTTCCAGGGCGTCGAGCGCGGGATCAGAAAGCGAGCCATCAGAGTTCGTTGGTTGGGCCGGTCGTGGAGGGCCGGCTTCGTCGCGTTGCGCGGTGACCTGTGGGATCTCCCGGTCAAGCACCTTCGTGTCGGTCGAACCGGCCGGAGGCGGCGGCGCCGTGTCGAGAAGGCCCAATACCGAAGTCAAGCTGGCGAAAGCCCGGAACGCGCTCTTCTCCGCCTCAACCCGGAGCTTACGTTCCTCGATCAGTTCCTGCTGGACGTTGAGCAGCCGCAATCGGACCCTGCCGAGCTCGGCGGCGACGATTGCGAGCCGGTCCGACGGCTCCTCGGGCCGGACCGGCGTCGGATCCGCGGCCGCCTTCCGCATCAGCCGCGACGCCGTGGTCCGGATCGCTTCCTGATCGTTCGCCGGCGTGCAGAGCTCGATGACCGCCTCGATCAGTGCGCGCTGGTTGCCCAGGCCCTCACCGTTGAGCCTTCGCTGGACCGTGGCGTGTGCGGGTGCGCCGGCCGGGAAATGCCTCTCCTCGAAGGCCGCGCAGAGTCCGCGGACTGACATTCCGGCCCGCCGGAGCTGCTCCTGCAGCAGCTGCGCCAGTGTGTTGATCTCCTGGGAATCGCCACGGCACCGGCCCCGCGGCCGTCCCTGACGTGCGGCCATCGCCTCGTTTGTCTCGCAACAAGTTGAGTTGTCTCAGAGAGAAGTTTACCCAGCAGGCCGGTCGCGGGCAGAGTCGGCGTCATACGGCGAGTCCGCCGAACCCGTCCTCACCTCATCCAGGAGCACCCCGACATGCCCTCCCGTCCTCATCTCTACGACCTGCTCGCCCTGCTCACGGTGGTTGTCGCCGGAGTTTCGCTCTTCATCGCCGGGGCTCGCGCCGCCGACCTCAGCACCGCTGCGCTGGCGATGTCGAACCTCTACGCCCGGTGGAATATGCGTGGACATAACCGGCTCGACTCGCCGCGTCGCGAGGTGCGGTGACCGGCAGGGTCACTCGCCGTCGAACCAGTCCTCGAGCGTCGTCGTGGCCAGGAGCTCCGCTCCCACGTTCTCCTGGACGACCCGCTTGCCTGAGCGAGCGATGATCAGGCAGGACGCGCCGAGTTCCGCCCCAAGCCACGAGCGAACCCACTCGACGGTCGTCTCGCTCATCCGGGGCGGAGTACGGGTCCGCCGCCTCTCGCCCTGGCTGAGCGCCAGGCGGTACAGGCCGCGAGCCGGTCGCAAGTCCTCGAAGCCCAGCTCGGCGGCGCACTCCCAAGCCGACCTCGCGACACGGAACCCGCCTGCGTCGATGTCACCGAAGTACCAGCACGCGACCGGTCTTTCCCCACCGGCGGCCAGTGCCCTCAACCTCGTCCGGACCTGATTCCCACCGCCCCAGACGATCTGCCCTGTGAAGCCCAGCCGCTCCGCCCGACGCGCCAAGGAGACGTATGTCGTGTAATTCTCGATCACCAGACACGGACCTTCGCCGAAGACACGGCGCTCCACCGGCGGCCAGCAGGGTTCACAGCGCAGGAGGTCCAGTGTCAGCCGCCCTGGACTGAACAGCGGGCCGAACAGCCGGGACTCCAGCTCTTTGTCGTCGCCGGTAATGTCCAGCGACCGCTCCCGGAGCGGGACGATCATGCGACGGCGGAGGGGCAGCCAGGCGTTCACGAGCGCGAGGAACGCGCGTTCCGAGGTGCTCCACTCTCCAACCTCGTCGCCGATCGCCACCCATTCGAGATCGGCGTGCCAGATGATCGCCTCCCGCGTCTCGCCCCGCCACGGCCGGACCTCACATCTGGTCACATAGGCTGGCAAAGGCGGATCGGCGCTGCGGTCGAACCTCGTGCGTGGAGCGGTGATCACGCCGTCGCCGACGAGCGATGTGATCGCGGAGAGCACCCGTCGGCGCCATCCCACGGCGACCGCGGCCGTGCGATCCACGGTCGCCGCGGCGGCGAGAACCGTCTCCAGTGGTACCCGGCGAGGACCGTGCTCGCGGATCACTTCCGCGATCGCCTCGGCCAGTTGAGGTTCCTCAGGGCTCATGACGCACCGACGAGACGACATCGACCAGCTGGCCTCCGCCGGTGGACGAGTTGTCCAGGTCGTTCGACACGTAAGCGCGTCCGGGCCGGGTCACCGACGGCCGTTTGTGCATCGCGGCGATCCGCGGGAACGCGGTGACCGCGCCAAGGTCGCCGATGCCGGTCAGGAACACCAGTTGGATGCCGTTCGCCTTGGCGACCCGCCGCTGCAGGTCGAGGAACGGCAGGTAGTTGGCTTTCCCGAGCGGGTTGTCCAGGGGCACCAGGCCGCCCGCCGAACCCGTGCGGTGGCCGGTCCGCAGTTCGGTGCGCAGCCTGGCCAGGACGCAGAACAGCACCAGGGAGGCGGTGAGGTTCTCCCCACCGGACCATTTCCGCATGTCTTCGACGGGGGTCCGCCCGGTCGGCTGCTCCGGGGCCGGTTTGAGCACCGACGCGCGGAAGCCCGCGCTGACCGAAGCCTCGGTCGCTCGCCAGAGCAGTTCGGTTGGATCCAGCTCGATCTTGACCTTGCTCGCGGACACCATCCGGTCCACCAGCTCGCCGACGCGCAGCGAGACCTGCTCGCGCGTCGGGTTCTGCTTGGCGTCGACGGAAAGGAAGCGGTATCCGGCCCAAGGCCCGATACCCTCCGGAAGTTCCGACAGTGCCGACGCCCGGCCGAGCAATCGCAGCGCGTCTTCCACGAGGTCGCCCAGCCGGGACACCACGTTCTGCTTGTGTTCCTCGACCTGCGCGAGCTGCCTCGTGATGGCCTGCTGACGGGTCTCGAGGTCGTCGGCGAGTTCGGTGGCGCGGTCGGCTACCCGGTCGTAGAGCCCTTCACCGCGGAACAGCTCCCGGAGACGCCGCACCGCCTGACCGTTTTCGTCTTCCGCCACCGCGGCGAACCGGTCGTCCGCCGCCCAGTCCCGAAGCCGCTCGGCCTGCTGGGACCGGTTCGTGACGAACCCGGAGTATTCGCTTTCCCTCGTGTCGAATTCGGCCACCAGCCCGTTGACCTTGGCGCGGATCCCGGCATCGTCGTCCGGCACGAGCCCCGCGGCCACCTCGGCGGGGTCGACGTCGCGGAAAAGGTTGGCCTGGTCGCGAAGCATCCCGACCGAGCGCGCCGCTTCGTCTGCGGCACGTCCAGCGTCGTCACGTTCTCTCTCCAACTGGCCGGCGGCCATCTGAAGGACGGTGGCCTGTTCGTTCACCTCGGCCGCTCGCCGTAGCGAGTCTTCGCGGTCCTCTGGCTCGCCGACCTGCTCGGTGTGGCGAGCCCTGCCGCGCGGTGTCGCGTTTCGGAGTTCAGCGCTTGCTTCGCGTTCTTCGGTTTCGGCAGAGCCGAGCTTCCGTTCGGTCACACTCTGTTCGGCCCGAACCCGGTCCAGTGCCTCTCGGCGAAGCTCCCGCTCACCGGCCAAGCCCGACTCCGCAATTTCAGACGCACGAGACCGTACCGCGACGACGTGCCGTTCCCAGCGTTCGGCGACAGCGCGGACCGCCCGCTCGGCCTCCGCTTCCGCTCGCCGGAGTTCCGCTTCCGGGAATCGCCGCCGTACCAATTCGTCGACTTCGAGTGCAGCGGCTTCGGCAGCCTCCACACTCTTCGTCGTCGAGGTCGCCTGTGCGGACAACGTCGCCCGGGTCGCGGCCCACCCGCGCCGGCTCCCTTCGAGGCCGCGGATCTCACCGCGCAGGTGCTCGATCCGTTCCTCGGCAACCGTGAATGCCTCGTCCGCCGTCGCCTCCGCCTCCCGCTCGACCTCCTGCAGGCTCGGAATGGCTTCCAGCCTCGCGCTCGCGGGATTGACGAACGTCCGCTCCTCGTTCGTAAGCTCTTCGATCCTGCGCAAGGCGGCCTTGAGCTCGGGGAGACGGACTCGCTGCGCGGTGAGCTCATCGATCACGTCGGCTCGTTGTGCTGTCAGGTCTCCCAAGTGCTCCTCAGCCGCGCTCGCTTCTGCCTCCGCGTTTCGAAGCGCGGACTCCGCCGTCCGCACCTCCCGCCGGAGACCGGCGACTCCGTCCTCGGGAAACTCCCGGACAAGTGCCTGGATCCCGGCGATCTTGGTGGCTTCGTCACCACGCTTCCGGTCGAGGTCCCGAAGCCGGCCACGACCGTTCTCCAGCCGTGCCGCGCGACGGCCGAGTTCGGTAGCCGCGGCATCCACGTCGTACCGTGCTCTGGCCGGGCCGAGGACGACGTACGGCGCCCGAGAGGTCTGAAATGCTTTCACGGAAGCGATGACGACGACGTCGTCCACTTCTGCTTCGATCGACGCGGCGGCCGCGGCCGGATCACCGTAGACGACGACTCCGTCGACCACCTCGGGAATCTCGGCGATCTTCGCCGGTTGATCCGCCGCAGTGACGTGCTCCGCGAGGTAGCGCCATCCGGAGAAGGCCGTGATCCCCGCCTGGTCGAGTTTCGAAAGGACGGTCGTGACGGCGGGACGAGGAGGCAGCAGCCTCTGCACGTTCAAGCCGTGAACCGCGTGCTCGTCCTGCGCCACCGCGGTGCGCACGTCCAAGATCTCGGCATCCGTACTCGCCACCGATTCGGCGAGGAGGGCGATAGCGTCGGCCGCCGACTCGGTCAGATCGACCGAGTCCGTTTGGAGGAGCTGCCGGAGTGTGGGATCGTCGCCCAGTTCCGCCGAGCGTGTCTCAAGTCCGGTGAGCCGGGTACGAAGCGCATCGAACAGTTTGCCGGCGTTCTCCCTGGCACGCTTCAGTTCGTCGTAACCGGACGCCGCGACGGACAGGGCGTTGTCGAGCGCCAGCCGCTCCCCCGCCAACCGTTCACAAGCCCGTTCGCATTCGCTCTGCCGCCGTCGGAGCCGATCGACCGCGGTCTCCAGCCGTTCGTTCGGTTCGAGGGCCCCGTCTTCGACGGCTGAGGCGATGGCCGCCTGGTGGCGGCCGATCCGCTCGGCGAGTTCGCGATATTCTCGACCCAAGTCGACATATCGGTCATGGGCGGTTCTGCTCGCACGCCCGGCGACCGCCTTCTCCTCCTGTGTGGTCCGCACCGCCCCGTTGAGTTCGGTGAGCTGGCGCCGGGCTCTCTCGACGGCGTGCTCGAGAGCTCCCGCCCATTCCGCCTGGGCCGCTTCGAAAATCTCGAGCAAGGGGCGCGCGTCCTCGGCCGCCGCGGCCAGGGCCTGTCTGCGAACCAGCAGAGTCGCGCTCGCGTCGTCCAGAGCGGCCTTGTCCTCGACGGCTTGCCACGCGGCCGCGTCGAGAGCGAGCTTCCCGGCCAACTCGGTGGCCTCGCGAACACCGGCTCGCGCGGTCCCCAGCCTGAACACCGCGGCGAGCCTCAGGTACTCGTCTCGCTGCCTGCGTGCCATGTCCGCTTCGGAGCGTTTCTCACGGAAGCGCTCATCGAGGACCGCTTGGCGTTCTCGCTCAAGGTGTTCCAGCCCCGCCGCGGTGTCAGCGGCGTCCAGCAACGCCTTCTTGAAGCCGGCGACCCGCCTGCGCACTTCGTCCCGCGCGGCTGTCGCGGCAACGACCTTCTTGTGGGCCTCACCCAAGTGGACCACTTTGGGCCGAGCCTCGGCGCAGAAGTCACGTTCGGCCTCGTAGCCGGGACGCTTGGCGATCTCCACGGCCGTTTCCGACAGCAGATCACGCACCGGCGCCGTCCGCTTGCGGTCGCTGACGAACCGGAGCAGGTACCGGACGAACGCTCCAGGTGAATCGATCCCGTCGAACAACGCGTCGATACCGCCTTCGGTCGCGTTGACCTCGGTGAAATACCGGAACAGCTCGGGATCGAAGCGCCGCTCCCGGAGCGCCTGGTGCCACTCGGAAATCGTCGAGCCGGCCACCACGACGTTCACCCCATCGGCGGCTAGTCCGTTGAGATGCTTACGAAACGCCTCGCGGTCGTAGCGTCCACCGGTGCGGAAGGTGAACGGCAGTTCGTCGAGCGACGACCCCTCGATCGCCGGTTCCGGGTTCACGCACCACCACGTACGTTTCAGGCCGTCTTTCCCCGGACCGTTGTAGTCACGTGGCCTCACCCGCCCGTCCCATTCGTAGATCGCCCCGGTCAGCAGAAGCCGCCCCTCGGGATCCGCCCACTCGGCGACGACATGCGCGGTGTCGCGGCTCTGGACCAGGTCCTCCAGAGTGCGTTTCTTCGTCCTGGTGGCGAGGAAGTCACGGCGGTCGGGCAGGATCACCGCCAGCAGCAACGACAGCATGGTGGTTTTCCCCGCACCGTTGCGCAGCCACACAATGGTGTCGGCGGGACCGCCGTCAGCATCGGTCAGATCGACCAGCAGATCCGAGAACCGGTTGTCCGGCACACCGATCGAATCGAGGTAGAACCGGCGAAGTCGGTACACCTAGTCACGCTCCTCTTCCGCTCGGCGTGCGCCGGCGAGCACCGCGAACACGGCGTTTTCGGTCACTTCGGCGAGCCCGATCCGGAAGCGGTCGTTCAGCTGATAGGCCTCGCCCCGTTCATCGTCGAGTGCGGCTTCTCTCCGGGCCCGGCCGTTCGCCACGAGGTGCTGCAGCAATGCGTGGACGTAGTAGCGCCGGTTATCTCGGCTCCGGCCGCTGTCGTTCACCGGGACCTCGGGCAGGTCGCACCACAACTTGGCCGCCTCGCCCAGTTGGCGGCTCTGGACTTGACCGGACTCGTCGACCTCGTCCGCCGCGGCCCTCGCGTGCCGGCTGAGGAATCGCAGCAATTCGGCGGAACGCACGCTCGGGCTCCCCGAGTCGAGCAATGCCTCGCCGTTCGGATAGGCGTAGGCGGCCAACCCGACCAGGACCAGCCCGAAACAATATCTGTCCTGCAGTTGCTTCGGTCCGGTTCGCCGCAGCAATCCGCTGTTGTCCAGAGTCACGGCGAAGGGACCGTCGGAAGCACCGGTGAGCAAAAGGCCGAGCTGCGTCGGCAGATGAACTCGAATCCCCAGTCCACCGGCGATCCGCGTCACGACCTCGGCGAACTCCGCGTCCGTGCGATACCGGTCCAGCAAGGCACGGTACGGACTGTCCGGAGTCGGGCGTTGTTTCGGCACGAGAGCGAACCGCAGCAGCGAAGCGGCCTCGCCGACATCGGTCAGGTTCATTCCGCTCCCATCAAGTCGGCGGTACTCGCGGCATCGATGCGATCGAACGCGAGGGGAGAAGCCAGGAGCAGATCCGGTCCGGAAAATCTCGGATCCTCCAGCGGAGTGCCGTCTTCGACCGCCACCAAGGCCGCGATGGCGGCGGCCAGGTCCGGTCGCGCCGGTTGCTCATCGGAAACGGCTTCCGTGCTGTTCACGAAGACGTACAAGGCCGCTCCCCACAAAATGTCGAGCAGCCGGACCGGTTCTTCGACCCGATCGCCTGCCTCTCGCCCGGCGGCGAGGATTCCGGACAACCGTGCCGGGCTGTGCGCGGCGGCGAGAAGGATCTCGGTGGCGCACACGGCGATGTCGTCCGGAATCGAGTCCTGGGCCGTATCGCGCAGCTCGCCCGGATCGTCGACGTCCGGTGAGCGCATCTCCCGCACGGTCGGCTCCCGGAGCAGCTGGCGAAGCAAATCGTCGAGACCCCACTGCGGCAGCACGCGCGGCGGTGACGTCCCCGCGATCAGCACCTCCACAAGCGCCTCGAACTCGGGATCGTCGGCGAACAAGGCGGGGGTCAGGACCTGCGCGCCGAGATCGATCGCGGCGGCGAGGCCATGCGGCTGGAACCGCTGGACTTCCTGCGCGGCGAGAAAGACCGGGATGGCCTGCTGGAGAAACAACTCCAAGCGGACCCACACGTCCTGTCCCCGCCCCACGGTCTCCTCGATGAGGCGGCAGACCCCGGCCGCGGCCGGATCCTCACCCGCCCGCCGGGCGAGGTCCCGGAGTTGCCGGTCCTTGTCCAGCTGCTGACCGACCTGGCCGAGCACCTCCGCCAACCAGGTGGGCATCGCACCGGCCCAGTCGACACTCCGGATGTCGCGGCGGGTGTCGTCGAGCTTCTCGCGCAGGCTCGCCGACAACGCCTGCGCGGTTCGGGTCGCCTGCCTGGCTGTCGCGAGCGCCTTGTCGAACTCCTTGGCCGACATCTGGATCTCGACCATGATCTTCAGGGCGAGCGCCTGATCGGCCAAATCGGTGTTGAGCGCCTGCAGAAAAATGAGAATGGCTTGGTCGGTCGCCTTGACCGCGATTCCCTCGATCTCCTCGGTAACCGTCAAGAGCTGGAACCGGAAAGGGACGGCCTCACTCCACTCCTCACCGTTGACGACCGGTTCACGCCACAGAACCTCGTGCGGGCGTCCGTCGTTGAGCAGTGTCATCAGCACCAGCTTGGCCACCTTCGTCCACGGCCGTGCCTCGTCGTCCGGGCTCATCCGGCGTGCGGCGAGCGTCACGTGATCGACGATCGCGGCCGGGCTGACCGAGCCCTCCATACTCGCCTGGTTCAGGACGACGAAATCGATCAAGCGGAGTGCGAGCTGCGGCAGGTCGTAGCGACGATGGTCAAATCCCGCGCGAGGGGCACCGCGGTTCACCAGCTCGAAAACCGGTTGAAGCAGCTGCAAGGCCTTCCATCGGCCGTGCAGATCACCCCCGGCCCGATCGCCGGCCGATCCCGTCATCCATTCGCCTCCCGCCACCTCCATCCTGGAGTCGTCCGGCTCGCACCGGGCATTACATCCTGGCCGCCCATCGCGGCTGTTTTCTTCACGGCGAGGTTTCGTTCTTGGCCTGGTCCGGGTTCGAACGTTCGAACAAAGGACCTGCCGCCCGTCCGGTCACGAAGATCGTCACGACGGACACAGCGCCGACACCGAGGCGACACCTGCCTGAATCGGCGAATGCGCCTTGCTGGACTCGGTCGCGACCACCGCGAAGACCACCAGCGAACCGAACCCCAGCAACGCCATGAAAACACGGAAGGTCGAACCACGCCGCCAGCTCGACCTGCGACTCACCCTGGACGCCCGGTGCTGGCTTCGTCTCCCGGTGAGGCAACGCCGTGTCCACTGCTGTCTCACGTTCCTCGGGTTCCAGTCTGAGCGCGAAGAGGACCCGGCGCACCGCAGGCTCGCGCGGTTCCGCGCTCTCGCCGGACTCCAAGTCATGAATGATCTGCACATCGACTACGGCCAGCTCGGCCGGCTTCTCCCGGGTCATCCGCGCGTCTTCTCGCCTGCGCTCCAGCAGCGTGGCCAGCCCGGTGCTCACAAATCGAGGCCTTTCGACGCGGATCACCCTTTCTGAAAACTCTGTCGTCACCACGGTGACCCGCTGGTCGGCTGCTCGCGTTGTGCTCCGTTCGGCCGACCGGATACACCTATCCGGTGATGACCGATCAACAGAAACCGCGTAACAATCTGAAACAGGCTGGCGACTCTCGAATCCATCAGCACGCGATGCCGAACAAGGACGACGAGAGAAGGAACCCCGCATGGCCGCAATCGCAACGAGTACCCGCCCCGAGGAGACGAGGGCCACGCGATCGAGCGCTTCCCAACGGGCAAGTGGGTTCGGTGCCGCGTTACGCGCGCTGCGTGCCGCGCCAGAGTCCGCGAAGGTCAGGCCGGAACAACTCGCGATTCTCGAGACGGAGTACCGATCCGCGTGTTACGAGGCCGATGCGCTGTTCGAACACGCGCCATGGTGCAGCAGCCCCGGGGACAAACCCGCCGCACATAACTGCGTGAGCGGGGATGCCCCGTACATCGACGGCATGCACGGGTTGCTGGCCGGAGACCCGGTACCGACTGTCAGCGCGTGCGCTTGGGCCCGTGAGGAAGACGGACTGCAGTCGGTGTCGATCCACCTGCTGTCCGACGGCGACGCGGACGGAGGCGAGGGCTGGTTCAGCGCGGACGCCGCCAGGGCGCTGGCCGCTCAACTCAACGCGGCCGCTGACCTGATCGACGGAGGTGCCGCATGACCGACACCGACGAGAAGATGGGGTGGATCGGCGCGCCCGAGACAGTACCTTGTCCGCCTTGGTGCGGTGGCAGGCACGACGAAGCCCATCCGGCCGACCGCGTGCACTGGTCGGTCGAGTCTCTGGCGTTCGAACCGGTGCTCGCCGACGCGGAGTTCGAACGCATCGGCGAGGAAACATTCGAGGTTCCGCTCCGGCTCCTGGTGACGATGACCCAGGGCTTCCGTGAACTCGGTCCACGAGTGACGTTGGCTCCGGAGAGCACCGTGCACGGCAAGGGATTCGCCTTCACCTTGACAGCACCCCGGCCCGCAGTCACTGCGGCCAAGGCGAGCGCTAGTTCACGCTTACGGCTTTCAGTGTCGTGGCGCAGTCGCCAGCTTGTATCGGGAGCACAGTGTTGGCTTTGCCTCTCCGCTCCTTAGCTTATGGACATAACCGTAGGCGGCAGTACTCCTTGCATCTGACGAGCAGCAGCACGGCCAACAGTAGAGGTGCTAGGCGCTTCACTGGACCTCCTCATCGAGTGCGGCCCCCGGTTCAACCAACGCCTGCGCGAATTACTCCAGCACTCGCCGGCGAGGACCTCGTCGGCGGCACGGCGCTGCCTCATAACGTCGGTCTCGAGCTCATCGAGAGCGTATGCCGACGATAGTGGATCTCTCGCTCGGTTCGCAGACCCGAACGGGCAGGCAGACCGGTCAGCCCGGCGGCCAGCGCACCCGCGAGATTCGTGTCAATCCTGCTTCCTTGTCCGGTCAGGAATGCCCGATCCTCGGCGAAGAGGAAGAGCCGCCCGCAGGCGCCTCCGAACTCGCGCATTGTGGTGACGGTGGCGTCATCAGCGTCTGCGAGGTGAGCGCCGATCCTCGCTGGAAACTCGAAAAGCCCTCGAACAACGACTCCACATCGCGTTCCGCACGCAGGGCTACCAACGAGGTCAGCCATGCGGCGAACGCCCTGCCACCGGCAAGACGTCAGTAGCGACTGCGAGCAGGTAATCGGCCGCGATCACTGACGAGTGTAAAGCCAACCGGCCCCGCGACCTGGGGAGCCAACGGACAGCACCCTGAGCGGGCTCTTCCTGTAACGGTCCGGACGTCACCGGCGACTGCCTGCTCATGGGAGCGGAATGGATCACTGGGGCGTTCGCACTCGGCGGCACAGTACTTGGCGTTGCCCTGGAACCGGTTAAGAACCGTGTCATGAACTCCCAGAGCAAGAAGCAGGCACGGCGCGAACGCATCGAACGCTTCGTGACCAAGGGGGCCGCTTTGAGCGATGCCATCGCGGAGTACAACCGTGCAGCTGGGCGAGTCGCACGAGGAGAAGACAACGCAAAAGAGGACCGGGCGAGGCAAAGCAAGCGGATTAACGAGGCACGCGCCGAGATGCGCGACGCAACGGAGATGTTCAACCTCTATGGGCCGGACGAGCTTGTCGCCAGCGCCCGGGAGGTCATGGAGGCCACTCGGGACTACATGGCGCACCTCAACGCACCTGCCGACGAGGGCGCAGGAGTACGCGCCCTCCCCGCGGTGCTATCAGAGGCAGGAGGAGTGCTGCGGGAACGGAGAGAGGCCTTTGCCGAAGCCGCCCGCGCGCATCTATGACTCCGAGCAGTAAAGGCAGCGGCGCCAGGGCTGCCCCAAGTCGAGCGGCCGAAGTTCTCCTAGAGGGTGACGACCTCAAGGCGAGCTCAAACGCCGCATATGATGCGCTGATCGAAGGCGAATTCGTCCGTCCACTCAACTGGAGGCCGCAAACTGTGCCGGACCAAGTCGACGCTCTCTACGCCGCGGCTAAACGTGTCCTCGAAGCTGGTCTCGCCAACGATGACTCCGCTTTTACCCCAGGCCGCTCGGTATGGACGGAGACCACGGCGGATGACCTGTATCAGCGGTTCGTTGGGTCCCCGGAGCTCGGCCGGGCTAGTTTCGCCGAGAAACTAGGACGCCAGCTCGCCGACGCTCGACCTGAGACGATCCAGCTGGCTGCAGAGCTGATGTACCTGCATCTGCTGGCACCCAACGACTTCGGTGGCACGGCCAAGCGTGATCTGTTGTCGATGGTTCTGGCGATCGCACCCCGACCGGTCGAGGTGCCGCCGGAATTGGATTCCGCCTTGGACGGCGGGATTGGCCGAGCGGGCACGGCGTACCGCACGTACCGCGACCGACAGCTCGCTTGGCTCATCCGGTTCGTTGTGGCGTGGAAGGCGCTGGCCCTAGATGCGCAGCAGAAGGCATTAACCGATCCCTGGGCGTTTCGAGACGTTGCCGATTCGATCCCGATCAACAGCGCCTACAGCCAACGGAATGTCCTGTTGAATCTGGCTTTTCCCAACACCTTCGAGCGCATCGCGTCGCGCCGTCACAAGCAGCAGATCATCGCAGGGCTTGCGGCGGACCTGCCGAACCCGACTGGCGATGAGGACCGCGACTTGGCCGCCTTGCGGGCCACGTTGGAACAACGACACGGCGGCCCCATTGACTTTTACGGCAGCGAAGTCGAACGTCGGTGGCGCCCCCGCGCGAGCTCCGGTGACGCTGAGCCAGAACTACGCGGTTGGCTCGTACGGGGAGCGAACGTACACGGACGAAACCTGATCCCCGAGTGGCTGGCGGAGGGCTACTGCTCACTGGCCTATCCCGAGCTAGGCGAGTTACCGACCGGCTGCACCCGCTCACAGATCGACACCCAGCTTGCCGAGATGCAGCCGGACCTCACGAGCAAGCAACGCTCCATCCACGTCGGCGTCCTCGATCGATTCCTCAACCAGATGCAGACCGGCGACATCGCCGTTACAGTCGATGGCGCCAAGGTCTACGTCGGCACGGTCACCGGCCCGGCCACGTGGATCGAGACATCTGAGCATCTCGACAGCCGCCGAAGGGCAATCCGGTGGGCCAACACAGGCAACCCGTTCACCCGCGACCAGCTTTCCGATCCGCCCAAGGACCGTCTCTCCGGGCAGATGACCGTCAGCTCACTCGGCGCTGAGGTCGCGGAATTCGCCGCGCTCGCGGGGATCGATCCTGACCTAGATCCCACTGAAGACACCCCGGAACCACCGGCCAGCGAACCCGTCGTACTGCCCGAGCCCACCACCGAACTCGCCGGGGAGCTGTTCGTCGACCTCGAGTGGCTGTCCGAGACCGTTGATCTACTGCGGGAACAGAAACAGATCATCCTGTACGGACCGCCGGGGACCGGCAAGACCTACCTCGCCCAAGAAGTTGCCCAGTTCCTGACCGAGCAGACGGGAGGTGAACATCGCCTCGTACAGTTCCACCCCTCCTACTCTTATGAGGACTTCTTCGAAGGCTTCCGCCCGCAACGCGGCGCCAAACCCGGCACCGTGGCGTTCGAGCTGGACGACGGACCGCTAAAACTGCTCGTCAATGAAGCAAACAAGGATGTCACCCGCGCCTACGTGCTGATCATCGATGAGATCAACCGCGCCAACCTCGCCAAGGTGTTCGGCGAGCTCTACTTCCTCTTGGAGTACCGCAGCCGTTCGGTACAGCTGCAGTACTCGCCAACGGTGGACTTTCGGCTGCCGCCCAACCTCTACCTCATCGGCACCATGAACACCGCGGACCGGTCGATCGCACTCATCGACTCGGCCATGCGTCGACGGTTCGCCTGGCAAGGACTGTTTCCCGGTGAGGCACCGGTCGCCAACATGCTTCGCCGTTGGCTCCACACGCATGGCCTGCCGGCTGATCGCGCCGATCTACTGGATGCCCTCAACGACCGGGTCGCTGACCGTGACGTGGCCATTGGTCCGTCATATCTGATGAACCCGCGTGTGGGCACCGAGGCCGGACTTGCCCGCATTTGGAAACACCACATCATGCCGCTGCTGGAGGAGCGGCACATCGGTGACCACATCGACCTTCAAGCCCTGTACGGCCTGGCTGCCCTCCGCAGCGGGAGCACCCCGCCTGGCCGGACGCTGGATCCTTCCGTACCGGCCGAGGAGACCGGCGAGCCGTCGGCGTGAGACGGCTAACCCTGCCCGAACACAAGGTCCGAGCATTCACGCCGATCGCCCGACCGATTGCCAACGCTCTGGCCACCACGGGCGCCGTCAAAGTCAGCGCGGACCTTGATGGCCGGACCGTACTCACAGCATCCTCGCAGGTGGGGGTGCTCCGATGCGGCGACTTGGAGCTCCGGATCACTCCGAAGATCGGAATCCACCGGCTGTTGTGGCTTCTCGGTCACGCTCGCGACCCCGACGGCTGGCACGACGACGAGATCGTCGACCTCACCACCGCCGCCGACGATCTCGTGACCGCGGTGGCCGTGGCGTTCCATGCCGCGACTCGCAGAGCCCTCGCACACGGCATCCTCCAGGGCTACCGCACAGTCGAAGAAGCGCTTCCGCTGCTGCGTGGCCGCCTGCGCGAGGGAGATCAGCTCCGCCGCCATCTCGGCCTCGCCGTGCCGCTCGAGGTCCGTTACGACGATTACACCGTTGATATCCCTGAGAACCGGATTCTTCTGACAGCGGCCCGTCGGCTGCTTCGTATCCCTGCGCTGCCGTCGGCAACTCATGCCGGCCTGCGGAAAGTGCTGACCACCCTGGCTGATGTCACCCCTCTCGTTGCCGGTGACAAACCACCGGACACCACACAGACCAGGCTGACCCGCCTCTACCAACCCGCGCTTCTCCTGGCTCGGATCGTGCTCGCCGGACGCAGCATCGACCAGGCGCCCGGATCCATATCGGCCAGCGGATTTCTCTTTGACCTCAACAAGGCATTCGAAGACTGGCTCACCGCCACGCTTCGACGCGCCCTCGAACCACATAGAGGCCAGCTCCGCGACCAATACCGCAGTCACCTCGACACGGAGCACCGAATCAGTATCCGCCCCGATCTTGTATGGGAGCGGCAAGCCCGCCCAACGGCTGTCGTCGACGCCAAGTACAAACGAGTACACGACGCCACTCGCCCCCATGCGGACCTCTATCAAATGCTGGCTTACTGCACCGCGCTCGGCCTGCCCGAAGGACACCTGGTGTACGCATCGGGTGACGCATCTGGCATGCACATCGTGCGCGACGTGGGTACTCGAATCCACATATGGGTACTTGATCTATCTCAGCCAACGACAGCGATCCTGGAGCAAGTCGGTGCGATCTCGGACGCTGTTGCAGGTACAAGGGCAGGCCCGTGGTCGTAGCGCAGTCAACTCTGCCGGCTTCCTAGGGTTCGCTTGGCGCATTCGCGAGGGTGATGCAGCCCCGGATACGACCTTTAGTGTGCGCCCGAACGACATGGTCACGAACCCTCAGCAGCAGGAAAGGCCGCCGACAGCGGCACGATGATGGTGTGCTCCTCCAGACTGCGCAGCACGACGTCACCTCGGCGTACCTCGTTGATCAGGAACAGCTCATGTGCCGCGCATTTGGTGCACAGCTCGACTACCGCGAGGGGCCACAGGTCTACCGGCTCCCCCAATGCGGTGGTGCCGGTATAGACCCGGCCAGGGCGCACGGGGTAGGTGCTGGACCTCTCGAACGGCTCCCAGCTTGGATGGCTCCCCCGCAGCCGCTTCCCCGAGAGCCGATAAGAGTTCTGGTCAAGGTACGCGCAGAGGTCGACCGACTCCCACTGCATGCCTGACAGCCAGTTCGCCAGAGTGAGAGCGGTCATCACTCGCGGTTCGAGCCGGTCGACCTCGGCTTCGAGCTCGTGCCCCACCCGCACCCCGTGCGCGTGGTGTGTGGAGTTGCGGAAGACCCTGATCTCATCCAACGCCCTTCGCAACTCCTCGTTGGCCCGGAGCTCAGCCAGCTCCCGCATGCGAGGTGCGTCAACGCCCCCCATGAACTTATCGACAAGATTCAGCCACGTACCGAAGCTGGCGCCGCCATAGAACTCCTGGCGGAGCTTACGCGACATCCGGCCGTCCCGGAGAAGCTCGCTCAAGGCCAGCACACCCACCACCCGGGCGATCCCCTCGCCGAGCTTGAGCAGCGCGTCCCGGCGCTCGGCAGGTTGGGTTGCGATGCGGTACCACCGCGCCAACGCGGCCACGTGGAAGGGATAGGTCCACTCCGCCTGTCCGACCGGGTCCACGAGCGGGCGCACTAGCTCACCGACAAGCCTGGCCTGGGCGGCGGTTGCCCTCATCTCCTCCCGCAGTGCCGCCATATCCCGCTGCCCACCAATGAACACGTTGGGCAGCAGATCCGCGGTGGCCTGCCGCAGCGCCCGCCGGCCGCGTTGCACCTCCTCCAACAGGTTGTCGACCTGGTCGTCGTCGATCAGGTCCGCTGGCACCAGGAGGGCGTCCAGGTCCCGACCGGCGACGTGGATCCGGTTGAGGTCGTTACGCGAGTTCAACCATTCGCCCAGCGCGCGACCGCCGCCCTTCCTGATGCGGAGCACGAACAACGAGGTCACTGCCTCCCCGAAATCGGCAGGTAGGAGTCGCCAGTTCCCGTGGCGGCCCACCAGGTCACCACCACGACACGGCGTCAGCCGCGGGGCGCTGTCTGGCACGTCCGGCAGCTCCACGGCCACCTCCACCACGTGCAGGTCCTCTGCCCGCAAGTACCGGACCTGGTTGTCAACGACGTCGCGCTCCGCCGACGTGGTGACGAGGCTCGCGTACTCACTCAGTGCCACGAACCCCACGTCGAGGGACGGCTGGGAGAACGAGGACGTCGAGATCGCGTATCCCACCCTGGTCCAGCTGTGGTCGAGCCAGGCGTCCGGCGATTCCGGAAGTACCTTGTCCCGAAAGTACCGGTCGGGATCCGCGTTCAGTGGGAACTGCACTGTGCGCCGCAGTTCCGGGTCGGGTTCCGGCTGGCCGTCCTGCCGCACCACTGCGCCGTGCAGATCCCTGACCCACATGTGGTTGCGTAGCACCTTCCGCAGAAACGCGGGGGAAGTCGCGGGAGCGCCGCCTTCCGTCAATGCCCTCCCGATGGAGGTCAGAGCCGCGTCTTCGTCACCCCAGACTGAACCGACGATGGGACGCAATGCGTTGACCACCTTATCGGCGCCGAGTTTCTTGACAATCGTGCGGTTCGCCGCGAGCCGCACCAGCGACGCGTCTGTGAGCTCGAACCTCAAACGCAGTGGTTCCTCCACGAGGATCTCTCGGTAACCGAGCTCCTCGTTACGCAGAACCCGCACTTTCCCGTGCAAGTGATGGTCCGAGGGCAGTGCATCCGACGACGCCTCGCGGTGCGCCAGGACGATGTCCTCGATTTGTTCCACCGAGAGGTAGCGGTTCTTGGAACCAATCGGCCTGCGCACTGGCAAGACGGTGTCGCGTGCGTCCACCAGTACGACCTTGCCCTGACGGTCGGCCGGTTTCCGATTCGTCAGCGTCCAAACATAGGTCTGTATCGACGTGCCGTAGTGCACACCTGTCGGCAGCGCCACGATTGCTTCAAGCCAGTCATTCTCGATGATCCACCGCCGGATTTCGGACTCACCTGACCCGGCGGCCCCCGACCACATCGAGGCCGCGGTGGAGAGAAAGGCGATTCGGCTACCGGTCGGCTTCATCTTCGCCAACGCGTGTTGCAGGTACAGCAATGAGCTGTCGGAGGTGCGAGGCAGACCGGCGCCGAATCGCCCGCTGGGACCCGAGTGCTGGTGCTCAGCTCGGACCGCGTCGGCCCAGTTCCGCCAACCGACCCCGAACGGCGGGCTGGCGATGATGCAGTCGAACCGGGCATCGGCATAGCGGTCTTCGGTGAAAATATTTCCCAATTGGACATCGTCAAGGTCCCGTCCGCTCAGGATCGTCCACATCCGGCAGAGGGCCCAGTCCGCAGGGCTCCTCTCCTGCCCCTTGATGGAAAGGTCGACCTCCGGGTTCAGCCGTGTGGCTTCTTCCTCGACCGCTTTCAACAGTCCGCCAGTGCCACACGCGGGATCCAGCACGTCAAGCGGGCGGCCAGGCGCCTGCACCGCTGCCGTGTCAGCGGCCAGGAGCAGCCTGGCCATGAGCCGGGCAACGTCGGGTGAGGTGAGGTGTTCTCCAGAAGCGGACGGGGAGAGCTCCACTACACGTCGAAGCAAGTCGTTGAACAGCTCTCCCATATCGCGATCGGAAACGACCTCGCGCCCGAGGTCGAGTCCAGCGAAGACGTGGACAAGACGTCCCAGCAGGCCGTCATTCTGAAGCCGGTCCAAGTACGTCGGGAACCCATATCGCAGGAACGCTTCGTCGACCTCCGGCGGGAATGCCATGAGATAGTGGCGCACAGCGTCAGCGGTGATCTCCCCCGCTGGCGCGTGCGGCTTGAAGGGGGAACCGTCATCCCCGAGAAGGCAGTCCAGCCTGCGAAGTACGGTGAACGAGATGAGGATACGGCCGCTGTCCGAGGGGCGGTAAGCACCCCGAAGCAGGTTCGCGACGGACCAAATCAAGCCGGCGAGCTGCGGTTCTTCCTTCGTCAAGACTCCCCCAGTCGGTCACCCGCGCCTGCGCGGCAGCAACTCGCGGGATCGACTCGCTGCGCGCGGCAATTTGCTTCGACAGGACACCTTATCCCCGGGAACCACCTCGGCACATGATCTGCCCCTTCCTGGGCGCCGTCAGCGACCCGTTCTTGGGTCCGACCGCGGCTTACGCGGTCGTCATGACACGGCCAACAGGCCTGGATCATAGATCGCGCCAATTGACAACAAAACGGGTTAACATAACGTAAAATACCACCATTTATAGCGGCGTCAGGCAAGCACACATTTGTCAACAAGCCCCATCCCCAACCGTAAAATTCGACCCATCAACCATTACACCTCGAAGCGGAAGGAGGCGATACTCCTCAACCCATCCTCCCGCGATTTGAACCCCGTCCACGACACTGCCCGAAATCGAGATTGAGATTGGGTTTTGACGATTTTCACCTTGGGAATGCTCGCTGAATATTTGATCTACCAACTCTCGACTCGCACCCAATTCAACATTGTCTGGAATGTGAACTTTGACTGCCTGCCCCGTTGAAGTGTCACATGCTACATAAGTTGGCCACTCCCCCGGCATATATACCGCCAGCAAGTCGGAACCTTCCAAGCTAGACACGCGCGGAGCCAGCAGATCAGAACGGAGGCGGCTAAAGGTCTTGAACCACAAGCCGAATGTTTTCGTCCACGGCGGCTCGTTCGGGTCGCCCTGCAGTCGCTTAACAGCATTAGTGTGACGCCCACGCTTCTCGAGACCGTCGTTGCCCATGAGGAGCATCGCTGACCTCGTGTACTTATTGAGATTGCCTTCACTGGCGAGGCGATCGCAGATAAATGTGACGAGCTCGCGCGTCACAGCGATAGCGTCGTCCGCTTCGTCGCGCGATGGCAAATACCCGCCATGCACTACACGATTTCGAACATTGGATACCTTTCTTGCCCACCGCCCAACTGGCCCCATCCCGCTATGATCCCAGGAACCACCTATACGTTCAGAAAAATCTTTCTCCACTCGACGCTTCAATGAGTCCCGCCAATTTGCCGCAACATCCTCAGGAGTTTTACGCTCTTCCCACAAGAGCATAAGCAACGTGCGATCGAGAACGACCTCCGCCGAGGCCGCGGCCATCGTTACAGAAACGCGCGTATTTCCGTAACGACGTAGCGCAACGAGCGCTTCCCGATCAAGGTCAAGATACGCGGCCAATGGGTTATCGTCGATCTGCCGACTAGCACTAGCTATAGCCTCTACCCGACCGCCAGGAAGGTCTCGCTGGCGCGTTATCGCATTGAAGGATCGGCGCGCCTCGTAAAGACGGAGTTCGACCGCTTCTTTTTCCTCAATCTGGGCAGAATTGCGAACAACATATGGAATAAGTGGCGGCAACACTTCCTCGGCAAGTAGCGTAACCGGCCCATTTTCAATGACGTGATACGCCATCTGCAAAGATCGAACCTTGCCAATCGCCACGTTGAATAGCGTACCTATCTGCTCGCCAGACAACCCGTTGCCATCGCGCACATCAGTTGACGGAACATCATTTCTCGACCACCGAGCCTGCTCTAGCGTCAGATTGACCCATGCCGGCAACGCGACCTCAACCACGGTGCAATCTGCATCGAGGTCATCGGGCATACTCGCTGAATCACGATAGTCAGGTCCATTGATGCCAACCAGGGCTGCCTTGAAGACAGCGTCCAAGCCGAGAGATGCAGCAAGGCCCACCTTAACGTGGTGAACGATTAACGAACTACCTGTAACCCAGATCTTTGTCATGTCCCGTCGACCAGGAACCCCCTCCATCTCCGTCCCTTTTTCGAGCCAGCCAATGGGCAGGATGCTTGCATGTAGTTGCTCCGGAAATACCGTGTACTCGGGAATCGATATCGGCTCCGGAAGTTTGAAGAAGAATGTAACGATCGGTTCATCCGGGTCAGCCAGCAACACTCGATCGCCTTCGCTGCCTTCAGGTTCACTCACCATGGCATCTATAATGCCTCGATAACGCAGCAGCGGTCGCGGGGTCAGGAGGGACGTCGCTTCAGGGCGAGATCGCGCACAGTTGGATCTCCGCTCGCTTGCACGGCGGTAACAAGTCGCCCCTACTCGGTAACACGTACTGTGTAGTGGCCGACTTGCCGACCATGAGTCGTCGGTGGGTCGTAGTCACGCTGGCAGGATTGGTCCTCGTAGCAGTTGCTGGGGTGATTTTTCACCTGACCAGAAGCAGCGCGGATTCGGGACAGGTACCGCCATCGGGGACTGCCACAGCATCGCTGACCGCGCAGGAGGCGGAGTCACTCGCCATACGGTTGACCAGCGGGGATGTCAGTGAGGTGCGGTCGGTTATCACGGTCTCGGCAGGCCAGGATCTGGATGCGGCGGCGATCGCCGGCCTCGCGTCGCTGAAGCCACTCACATTCGACCTGGCATCGTTTCAGGACACAGGCGAGAGCACCTCGACGGTCGTCGCGCGCAGCAGCGACGGAGCGCGGTGGACTGTACAGCTCGTACTGGTTGACGATGCCTGGAAGGTCAGCACGACGGAGCCGGTCCGATGATCGCCCGGGTTCTCGCGGTCCTGCTGGTCTTCGCTGCGCTATTCGTCGGCCCCATGCCCGGGCTGGCGGTCGCCGCGAAGTCCTGTGCGGGATCCGACCGCACGCATTCGACACCCGTCACGCAGAGCCAGTCCGCGGCACGGCGGCCGGTGGTGCTGGTGCACGGGTGGACCGGTACACCGATGATCGAGACCGCGAGCAAGCTCGGCAGCCAGCTCGGTGAACAGGTCAGCCTTTTCACCTTCGACTACGGCCACTGGGCTCTGAGCTGGGCGGCCGATGAGCACATCGCCCCCTGCCTGGCCACGTACCTCAACCAGGTCTCCGGCGCCCACCGGAAGGCAGGTGGCGACGGCAGGATCATCGTGGTGACGCATTCAATGGGCGGCCTGGCCCTTCGCTACGCCATGGACGCAGGACACGTCAAAGACGCGGTACCCGCCGCGGCGGTACCCTATGTCGTCACACTCGGCACCCCGCACCTCGGCTCGCCGTGGGGCGGCTCCGGCTTCGCCAAGCTCAAGACCGTGCTGGATCACATTCTCGGCCGCGCGCAACCGACGACCGGCCAAGCAGGAGGGGACTGCCTTGTCCTGCGTGACCGCGGTGATCGCCTGCCAGATCACTGCGGCGAACTGCCTCCCTGGCTTCCCGCGGGGATCCAGCTGACCCAGATCGCCGGTGACGCCACAGTCGATCGTTCGTTGTTCGGGTTCAAGCTGTATTCGATCCCCCTGTTCAGTGATGGAATCGTGCCCGTGCCCTCGGCACACGGCTACCCGACGTCCGGACCCACCGGAGCGCCGCCTGTCAATGGAGCCAAAACCGCGTCTCGCACGGATCGCTGCACCATCGACTTCGGGTTGGTCAACGCGGCCGCTCGAGACCTGCGGCTCGTCCCCGCGGGGATGGCGATCGACTACCTGACGCTCCAAGACCTGCAGAACGATAAGTTCAGTCCGCCGGTCCAGGCGTACCTCGGCGGAGTGGCGGTAGCCGCACCATGCGCACACACCCGCCTGGCCACCGATCAGAACGCGATCAACCAGACCACCGAGGTGATCAAGGAAGCACTGGCCGCCCTGAAAAAGTCGGTGCCTCAAACGAAGCTGGTCAAGATGGCGGGAATCGACAAAAGCGGCAAGCCAGCGGCTGGCTTTGCCATCGAGGACAGCGGGACCAACCTCGACGGATGCGACGCATCGAAAGCCAGCGAGAGCCCGGACATCGTTCGCTGCGGACCGACAGCGGCAGGCGCCGACATCTGCTGGATCGGCAGCGGCAGGGAAACCCTCTACTGCGGCACCTTTCCCTGGGAGAAGAAACTGCTGCGGTACACATTGCCGGCCCCCTCAGGACCCGTGGCAGCCACCACAACACCCGACCCGTGGGGCCTCGTCCTGTCCGACGGCCTCCGATGCCGCATCCGCAACGGCGGTGCCTGGCCAGGACGTGCTGACGAATGGGTAGGCGCATACAGCTGCGAAGGAGAACAACGCTGGATCCTGGTTCGAGCGGGAATGACAACCGCGGTGGACCGCTCGAAACCAATCTGGATAGTCCGAGTCGGCCAACTCGACGCCGAGAATTCTGCCTTCCCACCGCCCGAAACTGTCTCGGTGGCTACGGCCTACCTCGCCGTCGGGCCATGACCTCTGGCAGCGGTCGCGCACGTGCAACCGCACTCACGGTTGCGAGAAATCACCCCGGCGTGGCAGACCTCGGCAGCTTACGGCTAGCAAGAGTCGACGACAGGCGACGTTCACGGTCTACTTTGACACCGACTATGCGCCAGCACCCCGCCGGATAAATCGAGGTAATCGAAGCCGCAAGTCGCGAAATCATGACAACATTCCAGGAATCCGGTAACAGAGATAAGGCGCCCTGCGACTTCGTAGCATAGTTCAGCGAATCGCGGCTATCGGAGGCTCCATTGAACGAGAAGCGAGCACACCGCTCCATCGTGTCGAGATTACTGAGACATCCATGGTGGCTGGGCCTTACAGGGATAATCACCATCGCCGCCCTGATTGTAGCCATGCTACAACTGGCGAAGCCAGACCCAAAACCCGCACCAGCACCAGCACCAGCACCAGCACCCCTAAATGAAATCACCGGGGACTGCAATGCCGCAGGTAACAACAACGAAATATCATGCAGCTACAAGGTATTCCCGCCCGCGCCAATGTCAATCGGGGATGTCGACATCGGATGGGCCGGCCACGCCACCTTCTTTTTCGACGGCACCCCAAATGAACTACCGAAACCGCCAGAGTATCCCACGCACGAGGTGCGCAACCACTGCGACGAATGGGAGAACTGGCTCGCAGGCGAACAGCGGATCTACACCATGCAGCCACAGGTCTGGATGACCATACTGTCCGGCAAGAACGATCAAGTCGTTGTCACTCGCGTAGAGCCAACCGTGTTCACAAAGCGGCCAATCGGTAGTTTATTCACCGTTCTTCAGTGCCAATACGGAGCCGACGGGATACCTGGGTCAATCCTGACGGTCGACGTGGGAACCGGCAAGACGACCTTGCTTGACCAAACCGATAAGGATCCGGTGCCGCAGCCCATGCCGCCCGCCGCCATGGTACTGAACGGATCAGGCTACGACGGCGCGATCGTGCGGGTAGAATCCACTACTGGCTTTCTTTACTCTGGCCGCATCAGGGTAACAGCAAAGATCAACGGAAAAGAACAGAAAATCGATTTCGGAACTCCCGATAAGCCCTTTCGATGGATTGGCGGCCAACCAGAACAGTACCCAAAGATGCCGAACGACGCGAGGTACGACTGGAACCCGAGGACTCTACAGTGGATTCAGAACCTCAATCCAGAAGATGTACATCCGTCTTAGAGTTTCACGCCGACAGCCAAGTCGAGCCAAACTTGACAACTGAATATGCGCTGCTATTCGCGATGCCGATGAGGCAACCGCTGGAAATGTGGCGCAAGTGACCCATGCCTCCAGCAGGGATGGGCACGACGCAGCTCGCACACCAGCGCCTCCACGTTGGCAGCGAGCCGGGTCGGAGCGGTCTCCGGCGGCCGCAACCGGTCCACCAGGCCATGCCCGCCATTACCCTCGAATCGCTTCAGCCAAGAGTACAGCGACTGCGCCGAGGTTTCGATCATGCCGGGCAGCTACTGACGCTGGTGGAGGGCCCCGGCGGTGGGAGCTGGAGGAGGCGGTCCAGGGCCCAGGGCACCGGCAGGGGGCGACGCCGCGAACATCCGCTCATCGGCGTGAGCGGACGCGATCGACAACGGCCTGCACAGGCAGACTGAACGTTGCAGGCAGTGGTCCGCCAACTCCGCAAGCGACGCCCACAAGAGGCCAGGTATCGAATCCACGACGAAGGCAATCACCCACGGCTGCCACTGACAGCCGAATCTCACACCAATTTTTCTGGAGCAGTCCTGGAGCACACCGTCGGCTACAACATCGCCCAACGACACCGGACCGCATGGAACAGAGCACAACTGCGTCAGCCGACCAGCGGTTTCTCTATAACCGCAGGTCAGCGCCTTGATCGAACTGGCAGTGAGGGGGTCAGGGGTTCGAGTCCCCTTAGCTCCACAGTACGAAAACCCTCCCGAATCAGCGGAACTTCCGCAGGTCAGGGAGGGTTTTCTCGTTTAACGGCGGCTCTTCGGTGATCACCTGAAGATCCGAGGCGGATCGCTTCAGGAGCCTCTGCTGGAGGATTTCTGGAGGATCGATCTTGCCGCTCTGCCTGCTCGATGATCAGCAACAGGCGCCAGGCCGAGGACACGTGGGGCTCGCGGTGAAGCGAGGCAGGGAAACGTCTCAGCTACTCCGATTTTCACCGCTGCTTTCCCACCACCGCGGCGCGGTGGGGGTCAGCCAGCGGTCCCATAGATCCGGCCGGCCGTGGCGCGTTCGGTCGGCCCACAGCTGCGCGTGCTTTGCGCCAGCGTCTCTCAAGGCAGCGGAGCAAGCGTCGCTCGACCTCGGGGGCGACGTGGCTATAGGTCTCCACGATGCGGTTGTCGAGCCGATGCCCGAGCCGCCGGGCTTGGGCGATCTCGGGGATACCGTCAGCGATCATCCACGTCTTGTGACTGTGCCGTAGTCCGTGGAACGTCAGCCCCGGCCGGACCGGTTCGATCGACACAGCAGCGTCGAGACGTTGCAGGTTTCCGTCAACCGCGGGGCGAAAGACCCGCCGATCGAAGTCACTGCGGCGCAACCAGCAACGACGCGGACTCGCGAACACGAACTCGCCATCATGACCGTCCAGATGATCCCGCAACAGATCGATCAGGAACGGTGGGAGCGTGATGGTGCGCGCCGACGCGGGCGTCTTCGGCGCCCGAGCCATAGCCGATGGTTGCCTTCATGCAAGCAGCCGGTGTCCGGATCAATGACGATACAGCCGTCGTCGAGGTGCGTGTTGACGCGGCGCAGCCCGGTCAGTTCGCCCCAACGTGCCCCGGTCCAACCCGCGGTCACCACCAACAGCCCATAACAGCGGCAACCCAGTAACTCCACATTGTCCGAGATCCGGACAACCTGCTCGGGCGTGGCCCAGATCCGTTCGGCGGGAACGGGCGACCGCTCGCGGCGCCGACCACGCCGCGCCCTCCTGCGCACCGGATTGACGGCGATGAGCCGCTCGTCGACAGCGTCGTCAAGCATCATCGAGAACACCGTGACAATGCCGGCCACCGTCGACCGAGCGTAACGGCGCCGCAACTCCTTCACCCACAACGTCACCGCCAAGGCGGTGATATCACCGACCGCGGTACTCCCCCACCGCGGCTCGATCTGGTTACGGATCCGGCTGCGATAGTTCTCCTCGGTGCGGACCTCAACGTCGAGAGTTTCGGTCCACAAGGCCACCCAGGCGGACACGCTGGTCTTCGCCGCCTGCGGGTCCAACCAGATACCACGCCGTTGATCGGCCTCAATCTGATTGGCATAGTCATCGGCCAACTTCTTGGTGCCGAAACCAGAACGCGACCCGATCCTGCCGTCAGCCGTGGGATACCGGACACGCCACGAGCGCGGGCCTATCTTCTCTGTCCAAGCCATACTGACCTCCCGGGCGCCAGCGTCGAAAGTGGACAGACCCGGTATGCGCCACCGTTTGACAGTCCGCAACTCGGAAACTTCCAGTGCAAACGCGACGAAGGCAAGCAACGCAACACCGCTCTTATCTGCTTCGTTCGACGCTGAGACGTCCGCTAGAGCAGGTTCAGGGGTTCGAGCCCCTGATGGCGTGCGGCAGGCCGGTACTCTATTCACCCGGCCGGATAGTTCCGCTCGGGACCACACAGCGCTCCCCGTCCACGTCGACAAGCTGCAGATTCCCTCGGATTACAAGTCCCCTCCGCCGCAAGGTCAACCAGTGCCGCAAGGTGTCGAATTTCGACCATCCATGCAGGTCAACGTGAACCTCTGACTGCGGCGGGTGTCGCGCCGTGCCATGCCGTGCCGGGCTCTACTTCGGCAACGGAGCCCAATCGGAGACGTCGTGGCATCCCGGGTCCTGTCGAACTGGCTGAACAAGGCGAGCCACATGTCCTGCATGAAGTCCCCGGCCTCGTACGGGGCGTAGCCGCACTACTGACGACATGCCACACCAGTGGCGCCAAGTCCTAAACTAGCCGGCCCAATGCTTGGCCTCGTGACTACAGTGAACTCCGATGGCAATCGGCGCCCTGCTTCCAGGACAGCGATTCGAAAGCCGCCCGAGGCGGAACTGAATGCAAAACAGCGTTACCGTCCGAGAAACCGCAGGTCGCCAAGTGTTCTCCCCACGCACGTGGGGGTGTCCCCCTGTCGGTGTCCTACGGCGGCGGCGCCGGGGCGTTCTCCCCACGCACGTGGGGGTGCCCCCGCGGACTTCCCGACACCGGGTTGCGCCTGTACGTTCTCCCCACGCACGTGGGGGTGTCCCGTGGACCATCGAGGTCAACACCGGCATCACCGAGTCCTCCCTACACGCGTGGGGGTGTCCCCGCCTTGTGGCACTCGTCGATCACCACCATGATGTGCTCCCCACGCGGGTGGGGGTGGCCCGCGGCTCATGTAGCGCTGCGGTCCGACGATCGCCGTCCTCCCCACGCGTGTGGGGGTGCCCCCACCGGCGTGCCGCAGAAGTACAGCGACCAGTCGTTCTCCCCACGCGCGTGGGGGTGTCCCGCACTCAGCGAAGACGTCCAGGCCGTCGCAGGGGTCCTCCCCACGCGCATGGGGGTGTCCCCTGGCCGAGTTGACGATGGAAGCTGCTGCAAGCCCCCCCAGCGCTTGGGGGTGTTCCCCGGTATCCGCCACGAGTTCGCTTCCACAGACCGTTCTCCCTACGCGCGTGGGGGTGCCATCATCGAGTTCGGTCTCGACGTCGGAACCGGCCGAGTCTCCCCACACGTAGGCCCTGGCGTTCACAGGAAGTCGAACGGCAACCCGAAGGGAATCTTCCCTGGCGGATGGGTCTGTCCCGACAGAGATACAGCCGGGCGAGCCACTGCGGCGCGTTCTCCTCTACGTAGGTGAGACTTCCCGAACTACCGCCCCGATCATCGGGGGGACCGAGTTTCTCGTCATATGAGTGTCGGCTGAGTCTGACCGACAGCGCCCATCTACCGAGGCGTTCTCTTCGCCTTGCGGGGTCTCACGCAGCTCTACAACGACGTGATCCCGGATGTGGTCTCCCCGCGTATGTTGGCTGGCGGCCGGGGAGAATCGCCAGCCGGTTCTCCTCTTGCGCGTGGGGTTGGCCTCTTCGTGACCGTCCCTGGCGGGTCTAGCGGTTGTCCTTACTGAGGGCCGTCGGTGGGTGTCGTGTATTGGGCCGGTGACCCTGCCCCGCGCAGCTCACGAAGTCCTCGCTGGCGTGGCTGGTGGTCAAAGCCTGCTTGATCTGCGCATTCGCCGTTTTGTCGGAGGGTGTTGATACGACTACGGCATGCATGGGAGGTGCGGAAGTCAGCAGGTGTCTCTGCGGGCGATCCTGCCGGGACACAGACTGCGGGTGCGGCTTGGTCACTGGCGGTGTGTCGTCTGATGGCGATGTTGCGGGTCTGGGGCAAGTGGGAGACGGGCGTTGGCCCGTTTCCGTTGGTTGGTCATCTGCTGGATACGGCTGCGGTGGCGTGGGTGGCGTGGGAGGGTTTCGCGCCGGGGCTGCGGTCGAGGCTGGTGCAGGTGCTGGCCCCGGGGGATGGGGGGCTGGCGCGGGCGCGGTTCGCGGTGCTGGCGGCGTCTCACGATCTGGGGAAGTGCTCCAGGGAGTTCACTGGTCAGCTGTGGTCGCGACATTCAGGTTCTTTTTCGGAGTATGTGCGGGAGTTGGGGGCGCTGGGGTTGCCGATGGCAGCGCCGCGGCAGCGGCCGGAGGTGGCCGGGCGTGGTGGCTGGTGGTTGCGGCACGAGGCGGTGACCGGGTGGGTGCTGCACGAGCTGACGGGGTTGCCGGGGTGGGCTCGGCGGGTGGTGATGGGGCATCACGGCCGGTATCAGCCGTCGGGCCCGGATTTCCTACCGACCAGGCCGCTGGTGGAGATGCGGGAGCGGGCGGTGGATCCGGCGTGGTTGCGGCTGCAGCAAGAGCTGTTGTCCGACGTGGTCGCGGCGGTATCGACACTGGCGGGGGCGGACGTCTCGCTGGAGGGGTGGCCGGACGGGCTCGAGAAATCCCTGGTGCCGTTCGTGGTGGCGATGACCGGGTTGGTGTGTCTGTGTGACTGGGTGGCGTCCGATGAGAAGTTCGTCGCCGCGTCGCCCAGGGTGTTGCTGGAAACCGGGGATATGGCGGGCTATCTGCGTCACCGGGTGACCGAGGCAGCGCCTGCCTTGCGGGGGGTGCTGTTCGGCAGCGATACCCCCACGGGTGGCTTTCCGGATCTGTTCGAGGGGCATGCGCCGCGGGGTGCGGCGCAGGAGTGGGTGGCCGAGCGGAGGCACGGTCCGGGGCTGGTGATCGTGATGGCGCCGATGGGTGAGGGCAAGACGGAGTTCGCGTTGTACCGCCACACCGCGGACGCGTCGGTCGCGGCCGGCACTCCTGCGGGTGACGGGTTGTTCTTCGGGTTGCCGACGATGGCGACCGCGGACGCGTTGTTCTCGCGGGTGCAAGCGTTGTGGAAGGGCACTGCGGGGTTCGGGCGGCTGTCGCATGGGCAGGCCGTGCTGCACGACTTCTACGCGGCCAGTGCGCTGCGTCCGCTGGGGAACGACGAGGGTTCGGGGGATGGGCTGCGGCCGTCGGATTGGTGTGAGGGCCGGCATCGCGGGCTGTGGGCTCCGGTCACGGTCGGCACGTGTGATCAGGTGCTCGCCGCGGCGTTGGATCACCGGTTCCTGCCGGTGCGGTTGGCCGCGCTGGCAGGGAAGCACGTGGTGCTGGACGAGGTCCACACCTATGACCCGTTCCAGCACGCGTTGCTGTGCCGGTTGCTGGGCTGGCTGGGGGCGTTCGGGTGCCGGGTGACGCTGCTGTCGGCGACGTTGCCGCGGGCGCGGGTGCGGGAGCTTGCGGCGGCGTGGTCGCGGGGCTGGTTGCGGCGCCCGAGCAGCGACGCGGTCGAGCAGGTGCTCGAGAGACTGCCGGCGGAGTTGCCGTATCCGGCGGTGGTGACGGTGGACGACACGCTGGAGTGCGAGCCGTTGACGGCGTGGCGGTCCTTCACGTTGCGCTTGGCCTACCACCGGGTGCCGCCATCGGGCGCGGAACGCACGGCGGCGACGGTGCGGGTGCTGCGGCAGCTGCGGGCCGAGCAGCCACGCGCGCGGATCGGGCTGATCGTCAACACCGTCGATCGCGCGATCGAGGTGTTCGAGCAGTACGCGGCCACGGAACCGGCCTGCCTCGTGCACGCGCGAATGCCGGGCGGTCAGCGCGCCGCGGCGACCACCGAGGTCGAGGCACTGGTCGGCAAGAAGGCACCGGCGGGGGCAGTGTTCATCGCGGCGACCCAGGTGGCCGAAGCGGCACTGGATCTGGATCTTGATGTGCTGGTGACCGACCTGGCGCCGATGGCGGCACTGCTGCAAAGGTCGGGTCGGCAGTGGCGGCACTCGGTGAACACCGGCACCGGATGGTCACACCCCGGCAAGCTCGCCTATCGCGAGGGAGACCCCGTGCTGCACCTCCTCGTCCCGTCCAGACCCGATGGTGCGCTGGCCGCGTCGAACACCCCCTTGCCCTACACCGCCGCCGAGCTGCACCGGACGTGGAGCCACCCGGCATGCCTGGCCGGTGGCCTGCGCGAGTCTTTCCTGCTGCCGCAGGACATCCAACCCGCGATCGACGCCGCTCACGTGTCGCTGGAGGACCTCGCCGCCGACACGGCCGGTGAGCCGGCCGAGACCGCCGACATTCTGCGGCACCTGACCGCGCAGCTGACGCAGGCCGGTGCCGCCGTGCCCGTGGGGCACGAGATCGGGCGGATCGCCCGGCGCTGGCGCCCGGGTCCCGGACGCGGCCAGGACCCGTTCGGACGTTACGAGCCCGACTGGTCGCAGCTGACCGCGCCCCGGCTGTGGGACGAGGACGCCGGCGCGGTGACGCGGCTGCAGGAACGCGACCAGGTCCAGCTGCTGCTCTACGACACCACCGGCGCCACCCCGTGGGCGTTCGACGGCGACCCCGCCGCCCTGACCCGCGACACCGATCGGCTCACCCTGCTCGCCGCGCTGTCGGCGACCGTGCCCGTCAGCGGCTGGTTCGCGACCCAGCTGCGTCGTGCCGCCGCCCCGCACCAGCCTCCCGGCTGGCCTGCCAGCGCACCGCCGCTGTTGCGGGGCTCGACCCTCATGCCCGTGACCGCTCTCGCGCCGCTCGCGGCACTCGATCCCGTGCGCGGCCTGATCCGGAGGACACCCCGATGACCAACGCCACCACAACACGGAAACCCGTAGTAACACCAGCGAAACGCCCAGCCAAGCCAACGAAACCGGACCCGGCGGTCGCCGCCCGCGCCGCGATCACCTCCGCGCACGCCCAGCCCCGGTTCGACCTGGCCACCGAGGCGTGGATCCCGGTGGTGCAGGCCGGGTCGGCAGTCCTGGTGTCGCTGCGGGACCTGTTCACCAGGGCACACCTGATCACCGACCTGGCCGTGCGAGACCCGTTGCGGCGCGCGGCGATGCGCCGGTTTCTCGAAGCCCTGACCATCGACCTCGTCCGCCGCGAGACCTCCTGGACCGTCGAAGACTGGGAAGAACAGCACGGGAAGAACCAGGGCTTCACCGCCGGGCAGGTCGAGCGGCTCCTGGACGTGCACGGCGAGCACCTGTGGCTGTGGCACCCCACCACGCCGTTCCTACAGGATCCCCGCCTGATCACCGCGCTGGACAAGCCCCACGAGGACATCACCGTGCGCGAGCTTCTCCCGCATCTGCCGTCCAAGGACGGCGCTGCCTGGTCGGTCAAGCCCGGCGATCCGATGGCCACTGGCGCGCTCAGCCCAGCCGAGACCGCGCTCGGCCTGGTCGCGCGATGGTTCTACACCCTCAACTGCATCTGCGCTCGCCTGAACGTCCCTGGAGTCCCCACCCTGGTGAAAAGCCACGTGGGCAGTAGCTTCGCCGACTCCGTCGCCGGCCTGACTCACGTGTTCCGCGTGGACAACACCAGTCTCTACCGCAGCCTGCTACGCGGCATCCCCGCCGAGGCAGGCGACGCGCGCCCGGCGGGAAGCGGGGTCGAGGGCTGTGCGTGGCTGGACCCACAGCAGCCGCAGCCGAGCAGCGACCCTCTGTATCTGGCCACGCTCAACCCGGCAGCGGTCCTGCTGACCGCACGCGACGAGCGCGGCGAGACCACCCGGCTGGTCCGCGCGGCGGCGGTCGTGGCACCAGAGGTCGCCAAGGGACTGCGCACAGCCGCACGCGACGCCGATCAGCACCGGGCTACCTACGTCGACGGCAAGAAAGCCACGCGGGTACTGCGGATCACCTCGTCCACCTGGCGCGGTGAGCTGATGGCCATCTGCCACCGCGACGGCACCGACGGCCAGCCTCTGCGGGGGGTGATCTCGAGCGACGGGTGCTGGCTCGCCGCGAGCCCGGACACCGCCGACGGGGAACGGCTCGACCTGCTGTTCGCTTCCAAGGTCGGCGCCGCCATGGCACCGCGCTGGCAGGACGTGCTCACCGTGACGCTGCCGGCCCGCCACGGTGACCCGGCGTTTCCCGACCCGCGGGTGCGCGAGCACGTCCGCGCTGTATCGCAGATCGCGTTCGCTCCGCACCGCGGTGTACCCGACCAGCTGCGCGAAGCGTTCCGCGATCTGCTGGCACGGCCGAAGGACTCCGGCTGGGATCGGCCCACGACGACGGCGCCGGCGGTCGTGAGCCTGACCCGCCCCACGCGCCAGGCATGGATGGCACGCATCGACCACTCCCTCGACGACATCGTCTCCACACCCGACCCAGCCGCGCTGGCGGCATGGGAGCAGCTGGTGTGGCGGACCGCGCGCGATGCGTTCGACCGCGTCGCGGCCCGCTACTCATGCTCGCCCCGCTACGCCGCCCGCTACGCACTGGCCATGCGCCGCCTCACACTCAGGAGCACGCGATGACACCAGCTACCGGACCCGACCCCGCCGATCCGCATGAGGCACGCCTGCGGCGCGACGCCGACTTCGTCGAGCGGCTGCTGGGTTTGCGCGGCGATGTCCAGGCCCGGGCGGCGCTCGTCCGCGGCGCGACACCCGCACTGGCACACCGAGCGATCCCCCACCTCGGTAACCACCGCGTCCCCGAGGTTCCCGTCGAGACCTCGCTGATGTTCGCCTCACTCCTCATGTCTTCCCACACCGTCCCTCACGCACCACGCCAGCGCCTGGGCAGCGCGGCCTGGCACAGCTTGACCTCGCGCGACAGGCGTAACCCGGGCGCCTCCCGTCAGGGGCGCGATCTTGTCGCCGTGCAGCGGCAGCAGCTCACCTCCGCACACCGTGTCATCGCCAGTCTCTGCCGCCGTGTCAGCGAACGCCCGGGGCTCGGACTGGACTGGATCGACATGTGGAGCACCTACCGGATGTGGGACCACCCCGACCCGTTCCTCCGCGCACGCGTCCACCGCCGTCTCCTGCTCGACTTCCACACCACGACCAGCGACGACACCACCGCTCAACCGTCCACATCGGATTCAGATCAGGACGACGCCAGCGATCCGCGCTGAATCACACCGAACACCCGAACACGCCACACCGATTCCTCAGGAGAACCCATGCACGACAGTCGTTTCTTGAACCTGCACCTGCTCTACACCGCCAGTTACGCCAACCAGAACCGCGACGAGTCGGGAATGCCCAAGAGCCTCACCTACGGTGGCACCAACCGGAACCGGTGGTCGAGCCAGGCCATGACCCGGCCCAAGCGCCTCGGTTACGAGAACGAAGCCGGCGGCGACCAGATCAGCTACCGCGCGAAAGGCGGCATGATCACCCAAACCCTCACCTACGCCCACGAACACGCCGAGCACACCGGTGCTCCGCTCACCGAGGACGAAACCACCCAGGTGCGGACCCAGGTGGACCTGGCCGTCAGCAGCCTCGTCATCAACCGCGAGAAAGCTGTAGCGGACAAGAAAAAACGTGCCAGCAGGACCAAGAAAACAGCAGCTGAGACCGAGCCGATCGACCTAGACGAGGAAAGCGAGGAATCCGAGCACGACAAGAAAGCCACGCTCGTGTGGCTGGCCGAGCCCGAACTCCAGAACCTCGCGAGCAGGGCCGTCGCCGCAGTACGTCAGGACGCAGGCACCACGGACCCGAGCATCGATTTCCTCGTCCCCCAACGCACCGCCGCACTGGCCATCGCCGCCTACGGCCGCATGTTCGCCGCCCGCCCGGACCTGCAGAACGAAGCCGCGGTCCAGCGCGGCCACGCCTTCACCACCCACACCGCCGGCGACGAGATCGACTACTTCACCGCCGTCGACGACCTCCCCGCCGCCGCCAGCGGCAAAGGCGCGGGCCACCTCGATTTCGCCCAGTACGCCAGCGGCGTCTACTACTGGCACGCCAACCTCGACCGCGACCAGCTCTGGCGCACCTGGATCGCGCCCGACAACGAGACCGCGCGCACGCGACTCGAACTGTTCTTCTGGCACCTGCTCACCGCCCTGCCCACCGGCAAGCAGAACACCACCGCCCCGCACACGATGCCCGACGCCGCCCTGGCGGTGCCCGCGACCAGCCCGATCTCCCTGCACCAAGCCTTCGAGAAACCCGTCGCCGCGGGCCGCGAGGGCTACCGCAAACCCAGCCTCGACGCCCTGCTCGACACCCACGACCGCGTTCGCCGCTTCACCCCACGCCAGTTCCCCGGCCCCGCGCACCTGGCCACCATCCTCGACCACACCCCGGACGAGAAGATCACCACCGACACCAGTCTCGACGACCTCATCAGCGCCTGCGTCGACTGGACCCTCGCCGGCCGCCCGAACCCCGCCGAGGCACGATGACCACCCTCGTCGCCCGCCTCGCCGGGCCCCTGCAAGCCTGGGGCGCCGACGCGACCCACCGGATCCACCGAACCCACGCCACCCCCACCTGGTCCGGGCTCCTCGGCCTCACCCGCGCCGCCCTCGGCCACGGCCGCGACCACGACCTCGCCGAGATCGACTGGCTCCGCGCCCTCGACATGGCCATCCGCGTAGACCAGCCCGGCATCATCGCATCCGACTTCCACACCATCAGCCAGCTCCCCGCCGGCTACACCCGCTTCGACGGCATCGGCGCCGGACAGCTCGGTCTCATCCCCAGGGGCAACGCCCCCATCACCCGCGGCAACCAGGCGAACCGCTGGATGGGCGGCACCACCTATCTCACGGAACGGCACTACCTCCACGACGCCACCTTCCTCTGGCTCACCCAAGGCCCCGAGGAACATCTCCACCGGCTCGCCACCGCCCTCACCGAACCCCGTTGGGCCTTAAGCCTCGGCCGTAAAGCCTGCCCGCCCACCCAGCCCTTCGTCCTCGGCCTCCACGCTGGAGACATCACCCAGACCGCCGCCATCGTCCCCGACTTCAGCCACGCCACCCCAGCACCACACCGCCCCGTCCACCCCCGGACCGTCGAACTCATCTGGATTCACGGCACCCCACCCCAACCTGCCGCCAGCCGCACCACGGTCGCCGACATCCCCCTCGGCCCGAACACCCAGCACGGCCATGGAACCAGCGTCCACCACCACACCCGCACCACCGCACCCCACCACGAAGACCCACTCGACTGGGCCGCAACCCACCTCACCCGCCTCGACCCGGAGCCCGCCCGATGACCACCACCCTCGAACCCACCCCCACGACCCTCACCGCCGTACCGCTGAACCACCCCCAACTACGCAACATCAGGAACTGGAACGACCGGAACCGCGTCCACGGCGCCGTCATGGCCTTCTTCCCCGACCTAGGCCCCGACCACACCAGCAACCCACGCGCCGCGGGCAGCATCCTCTACCGAATCGAACACTCCACCCAGAACGCCACCCGCCTACTCCTGCAGCACACCATCCCCATCAACGACAGCCACCGCATCGACGGCGTCCAGCAACGCGACCTCACCGCCGCTCTCTCCACCCTCCACCCAGGGCAGCCGCTCCGCTTCCGCACCGTCCTCAACGCCGTCACCCAAGCCGGACGCCATCACAGCAAACGCACCCCCATCACCGACCTCGATCAACTCCGCCACTGGGCGCAGCGAAAACTCACCGAAGCCGGCCTCATCGACATCCATCTCACCACCCCACCCACACCACGCAAGGTCACCGCCAAAGCACCACTCTGGACAGTCCAATTCGACGGCTACGCCACCATCGCCAACCCAGACACCACACGCACCGCCATCACCACCGGCATCGGACGCGCCAAGCCCTACGGCTGCGGACTCCTCACCATCGCCCCAGCACAGCCCTGAACCACCCACACAAACCAAAGCAAAAACACTGTTTCAGCACAAAAAACACCAGCTCAACAAGTGTGCTCCCCCACGCGCGTGGGGGTGTCCCCGCGATGGGTGAGCACGTCGCGGAGTGCCTGACGTACTCCCCACGCGCGTGGGGGTCTCCCCGCCTTGTGGCACTCGTCGATCATCACCATGATGTGCTCCCTACGCGCGTGGGGGTGCCCCCATGGACGGCCTCACCTCCGCCGTCATGTCCCGGTTCTCCCCACGCGCGTGGGGGTGCCCCCGTCTCGATGCGGTGGGACTGGCAGCCGGGTCGGTTCTCCCCACGCGCGTGGGGGTGTCCCCGGCCGGTGGGACGTCGGTCCGGGCGGCACGCAGTCCTCCCCACGCGCGTGGGGGTGTCCCCGGCTTGATCACGTCTTTCGACGTGGGCGGGCCGTGCTCCCCACGCGCGTGGGGTGTCCCGGTAACTCCGTGCTGGTGCGGGCCGCACTCCTGCGTTTTCCCACGTGTGTGGGGGTACCCCAGGGGCTCCCTCCTGACCCCTTCCCGTCACCTGGTTCTCCCTACGCGCGTGGGGGCGTCCTGCGGTGCTGGGGATCGACCGCCAGGCGGCCCCATGCTCCACGTGTGCAAGGGTGATACCGTCTCGCGGTCACCGGGGACGTCGAAGGTCTCATGCTCCCCATGCCCGGGCTTACGTTGCCTGGAAATCCCATCCCGGCGGGGGGATCTCTTCCGAGTGATGGACTCGGTCACCAGCAAAGAACACTCTCCGCCGAGATCGGGTCATAGCTGAAGCGTCGTGTCGGGTCTCGGAGGTCCCGCAGGATGCACGGATTTCTGAGGCTTTCCAGCTGAACCGGACGCCCCTGCGGACAGCACACCCGCAGCGGACTTGCCGCAGGTGAACCGCAGGCGCCGACTTATGCCACGACGTGATAGACCCCCGGAATAATCGAAGGCTCGCCATCTGAGCGAACGCCATCCCGGCAAGTACCACCGGTCATCGCGACAGTTATACTGCTAGCAGAGGACTTTGTCGATTCCTCGGCCGCCCAGCAATTCTCGCTTGGGCAGGCTTATTAATTCAGCTCAAATGTAAGATATCCGGAGAGATAACTGCAAGTTTCGTGAAACCGTGCCTTACGTCAGGCGGCGGGCGGGAGTTTCCGGTTCTGCCGGCGCGGAATGATCGAGACAGCTGCTTCGGCGGTTTCGCGGGCGAGTTCCGGCAGCACGTGGGTATAGGTGTCGGCGGTGATGGCAATGCTGGAGTGGCCGAGGAGTTCCTGAACCTGTTTGAGGTCGGCTCCGGCGGCGATCATGAGGGTAGCGGCGCCGTGGCGGATGTCATGCAGGCGTACGGGCGGGAGGCCTGCGGCGTCGGCGATGGCATGGAGGGCGTCGCTGAGGTGTGAGGGTTGCAAGGGTTTGCCGTCGGGTTCGGTACAGACTAGGCCGTTCTCGATCCACGCGTCGCCCGCTGCTTCCTGCAGGTTTGCCTGGCGTTGCTTGTGTGTGGCGAGGACGTCGGTGGTGGCGGTGTCGATGGCGACGACCCGGCCGCTGGCTTCGCTCTTGGGTTCGCCGAATTCGGCCCGCCACCCGATTTGGACAAGCGCCGCAGTGATGGTGATGCTCTGACGGGTGAAGTCGACGTCCCACCAGGGCAGGCCGCAGGCCTCACCGCGTCGCAGTCCTCGGTAGGCGATGAGGTGTAGCAGCACGTAGTAGGGGTGGTCAACAGCGTGGTCAAGGAACCGTCCGGTCTGCTCGGGTGTCCACACCATGACTCGGGAGGGCTTCTGTCCGGTGCGCTGCCACCGTTCGACGCGCTCAGGGGTCCAGAGCAACGCTTTCGGCCACCGCCTGGACGACAGGTGCTACCGACGCTGCTGGCGCGGATCAACGCCACCAGCGCGAACCTGGCGGAATGCCTGGAACGCTTCGAGGAAATGCACATCTTGATGTTCTCCTCGTCCGACATCGGCGCCACGGCCGCACGGTTGACAGCCGCCGGGGTGAACACGATGCGGCGCCCGGCCAGCGCTCACGTCGAGACCATCCGCTACCCGGAGATCGATGAGGTGCGCCCAGACGCGGAGGCGGAAGGCAGGGTCGGTGTCGTCGCGGACTTGGACCCGCGGATCCAAGCGACCCGGCTGGCCGGCCACCCGAACAGCGCCGTCGGTATCGCCGACGTCACGCTCTGCGCAGCCGACGGCGAACTGGACGCCGTCCAGGCACGATATGAGCGTTACATCGGTCGGACACCCGAGCAAAAGGACCTACCCGGGTTTTCGACCTCGGCGGCCCAACGCTCACCCTCGTGCCCGACTCCAGTCTCACCACACTGTTCCCCGGTGAGCGAGCGCCCGCGCTGCCCGCACTTGTCGCGTGCACGGTTGGCGTCCAAGACCTGGACACTATGAAGAACTTGTTGCGGAACAAGGAGATTCCGTGGCTACAGGCACCGGCGGGAGATGCCTTCGTGCCAGTAGCAGCCGTCCTCGGTATCTGTATCGTCTTCCGTCAGGTGAACCAACCCGCCACGACGAACTGAACCGGCCGGACAAGCAGGCCAACACGGACGCCTCGAACCCACAACCTTGCGCCCTCCCCCGAATGGAGGGGAAACGCTCATCGACACGAGCGACCGTTGTCGACAACGGGCCTGCACAGGCAGACTGAACGGTGTGAGCAGTAGCCCGCCGACTCCGCAAGCAGCGCCCACCAGCGACCAGGTAACGCGTCCACGACGAAGGCGATCACCCACGGCTCCCATTGGCAGTCCGACTCTCACACCAATTTTTCTGGAGCAGATCTGGAGCACGACGTCAGTTACAACAGCGCCCAACGGCGTTGAACCGAATCGAACAGAGCGCAACTGCGCCAGCCGACCTGCGGGTTCTCGATAACCGCAGGTCAGCGCCTTGATCGAACCTGACTGGCAGTGAGGGGGTCAGGGGTTCGAGTCCCCTTAGCTCCACCTTAGAGGTCTTACTAGAACAAGTGCCTGAATGAAGGCCACGAAGTAGGACCGCGACGCCTGAAGGCGTGCAAGGACCACCCGCATCGCGGGTGGTCCTTTTGCTTGCACCCTCCGCGCCGGTTGCTCCGGCCCGCTGATCTTGGATGGCGTGGAGCTCGCCGAAGGGCTCACGAAGCTCACCGTCTGTGATCTTGTCGTCCTCAATGTAGAGGGCGTGGAAGATCGCCTGGTTGAGGAGGCGTCGCTGTTGGTCGTTGCAGCGTCGGTACAGCTGGTCGGGCTGTTCAAGGAGGGCAAGGCCGGCGTTGACGAGTTGGGCGCTGTCGGCGAGGTCGGCGTTGGCTGTGTCGAGGCGCTCCTCCAGCCGGCGGCGTTCGCGGGCGATGTCGCGTAGCTTCTCCTTGACCTTGGTCCGAGGCAGTGTGCTGTCGGCAGCGAGGTCGATCAAGTTCTCCTCCTTCGTGTCGAGTTCCCTGAGCTATGCGGTGATCTGCTTGCGCAGCAGGCGTGCGGACTTTCCTGCTCGCCGAGCACGGCATCGATCTGGGCGCGCATGTCAGCGATGAACGGCTGGCTGAAGCGAATCGCGGAGTAGTGGCGCTCAACCGCATCCTCAACGAGCGTGACGTTGACGTGGGGTGCTTGGCACAGCCCCTTCTGCCGGCCGCGGCAGAAGAAGTACAGATACTCGGCGCCCTTCGAGTTGATGGTGCGTTGGATGATCATCCGCCGCTTGATGCCGTCGCGTTGGCAGCGTCCACAGAAGAGCGGGCCCTTGAGGTAGTGGTGGTGGACGCGACGGCGTTCTTGTGCCGTCATGCGAGATTCGAGGATCTCCTGGACGGTGTCGAAGAGGTCCTCGTCGATGAGGGGCTCGTGCCGCCCCTGGATTTCTTCGCCGTCGTACTAGACGTATCCGAGGTAGTAGCGATCGCGCAGCATTTGCGAGATCTTGTTCTCGGAGATCTTCTTGGCGGGGTGTCGCCGGGTGGCCCTGGTGCGTAGGCCGCGGTCGTAGAGCTCGTCAGCCAGTTCTTCTTGCGTGTAGTCGCCGGTGGCGAAGAGCTCGAAACCCAGCTGTACAAAGGGCGCCCGTTCAGGGTCGACGATGATCGTGCGGATCACGCGGCCGTCGGAGTGGTCGATGTGGTTGAGGTAGCCGATCTTCGCGCGGCCGAGTGTGCCGCCGTTGCGGGCCTTCTGGCCCATCTTGTAGGCGATGTCGGCACCGGACTGGCGGGATTGGTACTCGTTGAACGTGGCCAGGATGCCGTGCATCAGCTGGCCGACCGGGGTGTCGTCGATGGCCTCGGTGGCCGAGACCAGCGTGACGCCGCGCTTGCGCAGGTCCGCCATGACGATCGCGTCGTCGTAGCGGTTCCGCGCCATGCGCGAGAGCTGGTAGATGATGATGACGTCGACGTCGCCCTGGCTGCGGACCCGCGCGAGCATCTGTTGGAATGCTTCGCGTTTGGTCATCTCCGTTCCCGAGCGTCCGGGTTCGACGTACCCGTCGATGACCGTGACGCCCAGTTCGCGGGCCTTGCGAAGGCACGCTTCCCGTTGGGCCGGGATGGAGATGCCTTCCGGGTTGTAGTCGGTTCGGACCTGCCCGGTCGAGGACACGCGCAGGTAGATCACTGCGCGGGTGCCGGGGGCAAGGTCGTCCATCGGTGGCTGGATGGGGATGGTGACGTCCTGCTGCAGTTCATCGATGAAGTCGGCATAAGCGCTGGTCATGACACCTCCTGGAGCGGCTACTGGAAGTCGTTCGGGCTCATGAACGTCGAGATGTCCGAGCTCGGTGTGCATGGTTCCGCCAGCCGTCGGGCGCGTTCCTCCTCCGACCACTCGGGAAGTTCGGGCGGTACGTACGACAGATCAGCCCACTCGCAGCGTCGGCAGACACCGGTGACGACCTCGTACGAACCGCATGCCTCGCACCGCGTCGGTATCCGGGCGAGCCGCAGCCTGGCTGCGGTAAACGTGCCGAGCAAGTGCTCGACTGCCTTGAGCCCGATCTCGGCGTCCATGCGGATCGCATTCTTTGCGTGGGTGAGCCAGTTGACATACTCCCACGTCTCGACGGCCAGCTTCTTCAAGTACGAGCGAAGCCGTGCCGCGGACTCGCCGGCCGCCACTCTGTTGGCCAGGAGGTCTGTCCAGCCCTTGAAGTCGGACCCTTTCGGTGGGGCCTGCCCCTCCGGCACTAGGTTGTCGTTCCGCGTCTCGCCAACAAACGAAACCAGGCACTCACGCAGTCGTACACCGACCGATTGAAACGCCTCGGCCTCGTCGCTGGTGTCGTATGCCTCGAACGCCTGCTGCCAGCGTCGCCACGAACCTGGCAGCAGGTCGGCCACCTCTGGGGAGACCGGTACGTCGCGCTCCTGGGCGTGTTGCACGCGCAACATCAGGCCGATGTGGAAGGTCAGCACCACGTCGCGGCTCTTGAAGTCGGCCTGGTCGTAGAGGTTGGTGGGGTTGGTGACGACCCACCAGCGGCTCGCCGCGCCGTGCACGTCCCAGATGTCGTGGCGGATCGGCCCGACCAGTTCGGACGCGACCTTCTCCAGGTGGACGACCTCCTCATGCGCCTGGTCTTCCACGTAGGCGCGGATCTCGTCCGTCTCCAGTTCGGTCGCGCGCACCTCAGCAGCGTCCCTTCGTCGGGCGCAGTGGTGTGGTTCGCCGCTCCGACACGCCGATGAGGTTGATTCTCGTACGTAAATTACTGGTCATGGTGTACCTTCAGCGCCGTGAGCGAACAGCAGGATGTTATCGCGGAGCTCCGCGAAGCCGGGGTCCTGGCCGGGGTGCGCTGGGCGTGCTTGTCGGCCACCACCCGGTCGTTGGAAACCTACTCTGAGGCCGACGGCCACGACGCCGCATGGCTCGGCAACACCCGGTACACCCTGTTCCGCGACCGTCTGGACCGCGTGTTCGCCTGCGAGCGCTATGCAGTGCGCTCCGGCAACGACGACGCCGACCTCGACCTGCTGTACGACCAGCTCTCCGAGCGGGACATCGACACCATTCCACGGTTGGACGCTGGCCTGGTGCGCCGCGCGAACCTGAACGGCAGCCCCGGTTGGGCGTGTGGCGAGCGTCGGTTCCTGCTGGCCTCGTGCGTCTTCGGCAAGCTCGACCGGCTGCCCTGGCCACAGAAGAGCCCTACCAAGCAACGGGTCGCCGGTCAACGCAACCCCGAGCCGCCGCAGCCCTCGCTGTTCGAGGGACTAGACCCAGAAGAGATTGGCGGCCTGGAGGCCCTGCTGACCGCCGGGCAGGACCTCGACCTCACGACCTACGTCGTCGCGCACAGCCTTGACGCGCTCAGCCAGCAAGTCGAGCTGGTCTTCGGCCGCGCCCGCCTGAACGCTGGAGGCGGTCAGGCATGGTACTGGCGCCACGACCTCTTGGGCGCCCCGCCGGCTGGCGGTGGACGCCGAACCGACGACGCGCCGCTCCCGACTGGACCGAACACAGTGCCAGATGCGCCGGTCCGTCTACGTCGCCCCGCAGAAGAACGTCGCGACAACCGCAGCAGTGGTGAAGGGTGAGCCCTCGTACGTCATCGCTCGATCGGGCGGCTGAGGTCGCCGCCTTCTTCGACGGAGCTCGCCTGACGCTTGCCAGGCATTTGGCGGGTCTCCGCAAGAGTGACCTTGCTGCCTTGGTCGACAAAAGCCCGACCGCTGTGGCGGCGTGGGAGTCCGGTGCCAAGCGACCCGCGGCCGCGACGGTCGCGCAGTTGGCGCTGAGCTTGTCGGTTGATCCAGGATTTTTCGCGATCCGCCCTGAGGACGTCGCCGCGCTGAGCACGACGCCGCACTTCCGTTCGTTGCGCTCGACCAGCCAACTCGCCCGCGACCAGGCATACGCTTACGGGCAGTTGGCCGTCGACATCGCGACGAGCCTGGAGCGCCACGTCGAGTTCCCCGACCCAGATGTGCCAAGGTTCCCGGTATCAGCCGATGACCGGGACGGTGATGGCCCGGAACGTGCGGCGCAGCTAGTCCGCAAGGAGTGGGGAATCGAATTCGGGCCTGCCGGGCACCTGGTGCGCTTGCTTGAAAACCATGGCGTGCTGGTGGTGTTCAGTCCATCCCAGGCTGCCTCTGTCGATGCGTATTCATTCGACAGCCGTTTGCGGCCGGTGGTGATATTGAACCCGATTAAGCGGGACTACTACCGCCAACGATTCGATGTCGCTCACGAATTGGGACACCTCGTCATGCACGGCGACGCGGAGCCTGGTGGGCGCATCGTCGAAGATCAGGCGCACCGGTTTGCTGCTGAGTTGCTGATGCCTGCCGACCAGGTTCGTGACTTGCTTCCGGCCACCATGGGAGGCAATGTCTGGCGGACGCTGGCTCGGCTCAAGGAACAGTGGGGCGTCAGTATTCAGGCTCTGCTCTACCGTGCCCGCTGGCTCGGCCGACTCAGCGACGTGTCGTATCGCAACGCGATGACGACTATCTCTACCCGCGGATGGCGCCGGAACGAACCAGGCTTGGTCAGCGCCATCGAGCAACCGTCACTCCTGCCTAGAGCCTTGGAACTCCTTGTGCAGGAGGGCATCGACGACACAGTCCTCATCGAGCAGTGTCGCGTGCCGCCGGAGCTCTTTCACATCGTCACCTCCCGAATCCCGAAGGATGATCCTGCACAGCCGTCTGACACATCGGCTGAGCAACGAACGGGAGGGCGGGTGATCTCTTTGTTGGAGCGCCGAGCGCGTGGCGACGGAGGCCAATCCGGCTAACACTTCATACACGATCAACCGGTGGTGGTCCGCGTCGCACGATTGGGCAGTTATGTGAGTAGCGCACGAGTTTCGGGAGAACAGCCGACAGTCCGGAGAGGCAACGTCCAACGTCCTGCGTTGGCGTTCAACTTCCTGCCAGTCAAGTTCACCGACGCGTCCTTCGAGGCGGGTACGCAGCCGTACGAGTCGCCCGAGCAATTGGACGCACTGCGAGCCCGGCTGGCCAAGACACACAGCGTGATTCGGCTCCGCAACCAAATCGTGTGCGTACCGGCAATGCAGGACGCAGAGATCGTCGGCGAGTCGGCGACCTTCGACACAGGCGGGCCAAATCTCGCCTTAACCGCGTATCTGCTCCAAGCAGCGCTGACGAGAGTCCTGACAGAAGGGTGGCACTTTTCGCTCCGCAAGTTCGACCCTCTCACCTTCGTGTCGCGGCTCCCCAACCGCGACCTGATGCAAAAGGCGCTGAAGGGCCGCCCCGCCATCGATGGCTTGCACGTATACCCGGAGTACGAGCTCGACGTGCGTCGCTCCGGCCCGATGGGCTACCCCGGGATCGTCGTTGGCCTCAAAACACGATACGAGATCTCGATGCCTGTCAGTGAGCTTATCGAGCTCGGTGTGCATGTCGTGGGCCAGTATGTGCTGACAGAATCGGATTCCGTTCTCGAACGGCCGTTCCAAGACCCGATCGCCCGCCGCAGGCTGGCCGGGGTTGTTGAATCCGTGGGCAAGGACCGCGTTGTGCTTGGCACCGCGGACGGGCGTGTCGAGGTACCTGCGTCGCTGGCATGGCTAGAGTCGCGCCGCGACAACTTCCTCGCTGTGGTCGAAGCGGTCACGGGGACATCTGCTACAAGCATCACCGATGCGCTGGAGTACCAGGTGTTCACGGTGACCGGAGCTGAGGGCCGGCTGGCGCGCACTCAGGAGATCGCTGATGGCCTGATCAAACTCGGTCCACTCACTATCGCCAACGGTGTTGAAGCCACGATCGGAAATCCGGTGAAGATCACCGGAGCCCTGAATCGCAAGACACACTGGCGGCTGCCTGAGCCGACCTACGTGTTCGATGTCGGCGGCGACAAGACCCACAAGTTCCCCGATCCAGGGTTAAACCAGTTTGGGCCGTTCGACTCTGAAGGGTTCACACCGAAAACCCCGCGCATCGCCGTGGTCACACCGAAGCAACACCAAGGCGTCGTTGAGGGTTTCATGAGCACCTTCCGCAACGGTGTCCGTGGCGCGGCGGCATTTTCTCAAGGATTCGTCCGCAAGTACCAACTTACCGACTGCACGCTCGTCTTCACCCCCTTCGACGGCGATGTATGCGACGCTGCCGCGTACCGGCAGGCGTGTCGGGACGCCTTGGCGGGCGACGAACCCCTCGATCTGGCGATCGTGATCACGAGCGCAGACCAGGAGCGCTTGACCGGCAACGCCAGCCCCTACCTGGTGGCTAAGTCGACCTTCATGAGCCAAGGCGTTCCCGTACAGGAATTCCAGGTCGAAAACATCAACCGGCAGGACATCGCTCACCCGCTCAACACCATGGCCCTGGCCTGCTACGCCAAACTCGGCGGCACCCCCTACGTAGTCAGCGTCGCCCGCCGTCCAATGGCTCAGGAGTTGGTGTTCGGCATCGGCAGCGCGCACGTCAGCCCCAGTCGCCTGACACCACGTGAGCGGTTCGTCGGCATTACCACGGTGTTCAAATCTGACGGCAATTACCTGGTATCCAACCTGTCCAGAGAAGCGCCCTATGAGCAGTATCCACAGGAACTGTTCCAGGCACTCCAGACGTGCATCGAGGAGATCAAGGAACGCAACGGATGGCAGCCGAAAGACGTGATCAGGCTGATCTTCCATGTTTTCAAGCCGCTAAAGGATCGCGAGACACGAGCAGTCAAAGAACTCGTGGCAGGGCTCACGAAAGAGTACGCCGGAGTCGAGTTCGCGTTCCTTCACGTCAGCGAACAACATCCGTGGATGGCGTTCGACTGTTCCAGCGAAGGAATCAAGCAGGGTCGCCACACGAAAGGAAAATTCGTCCCCCAACGGGGCTACGCGGTTCGGATCGGTCGCAGTGAAGTGCTCGTATCGGTCAGCGGGCCGCGGGACCTCAAACTCCCGCTGCAGGGAGCACCGCGACCGCTACTGCTCAAGCTGCACGACGAGTCCACCTTCACCGACCTGGACTATCTCGCCGGACAGGCGTACCGATTCACTGCGATGTCCTGGCGCCGCCCATACCCGTCCAGCAAACCAGTGACTATCCTGTATTCCGACCTGATCGCCAACCTGCTCGGCCAACTCCGCCAGGTCACCAACTGGAACTCCGACCTGATCTCCACCAAACTCCGCTGGAGCAGGTGGTTCCTATGACACCGCCCCAAAGCGACCTCACCAGTGAGCCCCCGACCTACCTTGGCGGCCAACTCAGCGCACTACGCCAACGCATCGAAACCAGCAACACACCAGGAAACCGCGACGGCCTGCTCGCCCGGCACATCCTCCACGACGTCTCTGATATCACCTGGCATGTCGACCCATTCAGCGGCACATGGCTGAAGGACAACACCTACCGCCTGGAAGACCCGGGACCTCTCGCGGTCCTCGGGTACGGACTGTCCACCAACGCTGCTAAGCGAGGGGAAGTCACCGCGGTCGTGTGCTCCGGATTACGTCGCCTCATGCGCCGCAACCTGCTCCCTGGTGACCGAGCGAATGTCCTCCACGACATGACCATCCTGCTCGGGGTGTGCCTTGCGGCAGAGGCAGTCCAAGCCGACGTACCTGAGTTCCGACCATGGCTCCAAGAGACCCTCGACGGCCAACGCTTGCGGCCGGCCGACAGACTCCACGAACTAATCCAGCACCACGTCCACGCCAAACTGTCCGGCGAACCCATTACGCTGACGACACCGGGCATCCTCGCTCGCAACGACGCACTGGCCATGGTCTGCTGGATGCTCAACCAGGGTACTGCGACCCTGAGTAATCCGCTCGACGGCGCACGCGAACTGCGGAAACGAACGATGCAGGCCGCCTTCCGGGCTGATCCGGCTAACGTCCCGGTTCCGCAGGTCGCTCTACTGCTCCATGCAGCCGACAACATCCTCAGCACGAGCATCGATCAGATGGTGCTCAGCCGTTCTCATGTGAGCACCGTCCTGCGCCGATTCGAGGCAGCGATGCGCCGATGGCGCTGGGACAGCGACGACCTACAGCACCCCATCCGGTGGGAGGTCAGATCGGAACGCGAAGTCCAAGACATCCTCTGGATCATGCTCCGTTCGGTCTTCGACGATGTCGTCGACGAAGATCCGCTGCCGAAGATCGGCCATAGCAGTTACCGAGCCGACTTCGGCGTTCCCAGCCTTGGGGTGCTCGTCGAGGCCAAATACGCGTACAAGGCCGCCGACTTCAAGAAGATCGAACACGAGGTGATGGTCGACGCGGTCACCTACCTCAAGGACAACGAACGCTACAGGGAGATCATCGTCTTCATCTACGACGAATCACGCTCAGTAGAGCACCACGACGTCACTGAGCGAGCGCTACTGGACCTGGATGGCGTCAGTGACGTGATCATCGTCTCCAGGCCCGGCGTCCTACCTGCCCCGAAACGAGCACCTGCCATGTCGAAGGGCAAGCGCACGCCCAAATGATGGCCTTCTCGTGGTATTTCAACAGTAAGGAAACTGGTGAACCGTTCAAATCAACTAGCGTCGCGGCTCGCTCCTCAGTGGCTGGACCAGCGTGTCCAGTAGAGCGCTGGATGCACTGCGCACGGAGACAGGCGTAGACGCCGGGCCCGATCTTGCAGTTGCTGTTGGCAAGATGCCGTTTGAGCAGCTGGGCGAGTTGGCGGAGATCATCGTCGGCGAGTCCGCGAGTCCGGCCCTGTCCGCACCGTCTCAGACCCAGGTGTGGCTGGTGGTCACCATCCGGGCCAGCACCTTCGCCTCTGGCGGGGTGTATCGCGACTCAGCTGGACCGGCTGGGCTGAACTTGAACGCTGCGCTCAACCCGAGGTTGGCTGGCACCGGTCACTTCTCCAATGGTGTCCTGCGGGCATTGCTGTATTGCCACGGCTTGGTCGTCGAGGATCCGATCGCTGCAGCTGCAGAGATGTATCTAGATACGCGCGGCGAGCTGCGTGCCGTTGCACGGTTGGCTGTCGTCGCTGCGACGACTTCGGTCATTGAGATCGCTCCCTTGGTTGACGCCGACGTCATATCGACCTACTTCGCTACCTCCGAAACCCAGAGACCGGTACGGGAGCGGGGGGCCGCGATCGCCAAACGCCTCGCCGAACCAGACGCCGGCTATACAACAGCTGATGCCTGGACAGCGTTCGAAGCCGGCTACATCGACGGCCTTACACCGCCGTTACAAGAACTGTGGCGCCGGGTGCGCTCGGGAGACCGCTCGCCGCCTCTGGAGCTGATAGAGCAAGGCGATGCGGAGGTTATCGCGACTTTCGTCGACGTGCTGAAAACCCTGCGCCCGCAAGCAGTTATCGAGAACGCAGCCGACATGGTCGCTTCGGCCGTGCTGGCCATTGAGGGCCTCGGTGGCTTCTACGACCTACTGTGCCCGTCTCCGCTTTTCGCGAAGATGCTGTTCCTAGGCACACCCGACCCAACCCATGAGCTGCGACTCCACGAGTTGGGCAGGGTCGCGGTACCCGGCATTGGGGAACTCAGTGTGACCGACGCGGTGTGCACCAGACAGGGCAGTGACGCCTTCGCCCTGTGGCGTGACCAGTTGAGCAACGCCCTCGCCCAGGCACACCACATTCGACAGGTGCACGGCGCGGACGCTGATACCAACACCGTGGTCCGAGAGATGATCGCCGAGGCTCGCACGTCGCTGCGTCGAGAAGCCCGCCGAAGCCGCTTGCTCAACCTGGCGAACCCGGTTGCGTTTGTCGCAGGCGCGATGGGTGGAGCCATAGCCGGAGCTCCAGGGGGCACCGTCGGCACAGCATTCGACGCCACAGGCGGCGCTAGGACCTCTGGTGCAGGCCGTGCTCAATACTCGGCGAGTGCCGGGGTACGTCGATCGACACTACCTGGTGTTTGAGCCCAACAGGGGATCGAGCGCTAGCCGTGACCAACCTTAACGGCGTCAGCAGGCCGTAGGATCGGCGAACCGCATCAACGTAATTCTCGGTACCGGCGACCCTGGCCGCTTGGTGACGCAAGCATCCGCCGTAGCTGCTCCTTTGGTCGGCTACCCACCTGCAGCTGGGCCGTGATCTCCCGGATCGTGCTTTGTGGGTTTGTCCTGTTCCAGAGGGCCTGCATCCAACGGAGCCGGGTCGACGGTGACTTCAACGCGAACGTTCAGTGTTGCTTGACTCACGTCGATGGTCCCCATCTCCTTGACAATTCTGTTCACCTCACTTTCTACTTGCTCAACCAAGCCGCTCCACTCGGCTCTGGGGCGTGATGTATCGATCTGAGATCGCCGTATGGTTGGAAGACTTGACAACTGCGAAGCTGTCTTCTTTGTGAGGCACGTGTCAATGTGCTGCACGAACCATGGGTAGCATCCCTCGGCCCGTGTTGCGATCTTCACGAGCGAGGTGTGCGTGCCCCGTACATACAGGGTGTGATCCCGTGGAAGGCCCAGGCTGGCGCTTAGCCTGTCGACCCACCTATCGCCCGTGGCCATTGCCGCATAAGTTGGTATGTACACCCGACCTTTTTCCACTCCGAGAGAGCTATCCCTTGTCTGTACGCGGTCTTTGAACCGCTCGTCGATCTCAGCGGTAAATGTTGAGTGGACTCGGAGGACTCGGCCATCTTTTGTTAGAGGAGCAAGCGCTCGAGGGACGCGCAGTGATCCAGCCTGCGGTGTCGCGAACATTACGAGACCGGCAATCTTGTCTACCGCCAACTCGCCGCTGTAGGTGCGAGATTGCGCGTCAATGAGGTCCTTGATCACTGCCTTGCATAGGATTCCGCCCATGCTATGACCAACGAGTATCACGGGATCGTAGCTGCTGTAGCGTATCGTGTCCGCAAGTTCCCTCGCATGATTGGGTAGCGAAATCGATTTGCTACGCTGAATTCGTCGGATTCCGCTTGCGTACTCGTAAAGTCCAACGTCCAGATTGGGAAAGTCTTCAAAGATAAATTCTGGAAGCGAGCCCCATGTTCGATACCGTCGACCGCCGAGGCCATGGACAAAGATGATCAGCCCTTTGTTGAGTGACCTCGTCTTCGAGTGAACGATCAGAGATTCATTGCGGGCAGGATGATCTCGGCCGATGGGTATCAGCGAATCGCCTGCAATCACCTGCATTGTCAGTCTCGATCCCCAGAGAAAGGTGATTCTCCGCTTTGACTGACCAACTCGTCTAAGGTAGCAACGAGGTTCTTGCTGCTGAGCAGAGTGCTGGGGTGATTCGGACCTAGGACGTGCCTGCGGGCGCCGAGTACCGAGCGGTACTCGGCTGCTGCCTCGTCAAGCCTGCCGAGACGGGACAGGACCGTGGCGAGGTTGTTGCGGCTGGTCAACGTGTCCGGGTGCTCCTGGCCTAACACGCGGATCGAGGCGTCGAGTACCGAGCGGTACTCGGCTGCTGCCTCGTCAAGCCTGCCGAGACGGGACAGGACCGTGGCGAGGTTGTTGCGGCTGGTCAACGTGTCCGGGTGTTCTGGGCCTAGCACGCGGGTGCGGATCTCTAGAACCGCGCGGTGTTCTTGCTCAGCCTCATCCAACCGCCCCAAATCCTGCAACACGAGCGCGAGGTTGCCGCGGCTGGCCAGGATGTCTGGGTGTTCTGGGCCTAGCACGCGGGTGCGGATCTCTAGAACCGCGCGGTGTTCTTGCTCAGCCTCATCCAACCGCCCCAAGTCGCGCAGAGCACTGGCGAGGTTGTTGCGGCTGGCCAGCGTGTCCGGGTGTTCTGGGCCTAGCACGCGGGTGCGGATCTCTAGAACCGCGCGGTGTTCTTGCTCAGCCTCATCCAACCGCCCTAAATCCTGCAACACGAGCGCGAGGTTGCCGCGGCTGGCCAGGATGTCTGGGTGTTCTGGGCCTAGCACGCGGGTGCGGATCTCTAGAACCGCGCGGTGTTCTTGCTCAGCCTCATCCAACCGCCCCAAGTCGCGCAGAGCACTGGCGAGGTTGTTGCGGCTGGCCAGCGTGTCCGGGTGTTCTGGGCCTAGCACGCGGGTGCGGATCTCTAGAACCGCGCGGTGTTCTTGCTCAGCCTCATCCAACCGCCCCAAATCCTGCAACACGAGCGCGAGGTTGCCGCGGCTGGCCAGGATGTCTGGGTGTTCTGGGCCTAGCACGCGGGTGCGGATCTCTAGAACCGCGCGGTGTTCTTGCTCAGCTTCATCCAACCGCCCTAAATCCTGCAACACGAGCGCGAGGTTGTTGCGGCTAGTTAGCGTGTCCGGGTGTTCTGGGCCAAGCATGCGCGTGCAGGTGTCGAAGGTCGCGCGAAACTCGCGTTCGGCTTCTTCGAGGCGTCCCATGTCATGTAGCACGAGAGCCAGGTTGTTGCGGCTTGTCAGCGTATCGAGGTGGTCTGTGCCATGGTAGTCGGTATTCCACCGCACGGCGGCGGTTAGCGCGTCGGAGGCGACTCCATAATCGCCCTGCTCGTAGGCGGTGGCTCCGATAACCAGGGCCGCCGCTCCGTTCGCATAGCTCAACAGGGTGCGCAACGTTGATTCCGGTAGAGTTGTCTCCGCCGTGATGTCGCGTTTGGTGCCGTCAACGAGGTAATCGGAGACGTTGTAGCCAGAACTAGCTGAGCCGGTAAGCAGAGATGTGTTCGTTCGCTGTGGCCGGAGCACCCACTCCCAGGCCGCTTGTAATGGCTCGGGCCGCAGTCGGTCACCGCCACGTTGCTGCAGATAGATCTCGGCTAGTTCCTCTATCAGTTGCGCCGGCAGGGGCGCCTGGAGTCCCGCGCGGCGAGCGTCCACCGCTGCAGTCACCAAGGCCGCGCCACGGGGATGGGCACCTATATTCCAGCCGTTGCGCCATTCGCGCAGCAGTTCTGGGCCGGCCACCAGATACTCGGACAGTCCGTACTCGCCGCTCTGGGCCAGCGCATCCTGGATGCGCGGGTCCCAGATACGGTCACGGGCACGGTCCTGCTCACCTTTCGTAAGCAGCCGCTCTAGCCGGATCTCCTCATCGACTAGTTCCAGCACCTGACGTGCCCTCCGAAACGCCGCATCCGCCGACTCATCAGAGGTTGAGCGGTGACTGAGACGGTCCAGTTCCACTGTGCGGATGGTGGCAAGCACTACTCGGTGTCCGGCACCAGACAAGAATGCTGCCACCATTTCTTTGGTCAGCCCGTCAATGCCGAGGTATCGCTCCAGGTCGTCGAGCCACATCACGCAGTTGCGCACCTGCGCCGCCCACTCCATCGCTGCCGGTCCTGCCTCAGAATTCTTCGGCGCGATCAGCAGGTCGTCGGCCACCGCCGATAGGGCCGCTTCGTACGCGGTGCGGGACTTGCCCGCGCTGGCGTCACCAACCAGCAGCACGAAGCCACCAAGCACGATCCGCGCCCGCAGCCGGTCATCGACGTCCCGTGGCACGTACACCGGCATCGTGTCGGCAGCACCTTCCTCGGCAGTGCCGGCCAGGCTTGCAGCCGGGTGCACACCCAGCCAACGCGGATCCACCACCTGGCGCACCGTTGGCAGTCGACCTCCTGTCGTCACCAGGCAGCCGTTGAGTACGGCCATGTCACAGGTCGAGCGCCTCGCTGCCTGCAGGACCCGCTCGTGGTACAGCTCGGTCACGGCCTTGACGCAAGCCGCCACTGCCCCTGCCACGACTACGCCGATACCTGCCCACCACGAGTTCTTGATCCCCGCAACCGCCAACACCCCAGGTGCGACGACTGCGATGGCCACGACGATGGCGGTGTAGACAGTCCAGCGTTTGCGCCCCCAACGCTGCACCAGCACTTACGGTCCTCGCATTCGACGGCAGCTTGCTGTGCCGCTACCTAGTGTCCCAGCCGCCGGGTCCCTCCTTCGCCTACGACCCGCACTCGTCACCCAAATGCAGTCTCGCGCCGTCGGCCAGCCCTCCACGTCAGCCAGCATCAGCCTGGTCGGAGCGGGATGAACAGCAACCTCGTTCACATTAGGACGGCCATGAGGCTCACGTCCCAACGTTGGCCGTCAGCCGAGCACCAGCCATCCGTCCTGGCGAGTCGTCCCTGATCATCGCCACGAGCAGCCGGGAACGCGCGGCGCCGATGCGCAGCTTCCTCCGCAGCGTGTCCGCAGAGATCGGCCTACGATGCGCTTCCCAATGGAGAGCATCCTCCTCCATCGCCCGCTGAAGAAGATCGTCGCATCGATCGTTGACGTCGCAAGCTCGCTCTGCTTGTCCGCCAAGGCGGCGCTGGACTCCGAGTTGGTCGCGGACGATGCCGAAACCTCATCGTCGATTTGTGCCGAGTAAACGGTAGAGACCGTCTCGTCGAGCCCGACCTCGTCGGGTGTCACTGGGTTCGCTTGGCAGACAGAAGACAAGGCCCTTAGCAGGTCTGGGCCAACCTCGGACCAGCCGATAAGCAGCAACGGGCCCACTGCGTCGAACGCCGCCTTGCCGTACTCACCTGCGACGATCGGGTCGGCCACGTTCAAGGCCAACGTGACCACACTGGCGAAAAGCAGGAGGCGGCACGCTGGCTGCAACTGAACTGACGAGGCACCAGCGAGCGCCAGGTGCCGACTGCCCAGGAGGAGCCCGAGAATGGAGAGATCAACCGCGGGCACGACGAGTGGAGCAACCCAGACGGGCACGCCGAGCCGGCGCGCGAGGTTGAGGACGTTGCCGAAGCCGAAGAGGAATGTGAGGCCGACGACCACGCCCATGATCACGGTGACGGCCTGCACGACAGCTGACCCGTCCGAAGCTGATCGAATCGACATAGCTGCACGCCGTGTCATCAGGCCCCACCTGCTTCGACGCGCGGACGCCCGTGGGTGTCTCGGGTGGGGATGCCGCGTTCACGCAGTGTGTTCAGCACGGTGGTGTGGTTGACGCCGAGGTGGTCGCCGACGCGGGCCAGGGACCAGCCGAGGTTGTAGAGGTGGATGGCGTCGTCGACCTGGTCGGGCGAGAGGCCGCGGCGGCGCATCGGCACGCCGTGCTGGTGGAGGATGTTGCTGACCGTTCGCCGTTCGATGCCGAACCGGTCACCGAGCTCGTACACCGTCGCGCCAGACTGGTAGTCGGCGATCAGCTGCTCGACCTGATCGGAGCCGAGTTGCCGGGCGCGGCCGGGGCGTTCCCGCTTGGCCGGTGGCGGCTCGGGTGTATCGAGGCTGGGAAGCTTCTCGCGGAGCTCTTCCAGGGCTCTGAACTGGTCTTTTATGTTCGAGTAAGGTTACCTAACCTCCACAACACGAAACACCGCCCACTTGGCAGACTTGCCGAGGTAGGGCGGTTTTTTTCGGTTTGCTTACGAATCGGCGTACCCCTAGCACGTGGCTGGAGCCTGCCGCGCGAACCTGGACCTGCTACGTGTTCTACGACGGCGATATCCGGCAAGAAGCGGTCGATCGGCTACTCGGCCAGCTCGGACAACGACCTCGTCCGAGGCCTGTTCCTCGCCAGCCACGAGAACGACGGCATGAGCGAGTGGCAGATCAAGGCCAGGTGCTCATCTCGCCAAGCGACAAGCGATACCGCTGCCTCGATGATTGGCAGACAAAGCCCCGGCTCGATCGACGAGGGAGCGGACGATGAGCACGAGCAGAGCGGTGGCCTGGGAGGGCTTCTTCAACACCAGGGACCTCGGCGGATTACCCACCAAATCCGGTGATACGACGAGCCATGGCGCGTTCTTCAGGGCGGCGGACCTTCGTTTCGTCACGGAGACGGGTTGGGCCCAAGCGCGCGAGTGCGGTGTCCGTACGGTGATCGACCTCCGCAACGCGGACGAGATCCGGCCTGCGGAAACGCCGCTCACGGCCGAGGCGGGCTCGGCACAATTCGCCGCCACCTCGGAAGGTCCCGCTACCCCGGCCGGCGTCGACCGGATCGAAGTCCCGCTCGACGACATCGACGACATCGGGTTCTGGCAGCACGTCAACCGTGAGCGGCTCAACGGCTCCCCGCTCTATTATCCCGTCTTTCTCCAGCACAAAGCCGAGCGTTGCGCAGCCGTCATCAAGGCGATCGCCCGCACACATCCCGGTGGTGTCCTGTTCCACTGCGGCGCCGGCCGAGACCGGACCGGGCTCGTCGCTCTTCTGTTGCTCGCGCTGGCCGATGTCGAACCCCGGGCGATCGCCGCGGACTACGTCATGTCCGCCGAAGCCCTCAAAGCCTTGTTCGCAGCCATGGGAACCGCCGACCAAGGACCGTTCATCCAGGCCGCTCTCGAGGATCGGGGCACCACGGCCGAAGAGGCCGTCATCGCGACCCTCGACGGATTCGACGCCGAGCGGTACCTGCTCGGCGCCGGCGTCACCAGCGACGAACTCGGCAGTGTTCGCGACCGGATGATCGAACGAGCCTGACTCAGCCGTCGTCGTCGGGGAGCCGGTCGAGGACTCGTTCGAGCGCGGGTCCGATGACGTCGAGCTCCGCGTCGGTGAGCGCGCCGATGAAGTATCGCCGGACAGCGGCGACGTGCGCGGGGGCGGCGGCGACGATGGCCGTCCGGCCCGCGTCGGTGAGCCGCACCATCGACCCGCGCGCGTCCTCGTCGCACTCCTCGCGGACGACGAGGCCGCGCTTCTCCATCCGGATGACCTGGTGGGAGATCCGGCTGCGTGCCCAGCCGACCATCCGGCCGAGGTCACGCGCCCGCAGCACCTCGTCCGGAGCCTCCGACAGGGGCACCAACAGCGTGTAGTCCGCGGCGGACAGTCCCGCGTCCTGGACCAGCTGACGCTCCAGCACCGCGGTCAGCCGAGGCAGCACGCCGATCATCCCGCGCCACGCGCGCGCCTCCCGCTCGTCGAGCCAGCGCGCCTCATCCATGGGCGGTCAAGGGCGCCGGCCGCCCTTTCTCGATCCCTGCGTGCACCATCCGCGGAGCCTACCAACAATGTTGACGCGTCTACAAAAGTCGCGTAGTTGTAGACGCGTCAACAAAAAAGGTGAACGTCGCTCCGGCCCGCCGCTCCACGAAAGAAGGAGATCCGCCATGAGCGCCAAGAAAACCGGGCTCGATGCCTTGCTGACCCCGGAGGAAAGCGTCCTCCTGCTGATCGACCACCAGCCGTTCCAGTTCGCCGGTCTCAACAGTCACGAGCCGACGATGGTCGTCAACAACGTCGTCGGGCTCGCGAAAACCGTGAAGGCGTTCGGCATCCCCACGATCCTGACCACGGTCATGGAAGAGCGCGGCGGCAACCTGATCCAGGGACGTCGTGACCGATGCCTCCGGCGGGGTCTCGGCCGAAGCACACGACATGGCCGTCCGGCGCATGGTCCAGGCGGGCGTGGTGCCGATGACCTGGGTCGCCGTGCAGGCCGAGCTGCAGCGTGACTGGGCTCGCGAAGCGACGATCCCGGCGCTCGCGGAGGTCGCCGCACAAGACCAAGGCGGTACCGGGGTCGCCTTCGCCTGGGAGACGCAGCTGCTCAACACACCCGCACCCACCGCTTAGCCAGGCCGGACCGCGAGAGACAAGGAAGTGACACCGATGACCACCCCCGCGACGAAGAACTGGCCGAGCCTCCGGGTAGCGGACTGGACCCCCACCCGCGAGACACTGCACATGTGGACCCAGATCGTGGGCAAGCTCCGCATGGCCCACGCTCCCCTGCTCAACCATTGGTGGCAGGTGACGCTGTACGTCAGCCCGCGCGGCTTGACGACATCGGCCATCCCCTATCGCACCGGCGCTTTCGAGATCGAGTTCGATTTCGTCGGCCACCGGCTCGAAGTCCGCAGCAGCGACGGCGGCACGCGGGGCTTCCCGCTCCGGCCGATGCCGGTCGCCGAGTTCTACACCCGGATCATGGACCTGCTCGACCACCTCGGGATCGAGGCGACGATCCGGCCGCACCCCAACGAGGTCGAGCCGGCGATCCCCTTCGCCGAGGACCACACCCACGCCTCCTACGACGGCGAGGCGGCCACTCTGTTCTGGCGACAGCTGCTGCAGGCGAACCGGGTGATCGGCGAGTTCCGGTCGCATTTCGTCGGCAAGGTCAGTCCCGTGCACTTCTTCTGGGGAGCCATGGATCTCGCCTGCACCCGCTTCTCCGGGCGGACGGCGCCGCCACACCCCGGAGGAGCGCCCAACTGTGGCGACTGGGTCATGGTCGAGGGCTACTCCCGCGAACTCTCCAGCTGCGGGTTCTGGCCCGGCGGCGGCGAGGAAGGCGCCTTCTACTCCTACGCCTACCCCGAGCCCGAGGGTTTCGCCGATCAGCCGGTCGGCCCCGAAGGCGCGTACTTCAGCACCGAGTTCAAGCAGTTCCTGCTGCCCTACGAGGCCGCCCGGTCCGCACCCGACCCCGACCGTGCCGTCGCCGAATTCCTCCACAGCACCTACCAGGCCGCTGCGAACCGCGGGAACTGGGATCGCTCCGCCTTGGAGGACGACCCCTTCCGCTGGCACGGAAACCTCGCGCCACAAGGAAACGGCGCCGGCTGAACCACGCGACGGTCGGCGCGCGACCGTGCTTCGAGTTGCCGGACGGCCGCCGCACAGGGATTCTCGAACCATGACTGCCGTGACGATCCCCCGTCCTGTCGCCGGTGACGTCGTCGATCTCATCCTGGACGATCACCGCCTGTTCGAACAGCTTCTCCGTGATCTGCGGGACGCGACCGCGGACCGCGAAGGTGCCCGGGCCGCCTTGTCGGCGGCGCTGATCGCGCACGGCGAGGCCGAAGAACAGGATGTCTATCCCGCCCTGCGGCGCAAGGACGCCATCGACGAGCACGAGAAGGAACACGGCGAGGAAGAGCACGCCGAAGGCAACCAGGCGCTGTTGGACCTGCTGGAGTGCAAAGGGACCGACACCCAGAAGTTCGATGACGCGGTCGAGAAGCTGTCCGAGGCGCTGATGCATCACATCGGCGAAGAAGAGCAGACGATTCTCAACCCGGCGCGCACCGAAGTGAGCGAGAAGGTCCGCCAGGATTTGGGCACGGCGTGGGCATCGCGCCGCAACGCGCTGCTCGACCAGGACTGCGGTTCGATCGAGTTCGTCAAGAAGGTGGTGGCCCGAGCCGAAAAGGCCGGCTTGCTGTCCTCTGAGGACGATGAGTCCTGAGGCCGCTATCGCTCAGCGGTGAGCAGGGCTTCGAGGATTCCGGTCGCTGTCGCGCGCAGCCAGCGGTGGGCCGGATCGCTGTGATGCCGTTGGTGCCACAGCAGATGCAGCGGTACGTCGGGCACCTTGAGCGGTAGCGGCAGCGTGGTCAGGCCGAGTTGATGCCGGGTGGCGCGGGTGACCGCGTCGGGCAGGGTGACCACGAGGTCGGTGTCGCGGGCGAGGTGCAGCGCGGTGGCCGTGGTGGGGGCGGAGGCGATCACGCGGCGCTCGTGGCCGAGATCGGCGAGGGCGTCGTCGATCCGGTCGCGCAGGCGGCCGCGCCGCGAAACGGTGAGATGGTCGGCCGCCGCGTACCTCTCGACGGTCACGGGTCGTTCCGTGAGCGGGTGCCCCGGGCGGACGGCGAAGGCGAGCCGATCGTGCCCGACGAGATGGTGGCGGATGTCGGGCAGTGACGGCGGGCCGCTCCCGGAGGCGAGATCGACCTCGCCACGGCGCAGCTCGGGGGTGTCGTCGCCGGGTTCGGCGGTGAGCCGTAAGCGCACGCCGGGTGCCTGGCGGTGCACGGCGGCGATCAGGTCGGTTCCGCAGGCGGTGGTGAGGGCGTCGTGCCAGCGGACGGTGAACACCCGCTCCAGGGTCGTCAGGTCGAGGTCCGGCTGAGCGGACAGCAGCTTGTGCGCCTGCTGCACCAGTGCGTGGACCTCGGTGCGCATCGCGACCGCGCGGGTGGTCGGAGTCATGTGACGCCCGGTGCGGACCAGGATCTCGTCGCCGGTGACCTTGCGGATACGCCCCAGCGAGCGGCTCATCGCCGGTGCGGTCACGTGCAGGCGGGCCGCGGCTCCGGCCACGCTGCCCTCTTCCAGCAGCGCGTCCAGCGCGGTGAGCAGATTCAAATCCAGTTGCATGGCGGTAACTGTACAAGTGCGGAACATGCACTTGTCGTTAATGGTCGGTGGCTCTAATTTTGGGTTCACGGGGCCGAGAAAGGCCCGAATCCCAAGGAGTACGCCATGAGTACAGCCATGCCTTCCGACCTCGAGACGACCTTGCTGCCCGCGGTGACCGCCATCGTGAAGGACGCGGGAAATACCTTGCGGGACCGCTACACGACCCATGCCCGTGGCGTGACCCTGGCCGAGGTGGTCGGCGAGATCCACTCGAACGACGAGGCGATCCTCGCCGTCCTGCGTGAGCCGCTGCTCGCGGCGAGGCCGGGGTCGCACTGGGCGGAGGACGAGCTGGCGGGCGGGGCGCTCCCGCCGGGCGAGTGGTGGGTCGTCGATCCGGCCGAGGGCAACATCAACCACGTTCACGGCATGCCGGATTGGGCCGTCACCGCCACCTTGGTGCGCGACAACCAGCCCATCCTCACCGTCGTGCACCTCCCGCTGACCGGGGACACGTACACCGCCACCGCCGGCGGCGGAGCGCACCTCGACGGCCGCCCCTTGACCGTGTCGGCCAAGAGCGACCTGGGCGCCGCGCTGATCGGCACCGGGCAGGCCCGGCCCGGCGAAACCACCGACACCTTCCGCCGGATCGGCGAATCGGTCACCGCCATGCTCACCGCCGGCCTCGTCGTGCGCGTGTCCGTTCCGGCCACGCTGCAGCTCATCCACGTGGCCGCCGGGCGGATGGACGCCTTCTGGCAGTTCTCCGACGTCCGTTCCGGCCTGGTCGCCGGCGCGCTGCTGGTCGCCGAGGCCGGCGGCACCGTCACCGACCTGGACGGCGAACCCTGGAACGCGGCCAGCCCGGACTTCCTCGCCGCCGCGCCCGGTGTGCACGCCACCGCGCTCGACGTCCTTTCCCCGCTCTGACCGATCCCGCAAGGAGGACCACCAGATGACCACCATCGGCATCCTGGGCGCCGGGCGCGTCGGCACCAATCTCGCCCGCGCGCTGGCCGCGGCGGGCCACCACGTCACCCTCGGCCGTCGCGGGAACCACGCGACCGTCGCCCGCGACGCGGACATCGTCGTCAACGCGACCCCCGGCGACACCACACTGGAGCGGCTCGGCACCCTTCGAGCCGAACTCGCGGGCAAGATCCTCGTCGACGTCTCCAACGCCACCCACGACGCGGCCGACGGCTTGCCCGGCGATCTGTGCTATCCCGGCGGCAGCCTGGCCGAACAGCTCCAGGCCGCGCTGCCCGGCACCCACGTCGTCAAAACCCTCAACACCATGCTGTTCATGGTCATGACCGACCCCGGCGCGCTGAGCACCCCGCCGACGGCCTACCTCTCCGGGAACGACGAGCAGGCCAAGAAAACCGTCACGGGACTGCTCGGCGACCTCGGCTGGCAACCCGCCTGGATCGAAGACCTCGGTGACGTCACCACCGCCCGGGCGACCGAAGCCATGCTCCTCGTCGTTCCGCATGTCCTGCGCCGCAAGGGTTTCACCCCCTTCGCCGTCTCCATCGCCCGCTGACCGAGAGCACGGCCTGTTCGCGGGCGGTCTTCAAGCCATGAGGCCGGATCCGGCGGCTAGGGTGACCGCATGTCGCTGGTGGGAAGGGACGTCGAGCTGACGCGGATCCGACGTCTGCTGACGAACGCGCGTGACGCGCGGAGCGGGGTGCTGTCGCTGCGGGGCGCGGCGGGCATCGGGAAATCGGTCCTGCTCGACCACGCCGTGTCGATCGCCGAAGCCGAGGGGATGCGCGTGGTCCGCGGGGCGGGCGTCGAGTCCGACTCCGAGCTGGCGTACGGCGGTCTGCACCAGCTCTTGTTCCCCTATCTGGATCGGCTGGACGCCCTGCCCGCTCCCCAGGCCACGGCACTGCGGTGCGCTTTCGGCCTGGTCGAGGGAGACGACGCCAACCGGTTCCTCATCTCCGCCGGCACCCTGTCGCTGCTCGCCGATCTGGCCGAGAACGTCCCTTTGCTGTGCGTGGTCGATGACCTGCAATGGCTCGACCAGGGTTCCGTGGAGGCGCTGCTGTTCGCGGCCCGGCGCTTCGTGGCCGACCCGATCGCCATCCTGTTCGCGGTGCGCGACACGTCGGCGCCGTTCGAAATCGCCGGGATCGAGGTCGTGGATCTTCCCGGTCTCGCCGCGCCCGACGCCGCCCGGCTGCTGGACGACCACGCGCCGGAACTGGGCGGACCGGTGCGGGCCCGGGTCCTCGCGGAGTCCGTCGGCAATCCCCTGGCGATCATCGAACTCGGGTCGTCGCGGCTCGCGGCACACGACGCCGACGAGCCCGACCCGGCCGAGCAGGTCCGCCCGCTGCCGGTGACCCGCCGCGTGCAGGAGACGTTCCGCCGCCAGATCGTCGAGCTCCCCGAACCCACCCAACGCGCGCTGCTGGCCGCGGCGGCGGACACGGCGGCGCCGCTCGCGACGATCATGCACGTCATCGAGGCCCTCGGGGGCGCCGCCGACGATCTGGCGCCCGCCGAACACGACCGGCTGCTCCGGATCGACAGCCGGATCACGTTCCGGCACCCGCTGGTCCGGGCGGCCGCCTACCAGGACGCGCCGCTGCACCGGCGGATCGAGGTCCATCGCGCGTACGCCGACGCGCTGGAGGCCGACGCCGATCGCCGGGCGTGGCACCTCGCCGCGGCCACCACCACGCCCGACGAGGCCGTGGCCGCCGAGCTCGAAGCCGCGGCGGAGCGGGCCTGGCACCGAGGCGGCGCGATGGCGGTGTCCGCCGCCTACGACCGCGCCGGCCGGCTCAGTGCCGACCGCGAGCTGAAGGCCCGGCGTATCGCCCTGGCCAGCCAGGCCGCGTTCGACGCCGGCAAGGCCGACCGCGCCGCCCGGCTGGCGGCCGAAGCGCTCTCGCTCACCACCGACACCGGCGTCCGGGCCGACGCCATCTACACGCGTGGCGCCGTGGAGTACGAACGCACGTCCCCGCGGGCCGACGCGGAGCTGGCGATCGGGGCCGCGGAGCTGGTGCGCGACACCGATCCGGAGCGCGCCGCGCTCAACTTCTTCGAGGCTGTGCACGCCGCCCGGCACGGAGCGGCGCACGACCTGCTGCGGCGAGTGGTCGACCTGATGCGCGGGTTCACCCCGCCGGAGCACTGGGCACCGGTCGTCGCGGCGCTTTTCGGGTGGGCGGAGCTCTTCGCCGGGCGCCCGGAGGCGGCCGTCGGCCCGATGCGCGAGCTCTACACCACCACGGGCGGCGGCGGGAACGACCTGATGCATCGCGTCACGGCCGGGTTCGGCGGGCTCATGATCGCGGACGACGACGGTGTCGCCGCCGGTACCGAGGACATGCTGGCCCAGGTGCGGGCCACCGGGGCGCTGGGCTGGGTCCCCTACACCCTGAACGTGCTCGCGGTGGCGCGGTTGTTCCGCGGTGAGTTCGCGGACGCCCGCGCCTGTGTGGCGGAAGGCGCGTCCGTGGCGGCCGAGCTCGGCAACACGACCGAACGCCTGGCCCACCGGTCGGTGGAGGTGTGGCTCCACGCCGTCTCAGGTGACGAGCCACGCTGCCGGGCTCTCGCCGAGGAAGTGCTCCCGCGAGCCCGTGCCCGGCACCGGGTCAACGCCGAGATCGCGGACTGGGGTCTCGGCATGCTCGAACTCTCCGCCAGGCGGTTCAAGGAAGCGGTCGACCGGCTCGAGAAGGTGCACCAGGGGCCCGCGAGCCGTGACCTGCTGATGCGGGCGGTGCCGGATCTGGTCGAGGCCGCGGTGCGCTGCGGCGAGCCGGAGCGCGCCCGCGAACCGCTGGCCACGCTCCGGCACTGGGCCGAGCACGTCGACCGCCCGGTCGCCACCGCGCTCACCCTGCGGTGCCGGGCCCTGCTGGCCGACGACGGCGACGCCGACGCGCTGTACACCGGGGCGCTACGGCTTCAGGAGCGGCACGGCGGCCCCTACGAGCGTGCCCGGACCCAGCTGGTCTACGGCGAATGGCTGCGCCGCCAGCGCCGCCGCACCGAGGCCCGCGCCCATCTCGCGGCGGCGGTGTCCGCGTTCGAGGACCTCGGCGCGGAGCTCTGGGCCGAGCGTGCGCGCGGCGAGCTGGCCGCCTTCGGCGAGCGGGGCGACGAACCTCGGCGCAGCGGTCCGCTGACCTTGTTGACGCCGCAGGAACTGCAGGTCGTCCGGCTGGCCGCCACCGGTCACACGAACAAGGAGATCGCCGCACAGCTCTTCCTGAGCCCGCGGACCGTCGGCCACCACCTCTACAAGGCGTATCCGAAACTCGGCGTCACCGGTCGCGCGGCGCTGGCCGGCCTCGTCTGAGTGGCCGCCGCCGGTCATCGGCCGCCGGATATCGGTCACGATGACCGATGCGGGGGCGGGGTGGCGCCGCATAGCGTTTCCGGTATCACCGACGACGAGGAGACGATCATGACGAAGTACTTCCTGAGCCTGCCCCACGACTCCGCCGAGGAGCCGACGATGGAGAACATGGATCCGGCGGAGCTGCAGGAGATCATGGCCGCGGTGGGTGCGTTCAACACCGCGATCGAGGAGGCGGGCGCGTTCGTGACCGCCGGTGGTCTGCAGCCGCCGTCGACCGCGACGACGGTGGACTACTCCGGTGACAGCCCGGTGCTGACCCCGGGCCCGTTCGTGGAGGCCAAGGAGTATCTCGGAGGCTTCTGGATCATCGAGGCCGAGAACGACGACGTCGCGATCGAATGGGCCAAGCAGGCCTCGCGCGCGCTGCGCAGCAGGGTCGAGGTGCGGGCCCTTCAGGAGGAACCCGGCGCCTGACTGTTCACGGGTGGGCTCGACCCATCGCGGTGTCGATGCGCTGTCGCTCGGCGTCCCGGAGCTTCCGGTAGTGCCCGGCTCTGGTCTGGTCACCGACCTTGCCTGCCGCTTCGGCGGCGCTTCGCAACACCACCAACGGCAGGCCGGGGACGTCGCGAGCCTGACGGTCCGCCTCGGCGAACACCGCCTCGGCGAGCTCACCCTCCGCGGAACCGGCGAGCAGGAACAGTTCCTCCACGTACATCCGGCCCAGTCCCACCTCCGGCCACCCGGGCACGCCGTCCAGGGCTCGGCGGCACTCGCGCAGCGCCTCCCAGGCTGCGTGGTGGTCGCCGGCCTGGCGTTCCAGCGCGGCCAGGGTCTGCCAAGCCGACGCCGAGTCCCAGTCGGTGCCGGCGAACGCGAGGCTCTCGCGCTGCGCTCGAGCCGCTTCGGCGAACGCCCCCAAACCGGCCAGATAGTGGCGGAGCAGGCCCAAGGTCTCCTTGTCCCTCTCGCGGCCGGCCGCCCACCGGTCCAGCTCCCGGCGGGTCAGTTCACGATCGCCGGTGAGCTGGGCGCGCATGACCCAGGTGAGCGGGTCCTCGGCGGCCGGATCAGCGGGGAACCGGGAGCGCTTGCGCTCCGACCACTTCGCCAGGTCCGCCTCGGAGACGCAGGGCCTGCCCTTCTCGTCGAGAAGACGTTCGAGCACCGCGTCACGGTCGGCGTGCCCGCTGTCGCGGACGAAGGCGGTGGTGCCCCGCACCCCCGCGGCGAACAGATGTTCCTGGTCGTATCCGCACCAGGTGTCGAAGTTGGCCACCTTGATTTCCCAGTGCAGCCACACGTCCTCGACGTGCCGGTATCCGGCGAGCAGGAAACCGGCCAGCTCGGCCTCCTCGCTCAGGCCTTGGAACGGCGCCTCGTGACGGCACGACGCCTCCTGCGCGGCCAGCCACCGCACCAGCTGGAGATCTTCGGGCCGGCGGTCGTATTGCAGTGCCCACAACACTTTTGCCCGCCGCACCGCGTTCGCGTCGCAGTCTTCGCCGTCGGCGTCCGTGGCGCGCTCGTAGCGCACTTCCTGCCAGGCATCGGAGGATGCTCGCATCCGCTCCAGCTCACGCCTCGCGCTCTCCAACATCGGTCAAGGATCGCAGACCGCGGCCTCGATCGCGGCGGATCGTCCGACTTGGCTCGGTTTTCTCGGGGTCGTACCCGGCTGCGACTGTCCATAAGGGACTGGGGTCGCGGGCGACACGACTGTCCACTTTGCCGGTCCCGGCCGACGTTGCGAAAGCCACTTTCGCAACCTTCAACGTTGCGAAAGTGGCTTTCGCAACACCCAGCCAAGCCCGGCGCGAAAGCGTCCAGAACGCTGCCCGAATCCGGATACCAGACTGGGCGCCAAGCGTCAGCGTCTCCGGGTGGCGGTGTAGCGCGGGGGCGTCGGGCGGTTCGCGGTCGTCGTCTTGCGATAGGTCGTGGTGCGCTGGGTCGTGGTGCGCTGGGTCGTCGTCGTATGCGTCGTGTCCGGAGTCGTCCGGGTCGTGGTGGTCACCGGGGGCTGCGGCGGCCGCGTCGTCGTCCGCGCGAGGCCTGTCGTCGGCGTCGTCGTGGTCGTCGCGGGCACCACCTGCCCCTTCCCAGCCCCGCCCCCGGCGCAAGCGCCGAGCAGCGCCATCGCGCCGACGACCAGGCCACACCACCACACTCGCATGGCCCGGACCCTAACAGCCCGGCCCCCGAGAATCCGGCGAACGGCGAACCCTGGCTAGGCCGCGGTTCGCAGCCGGTACAGCTCGGCCAGGGTGGCGCCTTCCGCACCGATCCCCGCCCCCGTGCCCAGCCAGCCGACCGCCTCCTCCCGCGGCAGCGGGGGGATCTCGATCTCCGCGAGGCAGCGGCCCGGCCGGACCACCGCGGGGTGCAACCGCGCGACGTTCTCGTTGGTGGTCAGGCAGACGAGGATGTCCAGGCCTTGACCGAGCAGTCCGTCCGTCAGGTTGAGCAGGCGGGACAAAGCCTGCCCGGAATCGCGCTTCGCGTCGGCGCCGACCAGTTCGTCGCAGTCTTCGAGGATGAGCAGCCGCCATTTCCGGTTGTCCGCCCGCTCCTCACCGAGCACCACCGACGTCAGATAGCCCGGATCGGCGAACAGGACCTCGGGGTCGAGGACGTTGTCCACTTGGCACCAATCCCGCCATTCGTGCGCGAGCGCGCGCACGGCGGTCGTCTTGCCGGTGCCCGCGGGTCCGTGCAGGAGCACCAGCCTGCCGGTGACGTCCTGCGGCCGCACCGTCATGAGCGTGTCGAGCGCGGTCACCGCCGACCGCGGGTAGTTGCCGCGGATCTCCTGCCACGGCGGCAGATCCATGGTCCGGGGAGCGCGCACCCCGGCCCCACCGCAGCCCTGCACGTGCCAGAAACCGACCGGTACGGCCGACTCCCCCGGCGTCCCCGTCCGTGCGGTCCGGACAGCGGCCGCGAGCACCTCGTCCGCCAGGTCGCCGGAGGTGGCGGACACGCACACGGTCGCGGCACCGGCCCGCCTCCGCACCGCGACGAGTGTCCATTCAGGTCCGAAGGCGAGGTGCGAATGCCTGCCGTCCAGCTCGTACGTCAGATCCGCGGTGACTCCCGGGGGCAGCAGCGTCGCCTCCGGCGAGACCTCGGTGATCTCGGCGGCTCGCGCATGCGGCTGCGCGCCGGTGATGAAAGGCTCCATCGCCAGCGAATTCAGCACGCCTTCCATCGGCGCGTTGCCGCCGAAGAACATCGCGCGGTCGAGCGTTTCGGCCGGTACGGGCTTGGGTGTTTCCGTTGTCCTTGCTGTCACCACGCCACGATCCATCCGGCGGGGCGGACACACATCAGGGGCCGTCCCCCAATTCACCCCTGACAGGGGAACACCCCCCGGCGCGCCGTCGAGCGAAGGGATGCTTGTCTGTTCCGGACGGACATGGCCATGGCTCAGACGAGAGAGAACCGCATGACCAGAGACGACAAGGCAGATCCGGACGACGGTTTCGTCGAGGTGATCGCGCGCGAGGTGGAGGCCGATCCCGGCAATCTGGCGCTGCGCGAAGACTTCGTCACGCTCCTGCTGGAGCGGGAGCCGGAACGCGCCGCCACCGAACTGGCCGCGTTCGAGGCCCACGGCGGTGATCCGGCGCGGGTCCGGTTGCTGCGCGCCCGGTTGATGGCGACCCGGTTGCGCGCCTCGGATCCGGTTCCGGCCCCGGCCGACGAAGACCGGCAGGAAAGCGGCGCCGCCCTGTCCGCGTCGCTGTGGGACGCCGAACGCCCGAAGGTGACGCTGGCCGACGTCGCGGGTCTCGCCGAGGTCAAACAGCACCTGAACACCGCGTTCCTCGCTCCGCTGCGCAACCCCGAACTGGCGGCCGCGTTCGGGCAGAAGCCGGGCGGGTCGCTGCTGATGTACGGCCCGCCCGGCTGCGGGAAGACGTTCATCGCCAGGGCGATCGCCGGCGATCTCGGCGCGTCCTTCATCCACGTGACCCTCGCCGACCTGCTCAGCAAGTGGATCGGCGAGAGCGAGAAGGCGATCCAGAGCGTGTTCCGCCACGCCCGCGCGGCGACACCGTGCGTGATCTTCTTCGACGAGTTCGACGCTCTCGGTGGACGGCGCACCTCCGGTGGCGGCGGGTCGCAGTCGATGCGGATGCTCGTCACCCAGCTCCTGGAGGAGCTCGACGGTATGGCGGGCACGAACGACGGGGTCTACTTCCTGGCCGCGACGAACCGGCCGTGGGACATCGACTCCGCGCTGCGCCGTCCGGGCCGGATCGACAAGACGGTGCTGGTGCTGCCACCCGACGCGGTCGCCAGGGCGGCGATCGTCGAGGGCGCGCTGGCGGGCAAACCCGCCGACGGCGTCGACGTCGTGGCCGTCGCGGCGGCGACCGAGGGGTTCTCCGGCGCCGACCTCAGCCACCTGACGACCACCGTGCTGCAGAAGGCGATGGTCGAGTCGATGAGCAGGAACGAGCTGGTGCCGGTCACCACCGACGGGTTGCTGGCCGCGGTCGGCGGCATCATCCCGTCCACGACGTCGTGGTTCGACCAGGTGGCGCCGGTCCTGGAATACGGCGTCGACGACGGCACCTTCGACCAGCTCCGGGCCTACCGGGTGAAGCGGGGCATGCGATGAGCGACACCGTCGAGCGGGACCTCGACCTGGCCTGGGAACTCCTCGAAGCGCAGCCGACGCATCCCCGGGTCGCCGAGCTGGCGGCGCGGGTGCTCGCGGCCCAGCCGGAGCGGAGCAGCGCGCTGATGGTGCTCGCCTATCACCGGGAGTCCCTCGGCGACGTGGACGAAGCGCGGCGCCTCTATCTCCGGGTGGCCGGTCGCCGCGACAACCAGTTCATCTGGGCGGCTCGCGCGCTTCGGCATCTGGAATCGGGGGAGCACAACCACGACGAGGCGCTGCGGTGGGCGCGTACCGTGCTGGGCCAGAACCACGAGGACTGGGACGACTGGATGCAGCTGGGCCACGCCCAGGCCTGCTCCGGGCAGCACGAGGCCGGGTGGCGGCAACTCGACGAGGCGGTCGCGCTGTGCGCGCGGACGAAGCCGGACGACCTCCCCAAGGCGCTGGCGAAACGCGCGGAGTACCTGCTGGGAAGCTGCGCACCACCCGAACGGTTCGTTCCCGCGGCCGAGGAGGCGATCCGGACCAACGTGGCGGATTCCTGGGTCGCCATGCTGCTCGGCTACGCCTACCTGGCGCAGTACCGGTTCGACGACGCCGAACGACTCGGGCTCCGGCTGCTGCGTGAGGACCCGACCGACGACCTCTCGCAGAACCTGGTCGAGACCGCTCGGACGATGCTGCGGATCGTGGAAAAGGCGCGCGGCGACGACATCAGCCTGGCGGACATCCAAGGCACCGGCGTGCTGGAGATGGCGTGGCAGCAGATCCGCGACCAGAAGCTCGGCATCGACCTGGCCTCCGCGCTGGCGGCACTGGACGCGGTGATGCCCGCCGAACTGCGCGCGACCCTGCGGCCGGGAGCCACGGCAGCCGATCTGACCGAGGACGAGGACAAGGTCGGCTCCATGGTCGCGAGGGATCTGCTCACCTGGCACAACGGCCAGCCGCCCGGTTCCGGTGCCACCTGGGGCTGGACCGAGTCGTTCCGCCTGATGTCGGCGGCGGAGATCCTCGCCATGAACGCCGAGATCGAGGCTGACCAGGCGGCGCACCCCGATTGGCCGGAGAACGAGGTCTGGGACCAGGTGATGACCGACGACGCCGGGACCCATCTGGTCGCCGTCGCGTTCGGGCGGCTGGTGAAACGCCGGCCGGGACAGCCCGACGAGCCCGTCGCCGACTCGATGGCCGACTGGATCTGGGACCGGGTGGCGGCCTTCGGCGGCCAGGACCCGCGGCCGGCACCGCTGAAGACCGACGAGCCCGCGGCCGAACCGCTTCCCGCCCCCGGGACGCCGCTGACCGGTGTCATCGTCACGATGTGCGCCGCACTGGGCGCGCCCGAGGATTCCGCCGCGTTCGCGGAACTGCGTCGGCTGTTCCCCGGCGCGACCGTCCGGCGGAGTGAGCTGGTCCCGGAAGAGCCGAGCGCCGACGGCGTCTACATCGAGGCGCTCGACGGGCTGGTGACGAAGGTCGGTGTCGATGTCACGGTCTGCCCGGGCGCGGACCGGCTGATCTCCGGGCTCGACCTCGGCGGGCATAGAGGGGCCGTCGATGCCTACGTGCGGGCGCACGGGGCCGTTCCGCACGACAGCTGGGTGAACCGTGCCAACGGCGAAGCCACGGCCGTCTACCACTTCGCCGGGCATCGGCTCTGCTTGACCTGGGCGGACGGGAGTGTCGCGCGGATCTACGTCACCGGTGCCTGAGCGGGGGCCGGCGCCGTCAGGACAGGGTCGCGGCCTCCGCCAGCGCGCGCTCGCGGACCTCTCGCACGACACGGGAATTCGTGAACGCGGACGACATGGCGCTCAGCCAGGCACTTTCGTCCCGCACCGTGGGTTGCGGTCCCGCCGGATGGTTCGGCCAGCTGCGGCCCGCTTCACGCATCACCAGCGCCGCCGCCAGTTCGGCGGCGGCGCGCGTCGGTTCGTCGACCGGGGCGCGCAGCCAGTCCCCCAGCTGCGGCGGAACGTGCGCCCGCAACGCGAGCAGGCCGTCCCGGATCTCGATCATCCTGCGGTACAACGTGAATTCGAGGTCGTGGCGGACCGGCAGCGCGATCTGCGGATGCGCGGCGACGAGTTCCTTCCACAGTGGTGTCACCGCCCGGATCCCGCGCCACGCGCGCACCAGCCGGAGCGCGCCGTCCCAGGTGGTGAACAGGCCACCGACGACCCACAGCACCATCGCGCAGAGGCCGACCAGGCGGGCGCGCGGCAGGAAATCGAGGTCCGCGAGGTCGGTGATCTCCAGCCACAGCGAGGGAAGCCCGGAGAACAGCACCCACACGATGGACGCGACGGCGGCGCAGACCAGGATCCGCAGCCCGGTCCGGAACGTCCCTTGTGGACGGACAGCGGCGCTGCGGACCAGCGTGCGGGTGAACATCACCAGGCAGGTGACCCCGTACGTCGTGAGGACGACCTGGTAGGCGACGACGCTCCACCGCCACTGGAACGCGGGCGTGCCCACCTCCAGCCGATGCGGCGCGATGTCCAGGTAGCACAGGACCATCAGCGCCCAGCACAGCAGGATGGGCCAGAACGGTGTCCGCTTCTCCGGTGACCGCGTGCTGCGGACCAGCTGGACCAGCGCGCGCATCGCGAGCAGTTGCAGCGCGTTGGTGACCAGCCGCGGGAGCAGTTCGTCGCCGAGGAACCGGACCGTGGCGTCGGCGGAGAGGGCGAGGCCCGCCGCCATGCTGAGGAAGAACGTGGCCAGATGCCTCGGCCCGGCGCGGACGGCCATCAGCCGGGTGAGGCCGATCGCCGCCAGCAGCGCGGCGGACAGATAGCTGATCATGAACCGAGGGCGTGGCGCAGCCGGTCGGATTCCGGTCCGGCGGTCACGGCCCGGCGCATGAGCAGCGACGCGAAGAGCTCGGCTTCCTTCTCCTGCTCCCGCGCGTACGTGGTGCGACCGAGGACCCGGCGGACCAGGTCCACCGAAAGCGAGGGCGCGACCATCGCGGCGATCGCCTCCGGCCGCACCTCGCCTTCGACGTGCCCGCACAGCAGGTGGCCGAGCTCGTGCAGCAGGATGTGCCGCTGGTGCAACGGGGACGTGTCCCGCGTGTAGAACACGTAGTCCGCCCGGTCGGTGGCCGCGAGCACCCCGCACGGCGCCCCCGGCCGCGCCTCGAGCGCCACCAGTTCGATGGGCCGCCCGCGCATCGCCGCGACCTCGCCGAACAACGTGGTGACGTCGAACGGTTCCGGTAGCCGCACGGTGGCCGCGATCCGCTCACATCTGCGCCAGAGCGCGCTCTTCCTGCCGAACATGACTACTCCCCCTGGTCACGCCTGGACTCGCGCCGCTTGATCGCCTCGACGATGTCGGTCACGGTGCCGAGCCCCTCCTCGGACAGCGTCACCGCGCGCAACGCCAGGTTGCGCACCGCGGTGTTGCGCAACGCTCCCAGCAACTCGACCTCTTCGGCAAGAGCCCTCCCTTGTTCGTCGTCGAAGAAGTACGCGGGCGGCACCTGGAAGAACGCCGCGAGCGCCTCGAGATGGCGTTTGGTCGGGTTGTCCCGGCGGCCCGTCCGCAGTTGCCACAGGTAGGCGGCGGAAAACGACTCGCCGGTGCTCTCCCGGCAGGCCCGCGCCACCTCTTCGTGGCTGTACTGCTCGCCGCCTGCCCGCCGGACCACCTGGAAGAGGCGGTCGATCCGGTCGGTGAGCGTGGTCGCCCGTGGTTCGGTCATCTTCACCTCCATTAGCTGAGATGAATCTCAGCAAGACATACGTTCATTTGAGTTGACATGAGCTCGGACAGTCCCTTACGGTCGATACGTTAGCTGAGATGAATGACTGAAGGGAGTCAGTCGATTCTGGCTGACGACCCAGGAGGGGGAGTTCCCATGAGGAAGTTGCTGACCGCGGCGGCATTGGCGGCCGCCGCGATGACCGTGTCGGCGACGCCGGCACTCGCCGTGGAAACCGGAGACTTCTACGCCACGGGCATCGGCCCTGGCCCGTCGGACGCCATCGGGTCAGCGGAAAAGGTCGCCCGGCTGTACGCCCGGAACACGAACTGGCTGGACTCGCAGTGCTACGTCCGCGCGTCCGACGTCCGGTCGCACTTCTACTACTACAGCGCGACCGTCTGGCTCTACTGCCAGCGCTGAAAGGGGAAAGCATGAACAGGACGATCGCCCGCGCGACGGGGGCCGCCGTGGTCCTCGCGGGACTCATGACGCTCGCGCCGGGGGTGGCGAGCGCGGCGGAGACCCGAGCGTTCCTCGGGACCACCGTGGAGAAGACGTCGGCCTCGGCCAAGCGGACGGCGTTGCAGCAGGCCTACGACCACGCCTCCGCCTACGGGTACACGCCCGACCAGTGCGTGACCATCCACCTGTACTCGGTGAAGATCAGCTTCGTGATGTACCGGGGTGAAGCCGGGATCCACTGCACGAAGTAGGCGACGTCGCGAAAGCCACTTTCGGGACATCCGATGTCCCGAAAGTGGCTTTCGCGACACCCGCGCCCCGGGTGAACGCGCGGAGCGGCAGGCTAGGTTGACCGGATGAGCCTTCTCGATGACGTGGCCGAGCGCGACGGCTGGCGCTGCTGGGTGTGCGACGAACCGGTCGACCCGGACATGTCGGTGAACGACCCGCGCGGCCCCAGTGTCGACAGCCGGACCGCCGACCGGAAGGCCAAGATCCCCGAGCGGCTCGCGCATCGCGGGTGCAACACCCGCAAGGGCGCGGTCAAGGTGGTCATCGCCTGGCCGGACCGTCTGCACGTGGCCGAACCCGCGCCCTTGATCACCGTCGCCGGACGGCTGGAGCGCAAGGGAGGCCGCGAACTGGTCGCCCGCTGCCCGACGGAGCAAGACGCCCAAGAGGCGGCGGAGTGGCTCGAAGACCGGTTTTCCCGCCTGGTACCGGGATTGCCGGTGACCGCGGGAGTCGAGCCGGGCGGAGGCCAGTTCCTCGTCATCCTGAACGCCGGCCGCCGGTGACGCGATCGGGCCACGTCCGTCCTCAAAGGACAGCGGACGCACCGTCAGCCCAGCGAAGGTGAGGTGTTGCGAAAGCCACTTTCGCAACGTTGGAGGTTGCGAAAGTGGCTTTCGCAACACGAACCGGACCCGTTGCAGCTTAGCGTCCTTTGTGGACCATCCACGCCGAGGTCCGGTCGCGCCGGCCGACGGGACACGTAGTCCTCGATAACCCTTTCGCCGCCTCCGCGCAAGCCCTGAACGCACCATTGTCCGAGCCACGGCCTGCCTGTTTAGTCAGGAGCGCCCTGCCGACGACAGGGCTTGACCGCTCGGAAAGCGAGGAATCATGGGCGGAAACGGAAAAGCGCTACGACGCGGGCTGGGCACGATCGCGGCCGTCGCGCTGATGACGGCCGGCCTTTCACTCACCGGCTCGGCCACGGCTTCGGCCGCGAACCACTACTACGAACTGCCGTTCCCGGCGGGTGAGGCGTACACGGTCACCCAGGGGCCCGAGGGCACGTTCTCCCACACCGGTCCCTACAACGAATACGCCTGGGATTTCGCCCTCCCCGCCAACTACGAGGTTTCCGCCGCACAGGGCGGCCGAATCCTCGTCTCGGACTGGTCGCCGTACTGGCAGAACGGTATCGAGGTGATCATCCGGCACTCCAACGGCACCTGCACGCACTACGCGCATCTGAACCGGGCCATCTACAACGCGGGCACCTGGGTCCCGCAGGGCCGGGTCGTCGGCTGGTCCGGCACCACCGGGGCGTCCACCGACTATCACCTGCACTACCAGGTCATCGATTGTTCCACCCGCGTCGGCATTTCCTCCACCCTCCAAGGCGGCGTCCCCCGGACCGGTTCCCGGCCCGTCAGCATCAACACCAAGGCCTGAGCTCACCACTTGAGCCCATCACGACAGTTTCACCCAAAAGTGGTTACGGCGGCCGCGATTCCTCGCATTTCATCGGTATTTCATCGGCGCTCATTAGCGTTCGGCGGGTAAACCCGACAGTGGGGAGAGACCGATGAAAAGAACCGGAGCACGTCTGCTCGCGACCGCAGTCCTGTCCGTCGTCACCCTGGCCGGTGCCATCGCCGGATCGGGCGCGGCGCAGGCGGCGCCCGCGCGGCCCGACGGCCCCTGCGGGCCCGTCATGTTCGTCGTACCGGGTTATCAGGACGGTGGGGCACAGAAACTCCTGGACCGGGCGTTCGCCCCCGGCGGCGCCGACCCGGTGCGCATTCCGTATCCGAACGGCGCCGGCGACGTGAATCTCTACGCCGACGTCGACGCCGGCGTCGCCAATCTCCGGACAGCGCTCTACAACCTCTATGTCACCTATGGCTGCGACCTCGAAACGAAGGTCTACATCGTCGGGTTCAGTCTCGGCGCGCTCGTCGCCGGCACCGTGCTGGAGACCGAACCGCCCGGCCGGAACATCCAGGGTGTGCTGTTCGCGGACGGGCGACGGCAGCCCGTCGAGTCGAACTGGCCGGGTGACCCCGGCGGGCTGATCGGGCACCTGCCCGTTCCCGGCCCCGGCGGTGCCGGGTTCCGGCCGCTGGATTCCTTCCGGTACCCGACGCTCAGCCTGTGCAACGGGCCGAGGGCGGCCGGCGGCGCGGATCTGATCTGTTTCGGCGGCACCAATCTGGACAGCTATTTCAGCTCGCACCCGTACTACAGCTTCGAGGTGGGCAACGAGCTGAACATCCACGGCGAAGGCCCGTACCCGAACAACCTGCGCAACCGCGTCATCCCGTAGCCGGTCTCGCGACCTCCCCGGCGGCCCGCGCCGGGGAGGTTGCGCGACGATCCGAGGTCGTGCCCTCGGGGACACGGCGGTCCGGACCTTCGGGCAGCCCTTCGCCGCACCGGCTTTTCGAAGCAACCCCGTTTCGCGTCCGGCGTCTTCCGGGCAAAGCTTCGAAAAAGGGATGCGAGAGGGGCACTGAAATGAAATTCACCGCGAAGAAGACCATCAAAACAGCCATTGCGGGCGGGGCTTTGGCCGCCACCGCACTCCTTTCCGCGTGCGGCGGGAACAATGTCGCGGGAAATGGTTCTCCGGTGAAGAACGCGGCCGTCGAACAGGCTCAGGCGGGCGGCGGACAGGGGGCGGCCGCCGGAGGTTCCGGCGCCGAGCCGTCCGGCGGAGACGTCAATTGCAGCGAGCACGGCGGCCAGGTCGGCGCACCAGGGCGGCCGAAGAGGGATCTGATCGCGGTGGCCGCCACCGACGGCACCACGCCGGGCTGCACCGAGGCGTACAACGTGATCACCGAGTACTACGGGAAACTGCCGGAGGCCGAAGGCCCCGGTGAGCGGGTGCTCGACGTCCAGGGCAAATGGACCTGTGCCCGCCTGACGGAATCCGGGACCGAGGTGGTCTGCGGCGTGCCGAACAGCTCCTTGCGACTGGAGACCAGGCCCGCGGGCACGGGGACGGCACCGGTCGAGCAGAACCGCAAGTTTCCGAACACCACCCAGGGGGTGCAGTTCACCGGATACGACGCCAACCTGCGGATGGCCCGCTTCCAGCTGACGGCCGAGCAGCCCGGCGGCAGGACGTACCGGCTTCCGCTGCACGAGGGCGCCGAGGTGTTCAGCGCGGCCACCCTGTGCCCCGGCGAATCGGTCACCATCGACGACGAGGGCCACGGCAGCCTGCCGTGCGGCAGGGACCAGCTGATCCGGCAGTTGCGGGAAGGCAACCCGGTGCTCGCGCGGATCAGCGTGAACGGCGAGGACCAGATCACCACGGTCAAGGAGATCTATCGCCCCTGACACCGGGGGAAACCGGCGGCCGGGACTCCACCCGGCCGCCGGTTTTCCCCGCGTCTACCGCTCCAGACGCGAGAGCACTTCGGCCGCCGCGCGCTGCCCGGAACGGACGGCGCCGTCCATGTAGCCGTTCCAGATGTCGGAGGTCTCCGCGCCCGCCCAATGGATACGCCCGACCGGTTCGGCCAGCGCGGCACCGTACTGCGTCCACACGCCCGCGCCGAGGCGGCCGCCGTAACAGCCCCGGGTGTACTCCTCTTCCATCCAGTTCTGTTCGGCGTAGTCGATCGGTTCCGCCGCCTCCGGCCCGAATTGCCTCACCAGCGTGGCCACCGCGGCCTCGCGGCGTTCCCGGGGCGACAGGCGGGCGGCTTCGCGGGCGTGGGCGCCCTCGAAGAAGCCGACGAGTACGCCGCAGGAGCCGTCCGGCGGCGAGTTGTCCAGGGTGACGCACAGCGGGTCGTCCAGGTTGAACGCGAAGCCGTTGAGCCCGGCGTCGCGCCAGAACGGCGCCGGGTAGGCCACCTGGACCTTGATCACGCTGCCCATCGGGATCTGCTGGGTCAGGCCGTCGCGCGCCGCCGGGAGTGGCGGCTCGTAGTGCAGCCGCCCCGCCAGCGCGGGCGGGATCGCCACGATCACCCGCTGGGCGGCGATCCGCCCGCCGTCGTACCGCACCTCGACGCCGTCCGCGTGGTGGGCGATACCGCGAACCGGCGCCCCGAGGGTGACGACGTCGCCCAGCCGTTCGGCGAGCCGCTCGGAGATCAGGTGGGTGCCGCCCGCGACGCGCAACTCCTGCGCGCCGCCGGTGGTGGCGACGAGGACGTCCAGCGACCCCGCGGATTTGACGTAGAACAGGAAGTGCAGCAACGACATCTCCGCCGGCTCCGCGGAGAACACCGCGGGGACGACGGCTCCCCAGAACGCGAGGGCCTCGGCGTCGCCGGTGGCGGCGCGAAGCCATTCGTCCAGGGTCTTGCGGTCCAGCTCCGCGGCTTCGGGTGACGTCCACGGCGAGGCGGGCGAGACGGTCTCGGCCAGCGCCTCGAGCTCGAACTTCATCCGGCCGACTTCGAGCACCGCCTGATCGGAGAGCCCGAAGGTCACGTCGGTGTAGGTGGTGCGCCTGCCGTTGTAGACCGTCACCCCCGCTCCGTCGTCGTAAGTCGGAAACGTCTCCAGGCCCAGCTCGGCGACCAGTTTCAGGACCTCGGTCTGGGTCCGGCCGATCCACTGGCCGCCCAGCTCGACCGGAACCCCGTTGACCAGCTCGTGTCCGAGGTTGCGGCCCGCCACCCGGTCCCGTGCCTCCAGCACGGCGACCGTGCGTCCGGCGCCGGTCAGCGCGCGAGCGGCCGTCAACCCCGCGAGGCCCGCTCCGATGACGACGACATCGACAGTGTGCACGGCAGACTCCCCAATTTGTCGGTCGGTTGTCCGACTTAAAGTAGGACAGGCGTCCGCCCCGCACAAGGGCCGATATGCGAAACTCGGGCACGACCGACGAAGGAGAAGCCGGATGGCCTACGTGAAGGCGGCGGAACGCGAGGGGCAGATCGTCACCGCGGCGATACGGGTGCTCAGCAGGATCGGCGTACCCGGGACCACGCTCCGCGCGGTGGCCACCGAAGCGGGGATCTCGCTGGGCACCCTTCACTACGTCTTCCCGAGCAAGGACCAGCTGTTGCGCGCGGTCATCGGCACGGTCGTCGACGACATCTCCGATGCGCTGCGCAGCGGCCTCGACCCGGACAGGGGCTTCGAGCACGCGCTCCGGACAGGCATCACGACGTTCTGGGACAAACTCGTCGAGGGCGACGTGGGGTTGCAGATCATGCAGTACGAGCTGTCCAACTACTCGCTGCGGAGCGAAACACCAGACCTCGCCCGATCCCAGTACGACGCCTACATCTCGCTCGTCACCAGGCTTTGCGAGCAGGCCGCCATCGCCGCCGGCGAACGCTGCGCCGTCGGCTTCGACACGTTGGGCCGGCTCGCGCTGGCCTCGGTCGACGGCCTGATCCTGCAGTACGTGGCCAACCCGGATCCGGTGCGCGCCCACGGCGACCTCGAACGAGCGCTGGACATGATCGTGCTGCTGGCGGATCCGCAGCCCGTCGCGGCGACGCGCACCAGGCCTTCCCGCTAGCGCAGAAATGTAGGTCACTTGTCCGAGTTCGCCCTTGTGCTACCGTTCAGATGTTCTCAACATCTGTTCCGAACATCTTGAATGGACACGTATGCGGATCCTCTTCGCCAGCCTCGCGTCGGTCGGCCACACCTATCCGCTGATCCCGCTCGCGATCGCCGCCAGGGATGCCGGGCACGACGTGCGTTTCGCCGCCGGAGAGAACGTCCACCCGCCGCTGCTCGAGAACGGTCTGAGGCCTTTTCGCCCGGCGGACGCGTTCTACGAGATCTACGCCGAGGATCTCGAAGCGGATCTGGCCCGGCTGCGCCCCGACCTCGTCGTGCACGAATGGGGACTCCCCGGGGTGGCCGTCGCCGCGGAGCGCGCCGGGATCCCCGGCCTCTGGCACGGGTTCGGCCGCCTGTTCCCCGAGGGAATCGGGCTCGAGCCGCCGGATCGGCCCGACCGGCCGCATCTCGACATCTGCCCACAATCCTTGCAGGACAAGGGCTTCCTCGCGACGGCCGAACGGATTCCGCTGCGCCCCGTGCCCTACTCGGAACCCGCGGTGCCCCCGTGGCGCGTCGAAAAGTCCGCTCGCCCGCTGGTCTATCTGACGCTCGGCACCACCTTCGGCACGCCGGAGCTTCTCCGCACCGTGATCCGCGGGCTGGCCCCGCTCGGCGTGGACGTGGTGGTCGCCTCGGGCCGGGTCCGCCCGGAGGAACTCGGCGCCGTGCCGGACAACGTGACGGTGCGGGCGTGGATCCCGCAAGCGGATCTGCTGCCGCACGTCGACGTGGTGGTGCACCACGGCGGCAGTGGCACGACACTCGGCGCGCTCTCCGCCGGCGTCCCGCAGCTGCTCCTTCCGCAGGGAGCCGACCAGTTCGCCAACGCCGAAGCCCTGTGCGCGGCGGGTGCCGCGCTGCGTCTTCACCCCGGCGAACCGAGCGCGGAAGCCATCGCCGAGCAGCTCGGGAGCCTGCTGGGGCGGAACTCCCATCGCGACGCGGCCAGGGCGATCGCCGGGGAGATCGCCCTGATGCCCTCCGCCGGCGAAATCGCCCGCGCCTTGCCGGACTGGGTCCCGTAGCGGCTCAGAAGCCGAAGAGCTCCTGCGGCACTTCGTGCTCGTCCGGCCAGGTCAGCCAGGCGACGTCGGTCGGGCCGATGGCGCAGTTGGCCACCCGCCAGGACCGGGCGTCGTCGTCGACGTTCGTCTCGCTCCTCTTCTTGAGCAGGGCGACGTAGACGTCGGACATGACGCCGTCGGCCCGCTTGTTCTCGTAGATGGTGCCGGCGTAGTACGAACGGCCGGGTTCGGTGCCGCGCATCGTCCCCTGCAGGAACACCCAGGGACCGAGCCGGTCGAGCTGCTCGACGGCCACCTGCACCCGATCGCCGAATTCCTGGTCGAGCCGGGCGGTGGCGGCGGCGAGTACCGCTTCCCGGACCGGGTCGCCGGGGTTCAGCGCCACCGGAACGGGTCGTGCGGACGGGGTGTACATCAAGCTACCTCCCACTGGCGGGCGGCGACGCGAGCGAACGCGTCGGCCGGCCCGGTGCTGCTACGGCGTTGTGTCGGATCAGGTCGGCGGGGTGAGGATCTTCACGAGGCCGCCACCGCCGCCCATGCTGATCTTCTGCGAACCATCGGGGTTGACGTTGTTCGAGCCGATGAACTGGCCATCGCCCGCGTACAACACGACGTGCCCGCCGTTGTTCGAGATCACCACGTCGCCCGGTTTCGCCTCGGAAAGCGGCACCGACTTCCAGCCGTCCGCTTCGAGGTTGGCCGTCAGTCCCGCGACCGAGGCACTCGCCTGCCCCTTGTCGATCAGGCCCGCCGCCTCGAGACAGCCAGAGACGAAGTTCGCGCAGTTGACGTTGTTCGGCACCCACGACTGCATGGCAGGCAGCTCGCCGCTGCCCTTGAGGTCGCCGGCGTTGCGGCCGAGGAACTGCTCGGCGATCTTCGCCGGGTTGTCGCCACGGGCGTCGATCGGCTTCGCGGGCCTGCCGTCGCCCGGCACCCCGGCGGGGCCGCCACCGCCACCACCGCCGCCTCCACCCCCGCCGCCGTCTCCCCCGCCGTAGCTGGGAGTGCTGCTCAGGTTGGAGTTGACCGGCTTCGCGTTGACGCTCGACGCCGTGGTCTGGCCGTCGTCGGCGGGGATGAGCTCGATGAAACCGCCTTCGATCTCCAGGCCGAGCGGCTTGAGGAGATCGTCGATCTGCTTCTCGGCGTCGTCCAGCGCCTTCTCGATCTCGTCCTTCTTGCCGTTGGAGTCCTTCTCGTTGAGCTGCCGGAGCCGCTCGATGTCCGACGCGGCCGCGGCGATCTCGTTGTCGTCCTCGGAGCTGTTCTTCCGGCGGCGAGCCGAGTCGATCAGCTTGCGGTTGTCCGCGTCCTTGTCGTTGGCTTCCTGGGCGAGTTGCGCGACCTTCTTCTTGACCTCGTCCATGATCTCGGACACCCGCTGGAGGATGTTCTTGGCCGCCTCGGCCTTGTCGCTGACCTTGTAGCTGGCCTTGCCGAGCTTTTCGAGGTGGTCGGCGACGGCGTCGGCGTCCTTGCCCTCCCAGTGGCGCAGGACGTCGTCGCGGAAGACCTTGAGGTCGTCTCCGAGGTCGTTGGCCCTGGTGGCGGCTCCGCCGACCTTCCTGGCCTGGTCGTTGACCGCGCCCGAGTTGAGCTTCTGCGTCTGCTGGGCGTGCTTGTCGATGGCGTCCAGCGACTTCGGGCGGTCGTGCGACGGGTCGTCGAGCGTGCTCGGATTCCGCTCCGCGGTGGTCATCGGTAAATCCCCCTGGTTCCCGTCTTCGTCCGAATCAGTCCCGCTCGCGACCGTTGCCGCGGAGGGTGTCGACACCCGCGGCCTCGTCGTTACGCATCCGCTGCGCGGCGTTGGCCAGCGCGTTCGACGCGGCGTCGACGAGCTTCGCGGCGGCGGCCAGTTCGGCGTTCACGCCGCGGTGGAAACCCTTCATCGTGTTCCCCGTGCTGGCCGCGTTCTTCAGGTCGCCGAACGCCGCTCCGGGATCGCCGTCGCCCAGGTCCTTGCCCGTGCCGGTGTAGCCGTCCTTGAGCCCGCCGACCTTCTTGGCCAGCGCGGCGATCTGCTCTGGATCGAATCGGCGAGTCATGAATGATCCTCCAGTCCGGCGCCTGCGCGCGTGCTTGCCCTGACCCACACTGCTCTACCGCGCACCCTATGAGTTCACACCCACGTGTGCGCACCGTTTCCCGAAACGCGGTGACGCCGTTCGTGTACACCGACGCGGCAGGCCGCGCGTTGGTTCCCGGACGTCACCCGGAAGATTTCACCCGCGTCCTCGGCGGCAAGAGTTTACCCTCCCGGCGAGGACGGACAGCGGGATACCGTGGTTCAGGAGCTACTTTCCGTAGCCGATTCTCACCCGGCCGGGTGGGCGCGGCCCGGCTAGACCAAACCCAGTTCGCGGGCCCGGGCGCCCGCCTGGAAACGAGACTCGGCACCCAGCGCCGCCATCAGCTCGGCCACCCGCCGACGGTAGGTCCGCACGCCGAGGCCGAGGCTCCGGGCGGCGGCTTCGTCCTTGACGCCGCTGCCGAGCAGATCCAGCACCGCGGGCGCGAGCCGCCGGATCTCGGACACCCGCGCGTCGAAGACGGCGAGATCGGTCGCCGCCCGCCAGGTCGCCTCGAACAACGACAGCACGCCCTGCACGGTTTCGGGCTGGGTGATGACGCTGTAGCCACGCTGCCCGGCGACGAGATCCCCCGCCAGGATGACCAGCCTGCCGTCCAGCACGATCGTCTCGTTGACGTCTCCGGTGGAAATGCGGACCTGGGCTCCGTGCCGGTCCCTGACCCGCGCGAGGTCCCGCGCGGCTCCCGGGTCGAGCAGCAGGCCCGCCCGGTAGATCTTCCGAACCCGGACCTCCCCCGCCCGGCGCTCGGCGACCTCGCCCGCTCCGTGGGCGGCGACCCAGGTGGCGAGGTCGTTGGCGGCGCACGCCAGATCGGTCACGGTCGAGAACAGATGCCCGACCCGGCGGAACAGCTCTTCCTCGCCGCGCACGACCGTGACCGCATCGCTCGTCCGCATGACATCGATACTGCCTCAACCGCGCGACCGGGTGGCAGGTTGTTGCCATTTTCTGACTACGAAAGGCTTCGTCGCGACGCTGGTGGCCATGACGAACCTTCCCGACACCTGGCGGCTCGGCGACCTCACCGTCAACCGGATCGGCCTCGGCGCGATGCGGCTGACCGGGATGCCGTGGGACGAGAAGCCCAAGAGCCGCGAAAGCGCGATCACCGTCCTGCGCCGCGCGATCGAACTCGGCGTCGACCACATCGACACCGCTTCGTTCTACTTCACGCCCACGCGCTCGGCGAACGAGTTGATCAGCACCGCGCTGCAGCCCTATCCCGAAAACCTGGTGATCACCACGAAGGTCGGCGCCGGCCGCGACCGAGACGGCGAATTCTCCTTCGCGCGCCCGGATCGGCTCCGCGGCCAGGTCGAAGAGAACATCCGGCAACTCGGGCTCGACCACCTCGACGTCGTCAATCTGCGCTGGGGCGCCGCGATGGGCAAGGAGCCCGGCTCGGTGGCGGACCATTTCGGCGCGCTGGCGGAGCTGCGCGAGGCGGGGTTGATCCGCCATCTGGGTATCTCCAACGTCGTGGCGGACCAGCTGACCGAGGCCCTGTCGATCGCTCCGGTGGTCTGCGTGCAGAACCGCTACGGCCTGGCCGACCGGGAGGACGACGCGCTGGTCGACCTGTGCGGCGCGCACGGCATCGCGTTCGTACCGTTCTTCGCCGTCACCACTTCGCTTCCCGGCCCCGTTCCTGGGCAGGCAGAGGTCGCGAAAGTCGCCGCGGCGCACGACGCGTCCCCTGCACAGATCCGGCTCGCCTGGACCCTGCACCGCGGCGCGCACGTCCTCGCCATCCCCGGGACCGGCGATCCGCGGCATCTGGAGGAGAACGTCGCGGCGGGCGGCCTGCGGTTGAGTGAGGAGGAACTGGCGCTGCTCGACGGTGTCGGCCGCCATGAACCCTGAAGCGCGTGAAGGCCCCCTTCCCTCGGCTGAGCCGAGGGAAGGGGGCCTTCACGCGCTACACCTACGCGATGGGGAAATCGAAGTAAGTGTCCGGGTAGGGCTCGTCCTTCAGGTTGTAGTGCCACCACTCGCACTCGTACGAGCTGAAGCCCGACCCCTCCATGACCGCGCACAGGTGCGCGCGGTTCTTCGCGGCCTCTTCCGAGACACCCGCCGCCCCGTGATGCGAGACGACGTCCATGAGGTCGTGGTCGCCACCCATGTCGGCGAGTTCGCCGGTGTCCAGGTGGTAGAGCGTCAGATCCACGGTGCTACCGCGGCTGTGGCCCGACTTCGTGGCCACGTAGCCCTTTTCGAACATCTGAGGCCGGTCGATGTTCGGGTAGTGCCTGGCCTTCTTCCGGCCGTCTTCCGGCTCTTCCGCCCAGCGCATGAAGCGGTCCACGGCGCGCTGCGGGCGGTATCCGTCCCACAGGAGCAGCCCGAAGCCGAGCTCCTCGGCCTTGTCCCGTGCCTTCTCCAGCGCCGCGCAGAACGCGCGCGTGCCGGCGATCCGGTTCACCAGGTAGCCGTCCACCGGCTTGCCGGTGAAGTTGTCCCACGTGGCGTACTTGGCGTCCCAGCGAATTCCGGAGACGACCTCGTCCACGAAGACGAAATCATCCTTCATTCGCCACGGCCCGCCAGCGTCAGATTCACCAGCCGGTCGATCACGTCGCCGAGCGAGAGGCCGGCGGCGTTCATCATGCGCGGGTAGCGGCTGTACGAGGTCAGGCCGGGCAGGGTGTTGACCTCGTTGAGCACCACGCTCCCGTCCTCCTTGAGGAACAGGTCGACCCGCGCGAGCCCGCGGCAGCCCAGAGCGCGGTAGATGACCTTCGCCGCCTCCTGGACCCGGTCACGCGAGGAGTCCGGGATGTCGGCGGGGACGATGAAGCTCGAGTTCTCGGAGCCGGTCTCGGGGCTCTTCTCCTGGTGGATCTTGAAGAAGCCGTGGGTCAGCGCGACCCGGTCCACCTCGCCCGCGAACAGGTCGTCGCCGTTGCCGAGGATCGAGCAGCCGATCTCGCTGCCGATCACGGCCTCTTCGATCAGGATCTTCCCGTCGTACTGGCGCGCCTCGGCCAGCGCGGCGGGCAGTTCTTCCTTCGAAGAGACCTTGCTGACACCGAACGACGAGCCCGAGCGGGCGGGCTTCACGAAGACCGGGTAGTTCAGCTGGTCCGGGTCGACGTCGTTGTCCGACGTGACGATGTAGAAGGTCGGCGTTTCGATCCCCGCGCCGCGGACGACGGAGTAGGTCAGCGACTTGTCGATGCACATGACCGAGCTCGGGAGGTCGCAGCCGACGTAGGGGATGCCGGAGATCTCCAGCAGGCCCTGCATCGCGCCGTCTTCGCCGAACTTGCCGTGCAGCACCGGCAGCACCACGTCGAGGGCGATCGTCTCGTACTTGCCCTCGTCCAGGACGAGCAGACCGTGCGTCCCGCGGTCCGGCGACAGCACGGCCGGGCGGACGTTGCCGTTCTCCCAATCCTCGGCGGGGCCGTCGCAGAGCATCCAGGAACCGCTCTGGGTGATCCCGATGTAGTACGGCTCGTACTTCTCGAGGTCGAGGTTCTTCTGGACCTCGCGCGCAGATTTGATGGAGATAGGATGTTCTTCGGAAAGCCCGCCGAACAGAATTCCGATTTTCAGCCTACCCATACTACTTCCCGCTTTCGAATTGGAGACAATTGATGATGGAGTTTTCGACGGTGTCACTCAGCGCGTGGTCCGTGTAATAGGCGGTATGCGGGCTGATGAGCACGTTCGACAGTTTTTCCAGCCGCAGCAGCGGTTCGGACTCTATCGCCTTGTTCCGGCAGTCGGCGTAGAAGATTCCTTCCTCTCCTTCGAGGACGTCCAGCGCCGCCCCGCCCAGTTTTCCGCTTTCCAGCGCCGAAATGAGGGCTTCGGTTTCGATCAGCGGACCGCGCCCGGTGTTGATGACGTACGCGCCGTCCTTCATCCGCTCGATGTTCTTCCGGTCGAGGAGATGATAGGTATCCGTGTTGAGCGGCACGTGCAGTGTCACGATGTCGCTCTGCTGCAGCAATTCGTCGAGCGGGACGTACTCGGCCGAGGCGGTCAGCACCGTGTCGTAGGCCAGCACCTTGCAGCCGAAACCACGCAGCCGCTCCAGGACGGCGACCCCGATCCGCCCTGTTCCGACCACGCCGACGGTCAGATCGCGCAGTTCTTTCCCGCGCACCTCGTTCAGCCGGTAGTCGTGGACCTCGGTGCGGCGGATGATGGACTTGGCGTCGCGCACCGCCATCAGCATGAACATCAGCGTGAAGTCGGCGACGCTGTCCGGCGAGTAGGCGACGTTGCCCACGGTGATACCGACGCTCGCGGCGTACTCCACATCGATGTGATTGAAACCGATGCTCCGCGTGGAGATGTATTTCACGCCGGCTTCGCCGAGCGCCAGAAGAATGGAGTTCGTGACCTTGGTCTTGTGACCGATACTGATACACCTGTTTCCGGAGACCAGTGCGATATTGGCCTCGGACACCGGCTCCTCGACAATGGTCGGCGTTATACCGAAACGAGGGGCCATCTCCCGGAACAGGGCGGCCTCGTCCTGTCCGCATCCATAAATCGTGATTCCCGTTGCCAAGACGGCCGAGGAGGAGGCGGACGCCAGCGATCCGGTGCGGGGGGCAGCTGATCGCGCTGGTTCGCTGTAGGTCATGCCCGACATTGTAGGCAGCGCGTTGTTGCCGCTTCTTATGGGGTTTTCGAGGCCCCGACAATAAGTTACCAACTGGTAGCGCCGAGTGCACGACGTTGTCTTCACCTGCGCCGCACAGCCTTATCGCAGATCTTGCCCGCCCTCGCCCGGCGTCGAAACCGTCCCGTGACGGATGCCACAAAGCCACGTCGCCACCAGGTCCGCGAGGACTTCCGGAGCGTCCCTCGCCACGAGATGGCCCGCCGCCGGGACACCGGCCACGGCGACCCTGGCGTTGGCCGCGCGCAAGCGATCCACATCCGCTTCGCGGAGCGGTGAGTCGTGCCCGCCGTGCACCACCAGGATCGGCATGTCCAGCGCCCCGGCCGTCGCGAGCAGGGCGGGAGCCGAGCCGAGGACGTCCTCGACCAGGCGGGTGTAGCGGCCGCCGAGCCCGTGGAAGCCGAGCCACGAACGCACCCGGGCCGGTTCGACGCCGGGCACGACGTCGACGAGCACGAGCCCGGAGGCCCGGGCCGCGACGGCGGGGTCCGCCATCGCGGCGATGGCGGCCAAACCCCCCACCGAAGCACCCACGAGAACGATCGGCGCGGGCTGGCTGCCGATCATCGCGGCCACGTCGCCGGCCAGCACCCGGAGCGTGGTCGCCTGGCCCGAACTGTCCCCGTGACCGCGCAGGTCGAAGGCCACCGACCGGAAGCCGCGCCAGGCCAGCGCCGCGGCGACCGGCGCCCAGACCGCACGGCGCTCCCCGCCCGCGTGCAGCAGCAGAACCGTCGGACCGGTGCCGGTCTCCGTGCCCCGCAGGGTGACATCGCCCAGGTCGAGATCGATTTCGGTGGTCATGGCTGCCCCCTTACCTTGGCCAATCAAGGTAGCGCGGATACCTTGGCGTATCAAGGTAGGATGCCGCTCGTGACGACACCCCGAGCACGACGGACCCCCGGCGAGGCCCGGCGGCTGATCCTCGCCGCCGCGGCCGCACTGCTCGCCGAGTCCGGTGTCGCCGCCGTCCAGATGCGGGCCGTGGCCGCACGGGTCGGCATGACCGACGCCGGCGTCGCCCACCACTTCGGCAACCGGGAGAACCTGCTCGCCGAACTCCTCCGGCACGGCGGCCGCCGTCTCCGGGACGCGCTCGAGAGCCTTCTCGTTGGCTGGTTGGATCGCGGCGCCGACCTGCTGGAACTGGTCGAAGCGCTGCACGATCTGTACCGGAACGGCTACGGCGAACTCGCGGTGGCGCTGCACGCGGCGGGCTGGCGCGACCCCGGCAGCGGGATGCTCGACCCGGTCGTCGACGCCCTCCACCGGCTCAGGCCGCCCGGCGGCTCCCTGGCGGACACGCGGCTGGCCGTCGCCGCCCTGCATCAGGCGATGGCCGTGGAGACCCTGTACGGAAGCGATTTCCGGCGCAGCGCCGGGCTCACCGGATCCGCGGCGGAGGATTCAGCCGCGCAAGTGCGCTGGTGGTCACGTCAGCTCCACCTCGCCCTCGGGCTCAAGCCCGATACGGACCGCGGTCCCCGAGATCCGGGCTCACCCGCGGGTTCCGGTCCTCCTGACCCGGCACCGGGGTGACCGTCGGCTCCCGCGACGAGTCGACGTCGTCTTCGCGTTTCCGCAGCCGGGTCTCGACCACGTGATCCTGGCGCCGATGGCCGAGCACGGACAGGGTGAGAACGTGGGCCACCGCCATGAGCAGCAGGAACACGCCCAGCCTGCCGACGAAGGCGGCCGGCGAACCGGACCACTCCGGAGCCACGACCGCCAGCAGCGCCAGCATCCCGATCGCCGCCAGGTGGAAGACCGTCACCACCATCCAGGCCACCGACCCGCTTCCCTCGCGGGCGTCCGGCCCGGTGAGGTAGCGGCGGGCGCCGCGATACAGGACCTGGCCGTCCGCGACGACGAAGATCAGGCCGATGATCAGGAAACCCGGTAGTTCGTTGTCGGGCATCGTTGCCTCCTCCGTTTCCCCGGGGATACCCCGCGAGGGCGGCGAGACAGGGCCCATACCTCGATCGTGTGACCGCCCCCGCCGTCACCCTCAATGGATTCAAGTCCCTCAAGGAGGCCTTCACGGACTTGAGCGAAAAGCGCGAGGATGCGGGGATGGGTTACCGGACCTGGATGCGGTACTTCACGCCGTCCGCCGTGCACCGCCGGCTCGGCTTGGTCTGCCTCGGTGTCGGGCTGCAGCACGGAACCCTGCCCGTGGTGGGGCCGCGCGTGCTCGGCCATTACGTCGCCGTCGTGGTGTCCAAGGGACGCGGGTGGTTCGCCGTGGCGGGCGGCGAGCGACAGGAAGTCGTCGCGCCCGCGTTGCTGTGGCTCATTCCCGGCGTCGGACATCACTACGCGCCCGATCCCGCGCACGGCTGGGAAGAGTGTTTCGTCGATTTCGACGGCACCGCCGTGGAGGCCTACGTGGAACTCGGTTACGTCACGCCCGCGACGCCGGTGGTACCGCTGGGCGACGTCGAGGCCGTCCGCGACATCGTGAGCCGGATCGTGCGCTGCGCGCGAGGCGGCAGCCCGCTGGCCCAGGTCGACGCCTCGGCGGCCGTGCATCATCTGCTGGTGGCCCTGCGCCGCGCCGCCGACAGCACCTCCGGCGACGGGTCCTTGCTAGAAGCCTTGGCGCAGGACGCCCTGTTGCCGATCAGTGTCGCGGAGATCGCGGCCCGCCGAGGCATGACGCTGCCCGAACTTCGCGCCGCGGTGCGCCGCGGCACCGAGACCGGGTTGAAGGACCATCTGCTGACGCTGCGCCTCAACCGCGCCAAGGAACTCCTTGCCACCACGCGAATACCGGTGCAGGAGGTGGCCAAGGCGATCGGTTACGAGGACGCCGCCTACTTCAGCAGGCTCTTCACCCGGCGGGCCGGCGTCTCCCCCGCGCGTTTCCGCGAATCACGCGCCCAAGCCGTCCCCGGCGGCTGGAGTTCGCGCGTTCCCCCTCCCGACGACCCGCCGCTCGTACCGACGGACTGAGCTTGGACTTCCGCACCGGACCGCTTGGACTTTCCGCGCAGTAACTGCATGAAAAGCGCTTGAAGTTGAGCGCAATCGTTGACTTACGCGCAATAACGTTCATAACATCGGCGCCCGCCCCGCCAACTGTGGTGCGGGTCACCCTTGGGAGAGAGTCATGCGGACCCTGCCTCTTCTCGGCGCCGTGGCGTTGGCCGCGGCGGCGATCACGGTGATACCGGCGTCGTCCGACGCCGCGCCGCCGGACGCGACGTACACCATCACGGTCGACGCCAAGAAGTCGTTCAGCCCGACCACGGACACCCCGGCGAGTACCTATGTCGACAAGGACGGCACCTTCTACTTCCAGCAGGCGGCCGCGCTCTACGGCGCGGACCAGCCGCGCGAGTGGGACTTCTACAGCGGCCGCGATTTCGACGGCTTCACCAAGAACCCGGTCAGCTCGGCGGTGAACCCGGCGAATCCCGCCGACCGCAACGACGACACCACCTGGCGGTGCAACAACAGCCCCACCGGCAAGGAATCCACTGACCCGCCCGCCGGATCCGGGTACTCGCAGCGGAATTTCTGCGATCTCGTCGGCACCTGGGTCGATCCGGACACCGGGGACTGGTACGGCCTGATCCACAACGAGTTCACCCCCGAACCGTTCGGGGCCTACTCGTTCTCCCATTACGACGCGATCGACATGGCCGTCTCGAAGGACCAGGGAAAGACGTGGCTCATCAAGGACCACGCGATCACTTCGCCGTACAGCACGAAACGCGGTGACACGGCGGCGTTCCCGCATCAGACGTTCGACTACGGCGACGGCGACCCGCGCCTGTTCGTCGACACCGCCTCCGGATACTTCTACGTCTACTACGGCTCGCGCATCGTCCCGAAGGCCGGCGCCGGTGGCCCGATGACCGGGCTGGCGCACGTCGCCCGCTCGCCGATCTCGGCCAAGATGGCGTCCGGCTCGTGGCAGAAATGGTTCGACGGCGGCTGGAGCCAGCCCGGCGTCGGCGGCCGCGAGAGCAACATGGTTCCCGTGTCCGCCCCCGGCGACACCGGCTACACCCCGGTCGCGGACGACTACGACCCCGCCAACACCGGCAACGTCAGCCAGCAGATCGCCGCGGGACAACTGCCGCGCAAATCGGATCTGTTCATCATGAACATCGCCTACAACGCGCATCTCGGTCTCTACCTCGGCGCGCCGGAGGCCGTGGACAGCGTCGTCCCGCAGCGTTATTACGTGACCGACGATCTGACGACGCAGAAATGGCGGCTGATCGGCGACACCGGGAGCTACACCAACCAGTCCTGGTACCGCTGGTTCGTCGACGCCGCGAACAAGACGAACTCGACCATCATCGGCAAGCAGTTCCGTTCGTACTGCGCGGTGGCCTGCTCGAACAACGCCGGCGGCGAGTACACGACCCAGACCATCACGTCGTCCGTGCCCGCACCGTCCCCTGTGGACGGTTCCCGCAAGTACCGGATCGGCCTCGGCGACGGCCGGGTGCTCGCGCAGGGCGCCGGGACCGCGACGACGTCGGTCGCGAGCACGACCGGCTCCGACCGCGAAGCGTGGCAGTTCTCCCCGGACGGCGACGGTTCGTACCGCGTCGCCAACGCGGCCACGGGCGGGCTCCTCGGTGTCGACGCCGTGCAAGCGGGCCGGGCGTGGGGCGCGAAACCGACGGTGACCTCGTCCTCGACGGTCGGACAGCAGTGGTTCGTCATCCCGTCCACTGTGGACAAAGGGACGTTCCGGCTGGTGAACCGCTACAGCGGGCTCGTGCTCGGCCTCTCCGGCAACACTTCACGCCTCGCGGAGACCACGCCGACGCGTTCGTGGACCGACGTCAGCGGGAACGCGGTCGGCGGCGGCCGGACCGCGGCCGAGCAGACGCTGAAGTTCACCGATGCCGGTGCCGGCACCCTCGGCGGGATCCACACCCTGGCCGCGGCGGGCAAGAACCTCGACGACCCGGACTCGTCGACGGCCGCCGGCACCCCCTTGGTCACCTGGACGCCGAACCAGGGCGTCAACCAGAAGTGGCTGTTCACCCGGCAGTCCGACGGTTCCTACACCTTGACGAACTCGCACTCGAAACTGTGCGCCGACGTCGAAGGCGGGGCCGCCACGGCGGGCGCGCGCGTCATCCAGTGGACGTGCACCGGCGGGGCCAACCAGCGTTGGACCGCGACGAAACAGCCTGACGGGGCCTACAAGCTCGCGAGCGTCCGCTCCGGCTTGCTGCTGACGACAGCGTCCGCTTCGGACGGTTCCGCCGTCACGCAACGCGCCGACACGGGCTCCCCGCTCCAGCTGTGGAAGATCGGCTGACCCCGGCGGCCCGCTCCTTCGGGGGCGGGCCACCCGGGGTTGCGTTCGTGTGGCGCATCACACTTCGGATGCACGTCCATGATCCGCAACCGTCTCCCCTGATGAGAGCACTTTCGGTGAAGAGTTCACCGGAGGCGTTGGAGGGAGAGCACCATGAACCACACCGGCATCATCCGTACCGCCACCATCACCGGCGTCGCCGCCGCGCTGAGCCTGGCCGCCGTCGTCCCGGCGCTGGCGAGCCCGCAGAGTGACCCCGTCACCACCGTGGCCGACCTCGACGGTGACGGCGAGATCGAGACCGTCTCCGCCCAGCTCACCGGCGACGACGACCAGGTCGTCTCCGCGACCGTGCACGGCACCTTCACCTCGATCCACCTCGGCGCGGACAGCTCCGTCCCGCTCCAGGCCCCGCGCGTCACGGACCTCAACGGCGACGGCCGCGCCGAACTGATCGTCACCCAGTCCGTCGGCGCCAACACCACGTTCTTCACGGCCCTGCACTACGACGGCCGCAACCTCAGCCAGGTCGTCGACAACGACAGCAAGCCGTTGTCGGTCGCCGAGGGCGGTGGCGTCGCCGCCCACCTGGGTTACCAGTGCACCCCGCTCGACGGCGGCGGCCGCACCTTCGAAACCGTCGCGGCCGAGGCGGACGACCTCGGCGCCGACCCGCTCACCTACTCGGGCACCCGCACCGTCTACACCCTTCGCGATGGCGCGCTGACCACTCAGAAGATCATTCCGATCACCAGCCGCCCGGTGACCGACCCGGTGCTCGCCACCGACGCCGCGACCTGCGACCAGGCCGGGAGCTGACACCGCTCCGCGAAGCCAGCCCAGCTTCGCCCCAAAGCGCGTGAAGGCCCCCTTCCCTCGGCTGAGCCGAGGGAAGGGGGCCTTCACGCGCAAAGTGCGGCTACGGGGCGTAGGTCAGGCAATTGGCGGCGTGGTCGCCCTCGCCCGGTCCCACCCGGACACTCGATGCGGTGCATTCCAGCGCGGAATTGTGGCGGCAGTCGGACCGGGAGCAGGCGCCCACCTGTGCGGTCACTCGATCGAGTCCACCCTTGGTGTTGAGCGGGACGAACGTTCCGCAATCGGCCGACCCGTTGCCGCCACCGACCGTGATGGCGAAGGCGTGGCAGCCGTCGTGGTTGTACGAACAGCCGCTGACCGTGCATTCGTGGACAGCCGGCATTTCGGTGGTGGTCATAACGACTCCTGTACTTCGTGGTGGTGGTGTCGTTCGGTACGACCAGGGTTGCACCGGCCCGCTCCCGCGGCAATTCGGAGAAATTCATTCACGTCCGCGGGCGGAATCAAAGGTCCAAGTCGAGGCGCGAAGACGCGCGGGAAACACAGCAGTACATCCGTCCTGGTGGCGCCCCGATATCGTCGCGGTGGTCCGGTTCGCCCCCGACGACGCCGATTTCACAACTGCCGCAAACCCCTTCACGGCAACCGGACGGGATACGGAACCCCGCGTGGTTCAAGGCGTCCAGCAGCGAGTCTTCCGCGGCGACCGGCACCGTCCGTCCTGATCGGACACACCGTGCTTCGAACGGCTCCGCGGCCGCGAATTCCTTGGCCACGGGCTGGAAACGCTCGATATGCAGTCTGTTCGCGGGGAACGCCGCTTCGGCCGCGGCGAGCATCGAAGCGGGACCACAGCAGTAGACCAGTGCGTCCGGGCCGAGCCCGGCGGCCAGCGCGGCGAAATCCGGCCTGCCGTGTTCGGCTGTCGGGTGGAGACGCACCCTGTCGCCGTACGCGGCCTTGAGGCCGGCGGCGAACGGCATCGTCGCCTCGGACCTGCCCACGTACACCAACCTTGCCGTAGGGCCCGCCGCCGCCAGCATCGGCATGAGAGGCGTGATCCCGATCCCGCCCGCGACGAACAGGTGCTCCGGCGCGGGCAGCAACGGGAAGTTGTTGCGCGGCAACGAGACGTCGAGTGTCCGGCCCGCGCGCAGGAACAGGTGGACGTACTCCGAACCGCCCCGGCTCAGCCGGTCGTACCGGACGGCGACCCGGTAGCCGCCGCGATCGGCCGGGTCCCCGCACAGCGAATACTGCCGGGTCAGCCAGTTCGGCAACGCCACATCGACGTGCGCACCCGGCTCCCAAGGCGCCAGCTCGCCTCCAGCGCCGCGCAGGAGGAGTGAGACGGTTCCTTCGGCGACCGGTTCCACGCGATCGAGCACGGTCTTCTGCATCAGTACAACCGCCGGTAGCCGGTTTCGAGCATGGCCTCCACGACGGCCGGATCGACGTCGAGCCCCATCTGCTCGGCCGCGATCTCGCCGGCGGACGGCAATTCGCCCGCCAGGGCCTGGCTCGCGGGATCCCAGAGCCGGGACCGGATCAGCGCGCGGCCGCAGTGGAAGAACGTCTCCAGTACGTCGACGACGATCGCCAGCTCCGCCGGCTTGCCCTCGGTGCGCATCCTGGCGAGCACGTCCGGCTCGTCGGTGGGATAGGCGCGGCCGTTGACCCGGAACACCTCCCGCACGCCGGGGACCACGAACATCAGGCCGATGCCGTCGTTCTCGGCGAGATTGCGGAAGGAGTCGGCGAGTTTGTTGCCCGGCCGGTCGGGGATCGCCAGGGTGCGCTCGTCGAGCACCTTGACGAAGCCCGGGTAGTCGCCGCGCGGTGAGCAATCGGGCAGTCCCGTCGCGTCCGCCGTCGCCATCGTCACGAACGGGGCATGGGCGATGAACCGGTGGCCGTGCCGGTCGATCCGGTCGTGGACCTTGGCCTCGATCATGGCCTCCGGCTCCCCCAGCCGGGCGCGGACCTCCTCGGGGGAAAGTCGGCGTGGACGGGTATCTATGCTGGTCATGGCATAATTATGAGCAATTGTTCAGCGCGCTCGCTACTCGCTTTCGCGCCGCTTCACCGGGGGTGTCATGACGTCGGGGCAACGACGGCTTCAGCCACGTAAACAGCCACGCCAGGTCCGGGCCGAGCTGACCAGGCAGCGCATCCTCACCGCCGCTGCTCACGTTTTCGCCGAGTACGGGTACGCCGCGGGGACGACGAACCGGATCGCCGAACGCGCCCGGATCTCGATCGGCTCGCTGTATCAGTACTACCCGAACAAGGACGCGATCCTGGCCGAGTTGCTCACCCGGCACCTCGACGGCGACCGGGCCACCGAAACGTTGCGCCGGTACAAGGAGTCGCCGGAGCCGCTGGAGACGATCATCCGGGAGTTCGTGCGCACGGTGATCGAGAACCATCTCGACGATCCGCGACTGCTGCAGATCATGATCGAGCAGGCGCCCCGCTCCGGTGAGCTGCTGGAACGCGTCACCCGGCTGGAGTGGGAGATGATCGGTGACCTGCGGGAACTCCTCCACGGCCATCCCGAAGTCCGGGTGCGGGACAAGGACACCGCGGCCCGGCTCGTCGCGTCCACGGTCGAACTGACCGTGCACCAGCTCATCGCCGCGCCCGGCTCGATCGACGTCACCCGGCTCGAGAACGAGCTCGTGGCGATGATCACCGGCTACCTCCGCGCCTGATTTCCGGGGGTTGACCAGGCGATGAGCGGGTATCCACCGGTGTGAGCCGAGTAGAGGACAGGATGCGCGCCGTCGCCGCCGGCTGGCGCCGGAGAGGTGGCACGCTCGCGCTGCTCTGGACCCTGATCACCCTCGGCCTGGTCACGATGTTGTGGGTTTCGGGGTTCCGTGCGTGGCCGGTGTACCTGACGGCGGCGCCGGGCGCGGTCGTCTCCGCCCTGCTGTGGGTCGGGGTCGCCCGCACCCGCCGCCGGAAATCCGTCCAGAAGCGGCCGAGCGGCTGAGCAGCTTCATGACGCTTCCGCCCGGCCTGGTGCACACGACCTCGTTGTGTCGATCTGTTTCTCCGCGCCTGAACTCGTCATTCGCGTGATCAGAGACGTAACTCGCGTGATTGGAGGCGTAACTCGTGAGTTACGCCTCCAATCACGCGAATGACGCGCCGGATCACGCGAGTTACGAGTTCGGCACCCGGCGAAAACACCTCGATAGGCCGGAAAAGTGCGCTAGCCGACGCTTTCCGGGCTCCCTACGCTGGATTTCGCGCACGAGAAGCACAAACGGACTCGGGAGTCTCCGATGAGAGCAACGAGAATCGTGTTCTGCGCGCTGCTCGCCCTCGACGCCGCCTGTCTTTCCCCGGCGGCGTCTTCGGCGCAAAACGCGTTCACCCTGTCCAGTGCCGCTTTCGCCAACGGCGGTCTCATGCCCAAGGTCCACGAGTGCACCAGCGGCGGCGGGAACGATCCGGCCAAGAAGAACGAGTCGCCGCCGTTGGCCTGGTCGGGGGCTCCCGCCGGGGCGAAGAGCTACGCGATCGTCATGCGCGACCTCGACAACGCCAACCTCATCCACTGGGTCATCTACGACATCCCGGCGGCCACGGCCTCGCTCCCCCAGAACGTCCAGCACGTCTACCGGCCACCGGTGCCCGCCGGCTCCAGGCAGGTCTACTACCGCGGGAGCGCGAGCCTCTACGGCTACCAGGGCCCGTGCTCGCCCTCGACCGTGAACACCTACGAGTTCGTCGTGCACGCCCTCGACCGGACGTCGCTCACCGGCCTGAACTCCGGTTCGTCGACCCGGACCGCGGCCGGCGCGATCACCGCGGCTTCGATCGGCTCGGCGAGGATCACCGGCGAGTCGTAAGTCCCCAGCTCACCCGTGGCAAAATCGGCCCAATGCGGATCGGGATACTGGGGCCCTTCGAGGTGCGCGCGGACGACGGCGGTATCGCCGACGTGCCGGGCGCGCGGTTGCGCGGGCTGTTGATCGCCCTCGCGCTCGAGCCGGGCCGCGTGGTCCCGAAGGCGACGCTCGTCGACTGGATCTGGGGCGAACAGCCGCCCGCCGACGCGACGAACGCCTTGCAGCGCCTGGTTTCCCGGCTGCGCAAAGTACTGCCGGACGGGGCCGTCGAGGGACAGACGGACGGCTACCGGCTGAAGGTGTCGCCCGACGACGTCGACGCCGTGCGGTTCGAGCGTCTCGTCGGCCAGGCCCGCGGCGACGAGGAGCCGAGGCGGCTGCGTGAGGCCCTGGCCCTGTGGCGCGGCGCCGCCATGCAGGACGTCGGCCTGCAGGACAGCGACGCCTTCGACGCGGCGGTCACCCGGCTGGAAGGGCTTCGCCTGACGGCGTTGGAGGATCGATTCGCCGCCGAACTCGACCTCGGCCACGGCGCGAAACTGGTCACCGAACTGACCGACCTGGTGGCCGCGCACCCGCTGCGCGAGCGGCTCGTCGCCGCGCTGATGCGGGCCCTCGCGGCGACGGGCCGCGACACCGAAGCGCTCCTCGTGTACCAGCGCACGAGGGAAGCACTGGCCGACGCGCTCGGCGTCGATCCGTCGCCGGAGCTGTCCGCGGTGCATGTCGCGCTGCTGCGGGGCGAGCTGGGACGGCGCGAAGAGAACCGCAAGACCAACGTGCGCGCCGAGCTGACCAGCTTCGTCGGCAAGGACGCCGACGTCGCCAAGGTCCGCGACCTCGTCGCCGGGCACCGGCTCACCACCCTGCTCGGTCCCGGCGGTTCGGGGAAGACCAGGCTGGCCACCGAAACCGCGCGCACCCTGCTCGGCGATCTGCCGGACGGGGCGTGGCTGGTGGAACTCGCCGCCATCGGCCCGGCCGACGATGTCGCTCAGGCGACGCTCGCCGCGCTCGGGCTGCGGGACGCCCTGCTCGGCGACTCGTCGAACGCGGAACCCGTCGAACGGGTCGTCGCCGCGATCCGGGACCGCGAGGTTCTGCTGATCCTCGACAACTGCGAGCACGTGATCGAGGCGGCCGCGGCGTTCGCCCATCGCGTGCTCGGGGAATGCCGCCGTCTCCGGATACTGGCGACGAGCCGGGAGCCGCTCGGGATCACCGGCGAGACGTTGTGGCATGTCGTACCGCTGGCCGTACCGGACCGGCACGACGGCCCCGCCGAGATCGAAGCCTCCCCCGCAGTCCGGTTGCTGCGGGACCGGGCGAGCGCGGTGCACAAGGATTTCTCGGCCGACGACACCACTCTCGCCACGATGGCGCGGGTTTGCCGGATCCTGGACGGGATGCCGCTGGCGATCGAACTGGCCGCGGCGAGGCTGCGCACCATGTCCATCGAGCAGCTCGCGAACCGGCTCGACGACCGGTTCCGCCTGCTGACCGGCGGCAGCCGGACCGCGCTGCCCCGGCACCGGACGCTGCGCGCCATGGTCGATTGGAGCTGGGAACTGCTGTCCGACGCCGAACGGACGGTCCTCTGCCGGCTCTCGGTGTTCTCGGGCGGGGCAAGCCTCGAAGCGGCCGAGCGGGTCTGCGTCAGCGAGGCGGTCGAGCAGTACGAGGTCCTCGAACTGCTCACCACGCTGACCGAAAAGTCGCTGCTGGTCGCGGCGGGCGACGAAGCGCCGCGCTACCGGATGCTCGGCACGATCAAGGAGTACGCCGCGCAACGGCTCGCCGAGGCGGGCGAAACGGTGGTGGCGCGGCACGCGCATCTCGCCTATTTCACCGAGCTCGCCGAGGCCGCGGAGCCGATGCTCCGCCGCGCCGAGCAGCTGGAATGGCTCGCCAAACTCAAGGCCGAGCACGACAACATCACCTCCGCGATGCGCGGCGCCCTCACCGCGGGCGAGGGCCCGGAGGCGATGCGGCTGGCGGCGGCCTGCGGCTGGTACTGGTGGCTCAGCGGGCACCGCACGGAGGGTATGGAGCTGGTCAGCGCGGCCGTCAAGACACCGGGTGAGGTGTCCGACGACGTCGCGGCCGTGGTGTACGGGCTCGTCTCGCTGTTCGTGAGCTCCGGTTTCGCCGACGAGCACACCGCGGCGAAATGGATCCACGAGTCGTACCGGCTGGGCACCCGCACCGAGAAGAAGCATCCGCTGCTGGGGCTCGTCGTCCCGCTGGAACGCATGCTGGCCGGGGACGAACCGCTGTCCGCGTGGGAACCGGTGCTGTCGGACGAAAACCCTTGGGTCCGCGCGCTGGGCAGGCTGCACCTCGGCAAGATGCGGGCCTCGCTCGGCCATCCCGGCCGGGAGGCGGACGAGTATCTCGAGCGGGCGCTCGCCGAGTTCCGGGCCATCGGCGAACGGTTCGGGATCTCGTTCGCCCTGACCGAACTGGCGGACCGGATCGCCACGCGCGGCGAGTTCGCCACCGCGTGCGAGTACTACGAACAGGCGGTCACGGTGGTGACCGAGGTCGGTTCCGTCGAGGACCTGATCCGGCTGCGGTCGCGGCAGGCACAGCTGTTCTGGCTGATGGGCGACGAGGAGGCGAGCGCGGCCGCCGCGGCCGATGCGGAGCGGCGTGCCGAGCGGGTCACCTGGCCGGGTGCCCTGGGCATGTTCGCCCTCTCCCAGGCGGAACTCCTCCACTGGCGTGGCGAAGCCGAGGAAGCGGCGAAGCAGCTCGACTTCGCGACGACCGTAATGGGCGACGAAGCGGGCTTGGGACACGTCCGCGCCATCACCCACGACCTTCGCGGCTACTTCACCGACGATCTCGACCGGTCCCGTGAACACCGGGAATCGGCCTATCAGGCGGCGCGTGAAGTGCAGTACCAGCCCTTGATCGCCCACGTGCTCGTCGGGATCGCGGATCTGGCGCTGCGCCAGGACGATCCCGAGCAGGCCGCACGGCTGCTCGGGGCGGCCGACGAACTGCGCGGGCTGCCGGACCGGTCCCGTCCGGACGTCGCCCGGATCGAGGAGACGGTGCTGCGCCGCCTCGGCGAAGCGAAATTCGCGGAGGCGGCGCGAGAAGGCACCGATGCGGACTGGAAGCGGCTGGCCGAGGTCACGCTCGCTTCTTGAACGTCGAGGACGCCCACAGGTATCCGGCGAGCGCGATCCCGGCGCACCAGCCGAGCGCGGGGAGCACGTCGCCCGCGGCCGGTTGCCCGGTGAGAAGCCCGCGCAGGGTCTCGATGATCGGTGTGAAGGGCTGGTATTCCGCGAACTCGCGGAGCCCCGGCCCCATCTTCTCGGCGGGCACGATCGCGCTGCTGAAGAACGGCAGCATGACCAGCGGCACCGAGGCCATCCCGGCGGTTTCCGGCGACTTCGCCGCCAGGCCCAGCGCGACCGTGAGCCAGGCCGCCGCGAAACCGAGCAGGACGACGATCCCCACGACACCGAGCCAGTCGAGGAAACCGGCCGCCGGGGAGAAGCCGAGCAGGAAGGCCACCCCGGTGAGTGCCGCGATGGCGAGCAGATTCGTCAGCACGCTGGTGACGACGTGCCCGGTCAGCACCGCGCCGCGGGAGACGTCCATGACCTTGAACCGGTTGATGATGCCCTTGGTCATGTCGGAGTTCACCGCGGTCGCGGTCGCGCCGAGCCCGTAGCAGACGGCCAGCAGCATCAACCCCGGCGTCGCGTAGTCGACGTAATCGACGCCGACGCTGAACGCGTCCCCGAACACGTACACGAACATCAGCATCATCACGACCGGCATCAGGATCGCGTTGAACACCGAGGTCGGGTTGCGGACGAGGTGCTTGAAGTTACGGCGCAACATCACCGTGGACGCGGATTTCATTTCACTGCCTCCGTGCTGTGGCCCGTGAGGGCGAGGAAAACGTCGTCGAGATCAGGGGTGTGGACGGAGAACTCTTCGGCGGCGACCGCGTACTCGTCGAGCCGGTCCAGCAGCGAGCGCAGGGATTTCGTCCCGGCGTCGCTGGGGACCCGCAGGGCGAGCGACTCGTCGTCGCGGGTGGCGCCGGGGAAGATCCGCGCGGCCGCGTCGAGTTCGGCGACGGTGGTGAACCGCAGCCGGACATGCGTTCCGGGCATCCGGCGCTTGAGCTCGTCGGGCGTGCCCTGCGCGACCAGGCGGCCCTGGTCGAGGACCGCGATCCGGTCGGCGAGCTGGTCGGCTTCCTCGAGGTACTGGGTGGTGAGGAAGACGGTGACGCCGCCGTCCACGAGTTCGCGGATGATCGACCACATCGTGCGGCGGCTGCGCGGGTCCAGTCCCGTGGTGGGCTCGTCGAGGAAGATGATCCGCGGATCGCCGACGAGCGTCATCGCCAGATCCAGTTTCCGGCGCATGCCGCCCGAGTAGGTCGACGCCGGTTTCCGCGCCGACTCCACCAGGTCGAACCGCTCCAGCAGATCGGCCACGACCCGCTTGCCCGCGGTGCCCCGGCTCAGGTCCACCATCAGCTGCAGGTTCTCCTGGCCGGTCAGCAGTTCGTCCACCGCCGCGAACTGGCCGGTGACCCCGATCGACGCGCGCACCGCCTTGGCCTCGGTCACGAGGTCGTGGCCGGCCACCTTCGCCGTCCCGCCGTCGGACTTCATCAACGTGGTCAGCAGGTTCACCGTCGTCGTCTTCCCCGCCCCGTTCGGGCCGAGCAGGGAGAAAATGGTGCCGGCGGGGACTTCCAGGTCGATACCGTCGAGCACGACCTTGTCCCCGAAGGTCTTTCGCAGTCCCGAGACCGCGATCGCTGTGTCTGTCATGGGCACCACTCTGGGCGGGCGCGCTGACACGCCCCCGCCACGGCGCTGACACGGGTCGTGTCAGCGCCGTGTCAGCCCGATGTCAGTACTCGCGGGCACAGTGGTGGCACAACCACCACGAAAGGCGAAGCGATGACTCAGACGGTTCCCGTCCCGCAGGGCCTCCCGATGGACCGCGACGCCGGGCCCTTCGACCCGCCCAGCGAGATCACCCGGCTGCGCGATGCCCGCCCGGTGAGTCCCATGGTCTTCCCCGACGGTCACGAGGGCTGGCTCGTCACCGGCTACGACGAGGTCCGGCAACTGATGGCCGACACCCGGTTCAGCTCGCGACAGGACATCGGCATCCTGCACGCGCCCTACGAGACGCCGGGGATGCCCGTCCAGACCGAGCCGTCCCCGCCGATGCCGGGCATGTTCGTCGCCATGGACCCGCCGGACCACGGCCGGTTGCGGAAGCGGCTCACCGGCGCCTTCACCGTCAAGCGGATGAAGCAGCTCGAAGAGCACATCGTCGAGGTCACCGAACGGCAGCTGGACGCGATGGCCGCGCTGGTCCCGCCGGTCGACCTGGTCAAGGAGTTCGCGCTGCCGGTGCCGTCGCTGGTGATCTGCGAACTGCTCGGCGTCCCCTACGAGGACCGGGAAGGCTTCCAGGCCAACTCCGCGCAGCTCATGGTCAGGGACCAGACGCTGGAGGAGAAGATGGCCGCGTTCATCGGGATGAACACGTTCCTCACCGAACTGGTCACCCGCAAACGCGAGACGCCCGGCGACGACATCCTGTCCGACCTCGGCCGCCACGAAGACCTCACCATCGAGGAGCTGGCGGGCGCCGCGTTCCTGCTGCTGCTCGCGGGCCACGAAACCACCGCGAACATGCTGTCGCTCGGTACCTTCGCGCTGCTGGAGCACCCGGAACAGTTGGCCGAACTGCGTGCCGATGCGGAGCTTCTGCCCGGAGCCGTCGAGGAAATGCTCCGCTACCTGTCCGTCGCCGACATCTTCTTCCGCTACGCCACGGAAGATCTGGAACTCGGCGGGGAAACGATCCGCGCCGGATCGACCGTCATCATCTCGCTGCTGGCCGCCAACCGTGACCCGCGGCGGTTCGACGACCCCGATGCCTTGGACCTGCACCGCAACGCCCGTGGCCTGTTGTCCTTCGGGCACGGCGTCCACCAGTGCCTCGGCCAGCAGCTGGCGCGGATCGAGATGAAGGCGGGTTTCGAGGGATTGCTGCGCCGCTTCCCGACGCTCGCGCTCGCCGTCCCCGCGGACGAGGTCAGGCTCAAGACCGACATGAACATCTACGGCGTCCACGAGTTGCCGGTCACCTGGACGGAATAGGCCGGAGGACGGCCCTCCCGCCGACCGGGAGGGCCGTCCTCACGCTCAATTCTTGAGCCACTCCAGCACTTCGACCTTTCCGTGCCCCTTCGCACCGGTCTTGCGGATCGACGCGTCGACCGCGCCCTCGACGTAGTAGGAAGCGCCGGCGCCACCGCCGCCTCCGGCCGAATCGTTGGTGCCCGACTTGCCGCCCCCGCCTCCGCCGCCGCCCTTCACCGCGTAACCCGCGCCGCCGCCCCCGCCGCCCCCGGCCGTCGACGCTCCGGGCGCGCCCTGTCCGTTGTCGCCCTGGGACGCCTTCGCGGTTCCGCCGCCTCCGCCGTCGCCGCCCACACCGAGCGTTCCGCGTTCGCCTTTGTCGCCGTTGTGCGGCTTCACGTCCCCCGCGCCGCCGTCGCCACCGCGGCCAACCAGCGATCCGCCGCCGGCCCCGCCTCCGCCACCGGCCACGATCAAGGGCACGGAGCCGCGGCAGACCGCGCTGGATCCTCCACCGCCACCGCCGTTGCGGCCCGAATCGGTTTCCCCGGAGCCGCCTCTCCCGCCGTGGGTGAATCCGGTACCGCCGGATCTCCCCGCCTGCTTCCCGACCTCGACCATCAGTGTTTCGCCGCCTTTGACCGGCACCGTCGCCTCGACTTCCGCCCCGTGACCGGGACCGCCGGAATCCGCGTTGCCGTGTCCTCCTTGCCCTCCGCGCAGTTTGAACCGGCCACGCTTCGCGTCATGAGGGACCTGGAGTTCCTGTTTCTGTTCTCCCTCAACGGCTTCGAAGCTGTGGGTGGTCACGGTCTCGGTCATGATTCCTCCTGGTTTTCCGCCGGACTCCCAGTCTGGAATGCGTGATTCACCGGCCGATAGTGCACGATCGGGCGCGATAAGACTCCGCTGCGTTCGCGACCGCGTCCCTTTCGTACCAGCGTGGAGCAGCGCGGCTATACCTTCGGGTATCGCTCCCTCAGTTCTTGGGGCGGGCGAGGGTCTGGCTGAGCGTCAAAGCCGTGAGGGCGATGGCGAATCCGGTGAGCTGCCAGCCGGTGAGGGTCTGGCCGAGCACCACGAATCCGGCGGCCGTGGCGACGAGTGGATTGGTCAGCGTCAGCAGCGAGACCGACGCCGGCGCGAGCCGGTCGATACCGCGGAACCACAGCGGGTACGCCAGCGCGGTGGTGACGATGCCGATGTAGGCGTAGCCGAGCAGGTTCGCGGTCGTCAACGAGTCCGGGAGGCCTTCGAAAAGCAGCGTCGCCGGGGCCAGGACGACCCCGCCGAGGGTCAGCTGCCAGCCGGTCATCGCCAGCGGATGCTCGGGGCGGCCCCATTTCTTGGTCAGGATCAGGGAAACGGCCATGAGCCCGACGGCGGCGAACATGGCGGCCAGGCCGAGCGGGTCGAGGCGGGCTTCCGCCGTAAGGGTCAGCAGGGCGACCCCACCGGCACCGGCGATCGAGGCGAACAGGATCGGCGCCGGTGTCCGGACGCGGAGCATCGGCAGCGCGAGCAAGGCGACCAACAGTGGTTGGAGCGCACCGAGGGTCGCGGCGACACCGCCGGGAAGGCGATACGCGGCGAAGAAGATCAACGGCAGGAAGGCGCCGAAGTTCAGCGTTCCGAGCACCGTCGTCTTCCACCACCAGGATCCGTGCGGGAGCCGCCTGGTCAGCGCCAGCAGGAGCAACCCGGCCGGGAGCGCCCGCAGCGCGGCGGCCAGCAGGGGCCGGTCCGGGGGCAGCAGGGTCGCGGTGACGACGTACACGGTGCCCCAGCTGGCCGGTGCCAGCGCGGCGAGCCCGGCGTCCCGCAGCGTGGGTTTCGCGGTCTGCCCGGCCGGAACGACCGGCCGTTCGGCGATGATCGCCATGATGTCTCCTCACTGATAATCTCAACGTTGAGATAACACCAGCGACTTCTGTCAATGTCAAGTCTCTTAACGTTGAGACGATCGGAGGATGTCATGGCCGACGCGGTGGACGCGGTGATCGCGTTGTGGCGGCACGAGCGGCCGGATCTCGAAGACAAGCTCTGGCCCGCCGAAGTGATCGGCCGGGTTCAGCGGCTTTCCCGGATCCTCGACCGCAAGCTCAAGGAGTTCAACGCGCGGCACGACCTGGAGTCGTGGGAGTTCGACGTGCTCACCACCCTCCGCCGATCAGGCGAAGCCGACGGCCTGACGCCCGGCGCGCTGCTCAAGGCGGCGATGGTCACGTCGGGGGCCATCACGAACCGGATCGACCGCATGGAAGCCAAGGGGCTGGTCGAGCGGGTGCGCGACAGCGACGACCGCCGTTCGGTCAAGATCCGGCTGACCGCCAAGGGCCGCGAAGTCGTCGACGAGGTCTTCGTGCTCCACCTGGAGAACGAAGCCGCCCTCCTGCCCGAGCTGAAACCGGCGCAGTGGGCCGAACTGATCGGCGGCCTGCGACTGCTGCTCGAACACTTCGGCGACACGTCACTGGAGTGAGCGTTCCGGTTCGGGTCACGTCCAGCCGAGCGGGACGACCTCCGCCGCGGCCGTCCACGGGCCGCGCCCGCCCGCCTCGGTGAGGGCGCGGAACCGCACGAAGCGCGCCCGGGCAGGCCAGAACCGCAGTGTCTTCCGGGCGGCGTCGTCGGCGAAGGTGCCCGTGGCCACGGGACTTCCCCAAGCCGACCCATCGGCGCTCAGATGGACCTCGTACGCGCCGACGCGGCCGTTGGCGGAACCGTCCTGACGCGGCAGGTAGGCCAGGCCCGTGACGGTGCGGGCGGCGCCGAGATCGAGCTGGATCTCGTGGGGCAGCGGGTCTTCCCCGCCGGACCACTTGGTGTGCCAGTGGGTGGCGGGGTTCCCGTCGACGGCGTTCGCGGCGGCGCCGGATTCGCCCGCGGTCTCCTGGCTGTCGACCGAGCGGACGGTGGCGGCGAGCGGCCCGGAACCCATCACCGGGTCACTGATGGTCTCGGCGCCCGTCTCGACATGTCCCGCGAAGCGGCGAAGGAAGCCGTCCGGCCCCTGGACGGTCAGGTCGTACCAGCCGCCCATGCCGCCTTCGGTGCTGAACCAGTCCTCGACCGTCGCGCCTTGGGCGACCGTGTACGTCCACGGTCCGCCACCCCGGTTGCCGGTGCGCACGGTCAGCTCGCACGCCGCGCCGGCATTGGTCATCCGCAGGTACACGACGCCGGATCCCTGCCGCAGCACCACTTCCGGATTCGGTGCGCCACCGGTGGTCGCGGTGATCCGGTTGCCCGCGAACCGCCGCAGGAAACCGTTGGGGCCGTGCGCGGTGAGGTCGTAGGCGCCGTCCGGCGTACCCACCTGCCAGTAGTCCGAGAGCGTCGCGTTCGCGCCGAGCGTGTAGCGCCAAGGCCCGTCGGTCCGGTGCGCGTTGGCGTACACGTAGAAATGAGCGCCCGCGGTCCCGGTGTTGGCGAAGTCGATCCAGAACCGCTCGGCCGTCACCCGCCCGGAAACCGTCAGCTGATAGGGCAAGGGCCGCGCGGGCCGGACGCCGGTCTCCGGAACCGGGAGCTTCTGCACGGAAGGCGGCTGCGGCTGGGTGTTCCACGGCCCGCTCGTCGGCACCGGCGCGGGCAGCGCCGGGTAGGTCGCGTTCGGCGCGGTGGTGTCCAGCGCCGAGGTCAAGTCGCCGCACACGGTGCGCCGCCACGGCGAAATGTTCGGCTCGGCGACACCGCTCCACTGCTCCAGGAAGCGCAGCACGGAGGTGTGATCGAAGACCTCCGAGCACACCTTCCCGCCCCGGCTCCACGGCGAGATGACGAACATGGGCACCCGCACCCCCAGCCCGATCGGTTCGCCGGAGACGAATTCGTCGGCCGTGTCCACGGAACTCTTGCCCTCGTCGGCCGTGGCAGGCGGCGCGGGCGGCGGCATGTGGTCGAAGAAGCCGCCGTCCTCGTCGTAGGTGAGCAGGAACAGGGTCTTGTTCCACACGCCGGGTCGGGAAGCGATGGTGTCGAGGATCGACTTGACCAGTTCGGCCCCGGTGTTGGGTCCCCACGCGGGATGCTCGGTCTGCGATTCCGGCGCGACGATCCACGACACCGACGGCAGCCTGCCCGCGTCGACATCGGCCTTGAAGGCGACCGGCAACTGCTTCGGCGCGACCCTGGCCAGACCCCGGTCGTAGAGCGCGCGCTCGGTCGCGGTCAACGTGGCCACGCCCGCGGCCAGGCCGTCGAGCAGCCGGGCCCGTTCGGCGGCCGAGGCCGAATCCAGGGCGTAGTAGAAGTATTCGAGCTTCGGGAACGCTTTGCCCGCGGAGTCCTTCACCTTCGACAAGGCCTTGGTGCCGACGGCGAGGAAACCGCTGAAATAGTCCAGCGAATTGTCGCCGTAATTGTCCCATTCCTGATAGACCCGCCAGCTTCGGCCCGCGGACTGGAGCCGCTCGGCGTAGGTCTTCCAGGTGTAGCCGGTGTGCCCCGGGTTCTGCCAGGCGTCATTGCCGATCGCGCGGGTCTTGCCGTCCGGTTCGAACCCGAGTTTGCCGGTGAACAGGTACATCCGGTTCGGGTTGGTCGGTCCCATTTCCGAGCAGTGGTAGGCATCGCAGACGGTGAACGCGTCGGCCAGTTCGTGGTAGAACGGCAACGCCGAACGCCGGTGATAGGTCAGCGAGCGAACCCCTTTGGCCGCGCGCCACGCGTCGTGACGGCCCTTGTTCCACGCCCGGTGCCCGCCGGACCAGCTGTGGTCGACGTCGGCCATGAACTGGTCGTCGATGGCGTACGGCAGCAGCGTTCCCGCGCCGTCCGGCTGCTGGAAGACCGACGCTCCGGACGGCAGCCTGATGGCGGCCGGGTCAGCGAAACCGCGCACTCCGCGCAGTGTCCCCAGATAATGGTCGAACGACCGGTTCTCCTGCATGAACACGACGACATGCTCGATGACGTCGAGCCCGCCCGTCGGCGCGTCGGCGGCGAGCGCCTGCCGGACGCTCGCCGGCAGCAAGGTGAAGGCGGAAGCCGCGCCAGCGGCCTTCAGCAGGGTACGACGACGCACGGAGCCCTCCCGGAGTGGCGTTGAACCCGGTCGACAGTGTTCGAAACTGCACCTTTTCAGCGACTATCGAGCAGATAGAAGCATAGGCACCTGACGGGTTCAAGGGTTCCGCCCGCGGGCTGCATGATCGGAGCAGCAAGACACGACTTTCGTAGCCGTTCCGCTCCCCTGCCCGAGGTGACATAACCGGCCGACCCGCGTGATCAGACGTGTCGGCCATCCGGTCACACGAAACCGCGCGGAAACCGTGGTGGGGGACGCCCCCCTTGAGCGTCCCCCACCCGGTTCATCCGGCCCGGAACCGGGCGGACGTCATTTCGTGTCGCCGTCCGGACGGCCGGACAACGCCGCCACCGCGAGCACCATGACGACGGGCCAGATCGCGGCCAGCAGCGAGAACCCGCCGAAGGTGATCGCCGTGACCGAAGCCGCCGTCGCGATCAGCCCGCCGACGGGTGACACGTAACAAAATCCCAAAGGGCCGAGAAAGAGCACCCACGCCAACGCCACCTTCACCGATTTGGCGGGCGGACGCGGAACCGGATACCGCCCCGGGCCGACGACCTCTTCGTCGTCGCCCTGATACCACCCGCCGGACATCAGCGGCGGGTGCGGCGCGAAGAAGGCCGGTCTTCGGCCGAACGCCTTGGGCGTCCGCGGATTCGGTACGGCCGGCGCACGCCGGTGATCCTTCGGCCGTCCCATGACACTTTCGGCGCTGCGCATGACATCCTCCCCCGTCGCCTGCCCGAGGCCTGGTGAAGTCACCCCGTGCCTGGCACAATTGCCGGTTGCGGTGCGAAACTTCCGGGTCGTTCTGCCCACTGACCATGCTGACGAGTCGGGGGAGTGGCTGATGCGTCAAATGGAACACAGCGCGAATCCGGCCCCCCGCGATCCGGAGGGCCAGGATGACCGGTTCCGCAACGGGTGACCACGGGGGCTTCGGAACCTGGGGCCGGTTGACCCCCGCGGAGCAGTCCGCCCTCCGGCAGGCAGGCCACGTGAAGGTGTGGCGGCCCGGCCAGATCCTCGCCCTCCAGGGCAGCCCGCCCACCAGCATGTTCGTCGTCCTCGACGGCTGGGTGAAGATCAGCGCCACCAACTATCGCGGCGAGGACGCGCCGCTCGCCGCCCGCGGCCCGGCGGAGATCGTGGGCGAACTGGCCCCGATCAGCGGCCTCCCCCGGTCCGCCACCATGTCGGCGATCGACGAGGTGCGCACCCTCGTCGTGCCGCGGGAGAAGTTCCTCGGCGTCCTGCGAGACCGGCCGCGAATCGCCGAAGAGATCTTCCGCACCGCGGCGATCCGGCTGCAGCAATCCGACAGGCTTCGGCTCGAAGCGGGCGGCCCGGACTTCCCGCAACGCCTCGCCGCGGTCCTCCTGGAGCTCGCGCTGCAACACGCCGTCGACTGGACGGACGGCCGCCAGGTCGATCTCCGGTTCAACCAAGGGGAATTGGCGGGCTTCGCGCGTGTTTCGCGCAGCACCCTGATCCGGGGACTCGAAGAACTCCGGCGGCTGGGAGTCGTACGCACCGCACGTCAGCGCGTCACGATCACCCGCCCTCGCGCATTGCGGGAATTGGCGGCCGGGCGGCCACCACCGCCCGCCGAGGCCTGATCGGTCACGAAATCTCGGCTATCCTTGTCGAGGTTCAACTCTCGCAACCGTTTCACGGGGTGGAGGGAATCGGCACGATGAGTTCTTTCTCGGCGAGCACCGAACCGGACATCGAATCGGCGTTGATCGATCTCGACGCGGTCTCCTTCACCGCGCTACGGGAGCTGGACGACGAAGCCTTCCGCCAATCCGCGCTCCACGTCGTCGAACGCACCCGACGTCTCCACGCGCGCTACAGAAGCAGCAATGGTTCGGGCGGCGAGCGCATCGACTGATGCCGCCGCCCGCCGAGACTCGCCCCGCGTTCCACCGGTTGTCATGGCGGGACTTCGACGCGCTGGCGCGCCTCGACGGTGACGAGGACATGGCCCGGCGGTTGCGGCGGGCCGAGCGAAGCCGTCGCAAGCTGCTGATCCACGCGTTGCTGACCGAGGCCACGAAGCTACCGGGCCATTCGGGTCCCCTGCCTCCGCTGGATTCCGCTTGGGAACTCCTCGCACGTGCCGAAGCACGAGCACCTCGCGCGGTGAACCGGATGCTCAGCAACCCGTACACGGGAAGCTGGGCGGGTTACACGACTCGTCTGCTGCGCGACGGGATCGACGGCGTCGGTCCTTTGTGGATGCATCTGGGCCACGCGCATGCGATCGCGGCGGCCGCGGCGATCCGCGCGGAGCTCGACTTCGAAACCACCATCCCGGCCTGGCACGGCAACGCCATGCTCCCCTCCCTCGGCATGGCCAGATTTCCTGGCACCGTGGCGTTTTCCTCAGCCATCGTGCGAGCCGAGAAAGGCCACTACCTCGTCTCGAACGCCGAAACGACGGTCAGCCTGCCCGGCTCACCCGACGCCGACGCCCCGGGCTGGTGGGGAATCCGCCGGGTGCGGAGCCACGTCGGCCCACACCGGTTCTCCCTGTTGCTGGACGATCTCGACCCCTACCGCGGACTTTACGAACCGATCCCACCCGAAAGGGTGCCGGACAGGGAATTGGCGGATTGGCAACGGCTGATCGACGAGGCCTGCCGCCTGATCGCCGCCCATCTCCCCGGCCTGGCCCGCATCATGCCCATGGGGCTCGCGTCCTTGGTACCGAAACCCCAGGTGCTCTTCCGGAATCCGAGCGCGTCGACCGGGGAGGCGTTCGGCAGCGCGGTGGTCGGCCTGCCCGCCGACGGCGCGTCCCTCGCGGAGTCCTTGATTCACGAGTTCCAGCACATCGTGCTCGGCGGGCTGCTGCATCTGGTCGAGTTGTACGAGCCGGATCCCAGTGAACGGATCTACGTGACCTGGCGGGATGATCCACGGCCCGTGAGCGGTGCCCTGCAAGGGGTCTACGCGTTCTTCGGGGTCACCGCGTTCTGGCGTGCACTGGCACAAGCCGGTGAATGCCCTCGGCGCTCAGGCTTCGAGTTCGCGTTCTGGCGCGAGCAGACGTGGCGCACCCTGCGGGTCCTGCGCGCGGACTCGACCTTGACCGGCGCCGGGCGCCGGTTCCTCGATGACATCGCCGAACGCCTCGGCCCCTGGCAGGCCGAACCCGTACCGGCGGAGGCCGGCGAACTGGCCGCGGCCGCCGGCCGGGATCACCTCGCCGGCTGGCGGGTCCGTCACCTTCGGCCGGAGCCGTCCGTGGTCACCGAACTGGCGGCGGCCTGGCTCGCCGGACGACCGAGGCCACCGATAACCCTCGACGCCCCGGACCTACCCCCGACGCCGGTACCGGACGGAGCCTGGTCCCACGCCAGAACGGATCTGATCAGGCTGGCCGTCGGCGGTACGACGCTCTCGCCGGACGGCCGAGCGCCGGCGGTACCTGGCGCCACCGCCGCGGATCTCGCCTACACCGCGGGCGACTTCCTCGAAGCGATCCAGGCTTACCGGCGGGAACTCGCCACGGATCCCGACCGGCCGAATTCCCTGGTCGGCTTGGGCCTCGCGCTCGCCGCCCGAGGCCCGCATCCCGCCGCCCGCGCCCTGCTGCACTGCCCCGAACTCGTCCGGGCCGTACATCGGCTCTTGCGAGCCGTTCCACGACCACCGACCGTGGAACAGCTCGCCGCCTGGATCGGGCAACTCGTTCCGGGCTGACTCACATCAGGATCGGGTCGATGTCGCAGTTGGCGCGGGCACCACGGCCCGCCGCCTGCGTTCCGGGGTGTGCCTCACCGAGGACCCTGCGGTACCGCACCAGGATCGGGTCGCGGAACGGTGCGGCCTCGTCCGTCCGCCCGAGCGCGGCCAGATCCAGTCCGAGGTTGAAGGACGCCGCCAGTACCGTCGGATGATCTTCGCCGAGCACCTGCGTACCGCGCTCGACCGCGTCCCGTCCCAGTTCCACCGCCCGGTCGAACTCACCCAGTGCCGCCAGATCACTCGCCAGGTTGATCGTGGCCGCGACGGCGTAGGGGTGGTCCGGGCCGATGCCTGCCCGGAACTGCTCGAGGGCGCGCTCGTCGAGGATGCGGGCGCCCTCGACGTCGCCCATGAGCCGCAAGGTGACCGCCAGGTCGACATTGGCGACGAGGGTGTGCGGGTGATGCTCGCCGAGCCCGCTCCGGTATCGCTCGAAGGTCTCCTCACCGAGCCGCTTGGCCGCGGCCAAGTCACCCGAGTGACGAAGATCGAGCGAATGGGCGAGAGCACAGCCCATCGTGACGGAGTGGTCGTCACCGTAGGCGAGCCGGAATCTCTTGAGGGCTTCCGTGGACAAGCCGAGCGCGCCCGGATGGTCGCCGTCCTTCCGCCGGGTCACGGCAAGCAGGAACGAATGGGTCGCGCTGTCCAGCTGGTCCAGGCCGAAGCGCGCGTGGAAATTCTCCGTGAGCCTTTCCTGCTGCACCCGGGCCTGGCCGTAGTCCCCCGCCTCGCGCAGGTCCACGATCAAGGAAGCGTTGACGCTGAAGGTGCGGACGTGATCTCGGCCGAGGACCTCGATCCGGCGCCGGAGGGTCTCCTGGTCCAGTTCCGCGGCGGCGCGGTAGGCGCCGGCCAACCGGAGGCTGATGGCGTGCTGGTACGCGGCGTTGAGGGTCTCCGGGTCGTCCTCGCCGAACATGCGCTTGGACTTCTGGTAGACCTCTTCGCTTAGTTCGGTCGACGCCGCGAAGTCGCCCTGCGCCCGCAGGTCGATCGTGATGTTCCGCTGGAGTGCGAACGTCTCCTCGTTCTCCTCGCCGGACACCTGAAGGCGCAGCGCGAGAGTGCGCTGATTGAGCTCCGCGGCTTCGGAGTACCGGCCGATCGCCCACAGATAGAGCCCCAGCCTCGACGAGACTTCGAGAGTCTGCGGATGTGTCGGGCCGAGGGCGTCGGTGAACCGCTTCCGCGCTTCGAGACCGAGCCGGGCGGCCTCCTCGTGGTCGCCGTACTCGAACAGATAGCGCATCAGGTTGATGTAGAGCTGACGCGGCCAGTCGTCGTCGCAGTCCAGCACGTTCGCCGCGTAGGCGTGCGGCAGCAGTTCGCGGTAGCGCGCCCAGTGCCTGCTCGACTCGGGGTCGTTCGGATCCAGCGCGGCCAGCAGCTGATGGGCACCGTGCTGCATCCGCGCGTGCACCTGCCGGGCCATGACCCGGTTGCGCAGGACCAGCTGGACGAGCCGGTGCAGCTGGAGGGTGTTGTTGCCGTGGTCGATCTTCGCGAGGCCGTACCGGTTGATGTCCCGGATGGCCCGCGCGAGCTTGATCGGATCGCGCAGGGCCGCGTCGAGCTCCGGGGAGATCGACACTCGGTTGACCCCGGTGAGCAGATCACGCGAAATCGGCTCCGGCGAGAAGAAGGCGCAGATGTGCAGGATCTGATGCGCGGCGGGGTTGCGGGTCTTCAATTCCTCGAACGAAACGTTCCAGGCCGCGGCGACGGACACCTCGTTGTCGGGGGCCGAGGCGGTGTCGAGGATTTCCTCGACCGACTCGTCGAACAGGCGCAGATACTCCTGCACCGGCATCCCGGTCACCGCGCGCCAGGCCGCCGCCTGTTCCACAGCCAACGGTAGATCGCCGAGCTTTTCGGCGAGTTCGTCGGCGTCGTCCGGGTCGATCTCCGGACCTCGGCGGCCGAGCAGCTCGACGCTTTCCTCGCGTTTGAACACCGCCAGTTCCAGCGGGCGCGCGATGCCCGCCCAGTCGGAGTTCCGCGAGGTGATCAGGATTTCGCCCGGACCGTTGCGCGGGAAGAACGGCAGTACGGTGTCCGGGCTCTCCGCGGCGTCGAAGACCAGGAGCCAGCGGCGGAACGGCCGTCCGGTCCGAAGCGCCTCGATGACCGCCGGGACCGCGACGCTGGCCTCGGCCGCGCCCTGCAGGCCGAGCATCGTGGCGAGTTCGGTGAGACCGGCGCGGATCTGGGTCGTGTGCGCGGCGTCGATCCACCAGACGAGGTCGTAGTCATGGAGGTGCCGGTAGATGTACTCGGTGGCCATCTGGGTCTTGCCGATACCGCCGAGACCGTGCAGCGCCGAAGGGAGCACGGCGGTGGTACCGCTGCTCAACCGTTTGGTGAGCTGGTCGAGCAGTTCGTCGCGGCCGGTGAAATTGGGGTTCCGCGGCGGTACGTTCCCGAAGATGAGCGGCGGGTCTTCGGGCTGGCGGTCGGGGAAATGCCGGGAACTGTCCGCCGCCGAAGGATGGACGATCCTGGTCGTCGGTTCGTTCGCGTCGGACTCGCTGAGATGAGTCGAGCGTCCCTGTGGCACAGGTGTCGAAGCAGGTCGACGTTCGGCCGTCTCAGGCATTTGTGTGCTCACAGCCTTCTTTAGTGATTCAGAGTCGAATTCGGCGAGACCCCGGCCTCGTACCGCGTTCCGCAGCCGGTCGGCCCGGGACAGGTACGGTCCGGAAAGCGCGCGCATGAGCGCGCCTTCCAATTCCACATCGGCCGGGGACTCGCGGGTGAGGTCTGGATCCGGTGTGTTGTTCGGGTCGGCGATGGCGTCCCGGAGGTGACCGAGCAACCTGATCCGGTCACCGAAATGGGTGGCGGCCACTCGGACGACGCTGGCCGTTTCCGACCGTCGCGCGCCGCTGAGCAGCAATTCCCGGACTGCCTCGGGAAAAGCGAAGACCCCGTCGGTGTCCCAAGTGGACTCACCCTCCCTGAGTGCGGGAGCGTACATCATCCCCGAAAGCAAAAGTTCGAGGAGGTGCTCCACACCCGCTTCCGGCACGAACCGTTGTCCCACCAGCTTCGCGACGTCGAGCCGGACCGGTACCGCCGCGAGCAACTGCGCCAACCGTAGCGCCGGCGGCGACGCAACACTGCGGAATCTGTGCACTCTTTCGGCGGGTGACAAAGTCACCGGCCGGGCGGCGGAATCGGAAATCCGTTCCGTGGCGAGGATGACCGTTCCTTCGGCGGCGCCGGCGTCTTCGCCGGTCATCAGTCCGGCCCACCAGCCCATCGACCGCGGCCGCAGTTCGAGCACCGGCACGGGGACTACGTGGCCGGGCGTTTCCGCGCCGGGTTCGAGCCAGGCGTCCGCGAGGTCGTAACCCCATCGGCTGTTGGGCGCCAACGCGTTCGGGACGCAGAGCGACGCCTTGTGCGGCTCCATCCCGCACCGGCCCCACAGCCAGGGCGGCAACAGGTGGACGACGCTCACCGGCATCCTTCTGCCCCATCGGGCGAGCATCGGGTACAGCGCGTCCCTGTGCTGCCAGGCATCCCCGACCCCGTCGGTCACCAGCAAGACGACCCGCCGCCCCGAAGAATCCAGGATCTCGTCCGGGTCACGGGCGGGCGCGCCCGGCGTGCCACCACGAAGAACGAGGCCGTCTTCGTTGTCCTTCGCGGTTTCCAGCAGCCGGACCTGGATGGTGCGGAAGGCACCGACCTGCCGGAGCAGTTCGACGAACGCCGACACCCTCGGCCGCCACAAGGCCATCGAGGGACCGTTGTCGAGGACGAGCGTCAGGTCGAGCCAGCGCTCTTTTCTCGATCGGGTGACCGGCCACCACCGGCCGGTCTCCGCGACCCGGACGGCGGTCGCCACTTCGTCCAGGACCACGTTGTTGTGTCGCCGCGAGACCGTCTCCCGTTTCAGCGATCTCAGCGCGCGGAAGTACTCCAGCGATTCGAGGAGTACCACTCCCCCGGGCCCGGTGCCGTCCACCGCGGGTTCGGGCAGCTCCCCGCGCACGGCCTCGATCGCGACGACCCGGCCTTCGTCCTCGGCGGGCGCCCCGGCGTCCGCGATCCTGGACGGCCGTGGCTCCGGCGGTTCCAGGCCTTCCCCACGTTCGGCTGGCGCGTTGCGGATCCGCACTTTCTCCGGAGGCTCGTCGGCCGGATCGGCTTCCTCGACCGTCCGCCGCGGCGAAATGGCCGCGGCCAGCCATACGATGTCGGCCACGTCCGTCCAGCTCAGGTCCTCGAACGCGATCCGCTCCGCCACCGAGGCGGAACGCGAGTCGGACACACCGCCCGGCCCGGCCATGTCACCGCACCGTCAGTCGTTGCCAGAGGGCGTCCACCAGCCGCGGCCATGCCTCCTGATCCGGCTGGTACGCGCCCGACGTCGCGAGATAGACGGCGTCGAGCAGTCTGTCGGTGGGGAGACCGCCTTCCGCCTTGCTCCGTTCGGCGAATTCCCGGATGAGCCTGTCCCGGTGTTCGCCGTTCTCGCCGACCAGATGGCCGGCCACGATCGCGGCGAGCTGCTCCTCGTCCGGGTTCTCGATCCGCAATTGCAGGCAGCGACGCAGAAAGGCGGGCGGGAACTCGCGTTCCCCGTTGCTGGTCATGATGACGATCGGGAAGGCGTGGCAGGCGATCCGGCCGTCCCGGACCATCGCGGTGCGCTGCGAGTCGGCGGTGTGCACGGTGACTTCGGGCTGCCGGTTGCGCACGCGCGCCAATTCTTCGATGGTGAATTCGCCGTCTTCGAAGATCGACAACAGATCGTTGGGCAGATCCGCCTCGGATTTGTCCAGCTCGTCGATCAGCAGTACCCGCGGCAGCCTGCTCGGGAGAAAAGCGGTGCCCAGCGGGCCGAGGCGGACGAAATCACCGATCGGCGGCTCTTCCGCCTCGCCGCCGCGCTGCGCCTGGCTGGTCGCCGCGGCCTGGACCCGGCCGATCGCGTCGTAGCCGTACAGCCCCGAACCCAGCGCGGTGTTGCTGGTGATCGCCCAGCGCAGCACCCTGCCGAGGCCGAGCTCCCTGGCGATCCGGTACGCGAGGCTGGACTTCCCGGTGCCCGGGTTTCCGGTGACCAGCAACGGACGGCGCAGGAACAGGGCGGCGTTGACCATGTTCAGCTGGCCGGCGTCGACGGTCAGCTCCGAAAGCGTGAACGCGGTGCCGAGACGGCGCTCCGCTTCGCCGTCATCCGGCGGCGGCACGTCGTTCTCCGGTGGCGGGTCTCCGCGATACGAACGCCACGGCGGCGGCGCCGGCAGCAGCTGCGCGAGATCGATGTCGTGAATGGGCCTGCCGGTGCCCCGGTAGATCCACCAATCGGGTGCGTCGATATGCGGCGTCCGGCCGCTCACGGCCGCGTCCTGATCGTTCCCGCTCATCCGCGGCGTCCCCTTACAGTCGAGTCGGGATCAACGGCTGGTCCAGAACGATCACACGTTTCGGGTCGTCCCACATTACCACCAGATCGTGAGCCAGAGAATTCTTGAACGGTACCGCCGCACCCGAATTCGCCAGTTTGCGACGATCCGGGAGTTCGATAAAACCGCTGTCCGCGGCCAATACCCAGTCGAGCAACTCGCGCAGGTTCTCCGGCTCGGCGTCCGGATGCCAGAGCACCACCGGAAGCCCGCTGCGGAGCGCGCTCGTCAGTTCGTCCGGCGCGCCGCCCCGTTCCGCTTGGGGCGCCGGGGGTTTCGCCAATACCAGACCGACCCAGTGATCGTCGCTGAGGATGGCGTCGATCGGGTGATCCTCGAACTCCGCGCGGCCGGAATAGTGCAGCCGGTCGGCGGCGGGGTCCTTCACCATCGAATCCCAGCGAACGTGCCATGCGCGATGCCAATGCTTCGCCCGCATCCTCTCCAACGACCGTATTCCGAGCCGGTACCCGTAGCGCAACGGCTGGGGATGGCCGGTCTCATGTTCCTTCGCCCAGCGCTGCACGGGCAAATTGATCAACGTCCTCGGCAGCAGGAATTCCACCGACGCCGACACGCTCTGGCCGGACCAGACTCCTTCAGTCTCCAAGATGACGTCGTCGACCCTGAACTCGACCTCGTCTATCCCGATTTCGCGCACTCCACCGAGCGACGGCGGCCAAACCTCCGGATCGTCCTGCCGCCAGAAGGCGAGCGTGCACCGAGTCGGATCCCCGGAAACCGGTTCGAGCATGATCATCAGATGCAGGTGGGGCCGCTCCGGGATCGGCGGCCTGCTCTGCCGCTGGTGCACGAGGGCGGGGCCGAGCCGCAGTGACCGGGCCTGGTCACCGATCCAGCTCGCGATCATGGCCGCCGGCTCGCCCACCACGTTTTCCGCCAGGAGGACCAGGAAGGTGATTGCCGGAGGCACACCGTCCGGGCCCGCGTTGAAGTCGGCGAGCAACTGGAAAGCGCCCCACGCGTCGGTGACGCCTTCCAGCCGCGGCAACGGGACCGCGGGGCCGAGCGCGCGGCTCACCAGAACCGCCAGATGGGGGACTTCCAGCCCGATCAGCCGCCGGTGCAGGCCGACCAGATCCTTGCGGGGGACCAAATCGAGAACGGCACTGTTCAGATCGGCCAGGAAAAGGTCTTCGGCGGCCACCACCACCGCCGGCTCAGGAGATCCGGCGACCGCCACGGTGACTTCTCCGTGCAGTCGCAGATAAGCCGTTCCGGTGAAGGTCTTCACCGAAACGGGTATCGGATGGTACGACTCGGGCAACAGGCCCGGATCCTTTTCGATGACGTCGGTGAAAAAACGCTGCGAACAGATGAACGCGATCATCCGGCCGGATTCCGCGAACGCGTCCTTCGCCTGTTGCGCGTCCAGAATGCGGAAGGCGATGTCGACCGCTTCACCGACCCACCCGTTGCCGTCGTCGATCACTTCGCCGGAGTTGAGGCTCACCCGGAGCCGCATTTGCGCCTGCGGTGTCCGCGTGTGGTTGTACCGGCGGAGCGCGACCGCGATCCGGTCCGGCAGCAGGTCGGCGACGAGGCTTTTCGTCGTTCCTGGTGGCAGAAGGACCAGTACGCCGTCTCCGCGATCTTCGTGCGCGCAGGAATCGAAGTCGATGCCGCTGTCGGCGAAGGCCGTCTTCAGCACTTCGTACATGCCTTGATGGACGGCGAGCCTGTCGAGCGGGTTGCGATCCGGCGCGGTGAACCCCACGACGTCCACCACGACGATCGTGCGGTCGAGAGCCCGCGTCGGTCGCGCCACTGGCCCCCTCCCAAGGTCCATGGCGCCGACCAACCGGCGCCGACCGCCACATTATCGCGTCGATCGGCCTAGAGGGTGATTGTCATTTGACAAATAGGGGGCGGCGGGAGCGTGCTAGGTCTCGTGAGTGGTAAGGACGGTTAGAACCGTCCTTACCACTCACGAGCGGTCAGACGCCGGCGATCTGCTGGATCCAGCTGCGGTAACGGGTGATGTTGGTGTAGGCGGTGTTGTTCGACCGGTCACTGGTCGAAGCGACGCCGACCTGGCGGCCGCCGGAGAACATCGGGCCGCCCGAGTCACCGCCCGCGGTGATACCGTCGACACGGTTCGCACAGACCGCGACACCGCCGTTGTAGTCACTGCAGTTGACCGAGTTGACCCGGACGGTGGCGACCTTCAGGTAACGGGACTGGCAGTTGATCTCCGAACCGCACTGGCTGGTCGCGCCCCAGCCGTAGACCTGGACGTTCTGGCCGACCGCGACGTTGCTCGTGGTGCCGAGCGGCGCATAGGTGGCGTTGACCGAGCTGGTCAGCCGGACGATGGCGAGGTCCGCGCCCGAGTGGCGGGTGATGCTCGCCGCGGTGGCCATGGTGCCGCCGCTCTGCTGGTCGAGGCTGCCGATCCGGAACGTGTAGCTGCCGCTGCCGGCGACACAGTGCTTGGCGGTCAGGATGTACTGCGGCGCGATGATCGTCGCGCTGCAGTTCTGCTGGCCGTTCACGAACAGCCGGGCCGCCCACGGACCGCTCTGCGCGTACTGGCCACCGATGATCATCGGCTGCGCGCCCGAGGGCTCGGCGGCGGTCGCGGCGGGGGCGGTCGAGCCGAGCAACGCCATGAAGGCGGTGCCGGCGAGCAGGACAAGAGAGCGCAGTCGCATGTTCCGACTCATTTCTGCGGCGGGGATCCGGCCGCTTCAGTGGGGACGAACGCGCTGATTCTGTGTCGTGCCAAGGGAACCCGGAAACCGACGAAAGTTCGCGCGGGCTACCTATTTATTTCCGTGACGGACGGCGGCGATCTTTGAGTACCCGGCGAAGATCATTAGGTAGTCACTCGCCGAGCAGCCGCCACGCGGTGAGGGCGAGCCTCGCCCTGGTCAGCCCGAGCGGATCGGTGAGATCGACGGCCAGGCTCTTGCCGATCTGGGTCAGCCGTCGCGCGACGCTGCTGTGGTGCAGGTGCAGGGAATCGGCGGCCTGGCGCACCGAACCCGTGGCGCAGTAGGCGTCCAGCGTCCGCAGGTCCTCGGGATCCGCCGCCAGCTTCGAGATCGCGACGACGTCGGCGTTGGCCCGCGTGTCCTCCTCCGGGATCCGGGCGAGCAACGCCAGCGCCCCGAGTTCGCCGTAGTGGATCACCGGGCGGCGCGCGGTCGTGAACCGCAAGGCCGTCCTGGCGTCCTGCCAGGACCTGTGCGGGCATTCGGTCTCACCGATCCCCGCCCGGACGTCCTCGGGAAAGCGGTCCGCGTCCACCGCGGTGGCGAGGATGATGCCGACGTCGGTGAGGGACGCGGCCTTCACCGGGCGGCCGGGGCAGATCCGGCTCCCGATCTTCTCGAGCGGGAGCTCCGACCGGACGGCGACCACCCTGATCGGCGCGTCGGCGGGGAAACCCAGCAGCCGCAACGCCCTGCTCCTCGCGGCGTCGTCGCCGGCGGAGCTGATCACGAGTTCCACCAGCGCCGGATCGGCCATGGTGGTCCGCGCGGGCCCGTATCGTTCGACGACCGTCGCCACGGCGATCGCGAGCCGGTCCAGCACCGCTTCGTCGAGGTCGACGGGTGCTCCCTCGCGTTCCAGCCACACCGTGCCGATCTCCTCGTCGTCGAGGGTGATCGCCATCGTGATGGACGCCGGTGCGGAAGCGGGAGCGGCTTCGCGGCCGTCGGGAGCCATGCGGAGGGTGCGTCCCGTGCTGTGGAGCCGGATCCCCGCCACGCATGCCGCCAGCCCCGCGGTGGCGCGCGCGAGGGCGGGGAGGTCGACCCGCCGCCGCATCAGGGTGTCGTAGAACATCACGACCCGGATCGCGCCCTCGACGTCGGGATCGAGATGCGACAACCGTGCGGCCAGTGCCTCCATACCCGCGAGCGTACGCGGCGATCGTCGCGCGAAGGGCCGGTTACCCGCGACGGATGGCGGCCGCCCTCCGGCCAAGGAGCCGGAAGGATCGTGGTCATGGATCCCGAACTCGAAGCCTTCATCGCCCTCTTCCCGAAGGCGAAACTCGACGACCCGGTCGCGGACCGCGAGAGCTTCGCGAAGCTGGCCACGTCCGTGCCGCAGCCCGACACGTCGGAGATGGAGGTCGAAGACCGGACGGTGCCCGGTGATCCCGGCGTCCCGATCCGGATCTACCGGCCGCGTGAGGCACAGGGCGCCATCATCTGGCTGCACGGCGGCGGCTGGGTCATGGGCAATCTGGCGACCGAACATCCTTGGGCGGCACGGCTCGCCGAGGCCTCCGAAGCGACGGTGATCTCCGTCGAGTACCGGCTGGCACCGGAAAACCCGTTCCCCGCCGCGTTCGACGACGTCTACGCCGTGCTGAACTGGACGGCCGAGCACGCGGCCGAACTCGGCGTCGACCCCGGCCGGATCGCGGTCGGCGGGCACAGCGCGGGCGGCGGCCTCGCGGCGGCGACGGCACTGCGGGCCCGCGACGAAGGCGGCCCGCGGATCTGCTTCCAGCTGCTCAACCAGCCGGGGCTCGACGACCGGCAGGAGTCGTGGTCGGCGCGGAACTTCACCGACACACCGTGGATGAACCGCGCCAAGATCACCGCCGCGTGGGGGCATTACCTGGACGGAAAGCCCGCGCCTTCACCGTATGCCGCCCCGTCGCGGGCCACCGACCTCTCCGGGCTGCCGCCCGCGTACGTGGCCTCCGCCGAGTTCTGTCCCAATCGCGACGAGAACATCGAGTACGCCCTCCGGCTGCTGCGGGCGGGGGTTTCGGTCGAGCTGCACCAGTGGGCGGGCACGTTCCACGGGTCGCAGGCCATCCTGTCCGCCGAGGTCTCCCGCCGTCAGATCGACGAACTCGGCTGCGTCCTGCGGCGCGCGCTGGCCTCGTCATGACGGCCCCCACGGCGGTCCGGTTGCTGCGCCCGTTCGCCGGGAGTTTCACCGCGGTGGTCGTCCTTCAGGTCATCGGCGCCATCTCGGGGTTGGCGCCGCTGCTCGCGGTCGTCGAACTGGGCAGGGCGCTGCTGACGCCCGGACCCGTCGACGAAAGCCGGGTCTGGACCGCGGTCTTCCTGGGCGCGGCCGGGATGTTCGTCCGGCTGGTGCTCACGGCCGCGTCGTCCGGGATCGGGCATCTGCTCGACGGCCGGGTCCAGCTCACCTTCCGCCGCCTGCTGGCCGAACGCCTGGGCCGAGTGCCGATCGGCTGGTTCTCGAGCCGCCGCACCGGTGAACTGGCCAAGGTCGTCGGCGAGGACGTCGGGGCCGTCCACCCGTTCATCGCCCACACCCCCGGCGAGCTCGTGTCGGCCTTCGTCGCCCCGCTGGTGTCGCTGGTCTACCTGCTCACCATCGACTGGCGGCTCACCCTGATCACGCTGATCCCGGTGGTGCTGGCGGTGGCCATGGTCCCGCTGATGATGACGCCCTCCCGGCTGCGCGAGCAGGAGGAGTTCGACCGGGGCATGGCGGGGATCTCGGATTCGGTCGTCGAATTCGTCCAGGGCATCGCCGTGGTCAAGGCGTTCGGCGGCACGGGCCGCGCCCATCGCAGGTTCCGCACCGCGGCGGACGCCTTCGTCGCCACGTTCACCCGGTGGGTGCACGGCATGGCCGGGCCGGCCGCGGGGATGCAGCTGGCCCTGTCACCGCCGTTCGTCCTGCTGGTGGTCCTGGTCGGCGGCACGCTCCTGATCACCGGCGGCGGCCTCGCCCCCGTCGATCTCCTGCCGTTCCTGGTGCTCGGCCTTGGCTTGACCGCACCCGTCGCCGCGCTCGGCCACGGCTTCGACGAACTCCAGGCCGCCCGTCGCGCGACCGGCCGGATCCGTGAAGTGCTCGGGGTGCCGTCACTGCCGGAGCCGTCGGATCCCGTTTCGCCGCGAGGCCATCGGGTGGAGCTGCGCGGCGTCCGGTTCGGCTACGAGGCCGGCCGCGAGGTCCTGCGCGGGATCGATCTGGTGCTCGAACCCGGCACGGTCACCGCGCTCGTCGGACCGTCCGGCGGCGGGAAGTCCACTTTGGTCACTCTGCTGCCGCGGTTCTTCGACCCGACGGACGGTTCGGTGCTGCTGGGCGGCGTCGATCTGCGTGAGATCGGCAGCCGGGAGCTGTACCGCAAGGTCTCCTTCGTGTTCCAGGACGTCCGCCTGCTGCGCGCGTCGGTCGCGGACAACATCGCGCTCGCCGTGCCGCACGCCGATCGCGAAGACGTCGTACGTGCCGCCCGGCTCGCGCAGATCCACGACCGCATCATGGAGCTGCCGCGAGGCTACGAAACGGTGCTGCACGAGGAAACCGGGCTGTCGGGTGGCGAAGCGCAGCGGATCTCGCTGGCCCGTGCGTTGCTCGCCGACACTCCGGTGCTGGTGCTCGACGAGGCCACCGCGTTCGCCGATCCGCGGACCGAGCTGGCCGTGCGGCGGGCACTGACCACGGCGCGCGCCGACCGGACGGTCCTGGTCATCGCCCATCGCTTGGAGACGGTCGTCGACGCCGACACCGTCGTACTGCTGGAGAACGGCGTCGTCACCGAACGCGGGAAACCCGCGGATCTGCTGGCGCGGAACGGGAGGTTCGCCGCCTTCTGGCGTTCCCACCGTTCCGCCGAACCACTGGGGGAACCTCGATGATCCGGATGTTGCTGAGCGTCCTCGGCCCCGACCACGCTCCGCCGGTGCGGCGCACCGTGACACTGATGACGGCGACCGCGATCGTCGAAGGCCTGTCCTACGCGTTGCTGGTCCCGTTGCTGCGCGCGCTGCTCGGGAGCACGCCGGGTGACGCCGTCCCATGGCTGATCGCGTTCGGCGCGGCCTTCGCGGTGTTCGCGATCCTGCGGTACCGCGCCGATCTTGCCGGCTTCCGCGCCGGGACGACGTTGCTGCGCGGCATGTACCACCGGCTCGGCGATCATCTCGCCCGGCTGCCGATGGGCTGGTACGGCGGGAAACGGGTCGGAGAGGTGTCGTCGCTGGCCGGACCGGGTGTGCTGCAGGCGATGGGGGTGATCGCGCATCTGCTGGCGCCGTTCGTCGCCGCGTGTGTCACCCCGCTGACGATCGTGTTCGTGATCCTCCTCTTCGACTGGCGGCTGGGGCTGGCCGCGCTGATCGCGGTTCCGGTCGTGGCTGCCATCCAGGTCCGGACCGGCCGTTCGATGGCCGCGGCCGACGAGGAGGCCGCGGAACGCGGGAACGAGGCCACCGGGCGGGTCATCGAGTATCTGCAAGCGCAGCCGGTGCTGCGCGCGGGTGGGCGGACCGCGGAGCGATTCCGGTCGCTCGACGACTCCCTGCGGGACCTTCAGCGGGCGAACCGCCGGTCCACGCTGTCGGCGCTGCCCGGTGTCGTGGGGCTGACGTTCACGGTGCAGGCGATGTTCACCGGCTTGCTGGTGCTGGCCGCGTTCCTCGCGCTCGGCGGGGGCATCGGGGCGCCCGAGGTGGTGGCGATCCTCGTCCTGGCCGCGCGCTGCGCGGATCCGCTGCTCTCCCTGACCGACATCGGCGGCAAGCTCCGCGGCGCGCGTTCGGTGCTGGCGAGGCTGGACGCGCTGCTGCGGACCGAACCGCTGCCGGAACCGCCGGAGCCCGTCCGGCCGGACCGGCACGACCTCGAGTTCGAGTCCGTCGTCTTCGCCCGCGGCGGCCGAACGGTGCTCGACGGTCTCTCGCTGACCGTCCACGAAGGACAGACGCTCGCCGTCGTCGGCCCTTCGGGAGCCGGGAAGAGCACGGTGCTGCAACTGCTCGCCCGGTTCCACGACGTCGATTCGGGAGCGGTGCGCGTCGGCGGGGTCGACGTCCGCGCGATGGGCACCGAGGACCTGATGTCGCGGATCGCCATCGTCTTCCAGGACGTCCACCTCTTCGACGGCACGATCGAGGAGAACATCCGGCTCGGCCGTCCGGACGCCGGCGACGCCGAGGTGCGCACCGCCGCGACGGCGGCCCGGCTGGACGAGGTGATCGAACGGCTGCCCGGCGGCTGGTCCGCGAACGTCGGCGAGGGCGGGGCGCTGTTGTCCGGCGGGGAACGCCAGCGGGTCTCGATCGCGCGTGCGCTGCTGAAGGACACGCCGATCGTGGTACTCGACGAGGTGACGTCGGCGCTGGATCCGGTCAACGAAACGGCTGTCCACGAAGGGATAGAACGGCTCATGGCCGGCCGGACCGTGGTGATGGTGGCGCATCGGCTGCGGACCGTCGAGCGAGCCGATCACGTGGTGTTCCTGGACGACGGCCGGGTCGTGGAGGAGGGTGGCCACGACGAACTGGTCCGGCTCGGTGGCCGGTACGCCGGCTTCCTCGACCTGCAAATCGCTTGACGCGACGCGGGAACGGCAATGCACTGTGGCGATGAAGATCCGTTCCACGACCGCCGACGACCGCGACGTCTTCGTCGATACCATGTTCACCGCGTTCGCCCGCTTCCCGGACAGCGCGGGCGAGACCTGGTCCGCGCTCGAACTGGACCGCGGCCTGCTCGCGCTGACCGAGGACGGGCGGCCCGTCGGCACGGCCGCCGCGTACTCCTTCGAGCTCACGCTGCCCGGTGACGTGGTCGTCCCGGTCGCCGGGGTGACCGCCGTCGGTGTGCTGCCCTCGCACCGGCGGCGAGGTGTGCTCAGCGCGATGATGCGGCATCAGCTCGCCGAGTTCCGCGAGCGGGGCGAGTTCCTCTCCGTCCTGCTGGCGTCGGAGGCGCTGATCTACCGGCGGTTCGGCTACGGCCCGGCGACCTACACCCGGCGTCTGACGGTGCCGCGCCATCGGGCCGCGTTCGCCGGTGGAACGGCCGGTGGCTCGATCGAGGTGCTGCGCCGGGCCGAGTGCGGCGAACTCCTGGAGGAGATCTACGACCGGTATCGCCGCGCCCGGCCCGGCGCGCTGTCGCGTCCGCGCCGCTGGTGGTCTCTGGGCGCCGGGCAGCCGCCCATCTCCCGGGCCTCGCGCCACATCGCCGTGCACCGCGATGCCGACGGCGTCCCGGACGGCTACGCCTCGTACTCACTCACCGAGCCCAGCACCTTGACGGTCGACGAGACCATCGCCGTCGAGGACGAGGTGTCCACGGCGTTGGCCCGTTTCCTGCTCGAACACGACCTGATCACCGAAGTCGTGTTCAAGCACTGCCCGCCCGACCACCCGCTTCGGTGGCAGCTCGAAGACTTCCGAGCCGGCGAGGTCGGCGGCGACACGGACTGGCTCTGGGTGCGGCTCCTGGACGTGCCCCGCGCGCTCACCGCACGCGGCTGGTCCACCGACGGCGAGCTCGTCCTCGACGTCGACGACCCGGCGCTCGGCGAGCGCGGCCGGTACCTGCTCACCATCCGGGGCGGCGAGGCGGACTGCGTCCCGACGGAGCGGGAACCCGACCTGTCCCTGGACGTGAGCGACCTGGGCTCGATCTATCTCGGCGGTACCACACCAGGCCTGCTCGTGCGGGCCGGGCGCGTCCGGGCCCATCACCCTGGTGCGGCCCCGCTCGCGGACGCTCTGTTCCGTACCGAACGTTCACCGCACTGCCTGCACTGGTTCTGAGCGCGCGAGGGCCCGGTCCCAGAGCGCGGACGTTCGTTGACACCCCGTAGTGCCACTGCTCTACTCGGACGCATGCTCTGTACGGCCTGAATCCTTTCGGAAACCACCCGGGAATTCCGGGCGCCGCGCCCTGCCCGGAAAACCCGTTCACCCTCGCACAGAACGGAATTCACGGATGACCACGACCGAGCACCGGGTCCGCTCCACCGCCGAATGGCTCGCCACCGCGAAAGAGGTCGCCACCGAACTCGCGGCGGACGCCGCCGAACGCGACCGGAAGAACGAAACGCCCTACGCGGAAGTACGACTGCTCAAGGATTCCGGCCTGGTGACCCTGCTCGGCCCGGCCGGGCACGGGGGCGGCGGCCAGAGCTGGGAGACCGCCTACCGCGTGATCCGCGAGGTCGCGCGCGGCGACGGCTCGATCGGACAGCTGCTCGGCTACCACTACCTCTGGGCATGGGCCGCGCGCCTGGTGGCGACCGACGACCAGATCGCCGCGGTCGAAGAACTGTACACGCGGAACAACCTCCTGTTCGGCGGCGCGGTCAACCCCCGCGACTCCGATCTGACCATCACCGAAGACGGCGACGAGATCGTCTACAACGGACACAAGTCGTTCTCCACCGGCAGCAAGGTCTCCGACCTGACCGTGCTCGAAGGAATCCTCGAAGGCACGGACGAGCACGTTTTCGCCATCGTTCCGTCCGAACAGGACGGTATCGTCTTCCACGACGACTGGGACAACATCGGCCAGCGGCTCACCGAATCGGGCAGTGTGACCATCACCGACGTGCGCGTCCCGTGGGCGAGCGCGGCGGGCTACGTCGACAAGAAGTTCCGCCCCTTGACCTACAACACGCTGAACGTCCCGGCGATCCAGCTGGTGTTCACCAATTTCTACCTCGGAATCGCGCAAGGAGCGCTGGAAACCGCGCTGGAGTACACACGTGAGCACACCCGCGCGTGGCCGTACGGCGGCGACGACAAGTCGTCCGCCGTCGAAGAGTGGTACATCCTCGACGGGTACGGCGATCTCCAGTCGAAGCTGTGGGCGGCGGAGGCGCTGGCGGACAAGGCCGGAGCCGCGATTTCGGCCGTGCTGCACGCGCCGCGCGAGGAACTGACGCCCGAGGCCCGCGGAGAGGTCGCGGTCCTCGTCGCGGCCGCCAAACAGCGCGCGATCGATACCGGCCTCGAAATCGGCTCGAAGATCTTCGAGCTGACCGGCGCCCGCGCGAGCGCCACGAAATACGGCCTGGACCGTTTCTGGCGGAACCTGCGCACGCATTCACTGCACGATCCGGTGGCCTACAAGCGCCGCGAAGTCGGTGCGTACGCGCTGCTGAACGAACTCCCGGAGCCGACCTGGTACACCTGATCCCGCCTGTCTCAGCGCGCGACGGCATAGGTGAGCACTAGCGCTCCCGAAGCGAACTTTCGGTCGTCGACGAGCGTGAGGGCGGTCTTCGCGTACTCGCCATCGAACAGCCGCGTCCCGCCGCCGAGGAGCACCGGGTTCACCACGAGCCGCACCTCGTCGAGCAGCCCGAGCCTGGCGGCGGACGTCGCGGCCCCTCCCCCGGCGAAGAGCGCGATGTCGCCTTCGAGATCGACGAGCGACGAGGCCTCCTCGACGACGTGGGTGTTGTGCCAGCTCGTGGCTCGGAGCGTGCGAGAGAGGACGTACTTCGGCAGCTCGTGCATCCGGCGCCGCTGCGTGGCCGAGACCTCGTCCCCCGCGGTCGGCCAATAGCCGGCGAGTTCCTCGTAGGCCTTGCGGCCGAAGACCATGCCGTCGATCGATTCCAGCAGTTGGTCGATATGCCCTTGGAACTCGTCGTCGGCGAACTGCCAGTCGATGTCGCCCGCGGCGTCGGCGATGTAGCCGTCGAGCGAAACGTTGATGTGCAGGAACATCCGTCCCATGTGAACTCCTCGTACGACTTCTTGAATGCCTGAACAAGAAGTCACCGTACACTTCTTGAATGCACTGTCAAGAAGTCGTACGATGGTGCCATGCCACGCACGGGAAGGCCGCGGTCCTTCGACGAGGATCAGGTGATCAGCGGAGCGCTCGACGTCTTCTGGCGGCGGGGTTACGCGGCCACGTCGATGCGCGACCTGAAGGAGGAACTCGGCGTTCTGCCGGGAAGCCTGTACGCCGCGTATGGGGACAAGCACGCACTTTTCCTGCTTGCGCTGGAACGCTACGCGGGCGGCGCCGCGGGCCAGGCGGACACTCTCGCCGAAGGACCGGTCCTCGCGCATCTGCGCGAGCTTCTGCTCAGCGTCCTGGAGGCGGCGCGGGAGGCCCCGGGGCGCGGATGCCTGCTGGGCAACACCGCCGCCGAACTGCTGCCCACCGACGAAGCCGCCGGGAAGTTCGTCCACAGTGGATTCGAAGCGCTGGAAACCGGTATCGCGCGGGGGCTCGAAGCCGCGCAGCGGTCCGGCGAGGTCCGCGCGGACGTCGACTGCGAGGCGCAGGCGCGGCTTCTGCTCGTCGTCATGCAGGGCCTGCACGTGGTGGCCAGGGCGGAGACGGATCCGCACCGGCTCACCGACGCGGTCGACGCCGCTTTGGCACCCTTGACCGCGAAGTGACCCCTGGGCACACCGTCGCCGGCGTGCCCAGGAGCCGGATCACTCCTCGAAGCCTTCATCACCACCGTCGAAGGCGTCCTCCATGACCTCGCCGAGGATCATGCCGCCGACCACACCCGCCGCGGCACCGGCGACCACGCCGCCCATCCCCGGACCACGCCTGCCGTGGTGACCGTGGTGACCGTGGTGGTCGTAGTCGTGGCCGTAGTGCTCCTGGTGCCCGCCGAACATGGCGTGCCCGCCGCCGGACTCGGCGACCTTGGCCAGCCAGCCGTCGATGGCCGCCGCCCAGTCGGTGCGCAGGGCCTCTTCATGCGAAACGTGGAAGCGGCCGAAGGAGTCCCCGCCGGAGCGGAACATGCCGCCGCGCCTGTCCGCCTCCAGCACCACCACGAGGTCGTCCGGGCTCGCGACGAAGGTCAGCTCCACCTGGCTGACGCGGCCCGCGTAGCGCGAGGGCGGGAAGAACTCGATCTCCTGGAAGAACCCGAGCTCCTGCCGGACGCCGTGCAGGCGCCCGGCTTCGACGTCGGCGCTGCGGAACGAGAAGCCCAGCTCGCCGAACGCCTCCAGCACCCGGTCCTGCGATTCCAGCGGCCCCACCAGCACCGGGTCGAGGTCACCCTTGTCCGGCGCGCCGGCGATGACGAGTTCGGTCCGCACACCGACGACCATTCCCGGCAGTTCACGTCCGCCGACCGCGCTGATCGGCGTCTCCCACGGCAGGGCGATCTGAAACGGCACCGTGGTCAGCTGCCCCGCCGTCACCTTCACCTTGCGGCCCGCGCTGACCCGCAGGAACTCCGCGGTCCCGGCGCGCTCGTGATCGCCACGCTCGACCTCGACCCGGGTGACCAGCGAAAGCAGGATCTCCTCGATCTGGGCGTCGCTCGAACCGCCCTGGATGCGTACCTGGCCGGTGATCACCTCGCCGGGAACGGCGTGCGGCGAGTCGAGCACGGTGTCGACGGACGGACCGCCGACCCCGAAGGCGCTGAGCATCCGTTTGAACATCAGGGATTTCCTCCGCTGGGTACTGGGACAAGGGGGTATCGGAACACTTCGACTACTACCGAGATCCGTCGCGGCACGCCAGGAAAACCGGGTTAAAAACCCCTAAACGGGCGCGACGTCACTACCTTCTCAGATCGGCCTGCCGGACGTCGTGCAGGTGGATGACGACGTCGTAGGAGCGTCCGAGCGAGATGGCGGCGGGGTCGACGGGGAACAGCGTGCCGATGGTTCGGGTGGGCCGGGCCGTGTCCAGCCAGGCGCGGGCGGCGGGCGGCGCGGTGCGGAGGTCCAGGTAGAAGTCGTCGAACCGGACCTGGTCGAGGGTGTCCTCGTTCGTCCCGGACGGCGCGGCCGGGACGGAGAACCGCTTCCACTCCCCGCCCACCGCGGTGTCCTTGGACAGGAAGGAGCCTTCGTCGAAGCTGAACCCGATCGGCAGATACCCGCGGCCCAGCGTCTCGCGCAGGAAGGCGCCTTGGGTCTTCGGGTAGATCGACGGCATGTCGGGGATGTACGCGACGTGGGCGTTGTGCGCGGAGAGCAGGATCTTGTGCCCGGTCCGCCGCTGCCACCAGGCGACGTTCTGCGCCATCGCCTGGTCGCGCAGGATCTGGGCCGCGGGCAGGCTCTTGGGATCCGTGAGGTCGACGGCGAGGAAGCGGGCGGTCTGCGCGACGAACCGGGCGTGCTGCTCGGTCCAGCCGTAGGCGTCCGCGCCGGTCAGGCCCTTGACCAGCTCAAAGGCCTGCTCCGCCTGCGTGGCGAGCCGCTGTCGCTCGTCGACGGGTTTGCGCAAGTACGCGAACGCGTCGTCGATCGGGCGCAGCCCGGTGTACAGCTCGTTGAGCCGGGGCAGCGCCTCCGGGTGATGCCGGCCGAGGTAGTCGGTGATCCGCGCGAAGAACCCGTCGTTCACCGATGGCGCGCCGAGATCGTCACCGACGAAGTGCACCGTGCGATCGGGATGCGCGCGGTTGTGATCGCGCATCCACCGGATCAGGCTGACGAATTCCTCGCGGTCCCACGGGGAGCCTGCCAGCGTGCGCTTCGCGATCTCACGGGCGTCTCCGCGCCCGGTCTGGACGTACTCGTCGATCTCCAGGCCGGCCGACCAGCTGAGCTCCAGCGCGAAGGCACGGAACCCCTTTTCCTCGACGAGATAGCGGAACACCCGCTCCTTCATGGTGAAGAACTCGTGTGAGCCGTGCGTCGCCTCGCCGAGGCCCACCACCTTCGCGCCGCCGATCATCCCGCCCAGCGCCCGTAGATCGGCGGTGTTCCGGCCGGGCTCGGTCGAACGCAACGGATGTGCCGCCCGGTCCAGCGACCGCACCGGATCCCGCCAGGCGGAGGCCGTCTCCGCCGCGAGAGCCGGACTCGCCACGGGAGCGAGCACCGCCCCCGTCATCACCACCGCCGCGGCCACCAGTCCGCGTCTTCCCCACCGTTTCCGGCTGTCCTTCATTCCGTCCACCCCTTCGCTCCGATGTCGAAGACGATCATCGTCCGCGGACCGGGGGCGGCGCAGTGAAGCAAAGCTCCTACTTGGGGTGAGGAAAACCCCACCCCACGAGGAAGCGGGTGGACCCCGCCGCCGGGGTGTGGGACCCGGCGACGGGAGTCCACCCGCGTTTATCTCCCTCCGCAGCGGCTGTCCGTCACTCCGCGCGCCACAACGCGGGTGTGGACGGCGGCTCCCAGCCGGGCTGGGCGGTGTGCGCCTGCAAGCACACGTAACCGCGACCGCTGTAGGTGACCCGGGCGCCCGCGGAATAGCCGGTTCCCGCCGCCCAGGTCGTCCCGCCGGGCGGGTTGGAGGTCGAAGTCGACGTCGTCGGCGTCGTACTGGTCGGCCGCGAGGTCGACGTCGGCGTCTGCGGCACGTTCAGCACGAAGTCGAACGCGGCCTGTTTGCCGGGAGGCTGATCGCGGACGGTCATCAGCAGCCGCGGGTCGAAGATCGAGTCGGTGTTGTTGCGCGGCTCGTTGGGGAAGTAGAGCTGCGTGGTCAGCACCGGCCTGCCGGGCGCCTGGACCTTCACGTGGATGTGCCGCGTGCGGCCGGGGTACAGACCCGGCACGATCGTGCTCAGCGAGAACGCGCCCTGGTCGTTGGTGAACTGGTGACCGCGGAAGGTGTACCCCACGTTGTCGTAGGCGCCGTTGACGTCCGCCTGCCAGAAGTCCAGCAGCACGCGGGCGATCGGAAGACATCCGAGGCCGAAGACGTAGCCGGACACGGTGAGCCTCGTGCCCTGCGTGCTCGGCGTGACGAGCGACGTCCGCTGCGGCGAATTCGGCTTGAAGTAAGGACCTTCGGTCTGCGGCGGAGTCGGGTCGTCACCGTCGTCACAGGCGGGGGTCAGCTCGGGTGCCTGGCCGTTCGCGACGGTGGTGCGCGCGAGGGCGGGGCCTCCGATCAACGCGACCGGAGCCGCCACACCCGCCGCGATCGCGGCCTTCAGCACGGTCTTCCGGCTGAGTTTGCTTTCTTCGTCCATACCTGCTCCTCGTGGGGGCTTCGGGAATCACCCTCGACGGTATGGAGAAGATCAGCTGCGGACGATGGACTGGGGTGGTCAGTCGTGGTGAATCTCCGGGGGCGCGTCACCGGTCCGGCGGTAATCGCCGGGGCTCAACCCCGTTTCCCGCCGGAAGAACCGGCAGAAATAGGCGGGATCCGCGAATCCGACCCGGCTGGCGACCTGACGCACGGTCAGATCCGTACCGCGCAGGAATCGTTTCGCCTCCCTTGTCCGCGCCTCACGCATCAGTTGCGCCGCCGTCCGGCCGGTCGCCGTTTTCACCGCGTCGGTGAGATATCCCGGCGTGACCCCGATCCGTTCCGCGAGCGCGCCGACCGACCAGAGCCCCAGATCGGGCCTGCCGAGCAGCCGGGCGAATTCGGTGCCCACCGCCTGCGCCCTGGCAGGCGGGCGCGGGTCCGCCAAGCCCGGAAGGCGTCCCGCCCGCACGATCAGCACGTGCATCAGGGCCCGGAGCACCGAATCGGTACCCTGGCCGCCACAACGGAATTCCTCGTCCAGTTCGGCGACCATCCGGGAGGTCTCCTCGGCGGCGCGTTCGTCGAGCCGCCAAGGCTGCTGACTGAGCCTTCGCAGGGTTTCGCGATCCGACGGATGTTCGAGCAGGAAATCGTCGGTGAACAACACGACGAATCCGCTGAGCTCGCGGGCATCCCAATGATGCACCTGCCCCGGTGTTATGACCGCGAGTTGCGGCGGCGCCAATTCCCAGCGGGTGAAATCGATGACGTGGTCACCGGTACCGCCGGTGACATGGACGATTTCGTAGAACGTGTGCCGATGCGGGAACGCCGCCCGCGACATCGGCCCGATCGTGTCGAATGTGCCGACCGTGAACGGCAGGGCGTCCGGCGCGCGGACCTCCAGCCGATGCAGTGGCAATTCCCCCGCCTTCGGTTCGAGGCAGGGCGTCCTCGGCAACACCGTCGTTCCGCGCATGGACCGGTCCCTTTCACCACACTGGGAATAAAAAGTCTAGACCAATGCCGGGTGCGCTGACTGCCGACGGAAGTCGCTTGTCGCCGCCGGGGTACAGTCGAGATCATCGACGCACGTCCGAAGGGTCACCACGCGATGTCTCCCACCAAGTCGCGCGGTCGGACCTGGTGGCCGGTCGGTGCGTTCGCCGCGCTGGCGCTGGCGTGCGCCGTGGCCTGGGCGACGACGGGCGCTTCCCACAGCGACCTCGAGATCTACCGCTTCGGCGTCGACACCCTGTGGAACGGCGGCGACCTCTACGGCGCGTTGCCGCTCTCCGACGCGGGAATCCCCCTGCTGTTCATCTACCCACCGTTCGCCGCACTGGTGCTCACCCCGCTGGCGCTGGTGCCGTGGACCGGCGCGGTGCTGCTGTTGTTCGCGCTCAGCCTGGCCGCGCTGGGGATCACCTTCTACGGGATCGCCCGCACGCTGTGGCCCTCCGGCGACCGGCGAAAGGCGCTGCTCGTCGCGTCGCTGGCGATCACGCCGGCGCTCTTCCTCGAACCGGTGCGCCAGACACTCGGTTTCGGCCAGATCAACCTGGTGCTGATGGGCCTCGTCGCGGCCGACTGCCTGCTGGCGAGGGGCCGCTATCGGGGTATCGGTGTCGGTCTCGCGGCCGCGATCAAGCTGACCCCCATGGCATTCCTGCTGTTCTTCCTGGTACGCAAGGATTTTCGTGGCGCGCTGACCGCGATGGGCACGTTCTTGGCCGCCTCCGCCGTCGCGTTCGCGGTCGCGCCGGAGGCTTCGGCGCGGTATTGGTTCGGCGGGTTCGCCGGGGCGTCCGGGATCAGCGGCACCTCGTTCCACACCAACCAGACCTTGCAGGCCGTACTGGCCCGGTTCGGCGTCGAGGGTGTCGCGAAGCCGCTCTGGATCGTCCTCACCGGCGTTCTGCTGATCCTGGTGGCACTGACCATGTACCGGTCGGCCGCGGTGCCGGCGCTGCTGCTGAACGCGACGTTCGCGCTGCTCGTCTCGCCGACGTCGTGGTCACACCATTGGGTGTGGGTCGCCCCGGCTCTGTTCACCGCCGCCGCCTGCGTGGTGCTCCATCGCCGAGATCGCCGCCGAGCCGTCGTCTGGCTCGCTGTCTCCGGGGTCGTCGCCACGATCTTCGTCGCGGCACCTTTCCGGTACTTCCCCGCCTTCGACCGGCCAGGCCAGACGTGGACGACCGCCCAGCAGTGGCTCGGGAACTGCTACGTCGTCGCAGGTCTGGTCTTCCTCGTCGTCGCGGCCGTTGTCACGCTACGGAAAGGACCTCGATGCTCGACCTGAGCGGCACCACGACCCTCGTCACCGGGGCCAGCGGCGGTATCGGCCACGGAATCGCCCTCCGCTTCGCCGAAGCGGGCAGCGCCGTCGCCGTGCACTACCACCGCGATGAAGCCTCCGCGCTCGCCGTCGTCAAGCGGATCCAGGAGGCGGGCGGCTCGGCCAAGACGTTCTCCGCCGACCTCACCGACGACGGCGAATGCCGACGACTCGTGGCCGCCGCCGCGGACTGGACCGGGCGGCTGGACACGCTGGTCAACAACGCCGGCGTACAGCCGCTGGAACCCTTGCCGGAGATGTCGGCGGAAAGCTGGCGCGCCGTCCTCGACGCGAACCTCACCAGCGCGTTCTCGTGCACCCAGGCCGCCGCCGAGGTGATGGACGGCGGCAGCGTCGTCCACGTCGCCTCGATCGAAGCGGCCAACCCCGCGCCGGGGCACGCGCACTACAGCAGCGCAAAGGCCGCTCTGGTCATGCACGCCCGCGCCGCCGCGCTCGAATACGGACCGCGGGGCCTGCGCGTCAACGCCGTCTCTCCCGGCCTGATCGGCCGCCCCGGCCTCGGCGACAGCTGGCCGGAGGGCGTACGCCGCTGGGAACAGGCCGCACCCCTCGGCAGGCTCGGCACCCCTGGAGACGTCGCGAACGCCTGCCTCTTCCTCGCCTCGCCGCTCGCGGCGTGGATCACCGGGCACAACCTGACCGTGGACGGCGGCGTCTCGGCGCGTCCGACCTGGTGATCACGGGTTCGGGCTCTTTGGCGGTTATCGGAGTGGCAGTGGCCCAACGATGGGCTCCACTTCAGGACTGCTGCGTGGGGGCGCTCGCCTTCAACGCATTCTCGCGCTTTATAGCTCCTTCGCGCACTTAAGCGCTTCGCGTTGTTAAGCTGCTTCGCGCCTTAAGAAGGCTTCGCGCCCTTAAGACTCCTTTCGCTGTTGCCATTTTTCGGCAATTTCTCGTATTGGGCCGTTTGGGCTAGCGCAGGTGTTCGATACGGAGTAGCTTCGGTGTCGTGGCCAGCAACAACGCACCCCCAGAGACGACCGCCGAGTGGTGGCGCGTCGACACCGCGACGCTGCATGCCCGCAAACAGGAACTCGAAGTCTTGAAACGCCGGGCAGATGCGGAACAGAACGCGATCCTCGCGGAAATCAATGCCCGCGGCATCCGCGGGTGTTCGGGTCATTCGACGTTGTCGGCGTTGATCTTCGAGGACTTCCTGGTCACCGACAAGGAAGCCGAGGCCCGCGCCGACCGCGTCCTCGCCCTGCATCCCGGCCCCGCTATCGGCGGCGACCCCGAACCGCCCCTGGCGCCGTTGACCGCTGTAGCGGCCGCCGAAGGCGCGATCGGGGGCGCGCAGATCGACGCGATCATCCGCACCCTGGCCCGTATCCCGTCTTCTGTTCCTGAGGAGGACGTGCGGACCGGAGAGAAGATCCTGGTGGAGCTGGCTCGCCGGGCGGGGCCGCGGCAGATCGCCCGTGCCGGGCGCCGCCTGCTGGACACACTCGACCCCGACGGCAAAGAACCTCGCAGCGAAGACCCGAAAGACACCCGCCCGGAGCTACGGTTCGTCAAACACCGCGACGGCACCCTCGGCTTGAAGGCCCGGCTTGATCTGGAAACCTACGCCCGCCTGAAATCCGACCTGGATCCGATGGCAAAGCCTCATAAAGCGGTGGACGGGGTGCGGGACTCCCGCAGCCAGGACGAACGCTACGGGGATGCTTTCACCGACTACGTCCGACTCAAGACCACCAGCCGGAACCTTCCCGGCCAAGCAGGCGAAGCCACCCACATCCTGGTCACCATGTCGTATGAAGACCTGATCAACGACCTCGGTGAAGCACATCTGGACCTGGTCGGACCGATCAGCGCCACCGACGCGAGGATTCTCGCCTGCGACGCCCGCATCCGCCCGGGTGTCCTCGGCACCGCAGGGGAACCCCTCGACATCGGCCGGTCGAAACGGACCGTCTCCCTCGCCCAAAAGTATGCGTTGACGATCCGGGACGGTGGCTGCGCCTTCCCCGGCTGTGACATGCCCGTGCCCCGCTGCACCGCCCACCACATCGTCTTCTGGCGCCATCACGGCGAAACAAAGATCGACAACCTCGTGCTCCTGTGCACCAAGCATCACCGGTTGATCCACCACAGCGAATGGAAAGTCCAGATCGCCCAAGACGGACTCCCCGAATTCACCCCGCCCGCCTACCTCGACCCCACCGGAACCCCGAGACGGAACACCATGCACCTCAGAACATAGGCCGAACCCCGAAATATCCGATGAACCCGGCGACGCCGCACCATCACCGGCTCCGAATCTCGGCCCCACGCTTCAAATTCGTCACGAGCGCCGTCGATTTTCCGGTGACCGCGGCCGCGAGTGGCCGTTCCAGGCCGGGAAGACGTGCCACGTGAAGGAAGAACCGGCGCGCCCGGAGCAGGAATCGGTTGGCGGGCAAGAACCATCGCGCGCCGCGGCGGGCGACGTGCTGTTTCTCGGTCACCACCGGGCGGACCAGTTTTTCGTACTCCGCGAACGCGGCCTCGATCGAGGATGCCCGGATGAGCTGCTCGGCCAGCACGAACGCGCCCGCGATCCCCAGCGAAGCGCCCTGCCCGGCGAGAAGGGAGACGGCATAACAGGAATCGCCGACGAGCACGACCCGGCCGCGGCTCCATGACGGCATCTCGATCTGCGCGACCTGGTCGTAATACACCTCACCGGCAGGCGGGCACAGAGTGAGCGCTCGGGGCACCGCCCAGCCCAGCGAACCGTAGATCGCGCGCAAGGCCGCTCGCGCGTCGTCCGGCAGGGTCGGATCCGTGGCGCGGTGCACGGCGAACGCCGCGAGCTTGCCGTCGCGGAGACCGTAGAAACCCATCTGCATCCCGATCGTGTCGGTCAGGCAGAACCGCTCCCCCACCCGCGCACGAATCTCCTCGTCCTCGAAAACGAAGGCAGCGGTATGAAATCCGAGATGACGCAAGAACCGGCTCTCCTCACCGAAGACCAGCCGGCGCACGGTCGAATGAATCCCGTCGGCCCCGACCAGCAGATCGGCTTCGAACGTCTCGCCGTCCGCCGACGTGACCCGCACCCGGTCACCGAGGTCCTCGACTCCGGTGACACCGGCACCGAATCGGACGTCCACTGTGGACGGGAGCGCGGTACGCAGGACGCGTTCCAGGTCGGGCCGCATGATGCTGCAGAGCCTGCCGCCCACCGATCTGGCGAACTGGACGTAATCGATGGAGGCACGGCGGCGGCCGCGCCCGTCCAGCAAACTCGCCTCGTCCACCTGGTACGCCACGTCTTCGACCTGAGGCAGCAGGCCCATCTCCTCGACGGCGTCGAAGCCGGGGCCGAAGAAGTCGATCATGTAGCCCTGCTCCCGCGGCCCCGCGGCCCGCTCCAGCACCACGACCTCGACGTCCAGCGCCGCGAGCCGGTGCGCCAGCGCCAGCCCGGTGATCCCGGCACCGCAGATCGCCACCTTCATGGGGTCCCTCCTTTTCGGTTCAGTCGACCAGCCTGCGCAGGACGGCCGGAGAGACCTCGCCCGATTCCGGCCCGAGCGCCCGATGCAGCAGAAGCCCGTCCACCGCCGCGAAAAGAACCGCGGCCGTGCTCTCGGCGTCGGACACTCCACGCTGTGCCAGCCAGCCGCCGAACCGAGCGCGGAGGTCGTCGAGCAGCTCGCGGAGGCCTTGGCGCAGGGTGTCGTCGCGGGTCGCGGCGAGGTAGGACTCGGCGAACAGCAACGACATCGGGTCGGTTCCGGAGTAGCCGCCGACCGACGCCAGCAGCGCGTCCACCGCGGCCGCGGGCGTATCGACGGTTTCCAGCGCCGGTTCGAAGGCGAGGGCGACCTCGCGCATGGCCCCCAGTACGGCTTCGATCAACAACGCCTGCAGCGAAGGGAAGTGATAGTGCACAACGCTCGGTGTGACACCCGCGCGTTCGGCCAGGATCCGGGTGCTGACCGCGGACCAGCCGAGCTCCGGCACCAGGGCGACGGCCGCTTCGAGCAACCGCCGCCGAACGAGCTGGCCGCGCGCCGCGGCCGGGGATCCTGCCACCGTGCATCTCCTAGGGCGTTCGTCCTGTACGACTGCCCTGATCGTATGCCCGGATCCGACCACGGCGCAAACCCGGTGGTCAGACCGCCTTGAGAAGGTCCACCAAGCGCGCCGCGGTCACGATGGCCGTTCCCGACCTGCGCGCGATCCTGGCCGTCGTCGCGGGCGCCGGGGTGAGCGTGCTGCCGCGCTCGAAGCGGACTCGGTGTCGATCGTGCACACGCCGGTGGTGCCGCCACTGAACACGATCTATCTCGCGCACCGGTCCGGGACGGCGCGGCCTGTGGTGACCCTCATCCGCGACAGGCTGCTGGAACGCGCCCGCGTCTGGGTTCACTCTGAATCCCCGGTGCGGCAAAAATGACCTCATTCCGCGGCGGGATCGTCGCGAGGCTTGCTCCTCCGAACCCGTTTCCTGGAGGACACATGGTCTCGAAACCCCGGCTCGCACTGGGAATGCTCGTTCTGGCCGTCTTGGCGGCCGGGCTGCTCGCGTTGCTCATCTCGCTCGACGTCGGTGCCTTCTGGGCCAAGACGCTGCCGCTCGTCCTCCTGGCCGGCGGGGCCACGTTCGCTCATTCCCTCGGCCTGTTCACCAAGGCACCGAAGGACTAGGGACCGGCGCCGCCAGCGTCCCGCCCGTGACCGAACTGGGTGCTTACGTCGAACGCTTCGAGACGGAATTGCCGCAGGCGTGCGCTCCGGGGTATGGCCGCGATCGTGATCGGCACGCCGATCGTGGTCCTCGGTGTCGTCGTGTTCGTGCTGGGGCGGGAGGCCGGGGTCTCCGGCGCCGAGCTCGTCATCGGCTGCGGGCTGGGGCTGACGCTGATGGGTGCTTGGGGCTGCTGGCACGCCATCGGCAAGCGGGGCGAGCTCTTCACCTTGTACGAGCGAGGATTCGTGCACACCTGGCGGGAATCGACCACCGTCGTGCCGTGGAGCAAGGTCGAGGTGGCTGTCGACCAGGCGAAGAAGAACGCTCTCGCCAAGACGTTCGGCGGCGATGTCGGCTGCCTCGTCAAGCTCACCGACGGCCGGAAGATCCTCATCAACGGGTTCACCGAAGGCGGCCGCTTTGCCGGCTCACAACATCTGGCCGTCGGTCGGCTGAGCCGCCGCCGGATCAGACGCGCTGCGGCGCGAAAGTCCGCCGATAGTCCTGCGGGGACACACCGACGACCTTGTGGAAATGGTGCCGCAGCAAGGCTCCCGAGCCGAAGCCGCAGCGGCGCGCGACCTCGTCGATGCTCATCGTCGTCTCCTCCAGCAGTGACCGCGCGTGCAGGACACGTTGCGTCGAAAGCCATCGGTGCGGCGTGGTGCCCGTCTCCGCGACGAACTTGCGCGCGAAGGTGCGCTCGGACATGCGGGCCCGGCGGGCGAGATCGGCGACCGGATGTTCGTGGGCGATGGTGTCGAGCATCCAGGTGAGCACCGGCTGGAGGCTGTCCCCGGTGCACTCCGGAATCGGCACCTCGACGAACTGGCGCTGCCCGCCTTCCCGTTGCGGCGGCACCACCATGCGCCGGGCGATCGCGGTGGCCGCGGCGGATCCGAGCTCGCGCCGGACCAGATGCAGGCACGCGTCGATGCCGGCGGCCGTGCCCGCGCTGGTGATGATGTCGCCGTCGTCGATGAAAAGGACGTCGGGATCCAGCCGGGCCTCCGGGAACCGCTCCCGGAACCGCGCACTCTGGCGCCAGTGGTTGGTGCATCGCCGTCCGTCGAGCAGGCCGGCGGCGCCCAGCACGAAAGCGCCCGTGCAGACCGAAAGCAGCGTGGCGCCGCGCTCCGAAGCCTTTCGGAGCGCGTCGAGTACCGCGGCCGGATATTCGTCGCGCACGTCGCATGCGGGGACCACGACGAGATCCGCGTCCTCCGTCGCTTCGAGACCGTATTGCGGCGTCACTTTGACGCCGTGGCCGAGGCTGAGCGGTTCTCCCGCCCGCTCCCCGCACACACGGAAGTCGAGCAGTGGCACTCCGTCATCGGTGCGGTCGTAGCCGAACACCTCGCAGACGACGCCGAACTCGAAGGCGGCGAAATCGTCCAGCAGCACCACGGCGACGCTCTTCAGCATGCCCCGAAGCATAGCTGGCAGGATTTTGTCGCACAACGACAGAACTGCCACTTCTGGCAGGATGTCGAGTGGCGCAAACTTACTGCCATGACCGCAATCCTCGTCACCCTCGCCCTGATCGCCCTCGTCGCCTACCTCCTGGAGCGCAACCACGCGCGCCAAGGCCGCCCGGACGCCGCCGGCGGAGACCCGCTCGGCAGCCCCTTCTGGAGAGGCGGTGCCACGATCTGAGTTCACCGGGCCGCGAGGCCCGGTGTCACGAGCGCCACGTTCCCGCCCGAAATCCGCTCCCGGCCCGGCATCTGCCGAGGTCAAGCCCGTAATCACAGCTTTAAACCACTTCGCCCGTATTTTCTGCCGGTTACCAGTTTTCTGGTTAGGGTGCAGTGGTGCAAACGGGTTGACATCGGGCGGAAGGAGAGCGCGCCACAGGCGGCGCGTCACTGAACATGAGTTCGCAGGACGGTAAACAAGCGGAAGAAGAGGTCGTCGCGGAGACCGCGACCGACCTCGCCCACGCACCGGACACGACGGGTCCGGGCCACCCGCCCGATGAGCACGTCCCCCTCGACCTCGCCGCCGAACGACCCGCCGAGACCGACCGGACCGTTTTCGGTGTGGCGGCGGTACTCGCGCTCGCGATCATCGTCTGGGGCGTGCTGGCCCCGGAAAATCTCGCGAGCGTCGCGTCGACCCTGTTGAACGACGCCGTGATCCCTTACGGCGGTTGGGCTTTCGTGCTGACCGCGAGCGGTTTCGTACTCTTCGCGGTCTGTCTGGCCATAAGCCGCTACGGCCGGATCCCGCTCGGCGGGGACAAGGAACTGCCCGAATTCCGGACGTCGTCGTGGATCGCGATGATGTTCAGCGCCGGGATGGGCATCGGCCTGATGTTCTTCGGGGTGTACGAACCGGTCTCCCACCTCGCGAGCCCGCCCCCGGGCACCGCGGCCCCGAACTCCGACGAAGCCGTCCACACCGCGATGGCGACGACGTTGTTCCACTGGACCGTGCACCCGTGGGCGATCTACGCCGTCGTCGGTCTCGCGATCGCCTACAGCACCTTCCGCAAGGGCCGCAGCCAGCTGATCAGTTCGGTGTTCGCGCCGCTGCTCGGCAAGCGGCGCACCGAAGGCCCGCTGGGCAAGGCGATCGACATCATGGCGATCTTCGCCACGCTGTTCGGTTCCGCCGCTTCCCTCGGCCTCGGAGCGCTCCAGGTCGGCGGTGGCATGGGCGCCGTCGGCTGGATCGACGATCCCGGCAAGGGGCTGCTGGTCGCGATCATCGCGATCCTCACCATCGCGTTCATCGCTTCGGCGGTTTCCGGGGTGGCCAAGGGCATCCAGTGGCTGTCCAACATCAACATGGTGCTCGCCGCAGTACTCGCGGTGTTCGTGCTGGTGGTCGGGCCGACCGTGCTGATCCTCAACATCGTGCCGGGCGCCATCGGCGACTACTTCCGCGAGCTGGCCGAGATGTCCGGCCGCACCGGGATGACCGGCGGCGAGGAGATGCAGACCTGGCTCGGCGGCTGGACGGTCTTCTACTGGGCGTGGTGGATCTCGTGGACGCCCTTCGTCGGCATGTTCATCGCGCGGATCTCCCGCGGCCGCACCATCCGGCAGTTCATCTTCGGTGTCATCGCGATCCCGAGCGTCGTGAGCCTGATCTGGTTCGCGATCTTCGGCGGCGCGGCGATCAGCAGGCAACGGGCCGGGACGGACATCGCGGGCGCGGGCAGCGCCCAGTCGGCGACGTTCGAACTGCTCGAGACGCTGCCGTGGTTCATCCCGATCGCGATCCTGGTGATGATCCTGGTGTCCATCTTCTTCGTCTCCGGTGCGGACGCGGCGTCGGTGGTCATGGGCACCCTGTCCCAGCGCGGAAGCGTGCATCCGAAGAAGAGCGTCGTGATCTTCTGGGGTGTGCTGATGGGCGCCGTCGCGGCGGTGATGCTGCTCGTCGGCGGGGACAAGGCGCTGACCGGGTTGCAGAACCTCACCATCCTGATCGCGGTGCCGTTCGTGTTCGTGATGGTCGGGTTGTGCGTGTCGGTCTGGAAGGACCTGCGCAACGACCCGCTGATGAAGCAGGAAGACGCGATGATGTTGTCGCTGAAGGAACTCCACGAGGAACGCACGAACGGCCACGGCCGCCGTCGCCTCCTCGGGCGGTCGAAGCAGCGCACCTGAGGCGGTAAAAGTACGTGAAGGCCCCCTTCATTGCGTCTAGCGCAGTGAAGGGGGCCTTCACGTACTTCAGGCGCGTCCGATGGCGACGAAAGCGCACAACGCGAGATAACCCAGGTCCAGCAACGCGATCAGGGGCTCGCGGCGACGCAGCCGCACGACCAGCGCGCCCGCCATGACCAGCGCCAGTCCGAGGGCCGCCAGTGGCACCAGCACCGGGGCGATGTCGAGCAGCGCGGGAACGACCAGGCCGACCGCGCCCAGGATCTCGACCACCCCGATGAACTTCACCGTGCCGGGGCTGAAATCCAGCACCCAGCCCGCCCCCGACGCCACCCCGGCGATCGTTTCCCTGCGCAGGAACAGTTTCCCGACGCCGGAGACGAGATACATCACGGCCAGCAGACCGGCGACGATCCACAGCGCGGTCTCCATCAGTGCGCCGCGAACTGGCCGGGCGTGTAGTCCCCGGCGGGCTGCCGGGTGATGACGTTCAGCCGGTTGAAGGCGTTGATGAGCGCGATCTGGGCCACCAGCGCCACGAGCTGGTCGTCGCCGTAGTGCTTGGCGGCGGCCTCCCACGCCTCGTCGGTGACACCGCTGCCGTCGGCGAGACGGCAGCCCTGCTCGGTGAGTTCCAGCGCGGCGCGTTCGGCCTCGCTGAAGACCGTGGCCTCACGCCAGCAGGCGACCAGGTTCAGCCGGGTCGTGGTCTCCCCCGCGTGTGCCGCGTCCTTGGTGTGCATGTCGAGGCAGCCCGAGCAGCCGTTGATCTGGCTGGCCCGGATGTTCACCAGTTCCCTTGTCGCCAAAGGAAGTTCACTGCCGTCGAGGACCTTCGCGGCGGAGACGAAATGCTTCACCAGCTTCGGCGCGAGAGCGGTCTTGAGGTAGTCGAGCCTTGCCTGCATGGGATTTCTCCTTCTCGTCGGTGTTCACTTACTTCGACGAGGAGGACTCCCGAGAGGTAACACCCATGGCCGCGAGGCGACGCGGGTCACTCACGGAATCGATTTCGACGATGCGGCCGTCGACGATGGTGCAGGACATCACGCCCAGCAGCTTGCCGGTCCGGCTCCACGACACGATTCCCGGTTTGCCGTCGACCAACGCGGGACGGGTCATTCCGGCGGCGCGCGCCCCGCGCTGGACCCGCGTGGCCACCTCGGCCGCGCCGAGCCGCACGACCTCGCCGTGCCGGCCCCGCGAACGCCACGTCACGTCGGGGTCGAGCATCTCCAGCAACCCCTCGAAGTCCCCTTCGCGCGCGGCCGCGAGAAACGCTTCGACGACGGCGCGTTGCCGCGGCTCGTCGGCCGGACGCTGTCCCCGCACCTTCCGGCGGGCCCGGCTGGCGAGCATCTTGGCCGCGTCCGCGGATTTGCCGAGGATCTCACCGATCTCGGCGAACGAGACCGCGAACAGGTCGTGCAGCACGAACGCGAGCCGCTCGGCCGGGCCGAGGGTGTCGAGCACCACGACCAGGGCCACCCCGACCGATTCGGCGAGGAGCGTGTCCTCCTCCGGGGAATCCTCCAGCACCAGCAGCTCGGGCGGCTCGTCGTAGGAATCCTCGGGACGGGTCTTGCGGGAACGCAGGACGTCGATGCAGACGCGGCCGACGACGGTGGTCAGCCAGCCGGAGAGGTTGCCGATCGTCTCGGCGTCCTGGCGGGCCAGGCGCAGCCAGGCCTCCTGGACGGCGTCCTCGGCGTCCGCGCGCGAGCCGAGCATCCGCTGCGCCACGGCCACCAGACGGCCACGCTGCTCCTCGAACGCGCTGGCCAGGGCTTCGCCGGTCATGTCGATACCTTTCTCGCGCCGAACCCGTCATGGACATGACGAGCGCGACGCGAGAAAGGTAACCGACTCCGTGACTCGTGTGCTTGAGGACGTGACTCACGTGTTTGGGGGCGGAACTCACGTGTTTGGGGGCGGAACTCACGTGATTGGGGGCGGAACTCACGTGTCTGGACGCCGCACTCGGGTGTTCGGTCTCCCGTCACCCAGGCCGACGCGAAGGGGCCTTTCCCCGCTTCGTATGCGAGGAAAGGCCCCTTCACCACATTCGGCGCAGCCCCTGCGGCGCAGAGCCGGGTACCGCTCAGACGTCCCGGATCGGCGTCTTCACGGTCTTCTTCATGCCGGGGTTCTTCGTCTCCGGCTTCTTCTTTCCGGGCTCCGGTTCCGGCTCGGTGGCCGAGCCACCGATACCGGAATCGATCGCCGCCGTGACGATCAGGTTCCGCTCGTCGGACGAGATGACCTCGCCATCGAGGAGTTCCTGCGTCACGGCCCGCACGTAGGTCACGAACTGCTCGTTCGACGAGTACTCCGACTCGTCGTCGATCACGTCGTTGATCGTGCAGCCGTTCCCGGTGTCGCGGTTCTCGACCTGGCTGTCCGCCGTGCCGAGGATCACCGTGTCCCGGACGTCGGAGTCCGGGCAGGCGTCCGGGCCCGGCGGCGCGGCGACGATGGTGAACGCGCCGCCCTGTTCCGCCGAGACGTTGCCCGCCTTGTCCGACGCGCGGTAGACCAGCGTGTGCGTGCCGAGCGCGGTCACCTTCACCGGCGCGGTGTAGACCGTCCAGGCCCCACCGTCCAATTTGTACTCGATCTTGTCCACACCGGACCCGGTGTCCGTCGCGGTCAGGTTGATGGTCGCGTCTTCGATGTAGGACCAGCTTCCGTCCAGGTCACCGCTCACCACCACCGAAACCGAGGGCGCGGTGCTGTCGTCGCCCTCGACGATGGTGAACGTCGCCGTGCCTTCCGCCGACACGTTGCCCGCCTTGTCGGTCGCCTTGTACTTCACCGTGTGGGCGCCGACGACGGTGAGCGCGAGCGGCGCCGAGTACGTCAGCCACGGGCCGCCGTCCAGCTGGTACTCGACCTTGCCGACCCCCGAGCCGGCGTCGGTGGCCGTGAGGGTCACAGTCGCCTTGCCGACGTAGTTCCCGGCGGTGTCCTTGGTCCCGGTCACCTCGGAGGTCACCGTCGGCGCGGTGGTGTCACCGCTGACGATCGTGAAGTGCGCCATGCCTTCCGGTGAGACGTTGCCCGCCTTGTCCGAAGCACGGTAGGAGACCATGTGCATCCCGGGCGCGGTGACCGCGACCGGAGCGGTGTACGCGGTCCACGCGCCTTCGTCCACTTTGTACTCGACCTTGTCGACGCCGGAGCCGGCGTCGGTCGCGGTGAGCTTCACCGTGGCGGAGTCGAGGTAGTTGCCCGCGGTGTCCTTGGTGCCCGTCACCTCCGCCGTCACCGTCGGCGGCGTTTTGTCGCCCGGGTCGCCCGTGACGACGGTGAACGACGACATCCCTTCCGGCGAAACGTTGCCCGCCTTGTCGGTAGCGCGGTAGTGGACCATGTGCGCACCGGCGGCGGAGACCGCCACGGGTGCGGTGTACGCGGTCCACGCGCCGCCGTCGAGCTGGTACTCGACCTTGTCCACACCGGACTGACTGTCCGACGCGGACAGGTTCACCGTCGCGGAACCGACGTAGTTCCCGGCGGTGTCCTTGGTGCCGGTCACGTTCGCGGTCACCGTCGGCGGCGTGGTGTCCGGGGTCGGCTCGCCGGTGACGACGAACTCGCCCATCATCTTGGTGTGGCCCTGGATCGTGCAGTAGTACCGGTACTTTCCCGGGGTCAGCGTGACCGTGGCTTCGTGCACACCGTTCTTGTCGTCGTAGGGGTTGGCGAGGATGTTGAGGTTGACGTCGTGGTTGTAGCCCGGCGTCGACGTGTCGAACGTCAGCGTGTGCGACATCGTCGAACCGAGCTCTTCGGTGTTCTTGAAGACGATCGTGGTCTCACCGGCCACCGCGGTCGACGGCGCGCTGAGGTAGTGGTCGGTGCTGTCGCCCGCGGTCCATTCCAGGGTCTGGACGGGGGCGGCGGAGGCGGGAGCGGACGAGCCGGGTAACACCAGGCCGGCCAGCGCGAGCGTCGCGGCCACCAGGGCCACGACGAGGGTTCTTGGGGACATCGCAGGGAAACCTTCCGTACAAGGGAGCCCGGCCGGGCACGCGGATCCGCGCGCCCGGCCGGTTTTCGCGCTACAGCTGCCGCACCCGGATGTTGCGGAACTCCATCAGGTCGTTGTCACCGTGGTTCTGCAGACCGATGAACCCGCTGACGAACTGCCGGAAGTCGGTGGACGGGTCGCCCGCCCTCGACGACTGGATCCCCGGCGCGTTCTCGAACTCGTTGATCACGACGCCGTTGCGGATGATCGTGTACTTCTGCCCGACGACCTTGATCTCGTACTCGTTCCAGGTCCCCTTCGGCTTCACGCCCGCCTGGTCCAGCGTCCGCGGGTCGAAGTTGTAGATCGACCCGGTCTTCTGCGGCTCACCGGTGGCCCCGTCGTACAGCTGGACCTCGTGACCGCAGTAGATCGCGACCCAGGCCTGCGACGTCCGAGCCGAACCGACCGTGCCGCAGCTGCCCGGCGGACGCTGCTCCAGCGGGGTGCGCGGATCCGGGAACCGGACGAACACACCGCTGTTGGCACTGCCGGTCGGCGCGATGTCCTTGAACTGCAGCTTCACCGAGAAGTTGCCGAACTGCCGTGCCGAGTACCACAGCATGCCCAGCCCGCCCGACGGGCGCAGTGACCCGTCCGGCTGGATGGCGAACTGCCCGGACGGCGCCTGCGACCAGTTGCGGAACGACTCCGGCGTGCCGTCGTAGATCGCGTCGTAGCCGGTGACGCCCTTGTTGCCGATGGGCGACGCGGCGGCCGCGGCGTTGATCTTGTCCGACTCGGCCGCGTTCAGCACGCCGAGGTCACCGAGCCGGTCCACGGCCTGGGTGACGTGGTTGACGAAACCGGCGTGGGAGGTCCACGTGGAGTCGTCGTCGATCATGTCGTCGACCGTGCAGCCGCCACCGGCGTTGCGGTTGGTCACCCCGGTGTCGGTGTCGCCGATGGTCACCGTGGCGCTGGGATCCGCCACGAGACACCCGACGTTCACCGAGTTCCGCGTGGTCACCGTCTCGCCGTTCGCGTAGGTCACGGTCAGCTTGGCGGTGTACAGCCCGGTGCGCGGGTAGGCGTGCCGCGGGTCGGGCTGCGTCGAGATCGTGCCGTCGCCGAACTCCCACTTGTAGGAGACGCCGCCGGACTTCGACCCGGTGAAGGCCGCGGTCAGCGGCTTGTTCTGCACCATCGTCGAAGACGCCGCCGCGGACGGGGTGGCCTCGCCACCGATGTAGCTGATCTTCAGCAGCTTCTGGTTGTTGGTCAGGGTGAAGAAACCGCCGCCGTAGTCGAGCGCGTACAGCGCGCCGTCCGGCCCGAACTTGGCGTCCATCCACTGGTTCAGCTTGGTGTCGCCACCACCGGTCGGGATGATCTGCCGCACGGTCTCGGCGAACACCGGCGGATCCTGCTTCGCGACGCCGTTCGGGTCGAGGGTGACCGCGATCCGGTTCTGCCCGTTGCTCTGGTCACCGATGAACCACTTGTCGTTCCAGTAGGCCGGCCACGCGACGCCGCTGTTGGTGTTGACCAGTTCGCGGTGGTACGTCGGCCCGGTCATGACCGCCTGGCCGCCGCCCTTGAGGTAGGGCTGCGTGTAGGTGGCCTCGGCCGCGTTGTACGTCGGGACGGAGCTGTTGGGACGGTTGGGGAACACCGGCCCGCCGCCGTCCGGCGCGTACCAGATCATGTTCTTCTTGATCGGCGGCAGGTTCACCAGGCCGGTGTTGCGCGGCGAGGTGTTGACCGGGTTGTCGCAGTCGTACCAGCCGGTGAGGACCGCGGCGTCGGTGCTGCTGCGGTCGCGGTACGGCTGCTTGTTGCCCATGCAGTACGGCCAGCCGTGGTTGCCCGCCTCGGTGATCACCGTGGCGGTCTCGTACTTGGCCGGGCCGAGTTCCGGGCTCGGCGAGGACGCGTCCGGCCCGACCCACGCGGCGGTCAGCCAGTTGGTCTTCTTGTCGACTTGCAGACGCGAGATGTTCCGCACGCCCATCACGTAGATCTCGGGCCTGGTCTTGTTCCCGGGGTCGTTGGCCTCGGGGAACAGGTTGCCCGCCGGGTTGGTGTAGGTACCGTCCGGCTCCGGGTGGATCCGCAGGATCTTGCCGTTGAGGTCGTTGGTGTTACCGGCGGTGCGGCGCGCGTCCTGGAACGAGACGCCCTTGTAGTCCTGGGTCCAGTTGTTGCCGGAGTACCCGTTGGAGCCCTGCGACGAGTTGCTGTCACCGGAACCGATGTAGAGGTTCCCGTCCTTGTCGAAGTCCATGCCGCCGCCGGCGTGGCAGCAGCTGTGGACCTGGACGTCCCACGACAGCAGGTCCTTGCGGGTCGCCTGGTCCAGCGTCTGGTTCTTCAGGTCGTAGGTGAACCGCGAGACCGTGCGCTTGCCGATCCGCTTGTCGATGTCGACCGACTCGTGCGGCATCCAGTAGGCGTACAGGAAGCCGTTCTCGCTGAACTTCGGGTCCAGCACGAGCCCGAGGAGGCCTTCCTCGTTCTTGACCAGTTCGTCGCCGCTGCCGCGGTTGCCCATCACCTTCAGCGTGGTGAGCAGCTTCGGCTTCTTGGTGACCGGGTCCCACTGGTGGATCGTGCCGCAGCCGGCGCCGATCTGGGGGTTGGTCCAGTCGTTCGGCGCGGGCACCGTGTTGCCGGCGCAGGCGGCGCGGCCGATGTAGAAGACCCGGCCGTTCGGCGCGATGGTGAGCCCGTGCGGCTCGCCCATCTGGTCGAGCTGGCCGGGCTGGTTGATCCCGGTCAGCCGTTCGACCTTGTAGTTGGCCGCGATCCCCGCCTTGCAGTCACCGCGCACCATGCCGGTGGTCCACTTCAGCGCGCCCAGGATGTGGCTGCGGAACTGGGCTTCGCCGTAGCTCGCCTCGGTCCGGCCCATGCCGGTGTAGAAGGAGCGGCCGCCGTCGTAGTCGCGGCACCACGAGATCGGGTGGAAGGCGCCGTTCGCGCCGACACCCGGCTTGTAGGTCGACTCCTCGACCTGCGCGACCGTGTGCACGGTGCCGACCGGGTTGACCTCCCAGTTGAGCCACCGGTCGGTGCGGACCCACTTCTGCGGCAGACCGGCGGTGGCCGGGTTCGCCTTGTCGAGGACGTCGACCGTGGCCTCGGCCGGCGGGGCCTCCGGCGGCGGCGGGGTGGTCGAGTTGTCCTTGTACAGCTTCCAGTCGGCAAGCTGGATGAGCGGTTCACCGGCGTTGGCGGTGATGTTCAGCCGGTAGTTCGCGTACGCCGTGGTGTTGGTGAAGGTGAACTTGCGGCTCACGAACCGGTCGGCGAACGTCTCGTTGGTGCGAGTGTCCAGGTCGGTCCACGTGGTCCCGTCGTTGGAGCCCTGCAGGGTCCAGCTCTTGGGGTCACGGCCGGGGAAGTCGTTCGCCGAGACGAGGTCGTAGCTGCTGACCGCGACCGGGGCCGCCATCTTGTAGGCGACCCAGCCGGTCGGCTGGAAGGCCAGCCACTTGGTGTTCTCGTTGTTGTCGGCGAGCTTTTCCTTGCTCTCGTTGGGCGCGTTCTCCGCGCTCGCGGTGACCGACGCGACCGCCTCCGGCGTGGGACGCGCCCCCACCGGACGGGCACCGATCAGCCCCGAGAACCACTGCGAACCGTCCTGCGCCCGCGCGGCGTCGGACAGGCCGAGGAAGCCGCCACCCGCCTTCATGTAGTTCTGCAGCGAGGTTTCCTGGTCGCGGTTGAGCGTGATTCCCTGCGCGGACAGGAAGACGACGCCGCGGTACTTCGCGAGATTGGCCTGCGTGAACACCGCGGGGTCCGAAGAGGACGAAACGGAGATCCCGTTCGCCTGGCCCAGGCTCGCGATCGCGTCCGTGGCGCGCAAGACGGGGTCCTTCTGGTCCGCGGCGGTGCCGTGGAAGACCAGGACGTTGATCGGGACGTTCGTCGCGGCTTCGGCGGTCACCGGTGCGATGGCCAGCGGAAGCCCGGAGGTGACGACGGCCCCGACCGCGAGCGCGGCCAGCGACCGTCTGCGGAGCCGGCGTTGCGAAAATACTCGTCTCAAGTTCTCGCTCCTTTCAGGACTAGTGGTGGTGGGCCGAGGCGCCGGTGGCGTTCGGCGTGGCCGTGGTGTGCTGGTGCCCCTTGAAGCGGTCGATCGCCTCCTGGGCGCCCGCGGGCATCCCGCCGTCGGCGTTGCGGACCAGGAACACCCCGGACATGCCGTCGTCGGAGTGCTGCTGGACGTGGCAGTGGTACATCCACGCGCCCGGCCCGACACCGTCACCGGCGATCACCTGGAAGCCGAAGGAGTTGCCGGGGTCCAGGGTCTTGTTGTCGACGATCGGGGCGTTGTCGGTCGCGCTGGTGAGCATGCCGGTGCGGGTGTCCGCCCAGCGGTGCGCGTGCAGGTGGAAGGTGTGCATCAGGTTGCCGTGCCCGATGCAGATGAACTCGACGCGTTCGCCGAGGTTCGCCTCGAAGATCGGCGTGTTCGGGGCGACCTGGTGGTTGACCCACATTTCGGTGAACACCACGGTGAACTGCTTGCTGGGCAGCAGATCCCCGCGTTTGCGCACGATCAGGCCGCCGTAGAGGCCCTTCATCAGGCCCGCGGTGCCGTGGTCGCCGCCGAACGCGTGGTCGTGGTAGTGCCAGTACCCCGCGCTGCCGGGCATCCAGAAACCGTTGGCCGTCTGGTAGGCCGTCCGGGTCTTCCAGGTGTAGGTCTTGGTCTCGTACGGTTTGTTGAAGGAGTCGTTGAACGGCGAGCCGTCCGACTTGGTGTCGTAGTTGACGCCGTGCGGGTGGATCGACAGCCGCTGGTCGGTGTTGTTGACCAGCTCGATCACCAGCGTGTCACCCTCGTAGCATTCCAGGAGCGGCCCGGGGATCGTCGGTTTCCCGGGCTCCAGCCCGTAACCGACCCGGGTCGAACCGGGAACGTAGTCGGCGTAGACGGTGATGTTGCGGGTCATCCCGGCCGCGGCGGCCGGTGCCGATCCCGCGCTGGCCGACACCACGACCGGGGCGATGACCCCGGCCGCGGTGCCCGCCAGCATCGATCTGCGGGACAGCCCGCGTTTCATCTTGTCCATTGTGGATTCCCCAGCTAGAAGCGGACGTTGCGGAGATAGGTGAATCCGGTCTGGGCGGTGCTCAGGGGATCCGTGGGGTTGTCGTGCTCGACGATGTATTCGGCGAGGTGGGGACGGGTGTGGCGGAAGATGCGGGGGAAATCGATGACGCCCTTGCCGGGGTCGACCATCTCGCCCGCCGCGGTCCGGTCCTTGACGTGGTACTGCACCACGCGCGGACAGTGCTGCCGGTACAGGGAAACCGGGTCCATCCCGCCTTCCACCGCCCAGAACAGGTCGATCTCCAGGTGCACGTACCGCGGGTTCGTGTTCCTGGTGAGCACGTCGTACGGGCGCACGCCGCCGATGGGCGCGAACTCGTGCGCGTGGTTGTGGTAACCGAGCGGGATACCGGCCTGACGGAACTTCCGTGCCGCCGTGTCCATCCGGCCGGCGAACTGCTTCCAGCCGTCGATGGTGTCGAAGTTCGCCCACGGCACGTTGGCGCGGGTGTTCCCGAGGATCTTCGCGTCCGCGATGGTCTTGTCGAGGTCGCCGTCGATGCCGACGTGGGTGGACGTCGCCTTGATGTGGTTCTTGTCCAGCAGCCCGCGGAACTCCTGCGCCGTTCGGCCGTAGGTGCCCGCCAGTTCGACCTTCCGGTAGCCGATGTCCGCCAGCGCGGACAGGGTTCCCGGCAGGTCGGCCTGCAGCGCGGTGCGCAGGGAGTAGAGCTGGATGCTGATCTTCTCCACCGGGACCCGGCCCCGTCCGTGGTGGCCGGCTCCCTGGGTCTCCGCCTCGGTGGCGGCACCGGCCACGCTCGGCAGGGCTACCGCCGCGCCGACCGCGACCGCCGCCGTCGCCGCGCCGCGCAGGAGCGCCCGCCGGGAGTGGAACTGCTCAGCTTCTTCACCGCACATGAAACCGCCCTCACTTCTGGTTGCTGAAAGCCGCGTCGAAGGCCGCCGACGGCTTGTCGAACAGGAGCCCCCGCAGAAAGGTCACGGCCTCCGCCGCGCCCCGGAGCCGGTCCATGCCGGCGTCCTCCCACTCCACCGAGATCGGACCGGCGTAGCCGATCGAATTCAGTGCGCGGAAACAGTCCTCCCAGGGCACGTCACCGTGCCCGGTCGAAACGAAGTCCCAGCCGCGTCGGGGATCTCCCCAGGGGAGATGCGAGCCGAGCCGTCCGTTCCGTCCGTCGAACCGCTTCCTGGTGTCCTTGCAGTCCACGTGGTAGATCCGGTCGGCGAAGTCGAGGATGAAGCCGACCGGGTCGAGGTCCTGCCAGATGAAATGCGAAGGATCCCAATTCAGCCCGAATGCCGGACGGTCGCCGACAGCTTCGAGCGCACGTTTCGTGGTCCAGTAGTCGTAAGCGATCTCCGACGGGTGGACCTCGTGGGCGAACCGCACGCCCACCTCGTCGAAGACGTCGAGGATCGGGTTCCACCGGTCCGCGAAGTCCTGGTAGCCGTCGTCGATGACCGCCTGCGAGACCGGCGGGAACATCGCGACGTACTTCCAGGTCTTGGAGCCGGTGAAGCCGATCACCGTGTCCACGCCGAGTTTCGCCGCCGCACGGGCGGTGTCGGCCATCTCCTTCGCCGCCCGCTGCCGGACGCCTTCGGGCTCACCATCGCCCCATACCCGGGCGGGGATGATGGCCTGATGGCGTTCGTCGATCGGGTCGTCACAGATGGCCTGGCCGACGAGGTGGTTGGAGATCGCCCACACCTTGAGACCGTGCTCGGCGAGCAGCTTGAGCCGTCCGGGCACGTAGTCCTCTTCGGACAGTGCGCGGTCGACCTCGAAGTGGTCGCCGGAACACGCGATCTCGAGGCCGTCGTAGCCCCATTCACTGGCCAGCCTGCACACCTCGGTGAACGGGAGATCCGCCCACTGGCCGGTGAACAGGGTGATCGGACGGCTCATGCTTGCTCCTCGAAGGTGATCGCGTCGACGTCGAACAAGCCGCCGGAACCGCCCTTGAACACGAGGAACAACGGGCCGGTGCCGCCGGGGTCGGTGATGGCGGAAGCCGGGATGTCGGCGTAGGTGTCCCAGCCGCCGGTGTTGGCGACGGTGACCGTCTGGACCAGCGGTCCGTCCACCGCGCCCGAGTGGACCTCGATCGTGCCGCCCGCGCCGCCGGACGAGACCCGGTAGCCGATACCGCTGACACCCACGAGGTTCACCGGGTCGAATTTGATCCAGTCACCGGATTCGATGTGGCCGACGCGTTTGCCGCCACTGGCTCCGGCGTGCGCGACGACCTCGATGCCGCTGGACTGGGTGTAGAACTCGGCCTGCTTGAGCTTGGGCTGAAGGATGGACTCCGCCTCGCCGGTGAGCGCGGGCACGCCGTTTCCACCGTTGTCGGTGTAGCTGGCGTTGATGACGCCGAAGACGTTGGCGTCCGCGCCGTGTCCTTCGTCGGCGGGCGTGGCGATGGTGCCTTCACAACCGGTCGCGCGGCTCAGCGGATGCCCGTGGCCCTCGTGGCCGAGGATGTATTCGACGGTCACCTTGGAGCAGTCGATCGGGTTGTCCTCGGCGTCGGTCACCTCGACCTTGAACGGGACCATGTCGCCGAAACTGAACACGCTGCCGTCGACCGGTGTCTTGAGCGTGACCACCGGCGCGGTGTTGCCGACGGTGACCACCACGCTCGCCGAACCGGTCAGCCCGGTCGAGTCGGTGACCGACAGCTTCGCGGTGTACTGACCGTTCGCGGCGTAGGTGTGGGAAACCGGGGTGGCCTCGGTGGAATCGGTCGTGCCGTTCCCGTCGAAGTCCCAGGCGTAGGTGAGCGCGCCGCCGTCGGGGTCGTTCGTCCCGGCCGGGTCGAACTTGACGGTCAGCGGGGCTTGGCCGGACGTCTTGTCCGCGGCCACCTGGGCGACCGGGGTGCGGCGGCCCTTGGTGTAGTCGATGCGATAGACGGCGGATTCCTTGGAACCGCCGAAGTAGCCGGTGCCGTAGTCGAGGACGTAGAGCGCGCCGTCCGGGCCGAACTCGAGGTTCATCGGGCGGACGAGGTCCATCGAGTCGAAGAACGGCTTGATGGCGCCGCGTTCACCGTTCGGGCCGACGGTGATCTCCTTGATCCAGCCGCGTTCCCATTCGTAGGCGAAGGTCTTGCCGTTGAAGTACTCGGGGAACTTCGTCTGCGACGGGTTCTTCGCGTCGAACTGGTAGACCGGGCCGCCCATCGGCGACTCGGGGCCGGTGCCGAACTCGGGCACCGAACCACCGTCGTAGGGGATCCACGCCTTTTCGACCGGCGGCAGCTCGGTCAGTCCGGTGTTGCGCGGGCTGGTGTTCTTCGGCTTGGCGCAGTCGAAGGCCGCGCCGGACTCCTTGGTGGCGAAGTCGTAGTCGATGAACGGCTGGTTGTCGCCGACGCAGTACGGCCAGCCGAAGTTGCCGGGCTTCTTGATCAAGTTGAACTCGACCGTGCCGCCGGGACCGCGCTTCGGATCCGCAGCGCCGGCGTCAGGACCGTAGTCGGCGAGGTGGATCCAGCCGGTCTTGCGGTCGACGGCGAACCGGAACGGGTTGCGGAAGCCCATCGCGTAGATCTCGGGCTTGGTCTTGGCCTTGCCCTTGGGGAACAGGTTGCCCTTGGGGATCGTGTACTTGCCTCCCGCGCCGACCTTGATCCGCAGCACCTTGCCGCGCAGATCGTTGGTGTTGGCCGAGGTGCGCTGCGCGTCGTACACCGGGTTGCGGTCGGCGCGCTCGTCGATCGGGGTGAAACCGTCGGAGGCGAACGGGTTGGAATCGTCCCCTGTGGACAGATAGAGGTTGCCCTTGGCGTCGAAGTCGATCTCGCCACCGGCGTGGCAGCAGATGCCGCGTTCGGCCGGGACCTGGAGGATCTTCTGCTCGCTCGCGAGGTCGAGCTTGTTGTCGGTGCCCAGCTTGAACCGCGAGAGCTGGTTGTAACCCTTGAACGGCTCGAAGTCGGCGGGGGTACCGTTCTCCGGCGCGTCACCGGCCGGGGTGTTCAGCTTGGGCGCGTAGTACAGGTAGACCCAGCGGTTCTTGGCGAAATCCGGATCGATGGCGACGCCCTGGAGGCCGTCCTCGTCGTGGTTGTAGACGGGGATCTGCCCGGCCAGCGACGTCGTCGCCGAGGAGCTGGTGTACCAGACGCGGCCATCGCGCGAGGTGTGGAGGACGTCGCGATTGGGCAGCACCGAAAGCGCGATCGGCTCGCCGGTCTTCTCCTCGCCCTTGGCCAGGGTGATCTGGTCGAAGTCCGCGTCGACCGGGTCTTCCTGGGTCTTGGCGCAGCCCGCCTCGCTCAGCTTGGTGGCGTACTTGATGCCACCCGCCAGATGCTTGAGGAAGGCAGGCTCGGCGTAGGAGGCCTTGGTGTGCCCGCCGCCGGTGTACCAGGAGCGGCCACCGGAATTCTCGTGGCACCAGGCGATCGGGTGATCGCCCATCGCGCCGTCCCCGGGCTGGTAGCTCTTCTCGTCCAGGCTCGCGAGCACGTGGACGTTGCTTCGCGGGTTCTCGCGGTAGTTGTACCACTCGTCGGTGCGCGGCCAGGTCCCCGGAAGATCCACAGTGGACACATGGTCGTGGTCTTCGACCTTGACGTTCGCCTGCTGGATCTGCGGGTGGGACTTGAAGTACGCCCCGACCAGCTCGCCGTACCAGGGCCAGTCGTACTCGGTGTCGGAGGCGGCGTGCACGCCGACGTACCCGCCGCCTCCCTTCACGTACCGCTCGAACGCGGCCTGCTGGTCCGCGTTCAGCACGTCACCGGTGGTGGAAAGCCAGACCACCGCGTTGAAACGCTTGAGGTTCGCGTCGGTGAAGGCGGCCGCGTCCTCGGTGTCCTCCACCGCGAAGTGGTTCTGTGCCCCCAAATCCTTGATCGCCTTGATCCCGTCGGGGATCGAATCGTGCCGGAAGCCCGCGGTCTTGGAGAACACGAGCACCGTGGCCGCTTCGTGCGCCGATGCGGTCTGCATCGGTAGCGCGACGCCTGTCAGAGCCGTGACCATGGATGTGACGAGCACACCCAGTCGTCGTTTCAAAGACATAGCTGTGGCGATCCTTTCGATGAGCGGCGGCGATCAAGGAAGGACTTGCGGGTGGGGCTTTCCTTTCTGGCGGTGGTTCAGCTCGCCGGCCCGGAGCCGAGTCGAGGTGTTGCGAAAGCCACTTTCGCAACGTTGAAGGTTGCGAAAGTGGCTTTCGCAACGTCGGTGGCGGCGGGAGCGGGCGACCATGTCCCGAAAGCCACTTTCGGGACATCAGACGTCGCGAAAGTGGCTTTCGCGACACGCACCGACCACACCACCCCGCCACCTCCTCTACTTCAGGCCTTGCAGCGACAACAACAGCGGATGTACGTCGGTCGCCCCCACACGGCCGGACGGTTCGAACGCCGGATCCGAGCAGAGCAGCACGGGACCGTCCTCGCCTGCATCCGGCAGCCGCCCGTGCGAGCCGCGCACCCAGCGCGGATCGGTCGGGACGACGTCCATCGCGTACCGGAGCCCGGCGAACTTCTTCGCCAGGTTGAGCCCGGCCCGCGCCTTGGCGAACTTGTCCTCCGGGTCGAAGAACAGCTCGGCCGGGTCGTAGCCCGGTTTGCGGTGGATCTCGACGCCGCGCGCGAAGTCGGGCTTCCGCGCGTCGTCGAGCCAGTAGTAGTAGGTGAACCAGGAGTCCGGCTCGGCGACCGCGACGAGTTCGCCCGCGCGTTCGTGGTCGATCCCGTAGCGAGCCTGCGCCTCGCGGTCGAGCACCTCGTCGACGCCGGCCAGCTCACCGACGATCGAACGCACCCGCTCCAGATCAGCGGAGTCGCGGACGTAGACGTGCGCGACCTGGTGGTCGGCGACGGCGAACGCACGCGATGCCCACGGGTCGAGGTACTCCATGCCCGCCTGGGTGTAGACCTCCAGCAGACCCTCGCGCCGCAGTGCCCGGTTGATGTCGACCGGCCGGTGCACGTTGGTGATCCCGTACTCGCTGAGCGCCACCACGGTCGCCCCGGCGTTGCGGGCGTCGTCGAGCAACGGCGCCAGCGCGTTGTCCAGTTCCCGCGCGGCCTGCCGTGCCTGCGGCGCGTCGGGTCCGAAGCGCTGCAGGTCGTAATCCAAGTGGGGCACGTAGGTCAGCAGCAGATCCGGCCGCTTCTCCCGCAGGATCTGCCGCGACGCCCCGATCACCCACTTGCTCGACTTGAGCGATGCCGTCGGGCCCCAGTACTGGAAGAGCGGGAACTCCCCCAGCGCGCCGGTCAGCTGATCGTGCAGTTCCGGCGGGCGCACGTAGGCGTCCGGCGACTTGCGGCCGTCGGCGTGGTAGATCGGCCGCGGGGTCACCGTGACGTCGGTGCTCATCCCCATCGCGTACCACCAGCAGACGTTCGCCGACGTGTAGCCGGGGTGTGCCGCCCTCGCGGTCTCCCACAGCTTCTCGCCGCCGACGAGCCGGTTGTGCTGGCGCCACAGGAAGATCTCGCCGAGCTCGCGGAAGTACCAGCCGTTGCCGACGATCCCGTGCTGCGCGGGCATGAGCCCGGTGAGGAACGTCGACTGCGCGCTGCAGGTGACCGCGGGCAGCACGGTGCCCAGTTCGGCCTGCCAGCCGTCGCGGGCGACGGCGGACAGTTTCGGCATGTCCCGCAACGCCTTCGGGGTCAGCCCGACGACGTCGATGACGACCAAGGGTTTCACGCGGACGCCCCTTCCTTGACGAGGTTCGCCTGTGCCCACTCGAGTTCCGCGGCGATCCCGCCGACGAGGTCGTCCGCGCCCGGGAGCACGCTCCAGGTGTAGGTCTCGACCTCGATATGCGGTTCGCCGGGCAGCCCGGCGGCGACGGCGCGCAGGACGTCGGTCGTGGTGGACAGCGGCGCGGCCGGCGCCTGGTGCAGCGGCATGTGGAAATGCACGCGCCACGGCCCCTCCCCCGGCAGGTCGGTCCACGCCTCGGGAAGGTCGTCGGCCTTGCGCACGACACCGCCCGAAAACTCGCGGACCTGGTGCAGGTACCGCGGTTCGGTGAAGGCCGCGAGCGCATCATGGGCTTCGGCGGGATCTTCGACGTGCAACGCGGCGGAAGCCTGCACCTTCACGATGTCCACATCGGACTCGGCGATCGCCTTGAGCGTCTCCGCCGGGTCGGCGAACGACACCGCGAGGTGGCAGGTGTCCAGGCACAGCCCGACGTACTCCGGGTCGACGCGGCCGGAAAGCCAGCCCAGCGCGTCGGCCACGGTGTCGAGCACGCAGCCGGGTTCGGGTTCGACGGCCAGTTTGATCGGCCGGTCACCGATCGCCCGCACGACTTCACCGAAGGCTTCGGCCGCGCGGCGGTCGTCCGATTCGGTCCACGGTTCACGCCAAGCCAACGGCAGCGTCGATATGCTGCCGTAAGAAGCATCCTCGGCGAGGAGATCGGAGAGCACGTTCACACAGTCGATCGTGTACGCGACCCGGTCCGGATGTGTCCACTCAGGACGGTAAACCGCGTGCTTGACGACGTCGTCGTGGAAGCCGCCGTACGGGAAGGCGTTGAGCGTGTACACCGACAGCCCGCGGGCGTCGAGTTCGGCACGGAAACGCTTGCGCGCCTCGGCGTCTTCGGCGAGCCCGCGCGCGACCGGCGCGGAAAGCCACAGCCCGACGCCGAGCCGATCGGCGCCCAGTCGCTCACGCACGGGGAGCGCGTACCGCTCCAGCTGCGTGACGATGCCGTCGACGTCTTCGGCCGGGTGGACGTTCGTACAGTAGGAGATCATTTGCGGGCACCTCGCAGCACCGAGTTGCCCTCGAACGTCACGGCCTCGCCGGTGAACCCGGGCAACGGGTCGAGCGTGAGCCTGCCGCTGAGCCCGTAGAAGTCGACCGGGTTCTGCCACAGCACCTTGTCGACGTCGGCCTCGGTGAACCCGCCGTCGAGCATCGCCTGCCCGGTCTTGGCGGTCTTCAGCGGATCGGACCGGCCCCAGTCGGCGGCCGAGTTGACGATCATCTGGTCCAGCCCGTATTGGCGCAGGATCTCGACCATCCGGTGCTCGTCCATCTTGGTGTCCGGGTAGATGGAGAAACCCATCCAGGCACCGGAATCCTTGACCAGTTTGACGGTGACCTCGTTGAGGTGGTCGACGACCACGCGTTCCGGGGCGACGCCGGCCTCGCGCACGACGTCGAGTGTGCGCTTGGTGCCTTCCAGCTTGTCGCGGTGCGGGGTGTGCACCAGGACGGGGAGGTCGTGTTCCAGCGCCATCGCCAACTGCCGGGAGAAGACCTCGTCCTCCTCCTTGGTCATCGAGTCGTAGCCGACCTCGCCGACCGCGACCACACCGTCCTTCGCCAGGTACCGCGGGAGCACGTCGAGCACCTCGCGGCAGCGGGGGTCGTTGGCCTCCTTGGGGTTCAGCGCGATCGTGCAGTGGTGCCGGATGCCGAACTGCGCGGCACGGAACCGTTCCCAGCCGATGAGCGCGTCGAAGTAGTCGGTGTAGGAGCCGACGCTGGTACGCGGCTGCCCCAGCCAGAACGCGGGTTCGACCAGCGCGCGGACACCGGCCGCGTACATGGCTTCGTAGTCGTCGGTGGTCCGGGAGGACATGTGGATGTGGGGATCGAAGATACGCATTGGCTCAGTTCTCCTTGAGCAATGAGAGGGCGTCGGCGGGTACGTCACGTCCGGCCGCCCTGCGTTCGTCGGCGAAATCGGCGAGCATTCTTCGTAGCTCGTCGTCCGCGCGGGAAGTGAGGTCCGCGACGGCGGCCAGCGGCACCCCGACGAAGACGCATTTGAGGACGCCGTGGCGCCACGTGTGGTCGTCCAGGAACCGGGCGAAGGCGCCCATGGCGGCGGCGACCAGCCTGATGTCGTTGGCGCGCAAGGCGTCCTCGACCAGTTTGATCCCGGCATCGGTGACTTCGGCCCCCGGCGACTCCAGGCCGTTGAGTGCCCGCAGGACCCCGCGCCGCTCGGCGTCGTCGCCGTAGCGGTAGAGATCGCGCAGTTCCGCGGCCAGCGCCGCGTCGTCGAGGACGTCGGCCAGCACCGACACGAGCCGGATCCGCGCCCGGTCGTCGACCGTGCCGTGGACCAGCCCGCGCGGATCGGTGTCCGGGCGCAACGCCTCACGCCCGACCTCGCGGCCGACGGCCGGGAAGATCGAGCCGATCACCGACGGCTTCTCCCGGATCCGGCGTTCCGCCTTGGCCTGCCACGTCTGCGGCATCGCCGCGGTGAGCGCCTCGAAGGCCCGGCGCGCGGTGTCCGGCGCGGCATGGCTGTGCCGGGGCAGTTCGACCGCGGCCAGCCCGGTGTAGCCGATCTCCGCCAGCGCGGCGAGCGTCCCCGGCAGATCCAGATGCCCGTCCCCGAACTCCAGATGCTCGTGGACCCGCGGCAGCATGTCGTCCAGCTGCACGTTCCACAGCAGCGGACCGGCGAGGCGGACGCATTCGGCCGCGTTCACCGGCTCGACGGCGACACAGTGCCCGACGTCGAGCGTGACCCCGAAGAGGTCCGGCTCGCCGAGTTCCTTGCGCAGGTCCAGGACCTGGCCCAGATGCTGCACGAGGTGGCCGGGCTCGGGTTCCATCGCCAGCCGCACGTTCAGCCGCGCGGCGTGCTCCAGGACCGCCGCGACCCCTTCACGCAACCGCGACCAAGCCAGGTCGTTGTCCACAGTGGACACGCCGGACCAGAACGACACACAGTCCGCGCCGAGGTCCCCGGCGATTTGCAAAGCCCGTGCCAAGAAGTCGATCCGCAACGCGGGATCGTCCGAAAGCAGCGTCGGCGAGTGCTTGCGCCACGGGTCGAGCAGGTACCGCGCGCCGGTCTCGATGACGACCCGGTTCAGGCCGAGCGACGAAAGCCGGGAGGCCACGTGGTCGACCTGCCGCGCCAGATCGTCGGCGAACGGGTCGAGGTGATCGTGGTCCAGAGTCAGCGCCACCCCGGTGTAGCCGAGGTCGGCGATGATCGCGAGCGCGTCGTCGAGGCGGTGGTTGGAGAAGCCGTTGGTGCCGTATCCCAGAGAAAACGTCATGTGGGGCTCACCTTCCTCGACAGCTTGCGGGCGATCGGCAGCGCGGCCGCGACCAGCGCCGCCCCCAGTACCGAGCCCTTCGCCGTGACCGCCGCCTGCAGCGGGACCATGCCGTGGATGCCGGATTTCGTCGCCGAGCGAACGGACTTCGCCGACGGGTCGCGGACGGCGTCCGCCTGCGCCCGGCCGACCAGGCCCGCGTAGCCCGAACCGGCCGCCATCGAGGCCGCGCGATGCCACCCGCCCCTCGCTGGTCCGGTCAATGCCAACGTTGTCGCCGCGCAGCTGGTGGCCAGCGCCGCCCGGGCGGTCGCCGGGTTCGCGCCGTGCACTTCCCCGGTGGACAACGCCGTGACACCGAGCGTGTGCACACCCACCGCCGCCGCGGCCGTGGCCGCCTTCTCCGGCGAATCACCGGCACCCAGCAGGACGTCGAGCGTGCGGCAGGCCGCCATCGCCACCGGTCCGGCCGGGGTCGGCTTGAGCACGGTGTCGTAGGCCCACACCGCGCCCGCGAGCGGGACCGCGACGCGCATCGCCCGGCGGCCGCCGCCGAGCGCCGCCAGGCCGAGTCCGGCGGCGGTCAGCGCGGCCCCGGTGGTGAGCGCCGCGCCCGCGCTCACCCGCCCGGACGGGATCGGGCGCTCGGGCCGCTCCACGGCGTCGAGCTTCCGGTCCGCCCAGTCGTTGAGGGCCATACCGGCCCAGTAGAAGGCGACCGACGACAGCGGCAACAGCAGCCGTCGGCCGGTCATCTTGAGCCCCGCGGCGGCGGATCCGGCGACCGTGTCGCCGAGCACCGTCAGCGCCGCGGGCGCCCGGACTAGTTCCACATAGGCCTTCACAGGTCGGCCGCCCAGGTGACGAGGCGGGCGGTCTGCTCGGCGAAGCGGTGTTCGTCGCTGCCCAGCGGATCCTTGAAGAAGAACCCGAGTTCGGTCAGCGCACCACTCTGGCCGTCGGCGTGCGCCGCGGTCACCAGGCGAGCGAGGTCGAGGATCAGCGGTGCCGCGAGCGCGGAGTCGTAGCCGGTCCAGGTGAACTGCAGGCTCATGCGCGCGCCGAGGAAACCCTCGAACGACACGTGGTCCCACGCGGTCTTGATCTCACCGAGGTCGGGCACGTTGTCGATGTGCAGCGGCGCGGTGACGTCCTCGCCGAGCAGCGCCGCGAGCCCGCGCGCCTTGGATTCCAGCTTGCTGTTCGCGGTCACCGGGTCGGCGAGGGTCTCGCCGTCGCCGCCGCCCAGCAGGTTGGTGCCCGCCCAGGAGCGGACCTTCAACGCCCGCGCGCTGAACATCGGCGCGAGGACCGTGCGCAGCAGCGTCTCGCCGGTCTTGCCGTCGCAACCCGCGTACGGCAGGCCTTCCCGCTCGGCGAGCTCACGCAACGCGGGCAGGGTGATCCCCGCGGACGGCGTGAACTCGACGTACGGGCTTCCTGCCTTCAGCGCCGCGTAAGCCGACAGGGAACTCGACGGCAACACCGCCCGCGCCGGGTCGGCGAGCGCCGCTTCCAGTGCGTCGAGGTCGTCGTGTTCGGGCAGGTGGGGACACGGGGCCTCGGTGGAGGAAACGTTGACCACGACGACCCGCGCCAGGTCGTGCCGGTCGGCGAAAGCTCGGATGTCCGCCGTCAGCCGCGCGGCCGCGTCCGCCTGGGCGCCGGTATGTGCCGCCGGGTGGTATCCGTCGCGGATCTCGGCGTCCACCTCGGCCAGCCCGGACCGGACCGCGGCGAACACCGCGTGCCCGAACACGCCGGCGTGCGCCAGCTGCTCGGCCCGCTTCTCCAGCGGCGTATGCGCGATGTCGTGCCCGCCGAGGACCAGATCGTCCCAGCCCGGCAACGGAACCCCGGCGAACGCGGGCAGCTCGGTGACGCAGCCGCCACCGCCCGTCACCCCCGCGCGCAGCGCGAGGAGCCCTACCGCGGCGGTAGTGGCGACAGACCCCCTCGCCCCGATCAACCAGATGCCCGTACGCTCGTGAGCAGGCATTTCCTCCACCTTTCCCAGCCCGAGAACACCAACCTCCGATGGTCGGATGTTTCGGATCGAACCAAGTCGCAGTGACAGTCGTCATGCGACTTTCGGCTGGATCTCTCGCTCAGTTACGCCCTTTCGTGGTGACGCGGGGCACAGCGGTCCAGCGCGCTTCGTCGGACGCGCTGTGCTCGACCGCGGCCAGGACCTGCTGAACCCGCAACCCGTCCTCGAAGGACGGTTCGGGATCCGTGCCGTCGCCGATCGCGGTGAGCAGATCGGCGACCTCGTTGGTGAAGGTGTGCTCGTAGCCGAGAAGATGCCCCGGCGGCCACCAGACCCCGACGTACGGATGCTCGGGTTCGGTGACCAGGATCCGGCGGAACCCCGCCTCGGTGGCGGGCTGGCCGCCGTCGAAAAAGGACAGTTCGTTCATCGACTCGAAGTCGAACGCGAGGCTCGCCTTCGACCCGTTGATCTCCAGCCGCATCGCGTTCTTGCGGCCCAGTGCGAACCGGGTCGCCTCGAAACTCGCCACCGCGCCACCGGTGAACCGGCCGAGGAACAGCGCGGTGTCGTCGACCGTGACCTGCCCGGTACCGCCGTCACCGTCCGGCCGCTCCTTGACGAAGGTGTTGGTCAGCGCGGAAACCCCGGTGATCGTGTCGCCGGTGACGAACTGGGCGGCGTCGACGATGTGCGCGCCGAGGTCACCCAGCGCGCCGGAGCCCGCCTTGTCCTTGTGCAGCCGCCAGGTCATCGGCGCCCGCGCGTCGGACAGCCAGTCCTGCAGGTAGACCGACCGCACGTGGCGGATCTCGCCGAGTGCCCCGCTCGCGACCAGTTTCCTGGCGTGCGCGAGCGCGGGCACCCGGCGGTAGTTGAACGCCACCATCGACCGGACGCCGTTGGCCCGCGCCTTCGCCGCCGCCTCGGCCATCGCTTCGGCCTCGGCGAGGGTGTTGGCCAGCGGCTTCTCGCACAGCACGTGCTTGCCCGCTTCGAGCGCGGCGATCGCGATCTCGGCGTGGCTGTCGCCCGGCGTGCAGATGTCGACCAGGTCGACGTCGTCGCGGGCGATCAGCGCGCGCCAGTCCGTCTCGACGTCTTCCCAGCCGAACCGTTCCGCCGCGGCCTTCGTCCGCACCTCGTCACGGCCGCCGAGCACGGCGAGTCGCGGGATCAGCGGTGGCGTAAAGAACCGGTGCACGCTGCGCCACGCGTGCGAATGCACCGCACCCATGAACGCGTGGCCCACCATGCCGATCCCGATCGTTTCCTTTGCCGTGCTCATGCCCCTCCTATGTCTCCGCTTGCGTGTGTCGGGTACGCGGGTTTACGAGTCGAAGCCGACGTCCATGTACTTGTCGACGTTCTCCTTGGTGACCACCGCGGAGTACGTGGTGATCTCGGCGGGGATCTCGTGCTCGGCGAAGTCGCCGGCTCCCTTGCCCTGGCCGAGAAGCCGTGCGAGCGAGATCGCCGAAGACGCCATCGACGGGCTGTAGAGCACGGTCGCCTTCAGCGGCTCGGCGTCGGACTTGATCAGGTTCATCGCGTTCTTCGATCCCGCGCCGCCGACCATCAGGAAGTCCTTGCGGTTGGCGTTGTTGATCGCCGCGATGACGCCGACGCCCTGGTCGTCGTCGTGGTTCCACAGAGCGTCCAATTTGGACGCCGACTGCAGCAGGTTCGACGTCTGCTGCTCGCCCGACTCCGGGGTGAACTGCGCCGACACGCGCGGACCGACCGTGAAACCCTGACGGGTCAAGGCGTCCTTGAAACCCTTGCTGCGTTCCTGGGTCAGCGGCAGCGAGTCGATCCCCGCGACCTCGCCGATGACCGGGCTGGCGATGTTCTTCGCCTTCATCTGCTGGGCGATGTAGTTACCGGCGTTGACACCCATGCGGTAGTTGTCGCCGCCGATCCAGGTGCGGTACGCCAGCGGGGTGTCGAAGACGCGGTCCAGGTTGATCACCTGGATACCGGCGTCCATCGCCTGCTGGCCGACCGCGGTCAGCGCCTTGCCGTCGAACGGCAGGATCACCAGGACGTTGACCTTGGCGTTGATCAAGGTCTCCACCTGGGAGATCTGCTGGTTGACGTCGTTGGTGCCCTCGGTCGCGTTGAGCGTGACCTCACTGAACTTCTGCGCCTGCGCGCGGGCGTTCTTGGTGATGGCCGCCATCCAGCCGTGGTCCGCGGCGGGCGCTGAAAACCCGATTGTCACTGGACTTCCGGGCTGCGAGTTCGCCCCGGCGTTGGCCACGTTGGCCGCGTTGTTCTGCGCCGGTGCCTCGTTCGAGGTGCACGCGGTCAGCAGCGCGCCCGCTCCGACGGCCGCGCCTCCCAGCAGGAAACGGCGGCGGTGCAGGGATTGTTCGGTCATGACGATTCTCCATCCACGATGATCAAGTGCTCGTCTTCGTCTTTTTCACGGAGCGGAACTGCAGTAGCGCGGCCAGGACGATGATCACGCCCTTGGCGATGTTCTGGATGTCGGTGTCCAGGTTGTTGAGCGTGAAGATGTTGGACAGCACGGTGAAGATCAGCACGCCGATCAGGGTGCCGATGAGCGAACCGCGGCCACCGGTGAGCAGCGTGCCGCCGATGACGACCGCCGCGATGGCGTCGAGCTCGTAGAGCATGCCGTTGGTCGAAGCGCCCGCGGTCGTGCGGGCGACGACCATCAGCGCCGCGATACCGCAGCACAGACCCGCGACGCCGTAGACGAGCGCGGTGTGCCGCTTGACGTTGATCCCCGCCAGCCGCGAAGCCTCGGCGTTGCCGCCGACGGCGAAGGTGCGGCGGCCGAACGTGGTGCGGTTCAGCACCACCCAGCCGATCGCGAACACCAGCGCGAACATCCAGATCAGCACCGGGATGCCGAGCAGGTCACCGCGGAAGAAGTCGAGGAACCCCGCTTCCGACACCACCTGCGTGCGGCGGCCACTGATGCGTTCCGCGAGACCGCGGGCGGAGACGTACATCGCCAGTGTCGCGATGAACGGCACGATCTTCCCGTAGGAGACCAGGATCCCGTTGATCAGCCCGCAACCGAGGCCGACCAGAAGTCCGCAAAGGACCATCACGAACGGTCCGTAGGCCTGGGTGGCCAGTGTGGTCAGCCAGACACTGGAGAGCGCCACGATCGACCCGACCGAAAGGTCGATACCGCCGGCGATGATCACGAACGTCATCCCGACGCTGACCACCCCGATCGCCGCGGCGAGCCGCAGGATCGTGGAGATGTTGCCGTCGGTGAAGAACTGGTCGGGCCGGGTCACCTGGCCGACGATGCACAGGATCACCAGCACCCCGGTCAGCCCCAGCAGCCGGGGGTCGGCCGTGAACTTTCGCTTTTCCTTGGGTCGTACAGGTTCCACGGCGGGTCCCGTACGCACCGATTCGGCTTGGTCGGTCACGCCGCACTCCCCTCGAGAATCACGTCGAGCACATCCGCCTCTGTCAGCTCCGCAGACGGCTTTTCAGCCAGGACACGTCCTTCACGCAGCACCAGCACCCGGTCGGACAGTCCGAGTACCTCGGGGATCTCGCTGCTGACGAGCACGATCGCGACCCCGGTCGCGGCCAGCTCCTCGATCAGCCGGTACAGCTCCGCCCGCGCGCCGACGTCGACCCCGCGCGTCGGTTCGTCCAGCAGCAGGACCCGGCAGCCGCGGACCAGCCAGCGGGCCAGCACCGCCTTCTGCTGGTTGCCGCCGGACAGCGTGCGGATGACGCGGTGCGGGTCGGCGGGCCGGAGATCGAGGCGCCGCAGGCTTTCCCCGGCGTCGTCGAGTTCCCTGCCCCGCTCGGTGAACCCGAACGTCGCGTACTTGCTCAAGCTCGCCAGGGTCACGTTGTGCACGACCGGCAGGTCCAGCAGCAGCCCCTGGCTCTTGCGTTCCTCGGGCGCCAGGCCGATCCCGGCCTTGACCGCCGCGGACACGCTGCCCGGCCGGACCGGTTCGCCGTCGACCGACACCGTGCCGGTGTCCTGCTTGCGCGCGCCGAAGATCGTCTCCAGCAGTTCGCTGCGTCCCGAGCCGACGAGTCCCGCGATCCCGACGACCTCCCCGGCGTGCACGGTGAAGTTCACGTTCTCGAACTCGCCGACGGTGGTCAGGTTCTCCACCTTGAGGACCTCGTTGTCCGGGTCCACGTGCTCCTGGTGGCGCGGGCCGAACACGGTTTCGACCTTGCGGCCGGCCATCAGCGCGACGAGGTCGGAGGTCGGCGTCTCCTTGGCGTCAAGGCCGGTGGAGACGGTCTTGCCGTCCTTGAGCACTGTGACGCGGTGGCCGATCCGGCGCAGTTCTTCGAGCCGGTGGGAGATGTAGACGATCGCGACACCTTCGGCGGTCAGCTCGCCGACGATGCGGAACAGGTTGTCGACCTCTTCGCCCGCCAGCGCGGCGGTGGGCTCGTCCATCACCAGCAGCTTCGCGTCGTAGGCGAGCGCCCGCGCCATCGAGACGAGTTGCTGGCCAGCGGCCGAGAGCTTGCCGACCTCGGTCGACGGCGCGATCTCGGGGTGACCGAGCCGCGCCATCAATTTCGCGGCCTTGTTCCGGGACTCGCTGATCCGCGTGAACCCGAACGTCGCGCGCTCGCGGCCGAGGAAGATGTTGTCCGCCACGGAAAGCCCGGGCACCAGATCGAGTTCCTGGTACATGGTCGCGATACCGATCTTCAGCGCGGCGACCGGCGAGGGCAGCGTGACCGGCTGGCCCTGCCAGAAGATCTCGCCGCCGTCGGGGCGGTGCGCGCCGGCGAGCGTCTTGATCAGCGTGGACTTGCCCGCGCCGTTCTGGCCGAGGAGACAGTGCACCTCGCCGGGTTCGACCTCGAAGTCGACGCCGTCGAGCGCACGCACCCCCGGGAAGGTCTTCACGATCCCCCGGACGGAGAGCAGGGTCATGCCGGAGCCTCCTCGGTCTCGAAAGGAACTAATGTCGGGTCGGCGAAAAGCCGTTCGGTGGCGAGATGCGCGGCACCGCGCAGCGGGGCGGTGGTCCCCAGCGGGGACGGCTCGACGCGACAGGTGGGCTCGTGACCGAGCGGACGCGCGGACAGTTCGCGGCGCACCGGCTCGACCAGCCACTCGCCCAGTTCGGCGAAATAGCCACCGAGCACGACGACGTCCGGGTCGAGCACGTCGACCACAGTGGACACCGCGATGCCGAGCGCGACCCCGAGCTCCGAGACCGCCGCGACCGCGCGCTGGTCACCGCGCTGGACGCGGTGCTTGAGCAGCCCGACGCGGCCGTCGACGCCCAGGGCGGGATCGTGCAGCGGGTCGCCGGGTGAAGCCGCGCCACGCAGGACCGCGTTGAGCCCGGCCTTGGTCTCCAGGCAACCGACCCGGCCGCACTGGCACTGTTCGCCGGACGGATCGACGGCGATGTGCCCGACCTCGCCCGCGAAACCCCTGGCGCCACGCAGGATCGCGCCGCCGGACACGAGCCCGCCACCGACGCCCGTGCCACCGCTGAGGTAGAAGAGCTCCCGTACGCCCTGGCCTGCTCCGGCGACGGCCTCGCCGATCGCGCCGAGGTTGGCCTCGTTGTCGACCGCGATGGCGTCGGCCGGCAGACCGAGCCGGGCGGCGAGGAGGTCGGCGATCTCGGCGTCACGCCAGCGCAAGGTCGGCGCGAACCGCAGCACGGCGGCGGCCGAATCGACCAGACCGGGCACCGAGACGGTGACCCCGACCGGCTGGTCGTCGAGCAGCACGGTCCGGGCGAGGAAGGCGAGTTCGTCCATGCTCCGGTGCAGGCCGAGCGCGGCGACGTCGGCGGTCTCGGCGCGTTCGGCGACCACGCGGCCGTCGAGGTTGGTGACCACGGCGGCGAAGCGATCGGCCTCGACACTGAGCGCGAGCCCGCGGGCGCTCGCGCCGTTCAGCTCGACCAGCTGGCTGGGCCTGCCGTTGCCGCCACCCTGGAGACCGGCGGAGCGGACGAGACCGCGTTCGGCCAGCTCGGTGATCAACCCGGAGACGGCCGCCTTGGTGAGTCCGCAGCGCGCCGCGAGCTGGGTGCGCGAGAGCGGCCCCGCGCGCAGCGCCCGCAGGAGCGCGGCGAGGTTCGAGGTGCGCTTCCCCGCCGAGAACCCATCGGCACCGTTCGCGGTGCGTGGGCTGACCGGGTCGAGCTGCCCGGGTTCAGTCGCGGCCACACTGCCTCATCAGACGACGCCTCACTTACGAATCGGCCGTAACAAACTTTGTTACTTAGCCAGCGAAAGTAGAGTGGCGCCTGTCACCCGTCAAGGTGACAACAGGACAGAAATGTCGACTAAAGCCCTCCGTCACCCGATTAGCCGTCTCGATTCGCGCAGACTTTCGTACGTTTCGAGCGAAAGTATGTACGATCTTGACGTTACTAATCGGAATCAGGTGGATGCCCAACGTGCCGCCGGATGCTCCCTCAGCGCTCCCCCACACCCGCTCCCGCGCGCTATGAACGGTCCGTTCCTTGCAAATTTCGCAAGGAACGGACCGTTCATAGCGCGATGGGCTTCGGTCAGCTACTCAGCGTGAAGGCCCGGTCCGTGGCGGACCAAGCGGCCCCGATGACACCCGCGGTGTCCCCCAGCTCGGACAGCACGATCGGCAGGTTCCCGGTCGCGAGCGGCAGCGACCGCCGGTACACCGAGCTGCGGATCTCGGCGAGCAGCTGATGCCCGAGCTGCGCCACGCCGCCGCCGATCACGACCATGCCCGGGTTCACGAAACTCACCAGTGAGGCGACCACCTGCCCGAGCCGTCGCCCGCCGTCGCGGATCAGGTTGACCGCGCCGAAGTCGCCCGACGCCGCCGCGCGGCCGACGTCCTGCGCGGTGATCGCGCCACGGGCCGCGACGACGTCGGCGAGATAGGTCGAGCGGCCGCTGCGCGCGAGCGTCAGTCCGTCGCGGGCCAGCGCGGCGCCGCCGAAGTACGCTTCGAGACAGCCTGTCTCCCCGCAGGCGCAGGTCGGGCCGTAGTCGTCGAGTCGGATGTGCCCGATGTCGCCCGCGGTGCCGGCGACGCCGCGGTACACCTTGCCGCCGAGCACGATCCCGCAGCCGATCCCGGTACCGATCTTGACGAACACCAGGTCGTCGATGGAGCGCGCGACCCCGGCGTGCCGTTCCCCCAGCGCCATCGAGTTCACGTCGTTGTCGACGGTGACCGGGCAGCGCAGCAGCCCGCCGAGATGGTCGCGCACGGAGAACCGGTCCCAGCCGGGCATTATCGGCGGCGCGACCGCCATGCCCTCGGCGAAACTCACCGGCCCCGGGAGGCCGATCCCGGCGGCGATCAGCTTGCCCGGCGCTTCTTCGCGGATCTTCTCCGCCAGCGCGACGACGCGTTTGAGCACGGCGTGCGGCCCCTGCCGGACGTCGCAGTCTTCGACGGTGTGCACCAGCACCTCACACGAAGCGTCGGTGAGCGCGACCCCGACCGACGTCGCGCCCACATCGACCGACAGCACCCGCAGGTCTCCCGCGAGCCGCACCAGCGTGGACCGCCTGCCGCCGCGGCTCGCCGAAGGACCCGCGGTCTCGACGAGGCCGACCTCGGCCAGCCGCGCGACCTCGGCCCCCACCCGGGCACGCGGCAGCTCCAGCCGCTCGCCCAGTTCGACCCGGGACATCGGTCCCTCGTCCCGCAACAGGGTCAGCAGCTGGGTCTGGTGCCGGGTTTCGACCATCGGATGCTCCGAGGTGGATGCCGTGCTCATTCACCTGAGCCTACGGCGTTGTCCACCCGCTGTCCCGGATGACACTGGAAACCTTCACGCCCTCCGGACGGGAACAAACCCACCGGCCCTGATCAGTCCTTTGTGGACATTTCGGCGCGGACGAGGAACCACGACGGGATCAGCACGATCGCCGTGATCCCGGCGATCCACCCGTGCGCGCCCGCGACGGCCGCCGCGGACCCGGGAGCGGCGGCGAGCCGCGCGGCGACGACCGCGGTCAGGACCGACGTGCCGAAGGATCCGCCGATCCGTTGCAGCATGGCGAAGAGCGGCATGGCGTGGGAAATTCGCTCTTTGGGCACCGACACCAGGCCGGTGGCGAGCGCCGGCGTCGTGGTCAATCCGATCCCGCAGCCGCGGACGACCTGCACGGCCGAAAGCCACCAGTAGCTCTCCGATCCGGTGAGCAGCGCCAACGGCACCGTCCCGGTGATCGTGACGATCAGCCCGGCGAAGATCACCCGCGCGCCGCCGATCCGGTCGGTCAGCCTGCCCGCGAGCGGAAGGGCCAGCACCGTGCCGAGTGCCAGCGGCGCCGTCAGGAACCCGGTGGCGACGAGGCTTTCGTGCCGGACGTCGAGGTAGTACAGCGGCAGGACGATCATCGCGCCGAACAGGGCGATCCCCATCCCGAAGATGACGGCGGCGGCCGAGGAGAACGTCCGGTCACGGAACAGCCGCAGGTCGAGCAGCGGCGCGGGCGACCTCAGCGCGGTGACCACGAAGACGGCGAGCAGGGTCGCACCGGCACCCGACGCGATCGGGGCCGCTTCGGCGAAGCCGTAGACGAGCAACGGCAACCCGGTCACGGTGAGCGCCAAGCCACGCCAATCCAGCGGACGGGTGTCGACGGGCCCTTCCCTCGGCAACCGTTTCCGGCCCAGCAGCAGGCAGAGCAGCGCGAGCGGCACGTTCACGAGGAACAGCCACGGCACGCCGAACCGCTCGGCGAGCACACTCCCGGCCAGGGTGCCGAGCACGGGAGCGAGGTAGATCGGGATGCTCAGCACGGCCATCATCCGGCCGAGCCGTTTCGGCCCCACCATCGTCGCGAACAGGATCTGCCCCGCCGGGACCAGCAGCCCGCCCGCGGCGCCTTGCAGGACACGGAAGGCGATCAGCGCCTCGACCGAGGGCGCCGCCGCGCAGAGTGCGGAAAAGAGCGCGAACAGACCGACGCACACCAGCCACACCCGCGTCGTCCCGAAGCGACGGCAGGCCCAGCCGCTCACCGGCACCATCGCGGCGAGCGCGAGCAGATAACCGGTCGCGATCCACTGGGCGGTACCGAGCGATGCACGGAATCCGGCCGCGATCGTGCCGAGCGCGACGGTGACGACGGTCGACGTGAACATCGACAGGAATCCGCCGGCGGTCAGGATCGCGGCCGTCCTCCACAACGCCGGGGTCAACCGGTCCTCATCGGGACTTCCGATCATCCTACCTGCCTTTCTTATCACTGTTAAGTTCTTAACAGTGATAAGATACCGTCGAGTTGTCAACTTCGATACGGACCGGCGAAGGTGTGCGCATGGTCGTGAGACGGGATGGCTACGTTCGAGCCGCGCTGGAACTCCTCGACGAGGTCGGGCTCGACGGACTGAGCCTGCGCAAGCTCGGGGAGAAGCTCGGCGTGCGCGGTCCCGCGCTCTACACGCATTTCAAGAGCAAGCAGGCGTTGCTCGACCAGATGGCCGAAACGATGCTGGACGACCGGCTCGCCCCGCTCGACGATCCCGCGGCGATGAACGACTGGGCCGAGTGGCTGGCGCGGCGCGCTCGCACCATCCGCTGCACGCTGCTGTCCTACCGGGACGGCGCCCGCCTGCACGCCGGCTCCCGCCCGACCGGCCGGTCGGCGATGACACCGCTGATCAAACCGTTGCTGCGGGCCGGTTTCACCGAAGAGGACGCGACGCACGCGATCCTCGCGATCAGCCGGTACACCCTCGGCTGCGCGATCGACGAACAGCAGCACGTCGAGGGCAACCACGACGAGGATCCAGCCGCTTCCTTCGAATACGGGCTCGCGCGGCTGATCGCCGGGCTCCGCGCCGACGTCGATGTCGCGAATCCGCCAGACCAGGATGTCGCATAGCTGCTGGACTGACGCCATGACAAGCGCGACCGCCCGGCTGTTCCGTTCCCTGCACGTCCCGTCGAATCCGCTGGTGCTGGCCAACGCGTGGGACGTCGCGAGCGCGCGGATCGTCGAAGACGCGGGCGCGGCCGCGATCGCCACCACCAGCGCCGGGGTGGCGTGGAGCCTCGGCGCACCCGACGGCGATCTGCTCGGCCGCGAGCTCGCGGTGGCCCTGATCGCCAGGATCGCCCGTGTGACAACGGTTCCGGTGACCGCGGACATCGAAGGCGGCTACGCGGATTCACCCGGCGGCGTCACCGAAACCGTCGCCGCGGTGGTCGCGGCGGGCGCGGTCGGCATCAACATCGAGGACGGCCCGCGACCGCCCGAAGAGGTCGTCCCGCGGATCGCGGCGGCCCGCGCGGCGAGCGACGAGGTCTTCGTCAACGCCCGGATCGACACCTTCCTCCGCGGCCTCGGCGGGATCCCGGAGACGCTGGACCGCGCGGCCGCGTACCTGGCGGCGGGCGCGGACGGGATCTTCGTCCCCGGCGCCACCGACCCCGCCGTGATCGCCGCGCTCGTCGAAGGTATCGACGCGCCGGTGAACGTGATGGCCCACCCCGGCGCGCCCAGCGTAAAGGAACTGGCCGGGCTCGGGGTCGCACGGGTGAGCGTCGGCTCCGGCATCAGCCAGGCCGCGTACGCCATCGTGCGGGAAAGCGCCCGGGAGCTCTTCTCGGCGGGCACGTACTCCCGCCTGGAGGATTCCGTCGACTACGGCACCCTGAACGACCTCCTCATCTCCCGCATTTAGAGGACGAAACGCGAGTGGGGCGGTGCGGTGAGTCGTGACCGGCGCACAGACGAGCCCGCCGCCCGGGGGAAGCGTCGCGAAAGCCACTTTCGCGACGTCTGATGTCCCGAAAGTGGCTTTCGGGACACATCAGCGCCGGGCGAGGCTGGGGTCACGACCAGAGATAGCGGCGTTCGGGCCGACCGGTCCCGCCGTACTTCAGGGTGACCTCCGCCTTCCCGGTCGCCACGAAATGCTCCAGGTACCGGCGCGCGCTCACCCGCGCGACGCCGGTCGCCTCGGCGCATTCGCTCGCCGACAGCCCGCCGGACGCGCCCCGCAGCGCGGTCTCCACCAACCGCGCGGTCTGGACGGTGAGTCCCTTGGGCAGCGCCGGTTTCGCGCTCGGCCGCGCGCCGAAGACCTGGTCGACGTCCGCTTGACCGGCCTCGTCCAGCCGGTCCAGCCGACGGTGCAGCGACGCGAAATGGGTGAGCTGATCGCGCAGGGACGCGTACTCGAACGGCTTGATCAGATAATGCAGGACACCGCCCCGCATCGCCTGCCGCACGGTTTCCACGTCGGTCGCGGCGGTGATGAGGATGACGTCGACGTCCTCGGTCGCGCGCAGTTCCCGCAGCACCGAAAGCCCGTCGAGATCGGGCAGGTAGACGTCCAGCAGCACCAGGTCCGGTTTCAGTTCCCGCGCCAGGCGGAGCGCGTCGGCGCCGGTGTGCGCGACCCCGACCACGGCGAACCCCTCCGTGCGCGTGACGTATCCACTGTGGACCTTCGCGACCATGAAATCGTCGTCGACGACGAGCACCTTGATCATCGCGGCAACCTCGCCGTGAACACCGCGCCGCCGGAGTTGTGCACCTCGACCGAACCGCCCCGCCGCACGCACGCCTGCCGGATCAGCGCGAGCCCGAGACCGCGCTGGCCGTGCGCGGCGGCCTTCGTGGTGAAACCGTGCTCGAACACTTCCTCCGCGATTTCCGGGGCGACTCCCGGCCCGGAGTCACGGACCTCCACCCGCACTTCGTCCTCCTCCTGCCACACGCCGACCTCGATCCAGCCCCGCTCGCCGCCCAGCGCGTCCAAGGCGTTGTCGACGAGATTTCCCAGTACTGTCACCAAATCCGTGGAAAGGGCGTCGTCGACGCGGTCCAGTTCGCTGTCCGGGGCCATGCGCAACCCGACTCCGCGCTCGGCGGCGAGCGACGCCTTCGCGATCAGCAGCGCCGCCACCGCCGGATCGCCGACGCGTGAGCCGACCTCCGCGCGCCACTCCCCCTGCGCCGAGCTGATCCGGCTGACGTAGCCGCGAACCTCTTCGTATTCCCCGAGTTCCAGCAGCCCGGAGATGGTGTGCAGCCGGTTGCTGAACTCGTGCGCCTGCGCCCGCAACGTGTCGGTCGCGTGCCTGCTGGCGTCGAGTTCGTCCCGCAGGGTCATCAGATCGGTGCGGTCCCGCAGGGTGACCACGGCTCCCCGCACGTCGATCGGCATCCGGTTCAGTGTCAGCACCTTCCCTTGCCGCAACACGATCTGGTCGGCGCCGGTCGCGCGGCCGGTGAGCAGGTCGCGGATCCGCTCGTTGAGGTCGAGGTCTTCGACCGACCGGCCGACGGCGTCCTCCGGGAGCGCCAGCAGTTCGCGGGCCTGATCGTTCACCAGGGTGATGCGGTGCGCCGGATCCAGGCCGACGACGCCCTCCTTGATGCCGTGCAGGAGCGCCTCCCGGTTCTCGACCAGCGCGGTGATCTCGTGCGGTTCCAGGCCGAGCGTCTGGTTCTTCACCCGCCGCGCGAGCAGCAGCGAACCGCTCACCCCGATCACCAGGGCGACTCCCAGCACCCGCAGCGCGTTGTCCGGCGAGTCGAGCACGCCGGCGAAGAACCCCGGCGACTTCGAGCCCGCCGCGACCATGCGGACCACCTTGCCGCCCTTCTCGTCGAGGACCGGGACGTGCGCGACCGTCGATCCGTCGAGTTCGCCGACCCACGACCGTCCAGAGAGGACGGTGCTGTCGCCGAGGTCGAGCAGCGTGCGCACCTGCCCCGGATCAGGTGAAGCGAGCACGTAACGGTCCGCTCCCGCGATCACGACGAAATCGACCCCGGAGAGGCTTCGCGCGGTCTCCGCGGGCGCGTTCAGCTCCCACGGACCGTTGTCGAGGTCGCCCACGATGCCCTGAGCGGCGACACTCTCCGCGACCGAAAGCGCCCGGCGTCCCTCGGTCGTGCGGAAGTTGTTCCCCGCCTGGACGACGGCCAGCACGCCCACCGCGCACAGTAGGCAGATGACGACTACCAGTTGCCACACGAGGAGCTGGCGGGCCAGTGAACCCCGAGCACCCATCGCCACCTCCGCGTGACCACAAAGAACAAAAGAAACCTTAGGCGTCTAAGCGAGACATCCCTGTTTACACGAGTGCAACATGTCCAACCACGCGGCAGAGAGGCGGGGATCACAGTGAAGCCCAGTAGCTGGTTGGCCATCGCGGCGGCGCTCGTCGCCGTTTTGCTGGTGCCACCGTTGCTCACCCCGGGCGGCGAGGCCGACGAGGGCTCGCAGATCCGGTCGTTGCGGGTACTCGTGCCCAACGCGCCCGGCGGCGGTTACGACATCACGGCGCGGACCGCGACCAAGGCCATGGAGGACGCCGACCTGCTCGGCAACGCGGAGGTGTTCAACCTCCCCGGCGCCGGCGGCACGGTCGGCCTCGGCCGCACCGTGGCCGAACGCGGCAACGGCAAGCTCGTCATGTCGATGGGTCTGGGCGTCGTCGGCAGCGTGTTCACGAACAAGTCGCCGTCTTCGCTGCTCGACACCACACCAGTGGCGAAGCTGATCGAAGAGTCGGACATCGTCGTGGTCGGCAAGGACTCGCCGTTCCAGAACATCGGCCAGCTGATCGAGGCCTGGAAGAAGGATCCCGGCGCGGTGCAGGTCGGCGGCGGTTCGTCACCCGGCGGGCCGGACCATCTGGCGCCGATGCTGATGGCGAAGGCCGTCGGGCTCGCGCCGAAGTCGGTCAACTACGTCCAGTTCGACGGCGGCGGTGAACTGCTCGCCTCGGTCCTCGGCGGCAAGGTCGCGTTCGGCGTCTCGGGGGTCGGTGAGTACCGCGACCAGATCGCCGCGGGCACGCTCCGGGTGCTGGCGGTGACCAGCGCGAACCGGATCCCCGGGATCGACGCGCCGACGCTTTCGGAGTCCGGTGTGGACGTCAAGTTCACCAACTGGCGCGGCATCGTCGCGCCGCCCGGGATCGCCGAATCCGACCGCGCGAAGCTGGTGAGCCTGTTCGAGCGGTTGCAGAAGACGCCGCAGTGGCAGGAAGCCTTGCAGCGCAACGGATGGACCGGCGCTTTCGCGCCAGGTGAGCAGTTCGGTTCGTTTCTCGAAGAGGAGAACACGCGAGTGGCAACGGTGCTGAAAGAGCTGGGTCTGGCATGACGACCACGTGGCTTAAGGAGCGCTCCGAGCTCGGGGTGAGCGTCGGGCTCGTGGTGCTCGGTGTCCTGGTGCTCACCGACGCGCTGAGCATTCCCACCGACTTCGCCCAGCGCGGGCCGGTGGGGCCGAAGGCGGTACCGATCCTGGTCGGCTCGCTGCTGCTGCTCGTCGCCGTGCTGCTGGCGCGCGACGTGCTGCGCGGAGGCAAGGGCGAGGCCGAAGGCGGCGAGGACGTCGACCTGACCGCGCCCGCCGATCTGCGCACGGTGCTGTTGCTGTGCGGCGCCTTCCTCGCCAACGCGGCACTGATCGGCCTGGTCGGGTTCCCGATCTCGGGCGCGATCCTGTTCTGGGGCGCGGCGTACGCGCTCGGCAGCCGCAACCTGGTGCGTGACCCGCTGATCGCGGCGGGCATGTCCGTCGTGACCTTCCTGGTCTTCAACAACCTGCTCGGAGTCCCGCTCCCCGGTGGCCCGTTGATGGAGGTGTTCTGATGTTCCAGCAACTCATCGACGGCTTCGGCACCGCGCTGACCCCGACCCATATCGCGATGGCGGCGATCGGGGTTCTGCTGGGCACCGCGATCGGGGTGCTGCCGGGGATCGGCCCGGCCATGGCGGTGGCGCTGCTGCTCCCGGTGACCTACGGGCTGGAGCCCACCGGCGCGTTCATCATGTTCGCCGGCATCTACTACGGCGGGATGTTCGGTGGTTCGACGACGTCGATCCTGCTGAACACGCCGGGCGAGAGCGCGGCGGTGGTCGCGGCCATCGACGGCAACCCGATGGCCCGCAAGGGCCGGGGCGCGCAAGCGCTTGCGGCGGCCGCGATCGGGCATTTCGTCGGCGGCATCCTCGGCACGATCGCGCTGGTCGTGCTGGCCCCGGTGATCGCCAAGCACGCCGTCGACATCGGCGCGCCGGATCTGTTCGCGATCATGGTGCTGGCGTTCATCGCGGTCACCTCGGTGCTCGGCAGTTCCCGGATCCGCGGCGTGGCGTCGCTGCTGATCGGGCTCACCCTCGGGCTGGTCGGCCTGGACGAGATGACCGGGCAGTCGCGGCTGACCTTCGGTTCGCTGCATCTGGCCGACGGGATCGACGTCGTGATCGTGGCGGTCGCGCTGTTCGCGGTCGGCGAGTCGCTCTGGGTCGCGGCGCATCTGCGACGCAACGCGTTCAAACCGATCCCCGTCGGCAGGCCGTGGCTCTCCCGCGCCGATCTGAAGCGGACGTGGAAGCCGTGGCTGCGCGGTCCGGTCATCGGGTTCCCGTTCGGCGCGGTGCCGGCCGGTGGCGCCGAGATCCCGACGTTCCTCTCCTACGTCACGGAAAAGCGGCTCTCGAAGCACAAGGACGAGTTCGGCAAGGGCGCCATCGAAGGGGTCGCGGGCCCGGAGGCGACGGCGTCGGCCTCCGCCGCCGGAACGCTGGTCTCGATGCTGACGCTCGGCCTGCCGACCACCGCGGTCGCGGCCGTGATGCTGGCGGCGTTCCAGCAGTACGGCATCCAGCCGGGGCCGCTGCTGTTCGAGCGGGAGTCTTCGCTGGTGTGGGGCCTGATCGCTTCGCTGTTCGTCGGGCTGACGCTGCTGCTGGTGCTGAACCTGCCGCTGGCGCCGCTGTGGGCGAAGCTGCTGCGGATCCCGCGGCCGTACCTCTACGCGGGCATCCTGTTCTTCGCCAGTGTCGGCGCGTACGCGGTCAACGCGGACATCTTCGACCTGCTGGTGATGTTCGTGATCGGCCTGATCGGCTTCGCGATGCGCCGGTACGGGCTGCCGGTGCTGCCGGCGATCATCGGCGTCATCCTCGGCCCGGCCGCCGAACAGCAGATGCGGCGCGCGCTGCAACTGAGCGACGGCAGCCTGACCGGGTTGGTCAACACGCCGTTCGCGATCGTGGTCTACGTGATCATCCTGGTGATCCTGTTCTTCCCGTTGATCAAGCGTTTCCTGCCTGCCCGTCCCACCGCCACCGAGGCGGAGCCCAAGGACAAGGTGGACGTCTGATCGGTGGGAAAACGGCCCGGCCTCGACTGCCCCGAGGCCGGGCCTTCTCCCTCTCCGGAAGGAGGACGCTTGTCCGCGCGAGTGATCTTTCCGGCGCCGCACGGCGACAGGATCGACTTCATGAAGATCCTCCACCGCGCCCCGGCCGTCAGCGACACGGAACGCCCTGTTCCCCGCTGGGCGACGCGCTTGGCCTACGCGCTCCCCTGGCTCCTGCTGCCTTCCTGCCTGTGGCGGCTGCCCTTCGCCGTGCATTTCGAAATGGGGCAGATCCACGATCGCGAGATGCCGGAACTCTGGTTGAGCGTCCCGTACGTCCTCACGCTCAGCGTGCTTTCCGAACTGATCGCGCTCCTGGCCATCGGGCTGGTCCGAGGCTGGGGCGAAGTGGTGCCCCGCTGGATCCCGTTCCTCGGCGGCAAAGCCGTCCGGCCTCTCGCGGCGGTCGTTCCCGCTGTCGCCGGTGGCCTGGTCCTCACCGCGCTGTTCAGCTCGATCCCGCTCGGTGACGGCCGCCAGTTGACCCTGTTCGGCATCGCCGAAAACGTCGCCTACGTCAACGCGGGCTGGGAAACGCTGGCCGCGATCTGTATCGCGCCGCTCTCCCTGTGGGGGCCGATCATCATCGTTCTGGGCGTCGCCTACCACCTCCGACGCAGATAACGAAACGATAACGGCGAGATCGCTTTTTGAACCGGTTCTCGTTCGGCGCCGTTTCAGCCAACACGGAGTCAGTGACGCCGGCACTCCCGGCGCCGCATCCCCCGGGCTCCGGGCAACGACACCGAACGAGGTGAACAAGTTCATGCCCCGTAACCAAAGATCCGCCGGCCGCCATCGCATGGCGCGCCGCACCAAGGTCGCCACGGGCGCCCTCGCCCTCGCCCTCGCCGTCGGCGGGATCGTCGTGGTCACCACGACCGGAACCCCCGACGCCGCCAGGGCCGACGGCGCGGACAAGTCCTTCTTCATCGACATCACGAAGGTCCCCCGCGGTAACAACGTCAACCTCGACCTCGCGAAACGAGGCGCACGAGGGACGTTCACCGTGGACTGCGGCCGCAACGAGAACGGCCACTTCAACGGCGACAACTTCATCGCGCAGCCCGGTGTCCGCAATGGCGCCGAGCACCTCCACGACTACGTCGGGAACCTGTCGACCAACGCGGATTCGAACAACAAGAGCCTGCTGCGCGCGGGTACCACGTGCAAGAACGGGGACAAGTCGGCCTACTTCTGGCCGGTCATCCGGATCAACACCGAAGAAGAGGAAGAAAACGAAGCGGCGAACGAGGAGAAGCTCGCCGCGGACCGCGCGAACGCGGCCAAGGACGAAGCAGGTGCCCAGGTCGACTGCCCCGACGTCGCCAGTGAACTGGAAGAGGTCCCCGACCAGGCCATGCCTGCGGTCGACGAGAATCTCGACGCACTCGACCGGGAGTCCGAGAACGCGAACAACCAGCTGGCGCAAGGGAAACAGGCCGGCCAGGTGCTCGACGAGCTGAAGAACAAGCGGAAACCGTCGATCAAGCGGATCAGCGACACCATGCGGCAGGCGGGCCGGCCGGTCGAGAAGAACGAAGAGCAGCTCGCGGGCTGTGCGGTGAAGCAGAACGGCAAGGGCGGCCTCGACAACGGCGGCGACAACAGCAATGTCAACGCCGCGGGTGACGCCGAGAAGAAGAAAGCCGACGGCAACGCCGCCGACCTGCCCGGCGTGAACGACAACAACGAGATCGGCGACAACGAAGGCGAGATCCAGCGCGCCGAAAAGGTCGACCTGACCTTCACCAGCGGCGGCGCCCGCCGGGTCGTCGCGATGCCGAAGTTCCTGCGCGTGCTCTACGGCGACGCCAAGCAGAGCACCAACGGCCCGGCCAACGCGCGGCCGAGCTGGACCTGCACCGGTTTCGAAGACCGGCTCACCGAGCTGTACCCGATCTGCCCGCGGGGCAGCAAGGTCACGCGGATCCACTCGTTCCCGAACTGCTGGGACGGGAAGAACACCGACAGCGCGAACCACCGCACGCATATCGTGTTCTCCGACCGCAACGGGAAATGCCCGCGCGGCTTCAAGAACGTGCCGCAGCTGCGGATCACGCTGGTCTACAACATCCCGCCGGAGATCCAGGCCGCCGGTCAGTACGCGGTGGACGCTTTCGCGCAGGAGAAGCACAACCCGCGCTCCGACCACGACGACTTCGCGAACGTCATGTCGCAGCGGCTGATGAACCAGCTGGTGAAATGCGTCAACAGCGGTAAGCGCTGCCGCCAGTAGACCCAAGCTCGTGAGTGGTAAGGACGGTTAGAACCGTCCTTACCACTCACGAGGTCTCTGCGAGAGGGCGCGGCGGGGATGACCCGCGCCCCCACCCCCCGCGCCGGGGGTCCGGTTCCCGGCCCGGCGTAGGGGTACCGGGCCGGGAACCGGCGAGCGATACGGTTTTCCCTCCCTGGAAACCGGACCGCCCGGTCTGGGTCAGGCCGTCGTGGACAACCGGCTCACCCGGTCGAACACGAGCGGCACCGCGACAGCCGGGTTCAGTTCGGCGAGGACCGCTTCCGCGTCCAGGCCCGGCAGGTGAATCCACGCGCTGTCGGCGAAATCCGGGGTCGTGACGCTGATCCGGGCGCAGCGGGCGGGCGGGACCAGCGCGACCCCGAACGGTTCGACCACGTTGCGCCACACGGATTGCGAGACGATCATCCCGGCGCCGAACTTGTCGCCCGTCGGATCCGAACGGCACCAGTAGCCCACGGCGTCGTTGAACGTGGAGGCGCACAGCAACCGGGTCAGCGTGATGTACGTGCGGTGGTAGCGGTGGTTGTCCGCCATCGGTCCCATGTGGACCGCCACGCGCGCCCGCATCGGGACCCGGGCGTAGCGGTTGCGGGTCCGGAGGAGATGGTCCAGGTGGAACACGACCTCGCAGAGCTGGCCGACGGCGTGGTCCGGATACGCGACCATCAGCCCGTCCCCGGTCTCCCGGAAGTGACGCGCTTCCCCCGGCGCGAGCCCGACCGCGGTGAACGAGCGGGAAACCAGCGTTTCCATCTCGGTCTTCATCGGGTCCAGCAGGTCGTCACTGGCCTTCGACGAACCGACGATGTCGACGGACAGGACGGCGTGGGTGTGCGCGTTGTATCGGCCTGAGGTCAGCACCTGCATCTCTGCGACCCCTCCCCTGATCGGTGAAAACTGGCGGCAGGAAGCAGTGTTCCCACTCCTCACCGGAAGTTCTGTTCGGAACCGAACAAAACGTGACCTCGCGATGGTCAACGCCAGTGAGCTAAGTCACACCTTTTTCCGTGACCACCTTCAATGCCTCGCGGTCGATGACGGTGATCGCCCGGCGCGAACTGGCCACCACTCCCGCCTTCCGGAGTTTGTCCAGTGCCTGCGCGACCATGGTCCGGCCCATCGGGATGAACTGCGCGAGTTCGTCCTGGCTCAACGGGATCCCGATCCGCCAGCCGGCGGGTGTCCGGATGCCACAGACGTCGACGAGATAGTCCAGTCTGGTCGCGACCCTGGCCACCGCCTGCGGTTTCCAGGACTGGGTCCGCTGCCGCTGGGCGAGCACGAACCGGCGGGCGACGCTGACGAGCACCTCCCGCATCGCGGCCGGATGCTCCAGCAGGAACCGGTTGAACTCGCTCGCCGCGATGCGCCGGACGTGCACCTCTTCGATGGCGACGACGTCGGCCATCCGGATACCGCCCGCGATCACCGCGATCTCGCCGTGCAGATCGCCGGGGACCCCGACGTCGAGGATGACCGTCGCCCCCATCCGGTCGGCACTGGTCACCTTCACGTAGCCGTGCCGCAGCAGCATGACGAAGTCGCCGGGTTCGCCCGCCCGCATGAGCGCCTGCCGTCCCTCGTAGGTCTGCGGGGTGCCCATCTCCAGCAACCGGGCGCGGACGGGTTCGTCCAGTCGCTCCAGGAACGGACGTTCTCTTTCTTCGGCGGCCTCCTGGCCCAAACCCACGAAACACCCTCCCAGGCAGTCGTGAACACCTATCGCGGAGAGTAACCGAATCGGCCACCCGATCCGGCGGCGGAACCGTCGTGGGTGGTGAAGATGCCCAGCCGGACCAGTTCCGATCTGATCCACTCGGCCAACCGGTGCAACGGTCCGTCTTCGGCCTCGACGAAGTAGCTGTCCACGATCTGGTGTCGTCTGTCGGCGTGCTTCGCCGCGTAAAGCAGCGCTGACCGTACCTCCGACACCTTCAGCGGAGCGACCTTGATTCCCGGAGCGGGCCGCACGGTGCTCTTGGCGGCCATCACCGCCAGCACGGCCTCCTCCAGGCTGAACCGGTGCTCCACCGGTACGACCACATGTTCCACGCCCTCGACAACCCGGCGCCCGATCAACGGCATGCTGTCAGATCAGCACGACGCACGGCCGTAGTCTGTTCGCCACCGAACACTCAACTCGGTTCGACCGCCTCGATGGCGTCTTCGAGCACGTCTTGGAACACGTTCATCCGCTGGGGGAGCATCAGCTGGTCCGGATTCCCCTCCCGCACCGACCGCTCCAGCTTCGTGGCCAGCTGCCGGACGGTCATCCGCAGTTCGAGGACTCCTGGCGACTTGTCGCCCTTCCGCCGTTCGAGCGTCGCCACCGCGCGCCGGAAGGCTCCGGCCAGCTCCGTCTCGCCCGGACGCAACGTCTCGATCGCCGTCAACGCCCGCCCGAGCAGGCTGTAGTGGTCGTCCGCGACCGGTTCCGGCGCGCGCTTCTCCCGCACCGGCCTCCGTCGCCTGCCGTTCAGCACGAAGAACGCGGTCTCGGCCGGAACCAGCACGGCCAGCGCGGCGACGGCGCCGAACAGCCAGGCCTGCGGATGCGGATAGGTCACCGCGCGCCCGATCATCCCGGCGATCAGGCCGAGCACCACCGCGACGACGTGGAACGGACGGTTGTCGTACTCGGCCATGTCAGAAGTTGCTGAAGACGTTGACGAACATCTTGTCGATGCCGTGCGGGTCGACGGCCTGGTAGCTGCGGGCCTTGGACTTCTGCGCGATCTCGTCGAGGACGCGGCCGTCGGCCTGCGCGCCGTAGGCCATGGTGAAGACGCGGACGGAGTTGTCCAGCCGCTCGGCGTCGACGTTCTGCAGCACCTGCTCCTTCGTCCCGGCCTCGGTGTTCTCGCCGTCGGTCAGGAAGACGACGGCGTTGATCAGGTTCGGGTCGAACTCCCGCCGCATCTTGTCGTTGGCGGCCATCACGGTCTCGTACAGCGCCGTATCGCCCTTCGGGGTCAGGTTCTCGACCAGGTCGAGCATCGGGCCGCGGACGTTCTTCACCTTGCCGATCGGCATCTTCTCCTCATACCGGTCGGAGAACGTCCACAGCCCGACCTCGTCTTCGGGATGCAGGTACTCGAGCTGCTTCCTGATCGCGGGTTTCAGCAGGCTGATCCGGCTGTCGGAGTACGGCTTGTCCTTGCGGTTCTTGTCGAACGGTTCGTTCATCGAGCCGGACAGGTCCAGTACCAGCAGGATCCGGCCGCGCCGCTGCGTGTACTCCCAGCCGTCCAGCATCTTCTGGATCTGTTCACCGGTGGGGACGCCGATCTTCGGCGGCTCCTGGGCTCCCTGAGTGCCCACGACGCCGGCGAGCTCCGGGGTCTCGTTACCGCCGGGGTCGCGGAACCCGAGCTCACGGAACCGGTCCTGCTGGGCGGCCTCCAGGAGGAAGTCGTAGAAGTCCTTGGCCGCCGCCTGCTGCTCCGGGGACGCGTTCGCGGTGACCAGGAAGGGATGGTCGATCAGCATCGTCCCTTCCCGGGGGTGGACGGCGACCAGCGGGCGCAGGGGCGCGACGGGGTTTCCCTTCAGCTGCGCCGGATCCCCGGTCGGCACGCCGCGGTTGTAGAGGTAGACCATCTGCTCCTGCATCGCCATCGCGCTGATGTAGGGCGTCGGCTTCTTGCGGTCCTCGTCGTACAGCGTCTTCAGGAAGGCCACCGAATCGTCGCTGTAGTAGGCGACCGACGCCTCGATCCCCCGGACGAACTGCACGGCCTCCGCGGTGTCGATCTTCCCGTAGTCGCCGCCCGTCGCGGCGAAGTAGGTCGCGATGGTCGCGGCGAGCCCGGACGTCGACCGTCGCGGGTTGTCCTTGCCGAGCGTGAAGTTCCCCCACTGGGCGTACGCCGCGCCTTTCGACGCCCAGCCGCCGTTCCGGTTCACGTCCAGTACGTCACTCCAGCCGAGGGTCTTGCCCGGCCAGCCCATCGCCTTGGCCATCGGCTCCGGCATCGCGATCACCATCGGGCTGGTCGCGAGCGAGGTCTTCGGCCCGGCCTTGATCCGCTCGCCCTTTCCGCGCTGGCGCAGCAGATCGAGCCAGAGCGACGAACTGGGCAGCCAGACCTGGGGCTCGGGCTGGCGCTGGTCGATGTCGTTCCAGCCGTCGGCGATGAGGTCGAGCGTGGCACCCGAGGTCTTCTTGTGCGCCTCGACCTTCGCGCACCTGCCGCCGTCGAACGTCCGGCCGGTGTTGTTGTACCGCTCGGCCAGTTCGGCGATCAGATCGCCCTTCTCCGTGGAAGAACTGGTGATCAGGCGGACACAGTCGGCCCTGGTCGCGTTCGAGGGCGGGGTGACCGCGGTGGCGAGCAGGACGATCACGAGCGTCCCGACGAGCGCGCCGAAGACGAGCGAAAGCCAGCCTGATCTCCGCATGCGCCGCCCCCTAGCCGTCGTAGCGGGCAAGTGTAGCTACAACGTGGTTCCCGTTTCCGCGTCCTCGGTCACCAGATCGTAGGTTTCGAAACTGAAGCGAGCGAGGGTGCCCACCCAATTCCGATAGACCTGTAGATCATCGAAGGATTCCGCGTCTAGCCGCCATTCAGGTGGAAAGGCCTCCCGGAGCGATTCCCCGGCGGAAAGGGCGATGAACGTCCTGCGCGCGGCGTCCGGATCGGCGACCAGCAGGGTCAGCAGGACCAGAACCGCGCGGTAGGGGCCGCCGACGAATCGCGCCAGGTCCGCGTCCGGGATGCCGATGCGCACGAGCCGGTAGAGATTGACCAGCTTCCGGATCTCGCGCGGTGTGTGCAGCCTTTTCCTGAGTACGTGGACGAAAGCGCGTTCGACCTCGGTGAGCCGCAACCGGTCCGGCCGCATGTTGTAGAACGTCGGCGGGGCCGTTTCCTGGACGACGACCTCACTGGTTTCGCCGCCTTCGGGGACGCTCTCGTCCTCCGGCCATTCCTCGGGCTCCGGCGGCTCCGGTTCGCGTTCCTCGATCGGCATCAGGGCGTCGATCAGCTCGTCCGCCGCGGTTCCCATGGGACGCAGGGCGAACACGATCTGGAAGATCTTGTCGAGGTACTCCGCCCGCCGCGCCTCCCCCGCGCCGAACAGTTCCTCGTGGTGCTGGTCGAGGCAGCGCCGCAGCCACCGCGGGTCGACCGCGACCACCACGACGAACGCGGGCAGCGCCAGCAGCAGATGCACCGCGGCCAGCACTTCGATCACCTTCGACGGCGGGCAGCGGTCGAGATCGTCGACGTAGAGGACGATCCGCTCCAGCGGCGGCTTGCCCTTGCCGCCCGCCCGCAGCCACTCCTCCCTCGCGTCCACCAGATCGGCGCTCAGGTTCGCGAGGTCTTCCCGGACCCGGGCGAAAACCCCTTGGTAGTCCCCGTATCTCCCGGTCTTCGCCTCTTCGATCAGCTCGCCGAGCCTGCTGGCCGCGTCCAGCCGCCGCAGCCGTTCCTCGGTCTCCCGCACCTCGGCCTCGAATCGCTCGGCGCGTTTGTCGACGTCGTCGCGCAGCTTGTCCAATGTGGACTTCACCGGCGCGAGCGCGGATCTCGCAGTGGTGAGCGCCGGGGTCACCACCGCGCCGAGCGCGACGACGGCCCCCGCCGCGGCGAGGATCGCGTTGTGCCACAAGGACCAGCCGGTGATCGCCGCGGCGATGCCGAGCACGCCCAGCACCGCGTAGCCCGCGACGGCGAGCCTCCTTCGTCGACGCTCGGCCCTGTCCACCCCGGACACCAGCAGCCGCCAGCGCCAGGTGAGTGGCGAGTCCGCCTTGACGGCCTTCAGCCCGGCGAGCCGGGTCCGCAATTCCTCGCGTTCGGCACGGACCTCGCCGGCGTCCGCGTGCGTCTCGGGCGCGCCGAGGTTGCGGAACAGATGGTCCACCAAGCCGACCCACAGATGATCGTCGTGGTACTGCCAGGCGTTGAACCGGATCTGCCGGATCTCACCGGTGAACACGCTGTTGGCGGCGTCGCCGCGGGACCGGCGCGCCAGTTCGGCCACCCGGTCGGTCACCTGGCGGACGAAACTCGACTTGCCGGAACCCCACGGGCCCAGCAGCGCGACACACAGCGGTGGGCTGGTCTCGCGGTCGGCGATGACCGCGGCGAGGGTGCGCACGTCGTCGTGGAAGCCGATCAGGTCGACCGGGCTTTCGACGTCGGGCGTGATCCGCGGCCGCGCCCGGCCCGGTTTGGGCTCGACGAAGCCCGTGCCGTCGATCTGGTTGCCGAAGCGGTCCCACACGCGGATCGTGCGGTCGTCCCCGACCGTGACGATCTTCTCGTTGCCCGCGGTGCAGACGATCGCGCGGACGTTTCCCTGATGGCCCTTGAGGAGTGTGTAGTTCCGCGGGTCGTCGATCTCGCGGACGCGGACCTCGCCGTCGGAACCGCCGGAGAGCACCAATCCGCCGTCCGCGCCGAAGGCCAGCGCTCGCACCACGCCGGTGTGCCCGGGGAACACGAGGGCCGGATCGCCCTTGCGCCCCCACAACCGGACCATCTCGCCTTCGGCGGACAGCACCTGCTCGCCGTCGGCCGAGATCGCGACCACATGGACCGCGCCCGCGCCGCCGAACCGGTAGTGGGAAACGATTTCCCGGTCCCACAGCCGTACGCCACCGGCGTCGTCCCCGGCGACGACGACGCGGCCGTCCGGGGTCACCGCGACCGACTCGACCTCCGGGCCTCCGGTGCGCAGAGCCCGTACCGTCGCGCCGTCCAGCCGCCGGACCTCGACGGTGCTTCCCGCCCCGGACACGGCGAAGTCCTTCGCCGTCGCGACCGCCACCGTCCGTTTGGTGGTCTGGACCTCCGGGGGATGCGCGCCGGCGGCGGTGATCCGCCAGCGCCGGACCGTCGCCCCATCGCAACCGACCACGTACTGACCCGAGATACCCACCGCCAGGACCGGCCGATCATGGCCGCTCAGCGCGAATCGCTGCTCTCCGGTCTCCAGGTCCCAGACCCGCACCGTCCGGTCCGCACCCCCGGTGACCAGCCGGTTTCCCTTCACCGCGACCGCGAGGATCGGTTCTTCGTGTCCGGTGAAACGCGCCGTCGTCATAACGGCACAGTCTTCCGGGCGCGTCAAGATCATGGTTAACGACAGGCGACTATCGGCGGGTACCCCGAGCGCCTCGAAAGGGTCAGGGTCGACATTGCTCCGAAATTCCAGCACGCCTTAACGCGAGGAGTTCAACGTGCTTCGACGTACCTTCGCCGCGGTGCTCACCGGCGCCGCGCTCTCCATCTCGGTGCTCTCGGCACCCTCCGCCGGCGCCGCCGAGATCATGGCGACCACCTTGACCTACGACGACAGCCAGGCCGCGGAGTTCAAGGACGCGGTGGCCGCCGGCGTCAACGTCTGGAACACCAACGTCACCAACGTCCGTATCGTGAAGGCGACGCCGGGGCAGCGGGTCAACATCCGGGTCGTCGCCGACAACGGCTGGCCGCGTGCCACGCTCGGCCCGGTCCGCCCCGGCGGCACGGTCACCGTGTGGATGGGCAGGCAGGCCGTCCAGCAGGGTTACTACACGCCGCGGATCGCTTCCCACGAACTCGGGCACAGCCTCGGCCTGCCCGACGTGAAGCCCGGCCCGTGCTCGTCGCTGATGTCCGGCTCGACCGGCGGGGTCAGCTGCCAGAGCGTGAACCCCAACGCCCAGGAGAAGGCCCGGGTCCAGCAGCTCTACGCCGGCACCGCGGTGCAGAGCGCCGACGCCGGCAAGGTCGTCGCGGACATCGGCTGATCCCGTGCCAGGGGGTGCCCGCCCGGCACCCCCTGGCCTGGGTTTTTCAGGCGTTCGCCGTGATCGCCGCCGCCGGGCACAGCTGCACGGCGTCGCCGATCTCGGCCGGTTCCGGGTCCAGCAACCGGACCCGGCCGTCTTCCTCGTCCTGTTCGAACACCCCGGGCGCGGTCAGGACGCACATTCCGGCGCCCACACAGCGTTCCCGGTCCACTTCGAGTTTCATCGCGATCAGGCCCATGCCACCGGGAGCGCGTAGACCCCGTAGATGTCGGAATCCGTCCGCATCGGGATCTCTTCGGCAGGCACGGCGAGGCGCAGATTCGGGAACCTGGCGAGCAGCCCGGTGAAGGCGACCTTCATCTGGACCCGCGCGAGCTGCTGGCCCAGGCACTGGTGGACCCCGTGCCCGAAGGAGGCGTGCCCGGCGGCGTTCCGGCGGACGTCGAGCCGGTCGGGATCCGGGAATTTCAGCGGATCGCGGTTGGCCGCCATGCCCGACAGCGCGACCGCCTCCCCGGCCTTGACGAGCCGGCCGCCGATCTCGACGTCTTCGAGCGCCGTGCGTGCGCCGGTGTGCGCGATGGTCAGGTAGCGCAGCAGTTCCTCGACCGCGCCTTCGACGCGCTCCGGGTCTTCACGCAGGACCGCGAGCTGGTCCGGATGCTGCAGCAAGGCGAAAGTGCCCAGCGCGAGCATGTTGGCCGTCGTGTCCAAACCGGCGCCCAGCAAGAGGAACGCGATACTGGTCAGCTCCTCGTCGGTGAGTTCCGTGGTCATCAGCTCGCCGAGGATGTCATCGGTCGGCGCGGCCCGTTTCGCCACGATGAGTTCGTAGAGGTACTCCCCCAGCGCGTTGATGGCGGCCTCCTGCTCCTCGGCCGGAGCGTCGGGCTGGTTCAGCGGCAGGACGTTGCGGCGGAAGAACTCGTGGTCTTCGTAGGGGACGCCGAGCAGCTCGCAGATCATCAGCGCCGGAATGGGCTGGGCGAACGCCGTCACCAGGTCGGCCGACGTTCCCTGCCGTTCCATCGCGTCAAGGCATTCGGTGGTCACCTGCTCCACCCGTTCGGAGAGCAGCCGCATCCGGCGGACGGTGAACTTGCCGGTGAGCAGCTTGCGGTACCGCGCGTGCTCCGCGCCGTCCATCCTGATGAACATCCCCGGGGCGGCCGGCGGCATCTCCATCATCGCTGCCGGGCCCGGCAGCGGCGAGTGCATCAGCTCCTGCCGGGCACTGAACCGCGGATCCGCGAGGACGGCCCGGGCGATCGCGTGCCCCGTCGCGAGCCAGCCTTCGTGGCCGTCGGGGAACGTCAGCCGGACGAGCGGATGCTCGTCGCGCAACGCGCCGAGCTCGGCGGGCGGGTCGAAGGGACAGCCCTTCGGTCGTTCGAGGGGCAGTTCGGTGAGGTGAGGCACCGAGGTGGTCATAGCTGTTCCTCCCAGTTTTTACCGATACCCAAAGGCTACGTTGCATTTACAGATCCCTCAAAGGTTCGTCCTGGCCTTTTGGGTGTTATAGCTGGTAGATTTCCGGAAATCGTTGCAACGGTCATGGCAATGAATGCAACGTCTCGTTGCAATGATCTGCGCGTGAACGCACAGGAGGTGCCATGCCGGGCGGCAGGCTGACGCAGGAGGATCGACGGCTGATCGCGACCTGGCTCAAGGACGGCCTCGGTTACGCCGAGATCGCCCGGCGGCTCGGGCGGCCGACGTCGACGATCAGCCGCGAGGTCGCGCGCAACAGCGGCCGTTCCGGCTACCGCGCCGAAGAAGCGACCCGCGTCACCGGCGAACGCGCGCGGCGCCGCAACCCGCAACCCCGCGCCGTCCCGCTCGTCGAGAACGGCTACGGACGCGACCCGGAAGCTGTCCGCGCCTTCGAAACCGGCTTCGCCGAGATGATCGTGGCGACCGGACTACCCCGGATGACCGCGCGGGTCCTCGCGTGCCTGGCCGTCAGCGACGACGGCGTGCTCACCGCCGCCCAGCTGGCCCAGCGGCTCCAGGTCAGCCCGGCCTCGATCTCGAACGCCGTCGCCTACCTGGAAGCGCAGGCGATGCTCAAGCGGGAACGGGACGGCCGGCGGGAGCAGTACGTCATCGACGAGGAAATGCCGCAGCGAGTGTGGGCCGAAAGCGTCCGCTCGAACCAGGAATGGGTCAAGGTCTCCCGTCAGGGCGCCGAAGTCCTCGGCATCGCGACCCCCGCGGGCGCCCGCATGGACGACCTCTCCCGATTCCACGCGCGCATCGACGAAATCATGCACGACGACCGCGTCGCGGTCTTCGCCGGTGACGCGCTGACCGCGCTCGCCGCCCTCCTGCACGCCGGCCGGGGGCTTTCCCTCATGGCGCTCGCTTCGGCCCTCGACTGGCCTGTCGAGCGGACCGCTGCCGCCTTGCGGGTGGCCGAAGAGCATCCGCACATCGCGGGCCCGGTTCGGGTGGATTGTCGTGGTGAGGAGTATCGGGCGATTCCGTTGGTGGAACGGCTCACCAGTGGGCAGTTGGCTGCTTTGCGGTCTTGAGCGGCTTGTCGGCGGCTTGTCGGCGGCTTCAAAAGCCAAAGCCGAGCCGTCCGCAGCACCCGTCGCCACTTTCCGACGACACGGGTCCGATGACGAGTCTTTCAGCGGCGGCCCATGATGAGCCAACACGAAGCTCCTGTACACGGCGCCCGTCGTCGTTTTCCGGCAACACAGACCTAGGGGCGCTACTTGTCAGCGCCCGGAAGGCCAAAGCTGAGCTTTCACAACGCGCCGCCCGTTGCCAATTTCCGGCAACGTGGTTCCCAGAGCAAGGCTTGCCAGTGTGCGTCCTGCGGAGGCGAAGTCGAGCCTCCGCGCAGAAGCCGGCCGTCGCCACTTTCCGGCAATGGACTCAGAACGGTGGCGGTTCGTCGGCGAGCGGTGGCCGTGGGCGGGGTAGGTGCAGCGGCGGGGGTGAGCTGTCGTAGCTCTGCCCGGTGGGGGTGGTGATGGTGAGGGTGCCGTCGGAGGCGAGGTGGTAGGTCCAGCCGGGTTCGTCCTTGAGGCGGTGATCTCTTCGGCAGAGGTCGATCAGTTCGTCGACGTTGGTATGACCGCCGTGCTGCCAGGGCACTGAATGATCGATGTCGCACGCCTGGGCGGGTCGATGGCAGCCGGGTCTTCGGCATTCACGGTCCCGGACCCGCACGAACTCGCCCAGGCCCGCGGTGGGCCGGTACCGGTCTCGCCCGAGGTCGAGGACCTGGCCGGAAAGTGGGTCCGTGATGATACGGCGCAGCACGGTGTTCGGGCCGGTGGCGATGTGCCGGGCCAGTGCGGCGGGGACAGTGCCGTGTCCGGCGAGATCCGCGGGATCGTCGTTGAGGCCAAGATAGGTGAACAAGTCCATGTACAGGAACACTTCGGTGCGTTCAGTGGTACCACCTTGGCCGTCGAGCAGGAGGTCGAGCGCGACGTCGGCGCGTAGTTGCTCCAGGGTGCGCGTCTCCTTCCCGGTCTTGAGCGCGCGAGCTTCCCGATCAATACGCCGGTAGGCGGCGGCGACTTTCTCGACCGGCCCGTCTTCGACCTCGATCGACGCCACTCCCGTTTCGCCTTGCCGCAAGGTCAGACGACGGCCTTCGCGATGCCTTTCGGCTCGTGCTTCGGCACCCTCACGGTCGACGGTGGTCGCCGCATGACTCGCTGCTTTCCTGATCTGGTCAGGGTTCCTGCCCGGTAACCGCTTCTCCAGGAGCGCATCGACGGTGCGGGCGTCCTCGTCCGACAGCCATGCGGTGGCCGCGGCGACCTTCATCGCGCCGAAGCCGCTCACCTCCCCTTGGTCCATCAGGGACAGAGTGCGAGGCAGGCGAGTGGTCAACGCGTCGGCCGCAGCGACCATCGCACCGGCATGATTGTCCACAAGGGACAAATCCAAGGCGACCTCCTGCGTGACGCTCCGCGCTCCCTCACGATGCCGGTTCAGCTGCGCCAGCGCCCGGAACCGGATCGCTTCCAGCCGTGCGATCCCGGCCGAGGCCGCTTGCGCGACAGCGACGGAATCCTTGTCGTCCAAGGAAATGACGGAAGCGTTCACCGCTTCCAGCACCTCGGGGTCGGTGAGTCTTTCCAGTAGCGCCACAGGCGCGGAATGTGTGTCCACCCGACGACCATACGACCGGCCACCGACAGTTTCTGGCCTCGCGCGGGGCAGGGAGTTGCCGATTTTCGGCAATGACAAGAGACCGTCCAAGCGGTATCACCGACTCCCGGCAACGAGCGCACGAAGCGGGATTCCTGTGCGGCACCACCGATATCCGGCCACAAGATCGCAACGGAGGTCTACTGTCAGCAGCCACCGGCAGCATCGCCGATTGTCGGCAATAAGGTCTCAGCAGAGACCACCGGCGCCGTCGCCGAATTCCGACAACAAGCTCTCACCGCAGGCCCGGCAACTTCGACATCGCCGAATTCCGGCAACGAAGCATCGGCGCACGAGCATGGCGGAGTCACATCGCCGAACTCCGGCAACGAAGGGGCAGCCACCAACCAGCATCACCGATTCCCACCGCCGGAACAAACCCCTACATCACATCCCGCACGACCATCCGCTCCGAAGCCCGTTCGATCGCCGCCTCCACCGCTCCCACCCGATCCGCCAGCAGGCCCATCGCGCCGACCGCGCGGCTCATCGGGTCCTCGTCGTCCCCGCCGAGGGCTTGCGCGCGCAGGTAGGCGGCCTTCACATCAGCCCACCGCTGCGCCTCGGCGGGGCTCAGCCGTCCGCGTAGTTCGGCCAGTTTCAACAGGTTCGCTTCGGCGCCCGAGGTGAGTGTCTGCGCTTCGCCCGCGTAGTGATCGTCGATCAGCGCTTCCAGCTCCGCGTCATTCATCGCGGGCACGATACGGCCGGCGAGTTTGTTCATGTTGCGGTACGAGCCCTGGAGCTGGAAGGGCGGTTCGACCCGGGAAGCGTCCGCCTGCGCCGCGGAAGCGATGTACGCCTGGTTGTTCGTCAGGACGATCCGCTGCACCTTGATCAGTTTCCGCAGTACGGCGAGGATCTGCTCCAGTTCGGTCGCCGAGTACGGGTGCTTCAGCTGATCCGCCCGCACCGAACCGTCGCCGCGGGCCAGCCGCACGAGAACGTCCACATCGGACCGTTCGCGCGAGACGAGCGGGGCCAGCACGGTGTTCGCGGTGAGCGAGTTCTCGATGTAGCTCAGCGCGAACAGTTCTTCCTTGCCCGACAGTACATCGCCGAGGTTCCACACGTCGGCACGGTTGGCGAGCATGTCCGGGATCCGGAACCGCTTGCCCTGCTCGGTGTACGGGTTTCCGGCCATGCAGACCGCGAACCGCTTGCCCCGCAGGTCATACGTCCGCGTCCGGCCCTCCCACACGCCTTCCATCCGCCGTTGCGCGTCGCACAGCGAGATGAACTTCTGCAGCAGCTCCGGCGACGTGTGCTGGATGTCGTCCAGATACAGCAGCACGTTGTTGCCCTGTTCCAGCGCGAACGAGATCTTTTCGACCTCTTGCCGCGCCGTCGCGTTGGGCGCGTCCGCCGGATCCACCGACGTGACGTCATGTCCGAGCGCCGGCCCGTTCACCTTGACGAACACCAGCCCGAGACGGCTCGCGACGTACTCCATCAGCGTCGTCTTGCCATAGCCGGGCGGCGAGATGAGCAGCAGCAGACCGGACTGGTCGGTCCGCCGCGCGTCGCCGGTCGCGCCGAGCTGCTTGGCGAGGTTGTCGCCGATCAGCGGCAGGTAGACCTCGTCGAGCAACCTGTTGCGCACGAAGGCGCTCATCACCTTCGGTTTGTACTCGGTCAGCCGCAGCCTGTCCCGTTCGGCCGCCACCAGGTCGTTGCGCAGTCGTTGGTACGCCCGGAAACCCGGCACCCGGTCACGCCGGAACCGCAGTGTCCTGGCCAGTGTCTCGTCGAGACGCAAGGTCAGAGACCGGTTCACGATCCGCGGATGCGAGCCGAGCAGACCGTCCACAGTGGCCGAAAGTTCCGCCGAGGAGTCGTACCGCGGCAGGTCTGCCAGTTCGATCGCGACAGCCTCCGCCAGCTCGTCGTCGGGCAGGCCAGTGGAGTCCACAAAGGACCGAAGCCAGGCTTCGGCGAGCTGATACCGATCCGCGAGGTCTTCGAGGGCACGCAGGTCTTCGGCGAAGCTCCGGCGGTCGAGCCGGAACTTGTCGAGCAGTGTCCGCGCACCACCACTGGTGACGAACCCGGGCGAAGCGTCGGCCAGCTCCTCGAACAGGTACTCGCCGGCGAGTTCGAGATCCAGCGTCAGCCCCGAGGACGCCGCGAACGCGGCCATGGCCTCGGTGATTTCCCGGGCCAGCGCGTCGATCGCCGTCGTGTGCCCGAACGCCTCCCGCACCCGCGCGAGCGACGCGGCGCGCGTCGTCCAGGCGGACTTCGCCGCTTCTTCGGCTCCGAAAGCCCAGAACAGCTGAGCGGCGGCGCGAGCGGCGGGCGGATACCGCAGCAACCCGGCGGCGGACCGCAAGCGCACCAGCACTGCCAGGATCGCGGCGGCGTCGTGGTCGTGCACGCCGCGCGCGTAGCCCTCGTCGTAGCGGTCGCCCGCGGCTCGCCGGACGACCTCCAGGAGATCGGACTCGGCCAGATCCGGCTGTTCGGCCAGGATCGACGTCGCCAGGTACTCGGCGCGATAGACCTCGGGCGATTCCGAGACCAGCAGCTGTTCCCAGTACGGCCGCGTCTCCTCGAACGCGGAATCCCGTACCGGCGAGCGGTAGTCGGTGCCGGTGATGGCGAACTTCATCCCGCCGTCGTGCGGCACCAGGGTGAGGTCGATGTCCTGGGTGTTGACCGCGAAGGTGTTGCGGCCCAGGCGGATCGTCTCGCCGCCCTCGCCGTAGAGGTCCAGCCTGTCGCGCAGCGCGCGCCCGGCTTCCTGACGAGCGGCCTTGACGCGGCCTTCCAGCTCCTCGGCACGTACCTGGTCGCCGAGATCCCGCAGTTCGGCGACGACGCTGCGCAGCTTCGCGACCATCGGGTCGGAGGCGAAGTAGGTGTTGATCTCGTCGACCGACCCGAGCGTGCCGACCCGGCGGGTCACACTGGCGAGGATCCGCTCGGCCGAATCGACCAGCCGGTCCGCGCGACGGGCCCGCTCGTCGAGCAACGCCTGCTTGCGCGAGGAGAACGCCTCGTAGACGTCGGTCCGCTTCTCCCCGAGCGACACCAGGAAGTCGTCGAACTCGCCGAACCGCGATTCGAGGTTTTCCAGCTGCAGCAGCAATCTGCCGAGCTGCTCGTCGCAGCGGTCGGGTGTGTCCGCGACCGCGAGCCCGCCGGTGATCGCCTGCGCGAGCAGCGCGAACTCGGCGGCGAACTCCGCCCGCCCCTCGGTCTCCAGCAGCTCCTTGCGGCGCGCTTCGAGAGTCGCGCGAGCCCGGTTGACCGCGCCGATGACCTCGCCGACGCGTTCGAGGATCTTCGTCCGCACCACGGCGTCCGCGATGTCCAGACCGCCGACGACGTCGGTGAGGACTTCGAGCCCGCCGGACTGCTCGTCCAACTGTTCGGCGACCGGGACCGCTTCGGCGACGGTGGAGATCGCGCCCGCGGCTTCGATCAACCCGTCGACCTCGGCGTGGTAGCTCGTGAACGCGTCTTCGCCCTGCAGGAACCGGACGGCGCGCTGCGCCGCCTCGCCGAATTCCGTGTCGAGATCGGCGATCAGCTTGTCGACCCGGTCGGTGTCGACGTACCGCAGCTCCCGAACGGTGACAAGATGACCTCGCGCGCGGTGCATTTCGGCGAGCCGACGCACCCACGCGTCGGCCGCGTTCAGGGCTTCACCGCGGACCTTCCGCACGAGCGACGCGGTCTCCGCGGCCGCCTCTTCGACGGCTTCGGCCGCCTGCGCGGTGAGCGAAGTGACGGTCTCGAACTCGTCGAGCACCTGCTCCGCGGTGACCCGGACGTCCGACAGCGGCGACCGCAGATCACCGAGTTCGGCCTCGCCGAGCCAGTGGTAGTGGTCGAAGACCCGCGCGCACGCGGCGATCAGCGCTTCGAACACCGCCGCCGACGGCGCCATCTCTTCGACCATCCGGCCGATGGAGAGGCAGTCGGAGATCCCGCGGACCAGATCGGCGTTGCCGACCCGCTCCAGCGGCCCGGTACCGGCCGGCTGCGACGCGGCGAACGTGTCCGATTGGAACGGCGTCCGCCACACCTGCATCGGGTGCACGCGGCTCGGCTCGTCGGACAATGCGCGGAACAGCACCATCGTGCCGTCGTCGAACAGCGAGTACCCGTGGCACGGGATCGGGTTCGACACCTCTTTGCGGATCACGTTGTACGGCAGGAGCAGCGAACGCCCCTCCGCCCGCGCGTGGAAGACGTAGAGCACGTCCTCCCCGTTGGGCGAGCGGATCACGCGCTCGAATTCGAGCTCGTCCACGGTGGTGTCGAACGTCTTGCTGACACCGGTGTCGAGGTAGTAGCCGCCGGGGAAGATGATCCCGTGGTCCTCGGGCAGCCGCTGGCACGCCTGCCCGATCCCGTCGAGGCGCACCACGTCCCGCGTGCGCGTGTTGAACACCAGGTACCGGTACGCGGTCTCCTTGTAGGGCAGGATCCGCAGCAGGATCAGCGGACCGATCCTGGCGTAGGAGACCTCGGCGTCGGCGAGGCTCTGCAGCGGCTCGTCGACCGGCTCGGCGTAGACACCTTCACCGGTCTCGGTGTTGTTCTCGACCTTGATCGTCAGGTTTCCGCCGACGGTCTCGACGAACACGTCGTCCTCGATCGAGATGTGCGGATGCCGTCCGAGGACGTGCTGCTCGCGGCTGGTCTCGATCCATTCGAAATCGTGCGACGGCGGGAAGACGTGGTCGCGTTCACCACGGCTGTCCACATAGGACACCGTGCCGTCAGCGGCCACGCCCCAGCGCAGCACGCGGATGTCCTCGGTGCGCGGACCGATCTGGAACACCGCGAGCAGTTTGCCCTCCACCCGCCGCAACTGCAGCAGCTTCGCCTGCCGGTAATACCGGTACAGCTCGGCGAAATCGCGGACGAACTGCTCGTCGCGCAGCAGCCCCGGCAGTTCTTCGGCAGGCACGTCGTCGAAGCGGAAAGCCTCTTCGTCATGACTGAAGCCATGCAGCGAGAAGACGTCGTCGACCGTCGTCTCCGGTTTGAGACCGATGAAGACGTTGTAGCCGAACAACATCCGCCCGCCGACCGACACGACGTCCCGCGGCACGCAGTTGTTCGCGGTGCGGATCCGCTCCGTGCCGATCAGCGCGAGCTGCGCGCTGCCGAAGACCCCGAGCCGCGCCGCGTTGAGCTCGTCCGCGCGCTTCGCCAGCTCGGCGGCCTGTGCGGCGAGCCGGGCGCGGAGCACCTCATAGGTGCCCGCGTCCAGCTGTTCCGTTCCCGCCGCCGGTTCGGTCGTCGTCACTGCTTCGCGGGGGCGAGGGCGGCGACGGACTTGTCAGCGAGGCCGAGCCGCTGAGCCATGGCCAGCAGCTCCTGCACCTTGCCGCTGTCCGGACCGCCCGCCTGCAACTGCTTGGCCAGGAAGGCCGACAGCGTCAGGTTCTTCACGTCCTCCGTGCTCACCGAGCCGACCAGTTTCGTCAGGTCGTCGGTGAAGCTGCCCGAACCATCGAGCCAGGCCTTCCCGAGGGTCTGGACGACGTCCGAGTGCTCGACGAAACCGTCGACGCTCTTGCCCGCCCCGATCGAGCCGATGACCTTCTCGAAGAACATCGTCTCGCCGCCGACGATGTCGATGTCGGCCTTCTCCAGCCCGATACCCAGCACCGTGGCCTGCGCCTCGGCGACCTCGCGCTGCACGTTGAGCGCGGCGAGCCGGATCTCCTTCTCGGCCTCCAGGCGCAGGCGGTACTCCTCGTGCTGGCGGCTGGCGGAGTCGAGCGCGGCCATCGCGGCGGCCTTCTCGGTGAGACCTTCGGCCTCGCCCTTCAGCTTGTCGCGCATCGCGTCGGCGAGGACGATCGCCTTCTCGCGTTCGACGATGGCCTCGGCGCGGCCGACCTTCTCCAGCGCGTCGGCGTCGCGTTCCTTGACCTGCGCCGCGGCCAGCCCGGCCGCGGCCTCCTCGGCCTGGATGCCCTCGGCCAGGCGGATCTTCGCCCTGGTGTCCAGCTCGGCGGCCTGCTGGCGCGCCTCGGCCAGCGTCAGCTCCTCGCGGGCCTTGTGCTTGGCGGCCGCCTCGGCGGCTTCCGCGGCCTTGATGTCCTTGACGAGGTTCTCCTGCGCCTCGCCTTCGGCCCGGATGATGACGGCCTCGCGCTGACGCTGCGCCTCTTCGACGACGCGGAGCTTCTTGATGTTCTCTTCCTGCTCCGCCACGGTCTTCTCGACCGCGATCCGTTCGCGGATCACCTCGGCGATGGACCGCTTCTCGGTCTCGACCTCCTTGTCCTTGGCGATCCGGGACAGTTCGGTCTCGCGTTCGCGGCCGATGACCTCGAGCAGCCGGTCCTTCTCGATGCGCTCGGTCTCGATGGCGATCACACGCTCACGGTTCTTGCCCGCGACCTCGATCTCACGCTGCTGGTTCTGGTGCTGGATGCCGAGCTGCTCGTCCGTGCGCAGGCCCGCGGCCTGCGACTTGAGCCGCTCCTCCGCCTGCACCTTGGCGATCTCGGCCTCTTCGCGCGCCCGCATGGTCTCGACCTCGCGGCGCTGCTTGATCTCGGCGTCGGCCTGCCGCCGCTCCAGTTCGAGGATCGCCTCCTTGGCGTCCACGTTCTGGCGGGTGATCTCTTTTTCCTCGCTGCGGCGGAACTCGTTGGTGCGCACGTGCTCGATCGCGGTCAGCTCGGTGATCTTCCGGATACCCTGCGCGTCGAGGATGTTCGCGGAGTCGAGCTGCGCCATCGGCGTCTGCTCGAGGTAGTCGATCGCCGCGTCCTCCAGGCTGTACCCGTTGAGGTCGGTGCCGATGACACGGATGATCTGGTCGCGGAATTCGTGGCGTTTGGTGTAGAGATCCACGAAGTCCAGCTGCTTGCCGACGGTTTTCAACGCCTCGGAGAACTTGGCGTTGAACAGCTCCTGCAGGGTCGCCTCGTCGCTGGCGCGTTCGGTGCCGATGGCCTGCGCGACCTTGATCACGTCCTCGACGGTCTTGTTGACCCGCACGAAGAACGAGATCCGGATGTCGGCGCGGATGTTGTCCCGGCAGATCAGGCCCTCGCGGCCGGTCCGGGTGATCTCCATGGCCTTGACCGAGGTGTCCATGATCTCGGCCTTGTGCAGCACCGGCAGCACGATCGCGCCGGTGAACGTCACGTCGACGCGGCGCACCTTCGAGATGATCAGTGCCTTACCCTGCGGCACCTTCTTGAACAACCTGGTGATCGTGAAGAGCAAGACCAGGAGGATGACAACTATCACGGCGATCAGTACGCCGGCCCCCACGCTGATGGCACCCATAGTGTTCCTTTTCTGCTTCAGATGTCCAAGGACTCGACCCAGAAGAACTCGCGTTCGGAGTCGTAGTCGTAGAGAACTACGCGGCTGCCCGCCGTCAGGTTGCCTTCGCCCGCCTGACGAACGTCCACAATGGCCGTCGACCCGTCGGCGGCGGCGACTTCGGCCTGCCCGAAGTCATGGGTGACCGACGAGGTGCGGATGACCGCGGCCCTGCCGACGAAGTCCTTCCTGCTCGGTTCCTTCGCGGGACCGAAGACGCGACGTAGCGGCACCACGATCACCCTCGTCCCGAGTGTGCCGAGCACGAGCGCGACGACGAGCACGCCGGCCCCGAGCCCGATCCTCGATGGTGTCGAAAGCTCAAGGTCATCGAGAAGAACCGTCCCTGCCAGGCTGGCGAACCAGGTGAATGCGATCAGCAAAGAGAGCGAAATGGACAGTGGGACGCCGCCGAAGCCCGCCAGGAGCCCGTCGCCGCCGTCGAAGTCGTCGACCTCGAAGGCACCGAGCAGTGCCAGCAGCCAGTAGCCGATCACCACGATCAGCAGGAAGCTGAAGAGCACGGCCGGAAACCCCAGAGCCGCGGTGACGAACCCGCCCATCCCGTCGTTCCCTCCCCCGTTACCCCGGGTCAGGACTATAACCAGCGCGTGAGGGCCGGCGGGCCGTTTTCGGCTACGACTGGGTCACGGTGTGCGGGAGCGTGCGGGGACCACCCACCGCGTTTAGTCCTCTAGATGCGACGACCCGGCCGGGGCGGGGAACCGCCGCGGCCGGCCCGAAGGCGTAACTCGCGTGATCGGGCGCGTAACTCGCGTGCTTGAAGACGTAACTCGCGTTTCGTCCTCTAAATGCGAGAAGAGGGGCCGGACGCGGAGGGTTACGCCGACCGGCCGCCCGGAAGCCATCCGGTTGGACCTGTCGCGCCCTCGGAGCGGGCCCTACTCTCCAGTATTGAGAGTGACACAGGACACACCACGGTCTTGGGAGGCTCCATGGGGTGGCACGTTCGCGAAACGATCGACGGGGATCGGCGCGAACGGCGGATCCGCCATGTCACCCGATGTCTGAGCTGCACGCTCACCTGCGTCCACTGTGGACTTCCCGCGAGATTCTCCGTCGCCCCAGGGCATCCCGGCCTCGGCGTCGTCGAGCACCTGTCCGGCGTGACCTCCCCCGGTCTCCCTGATCTCGCGCTGCTGCACCGATTCTGCCGGGACAATCTCGCCGCCGAGCCGGGTATCGCGCTCAGGCGCGCCTATCTCGGCCTGGCGACCGAACTCTTCGAATCGGGACGGCGGATCCGCCGTCACCGCAGGCTCGGCGTGCATCCGCCACGGCCGGGCCATCTGGAGGCCTACCGAAAACGGTGGCGAGTGGCCAAAATGCGGTACGCCTGCAAGGCGTGCCGGTACTACACCGGCTCTCACTGAGCCGATTCTCCCCCGGAGGACTCGTGCTCGTTCGTCTCATCCTCGGTCTGCTCATCACCGTCGCCGGTCTCGCCTTCGCCGCCCGTCGCGCCGCCTGGCTCTACAACCTGATCCGCTCCGGCCAGCCGGACGAGAAACGCTCGGACGTCATGGCCGTCCGCGCGAAAACGCATCTGGCCGAGGTCTTCGGGCAGCGCAAACTCCTGAAGTGGTCCGTCCCCGGGCTCGCGCATCTGTTCACGTTCTGGGGTTTCGTAATCCTCGGCTCGGTCTACGTCGAGGCGTACGGCGCCCTGTTCGACCACGACTTCCACATCCCGCTCATCGGGCACTGGGCGGTGCTGGGCTTCCTCCAGGACTTCATCGCGGTCGCCGTGCTGATCTCGCTCGCGGTCTTCGCGGTGATCCGGATCCGCCAGGCACCCGAACGGAAAGACCGCGCGTCACGGTTCTTCGGGTCGCACACCGGCGGCGCCTGGCTGATCCTGTTCATGATCTTCAACGTGATCTGGACGATGTTCCTCTTCCGCGGCGCGTCGGCGGCGGTCGGCGTCTTCCCGTACGAGTCGGGCGCGTGGGTTTCCCTCGGCGTGGGCGAACTCCTGGAGCCGCTGGGCGCTTCGGTCACCGAGCCACTGGAGACCGTCGGGCTGCTGCTGCACATCGGCGTGATGCTGGCGTTCCTGTCGATCGTGCTCTACTCCAAGCACCTGCACATCTTCCTGGCGCCGGTCAACGTCACCGCGAAGCGGCTCCCGGACGCGCTCGGCCCGCTGCTGCCGATGGAGTCCGGCGGCAAGCCGATCGACTTCGAGGATCCGGGCGAGGACGACACGTTCGGCCGCGGCAAGATCGAGGACTTCACCTGGAAGGGCATGCTCGACTTCGCCACCTGCACCGAATGCGGCCGCTGCCAGTCGCAGTGCCCGGCGTGGAACACCGGGAAACCCTTGTCCCCCAAGCTGTTGATCATGGACCTGCGCGACCACCTCTTCGAGAAGGCGCCGTACATCCTGGACGGCAAGGAAGCCCCCGAAGAGCGTCCGCTGGTCGGTACCAAGGAGGACTTCGGGGTCATCGATCCGGACGTCCTCTGGTCGTGCACCACCTGCGGCGCCTGCGTCGAGCAGTGCCCGGTCGACATCGAGCACGTGGACCACGTCGTGGACATGCGCCGCTACCAGGTGATGATCGAGTCGGCCTTCCCGAGTGAGCTCGGCGTGCTGTTCAAGAACCTCGAAACCAAGGGAAACCCCTGGGGCCAGAACAATTCCGACCGTCTCGCGTGGACGAAGGACCTCGGTTTCGAGGTGCCGGTCTTCGACGGTGAGCTCGCCGACGACGTCGAGTACGTCTACTGGGTCGGCTGCGCGGGTGCCTTCGACGACAACGCCCGCAAGACCGTCCGCGCCACCGCCGAACTGCTGCATCTCGCCGGGGTGAAGTACACGATCCTCGGCACCGACGAGTCCTGCACCGGCGACCCGGCGCGCCGCTCCGGCAACGAGTTCCTCTTCCAGATGCTCGCGCAGCAGACCGTCGAGACACTGAACGCGGTGTTCGAGGGCCGCGAACCGGGGACCCGCAAGATCGTCACCACCTGTCCGCACTGCCTCAACACACTCGGCCGCGAGTATCCGCAGCTGGACGGGCACTACGAGGTCCTGCACCACACGCAGCTGCTGAACCGGCTCGTCCGCGCGGGCAAGCTGACGCCGGTCAAACCGGTGGACGCCGGGCCGGTGACCTACCACGACCCGTGTTACCTCGGCCGCCACAACAAGGTCTACGAACCGCCGCGCGAACTCGTCGGCGCGACCGGCGCCACGCTCAGCGAGATGCCCCGGCACGCGGACCGGTCGCTCTGCTGCGGCGCCGGCGGCGCGCGAATGTGGATGGAGGAGCAGATCGGCAAGCGCATCAACCTCGAACGCGTCGACGAGGCGCTCGGCACGGACGCCGAAACCATCGTCACCGGCTGCCCGTTCTGCCGGGTGATGCTGAACGACGGTCTCGTGCAGCGGCAGAGCGAACAGCGTGGCGAGAACGTCACCGTGCGCGACGTCTCCCAGCTCCTGCTGGAAACAGTGAAGGAACGCGACCGGACGGAGATTTAAGGCACACGGGAGTTGGAAGTTCGGCGCACCGAACTCTAAACTCGCGGTATGGCGAATCTGCGCAAGACCGTGTGCGCGCTGGCGGCGTCCGCACTCGTCCTGTCCGCTTGCGGCGGTCCCGCCGGAGGGACGGACGACAAGCGGCCGGTCGTGCTGACCACGTTCACGGTCCTGGCGGACATCGCCTCGAACGTCGCGGGCGACAAGCTCCGCGTCGAGTCGATCACCAAGCCCGGCGCCGAAATCCACGGCTACGAGCCCACCCCGGACGACATCAAGAAGGCCGCGAAGGCCGATCTGATCCTCGACAACGGGTTGAACCTGGAAGCGTGGTTCGCCCGGTTCGTCAAGGAGAGCGACGCGCCGCACAAGGTGGTCAGCGAGGGTGTCCAGCCCATCGCCATCGGTGAGGACGCCTATCAGGGAAAGCCGAACCCGCACGCGTGGATGTCTCCGACGAATGTGGGTATCTACGTGGACAACATGGTGAAGGCGTTCAGCGAGCTCTCCTCCGGCGACGCCGCCGTGTTCAAGGCCAACGGAGACGCCTACAAGGCGAAACTGAAGGAGGTGCGGGACGAGATGACAGGTGCGCTGAGCGGCCTGCCGCAGAACGAGCGGGCGCTGGTCACCTGCGAAGGAGCCTTCTCCTATCTCGCGCGCGACACCGGCCTCACCGAGCGGTACATCTGGGCGGTCAACGCGGAACAGCAGGCCACCCCGCAGCAGATCACCCGCGCCATCGAATTCGTCAAGCAGAACAAGGTCCCCGCGGTGTTCTGCGAGTCGACCGTCTCCGACGCCCCGATGCGGCAGGTCGTCTCCGCGACCGGTGCCGCGTTCGGCGGCGTCCTGTACGTGGATTCCCTCTCCGGTCCCGAAGGCCCGGTGCCGACCTATCTCGACCTCATCCGCCACGACTCGAAGACGATCGTCGCCGCGCTCACCGGAGCGAAGCCGTGACGGCCGCGATCCGCGTCGAAGGCCTCACGGTCCACTATGGCGACGTCCTCGCGCTCGACGGTGTCGACCTCACGCTCGACCACGGTCACGTCTGCGGGCTGGTCGGGATGAACGGCTCCGGAAAATCGACCCTGTTCAAGACGATCATGGGCATGGTCCGGCCGGACGCCGGCACGGTGTCGATCGACGGCGGCGCTCCCGCCCGCGCCCGCAAGACCGGCGTGCTCGGGTACGTGCCGCAGAGCGAGGACGTCGACTGGTCGTTCCCGCTGTCGGTGCGGGACGTCGTGATGACCGGCCGCTACGGACGGCTCGGCTTCACCCGTCGTCCACGGCGCGCCGACCACGAGGCCGTCGACCACGCGTTGGAGCGGGTGGAGTTGACCGAACTCGCCGGACGGCAGATCGGCCAGTTGTCCGGCGGCCAGCGCAAGCGCGCGTTCGTCGCACGCGGCATCGCGCAAGGCGCCCGTGTCCTGCTGCTGGACGAGCCGTTCGCCGGCGTGGACAAGCGATCCGAAGCCACGATCACCCGCCTGCTCAAGGAACTCGCGGCCGACGGCGCCGCGGTCCTGATCTCCACGCACGACCTGCACGCGCTTCCCGGCCTGGCCGACGAGGCGATCCTGCTGATGCGCAAGGTGCTCGCGCACGGCTCCCCCGGCGAGGTGCTCCGGCCCGAGAATCTCGCGCTGGCGTTCGGGCTCGATGTCCTGCAACGGGAAGAAGAACCCGCGTGAGTCTCTACGACCTGTTCCTCGAACCGCTCAGCTACGACTTCATGGTGCGGGCGCTGGCGTCCACGGTGATCGCGTCCGCGGTCTGCGCGGTGCTGTCCTGCTGGCTGGTGCTGATCGGCTGGTCGCTGATGGGCGACGCGGTCTCGCACGCCGTGCTGCCCGGTGTCGTGCTGGCGTACGTCCTCGGCGCACCCTTCGCGCTGGGTGCCGTGGTGTTCGGTTTCCTTGCCGTGGCGCTGATCGGCGTCGTCCGCGACACCAGCCGGGTCAAGGAGGACGCCGCGATCGGCATCGTGTTCACCACGTTGTTCGCGCTCGGGCTCGTGCTGATCTCGGTGACGCCGAGCCAGACCGATCTGAACCACATCATCTTCGGCAACCTGCTGGGCGTCGACACGTCGGATCTGATCCAGATCGGCGTCCTCGGCGCGATCACGCTCACCCTGCTGGTGCTCAAACGGCGCGATTTCACCTTGTACGCCTTCGATCCCACGCACGCGCACGCCATCGGGCTGAACCCACGGGTGCTCGGCGCCGCGCTGCTCGGCCTGCTCGCGCTGACCGCGGTGGTGGCGTTGCAGGTGGTCGGCGTGATCCTGGTGGTGGCGATGCTGATCATCCCCGGCGCGACGGCGTACCTGCTGACCGACCGGTTCGGCCGGATGCTGGTGATCGCGCCGTCGTTCTCGGTGCTCGCGGCGGTGGCCGGGCTGTACCTGAGCTACCACCTCGACACCGCGTCCGGCGGGATGATCGTGCTGGTGCAGGGCGCCGGGTTCACGCTGGTGTACCTGTTCGGGCCGCGGCACGGGATCGTCGGGAAGCGGCTGGCCAGGCGCCGCCGGGAGCTCGCGAGGGGCTGAAGGGGACTTTCCCCGCATGCGATGAGACGAAAGCTCCCTTCACCGCGTGTAATGCGGTGAAGGCGTCCTTCAGCTCCCGTAACCGGACAATCACCCCGCGCGCTGTGTCTCTCGTGACATGGGTCCGAACCGCCGCTTAGGTTAGGCTCCCCTCATGTCAACGGAAGACGCGCTGCTCACCGGCCATGACCTGGTGCTCGCGCACCATGAGCGGGCCGTGGTGGACGGGGTGTCTCTGTCGCTGCGCGCCGGCCTGGTGACCGCGCTGGTCGGGCCGAACGGCTCCGGCAAGTCGACGCTCCTGCGTTCGCTGGCGCGGCTGCACAAACCCCGCGAGGGCGGCGTCCGCCTCGGGGAACGCGCCGTCTGGGGCGGCAACGCGTTGTCCGGCAAGGAGTTCGCCCGGCAGGTCACGTTGCTGACCCAGCACCGGCCCACCCCGAGCGGGGTCTCCGTGCGTGACGTCGTCTCCTACGGCCGGTATCCGTATCGCTCCGGCTGGCGCGGGGTCGACGTCGACGGCGCCGCCGCGATCCGCCGCGCGATGGAGCTCACCGGCGTGACGGCGATGGCCGAACGCGGCGTCGACGAACTCTCCGGCGGCGAACTCCAGCGAGTCTGGCTCGCGTCCTGTCTCGCCCAGCAGACCTCGGTACTGCTGCTCGACGAGCCCACCAACCATCTCGACCTGCGCTATCAGGTCGAGATCCTCGACGTCGTCCGCGATCTGGCCAACGAAGGCGTCGCGGTCGGCGTGGTGCTGCACGACCTCGACCACGCGGCGATCATCGCCGACGAGGTCGTCCTGCTGAGCGAGGGAACCATCGTGGCCACGGGTGACATCGGGCAGGTGCTCACCACCGAGCATCTCTCCCAGGCCTACGGCGTCACCGTCCACGTCGCGAACGACCCGGTGACGGGCGCGATCCACTGCAGGCCACTCGGGCGGCATTCGCCCAGGCCCGCCTGAGAAATCCAGGAAGAACCATGCGTTTGCTGACCCCTGCCGCCCTTGTGGCGGCGACGGCCCTGCTGCTGTCCGCCTGCGGCACCACCGAGAACACCGCGACCGCGCCGAGCGACACCGCGGCCGCGAGCGGACCGGTCACGGTGACCGACGCGCGCGGAAAGGCCGTCACCCTCAAGGCCCCGGCCAAGCGCGTCGTCGCGCTCGAATGGGGCGAGGCCGAGATGGTCGCGTCGCTCGGCGTCATGCCGGTCGGCGCCGCGGACGTCGCGGGCTACAACGTCTGGGACAAGGCCGCCCCGCTGACCGCCGAGGTCAAGGACGTCGGCAAGCGCAACGAGCCCAGTGTCGACGCGATCGTCGGGCTGAGCCCCGACGTCGTCATCATGGCCGAGGAGCGCGACTCGACGCTGGTGCCCCAGATCGAGAAGTACGTGCCGGTCGTGGTCACCAAGTCCAGCGACGCGAGCCGCAACTTCGACCGCCTGCGTGAGGACTTCAAGCTGATCGCGAAGACGGTCGGCAAGGAGGCCGAGGCGGGCCGGCAACTGTCCGAAATGGACGCCAAACTCGCCGAGGGCAAGAAGGCCGTGGAGGCCAAGGGCGCCGCGGGCACCCCGTTCCTCATGGCCGACGGCTACCTCGAAGGCAGCACCGTCAGCATCCGTCCGTTCGGCAAGGGCTCGCTGGTCTCCGACACCGCCGAGGCCGTCGGTCTCAAGAACGCCTGGACCGGCAAGGTCGATCCGCAGTGGGGTCTCGGCCAGACCGACGTCGAAGGCCTGACCGCGCTCACCGACCCGAAGACCGTGCTGTTCTACAGCGCGTCCGAAGAGGACGTCTTCACTACCGGGCTCGCGCAGAACGCCGTCTACCAGCGCCTGCCGTTCGTGGTCTCGAAGAAGATCCACAAGCTCCAGGCCGGGACGTGGACCTTCGGCGGACCGAAGTCGATCATCATGACCGCCGACCAGATCGTGAAGGCAGTCACGACCTGATGCGTGCCCGCACCATCGCGGTGTCGGCGGGGCTGGTGCTGCTCATCGCCGTCCTCGCCGGCATCCACCTGACCCAGGGCACGTCGACGTCCGGCCCGCTGGACGTGGTGAAGGCGATCTTCGGCCAGGGCGACGCGCAGACCCTCGCGGTACTGGAGGGTTCGCGCGTCCCCCGGCTGCTCGCCGCGTTGCTGCTCGGGGTCGCGCTCGGCGTCGCGGGCGCGGGAATGCAGTCCGTGGCACGGAACCCGCTCGCCTCCCCCGACACGCTCGCGGTCAACGCGGGCGCGCATTTCGCCGTGGTGGCCATCTCCGCGTTCGGGCTTTCGCTGCCGCTCGTGCCGGTGGGCGGGGCGGCGTTCGTGGGCGGGCTGGCCGCGGCCGTCGTCGTGCTGGGGCTGGCGGGCGGCGGTTCGGCCAGCCCGCGGCTGGTGCTCGTGGGCTCGGCGGTCCTCCTGGCGCTCAACTCGGTGACCATTCTGCTGCTGCTCCTGTTCGAGCAGGAGACGAACGGGCTGTTCGCCTGGGGCAGCGGCTCGCTCACCGTCTCCGATCTGCGGGCGACCGCCCAGATGACGCCGATCGTGGTGATCGCCGTCGTGGCGCTCATCGCGATGGGCCGCAAACTCGACGTCCTCGCCCTCGGTGACGACAACGCGACCCTGCTCGGCCTCCGCGTCCGCCGGACCAGGGTCGGCGCGGTCGTGCTGACCGTCGCGCTGACCGCGGCGGCGGTGACCGTCGCCGGACCGGTCGGGTTCGTCGGGCTGAGCGCGCCGGTGATCACGCGGCTGCTGCTGCCGATCGCCAAACACCGCGCGCTGCTGCCGGTTTCCGGGCTGGTCGGCGTGGTGACGGTGCTCGGCGCCGACGTCGTCCTGCGCGCGATCATGGGTTCCGCCGAAGCCGTGCGGGTGCCGACCGGTGTGGTGACCACGATCGTCGGCGCCGTCGTGATGGTGTGGCTGGCGCGGCGCGGCCGGGGAAGCGGCTCGCGCCGCCCGGCTCCGGCCGGGCGGGTCGGGGTCGCCGGATCGACCCGGCGGCTCGTGGCCATCTCCGTCGTCCTGGTCGCGTTGCTCGCCGCCGTCCCGCTCGTGGGCCTGATGCTGGGCGACCGCATGGTGCTGCTCGGCGACCTCGCGAACTGGGTCAGCGGCAACACCGGTACGGCGCTGACCTTCGTGCTGGACCAACGGCTTCCACGGGTGCTGGCCGCGCTGCTCGCCGGTGCCGCGCTGGCGGTTTCGGGCTGCGGGATCCAGTCGGTCAGCCGCAACCCGCTCGCCGAACCCGGGCTGCTCGGGATCACCGCGGGCGCCGGGCTCGGCGCGATCACGCTGATCACGATCGTCCCCGCCGTCGGCGCCTGGTCGATCGCCGGTGCCGCCGGCCTCGGCGCGGCCGTGGTGTTCCTGCTGGTCTACGGGCTGGCCTGGCGTTCCGGGCTGGATTCGGACCGGCTGGTGATCATCGGCATCGCGGTCTGGTCGGCCGGGATGGCGCTGATCAACCTGCTGATCGTGGTCTCCGACCCGTGGAACTCGGCCAAGGCGCTGACCTGGCTTTCGGGGTCGACCTACGGCCGCACGCTGGAGCAGGTCGCGCCCGTGGCGCTGGCGCTCCTCGCGCTGACACCGTTGCTGTGGGCCAAGCATCGCGAGCTCGATCTGCACGCCCTCGACGAGGACACCCCGCGCGTGCTGGGGATGCGGATCGAACGGTCCCGGCTGCTCGTGCTGGGCGCCTCCGGGATCCTGGCGGCCACCGCGGTGTCCGCGATCGGTGTGGTCGTGTTCGTCGGGCTGGTCGCGCCGCATCTGGCGCGTTCCCTGGTCGGCGGGCGGCACGGCCGGGTGCTCCCGGTGGCCGCGGCGCTCGGGGCGCTGCTGGTGAGCGTCGCGGACACCCTCGGGAGGACGGTCATCGCGCCCGCTCAGATCCCGGCGGGCCTGGTCATCGCGATGGTCGGGACGCCGTACTTCGTGCTGGTGCTCTGGCGGACCCGGCCGTAGATAGCGCGTGAAGGCCCCCTTCCCTCGGCTGAGCCGAGGGAAGGGGGCCTTCACGCGCTTCGGACTACAGGGTCTTCTGGAGGTGCGTGGCCAGCAGCTTGGTGAAGCGGGCGGGGTCGCCCAGTTCGCCGCCTTCGGCCAGCAGAGCCATGCCGTACAGCAGTTCCGCGGTCTCCGCGAGACCTTCGGACTCGCCCTTCTCGGCGAACGAGGACCGCAGCCCGGACACCAGCGGGTGCCCCGGGTTCAGTTCCAGGATCCGCTTGATCTGCGGCAGTTCCTGGCCCATCGCGCGGTACATCTTCTCCAGCGTCGGGGTGACGTCGTTCGTGTCGCCGACGATGCAGGCGGGCGACGTCGTCAGCCGCGACGAGAGCCGGACCTCCTTGACCTGCTCGGACAGGGTCGTCGTGAGCCAGGTCAGCAGCCCGGAGAACTCCTCCTTCTGCTCGTCGGTGGTGTCGGAGTCGAGTTCGACCTCGCCCTTCGCGACCGACTGGAACTGCTTCTCCTCGTACCCGGAGACGGCGTCGACCCACATCTCGTCGATCGGGTCGGTGAGCACGAGCACCTCGTACCCCTTGGCCTGGAAGGCTTCCAGATGCGGGGAGTTCTCGATGCTCTGCCGCGATTCGCCGGTCAGGTAGTAGATGTGCTCCTGGCCGTCCTTCATCCGCTCGACGTACTCACGCAGCGACGTGAGCTTCTCCGGATCATTCGTCGAGGCGAACGAGCAGATGTCGAGGATGGCGGTGCGGTTCTCGTGGTCGTCCAGCAGGCCTTCCTTGACGGCGCGGCCGAACTCCTTCCAGAACGTCTCGTACTTGTAGGGGTTCTCGTCGGCCATCAGGGTCTTGACCGTCGAGAGGACCTTCTTCACCAGGCGACGGCGGATCAGCTGGATCTGCCGGTCCTGCTGCAGGATCTCGCGCGAGACGTTGAGCGAGAGGTCCTGCGCGTCGACGACGCCCTTCACGAAGCGCAGGTACTCCGGCATCAGCGCTTCGCAGTCGTCCATGATGAAGACGCGCTTCACGTACAGCTGGACACCGCGTTTGCGCTCCCGCATGAACAGGTCGAGCGGCGCGTGGCCGGGCAGGAACAGCAGCGCCTGGTACTCGAAGGTGCCCTCGGCCTGGAGCCGGATCGTCTCCAGCGGGTCGTTCCAGTCGTGCGCGACGTGCTTGTAGAACTCGTTGTACTCGTCTTCGGTGACGTCGCTCGACGGGCGGGCCCACAGCGCCTTCATCGAGTTGACCGTGACGACCTCGTCGCCTTCGGTCATCCGGATGGGCCAGGTGATGAAGTCCGAGTACTTCTTGACGATCTGCTTGATCTTCGTGGCCGAGGTGTAGTCGAAGAGCTGGTCTTCGGCGTCCTCCGGCTTGAGGTGCAGGACGACCGACGTGCCCTGCGGCAGGTCCGGGACGGTCTCGATGGTGTACGTGCCCTCACCCTCGGACTCCCAGCGGACGCCCTCGTCCGATCCGGCGCGGCGGGTCAGCAGCGTGACCTTGTCGGCGACCATGAAGCTGGCGTAGAAGCCGATGCCGAATTGGCCGATGAGATCCTGCGAAGCCGCGGAATCCTTGGTCTCTTTCAGTTTCTTCAGGAATTCGGCGGTGCCGGATTTCGCGATCGTGCCGATCAGCGCCACGACGTCGTCCCGGCTCATCCCGATTCCGTTGTCGCGCACGGTGAGGGTGCGGTTTTCGGGGTCGGTCGCGATCTCGATGTGGAGATCGTCGGTGTCCGCCTGGAGGTCCTTGTCACGGAACGCTTCGAGGCGGAGTTTGTCCAGTGCGTCGGAGGCGTTGGACACCAGTTCCCGCAGGAAGGTGTCCTTGTTCGAGTAGATCGAGTGGATCATCAGCTGAAGCAGCTGACGTGCCTCCGACTGGAACTCGAGTGTTTCGGCAGAGGTTGTCACGCGCCGATATTACCCAGCGTCGAACGGGCTCAGGCCAGCCTCTGCCGGGCCACCTCGACCAGCCCCTCACCGGTGGCCTGTTCGATCGTCGTGACGGCTGATCGGCCGTCGGTCTCGACGGTCGCGACGACATTGCCGAAATGCGGTCCCGACGTCTTCCGCCAGTCGAGTGGAAGGGGTTCGACGCCGCCGCGTTCCGCCCAGCGGCGCGCCAGGGACGCGAGCCGGGCCGACCAGGTGGCGCCGAAAGCCAGCCGGAGGGGCCGCGGCATCGCGTTGTGCACCGGCGAGCACGTGAGCTGGTACACCGCCGAGGTCACCGGATCCGGGTACCGCGCCTCGGCGATGTAGGCGTGGTGGACGTCGCCGGAGAGCACCGCGATGGTGGCGGGCGGATCGTCGCGGCGTCCCTCGCGCGCGATCATCGCCGCGAGCCGGTCGAACGACGCGCGGAACGACGCCCAGTGTTCGAGGTCGCCCGCCTGCCGGATCTTCTCCGCGAGCCGTCCGCGCCACCCGGGGCGGTCACAGGCACGCTCGTTCAGTGATTGCAGGTGGGAGACGACCGGCGGCAGCAGCCACGGGAGCGAGGATCCGATGAGCAGGTGGTCGCACGGCGCGGCGGCGTTGTGCTCGATCCAGTCGAACTCGTCGTCGTCCACCATGCACCGGGCGCCGCCCACCAGGATCCGCCCGGCCCGGCTGTCGATGACCAGCAGCCGCACGGAGCCGAAGTCGCGGCGGTAACTCCATCGCGCGCCCTTGGTGCCGTCGCGGTCGTCGTCGGCTTCGTCGGCGAACTCGATGAGCAGGCCGGCGTTGTCCCCGCCGGAGGCGATGGCCTTCTGGAAGGTCGGGTCCTCGGCGAGTTCGGCGGGGCCGAGGTTCCCGAGGTGCTGGTAGACCCAGTACGACATGATCGCCCCGCGCAGGCGCTCCCGCCACCACGGCTGCGCGCGCATCTGCTGCCGCCAGGCATGGGAGGTGTTCCAGTCGTCGCGGACGTCGTGGTCGTCGAAGATCATCGACGTCGGCACGGTGGACAGCAGCCAGCGGATCACCGGCTCGCCCCAGGCTTCGAGGTAGAGGTGGGTGTACTCCTCGAAATCCGTCACCTCGGTGCCCGGCGGTTTCGAGGTGTCACGGCGCTGCTTCAGCCACTCCTGCGTCTCGTCGGTGGTCTCGTCGGCGTAGACCTGGTCGCCCAGCATCAGCAACGCCTGCGGCCACTCGGTTTCCTCGCCGTCGGCCATCCGGCGGGCGTACGCGGCCAGCGCGTCCGGGCCGAAGGTGTCGCCGTCGTGCGGTTTGCGGCAGGAGCCGAAAACGAGCCGGACCCGGGACTCGTCCGAAGGCAACGTCCGGATCCGGCTGGGCGGGAACCCGGAATCCTCCGGGGGCCAGACCTTTTCGCCATCCACGCGCACGTCGTACTCGTGGGACGAGCCGGGTTCGAGGTCCGTCAGCACCAGCAGGGCGTAGTGGTGGCCTCGGATCTCGAACGTCCTCGCGGTCGTGCCGAGCACCTCGACCTCACTCGCGGTGGCGGTCTCGACCCACACCGTCGCCGACACGTCGTCGACGTGCCGCAGCAACGGACCCAGGCGCAGGCTCATTCCTGAAACGGTGCCACAGCGACGCCAAGATCGTGCGCTGAGCGGAGCCTCAGCCGAGCCGCGCGAAGATCTCGCGGATCCCGGCCAGCGACTTCTCCCGGTCGGCGTCGTCCTCGTACCAGCCGTCGGCGGCCCGGTCTCCGACGATCAGCTCGGGGGTGAACTCCTCGCCGAACCGGTAGTCGCCGAGACAGTAGGTGAACCCCGACTCGCACAGCGGGTCCAGCTCCTCGCGGCGGCAGTGCTCCAGGAAGCCTTCGGCCTGCGCCCACCTCGTGCCGTCGAACCAGAACACGCCACCGGCGTAGAGGATCGTCTCTCCCGAATCCGAGACGAGGTTCAACGACTCGTAGTTCTCCGGCCGGTTCCGCACCAGCGCGACGAGGTCCTCGGGGACGCCGCCGTAAAGCGCCTCCTGCACCGAGTAGTCCTCTTCGGCGTACAGGTTCAGCGCCGATTCGTGGTCGAAGGTCAGCAGCAGCGCGCGGCCGTCCGGGGTGAAGTACCAGACCGCCGACTGGCCGCCGCCGTCGTTCCAGGCGTAGCGCACCGCGCCGTCCACCTCGACCGGCTCGATCTCGGTGATCGCGTCGATCACCGCGGCACGCCGCCGCACCTCGTCGAGGGATGTCGCACCGAGGGCCGCCCAGATCTCTTCGCTCACCCGTGCAGGCTACCGGTGCGCACGTGGCCGATCCGGATCCGCTGCGGGTGGTCGCCGACCGGGACGGACTTCACCTTCGCGCCGGTCGCGAAGTCGATCGCGGTCACTTGGTCCGATCCGCTTTCCGAGATGACGCAATGCCTTCCGTCGCCGCTCACGGTCGCCCAGTACGGCTTCGCGGCGGTCACGAGCGGCCCTTCCCGCAGGCTCGCGCGGTCCACGATGGTCGCGTAGTCGTCCATCGTCCCGGCGACGCAGAGCTTGTCCCCCGCGGGACTCATCGAAAGCCCGTGGTGGCGGGAGTCGTTGACCCAGGTCGTGCGGTCCTCGCTGGTGTCCGGGTTCTTCGGCAGCGTCTTCGACCGCGTGATCCGGTCGGCGGCGACGTCGTATTCGAGGAGACCGTTGAAGAAGGACACCTGGAAGTACAGCTTCGACTCGTCCGGGGTGAACGCCACCGGCCGGACCGCGTCGGAGAGATCCTTGCGCCCGAAGGCGTCCAGACGCTCACGCATGTCGATCACCTTGACCTGCTGGAAGGTCTTCGCGTCGACCACGGTGAGCTTCCGGTCGCCCTTGGTGATGTCCTGCCACGGCGCGTCGAGCGCGGTGTTCACCTCGCCGATCGAGCTGTTCCACAGGTACCGGCCGCCGTCGGTGTAGGTGTTCTCGTGCGGTTTGTCGCCGGTCTTGAACGAGCCGAGCTGCCGTCCGGTCTCGATGTCGAGCACGTGGACGGTGTTGGACGTCGAAGCGGAGACCGCGATGCCGCGGCCGTCCGGCGACACCGCCATGTGGTCGGAGCGGAACCCCGACACCGGGAACCGCCAGTTGACCCGGCCGGTGGCGAGGTCGATCGACACGACGTCGGCGAAGCTCGGGCGGGACGCGACGACCGCGCTCCCGTCCGGGGTCGTGTAGAGGTCGTCGACGAGCTGGTCGTGGCCCTCGCCGACGCCATTGCGGATACCGAGGAAGAACGCGAGCTTGATCGGGTTCAGGTAGATCTCGGTGAGCCGTTCTTCCTTGTCCGGCACCATGTTCACGCGCGCGATCTTCGCGTAGTCGCCGGAGGGCGCGATGACGTCCGCGGTCCCCTCCCAGTTGTTGCCGACGAACAGGACCTGGCGCAGTTCGTCGGCCGCGGCGGCGGGCGCCGAGCCCAGTGCCGCGGCCAGGCAGGTCACGAGGACGGTGGTCAGCAACCGGCGTTTCCGCATCGGGCGCACCTTTCGGCGAGGGCCTGTTACCTTTCGGTAGCTCACAGGAAACCAACCGGCCGGACACCCTCGGTAGGGGACGGTCGCCAACGACCGCCGGCTTCGTTGTGCACCGGGCACAATCCGCGCGGGAAGGCGGTGGCGATGGCGCACCGGTCGCTCCACGACCTGCTGGCCGAGATAGCGGCCGACGCCGAGGTCGTCGACGAGGTGGTCCGGGCCGCCCGCACCGAATCACCCGAAGTGGCGCGGTTGCCGGTGGACGAGAACCGGAGGCACGTCGCGATCGTGCTCGCGGCCGGGCTCGCCTCGTTCGACCGGCCGGGTGGTGCCGGCGAGCAGGACTACGCGGCGGCCGCCGACCTCGGCGCGGACCGGGCCGCGCAGGGTGTGCCGCTCGCCGCGCTGCTGCGCGGGGTGCAGGCGGGCCGCAGCCGCGCGGTGGAGATCGCCGTCGGACGCGGCAAGGCGGCCGGGGTGCCGGACGACGTCATGCTGGCGGCGCTGGTCGACTTCGACCGGAACACCCGCGCTCTCGAACGCCAGGTCATCGCCGGGTACCAGGAAGCCGAACTCGAACTCTCCCGCACGGCGCACGACAACCGCGCCCGGGTGCTGCGGCGGTTGCTGGGCGGCGACGCGACGGCGCCTTCGGCCGGGGAGGTCGCGAACGCCGGGCTGAACCCGGGCGGGCGCTACCACTGCCTGCTGAGCGACGTCGGCGATCCGTACCAGGCACTGGTCGTCGAGCGACGGCTCGGCGCGACAGGTGGCGTCTTCGGCCTGGTCGAAGGGCGGCTGGCCGGGCTGGCGCCGCGGCTGCCCGCCCCGCCCGCGCTCGGGGACGACGTGCTCATGGTGGCCTCGCCCGCTGTCCCGCTCGCCGAGGTCCGGAGCACCCACGCGCTGTGCGTGATGGCCCTGCCGGTCGCCGCGGGATCACGCGGCCTGCACGCGGTGGCGGATCTGGCCGTGGAGACCGCGCTCGCCGCCCAGCCGGGCCTCGCCGCGCTGCTCGAAGGCACCCTGCTGGCCGCGCTGACGCCAGGCGATCCCTTCCACGAACAACTCGTCTCGACCGCGCTGGCCTACCTCGATCACGGGCGGCGGCTCGACCAGACGGCCGCCGCGCTGCACGTCCACGCGAACACCGTCCGGTATCGGCTTTCCCGGCTCGGCGAGATCACCGGAACGTCGCTCGACCCGCCGGACGTGCGGCACACGGTCAACTGGTGGTGGGCGCTGCGGACGTGGCGATCGCGCTGAACCGCCGGGGCCCGTCGTCCGTGTAACCCGATGAAGGCAGTCCACCCCGGAAGGAACCCGCCTTGTCGGTTTTCCCGCGTCCCGCACTCACCGGTCTGCCCGGCGACCGGACGGCAGCCCGCGAAATCGCGTCCAGCGCGGCGACGACCGCGTCCGCGGTGCTCGTCCTGTTCGCTCTGCTCGCGCCTGCCGACCTCGACGGGCTGACGGCGGAGGCGTTCGTGCGGCTGCCGGTGGAGGCGCTGCTCGGGGTGGCGGTCGTGCTCATGCTGCGTGACGGCGCGCGACGCGTCGTCGCGGTGTCGGCCGGCGCGCTCCTCGGGCTCCTGACCGTGCTCAAGGCCATCGACATCGGTTTCGGGCTCACACTGAACCGGCGGTTCAACCCGGTGTTCGACTGGGGTGTGCTCGGCAACGGTGTCGATCTGCTCGGCACGTCCATCGGGCGGACCGGCGCGCTCGCGTCGTTCGCCGGGCTGACGCTGCTGGCCGTGGTCGTGATCGTCCTGATGGCGCTGGCCGTCCTGCGGTTGAGCCGGGTGGTGGCCGGACGGCGCACGGCGTCGACCAGGGTGACGGCCGTGCTCAGCGTGGTCTGGATGGTGTGCGCGGTCTCCGGCGCGCAGCTCGCTCCGGGACAGCCGTTCGCGTCACGCAGCGCGGCCGCCTTCGCCTACGAAGACCTCCGCCAGGTACGAGCCGGTATCCGGGACAGGGAGGCCTTCGCCGCGGAGGTCGCCGTCGACGCTTTCCGTGACACTCCGGCCTCCGGGCTGCTGAACGCGTTGCGCGGCAAGGACGTGCTGTTCACCTTCGTCGAGAGCTACGGGCGGGTGGCCGTCCAGGACTCGGACATCGCGCCGAAGATCGACGCGGTGCTCGACGCCGGGACGGCGCGGCTGAAGAACGCCGGATACGGCTCGCGCAGCGCGTTCCTGACCTCGCCGACGACCAGCGCGGGCAGCTGGCTGGCGCACTCGACGTTCCAGTCCGGGGTCTGGGTCGACAGCCAGCACCGGTACGACGACTTCGTGAAGACCGACCGGTTCACCCTCGGGGGTGCGTTCGAACGCGCGGGCTGGGAGACGGTCGGCGTCGTCCCGGCACATACCGAGGATTGGCCGGAAGGCAAGGTCTACGGCTACGACCGCTATTACGACTCCCGCACCATCGGGTATCGCGGACCGCCGTTCTCCTACGCCACGATGCCGGACCAGTTCACGCTTTCGGCTTTCCAGCGCGCCGAACGCGCTCGGGATCGCCCGCCGCTGATGGCGGAGATCGACCTCGTCACCAGCCACTGGCCGTGGACGCCACTCCCCCGTCTGGTCGACTGGACCGCCGTCGGCGACGGGTCGATCTACGATCCCATGCCCTCGCAAGGGAAAACACCCGAAGAGGTGTTCACCGACCCCGCCAAGGTGCGCGGCGCGTACGGCGACTCGATCGCCTATTCGCTGAACTCGCTGATCTCGTACGTGGAGACGTACGGGGACGACGATCTCGTGCTCGTGTTCCTGGGCGATCACCAGCCGAACCCGATCGTCGCCGGCGCGGGCGCGGATCACGACGTCCCGATCACGGTGGTCACGCGGGACAAGGCGGTACTCGACAAGGTCGCCGGCTGGAACTGGCAGGACGGCCTGAACCCGGACCGGAACGCGCCGGTGTGGCGAATGGACACGTTCCGGGACCGGTTCCTGACCACCTTCGCGCGCTAACCCCCGCCGCAACTAGTCGACTACTTGCTCCCTCTCCCGCATCTAGAGGACTAAACGCGGGTCGCGTCGCGATACCGGTCGGCCAGCTCACGCAAGTAGTCGACTAGTTGCGGGGGTTCGGTGACGCGGAACGGGACGTTGAGGAGTCCTAAGTGGACGGCCATCGTCTCGATGCTGTCCGCGCCGGTGTGCAGGACGCACGTGTTCGCGTCGACGGCCTCCACCGTCCCGACGGCGGGGTTGATCCGCGCGGTCACCTCTTCGGCGGACGCGTGCACGGTGACGTCGGCCCGGTAGCGCCAAGCGGCGGACGACACCCCGCGCCGCACGCGGTCGGTGACGTCCTCGGGCAACTCACGCGCGGTGAACCGCGGACCCGTGGGAACTCGCGGCGTCAGCCTGTCGACGCGGAACGTGCGCCAGTCGCCGCGGTCGAGGTCCCAGGCGACGAGGTACCAGCGGCGTCCCCAGTTCACCAGGCGATACGGCTCGACCTTGCGGACGCTTTCCGAACCGTCGTGGGTCCGGTAGCCGAACCGCAGCACCTCACGATCCCGGCAGCACGCCGTCAGCACGGTGAGCGTCTCGGCGGCGACACGCGGGCCGGGTTCGTCCCTCGGCACCGGGACCGTGTACGCCTGCAGGGCGTTCACGCGGCGGCGCAACCGGGACGGGAGCACCCGCTCCAGCTTGGCGAGCGCGCGCAACGACGTCTCCTCCACGCCCGCGATGGTGCCGCCCGCCGCGGTGCGCAGGCCGATCGCGACGGCGACGGCCTCCTCGTCGTCGAGCAGCAACGGCGGCAGATCGGCCCCCGCGCCGAGGCGGTAGCCGCCGACCGAACCACGGGTGGCGTTCACCGGGTAGCCGAGCGCGCGCAGCCGCTCGACGTCGTTACGGATCGTCCGGGCGCTGACCTCCAGGCGTTCCGCCAGTTCGGTGCCGGTCCAGTCACGGGGAGTCTGCAGCAGGGAGAGCAAACGGAGCAATCGTGCCGAAGTTTCCAACATTTCTTCAGGCTGCCCCTCCATTAGGAACGGGATGTTCCTAATGGAACTCTACCTTGGTCTCATGAGCGAAAACACCGAGATCAAGCCCTTCCGCGTCGAGGTCCCGCAGGCCGAGCTGGACGACCTGGCCGACCGCCTGGCCCGCGTCCGCTGGGCGAACGAACTGCCGGCCGACGAGGTGACCGACGGGGTGCAGCGCGGACCGGTCACGCCGGGCTGGGAGTACGGCGTGCCCCTGGAGTACGTGCGGCGGCTCGTGGCGTATTGGCGCGAGGGCTACGACTGGCGCAAGTGGGAGGCGAAGCTCAACGAGTACCCGCAGTTCACCACGGAGATCGACGGGCAGAACATCCATTTCCTGCACGTCCGCTCGCCCGAGCCGGACGCGAAGCCGCTCATCCTCACCCACGGCTGGCCGAACTCGGTCTTCGAATACCTCGACCTGATCGACCAGTTGACGGACCCGCGTTCTCACGGCGCGGACCCGGCGGACGCGTTCCACGTGGTCATCCCTTCGCTGCCCGGCTTCGGCTTCTCCGGCCCGACGCGCGAGAAGGGCTGGAACCGGTACCGCACGGCTCAGGCTTGGGCCGAGCTGATGCGCCGCCTGGGCTACGAGCGCTATGGCACGCACGGGAACGACGCCGGTTCGTTCGTCGCCCCCGAGGTCGGCCGCGCCGACGCGGAACACGTGATCGGCGTGCACGTCACGCAGCTGTTCTCGTTCCCCAGCGGCGACCCGGCGGAGTTCGAGGGCATGACCGAGAAGGAACTGGAGTACATGCAGTTCCTTCAGTCCTTCAACGACGACATGTCCGGCTACGCCAAACTTCAGGAGAGCGCGCCCCAGAACCTCGCGCACGCGCTGGCCGACTCGCCGACCGGGCAGCTGGCGTGGAGCGCGCAACTGCTGTCGGCGACGAGCGACGACCATGTGCTCACCAACGCCACGCTGTACTGGCTCACCAACACCGCGGCCTCGGCGGCGCGGTTCTACTACGAGGACAAGCACACCGAGCACCCGGCCGAGCCGACGACCGCGCCGACCGGGCTGGCGAGTTTCGCCTACGACTTCCGGCCGTTGCGCCGCTTCGCCGAGCGGGACCACGCGAACATCGTTTCGTGGCAGGAGTTCGACCGCGGCAGCCACTGGGCGACCCAGGACGCGCCGGATCTGCTGCTGGGCGACATCCGGGCTTTCTTCCGCGAACTGTCCTGACGCCTCGGCGGCCTGCCCCAGTGTCAGGAAAGGGTCGTTCGGGACGAAAGATGTCCTGAACGACCCTTTCCTGACATCTCCGGGCGGATCGACGCCGGATTCTCCTGGGGCGCAGGGTGTCGATTGCGGAAGCCCGTGAAGGGGCTCCAGAGTGCTCATGCCGGTTAGAGCCGACCGTGTCCTTGATACCTACTGGCGGTCTTGCGTGACTGGATGGACGACACACGTGATCCGACGGACGACACACGTGCCGTCCGATCAATCACGCGAAGCCGCCGTTCGGCACAGGTAGTCGTGAGTGGTGATGACGGTTAGAACCCGAATCACCACTCACGAGACCAGACCCACTCGGTACCGCCGGGTGCCGGGCTTGGCCCGGGGGTTGCGAAAGCCACTTTCGAGACGTCTGGTGTCCCGAAAGTGGCTTTCGCGACACCGGCGCCAGCCCCCAGACCCCACAGACCGAGCCCGCGAGTCACTCGGCCATGCGGTGCAGCAGGAAGATCCCGTTCAGCAGCGGCCGGTCGAGCCGCTCCTGATCGGTGGCGACATACTCGTCGAGGATGTCGAGGATGCGGTTGTCGAGTTCGGTGGCCTCCTCCGGCGACAGGTGCAGCGCGAACCGTTCGACCACCCGCACCGAACCCGGGCCCGCCTCGCGGAGTTCGTCCTGGAAGGCCTCGATCGGCCCGAACCGGGTGTCTTCGTCCTCGCCGTTCAGCGGCCCGTCCAGCCACCAGGACTTGCCGGCGCTGCGGTAGGGCTTCTCCAGCGCACCGCTCGTCCCGGTGCGTACCGGAGCCTGCTCCAGCAGACCTGCCTCGGTGAGCTGCCGCACGTGGTAGAGCACGGTGCCGGGGTCCTTGTCCAGCCGGTCGGCGAGCTCCTTGTTGGTCAGCTCCCGCTCGCCGCAGAGCCGGAGAATGCGCAGCCGCAACGGATGCCCGAGCGCCTTGGCCTCACGCGCCGTCGCCTCGCGCCGCCGGTCCGCGACCCTCGCGGCGACCTGATCGTCCATGACCGCAGCGTAGCCGACCGATGGAGAAGACAACCATCGATGGAGTTTTCTCAATCGATGTGCGATCCTCGATCGGTGACCGCACTGGGGACCGCCTACTGGCGGCTGTGGAGTTCGTCGGGGCTGTCGAACCTGGCCGACGGGATCGTCAAGATCGCGCTCGGCCTGGTGGCCGTCCAGTTCACCCGGTCACCCGCGCTCATCGCGGGGCTGGCGTTCGTGTCGTCCTTGCCGTGGCTGCTGTTCGCCCTGCACGCCGGGGTGCTCGCCGACCGTGTCGACCGGCGCCGCGCGATGCTCGTGGCCAACGTGGTCCGGGCGAGCCTGCTCGCCGCGCTCGCGGCGGCGAGCGCGCTGGGATTCGGGTCGATCTGGCTGCTCTACGTGGTCGCGCTGGGGATCGGGGTCGCCGAAACGGTCCACGACACGGCCGCGCAGGCGATCCTCCCGCAGATCGTCGGCCGCGAACGGCTGACACGGGCCAACAGCCGCCTCTACGCCGCCGAACTCACCGCCAACGAATTCGCCGGCCCGCCGCTGGGCGGTTTCCTTGTCGCGGCGGGCGCTTTCGTCGCGTTCGCGGCGCCATCGGCGCTCTGGATCGTCGCGGTGGCCGCGCTTTTCTTCGTCCGGGGTGAGTTCCGTGCCGACCGGACTCGCGACACGAGCGTGCGCGAAGATCTGGTCGAAGGACTACGTTTCCTTTGGGAGAACCGGATTCTCCGGATTCTGGCGATCATGGTCGGCGGGTTCAATTTCGCCACGAGCGCCGTGGTCACGATCTTCGTGCTCTACGCGGTCGGCCCGTCGTCGGCGATGGGACTGTCCGAACAGGCCTACGGATTCCTGCTCGCCACCGTCGCCCTCGGCGGTTTCGCGGGGTCGTTCGCGGCCGAGCGCGTCGAACTCGCGCTCGGCCGCTCCCGCACCCTGGCGCTCACCCTGTGCACCGGCGCCGCGTTCGCCGGGATCCCGGCGGTGACCACGAATCCGTACGTCGTCGGAGCGGTCTTCTTCCTCGGCGGGGCCGGGGTCATGGTGTGGAACGTCGTCGTCGTTTCGCTGCGGCAGCGGATCATCCCGGATCATCTGCTGGGCCGGGCCACCAGCGGCCACCGGCTGGTCGCGTGGGGCACCAAACCGCTGGGCGCCGTGGCGGCCGGGCTGCTCGCGGAGATCTTCGGGCTGCGGCCGGTGTTCGCGGGCGCGGCCGCCGTGATCCTGTCGCTGGTGTTCCTCACCCCTCGGGCAGCACCGACCGCACGGCCTCCGGGGTCCGCGCGACCACGGTGGTCCCGTCGTCGGCCGTGATGATCGGACGCTGAATCAGCTTCGGATGGGCGGCCAGCGCGTCGACCCACCGATCGCGGTCGGCGGCCGTGCGCCCCCACGTCTTCAGCTCGAGTTCCTTCGCGATCGGCTCGGCGGTGCGCGTGATGTCCCACGGTTCGAGCCCGAGCCGCTCGAGGACGGCCTTCAGTTCCTTCGCCGTCGGTGGCTCTTCGAGGTACTTCCGCACGGTGTACTCGGCTCCCGCCTCGTCCAGCAGCGACACCGCGGACCGGCATTTGGAGCACGCCGGATTCACCCAGATCTCCATCCGGGCCACCTCCCTCTCTCAAAGCGCTCACTCGGTGAGCACTTTGGTTCCGATGATGGTTGCAGACGTTACGACGAAAGGAACCCGGTCATGGACGAGACCACCTTCAGCGCCGCCTCCCCCGCCGAGTGGCGGGCTTGGCTCGCCGAGAACGCCGGGACCGCGAAGGAGGTCTGGCTGGTCATCCGGCACAAGGGCAGCGGCGTCCCCAGCATCCGGATCGAGGAGGCGATGGAGCAGGCCCTGTGCTTCGGCTGGATCGACGGGCTGCACCGCAAACACGACGCCACGAGTTCCCGCCTGCGGTTCACCCCGCGCGGCCCCCGCAGTTCTTGGAGCCGCGTCAACCGCGAACGGGCCGCCCGCCTGATCGCCGAGGGCCTGATGACCGAACGCGGGCAGGCGATGATCGACCTCGCCAAGGAGAAGGGCCGCTGGCAGATCGTGCCGGACGGCGAGGCCGTCCCCGAGGACCTGCGTGTCCGGCTCGACGCCGACGAGGCGGCCCGCACGCATTTCGAGAAGTTCCCGCCGTCGTCGAAAAGGCTGATCCTGGAATGGATCCTGACGGCGAAGAAGCCGGAAACCCGGGAGCGGCGGATCGCCAGGACCGTCGAGCTCGCGGCCGTGAACCGCCGCGCCAATCACCCGGTCCGGTGACTCAGTTCAGTTCGCATCGGGCCACGAGAAGGGCGATGTCGTCCTGTGCCGGCGTGTTGCCGACGAGCGCGGCCATCACCCGCGCGCACACCAGCGACGGCGGGTCCGCGGTGATCGCGCCGGCGAGCCGTTGCAGGCCGACGTCGATCAGCTGGTCCCGGCGCTCCACGAGACCGTCGGTGTAGAAGGCGAGCACCGCGCCGGGCGGCAGCTCGACCTCGACTCTTCGGCGCCCCGGCCCGGTGACACCGATCGGCGGATCGACGGGAGCGTCGACGAACCTCGACGGCATACCCGGCGCCGCGAGCACCGGCGGCAGATGTCCGGCCAGCGAGACCACGATGCTGCCCCGCGAAACCGAAACCGACCCGTACACGACGGTGGCCAGCGCTCCCGGCTCGAAATGCTGGACCTTCCGGTCCAATTTGGACAGCACCTCCGCCGGGTCGTCCGATTCGAGCGCGTAGGCGCGGAGGGCGCTCCGCAGCCGCCCCATGATCACCGCGGCGTTCAGACCGTGCCCGGCGACGTCACCCATCACGATGCCGAGGCGGCCGTCCGGCAGCGGGAACAGGTCGTACCAGTCACCGCCGACGCCGGGCTCGGTTCCCGGCACGTACCGGGCGGCGAACTTCATCCCGGAGACGGCGGGCAGCCGGGCGGGCAGCAGGCTCCGCTGGAGCGCCGCGGCGGCCGCGCGATCGCTGGCGGCGACGTCGATCTGCACCTCCAGCGCGAGCCGGCCGGCCACCAGCCGGAGCAGTTCGACGTCGGTCTCGGAGAATTCCCGCGGCGTCACCGACCCGACGTGGAGGACGCCGACCAGTTCGTCTTCGGCCAGCATCGGCACCCCCAGCAGGGTGCGCAGCCCTCGCTCCCACAGAAGCGCGTTCACCACCGTGGTCTCGTCGACGTGGTCGATGATCACCGGTCGCCGCTGCTCGGCGATCCGCCCCGCGAAACCGGCTCCGACGGGGATCCGGACGTCCTGGTAGACCTCCTCCTCGATCCCGGAGGCGGCGATGGCCTGCAGCTGCTGCGCCGTCGGATCGAGCCGGAGCACCGTGGCCGTGTCGACCCCGAGCACTTCGCGGACACGCGTGAGGAGCGTCGCCATCACCTCGTCCTGGCCGAGTTTCCCCAGGGACGTATCGGTGATGGCTTCGAGCACCTGGAGCCGGTCCGCGGCGGTCGGGGTCTCGGGCATGCGCAGAGCCTATCCAGTCCGTTCGGCCCGCACCGCCCAGCCCGCCGCCAGTTCGCCGAGGTCCTCAGCCAGTACGGCACTCGGCGGAATGGCGTCCCGGGGCACGCGGGAGGCGAGCGCCGTGCCGAGACCCGCCATCCGGATGACGGTGTCGATCAGCGCCTCCGGCTCCTCCGGCCAGCCGAAGCCCGGCTGGGCGATCAGCAGGCTCACGCAGCCGTGCATCGCCGACCAGAGCCCCATCGCGAGGACTTCCGCCTCCCCGTGCAGGATCCCGGCCCGCACGCAGGTGGCCGTCGCGTCGGCTAGATACCGGAAGCAGGCGACCGCGCCGGGCGACGAACCGCCGGAGGGACGCATCAGGAGCACCCGGTACTGCACCGGATGGTCGAGCGCGAACCGCGCGTACACCCGCGCGCACCGGCTGAGCGCGCGCATCGGATCGGCGACCCCGACGGCGTGTTCACGCATCCGGTGCGCGAGTTCGTCCCACACCCGCAGGCAGACCGCCTCCAGAAGCGCGTCGCGGCTCGGGAAGTGCGCGTAGACCGACGGCGTGGAGACGCCGGTCCGGCGCGCGACGGCACGCAGCGTCAGCGCCTCGTCGGTCCCCGCCTCGCCGAGCAGGGCGTCTGCGGCGCTCAGGATCTCGCCCCGCAGCTTCTCCCCTTCGCCCGGTCGCGCCTTCGTCCGCTTCGCGCCCATGCCGTGATGCTGCCAGCATTGACTTGACACCGTCAAGTTGACGATGTCAGCTTGAACCCATGGCGCCTTTCCAGACCGCGACCGCCCTCGTCCGCCGCGGCGACGGCCCGGTGTTCGACACCGAACTCGATCCACAGTGGACGATCGGGACGAAGCTGCACGGCGGCTACCTGCTCGCCGTGCTCGCCAGGGCCGCCGCCGAGGTCTCCACGCATCCGCATCTGACCGCGATCAGCGGCTCGTTCTCCGTGGCCCCGGAACCCGGCCCGGCGGTCGTCGAGGTCGAGACGCTGCGCGAAGGCCGCGGCCTCACCCAGTTGCGCGCGCGGCTGAGCCAGCACGGCAAGCCCTGCACCGAGGCCCTGATCACCCAAGGCGTCCTGGCCGACGGCGACGCGTGGTGGTCCGGAGTGGACCCGGTCGAGATCCCCCCGGAGCAGGACTGCCTGCCCGTACCGGCCGACGGCGGGGGCGGATTCCGGATCGGCCTGATGGACGTCGTCGAGCAGCGGATCGATCCGGCCTCGGCGGGCTTCGCGGTGGGACAGCCGTCCCGGAAGGGTGTCATCTCGTCCTGGCTGCGGCTCGCCGACGGCTCCGACTGGGATCCGGTGAGCCTGCTCGTGGCGCTCGACCCGGTGCCGCCGATCTCCTACGACCTCGGCATCGCGGGCTGGGCGCCGACCGTCCAGTTCACCGCGTACCTGCGCGGCATTCCGGCGCCGGGCCCGGTGCGGGTGCGGATGCGCGCGGGCGAGATCGGCGGCGACCGGATGGACGAGGTCGCCGAACTCTGGGACGAGAAGAACAGGTTGATCGGGCAAGCGACGCAAATCGCCGCCGTCCGCGTCCCCTGAACCACCCGAAAGAAGGGTCATGACGCGGCGCCGGGAGTTAAGATCCGGCGTCGACGTCATTGTTCTGGGGGCAGGACCATGGAAGTGGAACCACGCCGCGCGGACCCGGCCGGATCCGAGATCACCCGGCTCTGCCGGACACTGGTGCCGCTGGCGGCCGCCGGCAAATACGCCGAGGCCGCGTCGACCTACCGATGGGTGACCAGGGCGTCGGCCGGGGATCCGCTCCACTACGGCGATCACGCGCTGCGCCTGGAGTTCTGCGCCCTCACCGGCAACGAGCACACCGGTGTCGATCTTCTGTCGCTTTTGGACGGTGTGGGCGACCACGGGGACGCCGTGGCCAGGCTGGAGTTCTTCGCCTCGGCCGCGCTGCTCACCCGTCGTTTGACGGAAACCGGATACGGCGGGATCCCGTTCGTTCTCGACGGCCCGTACGACGGTGTTCCCCTGAGCAGGCTCCACCGGCGAATGCGGGCGGCGGCGCTCGTCGAAGCCGAAGAACTCGACGAACGTGATGACGCCGGCTATTTCACCGCTTACGCCGAACGGAAAATGGCCGCTGATCCAGTCGCGGAATTCGTTCCCCTCCTGCCTTCCGCGCTCCCCCGGGCGCCGATCGCGCCCCCGCCGGGGCTGTCCGCGGAGGAACTGGTCATCCGCGCGGAGATCCACAACCACCGGTGCGAGCCGGAGGAGGCGCGGGCCTGTCTCGCGGCGATCGAAACCGTCCCGGACGAAATCGCCCCGCGGCTGACCGAACTGCGCGCGATCTTCTTCCAGGGCGACGACACCGAGGAACGGCTGCGCCACGCCGCCGCCGGATTCCGGCGTCGGAACGACGAAATCCGGTTCCTGCTCAACCAGTGTTGGCTCGGGCTGTGGCTCGTCTTCGACGATCAGGCCGAGACAGGGGTCGCGCTGACGACGGTGGCCGCGGCGCGGTTGCGTGCCGGGACGGACGATCGCGCCGCCTGCTGGGGCGAATACTGGCTGGCGCACGTGCTTTCCGGGCAGGGCCGCACCGCCGAGGCGTACGAGGTGTTGCGACGGGGTGCCGAGCGGGCTCGCGAAGCCGGGGATCCCTTGCTCCACGGCACACTTCTGTGCCTGGAGGCGTCGCTGCGGAACGGCGACGGCGAGGATCCGGTGACCGCGCTGGAACTCGCGCGGGCGGCGACGGACGCCTTCGTCGTAGGAAACGTCGGCGAGAAGGCCGTCGAGGCCGTCGAACAGGTGCGGATCGCCTACGAGCGCACCGGATCGCTCGACGAACTGGACGTCTTCGTCGAGCACCTGCTGTCGACGCTGCCCGTGGGTGGCCCGGAACGCTTGCGCGGACATCTCCGTCATCTCCGGGCGCTGTCGCTGATCGGCACCGGCCGGTTCGCCGAAGCCGTCGACGACGCCTACGCCGCGCTCGGTGTCGCCGCGTCGAAAGGCAAGGACACCGCGGAACATTGGTACGTCCTCGTCACCGCGCTGCACGGCGCGGGCCGCTACGACGACGTGCTCGACGTCGCTCCCCGCACCATCGCCCTGCTCACCGCGTCACCGGACTGGGCGCACCGATGCCGGTGGATGTACGCCGACAGCTACCGCGCGCTCGGCGAATCCTCACGCGCCTTCGACGAATACGCCGTCCTCGCCGAAATACTCCAGGATTCGGGCGACACGGGACATTCCTACATCTCCGTGAGCATGGCCGCCGCCGAGCAACTCGACCTGCTCGGCTACGGCGCGAACGCCGCCGACTTCTACGCGCGGGCCGCCGACGCGGCCTCGGCGATCGGTGGCGGTTACGTGGCGGCCACCTGCCGCAACGCCGCGACGCTGGCGCGGCTGCGGTCCGGCGACCTCGACGCGGCACTGACCGCGCTCGACGCCGCGGAAACCGCCGTGCACGCGGTGAAAACCGAAACCGCGCCCGTCAGGGACCATCTCGTCGCCCAGCTCGACCACGTCGCCGCCCACGTCCTCAGCGCCGCGGGCCGGGTGCGGGAGGCCGCCCGTCGCGCGCTCAGCGCCGCCGAGACGTTCCACCGGATAGGCGAAGACGAGTCCGCCCGGGACGTGAACCTGTTGCTCGAACAGATACTCCTGGGCGAAGGGGACCTTCCCCGCATGTGACGAAGCGAAGGGCGCTTTCCCCCCATGACATGCGGGGAAAGCGTCCTTCAGCGGCTTGCCAGCCTCGCCCACCGGGAGAAAGATGCCCGGCATGTCCGACGGAGCCAGCGGTACCCGAAGCCTGTCGATCGGCTCGATCGCGCTGTGGGTCGTGCGCGTCGCACTTGCCGCCGAGTTCCTCTACAGCGGCTATCTGCTGTTCGCGGGCGGCCACACCGAACAGACCTTCGCCGAGATCGGGCTCGGGCAGTGGCTCCGGTACGTCACCGGCGTACTCGAGGTCGGCGGCGCGATCGGGCTGCTCGTCCCCCGTCTCGGCGGGCCGTCGGCGCTCCTGCTGGCCGGGGTCATGGTCGGCGCGAGCGCCACGGAGCTGTTCATCCTCGCCAACGGCGGCCCGGTCCTGCCGCTCGTCCTGCTGATCGCCTGCGCGACGCTGGCGTGGTTCCTCCAGGATCAGACGCGCGCGCTGCTCGGCATCAAGCCGCCCGCCGACGACGAGGACCCGCGCTAGCCCGCGAGCGACGTCGGCATCGACCTTGATCACCGGGCCGCGGCCCGGTTCGGCGAACGCGAGCCGACCTTCGTCCGAACGGCGCAGTGGCCTCCCGCCGAATGCCCCGCTCACCGGTACAGACAAAGAAAAACCGCATGTCAGCGTGCCTCGCGAGACCCTGACGAGGACGCCGAAATCCGATCATCAGCGTGATCATGCGCTCACTCAAGGTGAAAGATTGCGGCTCGTTTACAACGAACCGGCCACCTGCTTGACAGTCGGAGTGGTACGTACCACGCTGCCCGCATTGGTCTACACCATTTTGTGGGAGCCCGGCATGGTGGCCGGGCATCGAAAGGACGGCACGAGTGAAGCGCTGGCTCAAGATGGCTGCGGGCGCCGCCGCCATCACCCTCGCGACGGCGGGCTGCGCCGGTTCCGGTAGTGGCGACAGCACGAATTCGAGCGCTCCGGCCTCGAACGGCACGCTCACGGTCTGGCTCATGACCGGAACCGCCCCGGAAACCCTGACGAACTCGCTCCACAAGGAATTCGAAGACGCGCACCCCGGCGTCAAGGTCAAGTACGAGATCCAGCAGTGGAACGGCATCCAGCAGAAGCTGACCACCGCGCTGGCCAGCGACAACCCGCCGGACGTGATCGAGCTGGGCAACACCCAGACCCCCGCGTTCGCGAACCAGGGCGTGCTCGCCGACCTCACCTCGAGCGTCGGCGACTTCAACGGCGCCCAGTGGCTCCAGGGCCTCAAGGCCTCGGGCGAATTCGACGGCAAGACCTACGGCATCCCGTTCTACGCGGCCAACCGTGAGGTCATCTACCGCAAGGACATGTTCGAGCAGGCCGGTGTCACCGCGACGCCGAAGACCCGCACGGAGTGGCTCGACGCGATCACCAAGCTCAAGGCCAAGTTCGGCAGCGACCCCGAGTTCCAGGCCCTGTACCACCCCGGCCAGAACTGGTACGAGCTGCTGTCCTACATCTGGGACGAGGGCGGCGACATCGCCCAGGCCAACGGCAAGTCCTTCAAGTCGACGCTGGACACCCCGCAGGCGAAGGCCGGGCTCGAGTTCTACAAGCAGCTCACCGAGGCTTCGGGCACCAAGGCGCCGAAGGACGCAGACGAGGCCACCCCGCAGCAGGCCGGCATCTACGGCGCGGGCAAGGTCGCGATGATGATCGGTGTGCCGGGTGAGGTCGACACCGCGGCGAAGACCGACCCGTCGATCAAGGAGAAGTCGGCCGCCTTCCCGATCCCGGGCAAGACCGCCGGCAAGTCGGCCCCGGTCTTCCTCGGCGGCTCGAACCTGGTCATCCCGGCCAACAGCAAGAACGCGGCCGCGGCCAAGGACTACGTCAAGCTGTTCTCCACCCCGAAGTACCAGACCGAGCTGGCCAAGGCCGGTTACGTCCCCGGTACCTCGACCGACGTGTCCGCGCTCGACGCGAACCCGCTCACCAAGGTCATGGCCGAGGCGTCCAAGAACGGCCGCGCCGTGCCGACCAGCCCCAAGTGGGGTGACGTCGAGTCCGGTCAGAACCCGATCAAGGACATGCTGACCGCCTACCTGACCGGAACGAAGACGCTCGACCAGGCGACCGCCGACGCCAACGCAGCGCTCGACAAGCTCATCGGCGGATGACCACGACCAAAGATGTGACGATGCCGGCGGGGGCCACCCCGCCGGCATCGCCGCGCATCAAACCCCCGAAGTCCAACCGGCGCCTCCGCCTCGGCGAGCGGACGGCGCCGTACCTGCTGATCCTTCCGGCGCTGGTCGCCATCCTGGTCCTGCTGGGCTGGCCGACGCTGCAGCTGATCGGGATCAGTCTCCGCAAGCTCGACCTCCGTGAGCTGGTCTCCGGAGAGATGGTCTGGGTCGGGTTCGAGAACTTCACCGAGATCCTGTCCGACTCCGAATTCTGGGAGATCACGGTCCGCACGCTGGTGTTCACCGCCGCGGTCGTGATCGCCACCCTGCTGCTCGCGCTGTTCATGGCGCTCCTGATGCGGCATCTGAACCCGGTGGTCCGGGTGATCCTGCAGGTCGCGCTGATCCTCGCGTGGGCGACCCCGGTGCTCGCGACGACCACGGTCTTCCAGTGGATCTTCGACCAGCAGTACGGGATCCTGAACAAGACGCTCGCGAAGCTCGGTTTCGAAGGCTTCATCGGACATTCCTGGTTCTCCACCGGCCCGAGCACGCTGACCGTGATCGGCTTGCTGGTCGTCTGGCAGGCCGTGCCGTTCGTGGCGTTCACGCTCTACGCCGGGCTCCTCGGCGTCCCGAAGGAACAGTACGAGGCCGCGGGCATCGACGGCGCGAACGCCTGGCAGGCGTTCTGGGCGGTCAGCTGGCCGGCGATCCGGCCGATCCTGACCATGGTCACGTTCCTGTCGGTGCTGTGGGACTTCAAGCTGTTCGCCCAGGTGTGGGCGATCCGCCAGGGCGGGCCGGACGGCGCCAGCACGACACTGCCGGTCTACATGTACCTCAAGGGCCTCGCGGGCAACCACTTCGGCCTGGCGGCGACCGCCGCCCTGCTGATGATGCTCGTGCTGATCCTGCTCACCGCCCGGTACGTCCAGCTGCTGGTGCGCTCGAAGGAGGCCGACCTGTCATGAAGAAGTCCTTGACCCAGCGGATCGGCCTCGGCACGTTCGGCGTGCTCGTGGCCCTCCTGTTCGTCTTCCCGACGTACTGGATGGTCACGTCCTCGCTGAAGACGCCGGGCCAGGTCCTGTCCCCGGACTACGACCTGATCCCGTCCGCGGCGACGCTCGACAACTTCGTCACGGCGCTGACGAAGCCCGGGTTCACCACGTACCTGACCAACAGCCTGATCGTCACGCTCGGCGCGGTGCTGTGCTCGCTCGTCGCGGGCGTCCTGGCCGCGGTCACCCTGTCCCGGATGCGTTTCCGCGGGCGCAAGGGTTTCCTGATGCTCGTGCTGGTCGCCCAGCTGGCGCCGTTCGAAGCGCTGCTGATCCCGATGTACCTGCTGATGCGTGACGCCGGGCTGCTCAACCAGCTGCCTTCGCTGCTGCTGGTGTACTTCGCGGCGACGCTGCCCTTCACGTGCTGGATGCTCTACGGCTTCGTCAACGGCATCCCGTACGACCTCGAAGAGGCCGCGATGATCGACGGCTGCAGCCGGGCGGGCGCCTTCCGCCGGGTGACGCTGCCGCTGCTCGCGCCGGGGCTGGTGACCACGTCGGTGTTCAGTTTCATCACCGCGTGGAACGAGTTCCTGTTCGCGTTCGTGTTCATGCGCGACCAGAGCAAGCAGACGCTGCCGGTGTGGCTGTCTTCGTTCCGCACGGCGTTCTCCGTGGACTGGGGCGGCATCATGGCGGCGTCGGTCATCTACGCCGTGCCCGCGCTGGTGTTCTTCATCATCGTCCAGCGCAAGCTCGTGTCCAACCTGACCGCAGGCGCAGTGAAGGGGTAATCCTTGTCTTCACCGGAAAAGCTCGCCGCATCCGTGCTCGTCCCCGGCTTCGACGGCACCACCGCGCCGGATTGGCTGCGCCGCAAGGTGGCCGACGGTCTCGGCGGCGCGATCCTGTTCGGCCGCAACGTGGTCGACGACGAGCAGGTGGCCGCGCTGAGCGCGCAGCTGCGGGCCGAACGGCCCGACGTGCTCGTCGGCATCGACGAGGAGGGCGGTGACGTCACCCGGCTCGACGTCGCCACCGGCTCGTTCGTGCCGGGGCCGCTCGCACTCGGCGCCGCGGACGACGTCGAGCTGACGACCTCGGTCGCGGCGGCGCTCGGCGAACGGCTGGCCGCGTGCGGGGTCACGATCAACTTCGCCCCGTGCGCGGATCTGACGCTGGCGGCCGAGGATCCCTCGATCGGGGTCCGGGCGTTCGGTTCGGATCCGGTGAAGGCGTCACCGCATGTCGCGGCGTACATCACCGGGCTGCAGAAGTACGGCGTGGCCGCGTCCGCCAAGCATTTCCCCGGGCACGGGGCGGCCACGGACGATTCGCACCACGCGCTGCCGGTGCTGCCCAGGACCGAGGCCGAACTGCACGAGATCGAGCTCGTCCCGTTCAAGGCCGCGATCGCGGCCGGGGTGCGCGCGGTGATGACCGGGCATCTCGTCGTACCCGCGTGGGGTGAGCTGCCCGCGACGCTCAACCCGAAGGCGCTCACCGACGTCCTGCGCGGCGAGCTCGGCTTCACCGGCGCGGTGATCACCGACGCGCTCGACATGGGTGCCGTCGCCGGGGAACTCGGCAAGACCGAGGGGGTCGGCCGGGCGTCGGTGCGGGCGCTGATCGCCGGCGCCGACGCGCTGTGCCTGGGCGGGGTGTCGTTCGAAGAGGACGAGCTGAACCGGATCGCGGCGGTCATCGCGGCCGCCGTCGAGTCCGGTGAGCTGCCGATGGAGCGGCTGGTGGAGGCGTCGGAGCGGGTCGCCGCGCTCGGCAATCCCCCGGTGTCGACGCCGATCTCGCCGGTGGATCACACCCTCGGCCTGGAGGCGGCGCGCAAGGCGTTGCGGATCAAGGGGTCGCCGAAGCTGGACGGCCCCCCGCTGGTGATCGACATCGAGACCGAGCCGATCATCGCGGCCGGCCCGATGCCGTGGGGGCTCGGCTCGCACTTGACCGGGCTCGTGCCCGGCACGCGCGCGGTCAAGGTCACCGGGGACGAGATCGCGATCGCGATCGAGGCCGTCCAGGGCGCCCGCGACGTCGTCGTGGTGACCCGCGAAGCGCACCGGCACCCCGAGGTCCGCGAATTCCTGAGCTGGCTGCGCGAGTCTTCCGTGGACTACATCCGGGTCGAGACCGGCGTTCCCGGCCCGGAGACCGAGGGGCCGCGGATCGACACGTTCAGCGGGTCCTACGTCAGCCTCCGTGCCGCCGCGGAGTACCTGGCCTGATCCCTCTCGCATTTCGTCCTCTGAATGCGGTACTTGCACACGCAACTACCGCATTCAGAGGACGAATTGCGTTATTCGGTTGCGGGGCCGGAGCAAGGGTGTTGTAGTCCTGGGGATCGGTTCCCGGCCTAGGAGATGATCGTCTTGCGAGTGACCACGTCCTTCCATCAGGTAATTTCCGCCTACCTCAAGGACGAGACCACTCGTGAAGACCCTCAATCTGGGGATTCTGGCGCATGTTGACGCCGGGAAGACGAGCCTGACCGAGCGGCTGTTGCACACCGCCGGGATCATCGGCGAGCTGGGCAGCGTCGACGACGGCAGCACGCAGACCGACACACTGGCGCTCGAACGTGCCCGTGGCATCACCATCAAGGCGGCCGTGGTGTCGTTCGCCCTCGGCGACGTCACCGTCAACCTGATCGACACCCCGGGCCACCCCGATTTCATCGCCGAGGTCGAACGCGCTCTCGGCGTGCTCGACGGCGCCGTCCTGGTGCTTTCGGCGGTCGAAGGCGTCCAGGCGCAGACCCGCGTCCTGATGCGGACGCTACGACGGCTGGGCATTCCGGTGCTGCTGTTCGTGAACAAGCTGGACCGCCGGGGGGCCGATCCCGGCAGGGTGCTCCGGGAGGTCACCGCAAAGCTCACGCCGTCGGCGATCGCGATGGACCCCATGGAGCCCGATCGGGTGATCGACCTCCTGGCGACCGTCGACGAGGACTTCCTCACCGAGTACCTCACGGCCCCGGACGCGTTCACGCCGTCGCGACTCCGCGCCGAACTGACGGTGAAAGTCGCCGAAGGTCTCGCTCATCCGGTCTACTTCGGATCCGCGATCACCGGCGCCGGGATCGACGCGCTCCTCGATGGTATCGAGAACCTTTTGCCCGCCGGGGAAAGTGACGTCGACGGGCCACTGTCCGGCACGGTGTTCAAGGTCGAGCGCGCGCCGGGTGGCGAGAAGATCGCCTACGTGCGGCTGTTCTCCGGCAGCGTCTCCGTGCGCGAGAAGGTCCCGCTCGGGGACGGCGAAGGCAAGGTCACCGCGATCAGTGTCTTCGAAAACGGCTCGGCCGTGCCATCGGGATCGGTCGGCGCCGGGCGGATCGCGAAGCTTTCCGGGCTCGACGTCCGGGTCGGCGACATGCTCGGGGCCCGGACCCGAGGGTGGGAAGGGCTGTTCTCGCCACCAACGCTGGCAACCGTCGTCTCGCCGGTACGCCCGTCCGATCGCGGGCCGCTGCACCAGGCGCTCACCCGGCTGGCCGAGCAGGACCCCCTGATCGGGCTGCGGTACGACGGGGTCCGCCAGGAGACTTCCGTTTCGTTGTACGGAGAAGTGCAGAAGGAGGTCATACAGGCGACGCTCGCGGAAGAGTACGGCCTCGACGTCACGTTCAGTGAGACGACGACGATCTGCGTCGAGCATGTCTCCGGCACCGGGTCGGCCGCCGAACTCATCGGCAAGGCACCGAACCCCTTTCTGGCGACGATCGGGCTCCGGGTCGGACCGGGGTCACCCGGAAGCGGGATCTCGTTCCGGCTGGAGGTCGAACTCGGCTCCATGCCGTATTCCTTCGTCAAAGCGGTGGAGGAAACGGTGAAGGAGACGCTGCGCGAGGGCCTCCACGGCTGGGAGGTGCTCGATTGCGTGGTGACGATGACGCATTCGGGCTACTACGCCCGGCAAAGCCATGCGCACGGCACCTTCGACAAAAGCATGTCCAGCACCGCGGGCGACTTCCGCGACCTGACGCCGTTGGTGTTGATGGCGGCGTTGCGCGAGGCCGGGACCACCGTGCACGAACCGATGCACCGGTTCGTCCTCCAGGCCCCGGCCGACACCCTCGGTCCGGTCACCGCCCTGCTGGCGCAGGCTCGTGCCGTCCCGCGCACGACGGTCACGAAAGCCGGGACGGCGGAGCTGGAAGGCGAGATCCCGGCGGTGAAAACCCATGAGGTGCATCGGTTCCTGCCCTCGGCGACCCGGGGCGAAGGCACGATGGAGACCGCGTTCCACGGCTACCGGCCTGTCCGGGGTGCCGCGACGACTCGGTCGAGAACCGATCACAACCCGTTGAACCGCAAGGAATACCTGCTACACGTGCTGCGGCGCGTCTGAGGAACGGAGAGCGACATGGTTTCCCGGCTCGGAGTCAGGATCCCCCGCGAACTGCCCGCCGCCCGGCTGACCGGCCTCGCCCGGCGCGCGGAACAGGAGGGCCTGGACGAGGTCTGGATCGTCGAGGACTGCTTCTACGCGGGCGGGATCGCGACGGCGTCGGCGGTGCTGGCGGCGACCGAGAAGATCACCCTCGGCATCGGCATCATGCCCGCCGTGGCGCGGAACCCGGCCATCGCGGCGATGGAGATCGCGGCGCTGGCGGAGCTGTACCCGGGGCGGCTGATCGCCGGGTTCGGGCACGGCGTGCCGAGCTGGATGCGGCAGATCGACGCGTGGCCGAAGTCGGCGCTGGCCGCCTTCGAGGAGACGCTGACGGTGCTGCGGCGGCTACTGGCGGGTGAGCGCGTTTCGTTCGAGGGCAAGCATGTCCGGCTCGACGAGGTCGAGCTGGAGTTCCCGCCCGCGCTGCCGCCGAAGCTCATCGCCGGCGTCCGCGGCCCGAAGTCGCTCGCGGCGGCGGGCCGGGTCGCCGACGGGACACTGCTCGCCGAACCGGCGACACCGGAGTACGTCCGCGCGACGCGGGACCTCATCGGCGTGGAGGGTCATACGATCGCCACCTACAACTGGCTCGCCCTCGACGCCGACCCCGAACGGGCCCGCGAGCGTGCCAGGGCCGACGTCGCTTCCGCGATCGGGCCGAACTCGGGCCCGGCGCTGGAACCACTGGACTTCGGCGCCGAACTGCTGGCCGAGGTCGCGGCGGCGAACGGCGACCGGGCAGACCTGGCGCGGCGGTTGCGGCCCGAGTGGATCGACCGGCTGAGCATCAGCGGGCCGCTCGACCGCTGTGTCGAGCAGATCCGCGCGCTGTACGCGGCCGGGACCGAATCCGTCATCCTCCTCCCCCTGCTCGGCGAGCCGGAGGAAGAGTCCTTCGCCGCGGCGGGCCGGATCGCCTCGGCCCTGCGCGGCTGACGTCTACCGCGTTTAGTCCTCTAAATGCGGTCCTTGCACACGCAACTACCGCGTTTAGAGGACGAAACGCGGCCGGGCGTCGAGGGCCTTGACGACGGCGACCATGTCCTCCGCGCCGAAGCCGAGCCGTGCGGTTTCGGCGTAGAGCGCGCGGGACGCCTCGATCAGCGGCAACTCGAGTCCTGCCTCCCTCGCCGCGGCCGCGATCAGCTCGACGTTGGCCAGGACGTTCGCGATCGAGGCCTGCGGCGCGAAATCCTCCTCGACGAGCTTGGGCGCCTTGACCCGCAGGATCGGGCTGGCCAGCTGTCCCGCGCCGAGGACGTCGGCGAGCAGGCCGGGATCGAGTTCGTAGGCCCGGGCGAAACGCACGGTCTCGGCCAGGCTCGTGACGACCGCGGTCAGATGCACGTTGACCGCGAGCTTCATCAGGAGCCCGTTGGGCACCGGCCCGCAGTACACGGTTTCCCGGCACATCGGCGCGAACAGCTCGCGTACCTCGTCGATCGTGCCGGGGTCCCCCGCGAGCATCGCGACCAGCTCCCCCGCCTCCGCCGGGACCCGTGAGCCGGAGACCGGCGCCTCCACGTACTTCGCCCCGGCCGCGAGGAGCTCCGCCTCGAGTTCGCGGGAGTGGCCGGGCGCCGTCGTTCCCATGTGGACGATCGTGCGGCCGGCCAGCGCGGATCGCCCGCGCTCGAGCACGGCGTCGACGGCGTCCGCGTCCTTGAGCATCAGGATCACGACCTCGCACCGCGCGAAGAGCTCGGCCACGTCTTCGACCGTTTGGCCTGCCTTGCCCGGCGTGCGATTCCAGGCGAGAAGCGGGATTCCGGCCCGCGCCAGGTTCCGTGCCATCGGCTCGCCCATGCTGCCCAGCCCGGCGAAACCGACTCGCGAGATTCCCATGGACCCACTGTGCGGCACCGACGGGCTCGGGTGCGGCCGATGAGACGATCCTGCCGGAAGTCGCGAGGAACGGGCTGGGCACGGAGCGCCCCGGCACCCGCGGCCGGAGCGTGTCGCGAAAGCCACTTTCGCGACGCCTGATGTCCCGAAAGTGGCTTTCGCGACACCGCCGCCGCGCGCCACCCGGGACCACCGGCTCAGAACGGGTGCTCCATCCACACGTTCGCCTCCACGTAGACCCCGCAGTCCCGCTCGACGTTCGCGTGCACCGGCGCGATCCCGCCAGGGATCACGTTGTCGCCGTCGGCGAGTTTGACGCCGGTCCAGTCGTGCCAGTCCGCGATCGAGCCCGAGATCGTCACCGCGAACGGGCACACCTTGATCATCCGCGCGCCGAGCCGTTCGTGGGTGCGCAGCCAGCGGTCGGCGAGATACCCGTCCTCGCGCCGCCGGACGGCGTACTCCTCCATGGGTGTGCCCGGTTCGTCCTCCTTGCCGATCGGGCGCACGGAGACGATCAACCGCTCCAGTCCCGTTTCGGCCGCCCGTGCCTTCAGCGCCTTCAGCATCGGCGTGGACAGGCCCGTCCCGCGCATCCGTGGCGCCACAACGACTTCGAGGGCGCACAGGGTGTCCGGCGCGCGGCCGTCCATGAGATCCTGCGCGGCCCACTGGATCGCCTCGTCCCAGCCGTGCGCCGGCAGTTCGCGGCGGTCCTCGGCCGGGTAGGCCAGCGGGACCGACAGCGCTCGCGCGATCGGTTCGCCGTCGTCGTCCAGCGCGATCAGGAAATACCGGGACCAGTGGCGCAGGAGCCGTTCCGGGGTGATCATCTTGCCGCTGAACCCGGCGTAGATGAACCCACCGCCGACATCACCGAGGTTCAGCGCGGGTTCGAGGAGATCGGGGCGGGACGCAAGATCGACGATTCGCATGCCGCCAAGTCAAGCGAGCCGGTGCCCGGCCCGATAGCTGCTTCCGGGCGATGATCAAGCCGGCTGACGCGGAGCCGCCTGCAGCCGGGAGAGCACGTCGGTGAGCCTGCCCGCGGCGACGTCCCACTCCTCCAGGACACTGCTCCGCGCGAGCGCCGACGTCCGCAGGGAATGGCGGAGTTCGGCGTCGAGCGACCAGCGCAGCAACGCCGCCGCGAGCGCCGAGGGATTGTTCGGCGGCACCAGCATGCCGGGGACGCCGCCGCCGGGCGCCGTGCCGAGCGCGTCGTGCGCGCCGGCGGTTTCGGTGGCCACCACGGGGATGCCGCGCGCGAGCGCCTCGGCGACGACCAGCCCGGACGTGCCGCCCCTGGCGGGCAGCACGAGCAGATCCGCGCCGTCGTAGACCAGGTCGAGATCGTCCGGCGGCTGGATGAGGCTGATCCGGGAACCGAGCCCGAGCCGTTCGACCGTCCAGCGCAGCTCGTCGACGTACGCGGGATCGTGCTGTGTCGCACCGGCGAACACGCATTTGAACGCCAGTTCGTCGACCAGCGAAAGCGCGCGGATGAGGACGTCCTGGCCGTGGCGCGCGGTCATGGGCGCCAGGCACAGCAGCCGGGAGACACCGTCGGCCCCGGCGGCGAGCGGGGCCGCGTCCGTGCCCGGTGTCGCGACGTAGACCCGCGTCGGGTCGAGGTCGTGCCGGTCGATCAGCTGGCGCGCGAGCCACGGCCCGGTGGCGACGATCATCCCCGTCAGCCGCAGGGTCTCCCGTTCGCACGCGTCGAGTTCGGCGGCCTGCGCCGGATCGAGCGCGGGGTCGTCGGCGAGCGGCCGGTGGACCAGGACTGCCAGCCGCAGCCGCCGCGCGTGCGGGACCACGATCTCCGGGACCCCGCAGGCGACCGTGCCGTCGATCAGGACGACGGTGTCGTCGGGCAGCGCGGCGAGCGACCGGGCCAGTCTCGACCGGGCCAGCGGGCCGGGCATCGGCCATTCGCCGGCGATCGGCAGTTCCAGCAGCGGGAGACCGGTGGCCGGGAGGTTCTGGCACATCCGGCGGTCGTATTCACCGCTGAAGTCCTCGGTTTCGCCCGGCAGGACGAAGACCACCGGTTCGGTCACGGTTACCTCCAGATGCGGGCGCCTTACCGATAGACACGGATACGGCGCCCGTCCGGTTCACTTCCCGCGTGCGGAAAGTTCAGCCCGCCGCGCGCGCGATCGCGGCGACGACCTCGTCACGCAGCCCGGCACCGACCGCGATGGTGGCCGCCGAACGCACCGTGTGGTCGCCGCCGCCGGTGTCGACGACCACTCCCCCGGCCTCCCGGACCAGCAGGACTCCCGCCATCGTGTCCCACGGCTGGTTGGCGAGGATGACGCTCGCGTCGAGTTTGCCGTCCGCGACCCAGGCCAGGTCGATCGCCGCGGAGCCGAGGAACCGGACCCGCTGCACCCGGCCGCCGAGTTCGGCCAGCAGCGCCATCCGGACACGGTTCTTGGCCTCCGCGCCCTCGCCGACCGCGAAGTCGCCGACACTCACGATCGCGTCGGACAGCTCCGTCGCTTTCGACGCCTCAAGACGCTCTTCGCCCGCATACGCGCCCTGCCCCTCGACGGCGGTGTAGGTGACGTCGAGGAACGGCAAGGAGATCGCCGCGACCGTGCTCTTGAGACCGTCGACGAGGCCGAGCGAAACGCCGCACAGCGGGATGCCGCGCGCGAAGTTCGCCGTGCCGTCGACCGGGTCGAGCGCCCACCAGAGGTCCTTGTCGCCCTCGTGCCCGCGTTCCTCGCCGAGGATGCCGATCTCCGGTGTCTCGCGGGCCAGGAATTCGCGGACGGCGTCCTCGACGGCGAGGTCGACGTCGGTCACCATATCGCGATCACCTTTGGCGGCAACGGAAAACGACGTCATCGAGCGGATGATCCCGGTCGCCTTGGCGACGGCCTCGCGGGCGACGGACAACAATGCGGTGTGGTCGGTCATCTGAGTACCGTAGCCGGAATGGACCTGTTCCCGACGGCCACGACGGCCGACGAAAGCGCCCGCGGTGCCGAGGTCGCGGTGCTGCCCGTCGGCAGTTTCGAACAGCACGGAGCACATCTTCCGCTCGCCACCGACGCCCTGATCGCGACGACGATCGCCGGCGCCCTCGCCGCGGCGTACCCGGTGCTGCGGCTCCCGCCGGTCACGATCGGCTGCTCGCACGAACACGCGGACTGGGCGGGCACGGTCAGCGTTTCGGCCGCGACCCTGTACGCCGTGGTGAACGACGTGGCGGCCTCCCTGCGCCGCTCCGGCGTACCGAAACTGGTGCTGGTGAACGCGCACGGCGGCAACTACGTGCTGTCCAACGTGGTCCAGGAGTCGACGTCGCCGATGGCGCTCTTCCCCGGTGTCGAAGGCTGGCAGGCGGCGCACGCCGCGGCCGGGCTGGAGACGTCGCTGGACAGCGACATGCACGCCGGGGAGCTGGAGACCTCCCTCCTGCTGCACGCGCACCCCTCGCTGGTCCGGCCCGGTTTCGCCGAGGCGGATCACCTCGCCGACGACAGGCGGCACCTGCTCACGGTGGGCCTGCGCCCGTACTCGGATTCCGGGGTCGTCGGGCGGCCTTCGCTGGCGACGGCGGAGAAGGGACGGCTGGTCCTGGAGTCACTGGTGGAGAGCTTCGGGGACACTCTGGCCGCGCTGGGCTGAAGGGGACCTTCCCCGCATGTCATGCGACGAAAGCGCCCTTCACCGCGTAGGACGCGGGAAAGTTCCCTTCAGCCCCCCGCCGAGCCCACAGCCTCGACCGCGTCCAGATGCGGCAGGAAGTGGTGCATCCGCTCCTGTTTCGTCCGCAGGTACCGCAGGTTCTCGTCGTTCGGCGTGACCAGCAGCGGCACCCGTTCGCTGATCCGCACCCCGTGCCGTTTCAGCTGGTCGACCTTCGCCGGGTTGTTGGACAGCAGCCGCACCGACCGCACTCCCAGGTCGTTCAGGATCTCCGCCGCGGCACGGTAGTCGCGCGCGTCCACCGGCAGGCCCAGCGCGATGTTCGCCTCGACGGTGTCGAGCCCTTCGTCCTGTAGCCGCATAGCCTTCAGCTTCGCGAGCAGGCCGATCCCGCGTCCTTCGTGGCCCTGGGCGTACACGAGGATTCCGGCGCCCTCGTCGACGATCGCTTGCAGCGCGGCGGCCAGCTGGTCGCCGCATTCGCAGTGCATCGAGCTGAAGACGTCACCGGTGAGGCATTCGGAATGGACCCGCGCCAGCGTGCCGGAGTTCGCGACCTCGCCGTGCACCAGCGCCATCTGTTCGGTGCCGTCGGCGTCCAGGTACCCATAGGCGCGGAAGACGCCGTATCGGGTGGGCAGTCTGGTCTCCACGACCCTCTCGACGGTCATCGGGTTTCTCCTCTGTTCGGTGACTCTTGACGGAACGCGCGAGCAGGACGCCCGCACCGGGAAGGCCGGCGAAGAGCGCGAGCACGCCGTAGACGACGGCCACGGTGACGCCTTGCGACGATCCGAGCCCCGCGGTGCCGAACAGCAGCGCGCAAACCCCTTCGCGCGGGCCCCAGCCGCCGATGTTCAGCGGCAGGCCCATCGCGAGCAGGGCGAGGATCATCAACGGCAGCAGGTCGCCGACCGGCGCGGTGACCCCGGCCGCGCGCGCGGCGACGACGAACAGCGCGAGATGCCCGGCCAGGGTGGCGGCCGAAAGCAGGCTCACACCGGGCCAGGTCTCCTTGGTCAGCAGACCGAGCCGGACGTCGGCGAGGGTGACGGCGAACCCGCGGCGCCATTTCGATCCACTGTGGATCCACCGCTTTCCGGCCGTCATCCCGGTGACGACGAGCACGAGGGCGAGCGCGACCACCACGATCCCCGCGCCCGTGACGACGCCGTCGATCGGCGGGGGCACCACGGAAGGCGCGACGAGCACGACGGCGACCGAAGCACCGATGACCGCGATCTGCCCGGCCGTCCGCTCCAGCACCACCGCGCGGACGCCGCGCGGGACGTCACCGGCTTCGCGGCCGTGCTGCACGGCCCGGTCGACGTCGCCGAGGACACCCGCCGGCAGGACCCCGTTGAGGAACAACGCGCGGTAGTACTCGCCGACCGCGCTCGGCAGCGACAACCGGAGGCTGAGCCGCCGCGCGACCAGGCACCAGCGCCAGGCGCTGAAAACCGTGGTGGCGAACCCGATCCCGAGCGCGGCGGCGATCCCGCCCGCGTCGACCTCGCGCAACCCGGCCAGGAACGCGCCCGTGCCCAGCTGCCAGACGAGCACCCCGAGGATGCCGAGCGCGCCGAGGATCCGCAGCCACGGCCAGAACCGTTTCACGCGGGCACCACCAGCAGGTCTTCGTGCTGGATCACCGCGTCCAGCTCGCCCGCCGCGCACTGCGCGAGCCGCCACCGCAGGTAGGCGTCCCCGTCCGCCGCCAGCTCCGGCCGCTGTTCGCAGGCGGCGCCGACCCAGCCGGTGAGCCATTCCGCGGTCAGCGCGGCCTGGTCGGCCCCGAGCCGCCACGGGCTGGGAGCGCGCCGCACGGTGGCGCCGAGCCGTTCGAAGACGCCGAAAGCGACGTCCACCGCGTCCGGGCCGAGCAGCCATCGCCCGTCGGTCACCCGGCGCTGGTGCGCGTTGAAGGCGTCGGAGATCTCGACGTCGAACTTGTCCTTGGGCGACAGCACCACCCGGCCCGAAACGCTCAACGTGAACAGGACCGCGCACCCCGCTTCGACGCAGGCCTCCGCCAGCCGGGACATCTCGTCGGCGGTGAGCAGATCGAGCAGTGCCGACGCCGCCACGAGCGAGGTCCCGGCCAGATCCTCCGCGCGTAACGCGGTGATGTCACGCTGTTCGGTGACGACCGTGACCTCGCTTCCGTCCAAAGCGTGTTCCGGACGGCTGGTGCGCGCCACCGCGTGGACGAGCAGGCCGGGGTCGCGGTCGTGCAGGATCCAGCGCTGACGGCCGGGCAGCCGCAGCGCCAGCCAGCGGCCGAGCGAACCGGTGCCACAACCCAGATCCCGGACGACCACCTCGTCCCGCCCGCGCAGGAACGCGCGCACCGGTTCGATCAGCTCGGTCGCGCGGGCGGCGGCGTCCGCGTCCTCACGCAACCGGAGCCAGCTGGGGGCGAACTTGGTCATGCCGCCGTCCTTTCGCTCAGCAGTACGGCGGCGACACCGCGGGCCGTCTCGTCCCAGCCGGTCAGCGTCTCGCGGCGAAGACGGGCGGAGGCGCGAAGGCGATCACGCAGTTCGGGTTCGGTGAGCCAGCGGCGAAGGGCCGCGGCCAGCGCGTTGACGTCCTCACCGGGGACGAGCATCCCGGGCACACTGCCGTCGGACGCCTGGCCCAGGGTGTCCGGCAGCGCGTCGACGGCGGTCGTCAGTACGGGAACGCCGTGGGCGAGCGCCTCGGTGACGACCATCCCGTAGGTTTCCGCGCGCGACGGCAGCACGAGAAGGTCTGCGGCCGCGTACGTCGCTTCGAGCGCTTCGCCGGATCGCGGGCCGGTGAGCGTGAACCGATCACCGAGCGCGTGTCGCCGCAGGCGTTCGACGTAGCGGGTCTCGCGGGGAACGGCGCCGACGCACTCACAGCTCCACGGGAGCTCCTTGAGCGACTTCAGCGCGTCCGCGAGCAGGCCCTGCCCCTTGCGCGGCGTCACGTTGGCGACGCAGACCAGCCGCGTCCCGTCCAAGCTCCCGGAAGCGACTTCGGCCCTGTCCACCCCGGGTGGCACCACGTACACGCGGTGCGGGGCGAGGTCGTGGTGCTCGATCAGCCGCCGCGCCGCCCAAGCGCTGGTCACGACCACGGCCTCGACCGCGGCGAGCGTCTCGCGTTCCAGCCGGTCCAGCTCGGCGGCGAGGGAAGGCGACAGGCCCGTCTCGTCGGCCAGCGGCAGATGCACCAGCACGGCGATCGACAGCCGCCGCGCGGCGGGCGCGATCACCTCGGGCACGCCGCAGGCGACCAGCCCGTCGAGCAGGACGGCCGAACCGTCGGGCAGTCCGGCGAGTTTGCGCGCCAGCACGGTGCGGGCCTCGGTGTCGGGCCGCGGCCAGTTGCCGCGCACGGCGATCTCGTGGACCTCCGTCCCCGCCGCGACGAGGCCGTCGCACAGCCGCCGGTCGTAGACGTTGCCGCCACTGGGCGCGCGCACGTCGTCGATGTCGTTGGGCAGGACGACGTGGAGGCCGGTCACAGCGCACGCTCGTAACTCGCCCACGCGACGTGGGATTCGTGCAGTGAGACGGTGAGCCCTTCGAGCCCGCGCGCGCCTTCGCCGAGCGCTCCGGTGTGGACGCGGTCGGCGAGCCGGTCCGCGATGACCTTGGCGAGGTACTCGGTCGAGGTGTTGATCCCGGCGAACTCGGGCACGTCGTCGAGGTTGCGGTAGTTCAGGTCGGCGAGCACCGCTTTGAGCTCTTCGGTGGCCTTGCCGATGTCGACGACGATGTTGTCCGCGTCCAGTTCGGACCGGCGGAACGTCGCGTCCACCAGGAAGGTCGCGCCGTGCAGCCGCTGCGCGGGCCCGAAGACCTCGCCTCGGAAGCTGTGGGCCACCATGACGTGGTCGCGGACGGTGATACTGAACAACGGACCTCCCGGGTCGAACCCTTAACGCGTGTCCTCCATCTGATAGGTGACACGGAGGCAGAGCGTTCCTGGTTCATTCGCGGCCAGACGCGGCAAGACGTCCGGTAGTTCGTGGAACTGACATTCCCCGCTGACCAGCACTTCGAATCCCGGATCGGCGAGAAGACGCAGGGCGAGCGCCAAGCGGTCGGCGTAGGTCCGGTTCAGCCGGCGGGACGGCGAGACCATGCCGACCTGGCTGCTGCGGATCGCGAGCCGTCGTGAGTGGAAGTTCTCGCCGAGCGGGACGCTGATCCTCCGGTCGCCGTACCAGCTCAACTCGATGACCTCGCCCTCCGGCGCGAGCAGCTCCAGTGACCGCGCGAGCCCCGCTTCGCTCGCGCTGGCGTGCACGACGAGGTCGCAGTCGCCCAGCGCGTCCTCGGGTGTCGAGAAGCCGACACCGAGTGCTTCGGCGATCTTCGCGCGATCCGGGTCGACGTCGATGAGCTGGACCCTGGTCGCCGGGAACCCGGCCAGCAGTTTCGCGACGCTGCTCCCGACCATCCCGGCGCCGACCACGGCGATCCGGTCGCCGAGTTTCGGCGACGCGTCCCAGACCGCGTTGACCGCGGTCTCGATCGTCCCCGCGAGGATCGCGCGCTCCGGCGGCACCCCGCGCGGCACCGGCGTGACGGCCGACGCCGGGACGACGTAGCGCGTCTGGTGCGGGTAGAGGCAGAAGACGACCTGGCCGACCAGGGCTTCCGGACCACGTTCGACCACGCCGACATTGAGGTATCCGTATTTCACGGGCCCCGGGAAGTCGCCTTCTTGGAACGGCGCGCGCATGGCCGCACGTTGGCTGGGTGGGACCTCGCCGCGGAAGACGAGCGTCTCGGTGCCCCGGCTCACGCCTGTGCACAGGGTGCGGACCAGCACTTCGCCGTCGCCGACCGGAGGGAGCGAGACCGGCCTCAGCTCACCCTCACCGGAACCACTGAACCAGAAGGCGCGTTCCATCGTGTCCTCTCATGCCGGACCCTGGAAGCGGGGTCACCGCCACCATAACGAGGAGGCCTCGTGATCAACCCCGGAGTTTTCCTGGGGGTCCTCGTCCAGCTGGCGCTGCTGGGGACGCTGGACGCCGTCGCCGGGCTGGGCCCGCTGGGCTGGCTCGCCGGAGCGGCCTACGGCCTCGCCGTGGGCGGATTCCTGACCTACGGCCTGAACCGGAGCACCGCGCGCTCCCTCGGCCCCGCCGACGCCGTCACGCTCGCCCGGTCCGGGCTGGTCGGCTGCGTGACCGCGCTCGTCGTCGACACCGCGGGCCGCGAGGTCGTCGCGATGGTCGTCCTCGCGTCGGTCGCGCTCGCCCTGGACGCCGTCGACGGCCAGGTCGCGCGCCGCACCGGGACGGCGTCCCCGCTGGGCGCGCGCTTCGACATGGAGGTCGACGCGTATCTGATCCTGATCCTGAGCGTGGTCGTCGCGCAGTCGCTGGGCCCGTGGGTGCTCACGATCGGCGCGATGCGCTATGTCTTCGTCGTCGCGGGCAGGCTGTGGCCGTGGCTGAACGCGCCGCTTCCGCCGAGCATGGCGCGCAAGACGGTCGCGGCGGTCCAGGGGATCGTGCTGGTCGTTGCGGCGTCGACGATCCTGCCGCTTTGGGCCGGCTTCGTGGTCACGCTGGGCGCGCTGGCGCTGCTGACCTGGTCGTTCGGGCGCGACACGTGGTGGCTGCTGGAACGGCACGCCTTCACCGCCGCGCCCGCGTGATCACGCGTACTGCGCTTCGCCGTTGCCGATCGACCAGTCGACGGGATTGTTCTCGGTGATCGTGACGAGCACGTTCCGCGGCTCGGTCCCCGCGTACTCCTGGGCGAGCTCCGCGATCCGCCGGTAGAGGGCCTTCTTCTGCTCGTCGGTACGTCCCTGCCGCATGGTGATCGCGACGTACACGACCCCTTCGTCGCGGTGGATCCCCAGGTAGTCGTCGTATTTCAGGATGCTCTGGCCGTTGAGGACCTGGAAGCGGTCGTCGTCCGGGATGCCGAGCGTTTCGACCATCGCGTCGTGGACCGCGTTGCCGAGGGCTTCGAGCTTGTCGGTTCCGATGGCGTCGATACGAACGAAAGGCATGTCAGTTCTCCTTGGTGGCGAGCAGGCCGAGGACGCCGTCGACGGCTTTCGCGAACACGTCCGGCGAGTCCGCGGCGCGGGCGAGGATGTAGCCGCCCTGCAGCACCGCGACCAGCGCGGTCGCCGTGGCGAGCGGGTCGAGCGCCTGGTCGAGTTCGCCGGCCGCGCGACCCTCTTCGAGCAGCTCGGCGAGGCGGCCGGTGAGCCAGCCGAAGAACTCCTCGACCGGCTTTCGCAGGTCCGCGTCGGCCATCACGTCGGGATCCTGGGCGAGCCTGCCGACCGGGCAGCCCTTGAGGACGGCGCGTTCGCGGCGCACGTAGACGGTGATGCGTTCGACGACCGAGCCGGGGCCGGAGAACTCGGCCTCCGCCCGGGCACGCAGGTCGTCGGCGCTGCGGGCGATCGCGGCGAGCGCGAGTTCGGACTTGCCCTGGAAGTGGTGGTACATGCTGCCCTGGCCGGCGCCGGAACGCTCCTGGATCGCCTTCGGGCTGGTGCCGACGTAGCCGCGCTCCCACAGGAGCTCGCGGGTGCTCTCGATGAGCCTTTCCCTCTTGTCCACGCCGTCACCGTACATACTAGTAGGTACAGTTCTCAAGGGGGGAGCAAGGGACCTTTGCTACCACTTTCGCGCTTCTCCGCAGGTCAGCGCCCTTCGCACGTGCCCCAAGTACGTGAAGGACCCCTTCCTTGCGCTAGACGCAAGCAAGGGGTCCTTCACGTACCTCAACGCTTTCAGTCGACCAAAACGCACCAAAGCCTCACGACCGCGAGCCCTGCCCGAACCGTTCCCACTCCCGGTCCCAAGCCGCCCACCGCACCCGGTTCAGCAGGTATCGCGCGAGCAGATATCCCGCCGCCAGCAGCGCCACCGCCGCCAGCCACACCCCCACCCCGACGCCGATCCCCGCGCTGGTCGCGTCCAGCGGCAGCACCGGCGGCTCGACCACGGCACCGGATTCGTCGAGCCACACGGTCACCGCGTCCCCGGCCGACGCGCCGAGATCGGCGTCGACGAAAGCCTCCTGAAAGTCCCCATCCGGCAACGCCCATCGCGCAGCCACCGAAGCCGTCTCCGCGGAGGGCGTCCCGTCGACGCCGATACGCGCCGGCGGCGCGTCTTCGAGCAGGAACGCGGTCGTCGAGTGACGCGAAGCCGTCTCAAGAGCCGAGCGTTCCATCATGGTCGCGTAGGCCTCCGAGCCGGCCGCCGCGGCCAGCGGCACACCGAGCAGCGCGATCAGGACACCGAAGACGAGGATCGCCGCCTCGACCCGGTCCGTGCCGCGAGCGAGCGGGTTCCGGCCGAGGTGGAGCCGGCGCCACAGGTACACGAGCGACACGACGGACCTCCTTCACCGGGTAAGCCTGCGCCGGGAAGAGCCGTCGCGACAGGAGGCTTTGGTCCCGCGTCAAGGACCACGTCCACAGTGGCCTGCCGGTTCATCGCACGACGTGGTCGTACGCGCACTTCAGGTCGTCGACCCGGCCAGGCGGCGCGACCAGCGGCCCTTTCGCCCAATCGCAGCCGAGTTCGTGCAGGACTTCCAGCTGCCGCGCGGTTTCGACCCCTTCGGCGACCACCACGAGGTCGACGGCGTGCGCCATCGCCATGATCCCGGCGACGATCGGCTCGGCGTCGCCCGATCTGCCGAGATCGGCCACGAACGACCGGTCGATCTCGATCACGTTCAAATCGAGGCGGCACAGCTGGGCCAGCGAGGAATACCCGGCGCCGAACCGTTCCGCGGTCACCCGCACCCCGGTCTTCCGCAGCGCGTCGATCGCGTCGGCCGCGTCCTTCAGCGCCGTCTCGTCGACGTCGAGGCTCAGATCCTGCGGCCCCAGCCCCGCCGCCTCCAGTGTTGTCTGAACCACTTGCAGCAGCGTGGGATCGCCCAGTTGGCGGACCGAAAGACTCACATTCACATTACAGTGCACACCATGATCGGCACGCCATCGAGAGATCTCGCGGGCGGCCTTGGCGAGAACCTCCGCTCCGATGACCGTCATGAGATCGCCTTCGTCGGCGATCTCGGTCAATTCCGCCGGATCGACCGGTCCGCGCTCCGGGTGATTCCAAGAGGACTTCGCCTTCACCGCGACCATGTCGCCGGTCCGCAAATCGACGACGGGCTGATAAACGGTCTCGACCAGGCCTTCGGCGACGGCGTTGCGCAGATCCTGCTCCAGAGCGAATCGATCCTGTACTCGTTTTCGCATGATCGGCGCATAGAACGCATAACGGCCGGGCCCGAATGTCTTGGCCTGATACATCGCCAGATCGGCGTCTTCCAGCAATTCGTCGGCACTGCGCGGATCGCCCGGTTCTGCGATCACTATTCCGATACTCGTATTTATATGCAGTTCGCGGCCGTGCACGGTGAGCGATTCGGCGAGCAGCCGTTGGAGATGGTCGGCCAGCGCCCGCACCTCGGCGGCTTCGGTATAACCGGTGGTGATGACCAGGAATTCGTCCCCGCCGAGCCGTCCGACCAGGTCCGAAGGCCCGGCGGCGGCCCGCAGCCGGTCGCCGATGATGCGCAGCACCTGGTCGCCGACGGTATGACCGAGCGAATCGTTGATGATCTTGAACTTGTCGAGGTCGATGAACAGCACGGTGGTCGTCCGCGCCGGATCGGCGATCGTGCGGCGCAGGTGGTTCAGCGCGAACGTGCGGTTCGCCAGCCTGGTCAGCGGATCGTGGGTGGCCTCGTAGGCCAGCCGTTCGCTGATCGCCCGCCGGTCGGTGATGTCGGCGAAGGACGTCAGCACCGACGGCACGCTCTGCCCCGGCGCCATCAGCGGGCCGGAGGTCAGCGAAAGCCATCGATGGGCGCCGTCGCGCCGCCGCACCTGCACGACCCGCCCGGTCTCGACCTTCCCGGAACGCCGCACGCGCGCGGACGGCAGATCGTCGACGGGCACCGGGACGCCGCGCTCGTCGTGCAGCCGCAACGTCCGGCTCTCCAGGCCGACCAGGGAACCCGGCGGCACCCCGGCGATCCGATGCGCCGCCGAGTTCGCCAGCTCGATCCGCCCGCCCGGGCCGACCACCAGCACTCCTTCGTCGAGCGTCTCGACGACGGTGGCGAATTCCGCCTCGGCCCGGCGCTGCGCGGTCTCGTCGGCGCACAGCAGCACGTAACCGTCGAACATCTCGGCCGCGGAGACCCGCACCGCCAGCGCCGTGCCGTCGGCGCTGTAGTGCGTGGCCTGCACGACGCCGCCCGCGGCGACGACCTGCCGAGGGCTCATCGGCGCGCCGACGACCTCGGCGACCGGAACCCCGATGACCTGGTCGAGATCATGGCCGTAGACGGCCTCGGCCGCCGGATTCCAGCTGGTCACCAGCCCGTCGGGAGAGGTCGCGATGATCGCGTCGCTCGCGTGGCCGACCAGCGCGGCCTGAAACCGCAGACCGGCCTCGGCCGCCTTCTGCGTGGTCAGGTCGCGCATGATCACCTGGTACGCGGGTTCGCCCTCCCACGTCGTGAGCACCGCCTGCGATTCGACGGTGACCCGGCGCCCCTGCAGGGTCCGCAGGGTCATCTCGGTCGGTTCGCTGAACGAGCCGGGCGAGACCAGCGAGCCGATCCGCGCCAGCAGCGCGTCCTGCGAGCCGGCGTCCACCAGATCCGTGATGTGCATCCCGATGATCTCGGTCGACACCTTCGCGCCCACGAACCGCATCGTGGCCGAGTTCACGAAGACGACTTTGCCCCGCTGATGGACGCAGATCCCGTAAGGGCTCGCCTCCACCATCGTGAGGTATTGCGTTCCCAATGCGCCGCCGTCGGAATTTTGCTCCAAAAGGCGGTACCCCTGACCGAGAAAGGCGAGCGCGGGTTCGCCGCGCTGATCCCTCTCGGCGGACAACTCGGTCAGCAGACGGACGAGCGACGCGTGCCGGTCGGGTTTTCCCACCGTGCGGGTCGCGGTGCCGTTCGCTGGCGAGGAATCCTGATCCGAGGGCCGGTGGGTGTCGGGAGTCCCACCGTCGAGATCGTCAGGATCCATCTGATCCAAACCCCCTACTCGACTGATGTAGCTTCCGATTAGATCACTAAATCGACGTAGCCGTCCTCCCCGGACAGCTGATCGGTGCGGCTATTCCACCCCAGCGTTGACTGAATGTAGTTGAAGGGAAACACGTGCGGAGCAAAACAGACATCTGCGGCATCGGCGCCGTAACCGCCTACGGCTGGGGGCGCGAATCTCTGTGGGAGGGCCTGGTGAGCGGCGTCCCCTGCGCCCAATTCACCGAAGGCTTCGGGGAAACACCGGACCAGCCGGGCTGGGTCGCCCACGTCCCCGAGGGCGGCCGGGCCAGGGACGGCAGCCTGCACGCGCGCGCCCTCCTCGCCGCGGCACGGGAAGCGATCGAGGACGCCGGCGCGCGGGGCTGGACGCCGGGACGCCGGGTCGGGGTCATCTCCGGCGGCGTCCGCGAGGACCTGCGCACCTGGGACCGGCTCACCGAGATGGGCGAGCAGCTCATGTACCGGCGCGAATTCATCGGCATGATGCCCTCGACCCCGATCGCGACGCTCATGTCGGAATTCGGTTTCCACGGCCCTTCCATGGCCACGTCCGCCATGTGCGCGACCGGCAGCGCCGCGGTGCTCACCGCGAAGATGTGGCTGGACGCCGGTATGGCCGACGACGTGGTCGTGGTCACCACGGATCTGTCCGCGACCAGGCCGATGGTGCGCAACTTCGTGCACTGCGGGGTGGCGATCACCGACGTGCCTCCACTCGACGCGTGCCGTCCTTTCCAAGAGGACACAAGGGGTTTCACCTTCTCCGAGGCCGCGGTCGCGGTGGTGCTGACCCAGCGGAAGACCGAGTCGTACGCGACGTTGCGAGGCGGCGCCATGACCCATGAGGCGCACAACGCGATGGCGCTCGACCCCGATTCGACGAACGCGATCGAAGCGGTGACCAGCGCGTTGGAGAACGCGAACGCCGCACCGTCCGACGTCCGCTACCTGAACGCGCACGGGACCGGCACGAAACTCTGTCACCGCACGGAATCCCAGATCCTCGAAGCGGTCTTCCCACGGGAGACCGAGATCTACTCGATCAAACCGCTGACCGGGCACAGCCAATCGGGCAGCGCGCTGACCGAGATCGCGGCGATCTGCCTCGCGGCGGAACGGGATCTGGTCCCGGCGCCGAAACCGGTGGCGGACGGGCATTCGCAGCTGATGGACGGGCCGTCCCGGCCGGAAGGCGGGCTCACCGTCAAGACGTCGATCGGCATGGGCGGCTACGTCGCGGCTGTCGTGTTGGAGAACGCCTAGCGAGCAATTCGATAACACACGGTCCCGTCGTCGTCACGAGCTGTCATCATATGGCGACCAGTACTGAGCACGGAGGCGACCATGGGCCCGCGAACGGCGACCGACAACCTCGTCCACAACTACCTGTTCCTGCGGCGCGCCATCGGTTTCCTCGGGACCGGCCTGCCCTTCGTGCTGGTCCTCGGCAAGCTGCTCGTCGACGGCGGTGGCCTGCTCAACTCGATCAGCGGGTACTACTACTCGGGAATGCGGGACGTGTGGGTCGGCGTCATGTGCGCCATCGGCGTCTTCCTGTTGTCGTATCGGGGTTACGGCCGGATCGACGACATCGCCGGGAACATCGCGGCCGTGGCCGCCGTCGGGGTGGCGCTCTTCCCCACGACACCGGCGAACGGCGACCGCACGGACGAGATCATCGGTCTCCTGCACCTCGGCTTCGCCGCGGTCTTCTTCCTCACCCTGGCGTTCTTCTGCATCGTGCTGTTCACCAAGTCGGACAAGGAGATCCCCGGCGCCCGCAAACCCGAACGGAACCGGCTCTACGTCGCGTCCGGCGTGATCATGCTGGTGTGCCTGGCGTTGATCGTGCTCTGCGGGCTGGTCTTCGACGAGCTGACGAAGGATCTGTACCCGGCGCTGTGGCTGGAGTCGGTCGCGATCCTCGCGTTCGGTGTCGCGTGGCTCACCAAGGGCGGGACGCTGCTGCCGGACAAGCCGGTGACGTCGGGAACCCGGGTGACCGCCTGACCTGCGCCGGCGAAGGTAAAGGAACCTTTGCCCTCGGCCGGGGCGTTGACGCCGTATGACCGATCGCATCGCACTCCGCCTCGGCCGCCGCGACCTGCTGGTGGTCGCGGGGATTCCCGGGGCCGGCAAGACCACCCTGCTGTCCCGGGCGGCGACCGGCGCGCTACCGGTGCTCGACTCCGATCAGGTCCGCGGACGGCTGCGGGAACGGCTGCCGCCCGCGCTGCCGTACCGGTGCTACCGGCCGGTGGTCCACCTCTGGCATCGCGCGCGGGTCGTCCGGTTCGCGCTGGCCGACGGCGGTCCGCTCATCGTGCACGAGCCCTCGACCCGGGCGACGACCCGTGGGCTGCTGGCCCTGCTCGGCCTGGTGAGCCGCCGCCCGGTCCGGTTGCTGTGGCTCGACGTCGCCCCGGAGGACGCCCGCGCGGGCCAAGTCGCGCGCGGGCGCGTCATCCGGCGGCATTCGTTCGCCCGCCACGTCAAACGGGCCGAGAAGATGCGCCGTGCCCTGCGTGACGGCTGGGTACCGTCGGGCTGGCACGACGCGCGGATGGTGACCCGGAAGGCCACCGGGGCGCTGCGATTCGTCACCGAGGAGGAGCCGGGGAGAGACCGCTCAGGCGACGTCCGGCTCCTTCGTGTCGAGCTGCCCGCGGCACCCGCCGTCCGCGCCGGCTAGCGGTTCCGGCTCGGGTTCTTCCGCGGGCACGGGGCGGTTCGGGTGCGGCTTCAACGGCGTCCAGCGGATTCGTACCGGCATCGTCGTCCGTCCTTTCCCTCTTCACCGGAATACGGACGCGACGGGCGATCGGTTCAGATACCCACGTAGTTCTCGGCGAAGAAGTCTTGGTGCGCGCGGGAAACCCGCAGGCTCTCCAGCCGCGCGTCCCGCAGTGCCCGCTGGAAGACGGCCTCGTCGTCGTATCCGGTGGGGCCGTGCAGAAGGTTGATCATCCAGAGGGAGAACTCCTGCGCGCGCCAGATCCGGGGCAGGCAGTCGGCGGAGTAGCGATCGAGTCCCGCCGTGTCGTCCTCGGCGAGGGCGTCGATCAACGCGCGCGCGAGGATCTCGGCCTCCATCAACGCGAGATTCGCGCCCTTCGCCGCGGCGGGGCTGATCAGGCTCGCCGCGTCCCCCGCGAGGAACAGGTTTCCCCGCTGGATCGTGTCCATCACCCGCGACGCCATGTCCACGACGCGGCGTTCGATGATGGCGCCACGTTTGAGTTCGCCGTAGCGGTCGGCCCGCATCCGCAGCCGCAGTTCGTCCCAGATCCGGTCGTCTCCCCAGCTCTCGGGGTCCTCGCCGCGCGGTACTTCGAGGTAATAGCGAGTCACCGTCGGTGTCCTGGCCATATGCCCGGCGAATCCGCGTTCGTGGATCGCGTAGCCGATCGCGGACATGCTCGGCGGCGCCTCGGCGAGGATGGCGAGCCACGAGATGTCGTGGTCCCGCCGGAAGACCCGGGCGGGCACGGATCTCAGCGAGATCCCGCGCCTGCCGTCGCAGCCGGCGATGTACTTGGCCCGCAAGAGAAGATCGTCGGCGATGACCGTCGCGTCCATCCCCGAGACCGAGCCGACCTCGGTCCCGAACCTGATCTCCCCGCCACGGGCGAGGAATTCCGCGATCAGGTCGGTGACCAGGAACTGCTGCGGATAGACCGTGTGCACCTCGCCGTTCCCGAGTTCGCTGTACTTGAGCTCGAATTCGGCCTGATCATGGCGAAAGGCGCAGGTGTCGTGCCTCAGGCCGTTCGCGAGCAGCCCTGCGGCGAGCCCGTTCTCCGTGAGCACACGGACACTGTTCGCGGCGAGAAAGCCCGCCCTGGCCCGGTTTTCGACGTGCTCCCGGCTTCGGCGCTCCAGGATCACGCAGTCGATTCCGGCGGCCCGTAACAGGTTTCCCAGCAGGAGCCCCGCCGGACCGGCTCCCACGATCACCACGTCGGCATCGATCTTCCCCACGAAAGCCCCCAGTACCTTCGCCCGCCCCAGTGCGGTCCAAGGTACACAAAACGCCGTGGTGTCGTGGGCGTTCAGTCCTTCCGAGCGCGCGCCCGGCGCTTCCCTTCGTGCATCGCGACGACGCGGGCGATCGGGATCGTGTGCCCTTGCTCGACGAGGTCGGCGGGCAGCGTCCGAGGCTCCGGCATCGACTCGGCCCACGGATCCTTGTCACCCAGGAGCCCGGGCGCCGTGTGGACGGTGAAATCGGCGGGGACCACGTTCTCGAGTTCCTCCCAGGCCACCGGGAACGACACCGTCAGCCCCGGGCGCAAGCGCGGGCTGTACGCCGCCGCGACCGTGTTCCCGCCCGCCCTCGTCGAATCGAGGAACACCTTCCCCTCGCGGTCTTCCACGATGTACGCCGTCGTCGCGATAGCCGGATCGACCTGCTCCGCGCGGGCGGCGAGGGCACGGGTCGCGGCCGCGACGTCTTCGAAACCCTGCCCCGGGGTCAGCGGGACGAAAATGTGCACGCCTTTGGAACCGCTGGTCTTCACCGCTCCGGCGAGCCCGGAGTCGGCCAGGGCCTGCCGCACCAGCATCGCGGCCTTCACGACATGGGCGAAATCGTCCCCCGGCGGCGGGTCGAGGTCCAGCACCAGGTGGGTGGGGCCCGCGTCGACGTCCGCGGTCATCAGCGTCGGGTGGTACTCGACGGCGCGCTGGTTCGCGAACCAGAGCAGCGTCCGGCGATCGTCGCAGAGCGCGTACGACACCTGCCGTTTCGACGTCTCCGCCCACATCCCGTACCGCTTCACCCAGTCCGGCGTGTATTTGGGCAGATTCTTCTGCATGAACGGGTCCTGGCCGCGGAGGACGCGAATGACCGAAAGCGGCCTGTTCTCCAGGACCGGGAGAATTCGGCCCGCGACGGCGTCCAGGTAATCCACCAGGTCGCGTTTGGTCACGCCCTCGAACAACGGCTGGTCGAGGTTGGTCAGCTTGACACCGTCGCGCTCCTCATCGCTCATGAGGTGAGCGTGGCACAAAAAATCTCGTGAGTGGTAGTGACGGCCTCACTACCACTCACGAGAGTCGATACCTAGCCGATGTTGGCGTCGATGCAGGCGTAGAACGCGTTCGCCGTGTCGTAGACGTTCCAGCGGGCGAGGATCTTGTGCCGCCCGCTCTGCTGCAGGTTCACGCTGTGGGTGACCGTGGCGCCCGGCTGCGCGCCGTTGTCGTTGAAGCTGGCGACCTTGGCGCCGTCGACGAAGTACTCCCAGGTGCTGGTGCGGTGGCGGGCCGTCAGCGTCCACCGGAACGTGGTGGTACGGCCGAGGGAATGCACCTTCCAGCCCTTGCTGTCGTCGTTGAGGTCCGCGAAACGGCCGACCCCGCCGTTACAGCTCATGAGCCCCTTGGGGCCCTCGACGCTTTGCGGCTCCCATTTGATCGAGCCACAGGAAACGGTGTTCTGCGCGCACTGCGCCTGCCTGCTCGCAGGCGAGGAAACGTAACCGTGCGCGCTGGCGGTGCCCGCCGGGATCGCGACCAGGGCCGCCGGCACCATCGCCGCACCGGCCGCCAGGGTCAAAAGCCGTCGTTTGAAGCTCATGCCTACCCCTTTCCCATCTCTACACCCACCGCGGACTCGAGATTCCTGGGTCACAGCGAGCGAAATACCAATGAAGGTCGGGACACATCCGCGGGAACGCGAAGCGAGCGAATGTGGTCTAGACCATAATTGGTTCAGACGACTCGGTCAAGAGTAACCAACCGGGCACTTGGAGTCGTGAAGATCGAACAGGGTTTGTCAAGCCGGACGTTCAGCCCGCACCCAAACAGACGAACGGTCGCCGGAACGGATCAACGGCGATGGTGTCCGCCAGGGCCGTCGCCGGTCCGGCCCCTTCGGCGAGTCCGCGGTGGTAATCGTCCATCGCGGCCGCCGCGGCCTCGTCACCGACTCGGCTCAACGGCGCGATCACCGTCCGCGAACCGCTCGCGAGCAGCGCGCTGGCGAAACCGAGCACCTCGTCGCCGGGCCGGATCCGGTTCAGCGCCAGTTCGCAGGCCGCGAAGACGACTTGCGCCGGGGGCTGCGCGAGCCCGGCCATCTCGTGCGCGAAAAGCGCGCCGTCGGCCAGCTCCAGCCGGGAGAACAGGGCGTTCTCGGGTTCGTGCGCCCCGTGCGCGGCGATGTGCGCGAGCTTCGCGCCGTCCAGCGCGCGCAAGACGGAAGACACGGTCGCGTCGGCCCCCGCCAACGTATGCGCGGCCCGGTAGTGCGTGGCGAGCTTGTCCAGCTCACCCCTGGTCCCGACGAGGCCGGGCCCGCGGACGAGCACGACCTTCCGCGCGCGGGACATCGCCGAACGCTCCGCGCCCAGCCACGCCGTCGCCGAGGGCGCCACGACGATCGGCCGCGACCGCAGCGCCGGCAGCACCCCCCAGGGAACGGCGAACAACGGGCCGGTCGGCACGACGACCAGGCCGCGGTCCCCGAGCAGCGCTTCGAGCGGCCGGATCAGCTGGCCGTCCAGCCGTTCGGCCTGTTTGCGCGCCGACGCCAGCACCGACCGGACCAACGGCTCCGGCAACCGATCCGGAGCGAGGGCGTCGAGATCGATGTTCAGTGTCCGCGCGGACTCCGCCGCCCGCTCGGCCGAACCGAGCCGCACCAGTTCGCACCGCCCCCCGACTACGACCATCGCCACCAGGTCGTCGCCCGACGACGCGAAACTCACCAGCGCGCGTTCGCCCAGCTCCGCGGCCACCTCCGCGAGCCGCGCGACCGGCCGCGGCCTGCCCCAGCGCCCGGTGTGCCAGCCGAGCCGATGCGCCTCACGCAACCGCTCGGCGTGCTTCGACCGCAAGGCCGCCGTCGGATGCCCGTCGTGCTGCGCCTGGTGGATCGCCTGATCGAGCCCCCGGACCTCGGCGACCCGCTCGGCGAGCTCCGGATCGGCCGCCACAACGGGTTCGTACCGGTAACTCTGGGCGCGGGTCCGTTCCGTCCAGCCGAACAACCGGGCCGCGTCGGCACGTTCCAGCACGATCTTGACGGCCAGATCCGCCAGCTCCCTGCCGTGCAGCGCCGTCCCGGACACCAGCTCGATGCCGCCCATCCGATCGCGGACGCGGTCGAGCTCGGTGAGCCCGGCCCGGATCTCGGCCAGCGCCCCGCGCTTGTCCCCCTCGGCCACCGCGAGTTCCGCGCGGCAAAGCCTGCGCAACATCCGATGATCGACGGAAGTCAGCCGCCCCGGCCGCGGAATCCGCTCGAGCAATTCGGCGGCACGCTTGCGTTTTCCCTTGCGCAGCTCGACCCGGACGGCCAGCATCCTGGCCAGCGCCGCCTGATCGGCGAGCCTCGGCATCGGCATCCCGTTCGCCGCACGTAGCGCGCGTGACGTCAAGGCCGGTGGGATCACGTTGTCGCGCAAGGCTTCCCGCACGTCGGCGCGGAGCCCGACGATGGTCGCGTTGGCGACGCAGGTCTGGCAGCCCCAGCGGAGCATCCGGCGGCGGGCGGACGCGGCATACGAGCGGGCGAGTTCGAGATCGTCGCTCATCAGCGCCGCCGAAGCCCGGAAGAGTTCACCGTAGGCCAGCTCACGGGTGACCGTCCGTCGCGCACGCATCACCGGAAGCGCCTCGTCGAGAAAATCGCCCGCCTCGTCGGAGAGGCCCGCGGTCAGCAACGCCTGCGCCTGATCCAACCTCAACAGGGGCGGAACCTCGCCCCGCAGAGATCGGTAGATCCGCTCGCTTTCCTGGTGAAGCCGCAGAGCGGCCGGGACATTGCCGATTCTGAGTTCCAAGGAGCCCAAGGGCCTCCGGACGTCGCCGGCCGTCAGGCGCAGACCATGGCGGTCGGCCAGCGCGATCGCTTCGACCAGATCTTCGCGAGCTCGCCGGACGTTACCCAACCTGGTGAACGCGAGACCTCGCGTCGCCAGGGTGTTCACCAACGGGTCGAGCTGCGAATCCCGGTCTTCGGCGGTCTCGAGGCTTTTCCTCTTGTGCACCAACGACGAGTCGAAGTACTCGACGCTCTCTTCGTTCCGCCCGGCGGCCATGAGCAGCAAGGCGTAGTTGTGGTCCACCGACCCGCTCAGTTCGGCGCGGAGCCCGGGATCGGGTACGGCTTCGAGCAGAAGCCTGACCTCGTCCAGCCCGGCCAGGCCCGCGGCCACCCCGCCACCGGCCTCCGAGGAAAGCGCGGCGAGCGAGTTGGCCAAGCGAATCCGCACCACAAGCCAGTCGGAACGGTTTTCCCCGACGACCGGATGTATCGAATCGAGCAACGTCATTCCACGACGAAGCAACCGGTAGCCCTCGTGGGAGCGCGCCGCACACGCCGCGTCGACCCCGGCCCGGTGCAGGGCGCGGGCCTCGCGGATGGCCTCGGCTTGACCTGACTCCGTTACAACCACTGGTCTATGACAGCACAGTCCGTAGCCGAAAGAAGCCCGCCCTCGGGCTTAGCCTGATCGGGCGGGCCAGAACTTCCGGCGGATAGGCCTCAGTTGGTGGGCGGCGGGGTCTGGATGCAACCACCGCCACAATCGAAACGCGGGTTTCGATTGTGCTCACAGTCGGGGCCGTGCTGGTGTTCCCCCTGGTCGGGCTTGGGCCGAGCCGGGTCGACCGGCCCCTCTTCGCCGGTGGGGTCCTTGACATCCGTAGGCGTCGACATGTGACGATCTCCTCCCCTGATGATCTTTCTTTGTCGTACCAGGCAGCCTCGACTACGACGGCCCCCTCTGTTCGCAGGCCCTCTTCCTGCGAACGGGGCAATAGTGCCACAACGGAGCAGTGATCGGGAGTTTTTACCTACACTGAGTCATCGTCGGCACCCGAAAGAGGGACGCCTGGTTAGCGAGCCTCACGACCTCCGTCACATGGCCGCGCCCACCCACGAGCAGTCCCCGAAGCGGGGTCATTCCGCTGCGCCATCCGGCCTAAGATCCAAAATTTCTTGCGACACAAGGGTTTCCGTCCGAAAAACCGGGGAACTCACGGCCTGTCGGGGGTTGACCGGCGAAACATCCGGAGGAGATAGCGATGCCCACGTGGTTGGTCGTCATCATCGTCATCGCCGCGATCCTGGTGGTGGGCGCGGCCGCTTGGTTCGTCGTCGCCGAGCAGCGCAGGCGGCGATTGCGAGAGACGTTCGGGCCAGAATACGACCGTGCGGTCAAGGAACACGAGAACCCGAGGGAAGCCGAACGCGAGCTTTCGTCGCGGGTGAAACGACATTCGGATCTCGACATCCGGCCGCTGCCGGAGACCACAAAGGACCGGTACGCCCAGGAATGGGCGCTGATCCAGGAACAGTTCGTCGACCGCCCGTCCGGTGCCGTCGTCGAGGCGGACCGGGTGCTGGTCGCCTTGATGGCCGAGCGCGGCTACCCGACCGAAGGGTACGACCAGCAGCTCGCGGACCTGTCCGTCCGGCACGCGAAAGCGTTACGGCACTACCGCGCCGGACACGACACACTGGTACGCCACAAGGAATCCGAAATGTCCACAGAGGACATGCGTGAAGCGATGAAGCATTACCGCGAAGTGTTCGAAGAGCTGTTGACCGACGCCGGCGAAGGAGCGGAAAGCCATGGAAAGCAGGCCCCTGGAGACCGAGGGAACGGAACGCGTCGCGGGGACGACGGATCGGCTCGGCGAGGAACGGACCGCTGACGGGCAGGCCTTGAGTACCGAAGACCTGGTGGCCACGAAACCCGAGAGCACCGACGAGGACGAAGCTCGGACGTTGTTCGCCGGCACCGACGTCGACCGGTTCCGCGAGAGCTGGCAAGGCATCCAAACGGCCTTTGTGGACGATCCGCGGCGGGCGGTCAAGGAGGCCGACGAACTCGTCGCCGTGGTGATCCAGAACCTGGCCACGACGTTCGCGGACCACAAGAAGGAACTCGAGTCCGCGTGGAGCCAGGGCGAACCGGCGACCGAAGACCTCCGGATCGCGCTCCGCCGCTACCGGTCGTTCTTCAACCAATTGCTGAGCGCTTGAGCGAAACCTCGTGAGTGGCTAGGACGGTTAGCACCAAGGGTGTCTTGGCTACCTATCGGGCGCGGCCACGGCTGAGGCGTTGCGAAAGCCACTTTCGCAACCTTCAACGTTGCGAAAGTGGCTTTCGCAACCCCTCGGGTCGAGGCCGGCTACCCAGCGGGACCGGCGTGTCGCCTAGCCCAGCGTGGGCCGCGCGTGGACATCACGCGAGATCGCCAGCAGGGGCCAGGACACGGTTGGCTCCAACCCGAATCGCCACTCACGACGAGACCCACTCGGTACCGCCCGGGTGCTGGGCTTGGCCGGAGGTTGCGAAAGCCACTTTCGAGACGTCTGGTGTCCCGAAAGTGGCTTTCGCGACACCGGCTCCAGCCCCCACAGGCCGGGCCCGGGGGTCGACGGCGGCCGGAAGCCAGTAGGTACCCAAGAAACCGTCCTGGCCACTCACGAGGTTTCAGGCGCCGGTGGTGGATCCAGGCCGCACGATCATCAGCACCGTCACCACGACCCAGAGCAGATTGAACACCCCCGTGTACATCGCCACCCGCCCGGCCGTGACCGGTTCCGACGGCGGCTCCGCGCCCAGCGCGGCGAGGATCGCGTTCTGCCCCGGCAGGACCAGCAACGCCAGCACACCGGCGGCGGCCGCGGTGAGCACGATCGACACGATCACCCACATGTCGCCGAAGACCCGCATGCTGCCCGCCGTCGCCAGCCCGAAGAACGGCACCGCGATCCCGAAGATCGCGTAAACCCGGCAGATCCGGTTGAGCGCGCGAAGCACGGACAGCCCGGAACCCGGTTCGGCGTAGGCCTTACGCGCGGCGGCGGGGAACATGCTCGCCGCGACGGTGACCGGACCGACCGCGATGACGGCGGCGAGCACGTGGAGGATCAAAAGGATTTTCGACACGCGACCGAGCCTATGATCATCGCCGCGGTGTCCGGTACCGGTGTTTTCGACAGATGTCGCAGGATTCCGGCCAACCGGCTACGTCCGCCGACGTACGCGCGGTGCCGCCCCTGAACGGATGTGGTGACGGCCTCTCCAGGGACACCATTCGTCACCATGAACCTTCCCGTGGACACAGACGAACTCACGAAACGGTACGGCGAGCAGCTCGCCGTCGACCGGATGAAGCTGACCGTGCTGCCCGGTGAGATCTACGGCTTCCTCGGCCCGAACGGCGCGGGCAAGACGACGACGTTGCGGATGCTGCTGGGGCTGGTCCGGCCGACTTCGGGCAGCGTCCGGCTGTTCGGCAGGCCGCCCGGCGACCTCGGCGGGGTCGGCGCGCTGATCGAATCGCCGGGGTTCTACCCGTATCTGTCCGGATCGGACAATCTCAAGGTGCTGGCCCGGTACAGCGGAACGGATCCGCGCCGCGTCGGCGAAGTGCTCGAAATGGTCGACCTCGCCGATCGCGGCAAGGACCGGTACGCGACCTACTCACTCGGGATGAAGCAGCGGCTCGGCGTCGCGGCGGCGCTGCTCAAGGATCCGCGGCTGCTGATCCTCGACGAGCCGACCAACGGGCTCGACCCGGCCGGCATGGCCGACATGCGGGTACTGATCCGCCGGCTCGGTGCGGAGGGCTGCACCGTACTGCTGTCGAGCCATCTGCTGGGCGAGGTCCAGCAGATCTGCGACCGGGTCGGTGTCGTCTCGCACGGGCGGCTGGTCGCGGAGAACACGGTGGCCGAACTGCGCGGCGGCACGGTGCTGCACGTCGAGACGGACGAGGTCGAGCGCGCGACGGACCTGGTGCGGCGCTGGATCGGCGCGGAGAACGTGCGCGCGAGCGGGACCGGTCTCGACCTCACCGTCGACCCGGAACGCGCGTCGTGGCTCAACCGCGAACTCGTCACGGAAGGGATCGCGGTGCGTGAACTGCACGTCCGCGAACGGGATCTGGAGCAGGTGTTCTTCGAGCTCACCGGAGAGGTGGCGGATCATGTGGGGTAGCTTCGGCGCCGAGCTGGCGAAACTCGTCCGGCGGCCGGCGAACTGGTTCATGCTGGGGATCGCGGTCGTGCTCGGGCTGACCTTCACCTATCTGCTGCCGCTCGCGGGTGCGGCGGGTTCGTCGAGCGGGGCACCCGGGACGGACCGCGGGCTGGCCGCGACGCTTCCGGCGAATCTGGTCGGCAACTCGATCGGCGGGCTGCCGGTGTTCCTCGGGGCGATCCTGCTCGTGCTCGGGGTGCTGGCCGTCGGCACCGAATACGGCTGGAGCACGTGGAAGACCGTGCTGACGCAAGGACCTTCGCGACTGACCGTCTACAGTGGAAAGTTGTTCGCGCTGGCCGTCGCGTCGCTGACGGTCGTGCTGACGAGCTTCGCGACCGGCGCGGTCACGAGCGCGCTCATCGCCTCGTCGGAGGGCGAACCGATGGACTGGCCATCGGTCGGCTCGCTGCTGACGGGGATCGGCGCCGGCTGGCTGATCGCGATGACGTGGGCGGCGCTCGGCGCGGCGCTCGCCATCGCGATGCGCGGGGTGGCGCTGCCGATCGGGCTCGGCCTGGTGTGGCTGCTGGTGGTCCAGAACCTGCTGTTCGGCGTCGCGGCCCCGCTGGTGGACTGGGTCGGCACGCTCCAGCTGGCGTTGCCGGGAGCCAACGCCGGTTCGCTGGCCGCGTCGCTGGGCGCCTCGGGCGCGACGCCGGGCGTCGGGGAGCTCGTCGGTGTCTCCCAAGCGACGCTGGTCGTGGCCGGCTATCTGGTGGTCTTCGCCGGGCTCGGCGGCTGGCTGCTGCGGCGCCGGGATGTCCTCTGAACGCGCGTGAAGGCCCCCTTCCCTCGGCTGAGCCGAGGGAAGGGGGCCTTCACGCGGGAAGTCAGGCGAGGGCGTCGAGATCCGCCAGGACGTCCGCCGGCAGCTCCAGTTCCGCGGCGGCGACGTTTTCGCGCAGGTGCTGCGGCGACGAGGTGCCAGGGATCAGCAGGATGTTCGGCGACCGCTGGAGCAGCCACGCGAGCGCGACCTGCATCGGAGTCGCGTCGACCCGGCGGGCGCAGTCGTCGAGGACACCGGACTGGAGCGGCGTGAACCCGCCGAGCGGGAAGTACGGCACGAACGGGATGTTGATGGCCGCGAGCGCGTCGAGGAGGCCGTCGTTGGCCCGGTTCGCGACGTTGTACTCGTTCTGCACGCAGACGACCGGCGCGATGGCGCGGGCTTCCTTGACCTGTTCCGCCGACACGTGGCTCAGGCCGAGGTGCCGGATCAGGCCCTGCTGCTGAAGCTCGGCGAGCACCTCGAACGGCTCTGTGATCGAGACCGGGATCGGGAAGACACCGTGCTCCCCCGCGAGCCGCAGGTTGACCACGTCGAGGACGTCGAGGCCGAGGTTGCGCAGATTGTCATGGACCGCGGAGGTCAGCTCCTCGCGTGAAAGCGCCGAAGGCCAGCCCTTGTCCGGAGTCCGCTTCGCGCCGACCTTGGTGACGATGTGCAGCTCGTCCGGGTAGGGGTGCAGCGCCTCGCGGATCAGCTCGTTGGTCGTGTGCGGACCGTAGAAGTCGCTGGTGTCGATATGGGTCACGCCCAGCTCGACCGCCTCCCGGAGGACGGCGATCGCGGTCTCGCGGTCGCTCGGCGGCCCCCAGATGCCGGGGCCGGACAGCCGCATGGCGCCGTAGCCCATCCGGCTCACGGTGAGATCGCCGAGGGTGAGGGTGCCGCCTGGGCTCATGATCGCTCCTTGTGCAAGTGGGTTCCGCTCACCTTATGCAGGCTCGCCCGGCCCGGCGCGAGCAAGGGACCTTTGCTACCACTCGGGGCTCTGACCTGCGCGAACAGCCAGACCCACCAGCTGGTTCGCCAGTCCTTCGGTCAGCCCGTCGACGAACATCGCGTGGCCGGCGGGCATCCCGCGTTCGGCCAGGACCGTCGCCACGGCCTCCCCAGGGTTCGCGTAGGGCCACAGCCCCGCGACGAGGATGAAGACGGCCTTCGCGAAGTACCCGGCCGCTTCGGCGTCCAGCGGGACTTGAGCGCGGACGAGGCCGGCGAGCCGTTCGGTCCGGTCGGCCGCCCTGGTCTTGAACGTCCGGGCGGTCTCCACGGAGATGTTGCGTTCGAGCACGGCGGCCATCGTGCTGATCAGCTCGCACAGCAGGCGCTGCCGCGAGATCGACGTCGCGATGACGGCCGCGACACGCTCGTAGCCGTCGAGAGCGCTCAGCTCGCCTTCGAGTTCGTCGAGCCACGCGACCCAGACCGAGTCGAGCACTTCCAGGAAGATCGCCTCACGGCTGTCGAAGTACCGCAGCACGTTCGATTTCGCCAAGCCCACGCGGTCGCTCAGTTCCCGCAGACTGATCCGGGAGACGGGCCGCTCGGACAGGAGTTCGCGCGCCGCACCGAGGATCGCCGCGCGCCGGGCCTCGACCTGTTCCGGACGCCGAGCGCGCTGGAAGTCGGGGGCCACGCGCCGCACGGTACCAGACCACCCGGCTGTTATTCGGTCTTCGCGGCCCTCCTGGCCTGCACCCGTTTGTAGCTCCAGATCAGCAACGCGAACAGGATGAGCCCGGACAGGATCAGGCTCGACCCGGTGCTCCAGCCTCCGAGCGGCAGACCCGGCACAAGCCCCCAGACGATCCCCGCGGCCAGCAGACCCAGCCCCGCCAGCACCGAACCCGCGATACGCAGCGGCGACGAAACGCTGTCCTCGGCCGCCTTCATCGCCCTGTCGCGGATCGGATCGACGTACTTCTCCACCACGGGGAACTCCGAGGCAAGCACGAGCAGGCCCGCGAGCACGAGCAGCAGGCCCGGCCCGGGCAGCACGAGGAGCGCGATGCCCACCAGCAGCAGAACGCCGCCCGCGACCAGGATCAAGGCCTGCTTCACGGGTTTTCCGATGCCCACCGTCTCCTCCTCGCCGTCGTCCCTCTCGTCGATTGTGCCGGTCGCGCGGGGAACGCGCTGGTCCTGACGGTCTGTTTCGGAGGAGACCGTTCGTCGGGGTGATGAACCGTTCGACCAAGGAGGACCGATGCGCTACATGCTGCTGATCTGCGGGACGCCGTTCCCCGCTGCGGACGACTGCGAAGACCCGCTGGACGAACGGACCCAGGAATGGGTCGACGAGATGACCGCTCGCGGCGTGCGGTTGTCCGGCAGCAGGCTCCGGTCGGCGGCCACCGCGACCACCGTCCGGCACCGCGACGGCGAACTGCTCGTCTCGGACGGGCCGTTCGCGGAGACGAAGGAACAGATCCTCGGCTACGACCTGATCGAGTGCGCCGATCTCGACGAGGCGATCGAGGTCGTGTCGAAGCATCCGGTCGCCGGGTTCGCGACATCGAGATCCGGCCGCTCTGGCCGACCCCCTGAATGCGCGAGTGAGGGGTGTGTGGATATAGGGACATTCAACGTCCCTATATCCACACACCCCGTCGTGACAGGACCGGTCGCGGAGGGCTGTGTCGGCCACGAACGCGCCGCGCGGTAGCAAAGGTCCCTTGCTCACTCCCCCGCGCGCAACAGCTGCTCGAACGGCACGAACCCGCTGTCCGGAGCCCCGGCCGGCGAATCCGGAGACAACCGCGACGCGAATTCCCGCCCCGCCCGCGAAGCCCGCGTGTCGAGGTCTCCCGGAGACGCCCAGTCCGACGAAGCGGCGTACACCGCCGTCGCGACAGGCTCGGCGCGCAGGTAGGCGAAGAGCGGACGCAGCGCGAAGTCCAGCACCAGCGAATGCCGTTCGGTACCGCCGGTGGCGCCGATCAGCACCGGCTTCCCGTCGAGCGCCTTCTGGTCCAGCACGTCGAAGAACGACTTGAACAGCCCGCTGTACGACGCGGTGAACACCGGCGTCACCGCGATCAGCCCGTCCGCGGCGGTCACGGTGTCGATGGCCGTCCGCAGGGCCGGCGAAGGGAATCCGGTCAGCATGTTCTTCGTGACGTCGACGGCCAGGTCGCGCAGTTCGATCACCTCGATCCGCACGTCCGGCAGCACCGAACGGGTGGCCGCGGCGAGTTTGTCCGCGAGCAGCCGTGTCGAGGACGGCTGGCTCAACCCCGCGGTCACCACTGCGATCGTCGTCATGCCAGCACCTCCGAACGAGAAGCGTGGGTGGGGGCCTCCGGCACGTGCGCCGGGCGGAGCGAGTCGAGTTCCTTGCGCAGCACCGGAATCACGTGCTCGCCCAGCAGGTCGAGCTGTTCCAGCACGGTCTTCAGCGGCAGACCGGCGTGGTCCATCAGGAAGAGCTGGCGCTGGTAGTCGCCGAAGTGCTCGCGGAAGCTCAGCGTCTTGTCGATCACCTCTTGCGGGCTGCCGACGGTCAGCGGCGTCTGCTCGGTGAACTCCTCCAGCGAAGGCCCGTGCCCGTACACCGGCGCGTTGTCGAAGTAGGGCCGGAACTCCCGCACCGCGTCCTGCGACTTCGGCCGCAGGAACACCTGGCCGCCCAGACCGACGATGGCCTGGTCCGCCTTGCCGTGCCCGTAGTGCTCGTACCGCTCGCGGTACAGGTTGATCAGCGCCTGGAAGTGCTCCTTCGGCCAGAAGATGTGGTTTGCGAAGAACCCGTCGCCGTAATAGGCGGCCTGTTCCGCGATCTCCGGGCTGCGGATCGAACCGTGCCACACGAACGGCGGAACCCCGTCGAGCGGACGCGGCGTCGAGGTGAACTCCTGCAGCGGCGTCCGGAACTTGCCGGACCAGCTGACCACGTCCTCGCGCCACAACCGGTGCAGCAGGTGGTAGTTCTCGATGGCCAGCGGGATGCCCTGGCGGATGTCCTGCCCGAACCACGGGTACACCGGGCCGGTGTTGCCGCGCCCCATCATCAGGTCGACACGGCCGTCGGCCAGATGCTGCAGCATCGCGAAGTCCTCGGCGATCTTCACCGGGTCGTTCGTGGTGATCAGCGTGGTCGAGGTGGAAAGGATGATCTTGGACGTCCGTGCGGCGATGTAGCCGAGCATCGTCGTCGGCGACGAAGGCACGAAGGGCGGGTTGTGGTGCTCGCCGGTCGCGAAGACGTCGAGGCCGACTTCTTCGGCCTTGAGCGCGATGCGCACCATCGCCTTGATCCGCTCGTACTCGCTGGGCGCCTCCCCGGTGGTCGGGTCGGTCGTCACATCGCCCACCGTGAAGATTCCGAACTGCATGACCTGCTCCCTAAGCCGGGTTGTTGTTGCTTGAGCGTTCAACCTCACGCGCGCAAGAAGTATTCCAGACCATCGGCGCGAGCTGAAAGGGTGGACTTGATCCACCCGCGAAGTGACCGCCCCCACACTCGAATCCATGTGGCTCACTTCCCTGCTTGTGACAACGTTGACATTCGCTCTCGCGCCGGCCACCACCACTCCCGAACCCACCGTCGCGGCGACGATCTGCGCCAAGTACTGCGACAGCCGCGACCCCGCACTGGCCGTCGGCGAAAGAAGACCCGGCACGGCGTCCGTCTGGGGCCGCGCCATCACGCTGCACCTCTCCGACGGCGACAACATGGGCTGGGGCAGCATCGGCGACGGCGACCCCGGCGACGAGGTCTGGCTCGACCGCTCCTTCGACGGCGGCCGCACCTGGGCGGGCGACAGCCGGATCGGCGACACGAAGATCCCGTCCGGCCAACGCGGCTGGCGCACCCTGATGTTCAACGTCGACGACCCCGCCACTCACCGCTTCGGCGCCCTGCGCGCCTGCGGAAAGGCGGGCAACCGGCCGGAAATCGCCTGCACGCCGTGGTTCCGCACCACGGTCGCCGCCAAGGACCGCGCCGAAGCCGCGGCCACCGCGCTCATGCAGTTCTACGACAACGGCACGGGACTCTGGCAGACCACGGGCTGGTGGAACTCGGCGAACGCGCTCACCGCGATCCTCGACTACAGCACCCGCACCGGCTCGCAGAACTACCGCTACGTCATCGGAAACACCTTCGACCGCAACCGCGGCGACAACTTCACCAACGAATACATCGACGACACCGGCTGGTGGGCACTCGCCTGGATCCGCGCCTACGACCTGACCAAGGACCGCAGATACCTCGACACCGCCGTCATCGCGGCGGACTACATGTACTCCTACCGCGACGGGACCTGCGGCGGCGGCCTCTGGTGGTCGACGGCGAAGACGTACAAGAACGCCGTCACCAACGAGCTGTACGTCAAGGTGGCGGCGTCACTGCACAACCGCCTCCCCGGCGACACGCTCCAGCTCGCACGGGCACGCGAGGTCTGGGACTGGTTCCGCGCGAGCGGCATGATCAACGACGCCGGCCTGGTCAACGACGGCCTGAACTCCTCCTGCGTCAACAACGGGCAAGCCGTCTGGAGCTACAACCAGGGCATCGTCCTCGGCGCGCTGGTCGAACTGAACCGCGCGACCGGCGACGCCGCCCTGCTCGCCACCGCCCGGCGGCTCGCGGACGCCTCCACCACGACGTCACTGCTGCACTCGAACGGCATCCTGCGCGACCCGTGCGAGTCCGGTGACTGCGGCGCGGACGGGCCGTCCTTCAAGGGCGCGTACGCCAGAGGCCTCGGCGAGCTGGACCGGGCGCTGTCGGGCAGGCCGTACCGCGCTTACCTGACGCGCCAGGCGAACGCGACGATCGCGAACAACCGCACCTCGCTCGATCAGCACGGCCTGCGCTGGGCCGGGCCGGTCGACAAGATCGACGCCGCCCGCCAGCACAGCGCGCTGGAGGTTCTCACGGCAGCTCTCTGAGCCCCGGAACGTGCAGCCAGGCGCGGACCTCGGTCTCCTTCTCGTGCACGAGCACCTGCCGGTAGCTCATCGTGTCGAGACCGGGGCCGCCCTGGTCCTGGACGTCCTCGTGGAACCGGTCCGAGACGAGGACCACGACGGGAGACCCCTCCGGCGCGTCGGCGAGCGCGTCCCGCAGCACCCGCGAATCGAGCAGCCTGGCGAGCAGCACCTTCGGCCGTCCCGTCACGCCGTATTCGTCGAGCGCGATCTCGCCGGCGTGGATCGCCACCCGCACCCGGATCCGCGGGCCGGGCCCGGCGACGACGTTGTACCTGGCCAGTTCCCCGGCCAGCCTCGAAAGCAGCGGATACACCAGGCGGAACTTCGGGAAATGCGGCGGTACCACGACGATCATGCCGTCCCCGGTGTCGCGTTTCAGGCAGGCGTCCCAGGCGATCCCGCTGGTCTCGAAGGCTTCGGCCAGCATGCCGAAGAGCATCCTCCGGACCTGGACGAAGACCTCGCTGCTGCGCCCGACCTGGCCGAAACCGGCGATGTCGATCGAGAACAGCCCGCAGTGCATACCGGACTCGACCCACGCCGTCGGCGGCGGATAGAGGATCTTCCTCCGCAGCAGGGCGAGATGGACACAGGCCACGGTGACCAGGAGGATCGTGCCGACGAGCCAGGCGAACGAGAGCATCGCCTCGGACTCGCCCTCCGCCGCCGCCCGTTCGAGCAGGAGCAGCATCGCCACGGCGACGCCGCCGTAGCCCAGCACGAACAGCCAGAGGGCGGCTCGCCGCAGGCGGATCGCGGCGTGCGCGACCGGTACCAGCGCGAGCATGCCGAACGACCCGACGACCACCACGAAATACCAGAGACTCACGACGCGTTGTGCGGTCGAGACGCGTGTGGGACCGGTTCCGACGGCCACCTTCTTCCCCCCGTCACCGTGTGACACCGGGAACGATAACGCCTCGTCCGAGCCCTGAGGAAGCAGCTTTCCCCAGCCGTGACCCGGCCATCGGGACGGCGTGATGCGCCACACCGGAGGCTCGGGAGGACGAAGCTGTCGGAGGGGACGGATATCCTCCAGTACGGTGTCGCGTTGAACACCACCTCCACGAGCTAGTTCGCGAGCCATGACTCCAGGAGAAGTACCCAGTGACTGCTGAGACCCTGTACGGGGCCGACGACCTGACGCATCTCGAGGGTCTGGAAGCGGTCCGCAAGCGCCCCGGGATGTACATCGGTTCCACCGACAGCCGCGGCATCAACCACCTGTTCTCCGAGGTCGTCGACAACTCGACCGACGAGGGTGTGGCGGGTCACGCCACGAAGATCGTGGTCACCCTGCACGCCGACGGCAGCGTCCAGGTCGACGACGACGGCCGCGGCATCCCCACCGGCACGCACGCCAAGTCCGGCCTGTCGGGTGTCGAGCTGGTGCTGACGAGGCTGCACGCGGGCGGCAAGTTCGGTGGCTCCGGCTACAAGACCTCCGGTGGCCTCCACGGCGTCGGCGCCTCGGCGGTGAACGCGCTGTCGCATCGCTTCGACGTCACGGTGAAGCAGAGCGGCAAGGTCCACCAGATGTCCTTCGCGCACGGCGTCCCCGGCGTGTTCGACGGGCCCGGCCCGAAGGCGAAGTTCACCCGCAAATCCGGCTTGAACGTCACCGGCAAGATGAAGCGCGGCGAGCGTTCCGGCACGTCGATCCGGTACTGGTACGACTCGCGTTACTTCGAAAGCGGCGCCGCGCTCGACGTCGAAGGCGTCCGCGCGAAGATGCGCAACACCGCGTTCCTCGTCCCCGGCGTCACGTACGTGCTGCGCACCGCCGTGGACGATTCGATCAGCGAAGAGACCTTCCACTTCCCCAACGGTCTCGCCGACATGGTCGATTTCCTCGCCCCGGACAGTGAAAAACCCGTCTGCGGCACGCTGATCATCAACGGTGAGGGCACGTACAAGGAGAACGCGGCCGACGCCAGCGGTGTCATGCAGTCCAATGTGGTGCGTCACGCGGAGGTCGAGGTCGCGCTGCGCTGGGGCACCGGCTACGAGCGCACGGTGGAGTGCTTCACCAACACCATCCGCAACGTGCACGGCGGCACCCACCGCCGCGGTTTCGACCGCGCGGTGCTGAAAGCCTTGCAGGACGCCATTTCCAAAACCCGCGGGCTGCTCAAGCCCAAGGAGGACATGCCGACCGTCGAGGACGTGCTCGAAGGCATGACGGCGGTCGTCCACGTCCGGCTGCCGGAGCCGCAGTTCACCTCGCAGACCAAGGACGAGCTGTCCACCGCCGGTATCACCCGCGTCATCCAGGGCATCGTCGACAAACACGTCCGCGCCTGGACCGAAGAGCGCAAGACCAAGTCCGAGGCGAAGATCGTGCTGCAGAAGGTGGTCGACGCGGCACGCGTCCGGCTCACCCAGAAGCAGCAGAAGGACGCCGCCCGGCGCAAGACCGCGCTCGAAGGCGCGGCCATGCCGCCGAAGCTCGTCGACTGCCGCACCACCGGTGTCTCCCGCAGTGAGCTGTTCCTCGTCGAGGGGGACAGCGCGCTCGGTTCGGCTCGGATGGCGCGCGTGTCGGAGTACCAGGCGCTGCTTCCCTTGCGCGGCAAGATCCTCAACGTCCAGAAGGCGTCGCTCGGCGACACCTTGAAGAACGCCGAGATCGCCTCGATCGTGCAGGTGCTCGGCGCGGGCAGCGGACGCACGTTCGACCTGTCGACCATGCGCTACGGCCGGGTGATCCTGATGGCCGACGCGGACGTCGACGGTTCGCATATCCGCACGCTGCTGATCACCCTGTTCGCCAAGTACATGCGGCCGGTCATCGAGGACGGCAGGCTCTACGCCGCGATGCCGCCGCTGCACAAACTGGTCACCAAGGGCCGCAATCCGGAAACCCATTTCACCTTCACCCAGAAGGAGATGGAGACCAAGTTCGCGGAGCTGGAGCGGGCGGGCAAGCAGATCGTCACGCCGGTGCCGCGGTTCAAGGGTCTCGGCGAGATGGACGCGGACGAACTGTGGGACACCACGATGAACCCGGCCACCCGCTCGGTCCGCCGCATCACCCTCGACGACGTCGAAGCCGCGGAGAACGCGCTCGAACTGTTGATGGGCGAGAAGGTCGAGCCGCGCCGCAACTGGCTGGTCGAATCCTCCGACCGGGTCGACCGCGAAGCCATCGACGCCTGATTTCGCTGCTATTCAAGGAGCTTTGAGCAATGGCACGCCGTAAGGGCACCACCACCAAGGTCGACCCGTCAGCGTTCGACCAGCCCGGCGCGAACGTCTTCGACAACTCGCTGAAGACGGAGATCGAGGATTCGTACCTGGAGTACGCGTACTCGGTCATCCACTCGCGGGCGCTCCCGGACGCGCGGGACGGGCTGAAGCCGGTGCACCGCCGGATCATGTACTCGATGAACGAGAACGGCTACCGGCCGACGCACGCGTACGTGAAGTCGTCCCGCGTGGTCGGTGACGTGATGGGCAAGTACCACCCGCACGGCGACACGGCGATCTACGACGCCATGGTCCGGCTCGCGCAGGACTTCTCGCTCAACGTCCCGCTGGTCGACGGGCACGGCAACTTCGGTTCCCCCGACGACGGCCCGGCCGCCTCGCGGTACACCGAGGCGCGGCTCTCCCCCGAGGCGATGTTGCTGGTCGGCGAGCTCGGCGAGGACACCGTCGACTTCCGGCCGAACTACGACGGCTCGCTCGAAGAGCCGTCCGTGCTGCCCGCGGCCTTCCCGAACCTGCTGGTCAACGGCACTTCCGGGATCGCGGTCGGAATGGCGACCAACATGATCCCGCACAACCTGACCGAGGTCATCGGCGCGGCGCGGTGGCTGATCAACCACCCGAACGCCACGCTGGACAAGCTGATGGAGTTCGTCCCGGGTCCCGACCTGCCGACCGGTGGTTCGCTGCTGGGGCTGGACGAGGTCCGCCGCGCGTACGAGACCGGCCGTGGCGTCGTGCGGATGCGCGCCAGCGCCGAGACCGGGCCGCTGGAAGGCAGCCGCGGCCGTCAGGCCATCACCATCACCGAGCTCCCGTACGGCGTCGGCCCGGAGAAGGTGATCGAGAAGATCACCGACGAGGTCAACAAGTCCAAGCGGCTCACCGGCATCGCCGACGTCAAGGACCTCACCGACCGCGAGAACGGCACCAGGCTGGTCATCGAGTGCAAGGTCGGGGTGAACCCGCAGGCGTTGCTGGCGGATCTGTACCGGCTCACGCCGCTGGAGCAGTCGTTCGGCATCAACAACCTGGTGCTGGTGGACGGGCAGCCGCAGACGCTGGGGCTCAAGGCGCTGCTGGAGGTCTTCCTCAACCACCGCTACGAGGTCGTCACCCGCCGCACGCGGTACCGGCGCCGCAAGCGCGAAGAGCGTCTGCACCTGGTCGACGGCCTGCTGATCGCCCTGCTCAACATCGACAAGGTGATCAAGCTGATCCGCGAGAGCGAGAACGCCGCGGCCGCGAAGGACGGCCTGATGAAGCGGTTCAAGCTCTCGGAGATCCAGGCGACCTACATCCTGGACACCCCGCTGCGACGGCTCACGAAGTACGACCGGATCGAGCTCGAATCCGAGCAGGACAAGCTTCGCGACGAGATCGCCGAGCTGTCGAAGATCCTCGACGACGAGTCGGTGCTGAAGAAGGTCGTCTCGGCCGAGCTGGCCAAGGTCGCGAAGGACTCCCCCGCCGAACGCCGCACCGCGCTGATCGACGGTGACCTCAAGGAGGTCCTCGCCGCGTCGAAGCCGTCGGGGCCGCTGGAGGTCGCGGACGACCCGTGCCAGGTGATCCTGTCGGCCACCGGGCTGGTCGCGCGGACGGCGGCGGAGTCGGAGGAGGCGTCGGAGGTGCGGCGCCGCAACGGCCGCGTCAAACACGACTCGGTGTCCGCCGTGGTCCATTCGACCGCCCGCGGGCAGGTGCTGCTGGTGACCAACCGCGGCCGCGCGTTCAAGACCGACGTGCTGCCGCTGCCGGTGCTGCCCGAGCAGGCGGGCACGGTGTCGCTGCGCGGCGGGATGGCCGCGAAGGAACTGGTGCCGCTGGAGAAGGGCGAGCGCGTCATCGGCGTGGCCCCGCTCGGTGAACAGGCGGCCGGTTCCCCTGGGCTAGCGCTCGGCACGAAGCACGGCGTCGTGAAGGTGTGCGCGCCGGAGTGGCCGGTCCGCTCGGACGAGTTCGACGTGATCAGCCTGAAGGACGGCGACGAGGTCGTCGGCGCCACCTGGCTCACCGACGGCAACGAGACGCTGGCGTTCCTGACGTCCGAAGCGTCGCTGCTGCGCTACGCCGCTTCGCTCGTGCGGCCGCAGGGTCTCAAGGGCGGCGGTATGGCCGGGATCGCCGTGCGCGGCGAGGCGGAAGTGGTCTTCTTCGGCGCGATCCGCACCGACGACGCCGAACACGGTGAGCCGCTGGTCGTCACCGCGACCGGCGCGAGCGTGAAGGTGACCCCGTTCAGCGAGTACCCGGCCAAGGGCCGCGCGACCGGCGGTGTCCGGGCGCAGCGGTTCCTCAAGGGCGAGACGCGGCTGGTCGTCGGCTGGATCGGCCCGCGTCCCGCCGGCGCCTCGCGCACCGGTGACCCGGTGGAGCTGCCCGAAGTCGACGTCCGCCGCGACGGCTCCGGCCACGCCCACCCCGGCCCCGAGGTCGTCGGTCACCTCATCGAACGAGACTGACCCCGCCCCCGCGTGATCGACCGCGTAACTCACGTGATCGAGCACGTAACTCGCGTGCTTGAGCACGAGACTCGCGTGCTTGGAGCCGTAACTCGCGCACCTCGTGAGTTACGCCTCCAATCACGTGAGTTACGCCTGCAATCACGCGAGTTACGCCTCCAAGCACGCGTGTCGTCCACCTGATCACGCGTGTCGTCCGTCCAGGCACGCGTGTCGTCCGGTTGGACCCGGTGCAGTCCGTCGGGAAGCCGGCCCCCGCGTGGTAGCAAAGGTCCCTTGCTCCCCCTGCCGCCCGCCCCACCGCATTCAGAGGACTAAACGCGAGGGCCCAAGAGGCCCTTCGCGATGTGCGTCACCTGGATCTCGTTGCTGCCCGCGTAGATCATCAGCGACTTCGCGTCCCTCGCCAGCTGCTCCACCCGGTACTCCGCCATGTACCCGTTCCCGCCGAACAGCTGCACGGCCTCCATCGCCACCTCGGTGGCCGCCTCCGACGAGTACAGCTTCATCGCCGAGGCCTCGGCCAGCGTCGGCATCTTGCCCGCGCGCATGGTCTCGATCAGCTGGAACACCATGTTCTGCACGTTGATCCGCGCGACCTCCATCTTCGCCAGCTTGAGCTGGATCAGCTGGAACCGCCCGATCTCCTGCCCCCACAGCTTCCGGTTCTTCGCGTAGTCCACGCACAACCGGTGGCATTCGTTGATGATCCCGAGCGCCAGCGCCGCGACACCGATCCGCTCGACGGCGAACCCGGACTTCACCTCGGCCTTGCTGTCGCCGTCGCGGCCGGTCTCGGATCCGCCGAGCAGCCGGTCCCGTCCGAGCCGGACGTCGCTGAAGAACAGCTCGCCGGTCGGGGACGACATCATGCCCATCTTCTTGAACTGCTTGCCCTGCGTGAGCCCGGGCATGCCCTTGTCCAGCACGAACGTCAGCACCTTGCGGTCCCGCACATCCGAGCCGTCGTCGAGTTTCGCGTACACGATGATCGTGTCGGCATAAGGGCCGTTGGTGATGAACGTCTTCTGTCCATTGAGGACGTACTCGTCACCGTCGCGCCGCACCGACGTCTTCATCCCGCCGAAAGCGTCCGAGCCCGAGTCCGGTTCGGTGATCGCCCACGCGCCGACCTTCTCGAACGTCGCCAGCCCGGGCAGCCACCGTTCCTTCTGCGCCTGCGTGCCCTTGGTCAGGATCGTCTGCGCGGTCAGCCCGATGCTCACACCGAGCGAAGCGACGATGCCGAGACTGACCCCGGCCAGTTCGCTCACCGCGATGAGCGCCATCGCCTCCTGCCCACCGAATGCCAGACCGCCGCCGGACCCGCGCTCCCCGGACAGCAGTTTCGACACCGATTCCCGCGCGAGCGCGTCGATGCCGAAGGACGCGAACATCTTCCGGATGATGTCGTACGGCGGCAGTGCCCCGCTTTCCAGCGCGTCGAGGTGCGGCCGGATCTCCTTGTCGATGAACTCGCGGATCGCGTCCCGGATCAGCAGTTCGGTCTCGGACCACTCGATCACGGCAGCCTCGCGGCGATGTCGTCGATCTCCCAGGCTGCCTCGGTTTCGATCACCTTGACGTCGTGCCAGCCCGCGAGTTCGGAGATCGCGCCGCCCTGCACCGCGAACACCTTGCCGGTGAGCGGGCATTTCTCGGTCGCGAGGTAGGCCACCAGCGGCGAGATGTTCGCCGGGGAGAACGCGTCGAACTCCCCTTCTTCCACCTCCTGGGCGAAGATCGCGCCCATCCCCGGCGTCGCCAGGGTGAGCCGTGTGCGCGCGATCGGCGCGATCGCGTTGACCCGCACGCCGTAGCGCTCCAGTTCCTCGGCGGCGACCAGGGTCAGCGCCGCGATCCCCGCCTTCGCCGCGCCGTAGTTCGCCTGCCCGGCATTCGGCAGCGTGGTCCCGGACGCCGAAGCGGTGTTGATCACCGAGCCCGCCACCGGCTCACCGGCCTTGCTCGCGGTCTTCCAGTACGCGGCCGCGTGCCGCAGCACCGCCGCGTGCCCCTTCAAATGCACGGCGATCACGGAATCCCATTGGGACTCCTCAAGCCCGGCGAGGAACGCGTCGCGCAGGATGCCGGCGTTGTTCACGACGACGTCGAGCTTGCCGAACTCGTCCACCGCCTGCGTCACCAGTTCGGCGGCGCCCGCCCACTCGGCGACGTTGGCCGTGTTCGCCACGGCCTTCCCGCCCGCCGCGCGGATCTCGTCGACGACCTCCTGTGCTGGCCCGGCGTCGCTGCCGCTGCCGTCGTTCGCCCCGCCGAGGTCGTTGACCACGACGCTCGCGCCCTCCCGCGCGAACAGCAGCGCGTGCTCGCGGCCGATCCCGCGTCCGGCGCCGGTGATGACGGCGACACGCCCGTCGAGTGCTCCCATGGCTTTGCTCCTACTCCGCGAATTCCGCGAGACCGTCTTTGATCACGACGGTCTCGCCGACGGTGGTTTCGAACGCGTAGCTCCCGCCACCCGCGCTCCAGATGGACGTCGTCAGGTCCTGGCCGGGCAGCACCGGTTTGGCGAACCGGACGGCGAATCGCTTCAGTCTGTCCACATCGGACCCGGCGACCTCGGTCAGCAGCGCCCACGAGGTGAACGCCATGGTGCACAGGCCGTGCGCGATGATCCCCGGCAGCCCCGAATCCTTCGCGACCTCTTCGTCGAGATGGATGGGCATGGGGTCGCCGGCGGCGGGCGCGTACCGGTACGTCTGATCGTCGTCGACGTGCTGGCTGACCTTCGCCACCGGCGCCCGCGCACGCAGGCCTTCGTCGAACTTGTGCTCCGGCCCGAGTTCGCCCCGCGTCTCGCCGGTGTCGAATCCGCGTACGAACAGCGTCACGTACTGCTCGTTGACCAGGTCGCCGTCGTCGGTCCGGCATTCGAGGTGGACGGTGCCGCGGGTGCCGTTCTTCAGCCCTTCGTAGCCGGTCATCCGCGCCCGTGACACGAGTTGGTCGCCGGGCCGGATCGGCCGGTGGAACCGGAATTCCTGCTCCCCGTGCACGATCCGGCCGAACAGGCCGACCGGGACGACCTCCAGCGCGGGTTCCATCAGCGACTCGAACACCGGCACGATCGCGAACACGGGGCTCGCGACGTCACCGGCGAGGTGCGCCGGGATCGGATCGTTGGTGGCCTTCGCGTACTCGATCAGCCGCTCGCGGGTGACCTCGAACCGCGACTCGCCGGTCCACTTGCCGAGCCCGCCGGGGTCGAACCGCTCGGTCACGAGACCAGCGCCTTGAAGTTCTCGAGGGAGGCGTCGAGGTTCTTCTTGCCGTCCTTCTCGACGGCCTTGCCGAGCGCGCCGACGATCATCTGGCCGGCGAACTCCGCGTCGATGCTGGCGAGCGAACCTTCGCCGGAGGCCTCCACCGACAGCTCGAACTTGACCTTCACCCCGGCCATCCCGGTCCCGGAGATCGCCAGCTTCGACGGCGCCTCGAACTCGTCGACCGTCCAGGTGATGGTGTTGGGCATCCCGAGCATCGTGACGACCTCGGAAGCCTGTGCTCCCTTGGAGAACTCCGCCGGGACCTCGCCCTTCCACTTGGTGTGGATGGTCAGCCACTTCTCGAAGTTGTTGGGGTTGGAGAACTCCGCCCACACCTTGCCGGGAGCGGCGGGGAGTTCGACGGAGGCACTGATCTTGCCCATGGTTCTTCCTTTCGGGGTCAGCGCTCGGCGCGCTGGTAGGCGGTGACGACGGCGGCGCCGCCGAGTCCGATGTTGTGCTGCAGCGCGGCCTGGACGCCGTCGACCTGGCGTTTGTCCGCGGTCCCGCGCAGCTGCCAGGTGAGTTCCGCGCACTGCGCGAGTCCGGTGGCGCCGAGCGGGTGTCCCTTGGAGATCAGCCCGCCGGACGGGTTGACGACCCACTTCCCGCCGTAGGTGGTGTCTCCGGAGTCGACGAGCTTCCCGGCCTCCCCTTCGGCGCAGAGCCCGAGCGCTTCGTAGAGGAGGAGTTCGTTGGCGGAGAAGCAGTCGTGCAGCTCGATGACCTGGAAGTCCTCCGCGCCGAGCCCGGCCTGGTCGTACACCTGGCGCGCGGCCTGGACGTTCATGTCGTAGCCGATGATGTTCTTCGCGGTGCCGTCGAAGGTGCTGGCGAAGTCGGTGGTCATCGCCTGCCCGACGATCTCGACGGCCTGCCCCGCCAGCCCGTGCGAGTCCACAAAGGACTCGCTGGCGAGGATCGCCGCGCCCGAGCCGTCCGACGTCGGTGAACACTGGAGCTTGGTCAGCGGGTCGTAGATCATCCGCGAGTCCAGGATGTCTTGCAACGAATAGCTTTCCTGGAACTGCGCGTACGGGTTGTTCACCGAGTGCCGGTGGTTCTTCTCGCCGATCTTGGCGAAGTGCTCGGCGGTGGTGCCGTAGGTCTTCATGTGCTCACGGCCCGCCGCGCCGAACATCCACGGCGCGGGAGGGAAGAGCACCTCGGAGATCTCCGCGAGCGCCTGGAGGTGCCTGCCCATCGGCTGCTCGCGGTCGTCATAGGTCGAGCCGAGTGATCCAGGCTGCATCTTCTCGAAGCCCAGCGCGAGCGCGCAGTCCGCGCGACCGCCCCGGATCGCCTCCGCGGCCAGGTACAACGCGGTCGACCCGGTCGAGCAGTTGTTGTTGACGTTGACCACCGGGATCCCGGTCATGCCCAGTTCGTAGACCGCGCGCTGCCCCGAGGTCGACTCGCCGTAGACGTAACCGACGTAGGCCTGCCGCACCTCGTCGAAGGAGATCCCGGCGTCTTCGAGCGCCTTGGTCCCGGACTCCTTGGCCATCTGCGGGTAATCCCAGCCCTCGCGGCGTCCGGGTTTCTCGAACTTCGTCATGCCCACGCCGACGACGTACACCTTGTTGGCCACCACGACGCTCCTTGTCGTTGCTGTTGAAACTGAAGATACAGACAGGACTGTATTTATCAACCCCTTACATACAGGTCTGCACGGATGTTACTTAGCGCACGTGCCGCTAAAGTCGAGGTATGGATCCCGAGGAGCTTCGGCAGCGGTTCTCCCTGCTGACCACCGCGCATCTGACCGACGGCTGCGTCCGCGCCGGCGTCCCGGTCCGGTGCGCGCCCGCCGGTACACACGCGGTCGTGCCCGGCGGCCGCGTGGCCGGACGGGTCTCCCCCGCCCGGCACGTCGGCAGCGTCGACGTCTTCCTGGAGGCGTACGAAACCGCGAACCCCGGCGACGTCCTCGTCGTCGACAACGGCGGCAGGCTCGACGAGAGCTGCGTCGGGGACCTCGCGGTACTCGAAGCCGAGGCCGCCGGGCTGAGCGGCGTCGTCATCTGGGGGCTGCATCGCGACACCGCCGACATCAAGAAGATCGGGCTTCCGGTGTTCAGCCTCGGCTCGATCCCGACCGGTCCGCTCTCGGTCTCCGCCCGCCCGGCCGACGCGCTCGAATCGGCCGTCGTCGGCGAGTGGACGGTGACACGGGAAGACCTCGTGTTCGGCGACGAGGACGGCGTCCTGTTCGTCGCGGCCGACCGGGCGGACGAGGTCCTGGACCGCGCCGAGGGCATCCGCGACACCGAGCGGCTCCAGGCCGACCGGATCCGTGCCGGAGAGTCGCTTCGCGAGCAGGTGCGCTTCGCCGACTTCCTCACGGAGCGCGCGAAGTCGCCTTCGCTGACGTTCCGGCAGCACCTGCGGTCGGTCGGCGGTGCCATCGAGGAGTAGCAAGGGACCTTTGCTACCACGTCGACGACCGCCGCTGTGGCAATCTGGGTCCATGCAGGTCAAGACCGGCCTCTGGGCCCGGATCGCCACGGTCGGCCACGCCCACTGGTTCTTCGGCAACCTCTACGAAGCGGTCGTCGACGTCCCTCGCCTCACCGGCGAACGCGCCCCCGGGCTCCTCGCCCCGGGCAGCCCCGCGCGCTACTTCATTCCGGCCGCGCCGGCGACACTCGCGTCGACGGCCCTGGCGCTCACCGGCGGTTGGCAAGACGGCGGCGACCGGCGCGCGATCGTCACCGCCGCCGCGGGGACGATCGCCGCCACCGGCATAACGGTCCACCTCGTCCGCTCGGTCAATCTGACGCTGCTGAGGGACCAGCCGGACCGGATCCGACGCGAGCAATTGGCCAGGAAATGGCACCGCGCGAACCTGGCCCGGCTGGCCCTGCTCATCGTCGTGCGCTTTGCCTTCCGCCGAGCCACAGCAGACCGTCGATGACGAAGCGGTTCTGCACCTCACTCGCGAAGGTCGACGAAAGCGGCTGATTCGTCTCGTAGTTCATCTTGTTGTGCCCGAAGTTGGCGTACAGCATCTTGTACTTGGTGTTGGTCCAGAGGATCGGGTAGTACCCGCTGTACCAGGATTGGTTCGGATCGGTCCCGAGCGGGAAGCTCACCGGATCCACCGACGCGAGGATCCGGATGTCCGGATTCCTCCGGAGGTCGCTGTTCCAGGCGTACCACTCGCTCACCGACGAGGTGAAGGCCGCGGGCAGCCGCGTGGTCGACGGATGCGGCCTGTTCTCCACCTTCAGCGTCGCCGTCGTCGGCCCCCAGGTGTTGGACTTGAACGCACCCGTGCCGAGGAACCGGTTGTGATACCAATCCCAAGTAGACGGATTGGTGGTGAACGCCGCCACGTGGAAGCCGAAGTAGGCGCCGCCCGCGTTCATGTACCGCTCGAAGCCCGAACGCTGCGCCGCAGTCTGCGGAAGGTCGTCGAGGAACAGCACGACCTGGTACTGCGAAGGCTGTAGCGAGTTCAGCCGGTTCCAGTCGTTGGTAGCGGTGTAGCCGAAGTTGTTCTGCGAAGCGGTTTTCGGGAACCACTGGTTGGCTTCCTTGACGAAACTGATGTGCGCCGCGTCGTAGGTGCCGTTAGAGAAGGCCAACACCTGGAACGCGGGAGCCGCCTGCGCCGTCGCCGGCGCCAACGCCAGCGCGAGACAGGAAACGAACAGCAGAGCGAGCTGGACCGCGAATCTCCTCATCCTCACCACCCATGCCGGAAGTGTGTAAGTTCATATCTTGAATTAACACATGACAAAGCACCAGGCCTCCGAAGAAGACGGTTCCCGCTGACCGGCATCGGCCCGTATCGATAACCTGGAGATTATGGAACTGCGGGACATCGAGATCTTCCTGGCGTTGGCCGACGAACTGCATTTCGGCCGCACCGCGGAACGCCTGCACGTCTCGCAGGCGCGGGTGAGCCAGACGATCAAACAGGTGGAACGCCGGATCGGCGCGCCGCTGTTCGCCCGCACCAGCCGGCGGGTCCGGCTCACGCCGATCGGTGAACGGCTGCGCGACGACCTCGGCCCCGCCTACCGTGCGCTGCACGAAGGCATCGACCGCGCGATCGCGGCCGGACGCGGGATCGGCGGCGTGCTGCGGCTGGGTTTCGAAGCTCCCGGCGTCGCCGACCTGATCGAAGACCTCCTGGACCGGTTCCGGCAGCGCTACCCGGACACCGAACTGCTCATCCGCGAGGCCGACTTCGCCGACCCGTTCGCGATGCTGCGATCGGGTGAGGTCGACGTCCTGGTGACCCTGCTTCCGGCCGACGAACCGGAGCTCACGACCGGACCGGTCGTGCACACCGAACCGATGGTGCTCGCGATGTCATCGAAACACCCTTTCGCACGGCGGAAGTCCGTGACCCTCGACGACCTCGCCCGCGACACCGTCCTTCGCGCGGCGCATCCGCCGGAGCCGTATTGGATCGAGGAGCCCCGGCAGTGGCTGACGCCGGCCGGGCACCTCGTGACCCGGGGCAAGCCCTTCGCGACCTTTCAGGAGCTGCTCGCCGCGATCGCCACCGGCGCCGGCATCTGCCCGCTCGCCGCTCATGCGCGGGAGTACTTCAGCCACCCGCGAATCCGCTTCGTGCCCTTCGCCGGCTCCCCCGACGTCGAGTGGGGCCTCGTCTGGCCGCGCTCCGCGGAGACGGCCCGCGTACACGCCTTCGCCGCCGTCGCCGCCGATTCGCGCCCCTGACCTGCGGAAAGGGAGCAAGGGACCTTTGCTACCACCCCGGCCGCCCCCTCGACCCCGAACAGCGTGAAGGCCCCCTTCCCTCGGCTGAGCCGAGGGAAGGGGGCCTTCACGGGGAAAGCTAGCCGACGACCTTCTGCACCCAGTCCTGCTCCAGCTTCACGACCTGCCCGTTCGCGGTCACGGTCGGCGTGCCGAAACCGGGGCCGTTGCCGAAGTCCTGCTGCAGCGACGGGTCCGTCGAGATCTTCTTGTACGCGTCCTGGATCTCCTGGTCGTAAGCGCCGCTGTTGACCTTGAGCGCGAAAGCCGGGTCGGTGATGCCGACGTCCTGGCCGAGCTTGATCAGCTGCGCCTTGTCGAACCCGCGACCGCCTTCCTCCGGCTGGTCCTTGAACAGCGCGTCATGGAAGGCGACGAACTTGCCCGCGTCGGCCGCGGCGAGCGAGGCGTTGGCGGAGTCCAGCGAGTAACCCGGCGGGTCGGAGCGCTGGTTGAGCATCGGCAGCATGTGATACCGGACCTGCAGGGTCCCGTTGTTCACCTGCTCCTCGATCTGCCCCTTGAACGACTCTTCGAACTGCTTGCAGACCGGGCAGAGGAAGTCGGCGTAGATGTCGACGGTCTTCGTCGCCTCGGGCTTGCCGACGACCACGGCCGCCCCCTCGCGCTTCTCGACGACACCGGGCGCCGACGCGGTCGGCTGTGCCCCGATCACCTTGCCCTCGGTGCTGTCCTTGCTGGACGTCGTCCAGATCACGCCACCGATCACCAGCGCGGCGAGGACGACCACCGCGACGGTGATCGCGACGACCTTCTTCTTGTCGCCGCCCGCGACGCCCCTGGCCTGTGCCACCGAGCGCGCCGCGGTCTGCTGCTGCTTGCGTTTCCGAGCGTTGCGCTCAGCTCCACCCACGATTATTCGTTCCCTTCAGCGATACCCACATAGTCGTCGTCGGCAGGGGCCCCGGAGTTCCCGAGCCAGCCGTCCACCGACAGCCAGGTCCGCGGCCGCACGATCAGCCACACACCCAAGAGCGCGAATCCGAGATCCCTGGCGATCTCCTGCGGATACTGCGTCTGATCCGCGGCGATCTGACCGCCACCGCCGAAGCAGCCGCAATCGATGCTCAGCCCGCGCGCCCAGGATTGGGCGATCGCGGCGATGAGCACCGCGAGCAGCAGCACCGACAGCACCGACACCCACCGGGTCACGAATCCGGCGAGCAGGAACAGGCCGAGCGCCAGTTCGACGAGCGGCATCCCGATCGCGACCGGGCGGACGAGCCCGTCCGGCAGGACGTCGAAAGCCTGGACCGCGATGTAGGTCTGCCCCGGATCGCTGATCTTCAGCGCTCCGGAGACCAACCAGACGGCGGCCAGTCCGAGCCGGGCGAGTGTGCCCACGGCGTCGAGTACGACTTGGGGCGGTCTACGCACGGGCCTAGGCTAACCGCCGACCCTGAGAACAACGTGAGGCGGCGGACGGAGGCACCCGATGAGGGGACGCGCCCTGCTGATGGCCTGCTTGATGCTGGTCACAGCGGCGGCCTGCGGCGACGAGGCCGGTCCGTCGGATTCCCTCGTCGCGCGCGCCGTCGCGTCCAACAAGCTCACCATCGGCATCCGCTTCGACCAGCCGGGTCTTTCCCGGCGGACGATGGACGGCCGGTACGTCGGTTTCGACGTCGACGTGGCCAAGTACGTCGCGGGCGAATTGGGGGTCGACGAGGATCACATCACCTGGCACGACAGCAGGCCGTCGTCGCGCGAGACGGACATCACCTCGGGGATCACGGATCTGATGGTGGCGACCTACTCCATCACCGAAAAACGCAAACAGGTCGTCGGTTTCGCCGGGCCGTATTTCGACACGGGCCAGGATCTGCTCGTCCGCCTCCGATCGACCGACATCACCGGCCCCGAGAACCTCAACGGCCGCAAGCTGTGCGCCGTGGGCGGCACCACCTCCGCCGAACAGGTGCGCGACAAGTTCGCGCAGGCCGTCCAGCTCGTCGAGTACCCGCGCTACCAGGACTGCGTCACCGCGCTGCTCGCCGGACAGGTCGACGCGGTGACCACCGACGACGTCATCCTCGCCGGTTACGTGGCACAGAACCCGGAACTGCTGCGAGTCGTCGGCAAACCGTTCTCGAAGGAGAAGTACGGTGTCGGCCTGCGCAAGGAGGACACCGAGGGGCGGGCGGCGGTGGCCAAGGCGATCCAGAAGATGATCTCGTCCGGGGAATGGCTCGAATCACTGAACCGCAACATCGGCCCGTCCGGCTACCGGATCCCGGCCCCGCCCCAGGTCACCGAGAAGTGACCCTTCCCGATCTGCCGGTTCGCGCCGTCCTGCCCGAACTCGAAGCCGCGCTCGACGCCCACGGCACCGCCGTGCTCGTCGCGCCCCCGGGCACCGGCAAGACCACGCTGGTGCCGCTCGCGCTGGACAACGGTGCAGGCCGGGTGATCGTCGCCGAACCGAGGCGGCTGGCGGCGCGGGCCGCGGCGGCGCGAATGGCGTCCCTGCTGGGCGAACGGGTCGGGGAGACGGTCGGTTATTCGGTCCGCGGTGACCGGAAGGTGTCCTCGTCGACACGGATCGAAGTGGTGACGTCGGGCTTGCTGGTGCGGCGGGTGCAGGGCGATCCCGAGCTGGCCGGGGTGTCGACCGTGCTGCTCGACGAATGCCACGAACGCCATCTCGACGCGGATCTGCTGCTCGCGCTGCTGCTGGACGTGCGCGCCGGGTTACGGGACGACCTGCGGCTGCTCGCGACATCCGCCACGGTGGCCTCCGGACGGCTGGCCGCCCTGCTCGGCGACGCGCCGGTGATCACCGCGCACGCCAGGACCTATCCGGTCGACGTCTCGTACTCCCCGCCGGCGCGTGGCGAGCGGATCGAGGCGACCGTCGCCAGGGTCATCCACAAAGCACTGTCCGAAGGGGACGGTGACGTACTCGCCTTCCTGCAAGGGACGGGAGAGATCGCCAGGGTGAGCGGTCTGCTCGACGGCCTCGACGCCGACGTGCTGCCCTTGCACGGGCGGTTGTCGGCGGCACACCAGGACGACGCGCTGCGCCCGCGCGCCCGGCGCCGGGTGGTGCTCTCGACGTCGGTCGCCGAGTCCAGCCTGACCGTGCCGGGCGTACGCGCGGTGGTGGACTGCGGTTTGTCGCGCGTGCCCCGGGTCGATCACCGGCGCGGCCTGCCCGGTCTGGCGACGGTCCGCGTTTCGGCCGCGGTCGCGGAACAGCGAGCCGGCCGCGCCGGACGTGAAGCGCCGGGCCGCGCGTACCGATGCTGGGCCGCGCACGAGCAGGGGTCGCTGCCCGCCTATCCCGAACCCGAGATCCGGACGGCCGAGCTGGCGCGGTTCGCGCTGGAGCTCGCGTGCTGGTCCACTCCGGACGGCTCCGGCCTGTCCTGGTGGGATCCGCCCGGCGAGGGTGCGCTGGCCGCCGGGCGCGCGTTGCTGACCACGCTCGGGGCGACCGAGGAAGACGGCACGGTGACCGAACGCGGCCGGAAAATGGCCGGGCTGGGCCTGCATCCCCGGCTGGCGAGGGCGTTGCTGGACGGAGCGGAGCGGACCAACGCGCGTTCGGCGGCCGAGGTCGTCGCGCTCCTGGACAGCGGCGGCACGCTGACCGACCTCGAAGCCGAGCTGCGGCGAGTACGCGGTGACGAGCGCTGGAAACGCGACGTGCGACGGCTTTCCCAGCTGGTGTCCGACGGCGGCAAAGCCTCCGATCCGGCACTGGTCGTGGCGCTGGCGCATCCCGAGCGGCTCGCGCGACGGCGTGCCGCGGGGGCGCAGGTGTACCTGATGGCCGGCGGAACCGCGGCAGAACTGCCACGCGGCAGCGGACTTGCCGACGTCGAATGGCTGGCCGTGGCCGAAGCGACCCGGGATCCCGGCCGCGCGCAGGGAATCATCCGCCTGGCCGCGCCGGCGGACGAAGACCTCGCCGTGCGCGCCGCAGCGAATCTGGTGTCCTCGGCAGACGAAGTGCGGTGGTCTTCGGGCGACGTGGTGGCGCGGTCGGTGCGACGGCTCGGCGCGATCACGCTTTCGGAGAAACCGTTGCGCTCGCCCGAACCGGACGCGATCCGCGCCGCGTTGCTGGACGGGTTGCGCACCGAAGGGCTCGGCCTGCTGCGCTGGACCGACGACGGCAAGCGGCTGCGCGAGCGGCTCTCCTTCCTGCATCGCGTGCTCGGATCGCCGTGGCCCGCGGTCTCCGACGCGACCCTTTTGTCCACTTTGGACACCTGGCTCGATCTCGGTTCCGCTCGCCGCCGATCGGATCTGACCGCGCTGGACGCGGGCGCCGCGCTGCGCGGACTGCTGCCCTGGCCGGAGGCGTCGCGTTTGGACGAACTGGCGCCGGACCGGCTGGAGGTACCGTCGGGCTCGCGGATCAGGGTCGACTATTCGGGTGAGCAGCCGGTACTGGCGGTCAAATTGCAGGAGACCTTCGGCTGGCTCGCGACGCCGAAGCTGGCGGGCGTCCCGGTGGTGCTGCACCTGCTCTCCCCCGCCGGACGGCCCGCGGCGGTCACCGCTGATCTGGAATCGTTCTGGCGCAACGGTTACGCGGCGGTGCGCGCCGATCTTCGCGGTCGTTACCCGAAACACCCGTGGCCGGAAAACCCGCTGAACGCCGCGCCCACCCGGCGGACCTCCCGAGGTCAGTCCATCAGCTGATGCTGCGGCCTGGTCGGCAGCTGTGCCGCCAGCTCCTCGTCGTCCTCGCGTTCGTTCAGCCCCAGCTGCACGGCACTGCGGATCTGTTCCCGGTTCTCCCGCACCACATGCGCGAAGAACTCGTCGATCCGCGGGTCGGTCAGCACTTCGAGGATCACGCGCATCGCGGTGTCGATCACCGACCGCACCACTTCGTCGTGGAACGGCAGTTTCGAAAGCCGTCCGGCCTGCGGATCGTTCTTGAGCTTCTCCGCGATGATCCCCCGCAGCAGGGTCTGGTTCTCCCCGAGTGAGCGCGCGAGGTTCTGCGGATAGTTCCCGGTTTCCAGCACCTTGACGACCTCGTCGAGCACCGCGATCGTGATCGGTTTCTTGATCGCGAGCACGATCGGCCGGGACAGCCGTTCGACCAGCCGCTGGGTGAACCTTTCCCCGAAGGCGCGGTCGGCGGTGCGCGCGAGCCGGACGAGCACCACGATGATCCGCAGCAGCCGGAACCCCCGCAGCGCCGGATGCGCGATGGGGATCATGCCGAGGATCTCGTACCAGTTGCGCAGCGGGAACCGCTTCTCCCAGCCGTTGCGCCGCCACCGCCAGAGGAATTCCAGCGCGAAGATCCCGCACACCGTCGTGTCGATGACGAAAACACGATGCGCCGTCTCCTCCGAATGAGGGAAGAACGTCACGTAGGCGAGCAGCCCGACGGAGAACACGGCGAGGACGAGCATCACCAGGTCGAGCGGATTCACGCGCCGTTGTTCGCGGGTGGTCATGGCGCCGATTGTGCCTTTCCGCGGCGACTCGTGCCGAGCGGCACCTGCCGAAAGTAAGGGGTGCCCGATGACTTCGGGGCACTGCGCCCGGCCGCCCCAGCGCCGGAGGATTCAGGGACACGAAGGAGGACGCGGATGATCACGCTTCGAGGACTCACGAAGCGCTACGGCGAGAAGACCGTCGTCGACGGGCTGACCTTCGCCGTCGAGCCGGGCAAGGTGACCGGTTTCCTCGGCCCCAACGGGGCGGGCAAGTCGACGACCATGCGGATGACGCTCGGCCTCGACGCGCCGAGCGCGGGCGAGGTGCGCATCGACGGCAAGCGGTACGAGGACCTGCGGTTCCCGCTGCGCGAGGTGGGCGCGCTGCTGGATGCCAAGGCGCTGCATCCGGGACGGAGCGCGGGCAAGCACCTCCTGGCGATGGCGCGCAGCAACGGGATCCCGGCGAGCCGGGTGGACGAAGTGCTCGCGACGGTGGGCCTCACCGACGTCGCGGGCAAACGCGCCGGGACGTTTTCGCTCGGCATGGGGCAACGTCTCGGGATCGCCGGCGCCCTGCTGGGCGACCCGGGCGTGCTGATGTTCGACGAGCCGGTGAACGGCCTCGACCCCGACGGCGTCCGCTGGGTGCGGCACCTGATGCGCCTCCTCGCCGAGGAGGGCCGCACGGTGTTCGTGTCGAGCCACCTGATGAGCGAAATGCAGCTGACCGCCGACCGGCTGGTCGTCATCGGCAAGGGAAAGCTTCTCGCCGACGCGCCCGTCGACGAGTTCATCGCGGGCAATTCGCGAACGTCGGTCGTGGTGCGGGTGCCCGCACCCGATGACCTGCGTGTCCTCGACCAGCGGCTTCGCGCCCTCGGCGCGACCACGGAAACCGACCAGGACGAACTGCTGGTGCACGACCTGCCCGTTCATCTCGTCGGCGACGCGGTGCACGAACTGGGGATCCGCGTGCACGGGCTGACCGAACGGACCGCGTCGCTGGAACAGGCGTACATGGAACTGACCGCGTCGTCGGTCGAATACGGAACGGGAGTCGCGGCATGAAGTCCCTCATGGTCCTGGTGGCGGTGATCGCCGGCCTGCTGGGGGTGCCGGCGGCCGCGTCGGCGGCTCCGGAGCTGTCGCTGCCCGCGCCGGGCGGCCCGCTTCCGATCGGCTTGCGCACGCTGCACCTCACCGATCAGCGGCGAGCCGACCCTTGGGTGCCGGAGAAGCGGCGCGAGCTGATGGTCAACGTCTGGTACCCGGCCGTTCCGATCGGGCGCGCGCCGCTGTACATGACCAAGGCCGAGTCTGCCGCGACGGTCTCCGGGCGGAAACTCGACCTGCCGCCGGACGCGCTGAGCAAGGTGCGGGTCCACTCACGGGAGAACGCGCCTTCCCTGCCCGGACGTCGTCCGCTGGTGGTGCTTTCGCCAGGCGCGGGCAACAACCGGATCACCCTGACCTCGGTGGCCGAACACCTTGCCGCGCAAGGCTTCGTGGTCGCCGGGATCGATCATGCCTACGAAGCCTGGGCGACGGAGTTCCCCGACGGGCTGCGCCAGTGTGTCGCTTGTGGACTCCCCGGTGAGCCGTGGCCCGCCGCGATCGCGAACCGCGCCGTGGACACGACGTTCGTCGTCGACACGCTGCTGAAGGACCGGCGCTGGTCGATCGACGCGACGAAGATCGGGATGGCCGGCCACTCCGCCGGAGGTTCGGCGACCGCCGCCGCGATGGCCGCCGACCGGCGGATCAAGGCGGGCGTGAACGTCGACGGCCCGTTCTACGGCGTCGTCTCGCTCGACCGGCCGTTCCTGCTGCTGACCAGCCCGACCGGCGAGAAGTACTTCCGCGCGTCCTGGGACGAGACCTGGCCTCGGCTCACCGGCCCGAAAAAGCAGGACCTCGTCGAGAACAGCGGCCATTCGTCGGTGACCGACGCGGCGATCCTGATCGACCAGCTGGGGCTGCGACCGCAGCTCCCGCCGTCCGAGATCGAGAACCAGTACGGATCGATCGGCTCGCGGGGGGCGCTGGAGTTCTTCCGTGCCGAGCTGACCGGTTTCTTCAAGCAGTGGAGCGCACGATGAACGCGATCTCTTCGGAATGGACCAAGTTCTGGTCGGTCCGGTCGACGTGGTGGTGCCTGATCAGCGGGCTCTTCCTCATGCTCGCCTATTCGGGCGCGCTGGGCCTGATGTCCCACACGGGCACCGAACGGCAGGTGGCGCCCCACGCCGTGGTGACCGGGGCGGCGTTCTACCTCACGCAGTTCGCCGTGGTCGCGCTGGCGACGCTGTTCATCACGAGCGAGTACGCCAGCGGCAGCATCCGCTCGACCCTGCAGTGGATCCCCGTGCGAAACCGCGTCCTCGCCGCGAAATCGGCCGTCCTGGTGCCGGCGCTGTTCGGCTACGGCGTCCTGAACACCCTCGCCGGCGTCGCGATCTCGGCGCCGCTGATCACCGATCGGGACTCCTCGGTGGGTGATGTCCTCGCCACCTCGGCGGGGATGGGTGCTTACTTCGCGCTGCTGGGCCTGCTCTGCCTCGGTCTGGGGACGGCGCTGCGCTCGACGGCGGGGACGATCGTGTCGATGTTCGTGCTGCTGGTGATGATCCCGATGTTCGCCGGTTCGCTGGGCGGGGAAGACCTCGTGAACTACTTCCCGGGCTTCGCGGGCGTCAACGCGATGGTCACGCCGGGGCAGCCGAACCCGATCTTCGGCGGCGTCGCGCCCTACGCGCCCTGGGTCGGCGTCGCGCTCTGTGCGGCTTGGGCCGCGGCTGGGCTGGTCACCGGTTCCACGGTCCTCAGGCGCCGGGACGCCTGAGGGGGAGCAAGGGACCTTTGCTACCGCTTGGGCACCCGGCACGTCGCGAAAGCCACTTTCAGGACATCAGGTGTCCCGAAAGTGGCTTTCGCGGCATCCCGTTCTTGAGCCTGCGGGCGACGCGCGTGTCTCAACATTGAGAGAGTGGTAGCAAAGGTCCCTTGCTCTCTTTCCGCAGGTGACCGTGTGGGTTTCAGGTCATCCAACGCACCAAAACCCACACAGTCGGTCATTACCGCTACACGGAGCAAAGGGTGTGTGGAAATAGGGACACTCAACGTCCCTATTCCCGCACACCCCCGGCGACAGCAAAGGTCCCCCGCTCACTTTCCGCAGGTCAGAGCCCCCAGCGGTAGCAAAGGTCCCTTGCTACAGCGCCACCCCGAGCCCGGCCAAAACCTCCCGCGCCCCCACCGTCAGCTCCTCCAGCCCCGGCGGCCGCAGCGACCCGGTCCCGGCCAGCGCGTCGAAGACCGTCCCCTCCAGCCAAGCGACGAGGACCCGCGCGTGCCGCTCCGGCTCCGCCGATCCGCATGCGGCGAGCACCTCCGCACACCGCCGCCGGATGACCAGCCCACCCCGGTCGTAGGCCTCCCGCAGCTCCGGCCGCCGCGTCGCCTCCAACGCGAATTCGTATCGCGCGAGCATCCGCGTCCGCCCGTTCGTGATGGCCGCGTGAGCGAACCCCGCCACGTACTCCGCCAGCCGTCCGGGCGGCGGGTCGAGGGTGACTTCGTCGAGTTCGACCATCCGCGAGATCGCCAGCTCCAGCAGCGCCGCCCGCGTCCGCGCGTAGTACGAGGTCGAACCCGGCGGCAGCCCGGCGAACCGGTCGACCGCGCGATGCGTCAGCCCCCGCATGCCCTCGGCCGCGATGACCTCGATGGCCGCGTCCCCGATCGTCGCCTTTCGCACTCTACAAGTGTAGTAGTACTCTACAAATGTAGAGGAGGTCGATATGCGCAAAGCGATCGTGATCGGCGGGGGAATCGGCGGGCTGAGCGCCGCCATCGGGCTGCACGGCATCGGCTGGGAGGTCACCGTCCTCGAACAGGCGCCGGAGCTCACCGCCGTCGGCGCGGGCATCTCCCTGTGGCCGAACGCCCTGCGCTCACTCGACACACTGGGCGTCCGCCTCACGGGGCAACGCGAACAGTCCTCCGGCGGCCTCCACGACCGCGAGGGCCGCCGCATCACCCGTTGGGACGCCGAGGCGTTCCGTCGTCACCACGGCCGCCCGCTCGCCGCCATCCACCGCGCGGATCTCATCGGCGCGCTCCGCGACGCCCTCCCCGACGGCTGCGTCCGCACCGGCGTGGAGGTCACCGGCCTCGGCGAACTCGACGCCGACGTCATCGTCGCCGCGGACGGCATCCACAGCATGGCCCGCAAGGAACTCTGGCCGCGCCATCCCGAACCGGTCTACAGCGGCAGCACCGCCTTCCGCGCGGTGACCGCCCTCCCCCACCCCGCAGAACTCAGCACGAGCTGGGACGACGGAGCCGAGATCGGTGTCATCCCGCTGCGCGACGGCCGCGTCTACTGGTGGGCGAGCTACGTCGCCGAGGCGGGCGTCCGGCACGAGGACCCGAAGACGTATCTGCGAAACCGCTTCGGCGGCTGGCACGAACCGATTCCCGAACTCATCGACGCGACGGCGCCCGAAACGCTGCTCCACCACGATCTCTACCTGCTCGGCACTCCCCTGCCCACCTACGTCAAAGGGCGGGTCGCGCTTCTCGGCGACGCTGCCCACGCGATGCCGCCGTTCCTCGGCCAGGGCGGCTGTCAGGCGATCGAAGACGCCGTCGTCCTCGCCGCCGCGCTCAGCACCACCGAAGACGTCGACACGGCATTGAGGAGCTACGACGAGCAGCGCCGCCCCCGCAGCCAAGGCGTCGTGAAAGCCTCGGTCCAGGCGGGAAAAGTCGGGCCGCAGCTGCGCAACCCGCTCGCCGTGGCGGTCCGCAACGGCGTGTTCCGGCTGCTCCCCGGCGCGCTCACCGCCCGCATCGGCGCCGGCGTCAGCGGCTGGACTCCGCCTGTCCCCCGCCGACCAGCCCCGCCTCGTACGCGGTGATCGCGGCCTGCACCCGGTTCCGCGCGCCGAGCCGGTTCAGGATGGTGCTGACGTAGGCCTTCACCGTGCCCTCGACCACGAACAGCTTCGCGGCGATGTCCGCATTGGACAGTCCGGAACCGAGCAACGCCAGCACTTCCTGTTCACGCGGGGTCAATTTCCCGATCAACGCCTTCGCCTCTTCGGCACGGGAGACCTGATTGCCGGAGAAACGGGCGATGACCCGCTGCGCGACCTTCGGCGAGAGGAACGCCGCCCCACCCGCGACCGCGTGGATACCGCCGAGCAGTTCGCGGGGATCGCCGGACTTCAGCAGGAAACCGCTCGCGCCGAGGCCGAGCGCGCGTTCGATGTAGGCGTCCTCGCCGAAGGTGGTCAGCATGATCACACCCACCTCGGGCAGCAACCGGCGGATCTCTTCGGCCGCCTTCAGCCCGTCCATGACCGGCATCCGGATGTCGAGGAGCACGACGTCCGGCCTGGTCGCGCGGGTCTGCTCGACGGCGGCGCGCCCGTCCTCGGCTTCCGCGACCACCTCGATCCCGGCGTCCGCGGCCAGGATCGCCGACACCCCGGCACGGATCATCGCCTCGTCATCGGCCAGCACCACCCGGATCATCCGGGTCCCCCTTTTTCTCGTCTTCGCTGATCACGTCCTTCGCCACGAGTTTCCCCTCGGCGAAGCACAGCCTGTAGGCCTCGTAGTTCAAGTTGAACACGCTGCGCTCGGTGCCGTAGTACTCGCATGTCGCCCCCGCGGGAACCGGCGGCTCCACCGCGCGCGGCCGCGCGATCCGTTGACCGCCGGGCAGAAGGGACGCGATCTCCGCCCGCGTCTGGCCGATCCGGATGCGGTCGTAGTCGCCGACGGCGAGTTCGGAGCGGTACCACTGGACGAGGAACACCGCGCCGCTGATCCCGACCACCAGGCCGAACAACCCGATCGGCACGACGACCGCCTGGATCAGGCTGCGCCGGACGTCCCGGCGGGCGCGTTCCAGTTCCCTCGCCGACGTCGACTGCCCCACCTCGGCGTCCATCGCCGCCTGGCTCTCGGGTGACTCCTCCGACGGCGCGGCGTCGTGCGGCAAGGTCGCGCTGACCTCGAATCCGCCGTCATGGGGGCCCGCCCGCAGAGTTCCACCGACCAGCCGGACCCGTTCACGCAGGCCGATCAGCCCCCGTTTGCCCGACGTCCTGCCCGGAAGCGGCCCCGCGGGCGGCGCGGCGTTGGTGACCACGACGTCCGTCCGCCCTTCGGACCGCACGACCCGGACCGCGACCGCGGCACCCGGCGCGTGCTTCACCACGTTCGTGACCGATTCCTGGACCACGCGGTACGCGGCGCGGTCGACCATCCGCGGTTCGCCGTCGAGGGGTGCGTCCACAGAGGACTCGATCAGCACGCCCGATGCCCTGGTGCGGTCGAGCAGTTCGTCGATGCTCTCGTGCACCGGCTCGGTCGGCGCGTCGTCCTCACGCAGGACCCCGATGATCTCGCGCAGCCGTTCGGTCGCCGTCGCGGCGCTCTGCCGCAGCTCACCCGCCGCCTGCCGCTGCTGTTCGTCGAGCCCGCCCGCGACCTCCAGTGCCGCCGCGCGCACCGCGATCAGGCTGAGTTCGTGGCCCAGCGAGTCGTGCATGTCGCTGGCGATCCTCGTCCGTTCGCGCAGCCGCGCGCGGTCGGCGACGAGCCGCTGACGGCTCTCCATCTCCTCGGCGCGCCGCCAGCCGTCGCGTGCCATGTCCTCGCGCTGCCGGATGTAGCGGCCCAGCAGCCAGGGCGTCACCCCCGCGAACACCAGGACGCCGAGCAGCGCACCCCAGGACGCGAACCCGTCCTTGCTCCACACCAGCGCCACGGGGACCGCGATCACGGAAACGACGGCGAACAGCCGCAGCATCGGCTTCGCGACCGGCCGCCGGTAGCCGGCGAGGTAGCTCACCGCGACGAGCACGAACCCTTCCCAGATCGGCACCCGGCCACCGAAGCTGCCCATGACGACGAAAGCGGCGAACATCGCGATGGCGAGAGACACGAGCGGGTACCGGCGCGCCACCGCGATCGCGGCCGTGGTCGTGGTGAGCCCGAAGAGCAACTCCCAGTGCCTCGTGCTGGATCCGGCGTCGATCACCACCCAGCCGCAGAGCCCGAGCCACAGCGCGACGTCCATGACCAGCCGCCGCCCGCGCCGCACGGGTTCCTCAGGATCCTTCACACGACAGGACGCTACAAGCCGTGACGAGCGCTCCGCCATGGACGAAAGTAAAGGTCCCCTGCTTCCCCACGGTCGATGAGGCATGATGATCGACCATGGCCGAGCGCACACTCACCGGTCAGCTAGGCGGTCCTGTCCCGGCAGGCATCGAAGCCCTGGCCGACAACGAGAAGCAAGACCTCTCCGACGCGCTGCGCGACGCGCGCCACCGCCAGGCCAAGGCCTTGGCCGAAGCGGGCGAAGAGGGCCTGAAGTACGTACCCGCGCTTCTGCGCGGCGCCGTACGCAAGGTGGTGGGCCTGTGACCACCGAAAACTTCGCCGCGCAGGCGGAGATCCTCAAGCTCGCCCGCGTCCTCGGCACCACCCCGGAGCGGCTTTCGTACCTGGAGCGCGTGGACGCCGCCGAGCTCCAGGCGTTCCGCGAGCAGGTCACGGACACGCTGTTCGACGCCAACCTCGCCGCCCTGGAGCGGATGGCGATGGCGAGCAAGCTCGTGCCGAGCCCGATCCTCGCGAAGATCGCCGAGAAGGTCTTCGGCCCGCTTCTGTGCGCACGCATCGCCGGGCTGGTCGACGTCTCCCGTGGCGTCGACGTCGCGAAGCGGCTGAGGACACCGTTCCTGGCCGACGTCGCGGCCGAGCTGGACCCGCGCCGCGCGAGCGCGATCATCGCCAGGATCCCGCTCGACACCGTCGTCGACGTGGCCGGTGAGCTGGTGCGCCGCGAGGACTGGATCACCGTCGGCCGGTTCGTCGGCCACCTGCCCGATCCGACCGTGCGCCGGGCGCTGGCCGTCATCGGTGACGAGGCGCTGATCCGGATCGCGTTCGTCCTCGACGACAAGAGCCGGATCGATCACGTCCTCGGGCTGCTCTCCGAAACCCGGTTCCGCGGTCTCCTGGGCGTCGCGGCCGCCGACGAGGACCTCTGGGCGCCGGTGCTCGACCTGCTCACGCACCTGAGCGAGAAGAGGGTCGAGCAGTGGTCCCACCTGCTCGACGAGCTCCCGCCCGCCCTACGTGCGCGCGTCCAGGAAACCCTCGACCGAGCCTCCTGACCGCCGCGGGGGAGCAAGGGACCTTTGCTACCACTTTGCGGCGAAACCGCTGGTCAGCCGCTTCCCCCGCCGCCACACCCCAGCCGTCAGCGGCACTCCCGGCCGGTATGCGAGGTGCGTCGTCGAGGGCGCCTCCAGCACGTGAAGATCGGCGCGCGCCCCAGGCCGCGCGAAGCCCACATCGTCTCGCCGCAACGCGCGAGCCCCGCCCGCCGTCGCTGCCCACACCGCCTCGTCGATCGTCATCCGCATCTGCAGCACGGCGGTCGTCACGCAGTACGCCATCGAGGTCGTGTACGAGCTGCCCGGGTTCGCGTTGCTGGCCAGCGCCACTGTCGCCCCCGCGTCGAGTAGCCGCCGCGCGGGCGCCAACGCCTGCCGCGTCGACAGGTCACACGCCGGCAGCAAGGTCGCGACAGTGTCCGAAGCGGCGAGAGCCTCGACGTCCGCTTCGCTCAGGTACGTGCAGTGGTCGACACTGGCCGCCCCCAGCTCGACGGCGAGCCGCACTCCCGGCCCCTCCCCCAACTGGTTGCCGTGCACCCGCAGCCCGAGACCGCGCTCCCGCGCAGCCTTGAGCACCCGCCCGGACTGCGCCTCGTCGAACGCGCCGGTCTCGCAGAACACGTCCGCCCACCGCACGAGCGGCGCCACGGCGTCGAGCATGTCACCGCACACCAGGTCCACATAGGACTCCGAGTCCGCGCCCGGCGGCACCAGATGCGCGCCGAGGAACGTGACCTCGTCGGCCACTTCGGCCGCGATCCGCGCCGACCGAGCCTCGTCCTCGACGTTGAGCCCGTATCCGGTCTTCGTCTCCAGACAGGTCGTGCCCTGCCTCGCCGCTTCGTCCACGTGACGCCGCAGGTTCGCTACCAACTGCTCGTCGGAAGCAGACCGCGTCGCGTCGACCGTGACCGCGATGCCCCCGGCGCTGTACGCCTTCCCGGCCATCCGCGCCTCGAACTCGGCGGTGCGGTCCCCGGCGAAGACCAAGTGCGTGTGACTGTCCACCCAGCCGGGCAGCACCGCTCGCCCCTCGACGTCGACCCGCTCGTCCGCATCGGGCGCGTCCGCTGCCGAACCGACCCACGCGATCTCTTCGCCCTCGATGACGACGGCCGCGTCGCGGAGCTTGCCCAGTTCGGCGTCGTTCGTGGTGAGCTCGCCGATTCCCGTGATCAGGACTGCCACAATGCCTCGATCTCCTTGGCCAAGACCGTTTCCGGCCGGTCGATCAGCTGATGCACGCCGTCACGGACGATCTCACGCCCGGCGACGACGACGTCCCGGACGTCCGCGCCGGAAGCGGCGAAGACCACCCCGGACGGCTCGATCCCCGCGGTCCGGACCGATCCGAGCCCGACCGTGACCAGGTCCGCGCCCGCGCCCGGAGCCAGTGCGCCGACCTCGTCCCAGCCGACCGCGCCGTGATCCGTGGCCGCCGCGAGCAGTTCCTCCGCGGTGAACCGGCCGCGTTTCTCGCTGGCGAGCCGCTCGTTCAGTTCGAGCGCCCTGGTCTCCTCGAACGCGTCGACGACCGCGTTGCTGTCGCTGCCGATCGACAGCCGCACCCCCGCGTCCAGCAGCGTCCGCGCGGGGCCGATGCCGTCGCCGAGATCCCGTTCGGTCGTCGGGCAGAAACAGGCACGGCTCTCCGCCTCGCCGAGCCATTTGATGTCCCCTGGTGTCAGGTGCGTCGCGTGCACTGCGGTGAGCCGCTCAGTGAGCACACCGTTGTCCCAGAGTAGCCCCGTCGGAGTCCAGTGATAAGCCGCCATGCACTGCTCGTTCTCGGCCCGCTGCTCGGAAAGATGGATGTGCAGCGGACGATCCTCGGGCGTCCCATTGTCCACTTCGGACAATTCGTCCTCGGGAACGGCGCGCACCGAATGGATCGCCCCGCCCACCCGGAACGTCCCGTCCTCCCGCAATTCGCCGGCTCGTTGCGCCCACCTGGTGGCCGTCCCGTCGGAGAACCGCCGCTGAACCTCGTCGGGTTCGATGCCGATCCCACCCGCGAGGTAACACGTGTCGAGCAACGTCAGCCGGATCCCGGCGTCCCTGGCGGCCTGACGCAGTGCCTCGCCCATAGCATTCGGCTCGGCGTAAGGCTTTCCGCCCGGAGCGTGGTGCAGATAGTGAAATTCGCCGACACTCGTGTACCCCGCGAGCACCATCTCCGCGTAAACCCCGCGGGCCAGGCGGTAGTACGAGTCCGGATCCAGCCGGGACGCGAGCGAGTACATCCGCTCGCGCCACGTCCAGAAGGTTCCGCGGTCATGGTGCGTCCGCCCGCGCAGCGCCCGGTGGAACGCGTGCGAGTGCCCGTTCGCGAGGCCCGGCAAGGTCAGTCCACTCAGGACAGTTCCCACGCGAGGCGCGTTCGCCGTCACCGAAGTGATCGTGGCACCGTCGACCTCGATCCGGACGGCATCGGCGATCCCGTCCGACAGCCAGGCCCGTTCACACCAATATGTCGTCATGTCGACAACTTCTCCAGCACGTCCGCGAGTGCGCGAGCACCATGGTCGACGTCCGCCGCCTCGGAGAACTCCTCCGGCGAATGGCTGATGCCGGTCGGATTGCGCACGTAGAGCATCCCGGACGGGACGAACCCGGCGAGGATCGCCGCGTCGTGCCCGGCGCCGGTCGGCAGTTCCGGCGGCCCGCCCAGCCACGTGCTCAGGTCACGGCGCAGCGCGTCGTCGAAGATCACGTCGTCGGAGTACGACTCCCTGCTGACCTCGACACGGCAGCCTTCCTGCGCGGCCGACTCTTCGGCCAGCTTCGCGATCTCCGCGACCAGCTCGGGCGTATCCGTGCCGGGCACCCGCGCGTCGAGCCACAAGTCCACAGTGGACGCGATGACGTTGGTCCCGCCGGGAGTCGGCACGAGCCTGCCGACGGTCGCCCTCGCGTCGGCCGTCGCCTTCGCCAGTTTCCGCACGGCGAGCACGGTCTCCGCCGCCGGGATCATCGGATCACGACGATCGCCGATCAGCGTCGCACCGGCGTGGTTTCCCTGCCCCTGGAAGGAGAATCGCCACCGGCCGTGCGCGATCACCGTATTGCCGATGGCGACCGGCGAGCCGAGATCGATCAGCCCCCGCCCCTGCTCTACGTGCAGTTCCAGGAACCGCCCGATCAGCCCGAGCCGCTCGGCGTCCCGGCCGACCAGGTCGGGATCGAGGCCGGATTTCGCTGCGGCTTCGGCGAACGTGACGCCGTCCGGGTCGCGCAGGCTCCGCGCCTTGTCGGCGTCGATGGTCCCGGTCAGCAGACGCGATCCGAGGCACGGCACACCGAATCGGCCGCCCTCCTCTTCCGCGAAGACCACGACGGCGAACGGCTTGGCCGGGCGGAATCCCTTGGCCTGCAAGATCTCCACCGCGTCGAGCGCGCTCGCGACACCGAGCGGACCGTCGAACGCGCCCCCGCCGGGCACCGAGTCGAGATGGCTCCCGGTGACGACCGCGTCCGGGCCGGGTGTGCCCCACCAGGCCCAGATGTTGCCGTTGCGGTCGGTCTCGACGCCCAGACCCAGCCGCCCGGCGCGCTCGACGAACCACGCGCGCAGCTCGGTTTCGGCCGCGTCGAAGGCATGGCGGGAATAGCCGCCACGCTTCGGGTCGCGGCCGACGTCCGAGATCTCCTCCAGCAGCGAGGACGCGGTCACTCGGCGTCCCGCATCGGCACCCGCACGCCACGCTCGTCGGCGACTTCGGCGGCGCGGTCGTAGCCCGCGTCGACGTGCCGGATGACGCCCATGCCCGGGTCGTTGGTGAGCACGCGCTCGAGTTTCTGCGCCGCCAGCGGGGTTCCGTCGGCCACGCTGACCTGGCCCGCGTGGATGGACCGGCCCATGCCGACGCCACCGCCGTGGTGGATCGACACCCAGCTGGCCCCCGACGAGGTGTTGACCAGCGCGTTCAGCAGCGGCCAGTCGGCGATCGCGTCGGAACCGTCGGCCATGCCCTCGGTCTCGCGGTACGGCGACGCGACGCTGCCCGAGTCGAGGTGGTCACGGCCGATGACGACCGGCGCCTTCAGCTCGCCGCTGGCGACCATCTCGTTGAACCGCAGGCCCGCGAGGTGCCGCTCGCCGTAGCCGAGCCAGCAGATCCGCGACGGAAGCCCTTGGAAGGCCACACGTTCCCCGGCGAGCCGGATCCAGCGCGCGAGGGATTCGTTCTCCGGGAACAGTTCCAGCATCGCGCGGTCGGTCGCCGCGATGTCCTCGGGGTCGCCGGACAGCGCCGCCCAGCGGAACGGGCCGTTGCCCTCGCAGAACAGCGGGCGGATGTAGGCCGGTACGAATCCCGGGAAGTCGAACGCGCGCTCGCAGCCGCCGAGTTTCGCCTCGCCACGCAGGGAGTTGCCGTAGTCGAAGACCTCGGCGCCCTTGTCGAGGAAGCCGAGCATCGCCTCGACGTGCTCCGCCATCGACTCGCGGGCGCGCTCGGTGAACTCGTCGGGCTTCTTGTCCGCGTAGTCCTGCCACTCGTCGACGCCGATTCCCTTGGGCAGATAGGAAAGCGGGTCGTGCGCGGACGTCTGGTCGGTGACGATGTCGACCTCGACACCACGGCGCAGCAGTTCGGGCAGGACCTCGGCGGCGTTGCCCACCACACCGACGGACAGCGCGCGCTTCTCCTTCTTCGCGGCCTCCACCCGGCGGATCGCGTCGTCGAGGTCGTCGGCGACCTCGTCGAGGTAGCGGGTCTCGACGCGGCGATGGGCGCGCTGCGGGTCGCATTCGATGACGAGCGCGACGCCGTCGTTCATCGTGACCGCGAGCGGCTGCGCGCCGCCCATTCCGCCGAGACCGGCGGTGACGGTGAGCGTGCCCTTGAGGCTGCCGCCGAACCGCTTCTTCGCGACGGCGGCGAAGGTCTCGTACGTGCCCTGCAGGATTCCCTGGGTGCCGATGTAGATCCAGGACCCCGCTGTCATCTGGCCGTACATGGTCAGGCCCTGGGCTTCCAGGCGACGGAACTCCGGCCACGTCGCCCAGTCGCCGACGAGGTTGGAGTTCGCGATCAGCACACGCGGCGCCCATTCGTGCGTGCGGAACACGCCGACGGGCTTGCCGGACTGGACGAGCAGCGTCTCGTCTTGCTCCAAAGCGGTCAGTTCGCGGGTGATCGCGTCGAAACTGGCCCAGTTACGGGCGGCTTTGCCGGTGCCGCCGTAGACCACCAGGTCCTCAGGGCGCTCGGCGACCTCGGGGTCGAGGTTGTTGTGGAACATCCGCAGCGCGGCTTCGGTCTGCCAGTTCTTCGCGGTGAGCGTGGTGCCTCGGGCGGCACGGACCGTGCGGGTCATGGGCTCAGACCTCCAGTTGGGCCGCGGCGAGGACGGCACCCGACGCGACGAGTTCTTCGGCGGCGGCGATCTCCGGCGCCAGATGACGATCGGGGCCGGGGCCCTCGACCTTGGTGCGGACGAGATCCCGGACCCGGCCGGTGACCGGCGACGGGACCAGGGGCGCGCGCATGTCGAGGGCGCGCGCGGCGGTGAGCAGTTCGATGGCGAGGACGGTGTTGAGGCCCTCGACGGCCTTGCGCAGCTTGCGGGCGGCGGACCAGCCCATGGAGACGTGGTCCTCCTGCATGGCGCTGCTCGGGATCGAGTCGACCGACGCCGGCACCGCGAGCCGCTTGAGCTCGCTGACCACGGCCGCCTGCGTGTACTGGGCGATCATGTGGCCGGAATCGACGCCGGGGTCGAACGCGAGGAACGGCGGCAGGCCGTGCGAGCGGGCCTTGTCGAGCATGCGGTCCGTGCGGCGTTCGGCGATGCTCGCGACGTCCGCGAGCGGGATCGCGAGGAAGTCGAGCACGTACGCGACCGGGGCGCCGTGGAAGTTGCCGTTGGACTCGACACGGCCGTCGGACAACACGACCGGGTTGTCGACCGCGGAATGAAGCTCACGCTCGGCGACGAGTTCGGCGTGCGTGAGACTGTCGCGGGCGCCGCCGTGCACCTGGGGCGCACAGCGAAGCGAGTAGGCGTCCTGGACGCGGTTGCAGTCGGGACCGCGGTGGCTCTCGACGATCTTCGAGTCCTGAAGCGCCGTCCACATGCGGAGCGCACTGCTTGCTTGCCCGGGGTGCGGGCGCAGCGCCTGGAGATCGGCCGCGAAGGCGCGATCGGTGCCGAGGAGCGCTTCGACGCTCATCGCCGCGGTGATGTCGGCGGTGTCGAGCAGCTTGCGAAGGTCTGCGGCGGCCAGCAGGAGCATGCCGAGCATGCCGTCGGTCCCGTTGGTGAGAGCGAGACCCTCCTTCTCCGCGAGAACGACCGGCTCGATTCCCGCGTGCTTCAGCGCTACGGCGGCCTGGACGACTTCGCCGTTGTACTCGACTTCGCCCTCCCCCATCAGCGCGAGCGCGACAGCGGCCAGAGGCGCGAGGTCACCGGAGCAGCCGAGAGATCCGTACTCGTGTACGAGCGGCGTGATCCCGGCGTTGAGCAGGGCCGCAAGCGCTTGCGCGGTCTGCGGCCGGATGCCGGTGTACCCGCTGGCGAGGGTGCGGAGACGCAGCAGCATCAGCGCGCGCACGACCTCGGTCTCGACGACCGGCCCCGCGCCGGCCGCGTGCGATCGGATCAGCGATCGCTGGAGCGCGGTGCGGCTCTCGAGCGGGATATGCCTGGTCGCGAGCGCCCCGAAGCCCGTCGAAACGCCGTACGTCGGCGACTCGGCGTGCGCGAGGTTGTCGATGTGCTGCCGCGTCGCGGCGAGGTTCTTCTCGGCCGCTTCGCTGACCGCGACGGGCGAGTGGTCACGGGCGACCGCGACGACCTGTTCGGGCCGAAGCGGTTCGGAGCCCAGAAGTACGGTTTCCGGCATAGCCCCATTGGACAACGCCATGCCCGCTGGTGGGCGGCACCAACCGGTGGTTGTGTCTGGTATCCAAGACACGCACGGTGGGAGCAAGGGACCTTTGCTACCACTTTCGTCGCCGGGTTCGGGGTGTGTGGAAATAGAGACGTTGAGTGTCCCTATTTCCACACACCCCCTACCCCGCGTAGCGGCGACTACCGACCGTGTGGATTTGGTGCGTTGGATGACCCGAAATCCACACAGTCACCGCTCCCACCTGCGAAAAGGGAGCAAGGGACCTTTGCTACCGCTCTCTCAACGTTGAGACAAGCGGTAGCAAAGGTCCCTTGCTCCCCCGCCGAAGCGAAACAGGAGGTCGACATGGGCGAGAGCAGCGAGGTACCAGCCCTCCGACGCGGCCTAAGCATCCTCCGCGCCCTAGCCGCGAGACCCGGCCCAGTGTCGGCGGCCGCGATCGCGCGCGAACTCGGCCTCCCGCGGTCGACGACGTATCACCTGCTCGCCGAACTCGAAGCCGCCGGTTTCGTGACACACCTGTCCGCCGAGCGCCGGTACGGCCTCGGCATCGCCGCGTTCGAGCTCGGCTCGGCCTACCTGCGGCACGACCCGCTGGAACGGCTCGCGCTCCCACTGCTGCGCAAACTCGCCGACCGCGTCGGCCACACCGCACACCTGGGCGTGCTCCACGGCAACGAGTCGCTCTACCTGGTCAAAGAGCGCCCCACCCGCCCGGAAACCTTGGTGACCGAGGTCGGCGTCCGGCTCCCGGGCCAGCTCACGGCGTCGGGCAGGGCGATCCTGCGGCACCTGCCCTCACCGCATGTGCGAGCGCTCTTCCCGGCCGCGTCGGCGTTCGTCCTGCGCACCGGTCGCGGCCCGCGCACCCTCGCCGAACTGCGCCGCACGCTGAACGCGGAGGGCAGGCTCGGCTGGGCGGTCGAAGACGGTCACGTCACCGAAGGATTCGCCTCGGTGGCCTGCCCGGTCTTCGACCATGGCGGCCGGCCGATGGCCGCGATCAGCGTGACCCTCCGCCACCTCTGCCCGGGAGCCGAGGGGTGTGAGGAGACTTGGCCGGACCTCGCCGAGGAGGTCCGGCTGACCGCGGCCGAACTGACCAGCCGGATCGGGGGTCAGGTGCGCTGAGCGTGCTTCTTCTGGACTCCCTCGAGTCCGAGCATCGCCAGCAGTTCCGCGCAATCGATCGCATCCGAGGCGTGCCCTGCGACGGTTCGAGCGGCTCTGCCGTTCTGCAGGGTGAGGCGGACTTCTTCCTCCGCACGCACACCGGCCATCCGGCTCTGGTCTTCAGCGGGGTCGGGACGACTGGAATGCCTGGCCCAGGTCATCTGCCACCTTCTTCCGGCTCTCCGGCGACACGGGGTCGTTTCGAAAGAGAGCCATGGTCGGACACACAGCATGACACTTCGCCGGAACAAGATCGCCATTGCGGGTGAATCGAGATGAAATCAACTACCCTCTGTGATTCAGAAAATCTTCCAAAAGCTCGTTGAACGGCGCGCCCGTGTCGGGCACCAAATGCCCCATTCCGCGCACGGTTTCGCGCCGAGCGCCGGTCCCGTCCACGATCGCGTCGGCGATGATCTCGTACTCCGGCCGGTGGCCGCCGGTGATCACGAGCATCGGGAAGCCCGCCGAAACCAGCAGGTCGAGCGGCAATTCCGCGTCTCCCGGCGGCCGCATCCCGATCAACGCGCGAGCGCCACACCGCAGCGTCTCCGGTACCGGATCCGGGATCGGCAGCGGCACGCCGGCCAGCGGGAAGAACGCCTTGAACACTTCGCGAGGATCTTCGAGCGGCCCGTCGAGAAATCGCCGCAGCTCGCCGTCCCACGCGTCGACGACCTCGTCCCCTTGGACGACTCCGGCCGCGGGCGGTTCGATCACTGTCAGCGTCCGGACCATCTCCGGTCGCCGCGCGGCGGCCAGCATCGCGACGATCGCGCCGTAGGACAGCCCGACCAGATGCGCGGGCTCGTCGAGCACCTGCTCAGCGATCAGCTCGGAGTCGACTTCGAAATCCTGTACGCCGTCCGGTGATTTCCCGTGACCAGGACGATCCGGTGCGAGCAACGTCCACCGCTCGGTCAGCGGGCGCTGAGCCCGCCACGCCTCGCGGCCGCCGAGCAGCACGCCGTGTACGAGCACAACACGCGGCCCGGAACCCCACTGATGCACATGAAGGCGCATGACTTCGAGGCTATTACCGGAAGCGGGATCGGCCCATGTCCGAAGGTGCATGGTGCCGGCACCTGCCGCACAGAGAAGCGGCCCCACCCCTGAGGGGTAGGGCCGCTTCGGCGAAACGGTGGAGGTGCCGGGAATTGAACCCGGGTCCTCTGGCGCATCACCAGGGCTTCTCCGTGCGCAGTCCGCTCTGTCTCTACTTGGCCCCTTCAGTCACGCGAACAAGCTGAAGTGACGAGCCCAGCCACTGTTTGATTCCCAACCACACCCCGTAGCCGGGTGTGACGGTAAGCCTCCTAGCTGATGCCGGTGACCGGGTCGGAGGCGACCCCGGACCGACAGAGTTGCTCTACTGCTTAGGCAGCAAGAGCGAACTCGCGCTGGCTCTTAGGCTCGGCGCTTATTGGTTTGCGATGACGCTTACGGTGGTCTCTCGCCTGCACCGGCACGCTTCTCCTGATTCAACGTCCAAAGTCGAAACCGTTCACCCCCTTGATGGGACACAACCTGTACATCATAACGCGGGCGGCAACCGGGTTAATCCCGCAGGTGGGGCTAGCCCTACCTGGGAGATGCCCGCGCGCACCATGTCTCCAGGCCCCGCCGGGCGCGATGCTGGACTCCTCACACAGGAGAGGAGCACGACCATGAGTTCGCTGGCGGCCGAGCGGGAGCTGAGCAGGTCCGATCCGTCGTTCGGCGGCTCGCTGGTCTACCTGCTGATGAATCTGCCGATGGGCGTCCTGGCCTTCGCGCTCCTGACGTCCTTGATCTCGGCGGGGATCGGCACGGCGGTCGTCTGGGTCGGGTTGCCCGTCCTCGCGCTGGTGATCCTGACGGTCCGCGGCGCGGCCCGGATGGAGCGCGCCCGGGTGTACGCGCTGCTCGACCGCTACATCGACCTGCCGTACCTTCCGCTGCCCGTCGCCGGCCAGTCCGTGCGCTGGAAGGCACGGCTGAAGGACGGCTCGACCTGGCGCGACCTCGGCTACTTCTTCCTGCTCTTCCCGCTCGGGATCATCGAGTTCGTCCTGGTCACGGTCTTCTGGTCGACCAGCCTCGGCCTCGCCGGGCTGCCGATCTACTACCGCTTCCTGCCCGGCGGCGAGTACCGCTTCCCGACCTGGGAGAACGCGTGGTTCACCGTCGATTCGACGGTCTCGGCGCTGCCTTGGGCGGCGCTCGGAGTGCTCTGCATCGCTCTCTCGGTAGCGTTGACGAAGGCGCTGGCCGGGACACACGCCCGGCTCGCGGCGGCGTTGCTCGGGCCGACCTACGCCCAGCGCCGCCGTCTGGACGATTCTTGGGGCGAGGTTCACGGATGACGATCGACCAGCAGGTACAGCAGGTGGGGATCCCGCGGCCGCGGCCGATGCGAACGATCGCCTACATGTTCGTCAGCTTCTTCTTCCGGCTGCTCCAGTTCGTCCTCATCGTCGTCGGGCTGGCGGTCGGCATCGCGACCGCGGTGGTGTGGATCGGCTTCCCGATCCTGATGGCCACGACCAGCTTCATCCGCTGGTCCGCCGACCGGGAGCGGGCCTGGGCGCGCACGATGCTCGAAACCCCGCTGGAGCCGGTCGAGCGGCTCCCCCTCGAAGGACTTTCGCTGGTCAAGCGCTGGCTGACCCGCTTGACCGACGCGACGACGTGGCGCGACCTCGCCTACCTGATGGCGGCGTTCCCGTTGGCCTGTCTGGAGCTGCCGATCGCGATCGCGTCGATCGTGCTCCTGCCGATGGCGATCTGGGTGACCCCGTGGGTGGGGTGGCTGCACGGCAACCTGGCGTACTCGCTGCTCGGCCCGAACCGCGCCGCGAAGCTGGAGCAGAAGGCCGAGCGCCTGCAGGCGTCGCGCGCTCGCGGTGTCGACGCCGCCGAGGCCGAACGCCGCCGCATCGAGCGCGATCTGCACGATGGCGCCCAGCAGCGCCTGGTCGCCGTCGCGATGAGCCTCGGCCGCGCGAAGTCGAAGTTCGATCAGGACCCGAACGCGGTGCGCGAACTGATCGACGAAGCCCATCTCGACGCCAAGCTCGCGGTGTCGGAACTTCGTGATCTCGCTCGCGGGATCTACCCGGCCGTGCTCGGCGACCGCGGTCTCGACGCCGCGTTGTCCGCGCAGGCCGCTAAATCGCCGATCCACGTCGACGTCGAGGTGGATGTCGAGCCGCGACCGCCGGCGGCGGTCGAGACGACGGCCTACTTCATCGTCGGTGAGACGCTGACCAACATCGCGAAGCACTCGGGCGCGACCGAAGCGGGCGTGAAGGTGTGGCGCACCGAGTCGATGGTCATCGTCGAGATCACCGACAACGGGCACGGTGGCGCCGAAGTCCGGCCAGGTGGCGGCCTCGCCGGGCTGGCAGACCGCGCCGCCACGATCGACGGCGTCATCACCGTCGTCAGCCCGCCCGGCGGTCCGACGGTGATTCGCGCGGACCTGCCGTGCCAATGGTGACCCGCTCGTGAGTGAATAGGTTCTGCCATTCACTCACGACGCTGGGGGCAGCATGCGGGTTGTCATCGCCGAAGACGCGGTTCTGTTGCGCGCGGGGGTGATCCGACTGCTCGCCGACGAGGACATCGAGACGGTCGCCGCCGTGGACAACGGCGACGACCTGCTGGGCGCCGTCAAGGAGCACCGGCCGGACCTCGCGATCGTCGACGTCCGCATGCCGCCCACCTTCACCGACGAGGGCCTGCGCGCGGCGCTGGGCGCCCGTGAGGCCGTTCCCGGTCTTCCGGTTCTCGTGCTTTCCCAGTACGTCGAAGAGAGCTACGCCGTCGAGTTGCTGTCCGGCGGCGCGGGCGGAGTCGGTTACCTGCTCAAGGAACGCGTCGCCGACGTCGGGGACTTCCTCGACGCGGTCAAGCGGGTCGCCGGCGGCGGCACCGCCATCGACCCGGACGTCATCGCGCAGCTGATGGCCAGGGGGCGCAAGAACCCGCTCGACGCGCTCACCGCCCGCGAGTCCGAGGTGCTGGGGCTGATGGCGCAGGGCCTGTCGAACACCGCGATCGCGAACTCGCTCGTCGTTTCGCACGGCGCGGTCGAGAAGCACATCGGCAACATCTTCGCGAAGCTCGGCCTCGAAGCCAGTTCGGTGGAACACCGCCGGGTCCGCGCGGTGCTCACCTACTTGGGACGCTGAAGTAGCTCTTGGTGGCGAAGCCGTCACTCACCTAACATGGGCAGACTGTCAGATGAGTGCCGAGCCGAACCGAGGGGGACCCATGACCGACAGGCCCTCCCACAGCGCCCGCTTCTTCGGCGGCCCTCTCGACGGACGCGTCCAGGAGCTCGGTGACACCGAGCCCGTCGCGGGCACCGTCCTCAAACACGTCCATCTGCACGACGGGCCGAAGATCGAGACCCGGTACGAACTCGGTCTCGCCGAGGACGACCGCTGGGAGTTCCGGCTGTGCCCCGCCCCGCTCCCGGAGCCCGAGACCGACGGCGTGGGGTAGGGAAAACTCCACCTTCCGAGGACGAAAACAAGAAGATCGATACGGCGGCCCGCACCGCTGTTTTCACCGCCCCGAAGCACCAGGCTCTTTTCCATGCACACAAGCGGGAAACAGGGCCGGGACAGGTTCCTGGACATCGTCCGAGCGGTCGCGATCCTCGCGGTCGTCGTCCAGCACTGGGGAATGCCGGTGCTCTCCTACGCCGACGGCCGGCTCTCCACCGGCAACGCTCTCGCGACGCCCGGCTGGTGGATCATCACCTGGCTCAGCCAGGTCATGCCGCTCGTCTTCTTCGCCGGCGGCGCGGCGAACCTGATCTCGCTGAGCCGCGCCGAAAGCTCCCGTTCCTGGCTCGCGGCGCGCCTCAAGCGGCTGATGCTCCCGGTGCTGCCGCTGGTGGCCGTCTGGCTGTTCGTCCCGGACATCCTGCGCGGCATGGGCGTTCCGGAGCAGCCGTTGCAGGTCGGCGGCGCGATCGCCGCACAGCTGCTGTGGTTCCTGGCCGTGTACGTGCTCACCGTGCTGCTCACCCCGATGCTGGCCGCGGCACATCGCCGCTGGGGCCTGAAGGTCCCGCTCGCGATGCTCGGCGCCGCCGTGCTCGTCGACGTCGCCCGCTTCAACGACCTCGGCCTGATCGGTTTCGCGAACGCCGTCTTCGTCTGGATGGCCGTGCACCAGCTCGGTTTCCACTACACACAAGGACGTCTCGGCTCGCTGAGCCGTAACGCCGCGCTGGGGATGTCCGCAGCCGGTTTCGGCATCACCGCGCTGATGGTCGCCTTCGGCCCGTACCCGGCGAGCATGATCGGCATGCCGGGCGCCCCGGTGTCGAACATGAGCCCGCCGACCGTGCTGCTGGCCTTCCTCGCGATCGGCCAGATCGGGCTCCTGCTGGCCTTCAAGCCCCAGCTGAACGCCTTGGCCGCCCGGCCGAACCTCGACGCCGCCCTGAAGTGGATCGGCCCGCGGTTCATGAGCGTCTACCTGTGGCACATGCCGGCGCTGATCGTCGTCTCCGGTGTCGCGGTCTACGGCCTGGGTTACGAAACCCCCGAACCGGGTTCCGTGCTGTGGCTGACGATGCTGCCCGCGTGGCTCGGCGCCTGCGGGCTCGTGCTCCTCGGTCTGCTGCGGATGTTCGCCCGCTTCGAAGCGCAGGGTTCCGGCCCCGCCTCGACCGCCCACACGCCTCAGCTGGTGGTGGCCGGGCTGGCGATCGCGGGCGGCCTGCTCGGCCTGGCCGCGCACGGTTTCGCCCCGCTGAGCGACGGTCTCGCGCAGGGCCCGGCGCCGTGGGTGGCGCTGGCGACGGGTGGATTCCTGCTGGCGGGCAAGCAGATCCCTGTCTCGGAGCTGGGGACGCGGCTGCTCGGCCGCGCCGTGTCGGTCACCGAGGTGGCACAGCTCAAACGCTGAGCAGTTTCGCGGGGGTGTCGTGCAGCACCGCCCGCAGGAACGGCTCACCCAGGCGATCGTCGGCGGCCCAGCCGGCGATCGCCTGCAGCTGCGTGGCGTACGAGTACGGGATGTTGGGGAAATCGGTGCCGAGCACGACGCGATCCGGGAACTCCGCCAGCAGGTCCTGCCAGTCCGGCGGGAGCGGGTTGCCCCGCAGCGTGAACTCCACCCCGACCATCGTGGTGTCGAGGTACACGCGCGGATACTTCCTGGCCAGCTCGAACGCGAAATCGATCTCCGGCATACCCGCGTGCGCGAGCACCAGCGTCAGGCTGGGATGCCGGACCAGGATCTCCTCGAACAGCCGTAGCCCGGTGTAGGCGCCCCTCAACGGACCGTGTCCACAGTGGACGACAACGGGGACACCCGCGTCCGCCAGCGCACCCCAGACGCCGTCCAGCAGCTCGTCACGCGGGTCGTAGGCGCCGACCTGGACGTGCGCCTTGAAACAGCGGGCGCCCGCGCGCAGCGCACCGTCCACAACGGACAGCGCGCCGGGCTCCGGGTAGAACGTGCCGGTCGGCACCGCCTCCGGCACGCGCTCCGCGAACTCCAGCACCCACGAGGTCAGCCATTCGGCCATACCCGGCTTGTGCGGGTAGACCAGCGGCGCGAACCTGCGCACGCCGAACGAACGCAGCGTTTCGACGCGTTCTTCCTCCGGTGTGCGGTAGTGCACCGGCCAGGCCATGCCGTAGTGCTCCTCGGCCTGGTCGAAATAGGCCCACACCTTGTCCATCACCGGCTTCGGCAGGAAGTGCAGGTGAAGGTCCACGAGCCCGTCGATGCCCAGCGCCGAGATCCAGCCGGGGATCTCGGCGTCCGACGCGGGCCCGTGGATCAATCGTTGTACCGGCCCTTGAGCGCCCGGCCCATGGCCCGGCTGATGGTGCGCTCCGCGTCCCGCTTGGCGATGTCCTGCCGCTTGTCGTAGGACTTCTTGCCCTTCGCCAGCGCGATCTCGACCTTGACCTTGCCGTCCTTGAAGTACATCGACAGCGGGACCAGCGAAAGGCCGCTCTCCTTGGTCTTGCCGATGAGCTTCTCGATCTCCTGGCGGTGCAGCAGCAGTTTCCGGGTGCGCCGCGGCGTGTGGTTCGTCCACGTGCCCTGCACGTACTCCGGGATGTGCACGTTGCGGAGCCAGACCTCGCCGTCGTCCACCGTGGCGAACGCGTCGGCCAGCGATGCCCGTCCTTCACGCAGGCTCTTCACCTCGGTACCGACGAGCACGAGACCGGCTTCGTAGGTGTCGAGGATGGAGTAATCGTGGCGAGCCTTGCGGTTCGACACGATCACCTTTTGTCCACGTTCCTTGGGCATGACGGCGACTCTACGTGAGTTTCTGTGTTCGGGCAGGTGGTTATCGGGCGGCTAGTGGCGCACGTACAGACGCAGCGTCACGTAGCCGGTGATCGCCGAGATGACGATCGAAACGGCGAGCAGGATCGGCGCCACCGGGAACAGCAATTCGAGCATGCCGACCGCGGGGAACACGTCCCCGGTGAGCACCAAGTCGAGCAACAGCACCTTGGTGAGGATCAGGAAGACGATCCCGATGATCGCACCGACCAGGCCGGCGACCACCGCCTCCAGGAGGAACGGCAGCTGCGTGTACCACCGGGTCGCGCCGACCAGCCGCATGATGCCGACCTCGGTGCGCCGCGTGAACGCCGATACCTGGATCGTGTTGGCGATCAGCAGCAGCGCGGCGATGGCCATGATCAGCGCGGCACCGAAGGCCAGGTTCCGCACACCGTTGAGCGCGTTGAACACGCGGTCGAGCGCCTTCTGCTGGTCGTCGACCTTGGAGACGCCCGGCTTGCCGGTGTACTCCTGGATGATCGCCTGGCTGCGCTCCGGGTTCTTCAGCTTGACGTGCAGCGACGCGGGCAGCGCCTCCGGCCCGGTCAGCGCGAGCAGTTCCGGCTGGCTCTCGAACATCTTCTTGAACCGCTCGTAGGACTGTTCACGGTTCTCGAAGACGACCGACTCGACGCCTTCGTTGCCCTGCAGCTCCTGACGCAGAGACTGGCAGGCGGACTGCGAGCAGTTCGGGTCACCCGCGCTGATGTCGTTGACCAGATAGACCGAAACCTCGACGTCGGCGAGGAAGTTGGCCTTCATCTTGTCGATCGTGCCGACGGCCAGCAGACCGAAGCCGAGCATGGCGAGGGAGACCGCGGTGGTGAGGATCATCGCGATGGTCATCGTGACGTTCCGGCGCAAGCCGGTGACTACCTCGCTGAAGACGAAACTGGCGCGCATCGGGGTTGATGTCCCTTGGAAGTCGTGGGTTACGGAGGAGGGCGGGGCCGGTCAGCGGCCGATGCCGTAGACGCCTCGGGCGTCGTCACGGATGACCTTGCCGAGCTGGAGCTCGACGACCCTTCGCCGCATCGAGTCCACGATCGAATGGTCGTGGGTGGCCATCAGCACCGTCGTGCCGGTGCGGTTGATCCGCTCCAGCAGCAACATGATGTCCTGGCTGGTGTCGGGGTCCAGGTTCCCGGTCGGCTCGTCGGCGAGCAGCACGAGCGGGCGGTTCACGAACGCGCGGGCGATCGCGACGCGCTGCTGCTCACCACCGGAGAGTTCGTTGGGGAGACGGTCGGCCTTGCCGTCGAGGCCGACGAGTTCGAGCACCTCGGGCACGACCTTGCGGATCGTGGGGCGCGGCTTGCCGATGACTTCGAGCGCGAAGGCGACGTTCTCGGCGACGGTCTTGTTCGACAGCAGACGGAAGTCCTGGAAGACGCAGCCGATGGTCTGCCGCAGCCGCGGCACCCGGCGACGGGCGAGCTTGGCGACGTCGAAGTTGGAGACCATGACGCGACCCTTGCTCGGCACCTCTTCGCGCAGCAGGAGACGCAGGAAGGTCGACTTCCCGGATCCCGAGGGACCGATCAGGAAGACGAACTCGCCTTTGTCGATCTCGACCGACACCCGCTCAAGGGCGGGACGGGTCGAGGTCTTGTAGACCTTGGAAACCTCTTCGAGCCGGATCACGGTTCGGCATACTACCCATGCCCGCCGTTAAGCCCGGGTAGCCCGGTCCCGGCGGCCAAGCGAGCAAGGGACCTTTGCTGTCACTCTCTCCCGGAGAGTGACAGCAAAGGTCCCTTGCTCTCTCACGCAGGGTTGTTACGCGGCTCCGGACTGCTTGCGCCAGCGGATGCCGGCCTCCAGGAAGCCGTCGATCTCACCGTCGAGAACGGACGACGGGTTGCCGACCTCGAACTCGGTCCGCAGGTCCTTGACCATCTGGTACGGGTGCAGCACGTAGGAGCGCATCTGGTTGCCCCAGCTGGAGCCGCCGTCCTTGAGCGCGTCCATCTCGGCGCGCTCCTCCTCCTTCTTCCGCTGCAGCAGCCGCGCCTGGAGCACCTTCATCGCGGCCGCCTTGTTCTGCAGCTGCGACTTTTCGTTCTGACACGAAACGACCACGCCGGTCGGGATGTGCGTGATCCGCACCGCCGAGTCCGTCGTGTTCACGCTCTGGCCACCGGGCCCGGACGAGCGGTACACGTCGACGCGGATGTCCTTCTCGGGGATGTCGACGTGGTCGACCTCCTCGACCTCGGGCATCACCTCGACGTGCGCGAAGGAGGTCTGGCGGCGGCTCTGGTTGTCGAACGGCGAGATGCGCACCAGCCGGTGCGTGCCCTGCTCGACCGAGAGCGTGCCGTAGACGTACGGGGCGCTCACCTTGAAGGTGGCGGACTTGATGCCCGCTTCCTCGGCGTAGGAGATGTCGTAGACGTCCGTCGGGTAGTTGTGGCGCTCCGCCCACCGCAGGTACATCCGGAGCAGCATCTCGGCCCAGTCGGCCGCGTCCACGCCGCCCGCTTCGGACCGGATGGTGACCACGGCGTTGCGCGGGTCGTATTCACCCGACAGCAGGGTGCGGACCTCGAGCCCGTCGATGTCCTTGGTGAGCGCCGTCAGCTCGGACTCGGACTCGGCCACACTGGCGGAGTCGCCTTCGGCCTCGGCCAGCTCGTAGAGGACGCCCAGGTCGTCGAGCCGCTGCCGCAGCTCGGAAATGCGTCGCAACTCACTCTGCCGGTGGGACAACTGGCTGGTGACCTTCTGCGCCGCTTCGGGGTCGTCCCAGAGGTTCGGGCTGGATGCCTGTTCCTCCAGCTCGGCCACCTGGGCACGCAGCGCATCCAGGTCCATCACCGACTCGATCTGCGTCAGCTTGCCGGCCAGGTCCTTCAGTGCCGCATCGAACTCATCACTCACGTCGGCCAAGGTTACGGCAAAACCCACGACCGGTTGCGGGGAACCGGCCGTGGGCACCTGTCCGGGTCAGGACTGGGGGATGGAATCCAGCAGTTTCAGTGCGGCTTTCGCCTGCGCCTGCGCGAACTCGGCGACGGCCTTGGCGTACGGGCCGTCGGCGGCCTTGGTGGCGGCCTTGGCCTCGTCGAGCTGCTGGGTGTAGCTCGCGCGGGCCGACTCGAGCAGGGCCGAGCGCTGCTTGACCGTCAGCGAACCGGCGTGCACGAGACGCAGGATCAGCGGGCTGCGGAGGTGGTCAGGACCGGCTTCGGAGGTCAGCCACGTCTTGAACGCCTTCTTGCCCGCCGCGGTGATGAGGTACTGCTGGCTCGACCGCGGGCCCTGCTTGCCGAGGCGGACGAGGCCTTCCTTCGACAAGGCGGGGAGCTCCCGGTACACCTGGCTGCGGGTCACGCTGAAGAAGGCGCCGAAACGCTCACCCGCCCCCGCGACCAGTTGCCCGCCCGTGGCGGGACCGTCGTGGAGCAGACCGAGCAGTGCGGCGGCTGTTGCATTCAATTCGGACACGTCCTCTACGGTCCCACTTTTCGGAACCTGTGTCCACTGTGGTCAACACATCTGTCCATTGTGGCTAGTGATATGCGCTCATTCGGCCCAACGCGCTACGCCTGTCCACAATGGACCGGCACGCTACGCGACGACGCCTGCCACGGACAGCCGTACCCGTCCCCCGCCCCGACCAGCGACAGGGAGTGATCGGCCCGCGAACCACGGAAACCCGGAAACGAAGAAGCGCGGATCTGCGATTTCCGCAGATCCGCGCTTCGTTTTCTTCAGTAGCGGGGACAGGATTTGAACCTGCGACCTCTGGGTTATGAGCCCAGCGAGCTACCGAGCTGCTCCACCCCGCGTCGTTGTGTGTCATTAGATTACACGGGGGCGAAACCGGGTTTCAGGTGGGTACCCCTAACGTCCCAGCGGGCCGTTGACCAGCCTTTATGACCCGACTTTGTCATCCAGCCAGCCGAAGACGCCATTGAGCACCATGGTCAGCCCGTCGGCGAACCTGCCCTCGATGTCCTCATCGAACACCCAGGCCGTGGGCGTGACGTCGTAGCGCGGGTCCCGTTCGCCCGGAACCGGGTAAACGGCCTGCTCCTCAATGGTGAAACCGACGACATAGCTGTAGACGGTGAACAACGCCCGCCCGGCCAGGTGCGGCTCAAGTCCCGCGTCGACGCGCGCTTGAAACGGATTGTCACCGAGAAGACTGTCATCGGTCATGAAAGTCCCAGCGAAGACCTTCGCCCCGTCACGGTAAGCAAGCATCATCCGGCGCAAACCCTGTGACGCCAGCTCGAGAGCCTCCCGCTCCCCCGTTCCTTCGGGAACACGGCCCGGCATCGCGTCCGCGTACATCCGCGTCGCCATCTCGTCGAGCAGCTCCTGCTTGTTCTTCATGTGCCAGTACAGCGCGGGCGCCTTGACGCCGAGTTCCTGCGCGATCAGGCGGAGCGTCAGCCCGTTGAGCCCGACGTCATTGAGCAGCCGAAGCCCGGCGCGGACGATGTCCTGCCTGGTCAGACCCACTTTCATACCTCGTCCCCATGGAAGCGCCTTGACAATTTAACGATGTTAAGGGCACGCTGGCCGCAGGTCAATTTAACGTCGTTAAGGAGTGGTATGAACAACCTGGGGACGGACGTGGTCGTGGCCGGAGCGGGGCCGACGGGACTGATGCTGGCCCACGAACTCGCGCTCGCCGGCGTCGATGTCGTGGTCCTGGAACGACATCACGAGCGCACGGGACTGTCGAAGGCGCTGAACCTGCAGCCGCGGACCGCTGAAATGCTGGAGCTACGCGGACTTCTGGACGGCGCCGAGGCGCGTTCGTTCGCGACGGTGCAGGACGGGCATTTCGCGATGATCCCCATCGGCTACGACGGCTGGGACACTCGATTTCCTTTCCAGCTGGGGATTCCGCAGGAAGAGGTCGAGGCGTACCTCGAGGAACGGCTTGCCACACAAGGAACAAAGGTGGTCCGCGGCGCCGAAGTAATCGATTTCGTGCAGGACAAGGACTTTGTCTCTGTTCGGTACCGAACAGACAGTGGCGAGAACCGGCTGCACGCGAAGTTCCTCGTCGGCTGCGACGGCGCTCGAAGCGTTGTACGAAAACGACTGGACGTGGACTTTCCCGGCGTGGACGGTGAAGGACACGGGGTGGTCGCCGACGTCCTGTTCGACAAAATCCCCGCCGGTGCGCAAAAACAGTGGCGAACGATGCGGAACGTCGGCGAGCCGACCGGGGCGACCACGTTCAAAGGCCTGATTCCACTGGGAGAACCTGGTCTCTACCGCTTCATCTACGGTGATCGGGCTTCGCGCCCCATGGACATCCGGTCCGCCATCTCGCACGACGAAGTCCGGCAGGCCCTGCTGGACTCGTACGGTGAGACGGCGACGGTGTCGGAAATCCGCTGGGCGTCACAGTTCTCCGACGCGGCGCGACAGGCGGAGCGCTACCGCGTCGGGCGGGTACTGCTGGCGGGCGATGCCGCGCACATCCATTTCCCGGCAGGCGGCCAGGGGTTGAACCTGGGTGTGCAGGACGCCATGAACCTGGGATGGAAGCTCGCCGCGACCGTGCGCGGCTGGGCCGGTGACGACCTGCTCGACACCTACGAGGCCGAGCGGCACCCCGTCGGCGCTCAGGTGCTGCACAACGTCGCCGCTCAGCTGGGGCTGACTCCGCGGTCGCACGAGTCTCGCGCGCTCCGCGCCCTCTTCGGCGAGCTTGCGGAGCTGCCTGAGGTGAGCCGGTACCTGTCGGGCATGGTTTCCGGCCTCGGCATCCGCTACCCGACGCACGGCACGTCGCATCCCGCGCTCGGCTCGCGGCTCACCGACCAGGACGTCACGACGGAGGCCGGCCCGCTGCGTCCCAGCACGCTCTTCCGCGAAGGCGGCTTCGTGCTCCTGACGACCACTCACGCCCACGTCGATGCCGCTCGCGCTCACGCTCGTACGCCCCGTCTGACCACCCAGCTGGTCACAACGCTGCCGTGGCCTTCGACGGATGCCGTCCTGTACCGCCCCGATGGCTATGCCTGCTGGGTCGCCCCCACGCGGTAGCAAAGGTCCCCCGCTCCCCCGGCGATAGCAAAGGTCCCTTGCTCCCCCCGCCACCTCGGGCACCCCCCAGTACCGACTACTCCGGGGGTCCAGGGGGCGGAGCTCTCCTGGCGGGGGTCCGGGGGTTCGACCCCCGGGACAAATGCGAAAGAGGCCCGTGTCTGCGTTTTCCGCAGACACGGGCCTCCTACCTCTGTAGCGGGGACAGGATTTGAACCTGCGACCTCTGGGTTATGAGCCCAGCGAGCTACCGAGCTGCTCCACCCCGCGTCGTGACACCTACCTTACGCCTGCGTTTCGAGCAGGCGCAAAGCAGGTGCCCTTTAGGTAAGCGACGTCACCCTCCAGGCTGGCCGGAGGTCGGGGGCGCACCGGACGCCGGCGGGGTCGCCTTGGCCGACTCGTAGGCCTTGGAGGCGGCTTCGAGTGCGGCCAGGGCGGCACCCTGGTCGGCGTAGTTCCCGGATTGCTGGGCGGCGCGGAACTTGACCCAGGCGTCGTGCATGTCGCCCGCGGCCTTGTCGAGTGCCGGGTTACCGCTGGCGGGCGGCTGCGGCGTCGTCGTCCCCGGTGGCGGAGGCGTCGTGGGCCCGGGGGTGCCGCCGGTCTGCGGTGGTGTGACCCCGGAGCCCGTGCCCGCGCCGAAGACCTGGTCGAGCGCTTCGTTCAGCGTCGGCGCGAATCCGATCTTGGTGCCGTAGGAGACCAGGACCCGGGCCAGCTGCGGATAGCTCAGCTGGTTCCGTTGCCGGATGTAGACCGGTTCCACGTAGAGGAAGCCGTTGGCGACGGGCAGCGTGATCAGGTTCCCGTAGGTGACGGTGACGTTCGGGTTGTTGAACAGTGTCCGGTCCTGTGCGACCCGTGGGTCACTTTGGAATCTGTTCTGGACCTGGACGGGACCGTCCACCTGGGTGGCCCCGCTGGCACCTGTCGGCAGTCTGAGGACGCGCATCTTCCCGTAGTCCTCGGGATCCGAGGACACCGACATCCAGGCCGCCAGATACTGCCGTTGGAGACCGGTCAGCGAACTGGTGAGCTGGAACCGCGACTTGGTGTCGCCCGGCGCGGTGGCCAGGACGTAGTAGCCGGGCTGGTTGGCGATCCCGGAGGCGGACGCGTTCACGCCGCCCTCCTGCGTCGGATCCTGCGGGACGCTCCAGAAGGCCTGCTGGGCGTAGAACTCCGCGGGGTTGTTCACGTGGTACTTCGACAGCAGTTCCCGCTGCACCTTGAAGAGGTCTTCGGGGTAGCGGAAGTGCGACCGCAGGTCCGGCGAGATCTCACTGCTCGGCTTGACCAGCCCCGGGAAGACCTGCTTCCAGGCGTTGAGCACCGGCTCGTTGTCCTCGACGCCGTACAGGGTCACAGTGCCGTCGAACGCGTCGACGGTGGCCTTGACCGAGTTGCGGATGTAGTTGATCGAGGAGTTCGCCTGACGGGTGGTGCCGCTGAGCGAGTCGTTGGTCGCCTGGCCGAGCTGGGTCTGCTGGGCGTACGGGAAGTTGTTCATCGTCGTGTAGCCGTCGACGATCCACTTGATCTTGCCGTCGACGACCGCCGGGTACGGGTCGCCGTCCAGCGTCAGCCACGGAGCGATCTTGGCGACCCGGTCCCGCGGTTCGCGGTTGAACATGATCTTCGATCCGTCGCCGATGGCGTCGGAGAAGAGGATGTTGCGCTCTCCGTACTCGGCGGCGAAAACGAGGCGGTTGAACCAGTTGTCGATCGGCACGCCGCCGGAACCCTTGTAGATGTAGGCGCGGTCGACGGCGGTGTCGTACTCGCCGGGCGCCTGCCCGGCCTTGCCGCCGACGATCGCGTACGCGGCGTCGGTCGCGAGCTCGCCGTAGTAGATCCGGGGCTCGTCCACCTTGATGCCCGGCTTGCTCGGGTCGGTCGACCCGGCGCCCGCCGGGTTCTGCGTGTCGCTGGTGGTGGCGATCGGGTAGCCGCCGTCGGAGTTGGCGTCCTTCAGCGCGCGGTCGATGGTGTTGGCCGGCGCGGCGACGAACCCGTTTCCGTGCGTGTAGACGAGGTGCTTGTTGATCCAGTTCGTCTGGTTGCCGGTGAGGCCTTCGGTCTTGATCTCCTTGGCCGCGACGATGTAGTCCTGCGTGACCCCGTTGAGGGTGTAGCGGTCGATGTCCAGCTTGGACGGGAAGCCGTAGAAGTTCTCACGGCCGACGCGCTGGGTGAAGGTGTCGCTGAGGATGTTCGGGTCGAGGAGCCGGATGTTCGGGACGGTCCCCTTGTCCGCCTTGATCTCCGCGGAGGTCGCCTCGGACTTGCCGGTGTAGTCCTTGTACTCGACGTCGGTCAGGCCGAACGCCTGACGGGTCGCGTCGATGTTGCGCTGGATCGACGCCGACTCTTTTTCGTTCGCGTTGGGTTTCACGGAGAACTGGTCGAGCACCGCGGGCCACGCGACGCCGATGAGCACGTTCGAGAGGATCAGCAGCACCAGCGCGATCGCGGGCAGCTGCAGATTGCGCAGGAACGCACCGGCGAAGAACGCGACGGCACAGATCACCGAGATACACAGCAGGATCAGCTTGGCGGGCAGGACCGCGTTCAGGTCGGTGTACGTCGCACCGATGAACAGCGGATAGGCACGATCCGACAACAGCAGGTTGTAGCGATCGAAGAAGTACTCGACCGCCTTCAGCAGCACGAAGATGCCGATGGTGATGGCGAGCTGGGCGCGGGTCGGGCCGGCGAGCTGGCCGCCCTTACCCGCGAGCCGGATGCCGCCGAAGATGTAGTGCGAGATCAGCGCGCCGAAGAACGCGATGACGACCGAGATGAACAGCCAGCCCAGGAGCCAGTTGTAGAACGGCAGGTCGAAGGCGTAAAAGCCGACGTCGTTGCCGAACTCGGGATCGGTCTGTCCGAACCGCGTGCCGTTCAGGAACAGCTGCACGACCTGCCAGTCGCTCTGCGCGGACGCGCCGGCGATGAGCCCGGTGAGCACCGGGATGCCGATGCCGAACAGGCGGATCCGGCCGACGATCGCCGACCGGTAGCGCGCGAGCGGGTCGTCGTTGCCGGAAATCGGCACGAAGACGGGCCGGGACCGGTACGCGATCATCAAGCTGACCGCGAGCGAGCCTCCCACCAGAAGCCCTACGGCGAAGAACAAGACGACACGGGTGATCAACACCGTGCTGAACACCGTCCGGGCGCCGACCTCGCCGAACCACAACCAGTCGACGTAGGTGTCCAGCAGTCTCGCGCCCAGCAGGAGGGCCAGAATGACTACGGCGGCGATGATGAGCAGTATCCGGCTGCGCCGGGACAGCTTCGGCAGGCTCACGGGGGGCCTAGTGGCCACTGCACACGCTCCTGGTTTGGTGAACTTTTCGCGGGGGCGCGCGTACCGCGTGCGGCCCCTGATGCTCTAACTCTACGGATGCCGTCAGAAGTTCCCGGAACCCGCCCAAACCGGACTCGGAGGGCCGCTGCCCGGACCGCCTGGAACGATGTGCCAATGGCACCGAGTGAGCAGCAGGGCGTGGCCGGGCTGGCCCGCGAAGTCGAGGAGTTCGTCGCTTCGGGAGGCTGGGACCAGCCCCCGCAGTTGTTCGCGCTGGTCCCGACCGCGGCTCTGCTGGACGAGCAGCCCGAACTGGCCGGTCAGCTCGACGCGTCGGCTCCGCTGACGCCGGTCGCTCAGGAGGCCCTGCCCGACGGTGACCTGGGTGAAGCGCTGGCGCAGATCGCGTGGCCCGATCTGGTGCTGGGCTGCGCACTCGCGCAGGAGATCATCGTGCTGCCGCCGGACGCCGAAGCCGAGCTTCCCGTCGTGCCCGAGACCGACGCCGAACGCCTGCGTCAAGCGGCCGCCGACCACCCGCGCCGGACGGAAGCCCGCCTCGTCGCGGCCGTGCTGCGCGATGGTGCCGGAGCGTGCGTCATGCGGCTTCGTGGTGCCGGGCAGTCGTCCGAACCCGGTGACGTCCCCGTCGACGAGATCATCGAGAACCCGGAGCTGGCGCCCAACCTTCTGGAAGCCCTGAAGGCCACCTTGCTGCCCTGACCTGCAGAAAGAGAGCAAGGGACCTTTGCTACCGCCTGCCCAGCCACGCGGCGAGTGATAGCAAAGGTCCCTTGCTCTTTTCAAGCAGACCCATGAGGCGGTAGCAAAGGTCCCTTGCTCCCCCGAGGGTCAGCAGGAGGCGGTCGGCCTACCCGCCTTGAGGTTGTCGAGCTGCGTGATCGCCTCGTCCAGGGTGGACACCTTGATCAGGTTCAGGCCCTCGGGCGCGGACGTCTTCGCCTCGGCGCAGTTGTGCGCGGGCACGAGGAAGTCGGTGGCGCCGGCCTCGCGAGCACCGACCACCTTGAACGAGATGCCGCCGATCGCGCCGACGTCACCCTTCTCGGAGATCTCGCCCGTCCCGGCGATATGCCTGCCACCGGCGAGGTCGCCGGGCTCCATCTTGTCGACGATCGCGAGCGCGAACATCAGGCCCGCCGACGGGCCGCCGACGTCCTGTAGCGAGATCTTCACGTCGAAGGGAACGTCAGCACGGTCCACCGCGGTCAGGCCCATGAAGCCTTCCGGCCCATCGGGCCGCTGCGCGAGCGTGAGCGGCACGGTGCGTTCGGCCTGCCCGTCGGATTTGAAGGTGATCTGGACGGTCTGCCCGGGCTTCGTCCCGTTCAGCGCGGCCCGCACCTCGGTCGCCTCGGTGACCGTCTTCCCGTTGACCACCAGGAGCCGGTCGCCGGGGGCGAGCACCTTGTCCGCCGGACTGCCGGAGACGATCGTCTTCGCGAGCACCTTCACCGGGAACTTGCGGCGCAACGCGGCGACCTGGGCGGCGGTCTGCGAGTCCTGCAGCTGCTGGATGTTCTCCTGCCGGACCTGTTCGTTGGTTTCGCCCGGCTTGAAATATTCCTCTCGCGGCGCCAGCGCGTACCGGCCGCTCGCCCAGAGCCCGAGCGCGTTGAACAGCGTGATGCCACCGTCGCGCAAGGAGACCGTCGTCATCCGCAACTCGCCGGAGGTCTGGAAGACCTCGTGCCCGTTGACCTGGATCACTGACTGCCCGGCGGCGTCCTTGCCGAGAGTGTCGTAGGTCGGCCCGGGGCTGATCGCCACATACGGCACGGGGATGAAGAACCCGACCAGCGCGAAGACGACGAACAGCACGCCGCTGACCAGCAGCGTCCAGCCGCGCCGGGTCAGCCGCCGTTCGGAGCGGTCCTGGTCACCCGCGGAACCCGCACGGCTCCGCGCTCCTGTGGTCTCCTCCGAGGGCTCTGTCACGCGTGACAGCGTACGGTGACCGTGTTCGCTTCTCGGTGAAGGCCACGCTCATCACTCCACTTGACGAGCTGTGAATCCCAGGACCCGCGTACGGTGGTGCCATGAGCAAACCCCCGTTCGGCTTCGGACCGCCCGATCCCGACAAACGAGGCGAGAACGAGCCGTCGGACTCCGGCGGCCAGCCCTCCGGCGCCGAGGCCTTCAATCAGCTCGGTCAGATGCTCAGCCAGCTGGGCCAGATGCTCAGCCAGGCCGGCAGCTCGACCGGGCCGGTCAACTATGACCTGGCGAAACAGATTGCGTTGCAGAACCTCAGCAGCAGCGGAAGCGCCGACGTCCAGCTCGGCTTCTCGTCGTCCAGCGGAGGCGACTCGAGCACGGCCGTCCGTGACGCCGCCCATCTGGCGGAGCTGTGGCTCGATGCCGCGACGATCCTGCCCGCCGGAGCCACGACCACGGTCGCCTGGTCCGCGCGTAACTGGGTCGAGAAGACCCTGCCCACCTGGCAGCGCCTCTGCGACCCCGTCGCCCAGCAGGTCTCGGGCGCGTGGGTCCAAGCCCTGCCCGAGGAGGCCAAACAGGCCGCCGGCCCGCTTCTCTCGATGATGGGGCAGATGGGCGGGATGGCCTTCGGCTCCCAGCTCGGTAACGCTCTGGCTCAGTTGGCTTCCGAAGTGCTCACCTCCTCCGAGGTCGGCCTCCCGCTCGGCCCCGCGGCCACCTCCGCGCTACTGCCGGCGAACATCGAGAAGTTCACCGAGGGCCTGGAGTTGCCGACCAGTGAGGTGCTGGTCTTCATCGCCGCACGCGAGGCCGCCCACCAGCGGCTGTTCGCCCACGTCCCGTGGCTGCGGCAGCGGCTCCTGGCCACCGTCGAGGAGTTCGCGAGCGGCATCTCCGTCGACACGTCGGCGCTGGAACAGCTCGCGGGCCAGATCGACCCGTCGAACCCGGCCAGCATCGAAGAGGCCATGTCGTCCGGCCTGCTCGAACCGCAGACCTCGCCCGAGCAGAAGGCGGCGCTGAACCGCCTGGAGACGCTGCTCGCGCTGGTCGAGGGGTGGGTCGACGTCGTGGTCGCCGAGGCCATCGGCGACCGGCTTCCGGGCGCGGACGCGCTCCGGGAGACGCTGCGCCGCCGCCGGGCAACGGGTGGCCCCGCCGAGCAGACCTTCGCCACCTTGGTCGGGCTGGAGCTCCGGCCCAGGCGGATGCGGGCCGCTTCCTCGCTGTGGAAGCTTGTCGGCGACCAGCACGGCATCGAGAAGCGGGACGGACTCTGGTCCCACCCCGACCTGATGCCGACCGCCGACGACCTCGACGAACCGCTCGACTTCTCCGAACGTCTCGGCGATGGCGAGTCGACGCTCGAAGGCATCGACCCGATCGCCGAGATCGAACGCACCGAGCGTGAGAAAAACAAGCCCACGGGCGACGAAGAACAGAACTGAGGCACGTCAGTCCTCCGCCGCGATGCCCCATCCGGCGGCGGAGGACAGGCCCTCCAGGTAGCCGATGGCGCGTTCGGTCTTGGGATAGCGGCGAACGAGCTCCCAGAACGCCGCGTTGTGCCCTGGCTCCTTCAAATGCGCGAGTTCGTGCACGAGGACGTAGTCCAGCACCCATCCCGGCACCCGGCGCAGGCGATCACTGACCCTGATCGTCGCGTCGACCGGCGTGCAGGACGCCCACCTCGTCCTCATCGGCGGTACCCAGCGAACGCTCGCGGGTATCGCCTTCCCATCCAGATACTTCGCCGAGAGCACGGCGCAGCGTGCCAGCAGCGCCTCGTCCGACGCCTTGGGCGGCGCGGCCTGCCTCGGGCCCTTGCGCAGCAGCTTGCGCTGCATCTCGGCAACCCAGTGCTTCTCCTCCGCCCGGGTCATCCGGGCAGGGATCAGCACGACGAGGGTGTCCTCGTCCCAGTACGCGGTGACGGTCCGGTGGCGGCGTTGGCTACGCCGTACCTCGACCTTGTGTTCGGGAGTGTCCGACGGATTCGTCGTGTCCCGGCCCCTCAACGAGGGCGTCCGTGCTTCGACCACTCGACCACGGTAAGGCCAGTCACCGACAACTCCGAGAGTCGAAAGGTCACAGCCTCCAGTTGTCCACAACGGGGCCAACCTGTGGATAACTAGCGTTTTTCCGAGCGGGCAAGCGGTCGGTGAGTGCGATCCTGCGATCATGAACCTTCGCGAACCGGATCTTCGCTCGATCATCCTTCCCGCCTTCCCCACCCTGCTTCCGGGGCTGGATGTGCTGGAACGGGGAAACGGCGAGATCCAGATCGGCCTCGACCCCGCACACGCCGTGGTGATCGCCGGTGTCGCCACCGAGGTGGCCGAAGCCCTCCGCGGACTGGACGGGAAACAGGCCACGGACGACATCGTGCTCGCGCAGAGCGAACACGACGAACAGCTGCGAGACCTGATGACGGACCTGACGGCCCGGGGGCTCGTGACCGAGGCCGGCCAGTCCGACCGGCACCCGAGACCGAGAGCCGAGACAGGGCTTTGGTCGCTTCGCGCCCGTCACCATCAAACGGCCATGACGGCCCGCCGCAAGCGCACCGCGGTGGCGATCCACGGCGACGGCAGACTCGCGGTGGCCATCGCCGTCCTGCTCGCCAACGGCGGAGTCGGGCACATCGACGTCCGGGCTTCCGGCACGGTTCTCGAAGCCGACCTGGGGTCGGGCTACACCGAAGCCGAAGTCGGCTTGCCGCGCCGCGACGCGATGGCCCAGGTCGTGCGCCGCACCAGGGCGAGCACCGTGACAACTCGGCTCTACTCGGACCGCCGGCCGGAACTCGCCCTGCTCACCGACGCCGTGGTGCCCGCTCCCGAGGTGGTCGACGAACTCGTCCGCGACGGGATCAACCACCTGCCGGTCCGCGTCCGGGACGGGGTCGGGATCGTGGGACCTTTGGTGGTGCCCGGCCGCAGCAGCTGCCTGCGCTGCGCCGACCTGCACCGGGCCGGCCGCGACGATTCCTGGCCGAGGGTGGCGAGCCAGCTCGTCGGCCGGGTGCAGCAAGCCGATCTCGGCTCCGTTCAGGCCTGCGCCGCGCTCGCCGCCGCACAAGCGCTCAGGCTCCTGTCGCCGAGCGATCAGGCGCCGCCCGCGTGGAACGCCACGCTGGAGATCGACTTCTTCGACGGCAAGATCCGTCATCGCGACTGGCCGCCGCACACCGGCTGCGGATGCGGCGCTCGTTGATACGGCGAGCGACGTAGCCCACACGCACACCCTCAACAGGCTGCGCGGGCGCAGTGAATCAAGGCAGAATCGCGAAGGTGACCGACTCCCGCAACGCCGAGGACCGTGAAGCCGCCATCCCCCGCAACGGGGCCGCGCGAACGGCGAAGCTGGCCAGTATCCCGCTGGGTATAGCGGGGCGAGCGGTCGGCGGCTGGGGTAGGCGGTTGACCGGGCAAAGCGCTGAGGAGGTCAACGCGACGCTGTCGGCCAAGGCGGCGGAGCAGCTCTTCGAGGTCCTCGGCACTCTCAAGGGCGGCGCGATGAAGTTCGGCCAAGCGCTGAGCGTCTTCGAGGCCGCGGTGCCGGACGAGATGGCGAAGCCCTATCGCGAGGCCCTGACGAAGCTTCAGGCCGCCGCGCCCCCCATGCCCACCAGACAGACCCATCGGGTCCTCGCCGAGCAGCTGGGGCGCACCTGGCAGCAGCGGTTCGCGGCCTTCGACGACGAGCCCGCCGCCTCCGCGAGCATCGGTCAGGTCCACCGCGCGACCTGGCACGACGGCCGCGAGGTCGCGGTCAAGGTGCAATATCCCGGAGCCGACGACGCCTTGCGGAGCGACCTCCGGCAGCTCCAGCGTTTCAGCAGGTTGTTCCAGGCGTTCGTACCGGGGACCGAGGTGAAGCCGCTCCTGGCGGAACTCGCCGACCGGATGAACGAAGAGCTCGACTACCAGGCCGAAGCGCAGAACCAGCGAGCTTTCGTCAAGGCGTTCGAAGGCGTCCCCGGGTTCCTGATCCCCCGCGTGGTCGCCAGCGCGCCGAAGGTCGTCGTCACCGAGTGGGCCACCGGAACCCCGCTGTCGAAGATCATCGCCGGCGGTGACAAGGAGACACGAGACCGCGCCGGACGCCTGCTCACCGAATTCCACTATTCGTCGCCGGAACGAGCTCGGCTCCTGCATTCGGATCCGCATCCCGGCAACTTCATGCTGACCGCCGACGGCAGGTTGTGCGTCATCGACTTCGGAGGCGTGTCGCGGCTGCCCGAGGGGATCCCGCAGCACCTCGGCGAGATGACCAGACTGGCGCTCGACGGTGAGTCCGCGAAACTGATGCGGCTGCTCAGGGAGTCCGGCTTCATCCGGGGCGACGCGGATCTGCGGGCCGACGACGTGCTCGCGTACCTGGCACCGTTCACCGAACCGCTGGCAGGCGACACGTTCCACTTCACCCGCCGCTGGATGCAGCGGCAGGCGGGCCGGGTCGGCGACACCCGTGGCCGGGACTTCCGGATCGGCCGTTCCCTCAACCTGCCGCCCGAGTACCTGATGATCCACCGGGTGACCGCCGGATCCACCGGCATCCTCTGTCAGCTCGACGCCGAGATCCCCGCCCGGGCGATCGTCGAACGGTGGCAGCCGGGCTTCGCGGCCTGAGAAGTTATCCACAGGGAACGGGGCGACTGAGCCGAAAACGGGTCCGTCCCGGCGAGTTGTCCACAAGTTGGCGGAAGTGGTTCCACCCGGTCGGCGCAACGTCCATCCTCGGATCATGACCACTACACGAAGCGCCCGACTCATGGCGCTCAGTAACACCAGCGAATCCGGGATCATCACCAGTCGCGAGCTGCGGCAGGCGGGCGTCACCGCGCGCTATGCCGCGAAGCTGTGCGGCCCGGGCGGCCCTTGGCGAAGGCTGATGCCCGGCGTCATCCTGTTGCGCGACTCCGCGCCCACCCGGCTTCAGCTGCTGCAAGCCGCTGTCGCGCGGTTCGGGCCGGAGGTCGTGGTGACAGGCACCGACGCGCTACGCGCACGAGGTGTCGACTGCCCGCTGACACGGGAGGTCCACCTGCTCGTCCCCGATTATCGGCGCTTGCCGGCGGAACCGGGCATGCTGCCGCGAAGAACCACGCGGATGCCGTCGCCGACCATGATCGACGGCGTCCCGTTCGCCCCGCCGGCCCGGGCGGCGCTCGATCTTGCCCGGCTGGAGCTCGACCCCACACGGATCGACGAGCTGATCTCGCTGCCGCTCTATTGGGGGCTGTGCACGCTCGACGAACTCAGCGAGGAGCTCGATTCCGGCAACCGGCGAGGTTCCGCGCGGTACGAGCGGCTCTGCGACGCGTCGATCCCGAAGAGACGTACGCGCACGGGCTGGCGAAGAAGGTCCTCAGCGGCTGCCCTCTGCCTTCTCCGTCGTGGAACACGACGCTCTGTGACAGACGAGGGCGCCCCATCGGTACCGCCGACGCCTGGTGGGACGACATCGGCATGGCGTGGCAATTCCGGGCCCCGAAACAGGGCACAGCCAATTTCCACCCGTTGGCGCTGACCGCGACCGGGACCGTACTGGTCCGCTGCACGATCGACCAGCTGAAGAAGGTCCCGCTGGAAGTCGCGGAAGAGCTCGTCAGGGCGTTCGCCGAAGCGACGCGGACGCCGAGGCCGAAGGTCCGCACGATCGGCCGGATCGACGCCGCCTGAGGGTTCACCAATACTCGTCCGGCAGCTTTCCTTCGATGTCACGGGTATGGCGGCGAGCGCAGGCGGGGCACATCCAGCGCACAGCGTTCTTCTCGCGGGTGGAAGCCCAGGCGAGTGTCTGCGCGGGCTTCTCGTCGCCACCGCGGATCCGGCCGCACAACGAGCAAGTGACCTGCTCACTCACGATCGCCGTCCACAATGGATGGTCTTCGCCCCTTGCAGGAAGAGATCCCGGCGAGCGCCAAGGAAGGCCGGGTTCGCCGGATCCACCAGTGCGGCCGCGGTCTCGTGGTCGTCATCGCCGAGGCGATCGCCCGCGACCTCGTTCAGCCAGGTCACGCGTTCGATGACGAACTCGGGCAGCAGTTCCGGGCCCGGCGCCGGGTGGTGGATGAGCACCCCGAAGGAATCGACGTCGACGAGGCCGGCTCGCTGCAGCGCGATGTTCCAGCCGTAGGGCATGGAAACCGAGCCGGGGATTCCTGCCCTCATCTCGGCGAACCATTCGCCGCGCGCGGCGAGCAGCCTCTCCTCGAGTCCGGGGCGGCCGATGCCGAGATCCCAGGGGAGGCAGTTGAAGTCCAGGCCGCCCTCCGAGATGGCGACCAGCCCGCCGGGGCGGGCGAGCCGGGCGAGGGTGTCGATGGCCGCCTGCTGATCGGGCAGGTGGTGGACCACGCGGGAAGCCCAGACAAGATCGGCGGCGGGGAGCTTGCCGGGCAACCCTTCGTCGGCTACGTCGGCGTGGACCGTCTCGACGACGGCCCTGTCCCCAGCGGCCGCGCTCACGGCTCGGTGCGCTTCGGCGAGCAGATGTTCGGTCGCGTCGACCAGCACGATCCTGGCGCCGGCAGCGGCGAGCTCCTCGGCGAAGAGCACACTCATCCCACCTGCGCCGCAGCCGACGTCGAGGATGGTCGGCCCGTCCGGCATCGTCTCCAGCAGCCGCCGAGCCGCCGCCCGCATCGGCTCGGCGTCAAGTGCCTCGGCCATGCGAAGCGAGCGAAGCCGATCAGACCAGTCGATGTCGTCATGCGTGTGTACGGCCATTCCTCCAGTGAACACCACGCCGAGCCGCACCACGCCCGAAAAGGGAGCGGGGGACCTTTGCTACCGCGGCGCGGTAGCAAAGGTCCCCCGCTCCCCCTGAGTGGTCAGGCCTGGAAACGCTCGGCTCGCCGGGTCGCCCAGCGGGCGACCTTGGTCCACCTGCGCGCGGCACGTGGGCCACTCCGAGCCCGCTGCGCGCGGACTCCCTCCTCGAGGTCTCGTATTCGGGCCCTGGACAGTTCTTCATAAAGCAACATTTCGCTGGTCTCCTCGACCTTGATCTCGTGCAATTCGGTCGGCGCGTGAGTTCCCGTCAGCGCCTCGTAATCCCTGGTGGTGATGAGTTCGACGGTCATGCCGCAGCGCTCCGCTCGACCTTGCGCGCGACCGGGCGAGCCTCGGCGGCGGGCTCGACGACCGCGTTCTTCCGGGGGCGGCCACGGGGCCGCTTCCGTGCGACGACGACGCCGCGCTCGAAGATTTCGCCACCCCAGACACCCCACGGCTCACGCCGCGAAAGCGCGCCCGCGAGGCACGCGGAACGGACCGGGCAGTCCGCGCAGAACGCCTTCGCGCGCTCGAGCTCTGCCGGCGACTCGGCGAACCACAGGTCCGCGTCGCCCGAACGGCAGGGAAGCATCGACTCGGGCGAGTCGATGGCGTCGAGCAGGTCGACGACGCCTGCGTCGGCGAAAGGCAGGGCCTCCCCCGGCGCGAAAGCTATGGCCGATGACATAAGTGCACTCCTCTGTGCCGTAACGGATTTCGTACTCACGGTGGAACTGGACAACGCTGAACCCCAATTAGGTTGTGCAGCCAACTTGTTTGTGCAGCAAAAAACACGAAGGCCGCGGATCCGGTAACCGGTTCCGCGGCCTTCGTGAGCCTCTGGTCCTGACTAGGTCAGGAACTTCGCTCCCGTTCGGACAACGGAACACGGAACTGCTTGATGACCGGCAGATCGACGCCACCGTTCACGTACGCTCCACCGAAGGCGGCAGCGTGCGTGAAGGTCTCGTCGGCGGTAACCCAGCGCCGGTTGAGGCGCTGAGTGCCACGGGCGGCAAGGATGCTCACGGGCATGAAGGTGCCCTGGCGCTGTGCCTGCGGGACTTCCGCGACGCAAGACAGACGGGTGCCAGGGTTCGTGAGCATCATGTTGATCGTCATTTCACCGGCACCACCTTTCTCTGTCGCGCGCGAACCGCCCTGCGGTCTACGCTGTGTTGTAGATGTTCTTCCCCAGACCGGGCGCTTCCCGCCCGGTACCTGCAGGTTATTGCCCCCGGCCACACCGGGGCAACTTATTTTCCGGAAAATCCGTCGAAGTTGCGAAGATCGGCTCTGAGCAGCAGGTTCGCCGCGTGTATCCAGCCTGGAACGCGGTCAAGTCTCCACCGAGGCCCGCACGACGTCGAGCACCTCCGCTCCGAAACGTTCGAGCTTCGTCGCTCCGATCCCGGAGATGGCACACAACGCCGTGTCATCAGTGGGCCGCTGCTCGGCGATGGCGACCAGAGTCGCGTCCGTGAAAACGACGAAGGCCGGCACCTTGAGCTCGCGCGAGCGCTCACCTCGCCAGGACTTCAGCTTCTCGAGCAGCTGCTCGTCCACGTTGGACGGGCACCGGGAACATCGGCCGAGCTTGATGTCCAGTGTCTCCAGCAGCGGCCCGCCGCACACGCGGCACCGAGCCTTGTTTCCGGACTGCTTCGGCTGCTGCGATCGGGCGACCCGCGCCGCAGGGTGGTCTTCGGGGATGAGCCCGTAGAGGAACCTGCTGCGTCGCCGATTACGGCGATTTCCCGACGTCCTGGCCAAGGCCCACGACAGCGAGAGATGCTCTCGAGCTCGTGTGACGCCGACATAGAAGAGGCGACGCTCTTCCTCGATGGCGGCGTCGTCGCCGTCGGCGTGAAGGATCGGCATGGTCCCTTCGGCGAGCCCCACGAGGAACACGGCATCCCATTCGAGGCCTTTGGCCGCGTGAAGCGAAGCCAGGGTGATGCCCTCCACCGTCGGTGGATGCTGCGCTGTCGCCCGCTGTTCGAGTTCCGCAACGAATCGAGGAAGATCCGCATCTTCGACCGTGGCAGCCAGTTCCTCGGCCAACTCGACGATCGAGAGAAGCCCGTCCCACCGCTCTTTCGCCGCGCCTCCGGCGGGGGGCTGGTCGGTGAGCCCCACCTTCGCGAGAACCGAGCGAACACGGGTCACCAGCTCGCCGGCGTACGCGTCGGTCGACGCCATCCGCAGCGCGGACATTGCCTGCCGGACCTCGGCCCTGGCAAAGAACCGCTCACCGCCGCGGACCAGGTATGGGATGCCCATCTCCGCCAGAGCCTGCTCGTAGGCCTCGGACTGAGCGTTGACGCGGTACAGCACCGCGATCTCGCTGGCCGCCACTCCGCTGTCGAGCAGGTCACGGATCCTGCGCGCGACAGCCGCGGCCTCAGCGGTCTCATCGTCATACTCCGCGAACCGCGGGGCAGGCCCGGAAGGACGCTGACCGATCAGCTTCAACCTCGACCCCGCAGGACGGCCGCGCGCGGCACCGATCACTTGATTGGCGAGAGCCACGACCTCCGGAGTCGACCGGTAGTCCCGCTCGAGCCTCACGACGGTCGCCTCGGGGAACCTGCGCGTGAACTCCAGGAGCGGCCGGGGAGATGCGCCGCCGAACGAATAGATGGTCTGGTTGGCGTCTCCGACGACGGTCAAGTCGTCGCGGCCGCCGAGCCAGGCGTCAAGCAGCCGCTGCTGTAGCGGGGTGACGTCCTGGTACTCGTCGACGACGAAGCAGCGATAACGCTCGCGGAACTCCTGGGCCACCACCGTGTGCTCCTCGAGGACGGCCGTGGTGTGCAGGAGCAGGTCGTCGAAGTCGAGGACCTGTGCCGCGTTCTTGACCTTCTCGTAGTTGCGGTAGACCTCCGCGACCTGCGAGGCAGGCGCCGGGGTGTCCCGCTGTGTCCGTGCGGCTACCGCGGGATAGTCGTCCGGCGATACCAAAGAGGCCTTGCTCCACTCGATCTCACTGGCGAGGTCGCGCAGCAGCTCCGTCTCGGTGCCGAGACCGGCCTTGTTGGCGGCTTGGCTGATGTAGCGGAACTTGTTCTCGAGCAGCTCCCAAGGCCGGTCCCCGACGACCTGTGGCCAGAAATACCGCAACTGACGACGGGCTGCGGCGTGGAAGGTGAGCGCCTGGGCGGCGTCCACACCCAACCCCCGGAGACGGGTGCGCATCTCGCCCGCGGCGCGGGTCGTGAAGGTGACGGCGAGGACCTGACCAGCGGCGACGTGGCCGGATCGGACCAAGTGGGCGATGCGGTGAGTGATCGTCCGGGTCTTGCCGGTCCCTGCTCCGGCGAGGACGCAGACCGGCCCCCTCGGCGCGCAGGCGGCGGCGCGTTGCTCGGGATCGAGCCCATCGAGCAGGCCTGGACGACTCTTCGGGGACGATGCGCTAACCACGTCCCGATCCTCGCAGAGTGCCCGCCGGGTTCGGCGCAGGGCACGCAGCCGTATCCTGGTCACATGGCGGGAAAGCAGGACAAGGAAGCAGCGAAGCTGGCCAAGAAGGAGAAGCGTGCCGCGAGCAAGGCTCGCCGCGGGCAGATCTTCGAAGCCTTCAAGATGCAGCGCAAGGAAGACAAGGCGCTCATCCCCTGGATGGTCGGATCGCTCCTGGTCATCACCGGTGTCGTGTTCGGCATCGGGTTCATCTTCGACGTCCACTGGGTCGTGCTGCCGCTGGGCATCCTGCTCGGCGCGCTCGCCGCTGTGATCATCTTCGGCAGGCGGGTCCAGAAGACCGTGTACTCGAAGGCCGACGGGCAGCCGGGCGCCGCGGCGTGGGCGCTCGAGAACATGCGTGGCCGTTGGAAGGTGACGCCGACCGTGGCGGCCACCACCCAGCTCGACGCCGTGCACCGAGTTCTCGGTGGTCCGGGTGTCGTGCTTGTCGCCGAGGGTGCGCCGCACCGCGTGAAGTCCCTGCTCGCGCAGGAGAAGAAGCGTGTGTCCCGCTTGATCGGTGAGACACCGATCTACAACGTGATCATCGGCAACGAAGATCAGCAGGTGCCGCTGAAGAAGCTTCAGAGCTACCTGATGAAGCTGCCGCGCAACCTCAAGCCCGCCCAGGTCGACGCGCTGGAAGCGAAGCTGGCCGCGCTCGGCAGCCGCGGCGCCGCCATGCCGAAGGGGCCGATGCCCGCCGGCGCGAAGATGCGCAACGTCCAGCGCACCATCCGTCGCCGCTGACTAAACGAGCATCAGGGGTCATTTGCTACCGCCGCGTGCGATAGCAAATGACCCCTGATTCGTCTCCGGAGGAAAACTGTCGGTGGGTGGTCGCATGATCACTGTGTGGACGGAACCTCGAGCGCCCGGGAGAGGGCGCTGGCAGCGATGTTCCCGGACGGCGTGGCCGCCCGGGCAAAACTTGTCGCCCTTGGGCACTCCCACTCCTCGATCTCGCGCCGTTGCCGTGAGGGCGGCCCGTGGCGCCGTCCGATCCCTGGCGTCATCCTCCTGACCAATGCCACGCCGACCAGACACCAGCTCTTGAAGGTCGCGCTGACGCACGCGGGGCCGGAGGCGATGCTCACCGGGATACAGGCCGCCAGGTTGTACGGGGTCCGAAGACTCCCGCCAGAAAGACGGGCGCACACCCTGATCCCTCACCGGAGCAAGGTCGCCACCTGGGGTTTCGCAGTCGTAGAACGAACGATTCATCTGCCGGAGCCGGTGGAGATTGATGGGTTGCCTGTCGCTCCTCTAGCCCGAGCCCTCATCGATGCTGCCCGCCGTATGGACGAACTCGAGTCGGTGCGGGCGATGATCCACGACGCTGTCCATCGCGGGCTCTGCACTCCAGAGGAACTTCGAGACGAACTGGCCCAGGCCAGCACGATCGGCTCCGCGCTCCCTCGAATAGTCGTCAACTCTCTCCAGGACGGCGTCAACTCCGCCGTCGATCAGTGGCTGAAATCTGCGGTCGAGCGCAGCGGCTTACCCAAACCCGAGTGGAAGGCAGAGCTACGAACTCCGGACGGAGAGGTAGTCGGGATCGCCGATGCCTGGTGGCCGCGGGTCGGCGTCGCGCTGCAAGTCCGCTACGACGAGGTCGCCCTCGGGCCGGACAAGGTGTCCGAGATGCAGGCCCTCGCCGCTCCAGGCCTCATCGTCGTCCAGGTAAGTCCTGGCCGGCTACGTGACGAGCCACTGGTGGTGATCCAAGAGCTGCGAGCAGCCCACAACCGCGCCCGGCAACGGCCGCCTCCGGATCTCGGGAGCGTTCCTGCTGCACCTGCTGCCTGATCGCTGCCGGTCCGACAGTCGCTTCCCTCCGGAGAGAGCAAAGGTCCCTTGCTCCCCACCGGCGGTCACCGCATGCGGATTACAACGGTTCCAGTCAGCCGATCGAGCCAGCTTCGCCCGTCGATATTGCGAATCGCGGCTGGAATGATCACGAAGGTGAGTGCCCCACGCACCACCGCACGCCACACTCCGACCATGTGGGCGCCGTCGAGCCTGGCAACGCGGATTCCGACGACTGCCATACCGGGAGTGAACCCGAAGAAAGCCGCGGGAACGGCCGTGATCACCGCCCAGACGCCGACCGACCAGAGGTTGAAGGTCTGCATGACGGCCGGATCCTGAAGGCTGGGAGTCACGAAGAGGGCGGTGACCAGCGAGGCAAGAACCAGGTCGATGAGCAGCCCAAGAAGGCGCGCGCCGCCGCCCGCTACCGAGCCGACACCCGATTGGGGCAAGCCGAGTCGCTCACCACGCCACCGCTGCGTACCCTCGCCACCGGCCGTCGTCTCATCGCCGGCTCCGGGCAGCCATTCTCCGGTCCATCTCGCCACCCATCCAGGGTATGCCGGTGGCGCGGGCCACATTCGCCCTGGTCGACTACCCGATATCGCCGCCCCGTTAACACCGGCGAAACATACGGGTGACGGTCGGGCAACACCGCGCTCTTAGCGTGAGCCGAAGAGAGTACTGCCGCCGGCAACGAACGAGAAGGAGTCACCGAGGGTGCCCACTACTCCAGACGACATTCAGCGCCTTATCGCCGACGAGAACGTAGAGGTCGTCGACGTCAGGTTCTGCGACCTGCCCGGCGTTATGCAGCACTTCACCGTTCCGGCGAAGGCGTTCAACGAGGAAGCCTACGAAGAAGGCCTCGCCTTCGACGGCTCCTCGGTGCGTGGTTTCCAGTCGATCCACGAATCCGACATGCTGCTCCTCCCGGACCCCGAGACGGCTCGTATCGACCCGTTCCGCAAGGCGAAGACGCTCTCGCTGAACTTCTTCGTGCACGACCCGTTCACCCGCGAGGCGTACAGCCGCGACCCGCGCAACATCGCGCGCAAGGCCGAGCAGTACATCTCCGAGTACGGCGTCGCCGACAACGTGTTCTTCGGCCCGGAGGCCGAGTTCTACATCTTCGACTCGATCCGGTTCGACTCGGCCGAGCACGCCTCGTTCCACGAGATCGACTCTGTCGAGGGTTGGTGGAACACCGGTGCCGACGTGCCGGGCGGCAACCAGGGTTACAAGACGAAGTTCAAAGGCGGCTACTTCCCGGTTCCGCCGGTCGACCACTTCGCCGACCTGCGCGACGAGATCGTCCGCAACCTGCAGGGCTCCGGTTTCGAAATCGAGCGCGCGCACCACGAGGTGGGCACCGCCGGCCAGACCGAGATCAACTACAAGTTCAACACGCTGCTGCACGCTGCGGACGACCTGCAGCTGTTCAAGTACATCGTGAAGAACACCGTGTTCGCCGCCGGCAAGACCGCGACCTTCATGCCGAAGCCGCTCGCCGGTGACAACGGCTCGGGCATGCACTGCCACCAGTCGCTGTGGAAGGACGGCACCCCGCTGTTCCACGACGAGTCGGGGTACGCGGGTTTGTCCGACACCGCCCGCCACTACATCGGTGGCCTGCTCAAGCACGCGCCGAGCCTGCTGGCCTTCACCAACCCGACCGTCAACTCGTACCACCGGCTCGTGCCGGGCTTCGAAGCTCCGGTCAGCCTGGTGTACTCGCAGCGGAACCGGTCGGCTTGCGTCCGTATCCCGATCACGGGCAACAACCCGAAGGCCAAGCGCGCCGAGTTCCGGTGCCCGGACTCGTCCGGCAACCCCTACCTCGCGTTCTCGGCGATGATGATGGCCGGGCTCGACGGCATCAAGAACAAGATCGAGCCGCCGGAGCCCATCGACAAGGACCTCTACGAGCTTCCGCCGGAGGAGGCTCAGAACGTCAAGCTCGTTCCGGGCGACCTCGGCGCGGTTCTCGACACGCTGGAAGCGGACCACGACTACCTGCTCGAGGGTGGCGTGTTCACTCCCGACGTGATCGACACGTGGATCTCCTACAAGCGTGAGAACGAGATCGACCCGCTGCGGCTGCGCCCGCACCCGTACGAGTTCTCGCTGTACTACGACGTGTGATCGTGCGGTAGGAAACACCAAGAGCACGCCGGTGGTGAGGTGCGGAAGCGCCCTCACCACCGGCGTTTCTTGTTGGACCAGGAAGTACGACTACTCCGAAGTGGAAAGAACCTTCAGGTCGACGCCCGCTCGCTCGATCCGGCCACGCGGGTCGCCCACCAGTTTGCGTCGCTCGAGATCCATCAACCCCAGCGTGCACGTGATCTCCGCCGAGAGGGTGCCATCGACCTTGTAGATGTTCGAGTCCATGTGGAAGGTCTTGCCGGTGCCGAATTTGGCGTCGCAGGTCACGTCGACGACATCACCTGCGCGGAGCTCTCGTCGGAAGACGATGTGGGATTCGAGCAGCACGAAGGCAAGATTCGCCTCGCGCATACCCGCGTTGAGGCCGCCGGCGAGTTCCATCAGCTCAAGTCTGGAGACCTCGCCGTACGAGTGGTAGACGGCATGGTTGAGGTGTCCGAGGGTGTCCAGCTCGTAATGACGCACCTTGATCCGGGTGCGAAATGGCTCGCGCACAGTCACCGGTCCACTGTAGGCGGCGGCCACCGTCCGCGACGCAGAGTGTGAGCAAGGGACCTTTGCTGTCACCTCGTCCGCTCATGCCAAGCGATAGCAAAGGTCCCCCGCTCCCCTACCGCAGGTTCAGAGCGGTCAATCCTGGTAGAAAAGGGTCTCCACGACGGCATGGGCACGTCGCGTCGTCCGCCGGTAGGCGTCGAGGAATTCGCCTGGATCGTCATCGGCCGAGTAGCCGAGCACTCGCGCGACCGCGGCAAGGTCGCGACCGGAGCTGGGAATCTCGTCGACCGCCTTACCGCGGACCAGCATCCCGGCGTTACGGACGCGCGTCGCCAGCAACCAGGCCTCGGTCAGGGATTCGATCTCGGCGGGCTCGGCGAGCCCCGCCTCCGCTGCGGCCTTGAGGGCATCGATCGTCGAGGTGGTTCGAAGCCCCTCGACTTCGTGTCCGTGGCGGAGCTGCATGAGCTGCACCGTCCACTCCACGTCGGCGAGCCCGCCACGGCCGAGTTTCGTGTGCCGGGTCGGGTCGGCGCCCTTGGGCATCCGTTCCGTTTCCACGCGCGCCTTGATCCGCCTGATCTCCCGCACCCGAACCGCGTCGAGGCCCGCCCGCGGGTAGCGGATGGGGTCGATCATCTCGATGAAACGTGCACCGAGGTCGTCGTCACCGGCGATGAACCGAGCGCGTAGCAGCGCCTGCGATTCCCAGACCTCAGCCCACCGTCCGTAGTAGCTGCGGTAGGACTCGAGGGTTCGCACCAACGGGCCGCTCCGCCCCTCCGGACGGAGATCGGCGTCGACGACCAGTGCCGGGTCAGGACTGGGGGCACCGAGGATCTTGCGGACGGTTTCGGCGACGGAGGAAGCGAACTTCGCTGCCTCGGAGTCCGACACGCCCTCGGCGGGCTCGCACACGAAGAGAACGTCCGCGTCAGAGCCATAGCCGAGTTCTGCCCCGCCCAACCGCCCCATGCCGATGACGGCGATCCTCGCTGGAGTTTGGCCGAGCTCGGCCTGGCGCTGGCGATAAGCAGCCGCCAAGGCACCCTGGAGCACGGCGACCCACACACTGGACAGCGCTTCGCACACTGCTGGGACATCGAGCAACCCCAGCAGATCAGCCGACGCGATCCGGAGCATCTCGTGCCGGCGCAACGATCTCGCAGCCGCGACCGCGGCGTTCAAACCCGGCTGACGCCGCACGGCGGCTCGCAGCGAAGTGGCCACCTCCGCCGGAGTACGGCCGGTCAGCCGCGTTGGATCACCGAGCAGCTGCAATACTTCCGGCGCTCGGGCCAGCAGGTCGGGAACCAGACGTGACGTGCCGAGCAAGAAGGCGAGTCGCTCGACGACGGCACCCTCGTCCCGAAGAACCCGGAGGTACCAGGGTGTCGCTTCGAGCGCTTCCGAGACCTTCCGGTAGGACAGAAGTCCACGGTCGGGATCCGGGGTGTCGGCTAGAAGATCCAACAAGACCGGCAGCAGAGCTTGCTGGATGGCCGCCCGGCGGGACATTCCCGCGGTCAGTGCCTTGATGTGTTGCAGGGCCCCGTCCGGCGCGGCGTAGCCAAGCGCGGCGAGACGGCTCTCTGCCTGTTTCGTGGTCAGCCGTAGTGCGTCCGTCGGCACGTTCGCGACCGATTGCAGCAGGGGCCGGTAGAAGAGCTTCTCGTGAAGACGCCGGATGCTCTGCAGGTGGCGGCGGAACTCCGCCACCAGCACGTCCCCTTCGCTTCTGCCCCTGGCCGGCCGCACACCGCTCGCCCTCGCGATCGTCCGCAACTCGCTGACGTCCGAAGCGGCAGGGAACAAGTGCGTACGCCTTAGTCGGCGAAGCTGGAGCCTGTGCTCGATCGTCCGGAGGAACTCGTAGGAAGATGCGAGCTCCGCAGCGTCCTTCCGGCCGACATACCCGCCGTCCCCCAGCGCAGCGAGTGCGTCCATCGTGGACGGGGAACGCAGCTCAGCGTCGATCCGGCCGTGGACCAGCTGCAGCAACTGCACGGCGAACTCGACATCGCGAAGGCCGCCGCGTCCCAGCTTGAGCTCCCGTTCGGCGTAGGCGGACGGCACGTGGCCTTCGACACGGCGCCGCATCTTCTGCACTTCGGGAACGAAATTCTCCCGATCGGCCGCAGCCCACACCTTGGGTGCGACCATCTCCGCGTACTGACGCCCGAGCTCGGCATCACCCGCGACCGGCCGCGCTTTGAGCAATGCCTGGAACTCCCAGGTCTTGGCCCACTTCTGGTAATAGGCGGCATGGCCATCGAGGGTTCGGACCAAGGCGCCCGCCTTGCCCTCCGGCCGCAACGCCGCGTCGACCTCGAAACATGCCTTGCCGACCACACGCATCATCGTGCTGGCCAGCCTCGTGGAGACCGAAAGATCTCCATCTCCGACGAAGATGACATCCACGTCGCTTACGTAGTTCAGCTCACGACCACCACATTTGCCCATCGCGATCACGGACAGGTGGCCTTCGGCCGCTGCTCCAACCTCGGCTTCAGCGACCAGCAGGCCAACCGTCAGCGCGGCCTCGGCCAGAGTCGTGAGCTGGGCCCCGATCTCGGCATAGGGTGGTTGACGGAGGCCGGGTTCGACGAGATGCCCGAGGTCGGCCGCAGCTATTCCGAGCAGCAGTTCGCGGTAGCCGATGCGAAGGGCCTGCTCTGACTCGAGCCCGGTGAGCAGCTCGTCGTCCGGTCGCAAGTGGCCGAGAAGACTGTTCACATACTGATCCGGGGCGATGTTCTTCTCGCCCTGGAGGGTCTTCCAACAGTCTGTGTTCGCGACCAGGAAGTCCGCGAGCGCGCTCGAAGTGCCCAGAACACCGAGCAACCGGCCGCGGAAGGTTCGGTTGGTGCGAAGCGCCTGGTCGAGCTCATTCCAGGCCCCAGGGTCGGCCTCCCTGATCCGGTCCAGTCCGCTCAGGGCCAGATCGGGGTCCGCCGCGCGGGAAAGTGCCGACATCACGTCGGCAGCGGAGCCGTCCGGGCCGGATTCGGTCCACCAACCGGCAGCACGCAGCTGCCCGTCGGCTCGGGGGTCGGTGAAGCCGTATCTCGCCACGGAAGCGGTCGGCCTGGCGCGCTCAACCATCGGCTTCCACCGTAGTCGCCCTTCCGTCCGAGACCAGACGGACGCGCAAGGGAGCAAGGGACCTTTGCTACCGCGCGGAGGCCGGTAGCAAAGGTCCCTTGCTCTTCTAAGCGGCGATCTTGCCGACTTCCTGTTCGGGGAGAGCCGGGGCGGGGCTGGCGAAGCTGTCCGCATTGACGGGGCTCCGCCGCGAAAGGAAGTAGATCCCGACACCGATCGCGAGGCCCACGACACCGACGGCGATCGTGCCCACCGTGCCCGTCGAGGTCACGAGACCGGCTCCGGCACCGACGATGGCGGCGGCGGGGAGAGTGAACAGCCAGGCGACCACCATGCGGCCGGCTGTGCGCCAGCGAACCGGTGATTCGTTCCTGCCAACCCCGGAGCCGACGATGCCACCGGAGCAGACGTGGGTCGTCGAAAGCGGGAAACCGAAATTCGTCGAGGCGAGAATGACCGCCGCCGAGCTGGTCTGCGCGGCGAAGCCCTGGGGGCCTGCGATATCCGTCAGGCCTTTACCCAGCGTCAAGGTGATGCGCCAGCCGCCAAGGTAGGTTCCGAGCGCCAGCGCCAGCGCCGCGCTGACGATCACCCAGAGCGGCGGCCCTGCCCCGGCTGGCAGGGTTCCGGCGGTGATCATCGTCAGCGTGATGATGCCCATGGTCTTCTGCGCGTCGTTCGTGCCATGGGCGAGCGAGACCAGCGAGGCCGAGATGATCTGGCCCACCCGGAAGCCGGCGGTGCGGCCACGACGGACGAAGATCCGGTAGACGAAGTACGTCACGATCATCGCGACGAGGCCGGCCAAGACCGGTGAAAGTGCTGCTGGGACGAGCACCTTCTCGACGATCTTTCCGAAATGGACGGAGTCCATTCCGGCCGATACCCACGTGGCACCGATCAGCCCGCCGAACAGCGCGTGGGACGAACTGGACGGAAGCCCGACGAACCACGTGATCAGGTTCCACACGATCGCCCCGACCAGTCCGCCGAAGACGATCGCCGGTCCGATCTTGGAGTCGTCGACGAGTCCATTCGAGATGGTCTTGGCCACCTCGACCGACAGGAAGGCTCCGACCAGGTTCAGGACCGCCGAGATCGTCACCGCGACTTTAGGTCGCAACGCCCCGGTGGCGATCGACGTCGCCATCGAGTTGGCCGTGTCGTGGAACCCGTTCGTGAAATCGAAAATTAGGGCCGTGACGACGACGAGCACGACCAAGACTGAGGGCTCCACCCCGACCTCCGAACCCTTCGAAATTCCCTTCGCAAGGTACCTGACGGCCAGACCTGAGTGTTAATAACCCGTACGTATTTGAGACATAGGTCGTTAAGCCATCGGCAATGTACGTTGACGGTCCGCAGCCGGAGCGAGGTCACCGGACACCAGACGGACGAAGCGATGGGCGAACGGTCGCCAGGTTTCGGTGATGTCGGCATGCACCCGAGCGAGGTTTTCCGGGGTCAGTACGTCCGGCCGGGTGAGTTCTGCCATTTCCGGCGACTGCCGCGCCCAGTCGAGGACCACATCCGGTGTCGTCTCGATGTGGAACTGGACACCGTAGGCACAACGGGCGAATCGGAAAGCCTGATAGGTGTACCGAGGAGAGGAAGCAAGGAGCTCGGCGCCCGCGGGCAGCCTGGTGATCGCGTCGTTGTGGAACTGCAGGACGTCTTGCATGAGTGGCAAGTCCGCGAAGAGCGGGTCGGTCCAGGCAGCGTCCTTCTTGGACACAAGGCCGGGGCCGACCTCGGGCCCTTGATCACCTGTGGCGACACTGCCGCCCAAGGCAACCGCCAGGAGCTGACCGCCGAGGCAGATCGCGAGAGTCGGGATGTGTGCAGCCGCGGCCGCTGAAAGGAGCCTCCGCACATCCGCCAGCCAGGGATGTGTGCCGTCATCGTTGGCGCCCATCCCGCCGCCGAGGCATACGACGCCCGCGTACCCGTCGAGATCGACGGGGAGCGTCTGATCGGGCAGCAGCCGGATGTCGAGTTCGGCGCCGGCCTCGGTGAGCCAGTCACCGAGGGGGCCGATCGGGTCTGACGCATCCGGCTGGATGACGAGCAACTTGAGAGCGGTCACATCCCCCAGCCTACGACCGCCGGGAGAGCGGGGGACCTTTGCTACCGCTCGGGGCGGCGGTAGCAAAGGTCCCCTGCTGCTCTGGTCAGCAGGCGCAGCGGGGGGTGGGCGTCGAGGTGATAGCGGGTACCGAGGAGTCCCGCTCGACGGGATAGCCGGCCGCTTGCCAGGCAGTGATGCCACCGGAGAGGCGCTTAACCTTGAAGCCGAGCTCCGCGAGCTTCAGCGCTCCCTTGGTCGCGGCGTTGCAGTGGATGCTCTCGCAGTAGCAGACGTAGACGAGTTCGCGGTCCAGGCCACTGACCGACTCAGCGGTCATCGCCCGATACGGGAGGTTGATCGCGCCCGGGATGCGAGCCGACGCGAAAGCTTCAGGGGCCCGGGTTTCGACGACGGTGTACCCCTGCGGGGAACCACCGGTGAGGTCTCGGACCAGGTCATCCGGGTCGACTTCGAGGGCGAGCTCGGCGCGCAGGTGGGCGGCCGCGGCCGCGCTTTCCAAGGCCGGAAACATGAGTACGCGGGGTTCGGTCGTCATGCCTCAATCCTCCTGGCCGGCGATCATCCGCGACATCGGACAATCCAGGTCTTGTCGGCGGCTAGCCTGGAGATTCCTGGTGGGCGCGACGATCAACCTGGAGTTCTGTGAACCTCGACGATCTCGACTGGCAACTGCTCGAACTGCTCCAGTCCGACGGCCGGCTGACTTTCTCTGAGCTTGGCCGGCGCGTGTCGCTGTCCGCGCCCGCTGTGACCGAGCGGGTTCGTCGACTGGAGGAGAAGGGGATCATCACCGGATACTCGGCCAACGTCGACCTGGCGAAGCTCGGGTTACCGATCGAGGCGATGGTTCGGGCGAAAGTGCGCAGCTTGGACACGGCCCGCTTCCGCGAGACCATCCTCGCGCTTCCCCAGATCCTCGAGGCCGACCACGTCACGGGTGACGAGTGCTGGCTGGTGCGCGTCGCCTGCCGGAGCACGGCAGAGTTAGAGGAACTCGTAGAGCGGATGCAGCGCTATGGGGAGACGACGACTTCGCTGGTCTTCTCATCGCCTGTACGTCGGCGCGCGGTTGGCCGGCAGAACTGCTGAGCGACGCCGCGGGAGCAAGGGACCTTTGCTATCACTTGGTGGGGTGTGGGTATGAGAAAAGGGCCCAGATCGGGAGAACTCGTGGTTCTCGACCGATCTGGGCCCTTCTCTTTTTTCTAATGTTAGTCCGGCGGTGTCCTACTCTCCCACAACCCTTCGGTTGCAGTACCATCGGCGCTGTCAGGCTTAGCTTCCGGGTTCGGAATGGGACCGGGCGTTTCCCTGACGCTATAACCACCGAAACACTATGAAACACTACCCACCACCATCGGTGATGGTGGTGTGGTGTTTCAGAGCTGTAGAGTGGATGCGTAACATCTTCGTGGGCAAGTCCTCGGCCTATTAGTACCAGTCAACTCGACAACACATTACTGTGCTTCCATTTCTGGCCTATCAACCCAATGGTCTGTTGGGGGCCTTAACCCACAAGGGGTGGGATACCTCATCTTGGAACAGGCTTCCCGCTTAGATGCCTTCAGCGGTTATCCCTTCCGAACGTGGCCAACCAGCCATGCCACTGGCGTGACAACTGGCATACCAGAGGTTCGTCCGTCCCGGTCCTCTCGTACTAGGGACAGCCTTCCTCAAGTATCCTACGCGCGCGGCGGATAGGGACCGAACTGTCTCACGACGTTCTAAACCCAGCTCGCGTGCCGCTTTAATGGGCGAACAGCCCAACCCTTGGGACCTACTCCGGCCCCAGGATGCGACGAGCCGACATCGAGGTGCCAAACCATGCCGTCGATATGGACTCTTGGGCAAGATCAGCCTGTTATCCCCGGGGTACCTTTTATCCGTTGAGCGACACCCCTTCCACCAGGTGGTGCCGGATCACTAGTCCCGACTTTCGTCCCTGCTCGACATGTCTGTCTCACAGTCAAGCTCCCTTGTGCACTTGCACTCAACACCTGATTGCCAACCAGGCTGAGGGAACCTTTGGGCGCCTCCGTTACTCTTTAGGAGGCAACCGCCCCAGTTAAACTACCCATCAGGCACTGTCCCTGAACCAGATCATGGTCCGAGGTTCAGATTCCCAATCCGACCAGAGTGGTATTTCAACAACGACTCCACCAACACTAGCGTGCCAGCTTCACAGTCTCCCACCTATCCTACACAAGCCGAACCGAAAACCAATACCAAACTATAGTAAAGGTCCCGGGGTCTTTCCGTCCTGCCGCGCGTAACGAGCATCTTTACTCGTAGTGCAATTTCGCCGGGCCTGTGGTTGAGACAGCCGGAAAGTCGTTACGCCATTCGTGCAGGTCGGAACTTACCCGACAAGGAATTTCGCTACCTTAGGATGGTTATAGTTACCACCGCCGTTTACTGGCGCTTAAATTCTCAGCTTCACCCCGAAGGGTTAACCGGTCCTCTTAACGTTCCAGCACCGGGCAGGCGTCAGTCCATATACATCGTCTTGCGACTTCGCATGGACCTGTGTTTTTAGTAAACAGTCGCTTTCCGCTGGTCTCTGCGGCCACCCACCCCTAGTCCGCAAGGGACTTCAGAGTGTTTGGCCCCCCTTCTCCCGAAGTTACGGGGGCATTTTGCCGAGTTCCTTAACCACAGTTCACCCGATCGCCTTAGTATTCTCTACCTGACCACCTGTGTTGGTTTGGGGTACGGGCCGTGCACGCACTCGCTAGAGGCTTTTCTCGGCAGCATAGGATCACTCTACTTCACCTCAATCGGCTACGCATCACGTCTCAACCTATATGGAGTGCGGATTTGCCTACACTCCGGTCTACACGCTTACACCAGTACTACCACTCACTGGCGGAGCTACCTTCCTGCGTCACCCCATCACTCGACTACTACGGAATCAGATCCCACGCTCCACACAGAAACCTCCATCCGAAGACTTCGGTAACTGGCTTTGGGTGGTTAGTATCAACCGCCTCATCCTGGGCGCACGTGCTCGGGTACGGGAATATCAACCCGTTATCCATCGACTACGCCTGTCGGCCTCGCCTTAGGTCCCGACTTACCCTGGGCGGATTAGCCTGGCCCAGGAACCCTTGGTCATCCGGCGGCAGAGTTTCTCACTCTGCATTCGCTACTCATGCCTGCATTCTCACTCCCACACCCTCCACGACTGGCTTCCGCCGCCGCTTCCCTGGATGCAGGACGCTCCCCTACCCATCCACACGACTAGACGTCCCTGCAAGAGAGACGCCGATCTATATGTGTGAATGACACAGCTTCGGCGGTGTGCTTAAGCCCCGCTACATTGTCGGCGCAGGACCACTTGACCAGTGAGCTATTACGCACTCTTTCAAGGGTGGCTGCTTCTAAGCCAACCTCCTGGTTGTCTGGGCAATCCCACATCCTTTCCCACTGAGCACACACTTAGGGGCCTTAGCTGGTGTTCTGGGCTGTTTCCCTCTCGACGACGAAGCTTATCCCCCGCCGTCTCACTGCCACACTCTCACACCACGGTATTCGGAGTTTGGTTGATTTCGGTAACCCGGTAAGGCCCCTAGACCATCCAGTAGCTCTACCCCCGTGGAGAAACATGTGACGCTGCACCTAAATGCATTTCGGGGAGAACCAGCTATCACGGAGTTTGATTGGCCTTTCACCCCTACCCACAGCTCATCCCCTCAGTTTTCAACCTAAGTGGGTTCGGCCCTCCACGTCGTCTTACCGACGCTTCAGCCTGGCCATGGGTAGATCACTCCGCTTCGGGTCTAGACCACGCGACTCAATCGCCCTATTCAGACTCGCTTTCGCTACGGCTACCCCACACGGGTTAACCTCGCCACGCAGCACTAACTCGCAGGCTCATTCTTCAAAAGGCACGCCATCACCTCAACATCACAAAGATGTGCTCGGGCTCTGACGGCTTGTAGGCACACGGTTTCAGGTACTCTTTCACTCCCCTCCCGGGGTACTTTTCATCTTTCCCTCACGGTACTAGTCCGCTATCGGTCTTCAGGAAGTATTTAGGCTTACCGGGTGGTCCCGGCAGATTCACAGCAAATTCCACGAGCTCGCTGCTACTCGGGAACACCAAACAAACAATCCACAACGTGTTTTCGCGTACGGGACTCTCACCCACTCCGGTCGCCCATCCCAAGGCGTTCCACTAACACGCGTAATCGTTCCGAGGACTGTCAGATCCTCGACGCTGGGTCCCACAACACCACACACACAACGCCTGACAGCTTGACATGTGCAAGGTTTAGCCTCTTCCGCTTTCGCTCGCCACTACTCACGGAATCACGGTTGTTTTCTCTTCCTACGGGTACTGAGATGTTTCACTTCCCCGCGTTCCCTCCACACACCCTATATATTCAGATGCGGGTAACACCACATAACTGGTGCTGGGTTTCCCCATTCGGAAATCCTCGGATCACAGCTCGGTTGACAGCTCCCCGAGGCATATCGCAGCCTCCCACGTCCTTCATCGGCTCCTGAAGCCAAGACATCCACCATGTGCCCTTAACAACTTGACCACAAAGATGCTCGCATCCACTCTACAGTTCTCAAACACCACACCAGAAACAAACGTCCCTAGAGGCATAAGCCCCTCGGCGTGTTGCCTCAGGACCCAACAGCGTGCTTGTGAACAATTCTCGACCAGACCCAGCGCAACACTTTCCACGCTCCTTGCGGAGCAGTACTCGCCCTCGCCGGCAACCCGGTCGCGAACCCTAACCAGTAGTTCCACAATTCCTTGAGCAACCAGCGCCACCACACATTCGGTGGTGAAACCCTGGCCACTCCACAGCGCTGGTCTCGGGTATCCCGAGGACTGTGGATGTGTTGCTCCTTAGAAAGGAGGTGATCCAGCCGCACCTTCCGGTACGGCTACCTTGTTACGACTTCGTCCCAATCGCCAGTCCCACCTTCGACCACTCCCCCCCTTGCGGGTTGGGCCATGGGCTTCGGGTGTTACCGACTTTCATGACGTGACGGGCGGTGTGTACAAGGCCCGGGAACGTATTCACCGCAGCGTTGCTGATCTGCGATTACTAGCGACTCCGACTTCACGCAGTCGAGTTGCAGACTGCGATCCGAACTGAGACCGGCTTTAAGGGATTCGCTCCACCTCGCGGTATCGCAGCCCTCTGTACCAGCCATTGTAGCATGTGTGAAGCCCTGGACATAAGGGGCATGATGACTTGACGTCATCCCCACCTTCCTCCGAGTTGACCCCGGCAGTCTCCCACGAGTCCCCGCCATGACGCGCTGGCAACGTAGGATAAGGGTTGCGCTCGTTGCGGGACTTAACCCAACATCTCACGACACGAGCTGACGACAGCCATGCACCACCTGTACACCAACCACAAGGGAAGCCCTATCTCTAGGGATGTCTGGCGCATGTCAAGCCCAGGTAAGGTTCTTCGCGTTGCATCGAATTAATCCACATGCTCCGCCGCTTGTGCGGGCCCCCGTCAATTCCTTTGAGTTTTAGCCTTGCGGCCGTACTCCCCAGGCGGGGCGCTTAATGCGTTAGCTACGGCACGGACAACGTGGATGTCGCCCACACCTAGCGCCCAACGTTTACAGCGTGGACTACCAGGGTATCTAATCCTGTTCGCTCCCCACGCTTTCGCTCCTCAGCGTCAGTATCGGCCCAGAGACCCGCCTTCGCCACCGGTGTTCCTCCTGATATCTGCGCATTTCACCGCTACACCAGGAATTCCAGTCTCCCCTACCGAACTCAAGTCTGCCCGTATCGCCCGCACGCTCCACGTTAAGCGTGGAGTTTTCACGAACGACGCGACAAACCGCCTACGAGCTCTTTACGCCCAATAATTCCGGACAACGCTCGCACCCTACGTATTACCGCGGCTGCTGGCACGTAGTTAGCCGGTGCTTCTTATCCAGGTACCGTCACTTACGCTTCGTCCCTGGCGAAAGAGGTTTACAACCCGAAGGCCGTCATCCCTCACGCGGCGTCGCTGCATCAGGCTTGCGCCCATTGTGCAATATTCCCCACTGCTGCCTCCCGTAGGAGTCTGGGCCGTGTCTCAGTCCCAGTGTGGCCGGTCACCCTCTCAGGCCGGCTACCCGTCGTCGCCTTGGTAGGCCATTACCCCACCAACAAGCTGATAGGCCGCGGGCTCATCCCGTACCGCCGGAGCTTTCCACAAGTTCCCATGCGAGAACCTGTCATATCCGGTATTAGACCCAGTTTCCCAGGCTTATCCCAAAGTACAGGGCAGATTGCCCACGTGTTACTCACCCGTTCGCCACTAATCCACCCCGAAAGGCTTCATCGTTCGACTTGCATGTGTTAAGCACGCCGCCAGCGTTCGTCCTGAGCCAGGATCAAACTCTCCAACAATGTCAAATTTGATCGAGGCAAATAAATGCTCTCAAAGGAACCTCAAACGAGGTTCAAATATAAGCTCTACTGGCTTAGTTCACTAGCACACTGTTGAGTTCTCAAGCAACACGCTTTGCTTCAAGCGACATTCACAAGCTTTTGGTCGAGCATGCCGAATCCTACGTTGTTAGTCGTAGGGGGTCGGCGGCCGCTCGTGGGCCGACGCTGAACATTACCTGGTCCGGTTCGCGGTGTCAACCCGCTCGGCCCTGGTTCCTTGCCTCGGGGCTTTCGGCCCCGGCGGCCCGGTGTTCCTGGCGACGAAGAGAAGATTACATGCCCCGGAACCCCCTGAAAACAGGGGGGTCACTTAACGACATCGCCGCAGGTCAGCCGGTATGCACCGCCGTCATCCGACGGTCTTCAGGTAGCGAGGCGGTTTGCGGGCGGGGACGACGCGTTCGAAGTCGGCCGCGTAGGCGAGCACTCGGGCGTCCGCCCACTGCCCCGCCATGAACGAAACTCCGACCGGGAGCTCGCCGACGAAGCCGGCGGGCACGGTCACCGCGGGGTAGCCCGAGACTGCGGCCGGCGTCGACGACGGGATCACGTCGTTGTCGCCGGTCTTGCAGTCGGTCTTCCAGGCGGGCGGGTTCGTGGGCGCGGCGATCGCGTCGAGGCGGTACTTCGCGAGCGTCTCGTCGATCGAGCGTTTCGCCAGATCGGTGAGCTCGCGGCGGTTGGCCTGGTAGGCGGGGTCGGACGGGCTGGGCGCGACGAGTGCCTGTTCGAAGAGTTCCTGTCCGGCGAAGCACGTCTGCTCCAGCGGGTCAGACCGGTTGTAGGCGATCAGCGCGGCGAGGTCGCGTGGGCCTTCGGGGCGCGTGGCCAGGTAGCGATCGATGTCGCGGTGGAACTCGGTGAGCAGGGCCGGAAACTCCAGTTCGCCGAGCCTGGCCTGGTACGGCGGCGTCACCTCGACGACCTCAGCGCCTGCCTTGACCAGCGAATTCTTGGTCTTCGTCATCACCGCTTCGACGTCCGGGCCGAGGACCGGCAGGCGCCAGAGCCCGATCCGGGAGCCCTTCAGCACGCCGGGCCGCAGGTGCGCGGCGTAGTCGGTCGTCTGGTTCGGCGGGTAGGTGCCGGTGACGGGGTCGCTCGGGTCGCGGCCTTGGAGCGCGGACAGGGTCAGCGCGACGTCGACGACGTGCCTGGCCATCGGGCCGGCGGTGTCCTGTTCGGCCGAGATCGGCACCACGCCGGTGCGGCTCACCAGGCCGAGGCTCGGTTTGTGCCCCACGGTCGCGGTCATCCCGGCCGGGCAGACGATCGAGCCGTCGGTCTCACTACCGATCGCCACCTGGGCGAGTGACGCGGCCACACCCGCGGCGGATCCGGCGGACGACCCACACGGGTTGCGGTCGAGCACGTACGGGTTGTTCGTCTGCCCGCCGACGCCCGACCACCCGGAAGTGGGTTTGGCGGCGCGGAAGTTCGCCCACTCGGACAGGTTCGCCTTGCCGAGAACGACCGCGCCCGCGTCACGCAGACGGCGGATCAGGGTCGCGTCCTTCGCGGGCTTGCTGCGGAGGGCGCGCGACCCGGCCGTCGTCTGCTGGGACCGGGTGTCGACGTTGTCCTTCACCAGGACCGGGATGCCGTCCAGTGGTCCGCGGGTCTTGCCGGCGCGGCGCCGGACGTCGCTCTCCGCGGCTTGCGCGATCGCGGCCGGATTGACCGCGATGACCGCGTTCACCTTCCGGTCGACCTTGTGGATGCGGTCGAGATAAGCCGAGGTCAGGCCGACGGCAGTCAGCCGTCCGGAGGACATCCGGGCCTGGAGCGCGGGGATGTCGGCGGCGTCGAGATCGAGTGGTTTTCCTGCGGCCGATGCCGCTGGTGCGGCACTTGCCGCGATGGTCGCGGCGACCAATGTCGTCAGAACTCGGAACACCGGTCGCCGCACCATCAGGTCTCCTTCGTCTAGAGAACCGGAAGCAGGGTCCGCAGCTCGTACGGGGTCACCGCGCTGCGGTAGTTATCCCATTCAACACGTTTGTTGCGAAGGAAGAAGTCGTAAACGTGCTCTCCGAGCGCTTCGGGCAGAAGTTCCGATTTTTCCATTTCCGCCAGCGCCTCCCCGAGGTTCTGCGGGAGCTGGGCATACCCGGCCGCGCGGCGCTCAGCGTCCGACAGCTGCCAGATGTTGTCCTCGGCGGGTGGCGGGAGCTCGTAGCCCTTCTCGATGCCCTTGAGACCGGCGGCCAGGATGACCGAGTACGCCAGATAGGGGTTGCACGCGGAGTCGAGCGTGCGGATCTCCACGCGGCGTGACGACGCTTTGCCCGGCGAGTACATCGGCACCCTGACCAGCGCGGAGCGGTTGGCGCGGCCCCACGAAACGGTGGTCGGGGCCTCGCTGCCGCTGATCAGCCGCTTGTAGGAGTTCACCCACTGGTTGGTGACCGCCGAGATCTCCTTCGCGTGGTGCAAGAGCCCCGCCACGAAGGCCTTGCCCGTCGCGGACAACTCGTACGGGTCTTCCGCGTCGTAGAAGGCGTTGCGATCGCCCTCGAACAGGCTCACGTGGGTGTGCATGCCGGAACCCGGCTGGTCGGTGAAGGGTTTCGGCATGAAGGTCGCGCGGACGCCCTGGGTGAGTGCGACCTCCTTGACCACGTAGCGGAAGGTCATCACGTTGTCCGCCATGGTCAGCGCGTCGGCGTACCGGAGGTCGATCTCCTGCTGCCCGGGCGCGCCCTCGTGGTGGCTGAACTCGACCGAGATCCCCATCGCCTCGAGTGTCTCGATGGCGTGGCGGCGGAAGTGCGTCGCGGTCGCGTGGCTGGCCTGGTCGAAGTAGCCGCCGTTGTCCGCGGGCTCGGGCTCGCTGCCGTCGTCCGGCAGGTTCGAGAGCAGGAAGAACTCGATTTCGGGGTGGACGTAGCAGGTGAAGCCCGCTTCGCCCGCCTTCGAGAGCTGCCTGCGCAGGACGTGCCGGGGATCCGCCCAGGACGGGGAGCCGTCCGGCATCGCGATGTCGCAGAACATGCGCGCCGAGTACGGGCCGCCGTCCGGGGTCTCCCAGGGAAGGACCTGGAACGTGGCGGGGTCGGGCTTCGCGACCATGTCCGACTCGTAGACGCGCGCGAACCCTTCGATGGCTGATCCGTCGAAGCCGATGCCTTCGCTGAAGGCGCCTTCGAGCTCGGCCGGCGCCACCGCGACGGACTTGAGAAACCCCAGCACATCCGTGAACCAGAGCCTGACGAAACGGATGTCGCGCTCTTCCAAGGTACGGAGCACGAACTCCTGCTGGCGATCCATGGCCGCACCCTAACGAGAACGTGTTAACGACATGTTTCGCGACGCGCCGATCCGCCGGAAGTGGTGGATCACCCCACGAGAACCGGTTCGGGTTTGGTCGCCTTCTTGATCGCCAGAGAAGCGACCGAAGCGATCACCGCGAGGCTCGCCGCGATGTACCAAGCGAGCGCGTAGCTGCCCGAGGAATCGCGGATCGCGCCCGCACCGAAGGCCGCGAGACCGGCGCCGAGCTGGTGGCTGGCGAAGACCCAGCCGAAGACGATCGGCCCGGCCGCACCGTATTGCCGGACGCAGAGCGCGACGGTGGGCGGCACCGTCGCCACCCAGTCGAGGCCGTAGAAGACGATGAACGCCCACATGCTCGGTTCCACCGTTCCGCTCAGAAGTTGCGGGAGCAGAGCGAGCGAAACACCGCGAAGGGCGTAATAGACGCCGAGGAGGATCCTCGGATCTACGCGGTCGGTAAGCCAGCCAGAGGCGATCGTGCCGACCACGTCGAAGATCCCGACGAGGGCGAGTAGGCCGGCGGCGGTCGTCTGCGGCATGCCGTGGTCGTGCGCCGCGGGCACGAAGTGGGTGCTGACCAGGCCGTTCGTCGTGGCACCGCAGATCGCGAAGCCGACGGCGAGCAGCCAGAACGTCCTCGTGCGCGCAGCCGAGCCGAGTACCGACAGCGCGCGGCGGGCGGAACCACCCGTGCGGGCGACGGGAGCGACTTCGCCTGGCTCCGCTCCGTAGGCGGTCGTTCCGACGTCGGACGGGTGATCGCGGACCACCAGGAGGACGACGGGGACGACGGCCAGCGCGGCGATGGCGATGACGAGCGACGCCGTCCGCCAGCCCTCGTCGACGGCGAGGTTCGCCACGATCGGCAGGAAGATCAGCTGGCCGGTGGCGCCCGCCGCGGTGAGGACGCCGGTGACGACGCCGCGGCTGCGGACGAACCAGCGGGCGGCGACCGTGGCGGCGAAACTCATCGCCATCGAGCCGGTGCCGACGCCGACCAACACGCCCCAGCAGAGGATGAGCTGCCAGCTCGCGTTCATGAACACCGTGCCGCCCGCGCCGATCGCGACGACGAACAACGCCGTCGAGGCGACGCGTCGCATGCCGAAGCGCTCCATGAGAGCCGCGGCGAAGGGCGAGAAGAGGCCGTAGAGGACGAGGTTCACGGAGACGGCCGAAGCGATCGTCGCGCGCGACCAGCCGAACTCGTTGTGAAGCGGGTCGATGAGCACGCCGGGGGCCGCGCGGAAACCTGCAGCGGCGAGCAGGGCGATGAACGCGGCGGCGGCGACGAACCACGCGCGGTGGAGACGGGTCTCGGATTGCACGGGTACAGCGTCATGGGCGGCGGCGCCCGGCGAAAGCGGCCGGAAGGACACTGTGCGAAAGATTCGGGCCATGGCCATAGGCTCGGGCCATGCGCTGCCGTCACCTCGTGCCGGCGCTGCTGCTCATGGTCGGGCTCATCGGCGGCTGCGCGGGGTCTCCCCCGCTGCCGCCCGCCCAGGACTACGTGAGCGCGGCGGCCGACTCCCTCGTCTCGTTGCGCAGCGTGCGGTTCACGCTCGGGGTGAACGGTGTCGTCACCGGGTTGCCGGTGCGCGGACTCGACGGCGAGGTCAGTATCGAGGGTGGCGCTGTCGGTAAAGCCGACCTGCAGGACGACTCCGGGCGGAGGAAGGTCGAGTACCGGCTGTCGGGCTCGGAGGTCACGCTCAGCGGGCCTGACGGGAAGCAGGTGTTGCCGGCTTCAGCGCCGTACACGCCTGAAGCGATGCTCGGGCCCGAAGGCGGGCTTCGACGGCTGCTGACCGGGGCGACCGACTTGCGGGGCGAGCGGTGGGAGCGGGTGCAGGACACCGAGTCGTTCCGGATCGCCGCGAAGGTGCCGGCCGCGGTGATCGGCGGGATCGTGCCGGAGATCAGGTCGGACGTGTTCGTGAAGCTGTGGATTTCGCGGGACGAGCCGCGGCGGCTGGTGCGGGTGTGGCTGCAGGTGCCGCCGACGAGGCCAGAGGAGTTCGCGGTGATGCTGGAGCTGGCGTTGACCAGGCACAACGCGGTGGTCGTCGGGGCCGAGCGGTAGCAAAGGTCCCTTGCTCCCCCGCTAGGAGCAGCGGGTGTCCGGAGCAGGTAGAGCGCCGTCGATCAGGTACGCGATCCCGGCTCTGTCGACGCACTCGTTGCCGTCGAGGAAGACGGTGTGCTGCGCCCCCTCGAACGTGAGCAAAGCTCCCTTGAGGTCCCGCGCGAGGTTCACGCCGGACGCGTACGGGGTCGCGGGGTCGTCGGTGGTCGAGATGATCAGGGGCTTCGGCAGGCCGGCGATGTCCGGTTTGTGCACCTCCGAGGTGGCGGGCACGGGCCACACCGAGCAGATGTCGAGCTCGCTCATGTCCGGGGTACCGCCGGCGAGGAACGGCGCGCCCCGGAGCATCCGCTGGTGGGCGCCTTCGATGACCCGCCTGTCGGCGATCCGTGCGCTGTCGACGCAGCGGACCGCGAAGTACACGTCGAGGATGCCGGTGTACCGGCCGTCCGTCTCGCGGCCGTAGTAGTTGTCCGCGAGCGCGACCAGGGTCTTGCCGCTCCCCCGTTTCAGCTCGGCGAGCCCGTCGTTGAGGAACTTCCACGCGTCCTGCGAGTACAGCGCGGCGCTGGTCCCGGTGATGGCGTCCTCGAACGAGAGCTTGCGGGTCCCGGCGGGCACCGGCTCGGTGATCAGCGGCCGGACCAGGTCCTGGAACGCCTTCGTCACCGCGCCCGCGTCCCGGCCGAGCGCGCACTCCGCGCGAGCGGCGCACCACTTGCCGAATTCGGCGAACGTGTTCTGGAAGCCGGCCATCTGTGTGACCAGCGATTCGGCGGTGTCGAGTTGGGGATCGACCGCGCCGTCGAGGAGCAACGCCCGCACCTTGTCCGGGTAGGCCTCGGCATAGGCGGTCCCGATCTGCGTCCCGTACGAAAAGCCCAGGTAGGTGAGTTTCTCGTCGCCGAGGGCCGATCGCAGGACGTCGAGATCGCGGACGACGTCCCTGGTCCCGATGTTGGCGAGCAACTCTCTACCGTGCTTCGTGCGCTCGGCGCACTTCGCCGCGTACGCCTTGGCGTCGGCGAGTTGCTTCGCGATCCCGCCAGGTGTCGAGTCGCTTTCCGAATCCTCCGCGCGGTCCGCGTCGCGTTCGGCGTCGGTGAGGCAGACGAGTTTCGGCTCGCTGGCCCCCACTCCCCGCGGATCGAATCCGACGATGTCGAAGCGCTCGGCCAGCGCCGCAGCGGGGCGGGATTTCGCGATCCGCGCCGCGGCCGACACGCCTGAACCACCGGGGCCGCCGGGGTTGAGCACGAGGGAGCCGATCCGCTTGCCGGTGTTCTTCGTCTTGTGCCGGAGGACGCCGATTGAGATCGTCTCGCCGTCCGGCTTCAAGTAGTCGAGCGGCACGGTGAGCTTCGCGCAGTCGAACGCCTTGTCCTCGTGGCTCGCGCACGCACCCCACGCCAGCTTCTGCGCGGTGAACTTTTCGAGTGCCTTCGGGTCCGGTGTGGGTGACGCCGTGGTGGTCGGCGTCACCGGTGGCGCGGGCTGCGGCCGCTGCGTCGTGCACGAAGCGACGAGCACGGCGGCAACGAGCACGGCCGGGACGCGGCGAAGGCTCATCTCGCGATCTTCGCAGCGTCCCGGCCGCCCAGGGGCCTTCGCGCCGAACTCGTTACTTGGCCGCGCAGCGTGTGCCCTCGTCCGGCAAGGTGCCGTTCACCAGGTAATCGATGCCGATCTTGTCGACGCACGAGACGCCCTGGAGGAACACGGTGTGCTGGTTGCCCTCGAACGTGAGCAAAGCTCCCTTGATCGCTTTCGCCAGGTTGACGCCCGCCTGATAGGGGGTCGCCGGGTCGTTCGTGGTCGAGATGACCAGCGTCTTCGGCAGCCCTTCGACGTTCGGCAGGTGCGGCTCGGACGTGTTCGGCACCGGCCAGAAGGCGCAGGCGTCACGCGCGGATCCGTCCGGCCTGCCGTCGTCGAGGAACGGCGCCGCCTCCGCATAGCGCTTCTGCGCGTCGAGGATCTTCGCCGGATCGGTGACCCTAGGGTCGTCGACGCAGCGGATCGCGACGAACGCGTCCTGCGTCGTCCCGTAGCGGCCGTCGGCGCCGCGCTCGTTGTAGAGGTCGGCCAGTTTCTCCAGCCCGTCGCCGCGCTGGCGCTTCAGATCGTTGAGCGCGGAGTTCAGCGGCTCCCAGAGATCTTCCTGGTAGAGAGCCTGTATCACGCCTGTCGTCGCGTCCTCGTACGACAGTTTCCGGCCGTCGCTGACCGGCACCGGGAAATCGATCAGCGGGCGCACCAGATCCTGGAACGCCTTCGTCACGCCGGTGGCGTCGCGCCCGAGGGCGCAGTCCTCGCGCGCGGCACACCAGGTCGAGAACTCCCCGAACGCCTTGCCGAAACCCTGCCCCTGCGCGACCAGCGACTCCACCGCGTCCTGCTCCGGGTCGACGGCCCCGTCGAGCACCAACGCGCGGACGTTCGCCGGGAACGCCTCGGCGTAGGCGGACCCGATCCGCGTCCCGTAGGAGTAGCCGAGGTAGCTCAGCTTCGGTTCGCCGAGGACCGAGCGCAGGATGTCCATGTCCTTGACGACGTCACGCGTCCCCAGATTCGCGAGCATCGCGGCGCCGTGTTCGGTCCGCTCGGCGCACTTCGCCGCGAAGTCCTGGGACTCGGTCTCCTGCTTTTTCACTCCCTCGGGTGAGCCGTCGGTCTCGCTGTCGTCGGCGCGGTCCGCGTCGCGTTCGGCGTCGGACAGACAGCGGACCTGCGGCTGGCTCGCGCCGATCCCGCGCGGGTCGAAACCGACCATGTCGAAGCGTTTGCCCAGCTCGTTCGTCGCCGTCCGGGAGGCGAGACCGGCCGCGGCCTGCATCCCGGAGGCGCCGGGGCCACCGGGGTTGACCACGAGCGACCCAATCCTTTCGTCGGTTTCCAGCGCCTTCCGGCGCAACAGGCCGAGCGTGATCGAGTCGCCTTCGGGTTTCGCGTAGTCGAGCGGGACGGTCAGCCGCGCGCACTGTGCGTCCTTCACTCGAAACGCCGCTTTCGCGTCATCGGATGTCGCGTAGGGTGCACAGTCGGCCCAGGTCAGGCTCTGTCCGTAGAACTTTTCGAGTCCCGCGGGCACCGGTCCGGTCGGAGCGTGCGACTCGGTGGCCGGAGGCGGCGGCTGGGTTCTACCCTCTCCCGACGAGCACGCGGCGACGGTGACGGCGAGCAGGCCGGACATCGTGATCGCGGCGAATCGACGGGCACGGGACCTGGCGCTGACATGAGTGGACACGGTTGGATCGTGCCATCGGCCGTGGAACTCGGCCGCACCACCACTGCGTTGGGCATACGGGTGCGGACGGCAGAAGAACAGACGGGAGCACAGGGGTGGCAGCACTGATCAGCCGGGTGGGCAAGAAGCTGCGCCGGATCATCCAGCGGCCGGGCAGCGTCGAGCTGACCCGCTACGAAGCGCTGCTGCCGGCCATCGAGAAGCTCGAGCCCGAGTTGGAGAAGCTTTCCGACGAGGAGCTGACAGAGCGGGCCGGCAAGCTTCGGGAGGCCGCTTCCTTCGGCAACGACCAGCTGATCGAGGTCTGCGCGCTCGGTCGCGAGGCCGCGCGGCGGGCGCTCGGCGAGCGCGCCTTCGACGTCCAGCTCCTGGGCACGATGGGCCTGCTCAGCGGGCATATCGTGCAGATGGAGACCGGTGAGGGCAAGACCCTGGCGGGTGCGCTGGCCGGCGCCGGGTACGCCTTGCGCGGGAAGCACGTCCACGTCGTCACGGTGAACGACTACCTCGCCCGACGTGACGCGGAGTGGATGGGCCCGATCTACGCCCTGCTCGGTGTCTCCGTCGGCTGGGTCGAGCCCGCGCACTCCCGCGACGAGCGCCGCGAGGCGTACGCGAAGGAGGTCACGTACGGCGCCGTCAGCGAGATCGGCTTCGACGTGCTGCGCGACCGGCTGGTCACCCGCGAGGAGGACCTGGTCCAGCGCGAGCCCGAGGTCGCGATCGTCGACGAGGCTGACTCCGTGCTGGTCGACGAGGCCCGGGTGCCGCTCGTGATGGCCGGATCGATCGACCACACCGACGCCGACGAAGAGGTCGCGAACATCGTCCGTCGGCTGCGGCTCGGGCTCCACTACGAGACCGACGCCGACGGCCGCAACGCCTGGCTGACCAAGGCCGGTGCTTCGGTGGTCGAGAAGGCCCTCGGCGACGACATCAACCTCTACGACGAGACGGGCTCGGACAGGCTGCCCGCGGTGAACGTGGCGCTGCACGCGCACGCGCTGCTCACCCGCGACGTCGACTACCTCGTGCGCGACGGCAAGGTGCAGCTGATCAACGCCGCGCGCGGCCGCGTCGCCGAACTTCAGCGCTGGCCGGACGGGCTCCAGGCCGCGGTCGAGGCGAAGGAGCAGGTCAAGGCGACCGACCGGGGCGAGATCCTCGACTCGATCACCGTGCAGGCGCTGCTCGCGCGCTACCCCGAGGTCGCGGGCATGACCGGTACCGCGGTCGCGGTCGCCGAGCAGCTGCGCGAGTTCTACAAGCTCGAGGTCGCGGTCATCCCGCCGAACACGCCGAACATCCGTGAGGACCAGGAGGACCGGATCTTCGGGTCGCCGTCGCAGAAGCTGCGCGCGATCGAGGAGGAGATCCGGCGGGTGCACGAGAGCGGGCGGCCGATCCTCGTCGGCACCCAGGACGTCGCCGAATCCGAAGAGCTGGCCGAGAAGCTGGCGAAGGCCGACCTCGAATGCGTCGTGCTCAACGCGCGCAACGACGCCGAGGAAGCCGCGATCATCGCCGACGCCGGCAAGAAGGGCGCGGTCACCGTCTCGACCCAGATGGCGGGCCGGGGCACCGACATCCGGCTGGGCGGCAAGGACGGCGACGGCCGCGACGAGGTCGTCGAGCTGGGCGGCCTGCACGTGATCGGCACCGCCCGCTACCCGTCGAGCAGGCTGGACGGCCAGCTGCGCGGCCGGTCCGGGCGGCAGGGTGACCCGGGTAGCGCGGTGTTCTTCGCCAGCCTGAACGACGAGCTCGTGCTGTCGAACGCGCCGGACATCCCCGAGGGCATCAGCTCGGACGTGGGCAGCGGCGAGATCGTCGACCCGGCGGCGTTGCGGCAGATCAACCACGCGCAGCGCGTCGCCGAAGGTGTCGACCTGGAGATCCACCGGAACACCTGGCGCTACACGCGGCTGATCGAGCGGCAGCGCGGCGAGCTGCTGGAGCACCGGGACAAGGTGCTGCGGACGAAGCACGCGGCGGAGGTGCTGGAGAAGGCGCACCCGGAGAAGTTCAAGGAGCTTTCGGAGAAGGTCGACGACGAGGCCCGCGTCGAGCAGCTGAGCCGCGAGGTGCTGCTGTTCCACATCGACCAGCTGTGGTCGGACCACCTGGCGTTCCTGACCGACGTGCGGGAGAGCATCCACCTGCGGGCGCTCGCGCGGGAGACGCCGATCGACGAGTTCCACCGCGCGGCGATCCCCGAGTTCCACAAGATCATCCCGGAGGCGGCCGAGCGGGCGGCGAAGACGCTCGAGGAGGCCGAGATCACCGACAAGGGGATCGACCTCGGCGACGCGGGGGTGCGGCGGGCGAACACGACGTGGACGTACCTGGTGCACGACAACCCGTTCGACTCCGACTTCGAGCAGACCATCAAGAAGGTGCGGAGCATGATCAAGCGCAAGTAGCACGCGGGGAGCGGGGGACCTTTGCTGTCACTCTCTTTCGGAGAGCGAGAGCAAAGGTCCCCCGCTCTCTTTTCGGCCGGCCGTGCCCAGGTGGGCGATTCGGCACATCCGGTCGTCCCCGCGGACGCCGGTGGGTGAGAATGTCGGCATGCCGCAACTGCGCATCGCACTGGCCCAGGTCAACACCACCGTCGGGGACCTCGAAGGCAACGCCGAGCTCACCGTCGAGTGGACTCGCAAAGCCGCCGAAGCAGGCGCCCACATCGTCGTCTTCCCTGAGATGTCCCTCACCGGCTATCCCGTCGAGGACCTCTCCCTCCGCCCGACCTTCGCCTCAGCTTCGAAGCAGATGGTCGACGTTCTCGCGCGGCGGCTCGAAGAAGCCGGCTGTGGCGAGGTGCTCACCTACATCGGCTACCTCGACCTGGACGAAGCCGGCCCGCGCGACGCGGCCGCCGCGCTGTACCGCGGCGAAGTGGTCGCTCGCCAGTTCAAGCACCACCTGCCCAACTACGGCGTCTTCGACGAGCACCGCTGGTTCAAGCCGGGCCAGGAGCTCGAGATCGTCCGCTTCCACGGCGTCGACGTCGGCATGGTGATCTGCGAGGACGTCTGGCAGGACGGCGGCCCGATCTCCGCGCTGGGCAAGGCCGGGGTCGACCTCGTGGTCGCGCCCAACGCCTCGCCCTACGAGCGCGCGAAGGACGACATCCGTCTGCCGCTCATCGCCCGCCGCGCGGCCGAGGCCGGGGCGCCGCTGGTGTACACGAACCAGATCGGCGGCCAGGACGACCTCGTCTTCGACGGCGACTCGATCGTGGTCGGCGCGGACGGCCGGCTGCTGGCGCGCGCGCCGCAGTTCGTCGAGCACCTGCTCGTCGTGGACACGGACCTCGTCGCCGGCGGGCACACTGCCGAAGGCGAGTTCGAGGGCTTGCGGGTGAAGCGCCGCGTGCTCAGCGAGGAGCCGGTCCCGGCGTACACGCCGCGCACCGAGTCCGCGATCAGCGAGCCGCTCTCGGACGAGGCCGAGGTGTGGCACGCGCTCGTCGTCGGCCTGCGCGACTACGTGCACAAGAACGGCTTCTCGTCGGTGACGTTCGGGTTCTCGGGCGGCATCGACTCGGCGGTCGTGGCGGCGCTGGCCGCCGACGCGCTGGGCGGCGACAACGTCTATGGCGTTTCGATGCCTTCGGAGTACTCCTCGGAGCACTCGAAGGGCGACGCCGAAGACCTCGCCCGCCGGATCGGCGCGCACTATCGCGTCGAACCGATCGCGGACATGGTCAAGGTCTACGTCGAGCAGCTTCAGCTGACCGGGCTCGCCGAGGAGAACATCCAGGCCCGCGTCCGCGGCATGCTGCTGATGGCACTGTCCAACCAGGACGGTCACCTGGTGCTCGCCACCGGCAACAAGACCGAGCTCGCCGTCGGCTATTCGACGATCTACGGCGACGCAGTCGGGGCCTTCGCGCCGATCAAGGACCTGTTCAAGACACACGTCTGGCACCTGGCCAAGTGGCGCAACGCCGAAGCCGAGAAGAACGGCGAAACCCCGCCGATCCCGGAGAACTCGATCACCAAACCGCCGTCGGCGGAGCTGCGGCCCGGCCAGCTGGACAGCGACTCGCTGCCCGACTACCTGATGCTCGACGACATCCTCGACGACTACATCGAGGGCGACCGCGGTTACGTCGACCTGGTCGACGCGGGCTTCGAGCCGGAGACCATCGACCGCGTGGTGCGGATGGTCGACAAGGCCGAATACAAGCGCCGCCAGTACCCGCCGGGCACCAAGATCACCTTCAAGGCGTTCGGGCGCGACCGGCGGCTGCCGATGACCAACGGCTGGCGAGAGGGCACGGTCGTGACCCGCTCAGCTCAGCGCGACCTGCTTCCCCGCTGAGTTCGTCAGCACGGCCACCAGGCCGGGCTTCGTGTCACGCCGGACGAGCATGTCCATCCCGAGCGCGCGGACCGCGGCTTCGACCGCGGCCGGCTCGGGGTGGACACCGGTGACCATGAGCAGCGGAATCGACGGGAGCCCCCGCGTCGTCGGATGCGGGGTGCTCCCCCAGTCGATGAGGAAGGGCGCGAGCCCGCCGAGACCGCCCGCACCGGTGAGACGCCAGGTCAGCAGTTCGCCGTCGTCGGTGGTCCGCGACATCTCGGACGCTTCGCCCGGGTCGTAACCACGTTCACGGGCTTCGGCGATCGCCGTGTCGATGCCGTCCACCCGCGCGGCCCAGGTGACCAGGGCGGGTGCGGTCAACTCGTCGATGCCGAACGGGCGCGGTCCGATGTGCTCGGGCTGGTCCGGGTCTGGACCGACCACCTCGAGGTAGGCGCCGGCGCCCAGATCGGCCAGGTAGTTGGCCGTACCGAACCCGACATGCCTTCCGCCGCGTACCGGCGTGACGCCGGTCAGCTCGGCGACGCGCGCGACGGCCTCTTGGAGGTCCGGCCCGGCGTACACGAGGTGGTCAAGCACGAGGTCGCTCATGTGCATACTCCTACCGCAGCCGCGGCTCCGGCGGCACCGCGGCATGGCCGCGCACCCGAAACTGTCGGACCGCTCTCGTACCCTGGGCACATGACGGCACCGGGCTATTCCGTGTTCGGCACCGCGATCGGCGACTGCGGAATCGCGTGGAGCGAACGCGGGGTCGTCGCGGTCCAGCTCCCCGAGGGCAGTGAAGAGAAGACGAGGGCGCGACTGACCGCGCGCCTTCCCCAAGCGACCGAATCCACTCCGCCGGGCGAGATCCAGCGCGCGATCGACGGGATCGTCTCGTTGATGGACGGCAAGCGCACGGATCTCACCGGCGTCGGCCTCGACTACGAAGGAGTACCGGACTTCCACCACCGGGTCTACGAGTTCATCCGCACCATCCCCGCGGGCAAGACGCTGACCTACGGCGACATCGCGAACATCCTCGGTATGCCCGGCGGCGCGCAGGCCGTCGGGCAGGCGATGGGGCGGAACCCGTTTCCGATCATCGTGCCGTGCCACCGTGTGCTCGCCGCGGGCGGCAAGGACGGCGGATTCTCCGCGCGCGGAGGGGTCGCCACCAAGCGCCGGATGCTGGTCATCGAAGGCGCTTTGGCGGACGAACCGACCTTGTTCTAGTCGTGCAGCAAGAGTTAAGAATTAGATGCATCAACTATCAAATCACCAACGTGACTAGATAGCGCAACCTTCAATACAGTAGCCAGAACTTCAACAAATCTTACGTTCTCACTCAAGTCAGAGCGCGCCAAATGAGCCGATTGTGCACTATGCGCCACCTGGTTTCTCGACACAATTAGACTATTCAATTTATCCGAACAATAAGTCGTCGATACAGCAGCTCCCCAAAGTTTCTCAAATTCGAGTTTAACGGACGCAAAGACATCGCGGTATCCTACATTTTTGAACATCCGCTTAACGCATGCAGAGTCTGGATTACTCTCTGTAGATGACATAGCTCGCGGAGTAAAGAACCCGCCCGAAATAGCTCTAACCGCAGCCAGAACTCCCGGAATTCGCTCTTTTTTCTCGAGTCCACGAGTACTGTGATCACCCTTTAACGCCAACTCGAGAGAAGCAAATATTGCGCCAGCGTGGAGGTCCTCCGAGTACTTTGATAGCGTAAAACCTGCTCGAACAATTCGATCTAACTCCTCCTCAAAGCAGGACCTAAGGAATGCTTCAAAGCTGGCGACCGTGAGCACGGTTGCACCACCCCTAAGACCAAGCACAGCTGCCATATCACCGGAGTCAGGCGGGTCAGAATATGTCGATTCCAACTTTATGATCTCACGAACCTGATCTAGAGAGGTCGCAAGATTGGAAAGTGCACCCACCCTCGACCTACTCCCCCAGTATGCCCGTTATCATAGCTCTAACAGCTTTAATGCGGTCTCGAAAATATGTAGGCGTATTTGTCGCCGAGTCGACCGACTTCCTAAACTCCCGGTCCTCAAATAACTCCACCAACCCGATCACTAGTCGCTCACGGTTCTCGCGAAGCTTTTCCTCGTCAAATTCCAGGACCGCGAAAATTTCTGCATCATAGGCTGCCGCCAGAACCTGCCGACGCCAGTACCCTTTACCTTCCCCGCCAACCCACCTACGAAACACGTGGTCACCAAAAGCTGCTACAGCTTTTTTGACCGCAACCCTGAAGGACTCACGAAGTGCTTCCACTTCACCTTTCGGAAGACTTTGATTTTGAGCCATGTACTCGTCGAGACGCCTTCCCATTCCACCCGAGAACGTGTCCCAATCCTCATGGAAAGTTAAAAACCGAAGAACAAATTCAGCGTCGCGCATCTCCCTAAAGACCGAAGATTTGGATTTGTCCCTGATTCCAAGTGCGCGATGAAAGTCATCCGACTCCGACTCTTCAAGAATCATACTGTTAAGCTCGCCCGGCCAGGCACTGTTTCTAATTTCTTGCGGATTCAGCTTGATACCACCAGTGTTCAGCCGCTGAAAGACCTGATACTTTATATCCGGATCCGACTGGCGAAGAATAATTATCGCACGCAAATTTGCACGCGTTTCCAACACCGTTTGAAGCGTACTCGGAAGTTGATCGAAATACATTTCATTTAGCTCTGAAAATACTTCTAAGCCCTCAAGAGCGAACCTCCCCAAGAGAAACTCGTTAATTGCAGTAAGTCGCTGTTTTCCGTCAATCACAGAATAGCGACCATACTCGTCTTCGTTCAAGAAAACAGGAGGAATAGGGACGTTCATTAAGAATGACTCAACTAGCTTGGACTTGCGCTCTGCGGTCCACCTGTTCCGCCTCTGATACTTTGGCGATAAATCGATTTGCTTCCCGCGAACTAACGAAGAAAGAGCATTGAGATTGTAGTCGACAGCGCTTGTCAGCAGGTCTCGCTGCTTCTCCTCCCAAAAACCAACTGGATCGTCCGATGGGTAGTCATCGAGCGCCTCCTCGGACTCCTCGACGTCGCGCCCACTTTCTAGCGAAGATTCATTCTCCGACATCATTTCTCCCTGACCAAAGCGTCAAATTACCCGCACAATACCGCACGATTACAACAGAAAAGCATCAACATGCCGATACTTTCCGGTCGGTCACTCGCGCAAGACACAGGCTTGTCTCGCATGCTTGGCTCAACTGCGAGTTTCCTGACAAGGCAGTGTCCGCTCAGGAAGCACGAGTTGACATTGCCGAGTGCGCACATATGCGAGCAAGCCCCAAGGCAGCGACCACGTTTGGCGCACTTTTCAACTTGGCTTTCACGCCGGCGACCAGGGCTTGAGCCATGGCGTCTCCGGCCAGCCTTCCGCGGCGGCCATCAGTGGGATCGCCGTCGCGCCGTCGATGTGCTCGCGGATGATGTCGGCGTGCCCGGCGTGGCGCGCGGTCTCCTCGATGAGGTGGAGCAGCACCCAGCGGACCGACCACGCGTCGACGTCCTGCGGGTACCAGGGCACGCCCTTGGGCACCGGGACCAGCTGGCCGAGGTCGGCGATACCCGCGATGACGTCCGCGGTACGGCGGGCGACCTCGTCGTAGCGCGCGAAAACGTCTTCGAGCGTCTCGCCGTCGGCCATCACGTAGCCGGCTTCGTACTCCTTCATCGCTTCGTCCATCGGCTTCGAGGGCTTCTCGAGCAGGATGTCGATCCAGCCGTCTTCCGTGAACGCGGTGTGCTTGATCAGGCCGCCGACGCTCAGCGAGCTTCTGGTCGGGGTGGCTCTGGCCTGTTCTTCGGTGAGGCCGTGCGCCGCGATCCGCAGGACGTGGCGCTGCTGCTCGAGGTAGGCGAGAAGACCTTCGCGCTCGTCGGCGACCGGGGGAACGTTTCCAGCCATGGTGGCTCCTTCCATCGGGAAGGGGATCATGGCATCCGGAACCGGCTTGCTGGGGCGATTCGGCCAGGAAGGGAGCAAGGGACCTTTGCTACCGCCCAGGCGGGACCGGGCGGACGGCGACGAGGGCGTGGGGAAATAGAGACGTTGAGTGTCCCTATTTCCCCACACCCCTCACCCCGCGTAGCGACACCGGCCCCACCGTGTGGATTTCAGTGCGTTGAATGACCCGAAACCCACACGGTCACCCCAGGCCGAAGTCCGAAAAGAGAGCAAGGGACCTTTGCTACCACTCTCTCGACGTTGAGACAAGCGGTAGCAAAGGTCCCTTGCTCCCTCAGGTGTGGAGGGTCAGGCGGCGGCGTCCAGCTTCGCCCGCTGCTCGGCGGTCAGCGTGATGTCGACGGCTTCGAGACTCTCGTTCAGCTGGGCGACCGAAGAAGCGCCGACGAGCGGGATCACCGGAGCGTCGCCACCGATCAGCCACGCGAGCACGACCTGGTTCAGCGTCGCGTCGATCTCCTTCGCGACCTCGCGCAGCGCGGCGAGCCGGTTCGGGGTGCCGGGGTGGTCGTAGTCGAACTCCAGCGGTTTGTCCTCGCGGACGTACGCGCCGGCCAGCAGCGGCGAGTAGGCGACGAGCCAGAGACCAGGGTTCTCGGTCAGGTAGGTGAGCAGTTCGCCGGAGACGAACCCGTTGGCACCTTCCGGCGAACGCCGGGCGGGACGGTCGGTGCGGGGACGCAGGTAGGTGTGCTGGTACTGCAGCACGTCGTACCCCGGAAGCCCCTTCGCAGCGGCGTGGGCACGGCTGCGCTCGACCTTCCACGCGAAGTGGTTGCACACCCCCAGCAGGCCCACCGACCCGTCGGCGACGACCTGCGCGAAACCCTCGACGGTCTCTTCCAGCGGAACCGACCGGTCTTCGACGTGCGCGTACAGCAGGTCGAGCTTGTCGACGCCGAGGTTCTCCCGGCTGCGGTCGACGGCTTCCTTGATCGCCTTCGGGGAAAGGCCTTCGATGTTCTCGAACTTGCCGGTGTCGGCGAAGCTCATGCCCGGCGCTTTCGCCCGCGCGCCCATCTTGGTGGCGATGGTGACCTCACCGCCGATACCGCGGTCGGCACGCCACCGGCCGAGCAGTGCCTCGCTCTCGCCACCCTGCGTTCCGTTGTGCCAGAAGGCGTAGTTGTTCGCGGTGTCGACGAACGAACCGCCTGCCTCGACGAACCGGTCGAGGATCGCGAACGACGTCTCCTCGTCGACGCCGGTGCCGAACGGCATCGCACCCAGCGCCAGCGCGCTCACTTCGCGCCGCGAATCCGGGTTCAGGCCGATCGTGCGAAATTTCATGGGTCCCATCACTTCCTGCGGTCACGGTTGGCGAGCGATCAGGTGCTCACACAACGCTATCGGAACGAATCGCGCTCTGGATCAGATTCATCACGGCTTCCCCGGAATCGACCACGTACATGTGCGCGCCGGGGAGTTCGACCGCCTCGAAGCCGGCGGTGGTGAACTCGGCCCACTCGCGGATGTCGTCGGCGGAGACCAGTTCGTCGCCGGTGCCGCGCAAGGCCGTGATCGGCACCGTGAGCGGCTCAGTGGTGCTGGGGACGTAGTTTTCGTGCATCGTCACGTCCGCGCGCAACGCCGGAAGGAGCAGTTCCCGCAGATCCGGGTGATACAGCGCCTGGTCGACGTGTCCGGACAGGAACTGGACCTGCGCCAGGAAAGCGTCGTCGTCTTCGTGGACGGACGCGCGGATCTCGAGCGGCCGTTCCGTGCGCGGACCGGGCGACCCGCTGACGAACAGGTGGCGCACGGACGGCAGCCGGTGCGCGAGTTCGTAGGCCAGCACGGCCCCGACGCTGTGCCCGAACAGCACCACGTCCGCCGGCTCACCCAGCTCGCCGAGGAAGGCGTCGACGGCGTCGGGCACCGACCGGTACGGCTCTTCGTCGATCAGCCGTTCCCTGCCGGGCAACCGCATCGGCACGACTTCGAGACCGTCGGCGGCGAAGGCCGACCACGGGTGGAAGAAGGCGGCCCCGCTCCCGCCGAAAGGCAGGCACACCAAGGAAGTCATCGGGGCAGCTTCCGGTCGTAGCGGATCGGCAGTCGTTCGAGGCCCCGGCTGGCCGAGTTGTCGAAGCGCCACGGCAGGTCCTCCGGCGCCACGGCCAGGCTCAACCCGGGCAGCCGCCGCAGCAGCGTGGTGAACGCGACGGCGCCTTCGATCCGGGACAGCGGCGCGCCGGGGCAGAAGTGCACGTTGACCCCGAACGAAAGATGCCGGTTCGGTTTGCGGGTGATGTCCAGTTTTTCGGGGTCTTCGAACACTTCGGGGTCGTGGTTGGCCGAGTTGATCAGCAGGTGGACGACGCTCTCCTTGCCGATCCGCTGGCCGCACAGCTCCAGGTCCTCGGCCGCGAACCGTTGCGGCGCACGGTAAACCGGTCCCTCGAAGCGCAGGAACTCCTCGATCGCCGTCGCCACGAGTTCCGGTTCGCTCTTGAGGAGCTCGAACTGGTCCGGATGCCGCAGCAACGCCTGCATACCGTTCCCGACGAGGTTCGCGGTCGTCTTGTGGCCCGCGATGATCAGCAGGATCAACGTGGAGACGATCTCCTCGTCGCTGTACGCCTCGTCCGCGTCGGCCGTCTCGAGAATGACGCTGACCAGGTCCTCGCGCGGATCCGCGCGCCGCTCGGCCATCAGGTTCAGCAGATATTTCTCGACGTCGTCGCTGACCTGCTTGAGCCGCCGGTTGCCCTCTTCGTCCAGGTACGGCGCGTTGCTGAGCACCATGCCCCAGTCGTGCAGCAGCGGCCAGTCCTCGATCCGGACACCGAGGAATTCGCAGATCACCCGCATCGGCAGCTGCAACGCGAAGTCGTTGTAGAGATCGGCGACGCCTTCGCCGGGCAGCGCGTCGATCAGGTCGTCGGTGATCTCCTGGATCCGCGGCCGCAGTTCGTTCATGCGTCGCGGGACGAAGGCGTTTCCGACCAGCTTGCGCAGGCGGGTGTGCTTCGGCGGGTCCGCGGTGAGCATGTTCTTGATCAGGATCGGACTGCTCTGTTCGAGTGCCTCGCGGAACCAGCCGGGCGCGTTGTCGACGCTCTTCGACAGCCGGCGGTCGGCGAAACCCTTGCTCACCGTTTCGTAGTCGGCGATGACGTAGGCCTCGGAGTTCGGCGGGTACTCGATCGGGCGCACCGGGCACGTGGCCCGCACTTCGGCGTAGCCCGCGTACGGATCCGGGCCGGGGTGGGTGCAGAACTCGGCGGGAAGCGGCTCCGGGGACGCGGTGGTCTGCTCAGGGGTTTCCAGGCTCATTTTCCATCCTCCGAAGTCGTTTGCTTGGCGAGCTCTTCAGGGGCGGGCAGCGTGCGGATGCGTTTGCTGAGGGTCGGCAGCGCGAAGAGGGTCCCGGCGACGGCCATGAAGACGAAGACCCACGTCGGGCCGGCGAGGTCGAAGATCGCGCCGACGGCGAAGATGCCGATCGGCTGGGCGATCATGCCGACGAACATCACCGCGCCGATGACCCGGCCCTGCAGGTTGTCCGGCACCAGTGCGGCGATGTAGCCGTAGATCAGCGCCCCGACGACACCGGCGCGCAGGAAGATGCAGGCGACGATGATGCCGAGCGGCAGCGTGCCGGGCACGAAGGTCAGCAGCACCGCCGCGACCGGGCCGATCCAGATGGCGTAGGCCATGATCACCGGCGGCCGCACGTACTTCAGCACGATGCCCGCGAGCAGCGCGCCGGTCAGGCCGCCGCCGCCCGCGATGGCGAGTGTCGTGCCGATCAGGGCTTCCGACGCGCCGCGGTCCTGCGCGGTGGCGATCAGGGCGAGGAACATCCCGGAGTGGTTGAAGGCCATGTTCGAGCCCATCGCCCACAACACCAGGGTCAGGATGATCGGCTGCTTCACGATGAACTTGAAGCCGTCGAGCATGCTGCCCTTCGGCGCGGCCTTGGTTTCGACGGTCCGCGGTGCCTGGGTCGGCTTCTTGACCAGCAGCAGGATCACCGCGGACACCAGGAACGAGAGCGCGGCGGCGAAGAACGGCAGCGCCCTGGCGAGGGCGAACAGCGCGCCGCCGGCGGGCGGGCCGGCGACGGTGGCGCCGAAGAACCGGATCTGGTTCTGTGCGGTCGCCTGGGTCAGCTGGGAGGCGGGCACGAGCTGTTTGATCGCCGCCATCCCGGCCGGGTTGGACACGCCGAGACAGGTCGCGGACAGGATCACGATGGCGAAGGTGAACCAGACGTTGACGCCGTCGCTCATCACCAGCACGGCGAACAACGCCAGCAGCACCAGTCGCGCCAGATCACAGAAGATCATGATCAGCTTGCGGTTGAAACGGTCGGTCAGGCTGCCGCCGGGCAGGGACATCACCCCGGCCACGACCAGTTGCACCGCGCCGACCGCGCCGGCGTAGGTCGCCGATCCGGTGGTCGCGAGGATCAGCAGCGGATACGCGATCTCCGCCGCTTCCTTGCCGAAGGCGGCGAAGAACTGGCTGATCCACATGGCCTGGAAATCACGGTTACGGAAGAGCGGCTTCTCCTGGACCGGGGGTTCCGGCGCCGCCGTGACGGTGGGTTGACTCGTCGCTGTGGATTCAGCCGACATGATCCATCCTCTCGGCGCCCGCGAGAGCACCGTTCAGTTCGCGGGCGAGGGCGCCCACATGGGGTTGCGTGAGCAGTGACCAGTGATCGCCGGGGGTGGTGAACACCTGGACACCGCCGCCGTACAGCGGGGCGAGACGGGCGCGGAGCCGGGCGGCCCCTCGCCGGTCCGAACCCGCCCGGAACACCAAGGCCCTGGCGGGAACGAAAGGAGGCCGGTACGGCACCAGCGCGCGTGCCTTGCCCAGCAATTGCGTGCGCAGCGCCGGATTGCGCCGCGTCTCACGGCCGATCGCGCCGAACCCGAAGACCGCGTCGACGAGGGTTCGCCCGTGGCTCGCCAAGAAGCCGGGATCGACGGCCATGGGCAGGTCGCGGCGTCCCTGCACGAAGCCGTCGAGGCCGACCACCGTGTCCACGTCCGCGCCGCGGCGGGTCAGCTGCCGCGCGACCTCGTGCGCCAGGACGGCCCCGAACGACCAGCCGCCGAGAAGGTACGGGCCGTCGGGCCGCGTCCGCAGCACCGCGTCGACGTACTGGGCCGCGATCGCGTCGATGCCTTTTTCCCGGCCGGAAACGATTTCGAATCCGTGGACCGGACGCGCACCGGCCAGTTCGTCCGCCAGCGCGCGATAACTGAGCGCGCTGCCAGCGGAGTCCGCGATGAGCAGCAAGGGCGCGCCGGGGCCGTCTTCGTGGAAGGTCACGACATCGACCGTGTGCCGCGGCCCCGGTGCGGCGGACCGCTCCGCGACCAGTCGTGACAACCGGCCGAAGGTGGCCTCCTGGTCGAACTCCGCCACGGGTACCGAAGCGCCGGTCCGCTCGCGGATCTTCGACATCAAGTTCACCGCCATCAGCGATTCGCCACCGAGCGCGTAGAAATCGTCCGCCGCGTCGGCCGAGGGGACGCCGAGCGCCGCGCACCACAGTCTTTCCACTGTGGACTCACCTGGATCATCCACAGTGGACTTGACCAAGGGCGGCCTCCTGACGGCGAAATCCGGCTCCTCGTCGCTGAAGGGGTAAGTCGGGAGCGAGCAGATAGCGGGCCGTTCACCGGGCTCTTCCAGCAATCCGGTGACGGTGTCCGCGCCACGTTCCCAGAGCGAGCCGAGCGCGCGGAGGACACCGCGATCTCCGTCCTCGGCCCGGCCCAGCAGCGGCACGGTCACGTTGCCTGCCTTCCAGGCTTCGTGACGGCGAAGTGTCGCGAGCATGGACGTGCCGGGCCCCAGTTCGAGGAAGGTGTCGCAGCCGGATTCGAGCAGGGTGCCCGCGCACTCCTCCAGCAGCACCGGTTCGCGGAGCTGCCCCGCCCAGTAACCGGGGCCGCGCAACGAGTCCGGTTCCGCCCATCCGCCGGAAGTGTTGGACACCAGCCGGATTCGCGGCGCCGCGTTCGGCTTGGCGGCCACCACCTCGGCGAGTTCGTCGGCGGCGGGATCCATCAGCGTGCTGTGGAAGGCCCGCGGGATGTCGAGTACCCGGACGTCGAGACCGGCCAGGAGGTCTCCGTCGAGCAGCCGGGTCATCACCGCTTCCGGCCCCGAGACGACGACTCGGCCCGGCCCGCGCACGGCGAGGGAGAGTTCACCGAAACCCTTGTCCGCCAAGCGGTCCGCGAGTTCGTCCGCGGCGGCCCCGACGGCGGCCATCCGGCCGGGCCGGGTGGCCAGCATCGCCGAAGCACGCAGGTGGACCAGATCCACCGCGTCCGGCAGGCTCCAGAGCCCGGCCAGCGTGGCGGGCGCGTACTCGCCGATGCTGTTGCCGAGCATCGCGACCGGCCGGACACCGAGCTCCAGGAGTTGCCTGCCCAGCGCGTAACCGAGCGCGAACAGCCCGACCTGGTGAGGGACGAGTCGCGAGAACCAGGCCGGTTCGGCGTTCTCGGTGACGATCGGTGCGAGGTCGAGCCCGTGCCGCTCGCGGACGAGGTCCCGGACCTCGTCGAACGCGGCCCGGAACCCGGGAAGCAGCCGGTGCGCGGCCACCCCCGCGGGGTGGGTCAGCAGACCGTGCCCCGGGAAGACGAACGCGACCTTGTCGAGCGTGCCCGGAACGGACGCCCCCGGCGCCGCGAGCAGCGTCGCGGCTTCGGCGGTGTCCTCCGCGACGACGGTCTGCCGGTGCTGATGCACCCGGCGGGACGCCAGCGTCGCGCTGACTTCGGACAGGTGCAGATCCGGTGTGGCGCGCAGGTGCTCGGCCAGGTTCGCGCGGAGGCGGCCGAGGGCTTCCGGCGCGGCCGCGGACAACGTCAGCACCCGGCGCCCGCCACGCACGGGCGGCGCCGTCCGGGCCGGCGCCTCTTCGAGGATGACGTGCGCGTTGGTGCCGCCGACGCCGAACGAACTGACCCCGGCGAGCCTGCCGTCCCGGCCGGTCCACGGTTCGGTGCGGGTGCTCACCACGAACGGGGTGGTTTCCAGTTCCAGCAACGGATTCGGCCGGGTGAAGTGCACCGACGGCACCAGTTCCCGGTGCCGCAGCATCAGCACGGCCTTGATCAGGCCCGCCACCCCCGCCGCGGAACCGGTGTGCCCGATATTGCTCTTGACCGCGCCGAGCCGGCACCAGCCGGTGGCGCCGGTGTCCGCCTGGAAGACGTCGGTGAGTGCCTGGACCTCGATCGGATCGCCGATCCGGGTGCCGGTGCCGTGCGCCTCCACGTATCCGATGTCGCGCGGATCGACACCGGCCAGCCGCTGCGCGTAGCCGATGAGTTCGCTCTGCCCTTCGACCGACGGAGCGGTGTAGCCCATCTTTTCCGCGCCGTCGTTGTTGATCGCCGAACCGCGGATCACCGCGAGGACACGGTCACCGTCACGCCGCGCGTCGGCCAGCCGCTTGAGCACGACCACGCCGACGCCCTCGCTGGGCACGGTGCCCCCGGCTCGTTCGTCGAACGTGCGGCAATGGCCGTCCGGGGAAAGGATTCCACCGGGTTCGTAGAGGTAGCCGCGTTCGCCGCCGGCGATGACCGCGACCCCACCGGCGAGCGCGACGTCGCATTCCTCGCCGCGCAGGCTCGCGGCCGCCATGTGCACCGCCGTCAACGACGTCGAACACGCCGTCTGCACGGTGACGGCCGGACCGCGGAGGCCGAGTTTGTAGGCCACCCGCGTCGCCAGGAAGTCGGGGCCGAGCCCGATGTAGCGGGCCAGTTCGCCGAGTTCGCCGTCCGGCTCGGCGGTGACCTGGTCCGCCCCGCCGTACACCCCGATCCAGCCGGGAAAGCGGGCCGGGTCGAGCGCGGCGTCGTCGAGGGCGGCCACCACGCATTGCAGGAACACCCGCTGCTGCGGATCGATGCTCGCCGCCTCGGCACGGCTGTAGCCGAAGTAGGTCCAGTCGAAGCCGCGGGCGCCGGTCAGCAACCCCATCGCCGGGACGAACTCGGGACGCCGTGTCAGCTCGGGGTCGCCACCGGCCGCGAGGATCTCCTCGGCGTCCAGCCTGCTGATGCCTTCGGCGCCCCCGCGCAACAACGACCAGAACCGGCCGACGTCCGGCGCGCCCGGGTACCGGCAGGCCATCCCGATGACGGCGACCGGCTCCTGCCTGGTCATGAGGCGCTCGCGAGGAGCCTGCCCAGGCCTTCCGGCGTCGGGTCGCGCAGGAAGTCGCGCACCTTGAGGATCGCTCCGGTGCGTTCCTTGGCCAGCGTCACCAGCCGGATGGCCGCCATCGAATTCCCGCCGACGGTGAAGAAGTCCGTCCGCGCGGTGATGTCCACGGCGGGCTCGCCGATCGCCTCGGTGAACATCGCGAGCGCCGGGCCGAGGTCGTCCTGGGCTTCCGGGGCCGCGGTCGCCGGGGCCGCCACCGCGGCCAGCGCGCGGCGATCGATCTTCCCGTTGCCGGTCACCGGGATCCGCTCGACCAGCGCCCACAGCGTCGGGACCATGTACGCCGGCAAGCGCCCGTTCAGGGCGTCGCGCAGGTCCGCCGTGCCGAACGCGGCACCGGGCGCCGGGACGACGGCGGCCATCAACCGCTTCTCCGCGCTGTCGCCGTCGCTGACCGCGACGACGGCGTCCTGCACCCGCGGGTCCGCGGTGAGCGCGTCGCTGATCGCCGACAGTTCGACGCGGTAACCGCGCAGTTTGACCTGATCGTCGCGTCTGCCGAGGTACCGGACCCGGCCCTTCGTGTCGACGCGCACCAGATCCCCGGTCCGGTAAAGGCGTTCGGGGACGTCCGGGGAGAACTCGCCGAACACGCGGGCCGTCTCCGCCTCGTCACCGAGGTACCCGTCGGCGAGGCCGAGACCGCCGGTGTACAGCTCGCCGACCGCGCCCGGCGGCACGAGCCGATGCCGGGCGTCCAGCACGTAGACCCGGGTTCCGGGCAACGGCGTGCCGATCGGCAGCGGGCCGTCGACGTCGTCCGGGTCGGTCACCGAATACGTGGTGGTGAACGTGGTGTTCTCGGTCGGCCCGTAGCCGTTGGTGATGACCAGGCCGGGATGGCGCCGCAGGACCCGGGCGACGTGCTCGTGCGGGACGACGTCGCCGCCGGTGAGCAGCTGCCGCAGCCCGGCGAACGCGTCGGCCGCGAACTCCTCCACCAGCCGGAACAGTCCGGCGGTGAGCCAGGCGACGGTGACTTCGTTGTCCAGCAGGAATTCGCCGAGCTCGGTGGGCGTCGGCAGGCCCGCCGGGTACACCTCGAGCGTGGCACCGGTCAGGAGCGCGCCCCAAAGCTCCAAAGTGGACGCGTCGAAGGCGAGCGGGGACAACCGCAGCACCCGTTCCTCCGGGCCGAGGTGGACGTAGTCCGCCTCGTGCACCAGCCGGACGATGGCGCGGTGCGGGACGCAGACCCCCTTCGGTTCACCGGTCGAGCCGGAGGTGAAGGCGACATAGGCCGGCCGCGTCGTGTCCGGATCCACCGGCGCTTCGACGACCTCCCGTACCTCCCAGGACCGATCCCACGCCGCCACCACGGGAATCCCGAGTTCGCGGAAGCGTTCCGCCGAGGCCGGGGGCACGAGGGCGGCGACCGGAGCGGCGGACCGCACGATCCTGCCGGAATGCTCGGCGGGGACGGCGAGATCGACGCCGACGTACGCGGCGCCCGCCCAGACGACGCCGAGCACCGCGACGGCTTCCGCGATCGATCGGTCCAGCCCGACGAGCACGCGGTCGCCGGGGCGGACACCGGCTTCGCGCAGCAGCCGCGCCTGGTGGGAGGCCGCGGCGGCGAGTTCGCGGTAGCTCAGCTGGACTTCGTGTTCGCGGACGGCGATCGCGTCCGGGTCCCGGAGCACCGTTTCGCGGAAGAGCGCGTCGATCGACGTGGCCGGGAAGTCCTCCCGGGTCCGGTTGATCCCGTCGAGCAGGGCCCGCCGTTCCGGTGACAGGCAACGGATCTCCTCGACCGCGACGTCGCCGGCCGTCGCCAGCTGGTCCGCGGCGGCGAGGAAGTCCGCGATGAACCCTTCGGCGTCGGCCGGACCGAAGACCGCGGACGCGTATTCCAGGTGGCCCCCGAATGACGGCTCGGCCCGGCCGATCAGCAGGGAGAGGTCGAACTGCGCGCCGCCACCGTGGCCCTCTTCGATCCTCAGCCGCGCGCCCGAGGTCTCGATCCGTTGCGGGACAAGCTGATCGTGCATGCCGAACGAGACCTGGACCAAGGGGTGACAGCCCAGCGTGCGTTCGATGCCGAGCCGGGTGACCAGCTCCTCGAACGGCAGGTCGCCCGCGTCGATGCTCTGTCCGAGCGACTGGTGCACCGAGCGCAGGTACGTCGCCACGGCGGCGTCTTCGGCGATGTCGATCCGGACCGGGACCAGATTCCCGGCGACGGCGACGAGTTCTTCGAGTTCGGTGCTCCCCCGGCCGGTGAGCGGAACCCCGACCAGCAGATGCCGCATGCCGGTCCAGCGGCTCAACGTCAAGCCGAAGGCGCCGAGCAGGAAGGCGAACGGCGTGATTCCCAGCGCCTTTGCTCGTTCGGTGACCGCCGCGCCGGCGGGCACGCCGAAGTCGATCGGCGCCCGCGCGCCCGCGGCGTCCTGGATCGGAGGACGCTGCCGATCGGACGGGAGTTCCAGCACCGACGGCACGCCGTCGAGGTGCTTCGTCCAGAACTCGGCCTGCCGGTCCCATTCCCCGGAGGCGCGGGCCTCCTCTTGATGGCGCAGGAGAACCCGGGGCGAGACACCGGGCTCCCCCACGGTCTCGGGCTCGCCGCCCGCCAGGTTCGCGTAGCGGGCGAACAATTCGTTCAGCAGCAGGCCGACCGACCAGCCGTCGAGCACCATATGGTGCGCCACCAGCACGACGGCCTGTCCGCCCGTGCCGCCTTCGACCCGGAGGAACCGATACGCCGGCGCCTCCGCGAGGTCGAACGGCCGCCGTCCGTGCCGGGCCGCGAGGGACCGGACCCGCTCCTCGAACTCGCCCGCTTCGCCTTCCCAGGTGTGTACTTCGACGGCCGGGACGTACGACTCGAGCACCTCGGGCACGACGTCGCCGGTGTCACCGCGGTAGACCGTGCGGAGTCCGGGGTGTCTCGCCACGGTCCGCGCGACCGCGCGCTCGAACAACTCCGGCACCAGGGTCCCGGTCTCCACGAAACAGGTGAAGACCAGGTTGTACGGAGATCCGCCGGTGACCCGCTCGATCAGCCACATCCCGCGCTGGGCATGGGAAACAGCTTCGGCGGCCGGTTCTCCCCCGCCGACCGGCTTCCCGGCCGGGATCGCGCCGGCGAACACCTCGGCGACCGGAGTGTCACCGAGCAACGCGGCCACGGGGATTCGCAGGCCGAGCTTCTCCTGCGTGATCGCGACGAGCCGCAGTGCGCGCAGTGAATCCCCGCCGAGGCCGACGAAACTGGTGGTGGCGAACGCGCCGGCCTCGATGTCCTGGCCGAGGACGGCACTGGCGTACTCGTGGAACGACATGGCTTTTCTCCGGTCGGGAGGAGGGAGGGTCAGGCCTGGGTTTCGGCCGCGCGCCGTTCACGGGCGGCGCCGAGCAGCCGCTCACGGCTCCCGCGCGCTCCCCCCGTCTGCTTCTTCTCCGCGCCGACCAGCAGATCGGCGTGGCCGCGGACGGTGCCGGCGCGGAACAGGTCGACCGTCTTCACCATCCGGCCGGACACTTCGCGCAGCTTCTCCACCAGCACCACCAGGCGCAGCGAATCGCCTCCCGCGTCGAAGAAACTGATGTCGTCGCCGAATTCCTTGTTGTCGAGCACCTCGCTCCAGACACCGCGGACGAGGTCCAGGCGCACGGCCGGATCGTCGAGGTCGAGGGCTTCGGTGGCGGGCTTGAGCACGGCTTCCTCCGGGGATCGGGCGAGATCCGCGACACCGCGTCGCAGATCGAGAAGCAGGCCGTCGATCGTTTCGTCGGTGAAGAGATCGGCGGGGTAATCGAGGGTGAGCTCCAGGCGGGATCCGTCCGCCACATGCACGAAAAGCGCGAGATCCCACTTGCTGTACTGGGGTTCCAGCGGCCGGAACCGGCCGGTGACGCCGGGCGCGAGGTCGAACGGGGCGGGTACCTCGGCGAGGTTCACCAGCACCGGGGTCAACGGCAGCCTGCCGACGTCGCGCTCGTCGTCCAGTTCGGCGGCGAGCGCGTCCAGCGGGACATCCGCGTCGATGAACGTCTCCATGCCTGAATTCCGCGCTTCGAGCAGGAGTTCGCGCCACGTCGTCGTTTCGTCGAGGCGGATCCGCAGGACGAGGGTGGACATGAACATCCCGACGACACCGGCGGAGACCGGGTCGTCACGACCGGGCCAGACCACCGAGAACAGGAAGTCGCGTTGCCCGCCGCGGCGGGCAAGGGTCGCGGCGAGGATCGCGACCCCGGTCATGAACGCGGTGCAGCCCGCTTCGGCCGACGCCGCCAGGACTCGCGCGGTGACCTGTTCGTCGAAGGTGGTGCGGGCCTCGGCGCCGATCATGGACAGGTCCGGGTCGGGCAGCCGGTCATAGGGCAGGTCGACCGTGGTCGGCGCGCCCCGCAGTCGCTCGACGGCGTCCGCGATCCGGGGCGCCAGCTCGGTTTCCGGGATCGGGACCTGGACCCGCGCGGGATGGATCGGTTCGGGCAGAACGACTTCTTCACCGCTCAGCGCGCCGCGGTAGAACCGGCCGATCTCGTCGAGCAGCAGTTTTCGTGACGTGGCGTCGAAGACGATGTGGTGCACGGTCAGGACGAACAACGTGGTGTCCGGGCCGACGCGAATCAGCTCCGCTCGCGCCGGCGGTTCGTCGCCGAGGTCGAAGGGGGTGTAGCAGAGAACCTCGACGAGCCGCTTCACCTCGTCAGTGGTCCAGTCCTCCTCGACGGCGTCGAGGAAGCCGGCCTCCGCGGGCTCGCCGTCGGTCCGGTACTCGACGCGACGGTGCGTGGTTTCGAGGCGGAATCGCGATCGCAGCGCGGGATGCCGCGCCAGCGCGCGGCTGACGGCATCCGCCAGCGCGACGTGGTCGATCGGGCCGGTGAACTCGATGACCGACGGGATCAGGTACGTCGGGCGCAGCCGATCGATGCGGTCGACGATCCAAATGCCCTGCTGAGTGGGCGTGGCGACATGCCAGACACTGGCCGATTCAGATGGCATACCTCTGCCGCTTCCCCCGGTCGGTGGACAGCCTGAATGGAAAGAAGAAATGCACGACGAAAAGCCGTAATCAAATCAACGCGGTGGCTGAATTCCCCAGAAATCGAACCCCCATTTGCCATCCAGACGCTACGAGGGCACCGCCGCGACTGTCAACTCGTCCATTCGTGGACATCTCACCACTGAACTACGAAAGCAGTGATTCGGACACCCTTGACACTGCTCGAACACGCGTGCTTGACTCGGCCGACATCTGGGGAAGAAGCAACGAACCTGCCCACACGGGCGTGGATGCGTTGTGCTGCAAGGAAACTCTAGACGGCGAGCAGTGCAGCTCGCGTATTCGCTGCTCCATTGGACGCAGTGGCCACTGGGGTGTTCAGCGCATACGGCCACTATGCCATTCGGGTGCGGATAAATCATGGCGGTACGCCGCGAAATGAAGGGAACGCGCGCATGACGCTCGAGGACACCACCAGGGGTTGTCCGGTGCATTTCGGCGGCGCCGACCTGGTCGACCCTTTCCTGTACGCCGACGGCGACGCGCATTCGATATGGCGTGAACTCCGCGCGCAGGACGGGCTGACCTGGCACCAGGTCGACGCCGAGCGCGGCTTCTGGTCGGTGGTGAAGTTCGCCGACACCGACTTCGTCATGCGCACCACGGAACTGTTCACCTCCGAACGCGGCACCATGCTCGAACTGCTGGGCATGGACGATCCGGCCGGCGGCAAGCAGCTCGTCGTCACCGACCCGCCGCGGCATACGATCATGCAGGCGCGGCTGAAGAAGGCGCTCGCGGTCCGCGCGGTGGACAAGCAGCGCGACATGGTCCGGGAACTGGTACTGGGCCTCATCGCCCCGCTGGGTGACGGCGGTGTCTTCGATTTCGCGGAAGCCATGATGACCATGCCGATGGCGGTCACCGGGCGGATGATCGGCCTGCCCGAAGAGGACTGGCCGTGGCTGACGAAGCTCACCAGCGCCTGCGTCGCCGCCGACGATCCGGAGTTCCAGATCGCGGACGGCAAGGACGCGACGCTGGCCAGCGCGCACCGGGAACTGTTCGTCTACTTCCAGGATCTGGTCTCCTACCGGCGCGACCACCTCAGCGACGACCTGCTCAGCGTGCTGATCTCGACCGAGTTCGAGGGCAGGCACATGTCGCCCAGCGAGATCGTGGCCAACTGCTACAGCCTCCTGCTCGGCGCGAACGTCACGACGCCGCACGCGCCGAACTTCGTCTTCGCGGAATTCATCGAGACCGGTGTGCTCGAGGACTGGACGCGGCATCCGGAGACCGGGCAGACCGCCGTCGAGGAGGCCTTGCGCTGGTCTTCGCCGGTCAACCACATGCTGCGGTACGCCACCCAGGACGTCGTGCTGCGCGATACGAAGATCTCCGCCGGCGACGCGGTGGTGGTCTGGCTCGGTTCGGCCAACCGCGACGAGGAGCAGTTTCCGGACGCGGACACCTTCGACATCCGGCGCAAGCCGAACAAGCACCTCGCGTTCGGGATCGGGCCGCACTACTGCGTCGGGCACAGTGTGGCGCGGATGAGCATCCGGATCCTGTTCGAGGAGCTGCTGAGCCGGTTCCACGATTTCGCCCCGGCGGGGAAGCCGGAGCGGATCACGTCGAACTTCGTGTCCGGGTACAAGCGGGTGCCGATCACCGCGGCCCGGCGGTAGCAAAGGTCCCTTGCTCTCTTTCCGCAGGTCAGCGGGCCGAGCGGGAGCAAAGGTCCCTTGCTACCCCTGCGGACGCACGAACGGGAACAGCACCGTCTGCCGGATCGACGCCCCGGTCAGCATCATCAGCAGCCGGTCGACACCGATGCCGAGCCCGCCGGTCGGCGGCATGCCGTGTTCGAGCGCGAGCAGGAAGTCCTCGTCCAGCTCCATCGCCTCGACGTCCCCGCTCGCCGCGCGCAGCGACTGGGCCTCCAGCCGCCGTCGTTGCTCGAGCGGGTCGGTCAGCTCGGTGTAGGCCGTACCCACCTCCGAGCCGAACGCGATGAGGTCCCAGCGCTCGGCCAGCCGCGGATCCACCCGGTGCTGCCGGGTCAGCGGCGACACGTCGGTCGGGTAGTCGGTGTAGAACGTCGGCAGCACGGTCGCGCCTTCGACCAGGTGCTCGTGCGCCTTCAGCACGAGATCGCCGTGCCCGGCCTCCTCGTTCACCGGCACTCCCGCCGCGCGGCACAGCCGCTGGAGTTCGGCGACGGAGGTGCTCGCGTCGATCTTCTCCCCGAGCGCGGCCGAGACGGCTTCGTGGACCGGGATCACCGGCCAGTCGCCGGAAATGTCGTACTCGACGACTTTCCCGTCCGGCCCCGGTCGGCGAACCACCTGCGCGCCGTACGCGGCCTCCGCGGCGCATTGCACGAGTTCGCGCGTCAAGGTGCGCATAGTGTTGTAGTCGGCATACGCCTGGTATGCCTCCAACATGGTGAATTCGGGGTTGTGCGTCGCGTCGACACCCTCGTTGCGGAAGTTCCGGTTCAGTTCGAAAACGCGCTCGACGCCCGCCACGCAGAGCCGCTTCAGGTAGAGCTCGGGCGCGATCCGCAGATACATCCGCATGTCGTAGGCGTTGATATGGGTGATGAACGGGCGCGCGTTGGCGCCGCCGTGCACGGTCTGCAGCATCGGCGTCTCGACTTCGAGGTAGTCGCCCTGGTGCAGCCGCTCCCGCACCGCGCGCACGACGGTCGAGCGCATCCGCAGCATCGCCGTCGAATCCGGGTTCACCGCGAGGTCCAGGTACCGCTGCCGCACCCGCGTCTCCGGGTCGGTGAGGCCTTTTCGCTTGTCCGGCAACGGATGCAGGCTCTTCGCCGTGACGGTCCATTCGTCGACGAGCACGGAAAGCTCACCGCGCCGTGACGTCACGACCTGCCCGCTCACGCCGACGTGGTCGCCGAGGTCGACACCACGCCGCCAACCGCTCGGGTCGAGCACGGAAGCGTCGAGCATCAGCTGGATCTCGCCGCTGAAGTCCTTGACCCGCGCGAAACAGAGCCCGCCGAGATTACGCATCGCGAGCACCCGGCCCGCGACGCGGACCCGATGACCGGTGTGGGTGTCCGGGCCCAGATCACCGAACTTCGAAACGACGTCGCCGAGCAGGTCCTCCCGGGCGAAACCGACCGGATAGGGATCGATCCCGGCTTCCCGCAGGCGATCCAGCTTCGCCATCCGCACCCGGACCTGGTCGGGGCGCCGGACCTGGTTCGGCGCGGGAGTGGCCGCGTTCGCTTCGATGCGGTGGACCTCGGCGACGAACTCGTCGGTGACGGTCTCCAGTTTCAGCGCTCGTCCCGACCGCCCCGTCGGGACGAATCCTTCGAGCGCGCCGGCAACGATGCCGACTCGCGGCAGCCGTCGAGCCGAGGAATAGCACAGGAAACGCGGCTCCCAGTCGGGACCGTACTTGGCGTTGGACCGGTAGAGCGATTCGAGCTGGAAGAAGCGCGACGCCATGCTGAGGACGCCGCGCCAGGCGCGCAGCACCGGGCCCGCACCGATCCTCTCCCCCTCGGAGAAGACCGCGCGGAACATCGCGAAGTTCAGCGAGATCCGTTGCGCGCCAAGGTGTGAACTGGCCGCCACGACCTCGGCGACCATGTACTCGTTGAGCCCGTTCTCGGCATCGCGGTCGCGTCGCATCAGGTCGAGCGACAGGCCACGACGGCCCCACGGCACGAACGACAGCATGCCGCGAAGCTCGCCCTTGGCGTCGTAGGCCTCCACCATCACGCTGCGGCCGTCGCTCGGATCACCGAGCCTGCCGAGCGCCATCGAGAACCCGCGCTCGGTTTCCGCGCCGCGCCACTGCTGCGCGTGCAGCAGGAGCTTGGCCATCTCCTCGGCCGGGATTTCGCTGTGCCGACGGACTTTCGTGCTGTATCCGGCCCGTTCGATCCGTTTGACCGCTTGCCGGACCGAGCGGCGTTCCGGCCCGGCGAGGCTGAAGTCACGGACGTCGAGGACGGCTTCGTCACCGATTTCCAGCGCGCGCAGGCCCGCGTCGGCGTAGACCTTCGCACCACGCTCGCTCGCGCCGAGCACGCCGGGCGTCCAGCCGTAGGTGCGCGCTTCGTTCAGCCAAGCGCGGACCGCGTCGGGCCAGGCGTCGGGATCACCGATGGGGTCGGCGCTGGCGACGCTGGTGCCCGCGAGCACGCGGTAGGCCACGGCGGCGCGGCCGTTGGGCGAGAAGACGACGCTCTTCTCGCGCCTGGTGGCGAAATAGCCCAAGGAGTCGTCTTCGCCGTGTTCGGCAAGAAGGCGGCGTACGCGCAGTTCTTCCTCGTCTGTCCTTAAACGACGGCTACGCACCCCGCGGAAGAGCGTGTACAACGCGGCCGTCGCGACGGCCGTCGCGCTGAGGTCGAGCACGAGGTCGAGCCAGGCGGGGCCTTCTCCGATGCCGACCCGGCGCAGCTGGATGTTCTCCCCGGTCGTGTGGTTGACGACCCAGGCGAAACGCTCCCAGGTATCGGCGAGACGACCGGGAAAGGCTTCGCTCAAGCCCCAGCCGACGAGAATGACCGCGGCCAGGCCACCGAAAAGGACGGTGAGGCCGTCGCGCCACGCGCCGGGCGCGAGCCGGGCGGGGAACGCCGGGCGCAGGATCCAGAGCAGCGCGATCATGCCGAGGGAGATCAGGTCGGCGATGGCCAGCACCCACACCTGGTGCGGGATGTGCCGGACCTGCCACGGGCCGAGTTTCAGCAGCTCGGGCCACCACAACAGCGCGGCTTGGAAGGCCAGCGTCACCGCCAGCCCACCGACCTGGAACAGCAGCAGCGTGTAGAGCGCGGCGCGCTTGCGGCGGCGGAGCGCGGCGCCGAGGACGACCAGCAGCAGGACGATCACGAGGCTCGCGTTCGTCGGGATGCTCAATGCCGAGAAGGCGATGTCACCCGTCCTGAGCACCGGCCCCTTCACCCCGCCGGCGAGCAGGAGGATCACCGAGAACACGGCCGCGAGCTGCACGAGGGTGGCGACGATCCCGCCCGCCCTCGCCTTCCACGGCGCGACTCGGCGCACTGGGTTTGCCATTCTGGTCCTTCGCGGTACACACAGGAGATCGACAGCTGTACTTACTTGACGTCACACAACCCTGCGTGGTTGTCAACGATCATCATCCTGTGGTCTGAATTTCCTCATCCGCAGGCGTGACGGTGCTGTGTGAAGCTGGTCGCAGGGCCTTGGGACGGTCATACCGGCATGTCACGCTTGGCCTGTTCAGCTCCACGACCCGGGGACCTCTTCGAGGCCTCGAGGGAAGGACGGTCGACAAGGATGTCTGCCACCGAAAAGGACTCCGGCGAGCTCGCGGCTCCGTACGGGACCGGCGCGGCGCCCCAGGCCACATCTGGGAAGAAGGTCCGCGTACATCACCTTCGCGACATGAAGGAGCGCGGCGAAGCCTGGCCGATGCTCACCGCCTACGACATGTACACCGCCGCGCTGTTCGACGAAGTGGGCATTCCCGTGCTGCTCGTCGGTGATTCAGCGGCGAACAACGTCTTCGGCTACGACACTTCGCTTCCGGTGACCGTGGACGAGTTGCTTCCGTTGGTGCGGGCGGTGACCCGATCGGTGAAGCGGGCGCTGGTCGTGGCCGATCTGCCGTTCGGCTCGTATCAGCTCTCACCGCAGCAGGCACTGGAAACCTCGGTGCGGTTCATGAAGGAAGGCCGCGCGCACGCGGTGAAACTCGAAGGCGGACGGAAATTCGCTCCGCACGTCGAGGCATTGACGTCGGCCGGTGTCCCCGTGATGGGACATATCGGATTCACCCCGCAGAGTGAACACAATCTGGGCGGCTATCGAGTCCAGGGACGCGGCGAAGCGGCCGAAGCGCTGCTCGCCGACGCTCTCGCCCTGGAGGAGGCCGGCGCCTTCGCGGTCGTCATGGAGATGGTGCCGGCCGAAGCGGCGAAGCGGATCACACACGAACTGAAGATCCCGACCGTCGGCATCGGCGCCGGGCCGGACTGCGACGCGCAGGTGCTCGTCTGGCAGGACATGGCCGGGCTTCGGCGCGGCAGGACACCTCGCTTCGTGAAGAAGTACGCGGATCTCGCCGGCGTGCTGGCGGGGGCGGCGTCGGCGTTCGCGGAGGACGTCCGGCGAGGCGAGTTCCCGGCTCCGGAGCACTCGTTCCACGACTGACGCGCCGCTGACCTGCAGAAAGAGAGCAAGGGACCTTTGCTACCACTCCCGGCCGAGGAGCGCGGTAGCAAAGGTCCCTTGCTCTCCACGCCGTGGTGACCGTGTGGATTTCTGGTCATCTGACGCTCCGAAATCCACACAGTCCGTTAGCACCGCTACGCGGAGTACAGGGTGTGGGGAAATAGGGACACTCAACGTCCCTATTTCCCCACACCCCCCACCCGCCAGGAAGCGCGGTAGCAAAGGTCCCTTGCTCCCCTTCAAAGCGGTCCTTGCCCGACCACCCTCCTTTAGTCGTTCACATACATGAACTTCAATCATGTCCTTGACGCACGTTCGTAAAGAGGCTTAACGTCTAGCCCGTCGCCGCCACGACCGAGCTTCGATCCCTCGACGAGGAGGACCACGGATGCGTGTTCGTGAGCGGGTTCTGGCCATCGCGACCGGTACCGCGTTGCTTTCGACGCTGGCGGCGTACCCCGCACAGGCCGCGACGGTCCGCGTAGGGACTTCGGAGCAGCTCACGGCGGCGCTCGCTTCGGTCACTCCGGGGACCGTCATCGAACTCGCGGCCGACACGACCTTCACGGGCAACTTCAAGGCGGCGAAGAGCGGCACGTCCAGCAGCCGTATCACCCTGAAGGGGCCGCGAAGCGCGGTCATCAAGGCCTCGGCCGGGCGCACGCTGGAACTCACGGGCAGCTACTGGAACCTGACCGGCTTCACCCTCACCGGTGGCCAGAAGGGCCTGATGGCGACAGGCGTCAAGAACACCGTCGTCGACGGCATCAAGGTCACCGGCGTCGGCCACGAGGGCATCCACTTCCAGTACACGAGCACCGACAACGTCGTGAAGAACTCCGAGGTGACCGACACCGGCCGCGAGTACGCGGGCTACGGCGAAGGCATCTACTTCGGTTCCGCGAAGGGCAACTGGCCAGGCGGCACGCCAGACCGGAGCGACCGCAACAAGGCCTTGAACAACAAGATCGGCCCGAACGTGCGAGCCGAGTCGATCGACATCAAGGAAGGCACCACCGGCGGCGAACTGCGCGGCAACGTCTTCGACGGGACCGGGCAGAGCGGCGAGCACTTCGCCGACAGCTGGGTGGACATGAAGGGCAACGACTACGTGGTCGCGGACAACCGGGGCAGCAAGGTCTTCGTGCACGACGCGACCTACGGCGGCTTCGAGGTCCATGTCCAGCTCGACGGCTGGGGCCGCGGCAACACCTTCTCCGGCAACACCGCGGACGTGCAGTCCAGCTACGCGTACGGCTTCTACCTCGTGAAGGCCGCGACGGGGAACAAGGTCTGCGCGAGCAACAAGGTGACCGGTGCTGGGAAGGGATTCGCGAACGTGGCCGCCACGGCGGGCTGCTGACGCGACCGAAGACCGGGGGCCCGCTCAGCCCGGCGGCGGGGGCGGGCCCCCACCCTTCGGACACTCGCCGATTCGGGCAGAGTGTCCTTATGGACGACCTGTACCCGCCGATCCACGTGCGCGCCGAGGGCATGCTCGACGTCGGCGACGGGCACCGGATCTACTGCCAGGAAGCCGGGAACCCGGACGGCAAACCCGTCGTAGTCCTGCACGGAGGCCCTGGTAGCGGCATCTCCTCGATGGCCCGGCGGCATTTCGACCCCGAGGCCTACCGGATCATCCTGTTCGACCAGCGCGGCGCCGGCCGCAGCACTCCGCACATCGGCACGCCGGACGTCGATCTGTCGGTGAACACGCTCTGGCATCTCGTTTCCGACATGGAAAAGCTCCGCGAACGGCTGAATCTCGAACAATGGCAGCTCTTCGGCGGCTCGTGGGGTGTGACTCTCGCCCTCGCCTACGCCGAAACCCACCCGAGCCGCGTCAGCGAGCTCATCCTGCGCGGCGTCTTCACCGTCCGGCGCGGCGAACTCGACTGGATCTACAACGGCGGTGCCGCGAACCTCTTTCCCCGGGAGTGGGAAGCGTTTCTCGACCCGATCCCCGAAGACCGCCGCGACGACCCCCTTTCGGCCTATCGCGAGCTCGTCTATCACCCCGATCGGGCGATCCGAGAGCGCGCCGCCATCGCGTGGAGCGCCTGGGAGGGCGCGATCGTCTGCCTGCGCCCGGACCCGGCGTTCCACAACCAGTACGCGTCGCCGGAGTTCGCCGTCACGTTCGCCCGGCTGGCGCTGCACTACTTCTGCCATGGAGCATGGCTTGAGGAAGGACAGTTGATCCGGGAGGCCGGGAAGCTCGCCGGGATTCCCGGCGTGATCGTGCAGGGGCGGTACGACGCGGTGTGCCCGCCGACGACGGCTTACGAGCTGCACCGGGCTTGGCCGGACTCGAAGCTGGAGCTGGTGGAGGCTGCCGGGCACGCGGTGACGGATCCGGGGATGCTGGCGGCGCTTCGGGAAGCGACGGATTCCTTTCGGTAGGAGCGGCTACAGCCGTCCACCCGACGTCGTGTCGCCGGAAAGCCGTTGTGCCAGATACACCGGCACCGTCGAAGCCAGGATCAGCACCGCGGCCACGACGTTGACGATCGGCGCCTGGTTCGGCCGGAACAGGTTGTTCAGGATCCAGATCGGCAGGGTCTCCAGCCCGGTCCCGAGGGTGAACGTCGTGACGATGATTTCGTCGAACGACAGGGCGAACGCCAGCAGACCACCCGCGAGGAGGGCCGAGCGCAGCATCGGGAAGGTCACCAGCCGGAACGTGGTGAGCCCGTCCGCGCCGAGGTCCATCGACGCCTCTTCGAGGTTGCCGCCCATCCGCCGCAGCCGCGCGACGACGTTGTTGAACACCACCACGATGCAGAACGTCGCGTGCGCGACGATCGCGGTGAACAGGCCGAGGTCGATGCCGAGGATCGTGCGGAAGGCGTTGTTCAGCGCGATACCGGTGACGATCCCGGGCAGCGCGATCGGCAGGATGATCAGCAGCGACACCTGGTTGCGGCCGAAGAAGCGGTACTTCTGCAGCGCGAAGGCCGCCATCGTGCCCAGCACCAAGGCGATCGCGGTGGCCGCGAGTCCTGCTTGGACACTCGTCCACAGCGCGTTCAGCGCGCCCTGGTTCTCCGCGGCCCGGCCCCACCATTCGAGGGTGAAGCTCGACGGCGGCCAGCCGAAGGTGGTGTCCGCGTTGAAGGAATTGAGCAGGACCACCAGCAGTGGGAAGTAGATGACGCCGAGGCCGAGCACCAGCGCCGTGAGCAGCAGGTATTTGGTCGTCCGGGAAAGCCGCATCGCGCGCTCCTACAGGTTGTCCAGCGCGCCCGTGCGGCGCACGGCGGCGAGGTAGGCGAGCATGATCACCACGGGTACGGTCGCGACGGTCGCCGCGAACGGCAGGTTGTTGGCCGCGCCGATGTTGTCGTAGACGACGTTGCCGAGCATCTGCGACGTGCCGCCGACGATCTTCACCGCGATGTAGTCGCCCAGCGACAACGAGAACGTGAAGATCGAGCCGGCGACGACGGCCGGGAAGGTCACCGGCAGCACCACCGAGCGGAACGTCCGGAACGGCCGGGCGCCGAGGTCGCCGGAGGCGTCCACCAGGGAATTCGGCAGCCGTTCCAGGCCCGCGTAGATCGGCAGGATCATGTACGGCAGCCACAGATACGACAGGGTGATCACGGTCGCGAGCACGCCGTAGCCGGGGGTGTCGAGGCCGAACGGGTTCAGCAGCCAGTGCAGCACCCCGTTGCCGGACAACATGGTCCGCCACGCGTAGGCCTTCACGAGGTAGCTCGCCCACAACGGCGTCATGACGGCGATGACCAGGAGGCGCCGCGCCCTCGGCGAGGCGAATTTGGCCATGTAGAACGCCATCGGGAAGGCGATGATCGCGGTGACCACCGTGACGAGCGCGGCGATCCCGACCGTCCGGAAGGTGATCGTGCGGTACACCGCGTCACTGAAGAGGGTGACGAAGTTGTTCAGCGACCACTCGGTCACGACCTGGCCGGTGAAGATGTCGGTGCTCCAGAACGCGGTCACGAACAACGCGGCCAGCGCGCCGAGATAGGCCAGGCCGAGCCACAGCATCGGCGCGGAGAGCAGGATTCCCAGTCGCAGCCTGGGTTTGCGGTACAGGAAGGCGGAGGTTCTCCGCCGTGGCGAATCGAGGGTGGTCGTCATCGTCTCCACCTAGGAATGGGACCGGGAGCGGCCGGCGTGGGGGGCCCACCGGCCGCTCCCGGAGTCGGGAGGTCAGCCCTTGATCTCGGTCCAGGCGCGGGTCCACTCGCCGTAGTCCTTGCACTTGACGTCGGTGCGGCCGTCGAGGCACTGCGCGATCGGCGTCGTCCAGTACTGGATCTTCGCGGCGTACGCGGCATCACCGGCGTGGAAGGTCTCGCAGTGCGCCTTGCTCTTGGTTTCGGCGCACGCCTTGGGGTTCGAGGGCGATTCACCGAAGTACTCGGCCACCTGCGCGTTCGCCTTCGGGCTGACGATGTGGTTCAGCCACTTGTACGAGCACGTCTTGTGCGGCGACTTCGCGCCCACCATCCAGGTGTCCGACCAGCCGGTCGCGCCTTCGGACGGCAGCACGGATTCGACCGGCGCGCCCTCGCTCTTGGTCAGGTTCACCGTCACCTGCCAGGCGGTGCCGACGACCGCGTCACCGCTCTTGAGCGCCTGGCTCTCCTTCAAGTAGTCCGACCAGTACTCCGCCACCATCGGCCGCTGCTGTTTGAGCAGGTCGACGGCGGCCTGGAACTGCTTGTCGTCCAAGGCGTACGGGTTCTTGATGCCGAGTTCGGGTTTGTGCGTCTGCAGGTACAGCGCGGCGTCGGCGATGTAGATCGGCGAGTCGTAGGCGGTGATCTTGCCCTTGTACGGGCTGTTCGCGTCGAACATGACCGACCAGGACGTCGGTGCCGGGTTCACCTTGTCGGTGCGCCAGGTGAGCAGGTTCGCGCCCCAGCCGTGCGGCACGCCATAGGACACGTTGTTCACGCTGTTCCACGGACGGTTCTTGAGGAAGTCGAAGACGTCGGCGTAGTTCGGCACGAGCGCGGTGTTCACCGGTTCGACGTCGCCGGCCGCGATCAGCCGCAGCGACGCGTCACCGGAAGCGGAGATGACGTCGTATTGTCCGGTCTTCATCAGGCTCACGGCCTCGTCGGAGGTACCGAACGCCTTGACGTTGACCTTGCAGCCGGTCTCCTTCTCGAACCCGGTGACCCAGTCGACGGCCGGGTCGTTCGAGCCGTTCTCCGCGTAGCCGGGCCAGGCCAGCACGTTGACCTGGCCTTCCGGCTGGCCGAGCTGCGCGAGCGCGTCGAGCTTCGGCGCGGTGAAGCCCTGACCGCCGGGCGCGGCCGCGGTCGAACTGGATCCGGACGTTCCGCAGGCGGCCACGAGCAGGCCGGCGCCGAGCAGGCCGGCGAGCGCGAGTTTCCTGTTCTTCATTGAACAACCTTTCGGTACAGGGGGAGAACTAACCGGCTTCGGGGACGCGGAAGCTGTGTTCGTGCCGCCAGCTCAGGCGGACGCGGCCGCCTTCGAAGTCCGCGGGTTCGGCGGTGTTCTGCCGGACCACGGAGAGCTGGCCACCGGCGTCGAGCGTGACCTCGTAACGCACGGTCGCGCCGGCGTAGACGGTGTTGGTGACGGTGCCGGTTGCGCTGGTCTCGCCGACCTCGGCGGATTTCGAGAGATCGGCGTCGATGCGGATCTTCTCGGGGCGGATGCTGAACACACCGGGTTCGCCGATGATGTTCTCGGCGCCGCCGCCGCTGAGCAGGTTCGAGGTGCCGACGAAGCCGGCGACGAACGCCGACGCGGGCCGCTCGTAGACCTCGACCGGTGAGCCGACCTGTTCGATGCGGCCGGCGTTGAACACCGCGATGCGGTCGCTCATCGTCAACGCCTCGTCCTGGTCGTGGGTGACGAAGATGAAGGTGATGCCGACGTCGCGCTGGATCTGTTTCAGCTCGGTCTGCATGGTGTGGCGCAGTTTCAGGTCGAGCGCGCCGAGCGGTTCGTCGAGCAGGAGCACCTTCGGCCGGTTGACCAGTGCCCTGGCGAGCGCGACCCGCTGGCGCTGGCCGCCGGAGAGCTGGTCGGGTTTGCGCTCGCCGAACTCTCCGAGCCGGACGGTGTCGAGGGCTTCCTTCGCGCGTTGACGGCGCTCCGCGCGAGGGACGCGTTTCACCCGGAGGCCGTACTCGACGTTCTGCCGCACGGTCATGTGCGGGAAGAGCGCGTAGTCCTGGAAGACCGTGTTGACGTCCCGGTCGAAGGGCGCGAGACGGCTGACGTCGCGGCCGTGGAGTTCGATCGAGCCCGCCGTCGGCAGTTCGAAGCCGGCGATCATGCGGAGCACGGTCGTCTTGCCGGAACCGGACGGGCCGAGCATGGAGAAGAACTCGCCGGGCGGGATGTCGAGATCGACGCCGTCGACCGCGTGGACCTGGCCGAACTCCTTGCGCAAGCCGCGCAGCCGGATGGCCGGAATGTCGCCTCCACCTGCGGAAGTGATAGCAAAGGTCCCTTGCTCCCCCACGGCGGAGGCGGTGGGCGCTTGATGCGGCATGGCCTGCCTTTCGGTGGTCGTCACAGCGCGCTCATCACGTGCTTGACGCGGGTGTAGTCCTCGAGGCCGTAGAGCGAGAGGTCCTTGCCATAGCCGGACTTCTTGAAGCCGCCGTGCGGCATCTCGGCGACCAGCGGGATATGCGTGTTGATCCACACGCAGCCGAAGTCGAGCTTCGCGGCCAGCCGCATCGCCCGTTGGTGGTCGTTGGTCCACACCGACGACGCGAGCGCGTACTCGACGCCGTTGGCCGCGGCGAGCGCTTCGGCCTCGGTCTCGAAGCGCTGCACGGTGATGACCGGGCCGAAGATCTCCGTCTGGCTGATTTCGTCGTCCTGCCGGACGCCGGAGATCACCGTCGGTTCGTAGAAGTAACCCTCGTCCCCATGCCGTTTACCTCCACAGTGGACTATCGCGTGCGCCGGAAGCCGGTCGACGAACCCGGCGACCCGTTCGAGCTGCGCGGCGTTGTTGAGCGGGCCGTAGGTGACCGACGTGTCGTCGGGCTTGCCGGTGGTGGTCGCCCGCGCCTGCCGGGTGAGGGCGGCGACGAACGTGTCGTGGACTTCGTCGGCGACAAGGACACGCGTAGCCGCCGTACAGTCCTGGCCCGCGTTGAAGTACCCGGCGGCGGCGATGCCCTCTGCGGCCGCTTCGATGTCAGCGTCCGCGAAGACCACTACGGGCGCTTTACCGCCGAGCTCCAGGTGTACGCGCTTCACGTCCTTCGCGGCCGAAGCGGCGACCTCGATCCCGGCCCGCACGGAGCCGGTGATGGACACCATCGCGGGGATCTCGTGCTCGACGAGCGCGCGCCCGGTGTCACGGTCGCCGCAGATCACGTTGAGCACACCGGGCGGCAGGAATCCGGCGCAGATCTCGGCGAAGAGCAGGGTCGACGCGGGCGTCGTGTCGGCCGGTTTGAGCACCACGGTGTTCCCCGCGGCGAGGGCGGGCGCGATCTTCCAGACCGCCATGAGGAGCGGATAGTTCCACGGCGTAACCTGCGCGCACACGCCGATCGGTTCTCGGCGGACGAAAGAGGTATGCCCTTCCATGTACTCGCCCGCCGACCGTCCTTCGAGGACACGCGCGGCCCCCGCGAAGAACCGCAACTGGTCGACGATCATCGGCAGTTCTTCGGCCGCGGTGAGCGCGACCGGCTTGCCGGTGTTCGCCGATTCGACGAGCACGATCTCGTCCGCGCGTGTTTCGACGGCGTCCGCGATCTTCAGCAGCGCGAGCTGGCGCTGCGCGGGTGTGGTCTCGCGCCAGGTCTCGAAGGCCGCGGCCGCGACCTCGAGAGCGCGATCGACGTCTTCGGGGCCGGCGACGGCGGCGGTGCGATACGGGCGGCCGGTGACGGGATCGACGATGGCGGCGACCTGGCCCGACGCGGATCCGGTGTACTCACCGCCGATGAAGTGCTTCAACTGCTGCACGAGAGCTCCTGGCTACTGGGCCTGGGGGCGTGAGGCGATAGCAAAGGTCCCTTGCTCCCTTTTGGGGCGGCGAGAGAGCTAAAACATATAAGTCCAGATGTTAAATGACAAGACGATGGTGCAAGATTGCTTCCATCGGGTAGCGGTACGGGCGAAGGGCCACCATGCGTAAGGGGATGTCGCACAGCGCGCGATCAGCGATGTTCGCTCCGCTCGACCAGATCGGCCGGGCGGAAGCGGTCACCGCGCGGCTGGTCGACGCCATCACTCTCGGGCTGCTGGCCGACTCGGAGCAGCTGCCGAGCGAAGCCGAGCTGGCCACCCAGTTCGGCGTCTCCACCGTGACGGTCCGCGAAGCGCTCGTGGCCTTGCGCCAGCAGGGCCTGGTCGAGACGCGACGCGGCCGAGGCGGCGGCAGCTTCGTGAAGACGCCCGCCAACCCTTCGGCCGCTTCGTGGCGAGAGCGCCTTCGCACGGTTTCGCTGTCCGAGCTTCGCGACGTCGGCGATCACTACCTCGCGATCGCGGGCGCCGCGGCCAAACTCGCCGCCGAGCGGAGTTCGCCCGAGGACATCGAGCGGCTCGAACTGGCGACCGAGGACATCCGCACGGCCACCGGCGCGGAGGCGTCGCGCGCCGAGCGTCAGTTCCATCTCGAAGTCGCCGCGGCCGCCCAATCGCCACGGCTGACCAGGGAAGAAGTGCAGTTGCAGAGCGAGCGAGGCGGTCTGCTGTGGTTGCCGCTCGAGCCGCATGGCACCCGTGAGAACGCCTACGCCGAACACCGCGCGATCGCCGCCGCCATCGCGCAGGGCGACGGCGAGCTGGCCAGGAAGCTCACCGAGGAGCACATCCTCGAAGCGATAGACCGGCTGGCGGACGTGCATTTAGACCTTCTGGCCCCTTAAGCTGCGGCATCCGCGCATCCGAGGTGAGCATCGTGAACGACACACCGTCCGCCGGTTCCGAGGTCGTGGAACAGGTATCCACCCTGGTCGAGGACGTCTTCGGCCGGCTGAAGCCGCTACTGGCCGGCGCCGAGGGGCTGCTGGCCGCCTCCACCGATGCCACCGCCGAAGAGCTGACCCGGCTCCGGCCGCAGGTCTTCGACGTCCTGGGCGGCCTGGTCGTCGGCGCCGGGTTCATCAGCGCGCCGAACGCGCTGGCGGATCAGGAATTCGGCTTCGAATGGTGGACCGAAACCGGGGACGACGAGCCGGCGCAACTGGTCATCAGCCTCGATCCGGACAGCGAGAACTTCCTGGACTACACCCGGCAATCGTGGTTCACCGTCCCGCGTGACACCGGCCGCCGCCATATCAACGGCCCGTACGTCGACTACCTCTGCACCGACGAGTACACGCTGACCTTCACGGTTCCCGTCCAGCGTGAAGGGGCTTTCGCGGGGGTCGTCGGCGCGGACATCTACGTGCGCGAGGTCGAGCGCCTCCTGCAACTGAAGCTGCGGGCGCTCGGTGGCCGCGCGGCGCTGGTCAACGCCCAAGGCCGGGTCATCGTGTCGAACAACGCGCGCCAGGCGACCGGATCGCTGGTCCGCGACGTCGACGTCCCGGCCTGGTGGTCCGCCGGCGCGGAGCCGGTCACGACGGAGACCGGCACGCGGCTGCGGCGGTGCGGGGACTCGCCGATCGCGTTGGTCAGGTCCGAGCGCTGAAGGACGCCATACCCGCATCAGATGTAGGTAAAGCGCCCTTCACCGCGTCGCATGCGGGGAAAGCGTCCTTCAGCCCCCGCTGACCTGTAGCGCGAGCCAGAATTCGGCGCGCACGCCAGGGGAATCGAGGTCGCGGCCGGTCAGTTCGGCGACCTTGCGCATGCGGTTGCGCAGGGTGTGCCGGTGGACGCCGAGCCGCGCGGACGCCAGATCCCAGTGACCGTGGTGTTCGAGCCAGCAGGTCAGCGACGCGACGAGCTCGCCACGACCGGTCTCGTCATGGTGCCGCAGCGGCGCCAGCAGGCTGTCCGAAAACGCTTGCGCCGCTTGGGAGTCGACCATTTCCAGGAAACCGCGCCCGGCGTGCTCCGCGAACCGGACCAACGGGATACGCTCGGCCTTCGCCGCTTCCGCCGCCTGTTTCGCCTGCCGGAGCCCGGCCGGGAAGTCCACTGTGGACACCGGATCGGACAGCCCGGCGTGCAGCCCGCCGATCCGGGAGGCCTGCCGGACGGCCGTCTCCACGTCGCCGAGCGCGAGCACGAACGCCCCGGACTCGCCGAAGAACACCTTGTCCCCGGCCGCTTCGGCGTCGAGCGCGTCGGCGAGCGAGCGGCGCGCGCCCGCGGGGCCGGCGACGGCCAGCACGGACCACGGCGCCTCCGGGGCACCACCCCAGAGCGACTTCATCGTCCGCGTGGCGAGTTCGCCGTGTCCGGCGGCGAGCAGGTCGCACAGCCCCGACCTCAGCCGTCGCACGGCGTCCAGGTGCGCACGGTTCTGTTCCAGGGCAAGGGAAAGCAAGGACACCGCGGTGTTGACGATGTGCTGGCCCGCGGCATCGAGCGGCTCGCGGGTGCCGACGGCGAGCACTCCCCGGGCACGGGTGTCGAGCGTCTGGAGGACGACCTCGTACTCCCCCGCCCCCGTCATCAGCGTGCCCGCGCGCAGCCGCGCGAAGTCGTCCTGGAGTTCATCGGCGAAGGGCCGTGCGGAGGGCGAAGCCTCGGTGACCGCGCCAGCCGAGTCGAGCAGGAGCACCCAGCCATCGACCAGCTTCGCCAGCTTGCGCACCACCCCACCAGGGCCACCCTTGCCGACGGCGGTCCTGGTCAGCTCCTGCTGCCCCTTGCCGGTGCGCACGAGCGACGCGTACTCGTCGGCGGCGACCGCGCGGGAGACCGCGCGCGTGATCGCGATGAACGGCGTCTTCCTCGGCACCTCCAGCACCGGCAGCCCGACCTGGTTCGCACTGTCCACAAGGGATTGAGGAATGCTCTCGTGACTGAGGCCGACCCCGAAACCGAGCCCCGCCACGCCCGCGTCGACCAAGCGCCGGATGTACCCGGGCGACGTGGTCTCATCGAGGGCGAGGCCGGTGGTCAGCAGCAGTTCGCCGCCTTCGAGGAAGGCCTGCGGATCGGTCAGTTCGGTCGGGTGGACCCAGCCGATCGCCCTGCCGAGCCCTGCCTCGGCCGCGCGCACCCGCAGGCCGAGCGGGCGTTCGGCCACGAGGGCGGCGAGGGTCAGTGCCATGTTGTCCAACTCTACGCCTTGATATCGACAAGATGTCGAGCTGACGGCGCCGGGCGCGGCTCTCATCCTGGAGGGCGACCACCGTCCCTCGCGTCCGCAGGAGTCTGGCCGTGACCGTCACCACCGAAACCCAGCGCAGGCTGCGCACCGAGATCCCCGGCCCCGCCTCGCGCGCCCTGCAGGAGCGACGCGCCGCCGTCGTCGCCGCGGGCGTGAGTTCGGTGCTGCCCGTCTACGTCACCTCGGCCGAAGGCGGCCTGCTCACCGACGCCGACGGCAACGTCCTGATCGACTTCGGTTCCGGTATCGCGGTGACCAACGTCGGCCACGCCGTCCCCGCCGTCGTGGACCGCGTCCGCGAGCAGGCCGGCCGGTTCACGCACACGTGTTTCATGGTCACGCCGTACGAGGGCTACGTCGAGGTGTGCGAAGCACTCGACAAGCTGACGCCGGGCACCCACGAGAAGCGTTCGGTGCTGTTCAACTCCGGCGCCGAAGCCGTCGAGAACGCCGTGAAGATCGCCCGCGCCGCGACCGGCCGCCAGGCGGTCGTCGTGTTCGACCACGCCTACCACGGCCGCACCAACCTGACGATGGCGCTGACCGCGAAGTCCATCCCCTACAAGCACGGTTTCGGTCCGTTCGCGCCCGAGGTCTACCGGGTGCCGGGTTCGTACCCCTACCGCGACGGCCTGTCCGGCCCCGAGGCCGCGCGGATCGCCATCGACCGGATCGAGAAGCAGATCGGCGGCGACCAGGTCGCGGCCGTCGTACTGGAGCCGGTGCAGGGTGAGGGAGGCTTCATCGAGCCCGCTCCCGGTTTCCTTCCCGCGCTTTCGGCCTGGTGCACCGAAAACGGTGTCGTGTTCGTCGCCGACGAGGTGCAAACCGGCTTCTGCCGCACCGGCGAGTGGTTCGCGTCCACGCACGAAGACGTGGTCCCCGACCTGATCGCCACCGCCAAGGGCATCGCGGGCGGGTTGCCGCTCGCCGCGGTCACCGGCCGCGCGGAACTGCTCGACGCCGTCCCGCCGGGCGGGCTCGGCGGGACGTACGGCGGCAACCCGATCGCGTGCGCCGCCGCGCTCGGCTCGATCGAGGTCATGCGCCAGGAGAACCTCGCGGCGTCGGCGAAGCGCATCGAGAACACGGTGCTGCCGAGGCTGCGGGCACTGGCCGAGGAGACCGGCGTGATCGGTGACGTCCGCGGTCGCGGCGCGATGCTGGCCGCCGAGTTCGTCAAGCCCGGCACCACCGAACCCGACGCCGACCTGACCAAGCGGGTCGCGCAGGCCTGCCACCAGGCGGGCGTCGTCGTCCTCACCTGCGGCACCTACGGCAACGTCGTCCGCCTACTGCCGCCGCTGTCCCTGTCCACCGAACTGCTCGACGAGGGCCTGTCGGTCCTGGAGCACGCTGTCCGTACGGAGGCTTCCAAGTGACCACCTTCCCTTACTGGGTAGCCGGAAAGCCGGTCGCCGGCGGCGAGACCGTCGTCGTCCGTCACTCCTTCGACGGAAGCGAGGCGGGCTCACACCACGTTCCGTCCACTTCGGACATCGAGACCGCCGTGCAGGCGGCGCACGACGTCCAGGACGAGTTCGCGACGCTGCCCGCGCATGTCCGGGCGGGCGCGTTGGACCACGTGTCCCGAGTTTTGGGTGAGCGGTCCGAAGAGCTGGCTCAGCTGATCACCGCCGAGTCGGGCAAGCCGCTGAAGTGGGCGCGCGGCGAGGTCGGGCGCGCGGCGTCGACGTTCCGCTGGGCCGCCGAGGAGGCGCGCCGGTTCTCCGGTGACCTGCAGCGCCTCGACACCGACCCGGGCGGAACCGGGCGGCTCGCGCTCGTGCGCCGTGTGCCGAAGGGCCCGGTGCTGGGCATCACGCCGTTCAACTTCCCGCTGAACCTGGTGGCGCACAAGGTCGCTCCGGCGATCGCGGTCGGTGCGCCGATCGTGCTCAAGCCCGCACCCGCGACACCGCTCACCGCGTTGCTGCTCGGCGAGATCCTCGCCGAGACCGACCTGCCCGCCGGAAGCTGGTCGATCCTCCCGGTGAGCAACGAGGAATCGGCCAAGCTGGTTTCGGACCCGCGGCTGCCCGTCGTGTCGTTCACCGGTTCCGTGCCGGTGGGCTGGGGTATCCGGGACAGCGTGCCGCGCAAGCACGTCGCGCTCGAACTCGGTGGCAACGCTGCGGTCCTCGTCTGTCCCGATTGGACGGACCTGGACTTCGCGGCGCAGCGGATCGCGACGTTCGCGATGTACCAGGCCGGCCAGTCGTGCATCTCGGTGCAGCGCGTGTACGCGCACGCCGACGTCTACGACGAGCTTCAGGCGAAGGTGCTGGAGCAGGTGCGCGCGCTCGGGACCGGCAACCCGCGGACGGACGGCGTGGACGTCGGACCGCTGATCAACACCGCCGCCGCTACCCGGGTGGAATCGTGGATCACGGCGGCCGTCGAGGCGGGCGGCGAACTGCTGGCCGGCGGCAAACGTGACGGCGCCACCGTCGAGCCGACGGTGCTCGCGAACGTGCCGGAGGACGCGTCGGTGATGGCCGACGAGGTCTTCGGGCCGGTCGTGTCGATCACGCGGGTGGAGTCGGTGGAGGACGGGGTGCGCCGGATCAACGACTCGCGCTTCGGCCTCCAGGCGGGAGTGTTCACGCGTGACCTGCCGACGGCGTTCGACGTGTCCGCGAAGCTGCGAGTCGGTGGCGTGCTCGTCGGCGACGTGCCGAGCTTCCGCGCCGACCAGATGCCCTACGGCGGTGTGAAGGACTCCGGCGTCGGCCGCGAAGGGCCCGCGTCGGCGATGGCGGACTTCACCGAGGAACGCGTCACCGTCCTGACCGGCCTGACCCTCTGACACCCCCGCATTTAGTCCTCTAGATGCGCTGGTTCGTAACGCGAACTACCGCATTTAGAGGACTAAATGCGTGAGGTGGGAGTGGGCTTCGACGAGCGAAGGGCCGTACCAGGTCAGGTAGCGCCCTGAGACCAGGACGTGCTTCGCGCCGGGGAACGCTTCGGGGCCGTCGTCCGCGGTGAACTCGTACGGCTCGTCGGGCAGCACGAGCAGATTCGCGTCTCCGGCCGCGAAGCGCGCCTGGAGCTCGTCGAGCTTCGGACGCGGGTAGCGCTCTTCGTGGTCGGCGTAGACGTTGCCGATCCCGACGCGATGGAGGACGTCGCCGCCGAAAGTGTCCCTACCGAGCACGATCCACGGTTTCCGCCAGACCGGCACGACCGCGCGGAAGCGCTCCGGCAGCGTCTCCCGCCAGATCTCTTCGGCCTCGACCAGCCACTCGGGTTCGGCGAGGTCGTAAGCCTGCGTCAGGATCCGCCGGATCGACGCGAGGGCGCCGGGCACGGTCGCCGACGCCTCCATCACCCAGACCGGAATCCCGTTGGCACGTAAGCGTTCCACGTCATCCGGGCGATTCTCCTCGGAGTTGGCGAGCACCAGATCCGGCTCGAGTTCCAGCACCTTGTCCACGTTCGGGTACTTCGAGCCGCCCACCCTCGGGACGTCCAGATCCACCGGATGGGTGCAGTAGTCCGTGGCACCCGCCAGCCGTCCCGGCGCGCTCACCTCGACGGCCTCGGTCAGTGACGGCACGAGCGAGACCACCCGCGTCGCCGGTTCGCGCAGCGGGACGACTTCGCCGAGGTCGTCGATCATGCCCGCTCGAAGGACAGTTTCCGCTTGTCGACGTCCACCGCCGTGAGCCGGACGCGGATCCGCTCGCCTTCCGGCGGTTTCTCGCCCGCGCATTTGCCCATCACCGGCGGATTCTCGATCAGGATCTCCGATTTGGCGTCGTCGGCCCGCAGCACGATCGCGTCGAACTCCTCGCCGATGTGCTCGGCCATGACCCAGGCCTCGACCTGGTCGATGCAGGCACGCTCGACCTTCGCGGCCAGCGTGTCGGACGCGGTCATCTGCTCCGGCACCTCCGCGAGGGCCGCGCGGACCCACTCGGGCACTTCGCGGCCCGCGCTCACCGCGAGACAGATCTCGGTGGCGAACCGGTCGACCAGCCGGCGGATCGGCGCGGTGACGTGGGCGTAGGCGCCGCCGATCCCGGCGTGGGTGGTCAACGCGGGGAGCTCTCCGTCGAACGCGGTGTACCCGGCGCCGCGCAGGAGCCTGGTGGTGTCGGCGAAGAGCGCCATGGACGCGGGCTGGCCGGGATCGAGCGCGGCCAGGAACTCCGACACGCTCTTGCCCTCGGGCCAGTCGATGTTCAACGCCTGCGCGGACCGGCGAAGCCAGTCGATCGCTTCGGCGTCGGGCTGGGGCAGCGTGCGCAGGACCCCGATCCCGGCGCCGATCATGATCTTGGCCGCCGCCATGCCGGTGAGCAGCGAGATCTCGGCGTTCCACGCGTCGACGTCGTTACGCGGCCGCTGGATGAGCGCCCAGCCGCCATCGGGATCTCCGCTGATCTCCTGCTCCGGCAGCTGCAGCTCCACCGCGCCGCGCCGGATCGCGAGTTCGCGGCGCAGACGGCCCAGCTCCGGCAGCGCGGCGACCGAAGGATGCGGGTCGCCCGCGTCGATCGCCGCCTGGACGGTCTCGTAGTCGAACTGCTCGGTGGACCTGACCAGCGCCCGGCGGACGTTGGTCGCCGTCGGCTCGCCGCTCGCGTCGACGTCGATGGTCCACAGCACGGCGGGCCGGGTCTCCCCCGGCAGCAGACTCGCCGCGCCCTCGGACAACACCGGCGGATGAAGCGGGACGTTCCCGTCGGGCAGGTAGAGCGTCTGCCCGCGGCGGCGTGCCTCCTTGTCGAGCGCGCCACCCGGCGGGATGAACGCGGCAAGGTCGGCGATCGCGTAGTGGACCCGGAACCCGCCGCCCTCGACGCGCTCGACCAGCACGGCCTGGTCGAGATCCTTGGCGCCGGGCGGATCGATGGTGACGAAGGGCAGACCGGTGGCGTCCTCACGTTCGCCCGCCGACTCGAGCGGGTCGACGACCGCCGCCTCCGCCTCGGCGAGTACGTCGGGCCCGAACGACTCCGGCAGCGAGAACTCGGCCCGAAGGTGACCGAAGTCCCCTCCCGCCGCGTGTGTCCTGATCACGAGTGGAGGCACCACCCAACCCTATCCCGATCCGGCCCCGTTGATCGCCCGTTCGGGTGCGGGCCGGTCGGGTGTACGTTACGGGCCGAAATGAAAACCGATACCCTTTTCACAACGACAGGAAGGGCCGTGGCGTGAAGATCGCGTTCGTCGGGAAGGGCGGCAGCGGCAAGACCACGCTGGCGTCGCTGTTCACCGCGTACCTGGCCGGCGGCGGGAAACCGGTTCTGGCGATCGACGCGGACATCAACCAGCACCTCGCCGTCGCGCTCGGCGCGAGCGAGGAAGAGGCCATCGCGTGGCCGACGCTGGGCGACAACATGGGCCTGATCAAGGAATACCTGCGCGGTGACAACCCGCGGATCGCGGACGCCGCGTCGATGATCAAGACGACGCCGCCGGGGCGCGGCTCGCGGCTGGTCCGGCCGTTCGAGGACAACCCGATCTTCCAGGCCTGTTTCCGCGAGTTCGGCGGGGTGCGGCTCGGCGTCACCGGGCAGTTCGACGAGGACGATCTGGGCGTCGCCTGCTACCACTCGAAGGTCGGAGCGGCGGAGCTGCTGCTGAACCACATGATCGACGACGCGGGCGAGTACGTGGTCATGGACATGACCGCCGGTGCCGACGCGTTCGCGTCCGGGCTGTTCACGCGGTTCGACGTGACGTTCCTGGTCTGTGAGCCCACGGTGCGCAGCGTCGGCGTGTACCGGCAGTACGCCGACTACGCGCGGGACTTCGGTGTGCGGCTGGTCGTCGTGGGGAACAAGGTGACCGAGGACGAGGACATCGAGTTCCTGCGCGAAGAGGTCGGCGACGCCCTGCTGGGCTGGATGGAGAACTCGCGGCACGTCCGCGCCGCCGAACGCGGCCGCGCGCGCCCGATCGGCGAACTCGAGGCGCACAACCTCGCGACGCTGGGCTCGATGCTCGCGACCGTCGACGGCGAACGGCGCGACTGGGCGCGCTACCAGCGTCAGGGCGTCGAGTTCCACCTGCGCAACGCGCGGGCGTGGGGCAGCGGGCGGGCCGGGGAGGACCTCACCGCGCAGGTGGACCCGGAGTTCGTGCTGGGGCCGGCGCTCGCCCGTCAGGACGCCTGAGCCGCGGTGCGGCATGTTGCGAAAGCCACTTTCGCAACGTTGAAGGTTGGGAAAGTGGCTTTCGCAACGTGCGCGAAGGTGGGGCGAGCGGCCGGCACAGGTGCTCGTGAGTGGTGAGGACGGTTCTAACCGTCCTCACCACTCACGAGTGGGTCAGTCGCCGTTCCACTTGGCGTCTTCGGCGTCGGCCTGCCTGGTGCGTTCCTTGGCGATCTCCAGGGCGCGCCTGGCCGTCGCCTCGTCCGGATACGGGCCGAGGAGGTCGACGCCCCGGCCTCGTTCCAGGTGCTCGACCTGGTTCGTCTTGGTGTTGAAGTACCAGCCCTGATCAGGGTTCGGGTCGCTCGACATACGCCAAGCCTGACATCACCGGGACGTCCTGTCATCACTTGCGATAGCGGTAGGGGATCTCCGTGGGATCGCCGGTCGGGCCGAACTCGCCGCCCTCGGGCGGATCGACCTTCGAGCTTTCCGGCACGTTCTCGCCGAGTTCGTCGAACCAGCCCCGGTGCATCGGGACGCCGCGCGGCGGGGTCGCCGGTTCGGGCGCCATGGGGATTCCCGGCGGAGGCGACACCGGCTGCGTCGAAGGCGGACCCGGGGGCATCGCGGACGACGGCGGCGCCACGGGCGGCTCCGGTTCGGCCTGCGACGGCGCGGCGGCGGCCGGGGCTTCCGGGGTGGAAGGCGGCGCGCTCACCGGCGGCGGGGGCGTCTGGTTCACCGGCTGCGTCCGCGTTGGCTGGGGCAGCGGAGGCGGCGCCTGAGGCGTGGACGTCTGCGGAGCGGCGGCCTGAGGCGCAGGTGCTTGAGGCGCAGGTGGCTGGGGCGCGGCGGTTTGCGGCCCGGGCGCGTGAGCCGCGGAAGCCTGCGAAGCCGGTGCTTGAGGCGCGGCGGTTTGCGGGCCAGTCGCCTGCACCGAGGAAGCCTGCGAAGCCGGTGCTTGAGGCGCGGAAGCCTGAGACGCGGGTGGCTGAGGCGCAGGAGCCCCCTGAGTGCCCGGCAACGGCGGCGCGGGCGGCCCCGGAGGCGGCGCGACCGTCCGCCACACCGGCGCGGGACCGATGTTCATCGGCGCAGGGGCGCGCGGCGGCTGCCCGGTCGCGGGCGGCGCGGCCTGCGAAGGCGGCGGAGGCGCCTGACGCTGCGAAGGCTTCGGGATCGGGTCCAGGCACGAGACGAGCACCGTGGTGTTCGCCGGATCCTCGACCTTCCGGCCGCTGCGCTCGCGATAGACCATCTCGCCTTCGGTGTCCATCTCGACCAGGTAGCCGGCCTCCGCCAGCTGTTCCTCGTCGAGATCGACGAGCTTTTCGTAGCGCGACGGGACGACCCGGTAGATCGGCCAGGCGAGCCGGGCGTTCTCCTGGTGGAACTGGGCCAGCAGGGCCGCCATCTGCTGCTGCCAGGGCAGCGACATCCCCTCGGCCAGCGAACGCGGCAGCACGACGTAACCGGGATCGACACCCGGCCAGCCCTGGTTCAGCTGGTCGGCCAGCGGGGTGCTCGACGCCGGCCGCGCCGCCTGCCGCGCCGGCTGGGCGGTGCCGAAGAGATCGCGGGGATCGACCTCCGGGCCGTTCCCCGCCGCGGGCTTGCCTCGCCTTCCGAATTTCCGTGCCACGTTCTTATCCTCTGCCAGTGTGCGGCCGCGTGCCGGTGGACAGGCCGCCACTTCGGGTGAATCCGATGGTCCCGCGATCGCGATACCACGCGCTCACCATGCTAAACGCCAGGACGGACCGCCTGCGCGACCACTTCGGCCTCGTCGAAGGAGAAGTCGCGGATGTGCACCGGCACCCCGGTCTGCTGCGCTTCGACGATCTTGCCGTCGCCCAGGTACATCATCACGTGGTGGATGGTCGCCGGGTTCGACGGCACGGTGGCGAGGAACAGCAGGTCACCCGGCTGCGCCTGCCGCACCGGCAGCATCGCGCCGCCCTTGTACTGGTCACGCGAAACCCGCGGGATGACGATCCCCGCCGACTCGTAGGCCCGCAGCATCAGCCCCGAACAGTCGTAGCTGTTCGGTCCGGTGGCGCCCCAGACGTACGGCTTTCCCTGCTCGGCGAGGGCGAACTTGATGGCCTGCGCGGCCGCCTGGCTCGGCGGCACCACGCTGCCGACGCTCGTGCCGCAGCCGACGACGTCGACGATCTGGCCCTCGTTCTGCACGAGGAGGGCGGCCATCGGTTCCCAGTTGTGGTACCGGTCGGGGAAACCGGAGCGCTCGACCCGCTGCGCGGCGTCGCCGGGCCGCATGTTCTCCCAGTTCGGCACCGCGAGCAGGACGTCGTAGAACTTGTTGACCTGGTACGGCGGGTCGGTGACCTGGGCGACGGTGCCCCAGCCCATCGACGGGCGCATCTGGAAGATGCCGAGCGAATCGCGGTCGCCGTAGGTCAGGTTCCGCAGCTTGGACTCGGTCATCCCGGCCTGGATCGCCACCTGCCACGCGCGCGGGGACAGCGTGCGCTGCTTGCCGATCGAGATGATCAGCGCGACGATGCCCTTCTGTTCCTCGTCCAGCTTGTTGATGTCCGAGGAACCGCGATCGGTCTGCCCCGGCAGGGTCGGCCCGATCGACGCGTCGCAGGAGGTCTTGACGACCCCGCCCGACTGGGCCTCCACATGATCGGTCACCACCTTGGTGACCGTGCTCGTGGTGACCACCGCGGCGAAGACCGCGGCGATCAGCACGCCGACGATGAGCCCGATCTTCATCGGGTCAGCCCGCTTGGGTGAACTTGGTGACCCGCCATCCCGGGTTCGTCTTGACGACGGTGACCCGGACCTTGGGCCCGTCCGTCGGGACGTCGACCTCCATCGACCCGACCACCGAGGACGCGACCTGCGGCTCCCCGGAAACCCTGGTCGCGGTGATGTTGGCGGGATCCACCGTCCGCAGATCCGTGGACCAGAACTCGTCGGTGGTGTACGGCTTCAGGCCGCTCAGCCACTGATCGGTCGTCGTGCCGTCGGGATGGTTCGCCCATGCCGTCACCCACTCCTTGGCGACCCGGACACCGTCCTGGTCAGGTGGCGCGGAAGACGGCGGAGGCTGAGTGGTGAGCCTCGGCGGCAAGGTCGACGTCACGGTCACCGGCGCCGCGACGCCGGAGCGTGAGGTGGCCGTCGCCGACGAACCCGGCCCGCTGGCCGTCTGTCCCGGTTTTCCGATGGCCTTGGGCAGCAGGATGCCCAGGGCGGTGAGCACGACCGCGAGGATCACCAGCGTGCCGACGAGGTGGCGGGGCGAGCGCAACGGCCAGCCCCACAGTCTGCGGTAGACCGCGGTGCGCCCGCGGTTGGTCCGGATCGGCATGGGTCACCGGCCCACTGCGTGGTCTGTGTCCCGGACTTCCTCACGGACCTCCAGCCCGCGCGACGGCCGGTACAGCACGAAGACCGGCTTGCCCGCGACGACCTCGGGGTCGACGCGGCGCGGACGCGGCGTCGATGGCCCCGCCTGCACCGGAACTGCGCCCGAATAGTCCGGGGTGGTGTAGCCGCCGCCGGTGGAGTTCATCCTCGACGGCACCACGACCGGCTCCGGTTCGTCGCTCCAGCGCCGGTCGGCGACCGGCGAGGTGTCGACCCGGCGGCTCGGGACCTGGATCGGGCTCCGGCCGCCGGAGGTGAACATGGAGTCGCCCGGATTGCCCGCGGACGGGTTGTACTGGCCGAACACGGGAACGCTTCCGCCACCACCGGACGGCAGCGCGGGCAGCCCGCCGCCACCGCCGACGGCACCCGGCCACGGCGCTCCCGACCACGCCGCCGCGGGGCGGATCGCGCCGGAACCGTTGTCGAGCCGCTGCGAGCTGGCGAAGATCGTCGCCTCCGGCCGGAACCGCCCGCCGCCGACCGTCGCGCCCACAGGACCGCGGAGGTCGCCGTCGACGACGTCGTCGGTGTCGCGGACGTTCTGCCAGAAGGCGTCTTGCGGGGTCGGCTCGTTGTTCTTCTTGCGGAAGCGGGAGAAGAGCCCGCCGCGCGGCGACGGCATCGCGCCGCCGACCATGCCGACGGACATCTCTACCATCTGCCACAGCCGCCGCACGGGACGGCCGACCATGAACAGCAGGACGGTGATGATGGCGGCCAGCACCATCTTCGTCAGCAGGGACAACGAGTTCCCGGCCGTGAAGATGGCCTCCAGCAGGAGGGTGTGCACGCCGGCCAGCACCGAAAGCACCATCAGGTTGAAGGCGACCGCGCCGACGACCTTCAGGATGCGCTGCATGATCTGCGGCTGGAGCAGCGCGATCAGGCCGATCAGCGGAGCCGTCAGGACGAAGATCCTGATCAGGACCTGCGCGAGCAGCACCGTGGCCTTGGCCAGCAACTGGAACAGCGAGTAGAAGATCCCCTGGCCCAGCGAAAGGAAACCGGCGCCGACGCGGCTGCCGTCCTCACCGGTGAAGTACCCGGTGGCCGGGCCGAGTTTGGTGGAGATGTCCTTGAACGCCGCCTTCTTGGAGTCGACCAGCGCGGTGTCGGCGTCCCCGCCCTGCTGGATCTGGCCCCAGGTGAACGCCCGCGCGTCCAGCAGGGCCGGGCCGTACTGGATCGCCTGCGGCGAGTCCGGGCTGCCGAATTCGCCGCGGAGCCAGTTGTCGTAGACGACCCGGCAATGCAGCTCGGTCGGCACCCGGTCCCACGGCTGGCGCGCGGCCACGGCCTCCGGGGTCGCCTGACACGGCTGCGCGTTGGGCGGCTGAGGCTGGGACGGCGGCGGGGTCTTGGCCTCGTCGATGAACCCGGCCTGGATGTTGGTCGTGGTCTGCACGATCGCGTTGTCGATCGGATCGAGGAATCTCAGCAGCGCCAAGGAGGACGCGGCCAGCCAGACCGCGGCGAGCCCGTAGAGCGCCCGTTTGCTGACCGCGGCGAGATCGCCGCGCCAGATGTTGCGGAACAACATGATCGACATGATCAGCGCGGCCAGGCCGAACAACTGGGCGTAGATGTTGTTGTAGACCTTCTCGGCCCCGGCCTTGACGGCGTTGTACAGCGGGCTGAGCAGGCTGCCCTGCAACACCGTGTAGTGCAGCGAGTTCGTGGCACCGACGATGTTCTTGCCGATGTTGAACAGCTGGTTGCCCGCCCAGGTGTCGATCGTCGAGTTGGGCGAGGTGATGCCCGCGAGCGGGCCGCAGTCGGTTTCGAAGGTGTCCCAGACGTGTCCGGCGTACCCGTAGACGTTGTACGGGCTGCCGCCTTCACCGCGAGCGGTGGCGGGTGGGTCGAGCGCGCCGACCATGCCCGCGCCCGGCCGTTCCGGGTTCGGGGCCTCGCCACAGGCGGCCGCCGAGGCCGCCGGAGCGGTCGCCACGGCCTGCAGGCCCAGGATCACCATGACGACGAACATCGTCGCGCGGCGGCTGGGTCTGGTCTTGCCGGGCCGCGGCCCCTCTTTGAGCCGGCGGCGCAGCGCGTGCCAGCCGGCGGCGAACGCGAGCACGAACGCCAGGGTGATCACCGTGTTCATGCGGCATCCCTGCCGGTGCCACCCTTGCCGGCGCGCGCGTGCTCGCCTTGACCCCCGTTACCGTTGGCACCACTGTGTCCATTTTGGACGGCGCCCTGGACCTCACCCGTCTCCGCGGCGAGCGGATCCGGGGAGCCCAGCATCTGCTCGTCGGTGAGACCGACCTCGAGTTCGGCCGCGAGCTCCAAGTCCTCTTCGAGCTCGAAGTCGTCTTCCGGCGGCGAAGCCACGAACGGCTTCTCCGCCGGGACCGCCAGCTCGTTGCCCGGCCTGGACGGTTTGGCGTCGGGCGAACCCGGCGTGGTGTCCATGACCCGGCGCAGGTGCTCCAGATGCGGGCCGGAGAAGTCGACGCGGATCCGCTCCACGCCGCCGGCGCCGTCACCGAAGATGAACTGCCGCGGCTCGACGTCGCGCTGGAGATCGCGTTGCGAACCGGGACGGCGGCCCAGCGCCGCGACGACCTGCTCGTAGCCCACACCGACCGGGACCTTCAGCAGGCGCAGCGCGTCGGCCTGGGCGTCGTCGTCGTCGAGACGGCCGACGAACACCGAGTCCAGCAGCGCCACGAAACCCTGGATCTTCAGGAAGTCCGCGGGGATCTGCGAGGACAGCAGGACCCGGACGTTCCACTTCCGCGAGTCACGCGCGAAGCGGTTCATCAGCACGCGGCCGGTCGGGACCTCGGAGAGGAAGAACGCCTCGTCGATCCAGACGCCCTTGCGCAGTTCCTTCGGCTTCTCGTACACCGACCGCTGCGTCAGCCACGCGGCGAGGTTCAGCATCTCGACGCCGAGGGATTCCGCGTCCGTCCAGTACTCGCGCGGGACGCCGTCCTTGGGCAGGGTCAGCCCCGCCATGGTCAGCACGGTCATCCGGTCGTCGCGGGTCTCGGAGTACGGGTCCGCGTCGCTCTCCGGGATGAGCAGCGCCATCCGCTCGCGCATCTCGTCGAGGAAGTCCGCGACGACGACGGCGTGCTCGTGGTGCTCGCTGGAGTCCCGGCGCAGTGCGTCGATGACCTGGCCCGGGTCGGCGTCGAACCGGCCGCCGACCGCGCGGACGGCGCGCAGCAGCACGATCCGGGTCTGCGCCATCCGCGAGACCTCGTACGGCAGGACACCGGTGAGGACGTCGAGCACGAGACGTCGGCGGGTCGCGCCGGCGAGGGCCTTCTCCCGCCGCCAGGAGCGCTCGGGGTCGTCCTCGTCCATGAAGTGCTCGATCTGCGGCTCGGCGACCACCCGGTACGGGTTGAGGATGCCGGGCTGCGCGTTGAGCAGGTTGATCGGCCGCGCGTACGGCCGCAGCTCGGGCAGGTCGCACAGCCGCGACAGCGGGCCCGAGGGGTCGAGGATCGTCCAGTGCGCGCCCGCGCGAAGCGTCTTGTAGACGATGCCGCCGCCGAGGAAGGACTTACCACCACCGAGGCCCGCGACCATCGCGGTCAGGCCGGAACCGTCGCGGATCTCCTGCGCCATCCACGGGTCCCACGCCACCGGGCGCCGGGTCGCGGTCACCGTCTCGCCGAGCAGGATGCCGCGGCGGTCGCCCACCTCGGCCGTCGCCGTCGGCACGGACGACGCCGCCCACACGACCGAACCGCGGCGCATGTACGCGGCCGAAGCCAGCGGCTCACCGGGGATGAACTCCCTGGCCAGCGCGTACTGCGCCTCGGGATGCTCTACGGCGATCTTCGGCTTGTAGAGGTCGAGAAGCTGCTGGGCCAGGCGCAGCGCGTCGCGCTCCGTCGGCCCGGACACCGCCAGCCGCCACCACGAACGCACCCGGGTGGCCAGCGCGGTGAAGCCCGACGTCATCTCGTCGTCGATCTCCAGCACCCGGCCCGCCTGGCGCGCCAGCGACTGCGGCGGCTCCAGCTCGTGCTCGTCGGTGTAGTGCTTGACCTGCGAGCGCACCTTGTTCATCTGGCGCTGCAGCTCACCGGCGACCTCTTCGGGGCGCCGGACGTAGATCCGCGCGGACACCTCGACCGCGGCGGGCAGCCGGTCCGCGTGCTGGATCCACGGGTCGTCGACCTCGGGGATCTGGAGGCCGTGCATCTGGCCGACGGTGAGGACCGCGAGATGCCGGGAGACCCCGGCGTTCGACCCCGTGCGGCCGCGGACGGTGACCGTGGGCGCGTACGGCTCGGCGTGGAAATCCGCCGCGTCGGTGAAGCTGGCGAGGTCCTCGGGCTCCCAGGCGGCGCCCGGGACCGCGGGCATGTTGCGCGGCGCGGGCAGGCCCAGCGAGCACGAGCGGTGCATCAGCCAGGACATCTCCTCGGCGTGCACCGGACGGCCTTCGAGCCCGGCGGAGCCGATCACCTGGTCGAGGTGTTCGACCTCGGAGTCGAGCGCGGCCAGCTCGGCGTCGACGGCCTCCGGCAGGATCTTGCGCAGCACCGGGGCGGCGCTCTCGACCGCGCGGTCGATCATCCGCCTGGTCTGCACCTGGACGCCGAGGTAGACCTCTTTCTCGGCCATCGAACGGCCCATCAGCTGCTGCTGCTCGCCGATGAGGTAGTCGTCGAAGGACAGCGCGCCCTGGACGTCCTGAGGACGGCCGACGGCGTTGTGCACGTGGGCCTCGGCCCACATGCGGATCGGGTACGGCCGGTTGGTCACGCGCAGGTGCAGCCAGCGGCCCTGGAGTTCCGCGTACTGGCCCGCGATGGCCGCGATCAGGTCGCGGCGCTGCGAATCCGACCGGAACGACCAGCGCTGCGGCGCGAGCCGGTACCAGGCGTAGACCTCATAACCGGTGCGCAACAGGTGCCCGTCGATGCTTCGCGCCGCGATCGACGGGGTATACGAGGGTATGGCCGCCTCGCCGGGCAGCCGCCTCCCCTTGCCGGCCTTCTTGGGCTGCGCGGAGCGGACCTGCTGGGGCGGGTGCCAGGCCCCTTGCTGCAGATCTCGATCACGTTTTCCTCGGCTTCCGCCGCGACCGAACAACGACTACCTCCCGGCCCGAGCCGCGGGGCGGCTCCGACGCGCTCGTGGTGTTCCCTGAGCTCCGGCGCCGCCGCCGTAGCCGTGGTGCTGGTACTGCCGTCTCCTGCGGTGCTTCGGTAGCGGGCGGTTCGCCCGTACCCGGACGCGGGATGCGCTGGCGGCGCCACCCGTGCCCGTGGTCCGTTCTCTTGGTGTGTTGAGCTCTTTCGCCGCCATCGCGGCCACGGCGCCCAGCGGACGCTCGTGGCTGATCTTGGCCGTGATCAATCTGGTGATCACAATTGTGGCGACGAAGGCCCAGGCGGTCGAGAAGAACCCGAAGCTCCAGCCCGCCCACCGTTCGACGGTGAGCACGAGCAGGAAGACCGGGATACCGACGAGCCACGCGACGTAGCGGGCTCTCCAGGGAAAAGTCGCTTTCGGCGGGCCGAGCCACACGGCGTCGACCCGGTAAACCTCGTCATCGGTCCGGATACGCAACGCGAGCCCTCAGCCTGTGAAGAGGCCGGCGATCCACTGGCCCACGTTGACTCCGGCGCCGCTCACCGCGAGGCCGATGATCGCCAGCGCGATCACGACACCGGCGAGTCGGCGCATGACACCCGCGTTGTCCCCTTTGCCACCGCCCAGCCACAGCAGGAGAAGCGCGACGGCCAGCAGCACCAGGGGGATGATGTTGTCGATCAGCCAGGTGCGGACGTTGCCGGTGCCGAGCTCTCCGCCCTGGGCCAGCGTGTCGAGGGTGGTCAAGGTCATCATCGCATTACTCCCGGTGCGCGGAGAGGGGGATCGCGCGGTTCTGGCTCGGTGGTGCTTCGAACATCATGGCGTCACGAGGCGTAGTGGTCAAAGCGCGCTCTGTAGATGTCGTTTTGTCTACAGTTCACAGAGCGAGGCACAGCACCACGACCATCCTCGGTCTCCATCATCGTTGCAAGGGTCGTCAGGATTAACCCCGGCCACCCGTATTTCGCAGTGTGCTGACGGCCTCACTCGGTTGCGAGGCAACTTGCTCACTGTGAGTACGGGTCGGCCGCGGCGATTTCGGCCTCGACCAGTGTGACATGACTCGTTCGGTGGCTTCTCCCGAGTCCGCTGGGTGAACACGCATTCGACAAAAAACATGAGTGCCGATCAAGCGAAAGTCACGCTTCCGTTACCCAAAGCGAAAACGGAGACCGCATTTTCACTACATAGCGTGATTATCGGCCCGTGGAGAACACATTCGCGGGAAAAGCGCCCGCTTCGACGGCCTGGCGGCTCAAAGGTCCGCACAGCTCGTGAAGCCGCTTCGTCTTCTCCTCACCGAGGTGCTCCCAAGGCCCCGTCGACGCCGCGTTCGTGGCGACTTCGAGCCGTTCGCGAAGATCGTTCCCGGCCTCGGTCAGGCCGCCCTGGTCGTCCAGGATGCCCTGTTCGCGGAGCTTGACCGCCGCGCCGTCCCACTGCTCGTCGCTCCAGCCCCGGGACTGCTTGGCCGCGGCGGGCAGGAACCCCTTGCCGGTGGCGGTGTGCGTGACCAAGGCGGCGAGCCCGTCGAGCCCGTTCGCGACGAGCGCGGCGATGTGGGCGTCGCCGCGGTGCTCACGCAGGAGGGTGATGGCGTGCCAGAGGACGAGATGCGGCTCGCTCGGCCAGCCGAGACCCGCGTGCCCGGCGTAGAGGGGGCGGCCGTCGACCTGGCAACCGCCGGTCGCCTCGCGGGCGAGCTCCGCGGCTTCGGCGACCTCTTCGGAACCGAGCGTCTCCTTGCCGAGCAGCCGGGTCAGCGTCGCGTCGACGGCTTCGAACCGGGCCTCGATGATCTTTTCGGGCGTGGCGAGCGTCCACGCGCGCGGGATGTGGCGGGCGACGAGTTCGGGGTTGAAGTTGTAGAAGGTCGCCGCGACGACGGCAGGTCCCACCGCGCCCATCGGCGCCGCGCGGCCCGCGAAGTACGTCATGCGCCCTGGACGGAGACCCACGCCGGTGAGCGCGGCTTCCGTCTCGGGCGCGAAGTAGGTAAGGGAATGCAGTACATCGAACGTCCCGCGGAACCGTCCCGTGACGCGACTCGCTTCACCCATGAGGGGAGACTACCGACAAGTAGCGACGGGCGCAGCGTCCGAAGGGGCGGCGGTGGGAGCAAGGGACCTTTGCTATCACTTCCGCAGGTCGGGCGCCTGTTTTCGGCTGGGCTGGTGGCCCTCGCGCCCACCGCGGCCGGCCGGCTCACCGCAGCCGAGGCCCATGAAGGCCTCCTTCCCCCCTCCCAGGGTAGGTAAGTAGCCCTTCACGACCCACCGCTCATCCCTCGAGTACATGAAGGCCCCCTTCATTGCGCCAGGCGCAATGAAGGGGGCCTTCATGTACTCGAGCATCGCGCGCCACCGCAGCCGACGTTCCGTGAAGGCCTCCTTGAGGGACTCTGGGTCCCTCAAGGAGGCCTTCACGGAACGTCGGCCCTGAAAGAAGTACGGACGAGCCGGCGTGTAAGCCGGATCCTGTCCCCGCCCCGCCTTGCGGCGAAGCGAGTGGCGGCCATCCATCTAGGCCCGCCGTCGCCGGCGGGCTCGAGCGGCCTACCCGCAGGCTCGGGCGGGCAGCCCTCGATCGCCTGCGCAGGAGCCTCGCGGCTCCCTCTTGGCCTTGCTCCGGGTGGGGTTTACCTAGCCGTCCTGGTCACCCAGGACGCTGGTGGTCTCTTACACCACCGTTTCACCCTTACCCCCGCCCGCGAAGCGAACGGGGGCGGTCTGTTTTCTGTGGCACTGTCCCGCGGGTCGCCCCGGGTTGCCGTTAACAACCACCCTGCCCTGCGGAGTCCGGACTTTCCTCGAACCGGTTTCCCGGCTCGCGGCCGCCCCGCCGACTCGTCCGTCGGCGAATCCTACTGCACGGGTCCGGGCAGGCAGTTCAGGTTGCGCCGCCCGTCCGGCTCGACGACGAACCACAGGTGGTCGGTGCCCTGCCCGGTCCATTCGCCGGGCCGGGCGCCGGCGAACCGGTAGAGCGGCCGGCCCGCCAAGGTCACCTGCTCGGCGCCTTCGGGGCGTTTGATGGTGTCGACGAGCGCCGGGTCGATGCCGGTCACCGAGGGTGTGCCGCTGGTCGTGATGGGTGTCCAGACCACGGCGCAGTCGCCGAGGCAAGCCGACCGGGCCTTGTGCGGGTCGTCGCGGTCGTAGCGGAAGAGGACGGCGCCGGTCTCGTCGAGGACGGCCCGCCCCATCCGGGTCAGGTAGACGGCGGTGAGCCGCGTCCCGGCCGAGGTGCCGGGCGACGGCACCGGCGTTTCGGTGACCGGGGCCCGCGCCGTCCGGGCCGTGGGTTCAGCCGCCTGCCACCACATCGCGGCCCCCACGACGAGCGCCGCGATGACGACGAGCATGGTCAACCGCGATCCGCGCATCAGGCGTCTCCGTTTCTCCCGGGTGGCTGACGGGGTTCTGCTCCGCGATCTCGTTGGTCCAGTGGAGGACGGCGGACGGGCTGTCGAGGCCGACGACACCGACGAGACGCCCCTTGCGGACGAATCCGGTGACCGGCCGTTCACCGCCGACGGGTGAAGCGAGCGCGACGGTGTCGGTGCCGAGCTTCGGGATGCCGCCCGCCTGGATCCGCATGCCGTGCTGCTCGGACCAGAACCGTGGCACCGGCGCGAACGGACGCGCGGCCCGCGGGCCGGCGAGCAGGTTCTCCGCGGCCGCCCGGCCCATTTCGACGGCGTTGAGCCAGTGTTCGACCCGTCGCGGCGTCTCGTCGAACCGCAGGTTCGGCCACTGCGCGACGTCACCGGCGGCGACCATGTTGCCCATCCCGAGCACGTGGCAGGTCGGCGAGCAGACGACGCCGTCGTCGAGCGGCAGCTTCGAGCCGCGCAGCCAGGAGATCGACGGCACGGTCCCCACGGCCACGACGACACACGAGACGTCCAGGATCCAGCCGTCGGACGAGCGCAGCCGCAGGCCGTTCGCCGTGGTCTGCCAGTTGTCGATGGACGCGCCCAGCGCCAGCCGCACTCCGCGCGACCGGTGCAGCGCCGAGAGCTTCTGCCCGATGTGCTTGCCGACGACCTCGCCGAGCAGATGCGCCGACCGGCCGATGATGGTGACCTCGCGGCCGATCTCCCGCAGGCTCGCCGCGACCTCGCAGCCGATGAACCCGCTGCCCAGCACCGCGACGGGCCCGTGGTCGGCGGCGAGGTTGTCGCGCAGCTCCGCGGCGTCGGCCAGGGTCCTCACCACCACCACCCGCGGATGTCCGTGCGGCACACCGGAAAGCCGCCGCGGTTCGACGCCGCTGGCGATGACGAGCCCGTCGTAGGGCAGTTCCTCCGCCCCGGGCAGATGGACGATCTGGCGACCCGGCTGAAGATGGGTCGCCGGGGTGTTGAACCGCCATTCGGCGTCGATCTCGTCGGGCCGGGCGAGCAGCATTTCCGCCGGATGGGTGGCGCCGGTCAGCAGTTGCTTGGACAGCGCCGGCCGGTGGTACGGCAGCTCCGGCTCGTTGCCGACGATCACCAGTTCGCCGTCGAACCTCAGTTCTCGCAACCGTTCCGCGCACCGCAGGCCGGCCAGCCCGCCGCCGACCACGACGATCCGTTCGCTCATCGTTCCGCCCCCTGTAATCGGATAGCCCGCATCGGGCAGGCTCTGGCCGCGGCTTGTGCCAGCGGCACCTGTTTGGCCCCGGGTTTCCGGAGGTAGCGCAGCTGGCCGTCGCGTGTGAGCTGGAAGACCTGCGGCGCTTCGGCCTGACAGATGGCGTAGCGGTGGCATTTCCTGTCGTCGACGGAGATCCGGACCGGTTGTGCCCGGCCGGTGCCGCCTTCGAGGAGCCCCAGCCGCACCAGCGCCCCCGGCGGGAGCACCCGGAGCACGGAGAGCACGACGGCGGGGGTGAGCACGGTGAGCCCGCCGAGCCAGACGGTCGAGAGGTTCCCGTTCGCGGCCGCGCCGAGCCAGGAGTGGATCGCCAGCAGGCCGACCGCGAAGTAGCCGGCCTGATGGAACCGCTGCCCGCCGCGATCGGTCACGCCGCGGCGCACCGCGGCGGTGATCGAGACGGCGACGAACAGTTCCAGCCCGACGACACCCGCCGCGTGCCGCGCGACCCCGCCGCCGGCGAACGGGATCAGCAGCGCGAGCACTCCGAACGAATCGTCGTCGAGGAACAGATAGGACAGTCCGTGGACGAAACCGGTGGCGAGGCTGAACGTCGCCAACACGACGTGACCGCCGCGCAACGCCTCGTGGCCGGTGACGCGCCTGATCCAGCCGGTGGCGGTCAGCACCCCCCACACCAGCGTCAGGCACATCGTCACGTAGGCGAACCGGGCGGACAGGGCGGCGATCTCCCGCACGCCGCTGTCGTGCGGCGACGGTGCCGGGATCACCGCCAGGAGCGAGGCCGTCATGCTCGCCTGCCCGACGCGCCGAGAAACCGAACGAGCCCGAAGGTCGCCCCTCCGGCGATGCCCACCACGAGCAGGCCGAGCGCGACGTCGCCGCCGTCGAGGTCGCCGCCCGCGGGTACGACCATCAGCGAGGTGGTCTCGGCGATACCGGTGCTTTCGAGCAGGGTCATATGCCGCATGACCGTGTCGACGGCGGCCTGGGCGAACGACCGCATCGCGTCGTCGCGGGTGGCGGCCCGGACGTGGGAGGCGAGACCGAAGACGCTCCCGTGCGCGGCGCGGGCGCGGTTGACGTAGAGCCGGTCGAAGTCGGCACCGGCGGCGCCGGTGATCTCGTCGGTCCACGAGCGCTGTTCTTCGGTGGGCTCGACAGGCAGTTCGACGCGGAGCTTCGAAGCGAGCGCGCGGACCTGGGCGTCGAGGCGGTCGTGGTCGTCGGCGAGTTCGCGGCCGGCCTCCCGGACCCGCCGGTCGCTCCCGCGCTGTTCCGCTTGACGGCTCACCGGGCCTTCCCACAAACCGGCTTCGCGTACCCGGACGAGCAGCTCCCGATCATGGGAGTCGATTTCCGCGAAGGCATGGGCCGGCGTTCCCAGCCATATCACCATGCAACCGATCACCACTCCGAGAAGTCGATAGATCATTTCACCCGTCCCCGTCCGCGATATGCCTCACTGGGAGTACGGCGAACCGGAGCGGCCGGTTCGATCTTTGCGGTCGCACTCAGTGTGATGTGCATCACACGACACATTTAGAACCGTTTCCGGCCGACATACGTACCGGACGATTAATGGTAAATAGAGCACTACTGCACATGGCTCACGGCGATAGTCTGCGCTACGGTGTACGAACCTGTGAAATCCTCCACCGCTGGGGAGGTCTCGAACTTCATGGAAGCAGTGGGCAAAGAATGCCGGCTCGGCGGCGACGCTCGGTCGAGCGCGCTTTCCGACGAGCTGATTGCGTTGCTGTACAAGGATTTCCGGGAAACCCTGTTCAGCCAGGTGATGTACCTGACCGGCCATGATCAACAATGGACGGAGGACGTAGTCCAGGAGACTCTGATTCGCGCCTGGCAGCATTCCGACACGTTGAACCGTGAGCCGGGAATGCTGCGCGGCTGGCTGCTCACGGTCGCCAAGCGGATCGTGATCGACGGCTGGCGAAACCGGCGCGCGCGTCCGCAGGAGGTGGAGCTGGACAGTTCGGAAAGCGCCGAAATAGCGGATCGGACCGAGCAGTCGCTGTCCGCGCTCGTCATTTCCGAAGCGCTACGCTATCTGGACGGCAAATATCAGGCCGTCATCTACGAGACCTATCTGACCGGACATACGGTCCGGGAGGCGGCGGTGATATTGGGAATACCGGAGGGAACGGTCAAATCACGGCTGTACGCGGCTATGAGGACATTGCGACGGTCGTTAGGAGAGCTGGGTTCGCGATGACGAAGCGAAAGGTGAAACACACCGACGTGGCGGCGTACGCGCTCGGTGTGCTCGACCGAGCCGAGGCGCATGCCTTCGAAACACATCTGAAGGGCTGCGCGCGCTGCGGCCGCCAAGTCGCGGAATTCGCTTCGGTGGAAGACGCGTTGTCCAGGGCCGATCTGCGCTACCTGTCCCCCGTCGCTTCGCGGCGTTGCGGACGGCTGTCACTGATCGCGGCCAACCTCGTGGTGGTCTTCCTGGCGTGCGTCGTCGCCGCCCTGATGTCGTCGCAACGGTCGTCCCGCCGGCTTCGGCGGACCTCGTCGGATGCGCGCATCTCGACCCGTGCTCCCCTCGATGACCAGCGATTACTCCCGATACCGCTTACGTTCGAGTAGTCTGCCGCAACCCGACACGAAGGTCTCTACGGTGCATACCGAAGTAAATCCCGAGAGCCCCTTCGGCGGGCCTTCGGTACCGAAGCGCCGCGCCGCAGGGCTGCTGGGCCGCGAGAGCGAACTCGGCACGATCACCGGGCTGTTCCGGGCCGCCTTGGCCGGCCGGGCCGTCAGCGCGGTGGTGGTCGGCGAGTTCGGCATGGGCAAGTCGTCGATGCTCACCGCGGCCGGTGAGCTCGCGGAAGCGGCCGGGTTCACCGTCGCGATCGCCACCGCGTCCCGGTTGGAGACGCATCTCAGCGGCGGTGTCGGCCGCCAGCTGATCGACGGGCTCACCCACGCGCCCGCCGTCCCCGGATCACCGAGGCCGCGTGCCCCGCACGCCACCGAATCGCTGCCGGACCGCCGCCCCCGGACCGAACAGGAACAGACGGAGGCGCTCGACGCCTTCTTCCACGCCGTCCGGCACGCCGCCGAACAGGGCCCGGTCTTCCTCGGCATCGACAACATCCACCTCGCCGACCCGTGGTCGATGCGCTGTCTCGCCTACATCCGCCATCGCGTCGAGCAGCTGCCGGTGCTGGTCGTGCTGACCTCGCTGGTCGGCCACACGCAGACCGGCGAGGTCGCGCTGCTGGAGATGTCCGGCTGCACTCCGGCGACGATCCTGTTGCGCGGCCTCGGCGCCCGGCACGTCGCCGAGTTCCTTCGTGTCTCCCCCGGGCCGTTCGCCGAGGAGTGCCGCGAGATCACCGGCGGCAACCCGTTCCTGCTCGGTGCGCTGGGCCGCCGTCTGGTCCCCGGGATGGACCTGGGCACCGCGGGTTCGGCGATGATCGGCGAGGTGCTGCGCGTCCGCATGCACGAGTACACCGCCGCGCCGAAAATCCTCGAAGCCGTCGCGATCCTCGGCGAGGACGCGAGCTTCGATCTGCTGGCCCAGCTGGCCGGCGTCGACGAGAGCACCGCGCTGGAAGCCATCGACACGATGGTGCGCGTGCATCTGCTGAGCAACAGCCATCGCCCGGCGCTGACCTACCGGTTCGTCCGCAACTCGGTGCTCGCCGACATGCCGCTCACCACCAGGGCGGTCACCCAGGCCCGGGCGGCGCGGCTCCTGCAGGACGCGGGTGCCGCGCCGGAGCGGGTCGGCACGCATCTGCTGGAGGCGACCGCGATCAGGATCCCGTGGGCGGTCGACGTCCTCCGGCTCGCCGCACGGCATTCCGTGGTCGAGGGAGACCCGGAGCTGTCCGTCCGGTTCCTGTCGCGGGCGCTGGAGGAACGGCTCAGCGAACGCAAGCGGATGGCGATCCTGCTGCAGCTCGCGCACGCGGAATTCCACTGCGACCCGGATTCGGCACCGGCCAGGGTGCGCGAGGCCATCGATCACATCGACGACCGCGAAACCGCGGCCTTCGTCGCGACGGCCATGATCCTTTCGCTGTGCTGCGGGCCGGACGCGCGGCTGGCGATCAACTCCGCCGGCCAGTTCGCCGCGCGGCTCGACGCGGGCGGGCCCGACGCCGTCTGGCCGCTGCTGTGCATGACCTATCTCGCCGAGGCGGGCAGCAGGCTCGGTCCGCCGCCGGACTTCCGCGATTTCGAGCGGCAGTGGGCGCCGCTGAACGATCCCGCCGCGCAGCAGAGCCGTTCGGGGTTGCTCGCGCTCGACGCGGTGCGCAGCGGGAAGTCCGCGGCGAACGCCGTCCGCCATTTCGGGGAGGCGTTGTCCGGCGAGCAGCCGGAACTGTTCGAGCAGCCGTACTTCTTCACCCTCGCGACGGCCGCGCTCGCCGACGAGCCGGCGCTCACCGACAAGCTCTGCCAAGTGCTCGACACGAAGCGCCTGCCTTGGGATTTCCACGTGCCCAAAGGGGCCCTGGCCACCCTCGCCCGCGGGATCGCCCTGCAGGCGGGCGGCGACCTGGTGCGCGCGAGCGTCCACTTCGAATCGCTGGTGCGGCAGTTCGACGAACGCGGGGTCACCGGCCGGTGCCCGATCGCGGTGCTGTGCGCGGCGCGGTTGATCGAGGTCTCGGTCGACCTAGGCCGCCACGACGTCGCGACCGCGGTGCTGGGCAAGATCGATTTCGCGGCCACACAAGCACTTTTCACGCACAACTACCTGCTCTACGCGCGCGGCAGGCTCCGCGCGGCCACCGGTGAGCCCGAGCTCGGCTACGAAGACCTGCTCGGCTGCGGCCGCCGTCTCGAACACCACGGCATGCGCTTCCCCGGCTTCGCCCCCTGGCGCGCGCACGCCGCCCGCACCGCACTGGCGCTCGGGCGCACCGACGCGGCGGCCCGCCTCGCCGAGGAGGATCTCGACGCCGCTGGACGCTGGGGATCGCCGAGGATCCTCGGCGGCGCGCTCACCACCGCCGGTCTCGTCCGCGACAACGGTCTCGGCGAAGAAGGCGAACGCCTGCTCACCAAGGCCGTCGACGTCCTCGGCGGGTCGACCGCGAAACTGGCGCTGGCCGAGGCCCTGACCGAACTCGGCCTGCTCCAGGCCCGGCACGGGCAGGCCGAGAAGGCGATCGGCACGCTGCGGACGGCCACGCAGTCGAGCAAGCACTGCGGGGCGCGGCCGCTCGCGAGACGGGCAGCCGAGGCGTTGCGGGACGCGCGCGCCAGCCTCACGACGGCGAAGGACAACGAACACGGCCTCACCAAACAGGAGTACCGCGTCGCGCTGATGGCGTCACAAGGTCTCACCAACCGGGAGATCGCCGAAGCGCTGCACCTGACCCGCCGCACCGTCGAACTGCATTTGTCCGGGGCCTACCGGAAACTGGGGATCACCGGCCGCACCGAATTGGGTTCCGCGCTCGGCCGGTCCCAGCGCGTGGACGCCGATTGACGGTTTCGCCCGCGCGGCGGTTCACTCCGCGACATGCCGGGAATCGAATCCGAACCACTCAAATTCGCCTATTGGGTCCCCAATGTGAGCGGCGGTCTGGTCACCAGCGACATCGAGCAGCGCACCGACTGGGGATACGAGTACAACCGGGAACTCGCCGTCCTCGCGGAGAACAGCGGGTTCGAGTACGCGCTGAGCCAGGTCCGCTACACGGCCAGCTACGGCGCCGCCTACCAGCACGAATCGACCGGATTCAGCCTCGCGCTGCTGCTCGCGACGCAGCGGCTGAAGGTGATCGCGGCGGTCCATCCCGGACTGTGGCATCCCGGCGTGCTCGCGAAGTTCATCGCCAGCGCGGACGTGATCTCCGGCGGCCGCGCGGCGGTCAACGTGGTCAGCGGATGGTTCAAGGACGAATTCACGAACCTCGGCGAGCCGTGGCTCGAACACGACGAACGGTACCGTCGATCGGAAGAGTTCATCCGGGTGCTGAAGGAGCTCTGGACCAGCGACCACGCCGAATTCGCCGGTGATTTCTATCGGATCCACGATTTCGACATCAAACCCAAACCGGTCGGACGGCCGCATCCGGAGATCTTCCAGGGCGGCAACTCCACCGCCGCGCGGAAGCTCGCGGGCCGGGTCTCCGACTGGTACTTCAGCAACGGCAAGGACTACGACGGCTTCAGCGAGCAGGTCGCGGAAGTCCGCGGCTACGCGGCCAAGAACGACCACGCCGTCCGCTTCGGGCTCAACGGCTTCGTGATCGCGCGGGAGACCGAGAGCGAGGCGAAGGCCGTGCTGCGCGAGATCGTCGAGAAGGCGAACGCCGAGGCCGTCGAAGGCTTCCGCAGCGCGGTCAAGCAGGCGGGAAGCTCCACATCGGACAAGAAGGGGATGTGGGCCGACTCGGAGTTCCAGGATCTGGTGCAGTACAACGACGGTTTCCGCACCGGGCTGATCGGCACGCCGGAGCAGATCGCGGACCGGGCCATCGAGTACAAGAAGCGCGGGGCGAACCTGCTGCTGCTCGGTTTCCTGCACTACCTGGAGGACGTCGAGTACTTCGGGAAGCACGTGCTTCCGGTGATCCGGGAGAAGGAGGCCGCCCTCGACCGCGTTTAGTCCTCTAGTTGCGGTCGTTGCACGCGCAACGACCGCAACTAGAGGACTAAATGCGGTCGGTTACGGGAGGTAGACGGTCTGGCCGGGGTGCATGGTCGGGCCGCAGTCCTTGAGCGGGCCGCCGAAGCGCTCCTTCTCGACCTCCGGCATGGTCTTCGCGGCGTAGTCCTGGACGGCCTTCAGCTTCTCCGGGCTGGAGACGGCGTCCTTGCGCACGAAGTCGCCGTTCCGGAGGCCGCTGCCCGGGTACACGAAGATCGGCTCGTAGTCGCGGTCGATCCGCGGGTCGACGGTGATGCCGTTGCCCGCGGCCCACGGGCCCCACGAGTGGATGAAGGTCGGCTTGACCTTGTCGAACACGTAGTCGCGCAGCCCGGGCATGTCGCCGTTCTTGACGTAGTCCGCGACGTCCGCCTCGACCAGCCCGGCCATGTCGACCAGGTGCAGGCGGCTGGTCATCGACGAGCCGCCGAGGTCGGGCAGCAGCAGCGACGCCTGCTGGAGACCGAGGATGTCGGCCATGGTGTTGAAGCCGCGGCCGAAGCGGTCGGCGATGAGGCACGCGGGGACCGTCGGGACCTCTTGGAACTTCTTCGATGCCGACGCGAAGCCCATCCCCGAGGGGATCGCGGCCGCGACCAGCACGAGCACCACGACGGCGCGCAGCACCGCCCGCGAGCGGCGCATCAGTTCGCCGGCGGCCAGCGTTCCCGCCAGCACGCCGAGGATCCAGATCGGGGTCGCGAACCGGTGCTGCCCCATCCAGTCCGGGACCATCACGCCGTACGCGATGATTCCCAGCGCCAGCGGCACCAGCAACGCGATCAGGGCACGCCGCCATTCCGCGCGGACCAGCGCGTAACCGACGGTCAGCGCCAGCAGGATCGTCCCGGCTACACCGGCGTAACCGACCAGTTCGAACGGCTGCTTCAGCGCCGAAAGCCCGGGAAGGCCCTGCCCCTTGGCGATGGACGGGTTCGCCAGCAGCCTGCCGAACTCCGCGATCCGCCAGGCGAGGTACGCCCCGAACGGGATCGCGAACGCGACCACGGACACCACGACGAGTTTGACGCTCTGGCCCAGGAGCGGTTTCCGCAGCTGGAACAGGACGACGAGCGGGTACGCGCCGCCGTAGATCAGGCCTTCTGGCCGGGTCAGCGCGGCGAACGCGACCAGGACCCCGGACCAGATGGCGACCTTCGCGGTGAGAACGGTGTCCTTGCGCACGGCCACGAACAGCAGGGCGGCGAGCCAGGCGACGGCCATCCCGAACAGGGAGTTCTCCAGGCCGGAGATCGTCCAGATGACGAACGACGGGATCGCGGCCAGCGTCAGCCCGACGACCAGCGTCGCCAGCCAGGCGAAGCGCTCGAAGATCTGCTTCGCCATGAGGTGGCACGCGGCCAGCGTCCCGGCGGTGAACAGGAGCCCCAGCAGCTTCGGGAACAGGACGTAGTCGGGAAGGCCGAACAGCATGCCGCTGTCGAAGACGCCGACGAGCTTGCCGAGCACCAGCGCCACCAGCCACGTCGAGTTCGACCAGCCCTCGACCGACGGCTGCCCCTGCTGCAGCACCGGGCCGAGGCCGTCGGCGAAGCTGCGCGCATAGGAGAAGGTGATGGCCGCGTCGTCGACGATCCAGTGGCCGTAGAGGGTGGCGTGCCAGGCCAGCGCCGCCACCCCGGCGAGAATCGCCAGGTACGGCGCGACACGGGCGGCCAGGCCGCGACGGGCCGGCGTCCGGGCCGGGTCGGGCACGTCTTTTTCGGAAGCCTCGCTGAGTGCGCTCGCCGTCATGTCCCCGTCTTTGCCTTTTCGCTCACGTGCCGTCGCCCGAAACTGTAGCCAATACCCCATCGGCCGCTTCCGACGCGTCATATCCAGGCGTGATCCGCGCCACACCTTCCTGATCAGGAAAGATGCGAGATGTCGTTCACCAGCCGCACCGACGCGTTGCCGTCCGGATAGAACTCGACGATCGACAGCGACGCCAGATCCAGATGCAGGCGGAACAGCAGCGACGGCCCGGCGTCCAGGCCCATCCGCAGCAGCGCCTTGATCGGCGTGACATGGCTGACCAGCACGAGCGTCCGGCCGCCGTACTTCGCGATCAGTTCGTCACGGGCCTTGCGGACCCGGCGGTGCACGCCGTCGAAGCTCTCGCCGCCCGGCGCCGCGATCGAGGTGTCGGAAAGCCAGCTGGTCTGGAATTCGGGGTCGCGGTCCATCGCCTCTTTGAAGGTGAGGCCTTCCCAGTCGCCGAAATCGGTCTCGATCAGCCCGGGGTGCGTCTCGACCCGGCCGCCGAGCGCGTCCGCGATCGCCTGCGCGGTCTGCTGGGTGCGGATCAGCGGTGAGGCGATGATCGGCGCGGCCTCGCCGTCGACGACCAGGCCCTCCATCGCGCCGAGGCGTTTCGCGGCGGCGGCCGCCTGCTGCTTGCCGTGCTCGGTGAGGGGTACGTCGCCCCGGCCGGAGTACCGCTTCTCGACCGACATCGCTGTCTGGCCGTGGCGCACGAGGAGGAGCTTGGTCGGCGTCCCGGTCGCGCCGGTCCAGCCGACCGGGCTCACCCTGTCCTGCTTCACGGTCTTCTTCGGCGCTTCCGCCTGCTTCCCGGCGTCCATCGCTTCGTTCGCGAGGCCGTCCGCGTGGGAGTTCTCCGCGCGCGGGATCCACTCGTAGCGCACGCGCGAGAACCGCGCCGCCAGCTCCTTGGCCTCGGCGTTCAGCGGCTGCATCGACGGATGCTTGACCTTCCAGCGCCCGGACATCTGCTCCACCACGAGCTTCGAGTCCATCCGGACGTCCACTGTGGACGCTCCGAGCTCCGCGGCCGCGGCGAGCCCGGCGATCAGGCCGGAGTACTCGGCGACGTTGTTGGTCACGATGCCGACGTAGGCCTTGCGCTCGGCGAGCACCTCGCCGGTGGCCGCGTCCTTGACGACCGCGCCGTATCCGGCGGGGCCGGGGTTGCCCCGCGAACCGCCGTCGGCCTCGACGAGCACGTGGTCGGTCACAGGCCGGACTCCAGCGTGCGCACCAGGATGGCGCCGCAGTTCTCGCACTGGACGACGTTGTCCTCAGGGGCCGCCTTGATCTCGGCGATCTCGCGGCGGTCGATGTCGAGCTGGCACGCGCCGCAGCGTCGGGCCCGCAGCAGCGCCGCGCCGATGCCCTTCTGCGCGCGGACCCGCTCGTACAGCTTCAGCAGGCCTTCCGGGAAACGCGGCAGGAGCTTGGCGCGGTCTTCGTCGCGGCGTGCCTTCGTGGTGTCGAGGTCGGTGAAGTGCTCGTCGCGGCGGCTGACGGCTTCGGCGACCTCGTTCTCGGCCTTCGCGACCTCGGCGCTGGTGCGCTGGGCGTCGAGTTCGAGCGCCTCGCGGCGTTCCATCAGTTCGAGTAGGTCGTCTTCCAGCGCGGACTGGCGCCGGTTGAGGCTGTTCAGCTCGTGCTCGATGTCGGTCATCTGCTTGGCCGCGACGGACCCGGATTCGAGGAGCTTGCGGTCGCGGTCGCCGCGGGCGCGCACCGACTCGATCTCCTTCTCCTGGCGCGCGATCTCGCGGTCGAGGTCGGACGCCGCGGTCTGGACCGAGACCAGCGCGTCACGTCGCTCGCGCACCGTCTTCTCGCCCGCGTCGATCTCGGCGATCTCCGGCAGGGTGCGGCGACGGTGGGCGGTACGCGAAAGTTCCGCGTCCACCTTCGCGAGTTCGAGCAGCTGGCGCTGGACGGCGGGATCGGCCTTCACGGTGCTCCTTGGATTGTCAGTGCTCGGTTCGGGTGGCCCGTAGCGTCCACGGGTCGGTGCACCTCGTGGAGACGTGAACGTCGACGTTACCCGCAAACGCGGCGCGGACGACGGCCGAGGCTTGCTCGCACCACGGCCATTCGCTCGCCCAGTGCGTGACGCCGACCAGGGCGGGGACTTCGGTGATCTCGGCGAGATGCTCGCCGGCGGGATGATGCCGGAGATCGGCCGTGACATACGCGTCGACACCGGCGGCGGTGGCCCGCTTGAGATAGCTGTCGCCGGAACCGCCGGAGACGGCGACCCGGTGGATCGGACGGCCGGGATCGCCCGCGCCGTAGACGCCGGGCTCCGTGCGCGGCAAAGCGTTCGCGACGCGTTCGACGAACGCGGAGAACGGCTCGGGCTCGGGCAGCTCGCCGATACGCCCGATACCGGTGACGCCGTCTTCGCGGGGGTCGAGCGGACCGAGGACGGTCAGTCCGATGGCTTCGGCGAGCGCGTCGGAGACGCCGGGCGACGCGGAATCGGCGTTGGTGTGCGCGCAGTAGAGGGCGACGCCGGCGCGGATGAGGCGGTGCACGAGGCGGCCCTTGGTGCTGTCGGCCGGGACACCGTGGACGCCGCGCAACAACAGCGGGTGGTGCGCGACGATCAGCTGCGCGCCCCCGGCGATCGCCTCGTCGACGGTCTCGTCGACCGGGTCGACGCAGAACAGGACCTTGTCCACCTGCTCGGCCGGGTCGCCGCAGACGAGCCCGACGGCGTCCCACGATTCGGCGAGTTCGGGCGGGTACGCCTGTTCCAGGGCGGCGATGACTTCGGCTAGCACGGGCACCGGGGGATTTTCGCATGTAGCGTTTCCGGGCATGCGACTTCGGGTGCTGTGTGCCGCTTCGCTGCTCTTCGTGACGTTCCCCGCGCCGGCGTCGGCGTCTCCGGGCTTCTGGGAACTGACCGACCTTTCCGCTCAGCGCGTGCAGATCGCCGACAAGGTCGCGGCCGCGAAGTTCGGCACGCCGTCGCCGATCGACGATCCGGTGCGCGAACAGCAGATCCTCGACTCGGTGGCCGGTCTCGGTCCCGACTCGTCCGTCGCGGTGCGGTTCTTTCGCGACCAGATCGAGGCGAACAAGGTCGTCCAGCGCGGCCTGTACGCGAGGTGGACCGAGCATCCCGGCACGCGGCCGCCCGGACGGCCGGATCTGGGGACCGAGGTGCGACCGGTGATCGACCGGCTGAACGCGGGCCTGCTCACCGAACTCGCGTCGACGCGGGACGCGCGGGCGCGGCGTTCGTGCGACGCGCGGCTCGCGGTCACGGTGCGGCTGGTCGCCACGCGGCGGGGGCTGGACCGGCTGCACTCGGGGGCGCTTTCGGAGTCGGTGCGGTCTGCCTGTGTGCGGCGCTGACCTGCGGAAAGGGAGCAAGGGACCTTTGCTACCGCGTGGGCTCCCGTGTGTTGCGAAAGCCACTTTCGCAACGTTGAAGGTTGCGAAAGTGGCTTTCGCAACGTCCAGGGCGGACCTCACGCGGGCGGGTGTGTGGATTCAGGGACGTTGAGTGTCCCTATTTCCACACACCACCTACTGCGCGTAGTGATTGTGTGGATTTTGGTGCGCTGAGTGACCCGAAATCCACACAGTGCCCGCCGGAGGGGAGCAAGGGACCTTTGCTACCGCTCCGCGGCTCAGTCCAGCGCCTTCGCGTCCTTGCTGATCGCCCAGCGGCCGGCGGCGCGCACGACGCGGCCCGTCCACAGCATCGCCCGATAGGCCTTCGTCGCCTGATCGGGCACGTCGGGCCGGATGACCTCGTAGGGCGCGACGGACGCGCTCGACCGGAGGTGCAAGGGCATCCTGGTCATCGCCTCTTTCGGCGATCTCGCCTGGACGAAGTGGTGCTCCGACAGGATCCGCCCGACCTCGTAGGGGTGCGGAAGCTTGACGGTGATGCGGTACCAGCGGAGCCCGGTTGCCGGCGACTCGACGCTGGGTGTTGGTGCGCTCATACGCGACCTTCCTGCGTGTTTCTCTCCAGGAGGTCTACTCCCGCTTCGTCCCGGCTTTCCAGTTCGGCGCGCCCGGTAGCCGTTCGGAGCCGGTGAGCGGTCGATCTCCGGCGGCCATCACACTGATCAGGTGCTGCACATCGTCTTCGTCTGTTCCGGCAACATCTGCCGTTCCCCGATGGCCGAGCTCGTCTTCCGCGCCAAGGCCGAGGAAGCGGGTCTCGATCACCTCGTCCAGGTGTCCAGTGCCGGAACCGGCGGCTGGCACGTGGGCGAGGCCGCCGACAAGCGGGCCCGCGCGAAGCTGGCCGAACACGGTTACCCGACCGGTCACGTCGCGGCCGAGGTCGACCGCGGGCATCTGGCCGCCGACCTGGTGCTCGCGGCGGACGAGAGTCACCTGTCGTTCCTCCGGCGCAAGGTGGCGGACCCGGCGAAGGTCCGCCTGCTGCGGGAATTCGATCCGTCCGCGCCCGAGGGCGCCGAGGTCCCGGACCCGTACTACGGCGAGGACGACGGTTTCGAGGACGTCCTCGGCATGATCGAGCGGGCCGTTCCCGGCCTGCTCGACTGGGTGCGCGCACACGCCTGAGGCCGACCGCTTACCGTGGTGGGGTGCGGTTGAAGTTCCTGCTGAAGCCCGGGTGGCTGGCGTTGACGTTGGTGGTGTTCACCTTCGCCATCACTTGCTTCACCCTGCTGGCGCCGTGGCAGTTCTCCCGCAACACCGAACGCGAACACCAGAACGCGGCGCTGCGGGAGTCGTTCACCGGCCAGCCGCGGTCGCTGGACCAGCTGCTTCCCAACGGGGCCGCCCCTGATCAGCGCACCGAATGGCATCTGGTCGCGATGAAGGGGACGTACCTTCCCGAGGGCGAGGTCGTGGCCCGTCTGCGCTCCGTACAGGGCGAAGCGGCCTACGAGGTCCTGACGCCGTTCCGGACCGTCGAGGGCACGGTCGTCCTGGTGGACCGCGGATACGTCCGGCTCGACGACAAGTCGCGCGCGCTCCCCTTCGCCCCGCCTCCCGCCGGAACGGTCGACATCGTCACGCGGGCCCGTCACGACGAGAAGGACGGGAAGAACCGCGACGCCTTCGCCGACGAGTCGACCGGCGGGAAGCTTCAGAGCTACGTCGTCGACTCCCAGGTCGTCGCGCGGGCGGCGAAGCTGGACATCCGTCCGGGCTACTTCCAGCTCGACGTGAACCAGCCCGGCGTGCTGGGCGCGCTGCCGCTGCCGCAGACCGACGCCGGGCCGTTCTTCTCCTACGCGCTCCAGTGGATCGCGTTCGGGGCGATGGCGTTGATGGGCTGGCTGTATTTCACCGTCCGCGAGCTGAAGCCGGGCGGTGCGCTGGCCACGGAACGGCCTCAGCGGCGCAAGAGTGTCGCGGAGATGCTGGCCGAGGACGAACGCTCCGAAGTGGCCACCTGAACTGGCTCGAAAATGGCCCTTTCGTAGGTCCAGTCTGGCGTGTTCCTCTTCGCTCATGTTGATTCACCCGTGGGACGCCGCCCACGACGACGCCGAGTGGCAGGCGTGGCTCTCCGCACACGACTTCGGCCAGCTGATCGCCGGGGGCACCGGCCGCGACCTGCCGATAGTCAATCCGGTGCCTTTCGCGTACGACGGCGACCGAACGGTCTGGCTGCACCTCGCGCGCCCCAACCCGGTCTGGCCGTTGCTGGAGGAACACCCCCGCGCCCTGCTGTCGGTGATCGACGATCACACCTACATCCGGTCGGATTGGAACACGCCGGCCGACCCGCCGCACGGGGTGCCGACGTCGTACTACGCGTCGGTCCAGCTCGAGTGCGACGTCCGGCTGATCGACGACGCCGCGGAGAAGGCCGCGCTCCTCGACCGGCAGCTCGCGCACTTCGAGCCTGGCTCGGGCCGCTTGGGGGTGAGCGCCACCGAGGCGCCGGACAAGCGGATTCTTCCCGGTATCCGCGGCGTCGAGCTGACCGTGACCGGGGTGCGGGCGAAGTTCAAGTTCGGCGGGAACAAGCAGCCGGCCGACCGGTCACGGATCGACGCGGAGCTCGCGCGGCGCGACGGCCCGATGGACGCTCGGGCGCGGGCGCAGCTGGCTCGGCGGGAGCGGTAGCAAAGGTCCCTTGCTCCCCCTCGAACGGTCGCCGTGGGGTTTTCGGTCACCCAGCGCACCGAAATCCATCCAGGCACTACGCGGAGTAAGGGGTGTGCGGGAATGGGGACGCTCAACGTCCCTATTTCCACACACCCCCCACGCGGCGGTAGCAAAGGTCCCTTGGTCCCTGTGGGCGGGCACTGTGTGGATTTCGGGTCACCCAACGCACCAAATCCCACACACCCCCACGCGGTAGCAAAGGTCCCCTGCTCTCTTTCCGCAGGTCAGCGCCGCCGTCGCCAAAACCCGACGACACCAGCCAGCACCACCGAACTGAGCGCGCCCAGCCACCCGACCACCCGCGAGAGTTCCACGGCCCGCGTCACGTGCCCGGCGTCCGGGTTGCGGCCGATGCCGAGCACCGGCAGTTCCTCGACCCCGTGCGGGTACACCGTCCGCCCGCCGACCCGGATCTCCAGTGCCCCGGCGAACGCGGCCTCGACGCGACCGGCGTTCGGGCTCGGGTGCGCGGTGGTGTCGCGCCGCCACGCCCGCCACGCACCGCCCGCCGAGCCGCCGACGACGGGGGCCGCGAGCACGGTCAGCCCGGCCGCGATTCGCGTCGGCACCAGATGGACGACCTCGTCCAGCCGGGCGACGAACCACCGGTACCGCTCGGAGCGACCGCGCCCGAGGCCGCGCAGCAGGCTGATCGCGCGCGAGCCGAGCAGGCCGGGGACACCGGCCAGCGCTCCCCACACCAGCGGCGCGATGACGACGTCGGCGGTGTTCTCGGCGAGCGTCTCCACCGAAGCGCGCGAGAGGCCGATGACGCCGAGTTCGTCGGCGACGCGGGGGTCCAGTGTGGACAGTGTGCCGCGGGCGGTCTCGAGTTCGCCTTCTTCGAGGTCCCTGGCCAGTGACGTGCCGTGCGCGGCCAGCCCGGCGGCACCGAGGACGGCCCAGGTGGTCACCGCGGTCGTGGTCGCCTGAAGGACGGGACTCCGCCGTCCGGCGCGTTCGGCGAGCACACCCGCCAGCACGGCGGAACCCGCGAGTCCGCCGGTCCACAGGACTCCGGCCACCGGATGCTTCGACCGTACCTTCGCGTCCACCGCCGAAGCCGCCCTGGCGAACGCCGTCACCGGACGCCGTGACCGGGGGTCCCCGATCGCCCCGTCCGCGGCCACCCCCAACACCAAGCCGATCGCGCGCGCCGCGCTCACCGTCGCCCCCCGCATGCAGTATCCCTCGAAGACCTGCAGAGATTACTCGAAGATCATCCGTCCAGGAGGACGGCCATCTCGTCACGCGCCTGGATGACGATGTCGCGCATCGCGCGTTCGGCCCGGTCGGCGTCACCGGCGTCGACGGCCGCCGCGACCTCGACGTGCAGGGCGACGGCTTCGGGTTGCGGCTCCTCCGGCATCAGCCCGTGCCCGGTGCGCCCGGCGAGCACTTCGGCGACGACCGCCGAAAGCTGCGCGAACATCGGATTCCGCGACGCGGACAGCAGCAGATCGTGGAACGCGACGTCGTGTCCCAGGAAGATTTCGAGGTCCCGCCGGCGCGCCGTCTCCTCCAGCCTCTTCGCCAAGGCTCGCAGACGGCCGCCTTCCTCCGGTGTCGCCCGCAGCGCGGCATACCGGGCGGCGCACGGTTCGACGCCGGAACGCAGTTCGGTCAGGGTTCGCAGCGCGGTCTTCCGCTCGGCGCCGTCGAGTTGCCAGCGGAGCAGTCTCGGGTCGTAATGGTTCCAGTCACGCGGCTCGCGCACGATCACCCCGACCCGGCGCTTGCTGCTGGTCAGGCACATCGTTTCGAGTACGCGCACCACCTCGCGCGCCACCGTGCGGGACGCGCCGAACCGTTCTTGGAGCTCCTCCGAGCGCAGGACGGAGCCCGGCGGGAGCTCCCCGTTCGCGATCGCGGAGCCGAGCGCGTCGAGCATTTCGGCATGCCTGTCGTTGCCCACCAGGCGACTCTAACCTTCTGACTCGATTAAGTAGTACTTGATGTTGCTTAAGTAGTACTTTTGAGCTGTACTCGTCCCGGCTACAACGACGTGGGAGGTACGGATGACCGTCATCGTGGTGATGGGCGTTTCCGGCTCGGGCAAGACGACCGTGGGCACGGCACTCGCCGAACGCCTCGGCGTCGACTACGCCGAAGCGGACACGTTCCATCCGAAGGCGAACATCGACAAGATGAGCTCCGGCCACCCGCTGAACGACGAGGACCGGCAGCCCTGGCTCCAGGCCATCGCCACCTGGATCTCCGACCACCAGTCCTCCGGCGGCGTCGTGACGTCCTCCGCGCTCAAGTACCGCTACCGCGACATCCTGCGCGGCGGCGGCGACGTCTGGTTCCTGCACCTGCACGGTGACCGCGACCTGCTCACCGACCGGATGAAGACCCGCTCCGGCCATTTCATGCCGGTGTCCCTTTTGGACTCCCAGCTCGCCGACCTCGAACCGTTGCAGCCGGACGAATTCGGCCTCGTCGCCGACATCGCGAAGAAGCCGGAAGAAATCGTCGCCACCGCCCTTTCCGCTTTCAAGGACCGCCGATGACCACCACCCTCGCCGCCGCCTGGACCGGACACGACACCCGCCTCATCGGCGCGACGGTGCTCGCCATCGCCGTGATCGTCGTCCTGATCACCAAGGCGAAGCAGCATCCGTTCCTGGCCCTGATCCTCGGCTCCGGCGTGCTCGGGCTCGTCGGCGGTATGCCGGTGGACAAGCTGATCAAAAGCTTCAGCTCCGGCGTCGGCTCCACCGTCGCCTCGGTCGGCGTGCTGATCGCGCTCGGCGCGATGCTCGGCAAACTGCTCGCCGACTCCGGCGGCGCGGACCAGATCGTCGACACCATCCTGCGCCGCGCGGGCGACCGCGCCCTGCCGTGGGCGATGGCACTGGTCGCCGCGCTGATCGGGTTGCCGATGTTCTTCGAGATCGGCCTGGTCATGCTGATCCCGGTGATCCTGCTGGTCGCCAAGCGCACCGGGAAGCCGCTGCTGATGCTGGGAATCCCCGCGCTCGCCGGGCTTTCGGTGCTGCACGGTCTCGTCCCGCCGCACCCCGGCCCGCTCGCCGCCGCGGGCGCGCTGAACGCGAACGTCGGCCTCACGCTGGCCTTCGGCCTGCTCGTCGCGATCCCGACGGTGATCATCGCCGGGCCGCTGTTCGGCAAGCTGGCCGCGAAGATGGTCCCCGACGCCGTCGCGCCGGAGCGCCTCATCCCGGAATCGTCCTCTTCGGACGGTCGGCGGCCCGGCTTCTTCGCGACGCTGTCCACCGTGCTGCTGCCCGTCGTGCTGATGATGGGCAAGGCGCTCGCCGACATCCTGCTGGAGAAGGAGAACCACGTCCGCCGCGTGCTCGACTTCATCGGCGACCCGCTGGTGGCGCTGCTCGCCGCGGTCCTGCTCGGCATGCTCACTCTGGGCAAGTCCGCGGGCTTCACGCGGGACAAGCTGTCGTCCACGCTGGCGGACTCGCTGCCACCGATCGCCGGCATCCTGCTCATCGTCGGCGCGGGCGGCGGGTTCAAGCAGACCCTGGTCGACGCCGGAGTCGGCAACGTCATCACCAGCCTCGCCACCGGCGCGAACCTGTCGCCGCTGCTGCTCGGCTGGCTGGTCGCGGTCGCGATCCGGCTCGCCACCGGCTCGGCGACGGTCGCGACCGTGTCCGCCGCCGGCATCGTGGCCCCGCTCGCCGCGACCATGGATCCGTCGCACAGCGCGCTGCTGGTGCTGGCGATCGGCGCCGGTTCACTGTTCTTCTCGCACGTCAACGACGCCGGGTTCTGGCTGGTCAAGGAGTACTTCGGGCTTTCGGTCGGGCAGACACTGAAGAGCTGGTCGATCATGGAGACGGTGATCTCGGTGGTCGCGATCGCGCTGATCCTGCCGCTCGGCGCCTTGTTGTAGCCGAAGTACGTGAAGGCCCCCTTCATTGCGCCTGGCGCAATGAAGGGGGCCTTCACGTACTTCAGGGGTTGTCATGTGACCTTTTGGTCACATATTCTGGGGGCGTGCCCGACGACGACCTGGTTTTCAAGGCCCTGGCGGATCCGACCCGCCGGTTCCTGCTCGACCGACTGTTCGCGCGTGACGGCCTCACGCTGACCGAACTCGAGTCCGGTGTGGACATGAGCCGGTTCGGCGTGATGAAGCATCTGAAGCTGCTCGAAGAAGCCGGACTCGTCGTCTCACGCAAGGAAGGCCGGGAGAAGAAGCATTTCCTCAACCCGGTGCCGATCCGCCAGATCCACGACCGATGGATCGACAAGTTCACCGAGCGCAACGTCACCGCGTTGCTCGACCTCAAAGCCGAACTCGAAAGCAAGGAACCGTCATGACCGACACCGTCACCCAGGTCTACCGCGTCTACATCAAGGCCACCCCGGAAAAGATCTGGGACGCGATCACGAAGCCGGAGTGGTCGCGGAAATACGGCTACTCCGGCCTCGTCGACTTCGACCTGCGCCCGGGCGGCAAGCACACGACGCATCCGACACCCGACTTCGTCCAGGCCGGGTTCACCGACGACCTCGCCGACGGCGAGGTCCTGGAAGTCGACCCACCGCGCAGACTGGTCATCACCTGGAAGCTGCTGATGGACCCGGCCTTCGTCAAGGAGCCGTACACCAAGCTCACCTACGAGATCGTAGAGACGAAGACCGCGGGCACCCGGCTGACCGTCACCCACGACCTCACCGGCGCGCCGACGACGGCCTCCCTGGTCGACGGCTCGCAGGAGAACATCGACGGCGGACCGAACGAGAACCCCGGCGGCGGCTGGGCGTGGATCCTGTCGGACCTCAAGTCGCTGCTGGAGACGGACAAGCCGCTCGTCCCCGCCGCCTCCTGACCGGGTGTAGCGCGTGAAGGCCCCCTTCCCTCGGCTGAGCCGAGGGAAGGGGGCCTTCACGCGCGATCTAGACCCGTTTGGTCGCGGCCTTGAGGGAGGCTTTCGCGGCGGCAGAAGCATCGATCGTGTCCAGCGCGAACAACGCCGCACCGACCACCGGGGCCACGTCGACCACCTGGATCGAGGCCTGCGGTGCCACCTTCAGGCACCGCCGCTCGATCTCCGCGATCACCTGCGCGCCGACCCCGGTCAGCACTCCCCCGCCGAGGATGACTTCGGGCGCCTCCTCGGTGAGTTCCAGCCGCCGCAGGATGACCGAGACCAGCAGGGCGACCTCTTCGACGAACCGGTCGACCACGTCCTGCGCCACCTCGTCGCCACCCGCCGCGACGGCGAACAACAGCGGGCACAGGCCGTGGATCGAATCGGAGTGCAGCTCCCCGAAGTGCAGGCGCTCCACCACTTCCAGCACCGAGGACGTCTTGAAGTGCGCGGTGACGGCGGTGAGCAACGCCGTGCCGGGGCCCCGGCCGTCCTCGGCACGGACGGCCCACCACAGCGCCTCCTCGCCGAGCCGGTAGCCGCCGCCCCAGTCGCCGGAGATCTTGCCCAGCGCGGGAAACCGGTGCTCACGACCGTCGACGCTGACACCGGCGCCGTTGATCCCGGCGCCGCACACCACCGCCACACCCGTCCCGTCGGTACTGCCCGCGCGCAGCAGCGCGAGCGTGTCGTTGCCGACGATCAGCGTGTCGCTCCAGCCGCGCGCGGCCAGCGCGGCGTGCAGGATCGCTTCCTCCTGCGGGAAATCCAGCCCCGCGAGGTAGGCCGACGTATGTGTCGCGAAAGGACGTTCGACGGGAAGCCCTGCCCCGCGAAGGGCTTCCAGGACCAGCTTCTCCAGCGCCTGGACGCAGCCGTCGACCCCGATGTTCTGCGGGGACGCGCCCGGCCCTCGCGACTGTCCGAGCACCCGCCCGTCCCGGGAGACGATCAGGACGTCGGTCTTGCTGTTGCCGCCGTCGATCGCGACGACGACGTCCTGTGAGCCGGCCGTCATGCCCCCGCCCACGGCAGGAACTCGCGGTTGATCTTCACCAGCGAGTCGGCGAGCCGATCGGCCTTGGTGTACTGGCCGACCAGCGGATGCGCGAGCAGCGCGTCGGCAACCCGGTCGCGGCCGCCCTTGATCGCGGCCTCCAGCGCGAGGTGCTCGTACGCGGTCACGCCGGCGATAAGCCCGGCGAACCGCTGTTCCACCGGCGGCTGCGGGATCGGGCGCGGCCCAGCACCGTCCACAAGGGACGGAACCTCGATGACGGCGTCGTCCGGCAGGAAGTCGAAAGTGCCTTCGTTGCGGACGTTGACGACATGCTCCTCGGCCGGGCCCCCCGAGGTGAGCGCGTGCACGAGCTGCACCGCGGCCTCGGAATAGTAGGCACCGCCCCGCTTTTCCAGCTGTTCCGGTTTGGTCACCACCTCCGGGTCGAGGTAGACCTTCAGCAGTTCCTCCTCGACGTCGCTGACGACGTCCGCGCGCGGCCGCTCGGTGCGCTGCTTCGCCACCTGCTCGTCGTGCCCGTAGTAGTACTTCAGGTAGTACGACGGCACGACGTTCATCCGCCGCATCCACTCGACCGGCGCGGTGACGTGCTCACCGAGGAATTCCGCGTGCTCCGCCAGCAGTTCCGGCAGCCGGTCCTCGCCGTCGACGAGCACCTTTCGTTCCCAGCTCAGGTGGTTGAGCCCGGTGTGGACGAGTTTGACGTCGTCGACACCGGCACCGAGCAGGTGCGCGAACGTCCGCTGGAGGTGGATCGCGACGTTGCAGAGGCCGACGGCGCGGTGGCCCTCGTTCAGCAGCGCCCGGGTGACGATGCCGACGGGGTTGGTGAAGTTGACGATCCACGTGTCGTCACCCGCGATCTTCCGGACCCGGTCGGCGATGTCGAGCACCACCGGAACGGTCCGCAGCGCCTTCGCGAGGCCGCCCGCGCCCGTCGTCTCCTGCCCGACACAGCCACAGGCGTGCGGGAACGTCTCGTCCCCGCGCCGCGCGCGCTGTCCGCCGACCCGCAGCTGGATCAGCACCGCCGACGCCCCGTCGACGCCTTCTTCGAGGCTCGACGTTGTGCGGACCCGCGCCGGATGCCCGGCGTGGCTCAGCAATCGATTGCTGAAGTCCCCGACCGCCTCCACCCGGTACGCGTCCGGATCGATCAGCACGATCTCGTCGACGTCCAAAGTGGACCGACGCCCGGCGATCCCGTCGATCAGTTCGGGCGTGTAGGTGGATCCCCCACCGACGACTGCCAGTTTCATCCCTTGACCCCTGTGAATGTGATGCCCTTGACGAAGGACTTCTGCGCGAACACGAACAACACGATCACCGGCAGCATGATCAGCGCGGTGGCCGCCATGGTGAGGTTCCATTCCACGTGGTGCATGCCGCGGAACGACGCGATCGCCAGCGAAAGCGGCCAGCTGTCGCGGGTCTCACCCGTGTAGAGCAGCGGACCGAAGTAGTCGTTCCAGGTGAACAGGAAGCAGAACATCGCGGTGGCCGCGATCCCCGGCTTCGCCATCGGGATCAGGACCTTGACCATCGCCTTGAACTCGGTGCAGCCGTCGATCTTCGCCGCTTCGAGGTAGTCCTTCGGAATGGTGAGGAAGAACTGCCGCAGCAGGAAGATCGAGAACGCGTCGAAGAAGAAGTACGGCGCGATCAACGGGATCAGCGTCCCGGTGAACCCGAGCCGCACCCACAGGTCGTACAAGGGCACGACGGTGACCTGCGGGGGCAGCATCATCGCGGCCACGGTCAGCATGAAGAACAGGTTCTGCCCGCGGAACTTCAGCTTCGAAAGCGCGTATGCGGCCGGGATCGCCGAGACGAGCGCGCCGACGGTGGCCAGCGTCGAATACAGCATGCTGTTACCGAAGTACTGCAGCAACGGCGCCTTTTCGAATACCTCGATGAAGTTCTCGAAATGCCATTCCGTCGGCCAGAAGTTCGACGAAAGCGCCTGGTCGCTGGACATCACCGCGGTGAGGAACACGAACAGGATGGGCAGCATGAAGATCACGCCCATCGCGATGCCCACGCTGTGCGTCGCGATCCAGTAGAGCTTCTTGTCCCACTGGCGCCGCATCCGAACCTTCGGCGGTTCGGAAGCCGGGGCGGCGTGCCTGGGCTCGGCAAGAGTGGTCATCCGCCCTCCTCCTGGTGCTGAGACTTACGAAGCTGCCGGACCAGAATCCAGGTGAACCCGGCCGAGACGACGAACAGCAGGACCGCCATCGCCGCCGCGTAACCCATGTTGAAGTACCGGAAACCCTGGACGTACAGCCAAACCGGATATGTCAGCGTCGAGTTCTGTGGTGCGCCGATGAACTTCGTGTTGCCCGCGACGTCGGCCGCGCCCGCCGCCGCCGATCCCGCGACGATCGCCTGCGTGAAGAACTGCAACGCGAAGATGATCGAGTTGACGATGCCGAACAGCAGCACCGGCGAGATCGACGGGAGCGTGACGTGCCAGAACCGGCGGATCGGTCCGGCGCCGTCGAGTTCCGCGGCCTCGTACTGCTCCTGCGGCACGTCGAGCAACGCCGCCAGGATGATGATCATCAGCTCGCCCGAGCCCCACATCACCAGCAGGGTCAGCGCCGGCTTCGACATCGCCGGATCGTTGAACCACAGGCCGCCGTCGATGCCGACGAAGTCCAGGAACGCGTTGACCGGGCCGTATTCCGGGTTGAACAGGAACACGAAGGCCAAGGTCGCCGCGGCGGGCGGGGCCAGCGAAGGCAGGTAGCACAGCGTCCGGACCAGGCCGACGCCCGACTTCAGCCGGGAGATCACCGAGGCCACGCCGAGCGCGAACACCACCCGGCAGACGGTCAGCACGATCACCAGCCACAACGTGTTGTACGCGGCGGTGCCGACCAGCGGCTCGCTGGTGAACATCCGGACGTAGTTGTCGAAACCGATGAACTCCGGCGCGTTGATCAGGTCGTACCGGGTGAACGAGTAGTACACCGTGGCGATCAGCGGGTAGCCGAAGAAGATCAGGAAGCCCAGCATCGCCGGGGCGATGAAGTAGAAGACGGTGCGACGGCGGCGCGCCGCGTTCCCCTTCCGCGTCCGGGTGGACGCGGAAGGGGAGGCGACCGCCCTGGAATCCAGGGTCGAAGTCATGCGATCAGCCGCCGGCGCGTTTCTGGGCCAGCTCGTCGTTGATCTGAGCGTCGACCTGCTTCAGACCAGCGACCATGTCCGGCACGTTGCCCGCCTGCCACTTCTCGGCGAAGTCGTTGACCGCCTTGAGGTGCGCGTCGCCGATCGGGGTCGACGGGTTCGGCGTCAGCTTGCCGCCGTTGTACAGGTCGAGGAACGTCTTGAACTCCGGCGTGACCTCGAGCTTCGGGTCGGTCAGCGCGGCCTTGGTGCTCGGGACGTTCTTCAGGCCGTTCGACAGCTCGACCAGCGTGGCCGTGTCGAGGGTGACCTGCTTGATCAGTTCCCAGGCCGCGCCGGGGTTCTTGGCGCCCTTGGGGATCGCGATGATCGTGCCCGTGGTGAACGCGCCGCCGTAGCGGTCGGGCTTGCTGTCGAGCACCGGCGGGGCCGCCGTGCCGAACTTGAGCTCCGGCGCCTGGTCCTTGATGAACGCGGTGCGGTACTCGCCGTCGATCATCATCGCGAGCTTGCCGCGCTGGAAACCGTGGTCCGCCGAGTACTCCTCGCCGAGACCGGCCTTGAACTGCTCGACCTTGGCGTGGCCGCCGTAGAAGTCCACGAGCTGCTTCTGGAAGTCGAACATCGCCTTCCACTCGGGGCTGTCGGCGAGGTGCGACTGGCCGTCGGGGCCGATGTAGGTGGCGCCGAAGTTCGGGGCCCAGTACTGCGCCATGTTGGCGTAGAACGGCATCGACGGCAGGAAACCGGCGACCTTGATGGAGCCGTCCGGGTTGAACTCGGTCAGCTTCTTGGTGGCCTCGAACAGTTCCGAGGTCGTCTTCGGCGGCGACGTGATGCCCTTCGCCGCGAACATGTCCTTGTTGTAGTAGAAGCCGTAGACGTCGGCGAGCAGCGGCATGGCGCAGCGCTTGCCCTGGAATTCGGTGTAGCTGCGCACCGCGTCCGGGATCTGCGAAAGGTCGATCTTGTCGCGGTCGATGTAGGGCTTGAGATCCTGGAAGCTGCCCGTCGAGCACCACGCGCCGAGGTTGTCGGTGAAGAACGAGATCGCCACGTCCGGCGGGTTGCCACCGCGGATCGACTGGGTGATCTTGTCGTCGTCCTGCTGGCCTTCGTGCTTGATCTCGATGTTCGGGAACTTCGCCTTGAGCTTGTTGAGCCCGGCGGTGACCACGTTGTACTCGCGGTCGGTGAACTTGCTGTAGACGGTCAGCGTGAGCTTCGCGTCCGCGGCCGGGGCGGCCGCCGCGTCGCCCGACCCGCCGTTCGGGCCGCTTGCGGCGCCCGAACAGGCGGACACCAGCGCGGCGACGGTGACCGCGCCGAGCACTATCGAGCCGCGCCAACGGCGGCCGCTTCTCCGAACCTGGGTCGTGGAACTCATGACCCTCCTCCTAGTTGGTTGGGGCGGGAGACGGTGGTTCTGTTCGTGAATCCGGGATCGCCACGATCGGATTTGGCTCTCCCGCCCCGGACCGCCCGGGCCCGAGGAGCGAAGGGGTGTTGACGCCGAAGACGTCCCGGCGGACGGTGGCGAGCGCCGATTGCAGCGCGCCCGCGCGAACCGCGTTGCCCTGCACCGAAGCGACCCCGACGGGGGTGCGGGGCAGGACCAGTTCGTGCAGCCTTTTCGCGACCAGCGCGGCGAATTCGTCGCCCCCGGCCCGGCTGGTGTCACCGGAAAGGAGCACGAGTTCGGGGTCGACGACCGCGATCAGGCCAGCCGCTCCGCCCGCCACACGGCGGGCGAGGTCGTCGAGGAAGGCTTCGTTCTTTCGCTCGCGGGCCTTGAAGACGGCGTCCGCGCCGGTTTCGGCCTCGATGCCATGCGCGGCGGCCAGCTCGACGACGGCCGGAGAGGCGACGAGATCACCGAAGCGATCCCCCGCGCGCGGCTTTTCCTTCGGCGTGGCAACGGAAACCGGATCGGGAACGCGCATCCAGTCGATCTCGCCGCCACCGCCGGTCGCGCCGCGCAGCAGCCTGCGGCCGACCACCACCGCGCCGCCGACGCCGTCGCTGAGCCAGATCATCACGAAGTCGTCGAGCCCGACGGCCTGGCCGACCGTCATCTCCACGATCGCGACGAGGTTGACGTCGTTCTCGATGGTGACCTCGACGCCGAGTTCCCGGCTCAGCCTGCGTGGCACGTCGAAACCGAGCCAGCCGGGGATGTGGGGCGCCGAGGAGAGCAAGCCGGTGCGGGGGTCGAAGGCGCCTTGCGCGCCGATGACGACGTGGCGGAGATCGGTGGCGGCGAGCCCGGCGCTGTTCGCGACGCTGGTGAGCGCCGCGCCGAACGTGCCGACGACGTCCGCGCCCTCGTGGACCGGCAGCGGGACCTGGTACTCGGCGAGCACCGCGCCCGTGACGTCGGCGACCACGAAATCGGCCTGCTGCGGCGTCAGGTCCACGGCCGCGACGTAGGCGACGCCGCCGTTGACCTGCCAGAGCTGAGCCCTCGGGCCGCGACCGCCGCCGCGGACGCCCGCCTTGATGACGACGTCGTCCTGCTCGAGGCGGGTGAGCAGCTGCGCCGTCGCGGGCTTCGACAGGCCGATGGCGACCTCGAGCTCGGAGCGCGTCAGCGGGCCGTCCCTGAGGAGGACCTCGATGGCCGCGCGATCGTTGATCTCGCGCAGCATTCGCGGACTGCCGGCTCGCACTTGGGCTCGCTCCCGACTTCGTTAGGAAACTTTACAGACGGTTTCCGGGGACTGTAGTGAGCCGAGCCACAGCCGTCAACGGGGTCGGGAAACGGGGAGGTAACGCTTGCCGTGTTCCACACAGCGGGTATACGTACCGGCGCGGAGGGTGGCCGTTCGGGCGGACCTGCCTGGCGAGTGGTCCTGGCCGAACGACGAAGGGCCGCTCAGGAGGTTCGAAGCCTCCCGGGCGGCCCTTCGGTGACGCGGCGGTGGATCAGAAGTTGGGCTGCACGTACAGGTCGTACACCCAGGGGAACGTGGGCGAGGGGTAGCACATCCACCCGTCCCAGTCCCCGGCGATCTGGCCGTGGTGGCCGGTGATCCCGCAGTCCTCCTGGCTGTACGAACCGAAGTACTCGTAGTCCGAGGCCTGCGCCGCACCCGCGGTCACGGCGCTGATCGAGGCGAAGGCCGCCACGGCGGCTCCGGCGACGGCGAACCGCCGCAAGGTGTTCTTCATGTTTTCCCCAGTGTCCTACTCGATGGTCCTGGAAACGGACAGCAGGAGGATAGCGGGCACGACACCGCCTTGAGGGCGAATCACCAACCTTCGCCGGGAGTTCTTGACCGGTCATTCTTGAATGACTATTCTCAAACCCATGGCCCGACCACGCCAGTTCGACGAGACGACAGCGATCGAAGCCGCGGCGGCGGTCTTCCGGCAGCGGGGATACCACGCGACGTCGGTCGATCACCTCGTCGAGGCGACGGGTGTCCACCGGGGGAGCCTGTACGGCGCGTTCGGCAGCAAGCACGGGTTGTTCGCCCGGGTGCTGGAGCACGTCGGCGCCGACCGCGACGAGCAGCTCGACATCCTGCTGATCGCGCTGCTCGAACTGGCCCCCACCGACGAGCGGCTACGCACGCGGGCCGGGGCCGTCATCCAGGACCTCGGGACGACCCCCGCCCAGCTGGGGCGACGGCTGCTGGCCCGCGCCCTCGTGCCGGGCAACGACGACGAAGGAGAAAAGGCATGAGCAACAACCGGGTCACCATCAACGGCGACCGGCTCGTGGTCGAACCCGTGGGGATAGACAAGGTCTGGTCGTTCAAGCGGCGGCTGGAATTCCCGCTCGCCCACGTACGCGGCGCGACCCACGACCCGGGCATGCGCGACGAGCCGAAGGGCTGGCGCGGGCCGGGTCTCCGGATCCCCGGCAAACTCTCCGGCACCTTTCACGCCGACGGCGACCGGCAGTTCTGGAACGTCTCCGGGTTCGAGCGCACGGTCGTCATCACCCTCGACGAGGCCGAGGACTTCAACCGGCTCGTGCTCACGGTCGACGATCCCGCCGAGATCGTCACCGCCGTCAACAACGCGATCGCGTGAGTACATGAAGGCCCCCTTCCTTGCGTCTAGCGCAAGGAAGGGGGCCTTCATGTACTCGGCAAGGTGTGAAGGTCGAGTTTCCTCGGCTGAGCCGAGGGAAGGGGGCCTTCACGCGCAACCGTTGTGACTGCTGGTGCAGTTGCGACTATCGAGTCCGTGAAGTGGTAGCAAAGGTCCCTTGCTACCCGCCGGCCGGTCAGACCCCGGCCCAGGCCGCCAGCATCACGCGCGCGATCGACGAGTTGCCCGGCAGCACCAGCTGCCGCGTCCCGCCCGCGATCGGCGTCGGCACGGCGCCCGCGTTCCGCAGCTGACTGTTCGCGAAGGCGGCCCGCACCTCCTCGCGCGAAACCCAGAACGCCTCTTCGATCTCGCCCTCGGCGGGCACCAGCTGAGCGGTGATGTCCGCCCGCGCGGTGAAGCCGAGCATGATCGACCGCGGGAACGGCCACGGCTGGCTGCCGAGATAACGTACGTCGCGCACCTCGACGCCGACCTCTTCGCGGATCTCCCGCTCGACACAGCCTTCGAGCGACTCCCCCGCCTCGACGAAACCGGCGAGGATCGAGTACCGGTCCGGCGGCCAGATCGGCTGCCGCGCCAGCAGGACATGCTCACCGTTGACGCCGGCGTCGTCGTGCACGAGACAGATCACGGCCGGGTCGGTGCGCGGGTACTCCTCCCGGCCGCAGCCGGTGCACTTGCTCGCCCAGCCCAGCTGGATCAGCTCGGTCGCACTACCGCAGCGCGTGCAGAACTTAGCCTGCCGCCGCCACGCCTGCAGCGCCTGCGCCGTGGTGAAGAGCCCGGCCGACGTGTCGTCGAGCAGGTCGCCGTAGCCGCGCAGGTCGACCCAGATCTCGCCGTCATGCCGGGCCACCTGTTCCACGACACCCCAGCTGCCCGCCATTTCGACGGTCTCGGTCTCCCCGGCGGGGCGGCCGGGCATCGACCAGTAGTCGGTGCCCTGCCACTCCCCCAGGAAGACCGCCTCGGCGGGCGGCTCGGTGCCGAAGTCCTGCGACTTGCGGGTGGCCAGCCTGCCGGAACCCTCCACCACCGGGGTGCGCGCGTGCTCGTCGAGCAGCACGACCCGGGCGTTCGGCCAGCGCTCGGCGAGCCTGTCCGGGTTGGTGCGCAAGGATTCCTGACGGTCCGCCGTGGAGCGCGAAAGCGTCGGGAGCGCCCCCAACCCGAACGGCGTCTCCATCAGGCTGTTCCTTCCGCGAGTGTGCGCGCCACCGCGATCGCGTCGCCAGGGCGCGGCATACGACGAGCACTCACGCCTCGGCAAGAGGCGCCCTGCCGCCACGATCGCGGGGTCTCACGACCGGAGCGCGCTCTTTGGCTCGTTCGGGTGCCGCGAGTCAGGACCACGAACGGCCTCCTTCGTACCTCATTCGGCCGGCTCCCCGACGGTCACGTCGCCCAGCGCCGTCAGCTTCGGCGCGAGGACATCGGCGTCGCCGACGACGACACCGGTGAACCGCTTGGGCGCGAAGAACTCCAGCGCGGCGTTCGCGACGTCTTCGGCGGTGACCGCGGCGAGGCGCTCCGGATGTCCGGCGAGCCATTCGACGCCCAGCCCGGTCGCGGCGAGCGCGGACAGCTGCGCGGCCAGGCCGCCTTGCGACGACGCCGCCGTGACCAGCGAACCGATCGCGTACTGGCGCACCGACTCGACCTCTTCCGCGGTCGGCGGCACGAGACCGAGCCTGGCCAGCTCGTACCGCGTCTCCAGCAGCGCGGCGGCGGTCGCGTCGGTCGCGGTGTCCGCGTCGACGTTCACCACGGCGGTCTGGTCGGTGAACTCGAACCCGGAGTGCGCGCTGTAGGTGTACCCCTTGTCCTCGCGGATGTTCTCGACCAGCCGCGAGGAGAAGTACCCGCCGTAGACGAGGTTCGCCAGCTGCAGCGCCGGATACCGCGGGTCCGTGCGCGACACGGTCTGCGCGGACAGCCGGATCTGCGACTGCACGGCACCGGCCCGCGGCACCAGCAGGACATTGCCGCCGGTGAGCTCGGGCAGCACGGGCAGGCGGACGGCGGAGCGATCCGAAGCCCAGCCGCCGAACGCCTTCTCCAGGTCACCGATGACGCTCTCGGGGTCGATGTCGCCGACGATCACCAGCACGGATCCCCGCGGCAGCACCGAAGCCCGGTGCAGCGCGCGAACCTGTTCCGGCGTCACGACCGCAACATCTTCGGCCTGCGGGACCTCGCGCACGGCCGGGTGGTCGCCGTAGCGGTGCTTCTGCAGTGCCTCGCGGGCGATGGTCCTCGGCTGCGTGCGGGCGACGGCGATCCGCTCGATGAGCCGCTCGCGTTCCCGCTCGACCTCGGCGTCCGCGTACGACGCGCCGGTGAGCGCGTCGGCGAGGACGTCGAGCATCGTCGGCAGGCCGTCGGCCAGCGAGGTGCCGGTGATGATCAGGCGCTCCGGGTCGACGCCGGACGCGAGGTCGCCACCGATCAGCGCCAGGTCGGCGTCGATCTCGATGCGGTCGCGGCGGGCGGTCCCGGTCAGCAGGGTTTCGGCCAGCACCTCGGCGGTGGCCGGGTGCAGCTTGTCCTCCCCGGCGAACGGGATCCAGACGCGCAGCTCGACCAGCGGCACGGTGGGCTTGCGGACGGCGAGCACCCGCAGCCCGTTGCTCAGCGTGGTGTCCACATGGGACAGATCGGCGGCGGCGCGCTGTGTCCCCAGCGAAGGGACCGGACGCGGCCCGGCAGCCGTGCGGCCGATCTCCTCGGCGGTGCGGTGCGGTGCGCTCACTGCTCGGTACCTTCCTGGTCTGAAGATCCACTACCCGGGCGGACGACGAGCACGGCGCGCGAATCCGGCCGCAGCGCCTTCGCCGCCGCCGAAACGGCTTCCGCGGTGACCGCCGACATCTTCTCGGCGAGCCGGTACACCAGCGACGCGTCGCCGTACAGCAGCTCGAACGAGCCGAGGGCCAGCGTGCGGGACACCAGCTTGTCGTGCTCGGAGTGCAGGCTCGCGGCCCAGCGCGCGGTGACCTTCTTGAGCTCTTGGTCCTCCGGCGGCGTGGCCGCCAGCTTCTCCAGCTCCTCGTCCAGCGCGGTGAGGACCTGATCGGTGCTCACCTCGTGCGGGTGGATCGCGGTGATGGTGAACGTGTCCGGGTCGCGGGCCTCGAACGGGCCGAACAGCCCGGCGCCCGCGCCGATGTCGACCACCAGCGGCTCACGGTGCACCAGACGCTGCTGCAGCCGGGAGCCGTCGCCGTCGGTCAGCACGCCGGCGAGCACGAGGTTCGCCAGGTAGCCGTCGAGGTCGTTGATCGGGTCCGGCATGCGGTAGCCGACGCCGACCGCGGGCAGCGGGGCATGCGGGTCCACGTGCTCGCCGCGCAGCTCGCCCTCGGGGGCGGGCTCGGCGAACGACGGACGCTGCGGCGCGGGCCGGTGCGGCACGTCGCCGAAGTGCTTCTCGATCAGCTCGCGGGCCTCCTCGACGGTGAAGTCACCGGCGACGGTCAGCACCGCGTTCGCGGGCGAGTAGTAGGTGTCGAAGAAGGCCGCGCAGTCGTCCAGGGTGGCCTGTTCGAGATCCTCGAAACCGCCGTAACCGTTGTGCGCGTTGGGGAACGTGGAGTACAGCACCGGCGGGAGCAGGATCCACGGGAACCCGCCGTACGGCCGGTTCAGCACGTTGAGGCGGATCTCCTCCTTGACCACGTCGATCTGGTTGGCCAGGTTCTCCTGCGTCAGCTTCGGCGCCCGCATCCTGTCCGCTTCGAGGAACAGGGCGCGCTCGAGAGCCGCGGCGGGGAGGACCTCGAAGTAGTCCGTGTAGTCCGGATGGGTGGAGCCGTTGAAGCTGCCACCACTCGACTGGACGTACCGGAAGTGCGCGAGCTTCTCCAGGCTCTCGCTCCCCTGGAACATCAAATGCTCGAAGAGGTGCGCGAAACCGGTGCGCCCTTCGGGCTCGGAACGGAAGCCCACGTCGTAGTGGACGCTGACACCCACCACCGGAGCGGTCGCGTCGGGTGCGAGCACCACGCGCAGACCGTTGTCGAGGGTGAATCGGACAAGCTCGGGATCGGCCATGCGCACCACCCTACGGGCTACTCAGGCCTCCAGGCGACGACCCTGGCGGGTCGCGGCGAAGGTTCCCACTAGCGCGGCGGTGAAGTCGCCCACCCGCTCGATCGGGACCTCGTCGCCATCTTCCTTGCCATACCAGTAGATCTTGGGCGGACCCTTGAGCTCGGCGAATCCGGCGACCCAGGGTTCTTGTTCGCCGAAAGCGAGCGCGTACGGCAGTGCCCGGGAAAGAAGCACCTCGCGTTCGAGCTTCGGGACGTCCGTCGCCTTGGTCGCCAGCAGCGCCTCGCGAACGCCGAGCAGCCGCCGGTGCAGCTCGACACCGGCGCCGGTGCGCACCGGCAGCCACCGGGCGGCGACGGCGAGTACCGCGCCCGCGGCGATGACGATCAGGCCGAACTGGGCGTAGCCGACGGTCAAGGCCAGCAGAACGGTGAGGAACAGACCGTAGAAGCAGATCCGCAGGCCGGCGCGGGACAGCCTGCCGGGCAGCAGCGAGTACCAGCGGCGTTCGACGACGCTGTCGTCCAGCGCGGCTCGCACCGTTTCGATGCCGATCCGCGCCGACTGGATCTCCGGCAGCGGCACGGACTCGCGCTCGCCGGGCAGCAGCGCGTCGAAGACCGCGCGTTCGTAGGCGGTCAGCTGGTCGTCGGGCGGGTTGCGGCGGACGAGCCGCCAGGTGGCCAGGTCGCCGGGCTCCTCGCTCACCCAGAGGTAGTTCCGGACGGCGAGGTCGACGACCGTCGCGGCCAGGTCGACGGCGTCGGCGCGCCCCGTGAGAACGGTCCCGACCTGGCCGGGCAGCACACCGTCGGGTGACGAGAACGCGTTCCCGGTGAGCAGGCGGACTGGGAGCGCTTCGCCCGGGTGCTCGTCCCGCCTCCGCAGCAGTACCACCACCGCGGCGGCCACGACCAGCGCGAACGCGAAGCCGAACCAGGCCCAGCCGACCGGAGCGGTGAGCACGAACGCACCGGCGAAGGTCTTCGACGGCTCCAGGCGCGCGTTCTCCGGGACGGTCCCGCCGGGCAGCTCGACCGAGATCTCCATCCGCTGCCCGGCCGCGAGGTTCTGCTGGCTGAACCTGGTCAGCCCGGAATGCGCGATCTGGGCGGTACCGCAGCGCGCGCGAGCCCCCTCGGGCCCGGCGTGACAGGCGACCGCGTTCGGGACGGACGGCGCGGCGAAACTCGCCCGCACGAGTTCGAGCCGGGTGTCCCAGCCGCCCGCGAGCTGCCAGCTCACCCGCGTCAGGCCCTCCGCTTCGGAAACCACACCGTCCACTGTGTACCGGACGATCGAGGTGCCGCCCTTGAGCTTGACGGTGAACTCGTCTTCGGTCAGCTCGGCGTTGCCCGCGCCCTCGATGACGACGTCGCGGATGCCGATGATCCGGTCCCGGTTGTGCGGAGCGGCCGTGCGGAGCGGGATCCGGCGGGTCATCGTGCCCTCGCTCGGCACGGACACCGCCTCGACGACCGAGAACGCGCCGTCGCGTTCCACCTTGAGCGAGATCTCCGCGCTGTTCGGCAGCGAGGGCAGCTGCGGTTCGTCCTGCGCCCCCGCCGGTGCCGCGCCCAGCACCAGCAGGAGAAGCACCGGCAACAGCACGCATTTCGTCCTCTGGACGCGGTACTTGCGTGTGCAAGTATTCACGTCAGGCGGGGACCGGTTCGGGGCGGAGCGAGCGCAGGTGCCCGGATTCGGCGAGCAGACCGTCCAAAGCGGACAGGAACGACGGGAGGTGCGCGGCGAACCGGCGCAGGTCCCGGTCGCCTTCGAGACCGCCGAACCAGTACAGCCCGGCCGAGCCGTCCGCCGACGGGTCGAGCCCCTCGAACGTCCGGAGCCAGCGCTCGACGTCACCGAGCACGATGGCGTACGGCAGCGACCGGGAGAACACCATTTCCCGGTCCCCCACCGGAATGTCGGCGACCTTGACGGTGTGCAGGTATTCGAGCAGCCCGCGCACCTGCCCGACCAGTCGCCTGCCGCGCGAGGTCCGCGGCGGCACCCACGAAGCGCCCAGCAACGCGGCGACCCCGGCGAGCACGGCCGCGACACCGAGCAGCGCGTGCCCGACGGTGAACGTCAGGACGGCGGTGCTCACGAGGCCGAGCGCGATCAGGCCGATTCCCGCCCAGGTGAGTTTGCCCTTGCCCTTGTCCGGACGGCGCGAGAACCAGCCCTTGCGCACCACGTCGGCGTACATCGCCTCGCCCGCGACCCGGAGATCGACGGTGCCGCGGCCGCGGAGTTCCGACAGCAGCGCGGAATCGGTGCCCTCGGGCAGGATCGCGGTGTAGATCTCGCGTTCGAAGGCGGCGAGGTGCTCGTCCGGCGCGTTGCGGCGCGCGATCCGCCAGTCGACCGTGCCCGCCCCGCGGACCTCGGCGATCCACAGGTAGTTGCGGACCGCGAGGTCGACCACCGTGCCGCTGACGTCCACGACGTCGACCGTCTCGTCGACGACGGTGCCGACCTGTCCCGGCAGGACACCGTCGGGCGAGGCGAACGAGACCCGATCGCCTTCGCGCATGAGGACGTCGACCGGACCGGTGCCCGCGGTGAGCGCGCCCCTGTCCAGGCGGCGCAGCGACCAGATGGCGAGCGCGCCGAGAATCAGGATCAGTGCCAGCGCGCCGAAACCGAGGCCGGCGAGGGTGGTGAGGGCGAACGCGCCGCCGACCGTGGCGATCTGCTCGAACCGCGCGTTCGCGGGCACCGTGCCGGCCGGGAGCTGGACGGCGATGTCGACCCGTTCGCCCGCCGGGAGTTTGTCCTGCTCGACGCGGACGACGCCGCTGTGATCGGTCTCCGCGAGCGAGCACTGCCTGTCCGAACCGAGCGGCCCGGCGAAACAGTCCACTGTGGGCATCTCACGCGTCGGCGCGCTGAACGAAGCGGACACCCGGGACAGCTCGCCGTCCCAGCCGCTCGCGACCTGCCAGCGGACCTGCTGCGCGCCGTCGACGTCCGCGACCGCTCCGTCCACTTTGTACTTGAGCGTGGCCGCCCCGCCGTCGAAGGTGGCGACCAGCTGTTCGCCGTTCGGCTCCGCCCTGCCCGTGCCCTCGACCGAGACGTCACGGACGACGTACACACGGTCCTGCTCCTCGCCGGCGGGAACCTTCAAGGGAATCCGGCGCACGAGATGCTGTCCGCCCGGGACGGTCACCTGCTCGGTGATCGACAGCGAACCGTCGCGTTCCACCTTCACCGCGACGTTCGCGGCCGCGCCGCTCGGCGGCTGGAGCAGCCCGAGCTGACCGCGCGCGCCGATCGGCGGCGGCTTCGGCAACTGCGGCGCGTTCGTCAGCGAAGGGCCCGCCGCGGGCGCCTCCGGAACGTTCGTATCCGACGGCGGGGCCATCAAGGCCGTGCTCGCCGCGACGGCCACGACCGCCGTCCCCCATTTCGTCAACACAGCCACACACTCTAGGCCAGCCGATCTATGCTGACCGCCGAAACGCCGAATCCGCCACCTGGGCGAACGGCGTTGCCGAACGCATGGGGGATCCACTCGATGAACCAGCAGCCGCCCGGCCCGCCCGATCCGCGGCGCCGGCCGACTCCGCCGCCACGACCGCCGCAAGGTGGCCGTCCGCTTCCGCCGCCGGGAGCGCGTCCGCTGCCGCCGCGCGGTGGCCCGCCGATGCCTCCGCCGAACCGGCCGGGTCCGGTCCCGCCCGGTCGCCCCCGGCCGCCGGTTTCGCAGCCGCCGCCCTTCCGGCCTGGCCCGCCGAGCGGTGGCCTGCCGCTGCCCCCGCCGGGCGCGGCTCCCTTGCCGCCGCCACGGATCGGCGCGCCGGTCCCGTTCCAGCCCGGCGCCGTCGCGCCTCCGCGGCTTCCGTACGGTCCGCGGTTCGCGCAGCCCGCGTTCACGCCTTACGGGGGATACCAAGCCAAGAAGTCGAACGGCGGGGTGATCGCGGCGATCGCGATCGTGGCCGTGATGGCGGTGATGGGCGGCCTGCTCATGGTGGTCACCATCGCCAACGGCGGGTCGCGCCACGTCGCGGACGTCGGATACTCGAGCTATCCGACGACGTCGGCTTCCTCTTCGGACTACACGACGACCACCTCCAGCGACACGTCGACCACGAGCACCCGATCGCGCGATTCGACCACCGCACGCGAGACTTCGGCGGGTTCGACGCGTGAGACGTCGGCCAGCCGCGCGCCGTCCGGCCCGCGGCCGCATCTCAAACTGGCGGACAACCCGCTGTGGCTCGATTCCCGGGTCGGCCTGCCGAACCAGCCGTGCAACCTCGCGCGCTGGGCGAACAACCCGGACGCGGCAGCGGCCTTCTTCGAGAGCGCGCGGCCCTGTCTGGACAGCGTCTGGCGGCAGGTCATGGACTACACGAAGCTGCCGTTCCGGGTCCCGACCGTGAAGTACCCGTCCGGCAAGAACTGGTCGAGCCCCTGCGGCGACGCCAGCAATGGTTCCGTGGCGGCGTTCTACTGCTCGCAGAACGAGACGCTTTACATGCCGTACGAAGGCCTTCAGGTCCCCCAGTACGGCAACCGGCCAGGGGTTTATCTGGCCCTCTACGCCCATGAGTACGCGCACCACATCCAAGCGCTTTCCGGTATTTCGGAGGCTTATTGGACCGCGCGGTACGAAGCGGGCACCGATTCGGCGGCGGGCCTGGAGATGTCGCGGCGCAACGAGCTTTCGGCGCAGTGTCTTTCCGGGACGTTCCTGGGATCGACGGTGGGGCGCGGCGGCTCGGTCGACCAGGCGATGTATCGCGACGCCTGGCAGACCCAGGACCGCGGCGACCACAACGGCGGCCCGCGCGACCACGGCTCCGACGCGCACGCGGTCTCGTGGTGGCAGCACGGCGCGCAGAAGAACCGGATGTTCGAGTGCAACACCTGGGCGGCGAAGTCGGCCGACGTTTCCTGACCGGTCCGTGAAGGCCTCCTTCCCTATTTTGAGGGTCGATGCCAGGAACTCAAGGTCGGCGGGGCGGTTGGGTTTCTGGCGTATTTCCCCTGGTCGGGTCGCGATCCAGGGACGGCGGGGTGACTCTGGCTGTGGCATCCGCGGGAAGTGGTCGTGGTCTCGCGTCGTTCGGTTGGTCGGAGTACGTGAAGGCCCCCTTCATTGCGCTAGGCGCAATGAAGGGGGCCTTCACGTACTGCACAACTCGACCAACCAGGTACTAATAAGACAATTCGCCGTGGCAGCCGTCCTTTGTGGACAGCGGTAAGCATGGGGTATCGCCAGCTTAAGTTCCTGGCATTGCCTTTGAGTGTAGGAAAGGAGGCCTTCGCGGACTTTGGGGCAGGTCAGCCCGGCGGCGTGAAGGGGTTCTCCGGAGCCGGCGGAGGCGCGGGAGCGGGAGCGGGAGCGGGAGCGGTCGGCTGTGGATAGGCCTGCGGCCCCGGCGCGGCGGGCATGGGCTGTCCGTACTGGACCGGCGGTTGCAGCTTCGCCTGGTCTCGCCGCCGTCGCTCCGCCAGCACAGCCGACAGGTACGCCCACGACGGCACGTCCGGCGGCACCGGCGCCCCGATCGCCTCCGCGACCTGGTGCGCCAGCCCGTACCCGAGCGCTTCGACCGCTTCGGGGCGAAGCTCGCTCGTCCGGCTCAGGTACTGCCGGACGGCCAGCGCGAGATCGTTCGAAAGCCGGGTCAGGTCCAGCTGTGAGGCCCAGTACGCCAGCTGCGGCGGCATCCCGACGTACGGCGTCCTGGCGGCGGGCATGCGTTCCCGGATCACCAGCGTGCCCGCGAGGTAGTCGCCGACGCGGCGGCCGTTGGGCGAAAGCAGCGACGTGACCACCGCCACGACGCCGAGCATCCCGAGCGCCCAGAAGTCGATGAAGAACCCGGCGAGCCCGCGCACCAGCGCGTGCCGGAACCGCACCGGGCCACCGTCGGTGCGGACCACCCGCAGGCCGAGCGCCATCTTCCCGAGGGTGCGGCCGCGGCTCAGAGTCTCGGAAAGCACCGGGTAGCCGACCATGATCAGCACGACGGTCACCAGGAACAGGGTCAGCGCCAGCGCTTCGTCACCGAACGCGGCGACCTGGCTCAGCACCAGCATCGCGATGATCAGCGCGATGAGCTGGAGCGCGACGTCGAGCATCATGGCGAGCCCGCGGCTGGCCAGTTTCGCCGCGCGGACGTCCAGGACGACGGCCTCGCCGGTGACGAGTTCGGACTCTTGTTCCACCGAGCAAGCGTAGTGACGAATAGGCTGGGCGACCAAGGACGATCGCCGGGAGGGCTCCGAGTTGGACGTGGACGTGTTCGTCGCCGCGCATCAGGCCGAATGGAACCGGCTGCGCGAGCTCGTCGGCCGCGCCGGGAAGCTCAGCGGCCCGGACGCCGACGAGCTGGTGACGCTGTACCAGCGCGTCGCGACACATCTGTCGATCATCCGCTCGGTCGCGCCCGATCCCGTGCTCGTCGCGCAGCTGTCCGGTCTGGTCGCGAAGGCCCGCTCGGCCGTCACCGGTTCGCACAGCCCGGCGTGGCGCGAGTTCGGCCTCTTCTTCACCCAGCGGTTCCCGGCGGCGCTGTACCTGAGCCGGCGCTGGTGGCTCGCGTCGGCGGCGGCGTCGATCGCGGTGATGGCGATCGCGGCGGTGTGGATCGCCGGTGACCCGCAGGTGCTCGCGTCGCTGGCCTCGCCGGAGGAGTTCAAGGACCTGACGGCGCCGGGCGGGAAATACGAGACGTACTACTCGTCCGATCCCGCGGGGTCCTTCGCCGCGCGCGTCTGGACCAACAACGCGTGGGTGGCCGCGACCTGCCTGTTCCTCGGCGTGGTGCTGGGGGTCCCGGTGATCTACGCGCTCTGGGCGAACTCCCTGAACCTCGCGATCGGCGCGGCGCTGATGTCGTCGGCCGGACGGCTCGACGTGTTCTTCGGCCTGATCCTGCCGCACGGTCTGCTGGAGCTGACCGCGGTGTTCGTCGCCGCCGGGACGGGGCTGAAGCTCGGCTGGACGGTCATCGACCCGGGACGCCGTTCCCGGACGGCGGCGCTCGGCGAGCAGGGCCGGTCGGTCGTGGTGATGGCGCTGGGGCTGACCGTGGTGCTGCTGATCTCCGGCGTGATCGAGGGTTTCGTGACCCCGTCGGGCCTGCCGACCTGGGCGCGGATCGGGATCGGGGTGGTCGCGGAGGTCGCCTTCTTGCTCTACGTCTTCGTCGTCGGGCGCCGGGCCGCGAAGGCGGGCGAAGTGGGCGACGTCGACTGGCGTTACGCCGGAGACGCGCGGCCGGAAGCCGGCTGACCTGGGGAAAGAGAGCAAGGGACCTTTGCTACCACTTGCGCCGCGGCCCCGTGTCGCGAAAGCCACTTTCGCGACGTCTGACGTCCCGAAAGTGGCTTTCGCGACGTCCCCGGCAGCCCCGCCGAGGCCCTGACCTGCGGAAAGAAAGCAAGGGACCTTTGCTACCACTTGCTCAGCAGGTGCAGCTGCCCTCGAAGGTGATGCTGTTCCCGTCCTCCAGGCTCGCGCTGCCCGTGAACCGGATCTCGAACTCGCCGGGTTCGGTCAGCACGATCTTCGGGCTCGCCGCCGAACCGTCGGCCCCGGTCTTCGCGGTCGCCGTCTCGGCACCGCCTTCGAAGACCAGCACGTTCTTCGGCCGCGCCGCGCGGACGAAGAAGTTCACCGGCACGTCGGCCGCGGGCTGGCCGTTCTCCCCGACCACGCGCACCACGAACGGCTGACCGGGCGTCTTCGTCGACAGCCGTTGCCCGTTCCCCGACAGGATCGCGAGTGTCCGCACGCCGGCCGCCCAGGTGTTGGAGAGTCCGGACAGCGAACACACCTCCTGGTAGAGCCGGGCCCCGGCGACCGGCGCCTCCGCGGTCAGGCACCGGGCCGTCGCCACGTTCGCCAGCAGCACCAGCCCGGGCAGCCCGGCGTTGCGACGCCATTGCTGGTGCCGGTCCTTGCCGTCACACGCCACGAGCTTGACGCCGACACCGTCGACCGGGCTGATCGCCGAAAGGCACTGTCCACTCGCGACATGCTGGTACGAAAGCGCGGTCTTGTCGTACACCCACTGCGCGCCCGCGTCCTTCGCGTCGGCGAGGGCGAGCTTGCCGTCGGCCGCGGCCAAGGAGAGGGTGCCGCCCCCGTCGGCGAGGTGGACCGGTGTCCCGGCCGGCTGCGCGGAAGCGGGCACCCCGGACAGCATCACCGAAACCACCGCGAAGAACAGCACGAACCTGCGCAAGCCTGAGCCCCAATCGTGTCGGTCCGGATCTCCTTCCGAGCTAACCGCCCACGACCGCCTCCGCCAACCGTCACCACTCCATCGGGTTCAGCCCGCCATCAAAGCCGCCCGGCCGCCTTCAACGCGAGATACCGGTCCGCCAGCCGCGGCGGCAGATCCTCGGGCACGGCGTCGACGACCTCGACCCCGTGCCGCGCCAGCCGCGCGGTGACCTGGCGCCGTTCGGCCAGCACACGCTCGGCCGCGGCCGCGTCGTAGACGGCTTCCGCGTCGCCACGGCCCGCCGCCATCTCGGCGACCCGGGGGTCGGCGACCGAGGCGATCATCAGCTGGTGCCGCGAAGTCAGCTTCGACAGCACCGGGAACAGGCCTTCTTCCAGCGGCGCCGCGTCGAGCCCGGTCAGCAGGACGACCAGCGCGCGCCGCCGGGTCCGCCGCAGCACCTCCGCGACCATCCCCCACGCGTCGGTCTCGACCAGCGACGATTCGAGCGGGGCCATGGCGTTCACCAAGGCGGGCAACAGCTCCGACGATCCCTGGACCGCGGCGTGGACCTGCCGGTCGTAGGCGAGGAGGTCGACGCGGTCACCCGCCCGCGCGGCGAGCACGGCCAAAAGCAGTGCGGCGTCCATCGCCGCGTCGAGCCGGGGAGCGTCGCCGACGCGGCCGGCGGAAACGCGGCCCGTGTCGAGCACCAGCACCACCCGCCGGTCGCGTTCCGGGCGCCAGGTCCGCACCATGACGTCGGACGCGCGCGCCGAAGCCCGCCAGTCGATCGACCGGACGTCGTCCCCGATCACGTACTCGCGAAGGGAGTCGAATTCCGTGCCCTGGCCCCGGATCAGCACCGCGTTGCGGCCGTCGAGCTGCTGCAGCCGCGCGAGCCGCGAAGGCAGATGCTTGCGGCTGTGGAACGGCGGCAGCACCCGCACGGTCCACGGCACGTCGTGCGAACCCTGCCGCGCGGCGAGCCCCAGCGGCCCGGTCGACCGCACGGTCACCCTCGCCGCGATCCGGTCACCGCGGCGGGTCGGCAGGAGCCGCGTGGTCACGACCCGGCGTTCGCCCGGGGGCAACGTCAGCCGGTGCCGGTCGTCCGCGCCGGCGCTGGGCGGCCACGCGTCCCGCAGCCACGCGCGCACGGGACGGCCGCCGGGATTGGCCACGGTGAGCGTGACCTCGCACGCCTCCCCCAGCCGCACCGACGTCGCGCCGGAGCGCGCGAATTCCAGCCGCCGCACACTTCCGGCGAGCAGGAGATCCAGTACCACCAACAGCAGCAGCACCGCCGCGGCCAGCCCGATCCCGGCCCACGAGGGCAGCAGGAAACCGACCACCGGCGCCACGAGGAGCGCCAGCAGCCCGAGCCGCCCGGTGACGGCCATCAGCGCGGAACGGGCACGGACGCGAGGACCCGGTCCAGCACGCCGTCGGCGGTCGCGCCTTCGAGTTCGGCCTCGGGCCGCAGGTCGAGCCGGTGCCGCAAAGCCGGGCGGGCCAAGGCTTTGACGTCGTCCGGGGTGGCGTAGTCGCGTCCGGCGAGCCACGCCCACGCCCGGGTCGCGGCGAGCAACGCGGTCGCGCCACGCGGGGAGACGCCGAGCCGCACGGACGGCAGCGAGCGCGTCGCCCGGCAGACGTCGACGATGTAGGCGAGCACCTCGGGGCGCACGGTGACCCCGGCGACGGCGCGCCGCGCGGCGTCGAGCTGGGCGGCCCCGGCGACCGGCGTGACCCCGGCGGCGCCGAGGTCACGCGGGTCGAAACCCTGCGCGTGCCGGGAAAGAATGCCGAACTCGTCCTCGCGGGACGGCATCGGCATGGTCAGCTTCAGCAGGAACCGGTCCAGCTGCGCCTCGGGCAGCGGGTACGTGCCCTCGTATTCGACCGGGTTCTGCGTCGCGATGACGATGAACGGGTCGGGCAACGGCCGCGTCTTGCCGTCGCTGGAGACCTGGCGCTCCTCCATCGCCTCCAGCAGTGAGGACTGGGTTTTCGGCGGGGTGCGGTTGATCTCGTCGGCCAGCAACAGGTTCGTGAACACCGGGCCCTCGCGGAACGAGAACTCGCCGCTGTGCGCGTCGTAGACGATCGAACCGGTGATGTCGCCCGGCATGAGGTCCGGCGTGAACTGCACCCTGGTCGTCTGCAGGTCCAGCGCGGCCGCCAGCGCCCGCACCAGCAGGGTCTTCGCCACGCCGGGCACGCCTTCGAGCAGCACGTGTCCCCGGCACAGCAACGCGATGATGAGCCCGGTGACGGCCGCGTCGTTACCCACCACAGCCTTTCCGACCTCGGTACGCAGCGCGATCAGCGCCGCCCGCGCGTCGGCCGCGGCGTCCACATTGGACTGTTCGGTACTCAAGACCGCTCCACCTCTCGTTCCACGACATCGAGTCCGTCCGCCAGCCGCACCAGCGCGGCGTCGTCGGCGGGCGGTTCCCCGTACAACAGCGCGCCGATCTCCGCGGGCGCCCGGCCGGTCCGCGCGGCGACGGACTCCACGAGCGCGGCCGGTTCGGCGTCGCGGGTAAGGCCCAGCAACGGCCGGAGCCGCGCGCGGGCCGCCTCCCGCAGGGTTTCCCCGGCGTGCGCGGCGGCTTTCGCCTTGCGATACAACCTCGCCCGCCCCTCGGTGGCTTCCGCCGCGCGGACCACGACCGGGATCGGCTCGGTCACCACCGGCCCCAGCCGCCGCGAACGCCACAGCGCCAGCAGCACCACCGCGACCCCGGCCTGCAACGCCGCGTACGACCAGCCCGCCGGGATGAGTTCGGACAGCGGCTTCTTCTCCGTCTCCAGCGACGGGTCGGCGGCCGTCGGCAGGTACCAGACCAGCCGCTCGTGCTTACCGAGCAGCCGCATCGCCAGCGCCGCGTTGCCCTCGTCGGCCAGCCAGTCGTTGGTCAGCGGGGCGGGGGTGCCGAGCACGGTCACCGTCCCTTGTGGACCCGGGACTTCGAGGTACGTGCCGCCGTAGCATTCCCGCGCCCTCGGCTGCGTGGCCGAGTACTTCAGGCCGCCCATCGTCGCGTTCCCCGCCGCGACGGGATCCTCGGCCTCGCAGTCGGGCGGGCGGGTCTCGGTCTCGGCCTGGCCGTTCACCCGCACACCGGGAAGGATCTCTTCGACCGTCCCGGGGCTCGGCTGCACCAGCACGACGTGCTCGGCGTTCTGCCTGATCTCCGTGAAGGCGCTCTTGGGCACGTACTCGGGCCGGGTTATCAGGACCGTCGCACCCCGCGCGACCCCCTTGGCCTCGGCGGCGGTGCGCACGATCGGGATCTTGACGCCTTCGCGTTCCAGCAGGGTCGCCAGCGCGCGGCTTCCGGCGGGCTCGTACGAACCCGGCTCGAGCGCGCCGGTGGTCTGATCGCCCCGCAGGAGGACGAGCAGCGTCCCGGTCAGCACGATCAGGAGCACGACGGCGAGCGGGAGCCGCACCCCGCGCCAGATCCGCTGGGCGTCGGGCGAGACCGAGGTCATCCGGCCGCCAAGGCGACCGGCCTGGCACGACGGCAGCGTTCGTCCAATTCGGACAGTTCGCGGTAGCCCGCCTCCGTGGCGGGGATCCCGCCGTAGTGGACGTCGTCGAACGATCGGGCGCCCGCGCGCAAGGGAACGGCGACGTCGGGCAGCAGCCGTCCGGCTTCGATCGCGGCCTCGTCGGCGGTCCGTCCCGACTTCTCGTCCAGCAGCGCGCGCTCCTCCAAGGACCGCACCACGGCACGGAACCGCTCACGGACGGCGTCGTCGAAGTCACCGCGCGCCGCGGCCTCCTCGGCCGCCCTGCGATGTTCGCCGGAAGCCTTGCGCTGCCCGGCGAACACGGCTCGCCCGCGCTTGGCCGACGTCGCCAGCGGACCGGACTTGAGCCGGATCACCACGACCAGCACGATCAGCACCACGACCAGCAGCAGCACGGCGAAGATCCCGCCGGGCACCGCGCTGTCGACCTTTTCGAGGAAGCCCAGCAGCTTCTCGACCACCCAGTTGAACGCTTCGGACAGCCAGCTCGGCCTCGCGGCCTGATAGGCCTCGCCCGAGAGCTCCTCGGCCGCGCGCAGCCGGGCGGTGTCCCGGTCGATGTCGACCGGGACCTCGGTGAAGAAGCGCGTCACCATGCCTGCGGCGGGGGCGGCGTCGCGATCCCGGCCGCGCGGGCCAGCTCGATGTCCATGCCCTCACGGCGCATCCGCTGATCGATGTAGAGGATCACGGTGACCAGCGCGGTGAAGGGGCCGACGATCGTCTGCGCGATCACCGTGCCCACCGACTGCAGGATCAGATCGCCGGTCGACGGGACGTACATCTGATCCAGGTCGCCGAAGATGGACAGGAAGGCGCTGAAGCTGAACGGGATCGTGATGATCGACGCCAGGAACGACGAGATCACGGTGGCCAGCAGCAGGATGCCGAAGACCCGCCAGAACATCCCCGACACCAGCTTCACCGACCGGCGGAACGCCTCCATCACCGTGCCGCGTTCGAGGATGAACGCCGGGCTGGCCAGCGCCCAGAAGGTGTAGGGGATGATCGCGGGCAGCAGGCAGAAGATCGCGGCGACCATGATCGCGATCGTGTAGAGCACGGTCAGGCCGAGCAGCGGCAACAGCCGCGGCGTCGCCTCACGCAGTGCCTCCTTGAAGGTGACCGGCTTGCCCAGCACGGCCTTGCCCATCAGCACGGTCAGGAATCCGGTGAGGACCGTCGTCCCGAGCAAGGTGGCGACCAGGCTGATCGACGACGAGGCCAGCGTCCCGCCGAGGACGCCGAGCATCTGGTTCATCAGTTCCTGATCGGTGGCCGCCGGGCCGAGATCGCGCATCCGCTCCAGGTCGGCGGTGGTGTCGACCAGCAGCAGCCCGACCAGGTTGATGGCCGCGGTGAGCACGGCGGTGACCGCGGCGGCACCGAACACCATGCGCCAGTACTTGCGCATGGCGGTGACCGCGCCGTCGAGGATGTCGGTGAGGTTCAGCGGACGCAGCGGGATGACGCCGGGCCTGCCGAGACCGACCTTCCAGTTCGGATACTGCTGTTGCTGCGGCGGCTGGTACGACGGCAGCGGAGTCGCCCCGGACGGGGACTGCCACTGCTGCTCCGGCGCCGGCGGCGGCACTTCACCCTGCGGCGGCGTCGGTGTGTCCGCCTGCGACTGTGCTGGTTCCCCCGCCTTCGGCTGTGCTGGTTCCCCCGCCTTCGGCTTCGGCATCTCGGTGCCTTCAGGCCCGGACGGTCCGCCGGTCTCCGTCATGCGACAGCCCCTTACCCGTTCACGTTGCTTGCGCCCACTCTTCCAGAGGGTCCGACACCCAGCCAGAGCTGGGGGGACGACACTGATGGGTGACCGCTCGCCTCACGCTGGATACCCTCTGCAGCCGAGCTGTGGGTGGGGACACCGTTAGCTCGTTATGCTGAACATCGGGCCGGGTACCCCCGGTTCGCCCCTAGAACCACCGGGACCGACTTGATGACGCAACCGCCCCACGGCCAGTGGCCGCCACGCGGCGCCGTCCAGCCACCGCCGGTGCACGGCCAGCACCCTGCCCAGTGGCACGGCGCGCCGCACCACTTCCCGCCTCCGCCACCGCGCAAGTCCGTGGGCGCGATCATCGGTATCTGCCTCGGCGCGGTCGCGGTGCTGGTCCTCGGCCTGGTGGCGATCGTGTCACTCAATCGTGACGACTCCGATCACGTAGCGAACGCGGGCTACAGCACGCTGCCGAACACGACGTCGCGGGCGGAACTGCCGCCGAGCGGGTCCTCGTCGCCCTCGTCCTCGACGAACCCGTTCCCGACGTCGCCGTCCAGGGCGCCGTCCTCGTCGAGCGGGCCGCAGAAGATCCTCAAGCTCGGCGATCACCCGATCCTCCAGGACCCCAACGCCGGCCTGCGGAACCGGGTCTGCACGCTGCCGCAGTGGCAGAGCAGCCAGCAGGCCGCCGAGGCGTTCTTCACCGCGGCCGGCAAGTGCCTCGACAACGCCTGGGGCCCGTTCCTCGACGCCTACGACCTGCCGTTCACCCCGCCCGCACTGCACTTCCCGACCGGGGCCAGCTTCGAGACCGAATGCGGCACGATCCAGGTGGGCATCGCGACCGCGGCGTACTACTGCGAGAACAACCTCTACGTGCCGTTCCGTGGCCTTCAGACCGACCAGTACGGCAACAACCCCGGCGTCTACCTGGCCCTTTTCGCGCACGAGTACGGGCACCACGTGCAGGAGGTCGCCGGGCTGATGGACGCGGCCTGGCAGAAGATCTACGACGCCGGCCAGAACAGCCCCGCCGGGCTGGAGATGTCGCGGCGCAAGGAACTCCAGGCGCAGTGCTTCTCCGGGATGTTCCTCGGCGCGCACGTCGACCAGGGCGGCACGGTCAGCCGGGACATGTACAACAAGGCCTGGAACGACCAGGAGACCCGGGGCGACAACACCTCGCGCAGCCAGGACCACGGGACGAACGCGCACTACGCGTCCTGGTGGCGGGCGGGTGCGAGCAACAACCGGATCGCCGACTGCAACACCTTCTCGGCTCCGTCGAGCGCTGTTTCCTGAGTCTCGGAAGTACGTGAAGGCCCCCTTCATTGCGCTAGGCGCAGTGAAGGGGGCCTTCACGTACTTGGGGGTGGGTGCCGCTCACCGAGGGATGCAGCGCCGTGGGCGATTCCGGCTTGCCAGCGCCAGGACGCCGACTGTGTGGATTTTGGGGCGTTGGATGACCCGTCGTGATCGGTCCGGTCATGGTGGGGTGTGTGGAAATAGGGACATTGAACGTCCCTCTTTCCACACACCTCTCACCCTCGGTAACGCTCACGCGCCCTCGGTCACGTCGAGTAGCTGGCGATCAGGCCGTCACCGGCACCCGCGGCCCACGCACCACCAGGAAGACGTACATCCCGCCCGCGAAGCAGCTGAACACCAGCAGCGCCAGCCCGAGCGGACGCCGCGCGTCGCTCGCTCCCGCCGTCGCCTCGGCCGCGTGCACGGCGACCACATCACCCGAAGCGCCGTCGGGGACGACGACCTCGATGCGCTCGCCCTTGCCGTGGCCGCAGCCGTTGAGCGAACCCTCCATCGGCTTCCCGCCGAACTCGAACTTGACCTTCTCGGAGGTGCCGCCGCCCGAGCAGGGCGCGGGCTCGACGACCTCCGCCCGCACGGTCGTCCCCTTGGTCTCGTTCGAGATGCCGAACAGCCCCGGCCCGGCGAACCACGCCAGGAAGATCACCAGGAGGCCGACCCCGGCCGCCACGGCCAGGGAGTTCCACCCCGGGGTGAGCCCTCTGGCGGGGTCCGATCGCTTGCGCACGAACGCCATGCTCCCAGAACCGCGCGGCAAAACACAGGAGCCCGCCTGGGCGGTAGCAGCGGCAGAACAAGAGGAGCCCACTTGTCCAGGCAGGGTGATAGCAAAGGTCCCCCGCTACCGCTCGATCGTCTCCGCGGAGGTCACCTTCCGGATGTACAGCAGCTTGTCCCCCGGCTCGATCGCGTCCGCCTGCGGCGCGTCCACCCGATACAGGACACCGTCGCGGACGACGCCCAGCACGATGTCCGGCAGATGCCGCGGCGAACCGCCCTCTTCGGACGGTTCCACCGGGCGTTCGGCGATCGCGAGACCGGACTCGGGGGTGAGCAGGTCCTCGACCATGTCGACCACCAGCGGCGTCGACGTCGCCATGCCGAGCAGGCGCCCGGCGGTTTCGCTCGACACCACGACCTGGTTCGCGCCCGACTGCTTGAGCAGGTGGACGTTCTCCGCTTCCCGCACCGACGCCACGATGTGCGACTTCGGCGCCAGCTCGCGGGCGGTCAGCGTGACCAGCACGGCGGTGTCGTCGCGGTTCGGGGCGACGACGACGGCGCGCGCCCGCTGCACCCCGGCGACGCGCAGCACGTCGGCGCGGGTGGCCGAGCCGTGCACGGTCACCAGGCCGAGTGACGTGGCCGCTTCGAGGGCCTGCTGGTCGGTGTCCACGACGACGATGTGATCGGGTTCGACGTTCTCGTCCCCGAGCAGCGCGTTGACCGCCGACCGGCCCTTCGTGCCGAATCCGACGACGACCGTGTGGTCACGCACTTTCGTCCTCCACTTTTGGATCTTGAACGCCTGGCGGGAGCGCTCGGTGAGCACTTCGAGTGTGGTACCGACCAGGACGATGAGGAAGAGCACCCGCAGCGGGGTGATCACCAGGACGTTCACCAGCCGCGCGGACGGCGTCGCGGGCGCGATGTCGCCGTAACCCGTGGTCGACAGCGACACGGTCGCGTAATAGAGGCTGTCGAGGAAGGTGAGCCCGTCGCCGTTGGCGTCGCGGTAGCCGTCCCGGTCGAGGTAGACGATCAGCACGGTCGCGAGGAGGGCGAGCACCGCGCCGATGATCCGTTTGAGGATCGACCGCAGCGGGCTGACCGTCAGTTCCGGCATCCGGATCACACCGACGAGCTCGTGGTCCGGGCGGTCGCTCAGCCTGACCGGGAAACGCTTGAGAACCCTCATGCACAGGCTCCGGCCTGGTCCGCGTCACTCACGGTCGGGAGGATAGCCGAAGATCCTCCCCTTGAGCGCGGTATGCGAAGCTCAGGGCATGTCTTCGGAATCCAAGCCGTCCCAGCGGCCCGCGTATTTCCTCGCCGGCCTGCTCGGCGCGGCCGGTGTGCTGCACTTCGTCCAGCCGAAGCCGTTCGACGCCATCATCCCGAAACAGCTCCCCGGCTCTCCGCGCGCGTGGACCTACGGCTCCGGCGTGGCCGAGCTGGGCGTCGCCGCCGCGGTCGCCAACCCGAAGACCCGGCGGCTCGGCGGGCTCGCGGCCGCGCTGCTGTTCGTCGTGGTGCTGCCGGGGAACGTGAAGATGGCCGTCGACGCCGACCGCCGGAAGGCCCCGAAGCACTGGCGAGCGGCCTTCTGGGCCCGTGTCCCGCTTCAGATCCCCCTGGTGACCTGGGCGCTCAAGGTCCGCGACCGCGCCTGACCCCCGCGTTTCGTCCTCTAGTTGCGGTAGTTGCACGCGCAAGGACCGCAACTAGAGGACGAAACGCTAGATCGTCGGGACGCTCCTCAGGAGCTGTCGCAGGCCTTCCGCGTCCAGCAGGTCCGCCGGACGGACGGTCTTGTCGTGTTTCACGTAGTGGAACGCCGCCCGGACCTTCTCCACCGGCACCTTCTTGAGCGCCGCCCACGCCAGCCGGTACGCCGCCAGCTGCACGGCCAGCGGTTCGAGCCGGTCCTTGTCCGGCACGGCGCCGGTCTTCCAGTCGACGACGGTCCAGCCGCCGTCCGCGTCGGCGAACACGGCGTCCATCCGCCCGCGCACCGTCACGCCCACCACGTCCGCCGAGAACGGGACTTCGACGGCGTGCGGCACCCGATGCGCCCACTCGCTCTTCTCGAACGCGGTCTGCAACGCCTCCAGCTCGGTATCGGGCGCCTCATCGACGTCCGCCGCCCCCGGCAGGTCGTGGATCTCCAGCAACTGCTCGCCACCGAACCGCTGCTCCAGCCAGCCGTGGAACGCCGTCCCCCGCCGTGCGTAAGTGTTGGGCCGCACGGGAAGCGGCCGCCGCAGTCGTTTGGCCAGCGCGGCGGGATCGGCCGACAGCTCGACCAGCTGGCTCACCGAGAGATGCGGCGGCAGGACGACCTGCTGCACGCGATCGCGCGCCCGTGCGCGCTCCTCCAGCAGCACCTTGGTGTCGGAGATCCAGCCGTCCGGATCGTCCTCTTCCTCCTCCTCGGCGTGCTCGGCCTCCTCCATCGCACCGAGCACCAGGTCGACGCCGTTCGTGACGCCTTCGCGCCGCGGCCACAGCGGATCGACCGGCCATCGTGACCGGCGGGAGTCGGCGACCAGCGGGTTCTCGCCATCGGTCTCCGGCTCGTCGGCCCAATGTTCGATCCGGCCGACCGAGTTCGCCCGCATCACCTCGCCGATTTCGAGCAGGAACTCCGACGGCCCTTTCGGCCGCGCGCTGCTCTCGTTCCACCAATGGCCGGAGATCAGCATCGTGTGCTCGGAGCGGGTCAGCGCGACGTAACAAAGCCGCCGCTCCTCGTCGGCTTCACGCGCGACGAAGCCTTCTTCGTGCAGCTCCAGCGCTTCCTGGACTTCCTTGCGGTCCGCGCCTTCGGGGATCCGCAGCTCCGGCAGGTCCTCCGAGTCGCCGCGCAGCGCGGCGGGCAGCGAGGTCGACGTCCGCAGCCACGACGACGAACGCCGCCGCCCGGGGAAGACCTCCTTGACCAGATGCGGGATCGCGACGATACGCCATTCCAGCCCCTTGGCCGAATGCACCGTCAGCACCTGGACCCGGTCCGGGACGACCTCGACCTCGCCGGGAGTGAGCCCGTCTTCCGCGTGCGCGGCCGTATTCAGATAGTCCACAAAGGACAAAAGAGTGGCCGTCGGCGACGTCTCGGCGAAATCGGTGACGACGTCGGCGAAGGCGTCCAGATGCGCGCGCCCGGCGGGCCCGGGGCGGGCCAGCGATTCGACGTCGAGCAGCATCGTGCGTTCCACGTCGGCGACCAGTTCGGGCAGCGATTGGTCCAGCCGACGCCGCAACGCCGAAAGCTCGCCGCCGATCTTCCGGATCCGCCGGTAGCCCTCCGGCGAATACCGCTCCGGCGTCCCGGGGTCGTCGATGGCGTCGGCGAGCCCCGCCTGCTCGACCCGCTCGGTCACCAGGACCGGTTCATCCACATCGGACTTCCCCGAGGGTGGCACCGGCGACGACAGTTCGCCCGCGCGGCGCCACAACGCCGCGAGATCGGCCGCCGCGATTCGCCAGCGCGCCCCGGTGAGCAGCCGCGCCGCCGCGCTGCCCGCGAGCGGATCGGCGAGCACGCGCAACGTGCTCACCAGATCCGCGACCTCGGGTTCGTCGAGAAGACCACCGAGACCGACGACCTCCACGGGCAGCCCGCGTGCCCGCATTTCCGCCGCGATCGGCGCCATGTCGGCACGGCGGCGCACCAGCACCGCGGCCGTCGGCGGTTTTCCGGTCTCCTCCACGGTTTCGAACCAGCGTTTCGCCATCGCGTCGGCCACCCACTCGCGTTCAGCGCGGACGTCCGGAAGCAGCGCGGCGGCGATGTCGGCGGCCCCCGCGCCTTCCAGCGCACGCAGCCGCGCGACACCGAGACCGCGTTCCCGCAACGGTTCCGAGATCGCGTTCGCGAGTTCGAGCACCTCGGGCGGGTTGCGGAAACTGGTCAACAGCCCGAAATCCAGGGCCGGGACGAGCCGTTCGCCGTTGTCACGCGGGAAGTCCGTGGTGAACCGGGGCAGGTTCGCCGCGCTCGCGCCGCGCCAGCCGTAGATGGCCTGCGCCGGGTCGCCCACCGCGGTCACCGGCATCGGCGGATGCTCGACGCCGCCGAACAGCGACCGCAGCAGGATCCGCTGGGCGTGCCCGGTGTCCTGGTACTCGTCGAGCAGGACGGCGCCGTAGCGCTCGCGCTCCCCCGCGACCACCGCGGGATAGCTGCTGGCGAGCTGCGCGGCCAGCGACATCTGGTCGGCGAAGTCGAGCGCGCCTTCGGCCCGTTTCCGCGTGTGGTACGCCTCGACCAGCGGCAGGAGCGCGAGCCGGAACCGTTGCGCGGCCATGACTTCGGCGAGTTTCTGCGGCAACGACGCGCGCTGCCCCTTCGCGCGCGGCGCGTTCTCGATGACCTCGCACAGCCACGACGTGTACTCCGCGAGCCGTTCGGTCTCGACCAGATGCTCGCCGAGCTCCCCGGCCAGCGCCAGCAGTTGCGCCGTCACCGTGGCGGGCACGCGATCGGTGTCGAGATCGTTGTCCCAAGTGGACACGACGCGATGCGAGAACTGCCACGAGGACGTCTCCGAAAGCAGCCGGACGCCGGGCTGGACGGGCAGCCGCAGGCCGTGTTCGGACAGCAGCCGTCCGGCGTACGCGTGATAGGTGAGCACCGTCGGTTCGCCCGCGGTCACCGTGGTACGCAGGTCGCCGGTCGGGTCGATCTTGTCGAGCAGGCCCGATCCGACCAGGCGGCGCAGCCGGGTGCGGACGCGTTCGCCGAGCTGGCGGGCGGCCTTGCGGGTGAAGGTCAGGCCGAGCACGCGCTCCGGCGGGACGACACTGTTGGCCACCAGCCACACCACGCGCGCGGCCATCGTCTCGGTCTTGCCCGCGCCGGCGCCCGCGACGACCAGCGACGGTTCTATCGGCGCGGCGATCACCTCGGCCTGTTCGTCGGTCGGGCTGTGCAGGCCGAGCGCGCGGGCGATCTCGCCCGGCTCGACCTGCCGGCGCTGGAGCTCGGAGATCACGGGCCGGTCACCTGCCTGCCCTCGGGCCGCAGCGGACAGCAACCCCTTGCCGGGCAACGATCACAGTCCGGGTTCTCGGTGACGCCGTACTCGGGCCCCGCGGCGGATCCGGCCGCCGAGCGCACCAGTTCGAGCCACTGCTTGCCGCCGTCTTCGTCCAGCGGCGCCTGCTCGCGCTGAGTCGATCCGGTCTTGTTGTTGGACTTCGCGACGTAGACCAGCCGCGCTCCACCGGGTTTCGAGCCTCCCTCGACCGCACCGAGCAGCACGGCGAGCTGGTACGCGGCGAGCTGCGGATGCTGTTCTGCGTCGGCGGCGGAGATCGGGACCTTGCCGGTCTTGATGTCGATGACGACCGGACGGCCGTCCTTGTCCATCTCCACGCGGTCTACGCGGCCGCGCAGGAGCACGCGGACGTCGCTGGTGTCACTGTCGCCGACCGGCAGCTCGACCTCGATGTCCTGTTCCACCCCGGCTTCGATCAGCTCCTTACGGCTGGATTCCAGCCAGGTGATGAAGTTCCGCAGCATCTGCTCGACCCGCGACCGCTCGCGGCGCGAGAACCACGGCGCCCCGGCGTCGACCCGCACCCACGCTTCGTCGAGGGCCGCGCGGATCTGTTCGTCGCTGCTGCCGCCCGCGACCGCCTGCGCGAGCCCGTGCACCAGCGTTCCGGTGACGGCCGCGAGCTGCGCCGGGTCGCTGCCGCCGTGGCGTTCGATCAGCCACCGCAGCGGACATTTGACCAGAACCTCCACAGTGGACGGTGAGATCCGGATGAGGTCGCCCGGCCCGTGCACGGGTTCGCCAGTGGAAGGCTCCAGCAGGCCGTACCAGGTGCCCGGATGCGCGCCCGGCACCCCGGCGGCGGCCAGTTTGGCGAGCTGACGCGCCGCGCGCTGCCGCCTTTCCGGATCGCTTGCCTCGTCGCAGACGACCTCGCGCAGCTCCCCGACCAGTTCGGCGAGCACCAGCGAGCGCCCGGCCGGCTTCATCCGCGAGTCGAGCCCGCCGTCGTCCGCGCCGTTCTCCTCCAGATCGTCGATGAACCGCGAGGGCTGCTCGTCCTCCCCCGCGACCGCGCTGACCAGCAACGTCTTCCGCGCGCGGCTCGCGGCGAGGTAGAACAGCCGCCGCTCTTCGGCGAGGATCGGCGCGGTGGCGGACACCTTTTCGTCGTCGACACCGGACATGAGGTCGACCAGCCGCTCGACGCCGAGCACGGAACCACGCAGCCGCAGATCCGGCCAGCTGCCCTCCTGGACACCGGCGATGGCCACGACCGTCCACTCGCGACCGGCGGACGCGTGGGCGGTGAGCAGCGAAACACCGTCGCTCTTCATGGCCGCGGGCGCCAGCGTGTCACCGGCGATGTTCTGCGAGGACAGGTAATCCGCGAACGAGGCGACACTCGCCTTCGGCAGCCTGTCGACATAGCGACCGGCCGCGTCGAACAGCGCGACGATCGCGTCGAGATCGCGATCCGCCTGGGAGCCGAGGGAACCACCTCGATCGACGAACCGCAGCAGGCGGTCCTCCAGGCCGCTGGCCTGCCAGAGATCCCACAGCACCTGCTCGACGCCGTCCCCGCGCACCACGGCCTGGTGCGCCGCGTGCAGCAGACCGCCGATCCGGCGCATCGGCAGCGCCTCGGCGTCGGCGAGGCCGGTGAGGACATCGTTGGCGCGTAAGGCTTCCACCAGTAGCTCGTCGCTGGACCGTTGTCCGCCGCCCGCGAGCTCCAGCCTGCGCAGGCCCCGACGCAGCCTTCGCAGGGCGAGCGGATCCGCGCCGCCCAAGGGCGAGGAGAGCAGCATCTCGGCGAGGTCGACGTCCAGCAGCTCCGGATCCGCGGCGAGCCGTAGCATCGCCAGCAGAGGACGAACTGCGGGCTGCTTCGCGAGCGGCAGCTCTTCGGTGGCGGAGCCGATGGGCACCCCGGCCGCCCGCAAAGCACGTTGCAGGACAAGGAAAGTACGGGCGGGCGACCGGACGAGCACCGCCATCTCCGACCACGGCACGCCGTCGACGAGATGCGCGCGGCGGAGCTGATCGGCGATCCAGCTCGCCTCCGCGGCCGGAGTCGGCATCAGGCGGACCCGGACGGCGCCGCCCTCGGCGTCCGGCGCGTCGACCAGTTTGCGCTGCGGTGACGAACCGGGCAGCACGGAACCGAGTTTCGTGACGGCCGTGCGGATCACCGGGGCGAGCCGGTGTGCCGTGGTCAGCAGGACCGTGCGCTCGCCGTCCTCGTCCGCGCCGGCGAACAGGCTGGGATCCGCGCCACGGAAGGAGAACACGGACTGATCGGGGTCGCCCGCGACGACGAACTCGTCGGCCGCGTGCCCGATGAGCCGGATGAGCTGCGTCTGCAACGGGTCGAGATGCTGCGCGTCGTCGACGAACAGGTGCCGGACGCGGCGCTGCTCGCGTTCACGCAGTTCGGGGTCGTCCTCCAGGGCGAGCAGCGCGGAAGTGACCAGCTCGGCGGCGTCCAGCGCGGGCGCGCTCGCGACGCCGAGCGCGTTGCCGCCCGCGCCCTGAAGCAGCGTGACCTCTTCGTACTGACTCCAGAAGCGCCCGGCCGCGATCCACTCCTCGCGGCCACGCCGCCTGCCGAGTTCGACCAGATCCTCCGGGCCGAGCCCGCGTTCGGCGGCGCGGAGCAGGAGGTCTCGCAGCTCTTCGGCGAACCCGGGCACGTTCAACGCTGGCCGCAGCTGCTCCGGCCAGTCGAGCGCGCCCTCTTCGAGGTCGCCGGCGAGCAGGTCTCGGACGACGACGTCCTGCTCCGCCCCGGCCAGCAGGCGGGGCGGCGGAAGATCGTCGGCCTGCGCCTCCATCCGTAACAGTGCGTACGCGTACGAATGCACCGTGCGCACGAGCGGCTCACGGATCGTGCGCGGCAGCGGATCCTCTTCCGGGTCGGTGGTGAGACGGTGGGTGATGTCGGCACGCAGGACCTCGGCCGCCTTGCGGGAGGTGGTCAGGATGAGGACGCTCTCCGGATTCGCGCCCTCGGCGATACGCCGTGACGCCGCCGACGCCAGCAAGGCCGTCTTGCCCGTGCCCGGCCCGCCGAGGACGCGGCGGAAGCCGTCCGGGGCGGCCAGCAGGCGGCGGGCGCCGGAATCCCACTGGAAGGACGGCGTGCCGGTGACCGGCGTGCGGACCAGCCGCGCGTCGGTTCCTGCCGCTGTTCGCCGCCCGTTCACGCCCACGATGGAACCACGCCCCGCCGACACAACCTCGCAGCGGCACGGCAAAGTGGTCCCATGGATGACGAACTGCACGAGCGGGTGCGCGAGGTCATCGCGAGTGTGCCCGCCGGCTCGGTCGCGACTTATGGGGATATAGCGTCGGTTTCGGGGGCGCCGTCACCGCGGCTGGTGGGCCGGATCCTCGGCGAGGACGGCCACGATCTGCCTTGGCACCGCATTCTGCGAGCCGACGGGACACCGGCTCCCCACCTTCTCGGCGAACAGCTGCAACGGCTGCGCGCGGAGGGCGTCATCCCCGACGGCCAGCGCGTCGACCTGCGGAAATACCGGTGGCAACGTGATCCCGATGACGACCCTGGTCCCGGCGCTCTCTTTTAGGTTAGCCTCCCCTAATGAGCTACATCGAGGCGAAGGTGACCGGCGTCCGGCGGCTCACCCCGCATATGAGCAGGGTGACCTTCTCGGGGGCGTCGCTGGTGGACCATGCGCCCGACCAGTACCTGAAGGTGTTCTTCCCGCAGCCCGGCCAGGCGGAGCCCGTGCTGCCCGCGCCGCTGGCCGGCGACGAAGTGCTGTCCTGGTACCGGACCTACCTCGCGATGCCCGACGACGTCCGCCCGGCGATGCGCACGTACACCGTGCGCGCGCTGCGACCGTCGGAGCAGGAGGTGGACATCGACTTCGTGCTGCACGGCGACGAAGGCCCGGCCTCCGCGTGGGCTTCGCGCGCTTCGGAGGGTGATCGGGTCGCTTTCCTCGGGCCGCACGGGCTCTACGACGTCCCTCCGGAGACGACCTGGCAGCTGCTGGTCGGCGACGAGACCGCGATCCCGGCGATCGGCGCGATCGTCGAGGCGCTGCCCGCCGGGACGCGAGCACTGGTCTACGTCGAGATCAGTGATCGCGAAGACCGGCAGGTCTTCGAAACGCAGGGAACCGTCGAGCTGCACTGGGTCGTGCGGGACTCGGGCCCCGTCGGCGACGCGGTACTCGAAGCCGTGCGGAAGGCGGAGCTGCCGGGCGGGACGCCGTACGCGTGGATCTCCGGCGAAGCGAACATGGTGAAGCTGGTGCGCCGGCACCTCGTGCGGGAGCGCGGGGTCGACAAGCGGGCGATCTGCTTTACCGGGTACTGGCGGCAAGGGGTCAGCGAAGAGGCCGCCGGGCGTGAAGCGATGCAGCAGGCGGAGGCGGGAGAGGTTCCTTCGCCCGAGGAGGACTGAGGGGCTACTCGGGTTGTGTCATGAAAGGGCCGTTCAGGACGTTTTTCGTCCTGAACGACCCTTTCATGACACCGGGAGACGAAACCTGGCCCATCGCGCGTGTGGAGAGCAAGGGACCTTTGCTACCGCGGCGGCTGGGGGTGTGTGGAAATAGGGACGTTGAGTGTCCCCATTTCCACACACCCAGCACTCCGCGTAACGCCGCCTACCGACCGTGTGGATTTTGGTGCGTCAGATGACCCGAAACCCACACAGTCACCGCGCCGACCTGCGAAAAGGGAGCAAGGGACCTTTGCTACCACTTACGTAGCCATGCTAACCAAGTGAGAGCAAAGGTCCCTTGCTCCCCCGCGCGCACGGAAGTCCGTGAAGGCCTCCTTCCCTACCCTGAAGGTAGTGAAGGAGGCCTTCACGGACCGGAGCGACCAAAGCTCAGTGCGGCACCCAAAGCGTCACCCGCGTCCCCCGCCCCGGCTGCGAATCGATCGTCCCCCGCCCGCCGACCTCCGCCAGCCGCGCCATGATCGACTGGCTGATCCCGAAGCCCGGCGGCCGGTCCAGCATGCTGAAGCCGGTCCCCTGATCCCGCGCGATGACCGCGACGCCGCCTTCGCATTCCTCGACGCGAAGCACGACCTGGTTCGTCCCGGCGTGCTTCACGGTGTTTCGGAGCGCTTCGCGGACGGCGTCGCGGATGGCGGTCCGGCGCGCGTGCGAGAGCCGGTAGTCCTGTTCGGTCTCGGCGGCGACGAGTTGCGTGCGGAGGCCGTCGCGCGCCATTTCGGTGGCGACCTCGGCGAGGTCCGCCGCGAGGCCCCGGGCCGACGGAGCGTCCGGACCGCTCAGTTCGCGGCGCAGTTCGGCGGCCTGCGCCCGTGCGGTGGCGCGCATTTCGGCGAGCCGTTCCGCAGCGGCGGAATCGTCGTCCGGTGCCTCCAGTCCCATCGCTTCCAGCGTCTGCAAAACGCTGTCGTGCATCACCCGCTGGGTCCGCAGGCGTTCGGCGCGCTGCCCTCGGCGTATCCCGATCCCCAGCGCGAACCGGGTCCCGACGCCGAGCAGGATCAGGATCCCCGCCGTGGTCACCATCGCCACGACGAGCGCGACCATGCACCCCACCGACCGGCTCACCGCGAGCGGATGGTCGATCGGCAGTCCGCCGATCCAGGTCAGGAACGCCCGGAACGGCACGGCCGTGATCACCAGCACGAGCGCCGCCGGCAGCCCGAACGACAGCGTCCACAACGCCACCGTCCCGACCATCCACGTCCACGCGACGTCGACGGCGAACGGCTGGATGTCGGCGGGCGCCGCGGCGGCCACGATCGTCGTGAGCACCACGCCCACGGCGAGATCGGCGTACATCAGCCGCCCGGACGTCTTCGCCCGGATCCCGCGGCCCCGCACCACCCACCAGACCGCGAGGACGTTGAGCAGCACCCCGACGATCGTCGTGCTCAGCACGGGGACGATCCCCGCCGATCCGTTCGAGACCAGGAAACCGATGTACACCTTCGGGAACGCGGCCACCCGGTAGAAGATCGGGCCGAGCGCCGAATACCGGATCGCGCGCATCAGCAGCGTGTCCGCGGAGTCTTCCCGATAGCGCCAGTCGGGAACGGAATCGGGATCCGGCGCTTCGTCGGCCGGGCTCGCGCCCAGTACCGAAGAGCCCTTTCGCAACATCGCGCGCACGAACGTGACCGATTGAGACTCGGACATCCGCCGCCCTCCCCGCGTCCGATGCGTCGAGCCTGGCAAAGCGGACTTCCCGCGTCAAGACGGCCGAATGCGCAGCTCCGCGACGAGAAGTTTGACCAACGCGCCGAGCCGCTGACGTTCGGGCTGGACGGTCGGTACCCCGGCCGCTTCCAGGGGCGCCGCGGTCACCGGTCCGACGCACGCGCACAGCACCGGACCGCGCAGTGCGGCAAGGAGTTCCTCGCGACGCGCCCCTGCCAGCGTCAGCAAATTCGCGGCGGCCGGAGCGGAGGTGAACGCCAAAGCGTGCACACGCCCGGAAAGGACACTTTCGACGAGTTCGTGCACAGGTGTGACGTCAGCGGGCGAAAGCCAGCGGTACGGCTGCGCCTGGACGACTTCCGCGCCCGCGTCCCGGAGTGACCCGGTGAGTTCCGGCAGGAGGGTGCCGTGCAACTGGACCGCGACCCGTTCCCCGTGCACCCCGGCGTCGCGCAAGCCTTCGAACAGTTCGGCGTTGCTCTCCTCCGGCGCGGAAAACTCCTCCCGGAGGCCGAAACCACGCACCGCGCCCACCGCCTTCGGGCCGCGCGCGAAGATCCGCGACGCCGCCAGCCGCTCCAGCAACCGCTCGTGCAGGCCCCAGTCTTCGGCGGCCGAAAGCCAGCCACGGAATCCGGCGCCCGTGGTGACCGCGGTGAAGCCGACCGGCCGGGACAGCACCGCCTCCGTCGCCGTCCGAAGTTCGGTGTCGTCGGGCAACGGGACGATCCGGATGGTGGGCGCGTGCAGGACGGTCGCGCCGTGCCGCGTTAGCGCGCCGATGAAGTCGTCGGCCCGCCGCTCCGCGGTGATCCCGATCGTGATGCCGTCCAGGTCAGCCATAAATCGCGCCCATCTTCCCGATCTCCTCCGCCAGCCGCTCGCGCAGCTCCGGCGGTTCGAGCACTTCGAGGTTCCCGCCGAACCGCAGTAGTTCGCCGACCGCCGATTCTCCCGGTTCCACCGGCAGCTCCATCGTCAGCCAGCCGTCTTCGTCCGGCTTCGCGGTGGTTTCCCGCAACGCCCGGGCCCCGACCGCCCCGAGGTAGAACGGCACCAGGACGCGGGCGAACTCGTTGAGCCGGACCACCGCCGTCCGCGAGTACATCCGCTTTTCGAACTGCTCGGACCATTCGTGCCAGTAGCGGGCGAGGTCGAAGTCCGACGGCCGCTCGAAGGTCTCGCCGAGGTCTTCGAGCTCCTCGATCCGGGAAATCCGGTAGGTCCGGTCGCTCCCGTCGCACCGCGCCGCGAGATACCAGTTCCCGGCCTTGAGGATCAGGCCCAGCGGGTCGAGGACACGCTCGACTATTCGCTGCCCCCAGCGTTCGTACCTGACCTTGATCCGCCGCGCGTGCCAGACCGCGTCCGCCAGTTCGGACAGCCGCGGCAGGCTTTCGATCCCGCGATGCCAGCCGGGCACGTCCAGATAGAACCGTTCGGAGATCTTGCTCGCCCCGGCACGCAGTTCCGACGGCATGGCCGCGTGCAGTTTGAGCTGCGCCGCGGCGAGGACCGTGCCCAGTCCGAGCTCGCCGGCCGCACCCGGCAGGCCCGCCAGCGAAAGCGCTTGCGCCTCCTCCTCGGTCAGCCCGGTCAGCCGCGTGCGATAGCCGTCGACCAGCTGATATCCGCCGGTGCGCCCGCGATCGGCGTACACCGGCACGCCGGCCGCGGAGAGCGCCTCGACGTCGCGGTAGACCGTCCGGACCGACACCTCCAGCTCGGCGGCGAGCTCCTCGGCCGTCATCCGGCCGCGGTTCTGCAGCAGGAGGAGGACCGACAGGAGTCTGCTCGCGCGCATGAATCCAGTATCCCCTAAAACCTGACACATCCTGACAGGTATGGCTGACAGGGTGAACCCATGAACACGTTCGCCATGAAGAACTGGGAAGAATCCGTCGTCAGCGGCACGGACGGTGCGCCGCGGGTCGCCTACGCGCACGCCACGCTCGTCTACAGCGGGCTGATCGATGGCGAGTCCGTCCTCGACTACCTGCTGTACTACGCGGGTGAGGGCTACGACGGCGGCGACACGACCTCTCCAGGTCTCGAACGGATCGAAGGCAGCGTGGACGGACGCAAGGGAAGCTTCGTGATCAAGCACGACACCGGGTTCGACGCGAAGGGCATCTCGTCGACGTTCACGATCGTCGAGGGCTCCGGAGCGGGTGAACTCGCCGGGATCACCGGCACCGGCACCACGACCGGCACCCTCGGCGAACCGACGATGTCGTACACACTCGACTACTCGCTTTAAGGAGGACAAGTGCTCGAGGTCGATCGCGAGCAGGTGCTGGCGTACCGGATCGCCGCCCACGGATTGCACCGCGAGGAGACGGATCCGGCCGCGGCGGCCGTGTTCGACCTCGGGCTGCAGGATTCCGTGCGGGACACCGCCCTGCTGGGTCTCGCCGCCCGGATCGACGGCGACATCACGCCCGGTGTCTGGGACGACGACCGTTTCGTGCTCGCGTGGACGCATCGCGGCGCGCCGCATTTCCACCGCCGTGCCGAACTGGACACGATCCGGGCCGCTCTCGTGCCGCTCGACGAGAAGGACGCGATGGCGCGGATCCTGTGGCAGCGCAAGCAGGTCGACGCCGCGGGCATGTCCGCGACCGACGCGTTGTTCACCGCGGCGAAGGCGATCCGAGAGGTCGTCACCGGCGTCCAGACCAAGGGCACGGTGAGCGGCGCGGTCACGAAACTGATCCCCGACGGCCTGTCGTACGCCTGTCGCGGCTGCGGTGTCGTGCACATCTACGAACAGCTGATGCGGGTCGCGTCGATCCACGCCGGGGTGCGGCTGGAGGCGGGCGCGACGCCGGCGACGTTGGCACCGCTGGAAAAGCGGGGACGGCTCAAGACGTCGCCGGACGTCGAGGCGGCCAAACGTGTCGTCGAGGGCTATTTGCGGATCAACGGTCCGGCCGCCCCTGGCGACGCCGCCGGGTACGTCGGGACGACCCGCACCGGGGTCGACGCGATGTGGCCGGACGGCCTGGCCGAGGTCCGGGTCGACGGCAAGAAGGCGTTCCTGCCGGAAGACCGCGTGCCGCTGCTGAAGAAGCCGCCGGATCCGGACGTGGTGCGCCTGCTGCCGCCGCTGGACCCGTTCGTCCAGGCGCGCGACCGTGCGCTGCTGGTACCGGACAAAGCCCGGCAGAAGGAGGTCTGGAAGATCCTCGGCAGCCCCGGCGCGCTGCTGGCCGACGGCGGGATCGCCGGCGTGTGGCGGGCCAAGGCGAGCGGGAAGAAGCGGCTCGACTTCACCGTCACCTCGTTCGACGCCCTCCGCCCCGCCGTGCGAAAGGCGGCGGAGGCGGAGGCCGCCCGCGTCGCCGCCGCCCGGGAGTTCCCCGACCACCGCGTCACCTTTTCCTGAAAGACGTCCCGCATTTCGTCCTCTGGATGCGGTAGTTGCACGCGCAAGGATCGCAACTAGAGGACGAAATGCGGGAGTCACGGATCGACGGCCAAGCGGTAGCCGCGTTTCACCACCGTCTGGACGAGTTTCGGCGACCCCAAGGAGCTCCGTAGGCGGCCGATGGCGGTCTCGACGGCATGTTCCTCGCCGCCGTCGGGGAGCGCGGAGACCAGTTCCCGCCGGGAGAACACCCGCCCCGGTGACTCCGCCAGCGCCCGCAGCACGGCCATCGGCGCGGGCGCGATGTCACACCACTGGCCGTCGACCAACGCCGCCTGGCCACGCAGTTCGATACTCCGCCCGCCCGCGATCAGCCGCGGCGAACGGGATTCGAGCGCGTCGGACACCGTCCGTGCCAGCGCCCCGATCCGCGACCGCGCGGGCTGGACCGTCGGGATCCCGAGCGCGGCCAACGGCGCCGCGGTGATCGGCCCGACACAGGCCGCCACGACCCGCTTCTCCAGTGCCCGCACGATTCCCGGCAGCCGTCCGGTCCGTTTCGCGACCGCCAGCATGGACGCCACCGCGGGCGCGCTGGTGAACGGCAACGCGTCCACCGAACCGTCGAGGACGCCGTCCAGCAGCCGGTCCAGCGGGCCGGGATCGGCAGGCCCGACCCAGCGGTACACCGGCACCTCGATCACGTCGGCGCCCGCGGAACGCAGACTGTCCACAAAGTACGGAAGCGGCTCGCCGTGCAACTGCACCGCGATCCGCTGACCGTCCACACCGGATTCGAGAAGATGCCGCAGCACTTCGGCGTTGCTCTCCGAGGCGGGCGAATAATCCTCCGAAAGCCCGGCCGCACGGATCGCGCCCCTCGCCTTCGGACCGCGAGCCAGCAGCGACGAATTCCCGAGCCGGTCGAGCAGGTCCTCCCCCAGGCCCCAGCCCTCGGCCGCCTCGACCCAGCCGCGGAAGCCGATCCCGGTCGTCGCGACGACGGCGTCGACCCGGTCCTCCAGCAGACGCCGAGTGGCCGCCCTCAGTTCGGTGTCGTCGGCGAGCGGCACGATCCGGATGGCCGGGCCGTAGCGTACGGTCGCGCCCTTACGCACGAACAGCGCGCCGAGCTCGTCAGCCCGCCGCGCCGCCGTGATCCCGATGACGAATCCCGCCAGGGGAAGCACCTCTGTCACGGTGAGAATTCCACCTCCACGACCCCCTCGGTGACCCGCACCGGATAGGCCTCAACCGAGACCCCTTCGGCGTCGAGGCAGTCGCCGGTCCGCAGATCGAAGCGTTCCTTGTACACCGGCGAAGCCACCACGGGAACACCGCCCGCGTCACCGACGATGCCTCGCGAAAGCACCGCCGCGCCGCTGATCGGGTCCACATTGGACAGCGCGTACCACCGGTCGCCGGAGAGCCGGAAGATGGCCACCTGTGTCCCGCCGTCGAGCAAGGCCGCGACACCGGACCATTCGGAGACGGCGCCCGCGGCGCAGACGGCGGTCCAGGTGCGCTGGATCGAGGTCGTCACTGTTTCACCTCCGGGATGCCCAGCAGGACTGGCACTTTCTGGTCGCGTTCGGTCCGGAACGAGATCGTCGGATCCGGGGTGCCCGGCGCGTTGACGAACGAGCTGAACTTCGCCAGCTTCTCCGGATCCTCCAGCACGCCGCGCCATTCGTCGGCGTAGTCGCCGACGTGCTTGGCCATCGCCGCGTCGAGGTCCTCACAGATGCCGAGCTTGTCGTCGACGATCACCGCGCGCAGGTGGTCGAGCCCGCCTTCCATCTCCTCGACCCACGGCGCGGTGCGCTGCAGGCGGTCGGCCGTGCGGACGTAGAACATCAGGAACCGGTCGATCGTGCGGATCAGTGTCTCGGTGTCCACTTCGGACACGAGCAGATCCGCGTGCCGCGGGGTCGCGCCGCCGTTCCCACCGACGTAAAGGTTCCAGCCCTTGTCGGTGGCGATGACGCCGAAGTCCTTGCTCCGCGCCTCCGCGCATTCCCGCGCACAGCCCGAAACGGCCGACTTCAGCTTGTGCGGCGAGCGCAGGCCGCGGTAGCGCAGCTCCAGCTCGATCGCGAGCCCGACGCTGTCCTGCACGCCGTAGCGGCACCACGTCGAACCGACGCACGACTTCACCGTGCGCAAGGACTTCCCGTACGCGTGCCCTGACTCGAACCCGGCGTCGACGAGCCGCCGCCAGATCAGCGGCAGCTGGTCGACGGTGGCGCCGAACAGGTCGATCCGCTGCCCGCCGGTGATCTTGGTGTACAGCCCGAAATCCATGGCCACCTGGGCGATCACCATGAGTTTCTCCGGCGTGACCTCGCCGCCGGGGATGCGCGGGACCACCGAGTACGTCCCGTTGCGTTGCAGGTTCGCGAGGAACTTGTCGTTGGTGTCCTGCAGGGTCGCCTGCTCGCCGGCGAGGATGTGCCCGTTGCCCAGGGTGGCCAGGATGGACGCGATCGCCGGTTTGCAGATCGCGCAGCCGGTTCCGGTGCCGTAGCGGTCGATCATCTCGCTGAACGTGGTGATCCGGGTGGCCTGCAGGATCTGGAACAGCTCCGCGCGCGACTGCGTGAAGTGCTCGCACAACGCCTTCGACTGCTCGACACCGCACGCCGTCAGCAGCTTGCCCAGCAGCGGGACACACGATCCGCAGGCCGTGCCCGCCCGCGTGCAGCCCTTGATCTTGGCGACCGAATCGCAGCCCTCTTCGGTGATGGCGTGCGTGATCGCGCCCTTGGAAACCGCGTTGCAGGAACAGATCTGCGCGGCGTCCGGCAGGGCGTCGACGCCGACCGCCGCTCCCCCACCCGCCGGGGCGAGGATCGCGCCGGGTTCGGCGGGCAGCGGCCTGCCGACCATCGCGCGCAGCGTGTTGAACTCGCTCGCGTCGCCGACCAGGACACCGCCGAGCAACGTCTTCGAGTCGTCCGAGACGACGAGCTTCTTGTACGTCCCGGCGACAGCGTCGTTGAACGCCACCTCAAGCGCGCCCTCGGTCGCCGCGTGCGCGTCACCGAAACTGGCGACGTCGACGCCCATGAGCTTGAGCTTCGTCGACATGTCCGGCTCGGGGAAACTGCCCTCGCCGCCGGTCAGCCGTGCTGCGACGATCTCCGCCATCGCGTAACCGGGCGCCACGATGCCGTACACCTTGCCGTCGACGGCCGCGCATTCGCCGATCGCGTACACCGCGGGGTCGGACGTCCGGCAGGTGTCGTCGACCAGGATCCCGCCCCGTGCGCCGACGTCCAGGCCGGAGGAACGCGCCAGATCGTCGCGCGGCCGGATACCGGCGGAGAAGACGACCAGATCGACGTCGAGTTCCGTGCCGTTGCCCAGCTTCGCGAGGTAGCGGGTGCCGTCCGGCTCGATGGCGTCGGTCGACGTTCCCGTGTGGACGGTCACGTCGAGGTCGGTGATCAGCCGCCGGAGCAGGCCGCCGCCGCCCTCGTCGACCTGCAGCGGCATCAGGCGCGGCGCCATCTCGACCACGTGCGGCGAGAGTCCCATGTCCCGCAACGCCTTCGCGGCTTCCAGCCCGAGGAGCCCACCACCGATGACCACCGCCGAACGACGTCCGCGGCCGGGCCGCTGAGCGGCTTCCCGGATGGCGTCGAGATCCTCGATCGTCCGGTAGACGAAGCAGCCGGGGAGATCGTGACCCGGCACCGGCGGGACGAACGGCCGCGAACCGGTCGCCAGCACGAGCGAGTCGTACGGCTGCTCGTATCCGGCCTCGGTGACGACGACCTTGCGGTCCCGGTCCACCGAGGCGACCGCGTCACCGAGCCGCAGCTCGACCAACGGGTCACCCGCGTAGTCCGCTCCCTCCAAGGCGAGGGAGGCCGGATCCCATGTGTCCACATAGGACGTCAGCGCTACCCGGTCGTACGCGGGCCGCGCCTCCTCGGCGAGCACCACGACCTGCCACGCGCCCGCCTTGTCCTCCGCGCGCACCGCTTCGACGAGCCGGTGCGCGACCATGCCATGTCCGACGACGACGAGTTTCCGCATCAGACCTCCGCTCCGGCGAGCGCCAGGCCTCGGGTGCTCGCCACCTCCGACTGCTGTTTGCGCAGGTACACCGCCCACGTGACGGCGAAGCACAGGCCGTAGAAGACCAGGAAGGCGACGAACGCCGGCACCCCGCTCTTCGTGTCCGCGAACGACTGGCGGAAGGCCAGGTTGATGAACAACCCGCCGAGTGCGCCGATCGCGCCGGCCAGCCCGATCAGCGCGCCGGAGAGCTTGCGCGCCTTGAGCATCTCCAGTGTCTCGTCCGCGCCCTCGCTGATCGCGACCTTCGCCTTGGCGCGGAAGATCGCCGGGATCATCTTGTACGTCGAGCCGTTGCCGATGCCGGTGAGCACGAACAGCACGATGAACGCGACGGTGAACAGCGCCAGCGAGTTCGACGTCGACGCGAGGATCAGCACCACGGTCGCCGCGGCCATGCCGACGAACGTCACGAAGGTGATCTTGCCGCCGCCCATCCGGTCGGCCAGCCAGCCGCCCGTCGGTCGCGAGAACGAACCGAGCAGCGGTCCGAGGAAGGTCACCGCGGCCGCCTGCAGCGGCGTGCGGCCGAACTGGTTCTGCAGCACCAGGCCGAAGGCGAAGCTGTAGCCGATGAACGAACCGAACGTGCCGACGTAGAGGAACGACATCACCCAGGTGTGCGGGTCCTTGACGACCTCGCGCATCGCCTTGGTGTCGCCCTTCATCGAGGAGAGGTTGTCCATGAAGAAGTACGCGCAGGTCGCGGCGACCACGATCAGCGGGATGTAGATGTAGAGGACCACTCGCGGCGCGGTCGCGCCGACGGTGCCGATGACCAGCAGGCCGATCAGTTGGATCGCGGCCACACCGAGGTTCCCGCCGCCCGCGTTGAGCCCGAGCGCCCAGCCCTTGTGTTTCTCGGGGTAGAACGCGTTGATGTTGGTCATCGACGACGCGAAGTTCCCGCCGCCGACGCCGCCGAGCGCGGCGATCAGCAGGAACGTGCCGAGCGAGGTACCCGGCTCCATCGCGATCGCCGCCAGGATCGTCGGCGCCAGCAGCAGCAACGCGCTGACGATCGTCCAGTTCCGGCCACCGAACTTCGCCACCGCGAACGTGTACAGCGGCCGCATCAGCGCGCCGATCAGCGTCGGGGTCGAGACCAGCAGGAACTTGTCGGCGGCGGAGAACCCGTACTGCGGGCCCATGAACAGGACCATGACCGACCACAGTGTCCAGACGGAGAAACCGATGTGCTCGGCGAGAATGGAGAACCAGAGGTTCCGCCGGGCGATCTTCTTCCCGGTCTCCTCCCAGAACCGCTCGTTCTCGGGATCCCAGTGCTCGATCCAGCGCTTTCCACGAGCTTCCATGAGGTCCTCCTTGGTGGATGCGTTCGGGTTCACTGGGCGGCCAGCCATTTCGCGACCCCGCTCACGGCGTCCTTGCAGCCGCCGCAGCCGGTCGTCGCGCGGGTCGCCCCGGCGAGGGCGGGGACGTCGGTGGCGCCGCCGCGCCACGCTTCGACGAGCCGTCCCTTGGTCACCGCGTTGCAGCGGCAGATGACCGCCGACGCGGGCAGATCGGCCGGGCTCGCCGCCGACGGCGCGCCCGGCGGCAGCGAGCGTCCTAAAAGGACCGCCAGCCGGTCTTCGGGCACCGGGGTGCCCCGGTCGTAGAGCTGCGTGATCGTCGCGGCCGCGTCGGACAGGCCGAGCAGGATCGCCCCGGCCACCCGGTTTTCACGGATGACGAGCTTGCCGTAGCGGCAACCCGCCGGGTCGCTGAAGGTGAGCACTTCGGCGGTCGGGTCGTCCGCGCCGGTCATCGTCTCGCCGAGCGCGGTGAGATCGATGCCGCGGGCCTTGAGCCGTGTCACCGCCTGGGTGCCGCGATAGCGTGACGCGGATTTCGTGCCGGTGACCAGATCCGCGACGACGGTGGCCTGTTCCCACGCGGGCTGCACGAGACCGCCGAACGCGCCCGGATGCTTCGCGCAGTCGCCGATCGCGTGGATCCGGCCGTCGCTGGTGCGCAGCAGATCGTCGACGACGATGCCGCCTTCGACGGTCAGCCCGGCGTCCACGGCCAGCTTGGTCTCGGGCCGGACGCCGGTGGAGACGACGATGAGATCGGCGGGCACGTGCGTGCCGTCGTCGAGTTTGAGCCCGTCGCCGCTGACGTAGCGCGCGGCCCCGACACCGAGCCGGAAGGCGACGCCGAGTTCTTCGAGCTTCCTGGTCAGCACCCGCGCGGATTCCGCGTCGAGCTGACGTTCCATGATGTGCGGCATCGGATGCACGACGGTCACGAGGTTCCCGCGTCCGGCGAGGCCTCGCGCCGCCTCCAGGCCGAGCAGCCCGCCACCGAGCACCGCGACCGGCGCGCCCAGCCTGGCGGCGTCGAGAATCCGGGCGCAGTCGTCGAGGGTGCGGAACGCGACGACGTCCGGACCGGGTTCGAGCCCTTCGACCGGCGGCATCCACGGGTTGGCGCCGGTGGCGAGCACGAGCGCGTCGTAGTCCACAGTGGACCCGTCGTCGAGATGGACCCGGCGCGCGTCCCGGTCGATCGACGTCGCGGAGACGCCCCGGCGCAGGTCGGCGCGGGCGCGGGACGGCCATTCGTCGTCGTGCAGCCGGACGGCCTCGGGCCGCATGGTGCCGGCGACCACCGACGAGAGCAGCACCCGGTTGTAGGCGGTGTGTTCCTCCGCGCCGACGACCGTGAGCCGCACGCGCTCGCCCTCGGGGTCGCGGCGCTGGATCTCGTCCGCGAGCCTCGCACCCGCCATCCCGTATCCGGCGATGACCACCGACCGGGGGCTCACGCGAGCACCTCGGCCGGGGCGAGCGCGACCGCGCACACCTTGAACTCGGGCATCCGGCTCGTCGGGTCGAGCGCCGGGTTGGTCAGCAGGTTCGCCCTGCCCTCACCGGGGAAGTGGAACGGCAGGAACACCAGATCGGGACGCAGCGACGCCACGCAGCGAACGCGTGCGACGGTCTCACCGCGGCGGGAGCGCACGAGCGCGAGGTCGCCCTCGGCCAGCCCCGCGCGGGCAGCGGTGTCGGGATGAACTTCCACGAAGGCCTCCGCCACGACGTCGTTGAGTTCCTTGACCAGCCGGGTCTGCGCCCCGGACTGGTAGTGCTGCAGGACCCGCCCGGTGGTGGCCTGCAAGGGGAATTCGGCGTCCGGCGGTTCGGCCGGGCCGACGTGGTCCACCGGGACGAATCGCGCGCGGCCGTCCGGGTGGGCGAAGGAGTCGAGGAACATCCGCGGCGTGCCGGGATGTGATTCCGCCGGGACGGGCCAGTAAAGGGCCTCGCCGTCGCGGAGCCGGTCGTAGGTGATGCCCGAGTAGTCGGCGACGCCGCCCTTGGAGGCCTGCCGGAGCTCGGTGAAGACGGTCTCGGCGTCCGCCGGGAACCGCCCCTCGGGCTGGCCGAACCGGCGGGCGAGCTCGGAAAGCACGTAAAGATCGGTCTTCGCGCCGGACGGCGGATCGATCGCCTTGCGCCGCAGGAGGATCCGGCCTTCGAGGTTGGTCATCGTGCCGTCCTCCTCGGCCCACTGGGTGACCGGCAGGACGACGTCGGCCATCGCCGCCGTCTCCGACAGGACGAGGTCCGAGACCACCAGGAAGTCCAAAGAGGACACCCTGTCTTGGATGTTCCCTGCGCCGGGCGCGGAAACGACAAGGTTGCTGCCGAACACCATCAGCGCGCTCGGCCCGTCTTCGGTGCCGAGCGCCTCCAGCAGCTCGACGGCCGAACGGCCCGCCCCCGGCAGGGATTCCGGTGGCACACCCCAGACCCCGGCGACGTATTCGCGCGCGGCGGGGTCGTCGATCTTGCGGTAGCCGGGCAGCTGGTCGGCCTTCTGCCCGTGCTCACGTCCGCCCTGTCCGTTGCCCTGCCCGGTCAGGCAGCCGAACCCGGAACCCTTGCGCCCCGGCAGGCCGAGGGCGAGCGCGAGGTTGATCCAGGCGTTGACCATCGCGGTGCCGTTGGCGTGCTGTTCGGTGCCGCGCGCGGTGAGGACGTAGGCGTTGCGGGCCGCGGCGAGCTTGGCGGCGACACGACGCTGGTCGGCGGCGGAGACGCCGGTGATCTGCTCGACGCGTTCAGGCCACCAGGCCGCGACCGACCGCCACAACTCTTCGAAGCCGTTCGTCCTCGCGACCACATAGGACTTGTCGAGCAGGCCGTCGGCCACGACGGCGTGCAGGATGCCTTGCGCCAGCGCGAGATCGGTGCCCGGCGCGGGCTGCAGATGCAGTCCGGCGAGCTCGGCGGTCGGTGTACGACGCGGGTCCACGACGATCAGATCCGCGCCCCGAAGGTGCTGCGTGAACGGCGGCATGGTCTCGGCGGGGTTCGCGCCGATCAGCAGGACCGCGTCGGCGTCGGCGAGATCCGTGACCGGGAACGGCATCCCGCGATCCGCGCCGAACGCCTTGATCCCGGCGGCGGCCGCCGACGACATGCAGAACCGGCCGTTGTAGTCGATCTGCGAGGTGCCCAGCGCGACGCGGGCGAACTTCCCCAGCAGGTACGACTTCTCGTTGGTGAGCCCGCCGCCGCCGAAAACGGCGACCGAGTCGGCACCCTTGGCCGCGCGGATCTCGGTGAGGCGCTTCGCGACGAGGTCTAGGGCCTGGTCCCAGGTCGCCGGCCGGAGTTCGCCGTCGACCCTGATCAGCGGCGTGGTCAGGCGGGACGGCGAGGTGAGCAGCTCCCCCGAGGTCCAGCCCTTCTGGCAGAGGCCGCCGGCGTTGACCGGGAAGTCGCGCGGGGCGACCCGGGCGCCGTCGAGGCTCATCCCGCACTGCAGGGCGCAGTAGGGGCAGTGCGTGTCCACCGCGGTCACGGCGGGGGCGGCGAGCGGCACGGGCACCTCCTCCAGGCGTCGATAGCGCTTGAAGGTAGGTAGGCCGTGTTACCTGAAAACTCCTGAATGTTTCAGGCGTTTGACATTGCCCGCCGCCGATGGACGTCACACCGTGAGGTCGGGGCGCGAGCCTTGGCGGACCTGCACACGCCCCTGGCCGCGTCGCGAAAGCCACTTTCGGGACACCTGACGTCTCGAAAGTGGCTTTCGCGACACCTCTCGGTGCGGCACAGGTCGGGATGGGCTGAAGGGGACTTTCCCCGCATCTCACGCGACGAAGGGTCCCCTCGCCGCGTGAGATACGGGGAAAGTCCCCTTCAGCAGCTATACACTCGATGTATAGACCGTGCGTATACACAGTGTGTATAGTCGCTCGCATGTCCATCGGGAACACGTTGCTCGGCCTGCTCGAAGCCGGCCCGAAGCACGGCTACGACCTCAAACAGCTTTACGACAAGCAGTTCCGGCAAGACCGCCCGCTGCACTACGGGCAGGTCTACTCGACGCTGAACCGGCTGCTGAAGAACGGCCTGGTCGAGGAGAACGGCGTCGAGGCGGGCGGCGGACCGGACCGGAAGCGGTACGCGATCACCGAGGCGGGCGTCACCAACGTCGAGGAATGGCTGAAAAGCCCGGAAAGCCCCTCGGTCTACCTGCAGAACACGCTCTACACCAAGGTCGTGCTCGCGTTGCTGTCCGGACGCGGCGCGCAGGATCTGCTCGACGCCCAGCGGAGCTCCCACCTGCGCGCCATGCGCGAGCTCACCGCCCGCAAGGCCGACGGTGACCTCGCCGACCAGCTGATCTGCGACCACGCGCTCTTCCACCTGGAGGCGGATCTGCGGTGGCTGGAACTCACCGCCGCGCGCCTCGACGACCTCGCGCGCCAGCTGGCTCGCTGATCTGGGGACCACACAGTGGAAACACCGTTGTTACACGGGCTCGGCCTGCGCAAGGCCTTCGGCCCGAATCAGGCGCTCGACGGCGCGGGGCTGACGCTCGAAGCCGGCGAGATCGTCGCGATCATGGGCCCCTCCGGCTCCGGGAAGTCGACGCTGCTGCACTGCCTGTCCGGGATCGTGCGGCCCGACGAAGGCCAGGTGCTCTTCCGGGGGAAGGACCTCGCGAGCATGTCCGACACCGAACGCAGCGCCTTGCGGCGCACCGAATTCGGCTTCGTCTTCCAGTTCGGGCAGCTCGTCCCGGAGCTGACCTGTCTGGAGAACGTCGCCCTCCCGCTGCGCCTTGGCGGCATGAAACGCCGTCCCGCCGAGCGGATCGCGCGGACCTGGCTCGACCGGCTGACGGTCGGCGACGCCGGCGACAGCACCCCCGGCCAGGTTTCCGGCGGGCAGAGCCAGCGGGTCGCCATGGCCAGGGCGCTGGTCACCGAGCCGTCGGTGATCTTCGCCGACGAACCGACCGGCGCGCTGGACTCGCTCAGCGGTGAGCTGGTCATGCGCCTGCTTTCCGAGACGGCGAAACAGACCGACGCCGCCGTCGTCCTGGTCACCCACGAACCGCGGGTGGCCGCCTACTCCGACCGGGAGGTCATCGTGCGAGACGGCCGGACCCGCGAACCGGTGGTCACCCGATGACCGGGCGCGAAGACCTGCTGCTGGGGTTCCGGCTGGCCGTCGGGGGCGGCCGGGGCTCGATCGTCAGGCTCGTCCTGAGCACGGTCGGCATCGGGCTCGCGGTCGCGGTCCTCCTGATCGGCGCCTCCGCGGGCACCGTCAAGGAGAACCGCGACCAGCGGGCGTACGCCGCTTCCCCGCGGCACGAACAGATCCCGGGTGTCGCACCGCTGAACTACCACGCGACGACGACCGACTTCCGCGGTCAGGCGATCTCGCTCGTCCATCTTCAAGCCACCGGGCCGAACTCGCCGATCCCACCGGGGGTGGACCGGCTGCCCGCGCCGGGCGAGGTCTTCCTGTCCCCGAAGCTCGACGAACTCGTCGCGGCCGACACCAGCGGCCTGCTGCGGCCACGTCTGCCCGGCAAGCCGGTCGGGATCATCGACGCGGAAGCCGTGCTCAATCCGAACGATCTCGTCGTCTACGCCGGCACGGGCAATCCGCGGAACGGCGTCGCGGTGTATGCCTTCGGTGCCCCTCCCGGCTACGAAACGCCGTTCGAGCGGGGCATCCTCTCGCTCCTGCTGATCGGTCTCTTCGTCCTGCTCACGCCGGTGTTCATCTTCGTCGGGACGGTCTCCCGGCTCGGCGGCGCCGCCCGCGACCGGCGGCTCGCCGCGCTGCGGCTGGCGGGCTCGTCCCTCAAACAGCTGCACCGGATCACCGCGGCGGAATCCCTCGTGGGTGCCGTGGCCGGGCTGGTCGCCGGGGCCGTGTCGTTCCTGCTCTTCCGCGGCGCGGTGGCGGACTTCCAGGTGTTCCGGTTCGGGCTGTACCCGGCGGACCTGACGCCGCCTTGGCCGCTGGTGGTGCTGATCGTGCTCGTGGTCCCCGCCTTGACCGTGGCGGCGGCTTGGGCGGCACAGCGGCACACGGTCGTCGAACCGCTCGGGGTCGTCCGCGAAACCGTGCCGCCGAAGCGGCGCTTGTGGTGGCGGCTGCTGCCGATCGTCGCCGGAATCGCTTTGATAGCCCCGGATTTCAGCGTCGCGAGCGAGCTCGGCCGCATGGCGCTGATCGCCGGTGCCGTACTGCTGATGCTCGGGATACCCGCGGTGCTGCCGTGGCTGCTGGAGCGCGTCGTCACCCGGATCAAGGGCGGACCGCCGTCGTTCCAGCTCGCGATCCGCCGTCTGCGGAACGACAGCGGAACCCCGGCCCGGGTGGTCGCGGGTCTCTGCGTGGTGCTCGCCGGGGCGATCGCGCTGCAGAGCGCGTTGACGGGGCAGGCGGCGACGACGGCCCGCTACCAGGACCGGTCCGGCGGCCGGACCACCGTCCATGCCGGCGGCTCGGTGGCCGAACAGGCGATCTCCGCGGTCCGGGCGGTGCCCGGCGCGGCCGATTTCCAGGCCATGCGCTCGCTGTTCGTCGACGCGGACAGCACGCTCGTTTCGTTCGCCATCGCGGACTGCGCCACGATCGAAGCGGCCACCACCGCGACCGGGTGCCGTGACGGTGACGTGTTCGCCGGCCCGTCGTTGCTCCACAAAGGACAGTCGCTGCGACTCACCGACGACGACAAGCGGCAGCAGCCCTGGACCGCTCCCGCCACGCCGCGACCGTTCGAGGCGAAGCCGTCGGGGCTCGCCGAGCAGCTCGGGCCGCAGGTGCTCGCGACGCCTGCCGCGATGACGGGCGTCGACCTGTCCGGAACCTCGCTCACGGTGAGCCTGCGGGGAACGCCCGGGAACCCCGATTTCGTCGAACTGGTGCGGAATTCGGTGGCCCCGTACAGCGGGCAGGTCGCCGTGGCGGCCTACAACGACGAGCGGGCCACCGACGAGGCCCGGATGTTCGACGACGCGCGGAGCATCCTGCTCGGCGGCGCGCTGCTGGTCCTGCTTCTGGCAGGCGTGAGCCTGCTGGTACTCGCCCAGGAACAGGTCCGGGAACGGCGCCGGGCGCTCGGGGCGCTGTCCGCGACCGGCGTCCCGGTCCGGGTGATCGTCCGGTCCCTGTTGTGGCAGAACGGGATTCCGCTGGTGCTGGGCATCGCGGTCGCGACGGCGACCGGGATCGCCGTCGCCGCGCTGGGCAGGCGGCTGTTCTGGGACGGGCTGTACGTCGACTGGTCCGCGGTCGTGCTGCTCGCCGCGGCGGCGATCGCGATGGTGCTGCTGGTGACGGCCTCGACGGTGCCGTCCGTGCGCGCGGCGGCGAAGACGGAGAACCTCCGCACCGAGTGACCTACAGTACGGCGCTCACGTCCCGGGCGGCGGCACGAAGTCCGTCGTGCGCCGCCCGGGTCGACCGCGGGTCGAGGGCGTTGGCGGCCAAGCGGAAGAGGACCGCCCGCAGGAGAAGCTGGGGCCACTCGGGCAGATGCGCCCAGCGTTCGAGGAGGTCGATGGTGGCGCCGCCCCAGGCCAGCGCGTCGACCGCGACGATCGCGGCGCCCCATTCCCCCGGCCGGTAGTACGGCACGAAATCGACGATGCCGGGGGCCGCGTCGCCGTCGAAGAGCACGCCGGCGAGAAGTTCCCCGTGGACCACCTGGTCCGGCAGTTTGACCGGTCTTCGCGACCCGGCGAGCACCTCGAACCAGCGGCCGCCCTTGTTCTCGTCGAGCGACGTTTCCGCCTCGCCCCAGGCGAGTTTGTCCGCCAGTGCCTCGATATCGGTGCGCCGCCCCAGGAAATCCGGCCGCGGCAACCCGGCCGTCGCGCGATGCAGTTTGACCGCGGCGTGCACGACCTCGTCGTACCGGTGCTCGGCCGTGCCGGACACGAACCGGTTCGCCGACCAGCCGCCGACCACCCACCGGCCGTCGCTGGACCGGACCGGCTTCGCGACCCGCAGCCCCGGCTCGGCGATGGCTTCCAGCGCCCGCGCCGTCCACAGGGTCCGCGACTTGTCGACGACGGGTTTGAGCACGAGATCGTTGTAGCGCCAGGCGGTGGTGCCGGGCAGCGGTTCCGCGTCACCGGTACGTCCGCCGAACGCCGAACAGACGTGTTCCGGAGGGCTTTCAAGGGTGGCACGCACGGCTCGGCACGTTACCCCGTCTCCCGCGCCACGAACGAGAAGACGCGCTGGTCTTGAGTAGCGATACTCAAGACAGGATCGCTTCTGACCTGCCATTCTTCGACCGTGGTCCCCCGAACGGCTCAGCGCACCGCCCTCGCACTCGGCTCCCTGTGGCTGCTCGGCACGCTGGGGGCGCTCACCGCGGGCCTGTTGCTCCCGCTCGCCGCGTTCCTGCACGTTCCCTGGATCGCGCTGCCGGTGCCGCTCGTGTCGATCGGGGTGGTCTACCTCGTCGTTTTCGCGGCTCCGGAGGCTTTTCCGTCCGTCGCGAAACCTTGGCCGCGGCTGGCGTTCGCCTTCGCGACCGGGCTTTGCGGTGTCTTCGGCGCGATCTTCGTGCTGGAGGTGGCCGAGGCGTTCGACCCGCGGTTCGCGGCGCCGTTCCTAGGAGTGCCGGTACTGCTCGTCGCGGGTCTGTTCGCGCGAGGGCCGGTCGTCCGGATCGGCGCGGGAGTCCTTCTGATCGCGCTGGTCGCGGGCGGGATCGCCGTCCCCGCCGCGCTGCCCCCGGACACTCCCGCCCGGCGCCTCGCCTCGACCGGTGTCCCGCACGACCGCACCCTCGCGGCGGACCTCGGCGCTCAGCGGCTGCCGACCAAGGCGACCGAAGACTCCGGATCGCTGATCGTCGAGTACGCGCCGCAGCTGTGGATCTCGCCTGTCTGGACCTTCGCGACCGACGCCGTCGAGAGCTGCGAGACGTCGGTGAAGACCGCTTGGCGCCTCGAGAACGCGACGTGCGCTCAAGTCGGCGAAGGCGAGTTCCTCCGGCGGAACAAGGACCGGATCGAGTTCATCCAGCGGCGCGGCGCACTGTCGGTGCACGTCGCGGGGAACCACAACTGGAAACCCGAGGAGCTGCGGGAGCTGGCCGGGAAGACCCATCCGCTGACCGACGCCGAGATCATCGCCGCCGTGCCGAAGTCACCCCGCGGAAACCGGACCGACGTCTTGGCGGGGTTCACGGCCTTCGTGCGGGGGATCTTCACCGGCCGCTCGCTCGGCTACTGACGCTCGGGGGAGCAAGGGACCTTTGCTACCGCGGCGGCTGGGGGTGTGTGGAAATAGGGACGTTGAGTGTCCCCGTTTCCACACACCCAGCACTCCGCGTAACGGCGCCTACGGACCGTGTGGATTTTGGTGCGTCAGATGACCCGAAATCCACACGGTCACCCGCCGACCTGCAGAAAGAGAGCAAGGGACCTTTGCTACCACCCGCGCGTGAAGGCCCCCTTCCCTCGACTCAGCCGAGGGAAGGGGGCCTTCACGCGCAAAACGTCAGTACGTCGGCAGGCTCTGGTCGATCTGCCGCGCCCACGCCAGCACGCCGCCCCCGAGGTGGGTCGCGTCCTTGAACCCGGCCTGGTGCAGCGCCGCGAGCGCCTCCGCCGAACGCGCGCCCGACTTGCAGTGCAGCACGATCGGCTTGTCCTGCGGCAGTTCCGACAGTGCCTCGCCCGAGAGGATCCGGTCCTTCGGGATCAGCGTCGCGCCCTTGATGTTCACGATCTCGTACTCGTGCGGCTCGCGGACGTCGATGAGGGCGAAGTTGTCGCCGTTGTCGAACTTGGCCTTGAGCTCCGCCGGAGTGATCGTGTGTCCCGAAGCGGCCGAAGCGGCTTCGTCGGACACGACACCGCAGAACGCTTCGTAGTCGATGAGCTCGGTGATCTTCGGGGTCTCCGGATCTTTGCGGATCTTGACCTCGCGGTACTTCATCTCCAGCGCGTCGTAACTGACGAGCCTGCCCAGCAGCGGCTCACCGATCCCGGTGATCAGCTTGATCGCCTCGTTGACCATGATCGAGCCGATCGACGCGCACAGCACGCCCAGCACGCCACCCTCGGCGCACGACGGGACCATGCCGGGCGGCGGCGGCTCGGGGTAGAGGTCGCGGTAGTTGAGGCCCTTGCCGTTCGGCGCGTCCTCCCAGAACACGCTCGCCTGCCCCTCGAACCGGTAGATCGAACCCCACACGTAGGGCTTGCCGGTGAGCACGGCGGCATCGTTGACCAGGTACCGCGTCGCGAAGTTGTCGGTGCCGTCGAGGATGAGGTCGTACTGCTCGAACAGCTCCAGCGCGTTGGACGACTCGAGCCGGTCGGTGTGCAGGTGCACCTTGACGAACGGGTTGATCTCGGCGAGCGACTCCTGCGCGGACGCGGCCTTCAGCTTGCCGATGTCGGACTGGCCGTGGATGACCTGGCGGTGCAGGTTGGATTCGTCGACCTCGTCGAAGTCGACGATGCCGAGCGTGCCGACCCCGGCCGCGGCGAGGTACAGCAGCGCCGGGCTGCCGAGGCCACCGGCACCGATGACCAGCACCTTGGCGTTCTTCAGCCGCTTCTGCCCGGTCATCCCGACGTCCGGGATGATCAGGTGACGGCTGTACCGGGCCACCTCTTCCTTGGTGAGCTCGGCGGCCGGCTCGACGAGCGGCGGCAGCGTGCCTGACATCGGGTCCTCCATCTCGCGTGGATCGCGGGTCGCATCCCAGTATCTACAACACGGAAAGGCCCGGACGCCTTCCCCTGTCCCAGATCCTGGGAGCAGTCCAGCAGATGAGACGGCGTGGCCTAAGGTGTCTGGTTCGGCCAGGAGCCCGGCTTGCAGACCTTGCCGTCCGCGGGCACCTTGCCGCGGTCGCCGCCGGGGAGATTGTTCAGCTGCGCCACGAAGTCGTTCGAGACGCCGAAGGTCTGCTGCATCATGACGGGCGCGACCGCGCCGTTCTCCGGGCAGCCCACGTGCTTTCCGCCCAATGCGTGCCCGACCTCGTGATTGATGGCGTACTGGCGGTACCCCGTCATGTCGCTCTCGAAGGCCATCGCCCCCCGCACCCAGCGGGCGAGGTTGATCACCACGCGCTTGTCGAAACTCGAGCGGTAGCAAGACGTCTCGTAGGTGATCTGGAACATGCAGACGTCCGCGCGATGCGTGGTGTTCGGTGTGGTGAGACTCACCCGGAAGGTGGGGTTCGGGTAGCTCGCGTCGACGCGCTGGAGCGCCTTCTTGCCGTCCCACGTCCAGCTCTTGGGATTGGACAGCGTGCCCTGCACCATCGTGGCGAAGCTGTCGTCACCGCCGTAGCTGGACGGGTCGATGCCGTCCTCGACCTCGACGGTGTACGTGAACAGCTGGCCCGTGCCCACCTTGTCGCCCTTGCCCGGCACCACGTGAAAGGTGCCCTGGCCGGACTCGGTGAAGTCGCCACCCTTGGGCAGGTCCGCGGTCGGGATCTTGAGGTCGACCGGTTTGGCCGGGTTCTCCGGGAGGACGTCGCCACCACCGTCGACACCAGCGCCCGGCTCGCCGCCGTTGCCGGCGGAACCGTCGGATCCATCGGCCGAAGCGAGGCTCGTCCCATCCGTGGCGATCGGCTCGGGCGGGCCGGTGGCGGTGTTGAACACGACCAACGCGGTGATCACCACGAGGATCGGCAGCGCGTACACCCGCCAGCCGTAGGTCTTGGCGAACTGGCCGATGCCGCCTTTGCGCTTGCGCTTGGCGGCGGCCTTGGCAGCACCGGTCTCGTGCGGCTTCCAGGACGCGCTGAGCGGCTGGGCGCTGGTCCGGCGGCCGCCGGGGCGGTAGCGGTCTTCGTCGAGCCGCTGCGATGGCGGCGGCGTCGGCCGGTACTGGCCGGTGCGCGGCGCGTCGGCGGTCCGGGGCTGGGCGCGCGGCGGACGACGGGCGGAGGCGGAGTACTGAGACCGCCGACCTTCGCCCTGCGCGCCTTGCTTTACCCGATCCACGCGCACCAGGGTGCCATAACCGAACTGTGATGTTGTGAGCGACCGGCGCTTGGCACGACGTGTTCCGCTCACCCGAATGGGTTACCAGGTGCCCGATTCGACCGCTTCCCACATACCCAAAACGGCCTTCGCTACGACATTCGGGCGTTCCATCTGCGCCACGTGGCCGGTTCGGGGAAGGACCAGCAACCGCGCGTGCGGGAGTAGCCGGGCGGTGCGCTCGGCGCGCCGGACGGAGATCACCCGGTCGTGCTGCCCCCACACGACGAGCGTCGGCGCGTCGACGGTCGGCGCGACCGCCCACAGCGACGCGGGCCCCCGGGCGGACCATGTCCGGAAGATGCCGAAGGTGCTGCGGGCCAGCGCGGGGGCGGCCCAGGCGAAGGCGGCGCGAGCGCTGTGTTCCTCTTCGAGCTCGTCCAGCCTGCTGTCGGCGAAGCGGCTCGGATCGGCGAAGCACAGCTTGATGACCTGCATGGCGCGCTCACGCGGGCCTAGGGCGGCCAGCTGCCGTCGCACCCTCGGACCGATGAGCGGCAGGTACGCGAACGCCATCCGCGGGTCGGACAGCCGTTTCATACTGGGCCGGAGATCCGGCATCGCGGGAGAGATCAGCGTCAGCGTCTTCACCAGCTCCGGACGGCGGGCCGCGACGAGCAGCGCGACCGCGCCGCCCATCGAATTGCCGAACAGGTGCACCGGCCCCGCTTCGAGGCTCTCGATGTGGCTCGCGACGATCTCGGCGTGCGAGTCGAGGCTGAAGTCGAACCCGTCGGGCGGCTCCGAATAGCCGAAACCCGGCAAATCGACGGAGGTGCCGCTCGCTTGGGGCGCCAGCAGCGCGGCGAGGTCGGTCCAGTTCGTGGACGAACCGCCGAGACCGTGCACGTAGACGGCCGTCTCCGAGCCGCCCGGCGTCCGGCGGATGTGCAATTTCACCCCGGCGACACCTATTGTTTCCCCGGGCCAAGGGGGCGGCGCGGGGTCCAGCGACGGCAACGACCTGCGCGAAAGCGGCACATGGGTCAGCGGCGGACGGCCCCCGGCGGCACGAGAAACTGGAGAAGACACAGCATCAAGGATGCCTGACCCTTGGCGGTCCGGCTGTACCGGCGAGTAATCTCGACCTCACTTCACGCGGTGGTGACCCCGCCTCGTGGAGCACCGCTCGACTGCGCTGACGCGTTCTCGGCGGAGACGAGTGCCTCGAACTGGAGGAACGATGACAGACATGGCGCGACTGCAGGCCCGAGGTGTTCGCCTGCCCAGAACGGAACGCCGCGCCCAGCTGCTGGCCGCCGCGCAGCGGGTGTTCGCCGCGAACGGATACCACGCCGCCGCGATGGACGAGATCGCCGAAGAGGCCGGAGTCAGCAAGCCGGTCCTCTACCAGCATTTCCCCGGCAAGCTCGACCTCTACATCGCGCTGCTGGAGAGCCACGTCGACGAACTGGTGCGGCGGGTCAAGGACGCGCTCGACTCCACGACGGACAACAAGCAGCGTGTGCCGGCGACCGTCGGCGCGTTCTTCGACTTCGTCAACAACGACGCCGGCGCGTTCCGCATGGTCTTCGAATCCGACCTGCGCGGCGAGCCCGCCGTGCAGGAGGCGGTGGACCGGGCGACGTCGGCCAGCGTCGACGCGATCACCGAGACCATCACCGCCGACGCGGGCCTCGACGAGGACAAGGCCCGGCTGCTCGCCGTCGGCCTCGTGGGCCTTTCGCAGGTCAGCGCGCGGTTCTGGCTGGCGCACCACAAGTCGATGAGCCGCGAAGAGGCCGTCGCCCTCACCGCCAACCTCGCCTGGCGAGGCATCGGCGGTGGTTTCCCCCTCCAGCACTGACCCGCGTTTCGTCCTCTGAATGCGATCCTTGCGCGTGCAACTACCGCATTCAGAGGACGAAACGCGTGGGGTCACTGGGGCAGGAGCTTCTTCAGGCGGTCCGCGGCGGCCTGGGCGTCGGCGACGACCTTCGCGGTGTCGATGCCGACAACGCGGCCTTCGCGCTTGAGGGCGCGGCCGTCGACGAACACCCACGAGACGTTCGCGGGCTGGGTGTTGAAGACCAGCTGATTCACCCAGTCCACCTTCGGCGCGAAGTTGACCGCCTGGGCGTCGACCAGCTGGAGATCCGCCCGCTTGCCCGGCGTCAGCGACCCGATCTCCTTGTCCATGCCGAGCGCTTCCGCACCGCCGAGGGTCGCCATGCGCAAGACGTCCGCGGTGGTCGGATAGACCGCCGGATCCGTCGCGGTCGCCCGCTGGAGACCGACGGCCGCGCGCATCACGTTGAACATGTCGCTCGTGTCGTTGGTGCCGCCGTCGAGGCCGAGCCCGACCTTCATGGTCCGTTTCTTCATTTCCGGCAGCCGGATCACGCCCGACGCGAGCCGCATGTTCGACAGCGGGTTGTGCGCCACGCTGACACCGGCGGCCGCCAGCTCGTCGAGGTCGGCGTCGGTGGTCTGGATGACGTGGTTCGCCACCAGCCCGGGGTGCAGCGCGTTCGCCCGCCGGAGCGCGTCCATCTGCCCCGCGGTCAGGTCGGCCTTCGATTCGAGCAGGTGCACGTTCAGCGAGACGCCGAGTTCGCGCGCGAGCTTCTCCGAGGCCTCGACGCTCGGGAAGTTCCCGGTGGAGGGATGGGTGCCGATCTGCAGGCGCGCCAACGGGTTCGGATCGATGACCTCGCGCTTCACCCGGCGGATCTCGTTCTGCAGCGCGGGATCGGTGGTGCCGTTGTAGGAGTAGAGGAACCGCAGCTTCGACTCGCCGAGCGCGCGGAGGCCGCCCTTGGCGAAATCGGTGTTGAAGGCGTGCGACCAGTCGGTGACCGTGGTGATGCCGGTCGAGACGACGTCGGCCGCGGCGAGCTTCGTCCCCGCGTACGCGTCCGCGTCCGTCACCGGTGCGCGGTACAACGGAATGACGCATTTACCGAGCCAGCCGATGAGTTCCTTGTCCGCCGCGCAGCCGCGGATCAGCGATTGCCAGAGGTGGTTGTGCAGGTCGACGAAGCCGGGCAACACGATCTTGCCGCGGCCGTCGACGACTTTCGCCGAGCCCGCGTCGAGGTCCTTGCCGACCTGCTTGATCTTGGTGCCTTCCAGAACGACGTCGGCGTCGGCGAGAGCGCCGAGCGGTCCTTCGCCGAGGCCGGGATCCATGGTGAGCACCATCGCCGCGTCACGGATGACGACACGACCTGACCCGGCGAACCCGGCATCGCTCCCGGCTTCGGTGGTCTCACCGCCGAGGTTCGTGAGCAGGGCCGCGCCGAGGACCGCGGCGAGGGTGAGGGTGAAGACGGACAGGATCGATCCACGTTGCTTCATCGTTCAACTCCCCAGTCGAAAGCAGCGTTGCAAGATCACGCTAGCGCCTCCGGGGAGAGCAAGGGACCTTTGCTACCGCTTTCGCGCAATCCAGCGGCAGCGCACCGAGCCGGGTTTCGGCTATGAATCATGCGACCGCGTTTGCCGATCCGCGAGGAGTCATCCATGCCCCACATCGCGCTCGACGAGAACCTGCCCGGCATCACCGCCCTGTTCGCCTACCGACCGGAGACGGCCGCGCCGCTCGGGCAGCTCGCCGAGGTTCTGCTTCGCGGCCCGAGCAGCCTCAGCGTGGGCGAACGCGAACTGATCGGCGCGGTCGTCTCGCGCGGCAACGACTGCACGTTCTGCTCACGCAGTCACGCCGCCGTCGCCGCCGAAGCGCTCGAAGGCGGCATGCCGGTCGTGGAGGCGGCTTGGAAGGACGTCGACGGCGCACCCGTCTCGGCGAAGGTGAAGGCGCTCCTGCACGTCGCGCTCGCCGTCCGCGAAAGCGGGAAGGCCGTGGGCGGAGACCTGATCGAGACGGCCCGCGCGGAGGGCGCGACGGACGTCGAAATCCACGACACCGTCCTGATCGCGGCCGCGTTCTGCATGTTCAACCGCTACGTCGACGGGCTGGCCACCCTCGCCGTCGACGACCAGGACGCCTACCGGGAGACCGGGGTCCGCCTCTTGGCGCACGGCTACACGAACCTCTGAGGAGAGCAAGGGACCTTTGCTACCGCCTCGCCGCGCCGCACGTCGCGAAGGCCGCTCTCTGCTGCCGCCGGGCCCACCCCCGGACGTCGCGAAAGCCACTTTCGCGACGTCTGATGTCCCGAAAGTGGCTTTCGCGACGTCTTCAGGCACGTCATCCGAAGCCCTGACCTGCAGAAAGAGAGCAAGGGACCTTTGCTACCACTTGTCTCAATGTCGAGAGAAGCGGTAGCAAAGGTCCCTTGCTCCCCTGTTCAGACCCTCGCGGCGCGGCGGACGAGGGCGGCGATGCGGTCCGAAACCTCTTGCGCCCGTTCCTGCGGGAGCATGTGCCCGGCGCCCGGATAGCGCACGAACTCGGCCTCCGGCAGCTCGTCGGCGATGACCTTGGCGTGCGGCGGCGGGCAGAGCCGGTCCCGCTCCCCCGTGAGCACGACCACCGGTTTGCCCTGCAGCGCGGCCAGCGTGACCCGGCAGTCGTGCCGCGAAATCGCGTCCTGGAAACCAGCGACGCTCGCCGGATGCGCGCACAGCAGCTGCTCGGCGACCGAGTCCACGTCGGCCCGCGCGGGCCGACGGCCGAAAACGAGCAGCCGCGCACCGGGCCGCACCACCGACAGCGGCAGCGGCAAGGCGTCCCGGCGGTTCTTCGCGAGCAGCTTCGCGAGCCTCCGTTCGAACCTCGCCGCGCCGCTGCCCGCGATCCCCGGCAGGCCGAGGGTGATCCGGTCCATCTCACCGGACGACGTGGCGACGAACGCGACCCCTGCGACGCGCCGGGCCACGAGATCGGGGTGCCTGCGCGAAAGTTCCATGATCGTCATGCCGCCCATGGAGTGCCCGGCGAGCACGATCGGCCCGTTCGGGACGCGGTCCTGGATCAGCTCGGCGAGGTCGTCGGCGAGGGTCGCGATCGTGGCCGTCCCCGGTTTCGCCGGCGCGGAACCGCCGTGGCCGCGCAGGTCGTAGCGCAGGGTTCGGACGGAGTCGCCGAGCCGCGCCACCACGCCGTCCCAGGTCCGGTGGTCCTGGGTCCAGCCGTGCACGAGCACCAGCGTGAGCTCGGAGTCGGCGGGCCCGCTCGTCTCGACGTGCAGGGCGGTGCCGTCACCGGTCACGAAACGATGTCGCCGCGACGGGTCCCACGAGACGGCGTCGCGCTGCTTGACGCTCCTCATCGCTTCCCCGGCAGCAGGAAGGACTTGCGCCAGAAGTACATGCCCGGTTTGCCGACCAGCCCGGATTCCTGCAGGAACGGCATGATCTTCTCGCCTGCCCACTGGATGCTTTCGCGCCAGTTCGGGTTGTTCAGCGCGGCTTCGACGCCGTCACGCGGACGGATGCCGACGGCCTTGTAGACGTTCGGGTTGATGAAGGCCCGAGTCACGAAATACGAAACAAGCGCGATGATGAACTGCTGATAGACGATTTCCTTCTTCGACAGTTTCGCCATCCCGCGAGTCACCTCTTCGCGGGCGAAGGTGACGTGCCGGGCTTCTTCGAGCACGTGGATCCGGTTGACCATGCGGACCAGCGGCTGGATGTCCGGATCGTTCATCTGCTCGCGCTGAAGCCGGTCGAGGACCTCTTCGGCGACCAGGATCGCGCCGTAGCGCGCAGGGCCGTAGCTGATCGCCGGCATCAGTTTCGCCAGCCGCCGCAGCCACGGCACCGGGCCGTAGGACGGGCAGCCGATCCGCGAAGCCATCCGCGCGAACATCGTCGAGTGACGGCATTCGTCCGCGATCTCGGTCAACGCGTACTGGGCGTGCGAACTGGTCGGGTCCTCTTCGTAGACCTCCTTGAGCAGCATCTGCATCAGGAGGATTTCGAACCACAGCCCGGTCGTGGCGACGCTCGCGACTTCGTGCTTGCCGAGTTCGATGCGCTGCTCTTCGGACAACGAGTCCCACAATTTCGTGCCGTAGAGCGAAGAACGGTGTGCCGGGATGAAGCGCTTCCCGTCGACGAGCGGGGCGTTCCAGTCGATGTCGACGTCGGGATCGTAGAACTTGTTCGCGGAGGACTTGAGCAGCCGCTCGGCCGTCTTCTCCCGGTCTGTTTCCTTCAGCGCCCGCGTCATTGCCGACACACCCCTATCTGTAACTCGTGGTAACAGTTACCTCTGGTAGCATGACTGGGGTGATCGAACGTGTCAAGCGCAACAGCAAGCAGTCGAGCAAGCACCCCACGGCGGGTGAGGCCGACACGGGCGACGCCCGTCGCGACCGCTGGCGCAAGCACCGGATCGCCCGCCGCGCGGAGTTCGTCGAGGCCGCTCTTCGCGCGCTCGACACGCACGGCCCGGACCTCGGCATGGAGGACGTCGCCGCCGAAGCGGGCGTCACGAAACCCGTGCTGTACCGGCACTTCGACGACAAGGCGGATCTGTACGTCGCGCTCGGGCAGCGCGGCACGGAGATCCTCTTCCAGCGGCTGATCCCGGCCATCAACTCCGAGCTCGCCCCGGTCCCCCGGATCCGGATGGCGCTCGACTCCTTCTTCAGTGTCATCGAGGAGCACCCGAACCTGTACCGCTTGCTCGCCCGCGGCGGCCTGCAGGAGAAGGTGGTCGTCAAATCCGACGTCGTCGCCGAGGACAAGGAACTGATCGCCACCGCGCTGACCGCGCTGCTCGGCGACTACATGCGGATGTTCAACATGGACTCCGGCGCCGCCGAGCCGTGGGCGCACGGCATCGTCGGCATGGTGCAGAGCACCGGCGAATGGTGGCTGGACCGGCGCTCGATGGGCCGCGACAGCGTCGTCGAGTACCTGACGCAGATCATCTGGGCCGCGATCGACGGCCTCTCCCGGCAGCAGGGCATCGTCATCGACCCGAACCTGCCGCTCGAAGAGAACAAGGTCGTCCAGATGCGGAAGGAATCGGAGGCGCAATGAGCGAGCACGACGAAGACGGTTACGCCGGCGAAGCGGTCCTCGTGATCGACGGGACCGAGATCGCGGCCACGGTGGAACTGCGGGGCTACTTCCAGCCCATCGACGGGTACTACCGCTGGTACGGCCGCGTCGCCACCAACGACCGGGTGTCCGCGGCCGCCGGCGGCAAGAAGACCGCCGTCGAGATCCGCGCGGGCGAGTACAGCGCGAAGGGCGAGCTCTCCGACCCGGACCCGTGGGACCGCTACCGCATCATGGGCACCAGCACGCCGCCCTTCCACGTGCCGACCAGCCTCGAAGAACTGAACGAACTCAACGCCTGACCCCTTAGCGCGTGAAGGCCCCCTTCCCTCGGCTCAGCCGAGGGAAGGGGGCCTTCACGCGCTATCGGAAAAATTCAGCCCTGTCGTTGAGCGGGCACCCGAGCACCGGGCACCACGTACTTCGGCCAGCTCGACAGCTTGTTCATCGCCCATTCCAGCGGCCCGCGCCCGACGAACTTCCGCCACAGCACCGCGGCGGTCAGCGCGACCGCCGAGAACTCGACGAAGTGCAGCACGCTGAAGATCGAGTCGCCGTCGCTCTCGTCCCACAGCAGCGCGATCGCCACGAAATGCAGCACGTACGCGCTGAGCACCCGCCCGCCCAGGTCCGAAAGCGGCCGCAGCACGCGTTCGAACTTCGGCATCAGCAGCTGGCAGCCACCGATCACCGCCGCCGCGATCCCGATCGAGATCAGCAGGTCGAACGGCGTGTACGAGGTCCCCGTCGGCAGCAGTTCCCAGGCCCAGCTGGTGGTCGGCGGCGTGCCGTGGATCCAGGTCTGGTGCAGCCGCAGGAACTCGGGCGGCGTCATCCCCATCTGCGCGGCGGCCGGTTCCAGCGACCGATAGATCGCCTGCATGCCACCGAGCGGCCCGGTCGCGAGCCACGACACGAAATACCCGCCCACCGCGAGCGCGGAACCGCCGAAGAACAGCCGTCGGCACACGCTGCGCGAAGTCAGGTCCATCCGCCCGATCGCCATCCCGGCGAACACGTACGCCATCAGCGTCAACGCCGGGAAGGTGCCGGTCAGGACGAGAACGGTCGCGGCCTTCAGCAGCCCGGTCGACGTGACGTCGTCCGCGGTCAGATCCGGCGCGAAGAAGAGCAGGTCACGGGGCAGCAGTTGCGCCCTGATCAGATGCGAGAGCAGCGGGCCGGCCACGGCGACGACGACCGCCGCGATCGCCAGCGCCTTCGCGCCCGCGCGCAGCCACGGGATCGCGAAGAGGAAGCAGGCCCCGTAGTAGGCCAGGATCACCATGTAGCCGGTCTCGAGGCTGGTCAGCCACAGCCCCAGCGCCACCAGGAGCGGGGCGCGGGTCGCCAGTTTGAGCGCGACACGGGTCCGGTCGCGGCCCTCTTTGGGGCGGCGCCCGCCGGACATCAGCGCGATCGAGACCCCGGCCAGCACCGCGAACAACGCCGCGGAATGGCCTTCGAACGGTTTGAACAGCACCCCGACGCCGCCTTTGGCCGGATCGGGGCCGACATGCACCGCGTACATGCCGAGGACGGCCAGGCCGCGGGCGACATCGATACCGGTCAGCCGCCCTACGGCCCGTTTGCCTTGGTCGGGAACAGTGCGCACGCCGTCGACCAGCGCGCGGTCCATCACAGTGACGCCGTCCACCTCATTTCTCGGCTAGCCCCCTGCCGTCCCCGCCTTAGCGTGACGATCAAATCTGAGAGCTGGCTGAGACGCGGCGGTGACGCCACTGTGACATCCGACTACAACCCGATCGGGTTAGTCACCAACGGCGAAGCCGACCTTGCGAACATCCGACGGCGCGATCTCGACGTAGGCGATCCGGTCGGTGGGCACGATGTACTTGCGGCCCTTTTCGTCGTCGAGGCGGAAGATCCCGTCGCCGGCCCTCAAGGCGTTCGCGACCAGTTCCTCGACCTCGTCGGGCGACTGGCTGCTGGACACCACGAGCTCTCGCGGCGTGTCCTTGATGCCGATCTTGACCTCCACGTGGGACCTCCGCTTGAAGTTCGAAATTACTGGTGCGCCAAGGCTAGCCGAAGTGACCTCAGCCGAGCCCCAGCACCTGCATGCGCTTGGTGTGCCCCTGCTGCAACCGGCGGAACAGCGCGGCGATTCCCGAAAGGTCGCCGGAGCCTTCGACGATCAGTTCGGCGAGCCCGTCCCGCTCGGCGACGACGTACTGGGCCTGCGTCAACGCCTCGCCGAGCAGTCGGCGGCCCCACAGCGCGAGCTTGTCGCGCGCCTTCGGGTCGGCCTCGATACCGGCCGCGACTTCGCGCTCGGCGAACGCGGAATGCCCCGTGTCGGCGAGCACGGTGAGCACCAGGTCCTTGGTCTCGGGGTCGAGCCAGCTGGCCATCTCGCGGTAGAGGTCCGCGGCGAGCCCGTCACCGACGTAGGCCTTCACCAGCGACTCGAGCCAGGAACGCGGCGCCGTGGAGGCGTGCCAGGCGTCGATGTGCCCGACGAAGGGCCGCATCGCGTCCTCGATCGCGACGCCGTGCCCCTTCAGATGCTTGGCGAGCAGGTCGTAGTGCCCGATCTCGGCCGCCGCCATCGACGCCAGCGCGGCCCGGCCGGACAGCGTCGGCGCGGTGCGCGCGTCCTCGGCCATGCGATCGAATGCGGACAATTCCCCATAGGCGAGTACGCCGAGCAAATCGACTACGCCTTCACTGATCTGCTTTGCCTCGGTCACGGCGGAAAGGGTATCGCCGAACACACCCGCCCGGTCCGGAAGAGACCGATCCCACCTTCGTCGGCGCGCCGGGGGCTATCGAAAAACCGCAGATCAGGTAGACTGGCCGCCGGATACGACGGATCTTCCGTCCCGGATCGGGACGCCGCTGCGGCTGAAGGACAGCCGGTGTGGCCCCGGTCAGCACAAGAACGATGTGCGTGCACGCCATCCTGCGGCATTCCCACGAAGGGCCGCTCCAGCGCCAGTAGCGCGGAGCCCGAGCGAAATTTCGTGGTCGAGTGTCGATCTGGTGACCAGGGCAGTGCGCGCTGGTCACGAGAGAGGCGAGCACCCTGACCACGAACGAAACCACAACCGAAGAGCACACCACCACCGGCGTCCCGGAGGCCGTTGCGCTGGAGCACAGCGAGACAGGCCCGGCTGCGCTGGACACGTCGCACCCGCTGCAGGCGGGCGCCCCGGTGGAGCCCGAATCCCCCACCTTCGCCTCCTTCGGCGTCAAGCCGGAGATCGTGAAGGCCCTCGGCGAGGCCGGCATCGAGCGCACCTTCGCCATCCAGGCGCTGACGCTGCCGCTGGCCATGGCCGGCGACGACCTGATCGGTCAGGCCCGCACCGGCATGGGCAAGACGCTGGGCTTCGGCGTCCCGCTGCTGCACCGTGTCGAGGTCCCCGGCGACGGCACCCCGCAGGTGCTGGTCGTCGTGCCGACCCGTGAGCTGTGCATCCAGGTCGCCAACGACCTCAAGGGCGCGGGCAAGCACCTCGGCATCCGCACGCTGGCCATCTACGGCGGCCGCCCGTACGAGCCGCAGATCGAGGCGCTCCGCAAGGGTGTCGACGTCGTCATCGGCACGCCGGGCCGTCTGCTGGACCTGGCCGAGCAGCAGCACCTGGTGCTCGGCAAGATCCGCGGCCTGGTGCTGGACGAGGCCGACGAGATGCTCGACCTGGGCTTCCTGCCCGACATCGAGCGCATCCTGCGGATGGTTCCGGACGCGCGCCAGACGATGCTGTTCTCGGCGACCATGCCGGGGCCGATCATCACGCTGGCCCGCACGTTCCTGAACCAGCCGACGCATATCCGCGCCGAGGAGAACGACGCCGGCGCCATCCACGAGCGCACCACCCAGTTCGTCTACCGGGCGCACTCGATGGACAAGCCCGAGCTGATCGCCCGCGCGCTGCAGGCCGAAGGCCGCGGCCTGACGATGATCTTCACCCGCACCAAGCGCACCGCGCAGAAGGTCGCCGACGAGCTCGTCGAGCGCGGCTTCGCGGCCGCCGCCGTGCACGGTGACCTGGGCCAGGGCGCCCGCGAGCAGGCGCTGCGCGCGTTCCGCTCCGGCAAGGTCGACGTGCTGGTCGCCACCGACGTCGCCGCCCGCGGTATCGACATCGACGACGTCACGCACGTGATCAACTACCAGACGCCCGAGGACGAGAAGACCTACGTCCACCGCATCGGCCGCACCGGCCGCGCGGGACGCACCGGCGTCGCGATCACCCTCGTCGACTGGGACGAAGAGCCGCGCTGGAAGCTGATCTCCGACACCCTCGGCCTCGACAAGCCCGAGCCGGTCGAGACGTACTCGTCGTCGAAGCACCTGTTCAGCGACCTCGGCATCCCGGAGGGCACCACCGGGCGCCTCCCGCTGTCGAAGCGGACCCGCGCCGGTCTTTCGGCCGAAGCCGAGGAAGACCTGGGCGGCAAGCGCCGCGGCCGTGGTCGCGCGGCCAGTGACGAAGAGGCTCCTCGCAAGCGGAATCGCGCGCCGCGCAAGCGGACTCGCGGTGGCGCCGACGCGGCCGCCAAGATCGAGGCGGCGGACGCCGCCGCGGCTTCGGCGGCAGGCGCCGAGGGCGAGGCCACCGAGACCTCGTCGGAGGGCCGCACGCGGACCCGTCGTCGCAGCCGCGGCGCCGCGAAGCCGAGCCCGGAGGTCAGCGGCCCGGCGGTCGAGAAGGAGGCCGGCGACAGCGCCGAGCGTCCGGCTCGCCGACGCCGCCGTCGCCGTCCCTCGGCGACTTCTGATACACCTGCGTCGGCAGACTGAGCTTTCATCCTGCGGACATGGGGAGCTAGGGGCACGTGAGCGAACGCTGGGACGCCGCGCCGGACGACCAACCGGCGCGGCCCGTGCCCGCCGATCCCGAGCAGCCGGACGGCAGCGAGCCGGAGACGGCCGAGAACGCGATCGGTACCGAGGACGTGCTGGACGCCGATCCCGCTCAGCCGGTGGCCACCCAGCCACCGCTGGGCGGGAAACGCGCCAGGCCCTCGCCCTGGAACCGCAAACGGGATCGCGTGATCGCCGCGGCGATCGTGGTGGTCGTCGCGGTCACCGGCGTCGTCATCGGCGTGACCAGCGACAACGCGGCGACGGTCGCCCAGGTCGCCACCACCCTGCCGCCCGGGCTCCCGCCCGCGCCGGCACAGGTTCCCGGCTCCCTCGGTGAGCTGTGGCAGGCACCGAGTTCGGCGACGCCGGTCCCGATCGGCGAAGCCAACAGCGTCGTCACCGCCGACAAAGGCGAAGTCCTCGGCCGGGACCCGTACACCGGCGAGGTCCGGTGGCGCTACTCGCGCGATCTCGAACTGTGCACCGTCGCGCTCGCCGGGATCAAGGTGGACGCGGTGTACCGCAAGGACACCGGTTGCAGCGAGGTCACCCAGCTCGACGCGGGTACCGGGCGCCGCACGGCGCAACGCAACGGAGACGCCGAGCTCGGCACGAGGCTTGTCGTCGACGGATCGCATGTCACCACGACCGGCAAGAAGCTGCTGAACACCTGGCGCGACGACCTGGTCAAGAGCATGGAGTACGGCCAGGTCCCCGCCATCGTGAACCCGAACAAGCAGCCGAGGACAGGCTGCACGTACGGCACGGTGGCCGCCGCGGCGGGCAAGATCGGCGTGATCGAGCGCTGCCCCGGCGACCCGGCCGACCGCTTCACCGTCTACCGCGCGACCAACGACGAGGCCGACGACCCGAAGGTCGACTACAGCACCGTGCTCGCCGGGAAGAACGCGAAGGTGGTCGCGATGTCCGGCGATCTCGCGCTGATCGTGCTGCCCGAGCAGAAACTGCTGGTCATCTACGGCGGTGACGGCCTGCAGAAGTCGGCGTACCCGCTCGACCTGCCCGAGGCGGAAATCTCGCCGGATCCGGTGGGTGGCGTCATGACGACCTCGTGGACCGCGCAGGGCGTCTACTGGTTCACCGGTTCGAAGACCATGGCGTTCTCGCGGGACGACCTCACGCCGCGCTGGACGCTGAACAACTCCACCGGCCCGGGGGTGACCTTCGGGGAACAGCTGGTCGTGCCGATCCAGGGCGGGCTCGCCGTACTCGACGAGACGACCGGCGCCACGATCCGCACCGTCGGCGTCGACCGTCGCGGCTACACCGGCCCGGTGTCGCTTTCCTCGGTCGGGCCGGTGCTGCTGGAGCAGCGCGGCCCCACCCTCGTCGCCCTCAAATGACCGGCGGGCGGTAGCAAAGGTCCCTTGCTCCCGCCGCGGCCGTCAGCGCGTCGTCGAAGTCCGGGAAGTACGCAGCCGGCTGACTTCCTTCCAGCACCACTTGCCCCCTTCGCTGACGAGCGTTCCGGTGGCGGTGCCCGGCCGCCCCGCGACGGTCAGCGTGACGGCGACCGTGGCCTTGGTCTCGGAGACCTTCGTGACCGGGCCGAGCGAAGCGTCCGAGGCCTCGTTGACCCGCTCGATGATCTGGTCGATGTCCTTTTCGGCGCTCCCGCACTTCAGCTCCGTCAACGCGGCCCTGTCATGGGCGTTGATGCCGTCGATGATCGCCTGCGCGGTTCCTTCCGGGCCGGACGTCTTCTCGGCCTTGTCGTCGCCGAGGAAGAACCCGGGAGCGACGAACCCGGTGATACCCAGCGTCAGCACCACCACGGCCGCGGCGGCGATGCCCACGATCAGGCCGGTCTTGTTGTTCTTCGGGGGCGCGGGTGGCCCGCCGAAGCCCTGCCCGTACTGCTGACCGTAGCCGGGGTATTGCTGCTGGGGATACTGCTGCTGCGGGTACGCGCCGCTCTGGTCGTAACCGCCCTGCGGGTACTGCTGCTGCCCCGGGTACTGCTGCTGTTGGCCTGGGTACGGCTGCTGGCCCGACTGCTGGTCCGGATACGGCTGGCCCGGCTGCTGCCCTGGATACTGCTGCCCGCCATGACCTTGGTCGGGCTGTCCTGGCTGGGGTGGGTAGGTCATCAACAGGCCCTTCGTCCTCGCTGCGGGGCAGCGTGTTCGTCCACGACCTGCCCAGTGAGCCATATTTTCGCCGGGACGGCGCGCCTTTTCCGGTCAATGACACCTTCCTGCCGTGTCAGCTCCACCAGAACAGGCTCAGCGCGGCCGTCACGCTCACCACGACCACGAGACCGGCGCCGCCCGCGGTGCGGCCGTTACGCGAGTCGGCGACTCGTTGGGCCAGCAGAGCGACGACCGCGGCGACCGGGTGGCCGATCAGCATCAGCGGCCCCGGCCCCGGCGCGCCGGTGAACAGGCAGATCGAGGCGATCGCGACGACGCACACCGCCAGCACGGCCATCCCGGCCGCGAGCGATCCGGTCAGCCCGCGCCAGAACCGGCCGCTTCCGGGCTTCACGGGCTCGTCCGCGGGCGGAACGGTCGCGAGCTCTTCGGTGTCCGGTGACGACACGTCCTCGCCTGTCCAATCGTCGGGTTTCGAGAAACTAGGGCGCCAACAGCTCCCACGGCTGAGCCGCGGGCCCGGCCTCCTGGCCTGCCGCGCAACTGGGCCGGAAATCGCACCATGAGCAACGACGGCCCGGGCGCGCCGGGAACAACACGTCCTCGTCGCCGCCGGCGTCCAGGGTATCCGCCGCCAGCCGCAGATCTCCGGCGGTCTCGTCGGCGCGTTGGAGATGCCTCTTCAGGCTCTCTTCGGTGTGCTCGGCGGCCGCGATGGTCCCGGTGGGCACGTGGTGGAGCTCGACCTGGTAACACGGCGTCCGCAGCGTCCTGGCGGCCGCGACCGCGTACAGCGCCAAGGCCTGCGAGGACCGCGCCTCGTACTCGTCCGGCTCACGGCGGCCGGTCTTGTAGTCGATGATCACCAGTTCCCGGCCGCGCTGGTCGATCCGGTCCGCGCGGCCTTCGATGATGAGGCTGGGCCCGCTGCCCGGCTCGAGCGTGACCGGCGCCGAAACCCAGCGCTCGAGCCCGACGGGATCGACGCTGACGTCGTTGTGCTCGACGTACTCCGCGACCCAGGCCTTGGCCCTGGCGCGATACCGGGCGGCCTGGTCGGCGTCTTCGAACCCGGCGTCCTTCCAGTGTTCGGCGACGAGCGCCATCGCCCGCTGCGGCACACGCTTGATCACCGGAAGGTCGAACAACGCCCGCAAAGCGTTGTGCACCACCGCACCCAGCGTGCTGTGCGCCCAGGCGCCGGTGCGTACCGGAGACGGGCGGTCGAGATACGCCATGCGGTAGCGGCGCGGGCAATCTTCGAACGTCGCGAGGCGCGCGGGCGAGACCTTCGTCAGCTTGCGCGGCGCTTCGACGCCGAAGTCGAAACCAATCTGCTCCATCGGATCACCCCGCGCGCAACGCTACGCACCCCCACCGACACTTTTCGAGGGGATCCCCAGGAAGGGAGCAAGGGACCTTTGCTATCGCCCGCCAGGCGGCAGTCCGTGAAGGTCGCCTTGAGGGACCCAGAGTCCGTGAAGGCCTCCTTCACTACCTTCAGGGTAGGCAAGGGGGCCTTCACGGCGCCCGCGCGCAATGAAAGTGTCTTTCCTTGCGAATTTTGCAAGGAAAGACACTTTCATGGCATCGGCCGGGCGAGCCCACGGTCGGCGTCACGTCCCCGAGATGAAGCCCTTCACCGAGTTCGCCACCAGCTCGACCGCGATCGCGGCGAGCAGCAGACCGGCGATCTTCGCCAGCAGCGTGATCCCGCTTTCCTTGATCAGCCGGATGACCACGCCCGAGTACCGCATGCACAGGTACAGCACGAAGTGCACCGTCACGATCGAAAGCGCGAGAGCCACGTACGCGCCGACGTGCCCATCGGCCTGCCGCACGAAGACGATGGTCGCGGCGATCGCGCCCGGACCGGCGAGCAGCGGTGTCCCGAGTGGCACGAGGGCGACGTTGACGTCGTCGCCCGCCGCCTCGGCTTCGCCGCCGGTCTTGCCGGTCAGCAATTGCAGCGCGATGAGCAGCAGCAACAGCCCGCCCGCGCCCTGCAGCGCCGGGATCCCGATCCCGAGATACGACAGGATCGCTTGTCCCGCGACGGCGAACAGCGAGATCACCAGCAAGGAGACCAGCACCGCCTGCCGCGCGGCCTTGGCGCGGAACGCCACCGATTTGCGGCCGGTCAGGCTCAGGAACACCGGCACCGTGCCGGGCGGGTCCATGATGACGATCAGCGTGATCGTCGCGCTCATGAACAGGCGCGCGTCGAAGAAGTCCGTGATCGTCATCGTGTCACGACCTGGTAGCCGGTCGACCGCGCGACGAGTTCTTCGAGCGCGAGCGGGTCGGTGGTCTCGTCGCCGAGATCGATGGTCTTGTTCGTGCCGTGGTAGTCGCTCGAACCGGTGCGCACCAGCCCCAGCTCCCCCGCCAGCCCGTGCAGCTGGACGCGGGTCTCCTCGTCGTGGTTCGGGTGGTCGACCTCGACACCGGTGAGCCCGTGCGCGGCCAGCCCGGCGAGCACGTCGACGGTGATGGTCGCGCCGCGCGTGTAGGCGAAGGGGTGCGCGATGACGGTGACGCCACCCGCCGCCTCGATCATGTCGATCGCGTCCTCCACGAGCGTGTCCTGCCGCGCCACGAAGTAGCCGCTGCCGTTGCCGAGATAGCTCGCGAAGGCCTCGTTCACCGACGAGACGACGCCCGCCCGCACCAGGGCCTGCGCGAGATGCGGCCGCCCGGCCGAACCGTCCTCCGGCAGCAGCGACATGACCTCGTCGGGATCGACCGGAAGACCGTCGGCGGCCATCCGCTCGGCCATCACGCGCAGCCGCCACCGCCGCTCCGACCGCAGCCGGGTCTGCTCGGCGACGACCGACGGCGACGCCGGATCGAAGAGGTACGCGAGCAGGTGGACGCTGATGTGCCGCCCGGTCACCGGATCGACGGAGATCGTGGACAGCTCGGCGCCGGGGACCAGCGTGAGCCCCGGCGGAAGTGCCTCGGCGGCCGGGGCCCAGCCGGCCGTGGTGTCGTGATCGGTGATCGCGACTACGTCGAGGCCCGCCTTCGCGGCGGCGGCGACCAGCCCGGCAGGGCTGTCGGTGCCGTCGGAGGCGGTGGAGTGGGCGTGCAGGTCGATGCGCATCGCCGCTCAGTATCGACGATGCTCCAGGTCACAGCGACCCCGGGACCTGCGCTAACCGACCTTCTTCTTGCCGCGCGCCGCACGCTGCGCCTTGATCATCGAAAAGCGCTCGGCCTGCTTTTGCTTGTCGCCGAAGACGAGCTCGGAAATCGTGTCGTAGAACTCTTCCGGCTTCGGCAGGTAGTCGATGCGGTTCAGCGCCTGGATCTGACCGGCGGACTCGACCACCATGGTCCCGTACCCCATCATCCGGCCCCACGCCGAACGCTCGTAGGTGAGGTCGGTGACCTTGGTGATCGGCATCATCAGCACTTTCGTGGTGAAGACACCGGTGGTCATGACGAACCGCTTGTCCGTGACCACCAGGCGCTCGACCCACCACTCCATCACCACGTACGCGAAGCGCAGGATGATGAGCAACGCGGCATACCAGAGGATGTTCTGGATGACCCACGCGGCGGGCGGCAACAGGTAGGAGACCAGGACGCAGACGGCCAGCAACGCGGCCGTCTCGAAGGTTTCCCACAACAGCACAGCCCAGTGCCGGCGGATCCGGATGACCCGCCGCTCGGTGTCGAGGAGATACTCGTCTGGATCGCGTGGGGCGAACATACCGATAGAGTATCCGCTCCCCCGCTAGCTGAAGACGTTGCTGACGAAGGTGATCACCGATTCGGCCGAGTCACGCAGGAAGCCGATGATGTTTCCCACGAGGCCCGCGGCCTGACCTGGCTGCGCGATCACGAAGAACAGCACCAACGCGATTCCTGCGAAAGTGAGGAGCTTTTTCGCGTTCACAGCGATCAATCCTGTCTCTTACGGTGACTGACTGCGGATACTGACCATTCATTTTGTACCGCACCTTCCACCGGCGCGGGAGGGAAGTCCCGCGCTTGGGTCAGCCGGCGAGGGGAAGTGTACCGTACGGCTACTCTCCGTGTACAGGACAGCCATTGTCAGGAAGCCCGCGTCTACCATTCGGGAATGAACACCGTTTCGGACAGCACCGTCCGCTGCGTAGGCGGCATCGTCCACGACGAACTGGGGCGAATTCTGCTGATCCGGCGCGCGAATGAACCCGGACGTGGACTCTGGTCGGTCCCCGGCGGGCGCGTCGAACCAGGCGAATCGGACGAAGCGGCCGTGATCCGGGAGATGCGCGAAGAGACCGGGCTCGACGTGATGCCGGGCACACTCGTCGGCAACGTCCACCGTGGCCCGTATGACATCCACGACTACGCCTGCGCGGTCACCGGCGGCACTCTCCGTGCCGGGGACGACGCCACCGACGCCCGGTGGATCGACGCCGGAACCTTGATCGAACTCGACGAAGGCGGCCACTTGGCCGAACTCCTCTTCGTCACTCTCCGCGATTGGGGAGTGCTGCCGACCGGCTAGTTCCCGCCGGCTTGACACCCGCTGTGCCCGATTCGGCGAAAGTCGCCGGGATAAAGCAGCACAAGAGGTGAAAAGCGGCCTTCCCTACGCATTGCCGGCATCCGCGGAGAGCCGAATGGGTAAACGTGGCTAAACGGGCAGCCAGGTCATCCGCTGCCCGTGCGGGGCCGTCCGGGCCAGCGCTCGCACGTCCGGGACGCCGGAGTCCCAGCGCACGAGCCCGAGCACGGCCTGGTCCACCGGTTCGGCCAGCTCGGTCCTGCCGGGCACCAGGGCCTCCAGAGCGGCGGCGTAGAACTCCTCGCTGACCCACCACAGCGGCCGGTCCGCGGCGAGCTTCTTGAGCGCCTCGATGAAGTCCGCCCGCCGCTCCCCCAGATAGGCCAGCACGTGACTGGTCAAGACCACGAGCGGCGCGTCGGCGGGCAGCGTGGCCGCCGCGGCGGCCAGATCGTCGACGGCGTCGCCCTCGATCAGCTCCGGCCGCTGCTTGGCCTGAGCCGCCGCGGCCGTGCGCAGGAGCCTGATCCGGTCCGGCTGGTCGGCCCAGACGCACGCTTCGAGCCAGGCCAGTTCGTCCTCGTCGGCCAGGTCCACCGGCGCGCGGTCGAGGCCGGCGCGGGCGGTGATCGTCAGCTTCTTCGGCACCTTCGGCGTGACGGCACCGGGCGCGAGGTCCAGCGCGCAGTGCAGGCCGACCGCGGTCTTCGCCGGCCCGGCGGTGAGCTGTTCGCCGCCGTCGCACTGGTAGCGGTAGGCGTATTTGTCCATGCCCAGCAGCAGCCCCGCGCTGCAGCCGACCTCGAGCAGCGCGATCTTGCCGCCCGCCTCCTTCGCGGCCGTCGTCATCGCGGGGTAGAGCAGCGCGGCCCGGCGGACCTCGTTGGTCTGCGTGTACCGCGAGGAGATGATCGCCCTGGCCTTGTCCGCCCGTTCCAGCAGGAACGAGCGGAACAGCGGCCACGTTTCCGAGTCCACGCCGTCGAAACCGCCGACGGACGGGTAGTACCGCGAGAGCGGGTGGATGGGGTCGGCCTGGATGAGCCGGTGCGCCGTCGCCAGGAGCAGCGTTCCGCGCGCTTCACCGCCACGCGCGTCGGTCAGGAGCCCGGCGACGTCGTCGTCCTCGGCCGCCTTCACCGCCAGGTGCTCGTACAGCGGCGAAACACCGGCCGCCTCGACCGTCGCGAACTTCCGCAGACGGCTCTTGATCTCATCCAGCCCGATGGGCATCGACGCGCTCCCTCTTCCCGTTCGTGACACCCATTATTCGTGCGGGACGGGACGGCCGGGCTGTTCACCGCCCCGGCTGTCACCGTAAGACCGCTTCGGCACCATCACCTTGCGACGGAAGACACACACGATCGTGCCGTCCTGCTTGTAGCCGCGGGTCTCGACGTAGACGACGCCCCGGTCGTCCTTCGACTTCGACGGCGTCTTGTCCAGCACCTCGGTCTCGCCGTAGATCGTGTCACCGTGGAAGGTCGGCTTCACGTGCTTCAGCGATTCGACCTCGAGGTTCGCGATCGCCTTGCCGGACACGTCGGGCACGGACATCCCCAGCAGCAGCGAGTAGATGTAGTTGCCGACCACGACGTTCTTGCCGAAGTCGGTGGTCTCCTCCGCGTAGTGCGCGTCGAGGTGCAGCGGATGGTGGTTCATGGTGATGAGACAGAACAGGTGGTCGTCGTACTCGGTGACCGTTTTGCCCGGCCAGTGCTTGTAGACCGCACCGACCTCGAACTCTTCGTAATAGCGACCGAACTGCACCCATTCCTCCTGCACGAGTAACGCGGCGTGAGCCTGGAACGACAGGCCTTCATGTTGAGGAGTACCATCGACCATTGGTGTCGGGCCGTCAACGCGACCCACACCACTGCGTAACCGTCCGCCGAGCCGAGGAGGTGAGGAACCCGATGTCCAGTGGCGATAGTCCGCTTCCTAGTAGTCGCAGCGTTTCCGCCTTCACATCTCGCCGGATCCCCACCTGGCAGGGCTGACGAAACCGGGAACGCTGGCCTAGCCGAGCGGCTCCCCGACCGCTTGGCCCGTCGTCTTCGCGCATCAACGCACGACGTCTGCCCAGGAGATCCCATGCCTGCCATTCCCTCGCTCGGCGGCCTTCGCGGCCGGAGCAACGGCCGCGCCAAGAGCGTCCCCGAACGCCCGCTGCCCGTCCCCCTTTCGGCGTACGTCGTCGATTGCGCGGTGTACGTGGAGGGCAAGCGCCTGCCCGGCCGCTGGACGCACGCCGAGGCCATCAAAGAGGTGCGCAAGCGGCACGCCGGGTTCGTCTGGATCGGCCTGCACGAGCCCGACGCGGTCCAGATCCAGGGCATCGCGGACACGTTCGGCCTGCACGAGCTGGCCGTCGAGGACGCGCTCGAAGCACACCAGCGGCCGAAGCTGGAGCGCTACGACGACACGCTGTTCATGGTGCTGAAGACCGTCCGGTACGTCGAGCACGAGTCGCCCGCGACGGCGAACGAGATCGTCGAGACCGGCGAGCTGATGGCGTTCCTCGGCCGCGACTTCGTGATCACCGTGCGGCACGGGAACCACTCGGGGCTCGCCCGGCTGCGCCGCGAACTCGACCAGGACCCGGAGCGGCTCGACCTCGGGCCGTCCGCCGTGCTGCACGCGATCGCGGACCACGTCGTCGACCACTACCTCGACGTCACCACCGCCATCGAGGCGGACATCGACGAGATGGAGACGCACGTCTTCGCGCCACGGTCCAAGGTGAGCGCCGAGCAGATCTACTTCATGAAGCGCGAGGTGCTGGAGCTGCGGCGCGCGGTCATGCCGCTGGGCACCCCGCTGCAGCGCCTCGCCGAGGGGTACACGCGGCTGATCCCGGACGAGGTCCGCTCGTACTTCCGTGACGTCTCCGACCACCTGACGACCGTGGCGGAGCGGGTCGCGAACTTCGACGAACTGCTGACCACCCTGGTCGACGCGACACTGGCGAAGATCACGCTCCAGCAGAACACCGACATGCGCAAGATCACCGCGTGGGCGGCGATCATCGCGGTCCCCACGGCGCTGGCCGGTATCTACGGGATGAACTTCGACTACATGCCGGAGCTGCACTGGCGCTTCGGCTACCCGGTGGCGATGACGGTCATCTTCGGCGTCTGCATCCTGCTCTACCGAATATTCAGGAAGAACCGCTGGCTCTGACCTCTTCCCGCTTTCGGTAGTACCTGGAGTTCCCCATGCCAAGGATCCTGACCAACCTCAAGTTCTGGGCGCTGGCGTTCTGCGTCGTCTGGCTCGGCATCGTCGTCGCGATCATCGCCAAGGACCCCGCGTTCGCGCACGGCCCGAAGTAGCGCCGCCGGCATTACCCTGGAGCGCGTGAAAGCGCTGGTGGTCGCGGACGAGGTCGAGGAGCGGCTGTGGACGTCCGCCGTCCGCAACCACCCGGCCGACCTCGTGATCGGCGCCGGCGACCTGCCGTACGACTATCTCGAGTTCCTGGCGGGCGCGCTCGACGTGCCGTGTGTCTTCGTTCCCGGCAACCACGACCCCGATCTGTCCGGCTACACGCGCTACGGCGGACTGTCCATGAAGGACGGTTTCCCGACCGTGTGGCCCGGGCCGGCGGGCGGGGTGAACGCGGACGGCCGGGTCGTCGACGTCGGCGGGCTCCGGTTCGCCGGGCTCGGCGGTTCGGTGCGCTACAACGACGGCCCGAACCAGTGGACCCAACGCCAGCAGGCGCGGCGTGCCCGGCGGCTCGTGCGCCGGGCCCGGCTCCGCCGCTGGCGGGACGGACGAGGCGTCGACGTCCTGCTCACGCACGCGCCACCGCGGCACTGCGGCGACCGCGAGGATCCGCCGCACCGCGGGTTCGACTGTCTCCATCGCACGATCGAGTTGTTGCGCCCGAAGTGGTTGCTGCACGGGCATATCCACCCGCACGGTGAACCCGTGCCGGACCGGGTGGTCGGTCCGACCACGGTCCGCAACGTGGTCGGGCACCGGATCATGGAGTTCTCATGAAGGACACGGGCTTTCCCCGCGCGGACGCGGAGCACGACTTCCTCCGCGCGCGACGGCGTCAGGTGCTGTCCCGGCTGGCGAACTGGCTGCGCCGCGAACCCGACGACGTCAACATCATGCTGCCGTTCCACGAGGTGGTCGACGCGCTCGGCTATCTCGGCGAACGCAAGATCGGGGCGCGGGTGATCCGGCTCGATTCGATCGTCGGCAGCGTCGACCGCGGCCGCGACTTCGACCGGCGCTTCCGCCCGACGTCCGGGCGCGTCCGGGAACGCTGGGAGCGGCTGGCACTGGCCACCCGGCGCGGTGAGTCGATTCCGCCGATCGAGGTGTACCGCGTCGGCGAACTGCATTTCATCATCGACGGGCACCACCGCGTTTCGGTGGCGCACGCGATGCGACTGTCCACAATAGAGGCGATGGTCACCGAGGTGCGGACCAAACTGGACCCGAGCGGGATCCGGTACCGCGGCGACCTGATCGTCAAGGACTACCGGCGGCTGTTCCTCGAACGCGTCCCGCTTTCGGGGCACGCGCGGGCTTCGGTGGTGTTCACGGATCCGTGGGACTACGCGCGGCTCGGCGAGCACGTGGAGGCTTGGGGTTTCCGGCTGATGCAGGACGAAGGCGCGTACTCGGACCGCGCGACGCTCGCGCAGCGCTGGTTCGACGAGGAGTTCGTGCCGGTGGTGGCGATGCTGCGGCAGGCGGACCTGATCGGCGCGCGGACGGACGCCGAGGCGTATCTGTGGGTGGCTTGCGAACGGTACCGGTTGATCAGGACGCACCGGTGGGACGACGAGGTCTTCGAGGCCGTGCGGTCACAGTCCCGCTGATGGTCCCTTCAAGTGTCATGAAAGGGTCGTTCAGGACGCTTCTTGTCCTGAACGACCCTTTCATGACATCCGGCGGCGGGCGAAAGACGCCCTCCCCGCAGGCCATGCGGGGAAAGTCCCCTTCAGCCCCCTCCGCGTGCTAGGAACGGTCCTTTCCTTGCAAAATTCGCAAGGAAAGGACCGTTCCTAGCGTTCGCGACCTACATGTGCACGGCGACCGGTGCACCCTCCGAAGCGCCTTCGGAAGCCTTCGCCGGAGCACCCGACCGCAGCAGCAGCCCGCAGATCACCGCCCCGATGACGAAGATCCACCCGCCCCACACGAACGCGGTCGTGTAACTGTGCACAGCCGCTTCCGCCGCCAGCTGCGCCGAAGGCACCTTCCCCGCCGTGAACGACGTCGCCGCGTTACCGGCCAGGGTGCTCAGCAGCGCGGTCCCGATCGAGCCGCCGACCTGCTGCGCGGTGTTGACCGCCGCCGACGCGACACCGGCGTCGTGCGTGTCGACGCCGAAGGTCGCGACGCTCATCGCGGGCGCCATGGCGAGGCCGATGCCGACGCCCATGACCATCAGCGGGAACAGCACCCCGCCGGCGTACGTGCTGGTGGTGTCGATGGCCGAGAGCCAGAACAGGCCCGCGCCGGCGATCAGCATTCCCAGTGACACCAACGGTTTCGCACCGAACCTCGGCAGCAGCACGGCCGTCGCCGACGTCGCGCTCGCCATCAGGGTCGCCACCATCGGCAGGAACGCGACCCCGCTCTGCACCGGCGTGAACCCGAGGTTCAGCTGGATGTAGAAGGTGAGGAACAGGAAGATCGAGAACATCCCGATGGCGAGCAGGAACATCGCGAGGTACGACCCGCCGCGGTCGCGGTCGAGCAGCACCCGCAGTGGCAGCAGCGGATGCGAGACCCGCTGCTGGATCACCACGAACGCGGCCAGCAGGACCACGCCGGCGGCGAGGAAACCCCAGACCGACACCGAGGACCACGAGTCACGCTCGGCGTTCGCGAAACCGTAGACGAGCGCGAAGAGACCGGCCGACGCGGTGATCGTGCCCGGGATGTCGAGCTTCGGGCGCGGACCGTCGGTCTCGGAGTTCTTCAGCAGGACGGCGGAACCGGCGAACGCGATCACCGCGAAAATGATGTTGACGTACATCGACCAGCGCCAGTCGAGGTACTCGGTCAGCACGCCGCCGAGCAGCAGGCCGATCGCCGCGCCGCCACCGCCGATCGCGCCGAAGACGCCGAACGCCTTGCCGCGTTCCTTCGGGTCGGTGAACGTCGTGGTCAGCAGCGAAAGGGCGGCCGGTGCGAGAAGCGCGCCGAAGACACCCTGTGCGGCGCGGGCGACGAGCAGCATTTCGATGCTGGTCGCGGCGCCGCCGATCGCGGACACGATGGCGAAGCCCGCGAGCCCGACGAGGAAGGCGCGTTTGCGGCCGAAGAGGTCCGCGAGCCGCCCGCCCAGCAGGAGCAGGCTGCCGAACGCGAGCGCGTAGGCGGTGACGACCCACTGGCGCGCGTCGTTCGAGAAGCCGAGGTCCTGCTGCGCCGACGGGAGCGCGATGTTCACGACGGTGGCGTCCAGCACCACCATCAGCTGGGCGAGGCCGATCATCACCAGGATCAGCCATCTCCTGGCGTGGTGCGGATTGGTGTGCTGCGCGGCCGCGTCCCCCGGCGGCGTGGCGACAGCGGTGGATGAATCAGACATACGGGCGGTTTCCTCACCGATAGTGACGAAGAAGCTATGTGGAGTAGGTATCTCCCCTTTCTGAGCCCAAGGTACACAAGAAGTGGAGAAGTGTCCTCTACTTCGTTTGTTAAGCTGGACGGATGGCTCGGGAACTCGCTCCCGCCGCACCGGCGCGGCCGCTGCGGCGCGATGCTGAACTCAATCGGCAGCGCATCATCGCGGCGGCGCACACCGTCTTCGGTGAGCGCGGGCTCGAAGCGACCCTCGACGACGTCGCACATCACGCGGGCGTCGGCGTCGGCACCGTCTATCGCCGTTTCCCGAGCAAGGAACACCTGGTCGAGGCCATGTTCGTCGACCAGTTCGAGACGATCCGCGAGTTCGCCGAAGAAGCGCTTCGCGCCGAAGACCCTTGGGAAGGATTCGCGGGCTTCACGTGGCGCGCGGCCGAACTGCACGCCGGTGACCGCGGGTTACGCGAAGTCATGCTGTCGAACGTCTTCGGCCAGGAGCGCGTCGCCGAAGCGAAATCCCGCATGGTGCCGTTGATCACAGAGCTCGTCGAACGGGCTCAGGCGGCAGGCGTCCTCCGCGCCGATTTCATGCCGACGGACATACCGCTCCTGCACCAGATGCTCGGCTCGGTCATCGAGTTCACGCACGGTATCCAGCCGGACCTGTGGCGCCGGTGCCTCGCGATGCTGCTGGACGGCCTGCGCGCCGAACCCGGCCGCGCCACCCCGCTGCCGCATCCGCCCCTGGACGTCGAGGCCCTGGACGAGGCGATGTGCTCGTTCCGCCTGCCCCGGCTGCGCTAGCCCGCGTTCAGTCCTCTGGATGCGGTCCTTGCGCGTGCAACTACCGCATCTAGAGGACGAAACGCGTCAGGGGAGCTTCGGGAACACCGCGGCGGCGACTTCCCGCGCCGCCGCGCAGGTGGCCTCTTCCGGTGCCCCGTCGACGCCCACCACCGAGAGCATCGCCTGCTCGACCCGGTCCGGGGTGCCTGGGATCGGCCGGTGCGTGGTCACCTGGCAGAACGCGCCGGACGTCGCCACCTGCACCTGCCGCCCGCCGAGCGCCTCCGTCGCGCCCGGCGTGGTGTCCGCGCCCACCGAGAGCGTGAAACCGACCTTGCCGCGGATGCAGCTGTGCCCGGACAGCGCCGGGGCCGGTTTGGTCTCCGGGCCGGCGGCGGCGTCGAGCTCGTGCTGGTCGAGCGGCGCGCACGGGGCGACGCGGCCCCACGAACGCTGGTCCAGGTTCAGCCGCCCGACCTTGCGCGTGCCGATCACCCCGGCCGCGCCGTCGACCGTCGCGTCGGCGATCCGGCAGCGGTCGGCCTGATCGGCGGGTGCCGTGTCGTCGGAGGTCACCACGATGGACAGCCTGATCCCGTCGGCGAAGGTGAGCAACCGGGTGCAGGCGGTGTCCTCGTTGAACGTCGACCGCTGGACGCTGACGCCTTCCGGCAACGGCCCGGCGTATTCGTACGGCTGATTGTTCGGATCCTGCCCGGAAGTGATCGGGCCGGTGGTCACGGTGTAGCGATTGGCGCCCTCGACGAATTCGAGACGGCAGTCTTCGAAAGAGGTCAACGGCGGTTTGACCGCGTTTCCGCCGCCGATCACTTTTCGCTGGTCGACGAGGCTGCAGTAATCGAGCGACGAGTATTCCCCGAGCGCCTCGGAAGCGGTCAAGGCCTCCTCACCCGCCGTGGTCGACGGCGTCACCGCCGGTTCCGGAGTGGAACAGGCCGAGACGAGGAACAAACCGCAGATCACCGCGCTGAGTGTCTTCGAGGGCACCGGAGCAGTATCGTCAAAAGATCGCGGAACACCAGCCCCTACGGGCGAAGAACACAGGGTCCGCCACGTTTTCCCAGGTGACCGCCTCACCGCGATTTCACGCCCTTAGGGGTGCGTTTCGTTCCGCGGTGGGATGCGGCGGGGCCGGCACGAGACGAGAATGGGTTTCACACACCGTGACGATCGAGAGGGAAGAACCGTGACGAACCCCGTAGCCGCCCGCCTGACCCGACCGCGCCAGGGCCGCATGATCGGCGGCGTCTGCGCCGGTCTCGCCAAACGCTTCGGCACCACGCCGGGCAAGGTCCGCCTGCTCGCCGTGCTGTCCTGCCTGCTGCCCGGTCCGCAGTTCATCGTCTATCTCGTGCTGTGGCTCGCCCTGCCCGAGAGCGAGTACTGATCCTCCTCAGACGTTGGGATCGAAGGGGATGCCCGCCGGTTTGGCCTTCCCCAGGTTGTATTCGAAGGAGCCGTCCTTGATGGCCAGGCTCGCGCTGCCGAAATCGGCGCGGACGAGCGTGTCCCGGACACCGGGCGGGAACCCGTCCCAGCTGACGAGGTCCGGGTACTGCCAGGCGTTGTAGTGGTTCTCCGGCGGTTCGGTCGCGCTCGCGATGCGGAAGCAGTGCGTGCTCGCGCCGTCCTTGTGATAGACGATCTTCGGGTGCGTCCCCTCCCAGGCGACCTTGGAGCGGTCGTAGGTGGAGTAGTTGCCGTGCGCGGACGTCGAGACGTACCGGGCCTGGCCCTCGTTGACCCAGACGACGACGTGTTCGATGTCGTGTCGGTGCCCGCAGCAGTCGATGCCCGGGACGGCCTGGTCCTTTTCGAAGTACAGGTCGTAGAGGTGGGCGCACCAGCCGTTGTTGCACTTCGAGCGGGCGTAGGAGTTGGTGTTGTCGAGGTCCGACCGGTCGCGGCACTGACCGTTGAGGGCTCCGGAGTTCTTGAGCCCGGTGGCCACCACGCCGGCCGGCGAGATCGCGGGCGTCGGGTAGCAGCCGTCGGTGTCGTAGTCGAACGCCGGCTGCCAGGTGCGGTCGGCTTCGGTCGCGTTCGACGGCAATGCCGGTGGGGGTTCGGCCCAGGCGACGGCCGGCGCGAGCGTGGTGATGAGGACCGCTCCGGCCAGGCCCTGCAGGAGTCGGCGGGTCAGCTTCTTCGGCAAGGCAGGCGCCCTTCTCTCGGTACCCGGAGGATTCCCGATCACCCCAGGTGAGGTAAACCGCCGAAGGTGGGGAAGCGCGTGAAGGCCCCCTTCCCGCGGCTGAGCCGAGGGAAGGGGGCCTTCACGCGCTACAGGACTAGTCGGTGTAGGTCAGGTTCTTGCCGCTGGCCCCGTCGAACAGCTTGATCTTGTCCGCGTCGAACCACAGCTCGACATCCTGGTTCTCCGCCGCGGAAGACGCCGCCGAGAGACGGGCCACGATCTGCGACTCGGCACCCGGAACGTCCGAGGAACCACTGTCGGCGGCGAGATCCGCGAGGTCGGACGACGACGCGGCCTCACCTTCGACGGAGAAGTGCGCGAACTTCTCCGAACCCATCGATTCGAGGACGTCGACGTGGGCGGTGAACGTCGCGCCCTGGCGAGCGGCGGCGTCGACCAGCGCGGCGTCTTCGAAATGCTCCGGCCGGATACCGACGATGACCTCACGCGGCGCGTCGGCGGCTTCGACCAGCTGCCGCACCCGGTCGGTGAGCGGGATGTCGCCCAGCGCGCTGCGGGCCTTCCCGTTCTCCAGCGTCGCGGGCACGAAGTTCATCGACGGGCTGCCGATGAACCCGGCCACGAACAGGTTCGCCGGGTTGTCGTAGAGGAACTGCGGCGAGCCGATCTGCTGGACGTAACCGGCCCGGAGCACGACGACCCGGTCGCCGAGGGTCATCGCCTCGGTCTGGTCGTGCGTGACGTAGAGCGTCGTCGTGCCCAGCTGTTTCTGGATCTTCGACACCGACGTCCGCATCTGGCCGCGGAGCTTCGCGTCCAAGTTGGACAGTGGCTCGTCCATCAGGAACGCCTTGGGGTTGCGGACGATCGCGCGTCCCATCGCGACGCGCTGCCGCTGACCACCGGAGAGGTTCGCCGGTTTGCGGTCCAGGTGCCCGGTCAGATCGAGGATCTGCGCCGCCTCCTCGACCTTCGCCCGCACCGTCCGGTCGTCGACCTTCGCCAGCCGCAACGGGAACGCCATGTTCTCCCGCACGCTCATGTGCGGGTACAGCGCGTAGGACTGGAACACCATCGCGATGTCGCGGTCCTTCGGCGCCTTCTCGTTGACGCGCTGGCCGTCGATGCGCAGCTCGCCGGAGGAGATGTCCTCCAGTCCCGCGACCATGTTCAGCGTCGTGGACTTCCCGCAGCCGGACGGGCCGACCAGGATGATGAACTCACCGTCGGCGATCGTGATGTCCACTTCGGACACCGCGAGGGCGCCGTCGGGGTACTTCTTGGACACTTTTTCGAGAACGATTTCAGCCATGGGTCAGCCCTTCACCGCACCGGACGTCAGCCCCGCCACGATGCGACGCTGGAAGAACAACACGAACAGGATGATCGGGACGGTGATCACCACGGCGGCCGCGGAGATCGTCCCGGTCGGGTCTTCGAACTGCGACGACCCGGTGAAGAACGACAGCGCCGCCGGGACCGTGCGCGAGGCCTCGGTCGAGGTCAGCGAGATCGCGAACAGGAAGTCGTTCCAGCAGAAGATGAACACCAGGATCGCGGTGGTGAACACCCCCGGTGCCGCCAGGGGCGCGATCACCTTCCGGAACGCCTGCGCCGGGGTCGCGCCGTCCATCTTCGCCGCCTTTTCCAGCTCCCACGGGATTTCCCGGAAGAACGCGGAAAGCGTGTAGATCGACAGCGGCAGCGCGAACGTGATGTAGGGCAGGATCAGCCCCGGCCAGGTGTCGAACAGGCCCAGCTCACGTTCGATGTTGAACAGCGGCGTCACCAGCGACACCTGCGGGAACATCGCGATGAGCAGCGACATCCCGACCAGCACCTGCTTGCCGGGGAAGTCCAGCCGCGCGATCGCGTACGCCGCCATCGTGCCGAGGACGACCGCGATCACCGTCGCGATGATCGCGATCCCGATCGAGTTCACCAGCGCCCTGATGAACTCCGTGGTCTCGAAGATGTCCGCGTAGTTCTGCCACGTCCATTCGGACGGGATGAAGTTCCCGTCGTCCAGGGTCTCCTTGGTCTTGAACGAAAGCGAGACCACCCAGAGCACCGGGAACAGCGCGAACACCAGCACGAGGATGTCGACGAGGCCCCATTTGAACTTGCGGCCGGGAGTGACCGCTCCACCGATGGCCATCAGCGCTTACCCCCATTGTCGCTACCGGGTGCGGCCGTGCCGAACACCTTGATGAAGATGAACGCGATGATCGCCACCGTGATGAAGATCAGCACCGCCATCGTCGACCCGATCCCGAGGTTCAGCCCCTTGACCAAATTGTTGTAGGTCTGCATCGACACCGACGACGTGTCCTGCGCGCCGTTCGTGAGCACGAAGATGTTGTCGAAGATGCGGAACGCGTCCAGGGTGCGGAACAGCAGCGCCACCAGGATCGCCGGCTTCATCACCGGCAGCATCACCTTCGTGAACCGCTGCCACGCCGTCGCGCCGTCCATCGCCGCCGCCTTCAGCAGGTCGTCCGGCACCAGTGCCAGGCCCGCCATCAGCAGCAGAGCCATGAACGGCGTCGTCTTCCACACCTCGGCCAGCACGATGATCGCCAGCGACGGCCAGTACTCGGTCAGCGGCGCGCTGTCCGGGAAGAACAGGTTGGCCAGGTAGCCCGTGTCCGGCGTCCAGGCGTAGTACCAGGAGAACGCCGCGACCACCGTCACGATGCCGTACGGGATCAGGGCGACCGTCCGCACGAGGCCCCGCCCGACCAGCGTCCGATGCATGATCAGCGCGAGCCCCATGCCCAGGACGAACTCGATCGCCACCGAAACGATGGTCAACCCCATCGTCGTCCCGAACGCGGTCCACCAATAACCGTTGGACAGCACCGCGATGTAGTTGTCGAGGCCGACGAACTCCTGCTGCGCCGGGAACCTGAGGTCGTAGCGCTGCAGGGAGAGCCAGATCGAGTAGATGATCGGGTACCCGGTGACCGCGATCATCACGATCGCCGCCGGGGCGCACAGCCACAGCCCGAGTCTGCGCTCGGCCTTCTTTCCTTCGCTGAGAACGGGTTTGGCCTTCTTGCCCGGTTCGGCCGCGGTCGCCGAGCCTGCGGTTTCCTGCACGGTCACGGGATCACCCCCTTCGACTGGAGCGCGTCGGCGAGTTCTTCTTTGAGCTTTTCCGCCGTCTTCTGCGGATCGATGGCGGAGGGCGGGGAGAGCACCTTCGACAACACCGTCGAGGCGTTCTGGTAGGCCGGGGTCAGCGGACGCACCGCGGCGTCCTTGAGGGCCTCCAGGATCGTTTCCCGCATCGGGTACTTCGTTTCCATACTCGGGTTGTCGTCACTCTGCGGCGCCGTCGCGTCGAGCGGCAGCGTGTCCGTGTAGAGCGATTCGATCGTCGGCGGGACACCGTCCTTGAGCGCGGAGAACTTCTGGTTCTTCGCGCTGCGCAGGCACAGCGCGACCTCGTAGGCCTCGGCCTTGTGCTTCGAGGTCGAGCTGACCGCCAGGTTGTAGCCACCGATCGTGGTCTTGGCCGGCTTGCCCGCTTCGAACTCCGGATAGGTGGTCCACTTGAAGTGCCGCAGCTCGTCCTTCTTCTCCTTGGCGTAGGAGGCGTAGACGAACGGCCAGTTCAGCTCGAAGGCGGCGTTCCCGCGCTGGAAGGCCTGGCGGACCTCGTCCTCCTTGGAGTTGGTCAGCGACGGGTCGGTGATCCCGGCCGTGGTGACCTTCTTGAGCATCTCCAGCGCCTTGACCGCGCCCTCGTCCATCACGACCGACTTGCCGTCGTCGGACAGGATCTTGCCGCCCGCCGACTCGACGAGCGTGTTGTAGATGACGACCAGGCCCTCGTACTGCGCGCCGGTGAACACGACGTTCGCCGGTTTGCCCTGCGCCTTGAGCGCCTGTGCCTGCTGGATCATCTCGTCCCAGGTCTTCGGCGGCGTCGGGGTCAGGCGGTCGTCGTACCAGAGCAGCTGGACGTTGGTGTTCTTGGTCGCCGCGTAGAGCTTTCCGTTCCACGTGGCGGTTTCGAGCGGTCCCGGCAGGACACCCGCGGTCGCCTCGGCCTTGGCTTCACCCGTCCATTCGTCGACCCAGCCCGCCTCGGCGAACTCCGAGACCCAGGTGACGTCCAGCCCCAGTACGTCGAGCGAATCGTCCCCGGCGGCCAGCCGTCGTACCATCTGTTCCCGCTGGCCGTCGGCCGGGCGCGGGAGCTTGTTGTACACGACCTCGTAGCGTCCGCCGGAGGCCTTGGTGCAATCGTCCACAACGGACTGGAAATTGTCTTCGGGCGCGTAGTAGACGTTGATCTTCAGCCCGGCGTCCGAACCGCAACCCGCCAGCAAGCCGGCCGTCAGCGCCGCCGCGCCGAGTAGCGAGCCGGTGCGGCCTGGTGAGCGGCCCCTCCGGCTCGCGCTCATCCTCTTCCCCATGAGGCCTCCTCACCCGCGCACGCTCGGGGAGCGGCGGCACTAGGACGCGTTGAAGAAGCCCGCGCGCCAGCACCCCGACGTGCTAGTGCTCGGGCGGACACGCTGGAGTACATGACCGCCCGACTGGTGTTGTGCAACCTATTCCGGGCGATCACCGCCCGCAAGCAGTATCGGTAACGATTCAGCGGACCGCACGGCGAACAGGTGAACGAGTACCGCCGAATGTCATCCGGCGGGGCGGCCGCCCAACGCCAGCTGGGCCAGGAGCTCACGCCCCTGTTCGGCCGAACGCGGCTGGCAGAGCACGTCATAACGGCCCGCGACCAGCTGGCTCGCGGAGGAGAAGTCGCGGCGGGACATGCTGTAACTGATCGCGGCGAAGACCGTCCACGCCAGGATGCCGAGCACGAGCCCGCCGATCATGGGCTGCCAGGCGAAACCCTGGTTGTTGAACATGCCCAGCAGCAGCCCGATGATCAGGCCGAACCACGCGCCGGACACCGCGCCTGTGCCGAGCACGCGGCCCCAGCTCAGCCTGCCGACGACGCGCTCGACGAGCATCAGGTCGACGCCGACGATGGTCACGTCGGCGACCCCGAACTCCTTCTCCGCGAGGAAACCGACTGCTTGCTGGGCTTCGCCGTACGTCGCGTAGGAACCGATCGGCCAGCCGGAAGGCGGGGTCGGCAGCCTGGGCAGCCCGCCCGCGGCCCGGCCGCTTCCGCCAAAGGGAGCACTCACGTAATCACCTCTCGCCCGTCCTGGTCCATCTTCTCAAGGACGGGCGAAAGGCGCGAACGTGAGCTGAAGGGCGCTTTCGTCGCGTGGGACGCGACGAAAGCGCCCTTCACCACATCAGATGTGGTGAAGGCGTCCTTCAGCTCCCTCAGGAGCGGGACTTGTACTCGCGAAGCAGACCGCGGCTGATGATGGTCTTCTGGATCTCGCTGGTGCCTTCGCCGATGAGCAGGAACGGCGCCTCGCGCATGAGCCGTTCGATCTCGTACTCCTTGGAGTAGCCATAACCGCCGTGGATGCGGAACGAGTCCTGGGTGACTTCGGCGCAGTACTCGCTGGCGATCAGCTTGGCCATGCCGGCCTCGACGTCGTTGCGCTCGCCGGAGTCCTTGAGGCGGGCGGCGTTGACCATCATCAGGTGCGCGGCCTCGACCTTGGTGGCCATCTCGGCGAGTTTGAACGCGACCGCCTGGTGCTCGGCGATGGCCTTGCCGAAGGTCTTGCGCTGCTGGGCGTACTCGACGGCGAGCTCGAACGCGCGGATCGCGATGCCGCAGGCGCGGGCGGCGACGTTGACGCGGCCGACCTCGACACCGTCCATCATGTACGCGAAGCCCTTGCCCGGCGCTTCGCCGAGGACCTTGTCGGCGCCGATCTTGTAGCCGTCGAACACGGCTTCGGTGGTGTCGACGCCCTTGTAGCCCATTTTGTCGATCTTGCCGGGGATGGTGAGGCCGGGAGCGACCTCGCCGAAGCCCTCGGGCTTCTCGACCAGGAACGTGGTCAGGTTCTGGTGGGCCTTCTCGGCGCCTTCGTCGGTCTTGACGAGCAGCGCGATCAGGTTGGAGCTGCCGCCGTTGGTCAGCCACATCTTCGAACCGTCGATGACGTAACCGTCGTCGGTCTTGCGGGCGCGGGTCTTGATCGCGGCGACGTCGGAGCCGAGGTCCGGCTCGGACATCGAGAACGAGCCGCGGACCTCACCGGTCGCCATCCGCGGCAGGAAGTGCTGCTTCTGCTCCGGCGTCCCGTGACGGGAGATCATGTGCGCGACGATGAAGTGCGTGTTGATGACGCCGGAGACGCTCATCCAGCCGCGCGCGATCTCCTCCACCACGAGCGCGTAGGTCAGCAGCGATTCACCGAGACCGCCGTACTCCTCCGGGATGGTGAGCCCGAACAGGCCCATCTCCTTCATCCCCTCGACGATGTCGGCGGGATAGGTGTCGGAATGCTCCAGCTCCTGCGCGCGCGGGATGACCTCCTTGTCCACGAACTGGCGGACCGTGGCCAGGATTTCGGACTGCACGTCGGTCAAGCCGGCGGTCTGGGCGAGGCGAGCCATCGCTGCTCCCTAAATTCGCGCGCGCCGGGCTCCCGGCGCTGGGTTACCGGTGAGTATGACGCCTGACGTGGGCCCCCGCTATGAGCGCAGTCACGCGTACGCCATCCGTGACCATGCCACTACAGTGACAAGCCGATCACAGTCCGAGGGGGACGAAACGTGGCTCAGCAGCCTTTCGGCGGATTCCCGCCGCACCAGCAGTACGCCTTCCCGAACCAGGCCCCTGCGCGGAGCAAGGACTCCGGCCTGGCGATGGCCGCCCTGATCTTTTCACTCTTCGGGCTGATCGGGCTGGTGTCCGTGATCCCCGGGATCGTCATGGGCCACGTCGCCTTCGCGAAGGCCCGGCGCGGCGAGGTGGGCGGCAAGGGCATGGCGCTCGCCGCGTTCGTCGTCGGCTACCTGATGATCGTCCTGTACGCCATCGCGATCCCCGTCGCGCTGAACATCGCCGCGAAACACGGGGCTTTCCGGTAGCGATACGGTCCTCGTCGACGAGGGGACCACCATGACGAATCCGTACGACCCGTATGGGCAGCAGCCGTCCGGTCAATTCGAGCAGCCCTACGGACTCCAGCCTTACCAGCCGCCGTCACAGCAGTACTACGTCCAGCAGACCTATGTGCGGCCGCCGGACCAGGGCATGGCCGTGGCGTCGCTGGTGTGCTCACTGATCGGGCTCGTCATGTGCTTCCCGGCGATCCTGGGGATCATCTTCGGGCACATCGCGCTTTCCAAGGCCAAACGCGGTGAAGCCGGCGGTCAGGGCATGGCGCAGGCGGGCATGATCATCGGGTACGTCGTGACCGCGCTTTGGCTGATCCCGCTCATCCTCTGGTTCGTTTTCGTGGTGCTCGCGATCGGAGCCGTAGGCGTCTCGTGACCCGTTCGGACGATACGGTGGTGTCCCGCACGAACCAGGGGGCAACCGGATGAGCAGTTCCGACTCGCAGGACACACCGTCGACGTCGTCCTACACCGACTCGAACACCTTCTCGGACCCGACTGTGGTGTCTTCGGCGGCCGAGACCGTGTCGGGCCCGCAGCCCTTTCAGCCGCCGGCGCCCTTCACGCCGCCTCCGCCGTTCGAGCCGCCCGCTCCGTTCGAGGTGCCTTCGGCTTCCGCCCCGGAGCCCCCTCCCGAGCCCGAGCCGGCTTCCGTTCCGGTTCCGATCGAGACGTACGGGCAGGCCATCGACCCGCTGACCGCCGAGCCCGTGCCGCCGCCCTACGCGGCGCCGGAGCCGCCGGTCCCGTCGGTCTACACGCCCGTGCCGTTGCCCGCGGCATATCCGCCGTCGCAGCCGTACAACCCGTACGCGGCGGTCGCTCCCCCGCGGTCGCAGGACAACGGGATGGCGATCGCCGGACTGGTGTGCTCGCTCGTCGGGATCTGCTCCTGTGTGACGGTGATCGTCGGGCTGATTTTGGGGCACATCGGGCTGGCGAGGGCGAACCGCGGCGAGGCGGGCGGGCGCGGCATGGCGCTCGCGGCGGTGATCGTCGCGTACGTCGTGATCGCGCTGTACGTCGGTTTCATCGGGACGATGATCATTCTCGGGGTGAACGGCGAGCTCGAGTGAGTGTCGGGCCTCGTGAGTGACAAGGACGGTTCTAACCGTCCTTACCACTCACGAGACCTGACCCACGTCGCCCGGTTCCCTCGGCGCCGGCGCCACCTGACCGTTGCTTTCCGAGACCTCCGGCTCCTCCGGAGGCGCCTCCTTCTTGGGCGTGTTCGCGTCGAGGAAGCGCAGCAGCTCCACCGGGAACGGCAGGACCAGCGTCGAGTTCTTCTCCGCCGAAACCTGCACGACCGTCTCCAGCAACCGCAGCTGCAACGCCGCCGGGGTGTCGGCCATGGTCGCCGCCGCCTGCGAAAGCTTGTGCGACGCCTGCAACTCCCCGTCGGCCGAGATGACCCGTGCCCGCCGTTCGCGTTCGGCTTCGGCCTGGCGCGACATCGAGCGTTTCATCGACTCCGGCAGCGCGACGTCCTTGATCTCGACGCGGTCGATGTGGATGCCCCAGTCCAGCGCCGGGCTGTCGATCATCAGCTCCAGGCCCTCGTTCAGCCGTTCGCGGTTCGACAGCAGGTCGTCGAGGTCGCTCTTGCCGATGATGGACCGCAGGGAGGTCTGCGCGACCTGGCCGACGGCCGAGCGGTAGTCCTGCACGTTGACCGCGGCGAGCACCGGGTCGATCACCTTGAAGTACACGACCGCGTCCACCCGGACGGTGACGTTGTCGCGGGTGATGCCGTCCTGCGCGGGAATCGGCATCGTGACTATCTGCATGTTGACCTTCTGCAGCCTGTCCGCGATCGGCACCAGCAGCGCGAGTCCCGGCTCCCGGATGGCGGGGCGCACCCGCCCGAATCGGAACACGAGACCGCGTTCGTACTGTTTCACCACGCGAAGGCTGGTCGCGAGCCAAGCACCGCCCGCGACCGCGACCGCACTGAGAATCTCCACCACCATGGCTGCTCCCGGGGTTGTTCTCGCTGTTCACGGTACGCCCGGCGGGTCACGAGGGAAACACGGTGGACAGGCCTGCCAAGGTGGGTTCGTGACCGGTTTCAAGATCCCGCCCAAGTTCCTCGACCGCGCCGCCGAACTCGGCCCCGGAGCCGCCGAGTGGCTCGATTCCCTCCCGTTCCTCGCCGAGAAGTACACCGCCAAGTGGCGGCTCGAGTACGACGGCGAGGCCATGCACGGCTTCGTCGGCGTCGCGCAGCCCGTGCGCCGCGCGGACGGCTCCCCCGCGATCCTCAAACTCGGCTGGCCGCACGAGGAATCCGACGACGAACCGCTCGCACTGTCCACTTGGGCCGGTCAGGGCGCGGTCCTGATGTACGACAACGTGCCCGAGGACGGCGTCCTGCTCCTGGAGCGGCTCGACGCGAGCCGGTCGCTCGAAACGGAGCCGATCCAGGAGGCCGTCGAGACCGTCGGCGCGCTGGCGCGGCGGCTGGCCGTCCCCGCTCCCGAAGCACTGCAGCGATCTCTTCGCGAGGAAGCCGCGGAGCTGGTCACCGAACTCCCGGAGGCTTGGAGCGAACTGGGCGAACCGTTCGATCGCAAGTACATCGACGCCGCCGTGGAAGTCTGCGTGAACCTCGGACCGGAGTCCGGTGAGCTGATGGTGAACGAAGACCTGCACTTCGAGAACGTCCTCGCCGGGACGCGCGAACCGTGGCTGGTGATCGACCCGAAGCCGCTTTCGGGCGATCTGGAGTTCGGCGCGATCTCGATCCTCTGGAACCGGGCAGAAGAGTCCACAATGGACGACAAGCTCACATGGTTCTGCGCGGCGGCCGGGGTGGACGCCGAACGCGCACGGGCATGGACGCTGGTCCGCGCGGTGCAGAACTGGACCTGGCTGTACGAAGACCTCGCCGAGGGCGCCTCGCCCGAAACTCTCGCCGAAGACCCGGCGTACGCCGCCGTCCCCGGAATCGCCGCCTGGGCATTGCGGTGAGCACACGAATCGTCTCCGGCCCCGGGAGCGGATAACCTTCGGGCATGGCAGCCGTGCACAGGGTATTCGCAGCTCAGCTGGCCGGTTTGCCGGTTTTCGGCCCCGATGGGGAATCGATCGGCAAGGTGCGGGACCTCGTGGCGGGCCTGCGCCTGGACCAGCAACCGCCGCGGATCCTGGGCATCGTGGTCGAGCTGACGACGAGGCGTCGCGTGTTCGTGCCGATGTTGCGCGTGACCTCGATCGAACCCAGCGCGGTCACGCTCGCCACCGGATCGGTGAACATGCGGCGCTTCCACCAGCGGCCGAACGAGGTGCTGGTGGTCGGGCAGCTGTTCGACGCGCACGCCACCCTCACCGGCTCGGACACGCGGGTCACCGTCGTCGACGCCGGCATGGAGCCGACGCGCACGCGGGACTGGGTGCTCGCGAAACTCGCGATCCGGGAGCGGTCGAGCAGGCTCGGCCTCGGCAGACGGCGTTCGGCGATGCAGGTGCTGCCGTGGGCGGAGGTGTCCGGGCTCGGGCTCACCGACCTGACCGGCCAGCCCCAGGGCGCGGCACAGCTGCTGATGCTGTTCGACACCATGCGCGCGGCCGACGTCGCCGCCACGGTCCGCGACCTGCCGCTCAAACGACGGCACGAGGTCGCCGACGCGATGGACGACGAGCACCTCGCCGACGTCATCGAGGAGCTCCCCGAAGACGACCAGAAGGAACTGCTGTCCTACCTCGCCGAGGAACGCGCCGCCGACATCCTCGAAGCGATGGATCCCGACGACGCCGCCGACCTGCTGGCCGAACTGGCCCCCGCCGAGCAGAACCGGTTCCTGGAGCTGATGGAACCCGAGGAGTCGGCACCGGTGAAGCGGCTGCTGAAGTACTCGTCCGACACCGCGGGCGGGTTGATGACGCCCGAGCCGGTGGTGCTGACGCCGGACGCCACGGTCGCCGAGGCGCTCGCGCACATCCGCAACGCGGATCTCCCGGTGGCACTGGCCAGCATGGTGTTCGTCTGCCGTCCACCGACCGAGACGCCGACCGGGCGGTTCGTCGGCGTCGTCCACTTCCAGCGGCTGCTGCGCGAACCGCCCGCCGAGATGGTGGCGAGCGCCGTCGACACGCAACTGCCCGCGCTGAAGCCGAACGCTTCGTTGTCCGAGGTCACGCGATACTTCGCCGCCTACAACCTCACCTGCGGGCCGGTGGTGGACACCGAAGACCACCTGCTCGGCGCGGTCACCGTCGACGACGTGCTCGACCACCTGCTCCCCGAGGACTGGCGCGAGACCGGCCTCCACGACATCACCGGCGAGATCACCGAGGAGGCCGAACGTGCCTGAACTTTTGCCCGGGCGGCGGCTGGACCAGCCCCGCGGCCAGAGCCGGTTCAGGCTGAACATCGACCCCGATTCGTTCGGCCGGTTCACCGAACGGATCGCGCGGTTCCTCGGCACCGGGAAGTATCTGTTCTGGCAGACGCTGATCGTCATCGTCTGGATCGTGCTGAACCTGGTCGCGGTCTCGCTGCGGTGGGACCCGTACCCGTTCATCCTGCTGAACCTGGCGTTCTCGACGCAGGCCGCGTACGCCGCGCCGCTGATCCTGCTGGCGCAGAACCGGCAGGACGACCGCGACCGCGTCTCGCTGGAGGAGGACCGGAACCGCGCCGCGCAGACCAAGGCCGACACCGAATACCTCGCGCGGGAGCTGGCGTCGCTGCGGATCGCGCTCGGCGAGGTCGCCACGCGGGACTTCCTGCGAAGCGAGCTCGACCGGCTCCGTGAGGATCTTGATGTCAAGCCTCGCAAGGGCAAACCGGACCGCACGCCTACCGGTACGTAACATGGTGGGGTGACCAGTACGCAGCAACTCCCCAGCGTCGACGATGTCCGCACCGCGCTGAAGGCCGTGTACGACCCGGAGATCAAGAAACCGATCACCGAACTCGGCATGGTCAAGGGCGTGGAGGTCGGCTCGGACGGTGTGGTCACCGTCGGGATCTACCTGACGGTCGCCGGCTGCCCCCTGAAGGCGACGCTGACCAACGACACCACCGAAGCCGTCAAGAAGCTCCCCGGCGTCAACGACGTCCGGGTCGAGCTCGACGTGATGAGCGACGAGCAACGCACGGAGCTGCGAAAATCGCTGCGCGGTGACGCCGCGGAGCCGGTGATCCCGTTCGCGCAGCCGGGTTCGCTGACCCGGGTCTACTGCGTCGCGTCCGGCAAGGGCGGCGTCGGCAAGTCCTCGGTGACGGTGAACCTCGCGGCCGCGATGGCCGAACGCGGGCTTTCCGTCGGCGTGGTGGACGCGGACATCTACGGGCACTCGGTGCCGCGGATGCTCGGCGCGCGGGAGAAGCCGACCAAGGTCGACACCATGATCATGCCGCCGCAGGCGCACGGCGTGAAGGTCATCTCGATCGGCATGTTCACCCCGGGCAACACCCCCGTGGTGTGGCGCGGGCCGATGCTGCACCGCGCGCTGCAGCAGTTCCTCGCCGACGTGTTCTGGGGCGACCTCGACATCCTGCTGCTGGACCTGCCGCCGGGTACCGGCGACATCGCGATCTCGGTGGCGCAGCTCATCCCGAACGCGGAGATCCTGGTCGTCACCACCCCGCAGCAGGCGGCCGCCGAGGTGGCCGAGCGCGCGGGCGCGATCGCGCTGCAGACGCGGCAGCGGGTGGCCGGGGTCATCGAGAACATGTCGTGGCTGGAGACGCCCGACGGCCAGAAGATGGAGATCTTCGGCTCCGGCGGCGGGCAGTCCGTGGCCGATTCGCTGTCGAAGTCGGTCGGGTCGACGGTGCCGCTGCTCGGGCAGGTCCCGATGGACCCGCGTGTGGTTTCCAACGGCGACGCCGGGACGCCGATCGTGCTGGCCGAGCCGGACGCGCCGGCGTCGCTCGTGCTCAAGGAGGCGGCGAAGAAGCTGACCGTCCGGGCGCGCGGGCTGGCCGGGATGATGCTGAACGTCAGCCCCGCGGGCCGCTGACCCCTGATGCGTTTAGTCCTCTAGTTGCGGTACTTGCACACGCAAGGACCGCAACTAGAGGACTGAACGCGGGTGGGTCAGGTGGCGTCCGGGTCGACCGGCGGGCGCTCACCCGGCTTCAGCGGCTCCGGCTGGGAAGCGGTCGCCGGGTAGCCGTTGGGCTTGGCAGAGCCGTTGGTCCCGTTGGCGCCATTGGTGCCGTTGATGTTGTTGATCCCCAGCGGATCCGAGTCACCGTCGAACAGGTGCTGGGTGACGACCCGCTTCGGGTCGAAGTTCCGCAGGCCCCTCAGGTCCTCCAGCGGCTTGCGCAACTGATCGAACTCCGGGCCCATCTCCTCGCGCAGCTGCGTCTTGGCACCGGTGGCGAAGTCGCGGACCTTGCGGACGCTCTTCGCCACCCAGGACGCCGCTTCGGGCAGCCGCTCCGGACCGAGGATGAACAGACCCGCGACGACGATGATGAGGATTTCTCCCCAGCCGACACTCTCGAACACCCGTGTGAACCTCCGCCTCGGCGTCTTCCCCGTTCAGGGTACCCGTCCGAACTCGCTAGTCCGAGGCCAGTTTCACGTCCACGACCAGAGAAGACCCATCCCGGACAAGGCGGACAGGGACCACTTCGCCGACTTCGCGGGCGCGGACCGCGACGAGCAGTTCCGCCGAGTCGCGCACGAGCCGTCCGCCGACCTCCGTGATGACGTCGCCTTCTTTGATCCCGGCGGCGGCCGCGGGGCCGCCAGGGGCGACGTTGCGGACCTGTGCGCCCATGGTGCTGGAGCCCGCGACGGTCGACGAAGCGTTGATGCCGATGTCGGGGTGGACGACCTTGCCGTCCTTGATCAGTGTTTTCGCGATCTTCACCGCGTAGTCACTGGGGATGGCGAACCCGATGCCGATGCTGCCGCCCTCGGCGCTGGACGAGCGGATCGCCGAGTTGATCCCGACCAGCGCACCGGTCGCGTCGACGAGCGCGCCGCCCGAGTTGCCGTGGTTGATCGCGGCGTCGGTCTGGATGGCCTCGTAGATCACCGGCGCGCTGCCACCGTCGCCACCGGCGGTCACCGGGCGGTTGAGCGCGCTCACGATGCCCGCGGTGACCGAGTTCTGCAGCGCCAGCGGCGAACCGACGGCGATCACCGAGTCGCCGACGGCGAGGTCGGAGGACTTCCCGACCTGCAGCGCGGTCAGGTTCTTGACGTCGACCTTGACCACGGCGAGGTCGGTCTTGGGGTCGGCGCCGACGACCTTCGCCTCGACGCGCTTGCCGTCGAAGAACACGGCGGTGACCTTGGTGGCCGCGTCGGCCGTCGCGGCGGAGATCACGTGTTCGTTCGTGAGCACGTAGCCCTGGGTGTCGATGACGACGCCGGAGCCCTGCTGACCGGCTTCGGCGCCGGGTTTGAACACTTCGAGCGAGACCACGGTGGGTGCCACCCGGTGGGCGATGTCCGCGATCGAGCCGGCCGGACGCTCCTTGGCCGCGTCGGCTTCGGAGATGCTGGCCTGCCCGGTCAGTTCGGTGCCGGTGTCGGCGAACCACCAGCCGATCAGCCCGCCGGCGGCGCCGATGACCAGCGCGACCGCGGCGAGCATCGCCAGCGCCTTCGTCTGCACGCGCCGCCCGAAAAGGACCTCAGGAAGGCTCAGCAGCGCACCTTGCGGGCGCTTCGCGTCCTTCTCCTCTTCCGAGTCCTGGTGCACGGCGGGTCCGGCGAGCACCGCTCCGGACGACGGGTCGCGCCAGGGATCCGAGGTCGTCGTCCACAGCGGGCCTTCGGCGCCATTCGCGGACGGTTCGGAGCCGTTGGTCCCGTGCGGCCGCTCCAGCACGACACCTTCGGCGCCCGGCGGGCGGCGGAAGGCCTCGGCGAGTGATTCCGGCGTCGGGGGCGCGAGGTTCAGGCCCGGCGCGGGCTGCCCGTTGCCGCTGGGCTGGTACAGCTTGTCGAAGGCTCCGTCGACGCCGCGCGGCCTGCCGAACGTGGCCGCCTGCGCCGGATCGACGGCGGGCCGGGCCAGCGGGCGCGGCGCCAGCCGATCCCCAGGCTGCTGCGGATTCGCGTTCGGCTGCTCGGTCATCATTCCCCGGGGCTGAGATCAGGTTGGCCGGACGCGAGAGTACGCCAAGCCTCACCCGGGATTCTGCCGTGACCACGGTGAAGTGCGCGTTGATTCCCCGAACCCGGCGAGAAATGTGACACATGAGGAAACTGTGTCTCACGACCTGCCGAAGGCGACCGCGCCACCGCGAGCGTCGTACGCGTGGGCATCGCCAGGAAGGTTTCCGCAAGCACGACGTCCCACCGTGGCTGAGGATCGGCGAGAACAGGGCGCGACGATCTGCTCCTGACGGGGCGGATCAGCGGGCGGACACCGGCATGGGCACGCTGGACGTGCTCGGGCTCGGCGTGGTGCTGCGCGGCGGCTCCGGCTGGGCGCCGCCCAGCTGCGCGGGCAGCAGCCCGGCGTTGACGCCTTGCGGCGGAGTCAAGCCGGTGTTCGGCTGGTCTTCGGTGCCGTCACCCGAGGTCGCGACGAGGGCCAGGGCGCTCAGCACCAGACCCGAAACGACGACTCCGGCGCCTTGCGCGTACTTCCGCCGGGCGAGGCCGAACCGCCCGCCGCCGAGGACGTTCGGCGACTGGCCCAACGGCGCCGATGATCCCAACGGCGCGGTACCGCCCAAGACCCCGGTGTCGCGAAGGCCGGCGACCCGGTCGGGGCGCTGGATGGCCACCAGCTGACCGTCGGCGGTCATCGCCAGGTTGTCCGGCGTACCGGGAAGTTCGGTGTTCTGCGGGATGGAGCACAGGCTGGCCAGGAAACCCGCCGACATCGACGGGGCTCCCGCCTGCTTCACGGCCGCGACGGCCTGGCGCTGGGCGGTCACTTCGGCGGCGCAGGACTGGCAACGGGCGATATGCGCCGAAGCCCGGTCCTGGGCGCCGAGGGACAGCTCGCCGTCCACGAAGGCGACGATGGCGTCCGGAAGCAGATGCGACTCGGGGAGTCCCCAACCTCGCGGTGCGGTCATACCCCCACCTTCGCAGACTCCTGCGCCGCGGCGCGACGGCGCTCCAAAGAAGCGCGAAGCGCCTGGCGGCCGCGGTGGATCCGGCTGCGCACGGTGCCGAGTTTGACACCGAGGGTGGCGCCGATCTCCTCGTACGAGAGGCCTTCGACGTCGCACAGCACGACCGCGGCACGGAACTCGGGCGGCAACTCGTCGAGCGCGGCCTGCAGGTCCGGGTCGAGATGGGTGTCCGAGTAGACCTGCTCGGGGCTCGGGTCGTCACCGACGATGCGATCGGTGTCCTCGGGGAGGCCTTCCATCCGCACACGCGAGCGACGGCGGGCCATGTCGAGGAAGAGGTTCGTGGTGATGCGGTGCAGCCAGCCTTCGAACGTGCCGGGCTTGTAGGACGCGAGCGAGCGGAAGACCCGGATGAAGGTCTCCTGCGTCAGGTCCTCGGCGTCGTGGGCGTTACCGGTCAGGCGGTATGCCAGCCGGTACACGCGGTCGGCGTGCTCACGCACGACCTCGTCCCACGAGGGCGGCGTCCATGCGGCCTCGTCCACCGTCACCGGCGTGACCTGGTCCGCGTGCTGGTCCTGCATCGTGTCCTGCATCGGGGAAGTAGGCACCTCCATCAGCGTCTTCTCCCAACTACTCCACCCAACGCGGGCGATGAGCACGGTGTTCCCGTTGTCGAGGACCAGTCTGTCCGGCCTGCTTATGTTTCTAGTGAGACTGGACTGAGAGGAGGCTGAGAAGTCGTTACCAGGAGTCTTCTGCTCTTTTGACGATAGGCAGCGCTAACCTCCGCGTGTGAATTCCGGGACGCATGCGGGCTCGCCTGCCGAGGCCGCCGACGCCGATCTCGTCGACGGCTACGTCCCCGACGACGAGGTTCTGGCCGCCGCGCGGGCGCGGTCGGCCGATCTGGGCTGCGGCCCGCTGAGCGCGGGCGCGGGTGCGACTCTCCGTTTTCTGGCCACGACGCTGCGGGCGAAGGCCGTCGTCGAGGTCGGGACCGGGGCCGGGGTGAGCGGGTTGTGCCTGCTCGGCGGCATGGTCGACGACGGAATCCTCACCTCGATCGACATCGAGCCGGAGTACCACCGGGCGGCGCGGGCGGCGTTCCGCGAAGCCGGCTACGCGCCGGGGCGGACCCGCCTGATCATGGGGCGCGCGCTCGACGTCCTCCCCCGGCTGACTCCGGGCGGCTACGACCTGGTGTTCGTCGATTCGGCGCCGGTCGAGTACCCGAGTTGCTACGAGAAGGCCGTCTCGCTGCTGCGGCCCGGCGGGATACTGGCGTTCCACAACGTCTCGGGGACCAGGGTGACCGATCCCTCACGGCGTGATCCGGACACCCTGGCGCTGCGGGAGGTCGCGCGGGCGTTCCGGGAGGACGAGCGGCTGGTCCCGGCGCTATTGCCGGTGGGCGGCGGGCTGCTGGTCGCCGCGATCGCGTAGCAAGGGACCTTTGCTACCGCCGGGGGCTGAAGGACGCTTTCACCGCATCGGACGCGACGAAGGGCGCTTTCACCGCGTGTGACGCGGGGAAAGTCCCCTTCAGCACGGCCACCGCGGCGAGCGCCAGCCAAGCGGCGGTGAGCACGATCAGCCAGGTCCAGCCCGCGTGCCCGTAGACACTCGCGCCGACAGCGCCGCCGACGCTGCTGCCGAGGTAGTACGAAAGCGTGTAGAGCCCGCCCACCTGGCCTCGGGCGTTCTCGGGCGCCTCCGCGGCGGCCCAGCCGTTGGCGACGGCGTGCGCGGCGAAGAACGCGCCGGTCAGCACCACGAACCCCGCGACGACCATGGGCAGCGAGTCGGACAGCGTCAGCGCGGCGCCCGCGATCGTGAGCAGCAGCGCACCGGCGAGCGACCGGCGACGCCCGAACCTGCCGACGAGTTTGCCCGCCGTCGCCGACGAGACCGAGCCCATCGCGTACGCGAGGAAGACGAGCGACGCGATCGCGGGCGACAGGTTCAGTGGCTCGCCGGTGAGGCGGAATCCGGCCGCGTTGTACAACGCGACGAACGAGCCCATGGCCAGCAGAGCGACCGCGTACTGGACCAGCAGGACCGGCTTCCGGACGGCCGCGCCGAGCCCTGCCAGCACCGCCCTGCCCTGCTCACGCAACCGTTCTGACCTGCGACGATTCGGGGAAGTGGTAGCAAAGGTCCCTTGCTCCCCCGGCGGCAGGGCCAGCACCGTGACCACCGTGCAGACCAGCCCGATCCCCGCGACCACGATCAGCGCGCCGTGGTACCCGAACGGTCCGGCGGTGAACCCGGCCGCGAGCCGTCCGACCATGCCACCGATGGTGTTCCCGGCGATCATCGCGCCCACCGCCGCCGCGAGCCCGGCCTTGCCGAGCCGTTCCGCGAGGTAGGCGGCGGCCACTCCGGGGAACCCCGCGATCGCGACTCCCTGCAGTGCCCGCAGTACGAGCAGCGCCGGATAGCTGGGCGCGAGCGGCAGCAGGAAACCGAACACGACCGACGCGACCACCGACGCGATGATCACCGGACGCCGTCCCACCACCTCGGAGAGCGCCGCGATGGGCAGCACGGCGATCGCGAGCGCACCGGTCGCGACACTCACCGCGAGCGAAGCGCCACCGGGGTCGAGGTGATACTGCTCGGCCAGCTGTGGCAGCACCGGCTGCGGCGCGTAGAGCAGCGCGAACGAGGAGATCCCGGCCGCGGCGACGGCGATCGTCACGCGACGGGTGGTGGTTCCGGTGGCAGGCACGGTCCCGAAGCTAAGCCTGGCTAAACGATACGTCTAATACGCTCATCTGCCACAATCGATACCGTGCTGAATGAAAGGATGACCGCCCAGCTAGCCCCCCAGCTCGCGCTGCTCACCGCACTCCGCCGCACGACGAACGTCACACGCGCGGCCGAACTGCTCGGCGTCCCACAGCCCACGGTAAGCCGCCGGATCTCGGCGCTCGGCGAGGCCCTCGGCGCCCCGCTCACGGTCCCCGACGGTCGCGGCATCCGGCTCACCCGGGCCGCCGAGCTGCTGGCCGACGCCGCCGAGCGCGCGCTCGCCGCCGTCGACGCCGGAGTCCGCCAAGCCCGTGAAGAGGTCGACCCCGAATCCGGGCACGTCGTCCTCGGCTTCCTGCATCTGCTCGGCAGGTCGCTGGTCCCCACGCTCCTCCGCGGCTATCGCGCGGATCATCCCGGCGTCCGGTTCACCCTGGTCCAGGGGTCGCGTCAGGACATGGTCGACAGGCTGACCAGCGGCGAACTCGACCTCGCGCTGCTCGCACCCGCGCCCGTCGACGACCCGCTGCTCGACACCGCCGTGCTCACCGAGCAGGAGATCTTCCTGTCCGTTCCGACGTCCCACCGCCTCGCGGGCCGGTCCAGCGCCGCCATCGAGGACCTCGAGGACGAGGAGTTCGTGCTCCTCGAAACCGGCTACGGCCTCCGCACCATCACCGACGAGCTGTGCGCCGCGGCCGGCTTCGAGCCGAAGATCGCCTTCGAGGGACAGGAGTCCGACACCGTGCGAGGCCTCGTCGCGGCCGGGCTCGGCGTCGCGCTGCTCCCCCGGTTCGAGCCGGGCAGCCCGGCGGGGGTCGTCGAAGTCCCGTTGGTGCCGCCGGTCGGACGGACCATCGGGCTGGCCTGGCGTCGCGATGTCGTCCTGCCGCCCGCCGTGCTGCGGTTCCGGGAGCGGGTTCGCGCACAACCCTGGTGACGATCGTCAGGGTCGATCCGTGCCGTTCGTCCACCACGCGAGCACGTCGTTTTCGCTAACTTCGGGTGAATGTACGACGACATCGTGGAGTTGGCGGGTGCGAGCCCGAGCTGGCTTCAGGCGACGGGGATCCTGTTCACCGAAGCAGGGCTGCTCGCCTTCGCGGCACTCTTCGCCTGGATGTTGTGGCGGGCGCGCACCTCACCCGTCCGGATCGCCGTGGCGCTGCTGCCGCCCGCCGCGACCGCGATCGCGTACCTGATCAGCGAAGGGCTCAAGAGCGTGATCCAGGAGGACCGGCCGTGCCGGAACCTCGTCACGCTCGTCGACTGCCCGCCGATCGGCGACTGGTCCTTCCCGAGCAACCACTCCACCATCGGGGCGGCGGCCGCCGTCGGGCTGGCGCTCGCTTGGCGACGGCTCGCGCTGTGGGTGCTGCCGGGCGCGGCGCTGATGGGCTTCTCACGGGTCTTCGTCGGCGCGCATTACCCGCACGACGTGCTCGCCGGGCTCGTCCTCGGCTCCGTCACGGCGTGGCTCGTGTTCCGGTACCTGACCGGCCCCGCGACCGGGCTCGCCCGCCGGCTCACCGCGCATGCCGGAGACGCGCCGACGCAGCCCATGCCCAGGGTCGACCTGCGGGGAGGGAGCAAGGGACCTTTGCTACCACCCCGCAGGTAACCGCAGGTCAGGCGTAGGAGGCGACCAGTTCGACCAGCGTCCGCGCCGCGAAACCGGTGGCCCCGGGCACGACGTCGGCGTAGGTCTTGTCGGCCCGCGCGGGGCCGGCGATGTCGAGGTGCGCCCACGGCACCTCGCCGACGAACTCCCGCAGGAACAGCGCCGCCGTGATGCCGCCGGGACCACCCGGCATCTGCCGGACGTCACCGTGCGAGCCCTGCACGGTCTCGGCGAGGTCCTCCAGCAGCGGCATCCGCCACCACGCCTCGCCGACCCGCTCGCCCGCCTTCGTGACCCGCTCCGCGAGCGCGTCCTCGGTGGCGAAGACGCCGCCGGTGCGGACGCCGAGCGAGACCTTCATGGCCCCGGTCAGGGTCGCCGCGTCGATCACCGCGTCCGGCTTGTGCTTCTTGATGCCGTAGACGAGCGCGTCGGCCAGGACCATGCGGCCCTCGGCGTCGGTGTTGCCCACCTCGGTGGTCTTGCCGCCGTAGTGCCGGACGATGTCGCCGGGCCGGTACGACGAACCGGACACGTGGTTTTCGGCGGCGGGCACCAGCCCGGTCACCTTCACCGGCAGGCGCAGCGCGGCGATCGCGCGGACCGCGGCGATGATCGCCGCGCCGCCCGCCATGTCGGTGCGCATGAGGTGCATGCCGTCGGCCGGTTTGATCGAAAGGCCGCCGGTGTCGAAGGTGATGCCCTTGCCGACCAGCAGCAGATGCGTCGTCGCCCCGCGCGGCCGGTATTCCAGCTCGATCAGCCGCGGCGGCGCGGCAGACCCGCCGCCGACGGCGAGGACACCGCCGAAGCCCTGCTCGGCCAGCCACTTCTCGTCCCGCGCCGTCACGGTCAGGTTCGGGATGCCACCGGCGACCCGGGCGGCCGTGTCGGCGAGCCAGGCGGGGGTCTTGACGTTCGACGGCGTGTTCGCCAGGTCGCGCGCGAACGCGGCGGCCGCGGCGAGTTCGCGAACCCGGTCCAAGGCGTCCGCGTGACGTGTGATCAAGCGCACGGTCCGCAGGCTCGGCTTCGGCTCCTCGGCCGTCACCGTGAACCGGTAACCGCCGAGCAGCAGCCCGAACGCGAGTTCCTCGACGTGCTCGGCGCCGGCGTCCTCGGGCAGTTCGACGGCGAAGGCGCGGAACGCCTTCTGCCCCGCCTTGACGTCGTCCTCCAGCGCCGAGGAAACGGCACGGACCAGCGCCGCGCCGGCTTTGCGGTACTGCTTGGGCTCGCCGTCGCCGATGCCCGCCAGCCAGCGGACGCCGCCGGTCGGCACGGTCTGGACGTCACCGGCCTTACCGGTGGGACGTACACCGCCGATCTCCGCGAGCCCGGCGTCACCGTCCTCTTCGGACGGCGCGGCGATCAGCGTGGCCAGCGGCGTACCGCGCCTGAGGTCGTCCGAGACTTCGAGTTCGAGCAGCTTCCCCGGAACGGGGGGTAGCGGGTTACGCACAGTGAGCGACCTCCGGGCGCAGATGAACCGCGACCCCGGCCTCCGAGAGGAGACCGGGGTGCGGGTGGTTGAACGTTGGTGCGGTCCGGCTCAGCCGGTGACCTCCTGCAAGGCCGCGCCGAGATCCTTCGCTTCTTCCGCGGAGAGTTCGACGACGAGACGCCCACCACCTTCGAGTGGTACGCGCATCACGAGGCCCCGCCCCTCCTTAGTCACTTCGAGGGGACCATCTCCGGTCCGGGGCTTCATGGCCGCCATAGCGTGCTCCCTCCGTCTCAACCGGCGCGCCCGGGTCGCGCTCGTCAAAGCCAGCCGGGTCTACTGTCCATTGTCCCTCATCAGCGGCCGAGCGCGAACGCGGACCGATCTTTTGCCGCCGTATCGGTGCTGGTATGCGGCTCGCGAGGCTGAAAGACTCCTCTCTGACCGCAGTTTCGCCGACTAGGAGATCCCGTGACCACATCCGACGTTCTGCTGACCGCCGACGCCGATGGCGTGCGCACCTTCACGCTGAACCGGCCGCAGGCGTACAACTCGCTGACCGTCGAACTCAAGGAACTGCTGCTGGCGGGCCTGACCGAGGCCGCGGCCGACGACAGTGTCCGCGCGGTCGTGCTGACCGGTTCGGGCAAGGCGTTCTGCGCCGGGCAGGACCTGAAGGAGCACGTCGGGCTGCTGCAGGCGGGTGACCCCGCGCCGCTACACACGGTCAAGGAGCACTACAACCCGATCGTCAAGACGATCGTCACGATGCCGAAGCCGGTCATCGCGGCGGTGAACGGCCCGGCGGCCGGCGCGGGCGCGGCCTTCGCGTACGCGAGCGACCTCCGGATCGCCGCGACGTCGGCGAACTTCCTGATGGCGTTCGCGAACGTCGGCCTCGGCCCGGATTCGGGCGCGTCGTGGACGCTGCAGCGGCTGATCGGTCTCGGCCGCGCGGCCGAGCTGATGCTGCTGGCGCGCACGGTCGACTCGGCTGAGGCGCTGACGCTGGGACTGGTCGGCGAAGTCGTTCCGGACGAGGAACTGGCCGCCCGCGCGCAGAAGGTCGCCGCGAAGCTCGCGGCGGGCCCGACGGTCGCGTACGCGAAGATCAAGAACGTCCTGTCCGTCGCCGCGGAGTCGTCCCTCGAAGAGGCGCTGGACGCCGAGGACGCCGCGCAGTCCGCGCTCGGCGCGACCGCTGATCACACCGAAGCGGTGGAGGCCTTCGTGGGCAAGCGCAAGCCGAACTTCCAGGGCAAGTAGCCCCTCGCCGCCTGCTATGAACGGTCCGTTCCTTGCAAATTCTGCAAGGAACGGACCGTTCATAGCGCGTGCGGGGACCGGTACCGGGCAACCGCGGCTAACCTCCCGCAGTGCTCCCGCCCCACCTTCGGACAGCAGCCGCTGAGCACGACCTCGGCGGTTTCCTCCGTCGCTACCGCCGCAGGCCGGGCCTTGTCGGGACCTTCTTCGCCTTCGCACCTCTCGCGGGCGCGCTGGCGCTCGGGATCCGCGAAGGTGACCTGACCGGAGCGCTCGCCATCATCCTGTTCGTGTGGCCGCCGCTCTTCCTCTGGTGGTGCGTGTCGACAAGGAGACGGCTCGACAGTGGCCTGTACGTCTTCGAAGGCGGTTTCGCCGACGTACACGGCCGCAAGGTGCTCCACGCGATCACCTGGCCCGAAGTCCGCTCGGTCCAGTACGCGACCCGCTCCCTCTGGGCGGGCCTGATCCCCGTCGCCCGCACCGCGCGCTGCGTGATCGAACTGAGCGACGGCGGCAGGATCGAACTCGACGGCAGCTACCGCGCGCTGCACGGACTGGCCGAAGACCTCCACGCCCGCTCGGCCTAGGCGGCCCGGAAGCAGTCCTTCACGTGGTCGTCGACCATCCCGGTCGCCTGCATCAGCGCGTAACAGGTCGTCGGCCCGAGGAACACGAAGCCGCGCTTCTTGAGGTCCTTCGCCATGGCCTTCGACTCGTCGGTGATCGCCGGGACGTCCGCCATCCGCCGCGGCCGCTTCTGCCGAGCCGGCGCGAACGACCACAGCAGGTCGTCCAGCGAACCGTCCAGCTCGGAGATCGCCCGCGCGTTGGTGATCGCCGCGAGGATCTTCGCCCGGTTCCGCACGATCGACGCGTCCGCCATGAGCCGGGCGACGTCGTCGTCGGTGAAGACCGCGACCTTCTCCGGCACGAACCCGGCGAACGCCGTCCGGAACGACTCCCGTTTCCGCAGGATCGTGATCCACGAAAGCCCGGACTGGAACGACTCCAGGCAGAGGCGTTCGTACAGCTCTTCATCGCCGTGGAGCGGGAAACCCCATTCGGTGTCGTGGTACTCGGCGTAGTCCGGCGCCGAATTGCCCCACGAGCACCGCTTGATCCCGTCCGCCCCCAGCAGACCCGCCTCAGCCAACCCGGTACCCCTCCGCGTACTTCACGAATCTCTGCAGGCTCAGCCGCAGCCCCAGTTCGAAGCCCGGTTTCGCGACCGGCCAGCCGAGCCGCCCGACGACACCGAACGGCGGCCGCAGATGCTCCGCCCAGACGAACGTCGACGCGTGCGGACCCTTCTCGATCACCTGGAAGACCCCGGTGCCCTGCACGATCTTGCCGAGATGCCGCACGACACAGCGCAGCGGCGGTTCCCAGCCGGTGATCTCCATGGTGTCGGTGAACCCGATCCCGGCCACGCCGGTGAACGCCGACAGCTTCGACCCCACGCTACGCCCGTTGCCTTCGACGACCTTGACCTCGGTGCCGAGCATCCATTCGCCCTGGCGTTCCCAGTCGGTCAGGGCGAGCCAAGCCGTCCCGGCCGGTACCGCGACGTCGACGGAGACGACGACATCGGTCACCTGGCGCCCTCGCGCTCGGCCTCCAGCGCGGCCACCTTGGCGCGCAGCTCCTCGATCTCGACGCCGAGCCGCCGCATCACCCAGTCCACTTCGGACATCTTGTAGCCGCGCAGCACCATCTGGTAGCGGACGGCGTGGACGTCCTCGGCGGTGAGGTCCTCGGCGGGCAGCCTGGTCGGCGAGCTGCCGGGCGGCAGCGGGGCCAGCTCCTCGCCCCGGCCGAACACCACGGCGGCCAGCAGAAACACCACGGCGGCCACCAGCAGCATGACTACGAGATAGATCAGGGCGGTCGTCACGCCACGATCGTGGCACACGAACGCCACGATCGTCGCGCCAGCAACGCGAGTCGCACGCTGAGGACCACCCAGAGCACCATCAGGATCCCGCACGGCACCGACAGGAACAGTCTCGACGCGTCGATGACGCCGGTGGCGATCACCAGCAACGCCACCGAAAGCAGGTTCAGCCCGACGGCCTCGCCGATCAGCACGCCGGCGGTCTTGACCAGCCGGGCGCCGTCCATCCGCCGGGAGAGCCACCGCATGGAGACGAGGGCGATCACCCCCAGCACCGGCACGATGAAGACCGAACCGTGGGTGAACTGGGCGATGTACTTGTACCAGCCCGGCGCCGGCGCGAGCTGCGACCACTCGCCGAAGGTCCATTTCCGGGCGAACTCCCAGGCGAGCTGCATCAGCGGCACACCGAGGATCAGTTTCCACAGGGTGCGGGTGCCGCTGTGCATACCCAGTTCGGCCTGGTAGTCCCGGGCGATCAGGTGCACCGGCCCGAAATCCGCGACGGCGCGCCGCTGCGCCTCGTGTTCGCTCCAGCCTCCGTCGCGGTACGCGTCCGCGGCGTCGTCGAGCCCGTCCCGCGCTTCACGCAGCAGATCCCGCTTCGCCGTCGCCGGGCCGTCCAGCCGGGCGCGCAACTCCCCGAGATAGGCCTCGATCGCCGTCATGCCGTGGTTCTCCAACTCCGCGCGGCGACCGTGAGCCGCATGCTGAACAGGATCCAGGTTCCGGACAGGGCCGCGCACGGCACGCTGACGAGCATCCGCGCGGGCTCCAGCAGCCCGGTCGCGCCGCCGTAGGTCGCGACCGCGACGAGGTTCAACCCCACGGCCGCGGCCAGCGTCCACGAGACCGCGCGCGCGGCCGGCGCGCCGGCCGTCCGACGCGAGAGCAGCCGTGCCGCGAGCAGCCCGGCGATCGCGACCGCCGGGGACAACGCCGCGAGTGTGTCGGCCGTGCCGATCGCTCGGTGGTACCACGACGGCGCGGCGCCGAGCTCCGACCAGTCGGCGAAGCCCCGCGCCAGATCCCAGGCGAGGATCAGCAGCGGGACACCGGCGATCAGCTCCCACAGCACGCGGATGTCGCGCCGCAGCCCCAGTTCCGCCTGGTAGTCGCGGGCGATCACCGCGACCGGGCCGAAGTCGGCGACCGCACGGCGTTCGGCTTCCGCCTCGTCCACACCGCCCGCGCGATACGCCTCGGCCGCGTCGATCAGACCGTCCCTGGCCTCGGTGAGCAGGTCGGCTTTGGCCGCCCGCGGCCCGGACAGGCGGGCGTCGAGTTCGCCGATGCAGGACTCGATCGCGTTCATGCGGCGAGCGCGGGCCGGGGCCGGAAAGCCGGTGTGAGCAGCCAGAAACTGAAGGCGACCCAGCCGAGCGCCACCAGGTTGCACACGAGGCTGACGTTCATCCTCGACGGATCGAGAACCGTGGTGCTCACGGTGAGCAGCAGCAGCGCCAGCAGGTTCGTGCCCGCCGCGGCACCCACCGTCCACCGCGTCACCTTTCCCAGCCTCACGCTGTCGAGCCGGCGCCCCAGCCGCCGGGCCCCGAAAAGCGAAACCGCCCCGATCACGGCCGGAACGAGGACCAGGACGCCGAAGAGTTCGATGACGGCCATGTACCACTCCGGGTTCGGCTTTCCCGAGCGGCTCCAGTCGCCATAGGTCCAGATCCGTGCCAGCTCCCAGGTCACCTGGATCACCGGCACACCGACGATGACCTTCCACAGGGTGCCGATGTCGCCGCGCAACGCCAGCTCGGCCTGATAGTCACGCGCGATCACCGCGACCGGGCCGAAGTCGGCGACGGCGCGACGTTCGGCCTCCGCCTCGCCGACACCGCCTTCGCGATACGCCTCGGCCGCGTCGACCAGACCGTCCCTGGCCTCGGTGAGCAGATCGGTCTTCGCCTTCGCCGACCCGTTCAGCCGGCGGTCCAGATCGCCGAGATAACCGTCGATCGTGCTCATGCCGTGCTCCCCCCGAGGACACCACCGATCACGGTGGTGAACTCCTGCCACTCCGCCCGTTCCGCCGCCAAGGCCTTCTGCCCGGAGCGGGTGAGCTTGTACGTACGACGTTTGCGGCCGGACACGACGTCCCATTCGCTGGCGAGGTATCCGGCGCGCTCCAAGCGGCGAAGCGCCGGATAGACGGTGCCCGTCGGCAGGTCGAGCGCACCGTCGCTGCGGAGCTGGAGCGCCTCGATGATGGCGTACCCGTGCAGCTTCCGGCCGTCGAGGACGGCGAGGAGCAGCGCGTCGAGGTGCCCGCGCAGGCTGTCGGCCTTCATAGATAGACAGTCTACACATCGCCGCATACCAGGGTAGCCGGGACTTTCCCGGACCGGCCTCAGGGAATGTCCCCGAGATCACCCCGATTTCATAGATTTAGTGGCTACATGTAGACAGCCTACGTATACAGTGCCTCGACATGGACGCACTCCCGATCGCGAGACTCCAGTTCGCGACGACGACCTCGTTCCACTTCCTGTTCGTGCTGCTCACACTGGGGCTCGTGACACTCGTCGCGGTGATGCAGACACGCTCCGCGTTCGGCGCCAAGCCGGAGCTCACGCGGATGACTCGTTTCTGGGGCAAGCTTTACGTGATCAATTACGCGCTGGGAATCGTCACCGGAATCGTGATGGAATTCCAGTTCGGGCTCACCTGGACCGGCCTGTCCGCGGTCGCGGGCGACGTCTTCGGCGCTCCACTGGCCATCGAGACGCTGGTGGCGTTCTTCGCCGAATCGACCTTCCTCGGGCTCTGGATCTTCGGCTGGGGGCGGCTGAACAAATGGGTCCACCTGACGCTGATCTGGCTGGTCACGCTGACCGCGTACGCCTCGGCGCTGTTCATCATGGTGGCCAACTCGTTCCTGCAGAACCCGGTCGGCACGCATGCCGAGAACGGCGTGCTGAAACTCGACGACTTCGGCGCGCTGTTCACCAACCCGGCGCTGACGGCCTCGCTGCCGCACGTGCTGAGCGCGGCGCTGATGACCGGCGGCTTCTTCGTGGTCGGCGTCAGCGCGTACCACTTCATCAAGCGCACCAAGGAGATCGAGTTCTTCCAGCGGTCGATGCGGATCGGCGTGCTCGCTTCGCTCGTCGGCAGCACGATGGTGATCGGTTTCGGTTTCGCCCAGTTCGGCCCGCTCGGGGAGTACCACCCCGGCAAGCTGGAGGGAGCGGATCCCGTCGTCGGGGCCTCACTGGGCTTCATGATCCAGATCGGGTTCATCGCCTTCCTCGCCTCGATCCTCGGCACGCTGCTGCTGTTCCGGAACTGGATCACCAAGGTGCGGCCGCTGCTGTACGTGATGGTGCTGGCCATCCCGTTGCCGTTCGTCGCGGCGATCCTCGGCTGGCTGGTGCGGGAGATCGGCCGTCAGCCGTGGCTGATCCGCGGGCAGCTGACCACCGCCGACGCCGTCGCGGCGATCCCGGCGGGGCAGATCCTCTTCTCCTTCATCGCTTTCACGCTGTTGTTCCTGGTGCTCGCGATCGCCGACTGGGTGCTGATGTCGCGGGTCGCGAAACGCGGTCCCGACCCGGTCGAAGAGGCGACCGTGCCCCGTGCCGAACTTCCCGTCCTGAGCGGAGTCTGACCGATGGTGATCCTCTGGTGGTGCGTGCTCGGTTTCCTGACCGCCGGCTATTTCGCGCTGGCCGGCTACGACTACGGCGTCGGCATGCTGCTCGGCAGGCTGGGCCGTGACGAGGCGGGACGGCGGCGTGTGCTCGGTGCTTTCGGCCCGTTCTTCCTGGCCAACGAGGTGTGGCTGGTGGCCGCGGTCGGCGTCCTGTTCGGCGCCTTCCCGCATCTGGAAGGAAAAGTGTTCGCCGGGGCCTACATCCCGGTGGTGACCCTGCTGCTCGGCCTGGTCACGTTCACCGCGGCGGTGCAGCTGCGCAGCAGGCGGCCGGACGCGGGCCGCGGCGCCTGGACGCTGGCGATCACCGTCGGCGCGTGGGTGACGGCCGTGTCCTGGGGAGTGTTCCTCGGCAACCTCGTGCTCGGGCTCCCGCTCGACGCGGCCGGGAAACCGAGCGGCGACGTCCTCGCGGTGTTCAGCCCGTACGCGCTGCTCTGGGGTGCCGGGTTCGTCGCGCTGTTCGCCTTGCAGGGAGCGGCTTTCCTCGCCGTGCGGGCGCCGGCGGAGTTCACCGCCCGCGCGAACCGGATCGCCAAGGCCCTGCTCGCGCCGGCGCTCGCGTTCCTGGTCGTGGCGGTCGTGTGGGGCGCCGTCGAGACCACCGCGTCGTGGACCGTGCTGCCCGCGATCGTGCTGGCGTTCGGCGCGCTGGGGATCGCGGCCGCGGCTCTGCGTGCGGGGCGGCACAAGACGGCGCTGGTCGCCACCATGACGCTGTCCGCGTCGCCGGTGCTGGCCATCGGAACCCTGCGCCTCCCGGACGCGCTGGTGTCCTCTGTGGACGAAGGCTTCTCGTTGAGCCTGACGGAAGCGGCCACCAGCACCGAGATGCTCGGCCTGCTCACGTTCGTCCTGCCCCCGGCGCTGGTGGCGATCGCCGCCGTGCAGTGGGTGACCTGGCGCAGGCACGACACCCGCGTCGACCAGCGTTCGCTGCTGCACTTCTAGGAGCTCGAGATGCCTCCCCTTCCCGGGCTGCGACGCCATTTCGGCGTACTGGCCGTCCTCGGCACACTGACCGCCGCGGCGATCCTCGTCCAGGCCGACGGCCTCGCGACGCTGCTCACCGGCGGCGGGGTGACCTGGACTCTCGTGGCCGCCGTCGCGGTACGGGCGTCGCTCGCGGGCGTCCAGGGTTGCCTCGGCGGCCGGTTCGCGGCGACGGTCAAGGCCGGGCTGCGCAAGCGGCTGCTCGCCGCGGACGCCGAGAACCCCGGCGCGGTCGCCACCCTGGTGACCAAGGGGATCGACGCGAGCGACGCCTACCTGACCGGGTATCTGCCGACGGTGGTGCTCTCGGCGATCGTGCCGGTCGCGGTGCTGATCCGGCTGTTCGCCGCGGATCTGTCCTCGGCGCTGATCATCCTCGCGACGCTGCCACTGATCCCGGTGTTCGCGATCCTGGTCGGGCAGCACACGAAGGCGAAGACCGCCAAGCAGTGGTCGCTGCTGTCCAAGCTGGGCGGGCATTTCCTCGACGTCGTGCGCGGGCTCGGCACGCTCAAGGTGTTCGGCCGCGCGGAGGCGCAGGCGAAGACGGTGCGCGCGATGGCGGACGCGCACACCGACGCGACGATGCGCACGCTGCGGGTCGCGTTCCTGTCCGCGCTGGTGCTGGAACTGGTGGCGACGCTTTCGGTGGCGCTGGTCGCCGTGCCGATCGGCTTCCGGCTGCTGGAAGGCGGCATGGTCGTGCACACGGCGGTGCTGGTGCTGCTGCTCGCGCCCGAGGCGTACCTGCCGCTGCGGGCGGCCGGGGCGAAGTTCCACGCCAGCGCGGAGGGGCTCGCCACGTTGCGCGAGGCACTGGCCGCGCACTGCGAGGACGTCGTCCAGGGCTCGCGGGTGGCCCGCCGTGGTGCGCCGCGGATCGTGCTGGAGAAGGTGGGCGTCGCGTATGGCGAAGAGACCGTACTGTCCGAAGTGGACATGACGATCGAGGCGGGCGAGCACGTCGCGCTGGTCGGGCCCAGCGGTTCCGGGAAGAGCACGCTGCTGGCGGTCCTGCTGGGCTTCGTGACGCCGACGTCCGGCCGGGTCCTGGTCGACGGTGTCGATCTGCGCGATCTGGATCAGGCCGCGTGGCGGGCGGGGGCGGCGTGGGTGCCGCAGCGGCCCACGTTGTTCACCGGGACCGTCGAAGAGAACATCGCCATGGGCCAGGTGCCGGACGTCCAGGCGGCGGCGCGCGCGGCCGCGTTCGACGAGGTCGCGCGCGGGTTGCCCGACGGCTACCGGACGCGGATCGGTGAACTGGGCGCGCCGCTTTCGGCCGGGCAGCGGCAACGGCTCGGCCTCGCCAGGGCGCTGGCGCGCACCGAGGCGGGCCTGGCGCTGCTCGACGAGCCGACCGCCCGGCTCGACGCGGGGACCGAGGCCGCCGTGCTCGGCGCGACCCGCGAACTGCTCACCGGCCGGACCGCGGTGCTCGTCGCCCACCGGCCCGCGATGGCCGCGCTGGCCACCCGCGTCCTCGAAGTCCGCGATGGCGCCGTACGAGAACGGGAACTGGTGTGAACGTCTGGGGAGTGTCCGCAAAGGACGTAATGCGGCTGGCCCGGGCCGGGCTGATCGGGGCCGGGGCCGAACTGGCGGGATTGGCGCTGATGGCCACCGCCGCGTGGCTGCTGCTGAAGGCGGCCGAGCAGCCGCCGCTGGCGTCGCTCACCGTGGCGATCGTCGCAGTGCGGACCCTGGCGTTGCTGCGCGGCGGGCTGCGGTACGCGGAACGGCTCGCCGGGCACGAGGTCGTCCTGCGCTATCTCGGCGCGTTGCGGACCCGCGTGTACACGTCTTTGCTGCCGCACCGGGTCTCGCGGCATTCGGGCGGCGATCTCGTCACCCGGCTGGTGTCCGATGTGGACGCCGTGCAGGACGCGATCCTGCGCTGTCTGCTGCCCGCCGGGGTCGCCGCCTTCGTCGGCGCGGTGTCGACGACGGTCGCGCTGATCGCCAGCCCGGCCGCCGGGCTGGTGCTCGCGCTCGGGCTCGCCGTCGCCGGGATCGGATTGCCGTGGCTGTGCGTGCGGATCACCCGTGCGGCGGCGGAAGCGAACGCTCCGGCCCGCGCCGACCTCGCCGAACGGTCGGTCGAGCTGATCACCGGACGGCGCGAGCTGATCGCCTACGGCGTCCACGAGTCCACTGTGGACGCAGCACACACCGCGGTCGATTCCCTGGCTTCGCGGGATCGGGCGACGGCGAACCGCACGAGCCTGCTGACCGCGTCCGGAATCCTCGTCCAGCTGCTGACCTGCGTCGCGATCGCGCTGACCGCCGGGGTTTCGGCGCCGCTGACCGCGGCGCTGGCCCTGGGCGCGCTGGCCGTGTTCGAGCTGGTCCTGCCGCTGACCGCGGCCGCCCAGCGCTGGGTCGAGGTCCGCGCGTCGGCCGAGCGGGTGCGCGCGCTGCTGACCGAGGTGCCGCCCGCACGCGGCACCGTCGCGCCCGAGCCGGGGCATCTGCGGCTCGAAGGGGTCGGCGTCCGGTTCGAGGGCAGGGCCCCCGCGCTGGACGGCGTCGACCTCGACCTGCCGCCGGGCAAACGCGTCGGGATCGTGGGGCCGAGCGGGGCAGGGAAGACGACGCTGCTGAACGTGCTGCTGGGTGCCGTGGCGCCGACGTCTGGGCGCGCCCTGCTGAACGGGCGACCTCTGGAGACCTACGATCCGACGTTGCTGCCGTCGGTGATTTCGGGCGCGCTCGCGGACGCGCACGTCTTCCACACCACGGTTCGGGAGAACCTGCTGCTAGCGAAGCCCGGCTCTTCGGACGCCGAATTGCTCGCCGCCTGCGAAACGGCCGGATTCGACCTGCCGCTGGATCGCGAGGTCGGCTCGGACGGCGACGGGCTGTCCGGTGGGCAGCGTCAGCGGCTCATCCTGGCGAGAGCAGTGCTCTCTGCACCGCCGATCCTCGTACTGGACGAGCCTGTCGAGGGGCTGGATCCGGACCACGGCGACGCCGTCCTGGCGGACGTGCTCGCGGCCGCGCGCGGCACGGTGGTCCTGGTGACACACCGTGAGTCGCAGGTGGCCGGGTTCGACGAGGTGCTACGCCTTTAGACCGCGTACTTCCCGCATCGGCGGTCGGTCCCCGACCGACACCTCGGCGACCTCCGGCAGCCATTCGTCACCCACCTGCGCGAACTGGGTGAGCTGGGCCGGGTCGTCGGATTTGATCCCGCAGCGCGCGAGCGCCGTCCCGAGGATCTGGCGCGCCATCACCCCCAGCTGAAGCAGCGAGCGGTTGCGATGCTTGCGTACGCCGAGATTGACCTGGGCGAGCCCTTCGAGCCCGTAGCGCGCTTCGGCGTCCAGGATGAGTCCGATTTCGACGCCGTACCCGGCCGCGAAGGGAACCGACTCCAAGAACTCGCGCGTCGCGGCGTATTCGCCGCCCAGGGGCTGGATGAGCCCCGAGAGCGACGGGCGCAGCGCCGAGAGGACCGGTCGCGCCAGCAACTCGGTCACCCGGCCGCCGCCGCTGCTTTCCAGCCGCAGCGGCCGCCGGTAGAACCCCTTGACCAGGTGAACGCCGGTTTCGCAGAGCAGGGGGCCGAGCAGGGTCGGCACGAACGCCGGATCCGGGTCGACGAGGTCCGAGTCCAGGAACACGACGACGTCACCGGTCGTCGCGGCCAGCGACCGCCACAGCACCTCGCCCTTGCCCGGCACCGGCGGCAGCTCGGGGAGCACGTCCTCGCGGTGCACCACGCGCGCGCCGGCGCGGGCGGCGAGCTCGGCGGTGGCGTCGGTGGACCCGGAGTCCATGACGATCAGCTCGTCGACGACCGTGCCCAGCAACGGGCGGACCGTGCCGACGACCTCGGCGACGGTGTCCTCTTCGTCGAGTGCCGGTAGCACGACCGAAACCGTCCGGTCACCCTTCGCGGCGACGATGTCTTCGACCGTCCAGCCGGGGTTCTGCCACGTACGCCGCTCGAACCAACTCATGAGTAGTGATCGTGCCATGCTGGAGTCCGACACCCTGTCGATGGAGGAACCTTGCTACCGCTACTCGTCCGATTCGTGCTCGGACCGCTGGTCAGAGCGCTGTACCGCCCCGAGATCCGCGGCGTGGAGAACATCCCCGCCACCGGGCCGGTGCTGCTCGCACCCAACCATCGGGCGGCGCTGGACACCGGCGTGATCACTTTCACGGCGATGCGGCAGGTCAAGTTCCTCGGCAAGGCGGAGTACTTCACCGGGCGCGGGCTCAAGGGCAAACTGATGGCCGGTTTCCTGGGCGGCCTCGGCTATGTCCCGGTCGAACGCGGCAACGCGCAGGCCGGTCTCGCCGCGCTGGAAGCGGCGCGGAAGGTGCTCGACGCGGGCGGCGCGTTCGCGATCTACCCCGAAGGCACCCGCTCGCTGGACGGCCGGCTGCACCGTGGCCACACCGGTGTCGCGGCCCTGGCGCTGGCGACCGGGGCGAAGGTCGTGCCCGTCGCGCTTTCCGGGACCGAAAACCTGCAGCCCGCCGGCAAGCGGATCCCGCGGCGGGCGAAGATCACCGTCACCTACGGCGCTCCGCTGGACTTCTCGCGGTACGAGGGGCAGGACTCGTCGCCGGCGATCCGGCGCTCGGTGACCGACGAGATCATGTACGCCATCCTGGAGCTTTCGGGGCAGGAGTACGTCGACTCTTATCACAAACGGCCTGATCAGAGCGCTGCTTGACGGTCTCGCGGGGCGGGGTGGTAGCAAAGGTCCCTTGCTCCCCCGCTTGCTCGCGGCTCCGCCTCGCCGATGCAATGAAAGTGTCTTTCCTTGCAAATTTTGCAAGGAAAGACACTTTCATTGCACGCGAGAGTTGGACTAAAGGGACGTTTGGCGCATTCCGGTGCGGCTGGTGCTGGGTGAAGTGCCGTGAAGGCCTCCTTCACGGACCCTGGGTCCCTCAAGGGGGCCTTCACGGACTCTGGGTCCCTCAGGGGGCCTTCACGGACTCGCCAGCCACCTCACGAACCCCAAATGCCCCCGTGCCCCCACACGTCACAAGCGACGCGCGTGAAGGCCCCCTTCCCTCGGCTGAGCCGAGGGAACTCGCCCTTCGCGGCACCCCAAGTACGTGAAGGACCCCTTCACAGCGCTAGGCGCAATGAAGGAGTCCTTCACGTACCGACCGCGACCCCAAGCCCTACTTCGCCCACTTAGGCCGAGGCGGCGGCACGTAGTCCGCGAAGCCGTCCAGAAGCGCCGAAGCGTCCGAGTCGATCGACAGCATGTCCCGGTACCCAGCCGACAGAAAACCCTCCGACACCATGTGGTCGGCGAACTTCAGCAGCGGCGCGTAGTACCCGCCGACGTCGACCAGCCCGATCGGCTTCTCGTGCAGCCCGAGCTGGGCCCACGTCCACACCTCGAACAGCTCCTCCAGCGTCCCCGCCCCGCCGGGCAGCGCGAGGAAGCCGTCGGACAGCGCGGCCATCTTCGCCTTCCGCTGGTGCATGTCGGCGACGACGTGCAGTTCGGTCAGGCCCGCGTGCGCGATCTCGACGCTGCCCAGCGCCTCGGGGATCACGCCGATCACCTCACCGCCCGCGGCGAGCGCGGCGTCCGCGACGACGCCCATGGTCCCGACCGAAGCGCCGCCGTAGACCAGCCCGATCCCCCGCGAGGCCAGCAACGTGCCCAGGGCGCGAGCCTCCTCGGCATACCGCGGGTCGAAGCCCATCGATGAGCCGCAGAAGACGCAGACCCGGCGCGGCGCCGCCATCAGTGGGTGTCCTCCCATGCCTGGTACGACTCCTGCACGACGCGCACGGCGTCGTCGATGTCGTCGGTGACGTGCAGCAGGTCGAGGTCCTTCTCGCCGATCTTGCCCTCGGCGAGCAGCGTCTTGGCGATCCAGTCGTACAGCCCGCCCCAGTAGTCGCTGCCGAACAGCACTACCGGGAACTTCGTGACCTTCTTCGTCTGCACCAGGGTGAGCGCCTCGAACAGCTCGTCGAGCGTGCCGAAGCCGCCGGGCAGGCAGATGAACGCCTGCGAGTACTTGATGAACATCGTCTTGCGGGCGAAGAAGTACCGGAAGTTGACGCCGAGGTCGACCCACGGGTTCAGGCCCTGCTCGAACGGCAGCTCGATACCGAGGCCGACCGAGAACCCGCCCGCTTCGTTGGCGCCGCGGTTCACCGCCTCCATCGCGCCGGGGCCGCCGCCGGTCATCACCGCGAAGCCCGCGTTCGCGAGCGCGCCGCCGATCTTGCGGCCGAGTTCGTACTCCGGGTGGTCCCGCTTGGTCCGCGCCGAACCGAACACCGTCACCGCGCGCGGCACCTCGGCGAGCGCGCCGAAGCCTTCGACGAACTCCGCCTGGATCCGCAGTACGCGCCACGGGTCGGTGTGCACCCAGTCGCTCGGCCCCCGCGAGTCCAGCAGGCGCTGGTCGGTGGTGCTGCCCTGGTCGCGGCGATCCCGCCGCAGCACGACCGGGCCCTTGTGGCGCTCGATCGGACGTTCCGGGTACTGGCCGTCGGGGAACTCGCTTGTCTCACTCACCCCGCCAAGCCTACGACGTCGTCACCGTCCGGAGCGGCGGCATCGCCGCGAACAGGAGTTGTCGGCTACGCGAACGCGGGGCCCGCCGGTGAGCGGGCCCCGCGAGCACGACTCAGGAACGTCCGGTCAGCGCGAACGCGAGCATGGCCGTCGAGGTGAAGTCGATGGCGGGCTCGTTGCTCGGCCACGACGCGAGGTCGTCGGCGTAGCGGGACTCGGGGGTGTCGAAGGCTTCGAACGGCTTCCGGCAGTCCTTCGACCCGGGCGGGAGCTCCATGTGCTCGAAGTTCTCCGCTCCGTTGGGGCCGTTCACGACGGCGCCGTAGAGCAGTTTCTCCTCGCCCGCGAGGTTCGCCGCCTGGTGGTGCGGGCACCGCGGGTACGTGGTGCCGACGCCGACGACCAGCGAGATGCCCCACGCGTTCGCGCCGAGGGTGAAGTTCCGCTGCTGCGAGCCGAACGCCGCGTACCGTCGGTCACCGGTCAGGTCCGCGTAGAGCCGCTCGGTCGCGGCGAACCCGAAGCTCTTGCTGGCCGCGTCGAATTCCTTCACCGAGACCGCGGTCCGGAAAGGACTCTGAGCCGCGCTCGCGACACCTTCGTCGAGCTGACGCCGCAGATCGCCGATCAGTTCCTTCGGGCCGAGCGCGGCACCCGGGACACCGTGCCGCAGGAGCTTCGCCAGTTCGGCGTGCGCCAGCGCGCTGGTGTCGTACAGGTTGAGCGTGCTCTTCTCTTCGACGTCGATGTAGGCCTTCGCCCAGTGCGCCGCCTGCCGCGTCCACTCGGCGGACCGCGGGTCACGCAGGGCCTTGGCCGCCAGCGCCAGCTGCGTCGCGCCGAGTTCCATGTCGTCCCGCCAGGACGACTCCGGGTAGTACGCGTGCGGGAACGCGGTGACCAGTTCGCCGACGTTCTCGGTCTTGGCCTGCGCGAACACCGAGGCGGCCTCGGCGAAGTACTTCTTCGCCAGCGCCGGGTCGCGCTTCGACTCGACCTGCGCGCCGAGCGCGAACGCGGCGGCCACGCGGCCGGCCAGGTTCGGGCTGAGCGCGGAACCGCCGGGGTTGGCCGGGAAGACCGGCCGGTGCTTCACGAAGTACTTGGGGTCACCCGGCTTCACGTCGAGCGGGTCGTCGTCCTGCGGGTTCCGCCAGACGTCGTGGTCGCCGAGGAAGCCGAACTTGTCGCTGCCCGTACCGATCCCGACCTGGGCGTAGAGCGTCTTGCTCTTCTCGTCCCACATCTTGTCGAGCCAGTCGAGGCCGAGCTTGACCTCCGCGGCCAGCGCCCGGTCGTAGTCCTCGCGGAGCACGTAACCCAGCTCCGCCAGCGAGTACGCCGTGTTCGACGTGAACTTGACGAAATCGCCCGCGTCGACCCAGCCGCCCTCGACGTCGACCGGCCCGCCCGCCGGCTTCAGCGGTTCGGTGATCTCGTCGCCGAATTCGCCGCCGAACGCCGGCCATTCGTAGACCGTGGCCTGTTTGTCCGCCAGATGCGAGGGTTCGCGGCCGAGACGGCCGGGGATGATGTCGTCACCGTCGCGCTGCGCCTGGAAGAACTCGTTGGTGGCGCGGACGAGCGGCGTGAAGAGCCGGTCCTTGGTGTCCACCCGGAACGTCGGCGACGTCGCCTTGGTCTCGCCGGAAACCTCGATCCGGTACTTGCCCGGCAGCCAGACCTTCGACAGGTCGAGCTGGTACACCGCCGGGTACTTCGCGTTCCACGCGCCGAGCGACTGCCCGGTCCGTCCACGATGGACGGTGCGGCCACGTTCGTCGATCACCGAGAACGAACCCGGCGCGCTGGAGAGGAGATAGGCGTGTTTGGTCTCGGTGATGCCGTAGCCGACCTGGTCGACCCGGACCTCACCCCGCACCGCCGCCGCGGCCGAAACCGCCGGAACCGTCAAACCCCCGAGGACCAGTGCCGAAACCGCGGCCACCGTCCGGGACCAGGAACTCACCATCATCGGCGCCCCGCTCACATTTAGTTAAGAAAGTTTCCTTTTTATTGCGCAAGACGCTAGCCCGCCGAGCGCCACCAGTCAATATGTCCGTTTCACCGGTCGAAAGTCACCGGATCCGGCCGTTGTCGGCGGATATCCGTCCAGCTCAGGCCGATGCCGGGCGGGAAATCGTCTACCGTGGATCGGTGCCGCCCAGCGCAGAACCACTCGGCGCGCGGATCCGGCGGCTGCGCCGGGCACGCGGGCTGACTCAGCGTGAGCTCGCCGAGCCACGCTACGACCGCGGCTTCCTCGCCAAGGTCGAGTCCGGCCGCCGTCTTCCCTCGGACGAAGTACTCGCCCACCTCGCGCCACGGCTCGGCCTCACCGCGGACGAACTCCGCTTCGACCGGCCGCCCGGCGCCGCCGGAGAACTCGGCGACGCGCTCGAAGCCGCGTATCGCGAGTTGCAGAAGGGCGGGCTCGAAGCCGCCGAGCGCGAGTTCGCCCGGGTGGAACGCCGAGCGGCGGAGTACCGGCTGCCCGACGTCCAATGCCACGCGCGGTTCCACCTCGGCGAGGTCCAGTGGCAGCGCTACGACATCCCGTTGGCGGACAAGGGATTCGCGCACGCCATGGAACTCGCCGACGCCGCGTCGCCCCGGTTGCGCGCGATGATCGTCAACCGCGTCGCCGCCTGTCGCGCACTCTCGGGGGACCTGGGCGCTTCGGTCGCGCTCGTGGAAAACGCGCTCGCCGACCTTCGCGCGGCCGGACCGACCGATCCCGACGCCGAACTGGCGCTGGTGACCGCGTTGATCCACCCGCTGATCGAAATGGGCGCGCTCCGCCGCGCCCGCCGGGCCGCCGAGGAGGGCCGTCGCGTCCTCCCGTCCGCCCGCCACGCGGACATCGCCGCGCGCTATCACCGGCAGGCCGCGCAACTGTGGCAGGAGATCGGCCTGGCCGACCGCGCGGAGAAGGACCTTTCGCGGGCGCTGCGCCTGTTCACCTCCCTCGGCTACGACCGCGACGCCGCCCGGAGCCGCTGGGCGCGCGGCTTCCTGTGGCGACGGCTGGGCAGACTCGACGAGGCACACGCCGAACTGCGGCTCGCCCGCGATCTCCTGGCCAAGGCCGGCTCGCAGGAAGGCGTACTCGGCGCGACCATCGAGCTCGCCGATGTCCGCCGCCGCCAAGGGGAACTCGATGAGGCGGCCGAACTCGCCGAAGGGATCCGCCCGCTTCTGGATCGATCCCCCGATATCGAGGCCAGGGCCGAGGTTCTCCGGTTGCTGGGACTCATCGCCCGCGCGCGTGGCGACCTGCCCGAGGCGACCGCGCTACTCGAAGAAGCCGCCACCGCACAGGAAAAGTCCGAACTGCGCGGCGCACTGGTCGCCACCGCGCTGCATTTGGGCGACACGTTGCGCGCCCGCGGATTAATCGAAAAAGCCGCCGAGGCCTATCGCCGCGGCGTACGCGCGGCCGCTATGTCCGATTTCGGGCCGACCGGCTGAAAACCATACGAAAGTCGCCATATATCGCACATGGCGCGAAAAACTCTTACCACACAGGCATTTCATTCCCCGCATGTCGATCTTCACCGGCTCCGCTAGGCCATCCGGCCCATTGACGCACCTTGTGACCGGCTCCTTTACTCGGACGTGTCCATCGGGATAACTCCAGTTATCCGAATGGGCACGCTCCCCGTCCCCCCGCCGTGCGCCCGCCAGGTCGAATTCCCCGCCGCGCCTGAAGGCCGGACGGGTACACGGTCCTGCCCATGGAAGGTTCACATGACCGTTCAGCGAGGGCTCAGAACAGGGTTGGCGGCCGTCGCCGGCCTTGCCCTGAGCATGACGTTCCCGGTGACCCCGGCGAACGCGACCACCGCCACCATCCAGCCCGCGAGCCCCGACGCCGTGGCCGCGAGCGCGGCCGACCGGGCCGCCGCGACCGGTGTAGACCAGTTGCGGAGGGGGGCGCAGGAAGACTTCCGCCGCGTCGGGCTGACCCCCGGTGGCGGAGGACTCTTCTACGCCGCTTACGAACGAACCTACCGTGGCCTGCCCGTCGTGGGCGGGGACGCGGTGGTGGTGGCCGACGGCGCCGGACGCGTCCGCGGCACCAGCGCCGCGGAGACCGCGGCGATCTCGGTCGACACCAAGGCCAGGATCTCCGCGGCGAAGGCGACCGAGGTCGCCCGTGGCCAGCTGTCCACAGTAGACAGTGTGGCCGCGCCGAAGCTCGTCGTGCTGGCGGGGAACTCCCCCAAGCTCGCCTACGAGGTCGTCGTCGCCGGTACCAAGGCGGCGAACCCGAGCAACCTGCACGTCTTCGTGGACGGCGTCACCGGCGCGGTGCTCGAAACCCGTGACGACGTCAAGATGTCCAACTTCCCGGCCGCCGCGCCGAAGGCGGCGGCGAACGACGTCAGCACGCTGGGCGCCGGGAACAGCTACTACGTCGGAAACGTCACCATCGACACGACGAACTCCGGCGGCACGTACACGATGCGCGACCCGCAGCGCACCAACATCAGCTGCGCCCGCCAGAACGGCTCGCCGTTCAGCGGACCGGACGACAACTGGGGCAACGGTTCCGGCACCGACCTGGAAACCGCCTGCGTCGACGCGCTCTTCGGCGTGCAGACCGAGTGGAAGATGCTGGGCGAATGGCTCGGCCGCAACGGCATCAACGGCAACGGCGGCGGCTTCCCCGCCTACGTCGGCCTCAACCAGGCCAACGCCTTCTGGAACGGCTCCTCGACCACCTACGGCCGCTCGCAGGACAGCCAGCGCCAGGCCACCCCGATGGACGTCGTCGCGCACGAGTACGGCCACGCCATCTTCCAGACCACGCCGGGTGGCGCGGGCAGCGGCAACGAGAACGGCGGGCTCAACGAGTCCACCGGTGACATCTTCGGCGCCGTCACCGAGCACTACGCCAACAACGCCAAGGACGTCCCCGACTACGACGTCGGCGAGGGGGTGAACCTGGTCGGCCGCGGGCCGATCCGGTACATGAACCAGCCGAGCCGGATCTCCGGCAACCCCGACTGCTACTCGTCGTCCATCCCGAACACCGAGGTGCACGCCGCCGCGGGCCCGCAGAACCACTGGTTCTACCTGCTGGCCGAGGGCACCGCGCCGGTCGGCAAGCCGGCCAGCCCGACCTGCAACAACACCTCGATCACCGGGATCGGCATCCAGAAGGCCGCGAAGATCTTCTACAACGGCCTGCTGAAGAAGACCTCCAGCTGGAACCACCGCGCGGCCCGCAAGGCCACCCTGGAAGCGGCGCTCGCGCTGTACCCGGGTTCCTGCACCGAGTTCAACACCACCAAGGCGGCGTGGAACGCCATCAGCGTTCCCGCGGCGACCGGCGAACCGGCCTCGTGCACCCCGCAGGGTGACGACTTCTCGGTCGGCGTCACCCCGGCGGCGGGTTCGGTCAAACCGGGCGAGTCGGCCTCGGTCACGGTGAACACCGCGACCACCAACGGTGCGGCGCAGACGGTTTCGCTGAGCGCGAGCGGCCTCCCCGCCGGGGCGACCGCGACGTTCAACCCCGCCTCGGTGCAGTCCGGCGGCTCCTCGACCCTCACCATCGCGACGTCGGCGAGCACCCCTGACGGCACCAGCACCATCACGGTGACCGGCACCGCGGCGAGCGGAACGCACACCGCGCAGTACAAGCTCACCGTCGGCACCGGCGGTGACGTGCGCACCTACACCAACGACACCGACTACGCGCTGAACGACTACGGCACGGTGAACAGCCCGATCACCTCGACCGCCACCGGCAACGCGGTTTCGCCGGTGAAGGTGACGGTCACCGGGACGCACACCTGCTCCGAGGACCTGCGCATCAGCCTGAAGGCCCCCGACGGCAGCACGTACTCGGTCAAGCCCACCGGTTCCCTGCCCTGCACCGATCTGGGCACCCGGAACTACTCGGTGAACGTGACCAACGAAGTCGCGGCGGGCACCTGGACCCTCGTGGTCTACGACGCCTACGCGCAGGACACCGGCACGCTTTCCAGCTGGTCGATCACCGTCTAGCCCTCGACTCCGCAAGTCCGTGAAGGCCTCCTTGAGGGACTCAGAGTCCCTCAAGGAGGCCTTCACGGACCATCACCCCAGAAAGGAAGACCCCGGCATGAAGTGGGGAAAGCGACTAGGAGCGGCCGTCGTCGGCATGGCCGCCGTACTGGGTGTCGTCACGGCGCCCGCGCAGGCGGTCACGGCCGCCGCGGCGCCGGACATCTCGCTCGCCAACGTCAAGGCGCATTTGAGCGCGTTGCAGACCATCGCCAACCAGAACGGCGGCAACCGCGCCTCCGGCCGTCCCGGCTACCCGGCGTCGGTGTCCTATGTGGCGCAGAAGCTGCGCGACGCGGGCTACAACGTCACGCTCCAGACCTGCACGAGCTGCGCGGGTTCGAACCAGAACGTCATCGCGGAATGGCCGCAGGGTGACGCGAGCCAGGTCATCATGCTCGGCGCGCACCTCGACAGCGTCAGCGCCGGCCCCGGGATCAACGACAACGGCTCGGGTTCGGCCTCGATCCTCGAAGTCGCGCTGACCCTGGCCCGCGAGAACCCGGCGATGGCCAAGCGGGTCCGCTTCGGCTGGTGGGCCGATGAGGAGTCCGGGCTCCGCGGATCCAGGTTCTACGTCAACAGCCTGCCGCAGACCGAGCGCACGAAGATCAAGACCTACCTGAACTTCGACATGATCGGCTCGGACAACTGGGGCTACTTCGTCTATGACGACGTCGCTTCGGTCAAGGCCGTGTTCGACGAGTACTTCCGGACGATCGGCATCCAGACCGAGGGCGACACCGAGGGCGACGGCCGTTCGGACCACGCGTCGTTCAAGAGCGCGGGTATCCCGGTCGGCGGTCTCGCGACCGGCGCCGGATACACGAAGAGCGCGGCACAGCAACAGAAATGGGGCGGCACCGCCGGGCGGCCGTTCGACAGCTGCTACCACCGCGCGTGCGACACCCTGTCGAACATCCCGGACACCCCGCTGGAGAAGAACAGCGACGCGATCGCGTACGCGCTGTGGAAGCTGGCCGTCGGCACGTCGACCGGGCCCGACTTCTCGCTCGGCCTCTCGCCGTCCTCCGGCACCGTCCAAGCGGGACAGTCGACGACCGTCACGGTGAACACCGCGACGACTTCCGGTGCGGCGCAAGCGGTTTCGCTGAGCGCCAGTGGCCTCCCCGCCGGGGCGACCGCGACGTTCAACCCCGCTTCGGTGCAGTCCGGCGGCTCCTCGACGCTCACCATCGCGACGTCGGCGAGCACCCCCAGCGGCACCAGCACGATCACCGTGACCGGTGACGGGACCTCGGTGGACCGCACGGCGCAGTACACGCTCACCGTCGGCGACGTCAGCGTGCGCACGTTCACCAACGGCACCGACTTCGCGCTCAACGACTACGCGACGGTCAACAGCCCGATCACGTCCACCGCGACGGGCGCGGCGACCTCGCCGGTGAAGGTGTCGATCACCGGGACGCACACCTGCTCCGAGGATCTCCGGATCAGCCTGAAGGCCCCTGACGGCAGCACGTACTCGGTGAAGCCGACCGGTTCCCTGCCCTGTACGGATCTCGGCACCAGGACGTACTCGGTGCCCGTGACCAACGAGGCCGCTTCCGGCACTTGGACGCTCGTGCTCTACGACGCCTATGCGCAGGACACCGGCACGCTCGACAGCTGGACCATCACCGTCTGACCCCTTCGAATGGCGAGGGCCATCTCACGAGGACACCCGGCCTCGTGAGATGGCCCTCGTGCGTGAGGGGGAATTCCGGGCAACTCTTCGATATCTGGTCTAGACCACCCGATCGTCGGTAGCGTCGCACCGGCACCGCGACCTATGTTGAGCCGAACGGCCGCTTCCTGTTCGTTCAAACCGCTTTCGAGATGGGAGCTGGGTATGTTCGGTCGCGTCTCACGGCTGCTCGCAATCACCGGCGCGGCGGTACTCGCCGTCACCACCCTCGTCGCCCTGGGCTCGGCGCAGGCGTCACCCGACGCCGAGGTCTGCGCGGTCAAATCGAAGCCCGCGGGCAAGGTCCTGCAGGGCTACTGGGAGAACTGGGACGGCGCGTCGAACGGCGTCCATCCACCGCTGGGCTGGATCCCGATCACGGACGCCCGGATCAAGGCCAATGGGTACAACGTGATCAACGCGGCCTTTCCGGTCATCCTGTCCGACGGAACGGCCAAATGGGAGGATGGGATGGACGCGACTGTGAAGGTCGCGACCCCGTCCGAAATGTGCGCCGCGAAAGACGCCGGTGCGACCATTCTGATGTCCATCGGCGGCGCCACCGCGGGCATCGACCTGAATTCGGCCACCGTCGCGGACAAATTCGTCGCGACCATCGTGCCGATCCTGAAGAAGTACAACTTCGACGGGATCGACATCGACATCGAAACCGGCCTCACCGGCAGCGGGAACATCACCACGCTTTCCGCGTCGCAGAAGAACCTCATCCGCATCATCGACGGCGTCCTCGCCGCCATGCCGCCGAACTTCGGGCTCACCATGGCGCCCGAGACCGCGTACGTCACCGGCGGCAGCGTCGTCTACGGCTCGATCTGGGGCGCGTACCTGCCGATCATCAAGAAGTACGCGGACAACGGCCGGCTGTGGTGGCTGAACATGCAGTACTACAACGGAAGCATGTACGGCTGCTCCGGTGATTCGTACCAGGCCGGGACGGTCCAGGGCTTCGTCGCGCAGACCAACTGCCTCGACAAGGGCCTGGTGATCCAGGGCCAGACGATCCGCGTCCCGTACGACAAGCAGGCCCCCGGCCTGCCCGCACAGGCGGGCGCCGGCGGCGGCTACATGTCACCGAGCCTGGTTTCCCAGGCATACCGCAGCATCCCGGCGCTGAAGGGCCTGATGACCTGGTCGATCAACTGGGACGGCTCACGGAACTGGACCTTCGGGCAGAACGTGAAGTCGCTGCAGGGTCGCTGATCTCCCGTGTCGTCCGGCTGATCACGCGAGCTCACCGTGCGGAACCGGCGAACTCGCGTGATCAGGGGGCGGACTCACGTATCGTTCCCGCTCATGGGCGAGGAGGTCGGTGGACGGCTACGGCGGCTCCGCGCCGAGCGCGGCCTCACCCAGCGCGAACTCGCCGAACCGCACTACACCGCCGCGTACGTGTCGTCCGTCGAGACGGGCGCGCGGACACCCTCCGGTGACGCGATGCGCCACTTCGCCGCGCGGCTCGGCGTGGACGCCGGCGAACTGCTCGGCGTGACGTCGCCCCGCGACGACGTCCGTCTCGACCTGGACATCGCGGCCGCCGCGGCGGAATTCCTGGCGGGGAACGGTTCGGCGCCGAAGATGCGCCGGCTGGCCCAGCGGGCCGAGAAGATCGGCCGCGACCGGCAGGCCGGGCTCGCCTGGCTGTGGCTCGCGAGGTTCACCGAGGGCGACGCCAGGGCGCGGTCGGTGGCCGCCGCCGAAGCCGCGCTCACCGACGACATCCCGCCGTACCGCGAACTGGCCGCCGTGTTGCGGGCGAACGTCCTGATCGACCGGGGCGAGCCGCATCACGCGATGCACCTGCTCCGGGCCGCGCTCGACGCGAGCCTCGGCCGTCATCCGCATCCCGTGCTCCTGCTGACCCTGCACGCGTACCTCGCCGACGGGCAACTCCGTCTCGGCGAGAACGTCCAGGCCGCGCAGCACGCGGGAGCGGCACTCCGGCTGGCTCGCGGCGGGGAGATCCTGTCCGAACTCGCCGAGAACCAGCGACGGCTGGCCGAGTCCTACCTCGGCGAAGGGCGGCTGGCGGACGCCGTCGCCGCTGTGGCGGCGCTGCACGACCTGCTCCACGAACGCGCCCTGCGGCCGGTGCTGGCCCGGTGCCTGTTCGCGCGGGCGCTGAACCGGCGTGCCGACGACCTCGAAGGCGCTCTCGCGGACCTTCGCGCGTCACGCGCGGCGGCGCCCGATCACGCGGTGATGCTGGAGCTCGCCGACGTCTGCCGTGAACTCGGTCGTCTCGACGACTCCGCGGCGCTACTCTCCGAAGCAACCGAAGCCATCCCGGAGGACTCGCCGCTGTCCGCTTCACTCTCGTTCCAGCAGGGCTCACTGGCGTTGGCCCGTGGAGACCTCGAAGCAGCCGAAGCAGGCTTCGCGCATGCCATCGACGTAGCCGCGCTCCACGACACTCGTGGCGTCTTGGCCGCTTCGATCGACAAAGCGGGAGAGCTCCTTCGCGATCAGGGGCGTTTCGAAGAGGCCGCGGACCTACTGCGGCATGGACTGCTCCTTCTCGGAGCCGAGGAGGACGTTTCCCAGTGACCGAAGTGGACTTGGAAGACATCAGCGGGCGTCTGGTGAGCCGATTCGGCGCCGACGCCGACGGATGGCTCGCCGGGGTCCCCGCCCTCGCCGCGGGGCTGGCCTCCCGCTGGAGCTTCGAGCTCGGCGAGCTGTTCGAGAGCGGGGCTTCGTCCGTCGTCCTGCGCTGCCGGTGGTCCGACGGGACACCGGCGGTGCTCAAGCTCAGCCCAGATGGGGAGCTGCTGGCCAAACAGCTCGAAATGCTGCGGGTCTTCGCGCCCTCGGGCCGGGTGCCCGCCGTCCTCGCCGCCGACGCGGAAGCCGGCGCGATGGTGCTGGAGGAGGTCCGGCCGGGCACCCCGGCGGAGGACCTGCCGCTGTCGACCTTGCCGGAACGCTGGGGAGAACTGCTCACCGCGCTGCATTCCGTCGCCCCGCCCGCGGGCTGGCCGTGGAGCCTGCGCGGCCGGTTCGAGGAGTCTTTCGCCCGGATCGGCAAGCGGATCACCGAACCGGCCATCGCCGCCAAGATCGGCCCGGACATCTGGCGGCTGGCGATCGAGCGCTGCGAGAAGCTGCTGGACACGCAGGCCGGCGTCGTGCTGCTCCACGGCGATCTGCATCTCGGCAACGCCTTGGACGGCGGCTCGCGCGGCCTGATCGCGATCGATCCGAAGGCGTGCGTGGGTGATCCGTGCTTCGATGCCGTCGACTACGTGGTGAGCGGCGCCGGGCACGAGGGGGTCGAGGCTCGTTGCCGTTCGGTGGCGAACGCGTGCGGCCTCGACGAGGAGAGGTTGTACACCTGGAGCCGCGTCGTCGCGCCGATGTTCGCCATCTCGCACTTGACCTATGGCGGCCCGGAGCAGGCCCTCGGCGAATGGCTCGCCCTGGCTAGCTGAGGAACTCGCGCAGTACCGCGGCGACCTGCCGGATCTCACCCGCGCGCACGTTCTCCTGGCGGGTGTGCGCCAGCGTCGGGTCGCCGGGGCCGAAGTTCACCGCCGGAATCCCGAGAGCCGCGAAGCGCGCGACGTCGGTCCAGCCCAGCTTCGCGACCGCCTTGCCCCCGGCCGCGGCGACCAGCTCGGCCGCGGCGGGAGCGCTCAGCCCGGGCAGCGCACCAGGTGACAAGTCGACAATCTCGACGTCGTAACCCTCGAAGACCTCGCGAAGGTGCGCCTCGGCCTGTTCGCCGCTCCGGTCGGGCGCGAACCGGTGATTGATCGTGAGCACGGCCTCGTCCGGGACGACGTTGCCCGCGACGCCGCCGCCGATCTTCGTGGCCTGCAAGCCTTCGCGGTAGGTCAGGCCGTCGATGTCGACCACGCGCGGCGTGTACTCGGCCAGCCTGCGCAGCGGTTCGGCGAGGCCGTGGATGGCGTTGACGCCCATCCAGCCGCGCGCGGTGTGCGCACGGGCGCCTTCGACGCGGATCTCGATCCGCATCGTTCCCTGGCAGCCGCCTTCGATCCCGCCGTTCGACGGCTCACCGAGGATCGCGAGGTCGGCCCGCAGCCACTCGGGCAGCTCGCGCTCGATGCGCCCGAGACCGTTCTTCGTCGCTTCGATCTCTTCGCAGTCGTAGAACACGAAGGTGATGTCGTGCCTCGGCTCCCGGAGAGCGGCGGCGAGGTGCAGGAAGACGGCGTCGCCGCTCTTCATGTCGACGGTGCCCAGACCGTGCAGGATCTCGTCGTCACCGGTCCCCTCACGGCGCACCGGCAGGTTCTCGTTGACCGGAACGGTGTCGAGATGCCCGGCCAGCAGCACCCGCGAGGGGCGGCCGAGGTTCGTGCGGGCGAGGACCGCGTCACCGTTGCGGATCACCTCGAGATGCGGCGCCTGCTCCTGGAGCGCGGCCTGCACGGTGTCCGCGATCACCTTCTCCTGCTCCGAGACGCTGAAAATGTCCACCAGCGCGGCGGTGAGGTCGACGGGATCGGCGTGCAAGTCGAGCGAAGGCATGCCCGCACCGTACCGCCGGGGGCCCGCGACTACCGTGGAGGAGTGCGCATGCGAACGATCTTGGTCGCCCTCCTCCTGGTGCTCAGCGGGTGCGGATCGAGCGAAGTCCCGGTGAAGGTCCGGCCGACCCAGGACACGGGGCCGGACGTGCTGCCGATCAAGCTCAAGGCACTGACCACCGACCAGTGCTATCTGGCGCCGGGGACCGAATCGCCCAAGAGCTGCCAGAAGTACGTGACCGAACTCGCCAGCGCCGCGGGCACCGTCCGCAAGCGTCGCCCGGACCTCTCGTCGCACGCCGACGTCCTCGATCGCCCGATCGCCGCCTACCGCACCGCGAACTGCCAGAACCAGGACGCCGCCGGTGGGCCGTGCGGCCAGGCGCTCAACGACATGGCGACGGCGCTGACCAGTGTGAAGAGCCTCGTCGGCGGCTGAGGAGGGTCACTGGGTTACCGTTCAGGTCGTGAGCGAGCAGACCCCTGACCCCGAAACGACCGGCGCCACCGGCGTCGGACTGGCCACCGTCACGACCGACGGCACGGTACTGGACACCTGGTTCCCGCTGCCCAAGCTGACCGACGGCACCGATGGCAAGGCCGGCACGGTACGGCTGACCGCCGAAGAGGCCTCCGAGGCCCTCGGCGAGGCCGCGGCCGCCCAGCTCGGCCCGGACACCGATCGCGGTGTCGAGGTCGTCGCGGTCCGCACGACCATCGCCCGGCTCGCCGACGCCCCCGGTGACACGCACGACGTCTACCTGCGGCTTCACCTGCTGTCGCACCGGCTGATCCGGCCGCACGGCGCGAGCCTCGACGGCATCTTCGGCCTGCTGGCGAACGTCGTGTGGACCAACCACGGGCCGTGCCCCGTCGAAGGCTTCGAAGCGACCCGGCTGCGGCTTCGGGCGCGCGGCAACGTCACCGTGTACGGCGTCGACAAGTTCCCGCGGATGGTGGACTACGTCGTGCCGGCCGGCGTCCGGATCGCCGACGCCGACCGCGCCCGGCTCGGCGCGCACCTGGCCAACGGCACCACGGTCATGCACGAGGGCTTCATCAACTTCAACGCCGGCACGCTCGGCGCCTCGATGGTCGAAGGCCGGATCTCGGCGGGCGTCGTGGTCGGCGACGGCTCCGACGTCGGCGGCGGCGCGTCGATCATGGGCACGCTGTCCGGCGGTGGCAAGGAGACCATCTCGATCGGCGAGCGCTGCCTGATCGGCGCGAACGGCGGCGTCGGCATCTCGCTCGGCGACGACTCGGTCGTCGAAGCGGGCCTGTACGTCACGGCCGGCACGAAGGTGACCTTCGAGGGCAAGGTCGTGAAGGCGCTGGAGCTGTCCGGCATCTCGGGCGCGGTGTTCCGGCGGAACTCCGGGACCGGCGCCGTCGAGGTCGTCGCGCGCACCGGCGTCGGCATCGAGCTGAACGCGGCCCTGCACGCCAACTGACCTGCGAAAAGAGAGCAAGGGACCTTTGCTACCGCCTGGGGTCTCTCGGGTGTCGCGAAAGCCACTTTCGCGACGTCTGACGTCCCGAAAGTGGCTTTCGCGACATCCTCGGCTGCACCAAAAGAGAGCAAGGGACCTTTGCTACCACTCTCCCCCGGAGGGCGGTAGCAAAGGTCCCTTGCTTCTCTCACGGCCTGGACCACCTTGCCGGTTCACCTAGAATTCATCTTGTGACAGCCGAGACCCTGCCGCGCAAGAACGTCCCTTCGACAACTCCGGCCGCGCTCGGGCTCGGCGACCGTCCCGCGAAAGCCGGGCCGGACGATCCGGCGGCCACCCACGTCCGGGTCAAACTCGACGTCGAGATCCGCGCGCTCCTCGCGCACGAACCGGGCACCAAATCCGGCGCCGACCCCGAAGATCTCCACCAGATGCGGGTCGCGCTGCGCCGCATGCGGAGCGTCCTCAAGCTCTCGGGCCGTCTCGTCGGCCCGGACGCCGAGACGGTGCGCGCCGAGCTCGGCTGGCTCGGCCAGTCCCTCGGCGACGTCCGCGACTACGACGTCCTGATCGGGCACCTCCGTGAGGTCGTCGCCGAATTCGAAGTGCGCGACCAGCCGGCCGCGCGCCGTCTGGTGTCGAAGTTCGTCACCGAGCGCGGCGTCGCGAAGCGGCGGCTCACCCGCGCGCTCGCCAGCCCCCGGTACGCCTCGATGCTCCAGGACATCGGCCGCCTCGCCCGGCAGCCCGCCACCGAAGAAGCCGCCGAAAGTCCCCAGACCTCGGCCGATCTTGTCGCTGGCCTCGCGAAGCCACATCGGAAGCTCGCCAAGGCTGTGAAGGCCCTTCCCGCCGATCCACCGGACGACGACCTTCACGCGCTTCGCATCTACGGCAAGAAACTCCGCTACGCCGCCGAGATGGCCAAGCCCGCCGCGAAGAAGAAGCAGGCGGAACGGATTCAGCGGTTGATCAAGGCCACGAAGAACTTCCAGACCGTCCTCGGGGACCACCAGGACGCCTGCGTCGCCGCCGACCGGATGCACAGTGTGGTGGCCTCCGTCGACCCCGAGGTCGCGTTCATCGCGGGCCGGATCGCGGAGAAGGAGCTGCTGCGCCGAGCCGAGGTCCGTGCCGTGTGGCGCGACGTCTGGGCCGAAGTCGACCAGGCCGCTCAGGCGGTGAGCGCGCGGACATAGCCGTCCGGACGGATCAGCACCTGCCGCCCGTTCCCGGCTTCGTATGCGGCGAAGGCATGCCCGCCGACGTCCTCGAAATCAGTGTCGGACAGCGCGCTGCCCGCGGGCAGGATCCGCCGCGCGCCTTCGGGCGCCGGACCGTCGCCGAACACCAGCACCGTCGCCTGCGGGCCGCGCAGCAGCTCGAACAGCCGGACGGACTTGCCGTTCGCGTCCTTCAGCGGCGCGTCCGGCGCCCGGTCTCCGGCCCGGATCCGGCCGGTGGACGCGGGCGCGAGCGGACCACCGCGATACCCGATGTCGAGCTGACGCGTGTTCTCCCCGCGCTCGTGCGCGTCGTCCGCGCCTTCCTTGTACTTCTCCAGGATTTCGGTGCTGATCTTCAACACCCGCGCGGCGACTCCACGCCTTTCGGGCTCGTAGCTGTCGAGCAGTTCCGGTGACCCGTCGGCGAGCTTCCAGCCCAGGTTGTACGCGTCCTGGACGCCGGTGTTGAGCCCCTGCCCTCCGGTCGGCGGGTGGACGTGCGCCGCGTCGCCGGCGAGGAACACTCGACCGTCACGGAACCGCTCGGCGAGCCGGATGTTGGGCCGCCACACCGTCGACCAGGCGAGGTCGTGCAGCCGGACCCCGCCGCCGGACAGCTCGTCGAGCCGGGCCTGCAACGTATCGAGCGACGCCTCGACCTCCTCCTCGCCCAGCGGCGCGCCGAACTGGAAGTGCGGCACCCCGGGCAGCGGCGTGAGCACGATCCCCGACATCGGATCCTCGGGCTTCGCGAACCAATGCCCGTACGCGCGATCGAGCCCCTCGGCCTGGACATCGCCGAGCAGCATGCGGACCGACTCGTCGGTGGCGCCCTCGAACGCGATCCCCAACGCCTTGCGTACGAAACTCTTTCCGCCGTCGGCGCCGACGAGGTAGTCGACCCGCACCCGCTCGCCCGGCAGCTCGGCCGTCACCCCTCCGGTGTCCTGCTCGAAGCCGAGCAACGGCGTACCGAGCTCGACCTGGACGCCGAACTCGGCGAGCCTGTCGCGCAGGATCCCTTCGGTCCGGGACTGGCCGAGGAAGAACCCGTTCGGATACGGCACGTCCGGGGTCGGCTCGGCGAGCTCGGCCATCCAGCGCTCGCCGACGACCTCGCCGCCCAGATGGATCTTCATCGCGACGGGCGGCTGCCCGGCGGCCAGCACCGCGTCCAGCACGCCGAGATCCTCGAAGACCTCCAGCGTGCGCGGTTGCAGCCCATCACCGCGCGAGCCCTCGAAGAACGTCTCGGCCTTCTCCACGATCCGCACGCCGACACCGCGGCGCGCGAGATCGATGGCCAGCGTGAGCCCGGTCGGCCCGGCGCCCGCGATCAGTACCTCGGCCATCGTCCCCTCCAATGAATTATGATTCAGTGAATTCGGATTCAGTTTGACCGTTGCTAGCCTTCCTTGTCAAGGAGGTGCCGATGACGGCGACGAGCCGCAAGGAGAAGGCGGCGGAAACCGAGGCCGCGCTCAAGGAGGCGGCGAAGCGCGTCTTCGCGGCGAAGGGGTACCTGAACACCAAGATCACCGACATCACGTCGGAGGCCGGGCGCGCGGCGGGTTCGTTCTACAACCACTTCACGAGCAAGGAAGAACTGCTCGAAGCGCTCCTCGACGACCTCGCGGCGGAGAGCGACGTCAACGCGACCTCACCGGAGCACATACCCGACTTCACCGACCCGCAAGCCGTGCGCTGGCACGTCTGCGAGTACTGGAACTTCCACCGCGACAACGCCGCGACGATGCTCGCGCTGCGCCAGGCCGCGATGGTCAGCGACGAGTTCGCGCGCACCTACGCGCGCTTCGGCGCCGCCCAGGCGGCAGATCTCCTGGACCACCTCGGGTACATCACCGCGGCGGGCATGGAGCTGCCGGCGTCGGAGCAGGTCACGCTCGCGATGATGGCCGAACTGGTCAACGGTTTCGCGCACACGTGGCTGCTCGACCCCTCGGCGATCTCCGAAGAAGAAGCCGTCGAGGCACTGACGCGCTTCGTCTACCGGGGTTTCACCGGTCGCGACGTGCCATGAACGGTCCTTTCCTTGCAAATTTCGCAAGGAAAGGACCGTTCCTAGCACGCGATGGGGCGCACGAAACGCGCCGAAATCAGGCGGTGAGCCGCTCCACAGCCGCGTCGATCCGCTCGTCCGTGGCGGTCAAGGCGATCCGGACGTGCCGCCCACCGGTCGGCCCGTAGAACGTCCCCGGCGCGGCGAGGATGCCGCGCTCGGCCAGCCAGTCGACCGTGTCGAGCGCGGATTCGCCGCGCGTGGACCAGAGATACAGCCCGGCCTCGGAATGCGAGATCTCGAAACCGCTGTCCAGCAACGCCTTCCGCAGCACCAGCCGACGGCGCGCGTAGCGTTCCCGTTGCGCGGCAAGCGCTTCGTCGTCCTTCAGCGCGGCGACCATGGCCTCCTGCACCGGCCGCGGCACGATCAGCCCCGAATGCTTGCGGATCTCCAGCAGCCCGGCGACGAGCTTCGGGTCACCGGTGACGAAACCGGCGCGGTAGCTGGCGAGGTTCGCCGACTTCGACAGCGAGTGGACGGCCAGCAGGCCGTCGAGGGAGCCACCGCACACGGACGGGTGCAGGATCGACACGGGCTCGTCTTCCCAGCCCAGCGCCAGATAGCACTCGTCGGAGACCACTACGACGCCGCGTTCACGCGCCCACTCGACGACTTTGCGCAGGTGGTCGACACCGAGCACGCGCCCGGTCGGGTTGGACGGCGAGTTGATCCACAGCATCGCGGGCCGCTGCGGGCCGACCGCGACAGTGCTGTCCGCGCGCAGCAGGGAAGCGCCCGCCAGCAGCACGCCGACCTCGTAGGTCGGGTACGCCACCTCGGGGATGACGATGAGGTCGCCGGGGCCGAACCCCAGCTGCCGCGGCAGCGAAGCGACCAGTTCCTTCGAACCGATCGTCGGCAGCACGGCCGCCTCGGGAATCCCCTCGATGCCGTGCCGCCGCGAAAGCGCCTCGATCGCGGCGGCCCTGAGCTCGGGAATCCCGTGCGTGGTCGGGTACCCCGGGATCTCCGACACGGACGCGAGCGCCGCGCGGATGCTCTCGGGGACCGGGTCCACCGGCGTGCCGATCGACAGGTCGACGAGGCCGCCGGGGTGCGCCTGGGCCTTCGCCTTCGCCTCGGCGAGGGAATCCCAGGGGAAATCGGGAAGAGCGACCCGGCTCATTCGCCCTGCGGGGGAAGAGCCTTGATGAAGGCGGGGTCGTGACTGGTCTTGCCGACCTTGGAGGCGCCACCGGGCGAGCCGAGCTCGTCGAAGAAGTCGACGTTGGCCTTGGTGTAGTCGTTCCACTCGTCGGGGACGTCGTCCTCGTAGTAGATCGCCTCGACGGGGCAGACCGGCTCGCAGGCACCGCAGTCGACGCATTCGTCCGGGTGGATGTACAGCATGCGGTCACCCTCGTAGATGCAATCCACGGGGCACTCGTCGATACACGCCTTGTCGAGCACGTCGACGCAGGGCTCGGCGATCACGTAGGTCACTGCGTACTCCTGCTTTATCTCTGCTTCACCAGTCTGCAACGGACATTACGCGCCCACGGGCGCGACCGGCCCGCTTAGGCCACCCTTATCGCCAACCCCGGGTATGGGCTTTCAGCGGTCTTTCCGGCGCGGCGGCGGAGTGGCCCTGCTGTCCCCGGTGATGACGAACTTCGGCGCGGCGGGCTTGGCCGCCACTGCGTCCTTCTCGTCCTTCTCGACGGCCTTTTCCGCGCCCAACGCCCGGTTGAAGCCGTCCGAGATCTCGCGGACGAGGTCTTCGTTGTGCCTGTCGTCCTTGCGCGCGATGCTCATCGGGGTCCCTCCACTGCCTTCCTTGGCACAATCTAACCGTGAACAGTGCGGAAATGCTCGAGCTCACCTGTAGCCGGGCTTGGCCTCCCCTGCTGGAGAGCCGGATCGGCGACTGGCGGCTCCGCTGGGCGGACGGGTTCACCGCCCGGGCCAACAGCGCCCTGGCGATCGGTGACCCGGGAAAACCGCTGCCAGAGGCCCTGCGGGCGGTCTGTGACTTCGCCCACGATCATGCCATCCCGCCGGTCGTTCAGGTGATCCAGAACACGTCTTTGGAGGATGCCATCGCCGCCTGCGGCTGGGTCCAGTATGTGGAACATCGGCCCGCGCACGAGGTTCGCGTGCTGACCGGCCCGCTTCCGCGAGGGACCTCGGTGGGAGCGGCGATTCTCGACGAACCGACGTCCGGATGGTGGGAACTGACGGCGGACGGCGCGGATCCGGCGGAAGCGCCACGGCACGTCCTCGGCACCGGCAAGGTCGGCTTCGGCCTCGTGGAACTGGACGGTGTCACAGCCGGCGCGGTTCGGGGAGCGATCGTCGGCGAGTGGCTGCACATCGCCCGGTTGGCGGTACGGCCGGAGTTCCGGCGGCGAGGGCTGGCGCGCGGGCTGATGAACGCCGTGGGCGGCTGGGGTGCCGCTCAGGGCGCGACCGGGATGGTGCTGCAGGTCGCCATGGCGAACTCCGGCGCGCTGAAGCTGTACGAAAGCCTGGGCTGTACGGAGCACCACAGGTACCGCTACTGGGCCCCGGCTCCGGGGGCGTGCGAGGATCGCCCGTCGTGAAGGTCGTCATTTTGGTCGGCGGAGTGGGCGGGGCCCGCTTCCTGCTGGGGGTCAAGCAAGCACTGGGTCTGCCCGCGAGGGGTTCCGCGCCGGAATCGCCGCACGAGATGACCGCGCTGGTGAACACCGGGGACGACGTGTGGATGCACGGTCTGCGCATCTGCCCGGACCTGGACACCTGCATGTACACCCTCGGCGGGGGGATCGACGAAGAGCGCGGCTGGGGCCATTCCGGGGAGACCTGGACGGTCAAGGAGGAGCTCGCCGCGTACGGCGCCGAGCCGACCTGGTTCGGGCTGGGCGACAAGGACATCGCGACGCATCTGATCCGTTCGCGGATGCTGCGCGCGGGCTATCCGCTCTCGCAGGTCACCGAGGCGCTGTGCGATCGCTGGCAGCCGGGCGTGCGCCTGCTGCCGATGTCCGACGACCGCGTGGAAACGCATGTCGTGATCGACGATCCGGAAGATCCGGGCCAGCGCAAGGCGATCCATTTCCAAGAGTGGTGGGTGCGCTACCGCGCCGAGCCGAAGGCGCATTCGATCGTCGCCGTCGGCGCCGACGAGGCCAAACCGGCGCCGGGCGTGCTCGACGCGATCGCGGCCGCCGACCTCGTGCTGTTCGCGCCGTCCAATCCGGTGGTCTCGGTGGGCACGACGCTCGGCGTCCCCGGAATCCGCGACGCGCTGCGGAAGACACGCGCCAAGGTCGTCGGTGTCTCGCCGATCATCGGCGGGAAGCCGTTGCGCGGGATGGCCGACGCGTGCCTGAGCGCGATCGGCGTGGAGACCTCGGCCGAAGCCGTCGGACGGCATTACGGCTCCCGCAAGGAATCCGACGGTGTCCTCGACGGCTGGCTGGTCTCCGAAGGGGAGACCGTCGACGTGCCGGGGGTCGCCGTCCGCGACGTACCGCTGCTGATGTCCGATGTGGACGCTACGGCCGCCATGGTGCGCGCGGCCTTCGATCTGGCTGGAGTTTCCGTTGAGTGACCACGCTTCGGCGAAGATCGAGATCCTGCCGGTCGGCGGCCTGCCGGAGTTCCGGCCCGGCGACGACCTGACCGGCGCCATCGTCGGCGCGGCCCCGTGGCTGCGCTCGGGAGACGTCCTGGTCGTCACGAGCAAGATCGTCTCCAAGACCGAGGGCATGCTGATCCGCGTCCCCACCGATCCTGAGGAACGCGACGCCGCCCGGCGCAAGCTCGTCGAGGAGGAGTCCGTCCGGGTGATCGCGCGGATCAACCGGACGGTGATCACCGAGAACAAGCTCGGCATCGTGCAGGCCGCGTCCGGCGTGGACGCGTCGAACGTGGCCTCCGGTGAGGTCGCGCTCCTGCCGTCCGATCCGGACGCTTCCGCGCTCGCGCTGCGGAACGGGCTGCGTGAACGGCTCGGCGTCGAGGTCGCCGTCGTGGTCACCGACACGATGGGCCGCGCGTGGCGGGTCGGGCAGACCGACGCCGCGATCGGCGCGTCCGGTCTGCGGGTGCTGCATTCCTACGCGGGCGAGGTCGACGGCCAGGGCAACGAACTCGCCGTCACCGAGGTGGCGATCGCCGACGAACTCGCCGCCGCGGCGGATCTGGTGAAGGGCAAGCTCGGCGGGACGCCGGTCGCCGTCGTGCGCGGCCTCCAGCTCACCGACGACGGCTCGACCGCCCGTAAACTGCTCCGGCCGGTCGAGGAGGACCTGTTCCGCCTCGGTACCAACGAATCCATCGCGCAGGGCCGCCGTGAAGCCGTGCTCGCGCGGCGTTCGATCCGGTCGTTCACCGACGATCCGGTCGATCCCGAGGTGCTGCGCCGCGCGGTCGGAACCGCGCTGACCGCGCCCGCGCCGCACCACACGAAGCCGGTCCGGTTCGTGTGGCTGCGCGAGGAAGGCTTGCGCCGCCAGCTTCTCGACGCGATGAAGGCGTCGTGGCAGGCGGATCTCGAAGGCGACGGCTTCACGCCCGGGCAGGTCGCGAAACGGCTCGGCCGCGGCGACATCCTGTACAACGCGCCCGAGGTCGTGGTGCCGTTCCTCGTCGCCGAGGGCGCGCACACCTATCGGGACGAGCGCCGGAACGCTTGTGAGCACACGATGTTCACCGTCGCCGGCGGCGCGGCGGTGCAGGGCCTGCTGGTCGCGCTCGCCGCCGAAGACCTCGGCTCGTGCTGGATCGGGTCGACCATCTTCGCGGCGGACGTCGTGCGCGACGTGCTCGGCCTCGACGAGCGCTGGGAACCGCTCGGCGCCGTCGCGATCGGGCATCCCGCCGCGCTCCCGCCCGCGCGCGGTTCCGTCGAACCCGGTGAAGGACTTCTCGAACTGTGACCCTGCATGACGACGTCGTGTCCACTTTGTCCGGTTGGCGACCGGTGGACGCGACCCAGGAATCCTTACGCCAGGCCTATCTCGGCTTCCTCGCCGCCCGCGACGACGTCTGCCTTCGCGAATGCGCGGCCGGGCACATCACCGCGTCGGCCGTCCTCCTCGACGCCGACGCGGAACACGTGCTCCTCACCCTGCATCCGCGAGTCGGCCGCTGGCTGCAGCTCGGCGGGCACTGCGAACCCGGCGACGCGACGCTCGCGGACGCCGCTCTCCGTGAGGCACGAGAGGAATCCGGTATCGAGGACCTCGTCATCGACCCGGCGCCGGTGCATCTCGACGTCCACCCGATCACGTGCTCGCTCGGCGTGCCGACCCGGCATTTCGACGTGCGTTTCGTGGTGCGCGCACCCCGGGGAGCACAACCGGTCCAAAGCGACGAATCGGACGATCTTCGTTGGTGGCCGGTGGATTCCCTGCCGAAAGGGTCGGAAGATCTCGCCGAACTGATGGAAGCCGCCGTACCCGCGACGTCCGGCCGTTAGGGTGTCGGCTGACGTTCTTAAGGGGGAATGATGCTGACGACGCTGACGCCATACCTGGACCGGGTCCGGGTGCACAGCAGCGGTGACGGTGACGGTTTCGGCTGGTTTCTGCTGATCCTGGCGATCATCGTCATCATCATCGTGATCGTGGTGATCATCGTGAAGGTCAACCAGGCGAAGAAGCCGCCGATGACCTTCCCCCAGAACCCGAACTTCGGCGGTGGCGGCCCGGCCCCCGGTTTCCCGCCGCCTCCCCCGCCCGGCGGTGGCCCCGCCCCGCAGGGCAACTGGCAGCAGCAGCCCGGTTTCCCGCCGCCTCAGCCCGGCTACGGCCAGGCGCCCGGTTTCCCGCCGCCCCCGGCCCCCGTTCCGGCGGGTTTCGCGCCCCCGCCCGGCGCCCCTGCGCCCAACCCATTCGCCGGGGCCCAGCCGCCCATGCCCGGTTTTCCGCCGCCTGCTCCGCAGGCCGGACCGCCGATCGACCCGAACGCGGACCGCACCCAGGTCGTGTCCCCTCAGCAGCAGGCGGCCGCCGACCGCACTCAGGTGGTCTCCCCCGCCGGCGCCGACCGCACTCAGGTCGTCTCGCCGGCGGGCGGCGACCGGACACAGGTGGTGCCAGGCGGCAACGGTGACGCCACCCAGGTCGTCCCACCCGCTCGCTAGCCCCGCTTGCTTTTGTGTCACTGATTGTGTCATCATGGCGATACGATCGCTGACACAAAGGGGGGCGGCACAGTGGTGGAACTCAGCGAATCCCAGCAGTTTCAGCTGACCAGGATGAAGCTGCGCAGCCGGATCAGAGGGCAGACGGTCGCCGTGGCGGTGGTTCTTTTCGCGGCGACCTGGGGAACCTGGTTCCTGCTGAGCCAGGAGTTCGTCGTACGGAGTTCGGGCGCCGCGGCGGAGGTTTTGTCGCGCCGGAGGGCAGGCTGGCCGGAGTTCTCCGAATCGGGAGCGTTGATCGCGGTTCTGGTGAGCTTCGCCGTGCTGGCCGGGCTCATCTCGTGGACCTTCCAGCGAATACGGAAGGCGGAAAAGCGGCTGGCAAGGTCCCTGCCGCGCCGGATCGCGCACGGGAAAAAGCTGGGCGTCCTCGACGTGGCCGGTGCCGGCCCGGTCGTGCTGTGGCTGCTCAGCACGGTCGGCGGGATCGCCATCGGCCTGGGCATCGGACTGCTCGCGGAGCCCATCGAAACCCGGCTGGCCGGCTTCACCTACGCGGCGGGCATCGTCGTCCTCGGCGGGCTGTCTCTCGTCCTCGTCCGTCAAGTGATCGAGCAGCCCGCACTGGCCGACGACGAACTTTCCCTGCGCACGGACGACGCGCTCCGCCGGAAGGACGGGCAGCTGGCCCTGCTGCCCGCCGGGATCTACCTCGCGCTCCCCATGACCACCGCGGTGCCGGAATTCGCCGGGCTGTTCTGGGGGTTCCTCCTGGGAGCCGCGGCGGTCACCCTGGTCGCCGTACTGGCGGCCCGGATCCGCCAGCCGCATCGGCCCCCATCGGCGCCGCCGAGCACGGTGCTCTGATCAAGCCCGCCGACAAAGAGACCCCTGGAGCACGAAGTGATCGTCAGCGTCGACACCAACTCACCGGTCCCCCCGTACGAACAGGTACGAGCGGCCTTCGCCGCACAGATCACGGACCGGACGCTGTCCGTGGGAACGAAACTACCGACGGTCCGCAAACTGGCCGAGGATCTCGGTATCGCGCCCAATACGGTCGCCAAGGCCTACCGCGAACTGGAAGAGGCCGGCCTGATCGAAACCCGCGGCCGGGCAGGCACCTTCGTCGGGGACTCTGGCGACCAGAACCGGAAACTGGCGCAGAAGGCAGCCTCCGAGTACGCGGCGATCACCCGCAAGCTGGGGCTGAGCCAAGGCGAAGCGATCGCCATCGTGAACGCCGCACTGGCCGCGAACGTCACGGCATACCGCACGCGGCTGCAGGAACGCCCCGCCCATTGAGCACCGTTGCCACCTCTGCCACCTCCGGAGACACCGCGGCCGGGACGGTTCGAGGCGGCACGGCGAGCCGACCGGCCGCCGCCGGGCCGGTGACCGGATCGCCGGTTAGGCTCACGGCATGGTCTTCCTCTTGGTACTGGTGGTCGGCGCCCTGATCCTGGCCGGGATCGGCGTCGGGATCTACTTCCTCGTGAAGTCGAACAGCAAGCCGCAGCCGCCCGCTCTCCCGTACCACCAGTACCCGCCCCAGCAGCCGCAGTACCCGAGCCAGCAGCAGCCCTACCCGCCGCAGGGCTGGGGTAACTGACAACCGCGTCTAGAGGACTGAACGCGGGCCTCGGGCGATCACATCGCGCGATAGTCGCGGAGCTCGATCTTCGGCCCGAACCTCGGGCGGCGGAATCCGGCCGTCGACAGGTAGCGCACCGCGCGCTGCCGTTGCGGTGAATACGGCGCCAGCACCTCGGACATCCCGGCGTCGTCGAGTTTCGTGCCGACCAGCGCGTGCCCGACCATCGACGGGATGTTGTAGTCACCGAAGCTCACCGCGTCCGGGTCTCCCCAGGCGCGCTGCGCGATCTCCGCCGCGGTCCACACGCCGATGCCCGGCACCTTCCGCAGCCAGGCCCGGCCTTCGACACCCTTCAGCTCCACGGCCTTCTCCAGCCGCGACGCGACGCGGGCCGCGGCGATCAGCGTCGTCCGCCGTTTCAGGTCCACCCCGGCGCGATGCCATTTCCAGTCCACAATGGATCGGATGGCGACGGGCGTCGGCGGCACCCGCAGCCGCGACGGGCCCGGCCCCGGGGCCTGCTCCCCGAACCAGCGGCACAGCTCACCCCACGACCGCAGCGCCTCCGTGCTGGTCACCTTCTGTTCCAGCACGGCGAGCACCAGCGCGTCCCACACCCGGCCGGTCGAGCCGAGGCGCAGCCCCGGGTTGCGGCGGCGCGCCGTCGCGATGACGTCGTGGTGGGCGACGAATTCCGAGTCGTCGTCGTGCGCGCCCAGCATCGCCGGGACACCCTCGAGCAGCCTGTCCGCGCCGGGCCCCCAAGCCTCCGCCTCGATCTCCCCGTCCGCGCGCCGCAGCAGCGCGAGCGTGCCCGCGCCGTCCGCGGTGTTGGCGGCCACCCAGGTGACCCCGCTCTCGGCGCGGACGACGTTGGGCGACCGCGATCCACGGCTCAGCGGGCCCAGAACCGTGTCCAGGTCCAGCTCGAAGGCAGGACGGAATCGCACACGCCGAACCTACCCGGCACTCGGCTAGGGTGAGCGGGCCACCTGTAACCGTAAGCCTATGGAGGACACCGACGATGACCGAGCGACCGGCGAAGGCCTCGATCGTCAGCGGGTACTTCAACCCGCTCCACCAGGGCCATCTCGACCTGTTCGAGGCCGCGCAGGCGCGGTCCGGCTACCTGATCGTCATCGTCAACAACGATCACCAGCAAGTCCTCAAGAAGGGCAGGGTGATCCAGACCGAGGACGTCCGTGCCCGGATCGTCCGCGCGCTGCGCATCGTCGACGACGTGTACATCGCCGTCGAGCAGGGGCCGGGTATCAACGAATCGTTCGACCAGATCCGCGCGGCGTACCCGGACACGGAGCTCGAGTTCTGCAACGGCGGCGACCGGCGCAACGTCGACGAGCTCCCGGCCGACGAGGTCGAGGCGGGGGCCCGCAACGGCATCTCGATGATCTACGGCATCGGCGGCACGGACAAGGCCGACTCCAGCACCCGGATCCTGTCGGACATGGAAGCCTGAGGCCTTCGCGGCGCGCCAACTTTTGTCGGAAGACGTTTGCGGGTCTGCTGACGGCGGCCGCACCTAGGGCCTACCCTAGACAACACACAGTCGGCCCTGATCCCAGAGGGCCCCAGGTCAGTCGGGAGGCCTAGGGGAATGGACCCCCGTGCTCGGGCGGACGCCTTGCTCGCACGCGCAAGCGCGCGTGGAGCCTTCGTCGTGACACCGGACAACGCGACGTCTCCGATGGACTCCGCGAACACCCAGCAGATCCCCCGATCGGTGGTCGCCGAGATCGACCGTTCCTCGGACCCGGATACGACCACTCAGCTGCCGGCTTCGTTGATCGCCGAGAACGATCACCCGCTCGCGGGGCCCGAACCGACGACGCGGCTGGACCTGCCGCCGGCTCGGGGCGAAGGCTCGACTCAGCCGCAGCCGTACCCGCGCCGCCCCGGCGCTCCGCAGCAGACCAGGCCGTTACCGCAGGCGACGACCCCGCTCACCCGGCGGCCGCCCGCCGCGCCGGTGCAGAGTCCCCTGATCGAGCAGCCGGAGCCGGAGACCGTCGAGAACGAGGTCGGCGGCCTGGTGCCGACGGTGAAGCAGAACCCTTCGGGGCGGTCGAACCTCTCGCGCCGCCTGGACGGCATCTAGCCCCTTCACGCGCGCTATGAACGGTCCGTTCCTTGCAAATTCTGCAAGGAACGGACCGTTCATAGCGTCTGGATCACCCGGTCGATCTCCTGGATCGCCGCTCCCCCGCCGTACGTGGCGTTGGACAGCATCGCGACGTCCAGGCCTTCGGCCGGATAGTGGCGCATCAGCGCGCAGACGCCGACGTTCCCGCCGTCCTTGTAGTAGTGCCGCACCGAGCCGTCCGGCGCCAGGACGAATTCGAGACCGAAGCCGTACCAGACGCCGCTGCTGTGAAGCACCTGCGGCGTGAGGAACTCCTTCGTGCGCGCGGGGCTCAGAAGCCGTTCTTCGCGGATCGCCCGCAGCAACCGGACGAGGTCGCCGACGGTGCAGTACAAACCACCATCAGGTGAACCGATCGGCGGGTAACTGAAGAGGTTCTGCTTCCAGCCGGCGACCCGTTCACCGTCGAGAATGGGATCCCAGCCTTCGGCGACCCTCGGCTCCGGATCACGGCGGTCGAAGAAACCCGAATCGGTCATCCCCGCGCGATCGAGCACGGCCTCGCGGACGTGGTCGCGATACGGCCTTCCGGTGATCTCCTCGATCACCAGCCCGGCGAGGACGTAGCCCGAATTGCAGTATCGGCAGCCCTCGCCCGGCGCGAAGTTCGGTGCCCGGTAAGCGAAATTGGGCAGATGGTCCCGCGTGTCCACCACCGAGTACACCGGCTTGTCGACCCACAACGCCTCGTAGCTCTCGCCCGCTTCCTCGTCGGCGTCGTCGGCGATCCCGGACGTATGCGTGAGCAGCTGCCGCGTCGTCGCCCCGGTGGCGATCGCCGTGCCGCCGAGGTCGACGAGCTCGCCGATCGGGCGGTCGAGATCCAGCCGCCCCTCGTCGGCCAGCCGCAGTGCGGCGATCGCGGTGACGACCTTGGTGATCGACGCGGTGTCGTACCGGACGTCCGGCGCGTTCGGCACCGACCAGCGGCGGCTGGCCAGGCCGTACCCGTGCTCGAACAGCGTCTCGTCTCCGCGCCGGATCAGCACGACGCCGGAGAAGCGGTCCTCCCCGGCGCGTTCCGTCAACCAGGTGTCCAGTGCGGCGAAGTCCATGCACCGACGGTAACGACGGCCGGGAGCCGGGTCGCGCGAATTCCGGTGGCCGGAACGGTTACTTCGGGCGCGTTTCGAGCTTGAGCCGCAGCGCGAGACCGGCCTTCACCGCGAGCATGACCGGCTTCCACAGGAGACCGCGGTAACGGTCCGCGAGGTAGCGGTACGCACTGTCGTGGTGCGCACGCAGCATCTTCGCCGAAGCCTTCGAAGTCGAGTGCCCGCCGATGTGCATGACGCTGGACGAAGGCGCGTACACGTTCAGCCAGCCCGCGCGGGTCAGCCGATCACCGAGGTCGACGTCCTCGAAGTACATGAAGTAGCGCGTGTCGAACCCGTCGACCGAGTCGAAGGCCTCGCGGCGGAACAGCAGGCAGGATCCGGAAAGCCAGCCCGCCGTGCGCTCGACCGGGGTGCCGGTCTCCTGCCGGTACTGCCGTGTCCACGGGTTGCCCGGCCACAGCTTGCCCAGCGCCGCGTGCCCGATCCCTCGGCCGAAGGACGGCAGGAGCCGGGCCGACGGGTAGACGGTGCCGTCGAGATCGTGGATGAGCGGACCGAACGCGCCACCGCGCGGCCACCGCGCGGCCACCTCGAGCAACGCGTCGAGCGAACCGGGTTCCCATTCGACGTCCGGGTTGACCACGGCGATCCAGCCGTAACCGTCGTCGAGCTCCGCGACACCTCGGTTGGCGGCCGTGCCGTAGCCGACGTTCTCGCCGATCCTGAGCAGCTTGACGTTGTCCCGGCGGGCGGCCTTGTCCAGCGCGTCGTCCGTGGAGTCGTTGTCGGCGACGACGACCTGGACGTCCCGGTCCGTCGCCTTCTCGAGCGTGTCGAGGAACTTCTCCAGGGTCTCGCCGGGGAAGTACGTCACGGTCACGACGGCGAGCCCGTCGCCGTAGCTGGGGTGCTCAGTCACGCGGTCATTGTCCACCCGTCACCGAACGCGACCACGCCCCCACCCACCTCGTGAGTGTTTAGGACGGTTCTAACCGCTCTAAACACTCACGAGACGTGGGCGAGCCTCAGCCGGCCCGCCGCCGTGCATGCCGGTGCCAGGCCTTCGCGTAAGCCTCCCGATGCCGCTCCGCGGTCGTCGCCCACGAGAACTCCTTCGCCCGCCGGAGCGCGGCTTCGGCCAGCTCCGCCCTTCGAGCCGGGTCGTCGAGCAGCTCCGAGATGGCCGCCGCGACGTCTCCCGCGCCGACCCCGCAGTAGGCGACCGCGTCCCCGCCGACCTCCGGCAGCGAAAGCCGCCTGGTCGTCAGCACGGCCGCGCCGCACGCCATCGCCTCAAGCACCGGCAGCCCGAACCCCTCTCCGAGGCTCGGGTACGCGACCAGCTCGGAGCCGCCGAGGAAGCCGGCGAGCGTGTCGAACGGCAGATATCCGGCCCGGATCACCCGCAGCCGGTGCGGTACGGCGTCGAGTGCGCGTTCGACCTGCGAATCCCAGCCCGGTTGCCCGGCCAGTACCAGCGCAGGCGGGTTCGGCCTGCCGGTCACGGCGTGCGCGAAACCACGGATCAGCGCGGGCACGTTCTTGCGCGGTTCCAGCGCGCCCAGGAAGGCGACGTACGGAGTCTTCCCGAGCCCGACGGCCTGGCGCGCGGCCTCGATCTCGGCGGGTGAGGGCGGATGGAACCGGTCCGGCTCGACGCCGTGATGGATGATCTCCAATTCCGCGTCGCGCACTTGGCCGACGCGCTCCAGTTCGGCCGCCGTCGCGATGCTCGGCACGATGCACAGCGTGGCGCGGCGAAGCGCCGTCGCGGTCCAAGCGCGGAAGAAGCGCGCTTTCACCGAAGAGTGCAGCACGGCGTCGGTGAAGAAGGTCGCGTCGTGCAGCGTCACCACCGACGCGGCCGGGCTGGCCAGCGGCATCGTGTAGTGCGGAGAGTGGACGACGTCGGCGGCGAGCCGCCGGACCAGCCGGGGCAGCGTCGCCTGCTCCCACGTCAGCCTGGCCGTCCTGGTCGACGTCGACGGCGAGGTGGGCACGATCCGCGCGCCGGGCGCCAGCCGGTCGTACAACACCGCGTCCCGCGGCTGGCAGACGACGGTGATCCGTGCACCGTCTTCGTCCAGCGCCGCGACCAGCGAATCCACGTAACGTCCGACGCCACCCCGGTCCGCGGGGACAGCGGTCGCGTCGATCAGCACGCGAGGGTCTTCGGTCACCCTAGGAGGGTACGGCGGCCTACCGGCTCCGCGGTGGGGAACCAACAAAGTCCTCGCGCAGGTGAAGATCCCACACGGCCGAAGCGGCACGCTGCCAGGTGAACTCACTCGAACGGCTGAGACCGCTGTCACGCAGCGCCGCAGCGCGCTCCGGATGTTCGAGTACGCCGCGAAGGGCGTCCGCAAGCGCTTGCGCGTCGCCGACCGGGACCGTCACGCCCGCTCCCCCGGCCACCTCGACCAGCGCGGGGACGTCCGAATGCACCACCGGCACCCCGGCCGCCATCGCCTCGATCAGTGGCAGCCCGAATCCCTCGGCCCGGCTCGGCATCGCCAGCACCGACGCCCCCCTCAGCGCGAACGCCAGCTCCGCGTCGCTCACCTTCCCCAGCACCCGGACGTCGGCGCCGTGCTCACGCGCCAGCGCCACCGGGTCGATGCCACCCCAGCCCGGCTGGCCCGCCAGCACCAGCGGCACCCCGATCCGCCCGACGGCGTCGATCAGCACGTCGACGCCTTTGCGCGGCTCGATGGTCCCGATCGCGAGCACGAACCGCTCCGGCAACGAGACCTCGGCGAACCCGGCGTGCGGCCGGACACCGTGCGGGATCACGCGCAGCGGCACCGAGACCGGCACCAACTCGGTGAGCTCGTCCGCGATCGCTCGCGTCGGCACGGTCAGGGCGGTCGCCCGCGACGCGGCCCGCGCGATCACCGCCTTGTGCCACGAGACGCCGCGCGGGGTCAGCGTCTCGGGATGCGTCCAGGGCACGGTGTCGTGCACCGCGACCGACAGCGTCCGCCCCTTCGGCACTCGCGCGGGCGCCAGCGGCGTCGGCGCGTGGACCGCGTCGCCGCCCGGCCACCACGGCAGCCCCAGCTGCCAGGCGGCGATCAGCGCCCGGGGCGGGATCGGCAGCACGCGCGGACCCTCGACCCCCTCGACGACCGCGGCCTCGACGCCGGCATGCCGGGCGACCACGCTCGACACCGTCCAACCCGGCGGCGCGGTCTCGGCGAGCGCCCGCAGCAGCTCACCGGTGTAGCGGCCGGTGCCGCCGGGGACCGGGGCCAGCAGTTGCTCGGCGAGCACGACCAGTTCGGGCATGGTCTCTATTCTCTCTGGCATGACCAGCACCACCGTCGTCGTGGTCACCTGGCGCGGCGCCGCGCACATCACCGCCTGCCTCGACGCGCTCGCCGCGCAGACCCGCCCGCATCGGACGCTGGTCGTCGACAACGCCTCCGACGACGGAACGGCCGAGCTGCTCGCCGCCCATCCGTCGAAACCCGAGGTACTCCGGCTGCGGCACAACACCGGGTACGCGGGCGCCATGGCCGCCGCGCTGGACGAAGTGGGCACCCCGCTGATGGCGTGGCTGAACGACGACGCCGCCCCCGGCCCGGAGTGGCTCGCGACCTGCGAAGACACTCTCGCCAAGGCACCACTCGCCGCCGCGGTGAGCGCACGGCTGACGCTGGCCGACGGGACCGTCCAGTCCACCGGGGTCCGCCTGACCGCCGACGGCCACGGCGCCGACCTGCCCGAACCCGTCGACGAGGTCTTCGGTTTCTGCGGGGGCGCGGCCGTGCTGAACGTCGAGGCGCTCCGTTCCGTCGGCGGCGTCCCGGCCTCCTACTTCTGCTACTACGAGGACACCGACACCGCGTGGCGGCTCCGGCTGGCGGGCTGGGACGTCGTCGGCGCCGAAGCCGAGGTCATCCATCGGCATGGCGCGAGCACCCGGCCGGGTTCGGTCCCGTTCCACCTGTGGAACGAACGCAACCGCCTGCTGACTCTCCTGCGGTGCGCCCCGCCCGCGGTGGCGATCCGTCAGCTGGTGAAGTTCACGATCCTGACCGCGATACTCCCCCTTCGCGGGAAACCGGCGGCACCGAACTTCCGTCTGAGTCTCCGGTGCCGGGTCCTGGGCGCCGTCGCCGCCCGCCTGCCGCGCACGCTGCTCGAGCGGCGGGCCATCGGGCGACGGGCGACACTGGGCCGAGGCGCGGTCTGGGACGCGTGGGCGGGCAATTAAGCTTGCCCCAATCGAGAGCAGGGAGCACGGCTTTGGCGCAGGGGGAAACGCAACCGGTCGTCTCGGTGATCGTGGTGAACTACCGGGGAGCGGCCGACACCGTCACCTGCCTGCGCGCGCTCGCCGAACACGATTACCCGAACCTCGAGGTCATCTGTGTCGACAACGCCTCCGGCGGCACCGACGTGGCCGAGATCAAGGCCGCGGCCCCGGGCGTCAAGCTCGTCGAGTCCCCGGTGAACTCCGGTTTCGCGGGCGGCTGCAATCTCGGCGCGAGGCACGCGACGGGCACCGTCCTCGCCTTCCTCAACAACGACGCCCGCCCGGCTCCCGGCTGGGTCGGCACGGCCGTGGCCGAACTGCGCGCGCAGCCGACCGTCGCCGCGGTGGCCAGCAAGGTCCTCGACTGGGACGGCACCGGCACCGACTTCGTCGACGCCGGCCTCACCTGGTTCGGCATGGGCTACAAGCGCCACGCCGGCAGCCCGCTGTCGGACGTCCCCGCCGCCGAGCACGAGATCGCCAAGGACGTCCTGTTCGCGACCGGTTCGGCGATGTTCGTCCGCGCCGGGGTCTTCGCCGAACTCGGCGGCTTCGACGAGCGGTTCTTCATGTTCTACGAGGACGTCGACCTCGGCTGGCGGCTGAACCTTCGCGGCTGGCGCGTGCGCTACGTGCCGGAGTCGCTGACCTACCACCGGCACCACGCCACCATGTCCACAGTGGACGCGCCGGACTCCGGGCGAGAGACGTTCCTGCTGGAGCGCAACGCCTTGGCGGCGCTGTACAAGAACCTCTCCGACGAGACACTGACCCGCGCGCTGCCCGCGGCGCTGGCGCTGGCCGTCCGCCGGGCGACCGCGCGCGGCGACCTCGACACCACCCGGTTCGATCTCGCCCAGGGCGTCGGCCCGGCCGAAACCGGCCCGGTCGAGGTGCCGAGGACGACGTTGGCCGGTGTGCTGGCGATCGACCAGTTCGTCGAACTGCTGCCTTCGCTCACCGAGTCCCGCGCCGCCGAACAGGCCGCCCGCGTCCGCACCGACGCCGATCTGCTTCCGTTGCTACGTAAGGCTTTGGAACCCGCGTATCCGCTGCCGCGTTATCTCGCCGCACACGAGATCCTCGTCGAGACGTTCGGTATCGACGCGCTCTTCGGGCAGCGTCGCAAGGTATTGGTGATCACCGGCGACGCGATCACCGAGCGGATGGCGGGCCCGGCGATCCGCGCGTGGAACATGGCCGCGACGCTGGCCACCGAACACGACGTCCACCTGGTGACGGTCAACCCGCTCGCCGATCCGCCGCCCGCGGCGTTCCGGGTCAGCGCGGCCACCCGACGCGACCTGGAGACGCCGATCGCCTGGGCCGACATCATCGTCCTGCAGGGCCACGTGCTCGAATTCGCGCCCTCGCTGAAGAAGGAGTACGCGCACAAGATCGTCGTCGCGGATCTGTACGACCCGATGCACCTCGAACTGCTCGAACAGGGCAAGGGCGTTCCCGACGACAAGCGGGCGCTGGACCTCATCGGGGTCACCAAGGTCCTCGACGCGCAACTGGAACGCGGCGACTTCTTCCTCTGCGCCTCGGACCGTCAACGCCACTTCTGGCTGGGCCACCTCGCCGCGATGGGCAGGCTGTCGCCGCGGCTGTACGACGCCGACCCGACCACCCAGTCGCTGCTGTCGATCGTGCCGTTCGGACTGTCGTCGCAGGCTCCGGCGCGCACCGGCCCCGGCCTACGGTCCACTTTGGACGGTATCAGCGAGACCGACCACGTCGTGCTGTGGGCGGGCGGCGTCTACAGCTGGTTCGACCCGCTGACCCTGGTGCGGGCGATCGAACTGCTGCGGCAGCGCCGCGGTGACGTCCGCCTGGTCTTCCTCGGGATGAAGCATCCCAACCCCGAGGTCACCGAAATGGACATCGGCACGCGGACGATGCTGCTGTCCGACACGCTCGGGCTCACCGGCAAGCATGTGTTCTTCAACCAGCAGTGGGTGCCGTACGAGGAGCGCCAGAACTGGCTGCTCGACGCGAACTGCGGCGTCACCACGCACTACGAACACGTCGAGACGACCTTCGCGTTCCGGACGCGGGTGCTCGACTACCTGTGGGCCGGGCTGCCGATCGTGACCACCGACGGCGACTCGTTCGCCGACCTGGTCCGCGAGGAACGGCTCGGTGTCGTCGTCCCGGCCGAGGACGTCGACGCGCTCGCCGACGCGCTCGAAAAGGCGTTGTACGACGAGGAGTTCGCCGCGGGCTGCGTCGAGCGGATGGCCGCGGTCGCCCAGCGCTACGCCTGGCCGGAGGCACTGAAACCGCTGGTGGAGTTCTGCCGCAACCCGCGGCCCGCCGCCGACCGGCTGCCCGGCTCCAGCGACCTCGTGGTCGCCGAACCGGTGCGAGGCAAGGAAATGCTGCACCGCGACGTCGCACTGATCCGCGAGTACCTCGCCGACGGCGGCCCGAAGGAGCTCGCGCGACGCGTCGGCGGCCGCGTGGTCAAGGTCGCCAAGCAGAGGCTCGGCCGTGGCTGACCGCCCCTTGCGCGTCCTGCTCGACGGGACCCCGCTGCTCGGTGCCAGGACGGGTATCGGCCGGTACACCGTCGCGCTGTCCGAAGAGCTCGCCTCGATGTCCGAAGTGGACACTCGTGCGGTCGCGTTCACGTTGCGCGGCTGGCGAAGGCTGCGGCACGTGCTCCCGCACGGCGTCCGGGCGCGCGGGATGCCGGTGGCGGCGCGGCTGCTGCGCAAGGCATGGCTGCGTTCGCAGCTGCCACCGGTGGAGCTGTTCGCCGGGCCGACGGATGTCGTGCACGGCACCAACTTCGTGCTGCCGGGCCGGTTCCGCGCCGCGGGCGTGGTGACCATCCACGATCTGGCCTTTTTGGACGCCCCCGAGGAGCTCGCGCCGAGCGATCACGAGCTGCCTCGGCTGGTGCGGCGCGGCGCCCGGCTCGCGGACGCGATCTGCACACCCACCAACGCCGTCGCCGACCAGGTCGCCGAACGGCTCGACGTGGATCGCGGCAAGATCATCGTGACCCCGCTCGGCGTGAACCCGGCCTGGTTCACCGCGCGCCCGCCGGACCCGGAACGCCGCAAGGAACTCGGGCTCCCGGACAAGTACCTGCTCTTCGCCGGCGCCCCCGGGCCCCGCAAGGGCCTGCACTGGCTCCAGCAGGCACACGAGGCCGCGCCGGATCTGCCGGATCTGGTGTTCGTCGGCCCCGGTTCGTTCGCGGTGGGCTCACGTTCGCGGCACGTCGGCTACCTGTCGGACGTCAACCTCCGGCGCGTCGTCGCCGGGGCCAGCGCGCTGGTGCTGCCGTCGCGCGACGAAGGCTTCGGGCTTCCGGTGCTGGAGGCGCTGGCGTCGGACGTCCCCGTGGTGTGCACGGACATCCCGGCGCTGCGCGAGGTCGCGGGGAACTGCGCGAGCCTGGTGCCCTACGAGGACGTCGACGGGCTCGTGGAGGCGCTGCGGATGGCCGTCAGCGATCCGCACGCCGTCGCCACTTCGGCCGCGCGCCGCGCGCACGTCGCGAACTTCACCTGGCGCGCGTGCGCCGAACTCACCGTCGCCGCGTACCGCCAGGCGAGCACGAAGCACTGACCACCCGCGCGTTTCGTCCTCTAGTTGCGGTACTTGCACACGCAAGTACCGCAACTAGAGGACGAAACGCGGGGAGGGATCAGGAAGCGAAGTAGGCCTTCAGCGCCTCGGGCCAGCCCCGGAGCGGAGTGAGGCCCGCCTCGCGCCACGACGCGTTCGACAGCACGCCGTACGCCGGGCGCGCGGCCGGACGGGGGAACTCCGCCGTCGTGCAGGGCTTCACGCGCGCCGGATCCGCGCCCAGCTCCGCGAAGATCGCCTTCGCGAACCCGCACCACGTCGTCGACCCACCACCTGTGCAGTGCAGCACCCGCTGCGACGGCCCTTCACCGGCGGCGACCCGGCCCGCCAGCTCCAGCAGACCCGCGGCGAGGTCACGGGACCAGGTCGGCGAACCGGCCTGATCGTCCACAACGGACAGTTCGTCGCGCTCCTTTTCCAGACGCGCCATGGTCTCCACGAAATTCGACCCGGTCTTGCCGTACACCCAGGACGTCCGCACGATCCACGATCGGGCTCCCGAACCGAGCAACGCGTCCTCGCCGGCGGCCTTCGTCCGGCCGTAGGCGTTGAGCGGCCCCAGCAGATCCGTGGCCTCGTACGGCGAAGTCGCGTCGCCCGGGAACACGTAGTCCGTGGACACGTGGATGAGCGGCACCCCGCGCGAAGAGCACGCGGCGGCGAGCACCCGGGGGCCGTCGGCGTTCACCGCGAACGCCCGCTCCTCGTCGGTTTCCGCCGCGTCCACCGCGGTGTAGGCGGCCGCGTTGATCACCACCGGCGACTTCCCCGCCGCCCGCGCCCGGTCCGCCAGCTCGGTCACCGCCGCGACGACCTGGCCGGTGTCGCGCACGTCCAGCTCCGACGAAGACGGGGTCGTGGCGTCGATGGAGCCCACGGCCAGTGCCCCGAGGTCCCGCCCCAGCTGCCCGGATCCGCCCGGCACGAGAATGCTCAGCACGTCGTCACTCCCCCGCACGCTTCTTCAGCGGTTCCCACCACGATCGGTTCCCGCTGTACCAGGCGACCGTTTCGGCCAGACCGTCCTCAAAGGACTTCCGGGGCGCGTACCCGAGCTCCCGCGAGATCTTGGTGATGTCGACGGAGTACCGGCGGTCGTGTCCCTTGCGGTCCACGACCGGCTCGACGCTGTCCCAGCCGGCGCCGACGGCGGCCAGCAGCCGCTCGGTCAGCTCGCGGTTGGTCAGTTCGGTGCCGCCGCCGATGTTGTAGACCTCGCCCGGCCTGCCCCCGTCGGCGACGAGCTGGATGCCGTTGCAGTGATCGTCCACGTGCAGCCAGTCACGGACGTTGAGCCCGTCGCCGTAGAGCGGGACCTTCCGGCCGTCGAGCAGGTTGGTCACGAAGAGCGGGATGACCTTCTCGGGGAATTGGTACGGACCGTAGTTGTTCGAGCACCTCGTGACACAGACGGGCAATCCGTGCGTGCGGAAGAACGAACGGGCCAGCAGATCCGAAGACGCCTTCGACGCCGAGTACGGCGAATTCGGCTCCAGCACGTGGTCCTCGTCCCAGGACCCCTTGTCGATCGAGCCGTAGACCTCGTCGGTGGACACGTGGACGAACTTCCCGACCCCCGCCTCCAGCGCGGCCTGCAACAGGGTCTGCGTGCCGAGCACGTTCGTCAGCACGAAATCGGCCGCGCCGGCGATCGAACGGTCCACATGGGACTCCGCGGCGAAGTGCACGACCAGGTCGACGCCCCGCATCAGCTCGCTGACCAGGGCGGCGTCACAGATGTCGCCCTTTTCGAACCGGTAGCGCGGATTCTCGCGGACGAGCTCCAGGTTCGCCTCGTTGCCCGCGTAGGTCAGCTTGTCGAGCACGATCAGCTCGGCGTCGGCCAAGCTCGGGTACGCACCCGTCAGCACCTGCCGGACGTAATGCGACCCGATGAACCCGGCGCCACCGGTGACCAGCACTCGCATGCCGCGATCCTCCCTCTGCTCCTTCATGACCGGCCGAGTGTGTCACGACCGGGGCAACCTTTCACCAGCCTACGGACGTCTAACACGAGACTCAGTAGAGTCTTGGACGAGGCACGCGTGTGCCCTGGGGAGATTCGTGGAGGACCGCACGTGACCGAGTGGCCCGGGCCACCCATTCCGGCGCGCCGTGGCGGCGGCGTCGTGGTGATCGCCCGCCGTGGCGTGAAGGTCGTGTTCAGCCTGGTCTCGATCACGATCCTGGCGCTGACCTGGTGGGGCTGGCAGTTCATCGGCGACCCGACCCAGGGCTTCGCGACCACGAACATCTTCGGGGACAACGGCCACCCGCCGGCGAAACCGCTGGACGGCGCGATCGACATCCTGCTCGTCGGCCAGGACAGCCGCACCGACGCGCAGGGCAACCCGCTGCCGCGCGAGGTCCTCGACATGCTGCACGCCGGTATTTCCGACGGCGAGCGCCAGACCGACACGATGATCCTGGTGCACATCCCCCAGAACGGCAAGAAAGCGGTCGCGATCTCCTTCCCCCGTGACTCGTGGGTCGAGATCGCCGGGGGTTTCGGCAAGCACAGGCTCAACAGCGCGTACGTGTACGCCTACAACGACACGTCGAAGACGCTGCAGCAGCAGGGCAACACCGACCTCAAGGACGTCGACGCCAAGGCCAAGGACGCCGGCCGCAAGAACCTGATCGCGACGCTGGAGAAGTTCATCGGCAAGCCGAAGATGATCGACCGGTACGCCGAGGTGAACCTGTCGAGCTTCTACGAGATCACCAAGGCGATCGGCGGCGTCGAGGTCTGTCTCAACAACGCGGTCAAGGAGAAGAAGTCCGGCGTGGATCTGCCTGCCGGGAAGTCGACCGTCGAGGGCGTCCAGGCGCTCGCGTTCGTCCGCCAGCGCTACGACCTGCAGAACGGCGACCTCGATCGGATCGCCCGGCAGCAGGCCTTCCTGTCCGGCCTGGCGAACAAGGTGCTCTCGTCGGACGTCCTGATCAACCCGGCGAAGATCGCGGACCTGATCGAGGCCGTGAAGAAGTCGGTCGTCCTGTCGGCCGGCTGGGATCTGCCGGAGTTCGCCGCCCAGATGCGCGGCCTGACCAGCGGAAACGTCGAATTCCACACGATCCCCACCCAGGGCGACGCGATCATCGGCGGCGCCGCGGTGCTCCGCGTCGACCCGGCGCAGGTGCAGGCCGAGGTCGCCCGCCTGACCGCCGACGGGGAGACGGCGCCGTCCGAGACCCCGGCCACCCTGCCGGGCGCGGAAGCCGTGACCGTCGAACTCTTCGACGGCACCGGTTCGCCCACGGTGGCCACCGAGACCCGGAACCAGTTGCAGGGCAAGGGTTTCAAACTCGCGGCCGAGACCAAGCTCAGCACCCGGAACTCGACGGTCATCCGGCACGCCCCGGGTGACGACGCCGCGCTGGCCCTGATCGAACAGGTCTTCGGCACCGCGGTGCAGGCCGAGGCGGATCGGGACGTCGCGCCCGGCAAGGTGCGGGTGCTGCTCGGCAAGGACTTCAAGGGCGCGTCCACCGGCCCGGCCACGCCCCCGGCGAAGACGTCGGAGCCCTCGAAACCGGCCCAGCCGCCCGCCAGCGCTCCGGCGGCGCCCACCACGAAGCCGATCGTCGCGGGCAATGTGCCCTGCGTCAATTAATTCCGGGTACTCAGCGTGGCCGCCCTCACGGTGGCTTAGCCTTCTCCTACTATCGAACAGCTGCCGCGCCAGGGGAGGTGATCAGGGATGAGCGACGAGGAACCGAAGTCCGAAGAGGACGCCGAATCGGACACCGAGAGTGACGAAAAGCTCGTCCCGACGCCGTACCCGCGGAATCCGCCCCTCCCCCAGCCGTCGACCCCGGCCGAGGAGGAGGACGAGCCGATCTCGGGTGTGCTCGACGTGCCCGAGCGCCCGCTGCGCCGCGCCGGCCGGATCACCCGGCGGATCGCGGTCGGCCTCGTGTCCCTGCTCGCCCTCGGTACGACGGGCTACGCGTACGTCACCAAGGACCAGCTGCAGGACAACGTCCCCACGACGAACGCCCTGAGCAAGCCCGACGACCCCGCCGCGCCGCCCGCCGACGACGGCGCGACCGACATCCTCCTGGTCGGCAGCGACGCGCGGACCGACGCGCAGGGCAACCCGCTGCCACCGCGTGTGCTCAAGCAGCTGCGCACCGAGGAGAAGGCCGGTGTCAACACCGACACCATCATCATCCTGCGCGTCCCGAAGAACGGCTCGAAACCGTCCGGCGTCTCGATCCCGCGCGACACCTGGACCGACATCCCCGGCCGCGGCCCGAACAAGATCAATTCGGCGTACGGCGTCGCGAAGACCAACTACGTGAACGCCCACAAGAGGGAAACCGATCAGGCGAAACTCGAACGTGATTCCGACCAGGAAGGCCGCAAAGCACTGGTCCAGACCGTTCAGGAGCTGACGCAGATCCGCGTCGACCACTACGCCGAGGTCAACCTGCTCGGGTTCTACCTCCTGACCGAGGCGCTGGGCGGCGTCAAGGTCTGCCTGAATCACTCCACCGAGGACAAGGACTCGGGCGCGAACTTCCGGCGCGGTGAACAGACCGTGTCGGGCGGCGAGGCGCTTTCCTTCGTGCGTCAGCGGAAGAATCTGCCGCGTGGTGACCTGGACCGCATCGTGCGGCAGCAGACGTTCCTGTCCTCGGCGCTGAACCAGGTGCTTTCGGCGGGGACGCTCACCAGCCCGTCGACGATGGCGGGCCTGATGGACGTCGTGCGCCGGTCGATCGTCCTGGACGAAGGGCTGGACCTGCTGGAGTTCGCGCAGCAGGCGAAGGGGATCGCGTCGGGCGATCTGACCTTCACGACCATCCCGGTGGTGAACATCAACGGCCGGAGCGCGGACGACCAGAGCATCGTCGAGATCGACCCCGCCGCCGTGCGGACCTTCATCTCCGGCTTGGCCGGCCGGGGCGGCGGTGGCGGCGCTCCCGGCGCGGCCGGAGTGCTCGCCGCGTCGAGCGTTCCCTGCGTGAACTAACGTCGTGGGCGTGAGCCTCACCGAACTGCTGCTGCGGCCCGTGCTCGGGTCGCCCGCGAAACCGCTGATCACGCATTACGACGACAAGCAGGGCAGCCGGGTCGAACTGTCCGTGGCGACCACGGTGAACTGGGCGGCCAAGACGGCGAACTGGCTGGTCGACGAATTCGACGTCGAACCCGGTGACGAGGTCGCCGTGGTGCTGCCGTCGCATTGGCAGACCGCCGGTGTCCTGCTGGGCGCGTGGTGGTGCGGCGCCAGGGTGGTGACGGAGACCGCGGGCGCGCGGGTGGCGTTCGTCGCACCGGGCGGCGCGTCCGACGCGGCCGCCACTGCCGTCGTCTCGTTGCACCCGATGGGCCTCGGGCTGCCCGCCGGCTCCGTGCCGGACGGGGCGCTGGACTACCTGACCGAAGCCCGGCTTTCGGGTGACCAGTTCAGCCCGCTGTTCCCTGTGCCCGGCGACACCCCGGCCCTTGGCTCGTCCACTGTGGACGAAGTGCTCGCCGAAGCCCGCTCTCGCGCTTCTTCGGCGGGCCTGACCGCCGAGGATCGCGTTCTGTCCACTGTGGAGTGGGCGGGCGAGGAAGGGATCCTCGCGGGGTTCCTGACGCCGTTGGCGGCGGGTGCGCATCTGGTCCAGGTCACCGACGCAAATCCGGCCAAACTCGCCTCCCGGCGCGAAGCCGAACGGACGACGGCGGATCTCGCCTCCTGAAGTGCGATGAAGGACCCTTTCCTGGCAAATTTCGCAAGGAAAGGGTCCTTCATCGCATCCGAGGTCAGGCGTCCTGGAGCTGCTTCGCCTCACGCTTGCGCCCGAAGAGCGCGTGGTCGAGCGACAGCTTGCCGGCGTTGAAGCCGAGCGCGAGCCCGGCGACCGCCAGGACGAGGACGAGTTCGTAACCGCCCTGGCCGGTGAGGCCGTTGTCGAGGTGGACCGAGAGCAGGGCACCGACGGAGACCACGACGAAGCCGAGGCCCACCAGCGGCGTCAGGAAACCGACGATGAACAAGATCGCGCCCACGATCTCCACCGCGATCGCGAAGATCGCCGCGAGCGTCGGCAGCGGGATTCCGGTCTGCTCGAAGAACTTCGCGGTGCCGTCGATCCCGTTTTCCCACTTCTGCAGGCCGTGTGCGAGGAAGACCACACCGACACCGATCCGGCCGAGCAGGAGGGCGACATCCTTGAAACGAGCGAACATCGGGTATCAGCTTTCTGGTCGGTGAATATTCAACTTACCCGGATCACGGTAGGGCACCGGACGCCTCCGATGGCACCTCCGGAGCGTGATCGACAGGTACCCGACAGGAATCCTGTCTGGCAGACTCGCGTCCGTGACGGACGAACGGCTGACCGGCCTGTGGTCGGATGAAATCCTGCAGCCGGGCAGCGTCGAATACGTCGATCTGGCGTTCCGCCGCGACGGCTCCGGATGGTTCTACTGGAAGAGCTGGAGCACCGGATTCTCGGTGTCACGCTTCACCTGGGCGACTCCGGGCGCACTGGTCGTGAAGTTCCATCGCACCCTCGATGGCAGGTGGTCCGTCGACAACGGGGTCACGCGTCACGACGTCGAGTCCGACGAGGAGGACGAGTCCCTCATCGAGCTGGGGTACGAAATCGCGCCTGTCGAAGACCCGTTCGGGACCCCGGTGACCCTGCTCTCGCTGGACCGTCCGCTGATCGAGTACCTGGCGGGTTCGCAATTCGCCCGGGTCGAGAAACCGGAATCGCTCAGCGACCCGACCGCCGATGCTCTGCGGCCAGACCCGTCCAGCCACCGCTGACGGCCAGCACCTCGAGCACCCGCTCGGCCTGCTCCGCGAACCCGGCCAGATCGGCGTGCAGCAACGCTATCCGCTCGGCGTCGAGCGGGACCTCGTCGTCGGCCCACAGCTCGATCACCGTGCTGACGGTCCACACGAGGAACTGGATGATCCGGATGAACCCCTCCGACGGCTCGTCGACGGCCTCGCGGTAGCCCGTCTCGATCTCGTCGCAGGCCGCGACCAGCTCCCGCAGCGGCCGGACGACGTCGGCCGCCGTCCCGTCCCACGCGGCCGTCGGCCACGTGCGATCCCCGAGTTCGAGCCACAACCGCCAGCCGGCGATCAGCTCGGCCTCGTCGTGCGGTGTCCACGACACCGGTGCGAACCAGAACATCTTTCGAGAGTGACACCGGTTGTCCATGATCGCCGTACTTCCGTGAAGCATCTCACCGAGGGTTAATCGATCGCGTACCTCCACGGGCGTCTCTAACCTGACGCCGTGCCCGCCATGAATCCGCCCTGGTCGGGCGACGACGAGAACTTCAACCGCGCCTGCCACGCGCGCTGGCGCGAGCGCCTCAACCGAGAAGCGCACGACGAGCAATGCGGTGGATGCGTGTTCTGGGTCGCCCTGCACGGACGACTCGGCCAGGACTACGGCGCCTGCACGAACGCACACTCCATCTTCGATGGAATTGTTCGTTTCGAGCACGACGGCTGCACCGCTTTCGCGGACCGCGGCGACGGTTCGTTCGGCTGATCCATCACACGAGCCGTAAGTACGTGAAGGCTCCCTTCATTGCGCCTAACGCAATGAAGGGAGCCTTCACGTACTTAGAAGATCAGCCCTTGAGCAGGGCGCGTGCCATGACCATGCGCTGGATCTGGTTGGTGCCTTCGTAGATCTGGGTGATCTCTCGGTCGGTTTCGGCCTTCCTGGCGATCTTGCTTGAAAACGGCCTCTGAGCTGCTCAAACGCCTCTCGACAGTTCTCGGCGGATCTTGGCCCTACCCGGCGTCTGACGGCCTGTAGACGGCCTGGCGAAACCCTGCCCACACCTCCCCTTCATTCCGATACGAAGCCAGCACGCGGCCGGTGACATCGGGTCAAGGCACGCTTTCCAGCCTTGACGCGGTGTTTCCGGCCGTTGTCACGATCAGGCATCGGGGTGAAGGGGAACCCCCGACTCGGCGTAACAGGTGGCGATACATCGACGACCGGTATGTCACGACGTTCGTTGAGGAGGGCCGACGTTGGCTATGGGGACTTGTGCGCTGCCGCTGGGTGGCGCTGCGCAAGGTGACCCGCTGGCGGCCGCGTCGCCCGGCCGGCGGGCGGAGCGGAGCGGCAGCCCGCCGTGTCGGGAACCGGCGCGGCCGCCCAGGCGAGGGGCTACCTACGCGCCCGGCGCGCCGCCCGGCGGCGGCGCGCCCTTGATCCCATAGAGCCAAATTCGGCAGTCGCTGGTGTTCGCAGTGACCGAAATCTACCCCTCTACGCATTGGATACCACTCAAAATGGCACTGACTATTCATTTTCTCAACGTTGGCCATGGCGACTGCACAATGATTGAATTCCCATCCGGGCGAATCATGATGATCGATATAAACAACTCAAAATCACTGCCAGACGAGGACATTGACGCTCTTGCAGAGCAACTCAATCTAAGCAGATACCAGTTCAAAACTGGCTACGTGACCAAAGCTAGAACTTGGGAGCAGTACTACGAATCAATGCTGGTCGACCCCGCTGAATATTTTAACGAAAAGTTCGCCGGACGCACAGTGTTTAGATACGTCCAGACGCACCCCGACATGGATCACATGAACGGAATAGCCAACTTCTTTTGGGCGGAGAAGATACCACTCGTCAACTTCTGGGATACAGCTCATAATAGAACCTTCAAGAAGGAAGATTTCGACCACTCTAGATTCGAGCACATCGATTGGTCTGCGTACAGCTTGATGCGAGAAGGGATTGGCCCCGACGACGATGTAGCCAATCCATCGCTCAAGGTTCTCAAAAAGCTTCGGGGCGCCGAGTCCAAATATTGGAGCGACGATGACATCGACATCCTTTCCCCGACGAGCGAGATAATTGAAGAATGTAATAGACGCAACGACTACAACAACTGTTCGTATGTTTTTAAGATTTCATACGCAGGTAGGTCAATTATTCTACCTGGCGACGCAGAAAGTTCTGCATGGAAGAATATTCTGGAAAACTACGATTCCGACTACTTGAAGTGCGACATACTGAAGGCGGCACATCATGGCCGCAACAGCGGATTTCACAAAGAAGCTGTGTCCGCAATGAATCCTACTGTAGTCGTATGCTCCGTAGGGAAGAAGCCCAACACGGACGCATCGAACGAGTACAGCAAGCTTGGGGCAAGCGTATTTTCGACGCGATACCACGGAACAATTAGAATGAAAATCTGGCATGACGGTGACATCTGGGTTTACAACTCAAAAGATGAGCGCATCCTTGTGATCGACTAGTAGAACCTTGCGCCACGGGGAGAATAAATGATGTCATATGGCGTTAGAGCACGGATACTACCCGTAGTCTTGACAGCGCTTCCGGCCGCATGCAGTGTCGTGGCACTAGCACCCATGTCCATTGACTGGCGAGCACTTGCAAGCTTTCCAATCCTAGGCATATTGGCATTTTTTATAGATCAATTGGGGCGCGATCTCGGACGCGGCAAGCAAGAAGAACTTTGGTTGAAATGGGGAGGAAGTCCAACCACTTTACTGCTTCGACATCGAGAGGACAGCAACAATCCAATTCTTCTCGAAAAGCGGCACGCCAATTTGCGCAGCAAGACCGGCGTGTCATTGCCGACCAAAGATCAGGAGATAGCTAATCCTGAAAATGCCGACGCGAAGTACGAGGCCGCAATTAGCGTAATGCGCACCTCAACCTACGACGCGAAGAAGTACCCTCTAGTCTTTTTGGAAAATTGCAATTACGGATTTCGGCGAAACTGCTACGGCTTGAAGCGACTGGCCATAACCGTTTGCGGACTAGCCGCAATGGTAAATGTCACCCTCGGAGCACTGACTTTTGCGCAAGTTTTGAATTTTTCTTTGGGTGCAATCATTGGCTGCTTCGCTGTTGCAATCTGCTTTCTTGGGTTCTGGATGCTCGTCGTCACGGCGAGTTGGGTCAAGGTTGCAGCTATGGCATATGCCGAAAGACTTATTGATTCTGCCGGGACAACATCTTAATACTCAAAGCATTTATGCCGGGTACTGGTGATGACTTGAGTAGAGTGCGGGTTACACGCAGTCGCTGTTAGCCTGGGTGCATGCGTGGCGCGGGTGATCAGCTCAGCATCGGGGAGCGTATTGCCTTCTACCGGCGGCGGCGTGGTCTGTCGCAGGCGGTTCTTGCTGACCTGGTGGGCCGGACTGAGGACTGGCTCAGCAAGATCGAGCGCGGCGAACGCGAGATCCGACGCCTAGACGTGCTAGCCGACGTCGCGCGGGGCCTGCGGGTGACGCTGGGAGACCTCCTAGGCGAACCCGTGCTCATGGAGGACGAGGACAAGAACGACGACGTCCCGGCCATCCGCGACGCGCTCATGGCTCCCCGGCGGCTGTCCCGCACCCTGTTCTCCTCAGCCATGTCGCCGGAGTACATCGACCCGGCCCCGGTGGCTCAGCTGGTGGAGGGTGCCTGGTCCAGCTACCAGAAGGGCGACCTCGGCCGTGTTGTCGCGGCTCTGCCGGGGCTGATCAAGACCAGTCAGGGCATGGAGTCCGCCTCGGCCGATGACGCGGCCTACCGGCGAGCCTGTGCAGCGGTGTCCGCGAGGGTTCACCACCTGGCCGCGACCACGCTGAGCAAGATCGGTGAGGCCGACCTCGCGTGGATCGCAGCGGAACGCGCCATGCAGGCAGCCGACGAGGCAGACGACCCGCTGGTCCTGGCCTCCGCTGCCCGTTCCGGCACTCACGCGCTCCTGGCCGTCGGCCGGTTCGACGACGCGCTTGAGCTGGGCGACGTCGCAGCGAAATGGCTGGTCCCGAGGATGCGCGATGGTGATCCGGCCGCGCTGAGCCTCTACGGGATGCTCTACCTTCGGACGGCCGTCGCCGCTGCTCGGCAACAGGACCGGTCGACGGCGAACGAGTTGCTGTCTCACGCGGGACGGGCGGCTGATCAGCTCGGCACTGACGCGAACCACTGGCAGACCGGGTTCGGACCGGCCAACGTCGAGCTTCACCGCCTGTCTGCGGCCCTGGACTTGGGCGACATTTCGCAGGTGATCGAGTCGGCCCCGAGGATCAGCGTCGACCACCTGCCGGTAGAGCGTCAGGTCACGCACCTGATCGACTTCGCGCGGGCGTTGAGCCTGGTCGCGAAGGATGACGAGGCGTTGTCGGCGCTGCTGGCGGCTGAGCAGAAGGCTCCGGGGATCGTGCGGCACAGTACGGCGGTGCGGGAGGTCGTGCGGTCGATGTATCGCCGTGCCCCGGCGACGGCTGGTAAGAAGTCCTCGCCCTTGTTGGCGTTGGCTGAGCGCTGCGGCGCGGTGAGGTAGGTCGGGTGGCGTCGCGTGTTCTGGGCCTGGTGGGCTCAGGTGCTGGTGGTGTTGAAGACCTTCTTCCGCGCGTGATCCGGCCCCTCCAAGAGGACGGCTGGACAGTCGCGGTGACCCTGACCCCGACTGCGGGGCGCTGGCTGGACGAGAACGGCGGCCGCGCCGAGATCGAGGAGGCCACCGGGTTCCCGGTCCGGGTCGAGCCGCGCTCGCCGGCCGAAACCAGCCCGCATCCGGCCCCGGACTGCTACCTGGTCGCGCCCGCCTCGGCGAACATGGTCGCCAAGCTCGCGATGGGCATCGCCGACAATCAAGCCCTCACGCAGGTCAACGAGGCGATCGGAACCCTGAATCTGCCGGTCGTCGTCTTCCCGCGCGTGAACGCCGCGCACGCTCGTCACCCGTCTTGGGAAACCCACATCGACGCGTTGCGGCGTGCTGGTGTGCGTCTCGTGTACGGGGACGACGTGTGGCTGCTGCATGAACCGCGGAGCGCTCCGGGCCGTGAGCTGCCCTGGTCAGCGGTGCTTTCCGCGGTGAACGAGGCCGTTCCTCTCCCCCGCTAGTCCCTACCCGGACAGTTTGTCCGGGGTGAGGCTCCTCACTGGGTGTCTCCTGTGTCCAGCGCGCCCGACCGGGCTCGCCGAGATCGAGACATCGGGAGAGCACACATGGGCATTCACGTGGTGATTCAGCCCCTCGTCGGCTACGGCGCGGCGGTGGTTTCACCCTCTCCTGGCGTTCGTCAGCTCGTCGCCGGAAGTGAAGAGACCTCCTTCATCGTCCAGGTGCCCGCCCGTATCGGCGGCCTGATGGACACCGCACGGTTCGCGCAGAGTCTCGCGGCCGCTGCCAGCGAGTTCAGCGAGTGGTGCGAAACCCAGCACCGCACGCGCTCGCATTCCTCTTCCTTCACCGATCACTGGTCCGACGCTGCCGACGAAACCGTCACGCGCAAGAACGACTGATCACACGAACCTAGGAGCAACAAATGGCTATCTACAAGGGTTTCCGGTTCCCCATCGAATTCGACGAGGCGTTCGGCCAGGGCTTGGTCATGGTCGGTGAGGTGTCGCCGGACAACGAGTACCAGTCGCGAGAGGACCGGTCGTCGGGTCGTCCGGCCCGTCAGCGGGTCGACGAGGTGACAGGCAAGCGCCAGTGGAAGGTCACGGTGACCGACCCGGACGAGGTCAAGGCGAAGCGCGCGTCGTTCGAGATCACGTTGCTGGCCGATGTGCAGCCGGTGCCGACCACGTCGGAGGTGCTGCCGGGGATGCGGCCGATCGAACTGGAGGGACTGACGGCTGAGCCGAAGGTGGCTGGTCAGGGCGAGTTCAAGTACCAGTCGTACACGTTCCGCGCGACCGGCTTCAAGGCTGCGGCGTCGGGTGGGGCGTCGAAGTCGTCGCGGACCTCGGGCGCTGCTGAGTCGACGCCCAAGGCTGCGTGATGCCGGGCGGGGTGCCGAGGAGCCACCGTGTGGCCGTGGTTCCTCCGCACCTGGTCCAGGCGTGGGAGGTGGCTTACAGCCACTACAGCGCGCTGACGGCAAGGGCGGCATCCGGCGCTGATGCTTTGGCGGCTCATGACCTGGCCGTCGCCTCGGTGGCGGTGGCGGCGTCCTGGCGAGACCTGGCCGCCGAGAGCCAGTTGCCGTGGTGGGTGCTCGCGGCCGTGACAGCTGCCGCAGAAGGTTTCGAAGAGAACGCGCGGTCGTGGGAGATGCGCGCTTACAGCGAGGAAGGGCAGGTCCGTGGCGTTCAACGCGATGTGGAAGCCAGGGCCGCAGGCGGTCGCGGGCATGCAGGGCAATGGTTCGGCGAACCCGGCTCTGGTGATCTATCTGGATCCGGACAGCCTGGCGATCCTGCCGCCGTCCGACCCGGCCGTGTGGCCGGAATTCGTCCGGCTCCTTCGCCAAATCCGCGACAGCGCGGACGAACTGGCCGTGTTCCTCGACAAGCACAAGGCGGTACCTGATGCCCAGCCGGAATGAGCCACAGACCCTCCAAGAAGCGCACGCTCTCGCCACGGCTCGCAGGCCGAAGTCTGGGGCGAACCTGGAGACGTGGTTGAAGTTCCATCAGGCCAACGCCCGCGCGTATCAGGCAGCGTCCGATGTGGACCGCTGGCACCACCACGAACTCAAGTACTGGGTGGGCTATGAGGAGCGGAAGGCCAAGGAGGTGGCCGCGCAGATCCAGAAGGAGAAGTCGCAAGCCAGCTGAAAACTGAATGACAGAGCGAAAAACGCACGTGGGGACGTGCGGCGTACAAACACGTCCTCAAACGCTTTTCTTGTCCTGTAAGGCGCAGAAGCGGAATCCGGCTACCAACCTTGCCGCTCCTGCGCTGTCCACAACCTCTGGAAGTGAACAATGACAACGCTAAACGATGGCAACAAGCGACCGCTAGACGGGGTCACCCGAACGCGCTGCACAGTCTGTAAGCGGTTCGCGAAGCTGCTTCCCGGCGAGACGGAATGCTCTCCCTGTCAAGGAATGCTGCCGCTGGACCTGACCGGCGGTGGTCGTCGATGAACACGAACGGGATCAGTGTCCTTCTCATCGGCGGCGGAGTGCTCGGCGTGGCAGTGTGGCTGCTGCACAAGATCGGTCGCGCGCTCGCCACGATCCTGGAAGTCCTGGCGGCGGCCGCGCTGGTCTTCATCTCCCTGTGGTGGCTGCTCAAATCGTTGCTGTGGCTGGCAAAGCAAGTCGTCACGCGCTGGCGGACCAGTCTCACAGTGGTGGCGATCATGGCGTGGTCGCAGTACCTCGGGTGGCTGTCCCTGGCGATCGTGGCAGCCTCGGTCGTCGCCGTGCTGGCGTCGTGGCGGCTGCTCGCGTGGTGTCCTATGACCACTACTGCGGCCGGTTCCTCCGGTCCTGGTGGATGCGCTGGGCGGTCTACGCGCGCAAGCTCCCGGCCTGGCTGCACGCCTGCGGGCTGAGCATCCGGGACGAGACGCTGCCCGTGGAAGTGACGGTGAACCTGGTCGGCCGTCGACGTTTGCTGTCCCGCAAGGCCGCTTCGGCGTCACGGGCCGTGCAGGTGCCGAAGGTGCTGAAGGTTCGATCGGGGCCGTCGTGGGATGAGGTGCGAGTGCAGCTCGTTCCGGGGCAGAAGCCCGAGGACTTCGACGAGGCCGCGCGGGCGCTGGCGGTGGCACGCAAGGTCAAGCGGTGCCAGGTCCGGGAACTGGAGCCCAACGTGGTCTCCATCGACTTCCAGCGCCGTGACCTACTCAAATCCGCGGTGACCTCCCTGCCCGTTCCTGACCTGGTGGCACCCGATGGGCTCGGCGTGGATCTGCGGCATGTGTGGTCCGGGACCACGGAGTACGGCTCGGACTGGCGGGTTCCGCTGGTCGGCTCGGGTGCGCACTGCCTGACCGCTGGCGCGACCGGATCGGGCAAGAACTCGGTGATGTGGTGCCCACTGGTGTCGGCCGCGCCCGCGATCCGGTCCGGTGTGGTCCGGGTGTCCGGCATCGATCCCAAAGGGATGGAACTCGCATATGGGCGCGGGATCTTCGCTCGGTACGCGGTGACCGGTAAGCAGGCGCTCGAACTCCTCGACGGCCTGCTTGAGGAGATGGAAGCGCGCAAGCACGAGTTCGCCGGACGCGTGCGCATGATCCCGATCAGCGTCGAGCATCCGCTAGAGGTTCTGGAGTTCGACGAGATCGGCGCGCTGACCAAGTACACCGACCGCAAGACCCGCGACGCGATCGTGGAAAAGGTCGCGCTCCTCACCACGCAGGGCCGGGCCTTGGGGATCACGGTGCGCGGCTACGTCCAGGAACCCACGAAGGACACCGTCCCGGTTCGTGAGCTGTTCCCGCGCCGCGTGTGTCTGCGGGTGACCTCCAAGACCCACGTCGGAATGGTGCTCGGCGACGGCGCGTACGAACGCGGCGCGTGGGCGAACCGGATCGGCGATTCCGAAGCTGGTGTCGGCTACGTCTGGGGCGAAGGCGTCCGCGAACCCCTGCGCGTCCGGGCCGGATGGGTCGCCGACGAGGAGATCAAGGCCCTGGAGAACTACGTGACCAACTGTGGCGCTCACGTGGTTGGACTCTCCGAGGGGAGGGCGGCATGAACCGGCTAATGGTCTTCCTCGACGCGATCCGCGACCACCTGGACTCATTCGCGCTTCCCCCGGCCGCTTCGGTTCGGGTGGGGGTGGGTCCTGATCCGATCACGGTGCAACTCGACTCCGACCGCCTGGAGGACGTAGCCCGTGGGCTGCTCACCTGGGCTGCCTCGCTCGACGACGTGACGGCCTCGCTGTGGCGTCCTGACGGTGGCGGGTCGGTGCACCTGGAACTCAGCGGCCGGACTCTCTGCGGCATCCCCGTCGTGGTCTACGGCGGCGTCTGGTTCGACGAGGCCACATTCCCGGACCTGCCTGCGGGGATGCGGCAGGAGATGCCGGTGTTCGTGCTGCGGCAGTGGAACACGCCTGGGGAGGTGGCCGCCTGATGAGCACCGAGGAATCCGCGGTGACTATGCCGGCCAAAACTCGGGCCGCTCGGATGCGTGAGCCCCTGGCGTCGGACGTGGTGAAGGCGACCGCTGAGAAGCACGGGGTCTGTGTCCGGCCGTTCACGATGGAAGTCGGCGACACCGACACCGGCGAACTCCGCTACGTCCCCGTCCCGTGTGGCTCGACCGTCGAATCGGTCTGCCTGCCCTGTGCCCGGAAAGCGAAGGCGCTGCGACAGGTCCAGTGCCGCGAGGGCTGGCACATCGACACCGAACCCGACTTCACCCCAGAGCCACCCTCCGAGGTCCAGACAGAGCTTCTGGCGTTCCGGGCTGACCTCGTCGCCGCTTACCGGCAAGAGACGGACCATGCCGAAGCCGACGAGCTGCGGGAGGAGATCCAGGGAGTCGATGAGGAACTTCGGCAACTCGGGATGCGGGGCCGTCTCCCCTCGATCGACCTGCCCACGAAGAAGGCGGTCAAGCGGTCCACCAAGCGGCGGCAGGACGCGCCGAACCTGCCTCGACGCAAGGTCGCCAAGACCACCGTGGGCCGGGAGTACGCGGGACGGTTCCGGCCGTCGATGTTCGTCACGCTCACCTGCGACACCTACGGCCCCGTTCGCTCGGATGGTGCCCCGGTCGACCCGTCGACGTATGACTACCGGCGGGCGGCTCGGGACGCGGTGCACTTCTCCGCGCTGGTGGACAGGTGGTGGCAGAACCTGCGGCGCGTAGTCGGGTGGGACGCGCAGTACTTCGCCACCGTTGAACCGCAACGGCGGGCGGCTCCGCACCTACACGCGGCCATTCGGGGATCGGTCCCGCATGACGTGATCCGCCAAGTCACCGAAGCGACCTATCACCAGGTCTGGTGGCCTGCGCACGACCAGGTCGTCTACGTCGACCGGATGCCGCTGTGGGACGGCGACCGCCGGGTGTTCGTCGACCCCGACACCCGCGAACCGCTCACCTCGTGGGACGACGCGGTGGAAGCCGTGGAAGACCCGGCACACGTGGTCACCTTCGGCCGACAGGTGCACTCCAAAGGCATCCTCGGCGGATCGGAAGAAGCCGGACGGCACATCGGCTACCTCACGAAGTACCTTACCAAGTCCACCGGTGAGGTGGTCGAAGCCGACACGGTCCGACAGAGGGATCACCACGACCGGTTGCACGCTGAGCTGTCGGTGACACCGTGCTCGCCTCGCTGCGCGGTCTGGTTGCTGTACGGCATCAACCCCAAGGGCGCCAACGGAAAGACCACGCCGGGGCACTGCAAGGGGCGTGCTCATCGGCGGACCACGCTCGGCCTGCCTGGGCGGCGGGTGCTGGTGTCGCGGAAGTGGTCGGGGAAGACGCTCGTCGACCACAAGGCGGACCGGAAGGCGTTCGTCCTGGAGGCGCTGGCGGCAGTCGGGATCGAGAAACCAGCACCCGACCCGGCTCGGCTCGTCTGGCGCAAGGTCGACTCCGGCGACCCGTCCGTGCCACCTCGGGACCACTTGGTAATGCACGCGATTTCAGAACGCATCACGTGGAAGGCCGAGTACGACAGAGCGCTACTAGCCGCACAGGATCTTTCGGCAACTCCACTAGCAGCCTGAGGGGGACGACATGGACAACGTGAGCAAGGTGGACCGGCTCTGGTCGGTCGAAGACGTCTCGGCCTACCTCGGGGTACCGGTCAAGACGCTCTACCAGTGGAAATGGCTCGGTGAAGGCCCGCCAGTCCGCAAGATCGGCCGTCACCTCCGATATGACCCGACCAAGGTCCGTGCCTGGAGCACAGACGAGGCGGCGGCCTGATGGGACACATTCAAGATCGCTGGTATCGCCCCGCCCGTGACGAGGAGACCGGGAAGGTCATCCTCAACGGGCGGGGCAAGCCCGTGCTCGAAAAGACCGAGCTGTACGGCATCGGCATGCGGTACAAGGTCCGCTACCTCGACCCCGACAACGAAGAGCGCTCGAAGTCCTTTCCGGACAAGCAAAAGAAGCGCGCCGAGAACTTCCTCATCGGCGTGGAGGCCGACAAGCGCGAAGATAAGTACATCGATCCGCGGGCGTCTTTGAAGGTCTTTCGTAAGCAGGGGGAGAACTGGCTTAAAGCCACCTCGCCTGACCCGGCCACCCGTGAGATTCTGCGTAGCCGCCTGGAAAGTCAGATCTACCCGACCTTCGGGCACCTGAAGTTCGGCCAGATCAAGCCGTCCACCATCCGTGACTGGGTGGGCGACATGGACGAGCGGGGGCTGTCCACGAACTATCAGGTTGTCCTGTTCACCATCGTTGCTGGCGTACTGGACTCAGCGGTGGACGACAGGCTGATTCGAGAGAACCCCTGTCATGCCAAGACGGTTCGCCGACCTGTCGGGGAAAGCCCGCCGGTGGTCGTGTGGCCGGAAGAGCGAGTGCACAAGGTACGGAAAGGGCTCGCCGAACGGTTCCGAATCGCCGTCCCGCTGGGCTCCGGTCTGGGCCTGCGGCAAGGGGAAATCCTCGGGTTCTCCCCGGACGACATCGACCGGGACACGATGGTCGTGCACGTTCAGAGGCAGATCAAGACCGTCAAGGGCGTGATGATGTTCGCGCCACCCAAGGGCGGGAAGACGCGGACCGTACCGCTCTCCCCCGCCATGCTCGCCGAGATCGACGACCACGAGGACCGTTTCCCGTCCGTCGCGGTCAAGCTTCCATGGCGGAAGCCAGACGGCGAACCTGTGACGGTCCGGCTTCTGATGACGGGCGAGAACGGGAGGCTCTACACCGGAGACCTGTTCACCAAGGTCGTGTGGCAGGGCGCGTTCAGGGCGGCTGAGATCGCCTACCGGGGCCGGGCGGACGGCATGCACGCGCTGCGGCACTTCTTCGCCTCGACGCTGCTGTCTCGCGCCGTGTCGATCAAGGAACTCGCCGAGTACCTCGGGCACTCCGACGCCGGGTTCACCCTGCGGACGTACACGCACCTTGTCCCATCGAGCCACGAGCGGGCTCGGCAGGCCATCGACGCGGTGTTCGGGCGGCCTGGTGTCCATGACGGCCTGGAGGCGGCCTGATCATGAGCAGCCAGAGCCGCCCGAACTACCGGATCAAGATCAAATCAGCCCTTGAGCAGGGCGCGCGCCATGACCATGCGCTGGATCTGGTTGGTGCCTTCGTAGATCTGGGTGATCTTCGCGTCGCGCATCATGCGCTCCACCGGGAAGTCGCGCGTGTAGCCGGCGCCACCGAAGAGCTGCACCGCATCGGTGGTCACCTGCATCGCGATGTCCGACGCGTACGCCTTCGCGGCCGCGGCCATGTAGCCGCCGCGCTTGTCGCCGCGCTCGGTCGCCGCGGCGGAGGCGTAGACCAGGTTCCGGGCGGCCTCGATCTTGATGCCCATGTCGGCCAGCATGAACTGGACGCCCTGGAACTCCGAGATCGACTTGCCGAACTGCTTGCGCTCCTTGACGTACGCGATCGACGCGTCGAGCGCGCCCTGCGCGATGCCCAGCGCCTGCGCGCCGATGGTCGGGCGGGTGTGGTCGAGGGTGCGCAGCGCGGTCTTCAGACCGGTGCCGGGCTCGCCGATGATGCGGTCGGCCGGGATGGTGGCGTTCTCGAAGTGGATCTCGCGGGTCGGCGAGCCCTTGATGCCGAGCTTCCGCTCCTTCGAGCCGACGACGAAGCCGGGGTCGTCCTTGTGCACGACGAACGCGGAGATGCCGTTGGCCTTCTTCTCGGCCTCGGGGTCGGTCACCGCCATCACGGTGTACCAGGACGATTCACCCGCGTTGGTGATCCAGCACTTGGTGCCGTTGAGCACCCAGTGGTCGCCGTCGAGCTTCGCGCGGGTGCGCATCGAGGCGGTGTCCGAGCCGGCTTCGCGCTCCGAAAGCGCGTAGGACGCCGAGGCCTCACCGGAGGCGATGGACGGCAGCACCAGCTTCTTGAGGTCTTCCGACGCCGAAAGGATGATCGGCACCGTGCCCAGCTTGTTCACCGCCGGGATGAGCGACGCCGACGCGTCGACCCGCGCGACCTCTTCGATCACGATGCAGGCGGCGATGGCGTCGGCGCCCTGGCCGTCGTAGGCCTCGTCGATGTGCACGGCGTTGAAACCCGACTTGACCAGCGCGTTGTACGCCTCGATCGGGTAACGCTCGTCCTCGTCGACCTCGGCCGCGTAGGGCTCGATCTCCTTCTCCGCGAGGGCACGCACCGCGGCCCGCAGCTCCTCGTGCTCTTCGGCAAGCTGGTACAGACCCGGGCCGTCAGACACCTTCGTCACCTCTTCTAACCGCGTTTGGGAGTTTGACCGATGTTAGCGCTCGTTCACATTGTGCGACATCGCGAGCGCTTGTGTCTTTGACCGCAAAGTCCGTACGTTCGAGTGATGGAGCTCACCCCGTTCCCCCGGTCGCTCGACTACCCCGAGGTCCCGGTCGGCTCGGTGCTGGCAGGCGCCGCCGCTCGCTGGGGCGCCCGCACGGCCTTCGCCCACGGAGACAAGAGCCTCACCTTCGCCGAGACGTACAGCGCGGCCTGCCGCTTCGCGAACGCCCTGCGCGCCGAGGGCATCGGCAGCGGCGACGTCGTCGCGCTCCACTTGCCGAACTGCCTGGCGTACCCGGTCGCGTACTACGGGACACTGCTCGCCGGGGCCACCTTCAGCCCGGCGAACCCGCTGCTCCCGCCCGACGACCTCGCGTTCCAACTGACCGACGCCGGTGCGGTCGCCGCTGTCACCGTCGGCCCGGTCGCCCGCGTCCTCGCTTCGGTCCGTGACCGGACGCCGGTCCGGCTGAGCATCGTGGTTCACCCGCCCGAGGCCTTGGCACCAGGCGAGGTCGAGTTCACCGAGTTCTCCTCCGCTCACTCCGACGAGCGGCCGGACGTCGATATCGACATCTACCGCGATCTCGCCCATCTGGCGTACACCGGCGGCACCACCGGACGCTCGAAGGGCGTGTGCCTGCCACACCGGAACGTCGTGGTCAACAGCCTGCAGAGCTCCTGCTGGCGGCTGGGCGCGGTCCCCGCAGTCGACGCGTCGGGAGAGGTGATCGTCGAGCAGCTCGGCGGCCCGGAGGAATGGCCGTCCCGGATCGGCACCGGCGTCGCCCTCAATCTGACGCCGTGGTTCCACGCCATGGGCACCATCGCCGCGCTCAACGTCCCGCTGCTCGACGGCGGCACCGTCGTCCTGCACGACCGCTTCGACCCGGCCGCGTACGTGGCCGACGCCGAACTGCTGCGGGTCACCACGATCGGCGGGGCACCGGCGTTGTTCGCCGCCTTGCTCGCCTGCCCCGAGTTTCACACAGCGGATCTGTCTTCGGTACTGACCATCGGGTCCGGCGCGGCGCCGATGAACCACGAGATGATCCGCGCCCTGCAGAAACGCTTTCCCGGCGTGATCATCACCGAGGGGTACGGCCTCACCGAGGTCACCATGGGCGCCGTCATCGCGCCGTCGTATCGCTCGGCCACCCGGAAGGTGGGTTCGGTCGGCTTACCTCTTCCCGACACCGAGGTCAAGATCGTCCCGGCCGAGGGCGGCGAAGATCCATTGCCCGCCGGGGAAAGCGGCGAGGTCTGCCTGCGCGGCCCCCAGGTGATGATCGGCTATCGCGACCGCCCGGAGGAGAACGCGGCCGCGCTCGTCGACGGCTGGCTGCACACCGGCGACATCGGCATCCTCGACGAAGACGGCTACTTGTCCATTGTGGACCGCAAGAAGGACATGCTGCTGTACAAGGGATACAACGTCTTCCCGCGCGAGCTCGAAGAGCTGCTGATCACCCTGCCCGGCGTCGCGGCGGCGGCCGTCGTCGGCAAACCGGACACCGAGGTCGGCGAACTGCCGGTCGCGTTCGTGGTGCGCAGCGACGAGAACGTCACGGCCGATCAACTCCTGGAAGCCGTCGGCGCGCGCGTCCTGCCATACAAACGGCTGCGGGCGATCCACTTCGTCGACCAGATCCCGGTCTCGGCGGCCGGGAAGGTGCTCAAACGGGAACTGCGCAAGCAGCTCACCGACTGAACCCCGCGCGTTTCGTCCTCTGGATGCGATAGTTCGCCATCGAACCGCCGCATCCAGAGGACGAAACGCGTATCAGCGGCCGCGGAGGTTGCCGATCATGAACTCCGCGGCCTTATGCGCCCCGGCGCACGAATCGTTTCCCCAGTACTGAGAACCACTCGGGCCGTTCACGACATACTCGACAAGCATCATTTCCGTGTCGCTGATACCCAAGTACAGATCACAAGCCCCCGGAATGTATCGCGGCGCGTACTCGACCACGGGTATTCCACCGATGGACAACTCGCGCCAGCCTGGATAATGTTGCGGATTCTCGTTCTTGACCTCAACCAGTTCAGCCAGATTGTTCGGCTTCACTATGGCGTGATAGATCCCTAGACTCGGACTGTTCGGAGCGCTCCACGTGCATCCGAGCATACCGTCCTTGCCACCGCCTTTGGCCACCTTCTCCGGCGGGTCGATGATGAACGCGGCAACCTGCTCGGGCTGCAATATCCCACACGGGAACCGAGAAAAGTCGGCACTACGAAGAGGCTTTTCAACCGGAGTGATCGGGATCACAGGTCCGGCTTGCGCGGCCGCCGGTGGCCCGCTCAGGATCGGCTTCGGCTTCGCGATCCCACAACCCGCGACGAATAGTAATCCCGCGAGAATGCCGGCGACGCGAGCAGGTGTTCGCTTTTCACCTTCACTCGGGAACGGCATCAGGCTCAATCTTCCACTGCTTCTGGTCATCCATCCCCGAACTCGGCTGATCCCGAGATTTCGTATATGTGCTCCGTCGAGTGCGGAATCGGCGATCGATGGACTGGCTGGTGTGCCTGGCGGCGGCCAGGCGGGCATCCAGCTCACCGGCTTGCGCGCGCATCGCTCGCAGATCTCGTGGCGCGTTCACGCACACATCACGACGTATGGCATTACGCTCCCTCCCCCACTACGGCCATTAGACCGATAGTGCCCGGATCGCACCTTACCGTGACGATCTTCGAGCGCAAGTGTGCGGGAAAGCCCACGAGAGGACGAAAAGCAGATTCAGCCTTCGACGCGTTTACGCAGTGCGGCGTCCTTGTCGAGCACCAGCTGTTCCAGATCCGCCTGGAACCGCGCCATTTTCGCCTGAAGCTCCTCATCGGACGCGGCGAGGATGCGCACCGCGAGCAGTCCCGCGTTGCGCGCCCCGCCGACGGAGACCGTCGCGACCGGGACACCGGCGGGCATCTGCACGATCGAAAGCAGCGAGTCCATGCCGTCGAGGTACTTCAGCGGGACCGGCACACCGATCACCGGCAGCACCGTCGCCGAAGCGACCATTCCCGGCAAGTGCGCGGCGCCGCCGGCGCCCGCGATGATCACGCGCACACCGCGCGAAGCGGCCGAAGTCGCGTAGTCGAGCATCCGCTGCGGAGTGCGGTGCGCCGAGTAGACCCCGACCTCGTATTCGACGCCGAACTCGGCCAGCGCCTGCCCGGCCGCTTCCATCGTCGGCCAATCCGAATCGCTGCCCATGATCAGGCCAACCTGCGGCGCCATTTCCTACTCCTAGTGGATCTCGTAGCCGTCGAGCCAGACGGCGTGGGAAAGCCAGTGCGCGGCAAGCAGCGCGCGGTCGCGCAGCTCTTCCATGTCGTCGCCGACGAGGTTGACGTGGCCGAGTTTGCGACCGGGCCGCTCGCCCTTGCCGTACAGGTGGACGCGGATGTCCGGATACCGCGCGAACAGGTGGTGCAGCCGCTCGTCCGGCCCCATCTCCGGCGCCTCGGGCGCGCCGAGGACGTTCGCCATCACGCAGGCGGGGGCGATCAGGTCGGTCACGCCGAGCGGGTAGTCGAGCACGGCACGCAGGTGCTGCTCGAACTGCGAGGTCTTCGAGCCGTCCTGGGTCCAATGGCCCGAGTTGTGCGGGCGCATGGCGAGTTCGTTGACCAGCAGGCCTTCGTCGGTCTCGAACAGCTCGACGGCGAGCAGGCCGGTCACGTTCAGCGTCGCGGCGATCCGCAGCGCCAGATCCTGCGCCTGCTGCGTGCGCTCGAGGCTCAGGCCGGGGGCCGGGGCGAGCACCTCGGTGTTGATCCCGCCGGACTGCACGGTCTCCACCACCGGCCACGCCGCGCCCTGCCCGAACGGCGACCGGGCCACGAGCGCGGACAGTTCGCGCCGCATGACGACCTTTTCCTCGACCAGCAAGGGGGTTCCGGCGTCGAGCAGTTCGGGGACGGTCTCGCGGGCGTGCTGCGCGGTGTCGAGCATCCAGACACCGCGGCCGTCGTAGCCGCCCTGTGCCGCCTTGAGCACCACCGGCCAGGAGTGCTTGTCGCCGAACGTGATCACGTCGTCCACAGAGGACACTTCGGCGAAGGCGGGGCCGGGGATCTCGAGCCCGGCCATCATCTCGCGCATGACGAGCTTGTTCTGCGCCATCGACAACGCGGCCGGATCCGGCCGGATGGTGACGCCTTCCATCGCGAGCGTCAGCAGGTGCTCGCCGGGAACGTGTTCGTGGTCGAACGTCAGCACGTCGACCCCGGCGGCGAACGAGCGCAGCGCTTCGAGGTCGGTGTGGTGCCCGTGCACGACCTCGCCCGCGACGAGGCCGGCGGATTCGTTCTCCCCGGCGGCCAGCACACGCAGGGACTGGCCGAGAGAGATCGCCGCCTGGTGGGTCATCCTGGCCAGCTGTCCGCCGCCCACCATGCCCACGATCGGAAGACCGGTTCGTTTGTCCACTGGCCGAAGTTCTCTTTTCCGCTGAGGCCACATTCAACACTGCGACGCAGAGATTACTTGGCCGCCACCGCCACGACCTGGGCGGACCCGCGTCGCAGCTCCCGCACGGCCAGGCCTGTGATGGCGATCGCAGCGGTGAGGACGTAGACGTTGCCGAGCAGCGACCAGCCCAGCCCCCAGCCGAACTCGGTCTCCCCGCCGTTGGGCACGAACATGATCAAGCCGCTCGCGAACAGCGCCGCGACGGCCGCGGCCGGAAGCCACGATCGGCGGACGACGAGCAGGACGAGCAGCGGCACCGTCCACACCCAGTGGTGTGACCACGACACCGGCGAGAGCAGCAGCCCGTAGAACGCGGTCACCAGCAGCGCGCCGACCGGGTCGCCGCGGCGGTGCAGGCGCACGACCAGCCAGACGGCGGGAACGGCCAGGACGGCGGCGATCGCGATGGCCACCGCCAGTGACCACGACGCGAGTTCCGAGGCGCGGTTCACCAGTCCGTTGAGTGACTGGTTGAAGATCCAGTGCACGGAGCCGACCCGGCTGGGATCGGTCGCCGACTCGGTCCAGAACCGGACGGCGTCTCCGGGGATCACCGCGAACATCACGGCTTCGAGCGCCACGAACGTGCCGAGTGCCCGCAGCGCGTCCTTCCAGCGTCCGGTGAAGAGCAGATGCGGCACGAAGATCAGCGGCGTCAGCTTGATCGCGGCCGAGATCCCGATCAGCACCCCGGCCCAGCGCGAACCGCGCGCCGAAAGCACCAGGACGTCGACGACGATCAGCGCCATCAGGATGAGGTTGATCTGCCCGAGGAAGATCGTCTTCCAGACCGGTTCCAGCGCCAGCGCGCCCGCCGTGGCCAGCGGCAGCACCCACCATCGGGTGAGCGGGGCGCCGCAGGCACGGGCGACCACGGAGATCACGACGCTGAGGCAGACCAGCGACAGAGCACCGACGACGCCCCAGGTCAGCCCGGCCGGCACGATCGCCAGCGGCAGGAACAGCGGCGCCGCGGCCGGGGTGTAGGTGAACGGCAGCAGCACCCACGGCGGCAACGTCGTCAGCGCCTCGCGGGTGTAGAGCGGTTCACCCTTCAGCAGGGTGAGGGCACCGGCCCGGTAGACGGCGCTGTCCGCGCCGAGGTGCCATTCACCGAGCCAAGCGACGACACCCAGCGTGAGCATCGCCAGCGCGAGCACACCCGCCAGCGTGATCCCGACGAGCCGGGCCTCAGCCGCCGGACGTGACTTCAGCATGCTTTTCGGTGTCCCCCGTGCCCTGCTTCCGGCGCAGGTACCACCAGCGTCCGGCGAGCGCGAGCGCCAGCACCAACGGCATGAAGATGTACGCGCTGCCGAGGATGTTCTGCCACACCTTCCAGTGCAGCTCGACATTGCGGCCGTTCGGCAGGATCAGCAGCACACAGCTGATGAAGACGAAGAACACCGCGAACGTGCCGAGCCAGCGTTTCCACGCGGTGGCGGGCGTGGTCTTCGGCAGCCGCGAGACCAGCAGGACGACCAGCGGCGCCACCCACACCCAGTGATGGGTCCAGGAGATCGGCGAGATCAGCAGGATCCAGAACGCCGTGACCAGCATCGCGGCGAGCGCCTGGCCCTTGCGGTGGAAGCGCAGCACCAGCCAGATCGCCGGGATCGCGAGCAGCGCGCCGATCCCCATCGCCGCCTTCGACGCCCAGGGCGCGAGCTCGGTGAAGCGGTTCATCAGCGCGTTCAGCGACTGGTTGCCCGCCCAGTGCACCGGGCCGATACGGCCGGTGTCGGGCAGCGTGTAGGTCCAGTAGCGGGCCGCGTCGTGCGGGATGATCAGGAACATCAGGCCCTGCATCACGACGAAGGTGACGAGCCCGCGGACGGCGTCCATCCGGCGGCCGGTGATGAACAGATGCCCCAGGAAGACGATCGGGGTGAGCTTCACCGCGGCCGCGACGCCGACGAGCACGCCGCCCCAGCGGCTGCCCCTCGCCCCGATGACCAGGATGTCGAGCATCACCAGCGCCATCAGGATGATGTTGATCTGGCCGAGGAAGATCGTGCGCCACACCGGCTCGAGGCCGAGGAAGACGAGGAAGAACGCGATCGTGGACCGGGCGGGCGAGGCCCACCAGCGGGGGCCGTCGGTCGAGGGCTTCGGCAGGGCGCCGATGGCGATCCGGACGCAGAGCGCCAGCGCGAGCAGCGAGACCGCGGTCAGGAGCCCCCAGGCCACCTGCGTCGGGACGATCGCGAGCGGGATGAACAGCAACGCGGCGGTCGGCGGGTAGGTGAACGGCAGCAGCGCCCACCACGGCTCCACCGGAAGGGTGTTCGCGTCGTACAGCGGATCACCGTTGAGCAGTGTCTCGGCGCCGGCGCGGTACACCGCGCTGTCCACGCCCAGCACCCATTCGTGCTGCCAGCCCCAGATCCCGAAACCGATCGCGACCAGCGGGATCACCGACAGGATCAGGATCGATCTCGGCCGGACGGACAAGCGGGCGAGCGACTTCCGCAGCGACAGCCGATGCTGCGGGCGGCTCGCCGAAACGTCGCCGTTGGCGTCGGCGGGAACAGTCCGGGTCACGCGAACAGGAAATCATGAACCGGGACGTCGCTGGTCGACAGGGTCGGCCGTGACCTGGAGAACGTCTTACGCTACCCCGCGTCAGGAACGCGCCAGGGTGCCGAGGAGATCGCACGCCAGGTCGTAGGTCGCCGGGAGCCGGACCGCCGAAATCTGCGGACGGCCGGTGTCCCGCAACTGGGCGTCCACGGAAAGCCGCTCGTTGAGCGCCCTTCGCAGCGCGACGCCGGACGAAGCGAGGCGCACGTCCTTCGGCACGAGGGCGCCCGCGACGGACGGCCCGATCGAGGCGACGCTCTCCCCGCCGTCGAAGACCTGCTTGAGCGCGTCCGCGACCAGGATCATCCCGGTCAGCCGGGGCCAGCCCGCGACCGAGCTGAAGTCCATCGAGACCACGAGCAGTGTGTGCGCCTCCGCGACCGGCCGCTCGTCGCGGCGGGCCTGGCGGTACAGCTCACTCAGCCGGGTCCTCAGGTAGGCGGCGGTGGGCAGCCCGGTGAGTGGTTCGGTGACCTCGGTGTTCACCAGCTGATCGGTCGCGACGTCCGCCCAGGCGAGCGCTGTCACTCTCAGCAACCGGGACGGGGTGGAGTCGACGTCCGGCGCGAGGAAACCGTCCACGGCGTCCGGGTCGGCGAGCACGGCGTGCAACGCCGCGAGGTCCGCGAGCGTTTCGGCGAGCCCGGCACCCGCGGCGGCCCGTGCCCGGCCCAGCCCCGCGAGGGCGGTCTCCGCCACTTCGGCGGGCGCGACCCGGCCGTTCTTGATCACCGCCGCGCAGACGGCGTCGACCTCGGGCAGGCCCCAGTCACTGGGGAAACGCCAGCCCGCGGCCAGGCTGGCCGTGCGCCAGCGGGCCCGCAACGCGCGGAGTGTGCGATCTCGTTCGAACCGGTTCCAGGCGGCTTGCCCATCGGATCCCCCGGACGGCGCACCGGTGGCCGGTACGTCCACTGCCCACCGCCCCTTTCCGTTCCGATCTTTTCGATCTTGCGATCGCTTCACGGTGGGGACGCCCGTCCACGCCGCGCGTGACGGCGTTTTCCAAGGATCTTTCCGAACTCTTCGGTAACCCAGGGCGGGTGATGGCGTTGCGCCCTCCGGGTCATCGAAGGGACCGCGAGGTGACGTGCGTCGCCCTGTCCGTCACACTGAGCGTGTTCGGGCGTTTAAGACAGTAGACCCGCCGAACCAGCAGATGAAGGAGCCCCGTGTCCACCGTTCCCGCCGATCTCTCCGGTAAGAGTGACGCCGAGCTGATCGCCGAGGTGCGTGACGGGAAGATCGCGTCATACGGAACCCTTTACGAGCGTCACGCCGGCGCGGCGCACAACCTCGCCCGCCAGCTCGCCCGCTCGAGTTCCGAGGCCGACGACCTCGTTTCGGAAGCCTTCGCGAAGGTGCTGGACACGCTGCGCGGCGGCAAAGGCCCCGACGCCGCGTTCCGCGCGTACCTGCTGACCGCGCTCCGGCACACCGCCTACGACAAGACGCGCAAGGACAAGCGCGTCGACCTGAACGAGGACATGTCCGACGTCGGCGGTGCCGTCGGCGAAGCGCTGACAGTCCCCTTCTCCGACACCGCCGTCGCCGGGCTCGAGCGCACGCTCGCCGCGAAGGCGTTCGCGCGGCTGCCCGAGCGGTGGCAGGCGGTGCTGTGGCACACCGAGATCGAAGGGCAGACGCCCGCCGAGGTCGCTCCGCTGCTGGGCCTGACCGCGAACGGTGTCTCCGCGCTCGCCTACCGCGCGCGTGAGGGCCTGCGGCAGGCCTATCTGCAGGTCCACCTGGCCGAGAACTCCGCCGAACGCTGCCGCGCGAGCGCGGACAAGCTCGGCGCCTGGACCCGGGACGGGTTGTCCAAACGCGAGCGGACCCAGGTGGAGAACCACCTGGACGAATGCGAGAAATGCCGCGCTCTGGCCGCGGAACTGGCCGACGTCAACACCGGTCTGCGCGGGATCATCGCGCCGATCGTGCTCGGTGGCGCGGCTCTCGGTTACCTGGCGACGACCGGGGCGGGCAAGGCGGGCGCGGTCACCGCGGCCGCGACGGCCGCCGCCGCGGGTTCGAGTTCGGGCGCCGCCGGCGCGGCCGCGGCCGGACCGCGCCAATTCGCCGGAGTGGCCGGATCGGGCGTGGCCATCGTCGCCGCCGTCGCGGTGGCGCTCGCCGCCGGTGGCGGCACCCAGGAGATCCCGGCCGCCGCCGCGGTCGCGCCGCCGGCCGCGGTGCCCGCCCCCAAACCGGCCGACCCGCCCCCGGCTCCTCCGGCCGCCCCGCCGCCGGCGCAGCAGCCCGTGCCGCCCGCGCAGCAAGTGCCGCCTCCTGCCCCTGCCCCTGCACCGGCTCCGGCACCTGCTCCCTCGCCGACGGACCCGGCAGCTCCGGCGATGACGGCGTCGACCCCGCCCGATGGTGTCCAGCTCAAGCCCGGTGAACCGGCCAACCTGCCGATCACCGTGCGCAACAACGGTGGATCGAAGTCCGAACCCGTGGCGGTCTCCCTGAATCTGCCGCGAGGCGTGCGGGCCATTCCCGCCGCGGGTGGAGGCGCGATGGGCGCCGGTGGCTTCCGGCAGCAGGCGCCGGCCACGATCGCGGTGAGCTGCCCCGGCGGCACCGGCACGGTGACCTGCCGGACCGGTACCGGCCTCGAACCGGGCCAGTCCGCGGTGCTGACGTTCCGGCTGCTCGCGGACGAGACGGCCGAGAACGGCAGCGTCGTGACCGGGTCGGTGACGGCGGGCGCGCAGATCAACGTCCGGGTCGAGGTGCAGGTCAAGGTTCCGCCGCGGCCGAAGCCGCCGGAGCCGAAGCCACCGCGGGACGACCTCTCCCTGACGGCCAGGAGCGTCGGGCTGTCCGGTTTCCCCTGGAACCGCAACCCACTGCTGAACATCAGCGTGAAGAACACGGGCGAGACGACGAAGCCGGTGACGATCACCCTCGACCACCGCGTCCTCTACTCATCGAGCTTCTCCGGCATCCGTTGCACCCCGACCGGCGAAGGTGCGTCGTGCACTTCGCGCGGCTCGCTGGCTCCGGGGCGCCAGGCGAACCTGATGGTGACGCTGAAGGGCCGTCCGCCGGCGCATGTCCCGGTGACGGTGAACGCCACCCTCGGCACCGCCAAGGCGAAGCCGGCCGAGGTCTACTTCGACTGCTGGCACCATTGGTGTGACGACGACGCGCTGCTTCCGTCGACCACTGTGCCTTCGCTGCCTTCGGTCACCTCGAAGCCTTCGGGTGCTCCGGAAACGACGAAGCCCGGACGGCCTGGGTGGCCCGTTCCGACGAAGAAGCCTCTGCCGTCCATGACGCCTTCCTCGCCTGCGCAGCGGGAGCCGGTGGAGACGACCACGACTACGAGCACGAGCGCGCCGCCGCAGCCCGGTAAGTCCAAGCCGTCCACGCGGCCCAACGGAGTGGTCGACCGCTTTTTCCAGTAGCGTCGCCCGCATGCGGGGGAAGCATCGCGAACTGCTGCGGTTCGTACTGGTCGGCGGCGCGAGCTTCGTCATCACGATGACGATCACCTACGGGCTCAAGTTCACCGTGCTGACCGACAAACCGGTGACCGCGCTGGTCATCGGCGTGCTGGTGGCGACCGTCTTCTCGTACGTCGCGAACCGTGAATGGTCCTTTCGCAGCCGCGGCGGGCGTGAGCGAGCCCACGAAGCCGCGCTCTTCTTCCTGCTCAGCGCGATCGCGCTCGGCCTCAACGCGCTTCCGCAGCTGGTTTCGCGATACGTGTTCAAGCTGGAGCAGCCCTACGTCGGGCTGCTGACCCAGGAGATCGCCGATTTCGTCAGCGGCGTGATCGTCGGCACCCTGCTCGGCACGGCTTTCCGCTGGTGGTCGTTCAAGAAGTGGGTCTTCCCGGAGGCCGGCGCGCGGCCGCGGCTGGTGCGGGGCGGCGGCGGCCGGGAGATTTCCGGCATTCCCGACGATTCCGCCGCCTGACCGCCGGGCGGTAGCAAAGGTCCCTTGCTCCCCCGGCCGCCCGTCGCCGTGTGTCGCGAAAGCCACTTTCGCGACGTCTGATGTCCCGAAAGTGGCTTTCGGGACATCATCGCCAGGGCAGGGGCGGGCCAGGCCACGGGCGGGCCAGGGCAGGGGCGGGTCAGGGCAGGGCGGGCCAGGCCACGGGCGACGTTGCGAAAGCCACTTTCGCAACGTTGACGGTTGCGAAAGTGGCTTTCGCAACGCCAGCGGCAGCGGCAGCGAGCGGGTCGGTCAGGGTCGCCACCGAAACGCCCAAAGCGTCATATATCGCGCTGTCCGTCCCCTGCCGACCCGTTCGACGGGCGACGCGATTTAGACTGATCCGGTGACCGTGGTCGAATCCGTCCTCTCCAGGACGCCCGAGCCGCTCCGATCCGTGCTGATCAAGCACCGCGAGCTGTTGAAGTTCGCGATCGTGGGCGGCACGACGTTCCTGGTCGACAACGGCGTCTGGTACCTGCTGAAACTCAGCGTGCTGGAGTCGAAGCCGACCACGGCGAAGGCCATCGCGATCATCGTCGCGACGATCGTGTCCTACATCCTCAACCGCGAGTGGTCCTTCCGGACCCGCGGCGGCCGCGAACGGCATCACGAAGCGGCACTCTTCTTCGTGATCAGCGGCATCGCCGTGGTGGTCAACCTGATCCCGCTCTACACGTCGCGCTACATCTTCGATCTCGAAGTGCCGCACGTGACGCGGTTCGTCCAGGAGCTGGCGGACTTCACCAGCGGGTCGATCATCGGCATGCTGCTGGCGATGTTCTTCCGCTTCTGGGGTTTCAAGAAGTGGGTCTTCCCGGACGAGCTGGGCAAACGCCGCCGGGACAGCGACGAGCCGGACGACGACGTCGTTCCCCTCCGCTAAAGTACTTGTCACAAGACATGTGATTGTCTAAGGTCATCCATGTCACTGTTCCTTCACTGATGACGCCGGCCGGGTTCGTACGGCCGAGCGGGACGAATTCGAGGTGATCGCCAAGCGCGAAGAGGACCGCATCCGGTTCGGATGACGGTTGAGCCTTTTCCCGTCTTGGCGGGGATACGGAGTGCTGCTCCGCGTCCCTCGCGTTCCCTCGTTTCTTCCAGTGAACGGATCCCTTTCTTGAACACCGCTCTCGGCGCGCCGCCGCGCGCCCGAAACACCCTTGCCCTCGTCGGGCTCTTCGCCGCCGTGTTCCTGGCGATGCTCGACGCCCAGGTCGTCGCGACCGCGCTGCCGCGCATGGTCGGCGAACTCGGCGGCGCCTCGTCGTTCGCCTGGGTCACCACCGCGTACCTGCTCGCGGGCAGCGTCAGCGCGCCCGTCTACGGAAAGCTCGGCGACCTCTTCGGCCGCAAACGCGTCGTGCTCGCGGCGATCGCGCTGTTCGTCCTCGGCTCCCTGGCCTGCGCGCTCGCGCCGACGATGCCGCTGCTGATCACCGCCCGCGTCCTGCAGGGAATCGGCTCCGGCGGCCTGTTCGTCGCCGTCGCCGCGATCATCGGCGAACTGTTCCCGGGACGCGAAGGCGCCCGCTACTTCGCCTGGTTCTCGATCTGCTTCGCCGGTTCCTCGCTCGCGGGCCCCGTCGTCGGCGGTGTCCTGACCGACCTGGCCGGCTGGCGGTCGATCTTCGGCCTCAACGTGCCGATCGGGCTGGCCGCGTTCGGCGTCGTCGCACGATTCCTGCGCCTCGAACGCCGCCGGACGACGGCGCCGTTCGACCTCGCGGGCATCGTCGTCCTGTCCGGCGCGATCGTCGGCCTGACCCTGGCGACACCGCTGTCGGCCGCGATCGGCGCCGCGCTGCTCGTCGCCTTCCTGTTCATCGAACGCCGGGCGGCCGAACCGGTGATCCCGCTCCGGCTGTTCCGCTCCAGGATGTTCGGCCTGAGCGTGCTGGCCAGTGCCGCCGCCGGGTTCGTCTTCCTGGGCTCGGTCAACTATCTGGCCCTCTTCCTGCAGACCGCGGGCGGTGCCGGACCTTCGGAAGCCGGGCTCCTGCTCCTGCCCATGACGCTCGCGGTCGCCGCGTCGTCGATGGTCGCGGGCCGGGTCATCGCCAAGACCGGCGCCTACCGCTGGGCACCGATCCTCAGCATGCTCCTCGGCCTCGCCGCCGCGCTCGCGATGTCCACAATGGACGAAACGACACCGTTGCCGCTCGTCGTCGCCTGCCTCGTCGTGTTCGGCGCGGCGGCCGGGCTCAACATGCAGGTGCTTTCCGTGGCGGCGCAGCAGAACGTCGCCAGGACCGATCTCGGCGCCGTATCGGCGACCGTCGGCTTCCTGCGTTCCCTCGGCACCACGGCCGGGCTGACCGTTTTCGGCGCGGTGTTCACCGGTTCGTTCGAGACCGACAGCCCGGCCGGGTACGCCTCCGCGCTCGACGGCGTGTTCTGGGCGATGGTCCCCGCGCTGGCCGTCGGCCTCGCCGCTTCCCTCTTCCTGCCGCGCGTTTCGTTGCGGCGCGACCACTAAGGAGTCCTTCGATGATCCTCGTTCTCGGTTCCACCGGCAAAATCGGCCGTGAGCTCGTGCCCGCGCTGCTGGACAGGGGTGCTCGCGTGCGTGCCCTGACGCGCGATCCCGCCCGCGCCCGGATCGATCCGCGTGCCGAGATCGCCGCCGGTGATCTCGACGCCTTCGACCCCGCCCTGCTCGACGGTGTCGACCGCGTTTTCGTACTGACCTCCGGGCACGGCTCGGACCCGCTCGCCCAGGAGCGAGCCGTGCTCAAGGCCGCCGCCGACGTCTCGCACGTCGTCAAACTCTCCACCACGGGTGTCCACTTCGGACAGACCGATCCCCTCTCCCTCGCGCACGCCGAAGCCGAACGGGCCGTGCGCGAAACCGGGCCGGACTGGACGATCCTGCGGCCGGGCACGTTCATGGACAACCGGTTCGCGTGGCTGCACGCCGTGCGCGGCGACGGGGTCGTCCGCGTACCCGAAGGCGACCCGGCTTCCGCGCTGGTGCACGTCCGTGACATCGCCGAAGTCGCCGCGACCGTGCTGACCACCGACGGACACGCGGGCAGGACGTACCCGATCACCGGCGGCGAAGCGCTCACGACGCGGCGGCAGGTGGAGATCCTCGGCGAGACACTCGGGCGGCCGCTGAGGTACGTCGAAGAGCCCGAAGCCGCTTCGCGCGCCAGGATGCTCGGATTCGGCTGGCCCGCTTCGGCCGTCGACGGGATCTTCGAGCTCAAACGGCAGTCCGCCGGGAACGAGGAGATCGTGTTCGACACCGTTCGTGAGCTGCTCGGGCGGCCGCCGCTGACCTTCGCGGACTGGGCCCGGGAGCACGCCGCCGCCTTCGCCTGACCTGCGGAAAGGGAGCAAGGGACCTTTGCTACCGCCTGGCTCCCACCGGTCCGTGAAGGCCTCCTTGAGGGCCCCAGAGTCCCTCAAGGAGGTCTTCACGGACTTGAGACCAGAACTTGCGCCGAAAGGGTTAATGGGTTGGGTGAGTCACCGCGATTACGCGATACTCATCAGGCGTTTAATTTCCGCCGGTCCGCTGTCCGGACCACGCGTTGTCCGCCGAGCGGCCCTCTCGCTAACGTGCCGCCGCGGGGAGACAGGGGGAACCGTATGAACGAACGCCTTCGCGTGCTCGTGGTCGACGACCATCCGTTGTTCCGGTTCGGGGTCTGCACACTGCTCGCCGGCGAACCACTGGTCGACGTGGTCGGCGAAGCCGCGAGCGGCGCGCACGCGATCAGCGCGGCGAGCGCTCTCGCTCCCGACGTCGTGGTCATGGACCTGCATTTGCCCGATATCAGCGGCGCCGAGGCGACCCGGCACATCGTCGCCGAACGGCCGGACGTCGGCGTGCTCATGCTGACGATGGCCGACGAAAGCGAATCCGTTTTCGCGGCGATGCGGGCCGGAGCCCGCGGATATCTGCTCAAGGACGCGGAGCCCGACGAAATCATTCGCGCCGTTCACGCGGTCGCGAGGCGCGAAGCGATCTTCGGGCCGGATATCGCGACGCGCGTCCTCGGCTTCTTCAACCACGCGCAACCGAGCACGGACACGGTGTTCCCGGAGCTCACCGCCCGCGAACGAGAGGTCCTCTCGCTCATCGCGGGCGGGCACAGCAACACCGCCATCGCCAGCACGCTCTGCCTCAGCCCGAAAACCGTGCGGAACCATATTTCGAACGTCTTCAGCAAGCTCCACGTCGCGGATCGCGCCGAAGCGATCGTGCGCGCCCGTGAAGCGGGGCTGGGTCGCTGAAAAAGCGACCCCGATAAGGGCGGCTTTTCGGGCAATTCCGGGACCGGAGTCCCATGCGCTCGGGACACCTCACCCGGCAGGGTGAGTAGCGCGAGGGGTGGGACCCTCGCACCGTTCGAGGGGAATGGGAATCACATGTTCGAACCGAACAGGACACCGGTGGTCGTCCGCGCCACCGATCCGATTTTGCACAACGGCGTCTGCATGACGCTCCGCTCCCGTGACGACGTCTGGCTGGTGGACGGGGAGACCGCCGAGCCGACCATGGTGGCCCTCCTGGTCACCGACCGCCTCGACGAGGCCATGACGCAGCTGCTTTCCGCACTGCACCACCAAGGATTCACCCGCATCGTGCTCATCGCGGGTGAAGTCGACGACAACGAGATCCTCAGCGCCATCGAGCACGGCGTCTGCGCGGTCGCCCGCCGATCCGAGGCGGGCGCCGACGTCCTGGTCCGGCTGATCAAGGCGGCCGCGGCCGGGGAAGGCGCGCTGCCGCCCGACCTGCTCGGCAGGCTGCTGCACCGGGTCTCGCGGCTGCAACGTCAGGTGCTGCAGCCGCGAGGGCTGCACTTCGGTGGCATGAGCAGCCGGGAGACCGAGGTGCTGAAGCTGGTCGCGTCGGGATTCTCGACGCAGGAGATCGCCGACCAGCTCTGCTATTCGCAGCGCACGGTGAAGAGCATCCTGCACGACGTGACCAACCGGTTCCAGCTCCGGAACCGCTCGCACGCGGTGGCTTACGCACTGCGTGAGGGATTGATCTGACCCCGTGATCAGCCAGGTCGACGAGGCGTTGTGCCTGCTCATCGCGCCCCATCTGCCGGAGGGGACGGTGGTCCGGCTGGACCCGCCGAAACCCACCTGGCAGACCGAGACGCGGGTGTCGAGCGTCGACCTGTTCCTCTTCGCCCTGCACGGCGCCGGCCCGGGAACCGGCGCCGTGCGGGCGCAGCGGTGCGAACTGTCCTATTTGGTCACGGCACAGGCGGACAAGGTCCGTGACGAGCACACCTTGCTCGACCGTTCGTTGCGGGTCCTGCTCGAGACGGAGTTCCTCATGGTCGGCGAGCAGCCTTCGCGGATCACCCTCGGGCGCACCGATCCGACCGGGTTGTGGGCGGGCCTCGGCCTGCCCGCCCGCGCGGCGTTCGTCGTCACGGTCACGGCGGAGTACCGAGACTGAGCACCGAGGACCGCCGCAGGACCACCCCGCCGATGGACGACAGCTGCCCGCCGAAGAGCTCACTCCATTCGGCGGCGCTGCCGGGCGGGCCGCATCCGCCCGCCCGCCTCGACCACTCCGCGCGGACTTCGAGGCGGTAGCCGAGGATGCCGGTCAAGGTCAGCCCGTTCCGGCTGGCGCCGATCCCGCACACGCCCTGGTAGAGCCGGCCGTCGGGCGGCCGGAATTCGGCGCTCCGCTGGACGAACCGATGGCCCGCGGCCCCGGTGACAGTGGCGACCGGGGTGTCGATCCCGCTCACGAACAGCCCCTTGGAAAGCAGGTCGAGGGCTTCGGCCTCCATCCGTTCCACCACGCCGGGAGGACGGCGGCACGCGTACAGCGCGCCGTCGAAGGACAAGCGCACGGTGACCGCCACCTTGCCGATCTCCAGGGTCGCCTCGGCCACCGGGCTCAGCGGTGGGTGGTACCGGAACGCCGACGCATGCACCCCCCGACGGTAAGTCGCGGCACGGCCACGGCATTGCCCGATCGGGACGTCCTTGGGGCGTTTCTCAGCGAGGAACCCGCTCGGCGGGCCACCGTACTTCGGCCACGTCGCCCGGCCGGGGCACCTTCAGGAAGAGGCTGAACACCGCGGGCTGTTTGCTCGACAGCTCCAGCCGGCCGCCGTCGGCCTCGATGAGCGCGCGGGCGAGCGCGAGCCCGACACCGGTCGACCCGCCGCCGGAGAAACCGCGTTCGAAGATATGCGGCGCGAGCTCGTCGGGGACTCCCGATCCGGTGTCGGCGACCTCGACGACGACGGTGCCGTCCGTGTCACCGCGCCGCGCGGCGAGCGTCACCGTTCCCGCGCCATGGCGCAGCGCGTTGTCGAGCAGGACACCGACGACCTCGCGCAACCGGCCCGGCGTCGCCCTCGCCCTCAGCCCGTCGGTGACCCGGATCCGCAGATGCCGCCCTTCGGCACGAAGCAGTTGTCGCCACTCTTCGGAGACTTCGGGGAGCACTTCCTGCAGATTCACCGGTTCGGCGCCGACCTCGCGCGCCGCACGCGCGGCGGCCAGCAGTTCGTCGAGAGCCTCGGCGAGCCGGTCGGCCTGTTCCTGCGCCGCCTTCGCCTCGTCGACGACGTCCTGGTCGGAGTGGATGGTGAGCGGTTCGAGCCGCAGCTGCAACGCGGTCAACCGGCTCCGCAGCTGGTGGGAGACGTCGCCGACGAGCTGGCGCTCCCGCTGGACGAGCTGCGCGAGCGCCGAACCCGACGCGTCGAGCGCCTCGGCGACCATGTCGAGTTCACCGACGCCATAGCGTTTGGGATCCGGCCGGAAATCGCCACCGCCGAGTTTGACCGCGCGATCCGCGACGTGTCTCAGCGGTTTCGCGAGCCTTCGCGCGGTCACCGTCGCGACCACCGTGCCGGTGCCCACGGACAGCACGACCAGCAGCACCACCAGCAGGGTGACCTGGGTCTGGCGGGTGCGCATCGGCCCGGCGGGCACGGACAGTTCGACCTCGCCGTGCAACGCGATCGGCGCCCGCTCGGACACCACGTCCGAGCCGGGGTCGGAGCCGTACCGCTTCTCGATCTGCCCTTGCGCGCGGACGGTCAGCAGACCGCCCTGTGGCACGGCGACCCGGACCAGGTCGAGGTTGATCGGCTGGCCGACCGCGATCTCGCTGTCGAGCGTCGCCGCTATCCCACGGGCCGAGGATGCCAGATTCTCCCGGTTGAGGTTCTCGACCAGCTGCCACGCGGTGATCCCCAGCGGGATGCCGAGCACCGCCGCGGTGACCGCGACGGCGAGCAGGATCGCCAGGAGGATGCGGCGGCGCATGCTATTCCGCGTTGAAGCGGAAGCCGACGCCGCGGACCGTGGCGATCCGCCGTTCGCCGTCGCCGTTCCCGCCGGGTTTGCCCGCCCGGCCGGCGGCTTCGTCGGCCGCGATCGCGAGCTTCCGCCGGAGCCAAGACATGTGCATGTCGAGGGTCTTCGAGGTTTTCGATTCGAGGTCGTTCCACACCTCGGCGAGGATCTCGTCGCGGCTGACCACCTGGCCCGCGCGGCTCATCAGCACCCGGAGCAGCTCGAATTCCTTGTTCGCCAGCTGCACCTCGTGCAGGTCCACGGTGACCATCCGGGCGCCGAGGTCCATCCGCACTCCCCCGGCTTCGAGCACGTCCGGCGCCCGCCGGCGGAGCAGGGCGCGGATGCGGGCCAGCAGTTCGGCCAAGCGGAACGGTTTGGCGACGTAGTCGTCGGCGCCCGCGTCGAGCCCGACCACGAAGTCGACCTCGTCGGTACGCGCGGTGAGCATCAGCACCGGCACCTCGGTGCCGCTGGCGCGCAGGCGGCGGCACACCTCGAGCCCGTCCATCCCGGGCAGGCCGAGATCGAGGACCAGCAGGTCCACCCGATCGCTCTCGGTCACGTCGAGGGCGGCGGGCCCGTCGCCGACGACCCGCACGTCGTACCCCTCCCGCTGGAGTGCGCGGGAAAGCGGATCGGCGATGGCCGGGTCGTCCTCGGCGAGTAGCACCATGCTCACCTGGCCAACTCTACGACTGCCGGGCGTGAAACCATCGTCACCGTGCCTGGCTACGAGAATGATCTGGAACTCGCCACCCGGCTGGCCGACGCCGCCGACGCCATCACCACCTCCCGGTTCCGCGCGCTCGACCTGGCGGTGGAACGCAAACCCGACCGGACGCCGGTCACCGACGCGGACACCGCCGTCGAGGACGCCATCCGCGCGGTCCTCGCCGCGGACCGGCCGGACGACGCGGTGCTCGGCGAGGAACGCGGCGGTACCGCGGCGACCGGCCGCGCCTGGGTGCTCGACCCGATCGACGGGACCAAGAACTTCCTGCGCGGTGTCCCGGTCTGGGCGACGCTGATCGCGCTGGTCGAAGACGGCACGCCCGTGGTGGGCATGATCAGCGCGCCGCTGCTCGGCCGACGCTGGTGGGCCGCCGCCGGCGACGGTGCCTGGATGAGCGACTCCGCGGGCGCGCGCCGCATCTCGGTGTCGAAGGTCGCTTCACTCGAAGACGCGTATCTGTCCACAACGGACCTGAACTCGTGGGTGGAGTACCACTCGCGCGAGAAGTACCTCGACCTGGTCAACGCCTGCTGGGAAAGCCGCGCGTTCGGCGATTTCTGGCACCACTGCCTGGTCGCGGAGGGCGCGCTCGACGTCACCGCGGAATGCATCGTGAACCCGTGGGACGTCGCCGCGGCCCAGGTGCTGATCACCGAAGCCGGTGGCCGGTTCAGCGACCTAAACGGCGAAGCGCGCTACGACAACGGCTCGGCGCTTTCGACGAACGGTCTGCTGCACGACGAGGTGCTGGCGATCCTGAAACGCTGACCGCGCCTCTGGCCAAGACGCGTCCCTGAACGCGCGTGAAGTGGTCGCGGTCTCGCGTCGTTCGGTTGGTCGGAGTACGTGAAGGCCCCCTTCATTGCGCCTAGCGCAATGAAGGGGGCCTTCACGTACAGCACAACTCGGTCAACCAGGCACTAATCAGACAATTCGCCGTAGCAGCTGTCCTTTGTGGACAGAGGTAAGCATGGGGTATCGCCAGCTTAAGTTCCTGGCATTGCGGCTGAGCCGAGTGAAGGCCCCCTTCCCTCGGCTGAGCCGAGGGAAGGGGGCCTTCACGCGCATCGGGGGTCACTGGGCCCCGGGCAGCAGGCCGACCGCGCCCCGCGCCACCTGCGACCAGGCGAGCCGCCCGAAGAGGTAGTGGCAGGCGACCTGTTCGCTGGTGAACCGGGCCCAGTCGTACCGGTTGCCCTGTTCACGCCAGAAGACTTCCCAGGCGGGCTCGGCACCTTCCTCCTCGGTGCGCATGAGGCACCACGCGTTGTCCGTCTCCGCGCCGACCGACACCACCTCGGGCGGCACACCCAGTGCGGCCAGCCACCGCAGGATCGTCCCCGTGTTCACCGAACCTCCCCCGTGACGTCCGCCAGGAAGCCCAGCGTGACCAGTTCATCGGCGCCCAGCACGGTGCGGAAGCGCACCCCGCCGCCGGGCTGGCCGAACCATCCGGCGGTCACCGAGCGCCAGACCGGCAGCGTCCGCACGACGCGGTAGCGCCGGTACGAGCCGACCTGGTCGGGTGGCAGCGAGCGCATCGAAAACAGGGTCGCGTCCTCGGCGAACACCCGGCCGTGCGGATCCCCGAAGCGGTCGAGGTGGGTGCCCACGTCGAGCATCACCGGCCTCGCCGGATCGGCGTCGGGCCACAGGTACCCCGTTCCGGTCACGAAACGCGCTTTCCAGTCCTCTTCGGACATTCCGCCCCACGGATCGTGGCCCCGGATCGACTCCGCCGGCGGCGCGACGCCCGGAGCCGTCGGCGAGCGCCGGAAACCGCTGCTGACGTGGGCCAGCGCGTCCAGGTCGTCGAGCACGTCCGCCTCGGGGTGGTCCTGCGGGCCGGAGCCGCCCTCGGGGAGCGGCAACTGGCGCGCGGGTTTCCCCATCGCCACCGGCAGATGCCCGATCGGGAACATGTGCACGAGGAACAGCGCGATCACGCTCTCCCGCTCGGTCCGCAAGGCCCCCATGGGCGGCGGAGCGGCCGGCCGGGGCGGAAACGGCACTCGCAGCGGCGCCACCGCGGGCGGCCACGGCGAAGGCGCGTACGGAGCCCGCGCCCCGTGCGGCGGGGTCGGGGCGTCGTACTCGGCAGGCAGCCGGATCGGGCCCGTTCCGGCCTCGCTCGGATCGGTCACCGCACCTCCCCCAAGGAATCGGACCCCACCGGCGATCGGGGGAGGCAGCGGACAGGACGCGTTACGACCTTAGCGCCGACCGGCGTTCGACGAGTTCGAAACCCGCCTTCGCGAACGTGCTCACCGTGCCGTGGTACAGATCCGCGCCCGGCCGCGAAGACGACCGCCGCCCGAACAGGGGCCAGGTCTCATCCGGCGAGCGCGTTGACCACCCGGGACGGGCTCGGCCTGCCCAGCTTCCCGGCCATCCACTTGCTCGTCGCCACCAGCGCGTCGAGATCGACACCGGTTTCGACGCCGAGGCCGTCCAGCATCCACACGAGGTCTTCGGTGGCGAGGTTCCCGGTCGCCGATTCGGCGTACGGGCAGCCGCCGAGCCCACCGGCCGACGAGTCCACAGTGGACACACCGCAGCGAAGGGCGGCGAGCGTGTTCGCGAGGGCTTGGCCGTACGTGTCGTGGAAATGGACCGCCAGGGCGCCGACGTCGCCGAACTGCCCGATCAGCGCCTCGACCTGGCCCGCGGTGGCGACGCCGATGGTGTCGCCGAGCGAGAGCTGCGAGCAGCCGAGGTCGAGGAGTCGTTTACCCACCCCGGCGACCTGCGCGGCCGGGACGGCGCCTTCCCACGGATCGCCGAAACACATCGACACGTAGCCGCGGACGTCGAGACCTTCGGCCCGTGCCCTGGTGACGACCGGCTCGAACATCGCGAACTGATCGTCCACCGTCGAGTTGAGGTTCTTCTTGGCGAAGGTTTCGGTGGCGCTGGCGAAGATCGCGATCTGCGAGACCCCGGCCTCCAGCGCCCTGTCCAGCCCGCGCTCGTTCGGGACGAGCACCGGATACCGGACGCCCTCACGCTTTTCGAGCCCCGCCAGGAGCCGCTCGGCGTCGGCCAGCTGCGGCACCCACTTCGGGCTCACGAAACTGGTCGCCTCGAGCGTGGTCAGCCCGGCGGCGGCGAGCTTGTCCAGGAACTCCAGCTTGACCTCGACCGGGACGATCGCCTTCTCGTTCTGGAGACCGTCACGCGGACCGACCTCCCAGATCGTCACCCGCTCGGGCAACGCGGCGGCCGACGGGACACGGTCGGGCAGCCCCAGCTCTCGCGTGCCCATCAGCGGCGCCGGTTTCCGCGCGGCGGGTGGCCCTGCGGCGGAAGCGGCTCGGTCTGCTGCGGCGCACCCGGCGCGAAGTCGTCGTACGGGTTGTCGTTGACTTCGCGGTAGATGACCGTGTGCACCCGCTCGACCTTGGGGATGTCGTCGAACTTCAGCGGTTCGTCCGAAGCGGACTCGATCACCAGCGTGCCGCAGCCGAACACGCGGTCCAGCAGCCCGTGCTCGAACTGGACGCTGTTGATCCGCGACAGCGGGATGTCGATCCCGGTCCGCTTGAGCACACCCTCACGGGCGATCAGCCGGTCCGTGGTGACGATGAAATGCGTCGTGCGCCACCGGACGAACGGCGCCAGGAAGAGCCACACGACGAGACCGAGCCCGACCGCGGCGATCGCGATCTCGGAGATCAGGTCCCACGGGGCCGTCGCGTCCTTCGCGACGACGGCCAGCCAGATCCCCACGCCGAGCGTCACGATCAGCGCGAGGAACGGGAAGATCAGCATCTTGAAATGCGGGTGACTGTGCACCACGACGTGCTCGTTTTCGCTGAGCAAATCGTCCGGATAGGCCACGACGGTCGCTCCCAAAGTGTGTTCGGCGCTGGTGAGCTCACCGTACCGGCGAACGGTCCCCGCGGAAGAGGAGACGCCGGAAATCGAGACGCACGGATCAGGCCCTGGCCTGCCGCACGTGGACGACGTCGCCGGCGAACACCGTGTACCGCTCACCACCCGGAACGTCGACCTGGAGCTGGCCTGCCGGATCGATGTCGGCGGCACGTCCGGTCAGCGCCGAGCCGTCGGGCAGCTGGACCTCGACGTCCTGGCCCAGCGTGGCGCAGTACCGCCGGTAGTCCCCGAGCAGCCCGGCCTCGGCCAGCGAACCGGCGGCGAGCCGCCAGCGGCGTTCGAGCTCGTCGAAACCGGTGAGCAGCCGCGAGGCGATCTCGGCGCGATCGGTCTCCGTCGCGCCCTGCTCGGCCAGCGAGGTCGCGGGCAGGCCGCCGGGCCCGGCCGGGACGTTCTCGCCGAGTGGCAGCACGTTCAGTCCGATACCGAGGATCACGGTGGTTTCGTCGCCGGCGACGGCTTCGGCCAGGATGCCCGCGCATTTGGCGCGCTCGGGGCCGGCGAGGACGTCGTTCGGCCACTTGAGGACGGCGTCGACACCGAGGCCCGCGGCGACCTCTCGCACCGCGAGGCCCGCGACCACGGAAAGTGAACCCAAATTGGCGAACGGGACGCCGCCGGGACGCAGCAGGACACTGACGTAGAGGCCCGATCCCTTCGGCGAGGCCCACTGCCGCGCGCGGCGGCCGACCCCGGCCGTCTGCTCTTCGGCGATCAGCACGGTGCGGTCTTCGGCGCCCTTCGCGGCGGATTCCCGCAGGTCGGCGTTGGTGGACCCGGTGCTCTCCACGACCTGGATCGCGGCGTACCGGCCGGACAGCGTGGCGCTCAGGCGCCCGGCGTCGAACGCTCCCGTCTCACTCATTCGTCCAGAATATGAGAGTCCCCCTAACGTGCAAGGCGTTCGCTCGTTACGCAGAGGTGGTCTCCAATAACCTGGACGGCGTGACTGAGCCCGACCCGGCCCCGAGCGCGCCCGAAACCAGCCGGAAGAAGTCGTGGGCACACGGCGTGGCGATGCGCGGCCTGGTCGCCCTCCCCCTGGTCGCGGGGCTCGCCACGGCGGGCTGGCTGCTCGCGGGCGGCAACGATCCCGCGCCGGTCGACGGGCGCCGGCCGATTCCGGTTCCCGCCGCCAAGCAGGATCCGGCCACCGTCGGCGGCGGCGCGGGTCCGTCGGTGCTCGAAGTCAGCGCGCCGGTGAAGGCGCAGGAGACGCCGAAGGGTGTCCGGCCGCTCGAAGAGTGGGCCGGCAAGCTCGCCGGGGCGCTGGACATCCCGGCGAAGTCGCTCATGGGGTACGCGAACGGCGAACTGGCGCTGCGCGGCGAGCAGCCGAACTGCCACCTGTCCTGGGTCACCCTCGCCGGGATCGGCGCGGCGAGCTCGAACCACGGGCGCGGCGGCGACAACCCGCTCGGCCTGTCGGCGCAGCAGTGGAAGAAGCACGGAGCGTCGATCCCCGGTATCGCGAAACCCGCGCTCACCGATCCCGACTCCGCGTCGGTCGCCGCCGGGCGCGCCCTGTGCTCGTCCGGGTCCGACCTCGGCGGCGGCAACGGCTGGTGGAAGGCCATCGCCGGTTACCAGGGCGGCAAGGGCAACGACGCCGAACTGTTCCGCCAGCGCGTCCTGGGCAACGCCCAGCTGTACGCGACCCTGTCCCTCGACCCGGCCCGTGCCGGCAGCCCCGCGGTGAAGGCGACCCGGTTCGCCCTCGGTCAGCTGGGCCTCCCGTACGTGTGGGGCGGCAACGGCCCCGAGGCGGGCGCGGCGGGCTTCGACTGCTCCGGCCTGACCAAGAAGTCCTACGACGAAGCCGGGATCTCCCTCCCGCGGACCGCGGACACCCAGTTCCGGGCGCTGCCGCAGGTGTCCGGCGAGCCACAGCTCGGGGACCTCGTGTTCTACGGGAATCCGGCGACGCGGATCCACCACGTCGGGCTGTACCTCGGAAACGGGCTGATGATCAACGCGCCCACCCAGGGCCAGGCGATCCAGATCCACACCTATCACTCGAAGGGCGACGACTACACGGGCGCCGGGCGGCCCGCGGCCTGAACCGGCCAACCCACCGCCGGCCCCGGTATCGGCGGCTACCGTCGCGTCCATGCGTTCGATCGAGTTTCACGGTCACTCCCCAGGACTGGCCGAGCGGGAGATGTCGCTCAAATTCGTGATCGATGGCGTTCCGTTTCTGGAGCTGGTGCGCGAGGCCGAACTTCCCGGCGCGCTCGCGGAACAGAAGGCGAGCCTCGAGGAATTCCCGACGGAGCCCGCTCCCTTGCTCGCCGGGGATTACGCACCCTCGACGAGCCTGTCCATCGTGCACCTGCTCGGCGGAACGCCGGATCGCGTTCCGCACCGCGTCGAAGACGACGAGCATCTCCTGCTGGGCTGCACCTGCGGTATCGACGACTGCTGGGCGCTGGTGGCGAAGATCGTGGCCGACGACGACACGGTGACGTGGTCGGGTCTGCGCAATACCTACCATGACTGGGACTACGGCAGCATCGGCGAACTGACGTTCTCGAGGCAGGACTACGAAAGGTCGCTTCGCGCCGCTTTCGGCGCCGGATAGTGCTCGTCGGGCCAGCGCAGCCGGTGCACGGCGGGCATCGGCATGTCCCGCGAGAAGGGCCAGCCGATCCCCGGTCCGATCCCGGCCAGCAGCCGGGACACGAAGGTCCCGTGACTGCCCACCAGCACGACACCGCCGTCATGCTCCTCCGCGAGCCGATCGGCGGCGGCCATCGCGCGGGCTGTCAGCTGCCGCAGGCTCTCGGCGCCCGGACGCGCGAGATCCGGATCCGCCCAGCTTCGCTCGTAATGCCCGGCGAAGTCCGGTGTCGGCGCCAAGCCCGAGTCCCATTCGCGTAGTTCCCAGTGTGTCGTGACTTCGAGCCCGGCCCGCCTGGCCGCGGGCTCGACCGTCGCGACCGCCCGCCGGTACGGACTCGACACGACCGCCGTCGGGTTCATCGCGACGAGCTCGTGCGCGAGCAGTTCCGCGGCCGCCACGCCGGCCGCGGTCAGTGGCCGCTCCGGGTCGTCGGGCCTGCCCGGCGACGGCGGAACGGACTCGGCGTGCCGGACCAAGACGAGGTCGCAGCTCACGTCCGCCCGGCCAGCCACTCCAGCGCCCAGGCCCCATGACGAAGCACCGAGACGTGCCCGTCTTCGGGAAAGACGCGCGACTCGCCGTTCACGCTGTGCCGGGCGAGCCATTCGCCGTGCGCGGGCGGCACGATCCGGTCCGCGCCGCCGTGCAGGTGCAGGACCGGGGCGCGGACGTCGGACGGCGCGAACCCCCAAGGCGAGACGTACGCGAGGTCGTCGTCGATCAGCCCGCCGGGACCGCCTTCGACCGCGGGACCGACCACGTCGAGCACCCAGTTCCAGTCACCCGCCAAGGCCGCGTGATCCGCCGGGGTGAACATCTCGGCGTCGTATCCGGCGGTCGCCTCATACCGCTCCTTCTCCGCCCGGCCGGCCGCGGCCGCCCTCAGCGAGGCGGCTCCCGCCGCGCCCATCCCCGCGAACCAGTCCAGTCCCTCGGCGTCGTACGGAGCCAGACTCGCGACGCAGACCAGCGCCGACACCCGGTCCGGCAGCAGGGCCGCGCAGGCGAAGGCGTGCGGTCCGCCTCCGGAATGCCCGAAGACCGCGAACCGCTCGATCCCGAGGGCGTCGGCGATCTTCTCGACGTCCGAAGCCGCCGACGCGACGTCCCGGCCCGGCCGCGGCGAGGAACCGCCGTAACCGGGCCGGTCGTAGGAGACCCACCGCAGCCCGAGCCGCTCGGCGGTCGCGAACAGCGGGACCGGCGGGGCGCCGACGTTCGGCGTGCCGTGGTGCCAGAAGACCACCGGCCCGGCCCCGCCCGTGTCGTACGTGTGGAGCGTGGTCCCGTCCCCCAGGTCCACGTCGGACTCGCTCACCATGGCCCGAGCGTAGGGCACCCTGGAGCCATGTCGCGCTATCACGAGATCAAGCACCGGGTGGCCACGACCTTCCAGCGCCACGTCGGCAACCCGATCCTCGGACGCCTGCCGTCCCAGCCGATCCTGGAGACCACCGGCCGCAAGTCCGGGGAGCCCCGGCGGACGCCGATCGGTGGCCGCCGGGTGGGCCGGTCGTTCTGGATCGTCTCGGAGTTCGGCGAGAAGTCTCAGTACGTCCGCAACATCCAGGCCGACCCGCGGGTCCGGCTCCGGCTCAAGGGGCGGTGGCACACCGGCACGGCCCGGCCCCTCCCCGAAGACGACCCCCGCGCCCGGCTGAAGACCCTGCCCACGGTCAACAGCGCCGCCGTGCGGGCGATCGGCACGGACCTCCTCACCATCCGGATCGATCTCGACGACTGAACGTTTGCCTTGACGCCAAGGGCAAGGTTTACGCTCGGTCCCATGCGGATCGGCGAGCTCGCCGCGCGTACCGGAACCACCACTCGCGCGCTGCGTTTCTATGAGTCACAAGGGCTTCTCGACGCACGGCGCGCGTCGAACGGCTACCGGGAGTACGACGAGGACGACTACCGCCTGGTGAACGAGATCCTGACCCTGCAAGCGGTCGGGCTCAGTCTCGAAGACACCAGGCCGTTCGTCGAGTGCCTGCGCGCCGGGCACGAGACCGGCGACTCGTGCGCCGATTCGATCGAGGTCTACCAACGCAAACTCGCCGAGGTGGACGCCTGTCTTGCCAGGCTCAACGACGTGCGCGAAGGCCTGCTGGCCAAACTGGCGGGCGCGCTGAAAACGCCACCGGGGCCGTGCGTCGTCGTGCCGCGAACCGAGGAGGCCTGAATGTCCCTGACCGTCGTCACCGACGAAACCTTCCAAGAGCTCGTCCTGGATCAGGACACGCCCGTCCTGGTGGACTTCTGGGCGCAATGGTGCCCGCCCTGCCACATGATCGCGCCGGTGCTCGAACAGATCGCCGAGGAACGCGCCGGCGCGCTGCTCATCCGCAAGCTCAACTCCGACGAGAACCCGCTCACGGCGCGGAATTATCAGGTCATGTCACTGCCGACGCTGATCCTCTTCCGGGGCGGGAGTCCAGTGTGGACGACCGTCGGGGCGCGACCCAAGGCCAAGTTGCTGGCCGACCTGGACGCCGCTCTGCAGCCCGCGCTCTCGTGAGTGGCCGGTAAGGCACCTGTGTCGCTCGGCGTTGCGAAAGCCACTTTCGCAACGTTGAAGGTTGCGAAAGCCACTTTCGCAACCTCGGCGCCTCCCGGTGCCCCCCGCAACCTGTCGCGAAAGCCACTTTCGCGACGTCTGATGTCCCGAAAGTGGCTTTCGCGACACGAGCACGAGGACCAAGGCGCCGCTGAAGTAATTGTGTTGCGTGACGGACCGTCGCTTCGCATCCTTCTCCCATGACTTCGACCCGCACCTTCCTGGCCCCGTCCTCCGTCGTCCGACGGGTGCGGGTGCTGCAGCAGGCCGGGTCCTGGCGGAGGCCGGCTCCAGTCCGGCCGTGAGCGCCGCGCTGGTCGCGGGCCTGCTCGCCGGGTATGGCATCGCCATCCCGGTGGGCGCGGTCGCGACCTATCTGGTGGTGCTGACGGCCCGGTCGGGCCTCAAGATCGGCGCGTACGCCGCGCTCGGCGTCGCCACGGCCGACGGGTTGTACGCGCTGGTCGCGGTCCTCGGCGGCGGCGGGCTCGTGCCCGTCATCGAGCCGATCGCCGTCCCGCTGCGCTGGGCATCCGTGGTCGTCCTGCTCGCGCTGGCCGTCCACATCGGACTCAGCGGGGTCCGGAACTTCCGTGACTCCGCGAAAGCCGAGGTGGCGCGACCGGTCGCGATCGAACCGATGAAGGCTTACGTGAGCCTGCTCGGGATCACGCTGCTGAACCCGACGACGGTGGTCTACTTCGCGGCGCTCGTCCTCGGCAGCGAAGACATGGCCGCGGCGAGCGGAGCGGAACACGTGGTCTTCGTGACGGCGGCCTTCGCGGCCTCGGCCAGCTGGCAACTGCTCCTCGCGGGCGGTGGCGCCATGCTCGGCAAAACGTTGACCGGACGCCGCGGACGGCTGGCGACGGCGCTGGCGTCGAGCGCGCTCATCACCGTGCTCGGGCTGCGGCTGCTCTGGTGAGAAAACCGCCGCGAATCGAGGACCGTGGTTGTCCGCATCGGTTGCGAGGCTGCGCCCATGACCGCAACCAAGGAACGCCCCGCCGACCTCCACACCTACCTCGCCTACCGTGACGCCCCGAAAGCCCTTCGCTGGCTCGAACGCGCCTTCGGCTTCGAGACCACCACGGAGTACCCCGACGACAAGGGCCTGATCCTGCACGCGGAACTGCGGCTCGGCGAAGTCCGGATCATCGTGTTCAGCGCGGAGGAGGACTACGACCGCCCGGCGCGCAAGGGTGAAACCGTCGGCCACGGCCTCTACGTGAGCCTTCCGACGCAGGACGCCGTGGACGCCGTGTTCGCTTCCGCCCTCGAAGCCGGCGCGACGTCGGTCTGGGAACCGGTGAACACCGAATGGGGCAACTACCGCTGCCGCGTCGACGATCTCGAAGGCTACGAATGGACTTTCGGCACGTACGTCCCCGGCGAACCGCAGGGCTAGAGCAACGGCGCGAACCACTCGCGGGCGCGGCGGAGCAGATCCAGCTGGTGCGCCCGCCCGGTGATCCGATGGCCTTCGCCGGGATAGACGACGAAATCGTGTTCGACGCCGAAATGGCGTAGCGCGCGATGGAAGAATTCCGCTTGGGACAACGGGACGTTCGTGTCGTCCGCACCGTGCACGATCAGCACGGGGGTCTCGATCTCCGACGCGTAGGAGATCGGGCTGAGCCGATCGTGCCGGTGCGGGCCGGTCCCTTCCCAGCCGATGCTCCCGCCATGCGCGGATTCCACCAGCGGACCGAGTTCACCGGTCGCGGCGAGCATTCCCCAGTCACAGATCCCGGCGACCATCAGCGCCGCCTTGAACCGGCGGGTCTGCCCGACGGCCCAAGCCGTCATGTATCCGCCGTGACTCCCGCCCACGATCCCGAGCCGCTCCGGATCGGCCACTCCTTCGGCGACCAGGAGGTCGATCCCGGTCTCGATATCGCCCCATTCCTCCAGGCCGACCCGTCCCGCGACGGCAGCGGCGAATTCGTGCCCATGGCCTTGTCCCCCACGGGGATTCGGCAGGAAGACGGCGTGCCCCGCCGAGGCCAGCCACTGCGCCGACGGGAACCAGCCGAGCATGAAGCGGTCCGCGTGGCGGTCATACGGTCCACCGTGAACCACGGTGACCAGCGAGAAAGGCCCGTCGGCCCGGGTCCTTCCGGGCGGCAGGACGAGCAGCCCGTCCAGCGCGAGACCATCGGAAGCCTTGTAGGACAAGCGTTCCTGGGCACCCCACGGAACACCGGCGAACTCCGGCGCCGTGTCGCTCACGCGCGTCGGCCGCTCATCGATGAGTCCACAATGGACATCCTTGGGGCGGTGCGCGGTGCTCAGCACGGTGACCACGATCTCGCCGTTCGAGGCCAGCTCGTCGGCATGCCCGCGCCAGAAGGACACTTCGCCGTCGCCGAGCCGATGGAGGGCCGTGTCGAGACCGTCGGCGACGAGCATCAGCGGAGCACCGGAACCGACCTGCGTGAGCTTGACCGGGCAGGCCGATTCCGGTGTCAGGTTCCGGTGCTCCCCCGTTTCCACGGGCACGTCGAAGACCGCCCGGCCGCCCACCGGTTCCGGATTCCCGAGGTACGCGACGTGCCAGCCGCCCTCGTCGCGCCACCAGACGGGGCAGGCGGCTTCGAACGCGGCCCGGCCGAGGTCGCGCCGTTCCCCGGTTTCCAGATCCAGCGAGGAAAGCCGGGGTTCGAGACTGCCGGCATCGAGTTCCGGGGTCGGCCACGTCACCACGGCGAGCGCCTTGTCGTCCTGACGGCGGGCCACGTCGACCACATGGTCTTCGATCAGCGTCGTGATCTCGCCGGTCCGTGGATCGAAGCTCCGCAGCCGCGCCGGGCGAAGGCTCTCGCTCCAGACCCAGATCTCCGCGGCGGGCGCCTCGTCTTCGGCGATGAACACGATCCGCTCACGCATCGGGACGAACGCCGTGATCTCACTCCCCCAGGCGAACAGCGGCCCGTCCTCCGTGTGGATCAGCCCGTCACGGAGGAAATAGAGAGAATCCCGTGACCACCCGGGCGAGGAACCTTCTGCCAGCTTCCGCGGCTCCTCGCCTCCGGCCACGGCCGCCAGCCAGATCTCAGGGCCGCCCTTCGCGATGGTGGCCACCTGATAGGCGATCCACCGTCCGTCCGGGGAGAGAGCGGGGTTCGACGGGACACGGCTGTCTACGATCAGCTCAGCGGTCAGCATGTGTTCATACTGCCGACAAAGCCTTTCCCAGCGCATCGAGCCAATCGTTCGTCCCCTGCTCCCGCCACGCCGGTTCCTCGTGGCCGTCGAGGAAGGTGCCCTGCTCGATCAACGTCAGCCGCGTTCCGCCGTCCTCGGCTTCGAGCAGGATCGTCGTGACCGACACGGTCGCCACGACGTCGTCCGCGGAGAGCGTTCCGGCGTAGACGATCCGCTCGTTTTCCGCGATGTCCTCGTAGCGGGCTTCGAAGACCGGCCGCTTGCCGTCGGCGGGGCCGCTGATGACCTCGCGGCCGCCGACCCGGAAGTCCAGGGAGTGCCCGCCGCCGGGCACGGTGATCCAACCGGCCTTCGCGGCCGGATCCGACCAAGCGGCGAAAACGCGTTCCGGCGCGACGGGGTAGACGCGCTCGAGGGTGAAAGTGGCGTGTTTGACGGTCATGGCCTTTTCCCTTCGTCGGTGTCCAGAAAGCCGCCAAGGCGATCGAGCCGGTGTTCCCAGCCGGTGCGCTGCCCGCCGAGCCAGTCCTCGGCCCTCCGCAGCCCCTCCGGTTCGAGGTGGCAGGTGCGGACCCGCCCCGCCTTCTCCGACCGGACGAGCCCGGCGGCCTCCAGCACCTGGAGGTGCTGCATCACGGCGGGCAGCGACATCGACAACGGCTGCGCGAGCTCCCCTACCGAGGCGGGTCCCCGGGTGAGGCGCTCGATCATTTCGCGGCGCGTCCCATCGGAAAGCGCCTTGAACACCTGGTCCATGCTTTGGTTAGGCACATGCTTAACTATCCGCCCACGCCGAGCTTTAGTCAAGTAGATGCTTAAGTTTTCAGTCTTCGGCGGTCATGCCCTCGACGAGCAGCCACTGCGACGCGAGATACGACGTCAGCACGAAGGTTTCAAGGTTGGCCCGCACCCGCTCACTGGTGACGAAATCGCGTCGGATCAGGATCGCCAGATCCGACGCGGAGAACAGCAGCGCGCCGGCCGCGATCCAGGTGCGGCGGTCACCCGACGGGATCACCATCCCGCCCGAGACCTTGGCCTTCGGCGCCAGCGCCGGGTCGGCCGCAAGGGTCGACGTCGTGCTCAACAGGCCTCCGTAGACCGAAAGCACCGAAGAGACCGGAGAGGGCTTCGGCAACGCCATCGCGACCGCGGCCGCCGCCCACGCCGCCAGCCGGGGCGGCGCGGTCGCCGCGCGCGGACGGGCACCGCGACGCCACAGCAGCGCGGAGTACAGCACCTGCATGACACCGAACGACGTCGCGCCCTTGATCAACTGGCCGTCCTCGTCGGATCGGCCCATGAAGTGATCGCCCGCGCCCGCCGCGATCAACGCGGCGACGAGCAGGCCCTTCTCCCCCGCCGCGAGCCCCCGCGAGCGCGCGACCCTGGCGGCGAGCACCGGGACCGCGGCCGGCTTGGTCACGAGCTGCAGCTTCCGATTGCCTGTCCTCGCGGAGTACACCGTGCCGATCGCGGCAGCGGCGAACAACACCCGTTCGGCGAGCTTGAGGGCCTTCACGAACCACCTCCGGAACTTATCTCTGGGTAAGTTACCAGGCGGTCAGCAGATTTCAGACGGCTTCGCGGAAGGTGTTCCGGTAAGCGCTCGGCGAGACCCCCAAGGCCGCCTGCAGATGCTGGCGCAGCGACGCGGCGGTGCCGAAGCCCGCTTCGGCGGCGACCTTGTCCACCGGCAGATCGGTCTCTTCGAGCAGCTGACGGGCCCGTTCGATCCGCTGCTGGGTCAGCCACTGCAACGCCGAAATCCCGACTTCGTCGCGGAATCGCCGCGTGAAGGTCCTCGTGCTCATCGCCTCTTTCGCCGCCAGCTCACGCAACGTCAACGGCCTGCCGAGGTTCTCGAGCGCCCAGGCCCGCGCGGCCGCCGTCGAGGAGGACTGCGGTTCCGGCACCGGCCTCCGGATGAACTGTGCCTGCCCGCCCTCGCGATGCGGCGAGACGACCGTCCCGCGCGCGACCTCGTTCGCGACCGCGGCACCGTGATCGCAGCGGATCATGTGCAGGCACAGATCGATCCCGGACGCCACGCCCGCCGCGGTCAGGACGTTCCCGTCGTCGGTGTAGAGCACGTTGGGATCGAGATCGACCTTCGGGAACTTCGCCTGGAAGTCCAGCGCCGAACGCCAGTGCGTGGTCGCCCTCCGGCCATCGAGCAGGCCGGCGGCGGCGAGCACGAAGGCACCCGTGCAGATCGACGCGATCCTGGCCTCCGGCCTGATCAGCTCCAGCGCCCGCGCGAGCGGCTCGGTGAGGTCGTGCCCCGACGGTTCGTACTCGGTGGACGACGCCGGGATGACCACGGTGTCGGCCTCGGCCAGCACCTCCGGCCCGAGCGCGACCGAGATCGTGACGTCGGCGTCGGTCCGGATCCGCCCAGGCTCAGGCGTGCAGGTGACGACCTCGTAGAGCGGCTCGCCGTCGGCGGACTTGGCCGTGCCGAACAGGCGGGCGACGATGCCGAGCTCCATCACCAGCATTCCGTGGCGGACCAGGACGGCGACCCGATGACGGCCGGGATGCTCGAAGAAGGCCATGGCTCGATTCTTGCACATGTTGTCCATCGGGCCACTCGTCCCGGCCGGGAGAACGCGCGACGGTGGGTTCATGAACGTGCTGTGGATCTACGCCCATCCGGAACCCCGCTCCCTCAGTGGCTCGCTGCGCGACGAAGGATTGCGCACCCTCCGGGCGCAGGGCGCCGACGTCCGGGAATCCGATCTGTACGCGATGAAGTGGAAGGCGGTCGTCGACGCCGGCGACTTCGGCCGGGCCGCTTCCCCGGACCGGCTCATCGTCGGCTCGACGTCGAAGAAGGCCTTCGAGACCGGCGAGCTCGGCGAGGACATCCGCGCCGAGCACGGAAAACTGACCTGGGCGGACACCGTGATCATCCAATTCCCCCTGTGGTGGTACGGAATGCCCGCCATCCTCAAGGGCTGGTTCGACCGCGTTTTCGTCAAGGGTTTCGCCTACGGCGTCCAGCGCCCCGACGGCAGGACGGCGCGCTACGGAGAAGGCGCGCTGGCCGGGAAACGCGCCATGGTCGTGCTGACCGCGGGCGCGCCGGAGGCCACGATCGGCCCGCGCGGGGTGAACGGCGAACTCGGCGACCTGCTGTTCCCCTTGCAGCACGGGACACTCTGGTACACGGGCATGTCCGTGCTTCCCCCGCTGACGATCTGCGGCGCCGACCGTGTTTCGCCCGAGCACTACGAAGCGGCCGCCGCGTCGCTGCGCGCACGGCTGCGGACACTGTCCACTCAGGAACCGATCCCGTTCCGCCACCAGAACGGGGGCGATTACGACGACGATCTGGTCCTGCGCCCGGAACTCGCGCCGGGGCGCGGCGGGATCGGCGTCCACCTCGACACTTGACCGAATATTAGCCCGTGGTTATATTAGCGTCCAAGCACATAAGGGGGTAACCGTGAACTCTCGCGCCCGGTTGGAGACCGACGGGGAACGTCCCGCGCTGCGGATGGAACGGCGTCTCGCGGACCGGCCGGAGCATGTCTGGCAGGCGATCACCGAACCGTCGAAGCTCGCGAAGTGGTTTCCCGCGACGGTCACGGTCGACCTGCGGCCGGGCGGAAAGATCGAGTTCGGCTTCGAGGGCGAAGAGGCCCCGACCGCGGGCGAAGTCCTCGAAGCCGACGAACCCCGCGTGTTCGCGTTCAGCTGGAACGACGACGTGCTGCGCTGGGAGATCACTCCGGACGGCGACGGCAGCCGTCTGCTCTTCACGCATACGTTCGGCCGTGGTGAACCCGCCATCGCCAAGATCGCGGCACCCCGCACGGCCGCCGGCTGGGACAGCTGCCTGGTGGCGCTCGTCGCCCTGCTCGACGGCGTGGACCATGAGCCGTCGGCCGACTGGGCCGGCCCGATCGAGGCCTACACCGAAGAGTTCGGGCTCGCCGAGGGCGAAGTCCTGGAAACCGATGACGGCAAGGTGATCCGCTTCCGTCGCGACCTGGTCTGGAAACCGCTCGACGAGATCTGGACCCGGCTCACCGCCGAACCGGCCGAGGGCACGGTCCTCCGCGAGGAACCGCCGCGGCTGCTGGAGTTTTCGCTGCCACGGGGAGGGATCGTCCGCTGGGAGTTCAGCCATTCCGAACTCGACGGCACCATGGTCGAGGTGACCCAGACCGTCCCCGCCGGACAGGACGACGTCGTACCCGAAGCGCTGCGGAGCTGGCGGGAGAAGCTGAAGGGGTTCTTCGCGGCGACTCAGGGAAGCTGATCTCCACCCAGGGGATGACCTCCGCCGGACGGACGCGCACGCGCCGCCCTTCTGGTTGAGTTCGCCGTATGAAACAGCCGTCGGCGCTCCCCCAACGGGTGGCGTACACGATCGACGCGTTCCTCGCGCTGGTGCTCGTCGTGGCCGTCGGCGGGAACCTGGCGGCGGGGACCTGGACGTTCCTCGTCGCCATCCCGATGTGGCTCGCCTGGGCGACGGTGGCCGCCAGCGGGATCGCGATCGCGCTGCGGCGCCATCGGCCCCTGGTCGCCTACGGCCTCGGCCTCGGCAGCCTGGTCCCGGCCCTGCTCGCCGGCAACGGGCTGGGCCCGGCCGCGCTCCTGGCCACCGCCTGCGCGCTGTACACCGTGGCGCTGGAACATCCGCGCACCCGCTCGCTGATCGCGATGGGTCTCGGCCTGGTCGTCGTCATGATCTTCGAGTTCCTGCGGCTCGGGCCGAACACGATCGCGTCGACGGCCTTCGCGGGCGGCGGCGTGGCGGGCTCGTGGGCACTCGGCTGGATGACGCGGCAACGGCGCGCGAACCTGGCCCAGCTCGCCGAAACCCAGGCCGACCAGGCGGTTTCCGACGAACGGCTGCGGATCGCGCGCGAAATGCACGACGTCGTCGCGCACAGCATGAGCCTGATCGCGGTCAAGGCGGCCGTCGGCAACCACGTCGCGAGGGAACAGCCCGAAGAAGCCCGCGAAGCGTTGCGGGTCATCGAACTCACCAGCCGGGAGACGCTCGTCGAACTCCGGCGGATGCTCGGAGTCCTCCGTTCCGGTGACGGGACGCCCGAAGCCGCGCTCGGCCCCGCGCCGAAACTCGCCGATCTGCGGACCCTGGCCGAACGCGCCGGACAGGCCGGGGTGCGCGTGGAGCTGACCGGCGAGGTGGTGGACGACCTCCCCGAAGGTGTCGCGCTTTCGGTCTACCGCATCACGCAGGAGGCGGTGACCAACGTCGTGAAGCACGCGGGACCGTCCGCCTGCCGCGTCACGATCACCGAAGGCCCCGGCGAGGTCAGCGTCGAGATCGTCGACGACGGGCGTGGCGAAGTCTCACCACCAGCCGTGGGCGGGCACGGCTTGATCGGCATGCGCGAACGCGTCGCCGTCTACGGTGGTGACTTCGCAGCGGGCCCGGTGCCCGCCGGGGGATTCCGGGTGTTCGCGCGGTTGCCGTACGCCGCCAAGGAAATGGGGACACGATGATCCGCGTACTGATCGCCGACGACCAGGCGTTGCTGCGCGGCAGTTTCCGCGTGCTCGTCGACAGCGCGCCGGACCTCGAAGTCGTCGGAGAGGCGAGCGACGGCGCGGAGGCCGCGGAACTCGCCGAGAAGGAACGCCCCGACGTCGTGCTGATGGACGTCCGCATGCCCGAACTGGACGGGATCGAAGCGACCCGGCGGATCTGCGCGTCGGCCGCCACCGAAGGCGTCCACGTGCTGATGCTGACCACGTTCGACCTCGACGCCTACGTCTATTCGGCGCTGCGCGCGGGCGCGAGCGGATTCCTGCTGAAGGACACGCCGCCCGCCGAACTGCTGAGCGCGATCCGGGTCGTCGCGGCGGGCGAGGGACTGCTCGCCCCGTCGATCACGCGAAGGCTCATCGCCGAGTTCGCCCGGCTGCCGGACCCCGGTCAGCGCGTCGCGGCTTCGCTGGACAACATCACCACGCGTGAACGCGAGGTGCTGAGCCTGATCGCGCGCGGCCTGTCGAACGACGAGATCGCCGGGACCCTGCACCTCGGGCTGGCGACGGTGAAGACGCATATCGGCCACCTCCTGCACAAGCTCGCGGCGCGGGACCGGGCACAGCTGGTGATCGCGGCTTACGAGTCCGGGCTGGTGCGGGCCTCAGTCCAGTGACGTCCGCCCAGTCACGTGAATCCTCACGGACATGTCGCGAAAGCCACTTTCAGGACATCAGACGTCGCGAAAGTGGCTTTCGCGGCACCCCACCCGGCCCCGCCCCCGAAGACCGGACGTTGCCTACGCCACACGCGAAGTGACCGTCGAGTAGCTAGGCTGCGGTTTCATGAGCAGTGCGACGGAGCCGCTCGGGACGCCGCCCGAGGACGAACCGGACATCCACACCACGGCCGGCAAGCTGGCCGACCTGTACCGCCGGTACGACGAGGCGGTCCACGCGGGTTCCGCGAGGGCGGTGGAGAAACAGCACGCCAAGGGCAAGAAGACCGCCCGCGAGCGGATCGACCTGCTCCTGGACGAGGGCTCCTTCGTCGAGCTCGACGAGCTCGCGAAGCACCGCTCGGTCAACTTCGGCCAGGAGAAGAACCGGCCCTACGGCGACGGCGTCGTCACCGGCTACGGCACCGTCGACGGCCGTCCGGTGTGCGTGTTCAGCCAGGACGTCACGGTCTTCGGCGGTTCACTCGGTGAGGTGTACGGCGAGAAGATCGTCAAGGTGATGGACCTGGCGATCAAGACCGGCCGCCCGATCATCGGCATCAACGAGGGCGGCGGCGCGCGGATCCAGGAAGGCGTCGTCTCGCTCGGGCTGTACGGCGAGATCTTCAACCGCAACGTCAAGGCGTCCGGCGTCATCCCGCAGATCTCGCTGATCATGGGCGCCAACGCGGGCGGGCACGTCTACTCCCCCGCACTGACCGATTTCGTGGTGATGGTCGACAAGACCTCGCACATGTTCATCACCGGTCCCGACGTCGTGAAGACCGTGACGGGTGAAGAGGTCTCCTTCGAGGAACTCGGCGGCGGGCGCACGCACAACACCCGTTCGGGCAACGCGCACTACCTCGGGTCCGACGACGAGGACGCGATCGCCTACGTCAAGGAGCTGCTTTCGTTCCTCCCGGCGAACAACCTGTCCGAGGCGCCGCTCTTCGAGACAGACTCCGCGCCCGGGGGATTCTTCGACGACGTCAGCGAGTCCGACCGCGAACTCGACACGCTGATCCCGGACTCGCCGAACCAGCCGTACGACATGCACGAGGTCATCAACCGCGTCGTCGACGACGGCGATTTCCTCGAGGTGCACGAGCTGTTCGCGCCTAACATCCTGGTCGGCTTCGGCCGGGTGGACGGGCGCAGCGTCGGCATCGTGGCGAACCAGCCGACCCAGTTCGCCGGCTGCCTCGACATCGACGCGTCCGAGAAGGCCGCGCGTTTCGTGCGCACCTGCGACGCGTTCAACATCCCCGTGCTGACCTTCGTGGACGTCCCGGGTTTCCTGCCCGGCACCGACCAGGAGTGGAACGGCATCATCCGGCGCGGCGCGAAGCTGATCTACGCCTACGCCGAAGCGACCGTCCCGCTCATCACCGTCATCACCCGCAAGGCGTACGGCGGCGCGTACGACGTCATGGGTTCGAAGCACCTCGGCGCGGACATCAACCTGGCCTGGCCGACGGCGCAGGTCGCGGTCATGGGCGCGCAGGGCGCGGCGAATATCGTGCACCGCAAGACCCTCGCCGCGGCCGCCGCCGACGGCAAGGACGTCGACGCGCTCCGCGCCGAGCTGATCCAGGAGTACGAAGACACGCTCCTGAACCCGTACGCGGCGGCCGAGCGCGGCTACGTCGACTCGGTGATCGTGCCCGCGCACACCCGCGGCCACATCGCGAAGGCGCTCTCGCTGCTCCAGGGCAAACGGGAGACGCTGCCGCCCAAGAAGCACGGGAACATCCCGCTGTGACCGCGCCCGAAACCCCGCTGCTGCGCGTCGTCCGGGGCAACCCGGACGACGCCGAACTCGCCGCGCTGACCGCCGTCGTCGCGGCGGCGGCCGGCGCGCGGGCACCGGAACCGGCCGCGAAACGGGAATCGTGGTGGGCGGACAAGGCTTCGCTCGTCCGGGCGCCGCTCGCGCCCGGCGAAGGGGCCTGGCGGGCTTCGGCGCTCCCTCGCTGAAAGCGGCTTCGCGGGCTATCGTGACGGATCCGCTGACCGTGCTCGCCCCAGAAAGCCGTGCGTGACGAACCAGGACCACCTCTCCACCGAATTGCGCCGTCTGCGCAAAGCCGCCGGGTTGTCCGGTACCGAAGCGGCCAGGCTCACCGGCCTCAGCCAGTCGAAGGTCTCGCGGGTCGAAACCGGCGCGTTCATGCCGACCGAGGACCAGGTCGTCGCGCTGTGCCGCGTCTACCGCGCGCCCGCGAAGGTCCGGCGGACGCTCGTCGCGATCACGCGGGATCTCCGTGAAGAGGCGTCGTCCGCCCGCGTCGTCCTCCAGCGCGGTGCCTGGCGGATGCAGCAGCGCATCGGCAAGATCGAGTCGGCGTCCGCCCGGATCCGGAGTTTCCAGCCGACCATCGTGTTCGGGCTGCTTCAGACCCGCGACTACATCACCGCCCTGTTCGGTGATTCACTGCCCGCCGGCGAACGCGACCAGACGGTGGAGGCCAGGCTGGAGCGCCAGCGGATCCTCGACTCGAACCGCGAGTTCCACTTCGTGCTCACCGAAGGCGCCCTCCGCTGGAACATGGGCGGCGCGGCGACGATGCTGGCCCAGCTCGATCACCTCGTCGAGGTGTCCCGGCAGGGCCGGGTGCGCCTGGGCGTGATCCCGTGGACCGCCCCGGTCTCGGTCCCGGTCCTCCACGGTTTCGACATCTACGATTCGCGCGCGGTGCTCCTCGGCACCCAGACGGCCACGGCGCTCGTCACGGACGAGCGCGAAGTGGCCGACTACGAGAAGAACTTCGCCGAAGTCGAGCACTACGCCACCTACGGCGACATCGCCTGCTCGCATCTGACACGGATCGCCGCCGACTACCGACAGCTCGCGGCCGATTCACTTCGGTGACCTAAGACCCTTTGCGCTATGCACTCCGAGAGTGCATCGTGAGTAAAGCAGCTGTCGGTGAAGGTGCCTTTTCGTGCGCCGAACGCGATCACCGAAGCCGTTCACCGACCAGCGGGCGCAGATCACCCGATCTCGCCAACCTTGCTGCCGCGCAACCCGTCTACTTGCCGAAACAGTCACTGGGGAAAGGGCCTCCGATGACCACCTGGCACGAGAACATGACCGGCTGGCACAAGTCGACCTACACGCACTGGGAAGAGAACGCCTGCGTCGAAGTCGGCGCCGCGCCCGGCCTGGTCGGGATCCGGGACACCAAACAGTGGGCGATGCCGGACGAGATCCGGCCGATCCTGGTGCTTCCGGCCGAGTCCTTCGCCGCGCTCCTCGAGCACCTCGGACGATGAACGACGTCGCCGAGCCGTACATGGTCCACCATCCACGGGAGATGGCGGGCCAGCTGCTCAACGGCAACTGGATCGTCGCGCGGTGGGAGCACCTCGGCGAGGACGAAGACCTCGACCACTGGACGGCCGTCCTGCGGAGCCACTGCGAAGAACTCGACGTCGATCCGTACGTCATCAACATCCCGCGGAAGAGCCTGACCATCGTCTTCAACGGCGCCCTCCCCGCGCCGACGTTCGAACAGCTCGAGAACTCGATCGCGGCCATCGAGTACCACCGCTGGTCTCGTGAGTGGTAAGGACGGTTAGAACCGTCCTTACCACTCACGAGACCTACCGGCGGTATCGCAGGCCGTAGCCGTACGGGTACAGCGCCTTCTTGCCGTCACCGACGTTCACCGGTTCCTGCGCCGCGCTGGCCGGCCAGCTGAACGTCAGCTTCCCGGTCGGGTTGTAGTCGCCGTAAAGGACATCGGCGACACCGGCGCCTTCGCTGCCCGGGAGCCAGGCGGCGAGGAGCCCGTCGAACTGCGGCAGCTGCGCGGCGATGTCGAGCGGGCGCCCCGACACGGTCACCACGACGACCGGGACTCCGGACGCCTTCAGCTTGGCGATCGTGGCGAGGTCTTCCGCGTCGAGCCCGAAGCCGTTCGGCCGGTCTCCCTGTCCTTCGGCGTACGGCGTTTCGCCCACCACGGCGAGGGCGACCTGGTAACTGCCGTCGATTCCGTCACCCGCACGGTCATAGGTCACCGTGGTTCCCTTCCCCGCCCCCGACTTGATCCCGTCGAGGATGGTCGTGCCCGGGATCACCGGGCCGCTCTGCCCTTGCCAGGTGAGCGTCCAGCCGCCCGCCTGGTTGCCGATGTCGTGCGCGTTCTTGCCCGCGACGAAGATCTTGTTGTTCTTCTTCGCCAGTGGCAGCACACCGTCGTTCTTCAGCAGCACCTGGGATTCACGGACGGCCTGCCGGGCCAGTTCACGATGTTCCTTGCTGCCGAACGTCTTCTGGAGCGAACGGTCGGTGTACGGATGCTCGAACAGGCCGAGCTTGAACTTCTCCGCCAGGATGCGGCGGTTCGCGTCGTCGATCCGGTCGCGCGAAACGCGGCCGGCTTCGACTTCGGCCTTGAGGTAGGCGATGAACTGCGGCGCGTCCCACGGGACCATGAACATGTCGATGCCCGCGTTGACCGAGAGCCGCACCTCTTCGGGAGTGAAGCCCTCCTTGCCGTCGATCTGGTTGATCGCGTTGTAGTCCGAGATCACCAGCCCGCGAAACCGCAGCTCCTTCTTGAGGACGTCGGTGATGAGGTACTTCTCGGCGTGCATGCGCACCCCCTGGAAGCTGGAGAACGAGATCATCACCGAGCCGACCCCGCGGTCGATCGCCTCCCGGAACGGCGGCAGATGGATCTGGCGCAGTTCGCGTTCGCTCACTTCGGTGTTGCCCTGATCGACGCCGTTGGTCGTGCCGCCGTCGCCGACGTAGTGTTTCGCCGTCGCGAGCACGGATCCCGGTTTCTCGCCGAGCCTGCGCCCCTGAAGCCCGGTGATGGCCGACGCGTTCGCGATGGCGTCACGCGGGGATTCGCCGAACGATTCGTAGGTCCGGCCCCACCGATCGTCACGGGCGACGCACAGGCACGGCGAAAAGTCCCACTGCGGACCGGTTCCCGCGACCTCCAGCGCCGTCGCGCGGCCGATTTTCTCGACCAGGCGCGGATTGTTGGCCGCACCGAGGCCGATGTTGTGCGGGAAGATCGTCGCGCCGTAGACGTTGTTGTGGCCGTGCACGGCATCGACGCCGTAGAGCGTGGGAATGCCGAGCGGCGTCGAGATCGCCGCCTTCTGGTACGAGTCGACCATGTCGGCCCACCCGTTCGGCGTGTTGCTGGCGGGCACGGAGCCGCCACCGGAGAGCAGTGACCCCAATTTGAGCGCGGCGGCCTGCTCGGGCGTTACGGCACCGCGTTCGGCCTGCGTCATCTGGCCGATCTTGTCGTCGAGGCTCATCCGCTCGAGCAGGTCGTTCACCCGCGCGGACGTCGATGCGTGAGGATTCTTGTAAACCGGCCCCGGGGCGGCGGACGCCACCGGCGCCAGGGCCGTACCGGCCAGGAGAAGTCCTGCGAGCACTGTGGTTTGCGTCGTGCGAAGTGATCTTCTGACGCGGAGGCGGGGCGACATTGGTTCCTCCGTAGCTCGAACAATCCATATGTTGCGCGCCACAACAAACTAGCTCCACGTACCCGTGTCCCAGGTCACAATTAGGCAACAGCGGGCTGTCGAGTACCTTCCCCTGGTGCGTTTCGTCCTCGCTTCCCAGTCCCCCGCCCGCCTCGGTGTCCTGCGTTCCGCGGGCTTCGACCCGAGCGTCGTCGTGTCCGGCGTCGACGAGGACGCGGTCGCCGCGTCCCTGACCGATCCGGCTCCCGAGGAGCTGGTCCGCGCGCTCGCCGCCGCGAAGGCCGAAGCGGTTTTCGAGGCGCTCGGCGGCCACGGTGACCTGGTGATCGTGGGCTGCGATTCGATGCTGTCGATCAACGGCGAGATGGTCGGGAAGCCGATCACGCCGGAAGCCGCGCGCGAGCGCTGGGCGTCGATGGCGGGCAAGACCGGTGAACTTCTGACCGGCCACGCGATCATCCATGTCGAGAACGGCGTGAAGACGAAAGAAGCGTCCGGCACCGAAGGCACCACTGTTCGCTTCGGCACGCCGTCGCAAGAAGAAATCGAGGCGTACATCGCCTCCGGGGAGCCGCTTCAGGTGGCCGGCGGCTTCACCCTCGACGGGCTCGGCGGCTGGTTCGTCGAGGGCATCGACGGCGATTTCTCGAGCGTCATCGGGATCAGCCTCCCGCTGACGCGGCGTTTGCTGGCCGAGGTCGGCGTGAGCGTCATCGATCTGTGGACTCGTCCCGCATCCTGAGACGACTCCCACACGAACGGGTGATCCGGAAGAGTCCTGCCTCGCCGAACGTTCTTCACGTTCGGGAAATCAGGAAACTTTCACGCACCGGAGTCGCCCCGTGTCTTTCATTCGGACCTACACAAGGCCAAAGGTCTTCGCGGCGGCGGTCCTCGGCTCGCTCGTCGTGGGCGCCCTGCTCGGCGTGCTCGCCAGGACGACCGAGGCGAGCTGGCTGACCGACCTGCTCGACCAGATCGGCACGATCTTCACGACGCTGCTGCAGATCGCGGTGATCCCGCTGGTCTTCACGGCGATCGTGGTCGGCATCAACAGCCTGCGCAACCTCGGTGGCGGCAAGAAGGCCGCGCGGCTGGGCGGCAAGACCGTCCTGTGGTTCGCGATCACCTCGTTCATCGCGTCCCTGATCGGCATCGCCGTCGCCAAGCTGTTCAACCCGGGCAGCGGGGGCCTCGGCGAGGGCGTCGCCGCGACGGCGAAGAACGCGGACAGGGCCGCCAAGAGCACCGAGAACTGGGGTTCCTGGAGCGCCTTCGTCGAAGGCCTGCTGCCCAAGAACTTCTTCACCGCCTTCACCGAGGGCGAGACGCTGCAGGTGCTGTTCCTCGCCGTGCTCATCGGCGCGGCCGCCTACAGCCTCGGCGACAAGGCCAAGCCGTTCGTCGACTTCACCACCAGCGTCTTCGAGATCATCCAGCGCTACCTCGGCTGGATCGTCCGGCTCGCCCCGATCGGCATCGTCGGCCTGATCGGCGCCGCGGTCGCGAACTACGGTGACGCCCTGTTCCGGCCGCTGTTCACCACCACGCTCGCGGTGTACGTCGGCTGCTTGGTGGTGCTGCTGGTGGTCTACCCGATCCTGCTGCAGTTCGTGGCGAAGGTCAGCCCGCTCAAGTTCTTCTCGAAGGCGGGCACGGCGATCCAGTTCGCGTTCGCTTCGCAGTCTTCGGCCGCGACGCTCCCTCTCACCCGGCAGTCCGCCGTGAACCTGGGTGTCCAGCCCGCGTACGCCGCCTTCGCGACTCCGCTGGGCAGCGCCACGAAGATGGACGGCTGCGCCGCGGTGTTCCCCGCGATCGGCGCCATCTTCATCGCGAACCTGTCCGGGGTGTCGCTGAACATCTGGCAGTACGTGGGGATCGTCGTGGTCGCCGTGCTCGGCGCGCTGGCCACCGCGGGTACCACCGGCTGGCTGACCGCGCTGACCCTGACCACCGCGTTCATCGGGCTCGACGCGCAGCAGGTGGCGCTCGGGATCGCGCTGATCTACTCGGTGAACCCGATCATGGACATGATGCGGACCGCGACCAACGTCGCCGGCCAGATCGTCGTGCCGGTGGTCGTCGCCCGGGGCGAAGGTCTGCTGGACGACGACGTGCTCAACTCGCCGACGGACCCTTCGCCGACTCCAGATGGCGAAGCGGCCACTACCTCCGCCAAGGAGCCTGCCACCGCGGGTGCGTGACGCTTCTTTGAGCGCGTGAAGGCCCCCTTCCCTCGGCTGAGCCGAGGGAAGGGGGCCTTCAGGCGCGTTCGTCCCTTGCTCCCCTCAGGGGCAAGCCCGCAGATCCGCCTTCGTCAACCGCACGTCCGGCCACCCCCGCAGCTCCGAGGGCGCGGTGTACCGGCGCGTGCAACCCACCGAGCCGCGCGCGACGTCGTAGACCTCCGCGAGCACGGGCGCCGCCTGGCATCGCGCCGAGCCGGACTGCGCGCCGGGGCATTCGTGCCGCACGACGATGACGTCCGCGATCCCGTCGGCGGTCACGTCGTTCAGGGCGACCGTCCCGGCGTCGGAGAAATAGGGCTTCCCGGTGTCCCGCCAGACCCCGCCGCGCGCGACGAACAACTCGCCCGCCGAGCCGCCGCCCGCGTCGCCGCGCACCAGGCACACCGGCGTCGTGCCATCGACGCAGCGCAGAGAATCGCCCTTCAGGGTGACCCCCATGTCGTTGAGCATCAGCGGGTACACGGTGTCCGCGCCGATCCGGACCACCCCCTCCTTGCCCGCGTCGTCGGCCAGCAGCACGACCGGCAGCCCGCCGACGGTCATCGCGCCGATCTCCCGGCAGGCGGAGGCACCGCAGTTGACGCTGGGGGCACCGTCGGACACCGGCGGCACGCCAGGGGCGCCGTCGGGCGCCGGAGCGGCGGGACGGAGCAGGACCACGGCCACGATCACGCCCGCCGTCACCACCACCGCCAGCAGCGCGGTGAGCAGCACCGATCCCGGCGCCCGCGCTTCCTGAGTCCGCATATCCGAGAGCGTAAGTGATCTAGCGCAGAGTGCACGTCTATGTTGTTCCTGTGACGAACCCCGGACTGCCCAGCGCTCTGTTCCTCCCGACGGCTAAGAAGCCGAAGGACTACACGAGCGCGGAGATCGAACTCCGCGCCACCAAGGACGGCCGGATGGCACTGATCGCCTTCAGTTCCGTGCAGCGCCTGGTCGAGTGCTGCGGTCCGCACCAGCCGTGGGCGCTGGTCAAATCCGAGCACCTCGGCCGGGTCCACCAGGCCCAGCCGTACGACCTGATCGTGCTCGATTCCGACCTTCCGGAAGAACTGCGCCACCGCTCCGCGCTGGTATAAACGGAGGTCACCGGGTGGCCTTGCTCTCACTAATCGGGGCGGGAATTTCACTAAACTGCTGCCGAGCCGCATCGGGGCGGCCCGACGTGCGAACGCAGGAGGTACGGCGTGACCGAGCAGGCCGGCACAGGTGGTCCGGTGACCAAGATCCTGATCGCGAACCGCGGGGAAATCGCGGTACGGGTGATCAGGGCGGCGAAGGACGCCGGGCTGACCAGCGTGGCCGTCTACGCCGAACCGGACCGTGACGCACCCCATGTCCGCCTCGCGGACGAGGCCTTCGCCCTCGGCGGCACCACCGCGGCCGAGAGCTACCTCGTCTTCGACAAGCTGCTCGACGCCGCCAAGCGGTCGGGCGCGGACTCGGTCCACCCCGGCTACGGGTTCCTTTCCGAAAACGCGGACTTCGCCCAGGCGGTCATCGACGCCGGGCTGACCTGGATCGGGCCGAGCCCGCAGGCCATCCGCGACCTCGGGGACAAGGTCACCGCGCGCCACATCGCGCTGCGCGCCGGCGCCCCGCTCGTGCCCGGAACCAAGGACCCCGTCGCGAACGCCGACGAAATCATCGCCTTCGCCGACGAGCACGGTCTGCCGGTCGCGATCAAGGCGGCGTTCGGCGGCGGCGGCCGCGGACTGAAGGTCGCCCGCACCCGTGAGGAGATCCCGGAGCTCTTCGAATCCGCGACGCGCGAGGCGATCTCCGCCTTCGGCCGCGGCGAATGCTTCGTCGAGCGGTACCTGGACAAGCCGCGTCACGTCGAGGCGCAGGTCCTCGCCGACCAGCACGGCAACGCCATCGTCGTCGGCACCCGCGACTGTTCGCTGCAGCGCCGCCACCAGAAGCTGGTCGAGGAGGCGCCCGCGCCGTACCTGACCGACGAGCAGCGCAAGCGCATCCACGAATCCGCGAAGGCGATCTGCAAGGAAGCCGGCTATTACGGCGCCGGGACCGTCGAGTACCTCGTCGCCGTCGACGGCACGATCTCGTTCCTGGAGGTCAACACGCGTCTCCAGGTCGAGCACCCGGTGTCCGAGGAGACCACGGGCCTCGACCTCGTGCGCGAGATGTTCCGCATCGCGCGCGGCGAGAAGCTGCGGATCACCGAGGACCCGGAACCCCGCGGCCACTCGATCGAGTTCCGCATCAACGGCGAGGACGCCGGCCGCGGCTTCCTGCCCGCGCCCGGCACCGTGACGAAGTTCGTCGCGCCGAGCGGCCCCGGCGTCCGCGTCGACTCGGGCGTCGAGTCCGGCAGCGTGATCGGCGGCCAGTTCGACTCGATGCTCGCGAAGCTGATCGTCACCGGCTCGGACCGGCAGAACGCGCTCGAGCGCAGCCGCCGCGCGCTGGCCGAGATGGTCGCCGACGGGATGGCGACGGTCCTGCCGTTCCACCGCGTGATCGTGGACGACCCGGCCTTCGTCGGCGACGAGAACGGGTTCAGCGTGCACACCCGCTGGATCGAGACCGAATTCGAGAACACCATCGAGCCGTTCGTGGCACCGGAAGCCGCCGAAGCCGAGGAAGAGCCGCCGCGGCAGAACGTCGTCGTCGAGGTCGGCGGCCGCCGTCTCGAAGTGTCGCTCCCCGGCGGGTTCTCGCTCGACGCTGGTGGCGGCGGCGGGACGGCCGTGAAGGCCAAGCCGCGCAAGCGCGCGGGCGGCACCAAGGCGGCGGTCAGCGGCGACGCGGTCACCGCGCCGATGCAGGGCACCATCGTCAAGGTCGCCGTCGAAGAGGGTCAGCGGGTCGAGGCGGGCGAGCTGGTCGTCGTGCTCGAAGCGATGAAGATGGAGAACCCGGTCACCGCGCACAAGGCGGGCACCGTCACCGGCCTTTCGGTCGAGGTCGGCGCCGCGGTGACGCAGGGTACCCAGCTGTTCGAGCTGAAGGATTGACCACGTTCCCGGTGAGTCCACTGTGGACTCACCGGGAACACCGGGTCAGCAGTACTGCTTCTCCACGTGGATGTCCTGGTGGGTACGGATCTTGTACCACCAGCCCGCCTTGCCCTTCCAGTCCTCGTCCCACCAGAAGCCGGGGAAGGTCCAGGTGGACAGCGTCCCCTTGGCCTTGCACTTGACGTAGACGCCGTCCCAGTCCTGGTCCTTGGGAGTCTTCTGGCCGGGCTTGAGCCGCCGCCATTCGGTGCCGGGCTTCGGGCCGTTCGAGTCGAACGTCCGGATCGCCCAGATGTCGTGGCCGGACTTGTTGAGCACCGTGCCGCAGATCTTGACGGCGCAACCGCCGCGCACCTCGACCTCTCCCTCCGGCGAGGTCGTGGCGTCGGCCGACGCCACGCCGAGCGGCAGCGCGGCGACCGCGATCCCGGCCGCCAGCGCGACCTTGGTGATGAACTTCCGCATGAGATCCCCCTCTCGAGCACGCCCGAGTCCCGGACGCGTGACCAGGGTGGAGGCCGCGGCGTGACCGGGACAACACCTTTGCGCCGAGACGAAAAGATGGGCGGATGCCGTGGTTGGCCGAGCCTCGCCCGGCCTACCATCGGAGGGGTGAGCGAGGTTCCCTCCCCGCGGCTGCGGATCAGCGACCAGGATCGCGAGTCCGCGCTGACCGCGCTCGGCGAGCACATGAGCGTCGGCAGGATCGACATCGACGAGTTCGGTGAGCGGTCCGCGCTGGTCACCGCCGCGAAGACGCGCGGCGAACTGTCCGAGGTCTTCGCCGACCTGCCCGAACCGCATCCGCGCTACGACACGCCCACGACCGTCGTGAGCGAACCGGAGAAACCGGCGTCGCCGTGGGCGGGCATCTCCCCGCTGCAGCGCGTCATGGGCGCGCTCCTGCCGATCCTTTTCATCGCCACCATCGCGGTCATCATCACCACCGGCATCACCTGGTGGTTCATCCTCGTCCCGATCGGGATCAGCGCCGTCGGCGAGGGTATCTGGGGCAAGGGCTGGGAGAACTCCCACAAGAAGCTCGGGAAGCAGCGCCGACGGGAACTCGACGGCTGATCCGGCCGTAGACTCGGGACGTGAGTGCCGAGAGACCGGACATGCGGCTGAGCGACGCCGAACGCCAAGACGCGCTCGAAGCGCTGGAAGAGCATGTCCGCACCGGCAGACTCGACCTCGACGAGTTCGGCTCGCGGTCGGCGAAGGTCAGCGCGGCGAGGATGGTCAGCGAGCTCGAACCGCTGTTCACGGACCTGCCCTCGCCCCGCCCCGCGGCGCTGCTCCCCCTGCCGCCGATGCCCGGTGTCGCGCAGGCGTCCGCGAAGAACGAGGTCCAGCCGTCCAAATGGCTGACGGCCAGCGCGGTGCCGATCGCCGCCGCGGTCGCGATCGCGTTGTTCTTCTTCACCCGAGGGACGTTCCTCGTCTTCCTGCTGCCGCTGGCCGTCGCGCTGATCATGAGCCGTCGCCGCTGACGGGCCGGTTACCCTCGAAGAGTGGAACCGGTGGAGATCAACGCGGGCGAGTACTACCTGCGGCAGCTGCGGGCGGACAAGGCCCTCGACGACCGTCCGGCGCTTGTCGCGGCCTTCGCCGACCCGACGCACCGCAAGTACGTCCTGAACTACCGATTGCGGGACCTCGACGAGGCGACCGAGTACGTCGCGCTGCGCGCCGCCCAGTGGGCGGGCGACGAGCGCTGTTCGTGGGCGGTGGCCGAGCCGACGACCGGGGACCTGCTGGGCGAGGTCGGTCTGCGGGACCTCGATCTCGACTCCGGGTACGCGGAAGCGTCGGTCTGGGTGCGCGCGGCGTCGCGGGGCAAGGGGGTCGCGAGCACCGCGCTCAGCGCCGCCTTGCGCTTCGGTTTCGGCGGGCTCGGCCTGCGCGAGGTCAGCTACCGCTACGAGGAGACCAACGAGGTGTCCGCCTCGGTCGCCCGCAAATGCGGGTTCACCCTGGTCGGGCCCGAACTGGACCCGGCCCCGACCGGGGAACGCCTCATCCGCTGGCGCCGCACCGCCTGACCCTCCCCGCGTTTCGTCCTCTAGTTGCGATAGTACGTGACACGAACTACCGCAACTAGAGGACTAAATGCGGTAGTACGTAGTGCGAACTACCGCAACTAGAGGACGAAACGCGGGGGTCAGAAGGGGTAGGTCGGGGGCGGGTTCCGGACGGTGACCCATCGGGTCTCGGTGAACGCCTCGATGTTCGCCGCCGCGCCGCCGAAGCGGCTCCCGGTGCCCGAAGCGGCGACGCCACCGAAGGGGCTGTTCGCCTCATCGCTGACGGTCTGGTCGTTGATGTGCACGATCCCGGTCGGGACGCGGTCGGCGAGCTCCAGTCCTTTGAGGACATCGCGCGTGACGATCCCCAGCGAGAGCCCGTACTCGCTCGCCGTCGCGAGGCGGACGGCCTCCTCCGCGTCGGAGAACCGCACGACCGGCGCGACCGGGCCGAAGATCTCCTGGGCGACCGCGGGCGCCGTCGGCGGAACGTCGGCGAGCACCGTCGCCGAGTAGAACAGCCGGTCGTACTCGGCACCGGCGGCGACCCGCGCCCCCGCCGAGACACTGGCCGTGACCAGCTCGTGGATCTTGTCCCGCTGCCCGGCGTCGATGATCGGCCCGAGCGCGACCTCGTCCCGCGCCGGGTCGCCCACCCGCAGCGCGGCCGCCTTCGCCGCCAGCCGCTCGACGAAGTCGTCGTAGAGCCGCTCGTGCACCAGGTGCCGCCCGGTGGTCATGCAGATCTGGCCTTGATGGAAGAAGGACCCGAACGCGGCGACTCCGGCGGCTTCGTCGACGTCCGCGTCGTCGAGCACGATGAGCGCGGAGTTCCCGCCCAGCTCCAGGTGTGCCCGCTTCAGGTGTTTCCCGGCGAGTTCGCCGACCTTGCGCCCGGCCCCGGTCGACCCGGTGAACGAGATGACCCGGACCGCCGGATGCGTCACCAGCGTCTCGCCGACGTCCGCGCCGCCCGGCAGCATCTGCAGCACCCCCGGCGGCAGGCCGGCTTCCTCGAAGATCCGCGCGAGGACCACGCCACCGGTGACGGCGGTGCGCGGATCCGGCTTCAGGATGACCGCGTTCCCCAGCGCGAGCGCCGGGGCCACCGAGCGGATGCCGAGGATGATCGGCATGTTGAACGGCGAGATCACCGTGACGACGCCGGCCGGGACGCGGCGCGCCATCGAAAGACGCGGTTCCTCACTCGGCAGGAGCTCACCGTACGGGCGTCCGGGCAGGGCCGCCGCTTCGTAGCATTCCTGCTCCGCGACGTGCAGCGAAAAACCCGCGACTCCCGGCACGGCGCCGACCTCGCGGACGTTCCACCAGCGGATCTCGTCGGCGTACTCCGACCACAGCGTGGCCGCCTTGCGCAGGATCGCGGCCCGCTGGACGTGCGGTGTCGCCGCCCAAGCCCGCTGCGCCTCGGCCGCCGTTTCAGCCGCTTTCGCGGCGTCTTCGGCCGAGGCCATCCCGATGCTTCCCAGCACCGCTCCGGTCGCGGGCTCCGTGACCTTCCGGGTGCCGCCGGTGCCGGGCACCCAGGAACCGCCGGCGAAGATCCGGTCCGTCCACGTCGACGAGTCGAGAAACACCACAAGGCCGCCTTCCGTCTCTGTGCCTGATCAAGGAGCCCGCGGCCGCGATCGACGTCGGCAGGGCGCTGATCGAACTTCTCCCGTTCGCGGACAAGGCCGCGAGGGCGTGGACGGCCGACGCTATGCCAGATTCACCGGATCAGGCAACGATCTCCGCGCGCAGGGCACACCACGTGGCACGGACGGTCAACTCACCGGTTCGATGATCCCCGAGCGTGCTTCCGGCGCGGCCGAACGCAACGCGTCGGCGGCCTCGTCGCTCGGCTGCGACTGGGACTCCCGTTCCGCCTCGACCCGCGCCTTGTACACCTCGACTTCGCGCTTCTCCTCGTCCTTCGACCAGCCGAGCACCTCGCCCACCAGCGTGGCGACCTGCGCGGCGCAGTCGACGCCGCGGTGCGCGTACTCGATCGAGATCCGCGTCCGGCGCGCGAGCACGTCTTCCAGGTGAAGCGCGCCCTCGTGGCTGGCCGCGTAGACGACCTCGACGCAGAGGTAGTCCGGAGCATGCTCCAGCGGCTTCAGCAGCTCTGGCCGTCCTTCGCCGAGCGCGAGGACCTCGTGCACCATCGAGCCGTAGCGGTCGAGCAGATGACGCACACGGTACGGGTGCAGCCCGTGCTCGCCCGCCAGATGGTCGGCCTGGTTCACCAGCGCGTGATAGCCGTCGGCGCCCAGCAGCGGCACCTTGTCCGTGATGGACGACTGCGGCCTGCCGGGCAGGTCGACGGCCGCGGCGTCGACGGCGTCGGCCGCCATCACCCGGTACGTCGTGTACTTGCCGCCCGCGATCGCGACCAGCCCCGGCGCGACACGCGCGACCGCGTGCTCACGCGAGAGCTTCGACGTCTCTTCGCTTTCCCCCGCGAGCAAAGGCCGGAGCCCCGCGTAGACACCCTCGATGTCGTCGTGCGTCAGCGGCGTCGCGAGCACGGTGTTCACGTGTTCGAGGAGGTAGTCGATGTCGTGCTTCGTCGCCGCGGGATGCGCGAGGTCGAGGTTCCAGTCGGTGTCGGTGGTCCCGACGATCCAGTGGTTGCGCCACGGGATGACGAACAGCACGGACTTCTCGGTGCGCAGGATCATGCCCGATTCCGACACGATTCGGTCGCGCGGGACGACGATGTGCACACCCTTGCTGGCCCGCACGCGGAACCGGCCGCGGCCGCCCGAAAGACGCTGCAGCTCGTCGGTCCACACGCCGGTGCAGTTGACCACCGCGGAGGCGTGGATCTCGGTCTCGCGGCCGTCCTCGACGTCGCGCACGCGGACCCCGGAAATACGGTCCGCCTCGCGGAGGAAACCGACCACCTGGGTGGAGGTGCGCACCACGGCGCCGTAGTGCGCGGCGGTGCGGGCGACGGTCATCGTGTGGCGCGCGTCGTCAGCTTGCGCGTCGTAGTAACGGATCCCGCCGATCAACGCGGACCGCTTCAGCGCCGGGACCATCCGCAGCGCGCCCGCGCGGCTCAGGTGTTTCTGGCCGGGCACCGACCGCGCCCCGCCCATCGTGTCGTACATCAGCAGGCCGGCCGCGGTGTACGGACGCTCCCAGACCCGGTGGGTCAGCGGGTACAGGAAGCTGACCGGCTTCACCAGATGCGGGGCGATCGTCGTCAGCATCAGCTCGCGTTCCCGCAGAGCTTCCCGCACCAGGCCGAATTCCAGCTGTTCGAGGTAACGGAGCCCGCCGTGGAAGAGCTTGCTGGACCGGCTCGACGTGCCCGAGGCGAGGTCGCGCGCTTCGACGAGGGCGACCCGCAGGCCGCGTGTCGCGGCGTCGAGCGCCGTGCCCGCCCCGACCACTCCGCCGCCGATGACGACGAGGTCGAATTTGTCCTCACCCAGCCGCTGCCAAGACTCTTCCCGCTTGAGCGGTCCCAGCCGGGCGGGGCTGTTTTCGGCTTCGCGCTGAGAGCTTGCCACGTGACATTCCTCCTTGTGCCGCTGTGGCTCCAGCATCGCACGATCGGCCGCGACCGGTCCGTTATGCGGGTGACACGTGTGGCGTAACCCTCGTCGATCTTGGAAGGATTGGTTCCCGCGACGCCTGGAAGGAACAAATACGCGACGGTAACGTGCCACGGACGTGGGTCGGCAAGGGCGCCGTAGCACACCGTGTTCGACCCTGCGCGGAATGTCCAAAGTGGAGGTCAAGCGGTGAGTGCAGGAGCCATATTCGTCTGGGAGCTGCTGGGAACGGCGGTTCTGATCCTGTTGGGTAACGGCGTGGTCGCCAACCACGTGTTGCGCAAGAACAACGGCCACAACGGTGGCGTCGTGATGATCACCCTCGGGTGGGCGTTCGCGGTCTTCGCCGGTGCGAGCATCGCGGCGCCGAGCGGCGCGCACCTGAACCCCGCGGTGACGCTGGGCCTCGCCATCGCGGACAAGACGAAGTGGGCGGACGTCCCGATCTACTTCGCCGGCCAGATGGTCGGCGCGATCCTCGGCGCCGTGCTCTGCTGGGCCGCCTACAAACTGCAGTTCGACGACCACCCGCAGCGCGACGAGACGCTCGGCATCTTCTCGACCGCGCCGCAGATCCCGAACAAGGCGTGGAACCTCGTCACCGAGATCATCGGCACCTTCGTGCTGGTCGCGTGGATCCTGCTCAGCCCGGTCTACGCCAACGCCACGGGTGAGGGCGGCACGCCGAACTTCGGCAACTCCGCGCTCGGCTACGCGGGTGTGGCGTTCGTCGTGCTGGTCATCGGCCAGTCCCTCGGTGGCCCGACCGGCTACGCCATCAACCCGGCCCGTGACCTCGGCCCGCGCATCGCGTACGCGTTCCTGCTGCCCATCAAGAACAAGGCCAACCCGAACTGGGGCTACTCCTGGGTCCCGGTCGCCGGCCCGCTGGTCGGCGGTGCCCTGGCCGCCCTGCTCTTCCTCGCCGTCCACAACCTCACCTGAGACTGGAGTTTTCGATGACTTCGTACGTAGCCGCGATCGACCAGGGCACCACGTCGACCCGCTGCATGATCTTCGACCACTCCGGCCGGGTGGTCGCCGTCGACCAGCGGGAACACGAGCAGATCTTCCCGAAGGCCGGCTGGGTCGAGCACAACGCCGAAGAGATCTGGGAGAACACGCGGGCCGTCGCCGCGGGCGCGCTGGCCAAGGGCGACCTGGTCGCGAGCGACATCGTCGCCGTCGGCATCACCAACCAGCGCGAGACCACGCTGGTGTGGGATCGCACCACCGGCAAGCCGGTGTACAACGCGATCGTCTGGCAGGACACGCGCACCGACAAGATCGTCGCCGACCTGGGCGCGCTCGGCGGCGGGCAGGAGCGCTACCGCGCGAAGGTGGGCCTGCCGCTGGCGACCTACTTCTCCGGCCCGAAGATCAAGTGGATCCTCGACAACGTCGACGGCGCCCGCGCGAAGGCCGAAGCCGGTGACCTGATCTTCGGCAACATGGACACCTGGGTGCTGTGGAACATGACCGGCGGGGTCGACGGCGGCGTGCACGTCACCGACCCGACCAACGCGTCGCGGACCATGCTGATGGACCTCGACACGCTGACCTGGGACGCCGAGATCGCCGAAGAGATGACGATCCCGCTGTCGATGCTCCCGGAGATCCGGTCCTCGTCGGAGACCTACGGCAAGGTCCGGGAAAAGGGCGCGCTGGCCGGGGTCCCGATCTCGGGCATCCTGGGCGACCAGCAGGCGGCGACCTTCGGGCAGGCGTGCCTGTCGCCCGGTGAAGCCAAGAACACCTACGGCACCGGCAACTTCATGCTGCTCAACACCGGCACCGAGAAGGTCATGTCGGACAACGGGCTGCTCACCACGGTCTGCTACAAGATCGGCTCGAACGACACGGTGTACGCGCTCGAAGGCTCGATCGCGGTCACCGGTTCGCTCGTGCAGTGGCTGCGGGACAACCTCGGTCTGATCGGCTCCGCGGCCGAGGTCGAGCAGCACGCCCGGACCGTCGAGGACAACGGTGGCGCGTACTTCGTGCCGGCGTTCTCGGGTCTCTTCGCGCCGTATTGGCGTTCCGACGCCCGCGGCGCGATCGTCGGCCTGACCCGGTTCGTCAACAAGGGGCACATCTCGCGGGCGGTCCTGGAGGCGACGGCGTTCCAGTCGCGCGAGGTGATCGACGCGATGAACGCCGACTCCGGTGTCCCGCTGAAGTCGCTCAAGGTCGACGGCGGCATGGTCGTCAACGAGCTGCTCATGCAGTTCCAGGCCGACATCCTCGGCGTGCCCGTGATCCGGCCGGTGGTCAACGAGACCACCGCGCTCGGTGCCGCCTACGCGGCCGGCCTCGCGGTCGGGTTCTGGGCGAGCGAGGACGACATCCGCAACAACTGGGCGCAGGACAAGCAGTGGGACCCGTCGATGGACGAGGCCCGCCGCGAATCCGAGTACCGGAACTGGAAGAAGGCGGTCACGAAGACCTTCGACTGGGTCGACGAGGACTGACCCGCGTTTCGCGCGTGAAGGCCCCCTTCCCTCGGCTGAGCCGAGGGAAGGGGGCCTTCACGCGCTTGGCACAGAGGACTAAATGCCGCCGCCGGTTTGCGGAGCACCGGCGGGCTTGACCTTCACCTGGGGCGGGCCGCACGGCTTGGTCAACGCTGCGGGGACGACCCCGGCCGAGCTCGACGACGGCGCACTGCTGGACGGAGGCTTGCTGCTCGAAGGCGGCGTGGTGGGCGTGGTCGTCTTCGGCGGCGGGCAGACGATCTCGAACTCGGTGGTCGCCGTCCCACTGGCGCCGGGCCGGCCCGGCCAGCCCTCACAACGGAAACTCGCCTTGAACTTGCCGCTCTTCGCCGCGGCTTTCCCGTACCCGGCATGGTTTCCCGAGCCCGGGCGGCCGCCGAGCGTGACCGGACCGGTCAGGCCCGCCGAGGTCACGGCGGAGTGCGTGCCGAAGCAAGTGGCGCTGAATCGCAGCTCCTCCCCCGGCAGGACCTTCGCCGGGCGGACCGACAGGTCCGGCGGCGGCGCCGTGGCCGACGCCTGAGGAGCGAGGAGCACACCCGCCGTCATCGCGAGCAGACCGGCGCCCGCGACGATTCCCTTGATTCCCATGATCTTTCTCCCTCGATGCGAGCCCTCGCATCGAGAACACCTTCGGGAAAGGGAATCGGTTGCCTTCAGCGCGCGAGCAGGCGGGCGAAGACGATGATGTTGTCGAGATAGTTACGCGACGCCTTGTCGAAGACCCCGCCGCAGGTGATGAGCCGCAGTTCCGGTTCGGTGGTGTCGCCGTAGACGGCGTCGGTGGGGAACTTGTCCTTCGCCACCCGCTCGACCTTGGTCACCGCGAACTCGGCCGTCGTGCCGTCCTCGCGCGCGACCGAAATCCTGTCGCCGGGCGCCATTTCCTTCAGCCGGAAGAAGATCCCCTTCCGCTGGTTCCCGTCCACGTGCCCGAGGATCACCGACGGCCCGACCTCCCCCGGGGTCGGCCCGTGCACGTACCAGCCCGCCTGCATCGGCTGGGTGATCGGCGGCACCTCGATGGTGTTGTCCGCGTTGAGCCCGAGCGGGATCAGGCTGGACTTCGCCTCGATCTTCGGCACGTCGATCGACACCGGATCGGCCTTCGGCATTCCGGCGGAGGTTTCCGGCTCGGCGCTCGGCTCCACCGCGGTCCGCTCCGCACTTACCGGAGGCGCGGCTGTCTCCCTGGGACCGGACAAGACGATCGCCAGCGTCGCCAGGACGGCCACCAGGACGGCAGCGAGCACCAGCGGTGCCCGTCGCCACCATTTCGCACTCATGCCCACCTCCCGCGGCACGCCACTCCTGGCAAACGCCGCACCCGGCCGGTCGGTTGCCCCGGCCGGGTCACGAAGTCAGGACGCCATGCTGCCGTCGCCCGCGTGAGCGGCACCGGAAGGTACCGCGCTCACCTGACGAGACGGAACGGAAAACGTTGCCGTATAAGACTTTCCGTTGCAATTGACGGTCAGCGGGTAGCGGCCGGGCGCGGTCCCGTCCTTGAGCGTGACCTCGGCACTGACGTTCGCCGGGACGCCGATGAGCGGGCCGTAGTCGTACTTCCCGATGCTCAGCACCGGCGAAGAGAACGTCGTCGACTTCGGCGCCTTCAGCCCGTCACCGCCGGGGCATCGCGCCAGCGCGACGTTGGAGTCGCCGTGGACGTACTTGTTGACGAGCCCGAGTTCGTACGCGGTGTCGTCGTTGAGCTGCACCGTGACCCCGGGATCCGGCTCGGGTTGCTGAGCGAGACCGGCCGGCGACCCCGCCAGCACCGTCGCGCCGATCGCCATCACTCCGGCGAGAACCCTGCGAATCACGGAAACCCCTAGCTGTCAACGAAACACCGACACGCGCTAGACGCGGGCGCCCCCGCGCGGGTTGCTTCGCCGGAAGCGATCAGTCCAAGTCGTCGTGGCGCATCAACTGGCGGCCCGCCTCGGTGATCGACCCCGACAGCGACGGGTACACCGAAAATGTCAGTGCCAGATGTTCCACTGTGAGCTGGTTCTGGACGGCGAGCGCGATGGGAAGGATGAGTTCGCTCGCCGTCGGCGCCACGACCACCCCACCGACGACCACGCCGGTGGCGGGGCGGCAGAACAGCTTCACGAAACCGCGTCGCAGGCCTTCCATCTTCGCGCGGGCGTTCGTCGCGAGCGGGAGCATGATGGTGCGGGCGGGCACCTCACCCGAGTCGATCGCCTGCTGGCTGATGCCGACGGTCGCGATCTCGGGGTGGGTGAACACGTTGGCGGCGACGGTCTTGAGCTTGATCGGCGCGACACCCTCACCGAGCGCGTGCCACATCGCGATGCGGCCCTGCATGCTGGCCACGGAAGCGAGCATGAGCACCCCGGTGCAGTCGCCCGCGGCGTAGATGCCGGGCGCGCTCGTGCGGGAAACGCGGTCGACGCCGATGAAGCCGCCGGGTCCGGGCTCGATGCCGACCTTCTCCAGGCCGATGTCGGTGGTGTTGGGCACCGAACCGACGGTCATCAGCGCGTGGCTGGCTTCGATCACGCGGCCGTCGGAGAGGTGGATCTCGACGCCCTTTTCGGTGCGCTCGACCTTGTCGGCGCGGGCCTGCTTGACGACCGTGGTGCCGCGCTGGGAGAACACCTCTTCGAGCACGGCGGCGGCGTCGGCGTCCTCGTGCGGGAGCACGCGGTCGCGGCTGGACACGACGGTGACCTTGACACCCATCTCGGTGTAGGCCGAGGCGAACTCGGCGCCGGTGACACCCGAACCGATGACGGCCAGGTGCTCGGGCAGCTCGCGCAGGTCGTAGAGCTGACGCCAGTCGAGGATGCGCTCGCCGTCCGGCACCGCGCCGGGCAGCACGCGCGGGGTGGCGCCGGTCGAGATGAGCACGACGTCGGCGTCGAGCACCTCGGTCGAGCCGTCGGGGGCGGTGACGGCGACCTTGTGCGTGGCGAGCCCGGTCTCTTCGTCGTCGAAGCGGGCCTGGCCGATGACGACGCGGACCCCCTCGCGCTGGACGCGGGCGCGGATGTCGGCGGACTGCGCGAGCGCGAGGCCCTTCACCCGGCCGTGGACGGTCGGCAGGTCGACGCTGGTGTCGGCCATGTCGGTGTTGATGCCGAGCTCGCGGAGGTCGTGCATGTTCGCCAGCGCGCCGGAGGAGGCGATGAACGTCTTGGACGGGACACAGTCGTAGAGCACGCACGCGCCGCCGAGGCCGTCACGCTCGACGATGGTGACGTCGGCTCCGTGCTGGGCCGCGACCAGTGCCGCTTCGTAACCGGCGGGGCCTCCGCCCATGATCACGATCTTGGTCACTGGTCTCCTCCTCGCAGCGGTGTCTGTGACTGCGTTTACCGTACGCGGGCGACCGTTGGGCGGATTGAGTGGCCGGACACGGCATGTACGTCCAGCCGGGTGACCGGCGGGTCGCTAGGCTGTCGCCGTGCCGTTGTATGCCGCGTATGGATCCAATATGGAGCCCGCCCAGATGTTGGAGCGCGCTCCCCACTCGCCCATGGCCGGCACCGGCTGGCTGGAGGGCTGGAGGCTGACCTTCGGGGGCGAAGACCTCGGCTGGGAAGGCGCGCTGGCGACCATCGTCGAAGACCCGGGCTCCCGGGTCTTCGTGGTGCTGTACGACGTCACCTCGCTGGACGAACCCAACCTCGACCGCTGGGAAGGCGGCGAGCTGGGCATCCACTCCAAGATCCGGCTCCGCGTGCAGACCATGGACGGCTCCGTGCTGGCGTGGCTGTACGTCCTGGACGCCTACGAGGGCGGCCTCCCGTCCGCGCGCTACCTCGGCGTCCTGGCCGACGCGGCCGAGGCCGCCGGCGCCCCCGCCGACTACGTCGACGCCCTCCGCACCCGCCCCTGCCAAGGCATCTCCGGCTGACCCACGAGTTACGCCCTCAATCACGCGAGTCGCGTCTCCAATCACGCGAGTTACGCCTCTGATCACGCGAGTCGCGCCGAACGACGCTCGAACGCTCCGCGTAAGTCCGCCAGCAATCGCCGTGGATCCCGCAGATCGGCCGCCGCCGCCCGGATCGTGATCCATCCGCGTGCCGCCATCCGGGCGTCCCGCTCCGCGTCGTAGTCCTGCCTGCCCTCATGCGCGGCATAGCCGTCGTACTCCAGGGCGATACGCAGCTCGGGCCACGCGAGGTCGAGCACATACAGCTTCCGCCCATCGATGGTGACCACCTCGTACTGGGCGACTGGCACCGGGAGCCCGGCCTCCACCACGATCAAGCGAAGAATGCTCTCCGGCGGCGATTCGGCCTCGCCCGTCGCGTGCGCGAGCAGCATCTGTGCCCTGTGGATACCTCGTCGGTCCCGGCGGTCGAGAATGCGATCCCGGACGTTGGAGTGGAGCACGGCACGATGGTCCGGCGGGAGGTTGTGCATGGCCTCCTCGAGCGCGGCGAACGCTGTTCGCTTGTCGCCGTCGCAGAGGTGGTCAGCCAGAGCGCGGTCCAACGAGAACACCGGAAGTCCGTCCAGTTCGAGCACATCGTCCGGGTGGAATTCGGCCCTGTGCACCACCAACCCAGACCTCGATTGGACTCGTCTCGCGTAGGGGACGGTCAGGTGGACGACCGTACTGTCGACAGCCGAAAGCCCATGCAGAGCAAGAGAAGTAGCGCCGGAAAGCACAGCTGGTGGCCCGACCGCGAGCAGTGCCGCCTGTGCCAGAGTCGGCAACTTGAGCAGATCTGCCGCGTGGACGATCACGCCTCGCCAAGGCTGAGCCAGCACCCCACGCTCCAGCCCTTCGATGACGGCACGCCGCCCCAAGATCTTGTCGGCCTCACTACGCGAGACCGCCCCATGTAGTCCTCCCCAGTTGATCACATCTTCGAGAATCTGCGACGGGATCGCTCTTGGGAAGGGCACGTTTCCCCGCTGTGGATAACTCGCCCATGTTGTGGATAACTCTGTGCCCGGATGCTCGGACCACGTTGGAGCGAACATCCGTGCACAGAGGCGTAACTCGCGTGATTGAAGCCGTAACTCGCGTGATTGAAGGCGTAACTCAGGCCAGGGTGGCCAGGGCGGTGTGGACCAGCGTCCGGACACCGCACAGGAGCGAACGCTCGTCGAGGGTGAAGGTCGGGCGGTGGATGTCGGCCATCGGGCCTTCACCGGACCAGACGCCGAGGCGAGCGAAGGCGCCCTGGACGTGCTCCAGGTACCACCCGAAGTCCTCGCCGCCGGACGACTGCTCGGTCCCGGCGACGGCAGTCTCGCCCAACGCGGCCTCGACGCCGGCCCGCATCAGCGCGTGCGACTCCGGATCGGAGACGACCGGCGGCACGCCGCGGCGGTAGTCGAGCGAGAACCCGACCCCGGTCGGCGCGAGCAGCGACTCCACCGAAGACGCGACGAGCGGCTCCAGCATCGTCCAGACCTCGTGGTCCGCGGTGCGGAGCGTGCCGCGCAGCACCCCGTCCTGAGGGACGGCGTTGGCCGCCTGCCCGGCGTGCACCGCGCCCCAGACCAGCACGGTCCCGGATCGCGGGTCGACCCGGCGCGAGAGCACCGCGGGCAGCGACGTGATCACGGTGCCCAGCGCGTGCACCAGGTCCGCGGTCAGATGCGGCCGCGAGGTGTGCCCGCCCGGCGAGGTGAGCCGCAGCTCGATGAGGTCGGCGGCCGAGGTCAGCGCGCCTTCGCGCAGGCCGACCTTGCCGACCTCGAGCCGCGGGTCGCAGTGCAGCCCGTAGATCCGCTCGACGCCTTCCATCGCGCCCGCGGCGATCATGTCCAGCGCGCCGCCGGGCATGACCTCCTCGGCGGGCTGGAAGATCAGCCGTACGCGGCCGGGCAGCTCCGGCGCGCCCGCCAGCGCCCGCGCCGCACCCAGGAGGATCGCGGTGTGCGCGTCGTGCCCGCACATGTGCGCGGCGCCGTCGGTCTTGGAGGCGTACGGGAGCCCTGTGGCCTCGGTCAGCGGCAGGGCGTCCATGTCGGCGCGCAGCGCGACGCAGCGGTCGCCGCTGCCGATGTCGCAGACCACGCCGGTGCCGGTGGGGAGCACCCATGGCTTGAGCCCGACCGAGCGGAGCAGGGACATGACCATTTCGGTCGTGGCGAACTCGTGGCGGGAGAGCTCCGGGTGCGCGTGGATGTGACGGCGCCACGCGACGACGTCGGTGGCGTTCGCGCGGAGCCAGTCGTCGAGCCAGAAGGGGCCGCGTCCGGCGCCGAGGTCATGCACAGGTGCCATGCTGACGCCGGCCTCGGAGATCAGCGCGGTGGGCGCCTCTATAGGGGCAACGACGCGACCCTCGGGGTCGCCTGGAATGTCCGGACGTGAATCGAGCACCGTCACGCCGCACCTCCTCCCGCGACACTGTCACCTTCGTCTACCACCGTACGAGTGGTCGCTGAAGGCACGCTGGGTGCCGTTCGATCTGTGATACGCATTTGCGATAGATCGTGCACCATGCGGATGACAAGCCGCTCGTCGAGTGATCGAGGCGGAGGTGGCCGGTAGTGGATCTGCGATGAACGGCTGCGAGAGTTCGGCCCGGGCTAAGCGGAGAGTCCTTCTACTTACCGGTAGCGGTTCAGGACTTCTTTTTCTTGGATCGGGCGCGACGGCCGAGGATCACCAGACCGAGCAGGATGGCCGCGGCGACGCCCGCGATGATCTTCCGCTTGGTCTCCTGGCTGTTGGCCTTGTCGGTCTCGGCGGGGTCGAGCACCGGCCCCGGAGGCGCCTGCTCGAGCGCTTCGTGCACCGCCGCTGCCTGCATGATCACCGGCGCGGGCGCCTGGATCTCAACGGCCTGCGCGACGGGAGCGCAGACGACCAGCCCGGCGGCGACGAGCCCGGCAAGCTGCCCGAGACGAGACCTTTTCGGCATGACTCCCTTTCGACGGCGTGGCGCGAACCCGATTCTGCACTCTGCCGGGTTCCCGCGTCAGCCGCCACGCGGAGGACCGGAGAACGCCTCCAGAATCCGTTGCGCGGCCAGCGTCGGGGTCAGCTCACCGTCCCGGACCGCCCGTTCGACGTCCGGAACGACCGCTCGCACGTCCGGATGTGAAGCGAGCCGCCCGAGGAGCTGCTCCCGGACCATCGACCAGGTCCACTCCACCTGCTGCCGCCGTCGCCGTCCGTCGAGTTCACCCGAAGCGGTCAGAACGTCGCGGTGACGGCCGATTTCGGCCCATACGTCGTCGAGCCCGACGTCGGTGAGCGCGCTGCAGGTCAGCACCGGGGGCGTCCACTCGGCGTCCCGGCCGTAGATCATCCGCAGCGCCCCGGCCAGTTCGCGGGCAGCGCGTTTCGCGTCGCGTTCGTGGTCGCCGTCGGCCTTGTTGACCGCGATGACGTCCGCCAGTTCGAGGACACCCTTCTTGATGCCCTGCAACTGGTCGCCCGTGCGGGCCAAGGTGAGGAACAGGAAGTGGTCGACCATGTTCGCCACGGTCACCTCGGACTGCCCGACGCCGACGGTCTCGACCAGCACGATGTCGTACCCGGCCGCCTCCATCAGCACGATCGTCTCGCGGGTCGCCCGCGCGACGCCGCCGAGCGTGCCCGAAGTCGGCGAAGGGCGGATGAACGCCTTCGGGTCCACCGCTAGGCGCGCCATCCGGGTCTTGTCACCGAGGATCGAGCCGCCCGTCCGCGTCGACGAAGGGTCGACGGCCAGCACGGCGACCTTGTGCCCGGCCCCGGTCAGATCCGTGCCGAGCTGGTCGATGAAGGTCGACTTGCCGACACCGGGAACGCCGGTGATGCCGACGCGCCGCGCGCCGCCCGCGTGCGGAAGCAGCTCGACCAGCAGCTCCTGCGCCTGCGCCCGGTGGTCCTCCCGGTTGGACTCGACGAGCGTGATCGCCCGCGACAGCAGGCCGCGGTCGCCCGCGAGGACACCTTTGGCGAGCGCCCCGACGTCGATCTTGCGCGGCAAGGTTCAGGACTCCTGGGCGGTCAGCTGTCCGATGAGGTCGATCGCCGCTTCGGCGATCACCGTGCCGGGGCCGAAGATCGCCGCCGCGCCCGCCGCGCGCAGCTCCTCGTAGTCCTGCGGCGGGATGACGCCGCCGACCACGACGATGATGTCCTCGCGGCCCTGCTCGGCGAGCTCGGCGCGCAGCGCGGGGACCAGCGAGAGGTGCCCGGCGGCCAGCGACGAGACGCCGATGACGTGCACGTCCGCCTCGATCGCCTGCCGCGCGACCTCGCCGGGGGTGGAGAACAGCGGGCCGACGTCGACGTCGAAACCGATGTCGGCGAAGCCGGTCGCGATCACCTTCTGGCCGCGGTCGTGGCCGTCCTGGCCCATCTTCGCGACCAGGATCCGGGGACGGCGGCCCTCCTCCTCGGCGAACTTCTCGACCAGTTCGCGCGCCTGCTCGACGTTCTCGGTCTTGCCGACCTCCTCGCGGTACACACCGGAGATGGTACGAATCTGGCCGGAGTGGCGCCCCCAGATCTTCTCGAGCGAGTCGGAGATCTCGCCGACGGTGGCCTTCGCCCGCGCGGCGTCGATGGCCAGCGCGAGCAGGTTCCCGTCGGACTCGGCGCCCGCGGTGAGCCGCCGCAGCGCGTCCTGAGTGGCGTCCTCGTCGCGTTCTTCGCGCAGCCGCCGCAGTTTCTCCAGCTGCTGCGCCCGCACGCCCGCGTTGTCGACCTTGAGCACGTCGATCTGCTCGTCGTCGGTGACCTGGTACTTGTTGACGCCGATCACCGGCTGGCGGCCGGAGTCGATCCGCGCCTGCGTCCGCGCCGCGGCCTCTTCGATGCGCAGCTTGGGGATACCGGCGTCGATCGCCTTCGCCATCCCGCCGGCCTGCTCGACCTCGGTGATGTGGCCCCACGCCTTGCGCGCGAGGTCGTAGGTCAGCTTCTCGACGAACGCGCTGCCGCCCCACGGGTCGATCACGCGCGTGGTGCCGGATTCCTGCTGCAGCAACAACTGCGTGTTCCGCGCGATGCGGGCGGAGAAATCGGTCGGCAACGCCAGCGCCTCGTCGAGGGCGTTGGTGTGCAACGACTGCGTGTGGCCCTGGGTCGCCGCCATCGCCTCGACGCAGGTGCGGACGACGTTGTTGTAGACGTCCTGCGCGGTCAGCGACCAGCCCGACGTCTGCGAATGCGTCCTCAACGACAGGGACTTCGACGACTTGGGCTCGAAGCCCTTCACCAGCTTCGCCCACAGAAGCCGCGCCGCGCGGAGTTTCGCGACCTCCATGAAGAAGTTCATCCCGATCGCCCAGAAGAAGGACAGGCGCGGTGCGAACTTGTCGACGTCCAGCCCGGCCTCGACCCCGGCGCGGATGTACTCGACGCCGTCCGCGAGCGTGTACGCCAGCTCCAGGTCGGCGGTCGCCCCGGCTTCCTGCATGTGGTAGCCGGAGATGGAGATCGAGTTGTACTTCGGCATGTTCCGCGAGGTGAACGAGAAGATGTCCGAGATGATCCGCATCGACGGCTGCGGCGGGTAGATGTAGGTGTTGCGGACCATGAACTCCTTGAGGATGTCGTTCTGGATGGTCCCGGCCAGCTTGTCCGGCGTGACCCCCTGTTCCTCGGCCGCGACGACGTACAGCGCGAGCACCGGCAGGACGGCGCCGTTCATGGTCATCGAAACGCTCATCTTGTCGAGCGGGATGCCGTCGAAGAGCTGGCGCATGTCGTAGATCGAGTCGATCGCGACGCCCGCCATGCCGACGTCACCGGCGACGCGCGGGTGGTCGGAGTCGTAGCCGCGGTGCGTCGCGAGATCGAAGGCGACCGAAAGGCCCTTCTGCCCGGCGGCGAGATTCCGGCGGTAGAAGGCGTTCGACTCCTCGGCGGTGGAGAAACCCGCGTACTGGCGGATGGTCCACGGCTGGTTGACGTACATCGTCGGGTACGGGCCGCGCAGATACGGCGCGATCCCCGGATACGTGCCGAGGAAGTCCACTCCGGACAGATCGTCCGCGGTGTAGACCGGCTTGACGCCGATGCCTTCGGGCGTCTCCCAGGCGAGCGCGTCGGGGCCCTTCCCGGTGGCGGCGTGCAGCGCTTCGGTCCACTGAGGACGGTCGGCGGGGTCGGGACCGCCCAGCTCGATTCCGGCGAAGTTCGGGATGGTCATCACTGCACTCCGAGCTCGGTCAACGTGCCGGTCAGGATCTCCAGGGCGTCGCAGCCCGTGTACAGGTAGCCCGTGACGTCCGGGTGGTCACCGGGTTTCCCGGCGAGCAGCACCGACGTGGCACCGGCTTCCTTCAACGCCTTCGCGACGCTGTCCGCTTCCTCCGCGTAGGAAGTGTTGCTGCCGCAGAGGCAGGCGATCTTCGTTCCGCTGGCCCGGAATTCCGCTACGACGGCCGGGATGTCCTTGGGCGCACCGGGGTTCACGGCCTCGATCCCGCCCGCCTGGAACAGGTTCGCCGCGAAACTCGCCCGCGCGGTGTGCGCCGCGACCGGGCCGAGGGTGGCGAGGAAGACGCGAGGACGGCTCGGATGCGCGTCCGCCCGGTCTCGCAGCGCCTCGAACGCTTCCGCGTACCTGTGCCGGGGCAGGCCACCGCCCGGCAGGTCTTCGACGGCGTCGCGGACGACCGCTTTCTCCGTCAGGTTGGGGAATTCGCTGACGCCGGTGATCGGATCGCGTCGGGTCGCGAGCCGCTTCGACCGCTTCCCCCAGGTCTCGGCGAGCCGTGCGGCGAGCGCGCCGGACGCCAGTTCCGCCTCGATCCCGCCCGCCGCCTCGATGGCGGTGAACTCGCGCCACGCGGCCTTCGCCAGGTCTTCGGTGAGGTTCTCGACGTACCAGGAGCCGCCCGCCGGGTCGATGACACCGGCCAGTTTGGACTCTTCCAGCAGCACGGCGTGCGTGTTGCGCGCGATCCGCGCGGAGAACGCGTCCGGCTGGCCGATCGCGGCGTCGAACGGGAGCACGGTGATCGCGTCCGCGCCGCCGACCCCGGCGCCGAAACAGGCGAGCGTGGTCCGCAGCATGTTCACCCACGGGTCGCGCTGGGTCAGCATCGCGGGCGAGGTGACCGCGTGCTGCCGCATACCCGAGCCCTTGCCGCCGGAAACCTCGGTGACGCGGGCCCACAGGCGCCGCGCAGCACGGAACTTGGCGATCGTGAGGAACTGGTCGGCCGTGGCGGCGAGCCGGAATTCGATCTGGCCCGCGGCGGTGTCGACGTCCAGCCCCGCTTCGGTGAGCGCCCGCAGGTACGCGACACCCGCGGCGATGGCCGCGCCGAGTTCCTGCGCGTCCGAGCCGCCCGCCTCGTGGAACGGGAGGCCGTCGGCGACGATCGTCCGCACCTTCGGGTGACTGACGGCGACCCGTGCCGCCAATTCCGCGGCCGGGGCGAGCGGATGCGCCGAACCGGTGCGCGCGGTCGACCCGATCGGGTCGGCGCCGAGGGTCGCGGTGACCGCGCTCGCCGGGATCTCGCGTTCGGCGAAAAGGGCGAACAACTCGTTCGCGGCGGCTTCGTACTCGTCACCCGCGTCGAGGACGACAGGCGCGAGGTCGACGTAGACCTCGTTCAGCGCGTCACCCAGATCGGCGACGGGGACGCCCTGCGCACCGGCGCGCAGCCAGATGGAGCTGACGCCGCCTTCGAGGTCGGCGAGGATCGCGGCGTTCGTGGCCTTGGTGTCACGGCGCGCGTACCGGGCACGGACGTCCCAGCCGGTCGTCACCGCGCCCTCGGGCCGGGCACTTCTCACGAACGGCGGAAGACCGGGGAAACCTGTCCCCTCGACGGCGTCTTCGGCGGTGTAGAGCGGCTGGATCTCCAGGCCGTCGTACGTCCGGGTGACGAGCTTGCTTTCGGGCAGGCCGTCGAACGACTCGTCGATGGCGCCGCTCTTGCGGAGCACGCCGGCCACGAGTTCCCGCCACTGGTCCCGGCTCGCTTCGGGGAACTCCGCCGCGAGTTCCAGCTCCTCGGGCGCGTCGGGCTCGCCTGGGGTCGGCACTGACTCCGTCTCGGCCACTTCCGTCATAGCCATCGATGCTAACGGCCCACAAGTGGCGTCACCTGTGACGCTAGTCGCGCCTAGGGGTGATCAGGGGGCGATGCCGGCCGGTCACGTGTGTCGTCCGTCTGATCACACGAAACGGCCCGGCAGTGCACCGTGCGGGCGCCGCGGTCCGAGCGGCCCCGTTCACTCCGACAGGGCACGGCGCATGGGTCCGCCACACGGGCATACGACACAATTGGGCCGTGCCGTCCGACACCCCCGAGCCCAGCGAGAGTCCCGGCGACGACAAGCGTGTGGTCGCCGGCCGATATCGGTTGCGCTCGGTCATCGGATCAGGGTCGATGGGCACGGTCTGGTCGGCCTACGACGAGTTCCTGCACCGTCCCGTCGCGGTCAAGGAAGTCCGCCTCCCGCCCGGCGTCCCGGCGTCGCAGGCCGACGAACTGCGCGAACGGACCTTGCGCGAAGCCCGCGCGATCGCCGTCCTGAGTCACCCGAACGTGATCATCCTGCACGACGTGGCGCGCGAGAACGACGAGCCGTTCGTGGTCATGGAGCTGCTGCCGTCGCGCAGCCTCGCGCACATCCTGCGCGACCACGGGCCGCTGACGGTCGAGCAGGCGGCGGCGGTCGGGATCGCGGTGGCGTCCGCGCTCGAAGCCGCGCACGCCGCCGGCATCACCCACCGTGACGTCAAACCGGGCAACGTCCTCGTCGCGGGTGACGGCCGCATCAAGCTCACCGATTTCGGCATCGCGCGCAATGTCTCCGAGGCCACCATGACCCGCACCGGGATGATGCTGGGTTCGCCCGCCTACATCGCGCCCGAGGTCGCGTCCGGCGGCGCCGTCGTCCCGGCCGCCGACCTGTGGGGTCTCGGCGCGACACTGTTCGCCGCCATCGAGGGTTCGCCGCCCTACGACGCCGACGGCGATCCGCTCGAAACGGTCGGCAAGGTCGTCAACGGGAAGGTGCCGAAGCCCGGCCCCGGTCCGCTGGCCGACGTGATCGGCGCGCTGATGAAGAAGGAGCCGTCGAAGCGGATCACCCTGCGCGAGGTCCGGCGCCGGCTGTACCCGTTGCAGGCCAAGACGCTCATCGACCTGTTCCCCGCCGAGCTGTTCCACACGCCCGACGGCAAGAAGACCACCGCGCACCTCGACGCGACCGACACCCAGGTGATCAAGCCGGTCGCGCCGGAGAAGCCGGGTGAGGGCACGAGCTCCGAACTCGCCGCCGACCCCGGTCCGCTGCCGTTCCTGAACCAGCCCGCGCCCGCGCCTCCCGTCGAGCTCGCGCCGATGCCGACCGTCACGCCACCGCCGCCCCGACGGCCCGGCCGGTCGACGGTGGGCACGGTGGTGCTGGCGCTCGCGTCGGTCGTCCTCTTCCTGCTGGCCGCGGGCGGCGGGTTCGTGCTGGCCAGGGCCGTCGGCGGGCAGGACCTGCGGCCCCCGGAGAAGGTGCAGCAGGGCGACACGATCGTCACTCAGCCGCCGCCGAAACTGATCACGCAGCAGGGTGATGCCAGCACGGTGAACGGCCTCAAGGGCGGCCGGTTCAGCGTCGGGGTCCCCGAAGGCTGGCTGAAGTTCGTCGCGCCGCACGTCACCCGGGGGGTGCCGAGCACCGTGGTCCAGTACGTCTCTCCGGACGGCCGCCAGGTCATCCGGGTCGAGCGGCTGACCGGTTTCCTGGCCGACAGCCCGCCGCCCGCCTACTTCAGCTGGCTGAAGAGCCAGCATCCGGAGATCGCGCCGATCGGCGCCCCCGCCACCGTGCCCGGCCGGGGCGACGACAGCCAGCGGTACACCTACCGGACAACCGAGCGCGCCGCCGGGAACCGCGACGCCGTGAACGAGAGCATCACGCGGACGACGTACATGGACCTGTTCGGCGGCGGCACGGATCTGTGGATCCTCTCGGTGACGTCGCCGATCGAGCAGGAGAACTCGGCGAAGACCGGGATCTTCGAGCCGGTGGCGCTTTCGTTCATCGTGGACGGCTGAAGTACGCCTTCGACGCACGCTGCTGCGCCAGCCTCCGCAACACCGAGAGCAGCCTGTCCCCGAGAACCGTCTCCACGACGGCGATCTCGATGATCTGTTCCAGCGACTCGATCCCGGCGATCCCTTCGAGGTCCAGGTCGGCGATCCGGTCGGCGATCTCGGCGTAGGCGTCGAGTTTGTCGAGGTACCAGCCGTGCCCGACCTCGCGGATCGTGCACAGGACGCCGACCAGGGCCTGGATGACCAGGTCGTCGTCGGATTTGCAGGGCCAGCCGCGGCGTTCGGCGAGGTCACGGACCGTGGCGAGCGCCCAGGCTCTGGTTTCGTCGTCGGCGACCTGCCGGGAGGTGGTGATGCCCTGCTGAGCGATGCCGAGGACGTGATGAGGGCTGGCCTCCCCGGCGTCGACCGCGGCGAGCACCTCGCCGACCGTCGCGAGCGAAAGGCCGCCGACCTCCATCAGCGCCCTGATCAGCTTGATCCGCTGGACATGCCCGTCGTCGTACTTCGCCTGGTTGGGGCTGGTCCGCTCGCCCGGTGGGAGCAGTCCTTCCCGCAGGTAGTACTTGATCGTGGCGACCGGAACTCCGGCCTTTTCGCTCAGTTCGGCCATCCGCACGCGTGCGTTCTCCGATCTCGGGGACGGTTCCAGGGTCATCCCTGAAGATTTCTCAGGATGGATAGCTTAACTTCCCATAACGGAGAGCATCGCTATCCATTCCGGGAGGGACCCATGACCATCTTGACCGATCTCCGCGAGAGAACCCGCACCTGGCACCGTGGTTCGTATCGCTGCGGACAGGCCTTCGCCGTGATCACCGTGCTGTGCGTTTTCGCCCTGCTGATCGACCAGCGGACGCTGGAAGGCGCGCCGATCTGGGCGAAACCGTTCAAATTCGCCGTCTCCGGCTCGCTGTACTTCTTCACCTGGAGCTGGCTGGTCTCCCTGCTGCCGAAGTTCCGGCGGACCGCGAGCTGGCTGGCGAACACGCTCGTCGTGATCTTCGGGGCCGAATACGCGCTCGTGATCTTCCAGGCCGCCCGCGTCCGCGCGAGCCACTTCAACAATGCGACGCCGCTCGATAACACGATCTTTCAGGTCATGGGCGGGATGATCGCCGTGCTGTGGATGGTCAACCTGGTGCTGACGATCGCCGTCCTGTTCACCCGGATCCCCGACCGCGCGACGGCGTGGGCGGCCCGGATCGGCGCGATCCTCGGCATGATCGGGATCTCGCTGGCGACGCTGATGAGCGGCCCCACCCCGGACCAGCAGGCCGTACTCGACGCGACCGGCCAGTCCGCGATGATCGGCGCGCATACCGTCGGGCTCCCCGACGGCGGCCCCGGTCTGCCGATCCTCGGCTGGAGCACGGTCGGCGGCGACCTGCGGATCCCGCATTTCCTCGGCCTGCACGGCCTCCAAGCGCTTCCGCTGCTCGCGCTCGTCCTCGGCGTCCTGGCCGCTCGCTACCCGCGGCTCCGCGACGACGTCCTCCGGCTGCGGCTCGTGGTGATCGCCGGCGTCGGCTACGCGGGCCTTCTCGCCCTGCTCACCTGGCAGGCGTTGCGCGGCCAGTCGATCGTCTCTCCCGACAGCCAGACCCTCACCGCCTTCGCCCTCCTGATCGCGGGCGTCGCCTTTAGCGGGCTGATCGCGATCGGACGGCCATCACGCGAACTGGAGGCCTCGCTGCGATGAACGTCGAGACCCTGTTCACCTGGACCTTCCCGCTGGCGACGCCGTTCTGGCTGCTGATGATCTTCCTGCCGGGCTGGTCGTGGACCCGCCGGATCATGTCCTCGCCCTGGACGCCGCTGCTGCCACTGATCCCGTACTTCGTGCTCGCCCTCGCGCATCTCGGCGAGCTCTGGACCGCGGTGAGCAGGCCGGACCTCGACGTGCTCGCCGCCTTCACCGGCACGCCGTACGGAGCGGCCACGATCTGGGCCCATCTGATCGCCTTCGACCTGTTCATCGCCCGCTGGATGTACCTCGAATCCCGCGAGCACCGAATCCATCCGCTGGTGACCGGCCCGATCCTGGCGCTCACGATCTTCCTGTCCCCGTTCGGGCTGGTGGCGTTCCTGCTCGTGAGAACCGTCCGGATACGCTCGTCGCATGAGTGAGAACGAGGTCGCGGCGGCCGCCGCCATCGCCGAACGCACCGGCGTCGAGAAGCACGACATCGCCGTCGTGCTGGGTTCGGGCTGGCGCCCGGCGGCGGACGTCATCGGGGAGCCCGAGGCGGAGATCCCGCTGGGCGAGCTGCCCGGATTCGTCGCGCCGGGCGCGGTCGGGCACGGGGGCACCGTCCGGTCGGTCCGCGTCGGCGAGAAGCGCGCGCTGATCCTGCTGGGCCGCACGCATTTCTACGAAGGCAAGGGCATCGACCCGGTCGTGCACAACGTGCGCACCGCCGCGGCGGCGGGCGCCAGGACGGTGCTGCTGACCAACGCCGCGGGCGGCCTGCGCGAGGGCTTCCGGGTCGGGCAGCCGGTGCTGATCTCCGACCACCTGAACCTCACCGCGCGCTCGCCGATCGTCGGCGCGAACTTCGTCGACCTGACGGATCTGTACGCGAAGCGGCTGCGCGATATCGCCCGCGAGATCGACCCTTCGCTGGAAGAAGGTGTCTACGCGGGGCTGACCGGGCCCCATTTCGAGACGCCCGCGGAGATCCACATGCTGCGGACACTCGGCGCCGACCTCGTCGGCATGTCGACGGTGCTGGAGGCCATCGCCGCCCGCGCCGCCGGGGTCGAGGTGTTCGGGCTTTCGCTGGTGACCAACCTGGCGGCCGGGATGACCGGGGAACCGCTGAACCACGAAGAGGTCCTGGAGGCGGGACGCCAGTCCGCCACCCGGATGGGCACCCTGCTCAAGGAACTCGTCGCCCGCGCCTGACAAGTGTCATGAAAGGGTCGTTCAGGACGTTTTTCGTCCTGAACGACCCTTTCATGACATCCGGGGCACTTCTCAGCCGGCGAACTCGGGAAGCCGCTGGGCGACCTCCGCGGGAGAAGGCATCGCGGCGACCTCGGCGGCGAGGTCCCGCGCGGCGCCGAGCACCGTTTCGTCGGTGAGCAGCTTTCGCGCCCGCTCGAAGATGGCGTCCTCGACGGCGTCGCCACCGATCAGTCGCGCGCCGACACCGGCCGCGACCACGGCTTCCGCGTTCGTGAACTGGTCCGCGCCCTGCGGCAGCACCAGCTGCGGCAACCCGGCGCCGAAGGCCCCCAGCGTCGTCCCGCTGCCGCCGTGGTGGACCACGAGGTCGACGTGCGGCAGGAGCTCGACCTGCGGCACCCACGCCTCGACGCGGACGTTGCCCGGGACTTCGCCCAGGCTCGCCGGATCCACCGTCGGGCCCGCCGCGACGATGACGTCCGCGTCGATCCTGGCGAGACCGCCGATGGCCCGCTTCAACACGTCTTCGTCACCGAAAGCGGTGCCGAGGGTGAGATAGATCAGCGGACGGCTCTTGTCCCGCCCCGCCACCCCCGCCGGGAGATCTCCCGGCTCCGCCCAGCCGACGGGACGCAGGGGGATCCGGTTCGCTTCGGCCAGGAAATCGGGCGCCTGCACCGATTCCGGGCAGATGTCGACGACCGGGTCGCCGAAGGACGGCAGATTCACGCCCTGGAAACCGACTTCCGCCGCGAATTCCGCGAGACGGCCGTAGATGACGTCCAGGACATCGTCCGGCGAGAACCGGCCGAAACCGTGCCCTATCGCGGGAATTCCGGCGAGCCGGGCGGCGATGGCGCCCCCGGCGTTGCCGCTTTCGTAGACGACGAGATCGGGGCGGTGCCGGTCCAGCACCGGCGCGAGATCGGCGACGAACCGCCGTGGCAGCACGTTTCCGAACACTTCGCCGATAACGGGATGGAAGGACTCGGGCGGGGCGTCCTTGGCGCGGGGCTGAGCGTCGGGGCCGAAGTACGACTCGAACGCCTGCCGCATGCCGAATCCGGCGCTTTCCGTGGCCAGACCGGCCTTTTCGACCACCGGGAGCAGGTCGTCACCCGTGGCGAACAGGACGTCGTGCCCGGCGTCGCGCGCGGCGACGGCGAGCGGTAGTAGGGGATAGAGATGACCATGACTCACCAGAGAAGTGAAGATCAATCGCACCCTCTCCAACGTACCCGTAGGCTGACTCGGTGACGACTTCCTTGACCTCGGAGCTGCGGGATCGGGCGTTCCGCTGGATCGCCGACGACCCGGACGACGATTCCCGCGTCGAGCTGCAGAACATCCTCGCGCGCGCGATGGGCGGCGAAGCCGGCGCGGCGGACGAACTCGCGGACCGGATGGCCGGCCCGCTCGAATTCGGCACCGCCGGGCTGCGCGGTCCGGTGCGCGCGGGCCCCAACGGGATGAACGTCGCGGTCGTCACCCGGACCACGGCCGGGGTCGCCGCCTGGCTGACCTCGCAAGGACATTCGGGCGGGGTCGTGGTGGTCGGCCGCGACGCGCGGCACGGTTCGGAGGCCTTCGCCGAGGCCGCCGCCGAGGTGCTGGCGGCCGCCGGGTTCGCGGTGAAGACGCTGCCCGGCCCGTTGCCCACCCCGGTGCTCGCGTTCGCCGTACCGGAGCTCGGCGCGGTCGCGGGTATCCAGATCACCGCGTCGCACAATCCCCCCGCCGACAACGGCTACAAGCTTTACGACGCGTCGGGTGGCCAGATCGTCCCGCCTTCGGACGGACAGATCGAGCGGGCCATCGAAGCCGCTCCCCCGGCGATCAGCGTGCCCCGCGAGCCGGGCGCCGAGGTGCTGGGCGACGAACTCCTGGACGCGTACCTCGCGAAGGTCGCGCTGCTGCCGCGTGGTCCGGAGCGCGAGGTCAAGGTCGCCGCGACGGCGTTGCACGGCGTCGGCGCGGACACCCTGCGCGTCGCGTTCGAACGCGCCGGATTCGGCGATCTCCATCTGGTGACCGAGCAGGCCACGCCCGATCCCGACTTCCCGACGGTCGCCTTCCCCAATCCGGAAGAACCGGGCGCGACGGATCTTCTGCTCGCGCTGGCGTCCGAAGTGGACGCCGAGCTGGCGATCGCGCTCGACCCGGACGCCGACCGCTGCGCGCTGGGCGTGCGCGAGCGCGACGGTTCGTGGCGGATGCTGCGCGGCGACGAAACCGGCGTGCTCCTCGGCTGGCATGTCCTGTCCACAGTGGACACAACGGACCCGCTGGTCGCCACGACGATCGTGTCGTCGTCGATGCTCGGCGAAGTCGCGAAGGAGTTCGGGGCACGCTACGCGGAGACCCTGACCGGGTTCAAATGGCTGGTCCGCGCGGGCGAAGGGCTCGTGTTCGCGTACGAAGAGGCGCTCGGCCTCTGCGTGAACCCCGGTTTCGTCCGCGACAAGGACGGCATCTCCGCCGCCGTGCTCGCCGCGGCGTTGACCGCCTCCCTGCGCGCGTCGGGCCGCGGGCCGCTGGACGTCCTCGACGAACTGGCGGTGAAGCACGGGGTGCACGTGACGGATCAGGTCTCGTTGCGGGTCACCGATCTGTCGGTACGGGAGCGGCTGATGGCCGGCCTGCGCGCCACTCCCCCGGCGGCGCTGGGCGGCACCGCCGTCACGATGGAGGACCTCCTGCCCGACGCCGACGTCCTCCGCCTGACCGGCGAGGGCCTGCGTGTCGTGATCAGGCCGTCCGGGACCGAGCCGAAGCTGAAGGCGTATCTGCAGGTCAAGGAGCCGGTCACGGGCGGCCTCGCCGACGCGCGCGCCGCCGCGGAAGCGCGGCTGTCCGCGCTGCGAACCGACATCGAAGCCCGGCTGGCCTGACATGCCGAAGCTGCTGATCGTCCACCACACGCCGTCGCCCTCGACGCAGGCGATGTTCGAAGCCGTGCTTTCGGGCGCGAACCATCCGGACATCGAGGGCGTCGACGTGGTGCGGCGGGCGGCGCTGGGCGCGACCGCGCCCGACGTCCTGGAGGCCGACGGCTACCTGCTCGGCACCCCGGCGAATCTGGGGTACATGTCCGGCGCGCTGAAGCATTTCTTCGACACCGTCTACTACCCGTGCCTGGATTCCACGCGGGGACGGCCGTTCGGGTTCTTCGTGCACGGCAACAACGACACCGCCGGCACGGTGCGCGCGATCGAGGCCATCACGACCGGGCTGGGCTGGGAAAGCGCGGCTTCCCCGGTGCTCGTCACCGGCGAACCGGGCAAAGCGGATTTGGAAGCCTGTTTCGACTTGGGCGGCACCCTGGCCGCCACGCTGATGCCCTAACCCCCGCCCGCGTTTCTTCCTCTTGTTGCGGTAGTCCGCACTACGAACGACCGCAACAAGAGGACGAAACGCGGGGGAGAAAATAAAGGGGCCTGTCACCGGAAGCCCTGGGGGTCGACCTCCGGCAACAGGCCGAGGCCAAGGGTTCGCCGTGACGGCGATCGACCTTGGCCGCCTCAGCGTACTACATCCGGCACGATCTTGTGCACCCACCGCGAAAGACGGCTCTCACTCCGGCGTCCGTACACCCCCAGGGCACGGATTCCGGAGTGAGAGACCGGAAACGGCACGAAACCGCTTGACAACTGTAAACCACTGCATACATACGCTGTCAACAGCTGCGGACAGGCTGTATCGCGTTACACTCCCACTACGGAACGGGACCAGTGAACGGATGGGGGGTCATGTCGCCGTACCAGACCTTCGCCCAGAAGCTGAGCGCGCTGATCGATTCGGCGCGCGCGAACGAAGGCGCCCCGCACAGCTATCGCGAGCTGTCCGCGGCGATCGATCGCGCCGGCGGGCCCACCATGTCGCCCGCGTACCTCCAGCAGCTCGCCACGGGTAAACGCGTCAACCCGAAGATCCACTACGTCGAGGCGCTGGCGAAACTGTTCGGGGTTCCGATCACCTACTTCTTCGAAGACCAGGAACCGCAGCCCGTCGGAGAGGCGAAGCTCATGGCCATGCGCGCGCAGGAGCTTTCCCCGCAGGGCCGCCGCCAGGTCATGGATCTGCTGGAGCTCGTCGAGCGGTACGAACGGGCCGAGCGCGACCAGCCGGACGAAAGCCGATGAAGGAACGCGAACTCCGCAAACGCTGCCGCAAGATGCTGAACAAGCTCGACATCGAGCCGCCGCTCGACGTCGGCGTGCTCTGCGAGCGGCTCGGCGAACAGCGAGGCAGGCCGATCCGGCTGATGCCGTATCCGCTGGAGGTCCCCGGCCCGTTCGGCTGCTGGATCGCCACCGGTTCGGCGGACTACATCTTCTTCCAGCAAGAGACCACGAAGTCCCACCAGGATCACATCATCCTGCACGAACTCGGCCATATGCTCGCCGATCACCACCCCGGCGGCGACGCCGAACCCGCCGACTTCCTGCGTGGTCCCGCCTCCGGCCTCGACGGCGACGCGGTTCACCGCGCTTTACGCCGCACCTCCTACGATGAGGCGCACGAATGGGAAGCCGAGACCGTGGCGACCATCATCCTCGAATGGGCGTCGGTCTTGAACTACACGATTCCCCGTCGCGCCGACGACGATGACGTCCGCCGCGTCCAAGGCGCGCTGGGCGACCATCAAGGGTGGCTGTGAACTCGCTGTTCTCCCCTCTCAACGTCGTGGCGATGGTGCTGTTCGCGACCGCGCTCGCCTGGCGGATCTACCAGACGTACCGCGCGCCCCGGCTGCTGCCGAACTGGGCGATCACGGTCACGATCGTCTGCGTCGCCGGCTCCTTCCTCGCCCAGCAGAAGGTGATCGTCGGCTGGCTCGACGACCTGACCGGCAAGGGCACGGGCCGGCTGGTCAACAACATCCTGCTCGCCATCGGGGTGTGCGCGCTGTTGATCGTCTTCCTCGGCTCCGCGCTGGGCCCGCGCCGCCCGAAACGCGTCCTGTTCGAACTGATCCCGCTGTCCGGCGCGATCGCGCTGATGCTGGTCGCCATGGCCCTCACCCCGCCGGAGGTACGCGGGCTCGCACTGAGCCCGAAGCTCGTGCACACACCCGGCGTGGCGCTGTTCTACCTGGGCGCCGGGATCTACCTGATCTACGGCCTTTCCGCCTGCGCCTGGTGGATCTTCCGCTACATCCGCGCCGCGGACCGGCATCTGAAGACCGGGCTGAAACTCAGCGCCGCCGGGCTGATCTGCCTCTCCGTCGGCAGTGTCTTCCGCGCGCTCTACATCGTGATCGCGTGGGCGTTCGGGCCGTCGATCCCGTTTCTGCTCACCGTCGCGGTCCCGCTGGTACTCCTCGGGATCGTGCTCTTCCTGGCCGGGATCACCTATCCCGGCGCCCGCGCGCGGTTCGCCGCGCTTCGCCGCCGTCGTCTGCACCGGCGTCACCACGACAAGCTCACCCCGTTGTGGACCGCGCTGGCCGGGATCTACCCGAACATCGTGCTCCGGACCACGCCACAGGGCAGGTGGGAGCGGTGGCGCCCGCGTACGGTCCACCGCCGGTACTACCGCCGCGTGATCGAGATCAGGGACGGGCTCGTGCAGCTGAGCCCCTATCTGGAAACCGATCTCACCACGCTCGCCGCCGACGACCCGAGGGCCGCGGCGGAAGCGCTGAAGACGGCGATCGCCCGGCAGACCGCCGGCGAGGAGACCGACGGGCGGGCGAAACTCGTGCTCCCGGGCGGCGCCTCCGACATCGAATCCGACGTCCGGCCGCTGCTCGCCCTGTCCGCCGCCGTCTCCAGGAGCGACGCATGACCGCACAACTGCTGCTCACGGGCGAGCGCGTCCTGCCGCGTCCGAGCACGCCGGTCGAAGACGGCGCCGTCCTCGTCGAGGGCGGCCGGATCCTCGCGGCAGGCCCTCGCGCCGAAGTCGTGGCGCAGGCGTCGCCGCACGCGGAAACGCTCGACTTCCCCGGCGCGACAGTGCTGCCCGGCCTGTTCAACGCCCACGTGCACCTGGCTTTCGACGCCTCCCGCGAGATGCTGCCGAACTTCCTGGCGAGCGACGACGACGCCCTCCGCGCGGGTGCCAAGGAGCGGTTGGGACAGCTGCTGCGCAGCGGCGTCACGACGGTGCGGGACCTCGGCGACCGCGACGCGCTGGGCGCGCGGGTCCGGGCGGATCTCGAAGGCACCGCCGCGCCGCGCCTGCTCACCGCGGGAGCGCCCCTGACCGTCCTCAAAGGACACTGCCATTTCTTCGGCGGCGAGGTCGACGGCGACGACGCGATCCGGGCCCTGATCGACGAGAACGCGGCGGCCGGCGCGGACGTGATCAAGGTGATGGCCAGCGGCGGCCAGATCACCGAGGGCGGCGCGGACATGTGGGAATCGCAGTTCGACGTCCGGGCGCTGCGCCTGATCGTCGAGCACGCGGCACGCCACGGGCTCCCGGTCGCGGCGCACGCCCACGGCTCCGACGCGATCGAGGCGTCGGTCGAGGCGGGTGTCCGCACGATCGAGCACTGCACCTGGCTGACCGGCCCCCAGCGCCAGGACAGGCGCGAGGGCGTCGCCAAGCGCATGGCGGCCGAGGGCATCGCGGCGTGTTCGACGAGCAGCCGGAACTGGCGGACGCTGGCCGAGCGCATGGGCGAGGAACTGGCGAAGACCGTCTACGGGCGGCTGTCCTGGCTGGAGGAGCTGGGGGTCCCGCTGCTGTCGGGGACCGACGCCGGGCTGCCCGGGTCGGTGTTCGACGACCCCGTCGGCGCCCTCGAACTCTACGAATGGCTTGGCTTCGGCAGGCGCCGGATCCTCGAGATCGCGACGGAGGACTCCGCCGCCGGGCTCGGGCTCGGCGACGTGACCGGGCGGCTCGCCCCCGGTTTGAGCGCCGACGTCCTGGTGGTCGACGGCGATCCGCTCGCCGATCTTTCCGCGCTCCGAAACGTTCGCCTGGTCGTTTCGCGCGGGGTGGTGGCGAGCGGCTCGGCTTGATCGAGACCGGTCTCCTCGGCGCCGACGGGTGCCTCATGGCCAGGACGCGTCGCGAAAGCCACTTTCGCGACGCCTGGTGTCCCGAAAGTGGCTTTCGCGACACCAGCGCCGCGGCCGCATGGGACACGGGGGCGGCACCGCCTGGGCAGGCGTGAAGGGGACTTTCCCCGTATCCGATGCGGCGAAAGTCCCCTTCACGACACCCGGCACCGTCTCGCCGGCCAAGCGGACCTGAATCACCACTCACGACCCCGTCCGGCGTCGAACGCCAAGTTTCGTGACAGCGTTTTAAAACAGTGTTATCGTTTCCGCGTGGAAGAACCGATCAAACTCTTCACCGTCATCGCGCTCGTTTCCCTGCCGACGGTGATGTACGGCGGCTACGCGCTGATGGGTGTCCTGCGTGACCGGAAGCTGACCGAGCACCAGCGCGGGATGTTCCGCGCCGGCCACGCGCACGCCGGTGTCCTGCTGGTTCTCGCGCTGGTCGCGCTGCAGATCCTCGGGCAGACCGGGCTCCCGTCCGCCGCGCTGTGGATCGTCTGCTTCCTGCTGCTGTTCGGCGTGCTCGCCCAGTCCGGCGGCTTCTTCCTGCACCTGGCGCCGGGCAAGGGCAAGCTCGGCGGGCGGGTCACCAGTGCCGGGGCGGTGCTGCTCGGGGCGGCGATCCTGACCACCGCGTACGGCGTCGCCTTCGCTGGTTAAGCTTGCTGACGTGCCTGAATACCTGCCGACAGCCCCCGCCAAGGGGACCCGCGACTTCCTGCCCGCCGAGATGTCCGTCCGGACGCAGGTGTTCGGCCATCTCTACGACGTGCTCGAACTCCGGGGTTTCCTCCGCTACGACGGGCCGATCCTCGAACCCGCGGAGATCTACGAGCGGAAGTCCGGGCAGGAGATCGCGGACCAGCAGCTGTACACGCTGACCACCAAGGGCGGCGAGCGGCTGGCGCTGCGCCCGGAGATGACGCCGTCGGTCGCCAGGATGATCGCGGGCAACGCCAAATCGCTGCAGTTCCCGGTGCGCTGGTACAGCCACCCGAACTGTCACCGCTACGAGCGGCCGCAGCGCGGGCGGGTCCGCGAGCACTGGCAGATCAACGCGGACATCTTCGGTTCGGACAGCGCGAACTGTGAGATCGAGATCTTCGAGCTGATCCACGACATGATGAGCGCGCTCGGCGCGACCCCTGACATGTTTCAGGTGCGGGCGAACGACCGGAACCTGCTCTCGTCTGCGCTCACCGACATCGTCGGCGTGACCGCGGAGCAGTTGCCGCAGGTGTTCACCCTGGTGGACCGCTGGGAGAAGTCGGACCGCACGAAGCTGAGCGACACCGCGACCGAGATCGGGCTGACCGACAAGCAGTTCGAGAAGCTGACCGAGATCCTGTCCTCCGGCGCGGCCCTGCTCGACGAGCTTCCGGAGCAGGTCAAGGAGAACTCGAACCTGGTCAAGGTGCTGAACAGCGGCGCCGCGGACCTCATCACGTTCGATCCGATGATCGTGCGCGGGCTCGCGTACTACACGTCGACCGTGTTCGAGGTCTTCGACACCTCCCCGGAGAACCGTCGCGCCCTCTTCGGCGGCGGCCGGTACAGCGACCTGGCGTCGTTGTTCACGTCGCAGCAGATCCCCGGGATCGGCTTCGGCATGGGCGACGTCACGCTGATCGACTTCCTCGACACCCACGGCCTCACCCCGAAGCCGCGCAGCGAGGTCGACGTCGTGGTGATCCCGGTGGTCGAAGAGCTCACCGACGCCTCGCGCGAGGTCGCCGGGCGGCTCCGGAAGGCCGGCCTGCGCACGTCCACGCCCGTCGAACTCCGCAAGCTGGGCAAGGAACTCACCCGGGCGGACAAGGCCGGGGCGCGGGCCGTGGTGATCGTGGGCCAGGAGGACTGGGACGCCGGGAACGTGACGGTGCGCGGCCTCGCGACCCGCGAGCAGCGGACCGTGGCGCTCGACGGCGTGGTCGACGCGGTCAATTCCTCGCTCTGACAACGAAAAAAGCCGGCGCTCCCTGATCGGGAGCGCCGGCTTTTTCGTGTTCAGCGGGACAGCATGCGCATGGCCGCTTCGGGGTACCGCTCCCCCGCGACCGCGTCGGCCGGGACCGCCGCCTCGATCGCGGCGATGTCCTCGGCCGTCAGCTTCAGGCCGACGGACGCGACGTTCTCTTCCAGGTACTTGCGGCGCTTGGTGCCCGGGATCGGCACGACGTCGTCGCCCTGCGCCTGCACCCACGCCAGCGCCAGCTGACCCGCGGTGACACCCTTATGCTCCGCCAGCGCGCGCAGCGCCTCGACGATCGCCAGGTTCCGCTCCAGATTCCCTTCGGCGAACCGCGGCTGCGTCGTCTGCCGGAAGTCACCGTCGGCGAAGTCCTCTTTGGACTTGAAGCGGCCGGTGAGGAAACCGCGGCCCAGCGGGGAATAGGGCACCAGCCCGATACCGAGTTCACGACAGACCGGGACGACCTCGTTTTCGATGTCGCGCGACCACAGCGACCATTCCGTCTGCACGGCCGTCACCGGGTGCACGGCGTGCGCCCGCCGGATGGTGTCCGGGCCGGCCTCGGAAAGCCCGATGTGCCGGATCTTCCCCTGCTCGACCAGCGAGGACAGGGCGCCCGCGGTCTCTTCGATCGGCACGTCCGGGTCGACGCGGTGCTGGTAGTAGAGGTCGATGTGGTCGACGTTCAATCGGCGAAGCGACGCCTCGACCTGTTGCCGCACATAGAATTCGTCGCCCCGGACACCGCGCTTCGAGGGGTCCGCCTCGTCGCGCACGATGCCGAACTTGGTCGCCAGCACGACCTGGTCCCGCTTGCCGGCCAGCGCGCGGCCGACCAGCTCCTCGTTGCGGCCGAAGCCGTACATGTCGGCGGTGTCGATCAGGGTGACACCCAGTTCGATCGCGCGGTGGATCGTCGCGATCGATTCGGTGTCGTCACCTTGGCCGTAGAACTCGCTCATGCCCATGCAGCCGAGGCCCTGCGCGCCGACTTCCAGCGTGCCGAGCCCGCGGGTGGGCAGGGTGGAACCCGTCATGATCTCTCTCGCACTTCTCTGGGGTTTTACTTACCGGCGGCGCGGGCGAGCCGCTCCGGGTAACGCTCACCGGCGAACGCCTCGGCGGGCGCGGCCTTTTCGATGGCCTCCATGTCCACTTCGGACAGTTCCAGTTCAGCCGCGGCGGCGTTCTCTTCGAGGTACTTGCGCCGCTTGGTGCCCGGGATCGGCACGACGTCGTCACCCTGCGCCTGCACCCAGGCCAGCGCGAGCTGCCCGGCGGTGACGCCCTTCTGCTCGGCCAGCGCGCGCAGCGCCTCGACGATCGCCATGTTGCGTTCGAAGTTGCCCTCGGCGAAGCGGGGCAGCCCTCGGCGCAGGTCGTCCGCCGGAAGGTCCTTCACCGACGTCACGCCGCCGGTGAGGAATCCCCGGCCAAGCGGCGAGAAGGGCACGATGCCGATGCCCAGCTCGCGAACGGTCGAGAGGATCTCGCCTTCGATGCCGCGGGTCCACAGTGACCACTCGCTCTGCAGCGCGGTCACCGGGTGGACGGCGTGGGCGCGACGGATCGTCTCGGCACTGGCCTCGGAGATCCCGGCGTAGCGGATCTTGCCCTCTTGGACCAGCTCGGCGAGCGCGCCCCAGGTCTCCTCGACCGGCGTGTCCGGGTCGACGCGGTGCTGGTAGTAGAGGTCGACGTAGTCGACGTTCAGCCGGCGAAGGGATTCTTCGCAGCTCTGCTTGACGTACGCCGCGTCGCCGCGCGCGGACATCCCGCCGTCCTGATCCCAGACGATGCCGAACTTGGTCGCCAGGACGACCTGGTCCCGCTTGCCCGCGATCGCGCGGCCGACCAGCTCTTCGTTCGCTCCGGCGCCGTAGACGTTCGCGGTGTCGAGCAGGGTCACACCCAGTTCGAGAGCGCGGTGGACGGTGGCGATCGACTCCGTGTCGTCGTCGCGGACGCCGTAGGCCTGGCTCATCCCCATACAGCCGAGGCCCTGCGCGCCGACCTCCAGGCCGCCGAGCCTCCTGGTGCTGATCACGCTGAAATTCCCTCCACGGTGGCTCCGGTGCCGAGCACCTTGCGCTCCACCTGGTCGTAGTGGTCGATCTTGTAGTCGAGGATGTCGAGGCAGGTCTGCAACTCGGCGATCCGGTCGGCGACCGATTTGCGCTGGTCGACGAGGATCGCCTTGCGCCTTCCCGCGCTCGACGCCCCGTGGTGGCGCAGGGAGGCGTACTCCCGCATCCGCTTGATGGGCATGCCGGTCAGGCGGAGCTTGGTCAGGAACGCCAGCCACCCGAGGTCGTCATCGCTGTAGGCGCGGCGCCCGGCCGCGTCCCGCGCCGGAGGCTCGACGAGTTTGATGCGCTCGTAGTACCGGAGAGTGTCGATGGACAGTCCGCTACGTCGTGCGGCTTCCGCTATCGAGTAGCTCATGTGAACGACAGTACGACCTGGAGTGCGCTCCAGGTCAACTCCGAATCCGAGCGATTGATAACAGCGTTGCGATACTCTCTGCGCATGCCCCGCCCCAGGACGCACGACGAGAACCTCCGGCTGAAACTGCTGGACCGCGCCGGTGAACTCATTTCGGCCGACGGCCCCAAGGCGCTGAGCCTCCGCAAGCTGGCCGCCGACGTCGGCACGTCCACCACCGCGGTCTATTCGCTCTTCGGCGGGAAAACGGACCTCGTCGGCGCGCTGTTCACCGAGGGCTTCCGCCGCTTCGGCCGCCGGATGTCCGGGGTCACGCTGAGCGGCGACCCGGTCGAGGACCTGGTGCGGCTCGGCGTCGCGTACCGGGAAAGCGCGCTGGCCGACCCGCACCTCTACGCGATCATGTTCACGAAGTCGGTGCCGGGTTTCGAGCCGGCGGAGGAGACGTCCGAGCAGGCCCGCGCCACGATGGCGCCGCTGGAGGGGACGATCCGTGCCGCGGTCGCCGACGGCGTCTTCCTCGACGTGCCGCCCGAGGTCATCGCCGTGAGCTGCTGGGGCATCGTGCACGGGCTCGTCTCCCTGGAGCTGAACGGGAACCTGCCCGACGAGTTCACCGTGAGCGCGGCTTACGAGGCCGCGCTGCGGGCGAACGCTTCGGGCTGGCTGCGTCGCGTTTAGCAGGCTGAACGCGATCTGACAGCACCACCCGCGTTTCGCGGGCTAAACGCGATCTGACAGCACCACCCGCGTTTCGCGGGCTAAACGCGATCTGTGCAGAACTGCGCCCCGCGGCGGATGCCGTGAAGGCCTCCTCGCCTACCTTCAGAGCAGGGAAGGAGGCCTTCACCCCCTCGGCAACTGGCGCCAGATCGCGTTTAGCCCGCGAAACGCAGGTCCGCCCGCCCCGCGCAAATACGTGAAGGCCCCCATCCTTGCGCCTAGCTCCGTGAAGGCCCCCTTCACGTACTTTCCAGCGCCCCATAGCGCGTGAAGGCCCCCTTCCCTCGGCTGAGCCGAGGGAAGGAGGCCTTCACGCGCACCCCAACCCAGAAGGATCGCGTTTAGCGGGCTAAACGCGACCCGCCCGCACCACCCGCGTTTAGCGGGCTAAACGCGATCAGTAGAGCGGCAGGGTGCCCTGGTACAGGATCACCCCCGCCGCGTCCAGGACCGTGACCCCCACCTTCGCGTTCTCATAGTCCCGGCTGACCCCGTCCGGTATCCAAGCCCCGAAGGTCCCGGCCCCGACCACCGCGTCGAAGGTCTTGCCGGTGCCGAAGTCGAGCTTCACGGTGTCCGCGGCCTCGGGCACGACCCCCAAGTAGACGTTCCGCGGCTTGTCGCCCGTCCTGCCGACCGTTTCGGTCCGCAGCGCGTACACGGGCCCCGTGGGCTTCGGCTGGTCGTACATGATCCGGTAGTACTCGGTATTCCCGTCCCCGTACCCGAGCCCTCCCTGGCACACGGTGACCAGGCCACCCGAACGAGCGACGACCACTCCGACGTCGTCGCCGTCCAGGAACGCGCCGACCTCGTAGGCGTCCGGGTCAGGCAGCGTTTCGGACGCCCCCTCCACACAGACGTCGAAGAACTCACCACCCGGCGTGGCCCGGTCGGGCACCGGGAACACCGGCTTGTCGAGATCCGTCGCGGCAGGCTCCGGCGCGGGACGAAGGGGGTGCGGCGCGTGGTACCCGCGAGGGCGGGATTGCCCTCCCGGCGTCGGCCCGACGGCGTAGGTGGTCCGAGAAGGCTTCATCGGCGCGATGTGCACGAACAGATTCCCCGGCCGGAAGACGGGAATGTCCCTTCTGGACAACGACGCGTCGTTCTGTCCCGTCATTTCCACCTTCGGCCATTCGGGATCGGCGATACCCGCGACCGTCCCGGCCCTGGTCATCAGCAGGGCAGCGGTCCCCGTGCCCGGCAGGTAGAGCGGAGCGGCGTCCGGGTCGGACACGGTCGCCGTCATCAGCGTGGTCTCGCAGAAGAACGGCTTGCCGCGTGCCACCACCGCGACGACGGTGACCGACGGCGAAACGACGGTGAATCGCGGCACCCACTCGCTCCGGCCCGGGAAGCTCGCCGCCCTGCCCTTCTTCTGGAGCGCCGCCCAGCACCGGTTCATCGACTCCTCCGCCTTCGGCCCGTCGAGGGAGAAGTCAGGATTCGCGACGACGGGCCCCTGCCCGTCCGGTTCCCGGATGAGCACGGCCGTGACCAGGGCACCGGCCAGGACCAGGATCACGGCGGCCGCCGCGGCGACGATCGGCCAGCGCCGCCGCGCGGGTTTTCCCATTCCCTCCCGCAGCGACATCCGCAGGTTGTCCAGCACTTCCGGAGGGAGTTCACGCCTGCCGGGCAGGCCGAGGTCGTCGGTCATTTCTCCTCCAGGGCAGCCCGCAGCTGCGTACGGGCCCGCGAGATGTGAGCGCGAACGGTCACCTCGGCCACGCCGAGCAGTTCGGCGGCGTCGGCGAAGGAGAGATCGCCGAGCAGGCAGAGTTCGACGGCTTGCCGCTGCGATTTCGGCAGCTTCGCGACCAAGGCGAGCACCTGCCGGAGGCGGTCTTCGCCGTCGAGCTGGTCGACGACGGTGTCGGCGTGGTCGGACACCGACCGCGGCTCCGGCAGCCGCCGGACCAGCCGGAGCCGCCGCCCGGTACTGCGGTGTTCGCTTCGCGCCAGGTTCCCCGTGACGGTGTACAGCCAGGGCAGCGCGCTGTCGCGGATGAGCGTGATGTCCGCCCGGCGCCGCCAGGCGGTAAGAAACGTCGTCGACGTCAGGTCTTCGGCCGACGCCCACGACCCGGTCAGCCGGTAGGCGTGGTTCCACACCGACTGGACATGTCGTTCGAACAGCTCGGTGAACGCGGTGTGATCACCGCCCGCGGCCGCCCGCCAAAGCTCCGTGTCGCTCCTGTCGGGAGGAGGTTCGCACGAGTCCACCGGCACCCCCACCGTTCCGGTCACTGTTCTGGTCACATCTGTCAGTGGCCGGAGACGGCGTGGTTGTTGCGAACCGGCCGGATCGCGTTCAGCGGGCTAAACGCGATCCGGCGGTGTCAGACGGCCCCGTACTGCCGGTCCCCCGCGTCGCCGAGCCCGGGCACGATGAACCCGGAGTCGTTCAGCCGCTCGTCGATGCTCGCGGTCACCACCCGCAGCGGCAGCCCGGTCTTCTTCAGGTGCTCGATGCCCTCAGGCGCCGCCAGCGCGCAGATCGCGGTGACGTCGGTGGCGCCCCGGTCGGTGAGCAGCCGGATCGTGTACTCCATCGACCCGCCGGTCGCCAGCATCGGGTCGAGCACCATCACCGGCCGGTCGGCGAGCGATTCGGGCAGCGATTCGAGGTACGGCGTCGGCTGGAGGGTCTCCTCGTCGCGCGCGAGGCCGACGAAACCCATCTGAGCGTCCGGGATCAGCTTGTGCGCCTGGTCCGCCATCCCGAGCCCGGCCCGCAGCACCGGCACGAGCAGCGGCGGGCTCGCCAGCGCGTAACCGTCGGTGCGCGCCACCGGCGTGTGGATCCGCTCGATCCGCACCGGCAGGTCGCGCGTGGCTTCGTAGACCAGCATGACGGTCAGTTCGTGCAGCGCCGCGCGGAAGGCGGCGCTGTCGGTGCGCGCGTCGCGCATGGTGGAGAGCCTGGCCTTGGCCAGCGGGTGATCAACGACGTGCACATCCATGCCGGTCAATTTAGCCCGTCACGCCTGCCGCGCGAACCAGCCGACCCAGCGGCGCTGCCAGGGCGTCTCCACCGAACGCTTGTCGTGGTTGGCCCGCGCCCACGCCACCGCCTCGTCCGCGCTCAGCCCGGAAAGGGTGGCGAGACAGGACAGCACGGTGCCGGTCCGCCCCACCCCGCCGTAACAGGCGACCTCGACGCCTTCGCCCGCCGCCGCCCGGGCGTGCAGGTCGACGATCCGGTGCCGCGCGTCCGCCCAGTCCGTCGGCAACAGGAAGTCGGGCCAGCGGATCCACGCCCGCTCCCACTCCATTTTGTGATCGTGTTTCCGGCGCAGCTTCGCGCCGCCCAGATACAGTCCGAAATCCGGCGAAGGCCCGTCTGGCCAGGGACGCCCCAGGCCCCGTCCGCGCACCTTGATCCCGTCCGGCAGCTCGACGGCGCCGGGTAGTGAGTTCCCCATCACGGGAGGATGCCACTGTCGACCATAAGATGGACGCTTGGCCCTCCCGTCGGCGCTAGGCTCCTCCGCGTGAGTGAAGAACCGGCCCTGCCGGGCCCCGAACAGATGCGCATCTCCGACGCCGACCGCGAGCAGGTCGCGCAGGTGCTGCACGCGGCGATGTCCGAAGGGCGCATCACCATAAACGAGCTGGAAGAGCGGCTCACCGTCGTCTACGCGGCCAAGACCGTCGGGGACCTCAAACCGGTCACCGCGGATCTGCCCCAGCATTCGCGGTCGGCGATCGAGCCGGCGACCTCGCGCGCGCTGGGCCTGCCCGACGACCGCATCGGCGGGCATCCGGGTTCCGGCGCCTCGATCGCCGTCATGTCCGGCGCGTCGCGCAAGGGCAGCTGGGTGGTCCCGCCGCAGCACAACAGTTTCGCGTTCTGGGGCGGTGCCGATCTCGACCTGCGGCACGCGCGGTTCGCCGAGAAGCACTCGACGATCACCGCGGTCGCGATCATGGGCGGGATCGACATCGTCGTACCCGACGACATCAACGTCGACGTCACCGGAATCGGCTTCATGGGCGCGTTCGAGCTGGAAGACCGCGCCGGGACGCCCGCGGCGCCGCCGACGGCGCCCACCGTGAAGATCACCGGCCTGGCTTTCTGGGGAGGCGTCACCGTCATCCGGAAACCGCGTAAAAAGGACGTACCCGAACTCGAAGCCTGATCTGACCCTGGGGGGTTCACCACATGCGCCGAAGTTTCCTCGCGATCGCTTGTGCCGCACTGCTTTCCGCCACCGCTTTCCCGGCGGCGGCCGCCGAGAAGACCGATCCGCGCCAGGCCGCGATGGACGCGGCGGTCGCCGCGGGCATCCCCGGCATGGTCGCCGTCTCCGACGAGTTCCGCGGCGTCAGCGGCGTCGCGAACATCGAGCGGCCGGGTAAGCCCGACGCGTCGGGCCGCTGGCGGATCGCGAGTGTGTCCAAGGTGTTCGTCGCGACGCTGGTCCTGCAGCTCGTGGCCGAGAAGCGGGTCGGGCTCGACGAGCCCGTCCAGCGCTCTCTGCCCGGATTGCTGCCGTATCCGGAGCCGATCACCGTCCGCCAGCTGCTGCAGCACACCAGCGGCCTCCCGCGGGACCTCGCCCCCGAGGACACCTGGGCGTCCGGGCCGGAGGTCGACACCGAACGCTTCGAGCACTTCGACAGTGACGACCAGATCCGCCTGAGCGTGTCGAAGCAGCCGCTGCAGTTCAAACCCGGGACGGGCTGGGGGTACTCGAACACCGGCTACAACGTCCTCGGCCTCCTGGTCGAGAAGGTCACCCGGAAGCCGCTGGAACGCGCGCTCGCCGAACGGATCACCGGGCCGCTGCACCTGCGCGACACCTCGCTGCCCCGCGACTTCCCGTTCCTGCTCCGCCCGGCCGCCCGCGGCTACGAGCAGCTGTACGACGCGCCGCGCGGCCTCACCGACGTCACCACCTACAACTACTCGCGCTACTTCGGCGCGGGTGGCATGGTGTCGTCGGCCAAGGACCTCAACCGGTTCTTCGAAGCGTTGTTCGGCGGGCGCCTGCTGCCCGCCGGCCTGGTGACGCAGATGAAGACGACGGTCCCGGTGGGCGGCGGCATGGAGTACGGCCTCGGCCTGATGAAGCTGAACCTCAAGGCCGCGGGCGCCTGCGCCGAGGACGTCTCGATCTGGGGGCACGGCGGCGACCTGCCCGGCTTCGCCACCCTCAGCTTCCACGACGACTCCGGCAAGAACATCTCCACATTGGCCACCGTGGACCTCACCGCGTCGCCGGAAGCCGCGCTCAAGCGCCAGCTGCCGATGATCTCCGAGTTCTGCTCGCCGGTGCCCTCGACCAGGGCGGTCGCCCAGGCCCCGGTGCCCAGCCTGTAGGCCGCTTACACTCACCCGTATGACAGCTACGACCAGCTCGTCAGCGGCGACGGCCACCCCGTCGCCGCTGGCGGACGCGACTCGCGACGAGGCGAGCCTGCGCCGGTTCCTGCACGGGCTGCCTGGTGTCGACCAGGTCGGCGTCGAGCAGCGGGCCGCGGGACTCGGCACGCGCAGCATCAAGAAGGCCGCCAAGCTCTGGGCGATCGACACCGCCATCTCGATGGTCGACCTGACGACCCTCGAAGGCGCCGACACCCAGGGCAAGGTCCGCGCGCTCGCGGCCAAGGCCAAGCGGCCGGACCCGGAACGCCCGGACACCCCGCGGGTCGCGGCCGTCTGCGTGTACCCGGACATGGTCGAGACGGCTGTCGAGGCGCTTCGCGGCACCGGCATCCACGTCGCGAGTGTGGCCACCGGCTTCCCGGCCGGCCGCACGAGCCGCGAGATCAAGCTGGCCGACACCAAGATCGCCGTGGACGCGGGCGCCGCCGAGATCGACATGGTGATCGATCGAGGCGCGTTCCTGGAAGGCCGCTACCTGGAGGTCTTCGAGGAGATCCAGGCGATCAAGGCCGCCTGTGGCAGCGCCCACCTCAAGGTCATCCTCGAAACCGGTGAGCTCGCCACCTACGACAACGTCCGCCGCGCGTCCTGGCTCGCGCTGCTGGCGGGCGGTGACTTCATCAAGACCTCCACCGGCAAGGTCTCGCCCGCCGCGACGCTGCCGGTCACCCACGTGATGCTGCAGGCCGTCCGCGACTGGTTCGTCCAGACCGGTGAACTGCGCGGCGTCAAACCGGCCGGTGGTATCCGGACGACCAAGGACGCGATCAAGTACCTGGTCGCGGTGCACGAGGTCGCCGGCGAGCAGTGGCTGAACCCGGACCTCTTCCGGTTCGGGGCGTCCAGCCTGCTCAACGACCTCCTGCTGCAGCGCCGCACCCAGGCCGACGGCCACTACAGCGGTCCCGACTACGTGACGGTGGACTGATCCATGGGCATCTTCGAGTACGCGCCCGCGCCCGAATCGCGCGACCTCGCGAATCTCAAGTCGCATTACCGGCCGTTCGTGAACGGCGAATTCGTCGACGGCTCGGGTGAGCCGCTCAAGACGATCAACCCGGCCACCGAAGAGGTGCTCGCCGAGGTCGGCACCGCGTCGGTGTCCGATGTGGACACCGCGGTCAAGGCCGCGCGCAAGGCATACACAGGCGTCTGGTCCAAGATGCCGGGCTCCGAACGCGCCAAGTACCTGTTCCGCATCGCGCGCCTGATCCAGGAGCGGTCACGGGAGCTGGCCGTGCTGGAAAGCCTCGACAACGGCAAGCCGATCAAGGAATCGCGGGATTCCGACGTGCCGACGGCCGCCGCGCACTTCTTCTACCACGCGGGCTGGGCCGACAAGCTCGACTACGCGGGCTATGGCCCGAACCCGAAGCCGCTCGGTGTCGCAGGCCAGGTCATCCCGTGGAACTTCCCGCTGCTGATGCTGGCGTGGAAGATCGCGCCCGCGCTGGCCACCGGCAACACCGTGGTGCTCAAGCCCGCGGAGACCACGCCGCTGACCGCGCTCGTGTTCGCGGAGATCTGCCAGCAGGCCGAACTCCCGCCCGGCGTGGTGAACATCCTGCCCGGCGCCGGGGACATCGGCGCCGCGCTGGTGGGCCACGGCGACGTGAACAAGGTCGCCTTCACCGGATCGACCGAGGTCGGCAAGGCCATCCAGCGCCAGATCGCGGGCACCGCGAAGAAGCTGACGCTGGAGCTGGGCGGCAAGGCGGCGAACGTCGTTTTCGACGACGCCCCGCTGGACCAGGCCGTCGAGGGGATCGTCAACGGGATCTTCTTCAACCAGGGCCACGTCTGCTGCGCGGGCTCGCGGCTGCTGGTGCAGGAGTCCATCGCCGACGAGCTGCTCGAAAAGCTGCGCTACCGCGTCTCGACGCTGCGGCTGGGCGACCCGCTGGACAAGAACACCGACATCGGCGCGATCAACTCCGCCGAGCAGCTCGCGAAGATCAAGGGGCTCGTGGAATCCGGCGACGCCGAGGGCGCGCAGCGCTGGACCAGCCCGTGCCCGGTGCCGGACCGCGGTTTCTTCTTCGCTCCCACGGTGTTCTCCGACGTCCAGCAGTCGATGCGCATCGCCCGCGAGGAGATCTTCGGTCCGGTGCTCTCGGTGCTGACCTTCCGCACGCCGGACGAGGCCGTCACCAAGGCGAACAACACGCCGTACGGGCTCTCCGCCGGAATCTGGACCGAAAAGGGCTCGCGCATTCTCTGGATGGCGAACCGGCTCCGCGCCGGTGTCGTCTGGGCCAACACGTTCAACCGCTTCGATCCCGCCGCGCCGTTCGGCGGCTACCAGGAGTCGGGTTTCGGCCGCGAAGGCGGACGCACCGGACTGGAGGCCTACCTCGATGTCTGACCGTATTTCGGTGGCGAAGACCTACAAGCTCTACATCGGCGGCAAGTTCCCGCGTTCGGAATCGGGCCGGGTGTACCCGGTCACCGACACCAAGGGCAAGTTCCTGGCGAACGCCTCGCACGCGTCCCGCAAGGACGTCCGTGACGCGGTTTCGGCCGCCCGCAAGGCTTTCGGCGGCTGGTCGGCGGCGACCGCGTACAACCGCGGCCAGGTGCTGTACCGGGTGGCGGAGATGCTGGAAGGCCGCCGCGAGCAGTTCGTCGCGGAGGTCTCCGCTTCGGAAGGCGTGGCGGCGAAGAAGGCTCAGTCCATTGTGGACGCCTCGATCGACCGCTGGGTCTGGTACGCGGGCTGGACGGACAAGATCGCGACCGTGCTCGGCGCGGCCAACCCGGTCGCGGGCCCGTACTTCTCCTTCACCGTCCCGGAACCGACCGGTGTCGTGGGCGTGCTCGCGCCGCAGCGGTCGTCGTTGCTGGGCCTGGTGAGTGTGCTGGCCCCAGTGCTGGCGACGGGCTCGACCGCCGTGGTCGTCTCCAGTGCGGACCGGCCGCTGCCCGCGATCACGCTTTCGGAGGTGCTGGCCACTTCCGACCTGCCCGGCGGGGTCGCGAACATCCTGACCGGCCGCGCGTCCGAGCTGGGCTCGTGGCTCGCGTCGCACGGGGACGTCAACGCCCTCGACCCGACCGGCGCCGAGCCGTCCGCGCGGGCGGACCTGGCGCGTGAGGCGGCGGGGACCGTGAAGCGGGTGCTGACCGTCCCGGACGCCGAGCCGGACTGGACCGCCGACGCCGACATCTCGCGGCTGCGGCGGTATCTGGAGGCGAAGACCGTCTGGCATCCGCTGGGCGTCTGATCGCGTAGCGGGTGAAGGCCCCCTTCCCTCGGCTGAGCCGAGGGAAGGGGGCCTTCACTGCGTCGGGATCGCGTCGGCGGGCCTCTGGCCGGGCCTCACGGGTCCAGATCGGCCCCGGTCAGCGCCCGTCCCGGCAGCGGCTCGTTCGAGCCGACGGCCCGCAGGCCGTCGATCATGATCCCGATGCATCGCCTGGTCGCCATCCGCGCGACCTCCTCGCCCTTGCCCGGCATCTGCCGCAGCAACGTCGCGAACAGGATGGCGACGTCACCGGTGGCGACGTCCGTCCGGAGCCTGCCCTCCGCCTGCGCCCCGCGGACGAAAGCGTCCATGACCAGGAGCAGCTCGTCACGCAGGGCCTTGATCGCGGGATCACTCTTCAGGATCGCCAGCGCCCGGGGCGACACCATCGCGAGCTGGATGCTCAACTGCAACTCCATCGACTGGTGCAACAGCCGGATCAGCGCCTCCCAGTCCGAGGCCTCCTGATCCCTCGCGGCCTTCGCGTCCCTGAGAACGCGGTCGAAGTTGTCGACGGCGACCGCCCGGATCAGCGCGTCGCGATCAGGGAAGCGCCGGTACAAGGTGCCGACGCCGACGCCGGCCGAGCGCGCGATCTCCTCCATCGGGACCTCGGCGCCTTGGGCGGCGAAGATGACTCTCGCGGCGGCCAGGATCTGATCCCGGTTCCGGCGCGCGTCGGCGCGCAAGCGGGTCTCGGGGTCGGCTGTCATGATCCTCGCCTCTCGAAGGGGCCTTCAGGGCCGTGATTCTCGCACGTGAGGGCGTGCCCTTCACGCTTCCCGGGAAACCACCCCTTCGCGAGTGGACGACCAGCCTCCGCTTGAGTACCTTGGTGACATAAGCGGAATGAAACCATCCGCATACGTTTTTTGGGGCCCCCTGTCCGATTTCGCCCGAACCCACCCGACATCTGGGGAAGGACAAACCCGATGACTGACGTCGAGGAAACCACCGCGACCTTGCCGCTGGCCCGGAAATGCCCGTTTTCACCACCACCCGAATATGAGCGGCTTCGCCGGGAAAGTCCGGTTTCCCGGGTCGGTCTCCCGTCCGGCCAAACGGCTTGGGCGCTCACCCGGCTCGAAGACATCCGCGAAATGCTGAGCAGTCCGCATTTCAGTTCGGACCGGCAGAGCCCGTCGTTCCCGTTGATGGTCGCGCGGCAGATCCGCCGCGAGGACAAGCCGTTCCGCCCCTCCCTCATCGCGATGGACCCGCCGGAACACAGCAAGGCCAGGCGTGACGTCGTCGGGGAATTCACCGTCAAGCGCATGAAAGCGCTCCAGCCTCGAATTCAGCAGATCGTCGACGAACATCTCGACGCCCTGCTCACCGGGCCCAAACCCGCCGATCTCGTCCAGGCGCTTTCCCTGCCGGTTCCGTCCTTGGTGATCTGCGAACTGCTCGGTGTCCCCTATTCGGACCACGAGTTCTTCCAATCCTGCAGTTCCAGGATGCTCAGCCGGGAGGTCACCGCCGAAGAACGGATGACCGCGTTCGAGTCGCTCGAGAACTATCTCGACGACCTCGTCACCAGGAAGGAAGCGAACGCCACCGAGGACGACCTCCTCGGCCGCCAGATCCTCAAGCAGCGGGAAACGGGCGAAGCCGACCACGGCGAACTGGTCGGGCTGGCGTTCCTGCTGCTCATCGCCGGCCACGAGACGACGGCGAACATGATCTCGCTCGGCACGGTGACCCTGCTGGAGAATCCCGATCAGCTGGCGAAGATCAAGGCGGACCCGGACAAGACCCTCGCCGCCATCGAGGAACTCTTGCGGGTCTTCACCATCGCGGAAACGGCGACCTCACGCTTCGCCACGGCGGACGTCGAGATCGGCGGCACGCTCATCCGCGCGGGCGAAGGCGTCGTCGGGCTGAGCAACGCGGGCAACCACGACCCGGACGGCTTCGAGAACCCGGACGCCTTCGACATCGAACGCGGCGCACGGCATCACGTCGCCTTCGGATTCGGGGTGCACCAATGCCTCGGCCAGAACTTGGCGCGGTTGGAACTCCAGATCGTGTTCGATACGTTGTTCCGGCGAGTACCGGGCCTCCGGATCGCCGTTCCGGTCGACGAACTGCAGTTCAAGCACGATTCGACGATCTACGGCCTCCACGCCCTTCCGGTCACCTGGTAGGAGGAGCCATGAAGATCATCGCGGACACCGGGAAATGCGTGGGCGCGGGCCAGTGCGTGCTCACCGATCCCGACCTGTTCGACCAGAGCGAGGACGACGGGACCGTCATCGTGCTGAACGCCGAGCCCGAAGGCGAAGAGGCCGAGGAGAACGCGCGCACGGCGGTGCACATTTGTCCGGGGCAGGCACTGTCGCTCGCGTAGGGAGTGGGGCTCGTGAGTGGTAAGGACGGTTCTAACCGTCCTTACCACTCACGAGGCGTTACTTGACCGCGCCCATCGAGAGCCCCCGCACCAGGTGGTTCTGCGCGATCCAGCCGACGATCATCACCGGCAGCGACGCGAGCAGCGCGGCCGCGGAGAGCTGCGCCCAGTACAGGCCCTCGCTGGTGATGAACCCGACCAGGAACACCGGCACCGTCCCGGCGCGCGCGGCGGTGAGGTTGACCGAGTAGAAGAACTCGGTCCACGAGAAGATCACACAGATCAGCGCGGTCGCGGCCACCCCGGGCGCGACCACCGGCATGATGATCTTCCGCAGCAGGATCGGCAGCGTCGCCCCGTCGATCCGCCCCGCCTCGATCATCTCGTGCGGCACCTCCAGGAAGAACGACCGCATCATCCAGATGGCCAGCGGCAGGTTCATCGAGGTGTACAGGATGATCAGCGCCCACACGTTGTCCAGCAGCTGAGTGTTCTGCGAGATCACGTAAAGCGGGATGATCGCCGCCACGATCGGCAGCATCTTCGTCGACAGGAAGAAGCCGAGCGCGTTGCTCGTCCCCTTCACCGGCGCGAGCGAGAGCGCGTACGCCGCCGGGATTCCCAGCAGCAGCACGAAAAGCGTGGAAACCACGGTCACGAACGCCGAGTTCGACAGGTACGGCAGGAAGCCGCGTTCGAGCACACCCGCGAACTGGTCGAGTGTCGGGCTGAAGAACAGGCGCGGCGGGTCGGTGTAGGCGTCGGCCTCCTGTTTGAAGGCCGTGAGGATCATCCACAGCAGCGGGAACACGAACAGGATCGCGATCACCCAGGTCGCGACCGTCAGCGCGCCGGGGCCGAAACGGCTTTTCATTTCGCGCCTCCCTGTACCGAGAACGTGCGGAACATCAGCCGTAGCGCGAAGGTCGCGACGATCATCGTCAGGATCACGACGATCACGCCCATCGCGGACGACTGCCCGATGTCGAAACCCTGGAACGCCCGCTGGTAGATGTAGAACGGCAGGTTCGTGCTGGCCGTCCCCGGGCCGCCTTGGGTCATCAGGAAGATCGCGTCGAAGCTGTTCACGATGTAGATCGCGCCCAGCAACGTCGCCAGCTGCAGGAACCGGCTCAGATGCGGCAGTGTGATCGCGGTGAACGTCCGCCAGCGGCCGGCGCCGTCGACCGACGCGGCCTCCAGCACGTCCTTCGGCTGGCTCTGCAACCCGGCCAGGATCAGCAGCATCATGAACGGCGTCCACTGCCAGACGACCTGGGCCATCACGGCGGCCAGCGGGAATTCCGAAAGCCAGTCGACGTCGGTGCCGAACACGAAGTGCAGCAACCCGTACGTCGGGTCGAACATCGTCGTCTTCCACAGCAGCGCGCCCGCCGCGGGCAGGATGAGGAACGGCGTGATCAGCAGGGTCCGGACCACACCGCGGCCGAGGAACTTGCGGTCCAGCAGGATCGCCAGCCCCAGGCCGAGCAGCAGCGAGAAGAACACGCACACCACCGTGAGCACGACGGTGTTCAGCAGCGCCCCGAGGAACGTCGAGTCGGCGAAGACGTCGATGTAGTTCTGCAACCCGACGAAATGCCGCGAACCCGGCCGCACCAGGTTCCACGACTGGAACGAGTAGAACACCGTCAGCACGAAGGGCAGCTGCGTCACGGCGACGACGAACAGCAGCGCCGGCAGCAACGGCAGCCGTCGTTTGAACGGCGTATCGGTACCGCGCTTCGGAGCCGCCTTCTTCGCGTGGGCGGGCTCCGGGCGGGCAGGAGCGGAGATCGTGGCCATCACTGCGCCTCCTGATACGACTTGCCGACGGTCTGTGCGTACTCCTGCGACTGTTCGAGTGCTTCGTCCACGGTGATCTGGCCCGCGATCGCCGCGGAAAGCTGCTGGCTCACGCGGGTGCCGAGATCCTGGAACTCGGGGATGCCGACGAACTGGATGCCGGGATAGGGCACCGGATTCACCATCGCCTTGCGCTGGTCGGCGTCCGCGATCCCGTCCAGCGTCGGCTGCGCGTAGGCCTTGGCCGCCTCGCGGTACTGCGGGATGTCGTAGGTCGATTTCCGCACGCCCGGCGGGACGCGGTTCCAGTCGCCGAACTCCGTGGCGACCCGCTGCACGTAGGCCTTGTCGGTCATCCAGGCCATGAACTTGAAGGCGGCTTCTTTGTCCTTCGCCACCTTCGGGATCGCCAAAGCCCAGGTGTAGAGCCAGCCACTCGACTGTGTCTTCTCCACCGGCGCCGGGGCGTATCCGGACTTGCCGACGACCTTGCTGGCCGACGGATCCTCGTTCGTGCCCGCCATGACCGTGGCGTCGTACCACATCGCGGCCTGGCCCTGGGTGTACCGCGTGCCGCATTCGGAGAAGCCCGCGCTCGACGCGCCGACCTCGCCGTGGTTCCGCACGAGGTTCACGTAGAACTCGGCGGCGGCCTTGAACTCGGGGCTGGTCAGCTTCGCGTTCCAGTCCTTGTCGAACCACTGCGCGCCGAAGGTGTTGGCGACCGTGGTGAACGGCGCGAGGCTCTCGCCCCAGCCGGGCTTGCCGCGCAGGCAGATCCCGGCGATGCCCTTGGCCTTGTCGTCGAGCTTCGCGGCGTACTCGGCGATCTGCGTCCAGGTCGGCTTGGCGGGCATGGTGATCCCGGCCTGTTCGAACAGATCCTTCCGGTAGGCCAGGAACGACGACTCGCCGTAGAACGGCACCGCGTAGAGCGACCCGTTGTGCGACAAGGATTCCTTGATGCTCGGGATGAAGTCGTCCGCGTCGTAGGACGGGTTCGCCGCGATATGCGGGCCGAGGTTTTCGAGCCAGCCGTTCGCGGCCCACTGCGGCGCCTCGTAGTTGCTGATCATGACGACGTCGAACTCGCCGCCTTCGGTGGCCGTCGACGCGGTGATCTTCGCGCGTGCCTGGTTCTCCGGCAACGACACGAATTTGAGGCTGACGCCGGGATTCGCCTTCTCGAACTCGCCGGAAAGCTCGATGGCGTCCTTCATCTGCGGGTTCGCGACGATCGCGACGACGAGCGTCCGGTCACCGGTCCCGAGCGCGCCCGCACCGGCGCACCCGGTGAGGGTCAGCAGGAGTACCGCGAGCAGAGCGGCCGCTTTACGCACTTTCGCCTCCCGGTATTACCTGCACCTTCAAGCCGGCCCCGCTGCGCATGAGGGCGAGAGCGTCGGGGTACTGCTCCAGCGGCAAGGTGTCGGTGAGCAGCGCGGCGGTGTCGACGGCGCCGTCGGCGACCAGGTCGAGCGCGGCACCGAAGCTGTTCATGACGGCCATCGAGCCGACGACGGTGATCTCGTCGTTGTAGATCCGGAACGGCGAAAGCGCGACGCGGGCTTCGGCGGGCGCGACGCCGAAGACCAGCAGGCGGCCTCCGCGCTGAAGCGAGTCGAAAGCGGCTTCGATGGCGGGCGCGGCGCCGGTGCAGTCCGCGGCGGCGTCGAACTTCTCGTCGTCCAGATCCTTCACGTCGCCCGCGACCGCGGCAGCGCCGAGGTCCATGGCACGGCCGAGGCGGGCCGTATTGCGGTCGACCACCGTGACGTGGGCGCCCGCGCGCTGCAGCAACTGCTGCATGATCAGCCCCATCGTGCCCGCGCCGACGACGAGGAACCGCTCCCCCGCCTCGACGCCGATGCGGCGCACGCCGTGCACCGCGCAGGAAACCGGCTCGACGAGGGCGCCCTGTTCCCAGGTCATCGTGTCCGGCATGCGGTAGCAGTTCGCGGAGGGAACGGCGACGTACTCGGCGAAAGCGCCGTTCACGGTGTCGCCGGTCGCGTTCCAGTTCTCGCAGAGGTTGCCGCGGCCGGACCGGCAAGGCTTGCAGTAGCCGCAGAACAGCGACGGGTCGACGGCCACCCGGTCGCCGATCTTCCAGCCGCCCGGCACATCCGCGCCGAGTTCGACGATCTCGCCGGCGAATTCGTGGCCGGGGACGATCGGATAGGGCGTCGGCGGGAAATGCCCGTCGGCGATGTGGAGGTCGGTCCCGCAGATCCCGCAGGCACCCACCTTGACGACGACCTGGCGATCCCCCGGTTTCGGATCGGGCACCTCGCCGACCCTGATCTCCCCGGGCTTGTCCACGATCGCGGCACGCATGCCAGCTCCTCTTCTCTCCGCTCAAATGAGCGGGACGGGCCTATGCTTCGGACTGCATGTCCAGGCATGGTGAACTTTTCCCTGGTGTTACGTCAACCTTTCGGGTTGATTTCGCGCTATAGTGCTCAGATGAGCGGGAAGAAGCAGGTTCCCGGCCTGGTGGAGTCACTACGCCTGGCCGCGGTCGCCCGGCGGTTCTACGAGCAGGGCGCCTCGAAACTCGAGATCGCCGACGAGTTCGGGATCAGCCGGTTCAAGGTCGCGCGAATGCTGGACGCGGCCAGGGAAACCGGCATCGTCCGGGTCGAGTTCCGGCTGCCGGCGCCGGTCGATCTCGTGCTGTCCGAGGAGATCCGCGCGGCGTACCGGCTCGACCGGGTCCTCGTGCTCGAACGAGCGCCGGAACCCGAATCCCGCGAAGTGGCGCGGCGCAAGATCGGCACGCTCGCCGCCCGCCTCCTGACCGAGATCGTCACTCCCGGCGACGTCCTGGGCCTGTCGTGGGCACGTTCGGTGAACGCGATGACCGACGCGATCGAGTCACTGCCGAAATGCCCGATCGTGCAACTGTGCGGGGTGCAGGCGGGGATGGACATGCGCGACCGTTCGGTGGAGACGGTCAGCCGCGTCGCGTCGGTGTCCGGCGGCGAGCCGTACCCGATCTTCGGCCCGCTCGTCCTCCCCGACCGTCGCACCACCGAGACGCTGCGCCGGCAGCCTGGCATCGCGGAGACCTTCGGTCAGTTCAAGAACCTGACCAAGGCCGTCGTCAGCATCGGCGCGTGGAAACCCGAGGAGTCGACGGTCTACGACGCCCTGGACGAAGCCGAGCGGAGCGCGATCGCGAAACGCGGCGCCAAGGCCGAGGTCTCGGCGCGCCTGTTCGACGCCGACGGGACCCCGATGTCCACCGGGCTGGCCCACCACGTGCTGGCCATCAGCGCCGAAGACCTGCTGGCCGTCCCCGAAGTGATCGCGCTCGGCTACACGGAGCCGAAGGCCGAAGCGATCGACGCCGTCCTGCGCTCGGGCATGGTCTCGACGCTGATCACCGACGCCGCCGCGGCCGTTCCGCTGCTCAAGCTGGCCGAGGCGCGCCCGCTCCCCTAACCGCGAGTTACGCCTCCAATCACGCGAGTTACGCCTTCAATCACGCGAGTTACGCTTCCAATCACGCGAGATCGCCGCTCAATCACGCGAGATCGCGTAACCGGGTCGCCTCGTCCTGCGCCGCCATCACCTCGTCGCCGTGCCGGAACGCCCACGCCCCGAAGGCCTCGATGGGCGCCAGCAGCGTGACCCCGAGATCCGTCAGCGAGTACTCGACCTTCGCTGTCCGCCCGCAGTCGCGCCGGTGGACGAGCCCGTGGAACTCCAGCCGCCGGACGGTCTCCGTGAGCACCTTCGTGCTGATCCCGCCGAGCCGTCGCCGCAGTTCGGCCGGGCGCAGCGGTCCTTCGCGCAAGGCCCACAGCACGACCGGGTTCCACGTGTTCGCCATCAGGTCGAAGGCCAGCCGGGCACGGCAATCGGCGAGGAAGACGTCGTTCATCGGACCTCCGGTAACCAATCGGTACCCGCGCGGCTTTCTACCGTCGTGCTGTCCACTCGATCTTAGGGAGCAGCACATGCGTATCGGTATCTTCGGCGCGGGCGGGATGGCGGAGGCGCTCGGCGGCCAGTGGGCCAGGGCCGGGCACGAGGTGATGGTCGCCGCCCGCGACCGCGTCAAAGCCGCCAGGATCTCCCCGCGGGTGGGGACTTGGGAGGAGACCGCCCGCGCCAGTGACGTGATCCTGCTCGCCGTTCCCGCCGCGTCGGTACCGGAAGTCCTTGCCGCGGCGGGGACTCTCGACGGCAAGGTGCTGATCGACTGCACGAACGCCGTCGGCCCCGGCGCCGTGCTCACGGTGCCCGATCAGGCGGCTCGGATCGCCGCGGCCGCACCCGGCGCGCACGTGGTCAAGGCGTTCAACCTGTGTCACGTGGACGTCTGGCGGATGACCCCGCCGGTGTTCGGCGGGCGTCCGCTGGCGGTGCCGATCTGCGGCGACAAGGTGGGCGAGGTGAGCGAACTGGTCCGCGACATCGGGTGCGTTCCGCTGGTCGCGGGAGGTCTCGACCGGGCCGCACTCATGGAGGCGACGATGGCGTTCATGGTCGGCCTGTGGTTCGACGGCCACGACGCCCAGGCCTGCTTCCCGCCCCTTCCGGCCTGATTTCAGGGTCGTCCCCGATGTGCCGGGCCGGGCGGTCGCGCGAACCTGTGCGCCATGCGGACGAAGACCTGGCGGCAGCTGACCGTGTGGCTGCACGTCGTCACTTCGGTGGGCTGGATGGGACAAGCCCTGGCGCTGTTCACCTTGCTGGTGATCGGCCGCACCAGCGAGGACCGTGAAATCCGCGTGGCGGCGACGTCGATGGCGCACGAGATCGACACGGTCCTGCTGGCGCCGCTCGCCAACGCGTCGGCGTTCACCGGTTTCGCGCTCGCCGCCGCGACGGCCTGGGGGTTCACCCGGCACTGGTGGGTGCTGGCGAAGTTCGCGATCACGCTCGTCCAGCTCTACGCCGGGATCTTCCTGCTGTCCGGTGCTTTGCGGGACTCCGTCGGCGGCGATCCGCCGCCGGCGCAGCTGGCCGCCGGGACCGCGCTGATGGCGAGCGCGTTGGCGTTCCAGGCGTGGCTTTCGGTGGCGAAGCCGTGGGGCAAGGTCCGCTCCGGCGTGAAGCTCCCGACGGCGCCGACGTGGGTGTTCGTCGCCGCGGTCCTCGCTCCGCTCACCGACATCACGGTGGGGCTGCTCCTGGGCTATCCGCTACCCGCGCTCTCGCTGGCGGTGCTGATCATTCAGCTGGTGCGCCGCCGGCGAGTGCTGGGTCAGGCCTCGATGACGCCGGTGGCCTGAGACCAGACACAGCGCCACGTGCCGCCGTCCTCGGTGTAGACGTCGGTGTGCCAGGCCTCGTGCCGCGGGATGTCCGCGCCGTCGACGGTCAGTTCGATGAAACACCGGTAGCGGAGGACGACGACGTCGGTGCCGACGATGGCGTCGATGTCGCCGATCAGCTCCAGCTCCCGGTAGGCGACCCGTCCGGTGGTGAGGAGATCCAGGTATTCGGCCTTCGTCCACACGGTGCCGGTCGGGTTGCACAACCGGTACTCCTCGGCGTGCAAGCGGTCGTAGGTGCCGCGATCCACGTCGAGGAGACAGCGGATCCGGTCCTGCTCGGCCTCGATCACCCGGCCGGCCACGTCGTCGGTCATACCCCGCTCCCCTTCGCTGTCCCGCACTGTCCTGCACTGTCCTGCCCAGGAACGCGCCAGGCGTCAGAGCCGATCCACCGCCGTGATCCGGATGACCGCCGAGCCCGCCTCGTCCGAAGCCGCCAGATCGACCTCCGCGCCGATGCCCCAGTCGTGATCGCCCGCGGGATCGTCGAAGATCTGTCGCACCCGCCAGATCTCCTTCTCCTGCTCGATGATCAGCAGCTTCGGCCCGCGCGCGTCCGGCCCGATGCCGAGCGTTTCGTGCTCGTCGAAGTAGTCCTCGATGGCGTCTTCCCACGCGTCCGCGTCCCAGCCCGACGCGGCGTCCAGCTCGCCGAGCGTGTCGTAGGCACGCCGCGAAGCCAGCTCCACCCGGCGGAACAGCTCGTTGCGCACGAGCACCCGGAACGCCCGCTCGTTCCGCGTGACCGCGGGCGGCTCGGACGGCGGCCGCGTCGAGACCGGGCCCTCCTCTTCGGGATGCCGCAAGGCTTCCCACTCGTCCAGGAGGCTGGAGTCGACCTGGCGCACGAGTTCGCCGAGCCATTCGATGAGGTCCTGCAGCCCCTCGTTCTTGGCCTCGTCGGGCACCGTGTGCCGCAGCGAGTCGTAGGTGTCGGTGAGGTACCGCAGCACCAGCCCTTCCGAGCGGGCCAGCTGGTAGAAACCGATGTACTCCACGAAGTTCATCGCGCGCTCGTACATGTCGCGCACGACGGACTTCGGCTTGAGCTCGTAGTCCTCGACCCACGGATGCCCTTGCCGGTAGCGGGAATACGCCGCCTCCAGCAGCTCTTCCAGCGGCTTCGGGTACGTGACGTTCTCGAGCAGCTCCATCCGCTCGTCGTACTCGATGCCCTCGGCCTTCATCGCCTGCACGGCCTCGCCGCGCGCCTTGAACTGCTGCTGCGACAGCACCGGCCGCGGATTGTCCACAGTGGATTCCACAATGGACACGACGTCGAGCGGGTACGACGGTGATTCGACGTCGAGGAGCTCGATTGCCGCCAGCGCGAACGGCGAAAGCGGCTGGTTCAGCGCGAAGTCGAACTGCAGGTCCACCGTCAGCCGGACGATGCGGCCCTGCTCGTCGGGTTCGTCGAGCCGTTCCACGACACCGGCCGCGAGCAGCGCGCGGTAGATCGCGATCGCGCGCAGGATCAGTTTCCGCTGAGCCGGACGGTCGGAGTGGTTGTCCTCCAGGAGATGCCGCATCGAGTCGAACGCGTTGCCCGGCCGGGAGATGACGTTCAGCAGCATCGAGTGGCTGACGTGGAAACTCGACGTCAGCGGCTCCGGCTCGGCCGCGATCAGCCGGTCGAAGGTGCTCTCCGTCCAGTTGACGAACCCCTCGGGCGCCTTCTTGCGGACGATCTTCTTTTTCTTCTTGGGATCGTCGCCCGCCTTCTCCAGCGCCTTGGCGTTTTCGACGACGTGGTCCGGCGCCTGCACGACGACGTAGCCGTCGGTGTCGTATCCGGCGCGGCCCGCGCGGCCGGCGATCTGGTGGAACTCGCGCGCCTTGAGATGCCGTTGCCGCACACCGTCGTACTTCGTCAGCGCGGAGAAGACCACTGTGCGAATTGGTACGTTGATGCCGACGCCGAGCGTGTCGGTCCCGCAGATCACCTTCAGCAGCCCCGCCTGCGCCAGCTGCTCGACGAGGCGCCGGTACTTCGGCAGCATGCCGGCGTGGTGCACGCCGATCCCGTGCCGGACCAGCCGCGACAGCGTCTTCCCGAACCCGGCCGAGAAGCGGAAGTCGCCGAGCATGTCGGCGATGGCCTCCTTCTCCGCCTTCGAAGTGACGTTGATGCTCATCAGCGTCTGCGCGCGCTCGATCGCCGCGGCCTGCGAGAAGTGCACGACGTAGACCGGCGACTGTCCGCCGTTGAGCAGCTCGGACATCGTCTCGTGCAACGGCGTCAGCGCATAACGGAAGGTCAGCGGCACCGGCCGCTGCGCCGAGGTGACCACCGCGGTCGGACGGCCGGTCCGGCGGGTGAGATCTTTTTCGAAGAACGAGACGTCGCCCAGCGTGGCCGACATCAGCACGAACTGTGCCTTCGGCAGTTCCAGCAGCGGCACCTGCCAGGCCCAGCCTCGATCCGGCTCCGAATAGAAGTGGAACTCGTCCGCGACGACCTGGCCGACCGGCGCGTCGGCACCGAAGCGCAACGCCATGTTCGCCAGGATTTCCGCCGTGCAGCAGATGATCGGCGCGTCGGCGTTGACCGCCGAGTCGCCGGTCATCATGCCGACGTTCTCGGCGCCGAAGATCTCGATGAGCTGGAAGAACTTCTCCGAGACCAGCGCCTTGATGGGGGCCGTGTAGTAGCTGCGGCGGCCGTGCGCGAGCGCGGTGAAGTGCGCCCCGACGGCGACCAGGCTCTTACCCGAGCCCGTCGGCGTCGACAGGATCAGGTTCGCGCCGGAGACCACCTCGATGATGGCCTCTTCCTGCGCGGGGTACAGCTCCAACCCGCGCTCGGCCGTCCAGGTGGAGAAGGCTTCGAACAGCGAGTCGGGGTCGGGATCCGCAGGCAGGAGGTCTGTAAGTGTCATCAGAGGACCTATCGTGCCATCCGTTGGTCGCTTCTTGCCCAGGGGTGATCGCGCCCATCGGCGGAAACCCGTAGGCTTCGCGGTACCGCGCACCTTCCGGGCACCATCACCCGGCCGCGCACACAGGCGGTAATCCGAGAGGGCTAAAGGAATGGCACAGGACATCATCCCGATCGAACTCGGCCTGCCACAGGGTGACGTCGTCACCCTCTGGGCGCCGCGCTGGCGGGAAGACGGCGAGGAATGGGAAGCCTTCCTCGGCGACGAGGAGGACCTGTACGCCTTCCCGGACGCCGCGCATCTCGCCGCCTTCGTGCGGACCTCCGAGCAGCACGACCTGCTCGACCACCCCGCGTGGGAGGTCGTCCCGGCGCTGAACGTGCCCGAGCTCATCCCGGACGACGACCACACCTACGACCTGGTGGGCGTCCCCGAGCTGGTCGCCGAGAAGCCGGACCAGTGGACGCTCGGCGAGCTGGCCGAGATCATCGGCATCGTGCGTTCGCTCGCGGACGTGTGCGAGCTGGACGAGGTCCACGAAGTCCTCGACGCGCACGAGAGCTTCTCGCTGCTGGACCAGGGCACGCTGCCCTTCTCCGGCCGTGACGGCGAGCGCCTCTGGGCGGACCTGTCGCAGGCGGTCTCCGAGAAGTGGGACACCGTGCTCGACGCGATCGACGGTCTCGTGACCGTCCCCGACGTCGACGAGAAGGTCCTGGAGCAGACAGCGGAGGAGCTCGCGACGTTCCTCGCGGAATCCGCCGAGGCCGAAGCGGCCGCCGTCGACGCGGACCTGGTGGACGACGCGGACGAGGACGACGACGAAGACGACGAGCCCGTCGGCTTCTGGGGCGAGGTCGGCATCGACCCGATCAAGATCATCACCTCCGGCGCCGAGTACTACACGCTGCGCTGCTACCTCGACGACAAGCCGATCTTCCTCGGCAGCGAAGGCGAGATCGACGTCTTCACCTCCGAGAAGGCCCTGATCCGCGCGATCGCGGACGGCAAGGAGCTGGCGGACAACGATCTCGCCCAAGTGTCCACTTGGGACGAGGTGTCCACGAAGGCCACCGCGGGCGAGCTCGAGATCGAGGTCGACACCGAGAACACCTACGTGCTGAACGGGATCGCCGAAGACATCGCCGAAGGCCCGGAATCGATCGACCCGACCCAGCTGGAGCTGGCCGTCGAGCTGATCACCGACGCCGCCGAGTGGGCCGAAGACGACAGCGTCGAAACCGCGCTGGCCGCCAACGAAAGCCTCGGCTGGCTGGTGTCGTTCGTGCTGCGGCCGGACCCGTCGCGGCTGGAGCCGAGCGCTCCGTTCGACGCCGAGCAGTCCGAGTGGCGCAAGCTCGTCGAGACCTTCGAGAACAGGTTAGCTGTCGCGCGCTGACGAAAAGCGCGCCGAAGGGGCGTCGTTCCCGATCAACGTCACGTTGGGCGGGAAGGCGCCCCTTCATCGCGTTTTCGTGGGCCTTCGGCCCGAAAGAGGGCGCGCGAGGTGAAGTCTCTCGTCGCGCTGGCGCGCTTCCGAGAGACGGTCTGCCGGTCACCTTGCAGGGCGCGCTGGTCTTGGGGGCATGGTCGCTTCGTGCTTGACGGGCACCAAGGCGACGGCCAGCGCGGGGAAGATCGCGGCCACGCAGAACGCCAGCGCGTACCGCGAATCACCGATCACCAAGCCCAGCATCGGCGGGGTCAGCGCGGCGGCGACGTTCTGGCCGGTGTTCTGCGTGCCCATCGCCCGCCCCGCCCACGCGAGCCCGGCCATCTCCGCCGACGCGGTGAACCCGAGCCCGTTGTCGGACACGGTGATCACCGCGGCCAGGACGAGCGCGAGCAGCACCAGCCACGGCCACGTCGCGTCCCCGAGCGCGACCAGCAGCATCACCGCGCCGCTCGCGATCGCCAGCTGCCGCATCGGCCGCAGCCTGCTCCCGACGCGGTCGGACCAGTAGCCCGACACCAGCCTGCCCAGCGCGCCGAGGATCTGGACGGCGCCGACGAACCAGCCCGCGGACGCGGCCGTCCAGCCGTGCATGGTCACCAGGTAGACGGGCGTGAACGCGGAGACCGTGAACTGCGGGACGACGAGCAGCGCGCTCGCGCCGTGGACCCGCCACAACGCCGGCCTCCGGTACGGCGACGGCGGTTTCTCCCCCGTCGTCCCGGATTCCGGACGCGGTGGGTCGATCAGGAGCCAGGCCACCAGCAGCGCGACGCCGATCGCGGTCAGCGCGGGCAGCAGGAGCGAGACCTGAAAGCCCCAGCGGTCCGCGAGCGGCGGGAGCCCGAAGGCGGCGACGCCCACCCCGAGCGGCTGGGCCATCTGGCGGATGCCCATCGCGAAGCCGCGTTCGGCCGGGCCGAACCAGCCGAGGACGGCCCGGCCGCTCGCGGCGTTCACTGACGCGGTGCTCGCGCCGGCGAGCAAGAACACCCCAAAGAGGATCCCGAGCGAGTGGTCACCGGCGGCCGCGTACACGAGGAGTAACCCCGAGACGCCGAGCCCGATGGCCATTACCAAACGCTCTCCGTAACGGTCCGCGGCCGCGCCCCACAGGATCAAGGTGAACAACAGGCCAAGGCTCGGCGCCGCGACCACGGTCCCCGCTTCAGCGAGCGAGAGCCCCTCCGCGCGCTGCATCGACGGCACCAGGAACGGGATCCCGTAAAGGAACGAACAGCTCGCGGTCTGCGCGGCGAGGCCGAGCGCGAGGATGAGCCAGCGTCGTTTGCCGCCGATCCCCACGTCCACGACCTGCGCCATCTTCGCCACCGTTCCACTATTTGGGATATAACTCCTACATAGTGAACGATAGTTGTCACTGCTAACTAACGCAAGGCCGCGTAGCCGGGCTTGATGACCGTGTTGATGATGTCGAGCCGCTGGTCGAAATCGAGGAAGGCGGATTTCATCGCATTGATCGTGAACCACTCGAGATCGGCCAGCCCGAAGCCGAACGCCTCGCTCAGCGCCGCGAATTCGCTGGTCATCGAGCAGCCGCTCATCAGCCGGTTGTCGGTGTTGACGGTGACCCGGAACCGCAGCCTGGCGAGCAGGCCGATGGGATGTTCGCCGATCGAGCGCGCCGCTCCCGTCTGGACGTTGGACGTGGGGCAGATCTCGAGCGGGATCCGCCGGTCGCGGACGTAGGCGGCCAACCGTCCCAAATGGACCGTGCCGTCGCTGTCGGTCTTGATGTCGTCGACGATGCGCACGCCGTGGCCGAGGCGCTCCGCGCCACAATGCTGAATCGCCTCCCAAATGGACGCGAGCCCGAACGCCTCACCGGCATGAATCGTGAAATGCGCATTATTCGTCCGCAGGAACTCGAATGCGTCGAGATTTCGGGTAGGCGGAAATCCGTCTTCCGGTCCGGCGATGTCGAACCCGACCACGCCGGCGTCGCGGTAGCGGACGGCGAGCCCGGCGATCTCGAGCGCCCTGGCGTGCTGGCGCATCGCGCAGAGCAACGTCCCGACCCGGATCCGGCCGCCGCTGGCCGCCACTCTCCGTTCACCTTCGGCGAATCCGGCCTGAATGGCTTCGACCACCGCATCGAGTGACAGACCGCGTTCGACGAAGAGTTCGGGGGCGTAGCGCACCTCGGCGTAGACGACACCGTCGGCCGCGAGGTCTTCGACCGCTTCGGCGGCCACTCTGACCAGCGCTTCCTCGGTCTGCATGACACCGCAGGTATGCGCGAACGTCTCAAGGTACGAGACGAGGGAGCCGGAATCGGCCGCGTCGCGGAACCATCGGCCCAGTTCGACGGGATCGCCGGTCGGCAGGGCCTGATACCCGGTCTGCTCGGCGAGCTCGGCGACCGTGGCCGGCCGCAATCCGCCGTCCAGGTGGTCGTGGAGGAGAACCTTGGGAGCGCGGGCCAGTACCGCCTCCGGGACGCGTGGTCTGCTGCTTTCAGAGGACATACGTAACGGTAACCAGCCTGTCATTCCCCTACATGGCGGTAAGTCTCATGCTTGACTTAACCCTCGGCTTTGTGGATCACCGGCTGAATCGGCCATCAGGGCAGAGCTCGGCATTGTCCGATACCCGGGGGCCATACGCAGAGCAATTCCGCAATGGATAAGCTTCACGTCACGTCCCTCCCATTTCCCCGCCCACGAAGGACACCGCAGTGACCACTGACAACCACATTGCAGCCCCGTCCTTCGACCGGATGCGCAACATGCTGGTGCGCGCGGCCGAAGTGCGTGAGAGCGAACAGCAGCAGATCTTCGACGCGCTCGACGACATCTACGCACGTCTGGCCCCCGTCGACTCGCTCGGCGCGGTGCGCAAGCGGCTCTCCGAGATGCCCGACCGCACCGAGACCAGCGTGCTCGCCGAACGTCTCGACGAGACCATGTCGCGGCTCGAAGCGCAGGACACCGCGATCGCCGCGCTGACCCGCGCCGTCGAAAGCATCGTCGACAAGCTGGCCAAGCCGTTCGCTCAGCTCGACGGCCGTCTCGACGGCATGGCCGCGCGTCTGGAAGGCGTCGGGGGCCGGATGGACGGGCTCGAGGACAAGCTCCAGAACATCCACCGCCGTCTCGACGAGCTCGGCGCGCACCTCGACAAGCAGGACGTGAAGACCGACACGCTGCCGCAGTCGGTGATCGGCCCGGTGCGCGAGCGCGTCGAGCAGGCCGAGTCGACCCTGCGGGACCGCGTCGACACCGTCGACCGCGAGCTGCGCACCCGCGTCGAGAACCTCGACAAGGCGACCAAGGAAAGCCTCACCGCGAACACCGAGGCGCTGAAGACCGCGCTGACCGAGACCGGCGAGATGATCGACGCTTCGGAGCGTCTCGACGGCCTCGGCGACCGGCTCGAGAAGGTCACCTCGCGGCTCGACGACCTGGCCGAGCGGCTCGACAAGGTCGAGGACGGCTTCACCGGGCGTCTCGGCGACCTCGACGGCTCGATCCGCTCCGGTCTGTCGAAGGTCGAGAACACGCTGCAGAAGCAGCCGGACACCGACTCGGTCGACTCGCTGGTGCGCAAGAGCAACGACGAGTCCGTGCGCCGCATCGGCGGCCAGCTGGACGAGGCCATGGCGACCTTCGCGGAGCTGATGCTCGGCGGCGGCCCGGCCATGCAGCAGATCTCCCCGCCGCCGCCCGCCCCGCGTCAGCCGCGCCGCAGCTCGCGCAACGGCCGGGCGCCCAAGGCGGCCGACGCCAAGGCGAAGGCCGACGGCGCCGACGAGACCACCGACTGACGCTCGCTCACGCTGAAGGCCCCCTTCCCACGGCTTCGCCTGGGACGGGGGCCTTCGCGCTTCTCCGGCCACGACCTGCGTTTCGCGGGCTAAACGCGATCCGCCCCTCCCTCGCGTTTCGGCCTCTAGATGCGGTGCAACGCCCTGGGCCCGGCGTCGGTCGGGCCGGGCCCGATGGCCCCAATGTGGCATTGGAGGCGCTCAGCGTCCCCAATGCCACATTGGGGACACCCGCCCCGCGCCGACCTGCGTTTAGCGGGCTAATCGCGATCCGCTCCCCGCGTTTCGTCCTCTAGATGCGGTACTTGCGCGTGCAACTACCGCATCTAGAGGACGAAACGCGAGGGGCGCCGGGGCGCGGACGTCCTGAAGGCCCCCTCAGGACGTTCAACGTCTCAAAGGGGGCCTTCAGGACACAGGGGTCGCGAGCAGGGCGCCGACAGATCGCGATTAGGGGGCTAAACGCAGGTCAGGGGCGCACGGTCTCCAGGACGAGCGGAGCGGAGGCCGGAGCCTCAGCGGAGACAGCGTAGGCGTCTTCGAGCGCAGCGAGAGCCGAAGGAACAGCCTCCGGCGTATCGGTGTGCAGCTCCAGCAGCGGCTGCCCGGCCGACACGGGATCGCCCGGCTTCGCCAGGCACAGGACACCGGCCGCGGCCTGGACCGGGTCCTCCTTGCGCGCCCGCCCGGCCCCGAGCCGCCAAGCGGCGACCCCGACCGCATAAGCGTCCAAACGCGACAAAACCCCATCGGCGGGCGCCGGAACCACGTGCACATGGCGAGGCCGCGGCAAAGCGGCCTCCGGATCCCCGCCCTGCGCGGCGATCATCCGGCACCACGTCTCGTAAGCCCGGCCGGAAGCCAGTACCTCAGCCGGGTCCACATCGGACAGCCCGGCCAGCGCCAGCATCTCCCGCGCCAACGCCACGGTCAGCTCGACGACGTCGGAAGGACCGCCGCCCCGCAGCACCTCGACCGACTCCGCGACCTCGATCGCGTTGCCGACCGCGTGTCCCAAAGGCACGTTCATGTCCGTGATCAGCGCCGTCGTCGCGACACCGTGCGCGGTCCCGATCTCCACCAGCGTCCGCGCGAGTTCACGGGCCTGCGGCAGCGTCTTCATGAACGCGCCCGAACCCGTCTTCACGTCGAGCACCAGCCCGGCCGAGCCCTCGGCGATCTTCTTGCTCATGATCGAGCTCGCGATCAGCGGGATCGACTCCACCGTCGACGTCACGTCCCGCAGCGCGTACAGCTTCTTGTCCGCGGGCGCCAGCCCGGAGGTCGCCGCGCAGACCACCGCGCCGACCTCGTCGAGCTGCCGGATGATCTCCGATGTCGACAAAGAGGCACGCCAGCCCGGAATCGACTCCAGTTTGTCCAGCGTTCCGCCGGTGTGCCCGAGCCCGCGCCCCGACAGCTGCGGGACAGCCGCCCCACAAGCCGCGACGAGCGGCGCCAGCGGGAGCGTGATCTTGTCGCCCACCCCGCCGGTCGAATGCTTGTCGATCGTCGGGCGGCTGACCTTCAGATCCAGCCGCTCCCCCGACGAGATCATCGCGCCGGTCCAGCGCGCGATCTCACCGGAGTCCATCCCCCGCAGGAAGATGGCCATCGCGAGCGCGGCCATCTGTTCCTCGGCGATGTCGCCGCGCGTGTACGCGTCGATCGTCCAGTCGATCTGTTCGTCGGTGAGCCGTCCGCCGTCCCGCTTCGCGCGGATGACGTCGACGGCGGCGAAAGCGCTCACGGCAGGTCGTCCGGTCCGAACGCGTCCGGCAGCACCGCCGACATCGGCAGGATGCCGCTCGGGGTGTCCACCAGGCAGTCGGAACCACCGTGCTCGAACAGGATCTGACGGCAGCGCCCGCACGGCATCAGCAGCGCGCCTTCACCGCTGCGGCACGCGACGGCGACGAGTTTGCCGCCGCCGGTCAGCCGCAGCTGCCCCGCCATCGTGCATTCCGCGCACATCCCCAAGCCGTACGAGGCGTTCTCGACGTTGCAGCCGACGACGATCCGGCCGTCGTCCACCACCGCCGCGACACCGACGTGCAGGCCCGAGTACGGCGCGTACGCCGACTTCGCCGCCTCGATGGCCTGAGCCCGCAAGGCTTCCCAGTCGTACTCCGCCATGTCAGTCCTCACCTCGCCGGTACAGCGCGCCGTCGGCCTTCGGCGGCCGCAGCCGCTGCGAAGCCACCGCCAGCACGATCAGCGTCACGAAGTGCGCGGTGTACGGGATGAGGTCGCTGGGCAGGTCGTCGTTGGTCCAGTAGATCGCGTACAGCAGGCCCGCGCCGACGACACCGAGCGCGGAAGCGATCCACTGACGCCGGAACAACTGCACCGCCACGATCACGGCCAGCAGGATCACCGCGCCGTACAGCAGCGCGAGCACCGCGGTACCGCCACCGGCGAGCTGGAGACCGTCCGCGTAACCGAACAGCGCCGCGCCACCGAGCAGGCCGCCCGGCCGCCAGTTTCCGAAGATCATCGCCGCGAGGCCGATGTACCCGCGGTTGTTGGTCTGGTTCTCCAGGTAGTCCGCGCCACCCGCGAGCAGCACCAGCGACGCGCCACCCATTCCGGCGAGCCCGCCGGAGATGATCATGGCGACGTACTTGTGCAGATAGACGTTGACGCCGAGGGATTCCGCCGCCACCGGGTTCTCACCGCAGGACCGCAACCGCAGGCCGAACCGCGTGCGCCACAGCACGAAGTAGCTGATCGGCACCAGCGCGATCGCGATCATCGTCAGCGGCGCGACCTCGGTGATCAGCCCGTTGAGGATGCCGGCGAGGTCGGAGATGAAGACGCGCTGCATCTTTTCCAGGTCCGACAACCAGTCCGAGAGGAACGTCGCCGAGTACGTGTCGAATTTCGGCACCGGCGGCGACTGGCGCGGGTTACCCGAAAGCGGGGTGAACACCAGGTTCGCCAGGTACTTCGCGACACCGAGACCGAGCAGGTTGATCGCCACACCGGACACGATGTGGTTGACGTTGAAGGTCACCGTCGCGACGGCGTGCAGCAGCCCGCCGAGCGCGCCGAACACCACCGCCGAGATCAGTCCCGCCCAGACCCCGCCGTGGTACGCGCCCCACGCGGCGCCCCAGGTGCCGAGGATCATCATGCCTTCGAGGCCGATGTTGATCACGCCCGCGCGTTCGGCCCAGAGACCGCCGAGCGCGCACAGCAGGATCGGCAGCGCCAGCCGCAACGCGGTGTGCGCGGTGTTGGTCGAGGTCAGCGTGTTGACGCCGGTGGCGTACGACGCGATCGCGAGCACGCCGACCGCCAGCAGCCCCCAGATGGCGCCCTTGAGCCATCCGGGGATACGCCGCTTCGGCGGCTTCACCGGCATGGTGGTCCCGCCCGTGTTGGACGACAGAACATCCGTGCTCACACCGCACCCCCTTCGGAAACGCTGGAACCCTTACCCGCCAGCGCGCGACCGACGCGACGCTGTTCGGCGGCCAGGTCCGCGCGGCGCACGATCTCGTACGCGATGACGACCGACAGCACGATCACGCCCTGCATGATCGTGGCGATCTCTTTGGACACGTTGATCTGCTCCAGCGACACCGCGGACCGGTCGAGGAACGCCCACAGCAGTGCGCCCAGCGCGATCCCAGCGGGGTGGTTGCGCCCGAGCAGGGCGACCGCGATACCGGTGAAGCCGTACATCTGGGTCGAGGTGATGCCGTAGCTGAAGTCGCGGCCGAGCAGTTCCGGCATCGCGACCAGGCCGGCGACACCACCGGAAAGCAGCATCGCGATCAGCGTCATCTTCTTGGCGTTGACGCCACCCGCCGCGGCGGCCGTCGTCGATTCGCCGGAGGCCTTGAGTTCGAAGCCGAACCGGGTCCGGTTGAGCATGAACCAGTAGGCCCCGCCGATCAGCGCCGCGATGATCACGAAGCCGAACAGCTCGCCGGACCCGATCGGGATACCGGGGATCCGGCCCGTCTCGGCGATCTCACGGGTGGCGATGTTGTTGCCGGTCTGCACGCCGAACTGGTCCGCGTTGACCAGGAACGCCACGATGCCGCCGACGATCGCGTTCAGCATGATCGTCGAGATGACCTCGGAAACCCCGCGGGTCACCTTCAGCACGGCGGGAATGGCCGCGTAGAGCATGCCGCTGGCCACCGCGACGATGAGGATCGCGATCACGTGGATCACCGGCGGCAGCTGCAGCGCCCCGCCGATGATGGCGGTGACGATGGCGGCGAACCGGTACTGGCCCTCGACACCGATGTTGAAGAGGTTCATCTGGAAGCCGATGGCCACCGCGAGCCCGGACAGGTAGTAGACCGTCGCGAGGTTCACCGTGTCGACGGCCGTCGAGCCCTTGAAGAGCTGGCCGATCATCGTGCCGTAGGCCTGGAGCGGATCCGCCCCCGAGATGATCAGCGCGATGGCCGTCAGGATGACCGCGAAAACGATCGCGAGCAGAGGCGGCAGCAGCCTCGTACGCCAACTACTCACGATGCACCTTCTTCGGAGTCTTCGGAGGCACCCGTCATCGCGGAGCCCAGTTCCTGCGGGGTCACGGTCGCGGGGTCGGCCTCGCCGACCAGCCGTCCGCGCAGCATGACCTGGATGGTGTCGGAAAGCCCGATCAGCTCGTCGAGGTCGGCCGAAACCAGGAGGACGGCCAGCCCGGCGGCACGCGCCTGGCGGATCTGTTCCCAGATCAACGCCTGCGCGCCGACGTCGACGCCGCGCGTCGGATGCGACGCGATCAGCAGGACGGGGTTGCCGGAAAGCTCGCGCCCGACGATCAGCTTCTGCTGGTTACCACCCGAAAGCGCGGCGGCGGGGACGTCGATACCCGGCGTGCGGACGTCGTACTCCTCGACGATGCGGCGGGTGTCCTCCCGCGCGCCGTCGATGTCGAGCAACTGTCCTTTCGCGACCGGCTTGCGCGTCTGGTAGCCGAGGATCCGGTTGACCCACAAGGGTTGCGTGAGCAGGAGACTGTGCCGCGTGCGGTCTTCGGCGATGTAACCGATCCCGGCCTCGCGCCGGGCGAGCGTCCCCAGCTTGTGCAGCTCGACGACCTTGCCGTCGGCCTCGGTCAGTTCGATCCGGCCGCCGCCCTTGCGCATGCCCATGATCGTCTCGACGAGTTCGGTCTGGCCGTTGCCCTCGACGCCGGCGATCCCGAGCACCTCGCCCGCGTGCACGGTGAAGGAGATGTGATCGAGCACGTTCCGCTCGGAACCCTCGACGCTCAGGCAGACGTCGTCCAGACGGAGGACGTTCCGGTCGGTCACCGTGGATTCGCGGGTCTCCGGGCTGGGCAGCTCCGTGCCGACCATCATTTCGGCCAGCTGCCGGGAGGTGATCGTCTTCGGGTCGGCCGTGCCGACGGTGGTGCCGCGGCGGATCACGGTGACCGTGTCGGCGATCGCGCGCACCTCGTCGAGCTTGTGCGAGATGAAGATGAAGGTGAAGCCGTCCTTCTGCATGGCGCGGACGGTCTCGAACAGCGCGTCGACCTCCTGCGGCACGAGCACCGCGGTCGGCTCGTCGAGGATGATGATCCGCGCGCCGCGGTAGAGCACCTTGACGATCTCCACGCGCTGGCGGTCGGCGACGCCGAGCTCTTCCAGCAGCGCGTCCGGGCGGGCGCGCAGGCCGACGCGTTCGGCGAGTTCCGCCAGCTTCGCCCTCGCCGCGCGGCCGATGCCGTGCAGGTTCTCCGCGCCGAGGAAGACGTTCTCCCCGACGGTCAGGTTGTCGGCCAGCATGAAGTGCTGGTGGACCATCCCGATCCCGGTCTTGATGGCGTCCTGCGGGTTGCGCAGTTTCACCGGCTGACCGTTGATCGCGATGTCGCCCTCGTCCGGCTGCTGCATGCCGTAGAGGATCTTCATCAGGGTCGATTTGCCCGCGCCGTTCTCGCCGCAGACGGCGTGCACCTCGCCCTTGGTGACGGTGAGGTTGACGTCGGAGTTGGCCACGACACCGGGGAACCGCTTCGTGATCCCGGTCAGCTGCACGGCCGGTTCACCCCGGTCGGGGGCGTCGGTGACCTCGGCCTGGGGAGCGCTCATGAAAAAGCCATCCAGTCTGGGAGTTAAACAGGTGAGGGCTCGGAAGGGTCGACCTTCCGAGCCCTGCTGCCTGGTGGAGCTTACTTCTGCGGCTTGTCCGAGACGGTGATCGCCCCGGAGACGATCTGCGCCTTGTAGCCGTCGAGGACGTCCTTGATGTCGTCGACCTTGCCACCGGAGGTGGCGTAGCCGATGCCGTCGACCTTGAGGTCGAACCGCTTCGGCAGCGACGTCAGGTCGCCCTTCGCCAGCGCGCGCAGGTAGTCGAACACCGCCACGTCGACGCGCTTGAGCATGGAGGTGATGATGACGTCCTTCGACGCCTCGACCGTCTTCTGGTTGTACTGGTCGGAGTCGACGCCGATGGCCATGGCGTTGTTCGACTTCGCGGCCTCGAAGACGCCCTTACCGGAGGCACCGGCGGCGTGGTAGATCACGTCCGCGCCCTTGGCGATCTGCGCGGCGGCCTTCACGTTGCCCTTCGCCGGGTCCTGGAACCCGGAGAAGTCACCGGCCGGGGTGAGGTACTCGTCCTCGATGACGGCCTTGGACGAAGCGGCCTTCACACCCTGCAGGAAGCCGGCCTCGAACTTCTGGATCAGCGGCGTGTTCACGCCACCGACGAAGCCCACGTGGCACTTCTTCGACTTGTAAGCGGCGGCGACACCGGCCAGGAACGAGCCCTGCTCCTCGGCGAACACCAGCGAAGTGACGTTCGGCGCCTTGACGGAGTCGTCGTCGACGATCGCGAACTGGGTGTTCGGGTACTTCGGCGCGATGGCGCCGACGGCCTTGGCGTAGGCGAAGCCGACGGCGATGACCGGGCTGAAGCCCTGCGAAGCGAGCTGGTCGAGACGCTGCGACTTGGCGGCCTCGTCCTCGGTCGCGGCGGCGGTGCTTTCGGTGACCGTGGTGACGCCGAGATCGGCCTTCGCCTTGTCGGTACCGGCGGCGGCGGAGTCGTTGAACGACGCGTCGCCGCGGCCGCCGACGTCGAAGGCCAGCGCGACCTTGAGCTTGCTGCCGTCGACCTTCTCACCCGACTGCGCGGAGCTGCTCGACGCGGCCGGCGCGGCCGGCGGCTTCGGCGCCGTCACGCAGCTGGCGGACTGGTCCCCAGTGCTCGCGTTGTTGTTGTTCCCCGCACCCGAATCCTTCGCGCACCCGGCCAGTACGAGTGCACCGGCCATGGCGGCGGCGGCCAGCGCGGTTCCACGCATGCGACGCAACGTGTGTCTCCCTCCCCGCTGATCCAGCGGATGGTCCGAAGAAAGCGACCCGGCGACACTGCCGGGTTCGACCGAGAGACGGTACCTAACGGCCGCTTTGCTGCCATAGGAAAGGCACGCTACGTAACACAAACGTTTACTCATGAGTCGTAAGCGCGACGAATGGAGCACTCACAGTGATCAGAATGGAGTAATCGCAGGCAGCGCTCGGCCCTCGGACCGCGTGCAGCGCCCAAGATCGTCACGCACCGTTCAAGCCCTCCGGCGGGACGGCTCGCACGTCCACAGTGGACGAACCGGTGAGTTACCGGCCGCCGTCACTCGATCGGGCAAGGGTCCCGATGTCTGGTCCATCACACAGAGGAACCCGGAGGTGAGCCCACCGTGAGGTGCGGGTCTAGCATCCTTTTCATCCACGCTCGATGACCATGATCTCGGCACCGTCGCCGGAGCCGTCCCCAGGTGGACGTCCCGGCGGCAGGCGCGGAAACCAGCGGTCAGCGGGCCCAAGCCATGACGTTGGAGGCCGTTCACCGATGTCCACCACGGCTAGCACCGCCACTGAGGCGGCCGCGAGCGATCGGGCGGGTGCCTCACGCCGGCAGGGGACCTTCTACCGGGGAGACCCCGGTATGTGGTCCTGGGTGCTGCACCGCATCACCGGCGTGCTGACATTCTTCTTCCTTTTCGTGCACGTGCTCGACACCGCGCTCGTGCGCGTGTCGCCCGACTCGTACAACGAGGTCATCGAGACCTACAAGACCCCCCTGGTCAACCTCCTCGAGGTCGGCCTGGTCGGCGCGGTGCTGTTCCACGCGCTCAACGGCATCCGGGTCATGCTGGTCGACTTCTGGGAGAAGGGACCGAAGTTCCAGAAGCCGATGCTCTGGACCATCCTGGCCATCTGGGTCGTGGTGATGATTCCCGGTGCCTACTTCATGATGAAGCGCACCGTCGAAGTTATGTTCGGGGGGCACTGACCATGGCGACCGAAGTTCTCGCACTCGACAAGCCGCGCTCGCCGAAGCGCCCCGCTGCCCGCCGCAGCAACTTCGAGCTCTACAGCTGGCTGTTCATGCGCATCTCGGGCCTCGCCCTGATCGTGCTGGTGCTCGGCCACCTGTTCATCATGAACATCCTCGACGGCGGCGTGCACCGCATCAACTGGGGCTTCGTCGCCGGCCGCTGGGCCTCGCCGTTCTGGCAGTTCTGGGACCTGTCGATGCTGTGGCTCGCCGAGATCCACGGCGGCAACGGCCTGCGGACGATCATCGACGACTACGCCCGCAAGGACAGCACCCGGTTCTGGCTGAAGATCGTGCTCTACGTCTCGATGGTGCTGATCCTCGCCGTCGGCACGATGGTGATCTTCACCTTCGATCCCGGTATCTCGGCCAACTGACGCCCCACCACACGTTCAAAGCGGAGTCCTCATGCAGTTCCACAAGTACGACGTGGTGATCGTCGGCGCCGGTGGCGCCGGCATGCGCGCGGCCATCGAATCCGGCCAGCGTGCCCGCACCGCGGTCCTCACCAAGCTCTACCCGACGCGTTCGCACACCGGCGCCGCCCAGGGCGGCATGTGCGCCGCGCTGGCGAACGTCGAAGAGGACAACTGGGAGTGGCACACCTTCGACACGATCAAGGGCGGCGACTACCTGGTCGACCAGGACGCCGCCGAGATCATGGCGAAGGAAGCCATCGACGCGGTCCTCGACCTCGAGAAGATGGGCCTGCCGTTCAACCGGACGCCCGAAGGCAAGATCGACCAGCGCCGCTTCGGCGGGCACACCCGTGACCACGGCAAGGCCGCGGTGCGCCGCGCCTGCTACGCCGCGGACCGCACCGGGCACATGATCCTGCAGACGCTGTATCAGAACTGCGTCAAGCACGGCACCGAGTTCTTCAACGAGTTCTACGTGCTCGACCTGGTGCTGACCCCGGACGAGAACGGCAACCCGGCCGCTTCCGGCGTCGTCGCCTACGAGCTGGCGACCGGCGAGCTGCACGTCTTCCAGGCGAAGTCGATCGTGTTCGCCACCGGCGGCGCGGGCAAGATCTTCAAGACGACGTCGAACGCGCACACCCTCACCGGTGACGGCCTCGGCATCATCTTCCGCAAGGGCCTGCCGCTGGAGGACATGGAGTTCTTCCAGTTCCACCCGACCGGTCTGGCCGGGCTCGGCATCCTCATCTCCGAGGCCGTGCGCGGCGAGGGCGGCATCCTCCGCAACGCCGACGGCGAGCGGTTCATGGAGCGCTACGCCCCCACCATCAAGGACCTCGCGCCGCGGGACATCGTCGCCCGCTCGATGGTGCAGGAAGTGCTGCAGGGCCGCGGTTGCGGGCCGAACAAGGACTACGTCGTCCTCGACGTCACGCACATCCCGGAAGAGACGCTGAACGCGAAACTCCCGGACATCATGGAGTTCTCGCGGACGTACCTGGGCGTCGACCCGGTCACCGAGCCGGTGCCCGTGTTCCCGACCTGCCACTACGTGATGGGCGGTATCCCGACCAACATCCACGGCGAGGCGTTGCGGGACAACGAGAACGTCATCCCCGGCCTGTACGCCGCGGGTGAGGTGGCGTGCGTTTCCGTGCACGGCTCGAACCGTCTCGGCACGAACTCGCTGCTCGACATCAACGTGTTCGGCCGTCGCGCCGGCATCGCCGCCGCCGAGTACGCGCTGGCGCACGAGCACATCGAGCTGCCGGAGAACCCGACTCGCGTGGTGGAGGACCAGCTCGCGCTGCTGCTTTCGGAGCACGGTGACGAGCGCGTCGCCGACATCCGCACCGAGCTGCAGCGGACCATGGACTCGCACGCTTCGGTGTACCGCACGGAGGACACGCTCAAGCAGGCGCTGACCGACGTGCAGGCGCTGAAGGAGCGGTACAGCCGGATCACCGTGTCGGACAAGGGGAAGCGGTACAACACCGACGTCCTCGAAGCCGTCGAGCTGGGCTTCCTGCTCGAACTCGCCGAGGTCCTGGTCGTCGGCGCCCTGGCGCGCAAGGAATCCCGCGGCGGGCACGCGCGCGAGGACTACCCGAACCGCGACGACACGAACTTCATGCGGCACACCATGGCCTACAAGGAGGGCGAAGGCCTCACCGCCGACGTCCGCCTGGACTACAAGCCGGTGACCTTCACCCGCTACGAACCGATGGAGCGGAAGTACTGATGACCACGGCAACCCCCGAGAAGTCGGAGGCCGTGTCCTCCGACCACACGCCGATCACCGTCACGCTGAAGATCCTCCGGTTCAACCCCGAGATCGACAACGAGCCGCACTGGGAGTCCTACGACGTCCCGGCGCAGCGCACCGACCGGCTGCTGAACCTGCTGTTCTACGTGAAGGACTACATCGACGGGACGTTCTCGTTCCGGCGCTCGTGCGCGCACGGCGTCTGCGGTTCCGACGCGATGCAGATCAACGGCATCAACCGGCTGGCGTGCAAGGTCCTGATGAAGGACCTGCTCGAGACCAACGGCAAGAAGACGACGATCACCATCGCGCCGATCAAGGGTCTGACCACGCTCAAGGACCTTTACGTCGACATGGACCCGTTCTTCGAGGCGTACAAGGCCGTGAAGCCGTACCTGATCGCCTACGGGAACGAGCCCACGCGTGAGCGGATCCAGTCGCAGGCCGACCGCGACCGGTTCGACGACACGACCAAATGCATCCTGTGCGCCTGCTGCACGTCCTCGTGCCCGGTGTACTGGAACGACGGCTCGTACTTCGGCCCGGCCGCGATCGTCAACGCGCACCGGTTCATCTTCGACTCGCGTGACGAAGGCGCCGAAGAGCGTCTCGACATCCTGAACGACTCCGAGGGTGTCTGGCGCTGCCGGACGACCTTCAACTGCACCGATGCCTGCCCGCGCGGCATCCAGGTCACGAAGGCGATTCAGGAGGTTAAGCGCGCTTTGCTCTTCAAGCGCGTCTGACGCCTCTGGTTGGCGCTTTGCGCGTGAAGGCCCCCTTCCCTCGGCTGAGCCGAGGGAAGGGGGCCTTCACGCGCTTCAGGAGTTATCCACAAGAAGCCAGTTATCCACAGGCCCAGGAAAAGCGTCTGGCGCGATCGGTGATGCCGCGCCCATCCTGATCATCATGGTCAACAGGGGGAGATGGGCTCAGCATCCCGAACTGCTGCTGGCGAGAAGCCGCAATGGTGTCATTCGGGTCGCCGACCTCGAGTCGGAGGACATGAGCAGCAGCACGATCTATGCGCGCTGTCTACCAGGCGGCCCCTGGCAACGACCGCTGCCAGGGATCGTGCTCTTGCACAACACCGAACCGAAACCCGACGAACTGATCGCCGCCGCACTGCTCTACAGCGGCGCCAAGAGCATGCTCACCGGCGTCGCCGCCTGTCGTCTACACGGATTGCGCCCTGCGGCGCTCCCCACAGGCCGCGACCTGCACCTGTTGATTCCTCATGACCGGAAGGTCCGCAGTACCGGCTTCGTCACTACGGAGCGGACACTCCGATACCCGGAACCGAGGATGATCGGCGAGGTACCGGCGGCGCCGCTGATACGCGCGACCACAGATGCCGTCCGGCGGCTTCGTGAAACCGGCCCGGTGGAGGAAATACTGATCGAAGCGGTCCAAGGTGGTCGCTGCTCACCGTCTGCACTCCTTCGAGAGCTCGATCACGGTACGCAACGAGGAACCGCGATTCCCCGCCGGCTGCTTTCGAGCTGGATCGATATCCGTTCGATGGCTGAATCCCGAGCGCGCACACTCAGCCTTCGGTTGCCTACGCCTCCGAGCCATTGGAACTGCAAAGTCTTCGATCAGCGCGGCAAATACTTGGGACGCCCGGACGCCTGGTGGGACGACATCGGCCTCGCTTGGGAAATCGACTCGTTCGACTTCCACTTCAGGCGGGCCGACTACTCACGAACGTTGAACCGGAACACGCGTTACACGGCCTCGGGCATCCTCCTCGTGCAGACACTTCCGTCTCGGCTCCGAGACGATCCGGTCGGCGTGGTCGGTGAGCTGATCGCCGCGCACGAAGCCGCCTCTGCTCGCCCACGTCCCGCAGTCCGCGTCGCCGACTCCGACGCCGCGTGAAGGCCCCCTTCCCTCGGCTGAGCCGAGGGAAGGGGGCCTTCACGCGCTACCGGAGGCCTTCACAGAAAGTCGCTATTCGAGGACGCGTGCCAGAGCACCGGAGTCGGCGGTACCGGGCAGCCGGTCGAAAGCCTCCGGGTCGATGTACCCGACGGCACCGGTGCTCACGTCCCGCAGCATGTTGTACAGCCCCGCCATCACCGCCCGCGTGAAACGCTCCCGGTGCTGCTGCCCGAGCGTCTGCGTCTGCCCGCGCACCTCGAACAGCACCGTCCCGGTCCCGTTCAACGCGAACGAACACCGCGCCTGCCCCGGCAGATCCCGGTCCGGCGCGTGCGGATACCGCGCCCCGACGAACCCGCGCGACGTCATCCCGTTGAACGCGCTGATCGCCAACTGCCGCGATTCGTCCTTTGTGTACACATCACGGTACTTCGCGTACTTCTGGCCGGGCTCGAAGAACTTGTCGGGCAGCGGCGGGTAGTCGATGCCGACGTCGAGCAGCCGGTCGCTGCCCTCCTGCCGGACGCAGGCGCCTTGGTGGTGCAGATCGACGTAGACGTCGGGCACCTTCCCCCGCAGCGCGGTCAGCTCCAGGTACACCGAACGCAGCGCCCGCGCCTCGGGCGTGATGAACCAGCCCGGCTGATCCGGCGCGCCCGGGACGTCCTCCGCGCGCGGGACGTAGTTCAGTTCGGGATTGAAGTCGCGGTTGACGTCGAACCCCGGCCGCTTGCGGTAGTCGTCGCCCTGGAGGACGTCGCTGAGGTAGTTCCAGGTGGGCGGCCGGTCCTTCAGCTGGGGGAACTTCCGCTGCACCTCGGCCCACGACAGGTCGTTGCCGCGCCGGTCGAGTTCGGCGCCGTCCGGGTTCAGCTTCGGCACCGCGACGAAGGTGATGGTCTTCCGCAGGCGCTCGGCGTCCCGCGACTCCGACGTGCCGAGGTAGTCGAGGATGCGCAGCAGGGCGTCGGTGCCGGTCTTCTCGTTCCCGTGGATCTCGCTGGAGACCACGAAGACCTTCGGCCCGGTCCCCACGGTCGCCTGATGGATCACCCGGCCGCGGTTCGACCGCCCGACCTCCTTGACCGCCACTCGCCCCTGGCTCACCCGTTCGAGTCGCCCGAGCTCCCGCACCATCTCGCGATAGTCGGTGAACTCGTTGATGGGCAGCTCCCGCGGCTCCTCGCTACAGGGCGCCACCGGCGCCGCCACCGCCGTGGGCGCGCTGACGAGCGGGAGCATCGCCAGCCCCACCACCACGGGAACCAACCGACCGGACAACGACATCGTGAACTCCCCACTGTCGAAGGTGCTCACAACGTAGCGAGGACACCGGCGGAATGGCCAGGAAAACGAAACCGGGGCCGGCCCACGAACGTGGACCGGCCCCGGCGAACGCGAGGAACTACTTCACCGCGTCCAGGGCGTTGACGCGGCCGTGGCCGTAGTACGAGTTGTCCTTCGCCGGGCCTTCACAGACCGGCGCCGCGGTTCCGCAGGGAACCGTGTCCGCCTGGTGCTCCAGCAGCCAGGTCAGCACCCGCGGCGGAGCGTGGCGGTAGCGGGACGCCAGCAGCGCGGCGACACCGGCGGCGTGCGGGGACGCCATCGAGGTGCCGCACTTGGCGCCGTAGCCGCCGTTGAAGATCGTCGACAGCGGGCAGCCCACACCCTCGCCGGTGGGCGGAAGCTGGGCGCGGTCGCCGCCGGGAGCGGTGACCGAAACGTCGTCACCGAAGTTGCTGTACGACGACTTCGTGCCCGCGTAGCCGATGGCCGAGACGTTGACGACGCCGTCGATGGCCTTGGGCAGGATGCCGCAGCTCGTGTCGACCGGGTGCGGGCGGTTCGGGTCGGTGGTCTGCTTGTCCGGGTCGAAACCGCTGTTGCCGGCGGCGGCGACGTTCAGCACGCCGCGGCCGGTCGAGTAGGTCACCGCGCGGCGGACGGCTTCGAACGCGGCCGCGTCGCCCGGCTCCTTCGAGCAGTAGAACATGCCCGGGTCGATGTAGTAGCTGTTGTTCGTGACCGGGAAGCGGTGCTTCGCCGCCCACATGAACCCGCACACCGCGGCCTCGGGGAGGATCAGGCCGTCGTCGTTCACGACCTTCACCGACGCCAGCTTGACGCCGGGCGCGACGCCGGTGAAGCCACGAGCGGCGTCCTTGCCCGCGATCGTGCCGGCGACGTGCGTGCCGTGGTCGGAGTTCGTCGGCGCCCAGGCGGCGGGCGTGGTGTCGGGCGCGCCGCTGTTGCAGCCTGCCGACACCTTCGGGTCGAGGGCCGCCTTCAGCGCGGGGTGGGTGGGCTCGATACCCGAGTCCAGCACGCCGACGGTCACCGAGCGGCTGCCGCCGGAGATCTTGTTCGCCTCGGGAGCCTGGATCGCCCGCATATCCCACTGCTGGGCCGACAGGTCCTCTTCGACGGCGACGCTGGTGGTCTCTTCGTTCTCCTTGGTGTCGACCACGGCGGAGCGGGTCGAGCGGCTGGTCGCCGCGGGCGGGAACGCGACGTCACGGCCGCCCGAGTAGGCGCGGAAGACGCCGATCTTCGCCTGGAAGTCGGCGTTGCGCGAGGAGGCCACCGCGACCCCGATCTCGGGGTAGTACGCGACCTTCTCGCCGCACTTGGCGCGCAGCTCGTTGTCGACCTTGCGCTCCGGGGTGCGCGGGTCGTAGAGCACCACGTAGTTGAACGGGGCGCTCGCGGTGTCGCACTGCGGCGCGGGCGCGGCGCTCGCCGACGGAGCCGAGAACACGCTTCCCGCCGCCGCCGCGACGAGCGCGGGGACGAGCAGGCGTCTGATCCGGGACATTCCACCTCCATGATTCGGTGGAGTGAACCTAAGCGAGCCGGACCCTGCCCAACACCGTCAAAAGGACGACAAACCCGATCAGGCGTCAGCCTTTTCCGCGTCCCGTGACTTGGCGCCACGAAGCGTGCGCAGACCGATGAGGCCGATGATGGTGCCGAGCACGAACGAGACCACCGTCAGCACCGCGTGCACGATGAAGTAGGCCGTGGGCGAGCCGTCCGCGGCCCAGGCGCGGTCACTGTCCCAGAGGTTCTTGGCGAACGTGATCCAGATGATCCACGACCACACGCCGAAACCCAGCAGGAACATCGAAGTACCTCGCGAAATGCGCATGCCCCTGAGTATGCAGCGGGCCCGGCGACGCTACATTGCTCGGGTGCACAGCGCTATCTCCCGGTCGCTCCTGGTCCTCGTTTCCGGTGTGCTCGCCCTCGCGGTGACGCCGGTGGCCACAGCCGCCCCGAAGCCACCAGCCCAGGCGCAGCCGTGCGCGAACAAGGTCACGCCTCCCCCGCCCGTCGACACCTCCGAGAAGCCGCGCCCCGGCGAAGCCGCTCCCGCCCCGCTGCCGGTGCCGCCGGTCCCGGTCGGCGGCGACCGGATGGCCGAATGCGGGCTCGTGCTCCCGAAGCGCGCGCTGAACCCGCCCGAGGGGAACACCTCGGCGGCGTGGGTGCTGCAGGATCTCGAAACCGGTGACGTCATCGCGGCGAAGGATCCACACGCCCGTCAGCGCCCGGCGTCGCTGATCAAGGTCCTGCTCGGGCTGGTCGTGGTCACCGAACTCCCGCCGGGCAGGATCGTCGTGGCGACCAAGGAGGACGCCGAGCAGGAGTGCACCTGCATGGGCATCGGCGCCGGCGGTCAGTACACAGTGGACCAGCTGCTGCACGGACTGCTGATGCACTCGGGCAACGACGCGGCGCACGCGCTCTCCACCGTGCTCGGCGGCCTGGACGCGACGCTGGCGAAGATGAACGCGCTGGCCAACCGCGTCGGCGCCACGGACACCCGGGCCGCGACACCGTCCGGGCTCGACGGTCCCGGCATGTCGACCTCCGCCTACGACATGAGCCTGATCTTCCACTACGCGATGAAGAACCCCGAATTCGCCAAGGTGGTCAAGACCAAGAGCTTCGAGGTCCCGGCCACCGGCGGGAAACCGGTCGTCACGATCTACAACGACAACCGGCTCCTCGGCAGCTATCCCGGGTTCACCGGCGGGAAGACCGGCTTCACCGACGACGCGCGCCACACCTACGCCGGCAGCGCGGTCAAGAACGGTCACCGCGTCGGGGTCGTGATGCTGCGCGCCGAGCAGCGGCCGACCCGGGTCACCGAGCAGGCCGCGAAGCTGCTCGATTACGGCATCGCGCTGCGCGAGTCCAAGGCCGAATCGGTGGGGCGCATCGAATACCGGTCACCGGAAGCGGTGAACGCGGACCCGGCCAACGCCGCGCCGAACGCCGACGGCGCGTCGAACAGCGGAGCCGCGGCCGCGGCCGAAGACCCGTTCGGCGTGACGGGCTGGATCATCACGCTGGTGGTCTTCCTGATCATCGTGGCGTCGTTCGTCGTCGGCCACCAGCGCAAGAAGGCCATGGCCGGCGAATAGCGTCAGGACTTGCGGCGGCCGAGCCAACCCAGCAGCGCGCCGGTCGCGAAAGCCCCGCCGACGGCGCCGAGTCCCGGCCCCTGCTGAACGGTCACCCTCGGGTGGATCAGCACCGGGGCCGGCGGCTCGATGACCGTCTTCAGGTTCTCCTTCGCCGTCGCCGTCCACGCGGTGACGAACAACAGGAAGCGCGACACCAGGTTCGCGAACACGAGCAGACCGATCACCGGGCCGAACAACGTGAACGCCGGTGATTTCGTGACACTGCCGAGGTAAAGGGTCGCGGCCTGCTGGAGCACGATGAACCCGACCGCGGCGAAGATCGCGCCCTTGACCGCGCTGCGCAGCGCGACGTGCTCACGAGGCAGCCTCGCGATGACCCACAGGAAGACCAGGGTGTTCGCGAGCAGGCCGAGCACGATCGTCGCGACCTTCAGCAGGAACACGGCCCAGCCCTGGTTCTGGAGGCCGACCAGTTCGAGCAGGAACCGCCCGACCCCGCTGCCCGCCGCGGTGAGACCGAACGAGATCACCAGCGCGAGACCGAGCCCCACGAGGGACAGCAGGTCCTTGATGGTCGTCGAAACCAGCGGGAGCTTCTGCTTCTCCTGGCCCCATTGAGCGGTCAGCGCGTCACGCAGGTTCGACATCCAGCCGACACCCGAGTACAGGGCGAGCAGCAGGCCGAACACCCCGATCCCGCCGCCGGAGTCCAGCGCCGCCTTGATGATGCTGCCGACGAGATCGCTCAGTCCTTCCGGGACCGACTTCTTGATGCCGTCGACGAGCTGGTTCGTCACCACCTGGTCGCCGGCGAGCACGATCTTGATGATCGCGAAGGCGACCATCAAGATCGGGATCACCGACAGCACGCTGAAGTAGGTGATGGCGGCGGCGTAATGGTTGCCGTAGCGCTCGGTGAAGGCGTCGTTGGCCCGGATGAGGTGATCGAGCCAGCCGTACTTCCGCCTCAGGCGCGGTAACAGCTTGTCCTGTTCCGGCTTCGCGCCGTCATCATTCGCCACCGTCAAACGCTAACCACACGGCGGCGACATCGCAGCGCGAATCAGCCCGCCGGGGGAAGGAACCCGATGTTCCCGTAGACGTTCCGCAACGTCACCGAAGCGACTTCCCTGGCCCGTTGCGCGCCGAGGGCCAAGGCCTTGTCGAGCTCGGCGACGTCATCCAGATAGGACTGGACGCGTTCCTGCACCGGCGTGACCCAGTCGACGAACGCCTCCGCGACCCCCTTCTTCAGGTCGCCGTATCCCTTGCCCTCGTACGAGTTCTCGAGTTCGGCGACCGGCTGGTCGGTCAGCGCGGAGAGGATCGTCAGCAGGTTCGAGACGCCCGGCTTGTTCTCGGCGTCGAAGACGATCTCGCGGCCGGTGTCCGTGACCGCCGAGCGCACCTTCTTCGCCGACTTCTTCGGGTCTTCGAGCAGTTCGATGAGGCCGTTGCCGGTCGACGAGGACTTGCTCATCTTCGCGGTCGGGTCCTGGAGGTCGTAGATCTTCGCCGTGTCCTTGACGATATGCGGCTCCGGCACGGTGAACGTCTTGCCGTAGCGGTTGTTGAACCGCTGCGCGAGGTTGCGCGTCAGCTCCAGGTGCTGCCGCTGGTCCTCGCCGACGGGGACCTCGTTCGCCTGGTACAGCAGGATGTCCGCGGCCTGCAGGACCGGGTACGTGAACAGGCCGACGCTGGCGCGATCCGTGCCCTGCTTCGCCGCCTTGTCCTTGAACTGCGTCATCCGGCCCGCTTCGCCGAACCCCGTCTGGCACTCCAGCACCCAGCCGAGCTGGGCGTGCTCGGGCACGTGGCTCTGGACGAACAGCGCGCTGCGGGCCGGGTCGACGCCGAGCGCGAGCAGCTGCGCGGCCGAGCGGCGCGTGCGGTCCAGCAGCACCTTCGGATCCTGCTCGACGGTGATCGCGTGCAGATCGACGACCATGTAGAAGGTGTCGTGGGTGTCCTGCAGCCGCACCCACTGCCGCAGCGCGCCCAGGTAGTTGCCGAGGTGGAACGAGTCGGCGGTGGGCTGGATCCCGGAGAGCACGCGCGGGCGCTTCTGTTCGTCGGACACGCCCGGATTCTCTCAGGCCATGCCACGGCGGGTCACTCGGCCTCACCCCGGCCGAACGGTCTAAACGGTTAAACGCCACATACTTCCGACGGTTCTGGCCAGGGTGCCCGATTCCTAGCGTTCATGGCACCGGATCTTCCGGCCACACCGAAGGAGAACCCAGATGAAGGCACGATCCCTACTGATGGGCTTGGCCATGGCGGCCGCGGCCGTCTTCTCGCTTTCCGGCGTCGCGGCGGCGGCCGAGCCCACCGGAGGCGTCCAGCCGAACATCGTCGGCGGCGGCAACGCGACCCAGGTCTACTCGTTCATGGTGTCCCAGCAGTCGAGCTCCGGTGGCCACCAGTGTGGTGGCTCACTGATCAGCTCGACCTGGGTGGTCACCGCGGCGCACTGTGGCACGCCGTACCAGGTGCGCGTCGGCACCACGAACCGCACCAGCGGCGGCACCGTCGCCCGCGTGGCGCAGCGTATCGCCCACCCGAGCGCCGACCTGGCGCTGCTGCGTCTCTCGACGGCGGTGTCGCAGGCGCCGGTCACGATCGCCGCTTCGTCCGGGGCCGTCGGCACCGCGACGCGGATCATCGGCTGGGGCCAGACCTGCCCCACCCGCGGTGGTTGTGGCGCCCCGATCAACCTCCAGGAGCTGAACACCTCGATCGTCGCCGACAGCCGGTGCCTCGGCATCAGCGGCGCCAGCGAGATCTGCACCAACAACCCCAACGGCAACTCGGGTGCCTGCTACGGCGACTCGGGCGGCCCGCAGGTGAAGCAGGTCAGCGGTGTCTGGCAGCTGGTCGGCGCGACGAGCCGCGCCGGGAACAACAGCAGCACCTGCGCGACCGGGCCGTCGATCTACGTGGACGTCCCCTACTTCCGCAGCTGGATCCGCACCAACTCCGGCGTCTGATCCTGGCCCCGCGTCGCCCCACCGTCCCCGGGGGCGACGCGGGCCCAGCCGGTTCAGCAAGGAACCGTGCGGAAGTTCGAAAAGCCGCTCCAGCAGCGCGACCGCCTTCAGGGAGTCGCACCGCTCGGGGCGGCTTCTTCCGGTCCGCCAGTAGCTCAAGGTCGCGACACTGATCCGGACACCCTCCAGGGCGAGCCGGTGCCGGATCCGGTCGAGGCCGAGGCCGCTGTCCGTGATCGCCCGGTCCAGGGCGCGGGGGAAGGGGTCACCGGGCCGGCTGCGACGCCGTGTCACCGTCATGGACCCGAGCGTGGCGATCAGCGAGCGGCTAAACAATCCGGGCAGGACTAGGTGTACCTACCCAAAAATCCGCCGACCTGCGTTTAGCCCCCTAATCGCGATCCGGACACCCACGGCCGCCGACCTGCGTTTCGCGGGCTAAACGCGATCCGGGCACCCACGGCCGCCGACCTGCGTTTCGCGGGCTAAACGCGATCCGAGCCGGGGAGACGCAGGTCAGGGGCGCGGCTGGCGAGTGAGGGCGTCGTCCGCGAGCACGGCCTCGGCCATCGCGGCGACGGGCTGCGCCGGGGCGACGGGAGCGGGAGCGACGGCGGCCGCGCGGGCCTTCCGACGCTGACGGAACACGCCGAAGGCCATCCCGACGACGCCGAGCGCGACGGCGATCAAGCCGACCGGGCCCAGAAGACCGAAAGCCATCTCCGACCGCGACGTCGTGTCCGCGGCCGACGCCGGTACCGCGCCCGCGATGAGCAGCGCGACCGGGATCGCGATGACCGCCGCGGCCCTCGCCGCGGGCAGGGTCGATCGCATCAGGAGATGAACTGGGTTCCGCACCGGAGTGCCTCCCGTGACGTGACATTGCCGAACCGGAACGCTAACCCGAACGAGTGAGCATTTCCAGGCTGCTGGTCAAAAAACTACCGAGCGTGTCAAGACCTGTGGGTTCTGATCAACTCGGGGCACGAGACTAGCCCCTCACAGGGGGGATGTTTCGAGCACCCCTCTTCTCAGAGTTGCCGAGGTCGAGATCGGTTTCTGACAAAACCGGACAGGGTTAGGCCATTCGGCTGTCGCGCGCGGCCGAACAGGCAGTATCCGGCTTTCCCCGGTTGGTTTCTTGTCCGCAATGGTCTATACCTGTTGGCCATACCCGTTAAAAGGTATAGACCAATCTCCCTGCATGGTCCCCTCGTACGAAGGAGCCACCGATGTCTCTTCGACGTATTCTCGCGGCGGTCGCCGCCACCTTCGCCGCCACCACGGTCGCCGTGGTCGTCCCGGCCCAGTCCGCCTCCGCCGCGGACTGCGTGGCGCCGTGGAACGCGAGCTCGGTCTACTGGGGTGGCAACACCGCCTCCTACAACGGACACAACTGGTCCGCGAAGTGGTGGACACAGAACGAAACCCCCGGGACGGCACAGGTCTGGGCCGATCAGGGCGCCTGCGGCGGCACGACCAACCCGCCGAACCCGTCCGGCTTCGTGGTCAGCGAGGCCCAGTTCAACCAGATGTTCCCGAGCCGGAACCCCTTCTACACCTACAACGGCCTGGTCACCGCCCTGAGCGCGTACCCGGCCTTCGCGGGCACGGGCAGCGACACCGTGAAGAAGCAGGAAGCGGCGGCCTTCCTGGCGAACGTCAGCCACGAGACCGGCGGCCTCGTCCACATCGTCGAACAGAACGAGGCCAACTACCCGCACTACTGCGACACGAGCCAGTCCTACGGCTGCCCGGCGGGCAACGCCGCGTACTACGGCCGCGGCCCGATCCAGCTGAGCTGGAACTTCAACTACAAGGCCGCCGGCGACGCGCTGGGCCTGCCGCTGCTGACCAACCCGTGGCTGGTGCAGAACGACGCGGCGGTCGCCTGGAAGACCGGCATCTGGTACTGGATGACCCAGAACGGCCCCGGCACGATGACGCCGCACAACGCGATGGTCAACAGCCGCGGCTTCGGCGAGACCATCCGCAGCATCAACGGGAGCATCGAGTGCAACGGCGGCAACCCCGCCCAGGTGCAGAGCCGCGTGAACAAGTATCAGCAGTTCACCGGCATCCTCGGCGTGAGCCCGGGCGGCAACCTGTACTGCTGATCCATCCAGGGTGCTGAAGGGGCCCTTTGCCGCATCTCACGCGGCGAAGGGCCCCTTCAGCCTTCGAGGAATGCCAGCAGCCGTCGCAGCGAAGCGTCCAGGACCTCAAGGTCCTCGCCGAGCGGCGAGAGCAGCTTCGCGACGTTCGCCGTGTGCTCGGTCATCGCGGCGTCGACGACACCGAACCCGCGCTCGGTCAGCGTGACCCGGAAGCTGCGCCGGTCTTCGGGATCCAGGGCCCGCTCGACCAGCCCCGCCGACTCGAGCCTGTCGATCCTGCTGGTCATCCCGGCCCTGGACATCATCAGCGTCGCGGACAGCTCGGACGGGATCAGCGTGTACGGCCACCCGGATCGCCTGAGCGCCGCGAGCACGTCGAACTCCCCCTGCTTCAAGCCGTGCTTCGCGAACACGGCTTCCACCATGGGAGTGGTCAGCATCGCCACGCGACCGAGGCGCCCGGCGACCCCGATCGCGGTCAAGTCCAGCTCCGGCCGTTCGCGCCGCCATGCGCCGACGATCGTGTCGATCGCGTCCGTGTTCCGTTCTTCGCTCACCGACGCAGTCTATTCGACGGGAGATAGTTTGACAGCGAACTATCAGTGGTGGAACTATCGAGAGCATGACCCAGCGCATCGAATCCCGCGAACCCGTTCTCGTCCGCGCCGCCGAGGCCGAGACCGTCGGCGCGGCCCCCACCCTCGTCACACTGCTCGCCGACGTCTCGACCACAGGCGGAGCCCTGAGCAGCGCGCGAACACGGTTAGGCGTCGGGGCGGATGGAGCGGCGCCGCACTATCACACCGGCTCCTCCGAGATGTTCTTCATGCTCGGCGGAAGGCTGGAAGTGCTTGTGGGAGAAGAGATCGTCACCGTTTCCGAGGGCGACATGCTGGTCGTTCCGCCGCTGACCACGCACGCTTTCCGCGCGACCGTCGACTCGTCGGCGGACGTCCTGATCGTGTTCGTCCCCGGCGTGGAACGGTTCGGCTACTTCCGCCTGCTGGAGAAGGTCGGGCATGGCGAGGCGACCGTCCAGGATCTCTTGGACAGTCAGGAAAAGTTCGACAACCACTTCGTCGAGAGTCCCGTGTGGACGGAGAGCGCGAAGTCCCGTCAGTAGCCGCGCGGCGGGTACCCCTGGGGCGGATACCCGGGCTGCGGGTACTGCGGTGGCGGGTACCCGTGATGATGCGGCGGATACGGCTGCTGTCCGTACTGAGGCGGCGGGTACTGCGGCGGCGGATACCCGTGATGATGCGGCGGATACGGCTGCTGTCCGTACTGAGGCGGCGGGTACTGCGGTGGATAGCCGGGATTCTGCGGCGGATACGGCTGGTGCGGGTACTGGGGCTGCTGCGGAGGTGGCGGCGCGGGCTGACCGCCGCTGAGGTGAAACGGCAACTGCGACACCAGCTGCGCGAGACGCCCCAGCGTCGAGAGCACGTCATCCGGCTTGGTCCGGCCGAAGGTCGGGTTCTCGACGTACACCAGTTCCGCGCCCACCAGCGACCAGGTGTGCAGTTTCAAGGACCGCATGGTGGCGGCGACCTGCGGCGTGAGCACGCCGACCGCCACGTTCGGATCGGTGTCGATCAGCTTGTACCAGCGGTTGAACTTCCGGTCCGCGGTGGCGGGCTCCGGGTACTGCTCGACGTCCCAGGCGGATTCGATGCTCGACACGATCTGGAAGTTCGGCATCGGCGCGGGCAGGGTGACCGCCCAGACCGTGTCGATCGAGATCGTGTCGAGCTCGTTGACCTTCTTGTTGGTCCACCGCGTGTGCACGCTCGTGACCGTCGGGCGGCGGTGGTAGTCGAAGACACTGAACGGCAGCCCTTGGTACGCGCCGCTCAGCGCGCCGAACGCCATCCGCTTGTCTCCGCGCTGGTTGAACGGCAGCACCGTCCACCGCTCCAGCATGTTCGGCGCGTCCGGGCTGAACTCCCACCCGTACTGGCCGGACATGGCGTAGCGCTCGGCGTTCGTCGCCTCGATACGCCTGGCTTCGTTCGTCTCCATCGCTACCCCCGGGTCTCCTGAGCGCAGGTTATCCGCAGTGCGCCGGCGCGTGTTCCGGGCCTACGCGTCTTGCAACCGGCGCGGGAAGCCGCTCAGTGAGCACCTGCCATACCAAAGCATCGTCGACCGTTGCGTAACCATGGATGAGAATGTTGCGAAATGCGACGATGCGTCCCAGGTCAGGCACTTGTGCCGCAAGATCACCATCTTGGACAGCTGGTTCAGCGCCTCACCGATGATTTCGAACTGACGCTCTACCGCCGAGCGCAGCATGGCGTTCGACTGGTAACCCTCGAAGTCCTCGCCCCTCGCTGAACTCGCTCAGCAAATCCGCCGCTCGCAACGCATCCCAAAGGTAAGCACGAGCGTCACGCTGCATAGAGAAGCTCCCGGGTTTCCAGCACCTGCCGTTTGAAGTACGGATTGCGAATACTGGTCACGCTGACGAGATCGACCGGGCGTTCCAGTAACCGCTCAAGCCCTTCCTTCAGATCGAAGTAGGTGCTGAAGTAGTCGAACCCTGGCCCCGCGTCGAACTCGACAAGCACGTCGACATCGCTGGACAGCAAGTCGAACCTGTCGCTCACGGCGGAGCCGAACAGATCGAGGCGGCGCACTGAATGCGTTCGGCAAAGATCTTCGATCTCACGCTTCCTGAGTTCGATCGACTCGTGCACGCCGCCACCTCCTGACCCTGATTGTGCCTGACCGGGTCCCGCTGGTCACGGTGAACCGAGTTATCCCGAGTACGTCGCCGTCACCGGCGCGTGGTCGGACCAGCGCTGGTGGTAGGACTCGGCGCGCTCGACCACGACGGAGGTGCACCGCTCGGCCAGGCCGGGGGTGGCGATCTGGCAGTCGATCCGCCAGCCGGTGTCGTTGTCGAACGCCTTCCCGCGGTACGACCACCAGGTGTACGGACCAGGGCCTTCCGGGTCGAGCTTGCGCTGCACGTCGACGTAGCCCGCCTCGCTGAACACGCGGCCGAGCCACTCCCGCTCTTCCGGCAGGAAGCCCGAGCTCTTCTGGTTTCCGCGCCAGTTCTTCAGGTCGATCTTGTCGTAGGCGATGTTCCAGTCGCCCACGACGACGACCTCGCGGCCGCCGGCCTCGGCCTTGGCGCGCAGGTCGACGAGGTACGGCAGGAACGCCGCCATGAAGCGCTCCTTTTCGTCCTGGCGCGGGGTCCCGACGTCGCCGCTGGGCAGGTACAGGCTCGCGACCACGACGTTCGGCAGGTGGATCTCGGCGTAGCGGCCGCTGTCCTCGAATTCGGGCTCGCCGAAACCGATGCGGACCTCTTCCGGCTCCGCGCGGCTGAAGAGCATGACACCGTTGCGCCCCTTCTGGGCCGACGGCGCGTGCACGACATGCCAGCCTTCGGGCGCGGCGGCACCGGCCGGCAGCTCCTTGAGCTCGGCCCTGACCTCCTGGCAGGCGACGACATCGGCCTTCGTCGAGCCCAGCCACTCGACGAAGCCCTTTTTCGCGGCGGCGCGGAGGCCGTTGACATTCACTGTGGAGACGGTCAGCACCCGTCGCACGCTACCCGGAGGGTCCGACAGAAACGGCACTGGGAGACTGCGCGGATGAGCGAGCTGACCGTGCTGGGCAGCTGCGGCGCCTGGCCGGAGCCGGGCCGGGCCTGCGCCGGCTTCCTCCTGGTCCACGAGGGTTTCCAAGTCGTGCTCGACCTCGGTTACGGCGCCGCGTCACGGCTGTTCGAACACTGCCCGGGCGGCCGGGTCGACGCCGTGGTGGTGACGCACGAGCATCCCGATCACTGCGCCGACGTGAGCGCGCTGGGCCGGGCGCGCGCCTACGGGCTGCCGGACGAGCCGAGGATCCCGCTGCACTGCACTCCGGGCACGGTGCGCCGGCTCGAAGCGCTGGAACCGCGACCGCATCCCACGACGATCTTCGACGTGCGCGAACTCGGTCCGCCGTGCGAGGTCGGGCCGTTCCGGATGACGACGTTCCTGCTCCCGCACCATGTGCCGAACCACGGCGTGCGCCTGACCGCGCCCGGGCTCACCGTCGCCTATACCGGCGACAGCGGACCCAGCCCGATCCTGGCGGAACTGGCACGCGACGCCGACCTCCTCATCGCGGACGCCACGCTCCAGGGTCCGTCGCCCGACGAGACGCCGCGTCTGGTGTCGACGGCGGGCGAGGCGGGGTACTGGGCGGAGCGTGGCGGTGCCCGGCGGCTGCTGCTGACTCATTTCTGGCCCGGTTCCGACCGCGCGATCTCGGTGGCCGAAGCGCGGGAGGAGTTCAGCGGCGAGGTGCTGGCGGCCGAGGAAGGCGCCCACCTGCGTTTCGCGGGCTAACCGCGATCCCGCAGGTCAGCGGCCACCTGCGTTTCGCGGGCTAAACGCGAACCCGCAGGTCAAGGGCCGCATTTCGCGCCTTCGACCGGGGGCGCGAACTCGGCGGAGACCCACTTGCCCTCGGCGATCTTGCGGAAGCCGTTCTCGACCACCGGCTGCGCGTCGATCTTCGTGTCCTTGACGTACTTGCCGACGATCTTCTGCCCGCCGGGCGCGTCGCGCGCGTTGAGCACGTCGGCGGTCACGACGACCTGGCAACCGGTCGGGCTCGACGCGCTCGACTCCCTGTCCTGCCCCGAGATGGCGACGACGACGATCAGCGCCAGTCCGCCGCCGACGAACAAGACCGGTTTCGAGATGGCCATGCTGGTCACTCCTCGAACAAGGGAATCGTTTTCTGTCCGGTCCAGAGTGGCAGAAGCCGGGGCGGGCGCCCAGATCCCGGATTGCCAACCACCCGGAGGCGCCAACAGGACAGCCCCCGTACTACCCACCGTCACAACGCGAAGGCGCGACGCGAAAGGCCCCCTTCCGCGAGGGAAGGGGGCCTTCAGGCGCTCAAGCGACTCAGCCCTGGGCGATCTTCTCGGCCAGGTTGGCGTCCAGCGTCGCGAGGAACTCCTCGGTGGTCTGGAACGGCTGGTCCTTGCTGATCAGCAGCGCGAGGTCCTTGGTCATCTTGCCGCTCTCGACGGTCTCGACGACGACCTGCTCCAGCTTGTTCGCGAACCCGATCAGCTCCGGGTTCGAGTCCAGCTTGCCGCGGTGCTCGAGCCCACGGGTCCACGCGAAGATGGACGCGATCGGGTTGGTCGAGGTCGGCTTGCCCTGCTGGTGCTGGCGGTAGTGCCGGGTCACCGTGCCGTGCGCGGCCTCGGCCTCGACGGTCTTGCCGTCCGGGGTGCGCAGCACCGAGGTCATCAGGCCCAGCGAGCCGAAGCCCTGCGCGACGGTGTCGGACTGCACGTCACCGTCGTAGTTCTTGCAGGCCCAGACGTAGCCGCCCTCCCACTTCATCGCCGCGGCGACCATGTCGTCGATCAGGCGGTGCTCGTAGGTGATGCCCTTGGCGTCGAAGTCGGCCTTGAACTCGGCCTGGTAGATCTCCTCGAACACGTCCTTGAACATGCCGTCGTAGGCCTTCAGGATGGTGTTCTTGGTCGACATGTAGACCGGGTACTCCCGGTCGAGGCCGTACTGCAGCGAGGCGCGCGCGAAGTCCTCGATGGACTTGCGGAAGTTGAACATGCCCATGGCGACGCCGCCGCCCTCGGGGTACTGCGCGACCTGGAACTCCATCGGCTCGGAACCGTCGGCCGGGGTGTAGGTCATGGTCAGCGTGCCCGGGCCGGGGACCTTGAAGTTGGTCGCCTTGTACTGGTCACCGTGCGCGTGACGGCCGATGATGATCGGCTTGGTCCAGCCCGGTACCAGGCGCGGGATGTTCTGGATGACGATCGGCTCGCGGAAGATCACGCCGCCGAGGATGTTGCGGATCGTCCCGTTGGGCGACAGCCACATCTTCTTCAGGCCGAACTCCTCGACCCGCGCCTCGTCCGGCGTGATCGTGGCGCACTTGACGCCGACGCCGTGCTTCTTGATCGCGTTGGCGGAGTCGATGGTGATCTGGTCGTCGGTGCGGTCCCGCTCCTCGATGCCCAGGTCGTAGTACTCCAGGTTCACGTCCAGGTACGGGTGGATCAGCCTGTCCTTGATGAACTGCCAAATGATGCGGGTCATCTCATCACCGTCGAGCTCGACGACGGTGCCCTGGACCTTGATCTTGGCCATGAGCAGCGGTGCTCCTTCCGCGGATCTTCGCGTTCTACTTCAGTCTCTCCGGTAGCGGTACAAGCGTACTGCTTAACGGTGCTGGATGGTTCCAGTAGTGGTCGGTATCAAGTCTCCACGAGGCGGATGTGTCCGACGTCACCCGGTCGTACGACGGCCATCCGGCCGTCACGGGAACGACGGCGACCGCGTCATCATCGAACCGAACCCGACGATCGGCCCGTCGGCCACCGGAAAGGCGGACCTCATGACCACCGACCCCTACGCCGTGCAGCCGCCAGGGCAGCCGGCGCCGTACGTCCAGCCTAGGCAAAGCGGCCGAGCGGTGCCCCGGGTGATCAGCGGGCTGGGCGGTGCCCTGCTCACGCCGGTCGCGCTCGGCCTGACCATCTACGGCGGCACACTGCTCCAGCAGGGTTTCTCCCGCTCCCTGTCCATCAGCGAGGACCCGCTCGGCATCGTCCTCCTGGTCCTTGGGGGCCTGCTCCTGCTCGGCGTCGCGTTCCTCGGGGCGCTGTCCGGGCTCGGACCGGTGCTGGGTGGGCTGCTGTGGGGTGTGCTGCCGGGCGTGGGGTTCCTCCTGAGCCCGCGCGACGTCATGAGCCTCATCTACGACATCGGCGGCCGCGGCCTCGGCGTCGGCATGGTGACCTGGCTGGTGATGGGCGCGCTGATCGGGAGCGGTTTCCTCCTCATCGGGGCGGGCCTGGTCGGCACCCTCTCGCGCCGTCGCTCGAATCGCGTTTAGCGGGCTGAACGCGATCCGGGGAGATCGAAGTGAACCGAAGTGGGCCGGCGTCCGTAGTCCGGTGCAGGGAGGTGACCCGCCGATGTCATCGCACCGGTATGCCGCGGAGTACGACGACGAGGACTACCAGGAGTACGGGGAGTACGAGCAACCCGAAAGCCCGCGAGATCCGCGAAGGCCGTACGAGGACGTCGAGTCGTATGAACCGTACGAGCCCTTCGACGACGATCTGAGCCCCGAAGACCCGCGCGCCGGCCGAGGCGTGCGTCGCGTCCTCAGCGGCGCGGGCGGCCTGATCCTGACGCCGGTCGCCCTCGGCCTGCTGGCCTGGGGCGGCCTGCGGCAGCAGATGCTCGTCCAAGCGACGCTCAGCACCCAGCGTGACGTCCTCAGCATCGGCCTCCTCGTCGGCGGCGGGGTCCTGTTGCTGTCGGTCGGGCTGCTCGGCGCGCTCTCGGCGACCGGCCCGATCCTCGGCGGGCTGGTCTGGGGTGTCGCCCCCGGCGTGGCCACGATCGCCGTCCCGGAATGGGGCTTCCGGCTGGTGAAGTACCTGCCGCAGAACGACGTCACGTACGGCGTCACGAGCTGGCTGTTCATCGGCGGGCTGCTCGCGACGGGTTTCCTCCTGATCGGCGCCGGCCTCGCGTCGAGACTCGCCCGGCGGCGCCGCTGAGCGTGCTGGGACCATCGGCGCATGGGTCTGTTCACCGTTCCCGAAGCCCGCGCCGAGCTCGCCCGGCTACGCCCCGTGCTCGACGAGCTGATCCGCCTCCGCGCCGACGCGGCCGAGCTCGCCGCGTCCCTGCGCCCTGGCGGCCGCGAGACCCCGCTCGGCGGGATGCCGGAATGGAAGGCCGCGCAGGCCCGGCTGGACGATCTGATGACCACCGTCCAGCGGACGGGCGCGGAGCTGAAGGGGTTCGCCCCGCTCCTGATCGACTTCCCCGCCGAGCTCGACGGCGTCGACGTCCTGCTCTGCTGGCTCGAAGGCGACGCGGAGCTGTCCTGGTATCACCGCGCCGACCTGGGTTTCGCCGGACGCCGCCGCCTTCCCGATAGGGTCGCGGTCGTGAGCGAGGAGATCGCGGCCGGGCTTTTCGACGGCATCGCCGCGCGCTACGACGAAGACACCTTTCACGGTCTGGTCGCCGACGCGCTCGTCGACGGCCTCGGCTGCCCTGCGCCCGAACGCGTTCTCGACGTCGCGACCGGGACCGGGGTCGCCGCGTTCGCCGCGTTACGGCTGGACCCGGGCGAAGTGCTCGCGATCGACATCTCGCCGGGCATGATCGCCCGAGCCGAGACGAAGGCGGCGACACACGATCCCGGCAAGCGCATCACCTGGCAGGTCGCTTCCGCGGTTCCGTCGCCGGTGGAGGACGAGGGCGCCGACGCCGTGCTGTGCGCGTCTTCCCTGCACTTCCTCGGCGCGGCCGCGCTCCGCGACTGGCTGCGGGCGCTGCGCCCGGGCGGCAGGGTGGGCTTCAGCCTGCCGCTCGCGTCGGCGTTCCGGCCGTCGGAGGCGTTCGCCGCGATCGTCCCCACCGACCTGAAGCTGCCGGAAACCGAGGACGACGCGGCGGAACTGGCCTCCGAGGCCGGCTTCACCGAGGTGACCGTGAAACGCCTCGACGTCGAGACCGACGATCGGGTCCGGTCGGTGTTCGTGGTGCACGCGACCAGGCCCTGACCCTTACAGCGGCGCGAAGAACGGCACGCATTTCGGCGCGGGCGCGTTCTCCGGGTCGAGCGCCTTGAGGATCAGGCTCGTCACGTTCGGGTCGATCGCCTGGCTCAGGTGCCCGGAAACGTCGGCGCCGCAACGATCCTGCAGCACGATGTCGGTCGCGCCCGGCTCGGCCAGCACCCCGCTGGTGTACGGCGTGACCACCCGATCGTGGCGGCTCACGATGCTCGTGTAGGTCGGCCCCGGCACGGTCACGCCGTCGCGGGCGAGGTCGTCGAGGAAGTCCGACGGCGCGAGGTATTCACGGCACGCTCCGCACACGCCGTCGGCGAGAAGGTCGACGCCGGGCAGCGACAGCACGGCCTTGGCGAGACTGGAGAAGCCGTTGAGCGTGGTGCCTTTGAAGTTCGAGCCGAAGCCGACGAAATGCTTCACCTTTTCCGCGCCTCCCTCGAATTTGAGGTAGTACGCGGGCATCGTCGTGCCCTCGGAATGCCCGACGATGTCGACCTTGTCCGCGCCGGTGCTCGCTCGCACGCGGTCGACGAACGCGCCGAGTTCGACGGCGCTCTTCCGCATGGAGGCGAGCCCGCCGAACAACTGTCCACCCAGGACAGTGGCGCCGTAGGTCAGCGAATAGACGCAGTAACCGGCGTTCTTGAGCTTCGGCGCGTGGTAGAACCAGTTGGTCGTCGCGTTGCCGCCGAGGCCGTGCACCAGCACCACGGGCTCGGGATGGCTCGCGCTCGGTTGGCACGACCAGTCGTTCCAGCCGCTCGACGGCGCCGCGCTCGCCGCCGCCGGGACGGCGATCGTGAACGTCAAGGCCGCGGCGACCGTGGTGAGGATCCTTCTGGCCCGCATTCCCGCCTCCGGTTACTCGTCAGTATGTGATGCGAGTCATCATGCGTCACAAATCGACGTCCGGAACCAGGAGAACCACCAGACTTACCCGACAGTTCTTGTGATGCATCACAAGGGCAGCAGAACCCGTCGTTCGATCGGGCTGGACATGACGATCGACGTCGTCGTGGCGCCCAGTACGGAAAGATCCTCCAGCAGCTCTTCCAGGTGACCGGTGTCGCGCACGGCGATCTTCAGGATCCAGCAGTCCTCGCCCACCACGTGGTGGAGTTCGAGGATCTCCGGCCGGTCCATGATCTTCCGCGTGCGCGGGTGCCGGACGGTGAACCCGCTGTGCGGCGCCATCCGCACGAACGCCCGCAGGCCCAGGCCGACCCCGGTGGGCGAAACGAGCGCCGCGTAGCCGGTGATCGTGCCGTCGGCTTCGAGCCGTTTGACGCGCTCGCCGACGGCCGCGGGGCTCAGCGAAACACGCCGCCCGAGCTCGCTCAGGGTGATGCGGCCTTCCTCTTGGAGAAGTTCGAGGAGTCGCCGGTCGATCACGTCCAGTGAACTTTCGGTGGATCCTCGATTCAACCGAGAATCTTTCAGCGATTCCGCTGTTTCACCCATGTTCTCCCCTTCAACCACTCGGATCGCCACCGTAACACTGGTGGACATGACGAAAGTGCTCGTTCTCGGCGGAAGCCGGTACTTCGGCCGCGGGGTGGTCGAGCGGCTGCGCGACGCCGGTTCGGACGTCACCGTCCTCAACCGCGGGTCCGCGCCCGCTCCCGGCGGCGTCGCCCACCTGATCGCCGACCGCGACGACGAAGCCGGGCTGAAGGCCGCGCTGGGTTCCCGTTCCTTCGACGTCGTTCTCGACCAGGTCTGCTACACGCCGGTCCAGGCGGAGATCGCTCGCCGTGTCCTCCGCACGGACCGCTACGTGATGACGTCCACGATCGAGGTCTACGACCGGATCCGGACGGAGACGCCGATGACCGAATCGCTGGTCGCCCCGGTGAACGTCGACCCCGAACTTCCCGAGTACGACTACGGCGAAGGCAAGCGCCAGGCCGAAACGGTCTTCGCGGCGGCGGACACACCGTTCGCTTCGGTGCGCGTCGCGCACGTCCTCGGCGGCGAGGATTTCACCGGACGGCTGCGCCATTACGTCGAACGGCTGGACGCGGGAGACGCTGTGGACGTCCACGCGGATCCGCGCCCCTCGACGTTCATCCACGCGAGTGAGATCGCGGATTTCCTGACCTGGGCCACGCTCGCGGACTTCACCGGCCCGGTCAACGCCGGCTCGCACGGCGAACTGTCGGCGCTCGATCTCGCCGCCGCTATCAGCACGGAGCCCCGATTCCGGGTCGTCGAGCGGAACGCCTCCCCGTTCTCGTTCGACCGGTACGCCGTCCTGGACACCTCGCGCGCTGCCAGCCTCGGCTTTTCGTTCTCCGCCACCACCGCTTGGCTCAGCGAAGCCATCGAAGACGCCAGAAAGGCATGACCCCCATGCGTTACCGCAGCATCGGAGACGTCGAAGTGAGCGCGATCGGGCTGGGCGCGATGCCCCTGTCGATCGAGGGCCGGCCGGATCGCGACCGAGCGATCGTCACGATCCACGCCGCGATCGACGCCGGTGTCACGCTGATCGACACGGCCGACTCCTACCACTGGCACGCGGGCGAAATCGGGCACAACGAGGAGCTGATCGCCGCCGCCCTGTCCGTCCACAGTGGATCGGACGCGGTGCTCGTCGCGACGAAGGGCGGTCGCGGCCGTCCCGGTGACGGCTCGTGGACCGTCACCGGGACTCCCGCGCACCTCAGGAACGCCTGCGAGGGCTCCCTGAAACGGCTCGGCGTCGACGCGATCGGGCTCTACCAGCTGCACAAGCCCGACGAGAACGTGCCGTGGGCGGAGTCCGTCGGCGCGATCAAGGACCTCGCCGACGAAGGCAAGATCCGGCTCGCCGGGATCTCCAACGTCTCCCGGGCACAGATCCTCGAAGCACGGGAGATCCTCGGCGAGACCCTGGTTTCGGTGCAGAACGAACACGCGCCCGCGCAGCTGGTGCACGAACCGGAGCTGGCGCTGTGCACCGAGCTCGGGCTCGCCTATCTGCCGTGGGGTCCGCTCCGCGGCATCGACGGGGAGTTCCTCGCCGTGGCCGAGGAACGCGGGGTCAGCCCGCACCAGGTCTGCCTGGCCTGGCTGCTCGCGAAGTCGCCGTCGATGATCGCGATCCCCGGCTCGACGAGGCCCGCGACCATCCGGGATTCGGCGGCCGCGGCCGATCTCGTGCTCACCGCCGAAGAGCTGGCCCGCTTGCCGTGATCAGGCCCCGGCCACCAGCGCCACACCCAGGCCGATCATCGTCGCCGCGACCAGGCCGTCCAGCACCCGCCACGACGACGGCTTGCGGAAGAACCCGCTGAGCAGCCGCGCGCCGAAACCGAGCGCGAGGAACCAGAGCACACTGGCCGACACCGCGCCCACGCCGAACGCCCATCGGTCGCTGCCGTGTCCGGCCGCGATGGCGCCGAGCAGGAGGAGGGTGTCGAGGTAGACGTGCGGGTTCAGCCAGGTGATCGCCAGTGTGGTCAGCACGATGCGGCGCATCGATCCGCCGGTCTCCGGGCCGCCGGTCTCCAGCGTGGACGGTTTGAACGCGCGACGGGCGGCGAGAGCGCCGTAGCAGAGCAGGAAGGCGCCGCCGACCAGCGCGACGATCGTCAGTGCTTCGGGTGACGTCCCCACCAGCGCGCCGACCCCGCCGACGCCGAGGCTGACCAGGATGGCGTCCGAGAAGATGCAGATCAGCACCACGACGAGCACGGCTTCACGCCGGATGCCCTGCCGCAGCACGAAGGCGTTCTGCGCGCCGATCGCGACGATGAGGGCCATGGTGGCGCCGAACCCGGCGACCGCGCTGAACAGAACGTCTCCCATACGGACGACCCTAGGAAGCGAATCGTCAACAGTACAGCTAAAGATTCTTACGTAAGATTAGCGCTCGTGATGACAGATCTGCCCCTCGACCTGGTCCGCACGCTGCTGGTGGTCGCCGACGAAGGCACGTTCGACGCGGCGGCTTCGGCGCTGCACGTGACCCCGTCGGCGATCAGCCAGCGCGTCAAGGCGCTCGAACAGCGCACCGGCCGGGTCCTGCTGATCCGCACGAAACCGGTGCGGCTGACCGAATCCGGGCAGGCGGTGGTGCGATTCGGCCGTCAGGTGGCCCTGCTGGAGGCCGACACCCGCGCCGAACTCGGCCTGACCACCGGCGACGAGCCGGTCCGGCTGACGATCGCGGTGAACGCCGATTCGCTGGCGACCTGGTTCCTGCCCGCCCTCACGAGGGTGCCGCCCGAGCAGAAGATCTGCTTCGAACTGCATCGCGAGGATCAGGACCACACCACGACCCTCCTGCGGGAGGGCCTGGTGATGGCCGCCGTGACGTCGTCACCCGATCCGGTCGCCGGGTGCTCGGTCCACCGGCTCGGGCACATGCGCTACCTGGCCGTCGTGAGCCCGGCACTCGGCACGGACCTCGACCTCGCCGAAGCACCCGTCGTCGTCTTCGACCGCCGCGACGACCTCCAAGACCGCTTCGCTCGCGAGCGCGGCACGATCGCGAGCAGGTTGCGGCACTACGTCCCGTCGTCCGAAGGGTTCTTCGACGCCGTCGCGGCCGGCATGGGCTGGGGCATGGTGCCGCTCGCGCAGATCGGCGACCGGCTGCGTGACGGCAGTTTCGTCTGTCTCGACCCCGATCACCCGATCGACGTACCGCTGTTCTGGCAGCAGTGGAAACTCGACTCCCCCGCGCTGGCGGCGGTGTCGGCCGCCGTCACCACGGCGGCCGCGGACCTGTTGGTGGATCCGCACGGATGAGGACGCGCGCATCGGGCCGGTCGTGAGATCCTGGGCGCCGGACGCGGCCCCTCTGATCTGAGAAGATGACGCCATGCCGAACGAGCTCCGACTGACCGGCGACGCCGATGCCGACAAGCTGCTCAACGACGATCCGTTCGCCCTGGTGACCGGGCTCCTGCTTGATCAGCAGTATCCGATGGAACACGCCTTCCGTGGGCCGAAGAAGATCGCCGACCGGATGGACGGCTTCGAAATCCACAAGATCGCCGAAGCCGACACCGAGACCTTCGTCGAACTCTGCGTCACCCCACCGGCCATCCACCGTTATGGCGGCTCCATGGCCCGGCGGGTCCAAACCCTCGCCCAGTACATCATCGAGCACTACGACGGCGACACCGCCGCGATCTGGACGGCCGGGCGACCGAAACCCAACGGCGAAGAGGTTCTCAAACGCCTCAAAGCCCTTCCCGGCTACGGCGAGCAAAAGGCGAAGATCCTCCTCGCGCTCCTCGGCAAACAGCTCGGCGTCCAGCCCAAAGGCTGGCGTGCCCTCGCCGGCGCGTACGGCGACCGCGGTTCCCGCCGTTCCATCGCCGACGTCACCAGCCCCGAAACCCTCGCCGAAGTCCGCGCCTTCAAGAAGGCGGCCAAAGAAGCCGCGAAGGCGACCGCCGGATGACCACCGAGGCGGCACGTGTCGCCGTAGTCACCGGAGCCGGCCGGGGGATCGGCCTGGCGATCGTTCGCGCGCTGGTCGAAGACGGATACACGGTCGTGGCGGGCAGCCGCACCGTCACCGCCGATTTGAAGGAGCTGACCCCGGACGCGCTCCAGGCCGACTTCGGCCACCCCGACGAGCCCGCCCGCGTCGTGCGGCACGCGCTCGACCAGCACGGCGGGATCGACCTGCTGGTCAACAATGTCGCGGGCACGTCGACGCCGCCCGGCGGTTTCCTTCAGCTCGACGACGACGCGTTCCTGCACACCTTCAACGTGACCTTCATGTCGAACGTCCGTGCCACGCGGGCCGCGCTGCCGAGCCTGCTGGAACGCCGCGGCGCGGTGATCAACATCAGTTCCGTCAACGCGAAACTGCCCCAGCCGCGGCTGGTCGCGCAATCCGCGGTCAAGGCCGCGGTGTCGAACCTCGGCAAGGCGCTCGCCGAGGAATTCGGCGGTCAAGGGCTGCGGGTGAACACGATTTCGCCCGGCCCGGTGTGGACCGACCTGTGGACGTCACCCGGTGGTCCCGGCGACATGATCGCCCAGCGAGCGGGGGCCACGCTGGACACGTTCAAGGACCGGCTGCCCGCCACCGTCGGCACCTCGACCGGCGAGTTCGCCGATCCCGGCGAGATCGCGGCGCTCGTGGTGTTCCTCGCCTCGGGCAAGGTGGCCAACATGAGCGGTGCGGATCTGGTGATCGACGGCGGGATGATGAAGACGGTCTGAGCCGGCGGCTACTTCTTCCCCGCGCCGGGCCACGGCCCCGGTGTCTCGGCGGGCAGCTCGGCCTGCTCGACCTCGGTGCGGAAGAGCCGGAAGCCGCGTGCCTGGTAGTTCTTGAGCGCGGCCGGGCCGTCCGTGGTGCAGGTGTGGACCGTGACGCGGCGCGTCGGCGTCTTGCCCGGCCAGCGCTCCGCGAGGGCCCACGCCTCCCGCAGCGCGACGGTCAGCAGGTGCCCGCCGACGCCCTTGCCGACGAAAGACGACATCAGGCCGAAGTACGCGAGCTCTACTTCGCCGTTGACAGTGCCGTCGAGCTCGAAGTACCCGCACGGTGTCCCCTGCGCATACGCCACCCAGGTCTCGACGCCCGGCCTGTCCAGCCACTCGACCCACCGCGTCCACGTCCAGCCGAGCCGGTCGATCCAGAACCAGTCGCCGCCGACGGCGGTGTAGAGGTAGCGGTTCAGTTCCGGGCTGACCAGCTCGGCGCGGGTGACCGTCACCGGGACGGCCGGCGGTTTCGCCGCGCTCAGCTCGTCCGGCGAGGTCTGCTCGAGGTGCCAGGTCGTGATCTCCATACGGCGATCATTTCAGCCAGACCCGCAGCGGCCCCAGCGCCGTATAGCCGTTGCGGAGGGCGGCGTCGAGATCCTCACCGTGCTCGTAGCCGGTGATCGGCAAGCCGGGGAAGCTCGCCGCGACGGCCGAGGTCGCGCCGCGCCAGGCGTCGTCCAAGTCGTCTTGAGTGTACAAATTGGACAGTCCGGCGAAGGCGCCGTCCCGGTTGGCCGTCACTCCGGCGACCCCGTTCGACCACACGGCGACGGAGGGATCCTCGAAGGGATCGTCGACCCGGGACCAGCCCGGTTCGAGCGGCACGTCGGCCATCCGCGTGATCCAGGTGGCCTCGAAGAGCACCTCGAAACCTTCGCTTGCGAGATCCAAGCAGCCGAAGCTGTCCTTCACCGCGCAGCCCGGCGACGTGTCGATCCCGTCCAGTACTTCCGCCACTGTCGCGTCCGGGGTCAGAGTCATCGCGTCGGGATACAACGGCGGGGTCCGGCACGCCGATTTCCAGACGCGGGCGGTGAAGGTGCCCGTCCGGCATACGGTGTCGCACCAGCGGGCGTTGACCCGCGCGGCGTCCGCTACACCCGCGCGAACCACAGCACGTCCGGTTCCCCTTGCGGCACCGGGATCTTCAGCTCCCGCACCTCTCCGAACCGCGCACGGAGCCGCTTCGTGAACGACGGCACCGACTCGGCGCTCCACACCCCGAGCACGCCGCCGGGCCGCAGCCGTTCGGCGAGCATGTCGAGCCCTTCGTCCCGGTAGAGCTTCGCGTTGCCGTCGGTGACCGTCCACTCAGGACCGTTGTCGATGTCGAGGCACAGCGCGTCGAACCGTTCTTCCGTCCGGCGCAGCCACTTCACCAGATCGGCCTCGACCACGGTGACCCGTTCGTCGGACAGGGCGTCGTCATGGACGGCCCTGAGCGGGCCCTCGCGATTCCAGCCGATCACGGCGGGCTCTCGCTCGACGACCACGACCTCGCCGACGCCGGGATGATCCAGCGCGGCGCGCAGCGAATAGCCGACGCCGAGACCGCCGATCAGCATCCGGGACCTGCCGGGCACCAGGTCCGCCGCCACCGACACGAGCAACCGTTCGGATTCACCGTTCCGGGTGTCCATCAGGAAGACGCCGTTGGCGATGACCTCGAAGTCGTCTCCTGCCCGGCGGAGCACCAATTCGCCGCTCTTCCCGGCGACTTTGTCGAGTACGTCGGTCATCCGGGCAGCTTATCGGCGACGGTCACAGCAGGCCCGCCAATTTGTAGAGGACCAGGCTGCCGGCGACGGCGACGTTGAGACTCGCACCGGTACCCACCATGGGGATTTCGACGACGGTGTCGAGAAGGTCGAGCGCGTCCGGCGGAATCCCCTGCTGCTCATGACCGAGCACGGCGATCGTCCGGCCACGAGCGGGCGGGAGATCGGCGAGACGCACGGCCTCGTCGGCGAGTTCGACGCCGACGATCGCCGAGCCCGCCGCCTTCTCCCGCGTCAGCCAGCCGGGTGGATCGTGCACCCAGTGCACACAAGCCGGACGCCGCAACGTGTTCCCCCGGCGCAGCGCCTCCGGCACCCACGGAAACCTCGGTACGGCAAGGCAAGCGCCCACGGCGTCGCAGGTCCGCAGCAGAGTGCCGAGGTTCGCGCCGTGCAGTGGCCACAGCGGTGCCGCGACGAGATGTCCCCAGCAGGAATGGGCTTTCCTTCTTCGGGCCGCACGCAGCTCCGAGGGCGCGCGGACCCGGATCGACGGGCTCACCGGAGGCGAGGCGTCGCGCCTCCAAGGATTTCGAGGATCATGCCGACACTGTAGCGGGATCACTCCGACGCTCCTAACCTTGAAACGTCGGAGGTGGTTCTCATGCAGGCGACCGTCGGAGACGAGATCCACGTGCACGGACGCACGGTGGGCTCGGCCGAACAACGCGGCGAGATCCTGGAGGTACGCGGCGAACACGGTGCCCCGCCGTATCTCCTCCGGTTCGCGGACGGACACGAAGGGCTGGTGTTCCCCGGCCCCGACTGCGAAGTCCAGACGCGCGCCGAGTAGGCGTCACTCGGCCATGGCGGGCTGCTTCACGCGGCTCCGCCAGCCCGCCACGACCACGGCCGCGCCGAGCGCGGTCAGCGCCGCCGCGATCTCGGGCAGCAGGAGCGGCCCGCCGCCGCTGAGCACCGCTCCCCCGACCAGGCCGGAGAGGCCGACGCCGAGATAGATCGCGGACGCGTTGAGCGAGAGGACGAGCCCGGCGTTCTGCTTGGACAGCTCGATCAGCCGGTGCTGGATCGGCGGATTCACCGACCAGGTGGCCAGGCCCCACAGGAAGAGGACGATCGCTGCGCCCGCGACGGTGGTCGCGACCAGGGGCAGCAGCGCGAGCACCACGGTGATCCCGCCGAACACGACCAGCAGCGGCCCCTTGGCGCCCCAGCGGTCGGTCGCGCGGCCGCCGAGGACGTTGCCGAGCGCGCCGCCGGCGCCGTAGACGAACAGCAGCAGGCTGACCGTCGTGCCGTGGACGCCCGCGGTGGCGGACAGGACCGGCGAGATGAAGGTGTAGACGGAGAAGGCCGCGAGGCAGCCGAGCACGGTCGCGCCGAGCATGGCGAGGACGCGCGGGTCCTTGGCGACGGTGAACCGTTCGGCCAGCCGGACCGGGGGTGGCGCCGGAACGGCGGGCAGGACCATCCGGACGGCGAAGGCGCCGAGGAGCGAGAAGGCCGCGACGAGCGCGAAGACGGCCTGGTAGCCGACGCTCTGCGAAAGGACACTGCCGAGCGGGACACCCAAGATCGTCGCGACGGTGAGCCCGCCGAAGACGAGCGCGACCGCGCGGCCTCGGCGTTCGGGCGAAGTGAGTTCGGCGGCGACGGCGCTCGCGGCCGGAGTGAAGACCGCGGCGCCGATCGCGGTGACGACCCGCGCGAGGAGCAGGGTCACGTAGCCGGGCGCGACGGCGGCGAGGGCGTTGCCGATGGCGGTGACGACGAGGGCGGCGACCAGGAGTGTGCGGCGCTCCCAGCGGCCGGTGATCGCGGCGAACAGCGGTGAGCCGACCGCGTACGCGATGGCGAAGGCGGTGACCAGCTGGGCGGCGGCGGTCTCGGACACGGCGAGCTCGCCGGTCAGCGCGGGCAGCAGCCCGGCGACGACGTAGCCGCTGGTGCCGACCGCGAAGGTCCCGAGCGCCAGCACCGCGGTCCTGGGTGGTGCGAAAGTCATGACTCCCCAGCTCCAGACCCCACAGATCGCGTTTAGCCCGCGAAACGCAGGTCGGCGCCGGATCGCGTTTAGCCCGCTAAAGGCGACATGGGGGTCGTTGTTCGATGGTTGTCGTAGTTCGATGGAGACCGTACTACGAACTCGCGGGAAGTTCGAGAGGCGTCGTACTATGGACGGATGGCCGCGACGCAGCAGTACGTCTATCCCGATCAGGACGAGATCCGGATCGAGGCGGTCCTCGCCGCGCTCGCGGACCCGGTCCGCCTCGACATGGTCCGCCAGCTGGCCGGCTCCGAGACCGAGATCTCGTGCAGCGGATTCGACGTCGCCGTGACGAAGTCCACACTCACCCATCACCTGCGCACGCTGCGCGAAGCGGGCGTCATCATGGGCCGCCAGCAGGGCACCGCCCGCTACAACTCCTTGCGCCGCAAGGATCTCGACGAACTGTTCCCCGGCCTGCTCCAGGGCGTGCTCGCCGCCCGCCGCTGAGGGTGGCCAGCCTCACCTGAAACCGGGATGACAAAGACACCCTCGATCGGTTGAACTGGACGCAGGACAGCGGGGCCGCACGCGCTGTCTTCTTTTGTGTCCGAGACCTAAATCGATTCAGCTCCCCATCCGCGACGCTGGGCGAGTAATCGTTTACTCACGTACGACCCTCGAAGGGAGAGCCGTGCCCGTCGCGCTGCTCGCGCTCGCCATCGGTGCCTTCGGCATCGGGACCACCGAATTCGTCATGATGGGCGTGCTGCCCGAAGCCGCCGCGGACTTCGGTGTGTCGATCCCGTCCGCCGGGTACCTCATCTCCGGCTACGCCCTCGGCGTCGTCGTCGGCGCCCCGCTGCTCACCGCCGCCGCCGTCCGGCTGCCGCGCAAGACGATGCTGCTGGCGATGATGGGGCTGTTCACGCTCGGCAACGCCCTCTTCGCGCTCTCGCCGAACCAGGAGTTCGGCGTCGCCTTCCGCTTCCTCGCCGGCCTGCCGCACGGCGCGTTCTTCGGCGCCGGCGCGGTCGTCGCGTCCAGCCTGGCCAAACCGGGCGAACGCGCGAAGGCCGTCTCGATGATGTTCATGGGCCTGACCCTGGCCAACGTCGTCGGTGTGCCGCTGGGGACGCTGCTCGGCCAGAAGGTCGGCTGGCGCGCGACCTTCGGCGTCGTCGCCGTGATCGGCCTGCTCGCCATGGCCGCGATCGCGAAACTGGTCCCCCACCAGGGCAAACCGGTCGAGCCGTCACTCCGCGGCGAACTCGGCGCCTTCCGCCGTCCGCAGGTGTGGCTCGCGCTCGCGATCGTCACCTTCGGCCTCGGTGGCGTGTTCGCCTGCCTGTCCTACATCGCGCCGATGCTGACCGACGTCACCGGCTACTCGCCGTCCGACGTCACGCTGCTGCTGTCCCTGTCGGGTGTCGGCATGACGATCGGCAACTACCTCGGCGGCAGGCTCGCCGACAAGGCGCTGATGCCGAGCCTCTACGTCTCGCTGATCGGGCTCGCTTCGGTGCTGGCGATCTTCACCTTCACCGCGAACGGCAAGGTCGGCGCGGCGGTGACGATCTTCTTCGTCGGCCTCGCCGGATTCATGATCGGCCCGATGATGCAGGCGCGGATCATGGAGAAGGCCGGCGGGACACCGTCGCTGGTTTCCGCCGCCGTGCAGTCGGCGTTCAACATCGCGAACTCGATCGGCGCCTACCTCGGCGGCCTGGTGATCGCCGGTGGGCTCGGCCTGGTCGCGCCCAACTGGGTCGGTGCGTCGCTGGCCGTCCTGGGGCTTTCGCTGGCCGTGGTGTCCGGCGGCATGGACCGCCGCGAAGCCCGGCTCGCCCCCGCGATGGCTTCCTGAGCGCTCAATGCGCGTGAAGGCCCCCTTCCCTCGGCTGAGCCGAGGGAAGGGGGCCTTCACGCGCATCAGGACAGGGGTCCGCCGGTGATCGTGAACGCGATGAACAGGATCAAGACGGAAAGCGCGCCGTAGGTCAGGACGTCGACCGGTTTGCCCCGGATCGCCAGCAGCCCGGCCTTCGCCTCGGGCAGCACCGCCCGGAGCAGCCCGGCGAGCAGTAACGCGCCGCCGATCAGCGCGGCCCCCTGCCGCCAGTGGTACTGGCCGATCCGGAGGGCGGCGACCGCCACCACCAGCATCACCAGCAGGAACGGCAGGTGACGGAGCAGTACCCCACGGTCACGCCGTTGTCCGGCCACCGCCATCAGTCCTCGTCCTTCAGGGTCTCGCGGGCGATTCGGTTCACTCGGTCAGTATCCCGGGTGAGTGACCCGGCACCAGGTCAGGGCGTCTTCCGGCGAGTCAATAGCGGCAAAACCCACATGCGGGGTGCACACGAGCGCGGATACGGTCAAAATGTGACCGTGGCACAACCGACGACTCAGTTGAACGCGACCGAGCAGGACACCCTGGTCAAACAGATCGGCCTCGCCCTGCTGCGGGCCGCTCCGCGTGATTGGCGGAAGGTGACCGCCGAGTACCGAGCCGTCGGCAGGTACCACGAGATGACCGGGGAGATCATCACCGAGGACGGCTCCTCACACGAATGGGTCGCGACGCACGACATCGCGACGCTGTTCGGCAGGCTCCGCGCCGGGATGTACCGCGACGGCCGCGGCACCTGGTTCAACGCCCGTTACCAGCTCGACCACCCGTCCAGCTACAACCTCGAGTACAACCGCGACGAGCCGCAGTGGCGTCTCGCGCCGCCGCCGCAGGCGCTCTCCGACGAGCTGCGCATGTTCCCCCGCTCCGAGGAGAACGTGCCCGAATGGCTGATCCGGCGCATGTCCGGCCTCGGCCCCGAGCAGCCAGGACCGCATTTCCGCATCGCCCGCATCTTCGACACCATCGGCCCGGCCGGGCGCCCGGTGATCAACCGGCCCGACCTGGAGATCGAGGAGCAGGACCGGCTGCTCGAGTACCTCGACCACGCGCCGCTGGTGGTCACCGAACGCGGCTACGACATCGACCGGCTCGCCCAGACCCCCGAGGCCACCGTCCCGGTCGCCTTCCACAGCGACGGGCAGTGGATCTGGCCCGCCGCCGTGAACTTCTACCTGCGCCAGTACGGCGTCTCGCCGGAGCTCGACCTGATCGAGCATGTCCGGCAGAACGACTTCACGCTGCCCGAGGTCGACGGCCCGACGCTGCAGGCCGCGGCGGGGTACCTCACCCGGGGGAATCAGCAGCCTCCGCAGCAGCAGCGTCCCCACGGTCCGGGTGGCCCCAACAACGGCGCGCCGGCCGGCCCGCCTCCGCAGGGTCCGCCGCAGAACGGCCCGGTGCCGCCTCAGCAGGCCGCGCCCGGTCAGCCCGGCCCCGGTGGCCCCGGCCCGAACCAGGCCGCACAGCCACCGCAGCAGCAGGGGCCGGACCAGGCCGCGGTGGCCGCCGCGGCCGCCGCTCCGGTCGCCGCGGCGGCGGCCGTCCCCGCCGCCGAATCCACCGTCCCGGACCAGGCCGAGCAGGCCCAGCGGTACGAAGACGACTACGACACCCAGGACTACCAGGCGCAGGACTTCCACGAGGCCGCCGCCGAGCAGCAGTACGAAGACGGCTACGAAGCCCCGTACGCGTCCGAGCAGGACGCCTTCACCGACGAGGAGCGGCAGGGCACCGAACCCGAGCCGCAGCTCGCCGACCCGGAGGCGACCACGTACGCGCGGGTCCCGCAGGCCGGCGCCTACGAGCAGCCGCCGCTGGAGGAGGAGCAGGACGCGTACGCCCGGCAGGAGGAAGACCAGCCGTACGCGCCGCCCGAAGAGGAGGCGACCACCGGCTACACGCCGGTCGAGCAGGCCGACGCCGGTCCCGAGCTGCCCCTCCTCACGCACGACGCGGAGCCGGACGTGGTGCCCCCGCCGTCGGACACCGAGGTCACGCAGGTCGACGGCCCGCCGCAGGAGCGGGGGACCTTTGCTACCGCCCCCGTGCCCCACCCGGAGCCCGAGCCGCGGCGCGAGGAAGCGGCCCCGCGCCGCGACGAGCACCCGGAGCCGGTGCTGAACGAGCTGCAGGCGAAGTTCGACGAACTCGACGTGCCCGCCGACGTCTACCGCATCGGCTCGCCTGCCGAGCACGGCTGGAGCGTCGAGCAGGTCGACGGTGGCGGCTGGCGGGTCGGCTGGTACGACGGGAAGCTGACCAATCCGGCGGTGTTCGGCGACGCCGAGGACGCGGCCGCGTTCATGCTCGGCAAGGTCCTGCTGAACCCGAACGGCGCCCCGCCTCCCGAAGAGCCGCCCGCCGCCGAAGAACCGCCTGTCGAGGAGCCCGCTCCGGCGCCGCCCGTGCTGGCGACGCTGTCGCCGGAGATCGCGACCGGTTCGCATCCGGTGCCGCCGCGGGAATCGATCCCGGCACAGGAACAGACCGCGTTCACGACGGCCGATGAGCTGCTCGGGGACGATCTGGACGACGAGCCCGCCCCCGCGCCGGTTCCGCCCGCGCCCCCGGCGCGCCCGAACCCGGTGCTGGCGTCACCTCCGCCCGTGCCTCCCGCGCCGCCGCGGCGTGAGCCGCCGCCTGCGCCGCCGATGCGGCGCGAGGAACCGGCCCGTCCGCCCGCTGCGGCGAACGCCGGGGCACCCGACGCCAAACAGAACTGGCCGATCTCGCCGCTCAACGGGGAGCCGCCGCTGACGCTGTTCCGCGGCAAGGAGCTGCGCGAGCTGCCCGCGGGTAGCGAGCTGGACCGCTTCGGCGGCCCGAACGGCAACCTGACCTACGCCGCCGGGACGCCGTTCGAGGAGCGCTCGCTCGTGCCGGAGTGGGTGAACCGGCCGTACCACGTCTACCGCGTGCAGCGGCCGCTCGAAGCCCTCGCCGGTGTCGCGATCCCGTGGTTCAACCAGCCCGGTGGCGGGTCCGCGTACCTGCTGCCCGCGTCCATCGAGGAACTGCTCGCCGAGGGCGACCTCATCGAGCTGGACCCGGGCGAACCGCCGATCGACTAGCGCTCTCAAGCGCTATGAACGGGCCGTTCCTTGCAAATTTTGCAAGGAACGGCCCGTTCATAGCACGCGGGGTCAGTGGATGACGAGGCCGTGCGCGGCGGCGTAGGCGATCGCGGTCTCGGTGTCCACGTGGACCCCGGAGAGGTTCGCCTGCACCAGGCCGTTGGCGTCGAGCCGCGCGCCGCGCAGGTCCGCGCCGTCGAGTTTCGCGCCCGCCAGCCGGGCACCGGTGAGGTCCGCGCCACGCAGGTCGGCGCCGGTCAGGTCCGCGTCGAGCAGATTCGCCTCCCGCAGCCGCAGGCCACCGAGGTCCACTTTGGACAATCGGGCCTTGCTGAGCGAGACCAGCGAGAGATCGCATTCGGTGAAGGCGATCTTCTGGAATCGGCAGTCTACAAAGGACGATCCAAGCATCGAGCAGGAGCTCCACCGCGTGCTCGCCAGCACACTGCGGTCGAAGGTGCACGAGCGGAACGCGGACGCCTCGTGGCGCGAGCCCTCGAAGTCGACCTTGGTGAAGTCGCACTGGTCGAAGGTGCAGCCCTGGGTGCGCAGCCCGCGCAGGTCCGCCTCGGTGAAATCACAGCCGACGAAACTGCGTTTTTCCCACCATTGCTCGGAAAGAACGGCTTCTCGGAAATTCGAAGTGCTCCCTCCCGCTGAGAATTCGTCCGGCTGGCCCTCCGCGGTCTCGATCACCCGTCCAGGATCGCATACCCGCTCACGGCCAGGTGATCCCGCCGAACAAGTCGCGCAGCTTCGCCGCGCGGCGCTCCGAAGACGCGGCGATCCAGCCGATCCGGCCGAGCAGATGGGCGCGGAAGTCCGGGTGACCGGCCCGGTTCTGTTCCTCCGGGCCGGTCACCCGACGCAGTTGTGGAGCAGCGCGCGCAGGGCGTCGTAGTCGGCACGCGTCGCGGCGGGCGAACTGTTCACCACCAGTCCCGCCACCCGTTGCCGCTGGTGCGCGGCGGCGATCGACGTCTTGTCGTCCCGGAGCCGGAAGCCCTCGTCGGTCACGATCCGCCGGACTCCGGGCAGCAACCGGTGCAGTGGCAAGGAATCCCCGGAGAACGCCAGATCATCGGCGTACCGCGTGTACGTCGCGCCCAGTGCTCGCGCGAGCCCGTCGAGCCGGCGGTCGAGATGGTGCGTGACCGCGTTCGCGACCGCGGGCGACGACGGCGCGCCCTGCGGCAGATGCGTGGCCGCCAGATCGCGCAGCAGCCGCGCACGCGCCGGGTCCCGCCGTCCCCCGGGCACTGTCGCGAGGACAGCCGGCGGAACGGCCGTGGTGAGTACGCCCGCCAGCGCTTCGGCCACGGCGGGCGGATAGCCGGCGAGGGCGAGCAACGCCGAGATCCGGCGCGCGGACACCGCCGGGAAGAACCCTTCGAGGTCCATCCGGACCACGGTCTCCCGGCCGGAATGCGGTACCGCGCACGACATCGGCGACCGGCCGCGCCGGAATCCGTGTGCGGCCTCGTGCACCGGCAGCGCGCCGACGACGTGCCGCACGATCCGGCGTTGCAGTTCGGCGATCCGCGGTTTCGGCCGTTCGATGAGCCGCACTCCACCCGAAGCGGTCGGGATCCAGCGATAGGTGTAGTGCCGGACCGGCTCGGCCGCACGCCTGTTCCACCCCTTCGCGTCGGCGAACCACGAGAGTTCGCCGGGCGTCAGGTCGAGCCCGGCGGCGCATTCGTCGAAGGTCGCCCAGCGGGCCACCTGGAATCGCCAGACCGGCGGCAGGGATTCGAGGAGCGACGCGGAGGTGACTCTTTCTCCTGTCATCCGCGCGGACTCGCACGCGGAGCATGCCGCGCTCGCGCGGGGCGCCTTGTCTCGCTGAGTTCGTACTCCCCGGGGTTGCCCCGGAGTGGGTGGCGATCCACCGGCTCACCTCCGCGTCGCTATCGCCACCCTACCGACTTCAGCGACTGGGAATGATCTCCGTGCCGGAGACGTAGCGCATGGCCTCGATGAACTTCGGATCGTTCATCCGGCGCTCCATCTCCGGATAGTCGAGGTCGACCAGCCGGGTCTGGATCCACCAGAGGTTGCCGAACGGGTCGAGAACCCGGCCGACGCGATCACCGAAGAACAGTTCGGTCTGCTTCGTGACCTCTTCGGCGCCCGCCTCGATCGCCCGGCGCTGCGTCTCGACGCTGTCTTCGACGTAGAGCCGCAGGTACGCCGGAGTGTCGACCCAGTGGTCCCGCGAGTCGAACAGCATGACCACCGAGTCGCCGATCCGGACTTCCGCGTGCCCGATCTTCCCGCCTTCGACGTACACCGGTTCGCCGATGGGCTCGGCGTCGAAGACGCGCTTGAGGAAGTCGATCACGCCCGCGGTGTCACGCGAGATGATCCACGGGGTGACCGAGTGGTAGCCGTCGGGGATCGGGTTGGTCATCGGGGTTCTCCTCGGTCGTCGGGTGCGATGAGAAGAACGCTAGATCCCGTATAGGACAGATCGTGTCCTAATGCGAACTCAGCAGGAAAGGCGGCGTCGACTCCTGCCACTCCGGCATGTCCAGTGAGTTGAGCACCTCGACGATCCGCTTCTCCTCGTAACGGAAATGCGTCTCCATGATCGCCGTGAGGCCGTCCAGTTCCCGTTGGACGAAAAGGATCTCGTCCGGGCTCGACCCGGGACCGACACCGCCGACCAGCTCTTCGAGCCGTTCGATGATCCCAGTCATGATCTCGTGGTCGTGCGCGAGCTCTTCGAGCGAAGGCCGCAATTCGGGGAATTTGTCCGCCAGCACAAGGAAAGCGCCACCGTCTTCCCCGGTGTGATGCCTGGTCAGCGCCGAGCAGAAGGTGAGGCAATGCGCGCGGAGATCGCGCAGCCGCTCGGCACGCCCCTCCGCGACCGACCCGAGGTCGTCGTGCAGCAGGGCCAGCTCTTTACGCAGCCAGTTGTGAACCTGAACGAGTTGATTTCCGAACGCCGTCAACCGGCCGTTCGTCCGAGAAGGGGTTTCCATGATTTCCCATGGTCCGGCGCCTCCATGCCCGCGACGGTCTCTTTGCCGGGTGCACTGCGACGCTGGAAACACTTCAGCACGACGCACTGATGATCGTCAAGAGGGTTCAGCGGAAGTCACGGGACTTGGCGGTGATCCGCAACGGCAGGTGCCGGATCTGTTCGGCGAGGACGTTCACCACCTCTCCGGTGCGCTCGACCACACCCCGGACCAGCAGCGCGGGGCTGCCGCGAGCGACCCGGTGATAGCGCTGCCACACCCCCATCGTGCAGATCACGTTGATCATCCCCGTCTCGTCTTCGAGGTTCATGAAGGTGACCCCGCCCGCGGTCGCCGGCCGCTGGCGATGGGTGACCGCGCCGCCGGTCAGCACGTGCGTGCCATGCGGGATCCCACGCAGGCCCGCCGCCGTGACGACGCCGAGTTCGTCGAGGTGCTCCCGGATGAACTGGGTCGGGAAGCTGTCCGGCGACACCCCGGTGGCCCAGACGTCCGCGGCCGCGACGTCGATCTCGTCCATTCCCGGCAACATCGGCGCCTTGGCCCCGGTGATGAGCCCTGGCAGCTTCTCCGGGCTTTCGTCGGCGACCGCGCCCGCCGCCCAGAGCGCGCTTCGCCTGCTCTCACCGAAGCAGCCGAAGGCACCGGCCGCGGCCAGCGCCTCGACCTGCGGCCTGGTCAGCCGCACCCGTCGGGCGACCTCCGGCAGATCCGCGAACGGGCCCCCGCTCTCCCGTTCCTCGACGATCTTCTTCGCCAGGTTCTCGCCGATCATCCGCACGGTGGACAGGCCGCCCCGCACGGCGAGCTGCTTTCCCCCTTCCGGCAAGGGTTCCAGCGTCGCGTGCGGAAGGCTCGCGTTGATGTCCGGGCCGAGCACACGCACCCCGTGCCGCCGCGCGTCGGCGACCAGCGACTGCGGTGAGTAGAACCCCATCGGCTGCGCGCGCAGCAAACCCGCCAGGAACGCGTCCGGGTGGTAGTACTTGAAGTACGCGCTCGCGAACACCAACAGGGCGAAGCTCAGCGCGTGACTCTCCGGGAAGCCGAAATTCGCGAACGCCTTGAGCTTGCCGAAGATCTTCTCGGCGAGCTCGCCTTCGACGTCGTTCTTCGCGGCGCCTTCGAGGAAACGGCGTTTGAGCCGCTCCATTTTCTGTTCGGACCGTTTCGCCCCCATGGCGTGCCGCAGCTGATCCGCCTCCGCCGGCGTGAAATCGGCGATGTCGAGGGCGATCTGCATCATCTGTTCCTGGAACAACGGGACACCGAGGGTCTTCCCCAGCGCGTTGGCCAGTTTCGGATGGTCGAAATCCCATTTCTCCTGGCCGTTCTTGCGCCGGATGTAGGGATGCACCGATCCACCCTGGATCGGGCCGGGCCGGATGAGCGCTACCTCGACCGCCAGATCGTAGAATTCCCTGGGGCGCAAGCGGGGCAGCGTGGCCAGCTGCGCACGGCTCTCCACCTGGAAGACACCGATCGCGTCGGCGCGGCAGAGCATTTCGTAGATGTTCTGATCCGTGAGGTCCAATTCGGAGATGTCGACCTCTTCTCCCTTGTGGTCACGGACCAGATCGATCATGTAGTGCAGGGCCGACAACATCCCGAGCCCGAGCAGATCGAATTTGACCAGCCCCGCGGCGGCGCAGTCGTCCTTCTCCCACTGCACGACACTGCGGTTCTCCATGCGGGCCCATTCGATCGGGACGACTTCGCTCACCGGCTGCTTGCAGATCACCATTCCGCCGGAGTGGATACCCAGATGCCGCGGGAAGTCTTCGAGCGCGCAGGCCAGCTCCACGACCTCTTCCGGGATGTCGTGATCGTGGTCCTTCTCCGTGGCCCGCAACGCTCCCCAGCGGTCGATCTGTTTGCTCCACGCGTCCTGCTGGCCGGGCGTGTAGCCGAGCGCCCGCGCCGCGTCCCGGACCGCGGACCGTGCCCGGTAGGTGATCACGTTCGCGACCTGCGCGGTGTTCAGCCGCCCGTACTTTTCGTAGACGTACTGGATCGCCTCCTCGCGGCGATCGGATTCGATGTCGAGGTCGATGTCCGGGTAGCCGTCGCGATCCGGCGCGAGGAACCGTTCGAAGAGCAGGCCGTAGCGCACGGCGTCGACCTTGGTGATGCCGAGCGCGTAGCAGACGGCCGAGTTCGCGGCCGATCCCCGGCCCTGACAGAGGATCTTGTTCTCCCGGCAGAAGTTCACGATGTCCCAGACGATCAGGAAGTAGCCGGGGAAACCCAGCTCTTCGATGATGTCCAGTTCGTGGTCGATCAGCTTGCGGGCCTTTTCGCGGTATTCCTCGTCTTTGTTCTTCTCGTGCTCTTTCGCGCCTTCGTTGGTGAGGTAACGCAAGTAGGACGCTTCGGTGGCGTGCCCCCGCGGCACCTCGAACGGTGGCAGTTCCGGCTGGATGTGGTGGAGTTCGAACGCGCACTCCCGGCCGAGCAGCGCCGCCCGCTGCACCGCGCCCGGGTATCGCTCGAAGATCTCGGCCATCTCCTCCCCCGACCGCAGGAACGCCGTCCCCGCGGCGGGCAGCCAGCCCTCCATGTCCTCCAGGCCCCGCCTGGCGCGGACGGCGCTGAGCGCGTCGACGAGCGGTGCCCGCTCCGGCCGGGCGTAGTGCGCGGCCGTGGTCGCCACCGTCGGCAGGCCGAACTCTTCGGCCATCTCGCTCAGCAGGTCGTTGTGGGTGCTGTCCAGGGGGAGGCTGTGGTCGATGAGTTCGACGTAGACGTTGTCCCGGCCGAAGCAGTCGATGAGTTCCTTCAGCCGCACGACGGCCGCGGCGGGGCCTTCGGTGACGAGCGCCTTGCGCACCGCGCCCTTACGGCACCCGGTGAGCACCACGCACTTCCCGCGTACCTCTTCGGCGACCGCGCGCAGATCGTAGACCGGCCTGCCCTTCTCCGCCCTTTCCTTGGGGGACAACGACTGCCTGTCGAAACCGTACAGCTGGCCGGCGGTGATCGCCCGGTTCAGGCTCAGGTACCCGTCCTGTTGCTTGGCCAGCAGGAGCAGATGCTCGCCCTCGGGATCGGCGAATCCGTTCTGCGGCCCGGACAGCCCGAAACTGAGCTCCGTGCCGAAGACGGTGTGCACGCCCAGCTCCCTCGCCGCTTCGGCGAAGCGCACCACGCCGTACATGCCGTCGTGATCGGTGAGCGCGATCGCGTCCAGGCCCAGCCGCGCCGCCTCCTCCACCAGCTCCTCGGGATGGCTCGCCCCGTCGAGGAAGCTGAAGTTCGAATGACAGTGCAGCTCGGCGTACGGCACCCGGCGCGCGGTGGCGCCGTCGTCGTCACCGATCAGCCCGGCGAGATCCGCGGGCCGCTGGTAGCCCTGCCGCTTGGCACTCCAGGCGGGGCTGTCACCGCCGTCGCCGGGCGGTACCTCGCCCGCGAGCTCGCGGGCGAGATCCTTCCACGGCCGCGGAGGATTGTTCCAGCCCATCGGTCACCGGTTCTCGGTCGAGCTTCTCGGCGCGGGAACGAACACTTCCGCGCGCGGCACGCACGCCGCCCAAGCGGTGTCCAGCTCGGCACGCTGTACCGGGATGGCCGGCTCTTCCAGCCAGCGTCGCACCAGCCGCGTGTACTCCTCGTCCATGGTCAGTCGTACTTCCCTTCCAGTGTCCACATCGGATTCTTGTGATGCTCGAAGCGCAGCAGCACCGCCTCTTCTGCGTCCTGCCCGTCGGCCAGCAGCACCTGCAACCGCATCCGGGTCCCCGACCGGGCGTGCCCCGCCCCGGCCCGGACACCGACGAACCACGGCCCGGCCCAGGCGATCACCTCGCGCGGCTCACCGCCCTCGAAACTCACGAGGAACGGCGCGGCGGTGACCCGGCGTCGCGCGGTGATCTCCACGACGCGCCCGTTCTCGTCCAGCACCTGAGCGGGCACCGGGCGGGCGAACACCGTCGCCGGGGAGGGCGACGGAAGCCGCCCGGCCCAGTTCGCGTCCGCCTGCGCCGATTTCTCCCGCCTGTCACCCCACGGCACCAGCCGGACCCGCTCGGCGGGACCGCGACCACCGTCGAGCACCGCGGTGAAGACGCTCTCCGGGCCGAGCAGCCCCTGCACCCGCACCAGCGCGCGGCCCGCCCGCTCACCGGACAGTCCTTCGTCCTCTGTGGACGGTCGCAGCACACCCGTCGCGCCCGCCTGCCACAACCCGAGCTGCAGCGACCGTCCTTCGACCGTCTCCTCCGGCTCCAGCCGCAACCGCACGACTCCGGAATGGGGGCGGTCCTTGGCTTTCAGCCAGCCTTCGAACTGCCAGCGCACCCTGTCCGCGACGCCGAGCGGGGTCAGGGGCTCGGCGCAGCGCCACACCCGGCCGAGCTGTTCACCGGTCTCCGTGGTGGCGTAGATACCGAGCCGGGTGCAGGCCAGCCCGTGTGCGGCGAGCCCGGCGTGGAACCGTTCACCGAGCCCTTTCGCCACGAACGCGGCGGCGTCGACCCGGTCGATCGGCGGGTCGAACGCCTTCGCGAGGGAGAGTTCCGGTGGCGGCCGCCGACGCGACGGCGGCCGCTCGGACCGTCCTCGCGCCAGCCTGTGCGCGAGCACACCCTCCGCCCCGAAGCGCGCGGAGACGTCGCTTTCGTCGAGGGCGGCGAAGGCGCCCAGCGTGTGCAGGCCGAGCTGTTTGAGCAGGGTGACCAGCTCAGCCCGGCCCGCCTCGGGCTGATCGAGCTCGCGGATGGGCAACGGGGCCAGGAACTCCGCCGTGCCACCGGGTTCGACCAGCGCCGAACGGCGGGCGGCGAGCGTCGCGGCGAACAGGCCGTCGGCGACGCCGACCTGGCTTTCCACTCCCGCCGCCACGGACACCTCGTCCACCAGCCTTTCGAGCAGGCCGTGCTCACCGCCGAAGTACCCGGCCGCGCCGTCGACCGGGACGGCGACGATCCCCGGGCGCACCACCTCGACCCCGACGGCCAGCTCCTCCACCGCCCGTGCGACGGACTCGAAGAGCCGGGCGTCACGACCGTCGTCCTCGCCGAAGACCGCCAGCTCCGGGCAGCAGGACTGGGCCTCGCGCCGCCGCATCCCGCGACGGACGCCGTATCCCCTGGCCACCGCGGTGCAGGCGACCACGCGGTTCGCCGAGAAGACCGCGGCGGGACGGCCGACGGGTTCGCCCGCGACGGCCGCGGCGGCGACCGCGGGCCAGTCCGGGCACCACAGCACCAGCATGCGCACAGGCAGGTTCACGCCGTCCCCCACCTGGTCGCGGGGAAGTCCGCTCGCTCGACCTCGCCCTGGCCGGGAAACCGCAGCAAGGCCGACATCGGCCGGGCGGCCGCGCCCCGGCCGCCCGCCCGTACTTCCACCTCACGGGTGCGCAGGTAGCCCGCGCCACCGCCCTCGAAGCCCGTCCAGCGCGAGCGACGACAGCTCAGCTCGACCTCGGCACCGGGCCAGGAGCCCAGCGAAAGCAGCACCGAACCGCGGTTGCGCGCGCGGGCGGACAGCCTTCTCGCCACGTCGGGCCGGGCGAGCCCCGGACCGACGACCACGAGGTCGAAACCGTCGAGCAGGGCCGCGGTCACCGCCGGGAACTCGGCACCGGGACGGGGGACCAGCGCCAGCCTGCCCACCTCGACCCCGAGTTCCGCGGCGGCGACCACCCCGAGCGCGGGCAGGCCGACCGCGACCGCCCACGCACCGCCGGCGGTCGCGGCGGCCAGCAGGGTGAGCATCAGTGACGTGGACCCCAGCACCGAAACGGTGCTCCCGCGCCGGAGCCCCGCGGCGGGCAGCAGACCGGACAACGCCGGGGACACCGGGAGCACCCTTCCCGTCGTCCTCGCGTGTTCGGCCACGGAAGCCACGCCACTGGCCGTGCTCACTCCTGGCAAAGCCGCCAGCCTCGCCAACGGCAAGGCCCGCGCCTCGACCACCTCCGCTGTCACCGGACCTCGCCTCCCCACGACACCTAGACCGTCCTTTGTGGACGGCACCGGCGTGCCACGGGGAAGGCGGCACTTCGAACGCTTGTTCGATACCTCCAGTAGACCGGGTGGCGCAGCGGTTGTCAAGCGAGCCGGGGCCGACCGCCGGGATCCGCTCCGAGTATCCGACGATGGGCCCATGTACCCGGAGATCGAGCCCCACGCGTCAGGCCATCTGGACACCGGTGACGGCAACCTCGTGTACTGGGAGGAATGCGGGAATCCCGACGGAAAACCGGTGGTGTTCCTGCACGGCGGACCCGGCGGCGGCTGCTCGCCGTCGCACCGCCGGCTGTTCGACCCGTCCGCCTACCGGATCGTCCTGTTCGACCAGCGCGGATGCGGGCGGTCGCTGCCGCACGCTTCGGTGTCGGGCGATCTCTCGTCGAACACGACCTGGCATCTCGTCGAAGACATGGAACGCCTGCGGGAGTCGCTGGGCATCTCCCGGTGGCAGGTGTTCGGCGGGTCCTGGGGATCGACGCTGGCGCTGGCGTACGCCGAGAAGCACCCGGGACGGGTGTCGGAACTGGTGCTGCGCGGAGTCTTCACGATGCGTTCGTCCGAAGTGGACTGGTACTACCGGGGCGCCGGCGCGGCGAACGTCTTCCCGGATCTGTGGGAGAAGTTCACGGCGCCGATCGCCGGGCTCGACGGCGATCCCGTCGAGCTGTACGCGAAGCTGCTCGCCGACCCCGACCCCGCGGTGCACGGGCCCGCCGCCGTCGCGTGGAGCACCTGGGAGGGAGCGACGGTGACGCTGCTCCCCCGGCCCGAAATGGTGGCGGATTTCGCCGTACCGGAGTACGCGCTGGCGTTCGCGCGTATCGAGAACCACTATTTCGTGCACAACGGGTGGCTCGAAGAGGGACAGCTGATCCGAAACGCCGCCGTGCTGAAGGACATCCCAGGCGTGATCGTCCAGGGGCGGTACGACCTCGCCACACCCGCGGTGTCCGCGTGGGACCTGCACAAGGCATGGCCGGAATCGGAGCTGGTGATCGTGCCGGACGCCGGGCACGTGTACGACGAGCCCGGCATCCTGGCCGCGTTGCTGGAGGCGACGGACCGGTTCCGCGACCAGCCCTAGCGAGGAAGCGGGGCCGGGTGGTGCCGCCGGAACGCGGCTGCGGCGGTGCCGCCTTCACCGTGCAGCCAGTCGTAGAGGAAGCGGAACTCCGGGCCGAACCGGTCCGCCTCGGCGTTCAGCCGTTCCGGTGACGTCGACGGCCAGTGACCGGTCTCGACGCGGTCCCGCAGCACGCGCAGCGCCGTCAGTTCCTCCGCGGCGGTGTGCTGGCAGTGGCCGCCCCGGTTCACGAACAGCTGCCGGATCCGGCCGGGATCGACGCGGTCGCCGTAGGTCCGCTCGTGTTCGGGGGCGACGCCGTCGCCGATGGGGTGCAGCGTGACGACGGGCGACCGGCCACGTCCGGACGGCGTCCCGACGCGGGTGAGCCATCGGGCGGCGGCGTGGTCGGCCTCGACCCGGGGCGCGGCGGCGAGCGCGGCCAAGTCGGCGCCGAGGTCGAGGCCGGCCGCACGGTAGGCCTGTTTCACGAGGTCACGTTCACTGGACCGGGCGAGCACGTCGCGGTAGTCCACGCCGATGTTCCCGATCGGGTTCCCGCCTACCCGCGCCTCCAGGTCGGTCCGGTGCGCGCCCCAGGCGAGCTGGTCGTAGACGGCCAGGACGAACTCCGTCTGCTGACGGATCTGCGCGGCGACGTCGGCGGACCGGGGATGGTGCGCCGTCGACCAGCCGGGGACGTCGGCGAACGCGTTGGCGAGGGCGAGCCGCGCCCGTCCATCGGGTGATTCCAGCGCCTTGGCGACCACCTGACGGGCGTTCGCGAGGTTCGCCCCAGGGTCGGCGATACGAGCGACCTCCAGTTCCGGCGCCAGCAGCGTCCGGACCGTGAACCCCAGGTCGAGCGCCTGACCGAACAGAGCGGAACCGCCCGCGACGGGGCCGCACATCGCCAGCACGCCGTCGATCCGGTGCGGAAGCCGCTCGGACAACAGGACCGCGTTGAGCCCGCCGCCCGAAGCGCCCCAGGTGAGCACCTGCTCCGGACGGCCGACGGTGCGGTCGAACCAGGACAGCAACGCCGTCTGGTCATGGACGGCCTCGCGGGCCGAGAAACCGCTCGGCTTGCTGTAGAGCGACGCGGCCAGCGCGTAACCCTCGCCGAGGAGAACGGGTTTCGCCTCTTTCCGGTTGGCGAGCTCGATCTCCTCGGGCACGTAGCCCGGCGGGTAGATGCCGTGGTTGTACAGCAGCAATCTGCCGTTCCAGTTCGGCGGCACCTCGACCCGGTACGGGGCGCCGTCGATCACTCCGGTGTGCACGCGGACGTCGTCGGTCACGATGGCGGGCGCGCCGGTGACGATCAGCGCGGCGGCCAGGATTCCTGTCATTGTCATGGCGGAAAGGCTGGCAGCGCGAGGCTTCGCGGGAATCCGTCCAGACGCGGCTTCTCGTCTACGCTTCGCGGCGTACGAGCTCACTCTTGCGGCGGATGAGCTCCTCGACGGCGGAGGGCAGCGTGGTCTCGAAGTCGATGAGCTTGACCCAGGTCGGGGTCAGCACGACACGGACCATGCCGTCGTAGAGCGACCGCACGCTTTCCTCCCACTCGGCCCGCTGCTCGGGCGTCATCTCGTAGGTGCCGCTCCACTGCAGGTACTCGTCGGGGATGCCGTCCACCTGATCCAGCTCGACCGTGCCGCGGAGGAGCAGGATCTTCGGCGGATGGGATTCGGTGTCGATCGTCAGCGCCACGGCGGGGTCGCGGCGCAGCGCGGGGAGCTTCTGGGCGTTCGTCGGGGTGCACATGACGATCTCCCGGCCGTTCCAGTGGATGCCGATCGGGATCGCCCGCGGCGTGCCGTCGAGCGCGGTGTAGGCCAGGCGGGCCAAGTCGCGCGCCAGGAGCTCCTGGCTGAGCGGGCGGTTCAGGATCTCGTCGATCGTGTGCTGACGCATGTCTCTCTCCTCGGTCACCGTCTTCGCGGACACCCCGGGGACGCCTCTGCCCTGCGCACTTCGACACTCCAAAATGTGACCTGTGTCACATCGCCTTTAGCGGGCTAAACGCGATCCGGTTGTCGAAAGTGCCCCTGGCCAGGCGTCGCTCTAGTGAAGACAGAAGAGAGAGGACGAGTCATGGCGAAGGAATCCGAGGTCCGCTTCGAGGGCTTCCTCCCCACCACACCCGCGGACACCTGGGCAGCGATCACCAAGGACAGCGGCGGCTGGCTCTGGCCGATCCACTACGAACCCCGCGACGGCGGCGCCGAATCCGGCCTCACCCCCGACGGCGGCATGGTCACCGTCTGGAAGCCGTCACAGCGCTTCGTCACCTACGCGGAAGACGAAAACGGCTGGTTCAACACGCTCGAATACGTCCTCGAACCGAAGGACGGGGGCACCTACCTGCGCTTCGAGCACACCACCGTCCTCGACGACTGGGACGTCGAACACGACGCGTGCGAGCAGCACACGTCGTTCTACTACCACTCGCTGGGCGAGTATCTGACGCACTTCAACCGCCGTCAGGCGAAGTACTTCAAGGCCGACGCATCCGAAGCGTCGACGACCCCGGAGGCATTCGAGGTCGTCCGGGCGGCGATAGGCGCGAAGGCCGTGGGTGACCGGGTGTACCTCGACGTCCCCGGCGTCGAGGGTGTCGTCGACTACCTGACGCCGGCCTTCATCGGCGTCCGGACCGAAGACGCGCTGTACCGCTTCTACGGCCGGAACGTCTGGGGCTGGCCCGTCGGCATCGGACACCACCTGTTCGCCGAAGACGCCGACGCGGACGAAGCCGAGCAGGCGTGGACAGCCTGGCTGGACGGCCTGTACGCCTAGCGGGGCAGGTTCTTCACGAGCTCCGCGCCCACGGACTTCGCCACTTCGGCGGACTCCGCGGGCGGGATCGGCGAGTTCGTGAAGAACCCTTTGTCCCATCCCTTGTAGGTGACGATGACGACGTGCACGCCCTGGATGACCCGCAGCTCCGCGCCGCTGAAGGCGCTGTCGGTGTCGAGGGAGACGAGAACCGCCTTCTCCCCGATACCCTGCACCTGCTGCTGACGCTCGGACGGCGCGGCCGACCCGGTGGACGACTCCGACGCCCGCTTCTCGGCGTCCCGCCCCTCGTAGCGATACACCGTGACCTGGAGGGCACGGTCGTGGACGTTGTCGCTCTCCGGCGGCAGCCAGGAACAGCCCTGCTGCTTGGTGACGATGTCGCCCGCTTTGATCTCGTTGTCGCGGACGCCCTGGAAGCTGCTGGTGAACGTCTTGTTCAGGATCTCCGGCGAGAGGGCGCACTCGGCGGGCGGCTGCTGCGAGACCGGGGCCTTGCCGACCGACGAGTAGTACTCGGACGCGAAGATCCCGCCGGGGATGCCCAGCCCGAGAAGGACCACGCCACCCACGATCAGGCCGACGATCAGCCCGGTCTTTTTCTTCTTGGGCGGCGGCCCGTAACCGGGCGGACCGTATCCGGGCGGCGGGCCGTACCCGGGCTGGGGCGGACCGTAACCCGGCTGCTGCCCGTACCCCTGCCCAGGTTGCGGGCCGTAACCCGGCCCCTGGCCGTACCCCTGCGGCGGCTGGTGCACCGATCCTCCCCTACCGATTCGCTACGTCCGCGTCGCGTTTAGCCCGCTAAAGGCGACGCGCGCCCGGACCTGCGTTTCGCGGGCTAAACGTCATCCGCGGTCAGCATGGCACGACGGTCGACAGCGCGGGTCTCCGGTGGTCAGCGCGCCGAATCGAAGGCCGCCATGGCAACGGTCTCGGCCTCGCCGGAGAGCACGTCGGCCGGCACGCGCTCGTCCGTGAAGAAGCCCTTGTCCTTGGCCGAGTACATGACCTGGACCTGGACCTTGCCACGCTGCGCCCACAGCTCCGCCCTGCTGTGCGCGGTGCCGGACCGCTCGATCCGGAACCATGCCCGGTCCGAGATCTCCGGCAGCGGGACGACCTCGCCCGTCGCCGGTGGGGTGAAGTCGCTCGCCCGCTGCTCGGCCTCAGGTCCGGTGAAGACATTGACCGAGACGTAAAGAGATCGATAGCGGATGTGCTCGGCGGGCGTCGGCCGCCAAGTGCACGCGGTGAGCTTCGACGACGTGGCGGCCGCGGACGGTGGGCTGACCTGGACCTCGGCGAGATTCGGGACACCGAGGCGGTCCATTGTCGGCCGCAAGGCCTCGCACTCCGGCGGGGCCGGAGTCGACATCGGCGCCGCCCCTGTCGACTTGTAGTACTTCGACGCGAAGATGCCCCCGGTGACGCCACCGCCGACAAGCAGTACCAGCACCGCGACCATCACCAGGATCAGGACGACGCGGCGTTTCTTCCTTGCCTTCTCCGCCACCCACGGCGGCGGAGGTCCCTGATACATCCGAGTCCCCCTCAGATCGCGATTAGGGGGCTAAACGCAGGTCCGGGCCCGGATCGCGGTTAGCCCGCTAAACGCAGGTCGGCGTCAGTGGGCGAAGTGGCGCGTGCCTGTGAGGTACAGGGTGACCCCGGCGGCCTCGGCGGCCGCGATGACCTCGGCGTCGCGGATCGAGCCGCCCGGCTGGACGACGGCGCGGACGCCGGCCTCCAGCAGCACCTCGAGCCCGTCCGGGAACGGGAAGAAGGCGTCCGACGCGGCGACGGAGCCCTTCGCCCGGTCGCCCGCACGCGACACCGCGAGCCGCGAGGAGTCGACCCGGTTGACCTGGCCCATGCCGACGCCGACGGTCGCGCCGTCGTTCGCCAGCAGGATCGCGTTCGACTTCACCGCGCGCAGCGAACGCCACGCGAACTCGAGATCGGCCAGCGTCCGCTCGTCGGCGGGCGCGCCGGTCGCCAAGGTCCAGTTCGCCGGGTCGTCGCCCTCGGCGGCGATCGTGTCGACGGTCTGCACCAGCATGCCGCCGGAGATCGGCCGGAACTCGATCGGATCCGGCGACGTGATCGCGGGCAGCTTCAGCAGCCGCACGTTCTTCTTGCGCTGCAGAATCTCCAGCGCCTCGGCGTCGAAGTCCGGCGCCAGGACGACCTCGGTGAACACCTCGGAGATCTGCTCGGCGGCCTCGCGGCTCACCGGCCGGTTGGTCGCGATCACCCCGCCGTAGGCCGAGACCGGGTCGCACGCGTGCGCCTTCCGGTGCGCCTCGGCGATGTCCTCGCCGACCGCGATCCCACACGGGTTGGCGTGCTTGATGATCGCGACGGCCGGGGCCTCGAAGTCGTAGGCGGCGCGGCGCGCGGCGTCGGTGTCGACGTAGTTGTTGTACGACATGGCCTTGCCGTGCAGCTGTTCGGCGTGCGCGAGGCCCGGCCGCCAGTGCTTGTACAGCGCGGCCTTCTGGTGCGGGTTCTCGCCGTAGCGCAGCACGTCGCCGCGCTCCCACGAAGCGCCGGTGAAGTCCGGGAAGCCGGAGTCGTCCGCGGGCGCGTAGACGTTCGCGAACCACGAGGCGACCGCGGTGTCGTACGCCGCCGTGTGCGCGTAGGCCTGCGCGGCGAGCCGCTTGCGGTCGGCCAGTTCGAAACCGCCCGCGGCGACGCGCTCCAGCACCCACTCGTAGCGGGACGGGTCGACCACGACGGCGACGCTGTTGTGGTTCTTCGCCGCGGCGCGCACCATCGCCGGGCCGCCGATGTCGATGTTCTCGACACAGTCTTCCGGGCTCGCGCCCGAGGCGACGGTCTGCGTGAACGGGTACAGGTTGACCACGAGCAGGTCGAACGGCGCGATGTCGAGCTGCTTGAGCTGCTCGACGTGCTCCGGACGGTCACGGTCGGCGAGCAGACCGGCGTGCACGCGCGGGTGCAGCGTCTTGACCCGGCCGTCGAGGGACTCCGGGAACCCGGTGACCTCTTCGACCGGCGTCACCGGCACCCCGGTGTTCGCGATGACCTTCGCCGTGCCGCCGGTCGACACGATCTCGACACCCGCCGCGTGCAGCCCGGTGGCGAGTTCGAGCAGGCCGGCCTTGTCGGAGACGCCGATCAGCGCGCGCCGGACGGGACGCTGTCCCTGTGCGGTACTCACGAAAACCTCACCTTTCGTCCCTCGACCGCGCACCCGCTCCGGCCGAGTTTTTCGATCGTTTCCACCAGGAGCCTGCGTTCCACGGCCTTGATCCGCTCGTGCAGGACGTGCTCGTCGTCGTCGGGCTCCACGATCACCGGCTCCTGCGCGATGATCGGCCCGGTGTCGACTCCGGCGTCGACGAAATGGACCGTCGACCCGGTGACCTTGACGGCCATCGCCAGCGCGTCGGCCACGGCGTGCGCGCCGGGGAACGACGGCAGCAACGCCGGATGTGTGTTGATCACGCGGCCAGGGAACCGCGCGAGGAATTCGGCGCCGAGGATCTTCATGAACCCCGCCGAGACGACCAGATCCGGCTGGTAGGCGGCGACGGCTTCGGTGATCGCCTTGTCCCACGCCGCACGATCCGGGTGATCGGCCATCCGCACGGTGAACGACGGCACGCCGGCGCGTTCGGCCCTGGTCAGCGCCGCGACCCCGGTGCGGTCCGCTCCGACGGCGACCACCTTCGCCGGGAAGTTCGGCTTTTCGACGGCGTCGAGCACGGCTTGCAGCAGCGTGCCGGAACCGGACGCGAGGACGACGAGCTTCACCGGAGTGGGCAGGTCCAACCGACTAGCCAGAACGGGCTCCTTGCCACGGCGGTACGCACTCGGGCGTACGGCGCTTCACCTGGTCGCGACAACCCTAACGGTCGTCACCGGGGGCGCTTTCGTCGCCGGACCCCTCGGTGGAGTCGGTCACAGCGTCATCGTCGCCATCGTCGGGCTCGGGCTCGGATTCCGGCTCGGGTTCCGGCTCCGCTTCGGGCTCGGGTTCCGGCTCCGCTTCGGCTTCGGGCTCGGGTTCGGCTTCGGGGTCCGCCAAGGCCTCCTCGGCGTCCTCCACCGGTTCCTCGGTGTCTTCCTCGACCTCGGCGAGGTCTTCGACGTCGGGTTCACCCGGGGGTTCGGGGGCCTCGTGCGGTCCGGTGAAGAACGCGACGAAGCCGCCGGGAACGACGATCCAGCAGAAAGCGATCACGGAAGCGACCCCGACCGGCACGCTGACCGGGTCGAACGGACCGTCGCCGAGCCTGCCGCCGGAAAGGGTCCCGAGGATGACGCAGCCGAACGCGACGAGCGCGCCCGCGACGGCGATCGCCCGCATCCGCAGCATCGGGTCCTCGTCGATCGCGCGGAGCCGCCAGCCGACCAACGCGCCGACCAGCGCGGGCAGGAGCAGCAACGCGGGCCACCAGACGGCATGGTGCGACGGGACCCCCGCCAGCACCGGCACCCCCGGCAGCTGCCCTTCCTGGTAGCCGAACATGCCGACGGTCAGTGAACCGACCGAGAAACCCGGCCCGCTGGTGAACGACAGCGCGGCGACGACCGCGTTCGGCAGGTAGGCGACGGAAAGCAGGAACAGGCCGAAGCTCGCCCCGAACCCCGGCTCGAACAAACTGTCCACAGTGGACCAGGAGAACGCGGTGGCCGCGGTGAACACCACGGCGCCACAGGCGATCAACGCGGCGAGGCCGAGCGCACCCGCCCGCAATCCTTGGACGGCCACCGGGTCGAACCGCTCCCGCACCACGGCGGGCAGCCCACAGCTCCTGGCGACCCCCGCGATGGCGGCGATTCCGGCGAGGAGGCCCGGCACGCAGAAGGCGGTCAGCGGGTTCACGTCGACCGGCGATCCGCCCGTCAGCAGGGCGACGAGCACACCGGCCACGGCGTGGGCTCCGGCGATCACCGTCACCACCGGAACGGCGTCCGCCGGAGTCCGTCCGCCGGTCCGGCGGACGGCGCGCGCGGCCGCCCTCGCCACGAGCCAGCCGACGAGGAGCGTCGGCAGCAGGGGCAGGACGCCGAGCGGATGACCGCCGAGGTCGAGTTCCACCTGCCACGAGGCGAGCCAACCGGGGCCGGCGGCGAGCACGGCGCCGGTGGCGGAGAAGCGGGACCGATCGGCGGCGAACGAAACCATCGCGAGAACGGCCGCGACGGCGGTGAAGGAGAACAACAGGGGCGAGCAGGCCGCCGCGAGCAACACACGAACCCGCTTCGCCCTGGAGACCTCCAGCTCGGGGACGAGGTCGCTCACCGGCTCTTCGCCCGGCGGGCGTTCGTCGCGGGTGAGCAGCTTCATGAATCGCACCATGACATCCGGACTGGGCCGTCCGGGTGAGGCACGCCGCCGCCGGCCGGGGCACGTGGCCCAACCCACCCGGTCGGGTAACCCGGACAAGAAAAACACCCGCTGTGACACGGAGAGTCACAGCGGGTGTTTTCGGTTCGGGAAGGTCAGCTCTGCTGGCCGAAACCGCCGGGCGGCGTGCCCGGGTTCTGGCCCGACTCCGAGGAAGAGGAGGACGGCGGCTGCTGGAAGAACTGGCCCTGCTGCGGCGCGTACGTCGTGGCCTGCTGGCCCGGCGGCTGCGTGACCGGCGGCTGGAACCCGCCCGGCTGCGAGAACGGGCCCGACTGCTCACCCGGCTGCTGGCCCTGCTGGCCGGCGGCGGGGAACGGCTGGACCTGCGTGGCGGCCGGCCCCTGCTGGCCCTGCTGGCCGAACGGACCCTGCGGGCCCTGCTGCGGGAACTGCTGGCTGTACGGGGCCTGCGGCGCCTGCTGCTGCGGTTTCGCGGCGGGCAGCTTGATGACGTCGTGCTCGAACAGCAGCGCGGCGACCGCGACGAGCATCTGCAGGATGCCGAGGATCAGCACCACGGTGAGGATGCCGGGGACCGAGACGTCCTCACGGCCGCTCCCGTAGCCGATGATCAGGTCCAGGCCGCCGAACGCGCCGAGGACACTGAACAACGCGGCGAACGGCAGCGTCTTCGGGCCGCGCGGCAGCGCGTGCAACCCCGCGAGCAGACCGCTGACCAGCAGGAAGAGCGAGACCTGCCCGGCGGCGTCGGCCTCGTCCGAGAAGCCGATGAAGAACTGCACCAGGCCGAGGACGGCGACGGCGAGCGCGAGCAGCAACGCCAGGTTCAGCGGGGCGGCCGGTGACGGCGCCTGCTGCTGCGGAAAGGCTCCCGAGCCGGGGTTGGGGTGTTGCTGGCCGCCACCCTGCTGGGGGTAGCCGGGCCCACCGCTGGGATAGGACATCCGAATGCTCTCCTGTCGTTCGACCGGCACCCCGGGGCGCGCGGGACTCCCGGGACAAACGAGGCGGCTGTGATGCTCGAACGCTAGCGCACACGCGGACACCCCACGCCTCGGGCTCTGAGACGTCTCTACACCCGGTCAGGTTCCCGGCGGAACCCCTCGACGACGACCGGATCGCGATTAGGGGGCGAAAGGCGACGCGGCCCCCTGATCGCGTTTAGCCCGCGAAACGCAGGTCGGCCGCCCGATCGCGTTTAGCCCGCGAAACGCAGGTCGGCCGCCCGATCGCGTTTAGCCCGCGAAACGCAGGTCGGGGGCGCACCTGCGTTTAGCCCCCTAATCGCGATCCGGGGCGCAAAGAGGCGGGCCGGGCACCGGTGAGGGTGCCCGGCCCGCCGGGGAAAGCGTCAGTCTCCGCAGATCAGAGGCTGTTGTACAGCTCGCGCGCCAGGACGGCGGTCTCGCTCGGGGTCTTCCCGACCTTGACGCCGGCGGCCTCGAGGGCCTCCTTCTTCGCGGCGGCCGTGCCGGAGGAACCGGAGACGATGGCGCCGGCGTGGCCCATGGTCTTGCCCTCGGGCGCGGTGAAGCCCGCGACGTAGCCGACGACCGGCTTCGTCACGTTGTCCTTGATGTAGGCCGCGGCGCGCTCTTCGGCGTCGCCGCCGATCTCGCCGATCATCACGATGACCTTGGTCTCGGGGTCGGCCTCGAACGCCTCGAGGGCGTCGATGTGCGTCGTGCCGATGACCGGGTCGCCGCCGATGCCGACACCGGTCGAGAAACCGATGTCACGCAGCTCGTACATCATCTGGTAGGTCAGCGTGCCCGACTTCGACACGAGACCGATCGGGCCGGCACCGGTGATGTCGGCCGGGATGATGCCCGCGTTCGACTTGCCCGGGCTGATCACGCCGGGGCAGTTCGGCCCGATGATGCGGGTCTTGTTGCCGGTCGCGACCGCGTGCGCCCAGAAGTAGGCGGAGTCGTGCACCGGGATGCCCTCGGTGATCACCACGGCGAGCGGGATCTCGGCGTCGATCGCCTCGATGACCGCGTCCTTGGCGAACTTCGGCGGCACGAAGATGACCGAAACGTCGGCGCCGGTCTCCTTGATGGCCTCCTCGACCGTGCCGAACACGGTGAGGTCCTTGCCCTCGATGGAGACGGTCTGGCCGGCCTTGCGGGCGTTGACGCCACCCACGATGTTCGTGCCGGACTTCAGCATCTTGGTCGCGTGCTTCATGCCCTCGGAGCCGGTGAGCCCCTGGACGATGACCTTGCTGTTCTCGTTGATGAAGATCGACATCTCACGCACCTGCCGCGGCGAGCTCGGCGGCCTTGTCGGCCGCGTTGTCCATTGTGTCCACCACGGTGACGAGCGGGTGGTTCGCGTCGGCGAGGATCTGACGTCCTTCGACGACGTTGTTGCCGTCCAGCCGCACGACGAGCGGCTTGGTGGCCTCGTCGCCCAGGATCTTCAGCGCTTCGACGATGCCGTTCGCGACGGCGTCGCAAGCGGTGATGCCACCGAAGACGTTGACGAAGACGCTCTTCACGTCGGTGTCGTTGAGGATGACGTCCAGACCGGCCGCCATGACCTCGGCCGAAGCGCCGCCGCCGATGTCGAGGAAGTTGGCCGGCTTGACGCCGCCGTGCTTCTCGCCCGCGTACGCCACGACGTCCAGCGTGGACATCACGAGGCCCGCGCCGTTGCCGATGATGCCGACCTCGCCGTCGAGCTTGACGTAGTTGAGGTCCTTGGCCTTGGCCTTCGCCTCGAGCGGGTTCTCCGCGTCCTTGTCGACCAGGGCCTCGTGGCCCGGCTGACGGAACGAGGCGTTCTCGTCGAGGGTGACCTTGCCGTCGAGGGCGATGATCTTGTCCTGCGGGTCACGGACCAGCGGGTTGACCTCGACCAGCGTGGCGTCCTCGGAGACGAAGGTCTCCCAGAGCTTCACGACGACGTCGGCGGCCTCGTCGACGACCTTCTCCGGGAACTTGCCCGCGGTCAGGATCTCGACGGCCTTCGCCTTGTCGACACCGGCGATCGCGTCGACCGGGATCTTCGCGAGCGCTTCGGGACGCTCGACGGCCAGCTGCTCGATCTCCACGCCGCCTTCGGCGGAAGCCATCGCGAGGAAGGTGCGGTTCGCACGGTCCAGCAGGAAGGAGAAGTAGTACTCCTCGGAAATGTCCGAGGCTTCGGCCACCAGCACGCGACGCGTGATGTGGCCCTTGATGTCCAGGCCGAGGATCGCCTCGGCCTTCTCGGCGGCCTCATCCGGCGTCTGGGCCAGCTTGACGCCGCCCGCCTTGCCGCGGCCGCCGGTCTTGACCTGGGCCTTGATGACGACCTGGTTGCCGATCTTCTCGGCGGTGGCCTTGGCTTCTTCGGGGGTGTTTGCCACGGCACCCGGCAGAACCGGTACTCCGTGGGCGGCGAAGAGATCCCTCGCCTGGTATTCGTAGAGGTCCACTACTCCAGTCTCCTGACGACACGCCACTGTGGTGGTCCGTTGCCGGACCGCGCTGTCGGACCAGTCGAGGTTAGCGACCTGCGTAGAAGCAGGGGACTCCGCACCTGGTGAAGTCGGTCACCGTACGCGGTCAGACGGTGTTTCCACGGTGTGAGACCGCACACCGGAGACCCAGTTCGCCGCGTTTTCCAGGGTTTCGAAGACGTTCTCGAACCCGCTCGGGCCGTTACCGACCGCGAAGAGCCGAACGCCGGGGACCGCGGCGGCCAGCCCTTCCGGTTCGCTCGCACCGCACAGCACGCCGAGGATGTCCGGATCCTCCTGTTCGACCGTGCTGACCATTTGGCCGACCGTTTCGAGACGCCCGGCGTAGACCACCTCGACGCCTTCGTCGCGCAGCAGCCGCCCGAGAGCGACCGCCGAACCTTCCTCGACGTCGAACTCGGCCAGCACGACCCGGAGAAGACGGCGCGTCATCCGGCCCGCCGTGCGCCAGCGACGGCCATCCCGGCCGTGACGAGGGTGGCGACGACGCCGGCGAGCGCGAGCCAGAACCCGATCCCGGCCGACGAGCCGTCGTACTCAGAGCCGACGAGCGGGAGTTCCGCCGCGCGCAGGCCGAGCACCAGCGCGGCCCCGGCCAAGGCGGACGCCGCCGCGGCCGGCCGGGAGCGCGGAACGAGCGCGTACAGGCCGAGGACGACCGCGAGCGCGCCGAGCAGGCCCCACGACGCCGCGCCGAAATCCGACCACAACCCGGGAGCGGTGTAGCCCGGCGCGGTGAACACCGGCGTGCCGAACGCGACGATCGCCAGCACCGCCGCCGCCACGAGCGGGGTGAGCACGTTCCCGCCCGCCCGCGTCCCGTCCAGGCCGGTGTCCAGCTCCGCGTTGTCGTCTTCGGAGACGTCGCGCTCCACGACTCCGGTGATCACCGCGGCGAGCGCGGCGACGGCCGCCAGCACGAGCGCGATGAACGTCCACGTGACACCGGGGCCCGCCGAAAAGCCGACCTTGTCCGGTAGCGGCAGCGGCAGGTCGACCCCGAACAGCGCCGGGTCCACCGCTTTGTCCTCGGTCACGGACAGGGCGGCGCTCAGCACCGCCGCGCCCGCGAGGACGACACCCGCCCACGTGGCCGCGACGATTCCTCTGGCGAACGCGGAGAGCCGCGGCACGAAGACGAACAGCGCGGGCACGGCGAGCACGACCGCGGCGCCGAGCAGCAGCCAGCGCGACGGTGTCTCGGGTACCGGCGTCGGACCGTTGGCCTTCAGCACCGGAGCCAGCGCACCCGCCGCCGCGGCTCCGGCGGCGAGCAACGCCAGGCCGCCGGTGGCCAGCCGCCACCAGAACAATCCCGGCAGCTTGGCCTCGCCCGCCAGGTCACCGGTGGCGGCCTCGCCCGCTTCCGCGACGTCGAACCGGGTGAAGGCGAGCCCCACCAGCGCCAGACCCGCGACGGTCACGACCACCGAACCGGGCGCGACCGAAAGCCGGTCCACGACCGATCCCGCGATCAGGGGCGGGATCCCGACCGCGAGCGCGCCCAGCCCCGCTCCGGCGAATCCGCCCTTGCCGACCTCGGCCGAGGGCGAACTCACCGCCACGAGCGCGGTCAGCGGCAGCAGAGCGGCGAGCAACAGGTACCCGGCCATCGCGACGGTCGGGCCCTCGAAGGCGTTCTTGGCCAGGAGGTACGCGTTGCCCGATCCGAACGGCGCGAGGAGCAGGCCGACCCCACCCGCCACTCCGAGCACGGGTCCGAGCAGCCGCCAGCGACGCCGTCCGTCGAGCTCACCCGCCAGTTCCGCCTCGTCGCGGGCGGCCCCGGCGGCGAACGCGCCGGCCGCGAGCGTGAGCAGGTGGCCCGCCACCAGCGGCCACAGCCCCGGCCCCGCCGGAGGCAGCGCGAGCAGCCTGTCGGCGAGGAACAGTTCCGGGCGCGCGGCGAGGGAGCCGTCGGCGAGCAACTGCAGATCCAGCAGCAGCCGTCCGGGCGCGAGCGCGGTGAGCCCGAGCACCAGGCCCGCCGCGAGCCCCGACCGTCCGGTGACCACCGCGTAGAGCACGGCGGCGGCGGGCGCCAGAGCCAGCACGACCAGCAGGGGGGCGGCGGTGAAACCAGGCGAACCGCCCTGGATCACGGGCAGCAGCGCGCCGGCCGCCAGCGCGACCGAACCGGCCGACACCAGCCCCGCCGACAGCAGAAGCGCTCGCGGGCGGGCGCCCGGTTCGCTCCGGAGAAGTTCGGCGGACGCGGTACCGGGGACGGCTTGCCCGGCGGAGTCGCCAGGGTGCCGTGAGCGCGAAGTCATCGACGGCGACGCTAGCAAGCCGGGGTCGGCGGGGCCCGCCAGCAGGGGCCACCCCAGGTACGACCGGCGCTCGGCCGGCCCCTGAAGAAGCCCAACCCGGGCAAACCTCCTTCAACACCGTCGAGCAACCGCTTATTTCGCTCGTTTGCCTCCTTTCCGGCCCTCCGGTACCCCCGAATGGCCCTCCGATCTTGTAACGCAAGTCACACGGTTGTGAGTAAACCTGGTCTAACTTTGGGTAATCCTCACTGGACAACGGCCAGATCGCCGTCGCCCGATCGGCCGAGAGCGCCGCCAGATCTTGCTGATCGGGGTGCCGCTTCGTTACTGTCCCGGGGTCCCCATTACAGTCAGATCACGAATGAGAGCACCGAACGAACCACCCCCGAGGTCGTTCACCGGGATCCCCCGCCCGGGCTCTTGATCCGACTCCCCGAACACGGAAGGCCCCGTCTTGGCTTCACACCGCTCCCCCGGCGGCCAAGCTCCTTCCCCGGCGCTCGAGAACGCACTCGATGGTGCGGTCGTCCGCGTCCGGGGCTCGCACCGCCTGTCGCCCCCGTCCTCGGCCCTTCGTGGCCGTGTCGTGGTCGCAGCCGTCGCTGCCGGCGCCTTCGCGGCCGCCGCTGCCGGGCAGACCCTGAAGTCCGTTTCGGAATCCTCCGACGCCGCCGTCACGCCGCTGGCCAGCACCCAGGACGCGAGCGCCTCGTTCGCCCTCGGTGGCGGAGCCGGTGGTGGCGCCCCTGAGCTGCTGCCGACGAGCCAGTCGACCAACGCCTCCGCCGAAGCTCAGAAGCTCTCGGAGAACAACAGCATCACCCAGGCCCGCGTCAAGCGTGAGGCCGAAGCGGCCCGCAAGGCCGAAGAAGAGGCCAAGCGCCCCAAGACCTGCATGCCGGCCAAGGGCACCTTCACCTCGGGCTTCGGTGCCCGGTGGGGCACGAGCCACCTCGGCATCGACATCGCGGCCCCGATCGGCACGCCGATCGTCGCGGCCTCCGACGGCACGGTCATCGAAGCGGGCCCGGCCAGCGGTTTCGGCCTCTGGGTCAAGGTTCAGCTCGCCGACGGCACCATCCACGTCTACGGCCACATGAACTCGTTCTCCGTCCGCGAAGGCCAGAAGGTCAAGTGCGGCGAGGAGATCGCCGAGGTCGGCAACCGTGGTCAGAGCACCGGCCCGCACCTGCACTTCGAGGTGTGGCAGAACGGCACGAAGAAGATCGACCCGCGCCCGTGGCTCGCCGCCCGTGGCGTGAGCGTCGGCTGATCGAGCCTCCGCTTTCCTCTCGACGCAACACCTTTTCACCGCATCGGTGACTCCACCCGTGGAGAAGGCGCGCCGGGCGAAGACGCTCTGGCGCGCCCTCAGGCCCTCCGCTTCCCGTTTCGCAAACGCCGAGGACACCGGCTTCGGAAACATCGGGAAGCGTAGTAGGCCATCGGGCGCGGAACTCGCGCGGCCTTCCGGCCCCTCAGAGCGCTCACGCGACGCCGCCGGGCGACTTCCGGACGAAGTACCCCACGGCGATCTGCCACACCGTGCAGAGACCCACTGGCCGCTGTCGGGCGAAAAATCCCCAAGGAAGAGTTCGGCACCCGGCTGGCCGCGGCCCGAACAGCCATCGCCGCGCGTGCCCGCATACGACACACCGTCCGGCCCCGTCCGGTTCGTGCGTCCGCAGTAACGCGCGCCAGGCCGCGACCAGCCTGAGCACTTCCGGCGGTTCCGGACCCCGATCCGTCCCCGCCCCTTCTTCAACACCCCGCAAATACTCGAGTACCCCACTCGAGAGAACCCCAAACAAGACCCCGTCCACACCGCTGCGCCCCTCCTCCTGAACGGGGCACACCGGCTCGTCCAGCCTACCCCAGCGCATCGAACTCGTGTTCGATGGCACAGGTATACGGGAAGGGTCCGACAGTTTTCGCGAGCGATGAAGAAACCGCAGGTCAGGGCTAGAGTTTGACCATCGGGACGCTGCCGATGAGCATCAGCCGGACCTTGCCGGCGGCACCGAAGTCGATCGTCGCCGTGGCCCGCGGGCCCGTGCCGTCGCAGGCGACGACGGTGCCGAGCCCGTACTTGTCGTGGCTGACCCTGTCGCCGACGTCCAGTTTGAGCGCGACGGTGTCCTTCCAGCCCTTGCCGAACGGGCTCGTGCTCGCCGACCGCGAGGCCGGCGAGCCACCGCCGCGGCTCCCCCAGGTCGTCGCCGCACGCGGCGATCCACCCGAGGAACCGAAACCGCCGGAGGACGACGAAGGCGCGAGCCTGCGCCAATCGACCAGGTCGGCGGGAAGTTCGTCCAGGAACCGCGAGGCCGGGTTCATCTGCGGCTGCCCCCAGGCGGACCGCACCATCGAGCGGGAGACGTACAGCCTCTTCCTCGCCCGCGTGATCGCGACGTAGGCGAGCCGGCGCTCTTCGGCCAGCTCAGTCGGGTCACCGAGCGCGCGCATATGCGGGAAGATCCCGTCTTCCCAGCCCGTTCCGAAGACGACCGGGTACTCGAGGCCCTTCGCGGTGTGCACGGTCATCAGCGTGACCACACCCGCGTCGTGCCCCTCGCCGTCGTCTCCGCCGTCGGGCGACGGGACCGAATCCGCGTCCGCCACCAGGGAGACCCGCTCCAGGAACGCGGGCAGCGAGCCCGGCTCCGGCACACCCGGCTCGGTCTCCGGCAGTTCACCCTCCGGACCGGCGACCTCGGTGGTGAACTCGGTGAACTCCCGCGCGACGGTGACGAGTTCCGTCAGGTTCTCCACTCGCGACGCGTCCTGTGGGTCTTCGGATTCCTCGAGTTCCGTGCGGTAGCCGGTGCGCTCCAGGACCGCTTCGAGGATGTCGGCGACCTCCGCGCCGCTTTCCACGACCTCGCCGAGCTCGTCCATCAACTCGACGAAACCGGTGATCGCCTTGGCGGAGCGCGGGTTCAGCAACGGCACCTCGCCGTTGACGGCACCGCGCAACGCCTGCGCGAACGAGACGCGCTCACGCTCGGCGTACGTCGCGATGACGGCTTCGGCGCGGTCACCGATGCCTCGTTTGGGGACGTTGAGGATGCGGCGCAGGCTGACCGTGTCCTCCGGGTTCGCCAGCACCCTCAGATACGCGAGCATGTCGCGGACCTCGCGCCGTTCGTAGAACCGCACCCCGCCGACGACCTTGTACGGCAGGCCGAGGCGGATGAAGATCTCTTCGAACACGCGGGACTGGTTGTTGGTGCGGTAGAAGACCGCGACGTCGGAGTAGTCCGCTTCGCCCTTGTCCGCCAGCGCGTCGATCTCACCCGCGACGAACGCCGCTTCGTCGTGCTCGTTGTCCGCGACGTAGCCGACGATCTTCTCTCCGTCACCGGAATCGGTCCACAGCCGCTTCGCGCGCCTGTTGGGGTTTCGCGCGATGACCGCGTTCGCCGCGTTCAGGATCGTCTGGGTCGAGCGGTAGTTCTGTTCCAGCAGCACGGTCCGCGCGTTCGGGAAGTCGCGTTCGAATTCCTCGATGTTGCGGATCGTCGCGCCGCGGAAGGCGTAGATCGACTGGTCCGCGTCACCCACGACGCAGAGTTCGGCGGGCTCGATGCCGGCCTCGTTCGCCTCGGTGCCGACCAGTTCGCGGACCAGCGTGTACTGCGCGTGGTTCGTGTCCTGGTACTCGTCGACCAGCACGTGCCGGAACCGCCGCCGGTAGTACTCGGCGACGTCCGGGTACCGCTGCAGGAGTTCGACCGTCCGCATGATGAGGTCGTCGAAGTCGAACGCGTTGGCCTGGTTCAGCCGCCGCTGGTATTCGACGTAGACCTCGGCGACGCGGCGTTCCAAGTCGTTGCCCGCGTCGGCGACCGCCGTCTCCGGATCGATCAGCTCGTTCTTGAGGTTCGAGATGTGCACGGCCAGCGTGCGCGCCGCGTACTTCTTCGGGTCGATGTCGAGATCCCGGGCGACGAGGGTGATGAGCCGCTTCGTGTCGTCCGAGTCGTAGATGGAGAAACTCGACGACATCTCCAGCGTTTTGGCCTCACGGCGCAGGATCCGCACGCACATGGAGTGGAACGTCGACACCCACATGGCGTTCGCGCGGCGGCCGACGAGGTCGCTCACCCGCTCCCGCATCTCCGCGGCCGCCTTGTTGGTGAACGTGATCGCCATGATCTGGCCGGGGTGCACGTCCCGTTCGGCCAGCAGGTACGCGATCCGCCGGGTCAGCACCCGGGTCTTGCCGGAACCCGCGCCCGCGACGACCAGCAGCGGCGAGCCCGCGTGGGTCACGGCTTCGCGCTGCGCCGGGTTCAGGTCGTCGAGCAGGTCCGAGTGCCGGGACTTGGCCGGACCGTCCGCTGGGAGATCGAAGAGGGTGTTCATCGCCGGTCCACGCTACAGCGCCGGGCGTAGGCGATGTTGCCGCCTGCCGTCCGACGCGCGAGCGGGGTTCGCGGCGGAGGATCGGTCGCCATGGACACCAACGGAATTCCCTCCCGGCTCAGGGCCGCCGACGTCGACCGCGAGCGGGTCGCCACCCGCATCCAGGCCGCCGGCGGTGAAGGCCGTCTCACTCTCGAAGAAGTGGAAGACCGGCTGAGCGCCGTGTATTCCGCCAAATACACCGACGACCTCGTCGCGCTCACGTCGGATCTGCCGAAACCCGCGCCGAAACGGCGCCCGGTCGTGTTCGGGCATCCGGCCGTGCGGATCCACCTCGCGGTCGCCGTGGTGCTTTCGGTGCTGCTGATCGTCCGCTGGACGGCATCGGGGGCGCCGTTCTTCTGGCCCGCGATGCCGATGTTCTGGCTGGCGATGAGCGTCCTCGTGCACGCCCGCGTCCGCGGAGCGCGCCGCCGCTTCGAGCGGGAGGACCGCTTCGCTGTGGCATAATGATCGGCATGCGGCACCACGCGACGCGATTTTTTTACGGGATCCGGACTCCGGCTCCCGTGATCGCATAGTGCCGCCAATGCCATCACCCGAAGCCCCGGAGTCCACGGACCCCGGGGCTTTGCGCTGTTCCGGGGGCCAGCAGGGAATCCGGACCGAAGAGAGGTCCCGATGAACACCACACAGAAGCCGGACGCCGAAGAACCCACCGCCACCGCCGAAGAGATCGGCGAGCTCCGCAAGGAGATCGACTTCCTCGACGGCGAGATCCTGCGGCTCGTCAAACGCCGCGTCGAGGTCTCCAAGACGATCGGTGCGGCCAGGATGGCCGCCGGCGGCACCAGGATCGTCTACAACCGCGAGATGGACGTGCTGGCGCGCTACCGCGAGCTCGGGCCGGAGGGACGGCAGCTGGCGATGGCGCTGCTCAACCTCGGTCGGGGCAGGCTGGGGCGGTAGGTGGTAGCAAAGGTCCCTTGCTCCCCCAAGGCCCGTCCGGATCGCGTTTAGCGGGCTGAACGCGATCCGGCGACGTCACGATCCTGTGCCGTGAGGTGGAACTCAGGGTGTTCCCCGAGCCACGACGGCGCGGGACAGGGCAAACTGGACACATGATTAACCTCATCGCCGTGATCATCGCGATCGCCGGTGTCCTGGCGGCATTGGGCCATCTCGGTTATCTCGCCATGCTGAACAACGCGGCGGGTAAGCGCGCGGGCGGCACCCCCATCGCCCAGTACGTCAAGACGCGCTGGCCGATCGCAGCGGGTACCACGGCCGCCTCGCTTTTCGCCTGGCTGCTCACGAGTGGGGGAACGACGCTCGACGTCATCGCCATTTTGCTCGCTGCGGGTAGCGGGATCACCGCCACGAAAGCCCTGCAGTCGACCCAGCAGAAGTACCGCAGCGGCAACTGAACGGCTTCACCAGCGCCGATAGCGCTCCGTTACGTCACCGAGGCCCGTTCGGCCGCGCCCGACCGAGTGAAACATCTGCAACTTGCAGAGTGGGTGAAGACTTGCGGGTGTCGAACTTTTAGTGTGTTCCTCGTGTGGACCCTTGCGTCTGGGTCGGGCGATGCCCGTATGGCGCGCGGGGGCGATGGCCCCGCGCGCCCCCAGTCGTATGCGCGTGCATTTGCTCACGAGAGTGCTTGGGAGTCTGCAAGCGAGGGATCCCGTGAACCCGCTGCTCCGTTCGGCTTAACCGGTGTCACATCGCCGTCAGGGCCGGCCCGTGAGGGGGTCGCTCGGACATGAACGGCTGGGCGGAACGACAGGGACGCGACGGCATCACACAGACAGGACGTCACCGGGCGGGTGGCGCCGAGAGCTGGACCCCACCCGTGCCGCCGAGGCGGCAGCGCCCGACCGGGCACGGGCATCACGCGCACCGCGAGTTCGCCCCGCCCTCCACCGGTTCCCTCCCCTTGCCGCCACCGCGGGACAGGAGGGCGCCGAGCCCTGGCTACGCCCCATCGAGCGGCCGTCTGCCGCTCCCCCAGCCCGCGCGCGTCGAGGTCTCCTTCACCGAACCGGTCCCCGCGGAAGAACGGACGGCGAAGGTCGCGCAGCGCACGAAGGTGACGCTGACGGCTCCCGCTCCCCGCCGTCCCGAGCCGGTGGAGGTCGACGACACCGACGACGTCCGCGTCTACCTCGCCCCGCCGGTCGACGGCCTGAGCACCTTCGACCTCGGTTCGGTGCCCGCGTCGGTGACCCCGCCCAAGACCTGGCGCAAGGCCGCCTGGTTCGCGGCGGCGGCGTCCGCGCTGGTCGTGGTCGGCTTGCTCTTCGCCGGTTCGTACCTGGTCGGCAAACCCCTCCCGGAGCAGCAGAGCCAGGGCGGCTGGCCCGGATACCGCGGCGGCAGCCCGATGACCCAGGACGATGTCGCCGGCCATCCGGCCACGCCGCCGCAGGGAGGCGCGGTCGGCAACCCGTCCGAATCCGCGACCGAGTCCGCCACCAGGGACGACAGCAGCTCCGCCAACTCGGGCACCGCCTCGGACAGCGAGACCGCCGGGACCGACTCGTCGCGGCCCGGCTCCAGCTCCGGCCCGGTGACGTCCGGGCGGCCCACGCCGCCGTCGAGCGACCGGCCGCAGAAGCCGCCGGTCGTCCCCGCCAACCGCACCACCACCCCGGCCCCCTGGTACGCGTCGCAGCCGGACGCGGAGGCGATGGGCGACAACACCGAGATCTTCCTCAACTCGGTCACCACGAACCCCCAGGAAGCGTCCTCGGTGACCTCCGGCGGCCTGCGCGACGAAGGCGCGGAAGGCCTCCGGGACCGCTACCGCGACGTCGCCTACTTCGAGGTGAAGAAGGTCAGCATCGACCAGCGCCGCGGGGTCACGGTCAACACCGTCGAGGTCACGCACAAGGACGGCACGAAGACCATGGAGCAGCGCACGTTCACCTTCGGCGACGACGACAAGATCGTCGACGACGGCATGTAGGCGACCACGCACGTGCAAGTGTCCTGTTCCTCTGCACGTGCGGTGCGTTGAGCGGTCGTCCCTGGTCCGGGTGGGTGACCTAAGCTGCCGTTCGTCGTATGGCGACGGCATTCCGGCGATGGAGTCTGGCCGTGGGCCGTCCGCACAGGGTTTCCTGGCGACTGCAGGGTCCGCACCGTTCAGAAGACGGCCGCGCGGACCAAAGGCGTCGGCCGAACGGCCCAGCGCCTGCCCCGGACCAGAGCGAGGAATTTCGTGCTTGATCGACAGCGCATACGGCGTGAGGACGCCGTACGTGTCGAGGACGTCATCCCGGAAGAGATCCTGAACGACACCCGCGTCGACCGCGAGTACCTCGAGCAGGTCTTCCGCGAGCCGCAGAAGTTCGTGCCCGCGCGCACCCGCGAAGAGCGGGCCCCGCGGCCCGAACCCGAGGTGGACGAGCCGGAAAGCCGCGCCGTCCGGCGGGCCAAGCTGGCCGGCCTGGTCGCCGCCGGGTTCCTGGTCGCGGGCGCCGTCGTCACCGCGGGCGTGCTCGCGGGCGCCCAGCCGCAAGGCACCGTGCCGGGTGCCGCGGCACCCGAGGCCATGAGCGGGGCCGCCGCGCTCGGCGGGCTCGCCGTTCCGGACTCCACCGAGCCGCAGCGGAAGCAGGAGCCACCGACGCCGTCGGGCACCAGCACGACACCTCAGCCGTCCTCGGGCACCGGCTCGGGTTCGCTCCCCTCGCAGGGCTCGTCGTCCAGCAGCACCAGCTCGCAGCCGGCCGTCAAGCCCGCCGCGGTCAGCACGGCCGAGGGCAAGATCGACGCGGTCCGGAAGTTCTACCGGGCCGTCGACGCCGATCCCTACGGCGCGATGTCGCTGATCACGCCGGTGCTGGCCGAATCGGAGGCAGGCAAGCTGATCGAGGCGTGGAGCGCCATGGACGCCATCCAGATCCAGGACATCCGCGAACAGGCCGACGGCACCATCCTGGCCGTCGTGACCATGCGCAACCCGGACGGCGGCCTGCTGCGGGTCACGCAGGTGCTGGAATTCGCCGACGAGACCTCCGGCCTGATCACCGACGCGCGGCTGCTGTCCGCGCAGCACATGTGACGGACACCGCGCGTGTAACAGCCCTCCACCCAGGGCGATCAGAGTGTGCCGCGTGTGTGTGCGCAGAGTGAGCGCCTAGCCTTGTCACGAGTCGGTCTCGGAAAAGCCGGCACACAGACCACTACATGTGCATACGCTCCAACGCTGTGGCGTGCTGAAGGCCGCACCGCGCACGCGGACGATTCCGCGTCGTGAAGACGGAGCCCAAAGGGAGGTCGCGTGAGCGACGAGGGTCGCCTGGTCGCCGGTCGATATCGCATCGCCGGGCGGATCGGCACGGGCGCGATGGGGGCCGTGTGGCAAGCGCACGACGAGGTACTCGGCCGCACGGTGGCGATCAAGCAGCTGCTGCTGCAACCCGGGCTTGAGGCTCACGACGCCGAAGACGCCCGTCAACGCACGATGCGTGAGGGGCGGATCGCCGCCAGACTGCACCACCCGAACGCCATCTCGGTGTTCGACGTCGTCACCGACGACAACGGCCAGCCGTGCCTGATCATGGAGTACCTGAACTCCACCAGCCTCGCCCAGGTGCTGCAGGAGGAGCGGACGCTGCCGCCGACGGAGGTCGCGCGGATCGGCGCGCAGGTCGCGGCGGCGCTGACCGAGGCGCACGCGGTCGGCATCGTGCACCGGGACATCAAGCCGGGCAACATCCTCCTGGCGCCCAACGGCACCGTGAAGATCACCGACTTCGGCATTTCGCGGGCCAAGGACGACGTCACGGTCACGAAGACCGGGATGATCGCCGGAACCCCCGCCTATCTGGCGCCCGAGGTGGCCATCGGCGGTGACCCGGGCCCGGAGTCCGACGTCTTCTCGCTCGGCTCGACGCTCTACGCCGCCTGCGAAGGCCAGCCGCCCTTCGGCCTCAGCGAGAACACGCTGAGCCTGCTGCACGCGGTCGCGGCCGGGCAGATCATCCCGCCGCGCCAGTCCGGCCCGCTCGCCAGTGTGCTGGCCGTACTGCTGCACCCGGAAGTGCGGCACCGCCCCACCGCCGAAGAGTGCGAAGAGCTCCTCGCCGCCGTCGCCCGGGGTGAAACGCCGCTGGGCGGCCCCGCGGACGACACCGTGCTCGCCGCCCCGATCGCGGGCGCGCTCGCCGGCGGTGGCGTGACCCAGGCGCTCGACAGCGAGGCCGCCGGTCATTCGGGCTCGCTCCTCGACGAACAGGACGCGGCCGGGTCGTACTACGACGACGAGGACGACTACCAGCAGCCCGCGTCGGGCTACCCGGAAGACGACTACGACGGGTACGACAACTACGACGAGACGGCGTTGCTGGCCGAACGCGGCCACCCCGGCGGCGGCCCCGCGCCCACGCGCGCCGTCCCGATCCCCGCGGGCGACTACGACGACGACCCCTACGACGACGATTACGACGACCCGCCCCCGCCGCCCGCCCGCGCGCAGACCAGCCCGGTGGACGAGGACGACGACGAGAAGCCGGGCGCGTGGAAGAAGCCCGCGATCATCGGTGGTGTCGTGGTCGTGGCGCTGGCCGCGCTGGGTTTCTGGCTGCTGAGCCCGAACAACCCGGAGACGCCCGCGCAGGTGGGGAATTCGTCGACGAAGCCGTCTCCGTCCGCGACGTCTTCGGCGCCCGAGACGACCGAGACGCCGACGGAGACGGAGTCTTCGGAGCCGCCCAAGGAGACGACTTCGTCGAAGAAGACGACGAGCAGGGCGACGCAGACGCAGGAGCCGGATCGGCCGACCAGCACGAAGAGCTCCGCCAAGCCGCCGTCGCAGACGACTCCGCCGAGTTCCAGCAAGTCCGTAGAGCCGACCGACCCGCCAGCGAGTTCGACCACGACTGGCGCCTGACCCGAGGCTGCAATTGAGTTCTGAAGGTTCCATCGTCGGCGGCCGGTACCGCCTGGACCAGCCCATCGGGCGTGGCCGGGCGGGCATCGTGTGGCTGGCGTTCGACACACGCCTGCTGCGCACGGTCGCGATGAAGCGCATGTACCTGCCGGTCGGTCTGCCGCCGGACCGGGCGGAGCAGGCCAAGGCCGTCGTCGTCCAAGAAGGCAAGGACGCGGCCAAGTTCGAGCACGCCACCGCCATCAAGGTGTACGACGTGCTGCCCGACGGGCCGGACGTGTGGCTGGTGATGGAGTACATCCCGTCCCGCGGGATGGCGACCTTCCTCGCCGAACACGGCAGGCTGACCGCGGAACAGGCGGCCGGGCTGGGCATCGTGCTCGGCCGCGCGCTGGCCGCGATGCACGAGGCCGGGGTGGTGCACCGGACCGTCGAGCCGGGCACGGTCCTGCTGGCCGACGACGGCGGCGTGAAGCTCACCGACATCGGCATCACCGGTGGCGGTCCGAGCCCCGCGTACCGGGCGCCCGAGGTGGCGCGCGGCGAACCGGCGACTTCGGCGTCCGACGTGTTCTCGCTGGGCGCGACGCTGTACACGGCCGTCGAGGGGGTGCCGCCGTTCGGTGAAGACGGCGAGTCCTCGGAACGGCCGCCGCAGACCGCCGGGCCGCTGGCGGGCGCGCTGCGCAAGATGCTGCGGGCGGAGCCGGACGCGCGGCCGACGATGGCCGACACGGTGCGCTCGCTGAACGCGATCACGGAGGGGCGGCAGACCGCGTTCATCCCGCCGACCGCGCCCGCCATGCCGACGGTTCCGGCGTCGATGCCGATGCCCGTCCAGCAGGCACCGCAGCAGCCGATGCAGCAGTTCCCTCAGCACCAGCCACAGCAGTACCAGCCGCCTCAACCGCAGTACGCGCCGCCGGCGCAGCAGTACGCGCGCTCCGCGCCGGTGGCCGCGAAGTCGCCCGACACCCGGAAGTGGCTGATCACGGCAGGCGCCGTGGTGGCGGCGATCCTCGTCGGTGTGCTGTTCGCGGAGCTGTTCCTGATTTAGAGGTGCTCGAGGACCAGCGTCGCCAGTTCGACCGGACGGCTGAGGTACGGGCTGTGGCTCGCCCGCCAGGTCACCGTCGTGTCGCACCGGGCGGCGAAGTGGACGACCATTTCCGGGACGAGCGCCCGGTCTTCGGTGCAGGTGACGTACGTGGTCGGGGTTTCCTTCCACGCCGAGCCTTCCGGGGACTCGTCGAAGATCGTGACGGGTTCCGGGCGCAGCAACGCCGTGGCGCGCTCGGCGACGGCGTCCGTGCAGTCGGCGTACATCGCCTCGCGGACGGCGGCGAGGTCGAGATGGGTCAGACCTCGATCGTCGAAGATCAGGGGCAGCTCTTGGGGTTCGCGCCCGGTTTCCTCTCTGGTCCGCTCGATCCAGTACTGAGCGGTTTCCCCTGGTTCGCTAACGATCGCGGCCAGATAGATCAGGTGCGAAGCCCCTTGAAGGCCGCTGGCGGTGAGCCCGCCGAAGGAGTGCGCGAGCACCACTGGCGGCTCGGCCGCCCGGTCGACGAGTTCCTGGACGGTTTGGGTGGTTTCGGCGATCGGACGCCCGCCGAGGTCGGGGACGGTGACCTCGGCGCCTTCCCTGCGCAGGCGTTCGACGACGTCGTCGAAATGGGCGGGCTGGTGCCAAGAGCCGTGCAGGACGATGAGGGGACGCACCGGGGTCCTTTCGCTGGCGGGGTTCCCTGCCAGGTTGTCGACCGCCGGCGCGGCTGATCAAGCTCAGCCGGTTTTCGTGCCCACTCGGCCAGTCCCGCTTACCTGTCCGGCCCCTTCGCGGATGGCACCGAGGAAACGGCGTACCGCGGGGTGTTCCCTGGCGTGCGCGGCCACGGCGGCGTGGATGGACCGCACCGGATCGGGGCGGCGGACCTTGCGGATGGCGACGCCGGGATGCGGCGCGCCGAGACCGAGCTCCGGGATCAGCGCGACACCGAGCCCGGCGGCCACGAACCCTTGCGCCGTCTGGTAATCCTCGGATTCGACGACGTGGTTCGGGGCGAATCCGGCCGCGCCGCAGGCGTCGAGCAGGATGTCGCGGCAGGCGCCGGGGAGACCGTCGACACCGACCCACGGATCCTCCGCGAGTTCGCCGAGATCGAGGACGCGTTTGCGGGCGAGCCGGTGGTTCTTCGGCAGGATCGCGCGGTACGGATCGTCGAGCAGGTGGACGTACTCGACCCCCTTGACCCGGGGGGTGCTGCTGGGGAGCACGATCATCGCGACGTCGGCCTCGCCCGATTCGATCTCGGGCATCGAATCGTCGGGCTCGACCAGTTTCAGGTCGAGGCGGACACCGGGGAACTCCCGGCGCAGGGCGGCGACGGCCAAGGGCACCAGCGAGGCGCCCGCCGTGGCGAAGTAGCGGATCGCGAGCCTGCCCGTGCGGCCTTCCTTGAGTTCGGTGAGCGCGGCTTCGGCCTTCGCGAGCTGGGTGCTCAGCGTTTCCGCGTGTTCGGACAGCAGCGAACCGGCGGGGGTCGGCCGCACGCCGCGGCCCACGCGTTCGAGCAGTTCGACGCCCGCTTCCCTTTCCAGGGTGGACAACTGCTGGCTGATCGCGGAAGGTGTGTAGCCGAGATTCCGGGCGGCGGCGGTGATCGAACCGCTGCTGATCACGGCTCGGAGGACCTGCATGCGGCGGACGTCCAGCATGCCCCGATCTTACAGTTCTTCTTAAGGCTGCCTGCAGTTATTTTCGCTTGTCCTTACGCGTCGGCGCGGCGAAGCTGGGCCAGGCACTTAAGGAGGACTGGGGTGGGCGAGACGAAGACCCTGCTGCGGATCGGCGCGCTGGCGCTCATGTGGGGATCGAGTTTCTTCTGGATCAAACTGGGGCTCGGCGCGTTCACGCCGGTGCAGCTCGTGCTGGCGCGGGTGGCGCTCGGCGCGGCGGTGCTGATCGGGCTCTGCTACCTCGGCCGGGACCGGCTGCCGTCGGGGCGGCGGATCTGGGGACATCTGGCGGTCGCGGCGTTCTTCCACAACGCGCTGCCGTTCCTGCTGTTCGCGTGGGGTGAGCTGACCGTCGACTCCGGGATCACCGGGGTGCTGAACTCGACGACACCGTTGTGGGTGTTGCTGGCCGCGCCGATGATGGGCGCGCGGACGAAGATGACCGCGGTGCGGGTCACCGGGCTGGTCGTCGGGCTCGCCGGGATCCTGCTGATCTTCGCGCCATGGGAGGCCTCCGGCTTGCTGAGCTGGGGCGCGCTGGCGTGCCTCGCGGCGGCCGCGAGCTACGGTTTCGCGTTCGTCTACGAGGGCAAACACCTCACCGGCACCGGCGACTCGCCGATGGCGCTGGCCGGCGGGCAGATGCTGCTGGCGACCGGGTTCCTCCTGCTCGCGATGCCGATGGGCGGTTTCGAACCGGTGCACCTGAGCACCGGCGCGGTCGTCGCGGTCGTGATCCTGGGGATCGGGTCGACCGGGATCGCGTTCGCGCTGAACTACCAGCTCCTCGCGAGCGAGGGCGCCGTCGCGGCGTCGATCGTCGGGTATCTGCTGCCGGTGGTTTCGGTGCTGCTGGGAGCGGTGTTCCTGGCCGAGCCGCTGAACCTGAGGGTGATCGCCGGGATGGTCGTCGTGCTGGGCGGGGTCGCGCTGACCCGGCTCCGCCCGAGGGAGCAAGGGACCTTTGCTACCACTCCGCAGGTCGAGCGCCCTTTGGCCGCCGCCGGGGAGGCCGCGCCGTGACCTGCGTTTAGCGGGCTAAACGCGATGCGGTGGGGCCTGGGGGCTCGCCGGATCGCGTTTAGCCCGCTAAAGGCGACGCGACCGCGAGGACGAGCAGGGCGGCGAGGACGATCTCGACCCAGAAGTAGAGCCAGCTCGGATAGAACCGCTCGGGCCGCTCCGCGAACCGTGCGACCAACCGCCCGAAGGCCATCCCCGCGAGCGCGACGGCCACCGCGATCGCGGCCCCCCGCTGGATCCCGCCGACGTCGAAAGCCGCGAACCCGAGCAGCGCCGCGACAGCCACCCCGAAGCCGCCGTACACCGCGCGCACCTCGGTTCGCGCCGTCGCCGACTCCAGCGAAACGCCGAACGGCCGGATCAGCCGTTCCGGCGCGACGAGCCCGAGCAGCCCCATCCCCAGGAAGAACAAGGCCACCAGGCCGATGAGAACAGACGCCACCTAGACGAGACGCCGGTCGGACGCCCAGCGCGAAAGCTCGTACCGGTTCGAAAGCTGCGTCTTCCGCAGCACGCTCGACACGTGGGTCTCGACGGTCTTCACCGAGATGAACAGCTCCGAAGCAATCTCCTTGTACGCGTACCCGCGCGCGAGCAGCCGCAGCACGTCCCGCTCACGCGGGGTCAGCAGGTCGAGGTCCGGGTCGCTGATCGGCGCGGAACCCGGCCGGTCGGCGAACGCGTCGAGCACGAACCCGGCCAGCCGCGGCGAGAACACCGCGTCCCCGTCCGAGACCCGCACGACGGCCCGCACGAGCTCCTTCGACGAGATCGTCTTCGTGACATACCCCCGCGCCCCCGCGCGGATCACGGCGATCACGTCTTCCGCGGCGTCGGAGACCGACAGCGCGAGGAACACGACGTCCGGCAGTTCCGGGCGGACCCGGCGCAACACCTCGGCGCCGCCACCGTCCGGCATGTGCACGTCGAGCAGCACGACCTGCGGTTTGGTCCGGGCGATGCCCGCGACCGCCTCGGCGACCGAGCCCGCCTCACCGACCACGCGGACGTCGTCGGTGATCGAGTCCAGTTCGGTGCGCACACCCGCCCGGAAGAGCGCGTGGTCGTCGACGAGGAAGACCTTCACCGGCTCCCGCGTCTGCTGGTTCTCCGTCACGATGCTCCCTCGCTCGCCCTGTCCCGTGAGCATAGCGACCTCACGCCGCACCCTTCCCCGCCTTGACCGGCATCTCCAGCTGGACCTCGGTTCCTTCACCCGGTGCGGTACGAAGCTTGAGCTTCCCGCCGTGCCGCTCCATCCGCCCCCGGATGGAATCGGCGAGCCCGTGCCGATCACTCGGCACGACGTCGGGGTCGAACCCCTTACCCCGGTCGCGCACGAAGACCGTCACCGCGGTCGGCTCGACTTCGGCGTACACGCTGACCTCGTCGACACCCGCGTGCTTGGCGGCGTTGACGATCGCTTCGCGCGCCGCCTGGACCAACGCGGTCAGCGGCTCGTTCAGCGTCGCCTCCCCCACGACCACCTGCTGCACCGAGATCGCGAACGCGTCCTCGACCTCGCCACACGCGGCGGCGAGCACCTCGGACAGCTGACCGCTGACGGCCTCTTCCTCGGTCTTCTTGCTCTTGCCGTACCCCGACGGCCCGTACAGCCAGCCGCGCAGCTCGCGTTCCTGACCGCGCGCGAGCCTGGCGACCTCGCGCGGCGATTCCGCCTGTTTCTGGATCAGCGCGAGGGTCTGGAGGACGGAGTCGTGCAGATGCGCGGCGATCTCGGCGCGTTCGTCGGTGCGGATGCGGGCGGTGCGCTCGTCGGAGAGGTCGCGGACCAGGCGCAGCCAGAACGGGACGGTCAGCACGGCGACGCCGAACAGCGTCGCGATCACGGCGACCAGCGCGAACTTGACCTGGTCGATGCTGCCGCTCTCCAGGACGACGACGCCGATGCCGGTCATCACCAGCGCGACACCGGCGACCAGGCGGATCGCCGCCGACCAGCCCCCGCCGCCGAGAAAGGCCGTGGCGACCCCGCCCTTGGCACTGATACGCCAACGCCGCCGCTGCGACTCGTCGGCCTCGCGCCAGACGACGGCCGCGCCGATCATCGCCAGCGCCAGCGGGATGGCGACCCAGCCGCTGATCAGACCGGTCAGCGTGCCGCTGGCGACGGCGAGGCCGACACCCAGCGCGATGAGCCCGAAGGCCTGCTGCTTCTCTTTCGGCGCGGACTTCTCCGGCTCGGCCTCGCCGGATCGCTGCTGGACGAACACCCAGAGCAGGCCGTACGCGAGCAGGCCCGCGCCGTTCAGGGCGGCGAGCAACGCGAACGCGATCCGGACCCAGAGCACCTTGACGCCGAGGTGGTCGGCGAGGCCGCCGGCGACACCCGCGATGGCGCGGCCGGAACGGCGGCGATACATCTTGGGCGGCTCGAACGGCGCCGGGGACAGGCTGCCGGTGACGGGCACCGGCGGGCGCTCGATGATCGTCGGCTTCACCTGTCCGGCGAGCTCGTCGGTGACGGATTCCTGCACGTTCTCCATGGTCACACGGAGTGGGGTACTGATCCATCGGGGAAACCCCTGACTCTTCCCGCTGGGGGAAACCTCAGGGACGTTCCCGGATGTGGCGAGGGCCCGCCGGGGCGCATTCTTTGTGGCATGAGTGGGAGTGAGACACAGGTTCCGAAGCGCGGCCCCGCGGCCGGCTTCGAGGAGACCGTCAAGGATTTCTGGCGGAGCAGGCCGGTCCGTCCGGTGGCGGGCCGCAAGTTCGCCGGGGTCGCCGCGGGGATCGGCTACCGGTACGGCATCGACCCGACCGTGGTCCGGGTGGCGTTGGTCGCGGCGACCGTGTTCGGCGGTTTCGGCGTCTCCGTCTACCTGCTGGGCTGGCTGTTCCTGCCGCAGGAAGGCGATCGCGTTTCCGCGTTCGAGGGCCTGATCGGCCGGGGGCGCGCGTCGAGCTCGCCGGCGTTCGCGGTGATGCTGCTGCTTCTGCTGTTCCCCGGGCTCACCTGGACCCTGAGCGGCGGCTGGATGGCCGACGGCACCGGCCTGATCGGGTTCGCACTGATGGCCGTCGCGCTGTACCTGCTGCACCGCAACCGCGGTCAGTTCAACCGGCCGACGATGCCCGCTCCGGCCTATCCGACGGCCGCGTTCTCCATGGCGTCGGCGTCGGCGGCCTCCACCTCGACGGCGACCGAAGGCGGCTGGGACCCGCTCGCGGCCGACCCGTCGGCCTGGGATCTGCCGAACGCGTCACCCTCCGGCGGACTGCCGCCGCAGAGTCCTCCGCCGCCTCCCGCGCCGCCGATGCCCCGTCGCCGCAAGTCGAAGATCGGCGCCGCGACCTTCGGGATCGCCGTGCTGGTGGCCGGAGTCGGCACGGTTCTCGGCCTGGACGGCGAGACGTGGTTCACCCCGCAGCACGTCGTCGGGCTCACCCTGGGCGTGGTCGGCATCGGATTGGTGGCCGGTTCGTTCGTCCGAGGCGGCCGCGGGCTGATCGGGCTGGCGGTGCCGCTGGCGATCGTCGGGATGGCGCTGACCACGGTGCCGTTCGAGAACTTCTCCGTGAAGGGCGGTGTCGGCGATCTGAAGGCGACGCCGAGCCAGGTGTCCGACGTGCTGCCGGAGTACCGCCACTCGGCGGGCGACATCGACCTCGACCTGACCAAGCTGCCCGCCGGCGCGTCGGTGAGCACGAAGGTCTCCAACGGGGCTGGCAACTCGACGGTGCTCGTGCCGGCGGGTGCCGAAGTGAAGGTCTCCTGCGAGACGGGGGCGGGCGAGGTCGACTGCCTCGGTCACTCCCGCTCGGGGGTCGGCGAGGACGCGGTCGACTTCACCGCGCCGGGCGACAACGGGCAGAAGATCACGGTGCAGGTCAAGAACGGTGTCGGGAACGTGGAGGTGCGCCGTGGCTGAGTACGACTACGACAACACGCAGACCCAGTCTTCGCAGCCCGCCAAGCGCGGGGTGGACGTCTTCACGCTGTTCATCGGGATCGCGACGCTGCTGGTGTCGGGTTACGTCCTCTCGGACGGTTCCACGTGGCTACCGCAGTTCGACTTCCGGTGGGTCATGGCGGGCGGGGCGATCTTCGTCGGCGTCCTGCTGCTCGCCGCTTCGCTGCGCAAGAGCCGCCGCTAGCGGCGCCGCTGACGCTCCACCCACTCCGAAGGCCCCGGCCCCTCGCCGGGGCCTTCGCCTTGCTCCCGACCTGCGTTTAGCCCCCTAATCGCGATCCGGGCCGCGCCAGATGCCCCCGCCCCCCGACCTGCGTTTCGCGGGCTAAACGCGATCCGGTCGCCTGGGTGCCCCAGGGCCGACAGATCGCGATTAGGGGGCTAAACGCAGGTCCGAGCCGGGAAAGGTCACTCCCACTCGATGGTGCCCGGCGGCTTGGACGTGACGTCCAGGACCACCCGGTTCACCTCGGCGACCTCGTTCGTGATGCGGGTCGAGATCCGCTCCAGGACCTCGTAGGGCAGCCGCGTCCAGTCCGCGGTCATCGCGTCCTCGGACGACACCGGCCGCAGCACGATCGGGTGCCCGTAGGTCCGCCCGTCACCCTGGACGCCGACGCTGCGGACGTCGGCGAGCAGCACCACCGGGCACTGCCAGATCTCGCCGTCGAGCCCGGCCGCGGTGAGCTCCTCGCGCGCGATGGCGTCCGCCGCGCGCAGCGTCTCGAGCCGCTCGGCGTCGACTGCGCCGATGATCCGGATCCCGAGCCCCGGGCCGGGGAACGGCTGCCGCTGCACGATCGTCTCCGGCAGCCCGAGCTCCAGCCCGACGCGCCGCACTTCGTCCTTGAACAGCAGCCGCAGTGGCTCGACGAGCTCGAACTGCAGGTCGTCGGGCAGCCCGCCGACGTTGTGGTGGCTCTTGATGTTCGCCGCGCCCTCACCGCCGCCGGACTCGACGACGTCCGGGTACAGCGTGCCCTGGACCAGGAACTTGTAGTCGCCCTCGGCCTTCAGGTCGCGCTCGGCCTGCTCGAACACGCGGATGAACTCGCGGCCGATGATCTTCCGCTTCTCCTCCGGGTCGGTGACCCCGGCCAGCGCGTCGAGGAACCGGTCCCGCGCGTCGACGGTCACCAGATTCACCCCGGTGGCGGCGACGAAATCGCGTTCGACCTGGGTGCGCTCGCCGGAGCGGAGCAGACCGTGATCGACGAACACGCAGGTCAGCCTGTCCCCGATGGCCCGCTGGACCAGCGCGGCGGCCACGGCGGAGTCGACGCCACCGGACAGCCCGCAGATCGCCCGGCCGTCGCCGACCTGCTCGGCGATGCGCTTGACCTGGTCGTCGACGATGGACGACGTCGTCCACTGCGGCTTGATGCCCGCGATGTCGTGCAGGAAGCGGCGAAGCACCTCCTGGCCGTGCGGCGAGTGGTGCACCTCAGGGTGGTACTGGACGCCGGCGAAGCGGCGCTCGACGTCTTCGAACCCGGCGACGGCGGCGCCGTCACTGGAAGCGGTCACGGTGGCGCCCTCGGGAGCCTTCGTGACGCTGTCGTTGTGGCTCATCCACGCCGGCTGGTTGCTCGGGAGACCGGCGTGCAGCACGCCGCCTTCACCGGCCACGCGGACCTCGGTGCGGCCGAACTCGCGGATCCCGGTCGGCTCGACCGTCCCGCCGAGGGCCTGCGCGAGCACCTGGTGGCCGTAACAGATGCCGAGGATCGGCACGCCCGCGTCGACCAGGCCGGGGGCGAGAGCCGGGGCGTTCTCCGCGTACACGCTGGAAGGACCACCGGAAAGAATGATCGCGGCGGGGTCCTTGGCGAGGATGTCCTCGGCCGTGGCGGTGTGCGGGACGACCTCGGAGTAGACCTGCGCCTCACGCACGCGCCGCGCGATCAGTTGCGCGTACTGCGCCCCGAAGTCCACGACGAGTACCGGACCGGTGGGACTGGGCACCTGAAACCTCCAGATCAGAGCAGCACGCTTCCCCACCATCGTCCCAGGTGGGCCGGGTCACCTCGCCGCCAACCCCCTCTCGATTCAGGACAGCGGATGACCGCGAGGCGGCCTACCGTCCGACGGCATGGGCATCGACTGGACCAAGGAACTCTCCGAACAGCTCGACTGGCACTGGACCCAGCACCTCCGGCCCCGGCTGGACACCCTCGGCGACGCCGAATACCTCTGGGAACCCGCCGAGGACTGCTGGACGATCCGGCACGACGAGAGCGGCAAGCCGACGATCGACTGGGCGTATCCGGAGCCATCGCCGCCGCCGGTCACGACGATCGCGTGGCGCCTCGCCCACATCATCGTCGGCGTCTTCGCGATGCGGAACGCGTCGCACTTCGGCGGGCCGACCGTCGACTACCAGACCTTCCCCTACGCGGGCTCCGCCGAAGAAGCGCTGAAGCAGCTCGACGACGCCTACGCGCGGTGGCGTGACGGCGTCCGCGGCCTCACCGCCGAAGACCTCCAGCGCCCCTGCGGCGACGCCGAAGGGCCGTACGCGGAGTACCCGCTCGCGACCCTCGTCCTCCACATCAACCGGGAGGCCATCCACCACGGCGCCGAGGTCCTCCTCCTGCGCGACCTCTATCGGGCACGCCCGCGAACAGATCGCGTTTAGCCCGCTGAACGCGATCTGTTCGAGGTGCTCGCCGAACCCTGACTGGAATACCGTGTCCCCATGGACATGATCACCCCGGAGCCGCGTCCCGCCTGGATCGCCGGACGCCCCGAGCAGGGCGCTTCGACGATCACCGTGCACCACCCCTACGACGGCAGCGAAGTCGCCACCGTCGCGGTGCCCGGACCGGAGCAGGTCGAACGAGCGGTGAGCGCGGCGGCGAGCGTCGCGAAGGAGTTCCGGCGGTCCTTGGCGCACAGCCGCGCCGCGGCGCTCGACCACGTTTCGCGGGTCATCGCCGGCCGGGCCGAGGAGATCGCCGAGGTCATCACCGCCGAGAACGGCAAGCCGCTCAAATGGGCCGAGGCGGAGGTCCGGCGAGCGGTGTCGGTGTTCCGGATCGCCGCCGAGGAGGCCCGCCGGTTCAGCGGCGACCTGCAGCGCCTGGACACCGACCCGGCGGGTGAGGGCAGGCTGGCGCTCACCCGCCGGATCCCGCGCGGCCCGGTGCTCGGCATCGCGCCGTTCAACTTCCCGCTGAACCTGGTGGCGCACAAGGTCGCGCCGTCGCTCGCGGTCGGCGCGCCGATCATCGTCAAACCCGCGCCGCGCACGCCGCTGGCCGCGCTGATCCTCGGCGAGATCCTGGCCGAGACGGACCTGCCCGAAGGCGCGTTCTCGGTGCTGCCGCTCGGCAACGAGGAGACGTCGGCGCTGGTCGCCGATCCCCGGCTGCCGGTCGTTTCGTTCACCGGTTCGGGTCCGGTCGGCTGGTCGATCGCGGACGCCGCGCCGCGCAAACACGTCGTACTCGAACTCGGCGGCAACGCGGCCGCCGTCGTGCTCCGCGACTGGCCGGACCCCGAAGGCGCCGCGGAGCGCATCGCGACCTTCGGCAACTACCAGGCCGGGCAGTCCTGCATCGCCGTGCAGCGGGTCATCGTCGAACGTGAGGTCGCCGAAGAATTCGTGCCCGCCTTGGTCGAAGCGGTGCGGGCACAGCGAACCGGTGACCCGTACGACAAGAACACCGACGTGGGCCCGGTCGTCGACGAGGCCGCGGCGGAGCGGATCGTCGCCTGGATCGACGAGGCCGTCGCCGCGGGCGCGAGGATCCTCACCGGCGGCAAGCGGGACGGCGCGACGGTCGAGCCGACCGTGCTCACCGACGTCCCACCGTCCACAAAGGCCTGGGCGGAGGAGATCTTCGGTCCGGTGCTCGCAGTGTCCATTGTGGATGGAGTGGACGAGGCTTTCGCGTCGGTCAACGAATCCGCGTACGGCTTGCAGGCCGGGGTGTTCACCCGCGACGTGCATCTGGCCTTCTACGCGTCGACGGAACTCGAAGTCGGCGGCGTGATCATCGGCGACGTCCCGAGCTACCGCGCGGACCAGATGCCGTACGGCGGCGTCAAGGGGTCCGGTGTCGGCCGGGAGGGGGTCCTCGCCGCGATGTACGACCTCACCGAGGAACGGGTCACCGTCTTCACCGGCATCGACCTCTAGTCCGGGGTGACGGCCTGCGCGAACCCGAACACCTTGTCCGGGTCGTAGGTCTTCGCCACCTGCTTGAGACGAGTGGCGTTGCCGCCGTAGTAGGCCGTCATCCAGTCGGGCAGGGCGGGGTCGATGTAGTTGACGTAGCCCCCGCCCAGTCCGAGCCCCGACACCACCTCCGCGACCGAATCCGTTGCCGCGGAACGATTACGCGCGTCCGCCTGACTGTAGATCTGCACACTGCCGATCGCCTTCCGGTGCCAGAACGCGGTGGCGTCCGGGGCGATGTCGGCGACGGCGCCGCCGAGACCGTCGACCAGCAGGTCCATTCCTTGCCTGCCCTTGAGGACGGACGTCAGCTTCGCGGGCTCCGCCGGTTCTTCGAGTATCCGCGATGAGGCCACAAAGGACTGACGGTTCTCACTGCCGGAGAAGTACTTCATGGCACCGAGATAATCGAGCTGCTTCACCGTCCGCGTTCCACCGACCTGGTCGAGCAGCTTTCCCAGCGAAGCGGAATCGCCGACGTGGCAACCGGAAATCCGCACACCGACCGTCGATCCGCCGGACAGCACGACATTCGCCCACAGCTCGGGCGGCGCTTCGGGAAGCCAACGCTGCCATTCGGCGACGACGTCGTTCGCGCTGCCCGCCGGGAACCGCAAGGAGAACACCGAAACGGCCGAGGGCGCCGGATCGGTACGGAAGGTGAACGAGGTGACGACACCGAAGTTGCCGCCTCCCCCACCGCGTAACGCCCAGAACAGGTCCGGCTCGGAATCCGCCGACACCGTCCGCAGTTTCCCGTCCGCCGTGACGACCCGCGCGGACACCAAATGGTCACACGTGAGACCGTATTTCCGGGCGAGCACGCCGATTCCGCCACCGAGCGTCAGCCCGGCGATCCCGACGCTGGGGCAGGAACCCGCGGGCAGGCAACGACCCGCACGGCCGAGTGTCGCGTAGACGTCCTTCAGTTTCGCGCCCGCGCCGATCACGACCTGTTCACCTTGGACGTCCACTGAGGACATTCCGCCGAGGTCGATCATCAAGCCGCCGTCGGGAACCGAATATCCGGCGTAGCTGTGCCCTCCGCTACGCGCCGCGATGGGAACCCGTCTCGCCGCGGCGGAAACGGCCGCCTGAACGTCTTCGGCCTTGGCGCATTTCGCGATCGCGGCGGGCTTGAGCCCGTCGAAGGCCGGGTTGAACACGCGTTTGGCGCTGTCGTAACCGGAATCCCCCGGCAGGAGCAGGGAAACCTTGTTCCGCAACGCCGCCCAGTCCGGTGGGCCGGACGGCGGCGTGACGCCGGTACTCGGCGGCAACGACGTTCCCGGCGCGGAGCTGGGCGGCTGGGCCGGCGGCGCGGCGGAACACGCCGTCACGGCCGCCCCGGCCACGGTCGCGCCGGCGAGTTTGAGGAACGCCCTTCTCTCCATGCCAGTTAGACGCCCGTGGGGCGGGCAGGTTGCGGCCTTACCCCCGAAGGTGTGCGCTCACCGGCACGACCAAGGGCGTACCGGACACCGGATCCGCCATCACCTTCGCCGTCAGGCCGAAGATCTCCTCGAGAAGCGGCTCGGTGAGCACCTCGGCGGGCGGGCCCTGCGCGACGATCCGGCCGCCGCGCATCGCGACCAGCTTGTCGGCGTAGCGGGCGGCGAGATTCAGGTCGTGCAGCACCATCACCACGGTGGTGCCGCGTTCTTCGTGCAGCCGGTACACCAGGTCCAGCACGTCGATCTGGTGCGCCAGGTCGAGATACGTGATCGGCTCGTCGAGCAGGAGCAGGCCGGTCTCCTGCGCCAGCGTCATCGAGATCCACGCCCGCTGCCGCTGGCCGCCGGAGAGCTGGTCGACCACCCGGCCGGCGTGCTCCTCCATCCCGGTCAGCCGCAGCGCCCGCTCGATGGCCTCGTCGTCGGACGAGGACCACTGCCGGTACCAGCTCTGATGCGGATGCCGCCCCCGCCGGACCAGATCGGAGACGGTCAGCCCCTCGGGCGCGGACGGGGTCTGCGGCAGCAGGCCGAGGATCTTGGCGACCTCACGGGTCGGCAGCTTGTCGATGCGTTCCCCGTCGAGCAGCACCGCGCCCTGCCGTGGCTTGAGCAAGCGCGCCAGCGCGCGCAGCAGGGTCGACTTGCCGCAGCCGTTGGGGCCGATGATCGCGGTGACGGTCCCGTCGAGGACGTCGAGGTCCAACCCGGTCACGACGGGCGTTTCGCCGTAGCCGAGTTCCAATTCCCGGGCACGCAGTCTGGCGTTCACGCGCGCTCCTCCTTACGGCTGCGGATGAACAGGAAGATCAGATACGGCGCGCCGAGGATCGCCGTCAGCACGCCGACCGGAAGCCCGGACAGGCCCGGCGTCACCCGCACCACGAGATCCGCGCCGACGGTCAGCAGGGCGCCGAGGACCATCGAGCCGAACAGCGGCGGCTGCGCGGAACGGACCAGCCTCAAGGCGATCTGCGGGGTGGCCAGCGCGACGAAGGTGATCGGGCCCGCGGCCGCGGTGGCGACGGCGGCCAAGGCCGCGCCGAGCAGCAGCAGGGTGCCGCGGGCGGCGTCGACCCGGATACCGAGGCCGCGCGCGGTGTCGTCGCCGAACTGCAGGCCGCCGATGGTGTGCCCGGCGACCAGCGTGATCGGCGCGAGGACGGCCAGCGCGAGCAGCACCGGGGCGACCGATTCCCAGCCGACGTCGGCGAGGCTGCCCACGATCCACGTCGTCGCCCGCGCGGCGTTGTCGACGTCGCCGATGGTCAGCATCCAGTACACGAGGTTGTAGCCGACGGCCGAAAGCGCGATCCCGATCAGCACGAGCCGGTAGCCGTCGATCCCGCGCCGCCATGAAAGCGCGTACAGCAGGATCCCCGCGATCACGCCGCCGGCCAGCCCGGCGAGCGGAACGCCCAGCGTGCTCGCCAGGCCGCTGACCTGGCCGCCGGTGCCGCCCGCGACGATCACGCCGACCGCGCCGACACCCGCGCCCCAGGTGATGCCGAGGATGTCCGGGCTGGCCAGCGGATTCCTGGCGATGGTCTGGAACAGCGCGCCGGACAGCCCGAGTGCGGCGCCGACGCCGATCGCGGTCAGGGTGCGCGGCATCCGCAGGTCGAAGATGATCCCGCGTTCCCGCGCGGTGCCGCCGCCGAACAGCGTCTTCAGGACGTCGCCGACGCCGATGTGGGAGGTGCCGATCCCGATGTTCAGCGCCGCGACCAGCACGAGCGCGACCGCCGCGAAGAACACGACGGCGAGCGTCCTCGGCCGCACCGGCCAGGCCGCCGGGCCGAGCGAGATCACCTTGGGAGGCGTCATATCCGTGCCAGGCCCTTCTTGCGGACGAGGTGGACGAACACCGGCACGCCGAGCACCGCCAGCATGATGCCGACCTCCAGGTTGTCCGAGGCGACGACGCGGCCGAGCAGGTCCGCCGCCAGCAGCAGGATCGCGCCGAGCACGGCGGAGAACGGCACCAGCCACCGGTAGTCGGGCCCGCTGAGGGCCCGCGCGAAATGCGGGACCAGCAGGCCGAGGAACGCGATAGGACCGCAGGCGGCGACGGCCGCGCCGGTCAGCAGCGTGATCGCGGCGACCCCGAGCAGCCTCGTCCGGCCGACCCGCCGTCCGAGCGCGACGGCGACGTCGTCACCGAGCGCGAGCGTGTTCATCCCTGGGGTGTTGATCACCGCGAGGAGCAGGCCCGCGGCCACGAACGGGGCGATCTGGCCGATCATCGCGGGATCGCGGCCGGCGATCGAACCGACGTGCCAGAAGCGGTAGGTCTCCATCCCGCGGTCGTCGCCGAGCACGATCGCGGAGATGACGCCGTTGAGCAGGGCGCTCACCGCCGCTCCGGCCAGCGCGAGCGTCACCGGTGTGGCGCCGCGGCCGCCGACCGCGCCGAGCAGGAACACCACCGCGCTCGCGACGAGGGCACCGGCGAAGCCGAACCAGATGAACGCGTACAGGTCGTCGATGCCGAGCACGACGACGGCGAGCACCACCGCGAACGCCGCACCTTGGGTGACGCCGAGCAGGCCAGGGTCCGCGAGCGGATTGCGGGTGTGGCCCTGCATGAGCGCCCCGGCCGCGCCGAGCGCGAGCCCCGCGAGGACACCGAGCAGCGTGCGCGGCACCCGCAGCGAACGGACGATCAGGTGATCCGGCACGCCGGTGGGATGGAAGATCGCGTCCCATACGACACCCAAAGGAATCGAACGCGCACCGAGGGCGATGCTCGCGACGCAGACCACAGCCAGAAGGGTGACGAGCAGGGCGCCTACTGTCGCCTTTCCAACACGAACTTCCACTGTGGACATCCGCCATCCTATGCTCCGGTTAGGAAAGCCTAACCGCACAGAAAGAGTGACCCATGACCCCACCCCGGCGCGCAGTCCTCGCCCTCGCCGTGACCGCCTGCCTGGCACTCTCCGCATGCGGTGGCGCAGAACAGGAATCCGCCTCCACGCCCACCGGCCAAAGTGGATTCCCGCGGACCGTCGAACACGTGATGGGGTCGACCACGATCGACAAGCAGCCCGCAGGCGTCGCGGCGTTGGACTCCAGCTACGTCGACGCGGCACTAGCGCTCGAGACGAAGGTCGTGGCGTACACGAAATACCGCAACTACGACAAGCTGCCGGACTACCTGGGCGATGACCGCAAGTTCGCCGAGGGCGCCAAGGAGATCGGCGCGCTCGAAAGCCCGGACATCGAGAAGCTGTACGACATCAAGCCGGATCTGATCGTGTCCGCGAAGGTGCGGCACGAGAAGTTCTACGCGGAGTTCAGCAAGGTCGCACCCACGGTGTTCAGCCAGACCACCGGGGCAACCTGGAAGGACAACGTCCGGATGCTCGGCAAGGCGGTGGGCAAGGAAGCCTTGGCGGAGCAGAAGATCAAGTCCTACGAGGAGCGGGCCCGCAAGGTCGGCGACGCGGTCAAGGCGAAGCTCGGCAAGCCGGTGACCGCCTCCGTGGTCCGCTTCATCGAAGGGGAGCCGACGGTGCGGCTCTACAGCACCGCGTCGTTCCCCGGGAGCGTGATGGCCGACGCCGGGATCCAGCGCCCCGCTGGCCAGCCGGACAACAAGGCGAAGATCTCCAACGACCTGAGCCAGGAAGAGATCGGGAAGCTCGACGCCGAGGCGATCTTCATCGCCAGCTACACCGACGAGACCAAACAGGCCGAAAACCCCATGACGAAGTTCCAGTCGAACCCGCTTTGGGGAACCCTCAAGGGAAAGAAGATCGACGTCAACGACACCACCTGGTTCACCTCGGTGAGCCTGCAGGGCGCGCACGCCATGCTCGACGACATCGCCAAGCAGTTCGGCGTGGACTCGTTCCGCTCTTGATCCTTTGTGGACGGTGTGCCGTCACAGCCAATGCGGCAGTGGCGGCGCGGTACCGTCCAAAGTGGATCCATCGCTGCGGCCGGTGATCCACGCCAGGACGTCGCCCGGGGAGCCGGTCAGCGTGACCGGCTCTCCGGTGCCCATCCGCCACTCGTGACGGGTCCCGTCGGCACCGACGGCGACCAGCAGGACGGCGGGCAGCTCGCCGCCGTACATGCCGATGGCGTTGCCCACGACGATCTCGAACTCTGCGCCGAGCAGCTCGGCGACGCGGGCGAAGTCGTAGCCGAGATCGAGGTCGGCCAGGTGGATCGCGGTCTCCGAGAGCCGGAGCCACAGCACGAACTCGGCCGGGATCTCGCGTCCCTGCCGGGCACGCACACGGACCTGCCACGCGTCGTCCGGCATCGTCGACGCGACTTCGACGAACCGTGCCGCGGACGCGACGACGTCTTCGGCGATCTCCCCGGCGGACCGGTACGCGCCCTTCTCGATGTCGTCGTCCCTGGCCGACTCACCGGCGTACATCGGGGTCTCGACCCCCGACTTCGCCCAGGCGAGGAGGTTGACCAGGCCGTCGGCGTTGCGCGCGAGGTGGGACAGCAGATGCGCCCGCGTCCAGCCGGGCAGCCCACTGGGGGCGTGCACGGCCTCTTCGTCGAGCCCGCGTGCCAGCCGCGCCCATTCCTCGTGCAGGGCGCGGACGCGGTTCAGCAGGACGTGCGCGCGTTCGGAGGCTGCCATTCCCCCAATTTAGCGCCGAAGCGCCGCCGGCGCGTCCGCCGGAACCGCGGGGTTCTTCGGCGCGATCGGTTCGAGACGGGTGTACGGCGAGTCCTGTGCCGGCCTGCTGTCCGGTTCGCCCTTGTTGGGCCAGAACGAGAAGGCCCGCTCGGCCTGCGCGGTGATGGTCAGCGAGGGGTTCACGCCGAGGTTCGCCGTGATCGCCGAACCATCCACAATGGACAGACCTGGGTAGTTGAACACCCGGTGGTACGGGTCGATCACGCCGTTGTCGGGCGCCGTGCCGATCGGGGCGCCGCCGATGAAATGCGCCGTCAGCGGGATGTCGAAGATCTCGCCCCAGGTGCCGCCCGCCATGCCGCCGATTCGCTCCGCGGTGCGGAGGTTGGCCTCGTGCCCGGCGGGGATGAAGCTCGGGTTCGGCTCGCCGTGGCCCTGTTTGGACGTGTACTTGCGGCGGCCGAAGAGCCCGCGTTTGGTGTACGTGGTGATGGAGTTGTCGAGGCTCTGCATCACCAGCAGGATCACGGTGCGCTCGCTCCAGCGGTAACCGTTGAGCAGCTTCACGGTCTGGACGGGGTGCTTGACCATGAAGTTCACGGCCTGGCGCCAGCGCGGGACCGCCGAGTCGCCTTCGGTGGCGATGGTCTGGAGCAGGCTCATCGCGTTGCTGCCCTTGCCGTAGCGGACGGGCTCGATATGCGTGTTGTCGTCGGGGTGGATCGACGACGTGATCGCGACGCCGCGGCTGAAGTTCCGCTCTTCGTCGACCGAGGTCCGGGCGGCGCCGATGATGGCCTCGGAGTTCGTGCGGGTCAGTTCACCGAGACGCGGCGAGAGCTTCGGCAGCTTGGCGGTGTCGCGCATGCCGTGGAGCAGGTTCTGCGTGCCCCAGGTGCCGGCGGCGAGCACCACCTGCGCGGCCGTCAGCTTGTGCCGGAACCTGCGCGAGGTGGTCCCGGTCTTCTTGATGCTCACCTCGTACCCACCTGCGTTTAGCGGGCTAATCGCGCTCACGGTGGTCAAGGGGATGACCTTCGCGCCGTCCTTCTCCGCGAGGTAGAGGTAGTTCTTGACCAGCGTGTTCTTGGCGCCGACGCGGCAGCCGGTCATGCAGGCGCCGCATTCGGTGCAGCCGGTGCGCGCGGGGCCCGCGCCGCCGAAGTACGGATCCTCGGCGCGCTCCCCCGGCTTGCCGAAATACACGCCGACGGGCGTCGGGTGATAGGACTCCGGCACGCCCATGTCCTCGGCGACGCCCTTCATGACCACGTCCGACGGCGTGACGCTGGGGTTGGTGACCACGCCCAGCATGCGGCTGGCCTGGTCGTAGTGCGGGCCGAGCTCGGACTCCCAGTCGGTGATGTGGGACCACTGCGGGTCGACGTAGAACGGCTTCAACGGGCGGTACAGCGTGTTCGCGTAGACCAGCGAGCCGCCACCGACGCCCGCGCCGGCGAGCACCATGACGTCCTTGAGCATGTGGATGCGCTGGATGCCGAAGCAGCCGACCTGAGGCGCCCAGACGTAGCGGCGAAGGTCCCAGGACGTCTTCGCGAACTCGTCGTCGGCGAAGCGGCGGCCCGCCTCGATGACGGCGACGCGGTAGCCCTTCTCGGTCAGGCGGAGGGCGGCGACACTGCCGCCGAACCCGGAGCCGACGACGATCACGTCGTAGTCGAAGTCGTCTTCAGTGGTGGTGTTACTCGCAGTCACACCCTCGACTGTAACCCCGGCCACCCCTTCTGACCAGAGGTAAGTTACTCGCCGGTTACCTTCCCCCCGAATGGCCGCAGCCCCGCCCAGAGCGCCTTTAGCGGGCTAAACGCGAAACTGGTGAGGCCAATGGGACTGGTGTGGTCAAAGGGGACGCGATCCACTCCATTGACGCCCAAAGGCCCGGATCGCGTTTAGCGGGCTAAACGCGATCCGGGCCGGGAGCGAGCGTCAGCGGCGGACGGTCAGGCCCACCCGCTGGAACTCCTTCAGGTCCGAATAGCCCGTCTTCGCCATCGCGCGGCGAAGCGCGCCGAAGAGGTTCACGACGCCCTCGGCGTCCGAGGACGGCCCGAAGAGCAGCGTCTTCAGGTCGACGGCGTAGTCCGGCCCCAGCGCCACGCGCGAACGCGGCAGCGACGGGTGCGCGGCCGCCGACGTCCAGTAGAGCCCCTGCCCCGGCGCCTCGGAGGAGGCGGCCAGCGGCGCGCCCAGCATGACCGCGTCGGCGCCGCAGGCGATGGCCTTGGCGATGTCGCCGGACGTGCTCATCCCGCCGTCGGCGAGCACGTGGACGTACCGGCCACCGGTCTCGTCGAGATAGTCACGCCGCGCGGCCGCGGCGTCGACGATCGCGGTCGCCATCGGTGTCCCGATCCCCAGCACGCTGTCGGTGCTCGTCACACCGCGGCTGGCCCCGTGCCCGACGATGACGCCGGCCGCGCCGGTGCGCATCAGGTGCATCGCGGTGCGGTAGTCGCTGACGCCGCCCGCGATCACCGGGACGTCGAGCCGTCCGATGAAGTCCTTCAGATCCAGCGGCTCGGCGTCGCGCTGGACGTGCTCGGCGGAGATGATCGTGCCCTGCACGACGAGGATCTCGACGCCGGCCGCGATCAGATCCGGCGTCAGCTCCGCGGCGTGCTGCGGGCTGACCCGCGCGGCCACGGTGACCCCGGATTCGCGGACGGTCTTGATCGCCTCGGTCAGCAGGTCCAGCCGGATCGGGGCGGAGTGCAGTTCCTGCAGCTCACGCACGATCGCGGTCGGATCCTCGGTGTCCTCGGCCGCCCGGACGAGGCGGAAGATCGCGTCCTCGACGTTCGGGTGCCGCGCCCACAGCCCCTCGGCGTTGAGGACGCCCAGCCCGCCGAGCTCACCGACGGCCACCGCGGTTCCCGGCGACACGATCGCGTCGGTGGGGTGCGTGACCAGCGGCAGCTCGAACCGGTACGCGTCGATCTGCCAGGCGGTGGACACGACCGAAGACGACCGGGTGCGCCGCGACGGCACGATCTCCACGTCATCGAGGTCATACGCCCGCCGCGCGGTGCGGCCCATGCCGATCTCGACCAGATCCCGCACGTCAAGTCCCTTCTCACCGACGACCGTTGCACCCCATTGTCGCTAGGCCGCGTGGGTGACCTGCGCACGGGGCACCCGAACCGGGCCGGAAGTCACATCAGCCCCAGGTGCCCCACCCGTTTCACGTTTAGCCCGCTAAAGTCGCTCGGGGTCAGAAGGAGACCTTCTCGACCGAGTCGGTCCGCAGGACGGATTCCTGCGCGAAGGCCTTCTTGTAGTCGGTCCGGATCTCTTCGATCTCGCGATTCGCGTCGCGATCGCTGAACGGGTACACGACGACGATCACCTTCGATTTCTCCCGCGAGATCACGCCGTCCGAACCGCGCCACTGGCCGCGTCCGGTCAGCTCGGTGAACCCGTCCGGGAACCTCGGCGTGACGGCCTTGTCGGTGAACGCGGTGAACTCGGCGTCGGTCAGCTCCCCGCCGCCCGGCTTCGTCGTCCCGAAGTACAGCTCGGTGCGCTTCCAAAGCTCACCCGGCGACGCCTGAAGACCGGCGGCCTCGGGCGCGGAAGGCGCGGCGGAAGCGGTGGGGGCGGCGGAAGCCGCCACCCCGCCGCCGAGCCCGAGGGCAGCGGCGGCGAAGACGGCGAGCGCGGTCCGGCGCGACGTGAAAGACATCGGGTTCCTCCCAGAAGACTTGATCAGCGGGCCAAGTCTCCCGGGAACGGAACCGGATGGGTAAGTGTCCTAAAGGGCGGACTAACGGGTGGTGTAGTTCGGCGCCTCGACGGTCATCGTGATGTCGTGCGGGTGGCTCTCCTTGAGCCCGGCCGCGGTGATCCGCACCAGCTGCGCCTCCTGCAGCTCGGGAATCGTCGACGCGCCCGCGTAGCCCATACCCGACCGCAGCCCGCCCACCAGCTGGTGGACGACGTTCGCGAGCGGCCCGCGGAACGGGATCCGCCCCTCGATGCCCTCGGGGACCAGCTTGTCCTCGCTCAGCACGTCGTCCTGGGCGTAGCGGTCCTTCGAGTAGGACTTCGCCTGGCCGCGCGACTGCATGGCCCCCAGCGAGCCCATGCCGCGGTAGGTCTTGAACTGCTTGCCGTTGACGAGGATCAGGTCGCCGGGCGATTCCGCGGTGCCCGCGAGCAGGCTGCCGAGCATCACCGTGGACGCGCCGGACGCGATCGCCTTCGCGATGTCGCCCGAGTACTGGATGCCGCCGTCGCCGATCACCGGGATCCCGGCCGGACGCGCCGCCTGGTCGGCCTCGTAGATCGCGGAGATCTGCGGCACGCCGACCCCGGCGACGATGCGGGTGGTGCAGATCGAGCCGGGGCCGACACCGACCTTGATCCCGTCCGCGCCCGCGTCCACCAGCGCCTGCGCGCCGGCCCGGGTCGCGACGTTGCCGCCGACGATGTCGACGGTGTCGCCCAGTTCCTTCTTCAGCAGCGCGACGGTCTCGACGACGGCGCGGGAGTGCCCGTGCGCGGTGTCGACCATCAGCACGTCGACCCCGGCGTCGGCCAGCGCCATCGCGCGCTTGTGCCCGTCCGGGCCGACCCCGACGGCGGCACCGACGATCAGGCGGCCGTTGGTGTCCTTGGAGGCGTTGGGGTACTGCTCGGTCTTGACGAAGTCCTTGACCGTGATCAGCCCGCGCAGCTTGCCCGCGCCGTCGACGATCGGCAGCTTCTCGATCTTGTGGCGGCGCAGCAGCCCGAGCGCCGCCTCCGCGGTGACGCCGACCTGGGCGGTGACCAGCGGCGGTTTCGTCATCACCTCGTGCACCGCGCGGGTGTGGTCGACCTCGAACCGCATGTCGCGATTGGTGATGATGCCCACCAGCGTCCCGGCGGCGTCCGTGACGGGCACGCCGGAGATCCGGAACCGCGCGCACAGGGCGTCGACCTCGGCGAGGGTGTCCTCGGGCGAGCACGTGACCGGGTCGGTGACCATGCCCGCTTCGGAGCGCTTCACGACCTCGACGGCGGCCGCCTGGTCGTCGATCGGGAGGTTGCGCTGCAGCACGCCCATCCCGCCCTGGCGGGCCATCGCGATGGCCATCCGGCCCTCGGTGACGGTGTCCATGGCGGCGGAGACCAGCGGGATGTTCAGGGTGACGTTGCGGGAGAGCCGGGTGCGGGTGCTGACCGCACTGGGCACCACGTCGGACTCGGCCGGCAGCAGCAGCACGTCGTCGAAGGTCAGCCCGAGCATGGCGAACTTGCTCGGGACGGGGGCGGTGACGCTGTCGCTGGTCATAGCAGGCGAAGGGCCTTCCTAGCGGTGATGAACGTGTCGCTGTGGCGACGCGAGGGCCTGCCCCTCATGATATCCGGGCCGGGCGGCCGCCCGGCCCGGGTGGGCGCCCGGTAGCGTGCAGGCGTGCCGCAAGATGCGTTGCCCCCAGACCCGTTCGCGGATGACCCGGACGACCCGGCCCGCGCGTTCATCGACGACGCCGACCGGCTCGACGAGCCGATCAGCGACGAAGAACGCACCGAGTTGCTGGCCGACCTCTCCGATCTCGCCGTCTATCAGGCGCTCCTCGAGCCGCGCGGAGTGCGCGGGATCGTGGTCGACTGCGGTGAATGCGACGAACCCCACTATCACGACTGGCACCTGCTGCGCGCCAGTCTCGAGCAGCTGCTCGCCGACGGCCGCATGCGGCCGCACGAGCCCGCGTTCGACCCGAACCCCGGTGACTACGTGAGCTGGGATTACTGCCGCGGTTTCGCGGACGGTGTGACAGCCAACGAAAGCGCCTACTGATCGCGTTTAGCCCGCTAAACGCGATCTGAGACGGCGAAGGGCCTGGTGAGAGATCTCACCAGGCCCTTCGGCGTTCGCGGGGTGTTACGGCGTCGTCTCGACCGCACCGGGAGCCTGCGCTCCGGCGCCCGGCGACGGCTCGTTACGCGAGCCACCGGGGTCGTTGCCCGAGGCCGGCGGCGTCGTGGACGTCGTGGGCGGTGGCGGCTCGCTGGTGGTGGTCGGCGGAGTCGGCGAGGGAGTCGTGGTGCCCGGCAGGCTCGTGCCGGGGTTGCCGCCTCCAGGCAGCGACGTCGGCGGAGCGGTCGGCTGCGGAGTGGGCTGCGGGGTGGTCGCGACCGGAGTCTGCGTCGGCTGCTGCTGATCCGGCGGCAAGGGCTGCGCGGGGTTCTGCAGCTGAGCACTCAACTGGCGGTGCTGCTCGAGCAGCTGATCGCGATTTTCCTCGTCGGTCACCTGGCTCAACGCGGCCTGGGCCTCGTCGAGCGCCTTGCGGGCGTCGTCGAGGCGCCCGCCGGCGAGCGCGAGGTTGGCCTTCTCGAGATCGAGTTTGGCCGCCGCGGCGGCCTCGACCGACCGGGCGTGGTCGGCGTAAAGCACCTTGGTCAGTCCCCAGAGCGTGTCACCAGGCTGCGCGTCCTTCGCGGCGAGACCGGTACCGGCGAAGGCGATGGCCAGGACGGCCGCGGCGGCGGCCACCGGGACCAGCAGCCGGCGTCTTCCCCCGTGTTTGCGGGCGAGCGCGGCGGTCTTCACGGTGACGACGGCGGTGTCGACGTCGACGAGCTCCGCGAGCGGTTCGCTGTCGATGTCACGCCGCCAGGCCAGCAGCAGCGCGTTGAGCTCTTGATCGCCGAGGTCGTCGGCCATCTTCGGATCCGAGCCACCGAGTGCGTCGAGCAGCGCGTCATCGGCCTGGACGGCCGACAGATCAGCTGCGAACTCGGCTTCCGAGGGCGTCAGCCCTCTTTCGAAGGCCGTCAGTTCACGATCGGTCCCAGGGGAGAACCGATGGTCGCGATCGGTCACTCAGATCACCTCCTCAGCGGCCAGAACCTTACGTAGGCGCGCGAGGGCGCGATGCTGGGCCACCCGGACGGCGCCGGGGGTGGACCCCACGGCCTCTGCCGTCTCCTCGGCGGACAATCCCACGACAACCCGCAGGACCACGATCTCACGCTGTTTGTCGGGAAGGACGCGCAGCAGTTGCGACATGCGCTCGTTCAGCTCGCCTTGGAGAGCACGCTGCTCGGGACCGACGCCGCCCTCGACCTCGTCGGGGACTTCGGCGACCGGCTCGGCGCGGTTGCGGGCCGCGGCGCGATGCGCGTCGGCCACCTTGTGCTGGGCGATCCCGTAGACGAAGGCCAGGAACGGGCGGCCCTGATCACGGTACGAAGGCAATGCCGTGAGCACCGCGAGACACACCTCCTGAGCAACGTCGTCTGCGGAAGCGAACGAACGCTCCTGCCTGCCAACCCGAGCGCGGCAGTACCGCACTACCAAAGGACGGATGGCCGCCAGCAACCGCTCGACCGCTTGAGGATCACCCTCAACAGCAGCGGCGACCGGCTCATCCAGTCCGTCCCCCACATTGGCCATCGCAGACAACAGTCCCAGTGTTACGTATAGGCGTGCAAAGAGTCCGGCGTGTGACTTCGGAATCCACTACCGGTGACAGCTACCGTACCGCTCGGGCCCGCCGCCTTCGTTGACGGCCGTCATCGGCGCGCCGCCGTGCCGGCGAGCGCGCTGAACCCGGATCTTCCTGGTCCCTTTCACTCGTGGTCGAACTTTCAACGAGCCGGAACACAGCGGGGTACGACGGTCCGCCCGGAGGCGGACTCGCTCGGGCAAGAGTGCCCGAGCGGTGAAGACAAAAGTGCGAAGCGTGACCGGGAACACAGGTACGGGCCAGGGGTACACCCCCGGCCCGTTCGTCACCCGTTGTGCGATCTCGCCGTTGAAATCAAGAAAGCGTCGTCAGGAAACAAGCCCACGGCGGAATCCGTGGGCGACCGCCTGAGCGCGGTCCCGCACGCCGAGCTTGCGGAACAAGCGGCGCGCGTGGGTCTTCACGGTGTCTTCGGACAGATACAGCTCGCGGCCGATCTGCCCGTTGCTCTTGCCCTGGCTCATCCCGCGAAGCACCTGAAGCTCTCGCTCGGTGAGCTGGACGCCGGGGTCGGACGGCTGACGCGGCGCCGGCACCGAGGTGCTGGCGAGCGTGTGCGCCAAGGCGGCGACCAGCTCGGGACGCGAGGCGTCCCAGCGCAGGTAGCCGCGGGCTCCGCCGGCGATGGCGGCGGCGATGCTGCCCGCGTCGTCCGGGGCGCCGAACACGATCACGTTCGCTTGGGGGTTCGCCGAGACGAGCCGCCGGGTGGCTTCGACGCCGGTCGGGACGGCGCGCTGGGTACCGACCAGCACGACGTCGACCGGCTGACGGGAGTACCGGGCCAGCAGCTCGTCACCGTGCGCTACGCAGTCGATGCGACTGACCCCTGGGACCGCGGACATCACTCGAGTGAGCCCTTCGCGGACACTGCGTCGGTCGTCGCAGATCAAGACCGTCGTCACGGGGTTTCCTTCCTGCAGCCGGGTGACATTCCACTTCCCCTATCGGACGCTTTAGCCCGAACCTTGACACGATCCGGTGGCTTTTTTTGAAAGTTCTTAGCCCGGTTGCCGGAATGGGCCCTCCAACAGGCTAGACGCCATCAGAGGGGGACCCACGGAGATTCCCGGGCGAGCCACCTCCCGCAAGGATCCGCATGCCGTAACACTGCGTGCAACACTTCGGCCCCTCTGAATCGATACTCATCGGCGTGTCCTGCCCCGAAGTCCGCCTCTACCAGGCACGCCACCCATAGAAGTGAATTGAATTCGTATTTTTCGGCGGTTTCGCGGGCGCTCTCCACCAGCGCCTTCGCGCGATCCCGCTCAGCGGAACCGGCATTCGCGATCGTCACGCCGAGTACAAGCTGTGATTTGACGACGTGCCGGCAGGCGCCCCTGGCGCGCGCGGTTTCCCACGCCATTTCCGCAGGTGCGATCGCCGCGGCGGAAATGTTACTCGCCAGTTCGATTTCCGCGCCGACCCAGCCCGCCCTCGTCCGGGTCCGCCAGCTGCCGGTGTGCGCGCCCGCACGGGCGAGCAACCTCCGGGCGGCGGTGAGCCTGCCGCGCCCCAGATTGTCCGCCGCGAGGCCGAGGAGGGCGTCCGCCCGCGCCCCCTCGGCGTCCAGACCGTCAGGGTCGGGTTCGCCTCGCGGCTCCGTGATCACCCGCGCGAGCGCCTCACCGTCGAGGACCAGGGCCGCCGCGTGCCCGCCCAGCTGCCGCCGATGCGAGGCCAGCGTGCTCGCGGCCAGCGACGCGACCACCGGATCCTTGCCCGTGCGCAAATCGTTCAGCAGCGTGGCCGCCGCCGCGTACCGGCCGCGGGCGCCGAGCCCGATCGCGGCGAGCAACCGGCCGCGAGGCGACGCGGGCACCGCGAAGGAGCTCGGCGGCGGCAGGCCGTCGCCGAACGCGGCGGACCGCAAGGACGATTCCATGCGTCCTTTCTATCGCCTCGCACCGACAAGAACGTGCTCGATCCGGTCGGCGGCGGTCGCGAGTTCGCCGAGCAGTTCGATCTTGTCCGGGAGGGTGGCGGGATCCCAGCCGGGACCGCACGCGAAGAGCCTGCTGCGCTGACGGCCGCGGGACACCCTGGCGAACAGGCGAGGGTCCGCCGTCGCGCGCCGTCCCGACCACAGGACCACCGCCGCCGGGACGCTGCGGCGCACGGTCACGGCGAGCACTTCGGCGGGTAGGGACGCCCCGAACAGCTGAGCGCCGATCCGGCGTCCCGCCAGCGCCGCGGCGAGCGCGTACATGGGCAGGTTGTCGCGCTCGTCCGGCACGCAGGTCAGCAGCACCGGACGCTGGTTACGCGGTTCGCGCAGCACCGGCGTCGCGCGGACTAGGGCGGCGTACACGCATTCGGCGAGCAGATACTCGACCTCCGCTCCGGCGCTGACACCGCGCCAGCGCGCGCCGAGCGCTGTCAGGACCGGCGAGACGACACCGGTCCACGCGGGCAGGACGCCGAGTTCGCGGATCGTGTCGGCGAGCATGCGCTGGACCGCGCCGAAGTCCATCGCGAGCGCGGCGGTGCTCAAGCGCCTGGCGAGACGGGACGGAACGTCGTGGTCTTCGGCGGGCGGCGCCGCGGCGCGCTCCTCCACCTGGACCACGACGGCCTCCGGCGGCTCCGTCGCCGTCCGGGGCATCTGCTCCAGCGCGTACTTCGCCGCTTCAGCCGTCGAGGCGCCACGAAGCAACGCGCGCTGCATCAGTTCGAGGCGGCCGATGTCGGAGCTGCCGTAGCGACGGTGACGGCCGTTGGTGTGGCGGCTCGGCCCTACGCCGTATCTGCGGTCCCAGGTGCGCAGGGTGGACGGCGCGACCCCGAGCCGACGAGCGACCGAGGCCACCGGCAGGGTGGGTTCTTCACTGCTGATCCGAGATCCCACTCGACCCAATATCCAGGCAGCCAGGGACTGCGGCAACCGGAACGGAAAGTACCGCTCACACATCCGGGGGATGCCTAACGGCTGAATCGTCTTGAATCTCTTGAACAAGTATTGGCGCGCTTCTAACGTTACCGCCGTTGCACCGAATGGAGTATCCGCAGCGCAGCAGAGCAGGTAAACGCTTCGACCGGATGACGGAGGCGGTCAGGATGGCGGACACACGCAGGCTCCCGGGGCCCAACGCGGATGTATGGGACTGGCAGCTCGAAGGGTCGTGCCGAGGCATGGACAGCGCGTCCTTCTTTCACCCTGACGGCGAGCGCGGGCCGGCCAGAGCCCGCCGCGAGGCGAGGGCCAAAGCCGTGTGCCTGGCTTGCCCGGTACTGGCCATGTGCCGGAACCACGCGCTCGCCGTGCACGAGCCGTATGGGATCTGGGGCGGGCTGTCGGAATCGGAACGCGAGCACATCATCAAGGCGGACAAGCGCCAATTGAGCATGTCGAACGGCTGATCCGGCCGAGTCGGCGACGCGGAAGGGCGGCATCCGGGTGGGGTGCCGCCCTTCCGCGTCTCCGGCGCCGGATCGCGTTTAGGGGGCTAAACGCAGGTCGGGCGGCTGTGGGCCCTCGCGCGACCCGGATCGCGTTTAGCCCGCGAAACGCAGGTCAGCGCGGCCGCGGTCACCCAGGCCACCCAGATCGCGTTTAGCCCGCGAAACGCAGGTCGGGCGCGCGGGCGCAGCAAAGCGGGGCGGCACTCCGGCTGGAGTACCGCCCCGCTTCAGGGATGGAACTAGTGCGCGTGGCCGTGACCGGCCGCGGCGGGCTCCTCCTCGACCGGCTTCTCGACGACGGAGCTCTCCGTCGTGAGCACGAGCCGGGCGATGGAAGCGGCGTTCGCCACCGCGGACCGGGTCACCTTGACCGGGTCGACGATGCCGGCGGCCAGCAGGTCGGTGAGCTCGCCGGTGGCGGCGTTGAAGCCGTGCCCCCAGCTCTGCTCCTGGACCTTGTTCACGATGACCGCGCCCTCGTGGCCCGCGTTGGTCGCGATCCAGAACAGCGGGGCGGACAGCGCGTCGCGGACGATGCGCACACCGGTCGCTTCGTCGCCCTCGAGGCCGAGACCGCCGTCGAGCTCCTTGACCGCGTGCACGAGCGCCGAGCCACCGCCGGGCAGGATGCCCTCTTCGACGGCCGCCTTGGTCGAAGCCACGGCGTCCTCGATGCGGTGCTTACGCTCGTTCAGCTCGGTCTCGGTGGCCGCGCCGACCTTGATCACCGCGACACCACCGCCGAGCTTCGCCAGCCGCTCCTGCAGCTTTTCGCGGTCCCAGTCGGAGTCGGTGTTCTCGATCTCCTTGCGGATCTGCGCGACGCGTCCGGCGATGTCGTCCTTGGTGCCGGCACCGTCGACGAGCGTGGTGTCGTCCTTGGTGACGACGATCCGGCGGGCGTTGCCCAGCTGGGCCAGCGTGGTCTCGGACAGCTTGTGCCCGATCTCGGCCGAGATGACCTCGCCGCCGGTGACGACCGCGAGGTCGTCCAGGAACGCCTTGCGGCGGTCACCGAAGAACGGCGCCTTGACCGCGACGGCGGTGATCGTCTTGCGCAGCGAGTTCACCACGAGGGTGGACAGCGCTTCGCCGTCGACGTCCTCGGCGATGATCAGCAGCGGCTTCTTGGCCTCGACGACCTTCTCCAGCACCGGGAGCAGGTCGGCCAGCGCCGAGATCTTCTCGCGGACGAGCAGGATGTAGGCGTCCTCGAGGATCGCCTTCTGCTCCTCCGGGTTGGTCGCGAAGTGCGCCGACAGGAAACCCTTGTCGAACTGCACACCCTCGGTGATCACGAGCTCGGTCGCCAGCGTGGACGACTCCTCGATCGTGATGACACCGTCTTCGCCGACCCGCTCGACGGCCTCGCCGAGCAGGGCGCCGATGGCCGCGTCACGCGAGGTGACGGTGCCGACCTGGGCGATGTTGTCGCGACCCTTGACCGGGGTCGCCTTCTCCTTGAGGACGGCGATGACCTTCTCCGCGGCGGCCTCGATGCCACGGCCGACGGCGGTCGGGTTCGCACCGGCGGCGACGTTGCGAAGGCCGACCTTCACCAGCGACTGCGCGAGCACGGTCGCGGTCGTGGTGCCGTCACCGGCGACGTCGTTGGTCTTGGTGGCGACGCTCTTGGCGAGCTGGGCGCCGAGGTTCTCGAACGCGTCGTCGAGCTCGATCTCACGAGCGACGGTGACGCCGTCGAGGGTGATGGTCGGGCCACCGAACTTCTTGTCGAGCACGACGTGGCGACCGCGCGGGCCGAGGGTGACCTTGACCGCGTCGGCGAGCTTGTTCACCCCGCGCTCGAGCGCGCGACGAGCGTCCTCGTCGAAACTGATCTGCTTGGGCATGGCCTGTTCCGCTTACCTTCCAGTTCTAAAGCTCGGAAAACACGAACGCCCCGGTCCCCGGCAATGCGGGGCCCGGGGCGTCATGCGCTGAGAGCGGACGTCAGTTGATGACGGCCAGCACGTCGCGAGCGGAAAGGATCAAGTAGTCCTCACCGTTGTACTTCACTTCGGTGCCGCCGTACTTGGAGTAGATGACGACGTCGCCGACAGCCACGTCCAGCGGAACGCGGTTGCCCTTGTCGTCGATGCGGCCCGGGCCCACGGCCAGAACCTTGCCCTCCTGGGGCTTCTCCTTGGCGGTGTCGGGGATGACGAGGCCGGAAGCGGTCGTCTCCTCGGCCTCACTCGTCTGGACAACGATCTTGTCCTCGAGCGGCTTGATGTTCACGCTCACCGGGTTGACCTCCACGGTCGTCGAAAGCGTTGGCAGGATTAGTTACGGCTCCTACCACCCCCGCCGTCGCGGGTGCCGGGGCGTGTTCGGGCCGTGCAATTAGCACTCTAGCCATGTGAGTGCCAGCTTCGCAAGGAGGGTCCGCTCACCTTGTCCGCGAGCCCCTGACCGGCCGTTTTGGTTCCGCCCCGGACCACCGGATCGCGATTAGGGGGCTAAACGCAGGTCGGCGAGGTCGGTCACCAGGGCATCGGGGTCGAGGGCCGCGAGGGTCCGGCGCTTGGCTGGTGTCTTCGCCAGGGCGATCGATGCGACGCCGGCGGCGCGAGCGGCCAGGATGTCCGCGACGGAGTCGCCGACCATGACGCACTGCCCCGGCGACGTGCCGAGGGCCTTCACCGCGGCGTCGAGGAGCGCCGGCTGTGGCTTGAGCCTCGCGGGATCGCTCGACGTCCGCGCGCTGATCCCGCGAACGAGCTCGGCGAGTTCGTGCAGCCCCAGAAACGCCCGGACCGCGTCGACCGAGTTGTTGCTGACGATCGTCACCGTGAATCCCTGCGCACGCCAGTCACGCAGCACGTCCGCGAGTCCGGGTGACGGCGAGATCAGGGCGACGGCCTCCCCTTCGAAGCGGCTGAGCTGCCGCTCGACGACGTGCGCGGTGTTCGGACCGCAGGAGGCCGCGAACCGGAGCACGTCGAACGGATCGGCCGAGTCGAGCACCTCGGGTTCGATGAGACGTTTGAGCCTGTCCGCCACCTCGCTCGCCGGCAGCCTGGCGAACACGTCGCACACCGGCCCGTCGAAGTCGAGGAAGACGTGGTCCTTCTCCCGCAGAAGCTCCATGCCTCCCACCCTGCCACCGACCTGCGTTTAGCCCCCTAATCGCGATCCGGAGGGGCCTTACGGACCAAGCCGGTTTCTGGTTAGGTTCCGACCATTGGGGTCGGTCCTGTTCAGCAGACCTAGTCACTGGGGGTATACGCCCATGCCGCGTCCCTTCCGTCCCGTTTCCCTCGCGCCGCTCCGGCGCCGGTCCAGACGGACCGCCGGGCTCGCGATCCTCAGCCTCACCGCCGGACTCCTCACCGCCGTCCCCGCTGAAGCCGCCCCCGCGGACCAGCAGCGTCAGCGGGACTTCGCGGCAGCCGCGCAGGAGTTCGGCGTTCCCGAGAACGTCCTGCTCGGCGTCTCCTTCCTGGAGTCGCGCTGGGACTTCAACGCGGGCACGCCCAGCACGTCCGCCGGGTACGGCCCGATGCACCTGACCGACCTGCGCGAAGCGGGCACCGGCACGCATCACGACGAAGGCGAGGAGGACCCGCGCGGCGACGACGCCCGCCCGGCCAAACTCCCTGCGACTCCGGCGCCGAAGCCTCCCCCGCCCGGCCTCCAGACGATCGACGACGCGGCCGCGCTGATCGGCCAGGACGTCGCGACACTGCGCACGAACACCACCCAGAACATCCGCGGTGGCGCCGCACTGCTGGCCAAGTACCAGCGCGAGACCGGCGACTGGCGGGCGGCTGTCGAGCGCTACAGCGGCGCGAAGGACGCGGAGGGGGCTCAGTCCTTCGCCGACGAAGTCTTCGACACCATCTCCAAGGGCGTCAGCCGCAGGACCGACGACGGCCAGAACGTCACCCTCGCCGCGTCACCGGTGAGCCCGGCGCGCGCCCAGGCCGACGACCCGAAGATCGAGTGCCCGAAGAAGATCTCGTGCCTTTCGGTGCCGGCGCCGTACCAGGAGCTGCCGAACAACGACTACGGCAATCACGACAAGGCGGACCGGCCGACGAGCCAGAAGGTCGAATACATCATCATCCACGACACCGAGGGCTACTGGGACACGGCGATGGACCTGGTCACCGACCCGACGTACGTGAGCTGGCACTACACGATCCGCTCGTCCGACGGCCAGATCGCGCAGCACGTGCCGACCAAGGACGTCGCCTGGCACGCGGGCAACTGGTACGTCAACGCGAAGTCCGTCGGCATCGAGCACGAGGGCTTCGCCGCGAAGGGCACTTGGTACACGGAGGCGATGTACCGCACCTCCGCGAAGCTCGTCGGCTACCTCGCGCGGAAGTACGACATCCCGCTCGACCGCGCACACATCCTCGGCCACGACAACGTCCCCGGCACGCTCCCGTCGACGATCCGGGGCATGCACTGGGATCCGGGCCCGTACTGGGATTGGGCGCACTACTTCGACCTGATGGGCGCGCCGCTTTCCGGTTTCGGCCGCCCGGGCTCGCCGCTGGTGACCATCACCCCGGACTTCGCCTCGAACCAGCCCGCCTTCACCGGCTGCGAGACCGCGGGAAAGCCTTGCCCGGCAAGGGGTTCCGGTTCGGTCGTACTGCGCAGCGAGCCGAACGACACCGCACCGCTGCTCAAGGACATCGGCCTGCGCCCGGACGGTTCGGCGAGCACGATGGCCGTTTCCGACATCGGCAGCCGGGCGGAGACCGGCCAGCGGTACGTCGTCGCCGAGCGCCGCGACGGCTGGACGGCGATCTGGTACCTCGGCCAGAAGGGCTGGTTCCGCGACCAGCGCACGACGAGCCCGACGTTCGGCCTGGTCGTCACCCCGAAGCCGGGCCTGGCGACCGTGCCGGTGTTCGGCCGCGCGTATCCCGAAGCCGAGGCCTACCCGGCGAACGTGCCGGTGCAGCAGGTCGTCCCGCTGCCGTACACGTTCTCGGCCGGGCAGCGGTACTCCGTCGGCAATCTGCTCGGTTCCGAGTACTACTCGGCGACGACGTTCGACCCGGCGAACCACGTGGTCGTCAAGGGCAAGACGAAGTACGTGCAGATCCAGTTCGGACACCGCATCGCCTTCGTGAAGGCGGACGACGTCCGGGTCCTGCCCGCCCTGTAGAGGCCGTCCCCGGGGTCAGGAGTCCAGCGCGACCTTGACCCCGGGGGCGTGCTCGGTGTTCCGCCGCGTCTTCGACCAGCCGTTGCGGCCGCGCACCAGCCGGAACAGCGCGCGCCACGACGTGATGTAGAACGTGTAGATGTACAGCGCGTAGGCGAAGCCCATCCCCAGTCCACGTAGGACATTGCGGCTCTTCAGGCATTTGAACTGGTAGATCGGGCCCCACACGATGAACGGCAGCAGCCCGAACGAGCCGTAGATGGCGAACAGGATCCACGCGCCGTCGTCGGCGAACCAGGTCCACACCTGCGCCGGATCCCCGGCGGTGCTGAAGAGCAGCAGGATGAACGGGATCGGGTACAGCAGCGAGCCGAGCAGCTGCATCCACGGCTGCGCGAGGTAGTACATCATCTCCGCCGCGCCCAGCGTGCTCACGTGCGGCGAATCCCAGATCCGCCGGAGATACCGCGAACACTGCATCGTGCCCTGGCCCCAGCGCGTGCGCTGCACCAGGAAGCGCCGCAGGCTGTACAGACCTTCCTGTTTCACATGGGAATCCGGGGTGTAGCCGGTCCGCCAGCCCGCGGTCAGCAGATGCACGCCGAGTTCGAAATCCTCCAGCAGCGAACCGCGCCACGGCTGTTCGTCCGGCCCGGCGATCGAGTCCAATGCGGACAGCCGGGTGAACTGACCGTTGCCGCCCATGGAGATCGTGCCGGTGAAGCCGCGCGAGGTCTGGATGGCCGCGATGGCCGTGCGGAACTCGAGATCCTGCATCTGCGCCAGCTTCAGCCCGAACGCACGGGAGAACCAGTTCTTCCCCGGCGGCCGGGTCCCGGCGTTGCCCATCCAGACGTCGAGCTGCACCGCGCCGATCGTCTCGTCGCCGAAGAGATGGTCCGCGGCGCACACCTCCAGGCAGTTCGCCGCCGGCCGCCCGTCCGCGTCGACGACCACGACGACCACGTCGTCCCGGCTCGCGTCCGGGCCCATCCAATCGTTGAGCGCCTGGTAGGCGGCGTTGAGCGCGTCGCCCTTGCCCGTCCTCGCCTCCGGACGGCGCCGGGGAACGAGATGCAGGTACGGGTCGTAGCCGCCGTTGCGCCGCCAGATCGACCGGACCACGCGGGCCGTGCGGTCCTCGGAGTCGTCGTCGACGACCCAGACGTGCGCGTGCCGGAACGTCGACCGCAGGTACCGCACCGTTTCCCGGATGACGGTCTGTTCGTCCCGGCACGGGACGAAGAAGTGCCAGGTGAAGTCGGCGGCGTCACCGACGGGCGCGGGTTTGCGCCGCAGGTACGGCACGACGATCACGACCACGTACACGATGAACGCCACGCTCATCGTGAGCGCGAAGGCCTGGGTGATCGCCAGAAGGATCTTGATCGAGCCGCCGCCCATCAGGCGGCCACGCGTTCGGCACGGGGCTTGCGGGTGCTCAGCCAGACGAACAGCACGAGGGCGATCGCGCCGCCGAGGACGCTGACCATCGAACCGAGCAGGGTGTGACCCCAGTAATAGCCTTCGTCGATACCCATCACGTTCACCAGCCCGACGATGGCCAAAACCCTCATCTGATTGACAAGAATGACGACGATCGCGGAAATGAGCAACGAAGTGAAGAGCCGCTTCGCATTTCCCGGACGGAAATACAACATGACGGCGGTCACCAGGAGCAGTGGCAGCAACATGAACGCCGACGAGCATTCCGGAGTCATTCTCAACCCGAGTGGAGTATCGCCCGACAACCCAAAGTAGACAGTCTCGCGTTCACCGGCGACGAAGACACCCGATGTGGTGATGACTCTCAGTATCAGACCGGAGAGCTGGACTTCGAAAACCCGGTACAGGCGTTCGGCCAGCACCAGGCCGACCGCGACGGCGAGCACCGCCAGTACCGCCATACGCAGCGGAAACCGGCTGGAACTCGGCAAGGGAGCGCTCGCAACGGCCACGGTGACCCTCTCAGGAAAGACGCAGCAGACGACGGGGATCCGGCGCAGCGGACAGGAACTCGCCGACGAGAGTAAGTCAGCGGGAACCGGCCCTTTCGACCGGGGTTCGCATTTCCAACGTGATCATGGGCCCTTTCGGCACGATCGTGGAGAAACTGACTAGGCCGAAAGGGTGAAGCCTTCGGCGACCTGCGGTAAATGTCCGCAAGACCACCTGATCCGGTGATCCTCGCAGTTTTCTGTTCAATTTAAGAAACACTCGGCGATAGACGATCCGCGAGCCGAGTCAGGCCAGCTGAGGATTCGTCCGCGACGGTTGTGCCTTCGTGTCGACCGCAGATCAAGAGAAACTCCCCCACGAAATCAATTCGGAGGACCAGTTGAAGAACACGCACCTCTTGCGACGAGGTGGACTGCTCGCCGCTGTGGTGGCGAGCGTGGCCATCGCCGGCGCGGCGCCCGCCTCGGCGGCCCCCGGCGACGGCTCCGCGTACGGCGTCAAGGTCGATGTGAAGCTCCTCGGCCTCGACGCGGTGAAAGCCGGACCGCTCGCCGAGGCGAAGACCTCCGGGCCGACCACCAACAGCCTCGCGAAGGTCGACCTCACCGGTGTGCTCACCGCGGGCGCGATCAACACCGAAGCCAAGCGCGACGAGAACTCCGGCGCCGTCACCGCCAAGGCCAGCACCGCCGACGTCGGCTTGCCGCTGCTGAAGAGCGCTCTCGGCACGGTCGGCGTGAAGGTCGTCGAAGCCACCTGCACCGCGACCCAGAAGGGTGTGCAGGGTGCGACCAACCTGGTCGGCGCGAACCTCGGCAGCGCGGGGACGGTCGACTCGACGCCCGCGCCGAACACGCAGATCAAGGTCGGCCTCGGCACCGTCAACGTCGCGACGATCATCCTGAACGAGCAGATCAAGAACCAGGACGGCAGCCTCACGGTCAACGCCATCCACGTGAAGCTGCTCGGCGAAGCCCTCACCCCGCTCGGTTCCGGCGACGTGATCGTCTCGTCGGCGACCTGTGGCCCGGCCGGCCTGCCCGTGCCGCTCGCTTCGGGCGCGGGGCTGTGGATCGGTCTCGGCCTGCTCGGTGCCGTCGCCATCCCGGTCGGTATCCGCGTCGTCCGCAACCGGCGTCCGGCGACCACCGCCTGACCTGGGTGAAGTGAGGTCGAAATGTACAAGTTGCCTGGCGCCGGAGTCGGCGTCGCCGGTGGCGGGGTGGGTGCCCTCGCCGCCACCGGGGCCGACGTCGGCTGGTGGCTGGCCGTCGGGGTGATCCTGCTGGTTCTCGGAACCATCGCGGTCATCGCGGGCTACCGCCGCACGAAACGGCTCGGCGAGATGGGGAGCTGACGCTTCCCCGGACGGAACGGCCGCCGGCGTGGGCCCCTCGCGCGCCGGCGGCCATCACCCGCGTTGTGCGGGACACTCGAAACGTGGATGAGGAGCGCGAACGCGTGGATGTGATGTTGCTGGCCGGAACGCGGCCGGAGGCGGTCAAGCTCGCGCCGCTGGCGTTGGCCCTGGCGGAGCACCCGCACCTACGGCCCTTCGTCGTCCACAGCGGACAGCATCAGGGCATGGTCGAACAGGCGCTGATCCCGTTCGGACTGCCGGTCGACGCCTGGCTCGACACCCCGCCCAGGACCACCGGCACCCAGGCGGAACTCGTTTCCGGGCTGCTGCCCGCACTCGACGACGTGCTGCGTCGTGTCGCCCCGGCCGCGGTCGTCGTCCAAGGCGACACGACGACGGGGCTGGCCGGCGCGCTCGCCGCGTTCTGGCAGGGCATCCCGGTCGTGCATCTGGAGGCCGGCCTGCGCACGCACGACCTCGCCGCGCCCTTCCCCGAAGAGGGGACGCGGCAGATGATCTCGCGCATCGCCGCTCTGCATCTCGCGCCGACACCGGCCGCCGCGGCCGCGCTGCGCACGGAAGGTGTTCCGCGCCAACGGATCGCCGTCACCGGCAACACTGTCGTCGACGCCGTGATCGCGATCGCCGAGCGGGATCTCCCGGCGAGGGACACCGCCCTCGCCTTGCTGGAGATGGAAATCGCCGAGGCGGGCGAACGTCTCGTCCTCGTGACGTCGCATCGGCGCGAGTCCTGGGGCGAGCCACTGAGCCGCACGCTCGCGGCCATCGAACTGATCGTCGCGGAGCACAGCGACGTCCAAGTGCTGTTCCCGGTGCATCCCAATCCGGCCGTGCGGGATCAGGTGACGACCGCGCTCGGCGGAACGCCGCGGGTGACGATCACCGAGCCGCTCGAATATCCCGACCTCGTGCGCGCGCTGCGGCTCGCCGAGCTCGTCCTGACCGATTCCGGTGGTATCCAAGAGGAAGCGCCGACCTTCGGCACCCCCGTCCTGGTGCTACGCGACGTCACCGAGCGGCGCGAAGCGATCGAGGCGGGCTGCGCCTGGCTGGTCGGGACGGACACCGGCCTCATCGCGGACACCGCGGCGAAGGTCCTCCGTGGCGACCTTCATCCGACGCACGCCGGAAATCCTTACGGTGACGGCAATGCCGCCGCGCTGTCGGTGGCCGCGCTGGAAGAACTGCTCAATCTCGCTCCGGCGCCACGCACCGTCGCCGAATCCCGTTAGATCGAGACGATCTGCACCGGCAGCGCCGGATTCGCGGAGAAATCGAGCGATGCCCGCGGCCGTCCGGCGGCGACCACGTGGGCGCCGAGCGCGGCGATCATCGCGCCGTTGTCGGTGCACAGCCGCGGCCGAGGAACCCGCAGGGTGATCCCGGCTTCGGCGCAGCGCTCGGCGGCGAGTTCGGACAGTCGCGAATTCGCCGCCACGCCGCCGGAGATCACCAGCGTGTCGACGCCGTGTTCCTTGGCCGCGCGGATCGCCTTCATCGTGAGCACGTCGGCGACGGCCTCCTGGAACGACGCGGCGACGTCGTCCACGGGAATCTCCTCACCGCGGCGTTCGGCGCCTTCGACCCAGCGGGCGACGGCGGTTTTCAGGCCGGAGAAGGAGAAGTCGAACTTGGCGTCGCGCGGCCCGGTCATCCCGCGGGGGAACGCGATGGCCGCGCCGTCGCCGTTCTTGGCGGCCTTGTCGATGGGCGGGCCGCCGGGGTACGGCAGGCCGAGCACGCGGGCGACCTTGTCGTAGGCCTCGCCCGCCGCGTCGTCCACAGTGGACCCGAGCTCGGTGATCTCGGACGCGATGTCGTCCACCAGAAGCAATTGCGTGTGCCCGCCCGACACGAGCAGGGCGAGACAGCGGTCGGGCAGCGGGCCGTGCTGGAGCGTGTCGACGGCGATGTGCCCGGCGAGGTGATTGACGCCGTAGAGCGGGATGTCGAGCGCGGCGGCGTACGCCTTGGCCGCGGCGACGCCGACCAGCAGCGCGCCCGCGAGACCGGGGCCCGCGGTGACCGCGATCGCGTCCACATCGGACAGTTTCAGCCCGGCCTTGTCGAAGGCGCGCTCGACCGTCGGGACCATCGCCTCCAGGTGCGCGCGGCTGGCGACCTCGGGGACGACGCCACCGAAGCGAGCATGCTGGTCGACGCTGGAGGCGACCTCGTCGGCGAGGAGTTCGACCGTGTCGTCGTCGTGCAGGCGGACGAGGCCGACACCGGTCTCGTCGCACGAACTCTCGATGCCCATGATGATGCGCGGCATCAGCCCGCCACCTCGTCTCGGACCTGGGCCCGCGGGCGGGCCATCGTGTAGGCGTCGGCGCCGGAAGGCTGGTAGTAACGCTTCCGGAGGCCGACGCGTTCGAAACCGTGCCGCTCGTAGAGCGTGATCGCCGCGTCGTTGTCGGTGCGGACTTCGAGGAAGACCGGCGCGGCGAGTTCGTCCGCGCGATCGAGGAGCGCCTTCAAGAGCGTGGTGCCGATGCCCCTGCGCTGGTGGCCGGGGTCGACGCCGATCGTGTGGATGCTCGCCTCGTAGTCGCCGCGGCGGCCGACGACGGCGAGCCCGGCGTACCCGATGACCTCGTCGCTCTCATCCGGACGGGCGACCAGGTAGTAGCCGCCGCCGTCGAGTTCGGCGTGGAAGGCGTAGGCGGTCCAGGGTGAATCGCCGGGGAAGAGGATCTTCTCTATCTCGACACAGCGGGGAATGTCCTTGCGGCGTAAGGGTTCCAGCCTCACGGCGTGGTCACCTTCTTGCGCGCGGCCGGTTCGACGGCGTCGGGGCGGCGAAGGTAGAGCGGGGTGAGCGGGGCGGGCTCTGCGCCGAAGTCGGCTGCCTTGACCAACCCGAGAGGCGACGGGAAGCGCGGCTCGATCGGCTGGACGCCGAGGGTGTCCGCGTAGAGGAGGGCGCCGTCGCCCGCGGCGACCTTGATGGTGGTCTGGAGGTCCGCGGGCCGCTCGACGTGAGGGCCGTCGGTGCGGGAGCCGTCGGCGGCGTACGCGGCCCAGTAGACCTCGCGGCGCCTCGCGTCGGTGAGGACGAGGAAGGGCGCTTCGCCGGGGGCGACGTCGGCGGCGATGGCGTCGAGACTGCAGACCGGGTGGGCGGGGATGCCGAGGGCGTGGGCGAGCGACGCGGCGGTGGCCATGCCGGCGCGAAGGCCGGTGAAGGGGCCGGGGCCGACGCCGCAGACGATGGCGTCGAGGTCGCGAAGGGTAACGCCCGCGGCCTCGACGGCTTCGAGGGCGTGGGGCGTGATCAGCTCGCCGTGGGCGCGCGGGTCGACCGTGACACGGTCGCCGCGTGACTCGAGGACGTCGCCGTCCAGGGCGACGAGGCCCGCGGTGACCGCCGGGGTCGAGGTGTCGATGGCCAGTACCAGCACGGTTACCCAGCCTACGACCAGCGCCCCGGATCACGATTAGGGGGCTAAACGCAGGTCGGGTGACGTGGCCGCTCCCCTGCGCCGGATCGCGTTTAGCCCGCTAAACGCGACGCGCACCGGCCCTGCCGCCGGACCCCACACCCCCGCCCACCGGATCGCGATTAGGGGGCGAAACGCGATCTGGATCCCCGCCCACCGGATCGCAGTTAGCCCGCTAAAGGCGAGCCGGCGGGTCCTCGCCTTCCGGACCCACAGATCGCGATTAGGGGGCTAAACGCAGGTCGGCGGAGGGGTGTGAAGCAGGTCGCAGGGTGTGGGCGGCTTGCGCGGGTACGGTTCCGAAAGCGGGGTTCCTTGGCTCCAAGCGCCCCGGCCGGCGGAGTCGAGCAGGAGGTCACACGGTGCCCGATCGGATGTTCCCCACGCTGGCGAGCGGCTCGGCCAAGGAGGCGCTCCGCTTCGGCGACACCTCCCTCACCTACGACGACGTGGCGGCCATCGCCGGCACACTCGCCCGCGACCTGCCGGACGGCCGCGTCGCCGTCTGGGCGACGCCCACAGTGCACACCAGCGTCGCCATCGTCGCCGCCCTGATCGCCGGCGTCCCCGCCATCCCGCTCAACCCGAAGATCGGCGAGCGCGAGCTCGCGCACATCCTCACCGACAGCGAGCCCGTCCTGGTTCTCGCCGAACCGGGCGCCGACCTGCCCGCAGGGCTCAGCGGCCTGCCGCGCCGCGGCATCGTTCTCGAAGGCACATCGGTCGATCTCCCTGCGGAACCGGACGCCGAAGCCCCGGCGCTGATCGTCTACACCTCCGGCACCACCGGCCCGCCCAAGGGCGTCGTCCTCCCCCGGCGCGCCATTTCGACCACCCTCGACGCGCTCGAGGACGCCTGGGAATGGACCGCCGACGACGTCCTGGTCCACGGACTCCCGCTGTTCCACGTGCACGGCCTGATCCTCGGCATTCTCGGCCCGCTCCGGCGCGGCGGCTCGGTCCGGCATCTCGGTCGCTTCTCCACCGAAGGCGTCGCACGCGAACTCGCCTCCGGAGCGACGATGATGTTCGGCGTCCCGACCATGTACCACCGCATCGCGGGCGAAGTCGGTGAAGACTCGTCGCTCGCCGAAGCGCTCAGCAGCGCCCGGCTGCTCGTCTCCGGGTCGGCCGCACTGCCCGTCCACGACCACCAGCGCATCACCGCGGCGACCGGCCGGCGCGTGATCGAGCGCTACGGAATGACCGAAACCCTCATGAACACCAGCATCCGCGCCGACGGCGAGCACGTCCCCGGCACCGTCGGCGTCCCGCTGCGCGACGTCGATCTTCGGCTGGTCGACGAAGCGGGCGAGCCCGTCGAGGAGATCGAGACCGTTGGCGAGATCCAGGTCCGCGGGCCGAACCTGTTCACCGAGTACCTGAACCGCCCCGACGCCACGGAAGCCGCCTTCGACGACGGCTGGTTCCGGACCGGCGACATGGCGACCCGCGACGCGGCCGGGTACGTGAAAATCGTCGGCCGGAAGGCGACGGATCTGATCAAGAGCGGCGGCTACAAGATCGGCGCGGGCGAGATCGAGAACGCGCTGATGGAGCATCCCGGCGTCGCTGAGGTGGCGGTGACCGGCGAGCCCGACGACGACCTCGGCGAGCGCATCGTGGCCTGGGTGGTGCCCGATGGAGAACGCCCGGCGGAGTCGGAACTCGCCGACCACGTCTCACGCCTGTTGTCGCCGCACAAACGGCCTCGGGTGGTCCGCTACCTGGAGGCGTTGCCACGCAACGACATGGGCAAGGTCATGAAGCGGGCACTCGGATGAGCAGGCCGTCGGCGCGGTCTGTCATCAAGGAGATCGCGACCGGTTTCGAGGATCTGGCCGTTCCGCGTTCCGAAGAACCGGACGACGGTCCGATCGGCTGGCCGGGCTACCGCTCGGCCCGTGAGGCCGCCGAAGAGCGGACCGGTGAAGACGAGTCCGTGCTCTGCGGGACCGCCAGGATCGGTGACGTCGAGGCGGTCGTGATCGCCTTCGAGTTCGGGTTCCTGGGCGGGTCGATCGGTCAGCGGACCGGTGACCGCGTCGAAGCGGCCTTCGCGCGGGCGGTCGCATCCGGGTTGCCGGTGGTGTCGCTGATCGCGACCGGCGGCAGCCGCATGCAGCACGGGATGCGGGCGCTTTCGCAGCTGCAGCGCATCGCGCGGGCGGCGGCCGGAGCCCGGTCGGTGCCGCAGGTCTCGGTGCTGCGCGATCCGACGACGGGCGGCGGCTGGGCGACCCTCGGCGCGAGCGCGGACGTCGTTCTCGCGCTGCCCGGGGCGCAGGTCGGCTTCGCCGGTTCCCGGGTGCGGCCTGCCGGCGCTTCTCCAGATGCGTACACGGCCGAAGCGAAGCTCGCGTGGGGCCAGGTCGACCAGATCGTGGCGTCAGCCGACTTACCTGCGGCGTTGGAACGATGGCTGCGGCTTCTGACTTCGCCGACGCTGGAGGCCGCGGCGCCGCCTGGCGCGCTCGGAGCGACGGACTTGCCCGAAAGCGGATGGGACGCGGTCCAAGCCGCGCGCTCTGCCGAGCGGCCTCGGGCAGCGGAGTATCTCGATGCGTACTTCGACTGGCGTGAGGAGGTCTCGGGCGACAGGTGCGGCGGAGTCGACTCCGGTGTCCTGTGCGGCTTCGGCTGGCGCAGCGGCCGAGCGATCGCGTACGCGGCCCAGTGCGGTACGCCGACGTCGCCCGCTGGATTTCGGACGGCGGCGCGTCTCGTGCGGCTCGCGTCGAGGCTCGGAATTCCGGTCCTCACCCTCGTCGACACTCCCGGAGCGGCGAACGACGAGGCGGCCGAGCGGGCCGGGGCGGGCGGGGCGATCGCGGAGTTGTTCGAGGTGGTCGCGAGCGCGGTCGTGCCGATCACGACGCTGGTGATCGGGGAAGGCGGCTCCGGGGGCGCGCTCGCGTTCGCGGCGCCGGGGTCGACGTGGGTGACCCCCAACGCGTACTTCTCGGTGACCTCGCCGGAAGCGGCCGCGGCGATCCTCAAGCTGCCCGCCGACGAAGTCCCCGCCCTCGCGGACCGACTGCGGCTGCGCCCCCAAGACCTGGTCGACCTGGGAATCGCGCGCTCCGTCGTCGGCCCCGCCGACCTGCGTTTAGCCCCCTAATCGCGATCCGGTGCCCGCAGATCGCGATTAGGGGGCTAAACGCAGGTCGCGCCCGCGGATCGCGATTAGCCCGCTAAACGCAGGTCGGGCGTGCGGGACGTCCAGGTGCCGTGTGGCTCCAGGGTGACCAGGCGGACATCGTCTTCCCTGCGCTCCAGGCGCACGACGAGGTAGTCGTCCGACAGCCGTTCGGCGGTGCCCTCGCCCCACTCGACGACCAGGGCCGACCGCTCCAGTTCGGTGTCGAGGTCCAGGTCGTCCAGCTGCGAGAGATCCCCACCGAGCCGGTACGCGTCGACGTGCACCAGCGCGACCCCGGAAGCCCCAGCCGGATGCACCCGCGCCAGCACAAACGTCGGCGAGCTGACCCGCCCGCCGACCCCGAGACCGTCCGCGATCCCGCGGGTCAGCGTCGTCTTGCCCGCCCCGAGCGGCCCGGCGAGCAGCACCAGATCGCCCGCGCGCAGCGAACGTCCGAGCTCACGCCCGAAATCCATGGTCGATTCGGGAGTCGGGAAAGCGAAATTCATCAGCGTTGCCACCACCAGGTCCGCCGTTCGGAAGTCTCACCATCGGTGCCGGTGCACCGTTGCACCAAGTCGATCAGGTGGCTGTTCACCAGTTCGGGTTGTTCCAGCTGCACCATGTGCCCCGCGCCGCGGACGCGCACCAGCTCCGCGTCGGGCAGCTCCGCCGCGATCCGCTCGGCGTGTGCGATCGGCGTGAACCGGTCGGAATCCCCGCCGACGACCAGCACGTGCGCGTGCTTCAACCCGGCGAGCGCGGCGTACCGGTTGTGGCTGCCGAGCGTGTCGACGAAGTTCACCAGCCCGCGCACCGGCGTGACTTCGAGCATTTCCAGCATGAAGTCGACAAGTCGAGGAGACACGTCACGGCTGCCGAAGGCCAGCCGGCGCACTGCCTGCCGGGTCAGCTGCCCTCCTGCCGCGCGCACGAACTCGACGAGCCCAGGCTGCCATCCGGCCAGCCCGCCGACGCCCCGCGTGAGCGGGTTGTACTTCGAGAGCAGTGATCTCGGAAGCCCCCGAGCGCCGACTTCGCCCGCCGCGGTCGCGATGAACGCGACGCCGCAGACCCGGTCGTCGAACAGTTCGGGATGCTCCGCGGCGAGCTCCATGATCACCATGCCGCCCATCGAGTGCCCCATGAGCACGATGGGCCCCTCCGGCACCACCGAGCGCAGGACCATGTCGAGGTCGCGCGCCAGCTGCTCGATGGTGCTGGTCTCGGCGGTCGCGGCGCCGGATTGCCCGTGCCCGCGATGGTCGAAGTACACCTGACGCACCCGCGGCAGCTTCAGCGACGCGAGGTCTCGCCGCTGAAAATGCCAGCAGCGCTTCGACAACGCGAAACCGTGCACACCGACGACGGTCAGCTCCGGTTCTCCCCCATCGGCCGGATCGATCTCCTCGACCGCGAGCGGCGTGCCGTCCTCCGCCGCCACTGTCGAGGTCCTATCCGGTGCGAGGTCCCCCAACGGCTCGTCCACGAACGGATCCTCACTCTGCCGCCGCTGCTGTGCGGCGACGGCGATCGCCGCGGCGGTGCCGGTGGCCACCGCCCCGACGCCGCCGACGATGGCCAGCAGTCTCCGTGAAGGTGTCACGAGCCTGCCTCCAGATACGTGCGGTGGACGCGCGGCCGGTACATCGAAGTCACGATCTCGTAGTCGATCGTCCCCAGTTTGTCGGCCCATTCCCGCGCCGTGGGCCCGTCCTTGCCGAACAGGATCACCTCGCTGCCGATGGACGGCTCGGCGTCTCCGCAGTCGACGATGAGCTGGTCCATGCAGACGCGACCGACGACCGGCCGACGCTTTCCGGCGAGGAGGACGTCCATCCGCCCGGACAGCGACCGCGGCACGCCGTCCGCGTAGCCGACCGGGACCAGGGCGAGGGTCGTGTCGCGCTCGGCCGTCCAGCTGTGGCCATACGAAACCGATTCGCCGGACGGGATCCGCTTCGTGAGCACGACGGAAGACTTGAAGGTCATCGCCGGGCGCAAGTCGTCTTCGGTGGGCACCGGGTTCAGCCCGTAGATCGCGATCCCGGGGCGCACGAGGTCGAAGTGCAGGTCGGGCCTGGTCAGCACGGCGGCGGAGTTCGCGATATGCCGCATCGGGTTCAGGCCGGCGGCGCGCGCGATGTCGTAGGCCTCGTCGAACCGCTTCGCTTGCGCGTCGATGGAGGGGTGGCCCGGCTCGTCGGCGCAGGCGAGGTGCGACCAGATCGCGACGACCTCGACGAGCGGCTTCGCGGCCGCCGCGGCCTTGACGAGGGCCGGCCATTCCGCAGGTGGGCAGCCATTTCGACTGAGCCCGGTGTCGATCTTGAGGTGAACCCTGCAGATCGCGTTTAGCCCGCTAATGTCGCGTGCCCGGCGCGCGCCGTCGGCCACCCGGGCAAGCTCGTCCAGGGAGCTCACGGCGACGTCGATGTCTTCCGCGACAGCGGGCGCGAAGTCGGTTTCAGGAGTGTCGAGCCAGCTGAAGAGCCGGACCCCGATCCCGGCCCGGCGCAGCGCGAGCGCCTCGCCGAGGGAACAGGTGCCCAGCCAAGTGGCGCCGCCCTCGACGGCGGCCCGGGCGACCTCGATGGCGCCATGCCCGTAGCCGTCGGCCTTGACCACGGCCATCGTCTGGGCCGAGGGGGCGCGGGAAGCGAGCAGGGCGACGTTGTGCCGGATGGCGGACAGGTCGATGACGACCTCGGCACGCGGGAAACTGGCGGTCATAACGACCACCAGTTTCCCACGAACCGGCTCAGGACAGGCGCGCCCCGTCGGTGGCGGAGAACACGTGCAGCTCGTCGGGACGGATCCGCAGGTGCAGGGTGTCGCCCATGGCCGGCGGTGTGCGCGGGTCCACACGGGTGACGACGTTCGACTTCGCGCCCTCGGCGTCGGTCTCGGCCAGCTTGCCGTAGACGTACGCGTCCGAGCCGAGCTCCTCGACGAGGTCGACCTTGATCGGCAAGGTGCCGTCTTCGCTGGTGGTCACCTCGAGCGACTCGGGGCGGAAGCCGAGGGTGACCGTGTCGCCGTCGGCCTTGGCGAGGATTTCGCGGGTCAGCGGCACCCGGGCGCCACCCAGCTCAGCGCCGTCTTCGGTGAGCTTCGCGGTGACGAGGTTCATCGCGGGCGAGCCGATGAATCCGGCGACGAAAGCGTTTGCGGGCTTGTCGTACAGGGCGCGCGGGGTGTCGCACTGCTGCAGGAGACCGTCCGAGAGGACGGCGACCCGGTCGCCCATCGTCATGGCCTCGACCTGGTCGTGCGTGACGTACACGGTGGTGACGCCGAGGCGGCGCTGCAGCGCGGCGATCTGCGTACGGGTGGAGACACGCAGCTTCGCGTCGAGGTTCGACAGCGGCTCGTCCATGAGGAAGACCTGCGGCTCACGCACGATGGCGCGGCCCATCGCGACACGCTGGCGCTGACCACCGGAGAGCGCCTTCGGCTTGCGGTCGAGGTACTGCTCGATGTCGAGCAGCTTGGCCGCGTCGAGCACCTTCTGCTTGATCTCCGAGGCCGGGCGGCCCGCGATCTTCAGCGCGAAGCCCATGTTCTGGCCCACGGTCATGTGCGGGTACAGCGCGTAGTTCTGGAACACCATCGCGATGTCGCGGGCACGCGGCGGCAGCTGCGTGACGTCGCGGTCGCCGATCCACACGGCGCCTTCGTCGATGTCCTCGAGGCCGGCGAGCATCCGCAGGCTGGTGGACTTGCCACAGCCGGAAGGACCGACCAGCACGAGGAACTCGCCGTCGGCGATCTCGAGGTCGAGTGCGTCCACGGCGGGCCGCTCGGAGCCCGCGTAGCGCCGGGTCGCCTTGTCGTAGGTGATCGTGGCCATCGGTTCAGTCCTCTTTCGGTTTCGCGGAAATGCCGTGCCCGAGTTCGCGGGCTTCGAGATGCCGCTGCTGGATCCGGTGCCCTTCGGCGCGGTCCGCTTCGGTCGGCTCGAGTGGGGTGTAGCCGTGCTGTTCCTGCCAGCGGGGAGGTTCCGTGCTGGAAGCGAGGGCCCAGGCCGCCTGCCGCGCGGCACCGACCGCGACGTACTCGGCGACTTCGGGGATGACGACGGGCACACCGAACACGATCGGCGCGACCGCGCGGACGGCGGCCGACTGCGCGCCACCGCCGATCAGGAGGACACGACCGACTTCGAGCCCCTGCTCTCGCAGGGCGTCGAGACCGGCGGCGAGGCCGCACAGCATGCCTTCGACGGCGGCACGGGCGAGGTTTTCGGGCGTCATGTTCGCGCGGGTCAGGCCGAAGAGCGTGCCGTTGGCGTCCGGGAGGTTCGGAGTCCGCTCACCGTCGAGGTACGGCAGGAAGGTGAGGCCGCCGGAACCGGGTGTGGCGGCGAGCGCCAGCTTGTCGAACTCGGCGAGCTCGACGCCGAGCATCGCGGACGTGGCCGTGAGCACGCGGGCCGCGTTGAGCGTGCAGGCCAGCGGGAGGAAGCGGCCGGTGGCGTCGGCGAATCCCGCGACGATGCCGGAGGGGTCGGCGCTCGCCGTCTCGGAGACGCCGAACACGGTGCCGCTGGTGCCGAGCGAGACGACGACGTCGCCGGGGACGAGTTCGAGACCGAGGGCGGCGGCCATGTTGTCGCCGGTTCCGGCCGAGACCAGGATCCCGTCCGCGGTGTGGCCCGCGGCTTCGGCGGGGCCGATGACCTTGGGCAGTTCAGGCGTGCGGCCGCCGAAGGCGTGTGCGAGGAGGTCTTGGCGGTATTCGCCGGTGGCGGGCGAGAAGTATCCGGTGCCGGAGGCGTCGCCGCGATCGGTGACCGGCTCGGCGCCGTCACCCAGCAGCCGCCAGGTCAGCCAGTCGTGCGGGAGCAGCACACGGGCGACGCGATCGGCCAGCTCCGGCTCGTTCTCCGCCATCCAGCGCAGCTTCGTGACGGTGAAGCTGGCGACCGGCAGCGAACCGACGGACTTCGCCCAGTTCTCGGCACCGAGCTCGGCGCCGAGGTCTTCGGCCGCCTTCGCGGACCGGGTGTCGTTCCACAGCAACGCGGGCCGGACGACCTCGCCGTCTTCGTCGAGGGTGACCATGCCGTGCTGCTGACCACCGATGCCGATGGCGCCGACGCCGTCGAGGAGGCCGTCCGTGGCCTCGCGGAACGCGTCCCACCACGCGGCCGGGGCGACCTCGGTGCCATCGGGATGCGAGGCGCGGCCGGTGCGGACGATCTCGCCGGTGGTCGCGTCGCAGACGACGACCTTCGTCGACTGGGTCGACGAATCGATTCCGGCGACGAGATCAGAACTCATATTCCGGGCCCTCCGGTGCGCATTCGACCTGCTCGATGGCGGTTCCCGCGGTCAGCGCCGCCTCGATCTCCTCGGTCGGCGCCTCTTCGTCGGTGATCAGGAGGTCGTAGTCGCCGATGTCGCCGTACGCGTAGGTGGCGGTGCGGCCGAACTTGGAGTTGTCGACGACCAGGACGTTGCGATCGGCGGTGCGCAGGGCGGCCTTCTTGAGCTCGGCGTAATCCTGGACCGGGTGGAACAGGCGGCCGACCGCGACCGCGGCGACCGAGACGAACGCGATGTCGGCGTGCGTGCGGTCGAGGAACCCGACGACGTCCGGGCCGGCGCACGAGTCGAACTCGTGGTGGTAGCGCCCGCCGGCCACGACGACCTCGACGCTCTTGGCGGGCCCGAGGATGCGGGCGGCTTCGAGCGAGTTGGTGATGACGGTGAGGTCCTCGACCTGGGCGAGGCGGCGGACGAGCGGGAAGAGCGTCGTCGAGTCGTCGACGAAGACCGTCTGTCCGGAGTGGACGTGCGCTGCGGCGGCGTCGCCCAGGGCGTCCTTCGTGGCCTGGTTGAAGGTGTCGCGGAAGCGGGCGGCCGACTCCATGGTCGTCGCGGGATAGGCCTCGACCTTGCCGCGGAGTTTGCGGAGGAGACGGCGGTCGGCGAGGTCGTCGAGGTCGCGGTGCATCGTCATCAGGCTGACGCCGAAGCGGGTGGTGAGGTCGTCGATGCGGACCTCGCCGGTGGCGATGACGTGGTCGAGGATCTCCTGGCGCCGGTGCTCGACGGCGGCGTCCGAAGGCCTGGTCTTAGACATGGGCGACACCGTTCACGACCCGGACCATCGCGGTCTCGGCGGGGTGGGTGTCGGCGCTCACACCTGCTTCTTACCAGATTATTCGCCCGGAGTTAACACGTAACTCGATAACTCCCGCATTTTTTCCCACCCCCGCCGCCTGCCCCGCCGACCTGCGTTTAGCCCCCTAACTGCGCTCTGATGGCGCCCGCCCGCAGAACCCGGGCATCTGAGGGCGCCCGACGGCAGAGCGCAGTTAGGGGGCTAAACGCAGGTCGTGGCCCTGGTCAGGAGGTCAGGGAACGGACGGACCGGAGGGCATCGGGGATCGCGCCGAGGATGCCGGAGGCCGAGGTCGGGGCGCCGTCGGCGGCGAGCGAGCCGGCGAGCGAGTGGACGTGCGAGGCCGCGCCGGCCGCCAGCCATGGATCGAGCCCCGAAGCGAGCAACGCGCCGAGCAGACCGGACAGCACGTCCCCCGAACCGGCCGTCGCGAGCCACGAGCCCCGCGGCGTGTTCACCAGCGCGCGCCCGTCCGGCGCCGCGACCACCGTGCAGTGCCCCTTCAGCAGCACGACGGCGTCGTACTTCTTCGCGGCCGAACGCGCCGCCGCGACCCGGTCCGCCCCCGGCGGCGAACCCATCAGCCGCTCGAACTCCCCCGCGTGCGGAGTCAGCACGAGCGGCGTGTCCGGATCGCGCGCGTCGAGCACGTCGGGCGACCGCGCGACGATCGTCGTCGCGTCGGCGTCCGCGCACACCGGCACGCCGCGGCCGAGCACGAACCGCAGCACGTCCCGTCCCTCGCCCCCGGTGCCGATCCCCGGCCCGACGACCCACGCCTGCACCCGGCCCGCGTCGGTCACCGAACCCGTCGCGATGACCTCGGGCCAGTGCCCGCGCACGACATCCGCGGCATGACCGGCGTACCGCACGAGCCCGGACGTCGCCAGCACCGCCGCACCGGCCGCGAGCACGGCCGCCCCCGGATACGTCGCCGACCCGGCGGCCACTCCCACCACGCCCTGGCTGTACTTGTCGTCGTCCGGCCCGGGCACCGGCCAAACCGCGGCGACGTCCGCCGTATCGAGCCGCCGCAGATCGGGCTCGCTGAGCCGCAGTCCGATGTCCACCAGGGAAACCTCGCCACACGACGCGGGCGCCAGCACGTGCACCGGCTTGAGCGCGCCAAAGGTGACCGTCCGGTCGGCCACGACCGCCGGACCGTCGACGGCGCCGGTGTCCGGATCCACCCCGCTCGGCAGATCGACGGCCAGCACCGGCGAACTCACGTGCTCCAGCAACGCGGCGGCGTCCGGCCGCAACGGCCCGCGCGCCGAGATCCCGACGATCCCATCGACGACCAGGTCGGCCCGCTGAATCCACTGTGGACCGTCCTCAAGGGACACGACCTTGCCACCGGATCGCTTCAAGGCGGCCAAACCAGGGCCGTGCGCGCGTTCGGGCTTCAGCAGGATGGCGGAGACGGCCACATTGCGGCGACGCAGGAACGCGCCGGCCCACAGGGCGTCACCACCGTTGTTCCCCGACCCGACGAGCAGCGTCACCCGCCGCCCGGACACCGAACCCGTGTGCTCGGCCAGCATCTCGGCGGCGTGCACCGCGAGCCCGAAAGCCGCGCGCCGCATGAGCTCGCCGTCAGGGGTGACGGCGAGCAACCGGTCCTCCGCCGCGCGAATCCTTTCCGTGGTCCAGATTCCCTGCACGACGCCTCCGGTCTCTACTCGACGGTGACCGACTTCGCCAGGTTACGCGGCTTGTCGACGTCGTACCCGCGCGTGCGGGCGATCTCGGCGGCCAGCACCTGCAGCGGCACCGTGGAGACCAGCGGCTGCAGCAGGGTCGGGACGGCCGGGATCTCGATCAGTTCGTCGGCGAACGGGCGGACGGTCTCGTCGCCCTCCTCGGCGATCACGATCGTGCGGGCGCCGCGCGCCTGGATCTCGCTGATGTTCGACACCAGCTTCGAGTGCAGCACAGCGCGGCCCTTGGGCGACGGCATCACCACGACGACGGGCAGGCCTTCTTCGATCAGCGCGATCGGGCCGTGCTTGAGCTCGCCGGCGGCGAAACCCTCGGCGTGCATGTACGCCAGTTCTTTGAGCTTCAGCGCGCCTTCGAGGGCGACCGGGAAGCCGACGTGGCGACCGAGGAACAACACTGCCTTCGAGTCGGCGATCCGGCGGCCGAGGTCGCGGACCTGGTCCACAGTGGACAGGACCTTCTGCACCGCGGCGGGCATCGCTTCGAGTTCGGCGAACTCGCGGGCGACCTCGTCCGGGTACTTGGTGCCGCGGGCCTGCGCGAGCGCCAGACCGACCAGGTAGTTGGCCGCGATCTGCGCGAGGAACGCCTTCGTCGAGGCGACACCGATCTCCGGACCGGCGTGCGTGTAGAGCACGGCGTCGGACTCGCGCGGGATCTGCGCGCCGTTGGTGTTGCAGACGGCCAGGACGCGGGCCTTCTGCTCGCGCGCGTGACGGACGGCTTCGAGGGTGTCCGCGGTCTCGCCCGACTGGGAGACGGCGACGACCAGCGTCGCGCGGTCCAGCACCGGGTCGCGGTAGCGGAACTCGCTGGCGAGCTCGACCTCGACCGGGAGGCGGCACCAGTGCTCGATGGCGTACTTGGCGACGAGGCCAGAGTGGTATGCGGAACCACAGGCGACGACGAAGACCTTGTCGACGTCGCGCAGGTCCTGGTCGGAGATGCGCTGCTCGTCCAGGATGATCCGGCCGCCGTCGAAGTGGCCGCGCAGCGTGTTCGCCAGCGCCTCCGGCTGCTCCTCGATCTCCTTGAGCATGAAGTACTCGTGGCCGCCCTTTTCCGCGGCCGAGAGGTCCCAGTCGACGGTGAACGGCTTGGCCTGGGCGGCGTCGCCGTGGAAGTCGGTGACCTCGTAGCCATCGCGGGTGATCACGACGAGCTGGTCCTGGCCGAGCTCGACCGCCTCGCGGGTGTGCTCGATGAACGCGGCGACGTCGGAAGCGACGAAGTGCTCCCCCTCGCCGACGCCGACGACCAGCGGCGACGAACGGCGGGCGGCGACGACGGTGTCCGGCTGGTCGGCAATGGTCACGACCAGGGTGAACGCGCCCTCGAGACGACGGCAGACCGCGGCGACGCTGGCCGCGAAGTCGCCCTTCGTGTCGCCCTCGGTGTACGCACGGGAGATCAGGTGCGCGGCGGTCTCGGAGTCGGTGTCGCTCGCCATCTCGACGCCTTCGGCCTCGAGCTCGGCGCGCAGGGCGGCGAAGTTCTCGATGATGCCGTTGTGCACGACGGCGACACGCTGGGAGGCGTCGCGGTGCGGGTGCGAGTTGCGGTCGACCGGGGCGCCGTGGGTGGCCCAGCGGGTGTGGCCCATCCCCGCGGTGCCGGTGAAGGCGTCCCTGCCGACGCTGTCGAGCTGGGTCTCCAGGTTGGCCAGGCGGCCCGCCTTGCGCTCGACGTTCAGCGCGCCGGCGCCGTCGAGAACGGCGACGCCCGCCGAGTCATAGCCGCGGTACTCCATCCTGCGCAGGCCGCCGATGACGACGTCCAGGGCCGGGCGGTGTCCGACGTATCCCACGATTCCACACACGGCCACCAGCCTAACGACGGAAATTCGGCCCCTTCGCCCGGGCGCCCGCACCTGCGTTCAGCGGGCTAAACGCGACGCTTAGGCACGCTAAGCAGCACGGTTGGCCCGCGAAAGGCGAACGCCGGGGCGGCGCGCGGGCCGGACGGGGGCGCGGGCAGTAAGGTCACGAGCATGGCCAGCAAGCCCAAGCAGCTGCTCGCGGAGCTGTCCCACCCAGGTCCGCACGAGGTTCTGCGCGGCAACCTCGCCCTGGTCGGACTGCCCGGCGTCGTGTTCACCCCCCGTTCGGGACTCGGTCTGCCCGCGATCGCGTTCGGGCACGGCTGGTTGCAACCGACCGGGAGCTACCGCCACCTGCTCCGGCACCTCGCGAGCTGGGGCATCGTCGCGGCCGCCCCGGCCACCCAGCGCGGTCCGCTGCCTTCGCACCGGCTGCTGGCCGGTGACCTGCTCACCACGCTCGACTTGATCACGACGGTCCGCCTGGGACCGGACGGCATCAGCGTCGACCCGGCGAAACTCGGCCTGGCCGGACACTCGACCGGCGGCGGCTCGGCAGTGCTCGCCGCGGCGCAGGCCGCCGAGAACGACGAGCGGCCCGAGATCCGCGCGGTCGCGACCATCACCCCGGCCCAGACGCTGCCGCCGGCAACGGTGTCGGCCCGCTCGGTGACCGCGCCCGGCCTGCACCTCGCGGCGGGCGAAGACCTGGTCGCGCCGCCCGTCGGGCATGCCGAGGCCATCGCGGACGCGTGGGGCGGGCCGGTGCAGCTTCGGACGCTCGGGAAGTCTTCGCACCTCGGTGTCACCGAAGGCAGGCACTGGAGCCAGCTGCTGCTGCACGGGAAGCCGCATCGCGGGACCCAGCAGCTGACGCGGGCGCTGTTCACCGCGTTCTTCCTCACCCACCTGACGGGCACGACGAAGTACCAGCCCCTGCTGGACGCCGACGTCAAACGCGCCCCCATCGAGCTGCAGGACGAACCCGCCGCCTGACGCCCGGATCGCGTTTAGCCCGCGAAACGCGACACGCCCCCCGGCCCGACCCCGGATCGCGATTAGCCCGCGAAACGCGATCCGGCGCCAGAGGGCAAAAGAAAGGGCCCGGCTCTGGCGAGCCGGGCCCTGAAGTGCGTGAAGCCGGTCAGTCGACCATCCACGAGTTGTTCGAGAAATCGTCGTCGTCGAACCCCTTGTCGTCACGGGCGTGACGACCGCGGCGACGCGCGGGCGTGCCAGGCGCTTCGGGCGCCGCGGCACTGGCGGCGGGCGTCGGCGCCGCAGGCGGGACGTCCACGGTCGCCGGCATTCCGGGCACGCCCGGCGCGACCGGGAGCGGCGGCGGAGGCGGCGCCGGCCGCGACGCGTCAGGCCGCGCACCGAACTCGGCGAACCGGGCGTCCGGCTTTTCGTCGTCCTCGATGTCGAAGCCGATCGTGTGGCTGCGGTCGGCGGTCGTCTTGCCGGTCAGCCAGCCCCCCGCCTCCTTGCTCCGCTTCCCCAGCTCCTGCATGTGCGCGGCGTACTTGTCATGGATGGCGGCATCCTTCTGCATGGTCTCCACCGCCTGGGCCTTGGCGTCGGCGAGATGCCGCTCCCGCAGCCCGCGCTGCTCCAACTGCTCCGTGATGGCGGCGTCCTGCCTGGACATGGCGGCCGCCAGCCGGTCAACAGCGCTCATCGGTCCTCCCTCGTTCCCCGGTCAGGCGATCATCGCTCGTAGCTGATCGAACGGTCGCCTTCGTCATCGAGCGAGCCGCTGATCCGGCCGCCCGCGCCACTGGTCTCGAAAATGCCACCCTCGACGCGGTACTGGCTCGACCCGCGCTGCGTGTCACCCCCGCCACCGCCGGCCGCGCCGCCCATGGCGCCCATTCCACCCATCATGCCGCCCATTCCGGCGGGCGAGCTCGCGGCAGCGGCGTTCGCGGGCGCCGGGTCCATCCCGCCGGGAGCCATCCCGAGGCCGCCCTCGGCCCCGGCCGGCTGTGCGCCGCCGCCGGACTGCATGCCCGCTTCGAGCGAGCCTGCTTCGTTCAGCGACCCTGACGAACCACCGTCGAGGGGGCTGCCGATCGCGCCTTCGAAGCTACCGCCGCCCCCGGCGGTCGGAACGGTGCCATCGCCGCTGGAACCCGACGCGCCGCCCGCGGTGGCTTCCGCCCCCGCGGACACCGAAGCGGTCCCTTCGGCACCGACGCCGACCTCGACTCCACCGGGAGCGCTGAAGCCACTGCCGCCGCCACCACCGGGCGCCATCCCGGCCTCGGCCGGGGCGGGCATCGTGCGGATCTCGTCGGGTTTGCCGGGCTGCGGGTTGCCGGGGTTCCGGTCGTCGAGGCCGTTCTTGAGGTCGTCGGTCTCGAGGGTGTCGCCAGGCTTGAGCTCCTTCTTCTCACCCTTTTCGTCGAGGGTGTACGTGGTCGGCTCACCCTTGCCGTCGTCGACGGTCACCACGGTCGGACCGTTCGGGCCGTCCGGCTGCTCGGCGGTGATCTTGAGGTTGCCGTCCTGGATGTGGATCTTGCCGTCCGGGCCGGGCCGGTAGACGCCGTCGGGGCCGGGCTCTCCCTCCTTGACCGTGCCCTTCGGACCGAACTCGCCGTCCTTGCCCTCTTCGCCGGGCTTGCCGTCCTTGCCTTCTTCGCCCTTCGGGTCGTCGAAGTCGAGCTTGTAGTCCTTCTCGTTGCCCTTGCCGTCGTCGACCTTGATGTCCATTTTGCCGTCTTTATCCGGCTCGGTCATCTCGATCTTGTTGTCGCCCTTTTGGACGGTCATGGTGTCCTGACCGTCGATACCGTCCTTGATCGCCTCGCCCGTCGCCGGGTCGATCGGGTACGGCTTGCCTGTCTCGGGGTCCAGCTCGAGCGGCTTGCCGGTGACCGGGTTCATGCCCTCGGCGGGCTTGTCCTCCGGCTTCGGCGTTTCGGGGACCGAAGCGGCGGGCGGGGTGCTGGCGCCGCCGCCGCTCCCGCTTCCACCGCCGCTTCCGCTTCCGCTTCCACCACCGGAACCCCCACCAGTGTCACCACCGCCGCCCTTGTCCTTGCCCTTGCCGTCGTCGATGGGCGGCTTCTCGGACCCCGGCGCGGGGAACGGGTTCGTGTAGTCCTCCATGAACCGCGAAAGCTCGTGGTACTGCGTGTTGATCGTCTCGGTCGCGTTCTTGCAGAGCTTCTTGAAGTTCTCGAAACGCTCACCGAACTCGGTGGCGAACGAGCCCTTCAGCCACTGCTTCGCGGCCCCGATCGCGTAGTCCTTGTTCTCGTCGTTCAGATCGCAGTCGTCGTGACGCAGCCGTTCGGCGAGGTTGTTGCCCGGACACGCGGAATCGAGCCAGTACGCGACGTCCATGAGCTTTTCTTTGGAATCGACCTTGCCGTTCGCGATCTCGACGACCTGCTTCGCGATGTACAACGGCGCCGTGGCGACCTTGTCGACTCGGAGCTTCAGCGTTTCGTCGACCTTCAGCTTGAGCGCGCTGTAGATCTTGTCGATGGTCGACGGCACCAGCTTGATGGCGCCGTCCATCTGCGCGATGAGCTCTTTCGCGTCGGGCTGGATCCGCTGCTCGTACTTGACCTTCGCGGCTGTCGCGCCCTCGCCCTTCCAGTCGTGGAAGAGTGTGGTCAGCGCCGTCGTCGCGTCCTTCTGGGTCTGCTCGACAGCCTTCTTCGCGTCGGCGAGATCTTCGACCTCGTCGAACATCTTCTGGAAGTTGATCTCACGGTTCTCGTGGAACCGGTCCCAGATGTCGGTCTTGTAGCTGATTTCGCCCGACTTCTCCGGCATCTTGTTCCAGACCTGCTCGGCCCAGTCGGAGAAGAAGTCCAGTGCCGGCTTTCCGAGGTCGAGCACCTGGTCGGATTTGGTGGTCGCACCTCCGGCGGCCGGCCGGGACATGGAGTCGAGGTCCTTGTCGGCCTGCTTCGTTTCGGCCGCCTGCTTCTTGTCCCCCGCGGCGTTCGAGTCGCGTTCGGCGACGGCCTTCTTGTAGGCCTCTTCCTTGTCGGTGAACGGGTTCAGCAAGGCGTCTTTGGTGCCTTGCGTGATGTAGGGGTCGTTCAGGATCTCCGCGACCTGGGCGGGCGTCGGTTTACTCATTACTGCGCTCCCGCCTTGTTGGCAGCCGCGGCGTTCGCCTGGTCGGATGAGGTGTAGCGGGTCGACGCGGTGCTGACCCCGCCGGCGAGCTGGGTGAGCTGGCCCGCGTACCCCTTCATCGCGTCGGAAATGGCGAGAATCCCGGTGGCGTAGCCCTTTTGGTAGTCCTTGTGGACCCGGCCGAAGTTCTCGGGCCCGACCTGGGTCGGCCCTACCTTCCCCGCCTCGGACGTCGTGTTCTCGGCCGCACGCTCCAACGACGTCGACGCCGTGAGCATCGCCTCTGAATCGGCTTTGTAGCCCCCGTCCGGCATGACCGGTGCCCCCTTCGTCCCGCTGTATCCGCCTCGTTGTCCTACCTACGACGCACGCCGGCGGCATCAGGTGCCGTCGCATATGCACACAGAATGTACCCACCGGTCATCCGGACCGCAGGGACATTCACACCTTTGCTAACTCAAACGATTTCGGCGCAAGAAGCCTGGTAGACCGCGTTTTCGCGGTTTCGCGCCCGCTTCGACGGCCTCGGCGAGCACGGTGGCCGCGCCGCGGATGTCGACCAGGCGATCCAGCTCGTCGAGGTCGAGGTCGACTCCGAACTCCACCTCGACCGTCGCCAGGAGCCGGACGCGGCGCCGGGAATCGACGCCCATCTCGGCGAAGGGCGTGTTCTCGTCGATGGTGTCCGGGTCGACGTCGAAGGTTTCGCAGACGAGAGCCTTGATCTCGTCGACGTACTCGCTCCCGTCAGCTGCCATGGGGGAATTCTGTCCCATCCGCGGTCCAGTACCGCGTTCTGGCCGCGGAACGCGCGACCTTGCCGCTGGAGGTCCGTGGCAGACCGCCGGGTTTGACCAGGAAGAAAGCACGAAGCCGCACGTCGTGCCGCTCGGCGACGGCGCGGGTGGCGGCTCGCGCGATCTCGGCTTCGTCGAAGTCCGGGGCCTTCCGGGCGCGTTCGGCGACCACGACGACACCTTCACCCTCGTCGCCGTCGACCGAGAACGCGGCGACTCGCTCGGGTCCGAGAAGCGGGTGCGCGGCGGCGACCGTCTCCTCGATGTCGTGGGGGCTGTGATTGCGGCCGTCGATGATGATCAGGTCCTTGATGCGCCCGGTCACCGACAGCCTGCCGTCGCGGATCATGCCCAGATCGCCGGTGCGGAGCCAGCCGCCTTCCCCGTCGAGTTCGGCGCCGAACACCTCGGCGGTCAGCTCCGGACGGCGCCAATACCCGGCGGCCACGTTGGGCCCCTTGACCCAGATCTCGCCCACGTCGACTTTAGCGGGCAAAACGCGATCCGGCGGAGGCACGACGCGGACCCGCTGTCCCCTGGGCCAGCCGATCTCGACGATTTCCCGGCCGTCCGCTTCGGTCACCACGGGTCCGCCGGAATCGCCGCTGGCGACGTAGACGGTGGCCTCGGCCAGACCGTAGGACGGCCGGAACGCCCCCCTCGGGAAGCCGTGGGGTTCGTAGGCGGCGAGGAACTCCCGGACGGTCGCCGCCCGGACCGGTTCACTGCCGCTGAGCGCGATCGACACCGTCGAGAGGTCGTACTCGGCGCGCTTCGCCTCGGGCACGGCCTCGGTCACCAGGTCGTACGCGAAATTCGGGGCCGCGGTGAGCGTGTTCGGATACGACGACATCAGCAGCAGCCAGCGCTCCGGGCGCCGGATGAACTCGAGCGGCGCGATGAACACCGTCCGGCCGCCGGAGTGCATCGTCCCGGCGATCAGCTGCGCCAGGCCCATGTCGTGGAAGAACGGGATCCAGCCGACACAGGTGGTGCGCTCGTCCACGTCGTAGGCGTCGCAGATCTGCCAGCAGGCGGCCGACAACGCGCGATGCGTGATGATCACGCCGGCGGGCGATCGTGTCGTACCGGAGGTGTACTGCAGGTAGGCGGGGTCTTCGGGGGAGACCGGCGACGGCGGCGACTGGTCGGCCGGGTCCAGCGGCAGGGTGTCCACGGCGATGATCTCGCGGGGCGATGGCACCGGCTCCGCCTCGGCGAACTCCGTCAACCGCTCGACCAGTGCGTCCGACGTGAGCCAGATGTCGGCGTCGCAGTCGTTGAGGACCCCGACGAGCCGCTCGCGGTGAGCGCGCACGTCCGGAGCGGACAGTGGCACCGCGACAGCCCCGGCGTACAGGGCGCCGAAGAAAGCGACGACGTAAGAGAGGTCTTGCCGCGCCGTGATCGCGACGCGGTCTCCCGGCTGGATCACCTCGCGCAGCTTCGCCGCGACAGCGCGAACGTGCAGGAGCAGGTCGGCCCAGGTCAACGTGTCCTCGACGGGTTCGTGCCGGTTCGAGCAGTCGAGGTGCGTGTACGCCGGGCGATCGGCGTCGGCGCGTTCGAGCAGGCGGAGCACGAGCGGGGTCCGCAGAACTTCTTCGGGCACTTCTGAGCGCACTGGCACATCCTCCGGCCGCGGCATGGGCATCATACGAACGTGGACGACTTCTTCGTGCTGGACGATCCGGCGGACCGCGTCAAGGCCCTGCGCGACCGCGAGCTCAGCTCGAACCCGGGCGGCGCCGCGGCCGAGACGCCGAATCTCCTGTTGATGGACGGCGCGGACCACCGGCGGCTCCGCGCGGTCGTCAAGGAGGTCATCGCCCTCGTGGAGCCCCTGCCGAACGCCCTGCTCACAGACCTGCGCGTGACGATTAGCCCGCTAAAGTCGAGTGCGCGCTTCGACCTGGTGGCCGACTTCGCCAGGCCGGTGGCGGCCAGGGTGACGGAGGCGGTGCTGGGCACGGAAGAGCCACTCGGCGAGAAGCTGCTGACGAACCTTTCGGAGACCGCCGCGAATCTGGACGTCTGGTCGGGCGGGCCCGCCGGGGCCGACACCGCCGCGCTCAGGGTCGCGATGTTCTTCCTCAAGGCGACGGCCGTCGAAGGCGGCGGGCTGGCGCTGCTCCGCGAAGCGCACGAAGCAGGCCGGATCACCGAGGACGAGCTGATGATCACGCCGGTGATGCTCGCCCACGCGGCGTACGAGAACTCCATGAACTTCCTCGCCCTCGCCGGTCTCGAACTCCTACGCCGCCCCAACGCCGTCGACGACGTACGCGGCCTGATCCACGAGATCGCCCCGACACGCTTCGCCGCTCGCCGCGTGACCACGCCGTTCTCCTTGGCGGGCACGGACTTCACGACCGGGGACAAACTGGCCATCCCGCTGGGCCCCGACGCAGAGCTCGCCTTCGGCCTCGGCCGGCACACCTGCCCCGGCTCGCGCATCGCGGTCGCCGAGGGCGAATTCGCGCTTCGCGCCCTTGCCGAGATCCTGACTCCCGACCACGTCGCCGAGGACGTGCGGTACAAGACGCACGCCGTCTTCCACGGCGTCGAGCGGGCGGTCGTGGCGCTGCGAACGTGACCGCTCAGGTCGCCAGCCAGTCGGTGTTGGCGAAATCGTCGTCATCGCCCCGCGCGGCGGCCGCCCGCCGATGCCGCCCGGCCGGACGCTCCTCCGGCACAGGCGCCGGAGACGGCGGGGGCCGCGGCGGCGCGGGAACGGACGGAGCAGGCGGCCGGTACGCGATCGGCGGTTCCTCGGCCGTCCGGTACCCGGCGCGGCGCTCGTTCTCGGCCTCGTCCTCCTCGAACCCGAAGTCGCCGTCGTCCTCGACCTTCTCGGAGAGCGTCGACTCGGTCTCCCAGCCGCCCGCGGCCTCCGCGCGCCGCTTCTGCTCGCTTCGGGCCGCGAGCGCCGCGCCCGTTTCCTGCTTGAGCTGGTCGCCCGCCGCCTTGGTCTCGTCGATCGCCTTGGCCGCCCGGTTGTCGACCAGATACATCCGGTCGCCGTTCTCGCGCTCCAACCCGGCCAGCTTGTGCCGGAGCCTGGCGAGGTCTTCCTCAGGATTCACTGATCCTCCCCTAGCGGAAGCCGATGACGCCGTCGTCGTCGAGCGAGCCGCTGATCCGGCTGCCCGTCGTCGTCGCGGTGTCGAACAGGCCGCCGTCGACCCGGTATCCGCTGGACGTGCGCTGCTGGTCTTCGCCGGACCCTTGCCCGCCTCCGGCCGCGCCGCTGCCCATCATGCCCATACCGCCCATCATCCCCGCCCCGGCCGCGGCCGGATCCTGGGCGCCCCCTCCCGGAGCGGAACCGAGCCCGGACGGAGTCGAGGGAGCGGCCGCGCCGCCGCCGGTTCCGGCCGGATCCGACGTGTCACCCAGACCGTTGTCCCCACCCTCGAACGGGTCGCTCAGCGATTGGGCCGTCGTCGATTCGGAGTCACCGTCCTCAGCCGCCGCCACCGGTTCGGCCTGCTGACCGGGCGTGGGTGCTCCGCCGCCGGCCCCACCGGACGTGCCGTCGTGCGAGCGAACAGCCTGCTCTTCGACCGGTTGCGTCGCGGCATGCCTTCCGGACGGCTGCGGCGTGGAGTCCGGGCTCGTGTGACGGCCGCCCGCGGATTCGTCTTCACCCAGGGTGTACTTCGACGGCTGTCCCGAGCCGTCGTCGACGGTCACCAGCGTCGGCCCGTCGGGGCCGTTCGGCCGTTCCGCGGTGATCTTGAGGCCGCCGTCCTCGATGTGGATCTTGCCGTCGGGGCCAGGAGTCGCCGGCGGACGCTGTTCGGCGCCGTCCCGGGGCGCGGGTCCGCCCGCCGCGTCCGGCGCGGCCTTGCCGTCGCCGAAATCGAGGCCGTAGTCCTTGACCTGACCCGTGCCGTCCTGGACGGAGATGCCCATCCTGCCGTCGGCACCCGGCTCGGCCATGGAGATCTTGCGGTCGCCCTGCTCGACGGTCACCGGCTCCGGTCGCGCGGCGTCGGTGCCGGTCTTGATCGCCTCACCCGTGCGGGGGTCGATCGGATACGGCTCGCCGGTGGCCGGATCGATGTCGAGCGGCTTGTCCGTGACCGGGTTCTTCTCCTGGCTCGGGACTTCGGGCTTCTCCGGCTCCGGGAGCACGGTGTTGCTCGGCGTCATGCGCCCGGGGCCGCCACCGGCACCGGGCGACGGGCCACCGCCACCGCTGGCGGGCGGACCTCCACCGCCCTTCTCGGCGGGCTTTTCGACCGGCTTCTCGCCGCCCGTTTCCGGGGTCTTGCCCAGATCCGCGAACGGATTCTCGACCACCTGGCCGAGCGAATCGAAGTACGCCTTCCACGCGCCGTTGATCGCGTCACGCGTGTTCTTGCACACCAGCTGGAAGTTCTCGATGTGCTTGCCGAACCAGCCGACGAAGACCTTGCCGAGCCATTCCACCGCTTGGGGCCTGAGAACGTCGTCGATGGTGCTCTGGTCGATGTCGCCCCAGTCCTTGTTGTAGGCGTTCTTGGCGTCGATACTCAGGAACTTGATGCAGTGGACGATGTCGTTGTGGCTGCACGAGCCGTCGGCGATGCGGATGATCCGCTCGATGTCCTGCGCCGTCGCACCGTCGATGTTGTCGGTGAACCACTTCTGCAGCCACTCGACCTTCTCCCGGCAGAATTTGCCCACCGAGGCGTTGGTCCGCAGAAGTCCGTCACCCGCGGCCTTGAACGCCTCGGCGACCAGACCGGTCTTGTCCGAATAGGCCTTTTGGTAGGCGCGCGCCTGCTCGGCCGCGGCGCCTTCCCAGGTGCCGAGCGAATTGCCCAGCTTCCCGGAGACGTCCTGCGCCGAACCGGCGATGGCCGTGCCGACCGCGGTCAACTCGTCCGCGCTCGCCTTGAAGAGGTTGAACGGGATGTTGTCCTGCTCGTGATAAGCCGTTCGCAAGGTCTCGATCGCGACGACGGCGCCACCCGCCTTGGACAGGCTCACGGCACGGACGTAGAGCGGGTGGAAGATCTCGTAGACCTTGAACCCCGACAGGCCGGGTACCATGATGTCGTTCGAATTCGCGCAGCCCGGGTCGGTCTCGGTGGCGCGCCCGGCGATCTCCTGGGTCTTCGCCGCGTCCCGGTTCAGCGTGTCGCGATCACCCTGCCGCCCCGCGGCCTGGTTCGCGTCGTACTTCTCGTGCGCTGTCTTGTAAGCCGCCTGGACGTCTTCGAGGTAGGCGTCGTTGGAGCCGATGTCGCTCTCGGTGATCCAGTCACCGTTCATCGACTTGATGTAGTCCCGGAAGCCGTTCCGCTCGGCTTCGCTGGCGAACCCGCAGCTTTCCGGCGTCTCGTCCTCGATGTAGTCGATGTAGTTGAGGGCGAGTTCGCGTTTGGTGTCGCGATCGATGTTCGGGTCGTTGAGGATCTTCTCGACTTCGGCCCGGCTGGGAATGTCGTGCCCGGTGTCGCCACCGACGTCCGCGAGAGGCATCAGTGCTTCCTCATCTCGGCGGCGTTGGAGTCCTCATTGGACTGGTAAAGGTCCTTGGACGCCGCGAGCTTGCGGCCGAACTCGTCCGAAGCCGCGAGATAGCTGCGCGCGCACTTCGCCAGGCGCTGGATGCTCGCGGAGTACCCGCTGAAGCAATCCCCGTGCGCCGGGCCGAAACTCGCCGCGCTCAGGTTGATCTGCTCGACCGCCCCGATCGGCCCTTCGCAAGCCTGCTTGGGCAGGTCCTGCAGGACCTTCGCCGCCTCGTTGAGCTGCGCTGGATCGACCTTGTGCCCTTTACCGGCCACCGTCACCCTCCCCTAGGTATCCGCACACGGAATGTACCGGGCCGGTAACACCGGCGCAGCGACTTGGGGAGATCGTGAGAGGGGTTACGAGGCGGAGGAGACGACTCCGGCGAGCCTGTCGGCGGCCGCCTGCGCGGTGTCGTGCGCGGTGGCCTCGACCATGACGCGGACCAGCTGCTCGGTGCCCGATGGGCGCAGCAGGACACGGCCTTCTTCGCCGAGTTCGGCCTCGACGGCGCCGACGGCGTCGCGGACCGCGGCCGAGACGGCGACCGCCGCCTTGTCCGCCACCGGGACGTTCACCAGCACCTGGGGCAGGCGGTTCATGACCGCGGCGAGCTCGGCGAGCGATTTGCCGGTCGACGCCATGCGGCTCATCACGCGCAGCGCGGTGAGGAGGCCGTCGCCGGTGGTCGCGTAGGCGGGAAGGACGACGTGACCCGACTGCTCGCCGCCGAGCGCGAACCCGCTCGCGCGGAGCTCCTCGAGGACGTAGCGGTCGCCGACGGCGGTGGTGACGAGGTTGATGTCGTGCGCGCGCATCGCCAGGTGCAGCCCGAGGTTGCTCATCACGGTCGCGACCAGGGTGTTCTTGGTCAGCTCGCCGGTCTCGGCGAGGGCGAGCGCGAGGACGGCCATGATCTGGTCGCCGTCGATCAGTTCACCCGCGGCGTCGACCGCGACACAGCGGTCGGCGTCGCCGTCGTGCGCGATCCCGAGGTCGGCGCCGTGCTCGACGACGGCGGCGCGCAACGCTTCCGGGTGATTCGACCCACAGTGCTCGTTGATGTTCACGCCGTCCGGGTCGGCGTGGATCGCGATGACCTCGGCGCCGGCCTTGCGGTACACCTCGGGGGCGGCGTAGGAGGAGGCGCCGTTCGCGCAGTCGACGACGACGCGCAGGCCCGCGAGCGGGTGCGGGGTGGCCGACAGCAGGTGCTCGACGTAGCGGTCACCCGCGTCGGGGACGTCCTTCACCCGGCCGACGCCGATGCCGGTGGGGCGGGTGACGGGAGCGGCGAGACCGGCTTCGATCTCGTCCTCGATCCCGTCGGGCAGCTTGTGCCCACCCGCCGCGAAAAGCTTGATGCCGTTGTCGGGCATGGGGTTGTGGGAGGCGGAGATCATCACGCCGAGATCCGCTTCGAGCGCGCCGACCAGGAAGGCGACGGCGGGCGTCGGGAGGACGCCGAGGCGGAGCACGTCGGCGCCCGCGGACGTGAGGCCGGCCACGACGGCGGCCTCGAGCATCTCGCCGCTGGCGCGCGGGTCGCGGCCGACGACGGCGACCGGTCGGTGCGAACGGTCGTGGGCCGCGAGGACGCGGGCGGCGCTGGCGGCGAGCGAGAGCGCCAGCTCCGGGGTCAGCTCCTCGTTGGCGAGGCCACGTACGCCGTCGGTACCGAATAGACGAGCCATCTGTCGACCTCCTTGAAAAACCACCACGACAACCTAGCCAGTCCCCCTGCCTGCCCGCCCGCGCCCCCGGCTTCGCCTTTAGCGGGCTAAACGCGACGCGCGCGACTTTAGCGGGCTAAACGTGACACGGGTGGGGCACATGGGGCGGGTGTGACGGGTGGGACTGGAGGCGAGCGGGGACCGATGGACCCCGGAAACACGGAAGCGCCCATCCGAGAGACGGATGGGCGCTTCCGCGGGTTGCGCCAGAGGCGCGATCAGCGCTTGCTGTACTGCGGAGCCTTACGGGCCTTCTTGAGGCCGTACTTCTTCCGCTCCGTGGCGCGGGCGTCACGGGTCAGGAAGCCGGCCTTCTTCAGGGCCGGGCGGTCGTCGGCGTCGACCTCGACGAGCGCACGGGCGATCGCGAGGCGGAGCGCACCGGCCTGGCCCGAGATCCCGCCACCGTGCAGGTTGGCGAAGATGTCGAACGAGTCGGGCTTGTCGACCGTCACCAGCGGCTCACGGATGAGCTGCTGGTGCACCTTGTTCGGGAAGTACTCTTCGAGCGTGCGGCCGTTGAGCTTGAACTCACCGGTACCGGGAACGACGCGCACCCGGACGACGGCTTCCTTACGGCGGCCGACCGTCTGGGCGTTGCCACCGGCGGCACGCGACGGACGCGGGGCGGCGGGGGTCTCGCTGGTCGCGACGGCGTCGCCGACCGGAGCGGTCTCCGTGGTCGCGACAGCCTCGACGGCCTCGGTCTCGGTGCTGGTCACAGACTGTTCCTCACTCACTGCGCGACCTGCGCGATCTTGGTGATCTCGCGCGCCTGCGGCTGCTGCGCGGCGTGCGGGTGCTCGGCACCGGCGTAGACCTTGAGCTTCTTCGCCTGGGCGCGGCCGAGCTTGTTCTTCGGGAGCATGCCCTTGACGACCTTCTCGAGCAGGTGCTCGGGCTTGGTGTCGAGCAGTTCGCCGAAGGAGCGCTTGCGCAGACCACCGGGGTAACCGCTGTGCCGGTACGCGAACTTCTGCTCGCGCTTGTTACCGGTGAGCGCGACCTTCTCGGCGTTGACGATGATGACGAAGTCACCGGTGTCCACGTGCGGGGCGTAGGTCGGCTTGTGCTTGCCGCGCAGCAGCGTGGCGACCTCGGTCGCGAGCCGGCCGAGCACGACATCCTCGGCGTCGATCACGTGCCAGGCACGAGTGACGTCGCCGGGCTTGGGGCTGTACGTGGGCAAGGGTCTACCTCGTCGTCAACATTGCGTGTGGGTTCTGTGCGGGCCTAGCGCTTACGCGCCGCAGCGCACAACGACATATGAAGATACCCCCACGCCCGACCCTACTGCGAAGCGGGGGTCGGTCCGGGGTCCCATACTAGGACCGGCGCCCGGCGGGCGCCCCGCAACTGTACCTCGCCGGTGTGGCGGAACCGCCCACGGCATCGTCCTTCGCGGGAGAGGATGAGACGATCCGGACGCGCACCGCGCGCGGGGGACTCGATCAGGGGAACGGCGATGAACAAACGTCCAACGACCATCTTGTGCGTGCTGAGCGCCGTGCTGGCCCTCACCACCGCCTGCGGCCAGGGGCGGGCGGGCACCGCCGTGCCGAAGGGTGACGACGCGGCGACCTACGTCGGCACGAAGTTCGAAACGGCGATGAACAAGCTCCAGGACACCATCGGCCAGCAGCGCGACGTCACCAGCGAGTCGGGCGCCTACTTCCGGTTCGACGAGAAGTACATCCGCAGCACGATCTCCTCCGCCCGCACCGGTTCGCCGGAAGGCCGGGTCAGCCGCCAGCGCTCGCAGAAGAACCCGGACGACAGCATCGACTGGTACACCCCCGCCGACGGGACCGTCGAGTACGTATACCTCGGCCCCGTCTACAAGAGCCTCGCCCCGACACCGTGGGTCTCGATGCCGAAGTCGGAGGCGGGGCTGGCGATCCCGTGCGCCTGGGTCGGGATCATCACCGCCTGCAAGATGGCCGACGCGATCGCGGTGTCCTACAACGCGGACAAGAAGATCGTGAAGGGCGCCAAAAGCCTTCCGGAGAACCGGATCGAGCTGACCGCGGACATCCCCTTCGGGAAGTTCATGGAACGGCGGGTGGAGATCCTGCCGCCGTCGATCAGCGGGGCGGTCACGGCCGAGATGAAGAAGGCGCCGGTGCACACCACCGTCTCCCTCAACCCGGACGGGACGCTGAGCCAGATCGTGATGGACGCCAAGATCGAAGGCGGCGGGCACAAGATCGAGCTGCGCTACGACTTCCGCTTCACGGGCAAGGCGAGCGCGCAGGATCTGCCCAAGCTGCCCGACGCTTCGCAGATCACCGTGTTGCCGGACAAGGCGGCCAAGGACGACTTCAACCGCCGCTTCAGCGAGTTGAAGGGCGTCTGAGCCATGGCCAGCTTTCGTCCCGACGCCGTGAAGTTCCCGAAGTCCCGAGGTGACCACCGATGAGCCAGCCCCCCGAACAGCAGCCGCAGCAGCAGTGGTGGCAGCCGCCCGCGAATCCCGCGAACCAGCAGCAGGGCTGGCAGCAGGAAGGCCAGGCCACCGGACCGCACTCCGGGCAGTGGCAGCAGAACGACCCGAACGCGGCGACCACCGGTTCCTACACGGGACAGTGGCAGCAGCAGCCTGGCGTCACCGGTTCCTTTTCCGGGCCCTGGCAGCAAAGCGGCGCCCCCGCGCCGGGGACGGCGTGGCAGCAGCCTCAGCAGCAGCCCGTGCCGCAGCAGCAGGATTGGCAGGCACAGCACCAGGTTCCGAGCGCTCCCCCGCAGGGACAGTACGGCGGCGGGTTCCAGCCCGCCCCGTCCTCCCAGTACGGCGGGCTCGGCGCTTTCGGGGCAGAGCCGAAGAAGCCCAAGGCCGCCAAGAAGACCCTGCTGATCGGCGGGGTCGCCGCGGCCGTCTTGGTCGCGGGCGGCGTCGGCGCCTGGCTGCTCGGCGCGTTCGCGGGCGACACGCTCGACCAGAAGTCGGTCCAGGGCGGCGTCGTCCGCGTGCTCAACGAGCATTACGGGGAACCGGACGTGAAGAACGTGTCCTGTCCTTCCGGCCAGCCGGTGGAGAACGGCACCACGTTCGACTGCTCGATCGATCTTTCGGGGCAGCAGAAGAAGGTCACCGTCCGCGTGCTCAACACCAGCCCGGAATTCGAGGTCGGCGCGCCGCACTGACCGCGGCCGGACGAGAAAAGCCGCGACGGGCTCCGTCGCGGCTTTTCCTTTGACACAAACGAAACGGCGGGCTCGGCATCCGAAGATGCCTGCCCGCCGTTGCTCGTTCGGAGCCGGAAGACTCAGAACAGGCCGGTGACGCCCTGTTCCGTGGCCTGGTAACCGTCGGCCAGCTGCGGCAGCACGCCGGCGACCTGCGCGAGCAGCTGCTTGAGCTCCTCGAACTTGTTGTCCCACTCGGTCTGCGCGGCGATGTACGCGGTCTGCGCGTCACCCTGCCAGGTGTTGACCAGCGGAGCGAGGTCGCTCTTCAGCTGACCGAAGAGGGACTCCAGCTCGCCACCGGTGCTCTTGCAGTCGTCGGCCGCCGCGTGGATCGTGGCGTAATCGACCTTCATCTCGCCCATGAATTCCTCCAGTGATTAAAGAAAAGTCTCGGATTGTTGCGGGGTGGAGCCAGATCAGCCGAGGACGCCGAAGCCCTTGTTGACCGAGTTGATGAGTTCCTGCTGCTGCTGCTCGGTAGCGTTGTACTTCGAGCCGGCCTGCTCGAGCAGGTCACCGATGTTCTGGAGGGCCTGGTTGAGCGCACGGCCCGTGTCGTCGAAGCGCTTCATCACGTTGTTGAACGCGATCGAAGCGTCGCCGGTCCAGCCCGCGCGGGTGGCCTCGATGTTGTCGCGAAGCTTGCTCAGGTTCTGGTCCATCGAGACGCGAACCTCAGTCACCCGCTTCTCGGCCTGGGTGAACTGCTCGACATCTCCCTGAAAACCGCCAGCCATGGGAGCTACCCCCTTCGTTCGTGGTTATCCGCACTTGGTGAAGTTCGTTTGGTACGGACCTACGACGGAGACACTGCCACGTCTGGTTCCCTCTTGTCGCTCGTTGGTTTCAAGTAGTTGCTTGCGTTAACGCTCCCGGCGGGAACCGGGCGCGGAAACTTGGCGCGCACGCTGCGTTTCAGGCGGGGAAAATGGCCTTCACCATGCGATTTAGCGAATGCACACAGGCCGTTCAATCGCCGCGGCTCATGATTCGCGACTGCGAAAAGTCCTCGTCGTCGTCACCCACACGTGGCCGTCGGGGCGCCGGTTCTGGCCGAAGGGGAACCAAGTCCGCCGCGGAGGGCAACGGGGGAACCGGAAGACCGGCGCCCACCCGGAACCGTTTCGCGGCGTTCCGGAGGGCGGCAGGGGTCGGCGCGGTCTCGCCGCCCGCGAGCCGCCCCTTGCCGAATTGCTTCGCCAGTTCGGCGTTCTCGCCCCGGCGGCGTTCGTAGCGCGCTTTGGCCGTGCGGGCGACCTGCCGCGCATAGGTGACCGCGTCCCGCCCTGTACGCGCGAAGTGTTCGGCGGCGGTCTCGGGTTCGGGTGGCATCTGTCTCCCCCTCCTTTCTGCCTCCCCCTTCAGTTGACGACCACCATCGTTTTGACGACCTGCTCGCAGGCCGCGCTCACCCGTTGCTCGTGCGGTGAGCCGGTGCCGTACTGGCAACCGATGTGGACGCGGATCTTTCCCTGAGCGACGACGTACCAGTCGACGCGGGCACTCGGTTTGGTCTCGCGGTAGTAGATGACGGCCTTGCCGGCGTAGTTCGCGCTGCCGCTGAAGCCGCTGTATTTATCCGGCTCTCGCTGTGCCTCGGCGCTGAGTTCGTCGACGAGCTTCTGTCTGTCGGCCGTCGCGTCGTAGGTCATCACGAATTCCTGGGCGACCACGAGGTCGTCCCCGTTGAGGGAGTCGCTCGGGTGGATCACCACCTGACGCTTGGCGACGCGATCGTCGGTCTGCGTCCAGTCCGGCGGCGCGATGAAGCGGTAGTCGTACTGGGCGAGTGTGCGGCCCTCCGGCTCGGCCTCCCCGCTGTTGACCGCGAAGAGGACGCCTCCCACGACCGCCGCGACGGCCACCACCGCCGCGACGACGATCCACGGCGCCTTCTTGGTCTTCCCGCCACGCTCGGCGGGTTTGGTCTCGCGGGCGGGCTCTCCCGGCCGCCACGGCTGCGGGGGCGCCACCCCCTGCTGGCCCATCGGCGGCGACGGCGGGCCCTGCTGCCGCGTCGCGTTCAGCGGGCTAAACGCGTTCTGTGGGGGCGGGCCGGGAGGGAACGGGGGGCGCCGGTCGACGGGGGCGGGCACGGGACCGCCGCCTGCCCGGGAGACCGCGGAGCCCGCGAGGGAACCCGTCCGGTCCGGGTCGATCAGCACGGCACGCAGGGCACCGCGGGCGACCACGGTCTCCGGCTGGTCCAGCGTCGTCGGTACGACACCGGTCCGTTCGTGCACCAGCCGGGACACCATCGGGATCCGGCTCGACCCGCCCACGAGGAAGATCGCCGTCAGCTGCTTCGGCCGCAGCCCGGAATCGCCGATCGCGGCCACGGTCAGCTCGACCGCGCGGCCGAGCGGGCCCGCGATGAGCCGCTCGAGGTCTTCCCTGGTCACATGCGCGTCGGCGAACGGCGGCGGCATCGGGACGTCGGTGTACGCGTGCCGCGAGAGCGTCTCCTTCGCGCCGCGCACGTCCTGCCGCAGAACGCGGCGACGCCGTCTGTCCGTGAGCTCGCGGCCCTCGACGAGCTTCCGCCATTCCGGCGGATCGGCCGCCGACACCAGCGAACCCACGTGCTCCAGGAGCGCCTGATCGACGTCCGCTCCCCCGAAGCTCGGATCCCCCCGGGTGGCCAGCACCTGGAACCCGGCGCGTTTAGCGGGCGAACTGCGATCCGCCGGGCTGCCGGGCATGCGCTGCACCACGGAGACGTCGACGGTGCCACCGCCCAGGTCCAGGACCGCCAGAGCGTCTCCCGGACGGCCGCTGAACTCGACGGTGCGTTCGGAATTGAGATCGGCCGGGGCGAACGTCGCGGCGTGGTAGACCGCCGCGGCGACCGGCTCCGGCACCAGCGCGACCTGGCGCGCGAGCCCGTTCGCCGCCTGCCGGAGCAGCCGGGTCCGGGTCGCGCCCCAATCCGCGGGATGGGTCAGGACGAGCAGCTCGACCTCGGCGTCGCCGGCGAGCCGGCGCGCCTCGGTCACCGCGCGTTTCAGCACGGCGTGGACGACGTCGGTCACGCGTAGGACGTTGTCGCCCAGCAGCAGGTCGCCTTCGTCGATCCGGCGCTTCGGGTTCGGCTCGTAGCGCGACGGATCCACCGCGGCCTGCCGCTCCGCCTCCTGGCCGACGAACAGCGTCCCGTCCGGCGCGGCGTAGACCGCCGACGACATCAGGGGCTGCCCGTCCACCACGACGACCTGCGGCTCGCGGCCGTTGATCGAAGCGACTACGCAGGTGCTCGATGTCCCGAAGTCCACCGCTACCCGCACTGTCACAAGCCACTCCCGCAGATCATCGTCGTCACCCCACGCCCGGCCGTCGCCTCATCAGTCCGGCTGGATCCACGAGACCTGCATGAGCTGCTTGCCGTGCTTCCGGGTGACGAGGTTGCCTCGGCCCGGCGGCATCTGGCTCGGCTTCACGTTGGCGACGAGGTTGCCCTCGTCGCGCGAGCCGTTCATGACCATACCGGGCGCCGCGATCTCCCTGAGCTTGCCGAGGATCGGGTCGAACATCGCCCGGCTCGCGCCACCACTGCGGCGCACGACGACGATGTGCAGACCGACGTCCTTCGCCTGCGCGAGGAATTCGGCGAGCGGCTTCAGCGGGTTGCTCGTCTGCGTGGCGACCAGGTCGTAGTCGTCGACGATGACGAACAGCTCGGGACCGGTCCACCAGGACCGCGTCTTGAGCTGTTCCTGCGTGACGTCCGGACCGGGGAGGCGCCGGGTCATCGACCCGTGCACGTCCTTGACCATGCTTTCCAGCTGCGCGGCGGACACCGCGTAGCCGAGCAGCTGGTCCCCGCCGACGAAGCCGAGCATCGTGCGCCGGTAGTCGACGAGGATGATGACCGCTTCCTGCGTCGTGTACCGCTCGGTGATGCCCCTGGTGATCTGGCGCAGCAGGTTCGTCTTGCCCGACTCGCCGTCCGCGAACGCGTAGAAGTGCGAATCGGCGGCGAAGTCCAGGTAGATCGGCTGGAGGTCTTCCTCGTTGACACCGATCGGCACCAGCTTCGTGTTGCGCTTGGTGTCGATGGACAGGACCTCGTCGTAGGTGACCATCTCCGGCAGCAGGCGGACCTGCGGCGCCGGGCGGCCCTTCCACGCGGCCTTGATCTTCGCGACCGCGTCGGCGACACCGGCGGCGACGTCGTCCGGGTTGCTCGATCCGTCGATCCGCGGCAGACCGGTCAGCAGGTGGAGCTTGTCCCTGGTGAGACCGCGGCCGGGGCGCCCGGCCGGGACGTTCACCGCGACCCGGCGGTCGATGTCCGACTCGCTCGGGTCACCGAGGCGGAGCTCGAACCGGGTACCGATCATGTCCTTGATCGCCGGGCGGATGTCCGCCCACCGGTTCGCCGCGATGATGACGTGCACGCCGTAGGAAAGACCCTGGGTGGCGAGCTTGGTGATCGAGGTCTCCAGCTCGTCGAAGTCGTCCCGCAGGGCCTTCCAGTTGTCGACGATCAGGAAGGCGTCACCGAAGGCGTCTTCCTCGGGCTTGATCTCGCCCCGCCGCTTGCGGTTGCGGAACTCGTTCATCGAGTCGATGCCCATGGCACCGAACCGGCCTTCCCGCTCGGTGAGCAGGGTGGTCAGCTCGGCCACGATCCGGCGGGCCTTGTCCGGCTCGCGCCGGGCGACGGCGACGCCACCGACGTGCGGCAGGCCCTGGAGACCGGCCAACGTACCGCCACCGAGGTCGAGCGCGTAGAACTGCGCTTCCTCGGGGGTGTGGGTCAGCGCCATCGACATGATCAGCGTCCGGAGCATGGTCGACTTGCCCGACTGCGGACCGCCGACGATCACACCGTGCCCGGCGCCACCGGAGAAGTCGGCCCACAGCAGGTCACGACGCTGCTCGTACGGACGGTCGACGATGCCCATCGGCACCTGGAGCCGTCCGTTGCCGAAGAACCCGACCGGGGAAAGACCGCGGTCGTCGGTGGGGTTCAGGTTCGGCAGCAGGGTGTCGAGCGAGTTCGGCTCCTTGAGCGGCGGCAGCCACACCTCGTGCGCGGGCGGTCCCTGGCCGATCAGCCGGGACACGATCACGTCGAGCTCGCTGGGCTCGACGGCCTCGTCCGATTTGGCCTCTTCCACCGGCGCGGCCTCGATCTGCTGCGGCTCCGGTTCCTTCGGCAGCTCGACGAAGTCCGGGACGAACAGCTGCGGGCGCTTGTCCGCGCGGACGACGGTCGCGACCGGGCCGGCGGCCTTGATGCCCGCGGGCCGGTACGGGCCCGAGACGTACGAAGCCTTGAAGCGCACCAGCGTCGAAGTGTCGTACTTGAGGTAACCGCCACCGGGCACGGACGGCAGCTCGAACGCGTCGGGCACGCCGATCGCGGCACGGGATTCCGCGGCGGAGAAGGTCTTCAGACCGATGCGGTAGGACAGGTGCGAGTCGAGACCGCGCAGCTTGCCCTCTTCCAGCCGCTGCGACGCGAGGAGCATGTGCATCTGCAGCGACCGGCCCAGACGGCCGATGGCGACGAACAGGTCGATGAAGTCCGGCTTGGCGGCCAGCAGCTCGGAGAACTCGTCACAGACGATGAAGAGCGCGGGCAGCGGGTCGAGGTCGGCGCCGTTCTCGCGGGCCTTCTCGTACTCCCAGACGTTCTTGAAGTTACCGCCGTTCTTCAGCGCCTCCTGGCGCCTGTTCATCTCGCCGGCCAGCGCGTCCTTCATGCGGTCGACCAGCGTGACCTCGTCCGCGAGGTTGGTGATGACCGCGGAGACGTGCGGAGCGGCGTCCAGACCGAGGAACGTCGCACCACCCTTGAAGTCGACGAGGACGAAGTTCAGCGTGCTCGACGAGTGCGTGGCGAGCATGCCCAGCACCAGGGTGCGGAGGAACTCCGACTTACCGGAACCGGTCGCCCCGATGCACAGGCCGTGCGGGCCCATGCCCTCCATCGCGGCTTCCTTGATGTCCAGCTCGACCGGCTGGCCGTATTCGCCGACGCCGAACGGGACGCGGTAGCGGTCTCGCACCGGGCGCGGCCGCCAGGCCTGCTGGACGTCGAAGGTCATCGGGTCGCCGGGGATGCCCAGCAGTTCGAGCAGACCGGGGTTGGACAGCAGCGGCTCTTCCTCGGCGGCGTCCTGCGCGGCGGTGCCGACGCGGTACGGGGCGAGGAGCCGGGCCAGCGCTTCGGACTCGACCACGCTGAGCGTGTCCGGGCGGCCGAACCATTCGACGCCGCCGGCGCTGCGCGCGCCGAGACGGTCTTCCTCGACGACCAGCCGCAGACCACGACGGGCCGCGAGGTTGCCGATGGAGTCGGAAAGGTCGATCAGGGTGACGCCGACCAGGCCCTCTTCGAGGATGATCTGCTCTTCGCGGGTGACCTCGGCGTCGTCGACGATGATGACGACGTGCGGCTGGTCCGGGGCGGGCGTCGCGTTGCGGGAGAAGCGCTGGCGGTCACGGAGTTCTTCGTCGAGCCACTGCTCGATCTGCGCGAGGGAACCCGCCATCATCCGCAGCTGGCCGATACCGTCGGCGAGCGCCGGGTGCTGGGCGTGCGGCAGCCACTTCGCCCACTCCCATTCCTCCTTGGCGCGGCCCGCCGTCGCGACCGCGATGAGGACGTCGTCGGGGCTGTGGAAGGTGACCAGCTGGGCCAGCATCGCCCGGGTGAGGCCGCGGGTCAGACCGCGGTCGCCCTGCATGCTGACCGCGGCGAACCCGCGGAGGGTGATCTGGGTCGGGAGGTCCGGGACGATCGAGTGCGCGCGGACGAACCGGCGCAGGGCGAGCGTGGCGATCGGCTCCAGCTCGTCGACCGGGCCGGTCTGCGGCGGCACCAGCCGCGTCGCGAGCCGGTGCGAGCTGCGGCCGACGCGGAGGTGGAGGAAGTCCTGGTCGTTCTGGCGGCGTTCCCACATGCGGCGGCTCGCGGCCAGCGACCACAGGGTCTGCGGGTCGGGGTGGACCCATTCGAGGGCGGCGCGCTGGTCGACCATGGCCTCACGGGCCCTGTCGCGCATCTGGCCGAGGTAGCGCAGGTAGTCCTTGCGGTCCTCGTCCATCTCGGCCTTTTTGGCGCCGCCGCCCTTGCCCGCGCCGCCGGCCATCATGCCGACGGTGCTGAGCACCATCATGCCGCCCATCATCATCATCATGGGATTGCGTCCACCGGTGGTGAACATGAAGATCATCATGCCGATGGAGGCGACGATCATCACCGCGGGAAGCAGCTTCATGACGATGTTGCCCGGGATGGTGCGCGGCACCTCAGGCGGCGGTTCGAGATGCACCTCGCCGCCCGGCGGCCGCGGCGCCGCCAGACGCGGTGACTTCTTGAACTGCAGCGTGCTCATCGAAGGACCCCTCTTCAAACTCGACGATGGCGGCCACCGTTGGTGCGCGTACTGGTGCGCGAGACAACCTATCGAACGTGACCGACGAAATCCGGACAACGCCGAGAACGGCCCCGGCCGGGACCATACGCATGCCGGGAGTGTAGGGCTCCGGCTCCGCCGACGTGCGTTTAGCGGCCTAACTGCGATCCGGCGCCCCAGACGCCCGACGTGCGTTTAGCCCCCTAATCGCGATCTGGCGGTCTGGGCCGCCCAGGTGCCCGGGGCTCGGGCGCGTCGCGTTTAGCCCGCTAAAGTCGACGCGCCGGCAGCCGGTGAGCGGGGCTCGGAGGTCGCCTCTCTTACTTTTGCCGGTCTTTTTCCGACAGTCGATGATGTGGGCACCCGGGTTCGGTATAGGTTCCCCCGGGAGCAGACTCTCAGGGCAGGGGGAAGGCAGTGGCAACGGGCACGACGGTATTCAGCAGGGTGACGGTGGTCGCGCCACGCACCCGGATCGACGTGGCTTTGCCGGCTGACGTCGCGGTGGCGGACCTGCTGCCCATGCTGTTGGAGATGGCGAAGGAGGCGACGCCGGACGGCGGCGCCCGCCACGGCGGCTGGGCGCTGGCGAAGCTGGGCGACGCGCCCCTCGACCCGAGCCGGACCCTCGCGTCCCTCGGCGTGGTCGACGGCGAGCTGCTGCAGCTGCGCAAGCGCAACGAGAACCCGCCGCCCCCGCTGTACGACGACGTCGTCGACGCGATCGCCGAGTCGTCCCCGGACAGCTTCCGTCCGTGGACCAAGGAGACGGCGCGCCGCTTCGGGCACATCGCGGGCGGCCTGGCGCTGTTCTTCGCGGCCCTCGCGCTCTTCACCAGTGGCTCGCTCTACGGCGGCAACGCGCTCGCCGCCGCCATCGCGGGCGGTGTCGGCGCGATCGCGTGCGTCGCGATCGGCGCGACACTGGCCAAGGCCTACCAGGCCGAGGCGACCGGCGTCCTGATCGCCGCCGCCGGCGGTCTGCCGCTGGCCTTCGTCAGCGGCTTCTACATCGTGCCGGGGCTGTCCGTGTGGGCGAACCTGCTGCTCGCGAGCGCTCTCGTGATCATCGTGGCGGCGGTCTGCATCCTCGTCATCGGACACGGGATCACCACGTTCATCGCGGCCGCGACGACGGCCACGATCTCGGCGCTGACGTTCCTTGCCGCGACGCTCATCGACACCCCGATCGCCGGGATCGCCGCCGGTGCCACCGCGTTCTCGCTGGCCTGCATCTCGCTCCTGCCGCGCGCGACGATCAAGCTCGCGGCCCTTCCGACGCCGCACGTGCCCGGCAGCGCCGAAGAGCTCAAGGAAGACTCGGGCTTCCCGGACTACCGCGCCATCGAACGCCGCACCGCGGTCGCCCACGAGTACATGACCGGCCTGCTGACCGGCTGCGGCGCGGCCACGGCACTGTTCGCGATCATCGCCTCGACCTCTCCGACGGTCTTCGGCCCGATCCTCGGCGTGATCGCCACGCTGGTCCTGCTCCTCAGGGCGCGGGCGTACGCGAACGGCGCGCAGGCCGTCGCCCTGCTGACCACGGGCATGGTGTCCGGCGCGGGCATCCTGCTCGGCTGGATGTGGTCGGCAAGCCCGCTGAACCGCGTCCTGTTCGTGTTCGGCGCGCTGCTGCTGATCGGCGCCGGTGCGCTCGTGGTCGGCGTGATCTTCCCGAACCAGCGCTTCTCGCCGCCGCTGCGGCGGACGGTGGAGATCTTCGAGGCCGTCTTCATCGCGACGGTGCTCCCGCTGGCGCTCGGCGTCATGGATCTCTACACGACGCTGCGCCACCTCAACTTCAAGTGACGACCCGATCGGATGATGCTCTGATGGCCGTAGCGCGGAAGTCCAGGGGGACGCGCGTCCGCCACCTCGGCCTCGCCGCACGTACCGGAACGGTGCTGCTGGCGGCCGGGATCGGTGTTCTCTCGCCCGCGTCGGTGGCTCTTCCCGCGTGGGCGCAGCAAAGCAGCATCGCGCCGGACGCCGGCGGCTACTACGCGATCCCGCCCCGGGTGGACCCGTCCAAGAAGCCTGCCGACCTGGGCAAGCCGGACAAGACCTACGAGAAGAAGACCGAGTGCGTCCAGCGCAGCAAGCTCGGCGGCGACCAGGTCGACATCAAGAACCGGCCATGGGGCCAGGAGTACCTCCAGATCGAAAAGGTGCACCAGCTGATGCGCGGCGCCACGAAGTCGGTGGGCGCGGGCATCAAGGTCGCCGTGATCGACACCGGCGTCTCCGCGCATCCGTACTTCGGGGGTCGCGTCGAGTCGGGCGGTGACTACGTCGCGACTCCTGGCGGCGGCAAAGCGCCAGGGCTCGAAGATTGTGATGGTCACGGCACCGAAGTGGCAGGGATCATCGCCGCGAACCCGCCCGACGCGAGCGTCGGGTTCCGAGGTGTGGCACCGGACGCCACGATCCTGTCGATCCGGCAGTCCAGCCAGAACTACGAGGAAGTGGAGAAGAAGGAAGAGCCGCCGGTTTCTTCCAACAACCCGGCTCCCCCTTCCTCGTCGAACAATCCGGGATCGCAGCTACCGCCCTCCTCTCAGGGGAACGGTGCCGTCGGCGGAACCACGCCGGGCCAGGACAAGGGTGGACGGCAGCAGGAGCAGGGCAAGACCGCGGGCACGCTGACCACGCTCGCGCAAGCGGTGGTCCGGGCCGTCGACCGGGGCAGCAACGTCATCAACATGTCGGTCGACAACTGCCGCGTGGCCACCGGCACCATCACCCCGCGCGAGCAGGAGCTTCAGGCGGCGGTGAACTACGCCGTCAATCGCAATGTGGTCGTGGTCGCGGCGGCGGGCAACGTCGGCGACAAATGCGTGCAGAACGATCAACCGGACCCCAAGGTGCCCAAGACGATCGTCACTCCGCCTTGGTTCTCCGAAGACGTGCTGTCGGTCGCGGCGATCGACGAGACCGGCGGTGTCGCGAATTTCAGCGTCCACGGACCGTGGGTCAGTGTTGCCGCTCCGGGCACCAAGATCATCTCGCTGGACCCCGCGGAGGGCTCCAGCAGCCTGGCCAACCTGACCATCGAGGGTGGCAAAGACCCGGGTCCCATCCAAGGGACCAGCTTCGCCGCCCCGTACGTCGCCGGCGTGGCCGCGCTTGTGCGCGCGAAGTTCCCGGAGCTGAACGCCCGTGAGGTGATGAACCGGATCAAGGCGACGGCACAGCACCCCGCGGCGCCGGGCGGACGGGACAACTTCGTCGGCTTCGGCGTCATCGATCCGATCGCGGCGCTGACGGCGATCGTGCCGTCGGAGGCGGACAAGGCGAAGCCGGTCCAGCTGCCGGCGAACCTGCCGCCCGCGAACGACCGTGATCCCGCGCCGATGATCGTCGCGCTCGCCGGAACCGGCGGGGGCCTGGTGGCGCTGCTCATCACGCTGTTCGTCGTGCACTCGGTCCGCCGCAACCGGCCGACCGCCTCACCGGGCCGCAAGACCCCGTAGCACTTGCGTTTCGCGGGCTAACCGCGATCCGGGCTCGCCTGAGAGCCGCCCAGATCGCGGTTAGCCCGCGAAAGTCGCTCCGGCCATGGGGGCTCCTACTTGGCCAGCTTGGGCTTCGGTGCGGGCTTCTCGTCTTCGCCGATCACGGGCGGGACGACCTGGCCGGGCTCACCGACCACATCGGACGGTTTCGAGGCGGGCCGCGTCTTGGACTGGTGAGCCGTCTGGCCTCCACCGCCCATGCCGCCCATCCCCATCATCGGCGCCATCCCCATCGGCATCATCGCCGACCCGGCCCCGGCGACCCCGTGCCCTTGAGCCGGAGCGGCCTGGACGGGCGCGACCTCCGGGACCAGCGCCTGCCCTTGCGAAATCAACGGTTCCTGCGACCCGGTCTGCCTGCCGTCCGCCGCGGACGGCGACGTCGACTGATCGTCGGACGCCGCACCGGAATCCGGCTCGGCGGGGGCCTTGTCGGGCACCGGCGCGCCCTGCGCCTCGGAATCGTCGTGAAGCTTGAACTCGTCCTGCGGGTACCGGTGAGCGATTTCGATACTCCGCGCGCCCGCGTCAGGGTCGTCGACGCCGTCGCAAAACCGCACGAAACCCTCGAGGACGTTGCGAGCGGCCTCAAAGAGCGCCTTGGCCGACTCCTGCGCCTCCTCCAGCTGGGTCCGCGCCCGCCGGACGCCGCCGACCGGCAGCATCGCGGTCTCGGAGGTCAGTTCGGCCGTGTCGACCAGGACCTCCACGAGGTCGGTCAGGATGCGGCGGATCGACAGCACCAGCTCGTCGAGCGAGCTCGCCAGCGTGCTCAGGGCGTCTTCGACGTCGGAGCCCGCGGCGTTGATGTCCACGATGTACGCCACGAAGGCGTCCGCGTCCTTGCCGGACCATCCGGCGTCGAGACGTCCGAGGTCCTCCGAGAGCTCTTTCGAGACGTTGCCAGCGGTCTTCGCCGCCTTCCGGAGCAGGTCCGCCTCGACCTTCAAGTCTTCCCAACGCCCCGCGAGAGGCGTCAGGTAGGTCTCGACCGGATCGATCAGCCCCAGATGGCCGGACAGCTCCGAGACGAAGGCCAGATGCGGTGCCGCGGCCTCGATCAGCTCCTCACCCCCCGACCCCGTCGCGTTTAGCGGGCTAAACGCGATCGGGGGCGCCTCGGGAGCCGCGGGGCGTGCGGCCGCCATCGGGTGCGGGATGGAATCCGTCGGGTTCTCCGATTCGGCGATCATGCGGTTCAGAGCTCCACTGCGCGCTTGATCGTCTGCGCGGCCTCGTCGTCGTGCCCGGCGTGCCGCGCGGTCACCGTGTGCAGGGCCTCGGACGCCGACCTCAGCGCGGCCGCACCTTCCACCAGCTGCCGCCGGATGGCCTCGGCCGCGCGCCCATAGGACGCGCCGAGGCCCAGTTCCTCCCCCAGCGTGCCGTGAGATTCGACGGTGACACCCTCACCTGTCACCTCCGCGGCCGCCAGGTCGAGCTCTCCGGCGGCCGCGTCCACCCGTTTCGCGTAGTCACCGACGACGTCACCGTCGATCTTCAGGCCGGCCACTGCACCCTCCACTCACCCGATTCCGCTCGGGCGTTGAGACGCTCGCGCCGTCCGAGGGGTTCCCGGTGATCAGTTACCCGCCGGAGCCTGCGACTGCGTGGCGACCGAACCGGCCCGGTCGTCGATCGGCACCGTGTCGAACGTCCGGAGCACGTCCTGCGTGTTCAGCGATGCGCCGGTGGGCAGGATCCTGACGATGGACTCGGGAGCGGGTACCCGCTTGTTGAGCCCGATCGAATCCGCCGTGACGGCGTCGGGGACGCCGTACCGGATCCCGCGATCGGAGATCAGCTGGATCGGTCCCTTGTCGAAGGTCTCCTTGCCGGTCGCGGACTGGACGACCGCCGCGAAGCCGGGCTCCATGTAGAAGCTGTTGATCGGCGCGCCGACCGGACCGGGGGTACCGATCTTGACGCCAGGTGCGGATCCGTCGGCGTTCCTGCCCTTCGGCAGCTTGTCGTCGACGAACACGGCCGTGTGCGCGTCCCGGGAAGCGCCTTCGCCGGTGATGGACCAGCTCAGGCAGGAGACCCGGGAGCCCTGGGTCGCGTTGAGCACCGTCGGCACGGTCTGGGGATACGCGTCGAGCTCGACGACCTGGGAAACCCGCGTGAGGTTGCGGATCGCGGCCAGCGGCACGGACGTGACCGAGGTGCTGCCGTCGTTCTTCCCGGTCTTCACGATGTCCGCGACGGCGGGCGAGATGGCCTGGATGCCTTCCCTCGTGATGAGGTAGAAGTCCTTCCGCCCTTCGGCCTGCTCCGTGGAGAACACGTCGCCGACCTTCATGCCTTCGATCTCGTAGGCCGGGGTCTCGCCCTTGCCCGGGACGTCCGGGAGCTTCAGCTCCGGCACCTCGGGGATGGCGTCCAGCAGGCCCTGCGAGATACCGCGGGGCTGATTGGGCAGTTTCAGCGCGGAACGGACGGCGTCGGCGTCGGGCTGGATCTCGGCCTTGACCGCGTTCGCGTTCCGGGCGTTCGGGTCCGGCTTCTGCCGGTAGATCAGGTACTCGCGGCCGTTGGCGCCCTTGGCCAGCAAGGCCTCGTTCTGGCCGAGTTCACGGCTCCCGAGCTGCTTCACGCCCGCGTAGACGGTCGTCTCCGTCTTCGTGAGGTCCGGCTGAGGCACGGACGGGTCGTACATGACCTCGTCGCAGACACCCCAGTCCGGGGTGACCCGCTGGCTGTCCGTCGGCATCAGCTGCGGGCCGTTCGGAATACCCATGAGCTGGCCGCGGGGGATGTTCTTCAGCTGTTCGTCCGAGACGACTGTGGGGTTCTTCACTTCGGAGGCCTGCGTGGGCCCGGAAGGCTTGGCACCCGCCTGCTGCGCGCCTTGTTTCGACTGCGCGATGATCAGCAGCCGCGCGGAGGCGAGATTGAAGGTGGGGATCAGTTTCTTCGGGTTCCCGGCCACGACGTAGACCGTTCCGGACTGCTCGCCGATGACGATGTTGCCCGCTTCCGGCACGGCGGGCTTCGGGTTCAGCAGGCCCCAGATCACGAAGACCAGGACGCCCAGCGCGGCCAGCACGACACCCACGATGGTGGCCCGCGTGTGCGTGCGCATCGGGTCGTGGAGCATGACGGCGTCGCGACGGACCAGCGCGGATTGCATCCGTCGCAGAACGAACTGATAAGCCTGAACTTGAGACTTAGTAGTCGGTGTTGATGGCATTCTCGACCTACAGTCCTCCCCGTCGCGGTACGGTTCCGCAGGATAGCCGTACGGGGACCGTCTGGTGTGGGGTTTCTACCAACTCCAGCTAGTGTCAAGTTCCTCGGGACCGGCTTTCCGGGTACGCAGCAAGCACGAGGGGAAGAGAAAGCGCGGATGTCCGTCACCACTCCTCCACGTCCGCCCGGCCCTCCGGGGTCGCAACCTCCTGGTCGTCCGCCGGGACCGCCGCCCAGGCCCGGCAGACCGGGTGGTCCGGGCGGCCCGGCCGGAGGCCCGGGAGGCCCCGGTGTTCCTCGTGGTCCCGGGGGCCCAGGTGGTCCTGGAGGGCCTGGCGGTCCGCAGGGCCCTGGCGGCCCCGGTGGTCCAGGAGGACCGAAGGGCCCCAAGGGGCCCGGCGGTCCTGGTGGCCCGGGAGGACCCGGTGGTCCGGGTGGTCCAGGGGGCCCTGGCGGTCCCCCGTCCGGCGGCCCCGGCCCGCAGTCCGGTCCCCCGCCCGCTCCGGTGGCACGGTTCGCCGCGCCCGCGCGACGCCGCACCGGCGGGATCAACCTCGGTCCGCTGCCCGTGGCGAACCTGGTCGTGCTCGAGCTCGGGCTCGCGATCGGCCTCGTCCTGCTCGCGATCGACATGAAGCTGAAGTACGTCGCGATCGGCGTGCTCGCGTTCGCGCTCATCGTCGCGTTCCTGCGCTGGGGCGGCCGCTGGTTCACCCAATGGGCTGGACTCACCATGCGGTACACGTTCCGTTCGCACGATCGGGTGGCGAATCCGCTTCCGCCGAGCAGCATCGAGTCGCTCGCCGCCGAAGAGGACGCCGTCACCGGTCCTGACGACGCCCGCGTGAACCTGCTTCGCCTGGCCGTTCCCGATCTCGTCGTGGCGCACGGGGTGGATCACGAGCGCCAGCAGGTCGGTCTCGCGTGGAACGACGGGACGTGGACCGCTGTCCTGCTCGTCGAACCCGCGCCCGCGCTGATCACCCAGGCGGGTGGAGCGCCGAGCCTGCCGCTGTCCGCGCTCGCGCCGTGCCTCGAAGACCGCGGTGTGGTCCTGGACTCGATCCAGATGATCTGGCACTGCTACCCGGGCAGCGCCGCGCTTCCGTCGGACTCGCCCGCCCTCAGCTCCTACATGGAGGTGCTCGGCCCGCTTCCCGCGGCCGCGCGGCGGACGACGTGGGTCGCCATCCGGCTCGACCCGCGCCGGTGCCCGGCCGCGATCCGCGAACGCGGCGGCGGCGTCGTGGGTGCGCATCGTGCCCTGATCGGTGCGCTCTCGCGGGTACGCAACGCCTTGGAATCGCAGGGTGTGCCGACCCGGCCGCTCGATCCGGACGAGTTGCTGCGGTCCAGCATTTCGGCCGCCGAGCTGACCGCGGTCGCCGGCTCGCAGGGGAAGGTCGGTCTGCAGGAACGCTGGACCGGCGTCACCGCTGCCGGTATCGGACACGCGAGCTACGCGATCACGAGCTGGCCGAAGGGCAAGATCAGCGGCAGCCTGAACGCGCTGACCAGTGTCCGCGCGCTGTCGGCGACGGTGGCGATGTCGATCTCGCCGTCCGCGGACGAGGGGAAGATCGGCCTGCGGGGAATCGTACGCCTGAGCGCGCGGAACCCGCGTGAACTGGACGCGGCCGACCAGCGGCTGCAGGGCATCTCGGACCGGCTGGGTGTGACGCTGACGCCGCTGCGCGGCCTGCAGATCTCCGGGTTCTCCGCGACTTTGCCGATCGGAGGCACGGCATGAGCACCCGCATGCGCGACGCCGGCCAGAGCGCCGGTGTCGCCCCGGAATTCACCGTCGACCCGGCGATGCTCGACGCGATCAGCCCGTCCGGTGATCGCGGTGGCATCGTTCTCGGCTCCGGGCTCAAGGGCGAGCCGCTGACGATTTCCGCGCTGCGCTCGACGCCGACCCGGATCGTGCTGGTCGGTGGCCTGTACCTGGCTCGCCAGGTGGCGCTGCGGGCGATGGCGGTCGGCGCGTGGGTCGTCGTCGCGACCGGGCGTCCGGCCGCGTGGCAGGTGCTGTCCCAGTCCGCGGGGACGCAGCCGAACGGCCGGCCTTCGCCGCTGGTGCAGATCCGGCGGCTGTCGCCGGTGGACCTGCCGCGGCCCTCCGAGGACGCGCCGCTGCTCGTGGTGACCGATGGCGGCCCGACTCCGCAGGATCTGTTCCCGCCGCGGTCGCCGTGGCAGACGACGGTCTACGTGCTGCCGTACCTGCACCCGCAGGCCGGGGCGACGGCGAACGCCGCCGACCTGGTGCTGATGCAGCGGCTTCCGCCGGGGCAGGCGGAGCTGGCCGCCCGGATCTGGCGGCTCCCGCCCCAGATGATGAAGCAGCTCACGACACTCAAGGACGACCAGGTGGTCGCCCTGGGCCGGAACCTCTGGCGCCCACTTCGCCTGGTCACCACGGCGAAAGAGCAACAGATCCTGGGCCCCGTGCGCCGCGGCGACTAACCCGGCCCGCGTCGACTTTAGCGGGCTAATCGTGCTCTGCGGGGGCACTGTCCTTTTCGGACGGTGCCCCCGTTTTACGCGTCCGCCGCGTCGCGTTTCGCCCCCTAAACGCGATCCGAGGCGTGGGGTTTGCCGGTCAAGGGGCAATCGCGCGCGCTGTGGATAAGCCGGGGTTGTGGATAAGTCGCCGTGAAATGGCATCGACGGCCCTGGGTTGTCGGTCTTGTCGGTCACGGTGTCGATATGACCAAACCCTTCGATTCATCACATCTCCCCGATGTCTTCCGCGGCTCGGAAGCGCGCAAAGCCGGCCTAATCACTGCAAGCCAGCTACGCGGCTCGAGCGTCCGACGGCTGTTTCAGGACGTCTACACGCGCGCCGGCGTAGAGGTCACCCACGAGCTGCGCTGCCGAGGCGCCGCACTGCTGGCGCCTCCGGAAGCAGTCCTGACCGGGCGATCGGCCGCGACCGTTCACGGCGTCGCGCTGGCCAACCCCAACGACCCCGTCGAGATGATCGTGCCGGAGAAGCATCGCTTCGGCCCGATCGTCGGCATCAAGGTTCGGCGGACAGAGGTCAAACCCGAAGAATCGAGCCCCTGGAACGGCATTCGCATCGCACGGAAACGCCGAATAGCGTTGGATCTCCTGCTTCGGCTATCTCCGCGCAAATCCAGCTGGACGCGACGGCTCCGCATCGGCGTCCCGGATCTGGACCAGTTCATGAGGGCGAACGACCTGACCGACCTGCACCTCAACGGCGAGTTCTACGGTCGTCGCAATAGAGGGATTCGCTTGGCCAGGCATGCCTTACGCCTTTCCGATCCTCGCGCGGAATCGCATCCGGAATCGGAACTCCGCATCGTGCTGGCCGCCGGCGGCATCACAGCGACGCCTCAGGTCGAGGTCAAGTCCCGCACCGGCCGTTTCCTCGCTCGTCTCGACCTCGCGGACGAGAAGTTCCGGGTCGCCATCGAGTACGACGGCCGATGGCACAACACCCCGAAAGAACAGGCCTACGACCGCAAACGTCGAAGACGCGTGGAGGCCGAGGGATGGCGTTTCGTCATCGCCACCGCGGAAGACCTGGCGAACGACTTCAAAGGCATCGTCGAGACCGTCTGGCAGGCCCGCCGCAGCGCGTTTAGCCCGCTAAAGGCGCCGCGTCAGGAGGGGGTGCGCATGGCGCGCGTTTGATCGGCACGGGAGGCAAGCTCGGCGTCCGGCGGATAGTCGACCGCCATCAACGTCAGGCCGTGTGCGGGAGCCACCGCGCTGTCGCGCGTCCGGCTCTCCAAGACGTCGCCAGGCCAGCCCAGCGGGCGGCGGCCGTCCCCGACCAAGAGCAGCGCCCCGACCAGACTGCGCACCATCGAGTGGCAGAACGCGTCGGCGGAGACGGCGACCTCGACCGCGTGCGGCCCGGTCCGCCGCCAAACAAGCCGCTGCAGCTCGCGAATGGTCGTCCCGCCCTCACGCTGCTTGCAGAAGGCCGCGAAGTCCTGAAGGCCCAATAGAGCCTCCGACGCCTCGTTCATCGCGTCGACCGAAAGCGGGCGCCCCCAGGCCAGAGTGTCGTGTCGCCGCAACGGATCCACGCCCCACGGCGCATCCGAGACGCGGTAGAGGTAGTGACGCCGCACAGCAGAGAACCGCGCGTCGAACCCAGGCGGAGCAACCCGGGCATCCAGCACGCGCACGTCACCCGGCAGGTACCGATTCCAGCGGTGCCGCATCCGCCCCAGGTCAGGAATGCCCTGCTCGTCCACTTCCAGGCGGCCGGATCGCGTTTTGCCCGCTAAAGGCGACGCGTCGACGTGGACCACCTGGCCCGAAGCGTGCACACCGGCATCGGTGCGGCCGGCGACGACGACGGATTTCGGGACCGAGGCTCCTGGAGGTTGCTTCGCAAGCGCCTCTTCGAGGACGCCCTGCACCGTGCGCCGGCCGGGCTGCCGCGCCCAACCGGAGAAATCGGTGCCGTCGTAGGAGACGTCCAGACGCAGACGAACGAGCCCGCCCTCCGCAGTGGGAGTGGCGGGCTCGTCCGGGGTGTTCGGTGCCGTCAGGACGTCAGTCCTTCTTGCTGTCCGCGTCCGCGGCGGGGGCCTCAGCGGCCTCGTCGGCGGCGGGAGCCTCGGTGGCCTCCGGAGCCTCGGTGGCGGCCGTGTCGGCAGCCTCAGGGGCGTCGGTGGTCTCCTCGGCGGCCGGAGCGGCAGCCTTCGGCTCGTCCTTGGCGAACTTCGTCTTGCGCGCGGCCTCGGCCTCGGCGGTGACGGTCTTCTCGGACACCAGCTCGATGACGGCCATGGGGGCGTTGTCGCCCTTGCGCGCCATCGTCTTGGTGATCCGGGTGTAGCCACCCGGACGCTCCGCGAAGAACGGACCGATCTCGGCGATCAGCTTGTGCACGACGTCCTTGTCGCGCACGACGCGCTGGATCTGACGACGGTTGTGCAGGTCGCCCCGCTTCGCCTTCGTGATCAGCTTCTCGGCCAGCGGGCGCACCCGCCGGGCCTTCGCCTCGGTCGTCGTGATCTTGCCGTGCTCGAACAGCTGGGTGGCCAGGTTGGCCAGGATCAGCCGTTCGTGCGCGGGCGACCCGCCGAGACGGGGTCCCTTTGTGGGGGTGGGCATCGGTTCTCCTCGTTCAGCTCACAGCTGAAGGCCGGCGCTCCCCCACCCGACCGGTGAGGGAGCCGTAGCTGGCCTTACAGCTGCTCCGTCTCTGCGTAGTCCTGGCCATCGTCGTGGCCGTTGTCCGAAATTCCGTCCGTGATGCTGTCGACGCCCTCGGACCAGCCTTCACCGTCGTAGCTGGCCGCGGCCGCGGTCGGGTCGAACCCGGGCGGGCTGTCCTTCAGCGCGAGGCCGAGACCGACGAGCTTGAGCTTGACCTCGTCGATCGACTTCGCACCGAAGTTGCGGATGTCCAGCAGGTCGGCCTCGCTGCGCGAGACCAGTTCGCCGACGGTGTGGATGCCCTCGCGCTTGAGGCAGTTGTACGACCGGACGGTGAGGTCCAGGTCCTCGATCGGCATCGCGTAGGCGGCGATGGTGTCCGCCTCCTGCGGCGACGGGCCGATCTCGATGCCTTCGGCGTCGACGTTCAGCTCGCGCGCGAGACCGAACAGCTCCACCAGCGTCTTACCGGCCGACGCGACAGCGTCCCGCGGCGTGATCGACGGCTTCGTCTCCACGTCCAGGATCAGCTTGTCGAAGTCGGTGCGCTGCTCGACACGGGTCGCCTCGACCTTGTAGGTCACCTTCAGCACCGGGGAGTAGATGGAGTCGACCGGGATCCGGCCGATCTCCGCGCCCGCCTGCTTGTTCTGCAGGGCCGGAACGTAACCGCGGCCGCGCTCGACGACGAGCTCGATCTCGAGCTTGCCCTTGCCGTTCAGCGACGCGATGTGCAGATCCGGGTTGTGCACGGTGACACCGGCCGGGGGCACGATGTCGGCGGCGGTGACCTCACCGGGGCCCTGCTTGCGCAGGTACATGGTGACCGGCTCGTCCTCTTCCGAGGAGACCACGAGCTCCTTGAGGTTCAGGATGATGTCGGTGACGTCTTCCTTCACCCCGGGAACGGTGGTGAACTCGTGCAGCACGCCGTCGATGCGGATGCTCGTCACGGCCGCGCCCGGAATGGACGACAGCAGCGTGCGCCGCAGCGAGTTGCCGAGCGTGTAGCCGAAGCCGGGCTCCAGCGGTTCGATGGTGAACCGGGAGCGGGTCTCGTTGACCGTCTCTTCGCCGAGAGCCGGTCGCTGGGAAATCAGCATCTTTCCTAATTCCTTTCCAAACGGCGCCCGCCATATGACACCGAAAGGGATGGCGAAGCGGCGGCGCACTCCGGGCGCCGCCGCCCGTGCCCACATCGGGCCGGGGAAACCCCGGCCCGATGATGGATCACTTCGAGTAGAGCTCGACGATCAGCTGTTCCTGGACCGGAACATCGATCTGAGCGCGCTCCGGGAGCTGGTGGACCAGCACACGGAGGTTGGACGGAACGACCTGGAGCCACGCGGGAACGGGACGCTCGCCGAAGGACTCCTTGGCCGCGACGAAGGGCAGCATCGCGAACGACTTCGGCCGCACGTCGATGATGTCCCACTTCGTGACCTGGTAGGACGGGACGTTGACCTTGACGCCGTTGACCAGGAAGTGGCCGTGGCTCACCAGCTGACGCGCCTGACGGCGGGTGCGGGCGATGCCGGCGCGGTAGATCACGTTGTCCAGCCGGGACTCGAGGATCTGCAGCAGGTTCTCACCGGTCTTACCGGGACGCCGGACGGCTTCCTTGTAGTACCGGACGAACTGACGCTCGAGAACGCCGTAGGTGTAGCGAGCCTTCTGCTTCTCCTGCGACTGCAGGAGGTACTCGGACTCCTTGATGCGCCCGCGGCCGTGCTGGCCCGGCGGGTAGGGGCGACGCTCGAAAGCCTGGTCGCCGCCGATGAGGTCAACCTTGAGGCGACGCGAAATACGCGTCGCGGGGCCGGTGTAACGAGCCATTTCTTCTTACTCCTCCCCGTTCCTCAGACCCGGCGCCGCTTGGGCGGGCGGCAGCCGTTGTGAGGCTGCGGGGTCACGTCCTGGATGGTGCCGACCTCGAGGCCGGCCGCCTGCAGCGAGCGGATCGCCGTCTCGCGACCCGAACCCGGGCCCTTCACGAAGACGTCGACCTTCTTCATGCCGTGCTCGGCAGCCTTGCGGGCGGCGTTCTCGGCGGCCATCTGCGCGGCGAACGGGGTGGACTTACGCGAGCCCTTGAAGCCCACGTGACCACTCGACGCCCACGCGATCACGGCACCGGTCGGGTCCGTGATCGAGACGATGGTGTTGTTGAAGGTGCTCTTGATGTGCGCGTGACCGTGCGCGACATTCTTCTTTTCCTTACGGCGGACCTTCTTGGCCCCCGCCGCAGTACGAGACTTCGGTGGCATGTTCTGAGGGTTCTCCTGTTAGCGCGCGTTCTCTTGGTGAGCGGCGACCGCTTCTGCCTGGCCGCGCCGGATGATCGAACCGGCGTCGGTGTACAGGTTGCGGAGCGCCATCGGGCGGGCGTAGAGCGCCTTGGGCGAGACACAAGCCGAGCCGCGGCGGTGGACGCCGCCCATACGCACGACCTTCTTGCCCTGGACGCTCACTTCTTGCCAGCCTTCTTCTTGCCGGCGACCGTCTTCTTCGGACCCTTGCGGGTGCGGGCGTTCGTCTTGGTGCGCTGACCGCGGACGGGAAGTCCGCGACGCCAGCGAAGGCCCTCGTAGCACCCGATCTCGATCTTCCGACGGATGTCGGCGTTCACCTCGCGGCGAAGGTCACCCTCGACCTTGAAGTTCTCCTCGATGTAGACCCGCAGCTTGGCGAGGTCGTCATCGCTCAGATCCTTGACGCGAGTGTCCGCGTTGAGCTCGGCAGCCGCGATGAGCTGCTTCGAGCGGGTACGGCCGATGCCGTAGATGTAGGTCAGCGCGATCTCCAACCGCTTTTCGCGGGGGAGGTCTACGCCAGCGAGTCGTGCCATTGGCGTTGATGCTCCTTCATAGAATTCATCTTCAGGTCTGCTCCCCGTCCGGTCCCGGGACCGACTCGCCTGTCGTGCCCTCTGCTCGCGCTTCGGGTGTCCCGGCCTCGGCCTGAAGTCCGAGGGTGAACCGGGCCGTTCGCACGGCCCGGCAGGTGCGGGGAGATTGTGTAGCCGTCAATCCACTCTGAACGAGTGCGAGTGATCAGCCCTGCCGCTGCTTGTGCCGCAGGTTTTCGCAGATCACCATGATCCGGCCGTGACGGCGGATCACCTTGCACTTGTCGCAGATCTTCTTGACGCTCGGCTGGACCTTCACGTCTCCTGCTCTCCTGCTTGTGCTAACTCGTCGTGATCACTTGTAGCGGTAGACGATGCGACCACGTGACAAGTCGTAGGGCGAGAGCTCCACGACAACCCTGTCCTCGGGCAGGATGCGGATGTAGTGCTGCCGCATCTTGCCGCTGATGTGTGCAAGGACCTTGTGGCCGTTCTCCAACTCGACGCGGAACATCGCGTTGGGGAGCGGCTCGACTACGCGGCCTTCGACCTCGATGGCCCCGTCTTTCTTGCCCATGTCCTCCGCATTTCCTGTCGCTACACTGTGTGATCAGTCAAAGCTTGAGTGCTTGGCTGGGTGGTGCATCGGCACACTCCTGCCCGGGTCCAATGTCCGTTCGCGAGAGTTCACGAGCGCGCAGGATCCGGGCGCGATGAGTACACCGACTTGACAGTGTACGCAACCCGTGTCGTGAGCCCCAAACGGGGGTGACTGTGTTAGGTGCCCCGTCGAGCCCGCCTGATGCGGCCTTCTCCATCGTACGCCCCCGCCGACCTGCGTTTCGCGGGCTAAACGCGATCCGGCGGGGCTGTGACCTGGGGCCTTCGGCGGGCGAGGTGTACCCGATGGGAGGCAGCGGGCGGGCGCCGCGACGGATAACCCGGGCGCCAGGCCGACCTGCGTTTCGCGGGCTAATCGCGCTCTGCGAGGCCCGTTCGCCTTTAGCGGGCTAAACGCGATCCCAGGGCGCACCTGCGTTTCGCGGGCTAAACGCGATCCGGGGGGCGAAGGGCGAGGTCAGGCGTCTTCGGGGGCGGTCAGCACCCACGGGCCGTCGTCGGTGATCGCGACGGTGTGCTCCCAGTGCGAGGCCCGCGAGCCGTCGGCGGTCACGACGGTCCAACCGTCCTCGAGCTCGACGGTCTCCCCGCCACCACCGGTCAGCATGGGCTCGATAGCGAGCGCCATCCCGGTCTTGAGCCGAGGCCCCTTGCCCGGTTTGCCCAGGTTCGGCAGGAACGGGTCCATGTGCATCTGGCGGCCGATGCCATGGCCGCCGTACTCGACGATCATTCCGTACTCGACGCCGTCTTCCCGACCGGCTTTCTCGGCCGCGGTCTGCACCGCGTGTGAGATGTCCGTGAGCCTGCCACCCGACGCCACCGCGGCGATCCCCGCCCACATCGCCGCCTCGGTGGCGGCCGAGAGCGCGAGATCCGCCTTCGACACCTCGCCGATCGCGAGAGTGACCGCCGAGTCGCCGTGCCAACCGTCGAGGATGGCACCGCAGTCCACCGAGATGATGTCGCCGTCGTTCAGAACCTGCGTCTTCGACGGGATACCGTGGACGATCTGCTCGTTCACCGAAGCGCAGATCGACGCCGGGAAGCCGTGATACCCCTTGAACGAGGGCACCGCGCCGGCGTCACGGATCGTCTGCTCGGCGAGCTCGTCGAGATCGGCCGTGGTCACCCCCGGCTTGGCGAGCTCACGCACCGCGGTGAGGGTGCGCCAGACCACCAGTCCGGCGGCCCGCATCGCCTGAAGCTCGCCAGGGGTCTTGATTTCGATCATGCGCCCACGACGAAGCCGTTGCAGTACACGCAGTCCTCCGAGATTCACGTGCGGTCGCGCAGCGCTTCCAGCACGCGGGCGGAGATCTCGTCGACCGAACCGACGCCGTCGACCGAGACCAGGATGTCCGAGTAGTACTCGAGCAGCGGAGCGGTCTCGGACACGTAGATCTGCTGACGGCGGCGGATGACCTCTTCGGTGTCGTCCGAACGGCCGCGGGACAGCAGCCGATCGACGACGACGTCTTCCGAGACCTGGAGCTGGATGACCGCGTTGAGCTTGGTGTCGACCTCGCCGAGAATCTCACCGAGGACGTCGGCCTGCTTCGTGTTGCGAGGGAACCCGTCGAGCAGGAAGCCGGCCTTGGCGTCGGGTTCGGCGAGGCGCTCGCGCACCATCTCGTTCGTGACCGAGTCAGGCACGAGTTCGCCGGAGTCCAGGTAGCGCTTGGCTTCCTGGCCCAGCGGCGTCTGCTCGCCCACGTGGGCGCGGAACAGGTCGCCGGTCGAGATGTGCGGGATCCGGAGCTTCTCCGACAGTGCTACCGCCTGAGTACCTTTGCCCGCGCCAGGAGGGCCAACGAGAACCAGGCGCGTCACTTCAAGAACCCTTCGTAGTTACGTTGCATCAGCTGGCTTTCGATCTGCTTCACGGTGTCGAGACCGACACCGACCATGATCAGCACAGCCGTGCCACCGAACGGGAAGTTCTGGTTGTTCCCGCTGCCGGTGACGGACAGGAAGAAGTTCGGAAGGATCGCGATGATGCCCAGGTACAGCGAGCCCGGCAGGGTGATCCGGCCGAGGACGTAGCTGAGGTACTCCGCGGTGGGTCGGCCCGGGCGGATACCCGGGATGAAGCCACCGAACTTCTTCATTTCTTCCGCACGCTCGTCCACGTTGAACGTGATCGTGATGTAGAAGTACGTGAAGAAGATGATCAACGCGAAGTACAGCAGGACGTGCGCCCAGCTGGACTGGTTGACGATGTAGTTCTGGATGAAGACCTGCCAGCCCGCGTTGCTGTTGGCGTCGCCGACGAGGCGGCTGATCAGGTCCGGCAGGTAGAGCAGCGACGAGGCGAAGATGACCGGGATGACACCGGCCTGGTTCACCTTGATCGGCAGGTAGGTCGACGTCCCGCCGTACATGCGGCGGCCGATCATGCGCTTGGCGTACTGCACCGGGATCCGGCGCTGGCCCTGCTCGACGAAGATGACGCTGGCGATGATCACCAGGCCGAACACACAGATCAGGGTGAAGACCACCGGGCCGGCGCTGCTGAGGATGTTGCCACCCTCGATCGGGATCCGGGCCGCGATGTTCAGGAAGATGAGGACGGACATGCCGTTGCCGACGCCGCGCTCGGTGATCAGCTCACCCAGCCACATCATGACGGCGGTACCGGCGGTCATCGTGATGACGATGATGGCCAGCGTGTAGACGCTGTTGTCCGGGATGATCGCGGTGTCGCACTGCGGGAAGAGCTGCTTGCGGTCGGCGAGTGCCACCACACCGGTCGCCTGCAGGACCGCGAGGGCGATCGTCAGGTACCGGGTGTACTGCGTCAGCTTGCCCTGGCCGGCCTGGCCTTCCTTCTTCAGCTCCTCGAACCGCGGGATGACCACGGTGAGGAGCTGGACGATGATGCTCGCCGTGATGTACGGCATGATGCCGGTCGAGAACAGCGACAGCTGCAGCAGCGCACCGCCGCTGAACAGGTTCAGCAGCTGATAGACGCCCTCCTGCGACCCGGTCTCCGTACATTGCTGCACGGCGGAATACGAGATGCCCGGGGCCGGGATGGTGGCACCGATTCGGTAGACCGCGACGATGGCTAGCGTGAACAGGATCTTCTTACGTAGATCCGGCGTCGCTAGAGCCGAGCGGAAGGCGCTGAGCACGCGGGGAACCTCCTCGGCGTCGTCGGCTGTCTTACCGACGATCGGCTTGGCCGGCCTGGGGCCGGCGGGAACACACAGCTTTCTGGCACAAGCCAGGAACGCTTCGGGGCACACTCGTCCCGAAGCGTGTCGCCGACTCTAACAGCTTCACAGGGCGTGTCCGCAGTGCGTGTGGGTTTTCCGGACGAAGGTTGGTTCGCGGGGTTGATCGACGACCGCTTCTCGCTCCGGAACCTTGACAGATCGCCTTGGCGTTCCCCACTTTTTCCGGCCCCGGATCGCGATTAGGGGGCTAAACGCACCGTGATCAGGAGCTCGAAGTGGCGAGCGCGCCCGCCATGCCGAGAAGTACGGCGCCGGTGCCGCGGTCGACGTTTCGAGTCGCCCGGCGAGACAGCCGGAGCGACTTCACGAGCGCGCCCGCGCCGATGTAGGTCGCGCCCGCCACGAACTCGGCGAGCAGGTAGACGGCGCCGAGAATCGCGATCTGGGCGGGAAAGGAGCCGTGAGCTGCGTCGATGAACTGCGGTACGAACGCCGTGAAGATGAGGATCGCCTTCGGATTCGTGATCGCGACGACGAATTCCTTCCTCGCGATCCGGAGCGCGGGTACGGACTCGGTGCCTCGCGGCGCCTGGACCAGCGCGGTTCCGCCGCCTCGGAACGTCGACCACAGCAGGCGCCCGCCGATCCAGACCAGGTAGGCGACGCCGGCCCATTTGATCACTGTGAGTGCAAGCTCCGACGCTGCGAGGAGCTGTCCGAGCCCGGCGGCGACGGTCGCGATCAACACCGTGAATGCGGCCAATCGGCCTAACAGCCCGGCGAGGCCTTTCCAGGCACCCTGTGTCATGCCGTGGTGCATGCCGAGCAGATTGTTCGCCCCTGGCGTAAAAGCCACGAGGACCGCCGCTCCGAAAAAGACCAGTGCCCAAGTCATCGGCCACCTCCTCCCCCACCGTATCGGCGGCCGCGAGCGCGTTTAGCGGGCTAATCGCGCTCTTTCGCGCCAGAATCCGGCGGAGGCGCGAAAGCGGAGTAGTCCGGTTTCTCCGGCTGAGGCTCCGGCGGAAGGATCGCGATGGAGATGCCGTCCTTCGGTGTGGGCATGTCCGCGAGACTCGGGTCGCCGCTCATCGGGACTTCGTCGTCCTGGACGCGGTGGCTGACGACGGCAGCTCCGACCGCCGCGACGACCGCGGCGAAGAGGGCCCACATACCCGCGCCCAGTGCCGTCGTCGTCTCGATGGACTCGCCCATTATGGGTCCGAAACTCAAAGTGGTGGCGGTCGCGACGACTCCGGTGAGGAACACCGCCGCGACGGTGGTGACCCATCGGTCCAAAGCGCCCGGGCGCCGCAGGCGGGAGGCACGGGCACTGACGATCACGGCCGCCAGAAGGATCGCCGCGGCGACCAGGACCGGGATACCGACAGGTGTGGACGGTGCGCTGAAAGGGGGATTATTCGACTGAAGGACCTTCGTGTCCCACGCACTTTGAACGAACACGACCACGACGGCGTCGCTGCGATCGAAAGAAAACCGATGCTCGATATTGAAGAACGGGAAGAGGCAGCCCAGGACCGCGAGCAGCATGGCCAAAGCGGCCAGTCCCGCTGCGACGAGCCTGCGGGGCTCAGGCCGGCCCGGCCGTACCGGCTCGCCCACAGGGTCAGTGGGCCCGGAAATCGACACGATCACCGGCGGGGCGGCCGGCTGCTGAGGGGGCTGCGGATCCGGTCCGGGAGGTGTGGCCACCTCGTGATCCTCCCAGCACAGGGCCCCTTCCGCCACGCCCCGCGTCTCCAGCATCAGATCGCGTTTAGGGGGCTAAACGCAGGTCGGGGGCTGGACGGCCTGTCCGCGCCGGGATCGCGTTTAGCCCGCGAAACGCAGGTCGGGGGCCGGGCGGGCTGCCCGCGCCGGGATCGCGATTAGGGGGCGAAACGCAGGTCGGCGCGCCAGCGTCCGCCCGAGGGCCGGATCGCGTTTAGCCCGCGAAACGCAGGTCGGGTGAGCGCAAGCGAAAGGCCCGCCGGGCGGAGCCGGGCGGGCCTTTCGGTGAAGCGAGCGAAGAAAGCTCAGAGCGTGGTGGCGGAGCCACCGGCAGCGGAGAGCTTCTCCTTGGCGGAGCCGGAGAAAGCGTCGGCGGTGACGTCCAGCTTGACGCCGTTCAGGTCACCGTTGCCGAGCACCTTCACGAGCTTGTTCTTGCGAACAAGCCCCTTCGCGACGAGCTCCTCGTTGCCGACCTTGCCACCCTCCGGGAACACGCGGGCGATGTCGCCCAGGTTCACCGGCTGGTACTCGGTGCGGAAGCGGTTCTTGAAGCCGCGAAGCTTCGGGAGCCGCATGTGGATGGGCATCTGCCCACCCTCGAAACCGGCGGGCACGTTCTTCCGGGCCTTGGTGCCCTTGGTACCGCGACCGGCGGTCTTGCCCTTCGAGCCCTCACCACGGCCGACGCGGATCTTGTCGCGCTTCGCGCCCGGAGCCGGACGAAGGTGGTGGATCTTGATGGCAGTCATGCCTTGACCTCCTCGACCTCCACCAGGTGGCGGACGGTGTGGATAAGGCCGCGCACCTCGGGAGTGTCATCACGCACGACGCTCTGGCGGATCTTGCGCAGCCCGAGGGTGCGCAGCGACTCGCGGTGAGCGTGCTTCGTGCCGATCTTGCTCTTGACCTGGGTCACCTTGAGCTGAGTCATGGTCAGACCCCCTGACCCGCGCGCTGACGCAGCATGCGAGCCGGAGCGACGTCCTCGAGCGGGAGACCGCGGCGGGCCGCGACCTCTTCGGGACGCTGCAGACCCTTCAGGGCCGCCACGGTCGCGTGCACGATGTTGATCGCGTTGTCGGAGCCGAGCGACTTCGACAGCACGTCGTGGACGCCCGCGCACTCCAGCACCGCGCGCACCGGGCCACCGGCGATGACACCGGTACCGGCCGAGGCCGGACGGAGCAGCACGACACCGGCGGCTTCCTCACCCTGGATGGGGTGGGGGATGGTGCCGGCGACGCGGGGAACGCGGAAGAAGTTCTTCTTCGCTTCCTCGACGCCCTTGGCGATGGCCGCGGGAACTTCCTTGGCCTTGCCGTAGCCGACGCCGACCTGACCGTCGCCGTCACCGACGACCACCAGGGCGGTGAAGCTGAAGCGACGACCACCCTTGACGACCTTGGCGACGCGGTTGATCGTCACGACCTTCTCGAGGTGCGGGGTCTTCTCCTGGCCGGCCCCGCCACGGCCGCTGTCGCGCCGGTCCCGGCGGTCGCGACGGTCATTGCGGTCGTTGCCGCCCTGTCCGCCGGGTCCGCCCTGGCCGCCGCCGAATTGCCGTGTACGTCCCGGCATCAGGCTTTCCTTCCATTCACGAGCATCTGCTGCATCAGAACTCCAACCCCGCCTCGCGGGCAGCGTCGGCGAGCGCCGCGATGCGGCCGTGGTAGGCGTTGCCACCACGGTCGAACACCACGGTCGAGACACCGGCGTTCTTGGCGCGGGCGGCGACGAGTTCCCCGACCTTGGCGGCCTTGGCCTTCTTGTCGCCTTCCAGCGCGCGGACGTCCGCCTCGAGGGTGGACGCCGACGCCAGGGTCTTGCCGGCGAGGTCGTCGATCAGCTGCACGGCGATGTGCCGCGACGAACGCTTGACGACCAGGCGCGGACGCTGGTCCGTGCCGTTGATCTTCTTGCGAAGGCGGAAGTGCCGACGGGCCTTCGCGACGCGGCGGCGGGTCGAGATGTCCTTGCCGACCGGCTTGCGCTTCGTAGTCGTGTCGCTCATGATCACTTACCCGTCTTTCCGACCTTGCGGCGGATCTTCTCACCCTCGTAGCGCAGGCCCTTGCCCTTGTACGGGTCCGGGCGGCGCAGCTTGCGGATGACCGCGGCGATCTGGCCGACCTTCTGCTTGTCGATGCCCGAGACCGAGAACCGGGTGGGGGTCTCGACCTTGAAGGTGATGCCTTCCGGAGCCTCGATCTTCACCGGGTGGCTGTAGCCGAGGGCGAACTCGAGGTCCGAGCCCTTGGCCTGCACGCGGTAACCGACACCGTGGATCTCGAGCTTCTTCTCGTAGCCCTCGGTCACACCGACGACGAGGTTGTTGACCAGCGTCCGGGTGAGACCGTGCAGGGCACGGCTGGTGCGCTCCTCGTCGGGCCGCTTGACCTCGAGAGTGCCGTTTTCGGCCTTCTCGACGGTGATCGGCTCGGCGATGGTGTGCTCAAGGGTGCCCTTGGGCCCCTTGACCTTGATCAGCTGACCATCGATGGTCACCTCGACCCCGGAGGGGACGGCGACCGGCAGCTTTCCAATGCGTGACATGTCTTTGCCCCCTTCCTTACCAGACGTAGGCGAGGACTTCGCCGCCCACGCTGTTTCGCTTGGCCTGACGGTCGGTCTGGAGGCCGGACGACGTCGAGATGATCGCGACGCCGAGGCCACCGAGAACGGACGGCAGTTCGGTCGATTTTGCGTAGACCCGCAGGCCGGGCTTGGACACGCGGCGGAGGCCGGCGATGCTGCGCTCACGGTTGGGGCCGTACTTCAGCTCCACGACGAGGTTCTTGTGCTTCTCGCCCGGCTCGTCGCGGTAGCCCGAGATGTAACCCTCGCGCTTGAGGATCTCGGCGATGTTCGCCTTGATCTTCGAGTGGGGAAGCACGACCTCGTCGTGGTAAGCCGAGTTCGCGTTACGCAGACGGGTCAAGAAGTCTGCGATGGGGTCGGTCATCGTCATGGTGACCTGTCAACCTTTCTCGCCCTGGTTCCCCGCACTCACTGCAGGGCCTGTGGCGAAGTGGGAGTTAAAAAAGACTCTTACCAGCTGGACTTGCGGACGCCGGGCAGCTCGCCCGCGTGTGCCATCTCGCGAAGGCAGATCCGGCAGAGCCCGAACTTGCGGAACACCGAGTGCGGGCGACCGCACCGCTGGCAACGCGTGTAACCGCGCACCTTGAACTTCGGCGTCTTCGCGGCCTTGTGGACCAGTGCTTTCTTGGCCATCGACTCAGTTCTCCTTGAACGGGAAGCCGAGCTTGCGAAGCAGCGCGCGGCCCTCGTCGTCGGTGTTGGCGGTGGTGACGACAGTGACGTCCATACCGCGCGGGCGGTCGATGGCGTCCGGGTCGATCTCGTGGAACATCGACTGCTCGTTGAGACCGAACGTGTAGTTGCCGTTGCCGTCGAACTGCTTCGGCGAAAGCCCGCGGAAGTCACGGATACGCGGCAGCGCGATGGTCAGCAGCCGGTCGAGGAACTCCCACATCCGGTCGCCGCGCAGCGTGACGCGCGCACCGATCGGCTGGCCCTCACGCAGCTTGAACTGCGCGATGGACTTGCGAGCCTTGCGAACCTCGGGCTTCTGCCCGGTGATCGCGGCCAGGTCGCGGATGGCGCCTTCGATCAGCTTGCTGTCACGGGCGGCGTCGCCGACACCCATGTTCACGACGACCTTGACGACGCCCGGGATCTGGTGGACGTTCTCGAAGGAGAACTCCTGCTGGAGCTGCCCCTTGATCTCCTCGCGGTACCGCACCTTGAGGCGCGGGGCGATCTTCTCTGCGGTGGTCATGATCAGATGTCCTTACCGTTCCGGCGCGAGACCCGGACCTTCTTGCCGTCCTCGCCGATGCGGTAGCCCACCCGGGTCGGCTTGCCGTCGGAGTCGACGACCATCACGTTCGAGACGTGGATGGGCGCTTCCTGCGTGACGATGCCGCCGGACTGCGCGCCGCGCTGGGTCTGGGAGATCCGCGTGTGCTTCTTGATCCGGTTGACGCCCTCGACCAGCACGCGCTCGCGCTCGGGGTAGGCCTGGATGACCTTGCCCTTGGCACCCTTGTCCTTGCCGGCGATGACGACGACCGTGTCGCCCTTCTTCACCTTCATGCTCTACAACACCTCCGGCGCGAGCGAAATGATCTTCATGAACTTTCGGTCGCGCAGCTCGCGGCCGACCGGCCCGAAGATGCGGGTGCCGCGGGGCTCATTGTCGTTCTTGATGAGCACAGCAGCGTTCTCGTCGAAGCGGATGTAAGAACCGTCCGGACGACGGCGCTCCTTGCGCGTGCGAACGATGACCGCCTTGACGACGTCACCCTTCTTCACGCCGGCGGCCGGCATGGCGTCCTTCACGGTGGCGACGATGATGTCGCCGATGCCCGCGTAGCGCCGCCCCGAGCCACCGAGAACGCGGATGCAAAGGATCTCCTTCGCGCCCGTGTTGTCGGCAACCCGAAGCCGCGACTCCTGCTGGATCACGTCTACTCCTGTATGTCGCGCTGGTTCTCGCGATGAACCGCGAGCCTTGCGGAACTAAGGGACTCTTGAAGAGCCCTACTTACTTGGCCTTCTCCACGATCTGCACCAGACGCCAGCGCTTGGTCGCCGACAGCGGGCGGGTCTCCATCAGGGTGACCCGGTCGCCCACGCCCGCCTCGTTGTTCTCGTCGTGCACCTTGACCTTGCTGGTGCTGCGGAGAACCTTGGCGTAACGACGGTGCTTCTTGCGGTCTTCGAGCTCGACCACGATCGTCTTGTTCATCTTGTCCGAGACGACATAGCCCTCACGGACCTTACGGTCGTTGCGGCCGGCCGCCTCGGTGGGCTGCTCGCTCATGCGGCACCTTCACTCTCGGCGTCAGGGGAAACGGACAGGCCGAGTTCACGCTCGCGCATGACCGTGTAGATCCGCGCGATGTCCGTGCGGACGGTGCGCAGACGGCGGTTGTTGTCGAGCTGTCCGGTCGCCATCTGGAAGCGGAGGTTGAAGAGCTCCTCCTTGTATTCCTTCAGACGCAGAACGAGCTCTTCCGCGGTGAGCTCACGCAGCTCCGATGCCTGGGCGGCACCTGCCTTCGCCATCAGAACTCACCACCTTCACGGGTCACGATGCGGCACTTCATGGGCAGCTTGTGGATCGCGCGACGGAGCGCCTCGCGGGCGGTCTCCTCGTTCGGGAACGAGATCTCGAACATCACGCGGCCCGGCTTCACGTTGGCGATCCACCACTCGGGCGAACCCTTACCGGAACCCATGCGGGTTTCCGCCGGCTTCTTGGTCAGCGGGCGGTCCGGGTAGATGGTCGTCCACACCTTGCCGCCACGCTTGATGTGACGCGTCATGGCGATACGAGCGGACTCGATCTGCCGGTTGGTCACGTAGCTGTGCTCAAGCGCCTGGATGCCGTACTCGCCGAAGTTCACCTTCGTACCGCCCTTGGCGGCACCGTGGCGCTTCGGGGAGTGCTGCTTCCGGTGCTTGACCCTGCGCGGGATGAGCACGTGTCAGCCCTCCGTCTTTTCTGCAGTCTCAGCAGCCGGGGCCTCGGTGGCCGTGTCGCCCTTGGGAGCGTCGCCGCTCTTCGCGGCGGCGGCGGCCCGGCCGGCTTCGGTCGAGGTCGGCGTCGTGCCCGACGCGCCGGAGCGGCGCGGGCGGGACGGACGGTCACCACGGTCACGGCGCGGGGCGCGCTCGGCGGCCGCGGCGGCGTCACGCGCCTCCTTGGCCTTGAGGCCACCCACGAGCTCGCCCTTGTAGATCCACACCTTCACGCCGATGCGACCGAACGTCGTCTTGGCCTCGAAGAAGCCGTAGTCGATGTCGGCGCGCAGCGTGTGCAGCGGGACGCGGCCATCGCGGTAGTGCTCGGAGCGGGACATCTCGGCACCGCCGAGACGACCGCCGCACTGCACGCGGATGCCCTTGACCTGCGGCGAACGCATGGAGGTCTGGATCGCCTTGCGCATCGCGCGGCGGAACGCCACACGGTTGCTCAGCTGCTCCGCGACACCCTGAGCGACGAGCTGGGCGTCGGCCTCGGGGTTCTTGACCTCGAGGATGTTCAGCTGGACCTGCTTGGCGGTCAGCTTCTCCAGCGCGCCGCGGATGCGGTCGGCCTCCGCGCCGCGACGGCCGATGACGATGCCCGGCCGGGCGGTGTGGATGTCGACGCGGACCCGGTCACGGGTGCGCTCGATCTCGACCTTGGAGATCCCGGCGCGCTCCATGCCCGTGGACAGCAGCTTCCGGATCTTGACGTCCTCGGCCACGTACTCCGCGTACTGCTTGTCGGCGTACCAACGCGACTTCCAGTCCGTGGTGATACCCAGGCGGAAGCCGTGCGGGTTGATCTTCTGGCCCACTACCGGCCACCTGCCTTCTTCTTGCCCTGTGCCTTCTTGGCCTCGGCCTTGGGACGCGACTCCACCTCGACGGTGATGTGGCTGGTCCGCTTGCGGATCCGGTACGCGCGGCCCTGGGCCCGCGGACGGATACGCTTGAGGGTCGGGCCCTCGTCGGCGTAGGCGTTCTTGACCCAGAGGGTGTCCGGGTCGAGATCGAGGTTGTTCTCGGCGTTGGCCACGGCGCTGGCGAGCACCTTCGCGACCGGCTCGCTTGCCGCCTGCGGGGCGAACTGGAGCACGGCCAAGGCGTCGGCGGCGCTACGTCCCTTGATCAGCTCGATCACCCGGCGCACCTTGGTAGGCGAGTCCCGGACGAAGCGAGCCCGCGCGTAAGCCGTCGGCAAAGCCTCGGCCACGTCGTTCTGGGCGTTCATCGCTAGATTCCTTGTTCTCTCGTGCCCGCTCAGCGGCGGCGCGACTTGCGGTCGTCCTTGATGTGGCCCTTGAAGGTCCGAGTCGGCGCGAATTCGCCCAACTTGTGACCCACCATCGCCTCGGTGACGAACACCGGGACGTGCTTGCGGCCGTCGTGCACCGCGATCGTGTGACCCAGGAAGTCCGGGATGATCGTGGAGCGACGCGACCACGTCTTGATCACGGTCTTCTTGCCCGACTCGTTGAGAGCGTCCACCTTCTTGAGCAGGTGGTCGTCCACGAAGGGGCCCTTTTTGAGGCTACGTGGCATGTTCTTCTACCTCCCTGCTCAGCGCTTCTTGCCGGTACGCCGGCGGCGGACGATCATGGCGTCGGAAGCCTTGCGGCGGCGGGTGCGGCCTTCGGGCTTACCGTTCGGGTTCACCGGGTGGCGACCACCGGAGGTCTTACCCTCACCACCACCGTGCGGGTGGTCGACCGGGTTCATGACGACACCACGGACGGTGGGACGCTTGCCGCGCCAGCGGTTACGGCCCGCCTTGCCCCAGTTGATGTTCGAGTGCTCAGAGTTGCCGACCTCGCCGATGGTGGCGCGGTTGCGCACGTCGACGTTGCGGATCTCGCCCGAGGGGAGACGAAGCTGGGCGTACGGCCCGTCCTTCGCCACCAGCTGCACCTTGGCACCGGCGGACCGCGCCATCTTCGCGCCGCCACCGGGGCGGAGCTCGATCGCGTGGATCACGGTGCCGACCGGGATGTTGCGCAGCGGCAGGTTGTTACCCGGCTTGATGTCGGCGCGGGGGCCGTTCTCGACCGTGTCACCCTGCTTGAGCTTCTCCGGGGCGATGATGTAGCGCTTCTCGCCGTCGGCGTAGTGCAGCAGCGCGATCCGAGCGGACCGGTTGGGGTCGTACTCGATGTGCGCGACCTTGGCGGGAACGCCGTCCTTGTCGTTCCGGCGGAAGTCGATCAGCCGGTACGCGCGCTTGTGGCCACCGCCCTTGTGCCGGGTGGTGATCTTGCCGCTGGAGTTACGGCCGCCGGACTTGCTCAGCGGACGCAGCAGCGACTTCTCCGGGGTGGACCGAGTGATCTCGGCGAAGTCGGAGACGCTGGAACCGCGACGACCCGGGGTCGTCGGCTTGTACTTGCGGATGCCCATGTGTCAGCTCAGTCCTTTACGCGGTGGGTCCGCCGAAGATCTCGATCGGCTTGCTCTCAGCCGAAAGAGTCACGATGGCGCGCTTGGTGTCCTTGCGCTTGCCGAAGCCGGCGCGAGTCCGCTTACGCTTGCCCTGGCGGTTGGCCGTGTTGACGCTGACCACCTTGACGCCGAACACCTTCTCGACCGCGATCTTGATCTGGGTCTTGTTGGCGTCCGGGCGGACGATGAACGTGTACTTGTGGTCCTCGAGCAGCCCGTAGGACTTCTCGGAGATCACCGGCGCGAGCAAGATGTCGCGGGGATCGGGGATGGCGATCGCACTCACTGCTCGTCACTCCCTTCAACCTCGCTCGACCGAGCCGAAGCCTTCGCGCCCTTGCCCCGGACGGGGCCGGCGACGAACACGTCGTAAGCGGCCTTGGTGAACACCACGTCGTCGTTGACCAACACGTCGTAGGTGTTGAGCTGGTCGGGCGTGATGATGTGGACCTCGGCCAGGTTGCGCACGGAGTTCCAGCCCAGCTCGTCGTCGCGGTGCAGGACCACGAGAACGCGCTTGGCCTGGGTCACCGCGGCGATGGCGGCCTTGGCGGACTTGGTGGACGGCTTCTCGCCGGTCACCAGTTCGGTGATGACGTGCAGCTGTCCGGCACGGGCCCGGTCGGAGAGGGCGCCACGCAGGGCGGCGGCCTTCATCTTCTTCGGGGTCCGCTGGGTGTAGTCACGCGGCGTGGGGCCGTGGACGACACCACCGCCGACGAACTGCGGCGCGCGGGTCGAACCCTGGCGGGCACGGCCGGTGCCCTTCTGGCGGTACGGCTTCTTGCCACCACCGCGGACTTCACCGCGGGTCTTGGTGTCATGCGTGCCCTGGCGCGCGGCGGCCAGCTGGGCCACCACGACCTGGTGCATGAGGGGCACGTTGGCCTGCACGTCGAAGATCTCCGAGGGGAGCTCGACCGTGCCGTCGGCTTTACCGGCCGGGGTCTTCAGCTCGACGCTGGTCATGTTCAGTTACCACCCTTCGCGGCGCTGCGAACGAACAGCAGGCCGCCCTTGGGACCGGGCACGGCGCCCTTGATCAGCAGCAGGCCGTCCTCGGCACGCACCGCGTGCACGGTCAGGTTCTGCGTGGTGACCCGGTCGTTGCCCATCCGGCCCGCCATGCGCAGGCCCTTGAAGACGCGGCCCGGGGTGGCGCAGCCACCGATCGAGCCGGGCTTGCGGTGCACGGCCTGGGCACCGTGGCTCGCGCCCTGGCCCTTGAAGCCGTGACGCTTCATGACACCGGCGTAGCCCTTGCCCTTGCTGGTACCGGTCACGTCGACCTCGATACCGGCCTCGAACACCTCTGCGGTGATCTCCTGGCCGACCTCGTAGGTCTCGGCGTCGGTGGTACGCAGCTCGGCAAGGTAACGGCGCGGGGTCACGCTCGCCTTGTCGAAGTGGCCGGTGCGCGGCTTGTTCACCCGGCGCGGGTCGACCGCGCCGAAAGCCAGCTGCACGGCCTTGTAGCCGTCGTTCTCCTGGGTCCGAACCTGGGTGACCACGTTCGGCCCGGCCTGGACGACGGTCACCGGGACGACCCGGTTGTTCTCGTCGAAGACCTGGGTCATGCCGAGCTTGGTGCCCAGGATGCCCTTCACTTGCCTGTCAGACATGAGTCTCTTACTCTCCGCCGCTCGCCAGCCGCTGCTACTGGATGTTGACGTCGACGCTCGCCGGCAGGTCGATGCGCATGAGCGCGTCGACCGTCTTCGGCGTCGGGTCGAGGATGTCGATCAGACGCTTGTGCGTGCGCATCTCGAAGTGCTCGCGCGAGTCCTTGTACTTGTGCGGCGAGCGGATGACGCAGTAAACGTTCTTCTCGGTGGGCAGCGGCACCGGCCCGACAACACGGGCGCCGGTACGCGTGACCGTCTCGACGATCTTGCGTGCCGAGGTGTCGATCGCCTCGTGGTCGTAGGCCTTGAGCCGGATGCGGATCTTCTGTCCCGCCATGGTGGCTGCTCGTTCCTTGTCGTCTCGTGCCGCTTTTGTCTTTTCAAACCTCAGCCTGACTGAGGTTTTCCCAGTTCAACGGCCCTGTCCCCGGTCCACGCGGTCGGGCGTGTCGTGCCCGACGCACAGACGGATCCCGCGGGATCTTCGTCTTGCCTGGTCTTCCTCAACGTGAGGAGGCATCGAGCCGGCGGAACTGCTTGATCGCCGTCTCAAACGCCCTTGCCCGCTAGCCTCACCCGAAGGAAGTGCTCCGCGGACCGTGGCCGCTCATACCAGGGCGGCCGGAACCCGTTTTCCGAAGAAGTACGAGTTCGGCCGCCCCAGGACGAGCAACCTGAATAGTGTCGCACACGTGATTTGACGCCTTGAACCCGGGGGTGTATCAGACCCCCGGGTCGGCGTTAAATCACTTGTTGATCTTGGTGACCTGGCCGGCGCCGACGGTCCGTCCACCCTCACGGATGGCGAAACGCAGGCCCTCGTCCATGGCGACCGGCTGGATCAGCACGACGCTGATGTCCGTGTTGTCGCCCGGCATGACCATCTCGACACCCTCCTTGAGGGTGACGACGCCGGTCACGTCCGTGGTACGGAAGTAGAACTGCGGGCGGTAGTTGTTGAAGAACGGGGTGTGACGGCCACCCTCGTCCTTCGACAGGATGTAGACCGAGCCCTCGAACTCCGTGTGCGGGGTGGTGGTGCCCGGCTTCACGACGACCTGGCCGCGCTCGACGTCCTCGCGCTTGATACCGCGGACCAGCAGACCGACGTTGTCGCCGGCCTCACCCTGGTCGAGCAGCTTGCGGAACATCTCGACACCGGTGACGGTGGTCTTGGTCGACTTCTCCTTGATGCCGACGATCTCGACCTCTTCGTTCACGTTGACGCGGCCACGCTCGATACGGCCGGTCACGACCGTGCCACGGCCGGTGATCGTGAAGACGTCTTCGATCGGCATCAGGAACGGCTTGTCGAGCTCGCGCACCGGGTCCGGCACGTTCTCGTCGACGGCTTCCATCAGCTCGAGAACGCTCTCGCCCCACTTGGCGTCGCCCTCGAGGGCCTTCAGGCCGGAGACCTTGATGACCGGAGCGTCGTCACCCGGGAAGTCCTGGGAGGACAGCAGCTCGCGGACCTCGAGCTCGACGAGCTCCAGGATCTCCTCGTCGTCGACCATGTCGGCCTTGTTCAGCGCGACCACGATGTAGGGCACGCCGACCTGCTTCGCGAGCAGCACGTGCTCACGGGTCTGCGGCATCGGGCCGTCGGTCGCCGCGACCACGAGGATCGCGCCGTCCATCTGCGCCGCACCGGTGATCATGTTCTTGATGTAGTCCGCGTGACCGGGGGCGTCCACGTGGGCGTAGTGACGCTTCTCGGTCTGGTACTCGACGTGCGAGATGTTGATCGTGATACCGCGCTGCTTCTCTTCCGGCGCGTTGTCGATCTGGTCGAACGCCGAAGCGGTGTTCAGCTCGGGGTACTTGTCGTGCAGAACCTTGGTGATCGCCGCGGTCAGAGTGGTCTTACCGTGGTCGACGTGACCGATGGTCCCGATGTTGACGTGCGGCTTGGTCCGCTCGAATTTCGCCTTCGCCACTGGAATGTCCTCCTGGACTGTTTTGCTTACTCACCGGCCAACGTGGCTGTCGGACGGGGATTCGTTTCTTGACGGATACCGCGGACGTTCAGGAGTGTTCCTTATGCCCGCGAGCGGACGGGAACTACTCCCCCGTCGCCTTCGCGATGATTTCCTTCGCGACGTTCGCGGGAACCTCGGCGTAGGAGTCGAACACCATGGAGTAGTTGGCACGTCCCTGCGTACGCGAACGCAGGTCGCCGACGTAACCGAACATCTCCGACAGCGGGACCAGTGCCTTGACGACACGGGTACCGGCGCGCTCCTCCATGGCCTGGATCTGGCCACGGCGGGAGTTGAGGTCGCCGATCACATCGCCCATGTAGTCCTCGGGCGTGGTGACCTCGACGGCCATCAGCGGCTCGAGGATGACCGGACCGGCCTTCTTCGCGGCTTCCTTCATCGCCATGGAGCCGGCGATCTTGAAGGCCATTTCCGAAGAGTCGACCTCGTGGTACGCGCCGTCCAACAAGGTGAACTTCAACCCGACGAGCGGGTAGCCGGCCAGCACGCCGTACTGCATGGCGTCCTGCGCGCCCGCGTCGACCGACGGGATGTACTCCCGCGGCACGCGGCCACCGGTGACCTTGTTGTCGAACTCGTAGAGGGCACCGTCGGTGGACTCGAGCGGCTCGAGCTTGACGATGACCTTCGCGAACTGACCGGAACCACCGGTCTGCTTCTTGTGCACGTAGTCGAGCTTCTCGACCGTCTTGCGCACCGTCTCGCGGTAGGCGACCTGCGGCTTACCGATGTTCGCCTCGACCTTGTAGTCGGACTTCATGCGGTTGACCAGCACCTCGAGGTGCAGCTCGCCCATACCGGCGATGATCGTCTGGCCGGTGTCCTCGTCCAGGTTGACCTGGAACGTCGGGTCCTCTTCGGCCAGCTTCTGGATCGCCAGGGACAGCTTCTCCTGGTCGGCCTTGGTCTTCGGCTCGATCGCGACGCGGATGACCGGCGCCGGGAACGTCATCGACTCGAGGACGACCGGGTTCTGCGGGTCGGCGAGGGTGTCACCGGTGGTGGTGTCCTTCAGGCCGATGACCGCGTAGATGTGGCCCGCCTGGGCCTCGTCCACCGGGTTCTCCTTGTTGGAGTGCATCTGGAAGAGCTTCCCGATGCGCTCCTTGCGCTCCTTGGTGGCGTTGATCAGCTGCGCGCCGGAGGCGACCTTGCCCGAGTACACCCGGATGTAGGTCAGCTTGCCGAAGAACGGGTGCGCGGCGATCTTGAACGCCAGGGCGGAGAACGGCTCGTCGACGGACGGCTTCCGGGTGACCGGGGTCTCGCCGTCGGGCAGCGTGCCCTCGACGGCCGGGACGTCCAGCGGCGACGGCAGGTAGTCGATGACCGCGTCGAGCATGGGCTGGACGCCCTTGTTCTTGAACGCGGAACCGGTGAGCACCGGGTACGCCTCGCGGGCGACGGTGAGCTTCCGGATACCGGCCTTGATCTCGGCCTCGGTCAGCTCCTCGCCCTCGAGGAACTTCTCCATCAGCGAGTCGTCGGTCTCGGCGACGGCCTCGACCAGCTTCTCCCGGTACTCGGCCGCCTTGTCGGCGAGCTCGGCCGGGATCTCCTCGACGGCGTAGTCCTCGCCCTTCTGGACCTCGCCGCGCCAGGTCAGCGCCTTCATGCGGACCAGGTCGACGACGCCTTCGAACTCGCTCTCGGCGCCGATCGGCAGCTGGATGACCAGCGGGCGGGCGCCGAGGCGCTCCTCGATGGTGCGGACGGTGAAGTAGAAGTCCGCGCCGAGCTTGTCCATCTTGTTGACGAAGCAGATACGAGGAACCTCGTACTTGTCCGCCTGACGCCAGACCTGCTCGGACTGCGGCTCGACACCTTCCTTGCCGTCGAAGACCGCGACGGCACCGTCGAGCACGCGGAGCGAACGCTCCACCTCGACGGTGAAGTCGACGTGACCCGGCGTGTCGATGATGTTGATCTGGTGATCGGCCCAGAAGGTGGTGGTGGCAGCCGAGGTGATGGTGATACCCCGCTTCTGCTCCTCCTCCATCCAGTCCATGGTGGCGGCGCCATCGTGGACTTCACCGATCTTGTAGTTGACCCCGGTGTAGAACAGGATCCGCTCGGTGGTGGTGGTCTTACCGGCGTCGATGTGGGCCATGATGCCGATGTTGCGGACCTTGTTCAGGTCGGTCAGCACTTCACGTGCCACGAGAGTGTTCCCCTGTCTCAAAATTGGGGCCCGGCAAGGCTTTGATCGGCAGCCGGGCGGATATCACCAGCGGTAGTGCGCGAAGGCCTTGTTGGACTCGGCCATCTTGTGGGTGTCCTCACGCCGCTTCACGCTGGCGCCGAGGCCGTTGCTCGCGTCGAGGAGCTCGTTCTGCAGACGCTCGATCATGGTCTTCTCGCGACGGGCCTGCGAGAAGGAGACCAGCCAACGGAGCGCGAGGGTCGTCGAACGGCCCGGCTTGACCTCGATCGGCACCTGGTAGGTGGCACCACCGACGCGGCGGCTCTTCACCTCGATGGTGGGCTTCACGTTGTCGAGGGCGCGCTTCAGCGTGACGACCGGGTCGGTGCCGGTCTTCTCGCGAGCGCCTTCGAGGGCGCCGTAGACGATGCGCTCGGCCAGGGACCGCTTGCCGTCCTTCAGCACCTTGTTCACCAGCTGGGTGACCAGCGGGGATGCGTAGACGGGGTCAGAGATCAGCGGCCGCTTCGGGGCCGGACCCTTGCGGGGCATTAGCTCTTCTCCTTCTTCGCGCCATACCGGCTGCGCGCCTGCTTACGGTTCTTGACACCCTGGGTGTCGAGCGAACCGCGGATGATCTTGTAACGGACACCCGGCAGGTCCTTCACACGACCACCGCGCACGAGCACCATCGAGTGCTCCTGCAGGTTGTGGCCTTCACCGGGAATGTAGGCGGTGACCTCGATGCCGCTGGTCAGCTTCACACGAGCGACCTTGCGAAGCGCCGAGTTCGGCTTCTTGGGGGTTGTGGTGTACACGCGAGTGCACACGCCACGCCGCTGCGGGCTCCCCTTGAGGGCCGCGGTCTTCTGCTTGGCAGCCTTGTCCTGGCGGCCCTTACGGACCAGCTGCTGGATCGTGGGCAATGGACCAGCTTTCTGTTCGCGATCTTGCTACTACGTGTTGTCTCCGGCCCCCGCGGTCGGGCGTGTCGGCCCGCGTCACGGTCTTGCGACCGGTAACTTCCCGTAGGGATTTTCCGTCGGATCCCGCGTGGGCGAAGCCTTGGAACCGGATGCCTGAGCACCCCGTTCATGCCGCACGGCACACGGGACGGCCCGACGCCTGCCGGGCACGGTCTCCAAAGATACCCGGCCACTTCCGGACCGGCCAAATCGGGGGGTCGATAACTATATCGTGCCGGGCGTCACGCCGCGGCCACCCTGATGGAACGGCGTTTCGGGGTGATTCATTCCCCGCCGGCCTCGGCGTCGTCCCTCCCTGGAGAGGACTCAGTCCTCGTCGGGCTTGGCGTGGTCCGCCCGGCCGGGATGCGGATCCCGGGAGAGGTCGATCAACGGATGCACGGGTGCCCCCTCCGGCGCCGCGTGACTCCCCCGCCTGGGTTCTTCGCTGCTTTCCTGCTTCTCGGCGTCCACGACGTCTCCCCTCGTTCGTACTGATACCGCCCTGCTCGGCAGACCACGCTACCTATTCCCCTATCGGGTGAGCCGGATGGATCCGGAAAGCACACCATCGCGTCAGACCCGTGAATGGTCCACGATGGCCGCGGTGATAGCGGACACACGCACTTCGCACGGGGAGGCTCCATGTCGGCCGAGTTCGAACAGCTGGTCGCCGAGTTCGAGAAGTTCCAATCCAAGATCAAACAGGCCGAGACGCAGTTCGCGAAGGTCGGCGAAATGCAGGGCGAACTGGCCGAGCTGGAGTCGGTGGCGACGTCGCCGGACCGCTCGATCACCGTCGTGGCGGGGCCCGGCGGGTCCGTGAAGGACATTCGCCTCAGCCCGGAAGCCCTTCGGCAGCAACCACAACAGCTCTCCGCCGCCATTCTGTCCACTTTGCACACGGCGGTGGCCGACGCGGCGCGGAAGCAGGCGGGGATCGTCGACGCGCAGTTCGGCGGGGCCTTCCACCTGAACGTCGAAGAACAGGTTCTCGAAGCCCAAGCCGAAGCACTGGGAACCACGGCGGACGATCTGCGGTCTCAGATGTCGGAGGAGCCACCACAGAACACCGCGCGCCGCCCTCGGAACGAAGACGACTTCAGCGAGGAGACGGTGCTCCGGCGGTCGGACGAACCGACTCCCGGGCCGGCGCCGTCCGGCGGGAACTCGGCCGGTGACCAGTTCCTCAAGAACCTGTTCGACGAGGAGGATCACCGATGACCGGACCAGGCGGGCACGCGGTCAAGACGCAGGCCTTGACCGACTACTCGAACAAGCTCGGCTACTACAAGGACGAGGCGGGCAAGTTCGGCGACCTCGTCGACCAGGCCGACGTCACGGACAAATCGTGGGGCCTGATCGGGCTCGCGGTGAAGCAGACCTACACCGGCAAACTCGCCGACCTGCGTGAACTGCTCGAACTGCTGAAGACCGGGGTCGACTCGTTCTCCGGGAAGATGACCCAGGCGGCGTCGATCTACAACGGCTTCGAAAACGACGCGACGATCACCCTGGGGAAGTACGAAGCCAAGATCGACGGACCGAAGTGAGCTGGGGGACGGCATGACCGACGAGAAGGCGAGCATCGCCGCCGGCGTCAAGATCACGGGTGACGACAGCTTCGGCAAGAACGCGATGGACGCGGCGAAGAAGGTGCCGATCGCGGGCAAGGGAGTCACCACCGTCGCCAACGCCTACGAGAAGTTCAGCACCGCGCAGGGCCCCGGCGACCTGGTGGCCGCCGGCGGGCAGCTGGTGCAGGACGGCGCCGGGTTCATCGCGGGCGCGGGGGCGGATGTGGCGAGCTTCGTGCTCGACCCGGTCGGCTGGCTGGTCAGCAACGGCCTCAACATCCTCATCGAGCTGATCCAGCCGCTGCAGGACGCGCTGCACTTCGTCACCGGCGACGGCCCGGCGCTCAAGACCGCGGCCGGCAACTTCGGCAACATCGCCAAGGGCTTCGTCACACTGGCCGACGACTTCGTCAAGACCGGCGACGAGTCCTTGAAGGACTGGATCGGCGACGCGGGCGACGCCGCCAGGAACGCGCTCGGCGACTTCGCCGTCGGTATCAAGGGCATCGGCAACAGCGCCGGGACGGTGGCCGAGACGCTGCAGATGTGGTCGATGGTGATGACCGTCATCGAAGAGGTCGTCAAATCGATCATCTCCGAGCTGGTCACCTGGGCCATCTACATCTGGCTGCCCGCGCTGGCCGCTTCCGTGGTGAGCCTCGGCTCGTCGGTGGCCGCCGCGATGACCGCGACGATCGCCAAGGCCGCGAGCGCGATGGGCAAGATCACCAAGCACCTCGGCAAGCTCGGCAAGCTGCTCGACAAGTTCATGGGCTTCATGCTCAAGTGGACCGACGACCTGGTGAAACAGGGTTCGAAGCTGACGAAGGCCGGCAAGGTCGGGATGACCCCCGGCCAGGAGAAGGCGATCGTCGGCGCGTTCGCGAAGGGCACCGGGTCCCAGCTGGGCACCTTCGGCGACGCCGCGAAGGACGTCCTCAAGGGTGTGCCGAACCAGGCGATCAAGCAGGTGGTCGGGGTCAACCCCGCCGACCTGGCGAAGGGTTCGGCGTATCAGGGCAAGGCGGCCTTCGACGTCGCGAACAAGGTCATCGACAACACCAAGAACGTCACCGCCGGGCAGGAGTACGGGCGCACCGGCGGTCGCCACAGCGATGAGGAGACCCGCGAGAACCTCGACATGGACCAGTAGGGTCGCCCGATGGACGATCAGCTGGCCGGGCCGTGGCTCATCGCCGGTGGATACACCCTGGCCCTGGCTCTGTTGCTGCTCGGCGGGCGATTCGACGGACGGCGGCCCACCGCGGCCGCCGTCAGCTACGCGCTCTGCGGGATCCTCGTCTCCGAGACGTCGCTGTACTGGCTCTCGGCGGGGTCCGGCAGCGTGGTGCCCGGCTGGCTGTGGTTCGCGTTCCCGCTGGCCATCGCCGCTCTGGCGGTCTGGCGGGGGTATCGGCAGAAGACGTGGACCGGCAGGCTGGGCGGGTCCGGTGAGCCGAGCTTCGGCGTACTCCCCTCACGGGGGATCGCCGTCACCCACGCGTCACCCGAGTCGGTGGTGTCCGCGGTCGAGTTCGACCACAACGGGCACCGCCTGCTCGGCGTCGAGTACCGGCTCGGCGGCGCTGAAGGCTTCCCAGACCTGGGCAGGACAGCTGACCTGACCGATGGGACGTACGCCCTGATCCAGCTTCGGACGCCTGCCGTGCCTTCGGTCGTCATCACCCCCGTGACGGGCGCTTTCGAGCCGGAGCGGTTCACGCCGCTGGAGGACGCACGCATCACGCGGAACACCATCGGGGCGCCGAAGCCGGACGCCCTGCTGCAGCGGTTCGAGACCGGTACGGAGTTCGACCGGCGGTTCACCGTGACGACGTCCGATCCGAAGTTCGCCGAGGCGCTGCTCTCCCCCGGCGTCCGCGCGTTGTTCGAAGGCGATCCGTGGTTCCGGGTCCGCGAGGTCGCCTTCCACGGCGGTTCACTGTGGACCTCCGAGGCCGGGACGCTGACCGAAGAGATGATGTTCGCCGATTCCCGCCGCCTGGCCGTCCTGGCGTCCACGGTGGACTGGGAGGACGCGGACTTCCGTTCGGTGGCGGTGGCTTCCGACACCGGCGACTCCGGATGGCTGGGCGCGCGGCGAGGTCCGCTCGCCGGGCTCCGCGGTCCGCTCAACCGGCGCCGGGAAGCGGCCGGACGTCAGCCGCTTTCGACGCTGTCGCTGGTGGCGCGCACGGTCGTCGCGCTCGCGCTGGTGCTGCCGGGGCTGGCGCTCGCGGTGAACTCCCTGACCGCGCTGACCGGGCTCGCCCCCGAGGCGCGGCTCACCGTGACCGCGACGCTGCGGGCGGAGGCGAGCACTTCGAGCTGCACCAGCTGCGGCAACGGCAACCTGGTGGACGGCAGCTACGAACTCGACGGAGAGACGCACGAGGTCAAGGACCTGCGGTGGATGTCCTTCGGGAATTTCCCGGAGCGGGGTGACGTCGTCGACATCGCCGTGACTCCGCTGTGGTGGCATCCGCTGATCGAAGGCAAGGACACCGCCGTCTTCCTGCTGCTGATCGGCCTGGCCCCTGTCCTCGCCGGCTCCCTCCTCGCGAAGGCCACCTTCCGGCCGCGTCCGCGTCGCGTTTAGCGGGCTAAACGCGATCCGGCACGGCCGGGGCCAGGGACTTCGCGAAGTAGTGGTGCGCGTAGGGGTCGTCGTTGAAGGGCTCGACCGTCTCGTAGCCGAGGCGCGCGTACAGGGCCCTCGCCTCGACGAGGTCGTCGCGGGTGTCGAGGCGGATGGTCGTGGCGCCGAGGCCGCGGGCGACGTCTTCCGCGGCGGCCACGAGGAGCGCCGCACCGCCCTTGCCGCGTTCGGGCTTCCGCAGGAAGACGCGTTTGAGCTCGGTGATCTCGGGCGTCATCACCCGGAGCCCGGCGCAGCCGGCCAGCACCCCGTCGCGCCACGCGAGGAGGAAGGCGCCGGTCGGTAGGACCATGTCCCGGCTGTGCTGCTCCTCGAGCAAGACGTCGAGCTCGGCTTCGGTGACCTGGCGCTCGTAGTAGCGCGACGCGATCTCGTCCAGATATTCGCGCAGCAGCTGGACGGCGTCCGCGTGATCGACGGGGCTGACTTCGAAGCTCCAGGTCATGGCTACATTCTGCCGACCTTGGCCACCGGTTTTCGCCCCGCCGCCGGATCGCGATTAGGGGGCTAAACGCAGGTCAGGACGGGGCCAGGCGGCCGGCGCAGGTGGCGACCTCACCGGGGGCCGACTTCTCCGAGGTGACGACGGCGCCGCCCACGGCCACCCGGCACTCGACGGCGCCCTCGCCCTGCCCCATGAGCTGGACGGTCGGCGGGGTGCCGGTGTTCTTCCACGTGAGCTCCTTGCGCCACGGCAGCGTCACCTGGAGCTCCTGGTGCACGAGCCCCAGCCCGTTCGAGTCGTAGACCACGGTCGCGGTCCCCGTCCCGGCGAGTTCGTAGGCGATCAGCCAGTCGTTCGACACCGGCTGCGCCTGGCTGAGCGTCCGCGTGATCGTGCGGTCCGGTCCCCGAGACGGCGCGGCCTCGGTCGGCGCGCCGACCACGGCCACGGTCTCGGCCGGCGGCTCCTCGCCGCCGTTGAGCAGCACCACGCAGGTCGCGAGAGCGGCCACCACGATCCCCGCGATGGCGATGCGCCCGATCAGTTGTCTGTCGGCCATCGGCCCTCCTCGCCGAAAGCGGCGGCGCGGCCCGGGAGCCGCGCCGCCGCGGAAGTCAGGACGGCAGCAGCCGGCCGGGGACGCCGTTGAGCGACTGGACGAGACCCAGCACCGGGACGCCGAGCGGCGCGAACGTCCAGATGTTGTGGAGGTCGCTCGTGTCGGGTTCGTCGACGACCACGACATCGTTCGGGGCGTCCTGCGCGGCGAGCGCGGGAGCCGCCGAGCCGAGCACGACGAGACCGGCGAGCGCGGCACCGGTGACCGCGCGGACGAGGGTCTTCTTCATGAGATTCTCCTTTACTGGCAAGGGTTTTACGAAATGGGCGTGATGATCCCGTAGATCGGGGCGAGGACGTCGGTGGGCACGGGGACGGTCGGTCCGAGCAGTCCGCCGAGGTCGAGACCGGGGATCAGCCAGACCGCGGGACCGCCGCCGCCGGTGGGCAGCCCCGGCAACGGGTCGGCCGAGGCGACTCCGCCGGCGAGTCCGGACAACGCGCCCGCGACGGCGAGCGGCAGCAGCACACGGGCCGCGATTCGTTTCATCTCTTCTCCCTTTTCTTTCGGTGAAATCGGATCCGTCAGCGAAGGACCGAGCTGACCGGCACGATCGTGCCGTCGGGGATCCACTGCCCCGCGTAGTTCCGGTCGGCGATCATCCCGACGGCGTGTGGTTCGCCCGGGTACATCGGCATGGCGTTGACCTGCGCGGCCGCGAAGATCTGGACGTCGCCGTTGATCGACGTCCACTGGTCGCCCAGCCAGTTCCGGAACCCGCCGAGTGTGGGACTTTCGCCGCCGAAGGCATTGCCCGCCGCGACCGCGAAGCTCACGGCGACCTGCTCACGCGGGTCGAATCTCAACGGCACCGAGGAACTCGCGACGGAGTTGACGATCGGCCCGTTCAGCAGCCAGGGCGCCAGGTACAGGCCGAATTGATGAGTCGGCTTGAGCCGCTGGGACTCGGCCGCACGGGTCATCGCCGTGTAGCCGCCCGCCCAGCCGGACACGACGACCAGCGCGGTGTTCGGACCCGCCTCGGCCTGCACCGGCAGACCGGAACGCGCGGCGGTGTCGCGGACCAGCTTCGCGGCGGCGACACCGCGCGGCGACGCGTCCTCGACAAGGGTGAGCGCGGACGGCTTGCGTCCGGCGAGGAATTCGACGAGTTTGACGAGAGAACCGCTGTCCTCACTCGAAAGCGCGTCCGCCGGGCATGAGGTGAGGGCTTCGCGACGGTCGGCGATCAGGCCGCCCAGCGCCGCCGAAGCACACTCGGGTGCGTCCGCGTCCTCGATGACGTGGCCTGGCTCCTCCCCCGCGTCGACCTCGATCGACGTCTTCTCCTCGCCGCGGCTGACGACCAGGTCGCTACGCCCCTTCGGCAGATCGACCTCCGCCCAGGTGCCCTCGGCGCCGGGCCGCACGATGGCCTTGCCGATCAGCCCGCCTTCGATTCCCGCGGAGAGGTCTTCTCCGGCGCTCGCGGGGAAATGGACGAGGTTCTTGCCGGGCCGCTGCGGGCTCACCAGTACGGGGAATCGCTGTTCACCGAGGACCGCGTCGGCGAGCAGCGCGACACCGGGGACCGGGAGCTCGGGCGGTTTGGGAATGGCCGCGAGCGCGCTCCAGGCGACGAAGGAAACGGCCACGGCCGCCGCGCCGAACCGGTAGACACGCGTGGAATCTTTGCGGGAGAAGAAAAAGCCAGCGGTGACCGGCAGCACCGCGATCACCAGCACCGTGAGACCGAAGAGCGTCCCGTAGATCCTGCGGTCGAAACCCAGCCCGGAGGTGAACAACTGGACCGCGCCCGCGACGACGAGAAGTCCGCCCAGTGTCAGGGAAAGCGGGCCGAGCCGGAAGTTCGTCTGGCGCCACTGATCCGCGGGCACCCAGACGGAGAGAACGGTGACGCCGAACCACAGGGCCGCGGCCGCGACGTAGACGGTGTCGATGGCGAATTCGACACCCGTCCGCCCGAGCGAGGTTTCGAGCACCACCAGCGCGGCGAGCGCCAGTGCGGCCCAGCGGCCTGCCGACGGCCACCGGATCAGGACGGGGATCGCCAGTGCCAGCAGGAGATGCACGATCAGCGCGATGACGTTGACGTCGGTCGCGAAGGCGGAAACCGCGGCCAGCACGGCGGAAGCCCCACCGAGGGCGGCGATGGTGAGGTACAGCCGGTGTGGCAGTTCACCCACCAGCGGGCGCAGGATCCCTGTGCCCGCCAGGAAAGCGGTCGCCAGCAGAAGTCCGAGCCGGAGCAGGACGAGGGCGATGTCGACGCCGGCCGAACCCGAGCTCGCCGGTATGACGTGGTGATCCATGGGACCTTCTCCGAACAGATCGGCGGAGCCGTGGGTGGCGGACCGCGCCCGCCACCCACGACCTTCCGCGCCGAGCAGGGTTACTTGAGATCCGCGTCCGCCACGACGAACAGCTCGGAGTGCGGCTTGGCGTTGCCGAAGGACCCGTGCGGCCAGGTCTTCCGGTTGAAGTTGATCCCGACCTGTCCGGTGAACTCGTCCCGGAAGTTCTGGTCGACCGCGATCTTCCCGTCCTCGCCCAGGTTCAGGAGGTTGACCTTGTGGTCACCGTCCAAACCGGACCGTGCGACGAAGTAGTTCGACACCGCGAGGTGCTGCGGCTTGTCGGTTTCGTGGTAGTACCCGTCGTCGCCGAGCACGAAGTTGTCGTACGCGCCCCAGTGCGGGCCACCGCCGGGCGTACCCGGGTTGATCGGCGCCGCGCCGACTACGGTCGGCAGGTCGCCGCCACCGCCCTGCTGGGACTTTTCCTTCGTGTCGATCCGGCCCTTGATGTTCTCGACCTTGTCGCCGGCGGCGACCAGCTTCTGGATGTCGAGGACGTACACGCCGCCGGTCGTGCCGGGGTCGTGCGGGCCGAGCGCGCCCTTGGAACGCCCGGTGATCGCGCGGTAGAGGTACTTGTCGTCGGGGCTGGTCTGGATCCAGCCGCCGTTGGAGCCACCGCCGTTGGAGTCGTTGTTCGGGTGGATCGCCTTGTTGGCGGCGCCGTCGTCGAACACCTGGATCCAGTGCGGTTCCTTGGCGGTGATGTCCGGCGTGTAGAACACCGCGCCGCCCTGCATGGTCTGCGCGAACGCGCCCTTGTGCCCCGGCAGGTTGGTCACCGTGGTCTCCATGACCGCGCGGCTTTCCGCGTGCAGCGGGTCCGCGGGATCGGCCCTCGGACCGTCCGGCAGGTACGAGACCGCCTTGAGCTTCGGCTTGTTGCGGTCGGAGATGTCCCACGTGCGGACGGTCGGCCGCCGCAGATACGGCGACGGCTGCTTCACCGGGTCGAGGATGATGTTGCGCGGCTCGGCGTAGTCACTGGTGACCAGTGTGTTGAGGTCCTCGCGGGCCTGGATGCCGTGCGGGTTGGCGCAGGTCGGCTTGTCCAGTTGCGGGAGGTTGTCGCACAGCTTCTTGTTGTCGCCCTGTGGCGTGGCCGCGGGGGACTCCGAAAGCACCTGTGCGTTCTGGTCGAAGCGGACGACCTCGCCGGGGCTTCCGGCGAAACCGTTGCCCACCACCGTGGAACCGTTGGCGTAGGTGTGCGGGCCGGGCACGACCGGGCCGCCCATGTAGGTGCCGTACGCGGTGCCGTCCTTGAGCACCCAGTACGCGTCCGGCACCGAGCCGCCGAGGGTCTGGGTCGGGAGGCTGACGCCCTTGAGTTTCAGCTGCGGCAACGCGGTGACGTCGAAGGCGTACGTCGCGGCGGCGAACAGCGCGCCGGCGTAGATCGTGTCTCCCTTGTGCCACACGTATTGCATGTGGTGCGGCTCGTTCTCGACGAGCGGCCCGACAGTGGCGGTGTTGACGACCTTGCCGTACGTCGGCGAACCCTGCGTCGCGTCGATCACGGCGAGGAAGTCCGGACCGGGCAACGCGTTCTTGATCTTGTTCAGGCCGCCGCCGAGCGAACCCGGCAGGTTCTTGACGTCCTTGACCAGGGTGTCGGCGATGTTCTCGTCACCGGCCCAGACCAGCAGCCATTTCTTGCGCTTGCCGTCCGCGCTCCGGGACGCCGCGACGTCCTTGGACACCAGGTGGTTCTGGACCCAGTACTCCTTGCCGTCGGCCGCCTTCTTCGCGTCCTTGACGACCTGGACGTCGGCGTACGCGCTCGTCGTGGAGCCGGTGTAGGTCACCGTGCCCACGGCGAGCGCCGCCGCCAGGGCGCCGATCACCACTTTTCGCCACTTGGGCGAGTTGGATAGCATTCTTTCTCCCTGATTTCGCTACCGAAGCGCCAGACATTTGGCACACCCCTCCCTCTTTCGCGCAGGCGTCACCCACACGAACAGAAGGGAAGCAATCAACCGCCGGTTCGCACAGGAAACCGTTGCGGCACAGCGAAAAGCGTCAACGCACGAGAAACCGGCGCAGACGTCGCGAATACGCTGACGAAGTAATCCCGAAAAGGGTCAGGAATCCATACACAGCGCGCTGGCTTGCTGTCGCAAGTCGACGTGCCGGCGCCATACCAAGGCGACTGGGGATTGCATGGGCGAAATACTCGTGTGAAGCCGACAGAGTGTCAATCTCGTGATCAAAGAATGAGACATGCCACGGCAGGGTGAATTTCCCACGATGCGGATGGGCCATTGAGCCGAACGGGTGGCGATTTTCCGAGCAGTGGGAATTAGGCCACCTGGCGGCACTACCGCAGGTCACAACGGACCAGTAACCCGCATCTCGCGCGGCCGAGGCCGTTACGAGTTCGTTATGCTCTCGCGGGAACTCTGCCGCCCAACCGGGACGACAATACAGAGGCGCGCTCGTCAGCGCCGTACCCGGCCGCCCCAGCGGCGCCCGGGGTTACGACTGCTTCGACACGCTCTCGCACGCCGATGGCCCGCGGATCACCGGCGAGGCCCAGGCAAACCGACAGCTGCTCACGGGCACGCTCGCGCAGGCCTGGATCCGGATCCTCGCCGACGAATGAGGGGCACTACACGTTCCCCGGGGCCTTCCCCGGACACCCACTTCGACTCCCCGTCACCCGCCCCTGACCTGCGCCACTTCCCGCCGGATCGCGTTTAGGGGGCGAAACGCAGGTCGGGGCGCCCGGCCGCCGGATCGCGTTTAGCCCGCTGAACGCAAGTGCCACCGGATCGCGTTTAGCGGGCTAAACGCGATCCGGTGGCATCGGGCGCGGGCGGGTGACAGATCGCGATTAGGGGGCTAAACGCAGGTCAGTCGGCCTGGGGGCGACGGCGGCGCGAGGTGAAGACCAGCCCCCCGCCGAGGACCAAAGCGGCCAGGGCGAGGGCACCGAGGCCGAGGACGTCGGCACCGGTGCTGGCCAGGCCCGTTCCGCCGCCGGGAGCCTGTTGCCCCGACGCACCGGGAGCGGGCGTGGGGGTTCCGGACGCGTCACAGCCAGGACGACGGGTAGGCATCGTGACCGGCGGTTCCTCGCCCTTTTCGGCTCCGACGTGCAGCCGGGCGGGATTGTCCGGCGGACCGACGACGTAGATCGAAGTCGGGTTCTCGTTCTTGATCCGCCAGCCCTTCGGCGGTGCGAAGAACAGGCGGTACTTCGGCCCTGGCACCACATTCTCGATCTTGAAGTTCCCGTCCGCGTCGGTCGTGGTCTCGACGATGGTCGGGCAGTCGCCGTCGGAAGAGAGGACGAGCTTGACGCCGGCGATCCCCGGCCCCCGTTTGCCCGGATCGGCATCGTCTGCGACCTGGCCCGCGAGGGTTGCCATCCCGCCCGGCACCGCCGCTTCGTCGGCCGCGAACGGGTTTGCTTCGATGTCGACTTCGGCATAGCCGAAGTCACAACCCACCGCGACGCGGCCATGGTTCAGTGCGGCGTCCGGGACCTTTTCGGACACGTCGAAGGTGCTGGTCTCGCCAGGAGGGATCGTCACTCCGCCCGCGAAGTACGCGAGCTCCCCCCAACCGGGACCGTTACCCCTCAGGTCGAAGTCCGCACCGACACGACTGCACCCCGCCACGATGCCGGAGAGCGGGATGGATCCGGAGTTCGACAGCGTGACGGTGAGGTGGGCGAGCTCGCCTGCCTTGTACGTGTCCTTGGTGAAGGACACCGATGCTTTCAGGGCGCCGTTCAACGGCTGCACCCCGCGGATGGGCAGGTTCGTGGTGTCCGCGCCGATCTGGACGACCTTGGCCGGGAAGAGCCAGCCCTTGATCGCGTCGCCGCCGCCGAGGCGATACCGGGCTGCCGCGACCTCGCCGAAGTCGATCTTCCCGTCGGCGTCGCTGGTGGCCTTGTACTCCTTGGTGCCAAGGGTGTGGCGCAAGGTGAGCGGGATACCGCCGAGCTGTTCGCCGTCGTCGAGCTTGCCGTTGCCGTTCTTGTCGCCGAACACGACTCCCTCCGCGCGTCCGACGACCTTCGTGACGGGGACGCTGGCTCGGAACCCGCCGATGCTCAACGAAGAATCGTCGTAAAGGAAGCCCCGGACGTTCACGACCTCACTGTCGAGGTCCGCCACCTGTCCGGTGACGGTCATCTCGATGGTCCCCGCCGGATCGAGATTCACCCCCGGCGAGCGCCCCAGCTTCTGCCAGCCCGGCTCGTAGGGGATCGAAAGGGCACCCGGTTCGTCGAAGAAGTAGTGCAGCTGAAGGCCGGTAAGGCGAGATTCGGTGACGTTCTTGACCCGGAAGGTGAAACGGACGTCTTCGTCGGTCCGGTAAGACGACTTCTCGAAGGTGACCGAAGTTTCGAGCTTGTCGTTCGCGGCCTGTGGTTTCGGCGCCGCGGACGAAGGAGTCTCGACCGGAGGCGCGCTCGACGTCGGGGCCGGAGAACTACTACTCGGCGCTTCGGACGTCGTCGGCACACTGGACGTCGGGGTCGAAGACTCCGGATCCGCCAAGGCGGGCGCGGCGAACACACCGGTCAATGCCGCCACGGCGGCGAAATAGACAACCCCAGTACGCGCGATGGATCTCGCGCCAGATCTCTTGCTCACGCAGAGTCTCCCCAGATAACCCGATGTATGCGCACAGCCCCCGAGCCGCGTGGAACCCGATCAATTTAACGAGCTCCGCGGAGGGTGCATACCTACTTCGGGTGAAGGGGTTCAAACTGGAACATTCCGGAAACGGGAAGGGCCCCCGCCGGATCGGCGAGGGCCCTTCTCGTGGATTTCGCTTCGGTCAGCGGAAGTCGCGGCCGAAGTCGTAGTCGTCCAGCGGCACCGCAGCGCCCGGTGTGGAGCCGAACACGTCCGGGGTGTAGTAGCCGTCGTCGTAGGACGGGATCGCGTAAGCGGCGACCCGCGCCTCCTCGGTCGGCTGCACCTGGATGTTGCGGTACTTGTTGATCCCGGTACCGGCCGGGATCAGCTTACCGATGATCACGTTCTCCTTGAGGCCCACGAGCTTGTCCGAACGGCCGTTGATGGCCGCGTCGGTCAGGACACGCGTGGTCTCCTGGAACGAGGCCGCCGACAGCCACGAGTCCGTGGTCAGCGAGGCCTTCGTGATCCCCATCAGCACCGGGCGACCCGAGGCCGGCTCGCCGCCTTCGGCGACCGACGCGCGGTTCTTCGCCTCGAACTTGGTCCGCTCGGGCAGCTCGCCCGGCAGGAAGTCCGTGGCACCGGAGTCGATGATCGTCACGCGGCGCAGCATCTGCCGCACGATGACCTCGATGTGCTTGTCGTGGATCGACACACCCTGCGCCCGGTACACCTTCTGGACCTCGTCCACCAGGTGCATCTGCGCCTCGCGCGGCCCCATGACCCGCAGGACCTCGTGCGGGTCCGGCGTGCCTTCGAGCAGCTGCTGGCCGACCGCGACACGGTCACCGTCGCCCAGCGGGCCGTTCGGGGTGTTGGCGAGCCGCTGACGCTTGGACAGCTTGTCGAAGACGATCTCTTCGCTGCCGTCGTCCGGGATCAGCGTGATCTTCCAGAACCGCTCGCTCTCCTCGATGCGCACGCGGCCATCGACGTCGGCGATCGGCGCCTTGCCCTTCGGGACCCGGGCCTCGAACAGCTCCTGGACACGGGGCAGACCGGTCGTGATGTCGTCACCGGCGACACCACCCTGGTGGAACGTACGCATCGTCAGCTGCGTACCCGGCTCACCGATCGACTGGGCCGCGACGATACCCACGGCCTCGCCGACGTCGACGAGCTGACCGGTCGCCATGGACCGGCCGTAGCAGGTGGCGCAGATACCGACGGCCGACTCGCAGGTCAGCACCGAGCGCACCTTGACCTTGGAGATCCCGCTCGAGATGAGCTTGTCGATCGCCGGGTCACCGATGTCGTCACCGGCGTTGAGCACGACGTTGCCCTTGGCGTCGACCGCGTCGGTCGCCAGGTTCCGCGCGTACACGCTGGTCTCGACGTGCTGGTCGCGCAGGACCTTGCCGTCGCCGATGTCCTCGCCGATCGGCATGTTGATACCGCGGGTGGTGCCACAGTCGATCTCGCGGACGATGACGTCCTGCGACACGTCCACCAGACGACGGGTCAGGTAACCCGAGTCGGCGGTGCGGAGCGCCGTGTCCGCCAGACCCTTACGGGCACCGTGCGTCGCGATGAAGTACTCCGCCACCGACAGGCCTTCACGGAAGTTGGCCTTGATCGGACGCGGGATGTACTCACCCTTCGGGTTCGACACCAGACCACGCATACCGGCCAGCGACCGGACCTGCGTCATGTTGCCCGCCGCGCCCGACTTCACGATCATCGCGATCGGGTTGTCGTCCGGCAGCGCCGTCTCCATGATCTTGTGGACCTCTTCGGTGGCCTGCGTCCACACCTTGACGAGCTCGTTGTTGCGCTCGGCGTGCGACAGCTGACCACGCTGGTACCGCTTCTCGACCTGGTCGGCCTTGCCTTCGTACTCGTCCAGAATGGCCTTCTTGCCTGCCGGGACGAGCACGTCGGAGATGGCGACCGTGACACCCGAACGGGTCGCCCAGTAGAAACCGGCGTCCTTCAGGCGGTCCAGGGTCTGCGCGACCTGGGTCATCGAGTAGCGCTCGGCGAGGTCGTTCACGATCGCGGCCTGACGCTTCTTCGGCATCGGCTCGTTGATGAACGGGTAGTCCGCCGGCAGCAGCTCGTTGAACAGCACGCGGCCCAGGGTGGTCTCGGCCAGCCACGCCTTGCCCGGCTCCCATCCCTTCTCCGCGAGCGCCGCTTCGTCGGCCTTGGCGGGCTGACGGTCGGTGATGCGGATCTTGATCGGGGCGTGCAGGCTCAGCGCCTTGCGGTCGAACGCCATGATCGCCTCGGCGGGCGACGAGTACGCGTTGCCCGCGCCCTCGGCGGTCTCGGTCAGGCGGGTCAGGTGGAACAGACCCGTCACCATGTCCAGACGCGGCATGGCGAGCGGACGGCCCGACGCCGGCGAAAGGATGTTGTTCGCCGACAGCATCAGGATGCGGGCCTCGGCCTGCGCCTCCGCGGACAGCGGGAGGTGCACGGCCATCTGGTCACCGTCGAAGTCCGCGTTGAACGCTTCACAGACCAGCGGGTGCAGCTGGATGGCCTTGCCTTCGACCAGCTGCGGCTCGAAGGCCTGGATACCGAGGCGGTGCAGGGTCGGCGCACGGTTCAGCATCACCGGGTGGCCGGTGATGACCTCTTCGAGCACGTCCCACACCTGCGGCCGCGAGCGCTCCACCATCCGCTTGGCGGACTTGATGTTCTGCGCGTGGTTCAGGTCGACCAGCCGCTTCATGACGAACGGCTTGAACAGCTCGAGCGCCATGTCCTTCGGCAGACCGCACTGGTGCAGCTTCAGCTGCGGACCGACGATGATGACCGAACGGCCGGAGTAGTCGACACGCTTGCCGAGCAGGTTCTGCCGGAACCGGCCCTGCTTGCCCTTGAGCAGGTCGGACAGCGACTTCAGCGGGCGGTTACCGGGACCGGTGACCGGGCGGCCGCGGCGGCCGTTGTCGAACAGCGCGTCGACGGCCTCCTGCAGCATCCGCTTCTCGTTGTTGACGATGATCTCGGGCGCGCCGAGGTCGATCAGCCGCTTCAACCGGTTGTTCCGGTTGATGACCCGGCGGTAGAGGTCGTTCAGGTCGGAGGTGGCGAACCGGCCACCGTCGAGCTGGACCATCGGGCGCAGGTCCGGCGGGATCACCGGGACGGCGTCGAGCACCATGCCGCGCGGGTCGTTGCCGGTGGCCTGGAAGGCCGCGACGACCTTGAGCCGCTTCAGCGCGCGGAGCTTCTTCTGCCCCTTGCCGTTGCGGATGGTGTCGCGCAGGCTCTCGGCCTCCGCGGCGACGTCGAACTCGGTGGCCAGCTTCTGGATGGCCTCCGCGCCCATGCCGCCGGTGAAGTACTCGCCGTAGCGGTCGACGAGCTCGCGGTAGAGCAGCTCGTCGGCGATCAGCTGACGGGTGTCGAGCTTGGTGAAGGTCGTCCAGACCTCCTCGAGACGGTCCAGCTCGCGACCGGCGCGGTCACGCAGCTGACGCATCTCGCGCTCGCCGCCTTCCTTGACCTTGCGGCGGACGTCGGACTTGGCGCCCTCCGCCTCCAGCTCGGCCAGGTCGGCTTCCAGCTTCTGCGCCCGTGCCTCGATGTCCGCGTCACGCTTGGTCTCGAGGTTCTTGCGCTCGACACCGATCTCGTTCTCGAGGGTCGGCAGGTCGTTGTGCCGCAGCTCGGTGTTCACACCGGTGATCACGTAGGCCGCGAAGTAGATGATCTTCTCGAGGTCCTTCGGCGCCAGGTCGAGCAGGTAGCCCAGGCGGGAGGGAACACCCTTGAAGTACCAGATGTGGGTGACGGGAGCGGCCAGCTCGATGTGGCCCATCCGCTCACGGCGCACCTTGGCGCGGGTGACCTCGACGCCACAGCGCTCGCAGATGATGCCCTTGAAGCGGACCCGCTTGTACTTACCGCAGTAGCACTCCCAGTCCCGGGTCGGGCCGAAGATCTTCTCGCAGAAGAGGCCGTCCTTCTCGGGCTTGAGCGTCCGGTAGTTGATGGTCTCCGGCTTCTTCACCTCGCCGAAGGACCACTGACGAATGTCGTCGGCGGTGGCGAGGCCGATGCGGAGCTCATCGAAGAAGTTGACGTCCAGCACGTCTTTACATCCCCTTGGGGTTGATGCGACTAGAGGAGTTGGCGAGCGGAGGCGGGAGCCTGGCGGGCTCCCGCCTCATCGCGGGTCAGTGCACGACGTCGTCCACCGAGGGCGACTCGTTGCGGGACAGGTTGATGCCGAGGTTGGCCGCGGCACGCTCGAGGTCCTCGTCGTCGGAGTCGCGCATCTCGATCGCGGCGCCGTCGCTGGACAGCACCTCGACGTTGAGGCAGAGCGACTGGAGCTCCTTCAGGAGCACCTTGAACGACTCGGGGATACCAGGCTCGGGGATGTTCTCCCCCTTGACGATGGCCTCGTACACCTTGACGCGGCCGACCACGTCGTCCGACTTGATCGTCAGGAGCTCCTGCAGGGTGTATGCGGCGCCGTACGCCTGCATCGCCCAGCACTCCATCTCGCCGAACCGCTGGCCACCGAACTGCGCCTTACCACCCAGCGGCTGCTGCGTGATCATCGAGTACGGGCCGGTGGACCGGGCGTGGATCTTGTCGTCGACCAGGTGGTGCAGCTTCAGGATGTACATGTAGCCGACGGAGACCGGGTACGGGAACGGCTCGCCGGAGCGGCCGTCGAGCAGCGTGGCCTTGCCGTTCTGCTTGACCATGCGCTCGCCGTCGCGGTTCGGCTTGGTCGCGCCGAGCAGCCCGGTGAGCTCCTCTTCCTTCGCGCCGTCGAACACCGGGGTGGCGGTGTTCGTGCCGGGGTCGACGTCGTAGAGCTCCTCGTTGAGGTTCTTCGCCCACTCCGGGTTGCCCTCGATCTTCCACCCCTGCGACGCCAGCCAGCCCAGGTGAAGCTCCAGGACCTGGCCGATGTTCATACGACGCGGGACACCGTGGGTGTTCAGGATGATGTCGACGGGCGTGCCGTCCTCCATGAACGGCATGTCCTCGGCGGGGAGGATCTTGCCGATGACACCCTTGTTCCCGTGGCGGCCGGCGAGCTTGTCGCCCGGCTGGATCTTCCGCTTCTGGGCCACGTAGACGCGGACCAGTTCGTTGACGCCCGGGGGCAGCTCGTCGTCGTCCTCGCGGGAGAACACGCGGATGCCGATGACCTTGCCGGTCTCGCCGTGCGGCACCTTCAGCGAGGTGTCGCGGACCTCGCGGGCCTTCTCGCCGAAGATCGCGCGGAGCAGGCGCTCCTCCGGGGTCAGCTCGGTCTCACCCTTGGGCGTGACCTTGCCGACCAGGATGTCGCCGTCGCGGACCTCGGCACCGATGCGGATGATGCCGCGCTCGTCGAGGTCGGCGAGGACCTCCTCGGAGACGTTCGGGATGTCCCGGGTGATCTCCTCGGCGCCCAGCTTGGTGTCGCGGGCGTCGATCTCGTGCTCCTCGATGTGGATCGACGTGAGCACGTCGTCCTGCACCAGGCGCTCGGAGAGGATGATCGCGTCCTCGTAGTTGTGGCCCTCCCACGGCATGACCGCGACGAGCAGGTTCTTGCCGAGCGCCATCTCACCGTTCTCGGTGGACGGGCCGTCGGCGATGACCTGACCCTGCTCGACCCGGTCACCCTCGTTGACGATCGGGCGGTGGTTGAAGCAGGTGCCGTGGTTCGAGCGACGGAACTTGTACAGTCCGTAGCTCTTCCGCGTGCCGTCGTCGTGCATGATCGTGATCAGGTCGGCCGAGAGCTCCTCGACCACACCGGCCTGCTCGGCGACGAGCACGTCACCGGCGTCCACCGCGGCACGCAGCTCCACGCCGGTGCCGACCAGCGGGGCCGAGTTGCGCAGCAGCGGAACGGCCTGGCGCTGCATGTTCGCGCCCATGAGCGCGCGGTTCGCGTCGTCGTGCTCGAGGAACGGGATCATCGCCGTCGCGACCGAGACCATCTGCCGCGGCGAGACGTCCATGTAGTCCACGTCCAGCGGGTCGATCAGCTCGACCTCGCCGCCCTTCTTACGGACCAGGACGCGATCTTCGACGAAGGTGCCGTCGTCCGAGATCGGCGCGTTCGCCTGCGCCTTCACGTAACGGTCTTCCTCGTCCGCGGTGAGGTAGTCGACCTGGTCGGTGACGCGACCCTCGACGACCTTGCGGTACGGGGTCTCGATGAAACCGAACGGGTTGACCCGCGCGTACGAGCAGAGCGAACCGATCAGGCCGATGTTCGGGCCTTCCGGCGTCTCGATCGGGCACATGCGGCCGTAGTGCGACGGGTGGACGTCACGGACCTCCATGCCGGCGCGCTCACGCGACAGACCACCCGGGCCGAGGGCGGACAGACGACGCTTGTGCGTCAGCCCCGACAGCGGGTTGTTCTGGTCCATGAACTGCGACAGCTGCGAAGTACCGAAGAACTCCTTGATCGCCGCCACGACGGGACGGATGTTGATCAGGGTCTGCGGCGTGATCGCCTCGACGTCCTGGGTGGTCATCCGCTCGCGGACGACGCGCTCCATCCGGGACAGACCCACGCGGATCTGGTTCTGGATGAGCTCGCCGACGGTGCGGAGACGACGGTTGCCGAAGTGGTCGATGTCGTCGGTCTCGACCGGGATGACCTGGTCGCCGACGGTCGCCTTGTCCTCGCCCGCGTGCAGGCGGACCAGGTACTCGATCGTCGAGACGATGTCCTCTTCGGTCAGCGTCCCGGTGTCGTACGGCGTGGTCAGGCCGAGCTTCTTGTTCAGCTTGTACCGGCCGACCTTGGCCAGGTCGTAGCGCTTCGGCTTGAAGAACAGGTTCTCCAGCAGCGTCTGCGCGCTCTCCTTGGTGGGCGGTTCGCCCGGGCGCAGCTTGCGGTAGATGTCGAGGAGCGCCTCGTCGGTGCCGGCGGTGTGGTCCTTCTCGAGGGTGGCGAGCAGCGTCTCTGAGAAGGAGAAGCGCTCGCGAATCGCCTCGGTGGTCCAGCCGAGCGCCTTCAGCAGCACGGTGACCGGCTGGCGGCGCTTGCGGTCGATGCGGACGCCGACGGTGTCGCGCTTGTCGACGTCGAACTCGAGCCAGGCACCCCGGCTCGGGATGACGCGGACGTTGAAGACGTCCTTGTCGGTGGTCTTGTCGACGCTGGTGTCGAAGTACACACCCGGCGAACGGACCAGCTGGGACACGACGACACGCTCGGTGCCGTTGATGACGAAGGTGCCCTTGTCGGTCATCACCGGGAAGTCGCCCATGAAGACCGTCTGGCTCTTGATCTCGCCGGTGTTGTTGTTCACGAACTCGGCGGTCACGAACAGCGGCGCCGCGTACGTCATGTCCTTGTCCTTGCACTCCTCGACGGAGGCCTTGACCTCGTCGAAGCGCGGGTCGGAGAAGGACAGCGACATGGATCCGGAGAAGTCTTCGATCGGCGAGATCTCGTTGAGGACCTCTTCCAGGCCACCGACCGGGTTTTCTTCACCTTCTTCGACGCGGCGTTCGAACCACGCCTCGTCGCCGGTGAACCATTCAAAGGACCTGATCTGCACGTCGAGCAGGTTCGGGGTGCTGAGCGGCTCGCGAATCTTTGCGAAGGAGACCCGCTTGGGGGCTCCCGGGATTCCCGTGGACTCCGAGCGAGATACAGCCGAGGTGGTCGCAGCAGTGGCCTGGTTCGCGGGAGAGACTGCCAAGATGCGTCCTTCCGGGGACAATGAGCGGTGAGCAGCCGCGTCAGCAACAGCTGATGCGATCTGTCAAGGGTGCCGTGTGCCCACTATCCTAACTACCGGCTCCGGGCAGCCTGAAAGAGGGCAGCGCAAAGAAGCAGTCTAGCCCGAACGTCGCGGTCTGTCCAGGGGGCGCTCCAGATGGGGCCCAGCCTGCATCGCGACGTCTTCAGGTATGCCTCTCTTCGGCCTCCCCGGGCCGTCCCTCCCGCAAGGGCACCGCCGGTTCTCACCGTTGCCAGTAAGCGTGACCCCACAGGGGCTCTGAGTCAAGATGCCGCGCGGTGGTCCCGCCGGTTGGCGCAGCGTCGAAGTAGCCCCGCGCGGGGTGCCTCACAGGACGATCATCCTGGTTACCGCCCGGTACCCGCAGGTGACGGCGCCGGCGCGCCGACCTGCGTTTAGCGGGCTAAACGCGATCCGGGCGTCGGGGCGTCCAGGAGGGCCACCAGGTCGGGCGGGGCGATCGGCGGGGCACCCAGACCGGCTTGCCCGGTGTGACCGTTGTGGCAGATGGGCCGCCTGGTGCGGCGCACAGGCACGCGACGCACCTGCGTTTCGCGGGCTAATCGCGACGCGCGCCGGGCGGCCGCTGCCAGACTGGGCGGCGTGAGCGAAACGTGGGAGCAGGATGCCAGTGCCGAGATGCCCCCGGTCCTCTTGCGGCCGGAAGCCGAGCTGCGGCAGGCGGCGGAGCGAAACCCCCTTCTCGGCGAGGTCCGCGGATACGTCGCCGGGTCGGACCCCAGCGACCCGCTGATCCCTCGGTGGGCGGAGGTGGCCGGGCTGGTCCGCGTCGGCGGCGGCGAGCACGTGCCCGTCGAGGAGAACGCGACGCTCGTCGACGACGCTCTCCGGCTCTGGGAGCGGCTGTATTCGACGATCGGCGAGGCTGAGCCTCTGCCCTTCGGACTGATCGCGACGATCACACTCACGCTCTACCGATCTGGTCCGGTCGCTGTGCCGGTCGAGCTCCTTCTCGAAGCCATCGAGCTCGGGCAGGCGCCGGACGAGTCGACGCGGTACGCGACCAGCGTCGCGCTGGATCTGCTGGAACGGCTCGGCGCGATCGAGAAGGGCACCGCGGACCCGGCCGGGCTCGCGCTGATCGCCGAGATCGCCGGAAAACCCGATCCCTCCCCCTTCGTCCTCAGCCTCACCCCGATCGCCGTCTGGGCGATCAACAGGGAGCTTCGCGAGGCCGGAGTGAGCGCGCCGGTCATCGGTGAGGCGGCGGAAAAGAGTCTCGGCGAGCTGAGCCCACGCCTCGCCGAGTCCGGGCCGGGGATCATCGACGCGGAGCTGAAGGCCTGGGTGCGGCACCGGTCACCCTCCGGCGCGGCAGCGGAGGCGAGTGAGTTCCTCCGCACGGCACGGCTCCCCGTGGAACGACTGTTCGCCTTGATCGTGCTCGGGGAAACCGGCGAGATCGGCCTCGAGACCGCTGCCGGAGTCCGAGCCGAAGGCGGTTTGGTCGGCGCGGCCACCGCGATGTGGCTGGCCGAACGTGGCGCGGTCGACCGGGAGACGGTCACCCGTGACGAGGTCGGCCTAGGGATGGCCGACCACTACGCGGCGATGCACGCGCTCGGCGCGTTCGTCCATCAGCTCGCCGACATGGACGACGGCTTCGACGTCGTGGACCTGCTGACGTCCTCCGGCCATCCGGACCGGCTCGAACTCCTGAACGTCGTCGGCGCGAGCCATCCGGACCCGAAGATGGCCAAGAAGGCGCGCACGGCGAACTACAAGCTCCGATCGAGCGGCGGCGTCTGAGCCCCCCTGGTCAGCGCGCCGACGCGTGACGTTTAGCCCGCTAAACGCAGGTCAGCGGGGTCGGGCACCGGGAAGCCGAGGCCTTCACGGAACGACGGGGCGCCACGGAGCCGGATCGCGATTAGGGGGCTAAACGCAGGTCCGGGGGGTCACTTCGAGGGGGCCGGGGAAGCGGGGGGTGAGGCGGGGGCCGAGGAAGCGGTCGGGTTCGGCGGAGCGGCGTAGGTGTTCATCGCCGTGATCTTCCACTTGTCGCCCTGCAGCTCCGCGTTCAAGTGCAGCTGGGCGCTCCCCGCGGTGGTCTTGTTCGTGTCGGCCCGCGTCGAGCTCTGGTCGACGAACACCATCACGTCGGCCCGGTCGCCCTCCAGCCGGATGACGGCACTACGGGTGACCTTGCAGGTCACGACCATCTTCTGCTGCGGAGCCAGCCGCTTGACCTCGCCCATCAGCAGGTTGTACTTCGCCCGCACCTCGTCGTTGACCAGCAGGTCGCCCGCCGCGGTCTCGGTCTTCGCGATGTTGTTGTAGTCGTACGAGAACAGCGCCTCGGTCGCCTTCGCCACCTGGTCCTTGACCTGCGCGGTCTTCGCGACGTCCAGCAACGCCGTGTTGTTCGTCGAGCTGGACACGTCGTCCGCCTGGATCTTGAACAGCACCGCGGTCGCGGCCAGCAGCAACCCGACGACCACCAGCGCGCCCGCCAGGATCAGCTGCTTCGAGCCCGGCTTCTTCTCGTCCGTCGAAGATTCGTCGACCTCGGCTTCGGCCTCTTCGAGGTCGTCCGGCTTCTCCTCGGCGACCGCGCGGGCCTTCGCACGCGGGCTCGGCTTCGCGACAACCTCGTCTTCGGAGGCTTCGGAGACTTCGGCAGCTTCGGGAGCGTCGGGGGCTTCAGGCTCTTCAGGAGCCTCGACCACGGCCACCTCAGGCTCAGGCACCTCGACGGCCTCAGCCTCGGGTTCAGGCGAAGGCGCAGGCGCAGGCGCAGGACGCGGAGCCGGCCGCGGCGACGGACGGCGAACCGGCGTCGGCGTTTCGTCGACCTCGACCTCGGCCACCTCGGGCGGAGCGGGAGCAGGAGACGCACCGGGCCGTCGCAGACCGGCCACCCGGGGGCGGCGCACCGGCGGAGTGCTGCGAGGGGGCTGGCGACGGGAGGGGGGCACTACGTGGCTCCGTTCTAGGTGACGCTCTTACTGACCGGCCGCGACGAGGGGCACGTTGTCGATCCCGGACAGCTTCCACTCATCGCCGACCCGGGTCATCGAGACCTCCAGGCGCAACGCCTTCGAGCTCGCCTTGTCGCCCTGGGTGACCTGGGTGGAGATGGCGGCGAGGAAGCTCGCCTTGCCCTCGTGGTCGTCGAGTTCCTCGACCGCGATGTCCTGGATGGTGGTCACGACCTTGGTCTTCGCGTCGCCGAGCGCCTTGCGGTAGGTCGGCTCGAGCTGGGCCAGCTGCTGGCTCATCTTGTCGTCGGAGACAGCCTTCTGCTTGGCGAAGAACTCGTCGAGTTTCTCGAAGTCGACCTCGGTGTACGCCTTGATCGCGGTGCCGCCCGCCTTGGCCACCTCGTCCCGCGAGCGCGCCAGGTCGGCGTTGTCGTCCGAAGCGGCCACGGCCCACATGACACCGAAGATCGCCGCGGCGACGAAGGCGGCGAGCGCGAACGCCGCCGCCCCGAGGACCAGGGTCCGCGATCGAGAAGAACTCATGACACTCCAGGTTAGATATACGGTCTTCGCCTCAGCCGGGCAGGCCCAGCAGTGTGCCGAGGGTGGGCAGGCTGACCCCGGGACTCTGCAGGACGCTCGGCATACCCTGCGCCGCGCGCAGGCTGGCCAGTTCCTCCGCCGAGCGGCCGGCGTTCGCCGCGACGTCGCCTTGCGACGGGATCTGCGGGACCCCGTTGTACGGCACGTTCTGCGAACCGCGCACGTTGATCGGGCTGCCCTTCGGCTCGGCGCAGTACGCGTCGTCCTTCGGCGCGCGAGGCGTCGTGTCGGTGCCTTCGCGGTACTTGTCGAGCCCGATGTAGCCCTTGGTGCACGAAGGCGGGTTGAACAGGTTGAGCGCGAGGCCCAGGTGCGCGGTGCCGTCGTTGGCGACGCTGTTGGCACCGGCCGCGAGCATCGGGTACGTCACCAGGCCCTGTTCGAGCCCATCGAGCCGGGTCACCAGCAGGTTCGACGTCGTGAGCAGGTTCGCGGTCAGCGCGCCCAGCCCCGGCCCGGATTCGGCGAGCACCTCGCTGATCTGGGTCGCCACCTGCGGGGTGATCCCGATCAGCTTCCGGATGTCGGCGTCGGAATTCTTCAGCGTTCCCGAGAGCTTGTTCAGGTCGGCGCTGAACGACTTCATCGAGCTCGCCATGTCGTTCTGCGTTTCGAGGACCTGTCCGCCCTTTTCCAGCAGCTGGACGGTCTGCGGCAGGTACTCCTGCGCGGTCGCGGTGAAGCTCCGCGCGGTGTCGAGCAGCCGCTGCAGGTCGGGGCCGGTGCCGTTGAAGGCGTTGTACGACTCGTCGACGACCTTGCGCAGCGAGTCGGTCGGCACCGAGGCCGCGAGGCTGTCGAGGTCACCGATGAGCTGCTCGGTGGGCACGGGCGTCTTGACCTTGTCGGCCGGGATGACCGAACCCGCGTTCAGGAACGGTCCCTTGTCGCTCTTGGGCTTCAGGTCGACGAACTGTTCGCCGACCGCGGACCGGTTCGCGACGACGGCGTCCAGGTCGGCGGGCACCTGCGGGGCGTCCGGCGAGATGTTGAGGTCGGCTTCCAGCCCGGTCTTGGTCAGGCGCAGCTCGCCGACCCGGCCGATGTTGAAGCCCCGGTAGGTGACCTCGGCGTTCTGGAAGATGCCACCCGACTGCTTGAGCTGCAGTTTCACCGTGTAGCCCTCGTCGCCGAAGACCTGGCCGAGCCCGGCGAACCGGATCAGCGCGTACACGATGGCGACCACGGAGATGATCGCGAACGCGACCAGCTGGATCTTCGTCCTACGGACCAGCATCAGCCGGCACCTCCCGAAAGCACGCCGAAGATACCGGCGGGTCCGGTCTGCTGCGGCTGTCCGCCGCCCTGCGGCGCGCCCACCTGGCCACCGGCGACACCACCGACGCTGTCCGGGATCGGCAGCGGCGGGTTCGCGCCCGGTCCCTCGGTGCCCCCGGTCAGTCCTGGCACCGGGATGACGTCCTTGAGCGGGTTCTCGCGGCTGCGGCCGAGATTCTTGAGGATCTCGTTCAGGTTCAGGTCGATCTTCGCGAACAGGTTGAAGTAGTCGCCCTTGACGCCGTCGTACGCGGCGTCGCTGAACGGGAAGGTCAGCAGGATCTCCAGCGCCTTCGGCAGATCCGAGCCCGCCTCGCCGAGCTTCTGCAGCGTCGGCTGCAGCGCCTTGAGGTCGGCGACGAGGTCTTCCTTGCTCTTGTTCACCGTGTCGACGGCGACACCGGAGAGGTGGTTGAGCGCGTTCAGCATGGTCACCAGCTGGCCGCGCTGCTGCTCCAGCACGCCGAGGCCGGGGCCGAGGTTGTCGACCGCGCCGACCAGCTTGTCCTTCTGGCCGTTCAGGGTGAGCGAGAGCCGGTTCAGCCCGTCGAGCGCCCGCGTGATGTTCGCGGACTGCTTGTCCAGGTTCGTGACCAGCTCGTTGGTGTTGTTCAGCAGCGCCTTGAGCTCCGGCGAGCGGCCGGTGGTGGCGTTGTTGAGTTCCTTGGTGATCGTGTTGAGCTGCTCCACCCCGCCGCCGTTGAGCAGCAGCGAAAGCGCGCCGAGCAGTTCTTCGACCTCGACGCTGCGGTTCGTGCGGGCCAGCGGGATCACCGCGTTGTCGGCGAGTTTGCCCTGACCGTCGGCCGGAGCCGCCAGCTCGACGTACTTCTCGCCGAGGAGGCTCGACTGCTTGACGTTGGCGAGCGCGTTCGCCGGCAGCTTCACGTCACCGTTGACCCGAAGGGTGACCTCGGCGTTCCAGCCGTCCGGGGTCAGCCCGATCGCTTCGACGCGGCCGATGGCGACCTCGTTGACCTTCACCCCGGCCTGCGGGGTCAGGTCGAGCACGTCCCGGAACTGCACTTTGACCGTGTACGGGTGGTCGCCGAGTTCGGCGCCGCCGGGCAGCGGGACGTCGTAGATCCCGCTGAACCCGCAGCCGCTCAACGTCAGCGCGGCGACGGTTCCGACGGCCGCGAAAGCAAGTTTCGTTCGCATCACTTGGCCGCCGTTCCGTAGAGCTGCCCCGCGATCGGGAGCGGCAGCGGCGGCAGCTGGCCCGCCTGCGAGGACTGGATCACCTGCGCGATCGACGGCAGCGGCACCAGCCCGTCGACCAGTCCGGCGACCCCCTTGCACGCGTCGCCCAGCGCGTCGAGCGCCTCCGGGGTCTGCTTGAGCAGGTTGCACACCATCACCAGCGGCGGCTGGGTGAGCTCGTTGAGGTTGGCCCGCGCGTCGAGCGTGCCGGACGAGGCGTTGTAGGTGTTGACCAGGTTCCCGAGGCCGACCGGGGCCACGTCGAGGATCTCGGCGAGCGCGCCGCGCTGGTCCACGAGCACCTTGGTCACGCTGGCCAGCTTGTCCACATTGGACTTGAGCCGGTCGCGGTTCTTCTCGATGAACGCCTGCACCGCGGTGAGCGTGTCGGACAACTGCTTCACCGTCGCCGAAAGGTTTTCCCGCTCCCCCGCGAGGAATCCGCTGACGTCGGCGAGCTGCCGCTCGAAGTCGCGGACCTGCTTGTCGCTGTTCACCAGCGTCTGCGAGAAGGAGCCGAGGTTCTCGACGGTCTTGAACAGGTCGTCCTTGTTGCCCGACAACGTGCCCGCGGCCTGGCCGAGCTTCGTGATCGTGTCGTGCAGCGCCTGCCCGTTGCCGTCGAAGTTCTTCGCGGCGGTGTCGAGCAGGTTCGACAGCGAACCGTTCTTGTTGGCGCCGTTGGGCCCGAGCGACTGGCTGACCCGCGAGAGGCTGGCGGCGAGCTCGTCGACCTCCAGCGGCACCTCGGTGCGGTCGAGCCCGATGACGGCGCCGTCGGCGATCCGCGGGCCGCCCTTGTACGCCGGGGCGAGCTGCACGTAGCGGTCGCTGACCAGCGACGGCGACACGATGATCGCCTTCGCGTCGGCGGGCACGGCCACCGAACGGTCGTACTCGAGTTCGACGCGGACCTGGTTGCCCATCGGCTGGATCTTGGTGACCGTGCCCATGTCGACGCCGAGCATGCGGACGCTGTTGCCTTCGTAGAGGCCGACGGTGCCCGCGAAGTACGCGGTCACGTGGTTGCGGCCGGCGTCCTTGAGCGTCCACCACAGCGCGCCGGCGACGACCAGCGCGAGCACGATCGCGATGGTGAAGCCGCGCGCGAGGCTGGAACCGAGACGGGTACTCATTTGTCGTAGCACCCCTTCTCGTTGATCGGGCCGAACGACGGCAGGACCAGTCCGCAGATGTAGTTGTCGAACCAGCGGCCGTTGCCGATCGTGTTCGTGAACACCCGGATGAACGGCGCGAACCGCGCGATGCCCTGACCGAGGGCGTCCTGGTTGCGCTGCAGCATCGAGGTCAGCTGGTCGAGCTGGGTGAGCACCGGGTCGAGCTGCGCGTCGTTGTCGTCGACCAGGCCCTTGAGCTGGGTGGCGAGGTTGCGCGAGCCGTCCAGCAGCGCGGAGATCGCGTCCTTGCGCTTGGCCACCTCGCCGAGCAGCTTGTTGCCGTCGGCCAGCAGCTTCTGGAACTCGGCGTCACGGTCGACGAGCGTCTGCGAGACCTGCCGCGTGTTCGCGAGCAGGCTCGACAGCTGCGAGTCACGCTTGGCGATGGTGTCCGAGAGCCGGGAAAGGCCGGTCAGCGCGCCCTTCACGTCGGCCGGGGTGTCCGCGAAGGTCTCCGTGATGACGTCGAAGCTCTTCGCCAGCTGCGTCGTGTCGATGTCGTCGACGGTCTGCGAAAGCCCGCGGAAGGCGTCGAGGACGTCGAACGGCGACATCGTGCGTTCACGCGGGATCGTCGCGCTCGGGTCGAGCGTGCGCTGGCCCTGCGGGTCGAGCGCCAGGTACTTCTGGCCGAGCACGGTCTTGATCTTGATCGCCGCACTGGTCTTGTCGCCCAGCCAGGCGTCCTTGACCTTGAACGAGATCCGGACCTTGTCGCCGTCGAGCTTGATCTCGGAGACCTTGCCGACCTTGACGCCGGCGACCCGGACGTCGTTGTCCTCCTGCAGGCCCGAAGCCTCGCTGAAGTCCGCGGAGTACGTCGTCCCGCCACCGATCACCGGCAGGTCCTCGGAGTTGAGCGCGGCGAGGAAACCGAGCAGCAGCACCGAGATACCGACCAGCGCGATCGGGATCGGATTGCGTTTCTGGAACGACTTCATGCCGTGCACCTCGCCCGGTTCACCGGCAGCAGCGGCAGGTTGATCGGCTCGTTGATCAGCGGAGGCAGGGCGACGGCTCCCGTCATCTCACAGGCGAAGAAGTTGAACCAGGAGCCATAGTCGGCGGTGCGGGTCAGCGCCGTCACCTTCTGCGGCAGGAACTGGATGAAGTGCTCGACGATCGGCTGGCTGTCGTTGAGGTTCTTCGTCAGCGTGCCGAGCGCGGCGATGTCCTGCTTGAGCGGCTCGCGGGCCTCACCGAGCAGACCCGAGGTCGTCTGGGCGAGGCCGCCGAGCGATTCGATGGCGTCGCCGATCGGCTCGCGGTCCGCGGCCAGCCCGGAGACCAGCTGCTGCAGCCTGACGATCAGGTCGTTGAGCTGCGGCGTGTGCGCGTTGACCGTGTCGAGCACCGAGTTCAGGTTGTCGATGACCTCGCCGATCACCTTGTCCTTGTCGGCGATCGTGGTGGCCAGCGACGCGGTGTGCTTCAACAGGCTTTCGACCGTGCCGCCCTCGCCCTGCAGGACCTGGATGACCTCGTAGGACAGCTTGTTGATGTCGTCCGGGTTGAGCGCGGTGAACAGCGGCTTGAACCCGTTGAACAGCTGCGTCAGGTCGAGCGCCGGCGTGGTCCGCTCCAGCGGGATGTTCCCGCCCGGCTCCAGTGTCTTGCCGGAGCTGTCGGTGCCCTGCCCGAGCGAGAGGTAGCGCTGGCCGACCAGGTTCCGGAACTTGATCTGCGCGGTCACCCCGGCGGGCAGCTTGCGGCCGGCGTCCACTTCGAACTCGATCTCGGCCTGGCGCCGGTCGACGATGCGGACCTCCTTGACCTGCCCGACCCGGACGCCGGCGATGCGGACGTCGTCGTTGGGCAGCACGAGGGTCGCGTCGCTGAACCGTGCCTTGTAGGCGTTGGTGCTGGTGGTGTTCACGTTGGCGATGCTGATCCCGAGGATCGTCGTGAACAGCACGGTGACGACGATGAAGGCGCCGAGTTTGATCAGCGGAGCAAGCAATCCCCTCACTGGACGTGCACCTCCGCTCCGCGATAGAGCGGGCCGACGAGCAGCGAGCCCCAGCCGGGCACGTCCGAGGCGGACATGCCGACCTGCGGCGCGACCAGCTGCGCGAGGAAGTCCGATTCGGAGGCGCTGTAGGACGGGCTACCGCCGGGCGCTCCCCCGCCGTTGTAACCGCCGACGTTCGCGAAGCCGTTCGACGGCGAAAGACCGTCGTTCGCCGAGCGGGCCGGCGGTTTGACCGTGCTGCCGTCCTTGATCGGGCCGTCCGGCGGGTACTGCGGGAACGGGTCCGGGAACTGCTTCAGGTCGTAGCAGCGCGGGCCGCGTTTGTCCTCGAACCGCGGCTCGTCCTTGCCGGGCAGGTACGGCCCGCGGTTGACGGTGACCTCGATGGTCGCGTGCAGACCGGGCCGGTCGGTGCCCTTGCCGAGGGCTTTGTCGATCTTCGGCAGGTTGTCCGCCATCTGCCCGATCACGCAGGGGTATGACGGCGCGTACTTCGCCAGCAGCTCCGCGGTCGGGCGGGCGGTGTCGGCGAGCCGGATCAGGTTGTCCGCGTTGTTCTGGAGGAACGTCTGCAGATCGACCGAAGCCTGGGTGACGCTGCCGTAGAGGTTCGCCAGGTTCAGCTTCTGGTCCACCACGGTGCGGGTGGTGGTGCTCAGGTTGTCCAAGGTCTGCACCAGATCCGGGGCCACGGCGTTGAGGTTGTCCGAGAACTTCGCGAGCTCTTTGAGGTTCTGCTGGAGCTTGGGCTCGTGCGGGTTCAGCTCGCCGACGTAGGTGCCGAGCTGCGCGAGGGTGTCGCCGAGCTGGTCACCGCGGCCGTTGAGGGCGGTGGAGATCGCCGAAAGCGTGCTCGACAGCTTTTGCGGCTGGACGGCCTGCAAGACCGGCATCAGGTGAGCGAAGGCCTGCTCCAGCTCGACCGCGCCGGACGTACGGTCCTGAGTGATCACGTCGCCTTCGGCGATCGTCTTCTCCGACGGCGCGTCCGGGATCTCCAGGGAGACGAAACGCTCACCGAACAACGTCTTCGGCAGGAATCGCGCGGAAACGTTCTGGGGGATCAGTTTCGCCGACTCCGGATTGAGCGCGAGCGTGAGTTCGGCGCCGTCGGGTGTCGCGGCGATTTCCTTGACCGAGCCGACGATGAGCCCGCGGACCTTCACGTCGGACTGCTTCAGCAACTGGTTCCCGATATTGCCCGACTGGAGCTTCACGCTGACGACGGGCGTGAACGCCCGTTGGTACAGCGCGATGCTCAGCGCCACCCCGCCGATGAGCACGGCGACCAGAAGCAGGCCCAGCAGCCTGCGCCGGATTGTCGCGATCATCCTGCGATCCTCACCGTGACGTCGGTTCCCCAGATCGCGAAACCGATGAAGAAGTTCATGATGGACACCGTGACGATGCTCAGCCGGACCGCTTTACCGACGGCCACGCCGACACCGGCGGGGCCACCGGAGGCCCGGTAACCGAAATAGCAATGCGACAGGATGATCAAGACGCTGAACAACAGCACCTTGATGAACGAATACAACACATCCTGTGGTGGTAGGAACAGGTCGAAGTAATGGTCGTAGGTCCCCGCTGACTGGTTGTAGATGTAGATAACGACCAACCGGGACGCGAGATACGAACTCAGCAGGCCGATGACGTACAGCGGGATGACCGCGACGAAACCGGCGATGATCCGGGTGGTCACCAGGTACGGCAGGCTGGGCACGCCCATGACCTCGAGCGCGTCGATCTCCTCGGAGATCCGCATCGCGCCCAGCTGGGCGGTGAACCCGGCGCCGACGGTCGCCGAAAGCGCGAGGCCGGCGACCAGCGGCGCGATCTCGCGGGTGTTGAAGAACGCGGTCAGGAAGCCGGTGAAGGCCGAGGTGCCGATCGAGTTCAGCGCCGAGTAACCCTGAAGACCGACGAGGACACCGGTGAACAGCGTCAAGCCGACCATCACGCCGACCGTGCCGCCGATGACGGCGAGCGAGCCGGAACCGAAGCTCACTTCGGCGAGCAGCCGCAGGACTTCTTTCATGTAGCGGCGAAGCGTCCTCGGCGTCCACAGCAACGCGCGGCCGTAGAACGACATCTGGTCACCGAGGTTGTCCAGAGTCTGCAAAGGACGGTTGGCGACCCGCTTGGCGCCCTGGAGGAAGGTCATGCGTCAGTCCAGCTTTCCGGGCACGATCTGCAGGTAGATCAGCGTGATCACGAAGTTCACCACGAACAGCATGAGGAACGTGATGACGACCGACTGGTTCACCGCGTCCCCGACGCCCTTCGGGCCGCCGGACGGGTTCAGTCCCCGGTAAGAGGCGACGACCGCGGCGATGAAGCCGAAGATCAGCGCCTTCAGCTCGCCGACCCAGAGGTCCGGCAGCTGCGCCAGCGCGGAGAAGCTCGCCAGGTACGCGCCCGGCGTCCCGCCCTGGAGGACGACGTTGAAGAAATATCCGCCGAGCACGCCGATGACGCTGACCATGCCGTTCAACAGGAGCGCCACCAGCATCATCGCGAGCACGCGCGGCACGATCAGCCGCTGCACCGCGGAGACGCCGAGCACCTCCATGGCGTCGATCTCTTCACGGATGGTCCGCGCGCCGATGTCCGCGCAGACCGCGCTACCGCCGGCGCCCGCGACCAGCAGCGCCGTGACCAGCGGACTGGCCTGCTGCACGGTGGCGAGCACCGACCCGGCGCCCGTGTAGGACTGGGCACCGAGCTGGCGGGCGAGCGAACCGAACTGCAGCGAGATGACCGCGCCGAACGGGATAGCGACGAGCGCCGTCGGCAGGATCGTGACACTCGCGATGAACCAGGCCTGCTGGATGAACTCCCGCAGCTGGAACGGGCGCTGGAAGATGCCACGAACGATGTCGAGGCCGAGAGCGAACAGGTTCCCGGTCTCGCGCACCATGCCGATACCGGGAATCTTCGCCGATGAAGCGGAAGAGCTCACGCGCCACCTGACCCCGGATCTTGTGGCCGCAAGCGGTGGTTGCCCGCTCTCCCGGGGTGCGGGATGTGGGCGACCTGGTCGTCGGGCAGCTGGCCCTGGTGGTGGTTCGGGATCGAGCTCTCGGCGGGCGCCGACCGGTGGCCGGCGGTCGCGAGGCGCTGCGGGCGGACGCCGTAACGCTGCTGCTCCTCCGGGGAGAGCGACTCGATGATGCTCTGCTGAGCCTCGGGCGGCAGGCCGTGGAGGATCTGCATGACGCGGTCCTTGCGGCGGACCGCGCCCATCCGGGTCGGCACGCCGGGCGTCGGCTGCATCTGCGGTGGCACCCCGCTGACGTCCTCGACACCGCCCGCGTGGTGGCCGGCCTCGAACATCGCGCGCTCGGCGGCGAGCTGGGCCGAGTCCTTTTCCTCGCTCATGCCGATGGGGCCGTCCATCTTGCCGTTGAGGAACTGCTTGACGACCGGCTCCTCGCTGGTCAGCAGCACCTCGCGCGGGCCGAACATGACCAGTTCCTTGCGGAACAGCATGCCCAGGTTGTCCGGGACGGTGCGGGCGAGGTTGATGTTGTGCGTGACGATCAGGAACGTCGCGTCGATCTGCGCGTTGACGTCGAGGAAGAGCTGGGAGATGTAGGTGGTGCGGACCGGGTCGAGACCGGAGTCCGGCTCGTCGACCAGGATGATCTGCGGGTCCAGCACCAGCGCGCGGGCGAGGCCGGCACGTTTGCGCATACCGCCGGAGATCTCGCCGGGCAGCTTCTTGTCGGCGCCGTTGAGACCGGTCATCTCGAGCTTCTCGAGGACGATCCGGCGGACCTCGGTCTCCGACTTCTTCGTGTGCTCGCGCAGGGGGAACGCCACGTTGTCGTAGAGATTCATCGAGCCGAACAGCGCGCCGTCCTGGAAAAGGACGCCGAAGAGCTTGCGCACCTCGTAGAGCTGGTGTTCGGAGCACGTCACGATGTCGACGCCGTTGATCATGCACCGGCCCTTGTCGGGCTTGAGCAGACCGATCATCGACTTCAAGAAGACGGACTTACCGGTTCCGGACGGGCCGAGCATCGCCGAAACCTCGCCCGGAGGCAGGGTCAGCGTGACGTCCCGCCAGATGGCCTGCTTACCGAAGGACTTGGAAAGACCTTCGATGACCACCTCGGCACCCATCGCACCTCCAGGAGCTGTTCCGCGTCGTCGCGCACTGCCTTCCCGTGCCACTGGCCCGGGAGGACGCATGCGTTCGCGCAGCGATAGCCGCGTCAACCAGGTGCAACGAGCTGAGTGCGAACAGGTTACTCACCAGTTTTCTTTTCTGGCCAGACCCGCGGGTAACTTTTCGCGCAGCCCGCCGCCTGCCCGTGCACCGCTTGCAGCACCGTAGTGCACGTCACTCCGGCGCGCAGATCCACAGCGGGCGCCGCCCGGCCCGGATCGCGTTTAGGGGGCTAAACGCAGGTCAGAGCCCCCGCCGCCCTCCGCGCCGCGCAGATCGCGTTTAGCGGGCTAAACGCGATCCAGCGCCCAAATGCTTAGCGTGGCTACGCGTCACGATTAGAGGGCTAAACGCAGGTCGGGGCGGGAGACAGCGAAGGGGCGGGCATCCGTGTGGATGCCCGCCCCTTCGACGGTGCTGCGGTAGGCGCTGACGCGCCCGAGATCACTTGATGGCGATCTTGGCGCCCGCGGCCTCGAGCTTCTCCTTGGCGGCCTCGGCGGCCTCCTTGTCGACCTTCTCCAGGAGGGCCTTGGGAGCGGCCTCGACCAGCTCCTTGGCCTCCTTCAGGCCCAGACCCGAGACGACCTCACGGACGACCTTGATGACCTGGATCTTCTTGTCACCGGCGGACTCGAGAACGACGTCGAACTCGTCCTGCTCCTCGGCGGCCGCGGCGGGGGCGGCACCCGGGGCGGCGGCGACGACGGCAGCCGGGGCGGCCGCGGTCACGTCGAAGGTGGTCTCGAACTCCTTGACGAACTCGGACAGCTCAAGAAGGGTGAGCTCCTTGAAAGCGTCGATCAGCTCGGCGGTGCTCAGCTTCGCCATGGTGGCTTTCCTCTCTGAAACGAACTAAAAGTTCGGGGTGGGGGGTGTTCAGCTCTCGGCGGGTGCTTCGGCTGCTTCGGTACCGGCGTTGCGCTGCTTCTCCTCCAGCGCGGCAGCCAGGCGGGCGACCTGGGACGCCGGCGCCTGGAACAGCGCGGCGGCCTGGGACAGCTTCGCCTTGAACGCGCCCGCCGCCTTGGCGAGCAGGACCTCACGGCTGTCGAGATCGGCGATCTGGTTGATCTCGTCCACGGACAGCGTCTTGCCGTCCATGTAGCCGCCCTTGATCACAAGCGCGTTGTTGTCCTTCGCGAAGTCGCGAAGCGCCTTCGCGGCGTCAACAGCTTCACCTTCGACGAAGGCGATCGCGGTCGGGCCGACGAACAGGTCCTCGAGACCCTCGATTCCGGCGTCCGTGGCGGCACGCTGGACAAGGGTGTTCTTCGCGACCCGGTACTTGGCATTGGTGCCGAGAGCGCGGCGCAGCTGGGACAGCTGGGACACGGAGAGGCCGGTGTACTGGGTAACGACTGTGGCCGAGCTGGTGCGGAAACGCTCCGCGATCTCGGCGACGGCCGCCTCCTTGTCGGGCTTCGCCATGGTCGCCTCCTCTCTTGGCTAGTGGTCCACTGGCCTTGAGAGCCCTGAAACGACGAAACGCCCCAGCGCAGACAGGCGCGGGGCGTCAGGGCACACGACGGAGTGCGTCGCGAGCGAGCCTCGTTCCTCCTGCGCGGGTCGCCCGCCCTAGCGGGGCCTTCGTTCTCCCGGTCGTATGACCAGGAGAAGACCAGCGGTCTTCGGTAGAACCTTGACAAGAGTACGTGACCCCGTTTCGTGCCCGGCAGCGCCCCCCTCTCAAATCGCGTTTTTCGAGCTCTGCGCGCGTCAGCGCATCCTTTGAGGGTGGCGGCGGGGGCATGGATGGAGGGCTAAACGCGACCGGCGGAGTGCGCGGGTGGCCTCGCGAGGCATCATGGTGACGTGGCGGAGCAGCGTGATGACGGAAAGCCGGACAACGAGCCCGGCACGGACATCGAGCCCAAGGCGGGAGGTCAGCCCGCGCCCCGGCTGGACGACGAGCAACTGCGCCAATTCCAGCAGTTTCAGCAGTTCCAGGACTATCTGAAGTTCACCGAAGCGCAGAAGCAGGGCCTGGTGCCCTCGCAACCCGCGCAACCCATGACCCAGCACTACGGCGGACAACCTCCGGTGCCTCCGGGACCGCCACCCGGCGAACTCGTGCCCGCCCCTCGGCCACGCATGCCGCGCTGGCTGCGACGCCTGGGCGGGAAGCTCCTCGCCTGGATCATCGTGATCTTGCTGATCTGCATCGGCGCGACCATCGCCTACCGGCAGATCTTCCCCAGCGACGCCGGGGAGGACACGGCGACGTTCGTCCAGGGCGGCGGGGGCAAGCACCGCACCAACCAGGTGTTGTCGACCAACCCCTGGGAGGCCGTGCGGGCCATTTACGACACGATCGGCAAGCCGTACCCGCCCGCCACCCGCGTCGAGAAGGTCTGTTTGTCGATGAGCGAACAGGCGCAGGCGCAGTTCGCCCGCGACCTCGGCTACCCGGACTGCGCGACCGCCGTCCCGGCTCTGAACGCCAAGGTCACCGACATCACGCCGTACATCTACGCGGTGCGTCCGATGTCGAGTGTGGTCCCGCGGCAGAACCTGACGATCCACTCGTGCTGGTACAGCATCCGCGGTGGTCCCCTGCTGGGCAGCTTCACCCTGCAGGAAGTCGAGATGGGGCAGTGGCTGATCACCGGGCACGCGAACTCCCCTGACCCCTGCCCCGCCCCGCCCACCGGCAACTGACCTGGGCGTTTCCACCCCAGATCGCGATTAGGGGGCTAAACGCAAGTGCCCCGCCGAATCGCGTTTAGCCCGCTAAAGGCGACGCGCGCCCGGGATCGCGATTAGCCCGCGAAACGCAGGTGCGGGCGCCGGATCGCGATTAGGGGGCTAAACGCAGGTCGCGTCAGAGGTCGTGCGAGGTGAGGAAGCCGGTAAGGGCGGAGCCGAAGGCGGGGTGCATGACGGCGGCCATGTGATCGCCGGGCACGCGCACGAGGCGGGCGCCGGCGATGGCGGCGGCCAGGCGTTCGGGTTCCGCGGCCAGCGGGTCGGTGTCCCCGGCGAGGATCAGGGTCGGCACGGCGATCGCCGTCAGGTCCAGTTTCGGGTTCGCCGTGCCGCGCGCGACGGCCGCCAACGCGATCCGGTCCGCCCGCAAAGCGTCGGCCAGCGCCCGGAAAGGCGCCGAAGACGGCGGAAGCGTCGAAGGGTCCGAAGCGAGCAGCGCCTCGCTGATCGCCTCAGGCGTGACGACGCGGGTGTCGACGCCGCCGAAGTCGACGATCCCCGACCCGACCCCGCCGATCGCGAGGCACCGGATCCGCGGGTCCGCGGCCACCGCGCCGAGCGCGATCATCGCGCCCATCGAGTAGCCGACCATCGACACCTCGTCCAGCCCGAGCGAGTCGAGCAGCGCCGAAACGTCGCGGACCATCGCGTCGTCGCCGTAGCTCGCCTCGTCGTGCGGTTTCGCCGACCGTCCATGGCCGCGCGCGTCCAGGCTGATCACGGTCAGCCCCGCGTCCTGGAGGGTGTCGACGACGCCGGGAGCGATCCAGTTGGCGTTCGTGTCCGCGGCGAAGCCGTGCTGCAGCAGTACCGGGCGCCCACGGCCTTCCCACACGGTGTAGCTCAGCTGAAGCCCGTCGAACGACGCGAAGGTAGGCATGCCCTCCAGCAAACACGAAAAAGGGGCGGCCCCGCCGTAGCGGGACCGCCCCCTTCTCAGTGATGTCTAACTCAGACTCACGCGTCCTCGGAGAGGAGGTTGCGGGTGCGGGCCGGGTCGACCGGGACACCCGGGCCCATCGTCGTGGAGATCGTGACCTTCTTCAGGTAGCGACCCTTCGCCGACGACGGCTTGGCACGCAGGATCTCGTCCAGCGCGGCCGCGTAGTTCTCCACCAGCTTGTCGGTGTCGAACGAGGCCTTGCCGATGACGAAGTGCAGGTTGGCCTGCTTGTCCACGCGGAAGTTGATCTTACCGCCCTTGATGTCCGTCACGGCCTTCGCGACCGCGGGGGTCACGGTGCCGGTCTTCGGGTTCGGCATCAGGCCACGCGGGCCGAGGATGCGGGCGATGCGCCCGACCTTGGCCATCTGGTCCGGCGTCGCGATCGCGGCGTCGAACTCGAGCCAGCCACCCTGGATGCGCTCGATCAGTTCGTCCGTACCGACCACGTCCGCGCCGGCGGCCTCGGCCTCGGCGGCCTTGTCACCAACGGCGAAAACGATGACGCGGGCGGTCTTACCGGTGCCGTGCGGCAGGTTCACGGTGCCGCGGACCATCTGGTCGGCCTTGCGAGGGTCGACACCGAGGCGCATGGCGACCTCGACGGTGGCGTCCATCTTCTTGGAGGAGGTCTCCTTGGCCAGCTTCGCGGCCTCGAGCGGGGCGTAGAGCCGCTCGCGGTCCACCAGCTCAAGTGCCTGACGGTAGGCCTTGCTGTGCTTGGGCATTGCTTCTGTCCTTAACTTTTCAACGGATCAGTGTGGTGTTGGAGCCAGCACTGGCTCTCCCACGGTGGTGCTGGGTGGAACTCAGTCGACGACCGTGATGCCCATCGAGCGGGCGGTGCCGGCGATGATCTTCGCGGCCTGGTCGATGTCGTGCGCGTTCAGGTCGGATTCCTTGGTCTTCGCGATGTCGCGGACCTGGTCCCAGGTGACCTTGGCAACCTTGGTCTTGTGTGGCTCGCCGGAACCCTTCTCCACGCCCGCGGCCTTCAGCAGCAGCTTCGCGGCCGGCGGCGTCTTGAGCTTGAAGTCGAACGTGCGGTCTTCGTACACGGAGATCTCGACCGGGACGACGTCCCCGCGCTGCGACTCGGTCGCGGCGTTGTAGGCCTTGCAGAACTCCATGATGTTGACGCCGTGCTGACCCAGCGCGGGGCCGACCGGCGGCGCGGGGTTGGCCGCACCCGCCTTGATCTGCAGCTTGATGATCGCCGCAAGCTTCTTCTTCTTGGGTGGCATTTCGTTTGTTCCTTCTTACTGACTTGAGTCCCCCGCACACCTGCCAGTACGCGGGGACTGCCGGCCGTCTGGCGGCCGTCAGATCTTGGAGACCTGGTTGAACGACAGCTCGACCGGGGTCTCCCGGCCGAAGATCGACACCAGGACCTTCAGCTTCTGTCCGTCCACGTTGACCTCGGAGATCGTCGCGGGCAGCGTCGCGAACGGGCCGTCCATGACGGTGACCGACTCGCCGACCTCGAAGTCGACCTCGACCGCGGGGGCACCGAGCTGGGACTCGGCGGAAGCGGCCTCGCCCTTGCCAGGCTTGGCGGGGGCGGCCGTCTCGACCTTGGGCGCGAGGAACTTGAGCACCTCGTCCACGGTCAGCGGCGACGGGCGCGACGTGGCGCCGACGAACCCGGTGACACCCGGGGTGTTGCGCACCGCGCTCCACGAGGCGTCGTTCAGGTCCATGCGGACCAGGATGTAGCCGGGCAGCACCTTGCGCTGCACCTGCTTGCGCTGGCCGTTCTTGATCTCGGTGACCTCTTCGGTCGGGACCTCGATCTGGAAGATGTAGTCCTCGACGTCCAGCGTCTGGGTCCGGGTCTCGAGGTTGGTCTTCACCTTGTTCTCGTAACCCGCGTACGAGTGCACGACGTACCACTCACCGGGAGCGGCGTTGAGTTCCGCGCGCAGCTTGGCGACCGGGTCGACGTCCTCGTCGGCCTCGGGCTCGGCGGCGTCATCGTCGTCGGTCTCGTCGGCCTCCGCGACATCTCCGGCTTCGTCGACCTCGTCGCCTGCGGCGGGCACCTCGACGGAGTCCAGGTGCTCGGACTGCTCGTCGCCGAGTGCCGCGTGCACCTGCTCGTCGGAAAGCTCGGTCAGCTCATGACCGGCTGCTGTGCCGTTGTCGGAGGTCACGTTCCGTCCTCTCAGTTGATCGGTTGCCGTGGCGCAGGCCTCCGCGCGGTGCCCTCAGGCACCGCTGACGGCCGCCTCAGCTGCCGAAGACGGCACCGACGACCTCTTTGAAGGCCAGGTCGAGGCCGCTCACCAGCGCCACCATGAACACCACGAAGACCAGCACCACCGCGGTGTAGGTGACCATCTGCTTGCGGTTCGGCCAGATGACCTTGCGCAGCTCGGCCCAGACCTCACGGATGAAGCGCATCAGCCGGGCGAAGATCGACGCCTGCTTCGGCTTGCGGTCGCGCTTCGGGGTCGCCGTGCCTTTGGCGTCCTTGGACTTCTCGGTCTTGTCCCCGGCCTTCGCCTTGCCGGCGGGGCGGGTCTTGTCGTCCGACTTGGCGTCGGCCTTACCGGACGGGCGCGCGGACGCACGGCGCTCACGCCGGGCAGCGGCGGTCACCGGGCGGGACTGCTCGTCGGGCTTCTGCCCGGCGCCGTCCTGCGCCTTCTCACCGCTGGCGTCGCTGTCGCTCACGACCACTCCTCCGCCTTCACCAGTTCGCTAACGCAGGGGTGACAGGACTTGAACCTGCAACCTGCGGTTTTGGAGACCGCTGCTCTGCCAATTGAGCTACACCCCTTTGGAACCCCGATGCTCTGGAGCTCCCGAGGACGCATTCCATCGTCCCCACCGCCGTGGCGGGGATGACCGTAGTGCGTTCCGAGACCAGAAGTCTACGGCAACCCCCGAACAGCTTCGCAACCGCGCCCCTCAAAGCGGCGCGGAGCAGCCTTCCGCGGGGAAACTCCCCCACGGCCGACCCCATGATCGTGCCACGATGTCGCCATGAGCGCTCCCGCACCCTCGCCTTCGACGGCCGACCGCGTCTCGGCTCGTATCGGCGGCATCACGCCCTCGGCCACGCTGGCGGTCGACGCGAAGGCCCGGGAGCTCAAGGCACAGGGCCGTCCGGTGATCGGCTTCGGCGCCGGGCAGCCGGATTTCCCCACCCCGGCCAACGTGCTCGAAGCCGCCGAAGCGGCCGTCCGGGACAAGGTCAACCACGGCTACACGGCCGCGGGCGGGCTCCCGGAACTGCGTGAGGCGATCGCGGCGAAGACCGTCCGCGACTCCGGGTTCGAGGTCGACCCTGGCCGCGTCCTGGTGACCAACGGCGGCAAGCAAGCGGTCTACTCGGCGTTCGCGACGCTGCTCGACCCCGGCGACGAGGTGCTTCTGCCCGCGCCGTACTGGACCACGTACCCGGAGTCGATCGCCCTCGCCGGCGGGGTTCCGGTTCAGGTCACCGCGGACGAGACGACGGGCTACCTGGTCACCGTCGAGCAGCTCGAAGCCGCCAGGACACCGCGCACGAAGGTGCTGCTGTTCGTGTCGCCGTCGAACCCGACCGGTGCGGTGTACCCGCGCGAACGGGTCGAGGCGATCGGGCGCTGGGCACACGAAAACGGCCTCTGGGTCATCACCGACGAGATCTACGAGCACCTGGTCTACGACGGTGCCGAAGCGCCTTCGATGCCCGTCCTGGTCCCGGAGCTCGCCGACCGCACGATCGTCCTCAACGGCGTCGCGAAGACGTACTCGATGACCGGCTGGCGGGTGGGCTGGCTGCTCGGTCCGCAGGACGTGGTGAAGGCGGCGACGGCGTACCAGTCACACTTGTGCGGCAACGTTTCGAACGTCGCGCAGCGGGCCGCGTTCGCCGCGGTGAGCGGACCGCTCGACGCCGTTTTCGCCATGCGCGAAGCGTTCGATGCCCGGCGGAAGACCGCGCTTTCCCTGCTTTCCGATATCCCGGGAGTCGAGACTCCGGTGCCACTCGGCGCTTTCTACGTCTATCCGTCAGTGAAAGCGTTGCTGGGCAAAGAGATTCGTGGTGAACGTCCGGCCGACACGGTGGCGCTGGCGGATCTGATCCTGCGCGAGGCCGAGGTCGCCGTGGTGCCCGGCGAGGCGTTCGGGACGCCGGGTTACTTCCGGATCTCCTATGCGCTGGACGAAAACGATCTCGCCGAAGGGATCACCAGGATGGGTCGTCTGCTCGCGGAAGCACGGTGACCGCGATGCGCCTGGGAATCACCCTTCCGCAGTACGGTCCCCTCGCGTCGCTGGACGCCGTCACCGGTTTCGCCGCGGCCGCCGAGGAGCTCGGGTACGAGTCCCTGTGGGTCGGGGATCGCGTGCTGGCGCCGGTCTCGCCGTCGGACTTCTACCCCGGCGGCACGCCGGAACGGCCGTACCCACCCGAGTTCGTCACCTTCGGCGATCCGCTGATCCTGCTGACCGTCGCCGCGAGCGTCACGAACAAGGTCCGGCTCGGCACCAGCACACTCACCGGAACGGTGTATCCGGCCGTCGTGCTCGCCCGGATGCTCACGTCACTGGATCAAGTGAGCGGCGGCCGCCTGGACGTCGGCTTGGGCATCGGCTGGCTTCGCGACGAATACACGGCCACGGGCACGCCCTGGAAGGGCCGTGGCGCGCAATTGGAGGAGCTTCTCGACGTGCTCCGGGAGTTCTGGACCGGAGACCCTGTCGAGCACGAAGGCGAGCGCTGGCGGATCCCGGCGTCGAAGGTGGGATTGCGACCGGCGCAGAGCCCGCATCCGCCGGTGCTGCTGGGCGGGCTGTCACCGGTGGCGCTGGACCGCGTCGGCCGCCGCGCGGAGGGCTGGCTTCCCGCGGGGCTGCCCGCGCCGTATCTGGCGAAGCTCTGGGAGACCGTGATGAGCTCGGCCGAGAAGGCGGGCCGTGACCCCGGCACGCTGCGGCGGGTCCTGCGGATCAACCCGAAGCCCGGGACCGAACTCCGGGACGTCGCCGCGCAGCTTGAGGCGGCCGCCGAGACCGGGATCGCCGAAGCCTTCGTCGACCCGCACTACCTCGCGCGGGACGTGGGCCATGCCCTCGACCTCGCCGCCGAGCTGCGCGACCTCGTCCCCCGCGGCTGAAGGCCCTCCCCGCTCACCGGGAAGGGCCTTCAGAGGGTCAGGATTCGCCGTCGGCGAGCTGGACGAGCGCGTGGGCCTTGGCCGCGTACTTCCAGTTGCCGAGGTCCCGGATGGTCTTGATCTTGAGCTCTGCGAGGAGTTCGTCGTGCTTCTTGGTCAGGCCCTCGAGCGCGGACGGCGGAGCGTCCAGCAGCTCGTTGATGCCTTTGTCCTCCCAGGCCTTGTCGACCAGCTTGTTCAGGTTCAGGCTCACGTGATTTCGCCTTTCCTCGGGGCAGCTACGCGCACCACCTTGAACGTGATCCACGTCTCAGGCAACCGGAGATCACCCGTTCACGCGTCGTTCACCGACGAGCGGACCGATGACAAACGTGACCCAGGTCGCGTACAACGAACGGGTGACGCGGCGAAGAACGGGCGGCGGCTGCCTCTTCCTGGTGATCGTGTTGTCCGTCCTGGGGATCGCTTACCACCTGTGGGAGCGTGGAACGGCGGTGGCGCCGGCGGGGATCACCACTTCGGACGGTGCGGGCCGATACGTGGCGCTGGGTGACTCCTACACGGCCTCGCCGGGCACCGGCAGGCCTGTGGGCACGCCGGCGGGCTGCGATCGCTCGGACAACAACTACCCGAGCCTGCTCGCCGCGAAGCTGCGTCCGGCCGAGTTCGTCGACGCCAGCTGTGGCGGCGCCACGACCGAGCACCTCACCGGCGAGCAGAAGACCCGGGACGGCACGAACGCTCCGCAACTCGACGCCGTCGACGGCGACACGACGCTGGTGACCGTCGGGATCGGCGGCAACGACGTGGGCTTCGTCGGCTTCGCGAGCCAGTGCGCGACGCAGGTGCAGACCGCTTCGCCCTGCAAGACCCAGCTGACCGCGGGCGGTCGCGACCAGCTGGCCGAGCGGATCGCCGCCGCGGCGGACCGGCTCGGCGGGATTCTGGACCAGATCCGCTCCAAGGCCCCCTCGGCGCGCATCGTGGTCGTCGGGTACCCGACGGTGCTGCCGGACGACGACGCCGGCTGCTGGCCGGTCATTCCGGTCGGCGCGGGGGACGTGGCCTACTTCCGCGACTCGCTGAAACGACTGAACGAGGCGTTGCAGGAGACGGCGAAGGAGCACGAAGCGGGCTTCGCCGACATGTCGACAGCGAGCAAGGGGCGGGACATGTGCAGCGCCGCGAACCGGCGCTGGGTCGAGGGCCTCACTCCTTCCGTGCCCGCGGCGCCGCTGCACCCGAACGCCCGGGGCGCGGCGGGGATGGCGGAGGTCGTCGAGAAACTGCTGAAGCTCGCGTAGAGCAAGGGACCTTTGCTACCACTTACTTAGGCACGCTAAGCGAGTGGTAGCAAAGGTCCCTTGCTCCCCCGGGCGTCAGTTGCGGACGACCGCCTGCGCCTTGCCCAGGACGGCCTTGCCCTCGAACTTGGCGGTGATGTCGACGCGGGCGGTGCCGTCGTCGTTGACCACGGCGACCTTCCCGGTGAACTCGATCGTCGCGGCGCCGTCGTTCGGCACGACCACAGGGCGCGTGAAGCGCGCGAAGTAGTCCACGAGGCGGCCAGGGTCGCCGAGCCAGTCGGTGACGAGCCGCGCGCCGAGCGCCATGGTCAGCATCCCGTGCGCGATGACGTCGGGAAGGCCGACCTCCTTGGCGAAGACCTCGTTCCAATGGATGGGGTTGAAGTCCAGCGACGCGCCGGCGTAGCGCACCAGCTGGTCACGGGTGACGTCGATGGTCAGCGGCGTCAGTTCTTCCCCGACGGTGAACGTGCTCACGCGTCCTCCCCTCGGACCACGAGCTGGGCGTTCGTGGTGGCGATCAGGCCGCCGTCGGCGCCGGAGATCTCGGCGCGCAGGTTGATGAAGTCGTTCCCGGCGCGGGTCATGATGTTGTCGATGTACGTGGTGAGCGACAGGACGTCGCCCGCGTGCACCGGCCGCGTGTAGGTGAACCGCTGGTCGCCGTGGACCATCCGCGAATAGTCGAGACCCAGCTCGGGGTCGGAGACGATCGCGTTGATCGAGGCGAGGTTGATGATCGTCAGGAACGTCGGCGGCGCGATGACGTCGGGGTAGCCGGCCGCCTTCGCCACGTCGGTGTCGCGGTAGAGCGGGTTCGCGTCGCCGAGCGCGTCGGCGAACTCCCGGATCTTCTCGCGACTCACTTCATAGGTACTGGTCGGCGGGTACACCCGCCCGGTGAACGACTGGTCCAAGGCCACCGGAGCAGGCTACCGAACCCGAAAAATACCCGAAGCCGCCCTGGTGACCAGGACGGCTTCGGGTAAGACAGGTAGAACCGCTAGACGCTCAGCGGGTCTCTTTGTGAGTCCGGTGCGTACCGCAGTTCGGGCAGAACTTCTTCATCTCCAGGCGATCCGGGTTGTTGCGCCGGTTCTTCTTGGTGATGTAGTTGCGGTGCTTGCACTCCTCACACGCGAGCGTGATCTTCGGTCGCACGTCAGTGGCAGCCACAGCATTTCCTTCTCTACTAGGCCTGGGATACCCAGGATTACCGCGTAGCGGTGGCCGGACTTGAACCGGCGACACAGCGATTATGAGCCGCTTGCTCTGCCAGCTGAGCTACACCGCCTTACATGAACCTGGCCGCGACACGCTTGCGTGACGCGGCTGAGGTTCTGAGCCCCTTTACGGAATCGAACCGTAGACCTTTTCCTTACCATGGAAACGCTCTGCCGACTGAGCTAAAGGGGCCTTGCCTCTCGCGAGGACTTGGAAAGATTAGCAAGTCCCCGCGAGGGGGTGGAACAGGGGGGTCCGTTACCGCGAAACCTCAGGTCAGCAGGGTGAGGACGGTCTCGGAGTGGCGTCCGGGCGAGCGCGCCGTCCGGGCCTGCAGCCACGCCTCCAGACGGTCCTCCGGCAGCGGCCGCGAGATGAGGTAGCCCTGCGCGACGTCACAGCCCATCGCTTCGAGCTGATCCCGCGCGACGTCCTCCTCGACACCCTCCGCCACGACCGTGAGGCCGAGCGAGTGGCCCAGCTCGACGATGGAGCGCACGACCGCGAGGTCGCCGAGGTCGGTGCCCATGCCGAGGACGAAGCTCTTGTCGATCTTGACCTGGTCGACCGGGAGCTGCCGCAGGTACGCCAGCGACGAGTAGCCGGTGCCGAAGTCGTCGACGGCGAGCACGATGCCCAGCGAGTGCAGCTCGCGCAGGATCGGCAGCGCCTTCTGCGGGTCGGACATCACACCGGACTCGGTCAGCTCGAAGGTGAGCAGCTCGGGCGGGATGCCGAAGCGGTCGAGCTCGCGCGCGACCTTCGTCGGGAAGTCCTCGTCGGCCAGGTTCCGCACGGACAGGTTCACCGCGGCGGAGATGCGCAGGCCCTCGTCGAGCCACTTGCGCACGCGCTTCAACGACTCTTCGAGCACGAACGACGTCAGGACGCCGATGAGGCCGGCGGCTTCGATCGCCGGGACGAACTCGTCCGGGCCGAGCCTGCCGAACTCCGGGTGCACCCAGCGCACGAGCGCCTCGACACCCTGGATCTGCCGGTTCGGCAAGGTGATCTTCGGCTGGTAGTGGACGCTCAGCTGGCCTTCTTCCAGCGACTGCCGGAACTGCGTGACCATCTGGAACCGGCGCATGAAGATCTGGCCCATGCTGGCCATGTAGCCGCGGACCTCTTCGCCGCCCTTGGTGGCGCGGACGGCGACGTCGGCGCGCTGCAGGAGCCCGTCGACGTCGACCTGCTCGTCGTCTTCCGCCGAAGAGGTGGCGTAGCCGATCATCGCGTTGGCTTCGACGGAGAGCCGGTCGACCGGGTACGGGGCGACGAGCTCCGCGCGCAGCAGTTCCGCGGCGGCCTGGGCGCGTTCCGGCGCGCAGCCGACGAGGAGCGCCGCGAACGACGCGCCTTCGAGCCTGGCGAGCGGGACGTCGGGGCCGAGCGCGTCGCGGATCCGGCGGCCCGCGGCGATGACCATCCGGTCGGCCCACACGTAGCCGAGGGCGTCGCTGACGGTCGAGAAGACGTCGAGGTCGATCCGGAGCACGACCGCGTCGACCTGTTCCCGCAACGGTTCCTTGGCGACCTGGCGGAAGCCCGGCCGGTTGAGCAGGCCGGTCAGCGGGTCGTGATAGGCGTCGTGGCGCAGGGTCGCGAGCAGGCGCCGGTTGTCCAGCGAGGTCGCGAGGTGGCTGGCCATCGTGCCGAGCAGCTGGACGTCGTACTTGCCGAATCCACGCCAGCGGCTCAGCCTGTCGTGCGCTTCGACGACGCCGAGGAGCTGGTTCGCGCTGCGCAGCGGGACGACCAGCGCCTCCTGCGCGCCACGGTCGAGCAACGCGGAGCGGACGTCGGGATTGGCTTCGGTGATCCGGAAGTGGCGGACGTGCGCGCCGGGCAGGCGCAGCAGCGGGTCGTCGGCGGCCGGGTCGACGGGCGGCAGTTCGTCACCCGCGACGACCATCCGCATGGTGTCCTTCGGCTCCAGTCGAAGCCTCAGTACGACGCGGCCGGCGGCGAGCTGATCCTTGATGCGTTCGGCGATGGTCGCCCATTCGCGGACGTCCACCCCGCCGACGAGTTCGTCCGCGCGCCCGGCGGGCCGTGCGGCGGCCTGCTGACCGGAACGCGCGACCATCAGGCTGACGTCGGACAACGCTTCCATGTCGCGCTGCTCGCGCAGCAGATCCGAGTAGGCCCAGTACAACGCGGTGAGCCCGAGGAAGACGGCGAGCACGAGCGGCCAGGCCTTCGGCGTCCCGGAAATGACCAGATATCCGGAAAGGCCGACCGAAGCGTTGACGAAACCGACGACGAGGATGCGGCCGGTCAGCCGGATCGCGGTGCTGACCCGCATGCGGCGGCGAAGGACGCGGACGGCGGCGAGCGCGAGCAGCGTGCTGACCAGCGGCGCCGTCAAAGTGCCCGCCAGCGCGGCGATCCAGGTCATGTCGTGGGCGCCGGAGGCCTGCTTCACCAGACCCGCCACGGCGAACGCGCCGGTGATCTCCAGCAGGAAGGCGCCGGCGTTGTAGAGCACGCGGCCCGCGACCTTGCGGGCCAGCAACGTCCCGATCCCCGCCGCGAGATGGGCGGCGAGCACGACTTCGAAGGGAGCGACGAAGAATCCGATGACCAGCGGGATCTCGGTGAACGAGATCGTCCACGAGATGCCGCTGCGGACGTCGACGTTGATGCCGAGCTGTTCGGCGAGCAGGAACGCGAGGGCGAGGATCGGCCCGATCCACAGCAGATCGTCCGAAGCCTCGAAGTCCAGCCAGAGGCTGACCGCGGCCGCGGCGGCGATGCCCATGGTGAGTACCGCGAAGGTGTAGACGCGGAACCGTCGCTCGTCGGTACGAGCCTCCGTAACGGCGCCTCCCTTGCCCGCTGCCGCCTGTGCGGCGCTCCCGGGCCTGCCGTTCGTGTCCGGCATCCGACCTTCCTTCCCGGCTGCCCAACCGGTCTTGTCCTACCGCGACCTCGGGGACGAGGGCAATACGGTACCCCGGAGGGCGTACCCAAGTCCCATTCGAGACAGTATGAGATCACCCCAGGGTTAACAATGGGCGCGTCGCGCTGACCTGCGTGGACCAAGGGGTGAAATGGGAGCGTTATTCGCGTTCCCGCCGACTACCGGAAGTCACCTGACGCCACGCCCCGGCCAATCTCGTGAAGTTCCCGGCGGACCCGTGAGTAGGGGCTTGAATAGCCCTATGAATAGCCACGCCATCGCCGCCGGGCACGCCGAGCGGCTCGCCACCGTGGACGCCTTGCTCCCCGAAATGCCTGCACTGGAGCCTGTCGAGGGTTCCGTGTCACTCTCCGCGACGGCAGGCGACTCGGCCGCCGCCGGATTGTCGGTACGGACCGAGGCGGGTCCCGATTCTGTTGACTCTCCGTGGCGGGCCCTCGTCGAACACCGCCTCGAAGCACGGCTCACCGGACCCCGCCCGGAAGCGGCCCTCGACGCATTACTCACCCGATGGGATGAACATCTGAAGACCGTGGCTCCACCTGGGGATGTCGAGACCGCGGCGACCGTCGTCCGGCCCAGCCGGGACTCCCCCGGCTCGGCCGAATTGCTGCGCCGCGGCTTCGCGCCGACGCTGGTGATCGCGGTCCGCCCGGCCGACCGGCTCGCCGCGACGGGGCCGCCCGCCACTCCCGGAGTGCACATCCGGCCCGCCGAGGCGGATGATCTCGAAACCGCCGTCGGACTCGAACTGGAATTGCAGCGTTACGACGCGCAGTTCGGTTCTGTCACTTTGCGCGAGGGCGCGAAGGAAACGATCACGGCGGAGCTGTCGAAACACGTCGGCCGCGAAAATCCGACGCTGTGGATCGCCGAACTGTACGGGCGGCCGCTGGGCATGGTCCGGGTGCAGTTCCCCGGCGAGACGGCGTGGATCGACGGCCGGGTCGCGGCCGACCGCGTCGGCTACCTGTCGTCGCTGGCGGTGGCCGAACCGGCGCGATCGAGCGGAGTGGGGACGGCGCTCGCCGCGCACGCGCACCAGGTCTTCGACGAATGCGGCACCGAAGCCGTGCTGCTGCACCACGCGCTGGCCAATCCGCGCTCGACGCCGTTCTGGTACGCGCAGGGTTACCGGCCGCTCTGGACGTACTGGCAACGGCGACCGGCGGTCCCCTGATCCCGATAGGCTCGTTCCGTGAAGAAGGACGAGGACGCGGCCCCGGTGGCGCCGACCGGGGTCGACACCGAGAAGCCGTCCGCGGCGAGGATCTACGACTGGTTCCTCGGCGGGACCCACAACTGGGCGGTCGACCGCGAGTTCGCCCGCGCGCTGGAAAAGCAGTGGCGCTGGGTCAAACCGGGCGCGCGGCACAACCGCGAGTTCATGAACCGGGTCGTGCGCGCGGCCCTGGCGGCCGGGATCCGGCAGTTCATCGATCTGGGCTCCGGTGTCCCGACAGCCGGGAACGTGCACGAGATCGTCCAGGAGGAACTGGAGCCGGGTGACACGGCGAAGGTCGTGTACGTCGACTACGAGCCGGTGGCGGTGGCGCACGCGGAGCTGATCCTCGAACGCCATGAGGCGACCGGCTGGGCGGGGATCGTCCATGCGGACATGCGACGGCCGAAGGACGTCCTGCGGCATCCGGAGACGCTGCGGCTGATCGATTTCGACCAGCCGGTCTGCCTGATGATGATGGCCGTCCTGCATTTCGCCGGCCCGCACGACGATCCGCCCGCGCTGGTCGCGACGTACCGGAACGCGCTCGCGCCGGGCAGCTGGCTGGGGCTGTCGCATATGAGCTTCGGCGGCCAGACGGGCGAGGACGCCGACGGGCTGCACTGGATGGTCGAGCAGTACCGGAAGACGAGCAACCCGGTGTGGATGCGGGACCGCGAAGAGATCGAGCCGCTCTTCGGGGACTGGCCGCTGCTGGAGCCCGGCGTCGTCAACCTGCCCGACTGGCGGCCCGTGCGTGAGCTGCGGCGAGACGAGGAAGGTGCCCGCCCGTTCGCCTGGTGCGGGGTCGCCGTCCACCCCTGACATCCGACCTTTCCCCGGTGCGCGTCGCCTTTAGCGGGCTAAGTGTGAAGCGTTCTGGGCAGAGGTCGGAGGGGTGGGTGATCGCTGACGGCGAACGCGGAAAGGAAACAAACGGGTCGATCGGAGAGTTGAGCTAGACAGACTCAACTAACCGAGGAGTGCACAGATGACCGACAACCGCCTCCTGCCCGTCCTCCCGCTCGATGACGACGTCGTGCTGCCGGGCATGATCGTCCCGCTCGACCTCGCCGACACGGAGACGCGCGCCGCGGTGGAGTCCGCCCAGGCCAACACGCCTGCCCAGGCTTCCTTCCCGGGGATCCGGTCCAGCGCCGCCACCAAGGCCGAAGTGCTGATCGTCCCCCGCGTCCACGGCGAGTACGCCGAACTCGGCACCATCGCGACCGTCGAGCGCATCGGGCGCGTGCCCGGCGGCAAGACCGCGGTGCTTCTGCGCGGCACCCGCCGCGCCGTCGTCGGCCGCATCGCCGACGGTCCCGGCGCCGCCCGCTGGGTGCACGCCGAGGTCGCCACCGAGACCACCGACGACAACGCCGCGAAGCTCGCGTCCGAGTACAAGTCCGTCGTCATCGCGATCCTCCAGCAGCGCGGCGGCTGGCAGATGATCGACGCCGTCCAGGAGGTCGAAGACCCGTCCGCGGTCGCCGACCTGGCGGGCAACTCGTCCTACCTCAAGACCGAACAGAAGCTTGAGCTGCTGACCACGCTCGACGTCGCCACGCGGCTGGAGAAGGCCCTCGAATGGAGCCGCGAGCAGCTGGCCGAACTCGAGGTCACCGACACCATCCGCAAGGACGTCCAGGAGGGCATGGAGAAGCAGCAGAAGGAGTTCCTGCTGCGCCGCCAGCTCGAAGCGATCCGCAAGGAGCTGGGCGAGCTCGACGGCACCGCCAACGACGACGACTACCGCGCCCGCGTCGAGGCCGCCGAGCTGCCGGACGCGGTCAAGAAGGCCGCACTGTCCGAAGTGGACAAACTGGAGCGGACCTCGGACCAGTCCCCGGAGGGCGGCTGGATCCGCACGTGGCTGGACACCGTGCTGGAACTGCCGTGGAACGAGCGCACCACCGACGTCCACGACATCGCCGCCGCGCGCGACATCCTGGACGCCGACCACGCCGGTCTCGACGACGTGAAGGAACGCATCATCGAGTACCTGGCCGTGCGCAAACGTCGCGCGGAGTCCGGGCTCGGCCCGGTCGGCGGACGGCGTTCGGGCGCGGTGCTGGCGCTCGCCGGTCCTCCCGGGGTCGGCAAGACGTCGCTCGGCGAGTCCGTGGCGAGGGCGATGGGCCGCAAGTTCGTCCGCGTCGCGCTCGGCGGCATCCGCGACGAGGCCGAGATCCGCGGTCACCGCCGCACCTACGTCGGCGCGCTGCCCGGCCGGATCGTCCGCGCCATCAAGGAAGCGGGCTCGATGAACCCGGTCGTGCTGCTCGACGAGATCGACAAGGTCGGCGCCGACTACCGGGGCGACCCGACGGCCGCGCTGCTGGAGGTGCTGGACCCGGAGCAGAACCACACCTTCCGTGACCACTACCTCGAGGTCGAACTGGACCTGTCCGACGTCGTGTTCCTGGCGACGGCGAACGCGCTCGAGACCATCCCCGGCCCGCTGCTGGACCGGATGGAGCTGGTCACTCTCGACGGCTACACCGAGCACGAGAAGGTCACCATCGCCCGCGACCACCTGCTCCCCCGCGAGCTGGAGCGCGCCGGGCTCGGCAAGGACGACGTCACGCTGACCGACGGCGCGTTCAGCCGCATCGCCGCCGAGTACACGCGGGAAGCCGGGGTGCGCAACGCGAACCGGACCATCGCGAAGGTCCTGCGGAAGGTGGCGACCAAGGTCGCGCTGGACGAGGTCGAGCTACCGCTGACGATCGACGCCGACGGGCTCGAGACCTACCTCGGCCGTCCGCGGCACCTGCCGGAGTCTTCGCTGCCCGCGTCGACGCAGCGCACGTCGACCCCTGGCGTGGCGACGGGGCTGGCGGTGACCGGCGCCGGCGGTGACGTCCTCTACATCGAGGCGTCGCTGGCGGATCCGGAGTCCGGCTCGACCGGGCTGTCCCTGACCGGCCAGCTGGGTGACGTGATGAAGGAGTCGGTGCAGATCGCGTTGTCGTACCTGCGTTCGCGCGGCGCCGAACTGGAACTGCCGGTCGGCGACCTGAAGGACCGCGGCATCCACGTGCACGTCCCCGCGGGCGCGGTGCCCAAGGACGGGCCGAGCGCCGGTATCACGATGACGACCGCGCTGGCGTCCCTGCTTTCGGGCCGGGTCGTGAAGTCGGACGTCGCGATGACCGGTGAGGTGTCGCTGACCGGGCGGGTGCTGCCGATCGGCGGGGTCAAGCAGAAGCTGCTGGCCGCGCACCGGGCGGGGATGAAGACGGTGATCATCCCGCAGCGCAACGAGCCCGACCTGGACGACGTCCCGGCCGAAGTGCTGGCACAGCTGGACGTCCATGCCGTGGCGAACGTCCGCGAGGTGCTGGACATCGCGCTGGCCCCGGCGACGGCTCCGGTCGCCCAAGCGGCGTAACGGCGCGAGGCCGAAGCCCCGGATCCCCTCGTGGAATCCGGGGCTTCCGGCCACCAGGATCCGGACCGACCCGGCCATTGACTCGCTCAACTCCCTATCACGTTTTGACAATGCAGAGTGCGTGCCATCCAGCCGGGGTGCGTGATCCACGAGGGCAAGGTCATGAGCCAAGAAATTCTTTCCCGTCGCGGCCGAGGCGCAGGTGCGTTTCGGCCGGTCAGATCGTCTGCCTGAGCATTCTCACCGGTTTTATCGCGGCGATGACCTTCGCCGGCACCATCGCCGCGGGCATCGCCATCGGCCTGCCCGGCACTGTTTCTCCGCCACCCCGGGCCCGCCACGGCACGCCGATGAACACCTAATCGGATCTCATGGTGCGACTGCGTGAATTTCGCGACCGAAGCGGCCTCAGCATCCGCGCGCCTGCCGCTGCGAGCGGCTTGTCCCGCAGCACTTGGCCGACACGTTGACCCGGAACACCTTGCCTGGCAACGAAAATCCAGATTAGAGCCCTGCTACCCCCGCTTCGGGCGTTCTCGAAGAGCCGTGGATCGACGAGCATCTCACCGGCTGGCATCACCCGATCGGACGTCGCCACCACCGTAATGGCGGATACGCGCCGATCGATCGAATACCGCACGCGTTAGGCGTCGCGGGCCAACACGGCGGGACCGACGCCCCGGGCTCCGCAAAGCCCGGGAAATTGCGCTGAGCGAGCGTTCCCTACGAAAGTTCCCTCCTCGCGGTGAATATGCCGCGAATTCACCTGGAAGTCCCGTTCCGCCCGTACTCTCCGAGCCGCTCCTTCCCGCACCACCACATCAGCGGATGTCTCGGAGGCATGAGTGAAGCGACGGAATTTCCTGCGCGCGGCCGTGGTCGGCGCCGGTGTCACGGCGTTCGGAAACAGGCTCTCGGGAGCGGCCCTCGCCGCGCCCGCCCAGAACGGCCCCAGCCCGTACGGCGCGCTCCAGGCGGCCGACGCGAACGGGATCCAGCTGCCGGCGGGATTCACCAGCCGTGTCATCGCGCGGTCCGGCCAGAAGGTCGCGAGCACCGGGTACACCTGGCACAGCGCCCCGGACGGCGGCGCGGTGTTCGCCGACGGCAGCGGTTGGATCTACGTGTCGAATTCGGAGATCACGCCCGGCGGCGGGGCGAGCGCGGTCAAATTCGACGCGAGCGGGAACATCACCGGCGCCCATCGCATCCTCTCGAACACCCGCCAGAACTGCGCGGGCGGCAAGACTCCTTGGAACACCTGGCTTTCCTGTGAGGAGATCGACCTCGGCTTCGTCTACGAGTGCCAGCCGAACGGCCCGGCCACGGCCGCCGTCCAGCGGCCCGCGATGGGGAAGTTCAAGCACGAGGCCGCGGCGGCCGACCCGGTGCGCAAGGTCGTCTACCTGACCGAGGACACCTCGGACGGCTGCTTCTACCGTTTCGTCCCGACGACCTGGGGCAATCTCTCGGCCGGGACGTTGCAGGTCCTCAAGGCGGGCACGGCCACCTCGGGCAGCTTCACCTGGGCGAACGTGCCCGATCCCGACGGCTCCCCCACCGCCACCCGCAACCAGGTGTCCGGTGCGAAGCGGTTCAGCGGCGGCGAAGGACTGCATTACGCCAACGACACCGCCTGGTTCACTACCAAGGGCGACAACCGCGTCTGGCAGCTCAACCTGACGAACAACACCTACGAGCTCGCCTACGACGACTCGCTGGTCAGCCCCGGCTCGGCCCCGCTGACCGGCGTGGACAACGTCACGGGGACCTCCTCGGGTGACCTGTTCGTCGCCGAAGACGGCGGCAACATGGAGATCTGCATCATCACGCCGAACGACATCGTGGCGCCGTTCCTGCGGATCAACGGCCAGAGCTCGTCGGAGATCTGCGGCCCCGCGTTCACCCCGGCGGGGAACCGCCTGTACTTCTCTTCCCAGCGTGGCACCTCCGGTTCGTCCTCGGGCGGCATCACCTATGAGGTGACCGGCCCCTTCCGTTCCTGACCGCCGGCGCGTGCGGGGGCGCCCGCGGTCCGGCGCCCCCGCACGGCTCAGGCGTTCGTGCGGTTCTTCTCGCGCAGCCTGTTCACCACGAAGAGCGTCAACGCGACCGCGACGGCGGCGATCACGAAGTACTGGAAGAACCCGGCGTACTCCTCGACCAGGTGCCAGTTCTCCCCGAGGGCGTACCCCGCCAGCACGAACACCGTGTTCCAGATCAGGCTGCCCAGCGTGGTCAGGGTCAGGAACCGCCAGAACGGCATGCGTTCGATCCCGGCGGGCAGGGAGATGAGACTGCGGAAGATCGGCACCATCCTGCCGAAGAACACCGCCTTGGTGCCGTGCTTCCGGAACCAGGCTTCGGTCTTGTCGAAGTCGGAGGCCTTGACCAGCGGGATCTTCTCCATCCAGCGGCGGGTGCGATCACGGCCCAGCAGCAGGCCGAGGTAGTACACGATGATCGCGCCCAAGACCGAACCGAGTGTCGTCCACACCAGCGCTTCCACCAGGCTGAACGTGCCCTGACTCGCGGAGAACCCGGCGAGCGGGAGCACCAGTTCGCTGGGGATCGGCGGGAACAGGTTGTCCAGGCCGACGATGATCGCGGCACCCGGACCGCCCAGCGCGTCCATCAGTGACACCGCCCAGCCGGCGAGCCCTCCCATCGGTTCACTGGCGGTTTGGGCGAGAAGGAGGTTCATGGCGGCCTTTCGTGGTCGTCTGCGGATGTCAACGAACGTACGAATCGCCCGGGTTCCACACACTGTGGTGAAGCGGCACAGATCACTGAGGAAAACCGCAATACCGAAACCCGGATACCCCGCTAGCCTGGCGTTATGCCCATTCCGGCAGCGATGCGCCGCTATCTGCGCAAAGCACTCCGCGGCACACTCGGCCTGGCGATCGGCGCCATGACCGCTGTCGCGGAGGTCTTCTACGTGCTCTTCGGCACGCTCGCGCTCACGGTTCCCGCACTCCGGCAGCCGGTCTTCGCTGGTGCGCGCGTACTGTCCGAAGTGGAACGTCGACGGCTGGAGAAGTACTTCGGCGAAGAGAACGCCACGAACTACACCGATCGCCGTGCGATGGCCTATCTCGTCCCGAGGTGCGTCATCGGACTGCTCTGCGCCGCGATCTTCATCCTGATCCTGCTGGGCGCCGGATCCGGGGTGATCATCGCGGCTCAGCTCTTCGAAGGCCAGTCGCCCGGAGGAGGAGCACCGGCCGACTGGTACGACCCCGTCACCACCGCGCTCTTCGGCGGGTTGCTCGTTTTCCTTTCCTTACAAGGGCTTATCGGAGCCGCGACGCTGGATGCCAGGCTGGCGAAGCGCTTCTTCGGCCCCAGCAAGAGCGAACAGTTGCGACGGCGGCTCTCCGAACTCACGACCAGCCGGGCCGAGGTGGTCGAGGCGGTCAACGGTGAACGCCGCAGGATCGAGCGTGACCTGCACGACGGTGTCCAGCAGCGGCTCGTCGCGCTCGGCATGTTGCTCGGCCGGGCACGACGGGCCACCGACCCGGAGCGCGCGGCGGATCTGCTGCGGCAAGCGCACGAGGAATCCCAGCGCGCCCTCGTCGACCTGCGTGAGGTGTCGTGGCGGGTGTATCCGATCGCGTTGGACGCGGACGGGCTGCACCCCGCGCTGGAAGCGCTCGCGGAACGTTCGGGGATACCGGTCCACCTGCGGGTCGACCTGCCGGAACGGCCACCGGCGGCCGTCGAGACCGTCGTCTACTTCGTCGCGTCCGAGGCGGTCACCAATACGATCAAACACGCTGCGGCGACGCGGATCGACATCCAGGTGGAGCGGGACGGGGACAGGGTGCGGGTGCGGATCACCGATGACGGCACGGGTGGGGCGCGGGAATCAGGCGGCGGTCTGTCCGGCCTCGCGATGCGTGTCGCGGCCGCGGACGGGCTGTTCACTGTGGACAGTCCGCTCGGCGGCCCGACCGTGGTGACGGCGGTGCTGCCGTGCGAGTGATCCTCGCCGAGGATTCGACGCTCTTGCGAGAGGGCCTGGTCCGGCTGCTGGTCGAAGAGGGACACGAGGTCGTGGCGTCGGTCGGCGACGGCGACGCGCTCCTCTCGACGACGGCCGCCTATCGGCCGGACGTGATCGTCACCGACGTCCGCATGCCGCCGACCCATACCGACGAGGGGCTTCGCGCGGCGCTCGAGATCCGGAACCGCTGGCCGGAGATCGGGGTACTGGTGCTCTCGCAGTACGTCGAGAAGCGCTACGCCGCCGAGTTGATCACCGGCGACGGCGAACGCGTCGGCTATCTCCTGAAGGACAGGGTCGCCCAGGTGGGCGAATTCCTGGACGCGCTCGACCGGGTCGCAGCGGGCGGTGCGGCGTTCGATCCGGAGGTCGTCCGGCGGCTGCTTGCGCGGACCACGCATACCGATCCGCTCGCGAAACTGACCGTCCGCGAACGCGAAGTGCTGGAGAAGATGGCGCAGGGCCACACGAACTCCGGGATCGCCGAAGCGCTGTTCGTGTCGCAAAGTGCCGTCGAGAAACACGTGAACGCCATTTTCGACAAGCTCGGGCTGGCCAGCACCGCCGGGTACAGCCGTCGAGTGCTGGCGGTGCTGCGGTACCTCGGATCCTGAGCTCGAGTTGACAGGCAAGCGACGACTTGCCTATAACGGAGTCGTGGACGGCGACCTGTTCAAGGCGATCGGCGACGCGACGCGACGCACCATCCTGGACGAGCTGACCGAAAAGGACGGTCAGACGCTGTTCGAGATCTGCGGCAGGCTGACCATGAAACATGGCCTTGCCTCGTCACGGCAGGCCATCTCGCAGCATCTCGCGATGCTCGAACAGGCGGGCCTGGTGCACACCCGGCGGCAGGGCCGCTACAAGTTCCACCACATCGACACGAGCCCGCTGCGGTCGATCGTCGAGCGGTGGCCCATCGACCGAGAGGAACCAAACCCGTGATCCGGATCAACATCACCAGCGTCTTCGTCGACGACCAGGCCAAGGCGCTGGATTTCTACACCGAGAAACTGGGCTTCATCAAGAAACACGACGTGCCCACCGGCGGCGCCCGCTGGCTCACCGTGGTCTCCCCCGCCAATCCCGACGGTGTCGAACTGCTGCTGGAACCGGACGGCCACCCCGCGGCGAAGCCGTTCAAGCAGGCGCTGACCGACGACGGCATCCCGTTCACCCAGTTCGCCGTCGACGACGTGTACGCCGAGGTCGACCGGCTCAAGGGCCTGGGCGTCGAGTTCACACAGGACGCCGTCGACATGGGGCCTGTGGTCACCGCCGTATTCGACGACACCTGCGGCAACCTGATCCAGCTCGCCACGATGAAGTAGCAGCGGAAAGCGGGGCCTGGTCCACAGTGGACCAAGCCCGCCCAGTTCACAGAGAGAGGGGATCTTCCCTACTGCTGCACCCATTCCACGAGTTCCACGGGCACGCCGTTCGGGTCGGTGACCATGAGGAGGCGCTCACCCCACGGCTCTTCCCGCAGCGGCAACGTGATCTCGACACCTTCGTCACGCAGGCGCTTCTCCTCGGCTTCGAGGTCCTCGACGGTGAAGGCCACGATCACCCCGGACGCACGCTGCTGCCGAAGGTTCTCCGGCAGGACCTCGATCCCCGCCTGAAGCAGGACGATGGTCATCTTCGCGGTTTCGTGCCCGAGGGAGACGAAGCCCTCCGCGGCCATCTGCTCGGTGAAGCCGAAGTGCTCGGTGAAGAAGCGGCTGGAAGCGGCGACGTCGTCGACGGTCAGCGAGACGGTGGAGGCAAGGACGTTCATGGGCTATCCCCTTCGGGTCGGCGGTGGGTTTTCGGAGAAACGGGCCGGTCAGTACGACCGGCGGCGCGGGACGCCGGTCGAGCGGCGCACCGGCATCGAGCGGCCTGGGAACGGCTGCTGGTGGCGGCGGTCGTTCCGGCGGACCTGGGCGCGGTTGGTGCCTTCGTTGCCTTGGGGGATTCGAGCGGTCAAGGAGCCTCTTCTCTCACTGTTCGGTAGTACGGACGTAAGTTTACATCAGAGGCAAGCTAAGTCAAGGATATTTTTACATCGGTGGTAAACTTCGCTCATGACCAGCACCGATGTGGGCCTACGGGAGCTCAAGAAGCAGGAGACACGGCAGCTGATCTCCGACCAGGCGACGCTGCTCTTCATCGAGAAGGGCTTCGAGGAGACGACGATCGCCGAGATCGCCGCGGCGGCGAGAGTCGCGAAGAAGACCGTCACGAACTACTTCGCGCGCAAGGAGGACCTCGCGCTCGACCAGCACGAGGAGTTCACGAACGGGCTGGCGAACGCCGTCCGGGACCGGAAGCCGGGTGAGTCGGCCATGGCCGCGCTACGGCGCACCTTCCTGGACGCGGTCGCCGAGCATTCGCCCGTGATCGGCTTCACCGGGCCGGTCTTCGCCAAAATGGTCCTGGAGAGCCCGACCCTGACCGCCCGGCTGCGTGAGCTGCACGAACTGCGGGAAGCGGCGCTCGCCGAACTGCTCGCGAACGAGACCGGCGCCGACGCGGACGACGTCACCCCGGTGATGGCCGCCGCCGAGCTCAACGCGATCGACCGCGTCCTCTTCCGCGAGGTCCTCAGGCGTTCGCACGCCGGCGAGAGCAACGACGAGATCGCCGCCGCGCTGACGAAGGCGACACAACGGGCTTTCGAGTTGCTGGAGCCAGCCTTCGGTGACTACGCGATCCGCGAATAGCCCTGGGTTTTGTCGGGGGTTCCCGCTAGGTTCCGCCTCATGTCTGAGGGGACCTTGCTGGACGTCGTCTACTGCGAAGGCTGGGATCCGGTCGCCCGCGCGGTGACCGGGAGGCTCTCGTCCGGCACCGCGCGCATGCGCGACGTCGCCGGAGAGCAGTACGCCGTCGCCTTGGTGCGTCCCGGCGCCGAGGTGCCGCCGGTGCTGCTCGAAATCGCGTGGAAGCACTCCTTCGCCCGCACGGTGCTGCTCGACGAGCTGGGCAGGCGCAGGGGTTTCTTCGAGTACCGGGTGCTTGAGGACGGCTCGCTGTTCCTCATGAAGGTCGAGCAGTGGACGTACCGGTTCGACGACCAGGAGGAGTTCGACAAGAAGAGCGCCGGCCATCTGGAGATGTCCTTCGGTCCGGATGGCAAGGGCTGGATGCATCAGGCGCCCCAGGGTTACGGCGGCGGCTCCAGCAGCGGCCAGGTGAGCAAGCCGGTGTCGGAGCTGGCCGTGCCGAAGCCCGCCTTCGGCGATTGGGAGGCTCTCGCGAATTCGGGGCCGGTGGCCCTGCGGACGCCGGACACGCCCGACGACGATCCGCTGCCCGTCGACGAACGCCCGTGGCGGCCGTCCGTTCCGCTGCGCCCGTCCGGCATGGACGAGATGTTCACCGCGGGAACGCGCTTCTCGCTGAGCGGCGACCACGGTCTCGTCGAGGTCGAACTCCGGGACGCCGGCAAGCTCCGCATGCCCAGCGGCAGACTGGTCGCGGCGGATCCGGCGTTCCTGGACGCGGACGCGGAACACTTCACGGTCACCGTGCCTCCCGGTGAGTACCGGGTCGAAGTCTCCGTGATCCGGTTCGTCGACGAACCCGCCCACGAGCGGGTCGCGGCCGCCAAACTCGTCGTCGCCGACGCTCCCGTCGCAACCTGGGAAACCGCGTTGTGGCCAGGGCAGAACGCGCTTTTCCTCGGGGACGGGGAGTTCTACGGCTACGGCGTGGACAGCGGCACGGGCTGCTTCGCCGACGCGGCCGCCCTCCCGGAGGAGATGGACGACGACCTTCTCGAGAAGTTCGAGGAGGTGGATCCGTATGTCGACGTCACCCTGGACGGCACCGACGGCAACATCATCGCGTTCACCACCGGCTGGGGTGACGGCAGCTACCCGACGTGGATCGGCCGGGCGGCCGACGGCACGACGGTCTGTTTCGTCACCGACATGCTGGTCCTCAACCGCGCCCGGATGATGGCGTCATGACCTTCACAGCCGAGGAGATCACGTACCTGCGTTCACAGCCTTTGGCCCGCTTCGCGACCCTCTCGGAGGACGGCGAGCAGCCTGACGTCGTCCCGCTGGCGTTCGAGTTCGACGGCACGCATTTCTGGGTCGGCGGAGTGGGCGCTTCGGTTCTCGCGACCCGGAAGTTCCGCAACATCCGGGCCGGACGGCGCAAAGTCGCCCTGGTCGTCGACGACCAGGTCTCGTTCGATCCGTTCATCGCCCGCGGGATCCGCGTCTACGGCGAGGCCGACGATCCGATCGAACGGGTGGGAATGGTCGGCCCCGGCAGCTATACGCGCGTGACGCCGAAGGTTTCGTGGAGCTGGAACATGGCGGGCGAACCCGCCGGTGAGACGTGGTACCCGTCGAGGCGTTCGGTTCACGGCGAGGCGTGACGCGCCGTTCTTGTCGGTGGGCGGCGGTACGGTCGGGTCCATGCGGGAGCTGATCGTCACCGAGAACTGCACGATCGACGGCGTGATCGAACTGGCGGGCGACTGGTTCAGTCCTGGCGACACCGATCCGGACGTGGACCGGTCGGACGTCCTGGCCGTGCTCGAAGAACAACGTGAGAACGCCGACGCGTTCCTCCTCGGACGCGTCACCTTCGAAGACATGCGCGGATACTGGCCGAAGCAAACCGACGACACGACGGGGATTTCGGCCTACCTCGACTCAGTGGACAAGTACGTGGTCTCGCGGACGCTGACCGAGCCGGAGTGGCAGCACACGACGGTACTTTCCGGTGGGCTGCGTTCCGAGATCGAGAAGCTGAAGGCCGCCGAAGGCAAGGACATCGTGACGACCGGCAGCATCTCGCTGGTGCGGGCCCTCATCGCCGAGGGACTCGTCGACGAGTACCGGCTGTTCGTCCATCCCGTCGTGGCCGGTGAAGGGCGCCGGCTGTTCGAGGGTGCCACCGGCGTCCCGAAGCTGCGGCTGGCGGAGGAGCGGACGTTCGCGTCGGGCATCGTGCTGCTGCGTTATCGGGCCGCTGACGCCACCGAAACGGGATGAAGAGGAGCGGTCGCGGGCGTAGCGTCGGCGACCGTGAGCAGTGAGACGGACACAGGAGACGACCCGGCGGACGGCTGGTTCCCCGAGAGTGTGGCCGCGGGCTATGACAAGCCTGGCGGCGCGAACGCGCCCGAAGTGGTGACGCCCGCGGTGGACGTGCTCGAAGACTTGGCCGACGGTCCGGTGCTCGAGTTCGCCGTCGGGACGGGACGGATCGCGATCCCGCTGTCGGCGCGTGGCGTAGCGGTGAGCGGTATCGAACTGAGCCGGGCGATGGCGGAGCGGGTCGCGGGCAAGCCGGGCGGCGACGCGGTCGAGGTCACGGTCGGCGACATGACGAAGACCCGGGTGACGGGCGAATTCTCGCTGGTCTACCTGGTGTACAACACGATCGGCAATGTGACCACGCAGGACGGTCAGGTCGACGTCTTCCGCAACGCGGCCGCGCACCTGCGGCCGGGTGGGCTGTTCCTGGTCGAGGTCGGCCTGCCGGATCTGCGCCGCTTGCCGCCCGGGCAGGACATCGTCCCGTTCGCGATGGAGAGCGGCTACGTCGGGTTCGACCAGTACGACGTCGTCACGCAGGAGTTCACCTCGAACCATGTCACGGTGTCGCCGGAGGGAGAGGGACGGTTCCGCCGCATCCCCTTCCGGTACGCGTGGCCGGCCGAGATGGACCTCATGGCGCGCATCGCCGGGATGCGCCTGAAGTACCGCTGGGCGGGCTGGGACCGTTCGACGTTCACCGCCGAGAGCACCAAACACGTGTCCGTGTGGGAGCGCGTCGGTCCGTGGTGAGAAGCGCGCTCCTCGCGAAACAAGATCGGCCCGGTGACCTGTCGCAGGTCACCGGGCCGATCTTGCTGGTGTGGCGAGTGAGGGATTCGAACCCCCGAAGGCAGTGCCGTCTGATTTACAGAGAGATCCGTACGTGCGCCCTGACCTGCGGTTTCACATCTTCTACCGGTAACTTTGGGGCGTATTTGGCGCAGCCAAGCGGCCCAGCCCCCCGGACCTTCGATACAAGTGACTGAAATTGGCGCCAGCCCTGTAACGCAGCTCACCCTTCAGCAGACTGTGTGATCAAGCGACACACTGACATCGATGAGGGGTCGGCTACCAGGATGAACCTATGGAGAAACCTCGGCTTCCGCGAGAATCTGTACGCCACTCCGCCGCTTAAGGGCACGGCCGAAGGCTCACAACTTCTGGTGGGCCGAGATCGGGAAGTCAGGAAGCTCCTGACCCACCTATCTTCTTTTGACACCCATCCAACCCTGGAGGGAGACAATGGAGTAGGCAAGACCAGCCTTGTGTCAGTTGCCCTATATCGCGCATCGCTTGAGTACGCCGAAAGGCGCACCACCCAGCTCATAATCCCCCTACCTCGACCTTTTCAGCTCGGGGCAAACAACAACTTTGAGCAAGAAGTTGTCTTTTCGCTAACAAAAGCACTTATTGACAATAATGAGCTACTCGAAAAGTCGGGACGGCGAGTCCGAGGCGTAAAGGACCTCGAAAGCTGGATCAGCAACCCGATGATCCGTCAAAAGTCTGGCGGAATCAGCACTCCGGTCGGCGGGTTCACCGCCGGTGTAGGCGCAAGCGCAAATACCACTTCCGGATTCGCAGAAGCAGGCCTCAGGAATCATATTGAGACCGTTCTCCGGGAAATCTTCCCAGATCCGTCAACCGGCGGCTTTGCGGCCGTTATAGACAACCTTGAATTGCTCGATACTTCCCAAGAGGCTAAGCGCCTAATCGAGGAAGCTCGTGACACAGTCCTAAACTTTCCAGGGGTGCGGTGGATTCTATGCGGGGCTCGTGGGATAGTGAGAAGTGCCGCCGGTTCACCCAGGCTGACTGGAGTAATTGCAGATCCGATTCGCGTCGACCCCATCAAAGACTCCGAGGTAGTCGAAGTAATTCGCCGACGAATCGAAGTCTATAGGTTACATCCTGCAGCACAGTCGCCAATCGAACCCGAAGGATTCGACCATCTCTACCGTGTTTCGCACAAAAACTTGCGAAACACGCTCAAGCACGCACAAGATTTTACAATGTGGCTAGAAGAGAACGACGAATTAGAAGTGGCAAGCGAAGCCCGTTTAGAGCTCCTTCACATCTGGATAGCCGAGCAAGCAGACCGCTATGAGCAAGACACGCGAAACGTCACTAAACGAGGATGGACATTTTTCGACGATTTGGTCGCAAGTGGAGGCACATGCTCGCCCAGCGACTTCGCCTCCTTTGGCTTCAATAGCATCCCAGCAATGCGCCCATATGTTAAACAACTCGAAGACGCGAATCTAATGCACAGCACCGTAGATGAGTCGGATTCACGGCGTCGCACAATAGGCCTTACCTCAAACGGGTGGCTTGTCAACTACAAAAGAAGCGGCTACCAAGAACCACCTGCCGGACTTGAATAGCAGAGAACCAACCGGGAAGCCAACAAACCAAAGGAGGCATTATGGTAACCAGTGCCACTTTTTACTGTCCCCATGTCGGCCTGCAAGTCTTTGCCGCCAGTGCAGCCTGTTATCCAAATGGGCCTCACTGACTGGACTGACGACGCGTCATACGCGAAAACGCCTGCGCCTGGCGCCCCTCGGGCGGCACACTGGGGTCGACGGCTGAATCGTCACCATCTATCGACCCAGGCACGTACCGCGTTCCATTGGCATGGATGGCGTCCACGCGCATCTGGATAAGCCGCCTGCGCGCCTCGTCTTCCTGCGGGTTCCAGTACGACTCAGCCGCCGTCGTCTGCGCGGGGTGCTTCCGGTAGAGCATGCTCGGTTCGGCGATGAACTCCCCCTGCGTCACTGCCTCCGCCGCCAACAGCGTGGCAATGGTCTCGGCCCCCGTGAGAGCCATCCAACCGCCCAAGGACCAGATAAGGTCCGTGTGCATCGCGACGTTCGCCGCCAGCACCGAGAGCCTGTTCTCTGACTGCTCTTTATAGAAGCGGCCGGGCTCCACGGGGCCATTGGGAGGGTCATACGGGCCGGGCGTTGTCGACCCATCCTCGTGCAGGTCAAGACCTGCCGAGACACACCAGGCGACGCGGTGCAACGCGTCGATATCCCGCGCCAGCGCACCCGGCAGCAGCACGTCGTCCGCATCGAGGTTGCGAATCACGATCCCCTGCGCCTGCGAGAGTGCCATGTTGCGGGTGACGGCCGCGCGGCCGGCCAAACCGGTGCCGTAGTGAACGCGAAGATCATCGTCGGGAAGCTCTTGTTTCGGCACACCGCTACTGCCGTCTTCCTGAACGCACCACTCCCAGGACCATCCTTCCGGCATTTCCTGAGCCCGTAGAGACTCGTAAGCCTCCTTGAGGTAGTGGTGGCCGCCCTCAAAGACGGCCGTCACTACAGAGATCAAGCGTGGCGTTGCCATTGCTTACTCGTCCCACTTTCGCAGCTCGGTGATGTACGACAGGGAAATTCGGTCCGCCGGAGTCAGGAGTTCCGCCACATCTACGGCACGCCCCGACGTGTCGTAGCTGATCTTCAGAATGGGGATCACGGGCACGTTGAACGGGATGTCATAGAGGGCCACCTCTTCCTCGGTGGGCATGCGCGCGGAAACGCGATCCTCAATCTTCCCTACCTCCACCCCCGCCGTGTAGAGCTGGTGAAGGGTACCGCCGGGCCATGGCTCGTTGGATGAGTCCAGCAGCGGCGGATGGTCCTTGACGAGCGAATACGGCAGGTACGAAACCATCCTGCTGTAACCCTCGCCTTCCCGGTATTGCCGCAGGTAAGTCCTGCGTAGGACGTAGTCACTCGACGCAAGCCCCATGATCTTGGCTACCTCGTCCGGCGGAGGTACCACCTCATAGGTGACCTTGTCGTCATTGACGGTGTCGATGTCGACCTTGGCGTCCCGCTCCGCCGAGCCGTGGCGCCGACGAACGTCCTCGGGTTCTTTGACCAGGTCTTTTTCCACCTGATAGTTAGTATTCGATCGCGTCAGCTTCTGCGGAACCACGCGAACACGAACGGGCTGCCCTCGGCCGCCGGGCGCTAGAAGCCCCTCCCCCTTCAGGGTCTGCACAGCGGCGGAAACGACGTTCTTCCCGACACCGAACCGCTCTCGAAGTTGCTCGGTGTTGGGCAAGGTCTCCCCCGGCGCGAACTTGCCCTCGTGGATGTCCGCCCGGAGCTGCTCAGCTACCGCTTTCGCGTCCATTCGTTCCATGCCCTCATCCTCGCACACCATCCCAGGTTTCGAAACTCTATCCCGGGATGGACTTGACAACGTCGGGATGCAGACGGCAAGGTTCTCGGTACGCCATCCCGGGATGGAGTGAATATCCCAGGATGAACCTGGAACCGAACGAAGGGGACCCGATGAGGTCGGCACACATCTCCCGCCGTCAGGCCGAAGCGTCGTTTGACGGGCTGGAGTTCGATGTTTCTGCTGTTCAGGCTGCCGCGCCCATGGCGTGGGACTTTCTGGAGTACACCGACGAGGAGCGCGAAGTTGACGCGCTGATCGCGTCGGTTGACGCGGAGCTGGCGGCCGCGACGGTTGCGGCGGATGTGCGGGTGACGCACTCGTTTACCGACGTCCGCCGGGCGACCCGCTCGGAGCGCCGTAGCGGCCGGACGGTGCTGCGGGCGTTGCCGTCGCTGCTGGACACCACCGCTGCCACGTCGTCTGAAGGCGAGGCCGCGTGATGCACACCTTCGATCAGGCGTTGCCGCAGGTCCAGCGGGCTCACGAGCACGTGCGGGACGACCTGCGTAAGGCAGACACGAAGGCGCAGACGCTGCTGTCCGTGGTCGCTGCCGTGCTGGCCGGTGTAGTCGCGCTGACCACACGATCGGTATCCCCGGTGGCCATGGTCGCGCTCTGGGCGGCCGCCGCGCCGGTGTTCGGGGCGGTGCTGGTGCTGCTGTCGGCCCTGCGTCCCCGGCTTTCCCAGTTCCCAACTCCGGGGACCTGGTTGGACGCGGTCTATCACGGCCCGGCCGCGCTGCTGGAGGCGGCGAGCTCGGCGGCCGCACAGACCATCGCGGCGGACGTGGTCCTCATCGGCGGGGTCGCGGTGCGGAAATACCAGCGGATTTCCCGCGCTGTCGGGCTGCTGTTCGTCGGGGTCTGCGTCCTCGCCGTCGCCCTGGTCCTGGCGGTGCTGACATGACCGTCCGGCAGATCTTCTCCGCCGTATCCGCTGTTTCTGACCCCGACCTGCGCGGCTCGAACCGCCAAGCACGCTCCGCGCAGACCGGGACTCCCCACCACCACGCAGGTAGCTACACGGGAAGGCCCCTCATGGTACGGAGCAGGAAGCAGAACGTCGTGCACATCGCCGACGGCGACGCCACCCTTGTGGCGTTGGCCCGAGGGACCCGGGACGGGCTCCCTGTGTTCGGGTGGGGCGAAGCCCCGGCCGGACTGCTCACCACCACCCAACTCCGAGCGGCCGGGCTGTCGCCCGCTGGGCTGGACCCGCTGGCCCTGCTGGTGTTCCGCCACCGCAAGCCCTACGCCCGTCTGACCGTGGCGGAGCTGTATTCCGCGGTTGCGGCTGCCGCCCGCCCTGGGCCGACCGAGGCTCAGCGCGTGGCCCGTCTGCGGAACCTCGAATACGCCCAGCGAGCGCTGCGCACCTGCGTGGACTGCGCGCAGGAGAAGGACTACCGCGTGCCGACCAGCACTCGTCAGTGCTGGTCGTGCCTGGAAATCGAGATGGCCAACGCCGTGGAGGTGGCCGCATGAACACCCAAACCCTGATGATCCTGGGCGGCCTGGCGCTGGTGGGTGTGTTCAGCGTGTGGCGTGCCGGGCGCAAGTCCGCCACCAAGGCACAGAAGGGCGTGCGGGAGGTGACCCGCATGACCGGCAACACGATCCGCCTCATCCTGGCCACCGCCGTCATCGCGTTCGTCCAGTGGCTGGTGGTCGTGAAGATCGGCAACACCACCGCCACCTGGATCGCGCTCATCGTCCCGGCCCTGTTCGCCGCCGCCACCATCGTGCGGCTCATGGCCATCACCGAGGTCGTCACCACCACGCGGGAAGGTCGTCACTGATGGCACGCAAGAAGACCGAGGGCGAACAGATCGGCGACCGCGTGGTCCACACCCTGCTGTCGGGCATGAAGGCCAAGGACCGTCAGGCCGTCCTGGGCGAGCTGACCCCGGCCGAGCGGCAGGAAGTCCTGGAGTCCGAGCTGGACGGCCGCATCGCGCAGTGGGACCAGACGCACGAGACGAAGTGGGGGGAGAGCTGATGACCACCACCGACATCGCCACCGCGCAGGACGCGCGGCACCAGCCGCTCACCGAGGCGGACAAGCTCCGGCAGGACGCCGAGTCAGCCGCTCAGGTTCGCCGTCTGGCCAACCACCCCGACGTGATCGCGCTGCGGGTGGAGAAGGTCCGCACACAGATCGACGTCCTGTTGTGGGTCGGGATCTTCCTCGGTCTCGCCTTCACCATGGTCAACGTCCAAGCTTTCGCCGCCTCCGGGTCGGCCCCATGGTCGCTCGGGTGGCTGTCCGCGTGGCTGCTGGACCCGATGGTGTCGCTCGTGCTGGTCGCCGTCCTGCGGGCGGAGCAGATCACCGCCCGCTACCAGGTCGAAACCGGCCGGTGGGCGCACCGGACGAAGTGGTTCGCGTTCCTGGCCACCTACGTCATGAACACCTGGAAGTCCTGGACCCATTTCGACGTCGCGGGGGTCGCGCTGCACTCCGTGCCGCCGGTGTTGGTGTTCCTCGCTGCCGAGACCGCGCCCGTGCTGCGGGACAAGCTCACCGAAGCTGTCATGAAGGCCGCAGGACACGCCTTCACCGGCGAGACGGACACGCAGGAGACGGCCCCGGCCGCCGAGACCACCCCCGCCGAGACCCCGGACGCGGAGGAGCCCGTGCCCACGCCGGCACTCTCCCCGGCCCCGCGCCGTACCACCCGCAAGGCCAAGGCCCCTGCCAAGCAGGGCCGCAAGCTGCGGGGTGACTACCTCGCCGAGGCCCGCGCCGCTTGGGCGCCCGGCATCGAGATCACCCCGGCCTGGGTTCGTGAGGTCTGCCCCGAGGTCTCGCGCGGCACGTCGAAGAACGTCGCCGACGACCTGATCGCCGAAACCCGCACCGTGCCCACCATGCTGCCGGTGCCCGCCCCGACCACCACCGCCCGCACCGACTCGGAGGAGGCCGCCTGATGTCCACCACCGCCGACCACACCCCCGCATCCGCGAACGGCCCCGAACCCGAGAGGGACGCCACGGTGAACACGCCCAACCCGACCCCGGATACCACCTCTGACGAACGCCCGGACGGCCGTGTCGTGAACGGCAACGTGGTGGAGTTCAAGCCGGGCACCGCCCGCACCGCCGAGGAGATCCCGACCCCGCGCGACACCGCCGCTGTGGTCCGCTCGGACGTCCTCGACGCGGAGATCGTGGACGAGTCCGAGCCCACTGCGAAGGTGGACCCGCCGGAGGTCAAAAAGTCCTGGTGGGAGACCGTGTCCGACGCTAAGGCCCGGCCGCTGGTCGCGTCGTGGCTGCTGTCGGCCGAGGAGTTCAAGTCCCGCGCTAAGTTCCTCGTGCAGCTCGCCGGGCACCAGACCGCGTTCCACGCGTTGCGGGTGCCCGTGTACGTCCCGAGCGCGTTGCTCAAGGCGCCGGGCGCGTTGTGCCGGGGCACCGTTCGTGTACACCGCTGGGTGTTCGACGCGGAGTCGAAGCCGGTGCGCATGGACGCCCGTGATCGTGCCGACGTGAACGAGTACATGAGGTTGCGCGAGGCCCGGAACGAGACCGTTCGCCGCCGGTCCGCGCCGGTGATGGTCGGTGTGCTCATCCTCATCGCGATCGTCTATCTCGCGATCACCTACGTCACGCCGTTCTGGAACTGGACCTGCCTCGTAGTCGCGATGACGTTGGTGGGCTGGTTCGGGGCGCCGAAGGACAAGCCCGTGGCCGGGCGTGCGGTGGACAGCGCGAAGGCGCCGAAGCTCACGTCGGCGATGATCGAAGACGCGTTGGGCGCGCTGGGTATCGCGGGGATCAACCAGGCCATCGCGAAGGGCCGGGGTATCGGGTTCCCGTCGCCGATCGTGCGGGACGGGCCGGGGTGGCGCGCGGATATCGACCTGCCGCCGGGCGTCACGGCCGGGGACGTCATCGACCGTCGCGAACGGCTCTCCTCCGGTCTGCGCCGTCAGCTTGGGTGTGTGTGGCCCGAGGGTGACCCGACCATCCACGAAGGCCGTCTCGTGCTCTGGGTGGGCGATAAGGACATGTCCACCACCAAGCAGGCCCCGTGGCCGCTCGCCAAGCCTGGGGCGACGGTGGACCTGTTCAAGCCCCAGCCGTTCGGCACGGACCAGCGCGGCCGGTGGGTGCCCATCACGATGATGTTCGCCTCCGGTGCCATCGGCGCCATCCCCCGCATGGGCAAAACCGTGTCCCTGCGCGAAATCCTGCTCATCGCCGCACTCGACCCGCGTTCAGTGCTCTACGCCTACGACCTCAAGGGCACCGGTGACCTGTCCGCGTTGTCGCAGGTCTGCCACGGCTACGGCGTCGGCGACGACCCCGAAGACGTCGAGCGCATGGTGGTGGAGATGCGGGAACTCCGCGAAGAACTCCGCCGCCGCGCCAAGGTGATCCGGAACCTGCCCGAGAACGTGTGTCCGGACAACAAGGTCACCCCGGCTCTGGCGTCGCGGAAGGACCTGGGACTGGCGCCCATCATCATCGGCGTCGACGAGTGCCAGGTGTGGTTCGAGCACCCCGAGCACGGCGACGAACTCAAGGAAATCGCGACTGACCTGGTCAAGCGTGGTCCCGCGCTGGGTATTGGGCTGTTCCTGGCCACGCAGCGGCCGGACGCGAAGGCCATCCCGACCGACATTTCGGCGAACCTGTCCATCCGGTACTGCCTAAAAGTCATGGGACAGACCGAAAACGACATGGTCCTCGGAACCTCGCAGTACAAGAACGGCATCCGGGCGACCACCTTTGCCTGGTCCGACAAGGGAATCGGCTACCTCCGAGGAGAAGGCAGCGACGCGCAGATCACCCGCTCCGTCTACCAGGACGGGCCGACGGCCAAGCGCATCGCCGCCGGTGCCCGCAAGCAGCGCGAAGCCCTGGGCAATATCACCGGCTACGCCGCCGGGGAAGAAGTCGACCTCGACACCGCGCGCCTGGACACCCTCGCCGACGTCCTGGGCGTGTTCGAGAAGGGCGAGGAAAAGCTCTGGTCCGATGTGATCGTGTCCCGGCTCGCCGAACTCCGGCCGTCGACCTACGGGAAGTGGAACCCGGCCGCCCTCGCGACCGCGCTGAAGCCGGACGGGGTGAAGCCCGGACAGGTGTGGGCCACCGACCCCGAAACCGGGAAGGGCAGCAACCGCAACGGCTACACCCGCGACGCCCTCACCAAGGCCCGCGATAACCGAAAGTAGTCGCCGAATCAGGCTAGGGGCGCTTCGCGCTCTAGACCGGAGCGCCCCTAGACCTAGACCCCCACTCTAGAACCCTCTGGCTTTCTGACCAGGACTCTAGAGACCTAGACCACCCCCGCGCCGACCAGCGGAAACCCGCGAAAACCCCGGCTAGCCGCCATCGTCACCGGCCCTAGCCCTGGTCGCGCACTGCCCAAAACAGGCACACACAGTCACCGAGGATTGGACTCCGTTTTGACCACGCACACCACCAGCCGCGCCCTCATCGCCGCCGTCCCGCTCGCCCTCGTCACGCTGTTCGTCACCGGCTGCGAGGTCCCGGCCGCCACCGGAACCCCCGGCACCCTCGACGCCACCACCGCCACCCGGCAACTCGCCAAGCTCGCTGTGAAGCCCGCCGACACCGGCGCCCACTACAGCCGTGACGACTGGCCCCACTGGGACTCCGTTGGCAAGGGTTGCAACCGCCGTGAGGACACCCTCAAGAGTCAGGGCCGCAACGTCACCACCGGCAAGGGCTGCAAAGTCCTGAGTGGAGAGTGGACCAGCCGCTATGACGGGGTGAAGGTCACCGGCCCCGAAACGGTCGATATCGACCACATGGTGCCGCTCGCCGAGGCCGCTCGCTCGCACACCCGCGACTGGACCGAGGCACAGCGGACCCGCTACGCCAACGACCCCAACGTTTTGGTCGCGGTGTCGGCGAAGTCCAACCGCTCCAAGGGCGACCAGGACCCCGCGAAGTGGCTGCCCGCCAAGGACCCGTGCGGCTACGTCGCGCACTGGGTGCGGGTGAAGACCACCTACCGCATGAGCGTCGACCAGGCCGAGCACGACGCCATCGCCGCCGTCCTCAAGCGCTGCTGACCGACCCCTGATCTAACCGTCCCTGACTGTCCTCTGTGGAAGGTACTTCGATGGACACGGCACACCCGCTCACCGATCCCGAACGCCAGTTCCTCGGCTGCCTCATGTGGCTGTCCGCCGACCAGGCCCGCCGCCTGCTCACCGGCATGCGCGCCGACGACCTGGCCGACCCCATGGCGACGTTTGTGCTTCAACTGGCCATCGAACTCGTCGCCGACGACCACCCACCGGCACCGGTCGCGCTATTCGCCCACGCCGTCCGCACCGGCCGCGCCACCGGCGAACACCGTCAGCACCGGCTCGGCGGATGGCTGCGCGAGACCTACAGCGACGTCACACCCGCGCTCGCCGGATGGCTCAAAACCGTGGTCCTGGAAAACGCGTGGCGACGCGCTCTCACCGCCCACGCACAGCGCCTCATCCAAGCCGCGGAATCCAGCCCCGCCGAGATCGTGCGGGACCTCGCCGACGACACCACCGCCGAGGAGCTGTGGACCCGCTACCGGGACACCCTCGACGAAAGTGCCGGCATTCCCCGTCTCGACTCCCGCCGAGGAAAGGCCGCCTGATGACCTCCGTGGACACGACCGTTTCCGCGATCGACACCGTGATCGGAGACGCCAGTACCGGGACGTGCTGCCAGTGTGGCCGCCCGCTGGATGGGTCCCCGTCTGACGACTTCTGCACCGAGAACTGTCAGGCCGTGTGGCGGGCCGAGCACGCCACGGTGCTGCCTGGTCACGAAGTGCTGGACAAGGTCACCGCGTTCGTGTCCCGGTTCAACATCTTCCCGTCCGAGCACTGCGCTCCCATGCTCGCGCTTTGGTACGCCCACACCCACGCCGCTGACCACTTCTACGTCACCCCGCGCCTGATCCTGTCCAGTGTGGAGCCCGGCTCCGGCAAGACCCGCGCCCTGGAGGTCGCTCAGTTCCTCGTGCGGGCGCCGGAGATGACCATCTCCGCCACCACCGCCGCGCTGTTCCGCATGGTCAACGACGGCCCCATAACCATCCTGTTCGACGAAGTGGACACCATCTTCAACCCCAAGAACGGAGGCAACAACGAAGACCTGCGCGGTCTGCTCAACGCCGGATACAAGCGCACCGCCACCATCGCCCGCTGTGTCGGCGACGCCCGCGCCATGAAGGTCCAGCGGTTCCCCGTCTACGCCCCGGCAGCACTGGCCGGAATCGCGGGGAACATGCCCGACACGATCACTACACGCGCCATCACCGTCCACATGCAACGACGCCGCGAAGACGAAGAGGTCGAAGAGTTCTGGGAAGAGGAGGTCGAAGCCGAGGCCGCCCCGTTGCGTGAGCAACTGGCCGCCTGGATCGGCACCGTCACCGACAAGATCAGCCGGGGACGCCCCGAGATGCCCCACGGGGTCCGGGACCGTTCCGCCGAGATCTGGCGGCCGCTCATCGCGATCGCCGACGCGGCAGGGGGCGACTGGCCACAGACCGCCCGCGACGCGTGCGCGCACTTCGTCCAGGTCGCCAACACCGACCGCAGCGGCGGAGGACTCCGTATCCGCCTGCTGTCAGACCTGCGCGACCTGTTCACCACGCGAGGTGTCACCGAGCTACCCACCGCCGACATCCTCTCCGCACTGTGCGAACTGGACGAAGCACCGTGGGGCGACATGGACGGCCACGGAAAACCGCTCGACTCACGCCGTCTCGCCAAAGAACTCAAGCCCTACGGCATCACCTCGAAGAACGTCCGCCTGCCCAACGGGTCCGTCCCGAAGGGCTACGCCATCGACGGCGGGCTGACCGATGCGTGGAGCCGCTACCTGCCCGCAAGCGCTACATCCGCTACAAGCGCTACACCGCAGGTCACGCGCGTAGCGGACGCCGAACATGTAGCGGACGCATCCGCTACAGCCGCTACCCCCGCCGGACGCCTGTAGCGGATAGAAGCGCTACAGCGCACGTATCCGCTACGGCCCTGACCAGGCATGTAGCGCCTGTAGCGGATGTAGCGCACCAGACCAGCCCGCCCCAACGACGCCAACCGCTACACCGCCGAGGAGACCCGCCATGCCCATCGCGCAGACCACCAGCACGCACCGCCGCGCGAGGAGAACCCGCCACCATGGCCACCACGAACTGGCTCACAGTCGCCGAGTTTTGCGCCGAGATGAAGATCTCGCGCCGAACCTTCCAGCAATGGCGCGCCACCGGGCGCGGACCTAGCTGCCTGAAACTGCCGAACGGTGATCTCCGTATCCGCCGTTCCGAGTACGAACGCTTTCTGGACATGTGCGAGGAGGCTGCTGCCTGATGGCGACCACACATGACGTCCGAATCTGGAAACTCGAAAAGTACGAGGGAAAGCAAAAGACGACCTACCGAGTTCGTTGGGTCGTCGACGGCGACCGATTCGGCGAGAGCTTCGAAACCCTTGCACTTGCGGACAGTTTTCGCTCCAAGCTGCTCACGGCCGCCCGTGAAGGTGAGGCGTTCGACACCGAGAGTGGACTACCGGTCTCAATGCTCCGCGCGACTGAGGTCAAGTCGTGGTTCACGTTCGCGTGCGAGTACGCGGACATGAAGTGGCCGGAGTCGTCGCCCAAGTACCGCGCGTCTCTCGCAGAGTCCCTGATGACCATCACGGTTCCGATGCTCAAGGGGAAACCACCCTGCGACCCGAAGACCTTGCGCAAGGCGCTCAAGATTGCTTTCAACCTGAACACGCGGAACGCCCCCCAAACCGACGAGTCCGACGGGCTCTCTCGTTCGCCGCGAAGGCGAGCCGCAATGTCGGCGAGTTGGCGAATGCGGACACGCTGCGCACTGTTCTACGCGCCCTGGATCTCAAGTTGGACGGAAAGAAGGCAGCGACCAATACCGTGCGGCTCCGCCGCGTTGCCCTCGGAAACGCCATTGAGTACGCAATGTCGCCCGAACAGAAGCTTCTGACGGCGAATCCGGTTGAGGACGTGAAGATGAAGAAACGAAAGTTCGTTGTCCATGAGGTAGACCCGAAAGCCGTCGTGAATCCGATTCAGGGGCGAATGTTGCTCGAAGCAGTCGGCACGATCGGCAAACAGGGTCCGCCCCTGGTCGCGTTCTACGGGCTGATGTACTACGCCGCACTCCGGCCGGAGGAAGTAGCGAACCTAAACAAGGCTGACCTCTCCCTTCCCAAGGAAGGGTGGGGAGACCTTCTCCTCAGAAGGGCACGCCCGGAGATCGGGCAAGAGTGGACGGATTCCGGCGAGGCATCCGAAGAGGGACCGCTCAAGCACCGGGCCGAAGAGGAGGAGCGGACGGTGCCGTGCGCGCCTCAGCTCACCGCGCTACTGCACGAGCACCTACGCCAGTTCGGTACCGCGCCGGACGGCAGGCTGTTCCGAGGAGCCCGCGACGGCGGCCGGGTCGGCAGCTCGGTCTACGGCCGGGTGTGGGCAACGGCACGCGAACGAGTCTTCACCGCTGAGGTGGCCGCTGGGCCACTGGGGAAGCGTCCCTACGACCTCCGCCACGCTGCGGTGTCCACGTGGCTCAACGGCGGCGTGGAACCCACCCGAGTGGCCAAGTGGGCCGGACACAGCCTCTCCGTGCTGCTGAGGGTCTACGCCAAGTGCCTCGACGGCGGGGAGCAGGCCGCCCGAGACCGCGTGACCAGGGCTCTTGGTGGCGAGTAGGCCCCAGGGAGCTTTGGGGCGTATTTGGGGCGGACAGCCGCCTACAGCCGCGCCGAGCTGCACACAACTGCACACCAACAAGATCGGCCCCCTGACCTGGTTTCCCAGGTCAGGGGGCCGATCTTGTTGGTGTGGCGAGTGAGGGATTCGAACCCCCGAAGGCAGTGCCGTCTGATTTACAGTCAGATCCCTTTGGCCGCTCGGGCAACTCGCCGTGACCGGGTCTCCCCGGCCGAGACGAAAGAATACCCAATGCCGTGGCGGGCCGGTCAACCGGGTTCCGCAGGGCTAGGGTGGAAGCTCCTGACAAGCGAGTACGAGGTGTGAGAACACGTGGCGGATCCCTCTTTCGACGTGGTGAGCAAGGTCGATCGCCAGGAGGTGGACAACGCCCTGAACCAGGCCAGCAAGGAACTCGGTACACGGTTCGACTTCCGGGGTACCGGGACCAAGATCGACTGGTCCGGCGAGGAGGCGATCGCGATCGAGTCCGAGACCGAGGAGCGGGCGCTGGCGGCGGTCGAGGTGTTCAAGGAGAAGCTGATCAAGCGCGGCATCTCCCTGAAGGCCTTCGAGGCGGACGAGCCGGCGCTGTCCGGCAAGATCTACAAGATCGGCGGCAAGATCCTGCAGGGGATCGCGTCGGACAAGGCGAAGCAGATCGCCAAGTTCATCCGCGACGAGGGCCCCAAGGGGGTCCAGGCGCAGATCCAGGGCGACCAGCTGCGGGTGTCCGGCAAGAAGAAGGACCAACTGCAGGACGTGATCGCCTTGCTGAAGGGCAAGGACTTCGAGATCGCGCTGCAGTTCACGAACTACCGCTGAGCCGTCGGCGACGAGGCCACCTTCCGCGGAAGGTGGCCTTCGTCATGTCTACGACGCGGTGACCGTCCAGGTCCCGTCGCCTTCCACCGACACGAAGGCCGGGCCGGACACGGGCACGCTGCCCGTGTAGTCGCCGAGCTGGTTCACGGGGAGTTCCGAGTAGTCACCGCTGTGCACCCACACCGCGGTCCGGCCGCTCTTCTTGGTGGTGATGGCGACCGACGTGACGCCCTCGGGCACGGCGAACACCGCTTCGCTCTTGCCCGACAGGGGCTTGCCCGGTTCCAGGACGGGCAGGCCCCTCTCGTCGGTGATGGTCAGCGTCCAGGCGGCGTTGGCCTTGATGGTGAACGTCTTCGCCTGGCGGCCGGGCATGTCGTTGATCCACTGCGTGCCCTTGTACGGGCCGATGTCGTTGACGATCAGCTCGTTCTCGGTGTTGACCGCGACGTGGCCGGAGCATTTCGGGCAGTCGAAGGTCACGAAGCCGAGGCGCGTCGGCCAGGCCATGGGGACGGACGCGTTCCCCTTGCCCGAGTGCTTCTCCTCGGGCTGCGGACCGGGGCTCGGGGTGGTCGTGGGGGCGGGCGAAGGTGCCAGCCCTTCCGGGGCGGCCGTCTGTGGGACGACACGACCCAGATTCGGCGACGAGCAGGCCACCAGGCCCACGGTCAGCAGCACAGCCGCGCACAAGCGCCTGATCACGTGTTTCCCCCTAGTCGAACCGTCAACGGATCTTCGCCGGCCGATAGCCCAGCGTTACCGGGCCACTCGGCCGAGCGATTCAGGCCACTCGGAAGTGGGTTTCCACCGCAACGCCTTCGCGGGAGTCCCGAAAGGGACAAAAGCCCGTGTTGTAATCCGGCGATCGCGTTCGAGGAAGGTCACGATGAAGCGCCGTTTCAGCTCCGCACTCGCCCTCGCGCTGTCACTCACGGTGATCGCGTCCCTGTTCACCTCCGCGCAGGCCGCCGAGCGCCAGCAGCTCGTTCCCGGCTACGGCTCGTACCCGCGGCTCATCCGGCTCGAGCATTCCGCGATCGGCCGCGGCCGCATCATCGCGTCGCTGACCAGCGAGGACGCGAACGGCAAGTTCACCCCGATCATGGAGAGCACCGACGAGGGCCAGAGCTTCCACAAGATCGGCGAGATCCGCGACCGCGACGGCCGCCGCGGCATGTGCTGCGGAACGCTGTACGAACTGCCGCAACGGGTCGGCAGGCTCCGCGCGGGCACGCTGCTGTGGGCCGCGAGCTACCGGCAGAACGCCGGTCCGGAACGGCGCATCGGCATCAGGATCTGGTCCAGCCGCGACGCCGGCCGCACGTGGGGCTTCCTGTCCGAGGCGGCCCGTTCGCACAATCACGACGGCATCTGGGAGCCGGAGTTCGTCGTCGACGCGGGCGGCACGCTGTGGCTGCACTACGCCGACGAGACCGAGGCGCCGCAGTTCGCGCAGGTGATGAACCGGGTCGCCTCCACCGACGGGGTGAAGTGGGGCACCAAGCAGCGCACGATGGCCATCCCGCCCCATCGGGTGCGGCCGGGGATGCCGATAATCCGCCGCCTCCCCGACGGCCGGTACTACCTGGCCTACGAGATCTGCAACTACCGCGACCGGTTCTGCGACCCGTACTTCAAGATCTCCTCCGACGGCGCCAACTGGGGCGATCCCCTCGACCCCGGCACCCGCGTCACCACCGCGAACGGCAACTACTTCCAGCATGCCCAGACGGTCACGCTGTTCCCCGGCGGCCCGAACGGGGTGCGGCTGGTGATGGTCGGGCAGATCTACACCAACGCCGCCGGGGTCCCCCAGGGCAAGAACGGCAAGGTGCTGCTGGCCAACGACAACTTCGGCACCGGGCACTGGTACGAACTCCCGGCCCCGGTGCACATCACCGGGATCCACGACAACTTCTGCCCCAACTACAGCTCGACGCTGCTGCCCGTCGACGGCGGCAAGAACGTGTTGCAGATCTCCACCGAGAACAACGCCGGCTGCAAGGCGTACTTCGCGAAGGGCCCGGCGTTCTGAGCCACCCGGTAGTGTGAGGCCCCGAGCGATCGGCGACGAAGCGGGGACATCGCATGAAGGGCATCGTGCTGGCGGGGGGCAGTGGGACGCGTCTGCATCCCATCACCCAGGCGATATCGAAACAGCTGCTACCGGTCTACGACAAACCGATGATCTACTACCCGATCTCGGTGCTGATGTTCGCCGGGATCCGCGAGATCCTGATCATCTCGACGCCGGTGGACCTGCCGCATTTCCGGCGGCTGCTCGGCGACGGCAGCCAGTTCGGGCTCAGTTTCAGCTACGCCGAGCAGGCCGCTCCGAACGGGCTGGCCGAGGCGTTCGTCATCGGCGCGGACTTCATCGGCGACGACGACGTCGCGCTCGTGCTCGGCGACAACATCTTCTACGGCCAGGGGTTCTCCAGCAGGTTGCAGACCGCGGCGACCTCGCTCGACGGCTGCGTGCTGTTCGGCTATCCGGTCAAGGACCCGCAGCGGTACGGCGTCGGCGAGATCGACGCCGACGGCAAACTCCTCTCCATCGAGGAGAAACCCGAGAAGCCGAAGTCGAACAAGGCCATCACCGGCCTGTACTTCTACGACAACCAGGTCGTCGAGATCGCCCGTGACCTCAAGCCCTCGCCGCGCGGGGAGCTGGAGATCACGGACGTCAACCTCACCTACCTGCGCCAAGACCGCGCGACCCTGATCGACCTCGGCCGCGGGTTCGCCTGGCTCGACACCGGCACGCACGACTCGTTGCTGGAGGCGGCCCAGTTCGTGCAGGTCCTCGAACACCGGACGGGCGTCCGGATCGCCTGTCTCGAAGAAGTCGCGCTGCGTATGGGCTTCATCGACGCCGAGCAGTGCTACGCGCTCGGCGCGAAGCTGGCGAAGTCCGGCTACGGCGAATATCTGATGAACGTCGCGCGCACTCAGGGTGCTACCGGCTGAACAGGTGCTCGCGCAGGGTGTCGCCGGTGTAGTCCGGCCGGAAGACACCCCGTTCCTGCAGGTACGGAACGACGTCGTCGACGAACGCGTCCAGCCCTCCCGGGGTGAGGTGCGGTACCAGCACGAACCCGTCCGCGGCGTCGCTCTGGACGTACTCGTCGATCGACTCCGCGACCTGGCGGGCGGTGCCGACGAACTGCTGGCGCGCGGTCACCTCGATGACGAGTTCGCGGATCGAGAGCTTCTTCTCCTCCGCGATCGCGCGCCATTTCGCGGCCACGGCGAGAGGATCCTTCTCGTGCCGGACGCGGCCCCAGGTCAGCGGTTCGGCGTCGGGATCCGGGTCGATCTCGGGGAGCGGGCCGTCGGCGTCGTAGGCGGAGAGGTCGCGGCTCCAGACCTGTTCGAGGAACTGGATCGCCGTCGCCGGGCGCACCTGCTGGTAGCGGATCTCGCGGGCGTACTCGTGCGCGTCCTCCTCGGTGTCGCCGAGGACGAAGGTCGCCGCGTGCATGATCAGCAGCTCGCCGGGTTCGCGGCCGTGAGCGGGTAGCCGGCGCTTGACGTCGGCGAAGAACTCCTTGCCGCTTTCCGGTGAACCGTGGCGGCTGAAGATGACGTCGGCGGTCTTGGCGGCGAACTCCCTGCCTTCGTCGGAGTCGCCCGCCTGGATGACGATCGGCTGCCCCTGCGGACTCCTCGGGACGGTGAACGCACCGCGAATGTCGAACTGCGGTCCACTGTGGACGAAGCGCTCGATGCCGCGGGCGAAGACGCCGTTCTCCTTGTCCCCCACCAACGCGTCGGGTGCCCAGCTGTCCCAGAGCTCACGCACGGTGGCGAGGAATTCCTCCGCGCGGCGGTAGCGGTCTTCACGGTTCAGGAAGCCACCGCGGCGGAAGTTCTGCCCCGTCCAGGCGTCCGGTGAGGTGACGACGTTCCACGCGGCGCGGCCACCCGAGAGGTGGTCGATGCTCGCGACCTGCCGCGCGACCTCGTACGGCTCGTTGAAGGTCGACGACAGCGTGCCCGCGAGCCCGAGCCGGGTGGTGACCGCCGACAGCGCGGCCAGCACGGTGGTGGTGTTCGGCCGCCCGACGACGTCGGAATCGAGGATCTTGCCCGCGTGTTCGCGCAGGCGCAGGCCTTCGGCGAGGAAGAGGAAGTCGAACTTGCCCCGCTCAGCCGTGCGCGCGAGATGTTCGAAGGACGAAAAGTCGATTTGGCTACTCGAACGCGGGTCGCTCCACACGGTCGTGTTGTTGACGCCGGGAAAGTGTGCGGCGAGTTTGACCTGCTTGGGCATCTGTCACGCCTCCGCGTACTGGTTGGCGGCGACCCCGAGGCCGAGATGGTCGCGCAGGGTGGTGCCGGTGTAGGCCTGGCGGAACGCGCCGGCGGCCTGAAGCGCGGGGATGGTCCCGGCGGTGAAGAGCGCCAGATCGTCGGGCAGGACCGCGGGCCGGATGTGGAAACCGTCGAGATCGTTGGACGCCGCGAGGCCGGGCAGCTCGGTCGCGAGGCCGGCGGGAGTGCCGGTGAAGCTCAGCCCAGGCGGGAAGGGCGCGTAGGTCTCCAGCGTCCGGCGGCGGTCGAGGGCCGCTTGCTCGGTCTCGGCGAGCACGATCGTCAGGCCGGCCAGGAGTTTGGCGTCCGGGAAGCGCTCACGGGCGCCGCGGGGCTCGTCGATCAGGACGACGTCGGCGCCGTGCGCGTACGGCGAGTCGCCGTACACCGCGACGACGGGGTGCCCTTGTGGCGGGCGCGGCGTGATCGAAGGTCCCTTGATGCTGAAGAAGTGGCCCTCGAAGTCGACGTAATGGAGTTTGTCACGGTCGATGAAGCGGCCGGTCGGCTCGTCGCGGATGATCGCGTCGTCCTCCCAGCTGTCCCAGAGGCGCGCGATGACGTCGACGACCTCGGCGTTTTCCGCTTCGGCATCTGCCTCGGACGGCAGGGTGCGCCTGCCGAAGTGCGCGACCTCGGCTTCGGTGCGCGAAGGCACCGCGAGGACGCCTGCGCGGCCGCGGCTCGCGAAGTCGAGCGAAGCGACGGCCGTCGAGATGTGGAACGGCTCGGTGTGCGTGGTGGTGACTGTCGGGACCAGGCCGATTCGGCTGGTCAGCGGGGCTAGCGCGGCGAAGGTCAGCAGGGCGTCGAGCCGTCCCCGGACGACTTCCTCACCTCCGGGCTGGAGCGCGAGGGTGTCGTCGAGGGTGACGAAGTCGAGCGAAGCCGCTTCGGCGAGCTTCGCGTGGGCTAGGTAGTGAGCGGCGGTGAACAAGGCGGCCGGGCGGACGTCGGAGACCCGCCAGGCGGCCGGATGCCGGCCGGCCCCGTCGAGCGCGACCGCGAGGTGCAACTGCTGTGCGGAACCCATGCCCGGGGAACTCGCGCACCTCCCCCTCGATTCCCGCTCCCATGGGGTGAGACGCCGGCGCCGACCTGCGTTTAGCCCCCTAATCGCGATCTGAGGGGGCACTTGCGTTTCGCGGGCTAAACGCGATCCGGAGGGCGCGTCGCCTTTAGCGGGCTAATCGCGATCCGGGGCCCCACCTGCGTTTCGCGGGCTAAACGCGATCCGGGGCCCCACCTGCGTTTCGCGGGCTAAACGCGATCCGGGGGCCCACCTGCGTTTAGCGGGCTAAACGCGATCCGGCTGGTCAGTGGGGGTGGCGCGCCATTTCTTCCAGGAGCCGGATGCGTTCGGCCATGGGCGGGTGGGTCGAGAAGAGCTTCGTGAGGCCGCCGCCCGGCCGGAACGGGTTCGCGATCATCAGGTGCGACTGCGAGACCAGCTTCGGCTCCGGTACGAGCGGGGCCGCGCGCGTACCCTGGTCGAGCTTCCGCAGCGCCGACGCCAGCCCGAGCGGGTCTCCGGTGAGTTCCGCGCCCGACGCGTCGGCCTGGAACTCCCGCGAGCGGCTCACCCCGAGCTTCACCACCGCAGCCGCGATCGGTCCGATCAGGACCAGGATCAGCCCGACCAGCGGACTGTCGCCGTCTTCGCGGTTGCCGCCGCCGAAGACGCTGGTGAACATCGCGATGTTGGCGATCACGCTGATCACGCTCGCCAGCGCGCCCGCGACGCACGAGATCAGGATGTCGCGGTTGTAGACGTGCGACAGCTCGTGCCCGAGCACCGCCCGCAGTTCGCGTTCGTCGAGCAGGTCGAGGATGCCGGTGGTGCAGCACACCGCCGCGTGCCGGGGGCTGCGGCCGGTGGCGAAGGCGTTCGGGGCCGGGGTGGGACTGACGTAGAGCCGCGGCATCGGCTGCCGCGCGGTGGTCGCCAGCTCCCGCACGATCCGGTACATGGCCGGGTGCTCGGCCTCCGAAATCGGGCGGGCGCGCATGGCCCGCAGCGCCAGCTTGCCGGAGTTGAAGTAGGCGTACGCGTTGACCCCGAGCGCCACCACCAGCCCGATGACCAGGGCGCCCCGCCCGAAGAAACCGCTGATCCCGACGATGAGCGCGGACAGCAGGCCGAGCAGGACGACGGTCTTGAGGCCGTTCTGGTGTTTGTGCACGGCGTCCTGCTCCTTCCATTCCGCGGGGTGGGGTTACTCATCGGAAACAACGCGATCGGGGGACGCGAAGTTCCTTCGCGTGCTCGGCTCGCGGGTTATCGTCGAACCTCGGAACGATCATCGGGAGGCGCCTGTGCGAGGACCCGAACTGAGCCGCCGAGCCCTGCTCACGCTGGCCGCGGCCGGCGCCTCCGCAGTCGCCTTCGCGCCGGCGGCCAGAGCCGAAAAAGTACTACTCGTCGAGGTCGGAGGCGCCCCGGAGGCGGTCGCGGTGAATTCCGTCACCGGCTTCGCGTACGTTTCCGACCCGTCCACCGGCACGATCGTCGTTCTCGACTCGCGGTCCGGCACGGTCGCCGACGTGATCCCGGTCGGTGGCGAACCCGCCGGAATGGCCGTGGACACCGTGACGAACAGGGTCTTCGTCGCGAACCCGCCCGCCGGGACCGTCCTCGTGCTGGACGGGCGGGCCAACGAGGTCGTCAGCGTGGTGCCCGCCGGTCCCGGCGCGTCCACTGTCGACGTCGACGAGCAGGCGAACCGCATCTACGCGGCCAGCGCCCTCACCGGGACACTGGCCGTCATCGACGGCGTCGGCTGCCGCCTGCTGGACCTCGTCCCCGGCCCCACGCGGGGGTTGTCGTCGACGGCGGTCGACAGCGGGCGCAAGCTCGCGTACTGCACCAGCACGGCCACCGACTCACTCGAGGTCTTCGACATCGGCGCGGGCAGGTTCACCGGCGGGATCCCCGTCGGCAAATCACCGACCGGAGTCGCCGTGCACAGCGCGTCGGGGACGGTGTTCGTCGCGAATTCGGCGATCCATCATCTGTCCATCGTGGACACGGGCGCGCGCAAGGAGAAGGCGACCGTGTTGCTGCGCTCGGAATCTTCGGCGCTCGCGGTCCACGAAGGATCGAACACCGTCTACGCCAACGGCGGCCCGAACGGCCTCGCCAGGATCGACGGCAGGACCAGCCTGCTCACCGGCGACCTGTCGCTCGGCGTGAACCCCGGCGCAGTCGCGATCGACCAGCGCACCAGGACGGTGTACGTCGCGGATCCCTTGCGCGGCAGGGTTTCCCTGATCCGGGACTTCTGACGCCGGAGCGGGCATGATGGCGGGGTGACCGAGTACGAATTGCGCGGCGGGCTGCAACCGGACGTCTCGGCTGTGGCCGCCGTACTGGCGCATCACGGTGTCGAAGGCCCGGACGGGAAGCCGCCCGGCGAGGCGCTGGTCTTCGCCGTCTCCGGCGGGATCGGGGCCGGCTACATTCTGTGGGACTTCGCGCACGAAACGATGTCGACGATCGTGTTCGGTTTCCGCGCGCGCTGGCAGTATCCCCAGGAATGGCTCAAGTCCACAGTGGACCGTCTCGGGCTCGGTCTCGACATCCACACCACCGGTGGCAAACGCGCCGCCGCCAAGCGGCTCACCACCGACCTCGAAGCGGGGCGGCCGGTGATCGTCCTCCCCGACCGCGAGTCGCTCGGTTACTGGCACCTGCCACCGGAGATGTCCGGAGGTGGCGGCCACTTCGTCGTCGCGTACGGCGAAGAGGACGGCCGGGTGCTGGTCGACGACCGGAACCTCGCCCCGTTGACGGTCGATCGGAAGGCGTTCGACGCCGCACGCGGGCGGGTCGGCTCATACAAGAACCTGCTCGCGACGATCGAACCCGGCGAGGTCCCCGACTGGAGGACGGCCGTGCGCGGCGGGCTGACGGACTGCGTCCGGAACCTCTCTGCGCCGTCGAAGTCGTTCTCGCTGCCCGCCTGGGGACGCTGGGCGAAGGCGATGACCGACGAACGTGACCCGAAGGGCTGGCCGCGCGCGTTCGGCGAGCGGCGCGGGCTCGTCGGCGCGCTGTTCAACGTCTGGGAGAGCGTCACCCCGGCCGGAATGGAGGGCGGGCACCTGCGCGGGCTGTTCGCCGACGCGCTCACCGAAGCCTCCAGTCTGCTCGAATTGCCGTCGCTGGCCGAACAGGCGTCGACCTGGCGCGGCATCGGCGAACGCTGGGCCGAACTGGCCGAGACGGCCGTCCCGGCGTCGAACACGGAGTTCGCCTGGGTGCGCGGGCTGGTCAGCGCGGTGTCGGCGGGTGTCCGGGAGGGCGACGCGGGGCAGGAGCCCGCCGCGACGGCCGGTGCGGAAATGTGGAAACTGCGCGCGCACTACAACGACGAAACACCGTTCACCGACGGCGAGGCCCGTGAACTCTTCGGCACGATGAGCGACCTGATCCGGGACATCCACACCGCCGAGACCGCCGCGATCCGGGAGCTCTCCGAAACCCTGATGGAGTGAACCGGGCCGGTGTCCGTTGCGCCGCGCGGCCGGAACACCACGCGATCGTTGAAGATCCACTTCGTGCACGCACATCCGCTGGGGACGACCAGTGCGCGTCCCGCTCCCGAGATCCACCTCCACCGCCATCGCCTGCGTGTCGCCGACCTGGACTGCCTCGGCCACGTCGGGAACGTGCGGCTGCTGGAGTACTTCCAGGAAGCCCAGAGCGCGCTGCTCGACCCGCGGCGTGAGCACCTTTTCCAGGCCAAGGGACCGGCGTACCTGATCGCGAAGCACAACGTCAGCTACCTGCGCAGGCTGACGTTCCGGGACCATCCGGTCGAGGTGGAGACCGTGGTCGGCCGGATCGGCACCTGCGATGTCGTGGTGAACAGCAGACTGCGTGACGAACGGGCCGTCTACGCGCGCTGCCGCACCATCTGGATCGCGTGCACCCTGCCCGAAGGCAGCGCGCGGCGGCTCGACGAAGAGGAACGCGAGCGGCTGACGCGGTTCAGCGGGGCGATCGACGAAATCTCCTGAATCAGTTTTTAACCGTTTATGCTCCATTTCCCGCATTACCGAAAATCGGCTGGGCCGTTCAGCGGCTGATCATCACGCTTTTCGGCCGGTACCTTCGAAAGACCTCTCCCCTGCAGAGCTCCCCGGAGGTATTTCATGCCACGGCCGAAGTCTGTCCGCTTCCTCGCGCCCGTGATCGGCGCGATGCTACTGACGAGCGGGGCGGCGGTCGCCGCCCCCTCCGCCGAAGACCCCCAGTTCATCCGCCTGGCCAGCAGGACCTTCGACCCGCTGACCCAGCGCACGGCGGCGAGCCAGGACTGGAAGGGCGCGTACCTGCTCCAGGTCCGAAGCGCGCTGACCGACGCGCAACGCGGGAAATTGCGCTCACTCGGCGTGCGGATCGGGACCTACATTCCCGATTTCGCCTACGTGGTCCGGGTGAAGCCGGAGAACCGCGAATCGGTGGCGGATTTGGCTTTCGTCCGCTGGCTCGGCGAATACCGGCCGGACGACAAGATGGAGATCTCGACGGCCGCGACCGGTAGCCATCTGGTGACGCTGGTCGAGGCGGACGCGCGGGACCAGCGCGCCGTGGCCGAGCGGATCCTGCGGCTCGGCGGTGGTATCGAGGCGATCTCGAAGAGCGGGCAGCACATCGTCGCGAAACTCGGCTCCGGGCAAGCCGCCACCGTGGCGCAGGGGGCCGAAGTGCTCGCGGTCGGCGCGATCACCGCGCCCGAGACCGACATGGCCAACGCCAGGGAGAGCAGCGGCGCGAACTACCTCGAGAGTGTCGGCGGCTACCGAGGCCAGGGCGTGCGCGGCGAGGTGATGGACGGCGGGCTGCGCGTCACGCACCAGGAGTTCAAGGCGCGGCCGACGGTGATGCACGGGTCGAACTCCACCAGCACCAGCCACGGGACCTCGACCTACGGCCAGATCTTCGCTTCGGGCGTGAGCGCGCCGCAGCGTGGGCTGCTGCCCGAGGCGCAGGGGATCTTCGCCACCTACAACAAGCCGGACCGCTACGCCCACACCAAGGAACTGGTCGACCCGGCCGGCAAGTACCGCGCGGTGTTCCAGAGCAACAGCTGGGGCGGCGGGCTGACCACGGCCTACAACTCGGTCTCCGCCGAGCTGGACAAGATCGTCTTCGATCACGACCTGCTGATCTGCCAGTCGCAGAGCAACGCGGGCACCCAGCAGTCGCGGCCGCAGGCCTGGTCGAAGAACGTGCTCTCGGTCGGCGGGCAGTACCACTACAACACGCTGGGCCGCACCGACGACAAGTGGAGCGGCGGCGCCAGCATCGGCCCGGCCGCCGACGGCCGGATCAAACCGGAACTGTCGAACTACTACGACCGGATCGACACCACGTCTTCGAGCAGTGACACCTCGTACACGACGTCGTTCGGCGGCACGAGCGGCGCGACCCCGATCACCTGCGGGAACGCCGGTTTGCTGTTCCAGATGTGGGCCGACGGCGTGTTCGACGGCGGCCCCGGCAAGGGCCGCGACGTCTTCGCGAGCCGCCCGCACGCCGCGACCGCGAAGGCGCTGCTGATCAACGGCGCCGACCAGTTCGCGTTCAGCGGCACCTCGCACGACCTGACCCGGACACATCAGGGCTGGGGCACCGCGAACGTGCGGTACCTGCACGAACAGGCCAAGGCGAACGGGTGGAAACTGCCGGTGCTGGTGAACGAGACCGACCTGCTGGGCACCGGGCAGTCGAAGAAGTACACGGTCACGGTGAACGGGACCAAGCAGTTCAAGGCGACGCTGGCCTACACCGACCCGGCGGGCTCGCCGAGCGCGTCGGTCACCAGGGTCAACGACCTGACCCTGAAGGTCACCGCGCCGAACGGGACCGTCTACTACGGCAACAACGGGCTGAAGGCGGGCAACTTCTCGACCGCGGGCGGCTCGCCGAACACGGTCGACACGGTGGAGAACGTCATCCTGGAGAAGCCTGCCGCGGGTACGTGGACGGTGGAGGTCGTGGCGACGCAGGTGAACGCCGACGGGCACCCGGAGACGTCGGCGACCGACGCGGACTACGCGCTGGTGGTCTCTTGACGGTGTGACGGGCTCCGCCGGCCGGATCGCGTTTAGCCCGCTAAACGCGGAGTGACCGGTGAGGCGCGTGAAGGCCCCCTTCCCTCGGCTGAGCCGAGGGAAGGGGGCCTTCACGCGGGCTGGGCCGGGTGTGGAGCGCCGGATCGCGTTTAGCGGGCTAAACGCGATCCGGTCCGAGGGCGCGTGGCGGGCGGGTGCCGCGAAAGCCACTTTCGGGACATCTGACGTCGCGAAAGTGGCTTTCGCGACGTCCGCGCCGGTCTCGCAAGGTGTGCGAGGGCTCGCGGGTCGCGTTTAGCGGGCTAAACGCGAGGCGGGTCCGAGGGCGCGGCGCGAGGGGCTCGCACCTCGCGTTTAGTCGGCTAAACGCGAGGTGCGCGGGCTAAACGCGAGTCGGGCAAGGCGCGAGGAGACCTGCGGGGCGCGTCTAGTCGGCTAAACGCGAGGCGCGAGGAGACCTGCGGGGCGCGTCTAGTCGGCTAAACGCGAGGCGCGAGGGACCTGCGGGGCGCGTTTAGTCGGCTAAACGCGAGGAGCGAGGGGTTCGCGGGGCGCGTTTAGCGGGCTAAACGCGATCCGGGGCGTGGGCCGGGGCGCATCGCGTTCAGTCCGCTAAACGCGAGTCGGCCGGAGTGCCCGCGCCCGGATGGCGGAGGGCTCTGCGCCGATGGCCGAGACGACAGGTTTCGGTTGTGAGACGGAAGCGTGAGACCCCTGGAAGGCATGTAACGAGGCGACCCGAGGTGCCGACGTCTGGGATACGTGACGCGAGCCAAGGAGCCTCTCGATGACCACCTGCCGACTCTGCGGCTCGGCCCATCTCGCCAGTGTCGTCGACCTCGGGGCGACGCCGCCGTGCGAACGTTTCCTCACCGCGGAGCAGCTCGGCGAGCCGGAGCCGACGTACCCCTTGCACCTGCGGGTCTGCACCGAATGCTGGCTGGCCCAGATCCCGCCGCTGATCACCCCGGAAGAGACTTTCACCGAGTACGCGTACTTCTCGTCATATTCCGCTTCCTGGGTCGAGCACGCGAAGACGTTCGTCGACGGCGCGGTCGAGAGGCTCGGGCTCGACGATTCGTCGTTCGTCGTCGAGGTCGCCAGCAACGACGGATATCTGCTCAAACACGTTGTGGCACAGCAGATCCGCTGTCTTGGCGTGGAACCTTCGGTGAACGTCGGCCAAGCCGCGCGTGACGCCGGGGTGCCGACGAAGACCGCTTTCCTCAGCCCCGAGACCGGCCAAGAGGTCCGCGACGAACACGGTCCCGCCGACCTCGTCGTGGCGAACAACGTTTACGCGCACATCCCGGACGTCATCGGTTTCACGCACGGGCTCCGCGCCCTGGTCGCCGACGACGGCTGGGTCAGCATCGAGGTCCAGCACCTGCTGACGCTGATCCAGGACAACCAGTACGACACGATCTATCACGAGCATTTCCAGTACTACACGGTGGAATCCGCGCGCCGGGCCCTCGCGCGCGGCGGGTTGTCCGTTGTGGACGTCGAACTGCTCCCCACCCACGGCGGTTCGATCCGGCTGTGGGCACGTCCGGAGGCCGTCGCGGGTGAGCCGAGCGAGCGGATGACCCAGGTCCTCGACGCCGAGAAGGCCGCCGGGCTGCACGAAATGTCCGGCTACACCGAATTCTCCGAGCGGGTCACCAAGGTCCGGCTGGACCTGAACAAGTTCCTCACCGACGCGGCGCTCGAAGGCAAGACCGTCGTCGGTTACGGCGCCCCCGGCAAGGGGAACACGCTCCTGAACCACTGCGGTATCCGCCCGGACGTCCTGCGCTACACCGTCGACCGGAACCCGTACAAGCACGGCCGGTTCACCCCCGGAACCCGGATCCCGATCCTGCCGCCGGAACGCATCGAGGCGGACAAACCCGACTACGTGCTCGTCCTTCCGTGGAACCTCCGGAAGGAGCTGACCGCCCAATTGTCCTATGTGGACGAATGGGGCGGAAAACTGGTCTTCCCCATCCCGCACCTGGAAATCGTCGAGGTGAAGTCGTGAAGGTAGTCCTCTTCTGCGGCGGCTACGGCATGCGGATGCGCAACGGTGACGCGTCCGACGTGCCGAAGCCGATGGCCATGGTCGGCCCCAGACCCCTGATCTGGCACGTGATGCGCTACTACGCGCATTTCGGGCACACCGAGTTCGTCCTCTGCCTCGGTTACGGCGCGCACCACATCAAGGAGTTCTTCCTCAACTACGAAGAGACCACCTCCAACGATTTCGTCCTGCGGAACGGCAAGGCGGAACTGCTCTCGACCGATATCGCGGACTGGTCGATCACCTTCGTGCAGACCGGTCTCGAATCGGCCATCGGCGAGCGCCTGCGCCGGGTGCGCCCGTACCTTCAGGGCGACGAGATGTTCCTCGCCAACTACGCCGACGTCCTCACCGACGCGCCGCTGCCGGAGATGATCGAGCGGTTCACCGAATCCGACGCCGGCGCGTCGATGATGGTCGTGCCACCGCAGTCGTCGTTCCACTGCGTCGAGATGGGCGAGGACGGCCGCATCGGCGCGCTGACCCCGGTCAGCGAGATGCCGCTGTGGGAGAACGGCGGGTATTTCGTGCTGCGCCAGGAGATCTTCGACCACATCCCCGAGGGCGGCGACCTGGTGGCCGACGGCTGCGGCGAACTCGCCAAACAGGGCAAGCTGCTGGCGTACCCGTACCGCGGGTTCTGGAAGCCGACCGACACCGTCAAGGAACGCGTCCAGCTGGACGACGCCTACGCGCACGGCGATCGCCCGTGGGCACGCTGGGAACGCGAACCCGCGAGCACGGCGTGATCGGACTCGGCACGGGCGGCGTCCGGCGGGTCGTCGCGCTCGGCGCGCATTGTGACGACATCGCCATCGGGGCGGGCGGCACACTGCTGACGCTCTGCGCCGCCAACCCGGGGGTCCGGGTGGACGCGCTCGTCCTTTCCGGCGGCGGCACCGAACGGGAAGCCGAGGAGCGCGCCGCGCTCGCGGCCTTCTGCCCCGGCGCCGACGTCGAGGTCACGGTGCTCAAACTGCCCGACGGCCGGTTCCCCGCGCACTGGGAAGAGGCCAAGAACGCCCTCGAAGAGCTGCGCCGCCGCACAGACCCGGACCTCGTCCTCTCCCCGCGCACGGCCGACGCGCACCAGGATCACCGCGGGCTGGCGACGCTGGTGCCGACGGTGTTCCGTACCCATCTCCAACTGGAGTACGAGATCGCGAAATGGGACGGCGACCTCGCCAAACCCACCGCGTACGTGCCGCTCACGCCCGAGCTCGCCGAAGAGAAGGTCCGGCTGTTGCAGGAGCACTACGCCTCCCAGCGGCATCGGCCCTGGTACGACCGGGAAGCCTTCCTCGGCCTCGCCCGCATTCGCGGCATCGAATGCGGGCAGCGCTACGCGGAGGCCTTCGACCTCAAGAAACTGACGCTCGACCTCACTCCGAAAGGCTGAAAGCCATGCGTGTGCTGCTGACCGGGCACAAGGGTTACCTGGGCACGGTGATGGCCCCGGTGCTGGCCGCCGAAGGCCACGAGGTCGTCGGCCTCGACTCCGGTCTCTTCGACACCTGCGTGCTGGGCCCGAAGCCCGACGACCCCAAGGGTTACGACGTCGACCTCCGTGACGTCACGGCCGAGCACGTGACCGGGGTGGACGCGGTGATCCACCTCGCCGCGTTGTCCAACGATCCGCTGGGCTCGCTGGCCCCGGAGCTCACCTACGACATCAACCACCACGCCTCGGTCAAGCTCGCGAGGCTGGCGAAGGACGCGGGAGTCCAGCGGTTCCTCTACGCCTCGACGTGCTCGGTCTACGGCGCTTCGGGCGGAGACGGCCTGGTCGACGAGGACGCGCCGCTGCGCCCGGTGACGCCGTACGCCGAGTCGAAGGTGCGGGTCGAGGACGACCTCCACGAGCTCGCCGACGACGGCTTCACCCCGGTGTACATGCGCAACGCCACCGCGTTCGGCTTCTCGCCGCGGCTGCGGTCGGACATCGTGCTCAACAACCTCACCGCGCACGCCCACGTCTCGGGCGAGATCCTCGTGCTGTCGGACGGGACGCCGTGGCGGCCGCTGGTGCACGCCAAGGACATCGCGCGTGCCTTCGAGGCCGCGCTGGTCGCGCCCAAGGAGGCCGTCCACGACAAGGCGTTCAACATCGGCACCGAACGCAACAACGTGACCGTGGCCGAGATCGCGCAGCAGGTCGTCGAGGCGGTCCCCAGCGCGAAACTGCGGATCACCGGCGAATCCGCGGGCGACCCGCGTTCCTACCGCGTCGACTTCTCCCGTTTCCGCGAGGCGATCCCCGGTTTCGAATGCGACTGGTCGGTCAAGGACGGCGCGCTCGACCTGATCTACGCCTACCGCACGCACGGCCTGACCGCGCACGACTTCAAGAACACCTTCACCAGGCTGGCCACGCTCAACGCGCGGACCGCCGCCGGCGAGATCGACGAAACCCTGCGGCGACGGTGATGACGCACGAACCCCTGGACACGGGCGCCGACCTGCGGGAGCTGGTCGAGCGCCTGTATCCGCTCTGCCGCAGCATCACCGGCGACGGCGTCCGCGCCACGCTGGAGATCCTCGGCGAGCACATCCCGCTCGACGTCCACGAGGTGCCGACCGGGACCCAGGTGCTCGACTGGACCGTTCCGCAGGAGTGGAACATCCGTGACGCCTGGGTGAAGGACCCGGCCGGCCGGAAGGTCGTCGACTTCCAGGAGTCGAACCTGCACGTCGTCGGGTACAGCGTTCCGGTGGCCGGGACGATGCCGCTGGCGAAGCTGCGTGAGCATCTCCACACCCTGCCCGAGCAGCCGTCGCTGGTGCCGTACCGCACGAGCTACTACTCGCCGACGTGGGGTTTCTGCCTGGCGCAGGACACCCTCGACGCGTTGCCGGACGGCGACTACGAGGTCCGGATCGAGTCCACTTTGGACGACGGGCACCTGACCTACGCCGAGCACGTGGTCCCCGGCGAGGTCACCGACGAGGTGCTGGTGTCGTGCCACACCTGCCATCCGTCGCTCGCCAACGACAACCTCGCGGGCATCGCCGTCGCCGCGGCGCTCGCACAGCGGCTGGCCGCGAGGAAACCGCACTTCACGTACCGGTTCCTGTTCATGCCGGGCACGATCGGCGCGATCACCTGGCTCGCGCGCAACACCGAACGGCTCGGCAAGGTCAAAGCAGGCGTCGTGCTCGCCTGCGCGGGCGACCCCGGCTCGCTCACCTACAAGCGAAGCCGCCGCGGGGACGCCGAGATCGACAAGGTGCTCGAGTTCGTCCTCGCCGGGAAACCGCACAAGGTCCTGGACTTCTCGCCGTACGGCTACGACGAGCGGCAGTTCTGCTCGCCCGGGTTCAACCTCGGCGTCGGCTCGCTGACCAGGACGCCGTACGCCGGCTATCCCGAGTACCACACGTCGGCGGACAACCTGGATTTCGTGTCCACCGAGGCGATGGAGGACACCCTCGCGACCTTGGCCGAGGCATTCTCCGTGCTGGACCGGAACCGCCGCTACGTGAACCTGAGCCCGTACGGCGAGCCGCAGCTCGGCAAACGCGGGCTCTACGACTCCCTCGGCGGCCGCAGTGACGCCAAGGCGGCCCAGATGGCGATGCTCTGGGTGCTCAACCTTTCGGACGGCGAGCACAGCCTGCTCGACGTCGCCCAGCGATCCGGTCTCCCCTTCGATTCCGTCGTCGCCGCCGCTCACGCGCTGCAGGGCGCCGGATTGCTGAAGGAGTGACGCGGGTGGCAGGCGGGAGACATCGGGCGACCTTGGCCTCCGGGGCCGTACGCGCCATGGCGGGCAGGCTCAGCTGGGGCCTCGGCGACCAGGCCGTTTCGAGCCTGACCAACTTCGCGGTCGGGCTGTTCGTCGCGCGCTCGCTCGGGACTTTCGCCTTCGGCATGTTCAGTCTCGCGTGGGTGACCTACGGCGTGGTGCTCAACCTGTCGCGCGGCCTGGCCACCGACCCGATGATGGTGCGTTTCTCCGCGGTCTCGGAGGACGCCTGGCGCCGTGCGGTGGCGAGAGCGGCGGGAACGGCGATCGGTGTCGGCCTGGCGACCGGCCTGATCAGCGTGATCGTCGGCTTCCTCGCGGTGCAGCCGCTGGGCGGGGTGTTCATCGCGCTCGGCGTCGTGCTGCCCGGGCTGATGCTGCAGGACGCGTGGCGGTTCGCGCTGTTCGCCAAGGGCGACGGCAAGAAGGCGTTCGTCAACGACACGGTGTGGGGTGTGGCGCTGATCCCGGCGCTGGCCATCGCCGCGCATTTCGGCACCGTGGTCGCCTTCGTCCTGGCGTGGGGGCTGGCCGGCGCGGTCGCGGCGATCTACGGGCTGTTCCAGACCGGCATCGTGCCGAGGCTTTCCGCGATGACGGGCTGGGTGAAGGAGCAGCGCGACCTCAGCGTGCGCTACCTGATCGAAAACGTCAGCAACGCCGGCTCGTCGCAGCTGCGCGCGTATGGGCTCGGGGCGATCGCGGGGATCACGGCGGTCGGCGCGGTCCGCGGTGCCGAGCAGCTGCTCGGGCCGTTCCTCGCCCTGCTGATGGGGCTTTCGCTCACGACGGTGGCCGAAGGCGCCCGCGTCCTGCAACGCGCCCCGCACCGGCTGAAGAATTTCTGCGTGGTGCTCGGCGGAGGTCAGGCGGGGGCGGCTCTGTTGTGGGGCCTCGGTTTGCTGATCCTGGTGCCGCACGACGTCGGCCGCTGGATCATGGGGTCGGTCTGGGACGCGGCCGAGCCGCTGATCCTGCCGGTCACCCTGTCGGTCACCGCCGCGGGCTTCACCGCGGGCGCGGCCGCCGGCTTGCGTGCCCTCGGCAACGCCAAACGCAGCCTCCGTGCCCAGCTGGTCGCCTCGGTGGGCTACGTGGTCTTCGGGATCATCGGCGCCTACATCGACGGCGCCGAAGGTGCCGCGTGGGGCTCGATGCTCTCGGTCTGGCTGGGCGCCGCGATGTGGTGGTACCAGCTCCGTGTCGCGTATCGCGAGTACCGGCCGCCCGCGCTACGCACCAATGACGAAGAGGTGGGAATGGTATGACCCGGATTCCGCGGCTCAGCATCGGTCTGCCCGTCTACAACGGCGAGGAGTACCTGTCCGAATCGCTCGACGCCCTGCTGGGCCAGAGCCACGAGGACTTCGAGCTGATCATTTCGGACAACGCTTCGACGGACGGCACCGAAGAGATCTGCCGGGACTACGAGCGCCGCGACGCCCGGATCCGGTATCTGCGGCTGCCGAAGAACGTCGGCGCGTCCCCGAACCACAACCGCGTCCTCGACGAAGCCCGCGGCGAGCTGTTCAAATGGGCGTCACATGACGACCTCTATGGCCGTGACCTGCTGAAACTGTGTATCGAGGCGCTCGACGAGCGGCCGGACATGATCGTCGCCCACAGCTGGCAGGCCATCATCGACGACCACGGAACGGTGACCCACAAGCTCGACTATCCGCTGGCCACGGACTCGCCGCACGCGCCGACGCGGTTCCGCAGCCTGCTGTTCGAAACCGGCGGCGACGACTTCTACGGCGTGATGCGCACGAACGTGCTCCGCCGGGTCAAACCGCTCGACAGCTACCACCACGCCGACCGCACCTACGTCGCCGAACTGAGCCTCCACGGCCCGTTCCACCAGGTCCCCGAGGTGCAGTACTTCCGCCGCGACCACCCCGGCCGCGCCGAACGGGCGAATCCGAGCATCCGGAAGCGCTGCTCGAATCTCGACCCGCGGCGCGCCGACCCGGTGCGGAACCCGATGCCGCGGCTGATCGGCGAGTACATCGGCGGCTTCGTCGGCGGTATCCGCCGGGCGCCGCTCTCCTCGGCCGACCGGCGCGAGTGCTACCGGCACCTCGCGTCCTGGCTGGCCGACCGGTCCCGCGGCCGGAACGAGGACCGCGCCGAGGACGCCGAACCCGCAATCGACGGAATGAACATCGACGCCGTGGTCCCTGGACGGCAGAGGAGGACGTCGTGACCTCTCGCCCCGGAGCGAGAAAACGAAGACATCCCCGGGTCGGCTTCTTCGGGCTCCTGGGGGCAGGGAACATCGGCAATGACGGATCACTGGAAGTCGTACTCGCGTACGTGCGACAGCGACATCCGGAGGCGGAACTCAGCTGCCTCTGCTCCGGACCGGAGCAGGTCGAGGCGCGCTACGGCGTCAAAGCGGAGTCGTTGCTCTGGTACTACTCGCGCAACCGCGACACGACGGGGATGCTCGCGGCCCTGCTGAAGGGCGTCGGCAAGGTCGCCGACACACTCAAGATCCTTTCCTGGACCCGGCGGTGCGACGTGGTGATCGTGCCGGGCGCCGGCGTCCTCGAAACCACGCTTCCCTTGCGGCCCTGGGGTTTCCCGTACGCGATGGCACTACTGGGGGTGTCGGGCAGGCTGTGGGGGACCCGGGTCGCGCTGCTCAACGTCGGGTCGAACGTCATCCGGCAGCGGACCACACGACGGCTCTACCGGATCGCCGCCCGCTCCGCGCACTACCGCTCCTTCCGCGACGAGCTGTCCCGCGACGCCTGGGCCGAGATGGGGCTCGACACCACGAAGGACGACCTCTACCCGGATCTGGCGTTCGCCCTGCCGATCCCCGCCGGGCGGCCGTCGGACGTCGTCGGGGTCGGCGTCATGGAGTTCCACGGGGGCAACGACGACCGGCGCCGCGGCGAGGAGATCCGTTCGTCCTATGTGGACGCCATGAAGCGGTTCGTGCGCAGGCTGGTCGACGACGGGCGTGAAGTCCGGCTGCTCACCGGCGACGAGATCGACGACCCCGTCGTCGAGGAGATCTTCGCCGATCTGCGCGAACACCGGCCCGGCCTCGACCCGAACCAGGTGACTGCGGCGAAACTGCCCACGCTCGGCGACCTGATCACCGAGATCGCCGCGCTCGGGGCCGTCGTCGGGACGCGCTATCACAACGTCCTGTGCTCGCTGAAGCTCGCGAAGCCGACGATCTCGATCAGCTATTCGCAGAAGATGGACAGCATCATGGCGAACATGGGGCTGGCGGAGTACTGCCAGTCCGCGCGCGACGTCGACGTCGACCTGCTCGTCCGGCAGCTCGCCGAACTCGAGGCGAAACCCGAGGAGTTCTGGCAGCGTCTGCGCGACCGCAGTGCCGCCAAGGGGAAACTGCTGGAGAAGCAGTACGACGTTCTCGACAAGACGCTGTTCCGCACGTCCGAGGAGATCCGATGAAGGTCGAAGCGGTTCCCGAAATCGAAGGTGCGTACCTCTTCACGCCGACGCCGTTCGCCGACGAGCGCGGATTCTTCAGCCGCACCTTCGACAGCGAGATCGTCGCGTCGGTCGGGATCGACCCCGGCGGCTTCGCGCAGGACAGCCTTTCGCGGTCGCGCAAGGGAGTCGTGCGCGGGATGCATCTGCGCGGCGGGCGCGGCGAGGCCAAGCTGGTCCGGTGCTCGGCAGGGGCCATCTTCGACGTCATCGTGGACCTGCGGCCGGACTCCCCCACCTACCGGACGGTGAAAGGGTTCGAACTGTCCGGGGAGACCCAGGTCTCCCTGTACATCCCGGCGGGGTGCGCGCACGGGTTCCAGGCGCTCACCGACCCCGCCGACATCTCCTACCGCATCGACCGGCCGCACGACCCGGCCGAGGACATCGCGATCTCCTACGCCGATCCGGAACTGGCCATCCCGTGGCCGCTCCCGGTCAGCGCGGTGTCCGAACGTGACGCCCACGCTCCTCCTCTAGCCGCCGCACTGACGACCACGAGGTGATCCCGTGAACCGCCCCTTGCCGCGCTCCGACCAGGCGAACGAACGACTGCACCGGGCGATCCCCGGTGGCGCGCACACCTATGCCAAGGGCCAGGACCAATACCCCGACGACCACTCACCCGTCATCGCGCGCGGCCTCGCCGGCCACGTGTGGGACGTCGACGGCAACGAATACATCGAATACGGCTCCGGGCTTCGCGCGGTCAGCCTCGGGCACGCGCACCCGCGGGTCCTGGAGGCTGTCCGGACCGAGATCGAGAAGGGCGCCAACTTCGTCCGGCCGTCCATCATCGAGGCCGAAGCCGCGGAGCGGTTCCTCGCCGCCGTGCCGACCGCGGAGATGGTGAAGTTCGCGAAGAACGGCTCGGACGCCACCACGGCCGCCATCCGGCTGGCGCGGGCGGCGACCGGACGGACACTCGTGGCGATCTGCCGCGATCACGCGTTCTTCTCCACCGACGACTGGTTCATCGGGACCACGCCGATGTCCGCCGGGATTCCGGGCGAGACGACGGACTTGACGGTCTCCTTCCCCTACGGCGATCTCGCGGCCGCGGAAGAACTGCTGCGGTCGCGCGAAGTCGCCTGCCTCGTCCTGGAAGCCGCGACCCAGACCGAGCCGCCACCTCGGTATCTCGCCGGATTGCGGGACCTGTGCGACCGGTACGGCACCCTGCTGGTGTTCGACGAGATGATCACCGGGTTCCGCTGGTCGGAGGCCGGCGCGCAGGGGCTGTACGGCGTCACGCCGGATCTTTCGGCGTTCGGCAAGGCGCTGGGGAACGGGTTCGCGGTCTCGGCGCTGGCGGGCAAACGGGAGTACATGGAACTCGGCGGGCTGCGCGATCATCGAGAGCGGGTCTTCCTGCTTTCGACCACGCACGGCGCCGAGACGCATTGCCTCGCCGCGGCGATCGCCGTCTTCGACACCTACGCCGAAGAAGGGATCACCGCGCGGCTGCACGCGCTGGGCGACCGGCTCGCGGCCGGGGTCCGCGACGTCGCCGCGAGCGCCGGGGTCGGCGACCACGTGCTCGTGCGCGGCAGGGCGAGCAACCTGGTCTTCGCGACGCTCGACGAAAAGGGTGAGCCGTCGCAGCCATATCGGACGCTGTTCCTGCGGGAACTGATCACCGGCGGGGTGATCGGGCCGTCGTTCGTGGTCAGTGCCGGGCTGACCGAAGCCGACATCGACAAGACGATCGACGTCGTCTCGCGGGCCTGCACCACCTACCGGAAGGCCCTCGAGTTCCAGGATCCGACGCAATGGACGGGCGGCCGTCCGGTGAAACCTGTTTTCCGCAAGTACGTCTGAGGACCACTCGTTCGTGTCCCTCCTCTGCACCGCGCGGTGATTTACCTTGAATCGTATGAATTGGGCGAGAACGACGGCGTTCGCGCTGTCGGTGGTCCTGACGGCCGGCTCCTTCACCGCCGTGGCATCGGCGGCCGAGGCGCCGGCCGTCTGCGCGTCCGGACCGGCGAGTTTCCCGAAACCGGAGCACGCCGTCGTCGTCGAGCCCGGTGTTTCGCTGTCAGCCAAGACGTCGGAACACCCGCCGGGCACGACGTTCTGGCTCGGGGGCGGAAGGCATACGCTCGCCGACGACGTGTACAGCCAGGTGATCCCGAAGGACGGCAACGTCTACCTCGGGGCGCCCGGCGCGGTGCTGGACGGCCGCGGCATCAACCGGACGGCGTTCACCCAGCACGCCAAGGACGTCGTGATCCGCGGGCTGACGATCCGCGGTTTCGCGGCGCCGCAGGACCAGGGCGTGGTGAACCACGATTCCGGCGAGCACTGGGTGATCGAGGGCAACGTCATCGAGGACAACCGCGGCGCCGCGATGATGGCCGGGCCGCGGCAAGAGGTGCTCGGGAACTGCCTGCGGAACAACGGGCAGTACGCGATCAACGCCTACCGCGCGGGCGGTGGCATCACCGGGCTGGTGGTGGAGGGCAACGAGATCGCCGGGAACAACACCGAGGATTGGGAGAAGAAACAGCCCGGCTGCGGGTGCAGTGGCGGGGCGAAGTTCTGGGCCGTGGACGGGGCGGACATCCGGGGGAACTGGGTGCACCACAACCACGGCGTCGGGCTCTGGGCGGACACGAACAACAACGACTTCATCGTCGAAGACAACCTGATCGAGGACAACGACGCCGAGGGGCTGTTCTACGAGATCAGCTACAACCTGATCATCCGCAGCAACATGTTCCGTCGCAACGCCCTGAAACTGGGGCGCGATTTCGCCGCGCGGGGGAACAACTTCCCGATCTCCGCGGTGTATCTGAGCGAATCCGGCGGCGAGCCGCGGATCTGGGCGCGGACCGACATGATCGAGATCGCGGAGAACGAGTTCGTGGACAACTGGGGCGGCCTGACGCTGTGGGAGAACGCCGACCGGTTCTGCAACAGCCCCTCGAACACCTCGACCGGGACCTGCACCCGGGTCGTCGCCTCGGCGTCGGACTGCGCGCCGGAATCGATCGCGGTTCCACCGGCGTACGACGACTGCCGATGGAAGACCCAGCGGGTCAACGTGCACGACAACGTCTTCCGCAGCGCGCCCGACTGCGCGGGGCTGTGCGGGCGCATGGCGGTGCTGTCGAACTACGGCACCTATCCGTCTTGGTCGCCGTACCGGGGGAACGTCGTGTCGGAGGCGGTGACGTTCCATCAGGACAACGAGTGGTTCTCGAACACCTACGTCGGGCATTGGTCGTTCGTGGCGCACGACGCGTCGCGTTCGCTGGACGTCGCCGCCTGGCGGGCGGCTCCCTACGGGCAGGACCCTTGCAGCACGTTCGATGGCGCCGGCGGCTGCCCGGCCCGGTGACTCGCCCGACTCGCGTGCTCAGGCACCGCACTCGCGTGATTGAAGCCGTAACTCGCGTGATTGAAGCCGTAACTTACGTGCTTGAAGCCGTAACTCACGTGCTTGAAGCCGTAACTCACGTGCTTGAAGCCGTAACTCACGTGATCCGATGGACGACACGTGAGTTACGCGTCTGATCACGCGAGTTACGCGTCTGATCACGCGAGTTGCGTCCTCGATCACGCGAGTTGCGTTTTCGGTCACGCAAGTAGTCGACTAAACGCGAACCTTAGGCGGTGTCGCGAAAGCCACTTTCGGGACACCAGACGTCGCGAAAGTGGCTTTCGCGACGCCGGGCCCGGCACCGAAGCGGCACCGAAGCGGCACCAAAGCGGCGCAGTCAGTCGGCTGATCGCGGAAGTCAGGGCTTGGTCAGGAAGAAGTAGGCGTACCGTTCGTCCAGTTCGTTCTTCGGCACCAGCTGGATCGCCTGGGGCGTGAAGCCGCACCGCTCCGCCAGCTGCCAGAAGGCGTCGACGCGGTAGGTCGTCATCGCCGCCAGCCCCGAGCGGTACGAACGGCGGCGCGGCCTGGTCCGCCACGTGCCGGGGTCGTACTTGACCTGGATCAGCGCGAGCCCGCCGGGGACGAGCAGTTCCCGCGCGATGCGGAGCAGGCGTTCGCCGTATTCCGGCGTCGGGATCAGCTCGAAAACGTAGAAACTCACGTAGACGTCGCAGGGTTCCTTCACCAGTGAGAGCGCGGCTTCCGGATTCGCGACGTCGATGTCGACGGCCTGGAAGGAGGTGTCGCAGACGTTCGCGACCTGCTTCTCGCATTCGGCGAGGGTCTCGGCGGAGATGTCGACGCCGATGAATTCCTGGGCGCGCGGGGCGAAATGGATGGCGTTCGCGCCGCCGCCGCAGCCCCATTCGACGACGCGGTTCCACGGCCGGTCGAAGCCGGCCAGGCGGGCGCCGCCTTCGAACATGTCGAGGTGCCGCTTGCCGATTTCCGACCAGAGATCGTTGCCGTCGAAGGTGTCGGACTCGCGCCAGTGCGAATTGTCCTTCCATCTCTTCTCGCCGGGCGAGTTCCAATAGCCCTGCGCGTCGGCCGAGATGGCGGATTCGGATTGCTTGGCGCCGACCGTCGCCAGCGCGCGCTGGCCGAGGTCTTCCGCTCGTGCGGCGATCTTCTTGGCGGTATCGATGAGGGGCATGGGAACCGTTCCTTTCGCTATGCGGTGTTCGAGGACCGGGTCGCCCCTTTGTCGGTGAGCAGCGCGGCCGCCGGAACCACCGCGAGCGCCACACCGAGGCCGCCCAGCGTGTCAGTCGGGTAGTGCGCGCCCATCGTTACCTGGGCCCAGCCCATCGCGGCCCCGGCGACGAAAACCGCGACGACCAGGAACACCGACGCCGGGAAGCGCCGAAGCCCACCGAGCACGCCCAGCGCGGCGGTGAAGGTCAACGCGGTGGCGAAACCCGTGTGCCCGCTGGGATACGACAGGAATTCACCGTGGATGTACCGGCCGGTGAGTGGTTTCAGCCCGCTCGTCAGCCCGACGGTGACCAACGCGGCCACCACTCCGGTGACGGCGGTCCGCGGCCGCCGCGAAAGCCGGCACCAGCCGAGGAACACGACCATGGTGACGATCGCACCGACCGGTTCGCCCACGAAGTCGATCACCGTCGCGATCGTCCACCACGGGTCGCCGGACCAGGCGAGCGCGTCCACCAGCGTCGCGTCGACACCGGTCGGGCCGGACGTCCCGGCGTAGACCAGGCCCAGCACCAGCGCGCCGAGCCCACCGAGCACGGCCAGGACGAACGCGGCCGGGCGGAGCACCGGCGGCAGAGCGGGCTTCACTCCGCGGCCACCCGCCCGATCGCGTCCCGGTAGCCGCCGATCAGCCGCTCCAACCCCACTTCCGGGGTGAATTCCTGTTCGTAGACCAGCCGCGCCGCCTTGCCGAATTCGAGGTTCCGGCCGGGATCGCCGACGACCTCCCGCAGCCGCCGCGCCAGCGATTCGGCGTCGCCGGGTGCGTGCAGCAGCCCGGTCACGCCGTCCTCGACCAGTTCGCGGAACGCGCCGTGCGCGGCCGCGACGGTCGGGACCCCGGCGGCCATCGCCTCGACGACCACGAGCCCGAACGTCTCCAGCCATTCCGACGGCGCCACGGCCACCGCCGCGCGGGTGACCAGCTCGGCGCATTCCGCCTTGCTCCGCAGCCCTTCGTAGCGGACGTCGTCGCGGCCGTCCGCCCAGCGGGCGACCTCGTCCTGCATCGGGCCGGTACCCGCGATCACCAGCGGCATCCCGAGTCCGCCGGTCGCGGCGATCCGGTCCCAGGCCGCCATGAGCAGGCCGATCCCCTTCTCCGCGGTGATCCGCCCGAGGAACAGCACGTGCTCGCCGGTCCCGGAGCGCCGGATGCCGGGATCGGCGACGAAGTTGTACTTCACCGCCAGCCGTCCGGCGGGCATCCCGGCGGCGACCAGCACCTCGCGCTGCGCCTTCGAGATGCAGAAGAACCGGGAGACCCCGGACCACCAGCGACGCCGGTTGAGCAGCAGGCTCGCCGCCATCGGCACGGTCGCGAGCGCCGACCCGCGATAACAGCCGTGCCGCACCGCGGGCGCCGGTGTCCGGCCGACGCAGTCCGTGCACACGTGCCCGTCGCGGTACAGCGTGCCGGGCGGGCAGATCAGGGTGTAGTTGTGCACGGTCGCGACGACGGGCACGCGCGCGTCCGCGCACGCCGCCAGCACCGACGGCGACAGCAGCGGGAACGTGTTGTGCACGTGGACGACGTCGGGCCGGTCTTCGGCCAGCCGACGGGCGAGATCGGCGCGCGCCGCCCGGTTCCACGGCACCTGGAGCGGGACGACGGCCTTGCGCGGCAACGACATCGCGGAGATGTCGTCACTGCGCCGTTCGAACAGGCCGACGTCGTGCCCGGCGGCCGCGAGGAGCGCGACCTCCTGGTCGACGACGTTGTTCTCCCCGCTCGGCTGCTCGGACCGGTAGCGGTTGTGGACCACGAGGACCTTCACACAGGCTCCTTGGCCGGGACGAAATTCTTCTCGCTGACAGGCACCCGCACCAGCAGCGACGCCGCCAGCGCCAGGTGCAGCAGGTACGGCGAAGCGTCACCGAGGCCGGCCTCGGTGTAGGACGCCGAAACGCAGTAGGTGATCAAGAAGATCGCGCACGCTCTGGCCAGCGACGGCGGCCGCAGCGCGGCGACCACGATGAGAACCAGCATGAAGGCCGCGACGATCGCGATCCCGACATACCCCTGTTCGTGGTAGACGGCGAGCCAGCTGTTGTCGATGGGCAGGCCGATGTACGACTTGTTCGTCAACCCGACGCCGAACACGTACTCGCCGAGGGTGCGCGGGTCGGACAGCAGCGCGTCCCACACCTTCGCGCGGCCGGTGAGACTGGAGAAGTTCTCCGAGCTCTGGCCGCGCAGGAACCACGCCTGCAGCAGCGAACCGAGGACGACGGCGGACACCGCGCCGATCAGCGCGACCCCGGCGAACACCTTTCTGGCCCGCGCGCTGGACATCCAGAGCGAAAGCAGCGCGATCAGCACACCGGCGACCAGGCCGAGCGTGGCGGTGCGAGTGTGGGTCAACAGGAGAATGCCGATCGACGGGACGATGACGATCAGCGCGTTCAGCCGGTCCAGCTCACCGCCGAGCCACAGCAGCAGAGTGAGCCCGATGACCACCGCCGAATACTGCCCGACCTGCGGCGGCGTCAGCGGCCAGATGGTGCCGGTCAGCCGTCCGCCGTACTCCTCCGCCAGTGCGATCCCCGGTGACGCGGCCAGCCCGACGACGACCGTCAGCAGCACCACCGAGTAGGTCCGGATGTGGTGCCGCACGAGCCGGATCCCACCGTCCCACCACCGGGTCAGCAGCCACAGCGTGCTGACGAACAAACCGAACCGGAAGCAGCGGAACAACGCGCCGTACCCGACTTCGAGGTTCAAGCTCGCCAGCAGGCTGAGCACCACCAGGATGCTGAGCAGCAGCAGGTACGCGCTCGGCCGGATCCGGAGCCGCGCGTTCAGCGCCAGCGCGATGCAGAACGCCAGCACGAGCGAGCCCATGGTGACCAGCTGGATCACCGAACGCGGGATCGGGATGACCGTCGTGGCGCCGGTGGAACCCAGCGTGTTCAGGATCAGCAGCGCCCACACGAAGGCGACCGCCTTCGGCATGTCCGGCGACTGCGAGGGGCGTTCTCCCCGGGGCAGATGCGGGAAACGGGTTTTCGGCCGCATGTCAGCCTCCCCCTTGACGGCTGTAGGTCGATCCGGCGTCCTGGTGGTACGGGCCGCCCTGCCATTCTCCGATGCTCAGGTTCCGGCTCGGTTCGAAGGCGACGAAGTTCCACGGGCCGACGTAGGTGTTGTCGTGCCATTTGTTGCCCTGGGCGAAGGTGATCGCCTGCTGCACGACTTCGCCCTGGTACGGCGACCAGTCCGGGTACGTGCCGAAGTTCGCGAGCACGGCCATCCGCGCGCAGGTGTTCTCGCAGCCCGCGATGGCCGGGTCGAGGACGAACCGGTTGTGGTGGATCTCGACGCGCTGGGTCTTCCAGCGGCAGTCGTCGAACAGCGCGCCGGACGCGATCGCCGGCCGGGCACACGTCTCGTGCTCCGGCACCAGCCGCGTGCACGCGCCGGACGACGTGTTCGCGGGGCTGTTGCAGAAGCGGTCCGAGTTCTCCCAGAGGGTGATGCCGTTCCAGTTGTTCTCGAGGACGTTCCCGGCGATCTCGACCTTGTCCGTCCGCGCCTTCACCCTCGGCTCGCCGCCGGATTCGGAGACGTAGATCGCCGCCACCGGGAAGCTGTCCCCGCGGTCGATGTAGGACTTGCCGTCCACGCCGTTGTTGCGGCGCAGCGTGTTGCCGCGGATGACGGCGTTGTAGCTGGTCTCGTACATGATCCCGGTGCTGTCGTTGCCCTCGACGACATTGCCCTCGATCAGGAAGTCGTTGTTGTTCGTGTCGGCCCACAACCCGACGCCGCGGTTGGCGTGCACCCAATTGCCGCGGACGTCGGCGCCGTCGACGGACCAGAACTTCACGCCGCCGGTGCAGCCGCAGCCTTCGACCTTCTTCTCCCAGTCACCGGTGTTGTTGCCGGTGATCTCGTTGCCTTCGACGACGAGCCCGGTGATCCCGTTCTTCCCCTCGTAGGCGTTGATCCCGTACTGCCCGTTGTTCCGCAGGCAGTTCCCCCGCACCTGCTGCCGCGCACCCGCCATCAGGCCCGCGCCTTCGTTGTCCTGCACCGTGTTGTGCTCGATGATCCAGCCGGGGGCGGAGTCGTGGTTGACCACACCCTCGTCACGCGGGGCCTGGAAGCCCCGCACCGTGAGGTACTGGATCTTGACGTCGGCGGCGCTGCCGGAGAAGGCGTACTGGTTGATCTTCCGGCCGTCGAGCACGGCGTCCGGCGCGCCGAGGTAGACGTTCCCGGCCTTCGGCTGGACCTGGTCGAAGCGGTCGTCACCGAGCCCATGGGTGCCGGGCGCCAGCCAGAACGTCGTCCCCGGGCCGTTCGCCCTGGTCTTCGCCGCGAGATCACCCGCGACCGCCGGATCGACCGTCACCGCTCCCGCCGGTGCCGCCGCCGGACCAGGCGGCAGTTTGCCGCACACCTGGGCCACGCCGCCGGACGGCGCTCGCCCGGGGTCCGGCGGTGCGCCCGCCTCGTCGGCGGGGCCGGAGGTACACGCGGCCAAGGCCGCCGCGGCCAGCAGGATCGGCAGGAAGCGGTGCGGTCGAGCCGTCACAACGGAGGCCCCTCTGCCTCGAAGGTGAGCACGGTGGTCATCTCGGTCGAGGCCGTCCCGGCGCCGATCAGCGTCCACGCGGGCTCGCGGCGGCCGAATCCCGCCGAGTACCAGCCGAGCGGCGGGGTGGTCTCGCCACGGTGCGCGGACCACCTGAGCTGCGACGGGAGTTCCATCGAAGCGCTCCGTTCCCGGCCATCGGCCGTCCAGGACAACTTCGCCGTCGCACCGGTGAGCACGACCTCGACGGCCGGGCCGAAGTGGAACGCGAGGCGGCACGGCCGGGTCCCGCCGCGGACCTCGTCGAGAATCCGCAGCTCAGTGCCGTCGAGCTCCACCGAACGCCGATGGATCGAAGGCGCGTAGCCGTCGTGCTCCGCGCTCCAGCGTGACGGCGTGCCCGCCCCGAGCACGGTGGTCGCGGCGTGTTTCGTCCACAGGAACGGGCCACCGGAGACGGACTGGTCGGTGCCGGCGAGTTCGAGCGTGTTGTGCCCGGCCGTGGACCGGAAGTACGACCGCCACTTCGGTTCGCCGTGGTAGCAGTAGGTCCCGGGGTCGGCGAGGATGTCGACGCCGTCGTGCCGGACCTCCACCGAGAGCGCGTCCGCGTGCGCGTGGGCGGCGATGGACAGGAAGCCGTGCGGCCCGCCGTCGCAACGGCACCAGACGTCGCCGTCACGCAGGACGGTCATCCCGGCGTCGGCGAAGTCGTCCCGCCGCCGCGCCGGACGCCGGGCGCCGATCTGGATGTCCTTGGCCAGCGCGGAAAAGAGCTGCGTGCGAACGTCCCCGCCCGGCGTCTCCGGCCACCAGTCCAACCGTCCGAAAAGGACGGATCCGGTGTCGAGCAGCGATGCCCAGCGGCTCGTCTCGTCACCATCGACGATGAGCCCGAAGCCGTCGTCCGCGTCACCCTGCCTCGGCGGACGAAGTCGACTGTCCACAATGGACGCCAGGGCGTCGGTCATCCGGAGCAGCACGAGCCAGGTCGACTCGGGCACGGTGACACCGGCGGCCTTCGCCTCCAGCGCCCCGGCGAGCCCCAGTTCCAGGACGAGCCCGTGGTACTCGGTGGCGAGTTCGCGGTTGATCCCGGAGTCGAAGGTGTTGTGCCGCAGCATCTTGTCGAGCGACGCGAGCGCGCTGTCCCGCCACCCGGCGGATTCCGGGAACCAGGCGAACGCGCACGCCGCGGCGAGCTGACCCGCGTCCTCGGCGATCACGTGGTTGTTCGCCGACGAACCCCGGCTCGGGAACGCCGCCAGCCAGCGCTGGTGGTGCCAGATCTGGCCGAGCGCCACGGGGTTGTCCTCGAACAGCGCCGGCGCCTGCGCCCAGCCGTCCAGCAGCCGCCGCACCCACACCCACGAGAGCAGCCGGATGCCGAGCTCGATCCCGCTCACCCAGTGCACCCCGCGCATCGGCGGGTTGGCCGCCCACCACGACTTCAGGTGCGCGGCGACACGTTCGGCGTACCGGTCCTCGCCGGTCAGGGCGTACGCGGCGGCCAGCACGGTGAGGTGCTGGTGCCGCGACGGCTCCCAGATCTGCTTGATGTCGCCGACGGCGTCCTCGCTCCGGTACGGGATGTCGAACGAGTACACGTCGGACGGCGCACGACGGCCGGTCTTCGGGTCGTACGACCAGTCCGGGGCGACGAGGTCGTCCCGCTCGACGCCGAAGTACTCCGCGCGTCCGTCCATCAGCCGGTCGGCGGTGACGACGAGGTCCTTGGCGGCTTCACCCGACACGGCGGCGAGGACGTCTTCACCGGGCACTGTCGCGAAGCGGCGCACCGGCAGCCAGGCGGGCTTCTCCCCCGCGACCCCGCGCCACTGGCGTTTGCGCACGACGTCGGTGACCCGGCCGGCGATCTCGGCGGGCCCCATCCGTGACAGTCTTCGGAGGTACCAGGACGGATCCATCAGCCGAGTCCGATCCGGACCGGCATCCCGGTTTCCAGGCTGCGGCTCACCGCGAGCGTGGCCAGCGTCGTCGAGACGAGCGACTCGACCGAGACCGGCATCGCGACCCCGGTGTTCAGCGCGCCGATGAACGCTTCGAGCTCGGCGGCCTGCCCCTTGTCCCGGCCCTTGGGGAGGCGCGAACTGGCCCACTTCTTGCGGCCGAACACCGACGCGCGCGCGAAGTCGTCGAACTTCAGCACCTTGCCGTCGGCCGTGAGGTCGATCGTTTCCTTGGGAAACGCCGACGAACCGCTCGTGGTGTACGCGATCGACGCCGTCGAGCCGTCCGGGTAGCGCAGCAGGATCTGGAGGTCCTGGTGGCCCGGCGTCGCGGTGGCGTACACGGAGACCGGGTCGGAGCCCAGCAGCCAGCTGACCGTGTCGATGAAGTGGCCGCCCTCGCCCGCGAAGCGTGAACCTTCGCTGTCGGCCTGGTTGTACCAGCTGTTCGCGTCGAGCTGACCGGCGTTGACCAGGTACCGCACGGAAGCCGGGCCGATCCGCGGGCCGAACTGGCGCATCGCCTCGTTCAGCAGCGGGGCGAACCGGCGGTTGAAGCCGACCTGCAGCCGGTCGTTGCCGGATTCCTCGATCGCGCCGAGCACGATCTCCAGTTCCTTCTCCGACAGCGCGAGCGGCTTCTCGACGAAGACCGCCTTGCCCGCGAGCAGCGCCCTCCTGGTCAGTTCGGCGTGCGAGCTGTGCCTGGTCACGATGAACACGGCGTGGATCGACTCGTCTTCGAGCATCGCGTCGACGTCGGTGGAGGCGCGGGCGAAGCCGAACTTGCGTTTGGCGTTCGCACCCGAGAGCGCGGACGTGGTGACGACTTCGAAGAGGTCGAGGTACTCCTCCTCCACGAGATGCGGGATAAGCATCGAGGACGCGTAGTTGCCGGCCCCGATGAAGCCGACCCGCAGGGTGTCGATCTTCGGCGCCGCGCGGGAAGTCACCGGTTTCGGGAGGTCGACCGAGGTGACGGGCTCGGTGGTGGTGGCGGCGCGCTTCTCGTACTCGAACAGCACCGCGACGGCCTTGAGCTCGCCTTCGTTCAGCTTCCGGTACGTCTCGACGGCGTCGGAGAAGGCCGAGACGTGCGAGATCAGCGGCTCGACGTCGAGGCGGCCGCTGCCCATCAGGTCGACGACGCATTCGAGGTTGCGGCGCTCGGTCCAGCGGACCTGGCCGATCGGGTAGTCGCGGCCTTCGAGTTCGTACTCCGGGTCGTAGCGGCCGGGGCCGTACGAACGGGAGAACCGGACGTCGAGTTCCTTCTCGTAGTAGGCGTTCCACGGCAGGTTCAGCGAGCATTTGCCGATGTCGATCACGCGGCCGCGGTCGCGGGCCAGCTTCGCGGCCAGCTCCACCGGCTCGTTCGTGCTGCCGCCCGCGGCGAGGTACACCTGGTCGACGCCGTGCCCTGAGCTGATCTCCGCGACCGCGGTGTCGACGACGCCGGACGCCGGGTCTCCGCACTTCAGGGCACCGAGCCGTTCGGCGAGCGCGCAGCGCGCCGGGTCCGGGTCGACGCCGACCACGCGGACCCCGGAGGCGACCAGCAGCTGCACGACCAGCTGGCCGATCAGGCCGAGCCCGATGACCAGCGCGATGTCGCCGATCTGCGGTTCGCCCTGGCGGACACCCTGCATCGCGATCGAGCCGACCGTGCCGAACGCGGCGTGCCGCGGGTCGACGCCGCCGGGCACCTTGGTGTAGAGGTTCTTGGGCACCCAGTTCAGTTCCGCGTGCAACGCGTGCTCGTTCCCGGCGCACGCCACGTAATCCCCGACGGCGACGTCTTCGATGCCCGCGCCGACCTCCTCGACGACACCGCACAGCGAGTACCCCAGCGGCGTGTACGAGTCGAGTTTGTTCATCGCCTTGCGGTACGTGGCGCCGAGCCCGTTCGTCGCGACGCTCTGCATCACCTTCGCGACCTGATCCGGCCGGGCCTTCGCCTTGCCCACCAGGGAAAGACTCGCCTCGGACACCTTCATCATCTCGGTACCGGTGGAGATCAGCGAATAGGCGGTGCGGACCAGCACACCCCCCGGTTTGCACGCGGGCACTTCGACGTCGAGGAGCGCCAGCTCCCCGCTCTTGTAGTTCTGCACTACCTGTTTCACGTCGCTCCTCGGCGATCAGGTGGTTCGGGTCGGTCGTTTCGGGGTGTCGAAGGGCCAGGCGAAGTTGCCGGGTGCCGGCGACGGTGTCGCGAAAGCCACTTTCGGGACGTCTGGTGTCCCGAAAGTGGCTTTCGCGACACGCCTTCGCCATGAATCGCCGCTCATGACCCACCCTGCCGACCCGCAACGGCGCCGCGATACCAGTACTCGAGGGTCAAGATGTGCCAGAGATGCTTGGACCGGTCCTGCTGCCCGGACGCGTCTTCGTCGACGAGCTTCCGCAAGGCCTCACGACGGAGGAACCCGGCCTTCACCAATTCACCTTCGTTCGTCACCTCGCGCACCAGGGGCGCGAGGTCGCGGCTCATCCAGGCCCGCAGCGGCGCGCTGAACAGCCCCTTCGGCCGGTGCACGATCTCGGCGGGCAGGATCGACAGCGCCGCTTCCTTCAGCGCCATCTTCCCTTGGCGCTTCACGATCTTCCGGTCACCGGGGATCCGGAACGCGGCCTTCACGACCTCGACGTCGACGAAGGGCGTCCGCACCTCGACCGACGCCGCCATGGTGGACCGGTCGGTGTAGGCGAGGTTGAGCCCCGGCAGGAACAGCCGGGAATCGGCGAGACACATGCGGTTCACGAAGTCCGACAACGTGTTGTCGTGATAGGTGTCCGCGTGTTCGGTGAGCACGTCGTCCACCGCGCCGGCGAGGTCCGGGTTCAGCAGTCCGGCGAGCTCGGCCTGGTCGTACATCGTGTAGCTGCGCCGGAACGCGGTCTCCTCGGGCAGCTCCGCGAACGAGAGGAACCGCTTGGCGAACCGGACCGACCGGAAGCCGCGCTTCGACGTCGCCACCGGCAGTCTGTCCACAAGGGACTCCACGGGCCGCCGTACGAGACCGGGAACCCGCTGGTAGGTGACGGCGAGCTGGTTCGCGACATGCTTGCGGTACCCGGCGAACAGCTCGTCGGCGCCCATCCCCGAGAGCATCACCTTGACCCCGGCCTCGCGGGCGGCGGTGCAAATCAGGTAGCTGTTGATCGCCGCCGGGTCGCCGATCGGCTCGTCGAGGTGGTACGTCATCCTCGGCAGCAGATCCAGCACCTGGGGCGCGATCTCGATCTCGTGCAGGTCGACGCCGAACTTCGCGGCGACCTTCTTCGCGTACATCAGGTCGTCCGGCATCGCCTCGAACTTCGCGTCCTCGGCCCGGAAACCGATGGTGTACGCGGAGATCCCCGGCCGCTCGCGCGCGGCGAGCGCGGTCAGGTAGCTGGAGTCGAGCCCGCCGGAGAGGAACGTCGCGACCGGCACGTCGGCGATCAGGTGCTTGCGCGTGGAGTCCTCGATGACGGCGTTGAGGTCGAAGTCTCCCTCGTACGCCGCGCCTTCCTCGGCGACCTGGCGCAGCGACCAGAAGGTGCCGCGTTCGACGTCGCCGTTCGGCCGGAACCGCGCCCAGCTGCCCGGCGGCAGCTTCTCGGCCTCCTTGAACGCGCAGCGGCCGTCCGGGACCCAGTAGTAGAGCAGGGACGCGACGAGCGCGGTGTCGTCGACGGTCAGCGAGCCGCCCAGCTCGGCGGCCAGCGCCTTCAGCTCGGACGCGAAGGCGACGCCCTTGCCGCGGCGCACCAGGAAGAGCGGCTTGATCCCCAGCTGGTCGCGGACCAGCACCAGCTCCCCGGACCGCTCGTCGAAGACCCCGAACGCGAACATCCCGCGCAACCGGTGCAAGCCGTCGGTGCCCCACGCGCGCCAGGCTTCCAGCAGGACCTCGGTGTCGGACGTCCCCCGGAAGCGCACACCGGTGGCTTCGAGTTCCTTCCGCAGCTCGGGCGCGTTGTACAGCTCGCCGTTGTAGGTGAGCGCGAGCCCTTCCTTGACCATCGGCTGCGCACCGGTCTCGGTCAGGTCGACGATCGACAGCCTTCGGTGTCCTAAGTGGACTTCACCGTGATCGTACCGGCCCGAACCGTCCGGGCCCCGGTGGACGAGCGTCTTGGTCAGCCGATCGGTGAGCGGTCCCCCGTCCGGCCAGAAGTAGGCCCCTGCGATACCGCACATCTGCTTTCGCTCCCCTTACAAGGCTTCGGCGTTGTCCTGCGCGACCGGTGCGAATCGGGTGGTCGGCTGGTCGGCGGCGTTCTCTTCGGTCCGCTTGTACGGCGTCGGCGGGCGGCGCGGGGCCGGTTCGGGTGGCGCCACCGCGAGCCGCCGCACGGTGGGCTCGTCGTCCGGGAACATCTCGACCGGCTTCGGCGGCGGCCCGGCGGGCCTCGCGTACGGACGGCGCGCGGGCACCGGCTCGGGCGAGGGCTCGGCGGCCCGGCCGCGCAACGCGGTGTGCAGGCCGTCCCACAGGGTGCCGTCGGTGTGGTCGCGCGGATCCGGGTCGACCAGTACGACCCCGATGATCGGGATCCGGCGTTCGGCCAGCTGACGCGCGACGGTGTGCAGCCATTCGGTGTTCGCCTGCCCGGCGCGGACGACGAGGATCGCTTCCGCGCCGAGGTGTTCGAGATCCGTCCACGCGGTCCCCGGCTCGATCGAGCCGACCCCGATGCGGCGTTCACCGCGGACCTTGGGCTCGTCGCGGTCCAGGACGCGGGCCTGGGATCCGGCGGCCAGTGCTCGCAGGCCCGCCTTCGGCAGTTCGTCGACGAGCGCGACCGGGGCCCGCTCCGCGAGCTCGTTCGCGATGTCGACGGCGAGGGCCGCCGTCGTGGCGCGTGCGCCGAGGTCGAGCAGCGACACCGTCCCGTCGTCTTCGCGGATCGTGCGGATCAGGGTCGTCGCGACCCGCCTTCGTTCCTCCAGCGCGCGGCGTTTCCGGAACCAGCGCGGCGGTTTCGGCAGCTGGGCGATCACCGACGCGCCGAGATGGCGGGAGATTTCGCGGCGCAGCACCGGCCGGTCCTTCACCACACTGCCGATGGCGGCCAGGACGAGACCGGCCAGCAAGCCGAGCACCAGCCCGATCCCGGCGGCGGTGCCCACGGATTTCAGCAGCGACTTCGGCAGGATCCGCGGCGCGTCCACGATCTGGGTCCCCGCGCCGACCTTCGGCGTGCCGATGCCCGCCTCCTGCGCCCGGCCGTCGTAGTCGGAGATCTTGGACGTCAGCTCGGCGCGGCGGGAATACAGCCGCTCCAGCTGGGCCGGGTTGGGGTTCCGCTTCGCCTCTTCGGCGACGATGTCGTTCTGGATGGTGGCGAGTTCGGTCTGCGCCTGGTTGCGCTGATCGAGCAAGGCCTTCTGTTCGGCCGCCGCGCCCGCCTGGTTGCGCGCGACGTACTCGGCGATGAAGGCGTCGGACAGCGCCTGCGCGCGGGCGACCGCGTCGGCGGCGTCCTTGCCTTTGACCGTCACCTGAAGGACGTTGTTCGTCACGCCGAGCCCGGCGTAGTCCTTGAGGAACTCTTCGGGCGGCTGCGTGCTGTTCAGCTTCTTGAGCGCGTCGCCGGCGATCTTCGTCGTCTGCAGCACGGCGACGTCGGTCTCCATCAGGGTGCCGCTGTCACTGGGCGAATCGTCCGCGTGGACGACCAGGATCTTCGCCACGGCCGTGGGCGGCGACGGCAGGAAGGTCGCCACGAGCCCGCCGGCGATCAGCCCGGCCAGCGCGGTGGCCAGCCACAGGCGACGCCGCCGCCGGACCGAGACCACGAGCCGCTGGAGATCGATGAGCGGTTCGGACTTCTCTTTTTCGGCGGTCGTCACGGAGTACCTGCCAGTGCTTCTCGATCTTTCCCAGCCTGCTTCTCGGGCTTCGGCGGCCGGGTGGGCCGCACGGGGCGGATCAGGGCCGCTCCCACCACGGCCAGCCCCGCGTCGGCGCACGCCTCGGCGACACCGACCAGTTCCCACGCGGTCCGCGTGCCCAGACCGAGCACGACGAGCACACCTTCGGCGGTGTGGTCCTCCACCACCGGCCGTCCCGGAGCGACCGTGACCACGGTGAACCGGCGGCCGGCGAGTTCGGCGATCCTGGTGGCCGCGGTCCGCGCGGCGTGATCGCCGTCGGCCACCAGCACCAGCAGCCGCCGCTGCGGAAGCCGGGAAACGAGGCGGCGGTAGTGGACGTCGCCGTCGATCTCTTCAGGGGTGACGTCGATCCGCCGGATGTTCCACGGCTTGTCGTCGCCGAGCAGCTTCGCCCGCAGGCTCCGCTCCGCTCCAGGAACGGATTCGTCGGCGATGTCGGGAATGTCTACAGTGGCCAGCACCGGGCCGCCGAGCGCCGCGCCGATCTCCTCCTCGTCCCGCAGCCGCCGGTCGGTACGGGCCGCGAACAGGTGCCCGAGCAGGCCGAACACGAAGAACAGCGCCGCGCCGCCGAGGGCGAGCTGCGGCAACGTCGGCGCCGCCGCCGAAGTCGGCCGCTGGGCCGCGCCCATGACCACCATGCTGCCGAGGCCGCCGCTCGTGGTGTCGGTGGCGTTGAGGGTCGACATCGCCTGCTCGATCGACGAGCGCAGCGCGGCCAGCTCGGTACGCAGCTGGACGGTCTCCACCGAGGTCGTCCCGTCGGAGACCTTCTCCGTCAGTTCGGTGATCCGCTGGTTCGTCTGCGCGACCTGCTGGCGCAGCGTCTCGCGGCGTTCCTGCGCCACCTTGACCGCGGCGTCACCGGTACTGGCGAGGACCTGCGTCGAGTACTTCACGAACTCCTGGGCGACCTGATCCGCGACCTGCTGCGCGTGCTCGGCGGAGTCGTCGGTCGCGGCGATGGTGATGACGTTGCCCTGCGCGACCGTGGTGCTCACCCGGTCACGCAGGTCGGCGCCACTGCCGCGGCCGAGGACGGCGGCGGCCCGGTCGAGCACCACCGAGCTGGTCGCGACCTCGGCCTGGGTGAGCAGCTCGTCCGCCTCGCGCGGGCCCTGCAGCAGCACATTGGACGTCGTCCGGTAGCCGGGAGAGAGGATCACCGACGATCCCGCGCCGACCAGCGCGCCGAGGAGGGCGAGGACCACCAGGGTCCGCCACCTCCCGCGCAAGACCTGTCCGATCGTGGACAGGCGCACCGTGTCGTCAGTCAAAGCCGGGATCTCCGTCCGGTGCGTGGGGGTGTGCATGAATCCCGTCGGACCGGCCACCGCGTTGGTTACAGGGTTGCCCGACTCTTGTTCGAAACGCGACCGGGAAATCGATCAACGGACCGCGGCCGCGTAGGCCGCGAGCAGGGCTTTCTGGGAGTTCTCCCACGAGAGCGGACCGGCGACGCGTGCCCGCCCCAGCTCACCCATCTCCGCCCGCTGCTCCGGCGAGTCGAGCAGATGAGCGATCAGCTTCGCGAACTCCGGCTCGTCGTTCGCCGGCGCGTAGAGGGCGGCCTCTCCGGCCGAAACGCGGGCCTCCCGCAGCTCGAAGGAAACGATCGGACGGCTCATCGCCATGTACTCCATGATCTTGTTCATGGTCGACACGTCGTTGAGCGGGTTCAGCGGATCCGGCGAAAGGCAGACGTCGGCCGAGGACAGGTAGCGCAGCAGGTCCTCGTCGGAGATCCGGCCGGTGAACTCGACCTGATCGTCGAGCTTCAGTTCCTTGGACAACGCCACCATGGCGTCGAAGGCGTCACCGGAACCGATGAACACGGCATGCCAGTCGGTGCGACCGACCTCGTCACGCAGCGAAGCGAGCGCGCGCAACGCGTAGTCGACGCCGTCCTGCGGGCCCATCACACCGAGGTACGCCAGCAGATGCGGCTTGCCCTTCTTCAGCTCGGGCTCGGCCGGAACCAGGTGGAACCGCTCGACCACGGGCGCGCTGCGTACGACGAAGACGTTATCCGGCGCTTTGCCGCCGCGCTTCACGGCGACGTCCTTGTAGCTCTCGTTGGTCGCGATGACGACGTCGGCCGTCTTGTACGTGCGGCGCTCCAGCGCGCAGACCGCGCGGTACAGGAAGTCCTCGCCGCGATCGAAGCGCGAGAGGTACAGCTCGGGGCAGAGGTCGTGCTGGTCGAAGATGAACTTCGCACCCTGGCGCTTGAGGTACAGCGCGACCAGGAACAGCAGATCCGGCGGGTTGCAGGCGTGCACCACGTCGACCTTGCCGACCTTGCGGGCGAGCCGGAGCGTGTGCCACAGCGCGGAGCCGTACTCCTGGACGTACCCGGCCGGACCACCGGTGGCGGCCTTCAGCGGGTACCGCAGGATGTGAACGCCGTCGATGGTGACTTCGGCTTCGGTGTCCCGCTTCGTCCCTTGTGGACAGATGACGTGGACTTCCCAGCCGGCGTCGCGGAGTGTCTGGCACTCCTGCCAGACGCGGCGATCGAAGGGGACGGACAGGTTCTCGACGAGGATGAGAGCTTTACCAGGCAAGACCGACATATCCCTCTTCAGCCCGGCGCTCGGCGGCGTCGGGTACGCGGACGAGATCGATGATGGTGTGGCCGCCGCCCGCCGGAAGGGCCGCGAGGACGTCCGGGTCGGAGGAGCCGATGAGGCAGACCTCGGCGTGGTCGACGACCTCGTCGATGGAGCCGGCCAGCAGCTGACCGAGATGCGGCAGCCTGCCCTCGATGTACTCGCGGTTCGCGCCCATCAGCCGCGAAAGGCTGACGTTGGCGTCGTAGATGCGGAGGTCGTAACCCTTGCCGAGCAGCCGCTCCGCGAGCTCGACGAGCGGGCTCTCCCGCAGGTCGTCGGTGCCGGGTTTGAACGACAGGCCGAACAGGCCGATCTTGCGTTTCCCGGTGCGTGCGACCAGGTCGAAGGCGCGCTGGAGGTGTTCGTCGTTGGAGGGCAGCACGTGCGAGAGGATCGGGACGGCGACGTCCGCGCGGTGCGCGGCGTAGACCAGGCCGCGCAGATCCTTGGGGAGGCACGAGCCGCCGAAGGCGAACCCGGGACGGAGGTAGGCGGGGCTGATGTTGAGCTTGCGGTCGGCGAGGAAGACGTCGATCACCTGATGCGAGTCGAGCCCCAGGGCGCGGCAGATGGCGCCGAGCTCGTTCGCGAAGCCGATCTTGAGGCCGTGGAAGGAATTGTCGGCGTACTTCGTCATCTCGGCGACCGGGATCGCGACGCGGAAGACCTCGCCGGGAAGGCCTTCGTAAAGCGCCGCGACGACGTCGCCGCTGGCCGGGTCGAGCTCGCCGATGACGGTCTTGGGCGGGTCGAAGAAGTCCTTGACGCTGCTCCCCTCGCGCAGGAACTCGGGGTTCACCGCGACCCCGAAGTCGACGCCGGCGGTGCGGCCGGAGGACTTCTCGAGGATGGGAACGAGCAGATCCAGGCAGGTGCCGGGGAGCATGGTGCTGCGGAAGACGACGGTGTGCCGTTCGGTCTTGGTCTTGAGCGCTTCGCCGATTTCCTCGGCGACGCGCTCAAGGAACGCCGTCGACAGGCTGCCGTTCGGCGCCGACGGGGTACCGACGCAGATCAGGGAGACTTCGCTGTCCGCGATCGCCTGTCTCACGTCGGTCGTGGCTCTCAGCTTGCCCTGGGCGACCACTTCCGCGGTCAGTTCGCCGATCCGCTCCTCGACCACCGGCGCCTTGCCGCTGGAGACGAGTTCGATCTTCACCGGGTTCACGTCGACCCCGACGACCTCGTGCCCGCGGCCGGCGAGGCACGCCGCCGACACGCACCCGACGTAACCGAGCCCGAAGACACTGATCTTCATGACGAATTCCTCCAGCCGCGTTCCGCTGCCCGTTGGTCGGCGGGGCGGCCGGGTTCGTTACCGGTGTCCGGCGTTCGGCGGAATCGCTGTCGGACAAAGGAATCGATCATCGTCCGAGGGGCGCGAAACGCTACAGGCGGAACGTAAGGGTTTCGTCTCGATAGTCACGACACCACCGGCGCTTTCGTGCTGCGCTCGTCGACTCGTGCCCTTGGGGAATCGTCAGCAAAACCCAGCTTCGCTCGTCCTGCCCGGTGTGGTCGCCACGTTTCACCGGCGTCTTGTCCCGGCAAGCGAAACTGCGGGAAGGACGCCGTCCTCAGCCATCGCACGGCCGCCGAGGAATGGCATCCGGTGCCGATCACCGACGGGTCGGTGGAAACAACCGTTCCCTAGACGAACTCCGCGATCTCCCGACCGCCGCCCGAGTGGCCGGCACCATCATCGACCTTGTCGGCCCCAGCGGCCTTCCCCGCGGAAGCAGGCAAACTCCCTTCGAGGTCGACGGAAAGACACTCCGGGAGGACGTCACCTACGACGCACAGGGTGCCGCGGTGACGGTCTGGCTCGACGGCAGGTCGACGCACTCGACACCGGGTCTCGCCTTCCGGGACGCACCGTGCGCGGTGGCCGCCGAGGTCCGGACCATTCTGCTCCGCGAGGGCTGGAATCCCCGAGGCCCAAGGAAAACGTCAGCCCGCGTTGCCGCTGATCGCGGGAAAGACCTCTAGGACACGTCCAGGACGTCCGTACGGTTGCCCGGCCGCGGTGCCGGAATGTTCCGCGGTGGTCACTCCTCAAGGCCGGGCTTTAGGTTCGATCCGTCAACGATGATCGCCTGGGGGGCGTCCGCAAGGGACGGGTGCGTGTCAGGCGGGACTGGGGAAACACACCAATGCGAAGAACATCGCTGCGCGCCCTCGGCGTGCTCACCGCGGCCTTCACCCTCACCGGACTGGTGACGGCCACACCCGCGAGCGCCGAGCCGGGCCCCAACCTCAAGGTCACGGCGACGGTCGTCCAAGGCCGCTATCTGCCGGGGGACGAGATCCCGGTCGACGTGACGGTCACCAACCTCGGCGACGTCACCGCGACCGAGGCCAAGGGGACCAACTACACCGTCACGGGGCCGTACTTCACCGTTCCCAGGGGAGGCTGGGGCGATCTTGCGAACGACGGCCCGGGTGCCACGTTCGCTCCCGGAGAGACCCGGACCTACCGTGTGATCGGCAAGTCGATGTACGGCGGCAAAGAGGACCCCGCCGTGCAGTTCGAGGTGTACACGCCCGGCGATGCCGACCACCGGGACAACGCTTCCATCGTCACGCTGGAGCACGTTCCTCCTGGTACGACCGATCGTGTCGCCGGGCAGCTCTATGGCGACGCGAACGAGGACGGCGTCCCGTCTCCCGGGGAGAGCCTGGCCGGGGCCGAAGTCCACTTGAGCGGCGTGGGCGCGACGGGCGAGCTGACGACGACCACCGACGCCGCTGGCCGGTTCGAATTCGCCGCCGTGCCGATCACCCCCAACGCGAGTCTCTACTTCTGGAAGGTCCCCAATGGCTGGGTCACCCCGCACACGGGTGACCTCAGGGTGGATGGAAGCGGATCGCAGACCGCGCTCGTCATCAAGGCGACCCGCCCGTTGACCGACGTGCTCCAGGCGAGCGGCAGTCTCGACAAGGCGAGCTACACCGTCGGCGAGACCGCCAAGGCGACTCTCGTCCTCTCCAACGTCGGCGCTCGGCCGCTGGCCGGCCTGTGGGTGGGTTGCGACCCGGTGGGCAGTGGACAGCATCTCGAAATCGCCGACACCCAATGGGGCGACTTCAGCCCGGTGAAGCAGGCGGGCACGCTCGCGGCGGGCCAGCGCCTGGAGATCACGGTCACGGGCAAGGTCCCGGAGAAGGCGAGCTACTTCGGCAAGGTCCATTTGACGTGCTACGTCGAAGGCAAGTCCACATTCTCCGGACCGGTCGTCGAAGCTTCCGGCAAGGTGCCGGGCAAACGGGCCGACTCCCGCGGCCGGATCTGGACCGACAAGAACGGCAACGGCCAGTGGGACTCCGGTGAGCAGGTGCCGAACGTGACCACCACCTTGAGCACCGACGGCGGGAAACTCGTGTCGCTCGCGAGAAGTGACGCTGACGGCTGGGTGACCTTCCCGAACGTCGCGGTCGGTGTCTACCGGTTGCGGGCAGTCGCGCCGTGGCGGGCGGTCGGCGACACCGATGTGTACGTCATCGCCCCGCCCTACGGATTCGGTGACTGGTACCAGCAGGTGGTCCGGCGCTGAAAGTCTCCGATCGGTCTCGTGAGTGGTAAGGGCGGTTCTAACCGTCCTTACCACTCACGAGATGTTCGTCGTCGGTCTTGTACCTGCTTGCAACCGGTGGTCCTCGCCAGCGACTGCTGGGCGGTCGGGGCCGCCCCGGTGATGCGGCGGCGATCACCATCGCCGAGAACAGGAGCGGTTTCCGCATACTCGTGCACCCTTTTGGACCGGCTCGGCACCACCCGACTGTGGGCCCGGCCTGATGGACCGGAGGTCTGTCAGAGAGACTGGGGGCCAGTGCCCGCCCTCTCGACCTGGAGCCTTTTATGCCGCAAGGGACCGTCCGTTGGTTCGACGCCGAACGGGGTTTCGGCTTCCTCGCGCCCGAGGACGGCTCGCCGGACGTGTTCGTGCACGCCTCCGAGATCGTCGGGGACAGCGGCGCGAAAATGCTCCGCGAAGGTCAGGCCGTCGTGTTCGAGGTCGGCGAGAACGACCGCGGGCCCCAGGCGCTGCGCGTTCGCGTCACCGCCGATGCGGCCACCGGCAGCGCCGTGGGCCTGCTCGGCACCGTCAACTGGTACGAGCCGGGCAAGGGGTACGGCTTCGCGTCGCCGGACGGCGGCGGCGCCGACATCTTCGTGCACAGCTCCGCCATCGTGACCGGCGGCGTGGTCACCGAGGGGCAGCGGGTGGCCTTCCTGATCGTCGAAGGCGAGCGCGGCCCGCAGGCCGGGCACGTGATCCCGCTGGGAGCAGGGGCCGGCTCACCCGCCGCGGCTGATATCGCGGACGATGCCGACGGCACGGTGGCCTGGTACGACGAGGACAAGGGCTTCGGCTTCATCAACCCTGACTCCGGCGCCGGGGACGTCTTCGTTCACGCCCGGGCCCTGGCCGACGGGCTGACGTGGCTCGCGGAGGGCGACCGCGTCGCCTACGAGGTGACCAGTGGAGACAAGGGCCCGCAGGCCCGCGACGTGCACCTGGTCCGGGGCGCCGAGCCCCAGACGGCGCCGCAGCGGTCGGCACCTGCCGCGGCGGCGCGGGACGTGCCCGTACGAGGCGGCGAGGGCGTCGTCGCGCGCTACGACGACGACCGAGGCTTCGGCTTCATCACCCCGGACGCAGGCGGCGACGATCTCTTCGCCCACGCGTCCGTGATCATGGGGTCGGAGCCGCTGCGGAAGGGCGACCGGGTTCGGTACGCGGTGCGTCAGAGCGACCGCGGCCCGCAGGCCGACCGCATCGAACGCCTCTGAAGAGGCGGCCCTTCAAGGGCTGTTTTCCCACCGTAGAAGGAAAATCGGTCAAGAGCGGGCAAGCCTGGCGACCCGCGCCACGAGCCGTCCCGCTCGGCGGTACAGCCCCTCCCGCTCGCCGAGCACACCGTCGATCCACTCCTGGTCGACGTCGTGCCGGACCTCGATCCGCGGCCGCAGCCAGCCGTCGCGCGAAGCCGCGCCGCCTTCGGTCGTGTAGACCCTCGTCGCACCGGAGCGCCGGAGCCTGCTGAGCACCCGCCGGTCGTAGGCGCCGAACGGCGGCGCGTACGCGCGCACGGGTTCCCCGCTCAGTTCCGCGAGCAGTTTCGGCGCGGTTTCCAGTTCACGCCGGGCGTTCCGGGCGTCGAGCCGCCGCCAGTCGCGGTGTTCCCAGCCGTGCGAACCGATCGACATCCCCGCCTCGACCAGTGCGCGAAGGCCGTCGGCGTCGAGGAAGCCCCGCTGCCCGATCCGGCCGGCCAGCGGGAAGAACTCGGCCGTGAGATCGCGCTCCACCAGTCTGGGGAGCGCGATCTCGACGTCCGAGGAGTTGCCGTCGTCGAAGGTGAGGCCGACGTCCTCCCGGCCGGCCACCGTGTCGAGCACCCGCTCGAACTGCTCGACGGTCACCCAGGATTCGTTCTCGCCAGGATCCAGCGCGCGCACGGGTTTGCCCACGCCGCCGATCGCCAGGATCACCATCCGCGCCTCATTCGGGACCGAGTTCGTTTCCCGATTAATCGAGTTGGCGAATGGAGTAGTTACATGATCCCGCAAGGTGTCCACTAATGGATTACTTGCGGATCTCCAGGGTGCAGCACTTCGGGCCGCCGCCCGCCTTCCTCAGCTCGGAGATGTCCAGGAAGACCACTTCGTAGCCGCGTTCGGTCAACCGGGCCGCCAGTCCGGTCGCCTCGACCGGCAGGACGACGTTGCGGCCGTCGGAGACCCCGTTCAGGCCGAAGCACTCCGCGTCGGCCCGGTCCGCGATTACCGCGTCCGGGAACATCCGCTCCAGCACCTTCCGCGACCCGGCCGAGAAGGCCTCCGGGTAGTAGGCGATCTGGGCGGACGTGGTGTCGGTCGCCTCGGCGAGCACGAACAGCGCGGTGTCGAGGTGGTAGTAGCTCGGGTCGATCAGCCGCAGCGACACGACCGGGACGCCGAGGACCTCCTGCGCTTCGGCGTGCGCGGCCGGGTCGGTCCGGAAACCGGTGCCGGCGAGCAGGACCTTGCCGGTCCACGCGAAGTCGCCCTCGGCCTCGTTGATCTTCTCGGGCATGGTGATGTCGCGGTAGCCGTGCTCGACGAACCAGCGGCGGAAGTGCTCGGCCTCGGCGGTGCGCTGCGGCGCGCGGAACCGCGAGCCGAGGACACGGCCGTCGACGACGGTGCCGGAGTTCGCGGCGAACACCATGTCGGGCAGGCCGGGCTGGGCGTCGATCTCCTCGACGGTGTGGCCGAGGCGCCGATAGGTGTCGCGGAGTTCGGTCCATTGCGCCATCGCGGTGTCGACGCTGACCGGGACCGATGGGTCCATCCACGGGTTGATGACGTAGTCCACCGCGAAGTACCGCGGCGGGCACATGAGGTAGCGGCGCGTCGTGGGTACACGGGGCTGCTGCTCCAGTTCCGGCATACCCGAAGGGTAAGGCTTACCTAATTCCGCAATCAATCGCTGTTCGCTGCGCACATACCTGCTAAACATTGCGTGTGAACACCATCGACCAGCGAATCGTTTCATGCCTGATGGCCAACGCGAGGTCCAGCTACGCCGATATCGGCAAGGTCGTCGGCCTGTCCGCGCCCGCGGTGAAACGACGGGTCGACAGACTGCTCGAAACCGGGGTCCTGCGCGGGTTCACCGCGGTCGTCGACCCCGAGGCGCTGGGCTGGGGCACCGAGGCGTTCGTCGAGATGACCTGCAACGGCAACATCACCCCCGCCCGGATCCGCGCCCGGCTGGAGCCGCTGCCGGAGGTCGTCGCGGCGTACACGGTGTCGGGGGCGGCAGACGCGATCGTCCATCTGCGCGCGTCGGACATCCATCATCTGGAGACCGCGCTGGAGCGGCTGCGCGGGCTGGAGATCGTCGACCGCACGGTGTCCACCGTCGTCCTGTCCCGGTTGCTGGAACGCCCGCCGACGCCCGAAGCGTGACACCCTCGTCCCCGTGACCGATCAGATCCGCTCCAGCCACGACGGCGGCGTCGCCGTGCTCACCATCGACGCGCCCGCGACCCGCAACGCCCTGACGCTCGACCTCTCCGCACAGCTGGCCGAGGCCGTCTCGCGCGCCGAAGCCGACGAAAGTGTCCACGCTGTGGTCATCGCCGGCGCACCGCCGGCGTTCTGCGCGGGCGCCGATCTGGACACGCTGGCCCGCGCCAGCGAAGACGGGCTCCGCGCCATCTACGACGGATTCCTCTCGGTGGCGCGGTGTTCCCTGCCGACGATCGCCGCGGTCGGCGGTGCCGCCGTCGGTGCCGGACTGAACCTCGCGCTCGCCGCGGACGTCCGCATCGTGGGAAAAAGGGCGAAGTTCGTGGCCAGATTTCTCGATCTGGGCATTCACCCCGGCGGCGGGATGACGTGGATGATCCAGCGGCTCGTCGGACCGCAGAAGGCCGCGGCGATGACACTCTTCGGTGAAGTCGTCGGCGCCGAAGCCGCTGTCAAATGCGGGCTCGCGCTCCGGCTCGCCGAAGGGGATCTGGTCGAGGCCGCCCGTGAACTGGCGAAACCCGCCGTCGGCGCCCCGCGGGACGTCCTTCTGGCGACGAAGCGCACGCTCCGGCACACCGCGGGGCTGACCGACCATTCGGCCGCCGTCGACGCCGAGATCGAGCCGCAGATCGCGTCGCTCACCGGGCCCGCGTTCGCCGAACGACTCACCAAGTTGCGCGCGGCCATTACCGGCCGATGACCGTTCCTCGACCGGACTTCACTACGCTGGAAGGAGATACGGCTCACAATCGGGCCGCATCCCAGACCGTTACCATCGGTAACAGATAAACCGGATAATCCCCGCTCAGCGGCGAGCTCAGGACACTCGAGGAGTAGGTCCAGACCGTTTTTACGGCAACCTGGAAAGTGTGCCGAGGACTAACCTCGGGACATGGCACCTGTGACCTGGCCGACATCGCCGGGCGAGGCACGCCGATCTCCGGCACGGCCGGGGACGACGCACGTCGGGAGAGAGGGAATCCCTGACCTATGAGCACGAGTGCGAACGGCAACGGCTCCTTGTCGGCCGTCAGGCCCACCGAGGTCGCCAAGCTGGACCGGGTGGTCATCCGGTTCGCCGGTGACTCCGGTGACGGCATGCAGCTGACGGGCGACCGGTTCACCTCCGAAGCGGCCGCCTTCGGCAACGACCTGTCGACCATGCCGAACTTCCCCGCGGAGATCCGCGCGCCGCAGGGCACCATCCCCGGCGTCTCGAGCTTCCAGGTGCACTTCGCCGACTACGACATCCTCACGCCGGGCGACCGGCCGGACGTCCTGGTCGCCATGAACCCCGCAGCGCTGAAGGCGAACGTCGCCGACGTCCCGGCGGGCGGGACGATCATCCTCAACACCGACGAGTTCTCGAAGCGGAACCTGGTCAAGGTCGGGTACGACAACGACCCCCTCGACGACGACACCCTTTCGGCCTATCAAGTCCACCGGGTGGCCATGTCGACGCTGACCAGAGGCGCGCTCGAAGAGACCGGACTGTCCAAAAAGGACGCCGAACGCGCGAAGAACATGTTCGCGCTCGGCCTGCTCTCCTGGATGTACCACCGGCCGACCGAGGGCACGGAACGCTTCCTCCGCGAGAAGTTCGCGAAGAAGGCCGACATCGCCGAGGCCAACATCCTGGCCTTCCGCGCGGGCTGGAACTACGGCGAGACGACCGAGTCGTTCGCGACGACGTACGAGGTCGCGCCCGCGAAGCTGAACCAGGGCACGTACCGCCAGATCACCGGGAACACCGCGCTGGCGTACGGGCTGGTCGCCGCCGGGCAGCAGTCCGGCCTGCAGATCCTGCTGGGCACGTACCCGATCACCCCGGCGTCGGACATCCTCCACGAGCTGTCCAAGCACAAGAACTACGGCATCCTCACCTTCCAGGCCGAGGACGAGATCGCCGGCATCGGCGCCGCGCTCGGCGCCTCGTACGGCGGCGCGCTGGGCGTCACCTCGACGTCCGGGCCCGGTGTCGCGCTGAAGTCCGAGGCCATCGGGCTCGCGGTGATGACCGAGCTGCCGCTGGTGGTCGTCGACGTCCAGCGCGGCGGCCCGTCAACCGGTCTGCCGACCAAGACCGAGCAGGCCGACCTGCTGCAGGCGATGTTCGGCCGCAACGGCGAATCCCCGGTGCCGATCGTCGCGCCGCTGTCCCCCGCGGACTGCTTCGACGCGGCGCTGGAGGCCACCAGGATCGCGCTCAAGTACCGCACGCCGGTGTTCCTGCTGTCGGACGGCGCGATCGCGAACGGCTCCGAGCCGTGGCTGATCCCGGACGTCGAGGACCTACCGGATCTGCGCGTGGAATTCGCCACCGAGCCGAATGCCGAGGACGGTTCCGGGGAATTCTGGCCGTATGTACGCGACCCCGAGACCCTCGCCCGCGAGTGGGCGCTGCCGGGCGCCGCCGGCCTCCAGCATCGCATCGGCGGGCTGGAGAAGGCCGACAAGACCGGCCACATCTCCTACGACCCCGACAACCACGACAAGATGGTCCGCCTGCGCCAGGCCAAGATCGACGGCGTCGACGTCCCGGACCTCGTCGTCGACGACCCGAGCGGCGGCAAGGCACGGGTACTGGCGCTCGGCTGGGGCTCCTCCTACGGCCCGATCGGCGCCGCGTGCCGCCGGGTCCGCAAGGACGGCATGCCCATCGCGCAGGCGCATCTGCGCCATCTCAACCCGTTCCCGGGCAACCTCGGCGACGTACTCCGTTCGTACGACACCGTCGTCGTCCCCGAAATGAACCTCGGCCAGCTTTCGATGCTCCTGAGGGCCAAGTACCTCGTCGACGTGAAGTCGTACACGAAGGTCGCCGGGCTGCCCTTCAAGGCCGAAGAGCTGCAAGGCGTCTTCACGGAGATCATCACCAGTACGGAGGGGACGAAGTGACCGCGATCGATCTGGGGATCCCCACCCTCGGCGGCCTGGACCTTGTGCCGACCGAGACCGAACCGCAGAAGGCCAAGGACTACAAGTCGGACCAGGAGGTCCGCTGGTGTCCCGGCTGCGGGGACTACGTCGTGCTCAACGCCGTGCAGTCGTTCCTGCCGACGCTCGGCCTCAAGCGCGAGAACATCGTGTTCATCTCGGGGATCGGGTGCTCGTCCCGGTTCCCGTACTACCTGAACACCTACGGCATGCACTCGATCCACGGCCGCGCGCCGTCGATCGCGACCGGGCTCGCGACCGCGCGGCCGGATCTGTCGGTGTGGGTGGTCACCGGTGACGGCGACGCGCTGTCCATCGGCGGAAACCACCTGATCCACGCGTTGCGGCGCAACGTGAACATCAAGATCCTGCTGTTCAACAACCGGATCTACGGCCTCACCAAGGGCCAGTACTCGCCGACGTCCGGGCCGGGCATGGTCACGAAGTCCACCCCGATGGGCTCGGTCGACACCCCGTTCAACCCGCTTTCGCTGGCGATCGGCGCCGAGGCGTCGTTCGTGGGCCGCGCGCTCGACTCGGACCGCAAGGGCCTGACCGAGGTGCTGGAGGCCGCCGCGAAGCACCGTGGGTCGGCGCTGGTGGAGATCTACCAGAACTGCCCGATCTTCAACGACGGCGCCTTCGACGTCCTCAAGGACAAGGACGAAGCCGCGACCAGGCTCATCCCGCTGAAGGCGGGCGAGCCGATCAAGTTCGGGCCGCAGGGCGAATACGGCGTCACGCGGAGCGGCTGGGCCGGCCTGGAGGTCGGGAAGGTCGCGAACATCGGCGAGGAGAACCTCGTCGTGCACGACCCGGCGATCGAGGACACGTCGTACGCCTTCGCGCTTTCGCGGATCGGCGACCAGAACCTGAACCACGTGCCGACCGGCATCCTGCGGCAGGTCGAGCGGCCCACCTACGACGACCAGGCGCGTGCCCAGGTCGCGGAGGCGCAGGCCGCCCGCAAGCCCGATCTGCAGGGTCTTCTGCGCGGCAAGGACACCTGGACCGTGGTCAGCTAGCCGGTCCCGAACGCCATGAACGGGCCGTTCCTTGCAAATTTCGCAAGGAACGGCCCGTTCATTGCACTCAGGTGAGGGGACGGAAGCCCACGCGCTCCGCGTCGGCGGCCGAGCGGAACCAGACCTCCGCGACCATCTTCGGGAACTGCGCCGAGTCCTCCGTGCAGTACCGCAGAGCGGTCACGCTGGCCTTGACCGCGAAGTCGTCGGCGGGACGGCCACCGCCCGGCCGCGGCATCGCCGAACCAGGACCGAACGGGCCGGGCGGAACGGATTCCGCCACCGGAGCGACCTCCCGCGCGGGCGGAGGCTCCGGAGCGGGCATCGAGTCGCCGGGCTGGACGGCGGGCTCGAACAACGAGCCGCTCTGCCCACCGGACAGCTCCGGCTCACGACGTTCGATCGCCCGCATCGACGGCTGGATCGGCTGCGGCGGCTCGAAACCACCGCGCACCGCACCCCGCGGCGTGCGCTTGGGCAGCACCTGGGTGGCTTCAGCGGGCGTCTCGGGCTCCGAGTCGAGGAGGCCGGTCTTCGCTTCTTCGTCGGAACCGAAGGCGTACGCGGGCGGATCGTGCAGCTCCTCTTCCCGCTCGAACCAGTTGGTCTCGACGGGGGCCTGCTCGGTCTCCACGCGCGACGCGGGGCTGAACAGCGAAACCGGCTCCGGCTGCGTCTCCGCGCCCTCGGGGTCCAGCTGCATCTCCAGGCGGGACCGGTACGGCCCCTCGGCAGGCGCCGACGGCTGCTGCGGCTCGGGTTCCGGCTCGGGCTCGACGTCCAGCTTCGAAGCGGGCTGAAGATAATCGGTCGCCGCGGCGACGTACGGGTTCTCCGGCTCCGGTTCGGGCTCAGGCTCGGGTTCCGGCAGGGCCGTCGGGATGAACTGCGTCCGCTCGGCCGGGTGTTCCTGGTCCGGCTCAGGCTCCGGGTCCGGCTGAGGCGCGGTGCGGTACTCGGCCTCGTACTCTTCCTCGGGCTCGAAGATCTGCGTCGGGGAGTGCTCCGGCTCCTCGGGAACGTCCTTGACCGGCTCTTCGGCAGGCTCGGTCCACTGCTGCGCGGGCTCCTGCTCGGTGAGCGTTTCGGGGTACGCGGGCTTCGGCTCCTCGACGGCCGCGAACTCCTCGTCCAGCTCGTCTTGCGACGGCCTCGCGAGGTACGCGGTCCCGCCCGCGACGGCCGCCGCTCCCGCGCCGAGGCTCACCCCGGCCGGCAGTCTCGACGTCTCGGCGTGCGCGGTGGCCAGCGAACTTTCCAGCTCACGGATGCGCTTGCGCGCCGGGAGCACCAGCACCAGCCAGGTGAGCAGCGCGCCGACGACGAACGCCAGCAGACTCCACAGCCAAACCTGTCCGAAAATGGACATCCAACCCGCCCTTTGTCAATGCGTTCGCGCGACCAGGTAGTCGGCGACCGATTCGCAGGCGTCCCGGGCGGGCGACGCGGGCAGCGCCGCGAGCTCGGCACGCGCCCGACGAGCGTAGTCGGAAAGAGTTTCGCGTGCGCGTTCGAGTCCGGACGAGGCGCGCAGCAGGTCCAGGGCCTCGGCGACGAGCTTGTCGTCGGAGATCGGGCCGGACAGCAGCTCCACCAGGCGCGGGTCGGTGGCCGGGTCGGCCAGCGCGTACAGCATCGGGAGGGTGCGGACGCCTTCGCGCAGGTCCGTTCCCTGCGCTTTGCCGAGCTCATCCGAAGCGGACGCGATGTCGATGACGTCGTCGGAGATCTGGAACGCCGTCCCGATGATGTCGCCGAAGCGGCGGAGCGCGTCGATGTACTCGTCGGGCGCGCCGGACATCATCCCGCCGAAGCGGCCTGAGGTGGCGATCAGCGAACCGGTCTTCTGCGCGATGACCGTGAGATAGTGCTCCACCGCGTCGTCGCCCTCGGCCGGGCCGACCGTCTCGCGCATCTGGCCGGTGACCAGCTCGCCGAAGGTCTCGGCGATGATCCGGGCCGCGTCGGTGCCGAGGTCTGCCACCAGCCGCGAGGCGTGCGCGAACAGGAAGTCGCCGGTGAGGATGGCGATGGTGTTGTCCCAGCGGGCGTTGACGCTCTCCGCGCCGCGGCGCATCGTCGCCTCGTCCATCACGTCGTCGTGGTACAGCGTCGCGAGGTGCACCAGCTCGACCGCGGCCGCGGCGGTGACCACCTGGTCGCCCTGCTTCGGCCCGAACTGCGAGGCCAGCAGTGTGAACAGCGGACGGAAACGTTTGCCACCCGCTTCGACCAGGTGCGAAGCGGCGTCCTCGACGGCCTTGACGTCACTGCGGACGACCTCGCGGAGCAGCGCCTCGACATCGGCGAGACCGGTGGCGAGGGTGCGCAGGAGCTGCTCGTCGGCGATCTGGAGCCCCACGGACGCGCGCAGGTCCTCGATGGCACCACCTGGGGCAGGTGAAGACACAGACACGTCGGCTCCGCTCTCTTTGACACCGTTCGGGGTTGCTCCCAGCGTAGTGGCTAGCAGCTGAGGCCTGTTGACGTGCTGTCCAGGGGAAACGGTGACGAAGATGACACCCCCGCCGAGTATCCTGCCCACTTCGGCGCGAACTGGGGGAACGCCATGGGGAGTCCGGACGATTCCGGCGACAGACCGGCGTGGAGACCTCCCGCCGAAGACCACCGCGAGCAGCGTTCGACGCTGTGGATCACCGTCGTCCTCTTCGCCGCTTTCATGGCGGTGATGCTGGTCGTGGCCGTGCTCGTGGTGGGCGGCGTGAAGGCGGCCTGAGTCAGCGGCGGCGGATCTTGATGTCGTCCATGCAGGTCGCCTTGCCCGCGACGTCGCGATACGGGTAGCCCTTGGCGTCCAGCAGTTCCATGACCTTCAGCTCGGCTTCGTCGAGTACGTCACGTTCTTCTTCGCCCCGCAGCGTGATGCGGAAGGTGAACGCGCCGAGGTGCGCGCTGTAGGTGAGCAGGCCGTCCTCGGTGAAGCCCATCGCCTGATGCCGATCGAGCTCGGCGAGCAGCCGGGCGCGGGTGTCGGCGTCCGGGTGGTCGAACTTGCCGTTGACGAGGACGCGGTAGGTCGGCATGCGATCGAATATACAGACCTGCATCCGGATACGAACCTGAATATCCAACGGGTGTCCATGATCCACGGTCGAGTGAAACGACCGTCACGCGCGCAACGGGCGAAACCGACACGCAGATAGTGATGACAAAGGAAGAACGGCCAACCGGCTCGCTCTCCGTCACGTGAGGAGGACGTGGAATGCGCATCACCATCGCAAGCCGGGCAGGCCTTGTCGGCGCCCTGCTGCTGGCAGGTCTCAGCGCCGGGGTGACCCCGGCGGCCGCGTCGAATCCCGCCGGCGTGGCCTCACTCGGCTCCGCCGCCTTCACCAAGGGGACCTCGGCACCGATCTCGGTCGCCTCGCTCGCCGACTGCGCGGTCGAGGGACCGACGAGCAACTCGTCCGGGGTCGTGACCAGGACCGGGATCACGTTCGGTGGCGGCACCTCGACGTGCACGACCACCGTCGTCGACCCCGAGAACGACGTCACCACGACGAAGTCGGAGGCCAAGGGGCAGAACTTCGAGCTGTCGGCCCTGGTCTCGGCGGGCGGGCCGCGGATCAAGATCAGGTCCTACTCGGTCAGCTGCGCGGCGACCCAGACCAGCACGAACGCGAGCTGGACCTACGGCGGCGCGACCGGGCTCGGCACCCTGCCGTCGCCGGTGCCGGTCGGCTACGTCAAGCCGATCACCAAGTCCAACGGCACCCTGCTCGCCGAGGCGATCTTCAACGAGCAGACACTGCCGGGCAACGGCAGCATCGGGTTGACCATGCTGCGGATCAAGTTCGCCCCGGGCTCGAACATCACCGGCGAAGTGGTCCTCGGCCGCACGGCCTGCTCCCCCACCCCGTAAGCCATCCCGCCGGGAAAGGGGCGTCCGGATCCACCGGGCGCCCCTTTTCCATTCTGGCTTATATAAGCTAAGGCTGATACCTTGTCGGCAGCCGAGCCGAGGAGGGCACCGATGGTCGACGTGACCAGCCAGATCAACTCCGTCCAGCGCAGGCTGGGCAAGCGCGTGGTCGAAGCGGGAGAGGCGGTGACGGCGACCGTCAGCCAGGTCTACGACACCGGCCTCGACGATCTCTGGGACGCCTGCACGAATCCCGAACGCATCCCGCGCTGGTTCCTGCCGGTCAGCGGCGAGCTGCGCGTCGGCGGCAAGTACCAGCTCGAAGGCAACGCGGGCGGAACGGTCGAGCGCTGCGATCCGCCGAAGGGTTTCGCGGCGACCTGGGAGTACGGCGGCGACGTCAGCTGGATCGAGCTCCGGCTGAGCCCCGAAGCCGACGGGCGGACGCGGTTCGAACTCGACCACACCGCCGTCCCGAACGAGCACTGGAACCAGTTCGGACCGGGCGCCGTGGGCATCGGCTGGGACATGATGCTGAACGGGCTCGCGCTGCACCTCGAATCGGGCGAAGCCGCCGACCCCGAGGCCGCCATGGCTTGGATGACCAGCGAAGAGGGCGTGCGGTTCATGACGCTGAGCAACGAGGCCTGGTACGAGGCCGACGTCGCCAACGGGACGGACCCGGCCACCGCCCGCACCCGCGCCGACGCCACCTTGGCCGCCTACACCGCGCCGCCGGAGAGCTGAAGATCCTCAGCGAGTTCCGGGGCGCGTAGCAGCTCGATGAGCTCGTCGTCCGCCCGGAACACGGCGCGGGCTCCCGGCATCCCCGCCTGCCGGAGCATCGCGTGCAGGACGTCGGCGTGCGGCTGGTCGAGCAGGGTCCAGACCATCGCGCGCCGCTTCACGTCGTCGCCCAGCTCGCGCGCGGCCCACCAGCCCATGACGAGCGCGCCCACCTGGTTGACCGCCGTTTCCCGGCCCCGCGCCAATTGCGCGCGGTTCAACCCGCACACCTCGATGGTCTGCTCGCCCTTTTCGGTCAGAGCGCGGTAGGTCCCGATCGACAGCACCAGGAACAAGTGCTCCAAGGGATCCTCGGCGGTCGGGTCGATGAGCAGGCTGGTGCCGCCCGCGTCCACCGGGAAGAGGTCGCGTTTGTGGTGGCTGTTGCAGTACTCGCAGGCGAGGACGTGGTTGAGCCAGTCGAACGCGCGGCCGGGATTCCGCGCGATCGGTTCGAAATGGTCCACAGTGGACCCGAGCCCGTCTCCGCAGTACATGCAGTAGCCGCGGCCGGCGGCCATCACGTCCAGGCCGGCCCGGAGAGAACGCCGCACGGCACGCGAAACCCGCCAGAGCCGCCGGGCTTCTTTCGTGTCACCGGGAGGGATGCGCGCCGTCAGCTCTTCGAGATCGGCCACCACCCGCTCCGGCAGCGCGACCCGGCGGATCGCGATCACCGATCGTCGGCCTCGAACCGCCTGGCCACCTCGTCGACCCGGCTCGGCGGCGAACTGCTGAGCATCCCCCGCAGGCGTTCCCATTCCCGGACGCCGTTCGCGTCCGCGCGGCCGGACGCCACCTGGAATTCGAGCTCGGCCAGGTGTTCCCGCAATTCCACCGCCTGCGGCGAATACGGCGTGTCCAGGCCGAAAAGGTCGGACAGCACGGCGTCGTCGCCGGAACCGAACACGACCCGCTCGTACAGCTCCTCGGAGACCACGCGGGGCGGGACGTCCTCGTCGGGCCCCGAAAGACGGATGAGGCCGCCAGGGTCGGCCGCCTGGCAGACGTAAGGGCTGTGCGTGGTGACGATGAACTGGATCCGCGGGAAATGCGCCTTGAACCACGCGCCCATGCGTTTCTGCCACGACACGTGGAGATGCGCGTCCACCTCGTCGATGATCACGACACCGGGGCTCTCGTGGTCGAGGCCCGCGCTGTCGAGTTGTTTGAGCAGGTCGACCACGAGCGCGGTCACCGTGCGGTAGCCGTCGCTCATCTCGCGCAGCGGGAACCGGTCGCCCCGGTACTCGACCCAGAGCCCGTCCGAATCGACGTCCCGGATCCGGTAGCCGCCGGGCAGAAGGCCGTCGCCGAGGATCTCCAGCGCCGCGTCCTTCAGCTCGCGAGCGCCCGCTTTTCCTTCCAGGGCACGGAGATGCTGGTTGATCAGCCAGGTGACACCCTCGGCGAGCGAGGCGTCTTCGTGGAACAGGCTGGCCATCCGGGCGAGCGATCCCGCGCCGCGCATCCACGACTCGGCCTCGCCGCTCCCGCCCGCGAGCCGCCGGAACGGCCCATACGCCGCGCAGAACGGCTGCCCCGGCGGAAGACCGGAAATCGGCAGCAGACCGGAGTCGAGCCAGCGGACCTCGACCGGCGCCGGGCCCTCTTCGCGCATCACCGACAGCTCGATCGACCCGGACGTCTGATCGTTCGAGATCCAGCTGCCGGCGTCCGACAGCAACCCCCAGGCGACGTCCGGCGCCGCCGCGACCGCGATGGCGCGCAGCAGCGACGTCTTGCCGGACCCGTTGCGCCCGGCGAGGACCACCCAGCCCGGGCCGGGAAGCCTGAGGTCGACGGCGCGGGCGCCGCTGAAGCCGCGGATGTTCTCCAGCCGGACCCGCTCGATGTACATGGGGAAAGCTTACGACGGCGCGGTCGTCACCTGGCCCCCCGAAAGTGGGTCGCCATCACGATCTCCATCACGGCGTGCGCCTTGGCGACGTCCACGGCCGGGAGCGCCCTGGACCGCTGCCAATCGTCGACGCCCCGCTCCCGCTGCGACGAAATCAGCAGCCGGACATGCCCACGCGAACCGAGATTCCCGAACGGCGAGACGTACATGAGGAATCCGCTGTCGTCCTTGGCACGCAGGGTGGCTCCCGGATTCCCGCTGAACGAGTGCTGACGATGGTCCTTGAAAGTGCCGTTCGGATCCGCGTGCCAGTCGCCGGGCGCGCCACCGTTCATGGTGGCCCCGGCCTCGATCTGTACCCGATGGCGTGGTTCGACGAAGTAGCAGGACCCCGGCGTCGCGATCGGCTCGAACTCCGGCCCGAAGGTCTTCTTGACCGCGTCGCGGAACACCGCGCACTCGACGTTCGGATCGGCGGCACCGGCGGCCAGGATCGCGTCGGCACCCGCGGGGACCTGGGCCTCGACCGCCGGATCGCAGGTCTCGCCCTTGCTGGTGGAGACCCAGTTGGCGCAGGCACCGACGCGAGCGCTGTCCTGGGCGTCCGGCGGGTAGACGAGGTCGCGAGGCAGCTTCGCGGCCCCGGCGGTGGCGAAGTCGCGAAGGAGCCCGCAGTCCTTGCTCCGGCTCTGGAGCCCCAGCTCGAACTGGACCGCGCGCTGGAAACTGACCGGCACGGTGATCGCGCAGCCGTCGACGGAGCCTTCGCGACGGGTTTCGACCTGGTAGGCCTTCACTCCGCTGAGGTCGACGACGGCTCCGTCGTTCCGGAGCGCCGCGTGACCCGGGTCCACGTCCTCGACGTAGAGCAAGGTCTCGTAGCCGCCGCGGAGGAGCGTGCACATCTTCCGGCCGTACTTCACCTTGGGCTCGCGTGTCACCGGCCGGGTATCGCCGCCCTTCCTGCGGTCGTAGGCGGCCAGGTCGATCAGCTCACAGAAGTCGAGAGCGGCCAGCGTCGCGTCGACGGCCTTTGCGTCACGATCCGCGGGACGCGGCTGCTTGGGCTGCCATTTCGGAAACTGCGGTGGCGGCGGGGGCGTATCCACGGAATCCGTACAAGCCGCAAGCAGCCCGAGGAGTACTGCGCCGAGAATCACTCTTCGAAACTTCATTACGCAGAGTGTGCGAATTGGCCGGGTCACCTACCAGGTAGAACCCGGTTTTCCGGGGCAGGTTCACACTATAGATTTTCACGGATAGTCACCAAGTTCGCTAGCGCTATTCAGCGGGGAACAGGACTTTATGCAGCCGGGTTCACCGCCCCGGGAACCCTGGTAATCTTCCCGGCGTCGGATTACGCAGGGTGCATCGGGGAGACGCGCCTTGTAGCCACGGGAGGGGCAGATGACGACAGTGACTTCGGGGCGGCTTCGGCTATTCAGCGGGGAGCGGTTCGGCGCCCTGGGGGTGCATGGCCGTGCCTGAGGGTTCGCCGACCTATGAGCCGGGCCTGCGCTGGAGTGAGGTCGACCGGTTCCGGCCCAGCGGCGGTTCCTATGGGACGCCGGTCGCGCAGGGCGCGGGGTTCAAGTACGACGAGGCGACCCTCCACGAGCTGGTGAAAGAGTGGGCTGACCTGGCCAAAGAGTACAGGTACGACCTCAACGACGCGCAAAACATCGCAGCAGCTCAGCCTCCGGGGCTGGAGTACGCGAGCGGAGACAACGCCGCGATCACTCGACAGTCCGGCGAAGCGCTCGTGGAGGCTCTTAGTCAGCGAATTGCCTACTGCGAGAGCATGGCAGCAAAGTACGTAGCCGCTCTCGGTAAGTACGCCACCGCAGAAGATCACGCCAGAACAGTTATCAACCAGCAGCCGAAGGGCATCGCCTGATGCGACGCACCATCCTTGTCTTCAGCGCGGTCACCCTAGCTCTCTCCGCGTGCTCGACCCCCACCACGAATGGCACGCCCACGCCTTCCAGCGGTGGAACAAGCCCGACCCAGTCGAACTCGGCCATCTTGCCTCCCGGTGTCCCTAGGGTCGAGCACCCGATCGACGTGACACGGTTCAAGCAGGATCCCTGCACCGCCCTAACCAAATCCCAGGCTGAGGAGTTACTTGGAGGCGCCCCCGAAGCCGTACAACGGGACGGTTCGGCTGGGCCTGCCTGCGCATGGTCCATCCCGTCCACCGCACGCCCTGTAATCGACGTGATCATCAGCAACTTCGGAGACAGCGGCACCGCGAAGTTCTACGCAGGCAAGGGGACAACCTACAAACTTCTTGAGCCGCTTGAGCCGATCGACGGTCACCCAGTGACCGCCTACGGCATCAAAGACAGCCGTGCTCAGGGCGACTGTTCGGTGGCGCTGGGGACCAGCGACACCCAAACGCTCGGAATCTCCGCAACTCAGTCCGAAGCAAACGTCGGCAAGAAGGACCCTTGCGACGTTGCTCGTGAAGCCGCGATCAGGGTCCTTGCCACCATCCGAGGGGGCAACTGATGCCGGCAGGACCTCTCACCGCCGCCCAGATCTACGAACAGATCACTGGTGGCGAAGGCCCGGGTTCATTGGCTGACGCACAGAAGAGTGGCTTCAACCTGACCCAGCGGCACCACGAGCGTGCGCAGAAGCTTTCCGCGCTCACCCAGAAGACCATGGCCGGTTGGCAGGGTGGCGCCAGTGACGCGGCCGCCGACGCGACCAAGCCCGTTGTCGAGGCCGCGTACGACGACGCGATGCACCTGGCTGTCGCCCAGTCCGCGATCAGCGCGCAGATGGACGCGTTCGGTATGGCCAAGAACTCGGTCAAGCCGGTTCCGCCCGAGCAGCCCGCGCCGACGGCCGAGGACGTCAAGTCCGCCATGAGTGGCGGCCTGGTCAGCTACTGGAGCAAGGTCCAGGGGTACCAGGCCGACAGCCAGCACAACATCGACACGTTCGCGAGTTACCACTCCGCCAGCACCGCCAACGGTGACGAGCTGCCCGCCCAGTACGCGCAGCTCACCGACCCCGGCGGCAGCGTCAGCTTGGACGAAGGCGGCGGCGGGAAGCCGACGGCCAGGGGTTTCGGCGACGGCTCCGACGGGCGCGAGTACGGGGTCGGCGAGCCCTACCGAGGTCCGAGCGGTACCGACGGGCCGAGTGGTCCCAACGGGCCGGGCACACCGGGCTCGACTGTCAGCGGCCCGCAGCCTGGGCAAGGGCCCCAGCCTGGCCAGCACCATCCCGGCCATCAGCTGCCGGACGACGGGACCCGCGCGAATTCGTACACGCCGCCCCAGACCACTCCGGTCGTGCCGCCGGCGGCGAACGTCGACTTCGGGCCGAACGGCAAGCCGAATCCCACGTACAACGCGCCTGGCGCGTTCCCGCCCGGGTACGGCCCGGGGACGAGCGGTCCCGGGGTCCCGGGCGTCAGGTCACCCGGAGTACCGGGCGGCGGCGGGTTCCGCGGCCCAGGCGGTCCAGGTGGGACAGGCGGCGTAGGCGGGCCCGGACAGCAGCCCGGTATGGGCGGCCGAAGTGGCGCCGGTATGCCCGGCGAGGGCGTGGCCGGCCGCGGTGCGGCGGGTGCGGCGGGCTCGGCCGGTCGTGGCGGGGCGAACGGGATGCCGATGGCGCCCGGCGCCGCTCGTGGGAAGGGCGAGGAGGACAAGGAGAAGAAGGCTCCGGCGTACCTCCAGAACCCGGACCCCGACGAGACCTTCGGTGGCTACACCGAGAAGCCGATGCCGCCGGTGATCGGCGAGAAGAAGAAGTAGCACCACAGTCCCAGGGGAGGGAGACACGTGGTGCTCGCGCGCCCGGTCGAGATCACGCTCGACACCTTGTTGACCGCGTTCCGGCACGCCGGCTGCGGAGATCCGCATCTGATCTTCGCGGGCGGGCTGCGGTATATCCCGCCGTCGTCGCGAAACGGCGAGGACAGGGCGGCGTTCGAGGAGCTCGGCGGGCACGGGTTCACCGAGGGCAAGCGGCTGACCAGTGACTTCGAGGACGTCCTGCACATACTCGACCGGCCGAACACCGAGTACTACGCGACGTTGCGAACGGAGACCGAGCAGTACAACGTGCTCGTCGCCGTCCGCGGACGGGCCGCGGTGACCGCGATCTGCGAAGGCAACCGCGTGTGGCTCAAAGGCGTGCGGACCGCCGACCGCGCGGCGGCGCTCGTGATGAACCTGCCCGAGTACCCGCCGGCGCGGTTCGCCCCGTTCTCCTTGCCCCAGGACGATTTCAACAGCAGCGGCGGAGACGGACTCTACGACGAGCCCGAATCCCGAAGCCGCGAAGCGCGGCAGCTGGACGAGGTCTTCGAGCAGCCCTATTTCGGCGTCGGCTTCTTCGCCGCGGCCATGCACCCGGACGGGGGTAAACGCACAGAGGCGACGGACAGTCTGACCTATTTGGACCTCGACGCCGGACGGGTGGCCATGCACGTGAGTGGTTCTCCCCGGAACCGGTACATCACCGTCCTGCCCGGCGAACCCACGCTACTGGCCCAGAAGGTCGCCGCGTTGCGGGCGAGCCTCGATCACTGACTCGATCAGGCGTACCGACCGGGCCGGATCCAGCGCGACCGCGTCCACAGTGGACCGAAGGTAGGGTTCGACATCGCACGGCCGGTGCAGGAACAGCCCGCACCGCCGATGTTCCAGGTACACCACCGGCGGTGCGTCGCCGAATTCCAGCAGAACGTGGGCATCACCCGCATGTGCTCCGGCGGCGAACGGGATGACCCGGAGTTCGACGGCGGGCCGCTCCGCCATCGAGACCAGATGCCGCAGCTGATTCGCCATCACGAGCGGCCCACCGACCTGACGGTGCAGCGCCGCTTCGTCGATATAGGCGACGAGTCTCTTCTGGCCCAGCACCGCGGCGGAAGAGTTCGCAGCCCTCGCGTAGGCGGGAGTCCGCAGCAGTCCGGGCAGGAGCGTGGTCCCGAAAGCGACGATCCTGGTGGCCTCCTTTTCGTACCGCGCAAGCGTTTCATCTTGGAAGGACGCGTCGGCGAACCACCACGGCTCACTGTCGCGAGCCAGCGAGAGCAGCGCTTCTCGCCGCTCCCCTGTCACCTGATAGACCGCCAGCAACGCCGACACCTCCTCGGCGGACGCCGCGCGCACGCCGGTTTCGATCCGGCTGATCGTCGGCTGGGACCACGCCAGCTTGTCGGCCACTTCGGTCGCGGCCAGCCTGGCGGCCTTCCGCGCGGCTCGCAGTCCATCGGCGAGAGCTCTCGCCTGGGGTGTGGGCTTCGGCATCGCGAACACCCTGCCGGATGCGCTCGGGCAAGTCACACCCTGACCGGGGCGACCTCGCGAACAGCATCGGAAATGGCACGGAAGTCCTTCCGTAGCAAGGCGCCATGGTTGCTCGCGACCTTCGCGCTGATCTTGATTTCCGGGTTGCGGACCGTCACGGCGTCGAGCCCGGCCCGGATCTGTTCCTGTTCGTCTCCCTTGCTGCCGAAGGAGGTTCCCGAGGCGACCACGTAGCGCGTCGGCACGGTGATGCCGTCGAGCACCGGCCCCAGCTCGGCTTCCCTCGAGAGCTTGCCGAGTTCGATGTTGCTCTCCGCCTGCTGCGCGGCGGTCATCCGCGGGGCCAAGCCGGTCGGGCGCAACAGCGGCATGACCAGGTTCAGGCGCTTGAACATCTTGCGGATCCGCTGCTCCATGGCGTCGTCCAGCCAGTCGTACGGGAACGCTCCGTCGACCAGGACCGCGCCGATGGTGCGCTCCGGGTTCCGGGCCGCCCAATGCGCCGCGACGACCGCGCCGTAGGACCAGCCCACCACGACGGCCCGCTCCACTCCACGGGCCGCGAGGACGGCGTCGACATCGCGAACGGCGGCCTCGAAGGAGTAGTCCGCGGAACGGCGAGACTTGCCCCGGGCGCGCTCGTCGTAGGTGATGTGGCGGAAGTCCGTGCCCAGGTCGGCGAGGATCCGCCGCCAGTAGCCCTGCGTGGCGAACTGGCCGTTGAGGTAGATGACGGGAACACCGGAGCCGCCGGTGTCGGTGACGGCCAGCGCGGTGTCTTCGACGGGGACCATCCCGGTCCAGGAAGAGGAAGTCATGAGAGGACTATCGAGGTCCGCCCTGACACGGCTCTGACGTCGCCCTGACACGAAAAAGCCCCCTCATGACAGCGAGGGGGCCTTTCGTGAACCGGACTACTTGAGGGCGAACCCGCCGGAGCCCGCCCAGTCGAGGGCGAACGCCGGGAGCAACCCGAGCACCAGCGTGACGATGACGCCGAGCGTGATCGCCGTGGTGGTGAACGCGCCGGGCACGGTGACGGTCGGGCCGTCGGGCGCCGGCTCGGAGAAGTACATCAGCACGATCACCCGCAGGTAGAAGAACGCGGCGACGGCGCTGAAGATCAGGGCGACGACGACCAGCGGCGCCATCCCGTCGGACAGGGCCGCCGAGAACACCACGAACTTGCCGACGAAGCCACTGGTCAGCGGGATACCGGCCAGCGCCAGCAGCAGGAAGGTGAACACGCCCGCCAGCACCGGAGACCGCTTCGCCAACCCCGCCCACGCGGACAGGTGCGTCGCCTCACCGTTCGAATCCCGCACCAGCGAAACGACACCGAACGCGGCGAGCGTGGTGAAACCGTAGGCCAGCAGGTAGAACAGCGTGCTCGACAGGCCGTCCTCGGTCATCGCGATGGCACCGACGAGCAGGAAGCCGGCGTGCGCGATGGACGAGTAGGCGATCATGCGCTTCACGTCGGTCTGCGTCAGGCCCAGCACCGCGCCGATCAGCATCGAGATGATCGCGACGCCCCAGAGCACGCCGCGCCACTCCCAGCTGGTCGACTCGAACGCCACCTGGAACACCCGCAGGATCCCGCCGAACGCGGCGACCTTGGTGCAGGCACCCATGAACGCGGTGACCGGCGTCGGCGCGCCCTGGTAGACGTCCGGGGTCCAGGTGTGGAACGGGCCGACCGAACCCTTGAACAGCAGGCCGACCGCGAGCAGCCCGAGCCCGGCGAACAGCAGCGTGTCCGACCGGTCCGAACCGGCGGCGGCGTTGGCGATGTCCGACAGCTTCACGGAGTTCGCGTAGCCGTAGAGCAGCGCGAGCCCGTAGAGGAAGAACGCCGACGAGAAAGCGCCGAGCAGGAAGTACTTGACCGCGGATTCCTGCGAGAGCAGGCGGCGACGGCGGGCGAGACCGCACATCAGGTACAGCGGCAGGCTCAGCACTTCGAGCGCGATGAACATGGTGAGCAGGTCGTTGGCCGCGACGAAGGCCATCATGCCGCCGAGCGCGAACAGCGTCAGCGGGAAGACCTCGGTCTGCATCCCGGTGGTGCCGACCTGCGCGCGGTCCTGAACGGTGCCCGGGCGGATACCGGCCTGCGCGACGAACGCGCCACCCGGCTCGACCGAGCGGTCGGCGATCAGCAGCAGCGCGCCCAGCGCGAGCGCGAGCAGAGTGCCCCACAGGAACAGCGACGGCCGGTCGACGGCGATGGCGCCGCTGAAGGTCGTGACGCCGCCCTTCGGCGCGGAAGTGCTGGCGTACCAGGCGAGGAACACGCCCGCCGCCCCGATCCCGACCAGGGACAGGAAGACCTGCGAAGGCCACCGCATGTGCTTGGGCAGGAAGGCTTCGAACAGCACGCTGACACACGCGGCCCCGAGGATGATCAGGATCGGCGTGACGGCGAAGTAGTCGATCGACGGCAGCTGCACCGCCGGCGTCTGAGTCAAGAAGAGCACTGTTACTTGCCTCCCTGTACGGACGACATCGTCGCCTGCACCGACGGGGTGATCGTGTCGAGCACCGGCTTGGGGTAGAACCCGAGCGCGATGATCAGCACGACCATCGGCGCCAGGATCGCGATCTCCTTGCCGCCGAGGTCCTTGATGGCTTTGGTGGCCCCGAGTTCGGGAGCGATGGCCGTACCGGGGCCGCCACCCGCGGCCATCAGGGCGTCACCGCGGACGGGGCCCTGCATGACGCGCTGGTAGAGCCAGAGCACGTACGCCGCGGCCAGCACCATGCCGACCGTCGCGATGATCGTGTACACCGGGTAGTCCACAAAGGACCCCAGCAGCACCAGGAACTCACTGATGAAGGAGTTCGTGCCGGGCAGGGACAAAGTGGACAGACCGGCGATGAGCAGCATCCCGCCGAGCAGCGGGGTCACCTTCGCCATGCCGCCGTAGTCGGAGATCCTGGTGGATCCGCCGCGCATCACGATCAGGCCGACGACCACGATCAGCATGCCGGTGGCGAGGCTGTGGTTCAGCATGTACGACACCGAGCCGACCATCGCCTGCTCGTTGAAGGTGAAGATGCCCAGCGCGATGAAGCCGAAGTGGGCGATCGACACGTAGGCGATGAAGCGTTTCATGTCGCGCTGCCCGGCCGCGAGGATCGATCCGTAAAGGACACCCGCGACGGCGAGCACCAGCACCCATGGCGCGAGTTCCTTGCTGGCGTCGGGGAACATCGGGAGGCAGTAGCGCAGGAACCCGAACGTGCCGACCTTGTCCAGCACGCCGACCAGCAGCACCGCGACGCCGATGGGCGCCTGGCCCGCGGCGTCCGGGAGCCAGGTGTGGAACGGCACCAAAGGGGCCTTGATCGCGAACGCGAGGAAGAACCCGATGAACAGCCAGATCTGCGTGCCCAGCGGGGCGTCGCGGACGACCGTGACGAGCGTTTCCCAGTCGAACGTGCCCTTGCCGAGCTTGTCCGAAGCCAGCGAGTACGCCCCGATCGCCGAGGCCAGCATGATCAGGCCGCCGAGGAACGAGTAGAGGAAGAACTTGACCGCCGCGTACTGCCGGTTCGTGCCGCCGTAGCCGCCGATCAGGAAGTACATCGGGATCAGCATGATCTCGAACAGCACGTAGAACAGGAAGACGTCGGTCGCGGCGAACACCGCGATGGTCAGCGCCTCCTGCACCAGGATCAGCGACAGGAACCCGCCCGCCGAGCGCCCGGCGGGGAGCTTGTCGGTCAGGCCCAGCGCGCCGACCACGATCGGCACCAGCAGACCGATGACCGCGATCATCACCAGCGCGATGCCGTCGATGCCGAACGAGATGTGGATGCCGAAGTTCGGGATCCAGTCCATCGAGGACTTCTGCTGGATGCGGTCCCCCGAAGGCGCGTAGCTCGCCCACATCGGGATCACCAGCAGGAACGTCAGGATCGACACCACGAGCGCGGTGAGCGTCGCGAGCCTGTCGTTCTTCTTCATCCCCGCGACGACCGCGGCGCCGGCGAGCGGCAGCAGGATGGATGCGAGTACCCAGGTCATCAGGAGAACCTCACCAGCAGGAGTGCCGCCAGAAGCAGGAATGTGCCGCCCAGCATGGACAGTGCGTACGAGCGGACGAAGCCGGTCTGCAGGCGGCGCAGGCGCCCGGATCCGCCACCGAGCCCGGCGGCGAGGCCGTTGACCGCGCCGTCGACCCCGCGGTTGTCCACGTAGACCAGCGCGCGGGCGAGCCAGGTGCCCGGGCGGGCGACCAGCGTCTCGTTCAGGGTGTTGCCGTACAGGTCGTTGCGCGCGGCCTTGACCACGGCCGAGACCCGCTCGGGGCGTTCCACCGGGACGTCCTTACGGCCGACGAAGAGCCACGCCGCCGCCGCGCCGAGCACCGAAAGCGCCACGGTGAGGATCGGGACCAGCGCGTGCGGGATGACATTGTGGCCACCCTCTTCGAGCGGGCCGACCACCGGCGAAAGCCATTCGGCGAACCGGTCGCCGAGAGCGAAGAACGCACCGGCGCCGATCGAGCCGATCGCCAGGATGATCATCGGCCACTTCATCACCGCGGGCGACTCGTGCGGGTGGAAGTCGCGGCCGTCGGAGCTCTTGATCTCCTTCCAGCGTTCCTTGCCGAAGAAGGTCATCACCATCAGACGGGTCATGTAGAACGCGGTGAGCCCGGCGCCGAGCAGCGCCGCGCCGCCCATCACCCAGCCGCGCCAGCCGCCCTGCGACAGCGCCGCTTCGATGATCGCGTCCTTGGTGAAGAAGCCCGAGAGCGGCGGGATGCCGATCAGCGCCAGGTAGCCGAGCGCGAAGGTCCAGAAGGTGACCGGCAGGTGCTTGCGCAGCCCGCCGAACTTCCGCATGTCGACCTCGTCGTTCATGGCGTGCATGACCGAACCGGCCCCGAGGAACAGCCCGGCCTTGAAGAAACCGTGCGCCACCAGGTGCATGATGCCGAGCGCGTAGGCGATCGGCCCGAGGCCGACGGCGAGCATCATGTACCCGATCTGGCTGACCGTGGAGTACGCCAGGACCTTCTTGATGTCGTCGTAGGCGCAGCCGATGATGCACCCGATCAGGAGCGTGACCGTGCCGACGAGGGTGACGATCAGGCGGCCGTCCGCGGTGGCGTTGAAGATCTCGTGCGCGCGGGCGACCAGGTAGACGCCGGCGGTGACCATCGTCGCCGCGTGGATGAGGGCCGAGACCGGGGTCGGGCCCTCCATCGCGTCGGGAAGCCAGGCCTGCAGCGGGAACTGGCCGGACTTACCGCAGGCTCCCAGCAGCAGGAGGATCGCGATCGCGGTGACCGCGCCGGTCGGGATCTGGCCGACGGCGCCGAAGACCTCGGCGTAGCCGGTGCTCCCGACGTACTTGAACATCAGGAAGATCGCCAGCGCGAGCCCGACGTCACCGACGCGGTTCATCAGGAACGCCTTCTTCGCCGCGGTGGCCGCGGACGGGCGGTCCTGGTACCAGCCGATGAGCAGGTACGACGCGAGACCCACGCCCTCCCAGCCGAGGTACAGCGTCACGAAGCTGTTGCCCAGCACCAGGATCAGCATCGAGGCGACGAACAGGTTGAGGTACGCGAAGAACCTCGACCGGTCTCGATCCTCGGACATGTAGCCGATCGAGTAGAAGTGGATCAGCATGCCGACGCCGGTGATCAGCAGCACGAACGTCAGCGACAGCGCGTCGATCCGCAGCCCGAAGTCGACCTGCAGCGCCGAAACCGGGATCCACGAGAACAGCTTGACGTCCGCGGTGGCCTTCGTGTCGGCCGTGAAGAACAGGATCAAGCCGTACACGAAGGACAGTGAGACGGTCGCGCTGCCGAGGAGGTGTCCCCAGCCCCTGGCCCGCTTACCCGCCAGCAAAAGAATGAGGGCGCCGAGAGCCGGGAAGGCCACCAGCAGCCACGATGATGCGGTCACTCTCGGTGCTCCCTAGTACTTCAGCAGGTTGGTGTCGTCGACCGAGGCCGAGCGCCGGGTGCGGAAGATCGCCATGATGATCGCGAGCCCCACCACGACCTCCGCGGCGGCGACGACCATCACGAAGAACGCCATCACCTGGCCGTCCAGCGACCCGTTGATCCGGGCGAACGTGACCAGGGACAGGTTCGCCGCGTTCAGCATCAGCTCGATGCACATGAACACGACGATCGCGTTGCGGCGCACCAGCACCCCGACCGCGCCGATGGCGAACAGCAGCGCGGACAGGAGCAGGTAGTACGTCGGGGTCATTCCTCGTCCCCTTCTTTCTTACCCACGAGCGCGTGGGCGTCGGGAACCTCTTCCGTTCCGGCGACCTGCTTGCGCTCGGTTTCCAGCTGCGCGGCCGAAGTCGACTCGATGATCTCCGAGAGCGACTCCCTCGCGATCGAACCGTCGGGCAGCAGCGCCGGGGTGGCGACCGAGTTGGCCGTGGCGAAGACACCCGGGCCGGGCAGCGGCGAAGGCCGGTCGTGCTTGCCGGTGAACCGGTCGACGACGAGTTCCTTCTGGTTCTTCTTGCCGCCCTTGGCGTGCCGGTCGGTGAACGCGAGCACCATCGCGCCGAGCGCGGCGGTGATCAGCAGCGCCGAAGTGAGCTCGAACGGGAACAGGTACTTGGTGAAGATCAGCCGTCCCAGCCCGCCGGGGCCGCCGCCGTCGACGTTCGCCGGGTCGACCGGCAGGGCCGGGGTCACGTTGGCCATCGCGCGGGCGAGCCCTGCGGCGAGCAGCCCGCCGACGCCGATCCCGAGCAGGGTCGCCATGACCCGCTGTCCGCGCAGTACTTCGACGACCGAGTCGGAACTCTCGCGGCCGACCAGCATCAGCACGAACAGGAACAGCATCATGATCGCGCCGGTGTAGACGATGATCTGCGTGAAGCCGAGGAACGGCGCCTGCTGGATCATGTACAGCGCGCCGAGGCACAGCATCGTGAGGACCAGCCACAGCGCCGAGTGCACGGCGTTGCGGGAGAAGATCATGCCGAGCCCGCCGAGCAGCGCGAGCGGGCCGAGCACCCAGAACGCGATGGTCTCGCCGGTGGTGATCCCGGCCGAAACGTCCGTCTGCGCGAGGAAAGCCGTGATCACTGGACCGGCTCCTTCGGCTCAGCGGGCTTCCGTGCGAGCTCCGGACCGTTGACGTAGTAGTCCTGCTCGTTGTCGCCCAGCCGCATCGGGTGCGGCGGCTGCTCCATCCCGGGCAGCAGCGGCGCGAGGAGGTCTTCCTTGGTGTAGATCAACCGCTGCCGGTCGTCGTCGGCCAGCTCGTAGAAGTTGATCATCGTCAGGGACCGGGTCGGGCAGGCCTCGACGCACAACCCGCAGCCGATGCAGCGCAAGTAGTTGATCTGGTAGTCGGCGCCGTACCGCTCACCGGGCGAGTACCGCGCCTCTTCGGTGTTGTCGCCGCCTTCGACGAAGATCGCGTCCGCCGGGCAGGCCCACGCGCACAGCTCGCAGCCGACGCATTTCTCCAGCCCGTCCGGATGCCGGTTGAGCTGGTGCCTGCCGTGATACCGCGGAGCCGCGGGGGCACCCGCCTCCGGGTACTCCTCGGTGGCGACCTTCTTGAACATCATGCCGAAGGTGACACCGAAACCCTTGATGGGATCAAACATCCCCATCGCCGGCCTCCCTTCCACTGGAAACCGCCGCGGGCTTGCGCTTGGCAGCCCGGGCTTCGGCCTTCGCGAGGGCCTTCTGACGCGGGGTCTTCTCCGGGACCTGCAGGTCGAGCGGCGGCACGGGGAACCCGCCGCCGGTCACCGGGACGTAGTCGTCGTCCGGAACCTTCTTGTCCGGCAGCAGCAGGCTCAGGATGACGACGACGAGGATGAGCGCGCCACCGCCGATGAGGATCTGCGGGGTGCTCAGGCCACCCGAGTTCTTGATCGCGCGGACCGTGACGATCACGACGATCCAGACCAGGTTGACCGGCACCAGGACCTTCCAGCCCAGCCGCATGAACTGGTCGTACCGCAGCCGAGGCAGCGTGCCGCGCAGCCAGATGAAGCCGAACAGCAGGATGAACAGCTTGGCGGCGAACCAGATCAGCGGGAGCCAGCCCTGGTTCAGCGCGTGATCCGCGCCGACGAACGGGAACTTCCAGCCACCGAGGAACAACGTCGTCGCGAACGCCGAGACGATCACCATGTTGACGTACTCGGCGAGGAAGAACATCGCGAACTTCATCGAGCTGTACTCGGTGTGGAAACCGCCGACCAGCTCGGATTCGGCCTCGGGGAGGTCGAACGGCGCGCGGTTGGTCTCGCCGACCATGGAGATCAGGTAGATCACGAAGCTCGGCAGCAGCAGGTAGAAGTACCAGCCGGTCTGCTGCGATTCGACGATCTGCGAGGTCGACATCGAACCCGCGTAGAGGATGACGCCCACGATGGACAGACCCATCGCGATCTCGTAGGAGATCACCTGCGCGGCGCTTCGCAGCCCACCGAGCAGCGGATACGGCGAGCCGGACGACCAGCCGGCCAGCACCAGGCCGTACACGCCGATCGAGGAGCAGGCGAGGATCACCAGCACGCCGACCGGCAGGTCGACCAGCTGGAGCGTGGTGCGCTCACCGAAGATCGAGACCACCGGGCCGAACGGGATCGCGGCCAGCGCGATCAGCGCCGGCACCGCGGAGATCACCGGCGCGAGGAAGTACACCTTGCGGTCGGCGGTGTCCGGGATGATCTGTTCCTTGAACGGCAGCTTGATCGCGTCCGCGAGGGACTGCAGGTAGCCGCCGGGGCCGACCCGGTTGGGGCCGGGGCGGTTCTGCATCCGGCCGACCGCTTTCCGCTCCCAGACGATCAGGAAGATCGTGAGGATCGGGCCGATCAGCAGGATGACGACCGTCTTGATCAGGATCAGCCACAACGGGTCGTCGGCCAGCAGCGCCGCCCGCTCGGCGGCGTCCGGCATCTGGCTGAGCAACGGAGTCACTTCTCACCTCCGGTGAGGGTGACGGCCGAACCGTGCCCCGCGCTCAGGGAAGCGCGGACGGCCGAGCCGTCGGAGTTGCCCGGGAGCCACACGACGCCGTCCGGCAGGTCCGCGACCTCGATCGGCAACGTGATGGAACCGCGTTCGGTGGAGACCTTCACGGTCTTGCCCAAGCCTTCGGCGGTCTTCGCCGAGAGCTTGGCGACGACCTCGCGCTGCGTGCCCTTGAGGTGCGGCTCGCCGTCCTGCAGCGAACCGTTGTCGATCAGCTGGCGCCAGGTGGCGAGGAGGACCTGCCCGTTCTTGGGCTCCGCGCGTGCAATGAACGGTCCGTTACTTGCAAATTCCGCAAGGAACGCCCCGTTCCTAGCAGGCAGCTTCGCCAGATCGGCGGCGGAAGCGGCCGGGGTCTGGGTGAACAGGTCCGCGTCCATCTCGACGGCGAGGGTGTCGAGCACCCGGCAGTCCGGCAGTGCGCCGGTGCCTTCGAGGGTGACGGCGAACTCGCGGCGGCGGCCTTCCCAGTTCAGGTAGCTGCCCGCCTTCTCGACCGCCGGGGCGATCGGGAGGACGACGTCCGCGTGCTCGGTGACCCCGCTGTGCCGCAGTTCCAGGCTCACCACGAACTTCGCGTTCTCGAGCGCGCGACGGGCCAGATCCGGATCCGGCAGGTCGTCCGGGTCGACGCCGCCGACCAGCAGGCCGTCGATGTCCTGCCCCGAAGCGGCCTTGAGGATGGCGGTGGTGTCACGGCCCTCCGTGGCGGGAAGCGTGACGCCCCAAGCCTTTTCGAGCTCGGCGCGAGCCTCGGCGTCGGCGACCGGGCGGCCACCGGGCAGCAGCGTCGGCACCGCGCCCGCCGCCAGGGCACCGCGTTCACCCGCACGACGCGGGATCCACGCGAGCCGGGCACCGGTGCGCTCCACCAGCCGGTGCAGGGCCGAGAAGAGACCCGGGACCTCGGCGGCACGCTCGCCGACGAGGATCACGGCGCCTTCCGAGGCCAGCGCCTGGTCGACGTCCTGCGCGTGCTGCGCGATGCCGTCGATCGCGGCGGCCTCGGCACCCGGCGCGCAGGCCAGGAGTTCGCCGAAGGTCTTGCGGACCGACGAAGTGGTCCACTGTCCCAAGTGGACGACGCGGGTGCGGTTCTTGCGGGCCGCCTTGCGCAGCCGCAGGAACACGATCGGCGCTTCGTCCTCCGGCTCGAACGCGACGCACAGCACCGTGCGCGCCCGCTCGATCTCGCGGAAGGTGACGCCGCTTTCCGGCGTCGTCCCGACGACGTGCGACGCGAGGAAGCCCAGCTCCTCGGCCGAATGCGGGCGGGCGCGGAAGTCGATGTCGTTGGTGCCCAGGGCGATCCGCGCGAACTTCGAGTACGCGTAGGCGTCCTCGACGGTCAGACGGCCACCGGTCAGCACCGCGGCGCCCTTGCCGTCGCGTGCCTTGGCCAGCCCTTCGGCGGCCGCGCGCAGCGCGTCGGTCCAGGAAGCCTCTTCGAGCACACCGTCGGCGTTGCGGACCAGCGGACGGCGGATGCGGTCATCGGCGGTGGCGTAACGGAACGCGAAGCGGCCCTTGTCGCAGAGCCACTCTTCGTTGACCTCGGGGTCGTCGCCCGCGAGCTTCCGCATGACCTTGCCGCGGCGGAAGTCGGTCCGCTCGGCGCAGCCGGACGAGCAGTGCTCGCACACGCTCGGCGAGGACACCAGGTCGAACGGCCGCGAACGGAACCGGTACGCGGCCGACGTCAGCGCGCCGACCGGGCAGATCTGGATGACGTTGCCGGAGAAGTACGACTGGAACGGCTGACCGGAGGTGGTCCGGGAGGCCAGGTCCAGCACGTCCGCGGTCTCGGCGGTGCCGATCTGCTGGTGGGCGCCGCGTTCGAGGAGCTCGATGAACGGGTCGCCGGCGATCTCGCGGGAGAACCGGGTGCAGCGCTGGCAGAGCACGCAACGCTCCCGGTCCAGCAGCACCTGCGAGGAGATCGGCAGCGGCTTCGCGAACGTGCGCTTCGTGTCGACGAAGCGGGAGTCCGCGCGGCCGTGCGCGAGCGCCTGGTTCTGCAGCGGGCATTCGCCGCCCTTGTCGCAGATCGGGCAGTCCAGCGGGTGGTTGATGAGCAGCAGCTCCATCACACCCTGCTGGGCCTTGTCCGCGACGGCCGAGGTCAGCTGGGTCTTCACGACCATGCCGTCGGCGACCGTCATGGTGCACGAGGCCTGCGGCTTCGGCATCGGACGGCCGCCCATTTCGACCTCGACCAGGCACTGGCGGCAGGCGCCAGCCGGGTCGAGCAGCGGGTGGTCACAGAAGCGCGGGATGACCGTGCCGAGCCGCTCGGCGGTGCGGATCAGCAGCTCGCCCTTGGGCGCGATGACCTCTTCACCGTCGATGACCAGCTTGACGTGGCCTTCGGGGACCGGAGTCTCTTCGACCTCGGTTCCGGGCTTGTCGGGTGCGATCGTCATGCCTGCGCCCCCACCAGTTCGCGCTTGTTGGTTTCACACAGTGCGAGGAATTCCTCGCGGAAGTACTTGATCCCGCTCTGGATCGGCGAGACCGCGCCGTCGCCGAGGGCGCAGAACGAGCGGCCGAGGATGTTGTCGCAGACGTCGAGCAGGGTGTCGATGTCCTCCTCGGTGCCGTGGCCTTCGACCATGCGCTCCAGGATCTGCGCCAGCCAGTACGTGCCCTCGCGGCACGGCGTGCACTTGCCGCAGGACTCGTGCTCGTAGAACTGCGTCCACTTCATCACGGCCCACGGCACGGACACGGTCTCGTTGAACACCTGCACGGCCGTCGTGCCCAGCATCGACCCGGCTTCCGCCGCGCCCTCGAAGTCCAGCGGAACATCGAGGTGCTCGGCGGTGAACATCGGCGTGGACGAACCACCCGGCGTCCAGAACTTCAGCGGGATGCCGTCCTTCATGCCGCCCGCCATGTCGAGCAGCTCGCGCAGCGTGGTGCCGAGCGGGCATTCGTACTGGCCGGGCTTCTCGACGTGGCCGGAGATCGAGTAGATCTTCGGGCCGGGGGACTTCTCGCGGCCCATCTGGCGGAACCAGTCGGAACCGCCGTTGACGATGTACGGCGCGCTGGCGATGGTCTCGACGTTGTTCACCGTGGTCGGCGCGGCGTAGAGGCCGGCGGCGGCCGGGAACGGCGGCTTGAGCCGCGGCTGGCCGCGGCGGCCTTCCAGCGAGTCCAGCAGCGCCGTCTCCTCGCCGCAGATGTACGCCCCGGCGCCCGCGTGCACGGTGATGTCGAGGTCGAATCCGGAGTCGAGGATGTTCTTGCCGAGGTAGCCCGCTTCGTACGCCTCGCGCACGGCCGCGTTGAGGCGGCGGATGCAGTGCAGCGCCTCGCCGCGGACGTAGATGAAGCAGTGGTGCGAGCGCATCGCGTACGAGGCGATGATGCAGCCTTCGATCAGCGAGTGCGGGTCCGCCATCATCAGCGGGATGTCCTTGCAGGTACCCGGCTCGCCCTCGTCGGCGTTGATGACGAGGTAGTGCGGCTTGTCCTCGTTGGGGGGCATGAAGGACCACTTGATGCCGGCCGGGAAGCCCGCGCCGCCACGGCCGCGGAGGCCGGAATCCTTGACCAGCTGGACGATCTGCTCGGGAGTGGCCTTGAGCGCCTTGCGGATCGCCGTGTAGCCCTCAAGGGCTTCGTAGGACTGGATCGTCCAGGAGTTGGGCGAAAGCCAGCGCTTCGTGAGGACCGGGGTGATGGGATCGGCCATTACTTCTTCTCCCCTGTGTTAGAGGGAACCGTGGGGAGCGGAACGTCCTTCATCGCGGGCGCGGTCCAGCCGCGGTCCTGCGCGACCTGCGCTCCCCGCAGGGTTTCGACGGCCTGCGAAGGACCGTCGACGTCCGTGCGGTACTGCTGCGCGTCCTCCGGGAAGAACCCGGCGAGCTGCAGTTCGGCACCCTTGAAGTTCGTCAGCGGCGCGCCGCGCGTCGGGGCAGGCTTCTTGCCCGCCTGCAACGCGTCGACCAGCGCGACGGCCTTGTCCTCGGTCTGGTTGTCGAAGTACTCGTAGTTGACCTGGATGACCGGGGCGAGGTCACAGGCCGCGAGACATTCGGCGTGCTCCAGCGTGATCGAGCCGGGCTCGTTGGGCGTACCCGCGGTCTCGTTGTGCCCCAACGGCTTCTCGTCGGAGCCGAGGTGCGTCTGGAGCTTCTTGTAGATCGCGTCGCCGCCCATGGCCGCGCAAAGGGTGTTGGTGCAGACGCTCACCAGGTGCTCGCCGCACGGGCGGCGCTTGTACATGGTGTAGAACGTCGCGACCGCGCTGACCTCGGCGTCGGACAGATCCAGGTTCTGCGCGCAGAAGGCGATGCCCTCCTGGCTCACGTAACCCTGCACCGACTGCACCAGGTGCAGCATCGGCAGCAGCGCCGACCGCGACTGCGGGTACCGCGCGATCAGGTTCTGGGCCTTCGCGTAGGTGTCGGCGTCGAAGATGTCTTCGAGCTTCGCGTTCTCCAGGATCCCCTCCGCCTCGGCGGGATCCGGCGCGATCGCGATCACGTCGACGTCACCACCGGCGGCGATGTGGGTCTGCTCGGCCAGGCTGGTGCCGGGCTCGGGCGTCGGTGTCGTTCCGGGCTGGGTGCTCAACGGTCCACTCCCCCCATGACGGGGTCGATCGAGGCGATGGCGGCGATCACGTCCGCCACCAGGCCGCCTTCGGCCATCGCGGGCATCGACTGCAGGTTCACGAAGCTCGGTTCGCGCACGTGGACCCGCAGCGGCCTGGTGCCGCCGTCGGAGACCAGGTGCACGCCGAGTTCACCGCGCGGCGACTCCACGGAGGTGTAGGTCTGGCCCGGCGGGACCTTGAAGCCCTCGGTGACCAGCTTGAAGTGATGGATCAGCGATTCCATCGACTGGCCCATGATCTTGCGGACGTGCTCGAGCGAGTTGCCCATGCCGTCGCTGCCGATCGAGAGCTGCGCCGGCCAGGCGACCTTCTTGTCCTCGACCATGACCGGACCCGGCTCGAGCTTCTTGAGGCACTGCTTGATGATCCGCAGGCTCTGGTGCATCTCCTCGACACGCAGCAGGTAGCGCGCCCAGCAGTCCGCCTCGGTGGAGGTCGGGATGTCGAACTCGAACTCCTCGTAGCGGGAGTACGGCTCGGTCTTGCGCATGTCCCACGGGAGGCCCGCGCTGCGCAGCACCGGGCCGGTGACGCCGAGCGCGAGGCACGCGTCGACCGGCAGGTACCCGACGCCCTTGAGCCGGTTGCGCCAGATCGGCTGACCGGTGAAGAGCTTGTCGTATAAGGGAAGCCGCTCGTCCATCGTCTTGACGAACGCGCTGACGACCTCGTGGTAGTCGGCGGGCATGTCCTGCGCGAGACCGCCGGGGCGGATGAACGCGTGGTTCATCCGGAGACCGGTGAGGTGCTCCAGCAGGTGCAGGACCTCTTCTCGCTCACGGAAACCGAGCGTCATCGCCGTGGTGGCGCCGAGTTCCATCCCGCCGGTGGCGATGTAGACCAGGTGCGAACCGATGCGGTTGATCTCCAGCAGCATCACGCGCAGCAGCTCGGCGCGGCGCGGGGCCTGGATGCCGAGCAGCTTCTCGACGCCGAGGCAGTACGCCATCTCCGTCGAGAGCGGGGCGAGGTAGTCCATGCGCGTCACGAAGGTGACGCCCTGGGTCCACGTGCGGTACTCGCAGTTCTTCTCGATCCCGGTGTGCAGGTAGCCGATGACCGAGCGGAGCTGGGTGACGGTCTCGCCCTCCATCTCCAGCACGAGCCGGAGCACGCCGTGCGTCGACGGGTGCTGCGGGCCCATGTTGATGACCATGCGCTCGTCGTGGCGGGAGTCCTCGATGAGGTCTTCCCAGTCACCGCCGGAGACGGTGTAGACGCGGCCTTCGGTCGTGTCGCGGGAGTCGGCTTCGGGAACTTCGGTTGCTTCTTCGTGAAGGCTCACGAGTACGACCTCCGCTGGTCCGGCGGCGGGATCTCCGCGCCCTTGTATTCGACCGGGATCCCGCCGAGCGGGTAGTCCTTGCGCTGGGGGTGACCGTCCCAGTCGTCCGGCATGAGGATGCGGGTCAGCGCCGGGTGGCCGTCGTAGACGATGCCGAACATGTCCCAGGTCTCCCGCTCCTGCCAGTCGGCCGTCGGGTAGACCCCGACCAGCGACGGGACGTGCGGGTCTTCGATGTCGAGGGTGACCTCGAGCCGGATGCGGCGCCGGTAGGTCATCGACGTGAAGTGGTAGACCGAGTGCAGCCGCTGCGGGACGTCGACGCCGTAGTCGACGCCGGACACCGAGCTGAGCAGTTCGAAGCGGAGACCGGCGTCGTCGCGCAGGACCTTGGCGATCTCGACGAGGTGTTCGCGGGAGACGTAGAAGGTGATCTCGCCGCGGTCGACCGTCGTCTGCAGGATCGCGTTCGCCGGGATCTTGTTGTCCGCCAAGGCCGCGTAGAACTCGTCGGCGAACTCGTCGAACCAGCCGCCGTACGGCCGCTCCGCCGGGGGCGGGCTGTACGCGGGGAGGCGGACGCCGCCGTAACCGGAGGTGTCGCCGGTGCCGCGGACACCGAACATGCCCTGGCGCTCTTTACCGGTGACGACCGGCTCGGCCGGGCGGGTGCCCTGCGGCTCCAGGCCGCCTTCGGGCCGGTCGGCGCTGGACTGCTCGCCGCCGGTTTCCGGGGTTTCGGGGGAGTTTTCTTCGGGCACGTCGCTCACTTCTTCGCGTACTTGATCGAGGAGGCGATCAGCTCGGTGCGCTCACCGCTGGCGGCGCGGATCGCGGCCCGGCGGGCGTTGATCGGCTCGTCCTGGATCTTGGCGTGCAGCTTCAGGATCGCGTCGAGCAGCATTTCGGGGCGCGGCGGGCAGCCGGGGAGGTACATGTCGACCGGGACGATGTGGTCGACGCCCTGCACCACGGCGTAGTTGTTGAACATGCCGCCGGACGAGGCGCAGACGCCCATCGCCAGCACCCACTTGGGCTCGGCCATCTGGTCGTAGATCTGGCGGAGCACCGGCGCCATCTTCTGCGTGACGCGGCCGGCGACGATCATCAGATCGGCCTGGCGCGGCGTCGCGCTGAAGCGCTCCATGCCGAAGCGGGCGATGTCGTAGCGGGAACCGCCGACGGTCATCATCTCGATCGCGCAGCAGGCGAGACCGAAGGTGGCGGGCCACATGGAGTTCTTGCGGGCCCAGTTCACCAGGCCTTCGAGACTGGCCAGGAGGATGCCGTTGGGGAGTTTTTCTTCGAGGCCCATGCTTCTCTAGTTCCAATCCAGGCCGCCGCGACGCCACACGTAGGCGTACGCGAAACCGACCGTCGCGATGAACAGCACGATCTCCACCAGGCCGAACATGCCCAGCGCGTCCGCGGAGACCGCGAACGGGTAGAGGAAGACCATCTCGATGTCGAACAGGATGAACAGCATCGCGGTGATGTAGTACGCGACCGGCATCCGGCCGCCGCCGACGACCGGCTGCGGCGACGGTTCGATACCGCATTCGTAGGCCGCGAGCTTCGCCTTGTTGGCCCGGCTCGGGCCGACGAGCGGGCCGAGCAGCACCGACAGCACCGCGAACGCGAGAGCGAGGACGAACAAGAGGACCAGGGGGAGGTACATGTCCAGGTTCGGCACCGAAGGGGTGCTCGCCTGGGACAGCACGGGCAACATCAGCACGGGGTTTTCGCCATCCTTTCCGCGCCGCTGCGGTTTTCGAGTCGGGGTTCACCGCTTCCCTCGGTCGGCACCCTAAGTCACCTGGGTCACACCGCCGTGGGTTAGGCAACCCTTACGGGCCGTGCATGACGGCCCCCTTGCTTGTGAAATAGTTCACAAGCCTCCCGTCGAGGATGTGAAGCGATTCACAAAGCATGGGGCGAGTGTAGGACGTGACTCACATTCTTGTCCCTAGGCCCCGTGCTATAAGGCTGCCCTAACTTGACCGCACGGCCAGTACGGTTACTTCCGGCGTGCGATACCGATGACCTGCGACGTCGTGCCCAAGATCGGCTTCACGGGGCTGTTTGACCACATTTGTCCTGTGACCGATACCACTGCGCGGAGTACCCGTGACTGGTCCAGACGTGTGGAACCAGCGCAATTAGTCGACTGCTTGCGGCCTCTTCCGACGCGCGCGGCTGATCCAACCTGCGTCAGTAGGCACTAGCGGAGTGGTGTGGGCTGAAGGCTCCCTTCACCGAGTCTGACGCGACGAAAGGAGCCTTCGCCCCCGGCCGGCTACGGGGAGCGGCGGTTCGGTCGCAGGTGTCGCCGTACCCTCGGACGGGACGTTGCGAAAGCCACTTTCGCAACGCTCAAGGTTGCGAAAGTGGCTTTCACAACCCTCTGAGCAGGGCCGGGTTGCCCATGAGCGGTCCGGACGTGGTGGCGGGCCGTGGCACACAGCATTTCGTCCTCTGAATGCGGTGGTTCGAGGGCGAACTACCGCATTCAGAGGACGAAATGCGTGGCGTCAGCGCGGCGAGGGGGTGGCGCGGGCGAGAGCGGCGATCAGGCGGTCGACGCCGTCCCCGCCCTTGGCGTCGTAGCAGCCCGAAAGTCCCTTGTAGACCAACGGAAGGATCGAGTTGATCCGCAGTCCGTACTTCGTCGCGGCGTGCATGACCTTCGGCTTCCCGATCAGCTTCGCGAACACGTTGCCGAGCCGGTAGTAGCCGCCCATCAGCTCCCCGACGGCGCGCGGGTAGCCCTCCAGCGCACGCTCGCGCGAAGGTCCTTCGCGCCGCGCCAGCGCCTGCACAACGAACTCCGAAGCCAGCTGCGCGGACTCCATCGCCGCCGAGATGCCCTCGCCGTTGAACGGGCTGACCATGCCGCCGGCGTCGCCGAGCAGCAGCAGGCCGTCGCGGTAGTGCGGCGTGCGGTTGAAACCCATCGGGAGCCCGGCGCCGCCGACCTTGCCGATGGCGTTCTCCTCGCGGTAGCCCCATTCCTCGGGCGTCCCGTCGAGCCACTGGCGCAGCAGCGCGCGGTAGTCGGTGCTGCGGAACGCGGCCGACGTCGACAGCATGCCGAGGCCGACGTTCACCGTGCCGTCGCCCAGCGGGAACGCCCAGCCGTAGCCGGGCAGCAGCTTCGGGTCGCGCGGGTCCGAGCGGTCCCACAGCTCCAGGTGGCCCTCGATGAACGGGTCGTCGTGACGCGGGCTCTTGTAGTACTGCCGCACCGCGACACCCATCGGGCGCTTCTCGTTCTTCTGGATGCCGACGCTCAGCGCGAGCCGCGCGGAGACGCCGTCGCAGGCCAGCACCAGCGGAGCGCGGTAGCTCACCGGCGTCTTCTCCGGGCCGACCTTCGCCTCGACGCCGATCACGCGACCGGTCGGGCTGGTGATGGCACCGGTGACGGTGGTGCGCTCGTAGAGCCGCGCGCCCGCCTTCACGGCGGTCTTCGCGAGCAGGTCGTCGAAGTCCTGGCGGGTCCGCGAAACGCCGTACGGCGGGTAGCTCGTCAGGTCCGGCCAGTCCAGTTCCAGCGTGAGCTCGCCGGTGAGGATCCGCAGGCCACGGCTGTGCACCCAGCCCGCGTCCTCGCTGGTGTCGATCCCCAGGTCGATGAGCTGCTTGACACCGCGCGGGGTCAGGCCGTCGCCGCACACCTTCTCGCGCGGGAACTCGGTCTTCTCCAGCAGCAGCACGTCGACGCCCGCCCTGGCGAGGTACGTGGCGGCGGTGGAGCCGGCCGGTCCGGCACCGACGACGATGACTTCGGCGTCGTGGTCTGCGTTGCGACGGGTCATGTCTAAGAATCTACAGAGGGCTTTTTGGCGCGGTGGATGGCGACGACGCCGAACGTGAGGTTCAGCCACTCCACCTCGGTCCACCCGGCGCTCGCGATGATCTCCCCCAGCGTCCGCTGATCCGGCCACGCCAGCATGGATTCGGCCAGGTAGGAGTAGGCCTCGGGGTTCGACGAGGTCCTGGCGCCGACCCAGGTGAGCAGCTTCGCGATGAACTTGCGGTGCAGGAACCGGATCGGCGGGAATGTGGGCGTCGACACCTCGCAGATCACCAGACGGCCGCCCGGTTTGACCACGCGCGCGATCTCGGTGAGCGCGGCCTTGGTGTCGACGAAGTTCCGCAGCGCGAGCGAGATGGTCACCGCGTCGAAGCTGCCGTCGGCGAACGGCAGCTTCATCGCGTCCGCGGCCACCATCGGGACGCCGCGATGCTTGCCCGCCTTGAGCATGCCGACCGAGAAGTCCGCCGCGAGGCACCACGCGCCGTTGCGCGCGTACTCGACGGTGGACACGCCGGTGCCCGCCGCGAGGTCCAGCACCTTTTCGCCGCGTTTGGCGTCCAACACCCGGCCGGTGATGGTCCGCCAGCGGCGGTCGAAGCCGAAGGTCATGAACGAATTCGCGCGGTCGTAGCCGTCCGCGACGTCGTCGAACATGGCGGCGACTTCGTGCGGATCCTTGTCAAGACTCGCTCGGGACATACCCGAACACTAACCCCGAGCCCCTGAGACAGGTCACCCAAGCGGGAGCAAAGCGGCGGCCCGTAGGTTCACCTGGCCCGGTGAAGCAACGCCGGGGCACGGTGCGCACCGGCCCCCGCGACCTCGCCGGCGAGGATCCTCCGCTCCAGCAACCGCAGTTCCGGCCCGGGTTCGAGGCCGAGCTGATCGACCGAGATCCGGCGCGCACGCCGGTAGGCAGCCAGCGCGTCGGACGTGCGCCCGGCTCGCCACAGAGCGTCCATCAGGAGGTACTGGGCACGCTGCCGCAACGGGTTCCGCCGCACCAGATCCACCAGCTCGACGGCCGCGCTCGCGTGCCGGCCGAGGTCCAGTTCGGCCTGGTAGAGCTCTTCGAGCAGGACCAGGCGGTGTTCCGAGAGCCGCATCGTCTCGTCCGAGAGCAGCGGGACGTCGAGGCCTTCGTAGGGCGCGCCGTGCCAGTGCGTGAGGGCCTGCCGGATCAGCGAGGCTCGCTGGGCGGGGTCCACGGACTTCAACGCCTGGCCCGCCAACGTCTCGAAGGTCTCGACGTCGAGTTCGCCGGGGTGGACCTCCAAGCGGTAGCCGCCGTTGTCGAAGACGAGCCGGTCGCCCTCGGGCAGGGCCTGCCGCAGCTTGTGGACGTGCCAGTGCAGCTTCGGCACCGCCCTCGGCTCCCACTTGCTGTCCCACAGTGCCTCGGTGAGCACGTTCACCGGGACGAAGGTGTTCGCCCGGACCAGCAGCACGCCGAGGAGCGTTCTCCTCATCCGGCCGTGCAGCGGGACCGACCGCGATCCGGAAGAGATGCTGAACGTGCCCAGTACTTCGAACCTCACGTGCCGTCCTCTCGCTCGATGGCGTGAGGGGACGATGAATGCCGGTTGTACAAAAGAGATACAAATGATCTTGCGGTGATCAGGTGTGCGCGGAGAGCATTCCCCGCACCGACCGCGGCCAGGCGAATTCCTCCGCGCGGGCCCGCGCCGCCGCGCGCCGGGCGTCTTCCGGGCTCTCCAGCAGTCCGGTGACCGCACCCGCGAAGGCGGGCGCGCGATCGTCGACGGCCTCACCGCAGCCGGGCCGCACGATCTCCCGCAGCGCCGACGACGCCGAGACCACCACCGGCGTGCCCGAAGCGAGCGCCTCCAGCGCGGCCAGCCCGAACGTCTCGTGTGGACCGGGCGCGAGGGAGACGTCGGCGCTGGCCAGCAGCCGCGCGACGTCGCCGCGTCCGGAAAGGAAGCCGAGGAAGGTCACCGGAAGCCCGCGTGCCCGCCGTTCCAGCGCCCGGCGGCGGGGCCCGTCGCCCGCGATGACGAGCCGTACGCGGTGTCCCGCCTCGGTGAGCTCGGCGACGGTGTCCACGCTGCGCTCGACGTGCTTCTCCGGCGAAAGACGTCCACAGTGGACGATCAGCGCGTCGGCGTTCCCGGTCAGCGTGTGCCGCCAGCCATCGTCACGCCTGGCCGGGGCGAACGTCGTGAGGTCGACGCCGAGCGGGACCCGGCGCACGTTCGGCGCGGCGATCCGGTCGAACTCCGCGCGGGCGAACGCCGTCGTGCAGACCACCGTGTCGTAGTGCCGCGCCATCCGCCGGTTCGCGACGTCCGCGACGCGCCGCGCGACGGGTTCCGGCATCAGGAACTGCTCCAGCAGCCGGTCGAGGCGCTCGTGCGAGATCACCATGCTGGGTACGCCGTTGCGCCGCGCCCAGACACCCATACCGCGCAGGGTCAGCCTGTCGGACACTTCCAGCCTGTCCGGCTCCAGGCGTTTCAGCACCGCGCGCACCCGATGCGGATCGACCGCGCGATAGCCGCCGGTGCCGGGAATCTGTGGCGCGGGAAGGGAAAACCGGCGTACGCCCGAGGGCAGCGTCTCGTCCGCGTGGCGCTGCCCGGGCACCACGAGGGTCACCTGATGGCCGCTGGCCACGTACCCGGCGCCGAGATGGTGCAGCGCCGTCCGCAGGCCGCCCGAGCGTGGCCCGTAGAAGTTGGCCAGCTGGACGATGTGCATCTTCTACGCCGCGCGAGCGATCTTGCCCTGGACGGCTTCGTAGTGGCCGACCAGTTCGTGGCAGACCGCCGGCCAGGTCCGGCCGAGCACGACCTTGCGCGCCTTCTCCCCCAGCCTGGCCCGGAGCGCTTCGTCACGCAGATCGTTCACCTTGTCCACCAGCGCGGTCGCGAAACCGGCACGGTCTGCGGGCAACAGGTACCCCGTGCGGCCAGGCAGGACCAGATCCTTCGGGCCGCCCGCGTTCGGCGCCAGCACCGGAAGCCCGGACGCCATCGCCTCTTGGATGGCCTGGCAGAACGTCTCGTGCGGTCCTGTGTGGACGAAGACGTCCAGGCTCGCGTATGCGGCGGAAAGCTCTTCACCGTATCGGGCGCCGAGGAACGCCGCGCCCGGGATCCGTTCGCGCAGCATCAGCAACTCCGGGCCGTCACCGACGACGACCACACGGATCCCCTCGATCCCGGCGAGCGCGGTCAGCCGCTCGACCTCCTTCTCGGGCGCGAGCCTGCCGACGAAACCGACCAGCAGTTCGCCGTTCGGCGCCAGCTCGGCGCGCAACGCGGGATCGGCGTGAACCGGCGAGAACCGCTCGATGTCGACGCCGCGCGCCCAACGGTGCACCCGCGGGATCCCGTGCAGTTTCAGCTGATCCACCGAGTCCGTCGACGGCGCGAGCGTGCGGTCGGCCCTCGAATGCAGGCGGCGCACCCAGCGCCAGGCGGCGCGGGCGGCGATGCCGAAGCCGTACGCGGCGGCGAAGCCGGCGATGTCGGTCTGGTACACCGCGACACACGGCACCCGAAGCCGTCGCGCGGCGGCGAGCCCGCGGGCGCCGACCACGAACGGCGACGCCAGATGCACCACGTCCGGGCCGAAATCGGCCAGTGCGGTGAGCACCGTCCTGGTCGGCACGCCGACCGGGAGGGAGTTCACGCCAGGGAAGTCGAGGGCGGGAATGCGCACGACCGGGGCGCCGAGGTACTCCACGGGACCAGGACCCGGGGCGATGATCAGCACGTCGTGCGCGCGGTCGCGGAGGTGTTCCACGACGCGGAGCACGGAGTTGGTCACGCCGTTCACCTGGGGCAGGAAACTTTCGGTGACTATCGCGACTCGCACGCGGATCACTGTCGCATCCGGTTGTGACACCCACGCCAACAAAAACGGAACAGACGACATGTCATCTCAAGGTCGTGTTCCGTAAACCAGGCTCGGCCACACTAGTCAGGCATGACCCTCCTGTCGTCTAGGCCGCCTCAGCCCGTCGAGCCCGGGCTGGTGTCGAGGGCCCTCGAAGTGGCCGGGCGGCTGGCCAACGACGCGACCGACGTGATCACCGCGACCGCGGGCCGGGGCGCCCAGCCCGATCCGAAGGACTCGCCCTTCGACTGGGTCACCGACACGGACCGGATCCTCGAACGCCACACCCGGCGCGTGCTGACCGCGGAATTCCCCGGTATCCCCGTCGTCGGTGGTGAATTCGGCGCCGACCACGGTGCCGACGTCGCGGAATACCGCTGGGTGGTCGACCCGGTCGACGGCACCGCGAACTACGTCGCCGGGGTCCCGTGGTGCGCGTACAGCCTCGCCCTGATCGACGCTTCGGGGCCGGTGGTGGGTGTGGTCGCGGACCCGTACCGCGCCCAGATCTACGCCGCCGCGCGCGGCCGCGGCGCCCGGGCGAACGGCAAGCCGATCACGCTCACCGACCGCTGCGGGACCGCCGGGGCGATCGTCTGCACGGAACTCACGCGCAAGGGTGTCTGGCCGGGGATGGGCCAGTTCATCGAACGGGCCGCCGCCGCGCACGCCGGGGTCCGGGTGCTCGGCTCGGCCGCGCTGGCGATCGCGCAGGTCGCGCTGGGGCACGCGGCCGCCGCGGTGCTGCACAGCTACCGCGAATGGGACGTCGCCGGATCGGTCGCGCTGGCCATCGAGGCGGGCGCCGTGGTCCTGGACCGGCACGGGGAAGGCGCGGCCCTGCCCGTCGACGCCCTGCTGGTGGCGGCCCCCGGCGTCGCCGACGAGGTTCTGGGCTGGTGGCAGGAGTCAGTCGGCTGAGTTACGCGCCCAATCACGCGAGTTACGCCTCTGATCACGCGTGTTCGCCTTCCAATCACGCGTGTCGTCCGTCTGATCACGTGTGATCGCCGGTTCCGCACGGCAAGCTCGCGCGACTGAGCACGGGACTCGCGTGATTGGGGACGGAACTCGCGTGACTAGAGGCGTAACTCGCGTGATTGGGGACGTAACTCGCGTGATCAGGCGGACGACTCGGCGAGCGAGCGCCGGTAAGCCAGCCGTTGCCGCCGGATCCACCACAGCAGCGGGCCGGCGATCAGCCAGGTGAAGACGATCATGCTGCCCAGCGGCAGCAGCGTGTTCGACGCCGAGCGCCCGGCCACTCGCGCGAGTTCCGGGTCGCCGACGTCGTACTCGATGTTCACCAGCTGCCCGGCGGCCAGCCCGGCCGGGTAGAGCACACCGTTGGCCGGGCTGTGCATGATGCCGTCGGGGGTCGCGTAGTTGATGATCGTGCGGTCGAAGGCCACCGATTCGACCTGCGCGGTCGCCTGCCCGAGCTGCGCTTCGATCGCGCTGTCGTTGCGGATGGCGGCGAACAGCAGCGAGACACCGAGCACGGTGACGAGTGAGGCGACAACGAGGGCGGCATACCACCCGATGCGCCTCACCCGCTCCGCTTTGGCCGTCACGCCGCGAGCGTATCGCTACCCGTCAGTGGGCGTGTCGCTCGGCGAGGAATTCATGGGTCGCCTTGATCTGCGGGTAGGACTTCGGTGCGACCGGCGCCACAGCGGCACGGAAAGCCTGTGCGCCGTTCGGGCCCACCGAGGGCTTGCCCTTGGTGTACAGCCACGTCTGGAACAGGTCGTACAGCGGCTTGCCCGAGATCTTCTCCGCGAGCGCGATGAACTCCGGGATCACGGCGGACTTGGCCTTCTTCACCTGCTGCCAGGTCTGCAGGATCCGGAAGAACGTGTCGTCACCCACAGCCTTGCGCAGCGCGTGCACCGCGAGCGCGCCGCGGTCGTAGACGGCCGCGTCGAACTGGTTGTCCGCACCCGGGTCGGCGGGCAGGACCTGCCAGAACGGGTCCTCGGCGGGCACCGAGTCGTAGATGTACTGGGCGAGTTCGTCGGCCGTGCCTTCGCCGGTCTCCTCCGACCACAGGAACTCGCCGTAGGACGCGAAGCCCTCGTTCAGCCAGATCTCGCTCCACTTGCCGAGCGTGACGCTGTCGCCGAACCACTGGTGCGCCTGCTCGTGCGCGACGATCGAGGTGTTGGAGCCGCTCCGGAAGGCCCTGGCGCCGTACACCGGCCGCGTCTGGTTCTCCAGCGCGAAGGTGATGCCGGTGGTGACGACGCCGCCCTGTGCCTCGAACGGGTAAGGCCCGAACTTCGAGGCGAGGAATTCGGTGATCTCCGGCGTCCGCTCGATGCTGGCCTTGGCCGCGCCGAGCGATTCGCCGAGGTCGGCGCCGTAGGCGGTGATGAACGGCTGACCGTCCGGCGTGGTCTGCTGGTTCACCTCGAACTTGCCGACCTCCAGCGACGTGAGGTACGTCGCCTGCGGTTTGGTGCTGCGCCAGTTCCAGCGCGTCCAGCCAGGCCGCTGCACCGTCTTGCGCACGAGCGTGCCGTTCGACAGCGCGGCGACGTCGTTCGGGACCTCCACCGAGACGTCGTAGGTGGCCAGGTCGGTCGGGTGGTCGTTGGACGGGAACCACCAGGCCGCGCTCTGCGGCTCGTCGACGGCCAGCGCGCCGTCCGGGGTCTTCTTCCAGGCGGTGAAGCCGTCGATCTTCACCTTCGACGGCGTGTCCGCGTAGGCGACGACGACGGTCGCCGTCTGGCCCTTCTTCAGCGGCGAGGCGGGCGTGACGGTCAGCTCACCGGTGCCGTCGGTCGACGTCGCGAACTTCGCGGGCCGGTTGTTGACCCGGACGCTCGACACCTTCAGGCCGAAGTCGAGGTTGAACGCCGAGAGGTCCTGCGTCGCGGTGAGCAGGATCGTCGTGGCACCGGAAAGCAGGTCGGTCGCGGGCTGGTAGGTCAGCCGGAGGTCGTAGTGACCGACGTCGTAGCCGCCGTTGCCGGCGTGCGGGTAGTACGGGTCGCCGATGCCGATCGAGCCGGGTGCGGGGGCGGCCGCCGCGGAGCCGGCGAGCAGCACCGAGACGACACCCGCGGTCAATCCGGCGAAGCCGGCGCGAGTCTTCAAGCGCATTGCGAATCCTCCCAGGATTTGTCAGCGCGCTCGAACGTAGCCAGACGATCAACGCGGAGACACGTCCGAAGGAGGGGTTCCTAACCTCTGGACTGAGATCAAAATCGGCTAGACAGCGCGTACGGCCGACGAAACCGCCGTACGGAGGCGCGCGTGGAGCTCACGGTGACGCGTTCGGTCCACGCGGACCTCCACCACCCGCAGCCCCGGCGCGGGTTCGAGCGCCGCGCGGAACTCGGTGAGCGTCTCGGCCACGACGTGCGGCACGCGGTAACCGGCGCACAGGGCACCGAGGTCGGCGCCGTGCGGCGTGCCGAAGACGCGCTCGAAGCTGGCGTTGTGCTCGGGCGCCCCCTGCTCCAGCAGGGAGAAGATGCCACCGCCGTCGTCGTTGAGCACCACGATCGTCAGGTCGGGGCGCTGTTCGGCGGGCCCGGTCAGCAGGCCGCTCGCGTCGTGCAGGAACGTCAGATCGCCGAGCAGGGCGTACGAGTGTCCCCTGTGGACGGTCGCGGCGCCGATCGCGGTCGACACCATGCCGTCGATCCCGGCGACGCCGCGGTTGCGGTGCACGAGGACGTCGGGCCGCAGCCGTCCGGCGAGGGCGACGTCACGGGTCGGGTTGGACGAGCCGACGACCAGCAGCGACCCCTCCGGGACCGCGTCGACCAGCTCGGTCGCCAGGCGCAGCCCGCTCGGCCACGGCTCGTCGGCCAGCGCTTCGGTGACCGCCCCCGCCGCCGCCTTGTCCGCGCGCTGCCAGCTCGCGAGCCACTCCGGATCGGCCGGTTTGGTCGGCTCGTCGAACCACTGGCCGACCTGGCGGACGTTGTGCGCGGGCGCGGGCCAGTCCGAATCGGGCCGGACCAGCAGCACCTCGACGTCGGGATCGGACAGCACCCGCTGGACCTGCCGGAACACCGTCGGGCGCCCGATGCACAGGACCTGTTCGGGTTTGTGCCGCGAGATGAACTCCTCGACGCCGAGCAGCCACGCGCCGGACGAGATCGCGGTCGCGCCCGCCATCCCGATGCCGCCGGTCTCGGAGACGACCGGCCAGCCGTGCAGCTCGGCCCATTCGCTGGCCGCCTGCACGCCGGTGTCGCACGCGATGACCAGACCGTGGCGGGCCGAGGGCACCACGAAAGAGGGAAGCGCGCCGAAGTCCGGGAGCTCCGTCCAGCGAGCGCCGTCGGGACGCCCTTCGAGTGACTCGTACCACTCGCCGTCATCATCGACATCGGGTACGAGCGGCTCGCGGAACGGGATGTTCAGGTGCACCGGCCCGCAGCGCCACTCGCCGTACGCGGCGTTCCAAGCGCGGCAGATCTGCCCGCGCCAGTACGAGTTCTGCCCGGCGCGGCGTTCGGCGACGGCGAGCTCGTCGAAGTAGCGGATGGCGTTGCCGTAGAGCTGGTGCTGGTCGATGACCTGGCTCGCGCCGGCGGCCCGCATCTCGGGCGGCCGGTCGGCGGTCAGCACGATCAGCGGGACCCCCGCGCGGTCGGCCTCCAGCACGGCGGGATGGAAGTTCGCGGCCGCGGTGCCCGAGGTGCACAGCACCGCCACGGGGCGGCCGGTGCGCGCCGCGATGCCGAGGGCGAGGAAACCGGCGCCGCGTTCGTCGATGCGGACGTGCAACTGGAGGCGCCCGGCGGCGGCCGCGTCGTACAGCGCGATCGACAGCGGGGCGTTGCGTGAGCCCGGGCAGAGGACGACGTGCGAGACGGTGTTGCGGACGAGTTCGTCGACGATGACCCTGGCCTGCGCGGTGGAAGGATTCACCGGCAGACCTCGGGTTTCACACTACGACTCACGGCCACACGTCCTATTCTCCCAAACGTGGATGACGCCCAGGTTTCCGAGCTGTTCGACCCCGCCTTGTGGACCGAGGTCGACGGTTTCGACTTCACCGACATCACCTATCACCGCTCCTCTGAGAGCCGCTCAGGCAAACGTGTCGTACGTGTCGCGTTCGACCGTCCCGAGGTCCGCAACGCCTTCCGCCCGCACACCGTCGACGAGCTGTACCGCGCGCTCGACCACGCGCGGATGAGCTCGGACGTCGGCTGCGTCCTGCTCACCGGCAACGGCCCGTCGCCGAAGGACGGCGGCTGGGCGTTCTGCTCCGGTGGTGACCAGCGTATTCGCGGACGCTCCGGGTATCAGTACGCGGACGGGGAGACCTCCGACACGATCGATCCCGCCAGGGCCGGACGGCTGCACATTCTCGAGGTCCAGCGGCTGATCAGGTTCATGCCGAAGGTGGTCATCGCGGTCGTCCCCGGCTGGGCGGCGGGCGGCGGGCACTCGCTGCACGTGGTGTGCGACCTCACGCTCGCCTCGGCCGAGCACGCGCGGTTCAAACAGACCGACGCCGACGTCGGCTCGTTCGACGGCGGCTACGGCTCGGCGTACCTGGCCAAGCAGGTCGGGCAGAAGTTCGCGCGGGAGATCTTCTTCCTCGGCCGGGAGTACACCGCCGAGCAGATGCAGGCGATGGGCGCGGTCAACTCCGCCGTCCCGCACGCGCAGCTCGAGGCCGAGGCGCTGGACTGGGCGTGGGCGATCAACGGCAAGTCGCCGACGGCGCAGCGGATGCTGAAGTACGCGTTCAACCTCACCGACGACGGGCTGGTCGGCCAGCAGCTCTTCGCCGGCGAAACCACCCGGCTGGCGTACATGCAGGACGAGGCCGTCGAAGGCCGCGACTCGTTCCTGGAGAAGCGCTCCCCTGACTGGTCGGCCTTCCCGTACTACTACTGACCTCAGGCGCGTTTCGTCCTCTAGTTGCGGTAGTTGCGTGCGCAACTACCGCAACTAGAGGACGAAACGCGGACGTAGGGTGGCGGGATGCGTGCGGTAGGGGTGGACGGGAGTCCGGAGTCGGTCGCCGAGCTGACCGCGGCACTGGCCGGGGCGCTCGACGGCGGACCGGCCGTCCTTCCCTACTCGTCGGAGTCTCTGCGGGACGCGATGGAGCCGACGCGGCCGGCCGAGCCCGGGACGGCGGTGATCATCGCCACCTCCGGGTCCACCGGCGAACCGAAGGGCGTGCTGCTGTCGGCGTCGGCGCTCGCCGCGTCGGCCAACGCCACCCACGCGCGGCTCGGTGCGCCCGGCCGTTGGCTGCTCGCGACCCCGGCGCACTACATCGGCGGGCTCCAGGTGCTGGTGCGCTCGCTGCTGGCCGGGACGACGCCGTCCGTGCTGCCCGCGTCCGGTTTCCGGCCGGACGACTTCGCCGAAGCCGCCGCGCCGCTGCTGTCCCTGGACGGCCCGCGCTACACCGCGCTCGTGCCGACCCAGCTCGGGCGGCTGCTCGACGCGGGCGGCCCCGGCCTGGCGGCGGCGCGCGCGTTCGACGCGATCATCGTCGGCGCCGCGGCGACCACCGCCGAACTCCGCGAGCGCGCGGCCGAAGCGGGCGTGAAGATCGTGCCCGCGTACGGCATGAGCGAGACCGCGAGCGGCTGCGTCTACGACGGCGTACCGCTGGACGGAGTACACGTCGAACTCGAGGACGAGCGGGTCTGTATCACGGGTGACGTCCTCGCGCACGGCTACCGGCTGCGACCCGACCTGACCGCGGAGGCCTTCGAGGACGGCCGGTTCCGCACTTCCGACCGCGGCCGGTGGTCGGCCGACGGGCGGCTGGAGATCCTCGGGCGGATCGACGACATGATCAACACCGGTGGGGTGAAGGTGGCCGCCGCGGCCGTCGAGCGGATCTTGACCGCACAGCCCGGAATCCGGGACGCGTGCGTGGTCGGAGTACCTGACCCCGAGTGGGGTGAAGCCGTCGTCGCGCTCGTCGTCGGCACTGGTCGCGACGTCGAATCGCTGCGTGCCGCGTGCCGTGAAGAAGCCGGCGCGGCCGCCGCTCCGAAGCGGGTCGAGTTCGCCGAAGAACTCCCGCTGCGGGGCCCGGGGAAGGTCGACAGGACGGCCGTCAGGAATCTCCTACGAAGGTCGTGAATTCCCCACCGATTACCGGGACGTTGTTGACACGATCATTACCCGCGGGTTTACGTCTACCTATGACGCGCTGGACACGCACCGTATTGGCCTGCACCGCCGTCACGATGGGACTGGTCGCTTTGGCCGGGCCCGCGCTGGCGGACGAACCGGAGACCGCCGTTCCGAACAGCGGCACGCTCACCTGGACCCTGGAAGACGCGATCGACGACCTCAAGTAGCGCGGCCCGTCACCTGCTCGAGAGGGCTCGAGCAGGTGACGAGCCCCGCATACCGGCCGGTAGTGGTCAGGGCCAGAATGGCGGCATGGCGACTGCTGGTGAATGGATCGAAGGGGCGCGCCCGCGGACGCTGCCCAACGCGGTGGCGCCGGTGGTCGCCGGAGTCGGTGCGGCGGTCGCGCTCGACGGTTTCTCCTTGACCCGCTCGCTTCTCGCGCTGCTCGTCTCGCTGGCGCTGATCGTCGGCGTCAACTACGCCAACGACTACTCCGACGGCATCCGCGGCACCGACGAGAACCGCGTCGGCCCGCTGCGGCTGGTCGGCTCCGGAGTCGCGAAGCCGAAGGCCGTCCTGGCGGCCGCTCTCGTCGCACTCGGGCTCGCCGGAGCCCTCGGGCTCGTGCTCGTCGCGATCAGCGGGCTGTGGTGGCTGCTGGCGATGGGCGCGGTCTGCATCCTCGGCGCCTGGTTCTACACCGGCGGCAAAAAGCCTTACGGCTACTACGGTTTCGGCGAGATCGCGGTCTTCGTCTTCTTCGGGCTGGCCGGCGTGCTCGGCACCGTGTACGTCCAAGCGGGACAGCTCAGCTGGACCGCGCTCGGCTGCGCGGTCGCCGTCGGCTCGTTCTCGACCGGCGTGCTGACCGCCAACAACCTCCGCGACATCCCGACCGACATCGAGTCCGGCAAGCGCACGCTCGCGACCCGGCTCGGTGATGGCGGCACCCGCCGGCTTTACCTGGTGCTGGTCGCGGTGCCGTACGTCGTGAGCGTGCTGCTCGCCTTCGTGACGCCGTGGGCGCTGCTGGGCCTGCTGACCGCGCCGTTGCTGCTGAAATCGGTCAAGGCCGTCGGCGGCGGCGCGCAGGGGCGGGCGCTGATCCCGGCGCTGCGGGACACCGGGTTCGCGATGCTGGGCTGGGCGGTGCTGACCGCGGTGGCGCTGGCGCTGTGAGCTCTTTGATGCGGGGTTGTGTGGATTTCGGTCTTCGGTCCTGAAGGCATCACCGGACCTTTGATGCGGGACTGTGTGGATTTCGGGGCGTTGGATGACCCGAAATCCACACAGCGCGGCGTGAACGGACCTGTGACCACCGGACGGTGCGCATCGGTCCCGGAGTCGATGAACGGTCCGTTCATCCCTTGAGTTTTCCGGTTTGCGCCACCATATGTAGCGATCCAGGGTGGGCGCGGTCGCTACATGCGGCCCAGGCGGTAGCAAAGGTCCCTTGCTCTTTTGGTGATCCGGCGATTCTGAGGTAGGCCGCCCAGCCGATGTTGCGAAAGCCACAGTGATGATGATGTGTGTGGATGGAGACCGCGGAGGGTTTGACCCGGAAAGCCACTGACGCCCTGGTTGGGGTTGTCTTGCGAAAGATCTGTGGGCTCTTTGTGGGCTCTGTTCATGCACGTGACCAGGCCGGGGGATGTGACTTGATAGGAGCCTGTGCCACCAGGACACCCATCACTGTGTTGTCCATCCCCGCCGGCCCGGTACGTGCCATCCGTCGACCGATCGAGACACGGAATGGCAGAGACCAGGATGACCGATCAGCAGCATGCCGTCGACCTGACCCGGGTGACCGGTGGGGTCGATACCCATAAAGACACTCACACCGCGGCCGCGGTCGACGGGCTCGGCCGGGTGCTGGACACGCGTGCGTTTCCCGCTACCACCGCCGGCTACACCGCGCTGCTGGCCTGGCTGAGGGACTTCGGCGTGGTGACCGCGGTGGGGGTTGAGGGCACAGGCTCCTACGGCGCCGGGCTGGCCCGCCACCTGGCCGCCGAGGGTGTCCGGGTGGTGGAGGTCAACCAGCCGGACCGGCATACCCGCCGCCGCAAAGGAAAGACCGACACCCAGGACGCGATCAACGCCGCCCACGCCGTGGTGTCAGGCCGCGCCGACGCGACCCCCAAGGCCGGGACCGGGCCCGCCGCGGCGATCACCGCCCTGCGCGCGGTGCTCAACAGTGCGGTCAAGTCCCGCACCGCGGCCCTCAACCAGCTCGACGCCCTGATCGTCACCGCCCCTGCCGCGCTGCGCGAATCTTTGACCCGGTTCACCGGAAAGGCCCTGATCACCGCCTGCGCCCGGCTACGGCCTTGCTCCGACCTCACCAGCCCCGCCACCGGCACCAAGACCGCGCTGCGCCGTCTCGCACGCCGCATCCAGCACCTCACCACCGAGATCACCGACGCCAAAGCAGACCTGAAAACACTGACCCAGCAAGTCCTGCCCGCCACCACCACCCTGTTCGGCGTCGGCCCCGGCACCTCCTCCCAACTCCTGGCCACCGCCGGGGACAACCCCGACCGGATCGACACCGAAGCCCGGTTCGCGCACCTCTGCGGCACCGCCCCCATCAACGCCAGCAGCGGCCGCACCGACCGCCACCGTCTCAACCGCGGCGGCGACCGCCACGCCAACGCCGCCCTCTACCGCATCGTCATCGTCCGCCTACGCCACTGCCCCCGCACCCGCGCCTACCTCGAACGCCGCACCGCCGAAGGCATTCCCAAACGCCACATCATCCGCTGCCTCAAACGCTACGTCGCCCGCGAAATCCACAAAGCCCTCACCACAGACCTAGCAAACCTCGCCACCCCTTGACATCTATAGGAGCATCTTTCGCAACCTTGAACGTTGCGAAAGTGGCTTTCGCAACGTCCGGCGAAGCCGGGTCCCCTCAGGCCTCCGGGGCGAGCTTCCCGCTCACCAGGAACTCCCGGTACTTCTCCAGGTAAGGCGCGATGTCGATGTTCTTCTGCGCCAGCCAAGCGTCGTCGTAGTACGTGTTGGCGTACCGCTCCCCGCCGTCGCACAGCAGCGTGACGACACTGCCCGCCTGGCCTTCCGAGACCATCCGCGAGATCAGCGTGAAAGCGCCGAAGAGGTTCGTCCCGGTCGAGCCGCCGGCCCAGTGCCCGGTCCGCTCGCGCAGCACGCGGATGGCCGCCAGCGAAGCGGCGTCCGGCACCTGGAACATCTCGTCGATCACGCCGGGCACGAACGACGGCTCGACACGCGGCCGCCCGATTCCCTCGATCCGCGAAGGCATGCCGGTGCTGTAGTCGAGCGCCCCGGTCTGCCACGCGCCGTAGAACGAAGAGTTCTCCGGGTCGACGACGGCGATCTTCGTGGTGTGCCGCTTGTAGCGCACGTAGCGGCCGAAGGTGGCGCTCGTGCCGCCGGTCCCGGCGCCGACGACGATCCACGTCGGCACGGGGTGCCGTTCGGACTGCATCTGCGCGTACACCGATTCGGCGATGTTGTTGTTCCCGCGCCAGTCCGTCGCGCGCTCCGCGTAGGTGAACTGGTCGAGGTAGTGCCCGTTGCACTCCGAAGCGAGCCGCTCGGCCTCCGGGTACATGTCCGGCGCGCGGTCGACGTAGTGACATTCGCCGCCGTAGAACTCGATGAGCGCGATCTTCTCCGGCGAGGTGCTGCGCGGCACCACGGTGATGAACCGCAGCCCCAGCATCCGCGCGAAGTACGCCTCCGAAACCGCCGTCGAGCCGCTGGATGCCTCGACGAGCACGGTGTCCGGCCCGATCTGGCCGTTCACCAGGCCGTACAGGAACAGCGAACGCGCGAGCCGGTGTTTGAGCGAGCCGGTCGGGTGGACGGACTCGTCCTTCAGGTAAAGGTCCACACCCCATTCCGGGGGCAGCGGGAAGACGTGGAGATGGGTGTCGGCGCTGCGGTTCGCGTCGGCCTCGATGATGCGGACGGCTTCGCGGACCCAGCTGCGGCTCTGCAGGAGGCTCACGCCGCGCCGTCCACCCGGTCGCCGCGCAGCTGCGAGCGCAGTTCGGCACGGGCGCGAGCGCGCTTTTCGTTGCGGCGGGCGAGCCCGGCGGTCACGCGCGCGTTCAGCGGGCGGAACAGCAGCAGGCCCAGCGGCAGCCCCACGACCAGGCCGATCAGCAACGCGACCAGCAGCGGGACGTTGGCCAGCAGCAACGCGCCTGCGATGACCCCGACCAGGACGAACCTGGCCAGCACGTACAGCGTCAGGTCACGGGGCAGGTGATTATCGCTCACATCAACGCAGGCTACGCGTTGCCGTTGCGGCCGTCGTCCAGGCCCGCGTTGTTGGGCCGTCCTTCGAAGCGGGTGGAGAGCACGACGGTGGTGTTCGTCCGGCCGACCCCGGGGATCCGCCGCAGCCTGCCGAGCGTCTTCTCCAGATCGTCGACGGTCGCCACGCGCACCTTGACGACGAAGGCCTCGTCGCCCGCGACGGCGTAGCAGCTTTCGACCTCGTCCAGCGCCCCGAGCGCCTCCGCGACGTCGTCCTCGGTGGCGGTGTCGGTGGGGTGGATGCCGACCAGCGCCGTCACGCCGAGCCCGACCGTGTTCGGGTCGACCATCGCGTGGTAGCCGGTGATCACGCCGGCGGCCTCGAGTTTGCCGACCCGTTCGTGCACTGACGAAGCCGAGAGCCCGACAGACCGGCCGAGGTCGGCGTAGGTAGCCCGCCCGTTCTCCCGTAATGCCGCGATGATCTTCCGATCCACCTGGTCCACCGCTACACCTTAGGTGCCACGGCCCGATTCGCGTGATCAGGGCGCGTTTTCATACATCCGTGACAAGACCGCGGAGCCGGGACACGCATGTCGTGGTTGTCGGTTTTGACCTTTAAGGGCTCTTTACCTATGGACAACCGTTCGAGTACCTGACGGGTGAGATGCAACGATTGCCCCGTTGGCTACCCCGGCACGACGGGCATCGGGCCCGCCCTCCGGTTTAGCACCGAAACCGTGAAGGAGGCGGAAAATGACCGCGACCATGGGCGGCAGGTTGCTCACCCCCGGCGAAGTGGCGGCTCTGTTCCGGGTCGACCCCAAGACCGTGACCCGCTGGGCGACCGCGGGCCGGATCGGCTCGATCCGCACTCCCGGCGGGCACCGCCGGTTCCGCGAGGCCGAGGTGAACGAACTCCTCGCCGAGCTCACCACCGACGCCAGCGAGCCCGCCCGCAAGGTCTGAGCAGGCATTTCCCCTGAAAAGGACTCCAGTGACGAAGGGCTCGTAATCGCCCTTCGTCACATTGGGGTATCCATGAGTCCCCCCGCGCGCGGCAAAGAGGCTAGCCTCGTGGGACTGAGGAACGTCCTCCACGCGGAAGGGACCGAGCATGATCTATCTGCTCGCGGCCATCGGAGCGCTCACCGTCGCCGTGGTGTTGTGGCGCGCGTTCGGGATCGAGCGTGTCGGGGTGTCCTCGCCGCGACCGACTCTGGCCCCGGACGACGACCCCGACTTCTTGCGCAAGCTCGGTGAGCAGCAGCGCAAAGGTAAAGACGAGGACAAAGAGTAGGACTAGGGCTGGATCGGCTGGTACTGCTGGCCGCCGAAGCCGTCCGCGACGGTGGCCGCCAGCTCCAGCAACGCCAGCCGCGTGTCCTCGCCGAGCCGGTCCAGCTCGATCTCCGCGCCCTCTTCCAGGTGCGGGTCGAACGGGATCCGGCACACCGAGCGGACACGCGCGCCGAAGTGCGCGGACAGCTTGTCGAGATCGACCGAGCCGCCCTTCGGTCGCACCGAGTTGATCACCGCGACGGACCGTTTGACCAGGTCGCCGTAGCCGTGCGCCTCCAGCCAGTCGAGGGTGGCCGAAGCACTGCGCGCCCCGTCGACGGAACCTGACGAGACCACCACCAGCGCGTCCGCGACGTCCAGGACGCCCTTCATCGCCGAGTGCATCAAACCGGTCCCGCAGTCGGTGAGCACGATGTTGTAGAAGTGCTCCAGCAGGTTGACCGTGCGCCGGTAGTCGTCCTCGGAGAACGCTTCCGAAACCGCCGGGTCCTGCTCGCTGGCGAGGATCTCCAGCCGGCTCCCGCCCTGCGAGGTGTACGAACGGACGTCGCTGTACCTGGTGATCTTGTCCGCGTCCCGCAGCAGGTGCCGGACGGTCGCGGTGGTCTCGATCGGGATCTTCTGCGACAGCGTCCCACGGTCCGGGTTCGCGTCGACGGCGACGACCCGGTCGCCGCGCAGCGACGCGAACGTCGAGCCCAGCGTGGTCGTCGTGGTGGTCTTGCCGACGCCGCCCTTGAGGCTCAGCATCGCGATCTTGTAGCACCCGCGCAGCGGCTGGTTGATCTGCGCGATCAGTTCGCGTTTGCGCGTGTCCTTGGGGCTCTCACCCGGGTTGACCAGCTTGCCGGTGCCCACGTACAGGGCCTTGCGCCAGCCCGACTGCGGCTTGCGCTTCTGCGGCTTCACCAGGCTCGCGGTGGCGAGCTCGTCCGGGAGCGCGTGCCTGCCCTGCGGCTGAGGCAGCCCCGGAACCGCCTGCTGCGGCTGCGCGTACTGCTGCTGAGGCGGGTACTGGGCGGCCTGCTGCGGCGCCTGCTGAGGGTGCAACGGGGGCAGGTTCTGGTCGTAGGGCTGCTGGTACTGCCCCTGCGACGGCTGCGGCAGCGGCTGCTGCTGGGGAGCGGACTGCTGCGGGTACTGGGCCTGCTGCGGCGGATACTGCGGCTGCACGACCTGGGTGGGCTCGGCCTCGAAACCGCTCGCGGGCGGATGCGGCGCCGAATCCGTCCGGTCCTCGGAGAACAACTCCGAGGGCTGGACGCTTTCGGTCGGTTCGGGGTGGCCAGGAGCCGATTCTTCGCTGGGTCCGGTCACCGCTGAATTCCTCCTCCGCGCACGTCTACCCCCATACCTCAGTATTGACGGTAGTCGTCGCGCGCGCAGAGGCGGCGGTCAGCCCCCGGCGTAGGAGTGCAGGCCCGAGGTCACCAGGTTCACGAAGAACATGTTGAAGATCGTCGCGGAGAACCCGACGATGTTGATGATCGCGGCCCGCTTCCCGCGCCAGCCCGCGGTGGCGCGGGAGTGCAGGTACGCCGCGTAGACGACCCACGCCACGAAGGCGACGGTCTCCTTGGGGTCCCAGCCCCAGAAGCGGCCCCAGGCCGCCTCGGCCCACACCGCGCCGCAGAGCACGCCGAAGGTGAAGATCGGGAAGGCGAAGATGGTGGTGCGGTAGGCGATGCGGTCGAGCACGTCCGCCGAGGGGAGCTTCGGGGCGAACTTGGCGAACTTCGCCGGGTTGTCGTCGTGCGCGGCGCGGAAAAGGTAAAGGACGCTCGCGACACCCGGCACCAGGAAGACACCGGAGCCGATGATCGCCGCGGAGACGTGGATGATCAGCCAGTACGACTGGAGCGCGGGCTGCACCGGCGCGGCCGTCGTGTACAGCATGGTGCCGTTGACGAACATCAGGATCACGACCGGCAGCAGCAGGAAGCCGGTGAGGTGGCGCACCGGGAACTTCCGCATGATGACGATCCAGGTCACCACCGCGATGAAGGTCGTGGCCATGCCGTATTCGTAGAGGTTGCCCCACGGCGCGCGGTGCACGGCGAGCCCGCGCAGCACGATCGCGGCCAGGTGCAGCAGCGCGGCCAGCACCAGCAGCGCGGCGCCCATGCGGCCGATGCGCTCGGGACGGCCGACCTCGCGCGAGGGCTCGACGGGCGTCCCGTACGCCGGCGGTCCGCCCGCGCCGACCAGCTCGCGGGCCTTCTGCCTGCTGCGTTCCGCCGCCAGACGGCCCTTCGCGCCGAAGCCCTGCTCGATGAGGGCGAACATCAGCGCGAGGACGTAGATCGCCGCCGCGGTGGTGTAGGAGTAGTCGCTGTACTGGGACAGCGTCTCGTTGATCGGCATGACCTCTAGTTGCCTCTCTGCCCCTGGACCAGCTTGCCGCTGATCCGCTGGAACTCTTCGCCGTAGCCCGCCTGATCGGTGCGCGCCAGCCCGGCGACCTCGATCACGGTACCCGTCTCACCTTCGCGCGCCGGGGTCACCCGCACCCACACCCGGCGCCGTTTGACCAGCAACGATCCCGCCAGCCCGATCAGCATCGCGACCGCGCAGACCAGCACCCAGCCCTGCACGGGGTCGTGCGAAACCTGGATGGCGACCCATTCCTGGACGCCGTCGAAGCGGACCTTCGTGCCGTCGTCCAGCACGGTCTCCTGACCCTGGTCCAGGTTCTGCCGGGTGAGCTTCTTGAGCCTGCCGTCCGCGACGAGCGACTGGTCGATCTGGAAGATCGACTGCCCGCGGCCGGCGTCGAGGCCGAGGTCGCCGCGGTAGATGTCGACGGCCACGGCGGGCTTGTTCGCCTCGGGCCGCGACGACGTGAGCACGTTGCCGTGCAGGAACGCGGTCGGCGCGAGGAGGCCGGTGATCGCGAGCTGACGGGTGCGGCGTTCGATCGGGTCGGCGATACCCGGCTGGTCGATCTTCGTCGCGCCTTCGGAGAGCTTCGTCGGCTCGTCGGCGGGACGCCACGGCGTGATGTTGGTGCGCACGGTGCCGTCGGGGAAGGTCACCGTGAACTTCGGGGAGTAGCCGAAGTTCAGCAGGTAGACGCGGTCGCCCGCGGTGCGCAGCGGCGAGTTGACCTCGAGCCCGTACGGCTTCCACGCGCCTGTCTTCAGATCCTCGCCGGACTGGTACTCCATGTTGGAGTGGTAGTAGTTCGCCTGCCCGTTCTCGGTGTAGCGCGCCTCGAAGTCCTTCAGGCGGATGCAGAACGCGTTGAGGTCGGTGCCGTCGACGCGCAGCCCGGCGTTGAAGGTGTCGTAGCCGAGAATGCCCGAGTTGCACCACGGGCTGCCGTCGGCCTGGACGATGACCTGGCCTTCGTAGCCGAACATCTTGCCCAGCGCGAAGAAGATGATCAGGCCGAGCATGCCGAAGTGGAAGACGAGGTTGCCGGTCTCGCGGAGGTACCCGCGTTCGGCGGAGATGCTTCGGCTTCCGTCGGCCTCTTCGCGCTCGACGCGGCGCCAGCCTTTGAGCAGCGTGTGCGTGTCCGTCATGACCGTCTCGGGGGTCCGGTCGGTCGTGCTGGACACGTGATGCGGCATCCGCGAGAGCTTGCGCGGCGTGAGCACCGGCTTCGCGCGCATCGCCTTCGCGTACTCGAAGCTGCGCGGCGCGAGACAGCCGATCAGCGAGACCATCAGCAGGAGGTAGATCGCCGAGAACCAGACGCTGCCGTAGACCTCGAAGAACTGCAGGCGGTCGAGCAGCTCACCCCACCAGCCGTGCGCGGCGATGTACTCGTCGGTCTTGGCGACGTTGAGGTTCCGCTGCGGCAGCAGGGCCCCGGGCATCGCGGCGAGCGCCAGCAGGAACAGCAGCACCAGCGCGGTGCGCATCGACGTCAGTCCGCGCCAGGTGTTGCGCAGGAAGGCGAAGACGCGCTTGAGCGGCGTCGTGCGGTATTGGGTGGTCACAAGGGCAACCTGATGTCGTTCACGAGGGTGTTCCGAATCCAGCCGGTCATGTCGCCCCACAACCCGGTCACCAGCAGGACGCCGACGATCAGCAGCAAGACGCCGCCGAAGACCTGCACCTGACGGCCGTGGCGGCGCAGCCAATCGGTGGCGCGGACGGCCCAGCGGGCACCGAACGCGATGAGCAGGAACGGCAGGCCGAGACCGAGGCAGTAGATCAGGATCAGCACGTAGCCGCGCGCGGCCGCGCCGCCGGTGGCGCTGGCCATGGACATGACCGCGGACAGCGTCGGTCCGATGCACGGCGTCCAGCCGAGCCCGAAGACCGCGCCGAGCACGGGCGCGCCCCAGAGTCCGCCGCGCGGCACGTGGTGCGACCGGAATTCGCGCTGCAGGCCGGGGATCCAGCCGAGGAAGACCAGCGCCATCGCGATGGTCAGCACGCCGCCGAGGCGCTGGAGGAGGTCCATGTTGAGCTGGACGACGTCGGCGATCCACACCAGCGTCCCCAGCGTCACCACGAAGACGACGGTGAACCCGAGCACGAACAAGGCCGCCGCGCCGACGACCGCGTAGCGGCCCTTCTTGCGCTCCTCGTCGGGGCGGACCGCGGGGGCGTCCGCGCCGACCAGCGCCGCCAGGTAGGCGAGGTACCCGGGCACCAGCGGCACGACGCACGGCGACGCGAAGGAGATCGTCCCGGCCAGCAGCGCTACGCCCGCTGCGAGCAGCAGCGGCCCTGAGAGCGCCAGCTCGGTAACACCGTTCACGCAAAGGAGCGTAGGCAGTGTGGTCGGAGTGAAAGCGCCGGGGCTGGCCGAACGGGACCTACGTCGCACCCGGTCAGGACCTTGGTCCCGGTGGGCTGAAAGCGTCCTTCACCGCATTTGACGCGACAAAGGGGGCCTTCACCGCGTCAGATGTGGGGAAAGTCCCCTTCAGCGCCCGGATCGCGTTTAGCGGGCTGAACGCGATCCGGGAGGGGTCAGGCGGGTTCGGCGGCCAGGCGTTCCACGACGGGCTGCAGGTCCGACGCCAGCAGCTCCCGCAGGAACACCGCGGCGACGCGGTGCTGTTTGTCCAGCACGATCGTCGACGGGATGATGTTGCGCGGATAGCCCGAGAGCTGCAGCAGCGTCCGCCCCGACGGGTCGTAGATCGACGGGTACGTCAGCTTCCGGTCCCGCATGAAATCCTGCGGCGCCGACCGGTCGTTGTCCCGCAGGTCGATCCCGATCACCTGGACGCCGGACGCCTTGGTCTGGTCGTAGACCTTCTGCATCTCCGGCGCCTCGACGCGGCACGGCCCGCACCACTGGCCCCACAGGTTCAGCACGATGACCTTGCCGGGGAAGTCCGCGATCGAGAGCTGCTTGCCCTCGTTCATCAGGTCGTCGCCGGACAGCGTCGGCGACGGCTGGCGCTCCGCGACGTCGTAGGTGATGTCGACCTTCCCGCCCGGCGAAACGAAGTTGAACGAGCCGCCGGTGACGACGGCGTCCTTGCCGGTGGTGCAGCCGGTGACGACGAGCGCCAGCCCGACGACGGCCGCCGCGAGTCGCTTCATGCGCCGGTCACCTTCGGGTCGGTCGTGCCCGCGGGCTCGCTGTAGACGATCCGCACGAGTTCCTCGCCTTCGAAGACCAGGCTGGTCAGCGACGCGAGCGAGCACTGCCGGTTGCGCGGGTCGTGCCAGAGCCGCTTCGCCTCCAGGAAGCGCCGCACGGTCCAGATCGGCAGCTGGTGCGAGACGCACAGCGCCTCGTGGCCCTCGGCCGCCCGCCGCGCGCGGTGAATCGCGCCGAGCATGCGGTGCGCGATCTCGACGTACGGCTCGCCCCACGACGGCCGGAACGGGTTGACCAGCTTCGGCCAGTGCTTCGGCTGACGAAGGGCGCCATCGCCGACGGCGACCCGCTCCCCCTCGAACTGGTTGTCCGCCTCGATGAGCCGGTCGTCGGTGTCGACGTCGAGGCGGTGCGCGGCGGCGATCGGCGCGGCGGTCTCCTGCGCGCGCTGAAGCGGCGAAGCGACCACGTGGGTGATGTCGTGCTTCGCGACGGCCTCGGCGACCGTCAGCGCCTGACGCTGTCCGCGGTCGGAGAGCTTGAAGCCGGGCAGACGGCCGTACAGGATCTTGTCCGGGTTGTGCACCTCACCGTGGCGAAGCAGGTGCACGATCGTCGTCGCGCTCACGCCTGGACCGCCTCGGCGGCGGCGCGGGCGGCCACGCGCAGTGCGGACTCGATGATCTCGAACTCGGCGTCGCCCATGGCCGCGTTGACGAACCACGCCTCGTACGCGCTCGGCGGCGCGTACACGCCGTTGTCCAGCAACGCGTGGAAGAACGCCGGGAACCGCCAGGTCTCCGAGGCCTGCGCGCCCGGGTAGTTCGTCACCGGGTTCTCGCTGAAGAACACGCTGACGAGGTTGCCCGCGTACTGCACGGTGTGCGTGACGCCCGCCTCGGTCAGCGATCGGTCGAACAGGTCGCCGAGCCGCTTCGCGTTGGCGTCGAGGGCCGCGTACACGGCGTCGTCGGCCGCGCGCAGCGTCGCGAGCCCGGCGGCGACGGCGACGGGGTTCCCCGACAGCGTCCCCGCCTGGTAGACCGGCCCGCCAGGAGCGAGCTTCGCCATCACGTCGGCGCGGCCGCCGAAGGCCGCCGCGGGCAGCCCACCCGACATCACCTTGCCGAAGGTGTACAGGTCGCCGGCGACACCTTCGAGGCCGAACCAGCCCGCCTTCGAGACGCGGAACCCGGTCATCACCTCGTCCATGATCAGCAGCGCGCCGTGCTCGCGCGCGATCTCCTTGAGCCCGGCGTTGAACCCGTCGGCCGGGGCGACGGCGCCCATGTTGCCGGCCGCGGCTTCGGTGATGATCGCGGCGATCGCTTCCGGGTTGTCCACAAAGGACTTACGGACCGCGTCGAGGTCGTTGTAGGGCAAGACGATCGTGTCGGCCGCCTGCGCGCCGGTGACCCCGGGCGACGTCGGGAGGCCGAGGGTCGCGACGCCGGAGCCCGCTTCGGCGAGCAACGCGTCGACGTGGCCGTGGTAGCAGCCCGCGAACTTGATGATCTTCGCCCGGCCGGTGAACCCCCTGGCCAGCCGGATCGCGCTCATCGTCGCCTCGGTGCCGGAGTTGACCAGGCGCACCTGCTCCACCGGCTCGACGCGGCCGATGATCTCCTCGGCGAGCTCGACCTCACCGCGCGTCGGGGTGCCGAACGACAGGCCGTCGACAGCGGCTTCGCGGGCGGCGGAGACGACGTCCGGATGCGCGTGCCCGAGGATCATCGGGCCCCACGAGGAGACCAGATCGACGTAGCGGTTGCCGTCGGCGTCCCAGAGGTACGGACCCTCACCGCGCACCATGAACCGCGGGGTTCCGCCGACGGAGTTGAAGGCCCGCACCGGGGAGTTCACCCCGCCCGGGACCACGGCCTTCGCTCGTTCGAACCATGCCTTGGACTGATCGACTCCGGTAGTCACTTCCCCAGTCTCGCAAATCGCCGAGGACACCCGCCGCTAGGTCGTGTCTGTTCCGGGCACGGCGTGACCAGGCCCACTAGGGTGGGAGCACTCCCGTCGAAAACCTCGCGGAGGAATCCACGTGTCCACGGTGCCGTCTCCACCGACCCACCACCGTCGCCTGCGCTGGCAGGCCTTGGCCGGGTTCGTCGCCATGGCGGCGATCGTGGGGATCGTGGCCGGGCTGGCGGTCGCCACCCGCACCGAGACGCACAACGCGCTGGCCCGCCCCTCGTGGGCGCCGCCGGGCTGGCTCTACGGCCCGATGTGGTCGGTCCTGCTGCTCCTGGTCGCCTTCGCGGGCTGGTTCTACTGGCGCACGGACGGTGAAACGCGCGGCTTCGCCTTCTACGGTGTCTGCCTGCTGCTGACCCTGCTGTGGACGCCGCTGTTCTTCGCCGGCGGCGCGCACGTCCTCGCGCTGGCCGACGTCGTCGTCCTCGACTTCGTCGTGCCGATCACGATGGCGGAGTTCGGCCGCCGGTCGAAACTCGCGGCCTGGCTGCTCGTGCCGTATCTGCTGTGGCTGCTGTTCTCGACCGCGGTCAACGCCGCGGTCGTCTGGCTCAACTAGTCCTTGCGCTTGCGGCCCTTGGCCCGGACGGCGAGCAGGAACTGGCGGATCGCGTCCACCACCAGGATCGCGGCCAGCACGCCCAGCCCGATGGCTCCGGCGAGCGGTCCACCGAAGTAGCGCTGCGATTCGAGCGTCGTTTCGCCGTAGGTGATCACGACCGGGACGACACCGGCCTTCCAGCACGCGAAGGAAGCCCACACGGCGAGCGCGGCGAGGATCAGTTCGACCGCCCCCACCACGGCGCGCAGGGGTTTGTGCAGCCGGGCTTCGCGCCGGGACTCCTCCGGTGGCCACAGATCGGCGCCGGTCGGCTGGGGAAGGTCGATCACGGTGAGCAGTTTCTCATGACTCTGTGGTGCGGGCACGTACCAATTCCCCGAGAGCCGCGCGGAGTGCGTCCGGGTCCTTGGCCCAGGCGCGCACGAAAACGCCGTCTTCGAGTTTCAAGCCGACTTCGCCGAACTTCTTGGGGATCGTCCAGCCACCCCCGAGGACACGCGAGCCGACCGGAGCCTCGTCTTCGAGGACTTCGGCGATCCGGGCCGCCTCCAGCGTTTCCTTGCCCTGCCGGTAGCCCTCCGGTGTGACTTCGAGCGAGAGATACCGGCGGCGCGCGTACACCCAGGGCACGGTGATCGCCACCAGCCCCACCGCGACCAGGATCCAGGCGAGCCAGTGGACCGGGCCGCCCGTCGCCAGCTCCGCGAGCAGCCCGGCGAGCGCGAACAGCGGCGCCCACAGCAAAGCCGTCCAGCCGACGCCGGGTTCGTCGTAGCGGGTCGGCTCGGACGTCATGGCAGCGTGCGCCCGACCTTCGGGAAGTGGTCGGCGACGCTGGGCAGGTACATGAGCACCAGCGCGATCGCCACCAGCAACGTGGACACCAGCAGGAACACGTTGAGCGAACCGCGCAGGATCAGCAGCTCCACCAGGACCAGGAAGACCGCGCCCACGGTGAGGACCGTCCTGGCCGACCGCGTTCCCTCGCGGGCCTTGTACGCGAACAGGGCGAACAGGACCGCGAAGGTGAGCGCGCCGCCGAACAGCATCCACAGCAGGGTGTTCACGCCGGAAGCGACCTGCGCCGGATCGGCGGGCTGCCCGGGAACCGGGTTCTCCCTGATCTGCTTGAGGATCCCCTCGGTCAGCTCGTCCTTCAGCACCAGCAGGGCGATCTGCCCGGCCACCAGGACGACACCGGCGACGATCCACAGCCAGAACGAGATCGCGACCGGCTTCGGCACGGTGATCTTCGGCGGCTTCTGGCCCGGCAGGATCGGGTCCGGTGACATCCCCCGCTTGCGGCGCTCGTCGTCCGTTTCGTCGGCTCTGCTGTCGCTCACGCGAGGCAGCCTAGTCCAGCCAAGCTGCGGCTTCGGCGGCCCAGTACGTCAGGATCATGTCGGCGCCCGCGCGGCGGATCGAGGTCAGCACCTCGAGGATCGTGCGCTCGCGGTCGAGCCAGCCGTTCGCGGCGGCGGCCTCGACCATCGCGTACTCGCCCGAGATGTTGTAGGCCGCGACGGGAACCGGCGACGCCTCGGCGGCGGCCCTGATGACGTCCAGATAGGACAGCGCGGGCTTGACCATGACCATGTCGGCGCCCTCGGCGATGTCCAGCTCGATCTCGCGCAGCGCCTCACGTACGTTGCCCGGATCCTGCTGGTAGGTCTTCCGGTCGCCCTTCAGCTGCGAATCGACGGCCTCGCGGAAGGGACCGTAGAACGCGCTGGCGAACTTGGCCGAGTACGCGAGGATCCCGGCGTCGGTGTGCCCGGCGCGGTCCAGCGCACCGCGGATGACGCCGACCTGGCCGTCCATCATGCCGCTCGGGCCGAGCAGGTGCGCGCCCGCTTCCACCTGCGCCAGTGCCATTTCCGCGTACACGCGGAGGGTGGCGTCGTTGTCGACACCGCCGTCGGCGTCCAGGACGCCGCAGTGGCCGTGGTCGGTGAACTCGTCGAGACACGTGTCCGCCATCAGGACCGTCGCGTCGCCGAGCTCGGACCTCAGGTCGCGCAGGGCGACGTTGAGGATGCCGTCCGGGTCGATCGCGCCGGAGCCCTCGGCGTCCCGCGTCTTCGGGATGCCGAACAGCATCAGGCCGCCGACGCCGGCGTTGACCGCGTCGACGGCGGCTTTGCGCAGCGTGTCGCGGGTGTGCTGGACGACCCCGGGCATGCTGGAGATCGGGCGGGGCGTCTCGGCGCCCTCGGCCACGAACATCGGGAGGATCAGCTGACGTGGGCGCAGCGTCGTCTCACCGACCAGCCTGCGCATCGCCGGAGTGGTACGGAGCCTGCGGGGACGATGTTCGGGAAACACCCTCACGACGGTACTCCCGCCCGCTTGAGCGGCGGTGAACGGCCGAACCTTTCCTAAGGAACGGTAAAGAGTCACCTTTGTCCGATTCCCGCGTCCTGTGACGTGGGTTACCTTCCCCTTCATGTCGAGTTCAACGGTGACCGACCAACTGGAAGAACCGCCCGTCGGCTGGCGCGCACGGCTGCGCCAGGTCGGGCCAGGGATCATGGCCGCGGCGACCGGGGTCGGCGCGGGCGACCTCGTCGCGACGATGGTGGCCGGATCGCGCTTCGGGTACACGCTGCTGTGGGCGGTGCTCGTCGGCACGATCTTCAAACTCGCGCTGGCCGAAGCCGTCGGCCGCTGGCATCTGACCTCGGGCCGGACGATCCTGTCCGGCTGGCGGACGCTGGGGATCTGGGCGCTGATCTACTTCGGGATCTACGCGGTGATCTGGGGCTTCGTCTACGGCGCGACCGCGATGTCCGCGTCGGGCCTGCCGCTGAACGCGCTCTTCCCGGCGATTTCGGTGCGGTACTGGGCGATGATCTGCGGCCTGCTCGGCTTCGCGCTGGTGTGGTTCGGGCGCTACGCGATCATCGAGAAACTGATGACGGTGCTCACCGGCGTCATGTTCGTGACCGTGGTCGGCACCGCGATCCTCGTCGTGCCGGACTTCGCCGAACTGTTCAAGGGCGCCGTCCCGACCCTGCCCGACGGCTCGCTCGTCTACGTCCTCGGCCTGGTCGGTGGCGTCGGCGGCACGATCACCATGGCGGCGTACGGCTACTGGACCCTCGCGAAGGGCTGGCGCTCGGCGAAGTGGCTGCCGATGATGCGCACGGACAACGCCGTCGGGTACGTCATGACCGGGATCTTCGTGATCGCGATGCTGATCGTCGGCGCGGAACTGCTGCTGGGCCAGAAGATCATCTCGGGTGACAAGGGGCTGCTGTTCCTCGGCGACACCCTCGCCGCGGACTACGGGCAGTGGGCGCGGATCCCGTTCCTCATCGGCTTCTTCGCCGTCTCGTTCACGTCGGTGATCGGGGTCTGGCACGGCGTGAGCCTGCTGTTCGCGGACTGGTGGCGCATCCTGCGGCTGCCCAAGGACGCGACGGAAAGCGTTGAGACGTATGAGAAGAAGGCCGGTGAGCGCAGTGCCGCGTACCGGGGATACGTGCTGTGGCTGACCTTTCCGCCGATGGCGTTGCTGTTCCTTGACCAGCCGTTCCAGCTCACCGTGATCTACGGCGTGCTGGGCGCGTTGTTCATGCCGTTCCTGGCGGCGACCCTGCTGGTGCTGCTGAACACCTCGCGGGTGCCGCGGGAAGGGCGCTCGCGATGGCTGTCGAACGGGCTGCTGGGCGTGTGCCTGGCGATGTTCGCGTACCTGGCGTACACGGAGGTCGTGAAGTTCTTCAGCTGAGGCCGCACCCTGCGGCCCAAGTACGTGAAGGCCCCCTTCACTGCGTCTAGCGCAATGAAGGGGGCCTTCACGTACTTCAAGCGACCGTCAGGAGCGGCGAGCCCGCTTCGCCTTGCGAGGCGGCGGGAGCGCGCCTTCGGCACGGAGCCGGGCGGCGTGCTCGGCGAGCGCGTCGACCAGGTGCGGGACGTCGGCCTTCTCGGGTTGGACGTCGACCCGCAGCCCGAACTCCACGGCGGTCTCCGCGGTCTTCGGGCCGATGCACGCGACCAGCGTGCGGGTGTGCGGCTTGCCGGCGATGCCGACGAGGTTCCGCACGGTCGAGGACGAGGTGAAGCAGACCGCGTCGAAACCGCCGGTCTTGATCATCTCGCGGGTCTCGGCGGGCGGCGGCGCGGCCCGGACGGTGCGGTACGCGGTCACGTCGTCGATCTCCCAGCCGCGTTCGCGCAGGCCGGCCGAAAGGGTCTCGGTGGCGATGTCCGCCCGCGGCAGCAGCACGCGGTCGACCGGGTCGAGCACGTCGTCGTACGGCGGGAACTCGGCGAGGAGACCCTCCGAGGACTGCTCGCCCTCCGGGATCAGCTCGGGGATGATGCCGAACGAGCGCACCTTCGCGGCGGTCGATTCGCCGACGCAGGCGATCTTCACGCCGGAGAAGGCGCGGGCGTCGAGGCCGAACTCCTCGAACTTCTCCCACACCGCGCGGACGGCGTTGGTCGAGGTGAAGACGATCCACTGGTAGCGGCCGTCGACCAGACCCTTGACCGAACGCTCCATCTGCGCGGGGCTGCGCGGCGGCTCGACCGAGATGGTCGGGACCTCGTGCGAGGTGGCGCCGTGGCCGCGAAGCCGCTCCGCCATCTCACCGGCCTGCTCCTTGGTGCGCGGCACCAGGACCTTCCAGCCGTACAGCGCGCGCGACTCCCACCACGACAGCTTCGAACGCTGGCCGACGGCCTGGCCGATGGTCACGATGAGCGGGCCGACGAGCTCGCCCGCCTCGTTCGCGACGGTGGCCAGCGTGGTGTCCAGGGTGCGCTGGGTGTTGATGGTGCCGTTGGACGTCACCGCGACCGGGGTGGTCGGCGCCAGCCCGTGCTCGGTCAGCGCGGACGCGGCCTCGGCCAGGTGCGCCGACGTCGCGTGCAGCACGATCGGGCCGGGGGTGGCGGCCAGCGCGGCCCACTCGACGTCGCCGCGGACGTCGACCTCGGTGTGCGTGCCACCGAGCGCGACACCGGCGTACGCCGGGACGGCCGCGCCGGGCGAGACGCCCGGGATGATGTCGAACACGGCGCTGGTCCGGGAAACGGCCTGCACCTCGGCGACGACGGCGGGCTGGGTCAGCGGGTCACCGGCGATGAGCCGGAGCACCAGCCGTCCGGCCTTGGCCTCGTTCACCAGGTCCTTGGCGACCTCGGTGGCCTCGCCGACGGCGGGGCGCACTTCGGCGCCTTCGGCGGCGAAGGCCAGGACGCCGGCAGGGACGTCCGGGTCGGTCACCACGACCTCGGCCTTGGCGAGCAGCTCCTGAGCGCGGACGGTCAGCAGACCGGCGTCACCGGGGCCCGAGCCCACGAAGGCGACACGCCCGGTGGTCTTACGCGCGGGGGTCATCTGTGCGTTCTCCTCTTGAGCGGCCGCAGTCGAGCGCGGCCCTACCTTCAACGTTCTGACTCACTGGGCGGGGCCGGACAGCGCACCGGCCCCCAGGTCGAGCAGCTCGGCGGCCAGTGTCCGGCCGAGCCGATCGGCTTCGTGCTTGTCGGCGAGCGCGGAAGCGCGCACCATGTCGACCGCGTCCCCGTCCCCTTCGACGGCGGCGGTGCCCCGCAACGAGATCCGCTCGACGACCCGCCCTTCGGCGTCCAGGTCCTCGACGATCTCCGCCAGCGCTCCGACCGGTGCGCTGCACCCGGCTTCCAGCGCCGCGAGCAACGCCCGTTCGGCGGTCGCCACGGCACGGGTGCCTTCATCGTCCACTGTGGACCCGAGCAGATGCTCGATGTCCACGTCACCGGTCCGGCACTCCACCGCCAGCGCGCCCTGTGCGGGCGCGGGCAGCATCTGGATCGGGTCGAGGGTCTCGGTGATCTCCTCCGCCCGGCCGATCCTGGCCAGCCCGGCACGCGCCAGGACGACGGCGTCGAGCTCTCCGTCGCTCACCTTGCGCATGCGGGTGTCGATATTGCCTCGGATCGGCACGATTTCCAAACCGAGACCGAGCGCGCGCAGCTGCGCGGTCCGCCGCGGCGAGCCGGTGCCGACGGTCGAGCCGGGCGGAAGCTCGCCCAGCGTCAGCCCGTCGCGGGCGATCAGCGCGTCACGCGGGTCCTCGCGGCGCGGCACGGCGGCGAGCGTGATGCCCGGCTCCGGCTTCGTCGGCAGGTCCTTGTACGAGTGCACGATGACGTCGACTTCCTCGCGCAGCAAGGCTTCGCGCAGCGCGGAAGTGAAGACGCCGACCCCGATCGTCGGGATCGGTGCGGACGATTTGTCGCCCGGGGTGGTCACGGTGACGAGCTCGACCTCGGCTCCGGTGGCGCGCAGGGCGTCGGCGATGGTGCCGGTCTGTGCGAGGGCGAGTTTGCTGCCGCGTGTCCCGATGCGGATGACTCTGCTCACTGATGATCACTGTCTTTCGTAGCGGTGGGACTCGCCACCGCGGCGGGCGCCTGCGGGTCGAGGCAGAACAGCTCGCGCAGCGCGTTGGCGTAATCGGTGTCGGCCGTCTCGGCGGCCAGCTGCTTGACCCGCACCGTCGGCGCGTGGAGCAGCTTGTCGACCACGCGGCGGACCGTGCGGCCGACCTCCTCGCGGACCCCGGGTTCGAGATCCGGCAGGCGGTTGTCCAGCCGCAGCAGTTCGGCGTCGACCACCTCGGCCGCCCGGCGCCGCAGCGCCGTCACCGTCGGGGTGACCTCGGCGCTGCGCTGACCGGCGAGGTACTCGCGCACCTCGTCGAGCACGATGCCGGTGGCCTTCGCGGTCTGCCGTTCGGTGGTCGGGGTGCCCGCTTCCCGCATGCGGCGCTGGATGGTCTCGAGATCGACCACGGTCACGTCGGCCAGCTCGGCGACGTCGTGGTCGACGTCGCGCGGGAGGCCGAGGTCGCAGACGACCAGCGGGCGCCCGGCGCGGGCCGGGACGTGCGCGGCGGTGAAGACCGCGGCCTGCGCGCCGGTGCAGCAGACGACGACGTCCGCCTCGGCGACCGCGTCCGCGATCCCGCTCATCTGGACGGCCTTCGCGGGCACTCCCTGCTCGACGCTCGCGGCGGCGAGGCGGGCGGCCCTGGCCTCGGTGCGGTTGGCGATGGTGATCTCGCCGATCCCGGATTTGCGCAGCTGGGACGCGGTCAGCGCGCCCATCGAGCCGGCGCCGACGATCAGGGCGTGCTTGCCGGCGATGTCGCCGGCCGCGGCCAGCGCCTCGGAGACCACCGACGCGCCCAGCTGGTCCAGGCCGGTCTCGGTGTGGACGCGTTTGCCGACCCGCAGTGTCGTCTGGATCAGCTCGTGCAGCGTGCGGCCGACGGTGCCCGCCTCCCGCGCGGTGGCGTACGACGACCGGATCTGGCCGAGGATCTGCGTCTCGCCGACGACCATCGAGTCCAGCCCGGAGGTGACCGAGAACAGGTGCTCGATCGCGGCGCCCGCGTAGTGCACGTACAGCGAGTCGTAGAGATCCGCGGGCTGCACCCCGGCCTGGCGGGCCAGCACGTCGGAAACGTCGTTCAGGCCACCGTGGAAGGTCTCGACGACGGCGTAGACCTCGATGCGGTTGCAGGTCGAGACGAGGATCGCTTCGCTGACGTGCTCGGCCTGCTGCAGTTCGTGGAGCACCTTGGTCACGTCGGTCGCGGGGACCGCGACGCGTTCCAGGGTGCTCAGCTCGGCACTGCGGTGCGAGAGCCCGACCGCCAACACGCTCATTTCAGCGCACCACCATTCCGTTGCCGTGGCCGTTCACGCTGCCATTGTCGGCGCCCGGAGGGCCACCGTCTGCTCCGCCGTTGCCGTTAGCGGCCAGATCGGCGCGGCGAGCGACGTGGAACGACAGGATCTGCAGTTCGACCGCGAGATCGACCTTGCGCACCTCGATATGTGCCGGAACCTGCAACACCACCGGGGCGAAATTCAGGATGCACTGCACGCCACCTGCGACGAGCCGGTCGCAGACCGACTGCGCGGCGGTGGGCGGAGTGGCGATGACGCCGATGGAGATCTGCCGTTCGGCGCAGACCTTGGGGATCTCGTCGAGATGCGAGACCGGGAGCCCGCCGACCGGGACGCCGACCAGATCGGGGTCGAGGTCGAACAGCGCCTCGACCGGGAATCCGCGGCCGGGGAACCCGCCGTAGTTCGCCAGCGCGTGCCCGAGGTTACCGATGCCGACCACGGCGACCTTGTGTTTGCGGGTCAGGCCGAGGATCCGCTCGATCTGGCTGACCAGGACCTGGACGTCGTAGCCGACGCCGCGGGTGCCGTACGAGCCGAGGTAGGACAGGTCCTTGCGCAGTTTCGCGGAGTTGACGCCCGCGGCCTGCGAGAGCTCCTCGCTGGAGATCGTCGTCGCGCCCTGCTCGGCCAGCCCGGAGAGGACACGGAGGTACACGGCGAGGCGGGCGACGGCGGCTTCGGGGATCGACTTCGCGCGGACCGCTTCCGGTTCGGCGGTGGCCTCGACGGCCGGCATCTCCGCGGTGGGCGCGTTGTCGGCGTCCGGTGTCACCCGGGTGCGCCGGCCTCGTTGCGACACCACGCTTGTCCGCTCCCTCTGGTCCCTGCTGACGACATGAATCGCCCGAACCTGGAAATCGGCTCTTGACCCGCGGCGCTGAGTCCGGTTCGATGCCGGGCGCTTTCGGAGGCGACGTATCTACGGTAGCCACTTGTGAACGCAGGCACAAAGTCACAGGTAGAGGGGATGACGCACCCCACACCCGCTCCTTTCCCGCGTGAAGGCCTCCTTCCCTCGGCTGAGCCGCGTGAAGGGGGCCTTCACGCGCGTTCTAGCGCGCGTTGACCGACACCGTGTGCCAGCCCGTGGCGCCGTCCGGGACCGTTCCGGCGCGTTCCTGCGTCTGCGTGTAGCCCGACTGATCCGTCGCCCGGACTGCGATCTCGTGCTGACCAGCGGCGACCTGGACCTCGGTCCACCACATCCGCCAGGTGTCCTTCGAGGTCTCCGCCGACAGGACGGCCTCCTGCCACGGCCCCTGATCGACCCGGACTTCGACCTTCGCGACACCGGTGTGCTGCGCCCACGCCGTCCCGGACACCACGACCTTGCCCGCGTTCACCGCCGAGCCGGGCGCGTCGATCCGCGACTGCGTCTTCACCGGCGCCTCCTTGGCCCAGCCGCGGCCGAGCCAGTACGCCTGGCGCTCGTCCCACGTGGTGATCTCCAGCTCGGTGACCCATTTCGTGGCGGACACGTAGCCGTAGAGCCCGGGGATCACGATCCGGGCGGGGAAGCCGTGCTCGATCGGGAGCGGTTCGCCGTCCATGCCGAGGGCGAGCATCGCGCCGCGTCGCGGATCCAGGGCGGCATCGACCGGGGTTCCGCAGGTCCAGCCGTCGACGCTGGTCGCGAACATCTGCTCGGCGCCGGGTTTCACGCCGGCTTCGTTCAGCAGGTCGCGCAGGTCGATGCCGATCCAGCGCGCGTTGGAGATGTACGGGCCGCCGACCTCGTTGGAGACGCAGCACAGGGTGACGTCGCGTTCGATCAGCGGCCGCGAGCGGAGGTCTTCATACCGATAGGTGACTTCGCGCTCGACCATCCCGCGGATCTGGAGGCTCCAGTCCTCGGTGCGGACCTGCGGAACCACCAGCGCCGTGTCGATCCGATAGAAATCCTTCGAAGGAGTGATGTACGGCGGGGTGCCGAGCTTCGCGAAATCCGCGTCGGGCGGTATCGGCGGCGCGGTCCTCGCCGCGACGAGCCTGCCGACGGCGGCCCGCGACTCCTCCGCGTTCTTCCTGGTCCCGACGATCTGACCGGTCAGCGCGGCGACACCGGCCCCCGCCGCGACGGACACGCCGGTGATCAGCACCTTCCGCCGGTCCGGGCCCTCGCCTTCACGCTCGTCGAAGAACACCCTCGGGCGGAAGAACGACTGCAACCGCCTGAACACGATCAGCGCGACGACGGTGGCGATCACCGGCGCCAGCAGCGCGATCTGCCCGAGGTCGGTGCGCACGAAGACGGCGGCGACGCCCGCCGCGCCGAGGACGCCGACGATCACCTGGCCGGGCAGCGGAGTGCGGCGCGAGAGCTGTCCGGCGAGCAGCGCGAACAGCACCAGCACGACGGCGAGGCCGATCTTGAGGACGACCTTGTCCCAGGTCTCCAGCGTCTGCTCGGCCCAGGCGACCACCGCGTGCGGGCTGTGGTCGATGACGAAGTTCGCGACGGCGACGAACGGCGAGGCCGTGTAGCCGACGAAGCCCGCGACGAGGTGCCCCACGCCGAGGGCGGCCGCCAGGGACAGGAGCCCGGTCAGCGCGGCTTGCGGGAAGGTGAGCCTGCGTTCGTCGTCCACGACTCCATCTTCGGAGCGAATCGGCCATCGGGGCGGCCGATCGCCCCTTACGAGTGTGTTACGCCAGGGCTTTCCGGAGCCTGTCCTCTTCGACACGCCAGTAGCCGTGCTCGGCGTCGTCGATCAGGATCACCGGCACCCGGTCGCCGTATTCGGCCCGCCATTCGGAGTCGCTGTCGACGTCCTGGGCCGACCAGGCGACGCCCAGCTCGCCGCAGATCCGCTCGATGTCCTGTTCCGCGACCTCGCACAGGTGGCAACCCGTGCGGGTCATGACGGTCACGTGATGCGCCATGGCCTCATCCTTACCTGAGGCGCATCCGGCGCAGCTTCCCGGTGGCGGAATGTGGCAGAGACTCGGCGAACTCGACGGTATGCGGCACCTTGTACCCGGCCAGATGCTCCGCGCAGTGCTCGACGACCTGCTGTTCCGACAGCGAAGCGCCCGGCGCGGGGACGACGACGGCCTTCACCGCCTCACCGGTCCGTTCGTCGACGACGCCGACGACGCCCGCCTCGACGACCTCGTCCAGCATCGAAATCACGTTCTCGACCTCGTGCGGGAAGACGTTGAAACCGTTGACGATGATCAGGTCGTTGGCGCGGTCCACCAGGTGCAGGTCGCCGTCGGTGTCGAGATAGCCGACGTCGCCGGTGCGGAACCAGCCTTCCTCGTCGGGACCGTACGAGCCGTCGGGCCAGTAACCGGAGAACAGGTTCGCGCCGCGGATCGACACGAGACCGGTGCCGCCGTCCTCGTCGAAGGCGTCACCGAGGTCGTCCGGGTCGAGCGGGACGGGCTCCGCGTCGCCGTCGCTGTCGACCAGCCGGAGCTCGACGCCGGGCAGCGGCCGCCCGACCGAACCGGGCTTCGGATAGCCGGTGACCAGGGTCGTGGTGACCACCGGCGCGCATTCGGTGAGGCCGTAGCCCTCGTAGACGTCGAGTCCGGTGGCGCCGCGCAGCGCGGTGAGGATCTTGGGGTGCAGCGGCGCCGCGCCCGAGGTCATCCGCCGGACGGTGGACAGGCCCCGGCCGAGTTCTTCCGGGTCCATCGCGGCGAACTCGGCGTACATCGCGGGAACGCCGGCGATCGACGTCACGCGGTACTCGGCGCAGTCGGCCAGCGTGCGCTCGGCGAGGAAACGCTCGGACAGGATCGCCGTCGCGCCGGCCGCCGTGGTCTGCAGCAGGCCGGGGCCGAGGCCGTAGACGTGGAACAACGGGATGGTGATGAGCACGCGGTCGCCGTGTACGAGCGGAGCCGGGGTGATCCGGCTCAGCTGGTCGAGGTTGGCGAGCAGCGCCCGGTGCGACAGCATCACGCCGCGCGGCGGGCCGGTCGTGCCCGAGGTGTACGAGATGACCGCTATGTCCTCACCGGCGCCGGACGCGTCGACCGGTTCAGCTGCTCCATCCGAGGTAACAGCCGGTGAGAGGCTTGTCACCCCGTCGGGGAGTTCCTCGGTGGGTTCGCGTTCGAGGACGAGCCGGGCGCCGCTGTGCTCCAGCAGCCCGTTCAGCTCCGCCGCCGGCCCCTGCGGCGAGATCGGGACGACCACCGCGCCCGCCCGGAGCGCCCCGAACAGCGAGACGGCGAACGCGGCCGACGTCGGCAGCCGCAACGCCACCCGGTCGCCGCGCTCGATTCCCGCGTCGAGCAGGGCGCGGGCCAGCGTGTGGGCGGCGTTGTCGAGTTGCGACCAGGTCAGCGCGACACCTCCGCCGGTCTCCTGGACGGCCGCCTTGCCCGGCCACTGACGAGCGGCCTCGGCGAGCAAAGTGGGCACACTTGCATCGGCAACCTGCTCCGCGCTCAACTGCGAACCTCTTCCCTGGAGTGAACGGCGTTGCCAGTTTGTCATCCCGGCCACCGTCATGGGGGTCACTCGCTTTCGTCGCAGTTCCGTAACCCCGGCACCGCTACCTACTTCGCGGTAACTACACGTATGCTGCTGTGCGTCGTCGAGTGGTGTTGATCACTCGATGGTGAGAAAGGGAGTCCGGACGTGCAGATCTTGCAGGCCCACGCGGCGGTGGGACATGCGGGCCGGTCCTCCCTGTCCGGAACGGGAGGTGGACCGTGACTCTTCCCGCGCCGAACCCCGTCTCGATGCTGGCGGGCCACATCCTCCGCCGGAGCGGTTTCCCCGCGGCGCCCGCGGCCCGGCCCAAGGCGGAAGAAGGCTCGGACGCCGCTGAAGCCGCGAAGGCCGAAGCGTGGGAGCTGGTCAGCGCCGCGCAAGGCGGCGACACCTCCGCGTTCGGGCGGCTGTACGACCGGTACGTCGACGTCGTCTACCGCTACGTCCTGTTCCGCCTCGGCGACCGGGACCTCGCCGAAGACGTCACCAGCGAGACGTTCCTCCGCGCGCTTCGCCGCATCACGACGGTGAGCTACCAGGGGCGTGACGTCGGCGCCTGGTTCGTCACCATCGCGCGCAACATCATCCTCGACCACGTGAAGTCGAGCCGGTTCCGGCTCGAAGTGGTCACCGACGAGGTCGCCGAGCCCAGCGGGGCGCCGATCGGGAACGTCGGGGTGCAGGCGGTCGCGGGGCCCGAACAGCAGGCCATCAGCCGCGCCACCCGGGCCGAACTGCTGCGTTGCGTCGCCGAACTCGGCGAGGATCAGCGCGAGTGCATCGTGCTGCGGTTCATGCAGGGGCTGTCGGTCGCCGAGACCGCGGCGATCATGAAGCGCAACGAGGGCGCCATCAAGGCCCTTCAGCACCGCGCGGTACGCCGTTTGGCACAACTTCTGCCCACCGGGTTGCGGTGAACCCGCTCGCCGTAACCCTTGGGCCTCCCCGCTCGTTTTCACTGCCAGACCGGTGTCAGGACCGGGCTGAGCAGATGGAGACTTCGCCGTGGGCGTGCCGGGATGGTTCGCGCGGGAGCGGGCGGACGGTGACCGCTTCGCCGACCTTGTCGACGGCACCGAATCCCCGGACGACGACGAGTTCGCGCACGAACTCGCGCTCGTCGGCGGTTTGCGCGAGCTGGGCGCCGGCGGCGCTCCCGACGCGGAGACCCGGCAACGCATCCGTGACGAGATCGCCGGGCGCCTCGCCGAGGCCGAAGCCGCGCCGAAGCGACGTGGCCACGCCGTCGCCAACCTCGCCGCGGCCGCCGTCGCGCTCGTGCTGGCCCTCGGCGGCATCACCCTGCTGCTGTCCAAGGACGCGTTGCCGGGCGATCCGCTGTACGGCATCAAACGGGCGGGTGAATCGGCGGCGCTCGGGCTCACCTTCGACGAGCAGGACAAGGCCAAGAAGCATCTGGAGTTCGCCGCGAACCGCGTCGGCGAGCTCGACGAACTGACCCGGCAGGGCGCGCCGACCGACGCCTACTTCACCGGACTCACCGATTTCGAGACCGATCTGCGCGCCGGTGTCTCGCGGCTGACCGCGTTCGTCACCGACCAGGGTGGCCAGACCCGGCTCGCCGAACTCCGTACGTGGGCGCGGAACCAGTCCGACCGGCTCGGTCTCCAGGTCGAGCACGCGCCCGCCGAGGCGCGCGACAAGTTCTCCGCGGCCCGTGCCCTGCTCGACAAGGTCCAGGAGCGCACGACGGATCTCGGCTCGCGACTGGTCTGCTACACGATCACCACGGGTTCTTCCGACGAACTGGGCGCGGTCCCGGCCGCCGGTGACTGCGTCCGCGATCCCGGTTCCCCCCACGCGGTCCTGCCGCCGGTGGCGTCTTCCCCGCCGTCGTCGGCACCGGCCGGGTCACCGGCACCGGTCACCTCCGCGCCTCCGTCGTCCGCCGTCGACACCGCGGTCCCGACCGGACCGGTCGCGCCGCCGACCGGAGGCACGCCGCCGCCGGTGGCGCCCGTCCCCGGTCCCACGAACCTGCCGCCGCTGCCGACGCCCACCACCACGCCGAAGCCACCGCTGATTTCGATTCCGCCGCTCGTTCCGGGATTACCGCCGATAACCATCGGCTGACTCGGTGTCACGTGAGGCAGGCACCACACCCGGGACAGCGCGCTCGGCCGCTCGCTACGCTGTGCACAGGCACCTGGGATTCCGGAGGCGGTGTGCGTGTCAGTTTGGCGGGGCAAGGATAAGAGTCAAGAGCTCGAACGACTGGCCGAGCTGGCGGGCGAGGCGTCGGCCGAGGCCGCCATGGCGACCGCGTCCGCCGAAGCGCTCGAACCGCCCGCCCCGCCCGCGCCGCCGGACCTGACGGCGGCCGCGTTCTTCGACGTCGACAACACCATGATGATGGGCGCGTCGATCTTCTACTTCGCGCGCGGCCTGGCCGCACGCAAGTTCTTCACCTCCGCCGATCTGGCCGGATTCGTCTGGCAGCAGGTGAAATTCCGGCTCGGCGGCCGGGAGAACAAAGAGGACATCAAGACCCACCGCGAGCGCGCACTGTCCTTTGTGGCCGGCCGCACCGTGCAGGAACTGACCGACATCAGCGAAGAGATCTACGACGAGCTGATGGCGGACAAGATCTGGTCCGGGACCAGGGCGCTCGCGCAGATGCACCTCGACGCCGGCCAGCGCGTCTGGCTCGTCACCGCGACCCCGATCGAGCTCGCGGCCATCATCTCGCGGCGCCTCGGCCTCACCGGTGCGCTGGGCACCGTCGCGGAGACCAAGGACGGCGTCTACACCGGCCGTCTCGTCGGCGACCTGCTCCACGGCCGGGCGAAGGCCCACGCCGTCCGGGCGCTGGCGTCACGCGAAGGGCTGAATCTCAAGCGCTGCACGGCGTATTCGGACTCGCAGAACGACGTCCCGATGCTGTCCGTCGTCGGGACCGCGGTCGCGGTGAACCCGGACGGCGGCCTCCGCGACGTCGCGCGGGCGCGCGGCTGGGAGATCCGCGACTTCCGGACCGGCCGCAAGGCCGCGAAGATCGGCGTGCCCTCGGTGCTCGGCGTCGGTGCCGTGGCCGGTGCCGTCGCGGCGGGCATGGCCTACCGCAAGCGCTGACCGCGTTTCGTCCTCTGGACGCGGTCCTTGCTTTCGACGACGACGTTGCGAAAGCCACTTTCGCAACGTTGAAGGTTGCGAAAGTGGCTTTCGCAACCCGCCACCTTGCCCAGCGCGAAGCGCCGATCCGTCACTCGCGTGCTCAAGGCCGGAACTCGCGTGTCTGAAGCCGTCATTCGCGTGATTGGGGCCGTAACTCGTGAGTTACGGCCCCAATCACGCGAGTCACGGGTCTGAACACGCGAGTGACGCGGTTCTAGCCCTTGAAGACGCTCTTCCGCTGCGAAAGGCGTTTGTACAGCGACTGCTGGATCGACTCCCGCACCTGGTCGGTCAGCGTGAAGACCAGCATCGGGTCGTCGACGGCGTCCGCGTCGTAGGTGTCCGTGCGGATCGGCTCGCCGAACTCGATGCTCCACTTCGTCGGCAGCGGGATCGCGCCGAGCGGGCCGAGCAGCGGGAAGAACGGCGTCACCGGGAAGTACGGCAGGCCGAGCACGCGCGCGAGGAGCTTGATGTCCCCGATCTTCGGGTAGGTCTCCTCCGCGCCGATGACCGACACGGGGATGATCGGCACCCCGGTCCGCAGCGCGGCCGAGACGAAACCACCGCGGCCGAACCGCTGCAGTTTGTACCGCGACGAGAACGGTTTCCCGATCCCCTTGAACCCCTCCGGCCAGACGCCGACGAGTTCTCCCTTGCGCAGCAAGCGTTCCGCGTCGGCGTTGCAGGCGAGCGTCTGCCCGGACTTGCGGGCGAAGGAGCCCACCAGCGGCACCTGGAACACCAGATCCGCGCCGAGGCCGCGCAGATGCCTGCCGCCGGGGACGTGATCGTGCACGGCGACGGCGGTCATCAGCGCGTCGAGCGGCAACGTGCCGGAGTGGTTCGACACCAGCAGCGCGCCGCCGTCGGCGGGCAGGTTCTCGACGCCGAACGTGTCGACGCGGAACCACTTTTCGTACAGCGCGCGCAGCGGCGGCAGCAGCAGGGTCTCGGTGAGCTCGGCGTCGAAGCCGAACTCGTCGACGGTGTAGTCACCGGTCAACCGGTCACGCAGGAAGCCCAGCGCCGACCTGAGCGAGGCCGGGAGGAGATCCGCGTCGGCCGGACTGGTCCTGGCGGGCGCGACGCGCGCCGCCCCGGGGAACTCGACGACGGGCGCGTCCGCCCGGCGCTCCTGCTCCAGATGCTCTTGCGCTTCTTCCGACTCGCGAAGATCCCGTTCCGCCTGGACGGCCGGGTCCGGCTTCTCTCTGCCGGGGCCGTGCAACGGGATGACCTGCGCTTCAGCGCCGCTCACGTTTTCCGCCTCGCCTTCGTGAGAGTTCTCGTGCGGTCTGCTCATCGATGGGCCGCCTGTCCGGTCGCCGCGGCCACCAGCACCTTGCCGGCGAAACCGGCCAGCCTGCCGCCGTCCACCACGGGCCGGAGCCCGCGGCCGGTGATGTAGTCGTCGAACGCTTCCCGCGTCGTCCAGCGCGGGGTGTAGCCGAAGTCGTTCTTGAGCTTGGTGATGTCCACGACGCGGCCGAAGTTCAGCAGCCGCACCTGGTCGGCGGAGAAGTCGACGACCCTCGCTCCGCGCAGCACCTTGCCGACCGACGGCACGACACCGCTGGGCATCGGCAGTCCGACGCGGCCGGCCCGCCGGATCGCCTGGGACAGGGTGAGTACCCCTTCCGAACCGACGTTGAACACGCCGGGCTTGTCGTTCAGCGTCGCCTGCTCGAACACGGACAGCGCGTCCGAAGCGTGCAGGAGCTGGATCCGCGCGTCGTAGCCGAAGACGGTGGGGACGACCGGCAGCGCGAAGTAGCGCGAGAGCACGGTGTCGATCTCCGGGCTGATGATGTTGGCGAAGCGGAACAGCGTCGTCGTGATGTCGGGACGACGGCGCAGCAGCCCGCGGACGTATCCCTCCATCTCGACGGCGTCCTTCACGTACCCGCTGGTCGAGGTGGGGATGAGTTCGGAATCCTCGGTGAAGACGGCCTGGGAGCGCGCTCCGGCGCCGTACACCGCGGCCGTCGACTTCACCACGAGCTTGCGCACGAGCGGCGAGCGCTGGCAGGCCGCCAGCAGCCGCATCGTGCCGATGACGTTGACCTCTTTGATCGCCGTGCGGCGAGCGGGACCGGCCGGATGCGCGGTGCACGACGCGTGCACCACGGTGTCGACCTTGGCCGTGCTGATCACCTTGGCGATCAGCGGGTTGCGGATGTCGGCACGGACGTACTCGGCGTGCCCCATCCGCTGCAGGACCGCTTTCCGCGGGGGCGTGGTGTCGACGCCGATCACCCGCTCGAACTCCGGATTGTTGCCGAGTCTGGCGAGCAGCTTCCCGCCAAGGTCTCCCCCGACCCCGGTCACGAGCACGATGTTCGACGGCATAGGACTCCCTGCGGCTTTGGGCGGTTCTCGGACTTCGATCACGGGGTCCTGATGACCTTGAGCGCTGATGATCAACCGAGTGTGCGCGTACCTGCACTCACTGGAAGCATCGCGCGGCTGCCCTTGAGATGTTACCGCTCATTAGGGGTAGTCGAGCCAGCGCTTACATGCTATTAACCCGCCGCTCGCAGAGGGGATGCACGTCTCACTCGAATGGGCGGAAACCGCCCACGAAATGGGAATGGCCCGCCCAGAAACTGGACGGGCCACTCACCGGCTGTGTCTTACTTGCCGGCCTTCCTACGCTGAACGCGCGTCCGGCGCAGCAACTTGCGGTGCTTCTTCTTCGACATGCGCTTACGGCGCTTCTTGATCACAGAGCCCATCGTGAGCGCTCCTTCCTTCGTCGTCGGTCACGCTGCCCGGCGCAGCGTCCAACGGGTGGAGCGCACAGGCACGAGCGGTCTTCCAGGGTACTCGCGCCCCGGAAGACGCCCTCGGGCGGGCACGTCGTACCCCGCGAAGCGAGCCTCAGCCCACGTCGAAGTACGCGCCCTGCAGATATTCGTGAACGGCCTTTTCGGGCACTCTGAACGACTTCCCGACGCGCACCGCGGGCAGCTCGCCCGAGTGAACGAGGCGGTAGACGGTCATCTTGGAGACCCGCATCAGCGTGGCCACTTCGGCGACCGTCAGGAACTGGACCTGGCCCACCGTGTTGAGCTTGGCCGGGTCATCCTTCTTGTTCGGCGGCATGATTCACCGTGTCCTTCGACACGTGTCGCGCCACGAGGCTTCCCCACCTGTGGTATCGACACGCACGTGCTCTCCTGAGAGTAGCGGGACTGGTGGGACTAAAGCGACGCGAGTCACCGGGATGGGCCCGTCCGACTACGCATTTCGTCCTCTGGATGCGGTGGTTCGACGTCGAACCACCGCATCCAGAGGACTAAACGCGGGGTTCGTGGGCGGCGCCCAGCTCGGTCGACCGGTCCTTCGCCGCCTCGATCGCGGCCAGCAGCGCCGCGCGGACGCCGTGCTTCTCCAGCTCGCGGATGGCGTTGATGGTCGTCCCGGCGGGCGAGGTGACGGCTTCGCGCAGCAGCACCGGGTGCTCGTCGGACTCGGCGAGCATCTTCGCCGCCCCGACCGCCGACTGGATGATCAGCTGCCCGGCGAGCGCGCGGGGCAGGCCGAGCAGGATGCCGGCGTCGATCATGGCCTCGACCAGGTAGAAGAAGTACGCGGGCCCGGAGCCGGACAGCGCCGTGACGGCGTCCTGCTGCGATTCGGGCACCTCGACGACCTGCCCGACGTGCGACAGCAGGTCCTTCACCACCGCGATGTGCTCGGCCGTCGCGTGCGCCCCCGCGGAGACCGCGCTCATCGCCTCTCCGACGAGCATCGGGGTGTTCGGCATGACCCGCACCACCGGGACGCCCTCGGCCAGCCTGCGCTCGTACAGGGCGGTCGGCAGGCCCGCGCACAGCGAGACCACCAGCGACTCCTTGCCCAGCAGCGGCGCGAGCTCGTCCAGCACCGGTTCGATGTCCTGCGGTTTGACCGCGACGACCAGCACGTCGGCCCGGCGGGCGGCGTCGGCGACGGTGACCCCGTGCACGCCGTAGCGCTCGGTCAGCTCGGCCGCGCGCGCCGGATACCGCTCGGTGAACAGCAGGTCGCCGGGGCTGTGCCCGCCGTGCAGCAGGCCCGAGAGCAGGGCCTCCCCGATCTTCCCGGCACCCAGAACCGCGATCACACTCATGCCTTTCAGCGTGCCAAACCGCCGTCAGGCTCCAGGCGCCGGGGCGAGCGCCAGCTGCCGCGCCTGGCAGACCAGCCTGCCCTGCGAGTCGACCACGAGCGCGTCCGAGTCGAACCAGGCCTCGTGCACCGACTGGCTCTGGACGATCACCCGCAGCCAGCCCGGTGCCGGCCGCGTGCGCAGCAACGCGGTCAGCTGCACGGTCGGCGCCCAGCCGACCCGGCCGAGGTTGTAGACCACCGGCGGGTTCACGTCGCTCGCGAGCAGGGCGAAGAACGGGTCCGCCAGCCCGTGCCTCGGCCGGACCCACAGCCGGATCCTCGGCGGATCGCCGATCCGGCCGTGCAGGTAGCCGACGCTCGCGGGATCGAGCCGGACCTCGCAGCCCTTCGCGAGGTTGAACAGGCCCTCGGAGGTCTCGCCGGTCATGGGTACCGCGCCGGGCGGCGGCTCCGCGGGCATGGCGGGGACGTCGGTCCACTCCGGACGCCGCATCGGCAGCCTGCCGGTGGTCACCCTGGCCTCGACGCAACTGCGGCCCCGCTGCTCCAGCGTGACCGCGACGACCGAGGCGCGCCTGCCGACCTTCCGGACGTCCATGCGCAGCAGCACCGGCCCCACCGCCGGCGGATGCAGGAACTCCGCGCTGATCGCCAGCGGCTCGGACGGCGGCTCGCCGCGCTCGTGGAGGAAGCTGAGGGCGGCCCGCGCCATCAGGGCCATCAGGAAGCCGCCGTGGGGGTGTCCACCGATCGACCATTCGGTTCGCAGGACCGCCGTGAAAGTGCCGTCACCCAGCGATCTCGTCGCGCACGCCGCGTCGAAGGAGGTGCTCGTTTCGTCGGCCGCGCTCACCGAGCACTGACCCAGGCCACGAGCCGATCCATCGGGGTGCGGGAGATCAACAAGCGCAGCTGGTTCACGGTCGGAACTTTACGTGTACCAGCGCCTCGGGCGCAGTGAGGAATGAATCTCCGCACCCGGAGACGATCTTTGTCACTGACCGAGGTGCAGCCTCGCGAACAGGAGTGACTCCGCGAGATCCCGCGAGCGCCGCGCCGCGCTCGGCGAGCGCCGGGTGTTGATCTCCAGCACGACCTGTCCGGAGAAGTCGCTGTTCACGAGCTTTTCGAGCAGTTCGGCGCAGGGTTCGATGCCGCGTCCGGGCACCAGGTGCTCGTCCTTCGGCAGGCCCGTGCCGTCCGCCAGGTGGACGTGCGCGAGCCCGGACCCCATCCGTTCGGCGAGCGCGAGGGCGTCCATCCCGGCTGCCGCTGTATGGGACAGGTCGAGCGTGTAGTGGCGAAACCCTACGTCCGTAGGGTCGATCGAGGGCCGGAACGCCGACACGCGGGACGTCCGCGAGCCGCCGGGCGGGCGGACCTTGAACATGTTCTCGACCGCGATCTCGATCCCGCTGTCTTCTTCGAGCTCGTCCACGAGGTCACCGAACGCGTCGCCGTAGCGGCGCTGCCACCGGAACGGGGGATGCACCACGACCGTGCGCGCGCCGAGCTCCTGTGCCGCGTCCACGGACATCCGCAGGCGGACCTCGGGATCGGGCGACCACACGCGCTGGGTGATCAGCAGCGACGGCGAGTGGATCGACAACACCGGCACGCCGGTGCGGCGCGACCAGCGGCGCAGCGCGGAGACGTCCTGGCTGACCGGGTCCGCCCAGACCATCACCTCGACACCGTCGTAGCCGAGGTCGGCGGCCAGCTCGAACGCCGTGCCCGCCCGCAACGGCCAGACGGACGCCGTCGAGAGACCTACCGGAATCTGCTGAACCATTCCGGCATCCTTCCCGAGGCCGCTAACGCGCGACCAGCAGGAGTGCCGCCGGTGAGACCGTCACCACCAGTCCGACCAGTACCGCGAGCACCAGGGTCTGGAGATCCTCCGCCTTGCGGATCTTCCGGACGATCCACACCAGCGCGACGATCACCAGCAGCGCGGCGACCAGCGCGGCGGCGGGGATGTTCACCCACAGCCAGTTGAAGCCCAGCCAGACTCCGGCGCCGCCGACGACGCCGAGGGCGAGCTGACCGGCCAGCGCCAGCCATTGCTTGCCCGGGGAGACCTTCTCGGCGGGCGCCGCGGGCTCGTCCTCGACGACGTCCTCGGCGCTGTCGTCGTAGTCGTCCTCGTACTCGTCGGCGCGGTAGCCGTAGTCGTCGCGGCCGAAGTCCGGGCCGCCGTCCGGGTACGCCGGGTCGGCGAACTCGCGCTCGTACTCGTCGAGGTTGTCCTGCCGGTCGCGGTCGTCGAGGGAGTGCGGTGGCACGAAGGGCATCGGCGCTGGATGGGGCTGGTGGGTAGAAGCCATGGTGGGCGGTCCGGCGTCGAACGGATCCGGCTCGGGGTCGGCGTCCGGCTCGACGGGCGCGACCGGGGGCGGCACCGGCGGGATCCCGCCGATCTCGGTGTCCTCGGACTGCACCTTCTGCCTGCGCTTGCGCCATCCGGCGAGCCCGGCGGGCGGAGCCGCCGGTTCCACCGGTGCGGGGGCCTCGGGTTCGGCCGCCGTTTCGTCGCCGACGGCGGCGAACTGCTCGGTGCTCGGCTCCGCCTTCGGCTGCGGCGGGCGCGCTGCGGGACGGCGGCGCCGCGCCGGCTGGGCGGGCGGCGTCGCGAAAGCGCCGCTGGCCATCGGGCCGGGCTGGTCCTGCACGTCTTCGGCCGGGGTGTCGAGACCACCGTCGAGCCTCGCGGACAGCCCGGAGGACGGCGGACCGGCGGGCGGCTCGGGGCGGCGGCGGACCGGCGGCACCGCGCCACGGGTCTCCTCCTGGCCCGGCGGCCGCGGGCGGCCACGCGGGGGCAACCCCTCGGAGTCCGGCGGGCGCTGCTGATAGCCGGACTGCTCCTGCGGCGGCGTCGGCCGCGCGAACTGACCCGACTGCTGCGGCGGGCGCTGCTGGTAACCGCTTTGCTCCTGCGGCGGCGTCGGCCGTACGAATTGCCCGGACTGCTGGGGCGGCTGCGGCGGACGCTGCTGATAGCCGCTCTGTTCCTGCGGCGGGCGCACCGGCGGAGTCTGCCTGGTCGGGGCGTTCGGTGGCACCGGCAGCGGCGCCGAGTCCTGCTGCGGCTGCGGGAGCGGACGCGCTCCGGAGTCTTGGGGGCGCGAGCGGCGCGGAGGACGGTTGGCAGGCGGCGGGGTGTCGCCGGACACCCTGTCGATGATCGCCTGGGGCGCCGTGTCACTCGGGGACGGCGCGCGCCGTCCGCGAGCGGGCTCGGGAGCCTCGTCGTCGTCGGCCGCGCGGCGTCGCCTGCGGCGCCCGCCCTCGGGCTGGGCTCCGTGCTGCGCGAGCAGCTCCGCCACGGTCTTCTGTGGCTGGCCGCTCTCTGTCTCGTCCGTCATACCGTGCAGTCCAATGCGCGCTCCAGCCGTTGCGAACCGGCACGCGACGGGGCATCGGCGGCGTCGCGCGCGCTATCCACCGTCATCCGCATTTCCGTCACCTCTTCACCGTGCCCGTTCTCCGTCGACCAAGTCCAGTCGGGCGCTGCCGCTCACAGTCTCGTCCGCACCGTTCGAATGGTCCAGCCGTCGAAGGATGACACCTTCTCGCAGCGCCCACGGACAGATCTCCAGTTCTTCCAGGGAAAGCGCCCGCATGGTGGCTTGCGCGACGAGCGCGCCGGCCACCAGCTGATGCGCCCGGCTCGCGCTGACCCCCTCGAGTTGTGCCAGGTCATGGGCGGTCATCCGGGAGATGAACGCGATGAGCTGGCGCAAAGCGGTGTCGGTCAGGGTACGGCGCACATGCGGCCCGCTGGCCGACGGCGCCGCTCCGGTCAGCCGGGCGAGCGACCGGAACGTCTTCGACGTCGCCACGACACGATCGGGTTCACCCAATTTGGCGACCTTCTTCGCGAGCGGGGCGAGTTGTTCTTCGAGCCACGCCGAAGTCGCGATCAGCTCCGACCGGGTGGGCGGATCGTGCTGGAACCGCGTCCGGGTGGTCCGGCCGGCGCCCAACGGCAGCGATTCGGCCAGGTCGGGCTCCTCGTCGCGGCCCATCGCGATCTCCAGGGAGCCGCCGCCGATGTCGAGCACCAGCAGCTTCCCCGCCGACCAGCCGAACCAGCGGCGGACAGCGAGGAAGGTGAGCCGGGATTCGTCGATCCCGGAAAGCACCTTCAGTTCGACGCCGGTCTGTTCCTGGACCTTCGCCAGTACCTTCGGGGCGTTCTTGGCTTCGCGGACCGCGGAGGTGGCGAACGCCATGACCTCTTCGCAGCCGAGCCGGGCCGCGGCCGCCTTCGCCGATTCGACCGCCCGCACGAGGCTGTCCGCGCCCGCGCGGCTCAGGTCGCCGTTGCGGGTGATCTGCTCGGCGAGCCGGAGGACGGCCTTTTCGGAATGCATCGGGGTCGGGTGGGCGCCACGGTGGGCGTCGACCACGAGCAGGTGGACGGTGTTGGAACCGACGTCGAGTACCCCTAGGCGCACGAGCGTCTACGGTACCCGCCCCCACGTCAGGTCACGAAACCGTAACCGTGATCTGTATCGCACGGCTCCGCGTGAAGGCCCCCTTCCCTGGGCTCAGCCGAGGGAAGGGGGCCTTCACGCGCTATCTCACGTCTCGAACTTGTAGCCCAGACCACGCACCGTGACCAGGTGCCGGGGCGAGCCCGGGTCCGGTTCGATCTTCGACCGCAGGCGCTTCACGTGGACGTCGAGCGTCTTGGTGTCGCCGACGTAGTCCGCGCCCCACACCCGGTCGATCAGCTGCCCGCGGGTGAGCACCCGGCCCACGTTGCGCAGCAGGTACTCGAGCAGGTCGAACTCCTTCAGCGGCAAGGAGACCTCCTGGCCGTCGACGGTCACCACGTGCCGCTCGACGTCCATCCGCACCGGCCCGGCGGCCAGCACCAGCGGCGCCAGATCGCCTTCGGAGCCCGGCTCACCACCGCGGCGCAGCACCGCCCGCACCCGTGCGATGAGCTCGCGGGCCGAATACGGCTTGGTGACGTAGTCGTCGGCGCCGAGTTCCAGGCCGACGACCTTGTCGATCTCGCTGTCGCGCGCGGTCACCATGATCACCGGCACCGCGGAACGCTGCCTGAGCTGCTTGCACACGTCGGTGCCACTCATCCCGGGGAGCATGAGATCGAGCAGGACGATGTCGGCGCCGTTGCGGTCGAACTCCTCGAGTGCCTGCTGCCCCGTCACGGCGACGGCGGCGGTGAAGCCCTCTTTGCGGAGCAAGAACGCGAGCGGGTCGGCGAACGACTCTTCGTCCTCGACGATGAGAACCCTCGTCACAGGTTTCCTCCATGGTCGGGGCTTTCTTGCCCTGTTGCCACGAGACGGGGTGTCCGCTCGGGGGTCTTCTCCGGCCGGGACACCGGCGGAGCCTGTTTCGCCGGCGCGGCCGGTTCGGCGGGGATGTGCGCGGGGATCCGCAGGGTGAAGGTCGACCCGGTGCCGGGACGGCTCCACAGGCCGACCGAACCGCCGTGGTTGGCGGCCACGTGCTTGACGATCGCCAGCCCCAGCCCGGTGCCGCCGGTGGCCCGCGACCGCGCCTTGTCCGCGCGGTAGAACCGCTCGAAGACACGCTGCTGCTCGTCCTCGGCGATACCGATGCCGCGGTCGGTCACCGCGATCTCGACCTTCCCGTCGACCAGCCGCCTGCTGATCGACACCGGACTGCCCGGCTGCGAGTACGCGACGGCGTTCTCCAGCAGGTTCGACAGCGCGGTGACCATCAGCGTCCGGTCGCCCTCGATGAGGAGCCCGCTGGCCGCGTCGGTGGTGATGGTGATTTCGGCGGATTCCGCCGAAAGGGTCGTCCTGCCGAGCGCCTCGCGGACGACGGCGTCGACCTCGACGACGTTCAGATCGGGCAGCCGCTCGGCGCCCTGGAGCCGTGACAGCGCGATCAGCTCGGTGACCAGCTGGCCGAGCCGCGTCGATTCGCGGAGGATCTTGCCGCCGAAGCGGCGGACCTCCTCGGTGTCCTCCGCGGCGTCGAGGACGGCCTCGGTGAGCAGCGCGATCGCGCCGACCGGCGTCTTCAGTTCGTGGCTGACGTTCGCGACGAAGTCACGCCGGACGGCTTCGAGGCGGATCGCCTCGGAGTGGTCGACGGCCTCGACCACGGTGAACCCGTCGCCGAGCGGACGGACCTCGCCGAGGACGGCCTCGGGCTGGCGTCCCCTCGCCTCCAGCGGGGAGAGGTCGATCTCCATCGGCTCGTCGGTCTCGACCACCTGCTCGGCGGCCTTACGGGCCCGCGGATCGGCCTGGTTGACCTTCACCAGCCCGAGTTCGTAGGCACGCGGATTGTGCAGGACCATGTCGCCGAACCTGTTGAGGACGACGACGCCGTTGTTGCTGGACCGCACGAGGCGTTCGAGCAGTTCGGCCACGGTGGGACCGGTCGGCCGCCGCTCCTCGCGGCGGGTGCGGCCCCTCGCGATCAGGAAGCCGAAAACCACACCGACGATCAGTCCGCCGACGGCCAGGGCGAGTGCAACAGGCGTGGTCACAGGGGAATCGTAAGCGTGCGGGTAGCCTTTTGGCCTAGTCCCGGCCGCGTACTCGTGATGCCTATGACACCTGGGGACACCCTGTTCGCCTGCAGGTCAGGCCTCGTTCACGTGGCCGAGACCTGCCGGGTGAGGCGGGTCACCCGGAACGGGGACATCGCCGCCGTGTGCTGCCCGGATCCCGACTTTCGTCGTGACCATCCGAAGGCTAATAGCGACGTTCCCGTCACGGCCCCCGGGGATTGTTGGAAGACTGTCGCCGTGGAACTCGTCAGTGACATCTCCCTGATTCGCGGAGAAGAAGAGCTGTTCGACCGGACGGCTCATCTGTTCGTCGCGGCGACCGACATCGCGTGCGCGGCCGACGACCTCTACACCTGGGCGCTCTCCCGGCCATCGCTCACCCGGCAGGGTGAACGGCTGGTGCGCGACAAGCGGATCCGCAAGCTGTATCGCCCCGGTGTCCTGCTGAACGAGCAGACCGCGCGGCACCTGCACCATCTGTCCGAGCTCGGCGCGCAGATCCGGATCGGCACCGAGGAGATCAACGAGACGATCCTGCTCGACGAGCGGGTCGCGATCATGGCGGGCGACGAGGGCAAGGCGGTGCGCTCCTACAGCGTCATCTCGCGTCCCGAGCTGGTGCAGGGCATCCTGTCGCTGTTCGAAAACGCCTGGCTGGCGTCGGCCACCCTGGAGACGTTCGACGCGCGGTTCGCCGACATCCGGATGGAGGCACCGCAGATCCTCGAGTTCCTGACCACCGGCTGCAAGGACGAGAAGGCCGCGAAGAGCCTCGGGATGGGCGTGCGCACTTATCAGCGTCGCGTGTCGGAACTGCTGGTCGCGCTCGGCGTGACGTCGCGGCTCCAGGTCGACGCGCGGGCGCGGGAACTCGGGCTGCTGTGAAACGCTGGACAGGGCTCGTCGTGCTGCTCGCGCTCGCGGGCTGCACCACCTCGGTCTCCGGCACCGCCCGGCCCGAACCGGAAACCCCGCCCGCGAACCTCGCGCTCGTCGATCCGGCGAAGACGGCGTCCGTGCTCACGGCGGTGAAGACGGCCGCCGAAGCGGTGTTCTCCTACGACAGCACGGCCGTGCCCGCCTACGAGAAGGCCCTCGCCGACAATCTGACGCCGGGCGCGCGCGACGAGCTGGCGAAGCTGTTCGCCGAGGTCCGCAAGTCGGCCGAGCCGGTCAAGCTCGTGACCAAGGTGATCGTCTCGGCGCCGGTCGAGGAGACGCCGGACAAGGCGCGGGTGCTGACCGTGCTCGACCAGAGCAGCTCAAGGGCTGGCGCCACCAGCAAGGGCATCGCGTCGGTGCTGCTCGCGGCCGTCCGCGAAGGCGACCGCTGGCGGATCGGCGAGATCAAGGTGAACCCGGCGGATCCCCCGCCCGCGGCGGAGAAGCCGGGCGCGGGTGACCGGGTGTTCGCGAGGACGCGGGATTCCGCCCGTGACGGCGCGCTCCGCGCCGCGGAAGCCCTGCTGAACGTGAATCCGGCCGACCCCGAAGGTACGTACGCCCGCTACGAGTCGGTGTCGACGGGGCAGTTGCTGACCCAGTTCCGGCAAGACAAGGCGGGACACCTGAACCAGATCCGGTCCGTGGGCACGAAGGCGTCGCTGGCGCCGAACCCGGCGGCCGCGGTCATGGAGGTCGTGGACGACAAGGCGAGCGTGCTGCTCTTCGCCACGACGGACGTCACGGACGCGGCCGGGCAGTCGACGAAGAAGTACCTGCCGATCGTCCTGCGTCTCCAGCGGCTGCCCGAGGGCTGGAAGGCGGCGGGCGTCGAGTCGGTCCAGCCCCTCCCCTGAACGCAATTCGTCCTCTAGTTGCGGTGGTTCGAGAGCGAACTACCGCAACTAGAGGACGAAACGCGTGGGGTTCAGCGGCCCTGGTTCGCGACGGCGGCCGCGGCTTCCTTGGCGGCCTCCGGGTCCAGGTAGGTCCCGCCGGCGGTGACCGGCTTCAGGTCCTCGGTGAGGTCGTAGCGCAGCGGGATGCCGGTCGGGATGTTGAGCCCGGCGATCGCGTCGTCGGAGATGCCGTCGAGGTGCTTCACCAGCGCCCGCAGCGAGTTGCCGTGCGCGGCGACCAGCACGGTCTTGCCCGCGCGCAGATCCGGCACGATCTCGGACTCCCAGTACGGCAGCAGCCGCGCGACGACGTCCTTGAGGCATTCGGTCAGCGGGGCGGCGTCACCGAGGTCGGCGTAGCGTGCGTCGCCCACCTGGCTGAACTCGTCGGCCGGGTCGATCGGCGGCGGCGGGGTGTCGTAGGAACGGCGCCAGAGCATGAACTGCTCCTCGCCGAACTCGTCGAGGGTCTGCTTCTTGTTCTTGCCCTGAAGCGCGCCGTAGTGCCGCTCGTTGAGGCGCCAGTCGCGCTTCACCGGGATCCAGTGCCGGTCGGCGGCGTCGAGCGCCAGGTTGGCGGTCGAGATCGCCCGGCGCATCAGCGACGTGTGGACGACGTCCGGCAGCAGACCGGACTCCGCGAGGAGCTGCCCGCCCTTGCGAGCCTCCTGCTCGCCCTGCTCGGACAGCGGCACGTCCACCCAGCCGGTGAACAGGTTTTCGGCGTTCCACGTGCTCTGCCCGTGACGCAGCAGCACCAGAGTCCCAAGCTCAGCCATGGGGTTCAGCCTGCCAGAGCGAGCGGAAGCGCCGGTCAGAGGGCCGCGCTTCGCTTTGTTTCTACGGAGAGTGCGTTACCCGCGAGTAACACCTTCACCCGTCCAGAAGACGGGCCGCCAACAAGTCCCGATCCCCGGAAATCAGGCTGCACTCCGTTATCCCCGTTTTCCAAGTTCACTCGAACGGAGTAACGGGTAGTCTTGTGATTACAGGTGGAGATCTGACAGGTTGACTACGTCCCGCGCGGCCGGATTCCACGCACTCCCCGGTTCGACGCGGGTGACGACCGCGACTCGTCTCCCCCCTGCCGAGTCGCGGCGCCCGCCGGCCCCGTTGGCATCCCCCTCGTCACCGGGTCCACCTTGGCGGGAACTTCAGCGGGGCGGCTCGAGATCGCGACTCCCCCCTCCCTCGAGCCGTCCCGCCTGTTCATCTCCGGGGAGGCCCCTACCGGCTTCCGGCTCCAGTCCGCGCCTGGGATCTCCGAGGCGTGTCGCGAAAGCCACAGTGATGATGATGTGTGTGGATGGAGACCGCGGAGGGTTTGACCCGGAAAGCCACTGACGCCCTGGTTGGGGTTGTCTTGCGAAAGATCTGTGGGCTCTTTGTGGGCTCTGTTCATGCACGTGACCAGGCCGGGGGATGTGACTTGATAGGAGCCTGTGCCACCAGGACACCCATCACTGTGTTGTCCATCCCCGCCGGCCCGGTACGTGCCATCCGTCGACCGATCGAGACACGGAATGGCAGAGACCAGGATGACCGATCAGCAGCATGCCGTCGACCTGACCCGGGTGACCGGTGGGGTCGATACCCATAAAGACACTCACACCGCGGCCGCGGTCGACGGGCTCGGCCGGGTGCTGGACACGCGTGCGTTTCCCGCTACCACCGCCGGCTACACCGCGCTGCTGGCCTGGCTGAGGGACTTCGGCGTGGTGACCGCGGTGGGGGTTGAGGGCACAGGCTCCTACGGCGCCGGGCTGGCCCGCCACCTGGCCGCCGAGGGTGTCCGGGTGGTGGAGGTCAACCAGCCGGACCGGCATACCCGCCGCCGCAAAGGAAAGACCGACACCCAGGACGCGATCAACGCCGCCCACGCCGTGGTGTCAGGCCGCGCCGACGCGACCCCCAAGGCCGGGACCGGGCCCGCCGCGGCGATCACCGCCCTGCGCGCGGTGCTCAACAGTGCGGTCAAGTCCCGCACCGCGGCCCTCAACCAGCTCGACGCCCTGATCGTCACCGCCCCTGCCGCGCTGCGCGAATCTTTGACCCGGTTCACCGGAAAGGCCCTGATCACCGCCTGCGCCCGGCTACGGCCTTGCTCCGACCTCACCAGCCCCGCCACCGGCACCAAGACCGCGCTGCGCCGTCTCGCACGCCGCATCCAGCACCTCACCACCGAGATCACCGACGCCAAAGCAGACCTGAAAACACTGACCCAGCAAGTCCTGCCCGCCACCACCACCCTGTTCGGCGTCGGCCCCGGCACCTCCTCCCAACTCCTGGCCACCGCCGGGGACAACCCCGACCGGATCGACACCGAAGCCCGGTTCGCGCACCTCTGCGGCACCGCCCCCATCAACGCCAGCAGCGGCCGCACCGACCGCCACCGTCTCAACCGCGGCGGCGACCGCCACGCCAACGCCGCCCTCTACCGCATCGTCATCGTCCGCCTACGCCACTGCCCCCGCACCCGCGCCTACCTCGAACGCCGCACCGCCGAAGGCATTCCCAAACGCCACATCATCCGCTGCCTCAAACGCTACGTCGCCCGCGAAATCCACAAAGCCCTCACCACAGACCTAGCAAACCTCACCAACACCCCTTGACATCTATAGGAGCATCTTTCGGGACATCAGACGTCCCGAAAGTGGCTTTCGCGACATGATCGCCAGGGTGATTCTGGAGCCGGAGCCATGAGCCCCTCAGTCCAGCGGGGGCGCGGACGGCAGATCCGAAGCGGTCGCCATCGCGGGCTCCGCCGGACGGCGCCGCTTGCGCAGCCACCACACCAGCGCGGCCGCGGGAACACCGAAGACCAGCAGGAACGGCGCCATCGCGCCGAGCACGGTCAGCAGGCCGCCGCCGAAGGTCAGGAACGCGTCCCAGCCGTCGCCCAGCCCGCCGAGGAACCCGCTGCGGGATTCCTCGGCCGCCGCGACGGTCTCCGCCTTCACCTGGAGGGAGATCGTCGACATGGCGACACTTCCGGCCAGGCTTTCGCGCCGCTTCTGGAGCGATTCGAGCTCGGCCTCGCGGCTCGTCAGCTCACTCTCGACCGAGGCGATCTCCGAGACCGACGTCGCCCTCGCGAGCAGTGCGCGGATGCGTTCGACGCTCGCCCGCTGGGTGGCCAGCCGCGAATCGACGTCGACCATCTGCTCGGTCACGTCCGTCGCGGTGACCTCGCGCTTGATCTGCTTCCCGAGCTTTCCCAGCTGGTCCAGCACCCCGTCGAGGCGTTCGGCGGGCACGATGACGTTGACCGACGCCCGCTTCTCCTGGGTGCTCTCCTGCCCCGTGTAGCCGGCGGCGCCCTGGGTGATGACGCGTACCTGCGAGATCACGTCGGCCACGTTCGGCGCGGTGAGCTCCAGGCTCGCCGTGCGCACCAGCTTGCGGTCGGCGATACCCGGCTGCCCCGCCGGTGCCGGGGCCTTGCCCGAACCCGCCTTGCTGTCGGTCGCCTCCTTGTTGGCCGGCCCTTGGTTCGGCACGGCCTGCTTGGTGTCGGCCGACATCGGCATCGCGGCCGACTCACCGCCGGAATCGTTGGCCGAGCAGCCCGCCAGCGCCAGCACGATGCCGGCGGCGGCCACCCATCTCAATCCCTTGTGCATGAAAACCGTCTCCCTCCAGTGCTGCGGAAAGAGACGGAACGGACGACGGTGCCGTTGCACCGTTCGGGTCACGAGTCGGTCAAGGCTCCGGGTTCGTGCCCGTTCGACGGCTCGACGAGATGTTTGAACGCTTGAAGGTTCGCGAGCGACTCTCCACGGGAAACGCGCCAATCCCACTCGCGTTTGATCGATTTCGCGAAACCGAGCTCCAGCAACGTGTTGAAATCGCCGTCCGCGGCTTCCAGCACCTGCCCGAGGATCTTGTCCAGCTCGGCCTCGGTGACCGTGTCCAGGCCGAACCGGCCGACCAGGTAGATGTCGCCCATCGCGTCCACGGTGTAGTGCACGCCGTAGAGTTTCGCGTTGCGGCGCAACAGAAACCGGTAAACGTCCTCATGGGACTCGTCGGGCCGGCGGCAGACGAAGGCTTCGACGGCGAAGGCGTGGTCCCCGGCGATCAGCCAGCAGTTGGTCTGCAACTTCTTGGTGCCGGGCAAGGTGACGAAGTACTTTCCCTCGCCACGCCTGTCGTATTCCAGGCCCGCATTGTCCAAAGAGGACCGCAAGGTCTCGTCGAGCGTCAAACCGCCACCTCCGCGCGCTGTTCGAGGGCACGCCGGAACGCGCCGGTCGCCTGAGCGTACGTGTCCAGCAGCCGGTCCGTCGTACGGCGCCAGGAGAAGCGCCGCGCGTGGACGACGGCGTTGGCCGAAAGCTCGGCACGCCGGCCTGGCCGCAGCGCGACGTTCGCGAGCGCGCCCGCCCAGTCCTTCGCGTCGTGCGAAGGCACGAGCAGCCCGGAAACCCCGTGCGGCACCGCGACCGGCAGCCCGCCGACCTCGGCCGCGATCACCGGTGTCCCGCAGGCCTGCGCCTCGAGCGCGACCAGCCCGAACGACTCGTTGTAGCTCGGCACGGCGACGACGTCGGCCGCGCGGTAGACGTCGACCAGCGACTGGCCGGGCTGCGGCGGCATGAACCGGGTCTGCTCCTCGATCCCGAGGGAGACGGCCAGCTCGCGCAGGGCCTGCGGCTGCTCCAGCCCGGTCCCGGACGGGCCGCCGACGATCAGCACCACCAGCCGCGAGGCCAGCTCCGGCCGCTCGCGCAGCATTTCGGCCGCGGCCAGCAGGAGAACGTCCGGCGCCTTCAACGGCTGGATGCGGCCCGCGAAGGCCAGCACGATCGCGTCCTGCGGCAGGCCCAGCGCTCCGCGCGCGGCGGACCGGGAGCCGGGGGTGAACCGGTCGAGGTCGACGCCGGGCGGGATGGCGTGCACGGCATGCGGGTCGGCGTCGTACAGCTCGATCAGCTCGCGGGCCTCGACGCGGGTGTTCGCGACCAGGCAGTCCGCCTCCTCGACGACCTGCTCCTCGCCGATCACGCGGGTGCGCGGCTCCGGGGTGTCGCCGTCGGCGAGCGCGGCGTTCTTCACCTTGGCCAGGGTGTGCGCGGTGTGCACCAGCGGCACGCCCCAGCGGTCACGGGCGAGCCAGCCCGCCTGGCCGGAAAGCCAGTAGTGCGAATGGATGAGGTCGTAGTAGCCCGGCTCGTGGAACGCCTCGGCCCGCAGCACCCCGGCGGTGAACGCGCACAGCTGCGCGGGCAGCTCGTCGCGTCCCAGCGGCTCGAACGGACCCGCGGGGATGTGCCGGACCAGCACGCCGGGCGCCAGCTCGGCGACCGGGGGCTGATCCGAGGAAGTCGCCCGCGTGAACACCTCGACCTCGACGCCGCGCCGGGCCATCTCGGTGGCCGTCTGGCTCACGTAGACGTTCATGCCGCCGGCGTCGCCGGTACCCGGCTGCTCCAGCGGAGACGTGTGCAACGACAGCACCGCGACGCGCCTGGGCGCGGCGTCGAACCCGTGCAGGGGGATCGTCACCTGGTCAACACTCCCGAAGTCCTACTGATCGGCGAACCGGCGCAGTAGTTCACCGAACTCGTCCGCCGCTTCGGCGAACGGCAGATGCCCCACCTCAGGTAGCCAACGCATGACAGCCCCCTGAATCTTCCCCGCCGCGTACTCCGCGGACGTCGGATCGATCACAGCGTCCGCGAGACCATGGATGATAAGTGCCGGTTTGTCCAGATCGCGAAGCACGTCCTCACTCCCGATGTCACGGCGGAACAGCGCGGAGCGCACCGCGGGCGGGGTGGAAAGACAGGCACCGAGCAACGACTGAGCGAGCGTGCCGGACACCGGGGCGGCGGTCATCCGCTCGCTGAACTGCGCCAACGCGGGAATCGCGACCGCCGGATCGTCCGAAAGCACCGCCGGGATGGCTTCGCGCATGGCGGGCCCGACCTTGCCGCCTGGCCGATTCTTGCCGATTTCTGTGATGGCGCCCACAAAAACGACGCCGCTGAGCCTCGACGAGCCGTGTACCCGGAGGTAGTCGGTGATCACCAGCCCGCCGTAGGACCAGCCGACGACGATCGCGTCTTCACCGGCGAAGTCGAGCACCGAGGCGAGGTCTTCGGCCCAGACGCGCGGGTCGTCGTAGCCGGCGGAGGGCACCTCGGAATCGCCGTGACCCCGCAGGTCCATCGCCACCAGGCGGAATCGCTCGCTGAGCGCGGGATCCGCCAGCTGCGGCGCCCAGGCCCGGGCCGACTGCGCCCAGCCGTGCACGAACACGATCGGACGGGTGTTCTCGGCGCCCTCGACCCACAAGCCGATGCGGGTCCCGCCGTAGCCGACTACCTCGGTCTTCATACACCGCAGCCTAGGAGGTCAGTCCCACGGTGACCCAAGGCGCTTTCGTCTTTTGAAGTCGCGCGTCTTGGCCGCGAGGCCCCGCGAACGTGGCTGCGGGCCGCCCTCTGCGGAACCGCCGCACTCAGTGCCAGGCCACGGCCCGTAGACACGTTCGCGGTCGCGCGATTATTTGACAGCCGAAAGAGCCTTCCACGACTTCCAGTCGTAGAACCAGTTCTTGACGTCCGATTTGGTCGGGCTGCCCAGTTTCGAACCGGTGATCTCGACCGGGTCGCCGATCATGGCCGAGTCGAAGTACTTCTTGGCGTCGGCTTCGAGCAGGTTCACGCAGCCGTGCGAGGTGTTGGCCTTGCCGATGTTCGCCGCGTTGTCCTGGTTCTCGTGGATGTACTCGCCGTTGTTCGAGATCCGGCAGGACCACTTCTTGTTGACGTTGGTGTAGCCGTAGCGCGCGTTGTCGAACCGCGCCATCGGCTCCTTCGTCATCACGATGAACGTGCCGTTCGGGGTGTTGCGCTGGACGTCGGAGTCCAGCCCGTTCGAACACGGGTAGCTCGCCGATTGCGCGCCGCCCCGGTAGACCTTCATCACATGGTCCGGGGTGTTGATCTTGACCACCTGGTTGCGGCCGATCTTGAACTCGGTGGTCACGTCGGCCTTGCCGTACGCGCCACCGCCGAGCGCGACGCCGTAGAGCTTCGCCTCGACGTTGACCTTGATGTTGGCGGGCCAGTACTCCTTGGGCCGCCAGTCGACCTGCGTGTCCGACAGCCAGCCCCAGGAGCCCTCGACGTCCTTGTCGGTCTTCACCGTGAGCGCCTTTTCGGCGGCCGCCTTGTCCTTGACCGGGGACGCGAACTTCACGCTGATCGGCATCGCGACGCCGACCTCGGCGTCGTCGGTCGGGTTCAGCGTGGCGCGAACCTCCTTGGCGGGTTTGACCGTGCTGAACGAGCCCTTGAACTCGGCGGGCTTGTTGTCGCTGCCGGTGGCTTTCGCGGCGTAGGTGTACGTCTTGCCGTACCCGAGGACCTCGGTGCTGGTCCAGGTGAGCCCGTCGGGGGAGAGTTCGCCCTTGACGTCCTTGCCGCTGTCCCCGGTGACCTTGACCTCGGTGAGCTTGCCGTCGGCGACCTTCACCACGACCGGCGTCACCACGGAGGCGTCCTTGGCGTCGGCGGCGGGTTCGGCGGTGATCTTGGCGACCGGGGCGGCGTTCTGGTCCCCTCCGCCGCCGCCTTCCGGCTTGGCGGTGCCGTCTTCTCCGCTGGAGCAGGCAGCGGCCAGCATGGCCGCCCCCGCGGCGAGCGCGGCCTTGAACACCGTGCGCCGTTCGATCACGTGTACCTCCCATGAAGATCCCCGCGAGCCCCTACCCGCTCAGCGCTGGGAACCTCTCCGACGTTACCCGCGGCGACGGAACTCACCCGCGCCACTCACGGGGATAGACGCACGAGGGTGGCGTGGGGTTGTTCACCCTCCCGCGTTTCGTCCTCTAAATGCGATCTTTGCGCGTGCAAGTACCGCATTTAGAGGACGAAACGCGGGAGGTGGCTAAAGCGAGCAGTTGATCAACAGGGGTTCCGGATGCAGCGAAACGCCGAAGCGAGCTTCGACGCCATCGCGCACTTCGCGCGCCAGAGCGAGTAGGTCCTCTGTCGACGCCTTACCGCGGTTCGTGAGCGCGAGCGTGTGCTTCGTCGACAGCGAGACCCGGCCACCGGGCCCTTCGTGCCCCTTCGCGAACCCGGCCCGCTCGATCAGCCACGCGGCCGACAGCTTCGTGCCGCCGGGCGCCGGGTACTGCGGAACACGCACGTCCTCGCCGACGACCTCCACGATTCCCGCCAGCACCTTCGCCAGCCGCGCCTCCCCGATGATCGGGTTGGTGAAGAACGAGCCCGCGCTCCACGTGTCGTGGTCGTCAGCGTCCAGGACCATGCCCTTGCCGCGACGCAACCCGAGGACGGCTTCGCGTGCTTCGGCCGCCGAGACCCGGTCTCCGATCTCGACGCCGAGCGTGCGAGCGAGTTCGGCGTAGCGGATCGGGGCGGAGAGGCCGTCTTCGGTGACCTTGAAACGCACTGTGAGCACGACGCCCGCATCCGTCCCCTTCAGGATCGATGTGCGGTAGCCGAAGCCCAGCTCTTCGGCGCTCAACGTGCGGATTTCGCGGGTGGCGCGGTCGTAGAGATCGACCGAGACCAGGGACTCGGCCACCTCGCAGCCGTACGCGCCGACGTTCTGGATCGGCGTCGCGCCGACCGAACCGGGAATCCCGGACAGGCATTCGAGCCCGCCGACGCCCTTCGCGACCAGATCCTCGACGAAACCGTCCCAGTTCTCCCCCGCCGCGACCTCGACGAGATCCCCGTCACGTGTCCAGCCGGTGGTGCCGACCTTCAGCACCGTGCCGTCGAAGCCGTCGTCGGCGACGACGAGGTTCGAGCCACCGCCGAGCAGCAGCACGGGCTCACCGGCGTCGTCGGCTTCGCGGACCGCGTCGACCAGGGCCTGCACGGTCGTGGCCTCGGCATAACGCCGTGCCGGACCGCCGAGGCGCAACGTGGTGTGGTCGGCGAGGGTGGGAGTTTCGGCAGTGCTCACGCCCGTGAACGGTACTGTCTGGCGCCATGGCCTCCCGTATCGAGCACCGATCGACGTTCTCCGCAGACCTCGCGACCACGTTCGACGCGGTCGCCGGCGAGGCGGCGCTGCGGGCGAGGCTGGAGCAGATCGGCGGCGACGAGGCGGAGCTCCTGGAGTACGCCCCGGCCGGCGACGGCGTGCGCTACAAGCTGCGCCAGGGCATCAGCTCGGACAAGCTCCCCTCGGCCGTGCGGACGCTGCACCGGGGCGATCTGATCGTCGAACGAGAGCAGAGCTGGACGGCGGCCGGTGACGGCTACACCGGCAGCGCGACGGCGTCGGTCTCGGGCGTGCCGGGCGAGATCACCGCGAAGACGTCGCTGACCGGCGAAGGCGAGCGGACGACGCTGGTCAACAGCGGCACGGTCAAGGTGCGGATCCCGTTCGTCGGCGGGAAGCTGGAAGGCGTGATCGCCGAACAGGTCACCAAGCTGCTGGAGCGCGAGGCCGAATTCGTCGCGAAGTGGCTGGCCGAGCGCTGAAACCGGTCGGGGCACCGACACGGGGCACGACCAATCCCAACCGGCTCCGCCGCGTCGACCGATGGCTCGCGAGCGATCCTGGCGTGACCGCGCTGCTGCATCGCGCGGACGAACCGCTCGTGGTGGACCTCGGCTACGGCGCCTCACCGGTGACCACGGTCGAGATGGCGCGCCGGCTGCGCACGGTCCGGCGCGACGTCCGGGTGCTGGGCCTGGAGCTGGACGCCGAACGGGTCGCCGTCGCGCAAAGCGCCGTCGACCGGCCGTGGCTGGACTTCCGGCGCGGCGGTTTCGAGCTCGCCGGGACGCGGCCGGTGCTGGTGCGCGCGTTCAACGTGCTTCGCCAGTACGACGAAGCCGAGGTCCCGGGCGCCTGGTCGCTGATGCTGGACGCGATGGCGCCGGGCGGGCTGCTCGTCGAAGGCACCTGCGACGAGATCGGGCGGCTGAGCACCTGGGTCGCGGTCGGCTCCGGCGGGCCACGCAGCCTGACCCTGTCCGTCCATCTCGCCAGCCTGGAGCGTCCGTCCACTGTGGCCGAACGGCTGCCCAAGATCCTCATCCACCGCAACGTTCCCGGCGAACGAGTTCACGAACTACTGTCCCTTTTGGACACCTGCTGGGCGACGGCGGCGCCGCACCAGAACTTCGGCGTCCGTGCCCGCTGGGCGCACGCCGTCCACCTGCTCACCGCCCGGGGCTGGCCGGTGCTGAACCGGCCGTCACGGTGGCGGATCGGTGAACTCACCGTGCCGTGGTCGTCGGTGGCTCCCGACTAGGAATTCACCGGTCGAACCCCGCTCCGTCACCCCAATGCGACCTGCGGTGATCACCATGGAACCGTGGAACTGCTGGAGTACGTCACCGGGCTGCTCGAGGGCACGCTCGGATCGCCCTGGCTGTGGGTGATCGTGTTCCTCGTGTCCGGCTTGGACGCGCTCCTGCCGTTCATGCCGAGCGAGACCACCGTCATCACCGTCGCCGTCCTGATCGGCACGGACTTCCCCCAGCTGGCACTGCTCGCGCTGGTCGCCGCGCTCGGGGCCTGGCTGGGCGACTGCCTGAGCTACACCGTCGGCGCGGCCGCGGGCCCGCGAGCGCTCGCCCGCCTGCAGCGCGGACCGGACGGCGTCCGGCGCTACGAATGGGCGAAGATCCAGGTGCGGCGCAACGCCGTCCTGCTGATCCTCGCCGCCCGCTACCTGCCTGGAGGCCGGGTCGCGAGCGGGCTCGCCAATGGCAGTCTCGGCTACCCGCCGCGCAAGTTCGTCCCGCTCGACGCCCTCGGCGCGAGTATTTGGGCGGTGTACAGCGTCCTCATCGGTCTCGTCGGCGGAGCGGCCTTCGCGGACGAGCCGGAGAAGGGCCTACTGCTGTCCTTCGCGCTCGGCCTGCTGCTGGTCGCGGCGATCGAGGTCGGCCGGCGGGTCCGCGTCCGGATACTGACCCGGCGCCGCGCGGCGGCCGAGACCAGCGACAATGGGGTCCGTGTCGAACCCTGAACGTCGCTATGTGATCTCCTTCGGCTGCCCGGACCGCACGGGCATCATCGCCCGTATCTCGGGTTTCCTCGCCGAACACGGCGGGTGGATCGTCGAAGCGGCGTACCACACGGACCCCGACACCGGCTGGTTCTTCACCCGCCAGGTCGTCCGCGCCGACTCGCTCCCGTTCGACGCGGCCGAGCTGCGCGCGCGCTTCGCCGAGGTCGCGGAGTCGCTTTCGGCCGAGTCGAGCTGGCAGGTCAGCGACAGCGGTGAGCGGCGTCGCGCGGTGATCCTCGTCTCCAAGGCCGGGCACTGCCTCTACGACCTCCTCGGCCGGGTCGCCTCCGGCGAACTGGACGTCGACGTCGCCGCCGTCATCGGCAACCATGCTTCGCTGGGCGACATCACCCGCGCCCACGGCATCCCGTTCCACCACGTGCCGTTCCCCGCCGGTGACGCCGCCACCAAGGCGTCCGCCTTCGCCGAGGTGCGGAAACTCGTCGACGAGCACGACCCGCACGCGGTCGTCCTCGCCCGGTTCATGCAGGTCCTGCCGCCGGAGCTGTGCGAGGCGTGGGCCGGGCGGGCGCTCAACATCCACCACAGCTTCCTGCCGTCGTTCGTCGGCGCGCGGCCGTACCACCAGGCTCACGCGCGCGGGGTGAAACTCATCGGCGCGACCTGCCACTACGTCACCGCGGACCTCGACGCCGGCCCGATCGTCGACCAGGACGTCATCCGGGTCGATCACGGCGACTCCGTCGAGGACATGGTCCGCAAGGGCCGCGACATCGAGAAGGTGACGCTGGCGCGCGGGCTCCGGTGGCATCTGGAGGGGCGCGTGCTGGTGCACGGGAACCGGACTGTCGTGTTCTAGTGGTTCACTGTCGCTATGGGGACCTCAGAGATCAAGGCGATCGAGACGCTCGAAGCGCTGCGTGAGCACCTCGGCCACCCGGCCGAGCGCACCAAGGGGAAGATCATCCCCTTCCTCGACCAGCACGCGCGCACGCTGATCGAACACTCGCCGTTCTACCTGCTGGCGACGGCGTCGTCGGACGGAACCTGTGACGTGTCCCCGCGGGGCGACCCGGCCGGTTCGGTGAAGGTGCTCGACGACAGGACGCTGGTGCTGGCGGACCGCCCGGGCAACAAGCTGCTCGACAGCCAGACCAACATCCTCGAAAACCCGCACGCCGGGCTGCTGTTCCTGATCCCGGGGATGAACGAGACACTGCGGATCAACGGCCGCGCGAAACTGGTCGCGGACGCGCCGTTCTTCGACGACCTCGTGGTCAAGGGGAAGCGGCCCGCGCTGGCGATCCTGGTCGAGGTCGAAGAGCTGTACATGCACTGCGCCAAGGCTTTCCTGCGCTCGTCGCTGTGGAAGCCGGAAACCTGGCCGGAGCGGTCCAGCCTGCCGACGGCGGGCCAGATCTTCCGTGACCAGATGAAGCTGGACATGTCGGCGGAGGCACTCGATGCCGCGCTGACCGAAGGCGCGCTCACGACGCAGTACTGAGCCCAGATGTCATGAAAGGGTCGTTCAGGACGAAAAATGTCCTGAACGACCCTTTCATGACATCCAGCGTGGGGGCAGGGTCAGACGCGAACCAGCATCTTGCCGGTGTTCGCCCCGCCCAACAGGTCCAGGAAGGCCTGCGGCGCGTTGCGGATACCGTCCACAATGGTCTCCGAGTACTTCAGCCGCCCGGAGGCGACCAGCGGAGCGACCTCCTGCACGAACTGCGGCTGAAGCGCGTAGTGGTCGCCGACCAGCATGCCGCGCATGGTGAACCGCTTCGCGATGATCGACGCGAGATTGCGCGGCGCCGCGGCGGGCTCGGTGTTGTTGTAGACCGAGATCATCCCGCAGATCGCCATCCGGCCGTGCAGGTTGATCGAGTCGATCGCGGCTTCGAGGTGCTCGCCGCCGACGTTGTCGAAGTACACGTCGATACCTTCGGGCGCCGCCGCGCGCAGCTGCTCGACGACCGGGGCGTCCTTGTAGTTGAACGCCGCGTCGAAGCCCAGTTCGTCGGTCAGCCACTTGACCTTTTCGTCCGTGCCCGCGCTGCCGATGACCCGCTTCGCGCCCTTCAGCTTCGCGAGCTGGCCGACGACGGACCCGACGGCGCCCGCCGCCCCGGACACGAAGACGGTGTCGCCCTCCTTGAACTCCGCGACCTCGAGAAGTCCGGCGTACGCGGTGAGCCCGGTCATACCGAGGACGCCGAGGTACGCGGTGACCGGCGCGGCTTCGGGGTCGACCTTGACCGCGTGCTTCGCGGCGACGACGGCGTGCGAACGCCAGCCGAGGCCGTGCAGCACGATGTCACCGGGCTTGAAATCGTCCACGGTGGACTCGAGCACTTCACCGACGGCGCCGCCGTGCATGACCTTGCCGACCTCGTACGGTTCGGCGTAGGACTTCGCGCTGCTCATCCGGCCGCGCATGTACGGGTCCACGCTCAGCACCTGGTTGCGGACCAGGATCTGCCCTTCGCCCGGCACCGGGATCTCGACGTCGGCGATCTCGAAATTCTCCAGCGTCGGGACACCGTGCGGACGGGAGGCGAGCCGGATCTCGGTTGCGTTCACGAGGTAACTCCAAGTCTGTTGCCGAAGCGGGGCGATCGCCCCGTATTCACGCCGGGTACAACGAGCGAACCGGGGCGGCCATTCCGGTTGTGGCGAGGACTACACGACCTCGGCGAGTTTGCCGAGCACTCCCTCGTAGATCCGCTTGAGGCCACCTGGCGCGAAGGTCTTCTCGAAGAAGCCGCCGATACCGCCCGCGCCGTCCCAGGTGGTCTCGATGCGGACGACGCTGCCGTCCGGCACCTCGCGGACGGTCCAGGTGGTGACCATGCTGGAGTTCGCGTCGGTCTCGACGAGGGTGCCTTCGGACGGCTCGGTCACCGTCGCGGCGACGTCACGCACTCGCTTCGACGTGGCCTGCAGCTTCCAGCGCGCCTTCGTGCCCGCGCCGACCCCGCCTTCGGTCACCTCGTAGTCGCGGTAGTGCTCGGTGAGCAGCTTCGGCCGGGTTTCGGCGTAGTCCGCGACGAGCGCCCTGACCTTGTCCGCCGGCGCCTCGATGGTGCGCTCCGCGATGGCCGTGACCTTTCCCATCCCACTCCCTTTCACCCGTGGTGCAACGACAGCGTCCACGATTCCACCGCCGTCCGCAGCCGGCGCGGGCGGCCCCTCTCGCGCGAGTACGTGAAGGCCCCCTTCACTGCGTCTAGCGCAATGAAGGGGGCCTTCACGTACTTCAGCCCTAGATGAGGGACTTCTCCTTCAGCCAGTCCTTCGCGACGTCGGCCGGCTTCTCGCCGTCCGAGTCGACGCGCTTGTTCAGCTCACGCAGCTGCACGGTGTCGAGGGCCTTGCTCACGGCGTTGACGGCGGCCGCGAAGTCGGCGCCGCGTTCGTCGAGGACCTTCTTGTTCACCGCGGGCACGACGTTCTCGGTCGGCACGATGCCGAGGTCGTCCTCCAGCGCCACGAACTGCGGGTCGCCGACGAGCGGGCTCACCGAGTCGACCGGGATGACGGTGACCTTGCCGGACCGCAGCTGCTCGACGCGCGGCCCCGCCTCCTGCACGGTCTGGAACGTGGCCTTCAGCTTGTAGACGTCGGTGAAGCCCTTGAAGCAGGGAAGCCGCTTCTCGCACTCCGGCCCGCCCGCGACGACGACGTTGTCGACCTTGGACAGGTCGCTGATCTTCGCGAGGCCCTTCTCCTTGGCGAGGTCGGCCTTCACGATGTAGGTGTTCTTGTCCTCGGCGGGCGAGTAGTCCAGGAGACCGATGCCGTCGGGCTCGAACAGCTTCTTGAGCTGCTCGTGCTCGCCGGCCGCGTCCTTCGCGGCCTCCTTGCCGAAGCCGGTGGTGATGGCGGCGCCCTGATATTCCGGGATGAACTGGAGTTCGCCGGATTTCAGCGCCGGGTAGATCAGCTCGCGCGAACCGAGGTTCAGCTTGCGGGTGATCGGATATCCCTTGGCCTCCAACGCGTTCGCGTACAGCTCGGCGAGGATCAGGCTGTCGGTGAAGTTGAAGGAGGCGACCACGATCGGCGCCCCGCCCTTGCTCTGCGCGGCCGGGGCCGCCGCGTCGTCTCCGCCCCCACAGGCGGTCATACCGAGGATGGCGGCGGCGAGCACCGCGCCCACTCGAACATTCCGTGTCCAGCGCACGTGCACACTCCTATGACTCGTTCAGAGGAATGAACCGTATCCCCGGGTCACGACAGAATCCACATTTTGAGAGTTGCACCCCTTGCGCTCCCAGAGAACGGAATCCGACGCCCCGAACGGGGTAAGGTCGGCCGGTGCGAGCATCCTCCGTGTTCCCCGTTCCCGCCCAGGGCGGACGGCCGCTCTTCGAGTGGCGGTGGGTGGACCGCAACCTCGACGAGATCTTCGAGCGGCTCGGCGAGCACATCACGCTGACCGCGGCGGCGCTCGCCATCGGGCTGGTGGTGTCGATCGGTGTTTCCGTGGTCTCACTGCGTCGCCGGTGGTTCTACGTCATCGCGCTGAGCACCGCGGGTTCGCTGTACGTCATCCCGAGCCTCGGCGCCTTCGCCGTCCTGGTGCCCTTCACCGGCCTGACGTCCTTCACCACAGCGGTGATCCCGTTGGCGACATACACGTTGCTGATCCTCATCCGCAACATCGTCACCGGCGTCGAACAGGTGCCCAAGGAAGTCCGCGAAGCCGCGATAGGCATGGGTTTCACCCGTTCGCGGTTGCTGTGGCAGGTCGAACTCCCCCTCGCGCTGCCGGTGGTGATCGCGGGTCTGCGGGTCGCCGCGGTGACCACGATCGGGCTCGTGACGGTGACCTCCATGCTCGGCAAGGGCGGTCTCGGGTACTTCATCCGCAACGGGATCCAGACCGCGACGCCGAATCCGACGTCGATCATCGTCGGCGTCGGGCTTTCCGTGGTGCTGGCCGTGGTGGTGGATCTGCTGCTGTGGCTCGGTGGGCGCGCGCTCGCGCCGTGGTCGCGGAAGGCGGCGTCGCGATGAGCATCATCGACCAGACCATCGAGTGGTTCGGCGAGCCGAACCGCTGGAGCTGGACCGATCCGGCGGGTGTGCCGTACCGGACGGTCGAGCATCTCCAGTTCTCCTTGCTGGCGCTGGCGATTTCGGCCGTGCTGACGATCCCGCCCGCGTTGTGGCTGGCGCACTACCGCCGCGCGCAGTTCCTCGCGACCAGCGCGGTGAACATCGGCCGCGCGATCCCCAGCTTCGGGCTGGTGATCCTGTTCTGGTTCCTGGCTTCCCGGCTCGAAGCCGACACGACCTTCTGGCCGTTGATGCTCGCGCTGGTGGCCTTGGCGCTGCCGCCGTTGTTCACCAACACCTACGCGGGCGTCATCCAGCTGGAGCAGGAAACCGTCGACGCCGCGCGCGGCACCGGCCACCGCGAGTGGCAGATCATGCTGCGCCTGGAGTTGCCGCTCGCGTCACCGGTCATCCTCGCGGGTGCACGTGTCGCGTTCCTGCAACTGGTGGCGACGGTCGCGATCGGCGCGATCGTCAACGACGGCGGCGGGCTCGGACGGTACATTGTGGACGGTTTCGCGCTCGGCGATCCCGGCCACGGCGAGATCCTGGCGGGCGGTATCGCGGTCGTCGTGCTGGCGTTGGTGTGCGAAGGGGTTTTCGCGCTCGTCACGCGTTGGGTGACCCCTCGCGGGCTGGCGATCCAGTCCCGCGCGGAAACCCGTTCCTGAGCGCCGAAACCAAAGCCGTCACCTCCGGCCCCAAGGCCCGATCCTCCTCGACGGGCGGTACCAGCTCCCGCAGCCGCTCGTAGGTCGCGCGCAGCTTCGGCGCCCCGTCCCCGGACGCCAGCCACCGCGCCTGCGAACCCGTGATCAGCTCGCAGGCCGTGATGGCGAACATCCGCGCACAGGCGTCACGGAGCTGGTTCCCCGCCGCCCACGCGAAGGCCTGCACGTCCTCCTGCCCGCCGGATGTGTCGACGGAACCCAAGGTCGCGGGCGTGGCCAGCCGCCGCAGCGCGTGCAGCTCCCCCACCGCGCGTTTGTGCAACGGGATCAGCCCCGCTTGCGGCCCAGGGTCCACCGCGAGCTGCGCGGGCAGGCCACTGAACCGCTCGTCGAGCAACCGGTGCGTCCGCTGCACGCTCACTTCGCCCAGATGCACCAGCGCCGCCGTCACCGCGTCCATCCGCAGCCCGAGTTCGACGGCGTGGAACCCGGTCGTGGACACGAATTCGCCGTCGAGGAACACCGGCGAATCGGTCGGCATCGAGCGCCCGAGCACCTCGTCCAGTTCGGCGGAGACCCGCGTCAGATGAGCGAGCGCGCGCGGGGCCACCCGCACGGAAACGGGCGCCTGCACGACCGGCCGTTCGACGGCACCTCGGATCAGACCGTTCATTTCGCGCAGGACCGAGCGCAGCACCTGATCGTCTCCGGCCAGCGTGGGGCGATAAATCCCTTGCGGCGCACCGAGAACGTCGATCGCGATCGCGGCGGCGAGTGTCTGGAGGTCCGCCACCTGCCGGACCTCGGCCCGCGCGAAGGCGGCGAGCGTCTCCGCCAGTGGCGAACCCTGAATGAGCGTCGCGGCCTCCTTGAGGCCCGGCTCGTACGGTTCCGCCAGCACCTCCGCCGCCGGGGTCTCGACGCCGTCCACCAGCACGGTCCCGACGCCGAGGAAGGTCTGGAAGGCATGCGCCAGCGGGATGATCTCGCCGGCGCTGCCCAGTCCCGTCCGCGGCACGGCGGGCGTGAACCCCTCGTTCAGCCGGTCGACGAAGAACGTCACCAGCTCCGGGCTCGCGCCCGCCTCCGGCGCGAGCAGATCCCGCAGGCGCACCAGCAGCAGCCAGCGCACCTCTTCGGCCGAGAGCCAAGGCGGGCCGCCGACGGCCCGGCCGATCAGCAGGTTCCGCTGGTGCGCGCTCGACGCGGGCGCGGCGAGGCCCGCGAGCCGCCCCATCCCGGTGTTCACGCCGTAGACGGGGCGCTCGTCCAGCGCGGCGAGGACCCTGGCGCGATTCTCGCCGAGCCTCGCCAGCAACGCGGGATCGATTTCGAGGACCTCTGCCTCGAAGGCCGAGGCGAGCGGAAAGTCCTTTGTGGACAGCCTCACTCGACGGGGCGCGCGAGCCCGTCGATCACCTCGGCACCCGGCAGGGACGCGAGGACGGAGCCCGGGATCAGCAGCTTGCCGCCGCGGATACCGCTGCCGATGACCAGCTCGGGTTCGTCGGCGACGCGCTGGTCGATCAGGATCGGCCACTCCGCGGGCAGGCCGACCGGCGTGATGCCGCCGTACTCCATTCCGGTGAGCGAGACGGCCTCGTCCATCGGGGCGAAGGACGCCTTGCGGACGTCGAGACGGCGTTTGATCACGCCGTTCACGTCGGCGCGGGTGGTGGCGAGGATCATCGCCGCGGCGAAGCGGACCTCACCGGCGCGTTTGCCGGCGACGACGACGCAGTTCGCGGACGCGGAAAGCGGGGAGCCGTACGCCTCGCAGAAGGCGGCGGTGTCGGCCAGCTCGGCGTCGATCTCGACGACGCCGACGGCGTCCGGATCGGGCAGGGCGGCGAGCGCCTTCGCGACGGGCTCGGCGAGCAGATCCGTGCGGGTGAGGGCGGGGACGACGGTGAGGCTTCCGGCGATGGTCCAGTCAGTCACACCGCCCACCCTAATCACCAGTTACGGCCGCCGCGCTGCACCTCGATGAGCTTGGGGCGGACGTCCACGAGGTAGACCAGGACCGCGACCAGCGCGGGCAGCCACAGGATCATGCCGCCGCCGTAGAACTGGAAGAACGTCAGCACCACGGTGGACCCACCGGTGATGAGCATCCAGATGGGTTTGGTCTTCCGATCGGCGGCCGAATACGCGTCCGCGCGCTGCAACAGCGCATGCACGAAAGCGAACAGCCCCGTCAGCGCGCCGCCCCAATGGATGGCGACGAGGATCCAGGTGGCAACGAACACGAACTCAGCTTACGTCAAACCGGGCGAATGACCCGGGCCCCCGGCACCGAAGGCGGCGCCGGGGGCCCGGAGTTCACGCGGACCTTACTTCTCGGTGGTCTTCGGCGCGGTGGCCGGCTTCTTGGCGGCCGGGCCGGCGGTGGTGCGGCGCGCGGTGGCCGTGGTCTTCGGCGCGGTCTTGTTGGCGACCTTGCGCGAAGCCGAGCGGGTCTCGTGCGCGAGGTCGTCGCCGATCTCCTCGACCTCGTCGGCGATCTCGCCGGCGACCTCGGTCACCTTGCGGGCGGTCTTCTCGCCGACGGAGCGGGTGCCCTTGGTGACCTTGCCGAGCACGGTGTCGATGCGCTCACGGGCGTCGGTGGTCGCACCCTCGACGCGGTCCTGCGCGGTGCTGATCGCGTCTTCGAGCTGCTCGATGGCCTTCTTGACCTGCGGCTGCGCGGCGATCTTGTCCCACGCCTGCTCGCCGGACTCGGCCAGCTTGTTGTACAGCTTCAGCGCGGCTTCGGTGTACTCGTCGATGACCTTGCGCAGCTCGGCCGGGTCCAGCTTCTCGCGGAGACCCTCGACGTCGTGCGGGAGCTCCTCGATGTTCTTGCGGGCGCTCTCGCTGCCCTCGACGACCTTCTCCTTGGCCTTGGCCACGGCGTCGACGACGGCCTGGCCGGCCAGGTTGCCGGCGCCCAGCGCGGCCAGCAGCGGCGTGCGGACCTGGTCGAGGGCGGTGTGCTTGCGGTCGTTCTTCGTGGCGGTGGTCATGCTGACTCCTTGGATTCGGCGGCTTGTTCTGGGGTCGGCGCCGCCGGCTCTGGCTTCGCGGCGGCGTTCTCTCGGCGGAACGATTCGTAGACGTCGAGCAGGACCTGCTTCTGCCGCTCGGTCAGCTCGGCGTCGGCGCGGATCGCGTCGCCGACCGGGCCGCCCGTGGGCAGATCGAGGATTCCCGCTTGCACGTAGAGCGCCTCGGCCGAGATGCGCAGGCCCTTGGCGATCTGCTGCAGGATCTCCGCGCTGGGCTTGCGGACCCCGCGCTCGATCTGGCTCAGGTACGGATTGGACACGCCGGCGAGTTTCGACAGCTGCCGCAAGGAGATCTTCGCGTTGCTGCGCTGCTGGCGGATGTACTCGCCGATGTCGGAAGCGATGTCCGCGACCTTCTCCATCGGCCCACCCGATGCGGGCTGATCCCGGTCGATGTCTGCCATCGGTCACCTCCTCGCGACGTCTTCAACGCTACGCCCGGGTGCTAGCAATTGCAAGCACTCTGCTTGCAACCATCGGGTGTGGTGGTGCTCACCCCGCTACCGTGGAGGGATGTCGAACGCGACGCGGCTGCGGCGGCGCCTCGTCGAGCATCTGCTCGCCGAGGGCGTGCTGCACGACGCGCGCTGGATGACCGCGTTCCGCTCCGTACCGAGGCACGTCTTCCTGCCGCGGTTCTTCGTCCCGGCGGCGAACGGCTGGGCCGCGGTCGAAAGCGGCGACGACGAGTGGCTCCGGCGGGTGTACTCCCCCGATGTGCTGGTCGTCCAGCTCGACGACGACTCCGGGCTCTGGGAACGGGCGCGCTATCTCGGCGCCCAGCCCGGAACGCCGACGAGTTCGTCCAGCCAGCCGTCGATCATGGCGATCATGCTCGAAGAGCTCCGGGTCGCCGACGGGCATCGCGTACTGGAGATCGGCACGGGCACCGGCTACAACACCGCCCTGCTGTGCCATCGGCTCGGTTCCGGGCTCGTGTACACAGTGGACATAGACCCGGAGCTGGTCGGCGCCGCGCGAGAACGGCTCTCGGAGATCGGATACGCGCCCTCGTGCGCGGCGGCCGACGGCGCCGAGGGCTTCCCGGCAGGCGTGCTCTACGACCGGGTCCTGTGCACCTGCTCGGTTTCGTCGATCCCGCCCGCGTGGCTGGAGCAGACGATCCCGGGCGGGCTGATCGTCACCACGCTGAACCGGCCGATCGGCGGCGGGCTGGTCCGGATCGTCGCGGGCGAAGGCGCGACGGGACGCGGGCGGGTGCTGGCCCGCGACGGACGCTTCATGCCGCTGCGCGCGCACCGCTTCAAGCCGTCGAAGGCGCTCGAAGGCGACGTCTCCTGGCGGCCGACCAAGCTGCCGATGGGAGTGATCACCGAAGTCCGCAGCCGCTTCGAGTTCTTCGCCGGGCTCCACCTCCCCGGCGTGACGGCCGCGCGGGCAGGGCAGAGCACGACGCTGGTTCATCCGGACGGCTCATGGATGCGGCATCGGCAGCGGGGCGGCGGGTTCGAGGTGGCCGAAGGGGGCCCACGTCGGCTGTGGGAGATCGTCGAGGCGGCGCACGAAGACTGGCTCGGCCTCGGTGAGCCGGGGCGGGACCGGTTCGGGCTCAGCCTCGACGGCGAAGACCAGGTGATCTGGCTGGATTCACCCGACGGCCGCGCTTGGCCGTTGCGTCCCTGAAAGCAGGCGTCGCACCCACTTCTCGACGTGATCGACGGCGTCGTCCACCGGGAGGTGGGTGGTGTCGAACAACTCGACCGGCGGATCCATCGAGGGCGCTTCGGCCTGCAGCCACTCGTTGAACTCCAGCATCTCCTCGACCCGCTCCTCGTCCCACTCACGCCAGGCGGGGCGCGCGAGCAAACGCTTGCGCAGCGCTTCGGGCTCGCTGACGAGCGCCAGGTAGTGGATGTCGGAGAAGAAGACGCGCTCGGGCAAGCGCTCGAACTCGGGCGGCGCGACGGTGCCGCAGAGCACGACCGGCCGCCCGTTCTGATGCAGCATCGCCGCCATCCGCAGCCAGGTCGAGCGGAACGCGGGATGCCCGGGGACGTCGTCCCGCAACGCCCCGGTCCACAACACGTCCTGCTCGACCACGAGCGCGAGATCGCCGAGGCGTTCCGCGAGCCGCGGCCCGACCGTCGACTTGCCGGCGCCGCTCGGCCCGGTCAGCGCGAAGAGCGGGAGACGCCGGAACGGCCACTGGTGCGCGCACACCGCGCACACCAGCAGCCCGTTCTCGGTTCGTGGCCGTTCGGCGCGATCACCGCAGGCCGGGCAGATCTTGAGATCGAGGACCACGGTCAGTCGAAGAGGCCTTCGAGGAAGCCGCCCTTACGACGCTTGTGGCCGTAACCGTGCGGCGAGTCCGCGTAGCCGCCGCGGTGTCCCCTGGGCGAGTCGGCGTAACCGCCTCGGTAGCCCTTCGGCGAGTCCGCGTAGCCGCCACGATGCGGACGCGGGGAGTCCGGCCGTCCGTAGTGCGGGGCCGGCGCGTGTCCACCTCCCTGGTACGGGGGCGGCTGGTGCCCGCCGTAGTACGAGTTCTCGGCACCGGCGATGGCTTCCAGCTCACCCCGGTCCAGGAAGATGCCGCGGCACCCCTGGCACTGGTCGATGTGGATGCCGTTCTTGTCGACGGTCTTCATGGCGTTCTGGCACTTCGGACAAATCACGTATCAGAGATTACGCATTTTTCCCGGCCGAGGTCAGCAGGCACACAGACAAAACGGGTGCCCGACCGGATCCGCGTAGACGCGGAAGGTCTCCGGCGAGTCGTCGAGCAGCTTCGCGCCGATCTTCAGCGCGCGCTCATGCGCGGCTTCCATGTCGGTGACGTCGAGGTCGACGTGGGCCTGCTGCGGGTTCTCGGCGGACGGCCAGGCGGGCGGCCGGTAGTCGGGCACGCGCTGGAACGAGAACCGCGCGCCGCCCTCCGGGTTCCGCAGCGTGACCCAATGGCCGTCTTCGGCGACCTCGGCCGCCTTCCAGTCGAGCAGCTCGCGGTAGAACTCCGCCAGCGCGACCGGGTCCAGGCAGTCGAGGGCCACCGCGCCGAAGGTCGGTACCGCACCCATGGTTCAGCCTCCAGAATGATCGAGTAACCAGTGAAGCGAGTATGAAGGTTATCGAGGCCGATGACAACCGGTCTCGCCCGTACACTGGGCGAGGTGAACACCGACGCGTCCCTGGTGGTCGAGTTTCTGAACACGGTGAACGTCGAACGCGGCACCGACCTCTTGGACGATCTGGAGTCCTGGCAACACTGGGCCCGGGATCATCGGCTTCGCGCGGATACCCCGGCGGTCGCGCGCGAAACCCGGGACGCGCTGCGGGCCGCGATCGGCGACCCCCGGCTGCCCCGGCTCGGCCTGCGCGCACCGGCGGAGATCGTCCTCGGCCCGGAAGGTCCGCTGCTGGTCTCGGAAACGGTCTGCGAGGCGGTGATGGCGGCGTCGACCCGGCTGACCGTGCTCGGCGAATGGATCCGGCTCAAGATCTGCCCGGCGGACGACTGTCTTTGGGCGTTCTACGACGAATCGCGCAACCGGTCGAGGACGTGGTGCTCGATGCGGGCCTGCGGGAACCGGGAGAAGGCTCGGGCCTGGCGGGCGCGGACGGCGGACGTCTCGACCTGAGCCCGCGGTGTGTGCTGAAAGCGTCCTTCACCGCGTGAGATGCGGCGAAGGACGCTTTCGTCGCGTGGCATGCGGCGATGGGCCCTTTCAGCCCACGGCGACGTCGCGAAAGCCCCAGGCGGAGGCAGGACGGAGCTTCGGGGTCACCCACAGAGAGGGTTGCGAAAGCCACTTTCGCAACCCTCAGCGTTGCGAAAGTGACTTTCGCAACCCCCGGCGCCGCCCCAACCCCGGGGAAACCGAGGCACCCGAACGACCACAACTTCTGGTGTCACCCACCCCCGAGTTACCCCCAGGGGTTGTGCACACCGTTAGGCCAAAAACGTGAAAAGCTGTGGATAACCCTGGGGATGACTCCACTTCCTGTGGACAACTCCCGGTGAGGCCTCCGGAGTGTGGTATACGCGCGGCCACTCAGAAGAGCAGCTGCGCGACCGTGTAGATGACCAGCCCGGCGAGCGCGCCGACCACCGTGCCGTTGATCCGGATGAACTGCAGATCCCGGCCGACCTGGAGCTCGATCTTGCGCGAGGTCTCCTCGGCGTCCCAGCGCTCCACGGTGTCGGTGATGATCGTGGTGATCTCCTTGGAGTAGTGCGTGACCACGTAGGCCGCCGCACCCTCCACCCAGGTGTCCACTTTGGACCGGATGTGGTCGTCGGAGACCAGCCGCTCGCCAAGGGTTTCAAGGCCCGTGCGCACGCGGCGCCGCAGCTCGCTCGACGGGTCCTCGGCGGCGTTGAGCAGCATCTCCTTCGCCGTCGCCCACGCCGAGCCGATCAGCTTCTGCACCTCGTCGTGCCCCAGCATCTGGGATTTGACCTGCTCGGCGCGCGCCATCACCTCGGGGTCGGTCTGCAGGTCCTGGGCGAACTCGCCGAGGAACTTGTCCAGCGCCAGCCGCATGGGGTGGTTGACGTCGGTCTTCACCGCCCAGACGAACGACAGCACCTCGCCGTAGACCTTGTCCGCGAGCATCTCGTCGACGAATTTCGGCGACCAGCTCGGCGCCCGGTCCGAGACCACGCGCAGCATCGTCGTGTGGTTGTCCCGCACCCATTCGTAGGCACGGTCGCACATCAGGTCCACCAGCTTGTGGTGCGCGCCGTCGGCGAACACGCCTTCGAGGATCTTGCCGAGCGGCGGCCCCCACGGCTTGTCCACGATCCGCTTGACCACGGCCTGTTCCATGATCGCCTGGACGTCTTCGTCGCGGAGCACCTTGACCGCCGCCCGCACGACGGTGGCCAGCTCCGACGTCACCCGCTCCGCGTTGGCGGGCTGCGCGAGCCAGCCGCCGAGCCGCTTCGAAACCTCGACCCGGCTCAGCTTCTCGCGGACCACGGTCTCGGAAAGGAAGTTCGAGCCGACGAAGTCACCGAGGCTGCTGCCCAGCGCGTCCTTCTTGTTCGGGATGATCGCGGTGTGCGGGATCTTGATCCGCAGCGGATGCCGGAACAGCGCCGTCACGGCGAACCAGTCGGCGAGCGCGCCGACCATCCCGGCTTCGGCGGCGGCGCGGACGTAGCCGACCCAGGCGGGCCAGCCGGCGGCTTCGGCCCAGCTGGTCAGCAGGAAGATCACCGTCGCGCCGAGCAGGAACGACAGCGCGACCATCTTCATCTTGCGCAGGCCGCGGCGCTTCTCCTCCTCGGCGGCGGTTCCACCGGGCGGATCGGCTGGGGTCACCTTGGCGGGCGTCAGTTGCTCCACACCGCCATTGTCCGTGAGGATGGCTGATCGTGCGCGAACCTGTCCTCGTACCCCGCCTCCAGCCCTTCACGTCGACCATCTTCGCGGAGATGACGGCACTCGCCGTCCGCCACGAAGCCGTCAACCTCGGCCAGGGTTTCCCCGACACCGACGGACCGGCCGGAATGCTCGACGCCGCCAAGAACGCGCTGTTCGGGGGTGCGAACCAGTACCCGCCGGGCCCTGGGCGTCCCGAGCTGCGCGCGGCGATCGCGCGGCACCGGCTCCGCTACGGCGTCGAGTACGACCGGGACACCGAGATCCTGGTCACCGCCGGCGCCACCGAGGCCATCGCGGCGTCGCTGATCGCGCTGACCCAGGCGGGCGACGAGGTGATCGTCATCGAGCCGTACTACGACTCGTACGCGGCCGCGGTCGCCATGGCGGGCGCGGAGCGGCGGGTCGTCGGCCTGGTGGAACGCGACGGCCGGTTCGCGCTGGACGTCGAGGGCCTGCGCGCCGCGGTGACCGGCCGGACCAGGGCGATCCTGATCAACTCGCCGCACAACCCAACGGGCACGGTGTTCACACGCGCCGAGCTGGAAGCCGTCGCCGCGCTCTGCGTGGACCACGATCTGATCGCGATCACCGACGAGGTGTACGAGCACCTCGTCTTCGACGACGCCGAGCATCTGCCGCTGGCGACCTTTCCCGGCATGCGCGACCGGACCGTGTCGATCTCCAGCGCGGGCAAGACGTTCAACTGCACCGGCTGGAAGATCGGCTGGGTCTGCGCGAGCCCCGAGCTGGTCGCTGCGGTGAAGGCGGCGAAGCAGTTCATCACGTTCGTCTCGGGCGGTCCGTTCCAGCCCGCCGTCGCCCACGCGCTGGATCACGAACTGCCGTGGGCGGAGGACCTGCGCACGAGTCTTCAGGGCAAACGGGACCGGCTCGCCGCGGGTCTCGCGGAGGCCGGGTTCGCGGTCCGGCCGACCGCCGGGACGTACTTCGTCTGCGTCGACGTCCGGCCGCTCGGTTTCGAGGACGCCGCGGAACTGGCCTGGGAGCTCCCCGAACGGGTGGGGGTGGCGGCCGTGCCCGTAAAGGTGTTCACCGATCACCCGGAAGAGTGGAAACACCTCCTGCGTTTCGCGTTCTGCAAACGCAACGAGGTCATCGACGAAGCGGTCACCCGATTGCGCAAACTGGGGTGACTCGTCCGATGTTCACGGCACTGTTCACGCCCAGCCGCTCTTTTCGAGTGCCCGTCTGAGCCGGTCCAGACACCGCCTTCGCAGCCTGCCGACGCTGGCCGGACTGATGCCCAGCTCCCTCGCGAGCTGGGCGTAGGACAGCTCCGGCCGGTACGCGAGCAGCCGTATCATCCGCCGATGCGAGTCCGGCAGGCGATCGACCGCCGCCCACAGCGCGCGGTCACGTTCGGCGCGGACGACCTCGGCCTCCGGGGTCGTTTCCGCGCCGGGCAGCGGGCGTGGCGTTTCGCGCCTGTTCCTGGTGATCATCCGGAGAGCGCGGCGTCGCGCGGTGGTCGTCAGCCAAGCAGCGAGCTTCGCTTCGTCGCGTAGTGCGCCGGGCGCGCGAAGCAGTTCCAGCCACGCGTCCTGACAGACGTCGTGCGCGTCGGCTTCGCTCAGCCGGTACGCCTTCAGCGTCTTGAGCACCGCCGCCGACAGCGCGTTCACGTCCCACATCCCGGACCTTCCCCTCCCAGCGGCTTGCGCTCGCCGAACCGATCACCGAACGCGACTTGGACGGCACACACCGCATCCGGGATCCGGAAAAGGTCAGGTCACCGAGGATTTGAGTAGTTCCACCCCTCCCCGGATGGCCGCCGGGTACACACCGAGAGTGATCAACTTCGGTACTCCAGGCACCGGAGCCGGTTGCGTCGTTCCGCCTAACGGGCTGGATCGGCGGCGGCTGAAGTGAAACACTCCCCTCCGGTGCTAAAACTGGTGCAGCCCCGGGGGAACTGCGACCTGGCCGGAAGAGACCCCAAGAAAGATCGAACTCACGCGGAAAACGTGGGTTTCAGGCGCGGACGGTGGTGATTGCCATGAGTGGTACGGCAGTCGTGCGCCGTGGTGGCCTCACCACCCCGAAGCGAATCCTTTTCGCGGGCGGGCTCGTGCTCACCGGCTGGATCCTCGGCGCCGTGCTGAGCACCTCGGCTTCGGCCGACGAACAGCCACCCGCGACGCCGGAGACCTCCGTCGTCCAGCCCGCGGACGAATCCGGATCCGGGAAAACCCCCGAAAAGCCTGCCGAGTCCGAAGAGTCCAATTCGGACTCCACCGCGACCGAAACCGCGAAACCCGCTGCGACCTCTCAAGAAGAGCCCGCTCCCGTCGTGCACGAGGAGCCTGAGGCCACTGTGGAGGAAAAGTCGGTTTCTTCGCCGGAACCGGCCGCGAAAACCCAGGCGTCCACCGGCTTGCTCGGCGGCCTCGTCGGCGGCGTGCTGAACGTCGTCACGAACACGGTCGGCGGTGTCGTCCAGACCGTCGGCGGAGTCGTCGGTGTCGTCGACGGAATCGGCGACCAGGTCGTCACTCCGATCATCACGCCGGGTCCGTGCTGCGCCGGGGGCGCCCCGGTGATCCTGCCGGGCACCGGCGACATGCTCGACCCCGTCTTCGGCGGCGGTTCCGGCGAGTCGGCGGGCGGCTCGGTCACCATCGCCGTCCCGGCCAAGGCCGTCACGGAGAACGCGCCCGCGCCGGCCGCTCCGGCCCCGCGTCCGGCCGCCCCCGCCGAGAGCCCCGCTCCGGCGACGGCGAGCCAGAACCACCGCGTCACCCTGCCCGTCCGGGTCAAGACCGACGCCCAGCCCGTTCCGGCCGCGCCCGCCGAATCCGACACGCACGCGTCCCCGGACGGCGGCGGCTCGGGCGGCGGCGGTGGCCTGCCGAGCGCCCCGGTCGCCCCGATCGCGCCCACGACGACCGCCCAGCCGGGCCACGACAACTCCGGCGGCGGCCGCGGGCCGCTCGCCGTGCTCGACGCCGGAATGCCCGCCACGCAGCTGAAGCTCATCGGAACCGGCTGCGACCACGAAGGCGAGCGCACCGGCAGGGAAGCCGCGCTTCCCGCCACCTCCCCCGACTGACCTGAACGGGTCGCCGGGGAGAACCACGTCCAAACCAAGATCAACTTCGGGTTTCGACGTCTGCTGATCACTCCGGCTCAAGCCGCTTTCGCCTGCCCCTCTTTCAGGCATCCCCTTTGTCTTTCCGAACGGCCGACCGCGCCCGGCCGGTTCGGATCCCGGCCCCGGCGCCGCGCTGCCCCTGCGGCGCCGGGACCAGCACCGGGTGGACTTCGGGGGCTTCTGCTCACCGCGCCGAGCAGGAGCCGATCAAGCTCGAAGCCCGCCTGAACCGCGGGCGGTTCCCGGCACGTCGAGGGGCTGTGCCGGGTAACCGCCGCGGTGCCCGTCCCGAGGTTCCGGCCTCGGGGCGGGCCGGATAGCCGGTGCGCTGGTCGCGCGGCGCCGATGCCCTCCCTGGAGCATCGGCCGCCCCGCCGGCGCACCGGCTATTTCCGTTCCGGCCCGCGTTTCGTCCTCTAAATGCGGTAGTTGCGCGTGCAAGTACCGCATCCAGAGGACGAAACGCGTGGGGTCAGGTCACCTGGACGGTCGCCGGGGCGGCCGCGGCGGGGGTCGCGGCCATCGAGGCGGCGGCCGCGCCCAGGCGCCGCACGGCCTCGAAAAGGCGGTCGGCCGGAAGCGCGTACGGCAGCCGCAGCCAGCGCTCCAGTCCACCGTGGACACCGAATCGCGAGCCCGGCGCCACCTGCACCCCGTGGCCCGCCGCCGCGATGGCCAGCCGCGTGCTCATCGGCTCCGGCAGCCGGCACCACACCGAAAGCCCGCCGGCCGGCACGGTGAACGTCCACTCCGGGCAGTACCAGTTGAGCGCGCCGGTCAACGCGTCACGCAGCGCCAGCGTCTCCTGACGACGATGCGCCAACGCGGCCCCGCCGTCGTCGAGCAGTTCGGCCAGGACGAGCTGCTCGAAGACCGGCGACCCCAGGTCGACGGCGAACCGGGCGGCGATCAGCCTGCCGATGACGTCTTCGGAGGCGCGGATCCAGCCGAGCCGCAGACCCGCCCAATGCGATTTGGACGACGAGCCGATCGTGATGCCGAGATCACCCAGGTACGCGCCCAGCGGCGGCGGGCCGTCGGCCGGATCGCCTTCGTGGTCCAGCTCGACCAGCGTCTCGTCGACGATCGCCGGGGTGCGAGCGCGGGTCAGCGCGGCCCCGAGACGCTGACGGCCGTCGGCGTCCATACGCAGGCCGGTCGGGTTCTGGAAGTCCGCGACGAAGTACGCGAGCTTCGGCGCGGATTGCCGCAGCGCGGCCTCGATCCCGACGATGTCCCAGCCGGTGGCCGGATCGAGCGGCACCGGCACCGGGATGGCGTGTGCGGCGCCGACGGCCTCCAGTGAGTTCGGGTACGTCGGCTGCTCGACCAGCACCCGGTCGCCCGGACCGGCCAGCATCCGCAGAACCAGCACGAACGCGTGATGCGCGCCGTTGGTGACCATCACCTGATCGGCGTTGGTCGGCAGCCCTCGTTCGGTGTAGCGGCGGGCGATCCGTTCACGCAGGATCCGCAGGCCGCGGACCTGATAGGCGTTCTCGCCGAGGTGGTCGACCAGCGCCTTGCGCGCGGCGTCCACGGCCGGGACCAGGCCCGTGATGGCGGGCGGGCACGCCTGGGCGAGGTCGATGAGGTCCTCGCCGGTCGGCAGGACCGTCTCCCGGCCCCGGCCGCCGGGGGACGCGATCCACGAACCCGCCCCGCGACGGCTGGCGACCAGGCCGTCGGCGCGCAGTTTGTCCAGCGCGGCACCGATCAGCGTGCGGCTGACCTCCAGCGCGTCGGCGAGCTCGCGTTCGGCGGGGAGTTTCGTGCCGAGCGGAAGCCTGCCGTCGAGGACCAGCAGCTCGACGGCGGCCGCCAGATCCGCGGCACCGTGGCGAGAACCACTCTGCCGCCAGTTTCCCAACAAAATGGCCAATTTCGAGCCTGAAACGCGTCCAGTCAGCGGGATCAGCGGCTCCATAAGACCAATTGTTCCAGATTGGCCATGGTCAAAGTAGCCACTTACCCCCGATGGTGGTCTTGTGGCACTCAAATTCGACCTCAGACCGGTCAGCATCTCCCAGGACACCACCCGCCGCTCGATCCAGCTCGTCGCCGGACTCGCCCTCTACGGCGGCAGCATGGCCATGCTGACCAGGTCCGGGCTCGGCCTCGACCCGTGGGACGTGCTCCACGAAGGGCTGATGAAGATCACCGGGCTCTCGTTCGGCACGGTCACCGCGATCGCGTCGGTGGTGGTGCTCCTGCTGTGGATCCCGCTGCGGCAGCGGCCCGGTATCGGCACCGTGGCGAACGTCGTGGTCATCTCGCTCACCGTCGACCTCGTGCGGGTCTTCCTGCCCGACCAGCACGTGCTCGGCTGGCAGATCTTCAACCTGGTCGCCGGGGTCGTGCTCAACGGTCTCGCCGCCGCGATCTACGTCGGCGCGCGGCTCGGCCCCGGCCCGCGCGACGGGCTGATGACCGGCCTCTCGGCCCGGACGGGCAAGTCGATCCGCCTGGTCCGGACGCTCATCGAGGTCACCGTCCTGGCCGCCGGCTGGCTGCTCGGCGGCACCGTCGGTGTCGGCACGGTCCTCTACGCGCTCGCGATCGGGCCGCTGACGCAGGCTTTCCTGCCGTACGTCGTCTGGCGGGAGCGCGCCCACCCGTGATTGGAGGCGCAACTCGCGTGTTTGGAGGCGCAACTCGCGTGTTTGGAGGCGCAACTCGCGTGTTTGGAGGCGCAACTCGCGTGTTTGGAGGCGCAACTCGCGTGATCAGAGGCGTAACTCGCGTGTGCGGCGTCCAAGCACGCGAGTTACGCCTTCGATCACGTGAGTTACGCGTCTGATCACGCGAGTTGCGCGAAGCGGGGCTTCACGTCGCCGCCGAACGGCGAGGCCGGCGGGTGTCGCGAAGGCCACTTTCGCGACGTCTGATGTCCCGAAAGTGGCTTTCGCGACCCGCCTCCCCCTCAGCTGGCCTCCCGTTGTTCCAGCAGGCGGCGGACGGCGAGGTAGTCGATCCCCCGCTGCGCGAGCACGTCGGCCGCGACACCGGGGACGGCGGTCAGCGCGAGCAGCAGATGCTCGCCTTCGATGCGCTTGCTTCCGACGTCGATGGCTTCGCGAAGGCTCTTCTCCAGCACCTTCTTCGCCTCCGGCGTGAACGGCCGATGGCCGCGCCCGGCGCGCCGTCCGCCGGTCAGCGCGCCGGGACCGTGGGTCTGCTCGACCCGCTCGACGATGTGCTCGACGTCGATGCCGAACCCGCTCAGCGCCTCGACGTCGGCGTCGCTCATCCCGCCCCGCCGCCGGACGCGGCGGAGGTCGTCGGCGAGTTCGTCCGCCGGGCAGCCCAGCGCGGCGAGCACGCCGGTGTGCCGGGCGAGGGACGTCAGCAGGTGCAGCGGGTCGACGTTCCCGGACGCCTCGTCCGAGGCGACGCGCTGAGCCCCGACGACCACGTCGCGGGCTTCGGTGGTGAAGCGCTCGAACATCAATGCCTCCCGTACTTCTTGTGCACCGCTTGCCTGCTGACCCCCAGCTCGGCCGCGATCTCCTGCCAGGACCAGCCGTGCACCCGCGCGCTGCGGACCTGCACGGCCTCGAGTTGTTCCAACAGCCGGCGCAAGGCGGCGACGGCGCGCAATCCCACCCGGGGATCGCGGTCGCCGGCTCGCGCGGCCAGATCTGTCGCTTCGGTCATGACGTCAACCTACGTTGACAACTCGCCCACGTCAACCTCGGTTGACAGTTAGGGTCGGGACATGGTCGAAATCGCAGTGGCGGAAAGGGACGGAGTAGGCGCGGACGGATCGACGCGCCCGACCGAAGACCACGTCGCCGTCCTCGGCAACGCCGTGGTGGTGCTCGACGGGGCGACCGCGCCACGGCCGGATCTGCCGTCCGGCGGCTGGTACGCGAGCCTGCTCGTGCACAGCCTGTCGCGGGCGCTGACCGCCGAACCCCAGGCCGATCTCGCGGTGCTGCTGGCCGAGTCGATCGCCGACGTCGCCCGCCGCGAAGGGCTCGAACCGGGACGATCGCCGTCGAGCACGGTCGCCATCGCGCGCTGGACGGACGACACCGTCGACGGGCTGGTGCTCGCCGACAGCCCGATCGTCGCCTTCGGCCCGTCCGGCGCCGATCCGCTCACCGACGACAGGCTGGTCTCCCTGCGCGAAAGCGGCCAGCTCCGCACCGGCGCCGACGTCCGCGCGAAACGCAACGCGCCGGGCGGCTTCTGGGTCGCCGAAGCGGAACCCAAGGCCGCCGCCGAGGCCGTCCGCCGCAGCTGGCCGCGTTCGGAGGTCGACGCCCTGCTGCTGGCCACCGACGGCGTCGCGATCGGTGTCGACGAGTACGAACTGTTCGGCTGGCCGGAGGTGCTCGCCATCAGCCGGGAGCGTGGTCCGGACGCCGTCCTCGACGCGGTGCGCACGGCGGAGAAACAGGACCCCGACGGCGAGCGCTGGCCCCGCGCGAAAAGGCACGATGACCAGCTACTGGTACTCGTCGACTTCGGGGTATCCCCAGGGTAAAACCGGGGGCTTCCCGGATCGGAAAACCGCGTCCGCGCGAGCACTCTGGACCTATGACGTTCCCTGGGGAGAGATCGCGGACCAAGCCCTGGCTGATCGCGTCGGCCGCGGCCATCGGCTGGGCACTGTTCACCATGGTCGTGCTCCACCTGATCAGCTCACGCGATCCGGTGTTCGACACGCTGTCCAGCTACGCCTACGTCGACCGCGGCACCGGCATGCTCGGCGCCAGCGTGCTCTCCCTTTCCATCGGCTCGCTCACCGCGCTCGGCGCGCTGGCCGCAGCCGGTATCCCGCTCAGCCGCACCACGAAACTGCTGTTCGTGCTGTGGTCGCTCGGCCTGGCGGCGGCCGCGATCTTCCCGGCGAGCTACCCCGAATTCCCGGATCCGGTCAGCGGCGAGATCCACCTGTACGCGTGCCTCATCGCGTTCCTCAGCCTGCCCGCCGCCGGTTTCACCCTGCGCGACAACCTGCGCGGCACGCCGGCGGCCAAGCTGGTCGGCCGCCTGGCCTGGGGCAGCGCGGCCGGGTTGATCGTCTTCGGGCTCAGCTTCATCTTCGTGCGCCTGTCCGGCATACCGTTCTTCAAGACGCTGACCGACATCGCGCCGGTCGGGGTCATGCAGCGGGTTTCGCTGGTGGCGCACGTGATCCTGATCGCCGGGATGCTGAAGGTCGCGTCAGCGGCGCACCGCGTCGGCGAATTCGGGGGCGTAGCCGTACAGGCCGGGCAGACCGCCCGTATGCAGGAAGACAACGTGCTCGTCGGCCGCGAAATGGCCTTCGGCGGCCCACTCGACCAGCGCGGCGCCCACCTTGCCGGTGTACACGGGATCGAGCGCGATCCCTTCCGAGCGGCCGAAAAGCCGCACCGCGTCCCACGTCCCGGCGGTCGGGATCCCGTACCCGGGGCCGATCGCGCGGTCGTCGATACGCAGGCCGTCGAGTGACGGGGGTTCGCTCCCCAGCAGCACCGAGGCCGCGGTGGTGAGGTCGGCCAGGTTGTCGAGGGCCTCGTCAACCGGATGGCTGACGCAGGCGATGTCCAGCGTCAGCCACTCGAGGTCGGCCGTTCCGACGACGAGCCCGGCGGACGTCCCGCCACTGGCGTGCGGGGCCACCAGCCGTGCCTTGGTGACGCCCAGCTCGCCGAGCTGCCCGGCGAGCTCCCGCGCCGCCGCCACGTAGCCGAGGGCGCCGACGCCGTCGGAACCGCCGACCGGGAACGTGGCCACCTCGCGCCCCTCGGCCGCGGCCTCGGTGATCAGCCGCTCGTAGGTCCTGCCGGTCTCCTCGCCGTCGCGGCAGACGTGCACGTTCGCGCCGAAGAGGTGGTCGAGGGACACGTTGCCGGACCGCTCGTACGCGTCACCTTCACGAGGGACCTTCGCAGTCAGCACGAGCTCGCACCGCAGCCCGAGCTTCGCGCAGGCCGCGGCGGTCTGCCGACCGTGGTTGGTCTGCAGCGCCCCGAAGGTGATCACCGTGTCGGCGCCGTTCTCGATCGCCGCGCCGAGCAGGAACTCGAGTTTGCGCAGTTTGTTCCCGCCTGCCCCGAGCGGATGCACGTCGTCCCGTTTGAGCAGCAGGTTCGGCAGGCCGAGCGCCTCCCCCAGCCGGGGTGCCGGGTGCAGCGGCGTGGGATAGCCACCGAGGTCGACGCGGGGAAAGCGATCGAGGTTCATGAACGTCACGTAACCACATAGAAGCTACTCGGTGGTATCGTTCGTTTGAACGAACGAGACGCGCAGGGGGAACCATGACCACCTCGAAACCGGACCTCGCGTTCACCGGCCTGGCCGAACAGGCCTCGCTGCTCGCCACTGGCGCGGTCACTTCCGTCGAACTCACCCGGCAGGCGCTCAAGAAGGCCGAGGCCAGCCAGCCCGTTCTCAACGCCTTCAAATGCCTTCGCGCCGAAGAAGCCCTGCGTGAGGCGGAGCAGGCCGACCGGAGGCTCGCCGCCGGTGAGACCGCTCCCCTGCTCGGCGTCCCCACCGCCATCAAGGACGACCTCGACGTCACCGGTCTGCCGACGGCGTTCGGCTGTGAAGGCGACTTCTCCGTCGCGACGGTCGATTCACCGCCTGTCGCCGCGCTCCGCCGGGCGGGCGCGGTGCTCATCGGCAAGACCAACACCCCGGAACTCGGCCAGTGGCCGTTCACCGAAGGCCCGGCGTTCGGCGCGACCCGCAATCCGTGGGACACCGAGCGCACCCCGGGCGGTTCCTCCGGCGGCGCGGCGGCGGCCATCGCGTCGGGGGTGATCGCCGCCGCGCTGGGGTCCGATGGAGCCGGGTCGATCCGGATCCCGGCCGCGTGGACCGATCTGGTCGGGATCAAACCGCAGCGCGGCCGCGTCCCGACCGAACGCGAACTCTTCCACGGCCTGACCGTGGTCGGCCCGCTCGCGCGCACCGTCGCCGACGCGGCCCTCCTGCTCGACGTCGCCGCCGGCACCGGCACCGCGTTCCAGGCCGCCGCCCGCCGCGAGCCGGGCCGCCTGCGGATCGGGCTGTCCACGCGGATCCCGTTCACCGCGACGAAAACGAAGCTGGATCCGCAGGCGCACGCGGCCGTCGTCCGGCTCGCGGAGCGGTTCGCCGAACTGGGCCACGACATCGTCGAGATCGAACCCGACTACCGGCTGATCGGCCTCACCTTCCTGCCGCGTTCGCTCGTCGGCGTGCGTGACTGGTCCCGTCGCGTCCCGGACCAGGCGCGGCTCGACCCGCGCACCCGCGCCAACGCGCGGCAGGGTTCGGCACTGGCCGGTCCGGCGCTGCGGCTCGCCCGCGCCACGGAACCGTTGCTGCAGCGGCAGATCGGCTCGGTGTTCGGGCGGGTGGACGTCGTGCTCACGCCCACCACCGCCACGCCGCCACCGCGGATCGGCACCTTCAACCAGCTCTCCGGCTGGCAGACCGATCAGGCCATGATCGCCGCGTGCCCCTACGCTTGGCCGTGGAACGTGCTGGGCTGGCCGGGGGTCAACGTCCCCGCCGGGCTGAGCCCGGACGGCCTGCCGCTCGGCGGGCAGCTGCTCGGCCCCTCGCACGCCGAGGAACGGCTGATCTCGCTGGCCGCGCAACTGGAAGAGGTCGAACGGTGGCAGGACCGCGAACCCGAGACCGCTTGGTGAACACCCGCGAGGCCATCCTCCACGCCGCCCTCAAGGTGGTCGGGGCACAGGGTGTCGGCGGGCTGACCAATCGCCGGATCGCGACCGCGGCCGGTGTCTCGCTGGGCACGCTGACCTACCACTTCCCCAGTCAGACCGCGTTGCTGCGCGAGGCGATGCTGCTGTTCGTCGAAGAAGAAACCACGAAGCTGACCGGGTTCGTCGACGCGTACCGCGAGCAGGGCTTGAGCGTCGAGCAGGCCGCGTCGGTGGTCGAGCAGGTCATCGGGCAGCTCCCGTTCGGCACCGACGAGCTCGGCGCGCACGAGCTGTACCTGCAGGCCGCGCGCGACCCCGGGCTCCAGGACGCGGCCGCCCGCTGTTTCGCCGCGTACGACGAACTCGCGCTGGTGATCCTGAAAACGCTCGGTGTGCCGTCCCCGGAACGGCTGACCGGCCCCGTCGTCGCGCTCATCGCCGGAGTGCAGTTGCGCAGGCTGGCCACGGGTGACGACGGCGTCGAGGTGGCGCAGTCGTTGATGATGCTCGTCCGCGGCGCGTCATGAGCGGTCCGCCGATCGTCAAGGGGACGGCGGCGTGGAAGTACTTCGGTGACTTCCGGGCCGGGTTGCTGGCCGGCCAGGTGCTGGTGCTGCAGGTCGCGCATCCGGTGGTCGCGGCCGGGGTGCGGGATCATTCCGACTACATCGAAGATCCGTGGACGCGGCTGATGCGCACGGCCGCGTCGCTGTCCATCTACATCTACGGCGGCCCGGAGGGCGCGCGCTACGAGGCGGACCGGCTGCGCACCTTGCACCGGTCGTTCACCGGTGTCGACGACGGCCGCCGGTACAGCGCGCTGAACCCGCACGCGTACGCCTGGGTGCACGCCACGCTTGTCATGGTTCCCGTTGACACACAACGGTTCTACGGAACGCCGATGAGTCCGTCCGAAGTGGACGAGTACTACGCGCAGATGTGCGACGTCGGGCGGCTCCTCGGCCTGCGGGAGCAAGACCTTCCGCCGACGTGGCCCGAATTCGAGCGGTACTACGCGGACATGATCGACGGATTCGGCCCGAACGCAACGATTTCGACCCTGTTCGAAACGATCCGGACGGTGAAGAAACCGTGGCGATGGCTGCCCGACGAACGGTGGGTCCGGCTTCAACGGTGGCAGCATCGAGGCCAGATGTTCGTCATCCGCGCCACGCTGCCGCCCGCGTTGCGCGAGCGCCTCGGTCTCCGGTGGACCGCTCGTGACCAGCGCCGATTCGACCGGTTCCGCGCGGTGGTGCGGCTGGTCGGCGGGCTGACGCCGGTGCCGTTGCGTTCTTCGCTGGTTCGCCGGATCGGCAGGCTCAACGTCTGGTTCCGGGCACATCCGCGCGCGTACCGTTTCCTCGGGGGCTGAAGGACGCTTTCGCCGCATCAGACGAGGCGAAGGGCGGGCGCTTTCACTGCATCGCATGAGGGGAAAGTCCCCTTCAGCCCCCACCGGAGTAAGGGCCGCCGTCCCCTTCACGGGGGACCCCGGTTCACCCCGCGCCGTGACGCTTTCGGAGACCATCGTCGTTAACTTCGGCCGGGATGGGGAATTCACCGAGGGGGCGGCGCACGGCGCCGATGGTCATCGCCCGCGTACTCGTGCTCTGCGCGCTGGCGTCCGTTCTGCTGTCCGGCACCGCGCGGGCGGACGGCGTGTCGAGCGGCGCGGACGTCCAGGTCGCGCAGACGCTCGGCACCCGGGATCTCACGGTCATCCTGCGGCGGATGGACATCGCGCCCGGCCCCCTGCACGTCGACGTCGTCACGCACGCCGGAGGCCCGCCGGGGACGCTGAAACTGCGCGCGTCGGCCGCCGGGACGACGTTTTCCGAAGCCACGGTGCGGCTGGACGGCAAGCCGGGTGCGCATTCCGCGCGGCTCCAGGTCGACCAGCCGGGGCCGTGGGAGCTCGGCCTCGACGACGGGACGGACACCGCGTCGATCCCGTTCATCGTCCCGGCCAGGGTCGTCCCGCCGTGGGAAAAGGCCACCTTCGGCGGTTTCGTCGCCGCGGGTGTGTTCCTGGTGCTCGGTCTCGTCGTCGCGCTGCGCGTCCGGCGGCCGCAACTCGCGCTGATCCCCGCCGGCGGGATGGTGGCCGCGCTCGCGGTCGCGATCACCGGCGCGATGCTGTCGGCGTCCACCCCGCCGCCGCCCGCGCCCGGCACGGAGCTGGACCCGACGATCGACAACGTCCGGGACCCGTACGCGAACGCGCAGATGTCCACTGTGGACTTCTCCCGGCCGCCGGTGAACATCGCCGCGCATGCGCCGAACGCGCGATCGGGCGCGCTCGCCGAGGTCCGGATCGCCGTCGCCGACGGCGCGACCGGCCGACCTGTCGACGATCTTCTGGTGCACGACAACGCTTTGATCCACCTGGTCGTCATCTCGCCGACGGGCAGGCTGTGGCATCTGCATCCGGTGCGGTCCGGCCCCGGCGACTACCGGGTGAAGTTCACGCCGCCCGAGGCCGGGACCTACGCCGTCGCCGCGGAACTCGCCCGGCGAGGTGGCGGCGTGCAACTGGCCCGCACCACGCTCGCCGTCGCGACCGGAACGGACTCTCCTGCCGAACCCGTTCCCACCGGAGCGGGAAAGCGAATCGTCCAGGGGAACCCGGTCGCCGTCGAGGTCGTGCCGGGGAAACCGGCCACGATCACCGCGCGGTTCGGGAAGGCGGATCTCCAACCCTGGCTGGGCATGCTCGGCCACCTCATCGTCGTCGGCCCGATCACCGGCGACCACCGGGTCGGCGCGGATGCCGCTGCCGCGCCGACCTGGGCCCATGTGCATTCGATGATCCCGCAATCCCCTGGTATGCCAGGGAAACCGGATGAGACCGTCGCCGCGTACGGCCCTGACGTCCCGTTCACCTACACCTTCTCCGCACCGGGCAAGTACCGCCTGTGGCTGCAGGCCGAACGCGACTACACGGTGCTGACCGTGCCCATGCAGATCGAGGTCCCGCCGGAAGGGGCACCGCAGTGAGTTCCACAGTGGACAGAAGAAAACCGGTTCTGCTGATCTCCGTGGTCGCGGTGCTCGCGGCGGCGATCGTCGCCTGGCTGGTGTGGCCGAGCAGTGGCGGCGAGCAGATGCAGCGCTCGACACAGGGCCCGTACACGGTGCAGCTGTCGGTCGAAGATCCGCACCAGGGCGGCAATGTCTTCGCCCTGACCGTCACGGGCGCGACACCGGACGTCGTCACCCTCGAACCCGTGATGCCGCAGATGGGGCACGCGCTCGCGCCGTCGCCCGCGATCGCGGAGGGGCCGGGGACCTTCCGCACCGGCGACGTCCTGCTGCCGATGTCGGGGCAATGGGAGATCACCGTTTCACTGCGCGGGCCGTCCGGCGCCACGCAGCACGTTTTTCCTTTGCTGGTCAAGTAAAGAGAGGGAGGTCGGGGGTATGGATCTCACCGCGGGAGGGACGAGGGCCGTCTCGGTGGCACGCAGTGAACGCACCGGTCTCGTACCGGCGGGCACGGTGCTGGCCGGGTCGGTGATCTCGCTGATCGGGCTGACCTGGGACATCCAATGGCACGGCGACGTCGGCCCGGACACGTTCTTCACGATGCCGCACCTGTTCCTGTATTCGGGCAGCGCGATCTCCGGGCTGGCGAGCCTCGTGGTCGTGCTCATGACCACGGCCGCGCGCCGGGCGGGACGCCCGATCGACGCGCGGGTCGGCGGCCGCGCGATCAACGTCTTCGGCAAGGTCTTCGCCGCGCCCGCCGGCTATCTGGTGACCGGCACCGGCGCGGCGATGTTCCTGCTGTACGGCCTGTGGGACCAGTGGTGGCACGGGCTCTACGGTTTCGACGCGGTGATCGACTCGCCGCCGCACATCGGGCTGCTGCTGTCGATCACGCTGAGCATCATCGGCACGGTCATGGTGTTCGCGGCCGCGCGGGAACACCGCTGGGGCACCGTCGGCGTGGTCGGCAGCCTCGGGGTGCTGATCGCGTTCAGCACGGTGATCGTGCTGGGGTTGCAGCAGATCGACGTCGACGGGCTCGACGTCGTGTCGGTCGGCATCGCGCTGCTTTCGGTGCTGCTGGTCTCGGCGGGCGCCGGGTTCTGGGCACGGCCGGGCGGAGCGGTCCGGGTCGCCGCGGCGCTGGCGGTCATCCAGGCGATCACCTGGTGGTTCTCGCCGTGGGCCGCCGAGGCGTACGCGGGCGCGGTGGGCCTGCCGATGCGCGACTACATCGACGGTGTCCCCGCGATGCCGTCGATGATGCCGATGGCGCTGCTGCCCCTCGCGGCCGTGCTCGAAGCGGTGTACCTGCTGTCCCGGCGCGGCTGGTCCGCGGGCCGGGTTTCGGTGCTGGCAGGCGGAATCGGCGGGCTCCTGGTCGGCGCGAGCATGCCGATCCAGAACGCGATCGTCTACGGCGCCGACCGGATGCCGTGGGCGGTCGTGTTCGCCACCGCCGCCGCCGGCGCGGTGGTCGGGCTGCTCGGCGGGTTCGCCGGGTGGCGGTTCGGCGGGATGCTGGGGCTGCTGGCCCCGGCGAAGGGGGACAACGCGCATGCGTAAGACATTGCTGGCCTTGGCGGCGGCGATCGGCCTGCTGTTCGCGACGACGCCCGCGGCGAACGCCTACGAACCGGTGAACATCGTCCACACCGAACGGGTCCAGGTCGGACCGTACGGCATGACGGTCGGCTTCAGCACGTGGCCGTTGCGCGCGATGCAATCGCTGGACTTCACGTTCATCCCGGACGACGGGATCGCCGGGAAGTCGGGGACGCTCGCGTTCCTCAATCCGGAGACCGGGCGGCTGGGCCGTCCCCAGCCGCTGGCGAAGCATCCGCGGAAACTGGAGGTGTGGGGGCTGGACATCCGCGCCCTGCAGACGGAGGGCTCGTGGACGTTCCGGTTCGAGATCGAAGGCCCCGCCGGCAAGGGCGCTGGGGAACTGCGTGATCTGGCGGTGCTCGAACAGCCGGGACCGCCCATGGCGGTGAGCTGGTCGATCAGCCTGATCCCGCTGATCGTCCTCGCCGTCCTGATCGCCGTCGCGTGGCGCAGGACGAAATCCAGGCTGCGCGGGAAGGGGCTCCCCGTGCCGGTGTGACTCGAAGTGACCGAAGATCGGATGGCTCGCGTGTCCCGATGGGCACGCGAGCCCTTCGTCACGGACTCAAATCGAACTGTCCGGCTTTGACCGCCTTGAGGAAGGCGTTCCACTCACCGGAATCGAAGACGAAGACGGGACTGTGGGCCAGCTTGGTGTCCCGGACCCCCACCAGGCCTTCCCGGCCGAGGTTGACCTCGACGCAGTTCCCCCCGTTGGGTTCACTCGCGAAGGACTTCTCCCACGCGGAGTCGTCGAACAGCGACACGGCCGTGGTCGGATCGTAATCCGCCGCCGATGGATAATCGGCCATTGGTCGTACCTCCGAACGTCGGTCGGGGGCGCGGGCCGCGACCTGCGCGAACCGTCACCGTCCCGGCTTCTCCCTGCCTCAACGGGACTATCCCGCACGGCCAAGTGGGTGATCAACTCCGCCCACCCTCGACATGAAGATTATTCCAGGAGTAGGATTAATCGCAGCGGCCGGGGCTCGGTTGTTGGTGATTCGCTCGCAGCAGGTTTCGCCGTTCCGGCAGGGCACCGACGGCAGGTGACCGGCGGGAACACCCACCCCGCGGCGCAGGACCACCCACCGCCGACCTCGTGGGGGAGGATCAGCGTGATCATTCAGGACACCATGCCGGCGACGGTACTCGCCGTCGGCAGGCTCATGGCCGGGACGGCGGGCGAAAGCCGCCGCTCCGCGCATCTCTTCGACTTGCACACCGGGGGTTCGCACCCCGAATTCCTGCACGCCCGCTGCGGCGCGGCGATGCCGTACGACCACCTGGAATGGGTCCCCGTCGGTTCGGGGATGCCCTGTGAACGTTGTCTCGGTCTCGCCGGTTCGGCCGACCAGGCGCGGTTGCCGCGTCCGAGCCGGGAGGTGTGACCGCCGTGGCCGTCCGTCTCACCACGCTGCTGTTCCGCCGTGAGGACGAACGCCTGGCCTCGGCGAAGCACCACAACCGCACCATCGGGCTCGAACTACGTCAGCGGTTCGGGTTCAGCCTCATCCAGGCGCCGTTGCGCAAGCAGCCGCCGTGGAATTCCGAAGTCGACGCGCCCGGCGCGCGCCGGGACCCGATCAGGACCGGCCGGCCACTCGAAGGTCACTTCGATCTGACGCCCCTGATCGGGCATCTGACCGGCCGGGCCTGATCTCACTCAGGGCTTGCGGCCCAGCCCGCCGAGCCCGCCGGTGAAGGTCGGGTCGTCCGCGAACCGGTCGCTCGCCCGGGAATCCGCTTCGTCGAGATGCCAGGTGGCCATCCAGTCGATACCCGGCTCCACCATCTCCAGCCCGTCGAAGAACGCGGCGAACTCCGCGCGGGTCCGCAGATGGAACGGCGCGCTCGTCTTCTTGTACAGCTCCTGGACGTTCTCCCGGTTGTCGCCTTCCTTGCGGGTGACGCCGTCCTCGGTCAGATGCGAGGACAGGAAGTACGAACCCGACGGCAGGAAATCGAGGTACCGGCGGACCATCTCGTGCACGGGCTCCTCCGGACCGAGGAAGTACAGCAGGCCGACCAGGACCAGCCCGATCGGCTGGCGCGGGTCGAGCACCCCGGTCTCCAGCGCGCGTTTCCAGATGTCGGCGGGATCCCGCACGTCGCCCTGCAGGACCGCGTGCCGCCCGAGCAGCCCCTCCCGTTCCAGCAGCAGCTGCGAATGCGCGACGGCGACCGGCTCGATGTCGACGTACACGACCCGGCTGTCGGGATTGATCGCGCTCGCGACCTGGTGGACGTTGCCGACGGTGGGCACGCCGGAGCCGATGTCGAGGAACTGCGTGATCCCCTGACGGGCCAGGTATCCCACGCCGCGGCCGAGGAAGTCGCGGCCGACGCGGGCGAACGTCTTGACCTCCGGGAACTGCTTCAGCACCTGCGAGCCGAACTCGCGGTCGATGGCCCAGTTGGCCGAACCGCCGAGGAACCAGTCGTACACCCTGGCCACGTTGGGTCGTTCGAGATCGACACCTTCTGGGGCTTCGGGGTCATGCTGCGTCGTCATACCGTCACACCTCGTCAGAAACCGGGTTTGCGGGCGACCCCGCCGATGGCGCAGTTAAGCGCAGGCGAGCGGGGGTCGTCCAGCCGCCATGCGCCGACCGGGACGAGACCCGGTGCCACGAGCTCGAAATCGCCGAAGAAACCGCGGATCTCTTCCTTGTCGCGGAAGGACGCGGGGTTGCTCGACCGCTCGTACTGCTTCACGACGCGCTGGACCTGTGCCAGCTCGTCACCCTCCACGTCGGACATCGTGACGTGGGACAGGACGTAGAAGGAGCCCGCGGGCAGCAGCCGCCGGTATCGCGCGACGACGTCGGCGAGCGCGGGGCCCGGCACGAAATGCAGGACCGCGACGGTCAGCAGGGCCACCGGTTTCGCCGGGTCGAGCACGCCGGTGTCGATGGCGCGTTCCCAGACGTCGTCCGCGTCGCGCAGATCGCCGCCGAGCACCGCGTGCCTGGCGGGATCCCCGTTCTTCTCCAGCAGGATCCTGGCGTGCGCCACGGCGACCGGTTCGTTGTCGACGTACACGCACCGGCTGTCGCCGTCGGCGTCGTCGGCGATCTCGTGGACGTTGCCGACCGTCGGCACACCGGAACCGAGGTCCAGGAACTGGTTCACCCCGTGGTCGACGCAATACCGCACCGAACGGCCGAGGAAGGCCCGGTTGGCCCTGGCGAGGGCACGGATGAGCGGGAACGCCTTGACCAGCTGTTCGCCGAATTCCCGGTCCACCGCCCAGTTCGCGGTCCCGCCGAGCGCCCAGTCGTAGATCCGGGCGGCGTTGGGCCGCTCGAGATCCACGCCGTCGGGCAGGAACCGCGGGTCCATCTCAGGATTGCATCTGGGTTCTGTACAGCTCGGCGAGTTCCTTGAGGAACTGCCGGGTCTCCTGGCGTTCCAGCGCGGCACCGCGCAGCCTGTCCCAGGAGTCGACGAAGATGTTGAAGTCCTTGACGTCGTCGAGGTACAACCCGCCCGCGGAATGTTCGATGTAGACGAAATCCCTGGTGCGGTCGGGGAACCGCATGATGGTGAAGTCGTTGGGCACGGCGGCGAGCCGCGCACCGAACGGCAGCACGTGCACGTACACGCGCGGATGCTTGTCCAACGCCAGCAGATGCTCGACCTGGTCCAGCATCACCGCCGGGGCGGAACCGCCGGGCGCGCGGCGCAAGGCACCCTCGCTGATGATGAACCGGTAGTAGGGCGGTTGTTGCTGCTCGAAGACGGCCTTGCGGTCCAAGCGGTTGCGGACCAGCGAGGTGACGTCCGTGGCGCCGGCTTCGGTGAACTGCTTGAGCATGTAGTGCTCGGACTGCAACGGGCCGGGGATGCGCTCGCCGTGCCAGGTGAGGATCTCCGCGGCCGCGGGTTCGAGGTCGGTGAAGGTGCGGAACCAGTGCGGCACCACGGATCGGTAGCCGGACCAGTGGCCGCGCTGCCCGGCCGCGGCGCGGGCCAGGTTCATCAACGTGTCGGCCTCGTCGCCGTTGATCCCGAACGCGTTCAGCATGGATCGCACATCCCCGAGCTTGACCCCGACGGCACCGGACTCGATCTTGTTGACCTTGCCCTGGGTGCAGCCGAGAACCTCGGCGACCTGCTGTTGTGTCATCCGCGCGGCGTTGCGGGCATGCCGGAGCTCGTTCCCGAGCTGCTTCCGGCGCGAGGTGACGGTGCTGGCCATCGCCTTGCTCTCCCGGACCACATAACCAGGACCGCGGCTGCCCGCGGTCCTGCGCGAATACTCGAACCCACCCAGGGTACTTCACCTTGAGGGGTTCGATGATGACATTGCGCAGCGTTCCAGGAAACGGCCGAAAACACCAGTCACCTGGTACGTCACCCTGGTGGCGGAGCGATCTCCTCACAATTCGGGCACGCCGGCCGGGCATAGTGACCGAGTGGACCAATCCCCCTTCGCCAAGCAGGTCACCGACGATGTCTTCGGGTACGTCCAGCCGGACGGCTCGTGGTGGATCAACAACTGCGGATTCGTCGCCGCGGGCGATCACACGGTGGTGATCGACACGTGTTCGACCGAACGGCGTACCAGGGCGCTCCTGGCGACGGCGGAGGCGACGGGCGGGGCGCCGGTGACCACCGTGGTCAACACGCATCACCACGGCGACCACACGAACGGCAACTACCTGGCGACCGGCGCGACGATCGTCGGTCACCGGAAGACGCGCGAGGTGATGGTCGCGACCGGGATCAACACCTACGAGAACTCGTTCACCGGCAACGACTGGGGCCATCTGGAACTGCGGCCGCCCGAGGTGCTGTTCGACGATCGGCTGACCGTGCACGCCGGCGACGTCCGGCTGGAGCTGATCCATCCCGGGCACGCGGCGCACACCACGAACGACGTCCTCGTCTGGCTGCCGGAACGCCGGGTGCTGTTCGTCGGCGACCTGATCTTCAACGGTGGCAGCCCCTTCGCGTTGATGGGCTCGCCCGCCGGCTGGCGGCAGGCGCTGGACCTGGTCCGCTCGCTGGAGCCGGAGACGATCGTGCCGGGACACGGACCGGTGTGCGGCCCCGAGGCGATCGACGTCGTCGACGGATACCTGGATTTCCTGCAGAAACTCGCTTCATACGGGAAGGCGGCTGGGCTGACGCCGCTGCAGGCCGCACGCGAAGCGGATCTCGGGCCCTACGCGGCACTGTCCGAACAGGAACGGCTTCCGGCGAACCTGCACCGGGCTTATGCCGAACTGGACGGTCTGGCCTGGGGTGCGCCGATCGATCTGGGGGCCGCGCTGGCGGACATGGTCACCTTCAACGGCGCGCCGATCCGCTGCTTCTCCTGACGCTGGCGCCCCAGCTCTCTCCTGCGGCAGGTGTTGCGAAAGCCACTTTCGCAACGTTGAAGGTTGCGAAAGTGGCTTTCGCAACCCGCCCGGCCGCTGCCCGCGTCCCCGCACGTCCCGAAGGCCACCTTTGAGACATCCAACGTCTCAAAAGCTCCCTTCAAGACACCCGAAATCCCGCCCAGTGCCCCACAAGCAGCCCCCACCCGTCCCTGGGGGGCGACCCCGAACCCAGCGTACCGCCGCTAGCGCCGCGTCAGGCCGCGTGAGCCGAGTTGTCCACAGGCAGGCCAGGTTGTGGACAACTCCCGGTTGATCCCTTCTCGCCCCGGCGCCGTATCCCTCAACGGGGATAGGCTCGGCACGGGAATCGAAGCGGAAGGGTGCGGATGAGCAAGAAGGCGAGCATCGGGGTCACCGGCCTGGCGGTCATGGGCCGCAACCTGGCCAGGAACCTCGCGAGGCACGGGCACACGGTGGCCCTGCACAACCGTTCCGAGCAGCGGACGAAGGAACTGGTCGAGCAGTTCGGCGACGAAGGCGACTTCATCCCGGCGTATTCGGCGCGGGAGTTCGTCGACGCGCTGGAACGGCCGCGCCAGGTCGTGATCATGGTCAAGGCCGGTGCGCCGACGGACGCCGTGATCGACGAATTCGTCCCGCTCCTCGAGAAGGGCGACGTGATCGTCGACGCGGGCAACGCGCACTTCGCGGACACCCGGCGCCGCGAGGCCGCGCTGCGCGAGAAGGGCATCCACTTCGTCGGCACCGGCGTGTCCGGCGGCGAGGAGGGCGCGCTGCACGGGCCGAGCATCATGCCCGGTGGGTCCAAGGAGTCGTACCAGTCGCTCGGGCCGCTGTTCGAGGACATTTCGGCGAAGGTCGACGGCGAGCCGTGCTGCACGCACGTCGGCGCGGACGGCGCCGGGCATTTCGTGAAGATGGTGCACAACGGCATCGAGTACGCCGACATGCAGCTGATCGCCGAGTCGTTCGATCTCCTGCGCGGCGCCGGCGGCTACTCCCCCGCCGAGATCGCCGAGGTCTTCCGCACCTGGAATTCGGGACGGCTGGATTCGTACCTGATCGAGATCACCTCGCAGGTGCTGGCCCACACCGACGCCGCTTCCGGCAAGCCGTTCGTCGACATCGTGGCGGACCAGGCGGAGCAGAAGGGCACCGGCCGCTGGACCGTCCAAATCGGACTGGACCTGGGCGTGCCGATCAGCGGCATCGCCGAGGCCGTCTTCGCGCGTTCGCTGTCCGGCTCGTCGAGCCTGCGCGAGGCGTCCCGCGGTCTCGGCGGCCCCACTCGCGCTCCGCTGACAGGGTCCGCTTTGGACACTTTCGCGGACGACGTAGAGCAGGCGCTGTACGCGTCGAAGGTGGTGGCGTACGCCCAGGGCTTCAACCAGATCCAGGCGGGCGGCGCCGAATACGGCTGGGACATCGATCTCGGCAAGGTCGCGTCCATCTGGCGCGGCGGCTGCATCATCCGCGCGAAGTTCCTGAACGACATCACGGCCGCGTACGCCGAAGAGCCCGCGCTGCCGACGCTCTTGACCTCGGGTGGCTTCCGCAAGGCCGTCGAGGACGCTCAGGACTCCTGGCGTTCGGTGATCTCCACGGCGGTGCGGCTGGGCATCCCGACCCCGGGCTTCTCGACCGCGCTGGCCTACTACGACGGTCTGCGCGCGGAGCGGCTTCCCGCGGCACTGGTGCAGGGGCAGCGGGACTACTTCGGTGCCCACACGTATCGCCGCGTCGACCGCGAAGGTTCGTTCCACACCGCTTGGGCGGCCGACGGCCGCCCCGAGTCCTCCGCCTGACAGAGCTGAAGGGGACTTTCCCCGCATAACATGAGACGAAAGCGTCCTTCACCGCGCGGCATGCGGTGAAGGACGCTTTCAGCCCTCCCTGGACGCGACGATCTCCGCCAGCGCCTGCAGGATCAGCTTCTCGGTCTTCTCTTTCGTAAGGCCGAGCCCGGCCAGCAGGTCGTCGCCGAGTTCGAACAGGGCCAGCAGGATGTGCTCGGTGCCGATGTAGTTGTGCCCGAGCCGCAACGACTCCCGCATGGTCAGTTCCAGCGCCTTCTTGGCTTGCGCGCCGAACGCCATCTTCGCCGCCTCCGCCGGTTCGCCGGCGGGTTCCGGCAGCCTCGCCTCCGCGGCTTCCCGGACGGCTTCGAGGGTCACCTGCTGCGCCACGATCGCCCCGGCGGCGAGCGCGGCCGGTTCCGCGAGCAGGCCGAGGACCAGGTGCACGGGCTCGATCTGCGGGCTCTTCGCCGAGACCGCCGCGTCCCGTGACGCGACGACGACCTGCCGCGCGCGATCGGTGTAGCGGCTGAACACCTTCACCAGATCTTCGAGCGACGAGCCACTGGAGTCGACGAAGCGCTTCTGGGCGGCCTGTTTCGACACCCCCATGTTCTTGCCGATTTCGGTCCAGGACGCGCCGGAGCGGCGCGCCTGGTCGACGAAGTGACCGATCAGATGGTCGGCCACTTCGCCGAGGTGCTCGCCGAGGAAGACCGCGTCGGACAGCTGGCCGAGCACGTCGCCGTCGGGATGCTGCTGCTTGATATGGGAGATGAGGTCGTCGAGCCGTACCGGATTCGTCATGCCGTCAACTTTAGGTTGACGCCCACTAATCGTCAACCGCGGGTTGACGCCACGGTGGCCTTGAGGTCGAAGCCGTGAGCCTCCAGCGTCTCGAACCGTGGTTCCGGATCCGCGGCGAACAGGCGACGCGCGGCGATGTGGTCCGGCGGCCGGTTCACCGACTCCACGCCGACGAGCACGCCGTCGCGGAACGACAGCACCGAGAACTTCCCGTCCTCCCGTTCCCCGGTCACAACGGTTCGGTCAGCCCCGGTCAGCAGCCCGGCGATCTGCAGTTTCGCGCCGAGCTGGTCGGTCCAGAACCAAGGCAGGCTCTCGTAGGGCGCCGGTTCGCCGACGATGACGGCCGCCACCGCCCGCGCCTGGTCGACGGCGTTCTGCACCGACTCCAGCCGGGTCGCCGTACCCGCTTGGACACACGGGAAGTTCGCGCAGTCCCCCACCGCCGAGATCTTCGGATCGCTCGTGCGCAGGTGCTCGTCGACGACGACACCGTTCGCCACGGCGAGCCCCGCCGCTTCGGCGAGCCGCGTCCGCGGCACCACCCCGACCCCGACCAGCACCAGATCGGCCAGCAGCCGGCTGCCGTCGCTCAGTTCCACCTCGGACACCCGCCCGTCGCCGTGCAACGCGGCGACGCCCGTGCCGAGCAGGATCGTGTGCCCGGCCCCTTCGTGCAGGGCCGCGAAATACGCCGAGACCTCGGGAGTCGCGACACGGGCCATCAGTCGTTCCTGCGCCTCCACGATCGTCACGGGCCGTCCGGCGTGCGCGGCGAATTCGAGCCCGATGAACCCGCCCCCGACCACCACCACGTTCGCCGCGCTTTCCAGCGCGGCCCGCAGAACATCGGCGTCGTCCTTGGTGCGCAGGGTGAACACACCGTCCAAAGTGGAGCCGGGAACCGGCAGGACCCGGTTGTCCGAGCCCGTCGCGAGGACGAGGTGGTCGTATCCGTGGGCGCTCCCGTCTTCGAGTACGACCTGCGAGTCGTCGCGATCCACCGCCGCGACCCGGCCGGGGATCAGCTCGATGTCCTTCTCCGCGAAGAAGTCCTCGGGCCGCAGGCGCAACTGGGCGTCGCCCGCTGTCCCGGCGAGGTACCCCTTCGAAAGCGGAGGCCGCTGGTACGGCAGGCCGGGTTCGTCACCGATCAGCACCACCCGGCCGTCGAACCCCTTGTCCCGCAGCGAGGTCGCCACCCCGAACCCGCTCTGCCCGGCCCCTACGACGAGGACGGTCTCCATCGGCGCTCCTTCCGTTGTGCCCGATGTCCATTCAACACCGCTCTCGCGCGACATGATCCTCACGCGAGGACGCGCTACGGTCAGGTCCATGAGCAGGCCCGAGGTCCACCCGGTCGACGCCCGGCCGCCGCTGCCGAAGCTGACCCTGCTCGGCCTGCAGCACATGACGATCATGTACGCGGGCTCGGTGGCCGTCCCGCTCGTCGTGGGCAGCGCGCTGAACCTGGACGCGGCGACGATCGCGTTGCTGGTCAACGCGGATCTGCTGGTCGCGGGGATCGCGACGCTGATTCAGGCGGTCGGGATCGGGAGGATCTTCGGTATCCGGCTGCCGGTGGTGGCCGGTGCGACGTTCACCGTGGTCAACCCGATGATCATGATCGCGTCCCAGTACGGCATGCAGGCCGTCTACGGCGCGATGATCGCGTCGGGCGCCTTCGGCCTGCTCATCGCGAAACCGTTCGCGAAGATGATCCGCTTCTTCCCGCCGCTGGTTTCGGGCACGCTGCTCCTGGTCATCGGGATTTCGCTGATCGGGCCGGGCGTCGGCCTGATCGCCGGCCACGACACCGGATCGCCGGACTACGCCAAACCCGCCAACATCGCGCTGGCGTTCGGCGTGATCGCGGTGATCGTGCTGTTCACGCGGGTCCTGCGCGGGTTCGCGAGCCAGATCGGGCCGCTGCTGGCGCTGCTGATCGGCCTGGTCGCGGCGATCCCGATGGGGCTGGTGAGCTTCAAGGGCATCGCCGACGCCGGCTGGTTCGGCCTCGCGTCACCGTTCCACTTCGGCCCGCCGACCTTCCCGATCGCGGCCGTGCTTTCGATGTGCGTGGTCATGCTGGTGACCTACACCGAATCCACCGCCGATCTGGTCGCGGTCGGCGAGATCACCGGACGGCCGGCCACCGACTCCGATCTCGCGCGCGGCCTCGCCACCGACGGTCTTTCGGCCATCCTCGGCGGCGCGATGAACTCGTTCCCGGACACCGCTTTCGCGCAGAACGTCGGCCTCGTGCAGATGACCGGGGTGCGCAGCCGATGGGTGGTCGCGATGGCGGGCGGCCTGCTCGTACTGATGGGCCTGGTGCCGAAGGTCGGCGCGTTCGTCGCGGCCGTACCGGAGCCGGTGATCGGCGCGGTCGCGGTGGTCATGTTCGCGATGGTCGCCGCGGTCGGCGTGCAGAATCTGAAGAAGGTGGATTTCTCCGGCAACCACAACACCTTCATCGTCGCGGTTTCGGTCGGGGTCGGGCTGCTGCCCGCGTTCGCGACGAATCGTTTCGGGAACTCGATCTTCTTCCAGCATTTCCCGGCTTGGCTTCAGACCATCTGCGGCAGCCCGATCACGGTCGCCGCGATCGTCGCGTTCACCCTCAACCTGCTGTTCAACCACCTCGGCAAACGCCGGGATCCGGATCTACTGCGGGCGCCTTAGCAGAAAAGCCACTTCGGCCACAGGTTGCACTCTTCGGTCGGCGTCGTCGAGGGCGGCGGCGGAGTGGGGTTGGGCGGCTGCGGGACGACGGTCGACCCGGTCGTCCTAGGCGGCTCGGCGGGCCCGTTCGACGACGTCGCCGTGGTGGGATCCGGGGAGTCGGACGTCGACGCGGCCGAACTCGACGTGCGGCGGCTGGACGTCGTGCGGCTGGGTCGCGACGAAGGCTCCCCCTCGCCGGTCACGACGGTCTCGGTGGACGGAATCGGCGACGTCGCGCCCGCTCCCCCGTTGTCCGAAGGCCGCTTCGGCATCTCGATGACGCTCATCTGGTTCGGTGCCGCGTTCGGTTCGGGGTCCGAATCGAAGCCGACGAGAACCGCGGCCGCACCGCAGGCGACGACCACGGCGATCACCACCGCGACAACTCTCCAGCGTGACTTTGCCCGTGACTCCTCGTGGTCGTCCCAGCCCTCGCGAATAAGCAGGTCGGCGACCGAAACATCGTCGTCATCCACCAGCTGAAACCTTTCGCACCGGGAACGAGCGAGGAGTAGTTTTACCGCAACTCACCGCCGAATGGGTGAAGTTAACCAAAAATTATTCACCCGATGGAACACGCTAGCGTAGGCCAGTCACACAGCGTGTATTCGTCTACTCCCGCGTATATCGGCGGTGACGGACCTTCGGTTCGCGTATACAGCGCCCTCGGCGGGTGGTGTAATCGACGGTGCCAGCACCGGAAGAGGGGGTTCGGACGGATCATGGAGGCTGACGCCCTCGCCGTGCCCGGAGCCGGTAATCCCGGTCGTCCGGCGGGCGCCCCGCTCGGAAACGGGCCGGTCGGCGATCTCGGCCTCGCGGGCGACCACGCCGCCATCTGGTCGTACGACTTCGAGCACGAGACCCTGTCCTGGCTGCCCGGACTGGAGTACCTGCTGGGTGGCGGCGTTCTCACCGAAGCCGAGACCGAGTCCAGGCTCGCCGATCTGGTGGCCCCGCTGACCTCCGGCACCCGCACTTCCCCGCCGTGGCGCGAGTTCGAACTCGAGCAGTCGTTCCGGAATCCGGCGGGCGAGGTCCGCTGGATCCGGCTGCGTGCCCGCACCATCGGCGACGACCAGGGCTCGACCGGGCTGCTCGGTATCGCCACCGACGTGACCGACGTCCGCGAGAACCGTCAAGCCCTCGAAGATCTCACTGACCGTTACCGGCTTTTGGTGGAACTCAGCCCGGACGCGGTCTGTGTCCACGAAGCCGGCGTCGTCACCTACGTCAACCGGGCGGCCGTCACCGCGCTCGGCGCGTCTTCGTCCGCCGAGCTGCTCGGGCGGCCGATCATGGATTTCGTCGCCGACGAATCGCTCCCGGCCCTGCTGGACAGGATCGCGTCGCTCCACCGCCAAGGCGCGTCGACCGACCCCGCCGACACCGTCATGCTCCGCCTCGACGGCACGAAGTACCTGGTCCAGAGCATTTCGGTGCGCACGACCTGGGAGGGCAGGCCCGCGTTCCAGGTCATCATGCGCGACATCAGCGCGCAGAAGGCCGCCGAAGCGACCCTGCGCTACCAGGCCGCGCTGATCAGCCACGTCAGCGACGCGATCATCGCGACCAGCGGCGCCGGCGTGGTGACCAGCTGGAATCCCGCCGCCGAGAACGTCTACGGCTGGACGGCCGGCGAGGCGATCGGCCGCACGGTCAGCGACCTCGTCGGCGCCGCGCTCGACCCGGAAACGGTGCTGCGCCGGGGCGGCGTCATGCAGACGACCCACCGCCATCGCAACGGTTCGACCCTGGCCATCCGCGTCTCGGCCGCGGAGATGAACGACGGCTTCGTCCTGGTCTGCGCCGACGAAACGGCCCGGCGGCGCGCCGAACAGCACTACAGCACGGTGGTCGCGTCCCTCGACGAAGGCGTGGTCGTGATCGGGCCCGGCGGCCTCGTCGAATCGGCCAACCCCGCGGCGTGCCGGATCATCGGCGTCGGCCACGACGACCTCATCGGCGTCCCCTGCGTGACGCTGGAGCTGTACGACGAACAGGGCCGCATCCCGCCCGCCCGGATGCCGTCGGTGGTGACCCGGCGCACCGGGGCGACACTGACCGGTCTCGTGCTGCGGCTGCGGAGGCCCGCGGGAGACGACGTCTGGATCTCGCTGACCTCGCGGCTCCTGACCCCGGAAGATCCGTCGGTCCAGGCGGTGGTCGCCTCGTTCACCGACATCACCGAACGCCGCGCCATCGGCGAACGGCTCGCCCACGAGGCCACGCACGACCCGCTCACCGAACTCGCGAACCGGACGCTGGTGCTGGACAGCCTCGCCGAAGCGCTCTCCGGCGCGGGCCGCGCCGAGCTGACCACGCTGCTGTTCATCGATCTCGACAAGTTCAAGGTGATCAACGATTCCCTCGGACATTCGGTCGGCGACAAGGTGCTCCGCATCGCGGGCGAACGGCTGCGCCGGGGCATCGGCGAGAACGACCTCGTCGGCAGGCTCGGCGGCGACGAATTCGTCGTCGTGACCGCGGAGATCACCGAGCCGCACGAGATCAAGGCGCTGGCCGAGCATCTGCGCGAGGCGCTGACCGAACCGATCACGGTCAACGGCAGGCAGCTGCACATCGACGCCAGCATCGGCATCGTCACCGCGGCCAACGACGACACCCGGACCGCCGAAGACCTGCTGCGCGACGCGGATGTCGCGATGTACCAAGCGAAAACGCTCGGCCGGGCGCGCTACGAGTTCTTCGACGTCGAGCTGCGGGAGCGGATGCAGCGGCGGCTCCGGATGGAACAGGACCTGCGCGACGCGCTGCAGAACGAGGAGCTCTGGACGGCGTACCAGCCGGTCGTGGACATCGAATCCGGCGAGATGGTCGCCGTGGAGGCGTTGCTGCGCTGGAAACATCCGGCGCACGGCACGATCTCACCGGCCGAGTTCATCCCGCTGGCCGAGGAAAGCGACCTGATCAACCTGATCGGCAAGTACGTTCTGCGCACCACCACCCGCGAGATCGCCAGACGGCGCGAACAGCTCGGCGTCGACCTCAACCTCAAGGTCAACCTTTCGGCCCGGCAGCTGGACGACCCGCATCTGGTCGCCGGGGTGCAGGACGCGCTGAAGACCACCGGGCTCCCGCCGCACGCGCTGACCCTGGAGGTCACCGAGAGCGCGCTGATGCGGGATCAGGCCGCGGCCGCCGAAGTCCTGACGTCGCTGCGCGATCTCGGTGTCTCGCTGGCGATCGACGATTTCGGCACCGGCTACTCGTCGCTCGCCCAGCTGCAACGGCTTCCCTTGGATACGCTCAAGATCGACCGCACCTTCGTCACCGGCATCGCGGAATCGCGCGACGCCGCGGCGATCGTCAAGAGCATCGTCGCGATGGCGCACGCGGTCGACCTGATCGTCGTCGCCGAAGGTGTCGAAGACGAACAGCAGCTCGCGATCCTGCGTGAGCTGCGCTGTGACCAGGCGCAGGGCTTCCATCTCGGTCGCCCCGCGCCGCCGGACGAACTTTTCGGAGCCGTGGGATGAGTGTCGAGATCAAAGCCGGAGAAGACCGCTACGACATCGTCGTGGACGGGAAACCCGCCGGGTTGCTGGAAACCCGCACGCGCACCGACGCGATCCTGTTCCTGCACACCGAGATCTCGGACGACTTCGCGGGACAGGGCCTGGCGGGCAAGCTCGTGACCGCCGCGCTCGACGACGTCCGGTCGCAGGGCAGGTCCGTCCTGCCCTACTGCCCGTACGTGCGTTCCTTCATCGCGAAACACCGCGAGTACGTGGACCTCGTCCCCGAGGACAAGCGCGCCGAATTCGAACTCTGAGCCCTCAGCCCGGGTAGATCGTCAGCAGTTTCGCGAGCTCCTCCTCGGTGAGGACGACGTCCAGCTCGCGCAGTGTCGCGTCGAGCCGCTCGGGCGGGACCGTGGTGGTCTCCTTGGTCCCGTCCGGCCGTTCGACGATGAGCTCCTCGCCGACCAGTTTGCGGCTGAGACCTTCCTCCAGCCGCATGACCACCAGCTGCCCGGTGAACGGCGACCGCGGATGCGTCGACGTGTAGTGGTGGTAGACCTCGTAGTCGATCCGGTGCATCGGCGTGAGGGTGAAGGCGTGCAGGTCGGTCCAGCCGTCGCCCTCCTTTTTCTGCAGGCGCCACCAGTCGCCGTCCGCGACGAGGCGATGCAGCCAGCCTGCCTGATCCACCACGGCGCCGTCGACCAAGGGCATCGGCACCAGCATCCCGGCGCCGAAGCCGACGTCGACCAGATGCGGGACCCCGTCGGCCTCGACCACGAGCGTCATATGCGTGTACGGCCCGTTCTTCTGCGGCTGCACCCGCGCGACCAGGCGGCGCACGGGATAGCCGAGCTGCTCGGCGGCCGCCGCGAAAAGGCTTCCGTGCTCGTAACAGTAGCCGCCACGATGGCGGCGGACGAGTTTGCCGATCACGTCTTCGAGCGCGATTCCCTTGTGCTGCCCCAAAACGACGTCGACGTTCTCGAACGGAACGGCGAGGACGTGCGCCTTCGCCAGCTCACGCAACGCGGCGGTGGAAGGCTTCGCGCGATCCTGGCCGATCCGGCCGAGATACGCGTCGAGGTCGAGGGTGCCGACGGTCCATTCGTCGACCTGCTCAGGTGCGATTGTCATGCCCCGAGAGTGACATCTCCACCTAACTCGAAGTCAAGGCTCGCCAACTGGTAACTGGCAACGGCCACCGACTTTCGTCACTTCCACGAACGAGTGACAATTGGCCACCCTTCCGGAATGAGCCGGTGAAACACACCGGTGTGGAAGGAGAAAGCAGATGAGGACTCGTTCCCTCGTCGCCGGTCTGCTGACCGGAGCGGCCGCCGTACTCGGGTTGGCGATGCCGGCTTCCGCCGCCGAACCGCCCTCGGGCGTTCAGCCGCTGATCGTGGGTGGTGTGGACGCGACCGAGACCTACACCTTCATGGCGTCCATGCAGACCAAGAGCGGCGACCACAACTGCGGCGCGTCCCTGATCACGCCGGAGTGGCTGGTGACCGCCGCGCACTGCGTCGAGGGCGAGCAGCCGTCGAACTGGCAGTACCGCATCAACACCACCGATCACACCAAGGGCGGCGAGGTCGCCGAGGTGGACAAGTTCGTGGTCCACGAGAAGTACGACGGCTCCGGACCGTACGACATCGCCCTGGTGCACCTGACCAAGCCGGCGGAAGCGACGCCGATCGAGATCGGCCAGTCGCCGGCGGCGGGCACCGACGTGCGCGAGATCGGCTGGGGGCTGACCTGTCCCACGCGCGGCTGCGGTGAGGCACCGGTGGTGCTCCAGCAGCTCGACACCAAGGTCGCCGAAGACTCCGGTTGCTCCGGCTCCGGGGCTTACGACGCGCAGACCGAGCTGTGCATGGACAACCAGGGCGGCAAGGCCAGCGCCTGCTACGGCGACTCGGGCGGCCCCGCCGTGGTGAAGTCGGGCGACAAGTGGACGCTGGTCGGCGCCACCAGCCGCGGCCAGACCGCCAGCTGCCCGGAGATGCCGGGGATCTACACCGACGTGACCGCGTTCGGCGACTGGGTCAAGCAGCAGACCGGCAAGTAGGACACCCGCCCAGCGCGCGGTGGCGCCCGATGCTCCTGCGACATCGGACGCCACCGCGCGTTGGCGTGGAATCGGCCCCAGGCATGAAAAAACCGCCTCGATGTGTATCGAGGCGGTTCGTTGAGCGGTGGCCAGGGCCGGGGTCGAACCGGCGACCTTCCGCTTTTCAGGCGGACGCTCGTACCAACTGAGCTACCTGGCCGGGAACGCCGGCGAGGAGCCGAACGATCTTGCGACCCTGACGGGACTCGAACCCGCGACCTTCGCCGTGACAGGGCGACGCGCTAACCAACTGCGCCACAGGGCCTTGCATACTGCTTTGTAACTGTACTGCGTACTCCCAACGGGATTCGAACCCGCGTTGCCGCCTTGAAAGGGCGGAGTCCTAGGCCGCTGGACGATGGGAGCCCGGTTCGGTTTCGGCGAACCGACCGACCCGCGCTCTCCGGTGTCCCCGGGAGCGAACATAACTATAGGACACCCCCGTTTCGGGCTTCGCACAGGGGGTCCCCTAGTTGTTCACAGGGCTGGGACCTGCGAGAACGCGGTGGCTTCACGATATCAGGCCCGAACGGCCGCCCGGGCCCGAAACGAAGCCCGGCCGCGCGGCACACCCCGCGCGACCGGGCCCCGTGAACGAACTCAGCGCTGAACGGGCGCCTGCCCGTCCTCGTCCAGCGTCAACCCCAGCATGTCCAGCAGCTGGACACAGTCATCGACGCCCAGCGCCCCGTTGGCCACCGCCAGCCGGGCACGGCGCACCTGGTCGTCGGACACGCGCTGCGCGTCCCCCTGACCCGTGCGCTGCGCCGGCAGACCACCGGCCAACGTCGTCGAGCTTCCCCCATCGGCACCTTCGTACCGAAGGAGGAACTGTCGAACTTCCACAGACCCACCCATGGTTCCTCCAGACGGCCAACGAACAGCTTGGCCGCGAGGCTAACCAGAGCCGGCCGCGACACACAGCCCCCCGGAGAGTGAACCTGTCGCCACGCTCCGCACAACGCAGAGCGATCACGCGTACGGCCGCGCCACATGAACCCCAGGCGAACCACAGGTGGTGCCCTGCCCGGAATTCTGCCCGCGCCCACTCGCCCTTCTCAGGAAACCGTGCAACAATCGATTTGCTGACACACCCCCGGTCAGCGCCTGTGGAGATCCCCTCCGACCCCCGCGTTCCTCCCCCTGGCGCGGGGGTCGCTCCGTTTTCTGGGGGGCCACCCCCCAGACCCCCAGGTTCCTTGAGGGTGGCGGTTGGCGGGCCCCGGACCGGTGGCGGTCGCGTGCCCCAGCGACGCTGCGCGAGTGGTTCTTTCACAGCTCCGAGGTCGCGTTTAGTGATCATCAGTGGGGGCGTATTGGTGCCGGGTTGGGCCATTCGAGACAAGAATTTAGGTGTGTCGTGGCTCACTGTGGTTGGTTTGCCGAGACCGAACCGTTATCGTGGCCCGGTGCCCCTTCCTTCCCTGAGCCGTCGTAGCGGCAGCCGCACGAACTTGAAGCCGGTCAACCCCGGTCGTCACCGCAACTCCGCCTCCAAGGAGGCCGAAGCGGTCGTCGAAGACTCGGAGCTCACCAGCTACCTTCGCGCCCTCGCCCCCGAGAACGACCCGGAGAGCACCGGCACCGGCAAGCGCTTCGGTGAAGCGCAGGTGTTCCAGCTGCGGATGAACCTCATCGCCTGCGAACAGCTCAAGGACGCCGCCGCCGAGCGCAACCTGTCGCCGCAGGCGCTCGCGCAGGAATGGATCCTCGAGCGCCTCTCGTGGGAATCGCAGGCCAACTCGGCCCAGCAGCGCCGCCACGAGGAAGCCCACACCGACGAATTCCGCTTCGACGCCAACGCGTGGGAGCAGCCCGTCCCCCGCTGACCCCGGCCGCGGAACGGAACAGCACGACAAAAGAAGGTTTCACGGCAAGAGAAAAGCCCCCGGCGAGATCGCCGGGGGCTTTTCTGATCAGTCTGAGCAACGCCTGAAGGGCGGACTCAGATCGCGCGGACCTTCTGGGCCTGCGGGCCCTTCTGGCCCTGACCGACCTCGAACTCCACTCGCTGGTTCTCCTCGAGCGTGCGGAACCCGCGACCCTCGATCTCCGAGTAGTGAACGAAGACGTCGCCCTCGCCGCCATCCTGCGCGATGAAGCCGAAGCCCTTCTCCGCGTTGAACCACTTCACAGTGCCTTGCGCCACCGCTGTACTCCTCGTTGCACATCCGCTTCGAGTGCCTCCGAAGCGACACCCAGACCGTCCCGGGCGGTTCCAACGAGTCGAGCGAAGAGCGCGTCACCGGCTCATGGCTCGCGTCAGAAGTTCCGCGAGTGTGAAGCCACGAACACGCAAAACGACGGCCTGATGGCAGCGTACCGGGATCTGGCCATATTTGAAGCCCGTGATCGGACTCTGGGCACCCCCGAGTACCAAGGTCACCGGAACGTCGTAGACCGATCCGGGTTCTGTCGGACCCCGCCGCTACCCTTTCGCCGCACGCCGACCTCGGGTCATCGCCGGACACGGAACGAAGTCGGTCATGCCCCGATCGTGAGCCGGCGCCCACCCGATTGTGACTCGCATCACTCTCCGTGGGATCAACTTATGGGGCGGCCCGGACGTCATGGTCGGTGTACAGGGGAGCAAAGGGGAAGCTTTGAGGTTCACGGAAACCGCGCGCCGCCGGGCGGCGTTCGCGGCACTGGGGTTGGTGGCCGTTCTGACGCTGGGGGCGTGCAGCAGCGAGCCGACCGTCTCGGCCAGCGGGCCGGACGGCGGCGGGCCGGTCAGCAGCGACACCGGCGGGCAGGCGCCCGCGCCCGCCAAACTGACATACGAGCCCGCGGCGGGCGCGCAGGACGTCGCGCCGGGGCAGCCCATCAAGGTCAGCGTCGCCGACGGCACGCTCGACCAGGTCGTGCTGACCAATCCCGACGGCAAGCAGGTCGCCGGCCAGCCGTCCGAGGACAAGAAGAGCTGGGTCACCACCGAACAGCTCGGTTACGGCAAGTCCTACACGTGGTCCGGCAAGGCCACCGGCACCGACGGCAAACCCGTCGAGATCGGCGGCGCCTTCACCACCGTCAAGCCGCGCAAGCAGGTGGGCGCGAACATCAACGTCTTCGACGGGCAGACGTACGGCGTCGCCATGCCGATCACGCTGACGTTCCCGAGCAAGGTCACCGACAAGGCTTCGGTCGAGAAGGCGCTCTCGGTCGAGACCACGCCGAAGACCGAGGGCTCCTGGGCCTGGGTCCACGACGACACGTCGGTGCACTGGCGGCCGAAGGCCTACTGGCAGCCCGGCACCACGGTGAAGTTCAACGCCAAGATCTACGGCGTCAAGGTCGGCGAAGGCGTGTACGGCAAGGAAGACCGTTCGGCGAGCTTCACGATCGGCCGCTCGCAGATCGTCAAGGGCAACACCCAGACCCACCGGCTCGTGGTGATCCGTGACGGGCAGCAGATCGCGGACTACCCGGCCAGCTACGGCCTCGACGCCGACCCGGGCCGCGTCACCCCGACCGGCACGCACGTGGTGATGTCCAAGCACGACACGTACTCGATGACCAACGAGCGCTACGACTACGAGAACATCGTCGTCCCGTCCGCGGTGCGGTTCTCGACCAACGGCGAGTTCATCCACGGCTACGCGCCCTCGATCTGGGCGCAGGGCAAGAAGAACATCTCGCACGGCTGCGTGAACCTGGCGCCCGCGAACGCGAAGGCGTACATGGACGGCGCCCTGGTCGGCGACCCCGTCGAGATCGAGGGCAGCACGGTGAAGATCAACCGGGCGCGCGACTACAGCGACTGGACCTACTCCTGGGACGAGTGGACCAAGCTCTCCGCGCTCGCGAGCTGAAGTACTCCCATGGAACCGGGCGGCCGGAGACCTTCGGGGTCTCCGGCCGTTCGTGTTGGTCGCCGTGCGCTGTTTGGTCGCCGTGCGCTGACTGGAAAGTTCCGCGGGGCGCGGTACCGCGATCGTCCTCCGGTGGTCCTGGAAGGCGCCCCGCAAAACGTTCCAGTGGGCCTTCGGCCCGAAAGAGGGCGCACGGGTGAAGTCTCCGTCGGGCGCGGGGCGCCCTTGGGGAGACAGCGTCCTGAGACTTTCCTAAAAGTCGATGCAACCCCACGGTGAGCGGGACGCATGTCTAACGCGTAAGGCGCCGCGGCCAATGAGCGGCGCCCGGATCGAGGAGACACTTTTGCGTACTCGTATCGCTCTCACTCTCGGCGCGCTGCTGCTGGCGGGCGGCGCCGCCTTCGCGACCACGTCGCTGGCGTCGGCCGATCAGAGCGCGCCGTCGCCGACGGCCACTCAGGCGCCCCAGCCGCCGACCAAGGCGCCCACCGCGGCGCCGGAGGAGCCGACCCGCGCCACCACCGCCCCGCCGCGTCCGGAGCCCGCCCCGCGGACGACCCGCCCCGGCGTCGTGAAGCCGGGCGAGCACCGCGTGCCCAAGGCCGTTCCCGCCGGCCCGACCGGGGATCTCCACCTCCCCGCCATCGTCGAAGGAGCCGGTAACTAGGTGTCGTCGAGCCGCTCGTCGAAGACCGGGACGGGCTCGCCGTGGGACGGCGAGTTCGCCCGGTACTTCGACGAGCGCGCGCACAGCCTGCGTGCCACCGCGTACCTCCTGTGCGGCGACTGGCACCAGGCCGAGGACATCACCCAGGCCGCGCTGCTGAAGCTGTACCTGGCTTGGCCGAGGCTCTCCCGGCACGACGCGCTCGACGGCTACGCGCGCAAGATCGTGCTGCGGACCTTCCTCTCCGAGCATCGGCGCGGGTGGCGCAAACGGGAGAAGCTCACGGACGCGCTTCCCGACGTCCCGGGCGAAACCACCGGCACGGATCAGGAGATGCTGGTCAGGCACGCCCTGTCCGGCATCGCCCCGAAGCAGCGGGCCGTGCTGGTGCTGCGCTACTTCGAGGATCTCGGCGTCGAAGAGACGGCCGCGGCGCTGGGTTGCAGCACCGGGAACGTGAAGAGCCAGGCCGCGCGAGGTCTCGCGACCCTGCGCAAGCGGCTCGGACCGCATTTCAGCGAACTGGCCTTGACCGGAGCGCACGACGATGGGAGGTGAGGGATGGACGAGGACATCAAGGGCGTGCTTTCGCACGGCGCGAGCGGTCCCCCGCTGGGTATCCGGGCGGCGGACATCATCGAGCGGGGTGGCCGGATCCGGCGACGACGCAAGCGGCTGGCGGTGGCGGGGAGTTCGCTGGCGACGGTCGCGGTGATCGTGTTCGGCGCGATCGCCGTCGGTGGTCGCGGCGGCGAGGGCCCCGCTCCGGTCCAGCCCGCGGGGCCGGGCTTGTCGACCATCGCCCCGGCACCGGTCTCACCGGCGCCTTCCGAAACGTCGCCCCGTCCTGAAGTCTCTCCTGAGAAGCCGCCACCACCCACGACGGGCCCGAAGCCCGATCAGACGCGTTCGACACCGAAGACCGTCCAGCCCGGACGTACGACGACAGCCGTTCCTCCTCGCGCTCCGTCACCGACGAAGCAGCCGAGCGAGCCGCCGACGGCGGTCACGACCCACTGATCTTCGCCCGGAACGTCCGTTTCCTGAAGTGTGACCCAAAGTAATCAGAAATTCTCTGACATCGGCTTTACCTGGTGCTTCGTCACCGATTCGGGGGAACGGCGTTCGGTCGACCGATCCAAAGCGCTGAACCCGGACGTTTGAACACCTACGGTCGAGGGAACAAACCCTCGACGATGGGTAAGTAAACGGGTGGGTCGGGAGGTCAAACCCATGGCCGAAGAGGCGCTGAGCGCGTCACATCAGGAAAAAGGGGAACCGGCGGAGGCCCCACCTGAGCAGATCAGAAAGGCCGTCGCCGGAGCGGCGATGGGTAACTGCATCGAGTGGTACGACTTCGGTGTTTTCGGCTTCATGCCCGCCATCCTGGGGCAGGTCTTCTTCAACGCTTCGAGCACTTCGGAAGGTGCGCTGGCGACCTTCGCGGTCCTCGCGATCACTTTCATCGTGCGACCGTTCGGCAGCTTCGTGTTCGGTCCGCTGGGGGACAAGATCGGGCGCCAGAAGGTGCTCGCGCTGACGATCATCCTGATGTCCGGGTCGACGTTCATCATCGGCCTGTTGCCGTCCTACGCGACGATCGGCCCGGCCGCCGCGGTCCTGCTGATCCTGTTGCGCACCATCCAGGGCTTCTCGGCGGGCGGTGAGTACGGCGGCGCGGCGACGTTCATCGCGGAGTACGCGCCCGCCCGGCGCCGGGGTTTCTGGGGCAGCTGGCTGGAGTTCGGCACGCTCGTCGGGTTCGCGATGGGCGCCGGTTTCGTCACGATCTTCACCGTCGTCCTCGGCGACGAGGCCATGCGCGAATGGGGCTGGCGCCTGCCGTTCCTGATCGCGGGCCCGCTCGGCATCGTCGGTCTCTACCTGCGGAACAAGCTGGAGGACACTCCGCTGTTCCAGGAGATCGAGAAGAAGGACGAGGTCGAGAAGTCGCCGCTGAAGGCGTTGCTCAAGAAGCACTGGACGTCGATCCTGCACCTGATCGGCATCGTGGTGATGCTGAACGTCGCCGACTACATCGTGATCACCTACCTGGAGACCTATCTCAAGGACGTGGTCGGGTTCAGCGGGCACGCGCCGTTGCTGATCATCCTGGCGACCATCGCGCTGATGCTGATCCTGATCGTGCCGATCGGCATGCTGTCCGACCGCATCGGGCGAAAACCCATCCTGATCGCGAGTTGTGCGAGCTTCCTGGTACTCCCGATCCCGGCGTTCTCCTTGATGGGCGCGGCCGCGGACGACCAGAACGGCTGGCAGCTCACGCTCGGCGTGCTGATGATCGCGGTACCGCTGGTGCTGATCCTGGCCGTGCTGGCCGCGACGCTGCCGGCGATGTTCCCGACGCAGGAGCGCTACGGCGGTTTCTCCATCGGGTACAGCGTTTCGACCGCGGCCTTCGGTGGCACGGCGTCGTACATCATCGGCAGCCTGGTGAACTCGACCGGCGACAACCTGTGGCCCGCGTACTACCTGATGGGCTCGGCGGCGATCGCGGCCATCCCGATCCTGCTGCTGCCGGAAACGGCCGGGGTGTCGTTGCGCGGCATCGTGAACTCGCGGATCGCGCGACGCCGGAAGCCGGAAACGGCCACTCCCGGCGGCACCTCGGAGCTACCGGCGAGTTAACGTCTGTCCATGAGCCGTATCTCGCAGCCGTGGCCGCCGGTCGAAGTCGAACCGGCGACCGTTCACCCGAAAGCCCCGCAACCGGGCAGCCACCTCGGCATCCACTTCGGTGAGTGCTTCGGGTGCGGCGACGAGATCGAGGCCGGGCTCCACCTGCATTCGACGGTGGGCGAAGGGACGACGGTGTACTCCAAGTTCACCGTCACCTCCGCCCACCAGGGTGCGCCCGGCCTCGCCCATGGCGGTCTCCTCGCCTGCGCCTTCGACGAGGCGCTCGGCGCGACCGTCGGCAACCTGCTGCGCCGCCCCGCCGTCACCGGGAAGCTGGAGACGGATTTCCTCCGGCCGGTCCCCGTCGGCTCGACCCTGTACATCGCCACGAAACTGGACGGCGTCGCCGGCCGGAAGATCTACGTGAGCGCCGACGGACGGCTCGACGCCGAAGACGGCCCGGTCGCGGTGCGGGCGCGGGCGCTGTTCGTGCGGGTCGAATTCGAGCACTTCAGCACCCACGGTGACCCCGAGGCGCTGCAGAAGCTCGCCGCCGCGCACGAGAAGGCCAAGCGCGAACGCGAGTGGGACATCAACCCCTGAGCGTTTCGTCCTCTGGTTGCGGTAGTTCGTCCTACGAACTACCGCAACTAGAGGACGAAACGCGTGTCAGGTCAGGGTTCTCGGCCGGATCGCGTTCGCCTTGTCGACGAGTTCGACCCGCTGGTCGACCGATCCGGCCAACCGGGCCAACGTCCGGTAGCAGCGCTCGAGCCCGAACCGCAGGTCTCGCTCGTCCAGGGCACAGCCCAGCACCTTCGCCCCCGGTGTCGGCTGGTTCTTCGAGTTGAGCCAGCCGTAGGCCGCTTCGAGGACCTCCGCCGACAACCGCGTGCGACGTTCGGCGTCGAGCTGCAGGCGCTCCAGCCTGGTCGAGGCGTCGACGAGATCCCGCTCGGACACCATGACCGGGTCCTTGCCGCCGCCGTTGACCCTGGTCTTGATCTTGATCGCGGCCACCTGCGCGGCGACGTGGTGCGACGACGACGCGGGGACGGCCTCCAGCACCTCGATGGCGCTGGCCCTGGCGCCCTGCGCGAGGTACACGCGAGCGAGGCCGAAGGCGGCGCTGACGTACGACCGGTCCGTTCGCCACACCAGCTCGTAGTAGCGCGCGGCGCCGAAGTAGTCTCCGACCCCCTCCGCGCTGACGGCCAAGGCCAGCTTCGGCGCGATCTCGCCGGGCAGGTCCTCGTAAACCGCTTCGAACGCGACGTGCGCGACGCGGGACCGTCCGCCCGCGAGCTCGATCAACCCGCGATACCAGTCGATCCGCCAGTCGTGCGGGAAACCGGCCTTGATCGCGAGGTATTGCGCGGCCTGCAGCTGCCGCTGGGCCTCGACCAGCTCACCGAGCTCGATCCGGGCGCGGACGATGCGCAGCCGCACCTCGATCGACTCGCGCGGCGCCCCGGCCAGCGACTCGATCGCACCCTTGGGATCGAGCGCGACCGTCGACGCGAGCACGCCGGCCGCCGGGTCGTCCGTGTCGACCTGCGGGATCGGCAGACCCGCGACCACCTCGCCGGGATCCGGCAGGGGCACGCTCCCGCCGTGCTCCGGGACGACCATGTCCACGCCGAACGTGCGGCTCTCCGGGCCGAACACGGTCGAAGCGCCGGGACGGGGCTTCCCGGTGCCCAGCGCCATGATCTCGCGGAGCACACCGGTCAGCTGGTCGGCCATCTCCTCGGCCGCGATGAACCGGCGATCCGGGTCCGTATGCGTCGCGCGCTTCAGGAACCGGTAGTACGAACCGAAGAGCGCGAACAGCGGGACGACGTCCGGGCCGGGCAAGGTGGTCTTGTACTTGGTGGTGTAGCCGGAGAATTCGAAGCTGAGGACGGCGAGCGTGCGGCCGACGGTGTAGAGATCCGACGCCACCGAAGCGCCGTGTGTCGCCAGCTCGGGCGCGCTGTAGCCGGTGGTGAAGAACAGCGGGCTCTCGTAGTCGTCGATGCGGCGGACCGCGCCGAGGTCGATCAGCTTGAGCTGTTCGTGCGTCTGGATGACGTTGTCGGGTTTGAGGTCGCAGTACAGCAGGTTCTGGCCGTGCAGGTACCCCATGGCGGGCAGGATCTCGAGCCCGTAGGCGATCACCTGGCCGATCGGCAGCGGCTCCGGGCGCTTCGTCTCGCGGTGGTGCGCGAGCGCGAGCTGGCGCAGCGACTGGCCGCCGACGTACTCCATGACGATGTAGCCGACCGAGTTGCCGGTGTCGCCGTCCGGATGCTGCACGAAGTTGTGGATCTTGACGATGTTGGGATGCTCGACCTCGGCGAGGAACCGCTGCTCGTTGGCGGCGGCCGCCATCGCGGTGGCGTCACCGGTGTCGATCAAGCCCTTGAGGACGACCCAGCGGTCGCTGACGTTGTGGTCCTGCGCGAGATAGATCCAGCCGAGGCCGCCGTACGCGAGCGCGCCGAGGACCTCGTACTGGCCGCCGACGATCTCCTTCGGCCGCAGCTTCGGGACGAAGGAGAACGGGTTCCCGCACTTCTCGCAGTTGCCCTCGGGCGAACCGGGTTCGCCGTCCTTGCCGCGGCCGACCTTGGCGCTGCAGCTGCCGCAGAAGCGCTTCTCCTCTGACACCATCGGGTTTTCGAGGACCGCGGACGCCGGGTCGCGGTACGGCACCTGCGGGACGTCGACGAGCCCGGCGCCGAGACGGCCGCGGCGCGACGTGCGGGACGACGTCCGGCGCGCGGTGCCGGGGAACGAACCGGTTCCGGTGCCGGTTCCGGTGCCTCGGCTGCCCGATCCGGTCCCCGTCCCGGTTCCGCGGCTTTCGCTGGAGCGTTCGGGGAGGACGCTTTCCGTGCCCGGGTCCGGCAGCGGGCCGGGACCGTTGTCGACGCGCGGCGTCGGCGGCATGATGCTCTGCGTCTCCGGCGCCGGCGAGGCCAGCACGCTGGTCGGCTGCGGCGCGTCGGCGGGCGCCTGCCGATCAGGCCGGACGGCCTGGGGGTTCGGGCTCACCGGGGCCAGATCGCCCGGCGGGCGCGTCGGATCCTCGGCGCCGGGGATCGGCCGCTGACGGCCGCGCGGTGGAGTCTGGGGAGGCTGGACGGGCGCGTGGATGGCCGTGCGCTCGGCGTCGCTCTCCGGCTTGGGCGGCGGTTTGGGCCGCGACGGCTCGGAGAGATCGAGCCTGCCGGAAATGGACGGTTCGGGCGTTTCCCAGCGGACCGGCGCCGGCGGTGTCCAGGAGGCGGGCTCCGCCTCACGACCCGGCGTGGCGTCGTCCGGCGCTGCGTGCCGAGGACGGCGCGGCTCTTCCGACACTGGTACCTCCCGAAATCCCCGCGACAGCGTCCCTCCGATCCTAGACGTGCGCGGGCAGGTCGTGTCCGCGCCGGGTCGAACCCGCTACGGTGCGATGGAGAACCGATTCAGCAGGTGATTAGGGGAGGGACCGGTGCCTGCGTCATTTTCGATGTCGATGGCCCAGCTCGACGTCGTACTCGAGGATCTCGGGCTCGGCAGGTTCGTGCTGCCTTTCGAGATCCCGACCGTCGGGACCACCCTCTCCGAACGCGAGCGGCACTGCGAAGAGATCTGGGCCGGGCTGGCCGAGCGAGGCTTCGCGCGCGATCGCGAGCTGCTGCGCGACTACGAACAGACCCTCCGGCTCTGGGCCACCGGGGACTTCGTCGTCACCATGGAGGCGCACGAGGTCGAGCAGGACGCCGAGTACCTCTACCGGGGCGCTTGGAACAGCGGTCTGGGCGTCGTGAGCCAGCAACGCGGATTCGACATCCTCTTCGAGCCGGTCTACCCCGAACAGGTCGTCGCGACTTTGCTCGGTTATCTGCCGTCCCTGCAACCGTTCCCCGGTCGGGTGACGACGTCCAGCACACTCCCCCCGGCCAAACGCCCGGACGACCCTTTCGACGAGGACCCGGACAACCTCCGCCTGGGTGCCGCCGCTCGCTTCTTCGAACACCCGCTCGCGCGCCTGGGCACGGTCAGCGTCACCCTCCGCGACGACCGGGGCAAACCGCAGCAGAAGAGCGTCCAGTGGTTCGACAGCCTCCAGGGCCGCTTCATGCTCGCCACCGACCGCTTCCCCGACGGCGAGGTCCGCCGCACGTTCACCCCGACGAGTGGCTCTCACCTCGCACGATGGGTCCACGACCTGGTCGAAGCCGCCCGCGTCGGCAGCGCGTGATCCTCGCCGGAGGGCGGGCTTCAGGGCCGTTTCCGCTGATATCGTGATCTGACGAGCGCAACGAGTAACCGGGACTTGGTGCAGGGGAGAGACCATGACTGACGGCGCCGGCGGACCGCCGGGCAACTTCTCGGACATCCTGGGCGACTTCTCGGAGCAGGCCGATCGGATGGTGACGGCGGCGAAGGAAGGACGGTTCGCGGTCAGTCCGGAGATGGGTCAAGCCTACAAGACAGCCCTGCAGGATTACCTGGACAGCTGGACCGGCAACAAGATCCACTTCGACAGCCTGGCGAATTCTCCGGAGCTCGGAACAAGCCCCTATACGGAGCGAGTCGGGCAACACATGACGATGGTCGCGTCAGGTGACGATCAATCCGCGAAAACCCAACTCGAAAGCCTCCAAGCTGTCGTCGAACGCGCGCAGGCGGCAATCGACATGGCGATCAGCAAGTATCAAGCCACCGACCACGCGGCCAGCAAGGACCTCTCCGACATCGGCAAGGAAATCCACTAGATGAGCCAGTACGGGACCAAGTTCCTGAAGCGTTCTCTTCCCATCGCGCTCGCAGCTCTACCGCTCACTCTCGCAGGGTGCACTACCGAAAAGCCCGGGAATCCCACCACGTCTACACCAGCACCATCCACGTCCGGCCAGAACGCCAGCAGCTCCCCACAAGATGCCTTCGGCTCTTTGAAGGCCTGCGACCTATTGGAGCCGATCGCTTCTTCACTCGGTTTCGAGCCTCCGGCGGTCGAGACCTATGAGAGTGACAACGGTTGCGGATCGAGCAAACCCCGATACGGAACCGTAGCGGTCTATCTCGTGCCCAATGCGGGCATCGCGGATCTGAAGACCGACACCGGCGAGGTGAATCAAATCACTGTCGGTGGGCGCAAGGCGGTCGAGTTGCCCGGAAGCGCGGGCAAGGGCGCCTGTCTGATCGGGATCTCCGTCGCCGAGAAGGCCAGGGCGACGGTGAATCTCGGGCTTTCGAACAGCGGCACCACAGAACAAGCTTGCACAGACGCAAAATCCATCGCCGAACAAATCGCACCGAAGCTCCCCCAAAGCGGCTGATCAGATCAGGGAGGGGACATGGCAGACAACGCCGGTCAGGACAACGTCGAGTCGGTGCTGAACCTCGACGGCAAAGCGCGCCGGACGTACGAAGGCAAGCGCTACGCGGAGACTTACGAAGAGGTCAACCAGGGCCCAGGCGGCAACTCCGTGACCGCGCGACTGACGGCGGAGGCGAAGGCAGGCCAGTATTCGAGTGATCAGGCCGCGGCCCTCACCCAAGGCCAGCAGTTCCGTGGCGGACTCGGGCCATCGGACCAGCGCTACGACGGCAACTCGCACGGCGACTTGATCGGCATGGTCTCCAACAACCTCTCCGCCGAGAAGATCGACCAAAAGGGCGAAATCTGGAACAAGCAGGGCGATGCGCTGAACACCTTCAGCAGTGCGCTGAGCTCCGCCGCCAGCAAGGAGGGGGCCCATTGGCAGGGGCCTTCCGCGGAGGCCGCGCACGGGTTCTTCAAGAATCTGGGCAAGTGGGCCGACACCGCGGGCGACGGCGCGTATCTCGCGTCCAACCGGTTCTCCCAGTCGGCCGCCGCGGCCACCACCGCGAAGAACTCCATGCCCGAAGAGATCCCCTTCGACCGCAACGCCGAGTACAAGAACGCCCTCAACCAGCTCGCGACCGGGAATCTCGCGGGCGCGGTGGACACGGTCGGCAACATTTCGGCCAAGCAGGAGCAGTCGTTCCAGGCGCATCAGCAGGCCGCGCAGGTGATGCACACCTACGACCAGTCGCTTTTCGACGTCAACTCCAAGCAGCCCACCTTCGCCCCGCCTCCGGAAATGGGCGAGTCGACGACGGCGTCCGGGTTCTCCGGGGGTACGGAGGCCAAGGGCTTCAGCGGCGGCCCTGGCCCCAACAGCGGTCCTGGGCCGGGGATACCCGCATCGGGTGGTCCGAACGCGCCGGCGCCTGGGATCACCACGGGTGGCGGGCACACCGGCGTGCCCACGCCGGGTCAGCCGGCCGGCGGGCAGCCGGGGACGTTCCGGCCGGGGCCGGCGCCTGGGTTGGCGGCGCTGAACACGCCCGGCCCCAGCGGTCTCGGCCGGTTGGGCAGCGAGCAGTACCGCGGCAAGCCCGGCCGGACGACGAGCGGGCCGGGTGGTAGCGCGGCGAGCCGGTTGACCAACGGCGGAGGCGGCGGGTTCGGGCGCAACGGTGGCTCGGGCAACGTCGCCGAGCGGCTCGCGGGCGGCAAGGTTTCGGCCGGTGAAGCCGAGAAGCTCGCGGGCAAGGGCGGCGGGTCCGGGTCGGGCAAGCTGCCGGAGGAGCGGATCACCCGGGGTGGCGCGGCCGCCGCGGGCAAGACCGGTGGGCCGGGCGCGATGGGCGCCGGCGGCGCTCCCGGTGGCCGCGGCCAGAAGGAAGAGGACAAGGAAAAGAAGTCCCCGAACTACCTGCAGGAGGAAGACGCCGACGTGTTGTTCGGCGGCTACGAAGGCGAAACGAAGCCGGTGCCGCCGGTGATCGGCGAGAAATCCCCGTGAGCCGAAACGGGCCGTTCGGGAGCGAATCCCGGACGGCCCGTTCTCACTTGTACTGGGCCGGAGGCGGCGTTCCGCCCTCGAGTTTGTTCCCGATCCATTTCGCGTAGCTGGTCTGCCACGCGCCGCCGCGCACGTTCTCCAGCACGGCGTTCACGAAGCGCACCATGTCCTCGTTCTCCTTCGGGACACCGATGCCGTAGTTCTCCTCGGTGAACCGGCTCCCCACGATCTTCAGCGTCGGGTCCTGCGCGAGCATCCCGGCGAGGATGACGTCGTCCGTCGACACGGCCTCGACCTGCTTCTGCTGCAGCATCACCAGGCAGTCCGACCAGTTGTCCACCGAGACCGGCACGGGTTTCGACGGATCCGCCGCGATCTTCGTCAGCGAGGTCGACGTCTTGGTCGCGCACACCCGCCGCCCGCCGAGGTCCGACAGGTTCGCGACCTTCGAGCCGGATTCGACCAGGATCCGTTGCCCCGCCTGGTAATACGCGGTCGAGAAGTTGACCTTCTTCAGCCGGCTGCAGGTGATGCTGTAGGTCCGCACCACGATGTCGACCTGCTTCTTCTCGAGCACTTCTTCCCGCAGCTTCGACGGGATCGCGCGGAACTGGACGCGCCCTTCCGCGCTGCCGAAGATCGCCTTCGCGATCTCGTTGACCATGTCGATGTCGAAGCCTTCGAGCTGCCCCGAGGTCGGATTCCGGAAACCGAACAGGAACGTCGTCTGGTCGACGCCCGCGACGAGTTTGCCCTTCTCCTTGATCTTCGCCATCGTCGAGCCGCTGGTGATCGACGTGCCGCTGGTCGGCCGCAGGCTGGCCAGCGGGTTGCAGCTCGTGTCGGTCGTTCCGCCACCGCCGGCGTTGTCGGCGCCGCCGACGTTCGCGGGCAGCGGCGGCGCGACCTCGCCGACGGGAGCCGGGTCGACCGGCGCCCCCGCGCTGCCACAAGCCGTCGCCAGCACCAGGACCGCGCCGAGCACGGCCGTTCGCAGACCGTTCCGCATCACCGGTACTCCCTCAGCCGTTCACGGATTCCCAACGCGGCCCCCGCCGCCGCGATCAGCGCCAGTACCGCGATTCCCGGCGCGAGCAAGGTCAGCGCGCGGTCGGCGCCGCGGGTGTCGTCGAGGAATTCCTGTCGTCCCACGTTGATCGCGGCGACCAGGTTCTCGTCGAGCCGCTGGAACGCCACGGCGGCGCCTTCCTTCTTGTCGTCACGGATGGCGGTGTCGACGGCGTCCTGGTAGGAGCCGTCGTCGTCCTGCCGCCGCACCTGACCGTGTGCCTTGAACCAGGCCGACGCCGCCTGGATGGCCGCGTCCACCTTGTCCGCGGCCGCGCCGCCCGCGGCGAGACCACGGGCCTCACCCAGCAGGCCGCCTTGGCCGTCCGTCCCGCCGAGCTGCCCGGCGAGAGCGGTGAAGTCCTTTTCGTACGCCGCGCCGTCGCCTCGGGCGACGAGGGTCAGGGTTTCGTTGGCCCTGGCCTGCAGCGCCGCGATCCGGGCGCGGACGAGGACGTCCACCTGGTGCGAGCCGTCGTCCTCGCCGCTGCCGACGAGGGAGCTCTGTACGATCAGCGCGACCGCGCCCCACAGCAGGGCCACCACCACCGACACGGTCGCGACGACCAGCCCGACGTTCAGCAGCCGGTTGGTCCTCCGGGTCAGATGCACCTGCGTGACGATCAGCGCGGCGAGCAGGGCGAGCAGCAAAGCCGTTGCCAGCCAAGGGAATCCGGTCGCGTCGTCCTGTTCGGCGGCGAGCCGGTCGGTGTCGGTGCGGTAGAGCTCCTGTGCGGCCGGAAGGATTTTCGACCGCATCAGCTCCGACGCCTCACGCAGATACGAGGCACCGACGGGGAAACCCTGCCGGTTGTAGGTGCGCGCGGTCTCGATCAGTCCTGTGTAGACGGGGATCTCGCGGCCGAGGATGTTGATCTGCTCGGCCGCCTTACCGACTCCGGAGGAGTCCGATGCCGCCTTCGCCAGCGCGGCCCCGGCCTCCGCGATGTCGCGTTCGTACCGCTGGCGCATGGCGAGCGGCTCGGTGCCGATGGACAGGAACGAACTGGCCGCCGTCGCGTCGGCGTCCGAAAGCGCGCGGTAGACCTGTTGCGCGGCGGCGGCGAGCGGTTCGCGGTGGTCGATCAGGCCGTTGATCGTGTCCTTCTTGTCCTGCGCGGCCAGCGTGCCGAACAGGCCCGCGACCAGCGACAGCAGGACGAGCCCGATCGCGATCACCGACAGCCTGCCCGGCGTGGTCGCCGCGGACCGGACGATCGCTCGGATACCGTTGCCCGGCAGTTCGAGCAGCCCGGCGATCCCTCCGCGACCTCCTGGCGCGGGGGGCGGCTCGGGGCTCCCTGGTGGCCCCGGCCGGGTCACTGTGCTCGTCATCGCCGATCCTCCCCATTGGCTCTACCCGCAAAAGGTATCCGAGTCGGGATCAGCGCAGCCAGTGACACCGGTGTGTGTCATCGGCACGTGATCTCCCGGCCGGCGGAAAGGCCCCTTTTTCAGGCGTACCGCACGATCGCGCACTCAGGCGCGGACGGCGGGGGCGACCGAATGCGGGAGCACCTCGCCGTCGGACGGCCGTTCGACCACGACCTCGACGTCGTCGCCGAACCGGTACGGCCTGGCCAGCAGGAACCCGCCGAAATGCCGCCTCATCCTGGACATCTCCGCGCGGACGGTGACGGTGCGGCCGGAGTCGCCGAAGAGATCGCGCGACAGTTCCGACGCCGACCTGCCCTCGCGATGCCGCGCGAGGACGTACAGCATCTCCGCGTGCCGAGGGCTCAGCCGATGCGACCAGGTTCCCGCCGCGCCCGAGACGCGCAGCATGCTTTCCCGCGGAGACCGCAGATCGAGCACGACCCGCGTCGGCGGCGCGTCCTCCCCCTCGGTGAACCGGACGAGCCAGCCGCCGGGCAGCGGCTCCAGCAGGCATTCGCCGTAGGTCGGCAGCCAGGCGCGGCCGGGAGCGGCGGCGTTCGGCAGCGCGATCCGGCCGACCGGGACGAGACCGGCGGAGGCCGCGATCCAGCCGTGCGGGTCGGCGATCACCGCCCGGCCCTTGACCTTGGCGAGCAGCGGTGTGGCCAGACCTCGCAACCGTTCGAGATCCGAGAGATGGGTGGTCCGCAGGTGCGCTTCGGCGAGCTTCGCGACCGTGTCGACGAGGGCGAGGGTCGTCGGGTGCACGGTGGAGGCCGGTCCGGAGAGGTCGACGACGCCGAGCAGCCTGCCGTCCCTCGGGTCGTGCAACGGCGCCGCGGCGCAGGTCCAGTCGTGCTGGTTGCTGACGTAGTGCTCGGCCGAGTAGACCTGGACCGGATGCCTGGCGACCAGTGCCGTCCCGATGGCGTTGGTGCCCGCGGCGTGCTCGTGCCAGTCGACGCCTTCGACGAAGCCGAGCCCGTCGGCGCGGCGGCGGACCGCGGTGCTGCCGTCGCGCCAGAGGACACGGCCGTCGGCGTCGACGACGGCCATGATGTGCGCGGCCTGCTCGGCGAGGCTGATCAGGCCACCGCGCAGAACGGGGAGGACGGCCGCGAGTCCGCTCTCGCGGCGGCGGGCTTCCAGCTGGTCCGGGGTGAGCGCGGACGACGGCGAGCCGCGATCCGGGTCCAGGCCGAGACGCCGCATCCGCTGCCAGGACGCGCCGATGACCGCGCGCGGAGCACTCGGAAGGGTGGTCCCGGCCAGCGCCGCCTCACGCACCTCGGCGAGGGCACGCGCGTGCCGCCGCGGGTCCGCACCGACCGGCAGCGCCGCCTCGAGCTGCACCTGGCCCACTCCTTTGGTCTGTTCAGGCCAGTGTGCCCGGACGTCCCGGGGAGCGGAAGGTCTCTGTGACCTGGGCGCGGCCTACCCGGGGAAGGGCGCGTCCGCGAGGCGGGGCCGGGGAAGGACCTCCGCCGGCTTCCGGCCCAGCAACAGACCGGTCCGGGTGGCCTCGGCCATCACGGCGCGGACGTCGACGCACCACGGGCCGTCGGGCTTCAGCTCCACGAAAGCGCTCTCTCCCGGCTTCAGCACGAAATGCGGCTGGCCGTCGAGCGCGATGGAGCCGCCGGCCGCGGCGAGGTCGACCCGAACCCCGGCGTGCAGCACGCTCCAGCCCCGAACACCCACCGCCCGGACCTCGCCGGGCGCGATCGGCGCCTGGACGACGTACGGCGTCTCGTCGACCGGCCCCAGCGAGACGGCCACACCGTCCACAGTGGACTTCGGGCTCGGGCACAGCCGCCCGGGGATACTCGACAGCCCGACCCCGTCCGGGACGGCGAACGTGCAGTACAGCTCGGTCAGCGACGCGGGATCCCATCGGCTCTCCGAGCACACGCTGACGTCGGTCAGCGCGATCTCGCGGCGGGCCTTCGTGACGACCTCGAGCACGGTCGCGCGGTTCGTGACCAGGTCCGTGTCCACCTGATGGGTGGCCACCAGCCCGGCGGCGAGCCCGGCGACGGCGGACTCGTCGGCGCCTCCGGCGGGCAGCATCAGCAGCGGCACGTCGCCGCAGGCCGCCGCGGCCGCCCGCATCATCGTCCCGTTGCCGAGGCAGATGATCACGCTGGCGCCCGCGTCCACCATCCGGCGGACGGTGCCGATGATCTTCCCCGCGTCGGTCCACACCATCACGCGGCCGGCGCCGGCCACCCTCAGTGCCGAACGCAGGCTCTGGATGTCACGCTCCGAAGCGGGGTTCGCCACGATCCCCGCAACCGCTTCGCCCACATGTCCTCCGCTGCCGCGCCAAGTCCCTACAAGGAAACGACGTCCGGGCCGCGAAAGAAAGAGTTGCACGAGGTTGCATCACCAGGAAAGGGGACGAGGCTTCCGGTCCGCGGTCCGCTTGCCCGCCAGGACACGCACGCCGAGCGGGACGAGCACCAGGCAGAGGGCCACGGCGGTGAGGACGCTGAGGAGCTCGCTTTCCTTGAGCACCCCCATCCAGATGGTGCAGGGCCAGAGGAACAGCAACGCCCTCCCGGTGCCGAAGGTCCCGGCCCGGAAGGCGCCGATGGCCAGCAGCAGTCCCCCGGCGTATTGGCCGACCGACGCGGTGACCGGGATGCGCCACAGCCCGTAGGACAGGTCGACGTAGTCGTCCATCACCAGCTTCGTCGCCTGGTCCAGGCCGAGTGTGTCGACGAGTTCGAAGGCCGTCAGCTCGACACCGGCGGAGTAGAGCCGCGCGAACAAGCCGAACGCGAGCAGCACGAATCCCCAGACGGCCAGTGCGGGCGCCTTCTCCGCGACGATCTTCGCCAGCATCAGGAAAGCCGCCAGCAGGAGAACCGCGCCCAGCAGGAAGACCGAGTACGCGGCCGTCACGAAGCCGGGGTCCGCGGCGTACGCGGCCAGCTGGCCGGGCGCGGCGAACGGGTACTGGTCGAACCACGCGACCTGCTCCGGCGTGAAGTCCGCGAGTACCAGATGTCGCAGCGACAAACCCACGAACCACACGAGCGGTGCGAGAATCAGTGCCACGCCGCCGATCCAGCGGCCGGTTTTGCCGTTCATGGTGGAAGCGTCGCCGATGAGGACGGCCTGAGGCAGCGAGCGAAGGTCAGGAGGAGACCTTGACTTTCGTCAGGCACGAAGTCGGCGGGATGAGCCGGGGCCTGGATGGACGGCACGGGGTGCGGCCGGACCCGGGAAAAGCAGCAGGGCCGCCTCCCCTAGGGGATGACGGCCCTGCTTGGAAAGCTTGGATCAGATCACGGTGACCGAGGTGGCCTGCGGACCCTTCGCGCCCTGCCCGATCTCGAACTCCACGCGGGCGTTCTCCTCGAGGGTACGGAAGCCGTTGCCCTTGATCTCGCTGTAGTGCACGAAGACGTCGCCGCCGCCGTTGTCGGGAGTGATGAAGCCGAACCCCTTCTCGGAGTTGAACCACTTCACAGTGCCCTGAGTCATAAAATCTCCATATGCAACACAAACAAACAGGAAGCCACGTCGGCAGCCCGGGTCATGACCAGACGGTTTGCTTCCCCGGAAACACGAGGAGACACTACGCCCGCTGAGTTCTGCGAGCGTGAACCAACACGAACACAAAAAACGAGACCTGAATCAGTAAAGCACACCTCACGCAGGCCGACAAGCGTCTTCACCCTGGTGTGCGCAGCCGCACTGTACCTCTCCCGGCAGGGCCTCCGGCGGCCGGGCTATTCGCCGCTGGCGGCGCGCAGGGGTACCTCGGTGCCGAACGGCGAACGGCGCAACGCCTCCCGGTTCGTGGCCACGACGGCGATGTCGTGGGTCTCGGCGTCCGCGCTGAACAGCACCGGCACCACGCCGGAAACGGACTTGTCCTGTGGCTTCGTTTCGTCAGCCATGTTTTCTCCCAGTGTCAACACAATGCTCTAAGTACTGCGTGCCAACAACTTCACCGGTGCTCGCTCCGGTCCATATCGGACCCCTCGGTGTTGCGGCGATTGTGCCACGGCCGACCGACAAAATCCGGTCTCCGCGACCGAAAGTCGGCCGAGTCGTCACCGGTTTCCCACCCTTTGGAGCAGGTGAAGGCGGCCCCACAAGGGTTTCTGTGTATCCCCTGAGAAAAAAGTACCGCCCGGTGGTCGGCGCGGCGGCCTCTACTGGCCTCCTTGCTGCGGCCTCGCGGCGCCCAGCAGGCTCGTCAGCCGGATGTCCGGGGTCACCACGTCCGGATCCGTCCTGATGTCGATCACGCACGGCCGTTGCCGCACCAGCGCGCTCGCGATGATCGGCTCCAGCTCTTCCCGATCGTCCACGGTGTACCCGGCGGCGCCGAGCCCGCGTGCCCACGAAGCGAAGTCTGTGATGGGGACGGTGACGCCCGAAAGCCGTCCGTGCTTGCGCGCCTGGTGCACGGCGAGCGGGCCGTGCACTCCGTTCTGGAACACCAGGACGGTCACCGGAACGCGGTAGCGGACGGCGGTCTCGATCTCCTGTCCGGTCATGAGCGCGCCGCCGTCGCCCGCCATCGCGATCACCGTGCGGCGTGGTTCGGCGAGTTTCGCCGCGACCGCCGCCGGGACCGCGTAGCCCATGGCCGCGTTGCTCGGCCCGAGCTGGCTGCGCGGCGCGGTGAAGCACCAGTAGCGATGCATGAACTGGGCGAAGTTGCCCGCGTCGCTGGTCACGATCGCGTCCTCGGGCGCGAGTTTGCGCACCGCCCGGATGACGTCGGCGGGATGGACGCGGGTGGCGCCGCTGGTGTCGGGCGGCGTCATGAAGGTGTGCACGGCGGCGTTCGCGGCCGACGCGCGCCGCTGCCGGGGCGAGGCCACATTGCGCAGCTCACGCAGGAAGGGCTCGACCTCGGAGTCGACCCGGAAGGTCAGGCCACCGCGGCGGGCGGGCTCGATCCCGGTGCCGACCAGCACCAGCGTCTGCGACGGCGTCGGGTAGCGGAAGGACTGGGTGGTGACCTCGTCGAGCTGTGTGCCCAGCGCGAGCACGAGGTCCGCGCGCTCCAGCGCGTCGAGCTGCCGAGCTGGGATACCGATGCCGAGATGGCCGGCGTAGCGCGCGTGGTTCTCGGGGAAGGCGTCCTGACGGCGGAACGCGTTGTACACCGGCAACGCGAGCTCGTCGGCGACGGCGATCAGCTCGTCTCGCGCCGCACGGGCCCGGCCGCCGACGATCACCACCGGATAGCGGGCCTCGTCGACCAGTTGCGCGACCGCCTCGGCGGTCCGGCCGAGCGCGCCGGTGGCGGGCGGCCGCACGGAGGCGACCGGTTTCGCCGAATCGAACGGGACACCCCAGAAGTCGGCGGGGACGGCGACGACAGCAGGGCCCGGCCGCCCTTCGCGGCAGCGGGTCAGCGCCTCGACCAGCAGGCCGGGGACCTCGTCGGGCGATTCCGCGCGGCCGGTCCACTTGGAGATCGGCTCGAACATCGCGGTCAGGTCGGCGGTGGGCAGCTCGCTCGTGGCCCCCGGGTCCTGCGGCGGGTTCTCCAGGAGGACGACCATCGGGCTCTCGTCCTGGTACGCCGTGGAGACACCGATCGCCAGGTTCGCCGCGCTCGGGCCGCGGCCCGCCAGCAGCACGGCGGGGTGCTCGGTCAGCTTGCCTTCGGCCTCGGCCATGAAGGCCGCGCCGGAGTCGTGCCTCGCCGAGACGAAGGTGATCGAGCGCTCGCGTTGCAGCGCGTCGAGCAGATCCAGGAAGGACTCACCCACCACCGCGTACACGCGGTGGATCTGCGCCTCGGTCAGGATCCGCACGGCCGTCTGGGCGACGGACGCTCCCGGTTGGTATCTAATGAGAAGAGCTTAGGCGGGCGGTGATCGGTGCCGTCAAGCGATCTTCCGATTCCGGCAACCCCGGAGCGGCGGAATGTCCGATATTCGGAACGTGTTCGAGCAAGGGAGCACGAAAACGTGACCTCAGCCACCGCCGGACGTGAAACTGTTTTCACTTACGGGGCGCCGGCCTTGAAATACGGCACCGGGTCGAGCGACGAGATCGGCTACGACCTCACCCAGTACGGCGCACGCCGGGTGCTCGTCCTGACCGACGCGGGTGTCGCCGCGACGGGCTGGCCACAACGGATCGCCGAAGGTATCGCGACCTATGGCATCGAAGCCGTCGTCTTCGACGGCGTGCACGTGGAGCCGACCGACGTCAGCATGCGGAAGGCCGTCGACTTCGCCCGCGGGCAGGGCGAGTGGGACGCCTTCGTCGCCGTCGGTGGCGGGTCGGCCATCGACACCGCCAAGGCGGTGAACCTGTTGACCAGCAACGACGGCGACCTGATGGACTACGTCAACGCGCCGGTCGGCGGCGGCCGCGCCCCGAGCGCGCCGCTGAAACCGCTGGTCGCGGTGCCGACCACGACCGGGACGGGGTCGGAGAGCACCACGGTCTGCGTGCTGGACGTGTTGTCACTGCGGGTGAAGAGCGGCATCAGCCATCTCCGGATGCGGCCGAGTCTCGCGGTGGTCGACCCGAGGCTGACGGTCTCGCAGCCGCCGGAGGTCACCGCCGCGAGCGGGATGGACATCCTTTGCCACGCCGCGGAGAGCTACACGGCCAAGCCGTACACCGAGTTCGACCGGAAGCGGCCGGAAGACCGCGTTCCTTACTGTGGCTCGAATCCGCTGGCCGACATGTTCGCCGAGCAGTCCCTGCGGCTGCTGTCGTGGGCGCTGCCCGCGGCCGTGCGCGACGGCTCCGACATGAAGGCGCGCGAGGCGATGGCGCTCGCGGCGACGTTCGCCGGGCTCGGGTTCGGCAACGCCGGGGTGCACATCCCGCACGCCAACGCGTATCCGATCGCCGGGCAGGTGCGGGAATTCCATCCCTCCGGGTATCCGGGCGACGAAGCGATGGTGCCGCACGGGATGGCCGTCTCGCTGACGGCGCCGGCGGCGTTCCGGTTCACCTTCGACGCCGCGCCGGACCGGCACATCCGGGTGGCGAGGCTGCTCGCGCCGGACTACGAATGGCCGGGTGATCTGCGGGACCACCTGCCCGCGGTACTCGGGCAGATCATGCGGGAGATCGGGATCCCCAACGGGATCGGCGCCGTCGGGTACACCGAGTCCGATGTGGACTCTCTGGTTTCCGGCACGGTGAAACAACAACGGCTGCTGGCGACGGCGCCGCGAGAGGCGTCCGAAGCGGATCTGGCGCTCATTCTGCGGGAGTCGGTGACGCTGTGGTGAACGCCGAGTATCCGCATTGGCAGACGGTTCCGTTGCGGTGGAAGGACAACGACGTGTACGGGCACGTCAACAACGTCGTCCACTACTCGGTGATGGACACCGTGATCAACACGTGGCTGATCGAACGCGGCGGCCTCGACATCGAGACCGGCGAAGTCATCGGGCTGTGCGTGGAATCGCAATGCAAGTACCACGCTTCGGTGTCGTTCCCGGGAGAGCTCGAGGTCGGCCTGCGGGTAGGCCATCTCGGCCGGTCCAGCGTGCGCTACGAGGTCGGGATGTACTCGAAGGAGACCGTCATCGCGGAGGGACACTTCGTGCACGTCTTCGTCGACAGGAAGTCTCGGCGTCCGGTTCCCGTCGAGGGCCTCCTGCGTGCGGCCCTCGATGAGCTGAAGGGGACTTTCCCCGCGTAAGACGCGGTGAAGGACGCTTTCGTCGCATCGTACGCGGGGAAAGCGTCCTTCAGCCCCTCTGGACCGGAGCCGGACCGGGCTGGGGTAACCGCGGCGACCAAGCGTGCATGAGCTGCGCGTAGCGCGCGGACCGGTCCATGAGTTCGAGGTGGGTGCCCAGCGCGGTCTCCTTGCCGTCCATCACCAGGACCCGGTCCGCGCGCAGCGCCGACGTCAGCCGGTGCGCGATCACCACCAGCACCCCGCCCCGCTCGGCGAACGCCCGTTCCGCGCGGGCTTCGGCGGGCGGGTCGAGGTGCGACGTCGCCTCGTCGAGGATGACGACGCCCGCGTCGCTCGCGTAGACGCGCGCGAGCGCGATCAGCTGCGCCTCACCGGCGGACAGCGTGCCGTGCCCGATCTCGCCGTCGAGCCCGCCCAGCCGCGTGACCAGCGGTTCCGCGCCGACGGCCACCACCGCCGCCAGAAGTTCGCGGTCCATCGCGGTCTGCGCGAACAGGCCGACGTTGTCCCGCACCGACCCCGCGAAGACGTACGCCTCCTGCGGGATCAGCGCGACCATCCGGTGCCGCAGCGCAGCCGGGACCTCCCGGACCGGAACTCCGCCGAGCAGCACCCGACCGGCCTGCGGTTCGAGCATGCCGGTCAGGAGCCCGGCCAAGGTCGACTTGCCGATACCGCTCGGCCCCACGACCGCGAGCCGCTCGCCGGGCCGCAGGTGCAGGTCGAGCCCACGCACCACCGGCTGCGCGGCCGCGCCCCAGCTGAAGGTCAGGTCGCGCACGTAGATCGCGGTCCCGTCGGGTTCGGCCGCGCCGTCGGGCTCGGGCTCGGCCTCGGCGGTCTCCGCGAGCCGCCGCAGCGCGACGATCAGCCGCAGCACCACGGTGCTCGCGGTCGCGGCCAGCCCGCGCAACGCCGGCTGCATCGTCGTCGCGAGATAGACGAGCGCGCCGAGCGCGGCGCCGGCGGTGAGCACTCCGTCCCTGACCATGCCCGGCGCGACCAGCAGCGCCAGGAGCAGCGGCACGAACCCGCCGGTCGCGATCACCACCGTCCTGGCCGCCCCCGACCGCGCCACCCGCACGGCCGCCGCGGCCTGCGTGTCGATGGCGTCGTAGAGCTCCAGCGCGGCCAGCGGTTCCGCGCCGCAGGCGACGACATCGCGCATCCCCGACAGCGACGCGCCCGCGACCTCGGCGGTCCGCTCGTCGGCCAGCGCCAGCGCGCGCTGACGGCGAGCGAGCGACGGGAGCAGGCAGCCGAACACGAGTACCGAGACCACGACCGGGATCGCCACGATCAACGCGAGCGAACCGGCGACGGTGAACAGCCCGGCCAGCGCCGCCACCGTCGTCACGATCATCCCGCGCGCCTGCACCAGCAGCCCGGCCGTGGCGTCGCGGACGACTTCGACGTGCTGGGTGATGCGGGCGACGCCGCTGGCGTCCGGTTGATTGCGCGGCGGCGCCGGATCGTGCAGGACCCCGCGGACGACGGCCGTCACCAACGCGTCGCGCAACGGCTCGACGACCTTGCCGAGCTGATGCCACACCAGCCGTGAACCGAACGCGCCGATCACGGCGACCAGCCCGAAGACCGCGAGCCAACGCAGTCCGGTGCCTGGTCGATCCGCGGCAAACCCCTCGTCAACCGCGAGTTCGACCAGGCGACCGGACAAGAACGCGGGCGCGCTTTCCAGGACGGAGCAGGCCAGCAGGACCAGCCCGCCGCGCCACTGCCCGGCCAGCGCCGAGCGGTACAGCCCCCAGACGCTCATCGCACGCCCTCGGTGAAGACGGCCTGGTACGCCGGATCCCGCCACAGCTCGTCGTGCGCGCCGACCGCGCGGACGCGGCCGTCTTCCAGCCACACCACCGTGTCCGCCCGCGACGCGGTGGCCGCGCGATGCGTCACCACCACCCGGGTCCGGCCGGGGAGCGTGCGTTCGATCGCCTCTTCGACCGCGGCTTCGGTGACCGTGTCGAGGCTGGCGGTGGCGTCGTCGAGGATCAGCACTCGCGGCGCGTGCGCGATCGCGCGGGCCAGCCCGATCCGCTGTGCCTCGCCGCCGGAGAGCGGTGTCTCCGCGAGCGGTGTCCGGTAGCCGTCCGGCAGCCGGACGATCAGGTCGTCGACCTGGGCGGACCGGCAGGCCGCCCGCACGGCGGCCTCGCCTGCCCACGAGCCGTAGCCGACGGCGTCACCGATGGTCGCCCCGAGCAGCGCGGGCCGTTCGAAGGCGAATCCGACGACCGCGCGGAGCTCGCTCGGCCGCAGCCGCTCCAGCGGACGGCCGTCGAGCAGCGCCGTTCCTTCGTCCGGGGTCAGCAGTCCGCCGAGGACGTTGACCAGCGCGGACTTCCCCGATCCGGATCGCCCGACGACCGCGGTGAACCGGCCGCCCGGCACGAGCAGGTCGACGTCGGCCAACGCGCCTTCGATCGTGACCCCGCGCAGTTCGAGCGTGCCCCGGCCGGGGACGACGCCGAGGTCACCCGGTTCGGGGACCGGCGAGTCCAGCACCTCGCCGATCCGCCACGCGCATGACCGCGCGCGGGAAAGTGTGGTGAGCAAAGGGATCTGGGTGATCAGCCCCATGCCGAGCGCGACGTAACCGAGTGCCGCGAGTACCTGGCCGACGGTCAGCCTGCCGTCCAGCACGCCGAACCCGGCGGCGGCGAGCACCGCGAGTTCGACCGCGGGCAGCAGCAGCCCGGAGCGCCACACCATCCTGGCCTGCGTCCGCCACATCCCGCGGCCGGCGAGGCTCAGTTTCGGCAGCGGCCGCAGCACCCGCTCCGCTTCGCGATCGGCGGTGCCCGACGCCGCGATCGTGCGGAGGCCGGCGACGGCGTCGACCATCCTCGCCGCGAGTTCGCCGGACACCTCCTGATAGGTCAGGACGTCGTCCGCGGTGTTCTTCAGATGGGTGCGCGCGAGCATCAGGCCGAACGGGATGCTGCCGAGGAAGACGAGCGCGAGCCGCCAGTCCATCAGCGCGAGCAGGACGACGGCCCCACCGGAGATCAGGGTGGTCGACCCGAGCTGGACGACGACCGAGGCGACCAGTCCAGCGCCGGTGCAGTCGCCGGTGAGCCTGCTGATCGCGTCGCCGTCGGCGAAGGTCGACCGGGTGCCGAGCGCGAGGTAGCGGTCGGCGAGTTTCCGGCGCAGCCAGGCGGTGGCGGACGCGGTCATCCGCGCGGTGAGGATGCCGCCGATCAGGCCGACGGCGATTTCGGTGACACCGAGGGCGATCAGCCAGGTGACCTCGGGCAGGCTGGGCCGTCCGGCCACGACCGCGTCGACCGCGGCGGCGAGCGCGCCGGGCAGGAGCAGCCCCGCCGCCGTCCCGGCGAGCGCGCTGAGGATCAGCGCGATCAGGCGGGGGCGATCGAGCCAGGTCACCGTGACCAGCAACCGATCGGCGGAACCCGCCATCCCACTCCTCACACCGTGATCCCAACGAGATGAACCGGAAGGCAAAATGAAGGCGCGGGAGCGGCGCACTTGGCCTGTGCCGCTCCCGCGCCTTCAGTGATCAGCCGTGACTCAGTGGCAGGTCAGCAGGCTGACGGTGCTGTTGGCGCAGGAGGCCAGCAGGCTGAGGTTGCTCGCGCCGCCGTGGCTGCCACCGCCGCCGCCCTCGAGAACCTCGGGGGTTTCCAGGGCCTGCAGGTCGAGAACCAGTTCCATGGTGTTCCCTTTCACTAGTTATCTTGGTCCGCCGTCCTCACTGGACAGCAGTTCGGGAGGACAGGAACGGCAGCGCGGCCTTCCCGTCCAGGGTGGCGGCCAGTGCGAGCAGGACGCCCGCGCCGCCGGTGACGACGTCCATCGACAGCCGCAGCAGCTGGTTGCCGGGGAACGCCAGGCCGCCCTTGTACGGCACCGCGTACCAGGCCAGCCGGGAAAGATGCAGGTCGATGGCGTCGCGGACCCGCTGGTCCGGTTCGGCGCCCATGGCCAGCGCGGTCATCAGCCCGCCTCGGCCGAACAGCAGACCGGGATGGATGACGAACTCCCCGCGGCACGCTTCACGCAGGCCGGGCAGGCTCTTCAACGCCTTCGCGTCGGGACGGTGCTTCGCCAGCTCCTCGGCGACCATGAGGATCCCGGCGCTGCCGACACCCACGTAGGGCAGCGTCCGGGTCTCACCGTCGCGGACCTGCAGCGAGCCGTCGTCGGATTCGACGCACTCCTCGATGTCCCGCTCCAACGCCTGGTCGGCGAAGGACAGCCAGCCCTCTTCGCGGGTGCGCTCGAACAGCCGCACGAACAACAGCGCCGGACCGGACCAGCCGTTGAGCAGCCCGGCCCTGCCGAAGTCCCCGGGCGGGGCGGCGGTTTCGAGCGCTTCGGCGAGCCGGACGGCGGTGGCGAGCGCCTGCCTGCCGAACTCGTTGTCCTTGCGGGTCACCGCGAAGTGCAGCTGCGTGAGCCCGATTCCGGACAGGCCGCCTTCCAGACCGTGGTCGGTGGTCTGCTCGACCAGCGTCGCCGACGCCGTCAGCAGCTTGGTGGCCTCGTCCCGGTACCCGAGTTCTTCGAGGACGTACGCGATCCCGTACGAGCCGTCGTAGAACCCCGGACGTCCCGGGGGGTCGCGGCGGATCGAGTCCAGCAGCCAGCGCTCGTGCTCCCGGTGGCGCTCGCCGCTGGTCGCTTTCAGCGCGTGGAGGACGCCAGCCGCGCCGTAGCCGAAGCACGCTCCGCCGACGCGGAACTGTTCGATGTCGCCGGGAAAGAGCCGGTCGGTGCGCTCGGGGGTCGCGCTGGCGAGGATCGCCTCGGTGATCTGCTTGCGCACCAGCGCCCAGTCCGGCTTGTCCTGGTCCAGCTCGGTCGCGCTCGTCAGCGGCGGCACGTTCCGGGGCGCGAGCTCGGCGACGATCGAGTCGGCGTAGCCCTCCGGGACGTCGAAGCGCTGCTGGACGAAGTCCGCGAGCCCGCGCAGCTTCGCCGGGGCGAGCTCGAGGAGCGTGGTCAGCGGCAGGAAGATCCACAGTTTCAGGACGGCGAGCGCGTACTCGTCGACCTCGAAGCCGGTCCGGTCCCGCGGGGCGCGGAAGCCGGGTGCGCCGAGGGCGGGCCGTTTGCCGCTTTCGATGTCGGACGCCATCTCGAAGTCGATCAGCGAGACGGCGTTTTCCTCTTCGTCGACCAGGATGTTGAGCGAGTGCAGGTCGCCGAAGACGATCCCGCGGCCGTGCACCTCGCCGACCATCGCCTCCACCCGCCGGACCAGCGACAGCGCGCGTTCGGTGTACGCGGCGATGTCCGCTTCGGTGGTGTCTCGCCTGGTGAGCGGGTAGTTGCGGGCGAGCCAGTTGCCCAGCGAGACACCGGGCATGTACTCCATCGCGAGGAAGTGGTGCTCCCAGACGGTGAAGCGGTCGTAGGTGGCGGGGATGCCGTCGATGCCCTTCAACCGCTCCAGCACCTCGTGCTCGCGGCGGAGCCGTTCGACGGCGTCGACCTCGTCACGGTCCAGGCCGGCGAACGGCCGCGCCTCCTTGAGGACCACCCGTTCGCCGTCGGTCTTCCGGTCGGCGAGGTACACGCCGCCGCCGTTCGAGAAGTGCAGTGAGCTTTTCACCTGATAGGGGAACTGATCCGCGCCGCCGCTCTTGCGAGCCGCGAGATGAGGCGCGAGGAACTCCGGAATCGTCACCCAGTCGGGTACGGAGAAGGTCGGCTCGCGTTTGTCCGGGACCAGGGTCCCATCCGGTTTGCGCACCGCGAGGACCCGCTTGCCGTCGAGTTCGACCCATTGCTCGGCGAATCCGCCGTAGCGGACGTAGAGCGGCCCGGCACCATACCGAAGATCACTGAGAATGTAAGCCCCCGGCTCACCGTCGAGCTTCGCCGACAACCCGGCGAGAACGCGCTCGAGCTCGTTGTTGTCAGCCGGATAAAGAGTCAGTAACTTGCCGCTGCCGTCGCGCGGAGCGTATTTCGAATTCCTTGCCAGCAGGGTGCTCCGCGAGCGTAGATGCTTGTAGGACACGCCGTGCTCGACACAATGCTCGTGCACCTTCACGAGCACTCGCTCGGCGTTGCCCAAACCTGCTGAAACGTGGATTTTCCAGCCCTGCAAGGGAAGGTTTCGAGCAACAGGGTGCAGCAGCCGCCACACTCCGCGCACCCCGGTGCGCCAGCCCGCCTCGGGAGCGGGCAACAGGGAGGCGAAATCGTCGGCGGCGTCCCCGGTTTCCCGCTGCTCATCGAAGAACAGTGGATCGGCGAAGCAATACGCTTCGTACCGGACGTCCATCGAGCGCCCCCTCCTTGGCACCAATCGGATGGGCCATGTGCACCATCGCGATGGAGAATATTCCACCCGCCGGACCCCGAACGGCCAATCCGCCATATCGGGGGTTCGGCTCGGCTGTTCAGGGACGTGAATTCGAAATCTACCGAATGGTAGGAGTACCCAGCGTGAGATCAACTCGTATTTCAACCACCCGGTCGGTGTGTAACAGGAACGAACCGGCGGCGTAATCCCTGGTACGGGCGGCGATCACAATAACGCGCGACCGAATTGACAGTGCGCCAACCGAACGCGCTTCGTGATCTATTCACCCGAGGTCTGGACCAGTGCGCCGGTGCGTGGCGCCCGCCACGCACCCCACCGGTCGCCCGTCGGCGGTGATCCGCGCGGAGGTACGTTGTCGCCGGTGGAGCAGGTAAGGAGGCCGACGTGATCACAGGCTTCGCGGTGACCGTCGCGATCTGCGCGACGCTGGTCGCGGCGTGGAGTTTCGTCCAGGCCGCGCGCAAGAAGCTCCCGGACAACGCGCTGCTCGGCGGCCTCGCCGTGGTCGAAGCCCAGCTGGTGGCCCAGCTCGTGATCGGGGTCGTGCTGCTGATCGGCGGCGGCACCCCGGGCAGCATGGCCACCTATCTCGCCTACCTGATCGGCTGCCTCGTCGTACTCCCGCTCGGGACGGTCTGGGCGCTGGCCGAACGAACCCGGTCGAGCACCGTGATCCTCGGCATCGCCTGTCTCGCGATCCCGGTGATGGTGCTGCGGCTGCACGAGGTGTGGGCGGGCGCCAGTGCGTGAGGAAACCGAGGAGAAGACGGTGGACAAGGCTTCCGGCCCGGGACGGATCCTGGTCGCCGTGTACGCGATCTTCGCGCTGGCGGCGACTTCACGCGCCGCCGTGCAGATCAGCACCAAGTTCGACGAAGCCCCGCTGGCCTACGCCCTTTCCGCGTTCGCGGCCGTCGTCTATCTCCTGGCCACCGTCGCGCTGGCCCGCCGCGGCGCCGGCTGGTGGCGGGTCGCGCTGATCGCCTGCGCCGTCGAACTGGTCGGAGTGCTGACCATCGGCACCCTCAGCCTCTTCGACCGCGAGGCCTTCCCGCACGCCACCGTGTGGTCGGTCTACGGGCAGGGCTACCTCTTCATCCCGTTGGTCCTGCCGGTGATCGGGTTGTACTGGTTGCGGCGGACGAAGCCCTGACACCGAACTCGCGTGATCGAAGACGTATCTCGCGTGATCAGAGGCGTAACTCGCGTGATTGGAGGCGTAACTCGCGAGTTACGCCTCCAATCACGCGAGTCGCGCCTCTGATCACGCGAGTCACGACTTTGCCCACGCAGCTCACTTGTCGAAGCAGCCCTTTTCGTTGAGCGGCCCGAACGTGGGCAGGACCAGCCCGCACAGGTAGCCGTCGATCCAGCGCCCGTTGCCCGCGACGTTGGTGAGCACCCGGATCGCCGGGGCGAACGCGGCGATCCCCTTGGCCAGTGAATCCTGGTTGCGTTGGAGCATCGACGTCAGCCGGTCGAGTTGGTCGAGCACCGGCCCGAGCTGGCCGTCGTTGTCGGCGACGATGCCGTCGAGCGCGGTCGCGAGCCGTTTCGATCCGTCCAGCAGATCCTTGATCGCCTGCTGCCGGGTGGAGATCGCGCGCAGCAGCGCGTCGCCGTCCCGGATCAGCCGCTGGACCTCGGTGTCGCGGTCGACGAGGGTCTGCGACACCTGCCGGGTGTTCGCGAGCAGCGTCCGGAGTTGCCGGTCGCGGGAGGCGATGGTGCCGGAGAGCTTCGAGATCCCGTCGAGCGCCGAGCGGACGTCGGCGGGCGTATCGGCGAAGGTCTCCGAAATGGTGTCGAAGCTTTTCACGAGTTGGCCGACATCGATGGCGTCGACGGTTTTCGACAGATCCCGAAACGCTTCAAGGACGTCGTACGGCGCGGTGGTCCGCCGCAGCGGAATGGGATCGCCGGGATCGAGGATCGCTTCGCCGCGCGGATCGAGCGCCAGGTACTTCTGTCCCAGCACGTTCTTGATCTGGATGGACGCGCTCGTGGCGTCCCCGACCCAGGCGTCCTTCACCCGGAAGGACACGAGCACGCGATCGCCGTCGAGCTCGATCTCGGACACCTTGCCGACCTTCACCCCGGCGATCCGGACGTCGTTGTCCGCGCGCAGCCCGCCCGCGTCGGAGAATTCGGCGGAATAGGTGGTGCCGCCGCCGATCACCGGCAGCGCGTCGGCGTTGAGCGCCGCCGCCATCCCGAGGGCCATCGTGGTGAGCCCGGCGAGCGCCAGCTTCACCGGATCCACCGCGCCGAAGGACCTCATCGCCTCACCTCGCAGGTCACGAGCGGCAAAGCTTAGGGGCCGCTCCTGCCCATCGCCAGGCGAAACGTTGCACCGATCGGGTGGCAACGTCTGTCCACTATGGACATAGCGCTAGCGCCAAAGCCCGTCCGCCGTCCCGCGCGCGACGTGCTCCTCGTAGATCTCGACCTTCCGGCTGATCAGCTCCAGGCAATCGGCCAGTTCGGCGATCCGGTCCCGCACGGTGTTCTGGTGATCCCGCAGCAGCTCCAGCCGCTTCTCCTCGTTTCCCGGCCCCTGCCGGACCAGTTCGGCGAATTCGCGAATGGTGGCCAGCGGCATTCCCGACGCCCGGAACTTCGTGCAGTTCACCAGCCAATCGACGTCCTGGTCGGTGTACACACGACGGCCGTTCGCGTCCCGTTTCACCGGCGCCGCGAGCAGCCCTTCCTTCTCGTAGAAGCGAAGCGCGTGCACGCTGAGGCCCGTCCGGGCGGTGACCTGGCCGATCGCGAGTTCCGTCACCGGACCGACGGTAGCGCCCTCGACGGTGTTGACCTAGAGAGCCCTCTAGCTCCTAACGTCCGCCCCATGACCAACGCACAACACAAGATCGGCTCCGGCTTCGGCGCGCGCAGCACCGCAGGAGAAGTACTGAACGGCATCGACCTTTCAGGCAGGCTCGCCCTCGTCACCGGCGGATATTCGGGGCTGGGCCTGGAAACCACGCGCGCGCTGGCGAACGCGGGCGCGCACGTCGTCGTCCTGGCGCGCCGCCCGGCCGACGCCGAGGCCGCGCTCGCCGGGATCTCCGGTACCGAGGTCTCCGAGCTCGATCTCGCCGATCTGGCGAGCGTCGAGGCCTTCGCCGGCCGGTTCCTCGGCACCGGCCGGCCCGTCGACCTGCTGATCGCGAACGCCGGGATCATGGCCGCGCCGGAACGGCGGGTCGGCCCCGGCTGGGAGTCGCATTTCGCGATCTGCCACCTCGGCCACCACGCCCTGGTGAGCCGGCTCTGGCCCGCCCTGAAGGCGGCCGGCGGCGCCCGCGTCGTGACGGTGTCCTCCGCCGGGCACCATTCCTCGCCGATGCGGTGGGACGACGTCCAGTTCGAGCGCGGCTACGACCGCTGGCTCGCCTACGGCCAGGCCAAGACGGCGAACGCGCTGTTCACGGTGCGACTGGACGCTCTCGGCGCCGACCACGGGATCCGCGCGTTCAGCCTCCATCCAGGCGCCATCCTCACTCCCCTGCAGCGGCATCTGCGCCACGAGGAGATGGTCGAGCGTGGCTGGATCGACGAACACGGGAACCAGGCCGACCCGGATTTCAAAACGCCGGAGCAGGGCGCGGCCACCCAGGTCTGGGCGGCGACGTCACCGCTGCTCGACGGGATGGGCGGGCTCTACTGCGAGGACTGCGACGTCGCCGAGCTCGCCCCCGAAGAGGGCGAATGGGTCGGCGTGCGCCCGTACGCGGTCGATCCCGGTGAGGCCGCGCGGCTCTGGGAGCTCTCCGAGCGCCTCACCGGGACCTCGCTGGGCTAATTCCAGAACTTGATCTCGGGGTTGCCCGGCACCGGCCCGTCCAGCAGCGGCTGATGCCCGCCACGCAGGTTCCTGTCGAAGAACGCGGAGACGTAAGTCCTGGTCAGCGCCATCCCGCGCTCGCCACCGAGCAGGCCGGGCTTGCCGAGCCCGAGTTGCTCACCGAGAACGCCGACGTCGGTGAAGGACGCGTGCCCGGCCGCCGCGACGCTGATCCAGCGCTTCCAGCCGGTGAGGTTCGGCCAGCTGCCCGCCCACGTCGTGTCCGGTCCGGCCGGGGTGTACTCGCTTTCGCGGCCGAGCAGCAGGAACGGCCGGTCGATCCCGGACGCGGGGATCGGCGACCACAGCCTGCCGTCCAGGTCCGCGCCCGCGCGGATCCGCCGGTCGCCGACCATCGCGGCCGGCGTGCTGTACCCGCCGATGGAATGCCCCGCCATCCCGATGCGGGTCCGGTCGATCAGCCGGGACCAGCGCGACGAAGGACCGGTCAGCGTGTCGAGGACGAACGAGACGTCCGCCGAGCGGATCGGCGGGAGCAGGGTCGAATCCGACCCGCACGCGGCACATTCGGTGACGCGGCCGTCCGGGAAGGCCGTGCCGTGGGACTCGTGGTTGTGGCCGATCAGCGCGACGACGAACCCCCGGCTCGCCAGCTCCTCCGCGAGCCCGGTGAGCGTCGTTCGCGGTTTGCCGAATCCCGGCGACAGCACGACGAGCGCGCGCTTCCCCGGCAGAGGCGGGGCGTCGACCCTGGCGCTGGTCCTGGTTCCGGCGACCAGCGCGGGGTCGACGTCGGGGAGGCCCGATTCGGTCAGGAACGCCTTGGCCTCGGCCAAGGTGAGGTAGGGCCGTTTCGGGCCGAGCGGCACCAGCGCGGGATAGAACATCGACACCATCAGCTCGCGCGGCCCGGACGGCACCCAAGGGTCCTGGCGCGAGCGGTCGACGAGGTGGAGATCGGTGGAGCCGACGGGATGCGAGCCGGTCGGCGGCGGCAGCGTCAGGCGCGGGGTCGCCGCGGCCGGGCTCGCCAACGACACCATGCCGGCGAGGGCGGCCAGCGCGACGAGAAGCCTTCTCATGAGGTTTCCGTTTCTGTCGAGGATCTTCCTGAGACCAGGCTGGAGCCCGGCGCCGTATTCGCGCGTCTGCCGCAGGTCGTATCCCGGGGTCTGCCGCGAGAGGGATTCGCGCGGCCCGCTCCTCCGATTACGCTCGGGTGGTGCTGGCCTTCCTCAGGAATCACCCGAGAGCCGTCGACCGCGGCCTGACCATCCTCATCGGACTGTCCACTGTGGTCTCGGCCGACGACCCGGAGGGTTTCGAGTGGTGGCTGGTCTCCTTGGCGGCCTTGGCTTCTCTGCTCGTCCGGCACCGGAACCCCACGATCACCTTCGCGGCCGGGGGTACGGCTTCGCTCCTGCATCTGGCCATGGGCAACGACCTCAAACCGGTCGACGTCGTGGCGTTGATCGGTCTCTTCTCCGTCGCGGCCTGGGGGTCGCGACGGCGTTCCGCCGGCCTGCTGGCCGCGGGGTTGCTCGTCGCCGGGGCGTGGTCTTTCTACGCCTCGGAAGCGAACACGCGGACCCCCGTCCCGATGCCGCCGCGGCTCATCGTCATCGATCGGCTGGCCCCGGTCGTCACCGACGCCGACGATCACCAAGTGCAGGACTGGGGCGGTTTCCCGGCCATCGGCCTGTCGCTCGGCGTGGCGTGGCTCGCCGGGCTGAACACGCGGCAGCGCCGCGTCCGCCTGTCGGTGCTGGAGCAACGGGCCGCCGATCTCGAACGTGAGCGCGACACCCAGGCCGCGCTGGCCGTGGCCGCCGAACGCGGCCGCATCAGCCGCGAACTGCACGACGTCGTCGCGCACGCCCTGTCGGTGGTGGTCCTGCAGGCCCAAGGCGCCCAAGCGGAGCTGGACCGGCGGCCCGAACGATCGCGGGAGGCGCTGGACGCCATCGTCGACACGGGGCGCACCGCGTTGAGCGAGATCCGGCGGCTGCTCGGCGCGCTCGGCCAGGACGAGCCGGACTGGGAGCCACGGCCCGGTGCGGAGCGCCTGCCGCGGCTGGCCGCCGACATCCGGTCGGCGGGCACGCCGGTCGAGTTCCGCGTCGAAGGGGAACCCCGGCCACTTTCGTCCACAGTGGACCTGGCGGCCTACCGGATCGTGCAGGAGGCGCTGACGAACGTGCTGAAACACGCCGGTCCGGCCGCGTCGGCGGCTATCGTGATGCGCTATGGCCCCGGGACGCTGGAGATCGAAGTGACCGACGACGGCGTCGTGGCGGAACAGCCGTCCGGCACCGGGCACGGCCTCGAAGGGATGCGGGAACGGGTGAACGTCCTGGGTGGCACCTTCGACGCGGGACCACGGCCGGAGCGCGGGTTCGCCGTCCGCGCGACCCTGCCGACATGACGATCCGGGTGGTCATCGCCGACGACCAGGCCCTCGTGCGCACCGGACTGCGGATGATCCTGGACAACGCGGACGACATCGACGTCGTCGGCGAGGCGGGCGACGGCGCGGAGGCCGTCGCGCTGGTGGCGGACCTCGATCCCGACGTCGTGCTCATGGACATCCGGATGCCCGAACTGGACGGCGTCGAGGCCACCGCCGCGATCGCCGCCGCCCATCGTGCCCGCGTCCTGGTGCTGACCACGTTCGACCTGGACGAATACGTCTACGCCGCGCTCCAGGCGGGGGCCAGCGGTTTCCTGCTCAAGGACGCGCTGGCGCCGGATCTGCTCGCCGGTGTCCGGGTGGTCGCCTCGGGCGAGGCGACCCTCGCGCCCACCGTCACCCGGCGGCTGCTCGACCGCGTCGTCACCGGCCTGCCCGTGTCGCCGGCGGACGACCGGCTCGCCCTGCTCACCGACCGGGAGAACGAGGTGCTGCGGCAACTGGCGCGAGGCCTGTCCAACGCCGAGATCGCCGAACTGCTGTTCCTCTCACCCGGCACGGTGAAGACCCACGTGGGCCGCATCCTCACGAAACTCGGCCTCCGCGACCGTGTCCAGGCCGTCGTCTTCGCCTACGAATCCGGGATGATCAGCCGCTGAGCGCGGCGGGCGTGCGCCAGTGCTTGCCGCGCCGGGGCCGCCGGTGCTGGCCGCGCCTGCCGAGGTCGGCGAGGCTGTCCACGGGGCGCGCGGCGAACTCTTCGGCGGTGATGCCCATCCGCACGAGGTACTTGATCTCGCCGCGCACCACCTCCGTGTCACGCAGCCTGCCTTCCTCGCGGAAGCCGAGACCGCCGTGCAGCGAAAGCGAGGCCAGGTTGCCGCCGTACACGCTGACCTCGCATTTGCGGAAGCCGCGCTGCCCGAACATGTGGGCCAGGAGGACGGTGATGGCGTCCGTGGCGTATCCGCAGCGCTGGTGGCGCGGGGCGATCCCGATGCCGTAGCCGAACCGGCCGGTCACCGGGTCGGCGCCGATGGTGCAGACCGAACCGACCAGCATCCGGCCGCGCACCGTCTCGATGCCGAAGTGGATGTCGTCGCCGGAGGACCCCGAGCGGTGCGAGGCCCAGTGCCGGTGCCCGCCGCCGAGCAGCGGTGTCGCCTCGCGGGCCATGTCACGGTCGAAGCCCATCAGGACCCGGCGATCCCCCAGCCCGACCTCGCGCAACCGCACCTTCCGCCCGACCTGCTCGGGCTCCAGGGCGGAGCGGCTCACCGCGTCCGGCCGCACGGGTGCTCACGAACGATCACAAGCATGCTCCGACGATATCGGGTGCCGAAACGCCCGAAGGCCCCCACCCGGTACGGATGGAGGCCTTCGGTGTGAAGAAAGTCAGATGGCGACGACGCGCTGGGCCTGCGGGCCCTTCTGACCTTGGCCGATCTCGAACTCGACGCGCTGCCCTTCGTCCAGGGACTTGAAGCCGCTGCCCTGGATCTCCGAGTAGTGCACGAAAACGTCCGGTCCGCCGTCGTCCTGAGCGATGAAGCCGAAGCCCTTTTCGCCGTTGAACCACTTAACGCTGCCCTGAGCCATACTTTTTCTACCTGCTCTTCATAGCGAGTCTGAGCTCATTCGATGCCCCGATCTCGGGGACCATTCTCGCAGGTCTTGCCCGGTAACACACGTCGCCGTCGCAAATTCGTGCAGATCGCCAGGTCAAGGTCACCCTCGGCGGGTCACCCGGTGGGCCGGACCGCCCCGCGCCCCCAATGCCACATTGGGGACAGTCAGCGTCTCCAAAGCCACATTGGGGACACCTGCCGGCGACCTCGCACACTCCCGACCTGCACACTCGGGCAGCGGACCGCCCGATCGCATCAGTGCGCGTCCGGCTCGGACCCGATCCGGTACGGCACGGGCTTGCCGTCCTCGTCGCATACCTCGACCGGGTTGCCCTCGACGTCCACGATCTTGCCGTCGACGATCTTGTCGCCGTCCTTGAGCCGGGAGAGGGCCTTGAGGTCGGAGTAGTCGATCACCCTGGTCGCGGTCGCGAACACCGACGGGTCGCCGCCCGCCTTGGCCGGCCTCAGGTGGTTGAACAGCAGGTTCAGCACGACGGCCATGAGCGCGGCGGAGCTGATCCCCGAGTGGAAGATCGTGCCGACCCACGCCGGGAAGTGGTGGTAGAACTCCGGCGCCGCGATCGGGACCATGCCCAGCCCGACCGAGGCCGCGACGATCACCAGGTTCATGTTCCCGTTGTAGTCCACTTTGGACAGTGTCTTGATGCCGGACGCCGCCACGGTGCCGAACAGCACCAGCCCGGCACCGCCCAGCACCGGGTACGGGATCGCGGCGACCACCCGGCCGAGCACCGGGAGCATGCCCAGTACCAGCAGGATCACGCCGCCGGCGGTCACCACGAACCGGCTCCGGACGCCGGTGATCGCGACGAGCCCCACGTTCTGGGCGAACGCGCTCTGCATGAACCCGTTGAAGACCGGCGCGACCGCCGAGGACGCCATGTCGGCGCGCAGCCCGTCGCCGATCCGGCGTTTGCCGACCTTCGTCCCGACGATCTCCCCCACCGCGAGCATGTCGGCCGTGGTCTCGGTGAGGGTCACCAGCACGACGATGAACATCGACACGATCGCGGCGACGTCGAAGGTCGGCGCGCCGAAGCCGAACGGGGTCGGCACCGCGAAGATCGGGCCGTCCCAGACCTGGGAGAAGTCGGCCTTGCCCAGCACGGCGGCCAGCACGGTGCCCACCACGATCGACAGGAGGATCGAGAGCCGCGAGATGGCCGGGACGGCGACCTTGCTGAGCAGCAGCACGATCGCCAGCGTCATCGCGGCCAGGCCGATGTTGGAGACCGAGCCGAACTCCGGCGACTTGGTGTTGTTGCCCATCGCCCACTGGGCCGCGACCGGCATCAGGCTGAGCCCGATCACCGTGATCACCGTCCCGGTGACCACCGGCGGGAAGTACTTCACCAGCCGGGAGAACACCGGGGTGATGAGCAGGCCGAGCACCGCGGACGCGATCACCGAGCCGAACACGGCGGGCAGCCCGCCGTCGGCCACGATCGCGGTCATCGTCGCCACGCCCGCGAAGGAGGTGCCCTGGACCAGCGGCAGCCGGGAGCCGAAGAAGGGGATGCCGAACGACTGCAGGATCGTCGCCAGACCACCGATGAACAGGCACGACGCGACGAGCAGCCCGATCTCGGCCGTCGAGACGCCCGCGGCGCCGCCGATGATCAGGGGCGGCGCGATGATCCCGCCGTACATCGTCAGGACGTGCTGGACGCCGTAAGTGAAACTCTTGCCGATCCCGAGCCGTTCGTCCTCGGGCCTGCCGCTCGCGGCCGCTTCGGCCCGCGTCCTCTTCACCATGGATCCGCCTCTCGATAGAAGCGAGCGATGCCGGGCAATTTCAATCTGCGGAGGTTAACTTCCACATAGCAGAACTTGCAAGACCCTGCCCGTACGGGTCGTCCTTCCGGCGGGCGGACAAAGATCCGTTCCGCGCGGGGAGCCCCGGGTGCGGCGATGGTAGAAATCGTCTGCCCCGTCGGTGAGGATCCCGAGGCAGGAAAGACGGCATACATGGCGAATCCGCTGGTCGCTGAGCGTCAGGACTCCACCAAGGCCCACTCCGGGGTCCCGTTGCTGGAATCCGCGATCGACCTCAAGGAAGGCATCGAGAAGGGCGACTGGGCCGCGGTCGCGATGGGCGCGGTCGGGACGGCTCTCGACGCGCTGTCGATGGCCATGGACCCGTTCGGCTCGATCCTCGCCGCGGGGGTCGGCTGGCTGCTCGAACACGTCGGCCCGCTCTCCGACGCGCTCGACGCGCTGACCGGCGACGCCGATCAGATCAAGGCGCAGGCCGAGACCTGGTCCAACATCGCCAAGGAACTCGGCGCCATCGGCACGGATCTGACCGACCTCGTCAAGGCCGACCTGCAGACGTGGGCGGGCGACGCCGCGGACCGCTACCGCGAACGGTCACAGGACACGGTCACCGTGCTCACGGCCGCGCAGAAGGGCTGCGAGGGAGCTTCCAGCGGGGTCAAGACCGCGGGCGAGGTCGTCGCCGCCGTCCGCACCCTGGTCCGCGACATCATCGCCGAACTCGTCGGTCACCTCATCAGCTGGGCGCTGCAGGTGCTGTTCACCCTCGGTATCGGCCTGACCTGGGTGGTGCCGCAGGTGGTGACCGCGGTCGCCAAGACCGCTTCGAAGATCGCCGACCTCACCACCAAGCTCGTCAAGGCGCTCAAGGGCCTGATGCCGCTGCTCAAGAAGGCCGACACGCTCTTCGACGACGCCGCCAAGGCCCTGCGCAAGCTGCAAGGCGGCAAGGTGGACGCCCCGCCGCCGCCCAAGACCAAGGGCGGCAACGACCGCGGGATCGACGAAGGCACCACCAGCTCCAGCGCCGACGGCAACGGCAGGCCGGGCGGCGGCAACGACGGCCCCGCCAACGACAAGAGCACCAACACCAAGAGCGACAACGACCAGACGAACACCAGCGGCACTGGCGGCGGCGGTGGCACGCGCGACCGGGGCGGTGACACCGACACCACCAAGAAGGACGGCAACGGCGACCGCTCGACGTCGTCGGATTCCAAGAACTACTGCGGTGACCCCGTCGACGTCGCGACCGGCGAGGTCGTCATGAAGCAGGTCGACGTGACACTGCCCGGCGACGTGGCCGAACTCGAGCTCTCCCGGACACATCTGTCGTCCTACACCGCCGGCCGCTGGTTCGGTCCATCTTGGACGTCCACAATGGACCAACGGCTGACCTTCCACGGCGACCGCGTCCTGTTCCACGCCGAAGACGGCATGGTGCTGACCTATCCCGTCCCGGCGGGTGTCCCCGTCCTGCCGGTGCAGGGCCCTCGGCACCGGCTGCGCCGCGCGGCGGACGGCTACCGCCTGTCGATGGGCGATCGCGAACTGCTCTTCGCCGGGGCGGGCCGGGTCCTTCCGCTCACGGCCATCGAACAGAACGGCGCCCGCACCGAGTTCGCCTACGCGCCCGACGGAACGCCCGTGGGACTCCGCCGTGACGACGGCGTCGAACTCGCGATCGGCACCGCGAACGGGCGGATCGTCGCGCTCGGTGCTCCCGGACAGCCGCCACTGGTGCGCTTCTCCTACAACCGGCTCGGCCAGCTGAGTGTCGTCTCGGACTACGCGGGCCGCCCGATGACCCTCGACTACGACTTCGGGCACCGGCTCGTCGGCTGGAAGGACCGCACGGGCACCTGGTACCGCTACGTCTACGACGACGCCGGCCGCTGCGTCCGCGCCGTCGGGGCGAGCGGCTACTACAACGCGACGTTCGCCTACGAACCCGGTACGACGCGGCACACCGACGCCGCCGGCCACACCTGGACGTACCGCCTCAACGACGCCAGGCAGCTGATCGAACGCGTGGATCCGCTGGGCAACTCCCAGCGCTACGCCTGGAACCGGCGCGACGAGCTCTTGTCCACAGTGGACGAACTGGGCCGGGAGACCGGCTACGAGTACGGCGAGGACGGCGAACTGGCCGCCGTCCACCGCCCCGGCGGATCGACGGTGCTGCTGACCCACGCCGACGGCGAGGTCCGGCTGTCGGCGGGAGACGTCCGGCGGACGGTCCCCGCGTTCGACCCGGCCACCACGCTGGTCGGCACCGGGATGCCGGTGGAGATCCCGGACGCGCCCGACCCGCTGACCGACGCTCCCGTGACGGACCGCCCCGGCGACCGCGACCTGTTCGGCCGCCCCCGCCTCGCGTACACGGCCTCCGGCGGCGCGGCGAGGCTCGGCTGGACGGCCGACGGGCGCCGCGCCTGGCGGCTGGGCCCCGACGGCGGCCGTGAGACGTGGGTGCACGACGCCGAAGGCCACGTCGTCGAGCACCGCGACGCGGCGGGTGCCGCGCGGCGCCGCGAGTACGGCCCGTTCGGCCTCGTCCTGGCGGAGACCGATGCCGCGGGCGCGCGCACGCGGTTCACCTACGACGGCGAGCTGCGGCTCACCTCGGTGACCAACCCGAACGGCCGCACCTGGCGCTATGTTCGCGACGCCGCGGGCAGGCTCGTCGAAGAGGTCGACTACGAGGGCCGCCGGACCGGGTACGACTACGACGCGGCGGGGCAACTGCTGCGCATGACGAGCAGCACCGGTGACGCGACCGAGTACGACTATGACGTCGCGGGCAACGTCGTGGCCAGGCGCACCCCGGACGACGTCACGCGGTACGAATACGACGCGCTCGGCCGGATGACCGTCGCCGAGAACACCGAATCGCGGGTCGAACTCGTGCACGACGACGGGGACCGGGTCGTCGTCGACACGATCAACGGGCTCGGCGTGTGCTGGCGCCACGACGGCGACGTGCTCGTCCGCCGGACGTCGTCCGGGGTGGACAGTGAGTGGCGGTTCACCGCGTCCGGGCTGCCACGGTCACTGCGGATCGCCGGCCACGAAGTCGAATTCGGCTACGACGACGCCGAGCGGGAGATCACTCGCGCCGTCGACGGCACCGTGGTGCTCCGGCGGCGGTTCGACGCGGAAGACCGGCTCGCCGAAGAGCACGTCTCGGGCGTCGGGCAGCGCGTCTACGGTTATCGGCCGGACGGCAGGCTCGCCGCCGTCGACGACGCGATCCGGCCTTGGCAGCTCACCTTCGACACCGCGGGCCGGGTCAGCGAGGCGCGCGGACCGGCCGGGGTCGAACGGTTCGCCCACGACGCCGCGGGGACCATCGTCCTCGACGACGGCTATGAAGACGACGAGCGGGGCCGGGTCGTGTCGGACCAGGCCCGCGCCTACGAGTGGGACCACCTCGACCGGCTGCGCTCCGTGCGCACCCCCGACGGCGCGCTCTGGACCTACCACTACGACCCGCTGGGGCGACGGTTCGCCAAACGCCGCTGGCTGATCGGCCCGGAAGGCGAAGCCGAGCTCACGCACGACGTCCGCTTCCTGTGGAGCGGGATGACCGTGGTCGAGCGGATGGACTACGACCCCGCCGACGAGTCCTACCGGCTCCTGACCTGGGAACGCTACGACGACGACCGCCCCGTCGTGCAGATCGAGCGCACGGGCGCCCTCGAAGACGCCGTGTTCCGCGCCGTGATCACGTCGCCCGCGGGCACGCCGACCGAACTGCTCGACGAACACGGCACGCTGGTCTGGCAGGACCGCAGCAGTTTCTGGGGTGTGCCGCTGCCCGGCGCCGACACCGCGTCGATGCCGCTGGCGTTCCCCGGCCAGCACCGCGACGAGGAAACCGGGCTGCACTACAACGTCTTCCGGTACTACGACCCCAGGACGTCGCGGTACCTCAGCCAGGACCCGCTCGGCCTCGCCGCCGCGCCGAACCCCGTCGGCTACGTCGACCAGCCGCTGCTCATCGGCGACCCGCTCGGCCTCGTCCCGCCCTGCGGGCGAAGCGGTCCGGGCAACCAGCAGCGGCCTCAGCCGGTCGGCCCCAGCGGGCAACCCCAGCCGCTGCGGAGGAGCCCGCGGAAGCCTCCCATCGACGTCGACAAGATGTCGAAGGAGGAGTTCGAGAAGTTCAAGCCGAAGCTCGACCAGATCCTGAAGGCGGACAAGCATTTCTTCTGGTCCGGCGGCACCAAGAAGCGCAAGCGCGGCGAAGAGGACGAGTACCTCGGCTCGGTCGAGGAGAAGGCCACCAAGATCGCGAAGCAGAACGGCGGAAACACCCTCGAGGGAACCCTCAAGGACAACAACATCAAGATGCCCGGGTGGATCAACGATCCCAACGACCCGAGGAAGGCGCTCGTCCAGGAGAAGTGGGACTACGTCTCCGAAACCTTCGCCAAGAACTCCAACAAGGACACGCACGTGGTCTTCCCCTACTGGCCGGGCAAGGGACACGACGTCTATCCGCATCGCCGCGAGGACAACGTGTTCGACGTGACCGAGTATCCGAGGCTCGAATCGATGGGGATCGACAACATCACCAAGCACAACGCGGAGACCGGGCACACGCGCCCGTACCGGCACACCAAGTGACATTGCCGCCGCTCGCCGGATTTGGTATACCAAAGAGAGTCCGGCGAGAAAGGTGTGCCCGTGGTGATCCGTGACGTCCGCCCGTGGGGTGGACAGCGCAGCGACGTCGAGGTGGCCGACGGCCGGATCACCGCGGTGCGGCCGCACGATCCCGCCGCCACGCCGTCCCCGGACACGGTCGAGGGGCGCGGGCGGCTGCTGTTCCCGTCGTTCAGCGACGTGCACGTCCACCTGGACTCGACGCGGATCGGGCTGCCGTTCCGGCCGCACACCGGCGCGCCGGGGGTCTGGGCGATGATGCTGAACGACCGCGAGAACTGGCGGAAAGCCGAGGTCCCGCTGCCCGAACGCGTCGCCGGGACGCTGGAGCGCATGATCGCGAACGGCACCACACGCGTGCGCACGTACGCGCAGGTGGACGTCGACTGCAAGCTCGAAAAGCTCGACGCCGTCCTCGCCGCGAAGGAACGCTTCGCCAAACACGCGGACGTCGAGATCATGGCGTTCCCGCAGGCCGGGATCCTGCGGGAACCCGGCACCGTGGACGTGCTGGAGGCTTCGCTGCGCTCGGGCGCCACGGTCGTCGGCGGGATCGACCCGTGCTCGCTGGACAAGGACCCCAAGGGCCATCTCGACGTCGTGTTCGGGCTCGCCGAGAAGTACGGCGTCGAGGTCGACATCCACCTGCACGAACCCGGCCACCTCGGCGTGTTCTCGACCGATCTGGTGATCGAACGGGTCCGCGCGCTGGACATGCGCGGCAAGGTCACCATGTCGCACGCGTACGAGCTGGGCTCGATCTCGGAATCGGTGAGCCGTCGCCTGATCGACACGTTCGCCGAACTGGACATCGCGATGGCGACCGTCGCGCCGTCCACCGACGGGCAGCTGTCGCTCGCGGACCTCACGACCGCGGGCGTGCGCGTCGGTCTCGGCGAGGACGGCCAGCGGGACTACTGGAGCCCGTACGGCAACTGCGACCTGCTCGACCGCACCTGGCAGCTGGCCTTCACCCACGGCTTCCGCCGCGACGACCTGATCGAGATGGCGCTGGCCGTCGCGACGATGGGCGGCGCGTCGATCATGAGCCACGACGTCCCGCGGCTGGCGGGTATCGAAGACCGGCCGGGCGTGGCCGTCGGCGACCGCGCCGACCTGGTGCTGGTCGACGGCGAGACCCCGACGAGCGCGGTGATGGACCGCGGCAAGGACCGCACGGTGCTGCACGACGGCGTCGTCGTGGCGGACGGGCTTTCGGTGCTCGGGTAAAACCGTTGGCGCCCGATCGCGGCCGCTGCTAACTTGCCGGAGGCCGTGCGAGCGAACGAGGAGGTGGTACCCGTGAACATTTCGACATGGGTGCTCCCCTCAGGGGTCACGGTCGGGCGATAGGTCGTCCGGGAGCGCCGTTCCACGCGCACTCCCGAAAGGCACGACCATGCGTTTCACTTCCGAACGACGCCTCGAAGACGCCCTCGAGCGCGAATTCACCCTCGGCGAGATCCCCGGCATCCTGTGGACGCCCGAATCGGCCGCACCCGCCCCGCTGATCCTGATGGGTCACCCCGGTGGGCTCGGCAGGATGTACCCCCGGCTCGCGGCCAGGGCCCTGGCCTGCACGGCGACGGGCTACGCCGCGGCCACCATCGAACTCCCCGGAGCCGGTGACCGGCCCCCGTTCCCCGCCGTCGACGAGGCTCGCGCCGACCTGCAGCGCGCACTGAAGGCCGGCGAACCGGTCACCGAAGACATCGTCGACCGGCTCGTCCTCCCGCTGGTCGAAACGGCGGTCCCGGAATGGCGGGCCACCTTGGACGCCCTCCTCGCGCTGCCCGGAATCGGCGGCCCGGTCGGGTTCTCGGGCGGGGTGATCGCCATCGCCACGCGGCTCGCGGTCGTCGAACCCCGGATCGGGGCCGCCGTCCTGTTCGCCGGGAGCTACGTGCCTCGCAGCATCCTCGAAGAGGCGCGGCAGGTCACCATCCCGCTGCTGGTCCTGCTGCAATGGGACGACGAGGGGAATGACCGGCAGCAGGCGCTTGATCTGTTCGACGCCTTCGGCTCGCAAGAGAAGACACTGCACGCCAACATGGGCGGCCACACCGGCGTCCCGCACTTCGAGGGCGACTCAGCCGGCCGGTTCATCACCCGGCACCTGAAATAACCCGATGTCGATTTCCGGGTGCGCCGTTCGTGGGGTAGTCGCAAGGCCGCCACGACCCCAGGAGATGAGAATGTCGCACCCGGAACCCGTCGCCCGCCGCATGTACGACCTGGTCGAGCCCATCGGCTTGATCCCCTACTTCGCCGACGAGTCCGACGAGGCCCTGATGGCGCTCGGCCTCCGCAACCCGTGGGACGCCTACTTCGCCGGGCGGGCCGCGCCGTTCGGCCGGTCGGTGCCCGCCGAAGTGATCCACGCGATCTTCTACAACTTCGCCCCGGGCGAGGTGGCCCGGCATCTCCCGAAGGTCTGGGAGCTGACCACGCCCGAGGCGGCGCTCGCCGCCCGCGAACGCGGCTGTGTCGCGGGGCTGCGGCGGATCCTCGGTGACCTCGCCGACGAACCCGGCGTCAGCCGCGCCGGCGATCTCCTGCTGAAAGCGGCGACCAGCGCCCCGGTGGAGGGACGCGCCCTTTTCGCCGCGGTCCGAACGCTCCCGATCCCGGAGGAGCCCGTGGCCCGGCTGTGGCACGCGGCCACCCTGGTGCGTGAGCACCGCGGCGACGGCCACACCGTCGCCTTGGTGGCCGAAGGCGTCGGCGGGACCGAATGCCACGTGCTCCACGCCCTGTCCGTCGGGATTCCCGCGAACGAGTACGGCCGGGTCGGCCATCTCCCCGCCGCACGGCTGACCGCGGTCGTGGACGCGATGCGCGACCGCGGCCTGATCGGGTCCGACGGGTGGCTCACCGACTCCGGCCGGGCCACCAAGGAGCGCGTCGAGGCAATGACCGACCGGCTCGCGGAAGCGCCCTACAACGCCCTGAGCCCCAGCGAACTCGATCGTCTCGTGGCCGACCTCGAACCGGTCTCGGCCGCCATCCGGGCCGTCATTCCGTGGTAGCCACGACGCGATAGCGCCGGTGGGTGGCGACGCCGGCGACAGATTCGCCCTGGGGGACGAACTCGCCCAGCCGCCCGGCGAACACGGAGGTCCCCTGGCCCAGCACCACGGGGGCCAGATGGAGGTAGACCTCGTCGAGCAGGCCCGCGGCCAGCAGCTGCCCGGCGACGTCGGCGCCCATCACGAGTACGTCCTTGTCCCCCGCGGCGTCCTTGGCACGGTGGACCGCCGCCTCCAGCCCGTCGAAGGCGAACGTGCCGCCGTTGCCGCCGAGGAGGTCTTCCCTGGTCCGATGGGTGACCACGAAACTAGGGACACTGGGCCACGGCGTCCCGCCCCACGGCCGCAGCCCGAGGTCGAAGGTGCGCCTGCCGATGACCGTCGCCCCGACCATCGCGTTCACCTCCTCGACCACGCGGGCGTCGGGCCCCGCCCCGGCCATCCATTCGTGCAGCCGTTCCCCGCCGTCGCCCATGGGCTCTTCGGGTCGGACATTCGGCCCGGCGGTGAAACCGTCCAGCGACATCGACACATCCAGCACCACCTTGCTCATCACAAGGCCTCCTTCGCTCCGGTGTTTCCGGAAGGGGGTCGGAGCGGGCTCGGCCGTCTCGACATCCACGCACGAACGCCCTCGCTCCCCCTTGTGACACCGAAGCCCGGTGGCCTGCATCACCAGGCCGTCCTGTCACGGGAATCGGGTCACCGGGATCTCTTGGTCACGACACCGAGAGAAGGACGCCCACCGCGATGGAGGCCGTCCTCTTCTCGACCGACACCGAAAGGTTCGAACCATGAGCAAGTTCGCGGTGGCCGGAGCGACCGGCCGGCTGGGACGGCACGTCGTCGACGTCCTCACCGAACGAGGACACCACGTCATACCGATGTCCCGGACCACCGGCGTGGACGTCGTCACCGGTGAAGGACTCGCCGAAGCACTCACCGGAGCCGGAAGCATCATCGACGTCGCCTCCTGGCACGACTCCGAACAGGAGGCGGCGACGGAATTCTTCCGCGCGTCGGCCCGCAATCTGCACGAAGCCGGCCGACGGGCGGGGGTCGCCCGGATCACCGCGGCGTCCATCATCGGCGCCGACAAGGCCACCGCCGGTTTCCTCGCCGCCAAGAAGGTGCACGAGGAACTCCTCCTGGCAGGACCTCTACCGGTTCGCGTCCTGCGGGCCGCGCAGTTCCACGAGTTCGTCGGCCGGCTCCTGGACTGGCGGCGGGGCGACGTCGTCCACCTGCCCGCCCTGCCCACTCAGCTCGTGGCCTGCCGCACGGTCGCCGAGGAGCTGGTCGACCTCGCCACCGGACAGGAGGACCCTGGACCGCCGATCCCCGAAATCGCGGGTCCCCGCAGGGAGATCATGGCGGACGCGGCCCGCCTACTCGGCGCCCGCCGGGGCATCGAGGTCGTCGGCGTCGACGGCTCCGATATGCCCGACGCCGAGATCGCGGCCGCCGGCGGTTTCCTGCCGAGCCCGCACGCCAAGCTCGCGGGCCCCACTTTCGCGGAGTGGCTCGACGCCCAGCCCTGAACCGGAATGGCCGAAATCGCCGAGAGCACCCGGCGTCAGGAGAGGAACCCGGTACGAAAACCGGCGGCGACCGCTTCGGCGCGATCGTGGACGCCGAATTTGCGGAAGATCCGCTTGCAATGGGTTTTGACGCTGTCCTCGGAGAGGGCGAGATCGGCGCCGATATCGAGGTTCCGCTTGCCCTGGGCCATGCCCCAGAGGATCTGGAGCTCGCGTTCGGACAGGTGCGGACGTTCGACGGCGGGCGATGCGGTGTCCTGGGGCGCGGCGGCGATGGCCAGTTCGGGGTACAGGCCGTCGTGATTCCGGAGGAATCCGCCGACACCGGGCACCAGGGCGACCGTGCCGGACGATCCGAACATGATCACCGAGGCGTCGGGGGCGACCGACAGCAAGGTCGCCGCGGCCGCGGGACCGGACGGCTCGCCCGGCCGGACGGCGACGAACACCACGTCGGCAGGCGACCGGACGTACCTGCTGACGAGTTCGTCGCCGCTCGCCGCGCATTCGACGCGCCCGATTCCCGGCGCGCCCTGCAGCGATCGCGCGAGCCCATGACGCGTATTCAGCCGGTCGGCGTAGACCAGGATCTCCACCGCCGCGGCCATTTCCGAAGGTTCTTCGCGATCGCGCTCGTTTCGGGGATTGAACACGGCCTCCATGCCCCGGGAACGTCGGTCCATCCATTCCCTTACGCGGGATGAGCAAAACGTTATGAAGTCGATCACCGCGCCGGTTCCGTCGCCAGTACCAGCGACAACGACGCCCCGTTATCGAATCGTAACCCTTGTTCTCGCGTGCCGCGCGATCCAGATCGCGACGAGCGGTTGATCACTGTTTTTCCGATTCACCCGATCGTGCACTTTGGGTCGGGCGCCCCCATTTCGACACCGACGGAAAGTGGTTCGTTCGGGAGCCGGTGACTGTATGGAGTGGCGACGGCGGGTCCCGTAAGTGGCAGTTCCCTATCGCCTGACGGGTCCTTACTGTCGTTTGTTGGGGCAACCCCTTCGAGCAAGCCGGAAATGGTGGAGTGCGATGGTGTGGCTGCGAACGACTCGGTGTGAAACGGGCACGTCGCCCGTTTCGCGCGGTCGTCGCGGGCGCGCCTTGCTCCGTTTCGGCACGCTGGGCGGACTGGCGATCGCCGGATTCGCCGGCGCCGCCGTCCTGGCGGGTTCGGCCACCGCGGAAGAGGTTTCCCCTCTCCCCGTCGCCGCCGACCCACCGGCCGAAGACTCTCCGGAATACCCGCCGCGATCCGTCCCGGCTCCACCGCCGACGAATGTGGGAGACCTGGTGCGGGCAACGGTCCGCGAGGTCACCTCGGACGCCGTCGCGGCGACACAGCAGGCGCTCGGCACGGCGAACACGGCGGTCACCGCCCTGACGGAGCCGGTGCTGGAGACGGCGACGCGGACCGTCCGCTCGGTGACCGACACGGGTTCGGCTCTGGTCGCGCCCGCGGTGCAGACGGTTTCCGAGGTGACCGCACCGTTGACCGTGACCGAGTCGGCGGCACACCGGACGGTCGGCTGGGTCACGGTGACGGTCACCTCGGTGATCTCACCGAAGACACCCGCCCCCGAGGCCACGTCGTTCGTCCCGGCGATGCCGGACATCGCACCGGTCGCGGCGCCGGAACCGGCCGTTGACGCGCCGGTGCCCACGGCCGACTTCGCGGCCGCGGCCGTCGGAGTGACCGACGCGGCGCCGCTGTCACCGGCCGCCGCTCACGCACTGCCTCACCTGACCACCCCCGCCACCCCGTCGCCGCTGTCACCACTGTCACCACTGTCGCCGATCGTCCCGATCGCGCCCGCGGTGCTGCCCGGGAGCGCCCCCTCGTCGGGCACGTCGGCCGCGCAGGGTGGTTCCTCGACTTCCGCCGCGATCTTCGACGGCGGACCGATCGGCTCGCGGTTCACGCTCGGCGAGCCGGTCTCGGATCACCATTTCCCGCTCCGTATGTGTGCGGACGATCCTTCGGTGTCGCCGGACTGACGTGTCGGCCGCCAACGCGATTCACGCGTAAGCGATCGCGAAGCAAATCCCTTGATCGGTAGCGACAGCAGGACCGTCGAGGTGCAACTCGACGGCCGGCACGCGAACTCAGGGCTGAAATCGCGAGTCGGTGGTTCCCGCTGCCACTACCTCCATCAACGGCTGGTGTCCAAGGGCTGTCGGCGAAAACAAGACCCGTTTCACAACAGACACGTCAACCGCCGCGCCGATGTTATCGGCAGGCGCTCATCAACTGGAGCGTTGAAAATGAAATTCACACGTTGGACTCGGCGCCATCGCGCCGATGTCCCCAGCGGAAGGGCCCCCGTCGGCCTTTCCCTCGCGAATCCCTGTTCCCGCCGGTCGAGTCGCACGCTGCGCAATGCGGCCGCGATGTCGGTCACCGCGACCTTCGCGCTGATCGGCTTGACCGCCAACGCCGCTGCCGCCTCCCTGCCGGGCCTCGACGGCCTCGGCCTTTCCGGAACGGACACCACCTCACTGTTCGCGAGCTCTCAGCCCAGCTCGACGGTGAGTGCTTTCGGGACGAGCGGCACCTCCGGCAGCCGGCCCTCGGACCTCCCGACCGCGCAGATACCGACCGTGGGCAAGTTCCTCAGCGGCGACGTGCTCAGCGGTGGCGTTTTCACCGGTGGCCTGTTCGGCGGCGAGACGAAGCAGACGTCCGTCGACCCGAACCAGTCCGGCGGTGGCCACTCGACCGGGGACACCTCCCACGAGGGCGGCGGCGACGCGTGCGACTTCTTCCTGCAGCACATGTGGAAGAACGAGGACGGGATTCCGTTGCTCGGCAGCAACTCGCACGCCCTCACCTACCACACGGACCCGGCGTACAAGAACCTGATCCTGTCGATGGCCAGTGGCGCGATCGGGAACTCGCACATGCCGGTCGTCGACGCCTACGGCGGACCGCTGGGCTGGATCCCGATCTTCAACCCGTCGCACGTGCGGGGCCACGGCACCGATTACCTCACGATGGCGACCGGGTGCGGCGGGATGGGCCTGCCCATCGACACCAAGACCATGGCCGTCGACATGTCCCGGCTGCCGACGCCGGACAAGGTGGCCGACTTCGTCCAGAAGGGGATGCCGAGCATTCCCGACCCGGCGAAGGTCCTGGCACCGGACTACCTCTACAACACCCTCCAGGTCGCCGAGATCATGAACCGGCTCGGCCCGGACACGGTCTTCACCCCGGACGAGTACCTGTCCTTCGCGGGCAACAACTTCGACGCGATGCGCCTGCTGTGGCAGACCGCGTTCGAAAAGATGAGCAGCGGCGACCCGGCCGCGATGCTGGACGTCCTGAAGATCACCGACAACATCAAGACGCTCCAGTCGCTCGGCCTTCCGGGCCTGCCCGGCTCGAGCGGTGAGACCCTCACCGGTGGCCTCCCGACCGGCGGCCTGCCGATCGTCGGAGGCGCGCTCGGCGGTTCGACGCCGATGCAACCGGGCGTCCCCGCCATCGGCGGCAAGCCGATCTCGGGCGAGGGTCCGACCATCCCGGCCGGCTCGCCGGTCTCGGGTTCGGTCACCTTCACCAACAAGGGCACCGAGCCGCTCACCAACCTGAGCGGTTCGTTCCCCGGCGGCACCGTCACCCCGTCCGCGACCTCGGTCGCGCCGGGCGGCACCGTCACCTACACGTTCACGGCTCCGGCGAAGCCGGGCTCGCAGAGCGCGAAGCTGACGATCACCGGTACCAAGCCGAACGGCTCGACCGTCAGCTCGGAGACGACGATCCGCTACGTCGGCACGCCTGCTCCCGGTACGCCCGCTCCTGGCACTCCTGCTCCCGGCACGCCTGCCCCTGGCACGCCTGCTCCGGGTACGCCCGCGCCGGGTCTTCCGGGGCTGCCTCTTCCGGGTCTGCCGAGCCTGCCCCTGCCGGGTACCCCCGGCGAGCCCGGTACGCCGACCCAGCCCGGTCTTCCCGGACTGCCCGGACTGCCGGCCGTCGGTGGGATCTTGGGCCCGGTGACCGGGCTGCTGGGCAACCCGCAGCCCCAACCGACCCCCGTCCCGGTTCCGCAGCCGCAGCCGACGCCGACCCCGGTCCCGGTCCCGGCCCCGCAGCCGGCTCCGCACCCGGTTCCGGTTCCGCACCCGACGCCGCAGCCGACTCCGGTCCCGGTGCCTGTCCCGCAGCCGCAGCCGACTCCGGTTCCGGTCCCGCAGCCGCAGCCGCAGCCGCAGCCGCAGCCGCAGCCGCAGCCGTCGGCGAGCATCTCCGTCGGCACTCCGTTGGTGAACGGGAAGGCCGCGGGTACCGCTCCCGGCCCGAACGTCCCGTCCGGCAGCCAGGTCACCATCACGATTCCGGTGACCAACAATGGCACCGTCCCGGTGTCCGGGCTCGGCGGCACCACCTCGCTCGGCAAGCTGAACTGCGGCTCGGGCCAGTTGGCACCGGGCAGCACCACCCGCTGCACCGTCACCACGACCGCGCGGCCGGGCTCGAACACCGCGCAGTTCAACTTCACCGTGTCGGGTCCGAACGGCACCCAGCAGAGCAAGGCCTGCCGGGTCTTCTACACCGGTACGCCCGCGGGCGCCGGCAAGCTGACGATCACCGGCAAGCCCTCGGTCAACGGCGCCGTGATCGGCTCGAACTCGACCGCGACCGTGCCTGCCGGCAGCAAGTCCACCATCAAGGTGCAGATGACCAACACCGGCACCGCGCCGATCACCGATCTGCGGGGCACCTCGCAGAACGGCCGGGTCACCTGTGGCAGCACGACGCTCGCCCCGGGTGCCAGCACCCAGTGCACGATCGGGTTCACCGCCGGTACCGGCGCCAAGACGGTGAAGGCCACCTTCACCGGCAAGGACGCCGCCGGCAACACCTCGACCGTCGGGTTCTCGCAGCGCTACACCACCACCGGTGTGTGCACCTGCGACCCGGCCAACTCGACCGCCACCGCCACCGCCGCCTCGACCAAGGCGACCACGTCGCCGCTGTCCGCCATTTCTCCGCTGTCCGCGCTGACCGGCGCGAGCACGCACTGACGGATATCGGTTGACGACGGCCGGACACCGCCGAGATCACTGATCGGCCCAGCAGAGCTTGGAAAGGTTTCTCATGCGTACCTGGGTAAAACGGTCCATCCAGACCGGGTTGCTCGCAGGCGGCTTGATGTTCCTCGGCGTGGGTGTGGCCCACGCCGAGGAGGCCACCGAGCCACCGCGAACAAGTGACCAGACGACCGCGGACACCAGTCCGCTGACCACCGTGACGTCGCTGGTGTCGGGACTCGTGCAGCCGCAGAAGGCGGCATCGACCAGCACGACCTCGGCGTCCGCGACGACGACCGGCGCCGATTCGACCAGCTCGACCACGTCGGCGGGCAGCGGATCGGCGACTCGATCGGACTCGTCCGTGACACGAGTCCTCGAGCCGGTCAGCTCCGCGCTGACCACGCGATCGGGCTCGTCCAGCCCGGTGACCGCCGCTTCTGGCGGAGCCACCAGCGTCGCCAAGACAATGCCGGCGACCTCCGCCGGCGGTACCGGCACAGGTGACAGCACTGTCGGTGCGACCACCACCAGCCAGGTGTCGGCACCGGCCGACACCGGGTGCGCGTGCCACTTGACCATGGGCACGCCCACGGTCGACGGCACCAACGCCGGAGCACCGGACAACGCCGTACCGGTCACCGCCGACCAACCGGTGACAGTGACCGTTCCGGTGACCAACACCGGCACCAGCACCGTCGACAACGTCACCAGCACCACCCCCAGCGGTGCGTTGACCTGTTACGACAGCACGCTGACCGCCAGTGAAAGCACCTTGTGCACCGGGCCGTTCACACCGGCCGCGGACACCACCGCGGTCCCGGTCACCGTCACCGGCACCACGGCGAACGGAGAGCAGACCGGCACCACCGGCACCGCCTACGTCGCCCCGGCCGGCGGCAGTGACACCGGGTGTTCGTGTCACCTGACCATGGGCACGCCCACGGTCGACGGCACCAACGCCGGAGCACCGGACAACGCCGTACCGGTCACCGCCGACCAACCGGCGACGGTCACCGTTCCGGTCACCAACACCGGCACCAGCACCGTCAGCAACGTCACCAGCACCACCCCCAATGGTGCGATGACCTGCGCCGACAGCACGCTGGCCGCCAAGGAAAGCACCCTGTGCACCGGAACGGTCACGCCGGCCGCGGACACCACCACGGCGCCCGTCACGGTCACCGGCACCACGGCGAGCGGAGAGCAGGCCAGCGCCACTGGCACCGCCTACCTCGCCCCCGCCGGCCAGGCACCGGCTCCGGTACCCGCACCGGCACCTGTTCCGGCTCCGGCTCCGGTGCCAGTTCCGGCACCGGCACCTGGCACCGGTGACCCGCACGGTGGCTCCGGGAACCCACCCGGAACCCACCCCGGTTCGCCGTCCGGTGGCAGCACCGGTGGCACCGCCGGTCACCAGACCGGTGGTTCCGCGCACGACACGATCGGTACCGCGGCCGGCTACCCGGTGGGTAGCCATCACGGCGGTCTCACTGCGTCGGCGGTCGGCAGCGCCCACGAAGCCGGAACGCACAGCGGTTCGGTCGAAGCGGCCACACACGGGTCCGCGGGCGAGCACGTCGACGCCGGATACCCGGTGCCGGCCGGCGCGGTCGAGGCCGGCGGTGGCGGTACCGCCGATGATCACCAGGGCGTCGTCGGCGGAATCGTCGGTGGCGGACTGGCGGTTCTGGTGATCGCCCTTCTCCTGGTGACGGCGGTATCCGCGCGCCGTCGTCACCTTCGTTAGGGGGAACGGTGTGGTGTGGCCATGCCCCGGCCACACCACACCATCCCTCCTGTTCGACTGGAGTGGGTCATGACCGTGACCGAAATCCAGACCCGGCTCACCCTGCTCGTGCTGCTCGGCTTGTCTTGGATGCTGACCGCCGTCACGGTCCTGCCGGAAAACACCGGCTTCGCCGTGGTGAGCGCGTCCCTCGTCATCATCTGCGCGGTCGGCTGGGAGACGCTCTATCAGGCCGGTCGGCGGTTGCGCCGGGACAAGGAGTGGCCGCGTCCCGCGTTCGGCGCGATCACCGCGACCCTGGCCGCCGCGGCGGCATTGGGGCTGGTGATCGGCCTGACCACGGACAGGACGCCGTCGCCGGCCGCGATAGCCTCCGCGCCCGGCACGACGCACGCCGCACCGTCGGCCTCCCCGCCGCTGGTCGTCGACCCCGCGATCCGGATGGCCCCGATCGCGGTGCGCATCCCCAAGATCGACGCCGACTCGTCGCTGATCAAGCTCGGACTCGACGCGAACCGGCGGATGCAAATCCCGTCGGTGGCCACTCCGATGCAGGCCGGTTGGTACGAGCCGGGACCGGCGCCCGGGCAGACCGGGCCAGCGGTGATCGTCGGTCACGTCGACGGCAGGGCCCAGCCCGGCATCTTCTTCCGGCTGCACGAACTCGCGGCGGGTGACCGCGTCACCATCGAACGCGCGGACGGCTCCGTCGTCACCTTCGTGGTGCACCGAACCATTCGCGTCCCCAAAGATCGCTTCCCCACCAAGGAGGTCTACGGCCGCACTGGCGGTCCGGAACTGCGACTGATCACCTGCGGCGGCTCCTTCGACGGGACCGCGCGCTCCTACCGCGACAACGTGATCGTTTTCGCCCGGTTGGAAGGAGGCAGCAGCCGCGTCGCCGGCGATGGACACGAGACACACGGTCCGCTCAGGGCTTCAGTGCCGTCGAGTTAGCCGAGAGGCCGCAGGACAGTAGCCAGCGAAAATCTGATGGTGGGCCGCCTGGGGCTCGAACCCAGAACCTACGGATTAAAAGTCCGCAGCTCTACCAATTGAGCTAACGGCCCGTGCGGCTGAGTCTAGTAGACCGCCGTCGACCACCAGGATGGCGGGGCGGCCGCCCGAGCGCCACGGAATTGTCGGGGGTGTCTGCCAAGGTCGGGGCATGGACACGATCCCTGACGAGAACTACGCGGCGAGCTGGGAGGGCGACCGTCCGAAGCCTCCGCGCGTGGCGAGTGAGCGCGAGATCCTGACGTCCACCCTCGACTGGCATCGCCGCACCTTCGAGCTGAAGTGCCAGGGGCTGACGCCGGAGCAGATGGCGCTGCGGGCGGTCGAGCCGTCCGGCTTGTCGCTGCACGGGCTGCTCAGGCACCTCACCGGCGTCGAGCGCTGGTGGTTCCGCCTGCAGTTCGCGGGTGAGGACGTCCCGCTGCTCTACTACTCCGACGAGTGGCCCGAGCAGGACTTCGAGGACACCGGCGGCGACGTCGAGGCCGCGTGGGCGGCGTGGCACGACGAGTGCGCGCGGTCGCGCGAGATCGTGGCGGCCGCGTCGCTCGACGACACGGGCAAGAGCCGCCGTGACGGCGAGCCGTTCTCGCTGCGTTGGCTGTTGACGCATCACATCGCCGAGTACGCGCGTCACGCCGGCCACGCCGATCTGCTGCGCGAGCGCATCGACGGGAGGACAGGCCACTGAAACCTTGAAATGCGATGCTGGGCCGATGAACGCCGATCCCGATTCCGGCCTCCTGTCCCCGGTCCGCGCCGGCACGCCCGCCGAGGCGGCGACGGGTGATCTCGCCTGGGTGCGGGCACTGTTGGACACCGAGGCGGCGCTCGCCAGGGCTCAGGCCGCCACCGGGCTGATCCCGCGGGCCGCCGCGGAGGCGATCACCGAGGCCGCCGCGTCGGTCGAGATCGACGTGGTCGGGTTGGCGAGGGCGGCTCGCGAGACGGCGAACCCGGTCGTGGGGCTGATCAAGGAGCTGACCGAGGCCGCCGGGACGGAGTACGTCCATCGCGGCTCCACGAGCCAGGACATCTTCGACACCGCGATGATGCTGGTCGCCGCGCGGACGCGGACGCTCCTCGTCTCGGACCTCGAGGCGACGGCGGACGCGCTGGCCGGCCTCGCCCGCGCGCATCGCGACACGCTCATGGCCGGGCGCACCCTCACCGCCCACGCGGTCCCGACCACGTTCGGGCTCAAGGCGGCGGGCTGGCGCCAGTTGACGCTCGACGCGCTCGACCGGCTGAACCGTGTCGTCCTCCCGGTCTCGCTCGGTGGCGCGGCGGGCACGAGGGCCGCGTACGCCGAGTACGCGCGCCTCGCCGATCTGCCCGACGGCTATCCGCAGCGGCTCCAGACGGCCTTCGCCGAGGAGACCGGTCTGGCCGAGACCACGCTCCCCTGGCACGCCCTCCGCACCCCGACGGCGGACCTCGCGGCCGCCCTCGCGTTCACGGCCGCCGCGCTCGGGAAGATCGCGGTCGACGTCCAGTTCCTGACGCGCACCGAGGTCGGGGAGGTCACCGAGCCGGCGGGTGAGGGGCGTGGCGGGTCCTCGGCGATGCCGCACAAGCGCAATCCGGTGCTCGCGACGCTGATCCGGTCGGCCGCCCTCCAGGTCCCGGTGCTGGCCACGGGCGTCACCCAGACCGTGCTCTCCGAGGACGAACGGTCCGCGGGCGCGTGGCACGCCGAGTGGCAGCTGCTGCGCGAATGCCTGCGCCTGACCGGCGGCGCCGCGCATACGGCGGCCGAGCTCGCCCGAGGCCTGGTCGTGCACGACGAGCGCATGCGCGAGAACCTCGGCCTCACACACGGCCAGATCGTCTCCGAGCGCCTGTCGACCGTGCTCGCCCCGCTGCTCGGCAAGGCGCGGGCCAAGGAGGCGCTGGGACGCGCGTCCAAGCTCGCACTGGAGCAGGGCAGGGCGCTCGGCGAAGTTCTTTCCGGCCTGCCGGAGCTAACCGGAGTCCTCCCCGCGGATTCCCTCGCCGAGCTGCTGGATCCGGCGAACTACACCGGGTCGGCCGGGGCGCTCACCGACGCCGCGCTGGAGGCGCGCGAAGAAAATCCGAAAACTCCTTGAACCGGTCCCGCACCGGCTCCGTGTAGGGGGTACGAGCTCACCGCGCCAAGCCGCGGAACCCCTACGAACAAGGAGAAATCCCATGCTTCGCAAGCGTTTCGTCGTCGCAGCGGCGTCCGCGGCCGTGGGCCTGGTGGCGTTGTCGGCCTGCTCGGGCGGCACCGAGACGGCGGCGCCCGCCGTCGCTCCCGCCGCCGCGGTGGCCGGGGCGGGAGGGAACGCCCCCGCGGCCAAGGGCGAGACCAAGGTGGCCGTGGCCGACGCCGGCGACCTCGGCCAGGTACTCGTCGACAAGGACGGGTTCACGTTGTACCGCTTCGACAAAGACAGCGCGAAGCCGCCGAAGTCCAATTGCGACGGTGACTGCGCGAAGACCTGGCCGCCGATGCTGGCCGAGGGCGACGTCCAGATCGAGGGCGTGGATCAGGCGCTGGTCGGCGAGGTGACCCGCGCCGACGGCCGCAAGCAGGTCACCGTCGGCGGCTGGGCGCTTTACCGCTACGCCAAGGACGCCAAGGCGGGCGAGACCAAGGGACAGGGCGTCGGCAGCACTTGGTATGCCGCGAACGCCAAGGGCGGCAAGGCGGGCCAGGCCGCGAAGGAAGAGGCTCCGGCCGAACAGAAGGACGGCGCCACGAAGCTGGTCGCGACCAACGTCGACGGCATCGGACCGGCCATTGTGGACAAGGAGGGCTTCACCCTCTACATGTTCACCAAGGACAAGAAGAACAAGCAGCCGACCTGCAACGGTGACTGCGCGAAGACCTGGCCGCCGGTGCTCGCCGAGGGCGACGTCCAGCTCGAGGGCATCGACCCGAAGCTGCTCGGCACGGTGAAGCGCGCGGACGGCACCACGCAGGTCACCGTCGGCGGCTGGGCCGTCTACCGCTACGCCAAGGACGCGAACGCCGGTGAGGCGAACGGGCACGGTGTCGGCGGAACCTGGTTCGTCATCGAGCCCGCGGGCTGCAAGAGCACCGCGCCGGTGAAGAACAAGGCGGCCCAGAGCGGGAACGCCGCCCCCAAGAAGGAGGAAGGCGCTCCCGCCCAGGACTACGGTTACTGAGACCTAGTGGGCCAGGCCCGGCGGTCGCTCGTCACGAGCGACGGCCGGGCCTTTCTCGTGCTTCGCCCGTCGCGAAGTGTCCGGAAGAGGCTCGACGACCGTGGCGCTGTCGGCCCGGCCCGTCACCACGTTCTCGTTCTCGTCCTCCGGCAGCAGCACCTTGTGCCGCGCCGGCAGGACCGCGATCAGCAGCCCGAGGGCGGCGAGGCCGAGGTGCAGCCAGTTGTCCGTCGCGTTGAGGTTGAACGGATTCCCCGCCTCTGAGACCGGATTCGTCGAAACGGTCCCGGCGATCATCAGACCCCAGACGAACAGCGCCCCGAAGGCGACGAACGTCAGGAGACCGAAGACCCTGGACCGGCCCGAGCCGAAGGTCAGCAGCAGACCGATCGCGCCCAGCAGGACGAATCCGAGGTTGTAAAGGGGATTCACCGAGAATCCGAGCACCGTCGCGTCGCTGCGACCGGCGAAATCGGCGAACCCGGTCCTGGTGAAGCCCACTATCCCGAACACCAGGAAGGCCAGGCTCGACAGCCCGGCGAGAACCTGCGCGGGCTGCAGGCCCGCGGTCCGGATACGAGCGCGTTGTGCACGTGCCATTGCTCCGCCTCCCAGAGTTGGCGACCTGAATTCAGGCTTGGGTGCCGGATACCCCGGGGTCCTCCCGGGCAAACAGAGGCGGCCGAACGGCCTAACCGTGAACACGATCGGGTGATCCGGTCAACAGGTCGTGTGGGCAAGGTGAGCGGAGTCATTCTCCTGGTGGGGTTGTGCCTGGGCGCCGTCCTCGCGATGGTGCTGGTTCCGCGGTCGCGTCCGGGCCCGGCGGCGGTCGCGGCCGCGGCCGAGACGGTGGTCACCCTCGAAGCCGAACCGGAACCGGCCGAGTCCCCGTCCCCGTCCCCGTCGCCGCCTTCCTCTTCGGCGGCACCGGGATCACCGCCGAAGTCCGTGGACACCGAGGAGCTCGCGGAACTCGTCCCCGGTGGGCAGGTGAGCGTGGTCGTCTACGACCGCATCGCCACCAAGACCACGGTTTCCCTCAAGCCGGAGCGGGCCTACACCTCGGCTTCCCTGGTGAAGCTCCTCATCGCGCTGGAAGCGCTTCAAGCGGGCACACCGGCGAGCACCGTGCAACGGATGCTCTCGGTCAGCGACGACGACATCGCCAGCAGGCTGTGGACGGCCCTCGGCGGACCGGCCATCGTCACCCGATGGGCGGGCAAGATCGGCCTCGGCGGGACGCGGCCGCCCGAGGACCCCGGCCGCTGGGGCGACACCCGGATCACCGCCGCGGACGTCGCGAAGATCTACCGCTATCTGCTGGAGAAGGCGGGCGCGGGGACGCGGACGACGATCATGCGGGCGTTGAGCGGCGCGACGGAGAGCGGATCCGACGGGATCCGGCAGTATTTCGGCATCCCGGACGCCGTCGGTTCCCTTCGCTGGTCGATCAAGCAAGGCTGGTCTTGCTGCCGCGGCTCCCGGATCCTGCACAGCTCCGGAACCGTCGGTGAGGACGATCGCCACATCGTCGTCGTCCTGACCTCCCAGCCGTCGTCGACCACCTACACCGGTGCCGGCAAACGGGTGTCCGACGTGGTGAGGGCGCTCCGCCCGGCTATTGACGACCTGTAAACAAGGTGGGACAGTGGCCGCACGCCGCTCTCCCGGGAGGTCGTCATGAGCACCGAAGCCCGCCTGCCCGCCGTGACCCCGCTCGGCCCGGATTCCGTCGCCTGGCGAGTGGTCGGCGACCGGAGACTGCTGCTCGGGGCGGGGACGGCGTTGCTGCTGCAGGTCGCGCATCCGGTGGTCGGCGCCGGTGTCCACGACCATTCGAACTACACCGAAGACCCGTGGGGCAGGCTCGACCGGACCATCGATTCCTTGCTGTGCCAGGTTTTCGGCGGCCGGGAGGCGGTCGCCGAGGCCGAACGGCTCCGCGAGCTGCACAAGGCGATCAAGGGCGTCGACCACCACGGCGAGCGCTATCACGCGCTGAACCCCGAGGCCTACCGATGGGTGCACGGATCGACCTTCTGGACGACGATCCGCATGCAGGAGGTGTTCATTCATCCCTTGTCCCACAACGAAAAGAACCGCTTCTACGCGGAATGGCGCCGTCTCGGCCTGCTGCTCGGCCTTCGCGAGCACCACATGCCCGAGGACCTCGATGGATTCGAGGCCTACTTCGACGACGTCGTCGCGAACCGGCTCGAGGACAACCGCACGGTCCGGGAACTGCTCCACTCGATCACCATGCGGGACACGCCACCGCCTCCGTGGTGGTTCCTGCCGGAGGCCTTGTGGCGCCCCGTCCGGCCAGCGGGCGGGAACGTGCTGACCCTGTGCGCGATCGGCTTGCTTCCGCCGGTGCTTCGCGACCGCTTGAGTCTCAAGTGGACAGATGCGGACGAGCGGCGGCTCCGGCGCCTCGGCGCAGTCACGAGGGCGGCCGGGAACCGCGTGCCCGACCGGCTTCGCTTGTACCCCAAGGCATATCGCGCCAGGCGCGGGTAGCTACTCGACGACGTCGACCAGCGCGCCCTTGGCTCCGGTGTTCGGCAGCGGCCACGGCTTGACCCCGCCGTTGGTGACGATCTTCTTGTCCTGCGGCGCGGACGGCGGCAGGGTCCGCGCGCCGATCCACGCCAGCACGTCGGGGATCTGCGTCTTGAAGGTGTTCATGTTGTGGCCGGCGTCCGGGATTCGCCACGACGACAGCGTCGCGGGCGTGCGGACGGCCGCCTGGAGCTGATCGAGCGAGGAACTCTCGAAGCCTTCCTTGTCCCCCGCGATCGCCAGGATGTCCACCGGCGAGGGGTGCTTCTGCAGGTTCAGCGTGACCTTGTTCGCGTCGATGATGTCCTGTCTGCCCTTGAACAGGTTCTCCGTCTCCGCGTCCACCGAAGCTTCCGCGTAGCCGCTGACACTCGCCGCCTGGCCGTACCACTGCGGGTGCCGGGTCACGAGGTTCATCGCGCAGTACCCGCCCGAGGACCAGCCCGCCATCGTCCACGCCTTCCGCTGCGGATTGGCGCCGAGTTTCTCGATCGCCCAGTCGCGGATGTCGGCGGTCAGGTAGGTGTCGTTGGCCGATCCGTCGACCTCGTCGACGCACTGGGTGTCGTGGCCGATCTTCGGTTTCCCGGTCGGATCCGGGATGATCACCAGTGACGGCGGGAGCGCGTTCCTCGCGATGGCCGCGTCGAGCTGAGCGGGCAGTCCGTACGGACCGGTGACCACTTCCGGCCCGGACGGATAGTTCGGGATCCATTCGATGACCGGGAATTTGAAGCCCTGGTACGCGGAACCGTAGTACTGGGGCGGGAAATACACCGAGACATCACGGGTCAGGCCGGTGCGCTTGCCGGTCACCGTCATGTACACGACGGAACCCTTGCCCTCCTTGGCGCGCGTCGCCCCGCCGGCGCCCAGCTTGTCCAGGTCCGCGCCGTTCTGCCCACCGACGGCGTCGACCCCCTGCCCCGAGTACACACCGGTGCCGAACAGGGCGCCGACCGTCGGGAAGAACCCGCCGATGATGTTCCCACCCATCCCGGTGCCGACCACGATCAGCACCACCGCGAGGACGATCGTGGCGCTGCGGCCGAAAAGCTTGCGGCGCCAGCGTTCCCAGAAGAACGGAACGGCGATGATCGCGAGCAGGGCCAGCACCACGACGATGACGAGGTTCAGGGTCGAATCCAGCCGGATGGCGCTCAAGCCCAGTCCCATGGCGATCGTCCCTCCCGGCGGCGGCACGCCCCCGCGCCGCGCTTCCCACATCCGGATCAAGAGACGTGCGGCCGCCGGAAAGTGTTGTCCGGGGTGACACGCGTCACCCCGGACGGACCGTCAGCCTTCGAGTGCGGCGCGAAGCACCCCGATCGCCTGCGAGATCGCGGCTTCCGCGGCGTGCGTTCCGCGCAACGTGTTGAGCATGACGAAGTCGTGCACGATGCCCTGGTACCGCACGGCGGTCACCGGAACCCCGGCCTGACGCAGTTTGGCGGCGTACGCCTCGCCCTCGTCACGCAGGACGTCGGCCTCGGCGGTGATCACCAGTGCGGGCGGCAGGCCCGCGAGCTCGTCGAGGCTCGCGCGCAACGGCGACGCGGTGATTTCCGCGCGCTGCGCCGGATCGGTCGTGTACTGGTCCCAGAACCACTTCATGCCGTCGAGGGCGAGGAAGTAGCCCTCGGCGAACCGCCGGTAGGACTCTGTGTCGAAGTTCGCGTCGGTGACCGGGTAGAAGAGCACCTGCTGGCGGAAGGTGACGTCGCCGCGTTGCTTCGCGAGCAGGGTGAGCGCCGCGGTCATGTTCCCGCCGACGGAGTCTCCGGCGATCGCGATCTTCGTGCCGTCGAGCCCGTTTTCGGCGCCGTGTTCGGCGACCCACTTCGCCACGGCGTAGTTCTGCTCGATGGCGACGGGGTAGCGCGCCTCGGGCGAGCGGTCGTATTCGGGGAAGACGACGGCCGCGCCCGCGCCGACCGCGAGCTCGCGGACCAGGCGCTCGTGGGTGTGGAAGTTGCCGAAGACCCAGCCGGCGCCGTGGACGTAGACGATCACGGGCAGCGGCCCGCTCGCGCCCTGAGGCCGCACGATGCGGACCTCGACGCCGTCCACCTGCGTGGTCTCGACGTCCGCGGCGGGCAGTTCGACGTCACCGCCCTGGACCTCGTCGACGGCCTTGCGGCCTTCCTCCGGCGGCAGCTGGAAGAGGAACGGCGGGGTGGCGGTGGCCTCGACGAAGGCCTGCGCGGCCGGTTCGAGGGCCAGGTTGTGCGGGTTGGCGGTCATTTCTGCCTCCTGGGTTCCGAAGTCGATGCGCCCAAGGTAGCTCGCAACTCAATTGTGCACAACTAAAATGTACTCAAGGAGATTTGGCTCACTCGAGTGGCGATCTGCGGCATGATCGACGCACCATGGGGGAACGAGGAGGACCGATGCCGACGGACAACACCGGATCGCTGTGCCTGGACGATCAGCTGTGCTTCGGGCTCTACGCGGCATCGCGCGCCGTGACCGCGCTCTATCGCGTGGTGCTCGACGATCTGGGCCTGACCTATCCGCAGTACCTGGTGATGCTCGCGCTCTGGGAGGAGGACGAGCGGCTGGTCAAGGAGCTCGGCACCGTGCTGAACCTCGATTCCGGCACGCTGTCGCCGCTGCTCAAACGACTGGAGAAGTCCGGACTGGTCGAGCGCGTCCGGCAAGCCGACGACGAGCGGTCCGTCCGGATCAGCCTGACCGGGGACGGCGCCCGGCTCCGGGAGCGCGCGAGCGGGATCCCGAAGATCATCGGCGACGCGATGGGCCTCGACGCGGCCGGTCTCGCCCGCACCCGCGCGGAGCTCGATCGCCTGACCGAATCCGTGAACGCCTACCGCGAGGCCTACGTCCCGGCCGGTTAGCATGGGATTTCCGGCGCGGACAAAGGGATGACGATGATCGATCACGACGCGGCGCTCAAGGCCGTCGAGAACAGCTTGGACCGGCCGTCCGCGGCGCGGGTCTACGACTACTTCATCGGCGGGGACACCCACTACGCCATCGATCGCAACTTCGCCGAGAAGGTGCGCGAGCGTCTGCCGCTGATGGGCGACTACTGCAAGACCAGCAGGCAGTTCCTCGGCCGGGCCGTGCGGCATTGCGCTGAGCTGGGCATCAAGCAGTTCGTCGACATCGGTTCCGGCCTGCCGACGGCCGGCAACGTGCACGAGGTCGCCGACGAGGCGCGGCCGCAGGAGGACACGCACGTCCTCTACATCGACAACGAGCCGATCGCGCTCGCGCATTCGACGTTGCTGCTCGCCGACACCGCCGACCCGGATCGCCACCACGCCATCGCCGCGGATCTGTTCGACCCCCAGGACCTGTGGGACCGGGTGATGGACTCCGGCATCATCGACGTCCGGGAGCCGGTCGCGCTGGTGGTCAACGCGGTCATGCACTTCATCAAGGACGAGCAGGATCCCGACGGGCTGCTGGACTTCTACCGCGACCGGCTCGCCCCGGGTTCGCTGCTGGTGCTTTCCCAGATGACCAACGAGAACCCGGCCAACGAGGAGGAGAAGCAGGCGCTTCTGGACATCCTCGAGTACTACGAGACCACGACGAACCCCGGTTTCCTGCGCACCATGGACGAGTTCCGGCGCTTCTTCGGCGGCTGGCCGCTGCTGGAGCCGGGCCTGGTCTACGCGCCGGCGTGGCACCCGGACGAGAAGACGATCTTCGCCGCTTCACCTTCGGAGTCCCGCGTCATCGGCGGGATCGCCCGCAAGCCGTAGCTCTGCAAGTACGTGAAGGCCCCCTTCATTGCGCCTAACGCAATGAAGGGGGCCTTCACGTACTTGTGACGCGCGTCGCCTTGCAGTGCAACTAGGTGCATATGAAACTAGGTGCATGGCATTGGAGCACGCGATCCTGGTTTCGCTGTCCGAGCGATCCGGCTCGGGCTACGAGCTGACGCGCCGCTTCGAGAAGTCCATCGGGCTGTGGTGGAACGCCACCCACCAGCAGATCTACCGCGTCCTCAAGCGGATGGAGGACGCCGGCTGGGTCGCCGTCGACCACGTCGCGCAGTCCGGGAAACCCGACAAGAAGGTGTACACCGTCGGCGACGCGGGGCGGGCCGAACTCGCCCGTTGGCTCGCCGAACCCGATCCGTCGGCCACCGCCAGGGAGCTCGCCGTGAAGATCCGCGGCGCGGCGCTCGGCGATCCGGCCGCCGTCGCCGCCGAGGTCACCCGGCATCGCGACGCGCACGCGGCACAGCTCGACGCGTACCTGCTGATCGAGAAGCGCGACTTCCCCGACCCCAGCGTCCTCAGTGGACAGTCGTTGCACCAGTTCCTCGTGCTGCGCGGAGGAATCCGAACCGAACAGGGCCACGTCGAGTGGCTCGAAGAAGTCCTCCGGGCATTCCACCACGATGCGTAAGGACCAGCGATGAGCCCGTACCCGAACCTGCTGTCCCCGCTCGATCTCGGCTTCACCACCCTGCGCAACAGGGTGATCATGGGTTCGATGCACACCGGTCTCGAAGACAAGGAAGCGCATTTCCCGCAACTGGCCGAGTACTACGCCGAACGCGCCCGCGGCGGCGTCGGGCTGATCGTCACCGGCGGCTTCGCGCCGAACCGGACCGGCTGGCTCCTGCCGCTGGCGTCGAAGCTCTCGACGCGCGCGGAAGCCAAGGCACATAAGCAACTCACCGACCCGGTGCACGAAGCGGGCGGCAAGATCGCGCTGCAGATCCTGCACGCGGGCCGGTATTCCTATCACCCGCTGAGCGTTTCCGCGTCGGGTATCAAGGCGCCGATCAATCCCTTCAAACCGCGGGCGCTCTCGGGGTACGGCGTGCTGCGCCAGATCCGCGCTTTCGCCGATTGTGCCTTCCTGGCCAAGGAAGCGGGCTACGACGGCGTCGAGATCATGGGGTCGGAGGGCTACTTCATCAACCAGTTCCTCGCCGAGCGGACCAACAAACGCACCGACGAATGGGGCGGCAGCGCGGAAAACCGGCGCCGGATCGCCGTCGAGATCGTGCGCCGCACGCGGGAAGCGGTCGGCGAGGACTTCATCATCATCTACCGGCTGTCCATGCTGGACCTCGTCGAGGGCGGGCAAAGCTGGGAAGACGTCGTCGCTTTGGCCAAGGAGGTCGAAGAGGCGGGCGCGACGATCATCAACACCGGTATCGGCTGGCACGAGGCCCGGGTACCGACGATCGTGACGTCCGTGCCTCGCGCGGCGTTCACCTGGGTGACCGGCAAGCTCAAACCGCACGTCGGGATCCCGGTGGTCACGTCGAACCGGATCAACATGCCCGAGGTCGCCGAGGAGGCGCTGGCCGGCGGCGACGCCGACCTGGTGTCGATGGCGCGGCCGTTCCTCGCCGACCCGGAATGGATCCGCAAGGCCGAGAGCGGGCGCGAGGACGAGATCAACACCTGCATCGCGTGCAACCAGGCCTGCCTCGACCACGCTTTCAAGCGGAAGCTGGTGTCCTGCATGGTGAACCCGCGTGCGGGTCACGAGACCACGCTGACGCTTTCGCCCACCCGCAAGACCAAACGCGTCGCCGTCGTCGGCGCGGGTCCCGCCGGGCTCGCGGCCGCGACCGGCCTCGCCGAACGCGGGCACGCGGTCGAACTCTTCGAAGCCGACGACGAGATCGGTGGCCAGTTCGGGATCGCTCGGAAGATCCCGGGCAAGGAGGAGTTCGCGGAGACCATCCGGTACTACACGCGGCGGTTGGAGGTCACCGGCGTCAAGGTGCGCCTCGGCACGCGCGTCGCCGCCGCCGACCTGGTCGACGCCGGGTTCGACGAGGTCGTCCTGGCCACCGGCGTGACACCGCGGGTGCCGTCGCTGCCCGGTATCGACCACCCCAAGGTTCTGTCCTATGTGGACGTCGTCCGGCACGGGAAGCCGGTGGGCGGCAAGGTCGCCGTGATCGGCGCGGGCGGGATCGGCGTGGACGTCAGCGAGTTCCTGACGCACACCACCTCCCCCGCGCTCGATCTGGACGCGTGGATGGCCGAATGGGGCGTCACCGATCCCGAGCGGGCCGCGGGCGGGCTGACCGAGCGGAAGGTCGAGCCGTCACCGCGGCAGGTGTTCCTGCTGCAGCGCAAGAAGTCCGGGATCGGCGGGGGGCTGGGCAAGACCAGCGGCTGGGTGCACCGGGCCGCGCTGAAGGCCAAACGCGTCGAGCAGCTCACCGGGGTCACCTACGACCGGATCGACGACGACGGCCTGCACATCACCGTCGGTGACCGGCCGCGCGTGCTCGATGTCGACACGGTCGTCGTCTGCGCGGGGCAGGAGCCGGTGCGCGACCTCGTGGACGACCTGCGGGCGGCCGGACTCCCGGTGCACCTGATCGGCGGTGCCGACGTCGCGGCCGAACTGGACGCCAAACGGGCCATCGACCAGGGAACCCGCCTGGCCGCCGTTCTCTGAACTCCTGGCGATGAACCCGCGTTCGCGATCGACGTCGACAGGGCGCTCCCGGAGCATCCATCTCACGAAGTCGGACAGGGCGCCCTGCCGCCGCGATAGCGAGGCCTCGGCCAAGGCGGGTTCACGTGTCGGGCGCTTCGGACATGCGGCTCCAGCTCCGCCCACAAGCTCTGACGAGTGGCCACCTAGATGGCAGGATGAACCCTTGTGCGGGACGTATGCGTGATCGGGCTCGGGTTGATCGGTGGTTCGCTGCTGCGCGCGGCGCATTCGATCGGCCGCACCACGTTCGGGGCGACGACCTCCGAAGCTGACGCGGACGCCGCCAGCAGAGCGGGTTTCGACGTGACGACGCAGGTCGAAGCCGCGCTGGGCAAGGCGGCGGAGCGGGACGCGATGATCGTGCTCGCGGTACCGCTGCCCGCGGTCGAGGAGGTGCTCCGCACCGTTTCCCGGGTCGCCGGGCACTGCGTGCTCACCGACGTGACCAGCGTGAAGGGCCCGGTGCTCGACTCGGTCCGCCGTCGCGCGCCGTACGCGAAGTTCGTCGGCGGGCATCCGATGGCCGGGACGGCGAACTCCGGCTGGAAGGCGAGCAATCCGGCGCTGTTCGGTGGCGCGGCGTGGGTGCTGGGCGTCGAACACGACACCGATCTGACCGCGTGGGCGGAGGTCGCCCAGCTGGTGCTGGACGTCGGCGCGCATGTCGTGCCGCTGCCGGCGGACTCGCACGACGAGACGGTCGCGCGGATCTCGCATCTGCCGCATATCTTCGCGGCCATCCTGGCCACGATCGGCGCGCAGGGCGGGCCGCTGGCGATGTCGCTGGCCGCCGGGTCCTACACGGACGGCACGCGGGTGGCCGGGTCGAGCCCGGCGCTGGTGCGGGCGATGACCGAGGGCAACCGGGACGCGCTGCTGCCCATCGTCGACGAGGCGCTCGGGCGGCTGGGCGCCGCGCGGGGATCGCTGGCGTCGACGGGCGGTCTGGCGGTGACGGTCAACGCGGGTCACGAAGGGGCGCAAGCGTTCGCGGCCGCCAAGGACGCGGAACGCGCCGGGGTCCGGATCAGTCTGGGCGCGCCGGACGCGCGCGACGGTTTGATCGCGCTCGGCGAGCGCGGCGGCCGGATCACCGCGATCGAAGGCGAGACCGCGATCGGCGAGGTCTCCTGACGCGTTTCGTCCTCTGGTTGCGGTCCTTGCGCGTGCAAGTACCGCGTCCAGAGGACGAAATGCGGGGAGTTACTGGCCCTGCGGCGGGTTCTGGGGCTGGGGGTTCTGGGGCGGGTTGTCGGGGGTGTCGTCGAACTTGTTGATGAAGCCCTTCGCCTTCTCGACCCCGGAGTCGATCTGCGAGTCGTGACCGGAGAACTTCGACTTCGCGAAGTCCGCCGCCTTGTCCAGGCCGCCCTCGATCTTGTCGTTGTGCTCGCGGAGAGCGTCGGTGGCCTTGTTCTTCAATTCGTCGAAGTTGATGCCCATGGGCACATCGTCACACAAGAAGCGGCCGGCCCGCCCCGGCGATCACCCGTCGTGGGGACGCTCAGAACGGCCGATCGCCCACGATGGCGACGCGTTCGGCCACCCGCGCGTGCGGGTGGTAGTCGTTGACGGCGTAGTGCTGGGTGGCGCGGTTGTCCCAGAACGCCACCGAACCCGGCCGCCAGGCGAAGCGCACCTGGAACTCCGGGATGTGCGCCCGGCTGAACAGGTACCGCAGGAGCCGGTCGCTCTCGTCGCGGTCCATGCCGACGATGTGCGTCGTGAACGCCTGGTTCACGAAGAGGGTGCGTCGCCCGGTCTCCGGATGTGTGCGGACGACCGGATGCTCGACCGGCGGGAACGCGTCCTGGTGACGCGACAGCAGCTCCGGATCGGAGAAGCGGTCGAAGCCGGGGATGAAGTCGTGCACCGCGGTCGCCCCGTCGATCCGCTCGCGGATGTCGTCCGGCAGGTTGTCGTAGGCGGCGGCCATGTCGGCCCACATCGTGTCGCCGCCGACCGGCGGGACCTCGATCAGCCGCAGCACCGAACCGAGCGCGGGCTCGGGCCGGAACGTGACGTCCACGTGCCAGATGTTCTCGAAGGCGGGCATGCTCGCCGAGCGGGTGAACCGGGTGGTGTCCTCGGTCTCCCCCTTCGGGATGAACGGGTTCGTCTCCAGTTCACCCCAGTTGGCGGCGAACGCGCGCTGATGCGCCGAAGTGATGTCCTGATCGCGGAAGAACAGCACCTTCCACTCCAGCAGCGCGCGGTTCAGCTCGGCGTGGAGAGCGGGCGTCAGCGGCCGGGCGAGGTCGACGCCGCCGATCTCGGCGCCGATCACCCTTCCCAGCGGGCGTAGCGAGAAAAGCTCGTACGGGCGTTCTTCGACGCCCTCCGGCAGGCGCCGCAGCAGCCGCGGCCCTTCGAGGATCCCGCCGTCGGGAACGGTCGCGGGGCGGAGGCGGACACGGTCGGGCAGTTCGATGGACATACGTGCTCCCAGGATTCACCGTCGGATGACTTGGCGAGATGAGGAGCTACGCGGGCGGGGAGCCCAACCGTCCACGGCGCAGGAACAACGCGACGACGCCTTCGCCGGCCGAACGCGTCGGCGCGGACTCCCAGTGGACGGACACGTGGCCATCGTGGGCGCGATTTGGCGCGCGGTCAACGGTGCCCATGAGACGGGACGGGTCATCGCCTCCGCTCGGAGGGGAAGCTCCCCGACCAGGTGTTCCGCTCCTCGCGCGGGCGCAGCGCCTCGGCCAGTACCCACTGCGAATGTGTCGTGCCGCCCCGGCCGACCGGACCGAGCTGGAAGGTGACCCAGCCGACCCAGTGTCCTGTGGTCGTCGCCCGCCACATCCCCAGCAACCCGGGGACCGTTCCGGTCAGATCCAGCCCGTCCGGCAGGCGGGTCTTCACCGCGCCGACGGGGTACACCAGCTTGAGATCGACCCAAACGGGCTGGTTGGGCCGCACCATGCGCAGGTGACGCGGCCCCGGCGGCAGCGTGTCACCAGTGTCGAGCATGGGTCGATTATGCGTGAAAACTCGAACGTCAGTTCGAGATGATGCTCACTCATCCCCCGTACGGGTGGGTGGTCAGGCGCGGCGGTGGTACGGCAGGAACCGGCGGACCAGGCGCAACGGTGCGCGTTCGACGAGGTCGGGGCCGCGCACGGCGTCGAAGGCGGCGCCGATCTGGTCGACGACGCCGGACAGCTGGTCGTTGTCGGGCATCGGCATCTCCGCCGGTTCCCGTTCTTCGCGGACCGCGGCCGCGAGTTCGGCGAGGGCGGCGGTCAGGAGGGCGACGTCGGCGTCGGCCGGGGCGGGGGCACCCCGGCCGAGGGTGACGCCGACCTCGGTGACGGCGTCGGCGACGCGTTCGAGCCCGGCGATCACCGGCCACCACGCGACGGCCTGCCGCCCGGCGGCGGAGGGTTCGACGACGACCTGCTGGAACGCGGTCCGCAGGTCGGCCAGTGCGCGGTAGGCGCGGCGGCGGGCACGAGAACGTTCCAATCGCGCTTCGCCCGACGGCGCGAGCACGAGTCCTTTGTCGACGTACTTCACCAGGCTGTCGAGGCTGTCGGCGAGCCGTCCGCCGACCTGCGGCCGCCGGCTGCCCGGCCAGAGCAGGTAGCCGAAGAGCAGGACGATCGCGCAGCCGAGCACGGTGTCGACGAGGCGTGCGAGTACGACGTCCCAGCTTCCCGTGCTGGCGAGGTCCATCTGCAGGATGATCAGCGGGGTCACGAAGGCGCTGAGGATGCCGTAGTTTCGCACCTTGCCGACCGCGACGCCGCCCGCGAACACGGCGATCAGGAGGACCAGCAGCCAGCCTTCGCCGCCCGCCGCGAGTACGGCCGCGCCGATGCCCACCCCGATCACCGTGCCGATACCGCGCAGCACGGCGCGGCCGAAGACCGAGCCGAAGTCGGGCTTGAGGACGATGCCGACGGTGAGCGTGATCCAGTAGGACCGTTCGAACGGGACGAGCAGCGCGACGACTTCGGCGATCGCGACGCACAACGTGAGGCGCAGCGCGGCGAACCAGGTGAGCGGACCGGAGATCAGCGACCCCGCCCAGCCGCGAAGACGTTTGTGCCACGGCTGGATCTCGCGCCGTTTCCGGTTGTCGCCCTTGCCTATCCGGGCGAGCCCGGCGTAGAGCGCGGCGAGGACCGGGTCGGCGTCTTCGGGTGCCTCGGGTGGCTCCGGCAGGTCCTGGTTCGCGAGTACGGCGGCCGACGTCGCGATGAAGTGGTCGATCACTTCTTCCGGGGCGTGGCGGCCGGCGTTGACCATCGCGACCGACGCCTCGACGGCGGGGGTGCTGGCCGAGAGCAGGTTGAGCAGCTGGCGGTAGGTGGCGTCGCGGCCCGACAGCCAGGATCGCGCGGTGAGCAGCCGGTCGTACGCGGTGTTCATCGCGGTCGTGAGCTGGTGGCGCGCGACGCGGGAGGTGGCTTCGTCGGTCGCGGACAGCATCGCGGCGAGTTCGACGTAGACGTGTGCGACGGCGCCGCGTTCGGGGCTGGTGGCGCGGAAGGTCCAGGTGGCGAGCGCGACGAGCAGGCTCCAGGCGGCGCCCACGCAGAAGTAGCCGAGGAGGACTTCGACGCGCAGGCCGGTGACGTGCTGGCCGGTGCCGAGGACGCAGAAGACGAACATCTGGAGCCCGGCGACCGACGCGTTGCTGCCGGCCGCGCTGATCAGCGCGGACACCGCCGCGACTCCGACGACGACCGGGATGGACGCGGCGGGGATGCCGCCGGTGATCAACCCGGCGAAGTAGCCGAGACCCGCCGCCGCGGTGGCTCCGCCGAGCCGCCGGGCGCGGTAGCGGTACGGGCCCGCGGATTCGGAAAGGACGGTGGGCAGGGCGCCGGTGGAGATGAGCGCGCCGACGCCGATGTCGCCGAGCGCGTAGCCGACGGCCAACGGGATGGCGAGGGCGAGGACGGCGCGGGCGACCATGTTCCACGGAATGGGAACCGGTGTGCTGCGGAGCAGCTGCACCAGCCAATGCGGTGCGGCGATCTCGCGGCGCGGCGTGCTCACGTCCCTATCTTCACTCATGCGACGGTACGGGCGAGGGTGGCACGTTGCGAAAGCCACTTTCACAACGTTGAAGGTTGCGAAAGTGGCTTTCGCAACGTCGCCGGAGGCGGCCCCGTCATCCTCGACCACTTATCCGTGGCGTTCGGAGCGGTTATCGTCGCCGCATGGGCAAGACGTACTCCTTCGAGGTCAACCGGACGAGCAGTGCCCCGCCCGCTTCACTGTTCGCGCTGGAGGCCGATGGTTCCCGGTGGTCGGAATGGGCGAAGCCGGTGGTGTTCCACTCGCGCTGGGCGCGGAAGCCCGACACGGGCGAGGTGGGCGCAGTCCGGGCCGTCGGGCTGTGGCCGGTGTATCTCCACGAAGAGACGCTGGAGTACGAACAGGACCGAAAGCACGTCTACGGCTTCGCGGGTCTCGCGCTGCTGAAGGACTATCGCGCCGAAGTCTCGTTCACGCCGAACGCCTCCGGCGGCACGGACCTGCGCTGGACCGGCCGGTTCACCGAACCGCTGCCCGGCACCGGCGCCGCCGTCCGCACGGCACTGCGCACCGTGATCTCCATCCTGGCCACTCGCCTGGTGAAACACGCGGAACGCACCTGACCCCACCCCCCGCCCTTCCCAAGGGGGGCGACCCCGAGTCCAGTCTACCGGCGATGGGGGCGGGGCAGGGCCGCTCGGCGGAGTTGTCCACAGGTGACGGTGGTTGTGGACAACTCCTGTGGGAACTGAAGGACGCCATAGCCGCATAGGACGCGGCGAAGGGAGCCATCACTGCATCGCGCGCGGCGAAGGGAGCCATCACCCCACCCGGCACGCCGCGAAGGGAGCTTTCACCGCATCGCGCGCGGCGAAGGGAGCCATCACCCCACCCAGCACGCCGCGAAGGGAGCCATCACCCCAGCACGCGCAGCGAGTCAGCCCGCCCCCAGGCACAGGAAGGGACGCCGCAGCGGATCGGCGGCGGTCGCTTCCGCGAGTGCCAAAGCGGGCGCGGTCCCCGAAGCCAGCCGCCGGTGCAGGTCGGACATCGCGGCGGCGGCGGCCTTGTCGCCGACCCGCGCGATCGCGCCGATGACCGTCCGCGAACCACTGGCCAGCAGCGTCCCGGCGAAACCGAGCGCCTCCTCGCCGGGCCGGATGTGACTCATCGCGAGTTCGCAGGCGGCCAGCACCACCCTTTCCGGCGGCTTCGCGAGCCGGGCGGTTTCGTGCGCGTACAACGGGCCGTCGACCAGTTCCAGCCGCGAGAACAGCGCGTTCGCCGGTTCGTGCGCGCCGTGCGCGACCAGATGCGCCATCCCGGAACCGTCCAAAGCGGACAGTACGGTGTCGCTGGTCGCCTCCTTCCCGTCGACGAGCCGGGCCTGCGGGTACACGGTCCGCAGGTTCCGCACCTCACCGACCGAACCCGGCACCCCCGGACCGCCGGCGAGCAGGACCGGGCCGGAGCTCCGCCGCCCCGACGCGCTCACCCAGGCGGTCGCCGACGGCGCGATCGACACCGGATGTCCGTGCAGTGACGGCAAAGCGCCCCACGGCAACGCGTACAGCGAGCCGATCGGCACGATGATCAGCTCGCGGTTCTCCAGCGTCTTCGCCAGAGAAGCCGAGATCAGCTTGTCCAGTTTGTCCGCCCGGCGCCGCGCCGAACCGGTGACGACCTCGACGAGCGGCGCGGGCAGGTTGTCCGGGGCCAGCGCGTCGAGGTCCGCGTGCAGCTGCCGCGCGGTCTCGACGATCTCCGCGAGCGGCCCCAGCTTCAGCAGCCGGAACCGGCCGTGGTCGACCACTACCGCGTACAAGGTGTCGCGATACCCCATCAGGCTGACCAGGACGCGGTCACCGAGCCGCTCCACCACCTCTTCGGGTGTCGAGACCGGACGCGGACGGCCCCATTGGCTGGTGTACCACCCGAGCCGAGTCGCCTCCCGCTGCAGACGGTCGTAGCGCTCCTCGAGCTCCCCGACCGGCTCACCGGACAGCCGCCGCGCCTGGATCGTCCCCTGTACGTGCCGCATCTCGTTGATGTGCCGGGCGAGCGCGGGGTCCTCGATCAGCGGAAGCGGTTCGTAGCGGTACACCTGCGCGCGCGTGCGTTCCAGCCACGCGAACAGGCTCTTCGCGCCGGCACCGCTGCGCCTCGCTTTCTTGAGCACCAACGTGAGCGCGAGTTTTCCCAGTTCCTCACCGTGCGCCGCCGTCCCGCAGACGAGGTCGAGCCCGCCCATGCGGTCGCGGATCTGCCCGAGTTCCGCGAGCCCGGCCCGCGCCTGCGCGAGCGCCGAACGCGGCCGATGCGACGCCACCGCGAGTTCGGCCCGGCACAACCGCAGCTGCATCCGGTGGTCGATCGGCGTGGTCTGCCGTGGTTTCGGTACCTGCGCCAGGAGTTCCTGCGCGGCGACCGTCTCCCCGCGACGGATGAGCAGCCGCACCGCGAACATCCTCGCCGCGCCGGCTTCGTCGCGCAGACCGAGTCCGGCCAGCCGGATGGCGAGATCGGCCAGCCGTTCCGGCAGTTTCGCGGACGGCTTCTTCTCCCGTTCGGCCAGGACTTTCACCGCGTCCGCACGGAGCCTGGTCAGCTCGGCGATCTCCGCCCACCGGCCGTTGCCGCGCCGCAGGAAACTCCGCCGCGCGGACGTCGCGAGCTTCTTCGCGAGGACGTGGTCGCCCTCCAGGATGGCGGCCCCGGCCCGGGCGACCTCGGCTTCGGCGACGAGATGGTGCGCGCCGTTGCCGCGGAGTTCGGGGATGGCCTCGTCGAGATGTCGCGCCGCCTCCTCGGCCAGCCCGGCGGTGAGCAGGGCCTTCGCCTGATCGAGCCGGACGAGCGGCAGCGAACCGGGCCCGTCGGTGACGAAGATCGAGGCCGCCTGCTCGTAATGCCGGAGCGCTTCGGGGATGTCGCCGAGCAACTGGGCGTGATCACCCAGGTTGTGCCGGATCTTCCCTTCGAGCATCCGGTGCCCGTGTTCGACCGCGATGTCGAGCGCGGCGACGAGATCGGCGTGCGCCGCGTCCGGATTGGTCATCTGCAGATGCAGCCAAGCCCGGTTCACCAGGTTGCTCGTCATGAACTGGCTGTGCGCGTCGACGTAGGGCGCGAGGCTGGGGAGCACCGCGTCATAGATCGGGAGCGCCTCGTCGAACCGGCCCGCTCGCATGAGGATGACGCATCGCTGGAGCACGACCGCGAAACGCAGGAACCGGCGAGTTTCCCCTTCGGGCAGGAGCAGGCGTACCCGCTCCGCCTCGCCCAGCCGCGCGAATCCGTCCTCTTGGGACGTGGTCTCCGCTTCCGCGGCCGCGAGACTGACCAGGATCCGGACCCGGATCTCCAACCGTTCGGGACGATCCTCGTCGACCGGCCCGAGCCGGGACAGTCCACGCCGCAACAACCTGATCGCCGCGCCGGGCCCGTGATCGGAGGCCGCCACCCTGGCCCGGCGGTGCAGATCGGCTGCCGACTCGGCTAGGGAATCGACGTCAGGAAGCTGCACGGGCACACGCACTATGGGAGCACACCCGCGCCGCATAACGGAACAGCCGTCCGGTTACAGCACCACTGTCGGGGTCACGACGGTCCGGCGACAGGTCACGTCGCCGAGGTGGATCACGATCTGGGTGGTGCCCTGGGGGACGTTGTCCAGCACGAACCGGCCTCCTTCGTCGGCGGTGGTGGAACTCGTGCCGTGCTCGGCGACGCGAACCTCCACTCCGTACTCGCCGGCGGGCACGAGCCAGCCGTCGATCCGGTGCTTCTTGCCGATCTTGGTCAGGTTGATCATCACGGTCAGATCGCTGACGGTGAAGGTGATCGTGCCGGTGTCGCTGCCGCGCACGCCCGCCGTGGCGTCCATCCGTTCCCAGCGGGCGACCTCGACGTCGAGGTTTTCGAGCGCGAGCGCGAACTGAACCCGCTGCACCAGGTCTCCCGGTGGCGGGTCCAATTCGTCCATGAAGCGCCCGATGTCGGCGAGCAAGGCCTCATCGCCCGGGGAGGTCATCTCCCCCGGCGTCCCGAGGTCGTTCATCGGCTTCCCCCTTCGTGGGCCAGCAGGTCGCGCATCGATTCGAGGCAACGGCCCCTGGTCGGGCCGACACTTCCGCGCGGCATACGGAGTGCTTCGGCGACCAGTTGGTATTCGGCCCGCCCGGCGAGCACGGTCAGCCGGAGGAGCTGCTGACAGCGGTGCGGCAGCCGGAGGAAGGCGCGCCAGACCCGGCGATCCCGGTCGGCGCGGACGGCTTCCTCCTCGGGAGCCGGATGGGTGCTCTCCATGTTCTCGGCCACCTCGTCGGTCAGCGGGACAGGCTGAGCGCGGCGGCCGAAGGGATGCTGGGCCTCACGCCTGGTGGTGGTGATCAACCAGGCGGCGAGTGCTTTGGGGTCCCGAAGTTTTTCGAGTTGGCTGAAGAGGGCCAGCCACACCGTCTGGACCACGTCCTCGGCGGTCAGGCGGTCGAGCCCGTTCGCGCGCGCGACATGCCACACGAGCGGGGTCAGCTCGTGCACAAGTCTGTCCATCGCCTGGCGGTCACCGGCCCGCGCCGCGCGCATGCAGGCGGCATGCAGGTCGGCACCGGTCAGTCCTTCCCATGGCGGGTCTACCTCGGTCGTTTGCACGTCGGTCACCGTATCTGCCCCACTTCGGACGTGTCTTCGTGTCGGCGCTGGCAGTATCGCGGGCCCTTCGGGGAGAAGGAGCGTGCAAGAGGCTCTGGGATACATCAAGTCACTAACTTTTTTGTCGAGTTTCGGTCGTCCCCCTCGGTCTGGGGTGCGGGGACAAAGGCACCGGCCGGCGCGAGTAGGTGTGGACTGCGCACCGGCCGGTCCTTTTTTCCCTCCCCCCGGGCCCGCTCCCCAACGGGCCCGCGTCCGGGCGTCCCCCTCCCCCGAAGGAGCACCCGGAGGCAATGCCCGGAGGCCCCCTCGGCCTCCGGACATCACCTGTCTGTGTTCGATCAGTTCGATTTCGGCGGGTTGCCGAGCGGGTCCCAGTTGCCGTCCGGGCTGGTGCCGGGGCGAGGCGGGACCGGCGCCGTGATCGGCTTCGGCTTCGGAGTCGGCTCTTCGAGGTCTTCGGTGGCCACGGCCTCGTCGTCGACGGGTGCGGTGTTGGTCTCGGTCGTCATCGGGTGTCCCTCATTTCCTCGACTGCTCCATAGGACGCAACGAGGCTGCCACCAGATACACGCAGAGCCAGCTTTTTCATGGAAATTTCTTAATCTGTGGCATGCGAGTGACCTGATCAGCGCTTTTACCGCGAAATGGTGTCGCTGAGTAGCCGCCGGCTCACGTCCGCGAGTTGTTCGGCCCAGCGCCGGTAGCCCTCGGGGCCGGGGTGGAAACGGTCTTCGGCGAAGGTCGCCGGGTCCAGCATCGCGGCGGGCATCGGGACGTGGACGACGCCGGGCAGCAGCGCCAGCCGCGCGGCCGCGGCGTCGAGGACGGCCGACCGGGCGCCGAGGACGTCCCGCAGCGGACGCGGCAGCGAGGGGAACCGCCCCATCGGCGGGACACCCGCGAGCACCACCGGGACCAGGCCCACCCGGCGCCGCACCGCGACGACGAGGTCGAGCAGGTCACGCCGGTAGCGCGTGGCCGAATGCAGTTCGATCGTGTCGTTGACGCCGAGTGCGATCACCACGAGGTCGGCGGGTTCGAGCAGCGGCAGCAGTTCCTCGCGCGCCACGCGGGCGTTGGCGCCGGTCTTGCCGATGGCCTGCCAGGCGACCGCGCGGCCGCCCCGCGCGAGTTCGTCCGCGAGCCGTCCGGTCAGCGCTTCGGCGTGCGTGGCCGCGCCGACGCCGTCCACGGTGGACTCGCCGAGCACCGCGAGCCGCACCGGGCGGCCGTCGCCCTTCACGAGGCCGGCGACCGGCCCCTCGGCGCCGGGCAGTCTCGGCGTCGTGCGGCGCACCCGGACGGCTTGCGCGAGCAGGATCGGGGCGAGCACCACCGCACGGCTGATCACCCCGCGACTCTACTTCCGCGTTTCGTCCTCTGAACGCGATCGTTGCGCACGCAACAACCGCAACGAGAGGACGAAACGCGGGGGTGTCAGCCGTGGGCGATCGAGACCGTCTGCCGGACGAGCGAGTCGTCGGCGGCCGCGCGGAGCAGGTAGTCGGCGACGTCGGCGCGATTGATGCTGTAACTCCCGCGCACGTTGCCGTCGGTGCGGGCGGCGATCGCGCCGGTGTGCGGCCCGTTCAGCAGGCGCGGCGGACGCACGATCGTCCAGTCGAGGTCGCTCGCGCGCACGATCCGCTCGGCGGCGACCATGTCCGCGAAGGCGTGCCGGAGGACCCTGCCCAGGATCGGCTTGACGATGTTCCTGGTGAAGAAGCCGTCGCCGTCCACGAACGGGCCGCTGGCGCTCACCAGCAGCAGCCTCCGCGTGCCCGCCGAGCCGAGCGCGGCGACCGCGGCGTGCGCCCCGTCGGTGACGATGGTCGTCGGGTTGCGGTCGCGGGCGCCCAGCGCCGAGATCACCACGTCGCGCCCGGACACCGCCTCGGTCAACGCGCCGTGCTCGGACAACTGGGCGACGACGACCTCCAGCAGTTCCCCTTCGGCGTGCAGGCGGGACGGGTCGCGGACGACCGCCGTGACGTGGTGCCCCGCGGCCAGCGCCTGCTTGACGACTTCGGAGCCGACCCCGCCCGTGGCACCGAGAACAGTGAGCTTCATGGTCACGCCTTCCTGGGTTAGTGAACACTCACCCACTATGGTGAGTGTTCACCCACCACTTGTCGAGCGAACGCTGAGAAGCCCTCAGGAGCGAACATGGGAAGCCGCGAGGAGATCGTCGCCGCGGCGGCGAAGGTGATGCGCGAGCAGGGCTACGCGCACGCCACGACGAAGGCCATCGCACGGGCGGCCGGCTACTCCGAGGCGTTGCTGTACAAGCACTTCAAGGACAAGACCGAGATCTTCATGAGCGTGCTCACCGAGCGGCTGCCCGCGCTCGGGACGACGCTGGACGAGCTGATGAGTTCCGCGGCGGACGCGCCGCTCGTGGAGAATCTGGCCCGGCTGGCGCGGATCACGCTGGCGTTCTACCTGGAGAGCTTCCCGATCTCGGTGTCACTGTTCTCCTCCCGGGAGCTGCTCGCGACCCATCGGGAACGCGTCATGAGCCGGGCGGGCGGGCCGGACCTCCCACTGGTACGCCTGTCCGCGTACTTGGGCGAAGAGGTCCGGCTCGGCAGGGTCCGCGAGGACGCGGATCTGGACGCGGCGGCGTCACTCCTGCTCGGGGCCTGTTTCCAGTACGCGTTCCTGGCGTCCTTCGAGGACCGCGAGCCGTCCGCGGAGGAGCTGGACGGGTGGGCGAGAAGGCTGGCCGGCACGCTCGTGGTCGCGGTGGCCTCGTGAGTGGCGATTCGCGTGACGGGCAAGTCTGGTCCACTGTGCCGTGAAGGCCACATACGCATCAGCAGTCACGGCGACCGCGGGTGAACTCGACCTTCACGCCTATCCCAAGTACATGAAGGCCCCCTTCATTGCGCCTGGCGCAATGAAGGGGGCCTTCACGTACTTGCACGCGACCAACGCCGCCGGAACATCGTGGTCGCGGTGGCCTCGTGAGTGGCTAGGACGGTTAGAACCGTCCTAGCCACTCACGAGGCCCAGCACCTACTTGCCCTTCGCGGCCCGCATCTCGTGCCACTTCGCGTACATGTCGTTGAGCTCCTTGATCATGAAGCTCAGGAAGTCCCGCATCTCCGCGACCCGCTCACCCGCCGGTGTGTCCGCGCCCAGCGCCGAAACGCCCTCGTCCGCCGCGTCCCGCCACATGGTGATCATGCGGTCGCGCTTCATGAAGGTGGCGTACCAGAGGTCGTCGAAGAGCCGGTAGTGGTCGCGGCGCGAGCCGGGTTCGCGTTCCTTGGCGACCAGGCCGATCTGCTCCAGGTACCGCACGGCTCCGGAGATCGCGGCCGGGCTCACCGAGAGCTGGTCGGCCAGCTCGGCCGCGGTGAGCCGGCCGGCGTCGGTGGTCATCAGCGCGGCGAACACCCTGGCGGGCATCCGCTGCATCCCGATCTGGGAGAGCGTGAGGCCCAGGTGCTCCACGTAACGGCGGACGGCGTCCTCGTCTCTCTGGGTGCTCGAAGCACTCTCAGGCGTCGTCGTCATGGGCACATCCTCTCCTACCTTCCCCAGAGTGATCACACCATCCATACGTTTTCTTAACTTCACAACTTCGTGAAATCACTGTACCTTCAGACGCATGGAAAACGCCATCTCCATCTCCGGCCTCCACAAATCCTTCGGCCGGACCAAGGCCTTGGACGGCCTTGACCTGCGGGTACCCGCTGGGGAGGTGCACGGCTTCCTCGGCCCGAACGGCGCGGGGAAGTCGACCACCGTCCGGGTCCTGCTCGGCCTGCTCCACGCGGACTCGGGGGACGTCCGCCTGCTCGGCGGCGACCCCTGGAAGGACGCGGCGAGCCTGCACCGGCGCCTCGCCTACGTCCCCGGCGACGTGAACCTCTGGCCCAACCTGTCCGGCGGCGAGGTGATCGATCTGCTGGGGCGGTTGCGGGGCGGCCTCGATCAGCGCCGCCGCAAGGACCTGATCGAGCGGTTCGACCTCGACCCCAGGAAGAAGGGCCGCACCTACTCCAAGGGCAACCGGCAGAAGGTCGCGATCGTGGCCGCGCTGGCCTCGCGTGTCGACCTGCTGATCCTGGACGAGCCGACCTCCGGCCTCGACCCGCTGATGGAAGCCACCTTCCAGTACGCGATCCAGGAGGAACGCGAGCAGGGCCGCACGGTGCTGCTGTCGAGCCATATCCTCGCCGAGGTCGAGGCGCTCTGCGACAAGGTCAGCATCATCCGGAACGGGCGCACCGTCGAGACCGGCACACTGGCCGAACTCCGGCACCTCACCAGGACGTCGATCTCGGCCGAACTGGCGGGTCCGCCGAACGGCCTCACCGAACTGCGGAACATCCACGACCTCAAGGTCGAGGGCAACCGCGTCCGTTTCGACGTCGAAACCCGCTCCCTCGACGACGCCCTGCGCCAGCTCACCCAGGTCGGCGTCCGCAGCCTGACCAGCCAGCCGCCGACGCTCGAAGAGCTGTTCCTCCGTCACTACACCACCGAAGCGAGCGCGAAATGACCGCGACGCTGGACCGTCCCGTGGCCGCCGGACCGGCGCATGGACTGGTCGGCACCTGGCAGCTGACCAGGCTGGCGCTGCGGCGGGACCGGATCGTCCTGCCGATCTGGATCGTCCTGCTCGGGATCATGCCTTCGACGTCGTCGGGGACGTTCGAAACGCTGTATCCGACGGCCGCCGAACGGGCCGGCCTCACCGCGAGCATGGGCGCGAACCCGTCGCTTTCGCTGATCTACGGCCCCGCCTTCGATCTTTCGACCGCGGGCGGGTTCACCGCGTGGCGGCTCGGCGGGTTCCTCGCCCTGATCGCCGGGCTGATGGCGGTCTTCACCGTCACCCGGCACACCCGCGCCGAGGAGGACTCCGGCCGCGCGGAACTGCTGGCCTCCGCGGTGGTCGGCCGGTACGCCCTGCTGACCGCGGGCGTGCTGGTGTCCGCCGGCGCGAGTGTCCTCATCGGACTCGTCGAGACCGGGCTGATGATCGGCGCGAAACTGCCCGTCTCCGGCTCGCTCGCGCTCGGCGCCGCCACCACGGCGACCGGGCTGGTCTTCACGGCGATCGCGGCGGTGGCCGTCCAGGTCGCCGAGTATTCGAGGACGGCCAACGGGATCGGCGCCACCGCCGTCGGGGCCGCGTTCCTGCTGCGCGCCGTCGGCGACTCGACCTCGGACGCGACCTGGGTCTCCTGGCTTTCCCCGATCGGGTGGGCGCAGCGGATCCGGCCGTTCGCCGATGAGCGCTGGTGGGTCTTCCTGCTGCCGCTGGCCGCGACCGTGGTCGTCGGCGCAGCCGGGTACGCGCTGCTTCCGCGGCGCGACGTCGGCACCGGCATCGTCCCGCCTCGCCCCGGCCCCGCCCAAGCGGCGGCGTCGCTGCGCAGCCCGTTCGCGTTGGCGTGGCGGCTGCACCGGGGCCCGTTGATCGGCTGGCTGATCGGCACGGCGGTCTGCGCCGCGGTGTTCGGCTCGGTGGCGAGCGGCATCGGGGACGTCGTCGGGGAAAGCCAGCAGGCGAAGGAGATCTTCACCCGGCTGGGCGGCACGGACGCGCTGATCGACGCCTTCATGGCCGCCATGGCGGGCCTGTTCGCCATGGTCGTCGCGCTCTACGGCGTGCAGTCCGCGTTGCGGCTCCGCGCCGAGGAGACCGCGGTGCGGGTCGAGCCGCTGCTCGCGACGAGCGTGGGCAGGCTGCGGCTCTTGGGGAGCCACCTGGTGTTCACGTTCGGCGGCACGGCGCTGATGATGGTGCTCAGCGGTGTCCTTTTAGGACTGTCGAACGGGATGCGGGCCGGCAGTGTCTCCGACGCGATCGGGGACATGGTGCTCGCTTCGCTGGCACAGCTTCCGGCGGTATGGGTGATCACCGGCCTCGCCGTGACACTTTTCGGCCTGGCGCCGAAGTTCTCGACGGCGGCGTGGGCGATCGCCGGGCTGGCGTTGCTGCTCAGCCTGTTCGGCCCGGTGCTGAACCTGCCGCAGGCGGTCGTCGACGCCTCACCGTTCTCGCACGTACCGAAACTGCCCGCCGCGGAGTTCACCGCGACACCGCTGGTCTGGCTGACCGGGGTCGCCGTGGTCGCGCTCGTGGCCGGGCTCATGGGCTGGCGGCGTCGCGACGTCGGCTAGCCACAGGGGAAAACCGTGAAGGCCGTCCGACGGGGTGGACGGCCTTCACGGTACTTGCCGTACTTCGCCGCCGGACGTCACGACCAGCTTCGCGACCGGCTCGCCGCCTCCGCACGCTTTGCTCACCGGATAGGCGAGCGCCGGGGTCACGTCGAGGGTGTAGGGCTGTCCGTCGTCGAGGGTCACCGTGGTCCGGACCGGCGTGGTCGGCAGGCCCCGGGTCGGGATGAAGACGTGCTCGCCGCCGGGCGCGGACTCGGTCACGCAGGTACCGGCCCAGCACAACTCCAGCGACACGCGGGTGGCTTCCGGTGGGACGTCGAGGGAGATCCCCTCCTGCAGGCCGATGGCCGCACAGGCCTCCTCGCCGGAATGGCACGCGGCCAAGGTCGCGAGCAGGAGCAGGCAAACAGGCGCTCTTCGCATACCTGGACAGACGACGCGAAGGGCCGCCCGGGTTGCCTCAGTCGCTGCGGAACCCGGTGGTCGTGGACGGCGGCAGCTCCGTCGAAGTGGGAGATGGCGTCACGGTCTTGGTCACCGTGCGCGGCGCCGGTGTACTGGTGCGGGTGACGACGAGCGGTTCCGGCGCGCTGCCCGGCACGGTCACCGTGACCGGCCCGACCGAACGGGACGTCGTGACCGGCGACGGGGTCGTGCCGACTTCGTAGACGCGGCGCTGCGGCTCGCGGCCTGCCACCAGAAGGGCGGCGACGAGCAGCCCGGTCGCGAGGCCGGCGATGGCCGCGACCGTGACGGAACCCTGGCTCGACATCCGGCACCCCTCAGTAAGCACTGTCATACGAAGCGCAGGTACGAGGACTACTCGTGTCGATCTTACGTTTCGTTACGTTGCGTGCGCAATCCGTCGACAACGATCCGCGCGAGATGGCGTTCTTCGAGCGAATACCGTTCCGCGGCCAGGCATCCGGCGATCAGGGCGCGCAGGTCGTCGCCGTCGATGTCCTCGCGGACCGCGCCCGCGGCCTGCGCCCTGGTCAGTAACGCCTGCGACGCGGACCGGAAGTCGTTGCCCGCGCTCGCTTTGAAACCCAGCCCGGTCGTCTCGGCGAGCGCGTCGCAGAGGGCCCGGTTGCGTGACGCCTGCTGGACGACGCGGTTGAAAAAGCCGAAGAACGCTTCACCGGGGTCTTCGGCGGCCAGCAGTTCGCGCGCTTCCCCCGCGAACTGCTCCAGCCGGTCCACCACGACGGCCTGGAAAAGCGCTTCCTTGCTGGGGAAATGCCGGTAGACCGTGCCCGCGCCGACACCGGCGATCCGGGCGATCTCGTCGAGGGGGACGGCGAGGCCGTCGACGGCGAAGGCCTCTTCGGCGGCCGCGAGCACCTTCGCTCGGTTGCGGCGCGCGTCGGCGCGCAGCACGGGCTTGTCCACTGTTCCCTCCTCGAACCGGGTCCGGCGTTCCGATTCAACGCCGCCTGCGACGAGGGCATTCCTCAATGCACCGCGGTCTGCGTCCCGTCCGGCGTGAGCAGCCCTTGGACCGTGGTGAAGAGGTACTCCCAGACGCCCGGGATCAGCACCACCGCGGCGACCGCGAACACCGGGAAGATCAGCCGGTTCTCCACCTTCTTGCCGGTGCGGAACCGCAGCGGTTTCGGCGGCCGGATCTCGTACCAGGTCTCGCCGGCGATCGGGATCGGGAACAGGAACGGGCAGCCGGACTCGGTCAGCGCGTCGCCGAGGCAGTGCACGAAACACCCGGCCGCGACGGCGACGCCGAGCCAGCCGGAGATCTCCGCGAGTTGCGCCGCCTTGTCCGGCGGGGCGGTCCACACCCACCAGGCGACCGCAGCGCCGCTGACCGGCAGGAGCCAGTCGCCGAGCGCGCCTTCGGCGAGCAGCAGGCCGAGGACGACGACGCCGAACACCGCCCACGGGCCGCCCTCGGCGGTGCCCCAGGAGGTCAGGAAGCCGAGACCGACGGCGAACAGCACGGTGTGCGAGAGATGCCGGTGCTTACCGGTGACCTTCTCGTCCCGTGGTCCCTTGGTCAGCGCGTACAGCGCCGCCGAAACCCGGCGGAGCAGCCAAGAGATCGCGCCGGTGAACCAGCCGAGCAGCTTCGACGCGCGAGCGCCCGGGTGGTCGAGGTCGGGAAGGAGGGCGAAGCCGGCCGTGGTCGCGGCGAACACGACCGCTTGATGCACCGTCCCCGCTCCGACGACGGGCGCGAGCGCGAGACCCGCGCACCATCCGGTCAGGGCATGCGTCCGCCCCATCATCGTGCTGCCCCCAGGTGTCGCGGATCACGAGCCCACGACCGTATCGGGGGATCAGGCGGGGGGCTCCTCCGACACGCTGAGGTGCTCGGCGACGCCGGTGAGCTCGATCACTCGGCTGACCTGCGGGCTGGGCACCAGTTCGAGCTCGACCTCCTTCTCGGCGGCCTGACGCTGTGCCTGGAGCACCACGTTCAGCGCCGAGGAGTCGAAGAACGTCACACCGGTCAGGTCGGCGACCACGCGACCGGACGGTTTGTCCGTGATCAGGGCCCCGAGGGTCTCCTGAAGCTGCGGGCTCGTCAGCAGGTCGAGCTCACCGGTGACCACCACACGCGGTTCAGACGCGTCGGCGTCCAGCGTGATGCTGAAACCGGGCGGCGTGGTGTTCTGGTCCGCTGCGGGCATGCACATTCTCCTCATCAGGTGAGAACCGACGCTCAGCGCCGGAACGCGCCTGTGGTCTCAAGCGACGGCCGCGCCCAGTCCGGACACGGACGCACGCTCTTCTTCGGCGGGTAGGCGTGGCTGTCCCCGCAACGACAGTCCCAACCCTAACCCAGTACGGACGGGGCGCCACGATCGCCGTCGCGCGCGTCGCCGACCGGTGCTCCGGGCGCGCTCAATGCGCGGTCAACGCCTTGCGCCCGGCGCGGCGTTCGCGGAGGAAGAGCTCGCGGCGCTCGATCTCGCCCAGCCCGCCCCAGATGCCGTACGGCTCCTGCACGGCGAGCGCGTGCTTGCGGCACTGCGCCAGCACGGGGCAGGTGTGGCAGATGGCCTTGGCCCGCGATTCGCGCCGCTCGCGAGCCGAACCGCGCTCGTTGTCCGTGTGGAAGAACAAGCTGCTGTCGGCGCCTCGGCACGACCCACGGAGCTGCCAGTCCCACTCTTCCGCCACCACGTTCGGCAGCCGGCTCACGTCAGCCATGTCGGTCCCCGCCTTCCCAGGAGATCGTTTGTCGCCGGTTACATGCCCGCCCCCTGCACGGCTCAAACGTGGGTTTGGTTTGCTCACACCCAGGGCATCTGACCGATCGGCAGTGCAGCTGGAGAGAGGAACACACGTGGTGGACAACACCCCGCCCGGCGGGGAGGGCGCTCAACTCATCGAGGTACGCACGGCCGCGGTACCGCACGTGGTGCCGACTCTCCGGACGATCGTCGCGGACATCGCGATGCGCCAGGACTTCGACCTGGACGCGGTCGAGGATCTCCGGATGGCGGTGGACGAGGCCTGCTCCATGCTGCTCCCCTCGGCCGCCGACGGGCACCTGACATGCGTCTTCTCGTGGAAGGACGGGCGGATCGAGGTGACCGTCTCGGTGCTTTCGGATTCTCCGGAACCCGACGACGAGACCGGTCTGTCCTGGCAACTGCTGACCGCGCTGGCGACGTCCGCGCGACGGAGTGTCACCCCGGCCGACGGCGGCTACCTGTCCAGGGTGGAGCTCATCCGGGAGAGCGAGGCGGCCCGGCCGTGACCGAACCCGTCGAGCAAGACGGCGCGGACGTTCCGGCCCTGTTCGAGCGCATGTGCGCGCTGCCGCAGGACTCCCCCGAGCGCGAGACGCTGCGGGACGAATTGGTGCGCGCGCATCTCGAACTCGCGCGCAACCTGGCGCGCAAGTTCCGCAACCGGGACGAGTCGATGGAGGACCTGGTCCAGATCGCGACGATCGGGCTGATCCACGCCGTCGACCGGTTCGACCCCGGCCAGGGCAGCGACTTCCTGGCCTTCGCGGTGCCCACCATCTCCGGCGAACTGCGGCATCACTTCCGGGACAACAGCTGGTCGGTGCGGGTGCCGCGGCGGCTCAAGGAACTGAACGCGAACATCTCGGCCGTGCGCGAGGAGCTGACGGTGCGGCTCTCCCGGGCGCCCAAGCCCAGTGAGATCGCCGAGCACCTCGGTGTCCCCATCGACGAGGTCTACGAGGGTCTCCGTGCCGGCCAGGGCCGGTACGGCGCCTCGCTGGACAACCTCCTGGAGAACTCCGCGCACACCCGCTTCGGCGAGGCCGACGCCAATCTGAGCCAGGCGGAGCTGCGCGAGGCGCTGCGGCCGATGCTGGAACGGCTGCCCGACCGTGAACGCAAGATCGTCGCGTTGCGGTTCGGGTCCGGGATGAGCCAGTCGGATATCGCGCGCCGTGTCGGTGTTTCCCAGATGCAGGTGTCGAGACTGCTGGCCGCCACGCTCAAGAAACTGCGTGAAGGACTGACCGAGACCGAACTCACCGACGGAGTCTGATTCGACCACGCCCCTTGTGGGTATCAGGGAGGCGAACGGCCGATCTGGGAGTCTCTCGTGAAGGGAGGTGCGGAACCATGACGATGTCCAGGACGCGATCGGAGGGCTCGTTGCCGGTGGTCTCCCTCCCTCTGCCGGTCGATGTGACGGCGCCCGCCGTCGCGCGGCAAGCGGTGCGAGCGACACTGGCGGACTTCGGCCTCGACGGCCCCGCGGTCGACGACGTTCTCCTGGCGACCTCCGAGCTCGTCACGAACGCCTTCGAGCACGGGGAGAAGCCGGACAGGCTCGAAGTCGAGTATTCCGACGGAAGGCTCACCCTGCGGGTCTTCGATTCCGGGACGAACCGGCCGAAGCTGAAGGAGCCGTCACCGATGGCGGCGCGCAGCCGCGGTCTCCAGCTGGTGCACGCGTTGTCCGACGACTGGGGCCACGAGCTCTGCTCCGGCGGGAAGTACGTCTGGGCCGTGTTCAGTCTCGACCGGGCCGACGCGTCAGCTTGAGCGCGGCGTCCGTTTCGGCGATGCGTTCCCGGAGCGATTTCCGCTCCAAGGCCTCGACGGCGGCGACCAGCACCTCCCTGAGCGGGTACGGCAGTTCGGCTTCCAGCTGCGCGGCCGCGGCGCTGGTCGCCGCCCATTCCGCCTCGAGCGTCGGCATCAGCCGCTGTGTCTTTTCGGTCAGCGAGACGATCCGCTGCCGGGCGTCGGTCCCTGGCCGCAGCGAGACGAGGTCCTGACGCGCCATCTGCGCGATCGTCTGGCTGGCCGCGGAATGGGTCACGCCGACTTCGGCGGCGAGGTCGCGGATGGGCAGCGGCCCGTGGGTGACGATCGCGCGGACGAACGGCGTGAACCGCGGGCGGTAGTCGCCCAGCCCGATGTCCTCGAAGAACGCGGCGACGTCCGCCTCGGTCACGTCGAGGACGTGCCTGAGCAAAGTGCCCATCCCTCGTTCGCGCGGCGGCCTCCCCACCAGCGGATCATAACGACATAATCGCCGGATGACGCCCGAAGAGCTGCTGACGACCACCCGGACCGTCCGCAAACGACTGGACCTGACCCGGCCGGTGCCTCTCGAACTGGTCAAACACGCCCTGCAGGTGGCGCTGCAGGCGCCGAGCGGATCGAACACCCAGCGCTGGCACTGGCTCGTGATCACCGATCCCGGGCAGCGGGCCGAGCTCGGGAAGCTGTATCAGCGGGCGTGCCGCGAGTACCTCGACTCCCCGCGGGCGGCGGGGAAGCTGTTCGCGGACGACCCGGAGCGGTCGAAGGTGCAGAAGCGCGTCGGCTCCAGCGTCGAGTACCTGGCCGACAAGATGGGCGAGGTGCCCGTGCACGTCGTCCCGTGCCTGGAGACGAACAGCGCCGAGCTGCCCGCCGGCAACCAGGCCGGCCTGTGGGGGAACCTGCTGCCCGCGGTGTGGAGCTACATGCTCGCGGCGCGCGCCGTCACGCTCGGCACCGCGTGGACGACGCTGCACCTCGCGTACGAGAAGGAGGCCGCGGAGATCCTCGGCCTGCCGGAGAACGTGCACCAGGCCGCGCTCATCCCGACGGCGTTCTACACCGGCGACACCTTCAAGCCCGCCGCGCGTCAGCCGCTCGACGACGTCATGCGGCTGGACCGTTGGTGAGGTAGGACTCCAGCCGGTCCGCCAGTTCCTGGGGACGGCTCAAGGGCACGGAGTGGGAGCCGTCGATCTCGTCGGGGGCGAAACCGAGCCTGTCCTGGACGACCCGGCGCTGGAACTCGGGCGGGAAGAAGCGATCGTCGCGCCCGATGAGCACCTTCGTCGGGACGTCCGGCCACTCGTCCAGCGGCCACGGCTGTCCCCATTCGGCGCTGACCTGGTTCCGGGCGTGCGAGCCCGCCTCCGCGACGATGCCGGCTGGGACGCCGTTGTAGAACTTCTCCTCGTCGGTGAGGTCCTCGGCGTCCTCGAAACCCGTGTTGCCCCACCAATCCCCCGGTGTCTCGCCCGGTTTCGGGATCATCGGGGTCAGCATCACGAGCAGCCGCGCCGAAAGCTTCCCGGCGACGATCGGCGCGGTGAAACCGCCGTAGGAATGCCCCAGCACCACCAGGTCCCGGCGGTCTCCGACCGCGTTCACCACCGCGTCGACATGCTCCGGGAACCCGGCCTTCTCGTCGTCGATCGGCAGGTCGACCGCGACGACGTCATGCCCGCGGCCGGTCAGCTCCGCCTCCAGGAGGTGGAAGTCCCAGGCGCTGCCGCCACCGCCATGGATCAGTACGAAGGTCGCCATGGCCCCAGCCAACCCGAAGCCGGGCGGATCAGCAACGACCGAGCATGTCGCCGAGCGCGCTCTTCTCGGCGATGGTGATCGTGAGGCCGTAGTAGTGCTTCACGGTGATCCAGTCGGTGGCGTAGGTGCACCAGAACGAGACGAGCGGCGGCTTCCACTGGTCCGGCGCCTTGTCGCTCTTCTCCTGGTTGACGTTGTCGGTGACGGCGAACAGCTGCGGCCGGGTCAGGTCGTTCGCGAACTGGCGCCGCTTCTCGTCGGTCCACGACTTCGCGCCGCTGACCCAGCTCTGCGCGAGCGGGACCATGTGGTCGATGTCGACGTCGGTCGGCTTCGTCCAGGTCTCCCCGTCGTAGATGCTCGTCCAGCTGCCGGAGGTCGGGGCGCAGTCGGAACCGGCCTTGACGTCCTTGCCGTCACGTTTGAGCACGAACTCGCGGGTGTTGCAGTTGTTCCCCTGGTTGTCCCAGTGCGGGTACTTCTTGCGGTCGTAGCCGTCCATCGAGCCGCGCGGCGCGACCGTGAGCTCGTCCAGCTGCTTGCGCGCGTCGGCGGCGCTCGCGGGGTTCGCGGGCTTCGGCTGCAACGCGTCGCCCTTGCCGCTCACGAACCAGAACACCGCGAGCACGACGGCGGCGAGGGTGATCAGCAGGAGCAGCCGCTGAGCCGTGGTCATCTGGCTGGTACGCGTTGCCACCGCGCGGTTCCTCTCGACGGGGTTGGGGAGCGCCCGAGTATCACCTCGCGGCGCGAGGGAACCTGGTGCGACACGACGATGACACCGTGCGACGTGATCCAGACCACTTCTCCGGATCGGTTACGGTCAGGCCGTGAACGAGGCACTCATCGGCATCAAGACGGCGAATTGGGCGACCGTCGCGGTCCGCCGCCGGGTCCTCGTGATCGCGCACAACGTCACCACGGTGACACGGCTGCTGGAGGTACTTCCCGCCTTCGAGAACGATTTCCGCGTCCAGGTGGTGTTCACCTGCGCCGAGGACCCGTTCCGGCACGGCCTGCGCGAACTTCTCGACACGCTGGGCATGGCCGTCATTCCTTGGGGCGAGGCCAAACGGTACGAGTTCGACCTGGTCGTCACGGCGAGCCATCACGGCGGGATCGGCGACGTCACCGGCCCCAAGGTCATTCTTTCGCACGGAATAGGATATACCAAGTACTCGCCGGTAAATCGGGAATCAGGAAACCGGCAGATCTTCGGCCTTTCGCCACAATGGTTGCTCTACGACGGCGAACCGATCGCCGAAGCCTACGTCCTCTCCCACACCGCCCAGCTGGACCTGCTCACCGAGACGGTCCCCGCTGCCGCCGAGAAGGCCGTGGTCGCCGGAGATCCTTGCTACGACAGGATTCTCGCCGGCCTGCCGTACCGGGACAGATATCGCGAAGCGCTGGGTTCCGGTGACCGCAAGGTCGTCCTGACCTCGTCGACATGGTGGTCGAACGCCCTGCTCGGCTCCTGGCCGGATTTCCTCCGCACTCTGCTCGCCGCGCTGCCCCTCGACGAATTCCAGGTGCTCGCGGTCGTGCATCCCAACGTCCGGCACGGGCACAGTCCCTGGCAGCTGAACACGTGGCTGGCCGACTGCGTCCGCTCCGGCCTGGTTCTTCTGTCCGAAGTGGACGATTGGCAGGCGGGTCTGGCCGCCGCCGACCTGATCGTCGGCGACCACGGCTCGGTGACCGGATACGGTGCGGCGCTGGGGAAACCGACTGCGTTGGCCGCGTTCGGCGACGACGACGTCGCGCCGGGAACGGCCATCTCGGTGCTCGGCGAGACCGCGCCCCGGCTCGACCGGCGGCGTCCGCTGCTCGACCAGGTCAGGCGCGTCCTCGACGAATACCGGCCGGACGATTTCGCGGGTGTCGCCGAACTGGTCACCTCGGTCCCCGGCGAATCGCTCCAGCGGCTCCGCGGCGTCTTCTACCGGCTACTCGGCCTTTCCGAGCCCGCGAACGAGATCCCGCTCGGTCCGGCGCCCGCGCCCCGGCTCCCGATCCTGCCGTCCCACCGCGTCGCCGCCGAGGTCCACCACGAGACCGACCGTGCCGGGCGGCTCGTCCGGCTGACCAGGTATCCGGCCGAGCTTCGGCGTGGGACCGGGACCGATCCACATCTGTCCTGCCCGGACGACCACCCGCTCCGCTCGATCCGTTCGGGCGCCTCGGTGCTGACCGGCGCGAACGTCGTCGCCGGGCTGCGCGCCGGAGCGGTCGGCGCCGTCCTCGAAGCTGGGCGGAGCGTTGTGACGACACCGTCCGGGCAACAGATCGAGCTGACCGGCCCAGGCCCGACCGAAGTGCACGCCTCTGTCGTCCGCGCTTGGCTGGACGACGGGCATCCTCTCGAGGAGCTGGCTCCGTCGATCACGGTCGAGCTCGGCTTGAGCCGCTACCGCCTGGACGTCACTCTTCGCTGAGCACGGCGCGGATCTCCTCGGCCTGCTTCGCCATTCCCAATCGTTCGAAGAGGGCCAACGCCGGAAGCAGCAGCTCCTCGGCGTCCTCGCTGAGTTCGCGCAGGATCATGCCGAGCCTGCCGCCCGAAAACGCCTTGTTGGCCTCTTCGCCATCGGCGGCACGGAAGAATTCCCAGGCCGCCGCGGCGGGCTCCCGGGCGTCCTCGAAGCGGCCGAGCTTGAACAGCACCCGCCCGGTGTGCATGTCGAGCAACGCCCGCGCCCGCGGTTGCCGCGAGAACTCCATCGAGGCCACCGCTTCCCGCGATTTCCCGAAGAGCTCGAGCGCGGATCCGTGGTCGCCGCGGGCTTCCTTGGCCAGGGCGTACCAGTCGTAGATGCTCTGCCGGCCTGGCGGATAGTCGACTTCCAGCGCTTGCTCGACATACGCGTCGGTCTGATCGAAATCTTCGGCGGCTTCGTGGAGCCCGGTGAGGTCACGGAGGACCTGCCAGCGATCCCGCGGCTCCGTCCAGCGGCCGAGGATCTCGTGATAGGCGTCGATGACGTCGTCGTGCCGCTTCGTCTGATAACCGAAGTACCACAGGGAGAACGGGAAGATCGCCCCGATCTCCCCGGACGGCAGCGCGCGGGCCTCCTTGGCGGCCGCCACGATATTGGGCCATTCCCTCGTGTACTCGGCCCAGGCGTCGCCTTCGAAGGCCTCGACCCCGGCGTAGTGGCTTTCCGCCTGGATCGGGGCGGGCCGGTTCGACAGCGTCTTGTCCAGCGAGACGGCCAGCCGCCAGTTCCACTCGACGGCCTTCGTGGCGATGCCGGCGAAATCCGGCTGGTCGAACTCGGAAAGCGCCTTGTCCTTGGCGAATTCGCGCAGGAGGCTGTGATAGCGGTACCTGCCGGGGCCGGTGCGTTCGATCAGGCTGCCCTTGGTGAGCCGTTCCAGCAGGCGTTTGGTGTGGGGTGCCGCCCGGCCGAGGACCGCCGCGGCGATGGCCGTCCCGAAATCGACGCCGGGGAGCAGGCTCAAGGCCTTGAACGCGAACCGCTCGTCGTCGGCCAGTTCCGCGTAGGCGAGGTCGAAGATCTTGAGGACCGGGTGCTCGTCGTCGAGTTCGAGGGCGTACAAGGGGTTTCCGGCGCTCAGCTCGGCGACGTACTCGGCGGGGGTGCTCCCCGTGTCGCTCAGCCGCGTCGCGGCGACGGAAAGGGCGAGCGGCAGCCCTTCGCAGATCCGGTTGACGGCCTCGATCTCGCGGGCGCCGACCATGGTCCCGGTGCGTTTGACGACCAGCTCGGCGGCCGCCTCCGGCCCGAAGGTCTTGACCACCGACGTGGTGAAACCGTTCATCCGCAGCTTGTCGAAGCTGCTTCGGCTGGTGACGACCACGGCGAGCTGGGGCGAGGCGAACAGCAGCGGCACCACCTGGTCGGCCGTGGCGACGTCGTCCAGGTACAGCAGCACCTTGCGGCCGGCGAGCCGGGCGCGCAGGGCCGCGATCCGGCGCTCGTCCTTGGCCGGCATGGCTTCTCCGGCCACCCCGAGGTCTTCGAGAAGGTGCAAGGCGATCTCCGGGGCCTCCAGTCGCCCCTTCGTGCCCGCCGAACCCTGGGTGTCGCAGAAGAGCACGACCTCGTAATGCTCGGCGACCTCGTGACAGACCTCGGTGGCCAGCACGGTCTTCCCGACGCCTTGGGGGCCGGTGAACAGGATCAGATGAGGCTGCCCGGCGGAGCGGGCCTCTTCGTTGCGCCGGCGGAATTCGGCGCGCTCGGGGCCTCGGTCGACGAAATACGGATTTCGCATCTCTGCGAGCACGGAGCCGCTCCTTCCCCCTCGGGCATCGGCTCCGACCCTACCGCGAGGCGATCTCGAAGCGTGATGACTTCAGCACTTCCCGTTGGCGTTCTGGATCGCGTCGACGGCCAGCGACGCGGCCGGATAGGTCGCCAGCCGCGACCGCATCGACGTCGTCTTCGCCAGGACCCGGCCGTCCCGGAGCAGGCGCTCGACGGCCGGCACGAGCGAGGTCTCCGGATCCCAGACATGGGCGAGTCCCAGTTCCGCGAGTCTGCGTGCGGTGACGCGCTGTTCCCGGCTCCGGGGCGCGACCAGCATCCGCGCGCCCTGCGCCAGCGCCTCCTGCACGGAGTTCATCCCGCCGTGGGTCAGGAACGCGTCGACCCTGGGTAGCAGCTGGCGTTGCGGCAGCCAGCGGCGCGCGATCACGTTGGCGGGCAACGGACCCAGCGCGGAGGGCTGCGTGTGCGAGGTCGCGATCAGCACGGTCCACTCCGTACCCGAGAACGCCCGCGCGATCCGCCGGAAGAAGTCCGGCGTCCTGGCGAAGACGGTGCCGGGCGACACCAGCAACGTCGGGCCGTCGGGCGCCGGGCAGTCCTCGGTGGTGGCCGGCGCGATCAACGGCCCCACGAAACTGAAGCGGTGCGCCCGCGGCTGGAGTTCGGGCAGGGCGTTGACCAGCGCCGGGCCCGAACGGGCCGCGGTGCCGGCGTGGGTCGTCCAGAACGTGACGACGGGCAGGGCGTGCCGCCGGGCGAGACGGCGCGCCCACGGGACCATCGGGTCGGCGATCACCAGGTGCGGCCGGGTGGCGAATTCCCGTTCGCAGCGGCGGGCGGCCGCCGACCAGGCGACACGTCGGCGTGTCCGGTTCCGGATCCACGCGGCGATCTCCGGTGGCCGTGCCGTCGGCGCCACCCGCACGACGTGGTCCGGCGACGAGACCACCGGTTCGGCGCCCGTGCGGCGGACGGCGTCTTCGAATCGCGTGCCGGAGAGGACCACCCGCGCCCGATGTCCCCTGGACACCAATTCGGCCAAGACCGGGAGCATCGGGGTCACATGTCCGTGCGCGGTGTACGGCACGAAGACACAGTCCATCATCGGTCGATCATCACTGTCCGCTTGAGTCCGGGTTCGCCCGGTAGTCGTTGCCGGGATGGTGTCACATCGGGGCCCTGAGCAGCGACTACCCCAGCGACGCTGCCGGAAGGAGCGGGCTTGTGGGCGACGGAAAACGTAAGTGGAACACCCGGGTCGACGACTATCTGAACCGGAAGGCGGCGGAGCGCGGGCACGTGATCGCCATGGCGCGGATGGGATCCACCGCGTTGGAGCGCGGGGATCTCGACGAGGCGGAGGTGTGGTTCCGGAAGGCCGCCGAGGGCGGGGACAGGGTCGCGATGGGCAATCTCGCGCATCTCCTGACCGAGCGCGGCGTGCCCGAACAGGCCGAACGCTGGTACCGCGAAGCCGCGACGGCCGGTGATTCGCATGCCATGTCGCTGCTGGGAAATCTCTGCGCGAAGCGAGGGGATGCGGACGCCGCCGAGGACTGGTGGCGGCGGGCGGCCGCGGAGGGCCGGGTCGAGGCGATGGCGGAACTGGCGCGGGCGCTGCATCGGCGCGGCGAGCTCGAAGAGGCCGAGTACTGGGCCGGTGAGGCCGCAGAGGCGGGCAACGTCGAGGGGATGATCACGCTGGGCGCCGTGCTCTGCGACACCGGCCGGACGTCCGAAGCGGATCCCTGGTGGCGCAAGGCGAGCGAAGAGGCCGACGCGTCGTCGCTGATCAAACTCGGCCACCAGGCCCAGCAACGGGGCGACCTCACGCGCGCCGAAAGCTGCTATCACGCCGCCGCGGCCGCCGGCGCGCCCGACGCCGCCGTCCGCCTCGGCCTGGTGCTGCACCGTCGCGGCGAACTCGATGCCGCCGAACGCTGGTATCTCAAGGCCGCCAAGCGGGGCGACGCGGCCGCGATGACGAACCTGGGTGTGCTCGCCAACGACCGGAACGACCCCGGCGAGGCGACCGCCTGGTACCGGAAGGCCGCGGAACTCGGCAGTGTTCCCGCGTACACCAATCTTGGCAGGCTCGCCGCCGACCACGGGAACTTCCAAGAGGCCGAGCACTGGTTCCGCGCGGCCGCCGACACCGGCGACCAGGCGGGCCTCCATGATCTGGAGGAGCTGTACCGCAACCGTCAGCGGTACTAGGCCTTCCAGTTCCGCATCGCCGCGAAGCCCTCGCGCAGCCGCTGGAGCTTGCGGCTGCGGTACGGGTCCTCACCGTCGTCGAGCCGCCACCGCTCCTCGACGCCGGCGCGGAACACCGCGAGCCCCTCGAAGCCGAGGCCCGCGGTGAAGTCCGCGATGTTCACGTCGACCCGGCCCGAACCGTCGAGGTCCAGCCGCAGCAACCATTCCGCGAGCTCCTTGGGCTCCGGCGGCGAGTCCGCGCAGGCCTCGGCGTACAGCGCGAGCGCGCCCGACACCTCGGAGCCGAGCGCGCCGAAGGAATCCTCGACGAAGTCCAGTGCCTCCACCACCAGCTCGATGACGAGGCACAGCAGCGGCCCGTCCATGAGCTCCCGGGCGGTGGCGAGCACCTCGCGCACCTTCTCGGTGTACGCGACCGTGCCCTGGAAGCCGACGAAACCGCGCAACCGCAACGTTCCCTCGACGTGGCGGCGCAACGCGTCGAGGTCGCCGCGGCCCGCTTTCAGCGAGAGTTTGCGGAACAGGACCGGGTCCTCGTTCGCGTGCCCGACGAGGAGTTCGACCAGCTCGTCGCGGCCCAGCGACTCGACGTACCCGCGGATGTCGGCCGCGCCGCCGTCCGCCACGCCCTCGAGGACCAGCAGCCCGACGGCCACGCAGTGTTTGCAGAAGAAGCCGTCTGCCGCGTGCGGGCAGGAGCACTCGCCGACCAGTCCGCCGTCGACGTTGCGCAACCGGACCGTGTACCGGTCGGTGCCGCTGACCACGGCCGTCACCCCGCCCGCGACGTCGTCCAGTGTCTCGACCGACTCCAGGTACTTCGCGCCTCGCGCGAACGAGACGTCACCGGCCTGCCTGCGGAGTTCGTCCTCGCTGAACCACGTCACCGGCCTATTCTGCGCCTTGGCCCGGCGGCCCGAGGAACAACCCGCCGCTCGCCTCGATGACCTGCCCGGTCACCCACCGGGCGTCGTCGGAGACGAGGAACGCGACGACGTCCGCCACGTCCTCCGCGGTCCCGAGCCTTCGGTGCGCGGTGAGGGTTTCGATGGCGGCCTCCAGCTCCGGTGTGAAGATCGCGCCGTTGTCCGCGGTCCTGGTGGCGCCCGGCGCGACGACGTTGACCGTGATGCCGCGCGGTCCGAGCTGGTGGGCGAGAGTGCGGCTCATCGTCTCGAGCGCGCCCTTGGTCATCGCGAAGGAGGTCTGCGCCGGGTTGGCCATCCTGGTGGCGACCGACGAGACGTTGACGATGCGGCCGCCGTCGTTCAGCGGTGCCCGCTGGATGAGGAAGTACGGCGCCTTCACGTTCACCGCCATCAGGCGGTCGAAGCTTTCGGGTGTGTCCGTCTCGATCGGGCCCGCCGGCTGGGCGGCCGCGTTGTTGACCAGGATGTCCAGGCCGTCGATGCCTTCGAGGGCTTTGTCGACACCTTCCATGGTCGACAAGTCGGCCTGGCCGCTGTCATGCCGTCGGACTTTGACGCCGTCCTTTTCGAGCCGCCGCGCGATCGCCGCCCCGATCCCCCGCGACGCCCCGGTCACCAATGCCGTCTTCATGCTCACCCCAGATGTTAGTGACTAACACTTTGATAGTGTCTACCACGTGAGCCTCCGAGACCGCCAGCGCGCCGAAACCCGGCTTCAGGTGCAGTCGCACGCCATCCGCCTCTTCACCGACGTCGGCTACGACGAGACCACCGTCGCCGACGTCGCCGCGGCCGCCGGCGTCTCGGCGATGACGGTCTACCGGCATTTCCCGACGAAGGAGGACCTGGTCCTCTACGACGAGTACGACCCCGTGACCGCTTCGGCCATCGCTGCCGCGCCCCCTGGGCCCTTGCCCGCGCGGATCGGACACGCGCTCTCGGAAACGGCCGCTCACGGGTCTTCTTCGGAGAAGGCGTTCCTGCTGGCGCGGCTACGGCTGATGATCTCGGTGCCGGCGCTGCGGGCGCGACATCTGGACAGCCAGTACGCGACGGCGGACGCGATCGTGGCCGCTCTCGGTTGTTCTCCCGAGGAGGAGTTTCGGGTGCGGGCTACGGCTATGGCGTGCCTTGGGGCGGCGCATGTCGCGCTGCTTCGGTGGGCGGAGACGGACGGGGAGGCGGATCTGGCGGGGCTGATCCGCGAGACGATGACCAGCGTCTTTGGGGATCAGCGGCACCCAATCAGCAATTAACCGCGCCACGCCATGATCAAGATCCCAAAGTTGTCAGCCCTTACGACTAGCATCGAACCCGTGTTCGATCATGTCCACGACGACGTCCACCGCGGCAGCCAGCGGCACGTGCTCCCAAATGCGAGCCACGCGCCAGCCGGCGTCCTGGAGCGCGTCCGTGACAAGTCGGTCGCGCTCAACGTTCCGCCGAAGCTTTGGCGTCCAGTACCACTCGTTCGACGTGGGCTGGCGGCCATGCTCAGGGCACACGTGCCAGAAACATCCATCCACGAAGATCGCGATCTTCTTTGCGGTAAAGACGATGTCAGGCCGGACGGCGACACCACTGTCCAAAACGAGCCGGAGATCCTTGCGATAACGGTAACCAAGCCGGTGCAGCTGCACACGCAGCGCTACTTCGGGCTTGGTGTCGGTCCGCCGGTTCGCCCGCATATTGCGCGACCGGCCAGGGTTAGCCGCAGCCGGATAAGGACGCCTGGCACTTTGACCTTCTCCAGGTCCGCCACCGCTTGTCTCCGACACGCCTACCTACCACCGAACCTGTCGCTGGACCACGAAGCCTGTCAGGCAAGATACCTCTTGCAGGACAGCGCACGGCCATCGCCTCGGAAGGATCATCATGACTGAACGTCTCAAGGCGATCGAAATCTGCGCTGGCGCCGGCGGCCAGGCCCTCGGCCTTCACCAAGCCGGGTTCGACCACAAGCTCGCCTTCGAACTCGACGATAACGCGTGCGAAACGCTCAGGCAGCAAGCCATTGTGGACGAAGTAGTCGATGGCGATGTCGCCAACCCCAAGAAATGGGAGCTGACCAAGGAGTTCAAGGGGATTGACCTCCTCGCTGGCGGAGTTCCCTGCCCCCCATTCACGATCGCCGGGAAGCAGCTCGGGGCAGACGATGAACGCGACCTCTTCGCCTGGACGGTCGAGCAAGTCGCGGACCTCCAGCCCCGCGCCCTGCTGCTCGAGAACGTCCGGGGCCTCAGCATGCCAAGGTTCGCCGGCTACCGGCAGCACGTCTTGGATCGCCTGACCACGATGGGCTACTTCGCCGAATGGCGGCTTCTGCAAGCTTCCGACTTCAACGTCCCACAGCTACGGCCGCGATTTGTCCTAGTCGCTCTAGAGGCCGAGTACGCTGATTACTTCGCTTGGCCTGAGCCTCAAGGCGAAGCCCCCACAGTCGGCAAGACGCTCAAGAAGCTCATGGGTTCGGCCGGCTGGGAAGGCGCCAACGACTGGGCCAAGAAGGCCAACAAGATCGCGCCGACGATTGTTGGCGGATCCAAGAAACACGGTGGAGCCGATCTCGGCCCGACCAGGGCAAAAGAAGCATGGAAGCTACTGGGGGTCGACGCGATGGGCGTGGCAAACGAGCCACCCCAAAGCGGTGACACATTCGACATAGGACCAAAACTAACCTGCGAGATGGTCGCCAGGATCCAAGGCTTCCCACCCGGAACCTTCTTCTCCGGCAGGAAAACCGCGCAGTACCGCCAGATCGGGAACGCCTTCCCTCCGCCAGTCGCAAAGGCCGTCGGCGAAGCCATCCGCAAGGCCCTAAGCGGCAAGGGGAAGCGAGTGTCCCGCGGGGAAACCGAACACGACCCGGTGTATCGAGCACTGAAAAAGGCCGGCGACTTCGTCAAGGCGGAGACTCTGATCAAGACGAGTGACGGACAGCTCGATGTGCCTGACCTTGAGCGGCGAATCAGCCTCCTGCAACGGGACTTCGATGTCGATGTAGTTACCAGCAATGGAACAACCCTCTACCGCTTGGGCAAGTTCAAGGCCTTTACCGGGCAGCACGACCATAACCGCCATGAGGTCTTCCTCAAGAACCGCGCTCGCATCAGCTGACGAGCTAGCAGGGTGCACCGGGCAGCCGTCCCGTGCACCCTGCTGCAGCCGCACCTTGAACCAATGACTCACTAGCGGGGGACTACCGGCGCTGGCACCGATGACTTCTCACCGCTCCAGGCAATAGCCCAATAGTTCCCCTCAATTTCCGCCTTTGGCCGCGGGTCCTCAAGGTCAACTGGAACTACTCGAGCAGCGATTACTTCCCCTTTTCGGGGGCAATCCAGCCCCAGCGAACGAGCGACTAAGGGATCATTACTTTGATGCCCAAGCACAAGGATCCCCTCGGGCCGAAGGTACGCTCGCGCACCGCCCGAATCCCTCGCACGCTTCATCGAGTCATCCTGCTGCGCAACGGTAGCAATTTCAGCTCTGCGGACGATCCGCCTCTGAACTACCCTGAAAAGCTCATTTACTCGCGATTGCCCAGTGACTCCACGACTCCCACGCGCATTAAAAATCCGTTCCCTATCACTATCAGAAATCTCCAGGAACAAGTTGGGAGCTAGGCGCCCATGATCCTCCCAAAGGGGCAAGATCGCGGAGTGCGCCTCCTTCTTAAGGGTATTCTTGCGATCCCGGTTCGCGCCCCTATTGAGGAACTCCTCACGAACTCTCACCAGACCAGCAGACCATGACTGCGCCAGGTCGTTCGCCCACAAGAGAAGACAGATATGGCCGATAGCCTCAGGTGGCAGCATCCACGCTTTGGACATCGAATACTTGCAATCTACCTGAATTCCTGCGATCCGGTAATCCGTGGCATCTCCATCTTCAAAGCCAAACTCACGATGGAGATTTATCTCAATAAGCGTCCCCATGTGAGTCTTCTCGGTCTTATGAAGCTGATCGAAGGACCATCGGCCGGTGCGTTGCCCATCATACAACTGATCAAGCGTGTCGCGAATAACCTCCGCAACCCTGTTGCCTTCAGGATCCCTACGGTAGAGCTCGTCTCTCACCGCCAGCATCTCAGCATCAGCCCCGAGATAGTCAGCAATGCCAGGAATAGTCAACTATTCAACCCCTCGACTTCAGCAAAGAAAGTTAAGAACTTCACGAAGCTCTGTCAGGACAGAGATTGCCCGAGCTTCCGGAATATCTCTTCACGTTGCGCGCCCGGCAATTGCCAGACATGCGACATCACCCGCTCGACACGACTAGGCTCCCGCTTACCTGCTGCCATCCAAGCAAGGATGGCTTGCTTTTCCTTGCGAGGAAGCTCTGTTATCTCGTCCCACACCTTCCGCCCGTCAAATCTAGGTGCAGCCAGATGCTTAGCAGTCTCGTTACAACGGGAACATTCAGTAACAAGATTTTCCTCACCAGACGGCGAGCCGTACTTGTGCGCCTCCACGTGACCCACGGTCAAGCGGGCCGCGACTTCGGTCTCGTCGGGATAGATCTCGCCAGCGAGAATCCCGCACCTGATACACCGATTTCCATCTCGTTCGAAAACTCTCCTGCGCGTAGAAGCTGTTATCACGCGCAGCCCGGCCGAGCGATGCTCCTTCTCCCATACCGGCAGGCCAACTTTCTCGAGAACGAGCTCCCCCGGCGCCAACCCAGCTCGATCCCGATAGGTCGAGATGATCCAGCCCGCCGGCCGGAGATCACGCATACGCCTGTCGATCTGTTCGACGCCCGGCATCGCCTCACGTAGCTGCTGTTTGACGAACCGGCCGCCTTCACCCACTTCAGCCGCCAGCCAAAGCGCGACCCGCACCCTCGTGCCCAGATTTGAGTCCCTCCAGTCGGGACCCAGGGCTCCCCCTACAGCCAAACTCAACCTCCTAGGGCCTTCGCACCCTTCGCACGCTACGCCGCCGAAGGTTGCTTCGGCAAGTAGCGGCAACACTGTCGCGTCGCGCCACCAAGGCAGCCAGAGCATCCAAGGCGGGCTATGCCACCATGCGACCCCAGCACGATCAGTCACCGCAACTCCGCTCAGACCCGCAAGGCCTTCATTTCTCGTAAATACGTTGCATTGACCAGCCTTCAAGGCCATAGTGAGAGCACTCAACCAATCCCAGGAGCGGCCATGATGGACATGCAGAAGCGAAAGGCGCAGCGTCGGCATTCGGCCGCCGCGTCCATCGCCGTATGTTCGTCACCCTGGTCCTGGCGACGTTCGCGGCGCCATGACCAGCGAGTTCTGGTCGGCAAGGGCTCCCCATCATGACGCCATAGCGCGCTTGATGTCAGGGAGCCGCCCATCGGGAAACCGATCCGGGCGGCTTCTCTCTTTTTCCTGCGCGAATGCGATTCCTTATCGGCGAGCTTGGGAAGCGGAACGGTCTCCAAAACCGTGTCCAGGGGGTTCGACTCCTCCCGCCGGTGCTCGACGCTGCCCATTTCAGCGCGAACCTTGAGAACTGAAGACTTTTCCCGAAAGCTCGTCCCCGTCGTCGAAGAGGCGGCCAGGACGAGCGCCGGTGGAGGCGTGCACTCGCCTCCACTTCACCCCTGTAGCTCAGGTGGACAGAGCGCCGCACTACGAATGCGGAGGTCCCAGGTTCGAGTCCTGGCAGGGGTACTGGTCGGCGTATCCGAGGGGGATTCGCCGGCCGACGGACGCGAGGAGGCACTGGCCCCTCCCACTTTGGGGGTCACCGCGTCCGATGAGCAGCCTCGAGGAGGATTGGCCGAGCCCGGTAAGGCAACCGTCCCGAAAACGGTGGTCGGCGCGAGAGCGTCGCGCAGGTTCGAATCCTGCATCCTCCGCGAGCCCTCGTGGTCCAACGGATACGACGCCGGCGTCCGAAGCCGGGAACGCAGGTTCGACTCCTGCCGGGGGCACACCGACCCAAGCCGCTGGACTTCTGAGCGTCTGCAAGGTCCACAACGGACAGACAAAAAGGCCCTCCCGCGAACGGGAGGGCCTTAGTGCTGTCTCAACCAGACGTGCGCCCGAAGGGATTCGAACCCCTGACCTTCTGATCCGTAGTCAGATGCTCTATCCAGCTGAGCTACGGGCGCTTGTTCAGTTATCAATCTAGCACCTGCCGGAACAGGTACCAGCGGAGGCTCCGGGATTTGAACCCGGGAGGGGGGGTTACCCCCAACCGCATTAGCAGTGCGGCGCCATAGACCAGACTAGGCGAAGCCTCCCAGGCCCAACGACCACTGCTCAAATAGGTTACACACCCCGTGGACCCCCTTGGAAGGCACCCCCCTTAGACACGGCGCGGGGCTCTGAGCAGGGCATATGCGTGCCCCGCCGAGCTCGTCGGCTTCGAGGACGCGAGGGCGGTCTCGGGCCGCGGGCAGGCGAGGTCGCTCGGGGCCCACCGCGGTGGGAACTTCGCGGTGAGCCGCGACGTGAGAAGAATCGCACTCGTTCAGCTCTTCGCCAGCTCCACGAACGGCACGAGGGCGTCGGGGTTCAGCAGGGCGTCGCGGCTGACGGCCCGGTCGGGGGACACACCCGAAAGGATCTTCTTGACCGGGACCTCGCACTTCTTGCCGTTGAGCGTCCGGGGCACCTCGCTCACCTGGACGAACCGGTCGGGCACGTGCCGCGGCGAGAGGGCCCCGCGCAGTTCCTTGCGCAGGGTGGGCTCGACCTCGTCGAGCGACGCGCCCTCGGCCAGCACGAGGAAGCACAACAGCTGTCCGTCTTCGTTGCCCGCCGCCGACGTGTCGATCACCAGCGAGTCCGCCACCTGGTCGAACGACTCCACGACCCGGTAGAACTCGGCCGTGCCCATCCGGACGCCGCCACGATTGAGCGTCGAGTCGCTGCGGCCGTAGATGACGGCGGAGCCGCGTCCGGTGATCCGGATCCAGTCGCCGTGCCGCCAGATCCCTGGGTACATCTCGAAGTAGGCCTCGCGCAGCCGCGAGCCGTCCGGGTCGTTCCAGAAGAACACCGGCATCGACGGCATCGGCTCGGTGATCACCAGTTCGCCGACCGTCTCCACGACGGGCTTCCCGGTCTCGTCGAACGCGGCGACGGCGGCGCCGAGCGCGCGGACCGAGAGTTCGCCCAGCCAGACCGGGACGTCCGGGGCCGACGCGACGAACGCCGCGCACAGATCCGTGCCGCCGGAAACCGAGCAGATCTGGACGCGTTTGCCGACCTCGTCGACGATCCACCGGAAACCCTCGACGCTCAGCGGCGCGCCAGTGGATCCCAAGGCGCGCAACGCGGTGAGGTCGTACCGTTCGGCGGGTTTGAGGCCGGCCTTCAGGCAGCTCTGGATGTACGGCGCCGAGGTGCCGAAATAGGTGACGCGGTGCTGCTCGGCCAAGTGCCACAACACGTTCAGGTCCGGATGCCCCGGGCTGCCGTCGAAGAGCACGATCGTGGTGCCGGTCAGCAGGCCGGAGATGAGGAAGTTCCACATCATCCAGCCGGTGGTGGTGAACCAGAAGAACCGATCGCCGGGGCCCAGATCGCTTTGCAGGGCGAGGGCTTTGAGATGTTCGAGGGTGATCCCGCCGTGCCCGTGCACGATGCCCTTCGGCAGACCGGTGGTCCCCGAGGAGTACAGCACCCACAGCGGGTGGGCGAAGTCGACAGGCTCGAAGGCCAGCTCCGCGCCGGCGTTGTCGGCGAGCAGTTTGTCCCAGTCGAGCGTGCCGTCGAGGCGGCCGCCGGCGTAGTCGACGAGCACGGTCGCTTCGAGCGTGGGGATCTCGTCCCGCAGGGAGTTCACCGTCGACCGGCTGTCGAACCACCGTCCATTGTAGACGTAGCCGTTGACCGCGATCAGCACCTTCGGCTCGATCTGCGCGAAGCGGTCGGTGATCGCGCGGACGCCGAAGTCCGGCGAGCACGACGACCAGATCGCGCCGAGGCTCGCGGTGGCGAGGAAGGCGATCAGCGTCTGCGGGCAGTTCGGCGCCAGCGCGACGACCCTGTCTCCCTTGGCCACGCCCAGCTTGCGCAGCCCTTCCCGCGCGGAGGCGACGGCGGACCGCAGGGCGCCGTACGTCAGCTGCGACGAGAGGCCGTCTTCGCGGTGGAAGATCACGGCGACCTCGTCGTCGGCCTTCGCGGCGCCCGCGACACCGGGCATGAGCGAGTGCTCGGCGTAGTTCAGCGTGCCGCCCGCGAACCACTGGGCGTTCGGCATCTCGCCGGTGAGCACCTCACCGGGCTGGTCGTGCCAGCGCACGCCGAGGAAGCCGGCGACGGCGGACCAGAACTCCGGCCCGCGCCGCACGGAGAACTCCCACAACGCGTTGTAGTCGTCGACCTCCACGCCGCGTTCGGTGCGCAGCCACTGGCGGAACACGTCGATCTTGGTGTCGGACAGGCGGCTCGGCTCAGGGCGCCAGAGCACTTCTGGGGCGTCGGCGGTGTGCGTCACCCCGCGATGTTAACCCTCGTTAACCGAACTGGCGAGCCCCCGTGAACAGCTCGTACGCCATCGCCTTCAGCCGCGACGCGTCGAGCGGGGTGACGGTCAGCCACCCTCGATCGCGGCGAAGCCCGTAGCGGCCGTCGGGAGTGTCCACCCAGGTCAACGTTCCTTCGCCGCGCACCCAGCGGCCCTCCCACGACTTCCTGGCCGCGCCGAGCCGTCCGCCGCCGATCCGCCGCGTCGCGATCCGGACCAGCACGATGACCTCGGGTTCCCGCAGCCCGGCGTCGCGCAGGACGTCGGAGAACGCCGGCTGCCCACCGCGTTCCCCCGCCTCGCAAGCGGCCGTGTAGTCGTCGACCCGCAGGTTGACCGAGAGGCCCCGTCCCTGCTCGCACGGCGGCAACGCCTGCAGCAGGGTCGCCGCGACGAGCGGTTCCCGCAGCGCGGACAGCTCGACGTCGGTGCCCGAGACGCCGATCGCGACCGCGCCGCGATCGGATACGCAGCCGACGGCCCGGTACGCCGGTTCGCCGTCGAGCCGCAGGTCCAGCGTGAGTTCGCTGTTCGCGATGGTGTGCAGCAGCCGCACCAGTTCGGGCGACGGCTCGTCCACCGTGCCGAGGCCGCGTTCGGACAGCGTCGCGCTCGCCGTGGCCACCAGTTCCGCCCGGAACTCCGGTGTCCGCCCGACGTGCGGGACCTCCAGTACCGCGGGCAGTTCGTCGCGTCCGTGCGCCGACCAGAGCAGGAACAGCTCGCCGACGTGCAGCCGGATCCAGTCCATCAGCGGTCGGTCCTCGGGTCTTCGCCGATGACCGGCGGGGTCACGTGCCCGCCGAGACCCCAGACGTCGGAATCCTCGACGAGATAGCCCGGCGACTTGCGGCTTTCGCCGTCCTGCTGCCCTTGCGGCGGCATCATCCCCATCGGCATCCCGCCGATCCCGCCGATTCCCGCGGCCGCGGCCCTGGTCCCGGCGACCTGACCGGGCTGCTGCCCCGCCGGGCCGAACCCGCCGACACCGGACCGGCTGCCCTGCCCCAGGTCCTGGGCCGTGCCGGCGACGCCGGGCGGCGGGACGACGGCACCGCTGCTCGCGCCGGGCTGGCGCGGCGCCTCGACGACGGGTTCCCGCACCGGGATCGGAGCGGCGTCATCGGTACCGCTGCTGCTCGTGGAGTCGTCCGGCGGTGTCTCCGGCTTCGGGTCCGGTTCGGGCTCCGGCTTGGGTTCTTCGGGTTTCTCGAGGATCTTCGGCTGTTCGCCGTACGAGACGAACTGAGGGACCTTCTCGTAGACCTCGCCGGAACTGCGCTGCATCCTCGTCATCACGTCGGCGGCCTGACGATGCAGGTCCTGTGCGCTCTCGTCAGTGGGTTCGGCGACGAGCCGCCCGGCTTCGGCGAATCCGCCTCCCGACGGCGGCGCGGCCGACATGGCCTGCGTCGAATCCAGGTCCGCCACCGGGATCGGGCGGCGCGTCGGCCGCTCCGGCAGCTTGGGAAGCGGCGCGTATCCCGGCGGTTCGGGCATCGTGCGCCGCGCGGTTTCGGCGATGTCCGCCTGGCGGCGTACGCAGTTCGCGACGTTGTCGGCCCGCAGGCTCGTCTCGCTCGCCCAGTCGACGAGCTTGATCGCGACGTCGCGAGCCCGTTCCGCGCCCTCGCCCGTCCAGCCGTCGGCGGTCGCGATGATGGCCGCTCGCAGCTCGGAACCGATCCGGTCGAGGACCACCCCGATGGTCGCCCACTGGCCGGCGACGGCCTCCGCGCTCGCCAGATCCAGCTCGTTGTGGACCATCTCGTAGAGCTGCCGGTGCGGGATGGTCATGTAGTCGATGTCGGCGTAGAGGCTGTCGGGGCCGGGTTCCGGGTCGGGCTCGCGGGGCGGCCACGGCATGGGCAGGATCCGCATCAGCGCTCGTCCTTCCGCTCGTGGTCGACGACGTCTTCCATGTCGAACTTGCGGGCGATCCGCTCGATGCGTTCCTGCCCCTCCTCGTCCGCGGCGACGTACAGCTTCCGCGCCGCCTTCACGGTGAGCTGGAAGTCTTCGAGGACACCGGCGAAATCGGTGAGGACGGGGACGGCGGCTTCGGTTCCCTTGGTCGCGGCGCCCTGGAACCGGTCGCTCATCGTGTGCCCGACGAAGTTGTCGCCCAGTTTCAAGGGCGCCTTGAGTTCCGTCGAACCCTTGATCAGGGCATCGAGCTCCTGCCGGGCTTTCAGCAGCGCGTCGATGAGCTTCTTGGCGGCGTCCTCGGTGACCTTGACGGTCCCCTTCTTGGCATCGGTCTTGGCGGCCCGGATCTTGCTCGCCAGCGGCGCCAAGGCCGGCGCCGAAGCTCCGAACGCGGCTTGTGCCGTCACACGCGTTTCGGGTGACTGTGCCATCGGACCCCTCCCCTGTCACATCTGAAGGGGAATGCTAGCGCGAACGGAGTCATCGCAGGTGGGCGTCGAACCAATTCAGCGTGCGCTGCCAGGCCTCCGCGGCCGCGTCCGGGTCGGCGTCGAAACGGTGGTTGGCGCCCGGGTAGTGGACGACGTTCGTGGCGACGTTCGCCGTCGCCGCCGCGTCGCGAAGTTGCTCGACTTCGGCGCCTCCGGCCTCGTCGCCCGCGTCGCCGTACATGCCGAGCCAAGGACTGGTGAGCCGTCCGGCGATCTCGACCAGCACCGGCAGCCCGGTGACGCCCTGCCCGCCGACGCTGACCGCCGCGCCCAGCCTGCGATTCGACGCCACGACCAGCGCGGCCGTCCCGCCGAGGTCGAAACCGACGACACCGACGAGATCCGCCTGGACACCACGCTCGGCGAGCCAGGAAAGCGTCGCGTCGGTGGCTTCGAGGAGGTCCTGCTGCGTGAGGTCGTCGCGGTCGAGATGCGGGGTGACGGTGAGCCAGCCTTCGCCCGCGAGCCCGGCCAGGAGCAGGCCCAGACCCTCTTCGACCTCTTCGGCCTCCTCGTGCAGCACCACCAGTCCGCCGCGGACGACACCGTCCGGTTCGGCGAAGGTCAGGCGCAGCGTGTGGCCGTCGGCGTGCTGGTGTTCCACCGTGGTCGTCAGGGTCATTCCTCCATCAGACCACTCTTAGGTAAATATTCGGAGCTTGCGCGGGCGCGGGAGGATACGGTGTCGGAGCCGTCCCCCAGACGTAGGAGCGCCGAAGATGTCACCTGTTTCGCCGCGTGCGGATCTCGAATCGTTGCCGAAGTACGTCCCTGGCCGGACAATCCAGGGTGCGATCAAGCTGGCGAGCAACGAGGTCCCCGGTGGGCCGCTGCCGAGTGTGGCGCAGGCCATAGCCGAGACGGCGCGGGGCATCAACCGGTACCCGGACATCACCGCTTCCGGGCTCGTCGAGCGGCTGGCCCGCGAGCTGAACGAGCCCGTCGAGCGGATCGCCGTCGGTTGCGGTTCGGTTTCCCTTTGCCAGCAGATGATCCAGGCGCTGTGCGGCCCGGGCGACGAGGTCGTCTTCCCGTGGCGTTCGTTCGAGGCGTACCCGATCGTCGCGCAGGTGGCGAACGCCGTCAGCGTGAAGGTGCCGCTGACCGCCGGGCACGGGCTGGACCTGGACGCGATGCTGGCCGCGATCACGCCCAAGACGCGGCTGGTCTTCGTGTGCAACCCCAACAACCCGACCGGGACGGTCGTGCGCCGGGCCGAACTGGAGCGTTTCCTCGACGCCGTGCCCTCGGGTGTGCTCGTCGTGCTCGACGAGGCGTACAAGGAGTTCGTGACCGACGCCGAGGTGCCGGACGGCGTCGAACTCGCGCGCGGCAGGGACAACGTCGCGGTACTGCGGACTTTCTCGAAGGCTTACGGCCTCGCCGGCCTCCGCGTGGGTTACGCGGTGGCGCCGGAAGCGATCACCGTCGCGCTGAAGCAGGTCTACATCGCGTTCTCGGTGAACATGATCGCCCAGGCGGCGGCCATCGCCTCGCTCGACGCGGCCGACGAGCTGCTGGAACGCTGCAAGGAGATCGTCTCGGAGCGCACTCGCGTCCGGGATGCCTTGGTGGCCAAGGGTTACGAGGTGCCGGAGACGCAGGCGAACTTCGTCTGGCTGCCGCTGGGCGAGCGGACGACCGAGTTCGCGGAGCACGCGCTGGAGCGCAAGCTGATCGTGCGTCCCTTCGCGGGCGAAGGCGCGCGAGTGACCATCGGGACACCTGAGGAGAACGACCTCTTCCTCGAAGCGGCCGGGGATTTCCCGCGCTGACGACGTTTTCGGCCGGCCCACGCTTCGTCGACCCGCGTTCGGTCGGCCGAGTGCGGGCCGTTCCTTTCGGGGCCAGGCAGGACACTGTCCCGAAAGCCACTTTCGCGACACCTGACGTCCCGAACGTGGCTTTCGCGACACGAGCACGAGCCCAGGCCGCCAGGGAAGCCCGCGTTCGGTCGGCCGAGTGCGGGCCGTTCCCTACTTGAGGAGCAGCTGCACCATCGCGGCGAGGCCGATCACGACGATCACGCCGCGCAGCACCTTCGGCGAGAGCTTGCGGCCGATCTTCGCGCCGATCTGGCCGCCGATCGTCGACCCGACCGCGAGCAGCGCGACCACGGGCCAGCTGACCGGCGCGATGAAGGCGTAGATCGCGCCCGCGACGATGTTCACCACCGCCGACAGGGCGTTCTTGACGCCGTTGAGCCGTTGCAGCGACTCCGACATCAACATCCCCATCACGGCCATCATCATCACGCCCTGCGCGGCCGTGAAGTATCCGCCGTAGATGCCGATCAGGAAGATCAGGAACAGCAGGAGCGGCCCGATCTTGTGGACCGTCCCGTTCTCCTCGCGGCGCTTCGCGACCCAGGCGGCCACTCGCGGCTGGACGATCACGAGCACCACCGCCAGACCGACCAGCGCGGGTACGACGGTCTCGAAAGCGTCCTTCGGCAGCGAGAGCAGCAGGATCGTCCCGCAGATCGCGCCGAAGAACGACGCCACGGCGAGTTTGGCGACCTGGGGCCAGTAGCCCTTGAGCTCCTCCCGGTAGCCGATCGCCCCGCTGACCGTGCCGGGAGCGAGGCCGATCGCGTTGGAGGTCGTCGCCGTCAGCGGCGAGTAGCCGAGCGCGACCAGGACCGGGAAAGTCACGAGCGTGCCCGAGCCGACGACCGTGTTGATGGTGCCCGCCCAAAGCCCCGCGACGAAGATCACGACCGCGTGCCACCACGTCATAAAGCGCTCACGTCCGCACCCTAAGCACCGTTACCTCCTTTCGCGCCGCGGATGTGTCTGGTCGAACATTCAACGAGCCCGTTATGTCTCGTTCGCGGGGAACCTTCAGTTCTCTTCCGGCAGATGGGCCGCGGTGATCTCCGCGGCGACCGTCCAGCCGAGGGTCAGGTACAGCGCGCGACCCTCCTCCGTCGCGACCAGGACCGCTCGCTCCGCCCCGGCGGCGATCGCCACCTCGTCGAGCCTGCGCATCACGAATCTGCCCAGCCCTCGCCGCTGGTGCTCGGGCTCCGTCACGACCTGATCGATCACCGCCGTGCCGCCGGCGATCGCGACCCGGCCGGTGGCCGCGCGCGAACCGTCCGGCGCGCGCACCACCACGTCGGTGACCACGCCGTCGCCGACCAGCTCCGCCCGGTACGGCTCGGGCGCGGCCAGCACGGGCCGCAGCGCGATCGGGGCGCTCATCAGGTACTCCGGCGGGCCGACCTTCCACTCCGGCGGCACCGTCTTCGCCACCTCGTCCCGCGATCCACTCACCTTCAGCCAGGTTCCGGGTTCGGTCAGCGAACGCGCCCGGCGCTCGACCGATCCGGCGTCCGCCAGCACATATCTCACGCGGTGCCCGGGACGCCCGACGTCGAGCCGGTAGCCGTCCGGCTCGGCGACCGGGAGCCCGACACCGCGCGAAAGCGCCCAGCCGTGCACCCAGGCCTTGATCAGTCCTGTCACCCCAGTCATCCCCGGATGATGACACCCCGCACCGACAATTCCGGGCGTTCCGCCGAACCTGCGAGGATGGCACCGTGGCGGGCGACGGGCGCGAACAGGTGTGGAGTGCGACGGTCGATCATCTGCGCACGATGATCGACTCGGGCAGGCTCCCCGCCGGGTCGAGACTGCCCGCCGAACGGGCGCTCTGCGAACAGCTCGGGATCAGCCGCGGTTCGCTGCGCCAGGCGTTGCGGGTGCTGGATTCCATCGGTTACGTGCAGGTGCGGCCGGGGTCGGGCACCTACGTCCGCGAGAACCTCGACGAGCGGCCCCTGCGCGGCTGGTTCTCCGAGCACGAGCAACTGGTCGAGAAGCTGTTCGACCTGCGGACCACAGTCGAGCCGACGCTGGCCGAGCGGCTCGCGCTCGACCACACGCCACGGGTGCTCGAACGGCTGACGGGCACCGTCGACGAGATGGACCGGGCCGCGGCCGACGGCGACATGCTGCGCGTGATCGCGGCGGACGCCGAATTCCACCGGGTGATAGCGGAGAACGCGGGCAACGACGACGTCACCGATCTGCTGCGTTCGGTGCTGTCGCTGGTCGGCGAGGAGCGGCGCGCGGCGCTGCGGCTTCCGGGGCAGATCCGGAAGGCCGTCGACGAGCATCGCGCGATCCTCGAGGCGATCCGCGGTTCGGACGCGGCGGCCGCGCGGGAGATCACCCTGCGGCATCTGCTCGACGCGAAGACCTACGTCCACGACTACACGTCCGGGGATTGACGTTTCCTTGATGGCGCGCGTGGATCCGTGCGAGTAGAGTTTTCAGAAGATTGTGAAACTTCTGACGGGGGTGTGCGATGGAGAAGGTCCGGTTCACCGAAGAGAAGGCGACGATGCTCGCCACGCTGTACGGCCGGGCGCTCGACGCCCGGAGCGATCGGCCGATCCTCGGCGACAAGGCCGCCGACGAGGCCGTCCAGCAGATCGACTACGACTTCGCGTCGCTGGGCGTGAACGCCGACATGGGCCTGACCGTCGCGATGCGGGCCAAACCGATGGACGACTGGGCCGCTTCGTTCCTCCGGGAGCACCCGGACGCGACCGTCGTCCAGCTCGGCTGCGGGATGGACAGCCGCGTGTACCGCGTCGACCCGCCACCTTCGGTGCGGTGGTTCGACGTCGACTATCCCGAGGTCGTCGATCTGCGCGCCCGGATCTACCCCGAACGGGCCGGATACCGCGCCATCGGCACCTCCGTGACGGATTTCGGCTGGCTCGACGAGATCCCGTCCGACAAACCCGGCCTGGTGATCGCCGAGGGGCTGACGATGTACCTGCGGCCGTCCGAAGGCGAGGAATTGGTGCGGCGATTGATCGCGCATTTCCCGCAGGGCGGCGAAATGGTCTTCGACGTCTTCAGCAGGCTGGGGATCAAGCTGCAGAAGCTGAATCCCGTGGTCCGCAAGGCCAAGGCGACGCTGTACTGGGGTATCGACGAGATCTCCGAACTGGAACGGCTCGGCTTGACGCTGGTCTCGAAGCTCGACTCGACGGATTACGCGACACCTGAGGTGAAGGCGCGGATTTCGGCGTCGATGCGGGCGCAGTTGTGGTTCGCGGGACTGTTCCCGGCGTTCAAGAAGATGGGGCGGATCCTGCGGATGCGGTTCTGAGGGCGGTTCGGCTCGTGAGTGGTAAGGGCTTTCGCGGGCTTCCGCCTATCGAACGTGTCGCGAAAGCCACTTTCGGGACATCAGGTGTCGCGAAAGTGGCTTTCGCGACACGGGCACCGGTGGTGAGGTGGCCTGCGCGGGCGAGTGGCCGGGACCACGACACCTTTGCCTTACTTCTCGATGACCGTCCTAGCCACTCACGAGGCGTCAGCGGGACTCCAGCACCCGCTCGACGAACCGGTGCAGTTTGTCCTCCAGCCGCAAGACGCGTTCCTCCAGCGTCAACGACTCGAACGGCTGCGGCACGTCCGGCTTCAGCTCGCCGCGGATGTACTGGCTGCACGCCAGATTCGCGCACGCGTAGATGCCGAGCGTGTTCCCCTCCCGCCCGGATTTCCCGGCGCGGCGGCCGGAGAACAGCGCGATGTCGGACAGCGGATGTGTCGTCGTGCACAGGCCGCACATGTTGCTCAGCAGGACACGGCCCTTCGGCCGGGGAGCGGCCCGGAGGGACAGCCCGACGGTTTCCCCGCGGTACGGCAGCACCAGATACGCCCGGGAGACGGCCTTCGGATCGCGCCAGCCGAGGAATTCCCTGTCGTCCCAAGGGATCTCTTCGGGCCGGGCGGGCAGCGTGACCCCTTTGGCCTCGCCTCGGGTGCAGTTCACGAAGGACGCCCTGATCTCGTCCTGGCCCAGCGGTTCCATACCCGCACGGTAACCACCGCGCCCGGGAACGGGCGAACCGTTTTCCGCCGGAGGTCATACGATCACCGGGTGCGCGGGATGACGATGTCGAGCCGGTTCCGGCTGGTGCTCAGGACCAGTCTCGGCTTCGCCGCGCTCGGTGTCGGATCCAGTGTGTGCGGTGCCGGAGTGGTCGCGTTGCTGCTGCTCCTGCAGGGCCTGCCGAGCGAGGTCGGCGATCGCGGCTGGATCCTCGGCGTCACCGCGGCCGGCATCGTCGCGCTGGCGCTGATCGTCGGCACCTTGTGGACGGCGTGGCTCCAGCGCCGCACGGCGGTCTGGTTCGTGTTCGGCCGCCCGCCGACGAAGGCCGAGGCCGAGCGGGCGCTCCGGCTCCCGGTCGACATGGGGATCGTCAGCGGGACACTGTGGCTGATCGGCACGATCGCGCTCGGCGCGCTCGCGTGGGTGCTCGGGTCCTGGATGGACGCGCTCGGGATGGCGCTGGTGATCGGGCTCGGCGGGCTCACCACGGTCGGCCTCACCTATCTCGCCGCCGAATGGGTCGCCCGGCCGGTGATGACGATCGCGCTCAAGGTGACCCCGCCGAAGGGGACGCTCAAGGTCACCGTGCTGACCAGGGTGGTCGTCACCTGGTCGCTGGCGAGCGGCGTCCCGTTCCTCGGGGTGCTGCTGGTGGCCACGCCGCCGGATCTCGGCCAGGGTGACCACGTCGCCAGCCTGATCATGATTTCGGTGATCGGGCTGGGCGTCGGCGCGATCGGGACGGGCCTGCTCGCCAAGGCCGTCGCGACGCCGCTGCACCGGCTGCGGGTCGCCCTCGACGAGATCGCCCGCGGCAACAAGGAGATCGTGGTCGAGGTCGACGACTCCAGCGAGATCGGCCTGCTCCAGACGTCGGTCAACGACCTGGCCGCCGGGCTCCGCGAGCAGGAACGGATGCGGGATCTGTTCGGCAGGCACGTCGGGGACGAGGTCGCGCGGCACGCGCTGGAGTACGGCGCCTCCCTGTCGGGTGACGTGCGCGAGGTGACGGCTCTGTTCGTCGACGTCGTCGATTCGACGGCGCTGGCGAGCCGCACCCCGCCCGAAGACCTCGTGAAGATGCTCAACCGGTTCTTCACCAGTGTGGTGCTCGCCGTCGGGGCGCGCGGCGGGCTGGTCAACAAGTTCCAGGGTGACGCCGCGCTCTGCGTCTTCGGCGCCCCGACCAGGCTCGCGGACGCGCCGACGGCGGCGCTCGCGGCCGCACGGGCGATCCGGGACGCGGTCCAGGAGACCGGCGAGCTGGACCTCGGCATCGGGGTCGCGAGCGGGCGGGTCTTCGCCGGTCAGCTGGGGACCAGCAGCCGGTTCGAGTACACCGTCATCGGCGACGCGGTGAACGAGGCCGCGCGGCTGACCGAGTACGCGAAAGCCGCCGACGGCCGGATCCTGGCGAGCGAAGCGGTGCTCAAAGCGGCCCTGGAGAGCGAGCGTTCGCACTGGGAGCCGTACGCGGAACTGGAACTGCGCGGTCGCCAGGAACCGACGCACGCCTGGGCGCTCAGCCGGGAATGACGTCCGGCCAGCGCAGCAGCGTCGAGCCCCAGGTCAGCCCTGCGCCGAAGGCCCCCATCACGACGCGGTGCCCCGGCTGGAGGGCACCGTCCTTGGCGGCGTCGGCCAGCGCGATCGGGATCGACGCGGCGCTCGTGTTGCCCACCTTCTCGATGTTCGAGTACATCACGTCCTCCGCGAGCCCGAGCTGCTTCGCGCAGGTCTGCAGGATGCGGATGTTCGCCTGGTGCCCGATGAACCGGTCGACGTCGCCGACCGCCCAGCCCGCGGAGCCCAGCACCGCGCGCGCCGATTCGGCCATGCGGGCACAGGCGTGCCGGAAGACGGTCTGGCCCTGCATCACCAGGTAGTGGTCGCGCGGATCGTCCGAGCGGCGGTTCTTCGCGCCGCCCGCCTCGACCCAGAGCAGCTCCGCGAGCGCGCCTTCGCTGTGCAGGTCGAACGGGCCGAGCGCGCCGAGCTCGTCCGGCTCGCCCGCGCGCAGCAGGACCGCGCCCGCGCCGTCGCCGAAGATCGGCACCGTGCCGCGGTCTTCGGGGTCGACGAGGGAGGTGAAGACGTCGGCGCCGATCACCAGCACCCGCCGCGCGATCCCGGCGGCGATCAGCCCGGCGCCGGTGGCGAGCCCGTAGACGAACCCGCTGCACACGGCGTTGACGTCGAACGCGGCGACCCCGTTCAGCCCGAGCTCGGTCGCGACCTGCGGCGCGCTGGCCGGGCACAGCTGGTCGGCCGTGGACGTCGCGAGGACGACCGCGTCCGCCGCGGTCTCCCCCGCCGACGCCAAGGCCCGGCGTCCCGCCTCGACCGCGAGGTCCACAGTGGACGTCCCGGGGTCGACGACCCGGCGTTCGGCGATGCCGGTCCGCGAGCGGATCCACTCATCGGAGGTGTCCAGCCGCTGGGCGATCTCCTCGTTGCCCACCACGCGCGGAGGCAGCCACGAGCCGAGACCGGCGAGAACGGCGGCCTGAGATGAGGGCACCGAGGAATCCTTTCGCGGGGAATGAGAGGTCTGCCATTCACTTGTAAGCGCTACCATTCAGTAGACCCGTCAGTTGTGTTCCGGGTCACAATTCAAAGAATTCTCACCTTCTTTTCCCGGAGTGACCGGGCACACGGGCCGCCCACCCGAACGGGTGACGCACACCGCGCCGAAGCGCGCGCGGAGAACAGGCGCCCGGGAGAGCCGTCCGGCTAGCCTGACCAGGTGCACACACCCGACCTCGACCGCATGGACGTCGCCATCCTCGCCTGCCTCCAGTCCGACGCCCGCACGATCGCCGAGCACATCGGCGCGAAGGTGGGCCTGTCGGCGGCCGCCGTGCAGCGGCGGATCAAGCGGCTGCGGGAGACCGGGGTGATCGAACGCGAGGTGGCGGTGCTGTCCCCGCGGGCGCTCGGGCTGTCGATGACGTTCGTGGTGATGGTCGAGATGGAACGCGAGAACCTCGCGGTCCTCGACGGGTTCCGGCGTCAGGTGCTCGCGGACGACAACGTCCAGCAGTGTTACTACGTCACCGGTAACGCGGATTTCGTGCTCGTGGTGACCTGCCGGGACATGGCGGATTTCGAGACGTTCACGCGGCGGATGTTCTTCGACAACCCGAACGTCCGGCACTTCACGACGTCGGTGGCGATGGACCGGGTCAAGACGGGACTGTCGCTGCCACTGGAGCCCTGAGGGGGCCGAAGGGGACTTTCCCCGCGTCTCATGGGGCGAAAGCGCCCTTCACCGCGTCGCATGCGGGTATGGCGTCCTTCGGCGCTCCTTCATCCAAAAAGGACCGAGCGCAAGGGGTCTGTGCCCGGCGTTACACCACTATGGACAGATGCAGCCGATAGCGTGAACGTCGTCGCAGTCGCGTCATCCGGCGCAGGTCCGGCCATCTCCTCCCCGAGACGAAAAGTTCGCGCCGCGCGAACCACGAGCACCAGAGGAGTGGCCGTGCACACCGACGCAATTCACCAGAGCCAGTTCGTTCTGCTGAACAACAGCAGCACGCCCGTTCTTTCCCGCCTGTCCTTCCACGCCGGCGAGCCGTTCGCGGTCACCGTGTCGTTCCGGACGGAGCGCGGCCGGTGGGTCGAGTGGACCTTCGCGCGTGAGCTGCTCGTCACCGGCCTCACCGACCCCGCCGGGCTCGGCGACGTCCGTGTCCGCCCCGACCTCTCGGAGGACGAGGCGCTGCTGACGCTCGAAATCGAGTCACCCGACGGTTACGCGTCGTTCGAGCTCGAACGTGAGGACGTCGAGACGTTCCTCGAGTCCACGTACGAGCTCGTCCCGCTCGGCTCCGAGAGCGAGCACTTCGACGTCGAAGCGCTGATCGAGGAGATCAGCAACGTCTGAGACTTTCCCGCGGCACGAAAACGAAGGGCGGCCCGAGTGCGCTGGAGGCACTCGGTCCGCCCTTCGTCCTGTGTCAGCCCAGGACCAGGGAGGTCCCGGTCGCGGACAACGCCGGCCGCACCGGGAAGAAGTACGTCACCGAGCTGTTGCCACCGGACAACATGCCCTGGGCCTGGTTGCCCGCGATGAACGAACCGCCGGAGTCGCCCGCCTGCGAGCGGACGTTGGTGGCGGTCATGCCGTACACCGTGCCTTCGGCGTAGCGGACGGTCTGGTTCTTGGCGCCGACGGTGCCGCAGGTCCATCCGGTGGTCGACCCCGACTTGCAGACCGACGCGCCGGTGGCCGCCACGGTCGAACCGCTCACGCGGGTGCCGTTGTTGATGACCCCGCGCGGCACCCAGTTGCTGTTGACCCGGACGTGGCCGTAGTCGTTCCCGGGGAAGCTGGCGCGGGCGAACGAGCCCATCGCGACCCGGTTGGAGCCGGTCACCGTGCCGGGGCCGCAGTGGCCGGCGGTCAGGAAGCCGCCGTTGACCGAGAAGCCGATCGAGCACCGCGAAGAGCTGTTGATGTAGTACGCGTCGCCACCGCGGACGTCGTACTTCAGCGTCGGCACCGAAGTGGTCTCGACCACCGCGACGGCGGCCTTGTCCACCTTGGTCTTCTCCAGGTACGAGTCGACGACGCCGCTCTTGCCCGGCAGGACGCTCACCGTCACGCGGTTGGTCTTGGTGTCGACTCCCCAGCCGGTGATCGCGCCGTCCGCCGCGCGCTCACCCGCGTTCAGTTTGTCCACAGTGGAATCGAGCTGGGCCGCCGAGAAGCGGACGAGTTCCGCTTCCGCGCCACTGGCGAGGACCTGCCCCAGTTTCGCCGCGTCCGTGACGCCGACGCGGAGCTTGCCGGTGGCCTCGTTGTAGCTCGCGCCGCCGAAGCTGCCGGCGAGCGCCGAGGCGAGTGACTGTTCGAGAGTGCCGGCCGCCGTCTCGCTCTGGATCCGGGCGAGCGCCTGGCCGGCGGTCAGGCCGAGGTCCCGTTGCAGGGCGGGAACCATCTCGGCGTTGAGCAGAGTGTCCGAAGATGCTGAGGTCGCTGCCGCGGGGGTACCCGTGACGAGCGCGCCGGTGGCCAGTGCTGCCGTGGCGGCCACACCGAGGAGCTTCGTGATCTTCATGCTTCTCCCTCGTCATCACGCACGGCTCCGGTTCGCCATGCGATGGCCCTCCCCTGACGGGTGAGGGTTCTGGACTCGGACGAAGGGCGCAATCCGGGTCGGCGCGGGATAGGTATACCCATTCTTCGGGGACCGGATCTCCTGCTCCAGGTGCGGACACCTAGAGCAGGCACCCGGACGGGGCCGTCCGTAAGTAGGGTTTCGAGGCAAATACCTTGCGTAGTCATGGCCACCCCCTGAACGTGGGATGACTCGCTGAATCGGGTTGGTCGCCGACGTTTCGGGTGTCCGGTGATTTTCCAACCGACGATCCGTCAGTCAACCGGTGACGCTGCGTCCGCGAACGGCCTCGGGGGGTGCCCGTGGTGTCCGGGTTGGGTGGTTTACGACTGAGTAGGCAGTGCTTAGGCTCCGCAGGACAACGCACAAGATCGTGTCGGGCTCAGCGGGAACTCCCCACCGAGGAGCGCATGATGTGGCTTGCCACCCCTCGCCCGACCTCGGTTTCGGTCCGCGCCGGATCGACGGCGCTCGTGGGCCGCGACGTCGAGGTCTCGGCGATCGTGAAGATCCTGCTGCGCCGTCCCGCCGCCGTGCTGATCGAAGGCGAACCCGGGATGGGCCGCAGCAGGTTGCTCGAAGAGCTGGCCGGACGCCGTGAATTCGCGGCCGCCCGGGTGCTCCGGGGTGCCTGCCAGCCGATGCGTGAGCCGTTCCCGTTCGGACCGGTGCTCGAAGCGCTGCGTTCGGCGGGCGACCGGCCGCTCGGTCCGCTCAGCCCGGTCGCCGGGGTACTGAGACCCTTGCTGCCCGAACTGGCCGAAAGCCTTCCACCCCAACCGGAACCACTCGCCGACCCGTGCGCCGAACGGCACCGCCAGTTCCGCGCCGTCCGCGAACTCCTGATCGCCTGCGGGCCCGCGCTCGTCCTGATCGACGACCTCCAGTGGGCCGACGAAGGCACCCGCGACCTCATGCGTTTCCTCGCCGCGGCCATGCCCGCCGAACTGGCCGTCGTCGCGGCGTACCGCTCCGGCTCGCCGTCGGGACACGGCGGCGCCGGCATCCCGTTCCGCACCCCGCCGAACGTCCAGACCGCCCGTGTGACGCTGGGCCCGCTCGACGTCGAGGCCGTCGGGAAACTGGCCGAGGAACTGCTGGACCTGCCGCGGGTTTCCGCGCCGTTCACCGCGAAGCTCCACGAAAGCACCGCCGGTATCCCGTTCGTGGTCGAGGAGACCCTGCGGGCGCTGCGGGACGCGGCCGGACGTCTGCCGATCGGCGAGGTCCTGAGCGACCGGCTGCTGGAGAGCCTCGAAGTCCCGATCTCCTTGCGTGAGGCCATCACCGAACGGCTCGACGCGCTCCCCGGGCCCGCCGTCCGGCTGGCCCGCGCGGCGGCGGTGCTCGCCGTCCCGTCCGAGCCCGCGGTGATCGGCGAACTCGCCGGGCTGGACGGTGACGGGCTCCGCGCCGCCCTTTTGTCCACTTTGGATGGCGGCGTCCTCGGCGAACTCGGCGGCGACCGCTACGGCTTCCGGCATCCGTTGGCCCGCAAGGCCGTCTACGACACGGTGAGCGGACCGGAACGCACCCTGCTGCATTCGCGCGCCATCCAGGTGCTCGCCGGACAGCCGGTCCCGCCGCTCACCCTGCTGGCGAACCACTCGCGCGCGGCGGGCCGGACGGAACAGTGGCGTCACTACGCCGAAGCCGCCGCCGACGAGGCCATCGCCCACGGCGACACGTCCCGGGCCATCGACCTGCTCCAGTCCGTGCTCGCCGACTCGGGGCTCGGCGAGGACGACATCGCCCGGCTGGCCACGAAGCTCAGCCAGGTCGCGCTGCGCGGGTTCCGACCGGACGTCATCGAGACACTTGAGCGGATCCTCGAGGACCTCGCCGACCTGCGCCCGAGCGTGCGCGGGACGATCCGGCTCAGCCTCGGGATGCTGCTGGTCCGCACGATCGGGCGGCTCGGCCGCGGCCGGGTCGAGGTGGAGAAGGCGATCACCGAACTGGTCGACGAGCCGGAACTGGCCGCGCGCGGGATCAACCTGCTCGCCCAGCCGATCGACGGGCTGACCCCGTTGTCCTGGCACGAGGTCTGGCTGGAGCGGGCCCGCGAGGTCTTCGGCCGGATCGAAGACCCGGAACTGCGGCTCGCGCTGCTCGGCGACCGGATCTCCACCCAGGCGCATATCGGCGACGGATCGGCCTGGGCCGAGTTCACCGCGCTGCCGGACCAGGCGGGCAGCGTCGCCGAACGGGTCCAGCTGGCGCGGTTGTGGTGCAACCTCGCCGACGCGCAGTCCTGGGCGGGCCATCTGACCAGGGCGGAAAAGCTGGTCACGGAAGGGATCCGCCGCGCGACCGACGCCGGGGCGCTCTACGCCGCCGGGCTCGCGCAGGGCACCCGGGTCCGGCTCGACTGGGTGCGCGGCGACTGGTCCGGTCTCGCGGAGGCCACCGAACAGCTGCGCGACGCCTATCCCGACCTCGGCCCGATCGTCATGGAATGCTCGCTGGTCCTCGGCGGGTTGTCCGCCGTTCGCGGGGAATTCGCCGCCGCGCAACGACATCTGGCCGCGGCCAGCGTCCACGCCCCGGAGCACGGGCCCATCCCCGTCGTCCTTTCGGCCGCCGGGGTCCTGATCCGGGTGCTCCTGGCGACGGACGACGTCGACGGCGCGTGCGCGGCGGCCGACAACGCCGTCGCAGCGGCCCGGCGCAAGGGCGTCTGGGTGTGGGCGGCGGCGCTGGTGCCCGCCGCGGCCGAGGCCTACACGCGGGCCGGGCGCTGGTCGGAGGCGGACGCCGTGGTCGAGGAATTCGCCCGCGGGATCGAAGGCAAGGACTCGCCGGTCTCCGGGGTGGCCCTGCTCGCCGGCCGGGCGATCCTGCTCGACGCGCGCGGGAAACACCCCGCCGCGGCAACGGTTTTCGACGAGGCCGCGGCGGGCTACGAGGCGCTGCCGATGCCGTATCAGGCGATCGGCGCCCGGGAGCGGGCGGCGCTGGCCCGGCTGAACGCCGGCCGTCACGCCGCGGGCGACCGCACGGCGATCGAGGAGCTCACGGCGGCCGCGGAGGCCTACGAGCGGCTCGGCGCGACCAGGGACGCCGGCCGCTGCCGCCACCAGCTGCGGGAACACGGCGCGTGGGCCCCCTCGCAGCGCGGGCGGCGCGGCTACGGCCAGGAGCTGTCGCCTCGCGAACTCGAGGTCGCGCGAATGCTGTCCGACGGACGGACGAACCGGGAGATAGCGGACGGACTGTTCCTTTCCCCGCGTACGGTCGAGCAGCATGTCGCCAAGGTGCTGCGGAAACTCGGGGCCCGGTCGCGGACGGACGTGGCCCGCCGGATGACGACCTACGCGCCCGCTTCGGCGGACCGGTAGCTCGCCACCTGAGGGGCTGGGCAGGGTGCGAAGGCCGCGTTTCCTCGGCTGAGCCGAGGGAAGGGGGCCTTCACGCGCGGCCGTTGTGCCTTTTGGTGCAGGTGGGGCGTACGTGGCGGTCACCGAGGCAGCGAAGGCCTGGAAACATCCCTTGTGGACAGTCGGGAGCGTCGCGACGAGCCCGCGGGGGTGTCGCGAAAGCCACTTTCGGGACTTCAGACGTCGCGAAAGTGGCTTTCGCGACGCCCCCGGACCGGGCCGGCCCGCACCCGGCGGGAGACCGGCCGACCAGGCCGGTCACGGTGCCCGCTATTCCTTTAGGGGCAGGAAAAGTGCCCGATCGGGCATGGTGATCCATTCCATCGGGTTCACCGGTGTACGTATGGTTTCGTAGGTTCATGCGCTGTGCTAGTTTGTTTTGGCCATTAACAAAGTCGGGGCCCGACCCCGTGAGGGAGTAGCGCAGAAGCATGGCTGAGCGAGCCGATTTCGCGCTGGGGACGGTCGAGGCGACAGTGGTCGGGCAGGCGCTTGGCGTCGATGCCCGCTTGTTTCCCTTGCGCGTCCAGAACACTTCGATCGACCCCGAGCGCTACGCGGCGATCGTCCGGAAGGTCTACACCGACCTCGAACGGCGCCGCCTGTCGATCGACGGCGAGCTGAACCAGGCCGTCCGCACCGCGTTCGCGCTGCTCGGGAACCACCGGATCACCGTTTCGATCAACGGTATCGACGGTATCGGCCAGGACATCGCCGTTCTCGCGCTCACCGACGGCAGGCAGGCGCTCGGCATCACGCAGGCCCACGGCGAAGACCTCCTGCAGTTCGCGCTCTTCTCCGACGAAGAGCTGGTCGAGGTCCTCTCCGGGGTGCTGCCCCGGATGCGCCCCGCGTCGACCGGCCGCCGCACCCTCGTGCAGAAGGAGGAGCGCGCCGTCTCCGCGATGGCCGCGCGCCGCCAGGCCGAAGCCGAATTCGACGAGGAAGAGACCGACGCGTTCGGCAACCTCCAGTTCACCGGCGTCGTCCGCGCCCGGTCCGAGGCCCCGGCGCCGCGCAACGACGAGAGCGACGTCGAGGTCCTGGAGAAGGTGCTGTCCGGGACCCGCCTCGGCGGCGGGTACATCATCGTGAGCGGGATCGGCCGCCGCGGCGAACGGCTCCGGTCGACGCCGTTGAGCTGGCTCGACACCGAAGACGGCCGGTACCTGATCCGGACCGAGACCGACGAAGCCTCCGGCGCCGTGATCGGTCACTACGACCCGGCGAGTCAGTCGGGCGTGGCGAACGCGATCCGGGACGCCATCGCGGACATCTACTGACCTTCCTGAATCCGGCGAGAGGACCCTCCGTTGACCGAGGAAGCACAAGAACTGCAGCCGACGACGGCGTGGGCCCCCGTGAAGGTCGGGCTCTCGGGCACGCAGCTGAAGCGTATGGCGGTGCAAGGCGGCTTCGCCGTCGACGAGACCACCGGCCAGGAGATGATCCGTTCACTCCAGGGTGTGATCGACAGCCTTGAGGAGCGCTGGAGCGCGCTGACCAAGCTGCAGAAGTCGCCGCCGATGAGCTCCACCGCGACCGCCCGCTGGGTGTCGGAGCACATGCACGGCACCGCGACGGACGCGCAAGGCCTGCTCACCCAGCTCCAGGCCGCTCGCGCCGAGTTCCCGACCTACATCGAGGCGATCGAGCTCGCCCAGCGGAACTACCGGGAACGCGACACCCAGAACCAGCGCGACCTGAAGCAGATCGACACCGAGATCTGAAGGAGAGACCCGTGACCGAATCCGAGGAGAAGACGGCGAAGGTCTCCGACCCGAACTCGCCCGATTACGACAAGCTCGACCCGCACTACGACCCGACGGCCGACTCGTCGTCCGACTACTACGTCGGGCCGCTGGCGGACGAGGCCGCCTCCGGCGACGAGATCCGGGCCGGGGCCTCGGCGGGTACGGACGCCCTCTTCAACATCCTCGGCTGGGGGCAGACGCCGCTCGTCCTCGTGAAGGACCAGTTCACGCAGAAGATGTACGAGGCGCAGCTGGAGAAGGCACGCGAGGGTCTCGACAAGAACCTGGACATCCGCAAGCCCGGGGAGCCACCGTCCACGGTCTGGGCGAACGCCACCCACGAGCAGATGCAGACCGCGATCGCGGACAACGCGGATCCGGCCGCGGTGGGCGAGACCTCCGAAGAATGGATCCGGGCGGGCAACGACCTGGCCTCGCACCAGCGCAACCTGGCCAAGGCGATCAGCGCGAGCACGGCCAACTGGGAGGGCGAGGGCGGCGACGCGGCCCGCGAGCACCTCGCCGGTGTCGGCAAATGGCTCGGCTCGACCGCGAACGGCGCGACGCTGGCCGGACGGCAGCAGCAGATCCACTCGCAGACGCTCAACGAGACGCAGAAGCAGATGGCGGCGAACCCGCCGGTGGCGTTCAGCGTGCAGGAGGCCAACGCCAACCTGCAGAAGATCACCGACCCGTACGTCTACATGGCGCAGCTCGGGAAGGACCTCAGCACCTTCAAGAAGCAGCAGGACGCGCGGGACCAGGCCGCGAAGGTGATGACCGACTTCGACAGCACGGTCGGCTCGGCGATCGCCACCCCGGCGTTCCCCGCCCCGCCGAAGCTGGCGACCGCGACCCGGCAGCTCCAAGGCAGCCCCGCGGGCGGTGGCGCGGGTTCGCCCGCCGGCACGCTTCGCGACCGGATGGCGCCCGAGGGCGCCGAGGGCACCCCCTTCAGCGCGGTCTCGGACCGGACGCGCCCCGACGGCCTCGTCGCTTCGATGGACGGCACGCCGCAGGGCGGGGCCGGTGGCCCCGGTGGCGTGTCGCCGTTCACCTCGCCGAACGGCGGGCCGGGCGGTTCCTTCCCCGGTGGTGGCGGTCCCGGCGGCGGCCCTGGTGGTGGTCCCGGCGGCTTCCCCGGTGGTGGCGGCCCCGGCTCCAGCCCGGTCATGCCCAACATCGGCGTCCCGAACGGGCCGACGGGCGGCGAGACCTACAAGCCGGCGGCGTCGACGGGCCCCACCCTCCCGAACATGCCCAAGATCGACGACACCACGCGCACCACGGGCTACACCCCGCCGTCCGTGACGCCGCCGTCGTTCACCCCGCCGAACATCCCCATCCCGGAGAGCGGCGGCCCCCGGCCCGGTGGCGGTCTTCCGTTCACGCCCCCGAACATCCCGATCCCCAACGGCCCCAACAGCAACGGCCCCAACAGCGGCGGCCCGAGGCCGGTCATGCCGAACATCCCGCCGATCCCGCGTCCCGGTGGCATCGGCGAGCGGCTCACCGGCCCCTCGTTCCCGGACGGCAACTCCTACAAGGGCACGCCGTACAACCCGCCCAAACTCGGCGGCATGCCGAACATCCCCGGCGGTGGCGGCACCGGCGGGACCAGCGGCTTCGGCGGCGGCGGTACCGGTGCCGGTGGCGCGGGCGGCGGAGGCCTCGGCGGGGCCGGCCGCGCGACGGGTTCGCTCGGCATGGGCGGCGCCGTCGGCGCGGGCGCGATGGACGCCGAAGCGGCCGCGGCCCGTGCGGCGGCCTCCGGTGGCAAGCCGGGTACGCCCGGCGGCATGGGGCCGATGGGCGGCATGGCCCCCGGCGCGGGCAAGGGACAGGGCCAGGACGACAAGGAGCACAAGGTCGCCGACTACGTCGAGTCCGACGACCCGTCCTTCTTCGCCGCCGACGAGGTCGTGGCGCCGCCGGTGATCGGCGACTGGAAGAACAAGGACTGGAAGTGACGGCGTCGTTCGAGGTCGATCCGGACGACCTGACCGCGCACGCGAGCCATCTCGAAGGGCTCGTCGACCGGCTGAACACGGCGCACGGCGCGACCGGTTCGGCGATGTCTTCGGACGCGTACGGCCTGCTGTGCGCGTTCCTGCCGCCGATCGTCAACCCGGCGGGTGAACGCGCGGCCGAGGCGGTCAAGGCGGCCGCGGAAGGCATCCAGTCGACGGCGGACAACGTCCGCACCGCCGCCAAGTCCTATGTAGACGGTGACCAGACCAACGCGGAACCGTTCAAGGCGGACTTCAAGGCCTTGGACATCGGAGGAAAGCAGTGACCGGCGGGAACGAGCTCGGCGAGCTCATGCTGGACCCCGACGAGGCCCAGCGCAGAATGGACCGATGGGCCGCGGGGCTGGAAGAGAAGGCCCAGCGTTACGCGGCCGCGCAGGAGCGGACGGAGCAGCTGAGGCTGACCGCGTCCAGCTCCGACGGCGCCGTCAAGGTCACCGTCGGGGCGGACGGCGGCGTGACGGACATCGAGTTCGGCACCAAGGCCAGGACGTATCCGCTGGAGGAGCTGTCGCGGCAGATCCTCCAGACCATGCACCAGGCCCAGTCCGGGATCGCGAACCAGGTCGCCGAGGTCATGCAGGAATCGCTCGGTGACGAGGACCAGGAGACCAGGGCGCTGATGATCGGCACCCTGCGCAGCCGCTTCCCCGAGCTGGAAGAGGAAGAGCCCCCGGCCCCGCCCGCGCCCCCGGCGTCGTCCGCCGAAACACCGCCTCCTCCGCCGCAGGCGCCTCGCGAAAAGCGTCACGAAGCGCCGGACGACGAAGAGAATTCCCCCTGGTGAGCCGTCGTGGGTAACCCGCTTGTCGCCGAGGTGAAGGATTCGACCAAGGCGTACACCGGCTCGTCACTGCTGGAGTCGGCGTTCGAACTGAAATCGGCCATCGAAAGCGGCGACTGGGCCTCGGTGGCGCTGGGCGCGGTCGGGACCGCGCTCGACGCGCTGTCGATGGCGATGGACCCCTTCGGCGCGATCCTCGCGAACGGCGTCGGCTGGCTGATGGAACACGTCGGCCCGCTGAAGGAGGCGCTCGACGCGCTCACCGGCAACGCCGACGAGATCGCCGCGAACGCCGAGACCTGGATGAACATCGCGACCGAACTCGGCGACGTCGGCGCGGATCTGGCCGGGATGGTCTCCGCCGATCTGCAGAGCTGGACCGGGGTTTCGGCCGACGCTTACCGCGCGCAGGCCAAGGACACGGTCACGCTGCTGGAGTCGGCGAAGGCGGGTTGCGAAGGCGCGTCCAGCGGAGTGAAGACGGCGGGCGAGGTCGTCGCCGCCATCCGCGCGCTGGTGCGCGACATCATCGCCGAGCTGATCGGGCATCTGATCAGCTGGGCGCTCCAGGTGCTGTTCACCCTCGGGATCGGGCTGACCTGGGTGGTCCCGCAGGTGGTCAACGCCGTGGCGAAGACCGCGAGCAAGATCGCGAACCTGACGAAGAAGACCGTCAAGGCGCTCCAGGCGCTGATGCCGCTGCTGAAGCGAGCGGACGATCTGTTCGACAGCGCGGCGAAAGCACTGAAGAAGCTCCAGCCGGGCAAGGGCGCGCCCGCGCCGAAGCCGAACAAGCTGGACGAGGGCACGACGCCCAAGAGCAGCCCCGACGGCGGGGGTACTTCGCCGTCCGGCGCGGGGCCCGGCAAAACCGATCCGCCGCCGGTGAAGTCGGATCCGCCTCCGCCGCCGAAGAACGAGACCCCGGACGGGCCGACCACGCCGTCCGGCTCGCCGCCTCCGCCGCCGAAGGACCGCGGTGGCCCGAAACCCGAGACGAACAACCGGATCAAGGACAACGAAACCACCCCGGGGGACCGCGTCCCGCCCAAGGACCGCGGCGGCTGCGGCGACCCGGTCGACGTCGCGACCGGCTCGATGATGCTGACGCAGGACGACGTCGTGTTCGCCGGTGTCCTGCCGTTGACCGTGTCGCGGACGCATCTCTCGTCGTACCGCCTCGGCCGCTTCTTCGGCACGTCGTGGGCGTCCACTGTGGACCAGCGGATCGAGGTCGAGGACGACGGGCTGCACCTCGCGCTCGCCGACGGGACGCTCCTGTCCTACCCCGTCCCGGTTTCCGGCCCGGTCCTCCCCGAATTCGGACAGCGGCTTCCACTGTCCAAAGTGGACGACGGCTACGCGGTGACCACTCCCGACGGGATGCTGCTCTTCTCCGGCCCCGGTGATTCCCTTCCCCTGCGCGCGATCGTGGACGGTGACGGCCACCGGGTCTCCGTGCACTACGACGACAACGGCGTCCCCCGCGAGCTGGAGCATTCCGCGGGGTACCGCCTGCTCGTCGAGTCGAAGGACGGGCTCGTCACCGCGCTTCGGCTGCCCGGCGCGGAAACCGCGCTGCGCGGCTACCGGTACGACGAGCGGCGCCGGCTGGTCGAGATCACCGACGTCGCGGGGCAGCCCCTCCGGTTCACCTATGACGCCGAAGGCCGGATCGTGCGCTGGGAGGACGTCGACGGTCGCTGGTACGGATACGGCTTCGACTCCGCGGGCCGCGTCGTGCGGGCGCAGGGCACCGGCGGCTTCCTCGACGTCGACATCGAGTACGACCGCGAAAACCTGGTCACCTCGGTCACGAACTCGCTCGGGCACGTCACCCGGTACCAGCTCGACGCACTGCACCGGATCGTCGCGGAGACCGATCCGCTGGGCAACACCACGCGATACGAAATCGACCGCTTCGGCAAGCTGCTCAGCCGCACCGACGCCTTGGGCCGCACCACGCGATGGGAGATGGACGGCGACGGGAACGTCGTCACCGTGCGGCAGCCCGACGGCGGCCGCGCGCTCGCCGAGTACTCCGCGCCCGGCCGCTGGACCAGCCGGACCGGGCCGGACGGCGCCGTCTGGCGTCGCGAGTACGACGAGCGCGGGAAGCTCGTGCGGGCCACGGACCCGACCGGCGCCGTCACCACCTACGGCTACGACGACGCGGGCAACGTCGCGGTCGTGACCGACGCGCTCGGCGGGGTCACCCTGATCGAGTCGAACGCGGCGGGCCTGCCGGTCGCGGTCACGGACCCGCTCGGCGCGGTCACCCGGTACACCTACGACGAGTTCGGGCGGACCACCTCGGTCACCGATCCGCTCGGCGGGGTCACCCGGACGAAGTGGGACGGTTTCGGCGAGATCGCCGAGCAGATCGACCCGGACGGCTCCGTGTGGCGCTGGAATCGCACGACGGCCGGTTCGGCGGACGAAGCCGTGGACGCCCGCGGGCACACGGTGCGCACCGAGTACTCGCAGTTCGACCTGCCCACCGCCGAAGTCGGCCCGGACGGCGATCGCCTGTCCTATGCCTACGACACCGAGCTGCGGCTGGTGTCGGTCACCAACGAGCACGGGCTCGTCTGGCGTTACGACTACGACGCGGCCGGGAACCTGGTCAGTGAGACCGATTTCAACGGCCGCACCACCCGATACGGCTACGACGCCGCGGGGCAGCTGGTGTCGCGCACCAACAGTCTCGGCCAGACGGTCGCCATCGACCGTGACGCGCTCGGCCGCGTCGTCGGCCGCCACGCGGGCGATGACGTCGCGACGTTCACCTACGACGGCGCCGACCGGATGACCTCGGCGCGCAACGCGCATTCCGAGGTCACCATCGCCTACGACGCGCTGGGCCGGATCGTCTCGGAAGCGCTCAACGGCCGGGCCGTCCTCTCCGAGTACGACGCCATCGGCCGTCGCGTCGCGCGGCGCACGCCGTCGGGCGCCGAGTCGTTCTTCGCCTACGACGCGGCGAGCCGCCCCGTCGCCCTGCGGACCGCCGGGCGCACCTTGCGGTTCGGGTACGACCCGGCGGGCCGGGAAGTGTCACGGCGGCTGGAGGGCACGGCGGTCGAGCTGCGCCAGGGCTGGGACGCCGCCGACCGGCTGACCTCGCAGACCGTTTCCACCGGCCGGGGTGTCGTGCAGCACCGCGAATACGGCTACCTGCGGGACGGACTCGTCTCGTCGATCTCGGATTCGCTGTCCGGGCCGCGGTCGCTGCGCGTCGACCGGGCGGGCCGCGTGGTCGACGTCCAGGGGCAGGGCTGGCGGGAGAGCTACGGCTACAACCTCGCGGGCGCGCTCACGCAGGCGGGCTGGCCGGGCGCGGATCCGGCCGTCGGACCGCGGGGCTACCAGGGCACCCTGATGACCGGCGCCGGGTCGACGTCGTACTTGCACGACACCGAGGGCCGCACGATCGCGCGCCGGGAACCCGGGCGAGCCTGGACGTATCAGTGGAACTCCGACGACCGCCTGACCGGCGTCGTCACCCCGGACGGCGAGCGTTGGCTTTACCACTACGACGCGCTCGGGCGGCGGATCGCCAAGCAGCACCTCGACGTCCACGGCCGGATCCTCGAACAGATCGACTTCAGCTGGGACGGCTCGAACCTCGCCGAGGAGATCCGCGGCGGCACCGCCGTGGTCTGGGACCTGGAGCCGGGCACGGAACGGCCGATCACGCAGATCGAGCGGATCCCCGGACAGGACGCCCGGTTCCACGCCATCGTCACCGATCTCGTCGGCTCACCGAGCGAACTGCTCGACGAATCGGGCGAGGTCGCCTGGCATCTGCACACCTCGTTGTGGGGCAAGGTGCTTTCGCCGCCGGGGCGGGCGTACACGCCCTTGCGCTTCCCCGGCCAGTACCACGACCCGGAAACCGGGCTGCACTACAACTTCAAGCGCTACTACGACCCGGCGACCGGGCGATACCTCTCGCACGACCCGCTCGGCCTCGAACCGGCGTCGGACTCGCTGGCCTACGTCGGCAACCCGACGGACCTGATCGACCCGCTCGGCCTGGCGCCGACGAAACCGAAGACGGGCACCTGCGGCAAGGGTTCCCGCGGGGGCGGCGGCAAGACCAAATCGTCGGGGAACCGGGTCACCAAGCCGAAACCGGCGCCGGGGCCGAAGAAGCCGAGGCGTCCGCCGCAGAGCTACCTCGACGGCACGCACGGCGCGAAGAAGCGTGAGCAGAACCGGCTCACCGCGAAGTACGACAACGAACTCAAGGCCGACGGCCGGGAGAAGGTCTCCGGAGATTCCCACGAGTCCGAGCACCCGGTCCCCTACGAGTCGATCGGCCGTGGCAGTGGCGGCGCACGGGGTTCGAGTCACGAGCAAAAGGACCTGGAGAACCACGCTTGGGCGTACCAGGAGGCCAAACCCGCGCACTCGTCGCATATCGGTACCGGTAACAAGGGCGACCAGGACCTGACCGAAGGTTCGGCGAAGCCGAGCGGCTTCAAGAACAGCCAGGACTACCGGGACTCCGAGCGCAACGCGCTGGAAGGCGGGGACGCGAACACCGCGATCCAGCTCAACCAGCTCGACTACGCGTTCCGGGACGGGTTCAAGAACACCGACGGCACCCTCGACGGCAAGATCGCGGACGACTCGTACCACAAGATGATCGACGACGCGCACGCCAGCGGCAAGGGCCTCACCTACTCGACCGGCCCGGGTACGACCGCGACCACGCCGCCGCTGTCCAGCCACGACGTCAAGGAACTGCACATGACCCGGGACACCATCCGGGACGGGGACTGGCCCGAGGAGATGAAGCGGCAGAACCGCGAGACCTACGAGCAGGAAGTCGACCGGATCCACGACAACTACCCGGAGCCGAGCGCGGCCGACCGGGCGAAGTACCAGACCGGCGAGGGCGGCTGGGGCGACCTGGATTACGGCAAGAAGGACCCGAACGCGATGGACGTCGACTGACGCGTTTCGTCCTCTGGATGCGGTCCTTGCGTGTGCAACTACCGCATCAAGAGGACGAAACGCGGGGCGTCAGGCGGCGGCGAGGGAGACGACGCGGTTCCGCCCGCTGTTCTTCGCCTGGTAGAGCGCGGAGTCGGCGACGTGCAGCAGCCGTTCCAGCACGGTCCCCCCGGACGGGTAGACCGCGGCGCCGATCGACACCGAAAGCCCCCGTACGACGCCCGTCCCCGAAGCGGTCGCGACCTCGACTTCGAGCGCCATCACCGCTCGCCGCACGCGCTCGGCCACGGGGAGCACGTCGGTCTCCGTCGCACCGGGAAGCAGCACGACGAACTCCTCACCACCGAAGCGGCCGACGGAGTCGTAGTCGCGGACGTGCTCGGAGATCGTCTTCGCGACGGCCTTGAGCACGACGTCCCCGGCGAGATGCCCGTAGGCGTCGTTGACCTGCTTGAAATGGTCGAGATCGAGCATCAGCACGCCGAGTTTGCTCTTCGCCCTGGCCGCCGACGTGAGCTCCCGTTCACTCAGCACGTGCCACGCGTGCGCGTTCAGGACGCCGGTCTTGCCGTCGATGTTCGCCGCGATCTCCAGCTGCCGCACCAGCACGCTGCGGTGCAGCACCAGCACCGGCAGCAGGACGAACGGCACGAGCGCGGGCGCGTGCACGATGCCCAGCGCGGTCGAGGTCCCGAGCACCAGTGTGGTGATCTCGAGCAGGTTGTCGTCGCCCGTGCCGAACAGCTCACGCGGGGCCATGGCCCCGGTGTGCAGGTACACCGACAACGCCACGACGAACGCGTTGACCACGGTGAACACGGCCGCCGCCTCGACGATCTTCAGCGAGCCGGCGAACCCGACGGGCAACCCGTCCCATCCGGAGACGATGGCCCCCGAAGCCAGGCAGGAGATCACGATCGCGGCCGCGCAGTACACCACGCGATACGCCGGGCGGTGGCTCATCCCCCGCCACACCCGGAGCCAAAGATGCAGGTAGATGAGCAGTCCGAGGGCCAGCGCGAGCCCCTGCGGCAGGACGAGCACCCCCGCGAACGTCCACACCGAGGTCATGTTGATATGCGGCCGGTCACAAAGCGTGCGCCGTAACCGTTCCACCGAACGCGAAAGCTCGGCCTGCAGGATGGCCAGGCCGAGCAGTGATCCAAATCGGACGAATTCCGTAGTCTCGTAGTTCGATCGGAGCAGGGCGACTACGGCGACTGCCGCCGCAAGTCCTTCCACCACAAGAAAAACCGCGGGCACCCCGCGTGGTCCGGACCATAAGTCCCAGTTTCGGACCCAGGTTCTCAGACGTGTACCGGCCCCTTCTCCGGCGAGTTCCGTATCCCCCATAATCATCGTCACCGGTCCCCCTTCCGTACACATTTCAATGTATCCGAGGTAGTACTGAGGGTGGCTCGCGTCATTTCCGGAACACACAGATGGAGCAGTGGGAGGGAGGACCATCATGAACGGTCGCGAGGACTGATCCCATCGATTCAGCCGGTCCGGCCACCGGCCGGAAGCCAGATATCGGGGCCGGTGGCGATGGCGCGTTTCCAGGCCATCGCCATCGGCCCCGCCGAGGCCACGGCCACCGTCGCGGCCACCCCGACGGCCACGAACGGGCCGGTCAGCTGGGCGAGACCGCCCGCGAGCATGATCCCGATTCCTTGTACGGTCACCAAACTCGTCGAGGTCAGACCCATCACCTGCGCCCGGACACCGTCGGGCACCGCGCGGGCCATCAACGCGACCGCCTGCAGGTGGTACGGCGCCGCGAAGGCCCCGCTGAGCCCGATCAACACCAGGCAGACCGGTAGCGGCGGACGAAAGAAGAGAAAGACCAAAGGAACGACGGATGCGACCGCGAGAATACCGACCATTCGCGTTTTCCGTCGCGCCGGAACCCATTTCGTGAAGATCCAAGATCCGATTACCGAACCCACCGGATCCGCCGCGAGAATAAGCCCGACCGCGAAAGTCCCCGCCCCGAGGCCGACGGCGAGCGGCGCCGCGAGCCCCTCCGGCGCGATGGCGAACCCGGCGAGCATCTTCAGCCCGAAGAGCACCCGGATTCCCTTGCCCTGCCACAGTTCTCTGGCACCTTCCCCACTGAAAGCCCGCGCCACCCGGCTTTTCACCGAAGATTCCGCAGCGACAGGCCGCCGACGACGAACCCCTGTGGACACCAGCAGTGCCGAGACCACAAAGGTCACCGCGTCGATCACCAGCCCCCAGTAGGGCGTCACGAACCCGATCACCAGCCCGCCGCCGCCGAATCCGGCGAGCTGTGCCGTTTGGATGGTGATCGTGCGGACGGCCAGCCCGGCGACGTAGCGGTCGCCTTCGAGGACGTCCGGGAGCAACGCGAGCTGCGCCGCCCGGAACGGGCCGCCCGCCATCGTCAGGACCACCAGCAGCCCCGCCAGCACCGAAAGCGGCATTCCCGGCACGGCCATCAGGGCCGCGATCGCCGCGCGCAGCAGGTCGCAGACGATCATCACCGTCCGGCGCGGATACCGGTCCGCCAGACCGGCGAACAGGGTGCCGCCGATCAGTGTCGGCAGATACGTCAGGCCGTAGGTGAGCCCGGTCAGCCCCGCCGAAGCCGTTCTTTCCCAGACCAGTACCGACAACGCGACCCTGGCCAGCTGGTCACCGGCCTGCGAAAGCGCTTCGGCCGCCCACAACGCACGGAACTCGCCGACCGCGAAAGCGGCCCTGAACGCGGTGCCCCGAGCGGAATCCCCCTTCTCCATGAGCCCCTCCCCCTGGCTCACGGTAGTCGATCACTTCCGCAGTGTCAGCGGCCATCCGGACCACGACGTCCGTCAGTGTCCACTGTGGACAGGCAGTTTCGCGTGGTCCACCGCGGCGCGGGCGAAGGCCTCGACGAGCGGATGCGGCCGGGTCCCGTCACCGGCGAGTTCCGGCTGGAACAGCGACGCCACGAAGAACGGATGCTCCGGCAGTTCCGCGATCCGTGCGTCGCCCTCGTCGTCGAATCCACTGAAGACCACGCCGTTCGCCGCCAAGGTGTCCAGGTGCCGGACGTCGAGACCGTACGAACAGTGGTACCGCTCGACGGAACGGTCCGCCCCGAGGATCCGCGCCGCGAGCGTGCCCGGGGTGACATGGACGGCGCCCTCGTGCCCGACGAGCGAGCAGGCCAGCGGGACGATCAGCCGATCGGCCGATTCCGGCGCGTTCTCCGCGTGCCCGATCCCGCCGAGGCCGCAGACGTTCCGCGCGTATTCCAGCAGCGCGTGCTGGAAGCCGGCGCAGGTGCCGAGGAACGGGATTCCGTTCTCGCGGGCGGCGCGCACCGTCTCCACCGCGCCGGCTTCGGACCGGTAGGGGCTGCCGGGCACCAGCCAGACGCCGTCGAAACCGGTGACGTCGCCGACGGCGTCCGTCGGGAGCCAGTAGGCGTCGAGTTCGAGACCGTCCCGCTCGGCGAGCCGCGCGAAGAGCGTCGGGATCCGGACGTGGGAGCGGACGCCGTCCGAACGGTCGCCGACCAGGGCGATCCGGGCTTTCTCTGTCATACGGCCATCCTGACCCGCGAACCGAGTTCAGCGCCAACGATGATCAGTGGTGGGTCGATAAGCGATACTGATGACCATGGAGACCCATCTGCTCCGCACCTTCGTGGCGGTGGCGCGCGGCGGCTCGTTCTCGCGTGCCGCCCGCGACCTCGGCTACACGCAATCCGCGATCTCCCAGCACATCGCCGCGCTCGAACAGGACCTCGGCACCACGCTGCTGACCCGGCGGCCCGTCACGCCGACCCGGGCCGGGGAACGGCTGCTCGAACACGCCGGCCCGCTGCTGACCCGGCTCGACGCCGCCCGCGCGGATCTCGCCCGCCTCACCGCTGCGCCCACCGGCCGGGTCGTCCTCGGGCTGACCCCGCTGTCGCTCACCGCCGACGTCGCCGCCACCGTGCGGCGCGGCACCGAACTACGCGTCCTCGGCCGGGAAGACGTCCTGACCGAGATCGCCGCGGGCGCGCTCGACCTCGGTCTGGTCGACGGGATGACCGCGCCGAGCGATCCGCTCCCGCTGCCGGACACCGGACCGCTCACCACCACCGTCGTCGGCGAACGCCCGCTCGCGGTCGCGCTCCCGGCGGGCCATCCGATGACGGGCCGGGCCGTCCGGCTGGCCGAACTCGCCGACGCCGGGTGGATCGACGCACCGGACACCGCGATCCCCTTGGCACGGTTGAGGAAATCCGCCTCGACCGACGGGTTCCGCGGCCGGCTGCGGTACACCGGGACCGACGTCCGCGGTCTGCTCGGCCTGGTCGCCGCCGGTCAGGGACTGGCGCTGCTCCCGGCGGACGTGCTCACCGGCGTGGACACGCTTTCCCTGTCCTCGCCGCGAGTGGTGCACCGCACCGAACTCGTGCACGGCGACCCCGGCGAGGGCTCCGCGCTCGCCGCCGCGCTGACCGGTCAGCGGCCGTAACTCATCATCCCCTGCGCCATCTCCATCGCCAGCGAACTCGCCACGACGGGATCCATCATGCTTCGGAGGCTCTCCGCCGCCTTGTCCCGCGAGCCGAGGTCGGATCGCGGCTGCTCCGGCGGTTTCGTCTCGGCGGGCGGCAGGGCGACGACCTGCTCCTTGGCGGGCTTCTTCTTCGTCGCGGGCGCCTGCTGTTTCACGGTGACCGGGACGTAGACGGTCACCGGAGCGGCCTGCGGCGCGGGCGGCGCGGCAGGCGGCGCCGGCTGCTGGGTCGCCACGGCGGGCAGCGGCTGCTCGGGCAAGGCGGTGTCGTCGACCGGCTCGACGGCGAAGGTGCCGGCGAACCAGCCGATCGCGAGCAGCGCCACCCCCGCCCCGCCGACCAGCCACGACCGGGCGCGGCGGTGGATGACGACGGCCTTGGGCCGCAGATCCTTGTCCACGACCGGCTCGCACACCGGGGGCCGCACCGGCATCGGCTCCGGCTCGATCTCGTTCTCCGGGCTGCGCCGCCGCTTCGGCAGGCTGGCCGCGATGATCCCCGTCCGGTCCAGGAGCTCGACGGTCTCGACGGGCGCGGAGAAGGCGTCGGTCGACGGACGGCGCTGGGCGGCGCGCGGCATGGGGACCTCCGGAAGCGGAATCACGAACTTGAGCATTGTGGTGCATTTCCGACGCCGCCGTAAGTAACGCACCCCGATCGAGTTATCCCGAGCCGTCCGGAGCACGGAGGGTTACTCCATTCAGAGCCGTTTCATTCCCAGGCGCCCCAACAGGGCGAGTGGCCGCTGGTAAAAGGAGCCGAGCACGCGGGGAATCGCGTCGATGGCATAGGCGTCCGGTCCGATCAGGATCCGCGCCGTCCCCCGTTCGATACCGCGCACGATCGTCTGCGCGGCCTTCTCCGGCGTCGTCCTCGCGATCTTTTCGAAGCCCTCGGCGGCTTTGTCGATGTCCCGTTCGACGCCACCCCGCGCGTCACGCGCGATATTCGTCTTGATGCCACCGGGATGCACGCAGCTGACCTTGACCGGATGCCGGGCGATCAGCATTTCCTGCCGCAGCGCCTCGGTGAACCCCCGCACCGCGAATTTCGCCGCGTTGTAGGCGCTCTGCGTGGGCACCCCGATGAAGCCGAACACGCTCGAAAGGTTGACGACATGCCCGTCACCCGAAGCGATCACCTGCGGCAGAAACGCTTTCGTGCCGTTGACGACGCCGCCGAGATTGATCCCCATCAGCCAGTCGTAGTCGTCCCAGGTCATTTCTTCGACCGTGGCCCCGAGCGCGACCCCGGCGTTGTTCACCACGATGTTGGCGCCGCCGAAATCCACGGCGACCTCCTCGGCGTGCGCGAGGACGGCGTCGCGGTCGGCCACGTCGAGCGCGTACGCCTTCGCGGTCGCGCCCGCCTTCTCGCACTCGGCCACGGTCCCGGCCGCACGGACGGCGTCGACATCGGAAAGCGCCAGCCGGGCACCCCGCCCCGCCAGTTCGATCGCGAGCGCCTTGCCGATCCCCGAGCCCGCGCCCGTGATCACCACGACCTTGTCCGTGAACGACTTCATACCCGCTCCCAACCAGCTCGACTGTTACCGGAGGTAACACATACTACGGCTGTGCGGCTGCGTTCGCGGGCCCCTTATGGTGACCTGGAAACCGGACCGCCGTGGACGAGCGAAGGGAAGGCGATGCGCCGCGTCCTGTTGCTCGCCCTCTGTGCCGTTCTGTCCGGTTGCGCCGCCGCGCCGGATCCCGCCGCCCCCGCCGAGCCTCGCATCAATCCGGCGATCGGCGCGCTCTTCCTCGACGGGACGCATTTCTGCACGGCCAGCGTCGTCCACAGCGGCCCCGGCGACCTCCTGCTCACGGCGGCGCACTGCCTCCACGACGGCGAAGGCGGCGATTACGCGACGGGGATCTCGTTCGCGCCCGGCTATCACGACGGTGTCGCGCCCTACGGCTATTGGGACGTCTCGGATCCGCGGGTTCCCGACGGCTGGGCCGAGTCCTCCGACCCGGATCTCGACGTCGGCTTCGCGACCGCCCATCAGAGCGGGAGCACGAAGACCCTCGAAAGTGTCACCGGCGCCAACACGCTGCTGACCGGCGGCGGGTTCGCCCATGCGATCACCCTGACCGGTTATCCCGACGAACGGGAGGCACCGGTCGTCTGCCACGGCTCGAGTGCCCAGGCCGACACCTACCAGATGCGCGTCGCGTGCCCCGGTTTCACGACCGGCACCAGCGGCGGCCCGTGGGTGGTCGGCGCCGACCCCGAGACCGAACTCGGCACCGTCGTCGGCGTGATCGGCGGCTACCTGTACGGCGGGGACGATCCGGACACGTCCTACAGCAGCTACTTCGACACCGACGTCGCCACCTTGTACCGGAAGATGGACGCCCGGGGATGATCTCCCCATGAGCATCCACGACGTCCCGATCACCGGCGAGCCGATCCGCCTCGGCCAGTTCCTCAAACTGGCCAACCTGGCCGAAGACGGTTCGCACGCCAAAGACCTCCTCGACGCCGAAGAGGTCACGGTCAACGGCGAGGTCGAGGTCCGGCGCGGCCGGCAGCTGACCAACGGCGACGTCGTGGAGGTCGGCGGCGAAGGCGGCCGCGTCGTCCTGGGCTGAAGGGGACTTTCCCCGCGTGCGATGTGGGGAAAGCGCCCTTCACCGCGTCAGATGAGGGGAAAGTCCCCTTCAGCGGCCCTGCAGCGGCGCCAGGCGCAAAGCCCGCGCGAGTGCTTCGAGCTCGCGGTGCACCGGTTCGTTCAGCGGAACCCCCAGCGCCTGGCACTGTTCGAGGTACTGCGCCTCGCGCCAGCCCGGATAGCGGACCGGGGCGCCGCCCTCCCAGCCGAGCAGGCTGCCGAACAGCGCGCTGGCGGCCTTGTAGAACCCGTCGGCGCTGCGCAGCGTCGTCGGCGCGATGGCCATCACCATCAGGCCGGTGTCGTGATCGTGGTCGCCGACGCCCGACAGCACCCCGGCGAAGATCTCCACCAGCAGGGCGAACCCGGCGACGGCCGCGCTGTCTACATCCGCCAGTGTCTCCAGGTCGAGGACGAATTCCGGATACGCCCCGGCCGGGGCGGCCATGCCGAGCGGATTCGCGGCCTTCCCGAGCTCACCGCCCGCCGCCATGACGAGCCCGATCATGGTGTGCGGCAACGCCCTCGCCGCATGGTGCCCGGCACGGCCGAACGGGCCGACGCCGCGGACCGACATGAGCCCGACGCCGTACCGGCCCGCCCGGGACACCGCGCGGTCCATCGCGTCGCCGACGGCCCACAGCCCCGGCGCGCGGCGGTAGTCGATCAGGGCCGCGGCGCCGCGGTCGGCGATCATCAGCGGTTCGGCCCTCGGCCGCACCGTGCCGTCGACCAGCATCGGCAGATGCAGCCGGGTCAGCTCGGCGACACCGGACTCCGGCGTTCCGGTGAGATCGCCGTGGCACAACGCTTCGGCGGCCATCCTGGCGCGCGACCACGGCAGATCGTGTGCGGTGAAGACCTCGGTGACCAGGTCGATCAGGGCGTCGATCGGGACGCGCTGCCAGACCTGTTCCGGAATCGGGGTGGGTTCGGCCGGTTCGGGGATCGGCTCGACGGGCGCACGGCGAAGAGAGCGGGGTCTGAGGGGCACTCCGCCGAGGGTGCCCAACCGCGTTTTTCGGCGTCAACGAACCAGGGCAGCTTCTAACCGACTGTGTGATCGAAGCACTCGGAAACGTCGGTGGCCGGACGTACCATCGGGCCATGTGCCGGAACATCACGACGCTTCGAGGGCTTGAGCCGGCGGCGACGCCGGACGAGATCGAGGCCGCCGCCCGCCAGTACGTCCGCAAGGTGTCCGGGGTGCAGAGCCTGTCGGACGCCACCCGCGAGCCCTTCGAGGCCGCTGTCGCCGAGATCACCGAGATCACCCGGCGGCTGCTGTCCGAACTGCCCGCCCGCCGCCAGCCTCCGGCGACGGTGCCACCGTTGCGCCGCCCCGAGGTCCAGGCGCGAATCGCGGCGAAGGCCGCGAAGAGCCAAGCTTCCTGAACTCCGGCGGTTACGGTGAGCGGGTGACATACCCGCAAGACCCCTACGGTCAGCAGCAGCCCTACGGTCAGCCGTATCAGCAACCGGGCTACGGGTACGGCCCGCCGCAACCGCCGCAGGAACAAGGTCTGGCGATCGCGGCACTCGTCGTGTCGATCGCCAGCCTCGTCGCGTGCAGCGGGCTGCCGTCGATCGCGGGCGTCATCATGGGACATATCGCGCATTCCAAGGCCAAACGCGGGGAAGCCGGCGGTCAGGGGATGGCGCTCGCGGCGATCATCATCGGGTACATCGGCGTCGCGATCATCCTCCTGCTCTTGGCGGGCTTCCTCTTCGTGGGCATCCTGACCGACTGGGACTTCGACTAGTCCATCCATGCCCCCGCCACCACCCTCAACGGAAAGCTGCGCTTCGACCAGATCCGAAGCGTTTCCCCAAAGCCCCGTCGGATACCCTCGACAGCGGTAGCGTGTCCGAGCGGCCGAAGGAACATGTCTTGAAAACATGCGAGGGCTCTGTCCTCCGTGGGTTCGAATCCCACCGCTACCGCCAGTCTTGACCACGACGGCGCCCCCGGGGGCGCCGTCGTCTCCACTACCCTTCCGGCATGCCCAAGTACCTGCTGCTCAAGCACTACCGCGGCGCTCCGGCGGCGGTCAACGACGTGCCGATGGACCACTGGGCCCCGGACGAGATCACCGCGCACATGAACTACATGAAGGACTTCGCCGCCCGGCTCGTGGAGACCGGTGAGTTCGTCCTGGAGCAGGCTCTCGCGCCCGAAGGCACCTTCGTCCGGTACGACGGCGAGGGCAAGCCGCCGGTCACCGACGGCCCCTTCGCCGAGACCAAGGACCTCATCGCGGGCTTCATGATGATCGACGTCGACAGCCACGAGCGCGCCCTCGAACTCGCGGCCGAACTGTCGGCCGCGCCGGGAGCGGGCGGAAAGCCGATCCACGAGTGGCTCGAACTGCGCCCGGTCCAGAGCGAGCAGCTCGTCGTCACGGAGTGAACGCCGAGCTGGACGAGGCCCTCCTCCGGAGTCTCACGCCGAACGTCCTCGGAATCCTTTGCCGCCGCGGCGCCGACTTCGCGGCCGCCGAGGACGCCGTGCAGGAAGCGCTGATCGAAGCAGTCCGCGTCTGGCCCGGCGACCGGCCGAAGGACCCGAAAGGCTGGCTCGTCACCGTCGCCTGGCGCAAATTCCTCGACATGGCCCGGTCGGACGCCTCCCGTCGCCGTCGCGAAGACCTCGTCGACGAGGAGCCCTCCCCCGGCCCCGCCCCCGCGGTGGACGACACGCTGCAGCTCTATTTCCTGTGCGCCCACCCGTCGCTGACGCCGTCCTCGGCGGTCGCGCTCACGCTGCGCGCCGTCGGCGGGCTCACCACCCGCCAGATCGCCGAGGCGTACCTGGTCCCCGAAGCGACCATGGCGCAGCGCATCAGCCGGGCCAAGCGCACCGTCTCCGGCGTGCGTTTCGACCAGGCAGGCGACGTCGCGACCGTGCTCCGCGTGCTCTACCTGGTGTTCAACGAGGGTTACTCCGGCGACGTCGACCTCGCCGCCGAAGCCATCCGGCTCACCCGCCGTCTCTCGGCCTCGATCGACCATCCCGAGGTCGCGGGCCTGCTCGCCCTCATGCTGCTCCACCACGCCCGGCGCGCCGCGCGGACGGCGCCCGGCGGCGAGCTGGTCCCGCTCGCCGAGCAGGACCGCGGCGAATGGGACACACGCCTGATCGCCGAAGGCGTCGAGATCCTGCAGGCGGCGCTGGCCCGCGACCGGCTCGGCGAGTTCCAGGCACAGGCCGCCATCGCGGCGCTCCACGCCGACGCGCCCACCGCCGGGGAGACCGACTGGCCGCAGATCGTCGAGTGGTACGACGAACTCGCACGGCTGACCGGCAGCCCGGTCGTCCGGCTCAACCGCGCGGTGGCCGTCGGCGAGGCGGACGGCCCGCGCGCCGGTCTGGCCGCGCTCGCGGAACTGGACGACTCGCTGCCGAGGTACGCGGCGGTGGCGGCATACCTGCACGAGCGCGACGGCGACCTGGCGACGGCGGCGCGGCTGTACGGCGAGGCCGCCGGCAAGGCGGCCAACCTGGCCGAACGCGCCCACCTGACGCGTCAGGCCGCGCGTCTCAAGAAGTGATCGGCGGCAGGCGCGGAAGGCCGTCGATCTCCGACAGGTGATCCAGCACGCGCCCGAAAACCTGCCCCATCACCCGCTGTTCTTCGGGGCTCAGCAGGTCGATCAGATGCTCCCGGACCCCCTCGACATGCGTCGGCGCGGCGCCCTCCAGCAGCTCCGCGCCGCTTTCCGTCATCTCCGCGACGACACCGCGTTTGTCCGCCGGGTCGCGCGTGCGGCGGATGAGCCCGTCGGCCTCCAGCCGGACCATCTGATGCGAAAGCCTGCTCTTGGTCGAGCCGAGCAGGCTGGCCAGCTCCGTCATCCGCATCCGCCGGTCGGGCTGGAGCGACAGGCAGACCAGGACCTCGTAGTCGGCGAGGGTGACGTCGTGACGGTCGGAGAGTTCGCGATGCAGGCGCTGCCGAAGCCGCATGGTGGCGACGATGTACGAGCGCCAGGCGACCATCTCGGACTCGGACAGCCAGCGCACTTCCTTCTGCTCCACCGCCATCCACGCAGAGTAGAGCGTTGATCGCACAAGGCGCATACCCACCGGTCACTTTTCGGCCCGTGAAAAACCCGGCGGGACATTCGCCCGAAGGAGGGTTACGAAAAGGTTGAGACTCGGCGAGAAAAGGCGCATTCTGCTTGTCAGCGGATGGTCGGGCAAGTAGCGGGCGATCTCCTCGAAGGTCGCCGGGCCTGCTCCCCAGCCGGGAAGGATCAGGTGATGGTATGGCGGGTGATTCTCGCGGTTGACCGCCTGCTGTGTCCCCGCGACCGGAACGGAAAGAACCGGGTCGGTCGCGACTGCGAACAGCGATGAGCGCGGGCATCTCAAGATGCGCTCGACAATTCTCGCGCATTCGGCGTCACTCCGGCCTGTTTCGGGTTCGCGGCCTCTTCGACCGCCTCGGCAGTGCCCGGCGCCGGCCCGGTGATCGCGGCCAACCGGCGATCGGAACAAGACAACCTCGGTAGTCCTGGGTGCGGCCGCACTGCGTGGCCGCACCCAGGCATATCCGGGGTCTTCCGGCTACGCTTCCCCCGTGCGATTCGACGAAGGCGCGGGCCTGGACACCTCCGAGGTCGAGGACCTGCGTGGCGGTGGTGGCGGCGGTATCGGCGGCCGGGTGGCACTCGGCGGCGGCGGGCTCGGCGTGGTCGGTCTCGTCATCTACTTCCTCTTGTCCCAGTTCGGCGGCGTGAGCCTGAACCCGTCGTCCGGCGGGATCGGCAGCCTCGGCGGCGTGGGCTCCGGGCAGCAGATGGACAACACGTCGCTGTCACAGGAGTGCAAGACCGGCGCGGACGCGAACCGGAACCACGACTGCGCGATCGTCGCCTTCATCAACTCGATCCAGGACTACTGGGGGCAGGAGTTCCAGCGGTCCGGGTCGACCTATCGCAAGGCCGTCACCAACTTCTTCAACGGCGGCGTGAACACCGCCTGCGGCAGCGCGACTTCGGACGTCGGGCCGTTCTACTGCCCCGGCGACTCCGAGGTCTACATCGATCTCAACTTCTTCAACGAACTCCGCAGCCGGTTCGGAGCGCAGGGCGGGCCGTTCGCGGAGGCGTACGTGCTGGCCCACGAATACGGGCACCACGTGCAGAACCTCACCGGGGTGTCCAAGAAGGGCACCGGCAGCGGGCCGACGTCCGGTTCGGTGCGGCTTGAACTGCAGGCCGACTGCTACGCCGGAGTCTGGGCGAACCACGCCACGACCACCCCGACCGAATCCGGGCGGCCGCTGATCACCGAGGTCACCCAGGCGGACATCGACTCCGCGCTGGACACCGCTTCGCGGATCGGTGACGACTACATCCAGTCGAAGCTCGGCGGCGGCCGGGTCGACGAGTCGAAGTTCAGCCACGGCACGTCGGCGCAGCGGAAGAAGTGGTTCACCACCGGCTTCGAGACCGGCGAGCCCGCGCGGTGCGACACCTTCGCGGCCAGGAGCCTGGGCTGAGCCTTGGCCTCGAACGGGCGTGTTCGCGGGCGGGCTGAAGGCTCCCTTCGCCGCGTCTGATGCAGCGAAAGCAGCCATCGCGACGATGGTTCCGGGCCTGCCACGGGAGCCGGCCACGCCTTGAGTGTCCACAAGGGACGCTTAGAAGCGGCGGAATGTCTGATTGGTGACTGATGTGCGGTTTTTGAGTGGGTCGTGCGTTCGAAGTCCGCAGGTGCTCGGCGTGCGTAAAGCCGTAACTCGCGTGATCAGGCACGTAACTCGCGTGTCTGGAAGCGCCACTCACGAGTCACCTTCCCTGACCAGGTCAACCGCGCACCCGATAGCGCAGGTGAAGCACCCGCTCGCCTTGGATCACCACGTCGGGATCCTCCAGCAGGTGCTGCGCCCGGACCGATCCGAAGAAGCGTTTGCCGGAGCCGAACACCACGGGTGCGACGTCCATGCGCACCTCGTCGACGAGGCCCGCGGCGAGCGCCTGGCCACCGACGTCACCGGCGGCGACCTCGACCACGCGGTCGCCCGCGAGCTCCCGTGCCTTGGCCACGGCCGCCTCGACGCCGTCGACGAAGTGGAACGGCGCCCCCGGGTCCCACCCCTCGGGCGCCGGACGGTGCGTCACGACGACCACGTGGTCGATCCCGCTCGGCGGCTTCCCGTCCCAGCCGTCCGTCAGGTCGAAGACGCGGCGGCCGGCGATCGTCACCCCGATCTGGTCCCAGTACGCCCGGGTGTGGTCGTAGGACGCCTGCGACACCTTGAGCGCCCCGCTGTCGTCCAGGGGGACGTCACCGCCGGTCAGCCAGTCGAACAGCGGTCCGGGCTGGTCGCTCTCGTCCGCGATGAAGCCGTCCACCGACACCGAGCCGTACATGACCACCTTGCCCACGGGCCCTCCTCTTCTTGGGATGCCCCGAAACTAGCCGGTCGCGCGCCGCCGCTCTTGTAAGAAATCAATCGGCGGGCAGCGGCCAGCCGTCCAGCGCGTGGCCGGGGTGCTCGCGCAGGAACCGACGCCGGACTTCGAGGTACCGGGTCGGCGTGAGCCCGGTGAACTCCCGGAACTCGTGGCCGAAGTGGGCCTGGTCGAAATAGCCGGCCGTACTGGCGAGGGCGCCCCAGTCGATCGGTCCGGCGGGATCGATCGCGAACACGGCGGCGGTGAGGCGGTAGGTCCGGGCCAGCCGCTTCGGCGTGACACCGACGAGCCGTTTGAACCGTTGTGCCAGATGAGTGCCGCTGACCCCGGCCGCGACGCTCAGGTCGCCGATCGCCGCCGTCCCTCCGGTCGCCGCGAGAACGCCGCTCGTATGGCGGACCAGTCCCAGGCCGGCGGTCTCGCGCAGCCGTCGCAGCAGCTCGTCTTCGAGCAGCGTCAGCATCTGTCGCGGCCCGGCCGCCATGGCCAGCCGGTCTCGCAGCTCGGCGACGGCGGACCTGCCCCAGATCTGCTCCAGGGTCACCGGCCGGTCGCACAGCTCGGCCGCGGGCATCGGCAGGAACTGCGCCGGCCCCCACGGTTTGAAGTGCACGCCGACCGACCGGGTCCCGGGTGGGTAGCCGAACTCCACCGCCCGGGTGGGCGTGGTGACCAGGCAGCCGTCGGCGTATTCGGCCGCCTCGATTTCGGCGCCGGCGCGGATGCGGAACGGCGGCCCGAGGTTGACGATGAGGAACGCGCCGGGCATCGGCGGCAGCGTCAGCCGGGCGTACGGCGGCGCGCCCCGCAGGTAGTAGAGGTCGTCGATCAGCCCGTCGAGCGGCGGTCGCGGCACTCTGGAGACGTACTCCACGCCCCCAAGCATCGTCGAAGCCCCCTCCCTCGCGCCAGGCGAGGAAAGGGGCTTCGGCGTACTTGGATCAGGCGGCGACGTGGTGGTCGTCGGCGTGGACGGAAGCCGTCAGGCTCCGCTGCTGCGACCGCTCCGCCGCGCGAAGCGCCTTCGCCTTCGTGGCCTTGGCACCCGAGACACCGTTGATGTTCTCGGTGCTGGTCGCGTACACGCCCAGCGCCCAGGCGACGGCGTCCGAGTTGCGCTCGAGCGCGACGCGGTCGACGTTGCCGAGGTTGTCGCAGGCCTGGTGGTAGCACTTGTCGTAAGGAACGTCGGCGCTACCGCCCCACTTCGCGGCCTGTGCGGCGGTCTTCACGCCTTCGGCACCGGTGAACAGGCCACCGGCCGGGATGCCGACCGCGATGAACTGGCCGTAGTCGGAGCGACCGGTGAAGTCCGTGCCCTCGACCGGGACACCCTTGCCCTGCTGGAGGTAGTCCACGAGGGTCTTCTCGAGCTGCGCCGAACCGTACGGGCCCGCGCCCGCGCCGACACCGTCGGAGTTGTCACCGTCGTAGGCGAAGTACGCCGCGTTCGGCGAGCCGATCATGTCGTAGTTGTAGTACAGCGCGATGTTGAGCTGCTCTTCGAAGCTCAGCGAGTTGACGTAGTGGGTCGAGCCGACGAGCCCGAACTCCTCGGCGCTCCACCAGCCGAAGCGGACGGCGTTGTTGGCCTTGGGCTTGCTGCCCAGCTGCAGCGCGGTCTCCAGCAGCGCGGCGGAACCGGTGCCGTTGTCGTTGATACCGGGGCCCTCGGTGACGCTGTCGAGGTGGGCACCGAGCATCACGACGTTGTCCTTGCGGCCGGTCTTGGTCTCGGCGAGGACGTTGTAGCTGGTCCGCGCCTCTTGGAAGGCACGCAGGTCGAGGGTGACCGAGGCGCCTGCCTTGCCGGCGAGGGCCTGGCCGTCGGCCTGGGTGATGCCACCGGTCGGGATCTTGCCCGCGGCCGGGTCGCCCAGGGTGCCGTTGACCGGGCCCGGGACGTTGTTGTAGACGATCGCGCCGATGGCGCCCGCCTCGGCGGCCGTCGCCTGCTTCTGCGCGAAGGAGCAGCCGCCGCGCTGGATCAGCGCGATCTTGCCGGCGACCCCGCCGGCGTAGTCGGCCGCTTCGCAGCCGCTGGTGTCGTCGACCGGGACCACCGCGAGCGGCGCGGTGATTCCGCCCGCGGGCGTCGACGGGCTGTAGGACATGATGATGATCGGGACGTCGGCGCCCGCGACCGTCAGGTTCTCCGCGAGGGTCTCCGCGTAGGTGAAGGGGAACTCCTGCCGCGTGACCGTGAAGCCCGCCTGTTCCAGCTTCGTGGCGACGTACTCCGCCGACCGCTTGTGGCCCTCGGTGCTGGCGGCGCGGCGGCCTCCGGTCGCGTCCGAGATCCGCTGGAACGCGATCAGGTGGCGGTTGACGTTGTTCACGTTGACCTTGTTGACGAGCTGCTTCGCCAGCGCGGGGCCGTCGATCCCCGTGGCGGCCGTCGCAGCGGGAGCCATCCCGACCGTGAGCGCGGCGGTGGCCGCCACCACGATCGAGGGAACAATGCTTCTTCGCGAATATGACATGGGCGTCACCTTTGTGTGGTTCGCGCCACAGGTCAACCGACGTTCGGCGGACTTTATGACACCGGGATAAGGTCGTTCGTATGTACGCGATCACCATCCGTGAGCCCGGCGATCCCGATGTTCTCGAATGGACCGAGGTCCCCGATCCCGTGGCCGGTGAAGGCGAAGTCGTCATCGAGGTCGCCGCGAGCGCCGTCAACCGTGCTGACCTGCTGCAACGTCAGGGAAACTATCCGCCGCCACCCGGTGCGAGCGAAATCATCGGACTCGAATGTTCGGGCACGATCAGCGAAATCGGCGAAGGCGTCGAAGGATGGCGAATCGGCGACGAGGTTTGTGCTTTGCTCGCCGGTGGGGGCTATGGGGAAAAGGTCGCTGTCCCGGCAGGACAACTGCTTCCGCTTCCCGCCGAAGTCGAATTGCTCGCGGCCGCCGGACTGCCCGAAGTCGCGTGCACCGTCTGGGCGAACGTGGTGATGCACGCCGGCCTGTCCGAGGGCGAGGTCCTGCTCGTCCACGGCGGAGCGGGCGGCATCGGCACGCACGCGATCCAGGTCGCGAAGGCGCTCGGCGCGACGGTCGCGGTGACGGCGGGTTCGGAGGAGCGGCTGGAGAGCTGCCGCCAACTCGGCGCCGACATCGCGATCAACTACAAGGAGCAGGATTTCGTCGAGGTGCTGCGCGCCGAAACCGGCGGCGCGGACGTCATCCTCGACAACATGGGCGCCAAGTACCTCGACCGCAACATCGACGCGCTGAAAGCCGACGGCAGGCTGGTGATCATCGGCATGCAGGGCGGGGTCAAGGGCGAGCTGAACATCGGCAAGCTGCTGGGCAAACGCGTGAGCGTGTACGCCGCCGGGCTGCGGTCGCGGCCGCTGGAGCAGAAGGCGGCGATCGTCGCCGACGTCCGCGAGCGGCTGTGGCCGTTGGTGGAGCAGGGTTCGGTGAAGCCGATCGTCGGCCAGGTCGTCCCGATGGCCGAAGCCGCTTCAGCGCACCGCGCTTTGGAGGACGGCACGGTTTTCGGCAAGGTCTTGCTGGCGGCGAAGTCCTGACCCTCCCGCAATTCGTCCTCTAGTTGCGGTACTTGCGTGTGCAACTACCGCAACTAGAGGACGAATTGCGGCGTCAGCGGATCTCTTCCAGCACCCGGACGAGCTGATTGACCTCGAAGACGTTCGAGTAGTGCGCGAGTCCGATGCGGACGGCGCCACCGACTTCGGCGGCGCCGAGCGAGCCGAAGACACCGCTCGTTCCGTCGTCGGCGAAGGCGCAGAGCCCTTGGGAAGCCAGGTATTCGGCGACCTCGGGCGCCTTCTTGCCCGCGACGGCGAACGCGAGCGCGGGGATCCTGCGCATGGCGTCGCCGATGACCATGACGTGCCGCAGCGAACGCAGCTCCGTGGACAGCTGCGCCAGAAGTCCCGCGTGGTACGACTTCGCCGAACCCAGCGACGTCACCAGCTTCTCGCGCCGTGAACCCATCGCGGCGTCGTCCAAACCGGCCAGATAGTCGATCGACGCGATCAGGCCGGCCAGCAACGGGTACGCGTGCGGCCCCAGTTCCATCCGGGCCGGCCCGCGCGCGGCCGGATCGAGCGACACCGACGGCAGGCGTTCGAGCAGCTCGGGATCGCGGAAGACCAGCGCCCCCACCGACGGGCCGCCCCAGGCCTGCGCCGAAACCACCATCACGTCGGCACCGAGCGCGTTGAGGTCCAGCGGGACGAACGGCGCCGCGTACGTCGCGTCGACGACCACCAGCGCGCCGACCCGTTTGGCGAACTCGATCACCGTCGGGACGTCGGGCCGGGTGCCGACCGAACCGGACGCCAGTGTCACCGCGACGGCCTTGGTGCGCGCGGAGACGAGGTTCTCGTACTGCCAGGCGGGCAGCTCGCAGGTCTCGATGTCGATCTCGCCCCAGCGCACGACCGCGCCGACGCGTTTCGCCGCGCGGCGCCACGGCGCGAGGTTGGCCTCCTCGTCGAGCCGGGAGACGACGACCTCGTCGCCGATCGTCCAGCGATCGGCCATCGCGTCGACGAGACGGCGGATGAGATCGGGCGCGTTGGGGCCGAGCACGACCCCGGCCGGATCGGCGCCGACCAGGTCGGCGACCGCCCGGCGAGCGGCCGTGACGATGCTTTCCGCACGCTGGGAGGCCGGAAACGCTCCACCCGGCCCGGACACCGGAGCGCGCATCGCCGTGGATACGGCCGAAGCGACCTGTTCAGGTACGAGCATTCCGGCGGCGCCGTCGAAGTGAATCCAGCCGTCACCCAGCGCGGGAAACAGCCCACGGATACGAGCGACGTCGAACGCCATGGGGACACCGTACGGACGTGCGGTTTGGCGCTTTACCCGGGGTTGGCTGCCCGGACACGGGGTGCGACGATTCCCGCTACGCTCGGAGACGGCGCCGAAAACCACACTGCGCTTCGCGCCCGACGTAGGCCAGGATGGAGCACATGACCGACCCAGTTTCCCGCGAATCGACCACCCCCGGTGACGGCGGCGGAGACTCCCCACACCATGTGGTGGTCGTCGGTCCCGACGGCACCCCGGTCGGCACCGCACGCCTCGCCTCCCCCGGCTCCGAGTCCGGTTCCGGCGAGGAGGGGCACGAGGAGTCCCTCGGCGACCTCGTCGAAGAACCCGCCAAGGTGATGCGCATCGGCACGATGATCAAGCAGCTGCTGGAAGAGGTCCGCGCCGCGCCGCTGGACGACGCCAGCCGCACGCGCGTGCGCGAGATCCACCAGACCTCCATCCGCGAGCTGGAGCAGGCGCTGGCGCCCGAGCTGCAGGACGAGCTGGAGCGGCTGGTGCGGCCGTTCACCGAGAACTCGACGCCGTCCGATGCCGAGCTGCGGATCGCTCAGGCTCAGTTGGTCGGCTGGCTGGAAGGGCTGTTCAGCGGCATCCAGACCGCGTTGTTCGCGCAGCAGATGGCCGCGCGAGTGCAGCTGGAGCAGATGCGGCGCGGCCTCCCGGCCGGTCCTTCCGCGGGCGGCGCCGCTTTGGGCGGGCACGGGGCCGGCGAGTCTCACGGGCCTGGCCAGTACCTCTGACAGGGGTCAGCGGAACCGGCGGAAGAACGTCCGCAGGTCGTCGATGAGCAGATCCGGCACCTCCAGCCCGGGGAAGTGACCCCCTCGGTCCGGAGTGGACCAGTGCACGATGTTCTCGGTGCGCTCGGCGAGGTGCCGGATCGGCAGGCCGGTGTCCTTCGGGAACACGGCCACCCCGGTGGGCACCGTGGACTTCGCAGGCCCTTCGCCCCAGGCCGGGCCCAGCGCGGCGTAGATCCGCGAAGACGAGTTCGCCGTGCCGGTGAGCCAGTAGAGCATCACGCTGGTGAGCAGGTCGTCGCGATCGATCGCGTCTTCCGGGACGTCCCGCGAGTCCGAATAGGACTTGAACTTCTCCACCAGCCAGCCCAGTTGCCCGGCCGGTGAGTCGGTGAGCCCGTAGGCAAGCGTTTGCGGCTTGGTCGCCTGGATCATCGCGTAGCCCAGCTCGCCGGTCTGGAACTCCCGCCCACGCGCCAGCGCCGCCTCTCCCCGCGCGAGTTCTTCACCGGTGAGCCCTTCGAGATCGGCCTCGGATTCCGGCACCGCGTGCGGCAGCATCGTCAGATGCGCGCCGATCACCCGCTCCGGTGACCGGACGCCCACGTCGCGCGACACGATCGCGCCCCAGTCACCGCCGTGCAGCCCGAACCGCTCGTACCCGAGCCGCGACATCAGGACCGTCCAGGCATCGGCGATGCGGCCCGTGCCCCAGCCCGCGTCGGTCGTCGGCCCCGAGAAGCCGAACCCCGGCAGCGACGGCACGACGACGTGGAACGCGTCCGCGGGGTCACCGCCGTACGCGCGCGGGTCGGAGAGCGGGCCGACGACGTCGAGGAATTCCACAATGGACCCCGGCCACCCGTGGGTGAGCACCAACGGGACCGCGTCCGGCTCCGGCGACCGCGCGTGCAGGAAGTGGACGTTCGCGCCGTCGATGTTCGTCGGGAAACCCGGGAAGCCGTTGAGGCGCTCCTCGTGGGCGCGCCAGTCGTAGCGGAGCCGCCAGTACTCGGCCAGCTCCTGGAGGTACCCGAGCGGCGTCCCGAGCCCCCAGCCGACGCCGTCGATCTCGTCGGGCCAGCGCGTGTTCGCCAGGCGGGCGGCGAGGTCGTCGAGGTCCCGCTGGGGGACGGCGATGGTGAACGGCGAGATCTCATCGGTCATGGGGCGACGGTAGGGAGGATCGAGGACAGTCGCGGTCCTTGATTCCGATCAGACTCGGAACTCCGGCAAGGCCCACGACGTCATCAGCTCCGCGATGTCGGCGACTTCGTCCTCGTCGGCCTCTCGGCCCTCCGCGCGGAGGAACAGCATGAGGTCCATGAGCTCTTCGAACAGGTCATTACGAGAGGTTCCGCGCTCGAGTTCCTCGATGAGCAATGGCCTGGCCTTGCCATAAAGCCTGTTCGTGACGATGTCGAGCAGTTTTTCGCGGAAGTCGCTGCTCACAGCCACACGTCGCCCCCTGGAATCGGAAAACCCTCGTTCCAGTGTCCCTGTCACTACAAACGATGTTCGGGCGGAACCCAGTCCGACATCAGATCCGCGACATCCGCGACCCGATCTTCCTCTGCTTCTCGTCCCTGCGCACGGAGAAGCAAGATCGTGTCGAGCAGTTCCTGGTACAGCTTCTCCCGCAGGACACCCCGCTCGATTTCGGCGGCGAGCAGAGGGCGGATCTCGAAGATGGTCAGCTCCGTGGCGACAGCACTCAGGAGCCTCACCCGGAAGTCCCCACTGACTTCCCTGTCTTCAGCCAACGCCGTCGTCCAGCCGGTCCAGCACGCGGTCCACCCCATGGCCGTCCACGACGGACGCGGCCGTCTCCGAGAACCGCCGCCGCGTCTCCCCGTCCAGCAGGAGGGCCCGCAAGGTCTCCACGGCATCGTCGTCCAGCGCCGCCGCGCTTCCCAGTCCAGCCGCCAGCCCGAGATCCAGTGCGCCCCGGTACCCGGTCTCCTGGTTGTCGACCAGCTTCACGACTCCGGTTGGTACTCCAAGGCAGCAAAGCTCCAGCAGCGTCACGCCGGCCGCGCTCACGGCCACGTCCGTCTCCACCAGCAGATCCAGCAGCCCTGGCCCGGGCGGCGCGATGCGGAATTCCTGGCCGGGCAAGGCGTCTGGCACCACAGGTTCACCGCGTACGAGCACGTCGGCGACGAAGGGCAGTTTCGTGTCACGTAAAGCGTGCAGGAGCACACTGACCGTCCCGGCCCATTCCGTCCCACCGCCGAGCACCACGGTCACATGCGGCCGCTCGGCCTCCTCACGGCCGCGACGCTTCTCCCGCGCACTGCGGACGACGTCCCGCATCGGCGCATACGCCACGCCTCTGAGCAGGTCGCCGGAGCCGTCGTCGGGCCGCGGCGCGGGAGCGAAACCACAGTCGACGACCAGATCCGCCGCGCGCCTGCCGAACACGTCGTCCTCGATGGACACCAGGAGCGCGCCGGCGGCGTTGACTTCCCCGCGTATCTCGCCGATGCCGTAGTGATCGACGACCACGGCGTCGAAGCCGTCGAAGGGCACGGACGGCACCACCGGAACCGACAGTTCACCGAACCGGGCGGCCAGCCATTCGGCGTTGTCCACGGCGCCCGCGAACACGACATCCCAGCCCCGCGCGACGGCGCGTTCGGCATAGGCGACCATGCGCGAGACATGGCCGGCGCCGATCGTCCCGGAGGCGTCGGCCCGCAGCACCAGCTTCGTCACCCGGCCACCTTCTTCTGCTCGACGTGTTCGTTGAGCCGCGCGAGATCGGGCCGGGACCGCAGCACCCCGACGACCTCGCGCCAGTCACCGACACGGTCCCCCAGTTCCGCCACGACGCCGTCGATGACCGTCCAGTCCTCGACGGTGTCCAAGGTCACGCGCAGGTCGTCGGCGGCCGGGCTCACCACGACACCGGAACACGAGTACGTCTCCGGACGCGAGTAGATACCCGAAGTGACGTGTTCACGATCGGCGCCACGGGCGATCTCGACCTGTTCGGCCAGCACCTCCGCACGCACGAGTTCCGCGTCGAAACCTCGGGGCAGCGTGCGGACGAGGGTCGTGCTCAGGTAGTCCAGCGACGGCCGCGCCCGCCACATCGCGACGAGGTGCCCGATCAGCTCCGGGTCCAGCAGCGGGCAGTCGGCGGTGAGCCGCACCACGGCGTCGGCCGGATACGACTCGACAGCGACCGCGAACCGCGCGAGGACGTCGTCGAGCGGCCCTCTGGCGACGAACGCGCCGTGCCGGGCGGCCTCTTCGGCCACCGCGTCGTCGTCGGCCTCCGTCGAGGTCGCGACGACGACATGGTCGATTCCCGGCGAGGCCGCGGCGGCGCGGACGACCCAGCCGAGCACACTCCGGCCCGCCAGCGGACGGAGCACTTTGCCAGGTAGCCGGGTGGACGACGCTCGCGCCTGGATGACGGCGTTGACCACGTGGGCCCCGGGGGCTGGATCCATGGGTGACATGATGGCCTGCGGCAGCAGCACCGAAACGCGGAGGTCAACGATGTCCGAGCTGGATGGCTCCAGCATCCTGCTCACCGGCGGGACCGGTTCGTTCGGCAAGGCGTTCATCACCTACGCCCTGGCCGAGCTGAACCCGCGACGGCTGGTCGTGCTCTCCCGCGACGAGCTCAAGCAGTACGAGGCCCGGCAGCAGTTCGACAACGACCCGCGGCTGCGGTGGTTCATCGGCGACATCCGGGACCGCCGCCGCCTCGAGCGCGCGATGCACGGCGTCGACTACGTGGTGCACGCCGCCGCGCTCAAGCAGGTCGACACGGGTGAGTACAACCCGTTCGAATTCGTGCAGACCAACGTCGTCGGCTCGCAGAACGTCATCGAAGCCGCGATCGACACGGGTGTGAAGAAGGTCGTCGCGCTGTCGACGGACAAGGCGTCCAGCCCGATCAACCTCTACGGCGCCACGAAGCTGTGCGCTGACCGGATGTTCATCAGCGCGAACCACTACGCCGCGACACATCCGACCAGGTTCGCCGTGGTCCGCTACGGCAACGTGATGGGCTCGCGCGGCAGCGTGATCCCGTTCTTCCGCGCGCTCGCGGCCAAGGGCGAGTCGCTGCCGATCACGCACAAGGAGATGACCCGCTTCTGGATCACGCTCCCGCAGGCCGTGCAGTTCGTGGTCGACTCCTTCGACCAGATGAACGGCGGTGAGCTGTACGTGCCGCGTATCCCGAGCATGCGGCTGGTCGAACTCGCGCAGGCCATCGCGCCCGGTTCACCGATGCACGAGGTCGGCATCCGTCCCGGCGAGAAGCTGCACGAAGAGATGATCGCCCCCGACGACGCCCGTCGGACGGTGCGGCTGAGCGACCGCTACGTCGTCCAGCCGCACATCGCGGGCTGGGGCTACGAGCCGCCTTTGGACGGCCAGGCAGTGCCGGAGAACTTCGCGTACCGCTCGGACACCAACGACCTGTGGCTCGACGCGGACGAGCTGCGCGACCTGGTCGAGCAGTATGGCTGAGTTCCTTCCCTACGGCCGTCAGTCCGTTTCCGACGAGGACGTCGCCGCCGTCACCGAGGTGCTGCGCGGCGACTGGCTGACCACCGGCCCCGCCGTCACCCGCTTCGAGGAAGACCTCGCCGAGCACACCGGCGGCACGCCCGCGGTGGCCGTCACCTCGGGCACGGCCGCGCTGCACGTCGCGTACGCGGCGGCCGGGATCGGCCCCGGCGACGAGGTCGTCACCTCGCCGATGACGTTCGTCGCCACCGCCGCGACGGCCGCGCTGCTGGGCGGCAAGGTCGTGTTCGCCGATGTCGAAGCGGACACCGGCAACCTCGACCCGGCGGCGGCTTCGGCGGCCGTCACCTCACGGACCAAGGTCGTCGCCGCCGTGGACTACGCCGGCCACCCGGCCGAACTGGACGAACTCGGCCGGATCGCGCACGACAACGGCGCGCTGGTGCTGGAAGACGCCGCGCATTCGGTGGGCGGCAGCTGGCAGGGCAGGCCGGTCGGTTCGCTCGCCGACCTCACCACGTTCTCCTTCTTCCCCACCAAGAACCTCACCACGGCCGAGGGCGGCGCGGTGGTGGCCGCTTCGGACGAACTGCTAACGCGTGCCCGGGGTTTCCGCAATCACGGTCTGGTGCGGGACAAGACGTCGCAGCGTTATCCGGACGAGGGCCCGTGGCATCAGGAGGTGCACGAGTTCGGCCTCAACTACCGCTTGCCGGATGTGTTGTGCGCCTTGGGAAGCAGCCAGCTTCGCAGGCTCGCCGAGTTCAAGAAGCGCCGCGCGGAGATCCACGCGCGGTACACCGCCGAACTGTCCTCTTTGGATGGAGTGCTGACGCCTGCCGTGCGCGAAGGCGCGGACCCGGTGTGGCACCTGTACCCGCTGCGAGTCCTCGAAGGACGTCGCCGCGAGCTGTTCGATCACTTGCGTGCCAAGGGAATCGGCGTGCAGGTCAACTACATCCCCGCGTACTGGCACCCGGTGTTCGAGGACCTCGGATACCGGCGCGGGATGTGCCCGAACGCGGAGCTGTACTACAGCCAGGAACTTTCGCTGCCGCTGTTCCCGGCGCTGACCGACGCCGACGTGGACCGCGTCATCGACGAGGTCCACAGCTTCTTCGGCTAGATCAGGCCCCAGGTGAGCGCGGTGCCCTTCGGGACGTCGGACGCGAAGGTGCGGCCGAGCACGTTCACGATCTCGGCGGGCGCGAGCCCACCGGCGGGCCGGATCGAGCGGACGTTCTCCCGCGTGACCGTGTCACCGGCACGTACGTCTTGGACGACGTAGAGAGAACGCCGGAAGCGGAGCCCTTCCTTTTCGCTCTCGCGCGGCCCGATCACGGCGGCGCCCAGCGCCTCCCAGGCACGGTGCGACTCGGTGACCAACGCGGCCAGCTCGGCAGGCTCCAGTGAGAACTCCGAGTCGACGCCGCCGTCTTTCCTCGCCAGCGTCACGTGCTTCTCGATCGCGACGGCACCGAGCGCGACGGCGGCCAGCGGGGCACCGATGCCGGGTGTGTGGTCGGACAGGCCGACGAGCGTGCCGGTCACGCCCGCCAGTACGGGCAGGCCACGCAGGTTGCTCTCGGCGGGCGACGCCGGGTAACTCGCGGTGCAGCCGAGCACGATCAGCTGGTCGTTGCCCGCCTCACGCGCGGTCCGGACCGCCGCGTCGATCTCGGCGACGCTGGCCATCCCGGTCGAGATGATCAGCGGCTTGCCGGTCTTCGCGCACAGTTCGATCAGCGGCAGGTCGACGATCTCGGATGACGCGATCTTGTACGCGGGCGCGTCCAGCGACTCCAGCAGCTCGACGGCGGTCGGGTCGAACGGGCTGGAGAAGATCTCCAGGCCACGGGCGCGGGCACGCTCGAACAGCGGCTCGTGCCATTCCCACGGCGTGTGGGCGCGCTCATAGAGCTTGTAGAGGTTCTCGCCACCCCACAGCGAATGCGAGTCGCCGATCCGGAAGTCCGGCGTGTCCACGTCGATGGTGATCGTGTCCGGCCGGTAGGTCTGCAGCTTGACCGCCTGCGCGCCGGTTTCGGCGATCGCGTCGACGATCTCCAGCGCCCGGCCGAGGTCGCCGTTGTGGTTACCGGACATTTCGGCGATCACGAACGGCGGACGCGCCGTCGAGAGGACATGTGCGCCGATGCGCACCTCGGTGGCGGTCATCGGGGTGGGGCTACCTCTTCTTCCTGGTCCGGCGGTCGGCGGCACGCAGTTCGGTCCAGACGACCTCGCGCGGCTCGCCGTCGACCTCTCGAACATACCTGCGTGTTTCGGTGAAGCCGAATCGCTTGTGGAGCTGCAGCACCTGCCGGTTGTCCGCAAGCGTCGCACCGCCGAGCAGGTTCAGGCCGAGCACGTCGAAACCGTAATCGACGGCGGCGCCCTCCAGCTTCAGCCAAGCGGGGAGGAGTTCCCGGCCGAGGCCCTCGACGTCCAGGTAGAAGTGCCATTCCGCGCTTCCGGCCTCGGTATCGATGTCACTGAACAACACGACACCGGCGGGCACGCCGTCGTGCCGGTAGACCAGAACACGACGGCTCGGATCCGCGCGGACGGCTTCGAACCAGCCACGGTGTTCTTCGACACCGATCTCGTGCGTGGTGAAGCTGACCTGCCGGACCGACGGGTGGTTGCGCCACCGCCGGATCTGGTCGAGGTCGTCCTCGCCGGCTTCGACCAGCAGGCCGGTCATTCGCCCGCGGGGGCGGTGATGGTGTCCTCGATCCGGCGCAGCCGGTCCTCGTACCTGGCGATCCCGGCGAGCCGGACGCGGATCTGGGCGTGCTGGCGCTGGATCTCCTGGATCAGGCTGCGCGCCTCGGCCAGCTCGGGCTTGTCGGCGTGCACGGACAGCGACAGCGACTCGCGCAGATCCTCCAGCTGGGCCTCCTGGGCCGCGACGCTCGGGATCAAGCGGTCCAGCTCGGCGCGGGTCCAGCGCAGGTCGCCGCGGGCGTGCTCGATGCCGCTCTCGGTGCCGTCGAGCCGGCGGCGGTGGTCCGCGGTGGCGTATTCGAGGTCGTTGACGCGCCCGTTGAGATCGCGGAGCCGCTCGTCGATCCGGAAGTCGATGAGCCGGGCGATCCGGGCGATCACGCCGCTGCGGAGTTTCTGCACTGCCATGGGTGGTTCCTTCTCGGGGTGGGCTGGCTGGGACTTCAGCGCAGGAGTTCGGTCTCGCCGGTCTTCGTCCACGAATCCAGCAGCCTGCCCTCGGCGGCGATCTGGTGTTCCGGACCGACGATGCAGGAATCGCCCGCGGCGTGCTCCCAATGTGTCTGGTTCGGGTCGTCGATGAACGAGAACCCGGAGAGGATCAGGTTGGCGTGTGGAAACGACGTGCGCGCGATCCAGGCGGCCAGCGTCCCGGTGGTCGACCACAGGCCCTGTTCACGGCTCGGCAGCCCGAGCGCGTCCGAGAGCGGCAGGACGACTTCACGGTTCGGCACCGGCACGAAACCGAGATCAGCGGGCCACCAGCCTGGGATGTCTTCGGGTTCCCAATGCATCCGCCCCGGCTCGACCAGCAGGTAGAGCCGCTTGCGGTAGTCGCGGAAGACGTGCTTGGTGGCGCGGACGGCACGGTTGAACACGACGACGTGCACCCGGCTGCCGACGGTCTCCGGACCACCCGGCTCGTCGACGACGAAGCCGTTGACGCGGATCACGAGATCGCAGGCGTCGATGGCCTTCGCCCGCCGGGGGTCCGGCGGAAGCGGCTGATTGCCGACCACGGCCACCGAACGGGGCTCCGGCCGGTCGGCGTATGCGGCGAGCAGATTGACCATCAGGCTCGCGTCGCCGAGTGCAGCAGTCATGAGGGCAGAAAGTACCAGCACACGCACCGCGTTCGACTGCGAATGCGACGGTAGCTTTCCGTGGTCGGGCGGGGCGGCCCCAGCATCATCGGCCCCATCGGTACCCTCGTTCCCGTGCATGCCACCAGCACGGTTCACGCCGCCGACGGTGCTGCGCCGACCTCGGTTCCACCGATTTCGGACAGCAAGACCTTTTCGCGCGCGTTCGCCGACATCAAGACCGGTTTCGCCGCCAAAGAGCTGTGGGGACACCTCGGCTGGCAGGACATCAAGCAGCGTTATCGCCGCTCGGTGATCGGCCCGTTCTGGATCACCATCAGCCAGGGCGTCATCGCGCTCGGCCTGGGGCTGCTGTACTCGCAGCTGTTCGGCATGCCGATCGACACCTTCCTGCCCTACCTGAGCACGGGCTTCATCATCTGGGGCTTCATCAGCGGCTGCCTGACCGAGGGCATGGAGACCTTCATCTCCAACGAGGGGCTGATCAAGCAGCTACCGGCGCCGCTCTCGGTCTACGTGCTTCGCACGGTCTGGCGCCAGACCCTGATGCTGATGCACAACCTGATCGTCTACGTGATCGTCATCGCGATCTTCTTCTCCTCGCTCAACCACGATTATTCGCTGAACACCGGCAACTGCAATCCGGGTTTCTCCGGCATCTGCCATCCCGGCATCGGCTGGTACTCGCTCACCGCGATCCCCGGCTTCTTCATGCTCGCCCTGAACGCCGGCTGGGTCACCCTGCTGCTGGGCATCATCTCGACCCGCTACCGCGACATCCCGCAGGTGATCAGCTCGCTCATCCAGCTGCTCTTCTACATGACGCCGATCGTGTGGCCGATCGACCAGCTGCTGGCCGGCGGCGCGCGGGCCGCCACCTCGTGGGCCCTGCCGTTCGTCCACGGCAATCCGCTGTTCCACTTCATCCAGATCGTGCGCGCACCACTGATCGGGCAGGAAGTCAGCGTCAACAGCTGGTACGTGGTGGCAGGCATCACCGTCGTCGGCTGGATCCTCGCGCTGGTCGCGATGCGCAATTACCGTTCCCGCGTCTCTTATTGGGTGTGACAGATGGTCAGCATTGATGTGCACAACGCCTACGTCGACTTCCCCATTTTCGACGCGAAGACCCGCTCCATGAAGAAGAAGGTGCTGGGCAAGGTCGGCGGCAAGATCGGCACCGAGACCAAGGTGCCGATCATCGAGGCCCTCCACGACGTGAGCCTTCAGCTCCGCGAAGGCGACCGGGTCGGCCTGGTGGGCCACAACGGCGCCGGGAAGTCGACGCTGCTGCGGCTGCTGTCCGGCATCTACGAGCCCACCCGCGGTTCGGCGAAGATCTCCGGCAAGATCGCGCCGGTCTTCGACCTCGGCATCGGCATGGACCCGGAGATCTCCGGCCTGGAGAACATCATCATCCGCGGCCTGTTCCTCGGGATGACCGCGAAGCAGATGGAAGCCCGCGTCGACGACATCGCGGAGTTCACCGAGCTCGGCGACTACCTGCAGATGCCGCTGCGGACGTACTCGACCGGTATGCGGGTGCGCCTGGCGCTGGGCGTGGTCACCTCGATCGACCCGGAGATCCTGATCCTCGACGAGGGTATCGGCGCGGTCGACGCGGCGTTCCTCAACAAGGCGAGGGATCGGCTGAAGGCCCTGGTCAAGCGGTCGGGCATCCTGGTCTTCGCCAGCCACTCGGACGAGTTCCTCTTCGAACTGTGCGACTCCGCCATCTGGATGGACGAGGGACATGTCAAGCAGCGCGGCTCGCTGCGCGACGTGCTCACCGGCTACAAGGGGCGCGACCCGTTCGAGAACATGAGCAAGGAAACGCTGGAGCGGTTCGGTGTCGAGCCCCAGCCGGCGACGACGAACGGCGGCCAGGGATGACCAGCGAGACCCGGCAGTTGCCCGAAGGCGCCGTCGTCGGCGTCGTCGTCACGCGCCATCGGCGGGAACTGCTCGCGGACTCGCTCAAGGTGATCGCCGCGCAGACGCGCCCGGTCGACCACCTCGTCGTGGTCGACAACGGGCCGGACAAGTCGGCGCGGGACATCGTCGAGAACTACCCGCTCCCGTTCACGTACCTGCCCTCGCACCGCAACCTCGGTGGCGCGGGCGGGTTCGCGCTCGGCATGCTGCATGCGCTCTCGCTGGGCGCGGACTGGGTCTGGCTGGCGGACGACGACGGCCGTCCCGCCGACGAGAACGTCCTCGCGATCCTGCTGGACGAGGCCGAGAAGCGGGATCTGGCCGAGATCTCCCCGGTGGTGTCCAACATCGAGGCGCCGGACAAGCTCGCGTTCCCGTTGCGGCGCGGGCTGACCTGGAAGCGTTCGTCCTCGGAGCTGGGCGTCGACTTCCTGCCGGGGATCGCCTCGCTGATGAACGGCGCGTTGTTCCGCGCGTCCACTCTGGACGTCGTCGGCGTGCCGGACCTGCGGCTGTTCTTCCGCGGCGACGAGGTCGAACTGCACCGGCGCCTGGTGCGTTCCGGGCTGCCGTTCGGCACCTCGCTCAAGACCGCGTACCTGCACCCGGACGGCTCGGACGAGTTCAAGCCGATGCTGGGCGGCCGGTTCCACGCGCAGGACCCGGAAAACGAGGTCAAGCGCTACTACACCTACCGCAACCGCGGGTACCTGCTGTCCCAGCCGGGCATGCGCAAGATCGGCGCGCTCGAAGTGGTGCGGTTCGGCCTCTACTTCATCGGGGTGAAACGGGACCCGAAGGCCTTTCTGCAGTGGCTGAAACTCGTGCGCCAGGGACGCCACGAAAAGTTCTACCGCTACTGACCGGGTAGTACATCAGCAGCACGAAGATCAGGGCGGCCGCCGCGTCGACGAGGAAACTCGTCGGCGCCGGCACCCAGCCCAGGCTCAGCGCGATGTACAGGAACAGAAGCAGCCCGACCCACAGGCGCCGGCGTTCACCGCGCTGTCCGTCCAGCACCACGGCGACGACAGCGAGCACCAGCGGCGCCATCATCACGAAGACCCGGCCGGTGTCGGTCGCGACGAGCCGGCCAGCCACACAGCAGCCGAAGAGCCAGATGCTCGCGACGAGCAGGTCGCTGCCCAGGCCGTACCGCCGGTATTGCCGGTAAAGCCCGAAGGCGAAGACGAGCCACAGGAAGTGGAACGTCGTGAACAGCACCAGCTGATCGCTGCCCTTGTTGGCCGACAACGCGAACGCGATGTTGTCGAACAGGCTCTTGTTGCCCTGGCCCGCTCCGAAACCGTATTCCCCGCCGATGAGGTTCTGTGCCCAGAGCCGGAAGGCGATGTAAAGCCCGGCGGCGACGACGACGGCGACCACGCCGCCCAGCACGTCGCGGTCACGAAGCTTGCGCCCACGAGTCCAGGCCAGCAGCGGGTACAGCGGCGCGAGCAGGAGCGTGGTCTCCTTGTTGATCGCGCCCACCACGATCACGGCGGTGAAGGCGATCAGCTTCCGTTCGAACGCGAGCCACAAAGCGACGACATACAGCAGGTTGTTCAGCGGGTCGACGAGATACGGATTCGTGAAGGCGTACGGGGCATACCAAAAGGTGCACGCCAGGGCGACCGCGGTCAGGGCCGAGGTGAACAGCTGCAGCTTCAGGTGCGAGCGGAGGAACTCGAAGAACACGATGGCCGCGGCCAGCACGGCCACGACGGTCAGTGCCAGCCACAAGCGGTCGAGCGAGATGCCGGTCACCAGGTTCGCGCGGTGCACGAGCCAGGGGCTCAGCATGCGCAGTGCGAACGGATTGTCCACCGCGGCGCCGGTCTGCTCCGACATCCGGAAATAGTTGATCGCGTCGCCCCACGCCTTTTCGTGCGCGTTGGGCGCCAGATTCGCGTGGGAGATCACGTTGAGCAGCGTGACCATGGCAAGCGTGCCGTATACGCACAGTCGCTGGGTCAGCGCCGTACCGCGGGTACGGGAGATCAGCTCGGTTTGTTCGGAAGTCATCTCTCGATCCGTCGCGTAGGCAACCAGCGCATCCTCAGCGGAGGAGTCCATCGGAATCGTAGTGGGCGCGACCGGTCGGCTCGTCCCCGGTCAGGCGATGGGTGAAACCCTGCGCGGCCGGGTCCGGCCGCGCAGGGTTTCACGATTTCTCAGGAATGCGCCTTGCCACCGGTGTACGTCGGCGCGGACGACTCTGCGGCCGCACTGCGCTGCGCTGTCGCCGCCCCGTAGATCCCGCGATAGGTGTAGATCTCACCCTGGGGGTCACGCCAGCTCACGGCCCAGCTGTCGTCCGGCAGCATGACCATCGCCGGATCGGTACCGGCTTCGTGCAGGTCACGCACCATCCACTCACGGAAGACGCCACCAGGGGTCGTCTGACCCGTGCTGTAAATCAAGCTGTCGCTGCTGCGGACAGTGATCTCCACGTTGCCGCGGCTGGTGACGACCGCCGCCGGGGCACCCTTGGCGGTCACGCCGTCGATCGGCTGCCAGACGCCAGGGAAACCTGCCGAGGTCTCACGCTGGGTATAGATCTTGCCGTCAGCGCGGCGGACCACGACCTGGATCTTTCCGTCACTGTGTGCGACGGCGGCGGGGACGTCGGTGACGTCGACGCCACCGAGGTTGCGCCACGCGCCGAGCGTGTCACCGGCCAACCGGGCGACCCGGACCGATCCGTCACCGTGCCTCGCGACGACCTCGAAGCCGTCGCCGTTGCGCACCACGCTCAGATCGGCGGTCAGGCCGTCACCACCCAGCGAACGCCAAGCGCCGTAGCTCCCCTGGACCGGAGCGCCCCAGAGCACCAGTTGCTTGCGGTACCAGAGCTTGCCGTCGACGTCGGCGGCGAACTCGGTCATCAGATTGTCCGAGCCCTTGACCAGGCTGGGACCGGAGAGCATCCGCCCAGAATGGGACTGGACCCCGGCCTGCCACGTGCTGTTCTTCGCCGTTTGCAGCTTGCCACGCACGTCGGCGTCGTCGTAGCTGTGCGCCAGGACCTCGAGCTTGCCGTCGGGGTGGGTGGCCGCCGTGGGCTGCCCGGTGTACTTGAAGTACTCGGGGAACGTCTGGTGGTCGATCAGGTTCCACTCCGACGTCCTGCGCTGTTTGGCGTGGGTGAGGCCGCCGGCGTTGTTGACGTAGAAGTAGTTCATCAGACCGTCGTCACCCTGCACCGCGGTGTTGCGCGCGGTGAAGTTCGCCGGCACCGCGGGCCGCGTCGGCACCGTCTGCCCCACCAGCTTGCAGGCGTCGGACTTGCCTTCGAGGTGCCAGTCGGCGGGCCAGCCATGGCTGGCGATGGTTCCCGAACCATCGGCCCAGGCGCCGTCACCGAGGTAGCGGTACCACTTGAGCTTTCCGGCACCGCCGTCCAAGGCGTAGAAGACGCCACCGCCGATGCCCGCGACGTCACTGAACGCCTGCCATCCGCCACCGCCGACCAGGCGGGCGTACTCGAGCCACCGATCGCTTTCGGCGTGATAGCGGAAGCTGTAGAGCTGACCCGCCGGGGTGCGCGCGAACAGTTGCCCGTCGCCGGACGCGAAGATCATGTCGTACTTCTGGCCCCAGCCGAGGTCGAGCACCCGCTCGGACCAGGTCTTGGCCGTTTCGTCGTAGCGCCACCAGTGCAGCGCGTTGTCCGAGGGGAAGCCGTAGAAGTCACCTTTGGCGTCGACGGCCATCCTGTTACGGGCCGCCTGCTCGCCCCACCCCTGCCAGGTGGTACCGATTCGCTGCGAAATACCGCCGTTCTCCCAGCCGGTGTTCGTCCACCGATGGCGATGCAGCTCGCCGCTCTGGGTGAAGTAGTACACCCGGCCGTCGGGGCCACCCCGCAAGCTCGGCCAGGCATTGCCGATCTTCTTGCTCTGCCAGTTGTCGGCGGGCCGTTCCGGCTCCTGGCTGGTGTACAGGAGCAGTTCCCCGCTCGGCAGCTTCGCGAAGACGTTGGCCGCGGTGTCGCACTGGAGGGTCTCGGCGGCGGCGGCCGGTGCGGCGAGCGGAACCGGAGCGGTCACCGCGACGGTGGTGGCCAGGATGGCGATCCCGGCCGAACGTCTGAATCTGGTCACTACGGTATCTCTTTCTGCCATCAGGGTATGAAATCGGTGGAGAAGCTTGGATTTTCACTCGGAAAATCGAACGGAAAAACGTCGGTACGCAGAACTCCGGTCAGCAGATCGAGCAGAACACCGGTGGAACTCCGCGGCGACACCGTGAAACCCAACTGACCGGACTCTATGACGAGAGTCGGCCAACCAACCGGATCGCCCACAGGTATCCACATGAGAGAGTCCGCGTTATCGGTCCCTCCCCATTGGATCAGCTCACTGGCATCGACACCATACGAGCGTAGGACTTCGCGGATTCCATCGGCAGCATTTCGTCGAAGAATCTTCCTCATCTCATGGGTGCGTGAATGAATATCAAGGTGCTTATTCTCGACCCCCACCCCGTATATCCACAGAAATTCATCGAAGCACCCCGTTCCGTAAGCGTTCAACAAGTCGAGATGACTGGCCGGAATCGCCGGCCCGACGCCCCGGCCAAGAACCGCCCGATCGACAACCGCAGGAGGAGGGCAAAGTGCGACAAGCCGCTCCAGGTCACTCATGTCCCCTACCTCTCTACATGTTGGCCAGCCGACGCCTGAACGACCAGCCAAAGTCGTCAACGGCCTCGATGACAACATGACTTGGCACAACTCCGCCGCCACCATATTCCGGCGTGACACTCATGATGATCGTATTACCACTGAGTTTGACATGCTCGGCAATGAGGTCCTCCGCGTCGCTAATCGGGCCGTTGTTCTGGATTTTCGATTGCGTCACAAGGTTCCTCAAATCGCGACCGTCGCCACCGAACTGCTTTCCGATCAGGTGACCGCGCGAGTGACCAGCCGCGTCACCAAGGAACCCGGCAGGGCTGTAACGCTTTCCACGTCCGGCTGCAGAGCCGATGAGTCCCTGAGCCGCATCAGCCAGTACTTGAGGGGAAACCTCGGCATAGGCCGGACCGGCTCTCCCGTTGTCCAGTTCGCTGTAGAGGGGCCCACAGTTGTGGACAAGGACATCAGCGGCGGTGGACTGACCACTGCCCGCCCCCACGTAGTACGTGTGGATGCCGTCGACCGTCAGGTTGTAGACCTGGCGGACGTCGGAGAACGACCGCGTGCCGGTGACCGTCGCCGGCCGGTTGTCGGCGGTCAGGAACCGATAGCCGGCCTTCAGGTCCTCGGCGCCGAGCCAGCGGCCCAGGCTCTCCACCCAGAACGGGTGTTCGTCGGTCGCGGTGATCTTGCCCTTGCCGCCGGCCGAATCGACGGAGATCTCGTACAGCTTCCCGTCCGCCCGGTGCGCCCGGACGTCCGTGACCTCCTTGACCGCGGTCTTGCCCGTGGTCGGATCCGTCGCGATCACCTTGTCGCCGACCTTGATGTCCTGGATCGGCTTACGCGATCCGTCCGCCATCAGCACGGTGGTCGCGCCGTCGAAACTGTTCCGGTCCAGCTTGCAGGTGACCTGACCACGCGCGCTGCGGCCCGCGTCCTTGGCTTCTTCGGAGCCGCGTTTCCGATGGCCGCCCATCAGGCTGAGCGCGTCGCCGAGGCCCGGCACCTGGGTGTTCGCGAAATCCGACACCGCCTGTTCGGCGACGGACTGGATCACGCTCGTGCCCGGTTTGATGATCGTCGCCTTGACGGTCTCCCAGACCTTGTTGACGTCCTGGACGTGCTCCGCTGTGGCAGCGGCGAACCGCGCCGGGACGTTCGGGGACGAAGAGACCAGGTCCTTCGCGGCGAGCCTCGGCTTCAGAACCGCCTGCTGAACCGGAAGCGGGTTGCGTTTCGCCGCCGAAGCGATGGCCGCCTTGGCCCGCGCGGTCACCGCCAGCTGCGCCCGGCGCAGTGCGGCCGCCGCGGCTGCCGCGGCCGCTCGACGTGCGGCGGCAGCGGCGGCCGCCTTCGCCGCCGATCGGCCCGCCCAGGCCGCGGCATGCCCGCCGACCCTGCGCATACCGCCCGCCACATCATCGGCGTACCGGCGTACACCGCCGGCGACATCGTCGGCGTAGCGACGAACGCCACCTACGACATCGTCGCCATAGCGCCGTCCTGCCGAAGCCACCTGGCCTCCGACCCGCCGGCCCGCGTTGGCCAGGTCGTCGCCCCATTTGACGGCGTACTTGATCCCCTTCGCGATCTTCCCGCCGGGAACGTAGTTCGACACGGCCCAGAGGAAGTTGCCGATACTGGGGTCCTTGATGAACTTCGCGACGTCGTTGTAGCCCGAGACCTCCTTGACGCCTTCCCAGATACCTCGGCCGATCGCGCCCCAGTTCGGCCAGTGACCGTCGGGGTCGATCAGGTCGAGCGGTCGGCCTGCACCGTAGGTGTAGCGGTTGAACAGGGTCGAGGTACCCGACGCCGCCGAAACGGTGTCGCGCGAGGCGAACGCGCCCGTGCCGGGCTGATACCAGCGGGCACCCATGTTGACCTGCTGGGTGTCGGGATCCGTCCAGTCACCCTGGTAACCGACCGATCGTTTACTTCCCGAAGACGCGGTGACCGTGCCGAAAGGATCGAAGGCGGTCGAGTCCGCCAGGCCCGAGTCCGGTTTGGACGGATCGAATCCACCGACGATGTCCCCGTGCTTGTCCGCCAGGGTGAACCGCTTCTCGGCGCCCTGGCCGATCGACAGCAGTTCCCCGGACGGACCGCGGCCGTAGGTCGCCGTGCCGTCCGAAACCGGGTCCAGATCGGCACCCGCGTAGGCGAACTTGGTGCTACCGCGGGACAGCACCCGGTCCATGTCGTCGTAGGTGTACTGAGACTTGCCTACGCTGATCAGCCGATCGAAGGAGTCGAAGGAGAATTTCTCCTCCATACCCGAGCTGGTGCGCGAGGCCATACCACCGCGGGCGGTGTACGAGTACGTGTAGTCCCCGTCGGCCAGCACCCGGTTCCGCTCGTCGAACGTCGCGGTCTTCTCGCCGTTCCGGATCCGGTTACCCGACGCGTCCCAGCCGTACTCGGTGGTCTTGCCACCGGTGGTCCAGCTGGCCAGCCGGTTCGCGAAATCGTAGGTGTAGCCGTTGTCGCCGGCGCCGGCCGTGCCCGCGGCGACCTTCCGGGTCAGGCGGTCGTTCAGGTCGTACTCGTAGGAGACCGAAGACGCCGTGACGCCGGTGGACGCCTTGAGCACGTCCGAAGACTGCCGTCCCAGCACGTCGTAACCGAACTCGCGAGTCCGGCCCTGCCCGTAATCGACCTTGTCGAGCCTGCCGACGGTGTCGTAACCGAATGCCTGAGCCGCACCGGTGACCCCATCGGACACGGTCGACAACCGTCCCTTGAGGTAGCTGAACCGCGACGTGCCCGACGCATCCGAACGAGTGATCGGCCGACCGTCCGCGTCGTACTCGAACGCCGATTCGCCGGAAATGCCGGTGGCGGTCAGCATCGCGCCACGATCGTTGTAGGTGTAGGCGTTCTTGCCCATCCCGGATTCGGTGCCGGTCAGCCTGCCGACGTCGTCGTAGCTCTTGAGCCGCTCACCGTTCACCCCGGCCCCGGTCCCGGTCTCCTTGACCAGCCGGTTGAGGGCGTCGTATTCCCGGGTCCTGCTCACATTTCCCGGCGACACGATCTTGGTGGCGTTACCGGCCGCGTCGTAGACGGAGGTCCAGGTGCGGTCCGCTTCCGCCGGATGCGCCGTGGTCGCCGGTTCCCGTACCGTTTCGGGCAACGACAACGCGTTGAACGTGGAGAACGTCGAGTTCCCGCGGCCGTCGGTGTAGCGGGTCCGGTTTCCCTGCGCGTCATAACCGAACGACGTGGTGATCGAGTTCGTGTCGGACACCGGTTCGACCTGCTTGACCAGCCTGCCGAGCGGGTCGTAGTCGAACTTCGTCGTCTTGCCCAGTGCGTCGGTCGCCGAAACCACCTGGCCTGCCGCGTCGTGGGCAAAGGACGTGCGCCGTTGAATACGGTTGCCGCCATCGAGGTTGACCATCGCGGTCTTGCGGCCGGCCGGGTCGTACTGCGCGAAGCTGGTCAGCCCCTTGGCGTCCCGCTGCCACACCTGACGACCGATCCCGTCATAGCCGAGCTGGGTGGTCACCCCCGCCGGGTCCGTGACGGACGTCCGCTGCCCCAGCGCGTCGTAGGCGCTGGTGGTCACGTCGCCCGAGGGCGAAGTGACCGTGGTCAGGTCGCCGGCCTCGTTGTAGTCGAACTTGGTGGTGTGCGCGCCCGCGACGGGTTTGCGTTCCAAGGCTGTCTGAGTGATCTTGCGGCCGAGGAAGTCGTAGGTCGCCTCCTGCCGCGAGCCGGTCGGGTCGGTGACCGACAGCCGTTCCCCGGTGAGCGTGTAGTCGTACTTCCACACGCCGCCGACCTCGCCAGGCGCGTCCGCCTTTGGCTGCTGTTGCTCGACTTGACGACCGAGCTGGTCGTACCGGAACCGGCTGATCGCACCACGCGGGCCGACCGATTCGATGACGTTGCCCACCGCGTCGTAGACCACGGAGGTGGCGGGGACGACCGGGTCGGCCGAACCCGGCGCACGATAGGCGGGAGCTTCGACCCGCACCGGCCGGCCCACCGCGTCGTAGGACCGCTTGGTGACGTTGCCGTTCGCGTCCTTGGTCGCGGTCTCTTCACCGAAGACGTTGAAACCGACCACGGTCTCCGGCCTGCCGACGGCGGATTTCCCGTCGCCGGACTCCAAGGACGCCGCGGGCAGCTTGGCACCGACCTGCTGCTCCGCCTCGTCGTAGCGGTATTCGGTGGTGAAGGCGGCGGGATCCGCACCCGCGACGTTGCCGCGTGGTTCGGTCTCCGCCACCAGCAGCCCGCGCTGGTCGTATCGGCGTTTGGTGATCAACGCCGACTGCCCGTGGCGGACGCTTTCCGAGGTCTGGTTCCCCGCCGCGTCGTAGGTGAAGTCGATGACCTCCGCCGGACCGCTTCCGAACGGCCCGGTGTTCGAGTTCTTGCCGACCTTGGCGACCTGGGTGACGTTGCCGTTCGGGTCGTAGGTGTACTCGGTCCGGCGGGCGAGCCCGCCGGGGTCCTCGACGGTCGCCCTGGTCCGGCCGACGGCGTCGATTTCATGGGCGGTCAGCCTGCCGCCGGGGCCGAGACGGCGGACGAGGTTGCCGGCGGCGTCGTAGGCGTTCTGTTCCAGGAGGACCTTTTCGGTCGTTCCGTCGGCCTTCTTGCCCTTTTCCGCATGGACCCGGAAGACCAGATCGTTGTGCGTGTACTCGTACGTCGTGGCCCTGCCCATCGCGTCGACGTGACGGATGAGCCTGCCGGCGAGATCGTAGGTATTGGACTCCATCACGAGCAGCTTGGCTTCGGAGTCATCGGGGCTGTCGGAGTTCTTCCCGCCACTGACGGGTTTCCCGTGCCAGCCCCGGAGACGGACCTCGGCGAGTTTGTTGCGCGCGGTGTAGGCGTATTCGATCCGGGTGCCGAGCGCGTCGACCGTCCACATGCGATTGCCGAAGACGTCGAAGCCGAACGACGTCGTGGCTCCGGTCGCGTCGGTGACGGAGTTCTGCCTGCCGTGTTCGTCGTAGGTGTAGCCGGTGACCCTGGTCTGGTCTCCACCGGTGAGATCCGCGACCTCCACCTTCTCCGGCTCGCCGTCGGCCGTGTACGTGGTCGTGGTGGCCCGGGTGTGCTTGACCCCGGTCACCGCGTCGGTCACCGGTGGTTCGGTCACCTTGGCGAGGAGATTGCGTGCGTCATAGGTGAACGTGGTGGTGAGGCCCTGCGGATGGGCGTCGGACACCTCGGTTTCGGTGATCTTGCGGCCGAGCGCGTCGTAGGTGTACCGAGTGACCATCCCCCGGCTTTCACCGTCTCGCCGAGGGCCCTCGGTTTCGGCGAGATCACCGTTCGCGTAATAGCGGTTCCGGGTTTCGGCGCCACGGGCGTCCAGGGTCCGTTGCAGGAGCCCGGCGGGTTCGAGCCCGCCGCCGACGGCAGCGCTCTCACCGTCGGTGTAGAAGTGCTTCACCGTCGAGCCGTCGGGCGTGACCTGGCTGTCCAGATCACCACGCGGCGTGTAGGCGAACGTGGTGCGGTAGGTGTTGTCGGTCGCGCTCGTGGACCGGCCGTCGCGCGCTTCGAGCTGCTTGTCGATCCGCGGGTCGGTGTCGTTCGCCTTACCCGGAGCGGGCTTGTAGTAGGTGAAGTACTCCGTGTCGCACACGCCGGGCTCACGGCACGTCCGGCGAGACAGGACGTTGCCTCGCTCGTCGTTGTGGAGCACGACCTGGTGGCCGTTCTCGTCGGTGATGGTCTGCTGGAATCCGCTTTCGTCGTAGTCGTAGCTACGCACGCCGATTCCCTGAACCGGGCCACCGACCCAGTCCGGCGTGTTGTGGCCGGGGCCGCCGCAGTAGACCGGGCTGCCGTCCGGGTTCGGTGGCGGCGTTCCGGTACACGCCGGCGCCGTCGTCGGGGGTGAGGTCGGCACCACCGACGGGTCGGGCCGGTCTTCGTCACGGGTGCCCAGCCCGAGCGGGCTCGACGTGCGGATGACCCGGCCGCGGATCGGGTCGTAGTCGTAGAACCTCGACCGGTTCGCGGGATCGGTGACCTCGATCGACCGGACGAGGTTACGGATGGGACGCTTCTGCTCGTCGAGCTTCTCGGTCCCGCTCACGTTCGGCACGCCGAGGGTCCATTTGCCGCCGTTGTCGTCCGTGTAGGTCCGGATCCGGTCGTTGACCGTGTCGTAGGCGAGCTGCGCGGCCACCCGGCCGCCCGGCATGGTGACCTTGGTGAGCTGGTCGGCGGCGGCACGGGCGGCGAAGTGCGCTTTCGCCGCCGACTCGCCCAGCGGATGCTGGTAGAGGGCGACCTCGTCGATCTCGCCCGCGAAATGCTTGACCGCCTGTCCCGGCCACCATCCGGCGGGTTCCCAGTTGGCCGGGCCGACGACGTGCGAAGCACCGATCTGCCCGTAGGTGAGCAGGCTGTCGTCGATCTCGCCGTCGGTGGTGCCCACCTTCACGCCGTCGAGGAACATCGTCTGGGTCGCCAGCGAACCGGACAGCACGACGTGATGCCACTGCCCGTCGTTCACCGCGCCGGTGGTGGTGATCGGCGCGACGCGGCCGTGCCAGAACTGACCGCGCAGCTTCCCGTCGCGGTCGACGTAGAGCGCCGGGACCGCGCCGCCGGGCGCCCGGTCGAACGGCTGGTGCTGGAAACCGACCAGCGGCCCGCCGCTGGTGGTCTTGAACCACATCTCGATGGAGAGATCCCGGCTTTTCTTGATCGCGCCGTCGGGGAGCTTGACGTAGGAATTGGTGCCGTTGAAGGTCGAGGCGGTGTCGGGGCTGCCCGCCGCCATGCCCGGGCTCCCGAGCTGGACGGTGCGATAGGCGCCGTGGTCCTTGCCGAGATTCGTGGCGACCTGGCTCTTCGCGACGTCGCCTTCCGTCTCGCCAAGGCGCCAGTAGGAATCCGGCTTGGCGTCGATAACCGCACTGCGATAGTGCGAGCCGGTGTCGTACTCGTAGGACGTACAACCGTTCTTCGGATCGCACACCCGGGTCAGCCGGTCGCCGTCGTACTCGTACTTCCAGCTGATGGCCGCGCCGTCGACCGGATCGGTCTTGACCTCGGTGACATGCGCGCCGGTCCAGGTGAAGTACAGCGTCCTGCCGCTGGTCCGGCTGATCGCCCGCTTGAGCTGCCCCGTGGCGCCGTAGTCGAACTCGACCCATCGGCCCGCGTTGTCGTGGACGGTGATGAGCTTTCCGTCGAACGGGCGGAACGTGTAGGTGGTGTTGGACTTGTCGATCAGCACGTAGTTCTGCGCCGGCGTCACGACGTCCTGGTAGAACGTCGCGAACCTGCCGGGCGGCGGCGCGAAACTGCCGTTCTCGGCGTTGTGCCCGAACCGGACCTGCTGGCCGTCCGGGTAGGTGACGACGACGTTGCCGGAACCGTCGAGATCCGGGACGACCCGCATGTCGTACCGCGTCGCCCAGCCCGCCCCGAACGCGAGATCCTTGCGTGGGTCCAGGCTGTTGTACGTGCGGGCGACGTTCAGGTCCGGGCCGGTGACCCCGACCGCCGCGTCGATCGCGCCGGTCGTGTAGTTGCCGACCTGCGGATCGAAGTCCAGGTCACCGGCGCTGTAGGGCGCGCCTCCGAGGTGCGAGGTGATGTCCGGCTGAGGAACCGCCGTGAGCAACGCGCTGAACGGGAGCTGTTCGCTGCGGGTTCCGCTCGGATCGACCGCGAACGCGCGCCAGTGGTACGTCTCGCTCCACCGCAACCGTCCTTTGGGGACGGTCCAGGTCTTCGCCTTGGTACGCGGGGAAAGCGTGCAACCGAAATCGATCGCGCCGGTGGCCTCGTTGCGCTGGCAGATCTCGAACTCGTAGTCGATCGTCGTGTTCGGAGGCGCGTCGATGTCCACCGCGTCGGCCCACAGCTGCGGGGTCAACGTCGGCGCGGTGTGCCCGGCGGGCGGGTACTGCCCCTTGACCACGGGCGGCAGTTCGAACACCGTCATCGAAAGCCGGGCGGGCGGGATCTGCTCGTCGGTGAAGAAGGTGTTGTTGTGCACCATGCTGAAATCGAGCAGGTAATCGCCCGGTTCCATCCCGAACACCGTGGCGTCGAGAGTCACCGTGTCACCCGGCGGCACGTCACGCGGCAGCTTCGCCGACTCACGTGCGTCCTTCGGCCTGCCGTCGGTGGTGAACGCCCGGTAGGACAAGCGGTACTCGGCAGGAGTCCAGGTCCGTGAGCCCCGGTTGGTCACCGCGATCCGCACCTTCGCCTTGTCACCGCTGGTGCGGTGCACGGGCGGTTCCGGTGTACCTCGTTCGATGCGATAGCCGGCGTCGTAGGGAGTATGCGTCACGAACAGGCGCGGCTTGTTCGCCGTCTGGTGTCCGGTGAACTTCTTCCAGCCGCGGACGGCCTTCACCGCCAGCCCGTGGTTCGGCTGGCCCTTGACCCAGCCCTGCACCAGGTCGCGGCCTCCGTCGCCGAGGTCGATCGCGTGCGCGGCGGTGGGGCACGGCGAATACGACTGCCCAAGGCCGACGTAGCCGTGCGCGAAGCTCGCGCCACCGAGCGGTCCACCGGTCGGCGGGGTCCCGGACGTGCCCCATGGCGCGGTCACCGGATGCACGGTGATCGGCTCCGGACGGCAGGACGGCGCGTCGAAGTTGGTCAAGTACAGCTGGGCGCCGAAGATCTTGTGCCCGGACAGCGCGCCCGACACCCCGCCGAAGTCGAAGTAACCGACCGAGCCGTTGCCCACCAGCAGCTCGCTCGCGCCGCTGCGCCGCTGACCACCGGAGACGTACATGCTGTTGCCTGCCACGCCCTGGTGCACGCTGGGATCCACCAGCACCGGATAGTGCCTGGCCGGGTCACGCAGCCATGCCTGGTCGAGGTCGACCTTCAGCGCCTGTCCACCGCCGTGCGGCACGAGCGAGTAGGTGACGCCGTAGGACGTGGCGGGGTTCTCCGCGGCCGAATCCGTCATGAATCCCGCGGGGATGTGCGCCTGCTCGGCACCCGCACCGTCGAGCAGCGCGACCCGGCCGTCGATCAGTTTCGGAGTCAGACCACCGAGACGCAACGGGAAGAGCCAGCTGGTGGCGGCTTGGGGAGAACCGAGAACCAGTGTTTCCTTGATCCCGCCGGGCAGGACGTCGATCCGCAGATCGGCGCCGCCCGCCACCCCCGGATAGGTGATGGCGCTGCCTTCGACACGGGCGGGGACGGCCTGCGCGCCCGCCAGGCCGAAGGCGAATTCCTGGGCGCCGGGCAGCCGCATCGACACGAACGGCTCGGGCGACGCCTTACCGGCGAACCTGGTGTCGACCTGGTCCGCCGCGTTGCGCCAGCCGCCTCCGTCGGGAACGACGGCCGGGTCGATGGGCTGCCAGCCGCCGTCAGGGCGACGGAAGTTCAGCGGCCCCTCGGAGAACTCCGTGGTCTCCGTCCCGTCGGGATTGGCGAAGGTCCGTTCCCTCGGCCCACGGCGGTCCGGCAGTTCACGGCTGGCCCGCTCGTCGAACCCGGTGACCTTGGCGGACACCGGTTGTTCGGCCACCGGGTTCGGCTTGGGCTTGTCCGAGTGGAAGACCGGCTGGGGGTACTTCGCGAGTTCGGACTTCGGCTCGGCACGGTTCCCCGTCGCGGACTCGACCTCGTGCTGCTGTCCCTCCGCGGTCCCCCACTCCTGCCGGGGCGCGAGATCACTCGGGTTAGCCGGGTCCACGCTTCCGGGATGGAGGGCGTCGGCGCTCACCATCCCGAGTAGAAGCACGATCACCAATCCAAGGGCACCTAGTGCTCCACCGAATCGGGATCCGGAAAAAGGCATGCGTCTACCCTGAATTCGGCCGGCGGCCATCAGCGATCCCCCCTGCTCACAGGCGGACATCCGTCGCCGCCCAAGGCAAAACCTCAGCTAACGTAGCGGCCGCTGATCATCGGAACAATAGTTGTCCAGACAACTTTCTTATTACCGCGAGACTCACGGAAAGTAACGCTCGCGAACGTTACCTTTTTCGACGGAGATCACACTTCGAAAAGGGCGGCGGCACCCATTCAGACGATTCAATTCTCCCCGGAACACGAATGGCCCCCTTGCTCGTGAGCAAGGGGGCCATTCGCCAGAAGAGCTACTCGCCGATGACCGGCGGAGCGGTGCGCATGTCGGTCCCGAAGACCTCGTCCGGGTCGCCCTCGACGAGGTACGTCGGACGCTGGTGCTCGGTGTCCTCGTCTCCGTCCGCGTGCTGGCCGCGACCACCCATACCGCCGCCCATACCCGGCCCGCCACGACCGGCGGCGCCACCGCCGAGACCGCCCATCCCGCGGCCTGCCGCCGCTTCGGCGGCACCGATACCGCCGGGGCGGGCCGCGCCGGACGCGGAGCCCGAACCGGGCGTGGAGCCCCCCGATCCACCGCCGGGGCCGAACCCGCTTCCGCCGCCACCGCGGGCGGTGCGGCTGTTGTGCTCCGCGTCGCCGAGGCCGCCGCCCATCATGGGCGGCGCCATCGGCATGGGGCTGATCGGCATCGAGGTGTTGTTGTTCGGGCCGGGACCGGTGATCGGTGCCGGCGTGTTCTGGAAGCCGGACGGCGTCGTCCCCGAAGGGATGCTGCCGGATCCCGTGCTGCTGCCGGGGCCGGGGAGGTTGGTCGAGCCGAGGCCCCCACCGCCGCCTCCACCGCCGCCGTTACCTCCGCCGCGGCTGCCTGGCGGGATGTAGGTGTTGCCGGGGTTGCTGGAACCGGGATTGCTGGAGCCGGGCGGAACCTGGTAGATACCGGCCCTGCCGGTGTCGTCACCGCCGCCACCCACGCCGAACTTCGGCGGCTCGGCGAAGGCCGGCTGCTTCGACGCGGCCTCGTACAGCGCCTTGTCGTAGCTGTGCATGGCGGAGGCCGCCTCGGTGTGCGCCTCCTGGCTGTCCTTCTGCTTCTGGATGGACTTGTCGATGTTCTCCCCGAGGTTGAACGGGTTCGACGTCATCCACCCCCCGACCTCGTCCTTCCAGTTGAAGGGGATCGGCTTGGGCATCGTGTTCTTCACGGTGGAAGCCGCGTTGCCCTGGTCGTAGATCGTCTCCGAAGCGAGCTTCGCGTTCTGGGAGTTCGCTTCGGACCACGTGCTGAGGCTCTTGAAGTAGCCCTGCGCGTTGCCCGCCGCGTCACCTTCCCAGGTGCCCTGGGACGAAGTGACGGCCTTGTCCATGGTCTTCGAGAAGGTGTCGAAGGCCTTGTGCAGGTCGTGGTACGCCGTGGAGACCTGGGTGACCTGCTCGACGTTCAGGTCCGTGTTGACGAACTGTTCGAGCCGCTCGTGGTCGTAGCCCTGGTAGTCCGCGTTCGACGGCTCCAGACCCTCGACGTACTGGACGTCGCCGTTCTGGGTCAGCTTGTCGACGTTCTTGTCGCCGACCTCCTGCGACTGCTGATGGGCCTTCCCGGAGGCGATGAACTGATTGACCGCGCCGAACAGCCAGCCGTCACTGGGGTCGACGCCCTCCTGCGCCTTCTGCTGGAAGTACGCGTCGCGAGCCGCCGGCGAAAGGTCGGAGACCTGCTGCTCGGTCAGGTTCGGTGTCTTGGTGGTCATCCTGGTTCCCCCTTAGCCCTTCGGAAGCTTCGGTTCGACGATGTCGGCGACCTTCTCGGCGATCCCGCACGCCTTCTGCGCGTCGTCGGCCGCGACGAGGAGATCGACCCGCGCGGACGGGCCGAGTTCGAGCGCCATCAGGCACCCACCCGGCGGCCTGGGCGCGAGGACCGCCTTGCGGCCGTTGACGTTGCCGGTGGTCTTGCCGTTGCCGGAGTCGCTCACGGTGTCGAGGCCCTGCGCGTCACGGACGCCGACACCGATCGAGAGCGTCTCCGAAGCGGTCGCCGCTTCCTTGTTCAGCGTGCAGAGCCGCGCCCCGCCCGCGGATTCGTTCGTCGGCGGCTTGAAGGTCCCGTAGGACGCCAGGTCCGCCGCGGTGACGAGCGAACACGGGTCGATCGACGCGGTGTCCCCGCCGGAAGCGGGCGCTGAGCTGGAAGCGCTCGACTGCGCCGGAGGAGCCGACGGCGCGGGACTGGCGCTGCCCGGCTTTTCGCTGGAACACGCGGCCAGTACCAGGGCGGCCGCGGCGAGCGGCAGCACGCAGAGTTTCTTCATCGTCCCTCAGGCCTGAATCTTCTTGGTGGCGTCGATCGCGCGGTCTTCGACGTCCTTGTACAGTCCGGCGGCCCTGGCCAGCGCCTCGTCGGCGTCCTTGACCACCTGCTCGAACTGCCCGATGATCGCGTTCGCCGAGTTGGCGGACTGGGCGGCGCCCTTGTGGTCGTGCGCGGCGACCGCCTTGCCGTACGGGTGGCCACCCAGCTGCGGGGCCTCGTTCAGCGCCATGGTCTTGACCTTGAGCGCGCTGAGCTCTTCCGACATGTTCGCGAGCGCCTCACGCAGCGGCTTGACCCCCTCGGCGGTGATCTTGAACCCGCCGCTCTTGGCGGCCGAGACCAGCTTCTGGGTCTCGGCGCTCACCTTGGCGATCGCGGCCTGGTTCAGGCCGCCGGCCGCCACGTAGTTGGCCGCCGCCCCCATGGCGGAGCCGATCGAGAAGTCCGGTGCCGCCTGTCCGCCGTCCGCTTCGAAAGCCATCGCCCGCCCCACTGCATCGTCTGCTCGCCCGTGCGTTCCGCCCGGAAGTCTACTAGCCGGGCACTCAGCGCAACGGTGATTCCCCGATCACCGAAGATCCCGCCGGAACTGTGACGAAACGGGCGTCACGCCGGTTCCCGTCGGTTCAGAACTGGCCTTCGAGCTGGGCGTACAGCTGCTGCGCGATCCTCGCGTTGTCGGCGGGAGCGTAGGTCAGCCAGCTCTGCCCGTCGGCCGCCTGGCGCGAAGTCATCATGAACCGGCCCGCCTCGGTGTCGAACCACGCCAGCGGCGGGAAGGCCTGGCCGCCGCGGATGAACACGCTGAACTGACCCACGCGCTTCATCGGCTTCTCGAAGATGCGCTCCACCTGCCGCTGCTGCGGGTTCGACCCGTGGGAGCGGGGTCCGCTGACCTGGGCGAACGGGTCGTACACGTCGTCGTTCCGGGGGCGCTTCGGCGCGCTCACCGGCTTCGCGATGGTGACCGATTGGCCAGGGCCCGCCGGGGTGAGCGGCAGAAGGTCGACGATCGACGCGACGATCGCGGTGGGCCGGGTCTCCTCGAAGATGAGCAGGTTCTCGTCCTGCCGCGCGAGGACCGCGAACTGCCCGTTCGTCGCCGCCCGCGCGAACAGCTGCTTGTCCTTGTCCATCTGCGCGACCGCCCAGACGGCGAGCTGCGGGTTGGCGAACGTGGCGAGCGCCAGCTCGACGTCGGCGTCGAGCCTGCCGCCGCGCATCATGCCGCGGCCTTCGAGGTCGCGGAAGACGGCCTCTCGCACCATCGCGCGCTGATCGGTCGTCGTGCCGATGTGCGGGACCTCGAACGGGACCGGCGCCGGACCGAACCGGCCGTGTTCGAGCAGGATGTCCACCGCCGCCAGCGACAGCGAGAACGAATGCGGCATCGCCATTTCCCCCCGCGGGTGTCTTGTTCGTCGGGATGAACGTAGTCCACACACCCGATACGCCCGCAGCGAACCCGCTTGCCCGGCCGTGATCACGGCTGGTGCCATGGATTCATGGCAGACCAGAAACCCGCGCTCGTCCTCCATCTCGCCGCCGGGGGCGAGCCGCTGCTCTTCGCGCTCACGGCGGAGGAAACCGAACGGCTGACCAAGGATCTCTCGCATTTCGTCCGCACCGGCGCGGTGCAGACGGTCCGGACGAGGGACGACTCCGAGGTGGCGATCAACTTCTCCCACGTCGCCGCCGCCTACATCGACGACCTGAACCGCAAGACGAGGGTGTTCGGGCTGCACTAGTTCCGGGAGAAGAGCTCCAGCAGGCCCGATTTGATCTCCGGGCGGCTGGCGGCGACCAGCAGGAAGGTGGCTTCCCGGACGAGCCGCTGGGGGTGTCGTCCGACGAGTACCGACGTGCTGCCGTTGGCCGCGACCAGCGCGCCCGCGGCCCGGAACGCGAGCTCCGCGCCCGCCGCCCTGGCCGCGGGCAGCGACGGCGGATCGGTGAGCGCCGCGTCGAGCCTGCCGCGAACGGCGTCGATCTCGGCCCGGATGCCGGCGGCGACGTCGGCCTTCCCGAGGTCTTCGAGGAGCCGCGCGGCACGGGCGGCCAGGCCGAGGGGCGCGCAGCCGTTGAGGCGGGAGGCGAAGGTGTTGCCCGCGACGAAGTCCGCGTGCGGGGTCTTCCCGTAGACGCGGTCGTCGGCGAGGAAGTAGCGGGTGAAGCCGAGGTGCACGGTGGACGTGCCCTGCGCCGCGACGAGGTCGAGCGGCTGGACCTCCAGCTGCTCCCCCTCGACCGGATCGATGATCGCGCCGACGACGGTGTCACCGTCGCGGGCGCTGAGCTGGAGCACGTCGATGACGCCCCAACCGCTGACGAAGGGCGCTTCGCCGTCGAGGAGGTAGCCGCCGTCGACGCGTTCCGCGCGCAGCCTTGGCGGGGTCGGGATCACCGCGGCGAACGCGGCACCGGCCTTGAGTTCGCCGCTGATCAGCGACGGGAGGTAGCGGTCGCGCAGTTCGGCGGCTGTCCCGGCGCCGGTGAGCGCCGCGACCAGGCCGTGGTGCTGGATCCAGGTGAACGTCGTGCTGAGGCAGCCGCCCGCCAGCGTCTCGAGGATCTCGACGATCTCCGGCAACCCGGCGCCCGGACCGCCGGCTTCTGTGGGCGCCGCCAGGCCGTAGAGGCCTTCGGCGGCGAGAGCGTCGAAGTGGCTTGAGGGGACTTCGCCCTTGAGGTCGACTTCGGTGGCTGCGGGGAAGAGGAGATCATCGGCGAGGGCGTGGGCTCGGGCGACCAGATCCGTCATGCGGGTAAGGCTACCCTTACTTGAGCTGGCGTGGTTCTAGCGGCGCTAGTAAAGCTAGCGGTACTAAAGGTCCCTTGCTCCCCCGTCCGGCGGCCGTGGCGCGGCGCGCGAGGGGTTGCGAAAGCCACTTTCGCAACGTTGAAGGTTGCGAAAGTGGCTTTCGCAACGTGCCGGCAGCGGTGACCAGAGCAGACAGAAAGCGAAGGGCCCTTCACCGCGCGTACGCAGTGAAGGGCCCTTTCAGCTCACGTCAGGCAGTGCCTACAGCTTGTAGAGGCGCTTCCAGTTGTCCCGCGAGGTCAGCTCGGGCATGGCGCGCTTGTACTGCTCCTGCACCGCCGCGCCTTCCTTCCGGAGCCGCTGGATCACCTTCGCGCCCCGGCGCGCCAGGTCGAACATCTTCGCGCGGTCGTACGAGCGGACCCGCACGCCTTCCTGCGAAGCGTCGGTGACGACGGCGGTGTCGAAGGTCGCGACGTGCCACCAGTGGGCCTCGTCGATCGGGATCGCGCCGAGCGAGTGGCGGCTGCGGCCGAGCACCCGGTCGAGGATCCGCTTGATCAGCACCAGCCGCTGCATGCTGGGCCGCGGCGCGCTGTTGATGATGCCGATGTCGTTCGACGCGATACCCGGGACGTCGGTGGCCTTGTGCCGTTTGGTCTCGGGGTACTCGTCGCGGATCCGGCGGATCTCCTTCATCGCGGCGACGCCGCCGTCACGCAGGACCTCCGGCCCTTCGAGGAAGTCCTCGACGGCCTTGATCAGCGTGGCGGACAGGCCGTACTGCATGCCGAGCAGGTACCGGACCAGCTGCGCGATGAGCACGCGCGAGAGCAGGTTCAGGTTGAACGGCGAGTGCAGCGCTGCGGTGATGATCGAGTTCCGCAGGTTGAAGTAGCGGTGCCACTCGTCCCAGTCCTTCCAGTGGAAGTCGGCGTGCCAGACGCCGGCGCCCGGAAGGGTGACCGTCGGGAAGCCGGCTCCGCGCGCGCGGTAGCTGTACTCCGCGTCGTCCCACTGGAAGAAGAACGGCAGCGGGTAGCCCGTGGCCTTGACGACCTCGTACGGGATCAGGCACGACCACCAGCCGTTGTACCCGGCGTCGAGGCGGCGCTCCTGGCGGTTCGGCTTGAGGGTCTCCTCGTCGACGCCGAGCAGGTCGGCGGTCGAGAGCGAGTGCTGCACCGGCTGACCGGGCTCCAGCGTGTTCAGCCGGGCGTATTCGGCGCCGACGTGCAGCTGGTTCGGGTGCAGCAGGTTCAGCATCTGCCCGCCGACGATGACCGGGTTGACCGTGCGGTTGGAGAACGCGGTCATCCGGATCACCAGATCCGGCTCCAGCAGCACGTCGTCGTCCATGAACAGGACGTTCGCGTGCTCGGTCTCGGTGTGCCCGGCGACCTCGTAGAGGCCGCGGGTGAACCCGCCGGCACCACCGAGGTTCGGCTGCTTGATGTAGTGCAGCTTGTCGCCGAGGTCCTTCGCGACCTGCTCGAAGCCGTCACGCGACTCGACGAGGTCGGTGCCCTGGTCGGCGACGTAGATCGCGTCGAGCGTCTCCAGCGAGGAGACGTCGGCGGCGAGCGCCTGCAGGTTGGACAGGCAGTCGTCGGCGCGGTTCATCGTGCAGATGGTCACCGCGGTCGGGCGGATCTTCTCCGGCGCTTCGACCGTCCAGCGGACCTTCTCGACGCTCAGCGACTGGCCGCCCTCGGTCTCGAGGTCGAGCCAGAGCGCGCCGCCGTCGTAGAACTTGTCGAGCTTCGCGGTGAGCGTCACCTTCTGCTGCTTCGCGCCCGAGACGATCTCGGCGGCGACCACGCGGGGGTCGCCCTCGATGTCGGAGGCACCGACGGACAGCTGGCCGTCACCGGAGACGACGGCCTCGACCTGGACCTCGGTCACATCGGTCCAGCGCTGCCAGTAGCTCGCGGGGAAACGGCCGAAATAGGTGTTGCCGGACACCTTCGACGCCGGCTCGATGGTGATGCCCGCACGCTCGCGCACGGCACTACCCCACTGGAGCTCGGCGTAGAGGTCTTTGCTGACGATGGGGGCCGGGCCGGCATAGAGCCCGCGCTGCGCGGTGAGACGGCCCTGCGGGGTGCGTTCCGCGAAGCGGGTGTCGTCGACAGTGCTCACCATGGCGCTCGGGGCCTCTCCGGTGACGGCGGCTTTACCGGGCATGAATCCTCAGTTCTCCTCTTTGCTGGTGGCGATGGCGCGGGGCTCACGGAAGACGACCCACTTGAGCATGACGAAATTGATCATGGTCGCGGTTGCCTGCGAAACGACCCAACCGAAAGTGGCCTTCCAGGCCGACTCCGGCAGGACGTGCAGCATCGTGCGGTTGACGCCGACGGCGACGAGGAACGTCACCGCGTACAGGAGCACGAAGCTACCGATCTGACGCGCGCCCTCCTGGCGTCCACCGGCGAAGGTGAACTTGCGGTTCAGGAAGAAGGCGGTCGTGGTGCCCACGATGAAGCTGAGCGCGCGGGCGATGTCCACCCACGGCGTCGCGTCCATTCCGAGGGCGCGAAGCCCCTGGTAGACGCCGAAATCGACCAAGGCGCAGAAGCCGCCGATGAGGCCGAAGCGGATGAGCTGCCCGAGCAGCCCAGGAGAGGACGGCGCTGCTGCCGTCACGCCGGCTTTCGGGTCGGTCGCCACCACTGCTCTACCTCATAAACTGCTGGGGCTGGTGCGCAAAGTGTAGAAGCGAGCACTTCAGGGTCACGTTCCGGGCATTGTTCGGCGTGGTTACCCTGGTCGGCGTGACCCAAGCACCCAAGACACAGCGGCAGTCGCTCATGGGCTGGGCAAGGACGTCGCCGAGTATCGCGGACGTCCTGAGCACCCCCGACGTGGAAGCCATCGCCCGCGCGGTGACGCGGGCCGGGGAGCGCGGGGTCATCGCGCGCGGTCTCGGCCGGTCCTACGGCGACCCCGCGCAGAACGCGGGCGGCCTGGTCGTCGACATGACCGCGCTGGACCGCATCCATTCGATCGACCCGGATTCCGGCATCGTCGACCTGGACGCGGGCGTCAGCCTCGACAAGCTGATGCGCGAGGGCCTCCCGTACGGCCTGTGGGTCCCGGTGCTGCCGGGCACGCGCCAGGTCACCATCGGCGGCGCGATCGCCAACGACATCCACGGCAAGAACCACCACTCGGCCGGCAGCTTCGGCAACCACGTGGTGTCGATGGACCTGATCACCGCCGACGGCCAGGTGCGCACGCTCACCCCGGACGGCCCCGACGCGGAGCTGTTCTGGGCGACCGTGGCCGGTATCGGCCTGACGGGCATCATCGTCCGCGCCAAGATCCGGATGACGAAGACCGAGACGGCCTACTTCAAGGCCGACATCCAGCGCACGGCGAACCTCGACGAGACGCTGGCGCTGGTCACCGACGGCTCCGAGGCCAACTACACGTACTCCTCGGGCTGGTTCGACTCGATCTCCAGGGGCGCGAAGCTCGGCCGCGCCGCCTTCCAGCGCGGCTCGCTCGCGAAGCTGGACGAGCTGCCGCCCAAGCTGCGGGCCGACCCGCTCAAGTTCAACCCGGGCACGCTGGCCACCCTGCCGGACATCTTTCCGAACGGACTGGCGAACAAGCTGTCGTTCTCCATGGTCGGCGAGCTGTACTACCGCAAGACCGCGAAGAACGCGCGCGACCAGATCCAGAGCCTGACCGCGTTCTACCACCCGCTCGACCTGTTCGGCGAGTGGAACCGCGCGTACGGCACCAAGGGTTTCCTGCAGTACCAGTTCAGCACGCCGCTGAACGCGCACGAGCCGCTGCGCCGGATCATCCAGAAGGTCGCCGACTCCGGGCACGTGTCGTTCCTCAACGTGTTCAAGCAGATGGGCGAGGGCAACGCGGCGCCGCTGTCGTTCCCGCACCCCGGCTGGATGGTCTGTCTCGACTTCCCGATCAAGGACGGGCTGAGCCGGTTCTGCCAGGAACTCGACGAGGACGTCCTCGCGCTCGGCGGCCGGCTGTACACGGCGAAGGACTCGCGCACCTCCGCGGAGAACTTCGCGAAGATGTACCCGCGGCTCGAAGAATGGCGCAAGGTCCGCGCCTCCGTTGACCCCGAAGGCGTTTTCGCCTCTGACATGTCCCGAAGGTTGGAACTGTGATCGACGCTGTGGGCAACCCCCAGTCCCTGCTGCTGCTCGGCGGCACCTCCGACATCGCGCTCGCGATCGCGGAGAAGTACCTGGCCGAGAAGCCGCTTCGGGTCGTGCTGGCCGGACGGCAGTCGCCCCGGCTCGACGCGGCCGCGCAGCGCCTGAAGGACAAGGGCGCCGAAGTGTCCACTGTGGACTTCGACGCCAAGGCCCTGGACACCCACCCCGCCGTGCTGGACAAGGCCTTCGAGGGTGGCGACATCGACGTCACCGTCGTGGCGTTCGGCCTGCTCGGCGACCAGGAAGAGCTGTGGCAGGACCACGCGAAGGCCGTCGAGGCGGCCACCGTGAACTACACGTCCGCGGTGTCCGTCGGGGTCGCGCTGTCGAACAAGCTCAAGAAGCAGGGCCACGGCAAGGTCATCGCGCTGTCGTCGGTCGCCGGTGAGCGGGTCCGCCGGTCGAACTTCGTCTACGGCTCCTCCAAGGCCGGTTTCGACGGCTTCTACCTCGGCCTCGGCGAGGCGCTGGCGGAGTTCGGCGTGCAGATCACCGTCGTCCGCTCCGGCCAGGTCCGGACCAAGATGACCGAAGGCCTCAAGGACGCCCCGCTGACGGTCGACGTCGAGCAGGTCGCCGAGACCGCGGTCGCCGCCTCGCGCGCCGGCAAGGAACTGGTGTGGTCGCCCGCGCCGTTCCGCCTGGTCATGTCCGCCCTGCGGCACATCCCCCGGCCGATCTTCCGGAAACTGCCGATCTAGGGAACGAGCGCGTTACGCCCTTCGTCTCACCCGGGCACGGACGTCCTCCGTACCCGGGTTGAGAGGAATCGATGGCTGACCAGGAAGCCAGGCTCGACGCGGCCATCCGGTCGTTTCAGGAGCAGGCCGCCAAAGCAGCGGAACTGAAGGACAAGATCGCCGGGCTGCGCGGATCCGCGCGCAACGCCGACGGCTCGGTGACGGTGACCGTCGCCCCGTCCGGCGCCCTGCTGGGACTCCAGCTGTCCCCCAAGGCGATGAACCGCACGCACACCGCGCTGCAGCAGGAGATCCTCACCGCGGTCAGAGAAGCGACCCAGCAGGCCGCGGCCGCGATGCAGCAGACCGTCCAGCCGATCCTCGGCGATCGCGCGGACCAGTTCAAAGAGGCGTTCAACGCCCACGTCGAACCGCTCGGGCCGAGCGCTCCCCCGCCCGCGGAATCCCTCGCCGGCCCGGCCGCGCAGCAGCCCGTCCGCACCCAGCGCCCGGCGCGCCCCGCTCCCGCCGACGATGACGACTTCGGTGGCCCGATCCTGCGGAGGGACTCGTTTTGACCGGCTTCGGCGTACAGACGGAAGCGCTCACCGCGCACGCGACAGGGTCCAAAGAGGCCTCGGGGAACTTCGGCAGCCTCGCGAGCCTGCTGGAGCAGGCCAGGGTCTCGGACGACTGTTTCGGCCCGCTCGGCGAACTCATGGCCTTCAAGTACTTCGAGGGGCTGCAGGAATGCCAGGGCCTCGCCGAGCAGGCGAAGTCCTTCATGGACCAGATCGCCGACAAGACCACCACCGCGGCGAAGACCTATCTCGACCACAACCAGGGCACCGCCGAGGTCATCACCGGCCTCGGCGCGGGGCTGGACGACGGCGGAAGCGGTCCCGGCAGCCTGAGCGACCTCAACAGCGCCGGCGACTCCGGCCGCAAGGGGTTCTGGGAGCAGAACGGCGGCTACGGCAGCTCGTGGATCAGCACGTCCTCGGAGGTCGCCAGGGCGAGCAGCCCGCCGGACGTCGCGATCGCCGCGGTGCACGCGCGGATGGAACAGCTCCAGCTCGTGACCAGCCCTGGCCAGTCCTTTCTGGACAACGGGCTCGGTTTCCTGATCGGGATCGTGATCAGCCCGCTGGTCGAGCTGGTGCTGGAACCCGCCATCGGCGACCCCGAGCAGATGCGCAGCACCGCCAAGGGCTGGGAGCAGACGGCGAAATGGCTCGACGGCGTCGCCGAGCACGAGCAGAAGCGCGCCGAAGGCACCACGGAAGCTTGGAAAGGCCAGGCGGGCGACGCGTTCCGCGGCCAGATGACCGAGTTCTCGGGAGGTGCCAAGGCGTTCGCGAACGACGTCCGCGGGCTGCAGCAGATCCTGGAGATCGCGGCCGACCTGTTCGACGCCTTCGTCGAGATCGTCATCGACATCATCCAGGAACTGGTGATGGGCCTGATCATCGAATGGCTGGCCGCGCTGGCCGCCTCGTGGATCACGGCGGGCGCCTCGGTCGGTGCGGCGGGGGCGGCGACGGCGGGCCAGGTCGCGGTGACCGGCGGACGGCTCGGGATGAAGGTGAAGCAGCTGCTCGGCAAGCTCAAGCCGTTGATCGACAAGCTCGAAGACATCCTTAAGGCACTCCGCAATGGCCCGCTGAAGAAGGTCGTCGAGCGCACCGAAGGGCTGCGCGACGGCAACTGGGTGCAGAAGCGGCTCGCCGACCAGATCGACAAGAACCCGCTGGCCAAGATCGTCACGAAGGCCAACCCCGCGACCGGGGCCTCCAAGACGGCCAACCGGTTCGCGGACCGGTACGGCGTCGGCGGCGAGGGCTCGGACGCGCTGACCACGAACCTCACCGAGGCCGGGCTGCGGGCGATGGGCATGAGCGGTACGACCAGCGTCGGCAAGGCCGCTTTCCGCGGCAGTGCCGGTAACCTGGCCGAACTGGGCGTCGAGCAGGGCGTCAAGGCGGGCTACCACGAGTCGCAGGACTCGTCGTCCGAGGAAGAGCGCCGCGCGGCGACCGACAGAGGGTTCACGATCGAAGAATGAATCTCGGCTACCCGCTCGGGGCCGCGTCGCAGGCCCTGCCTTCGCTGCACCCGGGCGAACGGTTGCTGTGGGCCGCGTACGGCCGGACGCTGAACTACGACGTGCGCGGCCTCGACCCCTGGGGTGTGCCGAAGAAGAGCGTGCTGGGCAAGATCGGCTCGGGTGCGGCGAACTTCGCGGGCGACGTGGTCGGCGCGGCGCTGGGCGGGGGCGACGACGGCGGCAAGTCGAATCCGCCGTCGCCGCAGGTCGTCGTGCTCGGCGAACAGGGCGGCCTCGCGCACGCGGCGGTGCGGGAGCTGCCCACCAGCGGCTCGCTTTCGCGGCTGTGGGCGCTGACCAGCGCACGGCTGCTGGTACTGGAGAAGTTCGTCGCGCCGGAACAGCCCTCGAAGAAGTCGTTCATGTCGAAGGCGATCGGGTTCGGCAAGGACATCGCTTCGATCATGACCACGAAGACCTACGGCGAGAACGCCGAGGGCGTCCCGATCGCGCGGCACGAGATGGTGCCGTGCGCCGAGATCCCGCGCGGGGCGATCGCCGGTTTCGCGGTGGCCGAGCACGGCAAGAAGAGGCGCCCGTGTCTTCGAGCGTCCTTTGTGGACGGTTCGGGAATGGATTTCCTTTTCGGCTGCGAGGATCCCGGGCAGTTCGCCTGGCTGCATTCGGTGACGGTGAGCTGATGGAGAACACCCTTCCGATCGCGAAGTCCGTCGACGAGATCGTCGAACGGGAGCTGCACCAGTTCTGGCTCGCGCCCGGCGAGCGGCTGGTCGTCGGCTGCCCGCCCGCGCACGGATACGTCGGCCTGCTGCTCGACGGGAAGCTCACGCTGCCGTATGAGCCGTCGCGGGAAACCCCTGCGGTGACAGGGAAAACGCGGTGGCCGCTACCCGCGTCCGACGTGCTCGAAGGCGACTGGACCGACGACCCGACAATCGCCTATTGGGCCGTCGCGCGGACCGAGGACCAGACCGCCGCGCGGCTCGCGGACCATCTCGCCGGTGGTAAGGGTGAGGCGCGGCTGACGCTGTCCGACCGGCGGCTGGCCGTCGTGTACCCGGCGAAGATGCTGGAGGGCGAGGACCCCGCCCAGCCGTTCCGGACCTTCGAGGAGATGCCGTCGGCGGTGGTCCGTTCGGTGTCCGCGCTCTACCTGGGGCGGAGTTTCCCGCCGCGGCCGGTGCTTCAGTTCGTCTTCGCCGACGGCTCCGTGATCTGCCAGCGGGACCTGCTGGCCGTCACGAAGGCCGATCGCGCCCGCTCCCGCCGCTGACCACCCTCGCATTTCGTCCTCTAAATGCGGTAGTTCGCGATGCCAACTACCGCATTTAGAGGACGAAATGCGGGAATCAGCGCGCCGGGAGGAGGTACAGGCTTTGGGTGCCCATCCAGGGTGAGCTGATCGTCCAGGTCGCCAGCGCGTTCGGCGGCGGCGCCTTCCTGGTGGTGGCCAGCACGAGATCCGGGGTCGCGGGCGGGACGCTGTGGTCGAAGAACCGGAAATTCGCCGCCAGCAAGGCCTTTCCGAGATCGCCGCTGCGGTTCTTCGTCTCGACGATCGCCGGGTCGACGGAGCCGCGGTCGGAGAACTGGTCGACGATGTCGCAATCGCAGGAGTACGCCAGCGCGCCGACCTCGCCCGCGCTCTCCACCTTGCGTCCCTTGGCCAGTTCGCCCAATCGCGCGCCGATCGCGCGGTATTCGTCGGACGCGGCGTGATTGCTGGTGATGGGCGCGAACCGGCGCGGCAGTTCGGGAGCCGCGTAGGCGACGGCGCTCACGAGAAGGAAGGCGCCCGCGAGAATTCCCGCGCCGAGCCGGGCCCGTCCGGGCACCGCGCAGGCTCCGGCGGCGAGGAAGATCGTCGCGCCGACGAGGCTCGGCGCGTAGTACCAGTGGTACGGCGGGACGTTCAGCCAGCAGTAGGCCAGGTAGTGCGCCGCACCGGCGATCGCGAGCGCGGCGAACGGAAGCAGCCGCTTCGCCCGCTCCGAACCGCGCCGGAAGTGGACCGTCCACAGTAGACCGGCGAGCCCGCCGATCACGAGCGGCAGGAAGGAAAGCGTCGCCGCCACCGGGAAGTTGCGCAGGTACAGCAGCGGGCCGTTGGTGAAGCTGAACGGCCCCCACGAGCGCTGCATGATCTTGATGACCAGGGTGTCCGGCACCGCCGAGCCCAGCACCAGCCAGCTGAACACGAACCACGGCAGCGTCACCGCGAGCGCGGCGAAGGTCATCCGCCAGATGCCCACCCAGAATTCGCGGCGCCCGAGGAACAGGACGAACGCGATCAGCAGCAGATCGATCCGGATCAGCGCGATCAGGCCGATCACCGCGCCCGCGGTGGCGGGGCGGCGTTCGTGCAGCAGCACCATCGACCAGACGACGGCGGTCGCGCCGAGGGCGACTTCGAGCCCGACCGACGACAGCAGCAGCGGATTCACCAGCAGCATGCCCAGCGCGAGCGGGGCGAACCAGCCGGAGAGCCCGGTCGCGGCGCCGATGCGGCGCAGGCCGAGGACGAGCGCCACCTGGCTCGCGACGAAGACGATCCCCGCGGCGAAGACGGCGTCCCGCACGATGAAGGTGACGAGCGCCAGCACGAGAACGTTCAGCGGCGACGTCGCGGTGTTGGCGGTGCCCTCTTCGATCAAGCCCCAGTGGCCGTGGAAGGCGAGGTTCTTCGCGTACGAGAGCGTGATGTACGTGTCGTCGATCAAATGCCCGCTGACCAGCACGAACACCAGGGCCGAAGCGACCGCCGCCCCGGCCGGGAGCACCCAGGGGCGGGTAAGGACGGCGGCTCCCGGCAGCGCACCGGGAGCCTGGGGCAGATCGGCGGAGGCGCTTCGCATCACGAACACCGTACACGGCGACGTGATGATTCCGTTATCTACCGGCCGTGGGACTCGTCACGCCAGCCGCGGTCGCCGGGACCGTCACGGAAGTCACGGTGCGCGCCGGGACCGCCGTGACCACGGTGTTCACGGGAGAAGCCGGGCCGGTCACCGTCGCGGGAGGCCAGGCCGACGGCGGTGCCGACGATGCCGCCGCCGAGGAGGAAACCGAGGGCGCCGACCGCGACCAGCTGCGTCGCACGGTGCCCGGCGAACCGGCGGAATCCGCCCTTCCGGGGCGGGGTCTGCGGCACCGGCGGAGGCGCGGCGGGCTGCTTCGGGGTTTCGTCCGCCACTGAAGGCTGCTCGACCGTCTTGTCCTCGTCTTCGGACGGCCGCTGCGGGTCGCTCATCTTTCGCTCCTCAAGGTGCTGGGGCGGGCTGTGTGCCCGCCCCCAGCACCGAGGATGCGTGCGCTTCCTATGGATGCGCTGTGTGTGAGCTGTCGATCAGAGATAGAACGACAGGAACAGCGTGACGACCCAGCTCGCGCCGAGCACCTGGAGCACGCGGTCCTTGAGCGCGATCTCCTCCGGCTCGCCCGCGTTGCCGCCGTCGACGTCGACGGCGTAGCGCAGGACGGCCACCACGAACGGGACCATCGAGACGACCGCCCAGACCGAGTCGTGCTCGACCTGGCGGATCTCGAACGCCCACAGGCAGTACGACATGATCAGGATGGCCGCGGACGTCGCCCAGACGAACCGCAGGTAGCTCGCCGAGTACTTCTTCAGCGAAGAGCGGATCTTCGCGCCCGTGCGCTCGAAGAGCATGATCTCGGCGTAGCGCTTGCCCGCCACCATGAACAGCGAGCCGAACGCGGTGACCAGCAGGAACCACTGCGAAAGCGCGATACCCGCGGCGACACCACCGGCGATCGACCGCATCAGGAAGCCCGAGCCGACGATGGCCAGATCGACCACCGGCTGGTGCTTGAGCCCGAAGCAGTAGCCGAGCTGGACGGCCTCGTAGACCGCCAGCACGACCGCGAGCTGCCAGCTGGCGAGGAACGAGATGCCGAGGCCGGCGGCGAAGAACACGGCCGCCGCGACGAACGCCACCGGCACCGGCACGATCCCGGCCGCGATGGGCCGGTTCCGCTTGGTCGGATGCGCCCGGTCGGCCTCGACGTCGATGGCGTCGTTGATGAGATAGACCGAGGAGGCCACCAGCGAGAACGCCGCGAAGGCGATCAGCGCGGCGATCAGCAGGCCGGTCCGGTCCGTCGACTTCGAAAAGGCGAAGAACGGTGCGGCGAACACCAGCACGTTCTTCACCCATTGACGCGGGCGTGCCGTCTTGATGATGCCGCCGACGAGACCGCCGGCGACCTTCTTCGGTTCGGCCGCCTCGGCCACGGGTTCTACGTCGTCAGGCTTGGAATCGGCCTTCTCGGTCGTTTCACTCATCGTCGCTTCAGCTTCCTACGTATCAAGCCGCCGACTACGCCCCCAAGGGCCGCTCCGGCCAGAACGTCGGTCGGGTAGTGGACGCCGAGCACGAGCCGGGAGGCCAGCATCGGCGGTACCAGGGCCGGGACCAGGTTACGCCCGGTCAATCCGGAGTAGAGCACCGCCGCCGCCGTAGTCGATGTCGCGTGCGAGGACGGGAAGCTCAGCTTGCTCGGCGTGGAGACCAGGACCTCGACGCTGGGGTGGTCCGGCCGGGGCCGCCTGACCACGCGTTTCACCGCGATGGACGCGGCGTGCGCGCCGACGACACCGGCCGCCGCGACCAGCCAGTCCTTGCGGCGCTTCTTGTCGACCGCCGCCCCGACGAGCCCCAGCGCGAACCATCCCGCGCTGTGCTCGCCGAAGTGCGAAAGACCCCGTGCCGCCTTCACCGTGACGTCGCTCTTCAGGACGCCCTGAGCCTTCGCGAGTACGGCTACCTCACCCGTGGGTGCGCCCTTCTCAAGCATCGAGGGACCCGTCGAGAGGCGCGCCATCGGTCAGGTGCGGCGCGATCTTGTTGTCGAACACCGACAGCGCGGAGCCGATGGCCATGTGCATGTCGAGGTACTTGTAGGTACCGAGACGGCCGCCGAACAGCACGTTCTTGTTCTTGGCCTCGGCCTTCGCCAGCTCGCGGTAGGCCTCGAGCTTCTCGCGGTTCTCCGGGGTGTTGATCGGGTAGTACGGCTCGTCGGCCTCGCCGGCGAAGCGGGAGTACTCGCGGAACACGACCGTCTTGTCGTTCGGGTAGTGCTTGCGCTCCGGGTGGAAGTGCCGGAACTCGATGATCCGGGTGTAGGGCACTTCTTCGTCGTTGTAGTTGACGACCGAGGCGCCCTGGAAGTCACCGGTTTCGACGACCTCGGACTCGAAGTCCACCGTGCGCCAGGTGAAGCGGCCCGCGGAGTAGTCGAAGTAGCGGTCCAGCGGCCCGGTGTAGACGGTCGGGGTGCCGGCGGGGATGTGCTCGCGGACGTCGAAGTAGTCGACGTTCAGCCGGACCTCGATGTTCTCGTGCGCGGCCATCTTCTCGAGCCACGCGGTGTAGCCGTCGACCGGCAGACCCTCGTAGGTGTCGTTGAAGTACCGGTTGTCGAAGGTGTAGCGGACCGGGAGCCGGGTGATGATGTCGGCGCCCAGGTTCTTCGGGTCGTTCTCCCACTGCTTGGCCGTGTAGCCGCGGATGAACGCCTCGTAGAGCGGGCGGCCGATCAGCGAGATGGCCTTTTCCTCGAGGTTCTGCGCGTTCGCGGTCTCGAACTCCGACGCCTGCTTGGCGATCAGCTCGCGGGCCTCGTCCGGCGTGTGGGACTTGCCGAAGAACTGGTTGATCAGCGCCAGGTTCATCGGCAGCGGGTACACCTGACCCTGGTACTTGCCGAACACGCGGTGCTGGTAGTTCGTGAACTCGGTGAAGCGGTTGACGTACTCCCACACACGCTTGTTGGAGGTGTGGAACAGGTGCGCACCGTAACGGTGCACCTCGATCCCGGTCTCCGGCTCGGCCTCGGAGTAGGCGTTACCACCGAGATGGTGCCGCCGCTCCAGCACGAGGACCTTCTTGCCGAGCTCGGCCGCGGCCCGCTCGGCGACGGTCAGCCCGAAGAATCCGGAGCCGACCACGATGAGGTCGTAGCCGGTGTAATCGGCTTCAGTAATCTTGTCGGGGTTCGTGTGCGCGCTCACGGGCGTCGAGGGTACGCACGTCGACTCCGAGCCCTGCAGCGAGCATCGGTTTTCACCTTCGACAGACACATTTAGGAAGCAGTGCCTACTCCGGACACCTTCTGGTCGTACTTCGGTGCGACCCTCACCTATCTGGCCGTCCTGGCGGTCCCCGGCGGGCTCGTCGGCCGGGCCGCGGGCCTGCGCGGCTGGGCACTGGCGGGCCTGGCCCCACTGCTGTCCTACACGGTAACCGGACTGGCCGGTCCGTGGCTGGCACTCGCGGGTGTGTCGTACAACCCGCTGACCGTGGCGGCCGTCACGGTCGTGCTCGCCGGGATCGGCTTGGGCCTGCGCAAGCTGGGCCAGGCACGCGGCTGGATCAAGCCGGGCGCCGAGGAGCCGCCGACGAAGTGGCACCCGCGCGCGCACTACGCCGTCGCCGCCTGCGTCGCGCTGGCCGTGGGGATCTCGATCCTCGTGGTGCTTTCGGCCCGCGGCGGGACGACGGCGGTGTTCCAGCGCTGGGACACCGTCTTCCACGCGAACGGCATCCGCTACATCGCCGAGACCGGTGACGGCTCGCTGACCGGGATGGGCACCATCAACTGGTACCCGGACGGCTCGTTCTACCCGAACGCGTATCACCTGGTCGGCTCGCTCGTGTACTCGATCTCGGGCACGACGATCCCGGTCACGCTGAACGCCATCACGATGCCGGTCGCCGGCGTCTTCGCGCTGTCGATGGTCGCCCTGATCCGCCAGCTCGGCGGGCGGGCGGTGTTCGCGGGCTGCACGGCACTGGTGGCCGCGGCGGCCACCACCGGCGCCTACGAGTCGGTGTCCAGCGGGCTGCTGCCGTTCGCGCTGGGGATCGTGCTGACGCCGCTGGCCGTCGTCGCGCTGGCCCGGTTCCTCGCGCGGCCGGGCCTCGACACCGGTTATGTGCTCGCGCTGACCGCGGTCGGCCTGCTCGCCGCGCACTCGTCGGCGCTGTTCGGCGCGCTGCTGTTCGCCTTCCCGCTGGTGGTGCAGCGCTGGTACCGCGCGCTGCGGCACAAGCCGCTCGACGGGGTGCCCGAAGGTCGCGGCGGCTGGCGGGTGATCGGCGGCGACGTCGTCAAGATGGTGCCGGTGATGGTGGGCAGCGGGCTGCTCGCGGCGCCGCACATCCTCGGTGCCCTGAAGTTCACTTCGGGTTCATACCCTTATTACGCGTGGGGCTCGGATCTGCCGGTGCTGAAGTCACTGGGGCTCCTGGTGACCTTCCGGCAGGTGCTGAGCGCCCCGCAGGTGTGGCTGACGGTGCTGCTGGTGATCGGCGTGCTGAGCCTGTTCCGGCTGGGACGGATGCGCTGGCTGGGTCTTTCGGCGATCGGCTTCTCGGCCCTGTTCGTGCTGGTCGCGTCGTTCGGCGCCGAACCGTGGGTGATCTCGCTGTCGCGGCCGTGGTGGAACGACCGGTACCGCCTGATGGCGCTCGCCGCGATCCCGCTGTGCCTGCTCGCCGGGCACGGGATGGCGGAGCTGCAGCGCTGGTTCGCGAAGTGGGCGAGCGGACGGTCCTGGGTGAAGAGCCGCCCCGCGCTGCCCGCCCGGCTGGGGCTGGCGACAGCGGTGTTCGTCGTGGCCGCGTCGGCCGTGCTGACCAAGGGTTTCTACACCGAGTCGAACGCGCACGCGGTGTCGTTCCTGTACTACAACGGGCCCGAGGGCGAGGTCACGCCGCCGGTCAGCGCCGACGAGCTGGCCGCGATGAACGAGCTGACCAAGATGAACGTCGGACCGGACGAGAAGGTGCTCAACGAGCGCTTCGACGGGACGGCCTGGCTGTACGCGATCACCGGAATCCACCCGGTCGCCGGGCACTACGACCCGGGTGTGCCGCCGCCGGACGCGAAGTACCTGGCGCTGCACTTCCGCGACTACGACACCGACCCCGAGGTGCGGGCCGCGGTGAAGCGGCTGAACATCAAGCACGTCCTGATCGGGAGCACGCCGATCAAGATCGGCGAGCCGCCGGCGCCGGGGCTGCGGGATCTGGACGGGCTGAGCTTCCTGCGGAAGGACTTCTCGAACGCGGGTGCCTCGATCTACACGCTGACGCGCTGACGGCCTCGTGAGTGGTAAGGACGGTTCTAACCGTCCTTACCACTCACGAGGATAAAAGGCTCGCGTGGTCGCGGACTGCCCCTGCCGCGACCACGCGAGCCTTTCGTCCCCCATTCACCCCCGGGGTGACCCATGAGGGGTAGCCGCCGTCGGCCACACCCACTCGCTGTACTTGTCCTTCAGACGACTGCTGGGCGGAACCGGTTTACCCGGCTCGCCAACGTCACCCGAACGGCCTAAGAACTTCTTCCCTGGAGTACCGGGAGTACGTCGCTCACGACCTCTTCGAGCGTCGACTCGCGGCCGACGTAGTAATCCCCGGACCGCGGCCAGTGAGTGACGATGTCGGTGAAGCCGAGCTCCCCCGCCCGCCCGGCGGCGTCGGTGAACGCGCCCACGCTGGAGAGCGAGAAGACCGGCGCCGAGTCGAGGCTCAGGAACCGCTGCACGCTCGCCTTGTCCCGGCCCACGACGTCGAGCCTCTCGTCGAAGGTCTTCACGAGCTCCGCGACGCCCTTCCACCACTCGTCCTGGGTGTCCGCCTTGCCGCCCGTGGTGGCCCAGCCCGCGCCGAACCGCGCGGCGAGCGTCATCGTGCGCGGGCCGTTCGCGGCCACCAGGAACGGCAACCGCGGCCGCTGCACGCAGCCCGGCTGGTTCCGCGCGCCCTTGGCCCGGTAGTACTCGCCCTCGAAGTCGAAACCGTCGGTCATCAGCAGCCCGTCGAGCGCTTCGACGAACTCGGCGAACCGGTCCGTGCGCTGTTTGACCGACAGCTCGGGGCCGTCGAGGACGACGGCGTCGTAGCTGGTGTTCGTGACGCCGGCGCCCACGCCGAGGATGAAGCGGCCGTCGGAGATGTCGTCGAGCGTGGTCAGCTCGCGGGTGAACGGCACCGGATGCCTCGCGACCGGCGAGGCGACGAAGGTGCCCAGTCTGATCCGCGACGTCACCATCGCGGCCGCCGTCAACGTCGGCATCGCACTGAACCACGGGCCGTCGACGAGCGTCCGCCAGCCGAGGTGGTCGTACGTCCAAGCGTGGTCGAAGCCGTACTCCTCGGCGGCCCGCCATTTCGGCTCGGCCGCCCACCAACGATCTTCCGGAAGGATCACGATGCCTACGCGCACACCGGCAAGGTAGCGGTGCCCGCCGACACTTCGCCCGATGGGCGGATCTTCGGGGATGATGTGCCGGTGGACAAGCCCCTCTTGATCGCCTCCGACGTCGACGGCACCCTGCTCGGCCCGATGGAGGTCCTGTCCGAACGCACGATCGACGTCGTCCGGCGCGTCGCCGAGGCCGGCGTGCCGTTCGTGCTGGCCAGCGGCCGTCCGCCGCGCTGGATCGCGCCGATCGCGAACCCGCTCGGCCTGACCGGATACGCCGTGTGCGCGAACGGCGCGGTGCTGTACGAGATCGGAACGGACCGGATCGTGGCGGTCCACGGACTGCTCGAACCCCAGTTGCTGCACGACACGGTGAGTGCTCTTGATCACGCCCTGCCCGGCTGCCGGTTCGCCGCGGAGCGGGTCGGCGGGTCCGCGCTCGACCCGGAGATGCGCAACTTCGTGATCGAGCCGGACTACCACAACCCCTGGGGCAACCACGAGGGCACGGAGGCGCCGCGGGCCGAGGTGCTCGGGCATCCGGCGATCAAACTGCTGATCAGCAGGCGCGGGATGAACTCCGACGAGATGGCGCGGGCGGCGCGCGAGGTGCTCGACGGCTCGGTCGACATCACCTACTCGATCAACACCGGCCTGATCGAGGTCGCCGCGCACGGCGTCACGAAGGCGACCGGGCTGGCCGAGGTCTCCGAGCGGCTGGGCGTCCCGGCCGAGCGCGTGATCGCGTTCGGGGACATGCCGAACGACGTCGAGATGCTCGGCTGGGCCGGGCACGGCGTCGCGATGGCCAACGGGCACCGGTACGCCCTCGACGCCGCCGACGAGGTGACCGCGCCGAACTCCGAGGACGGCGTCGCGCAGGTGCTGGAGCGCTGGTTCTAGCGGTCCGTGGCGTATCCCTCGACGAAGTAGTCGAGGCCGGGGTCCGCCGGGCCGCAGCGCAGCACCCGCTCGATTTCCGGCCAGACAGTGGGCGTGACCTCGTAGCAGTGGGTCATCCAGTGATCGTCGCCCACGTCGAAGAGGGAACGGATCTCGATCATCTGCTCGCGGGTGATCGAGAACCCGGTCTCCATGGACTCGGTCCGCTTCGAGAAACCGGTCAGTCGCCAAGCCGTGTTGCGGCCATCGGCGTACTTGTTCATCTTGGCGGTCTAGCGGCCTTCGCGGTCCAGCTTGGCGGCCTCTTCCGGCGTCGGCGCGGTGCCGCCGAGGTGCGCGGGCAGCCACCAGCGCTCGTCGTCGGACGACGGCTTCTCCGGGTAGCCGGCCTGGACGCGGTCCACGAGCGCGGACATGCGCACGCGAAGGTCCTTCGAGAGGACTTCGGCATCCTCGTCGGCCTTCGGATGCATCGGCTCGCCGACGAGGATCGAGATCGGGACGTGGCGTTTGGTGAGGTCCTTCGGGCGGCCCTTGGTCCACAGCCGCTGCGTGCCCCACAGCGCCATCGGCACGACCGGGACACCGGCCTCGGCGGCCATCCGGACCGCGCCGGACTTGATGTCCTTCACGGTGAACGACCGGCTGATCGTGGCCTCGGGGAACACGCCGACGACCTCCCCGGCCTTCAGGCGCTCGACGGCTTCGCGGTACGACGCGAGACCGGCGCCGCGATCGACGGAGATGTGGTGCATGCCGCGCATGAGCGGTCCGGCGATGCGGTTGGCGAAGATCTCCTTCTTCGCCATGAACCTGACCAGGCGTTTCGCCGGCTGCGCCCCGAGCCCGCAGAAGATGAAGTCGAGGTAGCTCACGTGGTTGCAGGCGATGACCGCCCCGCCCGTCGACGGGATGTGCTCGGTCCCCTCCACCCGGATGCGGTTGTCCAGCACCCGGAACATCAACTTCGCCGCCATGATGACGGGCGGGTAAACGAGCTCAGCCATTCGTTCAGGTTACGCTACCGTAGGGTAACCAACCTACGGTCGCGTAGGTCACATCACTCCGAGCGCGCGAAGGTCACCAGCGCGAGGGCGACGCCGAGCACCGTGCAGTACAGCGCGATCACCTGGTGCTTGACGTTCTCCAAGCCGTCGCCCAGCGCGGCCAGCACGAACTGCCCCGCGGCGACGGCGAGCAGGAAGCCCAGCGCGACACCCAGCGCGGCGCGCCGCGTCTTCCAGCCACGCCAGGCGATCAGGGCCCATATCGGCAGCAGGGCGAAGAAACCCAGGGGTGCCAGCAGTTTCGTCACGGTCGAAACGATCGGGACGCGGTATTCCTGGGTTTCCGGGGCGAAACCGGCCGACCGGTCGAAGCTGCCGAGGTAGGGCGGCCGGGCGGTGAGCAGATCGCCCGCCGCACGGTTCAGGATCTCGACGGTGCGCCAAGGATGCGTCGCGAAGAACTCGACGACGTTGCGCCTGCTGATCTGTTCGCGGTACTTCGGGTACTCGGGGTCCTGCGTCGCGGGCTTCGGATGCCACCAGCCGTTGCCCGCGTACTGGCCGAACGACGCGGGCAGTCCCAAAGCCGCGAGGTCGGCTCCGGTGTCGTGCCGACCGTCCACAATGGTCAAGAAGATCGTGTTGAACATGTTGATCTCACGAGAATCGTCGCCCGGCCGCGCGGCGAGAGAGCCGTCGGGCAGCTTCGCCGGTTCGACCGTCTGCTGTGCGTAGGCCGTGCCACCGGCGAGCGCGCCGATGACGAACACCACGGGCAGCCAGCGCTTCAGGCCGCGGACGCCGTCCGGACGGACCAGCACCGCGGCGAGCGCGAGCAACGGCAGGATCATCAACGTCTGGACCTTGGCGTTGACCGCGATCAGACCGCCGAAGACCAGCACGGCAAGGCCCGCGTAACGCCACCAGCCAGGCCGCGCGGCGACCAGCAATCCGCCGACGGCGAGCAGCAGACCGAGGAAGGCGGCACCTTCGCCGAGCACCGAGGCGAAGTAGCCGAAGAACGCGGAGTCCGCGACGACCAGCAGCAGCCCCACCGCCGCGAAACCGCGGACGCGCCGCGAGTACGGCAGCCCGACGACGATCAACGCGACCGCCGCGGCGGCGAGGACGCTGGTGAGCACGCCGAGGACGACCAGGCTGAGCGTCGATTCGAGGCCGAGCCACCCACCGGCCGATCGCGCGAGCCGCGCGAACCAGCTCTGGGTGAGGAGGTAGGTGGCGTCGCATTCGCCGGCCGGGACGGTGTAGGCGAGGTGGACGAATCCCTCCGGCTCGCCCTTCCACGGGATACCCGCGCCGCACAGCACGCGGAAACCGTCGCCGTTGTCGGACATCGCGACCGGCCGCGGCACCAGGAAACGAACCAGGAGCACGGTGAGCGCGGCGGCGAACACACCGGCCCCGAACAGGCGCGAGGACGTCTCACGCGCTACCGGTCTGCTGGGGGAAACGACACTCACGAAGGGCACGGTACGTGGCGGAAATCGGGCGAGCGGTCGAGGGCCGACGTGACCGCGCGCTCGACGTCCGCCCGCGGGAACACGGTGATCCACGACGAGGTTCCTTCACGCGCGAAGGTCGCGACGCGGTACCTGGCCGCGTACGCCGGGTCGATCACGCAGGCCTGCTTCGACGAGTAACCGCTGTCTGTGATGACGGCGATCGTCGGATGCCGCCGGGAGACGACGGCCTCGCCCGCCTCCTCCGTCTGGCCCCGGACGCCGACGATCTGCAGCTGCGTCCCGGCGTGATACGACAGCACACCGGGCGCCGAGGTGCTCACGACCGATCCGGGCGGCAGGTAGGCGTCGAGCCAGCTGCCGATCTCCTCCATCTGCGCGCCGTGGTCGTGCCAGGCGCGCACGCGGGCCAGCATCTCCGGGCTGAACACCGACACCAGCACCGCGAGCCCGGACAACGCCACCGCGGCGGCGGGCATCAACCGCTGGATCGGCGGACGCGGCCGGGGGCTCGGCTTGGCGTTCGCGACGAGCACGCCGTAGACCGACACGGCCGCCACCGACAGCAGAGGCGGGATCGGCGCGAGCAGCCGCCAGGCGGGCCCGGCGTCGCCGCCGAAGAAGACCACGAAACCGGTGAGCGCGACGGCGGTGACCAGCATCAGCCAAGTCAGCGACCTGGCTTCGGCCTCGTGCGGCGTCCGGCCGGTGCGGCGCAGCAGCAGGGCCACCACGGAGATCAGGCCGAGCAGCAGGAATCCCTGGTGGACCAGCGAGAACCCCGACAGATACCGCCATCCGCCGTCGATCCGGGCGGACAGCTCGAGATCGAACGGGATGATGACCGACGTCGGCAGGACGTGGTCGTAGTAGGTCACCCGCCAGGCCGTCCACGGCGCCGCGAAGACGAGCCCGCCGAGCAGCCACCCCACCGGCGACCACCAGGTGTAGCGGCCACGCAGGGCCGCGACGACCAGCCAGATCCCGACCAGTATCGCGAGCAGGAACCCTGCCGGGCGCGTCATCGTCGCGAAGGCGACGAGCACCCCCGCGACCACCGGCCGCCGAGCCGCGAGCGAGGCGAAGACACCGAACACGAGCAGCACGAACAACGGCGTCTCGGTACCGGATCCGCCGTACGCGGCGAGCCCGCCCGCGCCCGCGACCAGCACCGCCGCGGCCACGCCATAGGCCGGGCGCGCCTCACCGGCCGCCCGCGCGACCACGCGGTTCACCGTCACGTGGGCGAGCAGGACCGCGCCGAGCGTGGCGAGAACGCCGAGCACGACCGCGGACGTCTCGATGTCGGCGCCGAAAGCGGCCTTCGGCAACGCGATCACGATCATCCACAGGAAATTCGCGTAGCCCTCGATCCGCTCGCCGGGGTTGAACACCGGGCCGTTGCCGTCGGCGATGTTCTGGGCGTAGCGGAAAGTGATGTACGCGTCCTCCGCGATGGTCGAAAACATCAACTGGTGCACCAGCGAGAAAACGAGGGTCAGCAGCAGCGCGCAGACACGCCAGGCCTTGTCGGCGCCGATCCTCGGCCAGGCCACCACTACGAAGATCGCGACCAGGAACCAGGCGACGACAAGCGCGATCACCACCTGATCCCCACCCTTCCGGGCCGAACCACTCCGTGTGCGAAGACTACGGTCAAGTATCGATCACCGCGCCGATGCGTTTCTTTCGGCGGAGTCAATTGACACGAATGGGTCAGCAAGTGTGCGCAAAGTAGGCAACGTTCCGCCCTTTTGCCTGGCGGGATGTGACTCCTTAGGGTAACGGTCCCCGGCGGTTACTCTGGATTCCCATTCCGTTCCGCACCTCGGGGGTTCTGTGCGGATTCCCCACCCGAGGTAGCCCGTGCCCACCCAAACCTCGCTGGCGGCCGACGTCGTCACGCTGTGCGTAGCGCTGCTCGTCATCGGCCTCCCAGGTCTGCTCACCGGACTCGCCGCCGGCCTGCGCGGCTGGGTGCTCGCGGGGATGACGCCGTTGCTGAGTTACGCCATCGGCGGCCTCGCCGGGCCGTGGGCGGCCGCGCTCGGGCTCCCGTTCGGCCCGGTGACCCATCTGGTGGCGACGGCGTTGTTCGCCGGAGTCGCGTTCGGTCTGCGGCGGCTCACCCTGCGCCGATGGCCGCCCACGCCCGAGGAGCCGCTGTGGGGGCGGTCCGGGCATCTCGCGGTCGGGGCGTGCCTGCTGCTCGCGGCCGCCGTCGGGATGTACGCGGTGGTGCGCGGGATGGGCAGGCTGGACGCCATCCCACAGGGGTTCGACGCCGTCTACCACGCCAACGGTGTCCGGCAGATCGCCGAAACCGGGGACGGCGGCCTGTTCGGCACCGGCGAGGTCAACTGGTACGGCGGCGCGGCGCCGGTGTTCTACCCGAACGCGTACCACCTGCTCGCGTCCGTCGTGTACCTGCTCAGCCCGGCGACCATCCCGCTGACCCTGGACGTGAACACCGCGCTGCTGCCCGCGCTCCTGGCGTTGTCGCTGGTCACGATGGTGCGGGTGTTCCGGGGGCGCGCGGTGTTCGCGGGCGCGGTCGCCCTCGTCTCCATCGCGCCGGTGATGGGCCTGTACGAATCGATGAGCAGGGGACCTTTGCTCCCGTTCCTGCTCGGCCTCGCGCTGACGCCGCTGGCCGCCGTCGCGGTGAAGCGCTACCTCGACCGGCCCGCGCCCGACACCGGTTTCGTGCTGCTGGCCGCCGCTGCCGGGCTCCTGTGCGTGCACTCGTCCGCGTTGTTCGGCTCGATCCTGTTCGCCGGGCCGCTCCTGCTGCAGCGTTGGGTCGCGCCGGGCGAACAGTGGCGGCGGATCGGCCGGGACCTGCGCGCGCTGGCGATCGTCGCCGTCGTCGCGATCCTGGTGTCGTGGTTGCAGCTGTTCGGCGCGATCGGGCTCGCGAACGGCGAGGTGCCCTACCGCAGCTGGCCGGTCGAATGGCGGGCGACGACGGCGCTCGGCGCGCTGCTGGGCTTCCAGCACCACGAGCCGCATCCGCAGGTCTGGCTTTCGGTCGCGTTGCTGCTGGGCTTCATCTTCTTCTCGCGGCTGGGCGGGCTGCGCTGGATCGGCGTGACGGCGTTGATCACCGGGTTCGCCTACATCGCGGTGACGTCGTCCGAGCAGCCGCTCGTCCTGGCGCTGTCCCGGCCGTGGTGGAACGACCCGTACCGGTTCATGTCGATGGCGGCGATCCCGCTGGCGGTCATCGCGGCGCACGGCCTCGCCGAGACGCAGGCGTGGCTCCGGGACAGCGTGGCGCACCGGAAGCTGCCCGCGTTCGCGGTCGCGGTGGTGGTGTTCGGCGCGTTCGCCTTCCTGAGCAACGGTTTCTACGCGCCGTCCAACGCGGCGAAGGTCGCGCCCGGCTACGCGAACACGCCCGGTGTGAATCCGCACAAACTGCCGGTGAGCCCGGACGAGGTCGTCGCGATGGAGAAACTCGCCGAGTTCGTGAAACCCGGCGAACGCGCGCTGAACGACCGGCTGGACGGGACGGTGTGGACCTACGCGCTCTCCGGTGTCCGCACCACTTCGGGGCATTTCGACGAGACGCTGCCGCCGCCGGACGTGGGGCTGCTGGAGTGGCACTTCCGCGAGTACCCGTCGAACGCCCAGGTACGGGCGGCCGTGGCCCGGCTGAACGTGCGGTGGGTGATCCTCGGACAGTACGGCTACCCCACCGGCGCCCCGCGCCAGCCCGGACTGCGCGATCTGGAGGGGCTGAACTTCGTGACCGAGGTGTACCGCAACGCCGACGCCGTCATCTACCGGGTGAACCCCTGACGCGTTTAGTCCTCTGAATGCGGTAGTTGCACGCGCAAGGACCGCAACTAGAGGACTAAACGCGGGAGGTGACGAGGCGGGCCGAGAGGGCGGCGCCGCCGGCGGTGATCAGGTCGGCGACGGTGAACATGACCCGGGAGGCGATGGCGAAGGCCGTCGCCTGGACGACGGTGAGGCCAGACGCGGTCAGCACGGCGACCTGCGCGACCTCACGGACGCCGACGCCGCTGGGCAGGATGAACGCGAACGTCCCGACGGTCATCGCGACCGCCATCGCGCCGACGCACAGCACGAAACCGCTGAATCCCGGCGTGCCGACGGAGTTCGCCAGCAGCCACAGGTGCACGCCCTGGAGCGCCCAAGCGGCTGTCGACGAGCCGAAGACCTTCCCGACGACCGACCAGCTCAGCCGGTGGTCGAGCGGCGGGCGGCGCAGGATTCGCAGCACCAGCGACGTGCCCCAGGTGAGCACGCGTGGGTGGAGCATCGCCAGCCCGACCGGGATGAGCACGAACAGCCACAGCGCCCGCGGGCTGTTGCTGAACACCGCGGGGGCCGCGAGCAGCGAGACGACCAGCGCGGACACCACGCCGACGCCGAGCTGGATCAGCGAGCCGGTGAAGATCCGGGCCCTGGCGAGCCCGGCCTTGCGGCCCAGCTCCATCTGCAGCAGATACGCCCACACCGAGCCCGGCACGTACTTGCCGAGCGAGCCCACGAGGCAGATCTGCGCGCCGCGGGCGTAGCCGATCGGCTTGCCGAGGTCGTCGACCATGACCTGCCAGCCGTAGGTCGACACCATGATCGCGGCGATGAGCGCGAGCAGGCTCAACGTGGAGGATTCCCACGCGACCTCGGACAAGGTCCGCCAGAATTCACCCCAATTGGTGACCAGTGTCTTCGCCGCGAAACCGACGACCAGCAGGATGGCGACCCAGCGGACGACGTCGAGGATCTTCGCCTTCGTGGATTTCGGTTGTTTTACCGCAACCGAAGTGTCCTCTTCGGGCGTTTCGACGGTCGTCACTGAACCTCCTCTGCTGCTACCTCGTCACCGCAGGTCAGGCCTGCACGGTCACCAAGCGGCTGAACTCGGTCAGCAGATCGTAGCCGTCCCAAATCGCGGAGAACGTCAGGGCCGAGCCGAACGGAACGACCCGGTCGACGCCGCGGCCCGCCAATTCCGTCACGAATTCCGTCAATTCTTCTTTGGTGAAGCCGAATTGACCGACGGTCTGATCTTTGCGGAGCACGATCGGGACGAGGTCGGAAAGCGTGTCGACCCGCGCGTTGGCGAAAGTGCCCGCGCCGAGCCATTCACGCGGCAGGACCGCGGGGTCGGCCAGCTCCAGGGTCGCGATGCCGTTGCCCTGGAACTCGATGCCGTTGACGAGCCCGTCGACGGCCGCGCCGTACGCCGAAACCCGCTTCTGCACGGCCATGGCGGGCTCGGTGACGTGCTGTTTCGTCGCCAGCACCTCGGCGAGCAGCTTCCGGAACTCCTGCCCTGCTTCGCGGGCGCCGTCTTCTTCGCCGACCCAGAACACCGCGCGCGGTGACGAGCAGGCGGCCTGGTCGAACCAGTACGAGTCGTTGTAGAAGCCCTCGGCGGCACCGCGGCGCTCGGCCTCGGAGGCGTTCTGCCAGCCGCGGACCGACGCGACCGCGAACGACGACCGGTCCGGGAAGGTCAGGTCGCGGGCGTGCGGCGCGAGCGGGTACTTGCGCAGCGCGGCGACCGAGGCGTCGCCGCCCCAGATGACCCGCAGATCCGCGGCGACCGAGAGCGCGCCGCTGATCTCGTCGCTGCGGTCGTAGGTGACCATGCGCTGCGTCGCGGTGATCGCGGCGGCGGTGTCGGCGTCCACTTCGGACAGTGCGGCGTTCAGCGCCTCCAGCACCGTCTCGGCGGCACCGGCCGAACGCGAGGACACGCGGACGACGTTGTGGTTGCCCGCCAGCGCGGAAAGCGCCCACGAGTACACGAAGATCGTGTCGACGTTGGCGGGCGGCACGTGGAAGACCAGCCCGCGCGGGAAGCGCAGCGCGTCGCCGGAAGTCTCCAAAGTGGACAGTGCTTTGGCGATCTCTCCCTTGCGCAGGAAGAAACCAAGGGACGCGAGCTCCGGGAAACGACGGGCCGTCGCGGGCGCGAGCAGCTTGCGCGCGAACTTCGTCAGGAACTCGACGACCCGCGGGTCACCGACGCGAAGCCGTCCGCCGACGGGTTCGGCCCGCAGCTCCTCGACCAGCGAGGAGACCTCGATGCCGTCGCCGAGCGGAAAACGCTGGTTCAGGCTCATGCCGCAGCTCCCTGGAAGGTGTCCGAGCAGCCGCGGGCTTCGGCCTTGGGCAGCCTGCCCATGACCGAGAAGTGCTTGCCCGGCCAGTCGCCGTCGTCGATTCCGTTGTAGACACCGAGATCCTCGGTGAGCAGGACGTGGCCGGGGTACGAGTGCGGCAGGGTGCTGACGACCTCGATCACGCCGGGTTCACCGACCGGCTGCTCTTCCCAGGTCTCCGGGTTCCGGATCACCACGTCGGCGAAATCGGGGCAGTACAGCGAGTTCCCGGACGGTCCTTCGAGGAACACGGTGCCGATCTGCTCGATCATCCCGTAGTAGTTGTGGATCCGGGTGAGCCCGGTGTCCTCTTTGAACCGACGGCGGAACTCGCTGTTGTCCACCGCGCGATCGATCAGCTTCTTCCAGCCGCCGGAGTGGATCAGGATCCCGTTGGACAGATCGAGCTTGTGCTCGCGGGCGACCTCGTAGAGGTACTGCCACACCATGAAGGTGAAGCCGAAGATCAGGAACGGCTTGTCGCCGTACGTCGCCAGGAACGTCTTGACCGCCTCGACGTCCGGCTGGTCGTTCTCGTCGAGCACGTAGGTGTGCTTGCGGCCGAAGTTCGCCATGCCCAGCACGCCCGCGCCGCGCGCGGAGAACGAGCGGCGATTCTTGATGATGCCGATGGTGTCGACCATCAGCATCGGCAGGCGCTCGCCGCCGAGGACCTCCTGCAGCGTGGCGCCGAGCTGCTTGGTCTGCGCGCCCGCGGCGGCCTTGTCCAGGTAGATCCGCGACGCGCCCGCGCCGGTGGTGCCCGAAGAGGTCAGCGTCTTGAAGATCTCGGACTCGGGGATGCTGCGCAGGTCGTGCGTCTTGAACATCCGCACCGGCAGCCACGGCAGGTCCGCGATGGAGGCGAACTCCGCGTCCCGCGCGATGCCCAGCGACGAGAGGATGCGCTCGTAGCCTTCGGAGTTCTCGCGGTGGTGCGCGGTCAGTTCGGCGAGCTGCGGAAGCAGATGCTTCTCACGCTCGGCCTGGGACAACGTAAAGACGCTCATACCTGGGCCTCCAGCGACCGGTAGTCGATCTTGCCGCTGGCCAGCAGCGGCACGGTGTCGATGGGGCGGACGTCGAACCCGCTCGTGTGCAGGTGCAACCGCTCGGACAGGGCCTTCGCGGCGTCCTTGCAGATCTCCTTGTCGGCTCCCTCGGCGAACAGGACGACCTTGTCCCCGGCCGGGACGGCGGCCACGACGTCGATCCCCACCGATGCCGAACGCACGGCGTGCTCGAGATCATCCAGGCTGACGCGGTTGCCGAAGACCTTGCCGATCCGCTTGAGGCGTCCGGTGATGTAGAGGAACCCGTCCTCGTCGAGGTAGCCGAGGTCGCCGGTGGCCAGCACGCCGCCGTACTCGTCGCCCGCGGCCAGCCCCGCCTCGTCCTCGGCGTAGCCCATCATCACGTTGGGCCCGCGGTAGACGACCTCGCCGACGATCTTCGGATGCGTGGTCTCGGAACCGTCCTCGCGCCGGATCGCGAACGAGCCGCCGGGCAGCGCGGGCCCGGCCGAACCGAGCTTCTCCGCGAGCCGTTCCGCCGGGACCGTGGTCATCCGCGGGGCGGCCTCGGTCTGCCCGTACATGACGAACATCCGCCCGCCGACCTCGCGGATCTTGTCGTTGAACTGGGCGACCAGATCGTCGCGGAGCTTGCCGCCCGCCTGGGTCAGCGTGCGCAGCGTCGGGTACTTCGCCGGGTCGAACTTGAGGCGCCGCAGCATCTCGTAGTGGTACGGAACCCCGGCGAGCGAAGTGACCTTGTGCTCGTTGACCGCGTCCCAAAACCCGCGACCGAGCACACCCGAGGGCTCGATGACCACGGTCGCGCCGCGGACGAGATGCGAGTTCAGCACGGACAGGCCGTAGCTGTAGTGCAGCGGCAGGCTGGTCGGCGCGATCTCGTGGCGGTCGATGCCGAGCACCTCGGCGATCGCGTCGGCGTTGGCGAACATCGCGCCCCGCGAGAGCCGCACCAGCTTCGGATTCCCGGTGGAACCGCTGGTCGGCAGCAGGACCGCGAGATGCGGATGCGGCTCGACACCTTCGGCGGACTTCCGGACCCAGTGCCCGTCGGAGACGCCGTAACCCTCGGGTGCGGGCGCGTCCGGCGCGGACAGCACGGCGGCCGGACGGAAACGCTCGATGAGCCCCGCCAGGACGTCGGCGTCCAGCGCCGGGTCGATCAGCGCGATCGCGCGGCCCGCCTCGAAAGCGCCGAGGTAATTCAGGACGCTGGAGAGGTCCACCGACATCCGCGCGAACAGCGCGCCCGGCGGCAGCAGCGACAACGCGGCACCCACGCGGGTGACCTCGGTGTCGAGTTCCTCGCCCTCGAGCGTCCTGCCGCTCGTGACGTCGATCAGTCGCGCACCCACACCCAGAAGGGTCATTACAGAACCAAGCCTCCGTCGATGCCCAGCACCTGCCCGGTGATGAACGAAGCGTCATCACTGACGAGGAACCGGATCGCGTTCGCCACGTCCTCGGGCGTCCCGAGGCGCCCCAGCGGGGTCTTGCCGATGTTCTCGGCCTTGGCGTCCTCGGTCAGGCCGGAGGTCAGGTCGGTGTCGATGACGCCGGGCGCCACCGCGTTGACCCGGATCCCGGACCGGCCGAGTTCCTTCGCGGCCGAACGCGCGATGTTCGCCACCGCCGCCTTCGAGGCCGCGTACACCGTCTGACCGGCGCTTCCGTGCTCGCCGACGATCGAGGCCAGCACCACGATGGCGCCGGTCTTCTTGCGCATCATCGCCCTGGCCGCGGCCTGGACGGTGTGCAGCGTGCCGGCGACGTTCGTGCTCAGCGTGGTGTCGACCAGTTCCTCGCGGATCATGCCGAGGAGCGCGTCCTCCATGATCCCGGCGTTGGCGACCACGATGTCGAGCTTGCCGTGTTCCTTGGCCACCCCGCGGACCAGCGTCGACACGGCCTTGGCGTCGGTGACGTCCAGGGCGAGCCCGCTCGCGGCACCCGCCGCGGCCGCCGCTTCCTTGGCCTTCGCCTCGTCGCGGCCGGTCAGCACGACGGTGGCGCCCGCTTCGGCGAGCGCCCGCGCGGTGGCCAGCCCGATCCCCCGGGTGCCCCCGGTGACCAGGGCGACCTTCCCGTCCAGCATCACTGGGACTGGAGGTCGGTCACCATGTCGACGGCGACCTTGAAGCTGGACATGTCGATCACCTGGTCGGTGTCGAACTCCACGTCGAACTCGTCCTCGATGGCCGCGACCAGCGCCATGTGACCGACCGAGTCCCAGGCCTCGATGTCGCGGTACTTCAGGTTCTCGACATCGACCTCGCCGTCGAGGTCCAGCGCCTCGACGAAGACCTCACGCAGCTTGCCGGCGACATCCGCCATGTCCGTACTCCTAATGATCGTCGCGTGGACGGGCGTCCCACGCCTTCACCAAGGTAGAGAGGTCGCCGGGCAGCCGGTCGGCCAGCCCGTCCTCAGGGAGACCGGCCTTACCCTTCAGCCACGGTCCCAGCGCCTCGATGGCGGCCTCGTCCAGGCCGCGGCGGGACAGGCCCACCGTGTTGACGCCGGTCACCCGCGCGGGGTTGCCGACGGCGATGGTGAACGCGCCCACCTCCTTGCGGACCGCGGAGCTCATCCCGACCATCGCGCCGGGGCCGACCACGACCCGCTGGTGCAGGATCGCGCCCATGCCCAGGTTCGCCCCGGACCAGATGTGGCAGTGGCCACCGGTGATGACGTTCGAAGCGACCGTGACGGCGTCCTCGACCAGGCAGTCGTGGGCGATGTGCGAACCGCGGAGGAAATAGCCGCCGTCACCGATGGTGGTCGCGCGCCAGGTGCCCTGGTGGACGCTGACGTACTCGCGGATCCGGTTCCGGCTGCCGACGACGACGCCGTGGCCGTCGTGATCGGGATCACCGCTCGGCGCGGCCTCCCAGGCGGCCGGATGCTCGCGGCCCCGGTCCTCGCCAGGGGTCCCGATGGTCACGTGCGGGCCGATCCAGTTGCCGTCCCCGATCCGCGTGGGACCCACGATGACCGTGAACGGTCCGATCACGTTGTCCTCGCCGAGCTCGACGCCCTCGCCGATGACTGCGGTCGGGTGGATGCGGTTCACCACGTGAAGATCCGTTCGTCGTGGCTGGAGACAGCCTGGGGTAATGGGCGCTTCGGCGGTCCCGGTAACGTGTGGCCCGCGCCAGAGAGGGCGGCCGGGCGCAGAACCGGCGGCTCACTGTACCGGACGCACCAGAACGCCCAGTCGAGAGAGACTTGCAGATGATCCCCATTACCGTGGTCGACGTCCGTGACGCGGAGGACCTCGTCGTCGAGGTGCTGCGATCCGGCGCCATCGCACAGGGACCGATGGTCAAGCGCTTCGAGGACGCGTTCGCGAGCGTTTCCGGCACGAAGCACGCGATCGCCGTCAACAACGGCACCACCGCGCTCGTCGCCGCCATCCAGGCGCTCGACCTCAAGCCGGGCGACGAGGTCGTCACCTCGCCGTTCACCTTCGTCGCGACGCTGAACGCGATCCTGGAAGCCGGCGCGACCGTCCGCTTCGCCGACATCCGGCGCGACGACTTCGCGATCGACCCGGACGCCGTCGCCGCCGCGATCACCGACCGCACCAAGGTCCTCATGCCGGTCCACCTCTACGGGCAGACCGCGGACATGGGCAAGCTCGCGCCGCTGGCCGCCGAGCACGGTCTCAAGGTCATCGAGGACTCGGCACAGGCCGTCGGCGCGTCGTTCCAGGGCAAGCCGTCGGGCTCGTTCGGGATCGGCTGCTTCTCCTTGTACGCCACCAAGAACGTGACCACCACCGAGGGCGGCGTGATCACCACGGACGACGACAAGCTGGCCGACAGCCTGCGCGTGCTGCGCAACCAGGGCATGCGCGCCCGGTACCAGTACGAGGTCGCCGGGCACAACTACCGGATGACCGACCTGCACGCCGCGGTCGGCATCCCGCAGCTGGAGAAGCTGGACCAGCTCACCGCCGCCCGCCAGGCCAACGCGAAGCGCCTCACCGAAGGCCTCGCCGGCACTCCGGGCCTCGACCTCCCGCAGGTCCTGCCGGGCCGCGAGCACGTGTGGCACCAGTACACCGTGCTGGTCGGCCCGCACGCGATGCTCTCGCGCGACGAGTTCGCCGCCGCGCTGACCGAACGGGGCATCGGCAACGGGATCTACTACCCGAAGATCGTCTTCGACTACGACTGCTACCGGAACAACCCGCTGATCCCCGACGCGAAGGTCGAGGACTTCCCGGTCGCCGCTTCCGTCGCCGCGCAGGCGCTTTCCCTGCCGGTGCACCCGCACCTTTCCGAGTCCGACCTGGACACCATCATCGAAACGGTTCGCGAGGTACTCGGCGCATGAGCACCCACAAGATCGCCCTCATCGGCACCGGGAACATGGGTTCGCTGCACGCCCGTGTCCTGGCCGCGAACGAGCGCGTGGACCTCGTCCGCGTGATCGACCCGCGCGAAGAGGCCGGCCGCAAGGTCGCCGATCGCTACGAAACCCAGTGGACGCCCGAAATCGGCTCGCTGTCCGATGTGGACGCCGTCGTGCTCGCTTCGGCCACCGAGGCGCATTACGAGCTGGCGCAGGAGATCCTGGGCCAGGGCAAGCCGATGCTGGTCGAGAAGCCGGTGTGCAACAGCTTCGAATTCTCGCAGGAGATCGTCGGGCTTTCGGCGAAGAAGGACGTCCCGCTGATGTGCGGGCTCCTGGAGCGCTACAACCCGGCCGTGATGACCGCGCGGGCCCTGGTCAACGAGCCGATCCACCTGATGGCCCGCCGCCACGGCCCGTACGCGCCGCGCATCAAGACCGGTGTCGCGTGGGATCTGCTGGTGCACGACGTCGACCTGGCGATCCAGTTCTTCGGCGGCGCGACCCCGCAGCGGGTCGCCTCCGGCGCGGGCTACTTCCACCCGAGCTCCGTCGAAGGCGCCGAGGACACCATCGAGACGGTGCTGTCGTTCGAGTCCGGGCTCGCCACGGTTTCCGCGTCGCGCCTCGGCCAGCGCAAGGTCCGCTCGCTCTGGGTGTCCGAACTGGACCGCATGATCGAGATCGATCTGCTCCGCCGCGACGTCACCATCTACCGGCACGTCTCGCACGACTCGGTCACCGAAGACGGCCTCGGCTACCGGCAGCAGACCGTCATCGAGATCCCTGAGCTGGTGACCGCGCGCGAGCCGCTCGCGACGCAGCTGGACCGCTTCGTCGACCTGCTCGAAGGCAAGATCGACGCCGACACCGAGCGGGACCTGATCCTGCCGTCGCACGCCGTCGTCGACCAGGTGCTGACGCAGGCCGCGACCTGACCTCCCGCGTTTAGTCCTCTAGTTGCGGTACTTGCACACGCAACTACCGCAACTAGAGGACTAAACGCGTTATTTGGTGAGGCGCTGGCCCTTCGCGTCGTACGCGACGAGGGGGGTCAGCACTCCCGCCGACTCCACTTGGGCGCCGTCGAACCAGAAGATGACGACCGACGGATCCTCACTCCAGGGAATCGCCTTGGCCTCGACCGGTTTCCCGCGGACGGTGCTGGTGATCCGCGCCGCCGGACCGGAGAAGTAGCCGAACACGGGCACGAACGTCCCCCGGATCACGTCGCCGCCGTCCACCGCGTGGAAGCCGAACGACCGATCGGATCCCTTGAACTCGTTGGCGGCCAGGAGCGCGTCGAGCTCGCCCGCCTGGTCCCGATACGCGACCTGGAGGCCGAACCTGACGTCCGGCATCCGCGGCTCTTCGATCGCGTAGGCGTAGAGCACCAGTTCACGGCCGCCTTCGCCCTTGACCCCGAGCGGGATCGCCTCGCCGAAAGGCTGGTCGGCCGGGGCCTCGGTGACCGTCGGGCTCACCGGGGCCGGCGGGGCGGGCTGGGGGGCCGACGCGCTCGCGGCGGGCGGAAGCGGGCGCTGGGCCGGTTCCTTGAGCGCGACCGCGCCGACGATGACCAGCACCGTCACCACGGCGGCGGCGATCCCGCCCCCACCGGTCACCAGACGGCGACGACGGCGGATACGCCTGCCCTTGGCCATGATCGCGCCGAGGTCGGGCTCGGCGAACCCTTCGGCGGGCGGTTCCCGCAAGGCCGAACGCAGCGTTTCGAGGTCGGTCATCGGCCCAGCCCCCCGATCAGTTCCGTTCCGTCCTCGGCGGTGATCCGCAGCTTGCTCAGGGCACGGGAATTGGTGCTCTTCACGGTGCCGATCGAGACACCCAGTTCACCGGCCACGTCGGATTCCTTCAAATCGAAGAAGTGCCTGAGCACCACGACGGCCCTTTCCCGGTCTGTGAGCGTACGTAACGCGTCGAGCAGCCATTTCCGCTCGACGACGGCACCGGCGACGTCCATGCCGCTCGACTGCTCGGGGATGTCCTCCGTGGCGTTCTCCCGGAAAGGGCGCCGCCAGCCGTCGATCACATGGTTGACGAGGACCTGGCGCGCGTACGCGTACGCGTCCTTACGGCGTACGCGCGACCAGGCCGCGTACGTTTTCGCGAGCGCCGTCTGGGTGGCGTCCTCGGCCTGATGACGGTCGCTGGTGAGCAGGTAGGCGGCATGCTGAAGACGGTTCGCCGAGTTCCGCACGAACTCGACGAACTCGTCATCGCCGCGAGCCACCCTGGTCCTCATCTCCGTTCGACGGTTGACCACCGGAAAGGTTGCTTAGTCCTTCCGACGAGTGAAGCGGAGCGCGACGACGAGTCCGGCGACGACCACGGCGACCGCGAGGACGATCCACACCCAGGCCGGCACCAGGCCTTCGGGGGTGGTGGTCTCGCCCGCCTGCGGCGCCGGGGCCGCACTACTGGCCGGAGCCTGGCTGCTCGCCGGGGCCTGGCTGCTCGTCGGGGCCTGGCTCGGGCTCGATGCGGGCGCGGTGAGGTTGAACTTCACCGCGCCGCTCGCGGCGTGCGAGTCCTCGAAGGTCACCTTGTAGCGGAGCGTGTACTCGCCCGCGGGGCCGACGGCCTGAACCGGCGCCGTGACGACCGTTCCGGCGACTTCCGCCCGGCCGACCGTCCACGAGGCGTTCTCGGGGCCGGTGATCTGGATCGGGTTCTCCGCGAGGGTGACCGGGCCCGAGAAGGTCAGCTTGATCTGCGTCGGCGGCGTCGCCAGCGAAGCGCCCCTCGCCGGGTCACTGCTCTTCAGCTCCGAGTGGGCCAGTGCCGGGGACGCGGTGCCCAGCAGGGCCAACCCGGTGACCAGCAACGACACGCCGAACCGTGTGAACCTCATCTGACACCCTTCTCACCCGGGGACTCCCCATCGAGCCTAGTAGTCGGGCCGGGAAGGGCGTTGGTTCCGGCTCGTGAGCGGCCCTGCGGCGTTGTCGAATGTCATGAACGACCCTTTCCTGACGTTTTTTGTCAGGAAAGGGTCGTTCATGACATCCAGGGACGCTGCGCATGGCGGGTGGTCAGCGCGTCGAGGTCGAGTGTGAGCGGAGTGCCGTCGAAGCCGAGGCTCACCTTGCCGGTGTGCTCGCCGAAGTTCTCGTACTCGCCGTCGGTCAGGCGGTACGTGGTCATGCTCGCCGGTTCTTCGAGGTCGACGATCCAATAGTGCTCGATGCCGACTTCGGCGTATTCGGAGAACTTGGTGACCCGGTCGGTACGGACGGTTCTCTCGGAGAGCACCTCGATGACCAACCGCACGTCCGACGGTGAGGCTCGGCGGACGTTCAGCTCGGTCGAGCTCGTGACGAGGACGTCCGGTACTCGAATACTCAACGGTTCTTCGGCGAGCAGCAGTTCGACTCCGGCGAGGGCGACCAGATCCGGAAGGCGCTCGTCCAGCCAGTACGCGAGCCGCGTGACCGCCAGTTGATGCCTGGTGTCCAGGAATGGCGCCGCGACCAGGACACCACCGGCCACTTCGGCGCGATTCCGGCAGCCCACTCGTCCAGGGTCACCTGAGTCATCGGTGCCGAGCGTAGTGCGGACTCGAGTGAGAATTCACCACTCGGCCCAGTGATGGGCGGCCGCACTCTTGCGGACTCGCAGCGGCGTGTCACGAAAGCCACTTTCGGGACATCAGACGTCGCGAAAGTGGCTTTCGCGACGTGGTCGCCGGAGCGCTCGGCGGCTACTCCGTGAAGTCGCCCGCCGGGGCGCCCCAAGAACCGGCGGCGTCCCCCCGTTCCTCGGCCAGCGCACGCCGCCGCGCGTTTTCGGCGCGCACACGCTCCACTTCGGACTGGATGTACTCGTCGTCGTACTTCTGGAACACCCGGGCCGGGTTGCCGGCGACCAGGCTGCGCGGCGGGACGTCCTTGGCGACCACGGAATTCGGCTGCACGGTGGCGAAATCGCCGATCGTGACGCCGGCCATGATCACCACGAGACCGCCGATGAAGCAGCCTTTGCCGATCTTCACGGGTTTGCGCTCGATGAGGTCGCTGCCGGAATGGTTCTGCAGCGTCATGTTCGCGAGCCAGCTGGAATGGGTGAAGATCAGCGTGTTGAGCCCGATGCTGGTGTGTTCGCCGATCTCCAGCCCGCCGCTCGCGTCGAGCGCGGCGCCCTCGCCGATCCAGCAGTGTTCGCCGATCTTCAGGTTCTCCGGGCTGATGATCTTGACGCGCTCGCGGACCCTGGTCGACTCCGGCAGCCCGTAGAAACGAGCGCGCTCGGCGTCGTTCATGTACTGCGAGACGAGTTCGGTCAGGATCTGCGGGCGCAGGCGGTTGCTGCGCTCGTCATCGAAGAACATCGGCCTCGGTCACCAGTTTCTCGAAGGTACGCAGGTGTTCTTCGGCGACGACGTCGAGGCCGAAGTTGGCCCGCACCATCGCGCTTTCCCGCTGTGCCACCAAAGCCCGCTTCTCCGGATCGTCGAGCAGCTCGATGACGGTGTTCGCCACCGCCTCGCTGTCGTCCGGCCGCACCAGCAGGATGTTCTCGCCGTTGCGCAGTTCGATGCCCGGGTAGTTGTCCTCGGTGACCGACGCGATGGTCGCGGTGCCCGAAAGCATCGCCTCCAGCGACGCGGTGCCGCAGCCGCCGTTGAGGTCGTGCGTGACGATGTCGGCCGCGGCGAAATACGAAGGCACGTCGGCCTTCGGCACGGCGCCGGTCACGACGATGGCGTCCGCGACGCCCAGTTCTTCGGCCCGCTTCAGGAAGACGTCGTGGTAGACGCGGCCGACGACGACCACCTTCACGCCGGGGTGTTTGTCCAAAATGGACGGAAGCGCCTCGACCAGCGGGAGCCGGTTGCGCAGCGGGATCACGTGCCCGAGCGAGACGATCACCGGGCCGTCGCCGAGTCCGTGCTCCGCCCGGACGTCGAGGGTCAGCGGCTTCTCGAAGTTCCCGGTGTCGACGGCGATCGGGAAGTAGTCCGAGTTCGCGTCGCTCGTGCCGTAGCGCTCGACGCAGTAGTCGACCCCGAGTTTGTCGAGGATGACGTAGCGCGGCTTGAGGTAGCGCAGGATCGGGTTCACCAGCACCTTGTCCAGGAACCGGAAGACCCCGCCGTACAGCTTGTTGTCGCTGATCAGCAGCGTGTGGATGGTCAGCAGCATCGGCAGCTTGCGCCGCCGCGCGTACAGCCCGGCCAGCCACGACAGATCGAAGAACTGCCCGTGCAGGTGGACGGCGTCCGGCTTGAACTCGTCCAGCAGTTTCCACAGCCGCCGCCAGTTCCCCGGCCGCAGCGAGGCGAAGCTCATGTCGAAGTCGATCGACAGGCCCAGCTGCGGCATCTTCACCGCGGGCAGGCGGACGACGCGGTAGCCGTCCTTCGTCTCGTCGGCCGGGGCGTCGGCGTACGCGGCGGTGATCGCGAGCACCTCGTGCCCGCGTGCCGCGTACTGCTCGGCCAGGGACGCCGCCATGTGCGCGCTTCCGCCCACCCTCGGCGGGAAGAAGTTGTTCACCACGGCGATACGCATGGGGCGGCTCTCCCCTGGCCCGGCGGTCACTCGGAGGCCTTCACCAGTTCGTACATGCCCTCTTCCACGGAGATCTTCGGCTCCCAGCCGAGGATCTCGCGGGCACGGGTGATGTCGGCGGCGCGCCGCGAGACCAGCACGTCGCGCTCGTTGAACAGCGGTTCGACGTTGACGCCGACGGCGTCGATGAGGATCTTCGCCAGCGTCGCGATGGAGGTGTCGATCCCGGTGCCGATGTTGATCGGCAGGTTCGCCTTCTCCGACTCCAGCGCCGCGACGACGGCGCGGGCCAGGTCGGTGACGTGCACGAAGTCCATCGACTGGTCGCCGCGGCCGTCGATGATCGGCGGCTGGCCGGCGCGCAGGCGCTGGATGAAGTGGTTGATCACCGACGTGTAGTAGGCCTCGATCTTCTGGCCGGGGCCGTACACGTTGAAGAACCGCAGCGCGTTCCAGGACAGGCCCTTGGTGCGCTCGTAGAAGCCGAGCATGTCCTCGCCCGCGCGCTTCGAGATGCAGTACGGCGTGAGCGGCTTGAGCTCGTCGTCCTCGTGCATCGGCAGCCGCTTCGGGTCGCCGTAGACGGACGCGGTCGAAGCGAACACCAGCCGCTCGACCCCCTCGTCCGCCGCGGCGGCGAAGACGTTGTGGTTGCCGACCATGTTGATGTCGATGGACTCGTGCGGGTCCGCGACCGACTTGTTGATCGACACGGTGGCGAAGTGGATGACGTGCGTGCAGCCGCGCATGGCCTCGCGCACGGCGCCGCCGTAGCGGACGTCCTTCTCGACCAGTTCGACCTTGCCGGTGGCGACGAAGTCGTTGATCCGGGCGCGGTCGCCGCGGGTCATGTTGTCGAAGACGCGGACGGTGTAGCCGCCCTCGATCAGCATCGGGATGACGTGCGCGGCGATGAAACCGCCGCCCCCGGTGAAGAGGACCTTCTTGTCGGGCATTTCTCTCCTAGCTCGCCCACGCGGTGCTGACGGTCTCGATGACCCGGTCCACGTGAGTATCGGTGAGGTTGGCGTGCATCGGGATGGCGAGATGACGGGCGAAGAGGTCCGCCGAAACCGGCAAGGCCTGCTTCTTGCCGTAGATGGGCTGCAGGTGCGAGGCGTAGGTGCCGAAGTTGCACTGCACGCCCTGCTCGCGGATGCGCAGCGCGAGCGCGTCGCGGTCGATCTCCGGGGCCACGGTGAGGATGTAGGCCTGCCACGGGTGCTCGCGGTCCGGAAGTTCCACCGGGACGTCGAGGCCGGGCAGGTTCTCGAAGGCCTCGTGGTAGCGCTTGGCCACCGAACGGCGGGCCGAGAGCAGGTCCGGAAGCCGGTCCAGCTGGACGTTCATGATCGCGGCCTGCACGTCCGAGAGCCGGAAGTTGTAGCCCAGCTCGTGGAACTCCGGGATCGGCAGCGCGCCGGAACCCTCACGGGTGATGGCGGGCTCGATGCCGTAGGTGTGCAGCTTGCGCGCGTGCGCGATGAGGTCTTCGCGGTCCGAGACCAGCGCGCCGCCTTCGCCCGCCGTGATGCCCTTGCGGCCGTGGAAGGAGAACGCGGCCAGGTCGGCGAGGCTGCCGGCCGGGCGGGTCTTGTACGTCGCGCCCGCGGCGCAGGCGGCGTCCTCGAACAGCCACAGGCCGTGCTTGTCGGCGATGGCGCGGTATTCGTCGAAGTCACCGGGCTGCCCGGCGACGTCGACGGCGAGGATGCCGACCGTGCGCGGGGTGATCAGGGCTTCGATCGACGCCGGGTCGGCGCTCCACACGTCGGGGCGGATGTCGGCGAACACCGGGGTCGCGCCGGCCTGGAGCACGGCGTGCCCGGTGGCGGGGAAGGTGTAGTCACCGACGATGACCTCGTCGCCCGGCTTCACGCCGAGCACACGCAGCCCGAGGAAGAGTGCCGAGCCACAGTTGCTGGTGGTCAGGGCGTGCGCGGTACCGACGGTCTTCGCGAAACGTTCCTCGAAACGGCGGCACGCGGGGCCGGCACCGGCCAGCCAGCCGGACCGGAACACCTCCGCCACCGCGGCGAGTTCTTCGTCGCCGACGGTCGGCTGACCCAGAACGACGGTTTCCTGCGTAGACATACCTCTCCCATTGCGTGGGGACCCGGCGAAGTGTATAGACGCCGATCGGCGTAGTTCGGGCGGGCTGGATCCGCCCAGGTCAATGACGCCCTAGGTCCATCCATGCCCCCGCCACCGCCCTCAACGGAGAAGCTGCGCTTCCATCCCTAATCTCTAACCCATGCGATTCCGCGTGCTGGGGGCGACGGAGGTGCGCCGCGACGACGGCACCACCGTTCCGATCGGCGGGCCCAGGGTCCGGACGCTGTTCGCGTTGCTCGCCCTGGAGGCGGGCCGGATCGTCCCGGCGGAGCGGCTCATCGACGGTCTCTACGGCGAACAACCACCCGAAGGTGTGGCGAACGCGCTGCAATCGCAGGTCTCACGGCTGCGCGGCGCGCTGAAGGAGCTCGCGCCCGTCGAATTCAGCCCGGCGGGGTACCGGCTCGCCGTGGAGCCCGACGACGTCGACGTGCACCGGTTCGAGCGGCTCGCCGCCGAGGGGCGTCGCGCTCTCGCGGCCGGAGACACCGCGAAGGCGGCGGGACTGCTTCGCGACGCCCTCGTGCTCTGGCGTGGCCCGGCCTTCGCGGACATCACCGACGCGCCGTTCCGCGATCCGCAGGTCACCCGCTTGAACGAGCTGAAGACGTCGGCGATCGAGGACCGCGTCGAGGCCGAGCTCAAGCTGGGAAGACACGAAGACGTCCTCGCCGAGCTTCGCGAGGTCATCGACGAGCAGCCGCTGCGGGAACGGCCCCGCGCGCTGCTGATCCGCGCGCTGCACGCCGCGGGACGGCAGGCCGACGCGCTCACCGCGTTCGAGGACCCCCGCCGCGTCCTCGCCGACGAGCTCGGCGCGGATCCCGGGCCGGATCTCGCCGCCGCGCATCTGGCCGTGCTTCGCGGTGAAGCGCCGCCTGCCAAGGGCACGACCACGGCGCTCCCCGCGCAGCTCACCAGCTTCATCGGCCGTGAAGGCGATCTCCGGCACGTGCTCGGCAGGCTGGAGAGCTCGCGGCTGGTGACGCTGACCGGGCCGGGTGGGGCGGGCAAGACCCGGCTGGCCATCGAGACGGCGGCCGCGATCGAACTTCCGGCGGTTTTCGTCGAGCTGGCGCCGTACACCGAGGACGAGGACGTCGCCCACGCCGTGCTGACCGCGCTCGGCCTGCGGACGGTCCCGCGCGGATCGGTCACCGAGCCGGTGGAGAACGCGCCGGTGGAGCGGCTGATCGACGCTCTGGCCGAACGGGCGGTCCTGCTGGTGCTCGACAACTGCGAGCACCTGATCGAGGCCGCCGCGAAACTGGCCGCCCGGCTGCTCGGCGCGGCCCCCACGCTGCGGGTGCTCGCCACCAGCCGCGAGCCGCTGGGCATCACGGGCGAAATCGTCTCCCCCGTGCCGCGGCTCGCCGTGCCGCCGCCGGGCACACCGCCCGCCCGGTCGCTGGAGTTCGCCGCGGTCCGGCTGTTCGCCGACCGCGCGCGGGCGGGCGATCCGGGTTTCGTGGTCGACGACGACACCGCGGGCGACGTCCAGCGTGTCTGCGCCGCGCTCGACGGGCTGCCGCTGGCCATCGAGCTCGCCGCCGCGCGCGTGCGGACCCTGCCGGTCGGCGAGATCGCGTCCCGGCTGGACGACCGGTTCGGGTTGCTTTCGCGGGGCAGCCGGGTCGCCGAGAGCCGTCATCGCACGCTGCGCGCCGTCGTCGAGTGGAGCTGGGATCTGCTCGACGAGGACGAACGCCTGCTCGCCAGGCGGCTGACCGTCTTCGCGGGTGGCACGACGCTGGACGACGCCGAGGCGGTCTGCGCCGTGCCGGACATCGCGGAACTGCTTCCGTCCCTTGTGGACAGATCGCTGGTCGAGCGTACCGGGGACCGGTATCGGATGCTCGAAACCATCCGGGCGTTCTTCGCCGGGAAACTCGCCGAAGCGGGCGAGACCGAGCGCTTGCGGCGGACACACGCCGAGTATTTCGTCGCTCTCGCCGAGGAAGCGGCTCCGATGCTGCGCGCCGGCGACCAGCTGATCTGGCTCGCCCGGCTCGACGCCGCCTACGACGATCTCCTGGCCGCGTTGCGCTGGGCCGCCGAGGCCGACGTACGGCTCGCGCTCCGGCTTTCGGCTTCGCTGGTGACGTACTGGTGGATGCGCGGTCGCCGCTTCGAGGGTTCGACGCTGTGCTTGGAAGTGGTCAAGCGGCTCGGGGAGCGAGCGCCGGAGGGCCTCGAAGAGGAGTACCAGCTCTGTGTGCTCACCGCGGCCGCGGGACTGCGGGGGCACGAGGCGCTCGACCGGCATTTGCCGTTGGTGGACGGTCTCATGCTGAACCTGGTCAAAGCACCGCGGAATCCGGCACTGCTGCTGTTGCTGGGCGTCGTGTCCGGCCCGCCCGGTGACGACGACGCGCTGATCGAACGCAGCCGGATGCTGCTGGCGAACAGCGACGCCTGGAGTCTCGCCCTCGCGCCGACCGGCTACGGCCTGCGCGCGCTGATGCAGGGCGATCTCGGCACGGCGGAGGAATTCCTGCGCGAGGGTGCGCAGGCGTTCCGTTCGATCGGGGAACGCTGGGGCCTTTCGATGGCCCTCGACCATCTGTCCCAGATCCTGATCTGGACGAACCGGCAGGCCGAAGCGCTGGAAACGATGAACGAGGCGCTGCGGCTGATGCGCGAACTCGGCGCGTCCGACGACAACGCGGACCTGCTGTGCCGTCGCGGCGGCAGCAAGCTGCTCCACGGCGACGCGGCGGGCGCGCGGGCGGATCTCGAGCTCGCCATCGAGATCGCGCGCCGGGCCGGGATGCCCGAAAGCCGGGCGGCCGGGTACGTCGGGCTGTCGTTCCTCGCCCGGCACGAGGGCGATCTGGCGGCGGCCCGCGCGCTGAGCGAACGCGCCCTCGCGGAATGCTCCGGTGGTTCGTTCGCGGCCGAAGGGGTGCGCGCCGGCGCGAAGATCTCCCTCGGCTGGGTCCTGGCCGCCGAGGGTGACGTCGACGGGGCCGAGGAACTGCACCGGCTGGCCCTGGTGTCGGCGGACCGCTGGCACGACAGCACCACCATGGCCTGCGCCGTCGAGGGGCTCGCCGGCGTCGCGCTGATCCGGGGTGACGCCGAGCGGGCGGCGGTCCTGATCGGCGCGGCGGTGACCATGCGGGGCACCCCGTTCGCCGTCGATCTGGACGCCGCCCTGCTCAGGACGACCGTGCGGGAGCGGCTCGGTGACGACTTCGACCTGGCCTACCGCCGCGGGCTCGGCCTGCGGGGCGCCGCTCAGCTGGCCTAAGCGCGGGTCAGCTGAGTGCCCTGCGGCGCGAAGCGGCCGACGGCCTCGGCGAGGAGCCGCTGGTCGAGTTCGCTGTCCTGGACCGCGACGTACAGCGGCGCCGCGTTGACCGGGACCGCGCCGAGGCGGGTCATCCCCGGGCCGACCGGGTCGATGGTGAGCCGGGTGACGTCACGCCACGGCACGACCGTCCGCTCGATCCGGACACCCACCGCGTCCAGTTCGAAGAGCACCCACTGCTGGTCGTGCAGCGTCTTCACGTAGCCGATGGCCGCGCAGCCGATCGCGATCGCGATGATCCGCAGCACCCCGGGTCCCTCGATCGCGCCGACCAGGGCGATGAAGCCGAGGACGACCACCACCATCCCGGTCAGCTTCGCGGCGCCGACCAGGCCCGCGTTCGGTTTGTGCACCCGGAACCGCACGGCGCGCATCAGGTGCCTGGTGAGCAGCCCGCCGCCGATCGCGGCGGCGAGCGCGATCATCGTCACCACCAGCGAAACCGGGGAGAAGTCGGCGACGACGTTGTAGCCGGCGACGAGCGCGACGAAGCCGCCGACGACGGCGAGCATCAGCGCGAGCTTGCCCTTGCGCACGTCCTGCTCGCGACGTTGGAGGGAGGCCTGGTCGGGTGCGGCGAGGAAGCCGCCGTCGATGTTCCTCATCGGGCGTCACGCTGCGCTTCGGCCGCGCGACGCTCGCGCTGACGGCGGTCGAGGACGTACAGCAGCGCGCCGGCGCCCGCGCTCACGGCGGCGTAGAGCAGGTCCTGCAGGGCGTCGTCCGGGTAGCCGGTGGCGAACTCGACCATCGCGAGCGCGACGAAGAGGACGCTGACGACGGCCCCGCCGATGATGTACACCTTGTTGCTGAGCATGGTTTCCCTCGTTTGTCGTTGCCTGGTGGGACCACTTTCGCGCGGGGCACATGACATTCCGATGACAAGCACCGCCAAGCACTGACAGCGTTCGGTGCGTGGACGGTCAGCGGCGGCGGACACCCTCCGGGGCATGACCTACGTAGCGGGATCTCCCGAAGACTTCCTCGCCGTGCGGCATCTGACGCTGCGCGGCTCCCAGACCGAAATCGGCCACGCGCTCGGCGCCGAAGTGAAGACGCGCTCGGACTGGTCGCCGCCGTCGCTCGATCCGGTCGTGGCCGGGGCGCGGCGTACCTGGTTCGCCCGGAACTGGCCTCAGTACGCGGAGCGCACGGCCGGGTTCGCCGAGGCACACGGATTCGCCGCCGACGCGGCGGTCTCCTTCGACAACGCGAGTGCCCTGCCTCCCGGATCGGGTTGTTCGGCGCTCTGGACGGGGAGCGAGCTCGGCCGCAACTACGACTTCTTCACCATGAGCTGGACCCAGCTGGGCGCGGTGCTGGCCGGGGAGGAGCCGGTCGACGACGGGACCGTGCCGATGGCGTCACGGCCCTATGTCCTGACGACGATCCCCGACGACGGCATCGCTTCGACCGCGCTGACGATGTCCACAATGGACGGTGCCACGGAGGGGGTCAACGAGGCGGGGCTCGTCGTCACGCTGCTGATGGCCGAGGTCGAGACGGCCATGCCGCTGGACCACGGTCCGCAGGCGGGCCTCTCGGTGCTGCAGGTGTGCCGGTATCTGCTGGACACCTGCGAAACCGTCGACGAGGCCAAGGAAGCGCTGATGCTCGCCAAGCAGTACGCGCACGGGGCGCCCTGCCACTACGTCGTCGCCGACGCCTCCGGCCGCGGCTTCGTGTACGAACGCGGAGCGCACGACGTCGAGTACTTCGTCGAGGTGGCCGAAGGGCCGCTGTGTGTCACGAACCACCTGCTGCACCGTCATCCGGATCTCGAAGCGCTGCCCGAGGACACCCCGGAGAGCATGCGGACCTACGAGCGGCTTCGCACCATCACGAAGGAAGCGGACGCCGGAACGCGGGGCGCGCTCGACGCCGTGTCGTTCGCGGTCGAGCCCGGCGCGCCGTGGCGGACGTTGTGGCGCAGCGTCCTCGACCCGTCGGCCCGCACCCTGAGCACCCGGTTCTACCTGGGCGACGGCGAGAACGGCACCGCGCGGCACACGCCGGAACTCACCTTCGGGGTTTCGCGGTGACCATCGGCAAGGGCCGCAAGATCGGCACCGTCGCGGTCTGTGTGCTGGCGCAGCTGCTGATCGCGATCGACCTGACCGTGCTGCACCTGGTGCTGCCGTCGCTTTCGGAACAGATGCACCCGTCGACGACGGAACTGCTGTGGATCGCCGACGCGTACGGTTTCGCCCTCGCCGGGCTGCTGATCACGATGGGGAACGTCGGCGACCGGATCGGGCGCAAGAAGCTGCTGCTGATCGGGGCTTCGCTGTTCGGCGTCGCTTCGGTGATCACGGCGTACGCGCCGACGGCGGAACTCCTGATCGCCGCCCGGGCCCTGCTCGGGATCGCCGCCGCGACACTGATGCCGTCGACGCTGTCGATCGTGCGGAACGTGTTCACCGGCAAGGAACGCGCGGCCGTGATCGGGGTTTCGAGCGGGCTGACGATCCTCGGATTCGGCATGGGGCCGCTCGTCGGCGGGTTCCTGCTCGACCACTTCTGGTGGGGATCGGTGTTCCTGGTCAACGTGCCGGTGGTGGTGGTCATGGTGATCGCGGGCGCGCTGATCCTGCCCGAGTCGAAGAACCCGGTGTCCCATCGCATCGACGTGCCCAGCGTGCTGCTCTCGCTCGTCGGCATGGTCGGGATCGTCTACACGATCAAGGAAATCGCGTACAAGGGCTGGGGGCACTGGGACGTCGCGGTCGCCGCCGTGCTCGGTCTTGCCTGCCTGCTGGCGTTCGTCCTGCGGCAGCCGCGGCTGGCCGAACCGTTGATGGACCTGAAGCTGTTCGCCCAGCGGGCGTTCTCGGCGACCGTCGGCACCACGATCCTGGCGATGTTCGCGCAGCTCGCGGTCTCGTTGATGTTCGCGCAGTACCTGCAGCTGGTGGCGGGCTGGTCGCCGCTGAAGTCCGGGCTCGCCGGGCTGCCCGGGATGGGCGGCGCGATCCTCGGCGGGGTGCTCGCGCCGCTGGCGATCAAGGCACTCGGCCGCGCGGTCACCATCGGGCTGGGCTGTGCCCTGTCGGCGGTCGGGTTCGCGTTGTACTCGGCGGTCGGCGTGACGATCGTCTACACCGATCTGCTCGCCGCGATGATCGTCTTCGGCGTCGGGCTGTCGCTGATCCTGTCGGTCGCGACGGACACGGTGCTCGGCGTCGTGCCGAAGGCCAGGGCGGGCGCGGCGTCGGCGATCTCCGAGACGGCGACCGAACTCGGTGGGGCGCTGGGGATCGCGGTCCTCGGCAGTGTGCTCGGCGCGCTGTACCGGAACGAGCTCGTCCTCCCGGCGGGCGTGCCACCCGAAACGTCGGCGGCGATTTCGGACACCCTCGGCGGCGCCGTCCAGGTCGCGGCGCAGCTCCCGCCGGAGCAAGGCGCGCTGGTGCTGGCGAGTGCGAAGACGGCGTTCGTCGACGGGTTGCAGGTGACGATGCTGTGCTCGGCGGCGCTGATGGCGGTGCTGGCGATCAGCGCGCTGTTCACGTTGCGCGGGGTGCCGAAGGTCCTCGAAGACCCCGAAGACGAGCCTGCTCCGTCCCCGGCTCCTGTGGCTGTGTCCTGATCGCGCGTGAAGGCCCCCTTCCCTCGGCTGAGCCGAGGGAAGGGGGCCTTCACGCGCGATCGTCAACGCGGGCCGGCGAGCGGGACCGCGCGTTTGTCGCCGGACCGGACCATGGCCAGCAAGGGTTTCGCGGCCACCTTCAGCAGCCGGGCCGCGAAGGTGCGGCCGTTGCGGCGCGCGATGTCCGGGCCGAAGGCGTCCATCAGCGCGACGAGCCCCGGCAGCGGGCGCACGAACAGCGTCACTTCGGCGATGAGCCCGTCTTCGCCGAGTTTCAGCACCGCCGCCTCCTCGATCTCCTCGCCGCCGATACGCGCGGTGTAGACGACGACCCGTGTGGTCTCGTCGCCGGTGTCGGTGCAGAACCGGACGTCGCGCAGATGCGCGTACGCGACCTCAAGCAGCGGCCTGAGCTCCGCGTGCCCGGTGAACCGGACCCGGCTCGTCAACGGCGAGTGCACGACGGCGTCCGGCGCGAAGACGCTCAGCGCGAGCTCGACGTCCCGGGTCTCGAGGGCGCGGCGGTACCGCTCGGTGGTTTCGATGCTCATCCGTCCTCCTGGATCAGGTTCCCCAGCCCGCGCCACAACAGATCCGTCGTGAGCGCGACGACTTGCTCCCGCGGGATGTCGCGGTTGTCCCACCACCAGGTGGCGATGGCGTTCAGCGCGCTCTTCGCCGCTTCGGCGAGCGCTTCGTTCGCGCGGTCGCGCGGCAGGTCCGCGGTCAGCGCCAGCCCGGGGACGCGGGCGAACACCTCGGTCAGCTGCCCCGTGGCCCTGGCCTGTCCACGCCGGTGCACCTCGGCGACCGCCTCGTCGGACGGCGTCTCGGCGAAGATCATCCGCCAGCCGCGTTCGTTCGTCTCCATCCAGGCGAAGATCGCCGCCACCCTGGCGCGCAGCAGCCCCTCGGCGGTGTCCGAAGGCGGCAGCACCGCCCAGCCGGCCAGCAGACTGTCCACTTCGGACTCCAGGAGCCCGGCGTACAGCGCGGCCTTGGACGGGAAGTGGTCGTAGAGCACCGGCGTGCTGATGCCGGCGGCGGTCGCGACCTCGCGCATCCCGGCCGCGTCGTAGCCGGACGCGGCGAACACCCGCGCCGCCGCGGCGAGGATCCGCTCCCGGCGTTCTTCCCTGCTCAAACGCTTACCTGACATCGGTCAGGTACGCTACCACCAAACCTGACAGCTGTCAGGTAGCGCTCCGGGTAACCTGGTCGATCGTGCGCACAGTCGTAGTCGTCGGAGGCGGGATCGTCGGTCTCGCCACCGCCTGGGAGCTGACCAAACGAGGCCTGGACGTCACGGTGCTCGAGAAGGAGGACCGCTGGGCGGCCCACCAGACCGGGCACAACTCGAACGTCGTGCACGCGGGGCTCTACTACAAGCCGGGTTCGTTCAAGGCCAGGATGGCGAGCGCGGGCAACCGGTCCATCGTGGACTTCGCGCGGCAGTACGGGGTGCCGGTGGAGGTCTGCGGCAAACTCGTCGTCGCCACCTCCGAAGCGGAGCTTCCGGCGCTGAAGGTGCTCGCCGAACGCGCCGAGGCGAACGGTGTCCCGGCGAAGCTGATCACGCCGAGCGAGGCCCGCGAGTACGAACCCGAGGTCTCGTGCGTGGCCGCCTTGCGCGTGGAGTCCACCGGCATCATCGACTTCCCGGCCGTCTGCGCCGCCCTGGTGCGGCTGCTCGACGAATCCGACGCCGACCTGCGCCTCGGCACGCCCGCGCTGGGGATCCGGCCCGGCCGCACGGGCGGCGTCGAGGTGGCGACCGGTGACGAAGTGCTCCACGCGGACGCGCTCGTCAACTGCGCCGGCCTGCACGCCGACCGCGTCGCCCGCCTCGCCGGGCTGACCCCGGGCGCGCGGATCGTGCCGTTCCGCGGCGAGTACTACGAACTGAAGCCGGAGCGCCGCCATCTGGTGCGCGGCCTGATCTATCCCGTGCCGGACGCGTCGCTGCCGTTCCTCGGCGTGCACCTGACCCGCATGCTCGACGGCAGCGTGCACGCAGGCCCCAACGCCGTGCTCGCGCTTCGCCGCGAGGGCTACACGTGGCGCGACATCTCGGCGAAGGACCTCGCCGAAGTCGCCCGGTTCCCCGGCGTCTGGCGGCTCGCGCGCAAGTACGCGTACCCCACCGGGCTCGACGAGGTCCGCCGCTCCTTCTCGCGCCGCCGTTTCGCCGAAAGCCTCGCGCGGCTCGTCCCCGCCGTCACCGAGGACGACATCGTGCGGCACGGCTCCGGCGTCCGCGCGCAGGCGCTGCGCCCGGACGGCTCGCTCGTCGACGACTTCCTGATCGAGACCGCCCGGAACCAGGTGCACGTCCTCAACGCGCCCTCACCGGCGGCGACCAGCGCACTGGAGATCGCGAAGCACATCGCCGACGAATTGGTCTAGAACGCGGGCATGTTCCCGGTCACCAGCGGCATCACGGCTTGCGGGACCTCGCAGGCCTTCGCGTTGTCGCTGAGGTCACCGGTGTCGATCTTGACCGAGGAGGTCTCCGTGACCGGCAGCATCGCGACACAGATCGGGCTGTCCGGGCTCGAGTAGACGAACCATTTCTTGCCCGCCACCATCTGCTCGACCGGCGTGCCCTCCAGGCCGGGGACGTCCTCGAGTTTCGTCGCCGTGTAGATCCACAGGTCGAGCGCCTTCTTGCCCTCGTCGCCGTCGTTGTCGTCCCACTGGCAGCCGTTCTTCGGATCCCTCGACGAACCGTTCATCGGCCGCGCGGCCTGGAGGTTCAGCGGCGTCACCTGGTCCGGTTTGAGCAGGGAGCACGGGTCGACGGTCATGAGCGGCCCGGAGGGCTCGATCGGCTTCTGGCCGGGAGGCGCGGTGAGCGGCGGGCTCGGCTGCCCGCCGGGCAGGTGGGACGCGACCGCGGGAGCCGCGGCCTTCGCCAGGTCGCAGGCCTTGGTGACGTCGTCGCCGGGGGCTTCGCTCGTGATCTCGACGAAGGTCTTCGGATCGAGTTCGGTCATCAGCGAGCAGTGGCTCGGGCCGAAGATGGACGCGTAGCGGGTCCAGGTGAACCCGCCGATGCCGAACTTCTCCCCGGGGAGAGCGCCGCTGACGTAGTCGACCAGCGAGAGCTCGAAGCTCTGCGACACCTCCAGCGTGACCCCGTCGGGCGCGTCCTCCAGCTCCGGGTACCGGCAGGTCCCGGGGATCTTCCGAGCCTTGTCCGCCGGACGTTCCTTGCCGGGGAAGGTGACCCCGATGGCTTCCGCCTGCTCCTGCGAAAGCAGCTTGCACGGCTCGGCCTTCGTGATGACCGGGCCCTGCCCCGGTACCGGCGAAGCCGTACCGCCGACGACCGACGTGCAGCCGCCGAGCGTCAGCACCGCCAGCCCGATCACGAGCGAATTCCGATACCGCATGCGTCCTCTTCCCCTCACCGCCGACGGCTACTTGGATGCCGGCGTGAGCACCTCGGTTCCGCCGAGGAAGGGGCGCAGCGCCTCCGGCACCCGGACGGAACCGTCTTCGAGCTGGTGGTTCTCCAGGATCGCGACGATCCACCTCGTGGTGGCGAGCGTGCCGTTCAGCGTGGCGACGGTCTGCGGGCGGCCGTCGTCGTCGCGGTAACGGATGCCGAGGCGGCGCGCCTGGAAGGTCGTGCAGTTCGACGTCGAGGTCAGCTCGCGGTAGGTCTCCTGCGACGGCACCCACGCCTCGCAGTCGAACTTCCGGTACGCCGACGTGCCGAGGTCGCCGGTGGCGGTGTCGATCACCCGGTACGGGACCTCGATCTTGGCGAGCATCTGCTCTTCCCAGTCCAGCAGGCGCGCGTGCTCGGCTTCGGCGTCCTCGGGACGCGTGTAGACGAACATCTCGACCTTGTCGAACTGGTGGACGCGGATGATGCCGCGGGTGTCCTTGCCGTACGAACCGGCCTCGCGGCGGTAGCAGGAAGACCAGCCCGCGTAGCGCTTCGCGCCCTTGCCGAGGTCGAGGATCTCGTCGGCGTGGTAGCCGGCGAGCGGGACCTCGGAGGTGCCGACGAGGTACAGGTCGTCGTCACGCAGCCGGTAGACCTCCGAGGAGTGCGCGCCGAGGAAGCCGGTACCCGCCATGATCTCCGGCCGCACCAGGGTCGGGGTGATCATCGGGGTGAACCCGTTCGCGGTCGCCTGCGCGATCGCCATGTTCAGCAGGGCGAGCTGGAGCTGGGCGCCGATGCCGGTGAGGAAGTAGAACCGCGAGCCCGACACCTTCGCGCCGCGCTCCATGTCGAGCGCGCCGAGGCCCTCGCAGAGTTCGAGGTGGTCCTTCGGCTCGAAGCCGAACTTCTTCGGCTCGCCGACGTGCTTGAGCACGACGTAGTCGTCCTCGCCGCCCTCGGGCGCGTCGGGGTGGACGAGGTTCGGCACCAGGCGGTGCAGCTGCTCGAACTCCTCCGACGCCTCGGTCTGTTCGACCTCGGCCGTCTTGACCTGGGCGGCGAGGTCCTTCGCCTTGGCGAGCAGCTCGGCCCGCTCGTCACCCTGTGCCTTCGGGATGAGCTTGCCCAGCGACTTCTGCTCGGCGCGCAGCTTGTCGGCGGCGGCGATGGAGGACCGGCGACGGGAGTCGAGGGAGAGCAGCTTGTCGACCACTCCTTCGTCCTCGCCACGGGCGCGCTGCGAAGCGCGCACGACGTCCGGGTCATCGCGCAGAGTCCTGGGGTCAATCACGAGTGCTGAGAGTAGTCCGTGCCGACCGCACAAAATGTGCGGGTCCGCGCGGATAACCCGACAGTCTGATCGTTGCCGCCCGTTTCGCGCCGTCCCCATACTGAGATCTCCCTGCTGCGGACGGAGAAACCCGATGACCGATGCGGACCTGCTGGCGCGGCACAAGGCGGTACTGCCGTCGTGGCTGGCGCTCTACTACGACGAGCCGATCGAGATCGTGCACGCGCAGGACCGCCGGGTCATCGACTCGACCGGGCGCACCTACCTGGACTTCTTCGCGGGCATCCTGACGAACTCGATGGGCTACGACGTCTCGGCGATCAGCGACGCCGTGCGCAAGCAGCTCGACACCGGCATCCTGCACACGTCGACGCTGTACCTGATCCGGTCGCAGGTCGAACTGGCCGAGCGCGTCGCGAAGCTCTCCGGCATCCCCGACGCGAAGGTGTTCTTCACCAACTCCGGGACCGAAGCCAACGACACCGCGCTCATGCTCGCCACCCAGTACCGACGGAGCAACCAGGTGCTGGCGATGCGGAACTCGTACCACGGGCGGTCGTTCGCGACGGTCGGCATCACGGGCAACCGCGGCTGGTCGGCGTCGTCGCTCAGCCCGGTGAAGGTGAGCTACGTGCACGGCGGCTACCGGTACCGCAGCCCGTTCCGGGCGCTTTCGGACACCGAGTACATCGACGCGTGCGTCGCGGACCTGGTCGACGTCCTGGAGACGGGTACTTCGGGCGACGTCGCCTGCATGATCGCCGAGCCGATCCAGGGCGTCGGCGGCTTCAGCTCACCGCCGGACGGCCTGTTCAAGGCGATGAAGGAGGTTCTCGACCAGCACGGGATCCTCTTCATCTCCGACGAGGTGCAGACCGGCTGGGGACGGACCGGGGAACACTACTGGGGGATCCAGGCGCACGACGTCGTCCCCGACGCGATGACCTTCGCGAAGGGCCTCGGCAACGGGCTCGCGATCGGCGGTCTCGTCGCGCGTGGCGACCTCGTCGACTGCCTCACCGCGAACTCGATCTCGACCTTCGGCGGCAACCCGGTCGCGATGGCGGGCGCGGCTGCCGTGCTCGACCACATCGCCGACCACGATCTGCAGGCCAACGCGCTCGCCCGCGGCAACGAACTGCTCGACGGCCTGCGCGCGGCGGGGAACCCGCTGATCGGGGACGTGCGCGGCAAGGGCCTGATGATCGGCGTCGAGCTGGTCGAGCCGGGCGGGATGGAGCCGAACCCGGGCGCGGCGGCGCGGATGATGGAGGAGACCAAGGCGCGCGGGCTGTTGATCGGCAAAGGCGGGCTGCACGGCAACGTGCTGCGGATCGCGCCGCCGATGACGCTCACCGCCGAAGAGGCGGCGGAGGGCCTCGGGATCATCGTGGACGCGCTGGCCGCCATCTCCTGACGAATGTCATGAACGACCCTTTCCTGACGTTTTTCGTCAGGAAAGGGTCGTTCATGACATTCAAGGGGGTCAGGAGCGGGCGAAACGGGCGATGACCTCGCCCAGCCGTACGCCGGCGTCCTCCTGCAGGAAGTGGCCGGCCCCGGTGATCGTCGGATGCTCCAGTTCGCGGGCGCCGCGCATCGAACCCCGCAGTTCGAGGCCCCACGGCGCGGTGATCGGGTCGCCGTCGGAGAACGAGACCAGGAACGGCTTGTCCAGTTCCGAAAGCACCTTCAGCGCCGCCCGGTTGGCGGCCGAGGCCGGGTCGTCCGGGGTGATCGGCACCAGGGACGGCATCGCGCGCGGCGCGGCCTTGTACATCTCGTTCGGGAAGGGCGCGTCGTAGGCGGCGCGGACCTCCTCGGACAGCTTGGTCTGGCAACCCGACTGGACGAACCGCCCGACGTCGATGACCTGGGCGTTCTCCATGGCGTCGCGGAACTTGTGCCAGAGCTCGGGCATGTCGGTGTCGCCGGTGGGGAGGCCGGTGTTGGCCGCGACGACCCTGGCGAAGCGATCGGGGTTTTCGGCGACCAGCCGCAGGCCGATCAAACCTCCCCAGTCCTGGCCGACCAGGGTGACGTCGGTCAGGTCGAGGACGTCGAAGGCGAACGCGCGCATCCACTCGACGTGCCGCTGGTAGGTGTGGTCGACCATGTCGCCGGGTTTGTCGGATCGGCCGAAGCCGACCAGGTCGGGCGCGATGGCGCGCAGCCCGGCGTCGGCGAGCACCGGGATGACCTTGCGGTAGAGGTAGGACCAGGTGGGCTCGCCGTGCAGCAGGAGGACCGGCGGGCCGTCCTCGGGTCCGGCCTCCACGTAGCCCACTCTGATCACGCCGCCGTGAAGGTCGACGAGTTCCGCGTAGCGCGGTTCGAAGTCGAAATCGGGCAGGTCCGAGAACCGGTCGTCCGGTGTCCTCAAAAGGCGCACGACTCCCACGTTAGTGGGAATCGTGCGCCTATGCCGTTTTCAGTGCGTCAGAAAGTCACGAGATGGCAACGGCCACGATGAGGCCGAGCGCCAGGTGCGCGGAGGCCACCACGACGCTGGCGGGCGCGAACTTGTCGCTCTCGATGGTCGAGCGGATGTCGATCCGGGTCGCCCACTCCAGCAGCCGGACGGCGAGCACCTGCACGATGATGCCGAGCACGCCGTAGACCAGCGAGGTGATGAGGCCCTCGGTCAGATCGCTGGCCGAGTTCGCGATGGCCACGACGATGATGAACGCCATCGACAGCAGGCCCGAAGCGGTGACGATGACCGCGTTCGGCAGGCCGCGGGTCACCAGCTGGGACAGCTTGCCGGGGGTGGTCCAGTCGATCGCCCAGAACCCGGCGAACATCATCAGCAGGCCGACGACGCCGTACAGCAGGATCGCGCCGATCCCTCGCACGAGGTCGGAGCCGAACGTGTCGGACAGCGCAAGGGTGGTGGTCACAGGGTTCTCCCGGAGGTACGTGCTGGTCAGGAATGTCAGGTTTGTGCGGTTGCTTCTATCACGACTCGACGATGCGGTGCGGGACGAACGCCGCACCGTCGTCGGTGACGAGTCCCGCGGTCTCGCGGATCCCGAGGCCGGCGGCCTGGTCCCCGACGATCCACGCGCCGAGCGCGGGCCGGTAACCCTGGAACTCGGGGAGCGGGTCGAACGCCTGGTAGACGAACCCTTCCGCGCCGTAGACGCCGTCGGTCTGCGTCTCGTACCCGGTGGCGACGATCTGCACGTTCGCGCCCTCGCGGCCGAGTTTCGGCTTGCGGACGTACTCGGTCAGCAGACCGGGGTCGTCGGCGAAGGCGGGCAGCAGGTTCGGGTGGCCCGGGTAGTTCTCCCACAGGATCGCGAGCAGCGTCTTGTTGGAGAGGATCATCTTCCACAGCGGCTCGACCCACAGCGTGCGCGGCATGGTCTCGACGGCGAAGCGGCCGAACTCCTCGTCGACCACCCATTCCCACGGGTAGAGCTTCACCACGGTCGCCATCTGCGCCTCTTCGAGGTCGACGAACCGTTTGAGCACCGGATCCCAGCCGATCTCCTCGATCGACAGGCCGACGGTGTCGAGCCCGGCCTCGGCCGCGGTCTCCTGCAGATACGCCGTCGTCACGTGGTCCTCACCGGACGGATCGGCCGACGACCAGGTGAAATGCAGTTCGTTGGACGGCAGCTTGTCGGCGAGTTCGCCCCAGCGCTCGACCAGCTTCTCGTGGATCGAGTTCCACTGGTCGTTCTCGGGGAAGACCGCGGTCTTCCAGTGCCACTGCAGCACCGCGGCCTCGAGCAGCGAGGTCGGGGTGTCGGCGTTGTACTCGAGCAGCTTCGCCGGGCTCTTGCCGTCGTAGCGCAGGTCGAACCGGCCGTAGACGTGCGGATCCTGCCGCTTCCACGACTCGGCGATATGCGGCCAGACCCACTCGGGGATGCCGAAGCGGTGGTACTGCTCGGTGGTGATCACGTTGTCGACGGCTTCGAGGCACATCGAGTGCAGCAGTTCCACGTCCGCCTCGACGGACAAGATCTCGTCCATGTCGAAGACGTAGTGGACCGACTCGTCCCAGTACGGCCGGGACTTGCCGGAGCCGTCGCGGGCGGGCGTGCCGAAGACCAGGCCCTGCTCTTCGACGATGTTCTGCCAGTCCCGCCGGGGCGGCTTGGAATCCCGGTACACCTACGAGCCCCCGCTCTTGCCGCTGCCGCCGGAGCCGCTCTTCCCGCTGATGCCGAACCCGCCGCGCTGGACGGACTTGCCCGACTTCGTGCTGACGTTCGCGTTCGAGGGCGCGGTGTACGAGCCGCCGGACACGCGCTGCCCGATCGCGCCGGACCCGCCGTAGTTGTAGCGGTAGCTGTTGTAGTTGCCGCCGCCGATCGGGATGAAGAAGAAGCCACCGGAGTGGTAACCGCCGTGCGACGTCACGTACCGCTCGTCGCAGTTGTCGTCCTGGTCGACGATGCCGTCCTTGGTGGTGCAGACGGCCGTGACGTTCTCCGGCTTCGCCACCGTGTAGAACGTCGCGACCAGCCCGACCAGGCCGACGGTCACGCCGGTACCGATCAGGATCTTCTTCTTGGTCGAGGACTTCTTCTCCGCGGCGCGGGCGGCCTCGGCCGCGAGCGCCTCCTGGCGCTGCTGCTCGGCCAGCGCCTGCTGCCGTGCCCGCTGCTCGGCCAGCGACGGCTGCCGTGCCTGCGTGCTGCTGTCCTGGAAGCGCATGGTGCCGCGCTTCGGCGGCTGCTGTGCCGATGCGTCCTCGGGGGGAAAACGTCCCTCGGACGGTGGCACCTGTGCCCCCTGGTTGTCATCCTGCGTCATCGAAGCTCCGTAATCGCCCGCCGGCCCGAACCCGTGCCCAACACTAACCACCCGGTACGCGCACCTTACGTGCGGCGCGGGCATCATGGAGTGGATGTCTCAACAGGCCGAGCGGTTCCGTGATCCGCGAAACGCGCTGAGCACCCTGCGCACCCGGCTCGTCATGGCCGGTGTGTTCGTGGGCGCGATCATCGCGCTTTCGCTGAGTGTGGCGTTTTCGTGGAACGTGGGCCCGGAGGGCGGTGCGGGCGGCGGCGCCCCCAAACTGTCGCCCGCCGCGGCCGAGGCGTTCCAATCTCCTCCTGGCACCTGTCTGACCTGGAACAACGCGGACGCCACCGACGCGCGGCGGGTGCCGTGCGCCGAGGCGCACCTGTTCGAGGTCACCAGCATCGTCGACATCGGCGCGCAGTACCCGCCGGGGGCGCCGAGCCCGAACCTGGAGCAGTGGCAGGAGATCTCCAGGTCTCAGTGCACGATCGACGTCAAGCCGTACCTCGGCCGCACGCTGGATCCGTACGGCAAGCTGAGCATGAACCTGCTCCGGCCGACGCCCGCGCAGTGGGCCGACGGCGACCGGCAGCTGCGGTGCGGTCTGCAGTGGGCGGGCCAGGGCGGCAAGCTCCAGCCGACCAAGGGGCCCGCGAAGGAGCAGAACCAGTCAGCCGTCTGGGAGCCGGGCACCTGCCTCGCGCTGCTCAACAACAGCTTCGGCGACCCGATCGACTGCGCGCAGGCGCATTCGTACGAGATCATCGCGACGATCGACCTCAAGACGAAGTTCAAGGACGGATACCCGTCGCAGGAGCAGCAGAACACCTGGCTCGACACCGAGTGCTCGACGGCCTCGCAGGAGTACACCGGCAACGCGGACCTGGCGGCGAAGAAGCTCATCCTCAGCTGGGACGTCCGCGAGCAGGAGAGCTGGGACGCCGGGTCGACGCTGGTGAACTGCAAGGTCGCGGCGGTCCTGCCGGAGGACAAGGGGCTGGCGCCGGTCACCGGGAGCGTCAAGGTCGGCAACGGCGAAGCCCCGCCGCCGTCCTCGTCCTCCCCGCCGAAGACCGGAGGGTGATCGCGTGCCCGTCGAGATGACGCAGCAGCGGTTCGAGGAGCTGGTTTCGGAGGCGCTGGACGAGCTCCCGCCCGAATTCGCGGACGCCATGGACAACGTCGTGGTACTCGTGGAGGAGTTCAACGAAGAGTCGCCCACGATCCTCGGCCTGTACCACGGGGTCGCGCTGACCGAGCGGACCCACGAGTACGGCGGGGTGCTGCCGGACCGGATCTCGATCTACCGGCGCCCGCTGCTGGAGATGTGCGACACCGAGGACGACGTCGTCGAGGAGGTGCTGATCACGGTCATCCACGAGGTCGGCCACCACTTCGGCATCGACGACGCGCGTCTGCACGAACTCGGGTGGGGCTGAGCCACCGGCCGGGGCGGTAGCAAAGGTCCCTTGCTCCCCCGCGACGGATTCCGCGCCGAAGCCGGCATGGTCGGTGATTTTTGTGCGTGGAGCACCACGAGGGCTCCGGATTCTTAACTCGGTGTAACAACCCAGCCACTTTGGGCGACAGCCCCGGCTAAACTCTTCGACACGTTTGTCGCCGGCCGGTGCCGGCGAAGGCCTGGGGAGGCGGACATGGCCGGATCGGCGGCACGCGGGAGGGGTGACCGGCGGTTGCGCTGGCTGCTCGCCTCCAGCGCGGCGTCGAACCTCGGCGACGGGATCGGCAAGGTCGCGTTCCCGCTGCTCGCGGTCACCCTGACCCGGGATCCGCTGCTCATCGCCGGTCTCTCGGCGACCCAGTTCCTGCCGTGGCTGCTGTTCGCGCTCCCGGCGGGCGCGCTGCTCGACCGCGTCGACCGGCGGCGGGCGATGATCCTCGCGAACGGTGTCCGCGCGGTCGTCGTCGGCGGGACGGCCGCCCTGGTCGCGGCGGGCGGAGTGACGATCTGGCTGGTCTACGCCGCCGCCCTGCTCATCGGCTTCGCGGAGGTGGTCGCCGACAGCGCCGCGAACGTGCTCATCCCGGCGGTCGCCGGCGAAGGTTCCCTCGACAGCGCGAACAGCAAGCTCCAGGCCTGCGAGATCGTGGGGCAGACCTTCCTGGGCGGGCCAGTCGGCAGTGCCACCTTCGCACTCTTCGCGACGTTCCCCTTCCTGCTCAACTCGGTGGGCTTCGCGATCGCGGCCGCCGTGTTGATCGGTCTCGCCGGGAGCTATCGGCCGAAAGCCACCGGCACGGCGCCCGCCAACCTCCGCGCCGAGCTGGCGGAGGGTTTCCGCTGGTTGAGGCATAGCCGGCTGGTTCTGCGCCTGGTCGTCATCGCCGGGCTGATCAGCCTGGTCAGCGAGCTCGCGCAGGCACAGCTGGTGCTCTACGCCATCGAGTATCTGCGTCTCAGCGAAGCGGCCTTCGGGCTCTTCGCATTCGTCGGCGGCATCGGCGGCCTGCTCGGCGCGGCCGCCGCCCCGCGGCTGGTCAAGGCGACCAGCCGTCGCACGGTCCTCGTCGGGGGCACGGCCGGGTGCGGCGCGGCGTTCACCGGCATGGGCCTGACGAGTTCGCCGGTGGCCGGCGCCGCACTGTTCGGCCTGTTCGCGGCCGCCGTGGTCGCGGTGAACATCGTGCTCGGGACGGCGCGGCACACCCTCGTCCCCGGTGAGCTGCTCGGCCGGGTCCTCGGCGTGTGGCGCACCGTCGTATGGGGAGCGATCCCGATCGGGGCCCTGCTCGGCGGCGTCCTCACCCACGCCCTCGGTTCCCCGGCCCGGACCTTCCTCACGTCCGGGCTTCTGCTGTTCGGAGTAGCCGGTTTCGCGTTCGTCTCGTTACGGCAAGGAACCTTCGATGACGAATCGGCCACGGAGGAGCGGGTTCTCCACCGAGACCGGTGAAAACCAAGGTCTTTGGTGCTGAAATGGCCCATCACCGCCACGGGTGACGGGGAGGTCCGCGATGCAGCAGACACTGGTGCCGGAGGGCGGCGTGGGGACGACAGAACCTTCGAGACGTCCGCAAGTACTCACCGCCGTCGCCGGTTTCGTGATCGGTGGTGGCGTGATCGGCATGTTGTGGGCGCTTTCGGGTGTCGACGCGGGAGCGCTCGAAGACGCGCGAGACGCCTGTTCGGCACTGGCCAGGGTCGGCACGATCCCGGACACCACCGATTCGGCCCCCGGCGAGCGGACCGTGGCCGTCCTCGCCCCCGAAGTCCTGCACCGGATGACGGCCGCGCGCGAACTCTCCGCCGCGGCGGCCGCCGCCAACGACACCTACCGGCCGCTGGCCGACCACATCGACGGGGTCAGCCGGATGGTGTTCAGCCTGCACTTCAACCAGATCTCGGGCCAGCGGCACCTGGCACAGGCCGAACAGCTCTGCACCCAGCTCTAGGGCGGGTCGGGTTCGGCGGACTTCGTGATCCCGGTGGTTCCTGACGGTGCGAGCGGGTCGTACTCGGCCGAGCCCGCCCGTGCCGTCACGGAACACCTGGGCGCGGAGACCGCGACCATGGACCTAGCCCTTGTGGACGGTCCGGACGGTCAGCTGATTGCCCGGAATCTTCCCCGAGCAGCCGAGTCCCTGCACCGGCACGAAATTCGAGGCCGTCTCCTGCGGCAGGTACACCCGCAGCCCTCGGGTCTCGGTGGGCTTGCAGACCGCCTCGTCGTAGTTGCGGACGTTCACGAAACCGACGTCGGCGATCGCGCTCTCCCCGCCGCCGAGCTGAACGGGGGCGCCCTTGGCACCGTCGCGATACGCGGCCTCGCCGACCTGATGGCCGTCGGCTCCGGTCACGTAGGAGATGCCGGGGAAGCCCTGGATGGTGCACGATTTCCCGCTCGAATTGGTGATGACGAGCTTGCGGTACACCGTGCCCGCCGCGGCGTCACCGTCCTTGATGGACAGTTTGACGTCACCCGCCTTGCACAGCCCGTCGTTCTTCGGTGCCTCCGCGGGCGGCTGGGCGGGCTGCGGTGCGGGCGCCGGGCTCGAAGAGCTCGCGCTGGGCGCCGCGGAGGTGTCCGGCGCCGAACTCGACGGCGACGCGGACGTGTTCTGCGCGACGGGCGTGGTCTCCGTACCGCAGGCGCTGAGCAGCAGAAGCCCGGCGGTACCCGCGACGAGACCGCCGATGGAGATCAGTTTCGAACGAATCATGGTCATTCGCCTCCCTGTTACCGGACACTGCCGGATGACCCACCGTCCAGTAGACGTGTTGTCCGTCGCGGGGGTTGCGCCCGACCGGTTAATTCCCCACAAGGTGTTAATCGATCATGTGGGGGGTATTCCCCGCCGGGCATGGAGGCAAACGAGCTGAAGGGAGCCATCGCCGCACGAGACGCGGCGATGGGCGCTTTCAGCCCTCGGTGGGCCGGGTCAGCGTCCGACGGGGGCGTCCGCCCAGGTGAGGCAGGTCCAGCCGGCGGGAGCCGCGACGAGTTCGACGATCCCGGTGTTCGGAATGAGCCCCTGGTTGGCGACCTCGGCGGTGACGTTCCCGGCGAGCCATTCGCCACCCAGCCGGATCGCGCCGCCGTGGCTCACCAGCACCACCGTGCCGTCGGGGTCGGCCTGCTCGTGCTTGGCGCGGAGGCGGGCGACCGCGTCGAGCATGCGGGCGCGGACCTGCGCACCGGTCTCGCCGCCGGGGATCGGCGGGTCGAGTTCGCCGAGCGTCCACCGGCGCACGACGCTCATGTAGGTCGTGATCGAGTCCTTGTCCGTCTTGCCTTCGAGCTCGCCCGCCGCCACCTCGTGCACGCCGTCGAGGACCTGGACGTCCAAGCCCCGTCCGGCCGCCAGCGGCGCGGCGGTCTGCTGGGCGCGGACCGCCTGCGAGGCGTAGACCGCGACGATCGGCTCGCCGTCCAGCCGCGTGACGAGGTCCTGGGCCTGCTCGCGGCCCAGCTCGGTGAGCGGAGGCCCCGGCAGCGCGGTGTCGAGCGCGCCGCGCACGTTGCCTTCGGTCTGGCCGTGGCGGACGAGGAGAAGTTTCACGCCTGTGCTCCCTTCCGTACCGACTCGACCCAGCTGATCGCGTCGGTGAAATCCTCGTTGGCGGCACCCGGCTCGACCTCGGTCTTGCCGTTGTCCGCGCGCGGGTGGGAGCCGAGGAACCGCACGTTCCGGCAGCGGCGGCGCAACGCGGCCAGCGCGTCGCCGATCCGGGGTTCGGCCACATGTCCCTCGAAGTCGATGAAGAAGCGGTACTCGCCGAAGTTGTTCCTGGTCGGGCGGGCGTCGAGCTTGGTCAGGTCGATCCCGCGGACGGCCAGTTCGGTGAGGAGCTCGGCCAGGGCGCCGGTCCGGTTCGTCGCGGCGGCGACTATCGACGTGCGGTCCGCCCCCGTCGGCTCCGGCAGCTGACCGGGCGTGCGGACCAGCAGGAACCTGGTCTTGGCGTCACGGACGTCCGCGACCTCGGTGGCCCGCACCTCCAGCGGGTAGTGCTCGACCGCGACCGGCGCGGTGACGGCGGCGTCGAACTCGCCCGCGTCCACCGCGACCGCGGCCGCCGCCGTGGACGACGTCGCGACCGGGCGCGCGCCCGGCAGGTTCGCCTCGACCCAGTGGCGGACCTGGGCGAGCGCGTGCGGATGACTGGCGACGGTGCGGATCTCGGTGGTGCCCGGCCTGGTCAGCACGCTGAAGTGGACCGGCAGCAGGACCTCCGCCACGGCGACGAGCGGCTCGGCCTCGCTCAGGCTGTCGAGAGTGGCGGTGACCGCGCCCTCGACCGAGTTCTCGATCGGGACACACGCGGCGTCGGCCGCGCCCGAGCGCACCGCGGCCAGCGCCGCGGGGATGGTCTCGGCCGGGATCAGCTCCTCACCGGGGGCGAGGCGGCGCGCGGCCTGTTCGGTGAAGGTTCCCTGGGGGCCGAAGTAGGCGATCCGTGACACCCCGCCAGATTACGCACGGCGCGGGTGGCGACTTTCACTCGGACAGCCGGTACTCACACCGGTTACGCCGGGTGGCTTTTTTTGTCATGCTTAGGGCGTGACCGCCGAACCGGGCACGCGCACCGGCCACGAGGACGCCGGCTCCTCCTTCCCTCCCCTGTCGGACCGCCCTGCTCCGGAGCTGGTGTTGTGCGCCGTCGATGACCTGCTCGCACAAGCCTGGACGACCGTCGCGGACACGGTGGACGGCCGGATCTTCGTGCACCGCGGATCGGTGCTCGACGTCGTCGCGCAGGCCGTCGTCAGCCCCGCGAACTCCTACGGCTGGATGCGGGGCGGCATCGACGCGGTCTATGCCCGCGCCTATCCCGAGGTCGAGCAGAACGTGCGCAGCGCCGTCCTCGCCTACCACGGCGGGGAGCTCCCGATCGGCGAAGCGGTGATCGTGCCCACCGGCGAGGCCGAGCCCGCCTGGCTGATCAGCGCGCCGACGATGCGGGAACCCGGCGAACGCCTCCCGCGTGACACCGTGCATCCGTACCTGGCCGCCAGGGCGGTGTTCCGGCAATGGCGCGACGGCAGCCTCGACCAGGGCCGGATCCGTGATCTCGTGCACACGATCGCGATGCCCGGGCTCGGCACCGGCTTCGGCGGGGTCGCGCCCGCGTCGTGCGCACGGCAGGTCGCCGCGGCGTGGAACGAGGTCTTCGCGCCGAGCCGCACCCGTAACGGACGGTAACGCCCTGAAGCGGGGTACATCACATCGCAGCGCGTTCACGAGCCGTAAGCCCTACCGTTAAAGCGGCTTCATCCGGTTCGAGGCACGTTCACCCGCCGAGAACTCGTCAACACGGTTTTGTACGGCGCCAGCGCAGGCGACGGGCGAGGAGTGTGCGATGCCGCGGGTCCGTGAGCTCAGTCCCTACGTCGAGCTGCACCGTGAGCAGTGGCGCGAGCTGCGAAGGTCGACTCCTCTGCCGCTGACCGCCGCCGAACTGCTGCGGCTGCGCGGTCTCGGCGAACAGGTCGACCTGGCCGAGGTCGCCGAGGTCTACCTGCCGCTCTCCCGGCTGATCAATCTCCAGGTCGCCGCCCGGCAACGGTTGTACGAGGCCACCACCACCTTTCTCGGTGAAGACAGTCGGGGCACCAAGGTGCCGTACATCATCGGTATCGCCGGCAGCGTCGCCGTCGGCAAGTCGACCACCGCGCGCATTCTGCGCACCCTGCTCGCCCGCTGGCCGGATCACCCCAGGGTCGACCTGGTCACCACCGACGGGTTCCTCTACCCCCGTGCGGAACTGGTGCGGCGCGGGATCATGCACCGCAAGGGTTTCCCGGAAAGCTACGACCGGCGGGCGTTGCTGCGGTTCGTCACCGACGTGAAGTCCGGGGCGGAACGGGTCAGCGCTCCGGTGTACTCGCACCTCGCCTACGACATCCTTCCCGACGAGGAACAGGTCGTTCAGCAGCCCGACATCCTGATCCTCGAAGGGTTGAACGTCCTTCAGCCCGGACCTCGGCTCACCGTCTCCGATCTGTTCGACTTCTCGATCTACGTGGACGCGCCGACGACCGACATCGAACGTTGGTACATCGAGCGCTTCCTCAAGCTGCGGCACACCGCCTTCGCCGACCCGGCGTCGCACTTCCACCACTTCGCCGGCCTCCCGGACGACGAGGCCCGCGCCGAGGCACGCCACCTGTGGCGCACGATCAACGAGCCGAACCTGATGGAGAACATCAAACCGACGAGGCCCCGGGCGACCCTGGTCCTCCGCAAGGACGCCGACCACACGATCAACCGGGTCCGGCTGCGCAAGCTCTGAGCCCGGAGGCGGAACTCACGTGAGCCGAGGCGCAACTCACGTGATCGGGGGCGCAACACGCGTGCTTAGGCGCGTAACACGCGTGATCAGAGGCGCAACTCACGTGATCAGGGGCGCAACACGCGTGCTTAGGCGCGTAACACGCGTGATCAGAGGCGCAACTCACGTGATCAGGGGCGCAACACGCGTGATTGGGGGCGCAACACGCGTGATCGGGGGCGTAATTCACGAGTCACGTCGACGAGATCACAACGCCGCGTAACCGGGCCGTCGCGGATTCTCTACTCACGGCGAGCGTTTCACGACCAGCTTCAAGATCACTTCGCCTGAACCCGATCACACGGGCGACTTCCGGCCGTTCCCTCACAAGGACCAGCCTTCGCACCACCGGAGAGCCGGTGGTGCCCGCTGGTCGCGCACCGCTGTCGGCCGGTGGCCGCCCTCGGCCGATCGGCCGATCCACGCTCAGTACGTGTAACCGGTTGGCCGATACCGGCTACAGGCCCCCGAGGCGACCCTTGTCTCAGGGGTTCACGAGGTCTCGAAAAAGACCTTGAGCAGGGAGGAGGCTCACGATGCTCTCGATCATCCTGACCTGGGTCGGCTCGATTCTCGGACTCGCACTCCTGGTGGCCATGGCCGCCGGGGCCTTCGTCGTCGACTTCGACGACGCCCGTGGGGACCGTCGCCGGAAGAAGCCGCAAGTCACGGAGAGCAAGGGCACTCCCGCGGCACCACTGGGCTGAATTCGGTGGTCTGACACCCCGGTGGTCTGACACCAGGCGGACAGAACTCGGTGAGCCGAACCGAAGCCGGCAGGACTCCGGCCGATCAAGGCGTCCGGACGTCTTGATCCCGCGGAGTTCCTTCAGTCGAACGGATCGTGCACCTGCGCACCGAGGCCGGCCATGTCGGCGAGGTTCCTGGTGACCAGGGTCAGGTCGTGGACGCGGGCGGTCGCGGCGATCAGCCCGTCGACGGACGGCACTTTCCGCGGGGCGTACTGCCTGCCCCATTCGGCCGCGATCTCGGCGGTCACCGGCAGGATCCGTTCCGAGAACTGCGCGGTGAGGCCGGACAGCCACTCGGTCAGCGCCTCCGCACGCTCCCTGTCCCGCTCGCCTCGATGCCTGAGCTTCGTTATCCCCCTCTCGATCTCCCCCACCGTCAGCGCGCTCAGATAGAGCCTGCTCGACGACACTCCACCCCACCACCGGGCGAAACCCGGGTTCTGCGTGCGGCGCCGAGCCTCGGACACGATGTTCGTGTCCAGCAGAAAGGTCACCCGCTCACCTCCACGACATCTCTCGGCAGGTCTTCCGCGCGTTCGGCGGCGATCTCCTCCAGCACGTCGGCCAGCGCCTCCCCGTACTCGGGATGGTGCTGCTCCCCGGAGAGCACGAGCTTGAAATCGACGGCCTCGCCGCTTCCGGTCAACCTGCGGTAATCCACGATGTCCAGCACCACGGCCACCTCCTCCCCGTGTTTCGTGACGAACTGCGGCCCCTCGGACGCGGCACGGCGCAGCAGCTCGCTCAGCCGCTGCTTGGCGTCCTGCACTTGCCAGGTTGCTGCTTCCATCTAGACAGACTAGACAGACTTGGGTGGGTTGGCAAGGGTGGAGAGGTGTGACCGGGGGAAACCGTCAGGCGAGCTCGTCGAGCGCCTTCCGGTAGTCGTCGACGTCGTAGTCCATCTCGTGTTCGCCCGACTCGGTCAGCTGGGCGGACAGCGCGTCGATGAGGCGGTCGAAGATCTCCTCGCGCTCCTGTCCGGTCTCACTCAGCCGCCGCACGGCCTGCCAGACCTCGGCGGGCTCGTCGGCCCAGAGCTGGTCGACGATCGTGGTCTTGAGCGCGAGCCGCATCCGCGGTTCGCCGTCGAAGGTCTCCTCGGCCAGCGCCTCGTGGTACTCGGGGTGCTCGCCGATCACCAGCAGGCGGCGCTGTTCGGGGTCGGCGGGTTCGAGCTCCAGCTCCTCGTCCCCGATCTCCGCGTAGACCGTCGGGACGGCGAACATCCGGCGCGCCAGCGCCTCGGCGAGTTCCGCCGGGTCCTCGATCCCCTCGGAGCCGTCGAAGTAGACGTCGAGCGCGGAGTCCTCGTCCTGCGCGAATTCCTCCAGGAACTCGGTCGCGCTCTCCAGCAGCGCGACTCGCGCGGCCTCGGGGAGCCCGGCGCGGTCGGCGGCCCAGGTGACCCAGCCGAGCAGAGCGGGCTCCAGCGCGTCTTCGTACGCCTCGTCGATCTCGAATTCCCCGTCCAGCAACGATTCGAGGAACCGGGCGAGCTTCTCGGGGCCGACCCGCAGCGGGCTGCCCGGCTCGGTCTCGCAGCCGTGGTCGACCAGCAGGCGCGCGTAGAACCGCGTGGCCTCCGTGTCCTCCACCAGCCCGGAGCCGATGAAGTCGGCGACGACCTCTTCGCGAACCCGCTCCGGCCATTCGGTGATCTCGGGCGACGGCTCGGGCGCGGGAAGCGTCCGGATCCAGCCCAGCGCGAGCGCGTGGAACCGCGCGTAATCCTCGCTGACGTCGGGCTCCTCGACGACGTCCGTCGCGGCCAGCCCGTCGGCGAGCAGCTGGTGGGCGCGCTCGGGCAGCACCCGCTCCAGCGTGACCAGCTCCGGGTCGTCGGCGGCCTGCTGCCGCATCTCGGCCAGCACGTCCTGCGGCTTGTCGACCACGACGACGTCGCGGATCCGGCCACCCTCGGTGAAGTCGACCAGCGCGAGCAAGCCGTGCTCGGCACCGCCTCGGGTGAAGACGCACAGAAGGGAGGACTCGTCGCCGAAGACGTCACCGGTCCGCCAGCACTCCCCGACGGTCACCGCGGCCAGCTCCCCGGCCCATTCCGGTTCCGGGATGCCGCGGCCCAGCACGGTGTTCAGCGCCGAACCGGCCGCCTCGCGCTCCTCCTCGGTCTCGGCGAAGACCCGGAGCCCGGCGAGCAGCGCGGCCGCGGCGGGGGTGATCTTCCGCTCGGCGAACGCGATGAGCTCCAGGCCCAGCGGCGTTTCGTCCTCTTCGAGCTCGATCTCCCACCACTGGCCGAGCACTTCGGAGGTCAGCAGCTCGACGTCGAGCACCTCGGGCTCGGCACTCAGGGTCGAGAAGTCCCGGAGGACGTCCTTGAAGAGGCCCGTCACACTCGGAGCGGAGGGCTGGGCTGCCTTTTTGCGGGCACGGCTGACCGGACTCATGGCGACATGTTTTCACGCGGACCCGGCCAGGTTCGTCGCGGTGGTCCTGGGCGCGGAACTCGGGGTCCAGGACGCGGACGGACACCGGTTCACCGACCACCGCGACTTCACCTTCGTCGCCGGGTTTCCTCGGTTCACCTCGAATAACGACCGGTCGTGTTCCCGGTTACGCCCGGACCGATTTCGGAATGGCGATTCTCGCCGCCTTGACCTCGGCGATCAGTCGCGTCTTGCGTTTGTGTATTTCCACCAATGTGCCGAGGTACGAGCTGAATTCTTCAGCCGTACCGGCCTTTTTGTGCGCGGTGCGCAGTTTGCGCAGTTGCCGGGCCGCTTCGCGATAGGCGTTCGGATCCTTCCGCGTGATCAATTCTTCGACATGGTCCCGGTACACGGGAATGGTTTCCGCGGGATGGGCGACGGAACGGGAATCCGCGAGTTCGACCCGCGCCGGCAAAGAGGCCTCGAATCGCACGGCCGCCCGCCATGCCTCGTCGGCGCGGTCCTCGCCGAGCAACGCGCGGACGAGTTCGTCGGCGGCCTCCGTGCTCCCGGCGGCGAGTTCACGCAACCGGGCCAGCGCGGTCTTCCGCTGCGCGACCCAGCGCCCCGTTTCCAGCGACTCCGCACGCAGCGCGAGGTAGGTCGCGGCCGTGGGGTTCTCATCGAAATCCTTGCGCGACAAAGGATCTTTCTCCGCTGGAGGCGCTTCTTCCTTCTTGTCGTGCGTGAGCGCCCGCGCCGCGTGCGCGATGGCCTCGCTGTGCCGTCCGGCCGCGCGCAGCACGCGCACGATCTTGAGACTGACGTCCACCCGCGGCGGTTTGGCGGCGAGGATCGCGACGAGCGCGTCGACGTCGCCGGACACCTCCGCCAGCTCCTCACGCAGCCGCTCGGCGGTCTCGCGTTTCGCACCGGTCGGCCGCTCGGCCAGCACGCTGTCCACTGTGGACTTTATCCGCGCGATTCCCTTGTCTCCCAATGCCGAGGCGAAGTCGGCCAGCTCGATGGCGGGCCAGCCGGGGCCGTCGAACTCCACTTCGAGGATCCAGGCGGCCAGGCTTTCGGGATCCGGCGGACGCGCCACGCAGGCCCGTGCGTACAGCTCGACGGCCCGGTCCAGCCGGTCCGCGACCTCGCCCGAGGCGTCGTCGATCTGCTCCAGCATCTCGCTGATGTCGTCGACGGTCCGGCGGGCGAGCGGGGCGAGGTCGGCCCGGCTGCCTGCGTCGAGAAGCCGCTGAAGCGTGTCGAGGACTGAGCCGACCTTCGCGGCGTACTCGACGTTGCCGGCCAGCACGGCGGTGTCGAGGAGACGGTGCGCCTCGGCGACGTCACTCCCCTGGGTGGCGAAGCGACTCTCCAGTGCTCGCCGTAACACAGGGTCACGCTCGGCTTGGGCGTGCAGCAGGTCCGCCAGCGTTTCCGCGTCCAAAGTACGCAGGTAGGGGCGCAGATCCGTCGGGGAACTCACCCGGACAAGTCTGCCCGACCGCTTCGCCGACTCGTGTGGGCCAACAGCGTGCTCTTTTCGGCGTAATCGCTCACCAGGTGTGACCAGGTCAGGGGCGGGATCGGCAGCCGCCGGGCGAGCTGCATGACGATCGCCATCACCACCCCCGCGAGCAGCGAAATCGCCGCGGCGGCGGCGAGGGCGCCGCTCAGCACCCGGCGTCCGCCGTCGACCGCGAGCTGCGCCGAGTACTCGATCTGGCGGGCGGCGAGGTCGCCGAGGGTCCGGCCGACGACGCCGGCCGCGACCCGCCAGGAGTCCTGGCCGACGGGCGGCGGCGTGGCCGCGCTCAACGCGGTTTCGACCGCGCCGAACCGGCCCCAGTCCTCGCTTCCGACGAGCTCCCGATACGTCCGGCGGCTACTTTCCGTCAGTTTTCCGGCGATCGCGTCGAGTCTGGATCGGTAGGCGCCCACGGCGGCGGCGTAGTCGCGACGCCCCGCGTCGTCGATCCCGGCGACCGCGAGGGAATCGCTGCGGTCCATGCCTTCGACGGCGGTGAGCAGTTCGACGGCGATCGTCTGCTGGTAGCCGACCTCGGCGTCGGGCGCCGCCCGCGCGATCTCGCGCAGGGAGGAAAGCGAGGTGTCGATGCGATCGGCGTACGCGGTGTAGGTGGCGGAGCGACTGCCAGGCGCCTTCAGCGCGACCGCCCGTTCCCGCTGCAGCGACGCGATCCCGCGGCTCGCCTCGGCGAGGGTGACAGCCCCGCTCTCCGCGTCGTCGCGGTCCTCGATGGCCTGCTGGACGAGGAATCCGCCGATGAACAACGCGACGAGCACCAAGGCCGCGCTCGGCACGAACGCGATGGAGAGCATGCGAGAGCGAAGGCTTCGCTGGTACGTCAAGGCTTTCCTTCCGGATCGGTCTCCCGACGCCGAGCGACGTTATGCAATTTGCAAATTGCACGTCAACGGCCGTCCGCCATACGGCCGTTAGCGCACCGTGACGATCTGGTAGGCACGGCACGTGACTCTCGACGACCTCAACCAGCGCCTCCGCGACTTCGCCGCGGCACGAGCCTGGGAACCGTTTCATACCCCGAAGAACCTGGTCATGGCCCTTTCCGGGGAAGTCGGCGAGCTGACCTCGCTGTTCCAGTGGCTGACCCCGGAGGAGTCCGCGAAGTGGCGCTCCGATCCTGAGCTGGCACACAACGTGGTCGACGAGATCGCCGACGTCACGCTGTATCTCCTCCAGCTGGCGAACAGCCTCGGGGTCGACCTGATCGAGGCGGCCAACGCCAAGATCGACCGGAACGAAATCCGTTTCCCGGCTAATCGGCCCTGACGGCGATCTGCCAGCCGCCGAGCAGGCCACCGACACCCAGCACACCCACGAAGATGCCCGCCGCGAGCCCCGCGCCGCCGAACAACGCGAGCACCGTGATGACCATGAGCAGCATCCCGAACCCCATCAGGGCCCGGCCACCCCACAGTTTCACCGACGGCGGGGACGGCACCGGCGGCGCGAACCCGTGCTGAGCAGGCGCCCGCGGAGGCGGCACGAAGACGGCGGTCCGCTGCTCGACGGCGTGGACCGGCCAATGCACCGGAGCCGCGGGAGCCGGGATCGGGGGAACGAGGCCGAGCACTTCACGAGCCTCGGCGACTCCGAGCACCTTCGCGCCGAGTTCAACCGCCCTGGCGATCCGCGGCTCGGCACGGGGCACTCCGGAGCCCACGGCCAGATGGGTCACCGACGCGGTGAGTTTCTTCGCGAGCTGAAAGCCCGCGTCGAGCACGGCGGCGCGCAGATCGTCCTCCGCCAGCCCGTCGCCGAGAACCAGGACGCGGCGGCGCACGCCGGGTCCGGCCCCGGTGGCCCGGAGTCCGCGCAGTGTTTCGGGCACCCGCAACGCCGCCGCGACGGCACGCAGATCCCGTTCTTCCTCCGCGGTGATGACGCCGTCGCTTTCGGCGAGCTCGCGCATCGCCTTGACGAAGCCGGTGTGCACGCGGTGCAGGTCGGCGTCCGACATCCCGGCCGCCGAGGCCGCCGCGCCGAGGGCTCTCGCCTCGGCGTCGGAAACATGCCGGTCCGCCAAGGCGTTCCCGAGCAATTCGACATAGGCGTCCTGCAGCGAGCCGGTGGCTCCAAACGCGGCCTCGGGTACCCGGTCGACGAAGTCCGCCATCCAGGTGCCGCCGCTCGGCGCCACCACACGACGAGGCGACAGGCGCGCGGCGGGCGCGAACCGCGGCAGTTCCGGGAGCACCGGCCGTTCCGCGAACCTGAGGCCGTGCGTGTGCACCAGCGTCGTCACGATCCGGGCGCACACGTGGGCGTCGGCGAGCGCCGTGTGCGCCGCGAACTCGCCGACACCGACCGCCTCGGCGACCGTGGCCAGGCGGTAGTTCGGCAACCGCAGCGCGCGCCGCGCCGCGGCCAGTGTGCACACCCCCGGCATCGCCGGGATCCGCGCGCCCAACCTGCCGGATTCCCCGTCGAGGAATCGCGCTTCGAAGGGCAGGTTGTGTCCGACCAGGACACTGCCCTGGCAGACATCGAGGAAGTCGCCCAGCACCTCACCGAGGTACGGAGCGCCGTCGAGCTCACGGCGGGTGATCCGGTGCACGTGGGCGGGGCCGGGATCCACGCCGGGGCCCGGGTTGACCAGCGTCGAAAACTCCCGCAGGACCGTGCCGTCCGCCCGGATGCGCACGGCCGCGACCTCGACCACATGCCCTGGGTGCAGGCCGGTGGTCTCGAAGTCGATGGCGGTGAATTCGGTCGTCCCCACGGCGAACCGGCCGTCTGGAGTCAACGCGAGATTTTCGACTGTCTCCGCCATTTCGTTTCCTTTTCTCGAAGCGTCCATCGGTGGATCGTGAGGCCGCCGCCCGCGTAACGTCCGAAGGCCGACGGTGATCCGTTCGTGGCCGCTTCGTGACGGAAAACCCGCGGGTGTAACACCATTCCCCGGGTGAACGACAAAAACCGGCGAAGCTCACCCGAAGCAAGGAATTCCGAGGACGCCCATGCACACCGGTCCCTCCCGCGACAAGCGGATGCCCCGCTGGATGATGATCGTCCTCGCCGCCTTTTCGGTGCTTTTCGTTCTCGGCGCCGTCTTCGGGAAAACCCCTCAGCCACAACAAGAACAGCCCGTCGCGGCGAAGAGTTCCGCCCCGTCGACGTCGACCACGCCGCCCCCGACGACGTCCTCGTCCGCCGCTCCGAGCGCCTACCGGGTCGCCGGAATCGTGGACGCCGGCACGGTCAAGGTGACCGGCCCCGACGGGGAAAGAATCGTCAAGATCCTCGGTTTGACGACCCCGCCGAACACGAACGGATGTTTCGCCGAGGAAACCCTCACGTGGGCGAAGAACACACTGGCCGGACAAGAGGTCATCATTCGAGCCGTTTCCGATGAAGCCGGTGTCGCGCTGGCATCGGTGAGCCTGGTGAGCGGCGGCGACTACGCCACCGCCGCGCTCAAGGCCGGATACGCGAAATTCGCGAGCAGGGCGGTCGAGACGACCATCGGCACCGCGCTGAAGGCCGCCGAAGACACCGCGCGAGCGGCGGGGAACGGGCTGTGGGGGCCGCCCTGCTTCGGCAAGATCGACACTCCTCCCACCTCCGTCGCGCCACCACCGCAACCGGTCGCCCCGCCGATCACCCGGGCCGAACCCACCACGAAGAAGTCCACCCCTCCGCCCGCGGCGGCCGAACCGGATCCGCCCAAGGCGGTGTCCTATGCGAACTGCGACGCGGTGCGGGCGGCCGGAGCGGCACCGTTGTACGCGGGTCAGCCCGGCTACAGCCGCAAACTCGACCGGGACGGCGACGGCGTCGCCTGCGAGCCGAAGAAGTAGTTCCCGGCGCCCGGTTAGCCGCCTTTCGGGTCTTGTGGGGCGTTCGTTCGGCGGAAACACTGTGCCGACGTCCCTGGAGGTGGCCCTTGTCGCGTTCGGCTCGCACCGTGTTCCTGGCCCTTGTGCTGTCCCTGAGCGCGGTCGCCGCGCCGGCCTATGCGGCGCCGCCCCCGACGACGCATCGGGACCCTGGCAACGGGCCGGAACGCAACGAGATCGCCGCGACCGACCAGCCGATGAGCGTCGCGCGGGCCGCGGCGGGCGAGAACGTCGCGGGCGATCGTTCCGGCTACCCGCGCAAGACGAAACTGCGCGTGTACCCGGAGAACACGGCCGACAAGTCGATCAAGCTCGGGCTCGCGCCGTATCACGCGATCGCGCCGAAGCTGAACGCGTTGCAAGCGCGCAGTGACCGGATCTCCGTCGAGATCGCCGGGCAGTCCGGCCTCGGCCGGGACCTCTACCTGGTGACGATCACCGCGCCGGAGAGCCCGTCCGAGACGCGGCGGCAGGACGCTTGGCGGTCCCTGATCGAGAACGACCCGGCCCGCGCCGCGCGCGACCCGTTCCTGCGCCATGGCTACAAGGCGCCGGTGTGGATCAACAACAACATCCACGGCAACGAATGGGAAGGCACCGACGGCGCGCTCCGGGTCATCGAGAAGCTGGCGACGTCGAACGACCGCAAGACCGCCGAACTGCTGAAACGGAACCGGTTCTACTTCAACGTCACGGCCAATCCGGACGGTCGCGTCGCCGGCACGCGGCAGACGTCGCAGGGTTTCGACCCCAACCGCGACTTCGTCACCGCGTCGCAGCCGGAGGTGCGGGCCATGCGCGGGATCGCCATCGGCAAGCAGCCGCTGATGATGCTGGACGAACACGGGTACGTCGCGAACACGCTCATCGAGCCGACCACGCCGCCGCACGGCCAGAACTACGATTTCGACCTCTACATCAAGCACGGATACGCGAACGGGCTCGGCATGGAGAAGGCGGTCCAGGCGCTCGGACGGCCGGAGACGGCGAAGCCCGAGATCCCGTTCCGCGACTACGAACCCGGCAGCTGGGACGGCTGGGCGCCGATCTACACCGCCCAGTACGCGATGTACCACGGCGCGGTGTCCTTCACGATCGAGATCCCGATGCGGGTCAACAACGCGGACTACGAGACGCAGCCGGTGGCCGAGCTTCAGCGGCGCGCGGTGATCAACACCGAGGTCGTCGAGGCCACCATCGGCAGCACGCTGACCTACGTCGACCGCAACCGCGGCGAGCTCATCGCGAACCAGATCGAGATGTTCCGCCGCGGTACGGCGGGTGAGGCACAGCGCGAGATCCCCGACGGGTTCGTGCCCGGTTTCGGACCGGAAGACCGCTACCGCACCGAGTTCCCGCGCGCGTACGTCGTCCCCGGCGGCGCGGACCAGCGTTCCGCCGTCGCCGCTTCCCGGTTGGTCGACCACCTGGTGGCCAACGACGTCCGTGTCCGCCAGGCGGATCGTCCGTTCTCGCTGGCCGGACGCCGGTATCCGGCCGGTTCGTACGTGGTCGACATGCACCAGCCGAAACGCGGCCTGGCGAACGTGATGCTGGAGCAGGGCAGCGACATCTCGGCGAAGGTGCCGGTCATGTACGACATCTCCGGCTGGAGCCATCGCCTGCTGTGGGGCGCGTCGGTCGACATCGTCAAGCAGGGCCGCCTCGACCTCCGGGCGCACGACGTCGTCGCCGCGTCGCCGACCGGTGGCGTCGACGCCGCGCCGGGCCGTGACCTCGCGCTGAAGCTCGTCGACGGCAAGGACGTCAGCGCCGTCAACGACCTGCTGAACCGCGGCCTCGCCCTCGGCCGTACCGACGACGGCACGGTCGTCGTTCCCGCGTCGGCGCGGCAGGCCGCCGCGGAGGTGGCGGACCGCTACGGCGTCCGGTTCACCGAAGCGAGCGGGACGGCGACGCCGTTGTCGCGCAAGACCATCGCGGCAGCGGTCGGCCCGGACGAGCTGAAAGCGCTGCGGGACATGGGCTTCGACGTGCGGCCGGTGTCGGCGGCGGTGCTCAACGCGGGCTTCGACTGGTCCCGGGTGGACCTGCTGTTCGTCTCATCGGGACTGCGGTACACCGACCTCACCCCGGCCGCGAAGGACGCTTTGCGCGCCTTCCTCGCTCGCGGCGGCGTGGTCACCCGCGGTGCCACGGGCGCGCGGTTCAACACCGACGCGGGGCTTCTCGAAGCACGTCCGGTCGCGGGCTGGGAAGACGGGAACGGCGTCGTTTCGGTCGTCAACGGGACCGGGCCGGTGGGTAGTGGCGCGTTGCCGGACTCGTTCGTCTACGGGCCGTTCTGGTTCACCGACCTCGGCTCCTCGGTCACCGTCGAGCAGCGCTACGCGAGCGGGAATCCGCTGGTCGCGGGGCATTGGCGGACGCGGGACGACGGCACGGGCGGGCCGCTGCAGGCGGCGGGACAGGCCTCGGTCGTGTCCGGGACCTCGGGGCTCGGCGGACGGGCGGTGCTGTTCGGCACCGAACCGCTGTTCCGCGATCACCCGAAGGGCTTGTACTCGCAGGTGGCCAAGGCGATTTACTGGGCCGCCGCGAAGTAACGTGGGGGTATGCCCGTATCCCGTGGCCGGAAGCCGAAGAAGAACAAGAAGCCGGCAAGGGCGCAGAGGCCGCAGGCCATGGAGCCTGCGGCCCTGCCGGATTGGATGCCGGGGGCGATCGAGAACGCCCTCGACGAGGCGGGCGTTCTCCTGAAGGCGCAAAGCCCTCGCGAACTCGAGGAGGCGACGGCCTCGCTGCTCGGAGCCGAGCTGCACCGGGCGATTCAAGGCGAGAACGACGGCTTGGACTTCGACCTGTTCTTCGAAGCCGTCGTGCTCGCGGCGGCGAACGCGGAGCCGCGCCAGGAGCTTTGGCTGCTGCTACAGGGGATGAGCGCGATCTCCCCACCGGGCTTCGAGTCGTTCGTGCGCGCGAGCGTGAGCAGGCTGCGGAAGGCATTGCGGTCGGAAGTCCTGCCCGAATGGCCCCAGCTGGCCGCGAAGATCAAGGCGACGGGCGACGTCTGGGAACTCCAGGATGTCTACGGAACGCGCCTCGGCGTGTTCGCGACGTTCTCCTACCCCGGTGACGCGGCCACAACGGTGTACGAGTTCGAAATCGACACGTCGTGGATTCCCCGCCTCGTCGGTGGCGGCGTCCACGACTCGCTCGACCGGGCGGCCGAAGCATGGCGGAAGCGTTTCGGCGGGACGGCGGTGCCCAGACCGGTCACGGACCCGGGCCGTCTGGACGGTCTCGTCAACCGCTCGCTGGACATCCTCGGCGACGAATCGCGCACCGTCCTGGACAATTGGTACCGCGCCGAACGGCGGTACCTGACCCTCGATACCGCGCTGAAGAACCGCGGCCTGCGGTTGCCGCCGATCCGCTCCTATTACTCGGACATCGACCCGACGGTGATGACCGTCCCCTTCAACGCCTGGCACCTCGAGACCTTCGGTAACGAGCCCGACGATCTGGTGGTCGAAGAGCTGGCCGCCGAGTGGATGGAGGGCGTCGTCCCGGCTACCTGGTTCGCGGTGTCGCCGGACCGGCTCGGTCATATCACCGCGCTGATCGGCGACTGGGCGGACGACCCCGTCCGGCCCGCCGCGCAGGCGCTGCTGCCGACGTGGGCGCGCTGGCTGGGCGAGCGGTCCGGTCTGCCGTCAACGCTGGTGGACGGGGTGGTCGCCGTCGCGACGAAGTAACGTGGGGGTATGCCGATCCAGGTGCTGCTCATCGACGACCACGAGGTGGTGAGGCGCGGCCTGCGTGACCTCCTCACCGACGAGCCCGACATCGAGGTGGTCGCCGAGGCGAGCGGGGTCGACGAGGCCCTGGCCGTGGCGATGCACGTCGAGCCGGACGTCGCGGTGGTCGACGTGCGGCTCGGCGACGGCGACGGCATCGCGCTCTGCCGTGAACTGCGGTCGAAGCCGAACCCGCCGCAGTGCCTGATGCTGACCGCGTTCGACGACGAGGAGGCCATGGTCGGCGCGATCATGGCCGGCGCGGCCGGGTACCTGCTGAAACAGGTCCGCGGCCAGGACGTCGTCAACGCGGTCCGCGAGGTCGCGGCCGGCCGGTCCCTGCTCGATCCGCTCTCGACGGCGCGGGTGCTCGACAAGCTGCGGCATCCACCCGAGGACGAGCTCGGCTCCCTCACCGAACGCGAGCGCGAGGTGCTGGAGCTGATCGGGCAGGGCATGTCCAACCGCGAGATCGCGGAGCGGCTGTTCCTCGCCGAGAAGACGGTGAAGAACTACGTGACGTCGGTCCTCGCGAAGCTGGGCATGCAGCGCCGCACGCAGGCCGCGGCGTGGATCGCGCGCCGGGACAGGTAGTGCGCGAAATACGTACCCCCCCCCCGTCGTTTTGGCCGAAGGTCCCGGTCGAGCCGGGGTTCCGCTCCTGGTTGACCAACGCTCCCGAACGACAGCTCCTCGTGGTCGTCCGGACGTTGACGACGTTGAACCGGCTCCAGGACATCCTGACCCTGACGAGCGCCGATCTCCGGATCCAGACCACCTTCACCTTCGACGAGGCGCGGCCGGGGATCCTATCGGCCGGCGTGAGTGACGCGTTGCGTGCCCTGCGTGTCGCCGTCACCCCGTGGGAGCAGGCCGCGAAGAACACCTTCGACCTCATTCTCGCGGCGAGCGAGAACGACGCCCTGCACGAGCTGAACGGGCCGATCCTGCTGGTGCCGCACGGAATCGGTTACCAGAAGTACTACCCGGGCGGACGGGTCACGTCGGGGATGGATCCGGATCGGCTCGTGCACCACGACCGGGTGATCCCGGCGGCGATCGCGCTTTCGCACTCCGTGCAACGGGAACAGCTGAAGTCGGCCTGCCCGGAGGCGCTGGACCGGGCGGTCGTCGTCGGCGATCCCTGCCACGACCGGATGCTGGCGAGCAGGCACCGGGTGGCGGCGTATCGCGCGGCGCTCGGCGCCGGGAACCGGAAGGTCGTCGCGATCGCGTCGACCTGGGGCCGGCATTCGCTCTACGCCACGCATCCGCGCCTGCCTCACCGGCTGCTGGCCGAACTGCCGCTCGACGACTACCAGATCGTCCTCACCCTGCATCCCGGCGTGTGGGCGGCGCACAGCCCGTGGCAGCTGGAGTCGTGGCTACGGCCGGACCTCGCCGCCGGGCTCACCCTCGTTCCCCCGGATCACGGCTGGCAGGCCGCGTTGCTGGCCGCGGACCTCGTGCTCTCCGACCAGGGATCCGCCGCGCTTTACGCCGCCGCGGCGGGCAAACCCGTGCTTCTCACCGCGTCCGCCGCCACCACGACGGTGGACGACTCGCCGCTCGCGATGCTGACCCGGGTCGCGGCGGAAGTGGCGGGCGAAGGGCTTCGAGAGCAGATCGACGCGGCCATCGAGACCCATGTCCCGGAGCGCTACCGGCCGATCGTCGACCAAGCCGTCGAAGACGCCGCGAGCGGTCCGCGGCTGGGAGATGTGCTCTACGACCTGGTGAACCTGACGCGGCCCGATCCTCAGCCGGGCTTCCCGCCCGTACCCGATCCGGCACCGGTGACCCATCCGGTGGCGGCGCTCGCCGCCGGCCGGGACGAAACCGGGAAGCTGGTCCGGTTTCCCGCTGCCACCCGGCCGGAAGGCCTGCGCCACCGGCATGTTCTCGCCCACGCGGATCAAGCGACGCTGCGCGAGCTGGACGGCGCGGCCATCGTGTTCGCCGAGGATCCCGGCCGGTTCGACGAGCTGCTCACCCACTGGCCGCTCGCCCGGCTCGTCGCCGCTCCCGCCCCCGGCGGCTGTCTCGCGCGGGTCCGGGACCGCGGCGATTTCCTGCTGTCGGCGGAAACCGACCCGACCCTCCTGGCGAGTCATCTCTACCTTCTGCTCGCCTCGCACGCGGATGTCGAAGGGACGCACACGGTCGGCGGGCGGCCCGTCACCGTCGCCCGGTGTTAGCCAGGACCGAACGGAACTCCGCCTCCCGCGGATGCCCCGCGTCGAAGTACGTCTGCCAGGCACGCTGGAAATGCGTGTGCGCCCGGCCGTGGTCCCCGCGCGCCGCGGAAAGCCTGCCGAACTCCTCCTCGAACTCGGCCGTGTACTGCGTCGCACCGGAAACCAGCCGCCACGCTGCGAGCAGTTCGCGTTCGGCGTCGTCGTAGTGGCCGACCGTCCGGAGGTACTTGGCCCGCACCATGGACACCCGGCCGAGGTTCCGGCTGTCCGACGCGGGGAACTGCTGCGCTGACTCGGCGAGCAACGCCCAGACGTGCTCGTACGCGCCGGCCTTCAGCAGCACGTTCGCCAGCATGCGGGTGTGGATGCCGAGTGACCGGCGGCCCGCCTCGGCCATCGCGCGGTCCAGCGTCACGGCTCGCCACAGGAAGTCCGCGGCCGCCGGGAGAAGCCCCTTCTCTTCGTGAAACCGGCCGCAGAACTCCTGCACGGAAGACTCCAGCGCGGGATCGTCCAGGGTCCGGACCGTTTCGAGCGCCTCTTCCAGCAGCGGCTGGGCGCGGTCGAAATCGTGCAGCAAGAAGAAAGTACGGCCTTGCTGGCTGAGAATCCTCGTGGTCAGCGCCGGTTCGCCGTGCCGCCTCGCCGCAAGGAGGCCGAAGTGGTTGATGTGGGCGAAAAGCCGGTGATGCCCGCGGTTGAGCATGAGCACTTCCAGCGCGCCGCAGATCTGCCCGAGTTCGACGTCCCGTTTCCGCTCGTAGGCCTGAAACGCCAGCGCGCCATAGGTTTCCCGCGCGTCCTCGACCCAGTCGAGCGGCGCCTTGCCCTCGAAATCCGGGGCGGGCACGGAAACCGGCTCGTAGCAACGCAGGCGATCCGGGCTGGTGCGGTGGTCCGCGGCGACGGCCTGGTCACGGAAGAAGACCAACGCCCGATCGGTCGCGACGTCCCTGGTCCCGCGCCGGCGCGCCCCCTCCCGGATCAGGTTGAACAGCCGCTGCCGAGGAGTGCCCGTGGGCGCCAGGAACCCGGCGTCCGTGAGTTCGTCGAGCGCGTCTCCGGCGGGTCTTCCGAAGACCGCGGCCGCCGACGCCGTCGTGAAATCGGGCCCGGGATGGGCGGCCAGCAGTTCGCAGAGCTCGGCGGCGTCGGCGGACAACTCGGCGAACGACTGCTCGAACGCCATCGCGATGACGTCGACGCCCCCGAGCACCCCGGTCCGCCGGAAATCGGCGAGTACCGACGCGACCACGCCGGGCCCACGCCGCAGCCGTTTGCGGATCCGGATTCCCGCCTGCACCAGGGCGAACGGCATGTGGTCGCACAGGGCGGCCAGCTCGGCGGCGGCGTCGCGTTCCGCCTCGACGGCCGCCGGATCCGACGCCTTGCCGAGGAGTTCGAGGGCGAAATCCCGTTCGAGGGAGTCCAGTTCGATCGGCGCGGCGACAGTGCCGGCCAGCAGGTCGTCGTCCTGGCGGATGGCGGTCACCAGCACGAGACTCGACGGCGACGGAGGGATCAGCTCGCGGACGTCCGTGGCCACTTCGGCGTTGTCCAGTGCCAGGAGGAACCGGCGCCGGGCGGTGACCGACCGGTACTGGGCCCACAGCTCGGCGGGGTTCGTGGTCACCAGATTCGTCTCGACCCCGAGCGCGCGCAGGACCCTGGTCGCCACCTCCGAGCGGCGCAGCACGGTGCCGTCGCGATAGTCCGCGAGGTCGACGTAGACCTGATCCGGATACCGGTCGCGGAGGTCGTCCGCGAGCCGGTACACGAGCGCGCTCTTCCCGGCCCCGCGCGGACCGGTGATGACGTGGACGCCCGGCCCCGAAGCGCTCTGCCGTTCCCTGTCGCGGTCGACGAAATGCGCGGGCGCGCCTGGCACGTCGCGGACGCCGGTGCCGTCTCCGGCGAGGATCTCCTGCAGCCGCTCGGCGAATCCGGGATCGGTTTCGACCAGTTCCCGGACCGCGCGCTCGGCGCTGCCGGGATCCGCGAGCAGCGCCTCGACGTCCTGTGCGGTGCGGCGCCGGGCGAGCCGCTTGGCCACCAGGTCCTTCACCCCGCCGGCGGCGCCGACCGCCAGCGCTTTCACGGCTTCACCCAGAACGGCTTCCCACACGGCGTGTTCCCCTCGTCACGGCTCGTACCGAGGCTATCAACGATCGGCCTCTCCGGTCGGGAGACGGCCGATCACGACCTGCCGGTTGTGGAAGAAGTCGTCCTCGCGCAGCACCGTGACACTGCCGGGTGAAGCGCGGAAGTCGACGTACCCGGCCGATTCGAGCGGCATCCGGATCCACGCGGCGATCACGAAGGTGAGCGCACCGCCGTGTGTGACGACGATCTGGTGTTCGCAACGGCTTTCCAGGATCGACTCCATGGCCGCGTACACCCTGGCCGCCATCGCGCCTTTCGTTTCGGCGCCGGGGATTCCCTCGTCGTGCCCCAGCCGGTCGCCGGACGCGGGCGGCGGGACGAACCTGCTGTCGAGCCATTCCTGCGGCTTGCCGCCGGCTTCCCCATACGACTTCTCGCGCAGCCGCCGGTCCAGGATCGGGGCCACGCCGAGCCGTTCGCCGATCAGTTCCGCGGTCCGCGCGGTGCGGCGCAGATCCGAGGAGTAGAGCTCCACCTCGTCCGGCACCTTCGTCCGCAGCGATTCGGCGACGACCGCGGCCGCGCGTTCACCGTCGGGGGTGAGTTCGGCGTCGAACCAGCCACCCACCAGGCGGTCGACGTGGTGGGTGGCCTCCGGATGCGTGACGACGTAGACGGTGCGCATCCTCCGAATCTAAACGCGGGTCAGCTTCGCATAGGCGATGACGTTGTCGAGGTAGTTGCCGGTCGAGGAGTCGAAATCACCGCCGCAGGTGATCAGGCGCAGTTCGGGCCCGGTCGTGTCGCCGTAGACCTTCTCCGTGGGGAAGGACGCCTTCGCATGCCTTTCGACGGCGTACACGGTGAACACCGCGGTGATCCCGTCCTCGCGGTGGACGAGGGCTTGGTCGCCGGCCTTCAGTTCCTTGAGCCGGACGAAGACGCCGGGGATCTTCTTGTAGTCGACGTGTCCGGCGAGGACGGCCGGCCCGATCTCGCCGGGTGCCGGGCCACCGGTGAACCAACCCGTGGTGATCGCGTCGTGCGGCACCTCCAGGGTGCCGTCACCGGCCAGGCCGAGGTCGATGATCTCGCCGGTGCGGACCCCGATCGCGGGGATTTCGAGCTTCGCGGGCCGGGCGGGCGCGAGCGGGGAGACAGCCGTAGGAGAAGGCGTCGCCGAGGAGATGGTGGTTGGCGGCGCCGGCGCCGCGACCTTGCCCGGCGGCGGAACGGCGCACGCGGTCAGCACGACCGCGCACACCACCCCGATGAGGGCGCCGATGACCAGTGGAAACGGCCACCGGCGCCAGAACGCCCCGGTCATCGTTCGGCACGCCGCCGGAGCACCAGGGACGCGCCCGCCGCCGTCGCGGTCAGCAGGGCCGCGCCGGTCAGCGCGACCGCGGCGACCTCCAGGGGGCCACCGTTGGCCTCTCCGCCGCCGGTCGCGACGCCGCCGACGGGTTTGACCTTGACCTGGCCCGATTTCGCCGGTTCGCCGAACCGGGATTCGCAGGCGTATCCGTCGTGGTCACCGTCGAGCTTGTGCGGGTCCCGCGGATTCTTCTCGAGCTCGGCCTGCGCGGCGGCCTGTGACGGGAAATCGGCGCAATCCTTGTCGGTGGATCGCGGCGCCGTCGTTTTCGTGGTGCTCGGCGGTTTCGTGGTGCTCGGCGGCGCGGTGGGCGTGGTCGTTCCGGACGGCACCGTTCCGCGCTTGGGAAGGTCTTCGCAGGCGACACCGTCCTTGTCTCGATCGAGCCCGTGCGGATCGGATCGATCCTTCTCGAGTACGGCTTGCGCCTCTTCCTGGAACTGGAAGTTCCCGCAGTCCAGGTCGGCGATCGAGGGCGCTTCCGCCAGCGCGAACGCCACGGAAGCGGGGCCGAACAAGGAGAATCCGGCGAGGATGACAGCCGTGCCGAGGGCGCGACGAACCGAGGACATGGGGAGTCCTTTCACTGGGAATTCGCGCTCCGAGCGCGTTCGATGCACTTACAGTCGCGCACCGGCTCCAGCTGTTACCGTTAATTTCACCCGTTTTGATCGAGCGGAACGTCGAAAGCGACCAAAGTCCCCAGACTCGGGGAGGAATTGATCGAAAAGCGCCCGCCGGATGTCGTCGCTCGTTCGGCGAGATGCCGGAGACCGCGTTTGGCCACTCCCTGCGGAACACCGGATCCGTTGTCCCGCACGCGGAGCTTGACGCCTTCCACGTCCCGGCTGAGGGTCACGCGGGTCTCGCTCGCGCCGGAGTGTCTGACCACATTGGACAGTGCTTCGCGCAGGGCCGCGCGGATGTGGTCCGCCTGTTCGGCGGGGATGTCGGCCAGCTCGCCCGACAGTTCGAGGGTCGGTGGGTAGCCGAGCAGCTCGCCCGCGATCCGTACTTCGCCGCGTGCGGACTCGGCGAGGTCGGTGGCGGTGACCGGCTGGTTCGCGGGTTCCGGGCTGCGCAGGGCGCGCACCGTGCCACGGATCTCTTCGATGGTCTGGTCGAGCTGGTCGATCGCCTCGGACAGCCGCGCGCCGTCGGCCTGCGCGAACCGTTTCCGCATGTTCTTGCGGACGCGGTCGAGCTGCATCCCGGCGCCGTAAAGTCGCTGCACGATGACGTCGTGCAGCTCGCGCGCGATGCGTTCACGCTCTTGATAGAGGGTGACGCGATGCCGGGCGTTGGCGCCTTCCGCGAGCGCCAGCACCACACCCGCCTGCGCGGCGAACGCCGTGAGCACCTCGACCGTGCTGGCGGAGAACGGTTCCCCGCCGTGGCGGCGGTACACGGTGAGCGCGCCGAGCACGCGCCCGCCCGCGCCGAACGCCGACGCGGCGAAAGGCCCGAAGCCCTGAAGCTCCGGCGGCACGAACGGCGCCGTGCGGGGGTCGACGGTGAAATCCTCGCTGACCACCGGTTTCCCGCCCCTGGCGACCTGACCCGCGGCGGAATCGGCGGAAAAAGCCAGCCCCCGGAGCCCTTGGGTGGTGTCCCCGTGCGCCGCCTCGGCGACCACCTGGCCGTCGTCCGCGCGCACCATGACGAGACCGAGGTCGGCCTCGGCCAGTTCGACGGCGCGGGCGACCACGGTCTCCAGCACGTCGCCCGGGTCTTCACCCGACAGGGCGGTGCCGGTGATCTCGGTGGCGGCGGACAGTGCGCGCGCGGCAAGCGTGGGATCCATGAGCGCTATCGACATTAGTCGGCTCCGGCCATCGCGCGCGCTGTGACGCGGCCCTCCCGCACCTCCAGGATCACGTCCGCGCCGTCGGCTTCGGCGGCGTTGTGCGTGACGTGGACGACGGTCTTCCCGGCGAGCGCCTCACCGAGCCGTTCGCGGACGGCGCGCGCGGTCGGCTCGTCGAGATGGGCGGTGGGCTCGTCGAGCAGGACGAGATCGGCCCGCGCGGCACCGAGCACGGCCCGTGCCAGCGCGACCCGCTGCGCCTGCCCGCCCGAGAGCCCGGCGCCGGCGCTGTCGAGCATCGTCGTGAGCTCGACGTCCTCGAGAACCGCCTGGTACAAGGCTTTCCGCAGGTCGGCCTCGGATGCCGTCGGCTTGGCCAGGCGCAGGTTCTCGGCGACCGTGGTCGAGACGAGCATCGGCTCCTGCGGCGCCCAGGCGACGTTCTCGGGAACGGCGACGTCACCCTTGCTCGGCTTGAGGAAACCGAGCAGGGCCGCGACGAGCGTCGACTTCCCGGCGCCGCTCGGGCCGACGACGGCGACGTGCGTGCCGGGCGCGATGTCGAGGTCGACGCCGGTGAGGACCGGGTGCTCGGTGCCGGGCCAGCCGAGGTCGGCGTCGCGGATCCGCACCCCGCCGGTGTCAGGAACGGGGCTTTCCTTGCGAATTTTGCAAGGAACGGACCGTTCATTGCACGCGGCGAGGCGCAGACGGGCCTGGCGCAGGGTGTCCCAGTGCTGCGCGGCGGGCGGAAGAAGGGAGAGGACCTCCGCCAGTGCGAGCGGCACCAAGGCGACCACCGGCGCGAGGACCGGGTTCAGCGCGCCTGCGGCGACGGCGCTCACGGCGAACCCGGTGCTCACGACGGTGGCGACCCCCGTCGCCAGGATGATCAGGGCGTCGGCCGCGCCGGCGCCGAAGGCCTGTCGCCGGGCTTCGGCGGTCAGCGCCGCGTCGGTCGTGGCGATTCGGCGACGTCGCTCTTTGTCGACCCCGTACGCGATCAGTTCGGCGGCGGCTTCGAACAGGCTCAGCACCTGCGCCGACACCGAACGCCGTCCGGCGGCCAGCGCACTGGTCGCGCGGCGTTCCACCCGGAGCGCGAGCAGCGGCGCGAACGCGCTGACCAGCACGGCCGCGGCCAGCGCGAGCCCGGCTTCGGGCAGCACGGTGGCCTGGACCGCGACGGCGCCGACGGCCACCAGCGCGACCACGATCAGCGGCGTGATCACCCGCGGGAGCAGGTCGCGCACGGTGTCGGTGTCGCCGACGAGCCGTCGTTGTTCCTCACCGGCCCGAAGCGCGCGAGCCGGGCCGAGCCGCACCAGCGAGTCCCACAGCCGGACGCGCAGGCTTCCGGCGATCCGGAACGCGGCGTCGTGCGTGACCAGCCGTTCGAGGTAGCGCAGCCCCGCGCGGGCGAGGCCGAACGTCCGCACGCCGACGATCAGCACCGTCAGGGTCAGGATCGGCGGCTGTTGTGACGCCTTGGCGATCAGCCAGCCGGAAAGCGCGGTCAGCGCGACCCCGGCGAGCAATGCGGCGGCACCGAGCAACGCGCCACCGAAGAACCTCGGGTGCAGCAGGTCGCGCCAAGGCAGCGGCCTGACGGTCTGTCCGTCTTCAGTGGTTCCGGAGTCGACCGTCGCCGTGGTCGACATGTCGACACCGGAAGTGCGCTCGTGGGCGGCGATGATCGCGGCGGCACCGTGGCCGACGGCCTTCCGGACGGCGGCCATGACGCGCGAGGCGTTGGCCTCGTCGAGGTGGGCGGTGGGTTCGTCGAGCAGGAGCAGCCATGCGCCCGCGCGGACCCGCGTCAACGCCCGCGCCACCGCGACGCGCTGGCGTTGTCCCTGTGAAAGCTTCGAAACCGGCCGTTCGGCGAGCCCGGCCAGCCCGAGTTCACCGAGGAAGTCTTCGCCGCCGGCCTCCTCGCGGACGGTGCCCCCGCCGAACACCGGCGACTGCGGCACCCAGGCGACGTTCTCGCGCCAGCGCTCCAGGTCGGCGTCGGCGAGGTCGGTACCGGCGACGGTGATCGTCCCGTCGTGCGCCTGCACGAAACCGAGCAGCGTGGCGAGCGTCGTCGATTTGCCGCCGCCGCTGGGCGCGCGCAGCCAGGTGATCTCACCGGGCCGGACGCTGAACGTCTCGCCGTCGGGCGCGAATCCGCCGCGCCTGGCGACGCGCAGGCCCCGGACGTCGATCTCGCCCTTGGTGGTCGCCCCGGAACCGTTGGGCGGCAAGGGTTCCGCGAGCACGTCGGCGACGCGGCGGACGGCCTCGACGCCGTCTTCGCTGGCGTGGAACGCGGCGCCGACCGCGCGCAGCGGCTGGTAGCACTCCGGCACGAGGATCAGCACGCCGAGCCCGATGGCCAGCGGCAGTTCGCCGGAGACCAGGCGGACGCCGATCACGACCGCGACCAGCGCGACCGAAAGCGTCGCGATCAGTTCCAGCGCGAACGCCGACGCGAACGCGACCTTCAACGTCTTGAGCGTCGTGCGGCGATGACGTTCGGAGATCTTCCGGACCGTCTCGGCCTGCGCCCCGGCGCGGCGGAACGCGCTGAGGATCGGCAGCGCGCGGACGAGTTCCAGCAGATGCCCGGACAGCCGTTGTTCGGCGTCGGCGGCTTCGGCGACGCGCTCGGCGGTGTGCTTGCCGATCAGGATCGCGAACATCGGCACGAGCGGCACGGTGATCACGACGAGCAGGGCCGACGGCCAGTCGGCGAACAGGATCGCGACACCGGCGGCGAGCGGCACGATCGCGGCGGTCACCAGTGCCGGGAGATACTGGGTGAAGTAGGCGTCGAGCGCGTCGAGTCCCTTGGTGGTCAACGACGTCAGCTCGCCGTGACCGCGGCGCGCGATCCATTCCGGGCCGAGTTTCAAGGCGTGGTCGAGGGCTTTGGCGCGCAGCTCCTCCTTCGCGCGGGCGGCCGCGCGAACGGAAACGATCCGCACCGCCCAGCCGGTCGACGCGCGCCCTGCGACGAGCGCGAGCAGCACGGCCAGCTGGGCGGTGCGGTCCCCCGGTGTTCCGCGGACGACCGCGGAGAGGACGTCGGCCAGCAGGAACGCTTGTCCCACCAGCAAGAGCGCGTTGACGAAGGACAGGATCCCGCTGAGGATCAACGCCCGGCGCGCCGCACTCGAAAGTGGAGCCAGCGCGCCGAGCGGACCCTTCCCCGGTCGCGCTGAGTCCATTGTGGACTCCGTGGCGGAAAGGGTGTCGCGGCCGGGAAGTTCGGTCATGGTGCGTGCACCGGTGGGATGTGCCGGGTGCCGATGCGCTTGCGGAACACCCAGTACGTCCAGCCCTGGTAGATCAGGACGGCGGGCGCGCCAAACAGCGCGACCCAGGTCATCACGGTCAACGTGTACGGGCTCGACGCCTCGCCCGCGATCGTCAGCGTGTTCGCCGGGTCCAAAGTGGACGGCAGGACGTTCGGGTACAGCGCGACGAAGATCGCGACCGCGGCGGCGCCGATGACCCCGCCGAGCGCGGCGAACGCCTGTCCTTCGCGACCGGCGCGGATCTTGAACCACGCGAGGACCGCGGCGACGACGGCGACACCGACGAGGAACAGCGTCCACAGATCACCCGAGCGCAACTGCACGACGATGAGGAAAGCGAGCAACGGCAGCAGCGCGACCGGGAGCAGGCGCGTGGCGAGGTTCCGGGCGCGATGGCGGAGGTCGCCTTCGGTCTTGAGCGCGAGGAACGCGGCGCCGTGGACCAGCGAGAACCCGACCACCGCGATCGCGCCGAGCAGGGTTTCGAGGCTGAGGGCGGCGAACGGGCCGCCGACGCGGTCGCCGTCGGCGTCGAGCGGGAGGCCGAGGACGGTGGTCGCGAGGAGCAGGCCGACGCCGAACGGCGGGACCCACGAACCGATGCCGATGACGCGGTCCCAGTTGCGGCGCCAGCGGTCGGAGTCGACCTTTCCGCGGTACTCGAACGCGACGCCGCGGCCGATGAGGGCGAGCAGGACCACCAGGAGCGGCAGGTAGGCGGCCGAGAACAGCGACGCGTACCAGCCGGGGAACGCGGCGAACATCGCGCCGCCGGCGACGATCAGCCAGACCTCGTTGCCGTCCCAGACCGGGCCGATCGTGTTGACCATGACGCGGCGCTCGGTGTTGTCCTTCGCGAGGACCGGCATGAGCATGCCGACGCCGAAGTCGAAGCCTTCGAGGAAGAGGTAGCCGAGCCAGAAGAGGGCGATGACGCAGAACCAGATCGTTTCGAGGGTCATCGGATGCTCACTTTCCTGGCTTCCGGGGGCTGAAGGACGCTTTGCCCGCATGCGACGCGGTGAAGGACGCTTTCAGCCCGCCCGGAACGGTCGGGCTGCTCTGCGCTTGCCCTGGCGTGTGGCCGGCCCAAGGGTTGCGAAAGCCACTTTCGCAACCTTGAGCGTTGCGAAAGTGGCTTTCGCAACCCGCCTCCATCGCCCCAGACCGCCTGAACGTCCCCCGGTCGCCCTGAGTTATCCACAACCGCTCAAGTTGTCCACAGATCCGCTGTGGGTAACCCGCCTGAGCGATACCCCTGATACGCTGGGTGCGGGGCCGTCCCCCGGGAAGGGCGGGGGGCTGGGTAGGTGACATCAAGAGGCGATCAGTAGGCGAAGGCCAGCGCGTCGTCATCGCCGTCACCGCCTTTCGCATCGTCGTTCTTGCTGGTCGAGGCTGGTTTCTTAGGTGGCATGACGGCGTCGACGCCGCCCCGCACGTACTTCCTCATCAGGTAGACCTCGACCACGCCGAGCACCGCGTAGACGGTCGTCAGGGCGATCAGCGACGTCCAGACCTCGCCTGTGGACAACTTCGAGACCGCCTGCGCGGTGAACATCCACACCCCGTCGACACCGGTCGGGTTCGGCACCACCACGAACGGCTGACGGCCCATCTCGGTGAAGATCCAGCCGGCGCTGTTGCCGATGAACGGCGTCGCGATCCCGCCGAGCACGAGCCACGGGAACCAGCGTCGCCCGGGGATCCGCCCGCGCCGGGTCAGCCACAGCGCGAGCACCCCGATCCCGGCCGAGATCGCGCCGAAGCCGATCATCGCGCGGAAACCCCAGTAGGTCACCGGCAGGTTGGGCACGTAGTCGATCGGCTTGCCCGCCAGCGAACCGAGCTGCGGGTCGTCCGGGTAGTTCGTGCCGTACTTCGCCTGGTACTCGGTCACCAGGTTCTCCACGCCCTTGACCTCGGTCGTGAAGTCGTTGTGCGCCAAGAACGAGAGCAGGGCGGGCACGTTGAACGTCTTGACGTCCTCACAGTTCGAGCCGCGCACGTCGCCGATCGCGATGATCGAGAAACTCGCCGGCTTCTCCGTGTGGCACAGCGCTTCCGCCGACGCCATCTTCATCGGCTGCTGCTCGAACATCAGCTTGCCCTGCAGGTCGCCGGTGATCGCCAGCACCGCGAACGCCACCACACCGGTCCAGCCGCCGAGACGCAACGACGAACGCCACACCGCGCGGTGCTCGTCGTCCTCCGAACGCTTGCGCCACAGCTGCCAGCCCGCGACACCGACCAGGAACGCCGCCGCCACCGAGAACGCGCCCGCGAGCGTGTGCGGGATCGCGGCCAGCGCGGTGTTGTTCGTCAGCACCGCCCAGATCGAGTTCATCGTCGGCTTCCCATCGACGAACTCGACCCCGACCGGATGCTGCATCCACGAGTTCGCCGCCAGGATGAAGTACGCGGACGCCACCGTCGCCAGCGAGTACGCCCACGCGCACGCCAGGTGGACCTTCTTCGGCAGCTTGTCCCAGCCGAAGATCCACAGCCCGAGGAAGGTCGACTCGACGAAGAACGCGACGAGCCCCTCCATCGCCAGCGGCGCGCCGAACACGTCACCGACGAACCGCGAGTACGCGCTCCAGTTCATCCCGAACTGGAACTCCTGCACGATTCCGGTGACCACGCCCATCGCGAAGTTGACCAGCAGGAGTTTCCCCCAGAACTTGGTCATCTTCAGGTACCGCTGATCACCCGTGCGGACCCAGGCCGTCTGCATCCCGGCGACCAGGACGGAAAGCCCGATGGTCAGCGGGACCATCAGGAAGTGATAGACGGTGGTGATACCGAACTGCCATCGAGCGAGATCGAGAACTTCCACGCCTCAAGCCTGCTCAACGCCCGATGCGCCCGCCAGTCCAAGTGGTCCCGATCTCGCCGGGACGTAGGTCCCGCGCCCAGGTCAGCCGAGGCCGGCGAGAGTGAGCCTCGCCTCGTCGGCGACCTGCCGCCGCACGCCCGAATCCCCCAGCGTCAGCACCTGTTCCAGCGCCAACGCGTACGCCGTGTCGAAAGCGGCCTCGACGTCGACGGCGATATCGGGCTGGACGCCGACGCCTTCCCAGTTGGTCCCCGTGACCGGGTTCACGGCCCGTCCACCCGGGACGGTGACATCCAGATGGGTGTCCACTTTGTACTGACGCCGCGGGTTCGCCCCGCCACCGGTGACCGCGCCGACCGTCTTCGCCCGCCCCAGTTGCTGCAACGAGTAGCTCAGATCTTCGGCACCGGAGAACGTCGTCGGCCCGGTCAGCACCCACACCGGCTTGTCCGCGCCGAACTTGCGGCCCGGTACGTACGGCAGTGTCCAGAACTGGTTCGTCACGTCGCCGTCGCGCAGATGGATACTGTTGAAATGCGTCGGCTCGCCGACCAGGTAGCTGATGATCAGTGCGACCGCCATCGGATCCCCGCCCCGGTTCTCCCGGACGTCGATGATCAGCGCGTCGGTGGTCGCGAGCAGCGTCATCGCCGCGGCCAGCGCCTCGCCGGCGACGTCCGCCCCGTAGAGCAGCTTGGTCTCCAGGTAGCCGACGTTGCCCGCCAGCCGCCGCGCCGACGCGATGCCGTGGCCGTTCAGCTCCGCCTCGCGCCGGTACCGCTCGGGATCGAACGACTCCCCGTCCACCTCGGGCAGCGGATCGACGTGGTGCCGTAGCCGCAGGTGTTTGTCCCCGTTGACCGATTGCAGATCCGCGGTGACCGCGACGGCGAACGCCTGATCGTCGAGCCCCGCGTACGCGCCGTCACGCAACCGCGCCCGCAGGAACACGGTCAGCTTCTCGGCGACGTCGGGGAACACGTAGTGCTCCTTCAGCCGCTTGCACACGTCCTCGATCCGCGCTCTCTCGTCCATGCGCCCGGACGCTACCAGTGGAGCCGGAAAAAAGAATTCGGTTTGCCGAAATCCCAATTCAGCCCGGCCGCGAAAAACAATTCGCCCGCACATGCCGGGCGATTCGGAAAAGCCATCAGCTTGCCTTTCTCTGAATCGCCCCTTTATCGTTGCAGTGAAAGGGGTGAAGCACTGTCATGTCGAGCTCGATGTTGGCGCTGATCAGCGCGTTTGGCCTGGTACTGGCCGTGGAGCTACCGGACAAGACCCTCGTCGCCACCCTCGTTCTCACCACCCGTTTCCGCGCGTGGCCGGTATTCGCCGGGGTCACCGCCGCATTCGCCGTGCAATCCGCGATCGCCGCCACCTTCGGCAGTGTGCTCACTTTGCTGCCGGAGACACTGGTGACCGTGATCGTCGCCGCGATGTTCGGTATCGGCGCGTTCATGCTGCTTCGTGAAGGGTTCAGTCCCGCCAAGGACGGCGGAGAGGACGCGTCGCGTTCCGGCCCGGGCCCGGCGACCTTCTTCCGCTCCGCGCTGACGTCGTTCGGTGTGCTGTTCGCCGCCGAATGGGGTGACGCCTCCCAGCTCGCGACGGCCAGTCTCACGGCCCGCTTCGGCAATCCGTTCGCGGTCGCCATCGGCTCGTTCGCCGCGCTTGTCGCCGTCGCCGGGCTCGCCGTCTTCATCGGCGCGAAGGTCCGCAGCCGGATCCGCCCCAAGCTCATCCAGCGTGTGGCCGGGTTCGTCTTCGCCGGGTTCTCCCTGTTCGCGCTGGCCCAGCTGGTGTTCTGAACCGCACGGGTTCTTCACAGGGTCGCCGGGTAACCTTTCGGGAACGAAAAGGTGAACACCCGCCCCGACTTGCCTGGAGAAACCGGTCGTGACCTCGCCGAAGACGCTTGCCGTTTCCCCTGTGCACGGCAGGCTGGCGGTCTTCGGCATGGCCGTCGCGGTCGCCATCTCGATCGACCTGCACCTGAGGCTGTCCAGCCAGGTCAGCCCGGTCTGGCAGACGCTGTCCGAGTACGTCTACGGCTACCTCTCGCCCGGCTCGACGGCGGCCCCGCTGTTCGGCGCGATGTGCCTGGCGCTGGGCTTCGGCTCGCTCGCGCTGCTCGGCGGGATCGCGAAAGCGCACCGCCGGGGCTACGAGTCCGTCCTCGCCCTCCTCGGCGTGTGGTGCGCCGGGCTGTTCGTCCTCGCGCTCGTCCCCGTCGACCCTGAGGGCCAGGCCCGGTCACTGGCCGGGCAGATCCACAACTACGCGGCGCTCGCGGCCTTCCTCGCGCTGCCCGCCGCCGCCTGGGTGCTGACCCGCCGCGGCCGGGCGCGATGCCCGTGGGAGCCGCGCCGCACGACGATCCGGCGGCTTTCGGTGGCCAGCTTCGCCGCGGTGGTGATCGTGCTCGGCGGGTTCGTCTGGACGATGGTCACCGGTCCGTCGCATCAGGAGGTCACGCTCGGCCTGTTCGAGCGGCTGCTGTTCGCGGTCGATCTCACGCTGCTGGCGACCATGGTCCGCCCGCTGCTCAGCCACCGCTGACGCGCTACTCGGGCTGCTTCAGCACCTCGGCCAGCCGGACTGCGGCCGCCACGACCGCCGGGCCCACCACGGACGCCTCCAGTGGCTCGAGGGACACGACGCCGACGCTCGCCTTCAGGCCGGGCACCCCGCGAACGGGCGCGGCGACCCCGGACGCCCCCGCCTCCAGCTCACCCGACGAGGTGACCCAGCCTTCGCCGCCGCCGGGACGCAGCGTGATCGCCTTGCCCGCGGCGCCGGCGGACAGCGGATGCCGGGTCCCGACGCGGTAGGCGACGTGAAAGCTCGTCCAGGACGGTTCGACGACCGCGACGGCCTGTGCCTGGTCCCCCTGCGCGACCGACAGGTGCGCCGTCGCGCCGACCTTCTCCGCCAGCTCACGCAGGACCGGCCTCGCGGCCTCGCGGAGCTGCGGGAGGACCTGTCCGGCGAGCCGGAGCAGGCCGACTCCCAGCCGCACCTTGTTGCCGTCGCGCCACACCAGGCCACGCTCGGACAGCGGGACGAGCAGCCGGTAGACGGCGGCCCGGCTCGCGCCGATGGCGACGGCGAGTTCGGAGATCGTCGCCGCCTCGCCACCGGCGTCCGCCACGGCCTGCAACAAGGCGAGGCCCCGGTCGAGGGTGAGTGACCCTTCGCGGGTCACGGCCGACCCGCCCGAAGCGACCAAAGGTCCCTTGATCCCTTGAAGTCGCGCCTTTCGGCCGAAGGCCCCGCTATCGCGATGACAGGGCGCCCTCCAAGAACACGTGACCATCGACGGTCACGAGCGCCCTGGCAGCGCGATAGCGGCAGCGCGATATTCACAGCAGCCCGAGTTCTCCGAGGTCGGCGACCGGCTCGTCGAACGAGGCGGCCGCGTAGGAGGCGAAGAGCCCGCGAACGGCCTTCGCCGCCTCGTCCGACATCCCCTTGGCCTCGGCGGCCAGCGCGGCGCCGTCGGTCGATTCGAGGGCGGCGCGCACGTCACCGCCCGAGAGGCAGCGCGCGGACGCCACGATCAGGTTCAGGAACCCGTGGTGGGTGAACCCGCTCGACTCCTCGGTGTGCCGGACGGCGCGGTGCAGGCTGTTCGTCGCCTTGAACGACGCCCCGGTCGAGCCGCTGACCACGGCGAGGAAGTCGGCGACCTCGTCGACGCTGGGGAAGTTCTCGCCCGCCTTGCCCCCGCAGCGGATCTTCGGCCAGCTGCCGTGCTCGATCACCTTCCGCACGCCGTCCAGCCAGCCGACGCCGCGCCGCGGCTCGACCACGCGGATGACGTCCTCGGGCACGAACTCGGAGACGCGCTCCAGCCAGACCTCGTCGACGTCCGACGGCGCCGGCATCTCCACCATGCGCAGGCTGAGGATCTCGCTGCGCGACTCGACGATCGAAATCGCCTTCGGGACGCCGCCGAGGCCGGTGTCGATGATGAGCGACAGCGGCAGCGGTTCCTTGGGTTTGATCTTGATGAGCTCCGTGATGAGCTCGGGCAGCCGCGACGCCTGGCACAGGAACACGCCGAGGACGCCGGAGTGTTCACCGGCCCTCGACGCGAAGTGCGCACGCAGCGCTTCGGGCATGGACGCCTCACCGGGCGGGAACAACGCCGAGTCGTCGACGAGCCGCGCGAACAGGGGAGGGATTCCTCGGGGGCCGGGTGGCGTGAGTTCCACAGCGCTTGACACGACTGACACGCTAGTAGCGTACGACATGAGGACAAAATCGTTCGCACAACGGACACGTTCCGGGGAGATTCCGATGCCTTACTACCGGCAGGTAGGCGAGATCCCGCACAAGCGCCACACGGCGTTCCGCAAGCCCGACGGGGGCCTGTACGCCGAGGAACTGATGGGTGTCGAGGGCTTCTCGGCGGACTCGGCGCTGCTCTATCACCGCGGCCTGCCCACCGCGATCGTCGACGCCGTCGCGATCGAGGACGAGCGCGGCCCGATCGCCCCGAACCACCCGCTCAAGCCTCGCGCCTTCAAGACCCACGACCTCAAGTTCGGCGAGGCCGACGCGGTCACCGACCGGCGGCGGCTGTTCGGCAACGCCGACGTCACCATCGGTTTCGTCCACGCGACCAAGCCGTCGCCGCTGTACCGCAACGCCGCGGGCGACGAGCTGTTCTACGTCCAGGGCGGCGGCGCGACCGTCGAGACGATCTACGGTTCGCTGGAGGTCGGCGACGGCGACTACCTCGTCATTCCGACGTCGTGCACCTATCGGGTGCTCCCGCACGACGGCGACGGGGTGAAGCTGCTGACCATCGAGGCGCGCGGCCACATCGGCCCGCCGAAGCGGTATCTGTCGGCGAAGGGCCAGTTCCTGGAGCACTCGCCGTACTGCGAACGCGACATCCGCGGCCCGTCGGAGCCGCTGGTCGTCGACGGCACCGACGTCGAGGTCCTCGTGCGGCACCGCGCCGGGCTGACGCGGTACACCTACGCGACCCACCCGTTCGACGTCGTCGGCTGGGACGGCTGCCTGTACCCGTGGGTGTTCAACATCGACGACTTCGAGCCGATCACCGGCCGCGTGCACCAGCCGCCGCCCGTGCACCAGACGTTCGAGGGCCCGAACTTCGTGGTCTGCTCGTTCTGCCCGCGCAAGGTCGACTACCACCCCGAGTCGATCCCGGTGCCGTACAACCACGCGAACGTCGACTCGGACGAGCTGATGTTCTACGTCCGCGGGAACTACGAGGCGCGCAAGGGTTCCGGGATCGAGGTCGGCTCGCTTTCGCTGCACCCGTCCGGTTTCACGCACGGGCCGCAGCCCGGGGCGGCGGAGGCGTCGATCGGGGCGCAGTTCTTCGACGAGACCGCGGTCATGGTGGACACCTTCGCGCCGCTGGATCTCGGTGAGGCGGCCGACGCGTCGGAGGATCACGGCTACGCGTGGACCTGGTCCGGCCGGGGCCCTGGCGCCTGACGGCATGCATTTAGTCCTCTAAATGCGGTGTTCGAGGGCTGCCGCGAGCAGGTGCCGACGCATTTAGAGGACTAAATGCGGGAACATGGCGGGATAAGTACCGCCATGGCCGCAACGGTTCGGCAACGCCAAGCCCGGCAAGGCGAAACCTCCGGATAATCGGTGTTTCTCACCGGGAGGTTCTCCATGGTCGTGAATCCAGGGCAGTCCCGCGGCGGCCGGAAGGTCCTGGCGTTCGTGGCCGCGGCGGTGGTCGCGATCGGATTGATCATCGGTTTGCGCGCGCTCACGAGCGACTCCGGCGAGGAGGCCGTGGAAGCGAAGTGCACGACGGGTGACGCGGTCAAGCTGCAGGTGTCGTCTTCGCCGGAGAAGGCGGGCGTGGTCGCCGAGATCGCCAAGGGCTACAGCGGCCGCACGGTGGCGGGACGCTGCGTGGACGTGCTCGTGCAGTCGAAATCGTCCGGCACCGCGATGCAGGCGCTGTCCCGCGGCTGGAACGAGGCGGTGGACGGCCCGCGCCCGGACGTCTGGACACCCGCCGCGTCCGGCTGGGTGAACCTGTTGCGCCAGAACCTCACCGGCTCCGACCATCCCGCGCTGGTACCCGAGGGCGACCCGGAATCGGTCGCGAACGCCCCGCTCGTCGTCGCGATGCCGAAGCCGATGGCCGAGGCGCTCGGCTGGCCCGGCAAGGGCATCGGCTGGAAGGATCTCGCCGCGCTGGCCACGGATCCGCAGGGCTGGGCGAAATACGGCCATCCGGAGTGGGGGAAGTTCCGGCTGGGCAAGACGAATCCGAACATCTCGACCTCCGGCCTCAACGCCACCATCGGCGCCTATTACGCGGCGACGGGCACGTCTTCGGACCTCACCGCGAACGCGCTCGCGAAGCCGGAGGCCCAGACGTTCGTGCGGAACGTCGAGCAGGCCATCGTCCACTACGGCGACAACACGCTGACGTTCCTGACGAATCTGCAGAAGGCCGACGACCGTGGCGCCGCGATGTCGTACATCTCGGCGGTCACGGTCGAGGAGAACTCGCTCGTCGGCTACAACCAGGGCAATCCCACCAACGACCCGGCGAAACGCGGGCAGCACGCGCCGCCGAAGGTGCCGCTCGCCGGGATCTACCCGAGCGACGGCACGCTCAACTCCGACCACCCGTTCACCGTGCTGAACTGGGCCGACGACCTCCACAAGCAGGTCGCGGCGGACTTCCTCGCGCATCTGCGCGGCGCCGAAGCGCAACAGAAGTTCAGCGACATCGGCTTCCGCACGTTCGACGGCAAACCCGGTTCGCAGACCACGAAGGAGAACGGCGCCGAGCCGGACTCGAAGCTGAACCTGATCCGCCCGCCCAGCCCGCCGGTGCTGACCGAGGTGCTGAAGTCGTGGAAGGACCTGCGGAAGAAGGCGAACGTGCTGCTGGTCGTCGACGTCTCCGGGTCGATGGGCGACGGCGTCGGCGGGACCGGGAAGAACAAGATGGATCTCGCGAAACAGGCGGCTGTGGCGTCGTTGCCGCAGTTCAGCGACGCGGACAAGGTCGGGCTGTGGATGTTCTCGACGAAACTCGACGGAGACAAGGACTTCGTCGAGCTGCGGCCGGTGTCGCCGATCGGTGGCGAGCCGGGCAGGCAGGAGCTCGCGTCGCGGCTGAACGGCTTGACCCCGCAGAACGGGACGGGGCTCTACGACTCGTCGCTGGCCGCCTACGAGTTCATGAAGCAGCGGCTGGATCCGGACGCGATCAACGCCGTCGTCGTGCTCACCGACGGCCGGAACGAGGATCCCGGCGGAATCGATCTGCCGAACCTCATCGGGCAGTTGCGGACCGAGGGTGGTGGTGAGGCGGTGCGGATGTTCACCATCGCGTACGGTTCCGACGCCGATCTGGACGTGCTCAAGGAGATCGCCGAGACCACCCAGGGGGTCGGGTACGACTCGTCCAAACCGGACTCGATCGACCAGGTCTTCACCGCAGTGATCTCGAATTTCTGAGATCCTCGGATATGCGCTTCGTCCGTGAGCTCGCCGAACCGTGGGGACTGCTCCTCGCGGCGACGTCGGCGGGCGCGGCCTGGGCGGTGCAGCTGCCGGTGCTCGCCGCGCTCGGCGTCGGCGTGACCGTGCTGGCCGCACGCGCCGGTGTCGCCGCCGCCACGCGGCCGAAGCCCTTGCCAGAGCCCGAAGAACGGCCACTCCCCGACGTCGAGCCCGGTTCGCCGGAGGCGGGCTGGCTGCGGCGCGCGGAAGCCGCGGCCGACGGTTTCGGGTCGATTTCCGCTTCGCTCGACACCGGCCCGCTCGCCGACCGGGTGGCCGACATGGAGCCGGTGGTGCGGGAAACCGTCGACACCCTCCGGCGGCTGGCCGCCCGCACGTCCGCCACCGGAAAGGCGCTGGCGCGAGTGGATCTCGGCGCGGTGTCGGCCGAGAAAGCCCGGCTGCGGAAGGATTTGAAGACCGCCGGCGACGACATCCGCGGTGACCTGATCCAGTCGCTCGAAGCCGTGCAGGCACAGGAGGACGTGCACGCGCGGCTTACGAGCGCGCAGCGGAAACTGCTGGCACAGCTGCGATCCGGGGCGCTCGGCCTCGACGGCCTGGTCGCCAGGGCGGCCGAATTGTCGGCCGCCACCGGAGATTCACTGCTCGACACCACGACCATCGGCGAACTGAGTGAACAACTGGAAGGGATCCGGCGAGGTGTCGTGGAGACCGAGGAAGCGACGCGGCGCTCCCTCGGCTGACTTCACCGGCCGAACCGGACCGGCCCGAAAACCGCGTGACCGGGCACTCCGGCCTTCGCCGTCTTCCCGGCCACGGGCACGCCGAGCACCCACAGCCGCCCGGTCGCGGCGATGTTCGCGGCCAGCGACTGATCCGAACCACCGGCGGTGACGGTGACCTCGCGGCCGTCGGGGAGGACGGTCCGGCCCTTCACCGTGACCATGCCGAAGTGGGTGATCGACGCCGGCCCGGACACGACGGCGAGTTCGGTCCATCGAGGTTCGGGCAGCTTCCTGAGCAGCACCAGCGCGACGATCGCGAGCCCGAGTGCGCCCACCGCGCAGCCGTGACCGAACAACCACGTGGCCTCCACCAGGATGCTGTCCCGCTTCGGATAGTCCGCCGACGTCCAGAAGCTGAAGGCGCTCATGACGAGCAGCATCACGACACTGATGAAGTAGTACGCCGAAAGCAATCTCCGCTGCGTCGCGAGCATCCGGCCCGGTGACACCGGCTCGAAGGCCAACGGGACCGAGCCCTTCACCGGAGCGTCGCGGAACGCGCCGCGGCGCGGGACGACGACACCGGGCAGCACGACGAACGGGCCGAGCACCCAGAGCCGTCGCTGTGCCGCGAGTTGCGTCCGGAGCGGGATGGGGAACCGCACGACGAGCCACCGCCCGTCCAGGGGAACGCTCACCCGTGAACCGGCGACGACGGCGCCGTCCAGCCCGCTCACCAGCCGGAACGGCTTGCCGGTGAGCTTCCGCATCGAGGAGGATCCGGCAAGGGCGGAGTAGCCGAAGTAGACCGAAGACGGTGTCATGAAGACCAGCAGGGCCAGAGGCGCGGCGATCCCGTGTCCCCCGGAGACCGCGAGCAGGACGCCCACCGCCACGAGCAGTCCGGTCGCGATGGCCATCGTCCCCGCGGTGACGGTGTTGCGATCGAGAAGAGGTGCCAGGACCGGCATGTTCGTCGCCGGAATCCCTTCGGGTGGTTCGAGCACCCGGATTCTGTGGGCTTCCACCTGGTCAACGTATACGGAAACGGTGAGACGTGATCCACGCTACTTCCACTCGGCGACCAGATCAGGTTAGGCTCACCTAACTAGGAGGTGAGCCGTGACCACACCGACGTCCATCCGCCGCCCGCCGGCGCCGAACCCCGCCGAACGCGCGAAGACGATCGCCACCCGCAACGGGCCGGCGACGCTGATGCCGACCGCGGAGCAGCGTGACCAGCCAGGACAGTGCGGCCGTGTCATCCCGGAGCTGCACCACGTGCACACGAGCGGCAGCGTCAGCATCCTGCTGCCGGACGAGCACCACCTGGTGAAACGCGCGCACGAGGCCCAGCGCGGCGAGCTCGCGGTGATGGTCGAGCTGACCGATCAGGCGCCGGTCGACCTGCGGGAACCCATCCGCGGACTGTTGTGGATCACGGGCTGGCTCCGCCCGCTGTCGGAGGTTTCGGCGCGGGCCCGCGCGGTCTCCATCGCCGAGACCCGGCCGGACGAGCGGCTGCTGGACGTCGGGCACGGCGTGACCTTGCTGCGGCTGACCCCGGCGTCGCTGGTGCTCGCCGACGCCGAGGGCACGCATTCGCTCCGTCCGCACATGTTCAGCGCCGCGCCGCCGGATCCGTTCCACGACTACGAAGCCGCGTGGCTGCGGCATCTGGAGACCGACCACGCCGACGTCGTCCAGCAGCTCGCCAAACACGTGCCCGCCGAACTGCGCGGCGGCTGGATCCGGCCGCTCGGGCTGGACCGCTACGGGCTGCGGCTGCGGGTCGAGGCCGACTCCGGCGACCACGACGTCCGGCTCGCGTTCTCGCGTCCGGTCGAAGGGCCGCAGCAGTTGAGCGGCGAGATCCGCCGTCTGGTCGGCTGCCCGTACTTCCCGCAGGGCTAGGCGAGTTCCGCCGGGAAACCGCCCTTGGCGACCGGGCCCCACGACTCGATGGTGACGCGGATGATGCTCTTGCCCTGCTTGACCATCGCTTCGCGGTATTCGTCCCAGTCGGGATGCTCGCCGGAGATCGCGCGGAAGTAGTCGACCAGCGGCTCGACCGAGTCGGGCAGGTCGAGCACCTCGGCGGTGCCGTTCAGCTGGACCCACTGGTCGTTCCACTCGTCGGAGAGGACGCAGGCGGACACCTTCGGCTCTCGCCGGATGTTGACGACCTTCGCGCGCTTCGGGTACGTGGAGATGACCAGGCGGCCCTCGGCGTCGACACCGCAGGTCACCGGGGAGAGCTGTGGACCGCCGTCGGCCTTGGTGGTCATCAGGATGGCGCGATGCCGGGTGGACAGGAAGTCGACGAGCGCGGCGCGGTCGACGGTTTCGTTGGTCGCGATACTCCTTGCCATGACCCGACGGTAGCTCGTGACCGATCGCCCGGCAGGGGCTGAAGGGAACCATGCCCGCATGCGACGTGGTGAAAGCTCCCTTCACCACGTGACATGAGGTGAAAGCGTCCTTCAGCCCCCGGAAAGCCACAAGGTAGCGTGCGGCCGATGAGCTGGCTGCGTCCCGAACGCCCGGCGCTGCCGGAATTCGTGGAAGATCCGGCGCGCCGCCGCGCGATCGTCATCGAACTGGTCGTCGTCTTCGGCATCACCCTCGGCCTGTCCGGGCTGCGCAGTCTGCTGTCCCTTGTGGACTCACTGCTGCAGCCGGTGCCGCTGGCGCAGCAACAGGCGCAGCTGAACGTCCCCCAGGCGACTTTGAGCCTGGTCGACCTGCTCAAACAGCTCCTGAGCGCCGGCCAGCTGGTCGGCTGGGGCGCGCTCGGGCTGTACCTGTTGTGGCGTGGCGGGATGAAGCTCGCCCAGATCGGCCTCGACCGGCGGCGCCCGGGCCGCGACGTCGTCCACGGTCTGCTGCTCGCCGCCGCGATCGGGATTCCGGGACTGGGGCTGTATTTCCTGTCCTACGGGCTCGGGTTCAGCCTGTCGGTGCAACCGTCCACTTTGGGCGAGACGTGGTGGCGGCCGATCACGCTGACGTTGTCGGCCTTCGGGAACGCGTTCGCCGAAGAAGTGCTCGTCGTCGCGTACCTGCTGACCAGGCTGCGCCAGCTCGGCTGGCGGGAGAACACCGCGCTGGTCGCGTCTTCGGTGCTTCGCGGGTCGTATCACCTGTACCAGGGTTTCGGCGGGTTCGTCGGCAATGTCGTGATGGGCCTGGTGTTCGGCAGGCTGTGGCAGAAGACGAACCGGCTGTGGCCGCTGATCGCCGCGCACACCGCGCTGGATTTCGTTTCCTTCGTCGGATACGCGCTGCTCAAAGGGCGAGTTTCCTGGTTGCCCTAGCTAGGTCCATCCATGCCCCCGCCGCCACCCTCAACGGAGGAGCTTCGCTCCGCATACTCTGAACAGGGTGATTGACGAGACGACTCCACCCCGAGTTGACAGCGAAGTCGGCCCCCTGCGTGCGGTGCTCCTGCACAGGCCCGGCAACGAGCTCAAAAGGCTCACGCCTCGCAACAACGACCAGCTCCTGTTCGATTCCATCCCCTGGGTGGACCGCGCGCAGGAGGAGCACGACGCGTTCGCCGAGGTGCTGCGCGGCCGAGGTGTCGAGGTGCTGCTGCTGGCCGACGCGCTGCGCACGGCGCTCGCGGACACCCGTGCCCACGCGGCGGGTGTGCACGCGGCCGTCGACGAGCGGCGGCTCGGCCCCGACCTCGCCGATTCGCTGCGCTCCCACTTGTCGAGCGCCACTCCGGCGACGCTGGCCGAGGTCCTGATGGCGGGGATGACCTTCGAGGAGCTGCCCGCCGCCGAAGGCGCCTCGCTGGTCCGGCTGATGAACCATCCGAACGACTTCGCCGTCGATCCGCTGCCGAACCTGCTTTTCACCCGTGACTCGTCGGCGTGGATCGGCGACCGGGTCGCGGTCTCCTCGCTGACCATGCCCGCCCGGGTCCGCGAGACCGCCGTGCTGGACCTCATCTACGCCTACCACCCGTGGTTCCGCCACGCGGCCCGCGCGTACGGCGCGCATTCGGCGCCTATCGAGGGTGGTGACGTCATGCTGCTTTCGCCGGGCGTGCTGGCCATCGGCGTCGGCGAGCGGACGACCGCGGCGGGCGCGGAGTCACTGGCGCGGTCGGTGTTCGCCGACGGGATCGCGCACACCGTGCTCGCCGTGCCCATCCAGCAGACCCGCGCGACGATGCATCTGGACACCGTCTGCACGATGGTCGACGCCGACGCCGTCGTGATGTATCCGCTTTCCCGCGATTCCTTGACCGCCTTCACGATGCGGCCGACCGACGACGGTTCCGTGAAGGTGGAAGGCCCGGCCCCATTCCTCACCGCGGCCGCCGAGGCAATGGGAATCGATCGGCTCCGGGTCATCGACACCGGGCTCGATCCGGTCACCGCGGAACGCGAGCAATGGGACGACGGGAACAACACTCTCGCCCTCGCGCCCGGCGTGGTCGTCGGGTACGAACGTAATGTGGAAACCAACGCGCGCTTGGCCGACGCCGGTATCGAAGTACTGGCCATCACCGGCTCCGAACTGGGCTCCGGCCGCGGCGGACCGCGCTGCATGTCGTGCCCCATCCGGCGCGAAAGCATCTGACCCACAAATTAAGTAAGCCTTCCCTAATTGATTTCCATTCATTAGGGAAGGCTTACTTAATTGAGGTGAACCTATTATCGGTAATACTAACCTAATAGGGGGTACGTCACCAGAGAAAAGTGGAAATCGAATAAGGAGTTGGCGTATCGTCGAACACATGGCCCTCCTCAAGAAGCAACCGCGCTCGAAGTTCTACGAACTGCTGCAGGCGCAGATCCACAACGAGTTCAACGCCTCCCAGCAGTACATCGCGCTGGCGGTCTGGTTCGACGCCGAGGACCTGCCGCAGCTCGCGAAGCATTTCTACAAGCAGTCCGTCGAGGAGCGGAACCACGCGATGGCACTGGTCCAGTACATGCTGGACACCGACCACCACGTGGAGATCCCCGGCACCGGCGACGTGCGCAACGACTTCTCCGACGTCACCGAGCTGATCGAGCTCGCGCTGCGGCAGGAGAAGGACGTCGCGACCGACATCCAGCAGCTGGCCAAGGCCGCCCGCGCCGAAGAGGACTACATCGGCGAGCAGTTCACGCAGTGGTTCCTCAAGGAGCAGGTCGAGGAGATCTCCCAGATGTCCACGCTGCTCAACATCGTCAAACGCGCGAACGGCAACCTGTTCGAGGTGGAGAACCACCTGCACCGCGAATCCGTCGGGGACGGCGGCGCCGACTCGGGGATGCCCCCGGTCGCCGGCGGCGCGCTCTGACGCACTGACCACCGCTCCCACCACGGGAAAACCCGGGCTCTCCTCCTTGGAGAAGCCCGGGTTTTCTCGTCAGCTGAACTGGCAGCCCTGGTCGACGCGGGTCAGCAGGATGCCGATGGCCGACCCGTCGGCGGCCAGTGAGATCCGGTACGCGCTCCCCGCACCGGCCGGCGCGAAGTAGGCGCTGCCGTCCTTCGTGCTGCCGGGGTACGCGGCGAGGATGTCCGACTCGGTCGAACCGACCCCGATTCCTTCCGGGGTGTGCACGGTCCCGGCCGGGTTGATGACGGTGATCCCGTCGGCCTCGGTCAAGGACACCGACGTCGGCCCTGGAACGGCGGCTCCCTCGAGATAGCCGTAGACGCAGGATTGCCGCCAATCCTTCGCGCGCAGGGGACCGGCGGCGGCCTCCGCCTCCTCCTCGCTCATCCCGAGCCGGAGCTTGCCGAAGCCGGCGGGGCTCAGCAGCGCGCCGGTGGTCACCTTGCGCGGCGCCGGCGGCTTCGTGGAAGCCGTGCTCTTCGGCGGCTGGACGGGCTCGTCGGAGACCGTCGAGTGCGGTGGCGCGGACGTCGGATTCGGCGGCGCGGCCGGAGACGAGACCGGCGGCGCCGAACTCGCCGGCCCGGGCCGCGCCAGGCTCGACGAGGCCGCCCCCATGGTGAGCTGGTCGCCGCCGGGGAAGGCTGCGCCGTTGTCCCTGTCGTGGATCGTGAAGACCGTGACCCCGCCACCCAGCAGAACCACCGCGGCGGCCATCCCGCTCGTCGTCTGCATCAGCTGGCGACGGCGTCGGCGACGGCGGGCGCCCGCGACGATCGTCTCGGGATTCAGCGTGGGTCCCACGCCCAGCCGCTCATCGGCGAACAGGTCACGCAGCTTCCGCTGCACGTCCTCTTCGGACATGTTCATTCCGCTTTCCTCCCTTCGTCCTCGGGCTCGATCAAGGCGAGCTTCGTGCGCAGCGACGCGATCGCCTTGCTCGCCTGGCTTTTGACGGTGCCCTGGCTGATCCCGAGCGAATCCGCGATCTCGGCTTCGGACAGGCCTTCGTAGTAACGCAGCACCATCACCGCGCGTTGCCTCGGCGGCAGCGCGCGTAACGCCTGCCACAACGGCTCGTGCTCGAACGGGTCGGCCTGGTGGTACGGCTGGGTGTCCGGCAGCTCGGCGACCAGGCTTTCGCGTTTGGTCCGGCGCCAGCGGCTGATGTGCGCGTTGGCCATCGAGCGGCGGATGTAGGCCATCGGGTCGCCGGTCTTGTGCTGGACGTACGACCAGCGGGAACCGATCTTCTCCAGCACGGTCTGGACCAGGTCGGCGGCGTCGTGCGGGTTCCCGGTGAGGGCGTGGCCGTACCGCAGCAACCCCGGCAGACCGGCCCGCACGAAGTCGCCGAAGTCGGTGAGCTCACCCGGCACGTCACTCCTCCGGCTCTCGCCGGCCCCCCACACGTCCGTGCCCGGTACGACCGTCGCGGCAGCGGTCACCGTATCGCCTCCTCCCGGGGTCACCCGGCCAGGTTCGCCTGGCCCACCTCTCCCGAAACGCATGACCGCCCCCACAGGTTGTCTCTCTCCGCGAACCAGTTCGAGTGACGCTCGCTCAGCGCCTCGACACGGAGTCGGGAATTCTGAACGTACCGTCCCCCTGAACAGGGAATTCGTGGACGGCCACCACGGCGTTACGGGGTATCGGGCCGTACACGTGGGGGAACTGGAGACCGGCCGGATGCGGCGGGTCGCCGTCCTCCCAGACGACGGGCGCGCCGACGAGCGCCGGGTCGATTTCCAGCAGCAGGAGATCGGCGCGACCGGGGAACACGGCGTTGGCCGGGATATGCGCCGTCCCCGGGTCCGAGCAGTGGATGAAGCCGTCGGAGCCGAGCGACGCGGCGGTGTAGACGCCGCCTTCCGGCACCTCGGCCCAGTCGCCCTTGGGGCAGATGTGGAGGATCACGCGCCCATCCTCGCGCATTTCGTCCTCTGGATGCGGGGCTCCGCGTCCAGAGGACGAAATGCGAGGGAAAGGGTCAGCGGATGGTGAGCTGACGGCCGATGAGGCCGTCGCGCGAGCGGCGCTCGGCGGCGTTGAGCGGCTCGGTGTCGAGCGACTTCAGCGCCGCGTCGAGCCGGACGCCGAGCTGGTCCTTCGCGTCGGCCCACTCGCGGGCGTGGGCCTCGGGGTCGAGATCCCAGACCGGGACGAGCAGCCCGTGCGCGCGGAACGAGCCGGCGTAGCGGGAGCCCTCGCCGAGGCCCAGCTCACCGGCCGCGGACAGCCGCGCAAGCGCTTGCAGCAGGAGGTTCTCCGGCTCGGGGCGGACCCAGCGCAGGTGCGCCTTCTCGCCGGCGAGCACCCAGTACGCGCCCGCGCCGAGGCGTTCGGTCGGCATGATCGCCGCGTTCGCGCGCTCCAGGGACAGCGCGACGTCACCGCTCGCGTCGGCGTCCTCGGGCAGCCACCAGGCGAAGTCGTTGTAGAGCGTGACGTCGAGTTCGGCGTTCACGTCGAGCAGGTCCTGGAGCCGGGCCTTCTCGTCGGCGGTGGGCGGCGTCGTGGTGTCCGGCACGGACAGCACGTCACCCTCCTTGGCGTCCAGCACCCACCGCAGCGCGCGGCCGAGGTCGCGGCTGATGTCCGAGGACCGGGTCTGCACCTGCATCCCGACGTAGCGCTCGCCGTCGGACCGGACGAACGCGGCCGCCGCCATCGGCAGCACCGTGCCGAGGGTGACCTTCTCGCCGGAGCCCAGCGTCAGCGCCGCCGTCGCCGACGGGACGAACTCGCGCAGCGCGATCAGTTCGGTCTCCGCCGCGAGCCCCTCGAAGGGCTGGCCGACGAAGACGTCGCGCACCTTCGGCTTGCGGTCCGAGGTCGTCTTGGGACCCTTCTTGCGCGAACCCTTGCCCACGTCAGCCTCCTCAAAGCTCGGTTCGGAACGCTATCGCGGGAAGGCGCACGCCTCGTAAGGCCCCCGGGGTTGGTGACGAAGACGGCGAGGACGACACCCGGCAGGCCACCGGATCGACCGGATCGGCGGGTTTCAGCGGCCATCCGGGTACCACGGAAACGTGACTGAAAACCGTTGTCATCATCCGGACGATCGAATGGCGGGTGATCAGCCTGCCCTTTCGCCCGCACCGCACCGAATACTCGATCACGGCGCCATCCCGGCGCCACAGTGCGGAGAAGGGAACACAGATGAGCACCTCGAAGCGCCGGGCCGCCTTGGCCGCGGTTCCCGTGGCATTCGGACTGATGCTGGCCGGGCCCGCGGTGGGCACGGCTTCGGCCGCGCCGGAGCCCGGCAGAGCGGACCAGGCCCGGCATTGCCTGCTGCTGTGCGGCGGCCATCACCACGGGCATCACCACCACGGCCTGCACCTGCACCTGGGGCTTTGGCTGCATCTGTAGCTCCGTGCCGCGCCGGGGCGGCCACCCCGGCGCGGGTTACAGTCGGCACGTGTTCGACCTCGCCGACCCGGCCTTCCTCGCGAATCCGTACCCGTATTTCGCCGACCTCCGCGAGCGCGGCGAAGTCCACCGGCACGACGGCCTCGGCATCGCGGTGGCGGTGTCGCACGCGGCGTCGGCCGCCGTCCTGCGGCACCGCGGGCTCGGCCGGATCTGGCAGGACGCGCTGCCCGTGGAGCGGTTCGCGTCGTTCAACCTGCTGCACCGCAACTCGCTGCTGGAGAACGAGCCGCCGGCCCACACACGGCTGCGGCGGGTGATCGCGGGCGCGTTCGGGCGCGGGCACGTCCAGCGGCTGCGGCCGATGGTCGCCGAACTCGCCGACGGCATGGTCGACCGCCTCGCCGCCGAAATCGCCGAAACCGGCTCGGCCGATCTGCTGACGCATCTCGCGCAGCCGCTGCCGGTCGCGGTCATCGCGGAACTCCTGGGTGTCCCGGTCGAGGACGGCCCGCGCATGGTGACCCTCTCGAACCACATCGTCAAGATGTACGAATACGGGCTCGCCGAGGAGAAGCGGGACGCCGCCGAGGCCGCGGCCGCGGAGTTCGTCGATTACCTGCGTGGCGTCGCGAAGCAGCACGCGAACTCCCCCGGCGACGACATCGTCAGCGACCTTCTGCGCAGTGAGCTCACCGAAGACGAACTGGTCGCGACCGCCGTCCTGCTCCTGATGGCCGGGCACGAGGCGACGGTGAACGTCATCGGGAACGGCGTCAACGCCCTGCTGACCCACCGCGACCAGTGGGAGCGGCTGGTCGGCTCTCCGGATCTGCTGGACCCGTGCGTCGAAGAGCTGATCCGCTTCGACGCGCCACTCCAGCTCTTCGAGCGGACGGCGACCGCCGACGTCGAGATCGCCGGATTCCGGGTGGCCGAGGGCGAGAAGATCGGCGCGCTCCTCGGCGCGGCGGCGCGGGACCCGAAGGTCTTCGAGCGGCCCGACGCCCTCGACATCGCCCGCACGCCGAACGCGCACCTCGGCTTCGGCATGGGCATCCACTACTGCGTCGGCGCCCCGCTCGCGCGCGTGGAGATCGCGGCCGCGCTGAGCTCCCTCGCCGCGAAGCTGCCGGGGCTGGAGCTCGCCGAAACCCCTGAGCGGCGGCCCGAATTCGTGATCCGGGGGCTGCGCTCGCTCCGGGTCACCACGGCTTGATGGTCCTGCTCCGGAAGTTCGCGTCGGGCCTGGGGCGGGCCGTGAGGTGAAGGGCGCTTTACCCGCGTCGCATGCGGTGAAAGTCCCCTTCACCCACACCGAGACCACCAGCGAGGGGCGCTAGGGGTACTCGACGACGACTTCGTAGAGCGCGGCGTTGGGCGTCGCGACCTCCGCGGCGCGTTCGGTCGACGCCTGGAAGACCTGGTTCCGGCCCGCCGCTTCCCAGGCTTCCTTGCTGTCGTAATGCGTGACGTTGACCAGCTGGAACCGCGAATCCGGCAGCAGGGCCCGATGGAGCTTGGCGTCGCGGAACCCGGGCGCGTCCCGCATCAGCTTCGCGCGCTCTCGCCACGTCTCGACGAACTCGTCCACGCGGTCCGCGGGGATCTCGAACACGTTGATGAAGGTGACGCCGTCGTCGCTCATGAGCACAGTCTCGAACCTCCAGCGAACTGGAGGTCAACGGTGACCTGGCTCACTCGGCGGTCCGGGCGGCAGCAGGATCGCCGAGGACGTCGCGAAAGCCACTTTCGGGACGTTGGATGTCGCGAAAGTGGCTTTCGCGACAGGACCGCGACCCGAGTGGCAGCAAAGGTCCCTTGCTCTCTTTTCCCAGGTCAGCGCACTGAAGAGGCCGGACGCTCCCGTCGCTCCGGCTCCGGAACCCCATCCACCTTCAGCACGCGAAGCAGGCGAAGGCGCTTCTCCGCCACAGGCGCGAGCAGGCCGGACATGCGCTTCACGAGCAGCGCGGTCACCACCGCCAGCCCCGCCGCGGCCAGGTCGGTCAGCGCGACCAGCACGACCCCGTCGGCCAGCGCCTGGACGCCGTCACGGAACCGCCAGACGACGACGAGCCCGAGCAGCACCCAGTTCAGCATCCAGATGCCCCACCAGATCAGCACGAGCCGCGACGGCTTCGGCCGCGTTTCCCGCGTCCGGCGCAGGACGGCGTGCTCGAGTTCGGCGACGATCGGCAGCACCATGATCAGGTTCACCACCGGCACCAGCACGAACACCAGCACGTGCCACAGCCGCCTCGGCGGCACCTCGCCGCGGGCGTCCGCGGCGGCCTGCCTGGCCACGAGCAGCCACCACACGGTGAGCCCGGACGGCAGCAGCGAAAGGATCGTCGTGAGCAGGCCCGCGGTGATCACGAAGCTGTCGGACACCGAGACGACGGACGTCGACAACGCGGAGTCGCGGCTCTGCACGAGCAGGACGTAGCGCCAGATTTCTGCGGCCGAGGCCACGACGGCGAGCGCGGCGAAGGTCCACAGCACCGGCAAGAGGCTGCGCGTGATCACTCGCAGCCGTTCCCCCGCGGTGATCTCGCCGGAGGCCGTCCCGGGGACCGCGGTCGGCCGTCGCCAGACCAGGTTCGGGAAGCCCCACCGCGGTGGGACCGGGTAGGACGGCGGACCGGAGTAGCGCTCGGCCACGGGTTTGCGACGCGACGGCAAGGCGCCGGGCGGCGGCGAAGCGACCCAGCGGACGCGATGCCGCACCGGCTGCCGCATCGGCGCGGGACGCACCGGCGGTATCGGCGCTCTCGGCGGGTAGTGGCCTGGCTGCACGGTTACAGCACTTCGGGTTCGACGCCGGGATGGTCGCCGACCATCGGGCGCCCCTCCTGCTTCCAGGAGCCCATCCCACCGGCGACGTTCACCGCGTCCCAGCCGCTCGCGTTGAGCCACGCGGTGGCGCGCGCGGACCGGCCGCCACTGCGGCAGATCACGTGGATCGGCTGGTCGTCGGGCAGCTCGTCGAGTTCGCCGACGCGCGCGGGCAGTTCCCCCATCGGGATGTGCTTGGCACCGGGGGCGTGCCCGGCGGCCCACTCGTCGTCCTCGCGGACGTCGAGCAGCGCGACGCCGTCCTTCGGCAGATCACGGACGGCGACGGTCGGGATGTCAGCAGGGCTCACCACCGTTCCATCCTCGCATCCCGTCCCGTTGCGCGCGCGTGAAGAGCGACTCAATGCTGGACGGCCTTTTCCGCCCCGGCGCCGGTGAGCGAGCGGACCTCCATCTCCGCGTACTTCTTCCGGTCGTGCTCCTTGGACAGCACGGTCCCGAGCCAGCCGAGGAAGAAGGCGACCGGGATCGACACGATGCCCGGGTTGTCCAGCGGGAACCAGTGGAAGTCGACACCCTGGATCATCGAGGCGCTCTTGCCGGTCTTCGGGTCGACCGGCTTGCCCGAGACCGCGGGCGAGAACACGATCAGGATGACGCACACGCTCAGCCCGCCGTAGATGCTCCACAGCGCGCCTTGGGTGTTGAACCGCTTCCAGAACAGCGAGTAGAGGATGGTCGGCAGGTTCGCCGACGCCGCCACCGCGAACGCGAGGGCCACGAGGAACGCCACGTTCTGGTTCTTCGCGAGGATCCCGCCGACGATCGCGACCGCCCCGATCACCAGCGCGGTGATCCGCGCGACCCGGACCTCACTGTCCGGAGCGGTCTTGCCCTTCTTGATCACGTTGGCGTAGACGTCGTGCGCGAACGACGCCGACGCGGTGATCGTCAGACCCGCGACCACGGCGAGGATCGTCGCGAACGCCACCGCCGCGATGAACCCGAGCAGGATCGGGCCGCCCAGTTCGAGCGCCAGCAGCGGCGCCGCCGAGTTGGTCGTCCCCGGCGCCTTCGCGATCACGTCCGGGCCGACGAGCGCGCCCGCGCCGTAGCCGAGCACCAGCGTGAACAGGTAGAAGACGCCGATCAGCGCGATCGCCCAGACCACCGAACGGCGCGCGTCCTTCGCGGTCGGCACCGTGTAGAAGCGCATGAGCACGTGCGGCAGACCCGCGGTGCCGAGCACCAGCGCGATGCCCAGCGACAGGAAGTCGAGTTTCGTCGTGCCGGTCTTGCCGTACTGCTTGCCCGGCCCGAGCAGCGCCTCCCCGGTCTGCCCGCCCTTGTCGACGGCGGCCTGGAACAGGCTGGACAGGTTGAAGCCGTATTTCCCGAGCACCCACAACGTCATGGCGAACGTGCCCGCGATGAGCAGGACGGCCTTGATGATCTGGACCCAGGTGGTGCCCTTCATCCCGCCGATCAGCACGTACAGGATCATGATCACGCCGACGACGGCGATCACCAGGTCCTGGCCGAGGTTCCCTTCGATGCCGAGCAGCAGGTTCACCAGGCCGCCGGCTCCCGCCATCTGGGCGAGCAGGTAGAAGAACGAGACGGCGAGCGTGGAGATCGCGGCCGCCGCGCGGACCGGGCGCTGTTTCATCCGGAAGGCCAGCACGTCGCCCATGGTGAACTTGCCGGTGTTGCGCAGCAGCTCCGCGACCAGCAGCAACGCCACCAGCCACGCGACGAGGAAACCGATCGAGTAGAGGAAACCGTCGTAGCCGTTGATCGCGATCGCACCGGCGATACCCAGGAACGACGCCGCGGAAAGGTAGTCGCCCGAGATCGCGATGCCGTTCTGCGGACCGGTGAACGCACGGCCGGCGGCGTAGTAGTCGGACGCGGTCTTCGTATTCCGGCTCGCCCGGAAAACGATCACGAGCGTGATCGCGACGAAGATCGCGAAAATGGTGATGTTGAGCGCCGGATTGCTGCCCTGTACGCCCGCTGCCAGCGTATTCACCGCTCGACCCCTTCGACCTCATGCCGGATCTTGTCGGCGAGCGGATCGAGTTTCCGGTTCGCGTACCGGACGTAGAGGCCGGTGATCACGAAGGTGGACACGAACTGCAGCAGGCCGAAGACCAGGCCGACGGTGATGTTGCCGAAGAGCTTGGTGCTCATGAACTCGGTCGCGTAGTCGGCGAGGAGCACGTAGAGCAGATACCAGAGAAGGAAAAGCGCCGAGACCGGGAAAACGAATACCCGGAGCCTCCGGCGCAGCTCGGCGAAGTCCGGACTCGCCTGCACCTTTTCCCAGTCGGATTCCGGATCGGTATCGCTCACGTCGGACCTCCCGTCTACCGCGACCATTCGATGACTTCGTTGTCACGAAAGATCATGCCTCTCTCAGGGCCGGAGAGGGGCAATCCATTTGAGTGAACGGTACGACTCTGAGTAGACGCTCGCGACTCGAAAGGGTGAATTACTTCCGATGGCGGCCTTTACCGGTGGTCCGCGTCTTCTCCGGCTTCTGCGTCTTCGCGGTGCCCGCTGTGTCGTCTTCGGCCTGCCCGAACCGGGCGACCGCGCGATCACGCATGAATCCGAGCGGGTCGGGCGCGTGCAGCCGCAGCATCACGCCGTGGACGTCCTCCGGCCGCCCGTATCCGGTCGCGCGGCTCACCACGTAGGTGGTCAGGAAGGCCGCCGGCACGGTGATCAGCGCGGGCTGGTTCGAGAACCACGGCGCCCAGCCTCCGCTGTACTTGCTGACGATGTTGACCACCAGCGCGGTCAGCACCAGCCCGCCGCCGACGAGCATCCCGGCCAGCGCGCCGGGCCAGCTGAGCTTGCGCCACCAGACGCCGAGCAGCAGCAGCGGGCTGAACGTCGACGCGGCGAGCGCGAACGACATCCCGACCGAAAGCGACAGATCCTCCGACGGCAGCAGCACCGCCAGCGCGAACGGGATCAGCGCCACGATCGCCGTCGCCACCCGGAAATCGCGGACGCGGCCGGGCAGGACGTCGGTGGACACGACCCCGGCGACACTCACCAGCAGCCCGGACGAACTCGACAGGAACGCCGCGAAGGCCCCGGCCGCCGTCACCGCGCCCAGGATCTGCCCGCCGAGGCCGGGGAGAACGGCGGAGGGCAGCAACAGGACGGCGGCGTCGGTCTTGCCGGTCACCAGCAGCTCCGGGACGTACATCCGCGAGAGCGCGCCCAGCAGCGTCGGGAACAGATAGAACAACCCGAGCAACAGCAGAACGTGCACCGTCGTGCGGCGCGCGGCCTTCCCGTCGGGGTTGGTGTAGAAGCGGACCAGGACGTGCGGCAGCCCCATGGTGCCGAGGAAGGTCGCCAGGATCAGCGAATAGACCTGCAGCAGATCGGTGAGACCGCCCGATCCCGGGCGGAGCCAGTCGCCGTTGGACGTGGGCGCGTCACTGACCACCGGCACCGGGGTGCCCGCGGTGAACTTCAGCGTCGTGCCCTTGGCGACCTTGTGCCCGGCCTCCGGCGCCCACACCGCGAAACCGTTGGCGCGCGCGCCTTCCACCTCTCCATACGCTTCGAGCACGGTCACCGAGGTGACCTTCAGCGTGACGTCGGCCTGCACCGAAACCGTGGTGTTCTCGGGAAACGTCGGCGGGGCGGGCTGCCCCAGCGGACGCGCGCTGCCCGGCCCACCGGAACCGAGGAACACGATGCACAGGACGAACGTCGGCACCGCGATGGCGAACAGTTTCAGCCAGTACTGGAAGGCCTGGACGACGGTGATGGCGCGCATCCCGCCCGCGATCACGTTGAACCCGACCACGAAGGTGACCAGGAGCGCTCCGGCCCACACCGGCACCGGCAAGATCGTCGAGAGGGTCAGGCCGGCGCCCTGCAGCTGCGGGACCATGTAGAGGATCCCGATGAACACCACGAACGCCGTCGAGACGCGGCGCAGCATCGTCGAACCCAGCCGCATCTCGACGAAGTCCGGCAGCGTGTACGCGCCGGACCGCCGCAGCGGCGCGGCGACGAACAGCATCAGCGCGAGATAGCCCGCGGTGAAGCCGATCGGGAACCACAGCGCGTCGGCGCCGTCCTTGAGCACGATGCCGGCGACGCCCATGAACGACGCGGCCGACAGGTACTCACCGGAGATCGCGGCGGCGTTGCGCCGGGACCGCACGGTGCGCCGGGCGACGAGGAAATCGTGCGTGCTGACGGCCGACCTCGAGGAGCGATGCCCGAGGTAGAAGGTCAGGACCGCCACCAGCACGATGCCGGCGATGGCCCACGAATTCAGCTGCACGGTGTCATTTAATCGCGCGCTGACGGAAACGCGCTGCCAGGGCGCGGCGAAAGCAGGTCGGTCACGGAGGCATCAAGGCGCCCAGCCACCGCGTTTCCGTGGCCTTCGGCCACAAGAGGGCGCGCGATCATGGGTCCTCAGTTCTCGATCATGTCGACGAAGTCGCGTTCGTGTCGTTCGGCGAGCCGGTTGTACCAAAGACCGATGCCGAACAGGAACGGGAACGGCGCCACACCGAGGATCAGCCAGGGCACCGGGATACCCACGACGGTCACCCGGCCGAAGGACGGAATCAGATAGAACAGCACCGGAAGCGAACACAGCGTGACCATCACCAGCAGCGCGAGCCAGGAAGCCGTCCGCAGCTGGATCTTCACCAGATCCCGCACCAGGAGCTTTCCCCAGCTGGTCTGTTCTTCGAGTTCGACCCTGGCCCGCAGGGTGCTGGTGGCCTGCCGCGGATCGGCGAGGATCACCCGCTGCCGCTTGGGTTTCGCGTGATGTTCGGGTTTGGCCTCGTGTTTCGGGCCGGACGGCGCGCCGGGAACGGGTTCGACGGCGGCGCCCTCGGGCACCGCCGGTTTCCTGCTCTTGCCGAGCGTCGGGTCCGGTTCGCGGACGCCGTTGACGCGGCGGTAGTAGTCGTCGGTCACGTCGACCGGTTGGCGCCGACCAGCCTGTCCTTGAGGGCGCGCGTGTGGCGGCGGCTCACCGGCAGCACCTTCTCCTCGTTACCGATCACGACCTGATAGCCGCCCTGCCCCATGCGCAGTTCGGTGATCAGCGGCAGGGAGACCAGGAACGACCGGTGGATACGGACGAAACCCGCCTTCTCCCAGCGTTCTTCCAGCTGGGCGAGCGGGATGCGGACCAGGTGGCTGCCGTCGGTGGTGAACAACCGGGCGTAGTCGCCCTGGGCCTCGACCCAGCGGACCGAAGACCGCGGGATGAGCTTGGTGGTGCCCGCGAGCTCGACGGGGATGACCTCGTCGTCGTTCTTGACCTGCCCCAGCCCGCCGTCCGGCCCGAACTTCGGCGCGGCGTTGGCGGCGAGTTTGTCCATCACGCGGGTGATCGCGCGGTCGAGCCGATCCTGCTGGTACGGCTTGAGCACGTAGTCGAGCGCGCCGAGGTCGAAGGCGTTGACGGCCTCTTCCGCGTGCCCGGTCACGAACACCAGCGCCGGCGATGGGCGCAGCGCGGCGAACACCCGCGACATCTCCATCCCGGACAGGCCGGGCATGTCGATGTCGGCGAACACCGCGTCCACGATCGGCAGGCCACGGGACTTGCGGTCGGCCAGCCTCGGATCGTCCGCCGACAGCAGGCGCAGCGCCTCCGAAGCGTCGATCGCCGGGTAGACCAGGGCGACGTGCGGGCTGTTGCGGAGACAGTGGACGAGTTCGTCTAGCCCTTTGGGCTCATCGTCCACCGCCAGGACGATGAGCTTCCGGGTGTCATCGTGAGCACTCACAGTGAGACGCATCCTGCCCATTGCCGGGTTCCTTGTCCAGCCCGCTTCACGAAAGTCGAACGAAAGGACGGCACCGGCACCCCCGCGCCCGGGGTGGCCGGTGCCGTCATCTTTTCCGGTGACACGAACCGCCTCGCCGTGCCACACCTATCCCTTCACGGCGTGAAGGTGAACCAGTTGACGCTCACGAAATCGGCGGGCTGTCCGCTCGTGAAGGTCAGGTAGACGTCGTGTTTCCCGGTGACACCGCTGATGTTCGCGGGGATGGTCCGCCAGTTCTGCCAGCCGCCGGTGTTCGCGACGGCGAAGCTGCCGACCGGCGGGTTGGACCGGCTGCCGAGCCGGACTTCGACGAGTCCGCTGACGCCGCCCGCCGCTCCGGACGCGACGCGCGCTTGGAATTGCCTGCCCGTCCGCGTGCCGAAGTCGATCCCCGGATACAACGCCCAGTCACCATTGCCCGCGGGGCCGATGTTCTGCCCACCGCCGGAATCGGACGTGGCCTGTTTGGCGATCCCGGCCGCCTGGCCGTACGACTCGGCCTGGATCGTGCCGTACGCGCTGCCGCCGCCGGGGTTGTTCGTGGTCGTGGGCGTGGTGGGGGTCGTGCCGCCGCCGCGGGTCAGGACGGTGACGTAGTCGACGAGCATCGGGTGTCCCGGCACGATCCCCGGCCCCGGCGTCGTGGTGCCGGAGTTGTTGTTCGGGAACGCGCCGCCGATGGCGACGTTCAGGAGGACGAAGTAGCCCGCGTGGTTCGTCATGTTGGCCCACGTGGTGGCGTCGACCTGGTTCTGGCTGACCGAATGGAATTGCTGCCCGTCCACCAGCCAGCGGAACACGTTGGGGCTGACGCTGGTGTCCCATTCGAAGGTATAGGTGTGGAACGCGCTCTGGCAGCTGGCGCCGGGACAGGTGCGGCTGCCGACCAGGCCGGTGGTCTCGTTGCACGGGCCGCCGGGGTTGACGCCGCAGTGCAGCACGCCCCAGACCGTGTTGATCCCGTTGACGTTCTCCATGATGTCGAACTCGCCGACGGCGGGCCAGTTCCAGTAGTTGCCTCGATAGGGCGAGCCCAGCGCCCAGAACGCGGGCCAGTAGCCGAGCGCGGCGGCGCCGGTGACGTTCGGCATCTGGATGCGGCCTTCGATCCGCAGCGCACCGCCGGACGGCGGTTTGAAGTTCGTGCGCTGCGTCTCGATCCGCGCCGAGGTCCAGTTGCCCGCGCCGTCACGCAGCGGCGTGATCCGGAGGTTCCCGGAGCCGTCCTGGGCGAGGTTCGCGGGGTTCGCCGTGTAGTTCTGGATCTCGCCGGTGCCCCAGTTGCCCGGGCCGCCGGGGTAGCCGTGGCCGGTGTCGATGATCCAGTTCGCGCTCGACGGGAGCGAGCCCGCGGCGCCGGTGAAGTCGTCGGTGAACACGGTGGTCCAGCCGGACGGCGGGGGCGGGACGGCGGCGGACGCGGGCAGGGTCAGGGGGACGGTGATCAGCGCCGCGCCGGCGGTGGCGGCGAGCGCGATCTTCCAACGGGAACGATTCACGGACATCGGACCTCCTCGTCAACACTGTCGAGGTTTGTTGCCGTTCACAACAAAGCGGTATGTCCGATATGAGACCTGGTCTGAACCACTTACGCCTACCACCGTTCGGGTGAATCACCTTCGCCCCCGAACGCCATGAACGGTCCGTTCCTTGCGAAATTTGCAAGGAACGGACCGTTCATGGCACGCGGGTCAGAGGCCGAAGCGGCTCCAGGCGGCCTTGGACTGGACGGCGTCCAGCAGCGCGCTCGCCGCGGCGGGAGCGCCGATGCCGAGCCGCGCCAGCAGCGGCTTCTTCGGCTCGGCGACCGCGATCTCGGCGTCCGGGTACCGCTCGGTGATCACCTGGCGGAGGCTGCCGACGCCGTCGATCAGGCCGAGTTCGACCGCGCGGGCACCCAGCCAGACGTCGCCGGTGAACAGGTCCTCGGAGCCGGACAGCCGGTCACCCCGGCGTTCGGTGACCCAGTCGACGAACAGTTCGTGGAGCTGACCGTGCATCTTCTTCAGCCACTCGACGTCTTCCGGCTTCTCCGGGCTGAACGGGTCGAGCCGGGACTTGTTCGCCCCCGCGGTGTGCAGCCGCCGCTCGATGCCGAACCGCTCCAGCAGACCGGTGAACCCGAACCCTCCGCTGATCACGCCGATGGAGCCGACCATCGACGTCCGGTGCGCGTAGATCTCGTCGGCGGCGCAGGCCAGCCAATACCCGCCCGACGCGGCGACGTCCTCGGCGAAGGCCAGCACCGGCACGTTCTTCTCGTCGGCGAGCTGGCGGATCCGCTCGGCGACCAGGCCCGACTGCGTCGGCGCGCCGCCCGGTGAGTTGATCTGCAGCGCGACGGCCTTCAGCCGCTCGTGCCCGAACGCGCGCGTCAGCGCCGATTCGACGGCGGCGAGGTTGATCGACCCCCTGGCCAGCGGCGACGGGGTCGGCGTGATCACCCCGTGCAGCTTCACCACGGCGACGACGTCCTTGCGTTCACCCCGATCGCCGATCATCGGGAGACGGGAGGTCAGCTTGTCCGCAACGCTCATACCGCCAGGCTACCGACGTTCACGACGGCAGCACGCCGCTGCGCGAACCGCTCACCCCGCTGGACTCGTTCGGGCCGCCCTGGGGCGGGACGGTCGCGCTGTCGGCGGAGAAGTCGGGCAGATTCGGCCGCACGCCGGGCATGAACTTCGGCACCCGCAGGGTCACCTTCATCCCGGCGCCGGGCGCCGTCTCGACCATGAGCGCGTAGTCGCGGCCGAACACCTGCTGCATCCGCTGGTTGATGTTGCCGAGGCCGACGTGGGCGCCCGTGCGGTGCTGGCTGCGCAGGTCCGCGAGCTTGGCGGGCTCCATGCCGATGCCGTCGTCCTCGACGCTGATCAGCGCTTCGGCGCCGTAGTCCTCGGCGATCACCGTGACGCAACCGCCCGAGGGCTTCGACGCGAGACCGTGTTTCACGGCGTTCTCCACCAGCGGCTGGATGATCAGGAACGGCACGACCACCGAAAGCACCTCGGGCGCGATCTTCATCCGCACTTCGAGGCGTCCGCCGAACCGGGCGTTCTCGATGGTCAGGTACCGGTCGATGTTCCGCAGTTCCTCGGCGAGCGAGGTGAACATGCCCGACGTCCGGAACGAGTAGCGCGTGAAGTCCGCGAAGTCCTGGAGCAGCTCCCGCGCTTCCTCCGGGTCCGTCCGGATCAGCGACGAGATGGTGTTGAGCGCGTTGTAGACGAAGTGCGGCGAGATCTGCGCGCGCAACGCCTTGATCTCCGCCTGCTGGAGCTGGTTCTTCGATTCGTCCAGGCGTGCCAGCTCGAACTGGGTGCAGACGAACTGCGCGACCGCGTCGGCCATCTGCACCAGCCGCCCGCGCGTGCGCCCGACGACCAGCAGGGCCGCCTCGGTCTCGCCCTCGACGATCAACGGCACGATCACCGCGGTCCGCATCCGGCAGGTGCCCCGGTGGTTGCACGGCATCTTGTCGTGCGCGACGACCTCGCGGCGGTGCTTGCGGATCGCGTTGCCGATGGCGTCGACGAGATCGACGTAATGGTCGTTGGCCTCGCCGTCCCAGGACAGCAGCGTGCCTTCGCTGTCGGTGATGCCGACGGCGACGCAGTCGAGCATCTCCAGCAGCTGGCTGGTGATCTTGTCGGCGACCTGCTCGTCGAGACCCTCGCGGAGATCCGGTGTCGCCTTCGACATCCGGTGGACGGCCTGCAGCACCGCGTTCTCGACGATGCTCGCGGGACGCCTCAGCTTGATCAGCAGGACGACGACGAGGATCGCGAGCAAGAGCGCCACACCCCACGGGATGATCTGCGCGATTTCGAGCCCGGACACGGCGTCCATGCTCTGCGCTCGACCAACCGGGTGCAAGGCCTGCTCCCCACTTTCCGTTGAGTTGTGACAACTGAGGGTGGGGCCGACCCTACCCAAGACCGGGGCGTTGTCCCCATGGTCACTCCCCGTCGCACGGGAAAGACTGTGCGCAGGCAATCGCTTCCGGGGGAGGAACACAATGCGCGTATCGGGGAAGCTGGCGGCGGGGGTGCTGGCGGGGGTCCTGCTGGGGAGCGGGACGGCGGCCGCGAGCGGCGACCCGGTGCGCGCGGCTGTCGGCGATCTGGTCGGCGAAGGGGGATTTCCGGGAGCGGTCGCCCAGGTCCGGACCGGTGAGGCGGTCTCGCGCTTCGGCGCCGGATACGCGAACCAGGCCACGCGCGAAGCCGCGGGGCCGCAGCACCGGTTCCGGATCGCCAGCAACACCAAGGCGTTCGTCGCCACGGTCGTGCTGCAGCTGGCCGGTGAAGGGAAGCTGTCGCTCGACGATCCGATCGAGCGGCGGCTGCCCGGTGTCGTACGCGGGCCGGGCTACGAGCCCGGGAAGATCACGCTGCGCATGCTGCTGAACCACACTTCCGGCGTGCACGACCCGCTGGACAAGCACTTCTTCGACCCGTACCTCGTCCAGGGGAACCGGGCGCACGTCATCACACCGTCGGAGGTGATCCGGCGGTCGCTGGCCGACCGGCCCTCGTTCGCGCCGGGCGCCGGCGTGAAGTACTCGAACACCGGATATCTGTTGCTGGGCAAGGTGATCGAGAAGGTCACCCGTGACGACGTCCGCGAGGAGATCCAGCGGCGGATCCTCGGCCCGCTCGGCCTGGGCCGGACGTACCTCCCGCTGTGGTCGCCGTTCCTGCGCGGTCCGCATCTGCACGGATACGACATGCACGGTGCGGACATGACGGTGTTCAGCCCGTCGTACGACTGGACCGCGGGCGCGATGGTGTCGACCGTCGACGACCTCGCGACGTTCCACCGCGCGTTGGTGGCAGGCCGGCTTCTGGCACCCGCGCAGCAGGCCGAGCTCAAGCGGCTCGTGCCGTACAGCGAGCTGGGTGCGTACGGCGCGGGCGTCGAGACCCTGAACCTGCCTTGCCCCGGTGGCACGAAGACGGTCTGGGGCAACACCGGTGCGGGGCCCGGGTTCTACAGCGTCTCGATGAGCACCGAAGACGGCTCGAAGCAGATCGTGCTGGCCCTGAACGTGTACGACCTCGCCGCGGACGTGCACGGCGGGCAGCGGGTACCGAAGCCGCCGATGCCCGCGGTGATGACCGCCCTCTGCTGACCGCGTTTCGTCCTCTAGTTGCGGTAGTTGCGCGCGCAACTACCGCAACTAGAGGACGAAACGCGGGGAGGGACGGGTCACTTGAGCAGGCGCGACATCCGCCGGTCCGCCAAGGGCTTCCCACCGGTCTGGCAGGTCGGGCAGTACTGGAAGGACTTGTCCGCGAACGAGATCTCGCGGATCGTGTCACCGCAGACCGGGCACGGCAGCCCGGTGCGCGCGTGCACCCGCAACCCGGACCGCTTCTCACCCTTGAGCCGGGCCGCCGACTGGCCGACCGACCGCGTCACCGCGCTGGTCAGCACCGCGCTGATGGCCTCGTAAAGCCCGTCGAGCGCCCCTTCGGACAGCTTTCCGGTCGTGGCGTAAGGAGAAAGCTTCGCCATGTGCATGATCTCGTCGGAGTACGCGTTGCCGATCCCGGCGATCAGCGACTGATCGGTGAGCGCCGTCTTCAACCGTTCGGTGCGCCCGGCGAACAACTTCTCGAGACCCGTCCGGTCCAGCGAAAGCGCGTCCGGCCCGAGGCGCGCGATACTGGCGACCTCCTGCTCCGGATCACGCACGATCCAGACCGCCAGCCCCTTCTTCGTCCCGGCCTCCGTGAGATCGAAGCCCGGCCCGGCGGCCGCGTCGAGGTGGACGCGCAGCGAGATCGGCCCCTTGCCCGGTTTGAGCGGCGCCGGCGCCAACGCGTCGGACCAGCGCAGCCAGCCCGCCCGCGCCAGGTGGACGACCAGGTGCAGCTCGCCGACGACGAGATCGAGGTGCTTGCCGAAGCGGCCGGCCCCGGTGACCTCCCGGCCGTGCAGCTCCGTCCACGGCGGTGTCGCCGTCTTCAGCACACTGAGGGACGCCACGTCGACACGGAAGACCGTCTTGCCCACCGCGTGTTCACGCAGGTGGTGAGCGAGCGCTTCGACCTCGGGTAACTCGGGCATGGCCCCAGTCTCGCGCGTTCAGGCCGCCGCGACTACTCCACCGGGTGCAACGGGCCGTCGAAATCCGGCAGCGAGTGCTTCTGGATGGTCTTGGAGATCTTCGAGACCTCGCCGCGCACGGTGAACATGCCGCGGATGGTGCCCACCCAGCGCTCCGACGGCCGATCGCCCGCCAGATCGCCCTCGGTCTCGGCGACCACGGTCCACGGGCGGCGCAGGATCCACCGCAGCGGGAAGAACAACGCGACCAGCAGGAGGGCCAGCGGAACCCACGACGGGATTCTCACGTCGGCGGGGGTCCACATGATGAGCACTATCGCGAGCAGCGCCGTCACGGCGATCATCGCGATACCCGGGCCGTAGCTGCCCGCCACATCGTGCTCGAAATCGTCCGCTGTCGCGGGAGCACGCCATTCCATCTGGGCTCGGACCACCCAGTCACGGCCGTCCTCGCCGTGCACCAGCCGGTTCATTCAGTCGCCTCCCGCGCGGCCGCTCGCTCGTCGTGAGCGAGCTCCACCGTACCGTGACGGGAGCCGGATTCGCGAGAGTTCGAAGGCGATATGCCCGCTCGGGCGTTATGGGCACGTCGGGTAGTCGACACCCGGTTCCGGATAGTGGGAAGTCGGTTCGACCGGGCTCGGCTCGTCCTTCGACGGCTCGCCGGACGGCGTCCCGGTCTCGCTCTCCGGCGTGCCGGTCTCGGGCGAAGTGGACCCTTCCGGGTCAGTCGTCGACTCCGGTGTGTTCGACGGATCCGTCTCGTCGCGGGAGGTCGTCGTGGTCGGGCTCAGCGACTCACCGGGCGGGATGTCGTCCCGTTTCGTGGTGGTCTGATTCGTTCCGGTGCCCGGCTCCGGGACCTCGTTCCGCGGCGCGGTCTCCTCCTGCGTCGGATTCCGCTCGTCCGGGGGCGGCACGACGTCATCGGCGCTGTCGGCGCCGCCGGGGTTCTTCCCCGGAGTGCCGACACCCGGCAGGCTCGGCATGTCGGAGACCCCGAGTTCCGCGCCTGTGCCCTGCCCGGTCCCGGCCGGCCGGTCGCCCTTGCCGTGCATCCGGTCCTCGGCGATCCGCTGCGGCGGGAGCTCCACCGGCGCGCCCTGGACGGGCGGCGCGATCTGCGCCGGCAGCAACGCCAGCTCCGGCTGGCCACCCCCGGACAGACCGACGGTATGCGTCACGTCGGTGCCGAACACGGCCGGACCGGCGACGATCCCGACCGCGCCCGCGGCGGCCGTCGACGCCACCGCCAGGCCCACCTTGACCTTCGAACCGAGCAGAAGTCCCTTGATCGACGCGGCGAGCCCGGACAGCGCCCCGCTCGCGTGCGCGCCGGCGGCCGCCGGCACCAGCAAGGCGACGACACCGGCGTGCGCCCGTAGCGAGGAACAGACGTCACGCAACTCGTCGTGCGTCGCCCGGCACGATTGGCACGCGATCAGGTGGGTCTTGATCCGGCGGGCCTCCGCCCCGGTGACGCTGCCCGCGGTGAACCCGCCCAGCTTCTCCACCACGGCCCGGCACGAATCCGGCCCGCGGTTCACCGACAGATGCGCCTGGAGGTACGCCGCCCGCAGCCCCTGCCGCGCACGACGGGCCAGCGCCGCCGTCGCGTTCGCGCTCAACCCGAAATGCGGCGCGACCATCGCCGGCTGTTCGCCTTCGACCTCGGTCTGCCACAACACCGAACGCCACCGCTCCGGCAGGCTCGTGAACGCCGTCGTGATCAGCGAATGTTCTGCCGTCCGGGCGTGCGTGTCCGCCCCCGCCCCGGCCCGGAAGGTCAGCTCGTCGTCGCTCACCGGCACGTCACGACGCGCGCCGTGCCACTCCCACGAGACCCGGCGAGCCACCGTCAGCAGATACGCGCGGACGTAGTCCCGCGGCCCGGCACCCCGGCGCAACGCCTGAAGCACCCGGAAGAAGGTCTCGGCGGTGATGTCCTCCGCCTCCGACCGGTCGGAGGCCAGGCTGCGGGCCAGCCGCCGCACCGCGGCGGCGTGAAGTTCGAAAAGCTCCCCGAAGGCGGCGTCCTCCCCATCACGGAGACGCTGGAGCAATGCCTGCTCGTCGGATTCCGAGACCGCCTGAAGCGGCACCGTGCCCTGCTCGGTCATCCGGCCAGGCACCTCCTCCCCGAAGGACTCACCATTCGGTCGAATGGGGACACCATACGGAGGTATGCAGCCGTCGTCACCCCTTGTACGCCAGGTGTGACCCCGAAGCACCTGGAGGGGTGGGTCGAAACCGCTACAGAGGGTCGGTGTATGGTTGTCCCACTGCTTCAAACGAGTACCGGAGCAGAGCAACACATGCGGATGTAGCGCAGCTGGTAGCGCATCACCTTGCCAAGGTGAGGGTCGCGGGTTCGAATCCCGTCATCCGCTCGCACGCGGGCACCGCGTGCGCAGGGAAAGCCTGCGCCGCAGCGTGCTCGCCATAATTCCCGGGGGCCCGAGCCCCCGGACCCCCGCGTTCCTTGTCTCTCGCGTTGGCGAGTTGGCCGTCGGGCGCGTTGATCGTATTGCTTACTAAGTGCTACAGGTTCGCTGAGCGGGTTCACACGACCGTAGTAATTCGGATTTGTGCATATGTCGCGGGCTCAGAGCGCGGTCGGCTTGAACGGATCGTGCTCGGCCAGGAGTTTGTCGACGCGGGCCTGATCGACCCGGCCGACGACCGAGTTCTCGTCCTGCCGGTCACGGATGCACTTGGCGAGGGTGAACGCCGAGGTCGTCAGGAACAGCATGCCGAGGGCGAGGAAGCCACGGACCCAGCCGTCGACCGGCAGGTACCAGATGCCGATGACGACCGCGAGCAGCGCCAGGCCGAACGAGAGGGCGGCCTGGACGAAGAACGCGACGGTGGTGGGCGGCGCTGCGGAGGTTTTCGTCATGCGTACCAAGGTCGCGCCGACCACCCCGCGATGTCTTGAGTACGGCTACTCAAGAAGGGTTGCGATTCAGATCTCGTAGCCGTCCATCACGGTCGGCGCGACCGGCGACAGGTGCTCGTCGCCGCGTTCGGTGACCAGGCCGCGGGCCATCCGGTACACCTTGAACTCGTTGTCGTGGTCGGGATCCTGGTTGTCCCAGACGTGGAGGAGACCGTAGGAACCGGGCGCGAGATCGCCGACGCGGGTGAACAGGTCCACCAGCTCGGGCGCGATCGCCGTGCCGTGCTTGTCCATGCCGCCCAGGTGCAGCACCGGCACCCCGGCGGCCCAGCGGAGGTCGAGCAGGTCGACGTCGCCGAAGTCCCGGACGGCGCGATGCACCCGCTCGACGATGCGCTCGAGCAGCGCGGCGTCGTCGTCACCGGAAGGGCTCGCTTGGATGGTCACCCACCCGTGGTATTCGAACACCTGCCTGAGTTTAGGCAGGTCCGCCCGCCAGCACGGCCGGTGCCCCGTCGCGCCGCAGCGCGTTCTTGAAAATCTGTTCGCCGTGCTTCTCGAAGGCGGGCACGAGCTTCTCGCCGTACACGCACAACGTCCGTTCCCACGGGTGCCCGAGCGTGCCGAAGCGGAAGTCGTTCGCCAGGAACATGTGATAGTCCGTGCGCGGGAACACCGGGACCGGCCACGGGTCGAGCGCGGCGTGCCGATGCGGGTAGAAGCGGTACGACTGGTGCTGCCAGTGCAGCACCCAGACCCACTCGTCCTCGGCGACGCAGTCCTTCAGAGCCGCGAGCGCGACGCGGGCGACGTCGTTCTGCTCGACGGCGTACGGGCCGAGCCGGAATTCGGGCGACGAACGGTCGAGGCCGCCGGGCGCGAGATCCCAGGCGACGGACGGCGCGGGTTCGCGGAAGCCGGGCCAGGCGTGCGCGTAAGTGCTCGGCCAGAACGCGAGCTTGTCGTAGACCCAGTACCAGGCGGGCTCATCTGCGACCCTGGAGATGGCTTCCCAAGCGTTGTTCACGAGCGACCCTCGGTGGTTCGGCCGGTTAAGACTGGGAAAGCTTCGTGTTCGGGGCCCAAGTTGTCCAGCTCGTGGGCATTCTCCGCGAAACTGTCACCTGATCAGGTGTCTTGCGCGCTCGCCGGAACCGTGAGAATGACGGTGCGTGAACGGCGAGCCCACCGAACGCGGGCTCGCCGTCGTTCGATCACGCGGCCGCCTCCCAAAGACTCATGAAGGCCGAAGCCTCGCTCCGCACCCATGGCCGCACCTTGTCGCGATCACGCGGGGAGAGCGCGAACTCCTTCGAGCGCCGGACGTCGACCACCAGCGGCCGCCCGCCCGGCCGCAGCTCGTCCATCGTCTGTTCGAGCAGCCACAGCACCATCTGCGCGGCGTCCCGGCTCAACGGCTCCTCCTTGAAGTAGAGCCAGGTCACGTACACGGGGCCGTCGCCCTTGCGCAGGCCGAGATGAGGATTGATGCCCACCTCGAGCGAGCCGAGCCGCCACCGCGACCGGCCGACCTCCGCCAGCCGCAGGTCACGCCGGCCGACGTACCGCAGCCAGCCGTTGGCGATCTCGGTGTAGTGCGGCCGGGTGCGCTCGTCCGCGTTCTCGACCAGCGCCCGCAGCACCTCTCGATCCCGGCCGGAGATCCGCCCGGCGCGGATCGCGTTCGCGGCGCGGAGGTAGAAGTTGAACCCGCCCCGGGCCGGGTCCTCGTACTGGCGGCGCCAGCGCCGGACGAACGAGGAACGCGAAGGACCCGAGCTCGTGCTGTACCCCACGAACGTGGGCAGGGTGATGTAGGCCATCCGTGTCTGCCTTTCGCCGCTGTTCCTGCTGTACAACGACCATTTTAGAACACATGTACGACAGAAAACGGGGCTTTACGGGTGACGCGGGGAAGGAGGCCAAGGCCCTTCGAGCAGCTCGGCGGACTCCTCGAGGATCGGCACTTCGCAGACGTCCCTCGGGGTGAGGTCGGTCGGGATCCAGCCGTCGAGCATCGCCGACCAGCGCGCGATCCCGCGCAACGACGGCGGCGAGCCGAGCAGCTCGCCGACCTCGCTGACCAGCGCGCCGCCGGCCGCGGGCGAGAGGCGGCCGTCGACCATCGCGGTGAGCCAGCCGTGGATCAGCAGCCAGCGGGCGGCCGTCGGATCGGCGGGCAGGTCGAGCCCGAGTTCGTCGACGACCTGGCCGAACGCCTTGTCGACGGCGGCTTCGGCGGAGGATTCGAGCCCGGCGAGCAAGGCGAGGGACGGGGTGTCGAGTCCGGCGACGATCGCGTCCAGACCGGCCTCGACCAGGTGCGAGGTGCGGACGTCACGTCCGGCGAGCCTGCCGATGGCCAGCTCGCGCAGCGCGCCGCGACACTCGTCGATTTCCGTCACCGGGCTCTTCCCACGTCCGCCACCGTACCGCTCCGCACCGTGCTGGACCTGCGCCGAACCGGACGCAAGAATGGGAAAGACCACTATCAACCACCCGTCCGGGTCATGCGACACTGGCGGCCCACACCCGGCGGCAGGGGGCTGAATGAGCTGGCAAGACGAGCTTCGGCAGCTGGATGTCGAGCTGGCCTCAGGCCGTATCGGGCACACCGAACACCGCAAGAGGCGCGACGAGCTCCTCGCGGAGGCGTCGGGCGGCGCGATGCCGTCGCCGGTCGCCTCGCCGTTGCGCCATCCGGCCGGGCCGTGGCACAGCACCAACCCGGCCGCGCGGCCGGCCGAGCTCCCCACCGTCACGCTCCCGCCGGTGCCGCCGCCCTCCGCCGAGCCGCGTGAGACCCCGAAGAGCAAGCCCTCCGTGCCGCGCCTGCCCGACCACAAGACCACCGCGCCGTCGCCCGCGGACATCAACCCGACGGTGTACCTGCGCGCCGAGCCGCCCCAGCCCCGCCGCGATCCGGGTACCCGGCAGTTGCCCCGTGAGCTGCCGCCGCTGGCCCCCGACACCGCCGGTCCCCGGCACAGCGCTCCGGCCCCGGAGGACTACGCCGTCGTCGGCAAGAGGAAACCGACCTGGCTGTTCGTCGCCGCCGGCGTGCTGATCGTGCTGGGAATGATCATCGGCGGCACCCTCTGGCTCGGCGCGTCGAACGGTCCCGATCCGCAGTCGCCGCCCGCCATCGCGCAGGCACCGGACGCCCTCGGCGGGCCGTCCACCGGCCTGCCCGCTCCGGAGCCCGCGCTCGAGGACCGCGTGCCGGCGTTGCCGGGTTCTCCGCTCCCCGAGAACTCCACGGTCTCGCTCGACAAAGGGGTCGAGCTGAAGCTCCTCCAGAAGGAGTCCGCGCAGGTCTTCGCCCAGCACGGTGTCACCAGCGTGGTCATCCGTGGATCCAGCGACGGCGACACCGGCTACCTCGCGTACGCCGTCCCCACGCGATCGGCCGAAGACGCCAAGGCCGTCGCCACCTACATGATGCAGGCTTTCCAGGCGGGCGGCTTCGCCCCGCGGGCCGGCGATCCCGAAGTCGTCAGCGGACGCGATGGGGCGCGCCGCATGGATGCCACGTGGTACACCTCGGGCACCGTCGCCGTCGGGCTGCTGGCGTCGCAGCCGTTCGGCCTGGACAAGAACCTGCTCCGCACCAGCCTCGACAAGACACGCGCCACCTTCAAGGAAGCGCTGCCACCGAGCTGATCAGCCCTGTGCGCCCAGTGCGAGGACGTCGGCGAGGGTCCGCCGGGCCAGTTCCGCACCGAACCGGCGCTCCACCACGGTCTTGCCCTCCTCGGACAGCCGAACCCACAGCTTGTCGTCCTCGAGCAGGGTGACGATCCGGTCGGCGAGTTCCTCGGCCGTCTCCCCGATCAGCACGTCCTGACCGTGGGTGAGGTGCATACCCTCGGCGGCGAGTGAGGTCGCGACGACGGGCACGCCGTAGCCCAGGCTCTCACCGAGCTTCCCCTTGACGCCCGCCCCGAACCGCAGCGGCGCGACGACCGCCCGGGCGGTCTGGTAGACCTCGTCGAGGTCCGGCACCCAGCCGCGCACGACGACGCCGTCGCGTTCGAGCTCGAGCACCGCGGCGGGCGGGTTGCTGCCGACGATCTGCGCGACCGCGTCGGGCCTGCGCTCACGCACGAGCGGCATGATCTCGGTGGCGAGCCAGTGCGCGGCATCCTGATTCGGCACGTGATCGAAACTGCCGACGAAGACGACTCCGCCGCGGCCTTCGGGGACCGACGCGGCACCGTCGGCGTAGTGCACGTTCGACAGCACCTCGACCCTGGCCGACGGGACCAGTTCCCGCAGGAGCGCACGTTCGACGTCGGACACGACGAAGGTGACGTCGGCGATCTTGGTCAGGCTCAGCTCCGACTCTCGCAGCACTTCCGCGCGCCGACGCAGGATCAGTTCTTCGCTCGTGTCGCCGAGTTGCGCGGCCAGGTCGGCCTGCCGGGTGAGCCGGACGAAGTGCAGATCGACGGTGTCGTAGGCGATGAGGCAGTTCGGCGCGTGCTGGCGGACCTGCTCGATCAGCTGCCAGGCGACGTGCGGCCGAGACAGCACGGCCAGCCGCAGGTCGGGCCCGGCGTCGCGCAGGAACTCCTGCTTCTCGTCCTGGCCGGTGATCACGGTGACACCCATGCGGTACAGCTGGTTCGCGTACGGCTCCGGCAACGCGTCGTTGAACGGCATGAAGACGACGCGATGCCCGAGCCCGACGAGCAGCTCGAGGATCCTGGCCATCCGCACCGACCCGGAATCCTTGTCCGGGGTGGGGACCTGGTGGTCGACCACGAGCACGGTGCCACCGCGATGGCCGTCCTCGGTCCGCTGCCGTCCCGCCCACACCGCGCGCGGACTCGCCGAGGGGAAGTGGTCGCGCAGCTGGACGCTCCACTTGTCCACGAACACGCTGCGATTCAGTTCCTGGTGCCGTTTGACCCCGGCGGCGAGGTCGGTCCCGTTCGAGATGCCCTCGTGGTGGACGACCACGGACGACGGCTGCACCACCGTCCGGAACCCGGCCGCCCGCACGGCGAACGCGAGGTCGGTGTCCTCGTAGTAGGCGGGTGAGAACCGCTTGTCGAATCCGCCGAGCCGTTCGAACAGCTGACGGCGGACCAGCAGCGCGGCCCCGGAGCAGTAGTCGACGTCGCGCACTGCCTGGAACCAGGGCAGGTCCGGGTTCTGCAGCCTGCCGTAGTTCCAGCCGGAGCCGTCGGCCCAGATGATCCCGCCGCATTCCTGCAGCCTGCCGTCCGGATAGACCAGCTTCGAACCGACTAGCCCGACGTCCGGCCGCGTCTCGACGACGTCGACCAGTTCGTCCAGCCAGCCGGGCCGGACCTCGGTGTCGTTGTTGAGGAACATGACGAAGTCGCCGCGCGCGTGTTCGGCGCCGAGATTGCACGCGCCGACGAAGCCGAGGTTCCGTGGCGCCCGCACCAGCCGGATCCCGGCGCACTGGGCGACCCGGTCCGGGGAGTCGTCGCGCGACGCGTCGTCGACCACGACGACCTCGAACGGGGTGACGGGCAGGTGGCGCTGGATCGAGTCGAGGCAGGCACGCGTGTAGGACCAGTTGCCGTAGACCGGGATGACGACGCTGACGATCGGCTCGTCACTGGTGGTGACCGCGACCGGGCCGGGTTCGGCCGACACGACCGGGTCCGCGCCCGTGGGACGGCCGAGCGCCGTCTCGTACAGGTCACGCAGGCGGGTGCCCCGGGGAGCGAACTTCTCGATCGCGCCGCGGTAGGTGCCGAGCACGCGCTGGACGAGCGCGGACTGCTCGGCGCGCAACTGGGAGTTCTCCGCGGCCAGGCGACCGGCCGTCTCGCTCAGCTGGACGTTGTTCCGGGCGAGCCACTGCAGCCGGTCGCCGTCGTTGGCCGCCTTCCGCTGCAGCCGTCCGAGTTCGTGCGCGGCCCGGCGATGTCCGGCGCGGGCGCTCTCGGCACGGGCGGCGGCCTGGTCGCGTTCTTCCACCGCGCGCCGTTCGGCGGCCGTGACCTCGGCGATTTCGGCGGCCTGCCGGGCGGCCTGTTCGCCCGCCCGGAGCAGCTCGTCCTCGGCACGGCCCAGTGCGACGCGCGCCCGCTCCGCCTCGGCCGCTCGCGTCTCCGCGGCGGCGTTGGCCTTGGCGACCAGCGTCAGCCGCGGGTCCACCAGCATGGAGGCGTTCGGCAGGGTGATCGGCGCCGAGGACGCGACCGCGACGAAGTACGTGTGCGGCGCACCATCGGCGACCCGCCACTCTTCGCCCTCGCCCGGCTCGAGCCGGAACAGCTCGGCCGCCGAGGTTCCGCCGTCGTGGATCAGCGAGCCGACCGCGACGTTCTGCCGCAACAGCGTGACATGGTCGAAGCTCTTCTCCATCAGCGTCCGGAACGCCGACTCGGTCAGCTCGTGGACGTGGAACGGGTTCTGGTTGCCGTGGTCGTCGGTGTAGACGGCGACGTCCGGGGTGCTGCACAGGAAGATCCCGCCCGGCGCGAGCCGCGCACGGACGAGGGCCATCATCCGGTCCTGTTCCTCGACGTGCTCGATCGCCTCGAAGCAGGTGATCAGCTCGAACGGTTCCGTACCCGCGAGCGCCTCCGGGTCGGTGATCGAACCGACCTGGAAGGTGACCTCCGGATAGCGGGCGCGAGCGTGGTCCACGGTGACCGGGTCGATCTCCAGCCCGACCACCTCGGCCGCGGACCCGGCGAGCAAAGCGCTGCCGTAGCCCTCACCGCTGGCGAGGTCGAGCACCCGTTTCCCGGCGGCGAACCGGGTGGCGAACGCGTAGCGGTGATAGTGCTCGTAGATCACCTGGATGTCGTCGGCCCACGGCACGCACCGCTCGCCGGTCCACTCGATCAACCGCTCGCCAGGAGTCCCCTTGCCCATGACGAGGAGACTATCCGCCGAGGAAGCGGGTCTTCACATTCGCCTCCGCCGTCGAGCACGCCCCGCTACGATCGCCGGTGTGTTCGTCAACCCCCCGCCGAGTTCGTCCGGGCCGGCAGAGCTGCTCCAGACGCCGGAATCGTGGTTGCCGAACGAGCACAGCCTCTACCGGCCACGGCACAGCAGACGGCAGCGGACGGCGCTGACCTGCGGGCTCGTGTTCTTCTTCGTCCCCGTGCTCCTCCTGGCCGTCGGTGTCCGGACCGAGCCGTTCGAAAACCGCCCGTTGCGCGAATTCCCCGGTTTCGGCGACGGCTGGAGCTTCTTCACCGGGCTGTCCGGCTGGGCGACCGACCACCTCCCGTTGCGCCAAGCCGCGGTGAACGCGGCGGACGGCGTCAGTACCGGCGTCTTCGGTGACCCGCCCGGCGCCGCGGCCGGCGCGCAGGACAGCACGGCGGGGATCCCGAGCCAGGGGCGCGTGCCGAAGGGACCGCAGGCCTATCCCCCGGTCATCGTCGGCAAGGACGGCTGGTTGTACTTCGGGGAGGACATGCACACCCGCTGCGAACCGGTGATGGACCTCGACCGGGTGATCACGATGTTGAACCGGTTACGTCAGGCGGTCGAGTCGTCGGGACGCCGGTTCGAGCTCGTCTTCGCGCCCGACAAGTCCACCATGAAGCCGGCGCAGCTGCCGGACCAGTACGCGGGCCACGACTGCGCGCCACCGCGGACGGCCGAGTTCTGGGGCAAGGTCCCCGCCGCGACCAGGGCGATCGACCTGCGTGGCTCGCTCGCCGACACCGAGCGGCGCCTCGGCCGGTCGGTGTACGTCCCGAACGACACCCACTGGACGTTCGAAGCCGGGCTCACCATGACCTACGCGATCGCGCAGGCGATCACGCCCGGGGTCACCGCGACCTGGCAGACGAAGGAGAGCGGTACGAGGCCGTGGCCCGCCGACCTCGAGCGGCTGCTGGGGCGGGCGGTGGACCGCAGCCTGCGGACCTACGCGCTGGCCCCGGACGGCGGTGCCGATCGGACGCGGTATCTCGCCAGCGACTTCAAGACCCCGCTGCGGATGACCCAGCCCGACGACGCTCGCGGCACCATCACGTCCAACGTGGCGGTGGTCGCCGACTCGTTCACCCAGTTCGCCAGCCCGTTCCTCGCCGCCACCTGCAGGGATCTGACGATCGTCCACACCGACACGGTGGCCGCGGGAGACGACGGGACGCTGAAGAATCTGTTCGAAGACCGCGACGTCGTCGTGTTCGAATTCGTGGAGCGCAATGTCGTCGGCGGATCGTCGGTGCTCTTCCGCGATGACGCCATCGACCGGCTCGCCAGGGTCCTCGCGCAAACCCCGAGGTGAGCCGGGCGACGGGCGGGATCGGCCGCCCGAATATTACGACTCGGTGGTAGGCCGCGACGCCCGGACGCCCCCCGTGCACAATGTGCCCGGTGCGGTCATGTAGGCCGCGACGACAAAGATCCTTCGTCGCTCGGGGACGACTGATCCAAAAGGGGGTAACGGGGTGACCTGGCAGGAAGAGCTCCGCAGGCTCGACGAGGAACTCGCGGCCGGCAGGCTCACGGCCGACGATTACCGCACTCGGCGTGACCAGGTGCTCTCGCAGGCCGTGTCCTTGGAGCACCCGCAGCCGCAGGTGCCGGGAGCGAACCCCGCCGAGACGCAGATCATCCAGCCGGTCGCGCCGCCGGGAGAGCAGCCGCGGCCCTCGGCCGACGCGACCCAGATCGTGTCGCCGTCCGACACCGGCGGTGCCGAACGCACCCAGGTCGTCCAGCCGTGGCAGCCCCAGCAGCAGCCGCCGCAGCAGCACCCCGGTTCACCCGCGGGCGGGTTCCAGCAGCCGTACCCGCAGCGCCCCGGTGAGCACTCACCGAGTGGCGGGTTCGCCCAGCCCGCGCAGCAGCAGCAACAGCAGGGCGGCTGGAACACGCCGCAGGACCAGAGCCCGCCGTGGGGCGGTTCGGAGTTCCCGCCGCTGGCCCCGTCCGGCAACGACACGAGCTGGGTGAGCCAGGGGCCGGAGTCGTTCCAGATCAAGCCGTCGTCCGGCGCCAAGCGCAAGGTCGTGATCGCCGCGATCGCCGTCGTGGTGCTGGCCGGTATCGGCGTCGGCGTCTGGGCGCTGCTCTCGAACACCGTCGGGGAAGACCCCGTCGCGCAGCAGACCTCGGGCCAGCAGCAGCCTCCGCCCGCGCCGAGCACGACGCCGCTTCCCGAGCCACCGGCGGCCAAGCCCGAGCCGTCGGGCAACGACACGGCGCTGGCCGACCTCGCCGGCTCGCCGCGCGCCGGTGGCGGCACCTTCGACATCGCGAAGCTGAAGACCGCCAAGTTCCTGCCGGACCCGATGATCGCGCAGATCGAGCGCGCGAAGATGACCGAAGCCCTGCTCAAGACCAACACCGACGGCGAGGTCACGCTCAGCCTGATCGCCCTCGACTTCCCGGACGCGCAGGGCAGTTCGAAGGTCGCCCAGGAGTACGGGAACGCGCAGCTGGAGGGCGGTCTCACCGCGCAACGCGAGCTCGCGATGCGCGGGGTACCGGTCTTCGTCGGGAAGTCCGCCGACTCGACCGTCTATCGCGCCGTGTACATCCTTTACACCCGGGTGATCGTCGTCGAGGCCTTCGGGCCCGAGGCGCAGGCCGAGCAGGCGTTCAAGTCGCTGCTCAACTCGCAGGTCCAGAAGGCTCCGCCGACCGAACGCAACAACTGACGAGGCTTCCCGGAAGCCCGGATGACGACATGATCATCCGGGCGGTTAATCCATCCGAGTGAGTTCAGGCCGTGTCGGTGAACGTCCTCCCCCACCGGCGCGCCTTCAGGGCAGAGCATCGGAGCGTTACCGGACGAGGAGGAGCCGCCATGGCCTGGGAAGTAGCCCTGGTCGCCGTGCTGGCCGTCGTGTTCGTCGTGCGGCTGGCGTTTCAGCTGAAGCGCGGTTGACCAGAAGGCCCGTCACCCCAGCGCGATCCGCGGGATCCGCAGCTGCGGCATCCGCCGCCGCGCGGCCGGGACCGGGGTGAGCGGCGGACCGTCCTCCCGCAACGGCTTCTTCACGTGGATCGTCTTGTAGCCGGTGCTCAGGTATCCCTCGTTCTTCAGTTTCGCCATCTCGGCGTTGACCGACGCGGGCGAAGCGCCGATCGCGGAGGCGATGTCCGTGTGGTTCAGTCCCACGTCGAGCACGACGCCACCCTCACCGGGAACCCCGTAGAGCGCCTGCACCCTGGTCAGGAACGCGGTCAGCCTGCTCCGCACCTTGGCCGTCGCGAAACCCAGCGCGACGTTCCGCTGCCGCAGCCGGGAGGCCAGCGCCACCGCGATCAGGGCCATCGCCTGGTCGTCACCGTCGAGAAAGCCGCGAAAGGCGTGCTGCGGAACCTCCAGCACGCGAACCGGCTTCGTGGCGACGTACGAGAGCCTGCTCGGCCGTCCGGCCAGGCAATCCTCGACGCCGAGCACGTCACCGGCGCCGTGCAGGTCCACGATCATCGGCGTCGTGTCACCCTGGGCGGCGCGTAACGCCTTCACGAAACCCGATCGCGGGATCAGCACCGGCGGGGCCGGGTCGCCCTGGCGGAGCAGCGTCGTACCCGTCGCGTGGTCCACGTGCCTGCCGAGGATCAGCAGCCGATGCCACTGCCGTTCGGTGAAATCCACGTCCATCAGCCCACCACCGCCGCGAACGCGTAGAGGATCGCCGGGAGCCCGGCCACGAGCGCCGCGACCGACCCGATGACCTTCGCGGGCTGGGCGACCCTTCCGGCGAGCAGAAGCCGGATGAGGATCGCGGCGAAAACGATGTAGGCCAGAACGACGACGCCCGCGGTGACCACCACTAGCGGATCAGATGTCTGTGTCGTCAATGGTGACTCCCAGTGAGAGAAGAAAAGTGAATCCAATTCCTGCCCGGCCGGGTGAGAATCACGTCGGGTAGGTGACATCCCCCTTGCCGTTGAGCCGAAGACTAGTGCTCAGCGCGCTTGCGAGAAAGGAACTCAGGAGCCGGGGAACCCGTCCAGGGAGCGATTTGGCGACGGAAAGTGACCGTCGGTCCGTCCGGTTTCCGAACAAAAAATCACGCACCGTATTCGGCACGGAAAGACGATTCCGCGCTTTACTTCTGCGTTCGCCGGGAAATCAGCAATAGCCGTACCGTCGTATTGTTTTCGAACCGTCCGCCGGAATCGCCCCTCCGGATCGCCGGAACCCTGGTGGAGACGGAAATGAGGCGTCGACCGGTCGAGTGCACGTGCAGATGCACGTCCTGCACGAGCCCCGTTCGCACGACGATCAGGCAGCCGATTAACGGAACGTCAGCGCGGGGACCGGCTTGACGACCCACCGTGACCGGCGCAGATTTTTCGGCGATCTCAGCTTTTTGGGGGAACCTCAACCTCGGCGAGGGCTGACCAGACCCGATTCGTAGGCGAGCACCACCAGCTGCGCCCGGTCGCGTGCCCCGATCTTGGTCATGATGCGGCTGACGTGCGTGCGCGCGGTGGCCGTGGAGATCACCAGATGCGCGGCGATCTCGTCGTTCGACATCCCGCCGGCGACCAGGCCGAGGACCTCGCGTTCGCGGTCGGTGATCTCGCGGACGGCGCTCACGTCGATGCGGCGGTTCTCCGGCCGGTCGACGAACTCCGCGATCAGCCGCCTGGTCACGGTCGGCGCCAGCAGGGCCTCGCCCGCGGCCACCACCTTCAGCGCCCGCAGCAGCTCCACCGGATCGGTGTCCTTCAGCAGGAATCCGCTCGCTCCGGCGCGCAACGCCTCGTAGACGTACTCGTCGACGTCGAAAGTCGTCAGGACCAGGACCTTCACCCCGGCCAGCTCGGGATTCGCGGTGATCCGCCGCGTCGCTTCGAGCCCGTCGACGCCGGGCATGCGGACGTCCATCACGACGATGTCCGGCCGGTGTTCGACGGCGGCCGCGACGGCCTGCTCGCCGTCACCCGCCTCGGCACAGACCTCGAACCCGTCCTCGGTCTCCAGCAATACCCGGAAACCGGCGCGGACCAGCACCTGGTCGTCGGCGAGAACCACCCGGATCGTCATTCTTCCCCCTTGATGGGCAGGTCCGCGCGGACCTGGAAGCCGCCGTCCACCACGGACGTCGTGAGCGCGCCGCCCAGCGCGGCCGCCCGTTCGGACATCCCGCGCAGGCCGTGACCGGGCGCGGGATCGACGGCGCCACGGCCATCGTCGCGGACGAGCAGCGTCAGCGCACCGGTTTTCCGCTCGAACCTGACGTCCACACCCCGCGCCTGATGCGCGTGACGGACCACGTTCGTCAGCGATTCCTGCAGGATCCGGTACGCGGCGCCGTCGACGGGCGCGGGCAGCTCCCCCGGTTCGCCGTCGACGCGGACCTCCAGCCCGGCGGCGCGGGCGTGGTCGAACAGCTCGTCGGCATGGGCGAGACTCGGCGCGGGCGCCTTGTCCTCCCCGGAACGCAGCACGGCCAACGTCGCGCGAAGGTCCTTCAGCGCCGAAGCGCTCGCCTCCTTGATGTTCAGCAACGCCTCTTTCGCCTGCTCCGGACGCCGGTCGGCGACATGCGCGGCAACCCCGGCCTGGACGTTGATCATCGCGAGGCTGTGCGCGACGACGTCGTGCACCTCACGGGCGATGGTGAGCCGCTCCTGCTCGGCCATGCGGTGCCGATGCTCGTCGGCCTGCTCGCGGCGGGCCCGCGCGGCCGCCAACCCGTTGCGCACCGCCGTCCCGACGCCGACGATCGCGATCACCCAGACCAGCCCCAGCCCGGCCCGCAGGTCGAAACCGGCGAACCCGTGCCGGACGAACAACACGATCCCCGCCACCGCCAACAGCGCTCCGCCGGTGCTACCCGCGACGATCGGCCCACGGATCTTGGTGAGCAGGAAGAGCGCGATGGTCGGCAGCACGATCGCCGGCCCGCCCGGGTTGCCGGACATGTAGTAGCCGAGCGTCGACGCGGAGGTGAGCAGGAAGATCGTCATCGGGAAGCGGTGGACGATCAGCAGCGGAACCGCCGTGGCGACCAGCCACAACACCGCGGACGAGGTCAGCTGCGGCGCGTCCGGCTGCCAGCGCGAGGCGCCGCTCGTGGCACCGAGGACGAACCCCAGCGGCAGCACCACGCGCAGCACGCGGCCCACCCAGGGGCTCCACGGAAACCGTTCTTTCAGCAGCACGGTCCGAAAACTACCCGGGGCGGGGAGCGGGCGCGTCCGTCGAGAAGCGGCTTCCGGGCTACGCCGCCTGCGGTAGCCGACGACCCAGGTGGCGCCTTTCGTTTTTTTCGATTACCGTGTGGTCTCGAGGGAGGCGACATGACATCGACGATCGAGCAGCACACCGTGCTGCCGCCCTCCGCCACCGAGCCGGATGCCCGCCGAGAACTCCGGCGGCTCGACGAGCTCATGGGGGCGCGGCAGGCGAAACTGGTGGGGCCGGACGGTAGCGAGGTAGCCCTTCCCGAGCAGGTCTACGACGTTCTTCGGGACGTCGTCAAAGCCATGTCCCAGGGCTTCGCCGTCAACATCGCGCCGTTGAACGCCGTCCTGACCACCCAGCAGGCGGCCGACATGCTCAACGTATCCCGGCCGACACTGGTCAAACTGCTGGAATCCGGCGAGATCCCGTTCGAGAAACCGGGACGCCACCGGCGGGTCCTCCTCAGTGACCTGCTCGAATACCGGGCGCGTTCGCGTGCGGAACGGCAAGGATTACTCGATGAGCTGACTGCTTCGGCGAGCCGGGACGGCAGCGATGACATCGTCGACGGGTTCATCCAGACTCGCTAGCCGTGCCTTTTCCCGCTTTCCTCGATGCTTGCGTGCTCATTCCCATCCGGCTGACGGATCTCTTGCTACGCCTGGCCGAGGCCGGCACTTACCGAGCGCTGTGGTCGGGCGAGGTGCTCGGCGAGGTCGAACGGAATCTCGTCGGGCATTTCGGTCTCGAGCCGGCGCGGGTGAAGCGGCGAATGACCGGCATGCGCTCGGCCTTCCCGGACGCCGAGGTCACCGGCTATGGGCACCTCATTCCTGCCATGACCAATCATCCGAAGGACAGACACGTGCTGGCCGCGGCGGCGCACGCGAAGGCCGCGGTGATCGTGACGGCGAACCTCAAGGACTTCCCGGCTTCAGCCCTTGAGCCTTGCCGGATCAAGGCGATACACCCCGACGACTTCCTGCTGGACCAACTCGACCTGTATCCGGCGGCCACTCTTCGCTGCTTACGCGAACAGGTCGGCGCCCTCGAACGGCCGCCGGAAACGCTGGGCGAGTTTCTCGAAAGATTCGAGAAGACGGTCCCCGGCTTCAGCAAGGAATCACGTCGCCTGCTCGACCACCGGTAGCCGCCGCAGGACCGAGACCATCATCAGCACGCCGCCGGCCACCTGCACGGCCAGCACCGCCGCGTGATCGGCGGATCCCATGGTGAACGCGGCGAACAGGCCCCACGCCCCGGTGCCCGCCATCGCCCCGGCGCCGGTCCACACCAGCACCAGCCGCGGCCAGAACCGCCCTCGTGAGACGTTCGCCAGCGCGAGAACCGCGAGGACGGTGAGCACGGCGATCACGATGTCCTGCCCACGAGCGGCGACGCCGCCGGGACCGAAGGCCCAGATCGTGTGGAAGGCCGCGCAGACGAGCGCGATGACGATGCCGAGCACGCCCGCCGCACCGAGGGTCCCCGGCTTCACGGTGCCGGTGACGACGAACCACCAGCGATCGCGGGCGTAGAGCACGAAAGCGGTCAGCAGCAGGATGCCCTGCCAGGCGAATCCGCCGTAGACGACGGCCCAGACCCAGTTCTCCAGCGGCATTTCGGTCAGGTGCGCGGTGGACAGGTCGGCGACGATCACCGGGAGGTCCAGCACGATCGGCGCGAGCAGCCCGGTGCCGATCCAGATCGGGAACAGCACGAGCGGCGCGGGGATCCGCCGACCCCAGGAGTAGGTGAACGCCAGCGCCAGGACCACGGCGACGACGTCCATCCCGCCGGTCGCCAGGTTCGCCAGCAGCATCAGGTCGGAGTCCACAAAGGACGGATCTCGGAGGCCGAGGCTGCCTCCGGTGACCCAAGACGCCTTCAACGTCAAGTACGGGAGCGTGCCGAGGATCGCCGCGTAGCAGACGATCAGGCGGACGCTGGAGATCTTGGGTGGAGCCATCGCTACGGTCATGCACCCAGCGTCGGAGTTCGCGCCGCGGAAAGGCTCCCTCGCGAGCCTGGTCCGTCTCCCTCTTCAGAAGGAACTGGGCAGCTTGGCCGCGGTTTCCTCGTCCGCCGGGGTCAGCGTCGCCAGGGAGATCTCGGAACGCCGCCCGAGGTACAGGTACGAGAATTCGAATCGCAGCAGGCCGACGTCCGGGTGCAGGTACCGCTTGAGCACGATCCGCTCGCTGGAGACGTCGTGCTCCTTCCACATCCGTTCGAAGAGCTCGGACTCCTGCCGCAGCCGCTTGACCAGGTTCTTCCACGCCGGTTCGGCGAGGTGCTCGGCCATCGCGGCGCGGAAACCGGCGACCACGCGGGGCAGGTTGAGTTCCCAGTCCGGCAGCCGGCGGCGCCACTCGGGATTGGTCAGGCATTGGATCATCGTGTTGCGCTCCTCGAACGGGATGTCGTCGAGGCCGCCCATCAGCCAGTCGTAGGCCCGGTTGTAGGCGAGGATGTCGCATCGCGCGTTGCGCACGCAGACCGGGAACGGCTCCAGTTTGTCCATCATCCGGTGGACGTTCCGGCTGAGCAGTTTGCAGTCCTTTTCCAGCGGCGGTTCGGGCGCGCCGGCGAGGGTGAACAGGTGCGTGTGTTCGTGCGGATCGAGCCGCAGGGTGCGGGAGATCGCGTCGAGCACCTGCTCGGACGCGTTGATGTCGCGTCCTTGTTCGAGCCAGGTGTACCAGGTGACCCCGACCCCGGCCAGCTGCGCGACCTCCTCGCGGCGCAGCCCCGGCGTGCGGCGCCTGCCGCCGATCGGCAGGCCGACCTGGTCCGGGGTGATGCGCTCGCGGCGGCTGCGCAGGAAGGCGGCCAGTTCGTGCCGCCGCACCTCGGCCACTCGCGAATCGACGGTCATGGTCACCTCATCAGGTTCGCAAAGCTCGAAGCCGGTTACCAGGGTAGTGGCGGTACCAGGATAAACACACTCCTGGTACCAGGGTCACGATCGGCTGATCGTGGTACCCATGACTTCCACGCAAGTTCCGGCGACGCCCGCCCGCGCCGCCGCCGGCCCGGGCCTGACCTCGGCCGGGCTGGTCACCGTGCTGCTGGGGGCGGCACTTCCCCTCGTCGATTTCTTCATCGTCAACATCGCCCTGCCCGCGATCGGGTCGGATCTTCGCACCTCGTCCGCCACCTTGGAACTGGTGGTCGCGGCCTACGGGATCGCGTACGCCGTCCTGCTCGTCGTCGGCGGCAGGCTCGGCGACGCCTTCGGCCGCCGCAAGCTGTTCCTGATCGGGCTGGCCTCCTTCACCTTCACCTCCCTGCTCTGCGGGATCGCGCCGACGGCGTCGACGCTGGTGCTGGCACGGGCCGCGCAAGGGGCGGCCGCCGCGCTGATGCTGCCGCAGGTGCTGTCGATCATCCAGGCGACGACGACCGGCGAGCGCCGATCCAAGGCGCTCGGTCTCTACGGCGCGACGGCGGGACTCTCGATGGTGCTCGGCCAGTTCCTCGGCGGAGCGCTGGTGGCCGCGGATCTCTTGGGCACCGGGTGGCGGCCGATCTTCCTGGTCAACGTGCCCGTCGGGATCGCCGGTCTGCTGGTCGCGCGACGGCTGGTCCCGGAGAGCCGCTCACGGAATCCGCTCGGCGTCGACCGTCCCGGCACGGTCCTCCTGGCGATCGCGCTGGTGTCGCTGTTGCTCCCGCTGGCGGAAGGACCAGTGCGGGGGTGGCCACTGTGGACGATCGCACTGCTGGTCGTCTTTCCGTTCGCCGCGGCCGGATTCGTCCACGTGGAGCGCCGGATGGAACGCCGGGGCGATGTTCCGCTGCTGCCGCCTTCGGTGCTGCGGATGCCGAGCGTGCGGCAAGGGCTGCTCGTCGGGGTGCCGTTCTTCGTCGGGTTCAGCGCGTTCATGTTCGTGTTCGCCGTGACGTTGCAGGACGGGCTGCACCTCGGCCCGTTGGGATCCGGTCTGGTGACGGCGCCGCTTTCGCTCGCGTTCTTCGCGATGTGCCTGGTCAGCAGCCGCCTGGTGACGCGGTTCGGGCAGCGGGTGGTGGCCGCCGGTCTTTCGGTGCAGCTGCTCGGGCTGCTGGCGCTGATCGGCACCGTGCTGCTGGAGTGGCCGGATCTCGGCGTGCTCGACTTCTTGCCGGGGATGCTGCTGTGCGGTCTCGGCCAAGGGCTGGCGATGACGACGGTGTTCCGGATCGTGCTGTCGAAGGTTCCGCCGGAGATCGCCGGGGTCGGCAGCGGGATGCTGACGACGTCGCAGCAGGCCGCGATGGCGCTGGGCGTGGCGACCCTGGGCACGTTGTTCGCCTCGGCCGCCGCCGGACCGCTCGGGATGAAGGGTTCGTTCGCGCTGGTCATCGGCATTCAGGCGGTACTGACGGTCGGGGTGATCACGGTGGCGAGGCGGCTGCCGGACCCGCGGAACTGAGAAAGTCCGATTTCACCCGTCGGAGATGTGGTCTCCCGAGCGACGATGGGGTTGTGACGGAACCACGGGTGCACCGGGACCCGGCCTTCGCGCTGCTGTCGCTGTACGAGACGGCGTTGCCGGAGGTCTACGGGTACCTGCTGTCCCGGTGCGGTGATCGCACCCTCGCCGAGGAGCTGACGTCCGAGACGTTCCTCGGCGCGGTGAGGGCCTGTCGCAAGGAGTTCGCACCTCCAGTGAGCACCGGGTGGCTGATCGGTGTCGCCCGGCACAAGCTCGCCGATCACTGGCGGCGCAAAGCACGTGAGGAACGCGGGCTGCGGCTCGTCCACGAGGAGGAGTACACCGATCCGTGGGACGAACGGCTGGACGCGCTGCTGGCACGCGAAGTTCTCGCGTCGCTCGGGGCGCATCACCAGGCCGCGTTGACGCTTCGCTACGTCGACGGCCTCCCGGTCCCGGAGGTCGCCGGCCATCTCGATCGCACGGTGCACGCCACGGAGGCGTTGCTCGTGCGGGCTCGTGCCGCGTTCCGGCGTGCTTACCAGGAGAAGGAGGGTCGCGATGCCTGATCCGTTCGACGCGCTTCGCGTGCCCTCACAGCCTGTGGAGCCTGACCCGCTCTTCGCCGCCGAACTGCGCGACAACCTTCGTCGCGCCGTCCTGAACGGAGCCGATATGACGGAAACAGCCGAAGTACGTTCCCTGACGCCCTATCTCGTGGTCACCGACGCGCGCGCCGCGCTCGACTTCTACGTCGAGGTGTTCGGGGCGCGACGGCGGTCCGATCCGATCGTGATGGAGGACGGCCGCGTCGGGCACGCGGAGCTGGCCATCGGCGACAGCGTGCTGATGTTCGCGGAAGAATTCCCCGAACTGGGCATCGTCGTGGCGCCCGCCGGTGGCCCGCTGATCCGGGTCGAGGTCGCGGACGCGCACGCGTCGGCCGCGCGGGCCGTGGAGCTGGGCGGGGAGTTGCGACGTCCCGTCGCGGACGAGGGTCACGGGCTGAGCGGCGAGATCAAGGATCCGTACGGCCAGCGGTGGCTCGTCGCGCAGGCGGCGCCTCGGCCCGCTTCGGCAGCTACGCCGGTCCGGCACGGGGAAGCGGGCTACTTCACCTTCCAGGTGCCAAGCGACGAACGCGCGAAGGCGTTCTACGGCGCCGTTCTGGGCTGGCGATTCTCGCCTGGGACGGTCGAGGGCGGCTGGGGCGTCGAAGGCTCCGGCCTGCAGGGCGGGCTCTGGGGTGGCCCGGGGCGGCAGGTGGGCTGGAAACTCATGTACGCCGTCGACGATCTCGCCGCCGCCCTCGACCGTGTCCGCGCCCAAGGCGGCCAGGCCGGCGAAACCGAACAGCAGCCCTACGGCCTGAGCGCCGATTGCGTGGACGACCAGGGCATCGAATTCTGGCTCTGGGAACAGCCGCGCTCTTGACCTCGTGAGCGTCAGCGTCCGGCGGCGTAGCCCTGCATTCCGCGCGCGTTCGCGGCGGCGCGAAGCACGCCGCCGGAACGCGACACGGCCGAAAGCCGTCCGAGCGCCCAAGGTCCGGCATCGACGACGGCGTGCCCGCGCGCGGCGAGTGCGTCCATTGTGGACTGGCCGAGCCGGGACTCGACCACCAGTTCCCGCGGCGTCCACGAACGCGGATAGAACGAACTCGGGAACGCGGTGGTGTGCCACGCGGGCGCGTCGATCGACTCCTGGAGGTTCAGCCCGCCGAGCGTGTGCGCCAGCCAGAAACACAGCTGCCACTGGTCCTGCTGGTCTCCACCGGGGGTCCCGAACGCGAGCACCGGCTCGCCGTCACGCAGGCCCATCGACGGCGAAAGCGTGATGCGCGGCCGCTTCCGAGGCGCCAGCGAGTTCGGCAGACCCTGTTCCAGCCAGAACATCTGGCCCCGCGAGTCGAGGCAGAAACCGAGTTCCGGGATGGTCGGGCTCGATTGCAGCCAGCCACCCGACGGCGTCACCGAGATCATGTTCCCGGCCGCGTCGACGACGTCGACGTGCACGGTGTCGCCGCGGGTCTCGCCCAGCGGCCCGACCGTCGGCTCCCCCGTCGCGCCGGAGCCGGATTCCAGTCCTCGCAGCTTTTCGAGGATCGCGGGCAGCCGCGGCGAGGGGCCTCCTGGCCGGAGTTCGGCGGACGCTTCTTCGGTGATCAACGCGCGGCGGGCGTCCGCGTACTCACGCGAGATCAGCGACTCGATCGGCACGTCGGGCGAATCCCCGTACCAGGCCTCGCGGTCCGCGAACGCCAGCTTCGCCGCCTCGACGGCCAAGTGCACGGTGCGTTCCGTCGGCATACCGTCCACATAGGACAATTCGTCGCGCAGGCCGTCCAGCAACCGCGCCTGCTGCAGCAACGCCGGGCCCTGCGTCCAGGCGCCCATCTTCACCAGGCCCCAGTCGCCGAAGTCGACCTGCAACGCGTCCTCGTACGTCGCTTCCCAGCCCGCGATGTCCTCGCCGGTGAGGAGACCGGCGTGATCGCGCCCGGAATCGTCACGGAAAGCCTTGCGGCTGAACGTATCGATCGCCTCGGCGACGAAACCTTGCGACCACGCGCGGCGTCCGGCGTCGATCTGCGCCTCACGGCCACTGACCGACTCGGCCTCGGCGAGCAGCCGCTCCCAGGTGTCCGCGAGAGCCGGGTTGCGATGCAGCCCCTCGGCGGGCTTGCCGTCCGGCAACCAGAGCGCCGCCGACGTCGGCCAATGCTCGGTGAAGAGCTCCCGCACCGCGCGGATCGTGTCACCGACCCGGCTGACCAGCGGAATCCCGTTACGCGCGTAGGAGATCGCGTAACCGAGAACGTCACGCAACGACTTCGTGCCGTGATCCCGCAGGAGCAGCAGCCAGCCGTCCCACGCGCCGGGGACGGTCGCGGGAAGCAGGCCGCTGCCAGGGATCAAGTCGAGCCCGAGATCCGCGAAGTATTCCGGCGTCGCGGCCGCGGGCGAGACCCCCTGGCCGGCGAGAGCTCGCGGGGTCCGGTCGGCGGCGGTGACGAAGATGCCGGGGACCTGCCCCGCCGGGCCGCACAGATGCGGCTCGGCGACCTGCAGGACGAACCCGGCCGCCACCGCCGCGTCGAAGGCGTTGCCGCCGTTTTCGAGCACCGCCATGCCGGTGGCCGAGGCCAGCCAGTGCGTCGATGCCACCATGCCGTGGGTGCCGGCCAGCTCCGGCCTGGTCGTGAACACGACGGTGATACTACGCTTTGCTAACTACTTTTTCAGTCCCAGTGGTTGAAGAGGGCTTCGCCGAGGTTGTCAGGCCGCCAGTACCTGACGTCGTCTTCATCGACCCAAGGCCACGCGGCCTGGTCGAGCGGCCCCTCGAGCTCGGCACGGGTGAAGATCCGGCAGGCGGGAAGCAGTTCTTTCAGAACGGCCAGCAGGCCCGGCTCGTCGACGAAGGAGAGCGAACCGGATTCCACCGGCGTCGCGGCGATGCCGAGCCCGTGCCAGGTCGCGTTCTCGCCCCAGTCCCGCGTCAACAGCACGGCGACGGTGCGGTGGGGGTAGGCGATGTGGCACTGGTCGAAATTCGGCGCGTAGTAGGAGTACCGGAACTCCTTCACTTCACCGGCCGTCCGCCGGGCAGCCTCGTAGCAGACCTTCCGGAACTCCTTCTTGTCCATCACCCACCGAAACTATCCCCGCGCGGCCACCGGCGCGTCATAGTTTTCCAGCGTCGCCGCGTTCGCCGCCCGCGACGTGATCCACGTGAACACCCTGGTCATCGGCCGCGAGCCCAGCATCCGGTACAGGAAGTTCCGATAGCCGACCATGAACCGGCTCTTCGGCGCGAGGAACGTGCCGATCCCGGCCGCCTGCTTCTGCGAGACCTTCACCGGACCGCGCAGCTTCTCTTCGTAGCGCGCGAAAGCGACTTCGTGGTCACCGTGTGCGGCCGCGAGCTCGCCGGCCAGGACGTAGGCGCCCATCATCGCGAGCCCGGTGCCCGAACCGCCCGGACCCGCGCACCAGGCCGCGTCGCCCAGCAGCACGACCCGGCCTTGTGACCATTTGCCGAGGTGGATCTGGCTGAGCGAATCGAAGTACAGCGCGTCGACGTCGGCGAGGCCTTCCAGCAGCGTCGGGGCTTCCCACCCGAAGTCCGCATAGCGCTCGGCAAGGATCTTCTTCTGTTCGTCGCCATCGCGGCGACGCACCTCCAGCGCCTCCGACGCGAAGACAAGGCTGACGTTGAGGGCCGAACCGTCGCGACCGCTGGCGACCATGACCGTGCGGCCGGGGACGCTGCAGATCTGGCCGAGATGGTCGAGGCCGAGGTGGTTCGGCACGGTGAAGCCCGCGGCGTGGAAACCGAGGTCGGTACGGAATCGCTCTTCGTCGCCGAAGGTCAGCCGCCGCACGCCCGAGTGCAGCCCGTCCGCGCCGACGACCAGGTCGAATCTGCGCGATTCGCCGTGGGCGAAGCCGACATCGACGCCGTCCGCGACCTCGTCCAGCCGGGTGATCCAGTCGCCGAAGACGTACTCGACGTCGTCTTTCGTGTGTTCGCAGAGGATGCGGGTCAGATCTCCGCGCTCGATCTCGACTTCGCCGCTGAAGAAGACGGACGGCATCTGGGCGACCTTCTTGCCACGCACGTCGACGATGACCTGCGCGCCCATCGCGGTCTCCTTCGCGCGAATGTCCTCGAGGATCCCCATGCGCTCCAGCAGGGCCATCTGCTCGCCGCGGAAGTCGACCGCGCTGCCGCCTTCGCGCAGGGCCGGGGCGCGTTCGACGACGGTCGGCGCGAACCCGCGCTTCCGCAGCCAGAAGGCGAGGGCCGGGCCCGCGATGCCGGCGCCGGAGATCAGAACGGTGGTCGTCATGGCTGCTCCCTGGGGTTCGTGGTGATGGAAGCGACCGTACGCGAGATTTGCACGCTTGGTCAATCCATTTGGTTAAACCAAGTGGATAAACCGTGTGGCCTAGGATCCCTGGCATGGGCAATCGCGAGGACCTGATGACGGGCGCCATCCAGTGCTTGAAGGAAAAAGGCTGGTCACGCACGACGGTGCGGGATATCGCGACGGCGGCCGGGGTCAGCCACGCGGCGATCGGCTACCACTTCGGATCGCGCGAGGCACTCCTGCTGACGGCGTTCTCCCAGGCCATGGACGACTGGGGCCGGGAGATCCAGGTCGAAATGAGGAGCGCAGTCGACCCCGGCGCTTCGCCGTCCGAGCAGTACGCGGCGTCCTGGCGCGCGATGATCGACTCGTACGGGCGCAACCGGCAGCTGTGGATCGCCTCGATCGAGGCGTTCGTCCAGTCCGAGCATCACCCTGAGCTGCGGAAACAGCTCGCCGCCGCACAGCGCGAGGGCCGACGGGGGATGGCGGCGGGCATCCTCGGGATCGACGAGGAGACCCTCACCGAGGCGGACGAGCGGCGGATCGGCGCGGTGGCCACGGCCCTCAACTCGGGCGTGATGCTGCAGCACATGCTCGACCCGGAGAACGGGCCGACGGCCGAGGAGGTCGTGGACGGGCTGCTGAAGCTCGTCTCCCTCGTGTCATGAAAGGGTCGTTCAGGACGAAAAATGTCCTGAACGACCCTTTCATGACACCCGCGGGAGGCAGGTGGGTCAGGAGACGGCGACCTTCCGCCGCAGCGCCGCCCGCGGCCGCCCGACGCCCTGCCACGACAGCCCGGCGTCCAGGATCCGTTGCGGGTCCAGGAGATTGCGCGTGTCGACGACCGAGTCGCCGTCCATCTGCTCGGCCATGTACGTCCAGTCGAGCCGCTTGAACTCGTCCCATTCCGTCAGCACGACGACCGCGTCGGCCGCCTTCGCGACCTGGTACGGGTCGTCGACGACGGTCATGCCGTCGATGTGGCCGCCGACGGCGGGGTCGTAGGCGGTCAGTTCCGCGCCGAGCGCGCCCAGCACGGACGCGACCGCGAGGGCGGGCGAGTCGCGCAGGTCGTTCGTCCCGGCCTTGAACGCCAGCCCGAGGATGCCGATCCGCGATCCGGCCGGCGTGCCGCCGACGGCGCCGGCGATCTTCGCGACGATCCGGTCCCGCTGCGCGATGTTCTCCTCGATCGCCGAGGTGAGCAGCGTGAAGTCGTACTGCACCGACTCGGCGACGCGGACCAGCGCGCTGGTGTCCTTCGGCAGGCAGGAGCCGCCCCAGCCGGGGCCGGGTTTGAGGAACGAGCGGCCGATGCGCCGGTCGTAGCCCATCCCCTCGGTGACCAGGTCGATGTCGGCGCCGAGGCGTTCGCAGAGTTCGGCGATCGAGTTCACATAGGACAGTTTCATCGCGAGGAAGCAGTTCGCCGCGTACTTCACCAGTTCCGCGCTGGCCGCGTCGGCGACGACGACCGGGGCGGCGAGGTCGGCGTAGAGATCGCCGACCCAGCGGGCGGCCGCGACGTCGTCCGAACCGACGACGATCCGGTCGGGGCCGAGGAAGTCCTCGACCGCGGTGCCCTCACGCAGGAACTCGGGGTTCGACACCACCGGGACGTCCGTGCGGCCGAGCATCGCCTGGATCCGCTTCGACGTCCCCACCGGGACGGTCGATTTGGTGACCAGCGCGCACCCCGGCGGGATGACGTCGCCGATCTCGGTGGTCACGGCCTCGACGGCCCGCAGGTCCGCCGAACCACCCGCGCCCATCGGCGTCGGCACACAAAGGAAAACGGCCTCCGCGTCCCGGACGGCGTCCCGCGCGCCGACCACGAACTCGAGTCTTCCGCTGGTCAGCCCCCTCGACACCAGCTCGGACAATCCCGGCTCCAGGATGTCCACCCGTCCGGCGGAAAGCCTTGCGACCTTCGCCTGGTCGACATCGACGCAAGTGACTCGATGCCCCAGGCCGGCCAAGCAGGCTCCCGTGGTCAATCCGACGTAACCCGTCCCCACCACCACGATCCGAGCAGCGCTCATGCTGCTGAAGGTGACAGCCGGAGTTGACCTCCAAACGAACGGAATGCTTCCGGTCCGAATACTCCTCACGACATGCTGCGCACCCCGAGTGAGCCATCCCACCCGGGCCCGATGCGAACGAGCGTTAACCTATGAACGGTTGTCGACGAAAGGGAGAACATGCAGATCACCGATACCGCGGCGCTCGTCACGGGTGGCGCGTCCGGGCTCGGCGGCGCGACCGCGAAGGCGCTCGCCGCGAAGGGCGCGCGGGTCTTCGCGCTGGACCTCGCCGGTGCCATCGCGAACGCCGAGCAGATCGAGAACGTCACCTACGTCGAGGCCGATGTCACCGACCCGGAGCAGGTGCGGGCCGCGGTCGCGACCGCCGCCGAATCCGGGGTGCCGCTGCGGACCGTGGTGAACTGCGCCGGGATCGGCCCGTCCGCGCGGATCCTTTCGAAGAAGGGCCCGCACGATCTCGCCCTGTACGCGAAGGTCGTCCAGATCAACCTGATCGGCTCCTTCAACGTGCTGACGCTGGCGGCCGAGGCCATCGCCAAAACCGAGCCGCTGGCCGACAACGCGCGCGGCGTCATCATCAACACCGCGTCGGTCGCCGCCTTCGACGGCCAGATCGGGCAGGTCGCGTACTCGTCGTCCAAGGGCGGCATCGTCGGGATGACCCTGCCCGCCGCGCGTGACCTCGCGTCGCACGGCATCCGGGTGCTGACCATCGCGCCGGGCATCGTCGACACCCCGATGCTGGCGACCGTGAGCGAGGAGTTCCGCGCTTCGCTGGCCGAGGGCGTGCCGTTCCCGAAGCGGCTCGCGCGGCCGGACGAGTACGCGCAGCTCGCGCTGTCGCTGATCGACCACGACTACCTGAACGGCGAGGTCATCCGGATGGACGGCTCGCTGCGCATGGCCCCTCGCTGAGCCCCGTGCCATGAAGGACTCCTTCATCGCGGATTTTGCGATGAAGGAGTCCTTCATGGCATTTCAGGGGCGGGTGGGCCGGAGGATCAGAGGTCGTTCATGTACGGCACGGACGTCTGCGCGTGGTCGGTCATCCAGTTCCGCAGCGCGTACGTCGCGAGGACGTCGTCCTCGTTGTAGCGCAGCAGGCGCTCCCGCTGGGCGGCGTCCGGCACGCCGCCGTCCATGCCGACGGCGTCGCGATACCACCTCATCGACGCCTCGCCGCCCGCTTCGGGATCGCGCCAGGCGAATCCGGCGACCGGCGCGATCACCTTCAGCCCCTTGCCCTGCGAGCAGAGGAACTGGTCGGTGACGCTGCGGAAGAGATCGATCCACTCCTCTGAGTCCACAAAGGACGCGATCTCGGCCTTCTTCGGCACGCCGGGGTACTCGCCGAACCGGGCGGCGGAGCCGAAGAGCCAGCGGTTCTCGGCGAGCGCGTTGTAGCAGTAGGCGCGGAAGGTCAGGCCCGCGGCGAGCGTGCGCTCGCGGACTTCGGTGAACCACGCCCAGAACTCGGCGAACGACCGGGCCTCGTCCGCGGTCGGCAGCGGCTCCCACGTCGCGAACGCGCGATAGCCCCGCTCCATCCCGATGTCCGCGCCCGTCAGCAGCGAACCCCACAGGTACGCGCCGGAATCGCCGAAGCTCTCCATGTCGACGTCGATCTCGACGTCACCGCGCGCGACCTCGACCCGGTCGACCTTGCGCACCATCGTGAGATCGGCGAGCCAGGCGCGCGCGAGGATGATCGCGTCGGCGAACGTGCCGCCGGTCCAGTTCATCGGCGGCGGTTCGTCGGCCGGATCGAGCGCGGCCAGCTTGTCCACTGTGGACACTCCGGCCCGGCGCAGTTCCATCGCGTCCTCGCCGCGGACGACCAGGCTCACGTCGCGGGTTTCGGTGAGCACGACCTCGCACGTCGGCCACCACGGGCAGCGCCGGCATTCGAGGACGCGGGACGGCTCGGCGAGCGGCTCCTCCCCCGCGGCGGCGGCGCTCGCGATGGCGAGCCTGTCGGCGAAGCGGCTCTGATACTCCGTCAGCGCGCTCCGGCCACCCGGCCAGGTGGACGCGGACAGGTCGTGCCAGACGACGACGTCCGCGTCGAGCCCGATGACGCCGCCGACGGCGCGGTGTCCTTCGTGCTTCCCGAGCGTTTCGAGCATCCGGTAGAGATGCGCGAGCCGCATCTGGTCGCGCGGCTGCGAGCGGACCTTTCGCGCCGGATCGGGCGTCCGGTTCGCCGGGTCGAGGTCGGTCATCACAGTGGTCGGCGCGCCCGCGCCGCGGTCGGTGATGCGGTGCCGCACGACCAGCACCGGCACGTATCCGTCGCCGGTGTGGACCAGGAGTTCGGAGCCACCACGCCGGTGACCGGCACGATCCACCGGCAGCAGCGCGCCCCAGATGTAGCGCGCTTCGGCGGCGAAGGCCTCTTCGGTGAGCTGCACGCGCTCGGCGGCGGGGAGGTCTCGGGGGATCTTGACCCAGGTCGCGTCGGGTCCTGTCGCCTCCATGAGACGCTGCACGATCGCCTCGCGATGCGCCGACGCGTCCGCGATCCGCTGCTGCGCGGCGGGGTCGGGCGGGGCGAGCGGGACCTCGCGCATCGCCGGATCGTGTTCCAGGTGCACGCGACGCCGGCAGCGGCTCACCGCTCCCGCGTCCAGTAGCACCTCGTTACTCACAGGCAACACTCTAGAAGGCGTCCGGCAAGCCGACATGCCCGCCACATCGGGGACCAGTAAGTTCGTCAGTGACACAGCGTGGGAGGTGCCATGGCGCGCAAGGCCAAAGCCGTCGAGGGCGAAGGCAGGTTTACCCCGAAGAAGGCGAAGAACGCCGTCGCGGTGGCCAAAGTGCTCGGACCGGCCGTACTACCGGTGATCGCGCCGTACGCCGTTCGAGCGGCGGGTGCCGCGCGAGAGCTGTACGACCGTTATCAAGCGAAGAAGCTCGGCGTCGCCGTCGACCAGCTCGGCGAGTACAGCGGACGCGGTGCCGCGCTGCACGCGCGGATCGCGGGGCTGACGCAGGGGCTCGCGGAGCTGAAGAGGTCGGCGAAGGCGACAGACGCCGACGCGGCCTTCGCGAAGGACACGCAGGGGACGCTGGAGCAGCTTTCGGCGACAGTCCGCGCTTCGGAGCGGATGCCCGCCGCGCGGCGGAAGGCGGCGCACCGGGCCGTGGCCGGGGAGCTGGACCAGCTGGAGGGGAAGCTGCTGCACCGGCTGGGCATCTGAAGCCGCTCTCGAACGCTATGAACGGGCCGTTCCTTGCGAAATTTGCAAGGAACGGCCCGTTCATAGCGTTCGGCTAGGAGATGAAACCCTTCTTCTTCATCCACTCGTAGGCGACCTCGCCCTGGTCCCGGCCGTCGACGTCGACCTGTTTGCACAGCTCGATCATCTGCTTGTTGTCGAGGGCGGCGGCGACGGTTTCGAGCGGCCCCCGCAGTTCCGGGTGCTGGTTCAGGAATTCCGTCCGCAACGTCGGCACGGCGTTGTACTGCGGGAACGCCTTCTTGTCGTCTTCGAGGACGCGAAGGTTCAGCCCGGCGATCCGGCCGTCGGTCGTGAAGATCTCGCCGATCGGGCAGGTCCCGCTCGCCACGGCCGAGTAGATCGTCCCGATGCCGAAGTTCTTGATCACCGGGTTCTGGAACCCGTACGCCCGCACGGCGGCGGGGAAACCGTCCTGACGGCTGGTGAATTCGGTCTCCAGGCAGAACACGTTCTGGTCGGGCTTCTGCTTGAGGAACGCCGCGAGGTCCGACGTCGTCTTCAGGTTGTTCGCCGCGCCGTAGGCCTCGGTGACCGCGAAGGCGTACTGGTCGTTGAGCGGCGAGTAGTTCAGCCAGGTGACGCCGAACTTCGCTTCGTCCGCCGTCTTCGTGGCTTCGTACTGGGCCTGTTCCCCGCCCGGGACGGGGAGTTCGTTGCCCTGGTAGTTGATCCAGCCGGTGCCGGTGTACTCCCACGTGACGTCGGTCTGGCCGGCGAGCAGCGCCTGCCGCGACGAGTTCGAGCCCTTGATGTCGGTCAGGTCGACGACGTCCGCGCCCGCCGCGGAAAGCGCCATCTCGGCCATGTAGCCCAGGATGATGTTCTCGGTGAAGTCCTTCGACCCCACCGTCACCTTGACCCCCTTGAGCGACTCGACGGGCTTGATGGAACCGGGTTCGATCTTGTACGGCAGCGCGGTGTTGACCTCCAGCCCGCAAGCGGAAAGCGTGCCGCACAACAGGATCGCGCCGAGGATCGCCTTGATTCGCATGTCAGCGCAGTCCCTTCGGTCCGAAGAACTGTTCCGCCACGGCGCCGAGCCAGTCGACCAGCAGCGCCAGTGCGACGGCGAGCACCGAGCCGGTGATCAGCACCTTCGTCAGGTTGAGCTTGTAGCCGGTGTCGATGAGCAGGCCGAACCCGCCGGCGTTCACGAACATGCCGAAGGTCGCCGTACCGACGGCCAGCACGAGCGACGTCCGCAGCCCGGCCAGGATCAGCGGGATGGCCAGCGGGAACTCCACTCGCCACAGCACGCCGGAGGCCGACATGCCGATCCCGCGGCCGGCGTCGATCAGCGAGGGTTCGACCTGTTGCAGGCCGACCATCGTGTTCCGCAGCACCGGAAGCAGCGAGTAGAACGCCAGTGGCAGCGCCGCGACCCACAGCCCACCGGTCGCCCCGGTGACGATGAACCACAGCACCAGCACACCGAGCGCGGGCGCGGCCTGGCCGATGTTGGCGACCGCCAGGAAGACCGGCGCCGCCCATTTCGCCCACGGCCGCGTGACGAGCACGCCGAGCGGCACCGCCACGGCGACCACGATCGCGGTGACCACCACGGTCATCGCCAAGTGGTCGCGCAGCGCGGCCAGCAACCCGGCGGCGTTGAGGGTCTCCTTCTCCGTCGCGGTGAGATCACTGGCGAACACCCAGATCAGCACCCCGGCGACGATCAGCAGCACCGCGGCGGGCTGGGCGAACAGCCGGACCCGTTCGGCGCCTCTCGACGAGGACTCGGTCGAGAAGCCGGTATCGACGGCGGCCGTCATGCGGTCACACCTTCCGCCGGGCTGTCGTCGGAGTGCTCCTCGCGCAGCTGCTGGATCGTCGCGATGACGGTGTCGAGCTCGATCGTCCCGGCGTACTCGCCGCGCGGGCCGGTCACCGGGACGCTGCCGCCCTCGGCGAGCATCGCTTCGAGCGCGTCCTGCAGGGTCGACTGGAGACTGACGGAGTCACGCAGCGGTTTGCCCGCGGTCGACAGCGACGTCGCCTTGGTCAGCTCGCGGACGTGCACCCACCGCATCGGACGACGCCGCTGGTCGAGCACCAGCACGAAATGCTTGCGCTGCTGGGTCAGCTTCTCGCGCACCTCGGACGGCGATTCGCTGACGGTCGCCGTCAGCGCGTCCTGCTTCAGTTCGACGTCGCGGACCCGCAGCAGCGTCAGCTGCTTCAGCGAGGCACCGGCGCCGACGAAACCGGCGACCGTGTCGTCGGCCGGGTTCGCGAGGATCGCGTCCGGGGTGTCGTACTGGAGGATCCTCGACTGATTGCCGAGGACCGCGATCTTGTCGCCGAGCTTCACGGCTTCGTCGAAGTCGTGGGTGACGAAGACGATCGTCTTCTTGAGCTCGGTCTGCAGCCGCAGCAGCTCGTCCTGCAGGTTGCCGCGGGTGATCGGGTCGACCGCGCCGAACGGCTCGTCCATCAGCAGCACCGGCGGGTCGGCCGCGAGCGCCCGCGCCACACCGACGCGCTGCTGCTGCCCGCCGGACAGCTGACGCGGGAACCGGTCGCGGAAATCGGCCGGGTCCAGCCCGACGAGGTCCATCATCTCCTCGACCCGGTCGTTGACCTTCTTCTTGTCCCAGCCGAGCAGCCCGGGTACCACGGCGATGTTCTGCGCGACGGTGAAATGCGGGAACAGCCCGGCCTGCTGGATCGCGTAGCCGATACGGCGGCGCAGGGTGTCGACGTCGAGCTTCAGCGCGTCGTCGCCGCCGATGGTGATCCGGCCCGACGTCGGCTCGATCAGCCGGTTGATCATCCGCATGGTCGTGGTCTTGCCGCAGCCGGACGGGCCGACGAAGACGACGATCTTGCCGGCGGGCACCACCATCGAGAAGTCGTCGACCGCGGGCTCACGGGTGCCGGGGTAGCGCTTCGTGACGTTCTCCAGCTCGATTTCGACGCCGGATACGGTTTCAGGAGACTCAGGCACGGACACCCCTAGAGACGGTCAAACGGTTGATCAGGACGTAAACGGCGTCGAGGACCAGTGCGAGGACGACCACGCCGAGCGTCCCGGTCAAGGCCTGGTTGAGGGAGTTCGTGCTCCCCGCGTTGGTGAGGCCGGAGAAGACCTCCGAGCCGAGGCCCGGGCCCTTCGCGTAGGCCGCGATGACCGCGATGCCCATGAGCATCTGCGTCGCGACCCGCATCCCGGCGAGGATCGCGGGCCAGGCGAGCCGCAGCTCGACCCTGGTCAGCACGCCGAAGCGGCTCATCCCGATCCCGCGCGCCGCGTCGCTGACCGCTGGATCCACGCCGCTCAGCCCGACGATCGTGTTCCGCACGATCGGCAGCAGCGCGTAGAGCACGAGGGCGATGACGGTGGTGTTCGCGCCGAGGCCGAACACCGGGATGAGCAGGCCCAGGAGGGCGAAGGAGGGAACGGTGAGGATCGTGCTCGCCAGCGCCGTGGCCACGGCCGACCCGATCGGGCTGCGGTAGACGGCGACGCCGATCACCACGCCGAGAACGGCGGCCAGGATCGTGCACTGCACGACCGCGCTGACATGAAGGAGCCCTTGGAGGGCGAGTCTGTCCCACCGATCCGAGATGTACTCGAAGAGATTCATCGCGTGCTGGTTCTCCCGCCGCCTCTGGGTGAGACTCCTCACCCATTCGGAGTAGCTGTATCGGGAGCCTGACTACCCAAAAGCCGCGCGGTCAAACCCCACCCCGCCCCGCCACCACCCTCAACGGAGCTACGCCACCCCTGATCAGTACCGCTTTTATCCCGCCAACCTGCCCGATCCGGCCTGATCGGGCAAACGCACACGCCGTCTTTCCCCCTGCTCACCAGCCGGGAGGAGATCGACCACCCGGACGTGCGTCGAATACCCTTCACCCGTGAGTAAAGGCAGCCATCACCGAAGCGCGTTACGCGTGGTGCGTGGTGGGTTGCTCGGCGTGAGTTCCGCGGCGCTGGCCGTGACCGCGCACATGATCGGGGACGGCGATCTCCCCGATACGGCGATGACGCTGTTGCTCACCGTGCTGATCGGCTGGAACGCGGCCGCGCTCGCCGCGAAGGCCCGCGGTCCGATGGCCACCATCGTCGACCTCGGCGCCGGTCAGGTCGTGATGCACCTCGTGCTCAGTTCGCTGAGCACGCACGAAATGGTGCACGACGAACCGGCCCCCGTCTCGGGTGGCCTCGCGATGACCGTCGCGCACGTCGTCGCCACGCTGATCACCGCGTTGCTGCTGGCCAAGGCCGACGGGCTGCTGCTCGGCGTCCTCGCCTGCCTCCGCGCGCTGGTCCCCTTCATCCTCAACGCGCTCCCGGTGCCCGCAGCGGTGGCGTCCCCGGTGCTCGCCCGTCCGGCCGGGCCCGGTCACCTCGTCCGGGTGGACCTCCGCCGGGTCCACGGCAGGCGCGGCCCGCCGCTGTTCTCCTGAATCCCAGCTGATCCCCGTAATCGGCGAGGCACTCGCGCCCGCCGTCTCATTCACGTTCAGGAGTTCATCGTGTCCAAGCACGTCTTCAAGCGCGCCGGTTTCCTGGCCGCCACCGTCGGCATCGCCGGCCTGCTGTCCGCCGGGGTCGCCTCGGCCCACGTCACCGCCAACGTCTACGGCCCCCAGCCGTCGAAGGGCGGCTACGGATCGATCTTCTTCCGCGTCCCCAACGAGGAGAAGGACGCCGGCACCATCAAGGTCGAGATCACCGTCAAACCCGAATACGCGCTCAGCTCCGTGCGCGCCAAGCCGCTGCCCGGCTGGAAGGCCGAGGTCGTCAAGTCCAAGCTGCCCGCCCCGGTGACCACCGACTCCGGCACGCAGCTCACCGAGGCCGTCACCAAGGTCTCCTGGACCGCGGAGCCCGGCACCAAGATCGCCGCCGGATCGACCGAGTTCCAGGAGTTCCAGATCAGCGCGGGCAAGTTCCCGACCAACGTCGACTCGATCGAGTTCCCGGCCACCCAGACCTACGAGAACGGCAAGGTCGTCGAGTGGAACCAGCCGACCCCGGCCTCCGGTGAGGAACCCGAGCACCCCGCGCCGACGGTGAAGCTCGCCGAGAAGACCGCCGACGGGCACGGTGGCGGCCACGGCACCGACACCAAGGCCACGTCCGAGGAGTCGCACGCCGCGTCGTCCTCCTCCGACGACACCGCCCGCTGGCTCGGCGGCGCCGGCCTGGTCGTCGGCGCGCTCGGCCTCGGCGTCGGCGCCGGTGCCACCCTGCGCGCCCGCCGCGCCACCGCCGGCAACACCGAGGGAACCAAGTAGATGCGTAAAGCGATCGTCGCGCTGGCGATCACCGGGGTGGCGTGGCTCGCCACGGCCACCCCGGCGCTGGCGCACAACGTCCTGATCTCCTCGGACCCGGCGAAGGGCGCTTCGATCGCCGCCGGTCCCGCGAAGATCACGCTCACGTTCGACCAGTACGTCCAGAACGCGAACGTCAACCAGATCGCGGTCATCGGACCGGGCGGCGGCCAGTGGGCCGAAGGCCAGGTCGAGGTCCGCGACAGCGTCGTGACCGTGCCGCTGCGGCCGCTCGGCCCGGCCGGCGAGTACAAGATCGGCTACCGGATCCTGTCCGCGGACGGGCACGCCGTGACCGGTGAGGTGCCGTTCACCCTCACCGCCGCGGGCACCGGGACCCCGGCGAGCGCCGACGCCGCGCGCAGCAACGCGGGCCAGACCGAAACCGCCCCGGCGACCGGCGGCGAAGGCTCGTCCGGCGTGCCGATCTGGGTGTGGATCGCGGGCGCCGTCGTACTGCTCGCCGTCGGGCTGACCGTCGCGCTGCGCACCGGCGCCGGTGACAAGGAGAAGAGCGGCTCATGACCCAGGCCGAGACCACCTCGCGAGCCCGCGTCGCCGTCCTGTTCTGTGTGGTGACGGCGGGCATCGTCGGCGCCCTGATCGGTGTCGCGCTGACGGCGACCGCCCCGGTCCCCGGGGTCGCGCAGGTCAGCGAGGTGGTCTCGGTCTCGATCCCGATCGTGCGGGTCCTGCTGGACATCTCGGCGGTCGCCACGATCGGGCTGGCGCTGCTTTCGGTGCTGGTCGGCTACGACCGGCCGAAGCTCTCCGAACCGATCATGCGGATCGCGCGGCCCGCGGGCGTCGCGGCCGCGCTGATCTGGGCGACCACCGCGCTCGTCGCGCTGATCCTGCAGACCGCCGAATACCGCCCGGGTTCCAGCACGCTGTCGATCTCGGACGTCGGCAGCTACATCGCCGACGTCGGCGCCGGGAAGGCACTGCTGATCGTGGCGGTGCTGGCCCTGCTGCACGCGGGGCTCGGCGTCCTCGCGCTGAAACACGGCGAGAAGGTGCCCGCCGAGGTCCGCGTCGGGCTGGGCTTGTTCGCGCTGCTGCCGCTGCCGGTCACCGGGCACGCGTCGAACTGGAACTACCACGACTACACGATGATCTCGATGGAACTGCACGTGATGAGCGCCGTCGCCTGGACCGGCGGGCTCGGCGCGATGGCGGTGCTGCTCGTCGGGAACCGGACGCTGCTGGCGCACGCGCTGCCGCGGTTCTCGAAGCTGGCGACGCTGTGCCTGATCCTCGGCGCGGCGACCGGGCTGTTCAACGGGCTCATCGAGATCTCGCTCAACCCGTCGCTCGGTTTCTGGGAAGGGATCTTCACCACGCCGTACGGGCAGCTGGTGCTGCTGAAGCTGTTGTGCACCGGGGTGATCGCGGGTCTCGGCGCGTACACGCGCTGGAAGCTGATGCCGCAGATCGTCCGGCACAACCGGACGGCGCTGGCCGCGTGGGCGACGCTGGAACTGACGGTGATGGGGCTCGCGTTCGGTTTCGCCGTCGTCCTCACGCGAGCCCCGGTCGTGCCGACGACCTAGGCGTAGTGACCTGAGAGGTGGCGTGTCGCGAAAGCCACTTTCGCAACCTTCAACGTTGCGAAAGTGGCTTTCGCAACGTCGGTGGGTGGGTGGCCGGTTGGGTGGGGGTCGAGCTGTGGGTGTGTCGCGAAAGCCACTTCGGGACGTCTGGTGCCCCGAAAGTGGCTTTCGCGACATGAACACCTGGGCGAGGGCCTCTCAGTTCTCCACCGCGTAGCGCAGGATCACGACACCGTTCTCGAACGCGGTGGCCTCGATCGGCTTCAGATCCCGCCGGTCCTCGAAGACGCGCGTCCCCTTGCCGCGGGTCACCGGGCAGACCATCATCCGGATCTCGTCGACGAGGCCCGCGTCCAGCAGCGACCGCATGAGCGTCAGGCTGCCCCAAAGCCACAGGTTCTTGCCGTTCTGTTCCTTGAGCTCGCGGACGGTGGCGGCCGGGTCGCGCGTCACGGTCGCGGCGGGGAAGCCGCCCCAGGGGGCGTCCTCCAGTTCGGACGACGCGACGAACTTGGTGAGGTTGTTGACCTTCTCGCCGTATTCGCCCTGCTCTTCGGCGTGGGGCCAGTAGTCCTTCGCCATGGCGTAGGTGTTCGCGCCGAGGATCATCGTGTCGACCGAATCGACGAGCCCCATCACGCTCGCCTTGAACGCCGGCTCGGTCTTCTCGGAGAAGGGCTCTCCCGACACGAAGCTCAGGCCGCCGTCCTCCTCCGCGGCGATGTTGTCGACGGTGACCCACTGCTGAACGATGAGCTTGCGCATGTCCGTCCCTCCGGTTCGAGCGGCCACTCCGGCCGCGATCGCCCCTGGGACGAAGCCGCCGAGCCGCTCTCGACATCGCGGGCGAGACTTTTTTCGCGAGCTGTTACACACCTTGCTCCATCCGGCCGCATTTGACCGATTTCGCTGTCCTCGCCGGACCTCCGCCGGGATGCTCTACGCGTTCGCTGGGGTTAACCCGAAGAGGGGAAGGTAGATGGGCGGCCCGTTGCCGGGTGAAAGTGAAGTCAGCACGCCACAGGTACCGCACCAGCGATCGGCGGTGAAGCTCACCAGACAGGTGAGTTCGGGGCCGCGTCAGCTCCCGCCCGCCCCCGCGCATTTCACCAATCGCACGGCCGAGCTCGCGTTGCTCGAGAAGCTCCTGTCCCAGGACGGCACCGGTGGACCGGCGGTGCACCTGATCAGCGGTCAGGGCGGGATCGGGAAGACGGCGCTGGCCACCGCGTGGGCCAGGCACCTCGGCGACCGGTTCCCGGACGGGCACCTCTGGGCGGACCTCGGCGGCTTCAGCACCAACGGCCCGCTCTCCGCGAGCGAAGCGCTCGGCCGGTTCCTCAGGGCCTTGGGTGTTCCGCCGGAAGGGCTGCCCGCGGACGTCGAAGAGCTCACCGCCCTCTACCGCACGACGACCGCCGACCGGCCGTTGCTCGTGCTGCTCGACAACGCCGGTTCGACCGAACAGGTGCTTCCGCTGCTGCCCGCCGGCGGTGAAAGCCTCGTGATCGTGACGTCGAGGCGCCGCCTGGGCAGGCTCCAGACCGAACATCGCGCTCGGCTGGTCGAGCTGGCTCCGTTCGGTTCCGCGCACAGCGCCGAACTGCTGGGCCGCGCGGTCGGCGAGGAGCGGGTCGGCGCCGAAGCCGCCCAGGCTCGGGCCATCGCCGAGCTGTGCGGCGGCCTGCCGATCGCCCTCACCACGGTCAGCGCCAAACTCGCGGGCCGTCCGAAGATGTCGCTGGAGAAGATCGCCACCGAGCTGGGGAAGGAATATCGTCGACTGGCCACGCTGTCGACGAAAGAAGCGCAATCGGTGGAAGCCAGCTTCAACCTCTCCTACGACGAACTCCCCTCGGACGCGGCCGCGCTGTACGCGGCGCTCGGCCTGCATCCCGGGCCCGACTTCGGCGTCGGCGTGGCCGCCGCGTCGATCGCCGTCCGCGAGGAGGTCGCCGAAGACCTGCTGGACCAGCTCGTCGACGTCGGCCTGCTGATCGACCGCGGCGACGACCGGTACACCTTCCACGACCTCGCGCGGCTGCACGCCAAGGAGAAGACGGCGGGCAACGAATACGACCGCGACATCGCGATGCGCCGCATGCTCGAGTGGTACCTCTTCACGGCGTCGAAGACCACCGTCATGACGGTCCCCGACCAGGACCCGATCCCGTACCGGTACGAATACCGGCCGCCGACGCCCCTTTCGTTCGAGTCCTCCGACGAGGAACTCGCCTGGCTCGAACGGGAACGCGAGAACCTCATCGCCGCCGTCGAGACCGCCGAAACGTGGCAGCTGCCGGAACTCGGCTGGCAGCTCGCCGCCGCGATGTGGCCGCTCTTCCTGCTGCGCAAGCACTATCCGGACTTCCTGAGGGTGAGCCAGGCGGGCGTGCGGTGCGCGCGGGCGTGGGGCAACGCCTCCGCCGAGGCCCTGATGCACAACCGCAGTGGCGCCGCCTGCCGCGGCAGCGGCCGGTACGAGGAAGCCGTCTCGCATTACGAGGCCGGCCGCGAAGCCGCGCGGAGGGCCGGGGACGAGGTCGTCGGGATCCGGTCGGTGGAAGGGCTCGGCCTGGTCGCGCTGGCGCAGGGCAGGCTCGAAGACGCGGTGGAGTGGTTCACCGAAGACCACCGGCTGAGCGAACGCCAGAACCGTGCGCACGACGTCGGGCTCGCGCTGATCAACCTCGGCTCGACCCAGCTCAAGGCCGGGCGGCCGGATCCCGCGATCGAGCACCTCACCCGCGCTCGCGAGGTACTGGCCGCCGACCCGTACAACGTGGCCCGCGCCCGGACCGACCTCGGCCGCGCCCATATCGCGGCCGGGGATCTCGCGGCCGCGCGGACCGAACTCGAAGCGTCGCTCGCCACCATGGAGGCCAGCGGGTCGCGGTTCGAGGTCGCCAGGGCGCTGTCGGCCTTCGGCGAGATCGCCGAGGCGGAGGGGAACCCCGACGAGGCCCGGCGGTTCTACGACCGGGCGCTGCCCATCCTCGTCGGTCTCGGCCGCCCGGAGGCTGACGCTCTGCGCACACGGCTGGAGCGGCTCTGACCCGACGGCACCGATCGGCATCCGGCGACCGGGTGAAGTCGCCACTCCGAATGACTCAGCGTAGTTGCAAGTTGCACATTCGGGGGAGCATTGGGCCGGGAGAAGTGATTAGCCCGGGCGAATTCGTCACCGATTGATCGGCGAATTCGGACAAGCGACGAACGGTCATTCGCCGTCGGCGAATGCACGTGCAGATACCTTTCCCGGGTGACTCACCGATACCGGTTCCAGCGCGCCCCGGTTCGCCCGTTCCGAAGATCGTTCAACCGTTTCCGCAGTTCATCCCGCACGCTGGGATGACTGCGGAGAATCGGGAGAACACTCGTCGTGAGCTTCAGTTCACGGATGGCACGCAGTACCGAGAACCCGGACCAGGTGGTCACGTCGAATCCGTATCGCCGCGCGAACACCCGATAGCGCGCGGGTGGATCACCGAACCGTTCACGGCCGACGGCGAGCGGCGTCAGATCCCATTCCGGCGGGCCGACACAGGACGAATCGAAATCGCACAGCACCGGCCCGTCCGGTCCGGGGATCACATTCCCGGTGTGCGCGTCCCCGTGGACGAGGCCACGGGGCAGGGGGAAGTCGAGGTTCGCGAGCGCGGCTTCCAGCTCGGCGCAGCGTTCGAGCAGGAACCGCCGGTCGCCGTCGGCCAGCTCCTCCGCGTCCGAAACGCGGGCGCGGACCGCGGCGAACGGCGCCCATTCGGCGAGCCCCTCCGGCGGTTCGAGCGCGTGGACCCGGCGCAGCAGCTCGGCGAGGTCGGCCGCCTTCGCCTTCCGGCCGGTCCCCGGCACCTTCCACCAGACCGTCACGAGATGTTCGCCGACCGGCATCGGCTGGTCGAGGCCGGGGACGAGCCGGATGGCGGGCACGTCGTGCCGTTCGAAATGCCGGGCGACCCGCACGACCGTGCCGACGCGATGCCGCAGCCGGGTGGAGCCGACGATCCGGACGACGAACGGCGCGCTCGCCAGCTCGTAGACGGCGTTGTTGGTGAACCTCAGCAGACGGGCGCCTTCGGGATCCACGCCGAGCAGATCGCACGTCCGCCCGAGGGCGTCGCGCAGGATGTCGGGCGTGAACCGGCCGCCCGGACCGATCGGCTCAGGCCGCGTAGAAGGAGTTGAGGCGGTCGGCGAGGTCACGGGCGTCGGCGTTGTTCCGGCGGCGTTCCGCCTCGGCCTGCAGCGGCCGCATCCGGTCCTTCACCCGCTCCGACTTGATGCCCTCGGCGCAGTCGAGAGCCTTCGAGCCCACCTTGGCGCCATGATCGAGATCGCCTTCGAGCAGGTGGTTCGTGGCCAGGGCGCTGAGCATGAACGTCTTGCTGCGGGCCATGTCGTCGGTGTAGGCCTCGACGGCCTTGGTCAGCGCGGGGATCGCGTACTTGGTGTGTTCGGCGTTCTTCGCGGCGAGCACGGTGTGCACGGTGCCGATCATGGCGTAGACGTCGGTCTCGGTGAAGAACTTGACCCAGGACTCGGCCTCGGCCAGATCGGCGCGGGCGAACTCGTCCTTGCTCCGGCCGAGCAGCTTCGTCGCCTGCTCCTCGTTGCCCATCATCGCGTAGGCCCAGGCCTCGTTGGCGCAGAGCACGGCGACCGCCAGCTCGGAGCCCGATTCCTGGGCGGCGATCTGGCCGAGCTGGAACAGTTTCAACGCGTCGTTCGGGGCGTCGTTGTGCAGGTAGACGCGACCCATCCGGTAGAGGACATTGGCCACCAGCGGGTGGCTGTCGCCCTGTTTGGCCAGGTCCAGCGCGTTCGCGAAATGGCCGCGGGCGGAATCCATGAGGCCGGTGTCGAAGGACGTCCAGCCGGCCAGGCTGTGCAGGTCGGCGAGCGCGACGTACAGCCTGCTCTTGACCATCTCGGTGCCGTTGGACTCGAGCATCTGCTGTCCCCAGGACAGCTGGGCGACCACGGCGTCGCGGCAGAAACCGCCGCCGTACTGGTAGTCGAGGGACCGGAGCGCTCTGGTCGCGGCTTCCACCTGGCGGACGTCGGTCATGCCGATCCGCCCGGGGGCGGGCGTCTTCGCGGGCCCCGCCGACCACGTACCCGATTCCGGACCGAACACCGCCGCGCCCATCGTGACCTGGGCGGCGTGCGCGAGGAACCTCCGTCGCTTCACGGACTCGTCCTCCTCCGCCTGCTGGCCGTCGGCAGCACCGACGACCTTTATCGCTGTCGCCTCGTCATAGGCGAGACCCATGTATCCACGGGGGACACCAAGGCCGTCAGCGATGCGGGTGAGCACGTCGTACGCCATCACCTGGCGACCCTTGAGGATCTCGGACACCTCGGACTGCGACTGGCCGGTCATCGCGGCGATCTGGCGCTGCGAAACACCGTGCTTGCGCAACAGCCGGTACACCGACGAGATCTCCCGTGTGGCCAGTGCGGCTCGCATCTCCGGCTGCTCCCAGGCATCCGGCGGCACGGGGTGACTCTGGCGACCCGAACCGCTTGCAGCGTCCGAGCCGGCGACAGCGCCGCCACCGATACTGGCGTCCATTGCGCCCCCTCACAGTTCCGTTGGGGTCGAGAAACAGCGTAGGCACACCTATTCAACCGTGCGAAACACCGGATCGCCCGTCGTGATCGGCCCGGCAGAAGTCGTTTGACCGCTTACCGTGAAACCCCGTCCGGTCACCGCTATGACGGCGGTTCGACCTTCTATCGCACTCGGTTTCACATCACTGTAGTTGTCAGATCTCCGTGACCGACCGGCCACCGGCCGCGATCACAGAGAGCTACCAAGTCTCCGAACCCCCTAAAGGTGCGGACACGCGGATACGAAGACGACGTGGAACGAGAGAGCGGAGAAGAGCCAGTGGAGTTCGTGGACTCGATCGCAACAGGCTCCATCACCGCGGGACGGCCCGGTATGGCCACGCGCCACCTGCGTGCGGCCGGCCCCGCCGGTCAGCAGACGGTCGCCGTCGCCCCTGGCGCCAACCGTCCGGTCTCCCCTTCCGCCCCGGTCGATCCTCGTACCGCGAGTGTGCGCCGTTACGAAGGCGGACAGCTGGTCTGGCGGGTGCAGTGCGGCGATCTCATCAGCCGCGAACGTGCCGTCACCGTGTTCGTCGAAGACAACCAGGTGGTTCTCGTCTCGCCGCCGGGAGAGACCGCGCGCCTGACGTCCGGCCAGCTCGGCCAGCTCAGGGCAGCGCTCAACGAAGCCGCCAAGATGGCGGAAAGGTAACGGTGAGTTCTCCGTGGATCAGGTCCTAGGGCAAGTCCTCCGCAACGCGGTTTGGGAACGCCTCGACATGCTCTCCGATCTCGCGAACCGGGCGGACGCCCAGTCGCTCGTCTCGGTCGCCCGCTCGGAGCTCCCCCGCCTCACCGAAGGCTGGCGCGCGATGCTGCAGGCGCACGAGCCCGACGAGCGCGGCGACTGCCCCACCTGCTCGACCCGCTGGCACAAGTGCAAGGCCCCCTGCTCGGTATGGCAGGTCGCGCACGAGCACCTGGTCGCCGGCGGCCTCGCCCCCCAGCAGACCGCGGCCTCCCAGGACCACCGCCGCGAAGCCCGCCGCCGCGTCCCCGGGCAGAGCCGGGTGAGCGCGGCCGAGACCACCGGCAGGCACGCGCTGGTCAACCCGCGTCGTCCCATCACAGCCTGAAAGACCGGCGAGTGAACGGCGGTCCGAGCGCCCCCTCGGCAACCACGCCACGATCTCGCCTTCGCCGGCGGCGGTTCGCGCGTACCCCCGAACGTGACGAGCCGCTCTCGGTAATCACTCCGGTCCCCACCGCGATTAATCGAAAATTATCGGCAGAACACCTAGCGAAGGCAGTAATCGGTCGCTAGGTTGATGATCACAAACGCAGCGCGATACCTGCCCCGGAGCGCGCTGCCATCCCCCGAACCCCGCGGGCCGGTGCCGTTGCACTCCCCTCCCCCGACCGGCACCGGTCCGCGGTCTCCACCGTTCTAGCGGACGCCCTTCACCCGCGTGACCAGTACCGCGGCGATGACGGTGGACAGCGCCGAAGCCGCGAAGAGGCTCGGATATCCGCCCAGGTAGGCCAAAATCGGTGCGGTCAGCATCGGCGCCACCACCTGCGGCAGCGAATTCGCGATGTTGATGACGCCGAGGTCCTTCGCCCGGTCCTGCGCGGCGGGCAGCACCTGCGTGAGCATCGCCAGCGCGACGGCCATGTACGCGCCGAAACCCACGCCCAGCAACGGTGACGCCGCGAGCGCGGCCGTCCAGGTCTGCCAGACGACCAGCAGCCCCGCGGCGACGGCCATCACCGCCGACGCGGCGAGCACGTACGGCTTGCGGCGTCCCGATTTGTCGGAGAAATGCCCGGCGATGAGCGCGCCGACCACGAGGGCGGCGCCGTAGAGCCCCATCATGATCAGCAGTCCGGTGTCCGGGTCTTCGTGGTGCACCGCGTCCTTGAGGAAGAACAGCAGGTACAGCGTCCCGAACGCGTTGCCGAGCCCGATCATGAAGTGACAACCCCACGCCCAGGCGAAGTCCGGATGCCTGCGCGGGGAGATCCACAGGTTCGCGAGCACGTCGCGGGTCCGGACGGACGGCCGGTACGCGACCGGCAGCCGCGCGTCCGGCGTGCGCAGGACGAACGCCGCCGCGCCCGCCAGCACGATGGCCGCGCACGCCGCGTATCCCAGCGGGAGACCGGCGAGGTCGAGCAGCACCACGACCACCACCGCGCCGAGCACCGTCCCGAGCATCTGCGCGATGCCGACGAGCCCACCGACCTGCGCGCGCTGGGGCACCGGGACGCGGTCCGCGATGGCCGAGACCAGCATCGCGAGCATCCCGTTCAGTCCCGCTTGGACCAGGCACCAGCCGAGCACCATGACCGCGACGTTCGGCGCGAACGCGAGGACGAGCAGCCCGGCCGCGGCGACCGCCGCCCCGGCCGTCGTCCACGGATGACGGCGGCCGCGGGCGGAACAGGTGCGGTCCGACAGCAGGCCGACGGCCGGGTTGGCGATCAGCGCGACGACCGCGCCGATCCCGGTGACCAGGCTGAACACGGCTTCCTTGTTGGCGGCGTCCAGCAGTTCGGCCTGTTTCGGCAGGAGGACCTGGATGGGCGCGTAGACCCCGAGCCAGAGCGCGATGTTCGCGAAGAACAGCAGGCTCATCCAGCCGGCACGGACTCGGGCGACCGGTTCGGCGAGCGCTTCGGGCAGTTCCCGGACCTCACTCATGGCGGATCCGGTCCCGGTACCAGCCGAAGGAGTCCTTCGGTGTGCGCTTCTGTGTCTCGTAGTCGATGTGCACCAAGCCGAAGCGCGGCTGGTAGCCCTTCGACCATTCGAAGTTGTCCATCAGGGACCAGACGAAGTACCCGCGGACGTCGACACCGGCGTCCATCGCTTCGCGCACCGCGACGAGGTGGCTGTCGAGGAAATCGATGCGTTCCTGGTCGTGGACGTGGCCGTCTTCGGCGACGACGTCGTCGAAACTGCAGCCGTTTTCGGTGATGTAGACGGGCGGAAGGTGCTCGCGGTAGCGCTCGTGGAAACCGACGAGCAGCTCGCGCAACCCGTGCGGGACGATCGGGGAATCGTTGGTGGTCATGGGATAGCCCTCGATCGCGCGAAGCTCGAAGGGCAGCGGATTGCCTTCGCCGGGCGCGGCGACGCCCTGCGGCTCGTAGTAGTTCACCCCGTAGAAGTCGAGGGGCTGCGCGATGGTGGGCAGATCGTCGGCGAAACCCGCCGGGAGATGCGCGACGACTTGTTCGGGATATCGGCCGAGCAGCACCGGATCCGCGTAGGTGCGATTGATGAGGGCGTCGATCCATTCGCCCGCGGCCTTGTCCTCCGGTGAATCGGAGGCGGGCCAGATCGGCGAGTGATTGTTGGCCGTGCCGACGCTGCGGGCACCGGCGGCGCGGAGGGCCTGGACGGCGAGACCGTGCGCGAGATTCTGGTAGTGCGCGGTGGGCAGGGCGTCGAGCAGGAGCGTCTTGCCGGGCGCGTACTCGCCGATCGCGTAGCCGAAGATCGACATGACCATGGGCTCGTTGAGCGGGATCCACATTTTCACCCGATCGGAGAACCGTTCGCCCACGATGGCGGCGTACTCGCCGAAGCGTTCGGCGGTATCACGGGAAAGCCAGCCGCCCTTGTCTTCGAGCGCCTGCGGGAGGTCCCAGTGGAAGAGCGTCCCGGCCGGCGCGATGCCGGCGGCGCAGACTTCGTCGAGCAATTCGTCATAGAAGGCAAGGCCTTCGGCGTTGGGTTTGCCGTCGCCGTCGGGCTGGATCCGGGGCCAGGCGAAGGACATGCGGTAGGCGCCGACGCCGAGTTCGGCCATCAGCGCGATGTCCTCGGAGTAGCGGTGGAAGTGATCGGCCGCTACCTTGGCGTGCTCAGCCCGCGCGATCTTTCCCTCCGTTTCGGTGAATGTGTCCCAAATGGACTGTCCTCGGCCGCCTTCCCCGGTCGCCCCCTCGATCTGGAAGGCGGAGGTCGAAACACCCCACAGGAATTCGGACGGGAAGGTCGGATTCTCCACCGGCTACGCACCTTTCCTCTTCAGACTCGGCCGAACATGAAAAGTTCTCAGATACTATGCCTTCACTCGACCGGGGGGAACCCTGTCGGCACGATAAAGTCGCAGATCAGCGAAGGAGGAGCCCGAGTGTCCGACATCCAGGCCGCGAAACCGCAAGCGGAGACGACTCCGCTCCGGCGGCAGCCCGTTCAGCAGCGCAGCGCCAAGCGGGTGGAGCAGATGCTCGACGCCAGCGCCCAGCTGATCGACGAACTCGGCTACGACGCGTTGACGACCACGCTGATCGCGAAGCGCGCCGGGGTGGCCGTCGGTTCGCTGTACCAGTTCTTCCCTGACAAGCGGGCCGTGGTGCAGGCGCTGACGCAGCGGAACCTCGAACGGTTCGTCGCCTCGGTGTCGGAGACGCTGAACGAACTCGCGCCCGAACACTGGTGGGACGTCGTGGACTCGATCCTCGACATCTACCTCGCGATGCACCGCGAGGTCCCCGGTTTCTCGAAGGTCCACTTCGGTGACGTCGTGGACCGGCAGCTCCTCGACGAGACCCGCGACAACAACGCGGTGATCGTCGACGCGCTCACCGATGTGCTTTCCGCGCGGATCCAGTCGCCGCCGGACGACATCCGGTTCGCGCTGACGATCGCGAACGAGACGGCCGACGCGCTGCTGAAGCTGGCCTTCCGCCGGGACCCGCGCGGGGACGAACGGATCGTGGCGGAGGCGAAGTCGGTGGTGAAGGGGTACTTGGCGAGCAAGTTCGGGGAGGCCTGAGGCTCTCTTCGGGCGGCCAGGGGGCTGAAGGACGCTTTCGCCGCATGCGATGCGGTGAAGGACGCTTTCAGCCCACGTCCGTCCACTGTGGACTCCCGATGAGGCTGCCCGGACGTCCTGAAGGCCTCCTTCGAGACGTTGAGTGCCCCGAAGGAGGCCTTCAGGACACGCTGCTCCATTCGTGTCCACCGGCGCCCGAACCCGTCGCCCCACCAGTCACACGATTCCCAGCAGTCCCGCCATCACACCCGCTGACCTGCCCTTATCCGGTTATCCACACAAGCTGTCCACACCCACCCACAGTTGTGGACAACCCAGCCCCTCACCCTTCGGAACCCCATCCCCCGACACCCCCTCCCGATACGCTGGTGCGGGGCGCGCCCCCCAGGGATGGGTGGGGGGTGGGGTCGCGCGGATCAGCCGAAGTTTTGCGACTCGCCTCGGTAGGTGGGCACGGTCCGGTCGACGCGGTCACCGACGACGACGTGGTAGTTCGTGAAGCGTTCAGCGAGCTCGCCCGCCTTCGCGTGCCGCAGCCAGACGCGGTCGCCGAGCCGCAAGTGACGGGCGGCCTCGCCGGAGACGGGGGTTTGGACTTCGCCGGCGCCTTCGAATCCGAGCAGCGAGAGTCCTTCGGGAAGGTAGGGCGTCGGGAGTCGCGAAGACTCGGCGGGGCCCGAAGCGATGTAGCCACCGGAGAAGAGCGTCGCGACCTTCGGCGCCGGGCGGCGTACGACGGGCAGCGCGAACATCGCGGCCGGGCGCGGCGAGAAGTGCGCGTAGCCGTCGAAGAGGGTCGGCCCGATCAGGCCCGACCCGGCCGCGATCTCGGTGACGGCCGCTTCGGCGCCGGTCGATTCGACGCTGCCGCTGCCACCACCGTTGACGAACTCCAGGTCGGCCAAGGCCCGCACCGCGCGGACCGCGGCAGCGCGGCGCTTCGCGATTTCCACAATGGACTTCCGCTGCATCCAGCCGATGACGGAATTCTTGGCCCCACTGCCGGCCGCGTCGCCGAGCCCGGCGATCTGACCTTCGTACGCCATCATCCCGACGAGGCGGAAACCCTTGCGGGACAAGATGGTCCGCGCCAGATCCGCCGCCTGCCGCGGACTGAACACCGGTGAGCGCCGGGTGCCGATGTGCACTCCAGGCAGCGGCCGCCACGATGCGTCGAGTTCCAGGCAGACCCGGATTTCGGGATGCCCCTGCCCCAGCGCGGCGTCGACCAGATCGAGATGCTCGGGCGAGTCGACCATGATCGAGATCGCCGCCCGCGCCCGGTCGTTCGCCGCCAGCCGTCGCAGCGCGCCGTGATCGGCGGTCGGGTACGCCACCACGATGTCCTCGGACGTCCCCTGCTCGACATGCCAGACGGCTTCGGCGAGCGAGTAGCACATGAGGCCTTCGAAACCGGGCCGCGCGAGAACGCGTTCGAGCAGATACCGGCAGCGCACGGATTTGCTGACCACGCGGATCGGTTTCCCGGCGGCCCGCCGCAGCAGGTCGGCGCCGTTCGCGTCGAACGCATCCAAGTCGACAATCGCGAACGGAGGATCCAGGTCCTTCGTCGCCAAGTCGTACACCGTCGCACTGGTCACCCGAACTAAGGTACGACAGAAGGGCTTGAAACGCGAATACTATTCACTTACTGTTTCGGCACTCACAGCCTCTCGGAATAGGTGGGCGCATGACACGGTGGAGCAACTGGGCCGGCACCGCGACGGCGTCGCCCCTGCGCGTGCATCGGCCGCGGGACACGGCCGCGATCGCCGAAGCGATCAGCCGGTCCGCCGCGGACGGGCGACGCTTGCGCCCGCTCGGCAGCGGCCACTCCTTCACCGCGATCGCCGCCGCGAACTCGGACGCCATGGACCTGACCGGCTGGACCGGGATCGCCTCGGCCGACGTCGCGAAAGGCCTGGTCACGGTCCGTTCGGGCACCACGCTCAAGCAGCTCAACGCCGAACTCGACGCGCTGGGCCTCGCCATGACCAACCTCGGCGACATCGACGCGCAGACCGTCGCGGGCGCGATCTCCACCGGCACCCACGGCACCGGCGCCCGGCTCGGCGGGATCGCCACCCAGATCGCCGCGCTCGAACTCGTGCTCGCCGACGGCACCGTGGTCACCTGTTCGGCGGACGAACGCCCCGACCTCTTTGCCGCGGCGCGGGTCGGATTGGGCGCACTCGGCGTCATCAGCACGGTCACCCTGCAGTGTGAACCGTCGTTCCTGCTCTCCGCCCAGGAGCGGCCGGAACCGCTCGAACAGGTCCTCGAAGGCTTCGACCAGTTCGCCGACGAGAACGACCACTTCGAGTTCTACTGGTTCCCCTACGGCAAGAACGCCCTGGTCAAACGCAACAACCGGCTTCCGGCGGGCAGCGAACACCGGCCGCTGAGCAGGCTGAAGGAGTTCGTCGACTACGAGGTCACGGAGAACGTCGCGTTCGGCGGCCTGTGCCGTCTCGGCCGCGCGGTGCCGAAACTCGTCCAGCCGCTCGGCCGGTTCGCCTCCAACATCCTCTCCGCCCGCGAGTACAGCGACACGTCCCATCGCGTCTTCGTGACCCATCGCGGTGTGCGGTTCGTCGAATCGGAGTTCGCGATCCCGCGCGAAGCGCTGCACGACGTCTTCTCCGAGCTCCGCGCGTTCGTCCCGAAGCTGGAGAACCCGGTCGCGTTCCCGGTCGAGGTGCGCGTCGCCGCCGCGGACGACATCTGGCTTTCGACCGCGAACGGCCGCGACTCCGCCTACATCGCGATCCACCAGTTCGTCGGCATGCCCTACCGCGAGTACTTCGCCGGCTTCGCGTCGATCGTCGGCGAAGTCGGCGGCCGCCCGCACTGGGGCAAGATGCACGACCTCGACGCCGCGACACTGCGCTCGCGGTACCCGCGCTTCGACGACTTCCTGCGGGTCCGCAAGGAGGTGGACCCGGCCGGGGTCTTCACGAACACCTACCTCGACCGGGTCCTCGGCACTCCCTAGGCGGTCTCGAACAGCGCGCTGACCGACTCTCCGTTGTGGATCCGGCGGATCGCCTCCGCCAGCGCGGGCGCGATCGACAGGACCCGCAGCTTCGGGCTCTGCTCCTCCGGCGGGATCGGCACCGTGTTCGTGCAGACGATCTCCAGCACGTCGTCCTGTTCGCCGATCCGCTTCAACGCGCCGCTGGAGAAGAGGCCGTGCGTGCAGGCGACACGGATCGAGCGCGGTTTCAGCTCGCGCAGCTTGGAGAGCAGTTCGATCACGGTGCTGCCCTTGGCGATCTCGTCGTCGAGGACGATCACGTCGCGGCCGGTGATCTCACCGATCACCGAGCTGATCTCGACCCGATCGTCGGCGAAGCGCTGCTTCGCGCCCGCCGCGACCTGAACGCCGAGCAGCCGGGCGAAATGCGCGGCCTCCTTGGCGTTGCCGAGGTCCGGCGAAACGACGGTGGTCGCGGAGAGGTCGTACTGGCGGAAGTGCTTCGCCAGTTCCTGCAACGCGTGCAGGTGATCGACCGGGACGCTGAAGAAGCCGTGCACCTGCGGCGAATGCAGGGTCATCGCGAGCACCCGGTCGGCGCCGGCGGTCGCCAGCAGATCGGCGACGAGACGGCCGCCGATCGAGATCCGCGGCGCGTCCTTCTTGTCCGAGCGGGCGTACGAGTAGTGCGGCATGACGACGGTGATCCGCTTGGCCGACGCGCCCCGCGCGGCGTCCAGCATCAGCAGCAGCTCGACGAGATGTTCCTGCACCGGCCGCACCAGCGGCTGGATCAGGAAGACGTCCCGCTCGCGGCAGTTGGCTTCGAGCTGGACTTCGAGGCAGTCGTTGGCGAACCGCTGCACCTTCACGGGATGCAGGGGAACGCCGAGATGGGCGCAGATCTCTTCGGCGAGCTCGGGATGGGCGCTGCCACTGAAGACCGCGATGTCCTCGCGCAAGGACCTTCTCCGTTCAGTCAAAAGACGGATTACGTCCACACACTAAAGTTTCACAGTGCGGAAAAGGCCTGAGAGATAGCAGTATCACCCGAGATCGCTTCGAGGACGCGTCCCGCCGTCGACGGGCTGTCGAGCAGCGCGACGAGGATCGCGGCGACGTCCTGCCGGGGAATGGGCCCGCGTCCGGTGGATTCGGCGATCAGGATCTTGCCGGTGCCCTCGTCGTTGGTGAGCTGCCCCGGCCGCAGGATCGTCCAGTCGAGATCGCGGGCGCGCAGATCGTCTTCGGCCGCTTTCTTGGCCTTGAGGTAGATCCGGAAATCGTCCGGGACGTCCGCGGTCTCCCATTTGTCCGCGCCCATCGAGCCGACCTGGATATGCCGCCGGACGCCCGCCTGTTCGGCGGCGGCCGCGAAGAGTTCCGCGGCCGCTCTGTCCACAGTGTCCTTGCGAGCGGTGCCGCTGCCGGGCCCGGCGCCCGCCGCGAAGATGGCGGCGTCGGCGCCGTCGAGCACCCTGGCGACGGCGTCCACATCGGACTGTTCCAGGTCGAGGACGACGGCTTCGGCACCGGCGGCTTCGAGATCGGCGACGTGATCGGGATTGCGCACGATCCCCACCGCCTGATCACCGCGCGCGGAGAGGAGCTTCTCCAGCTTCAGCGCGATCTGTCCGTGTCCACCCGCAATGACTACTCGCATGGTTGGGACCGTAGCGCGTTCAGTCCACTTCGGCAGGGAGCTCGGTTTCGCGGAGCAGCTGGTCGTAGACGATCTCGTTGACCAGGCGCGAGACCGGGTCCTCGTCGAGGATCATGCGCTCGCCGTGACCCTCGAGGTCGAGGTCGGCCACCGCGTTGGGGTCGGCGGTGACGATGCCGAGCCCGTAGGCGCGGGCACGCGGCAGGCAGTTGCCGACGTAGTCTTCCGTCAGTACGGCAGGCGATGGGAGAACCATCGCGGCCTCGCCGTAACGTGCGAACGGAACCGCGGAGGCCATCGCGGTGCGCCAGTGCCGGGCGACCGCGAGGACGCCGATGATCTCGGCGGCCGGCGCGGGTGCGGTCGCGGCCAGCTCTGGCCATGTCCAGGTGTCGACGGTGGCGCGATCGACGACGGGACCCATGCCCATCGCGATGCGCTCGGCGTGCACGTCGGTACGGAGCCGGGCGACCACGCAGATCTTGCGGCCGAGCACGGTGGTCTCCGGCAACACGATGCCGTTCCAGCCGAGCAGGGCCGCCGCCTTGCGCGAAAGCTCCCCGACGCTCGCGGGCAGTTCGATCGGCGGCACCACCCGGCTCGGCAGTGACCGGCTGCGCTTCGCGCCACCGGCGACCGTCGAGCTCTCCATGTTCGGTGTAGCCGCCACGTTCCGCCTCCTTCGAACCTGGTTTCCCTAGGGCTCGTCATCCCCGTGCCACCTCGGTGGAAGCGGCACATGACCTGTCTAACAGGGCGGGGAGGCGGCGGCGCCGGACAACGGGAGTGGCTGCGATCGGCGGCACTTTGTCATCGGTGACCGGTCGGTAGGCGGTCATTCGACTTCAGTCCGACCGTGCCGCCAACCGAGTGAGAGGGAGGTAAGTGGTGTTACCCGGCGTCTCCGAACGGTCACGGACACCAAGCGGTGGCGTTAGGCCATTCGGCCCAGCGAATACTCGCTCCACTTTGGACCTTCGCAGGTCAGGTCACGAGATCGTCGCGGCGCGGAGGAGTTCTTCGACGCCCGGGGTCCGCCATTCGTCCAGCACCACGATTTGCCTGTCCGCAACGAACCAGATCCGCTGGGTCACCTGCGCCTCGCCGCTTCCGCCCGTCTGTCCACGAGGAACACACTGGATCGTCCACTCCTCGTAGGTCGCCGAAGCCCCGCCCACCGGTGCGGTGGTGGAAATCGTGCGGACGGCGGCACCCTCCTGGCGGAGGTCTTTTCGCCCGGCGGCGTTGCAGGCCCGGCCGCCCGCGCTGCGCCGGTAGAACTCACCGGGCCGGTACGGCGGCTGCTCGGCGGATTGCAGGCTGTTGTCCGTGAGGAGGACGTACTTGCAGTTGAAGTACTTCTTGGGATCCGGGCAGCCCGGAGCGACGAGTACCTTCTCCAGCCCCTGAGACACCACGGACCAGTCCTGCGGAAGACGCAGGGTCAGCGCGCCCGCCGACACTTCGGTACCGCTCGGCGCCGATTGTGCGGACGAAGTGCCCTTCAGTGGTTTTCCGCCGGTCACGCCCTCGACGAGCTCCGGGTTCAGCAGGCCGCTCAGCCTGTCGTACGGCAGCGTGTAGTCCTGGACTCCGCAGGCGGTGGCGAAGCCGAGAAGGTTGAGGTCGACGGTGACCTCGACGGCCGACGGGGTGAACGCGAGCCACACCTTCGGCTCTTCGGCGAGGTCGGCCGTCTTGAGTGGCCGGTATGGGAACGTGCTGCTCAGCGCACCGCACTGCTCTTTGTCGGGCCACAGCAGTTCGGCGAGGGTCCGCAGCCCGTCGTCGGTGAACTTCCCTGGGGCGAACAGCTCGGCGGGTGTGAGCGCCTTGCCCTCCTTCAGGTCGATGGTCACCGCGGCACGACCGTTTCCCCAGGTCGAATGCGGTTTGTTCGCGAGATCGTGGGTATAGCGCACCGAGAGGTACCGCTCGTTCTGCGAACGGACCTCGGCCTTCGTGAGGAGTTTGTACGGGCCGCGTTCCGGCTCCAGCTTGGCGGCGCCCGGGCCGGTCTTGCGGTTCCAGTCGTCGATCGGCGCCGTCAGCGCGTCGTTGACGCGCTTGAGCCAGGCCTGGTCGGTGGACCCGGTCACCTCGGGGTGATCCCCGCTGTAGGGGAGGGTCGTCCCGGGCACGGTCCCGGACCGGGTCTTCATGGCGACCTTGAGCGCGACGGCCTGCTGCGAGGTCGGCGGTGACGGCTGCGGCGTGCTCGCGTCGGAGAAGACGACCACCGAGCCGACCACGGCGGCCGTCGCCGCGACGACTCCGATGGCGACCTTCAGGCCGGCCGCGATCCCGCCGGTCGACGCGACCGCCGCGCCGGTTCCGGCGGCGACCCCTGGCGCGGCCGCCGTCCCGGCGCTGAGCAGGACCAACGGCGTCGCCGCGGCGAGCACGCCCGCCGCCTTCGCCAGCTTTGACCAGCCCTTGCGCTCCCATTCGTCGCCGTAACCCGCCCGGGCGACGCGTTCCAGTTCGTTGACGAACACGAGCGCGTCGACCGGTCGTTTCGACGGATCCTTCGCCATCCCCAGTGCGACGATCTCGTGCACCGGCTGGGGGACTTCGCCGAACGGGATGGGCGCGTGTTCGTGCAGCGTGCGGAGCACTTCGGTGTCGTCGGCCGGATAGGGCCGGTGCCCGGCGACGCACTGGAAGAACACGCAGGTCGCGGCGTAGACGTCGGTCGCGGGCGTGGCCTGTCCACCCGACCACTGCTCGGGCGCCATGTACGCGGGCGTGCCGACGGACGGGCCGCGTTCCCCCGCCAGGACGGCGGTGCCGAAGTCGACCAGCTTGCTTTCGCCGGTGTCGGCCACGAGGACGTTGGCCGGTTTGTAGTCCCGGTGGACGACGTTCGCGGAATGCGCCGCGGCCAGCCCGAGCAGCGAACCCTTCAGTACCGCGAGAGCGGCTTCGGGTTCGAGAGCGCCTTCGGCCTGGAGCACCGAACGCAGGGAGACGCCGTTGATCGCCTCCATGACGATCGCCGCGCCCTGCGGCGTCTCGAAGAACTCGTGCAGCTTCACGACGTGCGGGCTCGACACCCGGTGCAGCGCCAGCGCTTCCTGCCGGAACGCGGCCAGATGCGCGGGGTCCGCGGCGAAGCGGGAGAAGAGGTACTTGATCGCGACGACGTGGCCGGTGTTGTCCTGGCGGGCGAGCACCACGCGGCCGAAGGTGCCCGTGCCCAGCTGCTCCAGCTCGGTGAAGCCGGGCAGTCTCCACTCGTCGGTCAGTTCCATCGGGCCTCTTCCAGAATCTTGTCGAGGCCTGGAGTGTTCCATTCGTCGACGATCACGAGCCGCGTTTTCGGCAGGAACCAGACCCGCTGGGTGACCGTACCGCCGCCAGAACACGTGAGCCGCCACTCTTCGTAGGCGGCCCGCTTCGTCCCGACCGGGCGAAGTTCCTTCAGCTGGAGGGTAGGCGCCCCCTGGGTCTCACCGGGTGCGCCGATGGAGTGGCACGGACGCGGTCCGGTCGAGCGGTTGTAGGGCTTGCCCGGTTCGTACGGCGGCGTGGCCGGGTCGGTCCGCGAGTTGTCGCTGAAGACGACGTTCGCGCACTGGACGGGCTGCGTCCCGCCGCCCGCGCACTGGTCGGCGGTCACCAGGTAGCGCTCGATGGGGGCGCCGGAGAGCAGCGACCACTTTTCCGGCGTGGTGAGGGTGAAAGCGCCGACGTCGTGCACCTTGGTGCCTTGTCCCTGCGTGCCGCCGAGCAGGTTCATGAACCCTGGGCTCATCAGGTGGCGGAGGTGGCGGTATTCGACGGTGACCTGCGTCGGGTCGCAGACGCGGGGGTAGCCGAGCACGGATCCGTAGACGTAGAACGTCATCCCGTTCGCGGTCGGTGCCGCCTGCAGCACGGGGTCGCCGGTGACGGACCACGGATCCGACATCGCGCCGACCGGCAGGTGCTCGGGTTCGCTCGGGGCGTCGGCGAGGCAGTCACCCGGCTTGGCGGCGTCGAAGAGCATGTCTTCGAGCATGCGCATCCGGTCGGCGGTGCCGTCGACGTTGTCGAAAAGGCGCGCGTTGGGGATCTGCTCGCCCTTCGTCAGGTCGATCACGATCGGGCGGATGCTGAATCCGCCGTGGTTGCCGAACTGGACGGAGTCGATCGAGCGTTTGTAGACGACCGTGAGCAGCTTGTCGTCCTGGCGCAGGATCTCGGCCTCGGTCTTCATGTGCGGGATGTCGCCGTCGGGTTCCCGTTGCGGCGGGTAGCCGTCGGGCCAGAAGCCTTGGAGCCAGCCGTCGATCGGCGCCATCAGCGCCTTGTTGACCCGCTCCTCGGCCGCCTTGTCCGGCAAACCGCTGATCCGGACGTACTTGCCGTTGTAGTCGAAGCCGTCGAACTTCTCGGTGCGGGTGAGGAGGTCGACCTTCATCGCGGCGACGGTCGTCGTCTGGGGCGGCGGTTCGTCGCTGTCGGTGCCGACCACGACGACCGTGCCGACGGCGGCCGCGGTGACGGCGGCGATCGCGGCGGTCACCTTGAGGCCGACCGCGATCCCGCCGCCGGTGACTGCCGCTCCGCCCGCGACGACCGGTGCCGCGGCCGTGCCGGCGCCGAGCAGGGCCAGCGGGGAGAGCGCGACCAGGACCCCGGCGCCTTTGGCGAGCCAGTGCCAGCCGTTGCGCTCCCAGTCCTCGCCGTACGCCTTCCTGGCGGACGCCTCCAGTTCGGTGACGAACTCGGCCGCGCCCGACGGTCGCTGGGCGACGTCCTTCGCCATGCCGCGCGCGATGAGGTCGCGGACCGGTTCGGGCACCTCGCCGAACGGGATCGGGGCGTATTCGTGCAGCGTGCGGAGCACTTCGACCTGTTCGGCCTCGTACGGCCGGTGCCCGGCGACGCACTGGAAGAACACGCATGTCGCGGCGTAGACGTCGGTCGCGGGCGTGGCGATTCCGCCCGCCCACTGCTCGGGCGCCATGTACGCGGGCGTGCCCGCGGCGACCCCGGTCTGCCCGGCGAGCACGGCGATGCCGAAGTCGACGAGTTTGCTCTGCCCTTCGCGGGTGACCAGGACGTTCGCCGGTTTGTAGTCGCGATGGACGGTGCCCGCGGCGTGCGCGCCGGCGAGTCCGAGCAGCGAGCCCTTGAGGATCGCCAGCGCGGCTTCGGGTTCGAGCTTCTCCTGGCGGCCGAGGATCTCTTTCAGGGAGATTCCGTGAACGGCTTCCATGACGATCGCGGCCCCTTGCGGGGTCTCGGCGAACTGGTGCAGACGGGCGATGTGGGGCCCCGAAACGCGGCTCAGGATCTGCGCCTCATGGCGGAACTCGGCCAGGCGCCGAGGGTCGGCCGCGAACCTCGCATACAGGTATTTGATGGCCACGACCTGCGCGGATTCGTCGTGCCGGGCCAGCACGACCCGGCCGAATCCGCCTTCGCCCAGCGACCCCAGCTCGGTGAAACCCGGCAAGGCCCAGTCGTCCACAGATTCCTCCGCGATTCCCGATCGTGTTCCCTTGGAGGTGAGCTGCGCCGCAGCGGTTCCCCGCCTTCCGGGTTTAGGGTTACTCGTCGGTCACTTAGCCCGTTGCGATGGAGGAACGATGCGTTCGCCGAAGGATTTCTTCGCCCCGCTCGCGGTGGGGGCGCCGGAACCGCTCCGCCAGATCCCCGTGCCTCCTTCGCGGATGATCCACTTCTTCGATCCCAGCAACGAGAAGATGGCCGCCAAGGTCCCGGACATCGCCAAGAAGGTCGACGTCCTGCTCGGGAACCTCGAAGACGCCGTGCGCGCCGACCGCAAGGAGGCGGCGCGCAACGGGCTCGTCTCCATCGCGAAGTCGACCGACTTCGGCAAGACGCAGCTGTGGACCCGCGTCAACAGCCTCGACTCGCCGTGGGTGCTCGACGACCTGATCACGCTGGTCACCGAGATCGGCGACAAACTCGACGTGATCATGGTGCCGAAGGTCGAGGGCGCGCAGGACATCCACTACGTCGACAGGCTGCTCGCGCAACTCGAAGCGCGGGCCGGGCTCACGAAACCGCTGCTGGTGCACGCGATCCTGGAGACCGCCAGCGGCGTCGCGAACGTCGAGGAGATCGCGGGCGCGAGCCCCCGGATGCAGGGCATCTCGCTCGGCCCGGCCGACCTCGCCGCCAGCCGCCGGATGAAGACCACCCGGGTGGGTGGCGGGCACCCCGGTTACCTGGTGCGCACGGACCCGACCGGCGAAGACCTGAACGAGGGACGCACGACGTACCAGCAGGACCTTTGGCACTACACGGTCGCGCGAATGGTCGACGCCTGCGCGGCGAACGGCATCCTGCCGTACTACGGGCCGTTCGGCGACATCCGCGACGTCGTGGCCTGCGAGGACCAGTTCCGCAACGCGTTCCTGCTCGGCTGCGTGGGCGCCTGGAGCCTGCACCCGGTGCAGATCGACATCGCCAAGAAGGTGTTCTCGCCCTCGCCCGAGGACGTCGCGTGGGCGCGGCGCGTGATCGCCGAGATGGGTGACGGCACCGGCGCGGTGATGATCGACGGGAAGATGCAGGACGACGCCTCGGTGAAGCAGTGCCGGGTGGTCGCCGAACTCGCGGACGCCCTCGCCGCCGACGATCCTGAACTCGCCGCCGCCTACGACGCGGCCACGAAGGAGGCTTCCGCATGAACCCCCGGCGTTCCGTCCTCTACATGCCCGGCGCGAACGAAAGAGCGCTGGAAAAGGCCAAGACGCTGGACGCGGACGGGCTGATCCTCGACCTCGAAGACGCCGTCGCGCCCGACGCGAAGGAAGCCGCACGTGAACGCGTTTGCGCCGCCGCGTCGTCGAAGGAGTACGGCAAGCGCGAAGTGACCATTCGCGTCAACGGCCTCGACACCGAATGGCACGACGCCGACCTCCGTGCCGCCGCGCAGGCCGGCCCGGACGCGATCGTGGTGCCGAAGGTGAACTCCGCCGCCGAGGTGCACAACATCGAGCGCGCCCTGGAGCTCGGCGGCGCGCCGGACCACACGAAGATCTGGGCGATGGTGGAGACGCCGGTCGCGATGCTGCACGCCGAGGAGATCGCGTCGGCGTCCGAACGGCTGACCGTGCTGGTCATGGGCACGAACGACCTGGCGAAGGAACTGCACGCCGAGTTCGTCCCCGGCCGCGCTCCGCTGCTGGGCGGGCTTTCCCTCGCGCTGCTGGCCGCGCGCGCGACCGGCAAGGCGATCCTCGACGGCGTCTACAACGACGTGAAGGACCTCGAAGGGTTCGAGGCGGAATGCGTGCAGGGTCGTCAGTTCGGCTTCGACGGCAAGACGCTGATCCACCCGTCGCAGCTGGAGCCGTGCAACCGGATCTTCGCGCCGTCCGAGGAGGAGATCACCCGCTCGCGCAAGATCATCTCGGCGTTCGAGGAGGCGCGGGCGGCCGGGCAGGGCGTCGTGACCGTGGACGGGCGGATGATCGAAAACCTGCACGTGGACAACGCGCGGCGGATCCTGGCGCTGGCTGAAGCGATCGGCGGCTAGCAGGGACGGGCGGTCAACAGCCGCGCGCACGAGCTGTTGGCCGCGATGTAAGCGGCGACTTGGGGAGAGATGAGCGCGGCCAGGTCCCGGACGTCTTCCCAGTGCCCTTGTACGTCGAGAGTGAGCAGCGGCTCGTGATGAGCGACGCGGTTCCTGAGCCTGTGCAGGCGCTCGGCATGCTTGTCGACGTCGCGGCGATCGGTGCCGGCTTGAAAGGCCAGGTGCAGGTATGGAACCCACAGCGGATCGTGATGACGTCGCGCGGACAGGTATCGCCAGAAGCCGAAGCTCAGCTCGGCGATCACCTTCCCTGGCGACGGTGACGCGGGGTGCTTGACCTTCGGGGTCGCGTTCCTGATGGCTTCGGCCACCAGCCTCCTGCTCTTCTCGTTGACGTCATAACGCGTGCCGTTCGCGGATCTGTGCCATCGCGAGGGGAAGATCGTCGTCACTTGAAAGACCCAATGCGTCCCACCTGTGGCAGCGTGGCCCAGAGCCCGGTCATAGGCGTTGCGCAGAGCCACTTCCAGGTGGCACAGATCGTGGTGGAACGCCGCGGATACCGCCGCGTTCCACTCGTACAACCGCATGGCCAGCTCTCGGTCCTGGTTCGCCGCCTGCAAGTAGACCGTGAACCTCGGCTTCGACAACCAGGTCTCGATCCAATCCCCCGCGCGAGCGCTGGTCACTCTCGTGGCTCCTCTGCTAAGCTGACCGGCGAATAGCCCCGGATGGCCCCTGACCTGTCGGTCATGTCACCGGGGCTTTGATATTTCTGTTGCCGGTCGGCAAAGCAACTGATGCGTTTAGTCCTCTAGTTGCGGTAGTTGGTGACGCGAACTACCGCAACTAGAGGACGAAACGCGTCAGGGTCAGGGCCAGGGGCGCGGAGTGGGGCGAAGGGATTCGTAGGCGGCAGCGGCGCGAAGGACGTCGAGGTCCGCGAAGCGGCGCCCGCTGATCTGGAGGCCGATGGGCTGGTCGTCGCTCGTGTAGCCGCAGTTGATCGAGACCGCGGGCTGGCCGGACATGTTGTACGGCACGGTGAACGCGATGTGCTCGAACGGGCGGCGCGGGTCGTTGGTCGGCGAGGGCCAGTCGGCGGGCGGGGCCGAGACCGGGCAGGTCGGGGACAGGACGACGTCGAACCGCTCGGTCGCGCGCAGGGTCGCGACGGCGATGGCGTCGACCTGCGCGAAGCCGCGGTAGGCGTCGACACCGCTGACGTCGGCGCCGCCGGCGGCCCAGTCGGCGATGTACGGCAGCACCTTCGCGCGGCGGCCTTCGGGCAGGGCCGACATGTCCGACCAGGCACGGACGCGCCAGAAGGTGTCGAGCCCGTCGAGCATTTCCCGGCGCAGGAACGGCGAAACCGGCTCGACGACGGCACCGGCCCCCTCGAAGACACGGGCGGCTTCGGTGACGGCGGCGATCGTCTCCGGCAGCACGGGAAGCCCGACGCCGGGGTCGAGGTGCAGCCCGATCCGCAGGCCCTTGACCTCGGCCGAAAGCGAAGCCCAGTCAAGCGAGGACGGCGGCAGCGAGAGATGATCGCGACCGTCCACACCGGACAGAACGCTCATCAGCAACGCGGTGTCCGCCACGGTCCGCGTCATCGGCCCGGCGACACGGCCGAGGAACGGCGGATCCACCGGCACCCGCCCGAAGCTCGGCTTCAGCCCGACCAGACCGCACCAGCCGGCGGGCAGCCGGATCGAGCCGCCGATGTCTGTGCCGACGTGCAGCGGGCCGTAGCCCGCGGCGGCCGCCGAACCGGCACCGGCACTGGACCCGCCGGGCGTGCGCGTGGTGTCCCACGGATTCCGCGACGCGGTGTGGAAACTCGACAGACCGGACGTCAGCATCCCGTAGTCCGGCATGGTCGTCTTGCCCAGCAGAACGCCACCGGACTCGCGCACGCGAGCGCCCGCCGGGGCGTCTTCGGGCGCGGGCGTCAGCGACGTGGCGGCCGTGCCGAGCGGGACCGGGGTGCCGCGCGTCGCGATGTTCTCCTTGAGTGTCAACGGAACGCCGTCGATCGGGCCGAGTGGTTCGCCCACGTGCCAACGGCTTTCGGACGCCTTCGCGTCTTCGCGTGCTCCGCTCGGGTCGTACGCGTAGAGCGCGTGCAGTTCAGGCTCGCGCGCCTCGACGCGGGCGAGGACCGCTTCGGTGACCTCGACCGGCGACAGCGTCCCAGCGCGGTACTGGGCGACCAGTTCGACGGCGGTCAGATCGGGCAACTCCGGCACGGCAGGGCTCCTTACGTCGCGGGCGGTTCGAAGCGGCCGTCGACCGCGGTCCAGCCGCCGTCCACCGCCAGCACGGAGCCGGTGACGAACGACGACGCGTCCGACGCCAGGTACACGACGGCGCCCGCGAGTTCGTCCGGGCGCGCCCATCGGCCGAGCGCGCCCTTGGTCGCGTACGCGTCGTACCAGGCCGGATTCGCCTTGATCTGCGCGGTCAGCGGGGTTTCGACGACGCCGGGCGCGATCGCGTTCACTCGCACCCCCGCCGGACCGAACTCCGCCGCGGCCGTGCGGAACAGCTGCACCAGCCCGGCTTTCGTCGCCGCATAAGGGCCTTGGCCGGGCTCGACGGTGGTGCCGCGGATCGACGAGAACCCGACGATGCTCCCCCGCCCGCGCTCGACCATCCCGGCGCCGAACGCGCGGACGACCTCGAAGGTCGCGCCGAGGTTCAGCGCGATCACCCGGTCGAACTCCTCGCGCGTGTACTCCAGCAGCCGTTTGCGCACGTTGGTCGCGGCGGTCAGCACGACGACGTCGATCTCGCCGAGCTCCTCCGCCGCACGCGCCGCCGCGCCCTCCGAGAGCAGGTCGACCTCGTACGCCTCGCCCACGCCGGTTTCCTTGGCCGCGGCGACATCGCGGTCCGCGACGATCACCTCGGCGCCGTGCGCGGCCAGTGCTTTCGCGGATTCGCGGCCGATCCCGCTGCCACCGCCGAGGACGACGGCCCGCTTCCCGTCGAGCCGGAACAGGTTTTCGTACGTCACGGGCGCAGCACCGCCATTCTCGTCACGGTCAGTTCTTCGACCGCGAACCGCGGCCCTTCCCGCCCGATCCCGGAGTCCTTCACGCCGCCGTACGGCATGGTGTCGGACCGGAACCCGGGCACCTCGTTGACCACCACGCCGCCGACTTCGAGCTCGTCGAGCGCGCGGAACGCCGTCTTCAACGACGTGCTGAACACCGAGGCGTGCAGCCCGTAGCGCGACGCGTTGACCGCCTCGAACGCTTCGTCCACAGAGGACACGCGACGGACGCAGACCACCGGGCCGAAGATCTCCTCGTCCCAGCATTCGAGGCCGTCGGGCACGTCGAGCAGCACCGTCGGCCGGATCACCGTGCCGTCGACACCGCCCCCGACCAGCCGCGCACCGGCCGAAGTCGCTTTGTCGACCCACTCCTGGACGCGCTGGGTGGACCCAGGGTCGATCAGCGCCGAAACCCGCGTCTTCTCGTCTCGGGGATCACCGGTGACGACCTCGCCGAGCCGCGCCAGCACCCGTTCGGTGAATTCCTCGGCGACGGCGTCCACGACCAGCACCCGCTGCACCGAAATGCAGGCCTGCCCGGACGCGTAGAACCCGCCGCGCAGCACGGCGTCCGCGGCCGCGTCGAGGTCCGCGTCCTCCGCGACCACCAGTGCCGCGTTGGAACCCAGCTCCAGCAACGTCTTCGTGGGTGCGGCGTCGCGCGCGATCCGGTGCCCGACCAGCGCGGATCCGGTGAACGACACCGCGCCGACCCGCCGATCCGTGACCAGCGCCGAGCCGATGGCGGCGTCGCCGGTGACCAGCTGGACCATCGCGGGGAGATCGGTCAGCGAGCGCACCAGATGCACGAGCCACAACGTCGCCAGCGGCGTCTGCGGCGCGGGTTTCACCACTACCGGGCAACCGGCGGCGATGGCGGGCGCGATCTTGTGCGACGCCAAGAGCAGCGGGTAGTTGAAGCCGGCGATACCGACCACGACCCCGATCGGCTTGCGTTTCCAGAATCCGACCAGCCCGTCGCCGGACGGCAGCAGATCGAGCGGAACGGTCTCGCCGTGCAGCCGCGAGACCTCCTCCGCGGCGGCCTGCCAGGTGACGATCGTGCGCGCGACCTCGACACGGCAGTCGACCAGCGGCTTTCCGGTCTCCAGCACCAGAAGCCGCTCGAAGTCCGAGCGCCGGGCTTCCAGGGCGGCGGCGACGTCGTTCAAGAGCGCACGCCGGGTCCGCGACGGCAGGGCCGCGACCTGCTTGAACACCGCGACCGCCTCGTCGATCGCCCGCGTGGCCAGCTCCGGCGTCCCGACCGGCGCCCGGCCGATCTCGCTCCCGTCGTACGGGAACACCACCGGCAAAGTGTCCACAGTGGACACCCAGCCGTCCCCGATCGGCAGCCCCTCCGGGTACTCAGCCATCGTCGCCTCCCCTCAATCGAGCCAGTTCGGCCCGCAGATTCGGCGCGGCCGCCAGCAGTTCCCTGGTGTACTCGTGTTCCGGCGCGTCGTAGACCTGGTCGACGTCGCCGATCTCGACGATCTCCCCGCGCCGCATCACCGCGACCCGGTCGCAGACGTGCCGCACCACGCCGAGGTCGTGCGAGACGAAGATCAGCGTCAGCGAGTACAGCTCGACCAGCGACGCGAGCAGGTCGAGGATCTGCTTCCGCACCGATACGTCGAGCGCGCTCACCGGCTCGTCCGCGATGAGAACGCTCGGATTCGGCGCGAGCGCCCGCGCGATCGAGATGCGCTGCCGTTGCCCGCCGGAGAACTGGTGCGGATACCGGCCCGCCGCATCCGAGGGCAGGCCGACGGCCTTCAGCAGCTCGGAAACCCGCGAGGGATCCCGGCGGCCCAACGGCTCGGAGATGATGTCGCGCACCCGCATCCGCGGATCGAGCGAACCCATCGGGTCCTGGAAGACGATCTGCAGTTCCGACCGCAGGAAGCCGAGTTTGCGCTCCGGCAGCGTGTCGATCCGTTTGCCCTGGAACGAGACGCTGCCCGCCGTCGGCTTGTCCAGCGCCGCCAGCAATCTGACCAAAGTGGACTTCCCCGAACCCGACTCGCCCACGATCCCGAACCGCTGACCGGCTTCGACGTCGAACGAAACGCCGCGCAGCGCATGGACGTCGCGGCGCGTGTAGCGGCGCTCCAGATCCCGTACGGAGATCATCATCGGCTCGCCTCCAGATCCGAAGCGGCCAGGAGCTTCTTCGTGTACTCGTGCTGTGGCGCGGTGAGGACGTCGCGGGTGGTGCCGGCTTCGACGATCTCGCCGTCCAGCATCACCAGCACCCGCTCGCACACCGACGCCACGACGGCGAGGTCGTGCGTGATGAACAACAGCGCGCTCTCCCGCTCCCGCACCCCGTCGAGGATCAGCTCCAGGATCTGCGCCTGCACGGTGACGTCGAGCGCCGTCGTCGGCTCATCGCAGATCAGCAGCTTCGGATCGTTGGCCAGCGCGATCGCCAGGACGACGCGTTGCCGCTGCCCACCGGACAGTTGATGCGGATACGCACGGGCGACGCCGGGCAGTCCCACGGAAGCCAGCAAGGCCTCGGGATCTTTCCCATTCTTGCGATGGATCCGCATCGGCTCGGCGACCTGCGCGCCGACCCGCATCGCCGGGTTCAACGCGGTCATCGGTTCCTGGAACACCATCGACATCTCGTTGCCGCGCAGGCGCGACAATTCCTTCTCCGGCGCGCCCAGCAGCTCGCGGCCGTCGAGTTTCACCGATCCGGACGCGGCGAGCTCTTCGGGCAGCAGCCCCATGATCGACAGCGCTGTCAACGACTTCCCGGAACCGGACTCGCCGATCAGTCCGACGCGCTCACCGCGCGCGATGCCGAACGAGACGTCGCGGACCAGGCCGCCGATTCCGAGCCCCTGGACTTCGAGTGTCATAACCGCGCCGCCAATCGGGGGTCGAGACGATCGCGGAGGCCGTCGCCGAGCAGGTTGAACCCGAGGACGGCGATGGCGATCGCGACGCCGGGCACGAGCGCGAGCCGCGGGTGCAGGGTCAGGAAAACCTGGGATTCCTGCAGCATGCGGCCCCACGACGGGGTCGGCGGCCGCGTGCCGAACCCGAGGAACGACAGCGCCGCTTCCGCGAGCACGGCGATCGCGAACGACACCGACGCCTGCACGATCAGCAGCCCGGAGATGTTCGGCAGCACATGCCGCGCCGCGATGTTCAACCGTGACCGGCCCGCCGACCGCGCGGCCAGCACGAACTCGCTGCTCATCACCTGCAGCGTCCCCGACCGCGCGATCCGCGCGAACGACGGGATGGTCGCGATACCGATCGCCACCATCGCGGTCAGCGTGTCCGCGCCGAACACCGCGCCGAACATGATCGCCAGCAGCAACGCGGGGAACGCGAGCACGAGATCGTTGACCCGCATGACGAACTCGCCGAGCCAGCGCGACGACATCCCCGCGAGGATGCCCAGCGGAGTTCCGATCAGCGCGGCGATGCCGACCGCGACCACGCCGACGTACAGCGTGGTCCGCGCGCCGACCATGAGCTGGCTCAGCACGTCGCGGCCGAAGCTGTCGGTGCCGAGCGGATTCGAGCCGCTGAAATCGTGCAGCCGGTTGGCCGCGTCGACCTTCACCGGGTCGAACGGCGTCCACACGAACGAAAGCAGCGCGGCGACGACGATCAGCGCGACGAGCACACCGCCGATCACGAGAGTGCGGCTACGCATCAGGAACCCCGCAATCTCGGGTCGAGCACCGTGTAGAGGACGTCGACCACGAAGTTCACCAGCAGCACGCCGACCACCAGCACCAGCACGATCCCCTGCACGGACAACAGATCCCGCGACGCCACCGAGTCGAGCAGCATGCTGCCCAGGCCCGGCAGGACGAACACGCGCTCGACGACGACCGCGCCGATCAGCAGGGTCGACAGCTGCAGGCCGAGCACCGTCACCACCGGCACGGCCGCGTTGCGCAGACCGTGGCGGAACAAGGCTTGGAACGGCCGCAGCCCCTTGGACCGCGCCGTGCGCAGGTAGTCCTGGCCCAGCGTGTCGAGCACCGCGGACCGGACGTAACGCGTGAGCACGGCGCCCTGCACGAGCCCCAGCGACAAGGCGGGCAGGACGAGACCGCGGAGGAATTCGCCCGGGTCCTGCACAGGCGGTGTCCAGCCACCGGACGGCAGCCAGCGCAGCTGCACCGCGAAGATCTGCACCAGGATGATGCCGGCGAGGAACGCGGGGATCGCGACGCCGATCTGCGACAGCCCGGAAACCGCGGTGCCGTCGGCGTTCCGATGCCGCACCGCGGCGAACGTCCCGGCCGGGATCGCGATCAGCAACGCCACCAGCATCCCGGCCCCGACCAGCCACAACGTGACGCCGAGCCGGTCGGTCAGCGCGGGCCCGATCTCCTCGCGCGTGACGTACGAGCGGCCGAAGTCGCCGTGCAGGACACCGCCGATCCAGTCGAAGTACTGCGTCACGAGCGGCCTGTCGATGCCGAATTCGGCGCGCGTTTTCGCGATCAGTTCCGGCGTCGCGTTGACGCCGAGCGCGACCTGCGCCGGATCGCCCGGCAGCACGGCCATGAACAGGAACACCACGATGGACGCGACCAGCGCACTGGCCACCAGGATCGCCACCCGGCGCACGATCTTGACCGTCATCGCGGCGCCAATCCCGTGAGATCGAAGGACTCGCTGACCTGGTTGCGGACGAACCCGGTCACCTTGTTCTTCGCCACGATCACGTTGGGGAACAGGAAAAGCCAGTCCGCGGCGGCGTCTTCGGACAGCCTCCGCGCGACCTGCCGCATCGCGTCGATCTGCTCCTGGGGCGTTCCGGCGTCGGCTTTCGCCAAGTTCTGCCGGACGGGCTCGCTGTCATAACCCCAGTAGTACTTCGGCCTGCCGAAGGTGACGATGTCGCGCGCCTCGACGTGCTGGATGATCGACAGGTCGTAGTCGCGGTCGGTGAAGACCTGCTTGAGCCACACCGCCGGGAAGTCCAGCGGCTCGATCGTCACCGTGACCCCGACGTCCGCCAGCTGCGACGCCACCACCTGCGCGGACGAGACGGCGTACGGCAGGTTGGGAATCCGCAGCCGCAGTGAAGGATTCGGCTGACCCGCTTCCGCGAGCAGCGCTTTCGCCTTCGCGGGATCGAACGGATACGCGTTCGACAGGTCTTCGTACCAGGGGTCGGTCGGCGGAACCATACTGCCGATGAGCGTGCCGCGACCGGCCCAAGCCGTGTCCAGCAACGCTTTCCGGTCGATCGCGTACGACAGCGCCCGCCGTACGCGGACGTCGTTCAGCGGTGGGCGGGCGTTGTTGAACGCGAGCGTGACCTCGCTGTTGGTGGTGCCTTCGACGACGGTGAACCGGTCGTCGCTCTGGAACTGCGGGATCGAATCCGGCACGGTGATCGCGGAGATGACGTCGATCCCGTTGCTGAGCAAGGCGTTGTTGAGCGCCGTCGGATCCTTGATGTACTTGAGGACCACGGTGGAGTAGGCCGGTTTCCTGCCCCAGTACGCGGGATTCTGCTTGAGCACGATGGAGTCGCCACGACGCCGTGAGGACACCGTGTACGGCCCGGTGCCGATCGGTTTGTTCGCCAGATCCGCGACACCGGTGCGGCTGAACATCGCGCCGAGGCGGCTGGTGAGGCTGAACAGCCAGCCGTTGCTGGGTTTCGTGAGCACGACCCGCGCGTGGTCCGGCGCCACGACGTCGACCCGGTCGACGACGTCCATTGTGGACTTGATCGACACGGTCCAGTCCGTCTTCACGCGCATCAGCGAGAACTTGACGTCCTCGGCGGTGAACGGCGCCCCGTCGCTGAACGTCGCGTTCTTCCGGAGCTTGAAGTCGTAGGTCTTGCGGTCTTCCGAGATCGTCCACGACTCGGCCAGCAGCGGCACGATCTTCGCGTCCGCGTCGAGTTTCACCAAGCCCTCGTAGACGTTGTAGAGCAAGGCCTGCGGGATGGCGGCGCCGTCCGTGCGGGTGAAGTCGAAGTTCGCGGGTTCGGCGGTGTAGCCGATGGCGAGGGTGCCGGGGTCCTTGGCCACGGTGGCACTCGAGCCGGCGGAGCAGCCGGACGCCACCAGCAGCAGCGCAACCACTGCCGCGTGAATCCGGGCTTTCATCCTGCCCCCTGACCGGTAGACTGGTCTGACCAGTAAACCAGACGAGACGGCAGGGTCAAGATGGAATTCGAGCCGGTCGCCCCTGTCCGCGCGTACCAGCGTGTCGTCGAACAGATCGAGGAGGCCGTGTTCAGCGGCCGGATCAAACCGGGCGACCGGCTGCCGAGCGAACGCGAACTGATGGTCCAGTTCGACGTCGGCCGCTCGACCGTGCGCGAGGCGCTGCGTGTACTGCAAGCAGCGGAAATGATCCGCTCGCGGCCGGGAGATCCTCGTGGGCCCGAGGTGCTGGCCGCCTCCCCCGCCGCGTTGCACCGCTCGATGCACCGGCTCGCGCGCGCCGACCACATCGGCCTTTCCGAACTGTTGCAGTTCCGCATGGTCCTCGACGGTTCCGCACATCTGCTCGCCGCACAGCTCCGGACCGAAGCCCATCTCGCCGAGCTCGGCACGGCGCTGGAGGCGATGCGCGAGGGCGTCTCGAAGGGTTTCGCGGAGTTCTCCCACGCGGACGTCGCTTTCCACGAGGCCATCGCCCGCGCGACGGGGAATCCGCTGCTGGTGATCAGCGGCGAGGTCGTCCGCGGTGTCGTGCTGGAACTCATCGAGGACAAGCTGGAGCACGCCGACGACCGGACGGCCCTGATGCGCAACTGGCTGGCGCACCACGAAGAGGTGCTCGGCGCGATCCGGGATTCCGACGGCGAACGTGCGTCGAGGCTGGCGAAACAGGCGCTGTACGACAACTACGCCGAGTACGTCCCCGAGGAGCAACGTCGGCTGTTGCGGCCCCTGCTTGCTTGACCCGCCCCTACACTCACTCAGGTGGGGGATACTTCGACGACACGCCAGGGTGTCGGTCTCGCGCTGTCCGGCGGCGGCTACCGCGCGATGTTGTTCCATACCGGAGCCCTGTGGCGGCTCAACGAACTCGGCTGGCTGTCGAAGATCTCGACGTTCTCGAGCGTCTCGGGCGGCTCGATCGCCGCGGGTGTGCTCGCCCACGCGTGGTCGGGCCTCAAGTTCGAAAACGGTGTCGCGGGCAACTTCCACGACCAGGTCGTCGCGCCGATCCGGAACCTGGCACGCGAACGGCTCGACATCCCGGTCACCTTGCTGGCCATGGCGATTCCGTGGCGCAGCGCCGGCGAGGAACTCGCGCGGGTGTACGCGAAACACCTGTTCGGCGACTGCTGCCTGAAGGACATCGACCCCGGCGGCCCGCAGTTCGTCTTCACCGCGACGAACCTCCAGGACGGCGCGCTGTGGTGGTTCTTCCGGCAGGACGGGCCGCACGGGAACATCCCGCTCGCGACCGCGGTGGCCGCGTCTTCGGCCTTCCCGCCGATGCTTTCGCCCGTCGTGCTCCAGGACCCGCATTCGGACGACCGGAAACGCAAGATCGTGCTCAGCGACGCCGGTGTCTACGACAACCTCGGCCTGGATCCCGTCGAAGGGCACGCGACGGTGCTGGTCAGCGACGCGGGCAAGCGGATGAAGGCCAGGCGGAGAATCCCCCGCGACTGGGGACGGCAGCTGCTGCGCGTGCTCGACGTGATCGACAACCAGGTGCGCGAGCTGCGGCGGGGCGCGCTGCTGAAGTCCTATGTGGAGAAGGATTTCAGCGGTGCGTACTGGGGTTCCTACGTCGATCTCGAGAACTTCGAACTCGAGGATTCCCTGAAGGCGCCGGTGGAACTCACGCACAAGCTGGCGGAGACGCCGACACGGCTGACGAAACTGCCGGAAGTGCTGCAGGAGCGGCTGATCAACTGGGGTTACGCGGCCTGTGACGCGGGGATGCGGAAGTGGGTCGACACCGAGGCGGCCGCTCCCGACGGGTTCCCGTTCCCGGCCGCCGGCCTGGGCGTGGGCGTGGGCTGAAAGCGTCCTTCGCCTCGTCAGATGCGACGAAAGCGTCCTTCACCGCGTCAGATGCGGTGAAGGACGCTTTCAGCCCACGTCAGGCGACAAGGTTCGCGTAGACGATGACGTTGTCCTTGTAGCTGTGCTCTTCCTGGTCGAAGACACCACCACAGGTGATCAGCCGCAGCTGCGGCTTGTCCGTGTTGCCGTAGACCGCTTCCTCGGGGAACTGGTCCTTGGGCACCTGGTCCTTCTTCTCGACCACGAACTTCAGGCTCTTGCCGTCGCTGCGGTCGACGATCACCTCGTCACCCGGTTCGACGTCCTTGAGCTTGTAGAAGATTCCCGGCTGCTTGTTGCCGTCGACGTGGCCGAGCAGGATCGCCGGGCCGACGTCGCCGGGCACCGGGGAAAGCCGGTACCAGGCGGCCTGCATCGGGTTCTTCGCCGACGGGACGGACATCTTGCCGTCCTTGCCGATCGCGACCGTGACCAGGCTCGATTCCGCGCCGATCTTGGGGATCTTCACGTTCGTCGGGCGAGCCCCGTTGAACGGTTTGACCACCGGCGGTGCCGATTCCGCCGCCGGCTGCGCGGCGGGCGGGGCGGGTTCGTCGGTGCCGCATCCCGTCAGCGCGAGGGAAAGCACAAGGGCGGCCGCGACCAGGCGGCCGCCCTGCGTCAGAAGCTTCATCGATCAGGCCGCGGTGGCGCCGAAACCGGTCTCGATGCCGCCCTTGGGCTTCAGCTTGACCTGCTTCTTCTTTTTGTCGGCGCCCGGTGCGGTCGCGCCGCCGCCGATCTGCTCGATCTCGATGTCACCCTTGCCCGGCTTGCCGTCGCAGGTCCAGGTGAAGGTGCTCGTGGTGCCGGTGAAGCCGGGCTTGGCCTCGATGATGTAGACCCAGACGAAAGCGTCGGCGCCGTCCTGGAACGACTCGGTGATGACGTAGTCCGGCGCGTTGACGTCGGCGGGCTCCGAACCGCAGAAGATGGCCAGCGCACCTTCGGTGCCCTCGACGTAGCCGGCGCCGACGTTCAGCTCCGGCTTCGGCGGGGTGGTGGTGGTCGGCTTCTCCGAGGTGGAGGTCGGCGACGGCTTGCCGGAAGTCGGCTTGCCGCTGCTGGTCGGCGTCGGCTCCTGCGAGGACGACGACGCCGGGGCGCTCGTCTCGGTCGTCACCTTGCCACCCGTGTAGGACGGCGCGGCCGGAGTCGAGGTCGCGGTCTCGCTCGACGGAGCCGGCGGCGTGGTGGTCGTTTCGGTCTGCGCCATCGCGACCGGCGTCACGGCCAGCGAGATGACGGCGCCGGCCAGCACCGCGCCCGCGAGGCGGCCCAACGTCTTCTTCAAAGTGATCTCCCAGTGGAAAACATCGCAACACAGGGTGACCCCCACCCTGCGACCACCCGAAAGGAATCCCACGTTCGGGTGACAGCGCGATCTTGCCGGAAAAGTACGAAGGCACGTAGCGGATAAGACGTGACAAGAACCACCGGGAAAACCGGTAACGCTGATCTGTTCCCGCCCGATACAAGGGCCCGAAAGTCGCTCAACAGAGGGAAAAACTCACGGCGACGAAGGAATGTTAACACCCGGAGGGCCGGATCGGTTGCGTTGCGGAAGTATTTTTTCCCCGGCCGCCGAACCATCCGGATTCGCCGGTCACCCTGGCCGGATGTCCCTTTTTCGGAGACTCTCCGCATCTTGTTACCGACCGGTTCACACGTTCGGCCCACGTTTCGGTGAAACTCTGACCATTTACGTGCGGATATCGGCGCCCGGCAACCCGAAGGTCACGATCAGAACACCAGGAACAAGGCCACGGCGAGGGAGAGCGCGCCGAGGAGGCCCGCGACGAGCAGCCAAGGCTTCGGCGACGTCCGGTTCCGCACCGCCCGGCCACCGCCCACCAACGCCGCCAAAAGCCCGAGACCGAACCCGATCGCGGGCAGGAAGGTGGCGAAGGTCCGGTTTTCGGCGGTGCAGGCCCAGATCGCCTCGTCCGGGCAGGACGACGCCGCGAGCTCGGCCAGCAGACCCGCCGCGACGATCGCGAGGAAGCCGAGCACCAGGAGCCAGAACAGGCCCCACAGCAACTGACCGAGCCGCCGGGGCGGTTTCGTCTGGTCCATCGGTCACACGAGCGCCGAGGCCAGATCCGTCCAGAGATCCTCCGGATCTTCGAGCCCGACGCTGAACCGGACGAGCCCGGCGGGCACATGGGCGTCGCCCGCCAGCCACGCCCGCCGTTCGACCAGGCTCTCCACCCCGCCGAGGCTGGTGGCGGCGCGGATCAGCCGCAGCGAACCGATGACCTTGTCCGCGGTCTGGGCGTCCGGGAGTTCGAACGCGATCATCGTGCCGGAGCCGGGATAACGCACCCGCGTGACGGCGGGATGGTCGACCAGGCGCGCCGCCAGCAGCGCGGCCGTGCGCGTCTGCTCGGCGAGGCGGACCGGAAGCGTCCGCAGCCCGCGCAGGGCCAGCCACGCTTCGAGGGCTCCCGGCGTCGCTCCCAGCCTGGTGCGCGCGTCGCGCAGGCTCTTCGCCACGCCCTCGTCGGCCGCGATGGTCAGGCCGAGCAGCAGATCGCTGTGCCCGCCGATGAGTTTCGTCGCGCTGTGCACGACGATGTCGGCGCCGAGGCCCAGCGGCCGCCGCCCGAGCGGGGTGGCGAACGTGTTGTCGACGGCGACCAGGCCGTTCGCGGCGGCGGCGATCGTCTCGATGTCGATGACGTCGAGCGTCGGGTTGGTCGGCGATTCGAGCCAGAGCAGGTCGGCGTCCGCGGCGGCGACCCACGCGGCCGTGTCGTCCGGCGCGATCTCGGTCACCACCAGGCGTCCGGTGCGCTGCGCGTGCGCGAGCAGGCCCCGCGACCCCGCGTAGGAGAACGTGGGGACGCAGACCTTCGCGCCGACGGGCAGGGTGTCGACGACGGCGCTGAGCGTCGCGATCCCCGAGGCGAACGCGGTGGCGTGCCCGCCTTCGAGCGCGCCGATCGCGGCTTCGAGGGCCTCCCAGGTCGGGGTGCCGTCCTCCCGCGAATACGCGCGGTCGGCGCCGGCGTCGAAGGTGCTCGCCGCGACGATCGGCACGTTCAGCGGTTCGCCGGGGCCCTCCGGGCGTCCGGCGGCTACGGCGAGGGTGCGGGGTGACCAGTCGTTCGTGTCCACCCCGCCACCGTAAACCGTGCCCAGCTAGTGGGCATACACCTCGAATTCGTAGAGGGAGTAGCCGTACTTCGTGCCGCGCTGGACTCCGGCCATCCGGACATGACGGGCGTCGACGGCTTCGAAGGCGACGTTGTCCTTCCCGCCGTCTCCGTCCACTATGGACGCCACTTCCCGCCAGTTCGTCCCGTCCGACGAGACCTGCACCTTGAACGCCTTCCCGTACGCGGACTCCCAGTGCAGGACGACCCGGGAAACGCGCTGCACCGAGCCGAGGTCGACGGTGATCGACTGGTCGTCGCTCCAGTCGCTCGCCCAGCGTGTCGCCAGGTCGACGTCGATGGCCTTGGACGGCGGCGAGTTGTACCAGCCCGTCTCGTGGCTGGTCGCGCTCGCCGTGCGGCCGGTGGCCAGGTTGGCGATGTTGTCGCCGCGTTTCGCCGGGAACTCCACGACCTGCTGGAAGGTCGGCCGGTTCTGGGTGCTCATCTTGTCCTGCGTGATGCCGCCGAGCGCGCGGTGGATGATCGTGTCGGCGCACCACTGGTCACCCGCGGCGCAATCGCCGTCGCCGGGGTACACGGTGTTCGCGGGCTGCGCGGCCGCCTGCGTCAGCGAGTCGAGCAGCACCTGACGGCAGGCGTCGACGTCGCCACCGCCGCAGTACTTCACGGCGAGCGGACCGGCGACCGGCTGGCCGAGCACCGAACGGATGTCCTTGTGGACGTAGCCCCACCAGCCGGACTGGTACGACGAACCGGCGTGTCCCTGGCCGACGTGCTTGCCGGGGACCTCGTTCTGCCAGCCGGACGGCGACTCGTTGATCTTCAGCACCCCGACCATGGCACCGTAGGCGTCGCCCATGCCGGGTTTGAACTGGGCGTTCACCAGCAGCGGCCACCAGGCGTCCATGATGCGGATCGCGTCGGCGTTGGCGTAGGCCTTGCTGCCCGGCGAGGTCTCCGAGCGCAGACCGCCCGCGGCGAGCCAGGTCTTCAGCTTCGCCACCGCGTCCGCGGCCGGACCGGTCACCGGCGCCTTGTCGATCACCTTGAACAGCTCCGGCAGTACCTTCTCCGCGCGGAGGTCGGCGAGCGCGGCCTCCTCCATGGCCTGGGTGAGGTTCACCCGCGTCACCTTGCTACCGCTGGAGACCAGCTTCTTGACCCGCGCGTCGATCAGATCGCCGCGGTGCACGGAACTCTTGTCCGCGCCGGCGGCCGCGTATCCGTTGGCCTGCGCGTTGTTCCAGCTGACGTAGTAGTCCTGGTTGATCGACTGCGGATGCTGCGAAGACGGCGTGTAGTTCGCGAGGTTGCCGTCGGGGTTCCAGCCCTGCCAATCGAATCCGGCGTCGCCCTGCACCGGCATGGCCGGATCGACGTTCGGGTTGCGCACCGGGTTCGAGCCCGAGTTGAAGTACGCGACGTCACGCGAGTCGGCGTAGAACCAGTTGTAGGTCTGGTTGACGTCGGCCGCCGCGGCCTGGAAGTCCTGCGCGGACTTGATCGCGTCCGGGTCGTTGAACTTCTGGAAGCCGATGATGGTGTCGATCTCGTGCTGGAACGTCGACCGCAGCGACGCGTACGCGACCGGTTTGCCGCCGACCAGCGCCCGGCTCGTCACCGGCCCGTACTTGGTGCGGAAGCTGCGCAGCGTGTACGAACCTTCGGCCGTGCCGTCGGCGACGGTGGGCTTCCAGGCGTTCTTGCGTTCGACGATCTCGAACGGCAGGCACTGGCCGCGGAAGCGGTAGAAGCTGGAGTTCTTCGTCGGCGCGGAACCGTTCTGCTCGCACAGTTCGACGGCGTAGGTGTCGACGATGTCCTGCGACGCCGAGGTCGCGCTCCACGAGTAGTCCTTGCCACGGCCGAGCAGCACGTACATGCTGATCCCCGCGAACGAGGCACCGCGGGCGCTGATGCCAGGGCCCTGGATTTCCTGCAGCATCAGCAATTGCGGCGCGAAGTAGCCCGCCTGCGGGCCGAACACGGCGACCGGGTGACCGCTCGCGGTCTTGGCCCCGGAGACCACCAGCGCGTTCGACATACCGTGCTTCTCCGACAGCAGGTTGCCCGGCAGGACACCGTCGTCGAAGATGCCGCGGACGGCCTTCTGCTCCTCGGGCGCGGGCACGTCCACCTTGGCGGGTGTCGCCGTCCCGGCTGAACCGGTCGGATCGAAGACGAGCTGCTGCCCGGTGACCGAACCCTTGTCCGGCATCGCGGCGCCCCGCGGGTTCGACGGCGCCTTGCCGTAGTCGAAGGTCTGTCCATTGTGGAGCGTCTTGACGGTCTCGGGGTCGTCCTCGGATCGCAGGCTCTTCCAGACCTTGTCGCCCTGTTCGAGACCGTACTTCTCCTGCATCGCCAGCTTGGCGATCGCGTTCTGCACCTCACCGCCACCACCGGCGCCGAACTGCGCTCCGACGACGGCCGCGAGGACGACGAGGTCGGTGAGCTTGAACGGCTCGATGGTCCCGGCGTTCGTGATCGCGTCGACGTGCCCGGTGAGCACGTACTCGCCGGGGAAGTAACGGCCGCCGTGCGCGTCGGAGATGTACTTGTTGACGCCCTGGACGTAGGCCTCGGCGTCGGCCTTGCCCTGCGCGCCGCGCGGGCCACTGGCCGCGGCGTTGTCGACCTGCTTCTGCAGTTCCTGTTCGGTGTAGGGCGCCGAGGCGAAGAAGCTCTGCTCCAGTTCGCGGTTGCCCTGGGCGCCACCGGCGAACGAGGTCAGCTGGCCGCGGCCGACGCGGCGCATGATGTCCATCAGCCACAGGCGGTCCTGCGCGGCGGCGTATCCGGCGCCGTACATCGTGCCGGGCCGCGTCGTGCCGACGATCCGGGGCACGCCGGTCGCCTTGTCGCGGGTGATCGTCACGTCCGAACGCGGTTTGATCGTGCTCTCGACCTGACCGGACGGAACCCCGAACGAGGCGTCGTTGAAGAACTGGTTGATCTTGTCCGTGGTCAGCGTCTTGTAGCCATCGGCGAGCGAGGCGTATTTGCCGAGCTGATCGGCCGAATGCGCGGGCCGGGTGCCGAACGCCTTGTGCGCCAGGATCTCGGCGAGCGTGGCGTTCCCCTTGGTGCCGGGCGGGAGGATGTCACCGCACTGGCCACCGCAGTAGTCGTCGAGCGCGGCGGCCACGACCGAGTTCGGTGGCGCTTCCGCGGCGTTCGCCTGCAATGCCGGGACGGTGCCCGCCACCAGCGTCAGCCCTGCCAGCGTCGTCAAGACCCGTATGCCTCGTCGCATGAAAGACCTCCGTCGTCGGAGAGTGACGAGGCGCACACTACCCACGGGTATCCAAATTTGTGAAGACTATTCGCGTTCTTGCCACCGTTCGGCGGAACGACTCGCCCTGCGGACCCAGGACCTGCGCAGGTAGCTTATGGACATGTCTTTGGAGAAGCCCCAGATCGACCGCCCCGAGGGGCCCGCGCCCACCGAGCTGGAGACGACCGACATCTCCGTCGGCGACGGCCAGGAGGCCAAGTCCGGCAACACCGTCACGGTGCACTACGTCGGCGTCTCCCACTCGACCGGAGAGCAGTTCGACGCGTCGTGGGATCGCGGTGAGCCGCTCCGCTTCGGCCTCGGCGCCGGGCAGGTCATCCCCGGCTGGGACCAGGGTGTCGCCGGGATGAAGGTCGGCGGCCGTCGCAAGCTGGTCATCCCGCCGCACCTCGCTTACGGCGAACGGGGCGCCGGCGGCGTCATCAAGCCGAACGAGACCCTGATCTTCGTCGTCGACCTCGTCGGCGTGAACTGACCCACACAGGACGAGCCGAAAGGGCCCTTCACCGCATCGCACGGGGTGAAGGGCCCTTTCGCTGCATCTGATGAGGCGAAAGTCCCCTTCAGCCCCCGGGTACCGACGACCTCACGAAAGAGGCCCCCTTCGCGGAGCAAAGGGGGCCTCTGACTAAGAGTGGGCGAGGAGGGAGTTGAACCCTCACGTCCTTTCGGACACACGGACCTGAACCGTGCGCGTCTGCCATTCCGCCACTCGCCCGAGTGCTTCGTTCTCTGACAGCTCGCAAAGCGTAGCAGGCGGTTTTGGCGGGTTTCACCGGGGGCCGTGTCCGACTGGCCGTACCCGGATAGGATCGACGGGGAAGCACACGTGTGAGGAGGTTGCCCGGTGGGCCGCGTAGAGCGCTTTGATAGGCGGCTCGAGAACCTCGTGGGCAATACCTTCGCGCGCATGTTCGGTGGCAACGTCGTCACGCAGGAAGTGGCGGTGGCGCTTGAGCGCGAGAGCGAGGAGAACGTTCGTGAGCTGGCCGGTGGTCGACAGCTCGCTCCCAACCACTACATCGTGTCGTTGGGGCAGGCTGATCACGAGCGCATGGCCGGAGACGAGCGTCGGGTCACCACGGTGCTGGCGGAGGCGGTCAAGGAACACCTCGCCGAGCACGGATGGGACACCTATGGTGACGTCGTAGTTTCGCTCGAGCGCAACGAGGCGCTGCATACTGGACAGTTCAAGACCCGTTCGTCCGTCGATCCCGACGTCAAGCCCCACGGCGCCGAAGGTTCGCCACGGTCGGCACGACCCAGCAACGCAGGAGACCCAGCAATGAGCCAGCCCCCCGGCTACGGCCAATACGACCAGGGTGACCCGTACGGCCAGCAGGGCCAGTACGGCTACGGACAGCAGGCTGGCCAGCAGCAGCCCGGGTACGACCAGGGTTATGGCGGCCAGCAGCAGGGCGGCTACGACCAGGGTTACGGCGGCGCCCAGCAGCCCGGGTACGACCAATACGGCGGCCAGCAGCAAGGTGGCTACGACCAGGGCTATGGCGGCGCCCAGCAGCCCGGGTACGACCAGTACGGCGGCCAGCAGCAGGGCGGCTACGACCAGGGCTATGGCGGCGCCCAGCAGCCTGGCTACGACCAGTACGGCGGTGCGCAGCAGCAGCCCGGGTACGACCAGGGTTACGGCGGCGGCGCCCAGCAGCCCGGCTACGACCAGTACGGCGGCCAGCAGCAGCAGGGCGGGTACGACCAGTACGGCGGCGGCCAGCAGCAGTACGGCCAGCCCGCCGCGGACCCGTACGCCCAGGGCGGTGGCTACGGCGGCCAGCCGGCGGCCGGTCGTCAGCTCACCGCGAGCCTCCAGCTGGACGACGGCTCGAACCGTTCGTACTCGCTGAAGCAGGGCGGGAACGTCGTGGGCCGCGGCCAGGACGCCGACTTCCGGCTCCCGGACACCGGTGTCTCGCGCCGTCACCTGGAGATCACCTGGGACGGCCAGAGCGCGACGCTCGCGGACATCGGTTCGACCAACGGCACGACCGTCAACGGCACCCCGGTGCAGACCTGGCAGCTGGCCGACGGCGACGTGATCCGCGTGGGCCACTCGTCTCTCGTGTTCCGTACGCAGGGCTGACCGGCGGCGTCCGGAGGGGGTATCGCAGAATTGCGGTGCGGGGACCTGTGGTGGATCGGCACCGCGGGTCGTACGCGGAGAGCGGCGCTGTCCGGAGCCGACCATCCCGGACGGCACGGGCTCTCCGCGGCGTACAGGAGAAACGGGAGCGGACACAACAAGTGCCAGAGCTGGTCGTTCAACTCACCAGGGTGGGCTTTCTCGTGCTGCTCTGGCTCTTCGTGTTCGCCGCGTTGCGTGTCGTCCGGTCGGATCTGTACGCGGCCTCCGGGCTGCGAGTCGCCGTCCCGACGTTCGGCCGCAAGAAGAAGGAAACCAAGAAGCCGCGCGGCGGGAAATCGCCGCAGCAGCTGCTCGTGACCCATGGTGCGCTGGCGGGAACCAGGATCGCCTTGGACGGCAGGCCGATCCTGATCGGCCGCGCCGACGACTCGACCCTGGTGCTGGACGACGACTACGCGTCGACCCGCCACGCCCGGATCGCCCTGCGCGGGGAGGATTGGTACGTGGAAGATCTGGGCTCGACGAACGGGACGTACCTCGACCGGGCTAAGGTCACGGCACCCCTCCGGGTCCCGCTCGGAGTCCCCATCCGGATCGGCAAAACGGTGATCGAGCTTCGCCCATGACTCTCGTCCTCCGCTACGCGGCTCGCAGCGACCGGGGCCTGGTGCGTTCCAGCAACCAGGACTCCGTGTACGCCGGTCCCCGCCTGCTCGCCCTCGCCGACGGCATGGGCGGTCACGCCGCGGGTGAGGTGGCCAGCAAGGTCGTCATCGCCTCCCTCGCCCCCCTCGACGACGACGATCCGAGCGACGACCTTCTCGCTCAGCTGCGTGAGGCCGTCCAGAACGGCAACGCGGCCATCGCCGAACTCGTCCAGCAGGACCCGGATCTCGACGGGATGGGCACGACCCTGACCGCCGTGCTGTTCGCCGGTTCGCGGATGGGTGTCGTACACGTCGGCGACTCGCGGGCGTATCTGATGCGCGGCGGTCAGTTCTCGCAGATCACGCGGGACGACAGCTTCGTCAACGAACTTCTCGAACAGGGCCGGATCACGCCGGAAGAGGCCGCGGTGCACCCGCAGCGGTCGCTGCTGCTGAAGGCGCTGACCGGCCACGAGGTCGAGCCGAGCCTGACCGTGCGCGAGGCCCGCGCCGGTGACCGGTACCTGATCTGTTCGGACGGCCTGTCCGGCATGGTCAGCGACGAGACGCTGTCCGAGGCGATCCAGATCCCGGATCCGCAGGCCTGCGCGGACCGGATGATCGAGCTGGCGCTCAAGGGCGGCGGCACGGACAACGTCACGGTGATCATCGCCGACGTCGTCGACGTCGACTTCGGTGAGGACGCGCCCATCGTGGGCGGCGCCGCCGGGGACGGCAGCGACGAATTCCACCAGGGCGACTCCCCCGCCGCCCGCGCCCGCGCGCTGACCCAGCCCGCGCCGCAGCCGCGGCCCGAGGTCCAGCCCCAACAGGAGGACCCCAAGGTCAAGCGCCGGAGGCGATTTCGCTGGCTGGCGGGAGCGGTGGTCGTCCTGATCGTGCTGGCCGCGGCGGCGATCGCCACGCGGTATTTCGTGCTGAGCCAGTACTACGTCGGTGAGGGGCCCGGCGAGGAGGTCGTGATCTTTCGCGGTGTCCCCGGCAGCGTCCTCGGCATCGACCTGCACGCCTACGAGCAGGGCTCGTGCCCGCCGGGCGGGCTGTGCACCGACAAGCTCCTGGTGCCGGCGCTGCAGGAGGACGCGCGGATCGCGGTGAAGAACGGCGTCAAGAAGGACAACCTCGACGACGCCCGCAAGTACATCGACGACTTCCTGCGGCCGCACAAGCAGCTGGCCGACTGCAAACCGGACGCCAGCTCGACTTCCACGCCTCCCGCGTCGTCGCCGCCCCCGGCGTCGTCGGCATCCCCTTCGACCCCCGCCTCGCCGAGTTCGGCGAACCAGCCTGCGGGGAGGGACTGCTCGACGCCGGCACCGGCAGCACCGGGGGGCGGTAATTGATGAGCACGCCGCTCGCCGATCCGGCTTCGGCCCAGTTCGCCACCAATCCTCCGCGTGAGCTGCCCAAGCGGCGCGGCACCGAACTCGTCCTCCTGGCGTTCGCCACCTTCATCGTCACCGTCGCGCTCGTGCTGGTGGAGGCGAACCAGGAGCAGGAGCTCACCAGCTCGATCATCTGGCTGGGGCTTTCGTACCTCGCGGTGCTGACGGCGGCGCATCTGGCGGTCCGCCGCTGGGCGCCGTACGCGGATCCGGTGATCCTGCCGTGTGTCGCGCTGCTGAACGGGCTCGGCCTGGTGATGATCCACCGGATCGACCTGGCGCTCGCGGAACGCGCGCTCCAGCAGGGCAGGGAGTACACGCCGGACGTCACCAAGCAGGTGCTGTTCACGGCGATCTCGCTGGTGCTGTTCGTGGTGGTGCTGGTCGTGATCAGCGATCACCGCACGCTGACCCGCTACGGCTACACCTGCGGCCTGGTCGGCATCGTGGCGCTCGCGCTGCCCGCGGTGCTGCCGTCGAGCCTGTCCGAGGTCAACGGCGCGAAGGTCTGGATCAAGCTGCCGTTCTTCTCGATCCAGCCGGGCGAGTTCGCGAAGATCCTGCTGATGATCTTCTTCGCCTCGTTCCTGGTGACGAAACGCGACCTGTTCATGGTGGCGGGCAAGCGGATCGTCGGCGTCGAACTGCCGCGTGCCCGTGACCTCGGCCCGATCCTCATCGCGGCGGCCGCCTGCCTCGGCGTGCTGGTGTTCGAGAAGGACCTCGGCACGTCGCTGCTGTTCTTCGGGGTCACGCTGGTGATGCTGTACGTCGCCACCGAACGGATCATCTGGGTCGTGCTCGGGGTCGGCTTCTTCGCGGCCGGCGCGATCATCGCCTACAACCTGTTCACGCACGTCCAGCAGCGCGTCCGGAACTGGATCGACCCGCTGGCCACCTACGACGACCCCGGCGGCGGCTACCAGGTCGCGCAGGGGTTGTTCGGGCTCGGCACCGGCGGCGTCGGCGGGACCGGCCTGGGCGCGGGACGGCCGGACATGGTCCCCGAGGCCAAGACGGACTTCATCACCACCGCGATCGGCGAGGAACTCGGCCTGATCGGGCTCACGGCGATGCTGATGCTGTACCTGATCCTGGCGATGCGCGGGATGCGCAGCGCCCTCGCCGTCCGCGACACCTTCGGCAAACTCCTCGGCGGCGGTCTGTCGTTCGCCCTGGTCATGCAGATCTTCGTCGTCGTCGGCGGCGTCACGAACCTGATCCCGAACACCGGCATCACCGCCCCGTTCCTCTCCCGCGGTGGTTCCTCACTGCTCGCGAACTACATCCTGGTGGCCCTCCTGCTCCGAATCTCCGACGCCGCCCGCAAACCCGCCGTGCGGCCGAAGCCGCAGCAGCCCCAGGCGCCGCTCGCCGAAGCGCACACGGTGATGGTCCAGCGGCCGCCCGCGAACGGTGAGGGGAGCCCCTCGTGAACACCCCGCTCCGCAAGGTGGGCGTCGCCATGCTCGTCATGGTGGTGCTCCTGATGGCCAACGCCACCTACATCCAGGTGGTCAAGGCCGACGACTACCGCACCGACTCGCGCAACGTGCGCGTGCTCTACGACGAGTACTCCCGCCAGCGAGGCCTGATCGTGACGCCCGACGGCGCCGCGCTCGCGAAGGTCGACCCGTCGAACGACAAGTACAAGTTCATCCGGACCTACGCCGACGGTCCGATGTACGCGCCGGTCACCGGCTACTACTCGATCAACTACGGCTCGGGCGGCCTGGAGCGGTCCGAGGACGACGTCCTCAACGGCTCCGACCCGCGGCTGTTCGTGCGGCGTCTTTCGGACATGGTCACCGGCCGCGACCCGCGCGGCGGGAACGTGCGGCTGACGATCAACCCGGCCGTGCAGAAGGCCGCGTACGACCTGATGACGCAGAAGGGTTACACCGGCTCGGTGGTCGCGATCGAGCCCAAGACCGGGCGCATCCTCGCGATGGTGTCGACGCCGTCGTTCGACCCGAACAAGCTGGCCTCGCACACCACCAAGGAGCAGGTCGCGGCCTGGTCGCAGTGGCGCGACGACCCCAAGAAACCGATGCTGAACCGCGCGATCTCGGAGACCTACCCCCCGGGTTCGACGGCCAAGCTGCTGGTCACCGCGGCCGCGCTCGAGGACGGCAAGACCGCGGACATGCCGGTCAACACCGCGCCCAACGTGAAGCTCCCCGGCACGCAGACGACGCTGGAGAACTACGGCGGCGCGGCCTGCAAGGGCAGCACGCTGAAGGAAGCGCTGCGGTACTCGTGCAACGTGCCCTTCGCCGAAATCGCCGGCGAGCTCGGCAAGGACAAGCTGAACGCGACGGCCAAGAACTTCGGCGTCGGCGAGGACCTGACCGTGCCGATGCGGGTCGCCGGGTCCTCCCTCGGCCCGCTGGAATCGAAGGCGGCGCTGTACCAGAGCGCCATCGGTCAGCGCGACGTGCGGCTGACCCCGATCCAGGACGCCCTGCTTTCGGCGACCATCGCGAACAACGGGATGGCGATGAAGCCGCAGCTCGTGCAGTCGCTGCTGGCGCCGAACCTGTCGACCATCGAGGACTACACCCCGACCGAGCTGACCGGTGACGCCGCGATGTCGAGCGCGAACGCCGCGATCCTGCGCGACATGATGCTGGCGTCGGAAGAGAACACGAAGGGCGCCGGCAAACGCGGCGACATCCAGATCGCCTCCAAGACCGGCACCGCCGAGCACGGCAACGACCCGAAGAACACCCCGCCGCACGCCTGGTACACCGGGTTCGCGCCGGCGATGGACCCGAAGATCGCCGTCTCGGTGATCGTCGAGTCCGGGGGTAACCGCGGGCTCGAAGCGACCGGTGGCACCGTGGCCGCGGAGATCGGCCGCGCCGCCGTCAACGCCATGCTCGGGGGTGGATAGCGGATGCTGTCCTCGGGTCAGCTGCTGGCCGACCGGTACAAGCTGACGAACCGGATCGCCGTCGGCGGGATGGGCGAGGTCTGGCAGGCCAGTGACACGCGGCTGGACCGGACGGTCGCGGTCAAGATCCTCAAGGCGGAGCTGTCCGGCGACGCGGAGTTCCTGCACCGGTTCCGGACCGAGGCGCGGATGACCGCGTCGCTGAACCATCCCGGCATCGCCGCGGTGCACGACTACGGCGAGACGGTCGCGGACGAGCTGTCGATCGCGTATCTGGTGATGGAGCTGGTCGAGGGCGATCCGCTGGCCGCGATCATCACCCGCGAAGGACGGCTGAACGCCGAGCGCACCCTGGACATCCTGGAGCAGGCCGGTAACGCGCTGCAGGCCGCGCACGAAACGGGTCTCGTGCACCGCGACGTCAAACCGGGCAACATCATGGTGACCCCGGCCGGCCAGGTGAAGATCACGGACTTCGGGGTCGCGAAGGCCGCCGACGCCGCCCCCGTGACCAGGTCCGGCATGGTGATGGGCACCGCCCACTACATCGCCCCCGAGCAGGCGCTCGGGCACAACGCCGAACCGGCGAGCGACGTCTACTCGCTGGCCGTGTGCGGCTACGAATGCCTCACCGGGCACCGGCCGTTCCTTTCGGAGAACGCGGTGACCGTCGCGATGATGCACATCCGCGACCTCCCGCCGCCGCTGCCGCCGGACGTGCCTCCGGGCGCCCGCGCGGTCATCGAAGCGACCCTGATCAAGGATCCGCGACAGCGGTACAACAGCGGTGGCGAGTTCGCCGCCGCCGTCGCCGCCGTCCGCGCCGGGCTTCCGCTGCCGACGCCATCGGGGATGGTGAACGTGGCGTATTCCACGGGCCAGCCCGTGCTGCAGCCCGGCCCGCATTCGCCGCCGAACCCGATGGTGGCCGTCGGGCCGGCGTCGCATCCGGCGATGCACCCGGTCGCCGGCCCGCCGCCGATGGCGGTCCGCCGTCTGCCGGGAAGACGGCCACAATGGGGCTGGTGGGTGCTGCTCGCGGTGATCCTGATCGCAGTACTGGTGGCAGGAGCCTTCCTCATCGTGAGACTGGTCGGTTCGGGCAACGGACCGCAGTCGGGCGGCGTGGAAACGAGTGAGCACGTACCGGCTCCGGGTAAGAAGTCTGAAGGTCCTCCGCCGACATCCGCATACCCAGCGGTGCCGACGGAGGGCGGCACCGAGGAGCCGGCCGGACAGGCGAATCCGGGAATGATGAGCAGCAAACCTTGGACGGAATGGAACGGCACGCAGAGATGAGCACACCAAGACTGCTCAGCAACCGCTACGAGCTGGGCGAAACGCTCGGCTACGGAGGCATGTCGGAGGTCCACCACGGCCACGACGTGCGCCTGGGCCGGGAGGTGGCGATCAAGATCCTGCGTGCCGACCTGGCGCGGGATCCCCAGTTCCAAGAACGTTTCCGTCGCGAGGCACAGAACGCGGCGGCACTGAACCACCCGGCGATCGTCGCCGTCTACGACACCGGCGAGACGAACACCGAGTTCGGCCCGCTGCCCTACATCGTGATGGAGTACGTCGAAGGACGGACTCTGCGCGACATCGTGAAGACCGAAGGGCCGATGTCGCAGAAGCGGGCCATGGAGGTCATGGCCGACGTCTGCGCGGCGCTGGACTTCTCGCACCGGCACGGCATCGTGCACCGCGACGTCAAACCGGCGAACGTGATGATCACGAAGAACGGCGCCGTCAAGGTGATGGACTTCGGCATCGCGCGCGCCATGCACGACGGGCAGTCCGCGATGACGCAGACCGCCGCGGTGATCGGCACGGCGCAGTACCTCTCGCCGGAGCAGGCGCGCGGTGAGTCCGTCGACGCGCGTTCCGACGTCTACGCCGCCGGCTGTGTGCTGTACGAACTCATCACCGGCGAGCCGCCCTTCACCGGCGACTCGCCCGTGGCGGTGGCGTACCAGCACGTCCGGGAAGACCCGAACCCGCCTTCGTCGGTGAACCCCGCCGTGGCGCCCGAGCTCGACGCCGTCGTGCTCAAGGCGCTCGCGAAGGGCCCGGCGAACCGCTACCAGTCGTCGGCGGAGATGCGTTCGGACCTGGTCCGCACGCTGTCCGGCCAGCGTCCGGCCGCGCCGATGGTGATGTCGGAGGACGAGCGCACCCAGGTCATGGACTCCGACCGCCGGGTGCCGCCGCGCTACGACCAGTACGAGGAAGACGAAGAGGACCCGGCCGCGAAGAAGAAGCGGCGTGCCTGGCTCATCGCCGGTCTCGTGGTGTCGCTGGCCGCCGTGGTGCTGCTGATCATGTGGCTGTCCAACGCGTTCAACAGCACCGGCGCGGAGAGCAAGGCGATCCCGAAGGTCACGGGCCAGCCCGAGGCCTCGGCGAAGGACACGCTCCGCGGCGCGGGGTTCAACTCGTTCGAGCCGACCAAGAAGGTGCCTTGCACCGGGGAGGCCGTCAACGGCTTGCTTGCCTGCGACGAGAACATGATCGACAAGGTCATCGCGATCAGCCCGGCAGAAGGCCAGGTGACGCCGACCACGGACAAGATCACGCTGACCGTCGGTGCGAAACCGGGCAAGGTCAAGACCCCGGATCTCAAGGGCAAGAGCGTGGCCGAAGCCACGGCCGCGCTGACCGAGGCCGGTCTGAAGCTCGGCGCGACCACCGAGGAAGAGACCGAAGACACCAACGAGGCCGGCAAGGTCATCTCGCAGAATCCGGCTTCGCAGGCCGAGGTCGACCAGGGTTCGAAGGTCGACATCACGGTCGGCAAGTCCAAGGAACTGAAGACCGTCCCGAACTACAAGGGCAAGACGCAGGCCGAGGCCGAAGCCGGGTTGAAGGCGGCCGGGTTCACCCCGCAGACCACCAACGTGGACTCCGACCAGGCCAAGGGCACGGTGCTCGAACAGACACCGAACGGCGGCAAGCTGCCCGTCGGCAGTGTGGTCAAGCTGTCGGTGTCGAACGGCAGCCAGGAGACCTTCGACATGCCGAACCTGAAGGGCATGACCGAGGAGCAGGCGACGCGGCAGCTGCAGCAGCTGGGCTGGAACGGTCAGCTGGACACGCAGGCCGACAAGAACGGTGACCGGGACCAGGCAGGCAAGGTCAGCAAGACCAACCCGCAGGCCGGTTCGAAGGTCGCGAAGAACGCGCCGATCACGCTGTTCATCGTGGAAGGCGATGAGACAACAACGTCACCGACCAAGTCTGGGATCTTCGACCCCCCGCGATAGGCAGTCGAGCGAGAGGGCCCCGCACGGTTTCGTGCGGGGCCCTTCTGCTTGCGGCAGCGAGGCCGCTATGTTGGAAACATGATCCGGCGGATCACTCAACGCGAACTGCGGAACGACATGCCGGAAGTCGTGCGTTCTCTCGAAGCCGGCGACGGTTTCGTTCTCACACGTGATGGCACGCCGATCGCCGACATCGTTCCGCACGGCCAGAAACCGGCCTTCGTTCCGGTAAGCGAGCTGATCGAGCTCCTCGGTGACCTTCCGCCCGAAGATCCTGAGCGGTTCTTCGCGGATGTCGATCGCGCGGCGGACTGATCCGCATCGCGGTCCGGGAGACTCCCCAAAGAGACCTGGCACGTTCCCAACTGTCCATAAGTGACAGTTGGCGGGATGGCGACGCCCGCTCTGGGCACTTTGTGCGGATTTGCGGGTGGTCGTGAGTGACAAAGAGGGTTAGAACCGTCATTGTCACTCACGACCCCCACCGAAAACCGCACATCTAACCACCAACCGGACATTCGGCTGCCATGAAGTGTCCCTTGTGGACACCTGGGACGACTGGCCCTCATCAGGGCGCCAAGCTGTCCAAAAGGCCTTGGTAGGCCTGCTGAATCCGCCCAGCACTGGTGTGCACCACGACCGCCTTCGGGCGCGTCGCGATGAGTGCCACGAGCCTGTCGTACATCGCCGCGAGCCGTTCTGGCCCGCCCAGCATCTCGTGCGCCTCGACGTGTTCGGGCTCGGCCGCGGCGCGGGTGCGTTCGGCGAACCGCCGGAGCACGTTGTCCTTGGTGTCGAGGAGGACGATCTCGTGGAACTCCGCGGCCGTCGCCTCGGCGAGCGTTTCCAGTCGCTCAAGGAAGTCGGCGCGGCCGAGGAACTGCGGGACTATCACGTCGTGGCCCGCGAGCAGATGGGTCCGCGCGGCGCCAACGGCGAGGTCGCGGGCGAGCGTTCCGGCCTTCGCGGGGTAGTCACGCCAGGCGCCGAGCAGGCCGCGGATCCGGTCGATGTCGAGATTCAGCGTCAGCGGGTGATCTTCGGCGTACCGCCGGGCCAGCGTCGACTTCCCGCAGGCGGGCGGGCCGTTGAGCACGATGAGACGCGGCATCAGGCGTTGCGCCGCACCAGGTGTCCGACGGCCGTCGCGCTCAGCAGCAAGACGGCGACCGCCGCCACCGCGGCCACGATGAACGGACCGGGCAGGGATTTTTGCGAGGTCAAGGCGCGCAGCAGCGGGTTGGCCAGCGGCAGCCATTTCACCAGGAGTACGGCCGCGAGCGCGAAGATCGCCGCCAAGACCGACCAGCCGATCCGCGGGACCAACAGCCGCGAACAGGGCAGTCCGATCGCGATCCCGAACAACGCGCACAGCGCGTGCGCCGCGGCCCCGAGGGCGAGGGCACCGATCGGGAAGCCGCCGGAGCGGAGGCCCGACCAGGCCAGCGTCACGACGATCAGCACCGTGGCACAACCGAAAACGGCCAGCGTGGCGCCGCCGAGGACCGATCGCCAGCGTCGCGCGTGGCTGAAGGTCACCAGCCGCTGCACCGGGTCCTCGACGTCGAGCATCGCGATCGTCAGCCAGCACGAGACCACCAGGAGCGAACCCGCGCTGATCCCGTACTGCGGCAGCAGCGGCGACTTCGGATCCGTGTAGAGCACGGTGTTCACCGCGAGGTAGGCGAGGACCGCGGGAAGGTAGCGCTGGGAATGCCCGAGCAGCGCGAGGTAGTAGCGGGTCATGGCGAGCACGGCGCCACCTCCCGGACCGAGAAACCGCGGTTGAGCGCACGCAGCAGGACCGCGTCCGTGTGCCCGGCTTCGACGGTCAAGGTGACTTTCCCGCCTTCGGCCACGGCTTGACTGACACCCGGTTCCGAGGACCAGTCGCCATCCGGTCCGTGCAGGACGATCCTCGTCGCGCCTGCTTCGACGGGGGTCAGCAGACCGTCGTCCATCCGGTAGACGACGTCGGCGTGGGCGTGCACGACGGCCGCGCGGTGGTCGGTGAAGACCACGCTCGCGCCCCGTTCCTTGGTCTCGGCGACGAGTTCGCCGAGCACCGTGTGGGCTTCGACGTCGAGCCCGGACCAGGGCTCGTCGAGGATCAGCAGGTCCGGCTCGGCGAGGACCGCCTGCGCGAGACCGACTTTCTGGGCGTTGCCCTTCGACAGGGTCCGCAAGGGCGCGTCCGGTCCGCCGACCAGGGCCAGCCGGTCCAGCAGTGGATCGATCATCAACATGTCGACATGGCCGTCGATGCGGGCCATGTGCCGCAGGTACGCCCGCGCGCTCATCCGCTGCCCCGCCGGGAAGCGGTCCGGCAGGTAGCCGACGCGCGGATCGCCCACGACGGTTCCCGAAGTCACCCGGGAAAGTGCCGCGAGGATCCTGAGCAGCGTCGACTTCCCCGAGCCGTTCGAGCCGAGGACGCCGATCACGCGACCCGCCGGGATGTCGAGGTCGACGTCGGTGAGCACGGCTTCGCCGCGGCCATAGCGCTTACCGACCCCTTCGAGCCGGATCAGCGAGGTCACGCAGCAGCGGCCTTCTGCAGTGCGCGGGTCGCCTGTTCGAGTTCGTCGACCGTGGCGTCGGGGACCGGGTGGCCGGCCGAAGCCATCCAGTTCGCCAGCATCCGGTGCCCGCCCTGGGTGAGCACGGATTCGGGGTGGAACTGGACGCCTTCGAGCGGCAGCTCGCGGTGGCGCATGCCCATCACGACACCCGACTCGGTGCGGCCTGTGATCTCGAACACGGCGTCGTCGATGGTTTCGGGCAAAACGGTCAGCGAGTGGTACCGCGTGGCGGTGAATTCCGCGGGGAGGCCGGCGAGCACACCGTCGCCCGAATGGTGGACTTGACTGGTCTTGCCGTGCAGCAGTTCCGGGGCGCGGTCGACGGTGGCGCCGAAGACGACGCCGAGGGCCTGATGGCCGAGGCAGACGCCGAGCATCGGGATGCGTTTCCTGGCGCATTCGCGGATGACATCCATGCTCTGACCAGCGCGTTCCGGTGTTCCGGGGCCGGGAGAGACGAGCACCGCGTCGAACTCGCCGAGCTCGTCGACGTCCACCACGTCGTTACGCCAGACGGTGCAGTCGGCGCCGAGCTGGGCCAGATACTGGACCAGGTTGTAGACAAAACTGTCGTAGTTGTCGACGACGAGCACGCGCATGAAACCAGCTTAGCGGCTCCCATCAGGTGGACCGTACGCCAGATCACAATGATTGTTAGGGCAACCTAACTTACCGTGTTAGGAGTGAGCCGTTCTCTTCGTGTAGCCATCGTGGGTGCCGGTCCGGCCGGCATCTACGCCGCCGACATCCTCGACAAGTCCGACGCCGACGTGACGATCGACCTGTTCGAGCGCATGCCGGCGCCGTTCGGGCTGATCCGGTACGGCGTCGCGCCCGACCACCCCCGGATCAAGGGCATCGTCACCGCCCTGCACAAGGTCCTCGACAAGCCGAACATCCGGCTGCTGGGCAACGTCGACTACGGGACCGACCTGAAGCTCGACGACCTGCGCCAGTTCTACGACGCGGTGATCTTCTCGACCGGCGCCATGGCCGACCGCGCGCTCGACATCCCCGGGATCGACCTCGACGGCAGCTACGGCGCCGCCGACTTCGTCTCCTGGTACGACGGGCACCCGGACGTGCCGCGCACCTGGCCGCTGAACGCGACCTCGGTCGCCGTCCTCGGCGTCGGGAACGTGGCGCTCGACGTGGCGCGCGTCCTCGCGAAGACCGCCGACGAGCTGCTCAGCACCGACATCCCGGACAACGTCTATCAGGGGTTGAAGGCCAGCCCGGTCACCGACGTGCACGTGTTCGGCCGTCGCGGCCCGGCGCAGGCGAAGTTCACGCCGCTGGAGCTGCGGGAGCTGGACCACTCGCCGAACGTCGAGGTCATCGTCTACCCCGAGGACATCGAGTTCGACGAAGGCAGCATCGCCGCGCTGCGAGCGTCGAAGCAGATCGACATGGTCGTGAAGACGCTGCAGGAGTGGGCGATCCGCGACCAGGGCGACCGGCCGAAGCGGCTGCACCTGCACTTCCTGCACTCGCCGTGCGAGATCGTCGGCGAGGACGGCAAGGTGACCGGCCTGCGGACCGAGCGCACCGAACTGACCGGTGACGGCAACGTGCGCGGCACCGGCGAGTTCCACGACTGGGACGTCCAGGCCGTCTACCGCGCGGTGGGCTACCTGTCGTCGCATCTGCCGGAGATCCCGTTCGACCACACCACCGGCACCGTGCCGAACCAGGCCGGCCGGGTGCTGGACATCGACGAGGAGCAGGTGCCGGGCGTCTACGTGACCGGCTGGATCAAACGCGGACCGGTCGGCCTCATCGGCCACACCAAGGGCGACGCGGCCGAAACGATCGCGAGCCTGCTGGCCGACGCCGACAACCTCACGGCCCCGGCCGTCGAGGACCCCGACGCGATCCTCGGTTTCCTGACCGAACGCGGCGTTCCCTTCACCACCTGGGAAGGCTGGGGCAAGCTCGACGCCCACGAGAAGTCGCTCGGTGTCCCGCACGGCCGGGAGCGCGTCAAGGTCGTGGAGCGCGACGAAATGACCCGCATCTCGCGAGGCTGAACCAACTGCGCGTGAAGGCCCCCTTCCCTCGGCTGAGCCGAGGGAAGGGGGCCTTCACGCGGAACCGAGGTAAGCGAGGACCGCGAGGACGCGGCGGTTCGTGTCGTCCGAAGCGACGATGCCGAGCTTCGCGAAGATGTTCGCGGTGTGCTTCCCCACCGCCCCTTCGCTGAAGTGCAGCCGCGCAGCGATCGCGGCGTTGGAACACCCCTCCGCCATCAAGCCGAGCACCTCGCGTTCGCGTGGGGTCAGCGCGGAAAGCGGGTCGGACGCGTTGCCCGCCACCAGTTTCGCGATCACTTCGGGATCCATCGCGGTCCCGCCGCCCGCCACCCGCCGCACCGCGTCGATGAACTGGTCCGCGTTGAAGACGCGGTCCTTCAGCAGATAGCCGATCGCGCCGGCACCGTCGGCGAGCAGCTCACGCGCATAGAGCTGCTCGACGTGTTGTGACAGAACGAGAATCGGCAGACCGGGGATGTCACGCCGTACCGCCAGCGCGACCTGGAGCCCTTCGTCGGTGAGCGTCGGCGGCATCCGGACGTCGACGACCGAAACCTCGGGCCGGTGCGTGCGCAGCGCCCGGTCCAGCTCCGGCCCGGTGCCCACCGCCTCGACGACGTCGAAACCGTGCGCGGTCAGCAAATGCGTCAAGCCGTCTCGGAGGAGGTACTGGTCTTCGGCGACGACGCATCGGGGTCGAGCTGGCACGGGATCTCCATGATCGCCTTCGTCGGCCCGCCGAGCGGGCTGGTCAGAGCAAAAGTACCGTCGAAGGCGCCCAGTCTGCGTTCGATCCCGCGAATCCCGCTCCCCCGGGCCGCGTTCGCACCACCCTTCCCGTCGTCGGTCACCGCGATCCGCAGCAGACCGTCTTCGTAGCCCAGTTCGATCGACACTCGCCGTGCCTCTCCGTGTTTCGCCGCGTTGCCCAGCAGCTCGCTGACCGCGAAATACGCGCACGCCTCGGCGGGCTGCTCCAGCCGGGGCAGGTCGCCGCTCACCGACGCCCGCAGCGGACTGTCCAGCGCCATCGCCCGCACCGCGTCCCCGAGCCCGCGCTCGGACAACACCGGCGGGTGAATCCCGCGCACCAGCAGCCGCAACTCGGTCAGCGTCTCGGACGATGTGTGCCGCAGCTCGGCGGCCAGCCGTTTCGCCGCGGCCGGATCGCTGTCGATCAGCGCTTCGACCGCGCCCAGCTTCATCCCCATGGCGACCAGCCGCGACTGGACGCCGTCGTGCAGGTCCCGCTCGATGCGCCGCAGCTCGGCGGCCTGCGCGACCGACGCGTCGGTCCGCGTCTGCTTCAGCCGTTCGACACGTTGCGCCAGCCGCGAAGCCTCTGTCGGACCGAGAAGCAGCTTCGCGAAGCGCGCTCCCGAGCGGGCGAGCCACGGCGTCGCGAGCAGCCCGGCGGCGATCGCGGCCACCGCGACCGGAGTCAGCGCGAGCGCTTGCCCGAACGGACGCCAGATCCACAGCGCCACCACGGCCCAGAGCCCGGCGAACACCAGTGCCGCGGTCGGCACCACCATCAGCAGCAACACCACGGAGTTGACCACCGCGGCCGCCAGGTCGCGCCAGGTCGCCCGGTCCCGAATCACCCAGCGCAGGCGCGCCAGCCGCGCCGGCCACCACGGAGTGTCGTAAAGCTGCCGTCCGTACTGGTACATCCCGTCCGCGCGGGGGACGGGGAACGGCGGCTCAGGCAGGTACGGTCGGTCGATCCGCACCCCGGTCCAGTTCTTGGCCTCGCGGCGCAGGGTGTCGGTCACCGTGCGACCGGCGACGACCATCGTCGGGAACAGCGGCGACGGCCAGATCAGGCTGAGCAGCGTCGGGATCGCCATCCCGAGCTGCGCGACCGAGAGCGCGAACAGGCCCAACTGGAATCCCAGCGCCTTCGACCTGCTCCTCACCCAGCCGCCCCCGGCCCGAGCCGGGCGGGGGCCGAGCCACCAGCGCGTCCACTTCCCGTACAGCCGGAGCGCGCGCGGCCCGGACAGCAGAACGGCGGGTATCAGCAGCAGCCCCGCGAGCGGGTTCCACAGCTGCCAGCCGAGATCGCGGCCGGTCGCCGGATCTTCGGAGATCCACTCGAACCGTTTGGTCCACTTGATGAACCACGACCGCTTGAACAGGCTGTTCCCGTCGCGGTACCAGCCGTCGCGCTCACGTTCCGGCTCCGGCGGCGCCGGCCGGTAGGGCGGTTCGACGTCGACGCCGCACCAGCGTCCGGCCAGCCGCCGGGTGAGCGCGGCGCGCGGACGCGTCCCTTCGAGCGCGAGCGTGTAGGCGAAGACCAGGCCGACACAGAGCAGGCAGAAACCCACCAGTTCGAGCAGCAGGTCCAGCCAGCTCACCAGCGCCAACCCCGCGAGCGCGAAGCCGCGGCGCACTGAGGTGAGGTAGGTGCGGAACATGCGACGAAGTCTTCCCCACCGCCCCTGCGCGGCACAGTGACCACAGGCCCCCGATCAGGGTGGGTCCAGCCCCACCCCCGTTGTGGGTTCAGCGCCATTCTGGCCAGATCCGTTGCGCCATAACGTTTTTCGCATGCCACTCATCGAAGTCAGCAACCTCCGCAAGACGTACGGGGAGCATGTCGCGGTCGACGACGTTTCGTTCCACGTGGAACAGGGCGAGATCTTCGGGATCCTCGGGACCAACGGCGCGGGCAAGACCACCACCGTCGAATGCCTCCAGGGGCTGCGCACGCCGGACTCCGGCACCATGTCGGTCCTCGGTCTCGACCCCGGCAAGGACCACGCCGCGTTGCGGCAGCGACTCGGCTCGCAGCTCCAGGAGAGCCGCCTGCCGGACAAGATCAAGGTCCACGAGGCGCTCGACCTCTACGCGTCCTTCTACGCGAATCCCGCCGACACCGGCGACCTGCTCGCGAAGCTGGGGCTCACCGGGCAGCGGGACCAGTACTTCGGCAAGCTTTCCGGCGGCCAGAAGCAGCGCGTCTCGATCGCGCTCGCGCTGGTCGGCCGCCCGGAGGTCGCCGTCCTCGACGAACTGACCACCGGACTGGACCCGCACGCCCGCCGCGACACCTGGAAGCTCGTCGAGACCGTGCGCGACACCGGAGTCACCGTCCTGCTCGTCACGCACTTCATGGACGAGGCCGAACGCCTCTGCGACCGCCTCGCGATCTTCGACGCCGGCCACGTGGCCGCCACCGGTACGCCGGCCGAACTCCGCGACCGCGCCGGGAAATCCACTTTGGACGAAGCCTTCGTGACCCTGACCGGCCGCGACTGAGCCGAGGAGACGACCGATGAACACACTCGCCAAGATCACCCTGACCGAAACGAAACTCGCTCTCCGCACGCCCGGCTTCGTCCTCGGCGGACTGCTCCTGCCGACGGCCATCACCGCCGTCCTCGGCGCCATTCCCGCCATTCGCGCGGACAGCGGGACAGCGACGGGGATGCGTTTCCTCGACGCCTGGGTACCGTCGATGATCGTCTTGACCATGGCCATGATGGGCCTCCAGGCGATCCCCGGGATCATCGCGTCCTACCGCGAACAGGGCATCCTCCGGCGCTTCGCCACCACCCCGGTGCACCCGGCGCAACTGCTGGTGGCGCAGCTGATCATCAACGTCACCGTGACGATCGGCGGGGTCGGCATCCTCCTCGTGACGGCGGGCGTCGTCTTCGACGTCCCCAGCCCGCGTCACCCGCTCGGCTTCCTGCTGACGTTCGTTCTCGGCACGATCGCGATCTTCGGTCTCGGCCTGATCGCGGCGGCGGTCGCCAAGACCAGCCGCGCCGCCGGCGGGATCGCGATGATCGCCTACGTCCCGGTCATGTTCCTCGGCGGCGTGTGGCTGCCGCGCCCGCTGCTGCCGGAGGCCATCCGCGACATCGGCGCGTACATCCCGCCGGGCGTCAAAGCCCTTGAGGACGCCTGGACCGGCACCGGCGCGCAACCGCTGCAACTCGCCGTACTGGCGGCTTTCGCGGTGGGCAGTTGTGTCGTGGCGGCGAAGCTCTTTCGCTGGGAGTGACGACGGCTTCCGCCAAAGTGGTGATGATGATCGTTTTCTCTTGTGGCTCGGGCCGCGGGTGAGTAGTCAGGTAGATGGCCCACGTTCACCGTGTCTCTCTCGGAGGTTCGATGTCTCTGGATGTATCGCCCGCGCTGCTGGAGAAGGCCGAGCGCGGGGAGGTCTCCGACGCCGAATTCGTCGCCTGTGTCCGGGAGTCCCTGCCCTACGCCTGGACCGTGATCACCGGTGTCATCGCGGAGGCCGATGGCGCTGCCGACGGGTTCGCCGACAACGAGACGCCGCCGCCGAGCGAGGCCGAACGCGGCCAGCTGCTGCGGGCGCTGGCCTCGGACTCCATCCGCGGCGGACTGGAGCGGCACTTCGGGGTGAAGCTCGCGTTCCAGAACTGCCACCGGGTCGCCGCGTTCAAACCGTCCCAAGTGGACAGTGACCGCTACCGCGCGTTCATCTCGGTGCGTGGTCAGCTGCTGAACCAGAGCCCGGAACTGCGCGACTGCTAACCCCTGCGTAGCACGGGAAGGACCTCTTCCCCGATCCGCGCGATGTTCTCGAGCGTTCCCTCCGGCGTACCGGACGCTTCCACCATCATGATCACGTGGGAGATCCCGGTACGCCGGATGCTCGTTCCCAGCCGGTCGACGCAGTACTCCACGCCGCCGATCGGGTGCATCTCGCACAGCTTGTCGGTGTAGGCCACCGGGTCCTTGTCCAGTCCTCGCTTGCCGTCGAGGTACACGTGCCCGGCGAATCCCTCTTTCAGGGAACCCGGCAACGCCGACCGCACGACGTCCAGCGCGTCGTCCCCGACCTGGCACATCACCGTCGACACGTGCTCGGCGGCGGATTCCCCGTACGCGGCAAGGGTTTCGATCTTGCCGTCGTCGTCGGTGTGCAGCCCGAGCAGCATCGGCAGCCCGCGATCTGCGGCGAGCCGCACCGCCCGCGAACGGGCGTCGCCGCAGGCCACGACCAGCCGCGGGGCGCGTTCCGGCCGCGGCACCATCGGCACCTCGCGGAACTCGAAATGGTCGCTGTCGGCCGAGACCGTCTCCGACGTCATCGCCGTGAGCAGCAGGTCGAGGCTCTCTTCGAACCCGGTTTCGTAGCGGGACGCGCCGGTGCCGAAGACCTCCAGGTCCTGCCACAGCCCGCCACGGCCGACGCCGATCCGCAGCCGTCCACCGGAAACCGCGTCGAGCATCGACCACTGCTCGGCCAGTGCCACCGGATGCGCGACGGACAGCACGCTCACCGCGGTGCCGACGGCGATCCGCTCGGTGCGGCCCAGCACGTGCGCGGCGAGGGTGATCGCGGACGGGCAGACGCCGTACGGCATGAAGTGGTGCTCGGCGAACCACACGTCGTCGAACCCGGCCCGTTCCGCGGCGATGGCGGCGTCGACCGAGCGACGCAGGACATCGGCGTCCTCCTGCCCGGGAAACCGCCCGGAGACGAGGAAGACGCCGAACCGCGCGTCTACTGGACGCTCACTTCGTTGAACCAGAGCCGCGGTTCCAGCCAGGGGAAGACGACGAACATCAGCAGCGCCACGACCCCGAGCGCCAGCACGACCGCCGTCGCGAGCTTCACCGCGAAGGGCCCCGGCAGCTTGCGCCAGATCCAGCCGTACATCAGCGCGCCTCCGAGATCTTGGGCAGGAGTTCGGCGTAGGTGCCGACCTGGTTCTTCGGCACCTGCTGAGCCAGCACCGCGTGGATGATGAGCCGTTCCTTCGCCGAGAACTTCGGGTGACACGTCGTCAGCGTGAGCAGCGAGACCTGTTCGGCCTTCGGCAGGATCCCCGGGTCCTTGTACGGCACCGGGTTCACCGTCTCACCCTTGGTCGGGAACACGATGCGGCGGCCGTTGGTCTCGCCGTAGGCGCCGCCGTCGACGGCGTTCGGGTCGCGCAGGGTCCCGACGTTCTTGCACTTCGGCTGCGCGCCCTTGCCCGCCGCCCAGCCTTCGACCTCGTCCTTGTACGGCAGCACCTTGTAGATGTAGAAGTCGGTCTGCGTCTCGATGATGATCTGGTCGCACGAGCTGAGGTTGTCCAGGTCGTTGAACGGCGCGCCCTTGCCGACCCGGTGGCCGGCGATGGCGAAGTTGCCCGGCTCGCCCGGCAGCGCGGTGCCCTTGTAGTGGCCGGGGCCGACTTCGAGCGCGGCCTCGGTGGTGCCTTCCTGGATGGTGAAGTTGAAGTCGGCGCCGAAGACCGGGATGTGGATCCTGGCGAACGCCTTCCCGTCGACCAGGTCCGGGTGCAGCTGCCGGTCCTTGCCCCACTCGCCGTCCAGCTCGGAACTGGCCTCGGACTGTTTGCCCGCGGAGAACAGGTCTGTCACGTAGACCTCGTAGACCATGAACAGCAGCACCACGAGTCCCGCGGTGATGAGGAGCTCGCCCACCGTCCGGATGGCGGTGCCGCCCTTGCCCAGTTCGCGCGGCGGCGGACGTTCCTCGGTCGCGGTGCCACCGCCGACCGGTTCGAAGATGACGGTCTCCTCGGTCGACCCAGGCGGGGGCGCGGGTCGACGGCGAGGCGGCGGCGCGTCCGTCCGTCGGCGCGGCGGCGGCCCGTCGTACGCCCTGCCCTCCGGCGGCCTCCGGCGAGGCACCGGGGCCTCTCCCTGGGCACGACGGGGCGGAATCGCGTCCTCCGGCCTACGCCGGGGGGCCGGACGGCCTCCGCCGGGGGGACGTTCGGGGTGGCGCCGTCGGTCCCCACCCGGCTCTTCCCGCTCAGCCACGAAAGCTCCTCAGTCTCGAACCAAGCCGCAGTGTCGAACCAGCACGATGTCGAACCGTGTGTGACACCAGTGTCACAGTGCGGGAAATCGACCGGTCCCGGACGGTGCCCAGCGGCGCTCGTTTACGTTAACGTGTGCACGTGGCGCTGGTTGCGCACCCGAAAGCGGGTCATCGCCACCAGGGAAGCCGAACAGTACGCGAGGAACACGATGCCGAAGTCCAAGGTCCGCAAGAAGACGGCGTACACCCCGCCGACCGACCGCCGCACGCCGGTGAAGGTCAAGGCGGCGGGCCCGTCGAACCTGTTCTACAAGATCGTGATGTTCGGCCTCATGTTGATCGGCCTGTTGTGGCTGGTCGTCAACTACATCGCGGGCGACAAGATCCCCTTCATGGCGGATCTGGGCAACACGAACTTCGCCATCGGTTTCGCCCTGATGATCGCCGGGCTGCTCATGACGATGCGGTGGCGGTGAGCATTACCCCGGATGGCGGCTTGACGCCTAATTACACCGGTGTGACTCATCCCCAGTGTGGATAACCCCTGTGGATAACTACCCCACCTCGTGGGCGCCGCAGCAGAACGTTGTGGTAGTGGCCTGGGTGATCACCCTGTTGTTGCTGGCAGGAGTGCTGTGGCTGGCCTTCGGCGGCGACGTCGGCGGCACCGTCCTGACCGGGGTCGCGATGCTGTCCGTCGGCGCCCTCGCGATGCACGGCACCCTGCTCCGTCCCCGGCTGGCCGCCGGACCCGACGGAATCCTGGCCAGGACCGTCGGCGGCGCGCACCGCTACTCCTGGTCCGAAGCCCGGCTGCGGTTGCGCACGACGCGACGGCTCGGCCGGGACAACCTGACCCTCGAGGTCGAATCCGGCGACCACCTGCTGGTGTTCGGCCGGATCGACCTCGGTGAGGACCCCCGGGACGTCCTGGACGTCCTCACCGCCCTCAAGGGTCAGGCGTTGTCGTAGTAGTGGACGTCGCCGTTCGGGCCGTGTGACCAGCCAGGGACGGCCGGGCCGACCGCCGGCGGCGCGTATTCCCCGAAGATCTCGTACGGCGCGGCCGGCGAGCAGATCGGGTTGATCTTGACGACGCAGTTCCGCAGTGAGCCGCTGAACTTCGCTTTGACGTGGCGGGGCCGCTGGTCCTCGACCACCGCGGAGCCGGCCGTGATCTCCCAGCCGGTGGCCGCGCCCGGTCCCGTCGTGCCGACGGTCTGCGTCGCCGCCGACGAAGTGACGCCGGGGTCGCCGAAGCAGATTTTCAGTGCCGCGTCGACATAGGCGACACGCAGCGTGATCGTGCTGCCCGAGCCCAGGAAATAGCGTTTGGTGTAGGTGTGGCAGGTCTCGGCGGCTTGCCCGGCCTGCGCGACCGAAGGTGCCATGGCCGTCACCAGCGCGGCGACGGCGGCGAGAGCTGTTGCTTTCCGGATCTTCATCTCAACCCCCAAGTTGATGTCGATGATCAACTTGAAGGTACCCGGATTCGTTGCTTCTCCACCGGGTATCGGTATGACCCACTCAGGGGAACTGAGGGCTACTCCGGGTAACAGACGTACGTCGGCGCGCCCCGGCTGGTGGTGAGCTCGCAGGACGCGGAAATCGTCTGCGAGTCCTTCCAGGCGACGAGCCCGATCATCGCCACCACGACGATCGCGATCCCGCCGAGCTGCCATTTCAGCCGGTTCTTGTCCGGGGCGTACAGCAGCGCGAAGGTGACCAGCAGCCCGGCGACGAAACCACCGGCGTGCCCGAGGATGGAGATACCGGGCACCTGGAACGTGATGAAGACGTTCAGGCCGAGGATCACCAACAGCCAGGTCGGATTGAGCCTGAGCTTGATGACGATGACCGTGTACGCGCCGATGAGGCCGAAGATGGCCCCGGACGCGCCGACCACCGGGACGGCGTCGAGGCCGGCGAACACGAGGTTCGCGACCGAACCGCCGAGCATCGAGACGAAGTAGAGCACCGTGAACGGGACACGGCCGAGCGCGGTCTCCAGCGGGCGGCCGACGAACCACAGCGAGAACGCGTTGCTCGCGATGTGCAGCAGGCCGTACTGGAGGAAGCCCGAGGTGACGACGCGCCACCATTCGTCGCCCGCCAGTGTCGCCGGATTCCACAGCTGACCGAACTGGAACAGCTCGGAGAAGTTGTTGTTCGCGAGGCTGCCGGACTGGGCGACCGTCACGAAGAAGATGATGACGTTGAGCGCGAGGAGGACAGGCGTCACGACAGCCGTCTGAACGGGCTGGGCGCCCGCGAGGGTGCGCGCGCCGTACCCGGCGTCGCGGTACTGCTTCTGCTGGGCGCGATCCTGCTGGCGCCCGGCCTGGACGCAGTCCGTGCACTGGAAGCCCACGGCGGCTTCACGCAGGCAATCCGGACAGGCCGGACGGCCGCAGCGTGAACAGCTCAGCCCGGTCTGGCGGTTCGGATGCCACCAGCAACCGGGCATGGCGGCCTGCTGGTACTGGGGATTCGGTGGTTGGCTCACGATGCCACCAACCTACCGAAATCCCCAGTGACAGGCTCTGTGATCAGCGGCTGACGCTGACCTTTTCGATGACGATGTCCTGCAGCGGACGGTCGGCGGGACCGGTCGCCGTGCGGCCGATCGCGTCGACGACGTCGCGGGAAGCCTGGTCCGCGACCTCGCCGAAGATGGTGTGCTTGAAGTTCAGGTGCGTCGTCGGCGCGACGGTGATGAAGAACTGCGAGCCGTTGGTGCCGGGTCCGGCGTTGGCCATGGCCAGCAGGTACGGCTTGGAGAACTGGAGCTCCGGGTGGAACTCGTCGCCGAACTTGTAGCCGGGGCCGCCGCGGCCGGTGCCGGTCGGGTCGCCGCCCTGCAGCATGAAACCGTCGATGACGCGGTGGAAGATCGACCCGTCGTAGAACGGGCCCGAGTTCGTGCCCTGAGCGTTGGGCTGGGTGTACTCCTTGCTGCCCTCGGCGAGCCCGACGAAGTTCGCGACCGTCTTCGGCGCGTGGTCGGGGAACAGGTTCAGGTTGATGTCACCCTGGTTGGTGTGCAGAGTGGCCTTCAGCGCGCCACCAACGAGGGATCCCTTGCTTTCAGTCACGAGCTTCATCGTGCCATCTGCGGCAAGATCTGGGGAAAAGGGGCACGATAGGTTACAAGCAACGAAGCAGAATCAAAACGATTGATGAGGTGAAGGCCATGACCCGGGCCGCAGATTCGGTGAGCGAGTCGGCGAAGGCCGGCGCGCTCGGCCTGCGCAAACGTGCCGTCGAGGCGGGTAAGGAAGCCACCGCCCACGCCGTGGAGGTAGCCGAGCAGAAGCTCTCCGAGAGCGCCGGTGAGATCGCTAAGACCAGCCGTCGCGCGCGCAAGAAGCTCGCGAAGAAGACGGAACTGACCCGCAAGGAGCTCAAGCGCAGCTCCAAGGCGGCTCGCAAGGAGGCACTGGCCAGGATTTCCGAGATGCGGAAGCCGGGCCGCAAGGCCCGCAAGGCCGCCATCCAGGCCGCGAAGTCCGCCGGTGAGTCCAAGCGCCGGGGCAAGAAGGACTTCAAGGCCGCGAAGAAGGACTTCAAGGCCGCGCTCGTCGAGGCGAAGTCCGCCGCCAAGGGGACGCGCAAGCGTCGCCGCTGGCCGTGGGTGATCGGTATCGCCGTCGTCGGTGCCGGCGCCGCGTACGCGCTGCGTTCCAAGCAGGAGCCGCCGGTCGCGCCCGCGCCGCCCAAGGCTCCGCCCGCTCCTCCGGCCAAGCCCGCCGCTCCGGCCGCGGCCGCTCCGAAACCCGCTCCGGCGAAGCCTGCCGCTCCCGCGAAGCCCGCTGCTTCCGGTCCGGCCGGTGGTTCGGGTGCGGCCAAGCCGGCGGCGCCGAAGAACGGGCACCAGGCTTCGAACGCCGGCTCCGCCGACAAGAAGAACTGACGCTTCACCCTTTTCTGCTGTCGCGAACGGGTCGCCCAGGACCACAATCCGGTCCTGGGCGGCCCTTTCACGTTTCGGGGACGAGTTCGTAGCCCGCTTCTTCGACGGCGGCGCGGACGACCGCGACTTCGAGGACCGTGTCGCTGGTGACGGTCACCGTCCCGGCCTCGACGTCCACCGCCACGCCGGTGACCCCGGCGATGGTCTCGATCTCCTCGGTGACGAAACCCGCGCAGTGCCCACAGGCCATTCCGCGCACGGCGTAGGTACCGGTGTTCATGCCGTCGGCACGGTGCGGGTGAGCGTATGTCCCCGGCGCATCCGGCCGTCGGGGGTGAACTCCCCGAAGAAGTAGACCTCCATTTCGAGGTCCCTGCCCCGGTTCGTCACGTGCAGGGTGCTCCGCGCGGCGATCCGGTCCCCGTCCGCCACCGCTTCGTGCACTTCCATTCGCCCGGTGGGCCGGTTCTTGCGGACCGGGCGCGTATGCGCGATGAGCTTCTCGCGGTCCATCCGGTGCCCGTCGGCGATCTGCACGATGTCCGGCGTGTGGTAGCGGTCGACTACCGCGCCCGCGTCTTCGTCGCCGTTCACGAGCTCGTCGTGGAAGGACGCGTGGAAATCCGCGATGAACTTCTTCGGATCGGTGCCTTCGAAGGGTGTCATGGTGCTCCCCAAGCCGCGCGAGCTATCTCTTACACTTTGTAAGATATCTGCGCGGGCAAGCTTTGACAACGCGTAAGAGTTATTCTCGAGGAGCGGGGCGCCGTTGCGGGACGAAGGCTCCCTTCGCCGCGTCTGATGCAGCGAAAGGAGCCTTCACCCCTGGTCAAGCGGCGCGCCACTGCTTCGGGACAAGCCTGACCAGGACCCAGGAGCACGACGAAGGGGCGCCGTCGCTCCCGACGTGATGTCGAGAGCGGACGGCGCCCCTTCGGGTGTTCGGCTCAGCGCGTGACTGAACAGGTCACGCGTTCGCGGCGTGCTTGTCGATCAGCTGGCCGAGGCGGGGAAGGGCCTCCTCGACGTTCTTCTTGCCGTTCGGGCGCAGCTTCGAGTACACCTTCTTGATGCTGTCGCGGCTGCTCTTCTCGGCGCGCGAGTCGGTGACCGACAGGAGCGCGTCCGAGGCCTCGTCGCCACGGCTGACCAGGTACGCGCCGAAGTCGTTGCCGCCCTTGGCCTTGTAGTCGCCGTAGAAGGGCTCGAGCGCACCGGTGAAGTCGTCGAGCAGGGTGTCGACGGCGGCGGGGATGATGCCCGGCTTGATCTTCTTGACGGCGGCGAAGCCGGTCTTCACGACGGCACCCGAAACGCCGCCCTTGTCCGAGACCTCGGCGTCGACGAGGCCTTCGAAGTCGCTCACGACCGCCGGGCGACGGCTGGAGTCGAGCAAGATTTCCTTGAGGGTGTCAGCCACGAAACCTGTCCTTTTGTCTTATGGGGAGAAATGATCTTTTGTGCCGCCGAGCCACACCGCAAGGCGGCCTCCGCCGGATCTGGCGCCCGCGCTGGTCCCGCGAAACCTCGCGCGTGCGGCACAGGGTAGTACAAGATCAACTTCACTCTGACGTGTGGATACCACTACCTAGAGCTTCAGCTCACCGATAGCCTCCTTCGCCACCGTACGTGCTTTGATGCTCTGCTTCTGGTTGGTGGTCACGACTACCGCGTTCCCACCCTTCGCCACCGCGTAGACGGCGCCTTCCCCGGAAGGCTGATAGCCGCCCTTCCAGCCCGCCGGTTCGTCGGCCGGGTTCGAGGTGTCGATGGGCGCCGCCTGATCCACCAGCGCCTTGGCCACGACGGGTTCGCCGACGTACACGCGCACGGTGAGCTGCAGTTTCCCGCTCAGCGCGTAGAAGAAACACGTCGGATGCGGCTGATCGGCCGAGGTCTTGACCTTGGAGACCTTCTGCCCGTTGGCGTCCGAGACGAAATCGTTGCCGAGGTACGGGCACGGGCCCTTGCCGGTGGGTTCCGGGGCGGGCGGGATGCTGGGCGCCGCGGTACTCGGCGGCGCGGGCGAACTCGCCGCGGGCGGCGGCTGTTCCGTCGGCCCGCAGGCCGCCAGCAGCGGCACGACGAGCGGCAAGATCAGAAGACGTCGCATAGTGGCGTCCAGTGAAGCAGATCGCCGTTTTCGTGCGACGATGGCGCTGCGCGAGGAGTCTTCGGGAGGGTCAGTGCTCAGCAAGGAGCAGTACCTGGGTGCGGTCGCAGAACGTATCCAGCGCAGCGGGGGCAGGCTGAACACCGTCCAGATCGGCCCGAGCGCGGCCGTCGTGGGCCTGTTCACCGAGTCCGTGATGATGTCGACGATGAACTACTGCGTGGTCGCCGCGGCGATCCCGGAGGTCACCGCGCCCGCGTTGTACGACTTCACCGGGCTGGCGACGCAGCACGCGCGCGCGAACGTGATGGGCACGGTCGGCTGGACGGCCGCTTCGGTGGTCATCGCCGGGCTGATCGGCGACCGCGTGTACCCCGACGCCGCGCAGGCCGCGTCGGCGAAGTCCGGCAACCAGTTCGGCGGCGAGACGCGCATGGTGGCCGTCGACGTTTCGGCGGCGCAGATGTACGCGTTCGTCGGCGGGAAGCTGTGGGGCGCGGCGGTACAGGGTTCGGTCAACGCGAAGCTGACGTTCTGTTTCCCGCAGCCCGCGGAGGTCTATCAGCAGGTGCAGTGGGCGCAGTCGCAGGGCCAGCAGCCGCCCATGCCGCCCGGTCCGCCGATGCCGCCGCCCGGTCAGCAGCCGCCGCCCGGCTGGCAGCCCCAGCAGCCACCGCCACCGCAGTATCCGGTCGGGCCGCCGCCCGCACAGGGTCCGCCGCCGGGGCAGCATCCGCCGCACTATCCGCCGCCCGCGCCCGGCTATCCGCCGCAGCGCCCGCCGGGGTACTGATGAACCGCACGGTGCGCGGCTGGCCGTCGTTTCCCGAGGAGCTTCCGGAGTTCGACACCGAGGCCGCGCCGGCGAGCCCACGCGAGCTTTTCCTGGAATGGCTCGAAGAAGCGGGCGAACACGTCTTGGCACCACACGCCGTCACTCTGTCCACAGTGGACTCAGACGGGGTGCCGGACGCGCGCGTCGTGATCCTCAAGGACGTCCACGGGGACACCTGGGCGGTCGCGACGAGTTCCGAAAGCCCGAAAGGCGTTCAGCTGGCGAAGAATCCGTTCGCCGCGCTGACCTTCTTCTGGCCGGGGCGAGGCCGTCAGGTCCGCCTGCGCGGCCCGGTCTCGCCCGCCGATCCCGAGGTGTCCGCCGCCGATTTCACCGCCAGGCCACCGGCGTCCCGGGTGGAGGCGTTCATCGGCAGGCAGTCCCAGGTGCTCGGAGATCCGGCCGACCTCGACCGCGCGGCCGAGGAAGCCGAGCGCTGGGTCGCCGGGAATCCCGGTGTGGCACCGGAAACCTGGACCCGCTACCTGGTGACGCCGTCCGATGTGGAGTTCTGGCAGGCGAGCCACGACCGGCGGCACAAGCGGCTCCGGTACCGGCGCGAAGACGGAGACTGGCGCAAAGAACGCCTCTGGCCGTAAACGGTAACTGGGAACGACGATCGTCGGGTTGTCGTGGATGATTCACCTCGGCGACGGTGAACGCCCACCTTGTCCCCAGATCGTTCGGAGGCGAAATGTCCACACGCCGTCGCATCGGGGGCGCCTTGGCCGCCACAGGGCTCGCCCTGCTGGCCGTCACGACGCCCGTCGCGAGCGCACAGACCGGGGACCCGGCGAGAGGGCTGTACTCGGTGGAAGGCGCGTCCACGCCGGACAAACGCACCGAGGTCGCCCGTACCGGCGTCGACGTCGCGGGCTCGCGCGGCGGCGCGCTCACCGTCGTCGCCACGCCGGGACAGGCGGCGGCCCTGCGCGCGAACGGTTTCGGCCTCAAGTCGCTCGGCGACTTCGACAGCATGCTCAAGCAGCGGAGCGGCCGCGCGGGCACCGCGGCGGTCGCCGGCGACTTCCCGCCTGGTGACGAGGCGTACCACACCTACGCCGAAACGACCGCTGAGCTGCAGAAGGCCGCGAAGGACCACGGCGACATCGCGACGCTGTCCAGCATCGGCAAGTCCCACGAGGGACGCGAGCTGAACCTGCTGAAGATCAGCGACAACGCGGGCACGGACGAGAACGAGCCCGAGGTCCTGTTCACCTGCAACCAGCACGCGCGCGAACACCTCACGACCGAGATGTGCCTGCGGATCGTGCAGCGGTTCACCAGCGGTTACGCGAGCGACCCGGCCATCAAGAAGATGGTCGACGAGCACGAGATCTACGTGATCCCGAACGTCAACCCGGACGGCTCCGAGTACGACATCACCGGCGGCGAGTACCAGGGCTGGCGCAAGACGCGGAAGCCCGTGCCGGGCAGCAGCGCGATCGGCACCGACCCGAACCGCAACTGGGACTACAAGTGGAACTGCTGCGGCGGTTCGAGCAACAGCCCGTCCGCCGAGGACTACCACGGTCCGTCGGCGTTCTCCGAGCCCGAGACCAAGGCGGTCGCGGACTTCGTCGACTCCCGGGTGGTCGGTGGCGCGCAGCAGATCAAGACGCACATCGACTTCCACACCTTCTCGGAACTGGTGCTCTGGCCGTACGGCTACACGAAGGCCGACACCGACACGGGCTTGAGCGAAGAGGAAGCGAAGCGCTTCGCCGACGTCGGCAAGCAGATGGCCGCCACCAACGGCTACACGCCGGAGCAGTCGAGCGATCTGTACGTCACCGACGGCGACGTCAACGACTGGGCGTGGGGCAAGCACAAGATCCTCAGCTACACCTTCGAGATGTACCCGAAGGACGGCGGGATCGACGGCTTCTACCCGCCCGCTTCGGTGATCCCGGAGCAGACCGCCCGCAACGACAAGGCGGTCGACATCCTGATCAACGAGGCGAAAGCCTGAGATCGGCCACTCGCGACGCCCGGCTCTTCGGCGAATCCAAGCTGAAGCTCCGGGCGTCGCCCAGTTGGTCCCGGACGAATTCTTCGGTCCGCGCGATCGTCTCGCGCAGCGCGGCGTCCTCGTCGCCGAAGAACCTGTGGACGATCTTGCCCGTCTCCGTGTCGAACTCCCACAGGCCGGCGATACGGCCCCGGTCGACGATGACGTGACTCGGCGGATCCGCCTGCCCGCCCAGCGTCTCCCCCGCGCGGCCTCCGGGCACCGGGCGTTCGACGTCGGCGTCGGCGAGCAGCCGTGGCATGTCGCGGTGCAGCAGGTGGATGCCGTCGATCCCGGCGAGCAGCGCGTACGACGGCTCGGACGGCACGGTGAACGCGGCGAACTCGTCGGCGATCTCCTTGGGCATCAGCAGATCGGTGCCGTCGAGCGGTACGAGTTCCAGCTGTTCCGCGATCTTCTTCGCACTGGCCGCGGTGAAACCGGAGAACCAGCGGAAATGCTTGAGCGACGCCGGAGCGGCCCACGAGAAGTAGCGCCGGGCGAGTTCCGTGCGCGCGGTGTCCATATCGGACAGTCCGCCGCGCGGGGACGGCGTCCAGCGGACGTAGCCGTAACGCTGCTGGTCCAGCCGCCCGTTCACGGGGACCCGCCGGATGTCGCCGCGGGCCTGGAGCAGGCCGAGCGCGAGCGGCAACGTCGTGGTGGTGCCGCGTTTGCGGCCCGCTTCCCCGAGGTTGCGCACGGCCGATCCGGCCGCCTCCTTGATCGCGGCCGGGGCGAGCGGTTCGCCGTCGAGCAGATCCGTGACGATGACGCACAGCTGCTCGATCTCGGCCTGCGTGACGCCGAGGTACTTCTCCGCGGCGGCGAGTTCACCGGCGGGCGCCGCCGCGCCGACCGTCAGGCCGAGCTCGAAATCCGCCGACGGCAGGACGTAGGTGCAGCCGCGCGCCGAAGGCAGTTCGTGGATGACGAGCCGCGCGACGTCCGCGTCGACCGTCTCGCGATCGAGCCGGGCTCTGGCGAACAGCCCGAGATAGGGCGCCGATCCGCCGACCGAACGCATCCAGCCGGTCCGCTCCAGCACGGCGGCCGCCGGCGACCCGTGCAGCGTTCCGTCGAGCCCCTGCCGATGTGCCCACCACGCGCGCAGCTTGTCGGTCGCCATGACTCCACGGTAGGCGGCACCCCGCGGCCTGGCACGATGACGGCATGCTGGTCGAACTCGCCATCGGCGACGCGTATGGCGGCTCCTTCGAGCACGCGTACCCGGGCTTCGTGGCCGAGCACAACCAGCTGACCGGTTACGTGCCACAGCCCGGTGCCCAGGCGGGTCGCTACACCGACGACACGCAGATGACGATCGCGATCGCCGAAGTGCTCGTGTCGGGACGGCGATGGACGCCACTGCTGCTCGCCGAGCAGTTCGTGCGGGCGTACCACCGCGATCCGCACGACGGCTACGCGCCGCGTTTCCATCAGCTGCTCAGCGAGGTCCGCGACGGCGAAGAGCTGTTGCGGCGCCTTCAACCGCAGAGCGACAAGAGCGGGGCGGCCATGCGCGCCGGGCCGATCGGGCTCCTGCCGACCGTCGACGACGTCCTCTACCACGCGAAACTGCAGGCCAGGATCACCCACGACACCCCGGCCGGGATCGCCGCGGCGCAGGCGGCCGCGCTGGCCGTGCACTACTGCCACCATCGGGTGGGTCCGCTCGCCGAGATCGCCAGGTGGATCGACGGAATCCTTCCGGAGGACGTCGGGCACGGCGGCTGGGCGCTGCCGTGGTCGGGCAAGGTCGGGCCGCAGGGCTGGATGAGCGTGCGTGCCGCGCTGACCGTGGTGACCGGCGGCGGAGGACTCGCCCGGATGCTCCACGCCGCCGTCGCGCTCACCGGCGACGTCGACACCGTCGCGACGATCGCGCTGGCCGCCGCGTCACGCTCGCCCGAGGTGGCCCAGGATCTGCCGCCGGTGCTGTGGCGCGACCTGGAGAACGGCGAGTTCGGCCGCGACTATCTGGCCGCCCTCGACGAGCGGCTGCTGCACATCTGACGTAGGCGGGCTCCACACGACGCGGACGCGCGCGTCGGCCGGCTTCGGCAGACTGAGCGGGTGAAGTGGCTGATCAGGGGCGGAGCCGTGGCCGCTTGGCTCGCGGTGAGCGCGCTACTCGTCGTCGGCACGGCGAATCTGGAGCCCGGCCTCGGGGAACGCCCGGTCGACGCGTTCGGCTTCGCCGTCGTCGCGCTCGCTTGTCTCGCGCTCCTCGCCACCTGGCGGCTCCCGGTGGCGGCGGCCGGGACGGAAGCGTTTGCGCTGCTGCTCTACCTGGGGCTCGGCTATCCCGACGGTCCGGTGTTGTTCGCCGGTCTCGTACCGTTGTTCGCGCTCGGAACCCGGCGTCCGCGGCGGCTCGCGTACGCCGTCGCGGGCGGGATGGCGGTGATCGTCGTCGGCGCGAACCTGGCCACGGGCGGCGCGGGCGTCCTCGATCTGGTCTTCGTCGGCTGGGCAGGCTTCGCGGTCTTCGCGGCCGACGCGCTCCGAGGACGGCGCGAGCGGGCAGCGGCCGTCGAACAGGCGGAACGCGATCGCGTCCTCGGCGAGCGGCTGCGCATCGCCCAGGATCTGCACGACAGCGTCGGCCACGCGATGGCGGTCATCAACGTCCAGTCGGGGATGGCCGAGCACGTGATCGACGATCACCCGGAAGTGGCGAAGGAAGCGCTCGGTGTCGTCCGTACGGTCAGCGGCACGATCCTGGACGAGCTGAACGCGATGGTGCGGCTGCTGCGTGACGACTCCGCCCCGCTCCGACCCACGCCGGGTGTCGCGGACATCCCGGATCTGGTCGCGTCGGCGAACCAAGCGGGCCTGGCTGTCACACTGGACCTCGACGCTCCCGGGATCGGGCAGCCGGTCGGCGGCGCGGTGTACCGGATCGTCCAGGAATCCCTCACGAACGCCGCGAAACACGGCAGGCCGCCCGCCGAAGTGACGGTGCGAGCCGACGAGAACGGCGTGCGGCTCGACGTCTTCAACGAGGTCCGCGCGCCTGGCCCGGACGTTCCCGGCGCGGGGATCACGGGAATGGGTGAACGGGCCAGGGCGACCGGCGGCACACTGAACGCGGGCCGTGAGAACGGGAGGTTCCGGGTGAGCGCGCGATGGCCGTGATCAGGGTGGTGCTCGCCGACGACCAGCTCCTGGTGCGCTCCGGGTTCGCGGCGTTGCTGCGGGCGGAAGCCGGGATCACCGTGGTGGGCGAAGCGGACGACGGCGAGACGGCGGTCGCCGTCGTCGCGGAAACCGTGCCCGACGTCGTGCTGATGGACATCCGGATGCCCGGGACGGACGGGCTGGAAGCCACCCGCCGGATCACGGCGGACGAACGGCTTTCCGGTGTCCGCGTCCTCATGCTGACGACGTTCGACCTCGACGAATACGTCTTCGACGCGCTGCGCGCCGGAGCGAGCGGCTTCCTGCTCAAACACACCAGGCCCGCCGATCTGATCGAGGCGGTCCGCGTCGTGGCGGCGGGAGACGCGCTCCTCTCCCCGAGTGTGACCAGGCGCCTGATCGCCGAATTCACCGCCCGGCCGTCCCCTTCGCCGCCCCGCGCGGACGGTTCGGCGTTCACCGAACGAGAGCACGAAGTCGTCCTTCGTGTCGCGCAGGGCATGTCGAACGAGGAGATCGCGCGGGAGTTCGTGATCAGCGCGGCGACCGTGCGGACCCACGTCAGCCGGGCGATGACCAAGGTCCACGCCCGCGACCGGGCCCAGCTGGTGGTCTTCGCCTACCAGAGCGGGATGGTGCGCGCCTGACGTAGCCGCCGATCCCCACACCTGCACGACGACGCGACCCGCGCCCGGGAGCGACGCTTTCCGCCATGAGACTCATCGCGAAAGCCGCTCTGCTCACCACACTCCTTTCCCTGACCGGGATCACGACGGCGACCGCCGCGGAAAGACCGGCCCGCTGCGCCGAACACCGTTTCGCGGTCCAGGTGAACGGCGAACGCCAGACGGTCGCCGGCGAACTCTGCGTCCGGGGGAAGCTCACCCCGCGCACACCGGTCCAGATCCTGTTGCACGGCGGGACCTACGACCGCGCCTACTGGGACTGGCCCTACCAGCCGCGTCGGTATTCCTATGTGGACAGTGCGAACCGCGCCGGCTACGCGACGCTGAACCTCGACCGGCTCGGCTACGGCCGCAGCAGCCGTCCGAATCCGGAAACCCTCGATTTCGACGCCGGCGGCGAGGCCGTGCACCAGGTCGTGCGGCAGCTGCGCCCGCGGTTCCGCACGATCATCCTCAATGGACACTCGATGGGCGGGCTCGTCGCGGAACGGGCGGCCGCGCGGGGCGGCGTCGACGCCGTGATCGTCAGCGGTATCCCCCGTGACCGGCCCGGCGCCCGGGCCGCGGCCGAGTCGCCGTTCCACCCGGCCGAACTGGACCCGAAGTTCGCCGGAAAGCCTTGGGCCCGTGGCTATTTCACGACGGTCCCCGGCACTCGCGCGCGGACCTTCCACCACCCCGGCACGTACGACCCGGCGATCATCCCGGTCGAAGAAGCCCTCAAGGACACGCTGGCGTCGGCGGAACTCCGCTCGGTGGGACCCGGCGCGGCGACCCGATCGGCGCCGACGGTCCCGACGGCGTACGTCCTCGGCGAACACGACACCCTGGTCTGCGGAAACGGCGGCTGCGGCGCCGACGAGATCGTGCGGGGCAGCGGTCACTCGATCAACACCAGCCTCGCCGCGCCGGCTTTCTACCGGTGGACGTTCACCTGGCTGGCGCGAAACACACGGTGAACGCGCACGATGCCGTCACCGGCCCGACGGCGGATGATCTCCGTCGCCGGGCCGGCAGCCGTACTACCAGGAAGGCCGGTATCGCAGGCCTTGCTCGTAGTACTGATCGTCGGTTTCGGCCGGCTCGGGCGCCTCGTCCTCGGCGGGCCCGGCGGGTTCTTCCGAACGGTCCTTGAGCACCACGTTGTCGGCGCCCGCTGTGGTCCGGCGCGGCACCGGCGGCGTGACGGTCTCCCCGGCCTCCTGGAACGAAGGGGTGAACCCGAGCCGCCAGCGGAGCCGGTCGGTGATGTAGCCCGCGTTGCCGATCGGCGCCATCAGTTCTCCGCTGCGTTTCGCGGATTCCTGCTGCGCTTCCTGATAGGTCCGCATGACGGCGTCCGCGATCTCGGCGGGCGACATCCGCGAAACGGCTTCACTCACCCTGAGCCGCGTCATCACCCCGTCGGTGTTGACCGAAACGGAAACGGCGCCGTCCGGCGAGGACGCGTCCACCGAGAGGGCGGCCAGCGCCTCGAGCATCGCTTGCCGGTCGGCTGGTGGCTTCTTGGCCGCCGGTTTGTCAGCCACGATCCTCCGTCAATCGGTCGGCAGCGGGGAAAGTTCCATCGGCGGTTCCTGGAACTTGCCGTCGTTCGAGATGTCGACGTTCTTGTCCCGGACCCGCTTTTCCGTTCCCTTGTCGGTGTTCTCCGTTTCGAAGTTGCCGGGGTCGAACGTCTCACCCGGGCTGACGTCCGGCGGCTCCGGAATGATCGGCAGGTTGTTGATCTCGGTGTGGATCTTCGAGATCAGCGATTCGGACGCGCGGAACATGGCTTCACGGATGTTGACCACACCGTCGTGGAAGCTGTTGTAGATCATTTCGGGGCTGTCCCCGACGATGTCGGCCTGCACGGTGGCCGCCGTGGCGAGCCCGGCCCCGGCCGCGGCGCCGGCGACCTGCACCCCGTTCGCGGTGGTGAAGAACGCCGCCGCGGTGAGACCGCCCGCCGGTGGCACGGCCGCCACGAGCAGGGCGGTGACAGCGGCGGCGAAGGTCGCGGCCAGCGCCTTCTGGAAGGCGGATTCGTCCTGCCGTTCCTTGTCGTCCCGGTACTTTTCCGCGGCGGTCATGAATGAAGCGGCGAGAGTGCTCAGGTCGGCCCGCGCGGTCGCGATGGCGTCCCGCGCGGCCACGATGTCGGCCTCCAGCACGGTGAGTTTGGTGCCGACCCGGGCGTAGGTGTTCACGAGACCTTGGATGTAGCTCTTGGCGGTCTCGGCGCCTTCACCACGCCACTTGAGCAGCAGGACGAGGGACCGGTCGAGCGGCGCTTTCGTGTCCTGGAAAGCGTTCCAGAGACCTTCGTAGGCCTCGATCATGGTCTGCAGGCTGGTCTCGCCGACGAGCTCCGCCTCGGAGAACTCGAGGAAGAAGTCGCGGACCTGTTCCTTGCGACCGCCGGTCATGTCGACGTCGCTGCCGAACATCCAGTTCTGGAAAAGAAGATCCACTGCCGCGTAGGCCTTTTCGGCACCCGCGGTGAGATCGTGGGAGATCCCCTCGAGGAGCTCGCTGTAGTCGCCACCTTCGGCGGTGGTCTCCGCGTCCAGTGCGTTGAAGTACCCGTCCACGCCGCTACCCCTGGTTCCCGTATGCCGCGCGGTTCACTCGCTGCTTGTTGTCCTCGTCCACTGATTCGTACAGCTCGGCGACCCTCTCCAGGGCTCGCGAGGTGTCCTGCGTACTGCGGTGCAGCTTCGCGAGCATCTTCTCGACGGCCTGGCGGTGTTCCTCGTAGGCCGCCGAAACCCCGCGCATGCCCAGGGATTTCCCGAACGCGGTGTCCGGCGCGAAGAGGCCGGGGAGAAGGCCTCCCGTGACCGGGTCGGGAGCGGGCACGTCCTGCCCTCGCACACCGGTGTGTGCGGTGCTGACGATGTCCGCGGCATTCTGCAGTTCCTTGCTCGACAACCTGAGATCGTCGAGGTCGGTTTCGAAACTGACCATGTTCACCTCGCTGTCCGGATTCACTCCCATGTAAGCAGCGTTGACTTGGCTGGGAGCGAGACTTCGTCATCCGTGTACGGTGACGAACGTCACCACTCAGACGCAGACCCAGCAGTAGAGGCGATCACTCCTGGTCTTGGCGTTACGGGCGAGTTCCGCGAGGTCGGTCAGCACGGCGGCCAGGTCTGCGGGGTCGGCCTGGCCGCCGAACTCCTCGGTCCGGGACCAGGGCTCGGCCACCTCGCGCAGGCGGGCCTCGTCGGCGTCGGACAGCGCGGCGGACAGCTCTTCGGTCAGCGCGACGACCAGCAGCGCACCGTCATCGGCCATGGCGACAGGTTCGATGGAGCGCCCGATGACGGTGTCGTAGTCGACCCCGGTCAGCAAGGACTCCAGCGTGCCCAGCTGCACGAACGGGTCCACACCCTTGAGCTGGACGGTCGGCAAGGGCGCCTCGGACGGCCCTCCGACGAGGTCGATCGTGGCGGCCGCGGTGTCGTTGTCCGGCGCGGCGAAGTAGTCGAAGAGAACACCCATGCGCGCATTCTGGCGGAAATGAGAAGGCCACCCGCGGTACGGGTGGCCTTGTCGTTTCCGAGTGTGGAGCTGAGGGGAATCGAACCCCTGACCCCCGCCTTGCAAAGGCGGTGCTCTACCAATTGAGCTACAGCCCCGGGTCGCAGGCGATCATGGTAACCGCCCGCGCCGAAATCAGTTGTTGCGGGACGCGTCCGCGGCCTTGGCCGGGGCGCTCCCGTTCGTGGAAGCGGATCCCAGGGGGCGCTCGGTGGGAGCGGTGGCCTCACGCCAGAGGTCGGCCTCGGCCTTGGCTGCCTTGTTGCGCTTGATCACGAACAGCACGCCGCCCGCGATGACCGCGAGTGCCAACAGCTTCTTCATCAGAAGCCCCCTCTTTCCGCCGAGTTGCTCCGCCTACCCACCGATGCTACTGCACCACGTTCCACGTGGAACCGTCCCCCACGGCAATGGGCCCGCACCGACCACGCCAACGCGCCCCAACGCTTGGGGGGTCCAGGGGGGCGAAGCCCTCCCTGGCGGGGGCTTGGGGGTTCGACCCCCAAAATGAAGAACACCCGATCCGGGTTCGCGCTTTCCGCGAACACAGACCGGGCAATCGGGTGGGCCCACCAGGACTTGAACCTGGGACCTCTTCGTTATCAGCGAAGCGCTCTAACCGCCTGAGCTATGGGCCCGAACGAGGAGAAGATTACAGGACGCCTTTCGGCGTCCTGCAACCGGGTCACTCTCGTTCGGAAAGGGTCACTTCCAGGCCTCCGGCGAGGTCGGCGGAGACGTTGTAGATGAAGGCGCTGACGGTGGCCAGCGCCGAGATCAGCACGATGTTGATGGCGCCGAGGATGGCCGCGATCCCGAAGACGCGGCCGGCGCTGATCAACGGGTCGGCCGGCGCGTCGGCCCCTTCGCCGCCGACGAGCGACGAGTAGGTCCCGTTGAGTTTGTCCCAGACGCCCATGCCGTCGAGGACGGTGTAGAGGACGCCCACGGCGACGAGCCATACGAAGAACAGCGCGACGCCGAGGACGAGGGACAGTTTCAGCACCGACCAGGGGTCGAAGCGTTTGATCTGCAGGCTGGCGCGACGCGGTCCGCGGCCGGGGCGGCGGAGAGCGGTGGGCGCGGCACGGGTGCGGGAGGCCGACGGGATGGCGGAGGGGGCGGGGTCGCCCTCTCCGCTGTCGCCGAAAAGCCTCTTCGCGGCTGTACCGCTGACACCGTGATAGTCGGTCACGGGGTCCCGCTTCGGTTCCGAGTGGGCCACGTCTTCGGTGGCGACCGAAGACACCGAGACCGTCTGCTCGCTGGAGCCTTCGGGTTCCCCGGCGCCGCTGTCGCGCTGCCAGGGCGGGCTCGACGAACCCGCCTGCGCGCCGCCTGCTTCGGGCTTCTCGGATGGTGTCACGAGGTGTCAGTCCTTACCCAGTACGTGGGGCGTCGTCTATTCCTGCTCCGACGCCGGGGTTTCTTCTCCTTCAGTACTACCTGCAGTGGCGACGTCTGAGGGCTCGTCCGCGTTGCGTGCGACCGCGAGAAGAGTGGTTCCTTCGTCGAGATTCATCAGCCGCACTCCCTTCGTCTGCCTGCCTGCCTTGCGCACCTGCCCGGCCGAAGTCCGGATCACCCCGCCGCTGGAGGTGATCGCGTAGAGCTCGTCTTCGGCGTCGACGATGACCGCGCCCACCAGCCTGCCACGTTTCTGGTCGTACTGAATGGTGAGCACACCCTTGCCGCCGCGGCCTTGCACCGGGTAGTCGTCGGTCGGTGTGCGCTTGGCGTAGCCGCCGGCGGTGGCGACGAGGAGGAACCGGTCGGGCTGGACGACGTTGATGCCGAGCAGTTCGTCGCCGTCGTTGAACCGCATGCCCAGCACACCGGACGTCGCGCGGCCCATGGGACGCAGGGCTTCGTCGGTGGCGTGGAAGCGGATCGACTGGCCTTCCGCGGACACCAGCAGCAGGTCGTCTTCGGCGGCCGCGAGGACCGCGCCGACCAGTTCGTCGCCTTCGCGCAGGTTGACGGCGATGAGGCCGCCGGCGCGGTTGGAGTCGAAGTCGGTGAGCTTGGTCTTCTTCACCAGGCCGCGGCGGGTCGCGAGCACGAGGTACGGGGCGACCTCGTAGTTCGGGATCTCGATGACCTGGGCGATCTGCTCGTCGGGCTGGAACGCGAGCAGGTTCGCGACGTGCTGGCCGCGCGCGTTGCGGTTGGCCTCGGGCAGGTCGTACGCCTTCGCCCGGTACACGCGGCCCTTGTTCGTGAAGAACAGGATCCAGTCGTGCGTCGAGCAGACGAAGAAGTGCTGGACGATGTCGTCCTGTTTGAGGGTCGCGCCCTGGACGCCCTTGCCGCCGCGTTTCTGCGAGCGGTACAGATCGGTTTTCGTTCGCTTGGCGTAACCCGTGCGGGTGATCGTGACGACGACGTCCTCGACCGCGATGAGGTCTTCGACCGACACCTCGCCGTCGAACGGGATGATCTTGGTGCGCCGGTCGTCGCCGTACTTGTCGACGATCTCCTGGAGCTCCTCGGCGATGATCGTCCGCTGCCGCTCGGGCTTCTCGAGGATGTCCTTGAGGTCGGCGATCTCGAGTTCGATCTCGGCCAGGGTGTCGATGATCCGCTGCCGCTCCAGTGCCGCGAGGCGGCGGAGCTGCATGTCGAGGATCGCGGTCGCCTGGATCTCGTCGACGTCGAGCAGGCTCATCAGCGCGGGCCGGGCCTCTTCGGCCGAGGGCGAGCGCCGGATGAGGGCGATGACCTCGTCGAGCATGTCCAGCGCCTTGACCAGACCGCGCAGGATGTGGGCGCGTTCCTCGGCCTTGCGCAGCCGGAAGCGGGTCCGGCGGACGATGACGTCGATCTGGTGCTTCACGTAGTGCCGGATCATCTGGTCCAGCCGCAGCGTGCGGGGCACGCCGTCGACCAGGGCCAGCATGTTGACACCGAAGTTCTGCTGCAGCTGGGTGTGCTTGTACAGGTTGTTCAGCACGACCTTGGCGACCGCGTCACGTTTGATCGTGACGACGATCCGCATGCCGCTGCGGCTGTTGGATTCGTCGGCGATGTCGGAGATTCCGGTGAGCTTGCCGTCGCGGACCAGGTTCGCGATGTTCTCGACCAGGTTGTCCGGGTTGACCTGGTACGGCAGCTCGGACACGACCAGGATCGTGCGGCCCTTGGCGTCTTCTTCGACCTCGACGACCGCGCGCATGCGCACGGAGCCGCGGCCGGTGCGGTACGCGTCCTCGATGCCGGAGTTGCCGAGGATCATCGCCTTGGTCGGGAAGTCCGGGCCCTTGATCCGGACCAGCAGCGCGGCGAGCAGCTCGTCGTCGCTGGCCTCGAAGTTCTCCAGCGCCCATTTGACGCCGTCGGCGACCTCGCGCAGGTTGTGCGGCGGGATGTTGGTCGCCATCCCGACCGCGATCCCGGAACCGCCGTTGACCAGCAGGTTCGGGAATCGCGACGGCAGGACGTCGGGCTCCTGGGTGCGGCCGTCGTAGTTGTCGGAGAAGTCGACGGTCTCTTCTTCGATGTCCTGCAGCATGTGCATCGCGAGAGGCGCCAGCCGGGACTCGGTGTACCGCATGGCGGCGGCGGGGTCGTTGCCCGACGAACCGAAGTTGCCCTGGCCGTCGATCAGCGGGTACCGCAGCGACCACGGCTGCGCGAGCCGCACCAGCGCGTCGTAGATCGCGGAGTCACCGTGCGGGTGGTAGTTGCCCATCACGTCGCCGACGACGCGGGAGCACTTGTTGTACCCGCGGTCGGGGCGGAAGCCGGAGTCGAACATCGAGTACAGCACGCGGCGGTGCACCGGCTTGAGGCCGTCCCGCACGTCCGGCAGCGCCCGCGACACGATGACGCTCATCGCGTAGTCGATGTAGGAGCGCTGCATCTCCTGCTGGATGTCGACCGGTTCGATCCGGTCGTGGTCCGGAGCCGGCGGCAAGGTTTCCGTCATGAGGTCCTTCTCGTGGGAGCAGTCCTAAGGGGACAAAGAGGAACGGGGACGTCTAGACGTCCAGGAAGCGCACGTCCTTGGCGTTACGCGTGATGAAGGAACGGCGCGCTTCGACGTCCTCGCCCATCAGGACGGAGAACAGGTCGTCGGCCTGCGCGGCGTCGTCCAGGGTGACCTGGCCGAGCAGCCGGTTCGCCGGGTCCATCGTGGTCTCCCACAGCTCTTCGGCGTTCATCTCGCCGAGACCCTTGTAGCGCTGGATCGCGTCGTCCTTCGGCAGCTTCCGGCCGGCCTCGACACCCGCCTGGATGACGGCGTCGCGTTCCCTGTCGGAGTAGGCGTACTCCGGGTCCTGCCGCGGCCACTTGATCTTGTACAGCGGCGGGCGCGAGAGGAACACGTGCCCGTGCTCGATCAGCGGGGGCATGAACCGGAACAGGAAGGTGAGCAGCAGCGTGGTGATGTGCTGGCCGTCGACGTCGGCGTCGGCCATCAGCACGATCTTGTGATAGCGCAGCTTCTCGATGTCGAACTCTTCGTGGATACCGGTGCCGAGCGCGGTGATCAGCGACTGGACCTCGGTGTTCTTGAGGACGCGGTCGATCCGGGCCTTCTCGACGTTGATGATCTTGCCTCGGATCGGCAGGATCGCCTGGTACATCGAGTCGCGGCCTTCCTTGGCCGAACCGCCCGCCGAGTCACCCTCGACGATGTAGAGCTCGCATTCCGACGGGTTGGTCGAGCGGCAGTCCTTGAGCTTGCCGGGGAGCCCGCCGATCTCCAGCGCGCCCTTGCGGCGGACGAGGTCACGCGCCTTGCGGGCGGCCATCCGCGCCTGCGCCGAGGAGATCGACTTGTTGATGATCGTCTTCGCCTCGGTGGGGTTGCGCTCGAACCAGTCGGCCAGCCATTCGTTCGAGGTCTGCTGCACGAACGTCTTGGCCTCGCTGTTGCCCAGCTTGGTCTTGGTCTGGCCTTCGAACTGCGGCTCGGAGAGCTTGATCGAGACGATCGCGGCGAGCCCCTCGCGCACGTCGTCACCGGAGAGGTTGGCGTCCTTCTCCTTGAGCAGCTTCTTCTCGCGCGCGTACGCGTTGACGACGCGGGTGAGCGCGGCGCGGAAGCCCTCTTCGTGCGTGCCGCCCTCGTGCGTGTTGATCGTGTTGGCGAAGGTGTACACCGACGGCGTGAAGCCGTTGTTCCACTGCATGGCGACCTCGACCTCGAGGCCGGTGCCCTTGGCCTCGAAGGAGATCACGGACTGGTGGATCGGGTCCTTGCTGCCGTTGATGTGCTTGACGAAGTCTTCGAGACCGCCCGGGTAGCAGTAGGTCTTCTCCTTGACCCGCGCCGCCTGGCCGGAAGCGTCGGCTTCGGTCTCTTCGTCGGCGACGCGCTCGTCGCGCAGCGAAAGGGTCAGGCCCTTGTTGAGGAAGGCCATCTCCTGGAGACGCCGGGAGATCGTCTCGAAGTTGTACGTCGTGGTCTCGAAGATGTCGCCGTCGGCCCAGAAGGTGATCGTGGTGCCGGTCTCGTCGGCGGGGCCGAGATCCTCCAGCTCACCGGGGATCTGGTCGGTGTACACCTGGCGCCAGCTGCGCCCGCCGTACTTGACCTCGGCGACGAGCTTGGTCGAGAGCGCGTTCACCACGGAGACGCCGACACCGTGCAGACCACCGGAGACCGCGTAGGAGTCGCTGTCGAACTTGCCGCCCGCGTGGAGCACGGTGAGCACGACCTCGAGGGTCGGCTTCATCTCCTTGGGGTGCATGTCGACCGGGATACCGCGGCCGTCGTCGACGACGCGCACCCCGCCGTCGGCCAGCAGGGTAACCTCGACCTTGGTCGCGTAGCCGGCCATCGCCTCGTCGACGGAGTTGTCGACCACCTCCTGGACGAGGTGGTGGAGGCCGCGTTCACCGGTGGAACCGATGTACATACCGGGACGCTTGCGGACGGCTTCGAGGCCTTCGAGCACCGTGATCGACGACGCGTTGTACTCGCTCTTGTTCTCGGTCACAGGCGTTGATTCTCCTCGTCTCGCCCGAGCGGACGCTCGCTCATCTCCAGTGTACTTGGCCGCGTTCGCAGACATGCGGCAAGGACACCCCTGATTTGCTCACAGGCGCGCTAATTCGTTCGAAGAAGAGTCTTGACGTTCGCGAAGCACTCCGAAGGCGTTCTCGGCGCTTTAATGGGCACTGTCGCGGCGAAGCGCAACTCGGATCAGCCGTACGTGTCACGCGGGCCGCGTCCCGGCACGTGCCGGGGCCCTTTCCGCCAGCTCGGCGCCGTCGGCCCCTGGATCCGCATCTTCTTCACTACGCCGTGCCCGACACCCTTCGCGATCTTCGCCAGCAGCTGCCCCTGGAGCAGGCGAAGCTGCGTCGCCCACGCAGTCGAGCTCGCTCGCACGGTCAGCTCGCCGTCCTTCAAGGCCACCGGCTGGGCGTGTTCGGCGACCTCTTCACCGACGAGCCGCGTCCAGCTTCCGAAGACCTGACCGTTGGCCAGCCGCGTGTTCCAGCCACGGTCGACCGCGATCCGGGAGGCGAGCCTGCCGAGCGGTTGCGGATCGCGGGCGTCCGCGCCCGGCCCTGACCAGCGACGACGTCGCGGGCTTTGGCCGGCCGAAGCCGCTCCTCCTCCGGTGACACGGCCGCGACGCACGCCCGGTTCAACCCCGCGGGCCTTGGCTTTGGCCTTCGCGGCGTCCAGCGCGGCCCGAGCGAGATCACGCCCAGTGGTCGGTTCCTTGCTTTCAGTATCGGTTGAGCCGTTCGATACCGCGGTGAGTTCACGCTGCGTATCGAACAAAGCCCCCTCACTCGGGTTACCGCCCGGGTGGGGGGTGTCAAGCCGCTTATCAGGCCCATTGGTCACGCGCGGCGATAACGCGTTCCCGGTGTTATCCACACTGTCCACAGGTTTGTCCCCAGATCGGTGGGCAACTGCTGTGGCGCCGATCACCCGGGGTATCCGCTTCACGGATCACCCTCGGCTGATCTCACCATCCGCCACGAGGAACCGATGTCCGGCCAGTTCGGCGGGCACGTCCTCGTCCACGGCGGCGGTCACCAGCACCTGCTCGGCGCCTGCCGCCACCTCCGCCAGCCGGGCCCGGCGACGCCGGTCCAGCTCGGCGAACACATCATCCAGCAGAAGCACCGGTTCCCCGGCCTCGCCACGCAGGAGCTCGTAGCTTCCCAGACGCAACGCGAGGGCGAACGACCAGGACTCCCCATGGCTCGCGTAGCCCTTCGCCGGCGCTTCGCCGAGGATGAGATCGAGTTCGTCCCGGTGCGGGCCGACCATGCTCACCCCGCGCTCCAGCTCCAGGTTCCGCGACCGTTTCAACGCCTCGACCAGCACATCCTTGAGAACGGCCTGGTCGGCGCGAGGACCGTCGGGCGTGCCATAGCCCTCCGGCATCGCTTCGCCGAGGCTCGACTTGTACGCGATCTTCGCCGGGCGAGAGTCGGGCGCGACTCCCATGTACGCGGCGGCCGCGTACGGCGCGAGGTCCGCGATCAGGTTGAGCCGGGCGGCCAGCAACGCGGCGCCCGCCACCGACAGGTGGTCGTCCCAGACGTCGAGCGTCGACAACGCGTACGGGTCTTCGCGTCCCGTCCGCCGCTTGCCAGCCGTCTTGAGCAGGGCGTTCCGCTGCTTCAGCACCTTCTCGTAGTCGGCGCGGACTCCGGCGTACCGGGGCGCGCGCAGCACGAGGAGCTCGTCCATGAAACGACGGCGCTCCCCGGGATCCCCGCGCACCAGTGCCAGGTCCTCCGGGGAGAACAGCACCGTGCGCAGGATCCCGAGTACGTCGCGGGGCTTGCCGACCGCGCCGCGGTTGACCCGGGCGCGGTTCGCCTTGCCGGGCGTGATCTCCAACTCGACCGTCAGCTCGCGGTCCTCGTTGACCACCGCGACCCTGATCAGCGCGCGTTCGCACCCGTGCCGCACCAGCGGCGCGTCCGTCGCGACGCGGTGCGAGCCCAGGGTCGCGATGTAGCCGATCGCCTCCAGGAGGTTCGTCTTGCCGCGGCCGTTCTGTCCGACGAGGACGGTCGGGCCGGGTTCGAGCGCGAGATCGGCTTGTGGCCAGGACCGGAAGTCGGTGACCTGCAGATGTCTTAAGTACAACCCGTTTGCCTAGTCGCCGGCCTTCTTGACCGAGTGTCCGCCGAACTGGTTGCGCAACGCGGCGACGGCCCGCATGGCGGCGGAGTCCTCCTGGCGCGACGCGAACCGCGCGAACAGCGCGGCCGAGATGACCGGCGCCGGGACCGCGTTGTTGATCGCCTCTTCCAGCGTCCACCGGCCTTCGCCGGAATCCTCGACGTAGCCTTCGAGGTCGTCCAGCTCCGGGTCCTCGTCGAGCGCGCGGACGAGCAGGTCGAGCAGCCAGGAGCGGACGACGGTCCCCCGCTGCCAGCCCTTGATCACCGCGGGCACGTTCTCGACGACCTTCGCGGCTTCGAGCAGCTCGAAGCCTTCGGCGAAGGCCTGCATCATGCCGTACTCGATGCCGTTGTGGATCATCTTCGCGTAGTGACCGGAGCCGACGGCCCCGGCGTGCGAGAAGCCCTCGTCACGCGGGCCTTCGGGGCGAAGCGCGTCGAAGATCGGCATGGCCTTCTCGACGTCCGAAGCCGCGCCGCCGACCATCAGGCCGTAGCCGTTGTCCTTGCCCCACACGCCACCGGAGACCCCGCAGTCGAGGTAACCGATCTTCTTCGCGGCGAGCAGGTCCGCGTTGATCTTGTCGTCGGTGTACTTCGAGTTGCCACCGTCGATCACGAGGTCGCCCTCGGACAGCAGGTTGCCGAGCTCCGCGACGGTCTGCCGGGTGGGTTCACCGGCGGGCACCATGATCCAGACGATCCGGGGACCGTCCAGTTTGGACACCATGTCCTCGAGTGAGGTGGAGTCGGTGACGTCGGGGTTGCGGTCGTAGCCGACCACCTCGTGACCGGCCGCGCGCAGCCGCTCACGCATGTTGAACCCCATTTTGCCGAGGCCGATGAGTCCCAGCTGAGCCATGAAGATCCCCTTTGGTGCGAACAGAAGTGGCGGCCGGTCAGCCCGGGAGGCGAACCGGCATCAGGAGGTACAGGTAGCCGGGGACGACGTTGCCCTCCTCGTCGGCGGGCTTGATCAGCGCCGGCCGGTTCGGGGTGGTGAACGTCAGTTCCGCCCGGTTCGCGTTCAGCGCGCCGAGCCCGTCGACGAGGTAACCCGGGTTGAACGCGATGGTCACCGGCTCACCCTCGTAGTCGACCTGAAGCTCTTCTTCGGCCGAACCCTCGTCGTCGCCGCCGGCGGACAGCCGCAGCGAACCGTCGTTGAACTCCAGCCGCACCTGGGTGCCACGCTCGGCGACCAGCGAAACACGCTTGATGGACTCGGCGAGCGCCGAGACCTCGATGACCGCGCGCGACGTGTGCTGCGCCGGCAGCAGCTGCCGGTACGGCGGGAACTCCGCGTCGAGGAGACGGGTCGTGGTGTAGCGGCCGGAACCGGAGAGACCGAGCAGACCTTCGCCGCTGGCGAGCGCGAGGCGGATCTTGGAACCGCTGGCGCCGAGCGTCTTCGCCGCCTCCGCGAGCGTGCGCGCCGGGACGAGCACGGCGGCGTCGGACAGCCCCTCGGCCGGCTCCCAGGTGAACTCGCGCATCGCGAGGCGGAAGCGGTCGGTGGCGACCAGGGTCAGCGAGGAGCCGGAGATCTCCAGCCGCATACCGGTCAGCATCGGGAGGGTGTCGTCCTTGCCCGCGGCGACGACGACCTGGGTGACGGCCTGGCCGAACGCGTCGCCGGTGAGTTCACCGGCGAAAGCGGGCTGGGACGGGAGCTGCGGGTAGTCCTCGACCGGCATGGTCGGCAGGGAGAAGCGCGCGGAGCCACAGGTGATGGTCGCGCGGGCGCCGTCGACGGAGATCTCGACCGGCTGCGCGGGCAGCGACTTGGTGATGTCGGCCAGCAGACGGCCGGAGACCAGGAGGCGGCCGCCGTCGGCGATGGTGGCCGGGACGCCGACCGTGGCGGAGACCTCGTAGTCGAATCCGGAGACGGTGAGGGCGTCACTCGTCCCGTCGGATCCCGCATCGAGGAGGACACCGCCCAGCACCGGGACCGGAGGCCGCGACGGGAGGCTTCTCGCCACCCACGCGACGGCGTCGGCCAGCCCGTCACGCTCGACGCGGATCTTCATGCGCGCTTCCTTTCGACAGCCGAGCCCCTGACGGCTCGAAAGCTCAACGGGTCACCTCGGCCGGAGAGCGCGATGGCCAGGTGCCTCGCAGGTGTGTTCGGTCCGAGCGAGGACGCGAACGCACGTCGACACGCAGACCAGGTGCAGGGACCCACGTTAGGCCGTCCCCGGGGTCCACGTCACCTCGGCCTCCCCTTGCTTTTGTCGACAAGACGACACGGCTCTGGAGCTGTCCCCAACTTCGTCCTTCGCCTGTTTTTGTTTTGTTCTCTTCTAGAGAAGAAGAAAAGACAGCAGTAGTAATAGGTGTTGTGGATTGTGTGGACAAGGCTCGTTCGCGCAGGTCCGGGCGCTCGGAACCCTGTGGACTCCGGGTGTGTACGGACGGTGGACAGCTCGGGCGATCCGTGGATGGATTCGGGCGGTGCTCGATCTGTCCACAGTCATCCACAGTTGTCCCCACGGTTATCCCCAGTTGTGCGCCGGTTTGTACCCAGGGTTGTGGGCGCCGTTCGTGACCGGAATCGCTCGGGAGAGTGATCCGTGCAGCCTGCATCACCCTTGTGCACAAGATGTGGGCAACCTGGGGACAAGGTGTGGATCTTGGTGTGGACATGCTGTGGATTCCCTGTGAGTGCGATGTGGACGGACTCCCGGTCACCGCAGCTCCCGAACCCACCGGAGTTGTGCACAGTCTGCCCACACCCTGTGGATTCCCTTTGTACACAAGGAAAATCGCGAAGCACCCCTACGCCTCCTTCGCCCCCTTCGCCCCTTCTCCGCCTACGCGCGCTTCGGGCCTATATAGACACAACGAAGGGGCTCCCACCTACCGGCAAGAGCCCCGAAACCCTTGTCGGCCAAGGGATTGATCCTCAGATGACCCAACGGTCTCCCGGAAGCGCGTCAGCGCGACGGGAGACTTCACCGTCGAGTGCCCTCTTTCGGGCCGAAGGCCCACGAAAACGCGATGAAGGGGCGCCTTCCCGCTCACCTCGAGGTGGAAGCGGAACGACGCCCCTTCGGCGCGCTTTTCGTCAGCGCTCGACAGATATCACTGCCGTGCGCGCTGCTTGATCCTCGATGTCAGTTCCTGGACCTGGTCGTAGATGCGGCGCCGTTCGGCCATCTCCTTGCGGATCTTCTTGTCCGCGTGCATGACGGTCGTGTGGTCGCGGCCGCCGAAGGTCTGCCCGATCTTCGGGAGCGACATGTCGGTCAGTTCGCGGCAGAGGTACATCGCGATCTGCCGCGCGGTCGCGAGCGCCTTCGTCTTGCCGGGGCCGCAGAGGTCGTCGAGGGTCACGTCGAAGAATTCGGACGTGACGCCCATGATGGTCGGCGCGGTGATCTCCGGCGCGTGCGAATCCGGGATGAGGTCCCGGAGGACGATCTCGGCGAGGGCCACGTCGACGGGCTGCTGGTTCAGTGACGCGAACGCGGTGACGCGGATGAGCGCGCCTTCGAGTTCCCGGATGTTGGCCTCGACGCGGGAAGCGATGAACTCCAGGACTTCGCCGGGAACGGCGAGCCGGTCCTGCGCGGCCTTCTTGCGAAGGATCGCGATCCGGGTTTCGAGCTCCGGCGGCTGGATGTCGGTGATGAGGCCCCACTCGAACCGCGTGCGCAGCCGGTCTTCCAGCGTTTCGAGGCGCTTCGGCGGGCGGTCGGAGGAGACGACGATCTGCTTGTTCGCGTTGTGGAGGGTGTTGAAGGTGTGGAAGAACTCTTCCTGCGTACCTTCTTTGCCTTCCAGGAACTGGATGTCGTCGACGAGCAGGATGTCGATGTCGCGGTAGCGGCGCTGGAAGGCGACCTTGCGGTCGTCGCGCAGCGAGTTGATGAAGTCGTTGGTGAACTCTTCGGTCGACACGTACCGCACGCGCATACCGGGGAAGAGCCGCTGGGCGTAGTGCCCGACCGCGTGCAGCAGGTGGGTCTTCCCGAGCCCGGACTCTCCCCAGATGAACAACGGGTTGTACGCGCGCGCCGGTGCTTCGGCGACGGCGACCGCGGCCGCGTGCGCGAAGCGGTTCGACGCGCCGATGACGAACGTGTCGAACGTGTACTTCTCGTTGAGCTTCGTCTTCGACGTCTGCGGCTGCGCCGGCGCGGTGTAGGGCTGGCCCGCGATCGGCTGCCCGGAGAACGTCGGCCAGATCTCGGTCACGGCGGCGAGGGCCTCGCCCTCTTCGTCGACTTCTTCATCGCTGTCATCGCCATCGTTGAGGCTGTTGTCCACCGGCTGCTGCCTGGGCGGCCTCGGTTTGGGAGGCTCGGGCCGGGGCCTGGTCGGGGACAGCATGCCGTCGCCTTCGGGCAGCGGAGGAGTACCCGGCACCGGTCCGGAACCGTTTTCCACCCGGCTGGGTGACGTCGGTTCGTAGCGAGGGCCGGGCGAGGGCGGCGGCGGAGGCATCGAAGGCTCTGTGCTGTCGACCTTCACCGCGAGCGAGACCGCGCGGCCGAGCCGGCGCGAAAGGGCCTCGGTGATGGCGCCGCGGAGGGCGCGCTCGATCGCTTCCTTGGCGAAGTCACTGGGGGCGGCGAGCAGTGCGGTGCCGTCGAGCAGGCCGATCGGCCGGGTCACCCGCATCCAGGCGCGCTGCTGCGGGGAGAGGGTGCCATCCGACAGCTCGCGCACGACCTGTTCCCAGATGACGCCAAGATTGTGCTGGTGATCGGACACCTGCCTGACTCCCCTCCCCTCAATCGGTGCGCTGCGGCGAGATCACTCAGCGGCCCGAACGCCGGGTCGAGCGTCATCCTGGCCCGATCGACTCATGCGCACAGCAAATATCCACATAGTTGTCCACAGCTGTGCACTAATGTACGGCGGCCCGCGGTGACGTCACCTGCGGGCTCGACGTATGCCGACGGGACGCCTCCACATCCCCAAGGACACCCGGGCGCCTGCACCGTTCCACCTCGGCGAAAACCCGGGAGGGGCACGCTAACAAGCCCCGCTCGTTGCCACAAGGCATCCTCGCGCGCAAGCATTTCACGGTGTACGGCGTGTTGCCATTCGATGCCCTCGCGTCGTCGGTGATCACTCTCCACGTACCGTCGCGGTGCGTGGTCGAGGGGGTGCCTGCCGGGCTCGGGCGGTGGGTGCGTACCCTCGTAAGGTCTCCCGTATACAGCGGGGGCGTTTCGCGTGCCCACGTTGTCGTCGCTCGACGTGACGAGGCCACACGTTGGTAGGAGACACCAGAGACTGCCGTGCGTCAGCACGACACGCCAGGAACGGGTCGAACCGTTCCCGGCGGCCGAGAAACAGGAGAAGTTAGTCGTGAGCAAGGGTAAGCGCACCTTCCAGCCGAACAACCGCCGCCGCGCCCGGGTCCACGGATTCCGGCTGCGCATGCGGACCCGCGCCGGCCGGGCCATCCTGGCGGCTCGCCGTCGCAAGGGCCGCGGCGCGCTGTCCGCCTGATCCGGCCGTCGTCGAGGGACGTCGTGCTGCCGGCCGCCGCGAGGTTGCGGCGCAGTGAGGATTTCCGTGCCGTGATGCGGCGTGGGGCCAAGGCAGGCAGGCGCCGCCTCGTCGTCCATGCGTTGACCACGGACCCGCCCGATGCCGCCGAAGCGGCGCGGGCGGGTTTTGTGGTGAGCAAGGCCGTGGGGAACTCGGTGGTCCGCCACCGCGTCACCCGCCGGTTGAGGCATCTTGTTTCCGCCAGGCTCGGAACACTGCCGCCGGGCAGCTCGTTGGTGATACGGGCACTACCTCCGGCCGCGGACGCGTCCAGCGCGGAACTCGGTTCGGACCTCGACGCGTCGTTGCGGCGTCTCGGGCTGTCCGGGAAGTCCCGCCAGACGCGACCACCCGACAACGGATCAGCGGTGTAACGGCATGCGAGCCACCGAGAACGAGACCACCGAAGACGCCCGGCCCGGCCCGGTGGCATGGGTGCTGCTCCTGCCCATCAAGCTGTACCGCAAGGCGATCTCCCCCTTCCTTCCTCCGGCGTGCCGGTTCTACCCGAGCTGTAGCGCGTACGCCGTCGAGGCACTGACCCGGCACGGCGCCGGCCGCGGCACGTATCTCGCGGTCCGGCGCCTGCTGCGCTGTGGCCCGTGGACCATGCCCGGGCGCGACCCGGTACCCGAGACGTTCTCGTGGCGCCACCGCCGACCTGAAACACCGATCGAGGAGTAGCTCAGTGCTCGACTTCATCTACTACCCTGTGTCCTTCATCTTGTGGTGTTGGCACAAGGTCTTCGGGTTCGTGTTCGGCGAGGCGAACGCGTTCTCCTGGGTCCTCGCGATCATCTTCCTCACGTTCACGGTCCGCGGCATCATGTTCAAGCCGTTCGTGAACCAGGTCCGGTCGATGAAGAAGATGCAGGACTTCGCGCCGGAAATGAAGAAGATCCAGAAGAAGTACGCGAACGATCGCCAGCGCCAGGCGATGGAGATGCAGAAGCTCCAGAAGGAGCACGGCGTCAACCCGCTGGGCAGCTGCCTGCCGATGCTGCTTCAGATCCCGGTCTTCATCGGTCTGAACCACGTCCTGCGGATGTTCACCATCAACCCGTACGGCGGCCCGAAGACCGAGAACTACTTCTTCGATCAGGCCGGCGTCGAGTCGTACGTCCACGCGAAGCTGTTCGGCACGAACCTCGGTGACGCCATCTACACCGGCGTCGACATGGTCAGCGGTGGCAACGCGGAGACCGGCTTCCACTGGGGCGTCGCCCCGGTCGCGATCCCGCTGATGATCGTCGCCAGCATCGCCACGCACCTCACCGCGCGTCACTCGGTCCAGCGCCAGAACCCCGAGTCGGCCACGCCGCAGACCGCGATGATGAACAAGCTGACGATGTACATCTTCCCGCTCGGTGTCCTCATCTTCGGTGCCCTCTTCCCGATCGGTCTGCTCATCTACTGGCTCGCCAACAACGGCTGGACCCTGATGCAGCAGCGCCTCGTCTACACGAAGATCGACAAGGAAGAAGAGGCTCGCAAGGCGGCCGAGAAGGAGAAGCGCTCGAACCTCGGCCCGAAGCCCGGTCAGAAGCCGACCGCGCCGCGCCCCGGTCAGAAGCCGGTCCAGCAGAAGAAGAACAAGCCGTCCTCCACCGGACAGGTCAAGAAGGCGGGCTCCCCGCACGGCTTCGCCCAGACCGGTTCCTCCGCCCCGGAGAAGAAGGACACCACAGACGGAACGGCCGAGTCGTCGACGAACGGCTCGAAGGAGAACGGTGCGGACGTGCCCGGTCTCATCTCGGACTCGACTAAGAAATCGGGCCGGAAGCGTCGCTGACGCCGATCCGGGCCGGAGAGGAGACCAGTAATGGCGGAGACGATCGACACGATCGACGCCGAGGAGAACAGCGCGGCCGAGGTTGAGGGCGCCGCTGAAGAGACCGCTCGCAAGGGAGGTGTCGACGACGACGTCCTCGTGAAGGAGGGCGACATCGCCGGCGACTACCTCGAGCGGTTGCTCGACCTGTTGGACTACGACGGCGACATCGACCTCGATGTCGAAGCGGGCCGAGCGATCGTCAGCATCGACGGCGGCGAAGACTTGGAGAAGCTCGTCGGCCCCCGCGGCACCGTCCTCGAAGCGCTGCAGGAGCTGACCCGCCTGGCGGTGCAGCAGGAGACCGGTTCGCGTAGCCGGCTGATGCTGGACATCGCGGGCTGGCGCGCGGACCGCCGCGAGGAGCTCCGCGAGCTCGGTCGTTCGACCGCCGAGACGGTCGTCTCGTCCGGCGAGCGCGTCCGGCTTCAGCCGATGAGCCCGTTCGAGCGGAAGGTCGTGCACGACGCGGTCGCCGCCGTCGACGGGGTCAAGAGCGAGAGCGAAGGAGAGGACCCGAAGCGCCGGGTCGTCATCTTCCCCGCCTGACGGTTTTCCCGAACGAAGCGGCCCGCCGGTCATCCGGCGGGCCGCTTCTTTGTGTCCGGGGTGAATTACAGCGGTGGGGTTTCACGTGAAACGCGGGAAGCCGAGTGGAGTTGTCCACAACTTCGGACTGTCTCCCCGCTTTGCGGTCGGCGTCATGGACAATCAGTGGAGCGCGTTTCACGTGAAACGGCGTCGAGGTTGAGGAGCGAGAGTTGGGCTTGGACGGGGTCGCCGCATCGGTACGGAGTGCGGCGTCTGAAGTATTCGGAGACCGCGTCGAGCAAGCCGTCGGCTACGTCGAACTCCTGGAGCGGCACGGCGTCGAGCGCGGGCTCATCGGACCCCGCGAGGTTGACCGGCTGTGGGAGCGCCACGTCCTCAACTCCGCCGTGATCGGTGAGCGGATCCCCGACGGCGCCCGCGTGGTCGACGTCGGCTCGGGCGCGGGGCTTCCGGGTGTACCGCTCGCGATCAGCCGACCGGACCTCGATATCGTTCTGCTCGAACCGATGGCCCGCCGGGTCGACTGGCTGGCCGAGGTTGCCGAGAAGCTGGAACTCCCCATCACCGTTGTCCGCGGGCGCGCGGAGGAGCGGCAGGTACGTGAGGAGCTCGGTGGCGCGGATGTCGTCACCGCCCGGGCGGTCGCTCCCTTGGCCCGGCTCGCGAACTGGTGCCTCCCGCTCGTGCGTTCCCAAGGTGCTCTGGTCGCCCTCAAAGGAGCGAGCGCTGGAGAGGAAATCGAACGCGATCGCGTCGCCGTCCGGAAGGCCGGCGGTGGCGAACCGGAAGTCTTCGAGTGCGGCACCCAGGTGCTCGAGGTTCCGAGCACGGTCGTCGTGATCCACCGTCTGCCCCCGAAACCGTCTCGATCGCGCAGGCGTAGCTAGACCGGTTCCACGTGAAACAACGCAGAACGACTCCCACGTCTAATACAGAGGAGGCTCGAGACCGGTGACTCCCCCGCCGTCCGACCCTGCGAGCGCCGGCCAGGAACTCGGCTGGACGCCCATCGCCGAAGAAGCCGTCCGCGCCGCCAGCGTGCTGCATCCCAAGGAGGGTGCGCTCCCCCGGCCGAACCGCCGGCGAGTGCTGACGGTCGCCAACCAGAAGGGCGGCGTCGGTAAGACGACGAGCACGGTGAACCTCGCCGCCGCCCTGGCCGTCCACGGGCTCAAGACGCTCGTGATCGACCTGGACCCCCAGGGCAACGCGAGTACCGCGCTCGACATCGACCACCGCTCCGGCACGCCGTCGATCTACGAGGTGCTGATCGGCGAGGTGTCGCTCGCCGAGGCGGCGGCCCAGAGCGAGCAGTCACCCAACCTCTACTGCGTGCCCGCGACCATCGACCTCGCCGGTGCCGAGATCGAACTCGTCTCCATGGCGTCCCGCGAGATGCGGCTCAAGGAGGCGCTGTCGTCGGAGATCCTCGACGAGATCGGCGTCGACTACGTCTTCATCGACTGCCCGCCGTCGCTCGGCCTGCTGACCGTCAACGCGATGGTCGCCGCGCAGGAGGTGCTGATCCCGATCCAGTGCGAGTACTACGCGCTCGAAGGTCTGGGTCAGCTGCTGAGCAACATCGAGCTCGTCCAGGCGCATCTGAACCGCGAGCTGAGCGTCTCCACGATCCTGCTCACCATGTACGACGGCCGGACGAAGCTGGCCGATCAGGTGACGAACGAGGTCCGGAACCACTTCGGGGACACTGTTCTCAAGACGGTGATCCCGCGCAGCGTGAAGGTCTCCGAAGCCCCCGGATACGGGCAGACGGTCCTCGCGTACGACCCGGGTTCCCGGGGAGCGATGAGCTACGTGGACGCGGCCAAGGAGATCGCGCAACGCGGGGTGGAGATGAAGGAAAGGAGCGGTACGGCATGAGCGAGCGCAGAGGGGGGCTCGGGCGCGGGCTCGCCGCCCTGATCCCCACGGGCCCGCCGCCGGGTTCGGCGGCACCGGCCGAGAACGGCTCCCCCGTCCCGTCCGCTCCCGCGAGCAAGCCCGCGGGGCCGGACGACAAGGGCTGGTTCGCGGCCAACGGCGCGGCCGGTTCGCACGGCGGAACGGTCGCCGGCGCGGTCTACCGCGAGGTGCCGGTCAGCCAGATCAAGCCGAACCCGAAGCAGCCGCGGCAGGTCTTCGACGAGGACGCGCTCAACGAGCTGGAGCACTCGATCCGCGAGTTCGGGCTCATGCAGCCCATCGTGGTCCGGGAGCTCGGCACCGACGAGTACGAACTCGTCATGGGCGAGCGGCGCCTGCGTGCCTCCCAGTTGGCGGAGCTGGAGGCGATCCCGGCAATCGTTCGCCAGACCGCCGACGAGGCGATGCTGCGCGACGCGCTGCTCGAGAACATCCACCGCGTTCAGCTCAACCCGCTCGAAGAGGCGGCCGCGTATCAGCAGCTGCTCGACGAGTTCGCGGTGACGCACGAGGAGCTGGCGGGCCGGATCGGGCGCAGCAGGCCGGTCATCACGAACACGATCCGCTTGCTCAAACTCCCCCTCGCGGTCCAGCGACGGGTCGCGGCCGGGGTGCTTTCGGCGGGCCACGCGCGGGCGCTGCTCTCTCTCGAGGACGCCGACAGTCAGGAAGAGCTGGCCGCACGGATCGTCGCGGAAGGCATGTCGGTCCGCGCGACCGAGGAAGCCGTCACGCTCAAGAAGAGCGAGAAGCCGGCCAAGCCGAAGCCCGCTCCCCGCAAGCCGATCCAGGCGCCCGGTCTCCAAGAACTGGCGAACCGCCTTTCGGACCGGTTCGACACTCGCGTGAAGGTCGACTTGGGTCGCCGCAAGGGGCGGATCACGCTCGAATTCGGCTCGGTCGACGATCTTGAACGCATCGTGGCGCTCATGGATCAAAATCAGGCAAATCAGACACCGGAAACCGATTAGGGATCACCCTGGGTCGTTTTGTCACGGTGACGATAGCCGATTGTGGATGATTTGATGACGCTGAGTGCTTGAACTGGGGGCAAGTATGAAGAGTCTCTTCGGCGGTCGAAATCGCTCGCGATGGTCTTCGGCCGCGACGGATTGGTCATGGCCGCCGCGCCGTGTCGGTCCGTCGCCGAGGCCGAACTGTTCGCGCGGCGCGGGCTCCCCCCGGTGCGGACGAGTTGCTGAGGTTGGTGACCGAAGTCGTCACCGCGAAAGCGGAGGCGATACCCGGCGCGCGCGAGTTGGTCGAACTCGCGGCGGTCTGGCGGAGATGTTTCCCGTGAAACTGGCCGCCGACGAGGTGGCCGCGCCCATACCCGATCCGGAGATGTACCCGACCGCTTGCGCCGCTCCTGCGGACGCGTCGGCGTTCGAAGACTCGATGACCGGTCTCCCCTTCGTCCGGTTCCAGAGCCCGGCCCGCGACGAGCGAGGAAACTTCACCGGGGTCTTCGGTCTCGTCAACGGGCTCGCCCGCGCCGGACGCCTCACCGCCGAGCAGGAAGCGTTCCGCCGGACGAACAACGACTGGTACGACGCGAACTTCACCAATCCCGCGCACACCGACCCGAGCGTCTACGACCCGAAGGTCAATCCTGGAGCCGCGGCGTGGTTCAAGGCGACCGCTCGGGTCTTCATCGAGCGGGTCGACGGCTACCTGGCGATTCTCGAGACGCACGAGATCGCATGCGTGACCGTGCGGTCAGCGAATCCGGGGCGAATCGTCTACGAAGACGAATTCCAGGTAGTCGTCGTCCAGAACTGAAACAGACTCAGCTCTTGCGCGAAATCGCCCGTCCCACGAGGCCGGCGAAGACCGATCCGAGAGTGCCTCCGGACGCCTCGATCGCCACCGGGACGATCGACGTCTCGGTCAGGCCCGGCGACAGATTCACCGCGAGGAAGTAGACCGTGCCGTCTTCGGCGACCACGGCGTCGGTGCGGGAGATGTCGCGAAGCCCGAGTTGCCGGTGGACGGCGACGGCCAGCTCGCCGACCGCCTTGGCCGCGTCGTCGGGAATCCGCGCGGGCGTGAAGAAATCGGTCAGCCCCGCGGTGTAGCGGGCGGTGTAGTCGTACACGCCGCTCTCCGGCACGATCTCGACCGCGGGCAGGGCTTCGGGTCCCTCTTCGCCTTCGATGACCGTGACGGCCACCTCGACGCCTGAAACGAACTTCTCGGCGAGGACGGTGTCGCCGTAAGCGAAGCAGCCGACCATCGCACCGGGCATTTCGGCGGCGTCCTTGACCACCTGGGCGCCCAGCGCCGATCCGCCCTGGTCGGGCTTCAGGATCATGGGCAGGCCCAGCGTGTCGACCATCGAGTCCAGCACGGCCTGCGCGCCGAGTTCACGGAAGGTGCTGTGCGGCAGCACGACCCAGTCCGGCGTGGTGAAACCCGCGTCGGCGACGAGCGCCTTGGCCGTCGGCTTGTCCCACGCGCGACGGCAGCCCGCCGAGCTGGTGCCGACGTAAGGCACGTCGAGCATCTCCAGCACCGTCTGCACCGCGCCGTTCTCCCCCTCACCACCGTGAAGGGCGACGATGGCCGCGTCCGGCCGCTGGGTGCGGAGGCGTTCGAGCAGACCCGCGTCGGTGTCCCACTCCTCGACGATGAGACCTTCCGCCCGCAACGCGACCGAGAGCCTGCGTCCGGAGCGGAGAGAGACGTCGCGTTCGTGGGAAAGCCCGCCTGCGAGTACGGCAACGGTGCGGTCGACCACCGAGACTCCTTTTGTGCTTGGGGACGTCCGGTCGATCAGACCGTGTCCGGAGAGGGGTTCTGCGGCCCCGAGATCGAGCGTGGGCTCGCGTTACCGAAGGTACGCGCCAGGTCCATTTCGGACTCGAGCACCGCGGCAAGCCGCCGGACGCCTTCGCGGATCCGTTCGGGCGTCGGGTAGCAGTAGGAAAGACGAAGCTGTCTGCTGCCGAAACCGTCTGCGTAGAAACCGGTTCCGGAGGCGTACGCGACCCGGGCCGTGACGGCTCTCGGCAGCATCGCCTTCGTGTCCACGCCTTCGGGGACGGTCATCCAGACGTAGAAACCGCCGTCGGGTTTGGTCCAGCTGCAGCCGGCGGGCATGTGCTGTTCGAGCGCGGACAGGATCGCGTCCCGGCGCTCCCGGTAGTTTTCGCGGAAGGTCTTGATCTGACCCATCCAGTCGTGCGTCGAGAGGTATCGCGACACGATCAACTGGTTAAGCGTCGGCGGACAAAGCGTCGCGGACTCGGCCGCGAGCACGAGTTTCTCCCGGACGGCGTGCGGGGCGAGCACCCAGCCGACCCGCAGGCCGGAAGCGAAGGTCTTCGAGAAAGAGCCCAGGTAAACGACGTTGTCGGGGTCGATCGAGCGGAGCGCGGGGTACGTCTGTCCGCTGAAGCCGAGCAACCCGTACGGGTTGTCCTCGACGATGAGGATGTCGTTCTCCCGGCAGATCTCCACGATCTCCGCGCGCCGCTCGACGGCCAGCGTGACGCCGCCGGGGTTGTGGAAGTTGGGGATCGTGTAGAGGAACTTGACCCGGCGGCCCGCCTTCCGCGTCTCCGCGAGCGCGGCGCGGAGGCCTTCGGGGACCAGGCCGTGGTCGTCCATCGCGACGTGGACGACGTCCGCCTGATAGGCGGCGAACGAGCCGAGCGCGCCGACGTACGACGGGCCCTCGGCGATGATGACGTCACCCGGATCGCAGAACAGCCGGGTGACCATGTCGAGCCCCATCTGGGAGCCGACCGTCACGACGACGTCGTCCGGGTGGGCCTTGATGCCTTCGAGCGCCATGATTTCGCAGATCTGCTCGCGCAGCGCCGGGACACCGTGCGCCGAGCCGTACTGGAGCGCGACCAGGCCTTCTTTGGCGATGAGCTCGCCGACCTGCGCGGACAGCGTGTCCAACGGGAGCGCGGCGAGATTCGGCATGCCGCCGGCGAGCGACACCACTTCGGGACGGCTGGCCACCGCGAACAAGGCCCTGATCTCGGAAGCAGTCATCCCGGCCGTACGCGCGGCGTAGCGGTCGAGATGAGGGTCGAGGTTGTGGCGGCCGGGCTCCGGCCGGACAGGGCGGTTCTCGGTCATCAGGCGCTTCACCCGGCTTCGAAGTGGACATAGTCGCTACCGACTGGTAGTTCCATCGAGTGTAACCACCCTCCCTTGAGGGGCCCTGGCCTTTCGGTGTTCATCACATCGGCCTATCCTCGGGACCGGACCCCTTCAGTGAGCCCTGCTCGGGACAAGGCTGCGTCGGGTGATCTTCATTCAGGGAGGTTTGTCTGTGTCGCGTCGCGTCGTGGGCGTAACCCTGGACAACCTCGAGCACCTGCCCAAGAGCTGCCGCCGCTGCGTGTACTGGGAGCTGGCGCCGCATATGAAGGCGCAGGCCGAGGAGTACGGCGCGACAGAGGTCGAGAAGGAAGCCTGGGTCTCCAGCGTGCTGCTGGAGTGGGGGTCCTGCGGCCGGATCGTCTACAGCGACACCCTGCCTGTCGGTTTCGTGCTCTACGCGCCGCCGAACGCCGTGCCGCGCTCGCTGGCCTTCCCGACTTCGCCTCCCGGCCCGGACGCGGTCCTGCTGACCGCCTTCCAGGTGCTTCCCGAATTCCAGGGCGGCGGACTCGGCCGGATGCTGGTGCAGGCGGTCGCCAAAGACCTCACCAAACGCGGTGTCCGCGCGATCGAAGCGTTCGGGGACGCCAAGCCCGACGAGACCGATCCGGACGGCGGGCACAGCTGTGTCCTGCCTGCCGCGTTCCTGCAGAGCGTCGGGTTCAAGACCGTGCGGCCGCATCCGCGGTGGCCGCGGTTGCGCCTGGAACTGCGGTCGGCGATCTCGTGGAAGGAAGACGTGGAGGCGGCCCTCGAACGGCTGCTCGGCCAGGTCTCCATCACGACGGCCGAGCCGAGCATGGGCCGCGCCTGACCTCTTCCGTCTTTCTGGACGGTCACCTTCCGATTGCCATGAACGGACCGTTCCTAGCAAATTTCGCAAGGAACGGACCGTTCCTAGCGCCCTGGTGAGCCGCTTTAGCAGAGTTCCAGAGCGCGCGCAGCAGCCATCCCCCGGCCTGGGGACAGCTGTGGGTAACCCGCCGAGTTATCCACAGATCGCTGATAGGAGCGGTGGAAAATCTGTGGATGGGTAGGCTGGACCTGGGGACGCCCCCCGGGAAGGGCGGGGGCTGCGCGCCGGGTGGATCTAGGGGTGGCGTGCTCGGGTGCGGGGGCACACAACCGGTTGTGCCGACGGCGTCGGCAGGGAGATGTGCGCCCGCGTGCGGCTGTGGAGGACTGGCTACTCCGCTTTGGCGAGTTCGTGGGCCAGGACGTCCGCGAAGGTGAACGTGCCGGTCGGCTGGTCCCCTTCGCCGAGGAGGTACAGGCGCTTCACGGCGACCAGGATGCCCTCGGCGACGACGTCGCGGAAAGCGGGGTCCGCCAGTTTGCGGCTGTCTTCCGGGTTGGTCAGGTAGCCGATCTCGATCCGCACCGCCGGGCAGCGGGTGCGGGTGAAGATCTCCCAGGTCTTGTAGTGCGTGCGGCAGTCGAGCATGCCGGTGCGGGCGGCCAGCTCACGCTGGATGAAGCCCGCCAGCAGCTCGCCGACGGTCGACGTGGTGCCGTTGCCGGTGCCGAAGTGGAAGCTCGCGACACCCTGCGCCTTGGGCGAGGGGTTCTTGTCGTTGTGCAGCGAAAGGAACAGGTCGGCGCCCGCCTCGTTCGCGAACTTCGCCCGGTCGCCCTCGCTCGGGCTCTGGTTCGGGCCGCGCGAGATCAGCGCCTCCATACCCGTGGCCTGCATCCGGCCTTCGAGCCGCCGCGCCAGGTCCCAGGCGATGTCCGCCTCACGCAGGCCGCCGGCGACGACACCGAGGTCCTCGCCGCCGTGGCCCGGGTCGATCACGATGCGCTTGCCGCGCAGCCGGGGGCCCGCCTGCCGCACCTGCTCCTGCTCACGCAGGAAGACGGGGCGGCCGCCGCGGGCGCGCGGCGAAGAGAGCCGGTGCAGCTCACGGATGGTGGCCGGGCCGCACATACCGTCGGCGACCAGGCGCATGTCTCGTTGGAAGGTCTTGAGCGCGCGCTCGGTCTGCGGGCCGAAGTGCCCGTCCGGGCGGCCGGCGTCGAAGCCGAGCTCGGTCAGCCGCTCCTGGAGCGCGAAGACGTCGTCACCCTGCATGGGCGCGGAGAACATGTAGGTCAGCGGACGGCTGCCGAGATGGAAGCCGGCGCCGCGAAGCGCCTGATAGGTGGCCGGACCCACCAGACCGTCGGTGATGAGCCCACGGCGCTGCTGGAACGCCCGTACGGCGTGTTCCATCGCCGTGTCGAAGACCTCGTACTCCCCGGATTCGGTCACCGGCGGGAGCAGCTCCATCGCCGCCAGCGTGGACCTGATCTCGGCGACGTCCGGTCCGGCGTCACCGCGGCGGAGTACCCGCATGCACTCCTCGCTCTTCCCTTTGGGGCACCGATCGAGCTCGATGCACGACTATGAAAACCCTGCGGGGCGAACCCCGGTGCTCTATTGTGCCCTGTGAACTCTCGGTGAGCGCGGAGGCCCGGCCGGTGCGTCAAGTGCCCGTTCGTGGAACTCGTCCAGGCGTTCCCGTAACGGACAGATCTACCCATTCCCCGTGACGACGAAACCCGGAGCCTGGGCAGGCCCCGGGTTTCGGCAGGTGAAACGCGAGATCAGAGGACGTCGGCGAGGTCCGACAGCAGCGCGGCCTTCGGCTTGGCGCCGACGATCTGCTTCACCGGCTTGCCGCCCTGGAACAGGATCAGCGTCGGGATCGACATCACCTGGTAGTCACGCGCAGTGTTCGGGTTGGCGTCGATGTCGAGCTTCGCGACAGTCAGCTTCTCGCCGTTCTCCGCCGCGATCTCCTCGAGCACCGGGGCGACCATCTTGCACGGGCCGCACCAGGTCGCCCAGAAGTCGACCAGGACGGGCTTCTCGCTCGTCAGCACGTCGTCGACGAACGTCTTGTCGGTCACCGTCACGGTGTTGGCCATGGTGTCTCCTTCTGGGTGGTGAAACTCCGGTGATGGGAAAGTCAGTTGGTGGTGGCGCCGTAGCCGCCACCGACCAGCTCAGGGGTCTCCTGGGCGGCCTCGACACCGGCGTGCTCCGCCAGCCATCGTTCCGCGTCGATCGCCGCGGCGCAGCCCGAGCCCGCGGCGGTGATCGCCTGCCGGTACGTGCGGTCGACCAGGTCGCCTGCGGCGAAAACACCCGGGAGGTTCGTGTACGAGGTGCGGCCCTGGGTGAGCACGTAGCCGTCCTCGTCGAGGTCCACCTGGCCGCGCACCAGTTCGCTGCGCGGGTCGTGACCGATCGCGACGAAGAACCCCGTCACGTCCAGCTTGGACTCCTCGCCGGTCACCGTGTCCTTGAGCTTCAGGCCCTCGACCTTGCCCTCACCCTCGACTCCGGTGATCTGCTTGTTGAGCGCCCACTTGATCTTCTCGTTCTCGCGGGCGCGCTCCAGCATGATCTTGGAGGCGCGGAACTCCTCGCGGCGGTGGACGATCGTGACGGACTTGGCGAACTTCGTCAGGAAGGTCGCCTCCTCCATCGCGGAGTCGCCGCCGCCGGCGACCACGATGTCGTGGTCGCGGAAGAAGAAGCCGTCGCAGGTGGCGCAGGCCGAAACACCGCGGCCGAGCAGCTCCTGCTCACCGGGCACGTTCAGGTAGCGGGCCGCGGCGCCCATCGAGAGCACGACCGCGCGGGCGGCGTAGCGCTTGCCGTTCGCGACGACGTACTTGACGTCACCGGTCAGCTCGACGGACTCGACGTCCTCCTGGCGCAGGTCGGCGCCGAATCGCTTGGCCTGCTCGCGCATCTCTTCCATGAGGTCGGGACCCTGGATGCCTTCGCGGAAGCCGGGGAAGTTCTCGACCTCCGTCGTCGTCATCAGCGCACCGCCGAACTGAGTGCCCTCGAACACCAGCGGTTCGAGCTGCGCTCGTGCCGCGTAGACAGCGGCGGTGTATCCCGCAGGACCCGATCCCACAATGATCAGGTTCCTGATCTCCTCGGCAGCCACCCGTGACCTCCGCTCGTAGTGACCTGTTCACCAGGCTCAACACGATCGTAAGGGCCGGTGTTCCCGGGGTGACCGGCGCTACTTTCTCCTGCGCTGCGCCTCAGCGGAGATCCGACCTCTAGCGCCGCTAGAAAAGCTAGCGCGATAGCAAAGGTCCCCCGCTCCCCCTGAAATGGGGCTGGTGGGGAGCGAGGGGCCAGTGAGGTTTCGGGTGGTTACTTCTGTCCGATGATTTTGTCGAAGAGGACCGCCGGGTTGCCCGGGCCGCAGTCGGCACCGAAGGCGACGATGCGGAACTGGGCGAGTTTTCCTGTGGTGTAGATCACCATCACGCCGTCCTTGCCCGCGACGTTCACCGGCCGGATGCCCTCCGGCCGCACGTCGGCGTCCATTCCGGCCGCGGCGACGCAGGCGTCCAGGCGCTCTTCGGTCTTCAGCGAGCCGAAGTCGCGGACGCCGATCGCCTTGCCGACGAGGGCTTCGGCCCCGCCGCCGTCTCCACCGACCGAAGGTCCGGAAGCCGACGGCGCGGGCTGGGCGATACCGCCCGAATCCGGCTCGCGGGTGGTCGGGACGACGATCGCCACCGCGGCGATGGCCGCCGCGGCCACGGTCGCTATCCCGGCGCCCCAGCCGATCCGCTTGTTCCGCCGCCGTGCGGCCGCGAGGTCCACCACCGGGGCGACCTGCTCCTGCGGCCGTTCAGATGCGCCTTGAAACGCAGGCGTCGCCCGCATCTCGGCGGCCAGCGCGGCGTCGATCCGTGCCGCGTACTCCGCCGGCATCGGCGCGACCGGCTCGTTCGCGAGTTCCGCGAGGTCGGCCGTGGTCGCTTCCAGTGCTTCGATGATCGCCAGTGCTTCGGGGTCGGCGTTCACCAACGGCCACAGTTCGGCCGCTTCTCGCTCGTCCAGCACACCTGCGTGCAGGTCGGCGAGCACATCGACAGACCACGGCGGACCGACGGTCCCACCGATCCCCCTGCTCTCGTCTGTCATCGTCCCTCCCCGTCACCCGGCGTGCCCTGAGGACGCCTGGCACCCCGTTGCGGGGTAGCGCGCTCTCGTTTGCTTTCGTGAGTTGGGACGTTCGCAATCGCATCGGGGTTCCGTAGATGTCCGAGAACCTTCGCGAGCTTTCCGCGACCTCGGGCACACCGGCTCTTGACCGTGCCCTCGGCGATGCCGAGCATCTTCGCCGTCTCGGCGACGGAGTATCCCTCGACGTCGACCAACACGATCGGGGCACGTTGATCTTCGGGGAGCTGGTCGAGGGCTTCCTTGACGACCAGGCTCGTCTCGCGTTCCGACATCGAGTCACGCGGCGAGGCGGGCTCGTTGAACTGCCCGGTCTCGGGCAGCGGAACGGTCGGTCTTGCCTTGCCCCGCCGGATGCGGTCGAGGCACGCGTTCACGACGATACGGTGCAACCACGTCGTGACCTGCGATTCCGCTCTGAAGTTGCCCGCTGCTCGGAACGCGGAGATGAAGGCGTCCTGCAGGGCGTCCGCGGCTTCTTCCGGATCCCGCAAGGTGCGCAGGGCTACCGCCCACATGCGGTCTCGATGTCGCTGGACCAGTTCACTGAACGCGTGCGGGTCTCCGGCGGCGTGCGCCGCTATGAGATCCGCGTCCGTGGGAGCTGCAGCTGTCACCCGGGAGAGCCTACTGACCCGGTGTCTGACGTCACCCCGCAGGCAGGAAGGTCAGCTCTTTGAGTTCGGTGACGAACTTGCCGTCCTCGTCTTCACCCAGCTGAGTGATCCAGATGATGAAGTACTGACCCTGCTGAGGCTGTTGCAGGGCGATGGTCGATTCGCCCGCCGCGAGGTCTCCGGTCCCGACGACCTTCGTCTCGTCGAGCTTCGGGTTCTTCTTGTCGGCGGAGCGGATCTCGACCTTCGAGCCGGGGCTCGCCGCGTCGAGCTTGATCTGGGTGAGGTTGATCGGGTCCTTGAAGGTCACGACCAGCCCGACGCCGTCCTTGAGCACCGGGAACTGCTTGTCGTACTGGTCGGTCTTCCACGAGGTGACCGTGTCGCCGTCGGTGGCGTTCCTGGCCTTGCCGGGGCTGTCGCCCTTGCTGCCCGGGTTGTAGACGGCGACGGCCGACGGCTTCACCGCGGCACCCACGGCGGGGGACGGCTTCTGCTGAGCGGGCGGCGGCTGCTCGCCCGGCGGCGGCACGACCTGCGAAGAGGACGCGGCGACGTTGATCTTCGGACCGCTGGACTTCGACTCGCCCTGGAACAGGTTGATCAGCATCATCCCGCCCCAGGCGAGGATGACCACGGTCGCGACGACCAGCACGGTCACGCCGAACGCCAGCTTCTTGCGCCGCGCGACGTCCTTGACCGGCTTCTTCGTCGTCCAGACCGTGCCGTCCGATTCGGCGACGGCCTCCTCCTCGCCGACCGCCTTGATCAGCTGGGTGCGCTCTTCGGCTTCGGCGACCTGGTCCAGCACGCGCAGGATGGCCGCGCTGGTGCGGATGCCGCCGTGGCCGCCGTCCTCGATGGTGCGGACGGCGAGCGAGGACAGCTCGACCGGCACGGTCGGGACCAGCGAACGCGGCGGGATGACGCGGCCGGTCGGCGCGTGCGGCGCCGCCGGGATCGCGGCCGGGCCGCCGGGAAGTGCCCAACGGCCGGTCAGCAGCAGGTACAGGACGGCGCCGAGCGCTTTGACGTCGTCGCGAAGGGTCGCTTCGGGCAGGGGGCCCGGGAAGGCGAGCTTCAGCGCGCCGTCCGGGGTGAGCCGGAGCCGCTGCGGATGATCGAGGCCCAGGACGAGACCGTTCTGATGGGCGTGGTCGACGGCTTCCGCCAGCGCCTGCACCATCCTGGCCGCCGCGGCGGGCGCCACCGGGCGCTGCGCCACCAGGTCGACCAGGTCGCTGCCCTTGGTCCATTCCGCGACGACGACACCGAGCAGACCTTCGCTCGAGGTGACGCCGCTGCCGAGACTGAGCACGTCGAGGACGCGCGCGACCCCGCCGTGGCCGAACTTCGAGGCGTGCGCGGCACGCTCCAGCGTCCGGCGCGCCAGCCGGGCGGCTTCCGCGTCCGCGGGGTCGCCGACCAGCAGCGTCAGCGCCACGTCCCGCTTCAGCTGCCCGTCGCGGGCACGCCAAAGATGCGCGGCGGCCCGCTCGTCCACCCCGAACTGTGCGAGCAGGCGATACCGGCCGTCACCGACGACCCGGCCAGGGGCCAGCGACCCGCCTTGGGCCCGGATGCCCATCTGGCCGGCCTCCCCTGCCTGTTCGCTCCGTCTCGTATCCACCGCACTCTCCCGCGTAGCTCCCGCCCCGAGGGTACCCAGAATACGACCCGTGAACGCGCGCCATCCGTACGTGAATCGTTATCCGCGCTTGATCAACCGGGTGATCCTCGCCGTGGCTGGCTTCAATTCCTCGACCTTCAAGGCCATGAGCACGCCGAACGACACCACGATCCCGACCACCGTCTGCAGCAGAAGTTTCACCCAGGCATGGAAAGTAGGCCCGAACGAGTCAGGGACGATCTGCCCGGCGAGCCACGCCGCGCCGACCCCGAGCACACTCGCGACGACCGTGAAGAGGATCACCCCGAGAACCCGCTTGCTCCGGAGATTCCCGAGGGTCACCCACAGCCAGACCTGACCGAGGATCGCGCCGACGACGAACGTGAGGCCGTTGACCATCATCACGCCGAGCACGATGTTGTCCGGCGACAGCAGCGCCGGGCACAGGTATAGCAGCGGCACCTTCACCACGGTCATCACGATCATGATCAGCACCGGTGTCCGCGCGTCCTTCATCGCGTAGAACACCCGCATCTGCAGCATGACCAGCGCGTACGGCAGCAGCGCGAACGCGGAGATGGCCAGCGCCTCGCCCATCCGCGACGCGTCCTCGACCGTGCCCTTGCCCAGGGTGAACAGGGCGATACCGACCGAACCGCCCACGACGGTCATCACGGCGGAAATCGGTACGAGCATCACCGTCGAGATGCGGGACGCGTACGAGAGGTCGCCGATCAGCTTCTTGTGGTCGCCGTCCGCGGCCGCGCGGCTCATCCTCGGCATGATCGCGGTCAGCAGCGACACGCCGATGACGCCGTACGGCAGCTGGAAGAGGAGCCACGCGTTGCTGTACGCGGTCACACCGCCCTGCGAACCACTGGTCAGGACGCGGGTGGTGATCGTGTAGCCGATCTGGCTGACCGCGACGTAGCCGACGGTCCAGAGCGCCAGCCCGCCGAACTCCTTCATGCGCTTGTCGATGCCCCAGCGCCATTTGAACTTGAAGCCCGACCGCAGCAGCGGCGGGATCAGCAGCACCGACTGCGCCACGATGCCCGAGGTCACGCCGATGCCCAGCGTCAGCAGCTTGGGGTCGGTGATCGACACCGGATCGGTGGAGATGTTCCCCGGCATGATCCACACGACGAGGATCGTGAAGATGACGACGAGGTTGTTGATCACCGGTGCCCACGCCGTCGGGCCGAAGATGTTCTTCGCGTTCAGCACCGCCGAGAGCAGCGCGAACACGCCGTAGAAGAAGATCTGTGGCAGCAGCAGGTACGCGAACGCGGTGACCAGCTCGGGATTCGCCTGGCCCTTGTCGTCGACGTAGAGCTTGGTGATCAACGGCGCCGCGAAGACGGCGATCGTCGTCCCGACCACGAGCAGCGTGCCCGCCACCGTGACCAGCCGCTGCGTGTACGCCTCGCCGCCGTCCTTGTCGTCCTGCGACCGCACGAGCAGCGGGACCACGAGGCTCGACAGCACGCCGCCCATCAGCAGTTCGAAGATGATGTTCGGCATCGTGTTGGCGACGTTGAACGAGTCGTTCTCCACCTGGGCGCCGATGGCCGCGACCAGCAGCAGCTTCCACGCGAAGCCGGTGATGCGGCTGATCAGCGAGGCGATCGCCATCCGGCCGCTGGACTTCGCGATCGACGGTGCCTTCGCCGGAGCGGCGACATCCTGTTCGCCGGTGTCCCCTGGCCGCGGTTTGACCAGCGGCGCGTCCTTGATCGCCGGCATGACCTGCGTGGCGAGCTGGTCGTACGGGCGGAGGACGTCGGGGTCGGCGACCGGCCAGCGTGAGCCCATCGGGACGCCGGGGGTGCGCGGGATGAACCGCGTCGCGTCGGGTTCGTCGCGCCGGTCGACCTGCCACGGGCGGACCGGTGGCGGCTGGCGGCGCCCGCGATGCGGCGGGGGCGGTGTCTGATGGAGGGCCTGCGGTGGCTGGGAGGCCGGTCGGCGCGGCGCCTGGTTCTGCGACGGCTGCGGCAGCGGCGGCCCCTGCGGAGGCGGCACCGGCTGACGGCGGGTCGGTGGGGGCGGAGTCCCCTGCCCAGGGGGCATTTTCCGCGGTGGCGGCGGCGGGTTCTGGGGTGGCCTCAGCCGGCGCGTTTCGTCGTCGGGACGGCCGGCCACCCGCTGGCGGCGGCCGTCCGGCGGCGGCTGCTGCGGAGGCGGCGTGGCCCGCCGCGGCCGCTCACCGCGTTCGGGCGGGGGCTGCTGCGGGGGCGGCTGACGACGCTCCGGACGGCGTGGCTGTCCTTCGGTGCGGCGTGGCGGTGGCGGAGTGCCTTCGCGCCGGGGACGGCCTGCACGCTCGGGCGGTACACCCGGCTCTCTTTCCAACGCGTGCCCAATCCTCGGTGCTCGGCTACGTGATGCCCGGCGGCATCGTTCGACCCAGGGTAATCGGCAACGGCCGGAAACACTTAAACCTGTGCGTCCTCGGTCACACGCGGGGCGGTTTCGTTCGCCCGATCGGCTCGCGAGTCCTTGATCCTCCGGTAGATCCGCCGGGACGACAGGAGCAGCAGCGCGCCGGCCGCGGTGATGGTGATGATGATGGTGATCGCGCCGTATTCCGTGGACGTCAGCTCGAAGCGCGCGGCCGAGCCGAGCGGGGTCCCGTCGGGCGTGGTCAGCGAGACGTCGACGCTGAACCGGCCCGCCCGCAGCGCCTCGACCGGGAGCAGCCGGTTGCGGGCGCTGTTGGCCGGGACCATCTGCGCCTGCAACAGGGTGTCGTCGGTCGGGCGGAGGCCCACGTTGTTCTTCAAGGCGACCTGGACGGCGACGCCGACCGGCAGGTTGTTGGTGATGAACACCGGCAGCGGCGCCGCGCCGGACGCCAGCGCGATCGTCTGCTTCGGCCGCTCGACGGTGACCTGGCTGCGGATCGCCTCCAGATCGCCGCGGGCGTTGCCGGTGACGGTCGCGGCGTCCGCGCCGCGCCACGACGTCGACGCGGCGCGGATGAGAGCGAGCCGTACGGGAGCGATCACGTCGGCGGGCGGCACCCGTTTGGTGGCGTCCATCGTCATCGCGGCCGACAGGCCCAGCGTCTCGTCGTCGAGCTGGGACATCTTCGCGGTGACGTCGCCGCTGGTCGCGGCCGACAGATCCTTCGGGTCGTAGTTGACCGACGCCGACCCGGACGGGCCCTCGCCGAGCAGTTCGGGCAGCGGCGCCGACTTGAGGAGACCGGCGGCGTGGAATTCGCCCAACCGCTCCAGGAACGTGGTGAGCTCGATGCCGGTCGCGGTCCAGTGCCGCGGCGGCGCGATCAGCAGCCGCGAGCGTTGCGGCCCCTCGCTCTGCCCGCCGAGGCCGGCGCGGAAGGCGATGGCGCCGAGCCCGTTCTGGGTCGACTCCGAGCCGTTCAGCGCGGCCGAGATCAGCGCGTCGATCGGCTGCGCGCGCAGGTCCGTTCCCTCGATCGAGACTCCGCTCGAAAGCGGCGTGCGGGACTGGAGCTTGCCCGAATCGGTCAGCACGGTCTTGACGCCCGCCTTGCCGATCGCTTCGAGGGTCTGCGAGTCGAGGGCGCCGCCGGGCCAGAGGACGCCGTCCTGCGGCTGGATGCCGAGCAGGTTCTTGATCGTCGCCGCGCCGCCGAGCGCGGTGGTCATGAGCGCGGTGTCGGTGGCGTCACCGGCGCGGACCTTCGTCAGCGCGGTGAGGTCGGCGTCGGCGAACGGGAGGGTGACCACGCACCGGCCCGCGACCAGCGCCTTCAGCCTGCCGAGCCAGTTCTTCGCGGTCTCGACGCCCTTGCCGGGGGCGCCGCCGGCGATCTGGTAGCCGCGGGTCATCCCGTCGACGGTCGCGACCAGGTCGGGGTCGATGGCCAGGCACAACGACGACGACACCTTCGTGTCGGCCTCGGCCGCGCGCGCCGCCTCGACCAGCGAGTCCAGCCGTCCGCCGGCGGCCAGTTCGTCCGCCAGCCGCTCGTCCGCCAAGGTCAGCGGGCCACCGAGCGGGGCGGAGACGACGTGCACGGCGCTGTTCGCGATCGGCCACAGCAGGCTCGTGGACGGCGCGGACGGCACTGTCGGTGGACGTGACCCGGAAGCCTTGCCGGGGACACCGAGCACCGGCATCAGCAGGGTGACCGCCGCCAGCCGTTCGGGACCGCCGAAATCCGGGGTGCCGTTGACGTTGACCAGCAGCGGGTACACGCCGGTCTTGGGGAACTGGAGCTTCGACGACTGGCCGAGCGGCACGGACAGGTTCAGCGCGGCGCTCTGCCCGGGCTCCAGCTCGTCCGGTTCGAGGTCGACGAACTCGGTCGCGGCGAGATCCTTGAACTTGTCGCCGGCGAGGACGTCACCGATCTGCTGCTCGGTCTGGAGCCGCGTGCCCAGCTGCAGCCGGACACCCAGTTTGCTGATCCGCCGGTCGCCGACGTTGGTGACGCGGCCGGTGACGGTGAGCGAAGCCGAGTTCGAGGTGATCACGCGGGGGTTCAGCTGGTCGAGGTCCACGCGCAGCCGGGGCTGCTCCTGGGCCTGCGCGCCCGCGACGGGCAACACGGTGAAGACCAGGAACAGGATCGACAGGACAGTGGCGGCAAGCCGCTTCACTCAGGTGCTCCCTCGGCGGTGTGCTGTTGCTGCGCGAAGAGTTCTTTGGCCTTCCGGACCAGCTTGCGCTCGTCGGAATAGGCGAGTTTGGTCTCCAGGTCGGCGAGCGGGACCCAGGCGACCTCGGTCACCTCTACATCCTCGTCCGAAAGTTCGCCGCCGGTGGATTCCAGGATGAAATGGTGCACTGTCTTGTGCACGCGCCGACGTTCGGCCACGAACCAGTAGTCGATGGTGCCGAGGGGCTGCAGGACCTGCGCGGAGATGCCCGTCTCCTCCTTCACCTCGCGCACAGCCGTCTGCTCCACCGTCTCACCGTCCTCGATGTGGCCCTTCGGCAGCGACCACAGCAGTCTGCCGTGCCGGTCGAGCCGCCCGATCAGCGCGGCGTTCGCCCGTTCGGCGTCGACGACGAGGCCGCCGGCCGAGGTTTCGTCGACCGTGGTCAGCCGCCTTCCCCGCCTGCGCCTCCGCCGGCGGCCCGGCTTCGGAGCGCCGGAGCGCCCGGCTGATCCAGACATGCTGCGATGCTAGAGCAAACGGCGGTACAGGTACGCTGGCTCTCCGTGCCCATGGTGGGCCGGGTCGTAGTAAGTACCTCAGCAAGTACATCCAAATCGTGGTGGGATTGTCGTGAACAAGGTGGTCGCCGGGCAGGCGATTGCGGGGAAGAGCACTGCGATGCAGAACGCTGTGACGGAGCTGATGCGCATCTCCCCGCTGGCGGACGAGCTCGCGAAGCTCTTCGCGAAGGCGGGACACAGCCTGTACCTGGTCGGCGGCAGCGTCCGCGACATGATGCTCCGCAGGCTGTCGAGCGACCTCGACTTCACCACCGACGCCCGCCCGGACCAGGTGCTCAAGATCGTCAGCGCCTGGGGCGACGCGGTGTGGGACGTGGGTATCGCGTTCGGCACCGTCGGCGTGACCAAACAGGGCATGACCCTGGAGATCACCACGTTCCGCGCCGACAGCTACGACCGCGTCGGCCGCAACCCCGAGGTCACCTTCGGCGACAGCATCGAGGGAGATCTGCTCCGCCGCGACTTCACGGTCAACGCGATGGCGATCGACCTGGCGAACAAGACCTTCGTCGACCCGCACGACGGGCTTCAGGCGCTGCAGGACAAGGTGCTCGACACGCCGGCGACCCCGCAGGAGTCCTTCGCCGACGACCCGCTGCGCATGCTGAGGGCGGCCCGGTTCTCCGCGCAGCTCGGGTTCACCGCGGCGCCGCGGGTGGTCGACGCGATGGCGTCGATGGCCGAGGAGATCGACCGGATCACCGCCGAGCGCGTGCAGGCGGAGCTGTCGAAGCTGCTGCTGGCGGACGACCCCCGGCCCGGGATCGAACTGCTGGTGGACACCCGCCTCGCCGATCGCGTGCTCCCCGAAGTGCCCGGGATGCGGCTGGCGATCGACGAGCACCACCAGCACAAGGACGTCTACCAGCACTCGCTGACCGTGCTCGCGCAGGCGATCGACCTGGAGAAGTCGCACGAACCGACCTCCGAGCCGGATCTGATCCTGCGGCTCGCGGCGCTCCTGCACGACGTCGGCAAGCCCGCGACGCGCGAGTTCCAGCCCGGTGGCGGCGTGAGCTTCCATCACCACGAGGTCGTCGGCGCGAAGATGGTGCGCAAGCGTTTGCGGGCGCTGAAGTTCTCGAAGGAGATCGTCCAGGACGTCAGCCAGCTCGTGTTCCTGCACCTGCGGTTCCACGGCTACGGCAAGGGCGAGTGGACGGATTCGGCGGTGCGGCGCTACGTCACCGACGCCGGCGACCTGCTGCCCCGGCTGCACAAGCTGGTGCGCGCCGACTGCACGACCCGCAACCGCAAGAAGGCGGCCGCGCTGCAGGCGACCTACGACGACCTCGAGCGAAGGATCGCGGCGATCCAGGCGCAGGAGGACCTCGACCGGGTCCGCCCGGACCTCAACGGCGAGGAGATCATGCGGATCCTCGGCCTCAAGCCCGGGCCGGACGTCGGCAAGGCGTGGAAGCACCTGAAGGAACTGCGGCTGGACCGCGGTCCGCTGGAGCACGACGAGGCGGTGGCCGAACTGCGGAAATGGGCCGCCGAAAACGGCATAGGCTGAGATAAACCCCGTTGGTCTCTGGATCCACGCGGCGTAACCGGAGATACTCCTGCCGGTGCTCCGGGCAGGGGGAAAATCCATGGCGAAGCGGCCGCCCAGTTTTCTGGTGACGTTGCTGCGTCGGGGCGCGCCCGCGCTGGCGACGGCGACGAGCGAGCTGTCGGACGAGGTCGGCGATCCGACACCGATGCGCGCGCTCCGGCGGATCCAGCACATGTCGGGGCCCATCGACACGGCCCATCGCGACAACCTGCTGCTCAGAGCCGCCCGCTACGTCGCCCTCGTCCCGCTGGTCTACCGGCTCTTCGCGGTGCCCGGCGCGTTCGGCGTCTACGTCTCCACGCACGGCATGATCGGGATCGGGCCGGTCGGGCTGGTGGCCCTCGGCTCGGCCGGGCTCTCGCTGTACGGCATCCGGTGGATGCTGCGCTCGGCGCCGTTCCGCCCGCAGCACGCCGTCCGGCTGCTGGCGGTCGACCTCGTGTTCACGCTGCTCGCGCCGCTCGCGGTCGGAGCGCTGGTGCCGGCGTCGGTGTTCACCGAAGCGATGGCGATCCCCGGCAAGCACCTGCTCGGCGAGGTCGCCCTCCTGGCGCTCGCGCTCGGCATGCCCGCCGCGGCGGCGCTCGCCGTCGGCAGCTTCCCGGTGCGGATGCTCGCGTCCCTGCTCGGCACCGGCCAGGCCGCGCCCGGCGACGCCATGGCCACCTTCCCGTCGATCCTCGGTGTCCTCTTCACCGCGAGCGGCGCGCTCGTCCTGATCGGGCTCGGCACGCGGCTCGCGCTCGCGTACGGCATCCGCAACGGCCGCATCGCCGAACGCGCCCGCCAGCACCGGATGCTCCACGACTCCGTGCTGCAGACCCTCGAAGCGATCGCACTGGCCAACAAGGGCGACCCGGCCACGCGGCTCGACGAGGTCCAGCGCCTGGCGCGGGCGCAGTCGCTGGAGCTGCGGCGGACGATCGAAACCGAGGCTTCGGAACGGTCGGAAGCGGGTTCACGGCCGCTGGGCGAGAAGCTCGCGTCGCTGGCGGCGGAGATGGCGCGGGACGGGCTGCGTGCCCAGCTGGTGATCGCCGAACTCGACGACGACACGCTTTCGGAGGTCCGGCAGATCGCCATCCGCGACGCCGTCCGCGAGTCCCTGCGCAACACGCTCAAACACGCCGGGACGGACAAGGTCGTCGTCCGGGTCGAGGAGCAGGAAGGCGGCGTCGCGGTGATCACCCGCGATCACGGCGCCGGATTCAGCCTCGACTCCCGGCCTGCCGGTTTCGGCATCAGCGAGTCCATCACCGCCCGGCTGAACGAGGTCGGCGGGACCGCGCGGGTGGAGTCCGCTCCGGGCAATGGCACCAGAGTCACCCTTTGGGTGCCGTTTTGACGGTAAACAGGAGAACATGAAGAAATCGGACGTCCTGGCCGAAGCGCTCACCGCGTATCGCGACGGTGACCGCGCCACGGCAGCGGACCTCGCCGAGCGTGCCGGATCCACGCTCGGCGTCGAACTGCACCGGTACCTGACCGAAGGCGGCGGCGGAGGTGTGTACGACCAGCCGGCCGCGTTCACGGCGTTCATCCGCGGCGGCGGGAACGTCCAGCTCTACCGGCAGCTCAGCGCCATGCTCGCCCGGCGCTACGGCAGTGTCGGTTCGCTGCTCGACCTCGGCTGCGGCGACGGGCTCGCCGTCGTCCCCGCGCTCGAACAGGCGGACCGGCAGCCGGGCCGGATCGACCTCGTCGAGCCGTCGAACGCGCTGCTCGAGGACACGCGCAAGCAGCTCGACGGCACTCACGGCCTGCACACCTGGCACGCGACCGCGCAGGAGTTCCTCGCCCGCGACGACGACCGGCAGTGGCAGCTGACGCAGTCGACCTTCGCGCTCCAGTCGATCCCGACCGGCGAGCGCACCGAGGTCCTGCGGGCGCTGCGGCCGCGCACCGCGTGCCTGGTGCTCGCTGAGTTCGACGTGCCCGAGTACGACGAAGACAGCTCCGAGTACCTGCTTTCCCTGGTCACCCGCTACGAACGCGGGATCTCGGAGTACGGCAAGGACGCGTCGCTGGTGGCGCAGGGGTTCCTGCTGCCGATCCTGCTCGGCCTGGTCAAACCGGGGGCGGACCGCACGAACTGGGAGCAGCCCGCCACCGATTGGGCTTCGCAGCTGAAGGAAGCGGGTTTCACCGGTATCCGGATCGAGCCGCTCGCGGACTACTGGTGGTCGCCCGCGGTGCTGATCACCGCTTCCTGAGCCGGATCACGCCGGATCTCGCGAGTTACGCCCTCAATCACGCGAGTTACGCCTTCAAGCACGCGAGTTCCGGCTTCAGTCACGTGCGTCTCAGGTGCGTGGAACCCGCCACTCGCGTGATTGAAGGCGACACACGCGTGATTGAAGGCGTAACTCGCGTGATCAGAGCCGGATCACCTTCAAGCACGCGAGTTACGCCTCCAGACACGCATGTTCCGCCTCGGCGCGGCTACTGGACGCGGGAAAGCGCGCCGGTTTCGAGGTGCTGGGCGATCGGCCGGGGCAGCACGTAGGCCACGGCCCCGCCCGGTGTCCCGTTCCACGGCGCGGTGATACCGGTGACCACGCGCAGCGGCCGTACGACGCGGTAGAGGCGGCGTTCCCGTTCGCGGTCCGCGGCCAGCGACGTCTCGATGAACCGCGCCGATTCGGCGTGCACGAGGTTGCCGGTCTCGTTCCCGAACCGCTGCACCGTGGTGCCCGACGGCAGGACGACGATCCGCTTGCGGCGGAAGAAGTTCAGCGGCGGTTCGCCCCGAAGCGGCAGGATCGGCCAGTCGGCCGGGTTGTCGGACTCCTCGTTCGCGCCCACCGCGCCGCGCGCCGGGTACAGCAGCAGGGTGCCGAGGAAGAACCGCGCCGCCTCTTCGAGTTTGGCGAACGCCACCGGCTCGTCCGTCGGCGGACGCGAGACCTCCCAGCCGCTCTCGGTGCGGCGCAGGGTCCAGAGGCCGGGTTCCGGTACCGCGTTCGCGCCGATCCGGTAGGACGTCGGCGCCACCCCGTGCTCGGCCAGCCGCTGGTACAGCACGTCCAGTACCTCGACGGCCCGGATGTCGCGCGCGGGTTCGCCGTCGCGTTCGACGCGGGTGCGGGCACTTTCGTCCGGCAGGTCCGCCGCGGTCTGCGGCGGCCGCGGCTTGCCGACGATCTCCGCCTCGGCGGTCGCCCGCACCAGCTCGCCGACCAGCGGCGGCCGGAATCCGGCGGCCCGGATGTGCTCGATCAGCTCCGGCTCCGGCGGCACCCCGTACTTGCGCAGGTAGTGCGGGACCGCGGCGGGCCAGATCCACACGCCGTCGGTGTGGAAGGCGTTCGGCACGTCCGGCGGGCCGTTCGGGGTGAAGATGTCAGGCTGCGGGCCCGGCCGGGTCAGCGCCACCGGCGAGCGGAAGAGGTAGTCCAGGACGCCGCGCATCATCTCCGGCGGCACCGGCGGCCGGTTGACGACCGGGCGTTCCCCCTCGTTGTGCGCGTCGACGACCTTCGCGTGCCGGAACACGACGTCCAGCGGCAGTCCCGCCTTGGCCGAAAGCCAGGCCGGGACGTGCTTGGTGTCGCGCGGGAAGATCGCGAGCTCGGTCGCGTACGCGCGCGGCGACGGTTTCCCGCCCTCGTTCGGCGCGAGCCGCCAGGTCGGTTCCTGCTCGGCGTCGAAGTCGAAGTCGAAATGCGATTCCGAGTCGAGCGTGAAGGTGCCCTGGAACCAGGTGCCGGTCTCGGGCTGGTGCATCGCCGCGCGCAACCGCGCGAACAGCGAACCGAGCTCCGGCGGGGCCGCGATCGACACCGACACCGGGCCGTTGCCCTCGTCGCCGACCGAGCGGACCTCCAGTTCGGAGTAGTCGCCGACCTGCCGGAACTGGGCGCCGACGCGCTGCCAGCCCGTCGGCAGCACCCGCAGCAGGGTCCGGCCGATGCCACGCAGCAGCGCGCCCTGGTCACCCGTGCCGATCGCCGGCCGGGCGTCCGGTGTCTCGACGAAGTCGTGCCTGGTCTGCCACAACGCCGTCAGCCTTGACGGCGAGGCGGTGGTCGAGAAGTCCGTCAGGCCCAGTTCGGCCGCGCGGGCCGCGTCCTCGCCCGCCCACCGCAAGGTCAGGTCGCCGCCGGCGGTGTTCGGCGCGATCTGGAAGTGCTCGTCGTCGAACCGGCCGTGCGACTGGAGGCTGAAGGTCGCCCCGACCTCGCCGTTCAGCACGACCCGGGCCGGACGGCCGTTCCAGTCGCGATCGAAACCCTCGGGCGCCGCTTCCCCCGGCGGCGCGATGAGCAGCAGCGTGCCGTCTTCGGTCGACCGCTGGGCCGCGAAGACGGTGTCCCCCCAGACGGCGTACAGGCCATCCGGCCGCTCCGCCGCTTGAACCCGGTAACGCACTATGTGTCCCCTCCCCAAGTACCCCAAACCGGAGGTAAATCTAGTGGGCCGGATAGCGGGCGTACCACCGGTCGTCACCCGGTGCGTTCCCGCCGAACTCCGCGAGCGCGTCGTCCGCCAGCCGTCCGATCACCTCGGCCAGTTCCAGCTTTTCGAGCCAGTCCGGCCGCAAGGCCTGTTCGCCGTACATCGCGCCGACGAGGTTCCCGCAGACCGACCCCGTCGAGTCGCTGTCGCCACTGTGGTTCACCGACACGAGCAGCGCGGTGTTCGCGTCCGTGGTGGTCAGGGCGACGTAGACCGACATGGAGAGCGCGGTTTCGCCGATGTTCCCCTGGCCGAGGGTTTCGAGCTTCTCCGGCGTCGGGGCACCTTGCCCGGCCAGGGCGAGCGCCTGGTCCAGCGCGACGCTCTGCTCTTCGTGCCCTTGGTACTTCTCCAGCTCGGCGCGGGCGGTCGCGACGGCGTCGAGCAGCGGTTTCCCGAGCAGCAGCTCGCGCACGATCACCGCGAAGGCACCCGACGAGAGATACCCGCTCGGGTGACCGTGCGTCAGGGCCGCGCTCTCGGCGCCGAGGCGGAACACCTCGGCCAGGTCGTCCGACCACAACGCGATCGGCGCGGCGCGCATGATCCCGCCGCAGCCCTTCGAGTTGTTCACCGGTTTGTCCATACCGGCGCGCACGCCCGTCTTGCCGTACGCCTCCAGCTCGCTGAAGCAGGTGAGGCCGGGCGCGCGACGGCTGAACAGCTCGCGGTTCGTGATCAGCCAGCCGTCCGGTTCCGCGCTCGTGTCCCGCGGGCCGCGGGCTCGTTCCCACGAGACGCCCTGGGTGTGCAGCCAGCGCTGGTAGGCCAGCTGCAACGACTGCTCGACGGGTTCGGTCCCGTGGTGGGCCCTGATCAGGCCTTCCAGGGTGAACAGCGTCATCTGGGTGTCGTCGGTGATCCGGCCGACGCCGCCGTACGCGGGGATCAGGTCGGTGATCCCGGCGGGTCCGGCGATCTCCCGGATGCGGTCGATCGAGTCGAACTCGGTCTTCGCGCCGAGCGCGTCGCCGATCGCGCCGGCGAACAGGCTGCCGCGCAGCCGCGACCTGGTCGCCGGATCTTGAAGCCACTCGCGCATTTCTCTACTGATCTCCTCGTGGATACCGGTTCGCGTCCCAGCGTCGCCGCTCTTCGGGTTCGCGGGGCAGGCCGAAGCGGTTGAAGTAGTAATACGCGTCGCCCGCCATGGCGTCGACGACGCCGAGACCGGCGTACGCGGCGAGCCAGGCCTCCGGCAGGCCGGGCACGGTGAGTCTGGCGCCCACCATCGCCCCGGTCAGCGCCGCGGTCACTGGGCCGCCGCGAACGGCCAGCGCCAGCGCCGCTTCGGCGTCGTAACCCCGTTTCGCGGCGGCGAACAGCGCCCGGCCGAGCACCGAGAGCGGCGTCCGGCCGTCACCGATGCTGTCGAACTGCTCGACGTCAGCGGCACTGTCGCCGTCGATGTCGTTCCGGAGATCGAGCACGGTCTTGACCAGCTCGCCGACCTCTCCGCTGTACTCGTCGAAGCCTTCGAGGAAGTTCGCGACCGCCGGTTCGCCGTTCTGGGCGGCGAGCTGGGCGCGGAACACGTTCACCAGCAGTTCGGCGCCGTGGACGACCTCGTGACCGGCGGCGGATCCGACCAGCTCGCGGACGACCTTCATCGCGTAGAACGTGCTGTCGGCGGGGCCCTGCACGCCGCCGGTCACCGTCGCGGCGAGCGCGGTCACCAACATGGCGGAGAACTCCGCGGGGGCCGGCCCGGCACCTTCGGTGGCCTTCGCTACCCAGCCGTCCGGCCGCCCACCCGCGGGCAGCGACGCCGGGATCTCGGGCTTGTCCGGGGTCGGGTCGAGGCCGCGGATCACCGATTCGGTGTGGAACAGCAGTTGCCGGGTCAGCCCGCCGAGTGGCAAGCCGTCGGCGGGATCTGCGCCCGAGCCCAAGGCGTCTCCGAGCGCGAAGCCGACGTACGCCCCGAGAAGCCGCGGGTACGCGAAGCTGCCGACGGGGAGCGTCGGGTCGTAGAACTTCCCCAAGGTCCAGGCGCTCGGGCGAGGTTCGCCGTTGTCGTAGAAGTGCGTCACGAGACCGTTGGCGAACAGGTCTTCGGGCAGTTCCGGCAGCGGTCGGCCGTCGTACTTCGCCCGTGAGCGCTCGAAAGACAGCGTCGCGGCCTGCGTGTAGCGGGTGAGCTCTTCGCCGCTCAGCGGGTAGCCGTTGTCCCGCGCCTGGTCGACGAGGCTCCGCAGGTTCGCGACGGCCGGAGTGGCGTACTCCCCGCTGAAGTACGCGGGGCGCCCGACGGATTCGGGGCGCTCGGTGCCCGCCGGAAGGTCGAGGTCGGCGACCTGCCGCAGCGTTTCCGGGTAGACGTTGAAGGTCTCCGGACGGCCGGGGTTGACCAGCAGCCCCACCCCGGGATTGTCCTTGGCCCGGCGCAGGAGCACTCGGGGCTGGACCCGCTGCCACGCCGTGTACTCGGACGGCACCTGCGCTTCGGACGTGTAGACGACGAAGCGCGCGCCCGCGTCACCGAAGTCTCGGGCCTGCAGGTGGCCGTCCTTGATCGGGGCGAGGACGTCGAGGTCGAGCATCCAGTGGACGAACTCCTCCGGCGTGATCCACTCGACGCGAAGGTAGCCGAGCAGCGTCTCGACCGGGCTTTCCGGTGCCGGGCGGCCGGAGAACCGCGGCCCCGGCCGGTGGTCGGGGTTCGCGCGGACCGCGCCGGTCGGCTCGCCGTACAGCGTGTGCTGCTCCCAGCGCAGGATCGCCGCCTTCGGCACGGGCAGGCCGGGCACCGCGTCCGGGTCGAACTCGGGGTCGACGACCTCCGCCCACCGGGTGAACGCGTCCGTGTCGTCGCCTGCCGCCGAAACGGCCATCAGTTCCAGGTCGAGGCTGATCTCGCCGCCGTCGTCCGGGACGAAGGCGACCGGGCTGGGGAACAGGCCGGTGCCGGGGTCGGTCCCGTCGAGCCAGCCGACGGTGTTGTACGTGACGTTCCAGCCGTCGGTCGCGCGCACGACGTAGTCGCGGCGCACCCGCAACGCGCCGGTGCCCTCCCCGCCTCGGCCCGCCAGCCACTCCTCGACGCGGCTGACGGCTTCCTCTTCGTTCATCGTCCCCATTCCCGTTGCCTGTCGGTGAACCCGCGTTCGCGATCGACGTCGGCAGGACGCCGCTCGGTCGTGCACGTCCCGGCGGTGGAAAGGGCGCCCTGCCACCGCGATAGCGAGGCCTTCGGCCGGGGCGGGTTCACGCCTTCGGTCGCTTTTCCAGGCTGCATCTCAGCTCCGCCCCCATCCCCAGGATCCTTCACCAGCGCGGATAGCGCTGGGACCAGCCGTCGACCTCGTGCAGCGCCGAATGGCGGTCGAAGTGCCAGAACGCGTCCGTGGCGATGTTCTCCAGCAGGTAACGCAGTTCCAGTTGCTCGACCCACTTCTGCGGCAGGCCCGGGATGCCGGTGCGGGCGCCGAGCAGGGCGCCGGCGATGGCACCGGTGATCGCGCTGCGGCCGGAGTGGTTGACCGCCCGCAGCAGCGCCTGCTCCGGATAGTTCTCGAAACCGGACAGCGCCGCGAACGCGCGGCCCAGCACCGAAAGCGTGCCCTTGCCGTCGCCGATCAGCTCCGGGACCCGCAGATCGGGCAGGCCGTGCTTGCCGAAGAACGGCACCGATTCCGCGACCATCGCCTTGAGATCCGCCCAGACCGGCCCCCGCTGGTGCGGGTTCTGGTCGCTGAAGATCTCCCGGGAGGTGTTCCAGACCGGATAGCTGAACGCCTCCGAGGTGAGCGCGGGTTCGAACAGCCAGGTCAGGTAGGTCGCCGCTTCGACGTCGACCTCGCCCGGATGGGTCACCGCGACCAGGTCGCGCACCGCCTGCCGGACACCGCCGCTCATCGCGCTGCCCGGCCCGGCCGCGGTCATCGCCGCGGGCAGCGCCGCGACCAGCGCGTCCGGCCCGCTCATCGGCATCGCCGTCGGCGAGATGGTCGCCAGCGCGTGGTAGGCGTTCAGTTCGGCGTCGTCGGGGGTGCGGCGGACGCGGAGTTCCGGCACCTTCACGAGCCAGCCGTCGGCATTGTCCAGCGGCGCGCCCTGGGTGTGCAGCCAGCGCATCAGTGAGTTGCGCGCGACCGTCCCGAGCGCCTTTTCGGCGTCGCGGTTCTCCGGCTGCTCGCGATGCGGGCTGCGGATCACGGCTTCGGTGTAGAACAGCAACCGCTGGGTGAGCGGCCCGATCCGGCCGGGCAGGTCGAACGCGACCGGCAGATCGGTGACGCCGTCCGGGCCGTAGGTGGTGTGGATCTCGTCGAGCCGCATCCGGTCGACGGCCGCGCCGAGCGCCTCGCCGAGCGCGAAGCCGACGTACGCGCCCGTGACGCGTTGCCAGCCGTAACGCGAGCTGGAGCGGTCTCGCTCGAAGTACTTGCCGAAGGTGTCCAGGCGCGGCTGGATCTGGCCTTCGTTGTCGTAGCTCGGCGCCAGCCCGTTGGCCCGCAGGTCGTTCGGACGGCCGCGGGGTGGTTCCGGCTGCCGGAGCCGCGCCAGCCACGACTGCCCGAGGACGGTCTTCTGGCATTCCTCGGCGCTCAGCTCGAATCCGCGGCGGCGGGCTCGTTCGGCGGCGGCCAGCGGCGGCTTCACCGGTTCGGACAGGCCCATCTTCGCGGCGGTGTCGACGGCGAGCGTCTCCAGCTCCGGATCCGCTTCCGGGCAGCGCTCGTTGACGTCGACGCCGGGGCCCCGGCGCGGGAACCGGAGCGCGGTCTCGGCGAGCTCGGCGCCGCTGACGTCCTCGAACGTCGCGGGACCGCCGTTGATCACCAGGTTCGGCGGGCTCTCGTAACCCGCGAGGGTGGCGATGTCGACCTTCCAGTACCCGTGCTCACGGGACGGGAGGTTCCTGGTCGAGCTGAACACCCGCAGCTCGGCGCGTTCCTCGTTGAAGTAGAACCGTTCCGTCTTGCCCGACGCCAGGTCGAGCGGCACGTAGACCTCGCAGCGCAGCAGCCCGACGAGCAGCTGTTCCCTGGTCAGCCAGCCGACACTGGCGAAGGACAGCAGCGTTTCGAGCTTGTTCTCCGGCTTCGGGTAGCCGCGGCGGATCGGACCGGCCTTGTACTCCGGGTTCTCCCGTTCCTCGCCGGTCTGCACGCCTTCCGCGTTGACCTTGACCCACCCCGCGACGACCGGCGGCGGGACACCGAGGTCACCGAGCCCGGCCTTCGCGTACTCCGGGTCGACGACCTCGCGCCAGGCCTCCTGGCCGGGGAACGCGACCGGGACGCTGAGCCCGCCGGGCTGCGGATGCGCCTGGCGCAGCTCGCCGTCCGGTTCGCGGACGATCACCGACGGCGGCGGGAAGATCTCCTTCTCGGCATGACCCTCGTCGAGGAAGGCGATCGTGTTGTAGGGGACAGACCAGCCCTCGGGGATGCGCTGGACCTTCTCGTGGTCGACGCGCAGGCCGGCGCCGCCCGGTTCGGACACGTCCGGACCGTGGACCGCGCGCAGCCACTCTTCGACCTTGGCTACCGCTTCCGCCGATTCCACCTACTCGATCCTCTCCAGGCTGCCGTCGGACACGTGCTCGGCGATGGTCCTCGGGAGCACGTAGGCCACCGCCCCGCCGGGCATGTTCGCCCAGGGGACGGTGACACCGATGATCACGTGGAGCGGGCGTCGCAGCCGGTAGGTCCCACCGACACGCTCCCGTTCCAGCGGCAGGGACGTCGTGGCGAACCGTACCCCTCCGTGGTGAACCAGATTGCCGGTCTCCTCGCCGAACCGCAGTACGACCGTACCGGCGACCATCCGGCTCACGCGCTTGTTGCGGAGCAAGGTGAGGGGAGGCTCACCCGGCGCCGCCTGCACCGGCCAGTCGGCGAGTTCCTTCGCCGTCTCCAGTGGCGTCTCGTGTCCGGCGGTCATCCTCGCCGGATGCAGGAGAACCGCGCCGAGGAGCTGATGCGACGCGTCTTCGAGCTTGTCGAAGTACTTCGGCGACACCGGGGCGCCGTCCGCATAGGCCGCGACCTCCCAGCCCTTCTCGGTGAAGTTGAGGCACCAGGCGCCGTCCGCGCGGTCGCCGATGCGGTAGGCCTCCGGCCAGACGGCGTGCTCGCCGAGCCTGCTGACCAGCACGACCAGGAGTTCTTCGTCGGTCAGCACCGGATTCGGCGCTGTCTCCAGCTCCGCGGCGATGTCGCCCTCGGTCTTCTTGACGTCGGAGCGGCCGGGCTTCGGCCGCGGCTTGCCGAGCAGATCCGCTTCCGCGGTCCGCCGCACGAGGTGCTCGACATACGGCGGCTGGAACCGCTGGCCGCGGATGTGCGCGACCAGGTCCGGCTCCGGCGGGATCCCGTATTTCCGCAGGTAGTGCGGCACGGACGCGTGCCAGATCCAGGTGCCGTCGGTGTGGTAGCTCTCGGGGACGTCGTCGTCGGCCCCGGGGTCGAAGATGTCCTTCCCGAGCCCGCTGCCGGAGAGGATCGCCGGCTCCCGCTCCAGATATTGCGCGATCAGCGGCGCTTCGGACTCGTCGAGCTCCGGTCTGTCCACCACGGGCGGCTCGCCCTCGGTGTACGCGTCGACGATCCGGGCGTGCCGGAACTCGACGCGCAAGGGCAGCTGCGCGCGCAGGCGCCACCAGTCGGGGACGTGCTCGTCGTCGCGGGGGAACGCGGCCAGCTCGTCCGGGTACGCCGAAGTCGCGGGTGGCTCGGTCCACGCCGGTTCGTCGTCGAGGGTGAAGTCGAAGTCGAAGGTGCCGTCGGGCTTGAGCGTGAACCGCGACTGCAACCAGGTCCCCCGGCCGATCGCGTACATGCCGGTGCGCAGCCTGCCGAAGAGTTCGGTCAGCTCAGGCGCCGGCGCGCAGTTGTGGCCCTCGAGTTCGGTGTGGTCCCCGGCCTGCCGGAAATCGGCGACGGCCGGATGCGCCGCGTCCGCGGCACCCGAACGGATGAGCTTGCCGATCTCGACCAGCAGCCCGCGTTGCTGTTCCGGAGTGAGTTGTTCCACGTGAATCATCGCGCCCGGTTCGGGAACCGTGGTTCCGCCCGGAAGGTCGGCGGCTCCCCGGCGGCGCGGCGGGCCAGCTCGTCCTCCCACATCTTGAAGGTGCGTTCGCGCAGCGACTTGATCAGCGCCGATTCCTGCGGTTCCACGCGGCGGTTTTCCCGCTTCGCCTGCGCGTACAAGCCGTCGATGGTCTCGTAGAGCGCGAAGATCGGCCCGCCGCCCTTGAGTTCGTACGCACGGGCGCGCTCGGTCTCCTGGACGAACTTCTCTTCGGGCACCTTGCTGATGTCCGAACTCGCCATCGCCCGCAGGACCTCGCGCACGTGCTCCGGTTTTTCGTCGAACTCGCCGGTGCTCAGGTTGAGGAGGAAACCGGTCAGGCCCCCGTCGGGGGTCGATTCGACGCGGTAGGTCTTCCCGAAGTACGTGTAGAAGGACGGCGTCTGGATCACGTGTTCTCCTCAGGAGGCAGTCCCTTGCGGAGTCCGGCCATGAACTTCTCCCGGACCCGGTCCATCAGCGCCGCTTCGAGCAGTGCCTGTTCCGGGGATAACCTCTTCTTGTTGTCCTCGTCCAGTGTCCGGTTGTACGTCGGGAAGTCCCGGCGGACCTCGTACAACGCGTGCTCATAGGCCGAAACGGTGTCGATGTGCTTCAGGTGCAGCCGCAGTTCGGCGACGTGCCCGTTCGGCAGCCGGACGTTCATCTGCAGATCGCGGTACCCGCTGTCCTGCGGATTCGCGAACCGGTCGTCGAAGCTGACGATGCGGAGGTCCGGATCGTCCATCACCGCGCTCAGCGCGTTGTAGACGTCGGCCAGCGTGTCGAACTGGATCTTCACGCCCACCAGGTCGGTCAGTTTCGACGCGTCGCCGTCGTAGCCCGCGATCTTCGCCTTGGCGCGGTCGTCGTCCTTCGGACCGGGCCTGCCCGACGCGTCGCCGTTGTTCTCCTCCGCGATCCGTTCGGCGATCCGGTTGAGGTCGCCCTGGTTCCGCGGCCACGCCTCCCGCTCGGCGTCCAGGAACTCCTGGATCTTCGCGGCGTCGCCCTTGTCCGCGCGATCGAAGCCGGCGTGGTACTGATCGCCGGGCTCCACGTCGGCGGCGATGTCCGCCGCCGCGTTCGCGAGGTCCCGCTGCTCCTGCGTCAGCGGAGTGTCGCCGGGACCGTCCGCACGGACGTCGTCGATCATCTGGTAGCCGCGTTCCTCGACGTCGCGCAGGGCGTCTTCGAGGATCGGGATGGCTTCCGGGTGCAGCAGCAGGCTGCCGATGGTCATCGGGTTGTTGAGCAGCGAAGCCCGCAGATACGCGTTGTCCGGGTGCTCCATCAGCCGGACGAGTTCCGGATGCGCGGGCAGATGTTCGCGGATGAAGTCCCGCATCGGCCCGACGTCGTGCTTGACCCCGTTCTCGTCCTCGTGGACGGCCCGCTTCTTGTCCGGGTCCAGCCCGTCCACCGCGGCCGCGACCTCGGGATCGGTCAGGAACCGCTCGCCGTCGGCCCGGTCGCCGCGGGGTGGCTCGTCGTGGGCCATGCCGTAGCCCGCGTCGTGCGGCGGCGTCACGATCGGACGGCCGTCCGGCCCGATCCGTGACGGCGGCACGTCGGGCGTGTCGTCGCTGGCGAACGCGATCCGCGGGTCGACGGGCCGCTCCGACGAGGCCTCCGTCCGCGTGGTGTGCGCGTCGGTGTGCTGCGCGGCCGGGCCCTCCGGGACGCCGACGTGCATCAGCTTCATGCTCAGCGGCGGATGCGGCAGGTTCATCAGCGCGCCCGACTGAGGGTCGATGAACGCGACGCCGTCACGCGTGTTCGCCACCATCGCGACGTGCCCGCGCTCGACGCCGTTCTCGTCGAGGTACTTCACCGCCACGACCGCGTGGTGATCGGTCGGCATGCCGCGCATCTCGCGGATGACGGTGTCGTAGTCGGCGCGGTCGGAGAACTGCCCGCCGAACCGCTCTTCGACGTGCTCCAGCGTGCCGCGGCTGTCCATCTCGTGCACGAGCAGCGGATCAGCGGTCGAGTCGATGCCGTTCAGCCGGTCCATGTACGCGCCCGGCGTGCGGGTGCAGTTGGAGCGGTAGCCGTTCGCCAGCGCGTCGGGGTCGTTGAAGTGCGGGTTGACCTCGCCGAGCCGCGGGTGCCGGTCGGCGAGGTACGCGGCCTGCTGCTCGGGGCTCGCCGAACCGGCGTGGATCGCCGGTTCGCTCGGCGGGTTGGTCGCGACCGCCATCGACGAGTAATCCCGCTCGGGCGTGGGCAGCTCGATCGTGTCATCGGAGTGGTCCTGAGCGGGCTGTTCGCCGTACTCGGGCCCCTTGTCGGCGTCCGCGACCGTGTGCTCCGCCGGGTTCTCCGTGGAGAAGTGCGGGGTCTGCGGCTCGTCGAAGCCGCCGAGGCGCGCCATCGATTGCGCCTGGGCGAGACGCGCGAGTTCCGGCGCCTCCGCGGCGTGCCGGGCCCGCCGCTCGTCCATCTTCTGCTTGGCGGTCTCGGGGTCGAGGTAACGCGGGTCGCCGGGAGTGACCTCTTCGGCGTGGATGACCCACTTCGGCCGGTCGACCAGCGGCGGAGTCTTGAACTCCTTGCTGTGCACGTAAAGCTGCGTGGCCGGCTTGTTGATGGCCTCGTTCTCGCCGGGGTTCTCGGCGAGCGACGAGACGTCCTTGCCCGTCTTCGAGACGATGTGGATCTCGACGTCCTGGCCGAACTTCGACTTCGTGTCCGGCGACGTCTTGATCGTGGAGCTGGTCATCGTCGGCTCGGGGACGGTCTGCCCCGGCTCGTAGTGCGCCGCCATGATCGCGGCGGCCTGCATGTCGCCCTTGGTGTCGATACCGCGGATGGCCTCGCCGTGGAAGTCCGGCAGTTCGTTGAGCGCGCCGACGATCGCCCGGGTGCTGCGTTGGGCGTTCTCGAAGTCGGGGTGCGCTTCACCCCGGCGGTTCGCGTCGTTGATCGCGTACGCGTGTTCGCGCGAGTACGAGTAGATCGCTTCGGCGGCCTCGGGCGAGACGCGGTCCTTCAGCGGGCTGGCTTCGAGCCGCTTGAGTGCCTTCTCGCGAGCCTGCTCGGCGAGTTCGGCGCTGTCGTAGCGGTCCCGGAGGCTCTTGTGATCCTCAGGCGTGCCACGGAATCCGTCGTCCGAGAGGTAGCTCTCGTCGATTCGCGCGGGGGTTTCCTCCGGGCCCTTGAGCCGGTCGGCGATGTCGAGCTCGGTCTTGGGCGTTTCGGTGTGCGGTGCTTCCTGCGTGTGCGGCGCTTCCGGCGTGTGCGGTGCGTCGCCGCCGCCCATCGGCATCGCCTTGATCGACGTCGGATCGTCGGGCAGCGTCGCGAGCCGCCCGGTCATCGGGTCGGCGAAGACCACGCCGTGCGGCGTGTTCACCGCGGCGACGATCCGGGTCTCGACCCGGTCCTTCGACCGCGGCGAGCCTTCCGGCGCGTTCGGATCGGCGGCGGCGTGATGCTCGAACGCCACCGCGGTCCGCGCGCCGACCGGACGTTCGCCCAGCTCACGGGCGACGTCGGCGAAGCCGTTCCGGTCGGACCACTGTCCGCCGAGCCGGTCGCCGACGTGCTGCAGCGGTGAACCACTCGACGACGGCGCGGCGACCGAGTCGCCGCCGTTCATCCGGTCCTCGAACGCGACCAGCGCCTCGGCCGAGTTCGTCTGGTAGCCGTCCTTCCACGACTCGGGCGCGTAGTAGTTGCGGGTGTTGGCCTCGCCGATCGCCGGGATCTCGTCCATGAGCAGCCGGACCTGCTGGTGCGGCGTCTCGGTCGAACCGGCGTGGATGACCGGCGTCCCGCCCTCTTCGAGCGGCTTCGCCAGCTCGGACCAGCCGCCGTCGGGAGCGTGTTCCTTCGGCGGGGCGGGAAGCTCCCGGACCGGGGCGTCGGTGACGTCGATCCAGCCGCCCTCGCCGTCGGCCACCTTGGTTTCCAGCCCCGCGAGACCCTTGTTCTGGAACAGCTCCGGGTGATCGCGGCGCAGCTGGGCTTCCTGGTCGGCGGCTTCCTGCGCCAACCGCTCCTGCACGGCGTTGTTGTAGTCGCGCCGCTCGGCGACCTTCTGGTGGACCTCGTCCGGGCTCAGGTGGCCGTCGTCACCGGCGACGACCTCTTCGCATTCGACGATCCACTTCGGCAGGTCGTTGGGCGATCCGTCGTCGAGACGCTTCTTGTAGTCCGGGTGATCGGGGTGCCCCGGGCCCATCTTGACGTCGGTGACGCGCAACTGCGTCGCCGATTTCATCAGTACCTCGCGTTCGTCCTTTATGGACGCGAGGTCTTCGATGTGGCGCCCGGTCTTCGACTGGATGCGCATCTCGACTTCACCGGGGAAGGTGCTGCGCGGATGCTCGGCGGTGACCCGCGACGTGCTCAGCATCTGCGGATCGACGATGACCTGGCCCCTGGCGTGCGCTTCGAGGAAGGCCCGGATCGCGCTCTCGTTGCCCCCGAAGTTGACCCGCCGCGAGACGAGCCCCTCGTAAGCGGGCATCTCGTTGAGGCCGGAGGTGATCGCCTCGATGTGCGGACGGAGCGCTTCCAGCTCCGCGCCGCCGTGACGCTGGGCGTGCGTGATCCGCTCGGCCATGTCGGTGCGCGTGTAGCTGTGCACCGCGTAGGCGCCCTGGTCCGACATCTCCTTGACGCGCGGATCTTCGTGGGCGTCACGTTTGGCGAGACCTTCACGGCGGACCTGTTCGCTCCGCGCTTCCCCGGTGTCCTTGTCGAAACCGCGCTTGTCGATCTGCGTTTCGGCGAGCGCGCGGTAGGCGGCGGGATCGTCAGTGTGGAAGTCCGGATCCGTCAGGTACGGCTCGTCGACCGTGGTCCGGTCGCCGGGCGTGGCGTCCTGGGGCGCCTCGGTGTCCTTGGGGGCCTCGACGTCGTTCGGAGTGTCGGTGTCCTTGGGGGCGTCGGTGTCCTTGGGAGCTTCGACGTCCTTCGGGGCGTCGACGTCCTTCGGGAGCTCGGTGTCCTTGGGCAGGTTGTTCTCGCCGCGGTCCTGTGGTGCCTGCTGCGGCGCGTGCTCCACCGGCCGCGCCGGCGGCTGCTGCTGCGGACGTTGCGGCTGCTGGGGCCCCGCGTTCGGGTCGTGGCCAGGACGCGGTGCCGGGACCTGCGGCGGACGCTGCGGACCCCCGAAACGTGGCGGCTCGGCGCCGGGCGGCATCGGCCTGCCGGGCTGCTGTCCCGGATGCCCCGGACGGCCGGGGTGATGCCCGGGCTGGTGACCGGGTGGCGGCGGCACGGGGCCGCGGTTGCCGGGGAACGGACCGTTGCCCGGATGCTGGGGCCGCGGCGGAGGCGGCGGGTAGCCCGCCGGGCCGCGGTTGCCCGGAGGCGGACCGGGCGGAGGTGTCTGCGGACGCGGCGGAACCCCGCCGTTCGGGCCCGGACCAGGCCCAGGCCTGCCTTGGTAACCCTGAGGGGGCCTCGGCGGACCCTGCGGGCCGGGGGGCTGCGGTGGTTGCTGAGGACGCTGCGGATATCCACCCTGGCCGGGATGTTGCTGCGGCGGACGGGGACCCATCGGACCTGGCTGTCCCTGCGGTCCTCGCGGTGGCATGGGGCCGCCACCACCGGGCGGAGGCGGCGGAGGCGGCGCGAAACCACCCGGAGGCGGCGGCTGCATCGGCTGCTGGCCCTGGAAGGGCATCGGGGCGGGCGGCTGGTCGAAACGCGGCTGCTGAGGTCCGCCGTTGCCCGCGAAACCCGCGGCCTGGACGCTGTCGTTCGGCCGGACCGGCCGGGACGGATCGTGCCCGGGAGGCGGGAAACCGCCGCCTGGGGTGGGCCCGTTGCCGCCGGGCCCCATGCCGTAGCCACCCGACGGAGCGGCCGAGCTCGAACCCGGGTTCGACGCCATGCCGTACCCGCCCGTGGACGCGGAGGCCGCGGGCGGCATCGCGCTGGATTGCGAAGGACTCGGCGACGCGCCCGAAGCGGGCGTCGGCGTGGAACTCGCCGCAGGTGTCTGCGCCTGCGACTGGGCGGCGGGTGCCTGCTGCTGATTACCCGACGCGGCTTGCTGCTGCTGACCGGATCCGTTGTCGGCGGCGGCCGCCGGAGCGTTCTGGTGGGTCTGCGCCGCACGCTGACCGTCCCCGGTGTTCGCCGGGGCGTCGGCCGGACGTTCCGGAGCCTGCATGGACGACTGGCTGACCCGGTCGCTCTCCGCCGTCCGCTGCGGGCCGCTCTCCGAACGCGGCTGCGGATCGGCGGAGGCGTCCGAACCGCGGCTCGAAGCCGCCTGACCGTCCGAAGTGGACCGTGGTGCCGGATCCGGCGAAGAGTCCGACCGCGAAGAGGAACCGGAGTCCGAGGAGGAGCGCGAGTCCGACGAAGTGCCCGAGTCCGAGGAAGAGCGCGAGTCCGACGAAGTGCCCGAGTCTGACGAAGAACCCGAGTCCGAGGAGGAGCCACTGTCCGAAGAAGAGCGCGAGTCCGAGGAGGAACCCGAGTCCGAGGAGGAGCCACTGTCCGAAGAAGATCCCGAATCCGACGACCCCGGAGTACGCGAACCCGTCCCCGCGTCCCCGGTATCCACATCCGGCGTCGAAGGACCCGAATCGCCGGGCGTGTTCGCGGCCTTGATGTCGCCGATCTGGCTCTTCGCCCCGTCGACACCGCCGCCGACCGCTCCACCGGACGCGCCCATCAGCACGTCCTTGGCCGAAAGCTTGTCCAGGTCACCGGTGACGGCCGCCTGCCCGACCGTGCTGGCGACCCCTTCGGCCGCGCCGCGCACGGCACCGCGCGCCGCGCTGTCGACGATCTGGCCGCCGACGCTGTCGGAAAGCCCCTTGGTGGCGCCCTTGCCGATACTGCTGCTGCCCGCGCCGACCACACCGTCGACGGCGCCGCTGATCGCGGAATCCTTGGTCTTGCTGAAGTCCCAGCTCTCGCGGTCGCCCTTGGCCATCTGCAGACCTTGGATGCCCGCGTCCATGGCGAGGTTCATCGCCGTGTTCTGCAGGACCTCTTTACCGATCTTCTTCAGGCCCTCCTTGAGAAGTTTCTCCAGGAGTTCCTTCGCGACCTTCTTGAAGCCTTCCTGCGCGAGCTTCTGCATCAGCTGGCGGAAGATCATCTGGACGGTCATGCGGGTGGCGATCTGCGCCGGCGCGATCCCGGCCGTCGAACCACCGAAGGTCACCGCCGCGGCCGCGATCATCGCGACGATCTGCGCGGCCAGGATCACCAGCGAGATGATGATCATGTACTTCGTGTACTCGACGTCCAGCGCGGTCGCGTTGCACGAGTCGCCGAGCGCCTTCGAGGAATCGGCGAGCGACTTGAAGTACGCCTCGTCACCCTCGACGAACTTCTTCCAGGCCTCGGCGAACTTCTCCGCACCCTGGCCGCTCCAGCCGCCGAGGACCTCGGTGGCGCCCTTGGTCGCGGTGTCGGCGATCGGCTGGATCGCCTTCGAAGCGTTGTGCCAGGCGTCGCGCAGTTCGCGGAGCTTGTCCTCGTCGCCTTCGGGCCAGCTTTCCCCGACGACGATCGGCAAGAGCCACTTGACCGCGTCGGGCATCTCCATACCCACGGCGCTAGACCTTCTTGTCCAACGTCGACTTGATCTCTTCCTCGGCGTTCGTGAACGCGGTCATCGACCGTTCGACGTTGTGCTGCATGCCCCGCAGCGCCTCGACGACGTTCGCGAATCCCTCGGACGAGCCCTGCGCGCCGGGCTCGTAGTCCTTCGCGAACTCCTTGCCCGCGTCGTCGTTGCCCCAGCACTGGCCGAGCGAGTTCATCGCGGCCACCAGTTCCTTGCCCGCCTCGTCCAGCTGGTCCGCGGCGATCCCCAATTTGGCCGCGGCCGACTTCACCGCGTCCGGGTCCGCGGTGAACCCGGCGCCGCCCCCACCGTTCGGCATCAGACTCCCCTGGTCAGCCAGCTCGAGGGCGGCTCTTCCTCATCGTCGTCCTGCTGACGCACCCGCTTCGGAACCGGTTTCGGTGTCGGCGGCGCGGGCGGCGGCGGAGGCGGCGGCGGGGTGTCGTCCTTGATCATCAGGGGGGCGTCGAAGTCTTCGTCGGACTTCGCGGGCGCGGCCTCCTCCTCTTCCGCGAGGAAGTCCGGGATCGCCGGCATCAGCCCTTGCAGTGAAGGCGCGCCTTCGATGAGGTCCGAGAGGTCCGGCAGCCCTTCGGTGATCGGGGCCATCAGCTCGGCGACCTGCTGCTTGACCTGCAGCGATCCCTGGCGGACCAGGGTCAGCACGGTGTTGGCCAGCTGCGCGGCGTTGGTGCGCTCGAAGGCGTTCGGCTGGATTTCGAGTTTGGCGAGGGTGCCGGTCGCGTCGATGGTGGCGCGGACGAGGCCGTCCTGCGAGACCACCGTCGCCGACGTCTGCGAAGCGGCTTCCTGCGCGTCCCGGAGCTGGGCCGTCTGCCGCTCGAACTGTTCGAGCAGCGTGTCGACCTGGTCCTTCATGGCGGCATTGCGCGCTTCGAGGCGTGCGCTGTCGTCGCCGGCCGTCGTCACTTGAGCCCCCGCGAGTGCTTGATCCCGGGCATACGCCACCCGGTGTCGGTAAGCGTCACCCTAATGCCAACGCTCGCGTCATATCACCGGATCTGGCGTTTTCGCACGGCGAGCAGATGGCCGGCCGCTCCCGCCAGGTAGAGCACTGTCGCCGTGATGAGCAGCCCCGGCGAGCGGCCGTCGGCCGGGATCACCGTGGCGGCCAGCGAGACCGCGACGACCTGGGTGATGTTGAAGAGCGTGTCGTAAAGCGCGAAGACCCGGCCCCTCGCTTCGTCGGCGACGTCGAGCTGCACCGAGGAATCGACGGACAGTTTCAGCACCTGTCCGGCGCCGGACACCAGGAACGCCGCGAGCAACGCGGTGGGGATCGCCATCGGCAGGCCGAGCGCGGACTGCGCGACCGCCGCCAGCACCAGCGCCCCCACCACGACGCGGACCCTGCCGAACCGCTTGATCAGCCGGGCGGTCAGCAATCCGGCGACGAGGATCCCGACACCGGCGAAAGCCGCCATCTGGCCCAGCCCTGTCATTCCGGCGGCGAAGTGGTTGCGCATCAGCAGCACGGTCACCAGCAGCGAGATGCCGTACGACGCGCGATGGGCGAACAGCGCGACGAATCCGGCCGTCACGCTGGGCGTCCGCCACGCCGCCCTCGCGCCGTCCGCCAGCCCACGGGCGACGGCGAGCGCCGGGTTCGACGGTTCGTCGACCGTCGACGGTCCGAGCAGCCCGCGCGCGAATCCCGAGGCCAGGACGGCGGCGCCGATCCCGCCCAGCGCGGCGATGGCGGTGACCCACGCGGAACCGGCGTCGTCGGCGCCGGTCAGCGCGCGGAGGCCGATCGCGCAGCCGCCACCGACCACGGCGAGCACCGAACCCCAGGTCGCGGCGAAGGCGTTCGCGGCTACCACGGACTTCTCTTCGACGACGTGCGGAAGCGACGCGGACAGCCCCGAGCCGATGAACCGTGAGATGCCCTCGGACGCCAGCGCCAGGGAGAACAGCCCGATCCCGGCCGCTCCCGTGCCCACGGCGACGGCCGTCGCGAGGATGGTGGCCGACCGCAGCAGGCTCGCGAAGATCAGGACCTTCCGGCGGTCCCAGCGGTCGAGCAGCGCACCCGCGAACGGGCCGACGAGCGAATACGGCAGCAGCAACGCCGCGAACCCGCCCGCCATGGCGAGCGCGTCGGCGGCGCGTTCGGGGTTGAAGAGGACGGCTCCGGCCAGCCCGGCCTGGTACATGCCGTTGCCCCAGTGCGCGGAGAACCGCGTGAACAGCAGTCGGCGGAAGTCACGGTCGCGGACGAACGCCCTGGTGGGCGCCGTGGCGGTGGTCGTCACGGGACCAGCATATTGAAGGTGGCCGATGCGCTTTGAGGTCGCCTCTCGGCGGCTATGCGCAGTGTGGCTCCAGCCGGACGGTATTCCACAAAGGCGGTTCTTCAGTGAGCCCGGGGGACACGGAAAGCGCACCGACCGTTGTGTCCAACGGTGCTCGTGATGCTGTTGTTCCCAGAGCCGGACGATTTGTCCCCGCTCGAAGTGGGATCATGGCGGACGTGCCAGCGGACGCCGAGGTCGAACCGGGAACGCTCCTGGTCGCCGCCCCCACGATGTTCGATCCCAACTTCAGGCGGACCGTCGTGTTCGTCATCGATCACCGGGACGAGGGAACGCTCGGCGTCGTGCTCAACCGGCCGAGTGACGTCCCGGTGTACGACGTGCTCCCCAACTGGGGCGGGCACGTCGCCGAGCCGCAGTCGGTGTTCGTCGGTGGTCCGGTCGAGAAGAAGACCGCGTTGTGCCTCGCCGCGCTGCGGACCGGCGAGACGGCGTCGAGCGTGCCCGGCGTGATCGCCGTCCGGGGTCCGGTCGCGCTGGTCGACCTCGACACCGATCCCGAGATCCTGGTGCCGAAGGTCCGCGGCGTGCGGGTGTTCGCCGGGTACGCGGGCTGGGATTCCGGCCAGCTGGCGAACGAGATCGAACGAGACGACTGGGTGATCGTCCCGGCGCTGCCCAGCGACGTCCTCGCCTCGCCGCACCACGACCTGTGGGGCCAGGTGCTGCGGCGTCAAGGCATTCCGCTGGCGCTGCTGGCCACCCATCCGGGAGACCTCCAGCGCAACTAGGCGGTGGCGGTGTCGGCCTTCTTGAAGACACCGCAGGTGCCGCAGGCGCAGCCACTGCAGCCGGCGGGCCGCTCCGGTTCGGGCTCCGGCACCGTCGCGGCGGCGCGGTTGCCGAGCACTCCCCCGGCCGCGACCAGCGCGATCATCCCGATCACGCCCACGAACGAGGCGAGCAGCAGGCCGAACGTCGTCGGCATGACCAGCGCGGCGATCCCCGCGAGCACGGCGATCAGACCGCCCGCCAGCGTCGGGACCCCGGCGACCTTGTTGCCGAGCCGGAAGGCGTCCTCGCTGCGCATCGTGGCGGCGGTCCGCACGCCGGCGCCGCGGTCACGCGGCAGCTTCTCGCGCAGGCCGAGGAACCCACCCCAGCCGACGAGGACACCCAGCACGATCGGGACCAGCGCTATGACGAACACTCCACGAGGATAAGCGTGACGTCCCGGCAACCTGCCGGATACCCTGATCGACTGTGCTACAGGCCATGTCACGCCGTGCTCTCACACTCGCCCTGATCGGGGCCGTCCCCCTCACCCTGATGGCCGCACCGGCCGCCGAAGCAGGTCACCGTCCGCTTCGCCTGATCGGGGAACAGATCGTCCCGAACGCCCTGCCCTACGAGGGCACCGTCGTCGGCGGCCTGTCCAGCATCGATTACGACCCTCGCACCGGCGAGTACGCGCTGATCTGCGACGACCGGTCCGCCCTCAACCCGGCGCGCTTCTACACGGCGAAGTTCTCCCTCGACGCCAACGGCCTCGGCCCGGTCACCTTTACCGGCACCAAGCCGCTCCTGCGTCCCGACGGCACGCCGTACCCGCCGCTCGCGAAGAACGACCCCGCGCAGCCGCCGAACATGCAGACCATCGACCCCGAAGAGCTGCGTGTCGACCCCTGGACCGGCCGGTACGTCTGGTCGCAGGAGGGCGAGCGGTCGGCCGCGGCGCTGATCGACCCGTCGATCCGCGAGGCGAAGCGCGACGGCGCGTACGTCCGTGACCTGCCGATTCCCGCCAACGAGAAGATGACCGAGACGGCCGGGCCGCGGCAGAACCTCGCGCTCGAAGGCCTCACCTTCGCGGGCTTCGGCTCGCTGGTCGCCAGCTCGGCCGAGGGGCCGCTGCTGCAGGACGGCCCGGAGGCGAGCACCACCTCGGGCGCCCTTTCCCGCATCACCCTTCAGTCGCGGTTCGGTCCGGTCCTCGCGCAGTACGCGTACCCACAGGAGAAGGTCTTCGCGTCGCCGAATCCTCCCGGCGCGTTCGCGACGACGGGCATCTCGTCGCTGCTGGCCGTCGACCAGGCCGATCCGACGCGCTACCTGGTGATGGAGCGTTCGTTCGTCACCGGCGTCGGGAACAAGGTCCGCATCTACGAGATCGACACCAAGGGCGCCACGAACATCCTGAAAACGCCCTCGCTGGCCGACGCGAAGAAGGTCAAGCCGGTGAAGAAGCGCCTGCTCGCGGACCTGGCGGACTTCAAGCTGTCCACGGTGGACAACGTCGAGGGCATGACCTGGGGCCCGCGCCTGCCGAACGGCGAGCGCAGCCTGGTCCTGGTCAGCGACAACAACTTCTCCGCGACCCAGGTGACCCAGTTCATCGCTCTGGCGGTCCCCTCGGAACGCCTTTGACCTGGGCGTTAAACTGGACCCATGAACACGGCTCGGCTGCTCCTTGGCCTGCCGCGCTGAACTCGGTCGAACGGCCGGGACCAGCGCGGCGACCCCTCATGCCCTCCGGGCTGGGGGGTCGAGTTGTTTCTGGAGTGGCTTGACGTGGATGAGCACGGAGGATTTCGGCGATGAACCAGGCGAGCGAAGGCGCCGACGCGGCCCCTCAGCACCGCTACACCGCGGAGCTGGCGGGCCAGATCGAGCAGCGTTGGCAGGACTACTGGTCCGACCACGGCACTTACCACGCACCGAACCCGGTGGGCCCGCTCGCGGACGAGAGCGGTGAGGTCCCGTCGGACAAGCTGTTCGTCCAGGACATGTTCCCGTACCCGTCGGGCTCCGGCCTGCACGTCGGGCACCCGCTGGGCTTCATCGCGACCGACGTCTTCGCGCGGTACCACCGCATGATCGGCCGCAACGTGCTGCACACGATGGGCTTCGACGCCTTCGGCCTGCCCGCCGAGCAGTACGCGGTGCAGACCGGGCAGCACCCGCGCAAGACGACCGAAGAGAACATGGAGACCTACCTGCGCCAGATCCGGCGCCTGGGCCTGGGTCACGACGAGCGTCGCCGGATTTCGACGATCGATCCGGAGTACTACAAGTGGACCCAGTGGATCTTCCTGCAGATCTTCAATTCGTACTACGACGAGAAGGCGGGCAAGGCCCGGCCGATCGTCGAGCTGGAGACCGAGTACGCGCAGGACAAGCGCCGGACGCCTGACGGCCGCAACTGGTGCGAGCTGACCCGCGCCGAGCAGCTGGAGATCATCGACACGCACCGGCTGGTCTATTTCTCCGAGGCGCCGGTGAACTGGTGCCCCGGTCTGGGCACGGTGCTGTCGAACGAAGAGGTCACCGCCGACGGCCGCAGCGAACGCGGCAACTTCCCGGTGTTCCGGCGAAATCTGCGTCAGTGGATGATGCGGATCACCGCGTACGCCGATCGCCTGGTCGACGACCTGGACCTGCTGGACTGGCCGGAGAAGGTCAAGTCCATGCAGCGCAACTGGATCGGCCGCTCGCACGGCGCGCGGGTCTCGTTCGAGTCCGGTGACCAGAAGATCGAGGTCTTCACGACCCGTCCGGACACCCTGTTCGGCGCCACGTACCTGGTGGTCGCGCCCGAGCACCCGCTGGTCGACGAGCTGACCGCCGCCACGTGGCCGGAAGGCGTCGACGCGAGCTGGACCGGTGGCGCCGCCACCCCGGCCGAAGCGATCGCCGAGTACCGCGCCGCGGCTTCGCGGAAGTCCGAATTGGACCGTCAGGAGAACAAGGAGAAGACCGGCGTCTTCACCGGCTCCTACGCGGTGAATCCGGCCGACGGCAAGGAGATCCCGGTCTTCGTCGCCGACTACGTCCTGATGGGCTACGGCACCGGCGCGATCATGGCGGTCCCCGGCCAGGACACCCGCGACTGGGAGTTCGCCGAGAAGTTCGGCCTGGAGATCATCCGCACGGTCCAGCCGACGGAAGGCTTCGAAGGCAAGGCGTTCACCGGCGACGGACCGGCGATCAACTCGGGCTTCCTGGACGGCATGGGCGTCGACGAGGCCAAGAAGACGATGATCGGCTGGCTGGAGGAGAACGAGCACGGCCGCGGCACCGTCCAGTACAAGCTGCGCGACTGGCTGTTCTCGCGTCAGCGCTACTGGGGCGAGCCGTTCCCGGTGGTCTACGACGAGGACGGCCACGTCCACGCGCTGCCGGAAAGCATGCTGCCGGTCGAGCTGCCCGAGGTCGCCGACTACTCGCCCGTGACGTTCGACCCGGAGGACAAGGACAGCACGCCGTCCTCGCCGCTGGCGCGCGCCACCGACTGGGTCGAGGTCGAACTGGACCTGGGCGAGGGCAAGAAGACCTACCGCCGCGACATCAACACCATGCCGAACTGGGCGGGTTCCTGCTGGTACCAGCTGCGGTACCTGGACCCGACGAACCCGGACGTGTTCGTCGCGCCGGAGAACGAGGCGTACTGGGTCGGCCCGCGGCCCGCCGAGCACGGCGTCGACGACCCCGGCGGCACGGACCTGTACGTCGGCGGTGTCGAGCACGCCGTGCTGCACCTGCTGTACTCGCGGTTCTGGCACAAGGTGCTGTTCGACCTGGGCCACGTGTCGTCCAAGGAGCCGTACCGCAAGCTGTTCAACCAGGGTTACGTGCAGGCGTACGCGTACACCGACGCCCGTGGTGTGCACGTCCAGGCCGATCAGGTCGTGGAGCGGGACGGCAAGTTCTTCTTCGGCGACGAAGAGGTCAAGCAGGAATACGGCAAAATGGGCAAGAGCCTGAAGAATGTCGTGACGCCTGACCAGATGGCCGCGGACTACGGCGCCGACACCTTCCGCTTCTACGAGATGTCGATGGGCCCGCTGGACGTTTCGCGGCCGTGGGCGACCAAGGACGTCGTCGGCGCGCAGCGGTTCCTGCAGCGGCTGTGGCGCCTGGTCGTCGACGAGGAGACCGGCGACCTGCGAGTGTCCACAGTGGACGCCACGGACGCCGACCGCAAGCAGCTGCACAAGGCGATCGCCGGGGTCCGCGAGGACTACGCGGAGCTGCGGTTCAACACGGCCGGCGCGAAGCTGATCGAGCTGAACAACCACGTCACCAAGGTCTACGGCGGTGCCGAGGCGACGCCGCGCGAGCTGGTGGAGCCGCTGGTGCTGATGCTGGCGCCGCTGGCCCCGCACCTGGCCGAGGAGCTGTGGAAGCGCCTGGGCCACGCGGATTCCCTGGTGCACGGGCCGTTCCCGGTCGTCGACGAGAAGTACCTGGTCGAGGATTCGGTGGAGTACCCGATCCAGGTCAACGGCAAGGTGCGTTCCCGCGTCACCGTGCCCGCCGACGCGGGCAAGGACGCCGTGCAGGCGGCCGCGCTGGCCGACGAGAAGGTCGCCGCGCTGGTCGGCGACGGCACCCCGCGCAAGGTGATCGTCGTGCCGGGACGCTTGGTCAACATCGTGCTGTAACGCCGTGGCCGATTCGCGCCAGCGTCGAGGGTCATGAGGCGATTCGATGGAGTTGTTCAAGGACAACGAAATCGAACGGAGAACACCGCATGACCCTCGACGGCAAGGTGGCTTTGGTGACCGGCGGCAGCCGCGGGATCGGTGCCGCCACGGCGATCCGGCTCGCCGAGGACGGCGCCGACGTCGCGCTCACCTACCAGAACAACGCCGAACTCGCGGCCGGTGTCGTGGACAAGATCAAGGCGCTCGGCCGCCGCGCGCTGGCCATCCAGGCCGACAGCGCCGACGCCGCGGCCGTGGTCTCCGCGGTCGACACGGCGGTCGCCGAATTCGGCAGGCTCGACGTGCTGGTCAACAACGGGGGTGTCGGCTTCGTCGGCCCGCTCGACCAGACGAGCCTGGAGGACATCGACCGCGTGCTCGCGGTCAACGTCCGCGGTGTCTACGTGGCCACCCAGGCCGCGGCCCGGCACCTCGGCGACGGCGGACGCGTGATCAGCATCGGCAGCTGCGTCTCGGACCGCGTGCCCGGCCCCGGCATGTCGCTGTACGCGGTGAGCAAGACCGCGCTGCTGGGCATGACCAAGGGCCTGGCCAGGGAACTGGGGCCGCGCGGCATCACCGTGAACATCGTCCACCCCGGCCCGACCGACACGGACATGAACCCGGCCGACGGCCCGTACGCCGCCGACCAGCGGAGCCTGACGGCGTTCGACCGCTACGGCTCGCCGTCGGAGGTCGCCGCCACCGTGTCGTTCCTGGCGCGGCCGGAAAGCAAGTACGTGACCGGCTCGACCGTCTCGGTCGACGGCGGGCACGCGGCGTAGCTACTCGGTGGACAGGCCGATCTCGCGCGCGAGATCGGCCAGCATCGCGTCGAAGAGGACGTCCGGTTTCGAGAACGGGATCGGGTAGTTGCCGAAGACCTCGAGCGTGACGTGCCCGTAGAGCCGGGCCCAGAACTGGATCATCAGGTACGTCACGCCGAGGTCGAGCTTTTCGAGCGGGAAGGTCGCCCCGGACTCCCTCAGCACGGCGAGCAGTTCTTCTTGGAAGGACGTGAGATCGTCCCGCAGCTCGGCCGGGACCACGTCGTTCGACGGTGTCACCAGGTCGTGTGTCGCGAGCACCTGCCCCGCCGCCGCCAGGAAGATCCGACCGAACGGCTCGCCCAGCCTGCTCAACGTGTCGTCGCCCGCCGGCGACGCGAAGACCAGCGTGAACTCCTTGGTGTGCGCGAGCGCCCAGCGCCGGAATCCCTTGCAGATGGCGAAAAGCCGCAACGCGCCCTCGTCCGGCAGCTGCGCGATGTCCTCGGCGAGCCCGGCCGCCAGATCCGCGACGACGTCCGCGCGAAGATGCTCGACCAGGTCGTCACGGGAACCGTAGTAGCGGTACAACGCCGGCGCCGTGATACCGAGCTCGCGCGCGATCGCCCGCAGGGTCACGGCCTCCGGGCCCTGCTCGACCAGGAGCGTCCGCGCTGTCCGGCGGATGTCCTGATCGGTCGCCGCCCGCTCGCGGACCCTGCGGCTGGGGTTGGTCATCCGGGCATTCTAGGTGGTCAGTACGTCAAGATCGGGGATCAACCCAGAAGGCGGGCCTGGAGCCTGGTGAGTGGCCGGAGCGCCAGGAAGATCGGCACGGCCATCCCGGCCGCGATGAGGAAGTGCACGATCCACGCGCCCGCCAGCGTCGGCCCGCCCCACGTGCCCTCGGGGTCGCTCCCGGTCCAGAAGAGCCCGTAGGTCGCGATGCGTCCGACGAGGTAGAACAGCAGCAACGCGAGCAGGAACGCGACCGCGCTCGGACCGAAGGCCGCCACGAACCGCGGCCGCGACCCGCCCTCCTGCCCGAGCCAGCGCCGCACGAGCCCGCGCTGGACCTTCGCGCCACCGAGATACCCCGGCAGCACGAGAAGCGCGTAGACCGCGCGTTTCCAGTCCGAAATCGTCATAACCGACACGCTAGGGCTGGCTGACCTGCGTAAACATGGGGTAAGCCGTCGGATCGGGTAAGGAAAACCGGAGGTCGCTGTGGTGATCCACACGACCGGGGTGCAGATGTACGCCAAACGTTCCCCGATGTCAGACGGGTGTGCCACACTCGGTCGCCGAACGGCTACGACGTGAACAGGGGAGGTTCGCGTGTCGAACCCTGAGCAGCTCTTCGCTGATTTCGAGGCCAAACTGGCCGACGCCCAGCGAAAGGCGAATCAGATGCGCACCGAGATCGAGAGTGTCTCGGTGTCCGAACGCAGCAAGGACGGCCAGATCTCGGTCAAGGTCAACCACGCGGGAAACCTCGTCGGCCTGGAGATCGGCCCGTCCGTGCGGGACAACCCCGCGCTCGCGCAGGAGATCCTCCGCGTCGTCCAGAGCGCGCAGAGCAAACTCGCGGGCGCGATGCAGACCGGCGTGCCGTCCATCGCGGGCACCGAAACGATGAACGAGCTGGTCGATCAGCTGCACAACGAGTACCCGGAACCCGAACCGACGGGCTACGTCGAGGGCGGCCACCAGGAGGCGGACGAGGACGACCGCTTCGTCGCCGAAGACGAACTCGACGTGCCTCCGCCCCCTCCCGCCCCGAAGCCGCCCGCACCCCCGGCCCCGCCCGCGCCGCCGCGCGCCGCGCGACGGCAGCAGACGGACCACGAGGACGACTACTTCACCGGCGGCGACTTCCTGCGCTGAGCGGGTTCTTGAGGGAGGGAAAGAACGATGACCGGCTCCAGTGGACCAGGATTCGATGTAGATCCATCCGCGCTCGAAACACATCGAGGGAAGCTCGATGCGCTCACCGGGCGGATCAACACGGCCTTGAACGCCGCCGAGCAGACGATGCACCCCGAAGCGTTCGGGATCATCGGTATGTCGCTCGCCATCTCGTTCTCCATGGCGCAATCCGTCGCGGAAGACGCCGTCAGAACGGCCGCGACGAGCGCTGACGACCACGCCGATCGGGTCAGGGTGTGGCAGCAGCGGAAGGAAATCACCGAGGACGAGTACAAGAAACTCTTCAAGGTATAAGGCCGGCCATGACTGAGAATCCTGTTGCCACGAACCCCGCCCCGAAGGCGCCGAATCCACTGGTCGCCACCGACGGTGCGAAGAAGGAAAGCCCGCTTGAGGGCGCCGGCCTGATACAAGACTTCGGCGACGCCCTGCTCAAGTTCTCTTCTGGGGACTGGGGTGAGGGACTGGCCAATCTGGTGATCGGTGGCGTCTCCTTCGCCTCCGACATGTCCGATCCGCTCGGTGCTCTGGCCAAAGCGGGTATCGGATGGGTCATCGAGCATGTCAGCTTTCTGCGGGAGCCACTGGACTGGCTGACAGGTGACCAAGTCGCGCTGGAGAACCTGGGCGGTACCTGGGGAAACATCGGCGACGAGTTGTCGAAAGTCGCCGATGAACTGCGACAGGACGTCGCCAGGGACTCGGCCACCTGGACCGGGACCGCCGCGGACGCCTACCGGGCGTTCGCGAACGATCGCGCGGACCTCTACGAATCGGTCGCCACCGGGGCGCAGGGAATCTCGGTCATGATCGCGATGTGCAAGTCGATTCTCGCTGTGGTTCGCAGCTTGGTCCGTGACCTGATCTCCGAGTGTGTGTGGAAGCTGATCTGGATCGTCTGTCGCTACCCGGGCCCCGCGATGCCGGCCGGGCTGGCCGCCGAGGGAGTTCCCATGGCGATCAGGTGGGCGACCAAGATCATGGACAAGGTCAAGCAATTGACCAAGGCCTTCGGAAACGCATCAGGGCTCATCAAGAAGCTGGGTGCGATGTTCGGAGAGGCGAAGAGGCTTCTCCAGGGGGTGAACGTCAAGGACGTCGCCAAGAACTTCGGGAACGATGTCTCCGGTCTGGCCAAGACCTTGGGCGACGACATCGCCAATCTCGCCGCGTACGGCAAGGTCGGCGCGAAGGACATCGCCAAGGACGTCGGCGACGCGGTGAAGGAAGAGGTCAAGAAGGTTCCTGATGCCGTCACGAAGGAAGTGTTGAAAGAGGCGGGTAAGAAGGCCGGCGAAATCGGCGACAAACTGGTTTCAGGTGGTGACGACAAGAAGGACGGCAAGGATGGTGCAGTTGGTGCCCAGTCTGCCGGTTCGACAGTGCAGCCGGTTTTCGACCAGCCTGGCGGACAACGGATATCAGGATCGATCTAGTCCTCGAGTCCAGAGCTCGGTCGTTCGGAGGAAGTCATGAAAGCGGCCGCGAAAACCGTTGTCACCTGTGTCGCGGCGTGGATCCTGCTGGCCTTGTTCGTCATCGGTGTGCTCACGTTTCTCCGGATCGCCGGTGTGCCGGTCACCGTTTCCGGCTCTGACCTCAACGGGGCCGACGGGACCGCGACCGTCGGCGAGTGCGCCGAATTCGGCCCGCTTTCGGCTCGAGGAGCGGGCTATTACTGGAAATGTGTCGCCGAGGTGCGGACAGGTCCGGATCGAGCACCGGTCGAGATCGAGTTCGGCCCCGACGAGCTGACACCGGCCGACCGCGGACAGCAGGTGTTCGTGGACTACGCCGCCAAGGACTGGCAGCGAAATGTCCCGCACCCCTACGAATTCCTCGCGGTGATCGGTCTGGTCGCCGTTGGAGGCCTGGGGTTCATCGGTTACGCCGTCGGTCCCGAGACCGTCCTAAGGTGGCTGGTGCCGACCCTGCGGCGCGATACCGGAAGGACACGAGCACCGGCCGAACCGGAATCGCTGGACCTGCCGGTCGAGCTGAAACTGCCGGTGCCCGATGGAGGAGATCGGGCCGGGTCCGTCGCGGCGTTCATCTTTTTCGCCGCGACAGGGGCCGGGTTTCTGGTGGTGGCGGGAACCATGATCGTGGCGACAGTCCGGCTGAGACCCGACGATGTGGCGACATATCTGGTCGCGCTTCCTTTCCTGCTACCAGGTGTCGGCTTGCTCGCGGCGATTCCCTCGGCAAGGCGCAGGCTTCGGGTCACGTCGGGAGCATCGCTGGTTCCCGCGCAGTTGACGTCGAGAGGGTTCGTACAGACCGCGCGCGATGGTTCGCCACGCCGAATCCACTGGTCGAGGATCAAGCGTTTCGTTTTCGTGGAACGCCAAGGCGACCTGGTCGAGGTCCACCTCGCGATCGTGGGTGAAAAGAGGGATGAAGACCTGGCCGCAGCCTTCTGCACTCGTTCCGATCACGGATATCTCCTCACGCCCTTTCTTCGGCTTCAAGAAGCCGAGCGCTTCTCGGCAGTGGTCGAGAACTTCAAGCCTGGTTTGACGCGGTGGCCCACGAGGGAAGTGGCCAGGGGCGGGCTCGGTTTGATCCGACCGGCCAAGAGCACGGTCGTCAGGCTGAAGAACGCCTCGTCAGGAGTCTCGACGGAGAAGCGGGTCTCGGCGAGCCGGCCCTCGCTCGTCCGGATGACGGTGATGTTGCTGGGGGCGATTCTGCTTACTTGGTCATTGGCGACCGCCGCGTCCGGTCAGGTGGCGATGGACCGGTTCGTCATCACCGCGGTCGTGCTCGTCTACCTCGCCGCATCCTTGTACCGAGGACGCCGTGGGATCTTCGTGTTCCGAACAGATTCCTTGAGCTGGAAGGAAAGGGACAGCCCTGAAGTCAAAGTTCTCTACGCGGACATCGACAACATCGTGGTGAAGCCGGCTCCGCCGGGCAACGGCCGCTGGTACTACAGCGTTCATGTGGTGCCGAGCGAGGGCGACGAGTATGTGCTCGTGGAGCGAGTGGGCGCAGCTGCCGCGAAACGCCTCGTTGACCTTGTCCAGCCGCGACCGGCGACGGAAGAGCCGCTGGAAACCAGCCTCGAACCGCCTCTGACCCCCGCGCCGCCGCGAGCCGCGCACCGGCAGCAGACGGACCACGAGGACGACTACTTCACCGGCGGCGACTTCCTGCGCTGAGCGGGTTCTTGAGGGAGGGAAACCATGGGGCAGCCACAGGCAGGCCAGGGTTTCGACGTAATCCGGACCAGATCGACGAACATGCCGAACAGGTGAAACAGACTCAAGAGAGCAACGGTCTTCTGATGACCGGGTACGAAGCGGTTCCCACAGTCACGCGCAAGTCTCCTTGGAAGGTGGCGGGCGTCGCAGTCGGCGTGTTCCTCTATGCGCTGGTCTGCTGGACTCTGCTCGGCCGCGGGATGGTGTCCCACGGCGAGGAGGGAACGAGCGAGTTCGTCGACATGGCGACGGCGAAGTCCTGCGAGGAGACAGGGCCGCTGAGCATCGCCGGGATCGGCTACTACTGGGTTTGCGACATCGAGGTTCGCCCCTATTCGTCGGGTTCCAGGCAAGAAGTCGTGACGGCGCGCTCGTACCCGGACGAGTTGACTCCGGCCGACATAGGTAAACCAGTCCGGGTCAAAGAGTTCGGCAGGTACTACGCCCGGGACTTCAAGAGTGATGTTCCGTGGTGGACCCTCGCACCTGGCATCGGTGGGTTCGTGGGGTTGGGCCTGTTCGCCTACTGGCGACGGAACAAGCGTTTCCGCAAACCTGACATCGAAGCACCCGTGACCGACTCGCTTTCCCTCTCGTCAGTTCGTCCGAGGGGTGGCGTGGCGGCTCCTGCCGGCCTACCCGCGACGGCGTCGAGGACGGTCACGCCCAACGACTGGTCGTCGGCGAAGTTCTGGCGCATTTGTGGGGTAATCCTCGTTGTCGCCGTCATCTCCGGGATCGTGGGTTTCACCGCGGGCCGCGGAACGGAGCTCCGCGAAGCGACCCTGACGATCGCGGCGATCGGGCTCCTCACTCCCGGATGGCTTTGGTTCTGCACCCCCGCGCGATGGAAAAAGGCGACCTGGTGCACCACGTTCACTGTGTCGGTCGAAGGAATTCGCTGGTTCCGCCGCGACAAGGCGAGCTTCGAGGTGGGCTGGGACGAGCTCCGCGAGCTTCGGCTGACCACCGTCACCGATGGCAAACACGTCTTGCGGATGATCGACTTCTTCCCACTCGAGGATGATTTCGCGAAGCGTCATCGAACGCTGAAGGGACTATGGGAAATCGGGGCGAACCTCGCCGGTCGCTCGCTTCCACCGGTCGTGAACGGCTACCGGATTCCTGAAGCGTTCAGCGACGCCGCGTTCGCCGAGATCCGGGCGGCGATGACCATGATCCGGCCTGACAAGCTGGGCGAGTATCGCGGAATCCCGCAGAACACGGTCGCGTCCTGAGTGCGGCACCCGGTCGGCCGGGGCGCCGCCGGCGCCGATCACTCGGGGGGCTACGTGATCGACGCCGGCGACCCGATGCCCTCTTCCCGGCACCGGCCGGGATCGGGGCAACGTCACCGCGTGGACGCGGCAACGCATCTCAAGAGCGGGCGTGATCGCCGAAGTGACGCCCGGGGGAAGGTTATCCCCCGAAAGAGTGACGGCGTTCCGCTGCTCGCCTGATTGTCGCACTACGCGCCGAGAAAGTTACAAAGTTCTTCACATCTTCGCCCGGAGAAGGGGCATGTCCGGACAACTGCTGGTCATGGCATCGTTTCCGCCATGACTTCTCAGGTGCTGGTCATCGGGTCCGCCAATGCCGATCTCGTCGTCCCGGTCGACCGGCGGCCGGGTGGTGGCGAAACCGTACTGGGTGGCGACACGGTCTTGTCGCCGGGTGGCAAGGGCGCCAACACCGCGGTCGCCGCGGCCAGGCTCGGCGCCGACGTCGCGCTGCTCGGGGCGGTCGGCGACGATCCGTACGGCGAGTTGCTCAAGCGGTCGCTCGCCGAGTCGGGGGTGAACACGGACTCGCTGCGCACGAGCGAGCGTCCGACGGGGATCGCGTACATCACGGTCACGCCCGACGGCGAGAACTCGATCCTCGTTTCGCCTGGTGCCAATTCGGCCCTGCGGCCCGAGGACGTCGACCTCGACGGCGCCGAGGTCGTGGTGTTGTCGTTGGAGATCCCGCTCGAAACCGTCGAGCACGCCGTCGCGAAGGCCGTCGAACACCAAGTGAAGACGCTGCTGAACCTGTCCCCGGCGGCCGAGCTTTCGGCGAAGACCTTGAAGGGGCTCGACGTGCTGTTGGTCAACGAGCACGAGGCAGCCTTCCTCCTCGGTGGCGAAGCGGACTTCCCCAAGCTGCTCGACCTCGGGCCGAAGGCCGCTGTCGTGACGCTCGGCGCGAAGGGGGCGGCGGTCGTGACCGCGGACGGGGTGACGGAGGTGCCTTCGCCGAAGGTGGAAGCCATCGACACCACGGGTGCGGGCGACGCTTTCGCCGGGGCGCTCGCCACGTCGCTCGCGAAGGGTGACGAGCTGGCCGAAGCGGCGCGCAAGGCGGTGAAGGTGGCGGCGATCACGGTGACCCGCCAGGGCGCGCAGCCTTCGTATCCGACGGCGTCCGAACTGGAATGAAGTCCTCTTCTGTGTTCTGCTGATGGCTATGAGTCAGGTCACGCCGCCTATGAGATATGGTCTAGACCATGCCGTCTGAGTCACTGTCCGGGGTCGCTGTCAGTCCCGGCCGCGCGAGCGGTCCTGTCGTCCGGGTCGCCGAGCCGCTCGGCGAACCCGCGAGCACACCGGCACCGGCGGATCCCGGCGCCGAGGCCGCCCGGATCGCCCCGGCCGCGCAGATCGTGGCAGGCAGGCTCGAAAAACTCGCCGAGACGGCGACCGGTGAGGCCGCGACGATCCTCATCACCACCGCGGCGATGGCGGCCGACCCGGCGCTCGTCTCCTCGGCGGAGCAGCTGGTCAAGGACAAGAGCCTGCCCGCGCCCCGTGCGGTCCACCAGGCGGCGGGCAAGTTCGCCGACGCGCTGGCGGCCGCGGGCGGCTACATGGCCGAGCGGGCGCGCGACGTCCTCGACGTGCGAGACCGGCTCATCGCCGAACTGCTCGGCATCGCGCCTCCCGGCGTTCCCGACCTGGACTCGCCGAGCGTGCTCGTCGCCCGCGACCTCGCGCCCGCCGACACCGCGGGCCTCGACCCGGACAAGGTGCTCGCGCTCGTCACCGAAGAGGGCGGCCCCACCAGCCACACCGCCATCCTCGCCCGTGCGCTCGGCATCCCCGCCGTCGTCGCGGTCCGCGGTGTCCTCGCGCTCGACGCGCAAGCGCTTGCGGTGGACGGTGACACCGGCGTCGTCGAGGTCGCGGACCCGGACGCCGAGGTCGTCACGGCCGCCAAGACCGGCGCGATCGAGTGGGACGGCACGGGCGTGACGTCCGACGGACACCGGGTGAAGGTGCTCGGCAACGTCGGCTCCGCCACCGACGCCCAGGCCGCCGCGGAGGCGGGCGCGGAAGGCGTCGGCCTCTTCCGCACCGAGTTCTGCTACCTCGACGCCTCTTCCGAGCCGAGCGTCGAAGAGCAGCGCAAGGCCTACACCGCCGTGCTCACGCCGTTCCGCGGCAAGCCGGTCGTCGTCCGCACCCTCGACGCGGGCGCCGACAAACCCCTCGCGTTCCTGGAGCCCGAGGACGAGCCCAACCCGGCTCTCGGCGTACGCGGCCTTCGCGTCGCCTTCGACCGCCCCGAGATCCTCGATCGCCAGCTCGAAGCCATCGCGGGTGCCGCGCAGGACTCCGGCGCCGAGGTTTCGGTGATGGCCCCGATGGTCGCCACGGCCGCCGAGGCGGCCTGGTTCGCCGAGCGCGCCCGTGCCGCCGGAATCGCCCGCGTGGGCGTGATGATCGAGATCCCGGCCGCGGCGCTGACCGCCCGCGAGATCCTCGACGCGGTCGACTTCGTCTCCGTCGGCACCAACGACCTCGCGCAGTACACCTTCGCCGCGGATCGCCAGCTCGGCGCGGTCGCCAAGCTCAACGACCCGTGGCAACCCGGCCTGCTGCGCCTGCTCAAGGTCATCGGACAGGCCGCGAAGGACACCGGCAAGCCCGCCGGGGTCTGCGGTGAGGCCGCCGCCGACCCGAGGCTCGCGCTGGTGCTGGCCGGGCTCGGCCTGACCAGCCTCTCGATGAACGCGCCCGCCGTGCGCGCGGTCGGCGCGAGCCTGGCGGCCACGACACTGGCCGAATGCGAGTCCCTGGCCGAGGCCGTTTTGGCCACGTCGGACCCGGTCGCCGCCCGGCAGGCCGCGGCCAAGCGGTAGCAAAGGTCCCCCGCTCCCCGGACAAAGATCGGGGGGCATGTCGAAATCCGGTACACCGCTTCGACGCCTAGGTGAAAGCCACCGAAGCGGCGAAAGGAACCGGACCATGACGACCACCGTGACCCCGAAGCGGGCAGGACGCCGGGAGTGGGTCGGGCTGGCCGTACTGGCCCTCCCCACCTTCCTGGTCTCCCTCGACGTCTTCGTGCTGATCCTCGCGTTGCCGAAGCTCAGCCAGAGCCTCGGCGCCGACAGCACCCAGCAGCTGTGGATCATGGACGTCTACGGCTTCATGATCGCCGGGTTCATGGTCACCATGGGCACCCTCGGCGACCGCATCGGCCGCCGGAAACTGCTGCTCATCGGCGCCACGGCGTTCGGAGCGGCCTCCGTGCTCGCCGCGTTCTCGACGAGCGCGCTGATGCTCATCGCCGCCCGCGCGATCCTCGGGATCGCCGGTGCGACGCTGGCGCCGTCGACGCTCGCCCTGATCAGCAACCTCTTCTCCGACAGCCGCCAGCGTTCGCTCGCGATCGGCATCTGGGCGGGCTGCTTCACCGTCGGCGCGATCGTCGGGCCGATGGTCGGGGGTGTGCTGCTGGAGCACTTCTGGTGGGGTTCGGTGTTCCTGCTCGGCGTCCCGGCGATGGTCCTGCTGCTCGTGGTCGGCCCGAAGCTGCTGCCCGAGTACCGCAACGAGAACGCCGGCCGCCTCGACCTCGCGAGCGTCGCCCTTTCGCTGGTCACGATCCTGCCCGCGGTCTACGGCATCAAGGAACTCGCCCGCGAGGGCGTGCACGTGGTCCCGGTGGCCTCGCTCCTGATCGGGCTCGGCTTCGGGGTGGTGTTCGTGCGGCGCCAGCGAGTCCTCCAGGACCCGCTGATCGACCTGACGCTGTTCCGCGGCCGCGCGTTTTCGACGGCGTTGGGCGGGATGTGCGCGTTCTCCATGCTGGGCGGCACGACCATGCTCTTCGTCGCGCAGTTCTTCCAGATCGTGCTGGAGCTTTCGCCGGTCGGTGCCGCGCTGGCGCTGCTGCCGGGCATGCTCGCCTCGACCGTCAGTTTCCTGGCCGCACCGATCCTCGCCCGTCGTATCCGCCCTGCGACCTTGATCGCCACCGGGCTGGCCGGTGCGATCGCGGGATTCCTGCTGCTGACGCAGGTCGAGGCGGGAGCCGGCCCGGTGATCCCGTCGATCGCCTTCGCCATCACCTGCCTGTGCGGCGGCCCGCTGATCACCCTGGGGACGGATCTGGTCGTCGGGTCCGTACCGCCGGAGAAGGCCGGTTCGGCGGCCTCGCTTTCGCAGACCGGCAACGAGTTCGGCTACGCGCTGGGCATCGCGACGGTCGGGACGCTGGGCAACGCGGTCACCCGGTCACGGCTCGCCGACGCGGTCCCCGCGCACGACGCGTTCGCCAGCGGGATGCACGCGGTGTCCGGCTTGGCCGCGCTGGTGCTGGCGGCCGTCGCGTACTTCGTGCTCCGGCACCTGCGCCACGTCTAGCCGAAGAAACCCCGCCGCGGGTACTTGATGATCAGCGACCCCCCGTGCACGCGCCCGGTGATGACGAACCGGGGCGTGCCGGGGCGGCCGTTCGACCGCGTCCGGTCGTCGAGGTTGCCGAACTTGATGTCGGTGATCGAGTTGGTGTCGACCGCGCCGTTCTCGGGGATGGTGATCTCCACCGGACCCCATTTGGCCTGCAGCTCGATATGCACCACCGGATAGCGGATCTCGGCCTGGGAGAAGTCCAGTTTCGTGGCGCCGTACTTGTTCCGGATCACCATCGACTCGGGGACGAGCCAGTTCCCGTTGCGCTGCAACGCCGAGTACTTGCCGTTGAGCTCCATGACACCGGACGTCGTCCCGTGAGCGGCCTGCGGCGGCGCCCACGGGTTCTGCTGCTGCCGCGGCACCATCCCCGCCTCGGGGTGAACCAGGCCGGGCAGATCCGTGAGCACCGCGTTCAGCTCACCGCGGGTCTTCGAGGCGAGGGCGCGGTCGGTCCGCTCGGTGAACTCGTCGAGGTTCAGCATCCCGAGGCCGATCGCCTTCTGGAGCACCTCGACGACGTGTTCGCGCTCCGCGTCGGAGACCCGGATGTCCCGTCCGGTCAACGGCTTGGTCTCGGTCGTCGACTGCTCTTCCTCGCCCATGCCAGGAATGGTAGAACCGATTCTCACCCGCGAGATCGGGGAAATACCCTGAACAGACCCGCATTTCTTCCCGGTGCCGCCCTGGTGGCGGCCGTCCTCCTGCTGGCCGGATGCAGCTTCGGTGGCGAGGCGAAGCTGCCGAGCAATCCGGAGTCGACCGCCCCGCCGGCGTCGAAACTCGAAGGCGAACCGGTGGACTACAGCGGTTTCCGCCTGGTCATGACGACTTCACCGCCGTCGGTGCTCGATCCCGCCACCGGCGTCACCACCCCGCTGCCCGGCGCTCCGGCCGGAGACCGGGTCAACGACGTCCTCCGCGTAGGCAAGTTCCCGGTGGTGCTGTCGGCCGCCCGATGCGGGCCGTCGTGCCTGGAGCCGTCCGAAGTGTTCGTCTACGGCGACCCCGGGAACCAGCCGTGGAAGCTGGGCAAGGCCCGCAGCGTCGCGCCGTCGGCCGACGAGAGCGGGGTCTGGCTGATCCGCGACGACGGCAACGACCTCTGTCGCCTCCAATACGTCTCCTTGCTCGGCGTGGAACGCGATCGCGGTCGTCCGGCGAGTTGCACGACGGCCGTGCGCCAAGAGGTGCCGAAGGGGCTGCTGATCACGGTGAACAGCGGGACGGCGAGCGCCGAGGACGTGCTGATCGATCCCGCCACCGGCCGCGCCGTGCACCAGTTCCCCCGCGTGCTCGCGGTCACCAAGGAGCGGATGCTGCTCGCCGAACTGACCGAGTTCTCCGTGCTCGACCTGCGCAACGATCAACGGACCCGGGTCCAGCGGCCGGTGGCCAACGGCAAACCGGGCCCGGTGGTGCCGAGCCGTGACGGCTACAAGGTCGCCGTGCTGTTCGGCGACCCCGCCTGGGCGGGCACGGCCACGCAGACCGCCGACGTCTGGGTGCTCGCCCTCGACACGCTGACCTGGACGCACGCGCCCTCGACGCCGATCGCCACCGAGCTCAAGCGGGCCGCGGTCGAATGGACCGAGGACGACAGCCTGGTGCTCGCCACGGACGTCGTCGCGAACTGGCGCCTCGACCGGCCACAGTGGACGGTCGTCAAGACCCCGCTGCCCGCCGAGCGGAACCAGCGCGTGGTGGCGATCGCCCAGGGTTGAGCTACTCCTCGTCCAACCCGTGCTCGATGGCGTAGCGGGCCAGTTCGACGCGGTTGTGCAGTTGAAGTTTCCGCAGCGTCGACTGGACGTGGTTCTCCACCGTCCGATGCGACAGCACGAGCTTCTCGGCGATCTGCCGCGCCGTCATCCCCTTCGCGACCAGGCGCAGGACGTCGGTCTCGCGTTCGGTCAGCCGCGGCGGCGCGGGCCCGTCGTCGGGCGCGTCGGCCATGCGGCGGTACTCGCCGAGGACGAGACCGGCGAGCCCGGCGGTGAACACCGGGTCGCCCGCGGCGGTCCGCTTGACCGCGTCCACCAGTTCGCTCGCCGAAGCCGATTTCACCAGGTAGCCGGACGCCCCGGCCTTGACCGCTTCGAGGACGTCGCTGTGCTCACCGCTCGCGGACAGCACCAGCACCTTGGTCGACGGCAGTTCCGAGGTGATCTCGCGGGTGGCGTCGACCCCCGAGGTCTCGCCGAGGTTGAGGTCCATCAGCACGACGTCGGGCCGGACCGTGCGCGCGATCCGCACCGCGGCGGGCGCGTCCGGCGCGGTGGCCCGCACGTCGAAACCGTGCTCGGCCAGGTCGCGCGCGACCCCGTCCCGCCACATCGGATGGTCGTCGACCACCATCACCGAGACCTGAGCCTCACCGGTCATCGCTTTCCCCTCGCCGCGACTGGAACCTTGACTTCCCATTCCGTGCCCTGGCCGGGCGCGGTGTCCAGGGCGGCACTTCCGCCCAGATCCCGCACGCGGCCCTTGATGGACTCCGCGATACCTAGATGTCCCTCGGCCGCCGCGCGTTCCAACACGCCGGGCGCGATTCCCGGGCCGTCGTCGCGGACGCTGACGACGATCTCGGTGCCGAGGTCTTCCAGCAGCACCCAGGCGTGCGCCTCTTCGCCCGCGTGTTTCTCGACGTTCGCCAGCGCCTCACGCGCCACGGCCACCAGCTCCGAGGTCACGTGCTCGGGCAGCTGGACCTCGCCCGCAGGCGTCGAGACCTGCACCGACGGCGTCGCGAGGAGCTGCAGCGCGGACCGGAGGTCGGTGGTGCCGTTCTCGCTCGGATGCGTCGGCTCGGTGGTGACCAGCGCGCGCAGTGCGATCTCCTGCTCGCCGGCCAGTTTCGCCAGCTCGGCGGCCTCTCCGCCGAATTCGGCGCCGCGTTTGCGCACCCGCGCGAGCACCTGCAGGACGCTGTCGTGGATCGAGCGGGCGAGCCGCTCCCGTTCGGCTGTCGCGGCTTCCATGCGCAACGCCCTGGTCAGCGCGTCGGCCGACCGGCGGGCCATGGTCGCGGCGAGACCGATCACGAACCCGCTCGCGGTCAGCAGGAAGCCGTCCCGCGCGACGTCGACGTCGAACCGCCAGCGCACCAGACCGGTGACCACCGAGACCACCAGCCCGGCGAGCACCCCGCCCACCGCGCCGAACCGGGTGCCGGCGGCCGCGGGCGGGACCGCCGCCCACACCGTCGTGATGAGCGGGATGTTGGCGTCGAACTGCGCGGTGGTCAGGATCCACGCCGACGTGAACATGAGGACGACGGTGAGCGCGAGATCGACGCCGACCAGCCACGGCCAGCGGCTCGACGGCCGCGCGTAGAACACGCTGCTGACGATCGTCCACACCGTCATCAGGCCGAACGACGTCCACGCCAGCCACTTGTTCGCGTAGCCGTCGTAGTGGACGACGAACGAGCCGAGCGCGAAGAGCAGCGTCGTCACGCGAAGCACGATCACCCCGCGCCACAGCGGAGTGGCCGGGTCCCGCGTGCCGAGCGCCGAGACCGCGCGCCAGAGCGGGGTCTCGGTCATGACTTGGCTTCGGACTCTTCCCCGGGATCGTTCGGTTGCGCCGCCTGATCCCGCAGGACGTCGATCTCGGCCGGATCGGGATCGTGTTCGTGCAGCAGCGACCGGATCCCCGCGTTGAGCACCGCGAGCAGCGGCACCGAGAGCAGGGCGCCGGCGATCCCGGCGGCGACAAGACCGGCGGTGATCGCGAGCACCACGGCGAGCGGGTGCAGCTTCACCGCGCGGCCGAGCAGGATCGGCTGCAGGACGTGGCTTTCCAGCTGCATGACGCCGATGACGATGGCCAGCACGATCAGCGCGCCGACGATGCCCTTCGTCACCAGCGCGATCAGCACCGCGACCGCGCCCGCGATCACGGCGCCGATGATCGGGATGAAGGCGCCGAGGAACACCAGCGTCGCCAGCGGGATCACCAGCGGCACGCCGACGATCGCCAGCCCGATGCCGATACCGACCGCGTCGACCACGGCCACCGCCGCCGTCGCGCGCACGTAGCTGACCAGTGACGCGAAGCCGCGCCGCCCGGCGACGTCGACCCGGTTCCGCACGCGGCCCGGCACCCCGCGGACCAGGAACTTCCAGATCTGGTCGCCGCCGGAGAGGAAGAAGATGAGGATGAACAGCGTCAGGATGAAGCCGGTGACGATCTCGCCGACCGTACCCGCGGTGGTGAGCGCGGTCGTGGTGATCGAGGCCTGGTTGTTCTGCAGGAAGCTGATCGCCTGGTTGATGAACTCCTGGATCTGCTCCTGGCGCAGGTGCAGCGGCCCGTCGATGAGCCAGATCTTGATCTGGTTGAGGCTCTCCGTCAGCTGCTTCTGCAGCTCGGGCAGGCCGGAGGAGAACTGCGCGACGACGAACGTCAGCAGCCCGCCGAGCACCGCGAGCCCGGCGATCAGCACTATCCCGGCCGCGAGCCCGCGCGGGAATCTCAGCGCCGTCAGCTTGGAGACCGCCGGTGCGAGCAGCGCGGCGAGCAGCAGCGCGATCGACAGCGGGATCACGACCACCGACAGATAGCCGATGAGGAACACGATGACGTAGAGCGCGGCGATCACCACGATGAAGCGCCACGACAAGGCCGCGCCGATCCGCAGGCCGCGGGGCACCAGGTTGGTGACGTCTTCGGTCGACTCGGAAAGGAACGGGTTCGCCGGGTCGAATTCCGGCTGTTTGCGCTGGGGCTCGCTCACGCGCTCACCGTATCGGTCCGGGGCGACGTTTCCTGAGCATTCCGGGCAACGCGCACGGGTCGGATTCGCCCGATGCGACGCTTGACACACCGCCCCTCGATCGACTCCGGAGTAACCGGGCTCCGCCAGCGTCGATCACCGATCGTGATTTCGGGTTACACCCTGTGTTCTTCACACGATCGTGCCATCAAGGCCTTTCAAACTCGCGCAAGCCTTCCGCACTTTGCTTACCTCGGTCCCGCAACCACGAACCGAAGTGACAGGAGACCGAGTGACGAACGCGGCGAAGGACGAGAGGCGTGGCGCTGTGCGCTTCGGCCGTCTCGCTTCGCGTGCGCTGTTCGTGCTCGGTGGCGCCGTCGCCGGTTCCGCCGCCGCGTGGGCCGTTTCCGGCGCTTCCGCTTCCGCGGACATCGCCCCGGTGGTCTCCACTCCCGAAACCAGCGTCACCCCGGTCACCGACGCCACCGCGGCGGGACTGACCGACGTCTCCCACGGCGCGTCGAAGTTCGCGGGCGACGTCGCGGGTGCGATGTGCGGCGACAGCCAGCAGGACGCCACCACGTGGTCGATGCCCGGCGAGACCGAGTCCGGTGCCAAGAAGCACCACTGCGGCGACCTGCGCGCCGACCGCCACGAGGTTTCGACGCGCGTCAGCGACGCGGTCACCGACTTCGCGGACAACTCGGTGGTCACCCCGGTCAAGCGCACCCTCGGCGCCGTCGAGCACATCGTGCGCAAGCCGCAGGACACCCGCCAGGTGCTGGACGAGACCATCGCCCCGTCGCCCGACTTCGGCCGCAAGGTCTGGGATCTCCTCGACCCGCGCGGGCACGGCGACCTCGTCCCGGAGCTCCCGGTCGGCGAAACCCCGGTGAACCCCGAGTCGCCGCTGGACACCGTCGGCGCCGGTGAGCAGGTCACCGACTTCGCGCAGCTGGCGACCACTCAGTTCCCCGCTTCCTTCGAGACCGTCCTCCCGATGCCGGCCCTCGTGCAGCAGCACGATGCCGCCGATCAGGTCGAGGACGCTCCGGCGCGTGACGGTCACCGTGGTGACTTCCCGCGTCCGATCACCCCGGCGCCGCTTCCCGCCGCGCCTTCCTTCCCGACTGTCCCCGGCGGCTCCGCCCCCGGTGGTCACCTCGACGGCCTGACCCACGGCGTTCCCGCCTGGGTCGCCGCCGCCGTCGAGCGTTCCCTGACCGGCTACGCGCTGGCAGGCACGCGGTACATGCCGCTCACCCCGGGCTCGCAGCCCGGCGTCACTCCCGACTGAACACCTCCCTCCGCGGGGTAGCCGACGCGCCTCACGCCTCCCGATTCCGGGCTTGGCTTCGCGTCCGCTCCTGATCCCCGCGAAACGGCGGTGCGCTTTTGTGCGCCCGCAATCGCTCCACCCCCCTCTGGTGCCTTTCGTACGGCACCTCCTCGAACCCGAAAGGGAACCCGAAATGAAGGAGAAAAACCCCATGCAATCCTGGGCAAAGCGCGGACTCCAGACCGCGTTGGTCACGGGTGGGTTGTTGATGCTGGGCACCGGCATCGCCTCGGCTGACGAACAGGTCAACCCCGACACCCCGGCCTCCCCGCTCGACGCGAACGTCACCGTTCCCATCGAGATCGACAACAACGCCGTTGGCACGCCCCTCGGCCAGGCCGACCTCCCCGGCTACAAGGGCGAGGTCAGCACCAAGGCCGTCACCAAGCCCGTTTCGGACGCGCTGGACTCGGCTTCTTCGCCGGGCAGCGGCACCGACGGAATCGGCGGAGGCCTCCCGTCCCTCCCGACCACCGGCGCCGTCCCCGCGCCGCTGGCCGCCAAGGACTCGGCCCGTCAGGTCAGCGGTGGGCTGACCGAGGGTGGCTTCACCACCACGGACGACATCCTCAAGGGCAACAAGGTCGTCGGTGACGTCGTCGTCCCGATCCAGATCGTCGACAACGCCATCGGCGTGATCGGCGACGCCGAGGTCGAGGGTGGCACCCACGACCAGACCTGGGCGCACAACCAGGACGTCGAGACCACCGGTGAGGACTCCAGCCTCGCCGGGAACGTCGTGTCCCTCGACTGGGCGCTGCCCGTGCAGATCGCCGGCAACGGCGGCGGGCTCGCCGGCGGCACCGGCCGCGTGGTCGGCGGTTCCGCCAGCCAGAGCACCACCGAGACCGGCAACATCACCACCGACGGCGAGGGCTCCGCCCTGTCCGGCAACGTGGTGGCCGGCCAGTTCGCCACCCCGGTCCAGGTCACCGGCAACGCCGCCTCCTGGATCATCGGCAACGCCAACAGCTCCGGCTACGAGGCCGAGACCGAGGCCACCTCCGGCGGCTGGGTCGAGACCGACGGTGACGACTCCGCCCTCGGCGGCAACGTCGGCGCGGTGCCGATCGCCCTCCCGGTGAAGGTGAACGACAACGCGGCCGCCGCGCACGGTTCGCTCGCGAACTCGAACAGCAGCTCCTCGGCGGACGCCACCGCCGGTGACACCACCCCGGGCTGGGCCGACGTCCCCAGCTACGTGCAGACCTCCGGCGAGGACTCGGCCGTCGCGGGTAACGCGATCGTGCCGCAGACCGCGGACGTCGCGAACGTCGGCGGCGTGGCCGCCAGCTGGGTCGGCCTCGCCAACACCGGCACCGAAGGCGGCACCAGCCAGTCGAGCACCGTCGACGCCGGCGGGTTCGTCAGCTCCGAAGGCGAAGGCTCCGCCGGTGGCGGCAACATCGTCGACCCGGCCGTGGCCGCCCCCGTCGAGGTGACCTGCATCGCGGGCACCTACATCGGCAGCGCCAACGTCGCGTCGTGCGAGAACACCGTCGACGCGAACGCCGGCAACGGCAGCCACACCACGGGTGACGACTCCACCCTGGCCGGCAACATCGTCAACACCCAGGCCGCGCTGGCCCCCGAGGTGTTCGGCGTCGCCGGCTCGCACATCGGACAGGCGACCGCCGAGGCGTCCGAGACGAAGACCGTGACCGCGGGCGCCTACGACGGCACCACGGGCAACGACTCGTCCGGCTCGGGCAACGTCGTCCAGGTCCCGGCCGCGGTTCCGGCCGAGGTCTTCGGCGTCGGTGGCTCGTTCATCGGCCAGAGCACCGCTTCGGCCGAGGAGACCAAGGTCGTCTCCGGCGGCGGCGGTGGGAACACCAACGACGACAACGGCTTCCTCAGCTCCAACCTGGGCACCGTGCCGGTTTCGCTGCCGGTGCAGGCGTTCGGGATCGGTGGCGCGTTCATCGGCCAGGGCCACGGCGGCGCCGACGGTGACACCACCTCCAACGCGGGCGGCGACGTCAACGCGACCGGTGACGGTGGCGCGGGCGCGGGCAACCTGGTCTACGGCCCGGTCTCCCTGCCGGTCCAGGCGCACAACTTCGCGGCCGTGCTCGGCGGCATCGCCTCGGGCAAGGGCACGAACCTCACCGACTCGAACGCGGGCGGCGACGCCACCGCGAACGGTGAAGAAGGCGCGCTGGCGGGCAACATCGTCCAGACGCCGGTCGGCGGCGCGGTCCCGGTGACCGGGCACGGCATCGCCGGTGCGGGCATCGCCGAGGGCGACAGCGTCAGCGACGTCCTGTCGGAGGCCGGCGGCGACGCCACCACCACCGGTGACGAGGGCGCCGTCTCGGGCAACATCATCGGCGCGCAGGCGCTGCCGATCGTGCCGGTCACCCACGACGCGGTCGCGGCCGCCGGTCTGGCCGACGCCGAAGGCTCCAACACCGTCGACGCCCTGTCGGGTGGCGACGTGGAGACCTCGGGCCTCGACGGATCGCTCTCGGGCAACATCCTCGACATCCCGGCCGCGGCCGACCCCGAGGTGTTCGGCAACGCCATCGCGGCGGTCGGCGGCGTGTCCGAGACCGAAGCGGCCAGCATGATCACCGGCCAGGCCGGTGGCGACAGCGTCACCGACGGCAGCGGCTCGGCCCTCTCGGGCTTCAACTTCCACCACCCGTTCGTCTTCGTGGTGCCGCTGAACGAGTTCGAGATCCCGGTCCTGGCGATCGCGGACGAGACCTCGGAGGACTTCACCGAGATCAACGGTGAAGAGTTCACCCGCGCCTTCACCGACTCGGTCGGTTCGGAGATGCCGATCGACGCGCTGCCCGCGCTGCCGTTCGGTGCCCCCGGGCTCGACGGTGCCGGCGCCCTGCCCTCCACCCCGGCGATCGGTGGCGCCCGCGCCGACGGTCCCCAGGTGGCGACCCTGCCCGTGCAGGTGGCCGGCCTGACCGCGCTGAAGCAGCTGCAGAACATCCCGGCGCAGCTGCCGAAGTCGGACCTGCCCGAGCTGCCCGGCACCCCGGCCCTGCCCGGTCTCCCGGCCCTGCCGAAGACCCCGGGCCTGCCCGGTGACGCCGCTCGTGCCGACGCCCCCAAGGTCGCGCAGCTGCCGACCCTCCCGGCGCTGACCAACGGCCTGCCCACCACGGGCAAGCTGCCGGTGCAGCTCCCGACCGCGGGCACCCTGCCCACCGCCGGCAACCTGCCGGTGCAGCTCCCCACGGCCGGCGCCCTGCCGACCGCGGGTGCGCTGCCCACCGCCGGCGCGCTGCCGGTGCAGCTGCCCACCACGGGCACCCTGCCCGCGGTGAACAGCACCCCGGCGATGCCGACCGCGCAGGTCCCGGCTCTGGCGAACGTCGACTCGTCGCCGCTGAGCATGTTCCAGCGTTTCCTCGGCACCCTGACCGGCAAGAAGTTCCACACCATGTGAACCTGCCAGTCGGCTAGCGCCACTGAATGACCGAAGCGGGCCCGGAGTCACCGACTCCGGGCCCGCTTTGTGTCATGTCCAGGGAGGGGGCTGAAGGACGCTTTCACCACATGTGACGTGGTGAAAGCGCCCTTCGCCTCATCGCATGCGGTGAAAGACCCCTTCAGCCCCTCGGGGTGAAGAGCGCGTCCTGCGCGGCGCCCATCGCGGTCAGCACCGCGCCTTCCAGCACCGCGCCCCCGCCGACGGTGCCGGCCCGGACCTCGGTCCGCAGCGGCGAGATCTCCGAGAGCCGATGGCTCACCCTGGCCGCCAGCGCGTCTCCGCCTGCCCGGCCGATCTCTCCGCCCAGCACGAGACACCCCGGATCAAGGACCGCGGTGACCGCGGCGGCACCGATCGCGATCCGCTCCGCGACGGTTTCCAGAAACTCCTCTGCGTTCGCGTCGATGGCGTACCCGACGGCCGCTTCGGCCGCTTCGGCGTTGTCGGCCGACGAAGCCGGGAGACCGTGCGCGCGGGCGAGTTCGCAGATCGCCGCGCTGCCCGCGAGGGTGTGGAAACCGCCGTCGCAGTCGGTCGCCGTCGGCAGCCGTCCGGGACCCAGCATCGGCAGGAACCCGATCTCCCCCGCGCCGCCCGAGGCGCCCCGCCGCAGCGAACCGTCGAGGACGACCGCCGCGCCGACGCCGAAACCGAGCCACAGCAGGACGAACGTGTCCCGGTCGCGGGCGGCGCCGAGGCGTTGTTCGGCGGCGGCCGCGAGGTTGACCTCGTTCTCCAGCAGCACCGGCACACCCAGCCGCCGCCGGAGTTCGTCGACGAGTTTCCCGTGCCACGCGGGCAATCCGCCGGCGTGCCGCAGGCCGCCGGTCGCGGGGTCGACGAGACCGGGGGCGCCGACGGCGACCGTGTGCAGCTCGGTCGCGCCCGCCTCGGCGGTGGTGGTCTTCAGCAGGGCGATCGCCCGCTCGACGGCCACGTCCGTGTCGACGTCGAGGTCGAACGGCAGCGACGCCTCCGCCCGGGTCCGGCCCAGCAGATCCGCGACCGAAACGGCCACGCCGTGGGTGCGGACGTCGAGCCCGGCGAGGTACGCGCGTTCGGCGACGATGCCGTACAGCTTCGCGTTCGGGCCGCGGCGATCCGCGCCCGCCTCGCCGACGATCTCGATCAGCCCCGCGTCGCGCAGGCGTTCGACGAGGTCCGCCACCGTCGGCCGCGAAAGCCCGGTCAACGTCTTGAGCTGGGCGGCCGTCAGTGCGCCTTCGCGGTGAAGCAGGTCGAGAGCGAGGCGGTCGTTGATGGCACGCGCCGTGCTCGGGGAGGCGGACGGCGTCCGGATGACACTCACCGGCAGATCCTCCCAGAATTAATTATCAGGTTCCCTTCCTGATAGTTTACGCTGACGCCGTCGAGTCGTCTCATGGACCTTGGGGGCCCAGTGACCAACACAGTGGAAACCGTCGGCGGGCCGACGCGGCGGGTGCGGCAGGCGCGGATCGCCATCGCCGCCGTCTTCGCCGTGCACGGCGCGGTGACCGGCAGTTTCGCCACCCGGATCCCGTGGATCCAGGAACACGCGGGGATCAGCGCGGGCCAGCTCGGTCTCGCGCTCGCCTTCCCCGCCATCGGTGCCTCGCTCACCATGCCGCTCGCCGCGCGGATCGGGCACCGGCTCGGCGGCAGGCTGGGGCTCCGGCTGCTGCTCGCGTACTGGACGCTGGCGCTGGTCCTGCCCTCGCTGGCGGGAAACCTCGTCACCCTGTGCCTCGCGCTGTTCGTCATGGGCACCGCGGCGGGCACCTCCGACGTGCTGATGAACGCCCTCGGCGTCGACGTCGAGGAGCGGATGGGCAAATCGGTCATGTCGGGGTTGCACGGCATGTGGACCACGGGTGCGCTCGTCGGATCCGCCGCGGGCACGCTCGCCGCGCATGCCGGGATGGACGCCCGTCTCCACTTCGCGATCGCTTCGGCCGTGCTCACCGTCGCGGGCGCGCTCATCTGTCAGGGCGTTTTCGACGTCCGGAGCGCGCCGGACGAGAACCCGCCGCCGAGGTTCGCGCTGCCGCCGAAGTCGGCCGTGATCATCGGCGCCGTCGCGTTCTGCGCCGTCTTCGCCGAAGGGGCGAGCCTCGACTGGTCCGCCGTCTACCTGCGTGACGTCCTCGGCACCTCGCCGGGGATCGCGGCCGCGTCGACCACCGCTTTCACCTGCACGATGGCGATCGCCCGCCTGTCGGGCGACGCGTTGGTGCGGCGCTTCGGCTCCGTCAACACCGTTCGCGCGGGCGGCGCCTTCGCGACGTTGGGCGGGCTGCTGGTCGTCTTCGCGGTCCATCCGGTGATGGCGATGGCCGGTTTCGCGCTGATCGGGCTCGGCGTCTCCGTCGTCGTTCCGCTCGCCTTCGCGGCGGCCGGACGCAGCGGGCCGACGCCGAGCCAGTCGATCGCGGGCGTCGCGACCATCACCTATTCGTCGGGGCTCGTGGCGCCGTCGCTGATCGGCGGGATCGCCGACCTGACGTCGCTGACGGTGTCGTTCGCGGTGGTCACGCTGCTGGCACTCGGCCTGGTGGCGGGCGCCGGCGTCCTGCGAGCCCGCTAGTCGAACTGGAGGGATCGCTTGGCGAGGCCGTGCCAATAGCCGTCGATGACGGTTTCGCCCTTGCCCTCCGACGAGCTGGCACCGAGCGAGACGAACAGCGGCGCGAAATGTTCGATCCTGGGGTGCGCGAGGGCCGCGGCGGGAGCCTTGTGCTGGAAGTCCAGCAACGCGTCGAGGTCACCCTGGTGCAGCGTTTCCGCACCCCAGTGATCGAATTCGCTCGACCACGACGGCGGCACCCCGTCGGTGCCGTCGGTCTGGCCCAGCGCGCTCAGGTTGTGGGTGAAGAAGCCGCTGCCGATGATCAGCACGCCTTCGTCGCGCAGCGGCGCGAGCTTCCGGCCCAGGTCGAACAGCTCCCGTGGGTCCAGCGACGGCATGGACACCTGCAGCACCGGGATGTCGGCGTCCGGGTACATCTCCACGAGCGGGACGTACGCGCCGTGGTCGAGGCCGCGGTCGGGCGCGTCGTGCACCGGCGTCTCGGACGAGCGCAGGAGCTTCCGGACCTTGTCCGCCAGTTCGGGAGCGCCGGGCGCGGCGTATTTCACCTGGTAGTAGCGATCCGGGAAGCCCCAGAAGTCGTAGACCAGCGGCACCGTGGTGGTGGCGCCGAGGGTCAGCGGTGCCTCTTCCCAGTGCGCCGAAACGACGAGGATCGCCTTCGGCTTCTCGAGGTCCGCCGACCAGGCGGCGAGCTGGCGGGTCCAGGTGGCGTCGTCGGCGAGCGGCGGCGCGCCGTGGCTGAGATAGAGCACCGGCGTCATGTCAGCTCCAGGTGTTTGAACTTTCAACTACCAGGATAGACGACGCCGCCGGGTTTCGCCTTATTCCCGGGCGAGGTTCGTCGCCATGCGTTCCAGTACGCCGACCGTCACCCGGTACTCGTCGTCGCTGATGCCTTCGGTCACGCGAGCCCGGAACTCGTCGACTTCGGTCTTCAGCCGAAGGTGTGCCGCCTGGCCGGCTTCGGTCAGGCCGTCCTCGTCGATCCACCCGCGAAGGCGCAGGTCGGCGATGGTTTCCCGGAGATCTCCAAACGGCTTCAGTGCTTCGCTGTCGGCGGTGTTCATGACCTGCCAGTGGCGGCGGGTCAGTGACTCGGTGGCGAGGATGCGGTCCAGTGAGGATTCGAGAGCCTGGTGAAGGTGGGCGAACCAGAATCCGATGGGTTTCATGGATACTCCTCGGGTAGCCGACAACTACATGTAAAAATACATGCACTTCGTGAGGACGGGCAATGACGGACGCCGTGGCCGACGTGGAACGCGCGATGATCGCCATCCGGCGGAGCCAGGCGAGGCGATCACTGTCGAAACTCGCCCGCGACCGCGCCGAAACGATGCCGGACCAGGCGATCCAGGGGCTGCTGGACGCCGTCGAAGCGGCCGAGGAGAGCGGCGAACCGGGAACCGTCACCAGCCTCGCGGCGGCGCTGACCATCGATCAGCCGCGCGCGAGCCGTCTCGTCGCCCGCGCCGTGGAGGGCGGATTCCTCCGGCGCGAAGCCGATCAGCGCGACGGCCGCCGCGCCGTCCTCGTGCTCACCGAGGCGGGCCGCGCCGAAGTGGCGCGGATGCACGAATTCCGCCGCTCGGTGTTCGCCGAGGCGATGGCGGACTGGACGGACGACGACCGCCGCGAGTTCGCGCGGCTGCTGACCGCGTTCGTCCGGAACTACGGGGCACTCGGCGTGAAGTAGTTGACCAGGTTGCCGTCGGGGTCGCGGAACAGCAGCGACCGGTTCCCCCACGGCATCGTGGTCGGCTCCTGCACGATCTCGGCCAGGCCGGCCAGCCGCTCGTGCTCCCGGTCGACGTCCTCGACGCGGAATTCGAGGATCGCGGTGCGGTTCGACTCGGGCACCGCGGCGCCCGCGCCGAACAGCCGCATCGTCTCGGCGCTGCCGATCGCCAGGGTGCACGACGGGCCGACGAGCTCGGCGAACTGCTCGGAACGCCATCGCGCGTCGAGGCCGGTCGCCTTTTCGTAGAAACCGGCGAGGCGGGCGACGTCATGGGTGATCACACGGACGGAAACGAACTGCACGATGGATCCTTTCGGGTGCCGGAAAGCGGGACACCGGCCACGCTAGGAGCAATACCGGGCAAGATCCGCCCGGTATTCTCTGGCCTGTGACCAGGCCCATCGCCCGCGTGCTCGCGCTGCTGGAGATCCTGCAGAGCGGTGGCACACGCACCGTCGCGGAGCTCGCGGCGCGGCTCGACGTGGACGAGCGCACCGTCCGCCGCTACGCCGAACACCTCGTCGACCTGGACATCCCGGTCCGCTCGGTGCGCGGCCGGTACGGCGGCTACCGGCTCGCCCCCGGCTACCGCATGCCGCCGCTGATGCTCACCGACGAAGAGGCGCTGGCCGTCCTGCTCGGCCTGGTCGCGGGGCGGCGGGCGGGGCTGATCACCACGTCGGTCGCGGCCGTCGAGAGCGCGGTCGCGAAGGTCCGGCGGGTACTCCCCGAACCGCTGGGCCGACGGCTGGACGCGCTGCTGGAGACCGCCGATTTCACCGCACCGGCAAGGAAAGCCCTGTCGGCAGAGGCCGAAGTGCTGCTCACCGTCGCGGAGGCGGCGCGGGACCGGCGCCCGGTCGCGCTCGCGTACCTTGCCGGGCACGGCGGCGCCAGCGAACGCGTCGTCCATCCGTATGGCGTCGTCGCGCATTCCGGCCGTTGGTACCTGACCGGGTTCGATTCGGCCAGCGGCGAGGTGCGCACCTTCCGCGTCGACCGGATTCAGTCGGCCGAGACGCGGGCCGGGACCTTCGAGGCTCCCGACGGCTTCGACCCGGCAGAGCGGGTGCTGACCGCGTTGGCCGAAACGCCGTACCGGCACGACGTCTCCGTGCGGATCCAGGCACAGCCCGAGGAGATCCGCGCCGTCTTCCCACCGTCCGTGGCGACCCTCGAACCGGACGGCGACCAGGTCCGCGCCCGGATCCGGGCCGAACGGCTCGACTGGATCCCGGCACGCCTCGCCGCACTCGACCGGCCGTTCGTCATCGAACGGCCGGCCGAACTGCGGGGCCTGGTCAGCGCGCTGGCGGCCCGGCTGGCCGAGCGGGCGCGCTGACCGCTCACTTGCCGCAGAACACCGTCCGGACGAGCTTGTCCAGCGCCGCCGGGTACGACGGCAGCGGGTCCTTCGCGGAATCGCCCGAAGTGATCGACGCGGTCAGCGTCTTGCTGCCGTCGGGCGAGCTGTACATCAGCGAGCCGTAGCCGTTGACGCCGCCGTTGTGGTTGAGGACGGTGCCGCAGCCAGGCCCCAAGTCCTGGGTGAACTGCCCGAGACCGTAGAAACCGTAAAGGCTTTCGCTGCCCGGGTGCGTCTCGCGCATCTCCGACGTCAGCCACGCCGGGAGGAGCTTTCCGCTCTGCAGCGCGGAAAAGTACGTCTGGAGATCCTTGGTCGTCGAGATCATGTCGCCCGCGCTGGAGATCCACGACGGGTTCTGGTGGGTGACGTCGATCGTCTTCCACTGGCCGGCGTCTTCGTAGCGGTAGTAGGCGTGGGCGTACGGTTTGGGCATCCCGGCCCACGCCCCCGGCGAAACGGTGTCACGCAGCTTGAGCGGCCGCAGGATCCGCCGGTCCAGCTCGTCGGCGAAGGGACGGCCGGAGAGCTTCTCGACCAGCAGCCTGGCCACCACGTAGTTGGTGTTGGAGTAGCTCCAGCCCGCCCCCGGCGCGAAGACCGCGGGCTTGGACACGGCCAGCCGCACCAGTTCCTCCGGCTGGTAGGTGTGGAACCGCTTGTCCACCCACTCCTGGCCCGCCCACGGGATACCCGGCGTGACCGTGCCGTCCGGGTGGTACTGGCCGGTGTGGTTGAACAGGCCGCTGGTGTGCTGCAGCAGCATCCGCACGGTGATCCGCGGGTCGAGCCCGAACTGCGGAAGGAGACCGGCGACCGGGGTGTCGAGTCCGATCCGGCCCTCGGCCACCAGTTGCAGCACCAGCGTCGCGGTGAAGTTCTTCGTCGTGCTGCCGACGCGGAAGTGGCCGTTGGTCGGCGGCTTGGCGGTCCCGCCCAGCTCGCGCACCCCGGCGCTGCCGGTCCACTCTCCGCGCTCGTCGCGGACGCGCAACTGCATCCCGCCGAACCCGGCGTCGACGAATTCCTGGGCGACCTGACGCAGTTCCGGGCGATCCTGCCCGGCGGAGGCGGCGGGGGCGGTCACGCCCGCCAACAGTGCGGCGGCCAGCGCGGTGAGACCGATGCGGCGGAAGGTCTTCAGTGTCTTGGTCATGGCGACCACATTCGCGGGGCGCGCTGACACGGGACGGTCACGGCGCTGACATGGGAGCCTCGATCATGGACGAATTCAGGTTCGAGCGGGACTTGGTGCGTGCCCTGCTGCGGGAACAGCATCCGGATCTCGCGGAACTGGAGCTCCGCGAGGTCGACGGCGGCTGGGACAGCAGGCTGTGGCGCCTCGGGACGGAGCTGGGCGTGCGGCTGCCGCGCAGCGAGCGTGCTCCCGGTCTGCTGCGAAACGAGCAGAGGTGGCTGCCCGTGCTGGCGGACCGCCTGCCCCTGCCGATTCCCGAGCCGGTGCGCGTCGGCGAACCGTCGGCCCGGTTCGAGCACCCGTGGACGATCACCCGCTGGGTCGAGGGAGAGCCGGCGGATCGAGAGCCGATCAGCGCTCCCGGCGCGGCCGAAGTCCTCGCGGGTTTCCTGCGGGCGTTGCACCAGGAGGCGCCCGCGGAGGCGCCGGAAAGCGCGACGCGCGGCATCCCGCTCGACGCGTTGCGGGAGGGATTCACCGAGTCGCTGGCGGTCATCGACGGCCAGGCGGGTGCCGGTCGCGCCCGGGAGGTCTGGGAGAAGGCGGTCGCGGCGCCCGCGTGGCACGGGCCACCGCTCTGGCTGCACGGCGATCTGCATCCCGCGAACGTGATCGTGCGGGAAGGAACGCTCGCCGGGGTGATCGATTTCGGCGACCTGTGCGCGGGCGACCCCGCGACCGACCTGTCGGCTGCCTGGATCCTGCTGCCCGAACGCACGGCGAGCCGGTTCTTCGACGCCTACGCGGTCGCGGACGAGGCCACCATCGCGCGGGCCCGCGGCTGGGCGGTCCTGCGCGCGCTGAACCTGATCGGCATCGGGCGCAACGGCAGGCTCGGTCTCCCTGGCGGCAAGCCGACCTGGGAACCGGCGGGCCGGGCTGCGCTCGAACGCGCGTCAGCTTGAGAGGCGGGCCTCGATACCGACGCCGCCCGGCGCCGTGCGCGCACCTGCCGGCCGCAGGACGCCCTCTGCTCCGCTCGACTTCGCCGCTAGTCGTGCGACAGGTCGACGAAGCGGCTGTAGTGCAGCTGGTGTGCGACGGTGATCGTCGCCGTCGGCCCGGCACGGTGCTTCGCGATGATCAGGTCCGCCTCGCCCGCCCGCGGGTCGTCCCGCTCCCAGGCGTCGGGGCGGTTGACCAGGATGACGAGGTCCGCGTCCTGCTCCAGCGAGCCGGACTCACGAAGGTCGGACAGCATCGGGCGTTTGTCCGTCCGCTGCTCGGGACCACGGTTCAGCTGGCTGATCGCGATCACCGGGACCTCGATCTCCTTGGCCAGCAGCTTCATCTGCCGTGAGAACTCCGAGACCTCCTGCTGCCGCGACTCGACGCGTTTGCCCGAGGTCATCAGCTGGAGGTAGTCGAGGACGACGAGTTTGAGGTCGTTGCGCTGCTTGAGCCGCCGGGCCTTCGCGCGGATCTCCATCATCGTCATGTTCGGCGAATCGTCGACGAACAGCGGCGCCTCGGAGACCTCGCTCATCCGGCGCGCGAGGCGCGTCCAGTCGTCGTCGGACATCTTGCCACCGCGCATGTCGGCCAGGCGGATCCGAGCCTCGGCCGAGAGCATGCGCATGACGATCTCGGTCCTGCTCATTTCCAGCGAGAAGATGACGCTGGTCAGACCGTGTTTGATGGACGCCGAACGCGCGAAGTCCAGCCCGAGCGTCGAGTTGTGGGTCGGCACCATCGACCGTCCGGCCAGGTACAGATGGTCCGGCGCGTCGACTTCCACGCATCGCACCGGAACGGACGGAACGGGGCGGACGTCCACGATGTAGCGCAGGTGGGGCCGGACGCGGACGTTGGTGAGCCGCTCCTTCTGCAGCAGATGTTTGCGCTGGAGCCAGAACACCCTGTCCTGGGTGGTGAAGCCCAGGATGTACGCCGTCGAGGTCTCTTCGCTGCGCCCCTTGACCTTCTTGGTCGTGAACGAGCAGCGGTAGCCGAGACTGACGATCAGCTCCCGGGTCTGCTCGGCGAGCACCCTGTTCGTCACAGCGAACTGGACCGCGCCGGAATGGTTCACGGTGCCGTCGGTGTCGAGGAGCCCGGCCAGCAGCGCGCGGCGCTGTTCGACGGATGCCCGCAGGTACTCCACCGGGATGTGCTTGTTCCCGAGCACCCCCAAGGTACGGAGAATCGCCTGCACACTGCCGTGTTCGTTGCGGCAGGCCTGGCACAGGCGCATGCCGGACGACGGGCGTCCACAGTCGGGGCAGGTCGGCGCGGGCACCGGGGGGCTCTGGAAACGCACCTTGCCGCCGCAGGAACGGCCGCACGTCCGCACCTGGGATGCCCGGGGAAGGAACGGCTCGCCGCAGACCTCGCAACGCCGGTATTCCACCGGGTCCGGCGGAACCAACCGCAGGGTGTACGACAGTTCGCCGTGGCGTTCCACCAGGAGACCCGCTTCCCCCTCCAGGTAGCAGATGATCTCCGGGTCCGCCGTCGTGAAGCGCGCGCCGGCCGAGTGACCGTCACCCAGCCAGGCTCCCAGGGCGTACGGGTGAAGCGGGAGTTCGCGTTCGGGCAGTTGCAGCGGTGCCGTGGTCGCGATCGAGTGGTTGGCACGCCCGTCCGCTGTCTCACAGCGCACCGTGGCCGCCAGTTCTTCCGTCGTCCGCACCGACGGCGCGGCGGACGAGCGGCGGGACGACCTCGTGTCGGTCAGCCATTGGTGCTCGGCGTCCGCGAGGAGCACCGTGCCGTCCGAGAACTCGACTTCGTAGCAGGGGCGGCCCTCCATGACCTCGGTCGCCGCGACCACGGTCGTGGGGCGGCCGTTCGCGCCGATCAACCTGTCGCCGGGCTGGACATCGCCCATGGTCGTCCAGCCGTCGGGAGTGGCCAGCGGGGTGTCCAGGGCGAGCGCCTTGCCGACACCGGGCCGCGCCGCGACGATGATCATCTGGCCGGGGTGCAGGCCGTTGGTCAGGTCGTCGAAATCGGCGAAGCCGGTCGGGATGCCCTGCGACTGCCCGCCGCGCGACGCGATCGCGTCGATCTCGTCCATGGTCGGCTGGAGCAGCTCTTCCAGGGCGACGTAGTCCTCGCTGGTGCGCCGCTCCGTGACGTCGTAGATCGCGGCCTGCGCGCGGTCGACGACCTCGTCGATGTTCGCGCCGTCGGCCGCGGCCGCGCCGTAGCCGTACTGCACGATCCGCGTGCCCGCCTCGACCAGGCGCCGCAGCACCGCCTTCTCGGAGACGATCTCGGCGTAGTACCCGGCGTTCGCCGCCGTCGGCACCGTCGCGATCAGGGTGTGCAGGTACGGCGCGCCGCCGACGCGGCCCAGCTCGCCCCGGCGCTCCAGCTCGGCGGAGACGGTGATCGGGTCAGCCGGTTCGCCGCGGCCGTAGAGGTCGAGGATGACGTCGTAGATCGCCTGGTGCGCGGGCCGGTAGAAGTCGTCGGGACCGAGGGCTTCGATGACGTCGGCGACGGCGTCCTTCGACAGCAGCATGCCGCCGAGCACGGACTGCTCGGCCGCGATGTCCTGCGGGGGCTGGCGGTCGTACTCGCCGCCACGCGGACCGGGGTCGCCGGGACCCGGGTCGGACTCCGCGTACATCGGATTGCGGTCGTCGGTCAGCGCCACCGCTGCTGCCACCTCCTCAAGACATCGAACACGCGTTCGATTATGCCAGAATTTCCCCGGTCGGTCCGTCCGCGCCCGTCCGCCCCTCCCGCGACCTCCGGCGCTCCCCTGTGCTCCCCTTCTCGGCCGGACGGCCACCACGGTGTGTACCGGCCCGGCGGGCACGGTAGGCCCCCCGAAAGGACGAGCGCAATTTCGCCTGGGGACCGCCCTGTGGACAACCTGGGGATGACTGGGGGCAACCCTTCACAGGTGGCTCGAAGCCTGTGTACAACTTGTGGGCAACGCTGGGATGGTCTGACAAAAGTGCTGGTCAGGGCCTGTGGAGACACTGTGGAGAACTTTATTCACCTCGCCACGGCGTGTCGGGCAAAACTCGTCGTTCGGCGTGTCGCACGCGGGCGCACAGGGGTGCCCTGTGGATGAATGACACGGAGAGTAGACGGGTCATCCGCTCGGCTGAACGGAGCCGAAATCAGGACGCGAACAACCTGCCCTGTGCGCTCCGTAGTCGTTCTCCGAGAATCTGCTGGTCGGCGGGTGTGAAGGCGATCCTCGGTTCGCCACTCCCCGGTACCTCTTCGGTCAGCCACCGGCCCTCGGACGTATCGATGTAGTTCACCGGGCGTTCGATCCGCTGCCGCGCGCCGCTCCGGCCGCGGGCGGCGACGTAGAGGCTTCCGCTCCCCAAACGGCGTAACGCGAGGATGCGGCGAAGCTCGTCGGCCTCCTGGCTGCCGGCGCTCTGCCTTCCGCTGCGAAGGACCTCGAAGCCCTCCTCCTGCGCGGTCGACGAAGAGCGCGGTGCCTCGACCTGGCTCTTCGGGACGGCGACCGGCCGCCCGCGTCCCGGCGCGAGCTTCGGGATCTGGTCGAGGAACTCGGTGAGGAGCTCTTCCGGCCGCACCGAAGCGAGGGCGATGCCATCGTGCTCGCTGTGCCGCGCGAGGACGAAGCCCTCCCCGCCGGCACTCCCCGCGAGGAGGGTGAAGCTCAGCGCCTTGCCCTCGAACCCGCCGTCGACCCAGCCGTAGTACTCCAGCGACGGCCGGGCGATCGCTTCGAGAGTCGCCTTGAATCCGGGGTGCAGCCCTCGCGCGCCGAAGAGGCCCTGGCTCGCCAGCTCTTCGTTGGTCCGCTCGTCCTCGGTCCGCTGCGCGTCCTCGTCGAACCAGGTCGGCGTTTCCGACAGGATCGTGTGCGGTTCGCCGCCGCGGCGGCGGATCAGCGTGATGAGGGTGCCGGTCGTGATCGTGACCTGCTTGTCCAGCACCGGAACTGCCCCCTAGTCGTTCTTGTTCGTCCAGCCCGGAACAAGACAAGCCGGGCGCGCCCCAATCTTGGCACGCGCCCGGCCCGCTTGTGACGACTACTCGCCGATCACCGGCGGTGCGGTGAGTTCGTCGGTTCCGAAGATCTCGTTGGGATCGTCGCCGACGAGGAACTTGGAGCTGCGCTCCTCGTCTTCGCCGCCCTTGCCCCTGGCGCCACCGGCTCCCATACCGCCCATGCCGCCCATCATCCCGCCGGCGCCACGGCCCGCACCGGCGCCGCCACCGGCTCCGGCCGCGCCGCCACCCATGCCGGCGCTGCCCATCGCCCCCGCGTTGCCGGGCAGGGCCGCGCCACTCCCGCCACCGGGACCGAACCCGGGGCCGAAGCCGCCGTCCGGGCCGAATCCGCCCGCACCGGGGATGTCGGTGCCGCCGAAGCCGCCACCACCGCCTCCGCCGCCACCTGGGCCGAAGCCCCCGGCGCCGGGGATCTTCGGCGGGGTGTAGCCGGACGCGTTGGTCCCGTCGTCCCAGGACGGCGGCTTGTAGTTGCTGCCGGGGATGTTCGGGTTGTACTGCCCGCCGGGCAGGTTCGAGCCCGGCAGATTCGACCCGGGGAGGTTCGACCCCGGCAGGTTGCTGCCCGGAAGGTTCGAGCCGGGCGTGCCGATACCCGGCATGTTCGACCCGGGGATGTTCGGCGTGCCCGAACCGGGGATGCTCGGCATCGACCCGGGCGGCGTCGAGATGCCCGGCATCCCGTTGTGCCCGTTCCGGTCGCCCTGGCCGTTGCCGTCCTTGTCCTTGTCCTTGCCGTTTCCGCCGCCGTTGACGTCGACGTTCGTGTTCTGCCCCTCCATCTTGGAGTAGGTGGGCAGCTTCTTGCCGTTCTCGGAACTGGCCTTGAAGTACTCGTTGAACGCGTCGACGTTCGCTTGACCCTTTTCGTTGTAGTCCCGGATCGCGCGGTCGGTGTCGGTGGTCCACGGGGTGATGGAGTTGAGCAGGTTGTTCTTCGGCGGTTCCTTCGGGACCTGCTGCACCTTCGCCTTCACCGTGGTGAAAGCGGTGTTCTGCTCGCCGAGGTACTTGTCGGAGTCCACCAGCTTCTTGCCGGAGTCCTCCATCCACGCGCGCAGCGGATGCGCGCCGGACTGCTGCGCGGCTTCGGCGCTCTTACCGGTCCAGGCGGCGTCCATCTCCTTCGACAGGTTGTCGATGGTGGTCAGCCGTTCCTGGTAGCCGGCCTTGAGCCGGGTGGCCGCGGACTGGCCCTCTTGGATCGACCCGGTACCCGGACCGGTGACGATCTTCTCCCAGATGTTGTAGCAGTCGATCTTGCGATCGCCGCCGGACGCTTCGAAGTCGCCGGATTTCGTGGTCGCCAGGTTGTAGGCCGAATACCCGGCGATGATCGGCAGCAGGAACACGCGTCAGCCCTCCTTCAACGTCTCGATCATCGCTTCCCCCACCTTGAGCGCGACCGGGCACGGATCGCTCGCGCCCGGTCCGTTGTCGTACTGCACCAGGATGTTCACGGCCAGCTGGTCGGTCACGCCGACGAACAGGCCGCATTTGCCGTTCTTGCGGTGGTCGAGCGACGCGGCGTACACCGCCGGGTAGCCGGCGACCTCGGTCGGCTCGAAGTACTCGTTGTTGGCCTTCGTGTCGTAGACGTCGCTGAGGCCGTTCTTGTTCGCGAGCACAGGGCTGATCTCGATCTGGTTCAGCCGGTCTTCGGCGGCGAAGATCGAGCAGCCGGGACCGACGCTCGTGGTCCGCTGCTCGCCTTCGCCGAGACCGAGCTCGGTCCGCTTCGCGGCGGAAAGCGCGGAGCAGGCGTCACTCTCGATCGACGAGGTCTTCAACGGGTTCGACACCTTGGGCGCCGAGCCGGACGAGCCGCTCGACGCGCTCGGGGCTCCGGCCCCGGTCGTGTAGGACGGCTCCGACGAGGCGGTGCCGTTCTTGGTGCCCGAACAGCCGGCGACCAGCGCGCCCGCGGCGAGGAGGAGAACGAGGGAACGTCGCATCACACGGCCTTGTGCTTGTTGAGCGAAGCCTGCGTTTCGGCCTCGTTCGTGGCGATCTTCTGCTTGGCGGCGGTCAGCTGGTCGATGTAGTTCTTGACGTAGTCCTGCATCTTCTGGTTCTGCTCCAGGAACGCCTTGCCCGACGGGTTCGCCAGCTTCTCCCAGTCGCCGCTCGCGAACTCCTTGCCCGGCGCCTTGACGTTCGCCATCAGGTTCGCGTCGGCGTAGTCCCGCTTGAGCTCGGCCTGCAGGTCCGTCCACTTCTTGATGATGCCGTCGATCTTGTCCTTGTCGAAGGTGAACCCGCCGCCACCCCCGGCCGACGCGGGCTTGTCGGGATTGGCCGGCGCGGAGACCGTGACCTTCTCCTGCCGGTTCTGCTCGGCGTTGCTGTCGTAAGCCATGCGTCCAGATCTCCCCGTGCCTCGACGTCGAGTCTCGATAATGCCTTGATCCCCAGTCAAGCTTAAGACGTGGCCCGGCGGGGTGGGGTTCCCCGTAAAGCAAAGGGCGGGACACCTCCGGAATGGAGACGTCCCGCCCTGTGCCGAAGCGGTGTTACTTGGCCTTGACCTCGAGCCGCACGTCGACGCGGACGTCGGGGTGCAGCCGGGCGCCGACCGAGTGCTTGCCCACGGTCTTGATGTGGTCCTTCAGCTCGATGACGCGCTTGTCGAGCAGCGGGCCACCCGCGGCCTTGATCGCGTCCACGATCTCGGCGGTGGTGATCGAACCGAAGAGCTTCTTCGAGCCCTCGGCCGCCTTGCCGCTCAGCTGGATGGCGCCGAGGCCCTCCAGGGTCGCCTTGATCTCCTTGGCGTGGTCGAGGTCGCGGATGCGACGGCTCTCCTGCGCCCGCTTGATCGTGCGCACGTTCTTCTCCGCGCCCTTGGTGGCCACGATGGCGTAGCCGCGGGGGAGCAGGTAGTTGCGTGCGTAGCCGTCCTTGACCTCGACGATGTCGCCGGGCCCACCGAGGTTGGCGACGTCGGTGGTGAGAATGATCTTCGCCATTGACGTGCCTCCTTAGCGCGCGGTCGAGGTGTAGGGCAGCAGCGCCATTTCGCGGGAGTTCTTGACCGCGATGGCGATGTCACGCTGGTGCTGGCTGCAGTTGCCGGTCACTCGACGGGCACGGATCTTCCCGCGGTCGGAGATGTACTTCCGAAGCAGGTTGGTGTCCTTGTAGTCGATGTTCTCCGGGCGGCCCTTCTTCTCGGCCTTGCAGAACACGCAGACCTTCTTCTTGGGCTTGCGGATGGGTGGCTTGGCCACGGTATTTCTCCTGGATTTCTACGTAGTGGTTGTCTCGCGGCGTCTCGCGGAGCTTTCGCCCGCGGTGGATCGCCTGATCAGAAGGGCGGCTCGTCGGAGAAACCGCCGCCACCGCCGCCACCGGCGGGCGGGGCGGAACCCCACGGGTCGTCGGCGGGCGGGGCGCTCTGGCCACCGCCGCCACCACCGAAGCCGCCGCCACCGCCACCGGTGCCACGGCTGACCTTGTTCACCTTGGCGGTGGCGTAACGCAGCGACGGGCCGATCTCATCGACCTCGAGCTCGACGACGGTGCGCTTCTCGCCTTCCTTGGTCTCGAAAGACCGCTGCTTGAGGCGCCCCTGCACGACGACCCGCGCGCCACGCGTCAGCGACTCGGCGACGTTCTCGGCCGCCTGGCGCCAGATGTTGCAGCGCAGGAACAGGGCCTCGCCGTCCTTCCACTCGCCGGACTGACGGTCCAGCGTGCGCGGGGTGGACGCGACGGTGAAGTTCGCGACCGCCGCACCGGAAGGGGTGAAGCGAAGCTCCGGGTCGGACGTGAGGTTGCCGATCACCGTGATGACGGTGTCTCCAGCCATCGGGAAAGTCCTTCGGCTCAGGCCTTGGCGGCGGCGGTCGCGGCGCGCTTGATCTCGCGGCGCATGACCTTGGTGCGGAGCACGGTCTCCTGCAGGGAGAGCTGACGGTCCAGCTCCTTGACCGCTTCCGAAGTCGAGTTCAGGTCGAGGAGCGCGTAGATGCCCTCGGCGTGCTTCTTGATCTCGTAGGACAGCCGGCGACGGCCCCAGACGTCGACCTTCTCGACGCTTCCGCCCGAAGTGCGGATCACGTTGAGGAAGTTGTCCAGGGTCGGGGCCACCGTACGCTCGTCGAGCGTGGGGTCCAGGATGACCATTACCTCGTAATGGCGTGACACAACCACTCACCTCCTATGGGCTCGCGGCCACGGACTGTCCGTGGCAGGAGGGTTTGTCCAGGTAAGCGTACCTGGCGGTGCCGACGCTCCCGCTCCCGGCCCTGGAGAGCGCCGAAGGGGACTTTCCCCGCATGCGATGCGACGAAAGTCCCCTTCACCACGTCTTATGCGGGGATGGTCCCCTTCAGCGCCCGGCGGTCAGGAGACCCGGCGCAGGACCCAGGTGCGGACCAGCGCGGCGGTCACGCCGGCGAGCACCAGCACCGCGAGCAGCATCGGCAGCTGGACGTCACCGCCGGGCATGCCGTCGGTCGCGAGCGCTTCGGCGTTGCCCGCGTTGCGGACGTCGGGACCTTGGCCGGCTTGGCCCTCGGTGCCGTACTGCGGGGCGCCCTCGCCCGGGAGCGGGCTGTTGGCCGGGTAGCGCACGCCCGGAGCCACCGCGACACCCGGCTGCGCGACCGGGAGGTTGCCGTAGTCGCGCGGCGGGGCGTAGCCGGTGCCGTTGCTGCCGCCGGTGAGCAGGTTCGTGTTCGGCGGGAGGGCGTTGGTGCCGCCGCCGGTGCCGCCCTGCTGCGGGGCGGTGGTGCCCGGCGTCGGCAGGGTGGGGGCGACGTAGTTCGTGGCGACCGTGGTCAGCCCGCAGCTGCCGGCGACCTTGTGCTCGATGGAGTTCAGCGTCTTTTCCGGGTTCAGCCCGAGACCCCAGGACTTGGTGTCCTTGACCGCCTGCCGCACGGCCGCGCCGATCGCCTTGCCGTCGATCGAACCGCCCGCGGCGTTCGGGACCGTGCCGAGGTCGATCTTGTTGACCTTCGCGATGTCGTTCGCGGCGACGTCGTAGAGCGCCAGCGTGCCCGCTTCCCGCGCGCCCGCCCGCACCAGCTCCTTGACCGAGGTGCCGGTGATCGCGACGGTGTCGCCCATCCCGCCGTTGACGGTGCCGCCGCACGCGTTCGCCAGCGTGGTGGCCGCCGAGGCGGTCCCCGCCGTCAGGAGCGCGCCACCGGTGACCATGGTGGCCAGCGCGGTGACGGTGAGCGCCTTGCGGGTGGTCTGCCAGATGGTGGTCTTCCGCACGGGCGCGATCCTCCGGGTCGGTGGGGGCGTGTGGCAGTGCATGAGGAATCACTGCGACGGGGATAACGAGGGAGTGACCAGAAAGATACTAGGCGGTAGGACTAACTTGTAGCGGCCATTCGGCGGAGCACCCAGGTGCGGACGAGCCCCGCGCTGACTCCGGAGAGTGCCAAAACGGCGATCAGCAGCGGCAGCTTCCCGTCCTGAGTGAATCCGTCGCTCACGCTGGGTAGCGCTTCGGCCTGTCCCGCGGCTTGGACGTCCGGGTTGCCGTCCTGGTTTTCGGTCGCGACGCCGAACTGCGGCGCGTAACCCGGGATCTGGCCGCCGTACCGGAGGCCGGGCGACGGGCTGAAGAGACCGGCCGTCGCCATCGGGATGGAGCTGTAGTCGCGCATCGGGGCGTAGCCCGTGCTGATACCCCAGGGCAGGCCGCCGAAGTTCGGGGTGAAGGTGCCGGGCAGCAGCGGGCTGTTCGCCGCCGGGATGCCGCCTTGCGTGGGAGCGCCGCCCTGCGCGGGAGCGCCCGGGCCACCCGTCTGGGGGCCGCCGCTGCCGGGGGTGCCGGGAGCGGGCTTTCCCGGCTGGGGCTGGGTTCCGGGGGCGGGCTTGCCGCCGCCGGTCAGGGCCTGGGTGGTGCCGGTGACCGCGTCGTTCAGCGCTTCCGCGGCGGGCGCGCCGACGACGGGGACCGGCGCGACGACGGTGTTCACCACGGTCACCGTCACCTTGCAGACCGTGCCGAGCAGCGCGTTGATCGTGCCCGTCAGCACCCCGGAGACCGGGCCGGCCTGGCCGAGGTTGAGCGGAATGCCGAGCAACGGGGTCTTGCCGAGGATCGTGTCGCCTGGCTTGGCGGTCACCGATCCACCGCAGGCCGCGGTCTTGGTCTCGGCGGCGGCGGCCGTGCCGGGCATGGCGAGGGCGGCCGAACCCGCGAGAATGAAGGCCGACGCACCCAGGGCTGTCGCCCTCCGTGTCCGTTCGCGCATGCCTTCGACTCCTCCGTCGTCGGGGTCACCTACCTGCACAACGACGCTAACGGAGACGAGTAACGCCCGCTCACTCGAAGAAGTCAGGCATTCGAGTGGAAGCGGGCGTCACTTACGGTGAAATCAGGCGGGCTTGCCCCGGAGCCAAGCGCGGACCAGGGCCGCGGCGACGACGGCCAGCGCCAGCACCGCGAGCAGCAGCGGCAGCTTGGCGGGGGCGACCGGCGCCTGGATGGCCTGCGCGTGGCCGGCGTCCTTCTCGTCGACGGTCGGCGGCGGCACCTCACCGGGGATGATCTCGGTGATCACCGGCGCCTGGACGAAGCTGCCCGGGAGCAGCGCCGCGTTGCCGATCAGGCCGGCGATCGAGTCGCCGCCGATGCCGGTAGAGGAACCCGGGCCGGTCTGGACCGGGAGTTCGCTGCCCGGACCACCGGGCTGGCCCGGCCCGGGCGTCGGCGGTTTGGGTTCTGGCCCCGGCTCGGGGTCAGGACCCGGGCCGGGCCCGGGTCCAGGCCCAGGCGGGAGCGGCAGTTCCTCCGCGACGCCCTGCGTCAGGTTCCCGACCGCGTTCACCGCGCCCTGCGCGGGTTCGCAGACACCCTGCGCGGCGAGGTCGCCCACCGCGTTGTCGGTGAGGCCGGTGGTCTTGACCAGATCGCCGACCGGCAGCGAAAGCAGCGGCTTCCGTCCTTCGGCGGTCTTGGCCTTCGAGTCCAGGCCGACCGTCAGCGCCTCGGGCGAATTCAGCGGGGCGCCCGCGTCGAGAACGAGCCCGTCGGCGGACTTCCCGTTCTGCAGTGTGGCGGCGCAGTCGCCGGAAAGGGTCGGATTCGGTTTCTCGGCGGCCGTCGCGGTCATCGGGAACGCGAGTCCGGCCGTGACCGAAAGCGCGAATCCCCAAGCCGTGATCCGCCCGGCAGTCTTCCCCATCGAGTTCGTCCTCCGCCCCTCAGGACCCACGCGGTTTAACGGAACGCGCTCACGCTACCCCACGAGCGTGACGACCTGGCCCGCGCCGGGGAGAATCGCCCAGGAGTACTTTGCCACCATGAAAATCGGTGCCCATGTCCGCGACGACGATCCGCTGGCCGCGGTCGCCGAGCGCGAAGCCGAAGTCCTCCAATTCTTCCTTTCCGACCCGCAGGGCTGGAAGGCTCCCAAACCCCACCCGCACGGTGAGGCGATCAAGGAATCGCCGGTCGAGGTGTTCATCCATTCGCCGTACCTGATCAATGTGGCCTCGATGAACAACCGCATCCGCATCCCGTCGCGGAAGAACGTCACCCAGCACGCGAACGGCGCCGCCGCGATCGGCGCGAAAGGGCTCGTCGTGCACGGCGGCCACGTCGGTGCGGGCGAGGACGTCGAAGAAGGCCTCGTCAACTGGCGCAAGCTTTTCGAGCGTGAACAGGAAAAGGGCGGTTTCGCCGTGCCGATCCTGATCGAGAACACCGCGGGCGGCGACAACGCGATGACCCGCGACCTCGACACGATCGCCCGGCTCTGGGACAAGGTCGGCGAATTCGGCGCGGGTTTCTGTTTCGACACCTGCCACGCGTACGCGGCGGGCTGGGACCTGACCGAGGCGGTCAAGAAGGTCAAGGCCATCACCGGCCGGATCGACCTGGTGCACCTCAACAACTCGCGGGACGAGTTCGGTTCCACCCGGGACCGGCACGCCAACGTCGTCGGCGGTGACGGCACGATCGATCCCGAGGTGCTGGTCGCGGTCGCGGCCGAGGCAGGCGCTCCGGTGGTCGTCGAGACCCCGGCCGACGGACAGGCCGCGGACATCGCCTACGTCCGGGAGCGCGTCGCCTCCGCCTGACGTCGCGTTGTGGTGTCGCGAAAGCCACTTTCAGGGCATCAGACGTCTCGAAAGTGGCTTTCGCGACACCCAGGCCGGGGGGTCCGGTGCTACTCGGGCGGGAGAGCGTTCCCTCTCCAGCGGGAGGGCCGGGCACGCCGGACGCGGAAGGCTCGATTCCAGCCGGGACACACCCGGTACTGGAGGGAAAGCCATGAACATCAAGTCGAAGATCGCCGCGGTCGCCGTGCTCGCCGCCGCGGCGGGAACGCTGGGGGCGACGCAGGCGACGGCGGCTCCGTCGGCAGGCTCGGCCGTAATCGGGTCGGCGGGCGGACCGCTGACGTTCCTCGGTTACGACAACGACCCGGTCCGCTTCGATTTCGCCGCGTTCGGCGAACCCGGCAAGTCCTCCGGCCGGTTCCACGTGAATCACGTGACCAAGGACGGAAAGCTCGTCGCCGACTTCGACGGCAAGGTCGACTGCGTCTCGCGGTCCGGAAACCTCGCCATCCTGACCGGCGTGATCGAACGCGCCGACATTCCCGGTTTCCCGCTCGAGGTCGTCGGTCGCCGGGTCGGCTTCTCGGTCCAGGACGTGCCGCGCGGGCATGACCGGATCGGCTGGAGCTGGGCCTACGGCGGCGTCGAGCACGATGTCCTGCCCTGCACCGGGCCGGTGCCGTTCTTCGAAACGACCACGGGCGGCTACCTCGTACGCTGAATCGGCTTGACCCTCACGCGGCGGGAGGGTCGAACCTGTGCCGCATGAAGAATCGGACCGTGTACCGGGCGGAGGACGGCGAGCACGTCGGCTACGTCGTCCCCGCGCCGGAAACCCGTTGGCAGGCACTGACCGTTTTCGGCTACCCGCTCGGCGGGCCCGCCGCCTTCGACGACTCCGTCGCGTTGCTGGAGGCCGAGGGGCTGGCCATCCTCGCCGAGCGCTGGTCGGTCAAACAGGGTGACGAATGGGTCGCCTGCAGTCTGGTCGAGACGTCGCCCGAAGCCGTCATCGTGCGAATCGACGACTTCGGGGCCGACGACTTCGGGAAGCACGTCAGGCTGGAACGTCCTGGGCCCGAGGTGCTGAAGCGCGTTTGACCGTCCGCGCGTCGGGGGCGCCGTCGAGGAAACCGCCGATCGGATCGTCGTCCCCGGCGGCGCGGACGAGGTCTCGGCGCGGCCGGTGGATCTCCCGGATCACCAGCGCGCAGAGGCCGACGACCGCGAGGTCGCGGACGACGACGGCGCCGAGGAACCAGTCCTCGGGCAGGCCTTTGTTGTCGACGCCGAGGTAGTACATCATCCGCGGCGCCCAGACCAGCGCGTCGAGGATCATCCAGCCGGCCAGCAGCCGCCAGCGTGGGATCGCGAGCACCGCCAGCGGCACCAGCCAGAGCGAATACTGCGGGCTCCACACCTTGTTGGTCAGCAGGAACGCGGCCACCACGAGGAAGGCCAGCTGGCCGAGCCGCGGACGGCGGGGCGCCTTCATCGCGACGTACCCGATGCCGGCGCAAGCGGCGAGGAACAGCACCGCGACGACGGCGTTGAGCACGACCGGTGTCTGCCCCGTGGCGAGTTTCCCGTCGAAACCGGCCCAGCCGGAAACGTGGGAGATCACGTTGTAGAGCGAGTCGGGGTCCATCGGGCGCGCCGTGTTGAGCCGGAAGAACTCCCACCAGCCGGTCGGCGCGGCGAGCGCGAAGGGGACGTTGACCACCACGAGCGTCGCCGCGGCGAGCCCGGCGGTCAGCGCCCATTGTCTGACCTTGCCCGCGCGCAGGCACAGGAAGAACAACGGGATGAGCAGCAGCAGCGGATACAGCTTCGCCGCCGCGCCGAGGCCGAGCAGCAGACCCGCGACCTCGGGACGGCGCCGGGCCCACGCGAGCAGCGCGGTCGCGGTGAACGCGGTCGCGATGGCGTCGAAGTTGGTGAAGACGTGCACCATCGCCAGCGGCGAGATCGCGACCAGCGCGGCGTCCCACGGGCGGCGTTTCAGTGATCGGCCGGTCGCCCACACCGTGACGAGCCAGGCCAGCGCGAGCCAGAGCGCCGAGATGTTGAAGTACACGGCCACCGGGAGCGCGCCGGGCAGCCAACCCGATTCCGCGACCGAGAGCCAGGCTTCGGTGAGTTTCGCGTTGATCCACTGGAACAGCCCGGTCGCGACCGGGTACTCCATGTACCGCGTGGTCTCCTTCGCCGTTCCCGCGTCTTCGGTCCACGAAGTCACGTACGGGAAGGTGTCCGGATCGTTCAGGCGCTCGGAACTGTAGAGCGGGATGATGTCCGAGTAACACATCGCGACGAACGGGCGGCCCGCCCGCCAGTCGAGCTGATGGGTCCCGGAGTCGTCGGTGTACTGCTGGATGCACGACGCCTTGCCGAACCAAGAGAGCACCAGCGCGAGGCAGGCCAGCAGCAGCCCGACCCGCTGCGGAGACCAGAACCAGTGCCGCCCCACGGCCGCGTGTTCGCCGAGCGGGCCGCCGATCGGCCGGGTGGCCGCGGCCACGAGCGGTTCGTTCCAGCTCGGGATGACCCGCTCGCCGGGGGTGAGGGAGAGCGGAGCCTCGGGCTGGGTCGTCTGGTCGGACACGTGGCGGATGTTAGCGCCTAACCGGGTGACCACCCGGTGATGTCGCCGCTGTCGTAGAACCCGGCCAGCACCTCCGCCGCCGCGCCGAACGCGACCACGTCGTCGCCCATCTCGTCGAGATCGACCTGGATCCGTTGCCAGTGCGGCAACGGAAGCAGCTCCCGAAGCCGCGCGGCGACGGTGTCGCGATACACCTCTGGCTCCGCGCGCACCGACCGGCCGGTCAGTACGACCCGTTCGAGGTCGAGGACCTGGACGAGGTCGGCGAGACCGATCCCGAGCAGGCCCGCGGCCTCCTCCGTGGTCGCCGCCGCGTTGTGGAGCACCTCGACGCAGCCTCGACGGCCACACGCGCAGCGCGGTCCGTCGAAGGCGAGTGTGGTGTGCCCGAACTCGCCCGCGTTCGTCCTCGGTCCGCGATACAGCCTGCCGTCGATCAGCAGGCCGACGCCGATCCCGGTGCCGACGAGCACGACGGCGGTCGCGGCCTGGTCGCCCTCCGGCCACTGCTGGGCGAAGGCGGCGGCGTTGGTGTTCTTGTCGAGCCGCACGGGCAGCCCGGTGCGTTTCGCGAGCAGGTCACGCAGGGGGACGTGGTGCCAGCCCGGCATGTTCGTGGCGTCCCGGACGACTCCTTCGCGGTGGTCGAGAGGGCCGACGCTGCCGACTCCGAGGCCGAGGACCCCTTCGCGCTCGACGCCGTCGAGTAGCGTTTCGGCCGCTTCGCCGACGGCGGCAACGGCCTGGTCTGGGGTGAATCCCGGGGTCAGCGGGCCGCCACAGGACGCGATGATCTTCCCGGTGAGGTCGGTCACGAGCACCCGGAACGAGTCTCGGTCGAGCTGCGCGCCGAGCGCGTGCCGGGCGTTCGCGCGGACGCGCAGCAGGGTGCGCGGCTTGCCGACGCCGGACGCGGCCTGGCGTTCCTCGTCCAGCAGGCCCGCTTCGAGCAGTTCGGGGACGATCTTCGAGACGGCCTGCTGGGTGAGCCGGGTTCGTTCGGCGAGTTCGACGCGGCTGAGGCCGCCCGCGCGCAGGATATGCGTGAGCAGCAGTGTCCGATTGTGCTGGCGCAGGCCGCGCAAATTGACCCCGGTCTCCGGCATAGCGCGCATCCTGCCACGACTGGCTGATTACGCAACACTGTTGTTTAATGGTGTCATGGCTGACTTGCGAGTGGGGATCTTCGGATACGGCACCGGCGGACGCGTTTTCCACGCGCCGCTGGTCGACGCGACACCGGGGCTGACCCCGGCCGCCATCGTCACCTCGAACCCGGACCGGGTCGGCCAGGCGAGTGCCGACTATCCGGCCGCCGACGTGCTGCCCGACGCGGACGCGCTGTTCGCGAAGGCGGGCGAGCTGGACTTGGTCGTCGTCAGCACGCCGAACCGCACCCACGTTCCGCTCGCGCTTCGGGCGATCGAGGCGGGCTTGCCCGTCGTCGTCGACAAGCCCTTCGCGCCGACAGCGGCCGAAGCCGCGAAGGTCGTCGAAGCGGCGAAGGCCAAGGGCGTCGGGCTGACGGTGTTCCAGAACCGCCGGTTCGACTCGGACTTCCTCACCGTCCGGAAGGTCCTCGAGACCGCCCGTCTCGGCGACGTCTTCCGGTTCGAGTCACGCTACGACCGTTGGGTGCCGGAACCGCGGGACAACTGGCGCGAGTTCGGCGACCCCGCCGAGGCGGGCGGCCTCCTCTACGACCTCGGCGCGCATATCGTCGACCAGGCGCTGCAGCTGTTCGGCCCGGTCGCCGAGGTCTACGCGGAGCTCGACAGGCGCCGCGCCGGGGTGTCGGTCGACGACGACGCCTTCGTCGCCCTCCATCACACCAACGGGGTGCGCTCGCATCTGTGGGCGTCCGCGCTCGCGGGCACCCGGAACCCGCGGTTCCGTCTTCTCGGCGACAAGGCGACCTTCACGAAGTACGGCCTCGACGTCCAGGAGCCGCAGATCAAGGACGGATTGCGGCCCGGCGACCCCGGCTGGGGCGTCGAGCCGCCGTCGGACGCGGGCGTGCTCGGCGTGAACGACGACGTCGAAACCGTGCCCACCGAGGTCGGCCGGTACGAGGACTTCTACGCGCAGGTGCGCGACGCGCTGCTCGGCAAGGGCGGCTTCCCGGTCGACCCCGCCTCCGCCGTCGAGGCGCTCCGGGTCATCGAAGCCGCCCACCTTTCAGGTGCCGAGCGGCGCGTCGTCACCCTCTAACTACTCGTTGTCGCCTCTGCCGCCGCCCCGGCCGGGCCCGTTGCCGCCGCTCTCTTCTTCGCCGCCGTTGTTCTCACTCGACGAAGGCGGGTTCCGCGAACTGGACGTCTCTTCTTCCTGGTTCCGCGAGGAGGAAGACCCGGTGGACGGGCCGGTCGACGGCGTGCCGGTCTCGGTCGAGCCCTCGTCCTCGTCCGGCGGGGTCTGCGTCGACGGGACGGTGTTCTCGTCGCCCCCGCCGATGATCTTGACCTTTTCGAAGCGCTCCCCCGGCTTCCCGTTCAGGTACAGGGAAAGGAACTTCTGCCAGATCGGCCCGGCGATCGTCGAACCGAAGATCGACTTGCCGTTCTTCCCCTTCAGCGCCTTGTCGCCGTCGCCGCCGACCCACACTGCGGCCGAGATCGACGGCGTGTAGCCGACCATCCAGGTCTGCGAGTTGGCGTCCTTCGCCGACGCGGGTTCGCCCGGACGGTACGTGTGCTGTTGGGTTCCGGTCTTGCCCGCGCATTCGTGGTTGTTGGGGCACTTGAGCTTCGAGAACGGGATGACACCCTTGAGCGACTCGGTGACGTTGCCGGCGATCTGCTTGCTCTTGTCGGCGTCGTCGGCGAACGCCGGCTTCGCCTCTTCCGGAGCGGTGTACGCGGCCTCGTCCTGCGAGTTGGTCACCTTGACGATGAAGTGCTTGTCCCGCCGCTGGCCTTCGCCCGCGAAGGTCGCGTACGCGGCTGCCATGTCCTCCGGGCTGACGGCCGTCTTGCCACCGCCGAGCGCGATGTTGTTGTCGGCGTACAGTTCGGAGACACCCTCGGGGGCGGGTCTGACCCCGGCGTCCTTGGCGGCCTGTGCCACCGGCCCCGGTTTGGTCACGTTCACGACCATGTCGTAGAACACCGTGTTCGCGGAGCGCTGCATCGCTTCGGACACCGTGCACTGCGCCGAACACGAGCTACCGGGACCGGCGTTCCGGATCGTCTGCTTCCCGAACTGCCGGTTGTTGGACCCGTCGAACGTCGAGTTGATGCCGCCCTTGCCCAGCTGCATGTACGCGGTGAGGTCGAACGGCTTCATCGACGATCCGGGGTTCTGCGGGGTGTCCGCCCAGTCCCGGCCCTTCTGGTCCTTGCCGTCGGGGCCCTTCACGATGGACGGGCCACCGTAGTACGCCTTCACGCCGCCGGTCTTCGGGTCGATGGCGACGAGCGCGTTGAGCAGGTTCTCGTCGGTCTGGCCCTTCATCCCGTCGGCCACCGCCTGCTCGGCCGCGGCCTGCGCCTTCGGGTCGATGGTCGTGTAGACCTTGTACCCGCCCCGGTAGTAGACGTCGGCGGTGATGCCGTTCGCCGCCAGCTCGTCCATGACCTTGTCGCGGATGAACGGGTTGACCACGCCCGCCTGCACCTTGTCGGTCTGCGGGATCGGCGTCGGGAACTGCAAGGTGGCGCGGTCCGCGGCGGAGAGGAAACCGTTCTGCACCATCCGGTTCAGCGCGACGTTCCAGCGATCGTTCGCGACCTTCGGGTTCTCCGAGCGCCCCGGCTGCTGGATGAGCCCGGCGAGGAGCGCCGCCTCGGAGGCGTTCAGCTCGCCCGCGGGCTTGCCGAAGAACGACTGCGCGGCCGCCTCGATCCCGTACGCGCCGCGCCCGAAGTAGATGATGTTCAGGTACGCCGCGATGATGTCCTTCTTCTCGTACGTCTGGTTCATCTTGAAGGACTTGGCGAGCTCGGTCCATTTACGGGCGAGCGACGACTCGTCCTCCCCGCTGGCGACCTTGATGTACTGCTGGGAGATGGTCGAGCCACCGCCCTTGCCCGCGGTCACCTGGTTGTAGACCGCGCGCAGGATGCCGCCGATGTCGAAACCGGAGTTGGTCTCGAAGGAGGCGTCCTCGGTGGCGATGACCGCCTTCTTGACGACGTCCGGGATCTGTTCCGGCGTCAGGATCTGCCGGTTCCCGCCCTTGGGGACGTCTTTGCCCATCTCGGTGTTGTCGGCGTAGTAGTACGTCACCGCCTGGCCCTGCGTGGCCGCGACGGACTGCGGCGACGGCACGTCGACGGCGAAGTAGGTGATCACGAACGCGATCGCCGGGATGACGACGAACAGGCAGAACAGCGCGAGCAGCACCCGCCGGATCCGTCTCCACCGGCGCTTCTTGCGCTGCGCGGGAGTGAGGATCGGCTTTCCGTTCTCGTCGGTCTCCGGGCCGTACGGCTCGTCGTCGTACGGCCCGTCGTAGCCGCGGTCGGTGGTGCCGTTGTGCTCGTGATGGGTGATGAGGTCCGGCTCGTGCTGCGGCGCGACCGGCGGCCGCTGCGGGCGACGCGGTGGCGGCTGCTGCTGGGACGGCCCTTGGCGCTGCCACGGCGCCTGACCAGGGGGACCCTGCCGCTGCCCGTGCCCTGGGGGCGGGCCGGCGGGGCGGCGGGGCGGTCCGGCCGGGCGTTGCGGACGACGTGCGGGGTCAGGGTCCTGACCTGGCCATCCGCCGTGGGGATCGTCGTTCACTGGGACGTCCTCCGAACCTTCCGTGGTGAGCGCGGTCCTGCGGTCGCAGGTCTCCTTCTAGTTAAGACGTATCGGATCGGTTCAGGTTCACCGATGCCACGAAAAAAGGTGTGCCGGGCAACCGCCCGGCACACCTTCCTTCAGGTGCTCAGCCCGATCGTCACGGATCTTCGGCGTTCGGGAACAACGGATCCGAAGTCCCCGGGCCGGGCCTCGTCGGCCTGGTGGGCTTGGTCGGCTTCGTCGGCCAGCCACCCGTTTCGGTCGTCTCGGTCGGCGACGTGGGCGTCGTCGGCGTCGGGGTGGTCGTCGGCGTCTCGGGCGGTGTCGACGTCTCCGGCGGCTTCTGGGCCGTCGTCGTCGGCACCGTGCGCGCGTCCTTGCCGATCGGCTTGACGCTGTCGAACTTCTCCGACGGCTTGCCGGTCATGTACCGGGACATGAAGTCTTCCCAGATCGGACCGGCGATGGTCCGGCCGTAGATCGGCTTGTTGTTCTTGTCGTGCAGCGGCTTGTTGCCGTCGCCGCCGACCCACACCGACGTCGAGATGCTCGGCGTGTAGCCCACCATCCAGGTCTGCGCGTTGCGGTCGCGGTAGCTCGCCGGGTCGCTGTCCTTGAAGTCGTACTGCTGCGTTCCGGTCTTGCCCGCGCACTCGTGATTCTTCGGGCACTTGAGCTTCGAGTACGGGATGACCTCTTCGAGCGCGTCGGTGACGTTGCCCGCGATCTGCTTGCTCTTGTCGGCGTCGTCGCTGAAGGCCGGGGAACCCTTGGGGGTCGTCTCGTCGAACTCGACCTCGTCCTGGGAGTTGGTCAGCTTGGCGACGAAGTGCTGCTTCTGCCGGACGCCTTCACCGGCGAAGGTGGCGAAACCGGCCGCCATGTCCTCCGCGGTGGTGACCGTGCCACCACCGCCGAGCGCGATGTTGATGTCGGGGCTCAGCTTCGCCTTACCGCCCTCGGCCTCCACCATCACGCCGGCTTCCTTCGCGGCCTTCGCCACCGGGTCGACCTTCGTCTCGTTGCGGACCATGTCGTAGAACACGGTGTTCGCGGAGACCTTCATCGCTTCGGCGACCGTGCACTGCGTGCCGCAGTTGGAGCTCTCGCCCGCGTTCCGGATCGTGCGGCCGTCGAACTTCCGGTTGTTGGAGCCGTCGAAGGTCTCGCCGAGTCCGCGGCCCATCTTCAGGAACGCGGTCAGGTCGAAGGCCTTGAACGCCGAACCGGGGTTGTGCGGCACGTTCGCCCAGTCCATCGCCTGGACGTCCTGGCCCTGCGCGTTCTTGGTCCAGTCCGGGCCGCCCCAGTAGGCGACGACGCCGCCGGTCTTCGGGTCGATCGCGACCAGCGCGTTCAGGATGTTCTCGTCCGTCTGGCCCTTCATCCCCTCGGCGACGGATTCCTCGGCCATCTTCTGCGCCTTGGGATCGATCGTCGTGGTGATCTTGTAGCCGCCCTGGTGGAGCCGGTCCTGGTCGTAGCCGCGGGCTTCGAGTTCGTCGATCACGCGGTTGCGGATGTGCAGGCTCAGCGTCCCGGCGTCGTCGGCCTTCGCCTGCGCCTTCGGGATCGGCTTCGGGAACTGCGCGGCGGCGCGCTCGCCCGGGTCGAGCCACTTGTTCGACACCATCTGGTCCATCACGAAGTTCCAGCGTCGCTGCGCGTACGGCTCGTTCTCGGACCGGCTCGGACCCTGGATCAACCCGGCGAGCAGCGCGGCCTCGGACGCGCCGAGCTCCTTGGCCGGCTTCTTGAAGTAGGCCTGCGCGGCCGCTTCGATACCGTTCGCGCCGCGGCCGAAGTAGATGGTGTTGAGGTAGGCGGTGATGATCTCCTCTTTGGACATCTGGTTGTTCATCTTGAAGGATTTGGCCAGCTCGGTCCATTTACGGGTGAGCGTCGGCGCCTCGTTGGCCGTTGCCTTCTTGATGTACTGCTGGGAGATCGTCGAACCGCCGCCCTGGCCGCCGGTGACGTTGTTGTAGACCGCGCGCAGGATGCCACCGACGTCGAAACCGGAGTTGGTCTCGAACGACGAGTCCTCGGCCGCGTACACGGCCTTCTTGACCACTTCCGGGACCTCGCCGGGCTTCAGCAGGTACCGGCTCCCGCCGCTGGCGGGCGCGATCTTGCCCATCGGGCTGCCGTCGGCGTACATCAGCGTGATCGGCTGGCTCTGCAGGCTCGCGACGCTTTCCTGCGACGGGACGTCCACCAGGAAGTAGGTGATGACGAACGCGATCGCGGGTACCACGACGAACAGGCCGAACATCGCGTAGAGGACCCGGCGGACGATGCGCCAGCGTCGCTTCTTGCGCTGCTTCGGCGTGAGGACCTTCTTCTTGCCGTCCTCGTCGTCTTCGGCGGCCTCGTCGTCGTAGGGATCCTCGCCCTCCGCGCCGAACGCGGCGTTCGGGTGACGATCGTCATAGCGGTCGTCGTACGGGTCGTAGCCGTACGGGTCTTCGGTGCCGTTGTGCGCGTGGTGCGTGATGAGTTCCGGCTCGCGCTCGTACGGCTCCGGCTCGACCGGCCGGACCATCGCGGTGGCCTGGTCGGCAGGGGCGGGAGGACGGCGATTGCCGGGCGGGGGCGGAGGCGGGGCACCCTGGCGGGACCGCTGGTCACCGGCGGGGCCTCGTGCTCCCGGCGGTGGCGGTCCCTGCCTGCGCGGGGGCATGCCATTGGGGCGTCGCGGAGGCGCGGGACGACGCGGTTCCCGGTCATCGGAGGGCCACTCGGGGCCGCCGGCGTCACCGCCGGGCCACTGGGGGCCGCCGCCCGGACGCGGGTTCGCCGAGCGGGGGACGCCGTTCGGGGGAGTACGGCGCTGGGGGCGGCGCGGCGGTTCTTCGCTCGGCCAGCCGGGTTCGTCGTCTTCGCCCGGCCATTGGGCACGGCGAGGTGCATCAGGCTCCTGGCCAGGCCAGGAGCGATTGCGGTCGTCGTTCACGAATGGGCCTCCCAGACCGGCGCTTCGGGGGACGCCGCTCTGTGCTCAACTGCGTTTTCGATACCTGTCACTGACCCGCTGTCCTCTGCGACCGGGTCCGTGGCCGGGTGGTACCCGGATCTCCTGTTCCGAGGACGTAGGACCGCACCAGGTGGTTCCAGTGACAGCTCCGGCAGACCTCGACCTCGTAGACGGTGAACTCCGCGAAGTGCCCGTCCATCCGTACCAGTTCTTCCGGCGTCTTGGCCGATCCGGCGGCGTGCTTGAGCTCGTCGCCGTACACCCACGACACCAGGGTGAGTTCCTCCCGATGGCAGACCGGGCAGTCCTGATCGCCTGGTCGGCCGTGGAATTTCGCGGCCCGGAGGAGGTACGGGCCCGCGTCGCAGACGTCGTATGTGCCGACGCGTCCGGAGTGGACGCCCTTGAGCAGCGCGCGCCGCTGTAAGGCGTAGTCCACGACCTGCCGCTGGTTTCGCACGCCAACAGAGTACGGGCTCTTCCTGTGTGGTCCACGCCCCGTTGTCGGCGGGACCGTCCGTACGCGGTCGGACACGCCGACGATTCGATAACTGTCCGGTGAATTTCCCCGGGATCCCCGGTGCTCGATCGGGGTTAGCTACACCACTCCGATGTATCGGCGCGATATAGTGGGCCGGTAGGTTGACCGAGCCGGTCACGGTGGCCAACGCGACCGGTCGCGGTTTGTTCCCGGAAGGGGGTGCGGTGTGCTGGAGCTCGCGATCTTGGGGCTGCTGCACGAGACCCCCATGCACGGCTACGTGCTGCGCAAACGTTTGCATGAGACGCTCGGGATGTTCCGGACGTTCTCGTACGGCTCGCTGTACCCCACCCTGCGTCGGCTGCTTCGCGCCGGTTACCTCGTCGAGGAGCTCGAAGAGGTGGAAGACCGGGCGTGGGCACGCCGGGGCAAACGGGTGTACAAGCTCACCGCCGAGGGCAAGGAACGGTTCGCCGAACTGCTCGGCGACGCCGGGCCGCAGACGTGGGACGACGAAGGCTTCGGCGTCCACCTGGCGTTCTTTTCGAGGACACCGGCCGACGTCAGGATGCGAATCCTGGAAGGCCGTCGTCGTCGGGTCGAGGAACGCCGTGAAGGACTTCGGACGGCAATGGCGCGGGCCGAGGAGAAGATCGACCGCTACACCCGTGAGCTGCACCGGCTCGGGCTGGAGTCCAGTGAGCGGGAGGTGCGCTGGCTCAACGAGCTGATCGCGCACGAACAGGCCGAGCAGCGCGGACCGGAGACCTGAGGCGCCTCCGAGCGCGCTGCGCATTACCTACAACTGTTGGACTAATGAAGGAGAAACCGGCATGGGCGAGAACCGCCGCGTTCGGGTGGCCATCGTGGGCGTCGGCAACTGTGCGGCCTCGCTGGTCCAGGGCGTTCAGTACTACCGTGACGCGGATCCCAGCACTCGCGTGCCCGGTTTGATGCACGTCGTGTTCGGCGAGTACCACGTCCGCGACATCGAGTTCGTCGCCGCGTTCGACGTGGACGCCAAGAAGGTCAGCCGTGACCTGTCCGAGGCGATCTTCGCCTCGGAGAACAACACGATCAAGATCGCCGATGTGCCGCCGCTGGGTGTCACCGTGCAGCGTGGGCACACCTACGACGGGCTCGGCCGCTTCTACCGCGAGACCATCGAGGAGTCCGACGAGACCCCGGTCGACGTCGTCGCCGCGCTGCGCGAGGCCGAGGTCGACGTGCTCGTCTCCTACCTGCCGGTGGGCTCCGAAGAGGCCGACAAGTTCTACGCGCAGGCCTGCATCGACGCCGGTGTGGCGTTCGTCAACGCGCTGCCGGTGTTCATCGCCTCCGACCCCGAGTGGGCGGAGAAGTTCCGCGCGGCCGGCGTCCCGATCGTCGGTGACGACATCAAGTCCCAGGTCGGCGCCACCATCACGCACCGCGTGCTGGCGAAGCTGTTCGAAGACCGCGGCGTCCAGCTCGACCGGACGATGCAGCTCAACGTGGGCGGGAACATGGACTTCCTGAACATGAAGGAGCTGGAGCGGCTCGAGTCGAAGAAGATCTCGAAGACCCAGTCGGTCACTTCGCAGGTCGACCGCGAGCTCGGCAAGGGCAACGTCCACATCGGGCCGTCCGACTACGTGCAGTGGCTCGACGACCGCAAGTGGGCCTACGTCCGGCTCGAAGGCCGCGCCTTCGGCGACGTGCCGCTGAACCTGGAGTACAAGCTCGAGGTGTGGGACTCGCCGAACTCGGCCGGCATCATCATCGACGCCGTGCGCGCCGCGAAGATCGCGAAGGACCGCGGCATCGGCGGCCCGATCCTGTCGGCTTCCTCCTACTTCATGAAGTCGCCGCCGGAGCAGTACGACGACGCCACCGCGCGCGACGAGGTCGAGAAGTTCATCGCCGGCGAGGCGTGACCCTCGCGGCCGCTCAAATGTCATGAAAGGGCCGTTCCTGACGTTTTTCGTCAGGAACGGCCCTTTCATGACATCCGGGCGCCCGCGAGAGGCTGAACCTGGTCCGGTCCCGAGCGGGAGCGTTGCGAAAGCCACTTTCGCAACCTTCAACGTTGCGAAAGTGGCTTTCGCAACACCCGTCGGCCCGGAATCAGCCCTCCTGAAGCGCCGCCGGCAGGTCCGTGATCACCGGGACCACCGTCGTCTCCGCCAGCACCGCCGGGTCCGGCGGGAAATGCGGATTCGGCACCGCGTACACCGTCATCCCCGCGGCCAGTGCGGCGCGCAGCCCGTTCGTCGTGTCCTCCACGGCCGCGCAGTTCTTCGGCTCCGCGCCCAGCAGCTCGGCCGCCTTCAGATACACATCGGGCGCCGGTTTCCCCGCGCCGACCTGCTCCGACGACACCGCCGTCGGCACCGGCAGCCGCGTGATGTCCAGGAAAGCCTTGATCAGCAGCGGCGGCGACGAGCTCGCGATCGCCACCGGCCAGTGCTTCGCGACTTCGCGGACGACACCCGGCGCGCCCGGGATGATCGGCGGCTTCTCCGCGTACCGCCGCGCCATCCGGTCGATCACCACCTGCGCGACGTCCGCGGGCCGCAGCTGGACGCCGAGGTCGTGCGCCAGGTAGGCGGCCCATTCCGGGGTGCTCATCCCCTGCATCGCCCTGGTCGATTCCTCCCGCCAGGTGCCGTGGAACTCGTGGACGACCGCCCGGCGGACCTCGTCCCACATCGTTTCCGAATCCACCAGGACACCGTCGAGATCGAAGATCACCGCTTCCACGCTCCCAAGCCTAGGCGGTGAAAACCTGTGCGGCAGATTACTTAGCCATGCTCAGTATTTTTAGTTAGCATGGCTAAGTGACCACGAAAGTCGCCGAGCTCGCCCACCGGCTCCGCCCGCTGGTGTTCCGGCTGTACTACCTCGTCCGCCGGGAGACGCCGCAGGTGCGGCTCACCCTCACCCAGGGTTCGGTGCTGTCGGAGCTGCTCAACGGCGGTCCGCGCCGGATGAGCACGCTCGCCGATCTGGAGCGGGTCCGGATGCCGACGATGACCGACGTCGTCCGCCGTCTCGAACGGCTGGGCCTGGTCAGCCGCCGCCGCGATCCCGCCGACGGCCGGGCCGTGCTCGTCGAGGTCACCGAGGTCGGGCAGCGCTTCCATCGGCAGTTGATCGTCGCGCGGGAGGAATTCCTGCGTGAGCGGCTCTTCGAACTCGACGAGACCGACCGCGCCGCGATCGAAGCCGCGCTCCCCGCCCTCACCAGGTTGCTGCACGAAGAGAAGAAGGAGGAACTGATCCGCGATGAGCGCTGAGCCCCACTCGAGCCTGTTGGACGCCGTCAAGGGACAGCCCAAGCAGGTATGGATCACCGCGTTCGCCGCGGTCATCGCGTTCATGGGCATCGGACTGGTCGACCCGATCCTGCTGTCGATCGCGGAAGGCCTGAAGGCGACGCCGTCGGAAGTGACCCTGCTGTTCTCCAGCTACCTCGGCGTCCAGGCGGTCGCCATGCTGGTGACCGGCGCGATGAGTGCCCGGTTCGGGGCCAAGCGGACCGTGGTCGCCGGGCTGACGCTGGTCGTCGTCGCCACCGCGCTGTGCGCCGCGTCCGGGTCGATCGAGCAGCTCATCGGGTTGCGCGCGATCTGGGGACTCGGCAACGCCTTCTTCATCGCGACCGCGCTTTCGGTCATCGTCGGCGCCGCGACCGGCGGCCAGGCGGGCGCGATCCTGCTGTACGAGGCCGCGCTCGGCGTCGGCCTCGCGGTCGGCCCGCTGCTGGGCGCGCTGCTCGGCAGCATCTCGTGGCGCGGCCCGTTCCTCGGCACTTCGGTGCTGATGCTGTGCGGTCTCGTGCTCTGCTCGATCTTCCTGACCGCCGACGCGAAGGAGACGCGGCCCAGGATCAGGCTGCTCGACCCGTTCCGCGCGCTCAAGCACGGCGGGCTGCTGCGCACCTCGATCGGTTCCGCGCTGTACACCGCCGCGTTCTTCGTGGTGCTGGCCTGGTCGCCGTTCGTGCTGGAGTGGAGCGCCGTCGCCGTCGGCCTGATCTTCTGCGGCTGGGGCCTTTCGGTCGCCGTCGCGGGCGTGGTGCTGGCGCCGAAGCTCGCCGCGAAGCTCGGTGAGCGGCACGCGACCGTGGTCGCCGTCTTCGGTTACGCCGTGTTGCTGCTGATCATGGCCATCCCGAGCAAGCCGGTGCTGGTCGTCGGCATCATCCTGTCCGGGCTGGTGTCCGGCCTGCTCAACACGCTGTTCACCGGCACGGCCATGTCGATCAGCGGCGCCCCGCGCCCGGTCGCGAGCGCCGGATACAACTTCTGCCGCTGGCTCGGCGGCGCGGTCGCCGCGACCGTCGTCGGTCACCTGGCCGAGTGGTTCGGCGCGAAGCAGGCGCCGTTCGTGATCGCCGCGATCCTGTGCGTGCTGGCCGGCGCCCTGCTGACGATCCGCGAGAAGTCGGCTGACCCGCACACGATTCCGGCCGAGGCGGTCCTCGTCGGCGAAGAGATGTAAAGCGGAACAAAGGGTGAACACCGGACCAACGAGGGGTTTCCTCTCGTCGGTCCGGTGCCTTAGCGTCGACCTCCCGAACTGCAGATGCGGAGGTCCGCGTGAAATTCCTTCCGTTGCTGGCCGGCCATTCACCAAGCCGGGCGTCAGTGACCTGTACCTACCGCTGTGGCGACGCGTGCTTCCACGACGCGCCGAACACCTCGGACAACCCCACCTTCGCCGACGTGCTCGGCGCGGTGAGCCGCCGTGGCGCGCTGAAGGCGACGGCCGTCGTCGCACTGGCCGCCGGGACGCCGCTCGCGCTCGCGGCGCCGGCGTCCGCCGCTCCCGAGGGGCGGCCGAAGCCGCCACCCGGCACCGACTACGAACGGGTTCAGCCGAACACGCTCGACGCCGTCGTGGTGCCCGAGGGCTACGAGCAGGGCATCGTGATCCGCTGGGGTGACGCGGTGCTGCTCGGTGCGCCGGAGTTCGACTTCGACCATCAGACGGCCGAGGCGCAGGCGAAGCAGTTCGGCTACAACTGCGACTTCGCCGCGCTGCTGCCGCTCGACCACTGGGGCCTCACTTCGCTGCTGGTCACGAACCACGAATACACGTCGGAAGAGTTCATGTTCCGCGGGTACGACCGGGACAACCCGACCGAGGAGCAGGTCAAGATCGCGTGGGCGGCCCACGGCCTGACCGTCGTCCAGGTGTCGCGCGGACGCGACACCGGGCACCTGCGGCCGAAGATGTCCCGCTACAACCGGCGCATCACGCTGCACACGCCGTTCAAGGTGACCGGCCCCGCCGCGGGCAGCGACCTGCTCAAGACCGCCGCCGACCCCACCGGCACGGTGGTGCTGGGCACGATGAACAACTGCGCGGGCGGCGTCACGCCGTGGGGCACGATCCTGTCCGGCGAGGAGAACATCAACCAGTACTTCGGGAACGCCGAAACGGTGACCGACCCCGTGAAGCGCAAGCGCTACGCGCGGTACGGCATCAAGGGCACCGCGACCACCCGCAAGTGGGAGCGGTTCGACGCGCGCTGGGACATCGCCAGGGAACCGAACGAGGCCCATCGCTTCGGCTGGGTGATCGAGCTGGATCCGAACGACCCGGACAGCACCCCGGTCAAGCACACGCATCTCGGGCGGTTCAAGCACGAGACGGCCAACATCCGCGTCGCCAAGGACGGCCGCGTGGTCGCCTACTCCGGCGACGACGAGCGCTTCGAGTACATCTACAAGTTCATCTCGAAGGGCCGGATGAAGCCGGGGAACAGCGCGCACGCCCGGCGCCACAACATGACCCTGCTCGACGACGGCACGCTCTACGTCGGCCGGTTCACCGGCGACAGCCCGGCCGCCGAGATCGACGGCACCGGAAAGCTGCCCTCGGACGGTGAATTCGACGGCGGCGGCGAGTGGATCCCGCTGGCGTCGGGCAACAAGTCCTTTGTGGACGGAATGAGCGCCGAAGAGGTGTACGTCTTCACCCGCGAGGCGGCCGACCGGGTGGGCGCCACCAAGATGGACCGGCCCGAGGACATCCAGGCCCATCCGTACACCGGCCGGATCTACTGCGCGCTGAGCAACAACGTCGAGCGTGGCAACCCCGGCAAGGAAGGCGCCACCGAGCCCAACCCGCGGCTGAACAACAAGCACGGCCAGGTGCTGGAGCTCGAAGAACGGCGCGGGGACGCGCTCGCGCTGACCTTCAGCTGGCGGCTCTTCCTGGTGTGCGGCGACCCTGCCTCGCCGGACACCTACTTCGCCGGCTTCCCCAAGGACCAGGTCTCGCCGATCTCCAGCCCGGACAACGTGGCCTTCGACCGGCACGGCAACCTCTGGATCTCCACCGACTCGGCGGGCGCCCTCGGCATCAACGACGGCCTCTACTCCGTGCCGTTGGAGGGGCGCAACCGCGGTGAGCTGAAGTTGTTCCTCACGGTGCCCCGCGGCGCGGAGACCTGCGGGCCGATCGTCGAGCGGAAGATCGTCACGGTCTGTGTCCAGCATCCGGGTGAAGTGGACGGCGCGAACGCCGACAAACCGGCCTCCCATTGGCCGGACGGCGGGGAAACCCAGCCTCGTCCCTCCGTGGTGGCGGTGTGGAAACCCGGCAGGCATGGCCTGGCGGACATCGGTTCCTAGTCGAAAAGCAACGATCTAGCAGTACTTTTGGTCGATGGCGCGCTGCCGGGTCCGGCAGCGCGCCATCGCTCGTTCGCGCGCTGTTCATCTTCTGGCCAGAGCTGGATCGTTTTGGTCGCTTACCGTCACGACGTTCCCCCGACTGGACTACGTGTACCCACCGCGACCATGGAGGCCCTGTGTCCTTCGAGCCTCAGCGGCTCCTGCCGTTGATCACCTCCCACCCCGGTGGCCGCTCCGCGGTCACCTGCGAGTACCGCTGCGGCAACGCGTGCGCCCACCCCGAGCCGAACACGTCGGACAACGAATACTTCGGCGACGTCGTCAAGAACGTGCTTTCCCGTCGTGGCGCGCTGAAGGCGGGCGCCGTGATGGCCGCCACCGCGGGCGGTTTCGCCGCGCTGTCCGGTACGGCCGCCGCCGAGACCCCGGCCGACGTATCCAGCGCTGCCGCCGCGGGCCGCGGCAAGCCGGGCCGTCCCGGGCGTCCGGTGCCCGGCACCGACTTCGAAGCGGTGCCGCCGAACACCCTCGACGCGATCACCATCCCCGAGGGTTACGAGCAGCGTGTCGTCATCCGCTGGGGCGACGCCGTCGAGTGGGGCGCGCCGAAGTTCGACTTCCACAAGCAGACCGCGGCCGCGCAGGCCAAGCAGTTCGGTTACAACTGCGACTTCGTCGGCCTGATCCCGCAGGATCCGCTGGGCATCCGCAACCTGCTGGTGGTGAACCACGAGTACACCACCGAGGTCCACATGTTCCCGGCCGACCAGTACGACCCGAAGAACCCGACCGAGGAGCAGATCAAGATCGCGTGGGCCGCGCACGGCCTCTCGGTCGTCCAGGCCTTCCGCGACCCGATCGGTGGCGCCCTGCGCGTGACGCCGAGCCCGTTCAACCGCCGCATCACGCTGAACACCGCCTTCGAGGTGCGCGGCCCGGCCGCCGGTTCGAAGTACCTCAAGACCTCCGCGGACCCGACCGGCCGCAAGGTCTTCGGCACGCAGAACAACTGCGCCGGCGGCGTGACCCCTTGGGGCACCGTGCTTTCCGGCGAGGAGAACGTCAACCAGTACTTCGCCAACGCGGCGAGCGTCACCGACCCGGTCGCCGCCGCGCGGCTGAAGCGGTACGGCTTCTCCGGCACCGAAAGCACCCGTAAGTGGGAGCGGTTCGACAAGCGCTGGGACCTCGCGAAGGAGCCCAACGAGGCCAACCGCTTCGGCTGGGTCGTGGAGATCGACCCGAACGACCCGCACTCGGCGCCGATCAAGCACACCGCGCTCGGTCGCTTCAAGCACGAGGCCGCGAACATCAAGATCACCAAGGACGGCCGCGTCGCCGTCTACTCGGGTGACGACGAGCGCTTCGAGTACATCTACAAGTTCGTCTCCAAGGGCAAGTACAAGCCGGGCAAGAGCGCGCACGCGCGCCGCCACAACTCGGCGCTGCTCGACGACGGCACCCTGTACGTCGGCCGCTTCACCGGCGACAGCCCGGCCGCCGAGATCGACGGCACCGGGAAACTGCCCTCGGACGGCGAATTCGACGGTGTCGGCGAGTGGATCCCGCTGGCGTCGGGCGACAAGTCCTTTGTGGACGGTTTCACGGCCGAAGAGGTCTACGTCTTCACCCGCGAAGCGGCGGACAAGGTCAAGCCGACCAAGATGGACCGCCCCGAGGACATCGAGCCGAACCCGGTCAACGGCCGGATCTACGCGGCGCTGACCAACAACAGCCAGCGCGGCCCCGCCGGCAAGGCGAACGTCGACGAGGCGAACCCGCGGCCGAACAACCGCAACGGCCACGTCCTGGAGTGGGAAGAGGACCGGGGCGACGCCGCGTCGACGAAGTTCTCCTGGCGGCTCCTGCTGGTCTGCGGTGACCCGAAGACGGCGGACACCTACTTCGGCGGGTTCCCGAAGGAGCAGGTCAGCCCGATCTCGTGCCCGGACAACGTCGCGTTCGACCGCCACGGCAACCTGTGGATCTCCACCGACGGCAACGCGCTGGGCGCGCACGACGGGCTGTTCTCGGTGCCGGTCGACGGTCCGGAACGCGGGCACGTCAAGCAGTTCCTGTCGGTCCCGGTCGGCGCGGAATGCTGCGGCCCGGTGGTGACCGACCACCTGGTGCTCGTCGCCGTGCAGCATCCGGGTGAAGACGCGGACAGCTCCGCGAACCCGACGTCGCACTGGCCGGACGGCGGCACTTCGCAGCCGCGTCCGTCGATCGTGTCGGTGTGGAAGAAGGGTCGCTGGGGCCAGGTCGGCCGCATCGGCGTCAAGTAGTCGCCTCCGGCGCCCCGATCACTCTCGGCGAGACTTGTTCTCCCTGATCGGGGCGCCGGACGACACCGTTCGGTGATTACGGAAGCCTGCCCCGCTCATTAGCTTCAGCCCTGTGAAAAGGGCACTGGTGTTCATCGCGGCGGGCGCGCTCGTCTCCGGCTTCGTCCCTTCGTACGCGCAGGCGGCGACCGTCCCGTCCGGTTGCACCGGTGGCGTCGCGCCGAACCCGAGCGTCGAGCAGGGCAGCCCGCCCGCCGGGTACACCTTCAACCCGGCCGCCCCGGTGCCGCCCGGCACGCCGAGGAGCAAACAGCCCCGGCTGTCCACGGCCAGCGGCTACCAGCCCGACGGCGGCAAGTACGCCCTGATCTCGACCCCGGACAACATGGTCAGCACCGCCTACGCGGCGATGAAGTTCGTGCCCGGCGGCGTCTACACCCTGACCGACTGGACCGGCACGAACCGTCGGCGCGCGGACGCCGTCCAGGAGACGGGGCTGCGGTTCTACAACGGCTCCGGCAAGGTCGTCCTGGAGAACAAGCTCGAGGTCGTGCACGCCGTCGAGTCCGACGGCAAACTGGCCCGGCAGGATTTCCCGCCGTCGATCGCCCCGCCGTCGGCCGGTTCGGTGAAGTTCTTCGCCGCCACCGACCGCAACTGGGTCATGTGGGACTGCGTCCATCTGCGGGTCGACTCGTTCTCCGCGAAGGCGGAGGTGCGGGATCCGGCGAGCGGTGCCTGGGGTGCCACGGCCACCCTGGAGGCGGGCACCACCGCGAACTACCGGTTCACGGTCACCAACGACGGCACCACGACGCTGACCGGCATCAAGGTCGAAGATCCGTACTGCGACGTGAACCCCGCCCCGATCGCGACCCTCGAAGCAGGCAAGTCGGCGACCGTCACCTGCGACCACAAGAACGTCACCGAAGCGGACAACGGCCGCGTCAGCACCGCGACCGTCTCCAGCGGAACCTTGCCGAAGAAGACCGCGACCACCACCATCAAGGTCACCCCGCCGCCCGCGATCGACGAGATCGGCGAGTTCGCCTGGAACGACCTCGACCGGAACGGCCTGCAGGACCCCGGCGAGCCGGGCGTTCAAGGCGTGAAGGCGACCTTGAAGGACGCGTCGGGCAAGGCGCTCGGGACGATCACCACCGACGCCGCCGGCAAGTACCGCTTCACCAAGCTGAAGGACGGCATCTACCAGGTCTGCTTCGACATCGCCGGGCTCCCGTTCACGTACACGGCGAAGGACGCGGGCGACGACACGAAGGATTCGGACGCCGACCCGGCGACCGGCTGCACCGCGACCACCACGGTCGGGCCTCGCAAGCGGCAGGACCTGACGCTCTCCGCGGGTCTCGTCGCGCCGCTGAGCAGGCTGGGCGACTTCGTGTGGCTGGACAAGGACAAGGACGGCCTTCAGAGCCGCGACGAACTCGGTGTCCCCGACGTGAAAGTGACGCTGAAGGACAATTCCGGCAAGGAGGTCGCCTCGACCTCGACCGGGCCGGACGGGCGCTACGCCTTCGAGCAGGTGCTTCCAGGCTCGTACCAGGTGTGCTTCGACGCCGGTTCACGTCAGCTCACCCGCTCCGGCGCCGCGCACCACAACGGCACCGATTCGGCGGCGGACCCCGCCACCGGCTGCACGCCGGTGGCCGCGCCCGGCTCGCCGGAAGACCTGACCAGGGACGCCGGCCTGCTCGACCCGTGATCGCCTTTCAATCACGCGAGTTACGCCCCCAATCACGCGTGTTACGCCTCTGATCACGCGAGTTCGCCGTTCGCACCCGTCTTGACGCGCGTTCGGTGGCGCGAATTGTCGGTGGGTGCCGCTAACGTCGCCGACCGTGACTTCCCATCTCGACGCCACCCGAGAGTCCTACGACACCGTCGCCGAGGACTACGCGGCGCGCATCGTGCCGCTGTTCGAGGAGGAGCCGATCAGCCGCGCGATGCTCGCCGCGTTCGCCGAGCAGGTGCGCGGCCCGGTCGCCGACGTCGGCTGCGGTCCCGGCCACGTCACCGCGCACCTGGCGTCGCTCGGCGTCGATGTCACCGGTGTCGACTTGTCGCCGAAAATGGTCGAGATCGCCCGTCGGCAGTATCCTGACCAGCGGTTTTCGGTCGGCTCCATGACCGCACTGGATTTTCCGGACGGGTCGTTGGCCGGTCTCGTCGCCTGGTGGTCGATCTTCCATCTGCCGCCGGAGGCGCTCCCGGCGGTGTTCGCGGAGTTCCGTCGCGCGCTCGCGCCGGGCGGGCAAGTCCTGCTCGGGTTCCACGTCGGTGACGAGCGCCTGAGCCCGGAGACGGCGTACGGCCACCCGGTCACCTACGACGCCTACCTGCTGGATCCCGGCCGGGTCGCGGACCTGCTCGGGCAGGCCGGCTTCGAGGTCACCGCGCGGCTGGCCATGGAAGGGAGGAAGTGGCCACAGTCCTGTCTGTCCGGCCGTGCGGTTTGACTCGCGGGCCGCGGACCTGATCTCCTGCGCACGCAACCGAGGCGGGCGGGGCCATGACGCAGACGAACACGACAACGGGTGAGAGCACGCCCGGCTGGCCTTCGCGCGCCTGGTACCTGAGGCCTTCGACCTGGACCTGGTTCGGATTCGGTCTGGTGCTGATGGTCTACGCCGATCTTGCCTGGCGCCGCCGCTGGATGAGCGACGACGGGCTGATCGTGCTGCGGACGGTCCGTCAGATCCTCGCGGGCAACGGGCCGGTGTTCAACGTCGGCGAGCGGGTCGAGACCAACACCAGTCCTTTGTGGACAGCGGTCCTGAGCGTACTGGGGCTGATCCCAGGGGTGCCGCTGGAGTGGGTCTCCGTGGTCACCGGGCTGGTCTTCTCGGTCACCGGGTTGTTCTTCGGCCTGGACGGCGCGCGGCGGCTCTACCAGCCGCTGGCGTTCCACGGGCTCGCTCCGGCCGGAGCGCTGGTGGTCTGCGCGCTGCCGCCGTTCCGCGACTTCGCGACGTCCGGCCTCGAAACCGGGCTGATCACCTTGTGGCTGGGCGGAACATGGTGGCTGCTCGTCCGTCGTGCGTCCACAATGGACGATCTGCGCAGCTGGCCGGTCGCGCTGGTCGCCGGGTTGGGTCCGTTGGTGCGGCCAGACCTCGCGCTCTTCAGCGCTGTCGCCTTGGTGGCGTTGTTCGTCCTCGCGCGGCCGGGGCGGCGTCGCGTGGTGGGTCTGATGGCGGTGGCGGTCGCGCTCCCGTTGGCGTATCAGGTGTTCCGGATGGGCTACTACGGTCTGCTGACGCCGAACACCGCACTGGTCAAGGAGGCGTCGGAAGCGAACTGGGCTCGCGGATGGGCGTACCTGGCCGACCTCGTCCAGCCGTACTGGCTGTGGCTCCCGCTGGTGCTGCTCGCCGCCGCGGTCGTCACGGTTTCGTCCACTATGGACAGAACCTTCGTGGTGCTCACCGCGGTTCCGGTCATCGGAGCGGTGTTGCTCGCGGTGTACGTGATCCGGGTCGGCGGGGATTTCATGCACGGGCGCATGCTGCTCCCGGCGCTGTTCTGCCTGCTCTTGCCGGTGCTGGCCCTGCCGGTGACGAGGGTGACCGTGGCGTTTCTGGTCGCCGTCGGGGTCTGGGCGTTCGTGGCCGCCGCGTCGCTTCGCCCGGCATACTCGGCTTCCCCGCGCGCTGTGGGCGTCACCGACGAGCGATCGTTCTGGTCGCGGTCGACGGGGCACGAACACCCGGTCCTGGCGGACGACTATGCCGACCACCCGCTGATGCCGTCGGCGCTGGACGCCATCCGCGGCGTGTCGGGCCCGGCGGTGCTGATCCAGGACTACACGACCCGGCGCTGGTACGCGTACCCGACGAACCGGCCGTACGTGACCGTCGCGGCGGACAGCATGGGCGCGCTCGGCCTCCTGATCCCGCTCGACATGCGGCTGCGCGACGGTTACGGCCTCGCCAACCCGTTCGCCGCGCATTCGACGTCGCTCCCCGGCGGCCGTCCCGGCCACCAGAAATGGCTGCCGCCGGTATGGGAGTTGGCGAATTCGGCGCGGCTCCCGATCGCCGAGGGCGGTCCGGCGCGCTCCGCGGACGTCACCGCCGCCCGAGCGGCGCTCGACTGCCCGGCTCTCGTCGCGATCGACGCGTCGGTGCGGGAGCCGCTGACGGCCGGGCGGTTCGCGGAGAATCTCGCCGGTTCCTTCACCCGGGGTTCGATCCGTTTCCCGCGCGTGGCGACCCCTCCCGTCGTGTGCGCCCCCTGATCACGCGAGTTACGCCTCTGATCACGCGAGTTACGCCTCTGATCACGCGCCGGTGGTCCAGAACCGAACCACTAGCGTGACGGTATGGCTGATCTACCTCTCGCTCTCGTCACCGGCGCCACCCGCGGTATCGGTGCCGCGACCGCCCGCGCGCTCGCCCCGACCCATCGGTTGCTGCTCGGCGGCCGCGACGCCGACGCGCTCGGCGAACTGGCGGGCACCCTGCCCGAGGCGAAGCCGTGGCCGATCGACCTGACCGACACCGAAGCACTGGAGGCGGCGACCGCCGAAGTCGGCGGGCTGGACGTGCTGGTGCACTCGGCGGGCGTGGCGCGGCTCGGCACGGTCGAGACCGCGACCGACGCCGACTGGCGGGCGAATTTCGAGGTCAACGTCCTGGGAGTTGTCACGCTGACCAGGCTGTTGCTGCCCGCGCTGCGTGCTTCGAAGGGGCACGTCGTGGTGATCAACTCGGGCGCCGGGCAGAACGCGCGGCCGGGTTGGGGCCCGTACGCGGCGAGCAAGTTCGCCGTCCGGGCCTTCGCCGACTCACTGCGTGAGGAGGAGTCCGCGCTCCGGGTGACGTCGATCTATCCCGGCCGCACCGACACCGAGATGCAGCAGGCGATCGTCGCCGACGAGGGGCGCGAGTACGAGCCGGAACGCTTCCTGCGCCCCGACTCCGTCGCGGCCGCCGTCCTCGCCGCGGTCTCCGCCACCGGTGACGCGCACCCGACCGACGTGACCCTCCGGCCGCGCGGTTTGGTCTGACTTCCCAGCCACCAGCGCGCGCCTTGCCCCCAATGTGACATCTGGGTCACTCACCGTCCCCAATGCCACATTGGGCGCAATGCGCGCGCTGGTGCGCACGAGTCTTTGGTGCGCATGGCCCCCATGCCCAGTTGTCCACAGCCCCCACCCGTTGTGGACAACCTGCCCCTGACCAGCACTTTTCCGCCAGCCCCCGCCCCCACCCCCGATAGACTGGCCTCGGGGCCGCCCCCTGGGACGGGTGGGGGGCTGGGTAGGTGAGTCAAGAGCGCAGGCGTGTGGAGGTGTGGGCCACTTCGGCCTGCACCTTGGCGCGGTCCACCCGGAGGGGTTCGCCGTCGCCGACGACCTGTTCGCCCGCCACCCACACGTCGCGGACGCGGCGCGAGCCCGCGGCCCACACCAGGTTCGCGAGCAGCTGCGTGTCGGGCACGTCGATGCCGGTCGCGAAGGCCGGGTCGTCGAGGTCGACGTGCACCATGTCCGCCCACCGGCCGGGTTCCAGCGCGCCGATGTCGGTCCGGCCCAGCGCGTCCGCGCCGCCGCGGGTGCCGAGCAGGAACGCGTCGGCCGCGGTCAGCACGGTCGAGTCGCCGGTCGCGAGCCGCGCGAACATCGCCGAGAGCTGCAGCTCCTCCCACAGGTCGATGTCGTCGTTCGACGCCGGGCCGTCCGTGCCGAGCCCGATGGCGACGCCCGCCTTCCGCAGCTCAGTCACGCGCGCGATCCCCGAAGCGAGCTTCGCGTTCGAGCCCGGGCAGTGCGCCATGCCGACCCCGCGCGCGGCGAACAGCGCGATGTCCTCGTCGGACAGGTGGATGGCGTGCGCGGCCAGCGTCCGGCCCCGCAGCATCCCGACCTTCTCCAGCAGCGCGGGCACCGAACCGTGCGCTTCCCGCTGCTTGACGTCTTCGAGCGCCGCCTCGGCCACGTGGATCTGCACCAGCGCGCCACGCTCGGCCGCCGATTCCGCGGTCGCCCGCAGCGCTTCCTCGTTCAGCATGTACGCCGAGTGCGGCCCGTAGCCGACCTCGATCCGTTCGCCGGGCCCGAACCGGAGGCCGTCGGTGTCGATCCAGCGTTCGATGCTCTTCAGCATCGCGCGCCAGTCCATCCCCGGCAGCTCCATGATCGGCGGGCCCAGCACCACCCGGCCACCGGTGGCGAGCACCGCGTCGGCGAGCTGCTCGCCTTCGAAGTACATCTCCGCGCTGGTCGTGACGCCGTGCCGCAGCATCTCGATCGAACCCAGCATCATGCCGGTGCGGATGTCGGCGGGCTCCAGTTTCGCCTCGGCGGGCCAGATGATCTCGGTCAGCCACGGCAGCAGCGGCAGGTCGCCGCCCATCCCGCGCAGCAGCGTCATCGGGCTGTGCGCGTGCGCGTTGACCAGACCGGGCAGGAGGATGCCGCTCAACCGGGTCACGGGAGCGGACGATTCGGGGGCCCCGGACCGGGGACCGACATGGGTGACGCGGCCCGTCTCGTCCACGTCGACCACGGCGTCACGCAGCAACGAGCAGGCGGGGTCGGCGGGGAGAACGACGGGAGCGTGGAAACGGCGTTGCATGGACCGAGCTTACGGGGGCCATTTATCGCGCCGGCCGCCATCTCGGCGTCCTGCCGCCGCTCAGTCCACGACGCCGCTACGCCACGCCCAAGCCGCGATCTCCACTCGGTTCCGCGCGCCGACCTTGCCCTGCACCGACGCCAGATGCGTCTTCACCGTGGACAGCGACAGGAACAGCTCGGCCCCGATCTCGGTGTTCGTCAGCCCCTTCGCGGCCGCCCTGACCACGTCCAGCTCCCGCGCGGTCAGCGGTTCCGAAGGCGGGGTGACGTCGCGTTTCACCGTCCCGCCGTCGAAATGCTTCAGCAGCCGGACGGTGATCTGCGGCGACACCAGCGCGTCCCCGCGCGCGGCCGCGCGCACGGCTTCGATCAGCAGCGCGGGCCCGGCGTCCTTCAGCAGGAACCCGCTCGCGCCGTTCCGCAGCGCGGCATGCACGTACTCGTCGAGGTCGAACGTCGTGACCACCACGACCTTCAGCGGATCGGCGACGTCCGGGCCCGCCAGCTGCTTGGTGACCTCCAGCCCGTCGATCCCCGGCATGCGGATGTCCAGCAGGCAGACGTCCGGCCGCAGTTCACGCGCCTTGGCGACCGCCGAGACGCCGTCGGGCACGTCGGCGACCACCTCGATGTCGTCCTGCGCGTCCAGGATCATCCGGAAGCCGATCCGCACCATGTCCTGGTCGTCGGCGATCAGTACCCGGATCACTCTTCTCCTTCAAGTGGTAGCCACGCTTCGACGCGCCATCCGCCGCCCGGCGCGCGTCCGGCGGAGAGCCGGCCGTGCAGCAGGGCGACCCGTTCGCGCATGCCGATCAGACCGTAGCCGCCCGACCCGCCGGCCGGACGGCCCTGTAGCTCGCGTCCGTCGTCGGTCACCTGGAGGTGCAGTTCGTTCTCGCTCACCTCGGCGATGACCAGCGCCTCCTTCGCGCCGGACGCGTGCTTGCCGATGTTCGTCAGCGATTCCTGCACCAGCCGCAACGCCGACCGCCCGACCTCGTGCGGCACGTTCGGCGGCAGTTCGAGCTTCATCGACGTCTTCACGCCGTGGTTCGACCGTTCGATCAAGGTGCGCAGGTCGGCGGCGAGATCGGTGGTGGCCTGTTCGCTGAACTCGCTGCTCCCGGCCGGGGCGTCACCGCGCATACTCCGCACGAGCCGTCGCATCGCCGCGAGCGCCTCCACCCCGGCGTCCTCGATCCGGCCCATCGCCTCGACCGCGACCTGCGGATTCTTCTCGCCCATCATCTTCGCCGCCTGCGCCTGCACGACGATCCCGGTCACGTGGTGGGCGACCACGTCGTGCAGTTCCCGCGCCAGCGCCATCCGCTCGGACGTCTGCGCGTCGGTGATCGCCGACTGGATGACCTGCGTGCGTTCCGAATCCCGTGATCGCAACGCCAGGCCCACGGCCACCGAGATGCCGAGCAACAGCACCGCGGCCACGGCGAGTCCGGCGATCTCGTCCGGGTCGGTCATCAGCCTGGGGCCCGGCCGTTTGGCGTTGAGGATCGAGGCGACCGCGACCACGGCCGAAAGCCCCGCGATCCGGGACGCGGCCTTGCCCAGCCCGACCGCCCGGACCAGGGTGACGACCAGCCCCATCCCCGCGACGATCTGCGTTCCAGGCACCCCACCGGGTGTGGCGTAGTCGTAGCGGAGCCGGAGGAACGGCGTCACCAGAGCCGAAAGCAGCATGACCGCGGTGAGCGCGACCATCGCGTCGGCGGGCCGTCGCGGCGCCGCGACGGCGATGATCGCCGCGACGATCGAGCAGACCAGGATCGGGAAGCCGTGCGCCCCGCTCTCGTAGGTGAAGCCGAACTCCAGGATCAGCGCGACACCCAGCAGGCCGATGAGCGGCCATTGGCCCATCACCAGCTTGTTGAGCTTCTGCAGCTTCTCGTAGTTCTTGGGATGCGCCGTCCGGTCGCGTCCGGGGATCGCGAAGAGCAGCGTGCCGCCCAGCAGGATGCCGCCGAACAGCATCGCCTGCGCCATGGTGCCGTTCGAATCGCTGCCGTAGTAGTACCGGCCGGACACCGCGCTCAACGTGGCCAGCACCAGACCGGAGATCACGGCGAACGCGACGCCGGGCCGCGTCCGGCGCGCGGCGTAGAACAGGATCTCGACCCCCGCCACCACCTCGGTGATGGACAGATGCGCGAGCACGCTCGAGTAGGTCGGAATGTTGAAGTACCGGACGACCAGCGTGTACGCCACCAGCACGACCGAGGCCGCGACGGCGGCGACGGCGGCCCGCTTCTGCGCCCACAGCGCGCAGAACACCATCGCGAAGATACCGGGGAAGAGCAGGAGATCGATCCCGCGCCGGCCCGTGTCGTCGAAGGCGGCATCGGTCACGAAGACCAGGTCGAAAGCGAGTGCGGCCAGCAGGACGACGGCGGGCATGCCGATACGTCGCGCGAGCGCACTCACCCGCGCGGGGAACTTGTTCTGGGCCGGACCTGCTGTCACACCGTGACGGTAGAGGATCGGCTGCCGTCCGCACCTTGGCCGACCGGCCCGAGCCGGGTCGGCCGATCGGCCGATGCGCGGGTGATCAGCACTGGCCGTCTGCCCGAAGTGGACACAGGTGCTTCACCGCGAAGCTCTTCCCCGAAGCGGAACACAAGTGACTTGACTAGGGAGAATCACGGTGGTGGATCCACAGTGGACAGGGCAGCCGGTGCTTTCGGGCCGCGGGCTGGTGAAGCGGTACGGCACGCAGCACGCGCTGGCCGGGATCGACATCGACATCCAGGCGGGTGACGCGGTCGCCATCGTCGGGCCCTCCGGCTCGGGCAAGACCTCCCTGCTGCACGTGCTCGCCGGGATCCTCCGCGCCGACTCCGGGCAGATCTTCCTGGCCGGGCAACGGGTCGACCAGCTCAACGAGCGCAAGCGCAGCGAGCTCCGGCGTACCGAGTTCGGCTTCGTGTTCCAGTCCGGGATGCTCGTCGCGGAACTGAGCGCCGAGGAGAACGTCGCGCTGCCGTCGCTCCTGGGTGGCAAAGGCCGCAAGGAATCCATCGAAGCCGGCCGCGAATGGCTGGCGAAGCTCGGCCTCGCGGGCAAGGAGAAGCGCCGCCCCGGTGAGCTGTCGGGCGGCGAGGCGCAGCGTGTCGCGATCGCGCGGGCACTGACGCACCGGCCGAAGGTGATCTTCGCCGACGAGCCGACCGGTGCGCTCGACACCCGCACCGGCCGCGCCACCATGGACGCGCTGCTCGCCGCGGCCGCCGACAGCGGTGCCGCGGTGATCGTGGTGACCCACGACCGCGAACTCGCCGAGGCCATGCCGCGCACCGTCTCCATCAGGGACGGCCTGATCGCGACGAGGCTGGCTGCCTGATGACGCGCGGCGAGCAAAGGGACCACGGAGCGCGCTCAGGCCGTCAGGCCCCGCTGTCACGGCGGCAGGGCGCCATTCACGACAACGTTCGAAAGCAGCATGTGCCGCGCCCTGGCGACAGGATCGCGGTCGCGCGCGAAATCGCGGAGGTACGGGCCTGATGAACAGCTTCCAGCTGGCCATGCGGGTGCTCCGGGTCGACCGCCGGACCCGCACGTCGGCCATCCTCACCGCGGTCGGGGTCGCCGTCGCGACCAGTCTGGTGCTCCTGCTGGCCTCCCTCCCGGGTGCCACGCAGGCCCGCTCCCAGCGGGCGATCTGGCAGGACATCGGCAGCTACTACTCCCAGTCCGGCGAGAGCCAGGGCCCGGCGCCGCTGCTGATGGCGTCGAACAAGGACTACTCGGGCGACCGCGAGATCATCCGCGTCGACATCGCCCAGACCGGCACTTCGCCGATGCTCAGCCTGCCGCCCGGCATCCCGAGGCTGCCCGGCCCCGGCGAGTCGATCGTCTCCCCCGAACTCGGAAAACTGATCCAGTCGGCGCCTCAGGCACAGCTCGGGGACCGGTTCGGCAAACTCGTCGACGCGCTCGGCCCGGAATCGCTGATGTATCCGGAGCAGCTGGTCGCCGTCGTCGGCCACACCCCGGAGTCGATGCCGCAGACGGCGCTCGCCGCGGACGGCTTCCCCAACAAGCAGGCGAAGCCGGACCCGATGCTCGAACTGCTCGCCTGGGTCGGGGTGATCGTCCTGCTCGTGCCGAGCCTGGTGCTCGTCGCGTCTTCGGCCAGGCTCACCGCCGCCAGGCGTGAGCTGCGGATGGCGGCGCTCCGGCTGGCCGGCGCCACTCCCGGCCAGGTGACGAAGATCGTCGCCGCCGAGACCGCGTTGTCCGCCACGGTCGGCGCGCTGCTCGGCATCCTCGTGGCACCGGCGCTCCAAGGTCTCTCGACGTTCGTCCCGTGGGGCGGCGGAACCTGGCTCGCTTCGGACTTCAGCCTGTCGGCCGGCTCGACCATCGCGGTCGCCGTGGCGATCCCGCTGCTGGTCGTCTTCGCCGGAGTCCTCGGCATCCGCCGCGTCCTCAAGACGCCGCTGTTCGCGGCTTCGGCGCACGCCCGCAAGCCGCTGCACTGGTGGCGGCTGCTCGCGGTCCCCGTGGCCGGCGCCTTCTTCCTCTTCGCGGTCACCCAGGACGACGCCAGCCTGCCGATGGTGATGCTCGGGCTGTTCCTGCTGGTCGGCTCGGCCGCGATCATCGGACCGTGGGTCACCTCGGCGGTCGGTGGCACGTTCGTCCGGATCTGGCGCAAACCGGCGTCGCTGCTGGCCGGACGCAGGCTCCGCGACGACCCGAAGAGCGCTTACCGCGCCACAGCGGGTGTCGTGCTCGCCGTCTTCACCGGCTCGATGGCGCTCACCCTGCTGCCCTCGTTCGAGTCGATGGCGGGCGGCGGCCGGACCTTCAAGGACAACGTCCTCTACGCCCAATCCGACGCGACTCAGGCGCGGCAGGTCGCCGACCAGACCAACGCGTCGCTCGCCCGCTACGGCATCACCGAGAAGGCCGTCTCGGTCGGGCAGGTCTACCTGTCCACCGGCGAACCGGGCACCCGCTCCCAGAATCTGAACCGGGCCTTCGTGATGACCTGCGAGGACGCCTCGAAACTCCTGCGGGTGAACATCGGCGGCTCGTGCCGGCCGGGTCCGGCGATCTACAGCAGGTACGCCATCAACCCGGCGGAGTACCGCGTGCTGTCGGAGTACGACAAGGCCGGCCCGCCGCTGGATCCGAAGGCTCCCGTGCATCTCTTCCCGCAGGGTGACGAGGACACGTCCAGCACGATCGTCATCGACCCGGCCCTGGTGCCCGCGGGGGTCACGCCGGAGCGCTTCGACGTGATCGTGCCGACGACCACGGAGAACGCCGAGACCGTGCGGACCGCGCTGGTCGGGGCGGCCCCCGGGCAGGAGGTCGGCAGCCGCGGCCTGCATCTGATCGGTCAGCAGCAGGAGCTCGGCGACCTGCGCCGGGTCACCGTGATCGGCCTGATCGCCGCCGGCGTGCTCGCCGGGTGCAGCGCGGCCGTGGCGACCGCGGGCTCGGTGATGGACCGCCGCCGCACCTTCGGGGCGCTCATCGCGGCCGGGACACCGGTCCGGGTGCTGGCGAGGGCGCTGCGGATGGAAGCGGCCCTGCCCGCGATGGTGGCCACCATCGGCGCGGGGGCGGTCGGGATCGGTGTCGGCGTGGGGCTCTACAGCCTGGTCGAGAAGGACGCGGTCGTGCTGAGCCCGTGGCTGCTGGCGCCCGTGGTGCTGGGAATCGGGGTGGCGCTGCTCGGGGCGTCCGTCTCGACCCCGGCGCTCAAGCGGGTGCAGTCGGAGCCTCTGGCCGACGAATAAAAGATTCGCCCGAATGGCGTCATGGCGCCTGGGCGGGCAGGTCTCGTGGGTGGAGTCGGTGGTGATCCACCCACGGGCCGGGTGCCCGGTCGTCTCTCTGTCGGGGGAGGGACGAACGGGCACCGGGGACGCGCAGGGGGCGTTCCAAGGCGCGGGGGTGTGAAGGAAGGGCCGGTCGGGCACGTGGGGACGTCCTGACCGGCCCTTTCTGTGCGTGGGGTTCTGGAGGTGGTGTCGCGAAAGCCACTTTCGGGACATCAGACGTCTCGAAAGTGGCTTTCGCGACACGGTCGCCAGGACGGTGCCGGACCCGGGGGAGCGAAGGGCCGCCGCGAGTCGTCCGTCCGGTCACGCGAAAGCGCCATCCATGCTCAAGACACCCTTCACGAGGTCGTTCAGACCCGCTCGAAGATCAGGTCGTGCGAGATCCGGCCCTCGACGTCGGCGCGGTTCTCGAACTTCGTGATCGGCCGCCACTCCGGCCGCGGCGCCCAGCCCCCGGGCTCGCCGGCGTGCCGGTTGCGCAGGAGCGGCTCGGCCGAGCAGACCTCCATCATCTGCTCGGCGTAGTTCTCCCAGTCGGTCGCCATGTGGAAGGTGCCGCCCGGCGCGAGCCGCGAGGCCACCAGCGAGACGAACTCCGGCTGCACGATCCGCCGCTTGTGGTGCCGCTTCTTCGGCCACGGGTCCGGGAAGAACAGCCGGACCCCGGCCAGCGAGCCCGGCTCCACGTGCGAGGTCAGCAGCACGACGGCGTCGCCGTGCATCAGCCGCAGGTTCTTCACGCCGAGCTTCTCGGCGCGCAGCATCAGCTGGCCGAGCCCCGGGTCGTAGACCTCGACGGCGACGTAGTTGAGTTCCGGCGCGGCGGCGGCGAGCTGGGACGTGGTCTCACCCATGCCCGAACCGATCTCCACCATGACCGGCGCCTGCCTGCCGAACCAGTCGCCGAAGTCCACCGGTCCTTCGGGCAGTTCGCCGACGGTGCGGCCGAGCGACGGCCAGAGTTCGTTCCAGGCTCGCTGCTGCCCGACGGTCATCCGGCCGCCGCGTTTGACATAGCTGACCACGCTGCGCATCCGTGGCTGGTCCTCGTTTTCCACCAGCCCATTAAACGCGGCGGTCACCTCACCGCTTCGAACTCCCCCAGCCGCGACCGCAGGCCCGCGAATCCGGCGACCGCGATCGGCGACGGCGTCGTACTGGAATGGGCGGGGAGAACGTCGATCCAGCCGTCGTGACGGCTGGTGTTCAGCACCGTGGTCGGGATCGAATGCCCGGACGCTCCGCGTTCGGAGGGCATGAACTCCCAGTAACCGGATTCCCCGTCCGCGGCCCACGGGACGAATTCCCAGCCGGGACGCCTGCCGAGCAGACCGGCGATCCGGTCTTCGATGCGGAAACCGAGTTCCCGCGATTCGAGCCTGCCTTCGACGACGGCACGAAGCCACCACGGCGCGGGGATTTCGCCGTGCATTCCACTGGACGCGCGGTACAGCGCGACAACGAGATCTTCGGGCGCGCGGTGTACCCACGCGCGGCGGATATCGGATGGCCGGGTCGCGGACGCGACCGTGCGGGGCAGTTCGATCGCCTGTGACCATTCGAGGTCGAGCATGGGCTCGAGCCGGGGCTGCGTATTTTCCGTGCGGGCTTGCGGGATCATGCGTTCCACTCCCTGACCGGAATCCACCGTCAAGGATCACCTCCGGGGCCGAGAGCCGAAATAGGCTCATCCCGAGCATTGCCCGGTCAGGAACAGTATGTCCGCTCCCTGTGAGAGAAGCCACAGCCTCTTAACGTGGACTTAACTCCTTTGGCCGCGGTAAAAGCTCACGCATCCCTTCGATGGGTGATCATCAGCCCGGCCGCATACACAATCACGCAGATGCCGCCGAAATAAGCCAGATAACCCCACGGCCCCAGCGGCGGTTCGAGTTTCAACATCGACACCGTGAGATCCGGCCCGGAAAACTGATTCGCCGCGAAGAACGGCATCCACTGGTAGATGTCGTCGCCCACTTTCGGAATCAGCACGACGAGCCCTTCGAGCACCTGCGTCCAGGCCAGCGCGAACCCGAGCGCGAACGCGGGGCTGCGGAACAGCAGCCCGAGGCCGATGCCGAGCAGGCCGGTCAGGAAGAAGGTCAGGCCCTGGCCCGCCACCGCACGCCAGTCGGCACCCGAAGCCAGGCCCAGGTCGGCGGCCGGTTTGATCAGGTACGCGATCGCCCACGAGCCGAAGCCCACCAGAAGCCCGATCAGCCCCGAGAACACCCCGACGACGGCGCCCTTCGCCAGCAAGGCGGGCACGCGCGAGGGCACCGCCTGGAAGGTGAGCCTCATCGTGCCCCAGTTGAACTCCGTCGCCGCCGCGAGGATGGCGAGGACCAGCACGACGGTGCGGCCGAGCGCGCTGGCGACCTGCGTCGAGCCGACGCCGGTCTGACCTTCGAGCGGCACGAAGCCGAAGAAGAGCGCGGTGTAGGCCAGCGCGACCACCACCGCGATGGCCGCGCACCACCAGGGTGCGCGTGTGCTCAGCAGCTTGATCCGCTCCGCGCGGAGCATGTTCGCCGCGGTCATCGGGCCACCTCCGGTACGCCGGCGCCGTACTCGACGGCCTCGGCGGTGAGTTGCATGTACGCCTGTTCGAGCGAGCCGGCGAGCGGCTTCAGCTCGTGGAGGGTCGCGCCGGCGGCGAACGCGAGCTCGCCGATGGTGTCACTGTCCATTTCGGACACGACGAGCGCGCCGTCCTCCTCGCGGAACTCCGCCCCCTTGTCGGTGAGCGCGGTCCGGAGTTCGGGCAGATGCGGGCTGCGGACGCGTACGCCGAGGCCCTTCGCCCGGCCGACGAACTCCTCCATCGTGCCCTGGTAGATCAGCTTCCCCCGGCCGATCACGACGAGGTCCTGCGCGGTCTGCGCCATCTCCGGCAGCAGGTGGCTGGACACGAACACGGTGCGCCCCTCGGCGGCGAGCGCGTGCATCAGCTTCCTGATCCACACGATGCCCTCGGGGTCGAGCCCGTTGACCGGCTCGTCGAACAGCAGCACTCGCGGGTCGCCCAGCAGCGCCGTGGCGATCCCGAGCCGCTGCGACATCCCGAGCGAGAACTGCCCGGCCCGCTTCCGGGCCACCGAGTCGAGCCCGACCAGCCGGAGCACCTCGTCGACCCGCTTGTCCGGCAGGCCGTTCGTCGCGGCGATCCACCGGAGGTGCTCGCGCGCGGTGCGGCCGGGATGCCGCCAGGTGGCGTCGATCATGCCGCCGACCGTCCGAAGTGGATCACGCAGCTCGCGGTAGGCCTTGCCGTCGATCGTCACCGAGCCCGACGTCGGGTTGTCGAGCCCGAGCATCATCCGCATGGTGGTGGACTTCCCCGCCCCGTTGGGGCCGAGGAATCCCGTCACCCGGCCCGCTTCGGCGGTGAAGGAAAGCGCGTCGACGGCGAGCTTGTCGCCGTAGCGTTTGGTGAGTCCGGTGGCCTCGATCATCAGACCTCCCTCCAGTGGATTCCGACATTACGCGGGAAAGGACCGGGCTGCCCCCCGATAGGCGGCCCGGTCCTTGTTCCCCTTTTTCTCCCCGTCCGGATGCTTCGCTCCCCCGAGTTCGGCGTCCGGCTTTCCCCTGTGGAAGCTTCTTACGCGTCGCGCTTGTCGGCGACGACCAGCGAGATGACCAGCAGCACCAGTGCGAAACCGGCGAAGTAGGCGAGCGACCCGGCCTGGCTCAACGGCGCGTCGGCGGCGGCGGGACCCGAGCCGGTGAGGAACCGGTCCGCGACGTGGAACGGCATCCAGTCGTAGATGTCCTTGCCGATCTTCGGGATGAGCTGGATCAGGTTCTCGACCGCGAGCGTGTAGATCAGCAGGAGCGAGATGGCACCGGCGCTCTGCCGGATCAGGATGCCGACGGCGACCGCGATCACCGAGGCGAGGGCGAACACCAGGCCGACCCCGGCGACGCTGATCCACTCGGCGGTGGTGTTCAGCGCGAGATCCTCCGGCCGCATGATCGAGGCCAGCGCCCAGGCGCCGAACGCGGCGATCTCGCCGATCACCAGCGAGAGCATCGCGACGACGCCGGTCTTCGCCAGCAGCGCGGCGCGGCGGTTCGGCACGGCCTGGAACGTGGTGCGGATGGTGCCGAAGCGGTATTCGGTGGTCACCGAAAGCGCGGCCAGCACCATGACCACGGTCATCCCGAACACGTAGCCGAACTGGGACATGCCGACGTCGGTGAATTCCCCCGACGGCGCGGCCCCGGCGAAGATGGCGGCGAAGCCGACCACGACCGCGAGGGTGATCAGCGCGCACCACCAGGGTGAGCGGGTGGTGAACAGCTTGATGCGTTCCACGGCGAGCAGAGTCATGGCTTTTCTTTCCTCGGAAGAGTGAGCGGCTGTGCCGGTTACTGGGCGGCGGTGACCACTTCGGCCGCTTCGGCTTCGAGACCTGTGTGGTACTCGACCGAGTCGCCGGTGATCTGCATGAAGGCCTGCTCCAGGGAGCCGGTCTGCGGGCTGAGCTCGTGCAGCACGATCTGGTTGGCCGCGGCGATCTCGCCGATCTTCTCACTGTCCAAACCGGACACGACGATCGCTTGTTCGGCGTCGGTCACCTGAGCGCTCGCCTGTGTCAGCACGGCGCGCAACGCGGGCAGCTGCGGCGACCGGACCTTGACCGTGTTCTCGGCGGCCCGGGCCACGAAGTCCTCGGTGGAGGACTGGGAGATCAGGCGTCCCTTGCCGATCACGACCAGGTGGCTCGCGGTCAGCGCCATCTCGGAAAGCAGGTGCGAGGAGACGAACACCGTGCGGCCTTCGTCGGCCAGCCGGTGCATGAACTTGCGGATCCAGAGGATGCCCTCGGGGTCGAGGCCGTTCACGGGCTCGTCGAAGAGGAGGACCTCCGGGTCGCCCAGCAGCGCCGCCGCGATCCCCAGCCGCTGCGACATGCCGAGGGAGAACCCGCCGGCGCGCTTCCCGGCGACGCTGGTGAGCCCGACGATCTCGAGCACCTCGTCGACCCGGGCCGCCGGGATCTTGTTGGACCGAGCCATCCACTGCAGATGCGCCCGGGCCGAGCGGTTGGGGTGGACCCATTTCGCGTCCAGCAGCGCGCCGACCGTCCGCAGCGGGTCCTTCAGCTCGCGGTAGAGCTTGCCCCCGATGCGCACCTGGCCGGAGGTCGGATTGTCCAGGCCGAGGATCATCCGCATGGTCGTCGACTTGCCGGCCCCGTTCGGGCCGAGGAAGCCGGTGACCTCCCCCGGCGCGACGGAGAACGACAGGTCGTTCACCGCCAGTGTCCTGCCGTACCGCTTGGTGAGGCCCGCTGCCTCGATCATGTCTGCTCCCCTCGGCGACTGCGAGAACAATCGTCGTCCATGTGGGTGGCCGAGCGCGTCATCCTGAGGTGCCAACCTGATACCCGACCTGAGTCGTAGCTTGCCGTCTTCCGGCGGCGTACGCGATCGGTGATACCCCTGAGAGTGACCCTGATTCGCGAGGGTTAATGAACCGTGGTTCAATAATGACATGGCGAGGCCCCGCAGCATCACCGACGAACGACTGCTGACCGCGGCGGGAACCGTGATCGGCAGGGTCGGCCCCGGTTTCACGCTGGCCCAGGTGGCGGCGGAGGCCGGGGTCGCGGTCGGCACGGTCGCCCAGCGGTTCGGTTCGAAGAACGGTCTTCTGCTGGCGGTGAGCCGGGCGAACACGCGATCCGTCGTGGGACTGATGCGGGAATGCGGTGAGCTCGCCGATCCCGTGGAGGCGCTGCGGGCGGCGGTCGTCGTGGTCTACGAGGGCCTTGGCGACGCGGAGACCGCGGCGAACCATCTCGGGCAGCTGGGGGTGGACATCGGCGATCCGGGGTTGCGCGCCCTGCTCGGTGAACATTTCACCGCCGTGGAAGCGGAATTGCGGAGGCTGGTGCGTGTCGCGGCGCGTGACCTGCCGGGCGCGCCCGGTGTCGTCCGCGCCGCGCGAGTGCTGCTGGGGGTGGCGAACGGGGCCGCGCTGGACTGGTCGATCCGGCCGAAGGGACGGATCACCGAACGGTTGGGGCAAGACGTGGACGCGGTGCTGACCGCGTGGAAGGGAGTGTCCTGAATGGATCGGAAAGTGGCCGTGGTCACCGGGGCGACGCGGGGCTGTGGCCGGGCGATCGCGGTGGAACTGGGCAGGCTCGGCTGGACGGTGTTCGTCACCGGCCGCACGACGCGTGAGCGGCAGTCGCCGATGAAGCGTTCGGAGACGATCGAAGACACCGCGGAGCTCGTCGACGCGGCGGGCGGCCGGGGGATCCCCGTCCGGACCGACTTCACCGTGGTGTCCGATGTGGACGCCTTGGTGGCGCGGATCGAGTCCGAAGTGGACGGCCGGATCGACGTCCTGGTCGACGACGTCTGGGGCGGCGACCAGTACGCGGACTTCGACGGGGCGTACTGGGACTCCAGCCTCGACGACGCGCTCACACTGGTGCACAACGCGATCGACACGCACCTGATCGGGTTGCACCGGCTGCTCCCGCTGGTGGTGAAGCGGGAAGGGGGGCTCGTCCTCGAGGTCACCGACGGCGATCACGACGAGTACGTCGGCGCGGGGATCCCGTACTTCCTCGCGAAATGCGGGATCCGCGCCATCGGCAGGGCGCTCGGCGCGGAACTGAAGAAGTACGGCTGCGTCGGCATGACCGTCACGCCGGGCTTCCTGCGTTCGGAAGCCATGCTCGACCACTTCGGGGTCACCGAAGAGACGTGGCGGGACGCGGTCGGCACGTCCGCTCCGGTCGACTTCGCCATCTCGGAGACCCCGGCGCTGCTCGGGCGGGGTGTCGCGAAGCTGGCGACCGACCCGGAGGTCGCGCGGTTCGCCGGAAAGACGCTCGCGTCGTGGACGTTGATGAACGAGTACGGCCTGACCGACGTCGACGGCTCACGCCCCGACTTCGGCAAGTGGATGGCCGAAGTCCGGGACGCGGGCAAGGACGAGGCGACGGCGGACCACTCGCTGTACCGCTGAGGCACGGCCGCCGGCCCGTGTCGCGAAAGCCACTTTCGGGACATCAGACGTCGCGAAAGTGGCTTTCGCGACGCGCCCTGACCATGGGCACCCAGTGCCGGCCGGGGACCTACTTCTTCCCGGCCAGCACGTCCAGGTAGTGCTGGTTGAACATGACGCCGAGGACGTTGCCGAACGGGTCCACGACGGCCGCGGTCACGAAGCCCGGCCCACGCTCGATGACCGGCTCGTACTCCTTCGCGCCCTTCGCGAGCAGCTGCGCGAAGGCGTCCTCGACGTTGTCGACGGCCCAGTTCGCGATGGCGCCACCGGGGCCGGGCTGGGCCATCGGCGGCCGGAAGTCGCCCCGGACCAGGCCGAACTCGTGCTGGTAGTCGCCGATCCGGAACTCGACGTACGCCGGTGTCCCGTCGGGACCGTTGCGGACGAAGTACGGCTCGATCCCGAAGAGATCGGAGTACCACTCGATCGCGGCGGCCATGTCGTCGGCGTAGAACGTGGTGGTGGTGAGACCTCGCAGCATTTCCTTCTCCTCAGGTAGTGGCTCTGAAGACAAGGATCCACCGCAAAGTGCTCACCGAATGACCACTTTTCCGTGTTCCGGCGAGAATCACGCGAGATCCGGCTCCAAGCACGTGTGTTCCGCCTGGAATCACGCGTGATCCGGCTTCAAGCACGTGTGTTCCGCCTGGAATCACGCGTGATCCGGCTTTCCGAAGGGACTCGCGGTCGCCAGCCCCAGCAGTTGCGCGTGAAGGCCCCCTTCCCTCGGCTCAGCCGAGGAAACTCGACCTTCACACCTTCCCCAAGTACATGAAGGCCCCCTTCATTGCGTCTAGCGCAATGAAGGGGGCCTTCATGTACTTACAGGGACGAGCGAGTGTGACAGTGGCGCCGTGGGCTCAGCTGACCCCGGGACGCGCCAGCCCGGTCTCGTAGGCGAGCACCACGGCCTGCACCCGGTCACGCAGATCCAGCTTCGACAGGATCCGCCCGACGTGCGTCTTCACCGTCGCCTCGGACAGGAACAGCGTCTCGGCGATCTCCAGGTTCGAGAGGCCCTTCGCGATCAGCACGAGCACCTCCCGCTCCCGTTCGGTGAGGACGTCGAGCTCGGCCGCGTCCCGCATCGGCTTCCCGCCGCCGCCGACGAACCGGTCGAGCAGCCGCCGGGTGACCGACGGCGAGACCACGGCGTCCCCCGAAGCGACCGCCCGCAGCGCCGACACCAGGTGATCCGGCTGGGTGTCCTTCAGCAGGAACCCGCTCGCGCCGCCCTGCAACGCCGAATAGACGTACTCGTCCAGATCGAACGTCGTCATCACGAGCACCCGCGCCGTCCCGGCCTCGACGATCCGCTTCGTCGCCTCGACCCCGTCCAGCACCGGCATCCGGACGTCCATCAGCACGACGTCGGGCCGCAGTTCCTCGGCCAGCCGGATGGCCTGCGCGCCGTCACCCGCCTCGCCGACGACGTCGATGTCGGCCTGCGCGCCCAGGACCATCCGGAATCCGACGCGCATCAATTCCTGGTCGTCGACGACCACCACCCGTATCACGTCGTCAACCTAACCGGGAGCCTCGCGTGCACCTGCCACCCTCCACCGGGGGCGGGCCCGACCTCCAGCGTGCCGCCGAAGACGTTCGCCCGTTCCCTCATTCCGATCAATCCGTTCCCACCGGGGACGGCGAGTCTCCGCGGCGGCGCGGCGTGCTTCGCCGCCAGGGGTATCAGCTGTTTCGCGCGGCCGGCGCCGTCGTCGGTGACCTGGACGTCGATCACGTCCGCCTCCCGTCGCACCACCACCTCGGCCTGCGCGCCCTGGCCGGCGTGTTTCAGCGTGTTCGTCAGCGACTCCTGCACGATCCGGTACACGCCGAGGGACACCCCCGCGGGCAGCCCGGCCAGCGCGTCCGGCCCGATCGCCAGCGTCACCGGCACCCCGGCCTGCCGGATCCGGTCCGCGAGGTCGGTCACCGCGCTCGCGTCCGGCTGCGGCACCCGTGGTTCGTCGTCGTCGTCGCTGCGGAGCACGTCCAGCAGCCGCCGCAGCTCGGCGAGCGCGCCGCGGCCGGTCTCCGAGATCGTCTGCAGGGCCCGTTTCGCCACCTCGGGATTCCCGTCGACCGCGTAGGACGCGCCGTCGGCCTGCACGACCATCACGCTCACCGCGTGCGCGACGACGTCGTGCAGCTCACGGGCGATCCGCCCGCGCTCTTCGCCGACGGCGATCCTGGTCGCCTGGTCCCGTTCCGTCTCAAGTAGATGCAACCTGGCTTCCACCTCCTCGTGATAGGCGCGCCTCGCGCCGGCGAACTCGCCGAGCGTCCAGCACAGTGCGAAGGAGAAGACGCCGATGATCGCCAGCACCCAGACGTCCTCCGGCGGGTCGGCCCACAGCTGGAGCGCCGAGGTGGCCAGCGTCGCCACCAGATACAGCAGTCCTTGTTTGCGCCCGACGTAGACCAGCACCGAGTAGACGCTGATCATCACCGCGACCGCGCTGGCGGCGCCCAGCCCCAGCGCGCCGTGCGGGATGCCGATCAGCAGCACCAGATACGCCGACCACAGCGTCGCCTTCCGCCGGAAGACCAGCGGGACGACCATCGCCATGTCCAACGGCACCGTCACGTACCAGGGCGGCATCGGGACTTCCGGCGTTTCGGTCGCCGCCACGTAGACCAGCAGGTCGGTCAGCAGCAGGACGACGGCGATGAGACTGTCCCCCGCCATGGGGTGGGCACGCATCCAGAGGCTCAACCGTCGCACCTGGTAACACTATGTCGGCCGGTGCCGCGCGCGCGTCGGTCGCCGGTACCACCTTCGGTGCGACCCGAGGATGAGCGGCATGGCACGATTCCCCTCGGTGTGCTCGACGACTGGGAGGGGTGGGCACCGTGACCTCAGCGACGGAGCAGGGCCGTCTCGCCGGCCCGCTGTCGATGTCGGTGGCCAATCTTTGCCACCGCCTTCAGCCCCAGGTGTCCGCCCGGACCGCGGCCGGTTTCGCCGAAGTGCTGCGACGCCTGGGCGGCCCGCTGCAGGTCGCCGTCGCGGGCCGGATCAAATCGGGGAAGTCCACCCTGGTCAACGCCCTGATCGGGCGTCGGGTCGCGCCGACCGACGTCGGTGAGTGCACCAGGCTGGTGACCAGGTTCCAGTACGGCACGGTCGACCGGGTCGAGATCGTCTTCGCCGACGGCCGCAAACAGGTGCTGCCCTTCTCCGCCGACGGGATGATCCCGGCCGAACTGGGCATCGACATCGACAAGGTCTCGCATATCGAGGCGTACCTCACCAACGCGGTCCTGCAGGGCATGACCGTGATCGACACCCCGGGTCTCGGCTCGCTCGACGCCGCTTCGGTGTCGCGGACCGAGGAGCTGCTGGGTGCGGCGAAGCACCGTAAGCCCGACGGCGAGGAGGAGGAAGAAGGCTCCGACGAGCTGGACGACACCTCGCGCAACGCCGTCGCGGGCGCCGAAGCCGTGCTCTACGTGGTCACCCAGGGCGTGCGTGCCGACGACCAGCAGGCGCTGGCCGCGTTCACGGCCGCGACCGCGAGCCGCGAGGCGGGCCCGGTCAACGCGATCGCGGTGCTCAACAAGGCGGACACCATCGCGCCGGAGTCGGTCGAAGGCTCGGGCGGCGACGTGTGGAAGGCCGCGACGCTGCTGTCGGAGAAGCAGGCCGCGACGCTGAAGCCCCGCGTCGCCGACGTGCTGCCGGTGATCGGGCTGATCGCGGAGTCGGCCGAGTCCGGCGGGTTCACCTCTCCCGACGCCGAAGCGCTGCGCCAGCTGGCCGAGATGGACGACGACATCCTCGAGACCATGCTGATCTCGGCGGACATCTTCACCAGCTGGGAATGCGACGTCGCGGCGGGCACCCGGCTGCGGCTCCTGGAGAAACTGGACCTGTTCGGCGTGCGGTACGCCGTCGAAGCGATCCGCAAGGAACCCGAGATCACCGCGGGCTCGCTGCGCCGGAAGCTGCTCGACGCCTCCGGTCTCGAAGCCGTCCGCCAGCGGCTGAGCATCGTCTTCGCCGCCCGCGCCGACGGCATCAAGGCGGCGGCCGCGCTGGCCTCGGTCACCGCGCTGGCCCACGCGTCCGGCGACCCGGCCGAGCGGCAGCGCGTCCACGACGCGATCGAGGTCCTCCTCGCCAAGCCGGAGGCGCACCAGCTGCGGCTGCTCGAAGCGCTCACGCTGGTCGCGTCCGGCGCCGTCGACATGCCCGAGGACCTGTCCGAGGAGGTCCTGCGGGTCGGCAGCAACGCCGACATCGGCGCCCAGCTGGGCAAGCCGGGCGCCCCGCGCGCCGAGCTGGCGGCCCACGCCCTGGAGCGCGCCGGCTGGTGGCGCTCCTTCGCGTCCTTCGGCGCGACGCCCGCCCAGAGCCGCGTCGCGCACGTCGTGCACCGGGCCTACTTCCTCATCTGGCAGCAGATCCGCGACTGACCGCCCCGCCGCCTTCCGCGTGATTCTGGAGCCGGGCCTCGATCCGGCGGCGGAACTCGCGGTGGTGAAGAGGCTGCTCGCCAGATTCCTTCGTCCCGTTCTGCCGATTTCGCCCCCGGCTGGCGGGCGCGTGCCCGACACTGGTGAAATCTCCCCGGGCTGATCGGTAGGCCCGGGACACCAGTTACGGGGGTCGATTCGGGTGGGTGCCTGGCTGCGCAAGAAGGCGGTCGAAGACGTGAATCCGGACGACGTGCCGACCGGCCAGATCTCGGCGGCGATCATCGCCGAAGCGGACGGAGAGACTTCGCCGTCCGAGGGAACCGAGGCCGTCGAGACCGCGTCCAACACCGATGTGGAGTCCACGACCACGGGTCCGGCCGACCTCGAACAGGCTCTCGCCGACAGGCAGACGCTGATCCAGCTGTGCCTGTACGCCCTCGATCGCGCGCGCAGCGGCGGCGTCGTCGAGCGGCTCGAACACGGTCTCGCCGGGATCGGCGTCCGTGCCCTGCGTCCGGACGGTGAGCGGTTCGACCCCGCCGTGCACGAGGCGGGCGGCGCGGTCGCGACCGAGGATCCGGCGCTCGAAGGGCTCGTCGCGGAGACCGAGGTGGTCGGTTTCGCCGATCACGAGCGGGTGCTGCGCGCGCCGATCGTCATCGTCTACGCGAAGAAGGCCCAGTGACCGCTCCGAGCGCGGCGGCCAATCTCCCGGCGGTCGTGAAGAGCACCCGCGAGCAGCTGCTCACCGTCGTCCGCGAAGCCGATCCTCAGGCCGCGAAATGGGTCGAAGACATCCGGAAGGCGCGGCCGAAGAAGCCGTCGGTCGTGGTGGTCGGCGAGACAAACCGCGGCAAGAGCTCGCTGGTGAACGCGCTGCTTTCCATGCCGGGACTGTCCCCTGTGGACGCCGACGTCGCCACCGCGACGTATCTCGTCTTCGAGCACGCCCAGCAGTGGTCCGCGCAGGCCTGTTATCCGGGCCAGCTGGCGCCGGTGCCGATCAACCTGAACGACCTGATCCACTGGGTCTCGGCCGCGCACGAGCTGCCCGAGGGGCAGATCCCGCCGCGCTACGTCGAGGTCTCCGGCCCGGTCCCCCTGCTCGAACGAGTGTCCATTGTGGATACCCCCGGGGTCGGCGGGCTCGACTCGATGCACGGCGAACTGGCGAAGGAGGCCGCCGCCGGCGCCACCGCGCTGCTGTTCGTCGTGGACTCGTCGTCGCCGTTCACCGCGCAGGAGCTGCAGTTCCTGCACGACATGGGCGAACGCGTCGAGACCGTGCTGTTCGCGCTGACCAAGACCGACCAGTTCCGCGGCTGGCGCGAGGTCCTCGAAGCCGACCGGCGGCTGCTCGCCGAGCACGCCCCCCGGTTCGCCGACGCGGTGTTCCACCCGGTTTCCGCGCGCATGTTCGAGACGGCGGCCAAGGCACCGAACGAGCAGATGGCCACGATGCTGCGCGAGAAGGCCGGGATCGCCGCGTTGCAGGGCGCGTTGCAGGAGATGCTGGTCGGCCGCTCGGCGATGCTGGGCGAGGCCAACACCCTGCGCGCGCTGTCGAGCGCGCTCGGCGAACTCAAGGCGAAACTGCAGGCGGAAAGCCGCGCGCTGTCCGCCGGCGAGGCCGAGGCCGAGCAGCTGCGTCAGCGCCGTGACGACCTGACCACCGAACGCCGGTCTTCGACACGGGGCTGGCAGCTGAAGCTGCGCGCGGAGATCCAGCGGACCCGCGTCGAGGTCGGGCACGAGACCAGCAGGCAGATGCGCGACGCGTCGACGCATTTCCGGCAGCTGATCGACGGCGCGAAACGGGACGCCCTCGCCGCGCTGCCCCAGCAGGTCGACATCGCGTTGCAGACGACGTCGCAGCGGATCTCGATGCTGCTCTCACAGCGGCTCAACCAGGTCACCAACGTCGCGCTTTCCGAGCTGTTCTCGCCCGAAGAGCTCGAAATCATCCGCGGCCAGTTCGCCAGGGCGGGCGGCCCGCCGGTCGTGCTGCGCCCGCCGGACAAGAAACCGCCGACGGCCGAGGACAAACTGCTCATCTTCATGGGGGTTTCCGGCGGGCTCGGCGCCGGGAAGGTCGCCGCGCTGCCGCTGGCGGGGGTCGCGATCCTGAACCCGGTGATCCTGCCGGCCACGATCATCATCGGGCTCGGCGCCGGCTGGTGGATGGCGCGGACCCGCAAACACGCGTCCGACAAGCAGCACATGAAGCAATGGCTGGTCGAGGCGATCGCCGACGCGCGGTCCACACTGGACCAGCTCGTCGCGGAGCAGCTGATCGAGGCCGAACAGCAGCTGTCGATGGCGCTCGACGAAGCCCTCGGCCGCCGCATCGACGCGATCGAGGCGGAGCTGAAGGAAGTCGACAAGACGATCAAGATGGGCGCGCAGGAGCGGGCCAAGAAGATCTCCGTCGTCGCGAAGCGCCTGAAGGACGTTTCGGACGGCCGAGACCGCGCCGAGGCCCTGCTCGGTCGCATTCGGTCCCTGCGCGACGCCTGACCACCCGCGTTTCGTCCTCTAATTGCGGTACTTGCACGCGCAAGTACCGCAATTAGAGGACGAAACGCGCTGGGTCGGGCGGCCCGGGCAGGTGGCCGGTGTTGTGGACCGGAACCGAACCGGCCTACGGTGAGTCATAAGCTTCGACACACCAGCAGGTCAACGAGGGGGTTATCCCATGTGGGTCGACGAGAGCGGCGGCACGGACACCGAGTCGGGCTCCACCGAAGCGGTCACCGTCCACGTTGACGGCGAGGAGTACCAGGCCGAGCTCAACTACGACCTCGACAAGGACGGCGTCAACGACGCCGCGGTCATCCAGCACGAGGACGGCACCGGCCAGGCGTTCGTCGACACCGACGGCGACGGCGAGGCCGACCAGTACGCGGTGCTCGACGAGAACGGCAAGGTCGTCCAGGAGGCCGTCTACGACGAGGCTTCCGGTTCCTGGGTCGAGGCGGGTGGCGGCAGCGGCGACGACGGTTCCGATGCGGGCACCAGCGGCACCATGCACGCCGACATGCCCAGCGGCGACGTCGAGGTCGGCCCGCCCACCATCGACACGGACGGTGACGGCACGCCCGACACCGCCGTCGTCCAGACGGAGGACGGCCGCACGATCGCCTTCACCGACAAGGACGGCGACGGCAGCGCCGACATCGCGGTGGAGACCGACGCCTCCGGCAACTCCAAGACCTACGAGCACACCGGGCCCGGCCAGTGGACCGAGGTCGGCAGCGGGCTGGTCAACAACGACATCGGCGCGGCGTTCGCGAGCGTCCCGGCGGCCGGAGGCGATACGGCGGCCGACCCGGCCGGCGACGCGGCGTGGGGTGGCGCGGGCACCGAAACACTCGAAGGGGTGGCGAAGATCGATTCCGCCACCGGGCAGTGGATCAGCCCCAACTGATTCCCGAAATGGCCTGGACCAATTCAAGAATGGTCCAGGCCAATTCGGAGCGGCAATTCCTGTAATCCTGGTCACAGGGCGACCCGGCACGAGACCTCGTGCCGGGTTTTCTCGTGTCCGATTCGTCCGGCCGCTGTGCCATCGGTCACCGGAAGAATTTCTGCGTATGGCCCATTCCGGTGATACTGAATCGATTCCCTTATCGTTCTTGTGAGAGAACCGACAGGTCAGCTCTCGGTTACCTGCCGGTCATCCGGCTACTCTCGGGGAATCCCAAAACCTGCACACCGGTCTTCCCGCCGGTGTGCGAAGCCATTCGGTCGCCGGCATCGAAGCCCGCATCGGAACAGCGTCGTTCCCGGTGTGGGCTTCTGCCGTCGGAAGTCAGGAGTAGAGATGACCGCAGTCGCCATCCCTGGACTGGAAAATGCGCCGACGACGCACAGTGGCGTGCTGTCCTGGGTCCGGGAGGTCGCCGAACTGACCACTCCGGACCGCGTGGTGTGGGTCGACGGGTCCGACGAAGAGGCCGCCCGGATCAACGCCGAGCTGGTCTCCGCCGGCACGTTCGTGCAGCTCGACGCGAAGCCCAACTCGTTCTGGGCGGCTTCCGACCCGAATGACGTCGCCCGGGTCGAAGAGCGCACCTTCATCTGTTCGGAGAACGAAGAGGACGCGGGTCCCACCAACAACTGGATGGACCCGGCCGAGATGAAGGCCACGATGACCGAGCTGTACCGCGGGTGCATGCGCGGTCGCACGATGTACGTCATCCCCTTCTGCATGGGCCCCCTCGGAGCCGAGGACCCCAAGCTCGGCATCGAGATCACCGACTTCGCCTACGTCGTCGCCTCCATGCGCGTGATGACCCGCGCCGGCAAGGCCGCGCTGGACAAGTTCGTCACCGAGGACGGCACCGAGCGCGAGTTCGTCCCCGCCCTGCACTCCGTCGGCGCGCCGCTGGAGCCGGGCCAGGAGGACGTCTCGTGGCCGTGCAACACCACCAAGTACATCTCGCACTTCCCCGAGTCCCGCGAGATCTGGAGCTACGGCTCCGGCTACGGCGGCAACTCGCTGCTGGGCAAGAAGTGCTACTCGCTGCGCATCGGCTCGGTCATCGCCCGCGACGAGGGCTGGCTGGCCGAGCACATGCTGATCCTCAAGCTGATCTCGCCCGAGGACAAGGTCCACTACGTCGCGGCGGCGTTCCCGAGCGCCTGCGGCAAGACCAACCTCGCCATGCTGCAGCCGACCATCCCCGGCTGGCGCGCCGAGACCCTCGGTGACGACATCGCGTGGATGCGGTTCGGCGAGGACGGCCGCCTCTACGCGGTGAACCCCGAGTTCGGCTTCTTCGGCGTCGCGCCGGGCACCGACTGGCACACCAACCCCAACGCGATGCGCACCATCGAAAAGGGCAACACGGTCTACACGAACGTCGCGCTCACCGACGACGGCGACATCTGGTGGGAGGGCATGGGCGACAAGCCCGAGCACGCCACCTCCTGGAAGAAGCAGGACTGGACGCCGGAGTCGGAAGAGAAGGCCGCGCACCCGAACTCGCGCTACTGCACGCCGATGTCGCAGTGCCCGATCCTCGCGCCGGAGTGGGACGACCCGCAGGGCGTGCCGATCTCGGCGATCCTGTTCGGCGGCCGCCGCAAGACCACGGTCCCGCTGGTGAACGAGGCCCGCGACTGGCAGCACGGCGTGTTCATGGGCGCCACCATGTCGTCGGAGACCACCGCGGCCGCCGCCGGCGCGGTCGGCAACGTGCGCCGCGACCCGATGGCCATGCTGCCGTTCCTCGGCTACCACGCCGGTGACTACTTCAAGCACTGGCTGGACCTCGGCAAGAACGCCGACGCGGACAAGCTGCCGAAGATCTTCTACGTCAACTGGTTCCGCCGCGGCGACGACGGCCGTTTCCTGTGGCCGGGCTTCGGCGAGAACTCGCGGATCCTGAAGTGGGTCATCGACCGCGTCGAGGGCAAGGGCAACGCGAACGAGACCCCGGTCGGTTTCGTGCCGAACGCCGAGGACCTCGACACCGACGGCCTCAAGGAGCCGCTGGCCGACATCCAGGCCGCGCTCGACGTCTCCGCCGAGGAGTGGCGCCAGGAACTGCCGCTCATCGAGGAGTGGTTCGAGAAGATCGGCGACAAGGTCCCGTCGTCGCTGCGTGACGAGCTGGACGCGCTGAAGCAGCGTCTCGGCTGAATCGCCTGAACGGCGGAAGGCCTCATCCTCGGAGTCATTCCCGAGGATGAGGCCTTCTTCTTTCGCGCTCGGTACCGTGGCCGCATGGTCAAATTCGGCGTCAACATGGTCGTCCCGGAGACCCGCGCGGCATGGGTCGAGAAATGCCGCAAGGCCGAGGACCTCGGATTCGACGTGATCGGCGCCGCCGACCATCTCGGCATGGCGCCGCCGTTCCCGGCCCTCGTGCTCGCCGCCGAAGTGACGAGCCGTCCGCGGCTCAACACCTTCGTCATCAACACCGCCTTCTACAACCCGGTGCTGCTGGCCCGCGACGTCACCGGCACGGACCAGTTCACCGAGGGCAGGCTGGAGCTCGGCCTGGGGGCCGGATACGTGAAAGCCGAATTCGAAGCGGCGGGAATGGAGTTCCCGCGCGCCGGAAAGCGCGTCGACCATCTCGAAAACACCATCAAAGAGCTCAAGCGGCTCTATGCCGACGTGGACCACAAACCGCCGACGGTGCAGAAACCGGGCCCACCGCTGATGATCGCCGGACGCGGCGACAGGCTGCTCACGCTCGCCGCCGAACACGCCGACATCATCGGGTTCACCGGCACGGCGGCCGTTCCCGACGGTGGCGCGCTCGCCGTGGAGGACGCGGCCGGAATCGAAGAGCGGGTGAACTTCGTCCACGGGAAACTGAACGGCCGCGAGGTCGAATTCAACATTCTCTCGCATTTCGTGGCCGTGGTCGAAGACCGGCGACAGGGTTTGGAGAGCCTGCGAGAGCTGCTCGAAGGCAAGCTCACCGTCGACCAGCTCGCCGAACTTCCGACCGCGCTGGTCGGCACCCACGAGCAGATCGCCGAACAGATCCTGGCGCACCGCGAGCGGTTCGGTTTCACCTATTTCACCGTGCTGGAGCACAACATGGACGCGCTCGCGCCGGTGATCGAGGCGTTGCGCGACACATGATCGACGTACGAGGGCTCGGCGTGCAGGCCGGGGAGCACTGGTTGTTCGACGGACTCGATTTCGAGGTGGAGGCGGGCGAATGCGCCGTCATCGTCGGCCCCAACGGGGTCGGGAAATCGACTCTGTTGCGATGCCTGTACGGAACGCAGACCCCGCAGCGGGGCCGGGTCGTCGTCGCGGGCGGTAAACCCGACGAACGCGACGTTTCCTTCCGTCGCAAGGTTTCCGTGCTGTTCGACGATTCCGATTTCTTCGCCGAGCTGACCCCGCTCCAGCATCTCGAACTGCTGGAGGGCTCGTTCGGGGCCGATCTCGGCGATTTCGACGCCCTCCTGGCGGACGCGGGCCTTTCGGAACGCGCGAAGGTCACCGCGGGCAAGTTCTCGGCCGGGCAACGCCGTCGGCTGTTGCTCCTCGGCGCGACAGCGCGGCCGCACGACATCTTGCTGCTCGACGAGCCCGAGCGGGCGCTCGACGTCGCGGGGAAGGAATGGCTGACGTCGTTGATCAAGCGTTCGACCGACGCCGGGGCGGCCGTCGTCGTGGCCACACACCATCCCCCGCTGCTCGAAGCGGCCGACTCCACCCTCGAATTGTGGTGACCACGAAAACGCCTACGCACGTCCCCGGGCGTCAGCGCTTCGGCGGCCTGTTCAACGGTGATTACCAGACCTTCCTGGCACTGTTCGGGTTCGGCGCGCTCTTCACCGCCTTCCAGAACCTGCCGAAGCTCCGGGATTTCCTTTTTGGACAGTCCGTTGTGGACTTTCCGGCCGTGTTCGGCCTGCTGATCGTGCTGTGCGCGATGTTCTGGCGCGGCCTCCTGCGCCGCGGTTTCGTCTGGGCCGAGCCGGCGGCACTGACGTGGATGGACTTCGCTCGCGTCGACCGGCGCCGAGTCGTGGTCAAGCGGATGTGGACGCTCTGGGCCGGGCTCGTCCTCGTGGTCGGCTACACCGGCGCGCTGGTCACCGCGATCGGCGGCGGCTCGAAGGACATGTGGATCGCGACGTCGGCGCTGACCGCGTCCGGCGCGATCCTGGCGGCGGTCACCGCGCGGCGGACGGCGATCCGCGGGGAGACGCTCGCGCCGGTCGTCCTCGCGCTCGCCGGTCTGGCGTTCGCGGCGGTGGGGCTGGGCCCGATCGCCGTCGAAGTGCTGGCCGGCGCGTTGTTCGTGGTGGCGGTCGCGGTGGCGTTCGGTGGCGAGCCGACGTCCGGTGTCGGCCGTCAGGAACTCGTCGACGGCTGGAACGCCCGGCTCCTGCGGGCGATGGCCGCGGTCTTCCTGGACCCCATGCTGCTGATCCCGGAGTCGAAGCCGGTGCCGTGGTTGTCGATGCGGCGCCCGACGACGCTGCGGCTCGCGTGGGCCGGGGTGCTCGGCCGGACGCGCTACGCGGCGGCCGGCGTGGTGATCGCGTGCCTGATCGGCGTCGCGCACCTGGCCTTCCCGGCCATCCCGGCCGCGCCGCTGTTCGCTCTCGGCGCGTACGCGGCGCTGGTGCCGTTCGTCGGCGGGCTGGGCGAACTGTGGCGCAATCCGGGCCGCAGGCGGTGGCTGGGCGCGTCCGACTGGGAGTTGCGGCTGGTCAACGGCCTGGTGATCGCGCTGCTCGGCCTCGTCTGGGGGCTCCTGCTGGGCCTGGTGACGCTGACGCTCGGGGTGGTCCCGGCTTGGCCGGTGTGGCTCGCGATCCCGCTCGCCGTCGTCGCCGCGTCGCGGACGGCGACCCGGCCACCGATGAACTACGACGTCAGCGGCGGGGCGGCCGGGCTGCAAGCCCTGCGTGGTGTCGACGTGCTCGTCGTCGGCGCCGTCTTGCTCAGCGTGTTCGCCTGAGGTCACCCGTTCCCGCGTTCGGATCATCCGGATACTCCGAACGCGGGTTACCCTCGATGCGACGAAAGGAGTACGAGTGGGCGGCGGGCACGCACCGGGAAAGGGACGGCGGGCGACCAGCGAGTTCCCCGCGGGCTGGACCGACGAGCAGATCATCGCGGTGATCAAGGACGTCGCCAACGATCCGAGCGAACCCCGCCGCAGAATGCACAACGGCCGCTGGCGGTGCGCCGGCGAACGGTACGCCGTGCACCTGATCGTGCTGGTGGAGGACAACGGCAACGTCAAGACGGGGTATCCGGTGGCGGGCCCCGGCGTGGTCCGCAATCCCGACACCGCCGCCGACCCGGCGAACCCGACCGTCGCCGACCTGGCCGCCGGACGGATCAGTTTCTTCGGCGACAGCCTGCTCGACCAGATCGGCGACCGGATCGCGCCGGACGTCCTGGCCTTCTATCGCACCTTGCACTGGTCTGGTGAGTGGGAGGAGCTGGCCGACGTCCTCGTCGCGCACGCGATGAACGAGAACCTGCACCTGGGCGTGGACGAATACGCCACGCTGGAAAGCCTGCTGAACAGCTTCGACCTGCCGATCGACGGCTTCCTCTACCTGAACGACCGGGCACACGCCCTGGCCGTCCTGCGCCCCTAGCTCGCTTCCGCGACCTCTTCGGCTCCGCTTTCGGCCGCCGCTCGCAGCGCGTCCAGCGGCAGCCCGACGGCGTCCGCGATGGCCATCACCGTGAAGAAGGCGGGCGTCGGGATCCGCCCGGTCTCGATCTTCCGGAGCGTCTCGACCGAGATCCCGGCCTCCGCCGCGACCTCGACCATGCTCCGCGACGACGCCGCGCGCGCGTCCCGGAGCGCCAGGCCCAGCCGCTCGCCGCGTTCCCGTTCCTCGTCCGTCAACGGCACTCGCACCATGGCGCCAATACTAATACCGGCCTGCCCGGGCACCCGCGAGTTGCGCCTTCAATCACGCGAGTTGCGCCTTCAATCACGCGTGTCGTCCACCCAGTTGTCCCCACCGAGTTACCCCCAGCCTGTGGACAACTCTGTGCACAGGTCGTGGACAACCCCGAGAAAAGGGCCCCGCCGAGCCGAAACTCGACGGGGCCACAATCCCTAGTGGCTTCAGGCGCCCGCGGGCACCGGAAGTGGGAGTCCGGGGAGGCTCTGGTCGTTCGGCACCTTGCCGTCGACGAGGTAGTCCTCCACGACCTTGTCCACACCCGCGTTGCCGCCGGCGTAGATCCCGTGGTCACCCTCACCGGTCACGGTGATCATCCGCGAGCCGGCGAACGCGCGGTGCGCACGGGTCGCGCCCTCGAGCGGGGTCGCCGGGTCGTTCACCGACTGGACGATCAGCACCGGCGGGACGCCGCGGCCGTCGAGCTTCGGCAGGTCGACCGGCTTGTTCTTCCAGAAGATGCACGGCTGGATCAGCCAGCCCGCGCCCAGCAGCGGCAGATCGCGGTCGATCAGCTTCTGCGACTGGCGGATGACGCTCTGCCGGTTGCCGGTCCACTTGCCCTCGTTGCAGGGGATGGACCAGAAGCTGGCGTTGTAGGAGTCGCCGTCGGTCGGGACGAACAGCGGCTGCGGGCCGATGACGCCGTCACCGTCCACGGTCTCCGCCTTGACCTTCTGCGCGGCCGAGGCCTTCTGCTGCTGCGTCGAGGTGCCCTCGGTCAGCGTCTTCAGGTTGACCAGGTAGTCGGCCAGGGCCGTGAAGTTGCGCTTCGAGTAGAGGTACGACGCGATGGTCGAGTCGAGGGCGTTGGCCGAAACCGGGACGCCGTCCACCTCGACCGGGTTCTGGGTCAGCGCGAAGCGGACCTTCTCGTAGGTCTGGCGCGCGGCTTCACCGGTCTTGCCGAAGCCGTAGACCTTGTCGTACTTGCCGATCCACGGCAGGAAGTCCTGACGCCAGCGGCGCTCGAAGCCGAGCGGCTGCCAGTCGAACGAGTTCTGCCAGGTGGTGGTGAACTCGGTCGCGGAGTCGAGCAGGAAGCGACCGGTCCGGGTGGGGAACTGCTGCGCGTAGTGCGCGCCCATCCAGGTGCCCGCCGAGTAGCCGACCCAGTTGATCTTGTCGCGGCCCAGCAGGACACGCAGCAGGTCGATGTCGCGGATGGTCTGCGCGGTGTTGATGAGCGGGCCCAGCTCGCCGGACTTCACCTGGCAGGAGTCCGCCGCGTACTTGGTGGCGTCCAGGATCAGGTTGAGGTTCGCCCGGCTGCGGTCGCGCGGGTCGAGGTCCGAGCCGGTGCCGATCGCGTTGCCGCAGGTGATGTTCGTGCTCTTGCCGGTGCCGCGCGGGTCGAGACCGATGATCTCCTGGCTCACGCGGAGCTTCGTCTGGTTACGCAGGCGAGCCGGGAAGTTACGGCCCGGAGCGCCGGGGCCGCCCGGGTTCGTGATGACGCTGGCCGTCGCCTTGCCGCTGGTGGCGGCGAGGCGGCTGACGGCGATCGTCAGGTCGATGTTCTCGTTCGTCTTGTACCAGTTACGCGGCGCGCGGTAGGTCGCACACTCGATGTTCTCGGCCCCCGGAGGCGGCGCGGACGGCAGCTCACTGGCGGTGCACTTGTGCCAGTCCAGCTTCTGGTCCGCGTACTTCGCCGGAATGTTGGTGGAGTTCAACGGCTGCTGCCCGGCAGCCTCCGGCCCTGCGAACGCAGGCGTGAACCCGGCCAGCATGGTGCCGGCGACAGCCGGGATCACCACCGCATAGCGGAGTTTCTTCATCCGATGCCCCTTTGATGTTGCGTGCGAAGTTCCTGTTCGCGACTTGCGGCTATTGATATCCGGCGGGGACTCCGACGGCAACCGCCCTTCGTCGTATGAGGCGGCGCTGATCAAATCGATATCCGGTACGCGTGACCCGGGCGGGGGAGAGGTTCTAGGGTCATCGGGACCATCCGGGGGTACGGGAACGTTAGGTGAGGTCCGATGGCGTCAGGTAAGGCAGACGGGAAGGTGAGGGGTTTCCAGTTCAGCCCCTGGAACCTCCTGTTGATCATCCCGTTGCTGGTGCTGATCACGTCCTTGTTCAATTCGGACGGTCCCCGGCTGTTCGGGATGCCGTTCTTCTACTGGTTCCAATTCGTGTTCGTGGCGGTCGGTGTCCTGTGCACCTGGATCGTCTTCGTGATGACCAAGGACAAGCCGACCAGTGAGCGTCCCGACCGGCTGTCCGTGGACGAGCTCGACGAGGGGGACGTCAAGTGACCGGCATCCAATGGCCAGAGCTGATCATCTTCACGATCCTCTTCGCGGTCGTCACCGTGCTCGGCTTCGTCGCGTCGCGCTGGAAGGCCGGCAACACCCTCGACCACCTGGACGAATGGGGGCTCGGCGGCCGCAAGTTCGGTTCGTGGATCACCTGGTTCCTGCTCGGCGGTGACCTCTACACGGCCTACACGTTCGTCGCGGTCCCCGCGCTGATGTTCAGCGCCGGCGCGATGGGCCTGTTCGCGCTGCCGTACACGATCATCGTCTACCCGATCGTGTTGATGCCGGCGCTGCGCATGTGGTCGGTCTCGCGCGTCCGCGGCTACGTCACGCCCGCCGACTTCGTCCGCGGCCGGTTCGGTTCGCCGACGCTGGCGCTGCTGATCGCGATCACCGGCATCATCGCGACGATGCCGTACATCGCGCTGCAGCTCGTCGGTCTCGAAGCCGTCCTGCGGACGATGGGCATCAACGGCTCCGGCATCGTCGGCCACCTGCCGCTGCTGGTCGCCTTCATCATCCTGGCGGTCTACACGTACCAGTCGGGCCTGCGCGCGCCCGCGCTGATCGCGTTCGTCAAGGACATCTTGATCTACCTCGTGATCATCGTCGCGATCATCTACCTGCCCTCGAAACTCGGCGGCTGGTCGGCGATCTTCGACGCGGCCGACGCGAAGTTCGACAAGACGCCGTCGCAGGCGGACGGCATCCTGCTCAACGCGAACAACCAGCTGCAGTACGCCACGCTGGCGCTCGGTTCGGCGCTCGCGCTGTTCCTGTACCCGCATTCGCTCACCAGCGTGCTCGCCTCGCGCGGCCGCAGCGTCATCAAGCGGAACATGGTCGCGCTGCCGGCGTACTCGCTGGTGCTGGGCCTGCTGGCGCTGCTCGGCTACGTCGCGATCAGCGCGTCGGTCTCGCCGATCACCAACAACGCGACCGGCAAGCCCGACACGAACACCGTCGTCCCGGTGCTGTTCGACACGCAGTTCTCGTCGTGGTTCGCCGGGATCGCGTTCGCCGCGATCGGCATCGGCGCGCTGGTGCCCGCGGCGATCATGTCGATCGCGGCGGCCAACCTGTGGACCCGCAACATCTACAAGGAGTACATCAAGAAGAACGCGACGCCGGGCGAAGAGGCGAAGCAGGCCAAGCTCGCTTCGCTGATCGTGAAGTTCGGCGCGGTGGCGTTCATCCTGTTCATCGACCCGCAGTTCTCGATCGACCTGCAGCTCATCGGCGGTGTGCTGATCCTGCAGACACTGCCCGCGGTCGCGATCTCGCTCTACACGCGGTGGTTCCACCGCTGGGGCCTGATCGCCGGGTGGGTGGTCGGTATCGGCTGGGGCCTGATCATGCTCTACAACATCCCCAACCCGGCGACCGGCAAGGCGCACTTCGGTGGCTCGGCGCTGAAGCTCGGCGATCTGTCGATCTTCGGCTGGCACCCGTTCAGCGGTTCGCCGGTGCAGATCTACGTCGGTTTCGTGGCGCTGATCGCGAACCTGCTGATCGCCGTGATCTTCACGGTGATCGCGCGGCAGCTGAAGGTCTTCAACGGCACGGACGACACCGAGGCCGAGGACTACCACGCCGACGAGCACGACAAGGATCTCCGCGAAATCGGCGTCCACTGAGTCAGCTGTGAGAAGGGGCCGCGTCCTGCCGGGACGCGGCCTTTTTCATGGCCGTCGCCGAGACCAGGTAGAGGGTGAGGCCGTTCAGCAGGTGCCAGAGGAAGTGCGTCCCGGCGGGGAAGCTCCCGCAGACCGTGTGGTCGGCCGTGCGGAATGACAGGGACACCCCGAAGACGCCCGCGGCGAGGGCGAACCCGCGACGGTCTTCACCCTTGAGAACGATCGCGAAGAGCACGAGCCCGATCAACGCCGAGAGGTACAGCCCGCCGCCCAGCGCCGCGACGACGGCGGTGAAGGCGAGGAACACGGGGATGCCGAGCCACGAGAGCCCGCGGCGGACGCCGAAGAACAGGTGCGGGAACACGGCGGCGTAGTACAGGACGAACACCAGGATGAAGCCGGTGTCCGCGGCCGCGGACCAGCGGGTGGCGAGCAGGTGGAACGCCGTGCTGCCGAGGAACACCAGCCCGATGAGGGCACCGAAGACGCGGCCTCTCGGCTGCCGCCAGACCGCGATCGCCGCGATCAGGAACGCGAGATTGCTGAGGCTGTTGAGCGGCTACCCGGGGGCGAGGCGTTCGCAGTAGCCGTCGACGTACGCCGTCCAGTTCACTCCCCCAGGTAACCGTGCCCGCGTGAACTGCGGGTGTCTTCGACGGCCTTTCGCCTCTGCTCACCGGCGGCCGGCGCGCGTTGCGAAAGCCACTTTCGCAACCTTCAACGTTGCGAAAGTGGCTTTCGCATCACGCCCAGCCGTGCCCCGCGCGACCCCTCGCCCACTTGTCCACACCCACCCGCCGTTGTGGACAACTCGGCCCTCTGGACCGCCGGAACCCACCCCGCGTCACCCCCTCCCGATACGCTGGTGCGGGGCGCGCCCCCCTGGGAGCGGTGGGGGGTGGGTACGCGCGGGGAAGCGAAAAACGCCTGGTCAATCGGGTGAGCAGGCCGCCAGTCGCCGGGTGAGGAAGCGGCGTTGCGGTTCCGAGCAGGGCAGCGCGAGCGCTCGCCGGTAGTGCTCCGCGGCTCGCGCCGGGTCTCCGGCGCGCAGCCACAGGGCGCCGAGCACGGCGGGCAGCAGCGTGTACTCCGGCAGGTCGGTCTCGACGGCTTCGAGTTCGGCGATCCCGGCCGCCGCACCGTCCACCATCGAAAGCGCGATCGCGCGGTTCAGCCGCGCCACCGGCGACGGCCGCAGCGCCAGCAGATCGTCGTACAGGCCGACGATCCGGCGCCAGTCCGGCGGCGAAGCCGTGCTGTGGCACAGCGCGATCGCCGCTTCGACGTGGTAAGCCGACATCTCCGGCCCGGTGCACGCCCGCTCGAACAGCCGCGTCCCCTCGGCGATCATCGCGTGGTCCCAACGGTCCCGGTCCTGCTCGTCGAGCAGCAGCAGGTCACCCTCCCGGTCCACCCGCGCCGGCAGCCTGCTCCCCTGCAACAGCATCAGCGCGACCAGCGCCCGCACCCTCGGCAGATCCGTCTTCGGCTCGGCCAGCAGCAGCCGCCCGAGCCGGATCGCCTCGCCGCACAGTTCGCCGCGCACCGCGACCTCTCCGGTCGTCGCGTCGTAACCCTCGTTGAAGAGCAGATAGAGCACGGCCAGCACACTGTCCACTCTGGACTCCAGGGCGTCCGGCCCCGGCAGCGAAAGCGGCTTTCCCGACTCCCGCAACCACTTCTTCGCCCGCACGAGACGCTGGGCCACCGTCGCCGGTTTCGTCAGCAGGGCCGCCGCGATCTCGTTCACCCCGAGCCCGCCGACGGTCTTCAACGTCAGCGCCACCTGCGAGACCGTCGGCAGCGCGGGATGGCAGCACAGCAACATCAACACGAGCTCGTCGTCCGTGCCCCGGCCGTCCTCGTGACCGTCGAGCTCCACCAGCCGTGGCAGCAGGGCCCGCAACGTCTGTTCGCGCCGGACGACGTCCATCGCCCGGTTCCGTGCGGCGCGGAACAACCAGCCGCTCGGGTTGTCCGGCACCCCGCTCTGCGGCCAGGTGCGCAGCGCCTGTTCCAGCGCGTCGGCGACGGCTTCCTCGGCCAGGTCCAGCCGTTCGGGGCCGAGCGCCCTGGCCAGCGTGGCGACGATCCGCCCGGCGCTGTGCCGGAACAGATGCTCCACCACGCCGGCCGGGCGCATCAGTCCTCGCAACCGCGTTCGCCGACCTTGCGCACCTCGACCGGCCCGAACTTCAGATGCGGATGCGTCGCGAAGATCTTCTCCGCCTGATCGAGGTCCGCGGCCTCGATCACCTGGTAGCCGCCGACGATCTCGGTGGCCTCGGTGTGCGGCCCGTCGGTCGCGCCGACCTCGCCGCCCGAACCGCGCAGCACCCGGCCACCCCGCGAGAGCCCGCCACCGCCGACGAAACGGCCTTCCTTCGTTCGTTCGTCCGCCCAGGCGATGTAGCTCTCGAGCACGCGCTGAGCTTCATCGGGGCCGAGGTGATCATGCGAATCCGACTGGGACCGCAGGAAACCGATGTAATGGGGCATGGTGTCCTCCTTGGGAATCGATGGCCACTAGACGAACGAGCCCCCGGCGAATCGACATCAGTGGCGGAAGAGCCGAACTCACAGCTCCAGCCGCCAGGTCTGGCCGGTCAGTTCGTACCCGAAGCCCGTGATCGTCTCTTCGTGCACCAGCCGGAAGCCGGCCTTCTGGTAGATCGCCCGCGCCGCCTCCAGCAACGAGACGGTCCAGAGTTCCATCGCCCGGTAGCCGGACGCCCTCGCGAACTCGACGCATTCGGCGACCAGGCGTTTCCCGACGCCATGTCCCCGGGCGGCCGGTTCCAGGAGCAGCATCCGCAGCTTCGCGGTGGTGCCGTCTTCGGCGGGCATGCAGAAGATACTGCCGACGCGTTCGCGGTCGAGTTCGGCGATCCAGCCCGCTTGGCGCGGATCTCCGCGACGCTCGACGTACTCCGCGACGACACGGGCGACGAGTGCTTCGAAGCGTTCGTCCCAGCCGTACTCGCGGGAGTAGAGGACGCCGTGGCGGTGGACCACCCAGCCGAAGTCACCCGGCCGGAGTGGGCGCAGCACAAGCGCGGGATCCGCGGCGCGTTCGCCCACCAGCGAGGTGATCGTGTCCATGGCGCCGAGCAGCCGCTCCTGCTCGTCGTCGCCGAACCGTTCGAGCAGCGAGCCGATCCTGTCCACCGATCGCTCGTCGAGGACGGCGAAGGCCTTACGGCCGGTCTCGGTCAGCCGGACGATCTGACGGCGAGCGTCCTCGTCACTGCGTTCGCGGGTGAGGAGACCTCGCCCTTCGAGCCTCGCGAGCAGCCTGCTCGCGTACCCGGCGTCGAGGTCGAGACGTTTGCGCAGGTCGGTGACCTGGGTCGGATCCTGCTGCGCGAGTTCGAAGATGACCCTGGCTTCGCTCAGGGAGTACTCGGCGTCGGCCGGTCCTTCGTCGAGGACGCCGATCACGCCGGTGTACAGGCGGTTGAAGGCCCGGACGGTCGCCACCCGGTCCGCGGATCGATTCATTTGACCACCTCAACAAATTCGTTGACTGGGTCAAGTGTTACTCCGCGAAGCGGTGAAGGCAAGGAATCTTTCGGGTCCGGACATATGGAAACCCCGTGATGCTGCCAGGTCGGGGGTCCGCCAGCATCACGGGGTCGTAGTGGGTATCGACGCCGCGTTCCGCGGCGTTACACCTCACGCACTATGTGTCGTAGGTCACTCGAACGGGCGACACCTACAACGGTCGTTGTCGGGTCAGCGCATGTGCGTGTGACGCGCCTGGGAGATAGCGATGAGCTCCTGACGAACGGTCGCGGTGGCCGCGGTGTCGATCGCCCGGTTCAGCGCCCGGCGAGTGCGAGCCTCGGCGCGACGGGCACGGAGCTTGGCGGCGATGTTGTTCATCGGTTTTGTCATCCCCTTGGGAGTAGATCTTGCGTCTTCGTGGCTGTGCTTCTAGTATGCACCCTTTTTCACAAGGAAGCCAACGATTATCCGGTGACTTGGCACACCTGCCGATGAATCATCGGCAACAAGAGCGTAAAACCGGAGAGATTTGGTGGCCCCGGTCACTTTCAGGTAACGCCGACGGGCATCACGAAGCGGCGGTAGCGTTCTCTACCGCTTTCTAGGATCTGCGCGATAAACCTTGAGAGAGACTTAGTCCCGGCCGAGCAGATAGTGGCCGAAGTGCGGGACGGTGAAGGCGATGTGCCCGCGTTCGGCGGAGTACACCAGGCCCTTTTTCATCAGGCTGTCCCGCGCCGGAGACAGTGAGGAAGGCTTCCGCCCCAGGTAGACGGCCACATCGGCGGTCCCGGCGGACTCGTCCCGCCCCTGCGTCAGCTCCGCCATCGCGAGCAGGTACTCGCGTTCCGCGGGCGTCGCGCGTTCGTAGCGGGAGCCGAAGAAGCCGACCGCGAGCTCGGACTCGGCCTCCGGTGCGGCGACCTGGACGTCCTTCACGGTGATGGGGTCCGCCGGCGCGGCGTCCCAGGCGGCCTTGCCATAGGCCTGGATGAAGTACGGATAGCCGCCGGACGCGTCGAACAGGGCGTCCAGCGCCTCCGGTTCGATGCCCGCGTCCTCGCGTTCGATGGGCGCCATCACCGCGAGGTCGGCGTCCTCGCGCTCCAGCCTGTCGATACGCGCGTACCGGAAGAGGCGTTCGGAGTACGACTTCGACGCCGATAGGACGGCGGGCACGTGCGGCAGTCCCGCGCCGACCACGACCAGCGGCGCTCCGGACTGCGAGAGCTCATGGCAGGCGGCGCAGAGCGCGGAAACGTCCTCCGGCAGCAGATCCTGGATCTCGTCGATCAGCAGCGCGACCCCGGTGCCGACGTCGGCCGCCAGCTCGGCGACCTCGGTGAACAGCTCGACCAGGTCGATCTCGATGTCGCCGGAATCGGCGCGGCCCTGTGCGGCGGGCACGTCGATACCCGGTTGCCAGCGGTCACGGAGCTTCGCGTCCGGTTTGTTGGCGCGCAACGCGAACGCCTTGAGCACGCCGAGCACCTGCTCGACCCGGTCCGGCGCGCGATGGCGTACGGCGAGATCGCGGATCGCGCGGTGCAGCGCGGCCGACAGCGGCCGCCTCAGTTCGGTGTCCGGGCGGGCTTCGATCTTGCCCGCGCCCCAGCCGTGCTTGATGGCCCGCGACCGCAGCTCGCCCAGCAGCACGGTCTTCCCCACGCCACGCAGGCCGGTCAGCATCAGGCTGCGTTCGGGTCTCCCCCGCGCGACCCGTTCGAGCACGACCTCGAAGGCCTGGAGCTCGCGCACGCGACCTGCCAGCTCGGGCGGCCGTTGACCGGCGCCCGGGGCGAAGGGGTTGCGGATGGGATCCACTCTCCCACGCTATCGGGGTTTCTAGCGTCGGTCCGATATTCCGCCATAGAGGGATAGGCGTGTCGTGGCGGGTTACTCCGAGTGGACGGGTCTGCAGCCCCGTCCCTCGTTCCTACTCACTCAGGTTGCGTTCCGCGTAGATCGTCATCGCGTCACGGATGTATTCCGCGGTACCCGCGCCGTGCTTCTCGTCGTACTGCCCGTAGCGCGGGTCGTCGACGTACAGCTGCCCGAGACCGGCGAAGTAGCCCTTCGACACGGCCCGCACGGCCGGCCGAAGCCACTCGTACAGCCGCCGCGTGATCGCCTGGGCCTCGTCGCCGTCGGCGGGCAGGCCCTGTGCGCGGGCCTCGCCGAACGCCGCCGCGATGTCCTTCTGTTCCTGCTGGTGCGCCTTCTTGTCCTCGGCGCTCAGCGACTTCCACCACCGATCACCCTGCTTGTAGGCGTCGGCGCCCCAGCGTTCGGTGACCTCCTTCTCGTACTTCGTGTGGTCGAAGCCGTCGAACACTTCCGTTGCCATCAGTCGTTCACCTCTCTCTGTCTTCTTCAAGGTCGTTTTGACCGATTCGATCTGCCGTCCGAGCCGCTGTCGCTCCTGCTCCAGCCACTTCAGATGCGTGCGTAGCGCCGCCGTGGTGTCCTGCTCCCCTTCGAGGACTTCGCCGATCGCGGGCAGGCTCAGCCCGAGTTCGCGAAGCAGCAGAATCCGTTGCAGCCGCACCAGCGCGTCCTGGTCGTAGTAGCGGTATCCGTTACTCCCCACCCGGCTCGGTTCGAGCAGCCCGATGTCGCCGTAGTGGCGCAGCGTGCGGCTCGTGGTCCCGGCCGAGCGGGCGATGTCCTGGATCGACCACTCCTTCTCGTTCGGCATGTCCACGAAGGTAGAGGTTGACGTTGCGTCAAAGTCAATCGAAGTTCACCCGACCGTGGCATGGTTCACGAATGAAGACATTCGCGCTGGTCATCGCCGCTGCGCTGACCTTGACGACGGCCGGGGTCGCGGACGCGCATCCGCGTCGCGCCTTCGACATCCAGGCTCATCGTGGCGGGCTCGGCCTCACGGTGGAGAGCACGCTCGCGTCGTTCGGCAAGGCGATGGAGCTGGGGGTGACCACCCTCGAACTCGACATCCAGATCACCAAGGACGGCCGCGAGGTGATCACCCACGACCGCAAGACGACCCCCGCGAAGTGCCGCGACACCGCGCCCGCGACGCCCGGCGACCCGGCGTACCCGTACGTCGGCAAGTACGTGAAGGACCTGACGTTCGCGCAGGTCCGCACGCTGGACTGCGGTTCGATCCGGCAGCCCGCCCACCCCGGCCAGACGCTCTCCCCCGGCGCCAAGATGCCGACGCTCGCCGAACTCTTCCAGCTCGCCAGGGACCACCACGCGTGGGGGATCGAGTTCAACATCGAGACCAAGGTCGAGGCCGCCGCGCCGCACGAGACCGCGCCGCGTGAGCAGTTCGTCCAGCGGGCGGTGCGTGAGATCGTGCGCGGCGGGTTCGCGCACAACGTCTCGATCCAGAGCTTCGACTGGGGCGCGCTGATGCGGTTCCGCGAGGTCGCCCCCTGGATCCCGACGGTCGCGCTGACCCAGCCCGAGTTCCTTCAGGTGGGGCAGCCGGGCAAGTCGCCGTGGCTCGGCGGGCTCGACATCGACGACTTCGGCGGCAGCCCCGTGGCCGCGGTGAAGTCGTTCGGCGCGAAGGCGCTCTCGCCGGTGCACGGCAACCCGCAGGGCGGCAAGATCGGCGACCCCGACTACCGGCCGTTCACGACGAAAGCCCTGGTCACCGAGGCGCATCGGGCGGGGATCAAGGTCGTGCCCTGGACGATGAACGACCCGGCGACCATGCACAAGCTCATCGACGACGGCGTCGACGGCATCATCACCGACTACCCGGACCGGCTGCGGGAGGTCGCTGCCGACCGCGGTTTCAAGCTGCCGAGGGCGTATCGAGCCCGCTAGCGAAATCTAGGGCCATCTAGCGCCAGAGAAATATTCCGGGATACACCGTTAGCGCGGTTCGGCGACGTGGCGGGCGGGAAGACTGGGGATAGGTTTGTTTCCCGGGTCCGGATCCAGAAAGGTTTACGACCGTGATTCTCCGTCGCGTCGCACGTCCGCTCCTCGCCGCGATCTTCATCTCCGGCGGGATCGGTGCGCTGAAGGACACCCAGGGGCACGCCAAAGCCGCGGAGCCGTTCCTCACCGAGTCCTTCGACAAGCTGGAGGGCGTGGTGCCGGAATCGGTGCCGCGCGACCCCGCCACCCTCGTCCGGATCGACGCCGCGGTGAAGGTGGGAGCCGGGGTCGCACTCGCCGCGGGCAAGGCGCCGCGCCTGGCCTCGCTGCTGCTGCTCGGCAGCCTCGTCCCGACGACGCTGGCCGCACACCGGTTCTGGGAGATCAAGGAACCGGCCGAGCGTCAGCAGCAGCAGATCCAGTTCATCAAGAACGCCGGTCTCGCCGGTGGCCTGCTGCTGGCGGCCGCCGACACCGCGGGCAAGCCGTCGCTCGGCTGGCGCGCCAAGCGGGCCGCCGCCAAGACCGAGAAGCGCGCCGAGAAGCTGGCGAAGAAGGCCGAGAAGGCCATCACGAAGTAGCTCGGCTCTCAGCGGGAGTGTCATGAACGACCCTTTCCTGACGTTTTTCGTCAGGAAAGGGTCGTTCAGGACATCCGCCGGACCGGTACCTCACTCGGTGAAAGCGGCGATGTCCTCCGCCTCGACGACGGTGCGGACCTCGACCTCGATCTCCTCGAACAGCGCCGCGTAGGTCTCCGCGAACGCGACGGCCTCGGCCAGGTCCTTGGCGTTGATCAGCGCGAACCCGCCGATGACCTCCTTGGCCTCGGTGAACGGGCCGTCGGTCGCGGTGATCTTGCCGCCGCGCCCCTTGCGGACCTTCGCGCCCTTCTCCGACGGGTGGACGCCCTCCGCCGTGATCAGGATGCCCTTCTCGAACGAGTCCTCGATGAAGGCGCCCATCTTCTCGATGAACTCCTTGCTCGGGTTCCAGGCTTCAGGGGCGCTCTCGTCGAGCCGGTGCATCATCAGAAACCGCATCGTCGCTCCTCAGTGTCTTGGCGGGGCTTTTCTACCCCGCCTTCATCGACGCGTCGAGCAGCTCGACGGCGGTTCGACATTTGTGCACAGAAGTTTTTCTAGCGGCTCGCGACCTTCTTGTACTGGGCCGTCGCCAGCGGCGCGAAGATCGCGATGATGGCGATGCAGCACAGGATCGCGTACAGCGACGCGTGCTCGGCAGGCCAGCCTGTCGGGGGCGCGCCGAAACGGTTCCCGAAGAGGTCACGGGCCGAGTTGATCACCGCGGTGAACGGGTTCCAATCGGCGATCGCCTTCAGCACGCCCGGCAGCTTGTCCGCCGGGACGAACGCCGTCGAGATGAAGCTCAACGGGAACATCCACATCAGCCCGGCGCTCTGCGCCACCTCGACACTGCGCGCGACGAGCCCGATCCAGGCGCCGACCCAGGACAGCGCCCAGGCGAACATCAGCATCACCAGGTAGCCGAGCACGGCGTCGAGGAAGCTGCCGCGGATCCGCCAGCCGACCAGCAGCCCGCACAGCGACATGACGACCAGCGCGACCACGCTGATCACCAGGTCGGACGTCGTGCGGCCGAAGATCACCGCGAGCCGCGAGATCGGCAGCGAACGGAACCTGTCGATGATGCCCTTCTGCAGGTCGTTCGCGAAGCCGATCACGGTGAACGCCGAGTTGAACGCGACCGTCTGCGCGAAGATGCCGGCGATCAGGAACTCCCGATACGCGAGCCCGCCGGCCTCGCCGCCGATCGCGTCGCCGAAGACGTACGCGAACAGCAGCACGAACATGATCGGCTGCAGGGTCGCCGCCATCAGCCAGTCCGGGTTGCGCTGGACGTTCTTCAGGTTCCGCCAGGTGATCACGCCACCGTCGGAAAAGGCCTTCGCGACCGCACTCACTTCTTTTCCCCCTCGTCCGTGGCGTGCCCTGTCAGCGAAAGGAAGACGTCGTCGAGCGTCGGCCGGTGCAGCGCGACGTCCTGGACGGCGACCCCTTGCGCGTCCAGCCGCCGCAGCGCCTCGATCAGCGCCTTCGGCCCGCCCTCGACCAGGACGTCGACCTTGCGGGTGTGCTCGTCGACCGACGGCGTGCCCGATCCGACCTCGGTGAGCACCTGCGTGGTCATGGCGAGGTCGCTCGTGTTCGCCACGACGAGCTCCAGCCGCTCGCCGCCGATCTCCTGCTTGAGCTCGTCGGCGGTGCCGCGCGCGATGACCTTTCCCTTGTCGATCACCACGATCGAGTCGGCGAGCTGATCGGCCTCCTCCAGGTACTGCGTGGTCAGCAGCACGGTGGTCCCGTCGGCGACGAGCTCCTTGATGACCTCCCAGGTGTCGATCCGGCCGCGCGGATCGAGCCCGGTGGTCGGTTCGTCGAGGATCACCACGGTCGGCTCGGCGACCAGCGCGCCCGCGAGGTCGAGCCGCCGCCGCATCCCGCCGGAATACGTCTTGGCGGGACGATCCGCCGCGTCCTCCAGCCGGAACCGGGCGAGCAGCTCACGCGCCCGCGACTTCGCCGCGGCCTTCTTGCTCCCGTACAGCCTGCCGACCATGTACAGGTTCTCGAACCCGGTGAGGTTCTCGTCCACCGCGGCGTACTGGCCGGACAGCCCGATCGACCGCCGGACGGCGTCGGGCTGGGCCAGCACGTCGTGCCCGGCCACCTCCGCCTCGCCCGAATCCGGGCGGAGCAGGGTGGTCAGGATGCGGACCGTCGTCGTCTTGCCGGCGCCGTTCGGCCCCAGCAGGCCCAGCACCTTGCCCGTCGGGATCGACAGATCGACCCCGTCGAGCGCCCGGGTGGACCCATAGGTTTTGACCAGCGCTTTCGCCTGAACCGCGAACATGCGGTCAACCTAGACCCCGGCACCGACAAAGGCACCGGGGTTTTTCCCCGATCCGCTCCGGGCGAACGCGCTACTTCTCCAGGATGGCCGTGACGCCCTGGCCGCCCGCGGCGCAGATCGAGATGAGTCCGCGGCCGGATCCCTTCTCGTTCAACAGTTTCGCGAGGGTGGCGACGATACGGCCGCCGGTCGCGGCGAACGGGTGTCCGGCCGCCAGCGACGAGCCGTTGACGTTCAGCTTCGCCCGATCGATGGAGCCGAGCGGTTCGTCGAGGCCCAGCTTCGACTTCGCGAACTGCGGGTCCTCCCACGCCTTGAGGGTGGCGAGCACCTGCGAGGCGAAGGCCTCGTGGATCTCGTAGAAGTCGAAGTCCTGCAGGGTGAGTCCGGCACGCGTGAGCATCTGCGGGACGGCGTACGCGGGCGCCATCAGGAGGCCTTCGTCGCCGTGGACGTAGTCGACGGCCGCGGTCTGCGAGAACGTCAGGTACGCCAGCACCGGCAGCTTCCGCGCCTTCGCCCACTGCTCGGTCGCGAGCAGGACCGTCGACGCGCCGTCGGACAGCGGCGTCGAGTTGCCCGCTGTCATCGTGCCGTCCGGGCCACCGAAGGCGGGCTTCAGCTTCGCGAGCTTCTCGACGCTGGAGTCCGGCCGCAGGTTCTGGTCACGCGCCAGCTTGAGGTACGGCGTGACCAGGTCGTCGAAGAAGCCCTTGTCGTACGCGGCGCCGAGCCGCTGGTGGCTGGTGGCGGCGAGCTCGTCCTGCGCCTCGCGCGTGATCTCCCAGACCTTCGCGGTCAGCGCGGCGTGCTCGCCCATGGACAGGCCGGTGCGCGGCTCGGAGTTGCGCGGGATCTCGGGGACGATGTGGCCGGGGCGCAGCTTCGCGGCCAGCCTCAACCGATCGGGGAGCGTCTTCGCGGCGTTGAGCTGCACGAGGATCTGGCGCAGGTCGTCGTTGACCGCCAGCGGCGCGTCGGACGTGGTGTCGACGCCGCCCGCGATGGCCGAGTCGATCTGGCCGAGGGCGATCTTGTTGGCGACGTTGATGATCGCCTGCAGGCCGGTGCCGCACGCCATCTGCACGTCGGAGGCCGGGGTGGCGGGGTTCAGCCTGCTGCCGAGGACGCTTTCGCGGGCGAGGTTGAAGTCGCGGGCGTGCTTGAGCACCGCGCCGGCGGCGACCTCGCCGATCACCTCGTCCTGCAGGGAGAAGCGGCTGACCAGGCCGTCGAGGGCGGCCGTGAACATGTCCTGGTTCGACGCCTTCGCGTACGGACCGTTCGAGCGGGCGAAGGGGATCCGGTTGCCGCCGATGATCGCGACCTTGCGCACGGGTGCCGTCCTTTTCGTGGCCATTTTTTCCACTCCTCCGTAGGCTCTCTCACACTGTAACCTACTAGCGAGTAGGTTAGACTGCGACGTGACGCAAACTGCACGGGAGGCACGTAATGGCTGACAGGTACCAGCAGTTCACGAAATCCCCGGTGGGGAAGTTCGTGGTGCCGAAGCTCGGCCTGCCGAACCCCGCGACGCTCCGCCGGTACAAGCCCGGCCAGCCCGCTCTCGAGGGTCCCGCACTTCTGGGGGCCGCGCCGGGCGGTCGCCTCGAAAAGGTGATCGAGGCACAGCTGCACCGCGCGGGTGTCGAGGTCGTCTCGGCCGCGACGGACAGGCACGCCGCGCTCGTCTTCGACGCGACAGGCGTGAAGGACCCGAAGCAGCTTCGCGAGGTCTACAACTTCTTCCACCCGGTGATCCGGAGCGTCGGGCCGTCGGGCCGCGTCGTCGTCCTCGGGACGCCGCCGGAGCTGGCCGAAGGACACGAGCGGATCGCCCAGCGCGCGCTCGAAGGCTTCGTCCGTTCCGTCGGTAAGGAACTGAAGCGCGGCGCGACCGCCCAGCTCGTGTACGTCGCCGAAGGAGCCGAAGAGGCCACTGAGTCCACGCTCCGCTTCCTGCTCTCGTCGAAGTCCGCCTTCGTCGACGCCCAGGTCATCCGCGTCGGCACCGAGACCAAGACCGCCTCGGCCCCGGCCGACTGGACGAAGCCCCTCGAAGGCAAGGTCGCCCTGGTCACCGGCGCTTCCCGCGGGATCGGTGCCGCCATCGCCGAGGTGCTGGGCCGCGACGGCGCCCACGTCGTCGCGCTCGACATCCCCGCGCAGGGCGCGGATCTGTCCAAGGTGGCCAACAAGGTCGGCGGCTCGTCGCTGCAGCTGGACATCACCGCCGCCGACGCGCCGGAGAAGCTCGCCGAGTACCTGACCACGCGCCACGGCGGCGTCGACATCGTCGTGCACAACGCGGGCATCACGCGGGACAAGACGCTCGGCAACATGACCGAAGGCGGCTGGGACTCGGTCATCGCGGTGAACCTCGCCTCGCAGCTCGCGGTCAACGAAAAGCTCCTCGCCGACAAGGTGCTGCACGAAAACGGCCGCATCATCGGCGTCTCCTCCATCGCCGGCATCGCGGGCAACGTCGGCCAGACCAACTACGCCACCAGCAAGGCGGGCGTCATCGGCATGGTGAACGACGGCGCGCCGAAGCTCGCCGAATACGGCGGCACGATCAACGCGGTCGCGCCCGGCTTCATCGAGACCAAGATGACCGCCGCCGTCCCGCTGTTCATCCGCGAGGCCGGGCGCAGGTTGTCCAGCCTCGGCCAGGGCGGCCTCCCGGTCGACGTCGCCGAGACGATCGCCTGGTACGCGAACCCGGCTTCGGCCGCGGTCAACGGCAACGTGGTCCGCGTCTGCGGCCAGGCACTGCTGGGGGCGTGAGCATGGCCGTCAAGGAACTCCACGAGTCGCCGAGCCTGTCTTCGCTGTATCCCAAGGCGTTGCTCGGCTCGCTGCGCAAGAGCGGCGGGGACACGCTGCCGGGTACCGAGTTCGTCCGCGAGGGCGTCGTCGTCGACCCGGCCCACCTCGCCGCGTACAACCAGGTGTGCGGATTCCGGCTGGACGACGTGCTCCCGGCGACGTATCCGCACATCCTCGCGTTCCCGTTGCAGATGGCGCTGATGACCGAGGCCGACTTCCCGTTCCCGTTGCTGGGCATGGTGCACGTCGCGAACCGGATCACCCAGCACCGGCAGTTGCGGCTCGACGAGTCGTTCACCCTGCGCGTGCGCGCCGAGGATCTGCGCCCGCACGAGAAGGGCAAGCAGTTCGACGTCGTCAGCGAACTGCTCGTGAACGACAGTCCTGTGTGGACGGACGTCAGCACCTATCTGCGCCGCGGCGGCGGCAGCGGCGAGAAGACCTCGCGCGGCCAGCTTTCCCAGCCGACGGCCAACGCGATCTGGCACGTGCCCGGCGACATCGGCCGCCGCTACGCCGAGGTCTCCGGCGACCGCAACCCGATCCACCTGCACCCGATCACCGCGAAGGCGTTCGGCTTCCCGTCCGCGATCGCGCACGGCATGTGGACGAAGGCGCACGCGCTCTCGGCGTTCGAGGGCAGGCTCCCGGAGGCGTTCACCGTCGACGTCAAGTTCAAGCAGCCGGTCCTGCTGCCCGCCAAGGCCGCATTCACCACGTGGAGTGAAGGTGACGGCTGGGCATTTGAGCTGTGGAACGCCCGCAAGCCGAAGCCGCACCTGGAGGGCTCAGTCGTCGCTCTCTGACGGCTTCCAGATCTCGCCCTCGACCAGGTCGTTGAATCCGAGCCAGACCAGGTTCATCAGCCACGAGGCGAGCACGCCGTCGGAGACATCGGGGTGGTCGAGCGCCCAGTCGGCCAGCGATTCGGCCGCCCCGACCAGCGCGGCGGAGAGCCCGGCGCCGGAGAACTCGGCCTGCTCGCCGAGGCCCTTGCGGGTGCCGGCGGAGACGACCAGCGCGGCGACCAGCTCGATCGCGCGGGTCCGCATGTCGGTGATCTCCGCGGCGAAGGCGCCGCCGACGGTCATGGCCTGGCGGTGCAGCACGGTCCAGGACTCGCGATAGTCGGCGACGAAGCGGTAGAACGCGCGCAGACCGTGCCAAAGCTGCATGTCGGGCGGCAGATCGGGTTTGATCCCGTTCTGCACCGCCTCCAGCAGGCGGGTGGCTTCGCGGCGGATGCACGCGCCGAAGAGGTCTTCCTTGGAGCCGAGGTAGGTGTAGATCATCGGCTTGGAGACGCCGGCGACCTCGGAGATCTCGTCCATCGACGCGGAGTGATAGCCGTAGCGCGAGAACACCGAGACCGCTGCGTCCAGGATCTGGCGTTCCCGCACCGCTCTCGGCAGCCTTTTGGCGCGTTCGGCGGGACGCGGCACTTCCTCGGACAACTCAAGACCTCCCATTAGCTCGCGTAAGACGCTACCGGGCTGCCACCGGCATGGGTGATTTCGGCACGCTTGCCCGCCTACCTACTCGCGGGTAGCCTTACGCTCGGGTAGCTGGAACTGGAGGGAAGATGACCGAGATCGTGGGGCTGACCGGCCGCGCGCTGGTCGACGCGCTGGAACGGATCGAGCCGGACTCGGCCGAAGCGCACTCTCTCGACGTCAACGAGGTCGCGGGCGCCATCGACCCGAAGGACCTCGGCAAGGACGACGTCCGGCGGCTGCTCACCGCGCTGGGACGGCTCGCGGAATCCGCGCCCGCGTTCGACCTCCGCAAGGTGGACCCGGCTCGCTTCGCGAACCTCGTCGCGCGCGCCTCGCGTACGCAACTCGAGAGCGTCGTCGCCGAACGGCCCCTCCGGGAACGCGTGCTGCGCGAGATCTTCGACCGCATGGGCGCCCACATCCGGCAGGACCGCGCGAAGACCCTGCACGCCGTCGTCCACTGGCGGCTCTCCGGCGGCACAGGCGACGGCGGTTACGACCGCTACGAGACGGTGATTTCGCACGGTGAGTGCACGGTCGGTCGCGACATGAAGGAGAAGCCGAGGGTGACGATCACGATCGCACCCGTCGACTTCTTCCGGCTCATCACCCATCAGGCGACGCCCGCTGTGCTATTCGTCACCGGAAAGATCAAAGTAAAAGGTGACCTGGCCTTCGCGGCCGGTCTCATCGGTTTCTTCGACCTTCCGAAACCGTCCTGAACCCGGCCGAGCAGATACACTTCCGTGCCGTGCCCCGAAATTCCCCGAACCGGCGCTGGCGGGACAAGGTACGCCTTTCCCGTCCGTTGAGGCTGCACAAAACGCGCACCGGCGGCGAACACGTCGTCAACGCCTTCGCGGAGAAGCTCGAACTCGCCAAACTGAGCCCCGAGCAGTTCACCCAGGTGCTGGAAACCCTGCACATGCTGGGCGAAACCGGCGCGGGCATCGAGCTGAGCTCACTCGAGACCGAGGTCCTCGTCGACGTCGTGCAACGGGCGTCACGGGAGCAGCTCAAGGCGATCGCCGATCACCCGGAACTGCGTTCGGCGTTCCTCGACGAGATTTTCCGCAGAATGTCGGACCATTTCGTTCCCGAACGCGCGCGCCATGTGGACTTCGTCGTCGCATGGCGTTTCACCGATGGTGAGGGAGAAGACGGTTTCGATCGTTTTCAAACGGTCATCGAAGACGGCGTCTGCGTTTCCAGCACCGATCTCGCGCGCACTCCGGACACGACCATCACGCTGTCCGTCGACGACTTCATCCGGATGGCCACCGGCAACGCGGCGGTGGCGGCGATGTTCGTGACGGGCAAGGTGAAGGTGAAGGGCGAGTACGCGCCTGCCGTGCGGTTCAGCGGGTACTTCGACATCCCGAAGCCGAGCGTGGGCTGAAAGCGTCCTTCACCGCATGGGACGCGGCGAAGGACGCTTTCGTCGCATGCGATGCGGGGAAAGCGTCCTTCAGCCCTCGACGATGCGGCCTTCGATCACCGGCGGCTGCTTCTTGGCGGCCTCCGCGGGCGGCGTGTCCATGACGACCTCGCTGTCCACGACCATCACCGGCCCGCGGGCGCGGTTCGCGAACTTGACCGCCCGGCGCGCCATCCGCTTCTGCCACACCTTCCGCGCGACACTCCGCGTCGGCGGCAGGATGAACAGCAGGCCGATGACGTCGCTGACGAAACCGGGCAGCAGGATCAGCAGGCCGCCGAGCCCGATCAGCATCCCGTCGGTGAGTTCCTTCTCCGCGTCGGCGGGACGGCCGAGCCGCGCGGACTCGGCGAACGCCCGGAAGGCGCGGCCGCCTTCACGGCGCGCGAGCCAGGACCCGACGAACGCGCCGGCGAAGAGCAGCGCGATCGTGCCGAGGACGCCAACGGCCGAGCCCACCGCCCACACGGCGGCGATCTCGGCGACGACATAGAGCAGGAACGCGACAGCCATACCTGGACAACGTACGGCTTGCCCGTTTTGCTCCCAACCCCCGGTCAGCCGATCCGGCGAAGAAACTCCTCACTCCGCCAGCCGTCGCGCCGTCCGCTCCCGGTAGTGCTTCGGCCAGCGCCAGACATAGGAACAGAACTCCGGATCCTGGCCGAGATCGCGTAGGCACCGCACGAGCACTCGCCGTAGGCAGGCGCGGCGACGCCCCGTAGTTTCCGTCGATCACCCAGGCGCCGAGCCGTCGCGAGAACGTCGACTCCCCGGCGCCGCTACAGCCGACGACCATGATCCGTCGCACGATCAAGCCTCGTCGAGGTACGCGGCCGCCTGCAGGGTGAACAGCTCGGCGTAGCCCGCCTCCGCCGCCATCAGCTCGTCGTGTGTCCCGTATTCGGCGACCTTTCCGTGCTCCAGCAACAGGATCCGCTCCGCCTGCCGCACGGTGGAGAACCGGTGCGAGATGTACAGCGTCGTGCGTCCCTCCGAAAGCTCCCGCAGCCGCGAGAAGAGGTCGTGCTCGGCCTGCGCGTCCAGGGCGGAGGTGGGCTCGTCGAGGATCAGGATCGGTGCTTCCCGCAGGAACGCCCTGGCCAGCGCGATCTTCTGCCATTCGCCCCCGGAGAGGCTGACGCCCTGGTCGAACCAGCGGCCCAGCGGTGTGTCGTAGCCGCTGGGCAGACGCTCGATCCGCTCGTCGGCGCCGGCCCGGTTCGCCGACGTCTCGATCCGTTCCCGGTCGACGAGGTGCGTCAGGTCGCCGAGCCCGATGTTCTCGGCGGCGGTCCCTTGATACGTCACGTAGTCCTGGAACATCGCGCTGATCTGCCGCCGCAGCTCCACCGGGTCGTACTCGCGGATGTCGACCCCGTCGAGCAGGATCCGCCCGCCCGTCGGGTCGTACAGCCGGCACAGCAGCTTGAACAGGGTCGACTTCCCGGCGCCGTTGCGGCCGACGACGGCGACCGTCTCACCCGGCCGGATTTCGAAGCTCACGCCGTCGAGCGCCGGGTCCGGCGCGCCGGGATAGGTGAAGGACACTTCTTCGAACCGGATGTGACCCTCCACTGTGGACGGAAGCGGCCGCGGTTCCGGCGGCGCGACGATGTCCGGCTTCGTCCCGAGGAAGCGGTACAGCGTGTCGAGGTAGAGATTGTTCTCGTACATCCCGGAAAACGCGGTGAACAGGCCTTGGACCGACGTCTGCACCGACGCCGCGGCGGCCGTGTACAGCGCGAGGTCACCGAGGGTGAGCCTGCCGCCGACAGCCTCCAGCGCGATGTACAGCGCGATCGCGGATCCGGCGGCCGTACTGAGCAGGCCCCACGATGTCGAGCTGACGCTGCGCTTGCGGGTCAGTGTCCGCTGACGGTCGTAGAAGACCTGGCCGAGCCGCTGGAACCGGTCGACGAAGTACGGGCCGAGGCCGAAGAGCTTGGTCTCCTTGGCGTACGTGTCCGTGGTGACCAGTGAGTTCAGGTAGTCCATCCGTCGTTTCAGCGGCGACATCATCAGCGTCAGCCAGAACGCGCGAGCGCCGTACTTCGACTGTGAGATGAACGCGGGGATCGGTGCCACGAGCGCGACGAGCGCCAGCAGCGGGCTGATCGAGACGAGCAGCGCGATCATGCTCCCGAAGGTGATCACCGTGCGGATCAGGCCCAACGCCGAGTTCATCATCGACAGCGGCCGCGTCGGCGCCTCCTGCGCCGCTTGGCGCAGCATGTCGTAGGACGCGGAACCCTCGAAGTACGAAAGGTGCAGCTTGCTCGCGTGGTCCATCACCTGATGGCGGATGGTCAGCGTCATCCGTTCCTGCAGCAGTGATTGGCCGTAGGTGGTCAGCGCCTGCGAAACCGCGGTGAGCACGAGGATGCCGAACTGGAAGAGGGCGACGCCGACGATCGCGCTCTTCGTCCCGTGCCCCTGGATCGCCGCGACCACGGAGTCGATCAGCAGCTTCGCGACGTACGCGGTCGCTGTCGGGAGGAGACCGGAAAGCAGCGTCACCAGCGTGATCACGATGGTCAGCACCGGGCTTGCCTGCCAGGTCAGCTTCGCGACCTTCGGCAGGCCGCGGACCGTGCCGGTGATGTTGACCCACATGCGGGAAAGCCGGGACTTCAGGTCTTTCGGGACGGCCTCGGGCTCGGGCTCCGGGATGTCGACCGGGCCGGTCAGCCCGCTGTCGGGCACCGTCGTCGGCGGGCGGCGCCGCCTGCCGCCGCGCGCCATGAGCAGTTCCAGTCCTCCACCGGGCGGGCCGATCACGCGGCCGCCAAGGCGCCGTTGAGGAACACGTCGACGAGTTCCATCGTGGTGGGCTCGTCTCCGGTCTCGCTGAACCGGATCCGGCCGCTGAACAGCAGCGACAGGAAGAGCGCCGCGGACTGCGCCGGCGGCAGGCGGAGCCGGTCTTTCTCCGGTTCGAACAGTTCGGCCATGGCGTCGCGCATCACGCTCATCGACTCCTTGCGCCTGTCCCCGCGATGCTCGGGCCGTTTGCCGGAGCCGTGCATGACCGCCATGAGCGCGCCCATCCGCTGGAGGTGCGCGCTGAGCGCGTCGGCGGCTTCGATGAGCCTGTCGTCGAGGGGCTGGTCGAGGTCGATGACCGCGATCGCGTCGAGGACCTGGTCGGGCTTCAGCGCCTCGGCGAAGCAGGTGGCGAACAGCTCGTCCTTGTCCTTGAACACGCGGAAGACGGTGCCTTCGCCGATCCCCGCGGCGCGCGCGATCTGGCTCGACGTGACACCGGCGCCGTGTTCCACCAGCAAGGGCAGCACGGACTGGACGATCATCCGGCGCCGCTCGTCGGCACTCATCCCCGGCGCTCTCCGCCGGGCGGTGGTCTCTGTCATGCCTCCAGTGTGCGGAGTGAGCGCTCACTCCGTCAACCGAATAAGCGCGTGAAGGCCCCCTTCCCTCGACTGAGCCGAGGGAAGGGGGCCTTCACGCGCGAAACGTCAGTAGGTGATCGCGACCGCCGGGTCGGCCAGCAGCGCGCCGACGTCGGCCAGGAACTCCGAGCCCTGCTGCCCGTCGACCACGCGGTGGTCGAAGCTCAGCGAAAGCTGGAGCACCTTGCGCACCTTGATCTCGCCGTCGACCACCCACGGGGTGTCCTTGATCGCGCCGAGGCACAGGATCGCGGACTCGCCGGGGTTGATGATCGGCGTCCCGGTGTCGACGCCGAAGACGCCGACGTTGGTGATGGTGATCGTGCCGCCGAGCATGGCCGCCGGGGTGGTCTTGCCCTCGCGGGCGACGTCGGTCAGCTCGGTGAGCGCGATCGCGAGTTCTTTCAGCGACATCGAATCCGCGTCACGGACCTTGGGCACGACGAGCCCGCGCGGGGTGGCCGCGGCGATCCCGAGGTGCACGTAGTCCTTGTAGACGATCTCCTGCGCGGCCTCGTCCCACACCGCGTTGACGTCCGGAGTGCGCTTGGCCGCCAGGCAGACGGCCTTCGCCGCGAACGTCAGCGGGGTGACCTTGACCCCGGCGAACTCGCGCGACTTCTTCAGCTTCTCCCGGAATTCCATCATCGGCGTGACGTCGATGGTCAGGAACTCCGTGACGTGCGGGGCGGTGTACGCGCTCTGCACCATCGCGGCGGCGGTGGCCTTGCGGACGCCCTTGATCGGCACCCGGCGTTCCCGGGTCGCCGGGTCGTAGCCACTGTCCACAGTGGACGCAGCAGTCGGAGCGGCCGAACCGTTGGCGGCCGCCTGGACGTCGTCACGCGTGATGACGCCGCCGTCGGCGGAGCCGGTGAGCGCGTGCAGGTCGACGCCGAGGTCCTTGGCGAGCTTGCGCACCGGCGGCTTCGCCAGCGGCACGTACCCGCCCTTCGGCTTCGAAGCAGGCGCCACAGCCACCGGAGCCGGAGCAGCGGCGGGGGCCGCGCCCTTCCGCGCCCGACGCTGCGTGACGACGGCCTTGGAGCCGTAGCCGACCAGCGGCTTCATCTCCTCTTCCGCCGGCTCCTCCGCCACGGGCGCGGCGGCGGGTGCCGGGGCCGCCTTGCCGTCCGGGTCGACGTCGATGGTGAGGATCGGCGCGCCGACCTCGACCGTCTGGCCCGGTTCGACGAGCAGTTCGGTGACGACGCCCGCCCACGGGATGGGCAGCTCGACGGCGGCCTTCGCGGTCTCGACCTCGACGACGATCTGGTTCACCGTGACCTTGTCACCCGGCTTGACCTGCCAGGCGATGATGTCGGCCTCGGTCAGCCCCTCGGCCGTGTCGGCGAGGGGGAATTGTTTGTACTCGGGCATTTCAGCGATTTCCCCCTTACCAGGCGAGCGAACGGTCGACGGTGTGCAGCACCCGGTCCAGGTCGGGGAGGTAGTGCTCCTCGAGCTTGGCGGGCGGGTACGGCGTGTCGAATCCGGTCACCCGCAGCACGGGGGCTTCCAGCGAATAGAAGCATTCCTCCTGCACGCGCGCGGCGATCTCCGAGGTCAGCGACGATTCCGACGGTGCCTCGCTCAGCGCGATGAGCCGCCCGGTCTTGCGCACCGACTCGAACACCGGCCCCAGGTCGAGCGGGGACAGCGTCCGCAGGTCGATGACCTCCAGCGACTTGCCCTCGTCTTCGGCGGCGGCCGCCGCGTCGAGCGCGACCTTCACCGACGGGCCGTACGCGACGACCGTGGCCGTGGTGCCCTCGCGGACCACGCGGGACTTGAACAGCTGGTCCGGCGTGGCCTCCGTGTCGACCTCGGACTTCATCGCGCCCGAGTGGTACAGCTTCTTCGGCTCGAAGAACAGGATCGGGTCGTCGGATTTGATCGCCTGCTGGATGCCCCAGTAGGCGTCGACGGCGTTCGAAACCGAAACGACCTTCAGACCGGGGATGTGCGCGAACAGCGACTCCGGCGACTCCGAGTGGTGCTCGACCGCGCCGATGCCGCCGCCGAACGGCACCCGGATCACGATGGGCATCTTGATCTTGCCCTGCGTCCGGTAGTGCAGCTTCGCGACCTGGCTGGAGATCTGGTCGAAGCCGGGGAAGATGAAGCCTTCGAACTGGATTTCGCACACCGGGCGGAAACCGCGGACGGCGAGGCCGACCGCGGTGCCGATGATGCCCGATTCCGCGAGCGGCGTGTCCAGCACGCGCTGCTCGCCGAAGTCCTTCTGCAGGCCGTCGGTGATGCGGAAGACGCCGCCGAGCTTGCCGACGTCCTCACCCATGATCAGGACCTTCGGGTCCTCTTCCATGGCGCGACGGAGGCCGAGGTTGAGGGCCTTGCCGATGGTGAGTTTCTGGAGGTCGCTCATTTCAGTGCCCCTCCGCCCCGACGAAACCGTCCAAGTAGGACAGGAACTCTTCGCGCTGCTTGTCCAGCAGCGGCGTGGACTCCGCGTACACGTTGGAGAAGATCCGGTCCGGTGGTGGTTCCGGCATGTTGAAGCAGTAGTCGCGCAACTCGGCCGCGAACGCGTCCGAATCGGCCTGCACCTGGTCGAAGAACGCCTGGTCGGCGCCGCCACCGCGGGCGAGGTACGCCCGGACGCGCTCGATCGGGTCCTTCAGCTTCCACTCCTCCAGCTCGTCGGAGAGCCGGTAGCGGGTGGGGTCGTCGGTGGTGGTGTGCGCGTCCATCCGGTAGGTGAACGCCTCGATCAGCACCGGGCCGTTGCCGTGACGGCACTCCTCCAGCGCCCAGCGGGAGACCGCGAGGCAGGCGAGGACGTCGTTGCCGTCCACGCGGATGCCGGGGAAACCGTAGCCGCGGGCGCGCTGGTACAGCGGCAGACGCGACTGGCGCTCGGTGGGCTCCGAGATCGCCCACTGGTTGTTCTGGCAGAAGAACACGAGCGGCGCGTCGTAGACCGCGGCCCAGACGAAGCCTTCGTGCACGTCGCCCTGCGAAGTCGCTCCGTCACCGAAGTAACAGATGGTCGCTTCGCTGTCGTCGTCGCCGACCTTGCCTTCGAACTTCTGGCCCATCGCGTAACCGGCGGCGTTGAGCACCTGGTTGCCGATCACGATGGTGTACGGGTGGAAGCCGTGGGCCTGGTAGTCCCAGCCGCTGTGGTCGGTGCAGCGGAAGATGCCGAGCACCTCTTTGAGGTCGACGCCGCGGGTGTAGGCGACACCGTGCTCGCGGTAGCTGGGGAACGCCATGTCCCCCTTCCGCAACGCGCGGCCGGAGCCGATCTGCGCGGCCTCCTGCCCGAGCAGCGGCACCCAGATGCCGAGCTGGCCCTGGCGCTGCATCGCGTTGGCCTCGCGGTCCGCGCGGCGGACCAGGACCATGTCGCGGTACAGGCCCTTGAGGGCCTCGGCGTCGATGTCGTCGACATAGCGGTCGAATTGCGGCGAGGCGACCCGTTCGCCTTCGGGGGTGAGCAGCTGAGTCAGCTCAGCGCCACCTTCGCTCGTTGCTCGCAAACCGGCGATCACCTGTTCGGGGGAAGGCTGCGCCGCTACGGCGGCGGGACCATCTCCAGGTTCCGGGTGCGTCCAGTGTTCGGACGGCATGCGCTGCTCTCCTTGATGTCGGCGCCTCTGGCGGCCACTTGTGGCGGCCACAGTGACTGCGCCGGCGGGGACCAGCGCGTCGGATCTGAAGCGCTGGGTCACCGTCGGCGTTGACGGTTCGTGCGCACATCCTGGCATGCCGGACGCCGTTTTGGTCAGTGGCGGATGCTGATTTGTTGCTGAGAAAGGGTGTCTGATCAGGGAAAATGCTAGGAAGCCCGAGTGTGGGGCCGCCGAAAGTAGGGAATTCACCCGCGGGCCGACCAGCGGACGACGGACCCGGACGAGTGTCCTGTCCGGCGGTATCGATGACGATCCGTGCCCGCCGCTGTGATCCGTCCCACTCTCCGGCACCCGTGGCAGGATGGCGGACGTGGAGCAGAAATCCGTACGCGAAACCGTGGTTTCCAACTGGACGAACGACGTCCTTCCCAGCCTGTCCGGCCTGGTGGCCATCCCCGCCTTGTCGCCGGCGTTCGACTCCGAGTGGGCGAAGACCGGGCATCTGGCCGCCGCCGTCGAGCACGTCCGCTCCTGGATCGCCGCGCGGGAGATCCCCGGCGCGACGCTCGAGGTCGTGGAGCTCGAAGGCCGCAGCCCGCTGCTGGTCGTCGACATCCCGGCGACGTCCGAAGCGGCCGAAAAGGGCACCGTGCTCATGTACGGGCACCTCGACAAACAGCCTCCGGTCGGTGGCTGGTCCGAGGGGCTCGACCCGTGGACGCCGGTGATCCGCGACGGACGCCTGTACGGCCGCGGCGCGGTCGACGACGGCTACTCCGGTTACGCGGCGACGACGGCGATCGAGGCCGTGCGCGCCGCAGGCGGTGAGCACTCCCGCGCGGTCGTGCTGCTGGAGACCGGCGAGGAGTCCGGCAGCCCGGATCTGCCCGCCTACGTCGAGCACCTGAAGGAGAAGCTCGGCGAGGTCTCGCTGGTCGTCTGCCTCGACGCGGGCGGCACCGACTACAAGCGCCTGTGGCTGACCACCAGCTTGCGCGGCATGCTGCACGTCAACGTCACCGTGAAGGTGCTCGAATCCGCGCAGCACTCCGGCATGGCCAGCGGCATCGTGGCGAGCTCGTTCCGCGTCCTGCGTGTCCTGCTCGACCGGATCGAGAACGCCGAGACCGGCGAGATCAAGCTCGCCGAGCTGAGCGTCGACATCCCGGAGAGCCGCGTCGAGGACGCCCGCGGTGTCGTCGAGATCGCGCCCGGCGCGGCGAAGACGCTCTTCCCCGTGGTCGGCCGGACGGTGTCCGACGACGACCTGGAACTGCTGCTCAACAACTCGTGGCGGCCGACGCTCTCGGTGATCGGCGCGGAGGGCTTCCCGCTCCCCGCCGACGCGGGCAACGTGCTGCGCGACAGCACCACGCTCACCCTGAGCTTCCGCCTGCCGCCGACCGCCGACGCGAAGGCCGCGATGGAGGCCGTCCGCCGCGTGCTCACCACCGACGTGCCGTACGACGCTTCGGTCGAGCTCGGCGACTTCCAGGCCGAGAACGGCTGGAACGCTCCGGAAACCGCGCCGTGGCTCGACGAGGTGCTGCACCACGTCAGCGGCGAGGTCTTCGGCGAGCCGCACAAGAGCTTCGGCATGGGCGGCTCGATCCCGTTCATGGGGCTGCTCGGCGAGAAGTACCCGGAGGCGCAGTTCGTGGTCACCGGCGCCTGCGGGCCGGACTCGAACATCCACGTGCCGGACGAGTGGCTGAACATCGACTTCGCGCAGCGGGTCACCGAGGCGGTCGCGCACATCCTGGACGCGCACGCGCGCAGCTGATCTCCCGGCTCACGCTGCAATGAACGGGCCGTTCCTTGCAAAATTTGCAAGGAACGGCCCGTTCATAGCGCACACGGGAGGATCATGTTCGAAGGCTTCAAGCTCGAAAACGTCGACACCGGCGAAGTGACCCTCAGGGTCCGCCACGGCGGGTCGGGGCCGCCTCTCGTCCTCCTGCACGGACATCCCCGCACCCACACCACCTGGTACGACGTCGCGCCCCGGCTCGCGGACGTGTTCACCGTCGTCTGCCCGGATCTCCCCGGCTACGGCCAGTCCTCGAAACCCGAGACCGCCGAAGACCACTCGGCGCATTCGAAACGCGCCATGGCCAGGCACATCGTCGCCGTCATGCGGCATCTCGGCCACGAGCGATTCGCCGTCGCCGGCCACGATCGCGGCAGTTACGTGGCGCATCGGCTGGCCATGGACCACCCCGAAGCGGTCACCAAGCTGGTCGTCCTCGACGGCGTCCCGATCGGTGAGGCGCTCGCGCGGGCCGACGCGGACTTCGCGCGGAAATGGTGGCACTGGTTCTTCTTCGGCCAGCTCGCGAAACCCGCCGAGCGGGTGATCAACGCCGACCCGGACGCCTGGTACGGCGGAGATCCCGAAGCCATGGGCGCCGAGAACCACGCCGATTTCCTGCGCGCGATCCACGATCCCGAGACGGTCCACGCGATGTTGGAGGACTACCGCGCCGGCCTCGGGCCCGACCGCGAAGCCGACGACGCCGACAAGGCGGCCGGACGGAAACTCGGCTGTCCCGTCCTCATGCTGTGGTCCAGCCGCGACGACATGGCCGAGCTGTACGGCGACCCGATCGCGGTGTGGCGCGAGTGGGCCGACGACGTCCGCGGCTTCGCGATCGAATCCGGGCACCACATGGCCGAGGACAACCCGGCCGACCTCGCGGCGGCGTTGCGGGAGTTCCTGGGCTGAGCGGGTCGTGAGTGGCGATTTCTGCTTCGGGCCCAAGGGTGCCTTTGTGTACCTACCGCGGGCACGGGTGGCGTTTTCGAAGCTCGCCTCTGCTGTTGGGGTGCTGGGGCTTGGCGGGGGGTTGCGAAAGCCACTTTCGCAACGTTGAAGGTTGCGAAAGTGGCTTTCGCAACGTCGGCCGTGGCGACACCCCTCCCGGGCCGCACCCCCGCCCGGCCCTAGGCGAACTTGTTCAGTGCCGCGGTCAGCTCCGTCAGCTGCGGCGTGAAACGCTGGTACGAGAACGGTGTCTCGTTGTTCCACGGGATCAGCTTCCCGGCCTTCACCGCGGGCAGCTGAGCCCAGGTCGGCACGCCGCCGAGCCCGTCCGGGCCGAGCGAAAGCGAACCGCCGCGGTTGTCGTACATGATCACGTCGGCCGGGTACTTGCCGATGTTCTCCCAGCTGATCTGCTGGTAGTAGCCGCCCTGGCTCTCGTCCGGCGCCTCCGGCGTGACGAAGTCCAGCCCCTTGCTCTGGTAGTGCTTCGAGGTCGCGAATTTCGGCGCGTTCGAGACGTAGACGGCATCCTTCTGTGCGGACACCAGGAGGATCTTCAGCCCCGCGGCCTTCTTCGCCGCTTCGGCGAGCGCGGCGTCAGCCTTCTCGTACTCCTCTTTCGCAGCCTTGATCGCCGGAGTCTCGGTGTCGGCGCCGAGCGCCTTCGCGAGCGCGATGAACTTCGCGATCCCTTCGGGCATCGAGATGTCCTGCAGGCGGACGCCGACGCTCGGCGCGGCCTTGTCGATCTTCTCCGTCTGCGTGTCCGGGACGTACCACATCTGGTCTTTCAGGTACATCACGCTGATCAGCAGTTGCGGGTTCAGCGCGACGAACTTGTCGAAGTTGAACTCGTTCCACACGTTCCCGAGCGAGGTCACCGCGTTCAGGTCGACGCCGCCCGCCTGCGGATCAGGCTTGCCGTCGGCGAACTTCGACGGGCCGAAGATCCCGACCGACTTCACGCCGAGGTCCCACAGCGCCGCCGCCGCGGTCACCTGCGCGACGATCCGCGTCGGCCGCTCGCCGTCCAGTTTGCGGCCACGATCGTCGGTGAACGACCAGGTCGCGCCCGCTCCCTGGGTGGGCGTCTCTTCCTGATAGCCGCAGGCGGTCAGGAGGCCGGTGGCGCCGAGCGCCGCGGTGCCGGCGAGAAAGCCGCGTCGAGAGAGGTGCATGGAGATCTTCTTTCACCGAGGGACCGAAGTTCGGCGTTAGGCTAGCCTTCCCTTATCGTGACCGCCATGGTCCAGGTCACGGAGCGCCTCCGATCACCGCGGACCAGTGTTTCCCTGCGAACGCTGGTCCTGATGGGGTCGCTGGTAGCGCTCGCCGCGGTCGTCCTGCTGTCGATCGGCTTCGGTTCGAACCGCCTCTCGCTCGGCGAAGTCCTCCACGCCCTCTTCGCCTACGACGGGAGCTACAACGACGTCGTCGTCCGCGACGATCGCCTGCCCCGCACGGTGCTCGGCGTCCTGGTCGGGATGGCCCTCGCGCTGGCGGGCTCGCTCATGCAGGCGATCACCCGCAACCCGGTCGCCGAACCCGGCTTGCTCGGTATCAACCACGGCGCCGCGGTCGCGATCGTGCTCGGCTCCACGGTGTTCTCGGTGACTTCGCCCGGCGAGTATGTCTGGTTCGCCTTCGCCGGCGCGCTCGCCGGAACCGCGCTGGTCTCGGTGATCGGCGGGACACGCGGCGCGACGAGCCCGCTGAGGCTGGTGCTGGCCGGGGTCGCCGTCCAGGCGGTGTTCGTCGGGATCAACCAGGGCATGCAGATGGTCGACACGCACAACCTGCAGGCCATGCGGTTCTGGCTGGTCGGTTCGCTGGTGAACCGGAACCCGGAACAGCTGACGGTCCTGCTGCCGTTCTTCGTCGCGGGTGTGGTGATCGCGATCGTGCTGGCCCGCGCGCTGAACGCGCTGGCGCTGGGCGAGGACACGGCCCGCGGCCTCGGCGCGAATCCGGCGCTCGTCCGCGTCGCCGGGATGGTCGCCGTCGGTCTGCTTTCGGCGTCGGCGACCGCGGCCTGCGGGCCGATCGCCTTCGTCGGCCTGATGATCCCGCACGTCGTCCGGACGCTGATCGGCCAGGACGAGCGCTGGGTGATGCTGATTTCGGCGTTGCTCGGGCCGGTGCTGCTGCTCGGCTGCGACGTCCTCGGCCGCCTGCTCGGCTCGCCGGGCGAGATCCAGGTCGGCGTGATGACCGACGTCGTCGGCGGCATCGCGTTCGTGATCGTGGCCCGCAGGCTGAAGGCGGTGCGCCGATGACCGCACTCGTCCGTCGTGAGTCCGGTGTGGACAGACGATCGGTGATCGTCGTCGCCGCGCTGGCCCTGATGACGCTGACGCTCGTCGTGCTTTCGGTCGGTACCGGCGACTACGAGATGAGCCCCGGCGAAGTGCTCGCCACCCTGGCAGGCCAAGGGACGAAAGCGCAGTACCTGGTGGTCATGGGACGGCTGCCGCGGGTGCTGGTCGCGATCCTCGTCGGGGCCGCGCTGGCGCTGGCCGGGACGGTCTTCCAGACGATCACCCGCAATCCGCTCGGCAGCCCGGACATCATCGGCTTCACCACCGGTTCGGCGACCGGCGGTATCGCGACCCTGCTGCTCATCGGCTCCGGCCCTGGCCTCGTTTCGCTCGGCGCGCTGGCGGGCGGGCTGCTGACCGTGCTGGTCGTGATGGCGTTGTGCGCCCCGCACGGCCTGCTGAGTTCGCGGCTGGTGCTGCTCGGGATCGCCGTCAGCGCGGTGCTGGCCGGGGTGAACGCGTACCTGCTGGTGAAGGCGAACCTCGAAGCCGCGTCGCAGGCTGTCGGCTGGCTGGTCGGTGACCTCTCCGGCCGCGACTGGAGCTACTTCGTGCCGCTGGCGGTCGCGATGGCGGTGTTCGCCCCGATCGTCTTCGCGAACGGCCGCGCGCTGCGCATGCTGGAGATGGGCGACGACACCGCCACGGGCATCGGCGTCGACGTCCGCCGGGTGCGGCGGACCTTGGTGCTGGTCGCGGTCGCGCTGGTCGCCGCCGCCACCGCGGCGACCGGGCCGCTCCCGTTCATCGCGCTCGCGGCGCCCCAGCTGGCGCGCCGGATGACGCGCCTGCCGGGACCCAACCTGCTCGCGTCGGCCTTCGTCGGCGCGACGCTGGTCGTCGCGGCGGACTACCTCGGCCAGCGGTTGCTGGAGTCCTCGCTGCTGCCCGCGGGAGTCGTCGCTGCCGCCCTCGGCGGTGCCTATCTGCTCTGGCTGTTGCTGCGGCGCAGGGCTTAGGTCAGCCGGGTCAGCTGCACCGAGACGTCCAAAGTGGACTGACCGCCACCGGTGAAGATGCCCTTGAGCGGTGGTACGTCCGCGTAGTCCCGCCCGTACGCGACCCAGACGTGCCGCGGCCCGACCGGGATCGCGTTCGTCGGGTCGTAGGCCCACCAGCCGCCGGTCCAGACGTCGACCCAGGCGTGGCTTTCGCCTTCGACCGTCTCGCCGAGCTTCGCCTCCGGTTTCGTGTGCAGGTACCCGGAGACGTAGCGCGCCGGGACACCGATCGCGCGCAGCATCACCAGCGTGACATGCGCGAAGTCCTGGCAAACCCCTTCGCGCGCACGCCACGCGTCGGTCGCCGTGCTGTGCACACCGGTCGTCCCCGGCTGGTACTTGAGCTGCTGGTTGACCCATTCGCAGACCGCGAGCACGGCCTCCGCCGGTTCGAGCCCCTTCCGCAGTTCGCGCGCGACCTTCGTCAGCTCCGGATCGCGGGGCGTGTACGGCGTCGGCGTCAGGTACTCGGTGCGGTGGTCGACGACGGTGTCGCTGCGCAGGTCCTTCCACGTCGCCGAACGGACCGGCTCGCCTTCGTCGGCGGTCTCGACCACCGACGTCGCGAGCACGGTGAACTCCGTGTGCGGCGCGTGAAGGTCGAACGACGTCACGACGGTGCCCCAGTAATCCGTGTACCGATAGGCACGGGTCGCGGGCGTCGTCTCGACCCGGTTGACGACCGTGGTCTGCCGCCGGTCGGAGCGCGGGGTCAGCCGCGCCTCGTTGTACGACTGCGTGGCCGGCGTCGCGTACCGGTATCCGGTCCGGTGGGCCACCCGAAGCTGCCAGGTCACAGCGAAACCTCCGCACCGCTCCAGGCCACCCACGGCGACGAATGGAAGTACTGCACCGAAACCGCGTCGCCGATGTCCTTGATCGAAGTCTGCAGGGCGCCGAGCCGTTTCGGCAGATCCTCCAGCAGATCCGACGGCCGCAGGAACTCCAGCTCGCTGCGCGCGCGGCCGAGCTGCCGCAGCGCCTCGGACTTCTCGTTGGCGCGCGAGTTGACGCCGGGGTCCAGCCGCTCCAGGCACTCCTCGGCCTGCCGCAACGCGTGGAACACCGACCGCGGGAAAAGCGTGTCCCGCAAGAGGAACTGCACGACGCGGCCGGCGTCGAGCGCGCCGCGATAGGTCCGCAGGTAGGTGTCCTGCGCGCCTGCCGAGCGAAGCACGGTGATCCAGCCGGGTGACGACGCGCTGTCCTGCACCCGTGAGAGCAGCAGCCGCACCACCATGTCCGCGCGTTCCACCGACCGGCCGAGCACCATGAACAGCCAGCCGTCGTCGCGGCTCATCGTCGAATCGGCGAGCCCGGCGAACATCGCCGCGCGCTCCTCCACGAAGGAGAGGAACGCGTGCGGCCCGGCTCGGCGCGCGTACCGCTGCCGGTCCGGCACCGCGTTCCACGTCGCGTTCAGGCATTCCCACAACTCGGTCGAAACGACCTCGCGGGCGCCGCGCGTGTTCTCGCGGGCCGAGTTGATCGAGCCGACGATCGACGCCGGGTTGTCCTTGGCGTAGGCGACCAACTCGGTCAACTTCCACACGTCGAGGGTGTCCATGCCCTCGGGCGTGATGCCGAGGACGGCGAGCAGCTGCCGGCTCGCGTGGTCCGGGTCGACGCTCGCGTCTTCGAGCAGCTGATGCACGGAGACGTTGAGGATCCGGGAGGTGTCATCGGCGCGTTCGACGTACCGGCCGATCCAGTACAGCGATTCCGCGTTGCGGGCGAGCACATCAACCTCCCTATGCCTGTTGCTGCTGCTGTTGCTGGGTGGTGGTCAGCTCCGGGCCCTGTTCGGCGACCAGACCGTCCACTTGGGACAGTGCGCCGAGTGCGGGCCGCTCCAGTTCCCGCTCCGCCGTCGAGGATCGCGGCGCCAGCACCCAGGTGTCCTTGGAGCCGCCGCCCTGCGACGAGTTGACGACCAGGCTGCCCTCCGGAAGCGCGACCCGGGTCAGCCCGCCCGGCAGGACGAAGATCTCCTTGCCGTCGTTGACCGCGAACGGGCGGAGATCGACGTGCCGCGGCGCCAGCCTTTCGTCCACTTTGGACGGAACGGTGGACAGCTGGACCACCGGCTGCGCGATCCAGCCGCGTTTGTTCGCCCGGACCTTGCGTTTGAGCGCGGTCAGCTCCGCCTGCGTCGCGTCCGGGCCGAACACGATGCCATAGCCGCCGGAACCTTCGACCGGTTTGATCACCAGCTCGTCCATATGCCGCATGACGTGGTCGAACTCGTCCGGCAGCCAGCACCGGAAGGTGTCCACATTGGGCAGCAGCGGCTTCTCGTTGAGGTAGTACTTCACCATCTCGGGCACGTAGGTGTAGACGAGCTTGTCGTCGCCGACGCCGTTGCCCACCGCGTTCGCGACCACCACGTTGCCCGCGCGCGCCGCGTTGAGGATCCCGGCCACGCCGAGCACGGAATCCGGCCGGTAGTGCACCGGATCGAGGAACTCGTCGTCGATCCGCCGGTAGATGACGTCGACCTGCCGCTCGCCCTCGGTGGTGCGCAGGTACACGACGTTGTCCCGGCAGAACATGTCGCGGCCTTCGACCAGCTCGACCCCCATGAGCCGGGCCAGCAGCGAATGCTCGAAGTACGCGGAGTTGTGCACGCCGGGGGTGAGCACGACGACCATCGGGTCGGCGACGTTCGCCGCGGCCGCCGCTCGCAGCGCGCGCAACAGATGCGAGGCGTAATCGCCGACCGGGCGCACCCGGTGCTGGGCGAACAGGTCCGGGAACACGCGCGCCATCGTGCGGCGGTTCTCCATCACGTACGACACGCCGGACGGGTTGCGGAGATTGTCCTCCAGTACCCGGAAGGTGCCCTCCTCGTCGCGCACCAGGTCCACACCGGACACATGGATGCGGACGCCGTTGGGCGGGTTGATCCCGAACGCCTCGCGCTGGAAATGCTCGCACGAGGTGATCAGCCGTCGCGGGAGCACGCCGTCACGCAGGATCTGGCGGTCGCCGTACACGTCGGCGAGGAAGGCTTCGAGCGCGCGGACCCGTTGCGCCACACCGCGTTCGAGTTTGCTCCATTCGGCGGTGGTGATCACGCGCGGCACCAGGTCGAGCGGGAACGGGCGTTCCTGGCCGGACAGTGAGAACGTGATGCCCTGGTCCACCATGGCCCGGTCGATCGCCGCCGACCGGGACGAGAGATCCGCCGACGTCAGCGCGGAGATCGATTCGTACAGCGCGCGGTACGGCTGGCGGACCGTGCCGTCGGCGGTGAACATCTCGTCGTACGCGCCCGCGTGCGGCCGGGACGGCGAGAGATAGCCGTCGAACTGCGCCCCGGGTTTCGCCGCGCGCCGTGCCGACGTCGTCGTCCGTGGGCGGCGGCCCGCCGGGGGGAGCCGCGGCGCCGGGTTGTTGTTCATGGTCGCCATACTCGCTCACCCTGCCATGCGGGCGCGATACGCGATTCGGAGGCTTGTTGAGTTGATCAGGACCCTGCTAGGGTCGTTAATTATTTTCACCGGCCTCGGGGAGGGGGTTGGTTCTATTCGACATGTCGTCGGTGTCCAGAGGTCTCATCGTTCGGATATGTGTCCGTTCGTTTGCTGGTTCTGTCCTGCCTGTCGAGTTGGAGGGATGATGAGAGCTTTTCTGAAGGCGCTCGTCGTGGCCGGAGCGGCTGCTGCGACGCTTGCTTTTCCTGGCCTTGCTGTCGCACAAACGCCGGGTGACGAGATGGCGATAATGGTCAGTTCGGAAGGCTGCGGTTACAACTATCAAGCCTGTGTGCATTCTCGAAATGATCTAGTCCGGCACGGATACAAGGTTTCGGACATCTTCTATACGCCTCCGGACGCGACGTGTCCTGGCGGCTGCCAGTACTACGGCTACTGGTTCAGGTACTGGCGGTAGCCGCGCCGAGGGCGGGCCCGTCCGGTCGGGCGGTCCCGCCCTTTGTCGTGACCGGGGACACACGAGGGTTGTGACAGAACGGTGCTTCGTTACTCGGCCGATCAGTGGCAGGATGCGAAAACTCGATTGGTAACCGTTACTAGGAGTGACACCGTGGCGCGTCGAACCATACGCAGAGCGCTCGCCGTGCTTCCCGTCCTGGCTTTGGCCGTGACCACGGCCGGCTGTGCGGAGAAGGTCAACACCGGTTCGAAGACCGAGGCCGGAGGGCAGATCACGCTGGTGGAGGCCGGCAAGTTGACCACTTGCACGCACCTTCCCTACGCGCCGTTCCAGTTCACCCAGGGGGACAAAACCGTCGGCTTCGACGTCGATCTCGTCGATCTGGTCCTGCCGCTGGTGGGTGCGACGGAGCAGAAGATCTTCGACACGCCGTTCGAGGGCATCCAGTCAGGCGAGTCGTTGAACATCGGCAAGTGCGACGTGGCGGCGGCCGCGATGACCATTACGCCGGAACGCCAGGCGGTGCTGGACTTCTCCGCGCCCTACTTCAATGCCAAGCAAGCCCTCCTGGTGAAGAAGGGTTCCGGGCTGGACGGCCTGGAGAAGCTGCGTGGCAAGAAGCTCGGTGTGCAGCAGGGCACGACGGGCGAGAAGTACGCCAACGAGAACAAGACCAAGTTCGGCTACGAGGTAGTGCAGTTCGAGGATCTCGCGCTTGAGCAGACGGCCGTGAAGACCGGGCAGGTCGAAGCCGGCATCAACGACGATGTCGTGTTGGCGGACTTCCTCAAGGCCAATCCCGACGTCGAGGTCACCGCGACCTTCGATACCGGCGAGTCCTACGGCATCGCTGTCAAGAAGGGCAACGGCGCGCTGCTGGCCAAGGTGAACGAGGCGCTTGCGAAGGCCAAGTCCGACGGCACGTACGAGCGCGTCTACGAGAAGTGGTTCGGCAAGAAACCGACTTCCTGATCAGTCGCTTGAGGGGCGGCCACCGGCGGTGGCCGCCCCTCACCGCATGTCAGCCACTCGACTGGAGAAACCCGCATCATGGCTATTTCCAAGCGCAAACGGCGCCAGCGTATCCAGCTGGCCCAGTATGCGCTGCTGGTGATCGTCGTCACCGTGCTCGCCCTGGTGGCCGACTGGCCCACCATCACTCGCGCGTTCCTGAACGTGGACGCGGCGTCGGCGCAGTTCCCGGGCATCATCACCACCTCGCTGAAGAACACCATCATCTACACGGCGCTCGGTTTCGCGGTCGGCCTGGGGCTCGGCCTCGTGCTGGCTTTGATGAAGCTGTCCTCGGTGCCGCCCTATCGGTGGATCGCGACGATCTACATCGAGTTCTTCCGCGGGATTCCCGCGCTGCTCGTCTTCATCGCCTTGGGCTTCGGTGTACCGCTGGCCTTCGGGCTGGTTTTCGACATTTACTCGACCGCGGCGCTGGCGCTGGGTTCGGTCGGCGCGGCCTACATGGCCGAAACGATCAGGGCGGGTATCCAGGCGGTGCCGCCCGGCCAGGTCGAGGCCGCGCGATCGCTGGGGATGAGTGAGGGCCGGGCGATGATCACCATCGTCATTCCGCAGGCTTTCCGCATCATTCTTCCGCCGCTGACGAACGAGCTGATCCTGCTCACCAAGGATTCGTCGCTGATCTATCTGCTCGGCGTGGCTCGAGACGAATACGAGCTGACCAAATGGGGTCGCGAAGGCCTGAACGCGACCGGGTCCATGACGCCGATCCTCTTGGCAGGCTTGTGCTATTTGATCATCACTCTCCCGCTGGGCTATCTCTCCAGGTATCTGGAGCGGCGTGCCGGCAGGAAATCCGACCGCGGCCTGGAGGTCGAAGCGTGAGCCCCGTAGTCGAGCTGACCGGCTTGCACAAGGCGTTCGGGAACCTCGAAGTGCTCAAGGGCATCGACCTGGAGGTCCAGCGCGGCCAGGTCGTCTGCATCATCGGCCCGTCGGGATCGGGCAAGTCGACGCTGCTGCGCTGCGTCAACCTCCTCGAGGAACCGCAGCAGGGCAAGATCGTCGTCAACGGCAGCGAGATCACCGATCCGGATGTCGACATCGACGGCGCCCGCAGGAAGATCGGCATGGTCTTCCAGTCGTTCAACCTCTTCTCGCACCTGAGCGTGCTCGAAAACCTCACCGTCGCGCAGCGCAAGGTGCTGAAGCGCGGCAAGGAGGAGGCGGAGCGCGTCGCGCGGGCAAACCTCGCGAAGGTCGGGCTCGCGGAGAAGGAGTCTTCGCTGCCGGCACACCTTTCCGGCGGGCAGCAGCAGCGCGTCGCGATCGCCAGGGCGCTTTCGATGGATCCCGATGTCATGCTGTTCGACGAACCGACCTCGGCGCTGGACCCCGAACTGGTCGGCGACGTCCTCGCCGTCATGCGGCAGCTCGCGCAGGAGGGCATGACGATGCTCGTCGTCACGCACGAGATGCAGTTCGCCCGCGAGGTGGCCGACGTCGTGCTGTTCATGGACGGCGGCGTCGTCGTCGAGCAGGGTGCGCCGGACCAGGTGATCGGGGACCCGCAGGAGGAGCGCACGAAGACGTTCCTCTCGCGGGTCCTGAACCCGAACCACCAGGGCTAACGCCCGCGAAGCTGCGACTCCAGCTGGACGACCTTCGAGACGATTTCGTGCGGCCCGGCGCCCATGAGGCTCACCCAGCCCTTGGCGTCCGGGCCGAACACGACGCGGCCGTGTTCGGTGTCCATCCAGCCCGGCGGGCGTTCGACGCGTTTCCGGTTGCCGCCGCCGTCACGGATGGCGACGTAAAGCCTGCCGAAGAAGGTGTGCGGCGACCGGATCCACTGGAGGATCTTCTTGGCGTCGCGGATGCTCGGACCGGTGCCGGTCAGCATCTCGCCCTTCATCAGGACCTGCAGATCGGCTTCCGAGCAGTTCAGGGACGGTGTGCGCGCGGCGGGAGCCTCGGGGAGCAGGCCGGTGAAATCCTGCGCGAGCGTGTCCGGCCGCGTCGGCGTCAGGTAGACGACCTTGTCGACCAAGACCACCGTGACCGCCTCCCGGCCACTTCCCGCGGCGCGAACGGTCCGCTCACGCCCCTCGGACTTCACCCACGAGTAGTACTCCACCGCCGGCCGCTGCAGAAAACGCAGCGTGTCGAGGAATTCGTCGTCGATCCGGCCACGGGTGAGCAGACCCTGTCCGTCCAATTCGGACTGCGCGGTGGCCGCGAGCTCGCGACGTTCCTCGGGCAGGTACCACTGCGCGCCGCGGACGAGCGTCGGATGGATGTCGCCGAGATTGTGGTGGTCCAGCAGGGTTTCGTAGGTCTGGAGCGTCAGTTCGACGGGTTTCCGCAGCACGATTACGCGCCGATCACCGGCGGAACCGGCTTGTCCCCGTCGTAGCCGCCGAAGAGGGAGTCGCCGTCCTCTTCCTGCAGCGTGATCTTGCGCTGGTGCTCTTCGTCCTCGCCGCCCTTGCCCTTGCCGGCACCGGCGCCCATCCCGCCGCCGCCCATGCCGGGCGCGCCGGGCCGTCCCGCCGCCGCGGGGCCGCCCGCCGGTGTACCGCGCATCGCGCCTTCACCGGGCAGGGCGGCGCCGACGCCACGGCCGGGTCCCATGCTCCCCGGCCCGCCGGTCGACCCACCCGGCCCGAAACCTCCGCCGGGCCCGAAACCACCGCTGAATCCGCCCGATCCCGGCCCGAATCCGTTGCCACCACCGGGTCCGCCGGTGCCTGGCCCACCACCCGGTCCGAAGCTGGGCGGCGGGAAGTTGCCAGGGCGCCCCTGCATCCGGTCATCCGTCCTGGACAACTTGGTCCGATCGTCCGGCTGCGGTGAAGGCAGCGGCCGCGGCATCTGCGGAACCCTCGGCGCCGGCGGAACCTGCGGCGGCCTCGGGGCCTGATATCCCTCGGCTCCCGGAGGAGCGCTGTACGAACTCGGCCCGCCGGTGTACCCACCGGGACCACCGTGCCGCCCCGAGTCGCCGGGCCCGCCGCTGAACCCGCTGACCTTGGTCTGACCGGGATCGATCGGATCCGGCGTGATCGGCCCCGACGAAACGTTCGGATCGTGCGCGGCCGGATAGACCGGCGCGAGCGACTGCTGGCGCGGCTGGGTGCTCTGGTAGTAGGGCTCGTAGATCTCGACGTTGTGCTTGGTGTCGGCGTCGAACTTCGCCGCCGCGATCTCGTCGTCACTCGCGCCGATGGACAAGATGTCCTCGGGCCCGCTGTCCCCCGCGCGCTCCTTCTCGACCGGGCGGACATTGCCGCGCGTGTAGTGGAAAGAGGCGTTCTGGTCGAACATCGACTGACGGGCGCGATCCATGTTCTCGCCCGCGACCTTGGAGGTCGCGATGAGCGGCGCCAGGCCCGCTGTCCCGGAGTCGGCGGCTTTGCCCTTCCAGAAGGTGCTGAGCGCGGTTTGGCTGTTCTCCATCGCCTTGCTGATGTCCTCGTGGATCACCAGAAGCTTGTGGGACGAGACCTGGGCGGCGTCGAGCCGTTTGGTCGTGTTGGGGTTGGCGTTGAGCTTCTCGAAGATCTCCCAGCCGCTGTAGGTCATTGCGCCGCCTTGAGATGCTGGACAGTGAACTCGCCGAACTTCGTAAGGAGCCCGCAGGCATCGTTGTACTTCGGGCTACCACTGAAAAGCTGGGTGGTCAGGACGTACATCATGTCGTCGCGAACACCGATCGCCAGGTTGCACACGCCTGGGCCTTCTCCACCGTTGGCATAGACGACCGCCGGGTATCCGGCGATATCTGCGACCGGCTGGAACGTCGTGACCCCGCTGCCCTGTGCTTTGAGCGCATACAAGTGGCTCAGCCCATCCGGCTGGCTGACATTGAGGTTGCCGGTGACGGTTCCCGACGTGTTCGTGAAGATCCACAAACACCCCTTACCGCCCGCGATGTCCTGCGGCTCGGCTGTCTTGAGAGTGACGCCGGCGCTGTTGACATCCGATTCGCTCGCCGCGTCGCAAGCGCTCGTTTCGAGAGCCGTCGTCTTCAGCGGCGTGGCTACCTTGGGAGCGCCCGCTCGGGGAAGACCGGACTCCGCGGCGGATGACGCGGGCTGACCTGTCGAGGGCTTGCCGGGGTTCTCGCCGTTACATCCGGCGATCAGGGCGACGGAGGCAGCGACGGCAAGGACGGTCGTGGACCGGGAGCGCATTCAAAGGGCCTTTCCGATGGAGCGGATCGCGTCGAGTGCGGCCTGGTCTTGGTTCTGGTAGGCCGTCCTGATGTCTATCAGTGTCTGCATGTATGCCTGCGTGTAGGCGGCGGCACCATTGAGAAATGTCTGGTAGGCCGCACCGGACTCGTTCGCTTTGGCGACGTAGCCATCACTCGCGACCTCTGCGCCCATAGCGTCGATGCCGGTGAGGTTGCTCGCTTCGGCGCGTGCGCGGCTGAAGTCGCGCTCAATGCAGTCTTGAAGCTGCTTGATGACACTGTCCATCGCGGCGGGGTCGAACTCCCAGCCGCCGTTCGACGAGGCCGCCGCGAAGTCGGCCTTGGCTTGCCCGCTGCCCAGTTCGCCGTAATTCGGCGGGGGTGGTGGCGGAGGCGGTGCCGCGGCAGCGCCCTGGATCAGCCCCGAGTTGGGCGGCGGCGCCTGCGGCCCCGGCCCGTTGATCTGGTCGTAGACCCCTTGAGGGCCGCGTCCCGGTCCTGTCATGTCGTGCCTCCCCGCACGGGCCGCGATGGGGCGCGACCTACCCGTAGTTCCCTACTGACTCCAACCGGTGACGATAGCAGCAGGTAAACCGTAGATCAGCACCTTCGTGGAAGATCACCGTCGAAAGATGGAGTGGCTGGTGTGTTTGCCGCGAAAGACGGTTTGCTTGGCAGGGAGTCCTCGAGGTTCTTGATCGCCGCACCGACCACCTTTCTTGCCAGGCCGCAGGGGCCTGAACGAAACGGGCGTTCGCTGGAAGCGTGGGTTTACGTTGTAGACGGGTCGCCCAGAAGTCCGACGGAGACAGTGCGAGGTGCGCGTAGAGCGCGCATAGTCCCTCTTTGTTGCCGGTGGTGGGCTGGCATTTCTGACTCCGGTGAGTGACGGGGGCCACGAAACGGACACTGGTGGCGAATCCGGTCAAGATCACCGCCGCGGACGCAAACGACCTGTTCCGGAACCCGCGGCGGCCGTTCTGCCGTCGCGATCTCGTGGCAGGTTCCGGTCTACTGTCCTGGGCCACTTGCGAATCCCGTGTGTGATCGGCTTCGCTGGTGGCCGAGGAACGACGGGGGAGGGAAGCGAGACGATGCCGGGTTTTCGGCGCAACAACGGGCCGCGCGATCCGGGGGAAGGCGACCAGAACGGTGACACGTCGCTGCCGCCGCTCGACCCGTTCGATCCGAACCCCGACAAGCGGTACGAGGTCCCGGCGTCCGAGCTGATGAAGCCGGGTACGACGGGGCTGCTCCGCTGGCGTCGCCAGGCGACCAACGCGCCGATCGTGCAGGTCGAGGACGCGTACATCACCGGGACGCTCGATCTGCGCGCCGCCGACATCAAGTATCTGTTCCGGTTCGAGCGATGCCGGTTCGAGCATCCGCCGGACGTCCGTGAGGCGCATCTGCTCGGGCTCGTGTTCCGCAAATGCTGGCTGCCCGGGCTCAAGGCGCGCAACCTCCGCACCCGCAACGACGTCCGCCTCATCCGCAGTGTCGTGCACGTCGACGCCGAGCACGAGATCGAGGAGACCACGGTCCAGCGCGGCGACGACCGCGAGCGCGGGATGCCGAACGCGGCGGTCAACCTCACCGACGCGGTCATCGAGGGCTCGGTCGTGCTGACCCGCACGGTGATCACGCATCCGCGCGGCAAGGCGATCCAGGCCGACCGGGTCAACATCGTCGGCGCGCTGCTGGCGTACCGGCTGGTGGCCAACGGGGAAGTGCGTATCCCGGGGATGCGCGCCGGCGGTAACGTCAACTTCTCCGGCGCGACGCTGAACAACCGCGACGGCTTCGCGCTCAACGGGAACGGGATCCACATCGGTGGCAGCCTGTTGTGCGAGGTGGACAACTACGGGCCCGCGGCGCAGCGGAAACGCTTCTCCGCCAGTGGGATCATGTTCCTGCCGAGCGCCACTGTGGACAGTGACATCATTTTGCGCGAGGCCAAGCTTTCGGTGAACCAGGCCGGGCCGATCGTCGTCGACGCGTGGAAGTCGAACGATCCGTACATCGATCCGCGGCCGGCGTTGGTCGCGGATCGCTCGACGGTCAAGGGGAATCTCGAGCTGAGCGACGGTATGCAGGCGACCGGGACGCTGCGGATGGTCAACGCCCAGATCGGCGGTTCGCTGCGGCTGGCCGGTGCCGAGGTCCAGGTCGTCCGCGGGCAGAGCATCCCCTACTACGACCGCGCGATCCACCTCGACGGGACCACCATCGGCGGTGACCTGGAGGCGACAAGCCTGCGGGTGCCGTCCGGGCAGTTGCGCATGGCCGACATCACCGTCGGCGGCAACGTGCTGGCGTGGAACTCGATGTTCCTCCATCCGCGCCGTGACGTCTTTTCCGCGCGCCGCGCGAAGGTCGCGGGGAACTTCCAGCTCACCGACGCGACCGTCCAGGGCACTTTGCGGTTGCAGGGCGCCGAGATCGGCGGCAGCGTGAACCTCTTCGGCACGAGCCTCACCGAGCCTGGCGCCCGCACGCGCACCAGTTACTCGCTGGACGTCCGTACCGCGCGGATCGGCCGGGACCTGATCCTCACCGAGAACAAGGAACGTCCCTTCGTCGCGCAGGGCGGGGTCAACCTCGACGGCGCACAGGTCGCGCGACGCGTGGACTTCCGCGGCGCGCGGCTCGGTTCCCTGCCCCAGCACGGGATCGCGCTCGACGGCAGCGATGTCTCGGCCGACGAATTCCTGCTCACGCCCGGCATCCCGCCGGACGGCCGGATCGTGCTGCGGCGCGCGCACTGCGGGACGCTGGGCGACAACGAGGCGTTCTGGGCGTCGGCGAGCGGGATCGAGCTGGAGGATTTCCGTTACGACGCACTGCAAGAGGACATCGCGCTCGACGACGACCGGGCGATCGACCATCGGATCGTCCTGCTGCGCAAGGCGATGGACGGTTACCGCCCGGGACCGTACGACCAGCTGGCCGCGACGCTGCGCGCGTCCGGTAATGAAGAGCACGCTTCCACGGTGCTGCTGAAGAAACAGCAGTTCCGGTACGAGGCGCTCGCGAAGGGCTTCAAGTTCTTCGGTCCCGGTGTGCACGTGTGGAGCTGGTTGCAGCGGTCGATGGTCGGCTACGGTTTCCGTCCGGTGCGGGCCCTCGGCTGGCTGCTGACGCTGCTCGTGCTGGGGAGCCTGTGGTTCGGGCTCGGGGTCGACGACTGCGTCACCAACCCCAAGCTGACGGTGAGCGGGCCGCGGTGCCTGGTCAACCAGGACGACACCGGGCTCCAATGGAACCCGGTGCTGTACACGATCGACCTCCTGGTCCCGATCGTCGACTTCGGCAACAAGTCGCGCTGGTACATGCACGGCATGGACAACTGGGTCGCGGCCGGGTTCACCGCGTCGGGCTGGGTGCTGGCGACGACGGTCGCGGCCGGCATCAGCCGGATGCTCCGCCGCGACAACTGAGGGTATTTCACATACCCTCAGTACGGAGGTATGTCATGACGGAGCCCAGCGCCACCGGCAAGATCGCGATCACCGCCCCGCCAGAGAAGGTGTACGCCCTGGTCAGTGACCCGGGCGCGCTCGCGGACATGGCCGAGGAATACGAGGGGCACCGCTGGGTCGGCGCCGCGAAGGAGCCCGCCGTCGGTGCCAAGTTCCGCGGCCGCAACCGCCAGGGGTTCCGTCGCTGGAGCACCCTCTCGACGATCACCGACGCCGACGAGGGCAAGCGATTCGCCTTCGAGGTGACCACGTTCGCCGGTCTTCCCGTCGCGCGCTGGCAGTACGACATCGAGTCGACGGGTGACGGCTGTGTGGCCGTCGAGAGCACGTGGGACCGGCGGCCTGCCTGGCTGCGCGGGCCGACGTCGCTGTTCACCGGGGTCTGGAAGCGCGACGACACGAACCGGGCGAACATCGCCGCGACGCTGGCCCGGTTGAAGGCCGCCGCCGAGTCCTGACCCTGCCACGCGTTTAGTCCTCTAGTTGCGGTGTATGCGCGTGCAAGTACCGCAACTAGAGGACTAAACGCGGTACTTCACTCCACGAACCGCGACCAGAACCCGACCTGACGCGGTCCGCCGGGCGGCGGCGGGCCCAAGGGCTGGCCGCAGAAGTCGTGCCGCAGGTATCCCCGCAGGTCGTAGCCGTAATAGACGATGTCGGTCTGGTACACCGACAGCACCGGATATCCCGTGCTCCCGGCGATTCCCGGCAGATACCGGTGCCCGCAGACGGGCACGAGCTGCGGGGCGAGCGCCAGGTGCGATCGGGCCCGCGAAAGCGCGTCGGCCAGGTCGATCGGGCGCATGCCCCAGTCCGGCAGCCAGAAGCCGTTGTGTTCGACGTCGTACAACACCCCGTCGACCGGCCAGTCCAGGCGTTTTCGCAGCTGGTCGGGGTTGCCGCAGCGCCAGTCCGGCCAGCGGTCGCCGATCGGCACCCCGGCGGACAGGAACGTCCGGTGGTCGGCGGCGAACCGGAAGCCGAAGCGGGCTTCGACGTCGTCGAGCTCGGCCTCGCTCAACCCGGGACGCACGGGTTCGGCCAAGCTCGCCTGGAGGTCGTGTGCCTCCTCGATGGTGAAGGCGTGCTCAACAGTGGACATGTGTTCGAGCCTAAATTGCCCACCGCGAAGGCGCCTTCTCTTTTAACACCGCTCCCTCGTCACCCACATGGGGCTCCTCCCCCGGGGTGAGCTCGCCCTCTCAACGCCTGGACCTCGGAACAGCACGGCCGGGCGTGTAGTTCACTCATGTCGTGACTTCCCCACGAACGCAGTCCCGCGTGCGGGCGCCCGAGCTCGACGGCGACGTTTGGCTCAACACCGGTGGTGAGCGGATCACGCTCGCCGGGCTGCGCGGCCGCGTCGTCCTGCTGGACTTCTGGACCAGCGGCTGCATCAACTGCCTGCACGTGCTCGACGAGCTGCGCCCGCTGGAGGCCGAGTTCGCCGACGTCCTGGTGACCATCGGCGTGCATTCGCCCAAATTCCTGCACGAGGGCGAGGCGGCCGCGATCGAGGCCGCCGTGCGGCGCTACGAGGTGCACCACCCCGTCCTCAACGACCCGAAGATGGCCACCTGGTCGCAGTACGCGGTCAAGGCGTGGCCGACGCTGGTCGTCGTCGACCCCGAGGGTTACGTCGTGCACGTCGCCGCCGGCGAGGGGCACGCCGAGGCGCTGCGCCGGGTGATCGCCGACCTCGTCGCGACCCACGAGGCCAAGGGCACGCTGCGCCGCGGTGGCAGCCCGTACGTCCCGGCCGAGGAGCAGCGCACCGAGCTGCGCTTCCCGAGCAAGGCCGTCACCACCGCCGAGGGCCGCATCCTGGTCGCCGACACCGGCAACCACTCCATCGTCGAGTTCGCGTCCGACGGCGAGACGATCATCCGCCGCTTCGGCAGCGGAGCGCGCGGCGCGCAGGACGGGCCGTTCGACCTGGCGAGTTTCACCGAGCCGTCCGGGATCACCCTGTTGCCGTACGAGGTCGCCGAGCGCGCGGGCTATCACGCCGTCGTCGCCGACACGGCCGGTCACCGGCTGCGCGGGATCGACCTGATCACCGGCGAGGTCTCCACGGTCGCCGGCACCGGCCGTCAGTGGCGCGACGGCGTCGACACCGGCAAGGCGCTCGACATCGACCTCACCAGCCCCTGGGACGTCGCCTGGTGGGGCCCCGCGGGCGGCGTCGTGGTCGCCATGGCGGGCAACCACACCCTGAGCGTGTTCGAGCCGGTCTCGGGCACCATCCGCCGCTTCGCCGGTACGACCGTCGAAGGCCTGCGTGACGGCGACGTCCACGAAGCGTTCTTCGCGCAGACGTCCGGCCTCACGCCCGACGGGCGGAAGCTGTGGCTCGCGGACGCGGAGACGTCGGCGCTGCGCTGGATCCAGCCCGAGGGCGAGACGTTCACCGTGCACACCGCGGTCGGCGTCGACCTGTTCTCCTTCGGGCACGTCGACGGCCCCGCCGACAAGGCGCTCCTTCAGCATCCGCTCGGCCTCGCCGTACTGCCCGGCGACACGATCGCGATCGCGGACACCTACAACGGCGCCGTCCGCCGCTACGACCCCCTCACCCGCCAGGTGACCACGCTCGCGACCGGTCTCGCGGAGCCGTCCGGTCTGCTCGTGCACGACGGCGAACTGCTGGTCGTCGAGTCGGCGGGCAGCCGCATCGGGCCGGTGCCGCTCGGTGAGCAGGCGGTGGCCGGGGACGCGCACGCCGTCCGCCGTCCGCCGACCGTGCTGGCGCCGGGTGAGCTGGAGTTCTCCGTCGTCTTCACCCCGCCGCCGGGGGAGAAACTCGACGACCGGTTCGGCCCGTCGACACGGCTGGAGATCAGCGCGTCACCGCCGGAACTGCTCGCCGACGGCGCCGGGGTGGGCACGGACCTGTTCCGCAAGCTCCGCTTCGCCGAGGGCGTCTCCGGTGGTGTCCTGCAGGTCGTGGCGCAGGCCGCCAGCTGTGATGACGGCGGCGAGCACCCCGCTTGCCGCATCACCCGGCAGGACTGGGGCGTGCCGGTGCGGTTCGAAAAGGGCGGAGAAAGCGCGCTGAGCCTGGTCATGGCCGGGGATCCGGGTAAGTAGAGTCGTACTCGTGTCAGATCGGCCGAAACTCGAGATTCAGATGCTGCAGGACAGGGTGCTCGTGAAGCTGTCCCCCGAGGACGGAGAGCGCCGGAGTTCCGGCGGCATCGTCATCCCCGCCACCGCGCAGGTCGCGCGGCGGCTCGCCTGGGGTGATGTACTGGGCGTGGGCAACAGTGTGCGGAACGTCAAGACCGGCGACCGGGTGCTGTTCAACCCGGACGACCAGCACGAGGTCGAGATCCAGGGCGAGGGGCACCTGGTCATGCGGGAACGCGACATCCACGCCGTGGCGACCGAACGGACCGAACACGGCACGGGGTTGTACTTGTAGCTCGGCTGCGGGAGGGGTGGGGAGAGTTGGCACGCGATGAGCAAGACGACCTGTTCACCGACGACCTCCTCCCGGACTCCGACCAGGGCCTGGTGGACGAGCTCTTCGAGGGCGACAGGGTGGTCCATCCGCCACCCACGCCCGCGTCGAAGCTCCGCCGCGGGCTCGGCAAGGCCCTCATGGTCACCGGGGTGCTCATGGGCCTCTTCGTGGTCGCGTACGCGGTCGATCTGATCGTCAGCGCCGGGGACGTCCCGCGCGGGGTCACCGTCGCGGGGATCGACGTCGGCGGCCTCACGCACAAGGAGGCCGAGTCGAAGCTCCGCCGCGAGCTGGAGCCCAGGCTGATCGAGCCGGTGCGGGTGCGGGCGGGTGACGTCCGGACGGTGCTGTACCCGGCGTCGTCCGGTCTCGGCCTCGACTGGCCGCAGACGCTGGGACGCGCCGGTCACCAGCCGCTGAGCCCGTACACGCGGCTGATGTCGTTCTTCAGCAGCCGTGAGGTCGGCATCGTCACCTGGACCGACGCGCCGAAGCTCGAAAAGGCCGTCTCGGACCTCGCCGCCGCGAAGCTGAACCGTCCGCCCGTCGAAGGGAACATCACGTTCCAGCCCGTCGCGGGCACCGACGGCGGTGTCGTCCCGGCCGCGGTCGAACCGCGGAACGGGCAGACGGTGGCCGACGTCAAGGAGGCCGTCACCGCGGTCACCGACCATTGGCTGAGCGACGAGGGTGTCGAGTTCAAGGTGAACGTCGCGCCCGTGAAGGCGACTTCGCCCGGTGTGCACGCGGCGCTCGTCAAGATCGTCGTGCCCGCGGTCGCGAAGCCGCTGGTCATCCGCGGTGAAGGCAAGGACGCGACGCTGAAGCCGGACACGATCGCGGGAGCCTTCCAGTTCGCCGCGCGCGACGACGGCAACCTCGAAGTCCGCATCGACCAGGGCAAACTGCGGGCGGTGGCGCAGCCGCAGCTCAAGGAGACCGAGACCGACGGGGCGGACGCGCAGATCGTCTTCGTCGGCGACCGGCCGGCGGTCCAGCCGTCGAAGGACGCGAGGAAGGTCAACTGGGACCTCACGTTCTCCTCGCTGACCTCGACCCTCGCCAAGAGCGAGGAGCGGGAGCTGAAAGCGGTCTACGACGCCAGCAGCCCGGCCGTCAGCACCGACGCGGCGAACGTTCTCGGCATCAACGAGATCATCGGAGAATTCACCACGTCGGGACTGAACGGGCCGGCGATGACGAACGTGCAGGCGCTGGCGGGCAGGATCTCCGGCGCCATCGTGAAACCGAACGAGACGTTCAGCCTCGGCGCGCGGTCCGGGGCGAGGACGGCGGACGCGGGTTACGTCCCCGCTCCCGTGAACGAAGACGGCACCGGCCCGGTCGTGGTCGGCGGCGGGGTCTCCCAGCTCGCGACGACGCTCTACAACGCCGCGTACCTGGCGGGCCTGGCCGACGGCGGGCATCTGGAGCACGACCACTACCTCGACCGCTATCCGGTCGCGCGTGACGCGAAGGCGATCAACGCGGACGGTTCGCCGGTCGAGCTGCAGATCGTCAACGACGCCCCGACCGGGATCGCGATCCAGGTGCTGCCCGCCAACGGTTCGGTGACCGTGCGGATCTGGGGTACGAAACGGTTTTCGGTCCAGAGCGTCGGCGGCGAGCGGCACTCCTACGTCCCCCAGCCCGTGCAGATGGGGTCTGGGCCCGGCTGTGTGCCGGACCCCGGTGCGGCGGGGTTCGGCACTTCGGACACCCGTGTGCTGATCGACGTCGTCACCGGGACGGAGGTCCGCCGGGAGACCCGCAACGCGACCTACTCGCCGCGGCCCGCGATCATCTGCGCCTGAGCGCTCACCGCAGCACCATGCATCCACGCGCTTCGAAGTCCGCGAGCCACGATGGCTCCCGCAACTCCTTGTTCCACCGCAGATCCAGTTTGTCCAATTTGGACAGCCGGACGAGGGACGACGGCAGCGAGGTCAGCTTGTTCTCGCGCAGATCGAGCTGACGCAATTCGCTCAGCTCCCCGATGGAGGACGGCAAGGACGTCAGCAGGTTCTTCCGCAGATGCAGTTCGCGTAACGCGGAAAGCGTTCCGATCGACTCCGGCAGTTCGGTCAACCCGTTGCCGTACAAGCGGAATTCGCGCAACGAGGCCAGGCCGGAGAGATCTTCCGGGAGGGTCGGGATGCGATTGTCCGTGCAGCCCAGGTATTTCAGCCGCCCGAGTGAGCAGAGCGCGGCGGGGAACGCGGTGAGCCGGTTGTCGCTCACGTAGAGGTATTCCGTCAGCCCGGCGAGCTCGCCGAGTTCGTCCGGCAGCACCGAAAGCTCGTTGTGCCCCAGATCCAGGGTGTGCAGCTTCCGCAGGGCGCCGATCGACGGCGAGACGGTGGTCAGCCGGTTGGCGGCGAGATTCAGCACCCGAAGCCCCGACAGCGCCCACAGCTCGTCGGGAACGGACGTCAGCCGGTTGTCGTACAGGTCCAGGTGTTCGAGTGAAGCGGGAAGAGAGGCGCCGGGCAGGGAGGTCAGCCCCTGGCCACTGAGATCGAGTCGAGTGGTCACAGGGGCCGACCGTAACGGGATCAGGTGACTGTCCGGTGCCCGCCGCCCTTGACCTTCGCGTAGATCGCGGCCGCGCCGATCACGCCGACGATGGCCGCGCCGACCTGGAAGGCGTGCCGGATCCAGTCGATGCCCGGGGTGTCACGGACCCCGAACACGCCGGCCAGCCAGTTGCCGATGAACGCGGCGATGATGCCGACCACGATCGTCAGCCACATCGGGATCTTCTGATCGCCGGGCGCGATCATCCGGCCGATGACACCGAGGATCAGCCCGACCACGATCGTGGTGATGATGCCCCAAAGGCCACCCAACATGGTCCCTCCTTCGCTGGAGAATCGAGTGAACCCACGGTGACACCGAAACCGGCTCGTCGCGCCTCAAGACCCCTTACCGGGTGACACCGCGGCGTCCGTAGAGGTTCGCGGCCAGGGTCACCCCGATCCCGGCGATGACGATCTGGGTGATGAGTTCGAGCCAGTCGAAGCCCTTCGTGTCCGCGTAGCCGAGCCCGCGGGCGATCGCGGTGCCGACGAAGGCGGCGACGATACCGACGACGATGGTCAGCCAGATCGGGATGGACTGCTTGCCGGGGGCGAAGAACCTGCCGAGCACCCCGAGGATCAAACCGACCACGATCGCCGTGATGATGCCGGTGACTGTCATTGAGACTCCTTTGCCGAGGTCACCGCCGTGAGGGCGGACTCAGCACGGAGATGCCCGGCCGAAACTCCCTCGAAACCACGAAGAGCCCCCTCCTGGCCGGAGAGGGCTCTTCGTCACGAAACCGTTTAGAACGCGGCTTCGGGGATGTCCATGAGGCTGTTGTCCGCGGCCTCGACGATCGCGCGGCGCGACGTCAGCTCCGGCAGCACGTTCTTCGCGAAGAACGACGCCACGGCGAGCTTGCCCTCGTAGAACGGGACGTCCTTCGCGGACGCGCCCGAGTCGAGCTTGCCGATGGCGACCTCGGCGTGCTTGATGAGCTGCCAGCCGATGAGCAGGTCGCCGACCGACATCAGCAGGCGGACCGTGTGCTGGCCGACCTTGTTGATGTTCTGCGGGTCCTCCTGCGACGAGGTCAGGTAGCCGATCAGCGAGCCGAGCATGCCCTGGGTGTCTTCGAGCGCCTGCTTGAGCAGACCGCGCTCGTTCTTGAGCCGCCCGTTGCCGATCTCGGACTCGATGGTCTTCGTGATCTCCCCGGCGACGTAGGCCAGCGAAGCACCCTTGTCGCGGACGATCTTGCGGAAGAAGAAGTCCAGCGACTGGATGGCCGTGGTGCCTTCGTACAGCGAGTCGATCTTCGCGTCGCGGATGTACTGCTCGATCGGGTAGTCCTGCAGGAAGCCCGACCCGCCGAGGGTCTGCAGCGACTGCACGAGCTGCTCGGTCGCGCGCTCGGAGCCGACGCCCTTGACGATCGGCAGCAGCAGGTCGTTGACGCCGTGCGCGACCTTCTGCGAAGCCTCGTCGCCCTCGCCGGTCCACACCTGGTCCTGGAAGGTCGCCGTGTAGAGGTACACCGCGCGCAGGCCCTCGGCGTACGCCTTCTGCAGCATCAGCGAGCGGCGGACGTCCGGGTGGTGGGTGATGGTGACGCGCGGCGCCGCCTTGTTCAGCATGTTCGGCAGGTCGGCGCCCTGGACGCGCTCCTTGGCGTACTCGAGCGCGTTGAGGTAGCCGGTCGACAGCGTCGCGATGGCCTTCGTGCCGACCATCATGCGGGCGTACTCGATGACCTGGAACATCTGCGCGATGCCGTCGTGCACCTCGCCGAGCAGCCAGCCCTTGGCGGGCGTGCCGTGCTGGCCGAAGGTCAGCTCGCAGGTGGTGGAGGCCTTGATGCCCATCTTGTGCTCGACGTTGGTGACGAAGGCGCCGTTGCGCTCGCCCAGCTCACCGGTCTCGCCGTCGAAGTGGAACTTCGGCACGAGGAAGAGCGAAAGGCCCTTGGTGCCGGGCTTGGTCTCGATGCCGGGACCCTCGGGGCGGGCCAGCACCAGGTGCATGATGTTCTCGACCATGTCGTTCTCGGCCGAGGTGATGAACCGCTTCACGCCGTCGATGTGCCAGGAGCCGTCCTCCTGCTTGACGGCCTTGGCGCGGCCGGCGCCGACGTCGGAACCGGCGTCGGGCTCGGTGAGCACCATGGTGGCGCCCCAGCCGCGGTCGATCATGATCTGCGCCCAGCGCTTCTGCTCGTCGGTGCCGTTCTTGTCGACGATGCCGGCGAAGTTCGGGCCCGCCATGTACATGAACAGCGGCGCGTTGGCGCCGAGGATCAGCTCGGCCGCGGCCCACTGCACGGTCGGGGGCAGGCCGAAGCCGCCCAGCTCGTTCGGCAGGCCCAGCCGCCACCATTCGCCGTCCATCAGCGCCTGGTAGCTCTTCTTGAACGACTCGGGGATCTTCACCGAGAAGGTCTTCGGGTCGTACACCGGCGGGTTGCGGTCCGCGTCGGCGTACGAGTCGGCGAGGGGACCGGAAGCGAGCTTGTTCAGCTCGGTCAGCACGCCGCGGGCGGTCTCCTCGTCGGATTCCGCGAGGACGCCCTTGCCGAGGCGGTCCTGCACGCCGAGGACCTCGAAGAGGTTGAACTCCAGGTCTCGGACGTTGCTCTTGTAGTGGCCCATTTCGTCACTCCAATGTGTTCGGCTCCCCGGCCGGGCACACGTCCCCTACTCGCCGGTAACTTCAGGATATTACCTGTGGGTAACCGGCGGCAAGTGAATGGCCACTGTTGTGATGTGTAAATCAGCAATACGGGGGGTCTCGGTGCCGGTTCAGCGGGATGACGGCGCGATCGAAGTGGCCGCGGGCGCCTCGGCCGGGGTGTGCGCGTCGTCGGGGTTCGTGACCAGGATGCCGGAACGGAACGCGATCGTCACCGCGTGTGTCCGGTCGCGGGCGGACAGCTTGCGCAGGATGCTCTTGACGTGCGTCCGCACCGTTTCCACGGACAGGAACAGGATCTTCGCGATCCCGGAGTTCTCCAGACCCTCCGCCACCAGTTGCAGGACCTGGTACTCGCGGCGGGACAGCGGCATCAGGCCGCGCGCGGTCGCCGGTTTGGGGGCTTCGCCCGGCTTCGGGATCATGGGCTGGCGTTTCGGCCGCGCGGTCAGCGCCGCCAGCGTCGGGTCGATGTAACGGCGGTCGCTGTGCGCGCGCCGGATCGCCTCGGCCAGATGCCGCCCGTCGGTGGCCCGCGGCACGATCGCGTGCACGCCGGCCGCGATCGCCGCGGCGAGGTACTGCTGGGTGCGGTTGGTGTCCCTGATCATCGTGATGATGACCAGGGCCGGGTCGCCGCCGCTGAGCAGGCGGGACAGGTGGCAGTTCGGGTCGAGCGCCGAATCCAGCACGATGACGTCCGGTTTGAGCTGTTCGCACAGCTGGAGCGCCGCGTGGTGGCTCGCCGCGTGCCCGAGCCACTGCAGGCCCGGTGTGCGGTGGACCAGCGAGCTCAGGCCCTCGCAGAAGATCGGGATCGGATCGACGGCGGCCACGCCGAGTCCGCGGCCGCCTGGTGACAGTCCGCCCGGCCTGCCGGCCTGCGTTCGGTTCGGCTCGATGCTTCGCATCACGGACCCCTCCGTTTTCCTGCCCGCCATCTCCGGACGAGAGGGCTCGCAAACCCATTCGGTGACCACCGCCCCCCGGCGCGGTCACCCTCGACAACCGGTCCCCCCTGCGGGACCGGACAGAGATGACACCTCGTAACTATTACGAGTCAGTAGGTCGGAGCCCGTGACGCGATATCCCCCTCATAGATGTATCCGCCCGTCGCGGCAAACTCTGTGTATCGGCTGGTTGTGGATCTCCGGCTCGAATGAGCGCGCCGAGGGTGGAACTTGGCGCGTTCACTACTCAGAGTGGACCTCGCCACGAAGGCGCCCGAACTCGTCTCCGAGCGCCGCCGGGGTCCAATGCGCGTTCAGCCCGCTGGGATTGGGCAGGACCCAGACCCGTGCCCCGCCGATCTCGTCGTCCTGGGGGCCGACCTTCGCCTTCGGCAGTCCGAACGCCGTCCGGAAGGCCGTGATCCCGACCACGGCGAGCCAGCGTGGCCGGTATTCGGCGACCCTCGCCGCGAGGAGCCGCCCGCCGTCGCGGAATTCGTCCGGCGTGAGCTCGTCGGCCCGCGCCGTCGTCCGCGCGACGACGTTCGTGATGCCGAGGCCGAGGCCGAGCAGTTCGTGCTGCTCGCTGGGGTCGAGCAGGCGCGGAGTGAAGCCGCCGCGATGCAGCGCGGGCCAGAACCGGTTCCCCGGCCTGGCGAAGTGCAGGCCGAGCGCGCCCGAGTAGAGGCCGGGGTTGATCCCGCAGAACAGCACGTCCAGATCGGGCGCGATGACGTCGTCGATGGTCTTGCCGTAGGCGGCGGCCAGCTCGTCCTTGGTCGGTTTGGTCCTCACCCCGCCAGTTTCCGGCACTCTGGCGGGTATGGATCACGGGGCGTTCACGGCCGACGGCTGCGCGGTCGAGGTGTACCGGCTGCTGCCGCCCGGCGACGAGCCGGGGATCGTGCACGCGGCGATCCCGGAAGGCTCCTCGATCCTGGAGCTCGGCAGCGGCACCGGGCGGATCACGCACGCGCTGCTGGACCTGGGACATCAGGTGGTCGCGGTGGACGACTCGCCGGAGATGCTCGCCCACGTCCGCGGGGACAAGGTGTGTTCGAAGATCGAGGAACTACGGCTCGAACAGGTCTTCGACGCTGTGCTGCTCGGCAGTCACCTGGTCAACACCACCTCCGCGGTCGATCGCGAGGCTTTCCTGTCCACCGCTCGCGCCCATGTCGCGCCCGGCGGCCGGGTACTCGTCGAATGGCATCCGCCGGCGTGGTTCGAGTCGGTGCGCGAGGGCCAGGGCGGCACGCTCGGCCGGGTCGGCGTCCGGCTCGACCAGGTCGTCCGTGACGGCGACCTGCTGTCGGCCGTCGTGCGGTACTCGGCGGAGGGCCGCTCCTGGAGCCAGCCCTTCACCTGCCGCCGGCTGGACGTCGAGACCCTGAACGCCGCACTGACCAGGGCGGGCCTGGTCTTCGAGCGCTGGTGCACCGAAGACCGCACCTGGTTCTCGGCGACCCCCGCGTGACCTGGGACACCCACTTTCGTCTCAAGGGGTGGTCAACTCACCACGACATGCGTACTGTTTGTGATCTCGCACACAAGGTCGTATCGAGGAGGCGTTTTGCAGCTCTCGCTCATCCTCGGCCTGGTCGCGTTGATCTTCGTGGTGGCCACCGTGCTGGTGATCGCGGAAGACCGGCGGGCCGCGCGGCGCGCGGCCCAGCGACGGCGGGCGAGGCTAGCGGACCTGGGCGAGGTCGACCCGCTCGCCACGCAGCGGCTGCATCTCGACCGTTGAAGGCACGGGCTTCCGCACGAGGCTGAGCAGCAGCGCCCCGGCGATCCAGCCGAGCATCGCACCGGCGGTGTTGTTGAGCAGGTCGTCGACGTCGAAGATCCGGTAGACGTAGGGCGCGGTGCCGAAGTTCGCGGTCAGCTGCGTGATCTCGATCAGCAGCGACGCGGCGAGCCCGATCAGCGTCGTCCCGGCGAGGCCGCGCTTCCAGAGCGTCCTGGCGAAGAAGCCGAGCGGGACGAACAGCAGCACGTTCATGGTGGCCTGCTGGAAGGTCTGGGTGGTGAACCAGTCGGTCACCGGCAGCCCGTGCTTGAGCAGTTCGGTGTGGATGTCGGTGACCCACTGGAACGGGTTCAGCTGCACGGTCTGGCTCAGCCGCCCGGCGCCGGGGCCCGGCAGCGGCAGGAAGGTCACCGCCAGGGTCATGGTGGCGTAGAGCAGCACGGCGGCCGCGGTCAGGACGGGACGAAGCCGCACTCGGCCGTGCCGCGCGTGCAGGACGATCAGCTGCGGGATCAGCACCGTCGCCCAGAGCGCGAAGAAGCCGATCAAGCCGTACTGCAGGGCGGTGACCTGTGCGTTCGTCATAACCACGACGTTATGGATCACGAGGGGCCCGCCACTTCGGTCGATGGGCCGCGGCGGACGGCGCCGGATCGGCCGAGTGGCCGACCCCGATCTTGGCCGATCGGCGATATTCGCTCCCCGATCCGCCGGTGGACGTGGGATTCTGCCCGGATGGTGCTCGTGCGACGGCTCATCCCCGCGGACCTCGAAGTCTTCCGTGAGATCCGCCTGCGTGCCCTGACGGACACGCCCGAGAACTACGGCTCGATTGCCGCGGCCGAACGCGCGCAGTCCGACGAGGAGTGGCTCGCGAAGCTGGCCGGGGACGCCTGGTTCGCCGCCTTCGACGACGGGCGCGCGGTGGGTCTCGTCGCCGGGCGGGCGCGCGACGACGGCTGGATCCTCTATTCGATGTGGGTCGCGCCCGAAGCCCGCCGCCAGGGGCTGGGCACCAGGCTGCTGGGTGAAGTGCGGTCGGCCGCCGAGGAAGACGGCGCGCGCGAGGTGTGGCTGCACGTCGCCGAGGACAACGACCAGGCGCGGCGGCTGTACCTGCGGCTCGGTTTCCTCGCGACCGGGGAACTGGAGCCGATGCCGAACGACGTCACCCGGCGGCGTGAACGTCTCTCGCTGCCCGTCGCCATGTGACGTTTGCCTATCGTCCTGCTTTCTCCCCTGGTGAAGGTCAAATCCGCAAGGCAGACTCCTCCGCCGTGCGAATCGGAGGAAGCATGAAACTCTCTACCCGGCTGGCCGTGGTCGCCGGCGCCGCGCTGACCGCGCTGGCCGCCGTCGCCGCGCCCGCGTCCGCCACGTCGGCGACCACCGACGTCCGGCTGATCACCTTCAACGATCTGCACGGCAACCTCGAACCGCCGTCCGGTTCGAGTGGCCGTGTCACGCTCCCCGACGGCAAGACGGTCAACGCGGGCGGTGCCGCCTACCTCGCGACGCACCTGAAGAAGCTGCGAGGCGAAGCGCGTAACTCGATCGTCCTGTCGGCAGGTGACAGCATCGGCGCGTCGCCGGTGATCTCGGCGCTGTTCCACGACGAGCCGACCGTCGCACTGCTGAACCGGCTCGGGGTCGAGGCCTCCGTGGTGGGCAACCACGAATTCGACGAAGGTCTCAAGGAGCTCCGCCGCATGCAGCACGGCGGCTGCCACCCGACCGACGGCTGCCAGTTCCGCGACTCCTTCAAGGGCGCGAACTTCCCCTTCCTCGGGTCCAATGTGTACTACGAGAACGGCTTCCCGGCGTTGCTGCCGTTCAGCATCGAGTTCTCCGGAGGCGTCCCGATCGGCGTCATCGGCGCGACGCTGAAGGATCTGCCGCAGGTCGTCACCCCGGAGGCGATCAAGGGCCTGAAGTTCGGCGAAGAGGTCCAGGCCATCGACCGCACCGCCAAGCTGCTCGACCTGTTCGGGGTCAAGGCGCAGGTCGTGCTGCTGCACCAGGGCGACAACTCCGAGACCGCCGGTCCGGACGAGTGCAAGGTCAAGCCGGGCGCCGCGACGGCCATCGCGCAGAAGGTGACGTCCACAGTGGACGCGATCTTCACCGGGCACAGCCACCAGCAGTACAACTGCGTGATCAACGACCCCGAGGGCAAACCGCGCCCGGTGATCCAGGGCGCGTCGTTCGGCCGTCTGCTGTCGGTCGTCGACCTGAAGATCGACCGCCGCACCCTCGACGTCGTCCGTGGTGAGACCAAGGCGCACAACCAGATCGTCACCCAAGACGTGAAGCCGGACCGTGACGTGCAGGACCTGATCGACGAGGCCAAGGCCAAGGCCGCGCCGATCGCGAACAAGGCCGTCGGCACCATCACCGCGGACCTGTCCGCCAAGGGCGCCCCCTCCGGTGAATCGCCGCTCGGCGACGTCATCGCGGACGCCCAGCTCGAAGCCACGAAGTCGAACGGCGCGCAGATCGCGATGACGAACCCGGGCGGGATCCGCACGGACTTCACCTACCTGTCCTCGCCCGCCGGCGAGGGCGCCGGCGTCGTGACCTACGGCGAGGCGTTCGCCGTGCAGCCGTTCGCGAACATCATGCAGACGATCACGCTCACCGGGGCCGACCTGAAGAACGTGCTCGAACAGCAGTGGCAGGCCAACGGCGTCGTGCGGATCCTGCAGATCTCGAAATCGCTGAAGTACTCGTACTCGGCGTCGGCGGCCCAGGGTTCGCGCGTCTCGAACCTCACGCTCGACGGCGCGCCGATCGACCCGGCGGCGTCGTACCGCGTTTCGGTGAACAACTTCCTCGCCGCCGGCGGGGACGGCTTCACCGAGTTCACGAAGGGGACCGATCTGTCGGGTGGTCCGGTGGACCTGGACGCGCTGATCGCGTACTTCGGGGCGCACCCGGGCATCGCTCCGCCGCCCGCGGACCGGATCACCGCCCTGCCGTAACCCCTCGCGAGTGTCATGAAAGGGTCGTTCCTGACGTTTTTCGTCCTGAACGGCCCTTTCCTGACATCTACGGGGTGGTTTTGTCAGTGACCCAGGGCACAATGGCCGCCATGACGACCTGGGAAGAAGTCGTGGAACTGGCGGGCAGGCTGCCCGAGGTCGAGGAGTCCACTTCGTACCGCACGCCGTCGCTCAAGGTCGCGGGCAAGAGTTTCGCCCGGCTGCGCACCGAGGCCGAGGGCGGGCTGATGCTGCTGTGCGAGCACGCGGAGAAGGAGGCGCTGCTGGCCTCCGGAGACCCCGCGTACTTCACCACGCCGCATTACGACGGCTACGGCGCGATCCTCGTCGACCTGGAGAAGGTCGAGAAGGCGCAGCTGCGTGAACTCATCGAGGAGGCCTGGCGGAGGAAAGCACCCGCCAGGCTCACGAAAGGACTGAGCGACTAGCGGAGTTCCCCTTCGAGCAGGCTCATCAGGTATTCGTCGTGCCACTGGCCGTTCTGGCCGCGGAACGACTGCCGATGCCTGCCGTCCACCTGGAACCCGAGCTTCTTGTAGATGTGGATCGCGGCCTCGTTGTCGACCACGACCCACAGCGCGATCATGTGCAGCCGCATCATCTCGAAGCCGTAGCGGCAGAGGGTGCGCATGGCGTCGGTGCCGTAGCCGCCGCCCCAGTGGTCCTTCTCGCCGAGATAGATGTCGAGTTCCGCGCGGCCGCCTTCCGGCGTGGCGTCGCGCAGGGTGCAGGTGCCGATCAAGGTGCCGACGGCGAGGCTCTCGATCGCGAACTCCACCTGGCTGAAGCTGTTCGGCTTCCGGCGGGCGAAGCGTTCGCGGATCTGGGCGAGGGATTCCGGGTGGTCCGCAGGCAGCCAGCGCGTGACCTCCGGGTCGTTGTGCCAGCGCCACAGCGTGTCCGCGTCCTCGGGTTCCAGCGGGCGCAAGCGGATCAGTTCACCGGTCAGCATCGTCCATCCCAAGATCGGTATCGGACTTTCCAGACTATTGGGCGACACCCGCGAGCAGCCACCGCTTAACGGGGACTTCCAGCAGCACCCTGGCGCCGAACGGCTCGACCTCCACGCCCGCCGCCCAGCCGTCGTACTTCGCCGCCAGGGCCGCGAGAACGTCTTCGCGCAGGTCTCCGCGATGGACGCGTGCCGTGCCTTCGGCGACAACGGGCGCGTCGCCGTCTTCCAGCGCGATGCTGACGCGCGGATCGTTGCCGATGTTGCGCACCTTGACGTTCCGTTCCCCGCTGCCGACCCAGAAGACGTCGTCGAGGTACACGAACCACACCGGCGTGACGTGCGGCGATCCGTCCACGCGGAGCGTGCACAACCAGGCGTTGCGCTCCCCGGCGAGCCGTTCGATAAGCGATTGATCACGTTTCACCTGGTCAGCCTGCCCGAAAGCTAGGGTGCCGGGCGTATGAAGGTCCACCAGTACTGCTACTTCGCCTTGAAGAGCGAAACCGTGTCCGCCGGGGAGATCACCGCGCGGCTCGGCATGGAGCCCGACGAGGTCCTGGTACTGGGTTCGCGGTCCCCCGAGCACCGGTTGCCGCGGATGCACGCCTGGCAGGTGACGCATCGCGGTTCGGAACCGGTCGACGACCAGATCGAGAGCGTGATCGGCAGGCTCGCCCCGGTCCGGCCGGAAATCCGGCGGCTGGTGGACGAAGGCGCGAGCGCGGTGCTGCAGGTGGTGCGCTACTTCCATCATCGTGACGGAGGCGAAGAGTTCGGCTGGCATCTCTCGCCCGCCGTGCTCGCGTTCCTCGCCGAAGCCGCCGCCGCGCTCGACGTCGACGAGTACGACCTCAGCGAATGAGCTTCCGCCGGTCGTGGTGGGATGGTGCCCCACAGCCGGACAACCCCGTTGGGAGCCCAGCATGTCGAGCGAGAACTGGCCGCTGAGTCAGGATCCCGAGTCGCCGGTGATCATCTCCCGGTCGCTGGTGGAGGATCCGTCGAACCTCGCGTTCGTCGTCCTGGACGACGACGGTGACTGGTTCATCAGCGACGGCAACGAGTTCTCCGAGGACATGGAGGCGAACAAGGACGCGTTCGGCGCGCTGCCGCTGCGGGAAGCGGTGGAGCTCATCCCGGAGATCGCCGCGCTGGCCGGCCTCCCCACCGGCATGGCCGCCGACTGGGATCCGGAGCGGCGAGCGTGGCTGCTGAGTTCGGTCGCCGACTCGGACGACGACGAGGAAGACCTCCTGGTGCGCGCCGCCCGCCTCGCCGCGTGGACGCATCCGGGCTCGCCACTGGAGGAAGTCCAGGTGAGCACCGAACTCGCCGAGATCTCCACCGACCCGGCCGCCCCGGCCCGCGCCGTGCGCCAGGTCGTCCGCGAGGCCGACGGCAGCTGGCTGCTCGTCGGATTCCAGGTGCCGGAGAACGAGGACTTCGAGGTCGAAGCCCTCGAAATGGAGCACGCCGTCACGCTGTACCCGGACGTCGCCCTGGTGCTGAGCGCCGCGCCCGGCCAGGTGTACGACCGGCCGAGCGCCGACGCGCCTTGGGAACTCGTCGAAGGCTGACTCAGCCCAGGTCGCAGTACATGACGTGCAGCCCGATGCGCCCCAGCGTCGGGTGCTCGAACGCGCCCGGCACCGTCCCGACGATTTCGAACCCGAGCCGTTCGTAGATCCGGATCCCGGCCACGTTCGATTCGGCGACCGCGTTGAACTGCATCCCCGCGAACCCCCGTTCCCTGGCCCACTCCAGGGCGTTCGCGCACAGCGCGCTCCCGACACCCTTGCCGCGCAAGTCTTTGTCGACCATGAAACTGGCCGTCGCCACATGCGACCCGGGCCCGCCGCGGTTCGGCCCCATCTTGGCCGTTCCGAGCACGCGGCCGTCCTCGACCGCGACCACCGTCCGGCCCGGTGGCGTCTCGACCCAGGTACCGCGGGCGGCGTCCTCGGTGAGGTCCGGTTCGTAGGTGTACGTGTCCGCCGACCGCACGACTTCGCGCACGATCGGCCAGACCTGCGGCCAGTCGTCTTGGGTGAACTCGCGGATCTCCATACCTGGCACGGTAATCAACAACCCGCCCGGCGGTTCCGCCGCCACCGCCAGACGAAGCCGGAAAGCAAGAGCAGGCCGGCGATCGTCAAACCCGCGCCGATCCAGATCCGCGTCGAGCCGGATTCCCGCTCGACGCGGATCCCCGGCGGCAATCCGGCCGCGATCCCGTCGATCTTGGCCTGGACCGAACGATGATCGAAGACGCTCAGCTCGCCGTCTTCCGCCAACGTCGCCAGCCAGCGGCGAATCTCGTCGTTCTGCTCGCGGGAGAAGCCGGGGAATTCGAGCGAGGCGTCCCGCAGCACTCCCGGACCCATACACCTCAGCGGTTCCCCTGTGGACGCGTCGAGATATTGGCCTGTCGCCCCGCATTCGTCACCCGCCTTGGCGAAAACGACGGTGTACGGCCCCGGGGTGCTGCCCGTGTTCAAGCCGATGACGAGGAAGATCCCGCCGACCAGGAGGAGCGGAAGGATCAGCGACCCGGCCACCACGGTGAGCAAGGCCACGGCCGTACCGTCGCTCGACATTTTCCGCACGCGCCAGAAGGTAGCGACTCGGCGAGGGACGGGTCCCCGGCAGCGAAATCGTACCGATTCAAGTCGGTGTCGAGCCTGATCGCGGCTACGCTGGGCGCATGATCACTGGTGACGGCCCAGATCTGGCTGCTCTCGGCCGTCAGGAGACTCGTCGCCACACCAAGGGCCTCAGCCGGCCGGCCGAGGTGTGGCCGGAAACCGAGCCGCCGCGTCGTCGCTTTCGAGCGGTCGGTGTGTTCGACGGCGAGCGTGACCTCGGACGGTGTTCCAAGCGATTGGCCCGCCATGAACTCGGCGGTGGATCGAACGCTTGAAGGCTGACCTGGCGAGAGGTGATTTCTCCCGCTCACCAAGCCGTGGCACCGCTTGATACGTTACCGCCCGAGGGAGCCCCCGATTCTCGAACGTCAGAGCAGGCGTGCCCTGAAACCCGCCTGGACCAAACGATCGTAAGCCTCGGCGACGCTGGTCGGGATGTCCTGCTGGACAGCGAAACCACGCTCGGCGTAGACGGTGATCCGTTGCGTATCACCGACAAGCATGTTGATCACCCGGTCCACGTCGCCGATGCTCTCGACGTAGTCATCCAGCGGCAACGGCCGGGAAGCGCAGATGACGTCCACCTCCGGCCACAGCTTCTTGCCGGTCGCGTAGGCGCGCCGTTGCTGATACGGCCGGGAGATGAGAACGACCGACCCGACCCCATGCGGCTCTAACAGCCGCCGCGTGAACTCGATGTTGTCCCCGGTGTTCCGAGCCTCGGTCTCGACCAGGATCGCGTCATCCGGGACGCCCAGCGCAAGCGCGTGTTCGCGATAGTGCACCGCTTCGCCGCGCGGGAAGCGTTCGACGGTGGTCGGCGCGTTCGCCCCGGTGAAGACGATGCGCGGGAACATCCCGGCGTGGAACAGTTCCGCGGCACAGGTGGCGACGCCGAGGTCGTGGCTGCCGAGTCCGATGCCGACGTCGGCGGGCCGGAGCTCGTGGCGCATGTCGTGGTAGTCCCAGAGCGTCTCGACGTCGGCGCGGAGATCTTCCGGCAAGGTCTCGGGCATCAGGACTCCGAAGCAAAGCGAAAGCCCCAGGTCCTAAGTGGACAACCACTGACCTGGGGCTTTCGCATCTGAGCGGATGACGGGAATCGAACCCGCGTATTCAGCTTGGGAAGCTGATGTTCTACCATTGAACTACATCCGCAGTGCTCGGCCAGCATACATGGCCCGGATCTCTCCTTGCCAAGACCCCGCCCATCTTGACGTCGCCGCCAGAAGTGACAACACTTGTTGTCTACCTCGGAGGTGATCCGGATGGGCGAGCGGCTGCCTGATCCCGAACTGTTCCGTCAAGGCGGGTTCCGGGTCGCGTCGAGGTTGTTCATCGAGGGCGACATCAGGGGCGACGAGCGCCAGGTCGCCCGGTTGCGGCAGTTCGCGCAGCGCGAGGACCCGGCGGCCGACGTGCTGGTGCCGTTGCTGCGTAAGGGCGCGCAGCCCCAGTTCGAACAGGCGCTGCGGCAAGGCATCGACAGCGTCGAGAGTCCGCCGGAGGAGCTTGAAGCCTTCTTCCGCGACGTCGAGGCGACGCCCTACTGGGTCGACCCGGACCGGCTGGACCGCGGAGCGCGGGCGATCACGCGCGCCGGGTTGCTCGGCCTGTTCCCGCTCGGCGACGTTTCGCTGATGGGCGGCTATCTCGCGTCGCGTGCCACGAAGTCGCTCGTCGGCACCGGCGAGATCGAGTACAAGGCGGCACGGCGGCTCGTCGAGACGGCGACGTGGTGGATCCACGTGACGACGCCGGGCGCGTTGGTGCCCGGCGGGCGCGGGTACGAATCCGCGTTGCGGGTGCGGATCGTGCACGCGCATGTCCGCGCGGCCATGAACCGCCGCAAGGACTGGGACTACGCCGCTTGGGACAAGCCGGTCAACCAGGTCCAGACCGCGGGCACGCTCCTGCTCTTCTCGCTCGTCTACGTCTTCGGCACGCAACTGCTCGGGCTCCGCTACAGCGCCCGTGAGCGCGCCGACATCCTCCACCTTTGGCGTTACGTCGGCTGGCTGATGGGCGTCGACGAGGAGCTCCTGCCCGCCGGCGAGGACGACGCCTGGCGTCTGCTGTGGCTGCTCGCCACCACCGAGTTCATCCCGGACGACGATTCCAAGCGCCTCGCCGCGGCGCTCATGAAATCCCACGCCGGGATCGGTGAGGGCCGCGGCGCGCTCGGCAAGGTCCTCGCGCACGTGTCGGTCGCCGGGCACGGCGCGATCAGCAGGCTCCTGCTGGGCAAGACCAACGCCGACTTCCTCGAACTGCCCGACGACCCGATCGCCCAGGCGGCGGTGGTCGCGGCGGCGGGCGTCAACTTCGCCGCCGAGACCGTCCGGCGGGTGGTGCCCGGAGCGACGGCGCTCCAGGAACTGCTCGGAGCCGCCGGACGGCGCCACTACCTGCGGCAGGTCACCAAGGTGTTCGGGCTCGACCCGACCTACGGCAGGCACATGAAGGCCGCTTGACTACGCTGATCGCGTGCTCCTCAGCGACCGTGACCTCCGTAAAGAGCTCGACGCAGGCCGTCTCGGCGTCGACCCGTTCGACCCGACGATGGTCCAGCCGTCGAGCATCGACGTGCGACTCGACCGCTACTTCCGCGTGTTCGACAACAGCAAGTACACGCATATCGACCCGCAGCTCCAGCAGGACGAGCTGACCTCGCTGGTCGAGAAGGAGGGCGAAGACCCCTTCGTCCTTCACCCGGGCGAGTTCGTCCTCGGCTCCACCTACGAGACCGTCACGCTCGCCGACGACCTCGCCGGCCGCCTGGAGGGCAAGTCCTCCCTCGGCCGGCTCGGCCTGCTCACGCACTCGACCGCGGGCTTCATCGACCCGGGCTTTTCCGGTCACATCACGCTGGAGCTGTCGAACGTCGCCAACTTGCCGATCACGCTCTGGCCCGGCATGAAGATCGGCCAGCTCTGCATCTTCCGCCTGTCCAGCGCTGCGGAGTTCCCGTACGGCTCGAACGAGGCCGGTTCGCGTTACCAGGGGCAGCGGGGCCCGACGCCGAGCCGCGCGTACAAGAACTTCCACCGCGTCGACACCTGGCGCTAAGAAGCGACCGGGGCATTCCAATCGATCCGGTGCCGCCACATGAAGGCGTTCGGATCCTCCGCCGGCGGGTTCTTGAACGCCCGTGTGAGGAAGAAGTCCCGGATCACCCGCCCGACGGGCCCGACCGCCTTGTCGTCGCCGTTGCGCTTCCCGCGCTCGACGACGGCTTCGACGCGCTCGCGCCGCAGCCCTTCGTAGGCGGCGAGCGCCTTCGGGATCGAGGGCACGTCGCGCAGGCATCGCGCCAGCGTGACGGCGTCCTCGATGGCCATCGCGGCGCCTTGCCCCGCCGCCGGTGAGGTCGCGTGGGCGGCGTCGCCGATGATGACCATCCGGTCGGTCCGCCAGGCCGGCACGCTCGGGAAGTCGTACGTCGCCCACGGCCGGTAGATCTCGCGCGTCGCGCGCACGATCTCGACGGCCGGGGTGCGATCCACCGCCAACCCCCGGATCAGGTCCTCTCGCCAGGTGGCCGGCACGGTGAGGTCGGCCGGAGACGGCTCACGCTTCCGGGGCACGTTCGCGAACCACCAGACGCCGCCGTCCGGGTGGACGACGTGCGCGAAGAACAGCCGCCTGCCGAACGTCATGTGCATGACGCCGGGTTCGTCGTCCAAACGCGGGCCCTCGGCCAGCCCGCCGGTGTTCAGCAAGGGCACGTAGCGCGGTGACGGCGCCTTCGGGTCGATGATCGTCCGCACCCGCGAGCGCAGTCCGTCCGCGCCGATCAGCAGGTCGCCCTCGGCCGACGAGCCGTCCTCGAAGGTCGCGAGGACCCCCGAAGCGGTCTCGCGCGCGTCGGCCAAACGCTTGCCGTAGCGGATCTCGATGCCGCGTCTGACGGCTTCGTCGCGTAGCCCGACGTACAGCTCGGAGCGCAGCACCGTCTGGCTCACCGTGCCGTCTTCGAGCTGCCCGCCGAGGGCGAAATCCGCCAGCTCACGTCCGTCACCGAGGTGCATCTTGATCCGTGGTGTATCGAATCCCAAGCTCTTGACCAGGCTTTTCAGTCCCAACGGTCCCAGAGCGTCGAGACCGTTCACCGCGAGGGTCAGGAACGCGCCGACGCCTTCCGCGGTCCGGTCGTACGCCTCGTGGATCACCGGCTCGTGGCCCGTCTCGTGCAGTGCGATCGCCGTGATCGTGCCCGCGATACCCCCGCCGGCGATCAGTACCTTCGCCATGTCGTTCACCCCATCGAATATCTTAGAAACTAATTCGTTCTATCGAACTAAAGACTCCGCTAGGCTGGCCGATGTGTCAAGCGAGCGAGCGGAACTGATCGAGCGGGTCCTCGGCGGGGCGCGCGCGCTGTCGACGGAGACGGTCATGTTCCACACGGCGATCGCCGAGCAGCGCGGCCTTTCGGCCGTCGAAAGCAAGGTCACCGACTACCTCGTCCGCTTCGGGCCGCAGACGCCCAAGGCGCTGTCGCACCTTTCGGGGCTCGCGCCGGCGTCGATCACGGCGCTCATCGACAGGCTCGAAAGCAAGCGGATCGTCGCCCGGAAGCCGCATCCCGAGGATCGGCGAAAGGTGCTCATCGAGATCGACGGGGCGATGATGGCCTCGGCCGCGCCCCTGTGGGATCACCTGGTGAAGTCGGTCCGCGAGGCCTGCGAGAACTACACGGACGGGGAGCTGGAGACCGTGGTCCGGTTCCTCGCCGACGCGGCGGCGATCACGCACGACTCCACGGGCCGCCTGAGCCGCTGACCGGTATTACTACTTTCGGGGGTATTGCCGTAACCGGTTCGTGATAAATTTCGGCCCCGTGTCCCCCAATAGAACGCGAAGCCGGTTACTGCTAGTCACGCTCAGTGTCCTGCTGGGCGGGGTGATCGCCAGCGCGAGCTACCTGATGGTGACCGACCGGTTCCAGGGCACCGCGCTGAGCAATCTCTCACTCAGCGTGCCCGACACCAAGGGCAGACCCGGCGACGCCCTCGCGAAGCCCCCCTCTTACTTCGGTCAGACGTCCGCCCCTGCCCCTGGCGGCCCCGCGCCCGGGTCGCCTGCCCCGACGTCGTCTTCGGCGGCTCCCACGTCATCCTCGGCGCCGCCCAGCTCGTCTTCCGCCGCGGCCGAGCCGCCAGCCCAGTCCTCCGAGGCTCCCAAGCCCACTTCGAGCAAGGCGCCGGCACCGCCGCGTTCGCAGGACAGCTCGCTCGCCGGACAGGTCATCGACCTGGTCAACGCCGAGCGCGCCGACGCCGGCTGCTCGCCGGTGAGCAACGAGCCGCATCTCGCCGCCGCGGCGCAGGGGCACAGCGACGACATGTCGGCCCGCAACTACTTCTCGCACACGACACCGGAAGGCGTCACGTTCGACCAGCGCATCCGCGCCGCGGGCTACGACAAGCCCGGCGCCGAGAACATCGCCAAGGGCCAGTCGAACGCGGCCAAGGTGATGGACGCCTGGATGAACTCCGAGGGCCACCGCGCGAACATCCTCAACTGCAAGCTGAAGAAGATCGGCGTCGGCGTCAACACCAAGGGCATGTACTGGACGCAGAACTTCGGTTACTGACCCTTGTCCCAGTCGCCGTAGCGGGCGAGCACGGCCGCGCGCAGCTCGGCGTCCGTGCGTGGGACGGGTTCGATGAACACCTCGGTGACGTCGCCGAAGCTCCCCGTCAGTTCGGTCGCCATCCGGACGCAGGCGCGTTCGACCTCCGCGGCGCCGAGCGTGTCGTCGAAGTCGACGCGGGCGCAGACGAGCACCTGATCGGTGCCCATCAGCATGGTCTGCAGGTCGACGACGGCTTCGATCTCGGGCGCCTTCCTCAGATGGTCGCGCACCGCGCGCACCAGCCTCGGATCCGCCTGCCTGCCGATCAGCAGGCCCCGGTTGGTGCGGCCGAGCAGGTAGGCGACCAGCGCGAGCAGGACACCGATCGCGATCGACGCCGCGCCGTCCCAGACGTGCGAGCCGGTGAGCTGGTGCAGCCCGATCCCGGCGAACGCGAGCAGCAGGCCGATCAGCGCGGCCGAATCCTCGAACAGCACGGTCTTCGGCGCCGGATCGTCGATCATCCGCAGGTAGACCGAGACCTTCTGGCCCGATTCGGCGGCATCGCGGCGCACCTGCCGCACGGCCTGGAACCACGAGACGGATTCGAGCGCGAACGCGATCGCGAGGACGACGTAGCCGACGATCGGGTCGGTCTGCTCGGTCGCCTCGCCGAAGACCGTCGAAAAGCCTTCGTAGAGCGCGAACATCGCGCCCGAGGCGAAGATCGACACCGCCGCGAGCAGCGACCAGAAGTACCGCTCCTTGCCGTAGCCGAACGGGTGGACGCGGTCGGCGGGCCGGTCCGACCGCTTCAGCGCGGTCAGCAGGAGCACCTCGGTGATCGTGTCGGCCACCGAGTGCGCGGCTTCCGACAGCATCGCGCCGGATCCGGTGATGATCCCGGCGATCAGCTTCAGCACGGCGATGGCGAGGTTGACCCCACCCGCCAGCACCACGGTCAGCGTGCTTTCGTCACCGGATTCTTCACTCACCTCGCGTAGCGTAGTGCGAGTGCGCCGATCTCACAGGCGACGCAAACCCTGCAGGACACGTTCCATCAAGGCGAGTGCCGGATGGCCGTCGAATTCGGCCTGCGTTTCATGAACGGTGACCAAACCGAGTTCGGCCATATCACCCAAAAGGACCTTTGCAACGCCCAGTGGAACGCTGAGGGCCGCGGCGACTTCGGCGACGGAAGTCGGCCGCCTGCACAGCGATCTCACGGAATGGAATTCGACGCTGAACCCCGGCGCGTTCCACGGCGCGTCGTTCCGGACGGAAATCATCGCTTCGATCGCGAAGTTCCGTTTGGACTGTGTGCGTCCGCCCGTGCGGACGTACGGGCGGACGCGTGTGCGACGGCGTTCCTGCCGCGGCGGCCGCCGGGCGGCCGGGATGCTGGGGATGGTCGCTTCCTGGGCCATCCTGGCGAATGCCGCGGAAGAAGGGACGCGGGCGGGCGGGCGAACGGTCGGCGACCCCGGCATCGCGAGCCGGTGTTCCTTGACCGAGCGGAGTTCGTGCCGGTTGCCCATCGATTTCCTCGCCCCTTTTTTCGGATCCGCTGCAGCCTATCGCCACGGTGTACCGCCGAACGGGTAACGGGACCGAATGGCCCGGACGCCATAAAACAAGAGGGAACATTCTCTCGCATTATGTGCGAGAGAATGTTCCCTCCGGATGTGACGTTCTACTTGTCTTCCTCCGGAAGCGGGGTTCCGGTGGCCGTTTCGTCGGTGGGCACGTCGGCCTTTCCGTCGAGTTCGGCGTCCGAGACGGCGTCCAGGGAGGGCGCTCCCGCCGGGACCAGTTGCGGCTCCGGCTTCCGCTTGACGGCGGTCAGCAGCAGCTGGGCGACATCGACGACCTCGACCTTCTCGCTCGCCTGCCCGTCGCTCTGGCGCGCGGTGACGCCGTCGGTGAGCATCACGCGGCAGAACGGGCAACCGGTCGCGATCTTCGACGGGGCGGTGCCGAGCGCTTCGTCGACGCGCTCGACGTTGATCCGCTTGCCGATCTTCTCTTCCATCCACATCCGCGCGCCACCGGCGCCACAGCACATCGAGCGGTCACCGTGTCGCGGCATTTCGCGCAGCTGCGCGCCCGAAGCGCCGACGAGCTCACGCGGAGCGTCGTAGACCTTGTTGTGGCGGCCCAGGTAGCACGGGTCGTGGTAGGTGACGTCCTCGGCGACGGGGGCCACCGGGGTCAGGTGCTTCTCCCGCACCAGGCGGTTGAGCAGCTGCGTGTGGTGCACGACGTCGAACTGGCCGCCGAGCTCCGGGTACTCGTTCGCGAGGGTGTTGAAGCAGTGGGCACAGGTGACGACCACCTTGCGCGCCTTGCGTTCGCGGCCCTCGAACACCGAGTTCAGGATCTCGACGTTCTGCTGCGCCAGCATCTGGAACAGGAACTCGTTGCCCGCGCGGCGGGCCGGGTCACCGGTGCACGACTCCTCCGAGCCGAGCACGGTGTACTTGACGCCCGCGATGTGCAGCAGCTCCGCGACGGCCCGCGTGGTCTTCTTCGCGCGGTCCTCGAACGCGCCGGCGCAGCCGACCCAGAAGAGGTACTCGGTGTCGCCGAGGTCGCCGTCGAACACCGGCACCTCGAAGTCCAGGTCCTCGGTCCAGGCGAGCCGGTCCTTGGCGTTCTGGCCCCACGGGTTGCCCTTGTTCTCCAGGTTCTTGAACATCCCGTTGAGCTCGCTGGGGAACGCGGACTCGATCATCACCTGGTAGCGGCGCATGTCGACGATGTGGTCGACGTGCTCGATGTCCACCGGGCACTGCTCGACGCAAGCGCCGCACGAAGTGCAGGACCACAGCACCTCGGGGTCGATGACGCCACCGTCGTCACCGATGAGGGCCTTCTGGGACTCGGCGATCGCGAGGACGTCGATACCCGCGTACATGTCGTCGCCGGACAGACCGACCTCGTCACCGGCCATGTCGCGCTTGCCGCCTGCGAGCAGGTACGGCGCCTTCGCGTAGGCGTGGTCGCGAAGCTGCGTGATGAGCAGCTTCGGCGAGAGCGGCTTGCCGGTGTTCCACGCGGGGCATTGCGACTGGCAGCGGCCGCATTCGGTGCAGGTGGAGAAGTCCAGCCAGCCCTTCCAGCTGAAGTCCTCGATCTTGCCGACGCCGAAGGTGTCCTCGTCCGGGTCCGCCTCTTCGAGGTCGAGCACCTTGCCGTTGCTCATCATCGGCTTGAGCGCGCCCAGCGCGACTCCGCCGTCGTCCTCGCGTTTGAAGTAGATGTTGAAGAAGGCGCTGAACCGGTGCCAGGCGATACCCATGGTCATCGTGCGCGCGATGACGATCAGCCAGATCGTCGCGCTCATCAGCTTGACGAAGGCGAACACCGAGACCAGGTTCGGGCTGGCGGGCAGCAGCTCACCGATGGGGTGTGAGACGAACGCCGCCCAGATCGGGGTTTCGTGGACGTTCAGCGCGGACTTCGCGGCGCGGACGCCGATGATGCCGATGCCCTCGATGAGCACGACGGCCTCGATGAAGTACGCCCACTTGAAGTTGGAGCCCTGGAAGCGGGACTGCCGGTCGGCGCGGCGCGGGTGGTTCTTCTGGCGGACCCAGATCAGCACCAGGATGCCGACGATGGTGCCGACCCCGAGCAGCTCCATGAGCAGCTGGAACAGCGACCAGTCGTCGAGGATGGGCCAGCCCCAGGTCGGGACGAAGACCTCGCCGTAGGCCTCGAACAGCGCGAGCGACCCGATCAGGAAGCCCCACATGACCAGCCAGTGCGCCGGGCCGACGCTCTTGACCTTGTTCATCCGGGTGTGCGCGGCGAATTCCTTGATCAGGGTCTTCATGCGCGGGATGAACGGGCCGTTGCGGGTCGAGTCCGGCTGACCGAGGCGGATCACCCGCACGAAGCGGGCGATGGTCGCGAAGAACATTCCCCAGGCGACGACGCCGAGCAGGACCGCGATCCCGCCGAGCGTCAGCTGTACAGCGCCCATCGTCGGGTGCCTTTCGTCCGAGTGAAGCGTGTGGTGGTTCGGGCAGACTAATGCTTCTTACTGATGGGTAACCCACTGACCGCGCCCAAGTCCCACCGATGTGGTGTACGCCTCTCTTGGTTTTAAGACGATCGTCCAGGTAGTTTTTGTGACATGGGTGCGTATCTCCTTCTGGCTTTGGCCATCGCCGCTGAGGTATCCGCGACGGTGTCGTTGAAACTTTCCGAGGGCTTCAGCAAGGTGGGGCCGTCGATCGTCGTGGTCGTCGGATACGCCGTCGCGTTCGTCGCGCTCGCGTATGTACTGAAGGCGGGCGTGCCGGTGAGCGTCGCCTACGCGATCTGGGCCGCGGCCGGGGTCGCGCTGGTGGCGGCCGTCGGCATCGTCTTCTTCAAGGAACCGGTCAACCTGTCCGTGATCGCCGGTCTGGTACTGGTGGTCGGCGGTGTCGTGTTGATCGAGGCAGGGAGCGCGCACTAAGTGAAGATCCAGGTCGACGGCCGCAAGGCCAGGGGTGAGAAGCGGCGTGAGGAGATCATCGCGGCCGCGTTGCGGGTGATCGAACGGGACGGCGTCGCCGGCGTCACCCATCGGACGGTCGCCGCCGAGGCGGGCGTGCCGACGGCTTCGACGACCTATCACTTCTCGAGCCTCGACGACCTGCTGATCGCGACCCTCATCTCGTGCGCGCGGGACATGGCGACCGAGGTCTACTGGATGATCGACCGCGCCCGGTCGCGCGGCAGCCGCGGCGCGGAAGAGGTCGCCGGGCTGCTCGCGGAGGCGTTGGGCCCGCGCCGCGGGCGGACGATGGCGGAGTACGAGCTGTACCTGCTGGCCGCGCGCAAACCCGAGCTGCGGCCCGCCGCCCGGCGCTGGCTGGACGTGCTGACCTCGATGGTCCGGCACGACGACGAGGTCGCGTTCCGGGTGTTCCTCGCCGGGATCGACGGCCTGCTGATCCAGGGCCTCATCGACGACGAGCCGCCGTCCGCGGAGGAACTGCGGCCGGTGGTGGACTACCTGCTGAAACCTCGTTGACCTGCTGGGTAGCGTTCGGATCATGAGGACTGTCGGCGCATACGAACTGGATGACGACCCGGCACGGGTGGACCTCGACGTGGTGTGGAAGCACCTGTCCACCGAGGTCTACTGGGGCAAGTGGCGAGACCGCGAGCTGGTCGAGAAGGTCTTCAGGAACGCTTGGCGCGTCGTGGGCGCGTACGAGACCTCGACCGGTCGCCTGGTCGGGTTCGCGCGGGCGTTCTCGGACACCGTCGGCAGTGCCTATCTCGCGGACGTCTTCGTCGTCGACGAGGCGCGCGGCGCGGGGCTCGGCAAGGAACTGGTCCGGGAGATGATCGACAACGGGCCGGGCGCGAAGTTCCGGTGGATGCTGCACACCGCCGACGCGCACGGGCTGTACCGGCGGTTCGGCTTCGGTGACCCGCCCGAGGGGCAGTACATGGAGCGTTCGCGGGCGAACGGGCAGTGCTGAAGGGGACCTTCCCCGCATGAGACGTGGTGAAAGCGTCCTTCACCGCGTGCCATGCGGGGAAAGCGTCCTTCAGCCCTTGTTCTCGTGCAGGGCCGTCAGCGACGCCCGGGCGATCGCGTGGCTGAAGAGGTTGAAGCCGAGGAATGCCGGCGTGGCGTCTTCGCCGACTTCCAGCTTTTCGACGTCCACGGCGTGCACCGTGAAGATGTACCGGTGCGGCCCGTGCCCGGGCGGCGGGGCAGCGCCGAGGAACTGCTTTACGCCGCCGTCCCCCTTCAGGGTGACCGCGCCTTCCGGCAGGCCGGAGCCCGCCTCGTCGCCCGCGTTCGCGGCCAGCGCCGTCACCGACGCCGGGATGTTGAAAACCGCCCAGTGCCAGAACCCGCTCGCCGTCGGGGCGTCGGGGTCGTAGCAGGTCACCGCGAAACTCTTGGTCCCGTCGGGAAAGCCCTCCCAGGACAGCTGCGGGGAACGGTCCTCGCCGCCCGCGCCGAAGATCCCGGAAAGCTGGGGCGTCGGCAGGAAACCGCCTTCCTCGATGTCGGTGCTGCTCAAGCTGAAGGCAGGCAGATCGGGCAGGAATTCGTACGGATCGGGTGCCTGCGGCATGCGTCCTCCTGATCGTCGAACAGATGACGGAGCCAGGCTAGGCGCTGTCCGGTGAGTCTGTTCGATGGGCTTCGTGATCCAGGTGGTTCCTGGCGGTGCGGGCGGATCGGCCTCGTACCGGGTCGTACTCGGCCGTATCCGCCCGTGCCGTCAGGGGCCGCCTGGGCGCGAAGACCGCGAACAAGACTTGCCGGAGAGTGCCTATGACCCCGAGGACCCCGGCGCGGGTTCAGGGACGAATCCGGGGGTTACCCCTATGTCCAACCCGCCGCGCTGCCCTTAGCGTCGAGCTACACGAAAACCTGCTCTGGAGGGACTCAAGACCATGGCGCGCCCACTCCTCGCGATCGGAGGCATCGCGTTGATCGGCGTCGGTGTCCTCACCGGCCTCGGCTGGTGGTGGCCGTCCGACGCGGAGGCCACCGCGGAGGTGACCCAGCCGATCCGCAGCGTGCGGATCGACAACGACGAGGGCAAGGTCAAGATCCGCACCGGCGAGGGGCCGGTCCGGATCCACCAGGAGTTCGAGTACCGCTGGAACAAGCCGGGCGACGCGTTCCGCGTGGAAGGCGACACCCTGGTCCTCGCGGACTGCGGAACGACCTGCGAGGTCGGCTACGACGTGGTGGTCCCGGCCGGTGTCCCGGTCTCGGGCAAGCTGGACTCGGGGGCGCTCGACATCGCCGGAGTGTCCACTGTGGACGTCATCGTCGATTCCGGCGCTGTTTCCGTCGCCGACGTGCCGGGCACCGTGAAGGTGCGGTCCGACGCGGGCCGCGTCGAACTGGCGAACATCGGCCAGGCCGTCACCGTGCAGGCCGCTTCCGGTGCCATCAAGGGGGAACGGCTCGGCGGCAACGTCGAGGCCCGCACCGACAGCGGCCGCATCGAACTCGAACTGCTCAAGGGCGCGGACGTCACCGCCCAGACCGACAGCGGTTCGGTCGAGGTCACCGTCCCGCCCGGCGAGTACAACGTCACGGGCGGTTCCGGCAGCGGCCACCGCGACATCGACGTGAACCAGTCCGGTTCGGCACAGCACCGGCTCGATCTCAACACCGACAGCGGAAGCGTCAAGGTCCAAGCGGCCTGACCGACTTTTCGGGGGAATACTTTCTCATGGGGAACAAGGAGAAGCGCGTCCTCGGCGCGCTCGCTCTCGGCGCGCTGACCGCCTTCGGGATCGTCGGCTGCACAGGGGAAAACCAGCAGAAGCTGAGCGACGGCGCGCCCGTCACCGAGCAGATCACCGCGATCCGGGTGGACGTCCCGGTCGGCGGGGTCACGCTCCGGGTCGAGGACGGCGCGCCCGTCTCACTGCGCCGCGAAGTGACGTACACCGGCAAGAATCCCGGAAAGACGCACAGTGTCGAGAACGGCACGCTGGTCCTCGGCGGCTGTCAGCAGTGCGGCGTGGATTACGACGTCGTGGTGCCACGCGAACTGGCGATTTCCGGGTCCATCGGCACCGGCAAGATCACGCTCGCCCGCGCCGCCTCGGTCGACCTGAAGGGCGACGTCGGCGATCTGAAGGTGATGAGCACGTCCGGGCCGGTCAACCTGCGCACCGGCACCGGTGACATCGAGGTCGGGCTCGCGAAACCCGGCGCGGTCACCGCGAACGCGGAGGTCGGCAAGGTCGTCGTGTCCGTCCCCGACGGCGCGTACCAGGTCCGCGCGAAGGCGGAGGTCGGCAAGGTCGAAACCGGCGGCGTCCGGCAGGACCAGGCGTCGGCGCACGTCCTGGACCTCCAGTCCGGCACCGGCTCGATCACGGTGAAGCCCGCGTGAAGACGCTGGCCGCGATCACCGCGCTGACCCTGCTGCCGCTTTCCGCGGCGCCGGCGTCCGCCGCGGCCGGGATCGGCTGGAAGCCGTGCGCGACCGAGTACGCGCCGACGCTGGAATGCGCGAGCCTGCCTGTCGGCGACGGCTTTTCGATCGCGCTGGCGAAACTGCCCGCGACCGATCCCGCGCGCCGCGTCGGTTCGCTGCTGACGAATCCGGGCGGTCCCGGTGGCGCCGGGGTCACCGTGCTGAAGTACGGCGGCCGCGGTTTCGCGCTGGACAAGCCGGAGATGGCCGAAGTTCGGCAGCGGTTCGACGTCATCGGGTTCGACCCGCGCGGCGTCGGCGAAAGCACGCCCGCGATCACCTGCGGGCCGGGTCTGCATGATCCGTCGGTCAGCCGGTTTCCCCGGAGTCGCGCCGATTACGACAAGCTCCTCGCGCACAACCGCGCTTCGGGCGGCGAATGCCTGAAGAGGACCGGGCCGGGATTGTCCTCAGTGGACACTTGGCGGGCGGCGGACGACGTCGAGGCGATCCGGGCCGCCCTCGGCGAGCCGAAGGTGAACTGGCTCGGCGTCTCCTACGGATCCGAACTCGGCGCCGTGTACGCGGAGAAGTACCCGAAGCGGGTCCGGGCCATGGTGCTCGACGGCGCTGTCGACCACTCGCGGCCCACCAGGCAGGCGGTCCTCGAAGAAGCAGTCGCGACCGAAGGCGCCCTCAAGGACTTCGCGAAGTGGTGCACGACGTCGGCCGAGTGCGTGCTTCGCGGCAAGGACGTCCTCGCCACCTACGACGCCTTGATGCGGACGCCCGGCGGCGTGCCGTCGAAGCAGCTCGGGCGGAACGTGACCGCCGAGGAGCTGGCGTCCGGGGTCTACGGCAACCTCATCTTGCCCGCGTTCTGGCCGGGCTTGGCGAAGGCGATCGACGCCGCGACGGCGGGCGACGCGGACGGACTGCTGCCGTATTCGCAGCTCGACCCGTCCTATGGCGCGTATCGCTCGATCGGCTGTCACGACTTCGGCTCGCCGTTCACCTCCTACGCCGACATGCGGGCGATGCAGGGACTGGTGAAGGCGCTCTCGCCGCACGGCTGGCGGTACTCGGAGTTCTGGGACATGGCGAGCGGGTGCGCGGCCTGGCCGGTGCCGCCGGCGTACCTGCCGCGGCCGCAGAAGGTGAGCGGCGCGGCGCCGATCCTCGTGGTCGGCGGTGAACACGATCCGGCGACGCCGCTCGTTTGGGCGAAGGGGCTCGCGAGGAACATCGAGAACTCGACGTTGCTCGTCGACGCCGGGTACGGGCACACGGGGCTGCTGAACTCGGCCTGCGTGCGTTCCGAAGAGGTGAAGTACCTGGTGAGCGGTGTCACACCCGCTCCGGGCACGGTCTGCCGGTAGTCCGGGAACAAGACGGCCGTGCCGCACGTTGAGCCGGATACAAGGTTGAGTGAGGGTGACTCAAGTCCGGCTTGACGGAAGCCCCACCATCCCGATACAACTTGCGTTGAGCCCACTCAAGGTGGGTGAGAACGTGCAGGTCACGAACTAGCAGGAGGATCACACCATGGCGCGAGCGGTCGGCATCGACCTCGGCACGACCAACTCGGTCGTCGCTGTCCTTGAGGGCGGCGAGCCGACGGTCATCGCCAACTCGGAAGGTTCCCGCACCACCCCGTCCATCGTCGCCTTCGCCAAGAACGGCGAAGTGCTGACCGGCCAGCCGGCGAAGAACCAGGCCGTGACGAACGTCGACCGGACCATCCGGTCGGTCAAGCGGCACATCGGTACCGACTGGAAGACCGAGATCGACGGCAAGGCCTACACCTCGCAGGAGATCAGCGCCCGCGTGCTGATGAAGCTCAAGCGCGACGCCGAGGCGTACCTGGGCGAGACCATCACCGACGCGGTCATCACCGTCCCCGCCTACTTCGAGGACGCGCAGCGGCAGGCCACCAAGGAGGCCGGGCAGATCGCCGGCCTGAACGTGCTCCGCATCGTCAACGAGCCCACCGCGGCGGCGCTGGCGTACGGCCTCGACAAGGGCGAGAAGGAACAGACCATCCTGGTCTTCGACCTCGGTGGCGGTACGTTCGACGTCTCGCTGCTGGAGATCGGCGAGGGTGTCGTCGAGGTCCGCGCGACCTCCGGTGACAACCACCTCGGCGGTGACGACTGGGACGAGCGGATCGTCACCTGGCTGGTCGACAAGTTCAAGTCGTCCAACGGCATCGACCTCACCAAGGACAAGATGGCGCTCCAGCGCATCCGTGAGGCCGCCGAGAAGGCGAAGATCGAGCTGTCCAGCTCGAACTCGGCCAGCATCAACCTGCCGTACATCACCGTGGACGCGGACAAGAACCCGCTGTTCCTCGACGAGCAGCTTTCCCGCGCCGAGTTCCAGAAGATCACCTCGGACCTGCTCGAGCGCACCCGCAAGCCGTTCAACAACGTCATCCGTGACGCGGGTGTCGCCGTCGGCGACATCGACCACGTCGTGCTCGTGGGTGGTTCCACCCGCATGCCGGCCGTGTCCGAGCTGGTCAAGGAGCTGACCGGCGGCCGCGAGCCGAACAAGGGCGTGAACCCGGACGAGGTCGTCGCGGTCGGCGCGGCGCTGCAGGCCGGTGTGCTCAAGGGCGAGGTCAAGGACGTCCTGCTGCTCGACGTGACCCCGCTTTCGCTGGGCATCGAGACCAAGGGCGGCGTGTTCACCAAGCTCATCGAGCGCAACACCACGATCCCGACCAAGCGTTCGGAGATCTTCTCCACCGCGGACGACAACCAGCCGTCGGTGCAGATCCAGGTGTTCCAGGGTGAGCGCGAGATCGCCGCGCACAACAAGAAGCTCGGCATGTTCGAGCTGACCGGTCTCCCGCCCGCCCCGCGTGGCGTGCCGCAGATCGAGGTCACCTTCGACATCGACGCCAACGGCATCGTGCACGTCCTCGCGAAGGACCTCGGCACGAACAAGGAGCAGTCGATGACGATCACCGGTGGCTCCGCGCTGCCGAAGGACGACATCGAGCGCATGGTCAAGGACGCCGAGGCGCACGCCGAGGAGGACAAGCAGCGCCGCGAGGAGGCGGAGACCCGCAACCAGGCGGAGACGCTGGTCTACCAGACCGAGAAGTTCGTCAAGGACAACGAGGACAAGCTGCCCGACGAGCTCAAGGGCAAGGTGAAGTCCGCGATCGACGAGGCCAACGAGGCGCTCAAGGGCACCGACTCGGCGAAGATCCGCGAGTCCATCGAGAAGCTGAACACCGCTTCGCAGGAGCTGGGCACCGCCCTCTACGCGAACGCCACCCCGGGTGCCGAAGGTGCCGCCGGTGAAGGCGCCGCCGGTGCGGCGGGCGCGGGTGCCGGTTCGCAGGCCAAGGCGGACGACGTCGTCGACGCCGAGATCGTCGAAGAAGACGAGAAGGACAAGAAGTGACGGGACGCTACGACGAAACCGAGGGCCGGGGCCCGGAGGAACCGGTGGTCGTGCGGGACCGCAGGCGGATCGATCCGCTGACCGGTGAAGTCCGCCCGGCCGCCCCGGCCGCCGAAACCCAGGACGGCCCGAAGCACGCCGCTCCGAGTGAAGAAGCCGCGTCGACCGAGCCGGAGCCCGCGGCACACGCGGGCCCCGGCCTCGGGGAGTCCATTGTGGACGACTCCGTGTCGGTGGCCACCGGTCTGGAGAAGGAGCTGGCGGAACGCACCGCCGACCTCCAGCGTCTCCAGGCCGAGTACGCCAACTACCGCAAGCGTGTCGACCGCGACCGCGAGCAGGTCGTCGTCGGTGCGAAGGCGTCGGTCGTCAACGATCTGCTCCCGCTGCTCGACGACCTCGAGCGCGCGGAGCAGCACGGCGATCTGACCGGTGCCTTCAAGGCGGTCGGCGAGAAGCTGGTCGGGAGCCTGCAGCGGTCGGGCCTCGAGTCGTTCGGCGCCGAGGGCGAGCCCTTCGACCCGAGCGTCCACGAGGCGGTCCAGCACAGCACGTCGCCGGACGTCAGCGAGCCGACGGTCACCATGGTGATGCGCCGTGGCTACCGCTTCGGCGAGCGCGTGCTGCGCCCGGCGATGGTCGGGGTCACCGACCACGAGCCCGGCGCCGCCCCGGTGGACCCGCCCGTCGGCGGCGAGCTGCCGCTCGAGGGCGAACTTTTCGATGAGAACAACCGCTGATCGGCGATACGGCGTGAAAGGAGGAGACGTTCGGTGAGTGCACGGGAATGGATCGGTAAGGACTTCTACCGTGAGCTGGGCGTCTCCTCCGACGCCACCGCGGACGAGATCAAGAAGGCCTACCGCAAGCTGGCCAAGGAGAACCACCCCGACGCCAACGCGGGCAACGCGGAGGCCGAGAAGAAGTTCAAGGCGGTCTCCGAGGCGTACGGCGTTCTTTCCGACACGGCCAAGCGCAAGGAGTACGACGAGGCTCGCCGCCTCTTCGGCTCCGGCGGTCCCGGTGGCTTCGGCTTCCCGGGCGGCGGTGCCGGCGGCGGCGGTTTCGACGTCGGCGACATCTTCGGCCAGGCGGGGCAGCAGCAGGGCGGCTTCGGCGGCCTCGGCGACATCCTCGGTGGGCTGTTCGGCCGTCGTGGCGCCGCTGCCGGTGCCACGGCGAACCGGCCGCAACGCGGCTCGGACGTGGAGACCGACGTCCGGATCGACTTCGCCGAGGCGGTCAAGGGCGCGACCCTGCCGCTGCGGCTGTCGAGCCCGGCGACCTGTTCCACCTGCGGCGGAAACGGTGCGAAGCCGGGGACCTCCCCGAGGACGTGCGCGACCTGCCAGGGCAGCGGGCTGGTCAGCCGGAGCCAGGGCGCGTTCGCGTTCTCGGAGCCGTGCCGCGACTGCCGCGGCCGCGGCACGATCATCGACGACCCCTGCCCGGAATGCGCGGGCGAGGGCATCAGCACCCGCACCCGCACGCTGACCGTGCGGATCCCGCCGGGCGTCGCCGACGACCAGCGGATCCGGCTGGCGGGCCAGGGCGAACCGGGTCGTGGCGGCGCGCAGCCGGGCGATCTGTACGTCCGCGTGCACGTCGCCCCGCACGCGGTGTTCGGGCGCAAGGACCTCGACCTGACGATCACCGTGCCGGTGTCCTTCGCGGAACTGGCCCTCGGCGGCACGATCACCGTGCCGACGCTCGAGGGCAAGGTCTCGCTGAAGGTGCCGCAAGGCACGGCGAGCGGTCGCGTGCTTCGCGTGCGCGGCAAGGGGATCGCGAAACGTGACGGCTCGCAGGGCGATCTGCTGGTCACCCTGCAGGCGGCCATCCCGGCCAAATTGGACGACAAGGCCCGTGAAGCGCTGGAGGCCTACGCGGAGGCCATGGCCGGCCACGATCCGCGACCGGAGATCACCGAACTTCTCGAAGGCAGGTGAGCACGATGTTCGGCGGGCTGCCGCACGGTGCGGACGAGGACACCCCGGTGTTCGTCATTTCGGTGGCGGCGCAGCTTTCCGGCCTGCACGCGCAGACCCTGCGGTCCTACGACCGCCAGGGTCTCGTGTCGCCGGGCCGGACCTCCGGCGGCGGACGGCGTTACTCGATGCGGGACATCGCGTTGCTGCGCGAAGTGCAGCGGCTGTCCCAAGAGGACGGCGTCAACCTCGCCGGCATCAAGCGGATCATCGAGCTGGAGAACCAGGTCGACGCGCTCCGCGCGCGTATCGCCGAGCTGACCGAGGAGCTCACCGCGGCGTACGTCGCCGCCGAACAGACGGCCGCGGCCGTGCACGCCTCCTACCGCAAGGATCTCGTTCCCCTGCGGCAGCAGACCGCGCTCGTGGTCTGGAAGCCCAAAAAACGCAATTAGTCCTCTAAATGCGCCGGGCGCCCGCCCACGCGAGTACGTGAAGGCCCCCGTCATTGCGCTAGACGCAATGACGGGGGCCTTCACGTACTTGACGCGAGGATGACCCGCGGTGCTCCATGCCGCGAAAGCCACTTTCGGGACATCAGACGTCGCGAAAGTGGCTTTCGCGACACGACGACCAGCCCCGCATTCAGAGGACCAAATGCGTCACTGGCCGGGCACCAAGGTCCGGATCTGCTGGACCTCGCCGGTGCGCGAGTCCATGATCCGCTGGGCCAGCGCCTTCGCTTCGGGGTTCTTGCCGTCCTTCAGCTCGGTCCTCGCCAGCGCGACCCCGTTGTGCTGGTGCGCGACGAAGATGTCCGCGAAGTCGAGGCTGAACTCCGCACCATCCTTTTTGGACAGTGCTTCGAGGAGTCCCTTGTCGGTGAGCCCGTCGCCACCGTGGTGGTGATGCGCGTGCGGGTCCGCCGAACCCGTCTCGGGTTTGCCCCAGGCCTTCAGCCAGTTCCGCATGTCGGTGGTCTCGGTCTGCTGTGTCGCCTCGATGGCGGCCGCGAGATTCGTCAGCTCCTGCTTCTGCGCCTGCTTGGTCTTCACCAGCTTGACGATCTCCACGCCCTGGTCGTTGTGGGCGATCATCATCTGCAGGAACATCACGTCGGCGTCGTTGTACTGCGCGGACGCCGACGCCGATTGGGGGACCGGGGAGATCGGGGCGCCGGCGTTGGTCGGTGAGCCGTCGCCGGCCCCGCAGCCCGCGAGGGCCACGAGACCGGCGACGAGAACGAGGGCCAGCTTCACTGGCGCGTCCACAGCGCGGGGGTGTTCGGCGGCTCCCAGCCTTGGATCGCCGTATGCGCCATCTGGCACCGGTAGGTGGCGCCGCCGTAGGTCACCGTGCTGCCGACCGTGTAGGACGCCCCGGCCGCCCACGTTCCGCCGGCGGGCGGGTTGGTGGTGCTGGTCGGCGGGTTCGACGTCGTGGGCGGGTTGGTCGTGGTGGGCGGGTTGCCGCCACCGCCGATCTGCAGGTCGATGCAGCTGTAGAAGGCCATCGGCGTGTCCGCGATGTTCCAGATGGCGAGCACCTTCTGGCGGCCGCTGAAGCCGGCCAGGCTCACCGTGTGCGACGTCGGGTCCTTCGGCGCGGAGTTGTTCCCGCTGATGTCGGCGATCTTGGTGCCGCCGATGTAGTACTCGTAGTTCGTGGTCCGGTGGTAGGCGGTGAACTTCCAGTTGAAGGTCACGCTGTTGCCGACCGACGCGGCGGGCCACGGCTTCGATTCGTCGTTGAGCTCGGCGAATCCGGGAAGGCCGCCGTTGCAGCTGCGGAGCCCCTTCGGGCCTTCGACGCTCTGGGGTTCGTAGACGATCGCGCCGCAGCCGGAAACCTTGCCCTGGGCGCAGTTCGCCTGGCGGCTGGGCGGGGACAGCACGTAGCCGTGGGCGCTGGCCACCTGGGGGATGGCGACGATGGCGATCGGGGCGAGGATCGCACCGGCGGCGGCTGCCACGAGCTTGCGTTTGACGGTCATGCCGGCTCCTGGGGGATGGAACGACGGTGTTCCCGTGAGGGGGAGCAATGTGGTCTAGACCATAAATCCGCCGGTGACCGCGGTCAATGATTCACTGACCTACTGCTGCGTCGAGCCCAGGTGGAACAGCCGATCGGCCTAATACGAACGGCGTGCCGGCTCAGTCCAGGGTGAAGGGGTCGTACTTGATCCGTGCCAGATCCGTGCCGGCGGCGAGCAGTTTCGCGATCGTCGCCCGGATCATCGACGGCGACCCGCAGACGTACACGTCGCGGTCCTTCCACGCGCCGCGCTGGGTGACCGCCGTGGCCAGCGTGCCGCGGTCGCCGCCGGCGATGGTGCCTTCCTCGGTCACCGGGGTCACCGTCAGCCAAGGGCAGGTGACGGTCAGCCCGCGAAGCTCGTCGAGGGCGTAGAGGTCTTCCGGGCGGCGGCCGCCGAAGAACAGATGCACCGGCGGGTTGTTCTTCCAGCGCGACATGTCGTCGAGCAGGGCGAGCAGCGGTGAGACGCCGGTGCCGCCGCCGATCATCAGCAGCGGACGGCTTTCCGTGTGGTGCACCGAAAGCGCGCCGAGCGACGGGCCGAGCCGCCAGACGTCGCCGGACCGGGTGTGGTGGACGATCGCGCGGGAGACCCAGCCGCCGCGTACGGCGTGCACGTGGAACTCGATCGTCCCGTCGTCGTGCGGCGCGGTGGCGGGCGAGAAGTACCGCCACATCCGCGGCCGCTGCGGGACTTCGACACTGACGTAACCGCCTGCCCGGTACGGGAGCGGCTGATCGGTGCGCACCTTGATCACGGCGACGTCGCGGGTGGCGAGCCGGTGCTCGACGACGGTCGCCTTCCACCACGCCGGCCCGATCTCCTTGCCCGCGGCCTCGCGCATGTTCTTCGCGATGACGCCGTACGCGGTGACCCAGGCGTCTTCCAGCTCCGGTGTCCAGCCGTCCTTCAGGAACCGTTTCAACGCGGCGATGAGCGCGACACCGACGGCGTCGTAATGACGGCCGAGGACGTCGAACTTCCGGTGGTCCCGGCCGAGCTGGGCGAGGAAGGTGGCCAGTTCGTCGGGCCGGTCCACCATCTGGACGACGTAGACGAGTGCGCGCAGCAAACGATTTCGCTGGGTGGCCATGTTGATCGGGAACAACGCCCTGGCGTCCGGCGAAACGGAGAAGAGGACGCCGTAGAAGTACTGGGACAACTCCTCGGCCTTCGTTTCGACGGCGGCGAAACTCTCCCTGATGAGCTTGGCCATCTCGACGGTCTTGTCCGTCGACGGCGTTTCGATCAAGGGCGGGACGGGAATCGGTGAAGATCTCGACGGGCTCGGTGGATGCTCGTATTTCACTGTTTCGGCAGTCATGGGTGAACGATTTTCTCCAGTTGGATCGGGCATATTCTCCAGACCCGATGTCATCGTGCTCGTTTCCCCCGCGGGTTCCCGACTGTATGCCCGAACGTCGCGAAAGGATCCAAGAATGGTTGTTTCCCGCTCGAACGGAGCAAACGATATACGCGCCGTCAACCCCGTCTGGCACTAAGTAAAGGTGATCAAGCAGGCGGGATTTCCCTTGCTCACCAGTGTTTTTCGCCACGATGGACGGAAAGCGTGATCCGCCGATCGGGTGGGTTTTTCTCCGTGGTCACCTGGTCCACGTAACGGTATGCCGCCGGTGACTGATCACCATTGCAGAATCGAATTGCTAGTCGATGGTGAAGGGGTCGTACGCGATCTGGTCCAGCGCGCTGCCCGCGACCAGCATCCGGGACACCGTCGCGCGGATCATCGCGGGCGAACCGGAGACGAGGATCCGGTGGCCCGGCCAGGATCCTTGCTGGGTAACGGCTTCCGCGAGCGTGCCCTGCACGCAGCCCGGGGCCTCTTCGCCGCGTTCGACCACCGGGGTCACGGTGAGCCACGGGTTCGTGGCCGCCAGGGCGCGCAACTCGTCGAGGTCGTAAAGGTCCTCACGCGACGGTCCGCCGTAGAACAACTGGACCTTCGGGTTCTCGCCCCACTGCGCGAGGTCGTCCAGGATCGCGCGCAGCGGCGCGACGCCGGTACCGCCGGCGATCATCAGGACGTCGCGGCCGTCGTTCCGGTCGACCGAAAGCCTGCCGAGCGGCGGCCCCAGCCGCCAGACGTCGCCGGGCTGCGTGTGGCTGACGATGGCGCGCGACACCCAGCCGCCGTCCACGGCGCGCACGTGGAACTCGATGCCGCCGTCCTCGCGCGGCGCGTTCGCCGGCGACAGATAACGCCAGAGCCGCGGCCGCTGCGGTACTTCGACGCTCATGTACTGGCCGGGCTGGTACGGAACCGGGAATTCGGGCTGGACGCGGACCAGGGCGAGATCCCAGGTGAGCCGCCGGTGTTCGAGCACGGTGGCCGACCACGACGCCGGGTTGACGTCGGCCGCGGCGGCCTCCTGCATCGCGCGGGCGACGATGGTGAACGCCTCCGCCCAGGCCCGTTCGACCTCGGGTGTCCAGTCCGGACCGAGATGGTTCTTGAGCGAGGCGAGCAGCGCGGTGCCGACGGCCTCGTAGTGCCGCGGGATGACACCGAACTTGCGGTGGTCGCGGCCGAGCTGGGTCAGGAACGGGACGAGATCGTCCGGTCGGTCGACCATCTGCACGATGTGGACCAGCGCGCGGACCAGCCTGCCGCGCTGGACCTCCATGTTGATCGGGAAGAAGTCACGCGTCGCCGGCGCGAGGGTGAACAGCATCCCGTAGAAGAACTGGGAGATCTCCGGGATGAAGGGCTCCGACTTCGCCCAGGTGTCCCGGATGAGCCGCACCATCGCGGTGACCGCGGGCGGGGCTTCGCGCGGCGCCGAGGACCGCGGGACCGGGCTGACCGCGTCGGCCGTCACGGGCTGGGAGTCGCTGATCGGGTAGCGCATGCCGGAAGACGGTTCCCCAGATTCACGAACGAGGGACCACTGGAGAAGAATTCACGGATCATTCACCTCTCCGGTCAGTGGCTGTCGGGCCGGTCGGCTCTTTCCGGCTCGTTCGCGAGACTAGCCGCCGAGAGCCCTTTTGCCCGCATCGTTGCTCCGGACGGGTGTACTCGAAACCGGTCGGCAGTGGGCGATCTCACGAGGTAAATAGTTGTCTTACGCAAGTGTCGCCGAATAAAGTTGTACTGTACAAGTAGCCGGGAGGGACCGATGAGCTCCGCGGACGACGCCAGGGTCGAGCTGATGCGTGAGCTGAAGGCCGCCTCGCAGCTGCAGCACGCCTGGATAATGCAGGCCTGGCAGGACGACCCCGGCCTGCACCCGGCGGCCGCGATGCTGCTGTCGGATCTGGCGAAGCACGGCGAGGCGCGCCCTTCGGAATTGGCCAAACGACGTTTCGTGGACCTTTCGGTCATCAGCCGTCAAATCTCCCAGCTGTCCGCGGCGGGCATGGTGGACCGCCGTCCCGCCCCCGAGGACGGCCGCGCGTCGATCATCAGCGTCTCCGAGCGCGGGCGCGCGGAACTGGGCCGCAGGCGGGCCGGATACCTGGAGTTCATGGAGCGCGCGCTCGGTGACTGGGACGACGAAAAGGTCCTCGAGCTGACCACGCGGCTGGCGGAGATGAACACCGACGTCCGCGCGGCCCTGTCCGTCCGGACCTGCGACGTTTGACGTCGGCCGTTCCTACCCGCCGGTCTTGACTGAACGGACCTTTCGTAGCGCCGTGACGCCGGTAGCGTCGTATCGGTGCGTAACCGGGTCGCGTTGCTGGTCGCCTTGGGAATCGACAACTTCGGCTCGGGACTGTTCCTCCCGCTCGGGCTGGTCTTCGTCATTCGTGTGGTGGGTCTGCCCCTCGCCCAGGCGGGGGCCGCGGTCACTCTCGGTGCGTTCGCCGGTCTGCTCGTCCCCGCCATCGCCGGTCGTCTCGTCGATCTGATCGGCCCGCGGACGGTGATGATCTGCTCCCATGTCCTGCAGGCCGCCGGAGTCGGCGCTTTCCTGCTGGCCGACGGGTTCGCCGGTGTCGTCGGCGCGTCCGTCATGCTCGCGGCGGGGCAGCAGTTCTTCTACAGCTCGCAGTTCTCGCTCATCGCCGACGTGGCGGGCGAAGGGCCGAAGGACCGGCCGTTCGCCGAAGCGGCGATGGTGCGCTCCGCGGGCTTCGGGTTGGGTGGGCTCGCCGCGGCCGGGCTGCTGGTGTGGATCGGGCGCGAGGGACTGTACGTCGCCGTGATGGTCGACGTCGCGACCTTCGTCATCGCCGCGGCCATCCTGTCGACACTGGTCACCCCCGCCCCGCGGCACCTGCCGCGCCGCTCGGGCCCCGCGCGGGTTTGGCGGAACCGCCCGTACCTGGCGCTCATCGTGTTCAGCGGGCTGTTCGCGCTCACGATGGACTTCTTCCTCATCGGAATGCCGGTGTACGTCTTCAACGCCTTGCACGGCCCTCGGTGGCTTCCCGGCGCGATCATCGCGCTGCTCACCGTCGTCACCAGTCTGGGTGGAGTCGTCGGGCTGCGGCTCACCCGGAGGCTGACCCGGATCGCCGCCATGCGCGCGGGCTCGGCGTTGTTCGCGGTGTGGTGCCTGGCGTGCCTCGTGGTGGTGTTCGTGCCGAAGGTCTTCCAGCCGGTTTACCTGCTCGGGGCGACCCTCGTGCTGGCCGCGGGCGATCTCGCGTTCGGCCCGCGTTCCGGGGCGCTGGCCGAAGCCGCGGCGCCGCCGGAGGCGCGAGGCCGGTATCTGGCGGCGTTCCAGTACGCGTTCACCCTCGCCGCGGTGATCGCTCCGGCCGTCGTGGCGTTGTTCTCCGTGGCAGTCTGGATCCCGTGGGTGCTCGTGGCCGCGTGCGCCTGTACGGCGGTCGTCGGCCTCGGCCGGGTGGGTCCGCTTCTGCCCGCGGAGGCCGTCTCCCCGACCGGGAGCTGAAACTTTTCGGAGTTGAGTGGAACAGACTCAACTTTCCTGACGTTGTACCTGTCGACAGAGCTTTGCAAGACCTAGTACGAGGTGAGGGATGGACGCTTTCAACCCGACCACGAAGACCCAGCAGGCGATCTCGTCGGCGGCACAGGCGGCCACGATGGCGGGGAACCCGCACGTGGCGGCCGCGCACCTGCTCGGCGCCCTGCTGGCGCAGGGTGAGGGGCTCACCGCACCGCTGCTGACCGCGGTCGGGGCCGATCCGGCGCAGGTGCACAAGGAGCTGGAGCCGCTGATCGCGGCGCTGCCGTCGGCGACGGGCGCCACCGTGTCGAGCCCGCAGTTCGACACGAACGCCGTCAAGGCGCTGACGCACGCGCAGAAGCTCGCGACCGAGCTCGGCGACGAATACGTCTCGACGGAGCACCTCCTCGTCGGCCTCGCCACCGAAGGCGGGCCAGTGGCCGAGCTGCTCAAACGGCACGGCGCCACCCCGGACGCGCTTCGCGAGGCGTTCGCCAAGGTGCGCGGCTCCGCGCGGATCACCAGCGCGGATCCCGAAAGCACGTTCAAGGCGCTGGAGAAGTACGGCGTCGACCTGACCGAACGCGCCCGCGCCGGCGAGCTGGACCCGGTGATCGGCCGCGACACCGAGATCCGCCGCGTGGTGCAGGTGCTCTCGCGCCGTACCAAGAACAACCCGGTGCTGATCGGCGAACCCGGCGTCGGCAAGACGGCCATCGTCGAAGGGCTCGCCCAGCGCATCGTCGCCGGTGACGTGCCGGAGTCGCTGCGCGGGAAGCGCGTGGTGGCGCTGGACCTCGGCTCGATGGTCGCGGGTGCCAAGTTCCGCGGTGAGTTCGAGGAGCGGCTGAAGGCCGTGCTCAAGGAGATCACCGACTCCGCGGGCGAGGTCGTCACGTTCATCGACGAGCTGCACACCATCGTCGGCGCCGGCGCGACCGGTGAGGGAGCGATGGACGCGGGCAACATGATCAAGCCGATGCTCGCCCGCGGCGAGCTGCGGATGGTCGGCGCGACCACGCTGGACGAATACCGCCAGCACATCGAGAAGGACGCCGCGCTGGAGCGGCGGTTCCAGCAGGTGCTGGTCGGCGAACCGTCCCCTGAGGACACCATCGCCATCCTGCGCGGGCTCAAGGAGCGGTACGAGGTGCACCACGGTGTGCGCATCACCGACGCCGCGCTGGTCGCCGCCGCGACGCTGTCCGACCGCTACATCACCGCCCGGTTCCTGCCGGACAAGGCGATCGACCTGGTCGACGAAGCCGCGTCGAAGCTCCGCATGGAGATCGACTCGCGGCCCGTCGAGATCGACGAGGTCGAGCGCGCCGTGCGGCGGATGGAGATCGAGGAGATGGCGTTGTCCAAAGAGGACGATGCCGCGTCCAAGGAGCGTCTCGCCGCGCTGCGCTCGGAACTGGCCGAAAAGCGGGAAACGCTGACCGCGCTGACCGCGCGCTGGCAGAACGAGAAGGGCTCGATCGAACGCGTCCGCGAGCTCAAGGAGCAGCTGGAGCAGCTGCGCGGCGAGTCCGAACGCGCCGAACGCGACGGCGACCTCGGCAAGGCCGCCGAACTCCGCTACGGCCGGATTCCCGCGCTGGAGAAGGAGTTCCAGGCCGCGACCGAGGCGAACGAGGTCAGCCAGCAGAACGTCATGCTCAAGGAAGAGGTCAGCGCGGACGACGTCGCCGACGTGGTCAGCGCGTGGACCGGCATCCCGGCCGGGCGGCTGCTGGAAGGCGAGACGGGCAAGCTGCTCCGGATGGAGGAGGAGCTCGGCAAGCGGGTCGTCGGGCAGAAGGAGGCCGTGCAGGTCGTCTCGGACGCGGTGCGCCGCACCAGGGCGGGCGTCGCGGACCCCGACCGGCCGACCGGTTCGTTCCTGTTCCTCGGCCCGACCGGTGTCGGCAAGACCGAGCTGGCGAAGGCGCTGGCCGAGTTCCTGTTCGACGACGAACGCGCGATGCTGCGGATCGACATGAGCGAGTACGCCGAGAAGCACTCGGTGGCGCGCCTGGTCGGGGCGCCTCCGGGTTACGTCGGCTACGACCAGGGCGGCCAGCTGACCGAGTCGGTGCGCAGGCGGCCGTATTCGGTGGTGCTGCTGGACGAGGTCGAGAAGGCGCACCCGGACGTGTTCGACGTGCTCCTGCAGGTGCTCGACGACGGACGCCTCACCGACGGCCAGGGCCGCACGGTCGACTTCCGCAACACGATCCTGGTGCTGACGTCGAACCTCGGCTCGCAGGCCATCGCCGACCCGTCGCTCGACGAGCGGCAGCGCAACGACGCGGTGATGGCGGTCGTGCAGCGGCAGTTCAAACCGGAGTTCCTGAACCGGTTGGACGACATCGTGGTCTTCCACGCGCTGGGCACCGACGAGCTGACGTCCATTGTGGACATCCAGATCGAGCGGCTCGCGACGCGCCTTTCGCGGCGCCGCCTGACGTTGGAGGTCACCGACGGGGCCCGCGAGTGGCTCGCGCTGAACGGTTTCGACCCGATCTACGGCGCACGGCCGCTGCGGCGGCTGGTGCAGTCGGCGATCGGCGACAAGCTGGCGAAACAGCTGCTGGCCGGTGAGATCCGGGACGGCGACACGGTCCGGGTCGACATCCCGGCCCAGGAGGCGTCGGAGTCCCTGACGGTCACGCGGGTGGACTGAGACGCGCCCCTTCACGCCGCCGCCTCACTTGCTCGCTTGAAGTACATGAAGGCCCCCTTCATTGCGCCTGGCGCAATGAAGGGGGCCTTCATGTACTTGGGGAAGGTGTTTCCTGGGCTGAGCCGAGGATGGGGACTGCTGGTTCAGGTGGCGATCTCTCACGGACCACGATCAGCCGCTGCCAATGTCCAGTAGCTACTCGAGGCCCCCTTCGCCCTCAAGGATCTTGGCGACACAGCGATTTGTCGACCTTTCCCCGCGTCTTTCGTGGTCTTTCCCGGGCGCGGCACCGAAAGGGGTGCGCGACACGACGCCCGGCGGTCACATCCGGTGAGGGCAGGGGGATACCCTGACCGGCGTGGGTATTCCGGCGTGGATCTGGTTCGTCATCGCCGCCGTCGCCTTGGTGGCGGGGCTGGCGCTGCTCGCGGCCGACCGGGCGAAGGAGGGCTCGCGCAATCGCGAGCGCATGCGCTGGGCCGAGCTGCGCGGCTGGCAGTTCGTCGAGGAGGACGAACGGTTGCCGCGGCAGTGGTCCAACGGCGCGATCGGCTACTTCGGTGCCCAGCTGGCGGTCAACGTCGTCGCCGGCTCCACTTTCACCTCCGACGGACGGCGCCCGGTCTTCATCTTCGACATCGAGACCGAGGGCCAGATCCCGGCGGTCGTGGTCGCCGTGCGCTGCAACCGCGTGCACGAGGTGCCGCTGGAGATGTGGCTGTCCAGCGTGCCGTTCCAGCGCCAGGACATGCCTGAGATGCTCGGCCCGATCGGTCAGCGCTACGCCTTCGCGGACGACTCCGAGGGCGCTCGCAAGGTGATCACGCAGGATCTCGTCGACGCGGCCGACTCGCTCGGCGGCGACGTCGGCGTGGCGTGGCTGGAGAACGAGTGGGTGCTGGCGAGCGTCGCCCCGAACGCCGGGCCGTCGCGGCTCGAGCGGCTGCTGCGCGACCTCGGCGAGATCGCCGACATCGTGGACCCGTTCGACGAGGAGTACGACAACGCCCCGACCCCGGGCCGTCACTGGCAGGCCGAGGCCGCCGAGGACATCGAGCCCGGAAATTAGTCAGCCTGGCCTTTGAGGGTGGCGGTGGGACGGGTCCGGCTCAAGCCGGTTCGAGCTCCAGCGGAAGCGCCCCGGCGATGAAGCCGGTGTGCGCCGGCTGACCGAGCAGGGTCAGATCGAGCGTCCCGGACTGGGTCAGCCGCCCCGCCTGAGCCGGGTCGGCGGTGGGCAGGACCCCGCGCACGGTCGACGTCGAGGTGCCGCGGGCGGACGCGACCTCACCGATGCCGAGGTCGCCGCTGATCGTGTGCGAACCGGATCCGGTGAGCCCGGCGCCGTGCTGCGCCAGATTCACGTCCTGACCCGTGGTGACCAGGCCGGTCGACGGGCCGATGGTGCCGCCGAGAGCGTGCTCCTGGCCGTAACCCGCGCCCGAGCCGACGTCGAGCGGCAGGAGACCGCTGAACCGGCCGTTGCCGTGCTGCGCCGAGGTCGACCCGATGGCGGCGAGTTCGCCGACGTCGACCCCGTGCCCGGAAGCCCGCCCCGCCTCCAGCACACCGCCGAGGTCGCCGGAGAAACCGCCGTCGAGCCGGAGAGCGCGATCGAGGGTGCCGCCGGTGTGCTGTTCCGTCTCGTTGATGACGCCGACCCCGGGCAGCGGGCGAACGGCGTGATAGGTCCCCTCGGCCACGCGAAGGGCGCGGCTGTCCTCGGACGCGAAGGTGGGGACGCCGGTGCGCGGGTCGAGCGCGACCTCGGTCAGGCGTGCGCCGGTCCGGTCGAGTTCGGTCTCGTTCCCGGCGACGACGCTGCCGTAGCGGTCGACCTTCACGGCTTCCCGCTGGCCCTGCTTGACGGCCTCGGACGTCTTCGTCGCGGCCAGCGCGCCGACCTTGTCCGGACCGGCCGTGACCCGGTCGCGGGTCTCGATGGCCTGGTCCACCGAGCGGCGGACGTCCGCGACGGCCTTCGCGTCGCCGACGTCCTTGCTGAAGACGTTCCGTTCGGTGTTGGTCAAGAAGCCGCGAAAGACGGTCGTGTCGTCTTCGCTGGTGAAGCCGACTCCGCGATCGAGGCTGCCTTCGCGCTGGTGATCGAGAGGAAGCGGGATCGACGGATCGGTCTGGGTGGCGAGCGCGGTGGCCGGACCGGCGAGCAACAGCGCCAGCGGCGCCGCGCCGACCGCGACTTTGGGCAGGTAGCTCGGCTTTCGCCTGCTGTGCTTCCCCATGGGGCCGGACGATACTTCCCGACTTCGGCGGTTGCACGTCAAATCCCCACCGTGGGTGACCCCCACGCCTGCCTCAGCCGAGCGTGTCCCCGGAACCCGACCGAGGAGTAGGTTCCCGATATGACACAGACCGCCCTGATCACCGGCGCCACCGCGGGTATCGGCGCGCAGTTCGCGCGCAGGCTCGCCGACGAGGGGTACGACCTCGTGCTCGTCGCCCGCGACGTCGACCGGCTGGAGGGCTTCGCCGCGGAACTGGTCGAGGCGCACGGCGTCGACGTGGTGGTCCTGCCCGCCGATCTGTCCGAAGTGGATGGACGGTCGCTGGTCGAGGAACGCCTGGCCGAAGCGCCGGTGGACCTGCTGGTGAACAACGCGGGCTTCGGCCTCAACGGCGATTTCTGGACCATCCCGCCGGACGCGCTGCAGCGTCAGCTGGACGTCAACGTCACCGCCGTGCTGCGGCTGACCCGCGCGGCGCTGCCGGGGATGATCGACCGCGGCGAGGGCGCGATCGTCAATGTCAGCTCGGTCGCCGGCTTCTTCAGCGGCCGCGGTTCGACGTACACGGCCAGCAAGAACTGGGTCACCTCGTTCACCGAGGGCATCGCCGCCTCGCTGCCGGGGAACATCCGCATGATGGCGCTCTGTCCCGGGTTCACCACCACCGAGTTCCACGAGCGGGCGGGGCTGGAGAAGCCCGGCCCGAAGGCGTTCTGGCTCGGCGTCGAACAGGTCGTGGACGAGGCGCTCGCGGATCTGCGCCGCGGCAAGGTGATCTCGGTGCCGAGCCTGCAGTACAAGGTGCTCGTCGCGGTCGGCGGGCTGCTGCCGAGGGCGGTGCTGCGGAAGCTCGGCGGAGGTTTCGGCGGCAAGGGCCGGACCTGATCGTCGCCGGAGGATTCGAGCCCGTGCCGGGCGGGTACGCGTGGATCATGAAGTCGTCACTTCTTGTCATCGCGGGAGTGCTGGCGCTGGCCGCGTGTTCCACCGAACCGCCGCCCGCCCCGGCGGCACCGGGGCAGGTCGAAGCCCAGCCGGTGAAGGCGATGCGAACGGCGGCGGGCGCCTTGCCCGACGGGCGGGTGTTCGACGTGGAGCCCGCGAACGACGGGTGGGAGATCAAGGTCGCGTCACACGGGCAGGAACACAAGTTGCGTGTGAGCGCGGACGGCGGTCAGATCCTCGGCAAGCAGCAGACCGCGAAGCCGAGCGACGATCTGGCGAAGGTCGGACAGGCGGGGGTCGACGCGGTCGCGGCGCTCCAGGCCGCGCAGCAACGCCAGCCGGGCGCGCTCGACGAGATGGAGGTCGACTACGCCGCCGACGGCACCCTCGTCTGGGAGGTCGGGCTCCGCGACGGCAAGGGGATCGAGCACGACGTCGACATCGACGCCCGCACCGGCGCGGTGAGGTAGGGCGCGCCCTACCAAGGAGACGCACGCTCGCCCCAGGGCGCTTCCGACCTGGGATTCCTAGTGTTTTCCCCATGAACTCTGGGTGGAACGGTGACGCGGTCCGGCTCGACGGCGTCCGCAAGGAATACGGCAAGGGCGTCGTCGCTCTGGACGGGGTGACGCTGGCGTTCCCGCGCGGTGGTTTCACCGCGGTGATGGGCCCGTCGGGGTCGGGCAAGAGCACCTTCCTGCACTGCGCGGCCGGGCTCGACCGGCCGACGTCGGGATCTGTCGTGCTCGACGGGCAGGAGCTGGCCGGGATGAGCGAGACGAAGCTGACGAAGCTGCGCCGCGATCGGGTCGGCTTCATCTTCCAGGCCTTCAACCTGCTTCCGGCGCTGACCGTCGAACAGAACGTCACGCTCCCGCAGCAGCTCGCCGGAGCCAAGCCGGACCGCCGGGTGGTCGAGGAGATGCTCGGCCGCGTCGGGCTTTCCGGCCGTCGCAAGCACCTGCCCGGCGAACTTTCCGGCGGGCAGGCACAGCGGGTCGCGATCGCGCGGGCGCTGGTCACCCGGCCGGCGGTGGTCTTCGCCGACGAGCCGACCGGCGCGCTCGACACCCGCACCGCCGCCGAAGTCCTCGCGCTGCTGCGCGACTCGGTCCGCAGCACCGGCCAGACGGTGATCATGGTGACCCACGACCCGATGGCCGCCTCCTACGCGGACCGCGTCATCTTCCTCGCCGACGGCCGGATCGCGGACGAGCTGCACGCGCCGACGGCGGACGTCGTCGCCGAACGCATGACCCACCTGGGTGCCTGGGGCAGCCCGATGCGGGCGGGTGCGTGATGCTGCGGCTCGCCTTCCGGACCTTGCGCCTGCGCAAGGGCGGCTTCATCGGCACCTTCATCGCCGTCTTCTTCGGCGCGCTGATCGTCGCCTCCTGCGGTGGTCTCATGGAGACCGGGATCCGAAGCAACGCGGAGCCGCAGCGGCTCGCGGCGGCCCCGATCCTCGTCACCGGTGGCCAGACCTTCGCCCTGCCCAAGGAGGATCCGGCCTCCCTCGAAGCCGACGACAAGCGCAAGTTCGAAGACGCGCGGCTCCCCGAACGCGTCCGGCTCGACAACGGGCTGGTCTCCCGGCTGCGGTCCGTTCCCGGCGTCTCGAACGTCGTCGGTGAAGTGAGCTTCCCGCTCGCGGCGGGTGGCGAGCCCGGCCTCGGTCACGCTTGGGACTCCGCCGTCCTGACCCCGTATTCGCTGGTCGCGGGGGCTGCGCCCGCCGCGGGCGAGGTGGTCGTCGAGTCCACGTCGGGAGCCAAGCCCGGTGACCTCGTCGAGGTCGCCGCACGCGGCAAGACCGAAACGTTCCGCGTCGCGGGTGTGGCCGGTGCGCCGCGTTCGATCACGCGGGCCGCCGTGTTCTTCTCCGCCGCCGACGCCGCCCGGCTTTCCGGGCACCCCGGCAAGGCCGACGTCATCGGTGTCTTCACCGATCTTGGCGCGGACGTCGAAGCGGTGCAGGCGAAGGTCGCCGAGGTCGCGACCGGGGCGAACGTCCTCACCGGCATCGACCGCGGTGTCGCGGAATTCCCCGAAGCCGACTCGAGCGGCTCCAACCTGATCGTCATCGCCGCGGTGTCCGGCGGGCTCTCGGTGATGGTCGCGATGTTCGTCGTCGCCAGCACGCTGAGCCTGTCCACTCAGCAGCGTTCGCGCGAACTCGCGTTGATGCGGGCGATCGGAACGACCCCGCGCCAGCTGCGGCGCATGGTGCTCGGCGAAGCGCTGGCCGTCGGCCTGCTCGCCACCGGGCTCGCCGCGCTACTGGGACCGATCCTCGGCGAGTGGCTGTTCGGGCAGCTCGTCGAGAACGGTGTGGTGCCCTCGGTTCTGCGGTTCTACCAGGGCTGGCTGCCCGCCGTCGTCGGCGCGGGCGCCGCGATGCTCGCGGTGTTCATCGCCGCCTTCTTCGCGGGCCGTCGGGCCGGGAAGATCCGGCCGACCGAGGCGCTCGCCGAAGCCGCGGTGACCCGGCGCTGGCTGACCCCGACGCGCGTCATCGTCGCCGTGCTCTGCTTCGGCGGCGGCACCGCGCTGGCGATCGTGACCGTCGCGGTGATGACCGGTCCGATCGCGGCCAGCACCGCCGGACCCGCGGTGATCCTCTGGGCGCTCGGCGTCGCGATGATCACCCCCGGGGTCGCCAAGGTGATGACGGCGATCCTGCAGTGGCCGATGCGCCTGCTCGGCGGCATCGACGCCCGGCTCGCCGTGCTCAACACCCGGGCGGGCATCGTCCGGGCGGCGGGCGCGGTCACTCCGATCATGCTCGCCGTCGGGATCGCGACCGCGAACATCTACCTGCAGACCACCCAGCAGGAGCTGGCGAACCAGGCCTTCACCGAAGACGTCCGCGCCGACGCCGTGATCGCCTCGGCGGCCGGCGGGCTGTCCCCGGACCTCGTCCAGCGGATCCAGGCAGTGCCCGGTGTCGCCGGCGCGTCCGAGTACGTCACCAGCAGCGTGTTCCTCGAGAACCCGTACGACTCCTCCGACGAGGGGCGCCCGGCGGTCGGCCTCACGGCTTCCGGCGCGAGCGCGACGACCGATACCAAGGTGGTCCAAGGCGACCTGAAGGCGCTGACCGGCAACACCATCGCGCTCCCCGAGGTCTTCGCGAAGGACTTCGGCCGCGGCGTCGGCGACACCGTGGGCCTGAGGCTCGGGGACGGCACCCCGGTCGACGTCGAGGTCGTCGCGGTGACCAGCCAGCGCCCGGGGTTCGAGAGCCTGCTGCTCCCGGCAGGTCTCCTCGCGCCGCACACCACCGCCGGGCTCGCGCCGCAGATGCTGGTCCGCGCCGCTGGAGACGTCGATCCGGCGGTGCTCACCGAGCGGCTCCGCGAGGCGACCGCCGGACTGCCGGTGTCCGTCGGTGACCGGGCGGCGCTCGTCGCGGCGCACGACAAGGACCAGGCCGTCGGCGCGTGGGTGAACTACCTGCTGGTCGGGATGATCATCGCGTACACGGTGATTTCGGTCGCGAACACGCTCGTGATGGCGACCGTCCGGCGGCGCCGCGAGTTCGGCCTCCAGCGGCTCACCGGCTCGACCCGGGCCCAGGTGCTGCGGATGGCCGGGTTCGAAGGCGGGCTCGTCGCGCTGGTCGGGATCGTGCTCGGCACCGTCGTCGCGGCGGGTTCGATCGTCCCGTTCTGCCTGGTGGCGGCCGATTCCCTGCTGCCGATGGGCTCTCCGCTGATCTACCTGACCATCATCGGGCTCGCCGCGGCGCTCGCGCTGGCGGCGACCCTGGTCCCGGCCTGGGCGGCGACCCGCGGCCAGGCCGTCGACGCGGCGACGGCGGGCAATGACTAGAGCTACCGTCGACGGACCCGGCGGGCCGTGTGTAAGACTCTCGGCCGTGGCGTACCCCGGTGTTGATCAAGCGGCGAAACTCGAACTGGCGAGACTGGTCGGCGAACTCGCCGTCGTGCACGGCAAGGTGACCTTGTCCTCGGGCAAGGAAGCCGACTACTACATCGACCTCCGGCGGGCGACGCTGCATCACGCGGCCGCCCCGCTCATCGGGAAGCTGCTTCGCCAGCTCACGCACGACTGGGACTACGTCGCCGCCGGCGGCCTGACCCTCGGCGCGGACCCGGTGGCGCTGGCGATGCTGCACTCCGCGGCGACCGACGGTGTCGTGCTCGACGCGTTCGTCGTCCGGAAGGCCGTCAAGGAACACGGCATGCAGCGCCGGATCGAAGGCGTCGAGGTGCTGGGGCAGCGGGTGCTGGCCGTCGAGGACACCTCGACCACCGGCGGCAGCGTGCTCACCGCCGTCGAGGCGCTGCGCGAGGCCGGAGCGAACGTGGTCGGCGTCGCGACCGTCGTCGACAGGGACACCGGAGCGCGCGAGGCCATCGAGAAGGAAGGCCTCGAATACCGTTACATTCTGAACAAGGACGATCTCGGTCTGTCCTGAGTAAAGCCTCCCGAACGGGGCATCCTCTGTGCGAACGGAGGATGCCCCGTTTTTTCGTGAGCGTTTCTCCATACGAGAGGGGTAACGTCGCAGGTAGGGGTGTGAAAGGGGGCTTGACGTGGCGGGTTTCCTGGCGAACGTGACAGTCGCGGTGCATATTTTCGCGCTGGTGTTCATCGGTTTCGGTGGTTTCCTCGCGTGGCGGTGGCCGAAGGTGATCTTCGTGCATGTGTTCTTCGCCGCATGGGGTGTCCTCGTCAACGTGTTCCCTTGGCCGTGCCCGCTGACGGCCGCCGAGAACTACTTCCGGCACCAGCAGGGCCTCGGCGACCTGCCCGGCGGGTTCAACGCGTATTACCTCTACGACACGGTGTTCCCGCGCTCGTCGCTGCCGGTCGTCGTCGTGATCGCGATGGCGACGGTGATCATCTCCTACGTCGGCGCGTACCAGCGCTGGCGTCACCGCCACCACGACGGGGACGCACCGGCGCACCGCGTCAGCATGGGCTGAGTGACAATCACCGGGTGAGTCTCGAAGAGGTCGGCCCCACGGAGTGGGTGGCGAAGGAAGAGGTCGGCGTCGGTCCGTGGGAGGGCGAGTGGCCCTCGGACGAGCGCTACGACCCGGAGCTCCTGGCCAACGGTGACCGCCGCAACGTCGTCGACCCGTACCGCTACTGGCGGCGCGAGGCCATCGTGTCCGATGTGGACAGTCGTCGGCATCCGTTCCACGTGGCGATCGAGAACTTCCAGCACGACCACAACATCGGCACCGTGGTCCGGACGGCGAACGCCTTCGCCGCCGCCGCGGTGCACATCGTCGGACGGCGGCGCTGGAACCGGCGTGGTGCCATGGTGACCGACCGCTACCAGCATCTTCTCCACCATGAGGACGTCGACGGCCTGCTGACCTTCGCCAAGACGGAAGGGCTCGCCGTGGTCGCCGTCGACAACACGCCCGGTTCGCAGCCCGTCGAGACCGCCGAGCTGCCGCGCGAGTGTGTCCTGCTGTTCGGCCAGGAAGGACCGGGCCTGTCGGCCGAGGCGCAGAAGACGGCGTCGCTGGTCGTCTCGATCGCGCAGTTCGGCACGACCCGCTCGATCAACGCCGGCGTCGCCGCCGGGATCGTCATGCACGCCTGGGTCCGGCAGCACGCCGACCTCTCCCAAGCCTGGTGACCCCCCGCGTTTCGTCCTCTAATTGCGGTCCTTGCGCGTGCAACTACCGCATTTAGAGGACTAAACGCGGGCTAGACGGGGGCCACCTCCACGGGGATCCCGTTCAGCACGGCGTTCCCCGACGGGACGTCGAGCAGGGTTTCGTCGGCGACCAGGTTCGAGTTGACCCCGGCGTGCGCCTTGGCGACCTTCGTCCGCGTTCCGTCGAGGTCGTGACCCCAGCCGTGCGGCATGCTCACCACACCGGGCCGGACGTCGGCCGTGACCTCCACCGGTACTTCGAGCTTCCCCGCCCGCGACGTCACCGCCGCGAGCCCGCCGTCGGTCAGCCCGAGCCGGGCCGCGTCGTCCGGGTGCACCTGGACGGTGCACCGGTTCCCGCCGCGCACCAGCGGCGTCAGATTGTGCATCCACGAGTTGTTGGAGCTCAGGTGCCGCCGTCCGATCAGCAGCAGGCCGTCGTCCGGCGCCTTGTCCAGCTCCGCGCGCAGCCTCGGCACATCCTTCGTGATCGCTTCCGGCGCCAGTTCGACCTTCCCGCTCGCCGTGGAAAGCGCCTCCGGCAGCCGTGGCTTCAGCGCCCCGAGGTCGATGCCGTGCGGGGCGGCTTCGAGGTCGGCCAGGCTCAGCCCGTACGGCCCGCCGCGCAGCATCAGGTCGATCATCCGCTCCGGCCCCGTGCGGCCTTCGGCGAGCGCCAGGCCGACCCCGGTGCGCCGCGCCGTTTCGCCGGCGACCATCGTGTCGAACGCGGCGACGTCGACGTCCGGCCCCTGGCCGGCGGCGATCCCGGCAAGCCGCAGCAGGGTCACCCATTCCTGCGGCATCTCGGTGTCCAGCGCCTGCGGCGTCCAGTTCGCGACGTCGCGGACGGCGAGCGCGTACAACGCGACGTCGTAGTGCGGCCGCTCCAGCGGTGACGGCCCGGGCAGGATGACGTCGGCGTGCCGCGTGGTCTCGTTGAGGTACACGTCGAGCGAGACCATGAAATCCAGCTGCCGCAACGCTTCCGTGAGCCGCGCGGAGTTGGGCGTGCTCAGCGCGGGGTTGCCGCTGATGGTCACCAGGGCCCGCACCTGGCCTTCGCCGGGCGTCTCGATCTCGTCCGCGAGCGTGGCCACCGGCAGCTCGCCGAGTACCTCGGGATACCCGCGCACCCGGCTCGTCCAGCGGCCGCTGGTGAACGGCGAGGACCGGCGCGGCCGCCAGAGCGCGGGCAGCGGGAACATCACGCCGCCTTCGCGATCGAGGTTGCCGGTCAGTGTGTTGACGACGTCGACCAGCCAGCTCGCGATGGTGCCGAACGACTGCGTCGTCGTCCCCATCCGGCCGTACACCGCGGCGCGTCCGGCGTCCGCGAGTTCGAGCGCGATCCGGCGGATCTCGGCGGCGTCGATCCCGGTCGCGGGAGCGACCGCTTCCGGTGTGAAGGGCTCCGCGAGCACGCGAACCTCGTCGACACCGGTCACGTGCTCTCCCGGGGTGACCCGGTTCTCCGCGAACAGGACGTTGACCAGCGCGAACAGGAACAACGCGTCGGTGCCCGGCCGGATCGCGTGGTGCTCGTCGGCGAGCTGCGCGGTCCGGGTGCGGCGCGGATCGAGGACGACGATCTTGCCGCCGCGGCGCTGAATCCCCCGCAGCCTCCCGCGGGTGTCCGGGGCGGTCATCAGGCTCCCGTTGGACACCAACGGGTTCGCGCCCAGGATGAGCAGATGCTCGGTGCGGTCCAGGTCGGCTACGGGAATGGCCTGCGGGTCGCCGAAGAGGTAGCCGGAGGAGAAGTGCTTCGGCATCTGGTCGACCGTGGTCGCGGTGTAGAAGTTCCTGGTGCCCAAGGCTTTGAAGAACACGCGGCCGTAGAGCACCAGCGCGGCGTTGTGCACCGTCGGGTTGCCGGAGTAGACGGCGACGGCGTTCTTGCCGTGCTCGTCGATGATCGGCCGGAGCCGCCGGTCGATCTCGGCGAACGCCTCGTCCCAGGTGACCTCGACGAACTCGCCGTCGCGTTTCACCAGCGGTGCGGTGAGCCTGTCCGGGTCATGGTGCAGCGCGCCGAGCGATGCACCCTTCGGGCAGATGTAACCCTGCGAGAAGACGTCCTCGCGGTCGCCCTGTACGCGGGTGACCAGGCTCTTCTCGTCGATCGTCACCTCCAGCCCACAGGTGGCTTCGCAGAGCGGGCAGGTCACATGCGCCGTGGTCATGAAGCACCTCGCGGGTTCGGGAGTGCCCCCAACATACTGAGCGGTATGTCGGCGGGCAAGGGATGATGGCGCGATGACTGCTCTCGCCGACCGGGCCGCGATCGCCGAGCGCGCGATCCGCGGCCGGCATCTGCGCCGCGTGTGGGGGCTGCCCGGGACCGTGCTCGGCCGGAGCGGCTGGCCGCCGTCGGTGGGGCAGCGCGTCCACTGGCACTGGAACTACTGGTGGCAGGCGCATCTGCTGGACACCCTCGTCGACGCCCAGTCGCGAGACCCCTCACCGGATCGGCTGAAGCTGATCGACCGGTTCGTGGTGTCCGTGCGGCTGCGCAACTTCGGCAAGTGGATCAACGACTACTACGACGACATCGCCTGGCTCGGCCTCGCGCTGCAACGCGTCGGACATCTCGGGCTGGACGTCCGCGGTGGGCTGGAGGCGATCAGCTCGCGGCTGCGCGAAGGCTGGACCGACGACGCGGGCGGCGGGATCTGGTGGCGCGTCGGCGACGACTTCAAGAACGCGCCCGCGAACGGCCCGGCCGCGATCTTCCACGCCCGCGAAGGCGCCGCCGAACACGCGCGCGGGTTGACCGGCTGGATGACCGAGCGGCTCGTCGACCCGGATTCCGGGCTGGTGTGGGATGGCCTGCGAGTCGGCAGCGGTGAACTCGTCAAGCATATTTTCACGTACTGCCAAGGGGTTTACCTCGGCGCCTGCCTCGAACTGTCCGAAATGGACAGAGTGGAGCGGACGATCCGCGCGGTCGCGGAACACGTCGCGCCGAACGGGGTGATCCGGGGGCAGGAAGGCGGCGACGGCGGCCTGTTCGCCGGGATACTCGCCCGGTACCTGGCGCTCGCCGCGCCGCTGGTGCCGAGCGGGATCGCGCGCGACCTGGTCATCCGGTCGGCTGACGCCTGCTGGGCCGGTGCCACCGAGACGCCGCACGGGCCGCTTTTCAGCGCTGACTGGGCGACTCCGGCCCCTTCGCTGCCGCTCGCCGCCGACGCCCCCGAACGCGACCTGTCCGTCCAGGTGAGCGCGTGGATGCTGCTCGAGGCCGCCGCCACCCTGGAACACCGCATTTAGTCCTCTAAATGCGGCTCAGGGGCGACGGCGGGACGTTGCGAAAGCCACTTTCGCAACGCTCAAGGTTGCGAAAGTGGCTTTCGCAACGTCAGGGAACGCGCGTCACCAGACGTCGCCCGCCCGCCAGTCGCAGGTGATCTCCCCGTCCAGATCCAGCGTGACCCCCACCGGCAGCACATGGATCGACCCGTCGTCCTCCTTCGTCGCCTCGATACCCGTAGGCGTCATGGCCGACGAAGTCCCGCGCCACAGCAGCCAGCCCCGCGACGCGTAGAACTCCAGCGCCTCATCGGACGCCGAAAGCGCCCCGAGGTCGTACGCCTTCCGCAGGACCCGCTCCAGCGCGTCCATCATCGCGTCGCCGTGGCCGCGCCGCCGGTGGTCCGACCGGACGGCGACCGCCTCGATATAACCCGTGCGGAGGACCCGTCCGTCGTGCACGAGCCGCCGTTGGACCAACGACGCGTGCCCGATCAGCTCGCCGCTCTCCCACACCAGCGTGTGCATGCCGCCGAGGGCGTTTTCCCAGTCGTGATCGCTGAAATCGCCGTCGAAAGCGTCGTCCAGCAGAGCGCGTGCCGCCCTCAGCACGCCTGCTTCGAGGTCGGCGGTGTGCACGGTCCACAGGTCGGTCATTCCGCCATCATCACCCGGCGGGGGGCTTCTCACCAGCGAGTTGTGATTCAGCAGCCGCAGGACTGCCGGTGGATGAAGCGCGGTGCGAGCCGTACGGATTCGGGTCGTCGCTCAGGGTCGGTGATCCGGGCCAGCAGGAGTTCGACGGCCTTGCGCCCGATCTCCTCGATCGGCTGCGCCATCGTGGTGACCGCCGGGGTCACCTGCCCGGCCCACTCCATGTCGCCGTAGCCGACGATCGCCAGATCGCGCCCGATGCGGATGCCGAGCCGGTGCGCCTCGTACTGGACACCGATCATCATCGCCTCGCTCGCCACCACGAGCGCGGTCGGCGACGGCCAGCTGTCGAGCAGTTTCGCGGTCGCGGCCGCCGCTCCGCCGGGCGTCGACCGCCCGCACGCCACCAGCTGCGACGTCCACCGCAGGCCGGAGCGGCCGAGCCCGAGCCGGTAGCCCAGGGCCCGCTCCTCGTAGGTGGTCACGTCCTCTTCGCCGGAGATGAAGCCGATCTTGCGGTGCCGCAACCCGGCGAGGTGCCGCACGAGCGCGCATACGGCCTGAATGTTCTCGGAGCCGACCTGGTCGACGTCGTTGCGCCCGGCCATCCGGTCGACGAGCACGGTCGGCACGCCCATCCGGACCAGTCCGTTGATCACCGCTTCGTCGCCGGCCGCTGGGACGAGCAGGACACCGTCGACGCGGTCCGCCCGCAGCGCGCGGATGACCGCGGCTTCTTCGGCGACGCTGTCGCCGGTGTCGGCGAGGGTGATCTCGCAGCCGTGACGGCGTGCGGCGCGGCGGATGGCGCGGACCAGTTCACCCGAATACGGGTTCGCGTGCATCGCCATGGCCACCCCGAACCGGTGGGTGACAGGGGTGTCCTCCCACAGGGGTAACGCCGGGGACAGTGCGGTCATCGCTCCACGCCTTCATTCGAGCTTGAATGACGGTAACGGCTGACGGAGCGTCACTCGGCGGCGAGACCGGAAAGTCTCCCAACAATCATCAATGTGAGTGAACGAGAGCGCATCCGCAGGACGCGCGATGGCGGAGCGTAGGCGGAATCCGCATCGTCTGGGCCTTGCGTGCCGGATCGTTGATGCGGGCCAGCAACAGGCGCACCGCCTGTGTGCCTATCTCCTCGATCGGCTGGGCCATCGTGGTCAGCGGAGGATCCACCAGATCGGCCCATTCGACGTCGTCGTAGACCACCACCGGTAGGTCGACTCCCGCGCGCAGGCCACGCCGCCGCAACTCGTGCAGCACCCCGACCATCATGGTGTCGTTGGCGACCACGAGCGCCGTCGGCGGCTCCGGCAGCGCGAGCAGCGTGCTCAGCGCGAGGGCGCCACCGGCCTGTGAAGACTGCCCGCACGCGACCAGGTCCTCCGACCAGGTCAAACCCGAGCGTCCGAGCCCCAGCCGGTAGCCGAGGATCCGCTCCTCGCTGGTGCTCAGCCCGGCCGTGCCGCTGATCATGCCGATCCGCTGGTGCCCGAGCGACGCCAGATGCGCGGTCAGCGCGGACGTCGATTGGATGTTCTCCGCGCCGACCTGGTCGACGTCGGTGCGTGTCGAGAGCCGGTCGATGAGCACGGTCGGGACGTCGAGCGAGACGAGTTCGCCGATCACCGAACCGTCGCCGGGAGAGGGCGTGATCAGCAGCCCGTCGACCCGGCGCGAACGCAGCGTCCGCACGGTCTCACGCTCGGTGTCGACGGTGTCGTGCGTGTCCGCGAGCAAGACCGTGTACCCGGCCAGCGCGGCTTCGCGCTCGATCGCCTGGATCAGGACGGCGAAGTACGGGTTCGCGATGAGGGAGATCGCGACGCCGATCGACCTCGTCCCGCCGGTGACCAGCGAGCGGGCGATGGCGTCACCGGTGTAGCCCGTCTGCTCGATCGCGCGCAGCACCGCCAGCTTGGTGTCCTCGGCCACCGCCCTCGTCCCGTTGACCACGTGGGACACGGTGGTGATGGAGACTCCCGCCAGCTCGGCGATGTCGCGTTGGGTGGGGCGGGACGAGCGAGACGGCGGCATTACCAATCCTCGGGGAAGTCAGCTGGCAAGCGTTTGCGCAAACGCTTGCGACTGAGCATAACCCTGTCTACCTTCCGGTCCATCACGGACAGCCTTGAATCGGAGGGCATCCCCATGAGACAGCGCAGTCTCGCCGCGCTCGCCCTGGCCGCCGCAGTCGCGGTGACCTCGGCCGGGTGCACCGTCGAACGCCACTGGGGTGGCGGATCGAACGCGGGCGGCGGTGGCAAGGCCAAGGTCGGCCTGGTCACGAAGACCGACACCAATCCCTACTTCGTGGAGCTGAGAGCGGCCGCGAAGGCCGCCGCCGAGGCGAACGGCGCGGAGTTCAGCGCGCTCGCCGGCCAGTTCGACGGCGACAACGACGGCCAGGTCCGGGCCATCGAGAACCTCATGCAGCAGGGTGCGAACACCATCCTGATCACGCCGAGTTCCTCGACCGGCGTCCTCGACGCCATCGACCGCGCCCGCAAGGCCGGGGTGCTGGTCATCGCGCTCGACACGGCGACCGAACCGGCCACCGCCGTCGACGCCACCTTCGCCACGGACAACTTCGAGGCCGGACGCCAGCAGGGCGCGTACGTCAAGGCCGCACTGAACGGCAAGCCGCCGAAGCTGTTCATGGTGGACGGCACCGCCGGGTCCACAGTGGACACCCAGCGGCACACCGGATTCCTCAAGGGCATCGGGCTGACCGACGCGTCGCCGGAGATCAAGGGCAAGACGCCCGCGAACGGCGACCAGAGCCTCGCGCAGCAGGGTGTGGAGAACCTGCTGCAGCGCACCACCGACATCAACGCCGTGTACACGATGAACGAGCCGATGGGCCGCGGCACGTACGCCGCGCTCCAGGCCCGCGGCCTGGTGAACCAGATCGTGATGGGCTCGATCGACGGCGGCTGCGAAGGGGTCAAGAACGTGCGCGACGGCCAGTACGCCGCGACGGTCATGCAGTTCCCCAAGAAGATGGCCGAACAGGGCGTCCTCGCCGCCGTCGAATACGCCAAGACCGGGAAGAAGCCGAGCGGGTTCGTCAACACCGGTTCCGCGGTGATCACCGACAAGCCGATCCCCGGCGTGGAAAGCCAGGACAGCAAGTGGGGCCTCGAGAACTGCTGGGGGACGAAGTGACTACCGCAACCCTCAAAGGCAACGAACGCCCGTCGATCGGTGAGTTCTTCCTCCGCGCGCCCGCCGTCGGGCCCGCGCTGGCCCTGCTCGTCGCGATCGTGGTGTTCTCCGCCTCGACGGACACCTTCCTCGATCTCGACAATCTTTCCCTTGTGGTGCAACAGTCCCTGGTGATCGGCACGCTCGCGCTCGGGCAGACGCTGATCATCCTGACCGCGGGGATCGACCTGGCCAACGCGGCCGCGATGGTGCTCGCGACGCTGATCATGGCGAAACTCGTCGTCGGCGGTGTCTCCGGGATCTGGGCGCTGCTGCTGGGAATCGTGGCGACGGTGGTGATCGGGATGGTCACCGGTTCGCTGGTCACCCGGATCAAACTGCCGCCGTTCATCGTCACGCTCGGCCTGCTGACCGTGCTCACCGCGGCCGCGAAACTGTTCGCGAGCGGGCAGGCCGTCCCGGTCGCCGACGAACTGCTCAAATGGCTCGGCACCCGCCGGTACCTGTTCGGCGGCATCCCGATCACCTACGGTATGACGCTCGCTTTGCTGATGTACCTGGGACTTTGGTACGCACTCACGCGGACGCCGTGGGGCAAGCACGTCTACGCGGTCGGCAACGCGCCGGAATCCGCGCGGCTGTCCGGGATCAAGGTCAACCGGACGATCCTTTCGGTGTACATCGTCGCCGGCGTGATCGTCGGGATCGCCGCCTGGCAGGCGCTCGGCCGCGTGCCGAACGCCGACCCGAACGCCTTCCAGCTCGGCAACCTCGACTCCATCACCGCGGTGGTGCTCGGCGGCGCGAGCCTGTTCGGCGGCCGGGGTTCGGTACTCGGCACGATGATGGGCGCGCTGGTCGTCGCGGTCCTGCGGTCCGGGCTGACCCAGCTCGGGGTGGACGCGCTCTACCAGGACGTCGCCACCGGCGCCCTGCTCATCGGCGCGGTCTGCGTCGACCGGTTCGCGAGGAGGCAGCAGTCATGACGACGCCCACGTTGTCCGCTCAAGGGCTGGTCAAACGCTACGGCCGGGTCACCGCCATCGACGGCGCGGACTTCGAGCTGTTCCCCGGCGAGGTGCTCGCCGTCGTCGGCGACAACGGCGCCGGGAAGTCCAGCCTGATCAAAGCCCTTTCGGGCGCGGTGATCCCGGACGCCGGTGAGATCAAAGTGGACGGTCAGACCGTCCACTTCAAGTCTCCTTTGGACGCTCGCCACTACGGGATCGAGACGGTGTACCAGGATCTCGCCGTCGCGCCCGCGCTCGACATCGCGTCGAACATGTTCCTCGGCCGGGAAAAGCGGCGCAAGGATTTCTTCGGACAGTTGTTCCGAAAGCTGGACACTTCGGCCATGCGAGCCGACGCGCAGCGGATCCTGGACGAGCTCGGTATCAACATCAAGTCGATCACGCAGCCGGTGGAGACGTTGTCCGGCGGGCAGCGCCAGGGTGTCGCGGTCGCGCGGGCGGCGGCCTTCGGCACCAAGGCGGTGATCATGGACGAACCCACCGCCGCGCTCGGCGTCGCCGAGTCCGGCAAGGTGCTCGACCTGATCAACCGCATCCGCGAACGCGGCCTGCCGGTGGTGCTGATCAGCCACAACATGCCGCACGTGTTCGACATCGCCGACCGTATCCATGTGCACCGGCTCGGCAAGCGGGTCGCGGTGGTCTCGCCGAAGACGCACACCATGAACCAGGTCGTCGGCCTGCTCACGGGTGCGCTGAAGATCGGTGAGAACGGCGAGGTCGAAGAGGTCGCGTCGGCCGTCCACACAGGACTGTAGTTGAGAGTGCTGCTGGCGGGCCTGTGCACCGTCGACCAGGTTCAGCGCGTCGCCGAGCTCCCGGCGCCGGGCGAGAAGGTGCGTTCGCTGTCGATGGACGTCGCCGCCGGGGGGCCGGCGACGAACGCGGCGGTGACCGTGGCCGCGCTCGGCGCCGGAGCGACGTTGCTGACGGTCGCCGGCGCGCATCCGCTGGCGGCACTCGCGCGCGCGGACCTCGAAACGCACGGCGTCGACCTGGTCGACCTCGATCCCGAACGCCCGGATCCGCCCGCGATCAGCGCCATCGTCGTCCGTGACTCCGACGGGGAACGCACCGTCGTCTCGCGCAACGCCCACGCTTCCTCGCGTTTCGTCCTCTCGATGCGGTCCTTGCACGCGCAACTACCGCAATTAGAGGACGAAATGCCGGGGTGTGTGCTCCTCGACGGGCACCATCCGGAGGTCGCGCTGGCGGTCGCGCGCTGGGCGCGGGAGCGGAAGGTGCCGGTGGTGCTCGACGCCGGGAGCTGGAAGCCGGTCTTCCCCGAACTCCTCCCGCTGGTCGACGTCGCCGCGTGCTCGTCGCTGTACCGCGGGGACGATCCCCGCGAGCACGGCGTGCCCGTGGTGATCACGACCGCCGGGCCCGACCCGGTCCGCTGGTCGACGGCGGGCGGATCCGGTGTCGTCCCCGTCCCGGTCACCCGGGCGCGTGACACGCTGGGCGCGGGCGACGTCTGGCATGGGGCTTTCGCGTACGCGGTCGCCAGGGGCACAGGGGATGTCCCGGGCTGGATCGGGTTCGCCAACGAGGTGGCCGCCGAACGGGTGCGGCATGAAGGACCGAGGTCGTGGACGGCCGCGGTCGCGAAGATGGGAGAAGGACAGCCATGAGTGCCATGCCTCCGGTGTTCGAGGACCTGTTGAGCAGGGCCCAGACGCTGGCGAAGCCGGGACAGCGCAGTGTGCTCGGCATCGTCGGCGCCCCCGCGTCCGGCAAGACGACGCTGGCCTGGGGCCTGGCGAAGGCGCTGGGCACGAGGGCCGCGGTGGTCGGGATGGACGGTTTCCACCTGGCGCAGGTGGAACTGCAGCGGCTCGGGCGGGTGGAGCGCAAGGGCGCGCCCGACACCTTCGACGCCGCCGGGTACGTGCACCTGCTGCGCAGGCTCGCCGAAGGCCGCGAGACGGTCTACGCGCCCGAGTTCCGCCGGGAGATCGAGGAGCCGATCGCCGGCGCCGTCGCGGTCACGCCGGACGTCCCGCTGGTCATCACCGAGGGCAACTACCTGCTCATGCAGGACGACCCGTGGAGCGGCGTGAAGCCGATCCTCGCCGAGTCGTGGTTCCTCGCGCCGGACGAACCCGAGCGCATCGAGCGGCTGGTCTCGCGGCACCGCCGCTACGGCCGTTCGCTGGTCGAGGCGCGTCGCCGCGCGCTCGGTTCCGACCAGCGCAACGCCGATCTGATCGCGTCCACCAGCGGCCGGGCCGACCTGGTCCTCGAGAATCTGCCGCTGGTCAACTTCGCCATATGATCCGGTCATGACTGGTGTTCTCGTCGTCACGGGCGGAAGCAAAGGCATCGGCGCGGCGGTCTGCGAACTGGCCGCCGCGCGCGGATACGACGTCGTCGTCAACTACGCGGGTGACGCCGAAGCGGCCGAAGACGTCGCCTCGCGCGTCCGGAAGCACGGTGTCCGGGCGATCACCCGCCGCGGCGACGTCGCGTCCGAAGAAGACGTGGTGGCCCTGTTCGACGCCGCCGTCGAGTTCGGCCCGCTCGCCGGGCTGGTCGCGAACGCGGCCATCACCGGCAACACCCCGGGCAGGTTCGACGAATACGACGTCGAAGTTGTCCGTCGTGTCGTAGATGTCAACGTCACGGGCGTCTTCCTGTGCGTCCGCGAGGGCATCCGCCGGATGTCCACCCGGTACGGCGGTGACGGCGGCGCGATCGTGACGTTGTCGTCCACCGCCGCGCGGACCGGTTCGCCGGGGGAATGGGTCCACTACGCGGGCACGAAGGCAGCGGTCGAAACGATGACCTACGGCGTGGCGCAAGAAGTAGCGAAAGAATCCGTCCGGGTGAACGCCGTCGCACCAGGGATGATCCACACCGGATTGCACGCCGCGGCGGGATTGCCCGATCGGATGGAGCGGATCGCCCCGACCATCCCGATGGGACGGGCCGGCGAACCCGGCGAAGTCGCGGAAGCCGTGCTGTGGCTGCTTTCCCCGGCCGCGTCGTACACCACCGGCACGGTGCTGACCGTCGGCGGCGGGCGTTGACCCTCGTGGCCACGGAGCGGTCACGGCGCGATATCGGCTCCGCGTGCGGTTCGGTCAATTATTAACACTGTTTCCCGGCGGATATCACGATTCATGTGGGAAGTCGGCGGATCGCCTCGTGGCCACAGGCGCCTGTGTCACCCTGGGGGCGCCCCCAAGCTCTTGATCAGGACGGTCATCCCCGATGTCCAAGCTCATGTCTGTGCACCACCTGGCACTCACCGTGACCGATGTGGACCGGAGCGTGCCCTGGTACGCCCGAGTGCTCGAACTCGAGGAGTTCACGCGTCGTGAGGACCCCGAAACGGGGCTGCGGAAGGTCGTGCTCAGGTCGCCCAGCGAGGGTTTCGCGGTGGTGCTCGTCGAGCACCAGGACACCGAGCGGCCGCGGTTCGACGAACGGCGGACAGGTCTGGACCACGTGGCGTTCAAGGTGTCGTCGCGCTCGGAGCTGGCCGAATGGGAGGCGCGGCTCTCGGAGTACGGCGTTTTCTACACGCCGTCGAAGGGGTCGCGGACGTTGGAAGGCTCGTCGGTCATCGTGTTCCGTGATCCCGACGGGATCCAGCTGGAGATCTGGGCCGACCCCGAAGTCTGACGCGCCTAGGCGGTGCTCTCTTCGGTCTCTTCGGCGGGGCGCCGCATCTCCTGGCGGTAGCGGACCACGCCGTAGGCCGTGCCCACCACGAAGAACGCGACGCTCACCCAGAGCGCGACCGTCTTCACCCACGGAAGCTGGTCCAGCAGGCCGGCGCCGTAGTAGCCGAGCAGCACCAGCGTCGGCACCCAGAGCAGCCCGCCGAGCGCGGTCGCGAGCGCGAACCGGCGCGGATCCATCCGCGCGGTCCCGGCGATGAGCGGCGCCAGCGTGCGGATCCACGGGATCCAGCGCGCGGCGACGATGGCGAAGAACCCCTTGCGGTCCAGGAAGGCCCTGGCTCGGTCGAGGTTGTGCCGGTTGAGCACCTTGCCGCCGCGGCGGGCGATCAGTTTCGTGCCCGTGGTCCGGCCGATGTAATAGCCCACCTGGTTGCCGAGGATCGCGACGAGCAGCGCGGCGGCCGAGAGCAGCCACGCGTTCAGGTCGGAGCCGTGCTGCGCGAGAACGACCCCGGCCGCGAACAGCAGGGAGTCGCCGGGCAGGAAAAGGCCGATGATCAGCGCGCACTCCACGAAGATGAAGCTCAGCACGATCACCCAGACGAGTACCGGCCCGGCGGTGTCGAGCCAGCTCACGCCGATGCCCGCGGCCTCGGTGTACACCTCAGTCACGACGCGAGCCTACGTGTACTTCGCGAACCGCATGCGGCCGAACCGTGGAATCGGGGTGTCCGAAAGGTCCGGTCATGCGTCCCGCCCGTGCTATGAACGGTCCGTTCCTTGCGAAATTCGCAAGGAGCGGACCGTTCATAGCGCTCGGGACTAATGCTCGACAAGCTCGTCGAGCGCCTGGTCGTAGCTCAGCCGGACGTCGTGTTCGGCCTGGTCACCGCCCAGCAGGTCCACCCGGCTGGTCGCCGGCGGGTAGCCGCTGGCGATCACCGTGTAGGTCCCGGCGGGCAGGTCGCTGACCGTGTAGTTGCCCTCCGCGTCGGTCCTCGCCACGGCGGCGACGCCGCCCGAAGAGTCGAGCACGGTGATCCGCGCGTCCGGCACCACCCGGTCCCCGTCGGTGCGGGCGACCCCGCTCAGCAGGATCGTGCTGACCAGTTCGAAGTCGTGGCGCAGCACCCCGGCCCCAGTGGCGGTCAGCGTCGCCGCGACCGGCCGGAACCAGCGGCCACTGGCGACGAGCGTGTACCGCCCGCCCACGATGCCGGCGAACGAGTAGACGCCGTTGTCGTTCGTGTGCGTCCTGGCCACCTGATTGCCGTTGTGGTCGATCAGGGTCAGCGCCGCACCCGCGACGTTCGTGGCGTCGTCCCGGCGGACGTGCCCGCTGATCTGCGCGGATCCCGCCCGGTAGGCCCCGTTCCCGTTGGTCAGCGCGTGCTTGCCGGGCTCGACGGGCGCGGTCACGACCGTCTTCTCCGACGCCGTCTCGACAGGCGCTTCGTCCTCTTCAAGGAGTGCTTCGCCGCCTTCGAGAGCCGAAGCCGCCGAAGGAGCCGAGCCGCCGAGAAGCGGGATCTCCTTCATGAACATCAGGACCAGCGTCGCCAGCAGCGCGACCGCGCCCGCCACGTAGAACACCGTGGTGATCGACTCGGTGAAGCCGATCAGCACCGGGGTCTTGATGGCCTCGGGCAGGCTCGCGATCCCGCTCGTGTTCGACTGGATGTCGCCCAGCGCCGCCGCGCCGGGGCCGGTCGGCGCGTTGCCGCCGAACGCCTTGGTGATGTTGCCCGGCAGGACGTTGAACAGGATCGTCAGGAACACCGCGACACCCGCGGTACCACCGATCTGCCGGAAGAACGTCGCCGAAGCGGTCGAGACGCCCATGTCGCTGCGCGGGCCCGCGTTCTGCACCGCGATGATCAGCGTCTGCATGCAGGCACCGAGGCCGAGACCGATGATCGCGGCCGCGACCAGCGGGTGCCACAGCGCGCTGTTGTATTCGACCTGCGCGAAGAAGAACGCGCCCGCCGCGATCAGCAGCGTGCCGACCACCGGGAACACCTTGTAGCGCCCGGTCTTGCTGGTGATCTGGCCCGAGACGATCGAACCGCTCATGATGCCCGCCATCAGCGGGATCATCAGCAGCCCCGACTCGGTCGGCGAGAACTCCTGAACCACCTGCATGTACTGCGGGATCATCATGATCGCGCCGAACATCGCGACACCGACGATGATCCCGCCGATGATCGCGACCGTGAAGGTCGAGTTCTTGAACAGCCGCAGCGGGATCAGCGCCGCGTCCTTCATCAGCTTCTCGATGAAGATGAAGGCGATCACGCCGATGCCGCCGATGATGTAGCAGATGATCGCGTTCTGCGAGCCCCAGCCCCATTTGTTGCCCTGCTCGGCGACGATCAGGAACGGGACGACGGCGACGATGAGCGCGAGCCCGCCCCACCAGTCGATCTTGTGGTCGTGGCGCTGGTGCGGCACGTTGAGCACGCGGGCGACGACGAACAGCGCGACGATCGCGATCGGCACGTTGATCAGGAACACCCAGCGCCAGCCGTCGATCTGGTAACCGAAGACGGTGCCGAGCGTGTCGAAGTCGGCGAAGAACCCGCCGAGCACCGGGCCGAGCACGGTGGAGATACCGAACACGGCGAGGAAGTACCCCTGGTAGCGGGCACGTTCCCGCGGCGGCACGATGTCGCCCATGATGGTCATCGCCAGCGACATCAGGCCGCCGGCGCCGAGACCCTGGATCGCGCGGAACGCGGCGAGCTCGTACATCGAGGTCGCGAACGCCGAGGCGACCGAGCCGATCAGGAAGATCGAGATCGCGGCGATGTAGAACGGCTTGCGCCCGTAGATGTCGGACAGCTTGCCGTAGATCGGCGTGACGATCGTCGAGGTGATCAGGTAGGCCGTGGTGATCCAGGCCTGCAGGTCGAACCCGTTGAGGTCGTTCGCGATCCGGACGATCGAGGTGCCCACGATGGTCTGGTCGAGCGCGGCGAGGAACATGCCCGACATCAGGCCGATCAGGATCGTGACGATCTGACGGTGGCTGAGCCGGGGACCGTCTTCTTCGACGGCTGGTGGACTTTCTACGGCGGAACTCATTGCTTCAGGCCCCCTTGGCCTTCGACGCCGACGCGGGGTCGGCGAACTGTGGAGATGTTCTTTCGATGTCGTCGTTCAGCCGGTGGAACAGCGAGTTGAGGGTCTTCCGGTCGTCGTCGGACCAGTCGCCGAGCACCTCGGCGAGCCACTGGTTCCGCTGCTTGCGGTTCTCCTCGAAGACCCGGAGTCCTTCGGCGGTCGGTGCGAGCAGGCAGGCACGGCCGTCTTCGGGGTCGGCCAGGCGTTCGACCAGCCCGTGCTGGACGAGGGAACTCGACTGCCTGCTGATGGTCGAGATCTCGGAGTGCAGGAACTCGGCGAGTTTGCTGGTCCGCTGGGGCCCGACGTGGATGAGGCAGAAGAGGATCGCGTACGCGGCCCGCTCGATCCCGTCCGGTCCCTGCTTGGACACCTGGGACTTCGCCCGGTTGACCAGGCGCACGAGCCGCACGAGCTCGTGCCCGAGGGTGTCGGCCAGATCGAGGTCGGCCTTCGACCTGATGCCGGGTGTCGTGGGTGTCATGGTGGTCTCTCTCGCCGGTTGCTTGGTCACTGCAACTAGTTGCCTAGAGCAAGGATGTTCCTCTCAAGGATGCTTCGCAAGGAGAAAGTGACGTTGTGTGTCGGATGACACTTTAGTTGCCGCATGCAAGCACATTTATTCGTGCATGTTTGTCCGATTCGCCCTGAGCTGCACTTTTGCTTTGATGGAGTCATGACCGACTCCGCGCTCTACGCGATCCTCGCCGCCCGCAACTTCGGCACGCTGGCCACCATCAAACGGGACGGACGGCCTCAGTTGTCGACCGTCAACTATCTCTACGACGCGGACGCCGGCGCGATCCTGATTTCGATCACCGCTCCGCGCGCCAAGACCAAGAACCTCCAGCGCGACCCGCGGGCGACGTTCCACGTTTCGACCGAGAGCGGCGACGGCTACGTCGTCGTCGAGGGGCCGGCGGTGCTCACGCCGACCGCCGCTTCGCGTGACGACGCGACCGTCGACGCGCTCGTGGATCACTACCGGCGGGCCCGGGGTGAGCATCCGGACTGGGCCGAGTTCCGCGACGCCATGGTCGCCGACCAGCGTGTTCTGCTCACCATCCCGATCGAGCGCGTCTATGGGATCCAGATGTAAGCGCCCCGCGTTTCGTCCTCTGGATGCGGTAGTTGCACGCGCAAGGACCGCATCCAGAGGACGAAACGCGTCAGCGGGTGATGCGGGCCTTGATCTCGTCGATCCGGTCGAGCAGGGGGCTCGCGTCGTCCCGGCCGAGCGCCGCCCGGAGATAGAGGCCGTCGCCGACCAGGATGACCAGTTCGGCGGTCAGCGGGTCTTCGACGTGCTCGCTGATCAGGTCGTGGACCTTCTGGTTGTAGACCTGCACGACCTCGGAGACCCGCGGCTCGTTGAGCATGATCCGGATCGTCGCCATGGTCGTGCGATGCAGCGCCTTCTGCTGCGTGACATCGGTGATCGCCGTCCGCAGATACCAGGAGACGACGCCTTCCGGCGCCTTCCGCGCCTCTTCGAGATCCGCTTCCGACAGCGTGGCGAGACGGTCCATCAGGCCGTCGACCAGGGCTTCCTTGGAGCCGAAGTGGTAGAGCAGGCCGCCCTTCGACACCCCGGCGTGCGCGGCGACGGCGTCGAGGGTGACCCCGCCGGGGCCTTGCTCGATGAGGATCTCCTCGTACGAGTCGAGGATGCGTTCCTTCGCGGTGGGCTTCGCCATATCAGTTGACTATACCGTCTGGACGGTTTACCTTCGAACGAGGCGGTAACTGTACCGTCCAGACGGTTTAGCTAAAGGAGAGTGCGCCATGGCGGGGCGCAAGCAGTGGTGGGCGTTGGCGGTACTGGTGCTTCCGGTGCTGCTGATCAGCGTGGACATGACGGTGCTCGGGTTCGCGCTGCCGTTCCTGTCCGAGGATCTGGCACCCACCGGTGCGGAGCAGTTGTGGATCGTCGACATCTACTCGTTCATGCTGGCCGGCCTGCTGGTCCTGATGGGCACGCTCGGTGACCGCATCGGCCGACGCAAGCTGCTGCTCATGGGCGCCGCGGCGTTCGGTGCCGCGTCGGTGCTCGCGGCGTTCTCGACCAGCGCGTTCATGCTGATCGTCGCCAGGGCGCTGCTCGGTGTCGGTGGCGCGACGCTGATGCCGTCGACGCTGTCGTTGATCCGCAGCATCTTCGTCGACGCCAGGCAGCGCCGGATCGCGATCGCGGTGTGGAGTGCCGGGTTCTCGGGCGGGATGGCGCTCGGGCCGGTGCTCGGCGGCTGGCTGCTGGAGCACTTCTGGTGGGGCTCGGTGTTCCTCATCAACGTCCCGGTGATGCTGGTGCTGCTGATCGTCGGACCGTTCGTGCTGCCGGAGGCGCGTGACCCGAAGCCGGGCCGCTTCGACCCGCTGTCCGCGCTGCTGTCGCTGGCCGCGATGCTGCCGGTGGTCTACGGCATCAAGCTGGTCGCCGAACACGGCTTCACGTGGAAGGCCATGGTCAGCGTCGTGATCGGGCTCGGGCTCGGCGTGGTGTTCGTCCGCAGGCAGAACAGCCTCGACGAGCCGATGCTCGACCTGAAGCTGTTCTCGAACCGGGCCTTCAGCGGCTCCGTCGTGACGAACATGCTCGGGGTGTTCGCCATGGTCGGCCTGCTGTTCCTGGTGCCGCAGTACCTGCAGCTGGTGCTCGGGCTGACGCCGGTCGTCGCCGCGCTGTGGATGCTCCCGGCGACGGTCGCCGGTGTCGCCGGCGCGCTTCTCGCGGCCTGGCTCGCGAAGCGGATCCGGGTTTCGCTGCTGGTCAGCGGCGGTCTCCTGGTCGCGGCGGTCGGCTTCCTCGCGCTGACCCAGGTGTCGTCCGGCGGCGGGCTCGCGTACGTCGTGGTGTCGTTCACGCTGCTCGGCGGCGGTGTCGCGCTCTCGGAGACGCTGACCAACGACCTGGTCATCTCGGCCGCTCCGGCCGAACGCGCGGGGGCCGCTTCGGCGATCTCCGAGACCGGGTTCGAGCTGGGCGGCGCGCTCGGCACGGCCATCCTCGGCAGCGTCGCGACCGCGGTCTACCGGTCCGGCCTGCCGGAGGGCACGGCCGAGTCCGCTCGCGACACGCTGGGCGGCGCGGTGGCGACCGCGCAGCAGCTCGACCCTGCCGCGGGAGCGGCCCTGATGGAATCGGCTCGCGAAGCCTTCACCCAGGGGGTGCACGTCACCGCATGGGCGGGCGTGGCCGTGCTCGTCTATACAGGTGTTCAGGCCTTTGTTCTGCTAGATCGGAAAAAAAATTCCGCAGTGCGGAGCTGATCCGGCTTACCATGAGGGCATGAACAACCATGCCCTGGTCACCCGCCTCCGCGAGCAGCTCGGCGACGCCGCGGTGCTCACCGACACCGATGTCACGGACGCCTACTCGCGCGACATGATGCCGCTGGCGGCCAGCGGCAAGCCGCTCGCGGTGGTCCTGCCGTCCGACGTGGAAGGTGTGCGGGCCGTGGTCAAGGCCTGCGCGGAGTTCGAGGTGCCGATCGTGCCCCGCGGCGCCGGCAGTGGTCTGTCCGGCGCCGCGAACGCGATCGACGGCTGTGTCGTGCTGGTGCTGACGAAGCTCGACAAGATCGTCGAAATCGACGAAGGCAACCGGCTCGCCGTCGTGCAGCCCGGCGTGGTGAACCTCGATTTCCGCAACGCGGTGGAGAAGCACGGCCTGTTCTATCCGCCGGACCCGTCCAGCTACGACTGGTGCACCATCGGCGGGAACCTGTCCACCAACGCCGGTGGGCTGTGCTGTGTGAAGTATGGCGTCACCACGGATTCCGTGCTGGGACTGGAAGTCGTGCTCGCCGACGGCTCGGTGCTGAAGACCGGGCGCCGCACGGTGAAGGGTGTCGCGGGGTACGACCTCGCGCGGCTCTTCGTCGGCAGTGAGGGCACGCTCGGCGTGATCACACAGGCGACCGTCGCGCTGAAACCGTTGCCGCAGCTGCCTTCCACGCTCGTCGCCGCCTTCAACAGCACGGAGGCCGCGGGTGAGGCCGTCGCGCGGGTGGTGCGTGAAGGCCTGGTGCCGTCGCTCATGGAGATCATGGACGCGACGTCCATCAAAGCGGCCGAGGCCTACCTCAAGACCGACCTCGGCACGAGTTCGGACTGCAAGGCGTTGCTGCTCGCGCAATCCGACTCCGGCGGCGAGGTCGCGCGGAAGGAACTCGCGGTCCTGGAACAGATCTGCGTCGACTGCGGCGCGGATCTGGCGTACGCCACCGAAGATCTCGAAGAGGGCAAGATGCTGCTGCAGGCGCGGCGGGTCGTGCTCACCGCGCTGGAGATGTACGGCGTCTGGCTGACCGACGACGTGTGCGTGCCGCGCACGCGGATCGCCGAACTGATCGCCGGCTGCGAGCGGATCAGCGAAGAGGTCGGCCTGCGGATCGCCGTCGTCGGCCACGCCGGTGACGGCAACATGCACCCGACGATCGTCTACGCGCCCGATTCCGAGGAGGAGTTCGCCCGCGCGCGGATCGCCTTCGACGCGATCCTCGACGTGGCCCTGTCGCTGGGCGGGACGGTCACCGGCGAGCACGGCATCGGCCGGATCAAACGCGAGTGGCTCGCCAAGGAGATCGGCGAGGTCGGCATCCAGGTGCACCGGCAGATCAAGCGGGCGCTGGACCCGGGGAACCTCTTCAACCCGGGCTCGATGTTCTCCCTCTGACCGCCGGGTGGTGGGAAGTACGGTTAGAGCCAACTGTGTCTTGAGTACCTAGTGGTCGGACTGGGAACGGGGGTGTGCGCTTGCGTCAAGGTGTAACTCGCGTGTTCAGGCACGTAACTCGCGTGTCTGGAAGCGGCACTCGCGAGTTACGCCGCTGATCACGCGTGATACGGCGCCGAGCACGCGAGTGCGAAGCGGGTCAGCGCGAGTGCGGTGGGCCTCCACCACCGCCTGGGCCGACCTTCTCGCGCTCCCCTCCCCGCTGACGTTGCGAAAGCCACTTTCGCAACCTTCAACGTTGCGAAAGTGGCTTTCGCAACGTTGCCCCCTCCGCCGTTCCGGCCCAAGTACATGAAGGCCCCCTTCCTTGCGCCTGACGCAAGGAAGGGGGCCTTCATGTACTTCGCGTGAGGGTCAGTCGCGCACGCGCGGGATCTGCTGCGTCGCGTCCATGTCCGCGGTCGGGGCGGCGGCTTCGTGCTTCTTCTCGCGACGCGCCTTCAGGTACTCGATCACGATCGGCACCACCGAGACCAGCACGATCAGGATGAAGATCGCGTCGACGTTGTCGCGGATGAACGCGACACCGCCGAGCAGGTGGCCGAGCGCGGTGATCCCGGCGGCCCACAGGATGCCGCCGATGACGGTGTAGACGAAGTACTTCTTCGGGTCCATCTTGCCGATACCGGCGATCCAGGTGATGAACGTCCGCACGAACGGCACGAACCGCGCCAGCACGACCGCCTTCGGCCCGTGTTTCTCCAGGAAGGCGTGGGTCTGGTCGACGTACTTCTGGTTGAAGAACTTCGAATCCGGCTTGCGGAACAGCCAGGGCCCGATCTTCCAGCCGAGGCCGTACCCGACCGCGTTGCCGAGCAGCGCGGCGACGGTGACCAGGACGCACACCAGCCACAGCGGCGCCTCGATCGAGCCGTTCGCGATGAACAGTCCCGCGGTGAAGAGGAGGGAGTCACCGGGCAGCACCGGGAAGATGCTGCTCTCGATGAAGATGATCAAGCAGAGGATGGTGACGACCGGAACGGTCAGTCCGCTGAGGAGGTGCTGCGGGTCCAGCCACTCCGGCAGGAGGCCCATCGTCGTCACGGTGTTCTGCGCCAGGATCACACCAAAACGGTACAGGGTGACGCTGAGTGCCCTGACTCGGCGGGAGAGGGCCGCTCAGATCAGCGTGAGCAGCCCGATCACCGAGCCTGCCGCGAGCCCCAGCAGGACAGCCAGCAACAACACCCAGTACGCGGGCAGAGGCGGGCTGCTCGGCGAAGGCGCTGGAGGCGGTGTGGGACGCTCCGCCAGCCTGGCCGTTTCCGCGTCCTCCAGCGCGACGCGCTCCCGTTCGAGCGAGCCGGCACCCGCACCGGACAGCAGTCCGTACTGCAGCGGCAGCTCGTGCGCACCGGGAGCGCCGAGGTTACTCTCGGTGTCCGTTTCGGCCGGTTTGTCCGTCGTCGCCTCGGCGGCCCTCTCCGCCGAAGGGGCGAAGACGGCTTGAGCGCGCAGAGCGTCGGCTAGGAGCTTCTCCGGGTCCTTGGGCTCGCTCATCCGGGACTCCTTTCGCCGCTACCCGTCGCTGACCGACACACCGCCTTCGATGGCGCTGCTCAATGTAGCCGCAGCGTCGTCCTTGACCCATTCGCCCTGACGAAGCACCTTGACCGGCCGGAGGTCGCGGTCGAGCACGACGAGGTCCGCCGCGAGCCCGGCTCGCAGCGAGCCTGTGCGGTCGGCGATGCCGAGCAGTTCGGCGGGGCGTCCGGAGGTCGCGCGGACGGCGTCGAGCAGGTCGATACCCGCGCCGCGGACCAGGTTCCGGAAGGCCGCGTCCATGGTCAGCGTGCTGCCCGCCAGCGATCCGTTGCCCGCCAGGGTGGCGACACCGTCGCGGACGTCGACTTCGAGGCGGCCGAGGATGTAGCTGCCGTCCGCGGCGTCGGTGGCCGACATGGCGTCGGTGATGAGCACCGTCCGGCCCTTGCCCGCGTGGTGCGCGGCCAGCCGCAGCACGGTCGGGTGCACGTGGACGAGGTCGCAGATCAGCTCGACGGTGATGCGTTCGTCGTCGAGGAGCGCCCCGATCGGGCCGGGTTCGCGGTGGTGGAGAGGCCGCATGGCGTTGAAGAGGTGGGTCGCGACGGAGGCGCCCGCGTCGATCGCGGGGATGATCTGGTCCTCGACGCCGTCGGTGTGTCCGATGGCGGCGATGACGCCCGATTCGGCCAGTTGCCGGACCGCCTTGATCCCGCCGTGCAGTTCGGGGGCGAGGGTGACCATCCGGATGTCGCCGCGGCCGGCGGCGAGCAGGGCGTTGACCGTCGCCGTGTCTGGCTCGATCAGCGTCGCCGGGTCGTGCGCCCCGCACCGCGCCTTCGAGATGAAGGGTCCTTCAAGGTGAATTCCGGCAAGTTCACCCTCTTGGACCAGCTCACGCAGGGCCGCGATCTGGTCCCTGAGCACCGGGATGGGGTCCGAGACCAGACTGCCGAGCATCGTCGTGGTCCCGTGCCGCCGGTGCGCGCGGACCGCGCGGAACAGCTCCTCGGGGTTCGCGCTGGAGAACGATCCGCCCCCACCGCCGTGGCAATGCGTGTCGACGAAGCCCGGGACGACCAGGCACCCGTCCACATCCACATAGTCGGCACTGCCGATGTCCGGGGGTGTCCCGGAACCGACTTGGACGATCTTGCCGCCGGCGATAGCCAGCCAGCCGTCGTCGAGTACACGGTCCGGGGCGACGACCCGGCCGCCCGCGATCACGAAATCTCCGGCGCCTCTCACGCCCCCCAGCATATATTGGTCTGGACCAAGCATGGCGGCACAACCCAGCGGTCGAGATGAAGGCCGGGCATCAGTTCGGTGACTGCATCGCTTTCTGCAGTGCTTCGAGCGCCCGGCTGGCGGTTGACTTAACGGTACCTTTCGAAATCCCGGCGGCCTCCGAGATTTCGGCCTCACTCAGCCCACCGTAGTAACGGAGGACCAGAACCTCGCGCTGGCGAGGGGGCAGTTTGGACAAAGCGCTCACCACGGCCTGATGTTCACTCGACAGCATGGCGAGGCTTTCGGCCGAACGCGCGTTGACGGCGTGCGGCGCGACGTACTCGCGCGCGGTCTTGCGGCGGCGCAACACACTGCGTGATCCGTTGACCACGGCGGTGCGCAGATATCCGACGGCCGCGGCGGCGTCGCGCAGGCGCCCCCAGTTGCGGTGCAGCCCGGTGAAGGCCTCCTGGACGACGTCCTCGGCGGTCGCGGGTTCGTCCACGAGCAGGATGGCCAGCCGGACGAGCCGCATCCGGTGCTGGCGGTAGAGATCCTCAAGGGTCAGCGGTGCCGCAGGCGGCGGTGGCGTGACCGGTCCGTCCATGGTGCGCAGATGGCCGAGGGTCGCCTCGACACTGCGTTCCGCATTGCCCTCGAGCATGTACCCCTACCTGTTCATTTACCCCTTTGAAGCACAACCTGTGCATGGCGCCCGATCAGCGTATCGGGTGGGGCGGGAGTCCTGCCTGATCGGATCCTGAGAAGCTGGGGCGTCCGTTCGGAGCGACCTTGGAGATGTCGATGGCCTGGTTCCTGGTGGAGATCACGTACGTGCAGGAGAAGCTGGCGGACGTGCGTCCCCGGCACCGGGAATTCCTGTCCGCCCTCGCCGACCAGGGCGTCGTCGCGCTCGGCGGCCCGCTGGGCGACGGCTCCGGCGGCATCTCGATGTACCAGGCGGCCGACGAGGCGGCGCTGCTGGAGATCATCGACAAGGATCCGTACCACCTCGAAGGTGTCGTCGCGAAGCGGACCGTGCGCGAGTTCAAGCCGGTGATCGGCTCCTGGATCCCCAAGGAAGCCTGACGGCTCAGAGATCGAGGGTGACCGGCTCGCGTTCGACGCAGACCCGGACGCGGTCGCCGGTCACCGTCGGTAGTTCGCAGGTCCCGCAGAACCCCTGACGGCACGAATACGCGATACCGGGCACGGTTTCGCGCAGGACGTCGAGCGTGGTCCGGTCGGCGGGGACGTCCAAAACCCTGCCGCTGCGGGCGAGTTCGACACGGAACGGTTTGCCGCCGACGATCGGCGGTGTCGAGAACCGTTCGAAGAACACCGGCCCCGAACTCCGCAGCGCGGCGTCGGTCCGGACACTCACGATCATCGGAACCGGGCCGCAGCAATAGATCGGCGCGCCTTCCGGTGCCCCTTCGAGAAGTTCGGCGCCCGAAGCGGGGATTCCGTAGTCCGTGTCCGGACGAATCCAGACGCGGGCGCCGAAACCGGACAATTCCTCCAGAAACGGCATCGAAGCCTCGTCACGCCCGGTGTAGACCAGCCGCCAGTCCGCGCCCGCCGCGGCCGCCTGCCGCACCATCGGCAGGATGGGCGTGATCCCGATACCGCCCGCGACGAACAGGTACGCCGGGCTCGCCACGAACGGGAACGCGTTGCGCGGGCCGCGCCCCGTGACCCTGGCGCCCTTCTTCAGCGCGTGCATCGCCGACGATCCCTCGCCGAGCAAGCGGACGCCGACGCGGTAGGCCGAGCGGTCGTCCGGCTCGCCGCACAGGGAGTACTGGCGGACCAGCCCCGGCCGTGGCGAAAGGTCGAGGTGCGCGCCGGGCCGCCACGGCGGCAGCGGCTCGCCGCGGTCGTGCACCAGCCGCAGGCCGACGACGCCGTCGGCTTCGTGACGGACCTCGTCGACGATCAGCGGGAGGTCACGGTCGACGGCGGCCACCGGCGGACGGCGACGGCCGCTCACCCCGCTGAGCCTGCGGTACAGCGCGACGACACCGGTCAGCGACGCCATCGCGCGGTCGGTCCGCCCGCTGCCGTCGAGCCGCAGGGGCCTGGGCGGGGTCATCACCGGGGTTCGTCGGCGGCCAGCGCGGCCGGAGAGCTCGCGAGGTACGCGACGGCCTGATCGGTGTCGCCGGTTTCGGTCGGGTGGTAGGACTTGCGGAAGTACGGCCGGATCTCGCGACGCAACTGCCTGCCCGAAGGCAGGAGACCGAGCTTCGCCACGCGCAGATAGGTCCGGAAACTCGTCTTTCCCGGCCGCGTCGGATCGTTCTTCATGAGGAACCTGGTGCCCCGCAAGAAAACCCAGGCGAGCACCGGCGTCACCACGAGCATGCTGCGCACGCGGCGGGTGTAGCGGCCGTCGAGGTGCATGAACAGATCGAAGGCGACCGAGCGGTGCTCGACCTCTTCGGCGCCGTGCCAGCGCAGGAGATCCAGCATCGTCGGGTCGGCGCCGGCCTTGTCGAGCGCTTCGGCGTCGAGGATCCACTGGCCGAGGAACGCCGTGTAGTGCTCGATGGCGGCGACGATGGCGAGCCGTTCGATCAGCCATTCCTCGCGCCGTTTGGCGGAAAGGTCGCGGTCGCCGAGCAGACGGCGGAACATCCATTCCATCTGCGCGATGTACGGCCGCACGTGGACGCCCGCCGCTTCGAGGTGCTCCGCGGCGCCGTCGTGCGCCTCGGCGTGCATGGCCTCCTGGCCGATGAAGCCGAGGACGTCCTCCTTGAGCCGCTCGTCGCGGATCAGCGGGACGGCCTGCTTGAACACTTCGACGAACCAGCGTTCGCCCTCCGGCAGCGCCAGGTGGAGCACGTTGATCGTGTGCGTCGCCTGCGGTTCACCGGGAATCCAGTGCATCGGCAGTGACGCCCAGTCGAACTCCACGTCCCGGGCGTGCAGGACGATCTGCTCGTGGTCTGTCACGACGACCTCCCGCTGAGTTCGTAGTCGCTCGGGTCGACCTTGCGGGTTTCGAGCCAGTAGCGCCAGGTGAAGCCCGGCCAGATCGTCCGGTTGACGCCCTTCGCGTCGAGGTACCAGCTCTTGCAGCCGCCCTGGGTCCACACGCCCTTGACGAGTTTGTCCTGGATCTCGCGCTGGAACTTCTCCTGCACGCCGGCGCGGACGTCGATCGCGGCGGCGCCGCGGGAGTCGGCGAGCTTGATCGCGTCGACGACGTACCGGGACTGCGACTCGATCATGAAGACGACGGAGTTGTGGCCCAGCGCGGTGTTCGGTCCGAGCAGGAAGAACAGGTTGGGGAAACCGGAAACGGTGATGCCCTTGTGCGTGTGCATCCCCTCGGTCGCCCATTCCTTGGCGAGGTCGCGCCCGTCGATCCCGGTGATGTCCAGGTACTCCAAGGCGTCCGTGACCTTGAACCCGGTGCCGTAGATGATCGCGTCGACCTCGTGCTCGACGCCGTTGCCGTCGACGACGCTGTGCGCCTTGACCTCCCGCACGCCCTCGGTGTTGACGTCCACATTGGACCGGTTGATCGCCGGGTAGTAGTCGTTGGAGATCAGCACCCGCTTGCAGCCCATGGTGTAGTCGGGGGTGACCTTCTTGCGCAGCTTCGGATCCTTGATCGCCTTGCCGATGTGGCGCTTCGCGATCACCTCACCGGCCTTCATGATCGCGGGATGGCCGTTGAAGCCGACGGCGCGCACTTCGAGGAACCAGTACAGCGCGTTGCGGTAAAGCCTTTGCACGCCAGGGATCCGGCGGAACGCGGTCTTGGCCCAGCCGGGCATGGCGTGGTCGGGCTTCGGCATGATCCACGGCGGCGTGCGCTGGAACAGCGTCAGCTCGTCGACCTCGGGGGCGATCCGCGGGACGAACTGGACCGCGCTCGCGCCGGTGCCGACCACGGCGACCTTCTTGCCGCGCAGGTCGTATTCGTGGTTCCACTGCGCGGAATGCCAGGTCTGGCCCTTGAACTTCTCGATCCCGGGCAGGGTGGGCACCTGCGGGATGTGCAGGCCGCCGACGCCGGAGACCAGGAACTGCGCCTCGAACTCACCCGATTTGGTGTGCACGTGCCAGCGACGTGCGGTGTCGTCCCAGGTCGCGCCGGTGAGCTCGACGCCGAAGCGGATCTTGCGGCGCAGCCGGTACTTGTCGGTGACGTCCTTGAGGTACTGGAAGATCTCCGGGGCGGGCGAGAACGACCGCGACCAGTCCGGGTTCTGCTCGTAGGAGAACGAGTACATGTGGGACTGCACGTCGCAGGCGCAGCCGGGGTACGAGTTGTCGCGCCACGTACCGCCGACCTCGTCCGCCTTCTCCAGGATCACGTAGTCGGAGATCCCGGCTTTTTCGAGCTGGATGGCCTGGCCGAGCCCGGAGAACCCGGTGCCCACGATCACGACCTTGAATCGCTCGGTCATCTGGCAATCCTCCACTTCGAGGCGTTCGTGCCCAGATGACGTTACCTCAAGTAACAGTTACTTGCTAGTACTACCTACCCGTCAGTATGTGCCACCGAGCTTCGTGTGGTCCCAGCTCACGATCTTGGTCGGCCGGAAGATCAGCCCGATCCGCTTCGGGGCCTGCTTGCCGATGAACCCGGAGAGCTCGTCGGGCACCGGGTCCCCGGGCTTCGCGCCCGCGTACCGCTGCATGAGGCTGATCCCCATCTGGGTGACCAGGGCCGTGTCGGTGATGACCTCGACGTCGGCTTCGAGCGAGACCCCGCGCAGCTTCTCGTAGCTCTCGCCGTCCTCGATGAGCACGGTGGCGCGGGGGTCTCGCTCCAGGTTCTTCGCCTTCTGGGACGTGCCGTACGTCCAGGTCGCGACGCCCGACTCGTGCGGGTAGTACCAGAGCGGCGCCAGATGCGGGCGGCCGTTCGGGCCGATCGTCGCGACGTTGATGACCTTCTGCTCGTCGAGGTAGGCGGCGAGTTCGTCCGGTGACATGCGGATCTGGTCGCGACGGGACATACGTCAGCCCTTTCGTGTGGCGGCCCGGCCTGCCTGGCCGGTCACTGAAGATTCGTACGCGCCGCGCTCCTTGATGTCCATGAGCGCGGCGGCGTCGGCCTTCTTGATCCGGCCCTTCGCGCCGATCTCGATGATCGGCGGCAGGAACGCGCGGATCAGCTTCAGGCCGCCGACCCAGCGGGGCACGTGCACGGTGCGGGCGCGTTTGTTGACGCCGGCCTGGAGGTGGTCGAGCGCGACCGACAGCGGGTAGGTCTTGCCGAGCAGGCCGGGCATGCCGGCGCGGAGCTTGCCGAAGACCGGGTGCTGGTCGGCGCTCTCGACGAGGTCGGTGCGGATCCAGGTGGGGTGCGCGACGCCGACCTTCACGCCGAGGTGGGCGACTTCGGCGCGGAAGCTGTTGCAGAACGCCTCGACGCCCGCCTTCGCGGCGGCGTAGTTCGCCATGCCCGGCGCGTGCGTGATCGCGGCCAGCGACGAGATCGCCAGCAGGTAGCCCTTGCGGTCGATGACATGCGGAAGGGTGACGCGGAACGTGCGCCAGACGCCGAGCAGGTCGACCTCGATGACCTTCTCGAAGGCGGCCGGATCCACCGACCGGACGAAACCGGAGGTCGCGATGCCGGCGTTCGCGATCACGATGTCGATGCCGCCGAAGTGCTCGACGACGCCCGCGGTGGCGCGTTCGAGGTCGTCCCAGCTGGTGACGTCGGCTTCCCACGCGTGTGCGCTGGGGCCGATCTTGTCGGCGACGGCCTGCTGTTCCTTGGCTTCGATGCCGACCAGTGCGACCTTCGCGCCCTGCGCGGCCAGGCGCTCGGCGAGCCCCGCGCCGATGCCCCTCGCGGCGCCGGTGATCAGGACGACCTTGCCGTTCACGCTGTTCTTGGCCACGTTGCCTCCTCGTCCGAGCCCTAAGGCTTTCGGACGGTACCCCAACCTACCCGGAGTAAGCTACCCGCAAGTAAGTCCGCGTTTCGTCCTCTGGTTGCGGTAGTTCGTGGTGCCAACTACCGCAACTAGAGGACGAAACGCGGGAGTCTCAGTGAGGGGCCGCGGTGAGGGCGTCGACCTCCTCGGTGGTCAGCGCGAGGTCGGCGGCGGGCAGGAGGTCGGTCAGCTGCTCGACCGAGCGGGCGCTCGCGATGGGCGCGGTGACGGTCGGCTGGGCGAACAGCCAGGCGAGGGAAACGGCGGCGACCGGGACGCCGCGGGAGGCCGCGACCTCGTCGAGCGCCGCGAGCACCCGCTCGCCCCGTTCGTCCAAATAGGACGACGCGCGGGCGGCGCGCGGGCTGTCTCCGAGGTCGTCCTTCGATCGGTACTTCCCGGCGAGGAAACCCTTGGCCAGTGAGAAATACGGCAGGACGGTCAGGCCTTCGCGCTCGACCGCCGGCGCCAGATCCTGCTCGTAGTCCCGCTCGACGAGGTTGTAGTGCGGCTGCAGCGCGACGAACTTCGCCAGCCCTTCACGGTCCGAAATGGACAGTGCTTCGGTCAGTCGTTCCGCCGAGTAGTTCGAGGCCGCGACGTAGCGGACCTTGCCCGCGCGCACGAGCGCGTCGAAGGCTCGCAGCGTCTCCTCGATCGGGGTGTCCGGGTCGTCGATGTGCGCGTAGTAGAGGTCGATGTGGTCGGTCCCGAGCCGCCGGAGCGAGTCTTCGGCCGCCGTCGCGATGTTCGCCGCCGACAGGCCCTTCCGCTCCTCCCACATCCCGGTCTTGGTCGCGATGACGACGTCGTCGCGGCGGCCGCGGTTGGCCAGCCAGTTGCCGATGATCGTCTCGGAACCGCCGGCCGAGTAGAGGTCGGCCGTGTCGATGAAGTTGCCGCCCGCCGCCGTGTAGGCGTCGAGGATGGCGAAGGACTGCTCCTGGTCCGCGGTCCAGCCGAAGACGTTTCCGCCGAGGTTGATCCCACGGACGTCGAGGTCGGTGTTCCCGAGTTTCGCCATACCCCGAACTTTAGGGAAGACATCGTCCCTTCGCGGCGTTACCTCGGTCCATGGGAATCGAACTCGGCAGGATCGGCATCTGGCAGCACGAATCCGTCTTCACCCCGGAGATCGCCCGTGAGCTGGAGGAACTCGGCTACGGCGCGATCTGGCTCGGCGGCTCACCGGACGGCGACCTCGTGAAGGCGGAGGAGCTGCTCGACGCGACGAAGACGATCAAGGTGGCCACCGGCATCGTCAACATCTGGAAGGACGACGCGGCCACGGTCGCCGAGTCGTACAAGCGCATCGAGGCGAAGCACCCGGGGCGCTTCCTGCTCGGGATCGGCGCCGGGCATCGTGAGCACACCGCCGAGTTCAAGAAGCCGTACACGGCGCTGGTCGAGTACCTCGACGCTCTCGACGCCGCCGGGGTGCCGGTCGAAGGCCGCGTTCTCGCCGCTCTCGGCCCGAAGGTGATCAAACTCGCAGGAGACCGCACGGCGGGAGCCCACCCGTACCTGATGACGCCCGAGCACACCCGTCAGGCGCGCGAGATCCTCGGCGAAGGACCGCTGCTCGCGCCGGAGCAGAAGATCGTCCTCGAGGCCGATCCGGCGAAGGCCCGTGAGATCGGACGGCCGAGCGTCAAGTTCTACCTCGGCCTCGTCAACTACACGAACTCCCTGCGGAAACTCGGTTTCTCCGACGAGGACCTGGCGGGCGAGGGCAGCGACAAGCTGATCGACGCGCTGGCCGTGCACGGCGACGCCGAGACGGTCGCCCGCGGCGTCACCGCGCATATCGAAGCCGGGGCGGACCACGTCAACGTCCAGGTACTGAACTCCGACCCCCTGCCGGTCTACCGGGCGCTCGCCGCCGTCCTCCTCTGACGCGACGGCTGTAGGCACCTCCCGGCCGACCTCGTACGATGCGGCCGAGAGGTGCACCAGCCTGCTTCGAGGAGGAGTAAACGATGCCCATCGCCACCCCCGAGGTCTACGCGGAGATGCTCGACCGGGCGAAGGCGAACGAATTCGCCTACCCGGCCATCAACGTGACCTCGTCGGAGACCCTGAACGCCGCCATCCGCGGGTTCGCCGAGGCGGAGAGCGACGGGATCATCCAGTTCTCCACCGGCGGCGCGGAGTTCGCGTCCGGCCAGAAGGTCAAGGACATGGTGACCGGTTCGGTCGCGCTCGCCGAGTTCGCCCAGGTCGTCGCCGCCAAGTACGACGTGAACGTCGCGCTGCACACCGACCACTGCCCGAAGGACAAGCTCGACGGCTTCGTCCGCCCGCTGATCGAGATCTCCGCGGAGCGGGTCAAGAACGGCCAGGACCCGCTGTTCCAGAGCCACATGTGGGACGGCTCCGCGATCGATCTCGACGAGAACCTCCAGATCGCGCAGGAGCTGCTCGCCAAGGCCGCGGCCGCGAACATCATCCTCGAGGTCGAGATCGGCGTCGTCGGTGGCGAGGAAGACGGCGTCGAGGCCGAGATCAACGAGAAGCTGTACACCGCCGAGGGCGACTTCCTGAAGACGATCGACGCGCTCGGCTCCGGCGAGAACGGCCGCTACCTGCTGGCCGCGACCTTCGGCAACGTGCACGGCGTCTACAAGCCCGGCAACGTGAAGCTGCGCCCGGACGTGCTCAAGGGCGGCCAGGAGGCGGCGTCGAAGAAGCTCGGCCTCCCGGCGGGCTCGAAGCCGTTCGAGCTGGTCTTCCACGGTGGTTCCGGCTCGCTGCCGGAGGAGATCCGCGAGGCGGTGTCCTACGGCGTCGTGAAGATGAACGTCGACACCGACACGCAGTACGCCTTCACCCGGCCCATCGCGGACCACTTCTTCAAGAACTACGACGGCGTCCTGAAGATCGACGGCGAGGTCGGCAACAAGAAGGTCTACGACCCGCGTAGCTACCTGAAGGCCGCCGAGGCCGGCATGGCCGCTCGTATCGTCGAGGCCGCTCAGTCGCTGGGTTCCGCCGGCAAGAAGCTCTGACCTTCCCGCGTTTAGTCCTCTAAATGCGGAAGTACGTGAAGGCCCCCTTCATTGCGTCTAGCGCAGTGAAGGGGGCCTTCACGTACTTGGAGCGGCGGCGTCAATGAACTGGCCAAGCAAGCGACGTGGAGCGGAGCCGAGGTTCGGTTGCACCACTGGCGAGTGAGCGGTGGCGCGGAGGTCGACGTGGTCTTGGAACGGGACGACGGACAGGTCGTGGGCGTCGAAGCGAAGGCGCGAGACACCGTGACCGCGGCGGACTTCCGCGGCCTCGCCCAGTTGAGAGACCTCCTCGGTGATCAGTTCACGCAAGGGATCGTCTTGCACACAGGGAGCCAGGGCGCCATCGGCTTCGGTGATCGGCTGATGGCGCTCCCGCTCGATTCCTTGTGGCGGGCCGGGCATGATCCGGCCACCTGAGACTCAGGCGGCGCGTGCGCGGCGCTTCTCCAGCGCCGAGTTCATCGCCCGCGTCCCCGGCCCGGCGGCGGCCCACAGCACACCGACCCCGACCAGGCAGACCGCGGCCGTCCAGTAGGCCACCGGCGGCGCCGACTCCGTCCGCGCGTCGCCGAGGATCCACGGCCGGAACTGCGACTGCACCCACAGCATCCCGTAGCCGAACGCCGTCACCAGCAGCGCGCCCGCGCCCGCCGTCAGCAGGGGATGGCTTCGGCCGATGCGGAACGCCAGGTCGACGGCGAGCCCGACGGCGAGCAGATAGAACGGCACGGTCGAGATCGGGAAGCCCATCCCGAGCAGCAGCGGCCACATCACCAGCCGGTACCCGAGGTAGGCGGCGGCGACCGTCGTGCCGGCCCAGCGGAAGCCGGTGGTGTGCCGCGCCAGCGCGAAGATCAGTGCCATCACGCCGATACCCCACAGCGGGTACACCCAGTCGTCGATCGGCATCGTGAAGTACTCGACGGCCACCCGGTCGACCGGATGCCCGATCTGGTTGGCGGCGAAGTTCAGCAGCTCGGGCTCGGCCTCGGGCGTGCCGCGCTCCCAGGCGCGCAGGCCGAGGATGCCGTACTCCTGCTGACCGTTCGGGAAGAACGTGTTCTCCAGGAAGAAGGCCCACAGTCCGATCAGGACACCGGTGCGCAGACGGCCGGGCTTGGCGTACTTGAGCCAGCCCATGATCACGCCGGCCTGCATGATGCCCGTTCCGATGTAGAGCATCATGTGCGACGGGCTCCACGCGGTCAGGTCGAGACCGTTGACGCGGTGGTTGATGACGTCCAGCGGCGCCGCGATCAGGAACACCACGAGCCCGACCTGCATGAGCCGCAGTGAACGCCGGTCGGCGCCCATGCCGGTGTAGCTGTGGATCGCGACCAGCACCATGATGATCACCGTGCCGACGGTGTTGATCAGATGCGGCGGGGCGAGGTCGTCGCGCAGCCACATGAAATGCCACGACATGTCCCACGAGGAGCCGACCAGCTTGAAGGCGAACGCCGCCAGCCACATCGAGTAGCAGAAGTTCAGCACCCAGTCCGGCGTCGCCTGTCCCGGCGCGCCGCGGTGCCAATGGAGCTGGAAGAACAGCCTCGTCTTCGCGATCGGGCTGCGGGGGATGACACCCGGCGAAAGGTCCCCGGTCACTTCTGTCGCCTTTGTCATGCGGGTCATCTTCCCTGCTCCAGATCACGGGATGGGCATTTGGGGTCGAAAATCGGGGTTCACCCGTAGGGGTGGTGGATTTGCGGTCGGCGTGCGAAGCAGGGCAAGGTGTGCCGCCATGATGCCGAAACGACTCGTCGCGGCGGTCCTCGTCGCCGCTCTGGTGCTGGCCGGTGGGGGCATTCTCGGGAGCCTGTTCTTCTAGTCACAGCGCTGACGAAAGCTCGCTCCGAGCTGCGCCCCTTCATCGAACTTTCGTGGCCTTCGGCCGGCAGAGGGCGCGCGATGTGAAGTCTCCGTCGGGCGCGGGGCGCCCTGGGGGAGACGGGTCGGCACAATGGCCCGTATGACGAACCTCCTCGGCCCCCAGCCGACGCATCTCCCCGAGCACACCGCCGCGCAGGCGGCGCTGGACGCCGGGACCGATCCGGCCGCCGTCGCCGCCGAGCACCCCGACTACAGCGAGGCGTGGGCCGCCCTCGCCGAGAAGGCGCTCGACGCGGGCGAGACCGTCGCGGCGTACGCGTACGCCCGCACCGGTTACCACCGTGGCCTCGACCAGCTTCGCCGCGCGGGCTGGAAGGGACACGGCCCGGTGCCGTGGTCGCACCGCCCGAACCAGGGTTTCCTGCGTTCGCTCGCGGTCCTCGGCAAGGCCGCCGGCAAGATCGGCGAGACCGAGGAGTACGACCGCTGCAAGACCTTCCTCGCCGACTCGGACCCCGCCGCCGCGGAAGCCAGCGGCCTCAAGTAGCGCGCTATGAACGGTCCGTTCCTTGCAAAATTCGCAAGGAACGGACCGTTCATAGCTCTAGAACAGGCCGCAGTTCCCGAAGGCAGGCAGCCCCGCGAAGCGTCCCTCAAGCCAGGCGAAAGCCTCCGGGAAAGCCCGGATCGCTCCGCCGACGTGCGTCGGAACCAGCGAAGTCGAGAACTGCACCTTCGCGCCCTTCGCGCACCACGAGCGCGCCATGGTCCGCCCCTGCGCGTAGGGGACGATGTCGTCGAGCGCACTGTGGACGACCAGCGTCGGCGCGCCCGGCTTCCGCGCTCCGATGAGCTGCTCGCCGACTCGCGTCTTGAACGGCTCTTCGCCCAGGTACGCGGTCAGCGGCCTGCCGTCCTTCGTCAGGTCCTTCGACTGTGTGAAGGCGTGCCCGAAGATCGCGTCCCCGGTGCACTCCTGCTTGACCTTCTCGAACGCTTCGGCGCCCTTCGCGTTCAGCAGCGTCGGGATGTTCAGTTCCGGATACGCCGCGTCCATGCTGACCAGCGTGAACCCGAGGAAACCGAACGCGTAGTGCCCGTCGATGTTCTTGCCGACCTCGGCCAGGTCGGCCGGGACGGCACCCGCGTACGAGCCCTTCAGCTTGAGCTCGGGCGCGTAGGACGGCTGGAGTTCGGCGGCCGACGCCGACGCCCCGCCGCCTTGCGAGTAGCCCGCGGTCGCGACCGGACCGGTGTCCGGCAGGTTCGCTTCGGGCAGGCGCTGCGCCGCGCGGATCGAGTCGAGGACGGCGTTGCCCTCGGCGACGCGGTTGACGTACGTGTGGACGCCCGGGGTGCCGAGGCCCTCGTAGTCGGTCACGACGACGCCGTAGCCGCGAAGCAGCAGCCCGGCGATGAAGGGGCCTTCGTACTCCATGCCCGCCGCGAGGGCTTTCGACGGCGCGCACTGGTCGCCGACACCCTGCGTCCCGGCCGCGTAGCCGATGACCGGCCGTTCGCCGGCGCCGGTCCACGCCTTCTTCGGCGTGAGGACGGTGCCGGTCACGGCGTTGGCCTTGCCGTGGGTGTCGGTGCTGCGGTACATGATCCGCTGGACGTCGGCGTCGGCCTTGACGAGTTTCACGGGATCGACGTAGAAGGTGGACGGTTCGTGCCGGATGATGTCGCCGGGAGCACCCGCGGGCAGCGGCGACGGGGGGTCGTAGAAGGACGGGGCGGCGCCGGCCTGCGGTGCCCCGAAGGTCAGCAGAGCCGCGATGGTGGCCGCTGAGACGGCGGCGGACACTCCGCGCCGGGATCCTGGACGCATGCTTGCTCCTCGTTGAGCACAAACATTTTCGACAGACGTGTCGAAAAAGAGAGTCAGTGAGGTGGCGCACAATGTCAAGCCCGGCGCCGCGAGGGAGACCTCGCAAGCTCCCGATCGGCGAGCAACGCGCGCGGGTGCTGAGTTCGGCCGCCGGTGTCTTCGCGGTGCACGGCGCGCAGGCCGCGACGATCGAGCAGATCGCCCGGCGCGCCGGGGTGTCCCGCCAGGCCGTCTACGAGCAGTTCGGTGATCGCACGACGTTGTTCACGCAGGTGGTCGCCGACATCGAGGAACGCGCCTTCGAGGCGATCGGCGCGCCCGCCCTCGATCTCTCGCAGCCCGAGCTGCGGTCCTGGGCGCGCGCCAACTACGCCAACATGTTCGCCTTCGTCGCGGCGAACCCCGACGCCTTCCCGGTCTTACGCGAGGCGGAGCGCATGGGCGACCCGGCCCTCACCAGGCTTCGCGAGCGGCTCGCGGGCGTCTACACCGAGGCGAGCCGTCAGCGCTGGGCGCGCCACGGCGTCGACTCCGGCCGCGCGGACAAGGCCCTGGTCACGTTGTTCTTCGCGATGACCGAGGCACTCGTCCAGGCGAGCTGGGACGGTGAGCCGCCCGACGCGGACGCACTCATCGACCTGCTCACCGAATTCACCGTCGGCGGCGTCGTCCGGCTCCGGACCGCGGCCGCCGACGTGATGGAAAGACTGCGTTAGGCCGCGACGGCCTCCAGGGTCGCTTCGGTGACCGAGGCCAGGTCCGGTGACGAGACGACGCGGTTGCGGCCGTTGCGTTTCGCCGCGTAGACCGACGCGTCCGCCGAGGCCATGACCTCGTCGATCGTCCGGCCGTCGAGCGGGAACGTCGCGACGCCGACCGACGCCGTCCGCTGCTCGATGACCACGGCGTTGCCCTCGTTGTCCTGGGTCTTGATGACCATTTCGCTGATCCGCTGGCGGATGCGCTCGGCGACCGCGACGGACTCGTGCTTCGACGACGAGGTCAGCAGCACGACGAACTCCTCGCCACCGAACCGCCCGGCGAGGTCCTGCGTCCGCGTTTCGGCCTTCACCAGGGCCGCGACGCCCTTGAGCACGTCGTCGCCCGCGAGGTGGCCGTACGTGTCGTTGATGCTCTTGAAGTGGTCGAGGTCGATCATCAGCGCGCCGAACTGGCCGTTCTCGCGCTCCGCGCGGGCGACCTCGCGGACGGCGCCCTGCTGCCAGGTGGTGGCGTTGAGCAGCTGGGTCTTCTGATCGGTGGTCGCGAGCGCTTCCAGCTGCTTGATCAGCACCGAACGCTGCAGCAGGTACAGCGGCAGGAAGACGAGCAGCACCAGCATCGGCTGATGCGGCAGGACGGCGAGCACGAGCGCGCCGATGCAGACCGTCGAGGCTTCCAGGATGTTGTCGTCCCAGGAGCCGAGCAGGGTCTGGATGGTCGCCTTCTTGGGTGCCGCGAAGTACAGGCCGGTACCGGTGAAGACGGCGTTCATCAGGAAGAAGGCGAGGCTCGCGGCGCAGATCGACGTCACCGACGCCGTGTCGGCCCCGACGACCTGGACGGCCCCCCAGGCGGCGAACGCGGTGAGCGTCATCGATGTGGCGTTCGCCACAGTTCGATGGGGGTTGACCGTGTGAAGACCCGCCCAGCTGCGGTATCCGAGGTGAAGATAGATCACGGTTACGAGAAGCGCGGTCAGCTGCGGCGGCAGCAGGATCGCGCCCGGCAGGACCCAGACCGAGGTCATGTTGATATGCGGGGTGACGCTCATGCTGCGGCGCTGGCGCTCGATCCGGCGGGTCGCCTCGGTGTGCGCGATGGCGAGCCCGGCGAGCAGGAAACACAGCAGGACCTGCGAAGACGTGATGGCGATGGATGCGGCGAAGACCCCCGTCAGTGCCAGCATCGTCGCGACGGACAGCCCGGTGTAGGCGATCCAGTGCTCAGGCCTCTTCCACAGCTCCCACGCGGCTACCGTGAGAGCCGAACGATGTCCAGCACGTTCCTCCGATGTGATCATCTTTCCCCCTGACTCTTGCGTCATTCTCCGAAACCCCCTACTTACGGACAGCTTCTACCGACTTGCGGGCTGTCGACAAGCTCCCTAGGTGTGTACTTTTCTCTGAGAGGTCGAGGGAAAGGTGCCAGCGATGGCCGGTAGGGATCAGTGAACTGGGGCGCGCGCCAGACGTCCGCGCGATCGGGCCGGCGCGTGGAACACCTCAATGTTCTGCGCGTGCGGCGTCTTTTTCCTGCCACCGTTCCGGCTCGCGGCTGAGGGTCCGGAACCAGCTCACCGCGAGCGGGACGGTCAGGATCAATCCCGCAAGCCCGAAGACGCCGACGGTCGACTGAGGGCCGACCTGGTCCGCCAGGATGCCGCCGATCAGGGGGCTCACGCCCATCGTCGTGGTCAGTCCGGTGTTCGACAGCCCCATGACCTGTGCCCGGCTCTCGTCCGGCACGGCCAGCGTCAGCGACGCCGTCGCCTGCATCAGCGCCACCGTGCCGAAGCCGCCGCAGAGCACGAACAGCACGATCGAGGCCCATGGCCCCGGCTGCAGGAAGCACAGCAGCAGCGGGATCGCCGTCAGCGCGGAAAGCGGCCCGATCAGTTTCGGTCTGACGTGGGCGGGCACCCAGCGCGAGTAGATGAACGCGCCGATCACGCTGCCGATCGGGTCGGCGGCCAGCAGCAGCCCGATGATTTCGGGGCCGCCGCCGGACGAGGCCACGTAGGGCGCCGCGATGCCCTCGTACACCGGCAGCAGGCCCATCAGCCAGGTGAACAGCAGCAGTGAGCGCAGCCCGGCGCTGGCGAAGACGATCTTCCCGCCCGAACCGATGGACGCGAAGAACGACTTGCGCTTCTCGCCGGACGCCGCGGCCGGACGCGTCTTCAGCCCGAACCGGACGAACAGCGCCGAGATCACGAAGGTGACCGCGTCCAGCGCGAGGGCGATGTGGGGTTCCAGCGCGGTCAGCAGGAGACCGCCGCCGGCGAAGCCGGCCAGCTGGGCCGATTGGACGGTCATGCTGCGGATCGCCATGCCGACGACGAACCGGTCGCCTTCGAGGATCTGCGGCAGCAGGGCCAGCTGGGCCGCCTTGAACGGCGGATTCAGCAGCGAGACGCCGCCGACGAGCACGCACAGGACCCAGAACGGCAGCACCGGGACCGCGACCAGCGCGATCAGCAGCGCTCGCAGCAGATCGACGACCACCATGACGGTCCGCCGCGGGAACCGGTCCGCGAACCCGGTGAGGAAGATGCCGCCGAGCAGCGACGGGGCGTAGGTCAGCGCGTAGGTGAGACCGGTGAGGGTCGCGGAGCGGGTTTCGGTGAAGACGAGAACGGAGAGGGCGACCCTGGCGAGTTGATCACCGAAGATCGAGAACAGCTCGGCGAACCAGAGCGAACGGAACTCGGCTACACCGAACACCTCTCGGTAAGTGACCCGTCCGGCCGAAGCCATGCTGCCCCCAATAGGGTCCTTATTACGCGACAAACTCGTGACCGAGAGTAACGCGGTCACGAGCTCGTCACGAAGCGTCATTCGTTCACGTAAGTGTCTCCTGACTGTTGGTGATTGGCTAGGTTCTTTCGCCGGGTTTCTGGAGTTGGAGATCTTTTTCGTGGACGAACGGCCGTTCGCGAAGATGTCCCGGTGAGTGGTTCCTCGGCTCGGACCTGCGACTTTGGGTTGTTTTGGGGTTTTCGCCGGGAAAATCCTCGGAGAGCCGGGTCACCCGGCGCGGGGATGAGGCGCGCTGTGCGTCCCCCTGGGCGTTTGTGTTCGCCAGGTGCGCGAGCGCCGTTCGACTCCGCTCCGCGACCATGAGGTCCGTCGGGCGGCGTCGCCGCGGTCCTCCGAATGGATGATCGATGCGCCATTCGGTGGAACGACCGGTCAGCCGTCGACCGCGAGTACTTCGCGGGCTGAAGCCGCGTCGCGTTTGGCGACCTCTTCGCGCACGATCGGGATGACGTGACGGCCGAAGTCGATCGTGTCGCCGAGCATGTCGTAGCCGCGCGCGGAAAGGATGTCGACGCCGAGGTCGTAGTAGTCGAGCAGGGCCTGCGCGACGGTTTCGGGTGTGCCGACCAGGGCGTTGGAGTTGCCCGCGCCGCCGGTCGCGGCCGCCGTCGGGGTCCACAGCGCCCGGTCGAACCGTTCGCCCTCGGCGGCGACCGCGAGGAGCCGCTGCGAGCCGGTGTTCTCCGGGTTCGTGAGCGAATGCCGCCGGGTCAGCTGCTGACCTCCGTTCGTCCGGGCCTTGATGGCGCCGACCGTGCGATGCGCCTTCTCCCAGGCGAGTTCCTCGGTCGGCGCGATGATCGGGCGGAACGCGACCTGGATCCGCGGGACGTCGGTCCGCCCGGCGGCCTTCGCCGCGGCCTTGACGGACTCGATCTGCTCGGCCGTCTGCGCGAGAGGCTCGCCCCAAAGGCAGAAGATGTCCGCCTCGGCCCCGCCCGCCGCGTACGCCGCCGGAGACGAACCACCGAACGAGACGCCAGGGCGCGGCTGCTGCACAGGCCGCACGTCGAGGACGAAGTCGGCGAAACGGTAGTGCTCGCCTTCGTGGTCGAAAGGCTCTTCGGACGTCCAAGCCCGCTTCACGATCTGGATGTACTCGCGCGTGCGTGAGTAGCGCTCGTCCTTGGTGAGGTAGTCGCCTTCGCGCTGTTGTTCGTGGTCACTGCCGCCGGTGATGAAGTGGACCGTGAGCTTCCCGTCCGAAAGCTGGTCCAGCGTGGCGAACGTCTTCGCCGCGAAGGTCGGATACGAGACGTTCGGCCGGTGCGCCAGCAGGATCTGGAGCTTGTCGAGCTTCGCCGCGACGTACGCGGCCGCCTGCGCCGGATCCGGCCCGCTGGAGCCGTACGCGAACAGCACCCGGTCCCAGCCGAATTCCTCGTGCGCCCGGGAGAGGCGCAGCGTGTAGTCCTTGTCGAAGACGCCCCCCGATCGCGGATGGGTCTCCGAACCGTCGTTGGTGCCTCCGATACCCAGGAATTCGACCGGCATCGCGCGTTCCTCTCGTCCGTGTCCCCCTGCTCGACGAGTACGCGCCGGTTCTCCGCCGTGGCAACGGGTTCCGCTCCTTGAGAACCCGCACACGGCCGGGAGACCCGGCGTAGCTTCGGCTTCGTGAGTACCGCAGACCTTCCCTACGTGCTCGCGGTGGTCGGCGCCGGTCCACGTGGGGTGGGCGTGCTCGAACGGCTCGGCGCCAACGCCGCCGGACTGCTCGGCGGACGGCGGCTGGTGGTGCATCTCGTCGATCCCTTCCCCGCCGGGGCGGGGCGGGTCTGGCGGTACGCGCAATCGCCGTTGCTGCGCATGAACTCCATGCCCGAGGACGTCACGGTGTTCACCGACGACACGGTGCGGATCGACGGGCCGGTCCGGCCGGGCCCGTCACTGATCGAGTGGGCGCGGCTGGTCCGCGAGGGCGGGCTCGACGCCGAGGTCGACGACAGCCTGAGAGCCGAACTCGACGCACTGCAAAGCGATCACTTCCCGACCCGGCGGCTGCAGAGCGCGTACCTCACCTGGTTCCACCGCAAGGTGCGCGCCGAACTCCCCGCCGGGATCGAGGTCGTCGAGCACCGGGCACGCGCGGTGCGGCTCGAAGACGGAGAGCCGCAGTCGCTCTGGCTGGAAGGCCGGGCGGAACCGCTCGAAGCGGACGCTGTCCTGCTCACCGTCGGGCACCTCGACGCCGAGCCGGACGAACGGGAAGCCGAACTCGCGGATTTCGCCACGCGCCACGACCTCGCCTACTATCCGGCCGGCTACACCGCCGACGTCGACTATTCGGCGATCGGGCCGGGGGAGACCGTGCTGGTGCGCGGATTTGGTCTCGCGTTCGTCGATCTGATGCTGCTGCTGACCGAAGGCCGGGGTGGCCGGTTCGAAGAGCAGGCCTGCGGTGGGCTGAAGTATCACCCGTCCGGCGCCGAGCCCGTGTTGCACATCGGGTCACGCCGTGGGGTGCCGTACCACGCGAAGATCGGTTATCGGCTGCGCGGGAAACCGTTGCGGTTGCCCAAGTTCTTCGACGCCTACGCGATCGAAAAGCTGTGCGCCGCACCCGGGCGGATCGACTTCCGCCGCGACGTCTGGCCGCTGATCTCGAAGGAGATCGCGTGGGCCTACTACAGCGAACTGTTCACCGCTCATCCCGAGCGGGTGCGCATGGACTTCGCCGTCTTCGCCGACGCGTTCGCGGACGCCAGGCCCGGCGAACTCGACGAGCTGGTGGCGCGCGCGGTTCCGGCGGCCGACGACCGGCTCGATCTGGACCGGCTGGACCGGCCGATGGCGGACGCCCGGTTCGGCAGCGCCGAGGAGTACGGCAAGGAGCTGCGCGAGTACATCGAAGCGGATTTGAGCCGACGGGCGGATCCGGAGTACAGCGCGGATCTCGGCGCGTTCACGGCACTGCTTTCGGTGATGGGGCAGCTGCCCGCGCTGGTGCAGACCGGACGGCTCGACGCGGTCTCCCAACTGTCCGATTTGGACGGATGGTTCCTCGGCTTCTTCTCCTACTTCGCCAGCGGACCGCCTCCGCGACGGCTCGAAGAACTGCTCGCGCTCCAGGAGGCGGGCCTCGTTTCCTTCCTGGGGGCCGAAACGCGAGTTTCGGCCGACGAAGAACGCGGCGTGTTCGCCGCTTCCGGCGCCAGCTTTCCCGGCCGGACCGAGGCCCGCACGCTCGTCGAGGCGCGGCTGCCCGAGCCGAGCATCACCAGGGCGGCGGACGTCCTTTTGCGACAGTTGCACGCCAGTGGCGCGCTCGGCGAGGAGGCCGTCGTGGACCCGGTGACCGGCGACCGGCTGCTCGCCGGCCGGATCCACACCCGTGTCTCCGACGGCCGGATGCTCGACGGCGAGGGCCGTCCGCATCCGCGCCGGTTCGCGCTCGGGCCGCATACCTCGGCGCGGTCGGCCGGGGCGTTCACCCGGCCGCGGACCAACGCGCTCCCGTTCCGGCAGAACGACGCCGTCGCGCGGGAGATCTTGAAGCTGGTCGCGGAGGTGTGACTCGCGTGATTGGAGGCGTAACTCGCGTGATTGAAAGCGTAACTCGCGTGATCAGACGGCGCACACGTGAGTTACGCCTCCGATCACGCGAGTTACGCGTCTGATCACGCGAGTTACGCGTCTGATCACGCGAGTTACGCGTCTGATCACGCGAGTTACGCGTCTGATCACGCGTGAGCGGCGTACTCCTCCAGCCGCCGGACGACCTCCGACGGCGCGGGCATGGCGGCGATCTCGTGACGGGCCTTCGCCGCCACCCCGCGCACGCGGGCGTCGTCGAGGAGGGTCTTGGCCCTCTCCTCGACGGCGTCCGCGGTCACCTCGTCGCCGGTCAGCGCCCGGCCGGCGTCGGCCGTCTCCAGCACCTCGGCGTTGACGAACTGGTCCGCGCCCTGCGGCAGCACCAGTTGCGGCAGGCCGGACGAGAGCGCGCCGAGCACGGTCCCGGTCCCGCCGTGGTGCACCACGAGATCCGCGCGCGGAAGGATTTCGGACTGCGGCACGAAACCGGTCACGTGGACGTTCGGCGGCAGGTCGCCGAACTCGCCGGGATCACCGGGACCACGGGCGACCAGGACGTCCACCGGCAGCCGCGAGAGGCCGTCGATCGCTGCGCGCAGCACGCCGGTGGCGCCGAAGGCGACGGTGCCCAGCGTCAGGTAGACGAGGGGCCGGTCGCGTCCGTCGAGCCACGACGGCACCGTGCCGGGTTCGTTCCACGGCACCGGCCGGAGCCGGAAGACCGTGGGCAGCGAGCTCGCCACCGGGTCGCGGACGACATCCGGCCACACGTCGATCCCGGCGTCGCCCAGCATGAGGTCGGCAGGCGGGTCGCCGTCCCACAGCGGCGCGAACCGGTGCGCGGCGGCGGCCATCAGCTCGGCGGGCATCGACCGACCGATCACGTGGGACACCACCGGGATCCCGGCCCGGCGGGCGGCGGCCGCCGCGCCGGCGTCGCTCATCTCGTAGACGACCAGATCCGGCCGGAGCGTGGGGAGCAGCGGGGTCAGGTCGGCGATCGTCGCCTGCGGCAGGATGTCGGCGAAGGCGGTGAAGATGACCTCCCGCGCGTCCCCTTCGGCCTGGTCGATGGCGTCCTGGATCGAGATCCCGACCTTGTGCGCGTCGAAACCGAGCCCGCGGACCTTGTCCACGAACGCGTCGCCGGTCCCGAAGTGCACCTCGTGCCCGGCTGCGCGGGCGGCGAGCGCGAGCGGCATCAGCGGGTACAGGTGGCCATAGGCGGGGCGGCACGTGAAGAGGATGCGCACCTGCCCGAACCTACTAGCTTTCCCAAACCCGCGAGGGCAGTTCCTTCCGCACGATCGGGACCACGTCGGAGGCGAAGAGCTCCAGGACGTCTCGCGCCTCCCCGGCGGTCAGCCCGTCGACCGACACCGCCTGCACCTCGTGCCCGAACGACGCGTGGTAGTCGCCGATCTTGTCGATCACCTGTTCCGGGCTCCCGACCAGCGCGGACCCTCCTGCGATCTTGTCCTCCAAAGTGGTGAACTCGGACTTGTTGTGCTGATACGCGGGTGTCTTCATCAGCGCTTCGAAGTACGGCCGGTAGCCGTCCAGCGCCTCCTGCGAGGTCTTGGCGACGTACAGCCCGCCCGCGCCGGAACCGACGAGCGCGTCCGCCGGGTCGTGGCCGTACTCCACCCAGCGCCGCCGGTAGTGGTCGATCAGATCGGCGTACTTCTTCTTGGGATGGAAGCCGTTCGCGGTGAACAGCGGATCGCCGAACTTCGCCGCCAGCTCGGTCGATTCGGTGCTCGACGCGCTCCCGTGCCAGATCCGCGGCCGCGCGTGGAACGGCCTCGGCTGGGTCGTGACGTCGGTCAGCGGCGAGCGGAACTCGCCCTCCCACGTCACGCCCTCCTCCAGGAACAGGCGGCGCAGCAGGGCGAACTTCTCCGCCTGATACTCCCACTGCCGGTCCTCTTCGAGGCCGAACAGCGGGAAGTGCCGGGGATCGTTGCCCTTCCCGATCATGAGCTCCAGCCGCCCGCCGGAAAGCTGGTCGAGCGTCGCGTAGTCCTCGGCGACGCGCACCGGGTCGAGCACGCTGATCACGGTCAGGGTGGTCAGCAGCCGGACGCGTTCCGTGCGTTCCGCGACCGCCGCGAGGATCACCGGTGGCGCCGAGGAGAGGAACGGCTCGCCGTGCCGCTCGCCGACGCCGTATGCGTCGAAGCCGAGTTCCTCGGCGAAGATCGCTTCGTCGACGACGCGGCGCAGGCGTTCGTGCTGGGTCGGCGTCGCACCGGTCACCGGGTCGGGATGGTTGGCGACCAGGGAGAAGAGCCCGAACTTCATCGTGTCTCCAAGAGTTTCCGGCCGGGGATGGCGGCGAGCAGCTCCCGGGTGTAGTCCGCGCTCGGCCGTTCGAGGACGTCCTGCGTGGGGCCGAGTTCCACGAGTTCGCCGCCGCGGAGCACGCCGACGGTGTCCGCGATCTGCCGGACCACGGCGAGATCGTGCGAGATGAACAGGTACGTCAGGCCGAGCTCGTCCTGAAGATCGGCGAGCAGCCGCAGGATCTGCGCCTGCACCGAGACGTCCAGCGCGGACACGGGTTCGTCGGCGACGATCAGCTCCGGGCGCAGCGCGAGCGCCCGCGCGATGGCCGCGCGTTGCCGCTGCCCGCCGGACAATTCGGCGGGCTTGCGCTTCAACACCGAAGACGGCAGGGCGACCTGGTCGACCAGTTCCGCCGCCCGCGCGCGCCGTTCCGCCTTCGTGCCGACGCCGAAGGCCCGCAGCGGCTCGGCGATGACGTCCTCGATGCTGAACTTCGGATTCAGCGACGCGTACGGGTTCTGGTACACGAGTTGGAACCGGCGCCGAAGCCGCCGTAGCTCCTCGCCGCGCAACGCGGTGATGTCCTCGCCGTCGAACTCGACGACCCCGTCGGTCGGCGTCTCCAGCCGCAGGATCATCCGCGCGGTGGTCGACTTGCCCGACCCGGACTCGCCGACCAGCGCGAGCGTCCGGCCGCGGGCGATGTCGAACGAAACGTCGTCGACCGCCCGGACGGTCCCGAAGGTCTTCCCGAGGCCACGGACCGACACCAGGGCATCGGACGACGGCGGTTTCGGCTCCCGCAACGGGGTGTCGGACAGGCTCGGCGCGGCGGCGAGCAGATCCCGCGTGTACTTCTCCGAGGGCGCGGCGAGGATCTCGCCGGTCGTACCTTCCTCGACGACGCTTCCCTGTGACAGCACGACGATCCGCGACGCGCGATCCGAAGCGACACCGAGGTCGTGGGTGATCAGCAGGACGGCTGTGCCCGCTTCGGCGGCGAGTTCTTCGAGGTGGTCCAGGATCTGCCGCTGCACGGTGACGTCGAGCGCGCTGGTCGGCTCGTCGGCGATGATGAGTTTCGGCCGCCCGGCCAGCGCGGCGGCGATTAGCGCACGCTGGCGCAGCCCGCCGGACAGCTCGTGCGGATACTGCCGTGCCCGCGTTTCCGGATCGGCGATCCCGGCCTTGCGCAGCAGCTTCACCGCCTCCGCGCCCGCGGTTCGTTTGTCGGCCAGACCGTGGATCAGCAGCACTTCCGCGACCTGATCGCCGATCCGGTGCACGGGATTGAGCGACACGGTCGGATCCTGCGGGACCAGCGCGATCTCGCGGCCCCGCACCGAACGCCAAGCGCGGTCGGAGAGTTTCGTGAGGTCGCGGCCGTCGAAGGTGATCTCGCCGCGGTCGACCCGCCCGCCGCGGGGCAGCAGCCCGATCGCCGCGTGCGCCGTCGTGCTCTTGCCGGAGCCGGACTCGCCGACCACCGCGACGATCTGTCCCTTATGGACGGATAGCGAGACGCCGTCCACGGCGGTCACGGATTTGTAGGAAACCGCGAGATCGCGGATGCTCAGCAGTTCGCTCACCGCACGTCTCCTTCGATCGCTCTGGACAGCCGGTTCGCGGACAGCACCACGGCCGCGACGGTGAGGCCGGGAAAGGTCGTCATCCACCAGGCGGTGGCGAGGAAACCGCGGCCGCCCGCCACCAGTGACCCCCATTCCGGGGTCGGCGGGGTGGCGCCGTAACCGAGGAAGCTCAGCGCCGACACCTCCAGCACCGCCGTGCCGAAGGTGAGCGTCGCGAGCGCGAGCACCGGGCCGAGCGCGTTGGGCAGCACGTGCCGTCCGAGCACGCCGGTCCAGCGCACACCGCCCGCCCTGGCCGCCTCGACGAACACGCCAGTGCGGACACGCAGCACTTCGGCCCGCATCAGCCGCGCGAACTGCGCGAGATTCGCGACGCCGACCGCGATCGCGACGTTGGTCGTACCGAAGCCGAGCGCGGTGACCAGCGCCAGCGACAACAGAATCGACGGGATCGCCAAGAGGACGTCGACGCAGCGCATGATCGCCGAATCGAGGGCGCCACCCCTGAATCCGGCGAGCAGGCCGAGCACGGAACCGGCGACCAGCGCGACCAAGACGGCGATCACGGTCGCCTGCAACGAAAGCGCGGCACCGTGCACCACCCGCGCGAAGATGTCCCGCCCGGTTTCGTCGGTGCCGAAGAGATGACCGAGCGAGGGGGCTTGCATCTTCTCGGCGGGGACACCGGCGAGCGGGTCCTGTCCGGTGAAGAGGCTGGGCGCGACCGCCGACAGCAGGGCGAACGCCAGCACGGCGATCGCGAGGATCAAGCCCGGCTTTCGCCTGGTGCGCACGAGAACGTCAGGCATCGGCCGTCTCCCGGTGTCGGATGCGCGGGTCCAGCAGGGGATAGACGAGGTCGACGAGCAGGTTGATCACCACGAACACCAGCGCGGCGAGCACGATCACCGCCTGCACCACCGGGATGTCCTGCGCGGTGACCGCCGACGACGTCACCCGGCCGAGGCCGTCACGGGAGAACACCGTCTCGGTGATCACCGACCCCGCGATCAGGTTCCCGGCGACCACGCCGGCGATGGTGAGCGTGGGCACCGCCGCGTTGCGCAGCAAGTGTCCGAAATGGACCCTCAAGCGGCTCGCCCCCTTCGCCAGCGCGATCTCGGCGTATGGCTCGGCGAGCTGCGTGCGGAGGCTTTTCGCCAGCACCTGCCCGATGATCGCGCCGGTCGGGATGGCGAGCGTGATCGCGGGCAGGAGCAGCGACTCGAAGCCGTTCGAACCCAGCGCGGGCAGCAGCTTGAGCTGGAAGGAGAAGAACTGGATGAGCAGCAGCCCGACCCAGAACGGCGGCAGCGAGATCCCCAGCGGCGGCAACGCGAGCAGCAGATTGCCCAGCCAGCGATGCCGCGTGAGGGTGCCGGCGAACGCGATCCCGCCGCCGATCAGGATCGCGAGTACCAGGGCGAAGCCGGTCACCGCGAGTGTCGGCGGCAGGGCCGAGACGACCATGTTCGTGGCGTCGTCCCCCGTCGCGATCGAGCGTCCGAAGTCCCCTTGGAGTGCCGCGAGCAGCCGCTTTCCGTACTGCAGCGGCAAGGGGTCGTCGAGTCCGTATTCCGCCTTCGCGGCGGCCAGTTGTTCCGGCGTGACCGAAAGACCGGCCTCGCCTCCGCCGAGTTTCGCGCTGACCGCGTCGCCCGGCAGGAGGTAGAGGATCACGAAGGACACGGTGAAAGCGGCCCACAGGACGAAGACCGCCTGCAGGATCCGCCGCAGCAGATACCGCGTCACGAGCCGGACACCCAGGCGTCGAACAACTGAAGCCGGGAAGACGCCTCGAAACCGACACCGTGCGCGTTCGGCCCGTGCGCGAGCACCTGGGTCAGCTCGAACACCGGCGCCGAGTAGCCGTGCTCGATGATCGCGCGCTGCGCCTCCTCGGCGGCGGGCTTGCGTTTCGCCGGGTCCACAGTGGACGACTGCGCGTCGAGAGGCGCGTCGACGGGGTTGCCCGCGGACAGTTTGCTGCGGTTGTTCGCCTTGGTGGAGAACAGGTTGCGCAGGATGTCCGGATCGGCGCGGGTGGTGTTGTACCAGAGGTACTCGTAGTTCCCGCTCTGCGTGATCTGCACGCTCTCGGCCGTCGTGCGCTGCTCGATCTGGAGATCGAAGCCGATCTTCCGCAGCTGCTGCTGGACGAGTTCGAGCACGCTCTTGTTCTGGTTGAACACCAGCGAGAAGACGACCTTCGCGGTCAGCCGCTGCCCGTTCTTGGTGCGGATCCCGTCGGGTCCGGGGAGCCAGCCCGCGCTCTCCAGCAGCGCGGTTGCGCCGGCCGGATCGTAGGCGAGCAGCGGGGAAAGGTCGGTGTAGAACGGTGTCGCCGAGCCGAGGATGCTGGTGGCGGGCTTGTAGTTCGGGGTCAGCACGGTGTTGGTGACCTCGGGCCGGTTGATGCCCTTGACCACCGCCTGGCGGACCTTTTCGTCGGTGAGCACGCCCTTGGTGACGTTGGCGTGCAGGTTGAACACGACGCCGGGATTCGGGCGCGTGGGCTCGGTGAAACCGTTGCCGGTGAACTGCGGTTCGTCGACCGGCTGGACGTCGGTGATGGCGTCGAGCTGGCCGGACGCGAGACTGCCGGTGCGTACACCGGGTTCCGGCACGATCTTGTAGGCGATCTTGTCGAGGTACGCCTCACCCTGGTGCTTGAACAGCGACGAACCCCAGCCGTAGCCCTTGCGTTTCGCGAGGACGATCTCCTGATTCTGCTTCAGGCTTTCGAAAACGAACGGGCCAGAGCCGATCAGGCCGTCACCCTGGCAACGCTGGTCGGCGGTCTTCTGGAACGCGGCGGGCGCGAGGATCCCGAGCGACATCGTCGAGCTGGCCTGCAGGAACTGCGCGCTGGGAACGGAGAACTCGATCTTCACGGTCTTCGGATCGACGACCGTCGTCCCCTTGTAGACGGCCAGATATCCCGAGCCCAGCTGCGATTTCGGGCCGAGCGCCTTGACCGCGTCGAAGCTCGTCTTGACCGCGGCGGCGTCGACCGGGCTGCCGTCGGAGAAGGTCGCGCCGTCGCGCAGGTGGAAGGTGAACGCGGTCGAATCCGCGTTGCTCTCCCATTTTTCGGCCAGCCACGGCTTGATCTCGCCGGTGGCCGGGTCCTGGTCGGTCAGCGAATCGACCAGCTGGCGGCCGACGTTGAGCGACGCGTTGGTGCCGACCTGTTGCGGATCTATGCAGTCCGGGCTGGACGAGATCCCGAGGCGCAGGGTGCCACCGGGTTTGGGCGGCCCGGCGTCGGCGCCCGTCGAGCCGCCCGCGGACGAGCAGGCGGTGACGATCAGTGCGGTGAGGACGAGCAAGGACGTGGCGGCGGTACGGGACACCGGGTGGCCTCCAGCGGGGAACGGAGCGCGTTTTCTCTTGCGCTGACCCGATTCACGCTAATCACGGCCTTGAGCCCCGCCCACATGCTGAGCCAGGCTCCCAGTCCGCGAAACGTCCCACGTTTCCGCTTGACAGCGCGGATCGCGCGTGAAGGCCCCCTTCCCTCGGCTCAGCCGAGGGAAGGGGGCCTTCACGGGAAAACCGGTCTAGCAGCGGTTGAGCATGTCCGTCAGCGCGGTCTTCTCCGCGGACTTGATGCTCAGCTTGTACTTGTACTTCACCGTGGTCCACATCTTCGCGTAGGTGCACCAGTAACCGACCGTGGGCGGCTTCCAGGCGTCCGGCGACTTGTCGCCCTTCTCCTGGTTGACGTTGTCGGTGACGGCGATCAGCTGCGGCGAGCTGAGGTCGTTCGCGAACGCCTGCCGCTGCGAGGTGGTCCACGACGAGGCCCCGGTGCGCCACGCGGCGGCCAGCGGGACGACGTGGTCGATGTCCACATCGGACGCCGCGCGCCAGGTGGCGCCGTCGTACGGGCTGAACCAGCTGCCGGAGACGGCGGCGCAACTGCTGTCCTGCTGGACGTTCGTCCCGTCCCGCTTCAGCACGACCTCACGGGTGTTGCAGCTGTTGCCCTGGTCGGACCAGTGCGGGAACTTGTCGCGGCTGTACCCGGTCGACGAACCGTCGGGCTTGACGGTCAGCGCGGCGAGCTGGGTCTTGGCGGTCGAGGCCGACGGGATGCCCGGGGGTGTCGCTTCGGCGACGCCGACCACACCCGCCGAGACGATCGCCGAGACGGCGAGAACGGTGAAGGAGCGACGAACAGCAAGCGCAGTTGGCATATTGCTGCCTCCGTGTCAGGTTTGGGGACCTGGTCACCTTGCGGTACGGATATGGCCCACGCAACACCATCGGATGACACTCTGCTGGCTATTCGTGAACGGAGGGTGTCACGAGCAGGTCGGACAGGGTGTCCGTCGCCGAAAAATCTTCGGAAAGTCCAGCTGAAGGTTCTGAGCCGAACGGCCTAGCCGGTGTTCTACTCCAGCCCGCGGACCAGCCGGAGGTCCTCCGTGTGCCGGTACCAGGTCCACCGGCTCATCGCCCGGGGATGGGCCACGCCGTCGACGCTCGGCCGGGTCGGGATGCAGCCGAGCTGGAACGCCCGCGCGTAATGCGTCGAAGGCCGTTTGAACAGCGTCCCCTTGGTCACCCGGACCATGAGCCCCGGGCCGCTCGTGTCCGGCTCGACCTCGATCGAGCGCGCGGGCCCGCGCAGGACGGTGTGCTCGTCGCAGTAGGCCACCCCGCGGATCATCCCGATGGTCCCGCGTCCGACCAGCACCCCGCCGGTGTCGTCGCGGATCAGCGGCACCGGGTCGACTTCGCCACGCAGAGCGAGCGAGAGGGCACGCAGCGGTTGGGTCGGCAGGCTCCAGATGCGGGCGACGTCGGAATCCGGCGACGAAGGCACGAAGCCGAGCGACACGCCCGAGAGCTGTTCTTTTCGTAACAGCCGCAGCGCGACCGCCGCGAGGTCCGCGTCGGTGCCCGCGACCACCAGATGATCGTGTTCCCCCAGCAAGGGGTCGATATCCGCCTTGCCGGGACGGCTCGGGACGCGCACCATTTCGACGTCGTCGATCTCCGGGAGTGTGGGCTCGCCCTCGGGACAGACCACCACTATTCCGCGCACCCGAAGGCCCTCCGTTACGCTCATGCACCGGCATTTACCAGCGCCAAACCACAAGTCGCCGAACACCTGGAGTGTCACATGCCGGCCATCGTGCTGATCGGGGCCCAATGGGGGGACGAGGGCAAGGGCAAGGCCACCGACCTGCTCGGCGACCGCGTCCAGTGGATCGTGCGTTACCAAGGCGGTAACAACGCGGGCCACACCGTAGTCCTTCCCGACGGGCAGAACTTCGCCCTCCACCTCATCCCGTCCGGGATCCTCACGCCGGGCGTCACCAACGTCATCGGCAACGGTGTCGTGATCGACCCGGGCGTGCTGCTCGACGAGCTCGCCGGGCTGGAGGAACGCGACGTCGACACCAGCAAGCTGCTGATCTCCGCCGACGCGCATTTGATCATGCCGTACCACGTGGCGATCGATAAGGTCACCGAGCGTTACCTCGGCAGCCGCAAGATCGGCACCACCGGCCGCGGCATCGGCCCCTGCTACCAGGACAAGATCGCCCGCGTCGGCGTCCGCGTGCAGGACCTGCTCGACGAGAAGATCTTCCGGCAGAAGGTCGAATCGGCACTGGAGTTCAAGAACCAGGTGCTGGTCAAGGTCTACAACCGCAAGGCGCTCGACGCGGACCAGGTCGCCGACGAGGTGCTGGCCGCGGGCGAGAAGTTCGCGCACCGCATCGCCGACACGCGCCTTCAGCTCAACCAGGCCCTCGAACGCGGCGAGACCGTGCTGCTCGAAGGCTCGCAGGGCACCCTGCTCGACGTCGACCACGGCACCTACCCGTTCGTGACGTCGTCGAACCCGACCTCCGGCGGCGCGAGCGCGGGTTCGGGGATCGGCCCCGGCAAGATCGACACCGTGCTGGGCATCCTCAAGGCCTACACCACGCGCGTCGGCTCCGGTCCGTTCCCGACCGAGCTGGACGACGAATCCGGCGAGTACCTGCGCAAACAGGGCGGCGAGTTCGGCGTCACCACCGGCCGCTCGCGGCGCACCGGCTGGTTCGACGCGGTCATCGCGCGCTACGCGGTGCGCGTCAACGGCATCACCGACTACTTCCTCACCAAGCTGGACGTGCTGTCCGGCCTGGAGAAGGTGCCGGTGTGCGTCGGCTACGAGGTCGACGGGTTCCGCACGTACGACATGCCGATGACGCAGACCGACGTGCACCACGCGCTGCCGATCTACGAAGAGCTGCCGGGCTGGTTCGAGGACATCTCGGGCTGCCGCACCTTCGAAGAGTTGCCGGCGAACGCGCGGGCCTACGTCGAGCGGCTCGAAGAGCTCTCGGGCGCGCGGATCTCGGCGATCGGCGTCGGGCCGGGCCGGGAGCAGACCATCGTGCGGCACGAGTTCGTCTGACCCCCTTCCGCGTGCTATGAACGGGCCGTTCCTTGCAAAATTCGCAAGGAACGGCCCGTTCATAGCGTCTTAAGCGAGCGAGGTCTTCACCGGCGTCGGGTTCCGGAACAGGTCCAGCACCGGGCAGTGCTCGTCCACCTGCCGCTTCAGGTCCTCGTAGACCTCCGCCCCGGCGGGCCCGCTCAGCTCGACCGAAACGCGCACGTCCCCGAAGCCCGGCCGGGTCTCCGAGAACCCGAAGAACCCGTGAAGGTCGATGTCTCCATCCACGGTCACCTTCACGCCTTCGAGCGGCACACCGAGCTTCGCCGCCCAGAACTGGTACGTGATCACCTGGCACGAGCCCAGCGCGGCGAGCGCGTACTCGACCGGGTTCGCCGCGGTGTCGGTCCCGCCGAGCGCGGCGGGTTCGTCGACGGTGAACGAGTGATCGCGAACCCGGACGTCGACCTGTGTCGAGGTGCCGGGGTTCAGCGCGTTGGCGACGCTGAACGAGACGGCGGCGTTGCGCGGGTCGGCGTCGACGGCGGTCTTGGTTCCTTCGATGACATCGGTCAGCGACATCGGGTCTCTCCAGGATCGAGGTGTCGGACGCCGCCCAGGGTGGGCCACCACCGCGATCCGCGCGCGTGATCCCACCTGGTGAACGGCGAAATATCCGCGAGGCGCCGTCGTTGCCGTCGAACATGACCATCGGAGTGGCACTCCCGTCCGGGGACACCGCGGACGCCGTCAACATCGTCGATGAACTCATCACCCAGACCGGGCAGGCCGCCGACGCGGGCCTGACGTCCGTCTGGTTCTCCCAGCAGATGGAGCACGACGCGATCACCGTCGCCGCCCTCGCGGGCCGCGCCGTCCCGGGGATCACCGTCGGGACCGGCGTCGTCCCGATCTACCCGCGGCATCCGTTGCTGATCACCGGTCTCGCGCAGACGGCGCAGGCCGCCACCGGAGGCCGATTCGTGCTCGGCCTCGGGACCGGCGCGAAGAACTGGCTCGAACCGGCGTACGGCATCGAGTACCCGTCGCCGATCAAGCACCTTCGCGAGTACCTCACGATCCTTCGGCAGGTGCTCGACGGCGGCGAAGTCGACTTCCACGGCGAGACGGTGCGGGCGCACGCCGAGGGCTTCGCGGCTTCGCTGTCCGTCGCGGGTTCTTCGGACATCCCCGTGATCATCGCGGCGATGGGACGGCAGGCGCTGCGCGTCACCGGAGAACTCGCCGACGGCACGATCCCGTTCCTCGCCGGGCCGAAGGCCCTTTCCGGGCTGATCGTCCCGGAGATCACCAAGGCCGCGGCCGGCCGTCCGGCGCCGCGGATCATCGCGATGGCCCCGGTCGTCGTGACCGAGGATCCCGACGCCGTCCGCGCCCAGGTCGACCGCCAGTACGCGTTCTTCCGCGACATCCCGTCCTACCGCGCGGTCTTCGATCACCAGGGCGTGGACTCCGCCGGTGACCTGGTGATCGCCGGCGACGAGGAGACCGTCGCGGCCGAGATCCGGCGGTACTTCGACGCCGGGGCGACCGAGGTGGTCGCGACGCAGAGCGGTATCCGGAACAGCGAGGAACGGCTTCGTACCTGGAGCGTCCTCGGAGACCTCGTCACGCGCTGACTCACGTGTCATGAAAGGGCCGTTCAGGACATTCATCGTCCTGAACGGCCCTTTCATGACATCCAGGGGCCCAGTGGCCTTGCTCACAGCGTTCGTATTGTGCATACTCGTGCGCATTGCGAACACAGCTGGAGGTCTCCGATGTCCCCTGCCGCGGCCCGTTCGTGGGTGGTCCCGCTCGCCTGGACGGCGGTACTGCTCGACGGATTCGACCTGGTCGTCCTGGGCACGGTGCTGCCCTCGCTGCTCCGTGACCACGTCTGGGGCCTGACCCCCGGCACGGCGTCGGTGATCTCGACCTTCGGCCTGATCGGCATGATGATCGGCGCGATGGCGATCGGCACGATCACCGACCTCATCGGCCGCCGCAAGGCGCTGATCATCGCGGTCACGGCCTTCTCCGCGTTCACCGCGCTCTGCGCGCTATCGCCGTCGGCGTTCGTCTTCGGCCTGCTGCGTTTCCTCGCCGGGCTGGGCCTGGGCGGCTGTCTTCCGACGGCGATCGCGCTGGTCACCGAGTACGCCCGCAAGGGCAAGGGCGGCAGCGCGACCACCACGGTGATGACCGGCTACCACGTCGGCGCGGTGCTCACGGCCCTGCTCGGTATCTGGCTGATCCAGCCGCTCGGCTGGCGCGCGATGTTCGTGGCCGGCGCGCTGCCCGCGCTCGTGCTGGTGCCGCTGATGATCAAGTACCTGCCGGAATCCGAGTCCTTCGAGCGGGTGCGCGAGACACGGGAGAACTCGGCGACACAGGTGGTCGGCGGGCTGTTCCGCGGCGGGCTCCTGCGCGCCACCATCGCGTTCTGGGTGACGTCGTTCATGGGGCTGCTGCTGGTCTACGGGCTCAACACCTGGCTGCCGGAGATCATGCGCCAGGCCGGGTATCCGCTGGGCGCGGCGCTCGGTCTGCTGCTCACGCTGAACCTCGGCGGTGTCGTCGGCCTGCTCGTCGCCGGCCGGGTGGCGGACAAGGCCGGCGTCCGGCCGGCGGTGATCTTCTGGTTCCTCGGAGCGGCCGTGTTCCTCGCCCTGCTGAGTGTGAAGCTGCCCGCCGTCGGCCTGTACGTGGCCGTGTTCCTCACCGGCGGTTTCGTGTTCAGCGCGCAGGTGCTCGTGTACGCCTACATCGGCAAGACGTACCCGGACGTCATGCGCGCCACCGGGATCGGCTGGGCGGCGGGTGTCGGCCGCGTCGGCGCGATCTGCGGCCCGATCCTCGGTGGCGCGCTGCTGAGCGCCGGAATCGCGTACCCGTGGGGTTTCTACGCCTTCGCCGGAGTCGGCGCGTTGGGAGCGGCCGCGGTGACCGTGGTCCGCGCCGGCCGCTCCCAGGAGGACAACGCCGTCACCCCAGTTCCTTGAGTTCCCTTTCCACGGCGGCGAGTTCTTCCTCGGAGCCCTGCACCTTCGGACCCGTGAACCACTTGCGCGCCGAGGCGAACCACCACACCGCCGCGCCACCGAGTACGACGAGGAAGGCGATGGGCGTGTAGTTGAAACTGTCGATGGTGATCGGTGATCCCTGCGGGAGCATGAAAAGCACGAAGATGAAGCACACCCAGACGGTCGCGACCGTCCCGATGAGCTTCCCCCAGCGGCCGAGGTTCCACGGTCCGGGTTCGAAGTCGTCGCCCTTGCGCACCCGCAGGAACACCGGGATCACATAGGCCACGTAGAGGCCGACGACCGCGATCGAGGTCACCGCCGCATACGCGGTCGCGCTCCACAAGTACGGCAGGGCGAGCAGGAGCGCGCCGCCTGCGGCCAGCCACACCGCGTTGGTCGGCGTCTGGGTCCGCTTGTTGATGCGGTGCCAGAACTTCGAACCCGGGATCGCGCCGTCGCGGGCGAAGGCGTAGATCATCCGCGAGTTCGCGGTCACCGACGCCATCCCGCAGAACAACTGCGCGCCGATGCAGATCAGCAACAGGAACTTGCCGGTCGTGGCGCCGGTCGCGTCGATGAAGATCTGCGCGGGCGGCACCCCGGTCTCGGACCCGACGGCGCCGTCGTAGTCCTGGATGGCGAAGGTGAGGCCGATCAGCAGGATCCAGCCGGCGACCAGCGAGACGAGGATCGAGTTGATGATCCCGCGCGGCCCCGCCTTCGCCGCGTTCTTGGTCTCCTCGGTCATATGGGCCGAGGCGTCGTATCCGGTGAGCGTGTACTGCGCGAGCAAGAGACCCAGTAAGAAGACGTAGACGGGTGACGCCCAGCCGGTGTTGTTCACGAACTCGCCGAACACGAACGACGCGTCCTGGTGCTTCTCGGGAACGACGACCAGCACCCCGACGATGACCAGCACGCCCGCCAGATGCCACCACACGCTGATGCTGTTCAGCAGCGCGACGATCTTGACGCCGAAGGTGTTCAGCAGCCCGTGGATCACCAGGATGATCGCCAGCAACAGGATCGTGTTGCCCGGTGTCGCCTCGAAGCCGAACTGCAGGTCGAGGAAGGCGTTGAGGAACAGCGCCGCGCCGAAGTCGATCCCCGCGGTGACGGCGATCTGCCCGATGAGGTTGAACCAGCCGGTGAACCACGACCACGCCGCGCCGTTGCGCGGGGCGAGCTTCGCCGCCCAGTAGTAGAGGCCGCCCGCGGTCGGGTAGCTGGAGCAGACCTCGGCCATGCCCAGCCCGACCAGGATGACGAAGAGGCCGACCAGCGGCCAGCCCCAGATCATCGCGGCGGGCCCGCCGGTCTTCATGCCGAACCCGTAGAGGGTCAGGCAGCCGGAGAGGATCGAGATGATCGTGAAGGAGACGGCGAAGTTGGAGAAGGCCGACATCGTGCGCCGGAGTTCCTGCGCGTAGCCGAGTTGGTGGAGCCGGGCACTGTCTTCGTCGGCGGGTTCTGCGGCCTGCTTGTCAGAGACATCCATCGGGCACCCACTTAAAAGGTATGCGGACAGACCATTGAGATCCGCCGAAATTAGGCCCGCCGACCTGCGCATGTCAAGGTCCCGTCAAGAAACGGGTTTGGTCGTGTGCGGCGATTCGGGTGCTCTTGAGCGGTGCTGATACCCGCGATCAGTCGTCGAGGACCGCCCCTTCGCCTGCTGCGGTCACTCGGCGTGGCAGGTAGGCGTCACCGCGGGTGAGGGGTGTGCGGAAAAAGAGACGTTCGATCTCCCTATTCCCACACACCTCGACGTCTCCGGACCTGTCACGCGGTCGGCGCCCTGCGGGCGGTCACCCAAGTACGTGAAGGCCCCCTTTACTGCGCTAGACGCAATGAAGGGGGCCTTCACGTACTTCAAGGACTCAGCGTCCCCGGAAAGCCTTCACGGCCTCCAGCGCGGTGTCCGGGTGGTCCGCGAAGTAGCCGTCGACGCCCGCCTTGAGGAACGCCTCCTGCTCGGCGAACGCGTTGCCGTACTCGGCCGGGTTCGCCGACGAGCGCAGGCTCTGCGGGAGGAAGTTGTTCTCGTTGCGGAACGTGTACGGCCCGACCTTCAGCCCGGCCTGGTGCGCGTCGGCGACCAGCCTGGTCGGCTGACCCAGCGCGCCGTTCACCACCGGGACCACCTGCGCCTTCTCCGGGCCCAGGTAGTCCGCGTACTTCGAGATCTCCTTCAGTCCGGCCGGAGTCACCAGGTCGGCGTACGTCCGCGGGTCACCCTTCGCGACGAAGTCGGCCGGAGCGCCGGTCGCCGAGGTCAGCTGCAGCAACGGCACCCGCACCTGGCGCGAGAGCGCGATCAGGTTCGACACCTCGAACGACTGGATGATCACCGGCGCCTTCGGGTGGTTGAGCCCGTTGCGCTTGAGCAGCTCGACCAGCTTCGGCTCGGTCGGGTTCTTGATCGACGAGAAGTACGTCGAGTGCTTGATCTCCGGGTACGTCCCCAGTTCGCGGCGCAGTTCGCGGCCGAGCCGGCGCGTCAGGTCGATCACCTCCTGGTAGGTGGCGATCTGGTAGCGGCCGTCGTAGATCTTGTTGTTCGGCCGCAGCTGCGGGATCCGCTCGGTCGCGCGCAGGGTCTTCAGCTCGGCGAGCGTGAAGTCCTCGGTGAACCAGCCGGTGAACGACGTGCCGTCGATGACCTTCGTCGTCTTCCGGTTCGCGAACTCGGGGTGCTTCGCGACGTCGGTGGTCCCGCCGATCTCGTTCTCGTGCCGGGCGACGAGCTGGCCGTCCTTGGTGGGCACGAGGTCGACGTCGACCCAGTCGACGCCCTGGCGGTAGGCGAGCTCATACGAGGCGAGCGTGTGCTCCGGCCGGTAGCCGGGGGCGCCGCGGTGTCCGACGATCACCGGTCCATCGTGGCCCTTCGCCAGCGCCGACACATCTTGGGTGTTCGGCTCGGCGGCGCCTGCCAACCCGGTGACGCTGAGTACGGCGAGTCCGGACAGGGCGAGTACGCCCAGGCGCTTTCGCATGGTGGGGAACCTCTTTCGCTTGAACTCGGGGTACCGCGCAACCCTTGACGCAGGAGGCGTCCGGTCGGCGAAGACGGACCGGCGGAGCGCTGACCGCCGGGTGAACGCCGGATGGAGCCAACCGCTCGAGGGCGGCGAAGTGTTCGGGGCCGTGTTGCTCGGTGAACCCGCGACCGCGGTCGCGTCGCCGGGGCGGGTTCGTGTTTTCCCAGGTCAGACGTCATGGCGTCCCGCCGCCACGATAGCGGGGCCGCCGGCCGGGGCGGGTTTCCCGTGGCTCCGCCGACAGGTCGTCACCGGCCCGGTTACCCTGTGCGTCGTGCGCGTACTGGTAATCGGGTCCGGCGCCCGTGAGCATGCACTCGTCCTCGCGGTCGCGGAAGACCCTTCCGTCACCGCACTGGCCTGTGCCCCGGGGAACGCCGGCACCGCCGCGGTGGCCGAGCAACTCGGCGTGGACGCGGCCGACCCCGAGTCCGTCGCCGCCCTCGCCAAGCAGTGGCAGGCGGATCTGGTCGTGGTCGGCCCCGAGGTCCCGCTGGTGGCCGGAGTCGCCGACGCGGTCCGGAAGGCGGGCATCGCCTGCTTCGGCCCGTCCGCGTCCGCGGCCAGGATCGAGGGCTCGAAGGCGTTCGCGAAGGACGTCATGGCGGCCGCGAAGGTGCCGACGGCGCACTGCGAGATCGTCGACAACCCGGCCCGCCTCGACGCCGCGCTCAGCCGCTTCGGCCCCACCTGGGTGGTCAAGGACGACGGTCTCGCCGCGGGCAAGGGCGTCGTGGTCACCACGGACGTCGACGTCGCGCGCAAGCACGCCCTGATGCTGCTCGACGGCGGGCACCCGGTGCTCCTGGAGTCCTTCCTCGACGGCCCGGAGGCCTCGCTCTTCTGCTTCGTCGACGGCCGCACGGTCGTCCCGCTGCTGCCCGCGCAGGACTTCAAACGCGTCGGCGACGGCGACGCGGGCCCGAACACCGGCGGCATGGGTGCGTACGCCCCGTTGCCGTGGGCGCCGAAGGACCTGGTCGACGACGTCGTCGCCCGCGTCGTCCAGCCCGTGGTCGACGAGCTCGACAACCGCGGCGCCACCTTCTCGGGCCTGCTCTACGCCGGTCTCGCGCTGACTTCCGAGGGCCCGCAGGTCATCGAGTTCAACTGCCGGTTCGGCGACCCGGAGACCCAGGTCGTCCTCGCGCTGCTGCGCAGCCCGCTCGGCAAGGTCCTGCACGCGACGGCGACCGGCAAGCTCGCCGAACTGCCGCCGCTGGAGTGGGATTCCGGCGCGGCGGTCACCGTCGTGCTCGCCGCGGACGGCTACCCCGGCAAGCCGAGGACCGGCGACGTCATCACCGGCGGCGAGCTCGAAGGCGTGCTCCACGCCGGCACCCGCCGTCGTGACGACGGCGCCGTGGTCTCCTCCGGCGGCCGCGTGCTGTCGGTCGTCGGCACCGGCAAGAACCTGAAGGCCGCCCGCAAGGACGCCTACGCGACGGTCGAGAAGGTCCACCTGGCCGGCTCCCACCACCGCACCGACATCGCCCTGCTCGCCGCCAAGGGAGAGATCGCCACCCCGGTCTCGTGAATCCCGGACGGAACCACCCCGGCGATCGCTGCGTCTAACCCGGTATTTCCTGAGAAGCTTAGGCGCTCGATACATCGGCGTTGGTAGCCTCGACAGGGCGAACGGTCACCGTGCGTGTTTCCAAGGGGTGGGGAATGGCAGCATCGAGCAAGGTCCAGGACCTCACGTCGGCGGTGCCGACGCCACCGTCGGTGGCCGACATCAGAGTCGACCCGTCGAAGCTGCTCGAAGTGGCGAAGATCGTCGAAGAGCAGGTCGACGCGTTGCAGGACAAGCTCATGACGCGGCTCGACCAGCTGCGCATCGACACACCGGCCAACGACACCGTGAGCGTGCACGCGACCAGTGTCTGGAACGAGCTCGTGGCCGACGGCGACCAGTCGTACGCCGCGCAGGTCCGGGCGTACGTGGCCGGTCTCCGTGGCCTGGTCAGCCAGCTCCGCACGGCGGCCAAGGAGTACAAGACCAGTGATGCGGACAAGGCCGCCGCGTTCGGGGACCGTGGTGTACACCGGGCGTAGGCCTCGCGTGCTGGTGACCGGCGGGGTGCTCACCCTCGCGCTGGCCGGCTGCGCCACCGACACGGCCGGGCAGGCGTTCCCCGACGAACCGGCGCTGGCCTCGGCCACGCAGGGTGCCAAGGCGTCCGCGCTGCCGGCCAGGCCCGCCGAGTTGAAACTCCAGGGTGCCGACCCGTGCGCGCTGCTCACCGAGCCGCAGCTCGACCGGCTCAAGATCAACAGCGAACCGCGCCCGGCCGCGGAACCGATCGACGGCCCGACCTGTGTCCTCGACGCGGACGCCGCGCAGCCCTTCCACAGTTATTACGTCCGCGCGATCACCGCGGACGTAGAAGAGTGGTTCACCGGTAAACGCCGTAAGAACAGCATGACGACGGAACCGACCGCGGTCGGCGGGTTCCCGGCCATCAAGAACTTCCGTGACGCCGGGACACCGGGCGACTGCGAAACGCTCGTCGGCGTCGCTCAGGGGCAGACGCTGGCGGTGCGGACCGTCGCCGTCACCGCCGGCGCGTTCACCATGCCGCAGCTGTGCGAGATGTCCGCGCAGGCGGCCGATTCGGCTTTGCAGACCTTGAAAGCACGCAACTAGGGAGGGCGGCGTGAACGTTTCCGACCTCGCGGGCAGGCTCCGCGATCTTCGGTTCGACGGCTACACCGACACCGGGATCGCGACCGAGATCGAACGCTTCCGCGGCGGTGACGGCACCGGCAGCATCGGGATCGCCGTCGACGCATTGAAATCCGTCGCGGGCGCGCTCGCCGACACCGACAAGACGCTGCGTGACGAGCTGGGCAAGCTCGGCGTGGAATGGCAGAGCGAGGCCGGCGGTGCCGCCGGTCAGGTGTTCACCGAGCAGGCGGGCTTCTCCCAGGACGCGAACTCGAAGGTCTCGCACTCCGCGGAGATGATCTTCGCCCAGGGTGAGGCCTTCAACCGGACGCTGCACAAGCTCCCGGATCCGGAAGTGGTCCGGAAGGGCGCCGGCGGCTTGACCGTCGGTGACGTCCTGCTGAGCCTCATCGGGTTCGAGACCGACCACGCCAAGACCGTCAGCGCCGCGAACAACGCGCGGGCGCAGGCGCAGGAGGCGTTGAACGACTACGCCAAGACGAGCGGCGAGAACCTGCTGTCGACCGACACACTGGCCGACCCGCAGGCGATGAACCTGTCCCAGACCACGACCGCCGCCGGAGCGGGCGGCGGTTCCGCCACGCTCGACCTGGCGGGCACGGCCACGGACCTGACCCCGGACGGCAGCGTGCGCCCGGCGTCGGCGGCCGTCGAGTCGAAGTACGTGCCGCCGGTCGCGCAGCCCGTCGGCAACCCGAAGGCGCCGTCCTACGACGCGCCGACCCCGGCCTACGGCGTCGCCATGGGCGGCGGGACGGCTCGCAAGACAGGTGCGTCGGCGCCGAACGCCGGGGCCACGGCTCCCGCGGCCGCCGCCCCGACCACGCCGTCCGGCACGTCGAGGCCCAATCCCGCGCCCGGCGCCGGCTGGGTGACGCCCAACCGGCCGTCCCCGCAGCCCGAACAGGGCAGGCCGTCGTACCCGGTCACCACCTCGCCGACCTCGCCGCCGTTCGCTCCGCCGGGCGCGCCGAACATCCCGAACGTGCCGCCGGGCCAGTCCACCGGCAGCGCGCCGCCGAACAGCACCACGTCGGCGCAGCCGGTCGGCAAGTCGTTCGGCACCGGTCCTGGTGTCGACAGCGCTGTCGGCAAGGGCCCAGGCTCCAGCTCGGGTCCCGGTGTCTTCGGCAACGTCGGCGGTGGCGCGGGGGGCGACCAGGCGCTCGGCAAGGGCCGCTCCGTCGGCTCCGGGCCGCAGGCGCCGATGGCCCCCGGCAACGAATCCGGCCGCGGTTTCCCCGCCGTCCCGAAGATCACCGGCCCGGCCGCGGGCGACCTGGGCGCCGGTGCCGCGGCGCTGGGCGCCGGTGTCGCCGGTGGCGCGCTCAGCGGTGACCGGGAACGCGATCGCCGTCCCCGCCAGGAAGGCGGCGGCGTGAAGCCGACCCGTCAGCTCCCGATCGGCGAGCTTCCCGAAGAGGAGGCCATGCGGCGCTCGGAGAAGATCGGCGCGAAGCAGCCGAAGCCCGAGTCGAAGTTCATGGAGCGCGCGGCCACCCAGGACGTCGAAGAGGACGCGGAGCACATCAGGCGTTACGGCGTCGACGACAAGGACCTGTTCACCGACGAGCGGCTGGTGTCGCCCGACGTGATCGGTGACCACGGCAACCGGGAAGCGCGCTGAACCTGTGCCGAACGACAACGGCAGCCTGGTGCTGTCCGCACTCGAGTTCGAAATGCTCTGGGAAGCCGAACGGCTGCCCCGGCGCCATGCCGCGCTCGACGTGCCGAGCCCCGGAACCACCCACACGGAGCGGGCGGCGCTGATCGAAGAGGCCTGGGAATCCCTGCGCGCGCGAGGTCTCGCGCGGGGGTACCAGGCCTCGGGCGAGCTGGTCGACATGCTGAACCTGTTCGCGCATCCCCGGGTCGCGATCGACGTCTGGGTGTGGACCGACCGCGAGATCAAGGGCCAGGCGGTGAGCGTCGGCAACCAGGCGTTGCTCGGCGTGATCGACTCCGGCCAGGTGTGGCTGATCCCCGCCAGGGAGAGCTCACTGGCCGAAGCCGCGGTCTCGGTCGCGGGTGATCTCGGTCCCGGCGTCGGCCAGTCGATCAGCCTCCCGCACGACGTCCTCGTCAAGGCCGACGCCGCCGCCCGCGGTGACGCGAAGGCACTGGTCACCGCGCTGGAAGACCTGGACGTGCCGCTCTGGCAGGCCCAGGAGGTGGCGGGCATGCTGCTCGGCCAGGAGGCGCGCGGGCAGTTCGGCGCCGAACGCGCGGGCCGCGACGGCCGCCCCCGGCGCGCGGACAGCGTGGTCGCCTTCTACGACACGGACGCGGGCCGGTACCTGTTCCAGGTCGCGCGGAACCGGGACGGGCGGGAGTGGGCGACCATCACCCCGGCGGACAACCAGTTGCTCGCGACCCGGATCCGGGAAGTCGCCGATTTCTGATTCGCCCGATTATCGGCGGGGTGGAAGTTGGCGTGGATACGCACACGGCCTGCCGCCGAGGTCTTAAAGTATGCGCGGGAACCGTCTTGATCGGCCGCGCGTCTGATCGGGCGGATACGAGTTTTTTCCGTGAAGGGGATGACGAACCGTGCCTGTGTACGACCCGGATTCCATGGGGATCGCCGCCGGTCAGGTGGAGAAGCTCAAGGACGAGTTCGAGAAGACCAAAAAAGGCGTCACCGGGATGGACGACGAGAAGGAATCCCCCTTCGGCGGAGTGGACGAGCACGGTGACGCGCAGGGCGCGGTCGGCAAGTTCAAACAGGGCGTCCACAACGAATTCGATTCGGCCGGTCAGCTGATGGAGGCCACCGCCTTCGTGCTGCGAAAGGCGGCGGGGCTGATCAAGGAGACCGAAGCGGTCCACGTGGACAACCTGAAGGTGCACGGGGAACTGTGACGACTCGCCAGGCCTGGGGGCCGAAGACCAAGGGGGCTTGAGCAGTGGCTTTGAACGGTGTCGGCGCCGGCACGCCGGACGGCTGGGACGGACTGACCCAGAAGGCCGAGCAGATCGGCAAGGTCAACCTCGCCGCCATTCAGAACGCGTCGAGGCAGTTCAAGACGGCGGCCGACAACGCGGGCGACCACAGCGCGGCGTTGAAAACGTCGACCGAAGCGTTGAACGGCGGCGTCTGGGCCGGGCCCGCCGCGGAGGCCTTCTTCGAGTACGTCAAGTCGATCACGAAGGCCGGAAAGAACGTCGAAGAGCAGCTGGGGAAGGTCGTCGACGACCTCGATCGCGTCCACACCGATCTCGGCAACATCAAGATGCAGGTGAAAGGCGTCTACGAAGACGCCGAGGCCGCGGTCAACAAAAGGAACACCCAGGCGGAGTCGGACAAGAACGCGGCGATCACGGCCGCCGCGCAGGCCGAGAAGGATCACAAGCCGGCGCCGAGCCCCTCGGCCGACGAAATCATCCAAAAGGCCAAGACCGACATCAACGGTATCGCCAAGGACGCCGACGGCCGGGTCAAGGGGCTGCTCGACCAGGCCAACCAGATGATCCAGAAGTCCCAGGAACTGATGAAGAAGGACATCCAGGGCGGCTACTCCACCGTCCCGATGCCCGGCAAGGACGGCTCCGTCCCGAAGCGCACCGGCGGTCTGCACGCCGGTGGCGGTGGAGGAGGCGGCGGTGGTGGTGGCGGTGGGGGCGGCGGTCTCGGCCCGAGCGGCGGCCCGCCGTCGACGACGCCGCCGGGCAACGTCCAGCAATGGATCCAGGAGGCCATCAAGATCCTGCAGGCCAACGGGATCCCGGTGACCGAGGCGGATATCCAGAAGATCTGGACGATCATCGAGAAGGAGTCCGGCGGCAACCCCAACGCCATCAACAACTGGGACTCCAACGCGGCGAAGGGCACGCCGTCCAAGGGATTGATGCAGTGCATCGACCCGACCTTCAACGCGCACAAGCTTCCCGGGCACGACGACATCTACAACCCGGTGGACAACATCATCGCGGGCGTGCGGTACACGTTCTCGCGGTACGGCGGCTTCGAGGGTCACCCGGGCCTGAAGTCCATGGCCGGCGGCGGCGGATACCAGGGCTACTAACGCCTCGTGAGTGGTAAGGACGGTTAGAACCGTCCTTACCACTCACGAGCCCCGGCCCGGTCCCGGCCGCCACACGTGACCTAATGGCCGCCACTCGTGATCAGACCGACGACACACGTGATCCGATGGCCGACACACGTGACTGGATGGCCACCACGCTCGCGACCGTATCGCGTCGCGTGTCGTCCGTCTGCACACGCGTGTCGTCCGTCCAATCACGCGTGTCGTCCATTCCGTCACGGGTGTCGTCCCTCCAATCACGCGAGTCCCCGGCCCTCGTGTTGCGAAAGCCACTTTCGCAACGTTGAAGGTTGCGAAAGTGGCTTTCGCAACGTGCCCTGCCTTCAGGGCCAACACGACGCCCGAGCGGTCAGTAATCCTTGAGTGCCAAGGCGTTCGCCGCTTCCGTCAGCTGCCGCATGGCCGCCTTCATCACCCGATCGCGGAACGGCAGGTAAGGCAGCACCCGCATCGACTGGATCTGCTTCCACTGCCGGAACCGTGTCTGCTTCTTCTGGTTCAGCGAGGCCAGCGCTTGGTTCCGAAGAATGAACGGCCGCATTTCCCTTTCGTACGAAGCGAAAGCGGCGCGGTGGTCGCTGGAGGCAGCCAGTGAACCGGCGAGCACATAGGCGCCGACGAGCGCCAAACTGGTGCCCTGCCCCGCAAGTGGCGAAGGCCCGTACCCCGCATCACCGACCAGCGCGACGCGCCCTTCGGTGAACCGGTCCATCCGGATCTGCGTCATGGAGTCGAAGTACAGCTCACTCGACGCCATTTCCCGCAGCAGCCGCGGGATTTCCCAGCCCTGCCCCGGAAATCGGTCCGCGATCAGCTTCCGTTGCTGCTCGACGTCATGGCGGTCGAAGTCGAGTTCCGGCGACTGGAAGCCGAGCATCGCCCGAGCCTCGGTGTTCTCTCGCGCGCTGTACAGCCCGGCCAACTTCCCCGGGGTCATGTGGAACACCTGCCAACGGTCCAGATCGAGGAAGTTCGGCACGGTGAACACCGCGAGATAGGTGTCCAGGTAATGCGAAAACTGTTTCTCCGCCCCGAAAACCAACGATCGCACAGCCGAGTGCTGACCGTCCGCGCCGACGACGAGATCGAAGTCCCGCGCTTCACCGCGAGCGAAGGTGACCCGGACACCGTCGGTCCGTTGCGCGATTCCGGCGATCCAGTCCCCGTAGACGTACTCGACGCCTTCCTGGGCGAGGGAGGCGAGCGTGTCGGTGAGGTCGTCCCGCAGGATCTCGACGTCCTCGCTGTCGGTGAGCCCGCCGGTCAGCGTGTGGTCGGTGACCTTCACGAGGGTCTTCCCCGCGCCGTTCACGAACGACATCCCGCGCATGTCCGTGCTCAGCTCGCGGAGGCGCCCGAGCACCCCCATCCGGTCGACGACGCCGAGCGCCGTGCCCCGGATGTCGACCGCGTGCCCGCCGACGCGGGGCGCGGGGGCCCGCTCGACGACCGTCGGCGCGAAACCGTGCCGCCGCAGCCAGTACGCCAGTGTCGTACCGGCGATTCCCGCCCCCGAAATCAGGACCGTCCGCATTTCCACTCCCTGTGTACGGTGTGTTGAAGCACTGCGTACAACGTATGGACACTGCGCCTACTGCCCAGGAAAAGCAGCAAGAAACTCATGCTGCACTAGTGCGATCCAGCTAGTGCGCCCGGTGATCTGAGGTAAGGTGCACTATGGCAAGGAGTCGACCATGACCGAGCCGCCCTACCTGCGGATCGCCGCCGAGATCCGCCGCCGGATCACCTCCGGCGAGCTGCGCGAGGGCGACAAGGTCCCGTCGACCCGCCGGATCATCGCCGAGTGGGGCGTCGCGATGGCGACCGCGACGAAGGTGCTCGCCACGCTGAAACGGGACGGCCTGGTCGTCGCGAAACCCGGCGCGGGCACGGTCGTCGCGAGCCGCACCCGGACGCCCGCGCCGCGAATCGACGCGGAGCTGTCACGCGAGCGGGTGGTGAAGGCGGCGATCCGGATCGCCGACGCGGAGGGCATCCGCGCGCTGTCGATGCGCCGCGTCGCCTCCGGTCTCGGCGTCGCGACGATGGCGCTTTATCGCCATGTCACCGCGAAGGACGAACTGATCCTGGAGATGGCCGACCTGGCGCTCGGCGAGCTCCGCTTCCCGCCCGAACCGCCGCCCGGCTGGCGGGCCCAGCTGGAGCTGATGGCGAGGGCGCAATGGGCCCTGTTCCGGCGACATCCCTGGCTCGCGCAAGCGCTGTCGATCACCCGCCCGCAGCCCCTGCCGAACCTGCTGGCCCACGCGGACTGGGCGACCCGCGCGCTCGACGGCCACGGCCTCCCGCCGTCGACGATCATGTACGCGCACATCACGATCTTCAACCACGTCCGCGGGATCGCCCTCAGCTTCGAGGCCGAGGCCGACACCGAGTCCGGCACCGCGGTTTCCGCCGACGCCTGGCTCGCGGAGCACGAGCCGATCCTCTGGGACCTGGTCTCCGGCGGCCGGTTCCCGAACTTCGCCGGTGTCGTCTCGCGTGCCCCGTTCGACTACGACCTCGACACGCTCTTCGAGTTCGGCCTGCAACGGCTCCTCGACGGCTACGCGGTTCTCCTCGCGAAGGCGAGTTAGCCTCACCCGCATGTCCTTCCCAGGCCCCGCCGCACGTTCCGCCGTCCCGCCGTTCCATGTCATGGACGTCCTTTCGGCCGCGCAGGCCCGGCAGCGCAGCCACGGGGACCTGGTCCCGCTGCTCGCCGGGCAGCCGTCCGCGCCGGCGCCGCGACCGGTGCTCGAAGCGGCGCAGCGGGCGCTGAAGGACCACAACCTCGGCTACACCGAGCAGCTCGGCATCCCGGAACTGCGCGAGGCCGTCGCGGAGCACTACAACCGCACGTATCCGGTCGACGTGAGCCCGCAGGACGTCATCATGACGACCGGTTCCTCCGGCGGCTTCCTGCTCTCGTTCCTCAGCGCCTTCGAGGCGGGCGACCGGGTCGCGATGGCGCGTCCCGGCTATCCGGCCTACCGGAACCTGCTGAAGGTGCTCGGCTGCGAGGTCGTCGAGTTCGCCACCGGGCCCGAGACGCACTTCCAGCCCACCGTCGCCCGGCTGGACGAGTTGGGTCCCATCAAGGGACTCATCGTGGCAAGCCCGAGCAATCCCACCGGCACCGTCCTGCCGCCGGGTGAGCTGGCGGCGATCAGCGGCTGGTGCGCGTCACACGGCGTGCAGCTGATCAGCGACGAGATCTACCACGGGATCTCCTACGGCGCCGGGCTCGACTGCGCGTGGCAGTACGGCAACGAAGCGCTCGTCCTCGGCTCGTTCTCCAAGTACTTCGCCATGACCGGCTGGCGGCTCGGCTGGATGCTCGCGCCGCAGCGGCTGCATCGCGCGATCGACGTCCTGACCGGCAACTTCACCATCTGCCCGCCCGCGGTCTCCCAGCACGCCGCGGTCGCCGCGTTCACCCCGGAGGCGTACGCGGAGGCCGACGGCCACGTCGAGCGCTACCGGGCCAACCGCGACGTGCTCTTCGCCGGACTCAAAGGCATCGGCATCGACAAGCTCGCGCCGGCCGAAGGCGCGTTCTACGCCTACGCCGACGTCTCCGCGTACACGAACGACAGCCTCAGCTGGTGCCAGCGGCTCCTCGCCGAAACCGGTGTCGCGATCGCTCCCGGGATCGACTTCGACCCGGTCGACGGCGGCCGGTTCGTGCGGTTCTCCTTCGCGGGTTCTCGCGAGGACATCGACGAAGGGGTCCGCAGGCTGGGCCAGTGGCTCACCGCTCAGGGGGAACCCGGAAATCACCCTGAACGTTAGCCGGAAAGAAGGCGCTCACGACTCCCGCCTGACAACCTGGACTCACCGGGCCCGCACGGGCACGGTGAGGCAATCGGAGGATGCCATGTTCTGGAAGATCGTCGGCGGGCTGATCCTGGCTTGGGTCGCCTTCATGGTGCTCGGGTCCGTGCTCGGTTTTCTCGTGAAGGCCGTCTTTTGGATCGCCGTCATCGGCGGCGCGGTCTTCCTCGGCACGGCCGCGTACGGCGCCATCAAGGGCAAGGGCACCCCGAAGCAGCTCCGCCGTTAAGGCTTACGCGCCACCCCGCCGAGCGACGTGAAGTTCACGGGCGAAAGCGGGGTGAAGCGCGGGCCGTCCGGCCACCACAGGTGCGGATAGGTCAGGCCGGGCTCCATGAGATCGAGTCCCTCGAAGAAGGACTCGATCTCTTCGCGCGTCCGGTACAGCGTGTCCAGCCCCGTGCCGTTGAAGCGCTTCTCGAGTGACGTCGCGACGTCGGCCGCTTCGGTGCCGTCGGCGGGATTGTGCTGGTGCAGCAGCGCGACGAACGAGCCGGGCGCCAGCGCGTCGACGTAGGCGCGGACGATCTTCCGCGCCTCGTCGAGATCCTGGACGTGGTGGATGATCGCGCACAGGATCAGCCCGACCGGCCGGTCGAAGTCCAGCCGGTGGGTGCGGGACAGTTCCTCGACGACCTCGGCCGGTTCGGTCAGGTCGGCGGCCGTCATATGCGCGAAGTCGTTCGCCGCCAGCAGCGCGCGGCCGTGCGCCTGCACCACCGGATCCCGGTCGACGTAGACGACCTGGGCCTCGGGGTTGTATCGCTGCGCGACCTGGTGCGTGTTGTCCATGCTCGGGAAGCCGGAGCCGAGGTCGAGGAACTGGTCGATGCCTTCCCGGTCGGTCAGGTAGCGCACCGTCCGGACCAGCCAGTGCCGGACTTCCTTCGCCATGGCCTGCGCGTCCGGCGAGATCTCCAGGATCTGGCGCAGCGCCACCCGGTCGGCCTCGTAGTTGTCCTGGCCGCCCATGAGCGCGTCGAAGACCCGCGCGATGCTCGGCCGGTCGAAATCGACGGGCACGAACGGGCGTCGGTCCGCGGACATGGCACCTACCGGGGGGTCGATCGGCTTGGACGAGTTCAGCGTAGGTCATCCGCTTCACCGCGCGTAAGCGGATGAGCGGCGAGGGTGAATTATTCCTCCGAAGAGCCGAAGCCGGATTTCGCCGTGGTCACGCCGACCCAGCGTTCCGCCCGCATCCCGACCGCCCGCGCTCCGTCCACATTGGACTGACGGTCGTCGAAGAACAGGCAGTCGCCCGGTTCGGCGCCGAGTTCGGCGAGCAGGATCCGGTAGATCTTCGCGTCGGGCTTCATACAGCCGAGGTCACCGGAAAAGAGCTTCACGCGGAACAGCTTCGCCCATTCCTGCTCGCGCACCCAGCGGCCGAAGGTGGACGACGCGTTCGAGAGCAACGCGAGCGCCGCGCCCGCTTCGTGCAGCCCTTCCAGCAGTTCGAGGACGTCCGGTTCGAGGTGCGTCCAGCCCTCGACGTCGATACCGGTCAGCTCGTCGGAGAACGCCTTGTCGACCGGGACGTCCAGCGCGCGGCCGATGCTCTGCCAGTACTCGAGGTCCGTGCCGCCGGAGTCGTACCGGTCCCGCTCGGCCCAGTAATGCGGCTCGAAATCGGCGACTTCGAGCCCGAAGGCCTTGGCCAAGGTGGGCAGCGCGTCGGTGTGCTCGCAGATGACGTCGCCGTAGTCGAAGACGATCCAGTTCATGTTCAGCCCCCGGTTTTGACGCGTTGAAGGGTTTCTTCGATGTCCGCCGCGGAAAGATCCCGGTGTGTCACGAACCGGATCCGGCCCGAGCTCGGCAGGGCCAGGATCCCGAGGTCCGCCAGCCACGCCAGCCGTCCTTCGAGGTCGGGCGCGGCGACCTGCACGATGTTGGTCTCGGGAGCGTTGACCTCCCAGCCGTGCTCGGCGAGCCCGGCCGCGAGCCTGGCCGCGTTCTCGTGTGTCTCGGCGAGGTCGCCGACGCGGTCCAGCGCGACCATGCAGGCCGCGGCCAGCACACCGCCCTGCCGGACGCCGCCGCCGAGCATCTGGCGCATCCGCCGCGCCTTCTCGACGAACTCCTCGCTGCCGGCCACCACCGAACCGACGGGCGCGCCGAGGCCCTTGGAGAAGCAGGCGGACACGGTGTCGACGCCGACCGTGAGCGCCGCGGGCGGGATCCCCAGCGCGGCCGACGCGTGCCAGATGCGGGCGCCGTCGAGGTGCACGGTCAGCCCGGCCTCCTTCGCGACCGCGACCAGCTGGGCGTGCTCGTCGGGCGGGGTGACCGCGCCACCGGCGGTGTTGTGCGTGTTCTCCAGGCACAACAGCGGGGTGCGCAGCGCGTAGTACGGGCCGCGCGGGACGCCGATCGCGGCCGAAAGCGTCTCCGGTGTCGGCCGCCCCGGTCCGGCGTCGTGCTCCAGCGGCTCCGGCATGCCGCCCGCGAGCCAGGCGGCGGAACCGAGTTCGTCGGTGATCACGTGCGAGCCGCGCGGCGCGAGGAACCGGTCCCCGCGCTGGAGATGGACGCTCAGCGCGATCAGGTTCGCCATGGTCCCGCTCGGCGTCCAGAGCGCGGCGGGCATGCCGAGGAGTTTCGCGGCGCGCTTTTCCAGCGCGCCGATGGTCGGGTCGCCGTCGAGGACGTTGTCGCCGACCTCGGCCTTCGCCATGGCCTGACGCATGACGTCGTCCGGCCGGGTCACGGTGTCGGAGCGGAAATCGATCTGCGGGAGGGAGCGCGAGGTCACGGTACGATCACATCACATCGACGGGCCCGCGGTGAACCTCCTCCCCGGCTGGTCCGCCGGGCCCGCTCATGCAACCGTGGACGCCCCCGGTTCCGTCCTACCCACCGACGAGGCAAGAGCGGAGACAAAACCCGCGTGAACCAGCGCGACGAACAAGAGTTCGCGGAGTACTTCGCCGCGAAGCGGGACGCCGTGCGCAGGACCGCGTACATGCTCTGCGGTGACTGGCATCGTGCGGACGATCTCGCGCAGACGGCGTTCGTCGCGCTGCACCGGAGGTGGAAGAAGATCAGAGAACGGGCGGCGACCGACGCCTACGTGCGGAAGACGCTGGTCAGGGCGGCCATCGACGAGTCGAGGCGGCCGTGGCGGCGGGAGTGGCAGACCGAGGAGCTGCCCGAACCGCCGCAGGACGGCTTCGACCTCGGCGAACAGGTCGTCACCAGGGAAGACCTGCTGGCCGCGTTGCGCGAAGTGCCCCCGAAGCAGCGGGCCGTGCTGGTGCTCCGGTACTTCGAGGGGCTGGACGTCGGTGCGGCGGCGAAGGCGCTCGGCTGCAGCGAAGGGAACGTGAAGAGCCAGACCGCGCGCGGGCTGGCGAACCTCAGGCAGGTCATGGAGAAGGAGGAGGTGGCACGGGATGGACGAGAATGAGCTGAAGGCGTTGTTCCGTGACGCCCCCGGCGACGCGCCGTCGCCGACCTTCGGCACCGCCGACGTGGTCCGCGCCTCGAAACGCGCCACCGCTCGACGCCGAAACGGTATCGCGGTGGCCTGTAGTGCGGTGGTTTTGGTGCTGGCCGGAGTGGGCATGTTCGGCGTGCTCGGCGGAACCGGCTCCGAGATGGGGACCGCGGCCAAATCCGAGCAGGAAGCGGCCTCCGCGGGGCAACCCGGGGCGGCGTCCGTACGTCCTCTTGACAGCGGGGACGCCTCGAACTTCTCGAACCCGCCGCCTCAGCAGGGGGGCGACGGGCCAGAGAGGACCGGCCAGAAGACGGCCGAAGGCACCTTCGGGTGCGACCAGGTGGACCGGGAGCTCGCCACCGCCCTCGCTGGCGAGCTCCCGGTCCCCGTGGATGTCGCCAAATCGACGCCCGGCGACCTCTGTTCGACGGGAGCCAGGTCCGCGGGGTTCCCGGTGCCGGGCGGCACGGTCTCCGTCGCGGTCTTTCCGGCCGGTTCGGCCGTCCCGTCGCCGCCGACGGGGGCGTCCAGTGCTCAGCGGACCACCGCCAAGGGATCCCTGGTGGTCGTGGTGAGCCTCGGCGACGGCTCGGGCAGGCCGGCGCTTCCCGAGTCCGACGTCGACAGGCTGGTCGGCGTGCTCGCCGCCCGCTACTAGCCGAGCTGGCAAAATAGCCCGTCATGACCGCAGCAGCGACCACACCGAAGGGTGAGCGACGCCGTGCGGAGCTCATCGAGGCCGCCTCGGCGCTGCTGGCCGAGGGTGGTTTCGACGCCGTGCGTCATCGTGCGGTCGCCGAACGCGCGGGGCTGCCGCTGGCGTCGACGACGTACTACTTCGACTCGCTCGAAGAGCTGGTCACCGCCGCGGTGGAGCATCACGCGAAGCTGGAGCTGGAGACGGGGCGACGACGTCTCGACGAGCTGGCGACCCGCAACCGCGGTGTCGAGGCCACGGTCGACCTGGTGCTGGCCATGCTCCTCGGCCCGCTCCGCCCGGATCGCGAGGCCGACGCCGAAGCGGTCCTCCTGCGCTACGAACGCCTCGTCGGGACAGGGCGCCGTCCGTACCTTCGGCCCCTGATGCGGACGTTGTCCGCGCAGCTGTACGAGCTGCTCCACGAGATCTTCGCGCGCTCCGGCACTCCTGTGGACGCCGCGGAACTGGAGCGCCTCGTCGCCCTGGTCGATGGCGCCGTCGTCAACGCGCTCATCGAGGTCGACCCGGAGCCCCGCGCCGCCGCCGCCCGGATGCTGCAGGCCGCCCTCGCCTGACCCGCCCCGCGTTTCGTCCTCTAAATGCGGTAGTTGGCATGACGAACTACCGCATTTAGAGGACGAAACGCGGTGGTCGGGCGGGGTCAAGGCGCATTTAGAGGACGAAACGCGGGCGGGTTAGTCTGGCCGCGTGACGGACAAGCCCCGTATCCCCAACGTGCTCGCCGGCCGCTACGCCTCGCCTGAGCTGGTCGAACTCTGGTCCCCGGAACGCAAGGTCGTGCTGGAGCGCGAGCTCTGGCTCGCCGTGCTCCGCGCGCAGGCCGACCTCGGCGTCGAGGTGCCGGACGGTGTCGTCGCCGACTACGAACGCGTCCTGGAGCAGGTCGATCTCGACTCGATCGCCGCGCGCGAGCGGGTCACCCGGCACGACGTGAAGGCCCGCATCGAGGAGTTCAACGCGCTCGCCGGGCACGAGCACGTCCACAAGGGCATGACGTCGCGGGATCTCACCGAGAACGTCGAGCAGCTGCAGGTGCTGCGTTCGCTGGAGCTGGTGCGTAGCCGCGTCGGCGCGGTGCTGGCCCGGCTCACCGCGATCGCGGTCGAACACGCCGACACGGTGATGGCCGGCCGTTCGCACAACGTCGCCGCGCAGGCGACGACCCTGGGCAAGCGTTTCGCCACTGCCGCCGACGAACTGCTGGTCGCCTTCGACCGGCTCGAAAACCTCATCGGCCGCTACCCGCTGCGTGGGATCAAGGGCCCGGTCGGCACCGCGCAGGACATGCTCGACCTGCTCGGCGACGAGTCCACTTTGGACGAACTGGAGTCGCGGGTCGCGGCCCACCTCGGCTTCGAGAACGTGTTCACCAGCGTCGGCCAGGTGTACCCGCGTTCGCTCGACTTCGACGTGCTGTCCACCGTCGTCCAGCTCGCGGCCGCCCCGTCGAGCCTGGCGAAGACGATCCGGCTGATGGCCGGCCACGAGCTGGTCACCGAAGGCTTCAAGCCCGGCCAGGTCGGCTCGTCGGCCATGCCGCACAAGATGAACACGCGTTCCTGCGAGCGGGTCAACGGGCTCGCCGTGGTGCTGCGCGGTTACCTGTCGATGATCGGCGAGCTCGCCGGCGACCAGTGGAACGAAGGCGACGTGTCCGACTCCGTCGTCCGCCGGGTCGCGCTGCCCGACGCGTTCTTCGCGCTGGACGGCCTGCTGGAGACCTTCCTCACGGTGCTGGCCGAGTTCGGCGCGTTTCCGGCGGTCATCGGACGTGAGCTCGATCGCTATCTGCCGTTCCTCGCGACCACCAAGGTGCTCATGGCCTCGGTCCGCGCGGGGGTCGGGCGTGAAACCGCGCACGAGGCGATCAAGGAGAACGCGGTCGGCGTCGCGCTCGCGATGCGCGAGCAGGGGCTCGCGGAGAACGACCTCCTCGACCGGCTCGCCGCCGACGAGCGCATCCCGCTCGACCGCGGTGAGCTGGACAAACTCCTCGCCGACCGTATCTCGTTCACCGGTGTCGCGCCCCGCCAGGTGGCGGCGATCGCGTCCCGCGTCGAGGGCGTCCTGGAGCGTTTCCCGGAGGCGGCGAACTACTCGCCGGCCCCGATCCTCTGATCGCGCGTGAAGGCCCCCTTCCCTCGGCTCAGCCGAGGGAAGGGGGCCTTCACGCGCGTTGTGAGCAGCCCCACCACGGGGCGTTCACAGAGTGAGACGAAGTTACTCGATCGAGCGAAATGCCTAATCTCGATCGCTGAACCCGGAGCGCCAGGCCGCCCATGAGGCGGCCTGGCGTGCTTGTATCGCGCCTTGCGCGCCGAACCCACGGAAGAAGCGATGAGATCCACGCTGTCGAAAATCGTCGCCGTCGTCACGGCCGGAGCGGCCACCCTCGCCCTCGCCGCCTGCGGCTCCGGTGACGCGGGTGCGAGCGCCCAGAAGCTGCGGGTCGGCACCCTGACCGACGCGCCGCCGTCCATCTATCTGGAGAACGGCACCTTCACCGGCTACGACAACGAACTGCTGCGCGACATCGCGAAGCGCGAGGGCTTCGAGGTCGAGTTCGTCGGCACCGAGTTCGCCGGGCTGCTCGCCGCCGTCGCCACCAACAAGTTCGACATCGGCAGCTCCACGATCTCCACCACCGAGGCCCGCAAGAAGACCGTCGCGTTCAGCAACGGCTACAGCACCGGGTTCACCTCGATCATCACCAAGAAGGGCGCTGGTCTCAAGGACGTCGGCGCCTTCAACGGCAAGCGGCTCGGCGTCGTGCAGGCGTCGGTGCAGGACGATTTCGCCAGCGGCAAGGTGCCCGGCGCCAACGTCGTCCGCTTCCCCGACTACAACGCCGGTTTCGCGCAGCTGAAGGGCGGCAGCCTCGACGGCTGGGTCGTGCCGAAGGACATCGGGCAGAAGTACATCGACCAGAACCCGGACCTGCAGCTGGAGTTCGGCTACACCGTCGAAACCAAGGACACGCCGTCCGCGTTCGCCGTCCGCAAGGACAACAAGGAACTGCTGAAGAAGATCAACGACGGCCTCGCGAAGGCCGTGGCGGACGGCACCGTCGCCCGCCTGCACGCTCAGTTCTTCAAGACCGAGCCGCTGCCCAAGGAACTCGAACAGGGCGGCCCCGGCCTGCCCGTGCAGAACCCGGGGGTCTGACCATCATGAAGAAGACATTCCTCGCCACGCTGGCCGCGGGCCTCGTCGCCGTCCTCGCCGCCTGCGGTGGTGGCGAGTCCGCCACCGAGAAGACCCTGCGCGTCGGGACGCTGAGCGACGCGCCGCCGAACATCTACGTCGAGAACGGCAACTACACCGGCTTCGACAACGAACTGCTGAAGGCCATCGCCGCCAAGCAGAACCTGAAGCTCGAGTTCGCGTCGACCGACTTCTCCTCGCTGCTGGGCCAGGTCGCGAACAACCAGTTCGACATCGCCAGCTCCGCCATCGCGCAGACCGACGAGCGCAAGAAGAACGTCGACTTCTCCAGCCCGTACAACTTCGAGGTCATGAGCATCCAGACCAAGGACGGCTCGCCGATCACCGAGGAGAAGGGCCTGTCCGGCAAGCGGGTCGCGGTCATCCAGGCGACCGTCGGCGACAAGTGGCTCACCTCGACCGTGCCCGACGCGCAGGCCGTGCGCTTCCCGGGGTACGCCCCGGCGCTGGCCGCGCTGAAGAGCGGCGCCGTCGACGCCTACATCCTCGACCAGGCGATCGCCGAGACGAACGTCAAGGAGAGCACCGACGCGAAGCTCAAGGTCGTCAAGTCCTTCACCACCGACGTGCCCCACGGCTTCGCGGTGAAGAAGGGCAACAGCGAGCTGCTCACCAAGATCAACGAGGGCCTCAAGCAGGTCATCGCCGACGGCACCTGGGTCAAACTGCACGAGAAGTTCCTGCCGACGGCCCCGGTCCCGGACCAGTTCAAGGCGTGAGGATCACGATGAGGAAGTCACTAGCCGCCGTCGTCAGCGCTGCCCTCCTGGCCGTGCTGGCTGCGTGCGGCGGCGGTGAGGACGCCAGTGCCGGCACCTTGCGCGTCGGCACGCTCAGCGACTCGAAACCCAACGCCTACCAGGAAAACGGCGTGTTCACCGGGTTCGACAACGAGCTGCTGAAGGCCATCGCCGCGCACCAGAACCTCAAGCTCGAGTTCGTCTCCACGGAGTTCTCGACGCTGCTGAGCCAGGTCGCCAACGGCAAGTTCGACATCGGCAGCTCGGGCATCTCGCAGACCGACGAACGCCGCAAGACCGTCGACTTCTCGGCGCCGTACAACTACCAGTCGCTCGGTATCGAGGCCCGCGAGGGCACCGGCATCACCGACGAGAACTCTCTGGCGGGCAAGCGGATCGGGGTCGTTCAGGGCACGGTGTCGGATAGCTGGCTGGCGGCCAACGCGCCCACCGCGCAGGCCGTCAAGTTCCCGCAGGACGCCGCCGCGCTCGCCGCGTTGAAGTCGGGCGCGATCGACGGCGCGATCTTCGACCAGGCGACCGCCGAGGACTACGCGGCGAAGAACCCGGACGCGAAGCTCAAGGTGGTCAAGGCGATCACCACGACCATCCCGCACGGCTTCGCGGTCAAGAAGGGCAACACCGAGCTGGCGGGCAAGATCAACGCCGGGCTCAAGGCGGTCATCGCCGACGGCACCTGGGAAAAGGTGCACCAGCGGTTCGAGCCGAACGCGCCGGTGCCCGCGGAGTTCAAGGCCGGGCAGAAGTAAGTGGACGATTTCCTCAACACCTTCCTGAACTGGGAGTACATCTGGGAGGTCTTCCCGGATCTCCTCGGGACCGGCCTGCTGAACACGCTGATCCTGTCGGTGTTCTCGGCGCTGATCGGCACCGTGCTCGGCATGGTGCTGGCCACCATGGGCCTGTCCAGCAAGGCGTGGCTGCGCTGGCCCGCCCGGGTGTACACGGACATCTTCCGCGGCCTGCCCGCGATCCTGACCATCCTGGTGATCGGGCAGGGCGGCGGGATCCTCATCCCGTCGCTGTCGCGGAATCCTTATCCGCTGGGCATTCTGGCGCTGAGCCTGATCGCGGCCGCGTACATCGGCGAGATCTTCCGCGCCGGTATCCAGAGTGTCGAAAAAGGACAGATGGAGGCCAGCCGCGCGCTGGGCATGAGCTACACCAAGGCGATGACGCTGGTCGTCATCCCGCAGGGCGTGCGGCGCGTGCTGCCCGCGCTGGTGAACCAGTTCATCGCGCTGGTCAAGGACTCCAGCCTGGTGTACTTCCTCGGCTTCCTCGCCGAGCAGCGCGACCTGTTCCGCATCGGGCAGGATCTCGCGGCGAACACCGGGAACCTGTCGCCGCTGGTCGCGGCGGGCGCGGTGTACCTGGTGATCACCGTGCCGCTGACGCATCTGGTGAACTACATCGACAAGAAGCTGCGCACCGGCAAGAAGGTCCGGGTTGACGACGAGGGCCCCGAAACGGAACTCCTGAACGCCGGAAAGGTGCCGATGTCATGACGACCGCCGTACGCTCTTCCAGCGTCGAACTCCGCGACATCCACGTCTCCTTCGGCACCCTCGAAGTGCTGAAGGGCGTGAATCTCAAGGTCGAGAAGGGCCGCACGACCTGCGTCATCGGCCCGTCCGGCTCCGGCAAGTCGACGCTGCTGCGCTGCGTGAACCGGCTCCAGGAGCCGGACTCGGGCGACCTGCTGCTGGGCGGCGAGAGCGTCATCTCGTCCGACCCGGACGCCCTGCGGCAGCGGGTCGGGATGGTGTTCCAGCACTTCAACCTGTTCGGGCACCGCAGCGTGCTGGACAACATCACGCTGCCGCTGCGCAGCGTCCGGAAGCTCGGCAAGGCGGAGGCGGCGGAGATCGCGCACGCCCGGCTCGCCGAGGTCGGCCTCGCCGACAAGGCGCCGTACCGGCCGAGCGCGCTCTCGGGCGGGCAGCAGCAGCGGGTCGCGATCGCGCGGGCGCTCGCGATGGAGCCCGAGGTCATGCTGTTCGACGAGGCGACCAGCGCGCTGGACCCGGAGCTGGTCAAGGGCATCCTCACGCTGATGGCGGGGCTGGCCGAGCGTGGCCTGACGCTGCTCGTGGTCACCCACGAGATGGGTTTCGCGCGCAGCGTCGCCGACGAGGTCGCGTTCATGGACGCCGGGAAGATCGTCGAACAGGGCGCTCCCGAGGAGATCTTCGACGCTCCGCGGAGCGAGCGGCTGCAGCGCTTCCTGTCGCAGGTGTTGTGAGCAGCCGACGGTGGTCGTGGGGCTCGTGAGTGGTAAGGACGGTTCTAACCGTCCTTACCACTCACGAGGCGTGTGTCGTTAACCTGCGGTCATGGCGAGAGTGGCGAAGCTGGTCTATTACCCGGTCAAAGGCTGCGCGGGGACGTCGGTCGACACGGCCGACGTCACCCCCGCGGGCCTGCGGTTCGACCGGGGGTGGATGGTCGTCTCCCCGGAGGGCGAGTTCCGCAGCCAGCGCAAGCATCCGGTGATGGCCGCGATCCGGGCCGAGGTGCTCGACGACGGCGCCCGCCTGCGTCTCGCCGCCCCCGGCGTCGAAGATCTCCTGGTCGAGACGGTCGCGGACGGGCCGAGGCAGCCCGCAGCGACGTTCACCTGGCAGGGCAAGGGCGTCCACCAGGGTGACGAGGCCGCCGAGTGGTTCTCCGACGTCCTCGGCCTGCCGTCGGTGTTCGTCGGGCTCGCGCCGGAGCACGAACGCGTCACCAACGGCGAGATCCCCGGCACCGCGGCCTTCGCCGACGCGCACGCGATCCTGCTGACCTCGGAGTCCTCTTTGGACGGTCTGAACGAGCGGATCGCGTCTCGCGGCGCCGAGGCCGTGCCGATGGATCGCTTCCGGCCCAACATCGTCGTCTCGGGCTGGCCGGAGCCGCATCGCGAGGACGACGTCCGCTCGCTCACCGCCGGTGGCCTCGAACTGGGGTACGCCAAGGTCTGCGTCCGCTGCACGGTGCCGATGGTCGACCAGGAGACCGGGAAGAAGGCCGGTCCCGAACCGATCCGGTCGCTCGCCGACTACCGCCGCGAACCCGAGGGCGGCGTCTCGTTCGGGATCAAGATGGCGGTGACCGGGCCTGGTCAGGTGTCCGTCGGCGACGAGGTGATCGTGCACTCCTGGGCAGGCCCCAGCCCGAGCAGCGCCGAGGCCGAGCCGCCGTTCACGGCGACCGCGAGCCGTCCCGCGGAATCGGTGTAGAGCACGTTCCGGCCCGGCGGCACCGTGCCGAAGGTGTCGCCGACCAGCGCTTTCACCAGGACGTGCTCGCTGCTGACGGAGACCGTGCCGGACAGCCCGGCCAGTTCGAGGTCGGCTGGGCTCGCGGCGAGCTGGACGTTGCCGAAGTGGTCGACCGTGAGCACCTCGGCCACCAGCTTGCCGGGGAACACCGCCACGAACGGGTCCGGCAGGCGCACGAGGTCGTCGACGCGCGGCCCGAACTCTTCGGGGGCGACGCCGAGCGCGAGATGCGCCGCCGCGGGGGCGAAGACGTCGCGGCCGTGGAACGTCGACGAAGTCACCGGAAGGCGGTACTCGGGGGCCGCGAGTTCGTACGCCGCTATCACCCCGGTGAGTGTTTCGGCGGCGGGAATGAGGAGCCCGTTGTCCGGGCCGACGAGCATTCCGCGGTCGGTGACCACCACGACGCCGCGCCGGGCGGTGCCGACACCGGGGTCCACGACGGCGAGATGGACCGACTCCGGCAGATACGGCACGGTCTGGGCGAGCACCTCGGCGCCGGTCCTGACCTGCTGCGGAGGGATCTCGTGGCTCACGTCGATCACCCGCACGGACGGCGCGATCCGCGCGATCACCCCATGACAAGCGGCCACGAAACCGTCTCGCAGCCCGTAGTCGGTCGTGAACGAAACGCAGTGGATCGGCATGATCAGCCATCATCCTTGATCGCTAGGGTGCAGCCGTGACGACGCTCGAATACCCGAAGATCGCCGCCGGCAAGGTCCGTGAGCTCTACGCCGTCGATGACGAGCATCTGCTGCTCGTCACTTCGGACCGGATCTCCGCCTATGACGTCGTCTTCGACACGCCCATCCCGGACAAGGGGCGGGTGCTCACCGCGATGAGCGTGTTCTGGTTCTCCCTGCTCTCCGATGTCCTCCCCAACCACCTGGTCTCCTACGAAGACGAACGCATCCCCGCCGAGGTCCGCGGCCGGGCGCTGCTGGTGCGGCGGCTGGCGATGCTGCCGCTCGAAGCCGTCGCCCGCGGTTATCTCACCGGTACCGGTCTCGCCGATTATCGCGCGCGCGGCACGGTTTGCGGTGTCGAACTTCCACCCGGTCTGACCGAGTCGTCCCGCCTCCCCGAACCGATCTTCACCCCCGCGACCAAGGCCGACCGCGGCTCGCACGACGAGAACATCGCCTTCGCCGACGTCGTCGGGCAGCTGGGCCGCGAACGGGCCGAGGAGGTCCGCGAGGCGACGCTGGCGGTGTACCGCCGCGGCGCGGAGTTCGCCGCCGAACGCGGCATCCTGCTCGCGGACACGAAGCTCGAATTCGGCGTCGACCGCGCGGGGAACCTCGTGCTCGCCGACGAGGTCCTGACCCCGGATTCCTCGCGCTACTGGCCCGCCGGCGGTTACGCGCCGGACAGCCCGCAGCCGTCCTTCGACAAGCAGCCGCTGCGGGATTGGCTCACCAGCCCGGCGTCCGGCTGGCACCGCCGGGACAGACCGGAGTCGCCACCCCTGCCCGAGGACATCGTCGCCGCCACGCGGGCGAGGTACATCGAGTCCTACGAACGCATCACCGGCCGGTCGTTGCAGGATTGGCCCGCCTGACCTGCGGAGTTCACTCCGCCGTCAGGCGAGCGCAAGCCCGGGCTGGCTCACTGGTGGGGTGGACGCACGTTTGCTGGTTTCCCTGTCCGGCGTGACCACCCGGACGTTGCACCGCTGCGCCGACCTCGCGGCCGAACTCGACCGGCGCAGGGTCCCGTTGTCCGTGCTCTACGCCGCTCGCACCGGCGAGGGCCCCGTGACCGAGTGGGTCCGGACGCGCCGCACCCACGGCGACTCCGTCCTCCTGCACGGTTACGACCACCAGGTCACGCCCACCCATCGCGCCGTCTACCTCGGCAAACGCGCCGAGTTCGCGGCTCTTCCCGCGCACGAGGCGCGGCTGCGCCTGATCGCGGCGAAGGCCGCGCTCGACGCCAACGGCATGGCCGTCGACGGCTTCGCTCCGCCGCGCTGGATCGCGTCGGAGGGCACGCTGCAGGCCCTGCGCGAGCACGGGTTCACGCTGTGCGCGGATCTGGCGTCGGTGCGGGATCTGGTGTCCGGCGAGGTCCAGCGCGCCAGGGTGCAGGAGTTCGGCGGGCCGTCGCACCGCACGGAGACCGTCCGGTGTTTCGCGCTGGTGCTGGCCGCCGCCAGGGCCGCGCGCCGCGGCGGGCTGGTGCGGCTCGGCATCGACGCCGCGGACCTCGCCCGGCCTGGGCTGCGGCAGGCGTTCCTCGACGCCGTCGACGTCTCGCTGGAGAACCGCGCTTTCGGAACCACGTACGGCTCGCTCTCGCGAACGCGGGTTAAATTGTCGGGATGACCGACGAGGCAGGCGCACCGGCGACGCTGATGCGGCTCTGGCGCCGGTCGGAACGCCCGACGCGCGGCAGGCCGTCCGTGCTCGACATCGACGGCGTCGTGGCGGCGGCGGTGGACCTCGCCGATCGCGAAGGCGTCGCGAACGTGACGCTGGCGAACGTGGCCGAAGAGCTGGGCGTCACGAAGATGTCGTTGTACCGCCACATCGGTTCGAAGGCGGAGCTGCTGGAGCTGATGGCCGACTTCGCCGTCGGCGATCCGCCGCTGCTGGAGCCCACCGGCGATTGGCGGGCCGAGCTCACCAAGTTGGCCGAGGCCAACCGTGACGTGCTGATGAGCCATCCGTGGCTGGTCGAGCTGCCGCTTTCCGGGCCGCCCGCCGGACCGCACGCGGTCGCCTGGATGGACGCGTTCCTGCGCACGCTGCGCGAAACCGGTCTCGACTGGGGGACCAAGGGCGGGATCCTGGTGCTCATCGGCGGCTATGTCCGGCTCGCGTGCGCGCAGGCCCTCCAGCTCGCCGAGGGCCGGAAGGACAGCGGGCTGAGCCAGGCGCAGGCGGAGCGGGCCTACGGCCAGGGCCTCGCCGAGCTGATCGATCCCGAGCGTTTTCCCGACGCCGTGGGCTTCCTGACCGCAGGGCTCGGCGACTCCGGACAGAACTCCGACTTCGATTTCGGTCTCGGCGTCGTCCTCGACGGCATCGCCGCGCTGATCGACGCGAGCTGACAAACGCCTCCTCCGTCATTAGTATCCGCCGGACATTAATTAGTGTACGTTGGATACTAAAGGGGGGACCATGACATCGACACCGATCGGCGAGCGCGTGCTCGCCCCGGATCTGGCCAGGGGTTTCGCGCTCCTGCTGGTCGCGCTGGCGCATACCGCGAGCATCTTCCTGGGGAACACGCCGGGCGTCGATCAGACGCCGGAAGGCCTGGAGCGGCCGTACTTCGTGGTGCTTTTCGTGCTCGTCCACGCGTGCGCGCTGCCGCTGTTCGGCATGATGCTCGGCTACGGGATCGTGCAGTTCACCGCTCGGCAAGAGACGTTGGGGCAGCCGTGGCCGCGCACGCGTGGCATCCTGCTTCGCCGTCACGCGTGGCTGCTCGTCTTCGGTGCCGTCGACGGGGTGCTGTTCTTCTCCGGCGACGTGCTCGGCGCGTACGGCGTGGTCGGCATGGTGTTCGCCCTGCTGCTTTTGCGGCGTGGCAAGGGTTTCTACCGGCTTCCGGTGCTGTACCTGGGTTTCGGCGTCTGCTACCTCGCCGTGCTGATGTACCTGGTGCTCACCGGGAACTCCGGGAGCGCGCCCGTCCCGTCCATCGAGGACGCGTCGTCACTGGCGCCGACGTATGGCGACGCCGTGCGGGAACGGCTCGTCGAATGGCCGATGACCACCGCGGTCCTGCTGTCGTCGATCCTTTTCGTCTGGGTGGGCGCCTGGGCCGCGAAGAAGCGCGTGCTGGAGGAGCCGAATCGGAAGCTGCTCCTCTTCGGACTGTTCGGCGGCTTCGGGGTCGCGATCGCGGGCGCGCTGCCGATGGGACTCTTCGCCGGTGACTACGTCGGCTTCGACGAGAAAACCGCTGGGCTCGTCAAGCTGATGTACGAAGGTGCGGGACTCTTCGGCGCGATCGGCTACATCAGCCTGTTCGGGCTCATCGGCATGGCGGTCGGCGAGAAGCGCCGCGGCGTCGTGGTCACCGCGATCTCGGCGCTCGGCCAGCGGACCTTGAGCGCGTACCTGTTCCAGTCGGTGGCGTGGCTGGTCTTGGCGCCGCCGTTCATGCTCGGGCTGAGCGGCAGCACGTTCGTCGCGGCCGCGTGCGGGCTCGGCGTGTGGCTGCTGACGGTCGTCGTCGCGTACGTGATGCACCGGCGGGGATATCGGGGACCGGCGGAGATCTTGGTGCGGAAACTCGCGTACCGGCGCCAGAAGCCTGACGTTGCGAAAGCCACTTTCGCAACCTTCAACGTTGCGAAAGTGGCTTTCGCAACGTCACCGGGGGGCGGCGCGGCGCGCTGGATCATCGGCCAGTCCGATCACGCCACGTTTGCCCTGCCTTCAAGAGAAGCCCGTGTCGCGAAAGCCACTTTCGGGACGTCAGATGTCCTGAAAGTGGCTTTCGCGACACGGCTGGCCGACCACTCGGCGACCGGACGGCAAGAGACGTTGCGAAAGCCACTTTCGCAACCATCAACGTTGCGAAAGTGGCTTTCGCAACGCCATCGGGGACCGGCGCGGCGTACCGGAGCTAAAGCTTCACCGGCTCCCCGACGTCGAGCACCTTCACCTCCGTGCCTTCCGGCGCGAGATTCGCGAACAGGCCGTAGTGCATCTGCGGCCGCGCGAGGACGGCTTCGTGGATCGGGACGGCGAGGCGCGGCGACACCGCACGCAGGTAGTCGACCGCCTCGCCGGCCTTGAGCCACGGGGCGCCGGTGGGCAGGCCGAGGACGTCGATCTTCTGTTCCGGAACGAAGAACGAGTCGCCGGGGTGGTAGAACGCGCCGTGGTCGACGATGTAGCCGACGTTCGGGATCACCGGGATCTCCTCGTGGATCACCGCGTGTTCACCACCGACTACGTTGATGCCGCTGGAACCGATCTCGAAGGCGTCGCCGGGGTTCGCGATCTGGAACTCGGTGCCGATCTTCCCCACCGCTTCGGCGGAGCCCGGGTCGACGACCAGCTTCACGCCGGGGTTGGCCTCCAGCAGCGCGGGCAGCCTGTCCAGGTCGAGGTGGTCGAAATGCTGGTGGGTGATCAGGATGGCGTCCAGCTCACGTTCGCCCTCGAAGCCCGCCGAGAAGGTGCCGGGGTCGATCAGGATCCGCGCTCCCTCGGTCTCCAGAAGCGTGCAAGCGTGTCCAAAGTGGACAATACGCATCGGTGTTCTCCTTCGCGGTAGCTCGATTCCAGCCTATGCCCGGAGCAGGGCGTCGCCAAGTTCGGTGCGCCGGTAGCGGACTTCACGGCCGCGCCGCCGGGTTTCGAGCAGGCCGGCCGCGCGCATCGCGGTCAGATGCTGCGAGACCGTCGGCGCCGCGAAGCCCAGCCTGCGGGCCAGTTCGGTGGTGCTGGTGGGTTCGTTGAGCGTCGTGAGCAAGGCGGCCTTCGTCCGGCCGAGGACTCCCGCGAGCGCGCCGGACGGGCGTTCAGGGTCCGACCAGAGTTCGGCCACCCCGCGAGCCGGGTACAGCAGCGACGGCTGCCACGGCTCCATCGTGATCACCCCGACCGACGGCCACGCGAAGACGCCGGGGATCAGCAGCAGCCCGCGGCGGTCGAGGTGGACGCGGCCGCGTTCCTTCATCTCGATCACCAGGACGTCGTCGACCAGTCGCACGCGCGGGTGGATGTCCTCCAGCACCAGCGCGATTCCGCCCGCGGCCAGACGACGTGAGCGTTCCTCGATGTCGGCGACGAGGAACCGGCGCATCCGGGGCCAATGCGGTTCGACCAGTTCGGTCCAGGCGATCTCCATCTGGTCCGCCAGCAGATCCCTTGCCGCGGCCGGGTCTTCGGGGAGACCACTCAGGTCAGCGTCCACTTTGGACAGTTCGTGGGCGACCTGGTCCGGCGGCGTGCGGCGGATTTCGGCGAGCTGGGCGGACGCGGTGGTCTCCGGTCCGCTCGGCGGCGGGCTGAGGAAGTCGGTGATGTAGTGCCGCGCGCTCATCACCTTGGCGAAGCCGCCGATGGACAGGTCCGGCAGTTTCGCGGCGGCCTCACGCAGCCAGGGCAGATGACTCGGATGCCCGCGCCGCCCGAGCAAGGTCTGCATCGCGCCCATGGTCTCGTCGAGCGGGGAGATGCCGAAGCGGACGCGGTTGGCGCTCTCGGCGGTCAGGACCAGCTCGATCATCAGATTAGGCTATGCCCGAATCAATGGTTCTCGCCAGCCCGGGTCCGGCAGGGTTCGTGGCATGACGTTGCTGCGAAATTCCGGGTATTGGCGCTGGTCGGCGGGGGTCCAGCTGAACCGGCTCCCCGGCATGATGGCGCCACTGGCCTTCACGGTGCTGACCACCGCGACGACCGGTTCGTACCGGCTCGGCGGGATCATGATGGCCGTTTTCGTCGCCGCCGAGATGGTCGGCGCCGTGCCGACCGGACGGCTGCTCGACCGCGTCGGCCCCGCGCGCGGTCTCGTCGTGCTGCTCCCGCTGGTCGCCGCGGGACTTTTCCTGCTGGCCGCGGTCGCTTCCGCCGGAGCCCCGGACTGGGTACTGCTCGCGCTGGCGATCCCGCCGGGGCTGGTCGCGGGCGGGTTGAACGGTGGTTTCCGGACGCTGCTCGCCGCGACGGTGTCCGAGGACGAACTGCCGAGGGCCGTTTCGGTGGACGCGATGATCCTCGAAGGCGTCATCGTCGGCGGACCGCTGCTGGTGGCGCTCCTGGCGACGTCCGGACCGGCCGTCCCGGTCCTCGCGATGGCCGTCGTCGCCCTGCTCGCGGCGCTGCTCGTGCCGCGACGGACGGTCCAGCGGGATCCACAAAGGACGGTCGAACGGCAGTCGATCCCGGTCGCCGCCTGTGTGCCCTGGCTGGCGGGATTGTTCACCGTCGGGCTCCTGCTGTCGACCATCGAGGTCGGGCTGCTGCCGCTCGTCCAGCGTCTCGGCGCCCCCGATTCGGCGACGGCGATCGTCATCGTGGTGCTGTGCGGCGCCAGCCTCTGCGGAAGCGCGCTGTACGCGGCGCGAGGGAAGGTCGGCGATCCTCGGCTGTTCCTGGCCGGTTTCGTACTCGGCGGGGTCGTCGTTTCGGCGGGCTTCGGATGGGCCGGGCTGCTCGGCGGGGTCGCGCTGATCGGGCTCTGCACCGGCCCGCTGATGGCCGTCTCGTCGGTCAACCTGCAGAAGCTGCTGCCGGAACGCCGCCGGTCGGAGGGGTTCTCGCTGGCGTTCACCGTGCAGGCGTCCGGCTTCGGGCTGGGCTCGCTGGCGATCGGTGTCCTGCCGGTCTGGCTGTGCCCCCTTCTCGGTGTCCTTGCGGCTCTCGTCTCCTGTGCGATGCTGGTGGCACGCCCCAGGCGAGCTATTGGCACGCCGTCAGTAACGTCGTAGCCTGGGCTTTGAGCCGAGACACGGGAGAAGTCGATGACCGCAGTCCAGCCGAAGCCGACCGCGCACAGCGTGGGGGAGACCTTCGATTCCCTCAGCCCGGCGACCGACGAGGTCGTCGGCACCTACCCGGTGCACAGCAAGGAGGACGTCCGCGCCGCGATCGCCCGCGCGAGGGACGCCGCCGAATGGTGGGCCGGGCTCGGCTACGACGGCCGCGCCGAACGCCTGCGCCGCTGGAAGGGCGTCATCACCCGCAGGCTGCCGCAGCTGTGCCAGGTCGTGCGCGACGAGACCGGGAAGCCGATCGCCGACGCGCAGCTGGAGAGCGTGCTGGCCATCGAGCACATCGCGTGGGCCGGTAAGCACGCGCGCAAGATCCTCGGCAAGCAGCGCCGCGCGGCCGGGCTGATGATGTCGAACCAGGCGGCGACGGTGGAGTACCAGCCGCTCGGCGTCGTGGGCGTGATCGGCCCGTGGAACTACCCCGTGTTCACCCCGCTCGGCTCCATTGCCTACGCGCTCGCCGCCGGCAACACCGTCGTCTTCAAGCCGAGCGAGTACACGCCGGGCGTCGGGAAATGGCTGGTCGACGCGTTCAACGAGGTCGTCCCGGAGTGGCCGGTACTGCAGCTGATCACCGGTTTCGGTGAGACGGGCGCTTCGCTCGTCACGGGCGGTGTCGACAAGATCGCCTTCACCGGTTCGACCGGGACGGGCAAGAAGATCATGGCCGCAGCCGCCGAGACGCTCACCCCGGTGATCATCGAGGCCGGTGGCAAGGACGCCGTGCTCGTCGACGCGGACGCGGACCTGGAAGCCGCCGCCGACGCGACCGTCTGGGGCGCGTTCTCCAACTCGGGCCAGACCTGCATCGGCGTCGAGCGTGTGTACGTCCACGAGCGCGTGCACGACGAGTTCGTCGCGAAGGTCGTCGAGAAGTCGAAGGACGTCCGGGCCGGCTCGGACGCGGCCGCGCAGTACGGCCCGGTGACGATGCCTTCGCAGCTCTCGGTGATCAAGCGCCACATCGCGGACGCCATCGAACGCGGCGGCAAGGCGCTGGTCGGCGGTGTCGACGCGGTCGGTGACCGCTACGTGCAGCCGACGGTGCTCGTCGATGTGCCCGAGGACTCCGCGGCCGTGCAGGAGGAGACGTTCGGCCCGACCGTCACCATCGCCAAGGTCCGCGACATGGACGAGGCCGTCGAGAAGGCCAACGACACGAAGTACGGCCTCGGCTCGACGGTGTTCTCGAAGTCGCGCGGCCTCGAACTGGCCGGACGGCTGCGCACCGGCATGACGTCGATCAACGCGCCGCTTTCCTTCGCCGGTATCGCTTCGCTGCCCTTCGGCGGCGTCGGCGACTCGGGTTTCGGCCGGATCCACGGCCCGGAAGGCCTGCGCGAGTTCGCCCGCCCGAAGGCCGTGGCGCGGCAGCGGTTCACCGCGCCGATCGTGCTGACTTCGTTCTCGCGCAAGGAAAAGACCGACGCGCTGGTCGCGAAGCTGATCACCGTGCTGCACGGGAAGCGCTGACGCCCCGCCCCCGGATGTCATGAAAGGGTCGTTCCTGACGAAAAACGTCAGGAACGACCCTTTCATGACATTTGGCGCTACTCACCCCGGATGAGGTCCGCCGCCTTCTCCGCCACCATGATCGTCGGCGCGTTCGTGTTCCCGCGCGGCACCACGGGCATCACCGACGCGTCGACCACCCGCAGCCCCTCCACCCCGCGCACCTTCAGCGACGGATCGACGACGGCGTTCTCGCCCGTCCCCATCGAGCAGGTCCCCACCGGGTGGTACAGCGTCTGCGTCCTCTCGCGTACGTAGTCGGCCAGTTCATCGTCGGTCAGGTCGTGCCGCTCCGGCAGGAACGGTTTGTCCAGATAGCGCGCCAGCGGACCGGACTTCCCGATCTCCACCAGCGCACGCAGCCCGGCGAGCATTTTCTCCATGTCCACGGACTCCGCGTAGTACGCCGGATCGATTTCCGGCTTCCACAACGGATTCGACGACTTCAGCCTCAGCCGTCCCCGGCTCGCGACGTCCACGAGGGTCGCCGCCGAAGTGAAGCCCGGCACCGTCGGCTCGCGCATTCCGTTGTCGTAGAACAACGTCGGCGCCACGTGGATCTGCATGTCCGGCGGCGAGACGCCGTCCGCGGCGGGGAAGAACGCGCCCGCCTCACCGATGTTCGAGGCCAGTGGGCCGCGTTTGGTGAGCTGGTAGCGCACCAGGCCGCCGGGCGTCGCCGCGTCCACCAGGTCGGTGGTGCCACGCGTCGACCAGATGATCGGGGCGGCCGGGTGGTCGTGCAGGTTGTCGCCGACGCCGGGAAGTGCGGCCACGACGTCGATCCCGTGCTCCCGCAGGTGTTCCGCCGGGCCGACGCCGGAGAGCATCAGCAGTTGCGGCGAGTTCACCGCGCCGCCGCTCAGCAGGACCTCGGTCGACGCGCGCACGGTCGTCTCGGCACCTTGGTCCAAATAGGACACTCCGACCGCGCGGGTGCCTTCGAAGACGACGCGGGTGGCTTGCGCGTTGGTCCGTACGGTGAGGTTCGGGCGCGCCAACGCCGGCCGCAGGTACGCGTCGGCCGTCGACCAGCGGCGGCCCTTCTTGCAGGTCACCTGGTAGACGCCGGCGCCCTCCTGCGACTCGCCGTTGAAGTCGTCGGTGCGCTTGAGACCCCAGGCGACGGCGGAATCGACCCAGGCGAGGGAAAGTTCGTGGGTGAAGCGCCGATCCTCGACGTTCAACGGGCCGTCGGTGCCGTGCAGCGGCCCGCCGAGCCGCTGGTTGCCTTCCGCCCGTTTGAAGTACGGCAGGACGTCGTCGAAACCCCAGCCCTCGGCGCCGTGTCCGTCACGCCAGCCGTCGTAGTCCGCGCGGTTGCCGCGGATGTAGATCATCGCGTTGATCGACGAACAGCCGCCGAGCGTCTTCCCGCGCGGCCAGTACAGCGACTGGCCGGTGTGCTTCTGCTCGACCGTCTCGTAGTTCCAGTCCCATTTGGTCTTGAACAGACCGGGGAACGCGGCGGGGATGTGGATCTCGTCGGCGTCGTCCTCGCCACCGGCTTCGAGCAGCAGCACCCGCGCCGACGGATCCTCGCTCAGCCGGTTCGCCAGTACGCATCCCGCGCTGCCCGCGCCGACGATCACGTAGTCGAAGGAGTCCTGATCGGCCACGGTGCCTCCTGCTGCTCGCCCGGTGTTGACGCCCCGCCAATGGGCTCATCTTGGCCCAGCGCCGCGCTCCGAGCATCCCCCAGACGAAGGATCGGTGCGAGCTCAGTCGGAGTCGGGTGAAAGAGAAGCCACGCAGGGGCCACCTTCGGCGTCGTCCTCGGTCTCGACGCGGCCGGGGTTCCGGACGCCGTCGACCTCGCCCGAGAGGTGCAGGATCGTCTGCTTCGCGGTGGTCAGCACGTCGGCGTTGTCGACGGTGTACCTCGCTTCGCCGTGGATGATCTGCTGCACGCCGTCGCGGGTCGTGTCCGGCACCTTCTCGCACAGCACGGACAACGCCGCCGGGATGTCGCGCGCGTTGATCGCGTCGACGAACTTGTTCCCCGCCTCCTCCCCGGTCTTGACGTCCGGACGGGGCGACGGCTTCGTGTCCAGGCTCGGCAGCGGCTCGGGCTCGCCGCCGACCTTGGCGTCGCGCACGCACCAGCCGCCCTCACCGGGGATCATCGCGATCCCGACGGTTTGGCCGCCGGCGGTCAACGCGGCCGAGTACTCCTGCGCCGCACGCTGGTGCGCGGGCGTGCTCAGCTGTGCGCCTTCGGAGACCGCCGCCATCTGCTCGAAGGTGTACGACCGCTTCGAGCGGATCGGGCACCAGAGCTGGCTGACGCGACCTTCGCCGACGCCGTTCACGAACGACTGGCCCAGTTGCTCCGGCGTCGCGCGCGAGGTGGTGTCGGGCTTGGTCTTGAAGAACCCCGGCGTCACGAAGCCGGTGAACGCGACACCGCCCGCGATCAGGACGAAGACCAGCACCAGCGTGATCCAGAGCCCGGTCTTCGGCTTCTTCGGCGGTGCGTACTGCCCGTAGGTCATGCGGCAACCGTAGTGAAGTAGGCTCGGGCGGTACCCACGACCTGCGTGAATAAGGAGCAGCCTGCCGTGGCCCGAGTCGTCGTCGACGTCATGCCCAAGCCCGAAATCCTCGACCCGCAGGGCCAAGCCGCGCTCGGCGCGGCCGGTCGTCTCGGCTTCACCGGGATCACCGGGATCCGTCAGGGCAAGCACTTCGAGATCGAGGTCGACGACTCCGTCGACGACGCGACGCTCGAAAAGATCGCCGAAGGTTTCCTCGCGAACCCCGTCATCGAGCAGTGGACCATCAAGCGGGTGGACGCGTGAGCGCCCGCATCGGGGTCATCACCTTCCCCGGCACGCTCGACGACGGTGACGCGGCCCGCGCGGTCCGCTACGCCGACGCCGAGGCTGTGCCGCTGTGGCACGCGGACGAAGACCTCAAGGGCGTCGACGCCGTCGTCGTCCCCGGCGGCTTCTCCTACGGCGACTACCTGCGCGCCGGCGTCATCGCCCGGTTCGCGCCGGTCATGTCGTCGGTGATCGAGGCGGCCCACAAGGGCATGCCGGTGCTGGGCATCTGCAACGGCTTCCAGATCCTGTGCGAGGCCGGGCTGCTGCCGGGCGCGATGATCCGCAACGCTGGTCTGCACTTCATCTGCCGTGACCAGTGGCTGCGCGTCGAGCACAACGAGACCGCGTGGACCACCCGGTACGACAAGGGTGCCGAGATCCTCATCCCGATGAAGAACATCGACGGCTGCTACGTCGCCGAGCAGGCCACCCTCGACGAGCTGGAGGGTGAGGGCCGCGTGGTGTTCCGCTACGTCGGCGGCAACCCGAACGGCTCGCGCAACGACATCGCCGGGATCCGCAGTGAGAACGGCCGCGTCGTCGGGCTCATGCCGCACCCGGAGCACGCCATCGACGCCCTCACCGGGCCTTCCGACGACGGTCTCGGCATGTTCTACAGCGCCGTGGACGCCCTCGTCTCCGCCTGAGTCAAGTGTCATGAAAGGGTCGTTCAGGACATTTTTCGTCCTGAACGACCCTTTCATGACATCTCAGGAGGCGGCGGCCACCAGGGCGGCGTAGGGCCCACCGGCGGCAAGCAGCTCCGCGTGCGAGCCCAGCTCGGTCACCCGGCCGCCCTCGATGACCGCGACCCGGTCCGCCGCGGCCGCCGTGTGCAGCCGGTGCGCGATCGCGATCACCGTCCGCCCTTCGAGCACCGCGCTCAGCGACCGCTCCAGCTCCCGCGCCGAGCCCGTGTCCAGCAGCGACGTCGCCTCGTCCAGCACCAGGGTGTGCGGGTCGGCCAGCACCACCCGCGCCAGCGCCAGCTGCTGCGCCATCGCCGCCGGGACGGCGACCGCCCCGGCCCCGACCTTCGTGTCCAGCCCGTCCGGCAGGCTCGCGACCCACTCCGAAGCCCCGACCGAGGCCAGCGCGGCCAGCAGCCGTTCGTCGGTCCAGTCCCCGGCCGGGAGCGTGAGGTTGTCCCGCAGCGTCCCCGCGAACACGTGCTGCTCCTGCGTCAGCAGCAGCACCTCGCCGCGCAGGACGTCGTCCGGCAGGGTCGACACCTCGGCGCCGCCGATCCGCACCGAGCCCGACGTCGGCGCCGACATTCCGGCCAACAGCCGTCCCAGCGTCGACTTGCCCGCCCCGGACGGCCCGACGATCGCCAGCCGCTCCCCGGCCGGCACCCGCAGGTCGATCCCGTGCAGCACCTCGCGGTCGGCGTTGTACCCGAAGCGCACGTCGCGGACCTCGATGTCCTGGCCGCGCGGAGCCGCCGAGGCCGTCTCCGAAGACGAGGCGGGCCGCACGCCCAGCAGCCGCCGCAGCGACGCGCCGGCGACCTGTATGTCCGCGAGCCAGAACAGTGCCTCGTTCAGCGGGCCGGTCATGACCTGCGAATACAGCAGCATCGCGGTGATCGTGCCGAGCCCTTCCCAGCCGTTCGAGTAGGCGAGCAGGCCGAGCCCGAGCATCACCGGCACCGGCAGCACGTAGCTGATCTCCAGCGACGGGATCCACCGCATCTGCAGCGCCCGGATCTTGCGTTCGCCCAGCATCGACGCGTCGAGACCGTCGTGCCCGGTCCGGATCCGGCGGCCGGTCAGGCTCAGCGCCTCCGCCGTCCGCGCGCCCTCCGCGGTCTCGTGCGTGGTGGACTGCAGCTCGGACCACTTGTCCAGCATCCGCCGCATCACGTCCGGGATCCGCCGCTGGTACCAGATGTTCACCGGCACCAGCAGCGGCAGCGCGACCAGCAGGCCCAGCGCCAGGAACGGCGACGTGATCACCATCGCGACCACGGTGAACACCACCGTGACCGCGGCGATCAGGATCTCCGGCGCGCCGAAGCGCACCGCGTGGTCGATCCGGCTGACGTCGGTGGTCGCCCGGCTGAGCAGGTCACCCGTGCCCGCGGCCTCGACCGTGCCGAGCGGCAGGTTCAGCGCGTTCCCGACGAATTCCTCGCGGTTCTTCGCCAGGATCCGCTCGCCGAACACCCGCGCGCGAAGCCGCGCCAAGCCCTTGAACCACGCCTGCGCGCCCAGCACGACCACGAACGCGATCGCCAGCCAGGTGATCGTGGCGGTCGTCGTGCCTTCGACGACCTCGTCCACCAGCGCGCCCAGCAGTCGCGGCCCGGCCAGCCCGATCGCGGTCGCGACGCAGAACAGGCCGAGCATCACGGAGAACTCGCGCTTGTTGGCGCGCGCGGTCTCCCTGATCCATCGTCGAACGTCTTTCTTGTCTGCCAGCGGCAGCTTTTTCATGCCGGTACTTTCGTACTCACGACCACATCGGCCACATGTGTCCACAAAGGACTTTGACTGAACACGACGGTGGTCTTGCCGCGCCGCAGCTTCGCGACGCGTTCGGTTATGCGGGCTTCGGTATGCGCGTCGACGGCCGAGGTCGGCTCGTCGAGCAGCAGGACGTCGGCGCCGGTCGCCAGCGCACGGGCCAGGTTCAGCCGCTGCCGCTGACCGCCGGAGACCTCACGTCCGCGTTCGCCGATCACCTCGTCGACGCCGTTGGGCAGCGCGTCCACGATGTCCTCGGCGTCCGCCGCGTACAGCGCTTCGGTGATCTCGACGTCGCCGGGATCGGCGGGGGTGACCTGTTCGCGCAGCACACCGGAGAACCAGATGTCCTGGTTGTGCGCGAACACGACCCGCCGCCGCAGCTCGTCGAGCGCGACCCGGTCCACCGGAACCCCGCCGACGAGGGCAGGTTCACTCGGATCGGTGAACCGCGCCATCCGCGAAGCCACCGCTTCGGCGTCGGCCCCGACGTCGATGACGGTCAGCTTCCCGGCTTCGACCTTGATCCCGGACGTCTCGTCGTACAGGTCCAGCGGGCCGTGCGGCAGCGGCACGGGGTTCTCCGGCTCGGCCAGCGTGCGTTCGGTGGACAACAGTTTGCACACCTTGCGCGCCGAAACCAGCGCGGCGCTCAGCACGCCCGCGAACTCCGTCGCCGTCGTCACCGGGATCACCAGGAACACCGAGATGCCGTAGAACGTGATCAGCTCCCCGACCCCGATGGTGCCGTTCATCGTCAGCTGCGCGCCCAGCCAGGTGATGACCACCGTGACCAGTCCCGGCAGCGCGACCTCCGCCGCCGCTAGCCAAGCCTCGCTGCGTCCGACCTGGACACCGGCCGCGCGGACCCGCTGGCTGGAGCGGCGGAAGCGGTCGAGGAACTGCTTCTCACCGCCGACACCGCGAAGGATCCGCAGGCCGGAGACGATGTCCGCGGCCAGCGCGTTGACCTCGGTCTTCTCCTCACGCTGCTTGGTCTGGCGCTTCTCAAGCGGCTTAAGCAGCGGGCCGATGCCGACCACCGCCAGCGGGACACCGATCAGCGCGACCACGCCGAGCAGCGGGGACGTCGACAGCAGTGCCGTCGCGCACACGATGAACGCGATCAGCGAACCGAAGGCCCGTCCGAGCACCTCGAAGGAGTCACCGATCGGGTTGATGTCGCTGGTGGTGATCGCGACCACGTCACCCGTGGTGGTCGTGTCCCGCAGATTCGCGCCCAGCTTCGCCGCGTGTTCGGTGGCGAGCCGCTGCGTCACCCCGGCGCCGTGGATCCAGCAGCCGTAGGACGCGAAATGCTGCACCGTGCCCGCGATCGTCTGCGCGATCCCGAGCCCGGCGGCCGCGAGTCCCCACAGCCAGACGGAATCGCCGTCACCGCGGCCGATCGCGTCGATCCCCCGGCCGATCGCGACCGGCAGCAGGGCGATCGGAAGTGACCACAACGCACCGCTGATCGCCGAGACGGCGAGCAGTCCCGGCCGCGCGAGCATCATCCTGACCAGGTACCGCCAGGCGGTCGGCTTGGCGGGAAGGCGTAGTCGCGGAAGTGGATATGTGGCGGAAAGCACGATTGCCGACGTTAAGCCGATCACCGTCGCGGGCGCGACCGATTTATCCGTGGGCGACCGCGAGCGGCCTTGAACGCTCGCCTATTCTGGCGGCCGTGGCGAACCCTGATGCGGACACCGTGACCAGCACCGTTGACACCACTCAACACGCCGAGGCGACCCCCGAGCAGACCCAGCCGTACGTCGAGCTCGGCCTCGCCGACGACGAGTACGCCCGGATCCGGGAGATCCTCGGCCGCCGTCCGACCGACGCCGAACTGGCGATGTACTCGGTGATGTGGAGCGAGCACTGCTCGTACAAGTCCTCGAAGAAGCACCTGCGCTACTTCGGCGAGACCGCCACTCCCGAGATGAAGGAAAAGATGCTCGCCGGCATCGGCGAGAACGCGGGCGTCGTCGACATCGGCGAGGGCTGGGCGGTCACCTTCAAGGTCGAGAGCCACAACCACCCGTCCTACGTCGAGCCGTACCAGGGCGCCGCGACCGGCGTCGGCGGCATCGTGCGCGACATCATGGCGATGGGCGCGCGCCCGCTCGCGGTGGCGGACGCGCTGCGCTTCGGCCCGGCGGACGCCCCCGACACCCGTCGCGTGCTGCCCGGCGTGGTCGCCGGCGTCGGCGGCTACGGCAACTGCCTCGGCCTGCCGAACATCGGCGGCGAGCTGGTGTTCGATCCGAGCTACTCGGGGAACCCGCTGGTCAACGCCCTGTGCGTCGGCGCGATGCGCGTCGAGGACCTGCACCTGGCGTTCGCCTCGGGCAAGGGCAACAAGATCATCCTGTTCGGCGCGCGCACCGGCCTCGACGGCATCGGCGGCGTCTCCGTCCTCGCGAGCGACACCTTCTCGGGTGACGAAAGCTCGGGCGGCCGCAAGAAGCTGCCGAGTGTCCAGGTCGGCGACCCGTTCACCGAGAAGGTGCTCATCGAGTGCTGTCTCGAACTGTTCGCCCAGAAGCTCGTCGTCGGCATCCAGGACCTCGGCGGCGCCGGGCTCTCCTGCGCGACGTCGGAGCTCGCGGCCGCCGGTGACGGTGGTATGCACATCTACCTCGACCGCGTTCCGTTGCGCGCCACCGGAATGACCCCGGCGGAGGTGCTCTCCAGCGAGTCGCAGGAGCGGATGTGCGCGGTCGTCTCGCCGGAGAACGTCGAGGCGTTCATGAAGGTCTGCGAGAAGTGGGACGTCATCGCCACCGACATCGGCGAGGTCACCGACGGCGAGCACCTGGTCATCACCTGGAACGACGAGATCGTCGTCGACGTCCCGGCGCACACCGTGGCGCACCAGGGCCCGGTGTACGACCGCCCGATCCAGCGTCCGTCCACTCAGGACGCCCTGCAGGCCGACACCTCGGCGAAGCTGCCGCGTCCGTCCACTTCGGACGAACTGCGTGCCGACATCCTCAAGCTCATCTCGTCGCCGAACCAGGCGTCGAAGGAATGGGTGACCTCGCAGTACGACCGCTACGTGCGCGGCAACACCGTTTCCGCGCAGCCGTCGGACTCCGGCGTGATCCGGATCGACGAGTCCACCGGCCGCGGTGTGGCCGTCTCGACCGACTGCAACAGCAAGTTCGTCTACCTCGACCCGTACGAGGGCGCGAAGCTCGCGCTGGCCGAGGCGTACCGCAACGTCGCCACCAGTGGCGCGAAGCCGGTCGCGGTCTCGGACTGCCTGAACTTCGGCGCGCCGACCGACCCGGGCGTGATGTGGCAGTTCGAGCAGGCCGTGCACGGTCTCGCCGACGGCTGCGTCGAGCTCGGCATCCCGGTCACCGGCGGCAACGTCAGCTTCTTCAACCAGACCGGTGACGTCGCCATCCTGCCGACGCCGGTGGTCGGCGTGCTGGGCGTGATCGACGACGTCACCCGCCGCATCCCCACCGGGATCGGTGCCGAGGCCGGGGAAACCCTGCTGCTGCTGGGTGAGACCCATGACGAGCTGGACGGTTCCGCCTGGGCGCGCGAACTGCACGGCCACCTCGGCGGCCGTCCGCCGCGCGTGGACCTGGCGCGGGAGAAGCTGCTCGCCGACATCCTCATCGCCGGTTCGCGCGACGGCATGATCTCCGCGGCGCACGACATCTCCGACGGCGGCCTGATCCAGACGCTCGTCGAGACCGTCCTCATCGGACAGTGCGGTGCCCGCGTCTTCCTCGACACGGAGCAGGATCCGTTCGTGCAGCTGTTCTCCGAGTCCGCGGGCCGGGTGCTGGTCGCCGTGCCGCGCACCGAGGAACTGCGGTTCACCGAGATGCTGACCGCGCGCGGCCTGCCGTGGCGCAAGACCGGCGTCGTGGACCCGGAGTCGGGCTCGCTCGAACTCCAGGGCATCACGGAGTTCACGCTGGACGAGCTTCGGGAGACCTGGGAGAAGACGCTCCCGGCCCTGTTCGACTGAGCTGAAGGCCGCGTTCGGCCTCCGGAAGTACATGAAGGCCCCCTTCCTTGCGCCAGGCGCAAGGAAGGGGGCCTTCATGTACTTGGGAACGGGCCACTGCGGGCCCGCAGCCTGAAGTCTGCCCCGGTTCACCTGTCGCGAAAGCCACTTTCGGGACATCAGACGTCGCGAAAGTGGCTTTCGCGACGTCTGATGGGGCGTGAGTGGCTAGCCCTCACTGGCAGGCAACGCCGACCCCTCCGGGAACTTCGTGCCCTCCAGCGAAGGCGCCTCCTCGAAGGTCGCCACGCTCAAGTCGACGGGCGTCTCGACGGCCAGGCCGTCCAGCGACACCTTCCGTTCGAACCGCGCCCGCGTGACCTCGAACCTGCCGCGGATCGTCGCGTTCTCGAGCAGGAACTTCCCGGACAGCTGAGCGTCGGTGAGGTCGATGTAGGACAGCACCTCGCATCGATCCGCGCCGAACCAGCCGACCCGCCTGCCGAGCAGCCCCAGCTTGTCGAGCCGGGCGTCGCTGAGGTTGAGCGAAAGCGTCGGCCCGGTGGTCCCGGCGTGGGGAAGGATGTCCCGGATCAACCGTTCGGCCGCACGCCGGACCAGCCGTTCGCGTTCCGCGGCCGCCTTGTCGGCTGGTCCCCACTTGCGGTGTCGGTCGAAACTCGGGTGCTCGAACGGCCGTCGCAGGTACGCGCACAACACATCGAGCACCGTCTGCCGGTACTCCGGACGCGTCCTGGCGAGCCCGGCGAGCGAATGCATCGCCCCGATCCGGACCTGATCGGCTTCGTTGCCCAGCAGTTCGATCGACTTGGCGAAGCGCTCGTCGGAGATCCGGCTGCGCTCGATCTCGTGCCGGTCCTCCTCGGTACGCCTTCGCCGGTCGTTGAGCCAGAGCCCGTAGAGGGCGGCGATCGCCCCGCCCGCCAGCGCGCCGGTCTTGAGCGCGTCGCCGCGGCTGGTCGCGCGATCGGTGAGCAGCCAGGCGGTGACCCCGACGAGCACCACGACCGACGACAGCAACGTCCAGAGCAGCGGCGATTTGAGCAGGCGCCTCATCAGTCCTTCACCGTGAGCCGGGCGCGGCCGTCCGGCAGGGTCTCGACGGACCAGCCCGGCGGGAGTTCGTGATCCCTCGCCGGCTCCACCGACGTGTTGTACAGCGACACCGTGCCGGGCGCCTTTCGGAAGCTCAAGTCCCCGAAGCCTTCGAACCGGGCGCGACGCAGATCGAGCGTCCCCTTGAACTCGGCGTCGGCGAAAACGGCGTCCTTCGCGAAGACGCTGTCCTTGAAGGAGGTCTCGCCCGCGAACACGGTGTCGCGGAACTCGACGTCCTCGGAGAAGCGGACCCCGCTGAACCACGCCCGCTGCTCGAACTTGGCGTCACTGCACCGGAAGAAGCCGATGCGCCGCTCCTCTTTCGTGCCCGCGCCGGTGAAGTACACCGGCCCGCGGAACACACAGCCGGACAGGTTGGTGCTGCTGTACAACCCCGCGTAGCGGAGCAACAGCTTGCCGACCTTCCGCTCCGAAAGATCGAAGTACTCCAGCACCGCGCCGGTCAGGTCGAGGTCGTACGCGGTGCCCTCGGAATCCGCGGCCGGGAGCAGTTCACCGATCAGCCGTTGCGCGGTCTGCCGGACCTGGAGTTCCTGGTCCTGCTCCGGGGAACCCTCCTCCGGCGCGGTGTTCCCGTCCCGTTTCGCCGTGTCCTTGTACCGCGGATGCTCGAACGGCCGCCGCAGGTACGAGCACAGGATGTCCAGCACGGTCTGCTGGTAGATCTCGCGGCCGCGAGCCAGGCCCGCCAGCGCGTGCAGCGCCCCGACGCGCACCTGATCGGCCTCGTGGCCGAGCAGTTCGACGGCCTTCGCGAACCGTTCGTCCGAGATCCGGTCCCGGTCCTGGTCGGCCCGCCGCAGTTCGAGCTCCTGGCGCTGCCGTTCGACCTCCTGCCGTCGCTCCTCGACCCGGCGCCGCCGGTCGTTGAGCCACAACGCGTACAGCGCGACGATGGCGCCCCCGGCGATGCCGCCGGTCTTCAGCGCCTCGCTGCGGCTGGTCGCCGGATCCGTCAGCAACCAGCCGCCGACCGCGAGCAGCAGGACGAGCGAGACGACGAAGGTCCAGAGCAGCGGGGAGCGGAGAAACCGCTTCATCCGCTCAGAATACGAAGAAGTTGCGGACGCAGAAGGACTTGTCCGGGTTGTCGTCCGAGGAGATCCCCGACCCGCTCACCTTCTTGCCCTTGACCGTGCCCTCGATGTCACCGGTGATGAACCCGTCACCGATACCGGAGGTCGAGGTGACCTCCAGCTGCGACGGCGCCGGGGCCATGATGTCGATCGAGTCGCCCATGGTCGCCTTCATGTCCGCGCACACCAGCGCCAGCGCGCCGGCCTTGTCCCCGGCGCTCACCTTGGCCAGGAAGTCCTTCAGGTTCTGGATGCCCTTCGGGTTCCCCTCGGAGCCCGTGCCACCGCTTTCGGTGCTCCGCGGGCTGCTGCTCCTGGGCGAGCTCGACTTCGGGCTGCTCTTCGGCGCGGAGGTCGGCGCCTGCTCGGACGACGACGCGGGCGGCGGCGCGGCCGTGTTGTTCCCCTCGTCCTTGCTGAGCAGGAAGCCCGGCGCGACGAACCCGGTGACACCGAACGCGATCAGCACGACCAGGCCGATCACGATCCCGATGATCAGACCGGTCTTGCTCTTCGACGGCGGCGCGGGCGGGCCGCCGAAACCCTGCTGGTAGCCCTGCTGGGTCTGGTCCCAGCCCTGCTGGGGCTGCTGCGGGTACTGCTGGGTCTGGTCCCAGCCCTGCTGCGGCTGCTGCTGGTACTGCTGCGTCTGGTCCCAGCCCTGCTGCTGTCCGTACTGCTGCGGCTGACCGTACTGCTGGGTCTGGTCCCAGCCACCCTGGTGCGGCTGCTGTCCCTGGGGGTCCTGGCCGTAGGGCTGGCCTGGCTGGGGTGGGTAGGTCATCGGTCTCGCCTTCCGTACTGGGGCCTGAGGCTGCAGATCAGACGACCGGCGGTCTGCGCTGGTTCCGGATCCGCCCGTGCCAGGGATTTTCCACGGGCAAGGTACCCCGCGCGCGAAAGCGGCTCCCGGCCGAGGCCGGGAGCCGCCTGTTCACGGAATGCGCAGCTCAGCCGTTGGCCAGTGCCTGCAAGCGGTCATAGGCGCCGTTGAAGGTGTTCTGGTCGAGCGGGCTGGAGGTGTACTGCCACACGGTGTAGTAGCCCCAGCCGTAGGGCAGCGCGCCCACGGTGGAGGCGTATCGCGCGATCCACAGCGGGACCGTGCCACCGAAGTTCTGCGTCGAGCCGACGCAGGTGTTCCACCAGCTCGTCGAGGTGTAGATGACGGGCCAGCGGCCGGTGCGCGCCTTGTAGCGGTCGTGGAACGCCCGGATCCACGAACCCATGGCGGACTGGCTCAGGCCGTAACAGGTGGCGCCGTACGGGTTGTACTCCATGTCCAGCGCGCCCGGCAGGGTCTTGCCGTCCTTGGACCAGCCGCCGCCGTTGTTGATGAAGAAGTCGGCCTGCGCCGCGCCGCTGGAGACGTTCGGCAGGGCGAAGTGGTACGCGCCGCGGATGAAGCCCTGGTTGTAGGAACCGTTGTACTGCTGGGCGAAGTACGGGTTCTTGTAGCTCGTGCCTTCGGTGGCCTTCGTCCACACGAAGCGCTTGCCCTGACCCCACCAGTAGGCCCAGTCGACGTTCTTCTGGTAGCTGGCCACGTCCATGCCCGCGACGGTCGCGAGCACCCCGGCCTCGGGCTGCGGCTGCGCGGCCTTGGCCTTCGACTCCGGCGTGGAGGTGTCGCCTTCCACGCGCCGGATCTGCGATCCGATCGTGTGGTCGTTCTGCTGGAGATCCTGTTCGATCGACATGATCTCGGGGGACGGGGCGGCCGACGCCTGGACCGTGCTGCCGAGCAGGAGCAGCGCGGAGCCGACGGCGATGGTGATTCTTCGGGAAGTGCGCATCACGACAATCCCTTCACGGATAACCCTCGCTGAGGACGGCGACCTTGCAGGTGGTAGCCGTCCGGGCACGATTGTTGACGACGAGTGCCGGGTTTGTCACTAACTTCCGTGAAATTGGTACTACGCGTGGGTGATTTTCATTTCCAGGTAGCCCTGGTTATGTGATCTTGTAACGCCCAGTCGGGTGAGTGTTCAGCCGAGCGACAGCGCGCGCACGCGGTCGATCGTGCCGTTGAACCAGTTCTGGTCGCCGGGAAGGCTTCCCCGGTCCGCGAACTGCCAGATGGTCTGGTGCTTCCAGCTCGCGGGCAGCTCGCCGATCTCCGTGTTGTAGCGCGCGATCCACAGCGGGTTCTGCCAGAACGCGTTGCTGTTCCCGGTGCAGCGCTTCCACCAGCTCGTCGACGTGTAGATCGTCGGATGCCGCCCGGTGCGGTGCAGATAGGTCGTCGCGAACGACGTCATCCACCCGACCATCTGGGCCGGCGTCTTGCCATAACAGGTTTCACCGTATGGGTTGTACTCGACGTCGAGCGCGCCCGGCAGCGTCTTGCCGTCCTTGGACCAGCCGCCGCCGTGGTCGACGAAGTAGTGCGCCTGCGCGGCGCCGTCCGAGATGTCGGGGCGGGCGAAGTGGTACGCGCCGCGGATCAGGCCGACACCGTAGGAACCGTTGTACTGCTGGGCGAACCGCGGATTGACGAAGCCGGTGCCCTCGGTGGCCTTCACGTAGACGAATTTCGCGCCGGTCCGGGCGGCGGCGGGCCAGTCGACCTCACCCTGATGACCACTCACGTCATGGCCGAGCGTCTGCGCTTCCCCGCCGTACAGCGGCCCCACCGACACGTTGACGCCTTCGTGCAGCGCGATCTGTGAACCGGCGTAGTGCTCCTCGGCCCCGTCGTACCGCGGCCCGCTTTCCCGTGCGACGGCGGGGGTCTGCGCGAGCAGCAAAACCCCCGCCGCGAGGACGGCCCCCCAGCCTTTTGAACACACTCTGCGACTCATCACGTCGCCACGATCCCTCGCGCACAGGGAATCAGCGACTCGAACATCACTCGAAAGAGTGGCATTCGCCCTGAATAAATTGGGCCGAGTGGGTTAATCGGACCCTAACGACGCTCGTCCGAAAGGGCTTTGTCGAGGTGCTCCGAGGGGATGATCGCGGTGAGCCGGTCGTGCGGATTGATCGTCACGGGGTGGCCGGCGAGCAGCGGGACCATGTCCCGGCCCAGTACCGCCCTGGCGTGCGGCCATTCGCGCGGCACCAGGGATTTGGCCGTATACGCGGGAACGAGCACCTTGCCGTCGGTGTTGTGGAAGCCGATCACCGTGCGCTGCACCGGCGAAAGGGCGTAGACGAACAGCGTCGAGTCGAGGATGACGCGCGGCAGGTCGGCGGCCGGGCGGTGATTCGTGCGCACCAGCTGGAGGAGCTGCTCGAGTTCGTTGCGCGGCTCGGGGAATCCGAGCGCCTTCGGCGAGGGGCGGTAGCGGTCGTTGGGGTGGAAGTCCTCGACGATCTCGCCGCCGCCGTTCACCGGGTACGCGCCGACGACCGCCCAGGACGGCACCGGGCCTCCCGCGTCGAAGGCCTCGTCGATGACGTACAGCCAGCTGTTGGGGTTGGCCCTGGCGTTGGCGCGCATCTCTTCGGTGATCTTCGGCTTCTTCTTGCCCGCCGGGCTCGACGCCAACCGATCCGCCTCGTCCCGCTGCGCCATCGCCATCCCCACGTTCCGGGTGCCTGAAGGTTCGTTCGCGCTCACTCTACTGTTCTCCCATGGCCTCTTCGCGTTCGGTCGACCCCGCTGAGTTACGAGCCGCGATCGCGGCGATTTCCCCCTGGTTGAGCGGATCCGGTCCGGATCCGGCCCGTCCGGAGCTGGCCGCGGCGGTGCGGCTGAGCCTGCGGACGCTGGCCGGGGACGCCCCGGGGAAGAGTGTCGAAGTGCGGGTGCCGCCGTTCGCGGCGGTGCAGTGTGTCGAAGGATTGAGCCATACCCGCGGGACGCCGCCGAACGTCGTCGAAACGGATCCGCGCACGTGGCTGGAACTGGCGACCGGGCTGCTCGGCTGGGCCGACGCCGTCGAGTCGGGGCGGGTCACCGCCTCCGGGAGCAGGGCCGATCTGGCCCGCTGGCTGCCCTTGGTCCGCCTCTAGACCCAGCGCTGGCCTGCTATGAACGGGACGTTCCTTGCAAAATTTGCAAGGAACGTCCCGTTCATAGCAGCCGGAAGGCGGGGCTAAGCCTTACGGCCGATGCCGCCCGAGATCGTCCGCTGAGCCGTGTTCAGCTCCTTGATCCGCGGGCCGTCCGGCCACCAGTCGGCGCACAGCTGGACACCGGGCTCGACCAGTTCGAGGTCGTGGAACAGCTCCTCGATCTCGGCCTTGGTGCGGAAGGTGCCCGAACCCATCGGGCTGTGGAGGAAGAACTCCTCCATCTTGCGGGCGATCTCGGACAGCTCGTCCTCCGGATCGGAGAAGTGCGAGATCGCCACGTACGAACCCGACGGCAGCGCGTCGATGTACTTCTTCATGATCTTGGCCGGCTCGTCGTGCGGCCCGTTGTAGTGGTGCAGGGTCCCGAGCTGCAGCAACGCGATCGGCTGCGAGAAGTCGATGTGCCGCCGGACGTCCGGGTTCTCCATGATCCGCTCCGGCTCGAAGATGTCGTCCGAGACGAAGTGCGTGTTCTCGTTCTCTTCGAGCAGCGCGCGCCCGTGGGCGAGCACGACCGGGTCGTTGTCGACGTAGACGACCTTGATCTCGGGGTTGATCCGCTGCACGACCTGGTGCGTGTTCTCGGCCGTCGGCAGGCCGGATCCGAGGTCGAGGAACTGCGTGATGCCCGTCTGGCTGGCGAGGAACCGGCACGCGCGGATCAGGAAGCCGCGGTTCTCGGTCGCCAGGTCCTGTGCCTCGGGGGCCGCCTGCTGGACCTTGCGCAGCACCTCCCGGTCGATCTCGTAGTTGTCCTTGCCGAGCAGGAAGGCGTCGTACACCCGGGCGATGCTGGCCCGGGTCGGGTCGACACCCACGGGCACTCGTTCCGTCCGGGTCGGGGCGTCGGGCATCTTGAACCTCACAAAACTGTGTCGGAAGTCTCGGGCTCTACGTAGAGTAGAACCACGTACGCGACCGGTAAACCGAGCCATCCCTGTCGTGTCGAGGCCCAAACGTGTACTTTCAGTAACCGGCTTGTTCCCCTGTGAGTGTCGTCGTGCGAAAGGTCCCCGGTCGATGAACGCGGTCACCCCGCCTGGCGGTGAGCAGTCCCTGGGTCCCACCGCGCGGCGGATGATCCTCGGCTCTCAGCTCCGCCGGATGCGCGAGGACGCGGGCATCACGCGCCAGGAGGCCGGCTACAGCATCCGGGGATCCGAGTCGAAGATCAGCAGGCTCGAGCTCGGCCGCGTCGGCTTCAAGGAACGCGACGTCGCCGATCTGCTGACCATGTACGGGATGACCGACTCCGCCGAGCGGCAGCAGTTCCTGGACATGGTCAAGGAATCGAACGAGCCGGGCTGGTGGCGCCGCTACGGCGACCTGATGCCGAGCTGGTTCAACGACCTCGTCGGGCTCGAAGAGGCCGCGGCCCGGATCCAGGTGTGGGAGCCGCTGTACGTCACGGGTCTGCTGCAGACCGAGGACTACGCGCGGGCGATCATGAGCCACGGCCGCAAGGACATGGTCAACGAACAGGTCGACCGCCGGGTCGCGCTGCGGATGCGGCGGCAGAAGATGCTGTCGAGGCCCGACGCGCCGCGGTTGTGGCTGGTGCTCGACGAGTCCGTGCTCTACCGGCCGATCGGCGACCGCGAGGTGCTGAAGGGCCAGATCGACCACCTGCTGGACATGATCCAGCAGCCGAACATCTCGGTGCAGGTCCTCCCGTACGACCGGAGCGGCTACTCCGCGGACAGCGCGTTCTCGCTGCTCAGGTTCGCGGAAGAGGAATTGCCGAACATCGCCTACACCGAGTACCTGACCGGCGCGCACTACATCGACAAACGCGACGAGATCGAGCGGTACAGCCGGGCGCTGGACATGCTCGCGGTCGACGCGGAGACGCCGGATCGCAGCCGTCAGATGCTGATGAAGCGCCGCGCCGAAATCTGAGCCGGTCACCGTTGTGGGGCTGGCCGCTGTTCCGGGTCCTGCCGGGATTTTCCTTGCTCGCGCCCGAAATTCCGGCGACAAGTCGTAGTTGTTCACCCAACGGGGCCTGTGCTCGTCACCCGTTAGTGGGACGGCTGAGGACCTAAGTCATCACTGCACGCGAATTCTGCAAAAACTTCTGCACGTGCATTTACCGCTGCAGTCACACGTGCTAACTTTGGGATCACAGGCAAATGCACATGCAGATGCATCGCCCGAAGTCTTCTGTCGGGGAAGGTGGGGACCATGGCTGAACAGTTCGACAACGGCATCCCGGCCGATCGTCTTACCGGCGCTCAATGGCGCAAAGCCAGCTACAGCAACGCGATCGGCAACTGTGTCGAGGTGGCGCCGCTCGCCTCCGGTGAGATCGCGATGCGCAACTCGCGTTTTCCGACCGGGCCCGCCCTGGTCTACACCCAGGCCGAGATGGCCGCGTTCCTCGCGGGCGCCAAGGACGGCGAATTCGATGACGTCCTCGGGTGACACCATCACCGCCGAGATCACCGATATCGAAAGCGGCCTGCAGGAACTGATCCACCGCGGGTACCAGTTCGTGCACCCGTGCGACGCGAACGGCGAGGTCCTGGCCGTGGTCGGCGTGCGAGTCCACGACAACGTGGTCGACGTGGTCCGGCTCAACGCCGAGGACGACGTCGTCGCCACCCGCATGCCCGGCACCGAGGAGGACATCCTCGAGCCCGAGGTCTGGCTGTGGCGCCGCACCGGCGACGCGGCGAAGGTGCTGACGGCACTGCTCGCGCTCCCGGACGAGCGGACCCCCGGCTCGCTGTACGTCCCGGAGACCGCGGCCAAGGGCTGCTGGGTTCCCGGCCGCGGCGGCACGTCCAAATGGCTGGCCGCGGGTTGATCGGCTTTTAAGCACAGTCGGCCGCCTCTGTCGAGGGGGAGCGGCCGGCTGGTCGGGGGTCGTGAGTGCCGGGCCTTGACACCCGCCCGTCACTCACGGTCATCACGCGGACCCGCTGTGCCTTCCAAGATCTTCATGGGTTCACTCAGCGTCACAGCTCGAAGCGTGTCCAGTGCCACTTCGCGCGGCGCGTTGATCTCCTGCTCACCGTTTACACTGGTGGCGGCCTGCCCTCTTTCTCCCTGGGAGCACCTCGGTGGTTTCCGACCCGTCCCTCGCCGGACAGCCCGTGACCGACCAGCCCGATCCGGAACCCCGCGAGGAATGCGGTGTCTTCGGTGTCTGGGCGCCCGGAGAAGAGGTCGCGAAGCTGACCTACTACGGGCTCTACGCACTTCAGCACCGCGGCCAGGAAGCGGCCGGCATCTCGGTCTCCGATGGTTCGCAGATCGTCGTCTTCAAGGATCTCGGCCTGGTCAGCCAGGTGTTCGACGAGCAGGTCCTGCAGTCGCTGCAGGGACATATCGCCGTCGGCCACTGCCGCTACTCGACCACCGGCGCGACCATCTGGGAGAACGCGCAGCCGATCTTCCGCACCACCGCCACCGGCAGCGGATTGTCCTTCGCGCACAACGGCAACCTCGTCAACACCGCCGAACTGCGGGATCGCACGGTCGAAGCCGGGCTCAAGCCGCACGCCGGCCTCACCGGTTCGTCCAGCGACTCCGACCTGGTGTGCGGGCTGCTCGCGGCCAACGCCGCCGACAAGGGCATCGAAGCCGCCGCGCTGGAACTGCTGCCCACCCTCAAGGGCGCGTTCTGCCTGGTCTTCGCCGACGAGTCCACCCTGTACGCCGCGCGCGACCCGCACGGCGTGCACCCGCTGGTGCTCGGCAGGCTCGAACGCGGCTGGGTCGTCGCCAGCGAGACGGCCGCGCTCGACATCTGCGGCGCGTCGTTCGTCCGCGAGGTCGAGCCCGGTGAGCTCATCGCGATCGACGCCGAGGGCCTGCGGTCCTCGCGCTTCGCGAACCCCGAGCCCAAGGGTTGCGTCTTCGAGTACGTGTACCTCGCGCGTCCCGACACCTCGATCGCCGGCCGCAGCGTGCACGCCACCCGCGTCGAGATCGGCCGCAAACTCGCCGCCGAGCACCCGGCCGACGCCGACCTGGTCATGCCGGTGCCCGAATCCGGCACCCCGGCCGCCATCGGCTACGCGCAGGGCTCCGGCATCCCGTACGGCACCGGCTTGGTGAAGAACGCCTACGTCGGCCGCACCTTCATCCAGCCGTCGCAGACCATCCGGCAGCTGGGGATCCGGCTCAAGCTGAATCCCCTGCGCGACGTCATCCGCGGCAAACGGCTCGTGGTGGTCGACGACTCCATCGTCCGCGGCAACACCCAGCGCGCGCTGGTCCGCATGCTTCGGGAGGCCGGCGCGCTCGAGGTGCACGTCCGGATCGCGTCGCCGCCCGTCCGCTGGCCGTGCTTCTACGGCATCGACTTCGCGTCGCGGGCCGAACTGGTGGCCAACGGCGTCGATCTCGACGGCATCCGCCGCTCCATCGGCGCGGACACCCTGGGCTACATCTCCCTGGACGGACTGGTCGCGGCTTCGGAGCAGCCGAAGTCGCGGTTGTGCACCGCGTGCTTCTCCGGCGAGTACCCGATCGCGCTGCCCGAAGACGCGCTGATCGGGAAGCACCTGCTGGAGAGCCTGGACTCGGTCAATGGCGCGGCGAAGCCCGTCAGCCCTGCCGGGTACGGTGCTGAGGACGCCATCCGGCGTCCCTAGACCTCTCTTCCAGAGTTGGAGTCCGCTTCCGTGAGCGAGTCCACGAGCGCCACGTACGCCGCCGCCGGCGTCAGCATCGACGCCGGCGACAAAGCCGTCGAGCTGCTCAAACCGCACGCCGAGAGGGCCACGAGGCCCGAGGTGATGGGCGGGGTCGGCGGTTTCGCCGGGCTGTTCTCCCTGAAGCTGGACAAGTGGAAAGAGCCGGTGCTGGCCTCGTCGACCGACGGGGTCGGCACCAAGATCGCCGTCGCGCAGGCGCTCGACAAGCACGACACGGTCGGCATCGACCTGGTCGCGATGGTCGTCGACGACCTGGTCGTCACCGGCGCCGAGCCGCTGTTCATGCAGGACTACATCGCCGTCGGGAAGGTCGTCCCGGAGAAGATCGCGGCGCTGGTCGGCGGTATCGCCGAGGGCTGTGTCCAGGCGGGTTGCGCGCTGCTCGGCGGCGAGACCGCGGAGCACCCCGGCCTGATGGGCGAGCACGACTACGACCTCTCGGGCACCGGCATCGGTGTCGTCGAGGCGTCGAACGTGCTCGGCCCGGAGCGGGTCCGCCCCGGCGACGTCGTCCTCGCGCTCGGCTCGTCCGGCCTGCACTCCAACGGCTACTCGCTCGCCCGGCACGTGCTGCTGGACATCGCGCGGATGCCGCTCGACGGGCACGTCGAGGAGTTCGGCCGCTCGCTCGGCGAGGAGATGCTGGAGCCGACCAGGATCTACGCGAAGGACTGTCTCGCCCTCACGGCCGAGGCCGAGGTCCGCACGTTCGCGCACATCACCGGCGGCGGTCTGGAGCAGAACCTCGCCCGTGTCATGCCGCGCGGGCTGGTCGCCCGGCTCGAACGCGGCACCTGGACCCCGGCGCCGGTGTTCGCGCTGATCGGCCACCGCGGCAAGGTCGAGCGCGCCGAACTGGAGAAGACGTTCAACATGGGCGTCGGCATGGTCGCGATCGTCGGCGCCGACGACGTCGACCGCGCGCTCGCGATGCTGACCGCGCGGCACGTGCCGGCGTGGATCCTCGGCGACGTGCAGCCCGCGGAGGACCCGGACGGCCCGCGTGCCGTGCTCTCCGGTGACCACCCGCGGTTCTGAATCCGTTTGCTTCCTGGTGACACACTGGGCTCGTGGCTGACGACGTGGTGGTCGGCACCCGGTTCGTGATCCCGGGTGCCGAATTGAGCGAACGGTTCTCCCGGTCGTCGGGTCCGGGTGGGCAGGGCGTGAACACCACGGACTCGCGGGTCGAACTGTCCTTCGACGTGGCCGGTTCGGCGTCCGTCCCGGAGCACCTCCGGGCGCGGATGCTGGACCGGCTTTCGTCGCGGCTGGTCGACGGCGTCGTCACGATCACCGCGTCCGAACACCGGTCCCAGCTGATGAACCGGGAAGCCGCGCGGGCGCGGCTGGTGATGCTCCTGACGGACGCGTCGGCGCCCCCGGCCGCCAAGCGGCGTCCCACCAAACCCTCGCGGGGGTCGAAGGAACGCCGCCTGGCGTCGAAGAAACGCCGCGGCGAGGTCAAGAAGTCACGCCGTGGCGGGTTTTCAGATGATTGACAGGTGCACGCATTCGGCCGCGGTCTTGAAACCGACCCGGCCATAAACGCGTTCCGCCTGCCCGGCGCCCGGCGTCAGGAACACCGACCGGCCACCGCGCGCGTGGGCCTCACGCGTCAGGTACTCCGTCATCGCCGCGGCGATCCCGCGGCTCCGGTACCCATCGAGCACCCCGATGCCGGCGATCTCGGTCGCGCCGTCGAGGATCGCGGTCGCGACCCCGCCGCCGACGACCTCGCCGTTCTCGTCGACCGCCATCACCGAGATGGTCTCGCCGCTCAGCTGATCCGGTGACGGATCGAGGTGGAGATCGGGATCGTCCTCCCCGAACGCGAAGTTCTGCGCCCGGATCATCTGCCGGAGTTCGCCCTCGGTCTTCGGGGTGACCAGGCTGATCCCGGCCGGTTCCGGCTGCCCGGCGACCTGCCCCGGCGGGCAGATCATCAGCGGGACCCGCCGCTCCACCGTGTAGCCGCACTCGGTGAGCACGGCCTCGGCGGCCGGAACCGCTTCGGTGAGGAACTCCAGACGCGGCGCGAGCCCGCGCTCACGGAACGCCTCGGTGAGCGCGGCGACGTCGTCCCGGGTGGGGACGGCGCCGTCGTCGGGGATCGCGTAGTTGAGGAACGGGCTGCTGGACTCGAGGTAGTACGTGGCCAGGAACGGCCCGATCCGCTCGGTCTCCCGGAATTTCGCCGCGGTGAGGCGGATGTAGGACTGCAAAGCACGAATCGTTTCGGAAAGCACTGGTGGAAAGCCTTTCGGGCAGAAGAAGGAGACGCACGGGAGGATCCGCGTGCGTGGTGGAGCTGGCGTGTGCGCCGGCTAGCTCGTGCCGACGCCACCGAAGGCGTCAGGCATGAGGCATCCCTCTTTCCGCGTATTCAGGGCTTTCGCGATCACTTTCGCACGACGGTCAACCCGATTACCTCCGGTGCGCGATGCTCGAATACCGCTCGTCCCACGCCGATCTCGGGACCCGCAGCCGGACCGGGGCGGCGCACACCCGCCGGGCCTGGACCGGGATCCGCACCGGCGGCCGGACGTCCAGGCGGTGCCACAGCCGTCTGCTCAGCGCGGCGCCCGCCACGGCACCCAGTGTGTTCAGCAGGATGTCGTCGGTCGAGGTCACCCTGCCCGCCTGGATCAGATATTGCGTGACTTCCACCAGCACCGAGACGGCCAGCGCGCCCAGCGCGATCCGGGCGAGCGACCGCAGGCGGCGGGATCGCACGGGGAGGAGGGCGCCGAGCGGGCTCAGCATGAGGACGTTGCCCAGCGCCTGCCAGAGATTGGCGCTGTCGGTCAGGGCGTGCCGCAGGTCGGTGCCGGGTTCGAGGTTCAGCCTGCTGCCCTCTACGCCGGTCACCGGCATCGTGACCAGGCACAACACCAGGAAACAGGCCAGTGCGAGCGTCATGTCGACGGCGGCCGTCGCCGACGCGGAGAAGGGGTCGGCCCGTCTTCGCCGTCGATGCGCCGCGAGGAGCGGCCACCCGAGCAACGCGTAGGGAATCGCGATGATCGTCAACGGGATCATCCCGCCGAAAGCGCGGAGCAGCTCACCCATGGCCTTCCTTTCCGGAGCGCCCAAGATCACCTTCGCATCGCGAGATCGACTCGGCATGGCGGAGCCTGCGCACTAAGAGGTGATCTTTTCCGGTGGCGGAAAAGGTTTTCCCATGCTGGTGACCGTCCACAAAGGAACCTGTGGACAAACCTGTGGATGACCGCGAAGTCTTCGGAAGAAGGCCTTATCGCGTAAGGAAAAGCCTTGTGGGTGAACTGTGTACTACTTGCCGTGTCCGGCGAGCTCCCGCGCGTGTTCGAGCAGCTTCTGCAGGTGCAGTCCGCGACGCACGTCACACGGATGCGAGGTCGTCCCGCTCGCGGCCATCGCGGCGAAATCGTCCAGGAGCGCGGTGTACGACTCGCCCGCCGAGCCCGGCTTGCGGCCCAGGGTGCGGTAGCCGTGCTCGCCGTAGACGGCCACTTCGACGACCGTCGGCTGGATCGGCAGCCGCAGCGACAGGGTCGCCGTACTGGTCGCGCCACCCTCGTGGGCTAACAGCAGGTGCCACAGATCGTCATCGGTCCGGTTCGCGGCGAGCACCTCGGTGATCTCACCGAGCGCCGCGTCCAGCAGATCGAGGGCGTGCGGGCCGATGTCGGCGAGCGCGCCGGAGTCGTGCCGCCACGCCGAGGACTGGTACTGGCCGCCGAGCAGCGCGCCCGAAAGCCACCGTGCCCCACCGCCGCGCCAGCCGCCTGCTTCCTTGATGCCGTCGAGCCACTCACGGGTCATCGGCGAAAACCGCAGGATGAGAACCACGAGCGCCGCGACACCGGCGGTCTCCACCGCGTCCGCGAGCCGCCGCGCACCGTCGAGATCGGCGGCGATCGGCTTCTCCAGGATCAGGTGCTTGCCCGCTTCGGCCGCCTTGACCGCCAGCTCCGCCTGGACGGCGGGCGGCACCGCGAACGCGACCGCGTCCACCTGGTCGAGCAACTCGTCGAAGCTGTCGACGGCCTGGGCGCCATGCGCTTCGGCCAGCTCCTTCGCGGCTTCGGGACGCCTGGTCCAGACCGCGCGCAAGGTCGTCCCGGGGTGATCGGCGAGACCGGGCGCGTGCACCGTCTTCGCCCATGGACCGGCACCGACCAGACCCACTCGCAGCTGTCCCTGTCCCACGTCCCCGAGTCTAGGACCCTCGCGTTTAGTCCTCTGAATGCGGTAGTTGCGCGTGCAAGAACCGCAACTAGAGGACTAAACGCGGAGAAAGGCGGGTCAGGAGTAGCTGTAGAAGCCGCGGCCCGTCTTCTTGCCGAGCAGGCCGGCGTCGACCATGCGCAGCAGCAGCGGCGGCGACGAGTACAGCGGCTCCTTGAACTCGGCGTACATCGAGTCCGCGATCGCCTTGATGGTGTCCAGGCCGATCAGGTCCGAAAGCCGCAGCGGGCCCATCGGGTGCGCGGTGCCCAGCTCCATACCGCGGTCGATGTCCTCCGCCGACGCGAAACCCGACTCGATCATCCGGATCGCGGAAAGCAGGTACGGCACGAGCAGCGAGTTCACGATGAACCCGGCGCGGTCCTGCGACCGGATCACGGTCTTGCTCAACGCCGTCGTCGCGTGCTCCTCGGCACGGCGGGCGGTGTCGTCGCTGGTCAGCAGCGAGGGCACCAGCTCGACGAGCGGCAGCACCGGGACCGGGTTGAAGAAGTGGATGCCGATCACCTGCTGCGGACGGCCGGTGGCCATGCCGAGCTTCATGATCGGGATGGAAGAGGTGTTGGACGCGAACACCGCGTCCTCACGCTCGACGATCTTGTCCAGCGACCGGAACACCTCGACCTTGGCCTGCTCCTGTTCCAGGATGGCCTCGATGACGAGGTCGCGGTCGGCGAACTCGCCGATCTCGGTGGTGAAGCGGAGCCGCCCGAGCGCCGCGTCGGCGTCTTCCTGCGAGAGCTTCCCGCTCTTGACGCCGCGTTGCAGCGACTTCTCGATCCGCGCTCGCCCGGAGTCCAGCGCCGGCTGGTTGACCTCGGTGACGATCACGTCCAGCCCGGCCCGCGCGTGCACCTCGGCGATGCCCGAACCCATGAGCCCGGCCCCGACGACACCTACTCGCGCTACGTCAGACATGGCACCTCCTCGTATTTTGGGCAGCACGCGACACGCGAGGGTGGTCTACCGGGCAAGCCCGGATCCACCCTCGCGTGTCACGCGTTGCTCAGCGGCGGTATTCGTCGTACCCGTCGTACGGGTCGTCGTCATACCGCTTGTCGTCCTCGTGCCTGTCTTCCGAGGAACTACTGGACAGCTCGCGCTGCAAAGCATCGAAGTCGGTTTCGTGCGAGCTGTACTTGAGCTCGCGCGCCACCTTCGTCTGCTTGGCCTTAGCCCGGCCGCGCCCCATGGCTCGACCCCCTCGCACAGGGGCGGGGCGGCCGGGGGAATCGGCGGCCCCGCATCGTCTCGACAATTCTTTCCTGCTGACACCGTACCGTGTCCGGGGGGTTGGATGCGACGTGGCACGGTGTGCCGGTGGCGACAGTGTTCACCGAACGCCGGTTACCGGCCGGTCGGTGGCGATAGTCGCAGGTCGGCGTGCCACGATGCTCGTGTGCCCCGTCCGTTCGCGGCTTATCTCCGCGTCTATGAGCCCCTGCTCGCGCTGGGGGATCCACCGGACGAACGCCTGCTCGAGGCCGTCGAAGCGGCCCGGCTCGATCGTTCGGCCGCGGGCGAGCGCGAGCAGGCGTTGTGGCTCAAGTCACAGCATGTCGGGCGGTTGCTGCCCGCTGAGCTCGCGGACGGCAGGGCCGCGCCGAGTCTCGTCACCGACGTCCTCGTCCTTGACCCCGAAGACGTGCCGGAGGGTGAGCACGGCGACGCCGGCCCAGGGCCGCTGATCTGTCCGATGGAGATCCGCGCGCGCTCCGCCGCGGCATTGGTGACCTTCCTCGGCGACGCGCATCCCGCGCTGAAAAACGCGGTGCTCGACGCGGGCGGCGCGTCGCTGGACATGATCCGTTCGCGGGCGAAGTCCGCCATCGGCGACCTGTCCGCCTCGGCCTCGCACACGCTGTCGACGACGTGGACCGTCCCGCTTCCGTGGTTCGTGCTGTTCGACCCGGGGATGCGCCGGGTCAAACTCGGCAAGGGCCGGGACGACCCCGAACGCGAGGTGTCGTGGCGGGTTTCCATCGCCGACGCGCGGCATCGCGCTCGCGAGGTCGGCGACCTGCTCGAAGCGACCTTCGGGGACTCGGGGCCGGGCCGGGTGCTGCTCGAGACGCGACGCTGGCTCGACAGCTTCCACCCGGGCTCCGCGGTCGAGCTCGACTACGGCGGACTCGTGCAGCTCTTCGCCGACCCGATCCTGCAGGCCGACACGACGGCCGAAGAGGTCCACGACATCCTGGACGCGCTCCGCACCGGCAATGTCGACGAGCTGGCGGAACTGTTCGCCGACCTGCGGGACTTCTGGGGCGACCTCGCCGCGCGGGAACGCGCGAACTAGCCGTAGAGGCCTTCGGCGACCCTCAGTTCGCCGACCGGTTTCCCGCCGCCCAGGACCGCGTCGCGCGCGAGGGCGCCGGCTTCGTCGCCAGGGTCGATCCCGAGGTGGCGCAGCGTCGCGAGCAGGAGCGGGATCCGGGCCCTGGCCGCGCCGTCGTCGATCTTCAGTGCCAGCGCCGTGCCGTCCGGGAGGGCGAACGCGTGCACTCCCTCGGCGCCGCCCTTCGACAGCAGGCCCTCGACGTTCCGCATCAGCACGGTGTCCTCGCGGCCGGTGCCCGCGACCTGCCACGGATGCGCGCGGACCGCGTCCGCGACCCGGCGTTCCGGCCCGCCCATGGCGGTGACCAGCCTGCCGAAGGAACGGGCGAGACCGGTGAGGGAGAACGCGAACAGGGGCGCTCCGCAGCCGTCGACGCCGACCGTCTCGATCGTCTCGCTGGTGAGGTCGGCGACGGCGGCCTGGATGACCTTCTGCAGTGGGTGGATCTCGGCCGCGTAGTCGTCGGTCGGCCAGCCGAGCTGCGCGCAGGTCGTGAGCATCGCGGCGTGCTTGCCGGAGCAGTTCATCGCGGCCCGGCGTTTCCCGGCGGAGGCGACGGCCAGCATGCTCGGCTCGTGCAGCGGGAAGGCGGGCGGGCAGGCCAGCGCGTCCTCGGTGAGCCCCGCGCGGGAGAGCATCGCCAAGGCGCCCTCGACGTGGCCGGGCTCGCCGTTGTGCGATCCGCAACCGAGCGCGAGTTCTTCGTCGCCGATGGTGAGGCCGGCGCGGAGCATCCCGACGGCCTGCAGGGGTTTGTTGGACGAACGCGGGTACACCGGCCGCTCGATGTCGCCCGCGGAGAAACGCACCGAGCCGTCCGGGGCGGTGATCACGAGCGCGCCGCGGTGCACGCTCTCCACGAAACCGGATCGGACGACCTCGACCAGGACCGGATTCGTCACTCGGAGCCGCCGCGTTCGGTGTCGAGCAGGTCGTCGACCGACGCCGTGCCCTTGCGGTAGCGGGTCGCGATCTCGGCGTTGATCGTGTCCATCACGCCCTGGACCTCGCGCCGGTACGAGGAGACCGAAACCTCCTCGTCGGCATACCGGTTGAGGGCGTTGACCAGGTTCTCGTCCGAGAGCGTGCTGACGTCGGAAAGGTCCGTGTCGCCGATGAGGGCCTCGGCGAACCGGCGGTGCTCACCCGCGCGCGACGGCTCCAGCCGCTGGTGCCTGCCCGAACCCGTGGCCGGGCCGATCGCGTTGTCCGCCAGGATCGAGGCCAGCCGCTCGACGACGCTGCTCTCGCCGCCCGAACTCCGGCGCTCCTGCTCGGCCCGCACGATGTCGATCCGCGCGTGGAGCAGGCGCCGCAGGTACGACAGGTCGGTCTCCTCCTGCGCGGCCTCGTCACGGCGCTCGCGCAGCACGGAAAGGGTCAGCTCGCCGAGGTCGCTGAGATACCCAGGGCCGAGCACGCGGTCGATACGACGGCGACCACCGGGCCGGACTTCGATCACCCGGGTAGCTTATCGCGCTCCAGCGGAAATGTTCCGGAGGGAGCGATACCACAAGGATCTCCGCCCCTTCCGAGACCCTCCGCCGGGCGGCTGGTCTTTCGGTTCCTTCCCGAGCCCGCCCCCCACCCGTCCCGGGGGCGGCCCCTGGTCCAGTCTACCGGGGGTGGGGCGGGAAAAGTGCTGGTCGGCGGAGTTGTCCACAGGTGGGCAACGTTGTGGACAACTTGTGGATGGCTGGGGGGCAAGTACGTGAAGGACTCCTTCATCGCGCTAGGCGCAATGAAGGAGTCCTTCACGTACTTCGGTCGGGAGTGAGGGCCGAGTTTCCAACGCTCAGCCGAGGGTTGGGGCCCTTCGCGCGCGGCCGCCGGCGGAAAGCCGCGGACGCAGTGTCCCCAATGTGGCATTGGGGACACTGAGCGTCTCCGATGCCACATTGGGCGCACCGGCTGAGGCGCCGGGATGGAGCCGAGACTCTGAGCAGGCTGGTGGCAGGTAAGTCCGTGAAGGCCTCCTTGAAGGACCCAGAGTCCCTCAAGGAGGCCTTCACGGACTGTCGGAAACCCGGGCTCAACCCCGCAGCCGCTGAGCCGCTTCCCGGCCAGGAGCGGCAGCCTCACCCGGCACCGAGTCCGGATCGATGGCCGCCTGAACCACCCGGTCCTCGGCGCCCACCAGCAGCTCCGCGCCCGGGCGCGTCGAGCGTTTGACCAGCGCCAACGCGATCGGCCCCAGTTCGTGGTGCTGCACCACGCTGCCGACGCGGCCCACCGTCCGCTCGCCCAGCACCACCGGATCGCCGGTTTCCGGCGTGATCTCCGGCGAACCGTCCAGGTGCAGCAGCGCCATGTACCGCGGCGGCCGCCCGACGTTGTGCACCTTCGCGACGGTCTCCTGCCCGCGGTAGCAGCCCTTCGCGACGTGCGCGGCGGAGTCGACCCAGTTCACCTCGTGCGGGATCGTGCGCTCGTCGGTGTCGAGGCCCAGCCGCGGTCGCAGCGACTCGACCCGCAGCGCGTCGAACGTCCAGCTGCCCGCCGGACGCGCGCCCGCGTCGGTCAGGCGCCGCCACCAGCCGGCCAGTTCGGCGCGGGGCACGGCGAGGTCGACGCTGTGGCGTCCCGGCCACGGCATCCGTCGCGCGAAACCGCCGGGGATCGCCACGACCGAGTACGGATCCGGGCCCAGCGACACGTCCACGGCGGACAGCACACGGTCCGCGTCGGGACCGAGGACGGTCAGCAGCGCCAGCTCGGCCGAGACATCGCGGATGTCCACTTTGGACCAGAACTTCATCGCTTCGAGGTACTCGCGCAAAGTCTGCTTGCCGCCGGACGGCAGCGCGCTGGTGGCCACCGCGCCCCGGTCGCTGTCCAGCCACACCGTGCCGTCCGCGTGCGCGACGACCATGTGCGTGTCGACGCGGCCTTGGCTGTCCAGCACGAGCGCCTCGGTGCCGGTGCCCTCGGCGAGCCCGGTGACGTGCTGCGAGATCACCAAATGCAGCCAGGACAACCGTTCTTCGCCGGTCACGGCCAGGATCTCGCGGTGCGAACGGTCGATCACGACGGCGCCGCGCGCGGCCGTCCGTTGCTCGGCGAACGGGTCGCCCCAATGCCACGGGACACCCTCTTCCGGATGCCCGTCGGGTGCCGCGATCGGTCCGGGAAGGTCGAGCAGAGGGGAGCGGTAGGGCATGAAACCCATGCTAGTGAGTACCGTGTCCCCATGCGCGTGCTTGCCTTCCTCGACGGGACCCTGGCCGACCCCGAAGCCGCCCACCTGCGGGTGGACGATCTGGGACTGCTTCGCGGCGACGGCGTGTTCGAGACGATCCTCGTCGTCGACGGACGGCCCCGCGAGCTCCGCCCGCACCTCGAGCGGCTGGCCCGTTCCGCGGCCATGCTCGACCTGCCCGAGCCGGACCTCGCGGTCTGGGAGCGCGCCGCGCAGGTCGTCATCGACAACTGGTCCGGCCCCGCCGAGATCGCGCTGAAACTGGTGTACACCAGGGGAATCGACGGCGATCCGGAGGCGAAGCCGTTCGGGTTCGCGCTCGGCGTGGAGATCGACGAGAAGGTCCAGCGCGCCCGCGTCGAAGGCGTCGCGGCGATCACCCTCGAGCGCGGTATCGAGGCGGACCTCGCCGAGCGCGCGCCGTGGCTGCTGCTGGGCGCGAAGTCCATTTCGTACGGCGTCAACATGGCGGCGTTGCGGGAGGCCGGCCGCCGTGGCGCGAGCGATGTGATTTTCACCGCCGCCGACGGCTCGGTCTTCGAAGGGCCGACTTCCACGGTCGTCCTCGCGAAGGGCAAGACGCTCTACACGCCGCCGGCGACCATCGGCATCCTGCCGGGGACGACGCAGGCGGCGCTGTTCCGCGGCGCCGAGCGCGCGGGCTGGTCGGTCAAGGTCGAGCCGCTCAAGGTCTCGGACCTCACCGAGGGCGACGGGCTCTTCCTCGCCTCGTCGGTCCGCAAGCTGACCAGGGTGCACACGCTCGACGGCGTCGCGCTCACCGACTCCGGCGCGATCCACGCCGAGCTGGCCGCCGCGTACGAGAGCGAGTACGCGATCAGCTGAGCGTCGCGCGCAGCTTGGCGATGGTGCGAAGGATCTCGTCCCGGTGCTTGGCCGTCGTGATCCAGGCGGGCAGCCGGGCGACCAAGGTCATGCCGGGACGGTTCCCGAGCCCGCGTTCGCGCAGCTTCGCCGCGACGAATCGTTCGAGCAGGTCGAGGTGACGTTCGTGGAACGCCCAGAGGGTGTTCCCGCCGCAGCAGTCGGCGCGCAGCCACAGCGGTTCGTGGAAGAACGGATCGATGGGCCGGTTCCACACGTGGTAGTGGGGTTCGGAGGGAACGCGCACCAGGGCACAGCCGGCGCAGGTCAGCCGTTCGTGGGTGACCGAGGCGCGGCCCGAGCAGCGCGGACAGACGATCAGGATCGGCTCGGCGGCAAGGTTCCCGAGCCGAATCTGGGGATCGCGGAACCGCGGGACGTCCATCAGCCGAGGGCGCTGATGATCAGCAGGTGCGGCAGGATCGCTTCTTCGCGGTAAGCCGCGATCTTGTGGTGCCCGTCGAGGATCACCGCGGCGTCGGTGGTCTCCAGCACGACCGCGACCGGCCGGTGCCCGCTCTTGATCGCCGTCCGGTAGTAGCCGACGCGGGACACGTCGGCGGGCGGCCAGTCGGCGCTCGGGGTCAGGTAGCGGTCCTCGGCCAGCCGTTCGGGTCCGGCGACCTGGTATTCGCCGTCGGCGAAGAGATCGAGAAGCGGGCGGAGCGTATCGCCGAGGGGGCGCCGCATCTGGCCGGTGGCCAGCGCGATCCGCAGAGACTGCGGAAGCTCTGGTTGGGTGGGGACCGAATTCGTGTCGATGACACCCGTGCCACCGTCGACCTTTACCTGTTCCACACCCTCGTGGACGAGTGAAAGCGGAGAAGGGTTCCGGGTCGGGCCTGCGCGAGGGCCGGGAGTGACGCCTGTCTCACCACGGCCGCCACCGGATAACCACCGGTAGTCGGATGATCCGCCAAGAACACCACCGGCAACCCGTTCGGCGGAACCTGCACGGCGCCGGTCAGCAAGCCCTCGCTCGGCAGCTCCCGCTCCGCGTATTCGGCCGCGCGAGGCAACGCGGGGCCGTCGAGCCGGAGGCCGACGCGGTTGGATTCCGCGGTCACCGTCCAGGTCTTCGCGAGCCCGGCCGCCGGGTTCTCGAACCAGTGCGCGCGGGGGCCCGGATCGATCGGCACGACGAGCTCGGCCGGTGCCACCGTGGGCAGCACGACGTCGGCGCCGCCGGAGACGGACGGCGTGCCGAGCGGCAGGGCGTCGCCCGCTTTCAGCGGCGCGGGGCCGATCTCCGAAAGGACGTCCCGCGACCGGCTGCCGAGTTCCACTTCGACCATGATCCCGCCGGAAACCGCCAGGTAGCACCGCAATCCGGAGGCAGGAGCGCCGATCGCCACGACCTGCCCCGCCGCCAGCCACACCGGCGCGTGCGAGCCGACGGGACGCCCGTCCACCTCGACGGCGACGGAAGGACCGGTCACCGCGACCGTGCAGGACGTCGAGGCGCGCAGCCGTAGCCCGCCGAGCAGGCACTCCACGCCGGCCGCGTCCTCGGTGTTGCCGACGAGCCGGTTGGCCAGCTTCAGCGCCGGGACGTCCAGCGCGCCGGACGGCGGCACCCCGAGATGCGCGAAACCGGGCCTGCCGAGGTCCTGTACCAGTGCGAGCGGACCGGTCGCGACCACTTCGAGAGCCCTCATCCGGCACTCCGGAAGCGCACGCGGTCGCCGGGTGCCAGCAGCGCGGGAGGATCGGCGCGCGGATCGAACAGGACGGTCCGGGTGTGGCCGATCAGCCGCCAGCCACCGGGCGAGACGCGGGGGTACACGCCGGTGAACTCACCCGCGATGCCCACCGAACCCGGCGGCACGCGAGTGCGCGGAGCCGGCAGTCGCGGCTGCCGAAGCGGCTCGGGAAGCCCTGTCAGGTAACCGAATCCGGGCGCGAACCCGGTGAACGCCACGGTGTAGGCGGCGCCGGTGTGCAGCCGGACGACGTCCTCTGTGGACACTCCGGCGTCCCGCGCGACGAGTTCGAGATCCTCGCCGTCGTAGGTCACATCGAGGGTGATCTCGCGGGATTCGTCTTCCGGCGGATGTTCGAGGTCGGCGTCGGTGAGCAACTCGCGGACGGCCGTGAGAGCGCCCGAGCCGGGAGTCTCCACCACGAGCAGGCTGCGGGCGCCGGGAACGAGTTCGGTGATGCCGTCCGGGCGCGCGGCCGAGACCATCGCGTGCGCCGCTATCGACTCGGTCAGGGAAGCGCAGTCGAGCAGGGCGGCGTGCTCGCCGTAGGCACGCCACCGCATCGGAAGTACGTCAGCCCACCACGCGACGCAGCAGCGCCGACGTGTGCGGCTGCAGTTCCTGGCCCATCATCGCGCGCTCCTCGACGTAGCCGAGTTCACCGTTGACGATGCCGTAGAGCCGCTGCGAAGCCGTGACGTCCTTGGCCGTCGACGTGCGGACGACCGCGTCCGTGCCCAGCTCCCAGGCCGGGACCGAGGCCTTGCCGCGCGGCTTGCCGTAGAAGAGCTCCACGATGCCGGTGTTGTGCGTCAGCAGCAGCTCGATCGTGTCGTCGGCCTGCGGACGCCAGAACCCGGATTCGCGCGCGGCGGGCCGGATGACCTTGCCGTCGTCGTCGAGCAGCCAGGCTCGTGCCTCGTGCGTGAGGAACGGGCGGCCGTCGTGCGCGATGGTCAGCTGCATGCCGAACCGGTACGGGCCCTCGATGGTCGGGTAGTCGACCTCGCCCTCGCCGCGCCACACGCCGACGAGCGGCAGCAGCGCCAGGCAGGCGTCGTTGAGGTTCGGTCCCTCGCGCAGGTTCGCCGTGTCGCCCGGAATGGGCATGTCAGGGAAGGTGCCGTACGGAGGCAGGTTCCGGTCGCGCGTGCTCTCCGCGCGCTTCTCCGCGGCCTGGATGGCCTCGTCGCCACTAGCCGTCATGGGTCAGCGCTGGTCCGCGTAAAGCCGGTAGACGACGTACACGGCGAACCAGGTGATCGCGACGCCGGCGAGCACCAGCAGGGTCGTAAACAGGATCTCCACGCCACGCACTTTAGTCGCTACCTGCCCCGACAGGCCTGCCGAGGTCGCGTGGCAGTGCCCACAAGTACATGAAGGCCCCCTTCACGGCGCTAGGCGCAATGAAGGGGGCCTTCATGTACTTACGTCGTCAGGCGACCGAGATCGCCAGCTGGTGGACGCCGGGTCCCTGCGCGGTGACGGAGGCCTCGCCGTTGCCGGAGCGGTGCAGCGCGCGCACCGTCCAGTCACCGGGGGCCGCGTAGAAGCGGAAGTCGCCGTCGGCCGACGAGACCACCTCGCCGGTGAAGTCGCCGCCGCCGTCCAGCAACCGCACGAAGGCGCCGCCGACGGGGCCCTCCGAACCGGTCACCTTGCCGGCCAGCACGACCTGGCCGCGGGTGTCGTAATCGGCGGGCGTGGCCTCCTGGGCCGGTGCGCCGCAGCTGTCAGTGTCGATGCCTGCCATCACTTGGCTCCCAACTCGACCGGCACGCCGACGAGCGAGCCGTATTCCGTCCATGAACCGTCGTAGTTCTTCACCTGGTCGTAGCCGAGGAGCTCGTGCAGCGCGAACCACGCGATGGAGGAACGCTCACCGATCCGGCAGTACGCGATGGTGGCCTTCGACTCGTCGAGGCCCTCGTCGGAGTACAGCTCCTTGATCTCGTCCTCGGTCTTGAAGGTGCCGTCCTCGTTGGCGACCTTCGCCCACGGGACGTTCAGCGCGCCGGGGATGTGGCCCGGGACCTGCGACTGCTCCTGCGGCAGGTGCGCCGGGGCGAGCAGCTTGCCGGAGAACTCGTCGGGCGAGCGCACGTCGACGTAGTTGCTCTTGCCGATCTCGGCGACGACCTCGTCGCGGAACGCGCGGATCGAGAGGTCCTGCTCCTTGGCCTGGTACTCGGTGGCCTCGCGCTTGACCTCGTCGGAGTTCAGCTCGCGGCCGTCGAGCTCCCACTTCTTGCGGCCGCCGTCGAGCAGCTGCACCTTGTCGTGGCCGTAGAGCTTGAAGTACCAGTACGCGTACGCGGCGAACCAGTTGTTGTTGCCGCCGTAGAGGATCACGCGGTCGTCGTTCGAGATGCCCTTCTCGGACAGCAGCTTCTCGAAGCCCTCCTTGTTGACGAAGTCGCGGCGGACCCCGTCCTGCAGGTCCTTGCGCCAGTCGAACTTCACCGCCCCGCGGATGTGTCCGTTGTCGTACGCGGTCGTGTCCTCGTCGACCTCGACGAACACGACACCCGGGGTGTCCAGGTTCTCCTCGGCCCACTGGGTGGTGACCAGGACGTCTTCACGGCTCATGGAGCTGACTCTCTTTCTGGGTTAGGACGCGCGAGGGCTGGGGCTGAAACGCTTGATGAGCAGGTACATCTCGCAACCGAGACAGAAGTTGAACGCCGCGTTGAGGAAGGCCGCGAACAGCGCGAACGCCGTCGCGACGAACCCGAGCGCGGTCAGGCCGGTGGCGAAACCGACGGTGCCGACGACGGCGAACACGAACCCGACGGCCTGCGCGAACCGCAGCGGGGCGGCGTCTTCGCGTTCGGTCGTCGGGCCGAGCCGCGGCGCGACCAGGTAGCGATAGATCAGGGAGTACGGCGCCGGCTTCAGCCCGATGAAGGCACCGATCGCGAACACCACCGCCTGCGCCGCGAGCAGTGGCCACCACTGGGTGATGAGCACGACCGCGAGCACGATCGTCGTCAGGATGGCGGCGAAACGCGGACCACGGGGGTCGACGGCCGGTCCTGCGGACATGGTTCCTCCTGCGAACGAGAGGGAAAGAGGTGCGTGCCGGACGGGCACGCGCAGGCGTGGCTCAGCGAACGCCGGGACACAGGCTGCTGCGAACGCGGCACAGGTCCACTGCGCGGCGCTGGGTCAGCAAGGTTCGGGGCAGCCGGTTCACGGGCACGAGGGTACGCAGAGCTCCCTCAGGTTGGGAACCGTGTTCACACCTTGGGACGCTTCCCGGAATCCGGGACGAGATGCGGCCGCAGCGCTTCGAGAAGGTCCTGACCTCGGGGAACGCCGCCGACACGGAAGACCTCACGCCCGTCCGCGGTCAAGGCCAGGGTCGTCGGGGTTCGCAACACCGACAGCGCCTGGGCGACTTCGGGGGTTTCGGTGACGTCCAGATCGACGTGCGTGAGGCCGTCGGTCTTCTCCGCGAGCGCCGACAGGATCGCGCGGGTGTGGCGGCACGGCGCGCAGAACGTCGTGGAGATCTGGACCAGGGTGACGCCTTCGGGCGCGAGGGCCGCCGAGACGCGGCCGGGCAGCGTGGGCGCGCTGGACTTGGCCGCGCGGATGCGACCGTTGCGCGCCTGCAACAGCGCGCCCGCCACTCCGCCGAGCACCAGTACGCCCAGCAGCACCCACACCCCGGTCATCCGCAAATCACCCCTGAGGCTTCGCTCCGCTGAAGGCGACGTTCTTGCCCTCGCCCTTGATGGTCACCGAGCCGCTGTTCACCCGCACCGACGTCGGCGTCACCGAGAACGGCATCGCGCCGGTGTCGATGGTCGCGTTGAAGTTCGGCAGCAGCGCGTCCTGTACCGCCTGGGGAACGACGGTGGTCTCCTTGTCATTCCCGAACTGGAGCCGCTTCGGTTCGAGACGGATCTTCTGCCCGTCCAGTTCGATCATCGCGAAGCAGAAGATCTCCACCTTCTGCCCGGCGATCTGGACGTTGCCCGAAACCCGGATCCCGGCGCTGGCGGTGTCGACCGGCTCGCCGTTCTCGTTCGTCGCGGTCGGTTTCGTCTCGCCCTGCCCGCTGTCGCCGTTGCGGACGTAGTCCTCGGTGACGGGCTCGATCTTCAGGTTCTCGATCTTGTCCAGCGGCGCCTGCCGCGCGATGTCCGCGGCCTTGATCGTCACCTCGCCCTTGAGCGTGCCGATGACGATCGACTTCGTGTTGCCGGACGTCAGGTCGGACAGCGGGGCCGTGACGTCGCTCATGTCGGCGTTGAAGTCCACGTCCTGCAGGCGGGGCGGGACGGCGACGCCCTGGGCGTTGATCGTGATGTGACTGTAGTCACCGGAAAGGGCCTGGGTCAGGAACGGGAAACCGTGCACCGTGACCGCCGGATCGTTGGCCAGCTCCAGTTGCTGGCGGGCCTTCTGCGAGATCGTGTGCTCGGCGTAGGCGGCCGCGCCGAAATCGGCACCGACCAGCAGCACCACGAGTACCGCGAGGGCGATGAGCCAGCCCCGGCCACGGCGCTTTCCTCGCTTGGCGGACCGGCCGGAAGACGGTCGGTCGTCACGCGCCACGGGCCTGCTCACCATTGTGTCGAATCTCCTTCGTCAACCTCTTTGGCCAGGTGTGATCGATCCAGCACGCGGTAGGTCTTCGGCTGTTCACCCGCTATTCTCACTAAGCACCGGCGGTCGCCACGTTCGAGGCGGCCACGATCTGAAGGCGGTGCGGCGATGAGCCTGGACCTTCTGGTACTGACCGCGGAAGCGGATGCCACCACGGTGTTGCCCGCCCTGGATCTGCTGCCCCACACCGTACGCGTCCGTGCTCCGGAAGTGACCGCGCTGCTCGACGCCGGCCACCGCGACGTCATCGTCCTCGACGCCCGTAGCGATCTGGCCTCCGCGAAGAGCCTTTGCCGCCTGCTCAAGGGCGCCGGTGAGGACGAGACCTCCACGCCGGTCATCGCCGTCGTCGGCGAAGGCGGACTGGTCGCGGTCAGCGCGGAATGGCGCACCGACGACATCCTCCTCCCGACGGCCGGTCCCGCCGAGGTCGACGCCCGGCTGCGGCTCGTCACCACCCGCGACGGCGGCGCCTCGCAGGTCGACGCCGAGCTCCGGGTCGGAGAGCTGGTGATCGACGAGGCGACCTACACCGCGAAGCTCCGCAAGCGCACCCTCGAACTGACCTACAAGGAGTTCGAGCTCCTCAAGTACCTCGCCCAGCACGCCGGCCGGGTGTTCACCCGCGCCCAGCTGCTGCAGGAGGTCTGGGGTTACGACTTCTTCGGCGGCACCCGCACGGTCGACGTCCATGTCCGGCGTCTGCGCGCGAAGCTGGGGCCGGAGCACGAGCAGATGATCGGGACCGTGCGCAACGTCGGCTACAAGTTCGAGCGGCCGTCCAAGGGAGCCCCGAAGCAGGCCGCCGCTCCGGACTCGAGCGTCTACGAGCCGAGTGAGTTCTCCGCGCACTGAGTCTCCTTTCCTGTCCGACAAGACGTCCGGGCGTGGACTGGGTTCCCGGGTAGGGTCGGTTTCATGCTCGATCTGTCTTGGACCGGTGAACCGGAAACGGAAGAGATCCACGACTTCCTCCTCGCCGTGCGCGAGGCCGACGGCGACCCGCTGGACACCGGTTTCGCCGGTGGCGAGCACCTGCTGGGGCACGTCGACGGCGAGCTGGTCGTGTACGCGCACCTGGACACCGAAGGCGATTCGCACGGCAACCAGGTCGCCGAACTGTTCGTCCATCCCGCGCACCGCCGGTCCGGTCACGGCCGGGCGGCGACCAAGGCGCTCGTCGAACACGTCGACGGGAAGCCGCTGCGCGTCTGGGCGCACGGCGATCACCCAGCCGCCGTCCACATCGCCGGGACCGAGGGCTTCGAGCGCGCCCGCGAGCTGCTGATCCTGCACGCGGACGCCGAGGCCGCGGACTGGCCGGAGCCCGTGACTCGTGAGGGCGTCACGTTGCGGACGTTCGTCCCCGGTCAGGACGAGGAAGCGATGGTCCGCGTCAACGCGCGTGCCTTCGACTGGCATCCCGAGCAGGGCGCACTGACCGCCGACGAGGTCCGGGCGACCGAAAAGGAAGCCTGGTTCGACCCCGAGGGCTTCTTCCTCGCGGAAGAGGACGGGAAGGTCATCGGCTTCCACTGGACGAAGGTCCACGAGGCCGTCCCCGGCCGGTTCGGCGGCGAGCCCGCCGGCGAGGTCTACGTCGTCGGCATCGATCCGGACGCCCAGGGCGGCGGTCTCGGCAAGGCGCTCACACTCGCCGGGCTGCGATACCTCCGTGATCGCGGGCTGGGGCAAGTGATCTTGTACGTCGAAGGGGACAACGCGCCCGCACTCGCCGTGTACTCGAAGCTCGGCTTCACCCGATACGAGGTCGACGTTCAATACGCTCGGTAACGGCGTTCACACGTGCGGCACTTGACCGGTCACGGAGAGCAGACGCGCAGGTCACGGCTGGGACACGGGCCACTTTCGGAGTAGTCGCGCTGCTCACATCGGCCGCCTTGTTCACCTGTCGTTCACCCTTAGACGGCCGCCTGTCCACTGTCGGTGCTTAGTGTCCGGGTCCGGAAGGAACGCTCCCGTTCCACCGATCCGGCGAAAGTCTCCCAGTGGAGGAAATGCAGTGAAGATCATGCGGCCCGCGGGCGCGATCGGCATCGTGGCCACCGCCGCCCTCGTGCTCGGCGCCTGTGGATCCGACCCGGCGGCGACCAAGCCCGGCAGCACGGGTGCCGCCGCCGCTCCGAGTGGCGCGGCCAACGTCGAATGCGGCGGCAAGAGCCCGCTTTCGGCCGAGGGCTCGTCCGCGCAGAAGAACGCGATCGACATCTTCGTGCAGGCTTACGCCGCCAAGTGCTCCGGCCAGAAGGTGAACTACAACCCGAGCGGTTCGGGCGCCGGCATCAAGCAGTTCAACGCGAACCAGGTCGACTTCGCCGGTTCGGACTCGCCGCTCAAGGACGAAGAGGCCGAGAAGGCCAAGGCCCGGTGCGCCTCCGACGCGTGGAACCTCCCGCTCGTCGTCGGCCCGGTCGCCGTCGCCTACAAGCTTTCCGGGGTCGACAAGCTGACCCTGACCCCCGAGGTCACCGCCAAGATCTTCAACGGTGGCATCACCAAGTGGAACGACCCGGCCATCAAGGCGGTCAAGGGCAACGAGAGCCTCAACCTGCCGGACAAGGCCATCCAGGTCATCTCGCGCACCGACGAGTCGGGCACCACCGACAACTTCCAGAAGTACCTGAAGGTCGCGTCCAAGGGCGCCTGGACCCAGGGTGACGGCAAGAAGTTCAACGGCGGTGTCGGCAACGGCGCGGAGAAGTCCAACGGTGTCGCCAACGCCGTGAAGTCCGCCGACGGCGCCATCACCTACGTCGAGTCCGCGTTCGCCAAGGACGGCATCAGCACCGCCCTGATCGACAGCGGCTCCGGCGGTGTGGAGCTCAACGCGGCGAACGTCGCCAAGTCCCTCGACGCGGCGAAGTTCAAGAAGGAGGGCACGAACGACCTGGCCCTCGACCTGGACGCGATCTACTCCAGCAACGTGCCCGGCGCCTACCCGGTCATCCTGGCCACCTACGAGATCGTGTGCTCCAAGTACGCGGACGCCGAGGTCGGCAAGGCCGTCAAGGCCTTCCTGAACGTCGCCGCCACCGACGGTCAGAAGCCGCTCTCGGAGAAGGGCTACGTGCCGATCCCGCAGAGCCTGCAGGACAAGGTCCTGACCGCCGTCAAGGCCATCGCCTGATCCTTCCGGTCGACCGGTAAAAGACAGGCTGGACAGAAGTAGTCGATGAGCGATTCATCTTCGCCCAGAACGCCCACCGGCGACCCCGGTGGGCGTTCTGGCGTCCGCGAGACCTTCACGGAGGACCCGATTTCGGAGCAATCTGCCGCGTCACCGCCCGAGCAGTCCTCGGTGCGCCTCGCGAGCCCCAATGCCAGGACGGTGCGACCCGGTGACCGCATCTTCCAGATCCTGACCACCGGAGCCGGCGTCTTCGTCGTCTCGCTGATCGGCCTGATCGGGTTGTTCCTGCTGGTGCAGGCCATCCCGGCGCTCCAGGCCGACAACGTGAACTTCCTGACCAGCCAGGTCTGGCAGACCACCCCGGACGACATGCGCTTCGGGATCATGGGCCTGCTGCTGGTCACGGTGTACTCGTCCCTGCTGGCGCTGATCATCGCGATGCCGATCTCGCTCGGGATCGCCCTCTTCCTCACCCAGTACGCGCCGAAGCGGCTGGCGCGGCCGTTCGCGTACGTCATCGACCTGCTCGCCGCCGTCCCGTCGATCATCTACGGCCTGTGGGGCCTGATGGTGTTCGCGCCGGCGATCGAGCCGTTCTCGCAGTGGGTCAACGACACCTTCTCGTGGATCCCGCTCTTCGCGGCGGGCAACGTCTCGCCGGACCTGCGCGGCACCATCTTCACCGCGGGCATCGTGCTCGCCGTGATGATCCTGCCGATCATCACCTCGCTTTCCCGCGAGATCTTCGAGCGGACCCCGACCCCGCACATCGAAGGCGCGCTGGCGCTGGGCGCCACCCGCTGGGAGGTCATCCGCACCACGGTGCTGCCGTTCGGCAAGGCCGGTTACATCGGCGCCTCGATGCTCGGCCTCGGCCGCGCGCTCGGCGAGACGATCGCGCTCGCGATCATCCTGACCGGCGCGGTCGGCCGCGAGTTCACCTGGAGCCTCTTCGACGGCGGCGCCACGTTCGCCTCGAAGATCGCGGCGGACTACGCGGAACTCAACAACGAGATCTCGGCGGGCGCGTACATCGCGGCGGGTCTCGTGCTGTTCCTGCTGACGCTCGTCGTCAACTTCATCGCGCGATCCGTCATCGCCAAGAAGGGGGACTGAGCATGTCCACCACGCTCGAGAAGACCCCCGCCACCACCCCCGCCTTCCAGCAGGTCAGCATGGCCAGGAAGGTCAAGAACGGCTTCGCCACGGCGCTGATCTGGCTGTCGTTCCTGATCGCCGTCGTGCCGCTGGTGTGGCTGCTCGCCACGGTGGTCATCAACGGTGTCAAGCGGATCCCCTACAGCAACTGGTGGACCGAGGACTTCGGCTCGGTGCTGTCGGACGAGGTCGGCGGCGGCGTGGCCCACGCCGTCATCGGTTCGGTGCTGCAGGGCCTGGTCTGCGCGATCATCGCGGTCCCGATCGGCATGCTGGTCGCGATCTACCTGGTCGAATACGGCCGCGGCAAGCTCGCGAAGATCACCACGTTCATGGTGGACATCCTCTCCGGTGTCCCCTCGATCGTCGCGGCGCTGTTCATCTACGCCCTGTGGATCACCACGTTCGGCCTCCCGCGCAGCGGTTTCGCCGTGTCGCTGGCCCTGGTGCTGCTGATGATCCCGGTGGTCGTGCGCTCCTCGGAGGAAATGCTGCGGATCGTCCCGGACGACCTGCGCGAAGCCTCGTACGCGCTCGGCGTGCCGAAGTGGAAGACGATCATGAAGATCGTCCTGCCGACCGCCCTGTCCGGCATCATCGGCGGCATCATGATGGCGCTCGCCCGGGTCATGGGCGAGACCGCGCCGCTGCTGGTCCTCGTGGGCTACTCGGCCTACGTGAACTGGGACATCTTCGGTGGCGAACAGGCCGCGCTGCCGCTTCTGATGAACAACGAACGGGTCAGCAACCCGTTCGACGAGGGTACCGTCGCGTTCGACAGGATCTGGGGAGCGGCGCTCACCCTGGTGCTGATCATCGCGATCGTGAACCTCCTCGCCATGCTCTTTGCCCGTCTTGTCGCCCCGAAGAAGAAGTGAGCTGTTTGAGATGGCCAAACGAATCGACGTCAAAGACGTGGACATCTACTACGGCAAATTCCACGCCGTGGACGGCGTCACCCTCTCGGTGCCGCCGCGGAACGTCACCGCGTTCATCGGCCCGTCGGGCTGCGGCAAGTCGACGGTGCTGCGCACGCTGAACCGCATGCACGAGGTCATCCCCGGCGCGCGCGTCGAGGGCGAGGTGCTGCTCGACGGCGAGGACATCTACGGCGCCGGAGTCGACCCGGTGCAGGTCCGCCGCACGATCGGCATGGTGTTCCAGCGGCCCAACCCGTTCCCGACGATGTCCATCCGCGACAACGTCGTGGCGGGCCTGCGCCTCGGCGGCACCAAGGGCAAGAAGGAACTCGACGAGGTCGCCGAGCGCGCCCTGCGCGGCGCGAACCTGTGGAACGAGGTCAAGGACCGGCTGAACAAGCCGGGCGGCGGCCTCTCCGGTGGTCAGCAGCAGCGGCTCTGCATCGCGCGGGCGATCGCCGTGCGGCCCGACGTGCTGCTGATGGACGAGCCGTGCTCCGCGCTCGACCCGATCTCGACGCTGGCCATCGAGGATCTGATCGGTGAGCTCAAGAAGGAGTACACGATCGTCATCGTGACTCACAACATGCAGCAGGCGGCGCGGGTTTCGGACCAGACCGCGTTCTTCAACCTGGCGGGCGTCGGCCAGCCGGGTCGTCTGGTGGAGCTGAACGACACGGAGAAGATCTTCTCGAACCCGGACGAGAAGGCGACCGAGGACTACATCTCGGGCCGCTTCGGCTGAGTCTCTGGTGCGCGTGAAGGCCCCCTTCCCTCGGCTCAGCCGAGGGAAGGGGGCCTTCACGCGCTCGGGGTCTGGGGTGGGCGCGCGGTCGGCCGGGCGGACGTTGCGAAAGCCACTTTCGCAACGTTGAAGGTTGCGAAAGTGGCTTTCGCAACGCGTTCCCGCGGTGTGGTGCTCAGGTGACGGACGCGTGCGGGCGGCCATCTCGGTCGTGAGCTCGCCGTAAGACGACGAAGGGGCCCTTCACCGCGTGAGATGCGGTGAAGGGCCCTTTCGCTACGTCCTCTGCGGGGAAGTCCCCTTACAGCTCGTCGGGGCCGTAGCCGGGCATCTTGCCGGTCACCACGAAGATCATCCGGCGCGCGACCGAGACGGCGTGGTCGGCGAAGCGCTCGTAGAAGCGGCCCAGCAGGGTGACGTCCACGGCCGCGGCGACGCCGTGGTCCCAGTTCCGGTCCATGATGACCGTGAACAGGTGCTTGTGGATCTCGTCGACCTCGTCGTCGTCCGACTCGATCGTGCGGGCGGCCTCGACGTCCTTGGACTTGATGACCTGCTCGACCTGGCGGGCCAGGCTGACGCCGACCTCGCCCATCTTGGCGAAGTCCGCCTTCACCTCTTCGGGCAGCACGGGGTCCGGGTGACGGCGGCGCGCGGCCTTGGCCACGTGCAGCGCCAGGTCGCCCATCCGCTCCAGGCTTTCCGCCGCGTGGATCGCGGCGAGGACGGTCCGCAGATCGGTCGCGACGGGTGCCTGCAGGGCCAGCAGCGCGTACGCCTGCTCCTCGCATTCGGCGCGCGCGTCGTCGACCTTCGCGTCGTCGCTGATCACCTGCTCGGCGAGTCCGAGATCGACCTCGAGCAACGCCCGGGTCGCCCGCTCCATCGCGTCGGCGACCTGGAGCGACATGCTCGCTAGGTTCTCGGCGAGCTGTTCGAGTTCGACATGGTAAGCCTCACGCATGGCCCAACCCTACGGGCAACAGGGTCCAAAAGCCGCATCCCAGAGTGAACCTGACGTGAACCCGGACTAACGAATGATCCTCAGCCTGAGCTGCTGCTCTTCTTGGCGCCGCCGGACTTGGCGGAGCTGGTCGGAGCGGGGGCCTTCTCGCCCGCGGGGGGCGCCGGCGCCTTCTCTTCCAGCGGGGTGTTGTTGATCAGCGCGTCGAAGACGGCCTTCGCCCTGCTCTGCACGAGCACCTCGTTGCCGCGCTTGTTCGCCTCTTCGGTGGTGGGCACGGTGAGGAACTTGACCTTGTCCGAACCCATCCCGCGCATCGACTTCGCCAGCGTCATCATCTGGTTGATGCCGATGTTCTCGCCGAAGGTGGCCTTGGCGAACGCGTCGATGAACCCGCTGAGCTTGCCGGTGTCCAGGATGACTTCCTTGGACATCACCGTCTTCAGCAGCGCGCCCAGGAAGGCCTGCTGCCGTTTGATCCGGCCGTAGTCCGACGTCGGGTCGCCCTTGACGTGCCGCGCCCGGACGTAGTTCAGCGCCTGGTCGCCGGAGATCCGGACCTCGCCCGCCTGCGGGATGATCATGCCGAGCGTCGTGTCGTCGACCGGCTTCTCGTTGAACACGGTCACACCCTGCACGGCGTCGACCATGGATTTGAAGCCGTTGAAGTCGATCCCGACGAAGTGGTTCATCTTCATGCCGGTGATCTGCTGGATGACCTTCGTGACGCACTGCGGGCCGCCGACCGCGTAGGCCGTGTTCAGCTTCGCGATCTTCTGCGCGGGCGCGGACTCTTCGGAGTACGACGACGTCGCCGGATCCCACCGCTTGCATTCGGGGCGGTTGATCTCGAGATCGCGCGGGAACGACACCATGACGACGCGCTGCCGGTCGGCGGGGACGTGCGCGATCATGACCGTGTCCGAACGGGCGCCCGGGGTGCCGTCGGCGTCACCGACCCCGTCTTCGGCGGCCGCGCCGTCACGGGTGTCGGAGCCGACCATCAGGAAGTTCTCGTCGCCGGTCTGGCCCGCGGCGTCCTGGATGTCGGCCGAGTCTTCGTCGAGCGAAGCGACGGTGTTGAACTTCGCGTCGAACCAGGTCTGGGCGCCCCAAGCCGAACCGATGGACAGGAACACGAGCGCGGCGACCACGGCGGCGGCGATCCGGCCGGCCTTGGCGGCCTGCCTGGTCTTGCGTTCCTTCTTCTCCTGCAGCCGGGTCTGCGGGGCAGACTCCTCGGCGGCCTCCGCCGGCGCGGAATCGGTGGTCGTGACCACCCGCTGCAACGCCGTGCGGGTCTGCTCCAGGAGCGCGGCGGGCCGAGCGGCGAACCGTTCGCGACGCTCGCGCTTCTTGGCCTCTTCGGCTTCGAGCTCGTCGTGCGCGGCGGAGAACCGTGCCAGCGTGTGGTCGATCTTGCGCTTGACGATCGTCGCGTCGTCGATCGCCTCGAGCTCGTCGGTCATCGTGAGCCGGTCCATCTCGGACCTCGGCGGGACCGGCGCCTGCTGGACCGGCCGCTGCGCCGGGCGGCGGGGACGACGCGGGGGCGGCGGGGCCGCGGGCTGCTGCTGCGCGCCCGGGTTCACCAACGGCGGACGGCGCTGCGTCGGGGCTTCAGGGCTGGGCGCGGCCTGCGAAGGGCGGCGCGGCTGGCGTGCTCGAGGCGGACGCGGGGCCTCGGTGGGCCGCGGGTTCAGCGGCGGCGTCTGCGGCGGTGTCTGTGCCTGCGGCGTGGCGGGGGTGGCCGCGCGAGGAGCGGGCGCCGGGTTTTCGGCGGGGGTGGCCGGACGGGGACGACGCGGTGCGGGCGGCTCCGTCCGAGCGGCGCGCACGCCGGGTCTCGGAGGCTCGGGCGCCGGTTCGCTCTGCCGGAGGCGGCGCGGGGCCGGCGCGTCCGCGGTGGGATCGAAGACCGGGCGTTCACCGGTGTGACGTGCGACGACGTCCGAAACGCTGATACCGCCGTGGGTGTCCATCGAGCGGCGTCGAGCCCTGCGGCCGCGCTCACCGGCGCTCCTGTCGGTGTGACTGTGGCGACCGGTCCCCGGGTTGTGGTGCTCGTCGGGCACTCGGTCTCCTTTCACGACTCGTCGAAGCTCTTTCGTTATCGTACGGACACCTCGGGTTCGTGACGACAACCATCCCGGAATTTTCTTCACTCAAGGTACCGAGAAGCGCCGAACGGTCCATGCGATCGGGTGAGCGGTCGTGGTTAAAGCTGCGTTAAAAGGGGCGAAACCACTACGCAGAGTGCGACGGCTGCCTGTGTGAGTGGCGGCGGAGAGAGTCTAGGCGCCCGCGGACCCGGCCGCGTTCATCGGGTGCGGAATCGTCCGCGACGATTCCGCGTCCTGATAGGCCACTTTGTTTCGGCCGGCCCGTTTCGCCATATACAACAAAGCGTCGGCGCTGCGCAACTGCCGTTCCGGTTCCGCCCCGATATCCGGCTCCGCGCGGCTTTCGTGCGCGAGTCCCACGCTGATCGTCACCGAGAGGCCGGGGCGGATCCGGCGCCACGGATGGCGGGCGACGCGGATACGGGCGGTGTCGGCGATGCGCACGGCGCGGGCGGCGTCGACGTCGGGGATGACGAGCGCGAACTCCTCGCCGCCGTAGCGGGCGCAGAACGCTTCGGGTGGGAGCCCTTGCTGCAGGAGGTCGGCCACTTCGCGGAGCACCCGGTCGCCGACCAGATGCCCGAAAGTGTCGTTGACGTCCTTGAACAGGTCCAAGTCCACCAAAGCGATGGCGACCCCGGGCGGGCCGCGGTGGTCGACGGCGGGGCCGTGCAGCCACTGATCGAGGTAACGGCGGTTGTAACTGGACGTCAGCGTGTCCCGCAGGCTGCCCGCCCTGGCGAGGTCCAAAGCGGACTTGAGGTGGTGGTACGCGCGGCGCCAATCACCCTGCGTGGCGAGAACTCGCGCGATCGACTCATGCAAGGTGAGCAGATCGGTGGTCGGCGCGCCCGATGGGAGCGCGGCCTCGTCGTCGGCTGCCACGCTCACCTCCGCCACGAATTGGTTTTCGTCGTATAGGAGGGATCTCTTGAGGTATGAGTACGGGCGAAAGCGAATATCGCTCAAGAGGACGACGGTTCGGCGCCATTGTCACGCACCGGAGTGCCGTTCCGTAAGGACGAAAACGGCTCGGCGTCTTTGAGCTGCGAAAACTGATCTTTCGCCCAGTAACTCACGTCAGTCACATCGTCATTCAGCAACAGTGCGTAATCATTCCAGCTCAACCAGCGCCAGTCGCCGACCTCGTCCGGATGCGGTTCCGGATCTTCGTCGACCCAGGCGACGAAGACCGGGCAGAACTCGTTCTCGACCACCCCTTCGAACGGTGGTGTCGAGTAGCGATAGGACGGGAGGACGCACCTGAGCCCGTCCAGCCGGGGCAAGCCGAGCTCGAACGCGGCCCGGCGCCGGACGGCCTCCTCGATCGGTTCACCCGGTGCGGGATGCCCGCAGACACTGTTGGTCCACACCCGTGGCCACACCTTCTTGGTGGCGGCGCGGCTGGTGATCAGGAGGGCCTGGTCGCTGCCGCGCAGCAGATAGCAGGAGAACGCCAGGTGCAGCCGGGTGTGCTCGTGGTGGGCGGCCAGTTTGGGCGCGGTCTCACCGGTCGGCTCGCCGTCCTCGGTGACGTAGACGATGCGTTCGGTGTCCACTTCGGTCATGTTGTTCATCCGCCCCACTGAACCAGCAGGCTCGCTGTAACCGGTACCGCGACCAGAGTTACCCCTGTTAGTGGGACGAGAGGTGCTCCACGAGCAAAGAAGTGACGGCCTCGGGCGCCTCCTCCACCACCCAGTGGGAGACGTCCTCGATCATCTCGAAGCGGTACGGGCCGGTGACCCGGTTCGCGGTGTCGAGCGCGGCCGTCGAGCCGAAGGCGGCGTCCTCGGTGCTCCAGATGTAGAGCGTCGGCACCTCGATCGGGCCAATCTTCCCGCCGGGACGGCCGGCGCGGTACCAGTTGAGCGCGGCGGTCAGCGCGCCCGGCTCGGACAGGCGCTGGACGTACTCGTCGATCTTGCTCGGCGGCACTTTCCAGTCGAACATGCGGCGCAGCGCGTCGGCGTCGTTCTCGAGCATCCGCCGTTCGGTGACGCGGGTCTGCCGCCATTCGGTCATGTACGCCGAACGGAGATGCTGGTCCTCGTCGGTCTTCATGGCCTCCGCCAGCGCCGCCGGATGCGGCGTCGAAATCACGGCGAGACTGCGGAGCCTGCCGGGATGCGCGTCGGCCGCCCACCACGCGACAGCGCCGCCCCAGTCGTGTCCGACGAGATCGAATTCGTTCCACCCCAAGCGATCCGCGATCGCGATGACGTCACCGACGAGGTCGTCGATCCCGTACTCGGAGGCTTGTTCCGGCCGGACGTCCGGGGAGTAGCCGCGCTGATCCGGGGCCACCGCGCGATAGCCGAGCACGCCGAGCGTCGCGACCTGGTGCTCCCATTCCACCGCGGCCTCGGGAAAGCCGTGCAGCAGCAGGACAGGCCGGCCGTCTTCGGGGCCTGCCGCGATGGCGTCGAAGGAACCGGCCGCGGTGGGGATGCTCAGCTGCTCGATCACGACGCCGACTTTACGGGTCTCCGGTTTCCGGCAGGCGGCAAGGGATTGACGACGAGTGTTCCTTGATCGTCTAATGAACGCGCTGCCGATCTTCGGTCGCACTGGGGAAACTGGGGTAACACATGTCGAACAGTTGGAGGCGCCGGCTCGTCGTCGGCGCCGCTTCCGTCGCGCTCGCGGGCGGAATCGGTGTCACCGCGGCGAATGTCGCGGTCGCGCAGGAGGCGCCGGTTTCGGTGCTCGGGGTCTGCGACGGCAACCCGGGGTGCCATCTCGGGCCGTACCCGACCTACGAGGCGTGTCTTATCGAGCAGAGCAACATGGCCCGGTACTACACGATCACCATGCGGTGCTTCGAGGTCGACCACGACCAGTGGAAGTTCGCCTACAAGACCAGGGGAACCTGAGTCGTGAACGAAACGCTCCCGCCGCCCGGCGGGAGCGTTTTCGTTTCAGCCGCCCGAGTGCATGTCCTCGGCCTCGGGGACGCAGTCGTCGTCCGGGTCGTCGAGCCAGCCGTGCGGCAGCGTCACCTTGCCGGGTGAACCCTGCCGCCCGCGCGGCCCGGTGGCCGCGCTGGGGAACGGGGCGTCGTGGTCGAGCTTGGCGATCAGATCGTCGAGCTGGTCCATGCTGGACAGCATCGCGAAGCCGCGTCGCAGCTCCGAACCGACCGGGAAACCCATGAAGTACCAAGCCATGTGCTTGCGGATGTCGCGCATGGCCTTGTCGTGGCCGTCGTGCTCGACGAGCAGTTCGGTGTGGCGGCGCAGCACCTTCGCGACCTCGCCGAGGTTCGGCGGCGTCGGCTGCGGGCGCCCGGCGAAGGCCGCTTCGAGTTCGCCGAACAACCACGGCCTGCCCAGGCAGCCGCGGCCGACCACGACGCCGTCGCAACCGGTCTCGTCGACCATCCGCAACGCGTCCTCGGCGGAGAAGATGTCGCCGTTGCCGAGCACCGGGATGCTGGTGACGGCTTCCTTGAGGGCCGCGATCTTCGTCCAGTCGGCCTGGCCGGAGTAGCGCTGCGCGGCCGTGCGCGCGTGCAGGCTGACCGCCGCCGCGCCCTCCGCCTCGGCGATGCGCCCGGCGTCGAGGTACGTGAGGTGGTCGTCGTCGATGCCCACCCGGAACTTGACCGTGAACGGCACCCCCGCCTCGGCCGCCGCCTTCGCCGACTCGCGCACGATGTCGGCGAACAGCTTGCGCTTGAACGGCAACGCCGCGCCGCCGCCCTTGCGCGTCACCTTCGCCACCGGGCAGCCGAAGTTGCTGTCGATGTGGTCGGCGAGCCCCTCGCCGGTGATGATGCGGACGGCCTCGGCCATGGTCTTGGGGTCGACCCCGTAAAGCTGCATGGACCTGGGCTTTTCGTTCTCGCCGAAGGTCATCATGTGCATGGTGCCGGGGTGGCGCTCGACCACCGCGCGGGCGGTGATCATCTCGCAGACGTAGATGCCGGCGCCGTACTCCTGGCACAGCCGCCGGAACGCGACGTTGGTGATGCCCGCCATGGGAGCGAGCACGACCGGCGGATCGACCTCGTAGGGGCCGATCTTCAGGCTGGGCTTGCTCAGGGTGGCGGTCACGTCCTCCATTGTCGCCTGTGGCGTCTGTCACTTGCAGGTGGGCCGGTCACTTGCCATCGATCCTGTCCGTGGCGTCGACGTTCTGGATTGCGACTTATGGGACTGAGTCGGCCCGCGCAGCTTTGCGACAACGCATCTTAGGATCGCCTGGCCGGGATCGCGGTCACTCCAGACTCAAGATCCGGTGCCGGACGGTCGATAAGACCAGGTGGGCGCGCTGCGATACGAGCGGTCGTGAGTCGGCAGATCCACGGGACATCTATCGGCAGATCAGCGACAAGAGCTTCGGCAGATCAGCGGCAGGTTCGTCGGCAGATCCACGGAAGCTGGTAGAGTTCGAGCCGTGCACAGAGCTGACGGCTACCTTCCGCGCAGAGCCGCTGACATGGTCGCGGAAGCGCTCGGCGACACGCGTGTCGTCATCCTCAACGGAGCACGTCAAACCGGCAAAAGCACCCTCGCGGAGCTGTGTTTACGCGACCATCCCACTGGCGTACGGCGATACCTTGACGACCCGAGGACCAGGGCTTCTGCCGTCGCGGATCCGGTGGCGTTTCTGGACGCGCCGGGAGCCATGCTCATCGATGAGGTCCAGCGTGTTCCGGAACTGTGGCTGACCATCAAGCACATAGTGGACCGAGACCCGCGTCCAGGCCGGTTTCTGTTGACCGGCTCGGCACGGCTTCTCGGATTGAGTCAACTTCCCGATTCCCTGCCGGGACGCTCGGAGACGATCGAACTGTTCCCGCTGTCGCAGGGGGAAATCACTGGTGAACCCGATGGTTTCGTCGATGCCGTGTTCGAGCACGGCAGCCGCTTGCGCGCAACGTCCTCGACCTTGCGTCGCCGTGACTACCTGACGCTCGTCGCACGCGGCGGATATCCCGAAGCCGTACGTCGCGAAACTCCACGGCGGCGTGCTCAGTTCTTCAGGTCGTATCTCGACGACATCATGAGTCGGGACGTGCACCAAGTCGCGGACATCCAACGCGTCTCCGCTATGCGGCGATTGATCGGAACGCTCGCGGCACAGTCCGGCGGCTTGCTCAACTACAGTCGGCTTTCATCGGATCTGGCTCTCCCCGGGTCGACGGTCCGTGATTACGTCGGACTCCTCGAGCTGATCTACCTCATCCGATTGATTCCGGCATGGTCGGCGAACGCGACGACAAGAGCGGTCGCCACGCCGAAGCTGGTGTTCAACGATGTGGGGCTGGCGGGGCACCTCGTCTCCGGCGTCACCAACGACGCCACGACCGGTGGGCTGGTCGAAACCTTCGTCATCGGCGAACTTGCCCGCCAGATCACGTGGAGCCAGACGATGCCTCGTCTGCATCACTATCGGGACCGCGACGGCTACGAGGTCGACGCGGTACTGGAGGACAATGCCGGTCTGGTGGTCGCTATCGAAGTGAAGGCCGCGGAAACCGTCCGGACCGACGACTTTCGCTCGATCCGGGTTCTTCAGCGCCGGCTGGGCGACCGGTTTCGTGCCGGCTTCGTTCTCTATTGCGGCGACCAGCAGCTTCCCTTCGGAGACAACCTGGCTTGTCTCCCGATCAGTGCTCTGTGGACTACTCGAGCGGAGTGAAGAACGCTCTCTTTCGGTAGCTTCGCCTTCATGAGCGTCCGGACCAGACTCGACGACCTCTACGCGAGACGGCTCCGCGCCCGCCTCCGCCGGGGCCCGTTGCCACGGCACGTCGGTGTGATCATCGACGGCAATCGCCGCTGGGCTCGCGCGATGGGTTTCCAGGACGTCCGCGAGGGGCATCGTCACGGCGCACAGCACATCGCCCGGTTGATGTCGTGGTGCGAAGGCCTCGGCATCGGGCACGTGACGGTGTACCTCGCTTCGGTCGACAACCTCACGAAGCGCGCGTCGCCGGAGATGGCCTTCTTGATGCAGGTGATCGAGGACGTCGTCCGTGACCGGCTCACCGCGCCGGGCGCGAACTGGCGTGTCGCGCCTGTGGGGCGCCTCGACATGTTGCCGTCGTCTACGGCCGAAGTGCTGAAGCAGGCCGAAGAGGACACTCGCGGTGCGACGGGGGTCGAGCTGACCCTCGCCATCGGCTACGGAAGCCGCGAGGAGATCGTCGACGCCGTCCGCGATCTCGTGCTCGAAGGGGCCGCGGACGGCAAGTCCCTTGTGGAGATCGCGGACTCCGTTTCCGTGGACGCCCTTTCCGCGCATCTGTACACGGTGGGCAGTCCCGATCCGGACCTGATCATCCGGACCAGTGGCGAGGTCCGGCTGTCCGGATTCCTGCTTTGGCAGGCGAAGGATTCCCGGCTGTACTTCTGCGACGTCAACTGGCCGGGCTTCCGGTACATCGACCTTTTACGAGCACTTCGGGTGTGGGCCCGATCGCGATGATCTTGTAGGTCGCGACCACATCGTCATCACGATTGAGTAGTGCTACGGATCCCTCCGGGCGCTTCAGGCCGCATGCTGATCGTCATGACCACCGATGGGGATGTGCTCCTCAGGCTCGCCGGGGAGATCGACGACCTTGGGGCCCGCCTCGCGCGGGTCGGCACGGAGCTGCGGACCGTCCAGTCCGTGGCGGAGCCGAAGCACGAAGAGGCGCCTGAGCAGGCCGAACAGCAGGCAGCGCAGGCCGGAGAGGCCCAGGCCGGACCGCAGGTGCCCGAGCAGCCCCAGGCGCCGCAGCCGCAGGCCGAACAGCCGCAGGCCGAGCAGGCCCAGCAGCCCCAGGCCCAGCAGCCCCAGCAGGTCCCGCAGCAGCCGTACCCCCACCCCCACCCCCACCCTCAGTATCAGCACCCGCAGCACGCCCACTACCAGCAGCAATACCAGCAAGCCCAGTACCAGCAGGCCCAGTACGCGCAGTGGCAGCAACAGCAGTACCGCCAGCAGTATCAGCAGCCCTACCGTCCGTACCAGCCCGCCCCGAAGGTGTCCCTCGCCGAGAAGCTGGGCAAGGAAGGCGCCGGCAGCAGGCTCCTGGCCTGGATCGGCGGCGCGGTCACGTTGCTCGGCATCGTGCTGTTCCTCGTGCTCGCGATCCAGCGTGGCTGGTTCGGCCCCTTGCCGCGGGTGATCGGCGGCGCCGTGCTCGGCGCGGCGCTGGTCGGCATCGGCCTGAGGCTGCACCGCACGCCGGCGGGCCGCACGGGCGCGTTCGCGCTCGCCGCCACGGGTATCGGCGCGCTGTACCTCGACGCCATCGCCGCGACGACGATGTACGAGTACCTCCCGGCCTACGCCGGTCTCGCGCTCGGGCTGCTGATCGCGGTCGGCGGGTTGCTGCTGGCCGTGCGGTGGAAGTCTTCGCTGCTCGCGACGGCCGTCGTGCTCGGGTGTGTGGTCTGCTCGCCGATCATCACGCAGGGTTTCACCGCGCAACTGGTCGCGTTCCTGATCGTCGTCCAGGTCGCTTCGACGCCGGTGCAGCTGCGCCAGTCGTGGCCGTCGGTCGCGGTCGCGGCGGGGATCCCGCCGCTGGTCGCGTCGGTCTTCAGCACGGCGTTCACCGGGTTCGGCGGCAGCACGGCCAACACCGCCGCCGCCCTGGCCGTGGGTGGCGTGGGACTCGCGCTGGCCCTGATCGTCACTGCCAAGCGGCCGGGGGACGCCGCCGCGCTCGTCCTGCTCGCCTTCGCCCCCGCGCCTTCGCTGCTCGCCGCCTTGTTCCTGCCGAAGACCCCGGCCGTGCTGGTCACGGCGTCGGTCGCGCTGGTGCTGCTCGCGGTGTGGGCCGTCGGGAAGTGGCTCGACGGCTGGACGGGGGAGCTCGCCGGCGCCGCCGGGCTGGTCGCGGCCCTGCAGACGACGATGACGCTGTTCGACGGCAGTGCCCGGTCGGCGATCCTGATCGGCCAAGGTGTCCTGCTGGCGCTGGTCGCACTGTGGACGAAGAAGCACGTCGCCCTCTTCGGCGGGCTGGGCTTCACCGTCATCGGCGGCATGATCGCGCTGGTCTTCGACGTCCCGCCGACGCTGTTCTTCCTGATCCGCAACCGTCCGGACGCCGACCTCGCCGCCGCGTTCCTGGTGGCGCTGGCGATCCTGGCCGTCTCGGTCACGCTTCCGTGGGTCGCGCACCGGCTCGGGATGTTCAAGGCCGCGGCGGAGAACGTGGTGCCGTGGCTCTTCGCCGGGGTCTGCGGGCTCTACGGCGCGGGTGCGATGGTGCTGTGCGGCGCGATGCTGGTGGTCCCCGGCCGCTCGGGGTTCCTGGTCGGCCACGTGGTGATCACGGTGTCCTGGACGGTAGCCGCGCTGGTGCTGCTCGTCCGCGGCATCTCCGCGGTCAACCTGCGGGTGATCGGCTTCGTGCTGGTCGGCGCGGCGGTGCTGAAGCTGGTGCTGTTCGACCTCGCCGCGCTGGACGGCCTGGCCAGGGTCGCCGCCTTCCTCATCGCCGGCCTGGTGCTGCTCGGCGCCGGGACGCGGTACGCGAAACTCGTCGCGTCCCGCTGAGCGGACGCGGAAGAAATGCCGCCGGGTCGTGGTTGGTCGGTTCATGACCTACCAACCCGACTCACGGCTCGCCGAGCGGGCGAAGGAGAACGTCGCCTGGCTGACCACGATCAGCCCGAAGGGACGCCCTTCGCCCCGCCCGGTCTGGTTCGTCCTCGACGGTGACGACTTCATCGTCTTCAGCCAGCCGGACACCGCGAAGACCCGCCACATCGAAGGCAACCCGGAGGTCAGCCTTCACTTCAACAGCGACGAGCACGGGGGCTCGATCCTGGTGATCGGCGGCAAGGCCGAGATCCTGCCGGACGGTCTCGCGTCGGAGCAGCCTGGCTTCCTCGGCAAGTACGAGAAGCACTACCCGGCGATCGACTACGACGTCCCGAAATTCGACCGGGAGTACAACGTCCGGATCAGGATCCGGCCCGAACGCACCTGGGGCTTCTAGAAACCGACGGTCACGCAGGCCAGCCTCGCGCCCGCGGTCCCGGCGTGGCCCGGGTGGGTGTGGGTGTGCGTTTCGTGGATCACGATGGAGTTCGCGCGCCGATCGGTGAACGTCCAGTCCACTTTGGACACGGCGGCGCCGCGGCCGGTGGCGTCGGTGGTGAGGTCGAGCCAGATCTCGTTGCGAGGGTTGGCGTAGGCCGGATCCACCGACGGCTTCACCGGGTCTTCGACGTTCTGGTAGTGCGGCCCGGCGAGGTCGCCGGTGGCGCCGCACGGCTTCGTGTGGGCGTGGGCGCCGTATTCACGGTTGGGCAGCAGGCCGGTCACGAGGACCGCGGTCGAGGTGCCGAGGTGCTTGGACGTCAACCCGAAGACGTGCGCGCGGGCGCCGGGCGGCACCAGTTCGGGTTTGTAGCTCGTGAGACCGCTCTTGGCGGTGATCACGTGGACCCGGGAGCCGGGGACGGCGGTGGCCGGCCCGGCGCCGGCGGTCAGGGCCAGTACGGCCGCGGACAGGACAAGCGAGAGTGCGGGGACGGGGCGCATGTCCCTTGCCTAGTCCGCACGAATCGGACACGCCAGGGTGGTCACTCGGTCGGGCGATCATTCTCAAACTATGGGCAGGACTTGTGAGCAGTAACCCTCCGGATCGCACCTGGCTGGTCGCGGTCGCCGCCGCTCTTTGGGGCACCGACGGCCTTTTGCGCCTCCCGCTCGCCGAGGCGCTCCCGGCGGCCACGGTCGTCTTCTGGGAGCACCTGCTGGTCGTGCTCGTGCTGAGCCCCCTCATCCCCGGCGCCATCCGGGCGCTGCGCCGGACCGGACCGCGGGAATGGCTGGCCGTGCTCGCCATCGGCGGCGGCTCTTCCGCGCTCGCGACGGCGATGTTCACCGCGGCCTTCAAACTGGGCGACCCCGTGACGCCGTTGGTACTGCAGAAGCTCCAGCCGGTGTTCGCCGTGCTGGCGGCGTATTTCGTGCTCCGTGAGCGGGTCCGTCCTGGGTACGCCTTGTTCGCGATCCCGGCGCTGCTCGGCGCCTGGCTGCTGGCCTTCAAGGATCCGCTGAACATCCAGGTCGCCGCCGCGAAGGCGGCCCTGCTGGCGATCGGCGCGGCCGCGTTGTGGGCGGCAGGCACGGTGCTCGGGCGGCTGCTCTCCACCGAGCTGGCGCCGAAGGAGGTCACCACGCTGCGCTTCACGGTCGGGCTGCCGGTCTCGGCGGGGATCGTGGCGTATCAGGGCGGCCAGTTCGCCGTCGGCTGGGACAACGCGCTCGGGCTCGGCCTCCTGGCGCTGGTCCCGGGCCTGCTCGCGCTGAGCCTGTACTACCTGGGCCTGCGGTCGACCCCCGCCGCCAGGGCGACGCTCGCGGAGCTGGCGTTCCCGGTCACGGCCGCCGTTATCGGCGTATTGTGCTTGAACGCCGATTTGTCGGGTACTCAGTGGTTGGGCCTCGCCGTCGTGGTCGTGTCAGTGACTTCGCTCGGCTGGCATGAAAAGGTCAGGCGTCAACCGATGGTCTTGGAGCCGCTGAATGGTCGAGCACACCGGCGAGACGAAAAACGAACGCCTGACCCGCAACGTCAGTGAGCTCCTCCAGGAGCTGCGGGTCGCGCAGGCCGGTGTCCAGATCCTCTTCGGTTTCCTGCTCACGGTGGTGTTCACCGACGAGTTCCACCAGGCGAGCGGGTTCGAGAAATCCGTCCATCTGACGGCGGTCCTGCTCACCGTCTGCTCGACGGTGCTGCTGACGGCGCCCGCCGCGTGGCACCGGCTGCTCTTCCGCACCGGCAACCGCGAGCGGATCCTCACCGTCGGCAACCGGTCCGTGCTGGTCGGGCTCGGCTGTCTCGCGGCCGCCATCACCACGACCGTCGCGCTCATCGCCAAGGTCGTCTTCGGCCCGATCGCGATGACGATTCTCGGCGTGGTGACGGCCGTGCTGTTCGTCGTCATGTGGTTCGTGGTGCCGAAGAAGATCGACCGCGACGGCGACTGATCACCGGCCGGTGCGCACCGGGGTGCTTCCCGGCAGGCCGAACGCGGCGGCCGACACGTTCCGAGGGTCGTCCGGGCTCGCGCCGCCGAGCACCCGGCGGGCGCCGACCCACGAGAACATCTCCTTGACCGAAGGCGAGTATCCCGCCCCGTCCACCGCGACCTTCCGATCGAGCACCCGGTACCCGCCGGGAGTGCGTTCGACGCGGTAGACCATCGGCTGACGGCGGAATCCGCCGCGCGTGACGAGCCCGTCGGCGTTCCGCTCCACCTCGTCGCAGCTCGCGACCAGACCGATCTTGACCCGGCCACCTTCCGGCCGGGTCTCGATCACCTTCTGCGTGCACACCCAGCGGACTCCCGCGTGCCGGGCACCGGCGAGCGAGCGCAGATGCTCGTCGATCGGCGGCAGCGCCGCACGGGCGACGGCGTCGTCCACCGACGGCATCTCGTCCACGATCCACCAGCCCGCCGCGGCCACCACCACACCGACCCCGGCGAGCACGGGCCAGCGTTTGACGTTCCCCATGGGACGAAGCTACCGAGCGGGGCAAGTGTTCATCCGCGGTTGGAGGACGCGTTGCCTCCGCGACCGTAGGTTGCGGCCGTGAACGACTCATCCAGACGGACCTTCCTGCGCGGCGCGGGCCTGCTCGGCGCCGGTGCGGCGGTCTCCGCGTTACCCGCGCTAGGTGCTCCCGCCGCTTCGGCGACCTTCGGCCACCACGGCCCGGACCTCGAAGACGGCTGCTTCACCCTCGCGGTGCTGCCCGACACCCAGTACCTCTTCGACGCCGACCGCGGCGACCCCGCGCCGTTGGACGCCACCCTGCGGTACGTCACCGGCGGCGACGAGAACATCGTCTTCCTGGCGCATCTCGGCGATCTCACCGAGAACGGCCAGCCTGGCGAGTTCGACCAGATCAGCCGCTCGTTCCAGCACCTGGACCGGCGCCGGTTCCCGTACAGCACGCTGGCGGGCAACCACGACGTCAAGTCCTCGACCGACGACCAGCGCGGCCGCACGCCGTACCTGGACGCGTTCGGGCCGCACCGGCAGCGTGGTTCGCGGACCTTCCGCGGCGCGAGCCCGGACGGCTACAACAGCCACCACGTGTTCCGCGCGGGTGGACGCGAGTGGCTGCTGCTCGCGCTCGACTGGCGGCCGTCGGCGGGCGGGCTGGAGTGGGCGCGGTCGGTCCTGGCGCGGAACCCGCGGCTTCCGGCGATCCTGACCATCCATGAATTGGTATGGGCCGACGAGGCAGGACAGGCCCGGTTCTCGGAGTTCGGGCAGAAGGTGTGGGACGAACTGGTCGCCGGGAACGACCAGATCTTCCTCACGCTCAACGGGCACTACTGGCCGCCCGGGCGCATGGTGAAGCGGAACAACGCCGGCCACGACGTCCATCTGCACATCACGAACTACCAGGACCGGTACTACGGCGGCAGCGCGATGATCCGGCTCTACCGGTTCGACCTCGCGCGCAACGTGATCGACGTCCGCACCGTCTCGCCGTGGCTCGCGGATCAGGCGCCGCGGCTGAACGAGCTGCAGCGGCAGGAGATCGAACGCACCGGCCCGGCGGACTACTTCAGCCTGGAGATCGACTTCGAGTCGAGGTTCGCCGGGTTCGCGCCGGTCCCGGTGCCGCCCGCGCGGCCCGCCGAACGGCAGCTGATCCGCGGGACCGTGGCGTACTGGCGATTCGAAGGCCGTGACGGGACGCCGGTGAACGGCGTCCGTGACCTTTCGGGGCGGGGCAACGACCTGATCCGGGTGACCCTGCCCGGCAGCGCGCCCGAGGCGCTGCGGTTCTCCGGCGAGTTCTCCGGGCGGCAGCCGTCGAGGTCGAGTCTCCGGTTCGACGGCGGCAAGAAACCGGCTCGCGGCGGATATCTGCGCACGGCGGACTCCGCGCCGATGAACGCGGAGTCCTTCACGCGCGGCTACACCGTCGAGGCGTTCGTCAAACTGCCCGCGGATTTCAAGGACGGGAAGCACGCCTGGGCCGCGATCTTCGGCAGGCAGGGTTCCGGTGGCAAGGCGGGCAAGACCGGCGACGATCCCGGCGAGCCCTCGGCCACACTGTCCCTTTCGGACGGTGCGGCGTTCCAGTGGGCGGTGTTCCCGGTGAACCAGAACGGGATCTCGACCTGCTGGGGGCACGAGCTGAAACTGGAGGAGTGGATCCATGTCGCCGCCGTCAACGACGGCAGGCGGACGACGCTCTACGTCGACGGCTGCCCGGTGCTGCGGAACCCGAAGACGCCCGCCGCGGGGATCGCGAACCCCGGCGGCTCTTGGCTGATCGGCGCGTACGCCTACGACTCGATCGTCGAGCAGGCGTTCCACGGCTGGCTCGGCGACGTCCGGGTGGTGGGGCGCGCGCTCGACCCCCGCGAGTTCATGCTCGGCTGAGTGGATCGTGCGCGATAATGGCGGATCTTCGTCCCCATTATCGCGCACGATCGTCCGCCCGGGAATGCCGGGGGTCTCTTGACAAGCGGTGGACAATAAAAAATCGGCGCCCGAATCATAATGCTTGATTCGATGCACCGAATGTGTTGTCAGTCTAACCGCTGTGAGGGGAACTTGTCAAATCAGGGGTACGACGAGGAATTGCGATCCGAACGGCAGTACGTGGCGTCGCTCTACCGGCGGCTGGACGCCGAACGCGCGCGGGTCAAGGAGGCGTACGCCGGTGCGCTGCGGGGAGAAGGTTTCGCGCTTTCCGACCGTGAGGTCTCGGTCGGTGCCAAGGCGCGCGAGATGGCGAGACTGAAGATCGCCGACGAGGGTCTTTGTTTCGGCCGGTTGGACGCCCTTTCGGGAGAACGGTCGTACGTCGGCCGGATCGGTCTTTTCGACGAAGAGAACGACTACGAGCCGTTGGTGCTCGATTGGCGGGCGCCGGCGTCGCGCGCGTTCTACTGCGCGACGGGCGCGTCCCCGGAAGGAATGGCACGACGCCGTCAATTCCGCACCCTCGGCCGCGACGTCCGCGATTTCGCCGACGAGGTGTTCGGGCGTCCGGAATCGGCGGGGGAACGCGGCGACGCCGCGCTCCTGGCCGCGGTCAACGCGCCTCGTGGCGAGGGAATGCGGGACATCGTCGCGACGATCCAGGCGGAACAGGACGAGATCATCCGGCTGGAGCACCCGGGTGTCGTCGTCGTGGAGGGCGGTCCGGGCACCGGGAAGACGGCGGTGGCGCTGCATCGGGTGGCGTACCTGCTGTACACGAAACGAGAGCGCATGGAGCGTCGCGGCGTGCTCGTGGTCGGGCCCAGCAGCGGTTTCCTCGACCACATCGGCCGGGTCCTGCCGTCGCTCGGCGAGACCAGCGCCGTCTTCGCGACGCCGGGCGACCTCGCCGCCGGTCTGCGCGCCGAACGCGAGGATCCGCCGCCGGTCCAGCGGCTCAAGGGTTCGCTGGCGATCCTGGACGTGCTCGCGGCGGCGGTGGCGGACCGGCAGGAGCTGCCCGTCGAACCGGAGCCGATCGAGCTCGACGACGTCACCGTGCCGCTGGACGCCGGGGTCGCGGCCGCCGCGCGCGAGGTCGCCAGGGAAAGCGGCCTGCTGCACAACGAGGCGAAGGCCGTCTTCGAACAGGAGGTGATCGCCGCGCTCGCCACCCGCGCGGTCGACCGGCTCGGCGCGGGCTGGCTGCCGTCGGACGACGAGCACACGCGCCCGGAGATGCTGAAGAACGCCCGGCGTGATCTGGACGCCAGCGAGCAGCTTCGCGCGACGCTCGATCGGCTCTGGCCGTCGCTGACGCCACAACGGCTGCTCGCCGAGCTCTACGCGTCGCCGGAGCGGTTGCGGTCGGCCGGCGCCGATCCGGCGCTGTTCCGTGAGGACGCGGACGCGTGGACGGTCTCCGACGTGCCGTTGCTGGACGAGGCCGTCGAACTGCTCGGCGTCGACCGCGCCGCCGAGCGCCGGGCGGAGGAACGCCGGCGGAAGGCGCGCAAGGAGTACGCCGAGCGGGTGCTGGAAATCGTCGAGCTCGAGGAGGATCACGACGACTACGAGTTCGCGCTGCGGCCGACGGACGTCCTGATGGCGGAGGAACTCGCGGACCGGTTCGCCGAACGTGACGAGCGGGACCTGGCCGAACGCGCCGCCGCCGACCGGGAATGGACCTACGGCCACGTCGTGGTCGACGAAGCACAGGAACTGTCCGAAATGGACTGGCGGGTGCTGATGCGGCGCTGTCCCAGCCGGTCGTTCACCGTCGTCGGGGATCTCGCGCAACGGCGGTCGCCGTCGGGCGCCCGGTCGTGGGACTCGATGCTCTCCCGGTACGTCGCCGATCGCTGGGTGTACCGGAAACTGACCGTCAACTACCGCACGCCGTCGGAGATCATGGCGGTGGCGGCTTCGCTGCTGGCGAGTTTCGCGCCGGAGGTGGTACCGCCGGAATCGGTGCGCTCGTGCGGGGTCCGGCCGTGGGCGCGCCGACTGTCCGAAGTGGACATCGAAGCCGCCGTCGCCGAGTTCACCCGCGAAGAGTCGGGCCGCGAGGGGACGTCGGTCGTCATCGGGCCGCCGGGAGTGCCCGGCGCGGTCGCGCCGTCGGCGACCAAGGGACTGGAGTACGACGCCGTCCTCGTGGTGGAGCCGGAGCGGATCCTCGCGGACGGCCCGAGCGGCGAGGCGGAACTGTACGTCGCGCTGACGCGGGCGACGCAGCGGCTCGGCGTCCTGTACAGCGGGACGTTGCCGAAAGTCCTGCGCGGTCTCGATTCCGGGCGGCGGACTCCCGACGCGTTCCTGCGCTGCGTCTGACCCTCCCGCGAGCGCCATGAACGGGACGTTCCTTGCGAAATTCGCAAGGAACGTCCCGTTCATGGCACGAGGCGTGCCGTCATCGGGTCAGGTTGCCCCAGGCGTACGTCTGTTTCGCGAGTTTCAGGTAGACCAAGGTCTCCGTGCTGACGACCCCCGGGATGGGCCGGATGTCGTCGTTCAGCACACTCAAGAGGTGTTCGTCGTCCCGGCAGGCGACCTCGGCGAGCAGGTCGTAGCCTCCCGCGGTCAGCACGACGTAGTGGACGTCCGGCAGTCCGGAGAGCTGGTCGGAGACCGCCCGCGGATCGCCCTGGACCCTGATCCCGACCATCGCCTGACGGCCGAGCCCGACGTTCGCCGGATCCGTGACCGCGACGATCTGCATCGTCTCGTCTCGCAGCAGCCGCTGGACGCGCTGCCGCACGGCACCCTCCGACAGTCCGACGGCCTTGGCCAAGGCCGTGAACGAGGCCCGCCCGTCTACTTGCAGTAGAGCGATCAGAGTGCGATCGGTATTGTCCAAACCTCTAGGTGTGCGCTGCTCCATCTGCGCGCGTGGTTCGTCACCCATGCCGTCCCTCCCTTTGTTTCGGCATGCGATTCTTGTCGCGCAGCGTATCGATCAATGTCCAGAATGCTACCGCCGTTAAGTTGTTTGTCGCGATTCTCTTTCCTTGCCCCTTCGGGCAAAGGATTCTGTCGCGCGACAGGCCGGGTGCCGAGGAATCCGGACGGCGCCTCAGCCGAGGTCGCGTTCGAGCAGGTCCTCCTCGGTTTCGCGGCGGACGAGCAGGGTCGCCGTACCTCGGGAAACGCCGACCACCGGCGGCCTGCCGACGAGGTTGTAATTCGACGCGAGCGAGTGGTGGTATGCCCCGGTGCATGGGACGGCGAGCAGGTCGCCGGGGTGGAGGTCGTCGGGGAGCGAGAGCCCGTCGGCGAGGACGTCACCCGATTCGCAGTGCCGTCCGACCACCGTCATCGGCCGCCTGGCCGCACGGCTGCGCCTGCCGATCAGGCGAGCGGTGTACGCCGCGCCATAGAGCGCCGGCCGCGCGTTGTCGCTCATCCCGCCGTCGACGGCGACGAAAGTGCGCGAACCGCGTTTCACCGCGCAGACCCGGTAGACGGTGATCCCCGCGGGTCCGACGATGGCGCGGCCCGGTTCGATCGTCAGCTTCGGCAGGGGGAAGCCGTGCGAGGAGCATTCGTAGGCGAGCGCGACCCGCAGGCGGCGCACATAGCCGTCGATGTCGAACCCCGGGTCGCCGGGGAGGTAGCGCACGGCGTGGCCGCCGCCGAGATCGAGTTCGCGCAGGGTGACACCGTGGGTCCGGCGGAGCGAGACGAGCACGCCGATCATCTTGCGGGCGGCCTGTTCGTAGAAATCGACCCGCGACACCTGCGAGCCGATGTGGCAGTGCAGCCCGGCCAGCCGGAGCCCGGGCTGCGCGAGCACCGCGGAGACGGCCCGGCCGAGGTTGTCGCGAACCTCCTCGCGTAACGAGAAGCCGAACTTCTGTCCTTCGGTGCCGGTGGTGATCGCCGCGTGCGTGCCCGCCGCGACGTCGGGGGTCACGCGGATCAGCACCTCCTGCGCGCCGGTGGCCAGCGCGCCGAGCTGCTCGATCTCGTCGAGCGAGTCCACCACGATCCGGCGGACGCCGTAGGACAACGCCGCCTTGAGGTCTTCGGGGGTTTTCGCGTTGCCGTGCAGCAGGATCCGCTCGGCGGGGAAGCCGACCGACCGCGCCACCGCGATCTCGCCCGCCGAGCAGGTGTCGAGGGAAAGCCCCTCCTCGGCGACCCAGCGCAGCACCGCGCGGGTGCACAGCGCCTTGCTCGCGTACGCGACCTCGGCGTCGGGCAGTGCCTTCCGGTACGCGCGGGCGTTCTGACGGACTTCGTCCTCGTCGAGCAGGTACGCGGGTGTCCCGAACCTCGCGGCGAGGTGGGACACCGGCACGCCGGCGAACAGCAGTTCCCCGCCGGGCCCGAGCCGGGTGCTCCGTGGCCAGATCCCGGGTTCGAGGTGGTCGGCGGCCTCGCAGCCGAGGCTGGGCAGGAGCTCGCTGAGCGTCACGGTTACCTCCGCGTCGATCGGTCAGTGCCTCCTCAGCACAACTCCGATCGACCCGGCCCGGCCGTTCCGGCAACGTCTCCCTGACGCTTCGCGAGGTCTCGCTGACGCCTTGTTAACGCGTGAGTAACCCCGGCCACACCTCGTGGGCGCTGACCTCGGGGGCGTGCCGGCGGTCTCCGCACCCAGGGTGTCGCGAAAGCCACTTTCGGGACATCAGAGGTCGCGAAAGTGGCTTTCGCGACACGCTCCGGCCCCCGCCCACCCAGGCGGCAAGAAGGACACCGCCTAGCGGACAGGCTCCGGCACGGTGTCGAGCGCCCGCACCATGTGTACGGCCAGCGCGAACGCCTTCTCGTTGTCGAGGTCGGTGTGTTCGTTGACGATCTTCTTCACGGTGTCCACCCGGATCTCGTAGCGGGAGACGGGGACGGTGTCGGCGTTCAGAAGCGGCGGGCTCGGTCACGACGTCGCCGAGAGAGCGGACGGAGGAGGTCATCGGACACCCACCGGTTGAGCACGCAGCGGCGCCCCGACCTCGTGCAGATGCCGGAGCACGTAGCCGTACGACGCCGCCCAGCCGCACTGCGCGTAGTCGATGCCGTGCTTCCCGCAGAACTCCCGCACGATCACCTGCGCGTGCTTGAGGTTCGGCCGCGCCATGCTGGGGAAGAGGTGGTGCTCGATCTGGTAGTTGAGCCCGCCGAGCGCGAAGTCGACCACCGGGCCGCCGCGCACGTTTCGCGAGGTGAGCACCTGCTTGCGCAGGAAGTCGAGCTTGTGCCCGGCCGACAGCGTCGGCATGCCCTTGTGGTTCGGGGCGAACGAGCAGCCCATGTACACGCCCCACAGGCACTGGTGCACGGCGATGAAGACGAAACCGACACCGGGCGAGAGGACGACGAACACCGCGGTCAGGTACGCGGCGACGTGGGCCAGCATCAGCGCCGCTTCGAGCCTCCGCCGCTTGAACCCGCGCTGGAACATCGCCGTCACGCTCGAAACGTGCAGGTTCAGGCCTTCCAGCAACAGCAGCGGGAAGAACAGGAACGCCTGGTATTTCGCCATCCAGCGCAGGAAACCCCGCCGTTCGGTGCCCTGAGCCTTGGTGAAGATGAGGGCGGCGAGGTTGACGTCCGGATCCTCGTCCTCGTGGTTGGGGTTGGCGTGGTGACGGGTGTGCGTGCCGATCCACCAGCCGTAGCTCAGCCCGGTCAGTCCACCGTGGACGAATCCGGTGACGTCGTTCGCCTTGCGGCCGCGGAAGATCTGCTTGTGTCCGGCGTCGTGCCCGATGAAGGACAGCTGCGTGAACATCATCGCGAAGAACGCGGCGAGGAACAGCTGCCACCAAGAGTCGCCGAGGTGCGCGAAGGCGACCCAGCCGCCCGCGAAAGCGAGCAGGTTCAAGGAGATCTTCACCGCGTAGAACTTTCGGCGCCGGTCGAGGAGGCCGGCGTCTTTGACCAATTTGGACAGTTCGGCGAAATCGCTGCCCTGCCGCGTCTGGGTGGAGGTCATGGTGGATCACACCGTTCCGGTTCTCGTGAAAGTGGGCAATCCAGCAACGGGTTCACAACACCGAAGGGGGCTGGTGCGGCCGAGAAGAGGCACTGGTACCACAACACGCCACGGACGCTCCGTGGTCTTCCTCCAGCGTCGCACGACGGCGGTGCGGAAGCAATTCACCAAAGCAGCACGATCTGGCGTACAGTCGAAGACATCGAGGGAAATTTCCCCCGGTTCCGTCCGGTCGCGAGAATCGATCGGAGACAGGAGCACCGGCCAGACATCGTTCTTCGCGCTCATGGTCCCACCGGCCTCGCCGGTGAGCAGCCGCCCGCCGCGCACCAGCGCGCCCCGAGGCGCCCATCCGGGCCACGCCGCGATCGTCGATGGCCACGACCTCTGACCTGTCACCGTGTCCGCACCCGCCCCAGTGGGTGCGGACACGGTCAGAGAAACGTCAGCGCCGCGCGGACCCGCTCCCGTTCCGCGCCGGTCAGCGGGCGGCTCGGCGGACGCACGTCGGCGCGGCACAAACCCAGCTGTGCCAACCCTTCCTTCACCACGCTGACGTTGTTGGCGTTGCCGTCCGCGGCACGTAACTCCTCGAAGGGCCGGACGCGTTCCCAGCAGGCCATCGCGCCGCGGAAGTCGCCGTCGCGCAGCGAGCGGAACATCTCCAGCGAGAGCGAGGGCGCGACGTTCACCAAGCCCGACGTGAAGCCGGTCGCGCCGACGGCGAAGTAGCCCGGCGCCGACAGCTCCGCCAGCCCGGCGATCCACGTGAAGCGATCGATCCCGGCGTCCCGCGCCACCGACGCGAACCGCACCGGATCCGCCACCGCGTACTTCACCCCGATGACGTTCTCCGCGGCGTCGGCGAGCCTGGCCAGCCGCTCGCCGTCGATCCGCGCGTCGCGCACGTACGGCACGACACCCAGCTCCGGGACCGCCGCCGCGATGGCGCGGTGGTACTCGACCCAGCCCTCCGCCGAGACGTACGGATGCACGGGTTGGTGGATCATGATCAGCTCCGCGCCGGCCTCGGCGGCGTGCCGCGCGGCGCCGATCGCCGTCCGGACGTCGTGCCCCACTCCGGCGACCACGCTCGCCCGGCCGGCCGCCGCCTTGACCGTCAGTTCGAGGCAGAGCCGGGCCTCGGCTTCGTCCAGCGCGTAGAACTCGCCGGTGTTCCCGTTCGGGGTCACGACGCCGGCGCCGCCTTCGATCACCCGGTCCACCAGGTTCGCGTAAGCGCCAGGATCCACGGCGCCGTCGGCGTCGAACGGGGTCACCGGGATGGCCACGACCCCGGCCAGCCGCCGTTTCCGCTCGTCGAAGCGCGAAGAGGACGCCACTGGTATGTCCTATCTGATATATGATGTGACGCCCAATGGTAGCACGAGAGCGTCGATCGGACGGTTGTCCCGGAAACCGGGACGATCGTCCGAGGCAGCCGGGAGGCCTGCCCGCGCGTACTTCCGCCATGCGAAGACGGTGGCTCTGGGAGACCCCGGCAGGGTCCCGGCAAAGTCGTGCTCACGCTGTTCAGCGGCGCCAGGCGCGCGTTCGTTCGGTGTCCCCAATGTGGCATTGGAGACGCTCAGCGTCTCCAATGCCACATTGGGGACACCACGACCGAGCCCGGACCACACTCCTCAAGCAAGTACCGCGAGCTGCACCAATCGACTTTGCCGGGGCCCTGGGGACCCCGGCGAGACTGGCGTTGTTCGGTTTCGCGCTCGTGTTCCTGAACGCCACGTGCGGCCCGCCGGAGGTGGGCGACGCGTTCACGTTCCGCCTCGGCGGCTGGACGGTGCTTCCGGACGAAGACCTGCGCCTCGACTATCTGGCGGTGCTGGACGAGCGATGCCCGCACGGGGAGACCTGCGCTTCGGCGGGGCGCGCGATCGTGACGATGTCCTACGCCCGGCCGCCGGACGGCCGGGCGGTGTCGTTCACGATGGACGTGGTCAAGGCCGAGGGAGCCGCTTTCGGCGGCTACCGGGTCGACCACGCGGATCTCTCGCCCGGCGCGGGCTTCCTCACCTTGCGTCTCGGCCGGTAGTCCGATCAGGACGGTCCGGCGAGGAAGATCTCCAGTTGCTCGACGACGAACGCGTGGTCCTCGGCCTGCGGCAGGCCCGAGACACCGACCGTGCCGACCGGGCCCACGCCCTCGACGATCACCGGGAACACGCCGCCGTGCGCGGCGTAGAGATCCAGGTCGAGCCGGGAAGCGGCTTCGAACGTCGTGCCCTTCGCGCGGAAGTGTTCGCCGACGAGGAACGAGCTGTGGCCGTAACGGTCGACGACGCGGCTCTTGCGGTCGATCCACGCGTCGTTGTCGGCCGAGGTGCCCGGCAACGCCGCGTGGAACAGCCGCTGCCCGCCGCGGCGCACGGAGACCGTCACCGGGAGGGCGCGGTCCCGTGCCGCCGCGAGGAGGTGAGCGCCCAGTTCCAGCGCGGTCTCGTTGTCGAACCGGCGGAAGACCAGGCGCTCCTCCTGCGCGGCCAGGACGGCCAGGGTGTCATCGCTCATGGCACCCATTAAATCGACACTGTTGTGTAACGGCTAGCGAAGGGCGTCCAGCGCGAAGGCGGCGTACAGTGCGACACCGTTGGCCATCGCGTCCTCGTCGAAGACCACGCGGTTCGAGTGGTTCGCCTCGACCGTGGCCAGATCGGCGTCGGGCGGGCAGGCGCCGAGGAACGCGAAGGCGCCCGGCACACGCTGCAGGACGTAGGAGAAGTCTTCCGCGCCCATCACCGGGTTCTCCATGACCTCGGAGTTGCGGGCGCCGAGGACCTCGGCCGCCAGGTCCAGCACCCGCGCCGCGACCCGGGGGTCGTTCACCGTGACCGGGTAGCCGGGGAGGACTTCCGCGCTCACCTTGACGCCGTGCGCCGCGCCGACCGCCTCGCACACCTTCGGCAGTTCCTCGCGGACGAAGGCCTGGGTCCGCTCGGACAGCGTGCGGATCGTGCCCTCCAGGAACGCCGTCTCGGGGATGATGTTCGTCGTCGTGCCCGCCTCGATCCGGGTGACCGAGACCACCGCGGGCTCGAACACGCTGACCTTGCGGGTCACCATCGTCTGCAGCGCGCTCACCATCGCGGCCGCCGCCGGCACCGGATCGATGGCCTGGTGCGGCGCCGAACCGTGCCCGCCCCGGCCGGTGACGGTGACGTGGAAGCTGTTCGCCGACGCCATGATCGGCCCCGGCCGCGTCTGCACGATGCCCGACGCGACCTGGGTGAAGATGTGCAGGCCGAACGCCTTCTCGACACGTTCGCCCGAGGCGTCGAGCACCCCCTCGTGGATCATGTGGCGCGCGCCGTGCTCGCCCTCCTCGCCGGGCTGGAACATGAACACCACCGAACCGGCCAGCTCGTCGACGTGCTCGCTGAGCAGCCGCGCGGCCGACGCCAGCATCGCGACGTGGGTGTCGTGCCCGCAGGCGTGCATCGCGCCGTCGTCCTCGGAGGCGAAGTCGAGGCCGGTGTCCTCGTGCAGCGGCAGCGCGTCCATGTCGCCGCGAAGCAGGATCGCCGGGCCCGGCTTCCCGCCGCGCAGCACGGCGGTCAGCGAGGTGGTCGATTTGCCCTCGATGATCTCGAGCGGCAGGCCGTCGAGGGCCGCTTTGATCGAGGCCTGGGTCTTCGGCAGGTGGAGCCCGATCTCCGGATTCCGGTGGATCTCCCGGCGGAGCTCTACGGTTTTCGTCTGGAGCGCGCGGGCCTCCTCCAGCAATCCGGCGAAGCGGGCGTCGGGGAGGGTGGGCAGGTCGGTGGGTCCGGTCATGTCTCGATAGTGGCGCATGCGGCGCTTCGGGCGCACCGTGCGTGCGTTCCGAATGCGGGCCGAATACGGTGTGCGCATGGCGGTGCAAGAGCCGATCACGGGGTTCGCGGTGGCCGTGGTGCGGGAGGACGGTCGGTGGCGGTGCAGCTCTCTTGATCCGGGGGCGCTCGCCGAGCTCGACGCTGCGATCACCGAGCTCGGGAAACTGCGTTCGACGGGTGCCGCGTTCGGGCTGCTGGCGGTCGACGACGAGTTCTTCGTGATCGTCCGGCCGAGCCCGAGAGGTCCTTCGCTGTTGCTGTCCGACGCCGCCGCGGCGCTCGACTACGACATCGCGGCCGACGTCCTCGACGTGCTGAGAGTCGACCCCCCGGACGAGGACGACGACGCGGTCTGGCCGGAAGGCGACCTGGAGATCCTGTCCGATCTCGGACTGCCGGGGGCCGAGCTGCAGGTGATCGTCGGAGAGGTCGACCTCTATCCGGACGAACAACTCCAGATGGTCGCGCAGCGGTGCGGATTCGCCGCCGAGTTCGCCAAGATCCTGGACGAGATCTGAGCCCCGCCGCCTCCGCCGCCGACATCGCCGCCGTCCGGGCGGCGATCGCGGCGGCGCGAGGTGAGGGCGACGACGTGCCGATCGGCGCCGTCGTCCTGTCGCCGGACGGGACCCCCCTCGCTTCCGCGCGCAACGCCCGCGAAGAACTCGGCGACCCGACGGCGCACGCGGAGATCCTCGCGCTGCGGGCCGCGTCCGAAAGCTACGGCGACGGCTGGCGGCTGGAGGGCTGCACGCTCGCGGTGACGCTGGAGCCGTGCACGATGTGCGCCGGCGCGCTCGTGATGGCCCGGGTAGCGAAGGTCGTCTTCGGTGCCTGGGAGCCCAAGACCGGGGCCGTGGGGTCGCTGTGGGACGTCGTCCGCGACCGGCGGCTCAGCCACCGCGCGGAGGTCGTCGGCGGCGTGCTGGAGGCCGAATGCGCGGCCCTGCTCGAAGAGTTCTTCCACGGGCGACGGGGTAACCGCACCGGGTGACAGATGTGTCGGATCCCGTGGCCCGGGTAACCCGGAGACAGGCGGCCGCAGACGGTGGCCGCAGTCGAAGGAGGAACATCCGCCATGAGCGTTTTCGACAAGGCGAAGGACAAGGCCGAACAGGCCATCGGCGCCGCCAAGGAGAAGCTCGGCGAGAAGACCGACAACTCCGACCTCGCGAACTCCGGCCGGGCCGACCAGACCAAGGGCGAGGTCAAGGAGGCCGGGCACGACCTTCGTGACCGCGCGGAAGGCGGCGTGCAGGACCTCAAGGACAAGTTCAACAAGTAGCCGCGAACGCAGAAGAGCCGGTCTCCGTGGAGACCGGCTCTTCGCTGCGGTGGCGGTGGGATTTGAACCCACGGACGGGTATTAACCGTCACACGATTTCGAGTCGTGCTCCTTCGGCCGCTCGGACACGCCACCGCCGAGAACAATACCGGAGGGCGTTGGAGGGTCTTCAGGGGGTCAAGGAAGCTGCGCGGTGATCTCGTCGATCGCCGCCGTCTGGTTCTCGACGATCTCCTGTGCCAGCGCTTTCGTCTCGGCGTGCTCGCCCGAAGACAGCACGGTCTTGGCCATCGCGACGCCGTTGCGCAGATGCTCGGCCATCAGCGGTAGCCACACCTTGTCGAACTCGGCGCCGGACAGGTTCTGCAGCGAGGCGACCTGCCCCTCGGTGATCATCCCCGGCATCGCGTGGCCGGCGTGCCCCGCCGCGGGCAGGACGGCCGCGTTCCAGGATTGCAGCCAGCCGGTCATGGTCTGGACCTCCGCCGACTCGGCCTTGACGATCTTGGCGGCGGTGGCCTTCACGAACTCCGAGGCCGACCGTTCCGAGGCCAGATTCGCGACCTGGATCGACTGCTGGTGGTGCGGGACCATCTGCTGGGAGAACGTGATGTCGGCCTGGTTGGCACCCGGTGTCGCCGGGGCGGCGCCCGTGGCCGTCGAGCAGCCCGCGAGCACCCAGACGACCAGCGCGAACAGTGCCATCGGCAGTCGCCGTCGCATCGATACCTCCGTAGTCAGGGGGAAACCGGCCCCTCCGCCCTGTGATACGGCTGTGACCTTCCTGCGGTTCAAAAGTCTCGTGAGTGGCAAGGACGGTTAGAACCGTCCTTGCCACTCACGAGGAGAAATGACACACCGCCGGTGTACGGGCTCCGTCCTCCCCCGACGGGTCCCGTGCACCGGCGGTGCGCCCCCAGTCCCCCTGCTCACCCTCCCCGGTGAGCGTCGAGAAGCCGTTCGCTCAGGTCGGCCTCGCGCAGTACGGCGTCGAGCCGCGCTCCACCGAAAGGGGTCACCGGACGTCCGCCGCGTTCCCGGTCGCGCAGGTCGACGGCCAGCGCGATGCTCAGCAGCAGAACCAGTGCCGTACCGACGACGAGCCAGTTCATCGGACACCTCCTCCGGCGACGTGAGCCGAGGATTTGTGTCCTCGCTCACGTCGCCAAAGGTAGCTCCGGAAATGCTCGGTTGTACCCGGACTTGAGGTTCATTTAAGGCAGTGGAACACCAATGGGCTATTTGCTCGGGGCTCCCGCGACATAAATGTCACCGTCGGCCACGGAGACGTCACGGGCACTGGACGCACCGGTCGCCAGAATGCGCGCCGGGTCCCGGAAACCGGTGATCACTTCGACGCGCTGGACCGGTTTCGGTGTGGTGATCAAGGTTTCCGGGCGCCACTCGCGACCGTTGCCGAGCAGGAACGTTTCGATGCCCGGTCGACCGTCTCGCGTTCCGTAAACGCGCCATGTGCCGCCATTGAGCTGTTCGATCTCGCGCAATCGGAGACCGTTCGCGACTTCGCGCACTTCCCAGTTCCGGCCGTTCCACGCGCCCACGAAATCGCGCGGCGAGCCCGCGGCGTCGAACTGGAACCAGGTGACGAACGGTTTGCCGTCGCGCTGGGTGCCGACCTGAAGGATGTAGTCCGGCGACTTGAGCCCGCCGGGGAGTTCGAGCGGCGTTTCGACGACCTTGAGATACCGCTCCTGCTCGGCGTCGTCGACCTGGGTGCCGAGGTCGCGGCCGGCCGCGGAGAAGAAACGCAGGGTGCGGACGTCGAACGACAGGTGGTAGACGTTCCGGTGGTAGACGTCGTGCTTGTGCTGCGCGGGACCGCCGCCCGCGAGCGTGTAGACGAACTGGATCCGCCCGGCCGACGGCAGGTACCGCAGCTGCCCGACGTAGATCTCGTCCATGTGGTCGGCCCGGCCCAGTGAGCCGAACGCCCAAGGCTTCCCGGTCAGCCGCACGGAGTTCTGCCACGTCTTCCCGTGGTCGCGGGAAACGAGGTACTTCATCGGGCGGAAGTCGGAGTTCGCCGCCGGATCCAGTTCCTTCGTGGTCTCCCGGTAGAACAGGAACAGCGTGCCGTCGACGGTCTTCACCGGCATCGGGTAGCTCGCCGCGGCGCCCTCGGGGACCTCCATCGCGGTCCAGGTGCCGTCCAGGGAATGCGCGAGCGGCGCGCGGCTGATCACGGTCCGCTTGTTGTGCATACCGCGGAAGATCAGCAGATGTCCGTCGCCCGCCAGCAGCATCGTCGGGTAGTTGTGCGGATCGGACTCGCCGTCGGCGATCTTCTTCGGCGCCGTCCAGACACCGGTGCGGTGGTCGTAGGCCTGGACGTAGGTGTCGGCGGCCTGGCCGGACCACGAGACGAAGGTCTTGCGCGCGACCGGATCGAAGATCCCGCCCGCGTTCGGCCGCCGGTCAGTGCGCGACGCGACCGTGCTCGCCGGGGTCATCACCTCGAACGCGACCTTGTCCGGTGGTTTGGCGGCCGCCGGAGGAACCGGGATCACGAGACCGGCCGCGACGATCGCGCAAAGCAGTCCGCGCATGAAAAACGCCTCCTGGTAGGTAGCAGGCGGCGGAGCCCGATCTTCTCACGCGAGGGTCCGAACGGGCTAGCGGTGACGAATCGTTGTCTTCCCGTCTTCCTCATTTCACTTGTTCGGGGGAGTATGCCTCGACCGATCTTGCGAAAAGGGGACTCAGCGTGACCATTTCCCGACGTGCCGCCCGGAGACGGGCCCTGACCGTGGCCGTCGCCTCCGGCCTGGTCGTGAGCGGCATCACCGCTCCGGCCGCGCTCGCCGCGCCCAGTGCCGACGCCGTGATCGCCGAGGTCTACGGCGGTGGCGGCAATTCGGGTGCCACGCTGACCAACGACTTCATCGAACTCGCCAACCGCGGCACGGCCGCCGTGAGCCTCGACGGCTTCAGCGTCCAGTACGCGCCCGCGTCGGGGAACAGCTGGCAGGTCACGCCGCTGGCCGGCGGTGTCGCGCCGGGCGCGCGGTACCTCGTCGCGCAGGCGAAGGGTTCGGGTGGCACGGTCGCGCTGCCGACGCCGGACGCCACCGGCTCCCTGGCGTTGTCCGCGACCGCGGGCACCGTCGCGCTCGTCCAGGGCACCACGGCGCTGACCTGCAAGACCGCCGCCGACTGCGCGGCCGACAGCCGGATCAAGGACCTGGTCGGCTTCGGTGCGGCCGCCGTCATCCGCGAGGGTGCCACGGCGCCGGCGCCGTCCAACACCGCCTCCGTCGCCAGGGGGACGACGCTCGCGGACACCGACGACAACGCCGCCGACTTCACCTCCGGCGCGCCCACCCCGACCAACGCCAAGGGGGAGACGCCGGGCGAGACCGGGCCGCCGCCGGTCGACGCCAAGATCCACGACATCCAGGGCACCACCCGGATCTCGCCGTTCAAGGACCGGAAGGTCGCCGGGGTCACCGGCGTCGTGACCGCGATCCGGAGCTTCGGCTCGGCGCGCGGGTTCTGGCTCACCGACACCGCTCCCGACGCCGACCCGCGCACCAGCGAGGGCCTGTTCGTCTTCACCGGCTCGACCACGCCCGCCGTGGCCGTCGGCGACGCGGTGACCGCCGGCGGCACCGTCCGCGAGTTCTACCCGGACGCTCCCGCGACCTCGCCGTACCAGTCGCTCACCGAGCTGACGAGTGCACAGTGGACGGTCCAGTCGAGCGGGAACGCTTTGCCCGCACCGACCGTCGTCTCGCCAGAGACGGTCCCGGACACCGTGGCCCCCGCGCCGGGCGGCAGCATCGAGCCGTTGCCGCTGGAGCCCGCGAAGTACTCGCTGGACTTCTGGGAGACGCACGAGAGCGAGATCGTCAGTGTCTCCGACGCGCGCGTCGTCGGCCCGACGTCGTCGTTCAACGAGCTTTACGTGACCACCAAACCGAAGCAGAACCCGAGCGTCCGCGGTGGCGCGGTGTACCTGGACTACGACCGGCTCAACACCGGCGTGCTCAAGGTCGCGTCGCTGATCCCGTTCGCCCAGCAGCCGTTCCCGAAGGTCAACACCGGGGACGTCCTCACCGGCGAGACCTCCGGTCCGGTCGAGTACAGCAACTTCGGCGGCTACACGCTGTTCGCCACGAAGCTGGGTGCCGCCAAGGACAACGGGCTGCAGCGCGAGAGCACCCGCGCGCAGCGCAGCGGTGAGCTCGCCGTGGCGACCTACAACGTCGAAAACCTGTCCGCTGTGGACAGTGCGGAGAAGTTCGGCGAGCTGGCCAAGGCCGTCGTCGGCAACCTGGCGAAGCCGGACATCCTGAACCTGGAAGAGATCCAGGACAACAACGGGCCGACGAACGACGGCACCGTCGCCGCCGACCAGACGTTGCGGAAGTTCGTCGACGCGATCGTCGCCGCCGGTGGCCCGCGCTACGAGTGGCGTCAGATCGATCCGGAGAACGGCAAGGACGGCGGCCAGCCGGGCGGCAACATCCGCGTCGGCTTCCTGTTCAACCCGGCTCGTGTGTCCTTTGTGGACCGCGAGGGCGGCGACGCGACCACGCCGGTCGGTGTGGTGAAGGAGGGCGGCAAGACCCACCTGACCGTCTCGCCCGGACGGGTCGAGCCGGGGAACGAGGCGTGGGAAGCCAGCCGCAAACCGCTGGTCGGCGAGTTCGTCTTCAAGGGCCGCACCGTGTTCGTCATCGCGAACCACTTCAACTCCAAGGGCGGCGACCAGCCGACCCACGGCCGCAACCAGCCGCCGGTCCGGAGTTCCGAGGTGCAGCGGGCCAAGCAGGCGACCGTGCTCCGTGGCTTCGTCGACAAGCTGCTCGCGTCGGACAAGAACGCGAACGTCGTCGTGGCGGGTGACCTGAACGACTACCCGTTCTCGCCCGCCGTCGAGACGCTGACCGCCGGTGGCGCGCTGAAGGACCTCATCGCGTCGCTGCCCGAGAACGAGCGGTACAGCTACGTTTTCGAGGGCCAGTCGCAGGTGCTGGACCACATCCTGGCGTCGAAGGCGCCGCGCGGGCTCGACTACGACGTCGTCCACCTGAACGCCGAGTTCGCGAAGCAGGCGAGCGACCACGACCCGCAGGTGCTGCGCTTCCGGCCGAGCGCGGGCAACCCCGTCCAGGACGCGTTCCACGACCTGGCGGACTACCTGGAGAAGGTGTTCGGTCCCTACCTGCCGAAGCCGTAGCGACTCGCGTGAAGGCCCCCTTCCCTCGGCTGAGCCGAGGGAAGGGGGCCTTCACGCGAGTTACGCCCCCAAACACGCGAGTTCGCCTTCCAATCACGCGAGTTACGCCCCCAGTCACGCGAGTTCGCCTTCCAATCACGCGAGTTACGCCCCCAGTCACGCGAGTTACGCCCCCAGTCACGCGAGTTACGCCCCCAGTCACGCGAGTTACGCCCCCAGTCACGCGAGTTGCGCCCCCAGTCACGCGAGTTGCGCCCCCAGTCACGCGAGTTGCGCCCCCAGTCACGCGAGTTGCGCCCCCAGTCACGCGAGTTGCGCCCCCAGTCACGCGAGTTGCGCCCCCAGTCACGCGAGTTGCGCCCCCAGTCACGCGAGTTACGCCCCCAAACACGCGTGTCGTCCCTCCAGTCACACGTGTCGTCCGTCCAGTCACGTGTTCCCCCAGCGAGTACCTGTGATCGGAGGTGTAACTCGCGTGATTGGGGGCGTAACTCGCGTGGTTGGCGGCGTAACTCGCGTGATCAGGCGGCGCACACGCGTGATTGGAAGGCGAACACGCGTGATTGGACGGACGACACGTGTCGGTCAGGAGCGTTTGGCGCGCCACCCCAGGGAAAGCACCGCCTGCACGAGTTCCTGGTAGCTCGGCTTGACCTCTTCCAGGTACTTCTCCAGGTACCCGGGCCGCGCGGTCGGGACGGGCTTCGGGTCCTCGTCGTCGGGCAGCCACGCGAGGCCTTCGACGTTGTGCTGCGCCATCTTCCACCAGCGTGTGCACCGGTCGACGGCGCGCTGCTCGCGTTCGGCGGCGTCCGCGACGGCCTGGTGCGCCTCGGCGAGCCGCGCCTCCAGCTCGTCCGCGCGGCCGATCTCCCAGTCGCGCAGGTTCTCCGCCGAAGCGCGCGCGAGGCCGACGATCTCCTTGTACCGCATGGCCGCGGTGATGCCGTCATCCATCGAGAAGCCCTTCCGGACGCTGGAACGGGATGATCACCTCGGGGGCACCGTGGGTCGTGCGGTCGAAGAACAGCGCCCGGCCCGGTCGCGGCGACCAGTGCACGACCTGCCCCGCGGCGAACGGTGACAGCTCGTTGCCCTGGACGTCCAACGCCGCCCAGGTCCCGATGTCGTCCGTGCCCGCGAAACCGAGCGTGTCCTTCAGCCGCGCGATGCTGCGCCACCAGCCGATGGTGTGGACGCCGTGCGTCGGTCCCTGCTTCAGCAACACCCGCAGCTGGTCCAGGCCGCTCTTGAGCTGCCCGGGCGCCTTCGCTTCCAGCGCGGGGATCGACGCGTCGACGCCGTACAGCAGCAGCACTCGCGCTTTGTCCAAAGAGGACAGATTTTCCGCGATATCGATTACCCGGGCGGGCAGATCGTCGACCAGGGTGGCGTCGTGTCCTTCCGCGCGAAGGCGTTCGGCCAGCTCCGCCACGGCGGGGACGGACGCCTCGATGGGGCACGAGAGCACGAACTCCACCGACTCGCGGTGATACTGGCGGGCCAGCGATCGAGCGGCCGAGTCCATGATGGACAGTGCTTCCGCGGTGGCCGCGCCGAGGACGGCGACGTTGCGTCCCGGTGCCTTCGGCAGCTCGACCCCGCAGGCGGCCTCGTCGACGTCGATGGACTGGCCGAGCAAGGCCCGCGGCTTGTCCGTCGGCTTCAGCTCCGAGAACGCCGGGAACTGTTCCAGCACAGGGGAATGCGCCCCGTCGAACAGCCGGGGCCGCTTGAACGACTCCGAGTATCGCTCCCAGAGCCGGTGCTGCAGTTTGTTGAAGACGTCCTTGGTGCTCGCGTCCGGCACATGGGCGAGCTGGTTCCCGTGCGCCACCCCGGAATCGTGGTTGATCACCGCGTGCCACTTCGGCGCCGAGACCGCCGCGTTGTTGGTCTCGGACAGCACTCGCCGCGCCTTCGGCATCGCGATCCGCAGCGTGCACTGCTCGAACACCGCCGGTTTGCCCCAGAAGGCCTCGATCCCGGCGACGTCCTGGCTCGCCAGCACCAGGTGGATGCCCTGTGACCGGCCTCGCCGCGCGATGTCCTCCAGCAGCTGGGTCGCGGTCGCCGTCACGCCGTCGCGCCCGGCGAACAGGTACTGGAACTCGTCGATCACCGCGACGATCCGTGGCCAGTGCCCGCCCGGATCCTGCTCGCGCAGGTCCGACAGGTTGGTGACCTCGTGCAGTTTCGCCGCGGCGGACCGGCGGCGCAGCTCGTCGGCGAGGAACCGCAGCAGCGCCAGGCCGAATTCGCGGTCGGTGTTGACGTTGACCCCGATGAGCTTGGCGTGCGGCAGCCAGCTGGCGTCCCGCCGTCCCGGCGCGAGACCGGCGAACGACACGCCCTCCTTGAAGTCCAGCAGGTACAGCGCGAGCTCGTCGGGCGAGTACCGCGCCGCGAGGCTGCCGAGCAGCGAGTACAGGAAGTTCGTCTTCCCCGAACCGCTCGGTCCGCCGATGAGCGCGTGCGGGCTGGCGTCGCCGATGACGACCTCCACCGGCTCGCCCTCGAAGAAGCCGACGGGTGCCCGCAGCTCACGCGCCGAACTCTCCTTGCCCAGCTCGGTCGGCAGGAGGTCGGCGAACGCGCGGGGCCCGCCCTGTTTGGCGATCAGCGCTTCGGCGATCCGGCCGGCGGCGCGGATGACCTGGCCGGACGGCATCGGCGGATCGAGGTCGACGACCAGGTCGGGGCCGGTCATGCTGCTCTTCGCGCGCCGCTCGTCGTGCAGGCTCAGCGATTCGACCGACGTCGACAGCATGGTCGGCACGTCGATCAGGATCAGGCAGATCCCCGCAGCGAGCGCTCCGGTGGCGACGCGCTTCAGTTCGCGGGCTCGTTCCGGTTCGAGCGTTTCGCCGTTGCCGTAGAGCACCGCGACGCGGAACGGTTCGGTGCGCTGGCCGCTCGCCCGCCGGATCTCCCGCAGCGACGTGTGCCCCGCCTGCATCCCGGTCGCGTGGATGCGGCGGATGTGGCCCGCCAGTTCGTCGAGGAGGTCTTCGAGCCGTCCCGGGTCGTACAGCGTGAGCGCGCTCGTGCGGCTCAGCGGGTACAGGTCGGGCAGGATCGCGGTCAGCTGCCCGACGTCCCACAGGTGGACGCGCACCGCGCCGGGCTCGAACGTGCTCAGGATCCGCATCAGCAGGTTCTGCACGATGCCGTCCACCGCGGCCCTGGTCTTGGGTGCCGAGGTGATGGACAGATGCGACTCGTCGAGCAGGGGCACGGCGACGTCGAACGTGCGCGGGACGTCCTTGCCCGAAACGGTCGCCGAGCCGACGCGCCACAGTCCCGGCGCGGTGATGCCGGGATTCCCGCCGACGCGGCCGAGCCAGTTGCCCGGTGGCTGGCTCGCGGGCCCCGGCGCGTTGTGCGCGACGAGTTCGCGCAACGCGTTCGGGCCCGCTTCCCAGTCCGCGTAGAACTGGCCGCGCACGCTGCCGAGCAGGCCGAACACCTCGTTCGCGGCGGGATGCCGCGACCATTCGGTGTACTGCTCCGAGGTGGAGTTGTTCATCCCCACCCGGACTATGTGCTGTTCCAGTTCGAGTTTGGCCAGCTCCGCCTCGGCGGACTGACGGGCGCCGGCGGCGGCGCCGAGGACGAGGCCGATCTGGTGCCGGACCCGCTCGAGCGCCGTAACGACGCGATTGCGCTGTTCACTCGCTTTGCTGCCCATACCGGCTCGCCGATCTCAGAGGCGGGATTGGTAGCCGCTGACCAGGTCGTCAGCGGCGGAAAGGCGCGTCAGGAGGTTTTCCATTCCCTCGTCGGCCTGCGCCAGCTGCGGCGGCACCCATGGCACGGCTTGGGCCTGGGGTTCCACGATGGCGCGCCGGGACTCTTCGAGCAGGCTCCTGGCCCGCTCGGCATGGGCGCGCCCGTCGGCGAGGCCGGTTTGCACGGCCGTCAGCAGCTGGTGCAGCTCCTCGAGGTACATGTCAGAGACGGGTCGAGTACGACTCGGCCGACGAAATGCCCGCCTGGATGGTGCTCTGCATGCCGGTGATGCCCTGCAGGGCCTCGGCGAGAAGCCCGTGCGCCTGGCTCACCTCGTGCTGGGTGCTGCCCTGGGTGGCCTGGGAAAGCGAAAGCTGGGCTTCTTCGAGAGACTGCGCTGCCTGCTGAAGTGCGGCGATGCTCGCGGATGCCTTCTCGTTCGCGAGCGCGATACCAGCGCGGATCTCTTCGACTCCGGCCATTTTGGCGGACTCCTTGGGACGTCGGGGGCTGGAACGACCACTGTTAAACTTAGCGTGATCAACTGACTCTGTTAAGTGAAGGTCCTGCTAAGTAATCAACAAGGCCCCGGACGTCGGAACGTCCGGGGCCTTGCTGACGGCGGAGGATACAGGATTCGAACCTGCGAGGGCGTGAACCCAACACGCTTTCCAAGCGTGCGCCTTAGGCCGCTCGGCCAATCCTCCGTGGGGAACGATACCGGATGCCGTTTCGCCCCCTCGAAGGCGGGTCTGACCTGCGGTCGCGGCTTCGAGGGCTCAGGCGGGAGCAGGTGCGAGAACGTCGGCCACGACGCAGGTGATGTTGTCCGGTCCGCCGCCTTCGTTGGCCAGGTCGATCAGTCTCGGGACGGTCTCCGCGGGATCTTGGAACGCCCCCAGGACGTCCTTGATAACGGTTTCGACAACCGTTGCCGTTAACCCGTCCGAGCACAGCAGGAGACGGTCTCCGGGCGCGGCGTCGAAGGTCCAGATGTCCGCTTCGCCGCTGCCGGTGCTCAGCAGCGCCTTCATTAACAGGGATCCGCGAGGGTGCCCCTCGACTTCCGAAGGGTCGATGCGCCCGTCGTCCGCGAGGGCCTGCGCGAGCGTGTGGTCGCGGGTGAAGCGCTGAAGCGTGCCGCCGCGCAGGAGGTAGCCCTTCGAGTCCCCGATGTGGGCGGCCGTGAAGTGGGAGCCGTCGAACAGCAGCATGGTCAGCGTGGTGCCCATGCCTCGCGTCTCGGGCTCCTGCTCGGCCGTCGCGGCGAGCCGGTCGTCGATGGCGCGAAGGCCGCCGGAGAGCACCGCGGCCAGGTCGACGTCCGCGAGATCGAAGCCGTGGAGGTCCTTGTCGAGCCGGGAGAGGACGCCCACGGCCTGGGCGCTGGCCACCTCGCCGTGCGGCTGGCCGCCGATACCGTCGGCGACGGCCAGCATCCTGGCGCTGGCGTAGACCGAGTCCTGGTTGACCTGGCGGCGCCGCCCGACGTCCGAGCCGGCGGCGTACCGAAGGGTGTACCTCATGAGACCCAGTAAAGCAGTTGTGTACTGAGTTCACAAACAAAGGGTTGGAATAGTCCGCTGTCGGTTACGATGCGGCGATGGAGGAGCAAGCCACCGTCACCGCGGCGGACATCGCGCGCATCGCCGGCGTCGGCCGCGCCGCCGTCAGCAACTGGCGCCGACGTTACGGCGATTTTCCGCCACCCGTCGGCGGGACGGCGTCGAGCCCCTTCTTTTCCCTGGTCGCCGTCGAAAAGTGGCTGCTGGAGCGGGGGAAACCCGTCGAGATCTCGCTCGGCGACCGGATCTGGCAGCGGCTGCGGAACCTCGGCGACGACCTGGCGCTCGGCGACCGGGTCGGCCGGGTCGGGTCGTATCTCTCGCGGCGCCACGCGTGGACTTTCTCGCCGCGCTACGACGACGCCGAGCTGCTCGAGCTGCTGGACCGCTTCGCCGCCGAGCGAGGTGCGCGCGAGGCCTTCGAGTTCCTGTGTGAGCGCTACGTCGAGGCGCACTCCCGGCAGCTGTCCGTCACTCCGGGGCCGGTGGCGGCATTGGTGTCCCGGCTCGCCGGCCCCGAACCCGGTGTCGTGCTCGATCCCGCGTGCGGGCTCGGGACACTGCTGCTCGCCTCCGGCGGGTCGCGTCTGCTCGGCCAGACCGGCGATCCGGCGACCTCGTGCATCGCGGCGCACCGGCTGCTGCTCGCCGGCGCGGACATGGAGATGTACGGAGCGGATGCCCTGTCGATGGACTCCTACGAAGGGGTTCTCGCGGACACCGTCGTCTGCGATCCGCCGTTCAACGAACGGGAATGGGGCTACGACGAACTCGTCGGCGACCCGCGCTGGGTGTACGGCCAGCCGCCGCGCGGCGAACCGGAACTGGCTTGGGTGCAGCACTGTCTCGCGCACGTGAAACCCGGTGGGCTGGTCGCGATCCGCATGCCGCCCGCCGCCGCCGGACGCCGCACCGGGCGGCGGATCCGCGGGAACCTGCTGCGCGCCGGGGCCTTGCGTGCCGTGGTGACGGTCGGCGCGGCGGATCTCTGGCTGCTGCGGCGACCGGAACCCGGGCAGCGGCCGCCGTCCCGGCTGCTGCTGGCGACTGATCCGTCCACTGTGGAGGAACACCTCCGTGGTGCCGACGTGCCGGGCACGGTCCGGATCATCGACCTGCTCGACGAGGAGATCGACCTTTCCCCCGCGCGGTACCAGGATCGGGACGAACACGCGGGGGAGGCCTTCCTTGAAGTCCGCCGGTATTTCGAGGGCATCCGGCCGGAACTGCCGTCGCTGGCGGTATCCGACGAGAAGCCCTCGTTCGTCACGATCGGCGAGCTGCTGAAGTCCGGCGTGCTCACCGTGCCGGAAGCGGTGGAAGAAGGCGACGTCGTCGCGTCGCAGTCCATCCCCGCGTACGTCCACAGTGGAGAGACGATCGACGCGGAGCCGACGATGTCGAAGTACCGCACCGATCCTGACCGGCTGGACGCCGCGTTCCTCGCCGGATGCCTGCGCGCGGCGGGGCAGATCGCGCCGACCTCGTCGACCAGGATCGACCTCAAACGCACCAAGGTCCCGCGTCTGCCGATCGAGACGCAGCGCGCCTTCGGGGAGGCGTTCACCCGGCTCGCCGCCTTCGAGGCCGCGCTCCGTGAGGCGGCGGAATCGGGCCTGGAGCTGGTGAGGCTAGGCTTGACGGGACTGACTGAGGGCCAGCTCAAGCCGGAGAAATAGGTTGTTGATCGCGGACCGTTACGAACTCGACGAGCTCCCGCTCGGGCGAGGTGGGATGGGTGCGGTCTACGCCGGCCACGACCGGCATCTCGGCCGCCGCGTGGCGGTGAAGTTCCTCGGGCTCCCCGGCGGTCCGGACGCCGAGCTCGAACAACGCTTCATCCGTGAGGCGCGCATCCTCGCGACCCTGGAACACGCGGGCGCACCGACGCTCTACGACTTCGGCACCTACGACGAGCGGTTGTACCAGGTCATGCAGTTCATCGAAGGCGTGACCGTCGCCGACCTCGCCGCCGAACACGGTCCGCTGCCGGTGCCGTGGGCGGCCGCGATCGCCGCGCAGGCGTGCGCCGTGCTGTCCGCCGCGCACGCGCTGTCCATCTGCCACCGCGACCTCAAGCCCACCAACCTGATGCTGTGCCCCGACGGCAGCGTGAAGGTGCTCGACTTCGGGCTCGCGATGCTGCGCGAGACCGACGTCGCCCAGTTCACCCGCGCGGGTCAGATCCTGGGCACCCCCGCGTACATGGCGCCCGAGCAGATCCAGCGCGGAATCGCCGGCCCGCGCAGCGATCTGTACGCCCTGGGTTGCGTGCTGCACGAAATGCTGACCGGCAGGCAGCTGTTCACCGGGCCGACGGCGTACGCGGTGTTCGAGAAACAGGTCAAGGAGAGCCCGGCCGAAGTGGACGGTGTCCCGCGTGGACTCGACGTCCTGCTCGCGGAGCTGCTGGAGAAGGACCCGGAACGGCGCCCCGCCGACGCGAACGAACTGTTCGGCAGGCTGGCCGCGTTCGCGCGGGACCTGCCGCCGCTGCCCGGATACCTGGACGAGGGGGCCAATCCCGGCCGCATGTACGCGCGGGTCGTCGGCCGCGTGCCTGAGACGCGATCGTGACCTTCCGATCAACAACCCCGGCCGGGTTAGCTCCGTCTTTACCCATGTCGGACGGACTACGGACAAACGGGGGTACGGGTCGTGAAGAGTTTCCTGGTGGGGGTGACCGCACTGGCCACCGCGCTGGTGCTGACCGCGTGCTCCGGCAACGGGGGCGGCAGCGCGCCCGGCGGCGGGGCCGTCGCTCAGGGCGGGACCACGACCACGTCGGCGCCGTCTTCCACGCCGGCCACCTCATCCTCGTCGCCGACACCGTCGCCCTCGCCGAGCAGCAGCAGTTCCACGCCGAAGCCGACGTCCTCGAAGCCCAAGCCCACCCCGAAACCCACGCCGAAGCCGGCGCCCAAGCCGGCCCCGAACGCCGCCGACGTTCCCTGCAAGGCCGCGCTGGCCTCGCCGGGCGTGAGCGCCTGCGTGGACCTATCGGCGCTGAAGACGTGGCTGCTGCAGGACGGCAAGGTCATCTACGGCCCGGTCAAGCAGCTGCCCGGCAAGAAGGGGTACGCCACGCCGACGGGTGTCTTCCACGTTTCGGCCAAGGTCAAGAACTATCACTCGAAGCAGTTCGACGCGCCGATGCCGAACTCCGTGTTCTTCCTGCCGGGTATCGCGTTCCACACCGGCAGCCTCTCGGTGTACTCGCACGGCTGCATCCACCTGTCCGCGGCGGCTTCGCAGAAGTACTTCACGCTGCTGCAGAAGGGCGGCGTCGTACAGGTCGTGCCCTGATCACTCCACCGCGTGACGATCATTGCGGTTCGATTGCTTTGAAATAAAGGAAAGCTTCCGGAGGCAATGACTTCCCCGCTTCCGGCGACGTGCCTTGACACGCCGGAAGCGGGGAAGCGCAGATGATCAGAAGCCGGGCACTCGTTCGCCTGTTCGCCGTATTGTCGGTTTCAATCCTGCTTCTCCCGGGATGGGTGGGCGCGCCCGAAGCGGCCGCGGCGCCGACCTTGCCGTCGGGCTTCGTCCTGCGTGACCAGCCGAGCGGCCAAGCCGCCTTCGATCTGACCGATTTCGCTTATCTGCCGGACGGTTCGGTGCTCAGCATCGGCAAGAGCGGCAAGGTCGCCTGGGTCCCCGCCGGCGGTCCGGCGCGGACGATCGCGCGTCTTCCCGTCCACGACGACGGGGACCTCGGCCTCGTCGGGCTGGCCGTCGCGCCGGATTTCGCCACCTCACGCCAGATCTACCTCACGTGGTCGTTCGACACCTCCGGTGGCGCCTTCACCATGCGGGTGGCGCGCTGGACGGTGACCGGCACGGACGTCCCCACGGGTCTCTCGAACGAACGAGTGCTCGTCGACCTTCCCGGGTTCTACGACGTCCATGGCATCAGCGGACTAGTCGCGGCGCCCGACGGAACCTTGTGGATCTCCATCGGCGACGCCGCCGACTTCACCAGGATGGATCCCGGCGCGCTGCGTTCGCTCGACCTCGATCAGCTCTACGGCAAGATCCTGCACATCACCCCGGACGGCGCCGGCGTCCCCGGCAACCCGTACTACTCGGCCACCGCGCCGGACGCCGCTCGTTCCAAGGTCTTCGCCGGCGGTTTCCGCAGCCCGTTCCGGTTCTCGCTCGATCCGCGGCTCGGCCTCCCGGTCGTCGGGGACGTCGGCTGGAACACCTGGGAGGAGGTGGACGTAGTGCGGCCCGGGGCGAACCACGCCTGGCCCTGCTGGGAAGGAAACGCGCCCACGCCGGGGTATTCCGGCCTCGCCGGTTGCGCGGGCGTGGTCAACACACCGCCGGTCACCGCGTACCACCACGGTTCCCGTGCCGACGAAGGGAACAGCGTCACCGCGGGGATCGTCTACAGTGGATCGTCCTATCCGGACGAATACCGGGGCGCGTTCTTCTTCGGGGACTACGTCACGCAGAAGATCTGGACGATGACGTACGACAGCCAGGGCAGGCTCGTCCGCGCGCCCGAGCGGCCGCCGAAGTTCACCGGTGTCGGCGGCCCGGTCAAGTTCGCGGCCGCGGCCAACGGGGACATCGTCTTCGCCGACATCCACACCGGGAACCTGCGGCGGCTCAGCTATCCGGGGACGAACGCCGAGCCGGTGGCGGTGGCGGTGTCGAGCACCGAGCCGTCGACGAGGACGGTGACCTTCGACGGCGCCGGTTCCTATGATTTCGACGGCGATCCGCTGACCTACCACTGGGATTTCGGCGACGGTACGAGCCAGACCGGTGCCCGCGTGACCCATGCCTACGGCGCCGGGGTCGAACGGGCGACAGCGCGTCTCACCGTCACCGATCGGCTCGGCGCGTCCGCGAGCGCCGACGTCGTCGTGGTACCCGGCAACCATTCGCCGGAATTCGCGATGACGGATCCCGGTGCGCGGACTTTCGCCGTCGGGGAACCGGTCGTCGTCGAAGCGACGGCCACCGACGCCGAGGACGGGGTGCTGCCGGTCGCGTGGAGCACGCTGATCCGCCATTGCCCGGAGGAATCGACCTGCCACGCGCATCCCGGTTCGCCGGGCGGTGGACCGGTTTTCACCGTGCCCTTCACCGATCACCAGGACTCCCGCGTCGAGATCACCGCGACGGTGACCGACAGCGCCGGGGTGACGGCGAGCCGGACCTACGTCGCCATGCCGCGTGAGCACCGGTTGTCCCTGGCCGCCAACGTCCCGGCTTTGGTGAGCATCCCGGCGGAGGGCGGGGTCAACACCGCGATGGTCACCGAGGGCGCGACGTTCGAGGTCGTGGCGGACGAGATCGCCGCGGACGGCGTTTCGAAGTTCGCGAACTGGTCCGACGGGCGGACCACGCGCACGGTGACCGTCACCGTCCCGGCGGGCGACCTGACCCTGACCGCGAACTACCTCACCCCGATCGACCAGCGTTACCAGGCGGAACCCGCGCTGCGGCAACGGCTCGGCGGGCCGGCCGGGCCGGAGGTCGCCGACGGGACCGTGCGCTACCGGCCGTACGCGAACGGCCGGCTCTACTGGAGCGCCGAGACCGGGGTGAAGCAGATCGAGGGCGACATCCTGGCGCGGTATCTCGCGCTGGGCGGGCACCGGACGTTCGGCCCGCCCGCGACCGACGAGACCGCCACGCCGGACGGCGTCGGCCGGTACAACCACTTCCCGTACCGGCCGGGCCCGGGGCTGTCGTCGCTCTACTGGACCCCGTCGACCGGCGCGCACGCGGTGTACGGGCGGATCCGGGTCAAGTGGGCGGCGCTCGGCTGGGAGCGCGGGCCGATGGGATACCCGACGACCGACGAGATGGGCACCCCGGACGGCGTCGGCCGCTACAACCACTTCAGCAAGAAGGCGTCGATCTACTACACGGCGCAGACCGACGCCAAGGGGATCTGGGGTCGTAACCGGGCCAAGTGGGAGCAGCTCGACTGGGAGAAGGGGCCCCTCGGGTACCCGTCGACCGACGAGACCGCGACCCCCGACGGCGTCGGCCGCTACAACCACTTCACCAAGGGTGCCTCGGTCTACTGGACGGCGCAGACCGACTCGCACGCGATCTACGGGGCGATCCGGCAGCGCTGGGCCGCGCTCGGTTGGGAGCGGTCTTACCTGCGCTACCCGACGACGGACGAATTCGGCATTCCCATCGGACGGCAGAGCAGCTTCCAGGGCGGCTATGTCACCTGGAACCGGAGCACGGGCCAGGTGATCGACCGACGGTGGTGATTACGGTTCAATCAAGCCGCTCGAAAGAGTGAAATGTCCAGGTGGGCCCCGTCGATGGGATGTTCGACTGGGGAAAGGGGCCCGTGCATGCCTTCGAGATTCCGTGCGCTCTGTCACGCCGTCGTGGCGGTGCTGATCGCGACCTTGCTGGTGCCGTTGACGTCCACTTCGGCGTCCGCGGCGGCCACGTTGCCGCCCGGCTTCGTCCTGCGTGACCAGCCGAGCGGGCAGGCTCCGTACGACCTGACGGACTTCGCCTACCTGCCCGACGGTTCGATGCTGACCGCCGGTAAGGCGGGCAAGATCGCCTGGATCTCCACCGCCGGGCAGATCCGGGAGATCGCGAACCTGACCGACGTCACGACCTCCACCGATCTGGGGCTGACCGGTCTCGCGGTCGCGCCCGACTTCGCCACTTCGCGCAAGATCTACACTGCGCGCGCGGTGCGCAAGGCCGGTGGCGGGTTCGTCCTGCGGGCGTCGAGCTGGACAGTGTCCGGCACCACGGAACCGACCGGTTTGACCGGGGAGAAGATCCTGATCGAGGGCCCCGGCAACACCGACGTCCACGGCATCACCGGTGTCGTCGCCGCCCCCGACGGCACGGTGTGGGTCTCGGTCGGCGACAGCGCCCGCTTCCAGGGCTCGGCGGACCCGTTCGCGCTCAACGTGTACGACCTCGACAAGATCTACGGCAAGATCTTCCACGTCACCGCGGACGGCGCCGGTGTGCCGGACAACCCGTATTACACCGCCGCGAACCCGAACTCGGTGCGCTCCAAGGTGTTCGCGACCGGTTTCCGCAGCCCGTTCCGGTTCAGCATCGACGCCAGCACCGGTCTGCCGGTGGTCGGGGACGTCGGCTGGGGCACCTGGGAGGAGATCAACTTCGTCCAAAAGGGTTCGAACCACGGTTGGCCGTGCTTCGAGGCCGACCGGCCGTCCGACGGTTTCTCCACGATGCCGCAGTGCGCTTCGGTCGTGTACACCCCGCCGATGCTGGCGATCCTGCACGGCCAGGGCCCCGACAACGGCAACAGCGTCACCGGCGGCATTGTCTACAATGGAGAGTCGTACCCGGAGGAATACCGTGGTGCGTACTTCTTCGGCGACTACGCCACGCAGAAGCTGTGGACGGCCAAGTACGACACGCAGGGCCGGATCGTCCGTCCGCAGGAGAAGCCGCCGAAGTTCACCGGTATCGGCGGTCCGGTCAAATTCGCCGCCGCGGCCAACGGCGACATCGTCTACGCGGACATCTACACCGGCCTGGTGCGGCGGCTCAGCTACACCACCGGGAACAAGGCGCCGGTCGCGGTCGCCACTTCCGAGACGAACCCGGAAACCCGCACGGTGTCCTTCGACGGCAGCGGTTCGTACGACTTCGACGGTGACCAGCTGACCTACGCGTGGGATTTCGGCGACGGCACCACCGGCACCGGGGCGAAGGTCAGCCACACCTATCCGGCCGGGACCGAGAAGTTCACCGCCAGACTGACGGTGAAGGACGGCCTGCAGGCGTCCGGGAGCACGGACATCGCCGTGGCACCCGGGAACCACTCACCGAAGCTGACCATGACCGACCCCGGCGGCAGCCTGTTCGCCGTCGGTGAGGAGGTCAAGGTCGGCGCGACCATCACCGACGCCGAGGACGGCGCCCTCCCGGTCACCTGGACCACCCTGGTCCGGCATTGCCCGGAGAACGCGGTCTGCCACGCGCATCCGGCCGAAAGCGGCACCGGCCCCGAGTTCGCCATGCCGTTCACCGATCACACGGACTCCAACCTGGAGTTCACCGCGTCGGCGACCGACAGTGCCGGGGTCACGGTCTCGAAGACCTATGTCGCGAAGCCTCGCGAACACCGCCTGACCCTGACCGGCAACGTCGCCGCGGCACTCGGCATCACGCCGGAAGGCGGAGCGGCTTCGGCGATGGTGGTCGAAGGCGCGACCGTGGAGATCCAGGCGGCCGAGGTCGCTTCCGATGGCTCGTCGACCTTCACCGGCTGGTCCACCGGGGCCACCGAGCGGTTGACCAGCATCACCATGGGCGCCGCCGACCAGACGATCACGGCGAACTACATCACCCCGATCGACAAGCGCTACCGCGACGAACCCGCGCTGGCGCAACGACTCGGCGCGCCGACCGCGCCCGAGGCCGTCGACGGCACGGTCCGCTTCCGCGTCTACGAGCGCGGACGGCTGTACTGGTCGAAGGACACGGGCGTGACGCGGATCGAGGGCGAGATCCTCAAGAAGTACCTCGCCGCCGGCGGGCACGTGAAGTTCGGTCCGCCCGCGACCGACGAACAGTCCACTCCGGACGGTGTCGGCCGGTACAACCACTTCCCGCCGTGGCCCGGTGTCCTGCAGGCGTCGATCTACTACACCGTCGAAACCGGGGCGCACCCGGTCTACGGCAGGATCCGGCAGAAGTGGGCCGCGCTGGACTGGGAGAAGGGGCCCCTCGGGTACCCGTCGACCGACGAGACCGCGACCCCGGACGGCACGGGCTGGTTCAACCACTTCAGTAAGAAGGGGTCGATCTATTGGACGCCACAGACCGACGCCAAGGCGATCTGGGGCCGTAACCGCGCGAAGTGGGAGCAGCTCGACTGGGAGAAGGGTCCCCTCGGGTACCCGTCGACCGACGAGACCGCGACCCCCGACGGCGTCGGCCGCTACAACCACTTCACCAAGGGTGCTTCGGTCTACTGGACGGCGCAGACCGACTCGCACGCGATCTACGGGGCGATCCGGCAGCGCTGGGAAGCGCTCGGCTGGGAGCGGTCCTACCTGAGGTACCCGACGACGGACGAGTTCTCCGTGTCCGGTGGACGGCAGAACAACTTCCAGGGCGGGTACGTGTTCTGGAACGGCACGACCGGCGCGGTGACCGACCGCCGCTGGTGATCCCGCGTGAAGGCCCCCTTCCCTCGGCTCAGCCGAGGGAAGGGGGCCTTCACGCGCGTAGGGGTCTCAGCGGAGCAGGTCGGCCGGTGAGGTGCCGGTCGAGGTCAGCGGCAGGCCGAGCGTGACGCGTTCGGTGAGCCAGGCGCTCGGCCGGTAGCGCTGGTCGCCGGTGCTCGCGACGAGTCCGCGCAGGACCCGCAGCACGAGATCCGCGCCCGCTTCGTCGCCCCAGGTCAGCGGCCCGCGCGGGTAGCCGAGGCCGAGCCGGACGGCGGTGTCGATGTCCTCCGGCGTCGCGAGCCGCTGCCCGGCGATGAAGCACGCGGTGTTGACGATCGACGCCAGCAGCCGCTGCGCGATCGGCGCGGGACCGTCGCGGACCACGGTCACCGGCAGGCCGGTCGCGGCGAGCGCGCCCCAGGCGGTGCGGCCGGCGGCCGGGTCGAGCGCGGGATGTACCGAAAGCGTCAGGCGTTTCCCGTAGCCGCCGAGGGGATCGACGCCGACGACCCGTTCCGCCGGAAGGCCCGCCGCGCGCGCCGCGTCCACAGTGGACGAACCGATCGGGCTGACGATCAGGACCGTGTCCGGGTAGGCGGAGTGCACGACCTGGATGCCCGCCGACGAGAGCAGCGTGCCGAGCCGTTCGTCGTCGACCCACACCGGCGTGGCCGGGGCTTCCGGCGCGGCAGGCTCCGGCTCGACCTGCTGCTGTCCGTCGACATAGGGGTAGAAGCCTTCGCCGTTCTTGCGGCCGAACAGCCCGGCGGCCACGCGGGGGCGCGTCAGCCACGACGGCCGCAACCGCGGTTCGCCGTGGAAACCGCTCCAGATGCTTTCGAGCACGGCGTGCGAGACGTCGAGCCCGGTGAGGTCGAGCAGTTCGAACGGGCCGAGTTTCAGGCCGAGCACGTCACGGGCGACGCGGTCCACCTCGGCCGGGCTCGCGATCCCTTCGGCGAGGATCTGCAGCGCCTCGGTGCCCAGCCCGCGACCGGCGTGGTTGACCAGGAAGCCCGGCGCGTCACGGGCGAGGACGGGTTCGTGGCCCCAGCCGCGGACGAGTTCGGTCACGGCGGGTGGCAGCCAGGCGGCGGTCCGCGCGCCGGGTACGACCTCCACCAGGCGCATCAGCGGGACCGGGTTGAAGAAGTGGAGGCCGAGCAACCGGCCGGGATCGGTCAGCGCGGCCCCGATCTCGGTCACCGAGAGCGAGCTGGTGTTGGTGGCGAACACCGTGTCCGGCCCGCATACGCGTTCCAGTTCGGCGAACAGCGTGCGTTTGATCTCCAGATCCTCGCGCACAGCCTCGACCACCAGGTCGACACCGTCGGCGGGGGCCAGCGGGCCCTCGGCCGCGATCAGCCTGCCCCTCGCCGACTCGGCGGCTTCCTCGCTGATCTTGCCTTTCGCGGCGAGCTTGCCGAGCATCGCGCCGACGTGCTCGATGGCCTCGCCGACCGCGTCGGGCCGGGCGTCGGCGAGCTCGACCTCGAGCCCCGCCGTCACGGCGAGCTGGACGATGCCCCGGCCCATCACCCCGGTTCCGATGACCCGGATCCTGCCGACCTGCTCCGCCCACTTCTCCACCGCGAGCCGCCTTTCCCTCGATGCCGTTCCCCGCGTGACGCTAGCCGCCACGCCGATATCTCGCCCGGAAGGGTGATCCGTGCCCCGCTCGGCGTAAGGCCACCCGCCCGGCGCGGTCTCCTCCGCGAAAACCGAGTGTTCCGCGCCCCACCCCGAAGGGAAAGCTCCCATGGCCACCGTCCCCGCCTCCGCAGCCGTCCGGACCACGCCGTTGCTCCTCGTCGCCGTTCTCTTCGGCGCCGTCGCCGCTTTCCTGGCGAGCCAGGCGTTGTGGTCGCTCACCGCGCTGGCCGTCGTGGTCGCCGCCGCCGTCCTCGCGGGCGGGGTGTGGCTGACCGGCCGGAAGGCGAACACCGAACTCTAAGATCGCCGTGTGACGGCGAAACGCTTGACGCGGGAGGAAAGCCGCGAGCAGACCAGGCAGCGCCTGCTGGCGGCGGCCGCCGAGCTGTTCTCCGAACGCGGGGTCAACGGCACGTCCGTCGAGCAGATCGCCGAGCGGGCCGGATTCACCCGCGGCGCCTTCTACGGCAACTTCGACGGCAAACACGAGCTGGTCGTCGAGCTGCTGCGCCGCCGGACCCAGCGCGAGGCCGAGGAGGTCGTGGCGCTGCGGGAGGGCGTCGGGTCCCTCGCCGAGATGATGGACCGGCTACGCGCGTGGAACGTCGAGCGCGCCGAACACCTCGCCGGCTGGCTGACGTTGCGCACCGAGCTGGCGCTCTACGCGCTGCGGAATCCCGACGCGCGCCCGCTGGTCGGCGAAGGCGAGAAATCGACGAGGGCGCTGTTGGAGACCTCGGTCCGGACCGAACTCGCCGCGCGCGGCGTCGAACCGCCCGCCGACCCGGCCTTTCTCGCGCTGATCCTGCATGCGCTCGAGGACGGTCTCCTGCTGCAGCGCTTCCTCAGCCCGGAGGGGACCGGGGACGAGGACGTGGTGGACGCCGTCCAGCTGCTGATGCGGTCGTGGACCGCGCTCAGCCGGTCATCTTGATCCCGGTGAATTCGGCCATCTGCCGGACGCCGTGCGCGAAGAAGTCGTCCGCCGGGTCCACCGAGCCGACGTACTGACCGAACAGCTCGAAGTTGATCATCCCGAACAGCTGGGTCCAGGCCATGATGAGCCGGGAGGCGGTCTCCGGGGCCAGGTTGATCTTGAGGATCCCGGTGAGGGATTCGAGCTGGCGCAGGAGCGCGACGGGCATCTCGCCGACCTCCGTCTCGATGCGGAGGTTCGCGTCCCGCAGGACGGCGACCAGCGCGAACGCCACGCGGCCGGCGGGGGCGACGGTGTCCTGCGGGGCCTGGTAGCCGGGGATGGGCGAGCCGTAGATGAGCGCGTACTCGTGCGGGTGCGCCTTCGCCCAGGCGCGGACCGCGTGCCAGATCGACTCCCACCGCGCCAGTGAGGTCTTCTTCGGGTCGTCGGCCGCCTCCGCGGCTTCGCCGACGGCGTTGTAGGCGTCGACGATCAGGGCGGTCAGCAGCTCTTCGCGGCTGGAGAAGTAGCGGTAGAGCGCGGACGAGACCATGCCCAGCTCCCGCGCCACCGCGCGGAGGGAGAGGCCGAGCGCGCCGACCTCGGCGAGCTGGCGGCGGGCTTCGTCCTTGATCTCGCGGGTGAGCTCGGCGCGGGCGCGTTCGCGCGCGGTCTGGGTGGCGGCCATGCTCTCACCATAGAGCATCGCACCTAAACGAGAGCACTGCTCTTGACATGATGCACCGCTCTGGTGTTCACTGCTCTTAACAGAGAGCACTGCTCTCGAAGACTTTCGAGGAGACGAGATGACCACCACCGCTTCCAGTGCCGCCACCCGCTACCTCAAGCCCGCGAAGGCGACCAGCGCGTTCAACGAATTCGTGCTCAAGCTGACGAGGCTCGGCGTCAGCGTCCTGGGCAGCCGGGTGCTCTCGGTCCGCGGCCGTAAGAGCGGGGAACTGCGGTCGGTCCCGGTCAACTTGCTGAAGCTGGACGGCGAGCGCTACCTGGTCGCTCCGCGCGGTGTCACTCAGTGGGTGCGCAACCTGCGCGTCGCCGGGGAAGGGCAGCTCAGCGTAGGGCGCCGCACCGAGACGTTCACCTACACCGAACTCGCCGACGCCGAGAAGCCCGAGATCCTGCGTGCGTACCTCAAGCGCTGGAAGTTCGAGGTCGGTGTGTTCTTCGACGGTGTCGACGCGAAGGCGTCCGACGAGAAGCTGCTGGAGATCGCGCCAGGCTACCCGATCTTCAAACTCGCCTGATTCCCGCGAGTCACGCCCCTGATCACGCGAGTTACGCCTCTGATCACGCGAGTTACGTCCCCGCTCACGCGAGTCACGGCTTGGGGCACATGTGGCGCGTCTTCGGTTACGCACCGTCCGCCCGCCGCCGACGCGTGCCCAGCCGGACGACACTCGTGATCAGACGGACGACACGCCTGACTGGATGGCGAACTCGTGTGATCGGGGACGTAACTCGCGTGATTGGGGACGTAACTCGCGTGATTGAAGGTGCGACTCGCGTGTTTGGAGGCGTAACTCGTGTGTTCAGAGGGGCGTCACAGCCGTGATCGGCCGAGCACGAGTGTCGTCCCGCCAATCACGCGTGTCGGCCATCCAGGCACGGCGGTGGCGGCGGGGCGTGGGGGTGACGGCGGCGGCGGGTGGCCGCAGAAAGCCGGAGAGCCGGAGGGTCGAAAGCGGAGAGCCGGAGGCGGAGAGCCGGAGATGCGAAAGCGGAGGGCCGGAGGCGAAGGGCCGGAGGCGAAGGGCCGGAGATGCGAAAGTGGCGCGGGCTAGTCGTCGGTCGGTGCCCGGCGGCGGCGGGCGGTGGCGGCCACCAGCACCACCCCGACCAGGAACGCGACCAGCCCGATCAGGAACCACAGTTTCTGCCCGGTCATGAAGCTGCCGGTCAGCACGCCGGCGCCCTGGAGCACCCAGACGCCACCGACCAGCAGCAAGACCAGCCCGACCGTGAGCGTGACCCAGCGTTTCATCCACAGCTCCCCGACTCGACGTGCTTGCGGCGATTCTGGCACCGGGCGCCCCGTCCGGCGAACCGATCACCGTCCGCCGACGAGACCGTTCCGGTAGGCGTAGACGACGGCGTGCACCCTGTCCCGCAGCCCGAGCTTCGCCAGGATCCGGGAGACGTGGGTCTTCACCGTCTCTTCGCCCACGTGCAGATGCGCGGCGATCTCCGCGTTGCTGGACGCGTCGGCGACGAGCAGGAGGACTTCGCGTTCGCGGGAGGTGAGCCGTTCGAGTTCCGCCGGTTCGGCGGCCGCGGGTTCGATGCTGGTCGCGAACGTCGACACCAGCCGCCGGGTCACCGTCGGGTCGATCAGCGCGTCGCCCCGCGCGGCCACCCGCATGGCGGAGACGAGCTCCTCGGGGGCGAGGCTCTTCAGCAGGAACCCGCTCGCGCCTGCCCGAAGCGCCCGGTAGACGTACTCGTCCGAGTCGTACGTCGTCAGCACGAGGACGCGGGTGTCGTTGCCGGGCGCGGACATGATCGCCTCGGTCGCGGCCAGACCGTCCAATTTGGGCATCCGGACGTCGAGCACGGCGACGTCCGGGCGCAGCGAGGCCGCCTGCGCGACGGCGTCGCGTCCGTCCGCCGCCTCGCCGACGCATTCGAAGTCCGCCTGGGTGTCCAGTACCGCGCGCATCCCGGACCGGAACATCGCGTGGTCGTCGGCGAGCAGGACCCGGATCACTGTGCCTCCAAGGGAAAACCGACGCGGACCCGCCAGCTCCGGCCGTCGTCGAGCGGTCCGCATTCCGCGTGCCCGCCGAACAACGCGACCCGTTGCCGGATCCCGGCGAGTCCGCGTTTCGTCGACTCGGCCACCGTGTTCGCGCGGCCGATCTCGTTCGTGATCGTGAGGATCACCTCCGTCTGCCGGTAGGCGAGGTCGATCTCGACGATCCCGCCGGAGCCGTGCCGGAGCGCGTTCGTCAGCGCCTCCTGCGCGATGCGGTACAACGCGATGTCCACCGAACCGGGGAGTTCCCGCGGCCCGCCGTGGCTCGTCAGCCGCGCGGGCAGCCCGGCGGTGCGGAGGTTGTCGAGCAGTTCGTCGAGGTTGTCCAGCCCCGGTTGCCGCTGTGCGTCGCCGTTCTCCTTGCCGTGCAACAGATCCAGCAGCCGTCGCAGATCGGCCATCGCGGCCCGGCTCGACGATTCGACCGCCGAGAGCGAACGCCGGACGGCCGGTTCGCCCTCCGGCAGCCCGAGCCGCGCGGCGCCCGCGTGCACGCCGATCGCGCTGACGTGATGGGAGATCACGTCGTGCAGGTCGCGGGCGATCGTCGTGCGCTCTTCGGCGACGGCACGGCGGACCGCTTCGGCTTCGTGCTGCTCCCGTTGTTCCTCCGCTCGCTGGAGGTCGGCGATGTACGCGCGCCGTGCGGTCGTGTAGCGGCCGACCATCCACGGGAGCAGCCCGCTCACCCCGACGTCGATGAGCAGGAGCCGCCAGTCCCGGTCGGCGCGGTCGACGGGGATGATGTTGCAGGCGAAGAGCCCGGCGACCATCGCCGCCAGCGCCGCCAGCGCGGGTTTGGCCGAAAGCCAGGCACCCGCGCGGTAACCCGCGATCAGCACGCCCGCGTTGGTGGCCTGCAGGTAATGGTCGTACGGGTACAGCAGGAGCGGCGCGGCGGTGAGCAGCGCGCCGTGCGCGGCCGAGACCCAGCCGGAATACCGCGAAGGCCCGGCGAGCGCGACGTTCGCGAGGATTCCGCCCAGCAGCACCGCCCAGGCCGTCCAGCCGAGCGAGAGCGGCGGGCCCGCGATGAGGAACAGCCCGGCGTCGGCGACCAGGCAGACGGCCGCGACCGCCCAGGCCTGTCTCGCCAGCGAACCACTGATGTCCCGCACGCGGTCAACTCTGCCCTATTTCGCTGGACAGGGGTTCCTAAGATCGAAAGCCATGGGGACCGCGAAGACACCCGTGCTCTGGACGACCGGAGCGCCAGGTGCCGGGAAATCCACCACGGCCTGGGGGTTGTACCGCCGCATCGTGGAAGCGGGCGGCAACGTCGCGTACGTCGACATCGACCAGCTCGGGCTGATCGGGCCGCCGCCCGGCGGCGGGGACGCCGCGCACGCGATCAAGGCGGCCAACCTGCTGCGGGTACTGGAAGTCCTGCGAGGCACCGCGCAGCTCGTCGTGTCCGGGGTGGTGGACCCGTCGAAGCCGTACCTCGAGGGCCCCGGCTTCGACCTCACGCTCGTCCGCCTGACGTGTGATCGCGACGAACTCCGGAGCCGGTTTCTCGGCCGTGGCTCACCCGCCGCGGCCTTGCCCGCCCTCTTCGAGGTGGCGGACGCCTACGACCGCGCCGGTTTCGGCGAGGAGATGGACACGACCGGCCAGCGGCCCGAGCAGACCGTCGAAGCGCTGTTTCGCCGCTGTGCCGTCGACGCCGGAACCGTTCGGCCGCCGGATGCCGGCCTGCCGCTGCCCGGTCCGGTGACCGTGGTGACCGGCCCGACGGCGGTCGGCAAGTCGACGGCCGCGTTCGGCGCGCTGCGGGACCTGTGGGAGCGCGATCTGCCCGTGGCGTACGTCGATCTCGCGCAGCTCGGGTTCGCGCACCCCGGCCCGGACCCGGCGCTGGAGGCGGCGTTGCTGTCGGCCGTCTGGCGCGGCTATCGCGAAGCTGGGGCGAAACACCTGATCGTCGTGGCCCGCGAATTCCGCCCGGAGCACCGGCGGGTCTTCGACGACGTCACCGTCGTCCACCTCGACGCGGACGAACCGACGCTCACCGCACGAATCCGGAGCCGGGCCGAGGGCGAGTCCGCGTTGCTGGCCGGCGACGAGCTGCGCGGCGCGCCACCCGGCGTACGGGACCGGGTGGCCGCTCGCGCGATCGCCGAGGCGGCCCGGACGCGTGGCGGCACCGGTGACCGCGTCGTCCTCGACACCTCCGGACAGGAACCCGCCGAAACGGCCGCCGCGTTGCTCGCCGTCTTGGCTCAGTAGGGCCGCTGGCCCTGCCCGGGCGGCCCTCCGCGCTGGTTCTGCCCTGGCTTGCCGATGGTCGTCGCCGTCGCGGTGCTCCCGGTGACCTTGGCGTTCACCGTCACCGTCTCGCCGGTCTTGGGCTCACCGGTCTTCTTGGTCGACGCGTCGATCGTGTACACCTGCTGGTAGCCGTCCTTGCTGGTCAGGCTGACGGACGTCGCGCTGATCTCGGTGATCTCCCCGGTCTGCGTCCGCTCGGTGCGGTAGCCGCCGTTGCCGTCGGACACGACGAAGTCGCCGTGCAGCGTGTCGCGCGGCATCCCGCCGTCGGGGCCGATGAGCATCCGGCCGCCACCGGGGCCACCCATCATCCCGCCCTGTTCGGCGCCGTTCGCGGCGGTCCCGGCCCAGATCGCGGCCCCGCCGCCGGCGGCGATCACCACCGCCGCCCCGGCCGCGATCGCGGTCTTGCGGCCCGACCAGGTTTTCTTGGGCTCGCCTTCCGGGGCGGGCGCGCCCCATTCGGCGGGTTGGGTCGGTTCGGTCATCAGGTCGCCTCCGTGTACTCGGTTGCGGCCATGCTCGGCGCCGTCGCTGTGCGGGAGCTGTGCCACCGGTGGGCGGGCGCTGTGATTCCTCCCCGGCAGGGTGATCGTTCACAGGAAACGCACAGCCGGCACACAGAGAAGCCTCATCGGCGCCGCCCACGATGGCACCATGACCAGTGTGAACGTCCCTTCGTCCGGTTCCGCGAAGGCCGGCCTGCGCCGTGCCGACGGCAGCCCCGTGCGGGTGCTGGTCGTCGACGACGAGGCGACCTTGTCCGAACTCGTGTCGATGGCGCTGCGCATGGAGGGCTGGGACATCCGCACCGCCGCCGACGGCACCGAGGCCGCCCGCGTCGCGCGGGAGTTCCGGCCGGACGCGGTGGTGCTGGACGTCATGCTGCCGGATATGAGCGGTCTGGAGGTCTTGCGGCGCCTGCGTTCCGAGGTGCCGAACCTGCCGGTGCTGTTCCTGACCGCCAAGGACGCGGTGGAGGACCGGATCGCCGGGCTCACCGCGGGCGGCGACGATTACGTCACCAAACCGTTCAGCCTGGAGGAGGTCGCGTTGCGGCTGCGCGCGCTGCTGCGGCGCGCGGGCGGCGTCGCCGGGCCGAGCGGATCGATGCTGGTCGTCGGCGATCTGACCCTGGACGAGGACAGCCGCGAGGTACACCGCGGCGGCGATCTGGTGCCGTTGACCGCGACCGAGTTCGAACTGCTGCGTTATCTCATGCGCAATCCCAAGCGCGTGCTGTCCAAGGCGCAGATCCTCGACCGCGTGTGGAGCTACGACTTCGGCGGCCAGGCCAACATCGTCGAGCTGTACATTTCCTACCTTCGCAAGAAGATCGACGCCGACAGGGAACCGATGATCCACACGATGCGCGGCGCCGGGTATGTCCTCAAACCCGCGGGGTAGGCGGCCGTGGTCCCTGCGGCGGCGGCTGATCGCGCAGGTCGCGGGGCTGCTCGCGCTCGTCTGCCTGGTGGTGGGCGTGGTGACCGAACTGGCGTTGCGGGACTTCCTGATCGACCAGCTCGACGCGCGGGTCGCCGAGACCAGCGAGCGCGCCAGCCGTCCGCCGCCACCGGGCCGTCCCGGCGGGGACCGGGTGCCCGAAGGCCTGCGCGCGTACGGGCAGAGCACCGGTTCCTTGTTCGTGAACATCCTCCCGGACGGCCGGGTGGTCGCGGCGGTGCTGCGATCCAGCTACGACGCGAAGGTCGCCGACCCGTTCCCCCACGACCCGCTCGGCCCGGCGCAGCTCGCCGCCCTGCTGCGGTCGACGCCGAGCGACAAGCCCGCCGACGTGGACCTCGGGTCGCTCGGGGAGTACCGCGTGATCGCCAAACAGACCGGCAACGGCGGTCTCGCGATCACCGGGCTGCCCACCAAGGACGTCACGGACACGTTGTGGAACCTCGGTTTCATCTTCGGCGGGGTCGCCGTCGGCGGCATCCTGCTGGCGGGCGCGCTCGGCGCGGTGACCGTGCGGCGCACCATGAAACCCCTCGACCGGCTGGCCGCCACCGCGACCAGGGTCGCCGAACTCCCGCTGGATCGCGGCGAGGTCGCGTTGTCCGAGCGAGTGTCCGAAGTGGACACGGACCCGCGGACCGAGGTCGGGAAGGTCGGGTTCGCGCTCAATCGCATGCTCGGCCACATCTCGAACGCGCTTTCCGCCCGCCAGGCCAGCGAAAGCCGGGTGCGCCGGTTCGTCGCGGACGCCAGCCACGAACTCCGGACGCCGCTCGCGGCCATCCGCGGCTACGCGGAACTCACCCGGCGCTCCGGCTCCGAAGTGCCGCCGGACATCGCGTTCGCGATGGGCCGCGTCGAATCGGAATCGACCAGGATGACCGGCCTGGTCGAGGATCTGCTGCTCCTCGCCAGGCTCGACTCCGGACGTCCGGTGGTGCACCAGCCGGTCGATCTCTCGCGGCTGGTCGCGGACGCCGTCGCCGACGCGCACGTCGCCGGGCCGGAGCACAAATGGCTCCTGGAGGTCCCGCCGGAGCCGATCACCGTCCTCGGCGACGCGGATCAGCTGCACCAGGTGGTGATCAACCTGCTGGGCAACGCGCGGACGCACACTCCCGCCGGCACCGAGGTCACCACTTCGTTGTCCATAGTGGACTCAACGGTGACACTGTCCATTGTCGACGGTGGGCCGGGGATCCCGCCGGAGATCCTCCCGGAGGTCTTCGAACGTTTCGCCCGCGGTGACGACTCACGGTCGCGGGCGGCGGGCAGCACCGGGCTCGGCCTGGCCATCGTCGCGGCCGTCGTCGCCGCGCACGGCGGGCAGGTCGGGGTCACCAGCCGTCCCGGGCGGACGGAATTCCGGGTCGTGCTCAGGGCGTCCAGTCACTGTTAGCGCCGCAGAGGATGACGCAGGGCAGATCGCCCTCGGTCCGCCCGGCCAGCCACGCGGCGAACGGGACCGCGGCCGCCGGTTCGACGGCGAGGCGGAACTCGTCCCAGAGCCGGTCCCGCGCGGCGAGCAGTTCCGGATCGCTGACCAGCACGGACGTCACGCGATCGCGGAGCACGGCGAACGGGACGCTCCCGATCCTGGTCGCGCCCAGCGCGGACGCGGCCACCGAGTCGATCTCGACGTCCACCGGCTCGCCCGCCTCCAGCGCCGCGCCGAGCGCGCGGCACCGCTCCGGCTCGACGGCGAACGTCGGCAACCCGGCCAGCGACGTCCCCGCGACCAGTCCACCGCCGCCGACCGCGACCAGGAAGGCGTCGACGTCCGGCGCGTCCTGGACCACTTCGGCCGCGACGGTGCCCTGACCGGCGACAACGGAGGGATCGTCGTACGCGTGCAGATACCGGGTACCCGGCTCGGACGCGGCTTCGAGCGCCTTCGCGGCCGCCTCCGCGTACGTCGCTCCGTGGCGGATGAGCTTCGCGCCCGTGGCCTCGATCCGGACCGTCTTCGCCTGCGGAGCCGACTCCGGCACGTACACCGTCGCAGGCAGACCCAGCAGCGAAGCCGCCGTCGCCACGCCCAGCCCGTGATTGCCGCCGGACGCCGTCAGCACCCGCTCCGGCAGCGGACCGCTCACCAGCGCGTTCACCGCGCCCCTCAGTTTGAACGATCCGCTCCGCTGCAGATGCTCCAGCTTGAGGACCAGCGGCCGCCCGTCGACCTCGGCACGCAGCAGGGGCGTGTGTCGCACGAACGGGTGGACGGCCTTAGCGGCCTTGCGGACATCTGCCCAGGTCGGAGTGCTCATACCCCCCACTGTCCTCCATGCCGGGACGGGAGTGACTACACTGGTCCCCGGATCCCGCGCGGCGTCCATCTTGTGAACCTCCCCAGGGCCGGAAGGCAGCAAGGATAAGCAAGCTCTGACGGGTGCGCGGGATCCCCTTTTTTTTTGGGGCTAGAAGATCCCGAAGACGTCCTTCGGCGGCACGGGCGACGGCAGGGCTTCCGCGTCCGTGATGGGCTTCGCCTTGCCTTGCAGGTCACGCAGGTCTTCGCCCGCGACGCAGCGCGCCGGGTACGCCGAGGAAGCCGCCCGGCGGGTCATCTCGGTCACCGGGAGCTCGACGCGGGAAGCGGCGACCACGATGTTCCCGAAGCGGCGGCCGCGGAGGACGCCCGGCTCGGCCAAGATCGCCAGGTGGGGGAACGAAGTCGCCAGTGTCGCCAGGAACCGGCGGAGGAACGGCAGGTTCGGCCCGTCGGAGACGTTGGCGACGTAGGTCCCGGCCGGGCGGAGGACCCGCGCGATCTCGCTCGTGAACTCGACGGTCGCGAGCCCGCCGGCCAGCACGCCACGTTCGAAAGCGTCCACGATGACCAGGTCGGCCGAAGCGTCGTACCTGCCGGAGACGCCTTCGCGGCCGTCGCCGACGCGGACCTTCAACCCCTTCAGGCCCAGCTGCTCCCGGACGAGCGCCACGAGTTCGCCGTCGGCGTCGAAGACCAGCTGCCGTGAGCGCGGCCGGGCCGCGGTGATGTAGCGAGGGAGCGTGCAGGCCGCCCCGCCGACGTGAAGCACGTCCAGCGGGCCTTCGCCGAGACAGTCGACGACGTCGGCGATGCGGCGGATGTAGTCGAATTCGAGATCGGTGGGATCGTCGAGGTTGACGTGCGATTGGGCGACGCCGTCGACCGAGATCATCCAGGCGTTGGGGCGGTCGGCGTCCTGGAGCAGTTCGGCGGTGCCGAAGCCCACCGGATACCTGCCGGGGGTCGGTGCCGGTCTCACCTGTCGGGCCCTCCCGGTAGTCTCGCGGCCGTGGCATTAGCGCTGTACCGAAAGTACCGTCCGGCTACCTTCGCCGAGGTCGTCGGGCAGGAGCATGTGACCGATCCGCTGCGCACCGCGCTGGCCGCCGGTCGCATCAACCACGCCTACCTCTTCTCCGGCCCGCGCGGCTGCGGCAAGACGTCCAGCGCCCGCATCATGGCGCGGTCGCTGAACTGCGCGAAGGGCCCGACGCCGGATCCGTGCGGCGAGTGCAACTCGTGCCGCAATCTCGCGCCAGAAGGCCCCGGCAGCGTCGACGTCACCGAGCTCGACGCCGCCAGCCACGGTGGCGTCGACGACGCCCGTGAGCTGCGGGACAGGGCCTTCTACGCCCCGGCCGACTCACGCTATCGCGTCTTCATCATCGACGAGGCGCATATGGTCACCACGCAGGGCTTCAACGCCCTGCTGAAGATCGTGGAAGAGCCGCCGGAGCACCTGATCTTCATCTTCGCGACCACCGAACCGGACAAGGTGCTCCCCACCATCCGGTCCCGGACGCACCACTACCCCTTCCGGCTGATCCCGCCGAGCTCCATGCGTGACCTGCTGGAGCGCAACGTCGCCGCCGAGGGCGCGAAGGTCGAGCCCGCGGTGTATCCGCTGGTCATCCGCGCGGGCGGGGGTTCCGCGCGGGACACGCAGTCGGTGCTGGACCAGCTGCTGGCCGGCGCCGGGCCGGACGGCGTCGACTACTCGCGCGCCGTGTCGCTGCTGGGTGTCACCGACGTCGCGCTCATCGACGGCATGGTCGACGCGCTGGCCGCGGACGACGCCGCCGCGGTGTTCGGCACCGTCGAGCGGCTCGCCGAGGCCGGGCACGATCCGCGCCGGTTCGCCACCGACCTGCTCGACCGCCTGCGCGACCTGGTGATGCTGCGTTCGGTGCCGGACGCGGGCGAACGCGGCCTGGTCTCCGCGCCGGACGACGAGCTCAAGAAGATGAAGGAGCAGGCGGGCAAACTGGAGCCCGCCACGCTCTCGCGCTACGCCGACATCGTCCACAATGGACTTTTGGAGATGCGGGGCGCGACCTCGCCGAGGCTGGTGCTGGAACTGCTCACGGCCCGGATGCTGCTGCCGTCGGTCGCCGAGGGCACCGACGCGCTGCTCGCCCGCCTCGAACGGCTCGAACGCCGTGCCGCCGCGGGTCCCGCGCCCGTCGCCGCCGCACCGGCACCGTCCGCTCAGGCCGCTCCGGTGGCGCAGTCCGCCCCGGTCGCTCCTCCCTCGGGCGAGCCCGTGCGTGAGTTCCAGCGGCCGTCGCAACGAGCCGCCGCGCCCGCTCAACAGCCCGTACAGCAGCAGGCCGCACCGGCTCCCCAGCCCGCCGCGCGACCCGAGCCCGTCGCCGAGCGGCCCGCCCCGCAACGGCCTTCCGCGCCGACCCCGCCGCCCGCCGCGCCGCCCGCGCCCGCCGCGGCGTCCGGGGGAGCGGCGCCCGTATCGGACGTGGACGGGATCCGTGGCCGCTGGCCGCAGGTGCTCGCCGCGATCCGCAAGGTCCCGGGCGGCCGCAGCACCGAAGCGATGCTCACGCAGGCGAGCGTGGTGACCGTCGAGGGCAACGCCGTCACGCTCACGCACAGCGCCGAGCCGCTGGCTCGACGGCTCTCCGAGCCGCACAACGCGGAACGTGTCGCGACGGCGTTCAAGGAGGTCTTCGGCGGGGACTGGCAGGTGCGGTGCGTCCACGGCGCCGCGCAGGCCCGGCAGGCGGCCGCTCCGAAGGCCGCGCCGCCGCCACCCGCGCCCGAGCGATCCTTCACCCGCCGGTCCGCCGAAGCGCCCAGCGCTCCTCCGGCGGCTCCCGCGCCGAAGCCGGAACCCCAGCGGCCGAAGGTGACGACCGCCGAGCCGGACATCCCGCTCCCGCCCGAACCGGTCGAGGACGACGAGGACCTCTACAACGAGGACGCGAGCCCCGCGCCGCCTCCTCCGCCGCTCCCGCCCGAGGAAGATCCGGAAGAGATCGCCCGGAAGCTGCTCGCGGACCATCTCAACGCGCGTCCCCTCGACGAACGCAAGTAGTCCTCTGGTTGCGGTCCTTGCACGCGCAAGGACCGCAACCAGAGGACGAAACGCGGGGTCAGGGAACGGAGTCCCCGGTGAGCAGCGCCGTACCGAGCCGGGTGAGGTGGTGCAGGATGGCGCTGCCCTGCCGGACGCTGGCGACGAGGCCTGCCTCGCGCAGCACGGCGGCCTGCTTGCTCGCCGTGCCGATCGACGTGCCGAGACAGGAAGCCAGCTTGCTGGTCGTGCGCGGGACACGCAGCGCGCCGAGGCTTTCGGCGCGGGTCCTGCCGAGGAGCGCCACCAGTTCGGGTGACACGGCCGCCGGGTGGGCGCCGGCCGCCTTTGCCGGATAGAGCAGCACCGGTGGCAGCGCCGGATCGATGAACGTGACCGGCGTGTTCGCGCAGAACCGGCTCGGGATCAAGGTCAGCCCCCGGCCGTCGAGATGGACGGTCCGCTCCCGTGGGTACGCGATCTCCAGCATCTCGCCGTCCCAGCCGCGGACGCCGGGGATACCGCGCATCATCGCCCCCGCCCCCTCGGTGGCCAGCGTGCGGACCCGGGAGGCCCGGTCGGCGGCGACGGTCTCGCGCATGCTGTGCCAGAACGGCTCGATCATCAGCCCGTACGCGTCCCGCAGCGCGCCGACGACCCCGCCGACCTCCTCGCGATCACCGTCGGCGAGCCGTTTCACCCAGGGCGGCGCGGCGCCGGTGAACACGGTCCGGAGATCGGCGCGGAACCGGCCACGAGGCGTGCACGCCACCGCCTCGAGCCCGCTTTCGAAGGAGCCCGCCGACGTGGGCGGGGTCAGGAAGTCGGGAAAGTTCCCCTTCGGTGGAACCAGGGTGAACAACGTCTTCAGCGATCGTGCCGCTTGTTCGTTCTCGCGCAGGTTCAGCCGGACCTGCTGCCGCCAGGCCGACGGATGGTCCTCCCTCAGCTGATGCGAACCGAGGACCAGCTCCCACAGCGGGTCGGGTGCTTCGGCTATCCGGATCCCCTGGAGGTCCTTTCGATCGAAGATCATGCGCAGAGTCATGCCTTGTCCCCCTCAAGACGGCATTTCCTTCTCCGCCGGTAACTCAAACGTGCCGGACGGGCCGGGGCAAGCCATTCGGCCCAATCCGGGAGGCTGGGACGGAGACCCGGCTCCGACCTGCGGAGACAGCGGCCCGTGGGACGCCGTGGGAGGTCTCGCGCCGGTGATGTTTTCGCTGGGGCGAAAAGGGGTGGCCCGGCGCGGGTCCATCGGTGACGCTGGGTAGGCGGTACGTGAGGAGGGGATCGCGGACGCGGCAAGGGGAGATGTCGCGTCCGCGCCTCTCACGGCCGCGCGAGATAGTCCTCGATGGCCTTCGCGATGACGGCGGCGTACTGCTGACGACCTTCTTCGCTCGCCATCGCCGCGGCTTCGGCGGCGTTGCGCATGTTCCCGCATTCCACGAGCGCCGCGGGCCGCGTCGAGAGGTTGAGCCCGCCGAGGTCGTTGCGTGGGGCGAGCCCGTCCGACCCGAGGTACGTCGACGTCGGGAAGCCGCCCGCGCGGAGACCGTCCCGCAACGCCGTCGCGAGTTTCAGCGAGGGTTCGCCTTGCTGCGCGTTCAGCGGCGGGGCCGAGTAGGCGATGTGGAAACCGTGTGCCCCGGCGGAATTCGAGCCGTCCGCGTGGATCGACACGACCGCGTCCGCCTGCGCCTCGTTCCCGATCGCCGCTCGTTCGTCGACACACGGCCCGACCCCGGTGTCGCTTTGGCGGGTGAGGACGACACGGATTCCCTTGGCCGCCAACGCCTGCGAGATCCGCTGTGAGACGTCCCAGGTGAACGCGTGCTCGGCATAGCCGGAATTCGTCGACGTTCCGGTGGTGTTGCACGGTTTCGTCTTGCCGCGCCCCGCCGGGACCTGCCGGTTGATCTCGCCGGGCTTGCCCGAGTTCCCGCCGTTGTGACCGGGATCGAGCACGACGACCTTGCCCGTCTTCGGCTGCCGCGTACTCGGAGGCGGCGGCGCGCTCGACGGTGGCGCGCTCGTCGTGGCGCTCGGCCGCGGAAGAGTGGTGAAGACCGTCGTGGTGCCGGGCGGAGCCGGGCTCGACGGTGAGGACGCCGGGGTGTCCACCCCGCACGCCGTGAACAGCGTCAATCCGATCGCCACCACCAGGCCCAGCCGTCGTCGCACGGCGCCCACGGTGCCACACACGTGACGGCTAGGCTGGTAGGCGGCACGGGATTTTCCAGGAGAGGACCGATCGGATCATGGTGCAACCCGGTGGCGGCTTCGACCTGTCGCAGATCATGCAGCAGGCCCAGCAGATGCAGCAGAAGCTGGTCGAAGCCCAGGAGGAGCTGGCCAACACGGAGGTGACCGGTACTTCCGGCGGCGGCCTGGTCACCGCGACCGTGTCCGGCGACAGCCAGCTCAAGTCGCTGTCCATCGACCCCAAGGTGGTCGACCCGGACGACGTCGAGACCCTGTCCGACCTGGTCGTGGCGGCCGTGCGGGACGCTTCGGCCAACGCGCAGAAGCTGACCGAGCAGAAGCTCGGCCCGCTGGCCGGCGGCCTCGGCGGCGGGATGCCGGACCTCGGCGGCTTCCCCGGGCTCGGCGGCTAGCTTGTACGAGGGTGTCGTCCAGGATCTGATCGACGAGCTCGGGCGCTTGCCCGGCGTCGGTCCCAAGAGCGCGCAGCGGATCGCCTTCCACCTGCTGGCAGCGGATCCCGCGGATATCGCGCGCCTGCAGGAAGTGCTCGGCAAGGTCAAGGAAGGCGTGCAGTTCTGCGAGGTCTGCGGCAACGTCTCGGAGCAGGAGACCTGCCGGATCTGCCGCGACACCCGCCGCGACCTCACGGTCATCTGCGTGGTCGAGGAGCCGAAGGACGTGCTCGCCGTCGAGCGGACGCGCGAGTTCAAAGGCCGCTACCACGTGCTCGGCGGCGCGCTGGACCCGTTGTCCGGCATCGGACCGGAGCAGCTGCGCATGCGGGAGCTGCTCGCCCGGATCGGCGGCGCGGAGATCAGCGAGATCATCATCGCGACCGACCCGAACACCGAAGGCGAGGCGACCGCCACGTACCTCGTGCGGATGCTTCGCGACTTCCCGGGCCTGACCGTGACGCGGCTCGCGTCGGGGCTGCCGATGGGCGGTGACCTGGAGTTCGCGGACGAGCTGACGCTGGGTCGCGCTCTCTCGGGGCGGCGGGCCCTCTAGACGTACATGAAGGGGGCCTTCATGTACTTGGGCCGCGGGGATGGCATGTCGCGAAAGCCACTTTCGCGACGTCTAGCGTCCCGAAAGTGGCTTGCGCGACACGGTCGTCAGGCTCGCCGGCGCCAGAAGGTCCCGATGCTATGAACGGTCCGTTCCTTGCAAAATTCGCAAGGAACGGACCGTTCATAGCGTTCGTAAGCGAGCGCGAAGCCTCAGCAGTAGCCCAGGCGGGCCAGCGTGTCGACGATGATCTCCGACGGGTGGAACTTGTCGACCCACGACTCGCCGCGGCGGTTCTGGTAGGTGTCGAGGAAGTTCTGCAGCTTGTCCCCGCGCATCTCGGTCAGCACGACGGTCTCGCCGAGGTGCTGCGGCGTTTCGGTGCGCTCGCGGTGCACGGCGCACGGCAGGCCGAGGTAGTAGCACTCGGCCGAAAGGCCGCCCGAGTCGGTGACGACGTACTCGGCGCGCGCGACCAGCGGCAGGAACTTCAGGTACCGCATCTTCGGCTGGATGATGAAGTTCTTCTCGTCGAACAGGTTCGCCAGGCCGAGCGAGCGGATCTTCTCGCGCTCGGGCGCGCCCGCCATGTAGAGGATCGGCATCTGCTTGCTCTGCTCGCGCAGGATCTCCAGCGCCTCGCGGTACTTCTCCGCGCGCGAGACCAGCTCGAAGCGGTGCAGGGTGGCGAGGCCGAACTTCTCCGGCAGGCCCTCGACGTCGAGCGGGCCGTTGATGGCCATCCGCATCGCGTCGATCGCGGTGTTCGCCTCGGTGTCGACGACGACGCCGCGCGCGTTGCGGAGGTTGTTCACCTCACGCGCGCTCGGCGCGAAGTGCATGTCGACGATCTTCGCGGCGATCTTCCGGTTCAGCTCCTCCGGCAGCGGCGACATGATGCTGCCCGACCGCGCGCCCGCCTCGACGTGCCCGACCCGCGACTTGAGGATCCGCTTCCCGATGAGCGAGCCGTACGGCGTGGTGAAGGTGTCGCCGTGCACCAGGACCAGCGGCGGACGCCCGTCCTCGACCAGCGCGGCCTTCAGCTCGGCGCGGCGGCTCCACGCGGTGCGCAGCACCTGCGTGGCCCAGCCCGGCACCTGCGCGGGCGACTCCAGGTTGTGCGCCTTCTCCTTCGGCACGAGCCAGACGTCGGGCTCCGGGAGGTTCAGGTCGGCGAGCACGTCCGAGACCTCGTCGACGTGCTGCGCGGTGAACCAGATCTTCGGCCGGACCCCGCGTTCGAGGATGCCGTGGTAGACCGGCGCGATTTTGATCAGTTCCGCCGTGGTGCCGAGAATGAAGGAAATCACCGGAAGAGCCATTCTGTCGGGGTCTGCGGTGCCCGAAGGATACTGGTGGGCCGCGCAAGGTAGCCTCGCCGGGGTGAGTGCGAATTCGCTCCTTCCGGCCCTGTCCGTCGTGATCCCGGTCTACAACGAGCAGGACTGGATCGATCGCAGTGTCGGGGCGCTGCTCGCGTCGGCACAGGCGGCGAACTGGCCGGTCGAGGTGGTCGTGGTCGACGACGGCAGCACCGACGGCACCGGCGACAAGCTCGCCAAGCTGCAGGAGCTGTACGGCATCACCGTCCTCACCCAGCCGAACAGCGGCCGGTTCGAGGCGCGCCGCGCCGGGATCGCCAAGGCTTCCGGGCGGCAGATCCTGCTGCTCGACAGCCGCGTGATCGTGGACTCCGGCTCGCTCACCTTCCTCCGCGACCAGCTCGTCGACCATCCCGAGCGCACGGTGTGGAACGGCCACATCAACGTCGCGTCCGAACACAATCCGTACGCGGGATTCATGGCGGGACTGGTCAAGATCCCGTGGCGCCGTTATTGCGCGAACCCGCGGTTGATGTCGTTCGGTATCGAAGAGTTCGACGTCTTCCCCAAAGGCACCGGATTCTTTTCCGCGCCGAAGGATGTTCTCGAGGATTCGTCCAACGCGTTCGAGTCGCTCTTCGAAGACGTCCGTTTCGCCAGTGACGACACGGGTGTGCTGCGCTGGATCGCCGAACGCCACCGCATCTTCCTCGCGCCGGAGTTCTCCGCGACCTATCACGGCCGCGATTCGTTCAAGAAGTTCGTCGGGCAGTCGTACTTCCGTGGCACCACGTTCGTCGATTCGTATCTCGCGTCGCCCGGCCCCGCGCGCAACGGCCTGTTCGCCGCGATGGCCATCGGCGTGCTCGGCCTCGGTGTCGCCGCGAAGCGCCCGAAGACCGCCGTCGCGCTGGCCGCCGCCGGGTCGACGGCCGCCGGGTTCGCGGTGACGAAGTTCGGCGCGACCAAGGCCGAGGCCAAGGCGGTCGCCCAGCTCACCCCGGTGTTCGCCGCCGGCTTCGGCGCCGGAGCGCTCCGGGGCCTCCTCATGGCGCTGCGGGCCCGGCTGCGTAAATGAGCAACGCGGTGAGCAGCGAAGAGCTGGCCAAGGACACCGGGAAATCCGCCGGCCGCATCGGCGTCTACCTGCTGATCGCCATCGCGCTCGGCTACGTCCTGACCGTCGTGTGGGGACGGACGCTGTCGCCTGCCGACAACGCGGTCCTGCTCTCCTTCTGGGGCATGCTGATGGGGCTGGGCGCGGCTCTGTCCCCGCTCGAACAAGAGATTTCGCGCCAGTCCGCGCATGCCGCGCTCGAAGGCCGCAAGGCGGGCCGCCCGGCGGTGATCGCCTTCGTCACCAGCCTGGTCGCGGTCGGCGTCGCGGCCCTGTTCACGCTCATCCCGGCGGTGACCGGCAAGGTCTACGGCGGCCAGTTCGCGCTCGCGGTGATCGTGCTCGCGGGCGGGCTGTCGTTCGCCTTCCAGTTCGCCGCGCGCGGCCTGCTGATCGGACAGGACCACGTCCGGTCCTACTCGTGGCTGATCCTGGTCGAGGCCGCCGTGCGGATCCTCGTGGTCGCCGCGCTGGTGGTCGCCGGGCTCACCCAGCTGTACTGGTTCGCCATCGCCGCCGCGACCGGCTCGTTCGCCTGGCTGCTGTTCGCCCGCGGCGCCGCCAAGCTGGTCGACCCGAAGCTGGACGCCGACGAGCCCGCGAAGCCGGTCGTCATGAACATGCTGATGCTGCTCGCGGGCGCCGGGCTGACCGCGAGCGTCATCACCGGCTACCCGGCGCTGGTCAGCCTGCTCGCGCCCGGCGGCGACAAGGACGCGCTCGGCGTGCTCTTCCTGGCCCTGTTCGTGGCCAGGACGCCGCTCACGCTGATGGCCCCGGTCCAGGCGCTGGCGGTCCCGACCGTGGTGCGCCTCTCCAGCACCGAGGAGGGCAAGCACCGGCTGCGGAAGCTGCTCGCCCTCGGCTCGGCCGGCGCGCTGGCACTCGCGGCCCTCGGCGCGCTGATCGGCTGGCTGATCGGCCCGTGGGTGGTGCGCCTGGTCTACGACGCCAAGAACAATCCCGAGGCCTGGTGGATGGCCGGACTGGTCTGGTCCTCGGTGCTGCTGGCCGCGATGCAGCTGCTCGCTGCCGTCCTCGTCGCGCAGGCCAAGGCCACGAAGGTGCTGATCACGTGGGCCGCGGTCGTCGTCGCGACCGCGCTGGTGCTGCTGTTCTTCCCCGGCGACACGGTCATGCGCGCCGTCGTCGGCCTCGCCGCCGGGCCGACCGTCGGCCTGCTGGTCGTCATGGCTTTCGTGGTCCGCGGCGGACCCGGGACCACGAAAGCCGACGCCTAGCCCTGTGGCGGCAGGTCGAGCCGGTAAACGCTGACGCTGCCCGACGTGAAGGTCTTCGTCAGTCCCGGCAGCCCGGAGAGGTTGCTCAACCCCGGCGCCAGCGCGTAGGACCGGTCGCCGCTCCAGTGCCGACCGTCGGTCCCGACCGTCGGGGCGACGGTGTCGACGTAGATCCAGCGGATGTTCTTACGGCGCAGGATGTCCTGCACCTGCGAGTCGGCAGGGTAGGTGTTGAACCGCGCGAGCAGCAGTTCGTTCTCCTTGATCGGGCTGTGCCCGTCCGGGACGATGTTGACGATCGGCAGGTCGTAGTCGACGTAGAGCAGTGTCGAGCCGTCGTTCGCGTTGTTGAGGATCGCTTCGCCGGGTGCCGCGTGCTCCTTCAGCCACTTCGCGGCGGCGTCGTCCTGGTCGGAGTACCGCGAGAACTGCGGGGCGGAGTAGCGCTGGCTCAGCGACAAGGCGGCGGTGTTCATGTAGCCGCGGAAAGTGGTCACGGTGAGCGCGCCGAGCAGCACCACGGTCAGCCCGAAGGCGATCGCGGGCCGCGCCTTCACCGGGATCGGGTTGCGCGCCTTGCCCGAGACCAGCACCAGCCCGATCACCACGAAGACGATGCCGACCAGCGTCGGGATCAGCAGGTAGATGTGACTGTCGATCCTGCTGGCCACCCGGTAGTAGTACCGGCCGACCATCGCGCCGAAGCCCGTGTTGGGCGAATTGTGGTAGGTCACGATGACGGCGGCCCAGAAGACCCAAGTGGTCACCAGCGTCCACGCGCGCCGCGAGAGCACCGCGAAGACCAGGCCGACCAGGCCGAGGACACCGAGCGTCAGCTGGCTCAACGTGTTGCCGGGGTCGAAGTAGCCGCCGTAGGGCAGCTTGACGAGCACGCCGAAGGCATCGCCGAGGGGGACCCCGCGGATGTTCGCGGGAGCGTCCGAAACGGTGCCGCCACCGAGCCGCAGCAACGCCAGCACACTCGGGATCAGCAGTACCACGGTGACGACGGCGGCCAGCACCAGCGGCAGCAGCGAGCGGACGAACGCCAGCCTGCCCGACCGCGTGACCAGCAGGCCGAGCATGGCCGCGACCGTGGTGAACGCGATCGAGGTCAGCGCGCTCGGGTGCAGGTTGAACGCGCCGGCCATGGCGACACCGATCAGCACGGCGCGTCCCCAGTGGCGCTTGCCGATCACCAGCATGACGGCGACGAGACCCGGGGTGATCGCCAGCGCGGCCGCGTTCGGCAGGACCCCGCCGTCGTGCGCGAAGGCGATGGCCGGGCGGTAGAGCTGCACGGAGACGAGCGCGGCGACACCGGCGGCGAGTTCGACCCAGCCGCGGCCGACGCGGCCGTGCCGGAGGACCGCGGCGGTCAGCGCGGCCACCGAAAGCGGCATCACGATCACCGTGAACACGACGGTCACCAGGTTGATGGACAGCATCGTGTCGCCGAAGATGTCCGTCAGCAGCGCGCTGACGTCGGTGAAGCCCGGCGGGTAGAACTGGATGTTCGTGTCGTTGACGACGTCGATCGGCAGCACCTGCCACGGCGCCGCGCGCCCGGTGAAGTGCGTGTACGCGGTCAGCACGGCGTGTGTGACGGTGTCGTGCTCCTGGGTGGGGGTCGCCCAGGAGCCGAGGCCCTTGTGCCACATGCGGACGCCGAGCACGACCCCGCCCAGCGCGATCACGGCGCCGAGGAGCTGCGCGATCCGGGCGGGCCTGCCCGCCAGCGCGCGCAGCCGGTCGTCCTCGGCCGGCTCGACGGCCTCGGCGGGCGGGCGGCGGCGGACGATCAGCATCCTGCCCCCGCCGATCAGCAGCAGCACCACGACCAGCGCGATCACGACGGCGGGCAATCCGAACCGGATCCCGGTGACCCCGGTGAAGAGCGACACCAGCAGGACGAAGCCCATGGTGAGCGGCGCCGAGAGCCCGGCGAGCCACAACCGCTCGCGAAGGCCGGCCGTGAGGAGGATCGCGAGCCCAGGCAGCAGCACCACGAGGGCGCCGACCGCGAGCTGGGCGGCTTCGGACAGCATGTCTTCTCCGATCGAAAAATGCCGCTGACCCGGCGAGTCTATGAGGGGTATCGCGACGTCCCGGACGTGGGTGAAGTGGCCGCTGACTCGGCCGGTTGGCGTCTTCGGGACCACTACCGGCGGGCACACCGCGGTTTCCGCTCCCGGGGGTCAGCAGCGAGTGATGGAGCGGGTAGCGGCCGCTCACGGCCAGTGAGAAGATAGAGTGATCCAGTGTCCAGTACGTCCGTGACCACCCGCCGCGTACTCATCGTGATGCCCGCTCTGAACGAGCAGGCCAGCGTCGGCGCCGTCATTTCCCAGGTCAAGCAGTCCTTGCCCGGCATGGACGTGCTGGTGGTCGACGACGGCTCGTCCGACGACACGGCCAAGCTCGCCCGCGCGGCGGGCGCGGAGGTGGCCCGCCTCGCGGTGAACCTCGGGGTCGGCGGGGCGATGCGCACCGGTTTCCGGTACGCGGCCGCCCGCGGTTACGACGTCGTCGTCCAGGTGGACGCGGACGGTCAGCACGACCCCGACGAGGTCGCCGCCCTGCTGGACGCGCTCGACGAAGCCGACATCGCGATCGGCTCGCGGTTCGCGGGCAAGGGTTCGTACAAGGCGAGCGGCCCGCGGAAATACGCGATGGTCGCGCTCTCGGTCGTTTTCTCCCGGCTCGGGAAGACCAAGCTCACCGACGTGACCTCCGGGTTCAAGGCGATGGGCCCGCGCGCGATCAAACTGTTCGCCGCGTACTACCCGGCCGAATACCTCGGCGACACGGTCGAATCGCTGGTGATGGCGATCCGCGCCGAACTGAAGATCAAGGAAATCCCGGTGATCATGCGCGAACGGGCGGCTGGAACGCCGAGCCATTCGCCGGTGAAATCGGCCGTCTACCTCGGCCGCGCCGGACTCGCCCTGCTGCTGGCGCTGGTGCGCCGCCGCCCCGCCGTCGACTCGTCGGATTCGGCGTAAAAGGAGCTGATTATGGCTGGCTGGCGCATTCTCAGCATCGTCGTCGCCTGTCTCGTGCTGTTCGTCGTCCTCGAGATGATGCGACGCCGGAAACTGCGGGAAAAGTACGCCGGTGTCTGGCTCGTCCTCGCCGTCGGCGTGGTCGTGCTCGCCCTCGTTCCGCAGGCCGCCGACTTCCTGGCGCGGATAACCGGCGTGCAGACGCCGTCGAACTTCGTATTCCTCATGGCCGGTGTGGTGCTGGCGCTGGTCGCGTTGCATCTGTCGACCGAGGTCGGGCATCTCGAAGAAGAGGTCCGGACCTCCGTCGAGGAGATCGCGCTGCTCCGCTGCGAACTCGCCGACGCCCAGCGTGACCTGGAAGAACGGGTCGCCGCGCTCGAAGCGAGGACGGCCACGCCCGACAACGTCAAAGGGCTCCCCGAAGTGAGCCCCGCACGCGCACGCTGATCGACGCGCTTCTCGCGGCCCCGCCGAGGCTGGGCGCCGTCCGGGTGCTCGCCATCGACGGGCCGTCCGGGTCCGGGAAGTCCACGCTGGCCGGGAAGATCGTGGCCGGGCTGGCCGGTCGAGGCGTCCGGGTCGCGCTGGTGAGCACCGACGAGTTCGCCACCTGGGACGAACCCGTTTCGTGGTGGCCGCGGCTGGAAACCGGGGTCCTGGAACCGCTGCGTGCCGGCCGGGCCGGGCGCTATCGGCGAGTGGACTGGTCCAGTGGTGACCCGCTGCCGGGCGAAGAGGTCGAGATCCCGGTCCCCGAGGTCCTGGTACTGGAGGGCGTTTCCAGTGGCCGCGCGCGGATGCGGCCTTCGTTGTCCCTGCTGACCTGGCTGGACGGCGGCACCGAGGCCGAACGTCTCGACCGCGCCGCCGAGCGGGATGGTGAGGGTTCCAGGGTGGAACTTCGGCGCTGGCAGCTGTTCGAGCGCGGGTGGTTCGCCGTCGACGGGACCAGGGCCGCGGCCGACCGCGTGCTCACCTCTCGTGAGTGGTAAGGACGGTTAGAACCGTCCTTACCACTCACGAGACGGGACCCAATGTCCTGCCGATGTCCTGTTTCCTCCGGCACCCATTGGTTGTAGTGGTGGACACCCATTTGAGTCAGTGACCCGGCACTCTGCGCGTTAGTGGTCCGGAATTGATTACACTCCGTCCGGAATTGCGGACACTTTGCGGTCGTATTGGCCGTCGTGTAGCGCGATCGTAACCTCGCGTGCTTAAGTGCGGGCTGAGTTCCCGCTAGTGTCGGCGGGCACACCGATCGTCCGTGGAGTTCGACTTTCCGACCGACCGGACGGTGCCTAAACACCGAAAATCTCCTCAAGGGGTGCCAGATGCAGCAACTGCGGGTGACCCGAGCACGCCGTGTGGCCCTGATCGGGCTTGCCGGCGCACTCGCGGTCTCCATTTCCGCCTGTGCCGAATCGAAGCGTGAAGAAGGCGCAGGGGGTGGCTCGGGAGGCACCATGGTCTTCGGCGCCGCCGGTAACCCGAAGACGTTCGACCCGCTCTTCAACGACGACGGTGAGACCTTCCGCATCATCCGCCAGATGATGGACACGCTGATCATGAACAAGCCGGGGACCGCGGACCTCGAGCCTGGTCTGGCGGAGAAGTGGGAAGGCAGCAACGACGGCAAGACCTGGACCTTCAGCCTGAAGAAGGGCGTGAAGTTCCACGACGGCACCCCGTTCAACGCCGAAGCGGTCTGCTTCAACTTCAACCGCATGTTCAACATGAAGGGCGCCGCCGCCCAGAGCCAGATGATCTACTACGGCGACGTCTTCGAGGGCTTCGCCAAGAACGAGGGTGACGCCTCCGGCGACCCGGTGTTCAAGGACTGCCAGGTCAAGGACGAGTCGACCGCCGTCCTGAACCTGAACAAGGCCAAGGGTGCCTTCCCGGCCGCCTTCACGCTGCCGTCGTTCTCGATCCAGAGCCCGGACGCGCTGAAGAAGTACAACGCCGACGCCGTCACCCAGAGCGGTGACTCGTTCTCCTACCCGGAGTACGCGCTGAAGCACCCGACCGGCACCGGCCCGTTCAAGTTCGAGAGCTGGGACCAGGCCAAGGGTGAGATCACGCTGGTCAAGGCCACCGACTCGCCGACCCAGACGGCCAAGCTCGACAAGCTGGTCTTCAAGGTCATCCCGGACGAGAACGCCCGCAAGCAGGCGCTCAAGGCCGGCGACATCCAGGGCTACGACTACCCGTCGCCCGCGGACTACGGCCTCCTGCGCAACGACGGCGAGCAGGTGCTCATCCGCCCGTCGTTCAACATCCTGTACCTGGGCATCAACCAGAAGAACAACCCGAAGCTGAAGGACCTCAAGGTCCGCCAGGCGCTGGCCTACGGTCTCAACCGCGACCAGTTCGTGAAGTCGAAGCTCCCCGAGGGCGCCGAGACCGCGTCGCAGTTCGTGCCGAAGGCGATCGACGGCTACAACGAGAACGTCACCAAGTACGACTACAACCTTCAGAAGGCCAAGGACCTGCTGAAGGAAGCCGGCGCCGAGGGTATGACGCTGAAGTTCTACTACCCGACCGAGGTCACCCGGCCGTACATGCCGAACCCGGCCGACATCTTCACCTCGCTGTCCGAGGACATGAAGGCCATGGGCATCAAGGTCGAGCCGATCGCCAAGCCGTGGAACGGTGGCTACAAGGACGACGTCCAGAAGGCGGGCAAGCACGACGTGCACCTGCTCGGCTGGACCGGTGACTACAACGACGCCGGTAACTTCGTCGGCACCTTCTTCGGTCGCGAGAAGCCGGAGTTCGGCTTCGAAAACGCGGAGCTGTTCTCGGCCATCTCCGCCGCGGACGCCGCGCCCGCCGGTGAGGCGCACACCAAGGCGTACCAGGACGTGAACCAGAAGATCATGGAATACCTGCCCGCCATCCCGATCTCCTACGGCCCCCCGGCGATCGTCGTCGGCCCGAAGGTGAAGGGCCTGGTGGCCAGCCCGCTGACCGACGAGCGCTTCTACACCGTCACGGTCAACTGATCCACCACCACTGAGCCACCAGGGGGTGGGCGCTACCGCGCCCGCCCCCTGTGGCCCATTCCCGGGCTGGCAACAAAGGAACGCACGTGCTCCGTTTTCTCGTGCGTCGGCTGCTACAAGCGATACCGACGCTCTTGATCCTGTCCATTTTGATCTTCGCCTGGCTCCGGTCCCTGCCCGGCGGCCCCGCCGGCGCCCTCCTCGGCGACAAGGCGACCCCGGAGAAGATCGCCGACCTGAACAAGCTTCTCGGCCTCGACGATCCGATCTTCGTCCAGTACTTCAAGTTCCTCGGCCGGGCGATCACCGGCGACTTCGGCAACTCGCTGGTCTCCGCCCAGCCGGTCATGTCGGAGATCGGGAACTTCCTGCCCGCCACGATCGAGCTCGGCTTCTGCGCGATGCTCATCGCGGTGGGTCTCGGCATCCCGTTCGGTTACCTGTCCGCGCGGTTCCGCGGCGGGGCCGTCGACAACGTCATCATCGTGCTCAGCCTGGTCGGCGTCGCCGTGCCGGTCTTCTTCCTCGGCTACATGATGCAGGACCTGCTGGCCGCCCCGCTGGGACTTCCCTCGCAGGGCCGTCAGATGGCGGGTCTCGACGCCACCACCGTCACCGGCTTCGCGGTCTTCGACGGCATCATCACCCAGGAATGGGACGCCGCCTGGGACGCGCTCACCCACCTGATCCTCCCGGCGTTCGCGCTGGCCACGATCCCGCTCGCGGTCATCGTCCGGATCACCCGGGCTTCGGTGCTGGACGTGCTGAACGAGGACTTCATCCGCACGGCCAACTCGAAGGGCCTCACCCAGCCGATCGTGCGACGCCGTCACGTGCTCCGCAACGGGCTGCTGCCGGTGGTCACCGTCATCGGCCTCCAGACCGGCGCGCTGCTCGGTGGCGCCGTGCTGACCGAGCGGGTGTTCAACTTCCGCGGTCTCGGCTTCCTGCTCGCCGAGGGCATCGAACGGCGTGACTACCCACGTCTGCAGGCGCTGCTGCTGTTCGGCGCGCTGGTCTACGTGCTGGTGAACATGCTGGTCGACATCTCGTACGGGCTCATCGACCCGAGGGTGCGTGTGCGATGAACACCTTGCTGAACAAGAAGAAAGAGCCGATCGACCGGCTCGCCGCTTCGTCGGCGAAGGGGCACAGCCTCGGCGGCGAGGCGCTGCGCCGGATGATGCGGAGCCCGGTGGCGATCACCGGTGCCGTGATCACCGGCCTGTTCCTGCTGGTGGCGATCTTCGCGCCGCTCCTGGCGCCGAAGGATCCCTACGAGCGTTATCTGCAAAGCCAGGTCATCCTCGGCCAGGGCATCATCCCGGGCGCTCAGCCCGGATTCCCGCTGGGTGTCGACGACTTCGGCCGCGACTACCTGTCGCGGTTGCTGGTCGGCGCGCAGAACACGCTGCTGGTCGGTGTGCTCGCGACGATCATCGGCGTCGTGGTCGGCATGATCATCGGCGGCCTCGCCGGTGCCTTCGGCGGCTGGGTCGACACCGTGCTGATGCGCCTCGTCGACGTCATGCTGTCCGTGCCGTCGCTGCTGCTGGCGATCTCGGTCGCCGCGCTGTTCCAGAAGCCGAGCCAGTGGACGGTGATCGTCGCGGTGTCGATGGTCAGCGTGCCGATCTTCGCGCGGTTGCTGCGCGGTTCGATGCTCGCGCAGAGAAACAGCGATCACGTGCTCGCGGCGACGTCGCTCGGTGTCAAACGCGGCGCGATCGTGTTGCGGCACATGCTGCCGAACTCGCTCGGCCCGGTCATCGTGCAGGCCACGCTGACCCTGGCGACCGCGATCCTCGAGGCGGCGGCGCTGTCGTTCCTCGGTCTCGGCGACCCGGACCCGAACCGGGCGGAATGGGGGATCATGCTGAGCCGCAGCGCTCGGCAGTTCCTCGACATCCGCCCCGAGCTGGCGTACTACCCGGCCATCGCGATCATCATCGTCGCGCTCGGGTTCACGCTGCTCGGCGAGTCCCTGCGGGAAGCCCTCGATCCGAAGAACAGGCGGTGATTTCTGATGGCACTCCTCGAAGTTCGTGACCTCAAGGTCGTTTTCCAGCGACGCGGCGAAAAGCCGTTCACCGCGGTGGACGAGGTCAGTTTCGACGTCGAACCCGGCCAGACGGTCGGTCTCGTCGGCGAGTCCGGTTGCGGCAAGTCCGTGACCTCGCTGGCGATCATGCGGCTGCTCGCGAAGCGCGGCAACCAGGTCAGCGGTTCGGTGTCGTTCGAAGGCACGGATCTGCTTCGCCTGTCGGACAAGGAAATGCGGGACCGCCGGGGTCGCGACCTCGGCATGGTCTTCCAGGACCCGCTGTCCTCGCTGAACCCGGTCATCCCGATCGGCTTGCAGATCACCGAGGTGCTGGAGCGGCACCGCGGGATGGCGCGCAAGGCGGCGTCGGTGGAGGCGGCGGAACTGCTGGACAAGGTCGGCATCCCCGACCCGACGCGGCGGCTTTCCGAGTACCCGCACCAGCTTTCCGGCGGGATGCGGCAGCGCGCGCTGATCGCGATCGCGCTGGCGTGCCGTCCCCGGCTGCTCATCGCCGACGAGCCGACCACCGCGCTCGACGTGACGATCCAGGCGCAGATCCTCGCGCTGCTGCGGGAACTGGTGCAGGACACCGGGACCGCGCTGATCATGATCACGCACGACCTCGGTGTCGTCGCCGGTCTCTGCGACCAGGTGAACGTGCTCTACGGCGGCAAGATCGTCGAGCGGGCGGAGCGGCACGCGCTGTTCGCCGAGCCGCGGCATCCGTACACGCACGGCCTGCTCGCCTCGATCCCGCGGCTCGACGCGGGCCGCGGCGAGAAACTGATCCCCATCAAGGGATCCGTCGCCGACAACATCCCGTGGGACGGCGGCTGCGCCTTCGCGCCCCGCTGCCCGAACGCTCTCGGCGTGTGCCGGGAGGTTTCACCGCAGCTGACCCCGGATCGCAACGGGCTGCTGCGCTGCCACAACCCGGTGATCCCGGCCGTGGCCGCACGAGGAGGGGCCCGATGACCCACACGGTACCGCCGCAGGACGTGCTCCTGGAGGTCGACGATCTCAAGGTGCACTTCCCGATCAAACGCGGCATCGTGGTCGACCGCACGGTCGGGCACGTGTTCGCCGTCGACGGCGTCGATCTGGCCATCCGCAAGGGTGAGACCTACGGCCTGGTCGGGGAATCCGGCTGCGGGAAGTCCACCTTGGGCCGGGCGATCCTCCGGCTGACCGAGGTGACCGCGGGCAAGGTCGTCTTCGACGGCACCGACGTCGCGGGGCTCAAGGGCGAGGAACTGCGCAAGGCCCGCCGCCGGATGCAGATGGTCTTCCAGGACCCGATGTCCTCTTTGGACCCTCGGCAGTCGGTGGAATCCATTCTGACCGAAGGAATGAAGGCGCACGGCCTCGCCAAGGACAAGGAGGCGACGGCCGAGCGGCTGCGCGAACTCCTTGCCGCCGTCGGTCTTCCGGAGTCCGCGCTGCGGAAGTACCCGCACGAGTTCTCGGGCGGTCAGCGTCAGCGCATCGGCATCGCGCGGGCGCTCGCGGTCGAGCCGGATCTGATCGTCGCCGACGAACCGGTGTCCGCGCTGGACGTCTCGGTGCAGGCGCAGGTGGTCAACCTCCTGGAGGATCTGCAGGAGAAGCTCGGGCTCACCTATCTGGTGATCGCGCACGACCTCGCGGTGGTGCGGCACATCTCCGACCGTATCGGCGTGATGTACCTCGGCTCGCTGGTCGAAGAGGCCGACGCCGACACGCTGTACGAGAACCCGCTGCACCCGTACACGCGGGCGCTGCTTTCGGCGATCCCGGTGCCGGACCCGACGGTGGAGGACAACCGGGAGCAGATCCTGCTCGCCGGTGACCTGCCCTCGCCGGCGCGGCCGCCGTCCGGCTGCCGGTTCCACACGCGATGCCCGTGGAAGCAGCAGAGCCTGTGCGACACCGACCGCCCGCAGCTGCGGGAGATCGGTACGGGGCACCGGGTCGCGTGCCACTACGCGGAGGACATCCGTGACGGGCGGATCAAACCGCACGAGGTCAAGGCGGAACTCGTCGGTGCCGGGGAGCTGAACCCGGACGTCGGCGGACTGCCGGACGTCGGCTCGGCGGCGGAGATCCTCTAGTCCCAGCTTTGGTGAAGTACGTGAAGGCCCCCTTCATTGCGTCTAGCGCAGTGAAGGGGGCCTTCACGTACTTCCGCAGTTAGTCGACTGACTGCGGCGGCGGGGTGCGACCGGACGTGTTGCGAAAGCCACTTTCGCAACGTTGAAGGTTGCGAAAGTGGCTTTCGCAACACGCGGCCCGGCAGCGAGGGCGCCGATCCTGCCGCATTTAGAGGACTAAATGCGGGGGCGAGGGCGCCAAGCTCCCCGCATTTAGAGGACTGAATGCGGGGAGTGCGGCCTTCGGGCAGACTCACTGTCATGCGGGTCACAGTGCTGGGTGCGTCGGGGCGGACGGGGATCCACGTGGTCCGGCTTCTGCGGGGGCGGGGACATCAGGTGCGGGCCGGGCTGCGCAGCCGTCGCCGCGCCGACGAGGTCGCCGGTCTCGGCGCCGAAACCGTGGTCGCGGACGTCACCGCAGACGCGGAAGACCTCGTCGAGGCCCTCGCCGGTTCCGAGGTGGTGATCAACGCCATCGGCGCGCCCGATCCCGATCAGGCCTCGGTCGACCTCGTCGACCGCGACGGCGTGATCACCGCGATCCGCGCCGCCGAGAAGGCGGGTGTCTCGCGGTTCGTGCAGCTTTCCGCGCAGTTCGCGGACTCGCCGGACCAGGGCGATCGCCTGGTGCGGTCGATCCTGATGGCGAAGCAGATCTCCGACAGTGTCCTGCGCCGCTCCAGCCTGAACTGGACGATCGTCCGGCCCGGCACGCTCACCGACGATCAGCCCACCGGCCACGTCAAGATCGCCGGTCACCTCGAACCGGGCCGCGTCTCCCGCGCCGACGTCGCCGCCGTCCTGGTCGCCACGCTGGAGGAGCCGCTCGCCGAGAACCAGGGTTTCGACGTCATCGGCGGCGAGATCCCGATCCCCGCGGCGCTGGCTTCGTTCAGCTGAGCGCCTTCTTCCGCTCCCGGGCCGCTCGCAGGTTCGCGACGTTCCCGCAGGTGCGCACGTCGTGCCAGACGCCGCTGTTGTTGCGCGAGACGTCGTAGAAGGCCGAACGGCAGCCGTCGAGACGGCACAGTTTCAGCCGCGGCCAGATCCCGGCCTGCTGCGCGAGCAGCGTCTCCGTCCACAACGCCGAAGCGAGCCACTGCCGTCCGGTGCCGGACGGGAACAGCCGGACGACGCCGTCCCGCAGCGTCAGATCCGCCTTCACCGCTTTCCCGAAGTCCGCGTCTCCGCCGTCCAGGAGCGAAACGAACGTCTCCCGTAGGTCGCGAAGCGCGCGAAGGTCGCCCGGGCCCAGCGTGATCTCGGGTACGTCGGAGTCCCTGGCGCGCGACCATTCCGTCAGCGCCTCGGCCGCCCAAGGCCGCGTCAGGTCGGCGTCGCTCAGCAGGTCGAGGCCGTACGTCTTGATCGCCTTCGTGTTGAGGAAGTCCTGAACGAGCGCCAGCCCCGAGGGGGCGGTGCGCAACCGGTACCGGTCCGTCGCGGTCCATGACATAGGTCAAGCGTACTTGACTCTGTCGAGCCGCGTCGCCATCCTGACGACAGAAGCAAAAGTCGAACACTTCTGTCAAGGAGCAAGTCATGACCTCCATCGAAGGCGCCGTCGTCCTGGTCACCGGCGGGCAGCGCGGGCTCGGCAAGGCGTTCGTCACCGAACTGCTCGATCGCGGCGCCACCAAGGTCTATGCGACGGCCAGGTCGCCGCGCGCGGAGACGGATCCGCGGATCGTCCCGCTCCCGCTCGACGTCACCGATCCGGAATCCGTCCGCGCGCTGGCGGAGACGGCGGGCGACGCCACGATCGTCTTCAACAACGCCGGCGTCCTCGGCCTCGGCTCGCTGCTGGCCGAGGGCGTCGACGCGCACCGCCCGGTCTTCGAGACGAACGTCTTCGGCGCGCTGCGTGTCGCGCAAGCGTTTGCGCCACAGCTCAAGGACGGTGGCGCGCTGGTCAACGTGCACTCGGTCCTGTCGTGGGCGGCGGGCTCGGGTTCCTACGGCGCGTCGAAAGCGGCCTTCTGGTCACTCACGAATTCGCTCCGCATCGAGTTCGCCGAACAGGGCACGCAGGTCGTCGGCGTCCACCTCGGCTACACCGACACCGACATGACCCAGGGCCTCGACATCCCCAAGAACGACCCTCGCGACGTCGCCCGCCAGGTCGTCGACGGCCTCGAGAAGGGCGAGACCGAGGTACTCACCGACGACCTCACCCGCCGGGTCAAGGCCGCGCTGTCCGGTCCGGTCGAGCACCTCGGCACGAGCCGGATCGGCGCGTAGAAAACCGTTGGCGGGAGGACTCCGGTGCGAGGTAGTTTCGCCGCCATGTGTGCTCCCGCGTTCATCCGGATCCGCCGCGCCTAGCGGCGGATTCCCGGCTTCCGGCAAGGAACCGCCGCCCGAGCGAGTCATCGCCGGGCGAGCCTCGTGCTGCCCGGCTCACCTCGAAGCCGCGGAGATCCCTTGCGCACACAGCGTCCTGGCCGTCATGAACTCGGCCAGAACTTCCTCATCGACCGGAACGTCATCGAAACCGTCGTGGAGCTCGTCGACGGCACGGACGGGCCGATCATCGAATTCGGCACCGGCGACGGCGCCCTGACCCTGCCGCTGGAACGGCTCGGCAGGCCGCTGACCGGCGTCGAGATCGACGACCGCCGCGCCGCCCGGCTGGCGGGCCGTGTCCGGCCGTCCACCGAGATCGTCACCGCGGACTACCTGCGGTTTCCCCTGCCGAAGACGCCGTACGTCCTCGTCGGCAATCTGCCGTTCCACCTCACCACCGCGACGCTGCGCCACATCCTGGCCGCTCCCGGCTGGACGGACGCAGTCCTGCTCATGCAGTGGGAGGTGGCGCGCCGCCGCGCCGGGGTCGGTGGCGCGACCATGATGACCGCGCAGTGGTGGCCGTGGTTCGGCTTCCGGCTGGCGGGCCGGGTGCCCGCGGAGGCGTTCCGCCCGAGGCCGGGCGTCGACGGCGGGCTGCTCGCCATGACCAGGCGCGAGCGGCCGCTCGTCGACGACGTGGACCGTCAGCGCTACCAGGACTTCGTGCGGCAGGTGTTCACCAGGCCCGGCCGGGACGTCGTGCCCAAGCGGCTCACCGCACGCCAGTGGGCTGAGGCGTTTCGGCTTCGGCGAGAAAGTCCGGCTCGCGCACGCGGCGCTTCGTCGAACCGAACAGGACGCCGCCGATGACGACGGCCGCCGCGAGGATCTCCACCAGTGACGGGCGTTCGTCGAGGACCAGGAACGCCATCGACAGTCCGACCACCGGCACCAGCAGGGAGAACGGCGCGACCACGCCCGCCGGGTTGCGGCGCATCAGCGAGGTCCAGATGCCGGAGCCGACGATCGTGCCGAACACCACGACGTAGGCGAGCCCGCCGAGGCCGATCAGCCCGGTCGTCGTGCCGAGCGTGCTCAGCGAGTGGCCGATCTCGGCGGGCCCCTCCATGACCAGCGACAGCGCGAACATCGGCAGCGGCGGCACCACGGACATCCAGAGGACGAAATTCAGCGGGTTGTCCGGTGCCGCCTGCCGGGTGCTCAGGTTGCCGAACGCCCAGCTCAGTGCGCCGAGCAGGGTCAGGATCACCGGCAGCAGGGCGGCGTTCCCGGCCTGCTGCCAGGCGATCGTCGCCATCCCGGCGACGGCGAGCAGGATCCCGGCGAGCTGCCGTCCGGACACGCGTTCGCGCAGGAAGACGGCGCCGAGCAGCACGGTGAACGGTGCCGACGCCTGCAGCACCAGCGACGCGAGCCCGGTCGGCATGCCGGTGTCCATCGCGATGAAGAGGAACACGAACTGCCCGGTGCCGAAGCCCAGCCCGTAGCCCAGCAGGTGACGGATCTTCACCTTCGGCCACGGCACGAACAGGATCGTCGGGATGGCGATGACCGCGAAGCGCAACCCGCCGGCGAAGACGGGCGGGAACTGGCCGAGGGTGGCGTGGATGGCGAGGAAGTTGCAGCCCCAGAGGACGGCGACGAACAGGGCGAGCAGGCGATCGCGGGCGGGCATGTCTTCACTCTTACGTGGTGCGACCCTTTAGGACCAGCGAGAATATCTGCAGCGATCGTTCAGTTCGGCTTCACATATGCTGGCGGTATGGACATCGGCCGGTTGCGGACCCTGCGGGAGTTCGCCGATCGAGGCAGCGTGACGGCGGCCGCGAAGGCGTTGCACTGCACGCCGTCCGCGGTTTCCCAGCAGCTGCGTGCCCTCCAGAGCGACGTCGGTCTCGCGTTGACCGAACCGGCCGGGCGAGGCCTGCGGCTGACCGACGCGGGCCGGGCGCTGGTCGCCCGCGCCGACGACGTCCTCGCCGCGCTCGACCGCGCGGAGTCCGAATTGGACACTTATCGCAGCGCCCCGCGCGGCCGGGTCCGGGTGGCGATCTTCCAGTCGGCCGGGCTGATGCTGCTGCCGGGGCTGCTGCACCGGACGGCGGAATTCGACGGGCTGGACGTCATCGTGCGCGACGTCGACATGACCCCGCCGGAGGTCCCCGGGCTCGTCGCGGATTACGACATCGTGGTGGCGCACCGGGACGAGCACGCGCCGTCGCTCGGCTCGGACCGGCTGGAAACCCGGCATCTGCTGCGGGAACCACTCGATGTCGCGCTCCCCGCCGGGCATCGGCTCGCGAAGCGGCGCCGCATCGAGCTGGCCGAACTGGCCGACGAACGCTGGATCAGCGTCAACGCGGGCTTCCCGGTGGACGACATCCTCCAGTCGCTGATCATCCGCACCGGGGTGCGCCCGCAGGTCGTCCAGCGCATCAACGACTTCCGCATCACCGAACGGCTCGTCGCCGCCGGGCACGGGATCGCGTTGCTGCCCCGGTACACAATGGACACCCGGCGCGGCAGCGGTCTCGTCTGCCGTCCGCTCGCCGGGATCAAGGCGGCACGGCATGTGGAGGCGGTCTACCGGCTCGGCGCGTCTTCACGGCCCGCGGTGGCGAAGGTGCTCGACGCGCTCGCCGACGAGGTCGGCGCGCTCACCGGCGAGCGTGACTCTTCAGGTGGTCCAAGGCGATCTTGAGCGCGTCGGCGATCGGCGTGACGTCGTGGCGCAGGTGGGCCATCAACAGGCCGCCCTGCACACAGGTCAGCGCGGCCTGCGCGAGCCTCGCCGGGTCGGCGCCCTCGGCCAGTTTTCCCTGTTCCCGCAACGATTCCAGGCCTCGCTGAAGATGTGATTCCCACTCGCGGTAGGCCTTGTCCAGCAGCGGCGCCATCTTGGGGTCGTCCCCGAGTTCGCCGGTGAGGTTGCCCAGCGGGCAGGCGATCGGCCCCTTGGGCGTGGCCTGGATGGCCAGGATCTCGCTCGCCCACTGGTCGAAATCGGCCCAGTCGTGCAGCTCGAAGATGGTCGGCTGGTTGCCGAGGATGTTTTCGAGGAAGCGGGTGATGACCGCTTCGACGAGCTGATCCTTGTTCTTGAAGTAGTGGTACATCTGCGATTTCCCGGCGCCGCTCGCCGCGAGCACCTTGTCGACGCTCGTCCCGGCGACGCCGTGGACGTACATCAGCTCGGCCGCCGCGTCGACGATCGCGTCCCTCGTCATCCGCCCCTGGGGGGTCTTCGCCGGTTGACCGCTCATGTACCGAATAGTACAGTCGACCCACTGTACCGATCAGTACAACCAAGGGAGCTGACGATGGGGGATCTCAACACCGACCTCGCCGAGCTGCGCGAATCCGTCGCGAACCATGTCCCGGCCGAGGTCGTCGAGGTGCTCAAGGCCGATCGTGCGGCCTTCGTCGGAGTGGTCGCCGACGCGGCCGCGAAGCCGGGGACGCCGATGCCGGACCTCGCGTTGCCGGACGCCGGCGGCGAGCGGGTCCGGGTCGCGGACGGACCCGCGGTCGTGGTGTTCTATCGCGGCGCGTGGTGCCCGTACTGCAACCTGGCGCTGCGCACGTATCAGCAGGAGCTGGTGCCGGAGCTGGAGAAGCTGGGCGTCAAGCTGGTCGCGGTCAGCCCGCAGCTTCCGGACGGCTCACTGTCCACAAAGGATCTTGAGTTCCCTGTCCTGTCCGATGTGGACAACGAGCTCGGCCGCGCGCTCGGCATCACGTTCCGGCTGGCCCCGGAGACGAAGCCGGCTTTCGACACGCTCATCGGCGACGTCGAGAAGATCAACGGCGCGGCGGAATGGGAGCTGCCCTATCCGACCGTCCTGGTCGTGGACGGCGAAGGCGTCATCCGGTACATCGACGTCCACCCGGACTACACGACGCGCACCGACCCGGCCGACGTCCTGGCCGCGGTGAAAGGCCTGTAGAAGCGCGTGAAGGCCTCCTTCCCTCGGCTCAGCCGAGGGAAGGAGGCCTTCACGCGCAAAGCGGATTTACCGGTTGGCGCGGTTCACGGCCGACACGACGGCCCGCAGCGAAGCGGTCACGATCGACGGGTCGATCCCGATGCCCCAATACACGCGGTCGGAGATCGCGCACTCGATGTACGACGCGGCCCGCGCGTCGTCGCCCGGCGAGAGCGTGTGCTCGCTGTAGTCCAGCAGCCGCAGGTCGTACCCGACGGTCGACAGCGCGTCGAAGAACGCCGCGATCGGGCCGTTCCCGCGCCCGGTGACCTCGTGCTCGTCACCCTCGACCCGCACGGTGGCGGTGATGTCGTACTCGCCGTCCCCGTTGTCCCGGACGTGCTGGCGCACCAGCTCCAGCGGCGTCTTCAGCTCCAGGTATTCGGCCGAGAACGCGTTCCACATCGTGGCCGGGTCGACCTCGCCGCCCTCGGTGTCGGTGTGGCGCTGGACGACCTTCGAGAACTCGATCTGCAGGCGCCGCGGCAGGTCGAGCTGGTGCTCGGCCTTCATGATGTAGGCGACGCCGCCCTTGCCGGACTGCGAGTTCACCCGGATCACGGCCTCGTAGTTGCGGCCGATGTCCTTCGGGTCGATCGGCAGGTACGGGACCTCCCACGGGTGCTCGTCGACCGGCGTCCCGACCTTGTCGGCGGCGGCCTTCAGCGCGTCGAGGCCCTTGTTGATCGCGTCCTGGTGGCTGCCGGAGAACGCGGTGAACACCAGGTCGCCCGCCCACGGGCTGCGTTCGTGCACCGGCAGCTGGTTGCAGTATTCGACGGTCCGCTTGATCTCGTCCATGTCGGAGAAGTCGATCTGCGGGTCGACGCCCTGGCTGTACAGGTTCATGCCCAGCGCGACCAGGTCGACGTTGCCGGTGCGCTCGCCGTTGCCGAACAGGCAGCCTTCGATCCGGTCCGCGCCGGCCTGGAAGCCCAGTTCGGCGGCGGCGATACCGGTGCCGCGGTCGTTGTGCGGGTGCAGCGACAGGATCACCGAATCGCGGCGCTCCAGGTTGCGGTGCATCCACTCGATCGAGTCGGCGTAGACGTTCGGCGACGCCATCTCGACGGTCGCGGGCAGGTTCAGGATCACCGGTTTCGCCGGCGTCGGCTGCCAGATCTCGGTGATCGTGTTGCAGACCTCGAGCGCGTACGACAGCTCGGTGCCGGTGTAGGACTCCGGCGAGTACTGGAAGCGGAAGTCGGTGTCCGGCTGCTTCGCCGCGTAGTCGACGACCAGCTCGGCGGCCTGCGAAGCGATCTTCGTGATGCCGATGCGCTCCTCGCGGAACACGACGCGACGCTGCAGGATCGAGGTCGAGTTGTAGATGTGGACGATCGCGCGCGGCGCGCCTTCGAGCGCCTTGAAGGTGCGCTCGATCAGCTCCGGACGGCACTGGGTCAGCACCTGGATGCTGACGTCGTCCGGGATGGCGCCCTCGTCGATGATCTCGCGGACGAAGTCGAAGTCCGTCTGCGAGGCCGCCGGGAAACCGACCTCGATCTCCTTGTAGCCCATGCGGACCAGCAGGTCGAAGAACTTGCGCTTGCGCGCGGGCGACATCGGGTCGATCAGGGCCTGGTTGCCGTCACGCAGGTCGACCGCGCACCACAGCGGCGCGCGCTCGATGCGCTTGTCCGGCCAGGTGCGGTCGGGCAGCGAGATGTCCTCGACCAGGTCGTACCAGGGGCGATAGCGGTGTACCGGCATCGAAGTGCCGCGCTGGGTGTTCCACGAAGCCTGCTCGGAAGGGGCAGGACGGGTGGGCTTGCGGATGCTCATGAGGGGACGGTTCTCCTGAAGAATCGGGTGCGACGACCGGCACCACGAAGCCCCGCGACGGGGAGCCGGTCCGATCAGGCCCCGTCGCGGCAGCGAAGCAGGAGAGCTCGAGCCACGACGCCACCTTAACCGCGCGATCTCCCGAAAGGAAACCCGGGCCGCGATCGAACCGTGACTCAAGTGGCGCCCATTCGGGTTACTCGCGGGTAGCAATCGGACCAGGCGGCGTGCCACACTGCCCGGCATGGGCGAGCACGCTGAAGAGAAGGAAACCGCTGATCAGCCGACCAGACGCAAGGTCGACTGGCGAGCGGGCGGCGGCCGCGCGGCCGGGATCCTGGCGAGCGTGGTCCGCTGGGTCGGATTGATCTTCGCGGCCATCCTCGTGCTGCACGTCGTCTTCGTGATCGGCGAGGCGAACCCCGACAACGGCATCGTGTCGTTCGTCCGCGGCTGGGCCGACGGGCTCCTGCTCGGCTTCAAGGACCTCTTCATGCCCGAAGACGCCAAGCTGCGCGTGCTGGTCAACTACGGCATCGCCGCCGTCTTCTGGATGGTCGTCACCGGGATCCTCGCCAAGATCATCCGGCGGGTGGGCGGCGCCGCCTAGCCGCGTTTAGTCCTCTAGATGCGGTCCTTGCGCGTGCAACTACCGCATTTAGAGGACTAAATGCGGTCGGGGGAGAGCCGTTCGTAGGCCTCGACAGCGGCCTTCGGGTCGTCCGCCTGGAACTTCACGACGCGGACGGTCTCGGTCGCGCCGAGCGGCCGGGTCACCGTGACCGGCTCGCGCAGTTCGGCGATCAGGTTCGTCTCGTAGAAGCTGTCGTGACTGAGCCAGGTTCCGTCGCGGAACTTCCGTGCCTTGAGCGGGTCGTGGCTCTCCTTCACATGCCGCAGCGCGACGACGTTCTCCCGAGGGATCCGCACGTCGTAAAACGAGCTGTAGCGCACCCGCACCTCACGCGACGAGATCACGTGCGGCCGGACGACGGTGCCGGCGTAGACCCCGAACACCAGCAGCGCCGAGTACACGCCGAGGGCGAGCAGCAGGAGATCGACGACGAGGCCGAAGTCGATCAGCCAGAAGAGACCCGCTTCGACTGCGCTCACCACCGCGAGCACGACGAAGATCGACTTCCCGTTCGCGCCGTACGGCACCGCGACGGCGTCCCCGTCGACACCGTCCTTCCGGCGCCTCAGATACAGCCAGAGGCCGGCCATCGTGCGGGATTCGTTGCGGAGAACGCTGCGAAAGGCCCCCATGACCCCAGGTTAGCCAGAGTGTGAGCGGTACCGGGCCCCAGCGCCGTACCGGCACTTCCCCTGCCGAAGTCTGTGAAGGCCACCTTCGCCCCACCGCTCAATAGCGAAGGATCTTCAGCGCGTCGGCCGATCCGGGGTCCTTCGGCGTGTAGATCTCCAGCCGGTGGTCGGGACTGTCGGGCTGGAGCCACACCTGGTAGTCGACGCTGACCGCGCCGACCGTCGGATGCCGCAGGTGCATGGCGCCGACGGTGCAGTCGGCGACGTCGCCGGTCGCCCAGAGGGTCGCGAATTCGTCGCTGCGCATCGAAAGTTCGCCGATGAGCCCGGCGAGGCGCGCGTCGGTGGGATAGCGGCCCGCGGTCAGCCGCAGATAGGCGACGTGGATCGGCGCGAGTTCGGCCCGGTTCCGGTGAAGATCGCGGGTCAGCGGGTCGAGGAAGAACATGCGCGGCAGCGAAGGCCGTCGTTCGGGATCCTTCGGCGCGTCGAAATCGAGGTGCTCGGCCATGAGCGTGTGCCCGGCGTGGTTCCACGCGAGCACGTCGCCGCGGCGGCCGAAGACGAGGGCGGGCACGGCTTCGCCGAGGTTCTCCAGCAGCGCGAGGACCCGTGGGTGCGGATCTTCCGGACCGGGGTCGGACAGCTTCGGGAGCGCGGTCTGCCGGGCGAGGTTGTGCAGATGGCCGGTCTCGACGTCGTCGAGCCGGAGCGCGCGGGCGAGCGCGTCGAGCACCTGCCGTGAAGCGGTCTCGGCGAGTCCTTGCTCCAGCCGCGTGTAGTACCCGGCGCTCACCCCGGCGAGCTGGGCGAGTTCCTCGCGGCGCAGACCGGGCACGCGGCGCGAAGTGCCGTACGTCCGCAGGCCGATCTCGGCGGGGGTCACCCGGTCACGACGGCTCTTGAGGTAAACGCCGAGGCTCTCCATGCCTCCGAGCCTAAGGAGTTCGCACGTCCTGTGGGTGTACCTGCCGGGTGTACCCATGGCACGGGGATGGCTGCTCTCCCGAAGCCGGTACAGCGTCGAAGCCATGACACGACAGCATTCCCGGGCCTGGTTCGGCCTGCTGGTGATCCTCTGCCCGGTGTTCCTGGTCTCCATGGACGGGTCGATCCTGTTCCTCGCGATGCCCAGGATCAGCCAGGCGCTGACCCCCACGGCCGATCAGGCGTTGTGGATCCTCGACGTCTACGGCTTCGCGGTCGGCTCGCTGCTGATCGCGTTCGGCAACATCGGCGACCGGTACGGACGGCTGAAACTGCTGATGATCGGCGCCGCCGTGTTCGGCGCCGGTTCGGCGGGCGCGGCGTTCGCCCCGAACCCCGAACTGCTCATCGCGTTCCGTGCCCTGATGGGGCTGGCCGGAGCGACCCTCCTGCCGTCCGCGCTCGCGGTGCTGAGCGAGCTCTTCCCCGACGCACGACTCCGGGCGCGGGCCATCGGGATCTTCGCGGCCGCGTTCGCCGCCGGGTTCGCGATCGGCCCGGTCGTCGGCGGTGTCCTGCTGGAACGGTTCCCGTGGGGCTCGGTCTTCCTGGTCAACCTGCCGGTGATCGCGGTGTTCCTGGCGCTCGCGCCGATCCTGCTGCGGGAGGTGCGGGCCACCGGGAAGGGGCGCGTCGACATGCTGAGCGTCGTGCTCTCCGCGGCCGGCCTGCTGCTCGCGATCTACGGGATCAAGCACGCGGCCGCCGACGGCCTGTCCGTCACCGCGGTCTCCGCGGCGATCGCCGGCGCCGGGCTGCTGGTGTGGTTCGCCCGGCGTCAGCGGGGCCTGGAGTACCCGCTGATCGACTTCGCCCTGTTCCGCGACCGCGTTTTCACGATCGCGATCGTCACCGGGCTGGTGCCCTTGGCGGCGTGGTCGGCCTCGGCGTACCTCTCGGGAATCTTGCTGCAGTCCGTGCTCGGCCTGCCGGTCCTGCACGCGGCGTTGCTGGCGCTGCCGGGCGCGGCCGTGCTCACGCTCACGTGCGTCGTCACGCCGGCGCTGGTCGACCGGATCGGCGCACGCGCGGCACTGATCGCCTGCCATTTCTCCATCGCCGCCGGGCTGGCGCTGCTGCTGATGACCGGTGTCACGGGCGGGGTGGGCTGGTACGTCGCTTCGACGGTGGTCGCCGGTGTCGGTTACGGCATCTCGTTCAGCGTGGTGGCGGACACGGCCGTCGCCGCGGTGCCCGCCGAGCGCGCGGGAGCGGCGGGCGCGATCGCGGAAACGAGCAACGAGATCGGCAACGCCCTGGGGATCGCGCTCATGGGCTCGCTCGCCGCGCTGGTGTTCCGCCTGGCCGGACCGGGCCTCGCGCCGACACTCGGCGAAACCCTCGATATCGCGCCCGCGAACGCTCTTGACGCGAAGGAGGCCTTCGTTTCGGGTCTGCACACCGCCGTCGCGGTGCTCAGCCTGCTGCACGTCGGGCTAGGGGCCCTCGCTCTGCGATGGCTCCCTCAGTCGGAGAAGGCGCTCGTGCCCCAGGCGTCGGCGTAGGCGAATTCGGCCAGCGGGATTCGCTCGCGTGGTGCTTTCTCGCGCTCGACGCGCCAGTCCTCTTCGAGCACGGAGGGGTCCGCGGGCGAGCCGACGGCGATCGCGACCTTGGGGACGACGTCCTCGGGGAGGCCGAAGAAGTCCTTCGCCGCTTCGGCGGAGAAGCCCGCCATCTGGTGCGCGATCAGGCCGAGCTCGACGGCCTGGAGCACGAGATTCTCGCTCGCCAGCCCCAGCCCGTACTCGGCGTACGGGACGTCGCCCTTCTCGTTCGTGGTCACCATCACGCCGATCAGCAGCAGCCCGGCGCGATGGGCCCACGCGCGGTTGCCCGAGTTGAGCGTCGAGAGGATGCGGTCGAACGATGGCGTGCCCCGCAGGCCGACCAGGTAACGGGCGGGCTGGGTGTTGCCGAACGACGGCGCCCAACGAGCCGCTTCGAGCAGGGCGCGGAGCTGGTCATCGGTGACGATCGCTGACTCGTCGTAAGCGCGTGGGCTCCAGCGATGGGCCAGGATCGACGCGATCGGGGTACTTGTCTCGGCGGGTTTGTGCACCGACGGACGATAACAAGGGGGTGCTCTCCGTCACTAAAGTGAAAGCCCTCCGACTATTTCGTTGGTGTTAAGGAAGATTTACTTCCAAGAGTCCTCGAAGTGGTGGTCAGGACCACTTACGAGGGTGGCGAGCGTGCGTCACCCCGGTAGGCTTTCGCCCAAATAAGGGACGCGGGGGCTCCTCGGTGCCCACCAGGAGCACGCCCGGCCCGTCGAGGAGGTTCGGGCGTGGCCCTCGTGGTCCAGAAGTACGGCGGTTCGTCGCTGGAAAGTGCCGACCGGATCAAACGCGTCGCGGAACGCATCGTCGCCACCAAGAAGGCGGGCAACGACGTGGTCGTCGTCTGCTCCGCCATGGGCGACACGACCGACGAGCTGCTCGACCTGGCTCAGCAGGTCAACCCGGCGCCGCCGGAACGCGAGATGGACATGCTGCTCACCGCAGGTGAGCGCATCTCCAACTCCCTGGTGGCGATGGCGATTTCGGCGCAGGGCGCGGAGGCCTGGTCGTTCACCGGCTCGCAGGCCGGTGTGGTGACGACGTCGGTGCACGGCAACGCGCGGATCATCGACGTCAGCCCCAGCCGCGTGACGGAAGCCCTCGACCAGGGCTACATCGCGCTGGTGGCCGGTTTCCAGGGCGTGTCGCAGGACACCAAGGACATCACCACCCTCGGCCGCGGGGGTTCGGACACCACCGCCGTCGCGCTGGCCGCCGCGCTGAACGCCGACGTCTGCGAGATCTATTCCGATGTGGACGGTGTGTACACCGCCGATCCCCGGGTCGTGTCCGACGCGCGCAAGCTCGACACCATCGCCTACGAGGAGATGCTGGAGCTGGCGGCGAGCGGGTCGAAGATCCTGCACCTGCGCTCGGTGGAGTACGCGCGCCGCTACGGCGTCCCGATCCGAGTCCGTTCTTCCTACAGTGACAAGCCGGGCACCACGGTGACCGGTTCAATCGAGGAGATCCCCGTGGAACAAGCGTTGATCACCGGTGTGGCGCACGACCGCTCCGAAGCCAAGATCACGGTGACCGGCGTGCCCGACACCACCGGCGCCGCCGCCCGGATCTTCCGCGTGATCGCCGACAACGAGATCGACATCGACATGGTGCTGCAGAACGTGTCCAGCACCTCGTCCGGCCGCACCGACATCACCTTCACGCTGTCGAAGGCCAACGGGGCCAAGGCCGTGCAGTCGCTGGAGAAGATCAAGGACGAGATCGGCTTCGAGTCGGTCCTCTACGACGACCACGTCGGCAAGGTGTCGCTCGTCGGCGCGGGGATGCGCTCGCACCCCGGTGTCACGGCGACGTTCTGCGAAGCGCTCGCGCAGGCGGGCGTCAACATCGAAATCATCAACACCTCGGAGATCCGGATCTCGGTGCTCATCCGGGACGCGCAGCTCGACGACGCGGTGCGCGCGATCCACGAGGCGTTCGAACTCGGCGGCGACGAAGAAGCCGTCGTCTACGCGGGGAGTGGTCGCTGATGTCCGAAGGTTTGCGGGTAGGCGTGGTCGGGGCGACCGGCCAGGTCGGCGGTGTCATGCGCCGTCTGCTGGCGGAACGGGGTTTCCCGGTCGCCGAAATGCGGTACTTCGCTTCGGCGCGGTCCGCCGGTTCGAAGCTTCCTTGGCGTGACGGGGAAATCGTCATCGAGGACGCGACGACCGCGGATCCGTCCGGTTTGGACATCGCGCTGTTCTCCGCCGGTGGCTCGACCTCCAAGGCGCAGGCGGAACGGTTCGCCGCCGCCGGTGCCACGGTGATCGACAACTCGTCGGCGTGGCGGATGGACCCGGACGTCCCGCTGATCGTCAGCGAGGTCAACCCGGAGGCGGTCAAGGAAGCGCGCAAGGGGATCATCGCGAACCCCAACTGCACCACCATGGCCGCGATGCCGGTGCTCAAGCCGCTGCACGCCGAAGCGGGCCTGGTGCGCCTGGTCGCCAGCACCTACCAGGCCGTGTCCGGCAGCGGGCTCGCCGGCGTGGAGGAGCTGGAAGGCCAGCTCGCCGCGGCGGCGGCGAACGCGGGCGCGCTGACCCACGACGGTTCGGCGGTGGACTTCCCCGAGCCGAAGAAGTACGCGCGGCCGATCGCGCACAACGTCCTCCCGCTGGCCGGGTCCATTGTGGACGATGGCGAGTTCGAGACGGACGAGGAGAAGAAGTTCCGCAACGAGAGCCGCAAGATCCTCAGCATCCCGGAGCTGCTGGTCTCGTGCACGTGTGTGCGGGTGCCGGTGTTCTCGGGGCACTCGATCTCGATCAACGCCGAGTTCTCGCAGCCGCTTTCGGTCGCCCGCGCGACCGAACTGCTGACCGGCGCCCCCGGCGTGGAGCTGTCGGACATCCCGACGCCGCTGCAGGCCGCGGGCCAGGACCCGTCGTACGTCGGGCGCCTGCGGACGGACCCGGGCGTCGACGGCGGCCGCGGTCTGGTGTTGTTCCTGTCGAACGACAACCTGCGGAAGGGCGCGGCGCTCAACGCCGTGCAGATCGCGGAACTGGTCGCCGCGAACTCCTGACATCCGCTCGCGCGTGAAGGCCCCCTTCCCTCGGCTCAGCCGAGGGAAGGGGGCCTTCACGCGCTAATTGTGTTTGTCGGAGGCCGTCGGTCAGTGCATGCTCTGTGGCGACAAACGTTTCCACGAAGGGAAAATCATGTACACGGCGGTCGAAGGCTCGCGGGTTCCGATCCGGATGTGGGCGGATCCCACATCGGTCGAGGACCAAGCCATGCGACAGCTGCACAACGTCGCCAACCTGCCGTGGGTGCACGGCGTCGCGGTCATGCCCGACGTCCACTACGGCAAGGGCGCGACCGTCGGCAGCGTGATCGCGATGCGCGACGCGGTGTCCCCGGCCGCCGTCGGCGTGGACATCGGCTGCGGGATGAGCGCGGTGCGGACCTCGCTCACCGCCGCCGACCTGCCCGACGACCTGCTGAAGCTCCGCCGCCGGATCGAATCGGCCGTCCCGGTCGGGTTCGGCCTGCACAAGACCCCGGTGAACCCGGCGAAGGTGCACGGTGTCGGTGGCTGGGACGCGTTCTGGAAGTCCTTCGGCGAGCTGCATCCCGGCGTCCAGGACCTGCACGACCGCGCGTCGCGCCAGATCGGCAGCCTCGGTGGCGGCAACCACTTCATCGAGGTCTGCCTGGATCAGGGCGGCGAAGACGAAGGCAGGGTGTGGCTGATGCTGCACTCGGGTTCGCGCAACATCGGCAAGGAACTCGCGGAACGGCACATGGCCGTCGCGCGGAAGCTGCCGCACAACGCGGACCTGCCGGATCCGGATCTCGCGGTCTTCGTCGCGGGCACGCCGGAGATGCGGGCGTACCGGCGCGACCTGTTCTGGGCGCAGGACTACGCGGCGCGCAACCGCGCCACCATGGTCGCGCTCGTGAAGCAGGCGCTGAAGGACGTCGTGCCGCAGACGACGTTCGACGACGCGATCAGCTGCCACCACAACTACGTCGCCGAAGAGACCTACGACGGCGTCGACCTTTTGGTGACCCGCAAGGGCGCGATCCGCGCGGGTTCGGGTGATCTCGGGATCATCCCGGGCAGCATGGGCACCGGTTCGTACATCGTGCGCGGTCTCGGGAACGAGTCGTCCTTCCAGTCCGCGTCGCACGGCGCGGGCCGCCGGATGTCGCGGAACAAGGCGAAGAAGCTGTACACCGCCGAGGATCTCGCGGCGCAGACCGCGGGGGTGGAATGCCGCAAGGACTCCGGTGTGGTGGACGAGATTCCGGCCGCGTACAAGGACATCGAGACGGTGATCAAGGCGCAGACGGATCTCGTCGAGGTGGTCGCGCACCTCAAGCAGGTCGTCTGCGTGAAGGGCTGAATTACCGGGCGGTTCGTGGGTGGTGGCCGGGGAACCCGACATACCACCCACGAAATCGCTAGGCTTGGTCTCATGAAGAGGTTGGGAATCGCGGCGCCCCTGGTGGCCGCCGGGCTCGCGCTGGCGGGCTGCAGCGAGGTCACGAACGCGGTCGATCAGACGAACAAGGCGGCGACGAAGGTCAGCGCCTGCGCCGAGGCCCTCAGCCTCGCCGACCTCAATCCGGACCCGGCGACGCTCAAGGAGCGCGCCGCCGACAAGGAGAAGCGCCTGCGTGAGCTGGCCGGCAGCGTCGGCGAGCAGGACGTCGCGGGTGCGCTCACCGGTATGGCCGACTCGTATCTGCAGGCGCAGAAGGAGAACATCCAGGACGCGGGCAAGGTCGCGGACTGGACCAAGCGCAACCTCGAGCAGCTGGAAGCCCTCCGGAAGGTCTGCGCCTAGCCCCATCTCGCGTTTCGTCCTCTAGTTGCGGTAGTTGCGTGTGCAACGACCGCAACTAGAGGACGAAACGCATCAGGGGGAAGTGAGCGCGGGCACCTGGGCGGGGGTCCGGGAGCGCCGCCAGAACAGGCCGACCGAAGCGATCACCAGCGCGCCCAGCGCCGAGGCCGCGAAACCCCAGCCGGGGCTGGAGTGGTCGATCACGAACCCGATGATCGGGCTCCCGATCGCCAGCCCGATCCGGCTGGCCGCGTCCAGCAGGCCCATCGCCTCCCCGCGCACACGGGCGGGCGCGGCGGCGCTGACCGTCTCCGTGCTCGCCGCGAGCGTCGGCGCGCACAGCACGTTGCTCGGGAAGAGCACGATCGCCAGCAGCCACCATGGCTCCGAGATCAACCCGACCGGCAGGGTCAGCACCGCGAGCAGCAGCATCAGCGTGCCTTGCGAAAGCGACCGCCGGACCGCGCCGTGGATCGCCCCGCCGAGGACGGACGCGACGCACATGACCGTGATCAGCAGCCCGGACCAGGCGATGTCCCCGCTCGCGCGCAGCGTCGCCAGCGCGGCGAGCTCCATGCCGACCAGGCAGAACAGCGCGCCCGCGGCGATGAACATCGCCATCACGAGCCGTCCGGTGAGCCAGCTCCGCACGGGCGGCCGCTCGCCGGTGAACACCTCGGCGTCGGCCTCGGCGCGGATCGGCGGGTTCTGCCGGTAGATCAGCGTCGCCGAAAGCGCGAAGCAGACCCCGATCCCGGTGAGCGCGTAGACCGCGGGCAGTTGCGTGATCGCCATGATCCCGGCCGACGGCCCGATCATGAACGAGGCCTCCACCAGGATCGTGTCCAGCGAGTAGGCGGCCCGCCGTTGTTCGAGCGGCACGAGCGCGGTGAGCACCAGCCGCGCGAGCGTCCCGGCGGGCACCGAGAGCACACCGGCGGGGAGCGCGACCGCGAGCAGTACCGGGTACGGCAGATGCGGCGCGCTGATCCAGAACGTCGACGAAGCCAGCCCGCAGATGGCGACCACCGGCCGGAGCCCGTAGCGGTCGACGTACCGGCCGACGAGCGGTGCCCCGAGCGCGCTGCCGAGTGTGGTGGCGGCGCCGATCAACCCGGCCGCGCCATAGCCGCGGCCGAGGTCGTTGACCACGTACAGCGTCATCGTCACGCCCATGGCCGTCATCGGGAGCCGGGCCAGGAACATCAGCAGCATCGAGCTGGGAACTCCGGGCACGGCTAACACGCGACGATACGGAGCGAGGGCCATACGTCCGATGAGAACGTAACTTGGTACGCGCGTGCAAGTTTTTTTTCGGGAGGCGCGGGTCACCCGGTCCGGGGGGTTTTCTTGACTGATTCCAGTTTAGGCGAGAGGGTGGGGAGGACTGACCGCTCACCACCACGAACCAGGAGGCACCGGCGTGACTCTGCCGACCACGAACAACGTGGGCATCCCCGTCGCGAGCGACAACGACTCCCTGACGGTAGGCGCCAACGGCCCGATCCTGCTCCAGGACCACTACCTGATCGAGAAGAACGCCCAGTTCAACCGTGAGCGGGTGCCCGAGCGCGTCGTCCACGCCAAGGGCGGCGGCGCGCACGGCTTCCTCGAAGTCACCGAGGACGTCAGTCAGTTCACGAAGGCCGCGCTGTTCCAGCCGGGCGTGCGCACCGAGAGCCTGGTCCGCTTCTCCTCGGTCGCCGGCGAGAACGGCTCGCCCGACACGTGGCGCGACCCGCGCGGCTTCGCGGTGAAGTTCTACACCTCCGAGGGCAACTACGACCTCGTCGGCAACAACACCCCGGTGTTCTTCATCCGCGACCCGATCAAGTTCCCCGACTTCATCCACTCGCAGAAGCGCCGCGCCGACAACCACCTGCGCGACCACGACATCCAGTGGGACTTCTGGACGCTGCGGCCCGAGTCCGCGCACCAGGTCACCTGGCTGATGGGCGACCGCGGCATCCCGTCGAACTGGCGGGAGATGGACGGCTTCGGCTCGCACACCTACCTGTGGGAGAACGCGGGCGGCGAGAAGTTCTGGGTCAAGTACCACTTCAAGACCGACCAGGGCATCGGCTACCTCCCGCAGGCCGACGCGGACCGCATCGCCGGCGAGGACTCCGACTACTACATCCGCGACCTGTTCAAGAACATCAAGCAGGGCAACCACCCCAGCTGGACGCTGTACGTCCAGGTGATGCCCTACGCCGAGGCCGCGGACTACCGCTTCAACCCGTTCGACCTGACCAAGGTGTGGCCGAAGGGCGACTACCCGCTGATCAAGGTCGGCCGCTGGGTGCTCGACCGCAATCCGGCGAACTACTTCGCGGAGATCGAGCAGGCCGCGTTCGAGCCGTCCAACCTGGTGCCGGGTATCGGCCCGTCGCCGGACAAGATGCTGCAGGGCCGCCTGTTCGCGTACCCGGACGCCCACCGCTACCGGATCGGCGCGAACTACACCCAGCTGCCGGTCAACGCGCCGAAGTCCCCGGTGAACAGCTACTCGCGTGACGGCGCGATGCGCTACAACAACCCGGGAGACCCGGTGTACGCGCCGAACTCCTACGGCGGCCCGCACGCGAGCGCGGAGATCGCCTCCGAGACCGCTTCGGGCTACGGCGTCGAGGACGAGGTCATCCGGTCGGCGTACAAGCTCCACGCCGAGGACGACGACTTCGGCCAGCCGGGCACGCTCGTCCGCGACGTGATGGACGACGCGCAGCGCGAGCGGCTCGCAAGCAACATCATCGGCCACGCCTCGAACGACGTCTCGCGCCCGGTGCTCGAGCGGGTCTTCGAGTACTGGCGCAACGTCGACAAGGACCTCGGCGACAAGGTCGCGGACGCTTTCCGCGAGTAAAGGACCTCTTTCAGAGGCTGTTCCCACCACAGAACGCCCCCGGTGCGCGCACCGGGGGCGTTCGCATGTCCCCACTCGCATGTGAAACCAGAAGAGGGCGTGGCGTACGTGGGGGACACCCCGAGTGGAGCAGCGCGACACGCCTGTCCGACGGAGTGATGAAGCCAAACGATCACCGTTTACACCGCTGTGGGTGAACGAGCCGCTCCACGGTGGAGATCGGTCACGGGTGGTCATAAAACGGCGGGAAAAGGATGATCTTCAGGGGGAGGCGCAAGATTTCGCCGTTAATCAATTGCGGGGGTCTTCCGCTGGATTGAATCCGGCACGTAAGGGTTAGAAAAGTGTTCCAACCGGTGATCGGGTGGTGTTCGGCCGATACGGCGGGTATCGATTTACCTCGTCAGGTCCCAGAGGCCAGGAGGTAAGGGAATGAAAGGCAACATTGCCCGGACGATTGCCGCGGTCGCCGCAGGCAGTCTGTTGGCGGTGGCCTCGGCCGGCGCCGCGACCGCCAGTACCGATGGTGGAAAAGGCTCGTCGAACACGCAGGCGCTCGCCGCGCAGGTGCTGCAGATGCGGGACGGCCTCACCAAGGTGGCCTACGCCGGCGACGTCGCCAAGACGCGGGCGGACTTAGACAAGCTCAGCCCCGTCCTCGGTGACATCGCCGCGGGCAAGCGCTACCAGATCCAGACCGAAACGCAGAAGCTCGGCGACCTGGCCCAGGGCCGCTCCGTCGAGTCCAGCAGGCTGCTGGCCGACCCGACGGCGAAGGCGCGTCAGCTGCCGCCGTTGCCGGTGCCGATCCCCTCGCTCCCGGACCTTCCCGGACCGCTGAAGATCGTCAGCGACCTGGTGAAAGCCCTGCTCACGGCCGTGACCGGCATTCTCGCGGGCCTGCTCGGCGGACTCCCTGTCCCGCCGCTGCCGGTCCCGCCCGTACCGCTTCCCACGCCCTGATATCGCCGCGCGCTGACGGAAACCTTTCGCAGGGCGCGGGAGCGAGGCCCGCTCACGCAGGCAGGTAGGGGCGCCCTACAAAAGGTTTCCGTGGCCTCCGGCCAAAAGAGGCGCGCGGGTGAAGTCTCTCTTCGCGCTGACGCGCTTCCGAGAGACAGGCATGGGTCGCTAGAGAGCCGTCAGGTTCCGCCGTGCAGGGCGGCGGGCCACGATATGGGGGCCGGAGCCCGGGTGGGGACATTCCTCCTCACCCGGGCTCTGGCTTTCACTTCGGCGCGAGCCCCAGCCGCAGGGCTCCCGCGGCTTCGGCCGTCGCCTCGCGGAACCGTCGTCCGACGCCGAGGAAGTTGATGTACCCGTGGATCAGGTCCGGCTGGCGGCTGAGCGCCACCGGGACCCCGGCCTTCCGCAATTTCTCCGCGTAAGCCTCGCCCTCGTCGCGCAGCGGATCGAAACCGGCCGTCGCGATATACGCGGGCGGCAATCCGGAAACGTCACCGTGCAGCGGTGACAGTTTCGGGTTGTACAGATCGGTGCCCTTCGGCACGTAATGTCCTTCGAACCAGGTCATATCCGAATCGGTGAGGAACAGGTCCTCCGCGAACAATTCCCGGGAGCGGCGGCGCACGGTGAAATCGGTCGCCGGGTAGAACAGCAGCTGGAACGCCGGTACCCCGCCGCCGCGTTTCACCGCCTGCTGCGCCGTCACCGCGGCGAGGTTCCCGCCCGCGCTGTCACCGCCGACGGCGATACGCGCCGGGTCGGCGCCCAGGTCCCGCGCTTTCGCGAAGGCGTACTCGAACGCCGCGAGCGCGTCTTCGGTGGCGCCAGGGAAGCGCGTCTCCGGGGCGAGCCGGTATTCCACCGAAAGAACCCGCACGCCCGCCTGTTTCGCGAGGTAGCGGACGGTGTTGTCGTGGGAGACGCGGCTGCCGACCACCCAGCCGCCGCCGTGGAAGAACACCAGCAGCCCGGACGGATCCGGCAGCCCGGCCGGGGTGTAGAGCGTGGCCGGCACGTCGCCGTCACCCGTGGGGATGAGCAGTTCCCTGGTGGCGACCGGTTCGATCGTCGGCCCGCTGACCAGATGCCTGCTCGCCAGGAGCATGCTGCGCGACTCTTCGACGGTTCCCCGCACCAGCGACGCCTTCGCCAGCTTCTGGAGGCGGAGCAGGAGCTGGGCGTCCAGCGCGAGTTCCTGCCCGTCCAGGCGGAGGGGCGGTCCCGCGATGGCCCGTCTGACCGGCTTCGGGAGCCAGAACGCCAGCTGCGAGAACGCGGCCTCGGCACGGATCTGGAGCGGTATCGCCATGCTTCCTCCTGAGGGCTTCCCGTCAGGTTACTTTCGAGTAGGTAAGCCGTCCAGCGGGGAACGCGGGCTTGCGGCGAACGGGTGTGACGCAGCCCTCCGTTCCAGATCCTGGTCCTCCACTTAAGTAGAGGGGTTAGCCTCGAAAGCGTGACTTCGACGAACGCGGTGCATGTCCTCGGTATCGGCGGCTCCCTCCGGGAGGGCTCGCAATCCGAGCGCGCGCTGCGCATCGCGCTCGGCGCCGCGGCCGAAGCCGGAGTCACCACGGAGCTGATCTCCGGGCCCGAACTGGTGCTGCCGTTCTACGACACCGCGCCGGCGGAGCGGCACGAGCGGGCCATCCGGCTCGTCGAAGCGATCCGCCGCGCCGACGGGATCGTCGTGGTCTCGCCCGGCTACCACGGCGCGTTGTCCGGCCTGGTCAAGAACGCCCTGGACTACGTCGAGGAGCTGCGCGACGACACCCGCCCGTATCTCGACGGCCGAGCGGTCGGTCTCGCCGCCGTCGCTTACGGCTGGCAGGCCGCGGTCACCACGCTGGAGCAGTTGCGCACGATCACGCACGCTCTGCGCGGCTGGGCCACCCCTTTGGGTGGTTCGATCAACACCGCGGAGACCAAGTTCGACGAAGCGGGCGGCGCCTCGGACGAGAAGAGCGTCCGCACGCTCCGCCTGATCGGCACCCAGGTCGCCGAGTTCGCGCTGAGTCGCGCCGGTCACTAAGCGGTTTGTTCCGGTCGTCGTCCGGGTAATTCCCGGACGTGATGCCTGCCATGGGGTGGCAAGGTTTCGCGGTTGCGGGACGTTGACACCGACGAGACGCTCAACGGGGCGTGTCTTGAGACCAGGAGGTAGGCGAAGAATGGCTGAGGCTCTGTACACCGCGGTGGCCACCGCTCGCGGCGACGGCCGCAACGGCGAGGTCACGTCCTCGGACGGCGTCATCGACGAGTCGCTGGCGATCCCGAAGGAGATGGGCGGGCCCGGCGGGGACAAGACGAACCCCGAGCAGCTCTTCGCCGCCGGCTATTCCGCCTGTTTCCACTCCGCGCTGCAGCTCGTCGCGCGCCAGGCGAAGGTGACGCTGGACGGTTCCACCGTGACCGCCGAGGTCAGCGTGCTCAAGCAGGGCGCGGGCTTCGGTCTCGCCGTGGCACTCAAGGTTTCGCTGCCCGGCCTGGAGCAGGCGCAGGCCGATCAGCTCGTCGAGCAGGCGCACCAGGTGTGCCTCTACTCGAACGCGACCCGCGGCAACATCGAGGTCGCCCTGTCCGCGACGGTCTGATCCCGGCCGCGGCAGGTCCCTTCCCGAACCGACTGATTTCTGAAAGGAAGACCCGAAAATGGGCAAGTCTCCGATCCAGAGTCCGTTGAGCGAAGCCGACAAGGAGATCACCGGTAACGCCTTGCAGGCCACGCTGGTCGATCTGGTGGACCTGTCGCTGATCGCGAAGCAGGCCCACTGGAACGTCGTCGGCGCGAACTTCCGCAGCGTGCACCTCCAGCTCGACGAGCTGGTCGACACCGCGCGCCAGTACGTCGACGAGGTCGCCGAGCGCGCCAACGCCATCGGTGTCTCGCCGAACGGCCAGGCGAAGGCCGTCGTGGAGAGCTCCGGCCTGCCGGACTACCCCGACAACTGGCAGTCCGTCGAGTCCACGGTCGGCGCGATCGTCGGCATCCTCGCGGCGCTGATCGAGCGGCTGCGCAAGCGCATCGACGAGACCGACAAGAGCGACCTGGTCACCCAGGACCTGCTCATCGCGATCACCCAGGAGCTCGAAAAGGCGCACTGGATGTGGCAGGCGCAGCAGGCCTGACCCCCTCCGGTCCCGAATGCCATGAACGGGCCGTTCCTTGCAAATTTCGCAAGGAACGGCCCGTTCATTGCACGCCCCGGGCGATCGAGGTGCCACCGGCAGCGCGCCGGGCTACGTTCGGTCCATGGTGCTGCACAAGGGAACCGCTCCCGATCCGGAGCGCAAGACCGGAGCCAACCCGCTGTACGCCGGCGCGTATCCCGCGCTCGCCGCGAACATCCGCCTCCCGCACGACAGCCTCGCCGAAGACCCGCTCCCACCCGGCACCGCGCTCCAGCTGGTGCGCGACGAGCTGATGCTCGACGGGAACGCCCGGCTCAATCTCGCCACGTTCGTCACCACGTGGATGGAGCCCGAGGCCCGCGAGCTGATGGCCGAATGCGTCGACAAGAACATGATCGACAAGGACGAGTACCCGCAGACCGCGGAACTCGAGCGGCGGTGCGTGAACATCCTCGCCGATCTGTGGCACGCGCCCGATCCCACCGCGATCATGGGCTGCTCCACCACCGGTTCGTCGGAAGCCTGCATGCTCGCCGGGATGGCGCTGAAACGCCGCTGGTCGAAACTGGGCCGCACCGGGAAGCCGAATCTGGTGATGGGCGCGAACGTCCAGGTCTGCTGGGAGAAGTTCTGCGAGTACTGGGAGGTCGAGCCACGGCTGGTGCCGATGGACGGCGACCGGTTCCATCTCACCGCGGCCGAGGCGGTCGCCCGCTGCGACGAGAACACGATCGGCGTCGTCGCGATCCTCGGCTCCACCTTCGACGGCAGCTACGAGCCGGTCGCCGAGATCGCGGAGGCGCTCGACGGCTTGCAGGAACGCTCCGGCTGGGACATCCCCGTGCACGTCGACGGCGCTTCGGGCGCGATGATCGCGCCGTTCCTCGACCCGGAGCTGAGCTGGGACTTCCGCCTGCCGCGGGTGGCGTCGATCAACACCTCCGGGCACAAGTACGGGCTCGTCTACCCCGGCGTCGGCTGGGTGCTGTGGCGCGACAAGGAGGCGCTGCCGGAGGAGCTCGTCTTCACCGTCAACTACCTCGGTGGCGACATGCCGACTTTCGCGCTGAACTTCTCCCGCCCCGGCGCCGAGGTGGCCGCGCAGTACTACACGTTCGTCCGGCTCGGCCGCGAAGGTTTCCGTGCGGTGCAACAGGCTTCGCGGGACGTCGCGACCCAGCTGGCGGACGGGATCGCCGAACTCGGCCCGTTCGAACTGCTGACCCGCGGTGATCAGCTGCCCGTGTTCGCCTTCACGACGAAGGCGGACGTCGAGAGCTTCGACGTCTTCGACGTGTCACGGCGGCTTCGGGAACGCGGCTGGCTCGTCCCGGCGTACACGTTCCCCGAGAACCGGACCGATCTCGCGGTGCTGAGGATCGTGGTGCGCAACGGTTTCACGCACGACCTCGCCGATCTGCTGCTCGCCGATCTCCGCCGCCTGCTGCCCGAGCTCGATCACGGCCCGCGACCGCGGACCGCGTTCCATCACTGAGCCGGGTGCCCTGCGTCACGCCGGATTTCCCCGCGCCCTACCGGCGCGTAACGTCGTGGGGTATGGGAGTCGCCGGAGACGAACGTCGTGCGTTGAGCGAGCTTTTCGAAGAGGTCGGCCCGGACGCGCCGACCCTGTGCGCGGGCTGGAAGACGCGGGATCTCGCGGCCCATCTGCTGGTCCGCGAGCGGCGGCCCGACGCGGCGCCCGGCATCCTGGTCCCGGCGCTGGCGTCGTACACGCAGCGCGTGCAGGACTCCTATGCCGCGAGGCCGTGGTCCGAGGTCGTCGGCAAGGTCCGGTCCGGCCCCGCGTGGTTCTGGCCGACGTCGATCGGCGCGGTCGACGAGCTGGCGAACAGCGCGGAGTTCCTGATCCACCACGAGGACGTCCGCCGGGGACAGCTCGGCTGGGAGCCGCGCCCGGCGGACTCGGCGCGGGACGCGGCGGCGTGGAAGTCTGCCAAGCAGGCCTCGAAGCTGAACCTGCGGAAATCACCGGTCGGCGTGATCCTGAAGACCCCCGAAGGCCGCGAGGCGCGGGTGAAGGAAGGCCCGGACACGGTCACCGTGATCGGCGCGCCGATCGAGCTGCTGCTGTTCGTTTTCGGCCGCGACGCCGCCCGTCTCACCTTCGAGGGTGACGCGTACGCGGTGGACAGGCTCCGGAAGCACGACCGCGGCCTTTAGAGTTCCGGCCATGCCGATGATCAGTGTTTCGATGTTCCCCGGCCGCACGGCCGAACAGAAGCAGGCCCTCGTCCGCGAGGTGACCGACGCCTTCGTCCGCACCTGCGGCGGCAACCCCGAGGGCGTCTGGGTGACCATCAACGAGATTCCCGCCGAACACTGGGCGTCCGGCGGGACTCTCTTCTCCGAGCGCTGACCCCTCGCCGGGGTCAGCGAAGCCCGACCGCCCGCTGCGCGAAGAACACCTCGATCGCGGTCTGCTTGATCGTCTCGGCGATCACCAGCGAGCCGTGGCCCGCGTCGAACCGGTAGAACTCGAACGGGAGCTCCCGCTTCGCGAGCCTGTCGAGATAGTTCTCGACCTGCCGGATCGGGCAGCGCGGGTCGTTGTCCCCGGCGAGCACCAGCACCGGCGCCGTCACGGCTTCGACGTAGGTGATCGGCGAGCATTCCCGGTACACCGCCGGCACCGTCTCCGGCGAACCGCCGAACAGTGCCCTGTCGAACGAGCGGAGCTGCTCCATCTCGTCCTCGTACGCGGCGACGTAGTCCGCGACAGGCACTCCGGCGATCCCCGCCGCCCAACGCGCAGGCTGGGTGCCCAGTGCCAGCAGGCTCAGGTACCCGCCCCACGAAGCGCCGTTCACCACGCACTTCTCCGGGTCCGACAGTCCACTTTGGACGGCCCAGTCGTGGACGGCGGCGACGTCTTCGAGCTCGGTGAGGCCGGGGCGGCCTTCGATGGCGTCACGCCACGCCGAGCCGTACCCGGTCGAACCGCGGTAGTTGACCTCGACGACGGCGAATCCCGCGTCGAGCCAGACGGCACGGTACGCGGAGAAGCGGTCCTCGTCGGCCGCGTGCGGCCCGCCGTGCAAGGAGAAGACCGTGGGGAGCGGGCCTTCCGGCGCGCCGGGCGGGCGGGAGACGAGCGCGTGGATCCGCCCGCCGATGCCGTCGACGAACGCGTCGGTGACCGGTGCCGATCCCGGGGCGCGCTCGCCCGGCGGTTCGAGGAGTACCGAGTCGTCGCCGTCCGCCGTCCGCGCGCGTACGGCCGTCGGTTGCGCGGCGCTGGACCACGAGTACTCGACGGTACCGTCGGGCCGCACTCCCGCGCCCCCGATCCGGCCGGGCGGAGTGTCCAAAGAGGACAATTCGCCGCTGGCGAGGTCGTAGCGGTGCAGCGAACTGCGGCCTTGGTGGAAGTGGACGACCAGCAGCGCCCGCGCGTCCTGGTACCAGCCGGCGACCACCTCGCCGGGCAGATCCAGCTCGATCTCCAGCTCGGTGTCCGCGGCGGTGTCCCAGATCAGCAGTTCTTCGCGTCCGCGCCGTTCGTGCAGCACCAGCAACCGCTGGTCACCCTCGACCGGGGAGAACTCCAGCGCGCCGAGGCCCTTGCCCTCGCCGTCCCACTTGTCGGCGACCGTCGTGAAGCCGCCGGTCGACAGGACGCGCAGCGCGGGGTGTCGTGAATCACCGTGCTCGGAGTGGGAGATCACGAGCAGCGACTCGTCGCGGGACAGCGAGGCGATCCCGGCGTCGTCCTCGTGCTGGTAGAAGGATGTCGTTTCTCCGTCGATATGGGCGAAAAGTTCGGTTCCATCGTCGGTCGAGACGCCGACGGCGACCACCTTCGTCCCGATCTCGAGCCCGGCGGGGTAGCCGTCGTGGACGTCCGGCACCGCGCGCTCCGCGGCGGCTCCCGGCGCGAACGGTTCGCGGACCCAGGAGCCGAATTCGTCGCCGTCGGTGTCGTTGAACCACCAGATCCAGCGGCCGTCGGGGGACGGGGTCGCGTGCAGGGTGCCGTTCGGCCGGTCGGTGACGCGGCGGTGCTCGCCGGTCGACCGGTCCCAGGAGTAGACCTCCCAGACGCCGCTGGCGTTGGAGACGTAGACGTTGGCGTCGGGGGCGTCGATGGCCCATTCGGGCACCGAGATGCGCGGCGCGTGGAAGCGGGCCCGCCACCTGCTCTCGGCTTCGGCGTCGTCGAACAGGCGGTCCGGGACCGCCGCGGACGGATATTCAGTGCCTGGCTGCGTGCTCACCCCTCGATCCTGCCACTGGAGAGCCGTACTGTGTGCGGGGTGCTGGAGGGAAACGCGCCGCGCGCCGCGGTGTCCGCGCGGTTCGCGCGTCAGGCGGTCGAGCGGGCCGTGTTCGCGCAACCGCTGTTCGGGCCGGGGATGGGGTGCGTCGACGTCGGCTGCGGGCCGGGTTCGATCACCCTCGGTATCGGCGACGGGCACAGAAAGTCCACAGTGGACTTCTTGGTGGCGGAGGCGTGCGCGCTGCCGTTCGGCGAGGCGTCGGTGGACGTGGTCTTCGCGCATGCCGTCTTCGAACACCTGAGGGAACCCGGCGCCGCGCTCGCGGAACTCCGCCGCGTCCTCAGACCGGGCGGCACGCTGGCACTGTCCACATCGGACTGGAGCCGGGCTCGGCTGCGGCCGAAGACGGCGAACGTCGACGCGGCCCTGCGCGGTCACTATCTGCTGTGCCGCCGCGCGGGCGGTGACCCGTTCGCCGGACGCTCGCTGCCCGCCGCGGTCACGGCCGCCGGTTTCACCGACGTGCGAACGAAAATCCGCTACCGGACGGATATGACGTACCGGGCGCTGGCGACCTCCGTCGAGGCGCGTCTGGTGACGGCGCTGGAAACCGCGACGACCCCGGACCGCGACCAGCTCGCTTCGGCGGCCCGCTCGGCGTGGTCGTGGGCGCGCTCGGGGGATGGGGATTTCGCGCAGTGCTGGACCGAGCTGCTCGCCACTCGCTGAGCGCTCCTTTCGGCGTCCCCAATGTGGCATTGGGGACACTCAACGCTCGTTGTCCACAGGCGTTCATCGTTGTGGATAACCACTGCCGCCGGCGGCCCTTTCGCCCAGTCCCGACGCCCCTCGGCGATACGCTGGAGCCGGGGTCGCCCCCCTGGGAGTGGCGGGGGCTGCGCGGGGGTCCTGTGTTGGGGAGCGCGTCGGCGGGGGCCTGTCCTGAAGGGGGCCTTTGGGACGTTGAGTGTCCTGAAGGTGGCCTTCACGACACGTTTCCCATGTCACACGGGGACATCCGGCGTCAGTCGTGCGGAAGCCCGCAACGCGAAAGAGCCTTGCTCGCGAAAGCGAGCAAGGCTCTTTCGATCCAACGTCGGGGTGGCGGGATTCGAACCCACGACCTCCTCGACCCGAACGAGGCACGCTACCAAGCTGCGCCACACCCCGGATACTTCTTAGCGGGTCGAGGAGAAGTTTAGCGGACGGTGTTTCGGGCTTTGCGGGGGGCTGCTTTCCGGTGGTTCTCGCTGGTCGTGCCCCGTGGGACGAGGGTCAGCAGGCTCGCCTCGGGCGGGCACGCGAAGCGGGCCGGGGCGTACGGAGAGGTGCCCAGACCGGCGGAGACGTGCAGCCACATCTGGGCGCCCCAGCGGGACGCGCCGCGGGCCCGGGTGCGGTCCAGTTCGCAGTTCGTGACGAGCGCGCCGTATCCGGGAACCCGGAGCTGCCCGCCGTGCGTGTGGCCCGCGAGGACGAGGTCGTAGCCGTCGCCGGCGAACTCGTCGAGCACGCGGGGCTCCGGCGAGTGCGTGACGCCGATGCGGACGGCGGCCGCGGTGTCCACCGGGCCGGCGATGTCGGCGTAGCGGTCGCGGCGGAGGTGCGCGTCGTCGACGCCGGCGGTGAACACGTACTGGTCGGCGACCTCGATGGTGCGGCGGACGTGGGTGAGGTCGTGCCAGCCGTGCTCGACGAAGGCCGCGCGGAGGTCGCGCCACGGCAGGTGCTCGCCATGGATGCGCTTCTTCTTGCCCTTCGGCATGAGATAGCGCGCGGGGTTCTTCGGTTTCGGCGCGTAGTAGTCGTTGCTGCCGAAGATGAACACGCCGGGCCGTTCGAGCAGGGGGCCGAGCGCGCGAAGCACGGACGGGACGGCCTGATGATGTGACAGGTTGTCACCGGTGTTGACGACGAGGTCCGGTTCGAGCTCGTCGAGCGCCGCTACCCAGCGTTGTTTGCTCACGTGCCCGGGCAGCATGTGCAGATCGGAGATGTGGAGGATCGTGAAGGGCTTCGCCCCTGCCGCGAGGACCGGGAGCTCCGCGGTGCGAAGCGTCCACCGGCGCCTTTCGATTCCGACCGCGTAACCGAGGGTCGCGGCTCCCAGGGCGGCGGTTCCCACGGCCAAGCGCCGTACCGTCGCCCCCGAAGTGGCTTTGTTACTGAGCGTGCTCACAATGTCCAGTTTACGTGCTCTCCGGTGGTGATCGTTCGCCCCCATTCCGGCGATGCCGGGAAATCGCTGGAATGGCCTCTTTTCTTCACTTTCCGTGGTCGGCGCGGAGTGTCGCGATCAACCGACATGGTCCCGTCGACCGCTGTTCCCCGTTAGGCCGCCAGTCGCTCACTTAAAGTTAGATGCTCGTGACGCATCGTGATTTGCGCTGGTGAATGCGGCTTTCAGCGCTGATCGTATTTCGGTGGCGAGCCCGTGGCTCCGGCAAGCCGGTGCCACAGTATGCCGAGGAGGCGGCAAAGCGCGATGGCGGCGCCGGGACCGAAGATCACCGACCCTTCGCTTCGACTGTCAGCGCAGGTCAGGCGGATATCAGCGTCCGCCGCCCAGGTACTTCGGGTCCGGAGCAGGCAACGGCAGCGGTTCCTGGCCTTCGAGGATCTTCGACATCGCCCCGAACCAGGTCTGCGCCGGCGTCTTCCCGCCGAACATGTTCGGGTTGCAGCCTCCGGTGCGTACGTTGCCGGGCCCGAAGTAGCAGAGGCCGCCGTTTCCGCCCTTCGGACGGAACACCATCGCCGCGCCCGCGAGCTGCGGGGTGGCTCCCAGGTAGGTTCCCGAGCCGTTGTTCTGCGTGGTCCCGGTCTTGCCCATCACCGGCCGGTTCCAGCCGGCTCCGCCCGCGGCGACGGCCGACGTGCCACCGGGCGCGCTGTCCCGGCTCAAGCCGACCGCGAGAGTGTTGGCGAGACCTTCGGGCACCACCTGCTCGCAAGCGGCTTCCTTGACGGGCACCGGTTTTCCGTCCCGGTCGGTGACGCCGGCCAGCGGGGTCGGCGGGCACCAGACGCCGCCGCTCATGATCGTGGCGCCGACGTTCGCCAGCTCCAGACCGCTCAGCGGGGCCGGGCCGAGCGTGAACGACGCGTTTCCGGCCCAGCCGGGCCGCGGCCCGAAAGCCTGCTGCTGGCTGGTGTTGGCGCCGGGGTTGTCGGACTTCGGATCCACGGCGCCGCCGCCGAGGTTGCTGGCCATGGTGTCGCGCATGCCGAGCTTGCGCGCCATCTCCACGATCGGCCCCGTGCTCCCGACCTTCTCTTCGAGGGCCACGAACGCGGTGTTCGGCGAGGTCGCCAGCGCCTGCTGCAACGACATCGTGCCGCCCGCCGGGTTGTAGTCGCCCGCGTTCCCGAGGCAGTACCAGCGAGAGCGCAACGGTGGCCCGGTCGGGGCGCACTTGGGGCCACCACCGGCGAACACACGAGACGTGTAGAAGTCGGTCACCGGCAAGGGAGAGTTGATCCCCGCCACACCGGCTTCCAAGGCCGCGGCGGCGGTGAAGACCTTGTACGCCGACCCGGCGCCACCGGTGTTGTAGACGCCGGAAGGCAACGCGAACGTCGTCTGTCCCTGGTCCTCATGGAGCCCGTAGTCACGGTTCGCCGCCAGCGCGACGACCTCGTGCCGCTGTTTGCCCGGCTTCACCAGGGAAAGCGTGTTCGCGACGTTGTCCTGCGTCTTCTTGACCTGGGCCTCGGCCGACATCTTGGCCTCGTGGTTCGCCCGTTCGTCCAAAGTGGTCTTGATCCGGTAGCCGCCGGTGTAGAGGTCGTCCTTCGTCATCCCGGACTTGAGGAGATAGTCCTCGACGTACTGGCAGAAGAAACCGTTCTCCGTACCGGCGCCGACGCAGTTCGAGGCGGGCTTCTGCGGGCCGCCTTCGACGACGCCGAGCGGCTCGGCCTTGAACCGTTCCGCGTCCACCTTCGCGAGCTTCTGGTTGTCGACCATGCGGTCCAGCACCAGGTTTCGCCGTTCGGTCGCCTTCGCCGGGCTCTTCCAGGGGTCGTTGACGGCCGGGTTGTTCACCAGGCCGGCCAGCAAGGCCGCCTGCGGCACCGTGAGCTTCTCGACGGGCGTGTTGAAGTACGCGTTCGCGGCCGCGCCGACGCCGTAGATCTCACGCGAGAACTCGACGACGTTCAGGTAGCCGGTCAGGATCTGCATCTTGTTCAGCTTGGTTTCCAGCTGGATCGCGATCCGGGCTTCCTTCAGTTTCCGGGCGACCGACTGCTCCTGTGCGCGCTTCTGGCCCGGCTTGTCGTCCCGGTAGACGACGTTGATCAAGTAGTTCTTGACGTACTGCTGGGTCAGCGTCGACGCGCCCTGCGTGTCCCCGCCGGTGCTGTTGCTGACCGCCGCGCGCAGCGTGCCCTTCCAGTCCACCCCGTTGTGCTCGTAGAAGCGCTTGTCCTCGACCGAGATCAGCGCCCACTTCATGGCGTCGTTGATCTGCGTCTCGGTGGTCGGGATGCGGTACTGCTTGTACAGCGTCGCGATCTGCTTGCCGGTGTTGTCCGTGATCGTCGTCACCAACGGCGGCGGGATGTCCGCCAGATCCGAAGATGTCTTGTCGACGGTCTCGCTCGCCTGGTTCGACAGCACCCCCGCGGCACCCGCCACCGGGAACAACATCCCCGCGACCAGCACCCCCGCGAGCACACAAAGGCCAATGAGCTTCAGCAGACCGTCCGTTTTGCGCACGCGGACCAGGGTACGCGGATGCCGTTAGCCCACCGTGACGTCACCTAGCTGAAAGTGTGGATTCGGTTACGAAATCGACCCCATGAGGTGACGGTCGGTAGTCGGAGGCATTCTAGGGCTTGGCGGAGGGAACCGAGGGCCCTTACAGTCCGTCAACGTCTCACGTATGAAAAAGCCGACAGACGGGTGAGTGCGAGCGGCAGTCGCATTCGGCCGAACGGAGGCACCGGCACCGGGGAGGTGTCGGCTCAACCGACGTGAGCACACAGGGAGACACGCTCATGGGGGCAGGAGCGCAGGCTTTTCGTCCCCCCGTGGTGTGTCGAACACCAGGGTAGGGAGCTGGGGGTATGGAAACCAACCAGTCGAGCTGGCGAGTCAATGCGTCGTGCCGCGACACCGATCCGGACGGTTTGTTCGTCCGGGGGGCGGAACAGAACCGGGCCAAGGCGGTCTGCCTCGGTTGCCCGGTCAGGACGGAGTGCCTCGCCGAAGCGCTCGATGGCCGGATCAACTTCGGCATCTGGGGAGGTATGACCGAACGGGAACGGCGGGCGCTGCTGCGGCGGCGGCCGGACGTTTCCAGCTGGGCGGACCTGCTTGAAGCGGCGAAGCGCAGTTTCACCGGGATCGACGAAGAGGAAGACGTACGCGTCCGAGTCTCGTGATCATGGTTTCGTGAAAAGGCCCCTTCCCTGAGTCCAAGGTAGGGAAGGGGTCCTTCACGGAAACTCAGGACTGGGTGGCCAGCCTGGTCCCGATGTCGCGCAGGCCTTCGAGATCGTGCACGTCACTGGGGAGCGCGGGCACCCGCACCAGCGGGACCTCGGGATGCGCCCGCGTGAACCTGGCGAGCAGCCGCGTCTCTCGATCGGCCAGCGCGACCCGGTCCGCGTGCAGGCGAAGGACGGCTTCGGCCAGCGGAGCGGCGGCTTCGCCCTTCGCGAGCTGCTCCGCGGCCGCGATGGCCTCGACGCTGGACAACGGGGCCAGCACCGGATGCGTCCGGTTCGCGACCAGCCCGGCCAGCGGCATGCTCTCCTCCGAGAGCCGCTCCACGAAGTAGGACGCCTCGCGCAGCGCGTCCGGCTCCGGCGCGGCCACCACGAGGAACGAAGTGCCTCCGGACCGCAGGAGCTCTGAGGTCTTGCGCGCGCGTTCGCGGAACCCGCCGAACATGCTGTCGAAGGCCTGCATGAACGCCGAAGCGTCGGTCAGCAGCTGGCCGCCGATGATCGTCGAGACCGCCTTCGCGAACATCGAGAACCCGGCGTTGACGACCTTCCGCAGGCCCCAGCCGCCCGCCTTGGCCGGACCGGTGAGCAGCCGGATCATCCGCCCGTCGAGCGCGCTGGAAAGCCGCGTCGGCGCGTCGAGGAAGTCCAGCGCGGACCGGCTCGGCGGCGTGTCGACGATGATCAGATCCCACTCGTCGGTGGCCGCGAGCTGCCCCAGCTTCTCCATCGCCATGTACTCCTGCGTTCCGGAGAACGAGGTGGAAATGGTCTGGTAGAAGGAGTTCTGGAGCAGCTGCTCGGCGCGTTCCGGGCCGGCGTGCACGCGCACCATGTCGTCGAAGGTGCGGCGCATGTCGAGCATCATCGCCCAGAGTTCGCCCTTGGGTTCGAAGCCTTCGACCTGCACCTGCTTCGGGTGGTTGCCCAGTTCGCGCAGGCCGAGCGCCTGCGCCAGCCGCCGGGCCGGGTCGATGGTGAGCACCACCGTCTGCCGCCCGCGTTCGGCCGCGCGCAACGCCAGCGCCGCCGCGGTGGTCGTCTTGCCGACCCCGCCGGACCCGCAGCACACGATGACCCGGCTTTCCGGATCGTCGATCAGCTTGTCGACCTCCAGGATGTCCGACATCAGCGCACCCCCTGCTCGGTCAGCGCTTCGGCGAGGTCGTAGAGGGCCGCGACGTCGACGCCGTCGGTCAGGTCCGGCAGTTCGAGGCCCGGCAAGTCCGCTTCGGACAGTTGCTCGCGGGCACGCTGCTCGGCGGCGACCCGCACGGCGTGCTCGACGGTCTCCTCGACCAGCGCGTCGAGGGTGCTGTCCGGCAGGTTCAGCCCGGCCGACGCGAGGCCGGCGCGGACGCGCGAGGCGTCGACACGGCCGTCGGCGGCGGCGGTCACCGAGCGGGCGGGCAGCCGCGGCGGGCGCACCCGGTTGACCAGCACGGCGCCGGGACGCAGGTCGGCGCCGTCGAGTTCGGCGACCGCTTCGACGGTCTCCCGCACCGGCATCTCTTCCAGCAGCGTCACCAGGTGCACCGCGGTCTCCCCGGAGTGCAGCAGCCGCACGACGCCGTCGGCCTGGCCGCGGATCGGGCCGGTCTTGGCGAGGTCGGTCAGGGCCTTGGTGACGTCGAGGAACTTCACGACCCGGCCGGTGGGCGGCGAGTCGACGACGACGGCGTCGTAGGTGTGGCGGCCGTCCGATTCGGTGCGGCCGACGCATTCCTTGATCTTCCCGGTGAGCAGGACGTCGCGAAGGCCGGGCGCGAGCGTGGTCGCGAACTCGATCGCGCCCATCCGCCGCAGCGTCCGCCCCGCGAAGCCGAGGTTGTAGAACATCTCGAAGTATTCGAGCAGCGCGGCCTCGACGTCGATGTGCAGGGCTCGCAGTTCGCCGCCGCCGGGGACGGCCGCGATGCGCTGCTCGGCGTACGGGAGCGGCTCGGTGTCGAAGAGCTGGGCGATGCCCTGGCGGCCTTCGACCTCGATCAGCAGCACCCGGCGCCCGCCTTTGGCGAGCGCGAGGCCGAGGGAGGCGGCGAGCGTGGTCTTGCCCGTCCCGCCCTTACCGGTGACGAAATGCAGCCTGGCTCTCGCGAGTTCGTCGGTCCAGCCGGCAAGGGATGTGCTCACCGGTCCCACCCTAATTGAGCGATCAGCCCGCCAGCATCATGACGCCGAGCGCGGCCACGACCAGTCCCAGAAGACTCCAGGTCAGGACGCCGGGCAGCACCGTGAGCATCACCACACCGAGCAGCAGGAGGACGACGAGGGCCACCGCGCCGGTCACCGCGACCGTTCCGGAGCGGCCCGTGCGGTCCCGCGCCTTGGCCATCAGGACCAGCACCAGCGGCAGCCCGGCCGCGGCGAGCAGGACGGTCGCGACCACACGCCAGGTCTCCACGGGCCCAGCCTAGTGGGGGCTGAAGGACGCCATACCCGCTCCATCCATGCCCCCGCCGCCACCCTCAACGGAGACGCTGCGCGCCCAGCCCTGAATTCCAGCGGTGAAAGCTCCCTTCACCGCGTCGCATGCGGGGAAAGTCCCCTTCAGCTCCCGATGGGGGTCGCGGGCACGCAGGGGACCGGCTTCGCGTGCGCCGGGTCCAGCGCGTTGAGGACGTGCCCGGCCGCGTTCTTGTCGGCGGCGACGCCGGCGTGCTCGGCCAGGTCCAGCACACAGCCGTCCTGAAGCACGATGTTCTTCACGTTCGGCCCGGAGCCCATCCCGCTCGTGTAGGGGACGACGGCTTCGTCGTAGCGGGTCATGATGTTCGTGTAGGTCACGCCCGGCTGGAAGACGCCGTTGCCCGAGCGCAGCTTCGTGAGGAACTCCGAACCGCGCAGGAACTGGCGGCACGAACCGCAGAGCGGGTCGAGGATGCCGTTGAACCCGGGCGCGAGCCCCAGCGCGCCGGCGAGCGCGTACAGATGCGAGGCGCCGAACAACGTCGTGCCGTTCCAGAGCGGGGTCAGGCTGACGTACTTGTCCACTTTGGACGCTCCGCCGAGGAACTTCACATAGTAGGAAGGCATCAGCGTGCCTTCGGAATGCCCGAGGAGGTCCACCTTGGCCGCGCCGGTCGCGCCGCGCACCTTGTCGATGAACGCCGAAAGCTCCTTCGCGCTCTGCTCCATCGGCAGCAGCCCGCCGGGCTGGTAGACCGGCAGCGGCTCGCCGGGAACGCCGTAGGTCAAGGAAAAGACGCAGTAGCCCTGGTTCTTGAGCAGCGGGGCGAACGTCTGCCAGTTCACCGTCTGGTTGGCGCCGAGGCCGTGGGTGAGCACCACCGGATTCGGATGGGCGGCGCTCGGACGGCAGCCGAAGTCGTTCGAGCCGGGCGGCGGGCCGCCGGGGTTCGCCGCTTGCGCGGGCAGCGCGGCGGCGAGTGTCCACGGGACGGGTAGTTTCTCGTCGGCGTTCGCCGGTGAAGCGCAGATCAGGGCAAGGGCCGCGGCCAGGAGGGTGGCGGCGAGGGACTTCGTCGTCCGCATGTCGGCGTCCTATCTACTCCCGAGTAGGTGTGAAGTGAACCACATCGGCGGGAAATCGGCGAACCGGTCGCGAGAGGGTTTTCCGCATGTGTGTCGGGCGCGCTTGCCGGTTTGGCTACGCTCCCGGGCATGAGCGCCACCAAGTGGGAGTACGCGACCGTCCCCCTGTTGATCCACGCCACCAAGCAGATCCTCGACCAGTGGGGCGAGGACGGCTGGGAGCTCGTCACCGTGCTCCCGAACCCGACCGGCGAGCAGCACGTCGCCTACCTCAAACGAGCGAAGAACTGAGGGATTGAAGCCATGACCTGGAGCGATCGACTCGCCGAGCTCGGGATCGAGCTGCCTGCCGTCGCCGCCCCGCTGGCGGCCTACGTGCCGGCCGTCCGCACCGGCTCGCACGTCTACACGGCCGGGCAGCTGCCCTTCGTCGCCGGTGAGCTCGAAGCGACCGGCAAGGTCGGCGCCGAGGTCAGCCCCGAAGAGGCGAAGCAGTACGCGCGGACGTCGATCCTCAACGCCCTCGCCGCGGTCGACTCGGTCGCCGGCATCGACAACGTCGTCCGCGTGGTCAAGGTCGTCGGGTTCGTGGCGTCCGCGGAGGGCTTCACCGGTCAGCCCGCGGTGATCAACGGCGCGTCCGAGCTGCTCGGCGAGATCTTCGGCGAGGCGGGCATCCACGCCCGCTCGGCCGTCGGGGTCGCCGAGCTGCCGATCGGGGCGCCGGTCGAGATCGAACTGATCGTGGAGGTGAAGTGATGGACCCGGACATCGAACGGTCCTCGCACGAGCTCCTGCTCCGGCTGGCCGGACGGCTGCCGGACCAGCTCTTGTGGCGGTTCCGTGACTGGCTGGGCGAGGGTGCGATGGGCACGCTCGCACGGACCCTGCCCAGGTCTTTGCTTAAGCACAGGATCGACCTGGATCAAACGGAGTATCGCCTGCTAGTCGCCGGGCTCATCCCTCACGGAGCCGACTGGCATCAGGTGAGTTCCACCCTGGGGGTAGACGACGTCACCGAGACCAGGTACACATTCACGCAGAGTGCGCCCGAATGGGTGAACTCCGTCGACTCTGTGTCCGTATTGATCCACGCGACGTTGCGGGGACGGCCGGATGTGGGTGAAGTGCGGCAAAGCTGGCGACACCTCGGTGTGGTCGGCGAGGGTGGGGCGAAACGAGTCCTCCTGGTCACGGCGACGAACGGGCTGCCGAGGCTGACCGGCGAACTGCAGCGCGTCCTGCGCGTGCTGGGTGACGAGGAGCCCGGCGTCGAGGTTCTCCCGCCGAGCATCGACCTCACCGGCTATCACCGCACCGCGCTCGCCAATTCCGAGCTGGTCTGTGTGGGCGCGGTGGACACCGGAAGTCGGCTGGTCGCCGCTTAACGCTCGCTCCACCAGGCGAGCCGGGAGGGAGCAGAGCAATGGTGGAGGTCCACGACGGCCCGCCCATGGACGGGTTCTCGGTGCCCCTGCGCCTGCACAACCTGTTACTGGCCCTGGCGGGTCGTATCGACGACAGTGCTTTGACCGAAGCGCGTGAGCTGATCGCGCGTGCGCACATCGACGAAGCGGTGGAGCTCACCACCGGCACCCTGATCGCGGGGAAGATCCCGGTGAGCTCCGCCGAACAGCGTGAACTCGCGCTCGTCCTCGAGATGAGCAGGTCCGACGCCACCCTGGCGAACGACCTGCTGGTCGTCGAACAGGACGAGCCGGTGCTGACCCACCGGTTCACCGGGGAGAACCAGCCCGAATTCGGCCTCGCCGAGGCGCTCGACCGCACCCTGCAGGTACTGCCGGACGTCCGGTCGGTGCACGCGGTGTGGCGGAACACGCCGGCCGGCAGCGTGCCCGGCGCGCTGCCGCAGCGGGTGGTCCTGGTCGAGATCGGGCCCGAGGGCAACCCGCCCGCGGTCGCGTTCCGCGTGGACACCGCGCTTCGCCGCGCGGGCATCCGCTCGGTCGTCGAGGTCGCGGGCCCCGGCGTCGCGCGGTCCGCGTACCACCAGGCCGCGTCTTCGGCCGCGAGCCCCGTCTGGGTCACCGGGAGTACCCATTCCAGTGACTTTCGGTCCGAGCCGGTGACCCCGCCGCCCGCTCCCGCCCCGGCTCCCGAGCCGGTCAAGGAGCAGCCGAGCAGGCACGGGCTGCGGCCGGTCGGCGGCGGCACGCACGAACCGGTCGAGCCGATCGCGCCGGTGGTGCCGATCGTGCAGCAGGCGCCCGCGGCGACGCCGCCCTCGTCTTCGTCCGAGCCGGCACCGCCGCGCAAGTCGCGGGCGGAGACCCGCGCCGAGCGCACGGCCGACCTGACGCCCGCCGAAGTGGCGCAACTGCGCCAGGCGCTCAAGGAGGACCCCGAAAAGGGCCGCGAGATCGCCACGGGCAAGCCGAGCATGCACGAGGTCGTCGAACTGCCCGCTCTCGATCTCGACGATCCCAGCCTGAGCGAGCGCGACCGCGCGCTCCTGCGCGAGCTGCACGCCGAGCTCGCCGAACGGGAGCGTGCCGAAGCGGCGAAGATCCGTCTGAACGGCGCTTCGCGCAGCAGCGGCTGGTCTTCCTGACCGAACACCACGCGTTTCGTCCTCTGGTTGCGGTAGTTGCACGCGCAACGATCGCAACCAGAGGACGAAACGCGGTGTTAGGTTGCGAGGGTGGCTGAAGAACTGACATTCGACATCCCGGTGGGGGCCGGGGTGGGCACCCGCGCCAACGCCGACGGTGAGCCGGTGACGCCCAAGGACGCGGCGACCGTGATCCTCCTCCGCGACGGCGCCGACGGCGTCGAAGTCTTCCTGCAGCACCGGGTGAAGGGCATGCCGTTCGCGGGCGGGATGACCGTCTTCCCCGGTGGCGGTGTGGATTCCCGCGATGTCGACACCACTGTGAGCTGGGCGGGCCCGGAGCCCGCCTGGTGGGCGGAGCGCTTCGGATGCGACGAGTCTTTGGCCCGCGCCCTGGTGTGCGCGGCCGTGCGAGAGACGTTCGAGGAGTCGGGCGTACTGCTCGCGAGCACCGGCGACACGGTCGTCACGGACACGACGCCGTATCACGACGCCCGCGAGAAGCTGGTCTCCCGCGAGCTCTCCCTCGCCGCGTTCCTCGAAGCGAACGGCCTGACGCTGCGCGCGGATCTCTTGCGCCCGTGGGCGAACTGGGTGACCCCGCCGCAGGAGCCGCGCCGCTACGACACCTGTTTCTTCGTCGCCGTGCTGCCCGAGGGGCAGGAGGCGGACGGTGCCACCTCCGAGGCCGTCAGCTCCGGCTGGCAGCGGCCCGAGGAGGCCATCGCCGACGCCAAGGAAGGGCGCCGCATGCTCATGCCACCGACCTGGATGACGCTGTCGGAACTGGGCGAGTTCGACTCCGCGGCCGCGGCCCAGGCCGTCGAACGCGAGATTTCGAAGATCATGCCGACGCTGGTGCGCGAAGGCGACAAGGTCCGCGTCGTCCTGGACCCGGCGTGAGCGCCCCCGCGTACGGCGTGCTGCGCCAGGTCACGCCGACGGCTTCCGTGCTGCTGGAGAACAATCCTTCGTCGATGACGTTGGAGGGCACCAATTCCTGGGTGCTGCGCGGCCCCGGCGCGGCCGGCTCCGTGGTCGTCGACCCCGGTCACGAGGACGTCGAGCATCTGACGCTGCTGGCGGAGACCGGCGCCGTCGAACTGATCGTGCTCACCCACCATCACCCCGACCACGCCGAGGGCGCGCCCTGGTTCGCCGAGCGCGTCGGTGCCCCCGTGCGGGCCTTCGACGAGAAGCTCTGCGTCGTCGGGGAGTCCCTTGTGGACGGTGAGGTGATCGAGGCGGGCGGCGTCCGGCTGTCGGTGCTGCACACGCCCGGCCACACCGGCGACTCGATCTGCCTGGTGTCCGACGGGCAGATCCTGACCGGCGACACCATCCTCGGCCGCGGCACCACCGTGCTGCACGACCTCGGCGACTACCTGCGCTCGCTGCGGAAGCTCATCGGCCTGCCCGGCGGCACCGTCGGCCTGCCGGGGCACGGCCCCGAACTGCCCGATCTGGCCGCGACCGCGCGCGAATACCTGGCGCACCGGGAAGAACGGCTCGACCAGGTGCGTTCGGCACTGGAGAAGCTCGGCGCGGACGCCACCCCGCGCCAGGTGGTCGAGGTCGTCTACGCCGATGTCGACAAGGCTTTGTGGGCGCCCGCCGAGTGGAGTGTGCAGGCGCAATTGGACTATCTGAGGTCGGAGGACGGCGAATGAGTGACGTCGAGGTCGAGTTCTACTGGCGCCCCGGATGCGGGTTCTGCGCGGCGCTGGAACGGCCGCTGTCGAAGAGCGGCTTCAAGGTCAAGCGGGTCAACATCTGGGAGGACCCGGACGCCGCCGCGCGGGTGCGTTCCGTGGCGAACGGGAACGAGGTCGTGCCGACGGTCTTCGTGGGGTCCAAGGCGATGGTGAACCCTTCGTTCGGGGAGATCGAGGCCGCCGTGAAGGCCGCCTCCGCCTGACGTGCGCTATGAACGGTCCGTTCCTCGCAAAATTTGCCAGGAACGGACCGTTCATGGCGTTCAGTGCCGGACGCCGTGTCGAGCGTCGGTGTCGCGAAAGCCACTTTGGGGACATCAGACGTCGCGAAAGTGGCTTTCGCGACACCTCTTCCGCACGGTGGCGCCATCCGGGCCGAACGCTTACCCGCCTCCACTGTGTTGGGAAAGCCACTTTCGCAACCCTCAACGTTGCGAAAGTGGCTTTCGCAACACGCCGCCCCAGCCGCCCCGGCCACGTACGAAGGCGGGAGTCAGCGCGCCAGCATCGGCATCACGTAGTACGTCAGCTCCACATCGCCCGGCTCCGCCGCCCGGATGACGCACGCTCGCATCCCGGGCTGGATCTCGAGCCGCACCCGCTCCCCGGCGAAACCCTGCAGCGCGTCCACCAGGTAGCGCGCCTGGAACGAGGGCGACGTCCGGCCGCCGGACACTTCCGCTTTCAGCGTTTCCTCCGCCTCACCGGTGTTCTGCTTGGCGCTGGCCAGCCGAAGGTGTGAGTCGCCGACCTCCAGCGTCAGCACCCGGCGATCGTCCGCGTAGACGCCGACGCGGCGCACGGCGGCGGCCAGCGCGTCGGCGGCGACCTCGACCGTCGTGTCCACAGTGGACGATTCGATCAGCTTCTCCGACAGGAATCCCGCGTCGAGTACGGCGGTGGTGACGGTGACTCCGGCCCAGCTCAGCCCGAAGCGGGTGCCGTCGCCGTGCAGGCCGACGGCGCCGTGTGCCTGCTTCGCCGTCTCCGCGAGCAGGCCCGCCGGAACCAGTGCGTCGATCGGCTCGCCTTCGGACCGCAGGGGCAGGGTGGCCACGGCCATCCGGTACCGGTCGGACGCCGTCAGCCGCAGTTCCCGGCTGAAGCTCTGCACGCGGACACCGGTGAACATCGGCAGCGCGTCGTCCTTCGCCGCCGTGCCCGCGACCGTGCGCAACGCGGTCGCCAGCGCGTGACCGTCCACTTCGGACACCTTCGGCGGCATGTCCGGGAGGTGCAGCTCGCGGCTCAGCAGCGGAAGCGCGTACCGCCCGCCTTCCACCCGCACGGCCAGCCGCGAACCCTCGACGACCAGGCGCACCAGGTCGTCGTCGAGCATGCGCAGTGTTTCCGCGAGCGGCCCGGCTGGGACGAGGACCTCACCGTCGGTGTGGACCATGGCGTCACTGGTCAGGCGGACCGCTCGTTCACTGTCGCTGCCGCCGACGGTCAGCCCGCCCTTCCCGGCGCGCAGCAGCAGGCCGGAGCGGGCCGACAGCAGCCGGGCGGCGGCGGTGACGGCGGACGAGAGGGAGCGGGTGTCGGCAGTCAGGTCCATGCCCGCAAGCTAGCGGGCGGCACCGACAAGTTCGGGCGCTTCGGCGACGGCCGCGGCGGGCTGCGGGCGGAAGGTGCCGCGCAGCAGCCACACCACCGCGGCGAGCGCGAACCCGACCACGCCGGCGGCGAGGAACGCCGCTTCGTGCCCGGCGTGCTCGACGAGGTAACCGCTGATCGACTGCCCGAACGCGAGGCCGAGGGTCACCGCGGTGAGCACCCAGCCGAACGCCTCGGCCGCCGTGCCCTTCGGCGCAGCGATCTCGATGGCCGCCGAGTGGGTCGTGGACTGCGGGGTGATGAGCGCGCCCGCGGCGAGCATGGCGAGCGCGAGGCCCCAGAGCGAACCCGGCAGCGCGAGCAGCGCCACCAGCGCGCCGAATCCGGCCAGCAGCACCGGCAACCGCAGGCCCATCTGACGTGGCCACGGGCGCAGGCTGTACGCCACCCCGAACGCGACCGAGCTGACCGACCAGGCCGAGAGCAGCAGACCGCCGATGGAGGTGTTCCCCGCCTCGGTGGCGGCCGCCGGGACGGCGACCTCGACGAATCCGATCACCGCGCCGAAGCCCAGCGCGGCGATCGCGAGCGTGCGCATCCCGGGGCTGGCCAGCGCGCCGAGCAGTTTGCCGCCCGTCGACGGCGACGGCCCCCACGCGCGCACGGTCGGGCTCAGCGCGAACAGGACCGCGCCCGCGATCATGGTCAGCGAGCCGGTCACGATGCCGGTGCCCGCCCACGGCGCGGCGATCAGCAGCCCCGCGAACCCGGGTCCGAGGATGAAGAAGACCTCCATGCTGATCGCCTCGTAGGAGAACGCGGCGTTCCGCGTCGGCCCGGCGGGCAGCAGCCGTGTCCACAACGCCCGCGAGGCCGAACCGACCATCGGTTCCGTGATCCCGGTGCCGAAGGCCAGCGGGACCAGCACGAGCGTCGGGGCGTGCGCCTCGATCGCGAACACCAGCCCGGTCATCGCCAGCGCGAAGAGCACCGTGGTGGTCAGCAGCGGCCGGGTCGGCCCGAACCGGTCGATGAGCCTTCCCTGCACGACCGCGCCCACGGAGACGCCCACCAGCGACCCGGCCGACACCAGTCCGGCCGCGGCGAAGGAGCCCGTCTCACGCTGGACGTAGAGCAGCGCGGAGATACCGATCATCGCGATCGGCAGGCGGGCGAACAGCGACGCGATCACCGCCCCGCGGGATCCGGGCGCGGTCAGCGCGGCCCGGTAGTCGGCGAGGGAGGTGCGGTGGCTCTCGGCGGAAGCGGACACAGACTGGGACACGCGTACCAGTATGAACACTTTGGTACGCGAGTACCAGTTCCCTGGCGGTAAGTTTGGTCACCACCGGATTCGGGTACTACGGCCGGTGAAGCGGCCCAGTTCGTCACGATCAGGTAACAGTCGGTCGATTCTGGGTCATTCGGGGCAACAAATCGACGCGTTCGGCGTCCTTGAGAGTGAAAGAGCTTGAGTTCACGGCCGATGGCCGTGGATGGTTGTACGACAAACACACAGTCTCCAGCTCCCTCCGGCGTACGGGTCGGGGCCTTGTTCCGGAGGGCGGGGAGCGCGGATCGTCGGGGGATGGTCCGCGCACAGCGAAGAGCCGGTGCGCCACGTCGGGGGTGGCGCCCGGCTCTTCGTTGTGTCAAGCACTGTGTCCAGCACTAGTACGTGAAGGCCCCCTTCACTGCGCTAGGCGCAATGAAGGGGGCCTTCACGTACTTGAAATCAACGCGCGCGGCGGGCCAGGCGTTCCGGGTCCAGGATCAGGACGCTCTTGCCTTCGAGCCGCAGCCAGCCGCGGTGCGCGAAGTCGGCGAGAGCCTTGTTGACGGTCTCGCGCGAAGCGCCGACGTACTGGGCGATCTCTTCCTGCGTCAGGTCGTGCGTGACCCGCAGCAGGCCGGCCTCCTGGCTGCCGAAACGCTGCGCCAGCTGCAGCAGCGCACGCGCCACGCGACCGGGGACGTCGGTGAAGATCAGCTCGGCGACCATGTTGTTCGTCCGGCGCAGCCTGCGGGCGACCACCCGCAGTAACTGCTCGGCGATCTCCGGGCGGGTGGAGATCCACTGCCGCAGCGCCGGGCGGTCCATCGTCACCGCGCGGACCTCGGTCACCGTCGTCGCGCTGGACGTCCGCGGGCCGGGGTCGAAAATGGACAGCTCGCCGAACATGTCGGACGGGCCGAAGATGCCCAGCAGGTTCTCGCGGCCGTCGGGTGACTTGCGGCCGATCTTCACCTTGCCGGACTGGATGATGTAAAGCTTGTCGCCGGGTTCACCCTCGTTGAAGATGACATGCCCGCGAGGGAACTCCACGGATTCCAAGGTCTGTGCCAGCGCCTCGGCGGCTGCCGGCTCAACACCCTGGAAAATGCCCGCTCGGGCCAGGGTTTCGTCCACCTCGGGTGCCTCCTCATCGAGATACGACGTCGATCCTCATTCTGCCGAGGACCGTGTCGTCGATCACTTTTCGCGTCAGTCTAGGTCGTGCGCGCGAGATCGCTCGTCGGCACGCCGAACGCGCGGGCGGCCGGGAACGATCTCGCTCGAACGTGGAGCCTAACTCCGCACGCGTCGCGCGCGAAGCCTGGCCGCCTTCCCGCCCAGCCTGCGCAGCCGGAAAAGCTCGAGCGCGCGCCCGATGCCGTGCCCGTAAAGGGCCCTGACCTCGTTGGGCTGAGCCTGCTCGAGGAACTCCTCGACCTCGTTCTCCTGCACCGCGACGTGCTTGAGCCTGGTCTCCACGCGTTCCATGAACAGCGCGAAGAACATGATCACCAGGGGTACCAGGATGACGAACCAGACGGTCATGAGCCCTGCCCAGGGAATTCCGAAAAGTTGTGCATTACTCCAGATCCTCGCTCATGGCGTCCTCGATCGAAGCGCCGAGGTGGTGCTCTGGCGTGTCGGCCGTCGACCGGCGGGATGCTCCCACTGGCTCGTCCGATGGCGCCCGTAGGCTATCGGGGTGCCTCCTGCCCCTGCCAATGCCCCCCGCGCGGGGGGCAAGGGTGAAAGCCGGCTCGCATTGGTGAGACGCGCCAGGCGGATGAAGCGTTGCCTCGACGACGAGTTCCCGGACGCGCACTGTGAGCTTGACTTCACCACTCCACTCGAATTGCTGGTCGCGGTCGTGCTGTCGGCGCAGACCACCGACGTCCGCGTGAATCAGGTCACGCCCGCGCTCTTCGCCCGTTTTCGGACGGCCGCCGATTACGCCGGCGCCGACCGCGCCGAACTCGAGGAGTACCTCCGGCCGACGGGGTTCTTCCGCGCCAAGGCGAACTCGGTGATGGGCCTGGGCGCCGCGCTGGTGGAGCGCTACGACGGCGAAGTGCCCGGCAAGCTGAAGGACCTCGTCACCCTGCCGGGGGTCGGCCGCAAGACGGCCAACGTCGTGCTCGGCGACGCCTTCGGGGTCCCCGGGATCACCGTCGACACCCATTTCGGCCGTCTGGTCCGCCGCTGGGGCTGGACCGAGGAGGAGGACCCGGTCAAGGTCGAGCACGCCGTCGGCGAGCTGATCCCGCGCAAGGAGTGGACGCTCCTCTCGCACCGGACGATCTTCCACGGCCGTCGCGTGTGCCATGCCCGTAAACCAGCCTGTGGTGCCTGCCCGCTGGCCAAGATGTGCCCCTCGTACGGAATCGGCCCGACGGGGTTCGAGGAGGCCGCCAAGCTGGTCAAGGGCGAGGAGCGCGAGCACATCCTGGAACTGGCGGCCCGCCGGTGACCAGGGTCACCAAGCTGGCCCTCGGTGCCGCGGTGCTCGTGGTGGCCCTGATCGTCGCGCTGCTCACGACGCGGGACGGCCAGGCGCCCGCCAAGACGTCGGGGGATCTCGCGGCCGCGCGTGCGAAGGCCGCGCTGGCGCCGTGCCCGCCGCCTGGGCTCGGTGAGGTGGCGAAGCTGCGCGGAGTCGACGTCGAATGCCTCGGCGACGGCTCCCGGGTCGACCTCGCCAAGGTGGTCTCGGGCGGGCCCGTGCTGGTCAACCTGTGGGCGTCGTGGTGCGAGCCGTGCCGTGCCGAGCTGCCGTTGCTCCAGGAGTACGCCGCGTCGCCCGGTGCCGCGCGCGTGCTCCTCGTTCAGGTCGCGAGCTCCGGGGCCGACGGGTTGGCCCTGCTGGCCGAACTCGGTGTCCGGCTGCCGTCCGTGTTCGACGGTGACGGACAGTCGGGTCCGGTGCGGACGGCACTGAAGGTCCCTTCCTCCCTCCCGGCGACGTACCTGGTCACGGCGGGTGGCGACGTCCGGCTCATCGAGAACCCACGCGTCTTCCTGAACACTGACCAGGTGCGCGCCGCTGTGGAAGGGACACCATGACCGGCCCCCTCGTGGATCCCGACGCCGTGCCCTCCTGGTTGCAGCCGCTGGTCAAGATCAGCGGCGAGATCGGCGCGGACGCGTTCAGCCGGTTCAGCGTGCCGCGGGACGCCACCTACCGGTCCGCTTCCGTCCTGATGCTCTTCGGCGAGGGCCCGCAGGGGCCCGACGTCCTGCTTCAGCGCCGCGCCGACACGCTCGGCTCGCACGCGGGCCAGGTCAGTTTCCCCGGCGGTGGCGCCGAACCCGACGACGGCGGGCCGGTCGGCACCGCGTTGCGCGAAGCGGAGGAGGAGACCGGCGTCGAACCCGCGGGTGTGCTGCCGGTGGCGATCTTCCCGGAACTTTTCGTGCCTGTGTCGAGCTTCGCCGTGACGCCGGTGCTCGCCTACTGGCGGACGCCGTCGCCGGTGCACGCCGTGGACCCCGGCGAGACGGCGGCGGTGGCCAGGGTGCCGATCGCCGAGCTCACCGACCCGGCCAACCGGTTCCAGGTCCAACGCGCGGGCTACGACTGGAGGGGCCCCGCGTTCGACGTCGGCGGGATGTTCGTCTGGGGGTTCACCGGCGGCCTGCTGGCGATGACGTTGTCGCTCGGCGGCTGGGAACGGGACTGGGACCACGGCGACGTCCGGGAGCTTGACGTAGCGTTGGCCGAACATCAGGCGCGGGTCGACGGGCGGCAAGTGCCGGAGAAGGAGTAGGCGCCGGTGAACTGGGTCGACGTACTGGTGATCCTCCTCGCGCTGCTGGCGGGCGTGTCCGGCGCGTTCCAAGGGGTGATCATCGCCCTTCCCTCGCTGGTCGGGGTGGTGCTCGGCGCGCTCGCCGGGATCAAGATCGCGCCGCTGGTCGTCGAGCTCTTCGAGCATCCGGCGGCGAAGGTCGCCTTCGCGGTGGCCACCGTGGTGTTCCTCGTCGCGCTCGGGGAGACCCTCGGGGTCTGGGCCGGCCGGAAACTGCGGCAGAAGATCAACCCGGACAAGCTTTCCGGCGTCGACAAGACGCTCGGCGCGGTGGTGCAGGCCGCCGTCGTGTTCGTGGTCGCGTGGCTGATCGCGACGCCGCTGACGGCCGTTTCGGGTGTGCCGGGGCTGGCGAAGGCGATCAACAGCTCGGTCGTGCTCGGCGAAGTGAACGACGTCATGCCCGAAGCGGCGCAGGGCTTCCCGAGCGAACTGCGCAAACTGCTGGACGCGTCCGGCTTCCCGTCCATTGTGGACCCGTTCCAGAAGCCGAACGTCGAGGACACCAGCCCGCCGGACACCGCGCTGCAGGCGAGCGCGATCGTCAAACAGGTGCACCGCAGTGTGGTGAAGATCCGCGGCAACGCGACTTCGTGCTCGCGGGCGCTGGAGGGCAGCGGATTCGTCGTCGCGCCGCAGCGCGTGATGACGAACGCGCACGTCGTCGCGGGCACCGACGAGGTCGCCATCGAGTCGACCTCGGGCAAGTTCCCGGCCAGGGTCGTCTACTTCGACCCCGAGGCCGACGTGGCCGTGCTCGCGGTGCCGCGGCTGCAAGCGCCGGTGCTCCCGTTCACGCCGCGGGTCGCGCGGGCGGGCGACAACGCGATCGTGCTCGGCTACCCGCTCGACGGCCCGTACACCGCGACGCCCGCCAGAGTGCGCGGCCGGATCAACCTGCGCGGACCGGACATCTACGAGGCCAACACCGTGCAGCGGGACGTGTTCACCGTGCGCGGGCAGGTGCGGAGCGGGAACTCGGGCGGGCCGATGATCAACCCCGAGGGCGAGGTCATCGGGGTCGTGTTCGGCGCGGCCGTCGAGGATCCGGAGACGGGTTTCACGCTGACTTCGGAGCAGGTGCGGCCGGTGGTGGAGACGGCTCCGGCGCTGAGCGCGAACACGTCGACCGGGCCTTGCGCCAACTAGCCCACTCACTCACCAGCCGGTGCTATGAACGGTCCGTTCCTTGCAAATTTTGCAAGGAACGGACCGTTCATAGCACGCGCGGGAGGTGGGTCAGGCGGACGGAGAGAGGCCTTCGCGCCACGAAGCGACCGTCTCTTCCACATCGAGCGGCCGTGCCCGCAGCACCGGACCGCCGGCCGGACGCCGGTGCTCGGCGCGGATCCGTTCGTTCAGGTCCTCCACGATCTCCCGCACCCGCGCCTCACGACGTACACGAGCCAAGGTGTCCGGCAGATCGTCGAGCTCCTTCGCGATCGCCAGCGAAGGCGGCAGCAGCGCCGAAACGTCGTGCCCCTCGGCGCGGACCTTGTTCACCACCCAGGCCAGCGCGGTGTCCTTGCCGTCGGTCTTCGGCAGCGGCTTCCCCGCGCCGGGGAGGTCTTCGAACTCGCCCCTCGCCTCCGCGGCGCTGACCTGCCTGTCCACCCAGGACTCGAACGTCACGCCCGTCGGTTTGCGTTCGGTCATGCTTCCAAGATACGGAAGAAGTCCAGCAGCGCGGCCGACGTGCGCTCCGGGGCCTCCAGATGCGGGAAGTGCCCGATGCCCGGCCAGCGTTCGAGACGGGCGTCCGGGGCCCAGCGCCGCGACGCCGCCGCGGTGTCGGGCAGGACGCACCGGTCCTCCTCGCCGTGCAGTTGCAGCACTCGGGGAGCGAAGCGGCCTCGCAGCGCTTCGCTGAACCGGCGGCCTTCACCGCGGAACTGCGCGCGGAACGCCCATCGGTAGTACTCGAGCGCGCTGTGCGGCACTCCCGGCACCAGCATCGCCTGCCGGAACGTCCGCACCGACTCGGCGAAGTCGGAGGTCTCCGTCCACTGTGGACCGGACCAGGCGCGGAACAGCTCTTCGACGGCGAGCGCGTCGTCCTTGACCAGCCATTTTTCCGGCGCCATCGGTACCTGGAAGCGAAGCAGGTGTCCCGAAGCCCGCAGCTGGCCCGGCCGCCGGACGGCGCGGCGCAACGCCAGCGGATGCGCGCCGCCCAGCACGCTGACCGACGCCACCAGCCGCGGGTGCAGCGCGCCGACCGTCCACGCGAGCATGCCGCCCCAGGCATGCCCGACGAGATGGCCCTTGCGCGCGCCGAGCGACTTGATCAGCCCGCCGACGTCGCCCGCGAGGGTCCAGGCGTCGTAGCCGCGCGGGGGTTTGTCGGAGTCGCCGTAGCCGCGCAGATCCACCGCGACCGCGCGGAAACCGGCGTCGGCGAGCGCGGTCAGCTGGTGCCGCCAGGCCCACCAGAACTCGGCGAACCCGTGCAGCAGCACGACCAGCGGCCCGTCGCCGAGCTCGGCGACGTGCAGCCGGATGCCGTTCGCCGAGACGTCACGATGGGTCCACGGACCGTCGATCCGGACGATCGACGGATCCGGTGTCGCCTGCACCGACTCGAAGATTTCTCAGTCGCGGTCCGCGGGCGCGTCGTCATGACGCGGCTTGAACGCGGCGGCGGTGTCCTTGAAGCTGTTGATCGTGCGCTCGGGCGCCTTGATCTTCTTCACCTTGCGGTAGCCGAGGAAGCCCGCGACCGCCGTCGTGGCGAGCATCAGCCCGAACACGATCGCGAACGCCGCCCAGCGCATCAGCCACTCCGACAGCAGCTCGCCGAGGAAGAAAAAGAAGAAGAACGAGCTGTACAGCCCGACGACCAGCGCGACCAGGAAGAAGATGGCGCCCTTCAGGCCCTTCTTCGCCTCCGCGACGACCTCGGATTTGGCCAGCTCGACCTCGGCGCGGATCAGCGTCGAGACGTGCTGTGTGGCATCGCCGACGAGTTTCCCGAGGGACTGCTCGCTCGCTACCACGTCGTCATCGCTCGACAGGGGGAGGTAGGGCACGGCCCCCACGCCGTCGGGGCCGGTACGTTCGTGCTTGGGGCTGCTCACACCGGTCATCGTGCCACGTGCCCCGATCACGGGCGCGGCGGACCGGCGAGTGTCGCATTCTCAATCTTCGCGCGCGTGCACGCGGCTGCGGTGCAGCAGCATCGCGGCGGCCGAAAGCGAGGCGATGGCCGAGGCGATCAGCACCGCCGCCTTCGCCAGCTCGACGGCCTCCCCGTCGAGCGCGAGATCGGCGATCAGCAGGCTCACCGTGAACCCGACGCCGCCGAGCATCGACAGCGCCCCGATGTCCCGCCAGCCCATACCCCTGGGTTTCTCCGCGAGCTTGAACTTCACGGCGAGCAGGCTGGCGCCGAAGATCCCGATGAGCTTCCCGCCGACGAGCCCGACGAGCACGGCCAGCGGCAACGCGGTGGTGAACACCGCGCTGAGCGATTCGCCGTCCACGGTGATCCCGGCCGCGAACAGCGCGAACAACGGCACCGCGACCGCGGCCGACCACGGCTGCAACCGGTGTTCGAGCCGGATGGCGGGCGCGTGCTCCTCGCCTTCGTCGGCGCGGACACGGGTCAGCAGGCCGAGGGCGACACCGGCGATCGTGGCGTGGATGCCCGCCGAGTGCACCGCGATCCAGGTGATCAAGGCCAGCGGCACGTAGATCCAGGCGCTGCGGACGCGGCGGTGCTGGAGGTAGGCGTACAGCGCGAGAGCGACGACGGCGACACCCGCGGCGACGAGGTCGAACTTCGCGGTGAACAGGATCGCGATGAGGAGGATCGCGCCGAGGTCGTCGACCACCGCGAGCGACAGCAGGAAGACCCTCGCGCTGCTCGGCAGGTTCGACGCGGTCAGGGCGAGCACGCCCAAGGCGAACGCGATGTCCGTGGCGACCGGGATGGCCCACGCGCGTTCGATGCCCGGGGTGCCCCAGCCGACGGACAGCGCGACCAGCGCCGGCACGATCATGCCGCCGACCGCGGCGACCACCGGCAGGATCGCCTGTTTGAACCGGGAGAGTTCACCGACCACGAGTTCGCGTTTGAGTTCGAGCCCCGCGACGAAGAAGAACAACGCGAGCAGGCCGTCTTTCGCCCAGTCGCCGATCGTCAGATTCAGATGCAGGAATTCGGGACCGAGCCGGAAATCGCGGATGGCGCGGTAACTGTCGTCGATGGGCGAATTCGCCCACAACAGGGCGATCGCGGTGGCGCCGAGCAGGATCATTCCGCCGGTGGTCTCCGTGCGGAGATAGCGGGCGAACTCGGCGACGGCTTTCGCGGGACGGTTCGGTCCGGACAAGGTGACCTCCGGTTTCGGCGACGACGAATACTGTTGCCGACCAGACTTCCCGGCGCACCTTGACGTCATTTTAACGCCTGGAGCTGCGGAAATCTCGCGTTCATGACAGCGACCACAAGATCCATGCGGACGTCGGTGTCCCGTCCACATGGTGGGCTTCTAGCATGTCAACTGAAAACCGACAACGATGTCTTCGATAAGGACGGCATGGTGAGTACCTCTACCGAGGTCCAGCAAGACACGAGGTTCTTCGGGCACCCACGAGGGCTGGCGAACCTCTTCGGCGTCGAGATGTGGGAGCGTTTCTCGTACTACGGGATGCTCGGCATCCTCCCCATCTACCTCTACTACGAAGTCAGTCAGGGCGGCCTCGCGCTGCCGAAGGCCTCCGCGCTCGGCATCGTCGGCGCGTACGGCGGCATGGTCTACCTGTCGGCGGTGATCGGCGCCTGGGTCGCGGACCGCGTGCTCGGCTCCGAACGGACGCTGTTCTACAGCGCGATCCTGATCATGATCGGGCACATCAGCCTCGCCGTGCTGCCGGGGCTGGCGGGCATCGGCGTCGGCCTCGTGTGCGTGGCCGTCGGCAGTGGCGGGCTGAAATCCAACGCCACGGCCATCGTCGGCACGCTGTACGCCGACGGCGACGAGCGCCGCGACGGCGGTTTCACCATCTTCTACATGGGCGTGAACATCGGCGGTTTCGTCGGGCCGCTGCTGACCGGCCTCGCGCAGAGCGAGATCGGCTTCCACGTCGGCTTCGGGCTCGCCGCGTTCGGGATGGCGCTCGGCCTGACCCAGTACACGATCGGCCGCAAGAACCTCGGCGAGAAGGCGAGCGAGATCCCCAACCCGCTGCCCGCGTCGCAGCGGCCGCTGGTCTTCGGCGGCACCGCGGTGGGTGTCGCGGCGATCGTGCTGCTCGTGGTGTTCGGCGTGATCAACCCCGGCAACCTGGTCGACGTCGTCGTCTGGGCCGTCGCGGTCATCTCGGTGATCTACTTCGTGGTGATCATCAGCAGCAAGAAGATCACCTCCGACGAACGCAGCCGGGTGTACTCGTTCATCCCGATGTTCATCGCGAGCGCCGCGTTCTTCTCGCTGTACCAGCAGCAGTTCACCGTGGTCGCGGCCTACACCGACGAGCGGCTGAACCGGACGATCTTCGGCTGGGAGATGCCGGTCGCGTGGGTCAACTCGATCAACCCCGTGTTCATCATCCTGTTCGCACCGGTGATCGCGGCGATCTGGACGAAACTCGGCTCGCGGCAGCCGTCCTCGCCGATCAAGTTCGTGCTCGGCACGGTCACCATGGGCGTGGCGTTCCTGCTGTTCCTCCCGATGGTCGGCAGCGGCAAGAACGCGAGCCCGCTGCTCGCGCTGGCCGGCATCCTGTTCGTGTTCACCATGGCGGAACTGATGCTTTCGCCGGTCGGCCTCTCGCTGTCGACCAAACTCGCGCCGGAGGCGTTCCGGACGCAGATGGTGGCACTGAACTTCCTGTCGATCTCGCTCGGCACGGCGATGTCCGGGAAGCTCGCCGAGTACTACACGGTGGACGACGAAGCGCCGTACTTCAGCATCGTCGGCGGCGTGGCCATCGTGGTCGGCGTGGCGCTCCTGCTGGCGACGCCGATGATCCGCAAGCTGATGAAGGGCGTTCACTGACGCACTTCTTCCCGCGCTGACGAGCGACCCTCGGAGGTGCTGAAAGGGCCCTTCACCGCGTAGGAAGCGGTGAGGGGCCCTTTCGCTATCCGTAACTCGCGTGATCGAAGGCGTAACTCACGTGTTTGGAGGCGTAACTCACGAGTTACGCCTCCAAACACGCGAGTTACGCCTCTGATCACGCGAGTTACGCCTATGCCACGGTGGTCCCGAACAGCACGCCGACGTAGTACGTCACCAGCATCGTCAGCGCGCCCACGCCGACGTTCCGCGCGATCGCGCGGCCGGCCCGGGCGTCGCCGAGTTTCGCGCTGATGAACCCGGTCAGCGCCAGCCCGACCACGACGGCCGCCGCGCACGCCCAGACCCGTGCCGAGGTCGACGTCCACACGATCGCCAGCAACGGCAGCAGCGCGCCGACGGTGAACGCGACCAGCGAGGCCCACGCCGCCTGCCACGGGCTGGTCAGATTGTCCGGATCGATGCCGAGTTCGGCCTCGGCGTGCGCCTGCAGCGCGTCCTTTTCGGTCAGTTCCCGGGCGACCTCGGCGGCCAGTTCCGGGGAAAGGCCCTTGCCTTCGTAGATTTCCGCGAGTTCTCGTTCTTCGGCTTCCGGCATCTCTTTAAGTTCACGCTTTTCCAGCCGCAACTGTGCGCGTTCGGTGTCGCGCTGAGTGCTCACGGAGACGTATTCGCCGCCCGCCATCGAAAGCGCGCCCGCGACGAGCCCCGCGATTCCCGCGGTGGCGATCGTGGTGGAGTCGGTGGTCGCGCCCGCGACGCCGACGACGATGCCCGCCACCGACACGATCCCGTCGTTCGCGCCGAGTACCCCGGCGCGCAACCAGTTCAGTTTGCCGCCCAGATCCGCGTGCGGTTCGTGGGGATGTTCGGTCGATACCGTCTCGGTCACCGTTTCAGTGAAACACGGAAAACGGCGCGAGGCGAGTGGAAACCGATTCGGTCAATTGAGGCGATCCTTATTCAATATTGCCTTACCTAAGTCGTGGGATACATTGCGGACATGGCAGAGGTGGTGATCCTGATCGGGTTGCAGGCGTCCGGGAAGTCGACGTTCTTCCGGCGGGTGTTCGCGGACACGCACGTCCACCTCAGCAAGGACCACTTCCCGAACGCCGCACGACGCCAGTCGCGCCAGCTGCGGATGCTGGCCGAGGCGCTCGAAGAAGGCCGTTCGGTGGTCGTGGACAACACCAACCCGTCGCCGGAGGAGTGGGCGCCGCTGATCGAGGTCGCGAGACGGCACGGCGCGCGCGTCTCGGGGTACTGGTTCCCGCCGGATCTCGAAGGTTCCCAAGAGCGCAACGCGCGGCGGAGCGGCAAAACCCGGGTGCCCGACGTCGGTCTGTATGCGACTCTCAAGCGGCTGCGGCGCCCGAGCGCCGAAGACGGTTTCGACGAGCTGTACACCGTCGGCTTCGACGGTGAGGGCGGTTTCGTCATGGAGCGGGGGTGAACCATGGACGCCGGTGATTTCGAGGCACGGCAACGGGAACGCGAGTGGTTCCACGGGCTGACCGTGCCGCCGGGAGCGTGGACGGTGCTCCGCGTCGACGGCCGGGGTTTCTCCAAGTTCACCGAAGCGCGGTTCGAGAAACCGTTCGATCCCCGGTTCGCCGACTGCATGACCGAGGCGGCGAGCGCGTTGATGGCGGAGTTCGCTTCGCCTTACGTGTACACGGAAAGCGACGAGATCTCCCTCGTGCTGCCTCCCGCCGCCGGCCTGTTCGGCCGGGGCGTGGAGAAGCTCGTGTCGATCTCCGCCGGGGTCGCGTCGGCCGCGTTCACCCACGCGGCCGGGGTGCCCGCGCACTTCGACGGCAGGGTCTGGCTCGGCACGACGGCGGACGACGTCGTCGACTACTTCTCCTGGCGGCAGGCGGACGCGGCCCGCTGCGCGCTCAACGGCTGGTGCTACTGGATCCTGCGCAAGGCGGGGAAGTCGGCGAGTGAGGCCGGAGCGGCTCTCGAAGGCACCGGCGTCTCCGAGAAAAACGAACTGCTCTTCGCGCACGGCGTCAATTTCGCCGAAGTCCCCGCCTGGCAGCGCCGCGGCGTCGGGCTGTACTGGGAGTCCTACGAGCGCATCGGGTTCGATCCGGTGCGGGAGGTCGAGGTCTCCGCGACCCGCCGCCGCGTCCGCGTCGACCGAGAGTTGCCGATGAAGGGCGAATACCGCGCCTTCCTGGGCGAGCTGCTTCAGCCGATCGGTTCGGGCAGCCGCCGCACCGAGTAGGCGAGCTCGATCGTCTCGCCGGTCGCGGGGTCGCCCAGTTCGACGCGCCAGGAGCCGGCGAACTGGTCGACGCCGTGCACCATCGGGATGGTTCCGGAGATCAGCACGGTGCCCGGGGCGTAGAGGTCACGTTCGCGCAGCACGTCCAGCCAGTACGACGGCGGCAGCAGTTCCGCGAGTTTCCCTTGCTGGATCAGGGTTTCCCCGGCCCAGGCGGACAGCGTGAGCTCGTCCAGCCGGTCCTCGACGTCCACGAGCCGCCACGCCTTGGCGGCGAGGACGTCGGGGCCCGCGTTCTTGCTCCACGCGACGCCGTGCGCTTCGAGCGCGCGGTCGGTGTGGTCGCAGGCGGCGGTCAGGAGGACGTCCTCGGGCTCGGGGCCGGTGATGACGAGGGCCCATTCGGCCTCGCCGGAGGTCCGCTCGTGCTGCACCGGGACCTCGTCGGTCTGGCTCGCCAGGTACGGCGCGACCGGGTAGAGCGCCGGGATCACCGAGGGCGCGGGGACGCCGAGTTCGGCCAGCTCGGCCACGTGGGCGGCGACGTCCTCCTGGCTGCGACCGGCGTATCCGGCGTTCAGCAGCGTGTGGACCTCGGTCCGCCGCTCCTGGCCGTCGGGAAGGGTGAAACGCAGCTCAGGCATCTGTCCTCCGAGATTGGGGGTTGCGCATACAGCTTGTATACAAGGAGTATATCCGCAATTCAACCCCTCCCGGCGGGGTTGCGGACCTCCTACGGACGGATGTGGACATGACCTCACCAGCCGGTGACCGGCGTTCGTTGCACAAGGCCTTCGCGGCCAGCCTCTCGGGGACAGCGCTCGAGTGGTACGACTTCGCGGCCTACTCGGTGGCGGCCGCGACGATCTTCGGGAATCTCTTCTTCCCCTCGGAAGACCAGCTCGCGAGCACGATGGCGGCGTTCTCGACCTACGCCGTCGGCTACCTCGCCCGGCCGCTCGGCGGGTTCCTCTTCGGCCGACTCGGCGACGTGCTCGGCCGCAAGCGCATCCTGGTCATGACGCTCGTGCTCACCGGGGTGGCGACGTTCCTCATCGGTGTCCTGCCCACGTACGAGACCATCGGCGGCTTCGCGGCGGTGCTGCTCGTGGCGTTGCGGTTCGCGCAGGGTGTCGGCATCGGCGGCGAATGGGGTGGCGCCGTCCTGCTGTCGAGTGAGTTCGGCGATCCGAACAAACGCGGTTTCTGGGCCTCGGCGGCGCAGATCGGCCCGCCCGCGGGCAACCTGCTCGCCAACGGTGTCCTCGCCGTGCTGGCCGGGTTGCTCACCGAGGACCAGTTCAACAGCTGGGGCTGGCGGATCGCGTTCCTGCTGTCCGGCGCGCTCGTCGGGTTCGGGCTGTGGATCCGGCTCAAACTGGAGGAGACGCCGGTCTTCAAGCAGATCCAGGAGCGGGGCGAACGCTCGTCGGCGCCGATCTCCGAGGTCTTCCGCACCGAACGCCGCGCGCTCGTCGCGGCCGTCCTGATCCGCGTCTGCCCGGACGTGCTCTACGCGCTGTTCACCGTCTTCGTCCTCACCTACGTCACCACGCACACCGACCTCTCGCGCGGTGCCGGGCTGGCCGCGGTGATGATCGGTTCCGCGTTCCAGCTGATCCTGATGCCGCTGTTCGGCGCGCTTTCGGACCGCGTCTCCCGGCGCAAGATGTACCTGTTCGCGACCATCGCCGCCGGGATCTGGCCGTTCGTGTTCTTCCCGATGGTCAGCGGCGGATCCTTCGCGATGCTGGCGATCGGGATCGTGCTCGCGCTGGTCATCCACGCCGCGCTCTACGGCCCGCAGGCCGCGCTCGTCACCGAGCAGTTCTCGCCGCGCCTGCGCTACACCGGCAGCTCGCTGGCGTACACGCTGGCCGGCGTGATCGGCGGGGCGCCCGCGCCGCTGCTGTTCACCGCGCTGCTGGCCGGTTTCGACACCTGGCTCGCGATCGGGGGCTACTTGCTCGTGACCGCGGTGGTGACCATCATCGGTGTCGTGCTCGCCCGTGACCCGGACCGCGAGGAGGCGGCTGCCATGGAGCCCGTGCGATGACCTGGACCCCGATGTCCACAGTGGAGGGTCTGCCGCTGCTCGGCGGACAGGGCCGGTTCCGGACGCTCGCGACCGCGGAAGGCGGGCTGGCGTACGAGATCTGCTATCCGGCGGGCGTCGCTTCGCCCGTGCACAGCCACGATCACGACAGCATCGTGTACCTGATTTCGGGTTCGCTGCGAGGCACGCTCGACGGCCGGGAAGTGACCCTCGAAGCGGGCGGGACGATCGTCCACCCGCGCGGTGTCCCGCACAGCGTCGAGGCCATTGTGGACAGTCAGTGGGTCGAGTTCAAGACGCCACTGCCGTCGCGGCCACCGATCGCGGAATGAAGAAACCGGGGCGGACACTGATATCCAGCGTCCGCCCCGGTCGGGAGGAAAGTCTCAGGCGTCCAGCTCGGCCAGCGCCAGCTTCGCCTTCTCCAGCTCGGCTTCGAGCTGAGCCACCTTCGCGGCCTGCAGCTCGCGGGCGGCGTTGATGACCTCGTCGATCGGGCCCGACAGGTCCGCGTGCAGCTCCTTGGCGGCGCGGGACACGGCGGCGGCCGGGATCTCCAGGCCCTTCGCGACCCACTTGCTGCCGTTCTTGAGCTCGGCCTGCCACTCGCCGTCGGCGGTGCCGGTGACCGTGAGGGTCAGCTCGACGGTGCGGGTCTTCTTCGCCGTCGTGGCGACCTTCGGGCGGCCACGCTTGGGCTTGGGGGACTCCGCCACTGCCTCTTCGGCGGCGGGCTCCGGGTTCTCCGGAGTCTCGGTCTTCGCCTCGGCCGGGGCTTCGGCCGTCTCCGCCTGCGGCGTCGAGTCGACGGGCGCTTCGGTAGCCGCTTCTTCGGACACGGCGTCAGTGCGTGTCAAGGCATCCACGGTCATCGTCGGTGTCGTCTCCTTGCCCGGGTATGGGGTGGTACCCGGCACATCCTAGAACAGGCGTTCGAGTGAGGCGAACCGGGGTGTGGTAGGCGTGTCGGATGCTATGAACGGTCCGTTCCTTGCGAAATTTGCAAGGAACGGACCGTTCATAGCGCTTGAGGTGGGGTTACTCCTCGGACTTGCCGGACTTCAGGCCCGAAGAGATCAGGTCCATCACCGACGAGTCGGCCAGCGTCGTCACGTCGCCGACCTGGCGGTTCTCCGCGACGTCGCGCAGCAGGCGGCGCATGATCTTGCCGGACCGCGTCTTCGGCAGCTCCTGCACGACCAGGATCTGCCGCGGCTTCGCGATCGGGCCGATCTCCTTGGCGACGTGGTTGCGCAGCTCCTGGACGGCCGCGTCGCCACCGTCCACGGCGTTGCCGCGCAGGATGACGAACGCGACGATGCCCTGCCCGGTGGTCGGGTCGGTCGCGCCGACGACGGCGGCCTCGGCGACCGTCGGGTGCGAGACCAGCGCCGACTCGACCTCGGTGGTCGAGATGCGGTGCCCGGACACGTTCATCACGTCGTCGACCCGGCCCAGCAGCCAGACGTCGCCGTCGGCGTCGTACTTCGCGCCGTCTCCGGCGAAGTAGAAGCCCTGGTCGGCGAAGCGGGACCAGTAGGTCTCACGGAAACGCTGCTCGTCGCCCCAGATGCCGCGCAGCATGCCCGGCCACGGCTTGTCGAGCACCAGGTATCCGCCGCCGCCCTTGCCGACCTCGACGCCCTGGTCGTCGACGACCTTCGCCGAGATGCCCGGCAGCGCCTTCTGCGCGGAGCCCGGTTTCGTGGCGGTGACGCCCGGCAGCGGCGAGATCATGATCCCGCCGGTCTCGGTCTGCCACCAGGTGTCCACGATCGGCGCCGAGTTCGCGCCGATGTTCTCGCGGTACCAGATCCACGCCTCGGGGTTGATCGGCTCGCCGACGCTGCCCAGCACGCGCAGCGACGAGAGGTCGTACTTCTGCGGGATCTCGTTGCCCCACTTCATGAACGTACGGATCAGCGTGGGCGCGGTGTAGTAGATGGAGACCTTGTGCTGCTGCACGATCTCCCAGTGCCTGCCCTCGTGCGGCGTGTTCGGGGTGCCTTCGTAGACGACCTGCGTCGTCCGGTTCGCCAGCGGCCCGTACACGATGTACGTGTGCCCGGTGATCCAGCCGATGTCGGCGGTGCACCAGTAGACGTCTTCGCCGGCCTTGTGGTCGAAGACGTTGTGGTGCGTGTACGCGGCCTGGGTCAGGTAGCCGCCGGAGGTGTGCAGGATGCCCTTCGGCTTCCCGGTGGTGCCGGAGGTGTAGAGGATGAAGAGCGGGTGCTCGGAGTCGAACGCCTGCGGCGCGTGCTCCGCGGACTGGCCGTCGACCAGTTCGTGCCACCAGATGTCGCGGCCTTCGGTGATCGGCACCTCTTCGCCGGTGCGGCGGACGACGATGACCTTCTCGACCGATTCGGCGCCTTCGAGCGCTTCGTCGACATTGGCCTTCATCGGGGCGGCCTTGCCGCGGCGGTACTGGCCGTCGGTGGTGATGACGATCCGCGCCGCCTGGTCGTCCACGCGCGAACGCAGCGCTGTCGGGGAAAAACCACCGAAGACGACACTGTGCAGGACGCCGATGCGGGCACACGCGAGCATGGCGACGATCGCTTCGGGCACCATCGGCATCTGGATGGCGACCCGGTCGCCCGCCTTCAGGCCGAGGGATTCGAGGGCGTTCGCCGCGCGGGAAACGTCGTCCTTCAACTGAGCGTAGGTGATGTCACGGCTGTCGCCGGGCTCGCCGACCCAGTGGATGGCGACCTGGTCGCCGTGCCCGGAATCGACGTGGCGGTCGACGCAGTTGTACGCGACGTTCAGCTTCCCGCCCACGAACCACTTCGCGACCGGCGCATTGGTCCAGTCCAGTACCTGCGACCACTTCGTTTCCCAGTGCAGGCGCTCGGCCTGCTTGGCCCAGAACGCTTCCCGGTCGGCGTCGGCTTCGGCGTAGAAGTCGGCGGTGGCATTCGCTTGCGCGCTGAAAGCCTCACTCGGGGGGAAGGTCCTGCTCTCCGTGAGCAAATTGTCCAGCGCCGGCGACTGCTCGGTCATGGTGCGATGCCTCCTGTGTTTCGCGTGTCTTCACGCCCGTTGGCACGCTATCGACGTTACGACGCGAAGTAAAAGGTTGCATCGTGGTTGCGCGCGGCATTCACACGCTTGAGGACAAAGCGGTACGGACCGCCGGCCATTCTGGTCCGGTCAGGGAGTAGACGACGGTGTCGCGGACCGTCCCGTCCGGCCGGACGCGATGCGCGCGCAGCACCCCTTCCCGTTGTGCGCCGAGACGCTCGATCGCCTTCTGCGACTTGAGGTTGCGGATGTCGGTCTCCCACGAGACGCGGTTCGCGCCGAGGTCGTCGAAAGCGTGGCGCAGCAACAGGAGTTTCGACTCGCGGTTGAGCCCGGTCCGCTGCCATTCGGAACCGATCCAGGTGTAGCCGAGGGAAACGATCTTGTGGCGCGCGTTCATCGCGTAGAACGACGTCGTGCCCGCGACCTCGCCGGTGCGCGCGTCGATCTGCGCCCAGGCGCGGCGGTCGGTGTCGGCGAGGATGCCTTCGACCATCGCTTCGGCGGCGGCGAGATCCGTCGGCTGCCGGAGGCTGAGCCAGGTCCAGATCGCCGGGTCGGAGCCCGCCGCGAAGAGGCCCTTGGCGTGGTCGCGGGTGAGGGGTTCGAGGCGGACGCGTTCGCCGGTCAAGGTCGCATGGGAGGTCCAGTCGGTCACGATCTTGACGGTACGACCGGCAATGGCCTTGCTGGATAGCCAGTTTCGAAGCATTCGAGAAGGCCACTACGGCGTTGCCTATGCTCGCGGGAACGATCGACGAAGGCGAGGCACCATGGCCGAAGAGCGGGAAGAGCTCACCTGGGAGTTGTTCGGGACGGCCAGCAGGGATCTGGCACAGGCCGTCGCCGACGACGGCTTCGAGCCGGACCTGATCCTGTCGATCGCGCGCGGCGGGCTGTTCGTCGCGGGTGCGCTCGGCTACGCGCTGGACGTCAAGAACCTGCACGTGATGAACGTCGAGTTCTACACCGGCGTCGACCAGCGCCTCGACCTGCCGGTGATGCTGCCGCCGGTGCCGAACGTCGTCGACCTGACGAAGAAGAAGGTGCTCGTCGCCGACGACGTCGCGGACACCGGCGCGACGCTGAAGCTGGTCCGCGACTTCTGCGCCGACCACGTCGCCGAGGTGCGCTGCGCGGTGGTCTACGAGAAGCCGCGCTCCGAGGTCAAATGCGAGTACGTCTGGAAGCACACGGACCGCTGGATCAACTTCCCGTGGTCGGTGCAGGCGCCCGTGGTGCGGCGCGCGGGTCAGGTGCTGGACGCGTGACGGATCCGCTGAAGCCGCTGCTGGACCTCGAAGGGGTCGCGGCGGCCGCGAAATCGGCTCAGGACGCGGTGTTCGCCGTCCACCGGCTGCCCGCCAACCTGCGCGGCGGTGCCGCGACGGCCGCCGAAGCCTCCGTGCGGTCGGCGCGGGCGTCGGCCGGGATCGAGGGCGCCGCGCCCGAACTGCCGGAATCCGGTGAGGTGACCGATCCGGTGCTGGCGGGCGCGCTGCGGGTCGCGGAAGCGCTGGAAGGCCTGCTCCCGACGTGGCGGCGCGCGCCGTTGCAGGCATTGGCGCGCCTGCACGTTCTCGCCGCGTCGGATCTGGTGACGGATCTCGACGCGCTGGGGCGGCCGCGGTCGTCCGGTGACGTCGGGCCGCGGCTGGAGCTGCTGGCGCAGCTGGTCACCGGCGCGACGTCGGTGCCCGGGCCGGTGCTGACCGCCGTCGTACACGGGGAACTGTTGGCGCTCAAGCCTTTCGGGTCGGCGGACGGCGTCGTCGCGCGGGCGGCGGCGCGGCTTTCGGCGGTGGCGACCGGGCTGGACCCGAAGGCGCTGACGGTGCCGGAGGTCGCGTACTTCCGGCGTGTGCCGAAGTACCTCGAAGCCGCTTCGGGCTTCTCCAGCGGGACTCCCGACGGCGTCCGCGCTTGGCTGCTCTTCTCGTGCGAAGCGTTCGAGGCGGGCGCTCGCGAGGCGAAGTCCATCTCCGACGCCGCCGGCTGACCCTCCTCCCGCGTTTCGTCCTCTAGTTGCGGTAGTTGGCAACGCGAACTACCGCAACTAGAGGACGAAACGCGGGGGTGGGGTGAGGCCACACGGGATCTTGCCCAGGTGTAGTGCGTGACCACATGGCTTAAGCGCGCCGGGAGACCTAACGTCGTCCGGCATGAGTGGTGCGTATCACAGCGATCTGGCGGGTAAGTCCGCGCTGGTCACGGGCGCGGCGGGCGGGATCGGCCTGGCCTGCGCCGAAGCGCTGTCACAGGCCGGGGCCAAGGTCCACCTCGCCGACATCGACGACGCCGTCGAGAAGGCGGCGGCCGACGTCGACGGCATCGCGCACGTCGTCGACCTCACCGACGCGCAGGCCGTCGAGACCCTGCCCGCCGAGATCGACATCCTCGTCAACAACGCCGGTTTCCAGCACATCGCGCCGATCCACGAGTTCCCGCCGGAGACGTTCACCCGCATCCAGGCGCTGATGGTCACCGCGCCGTTCCTGCTCATCCGCCGCGTGCTGCCGCATATGTACGACCGCGGCTGGGGGCGCGTGGTCAACATGTCCAGCGTCCACGGCCTCCGCGCGAGCCCGTTCAAATCCGCGTACGTCTCCGCGAAACACGCGCTCGAAGGCCTCTCCAAGGTCACCGCGCTCGAAGGCGCGGAACACGGCGTGACCAGCAACTGCGTCAACCCGGGCTACGTCCGGACGCCGCTGGTCACCGGCCAGCTCCAGGCGCAGGCCGACGAGCACGGGCTCGAACGCGACGCCGTCATCGAGCAGGTCCTGCTGCGCCGGTCGGCGATCAAGCGGCTCATCGAACCGGCGGACGTCGCCGCGTGCGTGCTCTGGCTGTCCGGCGACCACGCCGCCCATGTCACCGGTACCTCGATCCCCCTCGACGGCGGCTGGACCGCCGCGTGAACCCCTCTCCCGAAAGGACCTCCCCGGTGACCACCCAGAACCGCGGCTCGATCGCGAAGGTCGTCAGCGCCAGCCTGATCGGCACGACGATCGAGTGGTACGACTTCTTCCTCTACACCTCCGCCGCGGCGCTGGTGTTCGGCAAATTGTTCTTCCCCACCAACGATCCGCTCACCGGCACGCTGCTGGCGTTCCTCACCTACGCCGTCGGCTTCCTCGCGCGGCCGATCGGCGGGCTGGTGTTCGGGCATTTCGGTGACCGCGTCGGCCGCAAGAAGCTGCTGGTGCTGAGCCTGCTGCTGATGGGCGGGTCGACCTGCGCGATGGGCATCCTGCCGACCTACGCGACCGTCGGCGTGGTGGCGCCGATCCTGCTGACGCTGCTGCGGCTCGTGCAGGGTTTCGCGCTCGGCGGCGAATGGGGCGGCGCGGTGCTGATCGTCTCCGAACACGGCGACGACAAGCGCCGCGGATTCTGGGCGTCGTGGCCGCAATGCGGTGCTCCCGGCGGGAACCTGCTCGCGACGGCCGTCTTGGCGATCCTCGCCGCGACGCAGTCCGACGAAGCGTTCCTCAGCTGGGGCTGGCGGATCCCGTTCCTGCTTTCCGGTGTCCTCGTGGTGATCGGGCTGTGGATCCGGCTGGCGGTCAGTGAGTCGCCGGTGTTCCTCGCGGCGCAGCGGAACAACGCGACCACGCACGCCCCGGTCGTCGAGGTGTTCCGCAAGAGCTGGCGCGCGGTGCTGATCACGATCGGTTCCCGGATGGCCGAGAACGTCTCGTACTACGTGATCACCGCGTTCATCCTCGTCTACGTCACCACCGGTTTGAGCCTGCCGAAATCGGTGGGGCTCAACGCGGTGCTCATCGGTTCGGCCGTGCACTTCCTGACCATTCCCTTGTGGGGCATGCTTTCCGACCGGATCGGCCGCCGCCCGGTCTATCTGTTCGGTGCGATCGGCATGGCGCTGTGGAGTTTCGCGTTCTTCGCGATGCTCGACACGAAGAACTCCGGCGTCATCATCCTCGCGGCGACCATCGGCCTGGTGCTGCACGGCGCGATGTACGGCCCGCAGGCCGCGTTCTTCTCCGAGCAGTTCCCGACGCGGGTGCGTTACACCGGCCTTTCCGTCGGCGGTCAATTGTCGTCGATCGCGGCCGGGGCGGTGGCGCCGCTCATCGCGGTCGCGTTGTTCAAGGAGTTCGGCAGCACGATCCCGGTCTCGCTCTACGTGGTCGCGATGTGCGTGCTGACCGTGATCGCCCTCCTCGCCGCGCGCGAGACCAAGGGCGAGTCCTTGCGCTCCGAAGTTCTCACGGAGCGCGGTCACGTGTCAGCATGACCCTTGTGGACGGTTCCGCGCAGTTGCGCCGGCTGCTCGAACTGCTCGCCTCCGGGGCAGGCAGCGAGCAGCTGGCGCACGTCCCCGTCGACCCGAGGGCCACCGAGCTGGCGCTGCGGATCCGGGACACCGTCGCGGAGCACCGGCGGCGCGAGGCGGAGCTGGCCGCGCTGTTCGACACGGCCAGCGACCTCGCGCGGCTGGACGATCCGGACGCCGTCCTGCGGTCGATCGTGCGGCGGGCGCGGGCGCTGCTCGGCGTGGACGTCTCGTATCTCAGCCTCAACGACGAAACCGAAGGCAAGACCTACGTCCGGGTCACCGACGGGTCGGTTTCCGCGCTGTTCCAGGACATCGTGCTCGGCATGGGCGAGGGACTCGGCGGGCTGGTCGCGCAGACCGCGCGACCGTACGCGACGGCGGACTACTTCAACGACAAGCGGTTCCGCCACACGTCGTCGATCGACACCGGGGTGCTCGACGAGGGGCTGACCGCGATCCTCGGGGTGCCGCTGGCGATCGGCAGCAAGGTCATCGGGGTGCTGTTCGCCTCGGACCGGACCACCCGCGAGTTCTCGCCCGACGAGGTCGCGCTGCTGTCTTCGCTGGCCGACCACGCGGCGATCGCACTGGACAACGCGCATCTGCTCGACGAGACGCGCCGCGCGGTCGCCGAGCTGAACGCCGCGAACGCGACGATCAGCGCGCACAACGACGCGATGCGCCGCGCCGAGGACGCGCACGACCGGTTGATGGATCTCGTGCTGCGCGGCGGTGACCTGGCCGAGGTCGCCGCCGCGGTCGCGGACGTGCTCGGTGGCGCGATCGCCGTCTACGACGCCGACGGTGTCGTCCTCGCCCGGACCGGCGGCGAGCTGGAGCTTTCGCGTTCGGCGGTTTCGGCCTCCAGGACGAGTGGGCGCGCGGTGTCCACTGAGGACGGTTGGCTGTGCGCGGTCCAGGCGGGACAGGAATTCCTCGGCAGCCTGGTGCTCGGCGGCGGGCGGTCGCTCGGCGAGGCCGACCGGCGGCTGTTCGAGCGGGCGGGCGTGGTCACCGCGGTGCTGCTGATGCAGCGGCGTTCCGTCGCACGCGCCGAGGACGAGGTGCGCGGGGAGCTGCTGTCGGACCTGCTCACCGCGCCGGGCCGCAATCCCGCCGCGCTGCTGGCTCGCGGCCGCCGCCTAGGGGTCGATTTGTCGACACCGCACGCGGTGCTGGTCGCTCACGCCGGCGACGTCTCCCGGCGACGGCTGGCCGCGGCGGCTTCGCGGCACGCGGACCTGGTCGGGGTGCACGCCGACCAGGTGGTGCTTCTGGTTCGTGGCGCGGATCCCGGCGCGCTGGCGCGCTCCGTCGCCGCGGAGCTCGCGTCCACAATGGACTGCCCAGTGACGGTGGGCGCGGCCGGCCCGGCGGCCTCTCCCCGGGGGCTGGCCGTGGCACACGCCGAAGCCGCGCGCTGTGTCGCTTCGTTGCTGGCGCTGGGCCGGGCGGGCGAAGGCGCGAGCATGGCCGACCTCGGGTTCGTCGGGCTGCTCCTCGGTGAGCACGCCGACCTCGGCGCGTACGTGACCGCCACGATCGGCCCGGTGCTCGACTACGACGAACGCCGCGGCACGGATCTGATCGGGACGCTTCGCGCGTATTTCGCCTGTGGCGGCAACTTGACGCGCGCGAAGGACCTTCTCCACGTGCACGTCAACACGGTCGTGCAGCGGCTGGACCGCATCGCGTCACTGCTGGGCGAGCAGTGGCAGGCGCCCGAGCGCGCACTGGAACTCCAGCTCGCGCTCAGGCTGCACCGCCTCACCAATGACCGAAACGGATGACGTCGTCGAAGTCGCGCCGGGCGATCGTGGTCGCCGAGGAACCGGGCGACGGCCCGGATTCCGCGCCGTGCCCGAGCGCCACTACACCGATCGGATCGTGGTCCTCCGGCACGCCGAACTCGCTGTGCAGCCGTTCCACGCCTTCTGGTGAGAGCCCGAAGAACACGGCGCCGAGATCCTCGTCGACGGCCGTCTGGAGGATCAGCAACGTCGCCATCCCGGTGTCGACGTCCCAGTACGGCACGCGCCACCACGACTCGTCTCGATCGGCGACACCCTTGTCCGGTTTGGCATAGCGGTCGAGGTACGCGTTCTTGACCGAGAGCGGGACGATGGCGACCGGGGCCGTGGTCACGGTTTCCGGCGCCCAGCTCGCCCCGAACTCCCAGAACTTCGTGAGTTCTTCGCCGGTGAGGACGAGAAAACCTTGCCCCTGTGAGAATCCGGCCGAGGGACCCTTCAGCGCGTTGCGCAGGATTCGCTGAAGGCTCGCCTCGGCGACGGGCTCGTCGGTGAACTTCCGGACCATGCGACGGCGTCGTACGACGTCCTGGAATTCCATACGATCAGCTTAGTGCGCAAGAGGTCGCCAGGTCACCGCTCGCGCGCGGGATCGTCGCCGAAGCGGGCGGGCGGACGCCGTCGAGCCAGCCTTCGAGAGCGCCGAAAGCCGTGCGGAAACAAGGGCCGATCGGACGCAGCTTGGCCGGGTACGCGTCGTACAGGCCGTCGACGTGGTTGCCGTCGGCGATCCGGTAGTAGCGCTGCAGTCCGGCGCGGCCCTGCTCGGCGATCATCCGCTGGTAGACGTCGGAATCGCGGGTGATCGGCAGGAGGGTGTCGAGGGTGCCGTGCAGGGTGATCAGCGGTTTGCCGATCCGGCCGGTCAGCGAGATCCGTTCCACCGCGCGGTGCACCGACCGCGGGCGAGCGGCGTAGTCGTAGTCGGTCCCGGTGAACGTCGGATCGAATTCGGCCTGATAGATGCGCTGGGTCAGGCCCCAATAGACGTCGTTGTGGTACTGCCAGAGGAATTCCGAGCCCGGCGCGAAACCGGCGGCGAGAATCTCTTGATGGGCTTTCGCGGAACCGGCGGCATACGCGGGATAGGCCTTGATCGCGGGCGGGAGGAAGGTGAACAGGTTCGGGCCGTCTTCGTGCCAAAGCGTGCCCTCCCAGTCGATTCCGCCGTCGTAGAGCCACGGCCGGTTCTCGAGCTGCCAGCGGACGAGGTACCCGCCGTTCGACATCCCGGCCGCGAGGGTGCGGCTCGGCAGACGTCCGTAACGATGCGCGACGGCGGCCTTCGCGGCGATCGTCAGCTGCGTGACCCGTGAGTTCCACTCGGCGATCGCGTCACCGGGGCGGCGTCCGTCGGTGTGGAAGTCCGCGCCGGTGTTGCCCTTGTCGGTGGCGGCGAACGCGTAGCCGGCGGCGAGGACCTGGTCGCCGATCGCACGATCGTTCGCGTACTGCCGCCGAACCCCGGGCGACCCCGAGACCACGAGGCCGCCGTTCCAGCGATCCGGCAGCCGCAGCACGAACTGTGCGTCGTGGTTCCAGCCGTGCGTCGTGTTGGACGTCGACGAATCCGGGAAGTAGCCATCGATCTGGACACCGGGAACGCCCTTGGGCGCAGGGAAGCCCGCCGAGGTGAGCCCGGCCCAGTCGGACTGCACGGTATGGCCGGTGGTCAGGGTGCCGGTGGTGGTCAGATCGTCCAAACAGGACAGTCGTTGGTTCGCGGCCCCGGGAACGCGTACGTTCGCGCAACCGTCCGCCGCCTGGGCGGGCACAGCCAGGGCCAGCATCATCGCGAGGACCAGAAAGAGCCGCATCGGCCGACGGTAAACGGGCGTTTCACGGATCGGTACCCGGCGCGACCACACAAAACGGTCCTTCACTGTGGTGGTCTTCCACGTGGGAAGCCGATGGCGGCGGATTTAGCCTGAGGTGATGCGAAAACTCCTCATCGGCGCGGTGGTTTCGGCATTGGTCCTTCTTTCGGCGGCTCCGGCACAGGCGGCGACGATCCGTCCGGTGACCGGGTTCGGGAGCAATCCCGGTGCTTTGCGGATGTTCGAATACGTCCCCGACGGGTTGCCGTCCGGACGTCCGGCGGTGGTCGTGCTGCACGGCTGCACCCAGGACGCCGCCGGGTACGCGCGTGGCTCCGGCTGGGTCGGCCTCGCGGACCGGCTGCGGTTCAAACTCGTTCTGCCGCAACAGGTTTCGGCGAACAATTTCAGCAAATGCTTCAACTGGTTCCAGGCGGCGGACATCAAGCGCGGCTCCGGGGAAGCCGAATCGATCGCGCAGATGGCACGGTATTCGGCCGGGAGCCGGACGTACGTGACGGGCTTGTCGGCCGGTGGTGCGATGACTTCGGTGCTGCTGGCGGCGTATCCGGAACTGTTCTCGGGCGGCGGTGTCGTCGCGGGGCTGCCCTATGGTTGCGCGACCTCGATGATCGACGCGTACTCCTGCATGAACCCCGGCAAGGATCTGACCCCGAAGCAGTGGGGCGACAAGGTGCGCGCCGCGAGCACCGGGGCGCGTTCGCCGGTCAGCGTCTGGCACGGGACCGCGGACTACACGGTCGCCCCGATGAACATGCGCGAGCTTTCCGAGCAGTGGACCGACGTCGGCGCGGCCGTCGACACGCACGCGGTCACCGGGATGGGGCATGGTCAGCCGATCGCGCCGGGTTCCGGATGCGGGCAGGCGGGGCCGTATCTGCTGGACGTCGGTGTATGCGCCGCGGCGGAACTCGCGGCGAAGTGGCGGCTAGGCGAGAACGGCGTCCAGTAGTCCGGGGAAGCGCGCGTGGACGTCCTCGGTGCGGAGCTCGACCCAGCGGGTCCGGCCCTCGACGAACGTCGTCGTGAGGCCGGCCTCGCGCAACACCTTCCAGTGATGGGAGAGCGTCGGCGCGCTGATCTCGACGTCGTACTCGGTGATGGCGCAGCTTCGCGGTGAAGGGTTGCTTCGCAGGGCGCGGATCAGCTCCAGGCGCACGGGATCCGCGAGCGCCTGGAGCACCGGCACGATCTCGATCTCGTCGATCGACGGCTGCGGCAGCGTGCTGCTCACGGTACTCCAAACTATTTGACAGTCATCGAACAGTCCCGCCACTATACCTCCCATGACGATTCGACGATCATCAAATGATCGGCTCGCTCTGGGGGTTCTGCTGGTACTCGCCGTCGGGACGTTCACCGTCGGCACCGACGGATTCGTCCTGAACGGGCTGCTGCCTGCCATCGCCGCCGACCTGCGCGTTTCCGAAGCGGTCGCGGGGCAGCTGACCACGGTCTTCGCGGTGACCTACGCGATTTCTTCGCCGCTCATCGCGGCTTTCACCGGACGGCTCGACCGGCGCTGGGTGCTCGGCGCGGGAATGGTGCTGTTCACGATCGGCATGGCCGGTCAGGCGCTCGGCGAGTCCTTCGCCGTGGTCGCCGTCGCGCGTGTGCTGGCCGCCCTCGGCGCCGCCGCGTTCCAGTCCAACGCCTATGTCCTCGCCGGCGCCCTGGCGTCGGACGAGCGTCGTGGCCGCGCGCTGGCCACGGTCTCCGCCGGGATGAGCGTGTCGATGGTGCTCGGCGTGCCGATCGGGGTGCTGGCCGGGAACTGGTTCGGCTGGCGCACGGTGATGTGGGGGATCGGCGCGGTGGCGGTGGTCGTGACGCTGCTCGTGCCGTTGCTGCCCGGCGTCCGGATGCCGGCGGTGTCGTTGCGTGACAGGCTCGCCGTCGTCGTGCGGCCGCCTATCGCGCGGGTGCTCGGCGTGAGCGTCCTCGGCACCGCTGCGGGCTTCGCGGCCTTCGTGTACTTGCCGGTGCTGGTGGCTCCGGTGGCGGCGGGCGCGATGATCTCGTGGCTGCTGGTCGGTTTCGGGATCGGGCAGATCGCGGGCAACGCCTTCGCGGGCCGGGCTACGGACTCGCTGGGGCCTTCGCGCGTCCGGTCGATCTCGCTCGTCGGGACGGTCGTGACGCTGGCACTGCTGGACGTCGCCGTGCTGAGCCTGCCCGGTTCGCTGGTCCTCGCGCTGGCGTCGGGCGTGTTCGGCGGGATGCTGATGGTGCCGCAGCAGCACCGGCTGTTCTCGCTGGCGCCCGACGCGCCGACGGTCGCCCTGGGGCTGAACGGTTCCGCGATCTACGGCGGCGGGGCCCTCGGTGCCGCACTGGGTGGCGTGGTCCTGTCCTCGGCGGGGGTTTGGTGGGTCGGTCCCGTGGCCGCTTTCGTCGCTCTGCTGGGCTTCGCGCTTTCGGTGTCTTCGCGGGCGAAGGTGGCCCAGCCCGCGTGACCGTTGGGGGAGCAAGGGACCTTTGCTCTCGATTACGTAGGCAAGCTAACTATCGCGTGGATGGCGGCGGTAGCAAAGGTCCCTTGCTCCCTTTTCGCAGGTCAGGGCCCTACTTGACCGACCAGCGATACGCGCGAAGAGCTACGTAAGCACGTCGAATGGCCGAGGCCGACCCCGAACACGCCCGTGGCGCCGAGCTCGTACTGGCGCGGCGCCACGAAAAGCGTCAGGCCCCCCAGCCGATGACGTCGAACAGCAGGATGAATCCGGCCATCCCGGCGGCGGACACCCGTTCGCGTCGCGTGAGCGCGATGCGTCGGGATGAACGGGTCTGTCCGCCGGTGTTCAGCTCGCGCGCACCCGGAGGGAGTCGAGAGCCTTGCGTACGTGGCCATCGCTCGCCGCCAGCGCCTTCGCCGCGCTCGCGACGTCCTCGCCGGACAACAGATGGACCAGCGCGACCTTGAGGTCGCCGTCGGCCTCGGTGAGCGCGTCGGAGCAGTCCGCCATGCTCATTCCGGTGGCCTCGCGCAGGATCCGGATGGTCCGCCCGCGCAGCTTCGCGTTGGTCGCCCGCATGCTCACCATCAGGTTCGAATACGTGCGGCCGAGCTTGATCATCGTCGCGGTGGAGAACGCGGTGAGGATGATCTTCTGCGCCGTGCCCGCCTTCATCCGCGTCGATCCGGCGATCGCCTCGGGGCCGGTGTCCACCGCGATGAGGACGTCGACGCCCGGCGGCGTCACCGCTGCCGGATTGCCCGAGACCAGCGCGGTCCGGGCACCGAGACGGCTGGCCGCGGCCAGCGCGCCGAGGACGTAGGGCGTCCGGCCCGAAGCCGTCAGCCCGAGCACGAAGTCACCGGGCGCGACGGACTCGGCCACCTCGGCGGCTCCGGCCTTCGCGTTGTCCTCGGCGTCTTCGACGGCTTGGCGCAGCGCGCGTGCGCCGCCCGCGTGATGCGCGATGAACCAATCGGCGGGCACGTTGAACGTCGGCACGAGCTCCGCCGCGTCCAACGTCGCCAGCCTGCCGGAGGTCCCGGCCCCGAAGTAGTGCACGCGGTGTCCCGACCGCAGCGCTTCCACGGCGAAGTCGACCGCCCGCGCCACCTGCGGCAGCACCGCGGCGACGGCTTCGGGGACCCGGCGGTCCTCGGCGTTGATCGCGCCGAGGATGCCCATGGTCGACATCAGGTCGATGTCGGTCGTCCGTGGATTGCGCTGTTCGGTTGGCGAATCGACGTGCACCACCTGGCGTGGGACGGTCATCATGCGCCTCACTTTTTCGCTCATTTGCCGGTTTCCCGCGGCCGCCGCCTGCCGTCGGGCCGGACGCCCAGACGGTGCGAACCAACCGCGTCCCTGGTCGCGTCGAGAGCGTTGACCGACGCGTCCATGTGCCGCTGCGCGACACCGATGAACAGGCAGTCGATGACGGTCAGCTGCGCGATGCGACTGGCGGTCGCACCCGAGCGGAACGTCGTCTCCCGCGCGGCCGTGGTCAGCACGTGGTCGGCGACCTCGGTGATCGGCGAACGCGGGAAGTTCGTCACGGCGACGGTGATCGCGCCGTGCTCACGGGCCACCCTCAGCGCCTCGACGGTGTCCGTGGTCGCGCCCGTGTGGGAGATGCCGATGGCGACGTCGCCGGGGCTCAGCACGGCGGCCGAGGTGAGCATGATGTGCGTGTCCGACCAGGCGAAGCTGACCCGTCCGATGCGGTGCAGCTTCTGCTGCAGGTCCGCGGCGACGAACGCGCTCGCGCCCACGCCGTAGACGTCCACGCGGCCCGCGCCGGCCACGATGTCGATCACGCGCTGTAGCGACGGGACGTCGAGCTGGTCGGCGGTCTCCTCCACGGCACGGGCGTCCGCGAAGCTGACCTTGCCGATGACCGCGGCCAGGTCGTCCTCCGGCCCGATCTCGCCGCCGAGGTTGCGGGTCGACCGCGCCTCGGATCGGGCGGTGTCGGCCGCCAAGGCGATCCTGAGCTGCGGATACCCGCCGACGCCGACCGCCTTGCAGAACCGCGTGACGGTGGTTTCGCTGGTGTTCGCCGCGAGCGCGACCTCGGTGATGCTGCGCCGCGCGACCTGCGCGGGGTCGTCGAGGACGACCTTCGCGACGCGCTGCTCGGCCCGGGCGAGCCCGGGCAGGAGGGAGCGAATCCGGACGAGCGGGCTCGCGTCGGCGTCCCGTGTCGGCTGCGCCGGCACGGCCTCGGACGGTGCGGCCGCGATTACGGATTCGGTATCGCCCACCGTGGGAAAGTTACTAACCGTTGGCATCTGCGACAAGGCTACCCACACCCTTCGGGAAGATCGCAACCTATCCGTGTCTGCGGATTCGATTTGCGATTAATCGTTGACCAGAAAGTCGCTAACCAGGTCGAGGCCGTTAACGAGGTCGAGCTAACGACTTGGCAACTTAGTGTCGCGACGCAAGGGGCTGTGTCCCGGTCAACGGGGCGGTCCGGTCAGCGGATCGGAGCTGGCCGGTTACCTAGTGCTCAACTTCCATCCGGTAGCGACGAAAGTAGGGGGATTATGCTCACTGTCCAGCAGTGTGCGGCCGCGTTCAGTGACTTTCACACCGTCCAAGGAAATTCCGCGTCCGGTGTAACGGGCATCGGTCGTGTAACGCCAGCGGAGGGTGATTTGTGAGCTTTGTGACACCTCGGCCGCTGCTCGCCACCAAGCCCGATGACCGTGCCCGCCGAGGCCGGTTTGGTCGCCGACGGGAGCGCCTGGTCCGTTTGCACGCAGAGTAATCGTTTTCCAGGTGGCTCCACCGTCGGTACTTATTTCCAAGAACAGCGAGTCCGACGGGCCTTCGGTGTCCACGAAGGTGTCGAAGGAGACCTTCAGCGGCCCGCCGCGCGTCTGTAGCGCCGGAGTCGTGAGCGTGGCCGTGGAGACGTCACCGGCGCCGCTGAACCACGCTTCGCGGCCGTGCGAGGGGCGGACGGCCATCGCCTTCGCGAGCGAACTCGACCACGTCTCCCTGGCGATGTTGATCGAGCCCCAGTTCCGTGTCGGGTGCACGCGGTTGGTGAGCAGGACCGCGAACGACCGCGACAGCGGGTCGATCACCAGGGAGGTCCCGGTGAACCCGGTGTGCCCGGCCGTCGAGGGCGCCGACAGCGCGCCCATGTACCAAGGCTGGTCGAGTTCGAAGCCGAGGCCGTGCGCGTTGTCGGGGAACTTGTGGTTGTAGTTCGTCAGCATCGCCCGCACGGTCTCCTCACGCAGGATCCGGTGACCGCGGTACGCGCCGCCGTTGAGGATCGTCTGCGCCAGCACCGCCATGTCGGTGGCGGTGGAGAACACGCCCGCGTGCCCGGCGACACCGCCCAAGGACCAAGCGTTCTCGTCGTGCACTTCGCCGCGTACGAGCCCCCGAGGCGGCTTCGCGGCGTACTCGGTCGCCGCGACCCTGGCGAGTTTCGCCGCGGGCGGGTTGTAGCCGGTGTCCACCAGGCCCAGCGGGGCGGAGATGCGGTCCTGGACCACCTTGTCCAGCGGAGCCCCGGCCACCTTCTCGACCAGGAAGCCGAGCGTCAGCAGGTTGATGTCGGAGTAGAGGTACGTGCTGCCCGGCGCGTTCTTCAGCGGGCTGTCGAGGACGGCCTTCCGGCGCGAAGGGATGTCCGGGTAGCCCTCCCACAGCGACGGGAGCGGTGTCGCGGCGAAGCCGGAGACGTGGGTGAGCAGCTGCTGGACGGTGACGGCCTCCTTGCCGTTCACCCCGAACTCCGGTAGATACCGCACCACCGGCGCCGAGATGTCCAGCTTGCCCGTCTCGGCCAGCTGCATCACCGCGATGGAGGTGAACAGCTTCGAGATCGAGGCCATGTCGAAGATCGTGTCCGCGCGCATCGGCACCTGCTGCTCGGGCGGCAGCTCGGTGCCCTTCGCGTCGGCGTAGCGGACAGCGCCGCCGACGGCTTGGCGTTCTACGACCACGCCGTCATGGGCGAGCAGGCCGACCGCTCCGGAGAAATGCGGATGCCCGGTGGCGTCCGGTTTGGTCCAGCTCTCGATGAACCGCTCGGCCGCTTTGATCGGCGCCGGATCGAGGCCGACGTCGGACGGCGCGCCGTCACGCAGGACGGTGGACGCGGGCGCGAAGCCCTCGCGCGGCTTGTCGAACCGGCCCGCCGCGCGGTCTCGCTGGGCTTCGCTTCCCGGAATCGCCTGTGCTCCCGCCGTCGACAGCGTGGTCGCCGCGACCAGTACGGAGACGGCCGCGATCAGGATCTTCCTAACACGCAAGGTCGTTCCCCTCAGCGATAGATGAGATGGCGACGGCGTTTCCGGTCGAACTCGGCCAGTTCGGCCTGCCAGGACCCGACGATCTCGTCCGCTCCCGCGCCCTTGTCGATCATCGTGCGCAACCTGTCGGAGCCGGAGAGCTTGTCGAGGAAGTTGTCGGGCCGCCACTTGAACTTGTCCGGGTGCACCTGCTTCGCGGTGACGAACATGGTGACCGCGGTGCGGATGGCGTCGAACGCCCGCGGGTCCGTGACGGTCACCTGCACACCGCCGCAGGGCTCGTTGACGAACTTGCCGAACGTCGGCACGAAGTACGCTTCGCGGAACTTCACGCCGGGCAGCTCGCCGAGCTTCTCGCGCCAGCGCCAGTCGAGGCCCGGCGCGCCGATGATCTCGAACGGCCTGGTGGTGCCCCGGCCTTCGGAGAACACGGTGCCCTCGAACATCCCGGTGCCGGGGTAGACGAGCGCGGTGTCCGGCGTCGGCATGTTCGGGCTCGGCGGGACCCAGGTCAGCCCGGTGCGGGCGAAGAGCTGATCACGGCGCCAATCACGCACTTCGACGATTTCGAGCTTGCCAGGCGTGACCCCTTCGGCCGGCAGGAACTCGGCCGCGAAGAACCGTGCGAGTTCGCCGACGGTCATGCCGTGCTGCTGCACGATCGGCTTCCGGCCGACACCCGAGGCGAACGCCGGGTTCAGCATCGGCCCGGCGGCCTTGCCGCCCAGCGGATTCGGCCGATCCAGCACGACGACCGCCGCGCCGACCTTCGCCGCCGCGACCATCGCCGTGTACAGCGACCAGATGTAGGTGTAGAACCGCGCGCCGACGTCGGCGATGTCGAAGACGACGGTGTCGACGCCGGCCTTCGTGAACATCCCGGCGAGCTTCGTCGCGTCGGCGCCGTACGCGTCGTAGACGGGCACACCGGTGCGTGGATCGGTGTAGTCGCCCTCGGAACCGCCCGCCTGCGCGCTGCCGCGGAAACCGTGCTCCGGCCCGAACGCGGCGAGCGGCCGGACGCCGGCGGCGACCATCGAGTCGACGATGTGGTCGCCGCTCGCCAGCACACCCGTCGGATTCGACAGCACGCCGAGCTTGCGGCCGGACAACGGCGCCCAGCCTCGTGCGGCGAGCACGTCCGCTCCGGTGCGGGTGAGCGGGGGACCTTTGCTCTCGCTTTCCGGCTGGGCCCCCGCGACCGAGGACCCGGCCGTCAGCGCCGGGACCGCGAGCGCGCCGGTGGCGAGGAAGTGGCGGCGGTTGAGGTTCACCAGGTCAGCCCGTGGCCGAAGGGGTACTTCACGGTGCCGACGTCCTTGCCCGCGGGAACGTCCACGGGCAGCTTGCCCTGCGGCTTCACCTTCCCGAGGATCACCTTCGCCAGCGCTTCGAGCGAAGGCGTGATGTAGCCGTACGTGGCCAGCCACGTCTTTATCGGGTTCTCGTAGCCGGCGTCGTAGGGGATCTGGGCGGCGACCGCGACGACCGGTTTCCCGGTGTCGGCCAGCGCCTGCAACAGCTTGCCCTGCAACGGATACGTGCCGACGTTGTTGGTCAGCACGACGACGAGGTCGACGTTCTTCGCCGCCGCGACGGCCTGGGAGATCTGCGCGTCCGTCGGTGCCTGGCCGGTCTGGAGCGCGGTCGCCTGCGTGCCATGCGCGGTGAGCTTCGCGGCCAGCGACGTCGTCGTGGTCGCGCCCCAGCCGGTCACGAGGGTCTTCGCGGGCTGCTGCTCGAGCGGCAGGACACCACCGTCGTTGCGGATCGCGGTGACCGACCGGTCGGCGATGCCCTGCGCGGTCGCGAGGTTGGCCGGGGTGCCGACCTTCGTCATCACCTTGGCCGGGTCGACGAACGGCGAGGTCAGGATGCCCCGGTTCAGCTTGAGCTTCAGCACCCGCAGGACGCTCTCGTCGATCCGCCGCTCGGTCAGCTCGCCCTTGCGGACGGCGTCGAGCACCGAGTTGATCGCGAGATCGAGGTTCACCGGCATGAGGAGCTGGTCGATACCCGCCTTCAGCGCGAGCACCGGGATCTCCGCGTCGGTGTGCATCTCGCGCACGGCGTCCATCGAGAGCGAGTCGGTGACGACGACGCCGCGGTAACCGAGCTCTTCGCGCAGCTTGCCGGTGAGGATCGGCTTCGACAGCGTGGCCGGCTCGCCCGACGGGTCGAGGCTGGGGAACTGGATGTGCGCGCTCATGATCGAGTCGATACCGGCCTTGATGGCGGCCTCGAACGGCGGCACGTCGGTCGCGCGCCAGCTGTCCTCGCTGCGGTCGATCCTGGGCAGCTCGTGGTGGCTGTCGGTGGCCGCGTCGCCGTGGCCGGGGAAGTGCTTCGCGGCGGCGGACACCGTCTCGGAGCGCCGTCCGGAGTTCTGGAAGCCCCTGACCTGGGCTTCGACGAACTGGCTCGCCAGCTCCGGGCGGCCGGAGAAGGACCGGACGCCGATCACCGGGTTGGCCGGGTTGGAGTTCACGTCGGCGTCGGGGGCGAAGTCCTGGTTGATGCCGACGGCGCGCAGTTCGTGCCCGAGGATGCGGGCGGCCTCCTGCGCGGCCTTGGTGTCACGGCCCGCCGAGATCGCCATCGCGTTCGGCAGCTCGGTGGCGGGGGCACCCATCCGGGTGACCGTGCCGCCTTCCTGGTCGGTCGCGATCTGCAACGGGATGCGGGCGCCGCTGCGGAGCGCGGCCCGCTGGAGCCCGTTGGACAGCTTGGCGACCTGCACCGGGTCGTCGAAGTTGTCGCGGCTGTCGTTGTTGAAGTAGATGACGCCGCCCAGGTGGTACTTCTCGATCACCTGCGCCGGGGTGTCGACACCGAAGTCGGCCTTGTTCTTGGCGTTGACCTCGTCGGCGGACTTCCCGTTCACCCATGTGACGAACAGCTGCCCGACCTTCTGCTCCAGGGTCAGCCCACGCAGCGTCCGCTGCGCCTCCACGTCCGCCGTCACCGGCTGCGCGGTCGCCGGTACGCCCGCGACACCCAGGGCGAGCAGGCCCGCGAGGGGCAGGGCGAGCGCATGGATCCTCCGATGACGGGCGTGCGCGGTTCGGGTCGTCACCTCAAGCCTCCCAGATTCGTGCCTGACTCTCAGATGGAAAGAAGTCCACCTGGAAGCACTGATATCCGGAAGCTACCCACGAGCACTTTGCTTGTCCATCGGCCACCCGCACGAATGGTCCGTTCATACACAAAGGGACGCGAAGGGGCCTGTCACGCTTGAAAACGTGGGCAAAACACTGGCGGCGCCCGTCGGCTAGAAGCCGGCGGGCGCCGCCAGTCAGTGCGGACCACTCGGGCGACCAAGCGTGCAACTCTGGTCGTACCTTCATGGACTCGGCGTCCGGCGTCCCGGTACGCAGTCCCTAGACGACGAGCCTCCCGCGGCGCGCTGCGCGTGGGTACCCGGTGTCCGCACACGGAGATTCGCCGGGGTGGAACAGGCTTCTCTTCTACCTGTTCCCTGGCCGACCGAACGTCCGCACCTACTTTCTACGCCGTGAGCCGGGTCACTTCAAGTGCGCAGACGGGTGCACCGGTACAGAGGCTCGATCTAGTGACACGGGCACCCTCCGCGACGGACAATTCGCCGCCCTGGCTGCGAAAACCGGTCCGGTACCGCCGTGTGGGTGCGCGCTCAGCGGGTGCGTTTGCGCCGGTTGTAGCCGTACCAGGTGGCCCCCGCGGCGACGGCGCCGAGAGCGACCAGCCCGGCCGAGCGCGCCGGGATCCGGGTCCGCAGCGACATCGGGTGCTCGAAGGCGAGGATCTCCCAGCCCTGCTCCGTCGCGTGCTTGCGCAGGACGCGGTCGGGGTTGACCGCGTGCGGCCGGCCGACGACCTCGAGGAGCGGGATGTCGGTGCTCGAGTCGGTGTACGCGTGGCACTGGGTGAGGTCGTAGCCGTACGTCGCCGCGAGCTGCTTCGCGGCGACGGCCTTGTTCTCGCCGTAGCAGTAGAAATCGACTTCGCCGGAATACCGACCGTCCACGATCTGCATCCGTGTGGCCACGCTGCGCGTCGCGCCGAGCATTTCGGCCACCGGCGCGACGACCTCCTCGCCGGTCGCCGACAGCACCACGACGTCGTGCCCTTCGGCGCGATGCGAGGAGATCAGCTCCGCCGCCTCCGCGTAGACGAGCGGGTCGACGACGTCGTGCAGCGTTTCGCGGACGATCGCGGACACCTGCGCGACGTCCCATCCGGTGCACAGCGCGGAAACCTCGGCCCGCATCCGCTCGGTCTTCACCGCGTCCGCGCCCGCGAGGGAGAAGACGAGCTGGGCGTACGCGCTGCGAAGCGCGGCTCGGCGGTTGATGAGACCTTCGCGCAAAAGCGGCTTGCTGAAGGCCAACGCGCTCGATGACGCGATGATCGTCTTGTCGAGATCGAAGAACGCCGCGACCTGGCTGGGCGTCGTGCTGGGTCGGTCCACTCGCCAAGGATAGGAGAGTCGGACGGGCGCGCGCCCGTTGGTCGACCACGATCGGTCCGGCGCGGTGGAAAATTCACGACCGCCCACTCGATCCGGCGCGTCGTGCCGTTATCGAATTGTGGGTGCGAAGGGCGCCCGCAACGGGCCGGTATCGGAGTTACAGTGAGATTGTCCGGTCTCGCACCGGGCCCAGGTTCAGTCCGACCCCCCGGGGCTGAACCCCAGGCGGCCCTCGTCCCTCCCCCCTGGCGAGGGCCGCCTCCTAATTCCTTGCGGTGTCAGTGGTTCAGACCTAGCCCGCCGAGAAAACCTCGACCGGACAAGGATGGAACCGGTCGAAGTTCGTTAACTTTCTTTTCTCTCAGGCATTTTCGCGCTCGTTTCCGGCTGCGATCAGAGCCTGGGGAAAGGGGTGGGACGGGACCGACAAAACCTCGGGAAACCGGTTTCCCGAGGCGGAGTTGTCCACAACACCCCGGTTGTCCACAGGACGGGCGGAATGGCGTTGTGCGTGGCGGGAACCGGCGCGACCGTGGAGTCATCACCCGAGTCCGACCGAATCACTGGGGGAGTCATGACCGTGGAACATCCGCTCGTCGTCGCCGGCGACGACATCCTGCTCGACGAGATCCTGCGCGTGGCCGCCGCCGCGGGCTGCGAGGTCGAACGCGCACCCGATCTGGACGCGGCACGCGGGAGGTGGGCCCGCGCGCCGCTCGTGGTGCTCGACGAGGAAGCCGCGAGCGCGCCGAACCGCCTGCTCCGGCGGAACAAGGTCCTGCTGATCTGCAAGGGTGCGCCGACACCGGTGACGTGGGAGCGCGCCTTCAACACCGGTTCGGAGAAGGTCCTTTCGCTCCCGGACGAGGAAGCCGACCTGATCGGCGAATTCGCCGACGTCGCCGACGGGCCGGCGCGTGACGACGGCGTCGTCATCGGGATCATCGGCGGGCGTGGCGGTGCCGGGGCTTCCGTGCTGGCGGCCGCCGTCGCGTACCAAGCGGAGAAGTCCGGCACCGGCGGGCTGCTGGTCGACTGCGACCCGCTCGGCGGCGGGGTCGACGTCCTCCTCGCCGCCGAACGTGATCGCGGGCCCCGGTGGCCGGAGCTCGATCTCGGCGGCAGGGTGTCCATGGCCGCGTTGAGCGAAGCATTGCCGCGAAAGAAATACGCGACCGGATCACTGTCCTTTGTGTCCTATGGAAGGGAAGGAAGCGGCCCGGGGCCCGAGGCGATCGAGGGCGTGCTGAACGCCGGACGGCGGGCCGGGCGGACCGTCGTCTGCGATCTGCCGAGGTATTTCGGCGCCGAGACGTCCGCCGTGATCGGGCTGGCCGATCTCGTCGTGGTCGTCGTCCCGGCGGAACTCCGTGCCTGCGCCGCGGCGAAACAGGTCCTCGCCAGGCTCGAACCCCACGCGACGAGGATCGGGGTCGCGGTCCGCGGGCCCTCGCCCGCCGGGCTGATCCCCCAGGAGATCGCCGACGCCGTCGGTGTCCCGCTCATCACGTCGATGGGCCGCGAGCGGGCACTCTCGGTGGCCCTCGACCGCGGCGAATTCGTCCCGAGACATCGCGGGCATCTGGCGACGGCCGCCACCGAAGTCCTCGCGGCGGCGCGCGGAAACCTGGCCGGTGCTTCGAGATGACCGAAGATCTGGTCGAGCGGGTCCGGCGGCGGCTGGCCGGATCGGCCGTCCCGGCGGATCCGGTGAGCGTCGCGCGGGCGGTCCGCGCCGAAGCGGGCGGCGCGCTCGGTCAGGACGCCGTCCTCGGCGCGGTCAGGCTGGCCCGTGACGAGTTCGTCGGCGCCGGCCCGCTCGCGCCGCTTCTCGAAAAGCCCGGCGTCACCGACATTCTCGTGTCCGCTCCCGACGAGGTCTGGGTGGACACCGGTGAAGGCCCCAAGGCGACGGACATCCGTTTCGCCGACGAGGAAGCGGTCCGCCGGCTGGCCCAGCGGCTCGCCCTCGCCGGTGGGCGGAGGCTGGACGACGCGCAACCGTTCGCCGACTGCTGGTTGCCGGGAGTGGGGCCGCAAGGCCGGGTCCGGATGCACGCGGTACTCCCGCCGCTCGCGCCCGCCGGGACCTCCCTCTCGCTCCGCGTCCTCCGGCCCGCCACCCATGATCTCGCCGAACTCCGGTCGCGCGGGGCGTTCGGCACCAGCGGCGCGGATCTGCTCGGCTCGGTCATCCGGCGACGGCTCGCGTTCGTGGTCTCCGGCGGGACCGGGACGGGCAAGACGACCTTGCTCGCCGCGTTGCTCGGCGCCGTCCCGCCGTCCGAACGCATCGTCTGCGTCGAGGACGCCGGAGAACTGCAACCGGACCATCCGCAGTTCGTCAGCCTGCTCACCCGCCCGGCCAACGTCGAGGGCGCGGGCGAGATCGGGCTGAGCGAACTGGTGCGTCAGGCGCTGCGAATGCGTCCGGACCGCCTGGTCGTCGGAGAAGTACGCGGCGGGGAGGTGATCGCGTTGCTGAACGCGATGAACACCGGGCACGAAGGTGGCGGCTGCACCGTGCACGCCAATTCCTCGGAGGAGGTCCCCGCGCGGATGGAGGCGCTGGCCGCACTCGGCGGGCTGAAACGGGACGCGTTGCACAGTCAGCTGACGGCCGCGGTGCGGGTGGTCCTGCACATGGTCCGGCTGCCGAGCGGAATCCGGCGGCTGGACGAGGTCGGGGTCCTCCGGTCCTATCGAGGTGAGGCCAAAGTCGTTCCGGTCTGGAGCAAAGGCACCTGGATCGGCGACGAGACTCCGTTCGAGGAGTTGGCGGCATGAACCCGTGGTTCCTGCTCTCCTGCGGCGCGAGCCTGGCTTGCTGGCCGAAGCCGAGGGTGCGCGTGCCGATCGCCTGGCGTCCCCCACGGGCGGTTCGGACGGGTTGGTGGCCTCTCCCGGCGCTGATCGTCCTGCCGTTGCTCGGAATCGGCTGGGCGGTGGCGGTACTCGTGTTCACGGTGACCGTCCGCCAGGAGGCGCGGTCGCGGTCGCGGGCGAACGCGGCGCTGGCCGAAGCCGAGCTCACCGCGTCCGTGCTGCGGACGATGATCGGTGAACTCCGCGCGGGCGCCCACCCGGTGACGGCGGCCGAAGCCACCGCGGAGGCGATACCGGCCGCGTCCGGACGGCTGCGCGGGCTTGTCGCGGCCGCCCGGCTCGGTGGCGAGCTCGCCGCCGATCCGGACGCGCCACCGGCACTGGTGAACGCCTGGACGCTCGCGAACCGGTTCGGGCTGCCGATGGCCGACGTGCTCGACGCCGCCAGACGGGACGCGGAGGCGGGGATCGGCTTCCGCCGACGGCTCAAAGCCAAGATGGCCGGTCCCCGGGCGAGTGCCGCCGTACTCGCGGCCCTCCCGCTGCTCTGCCTGCCCCTCGGCGAGGCGATGGGGGCGGGCCCGGTCCCAGTCCTCACCGGGACGGGCGCCGGCCAGGCGCTGCTCGTCGTGGGCAGCGGGCTGATCTGGGCGGGCACGGCCTGGTGCCGGGCCCTCACCGGCCGGGTGGCGCCATGCTGACCGGCGCGGCGTTGATCCTGCTGGGCGCCGCCGTCTTCTGCTGGCCACGCGTCGCGGCCGGAGGCGTGGCGCGGCCAGGCCGGCTTCTGACGCGGCTCCGGGCGCGGTCGCCCCGGGACGACGGCGCCTTCGAACTCGTCCGGTCCGCGGCCACCCTCGACCTGCTGGCCGCCTGCCTGGCAGGTGGGCTGCCGGTGCCCGTCGCGCTCGAAGCCGTCGTGCCGGCCGCCCCACCGAAGACAGCGGCGGCTCTGCGTTCGGTGGCGTCGCATCTCGCTTTGGGCATCGGGCCGGCGGAAGCCTGGGCGCCGGTCCGCGACCGGCCCGGCCTGACCGAGCTGGCCGTCGCGGCCGTCCGGACGGCGCGAGCGGGCACCGCGCTCGCCACACACGCGAAAGACCTCGCGCGAAGACTGCGCGAGTCGCTTTCCGCCGAAGCCGAGGAACGCGCGGAACGAGCGGGAGTGCTGCTGGCGGCACCGATCGGCCTGTGTTTCCTCCCCGCGTTCCTCTGCCTCGGTGTCCTCCCGGTCGTGCTCGGCCTGGCCGGTCGTCTCGACTTCCTCTGATCGAAAGAAAGGCGCTCCCATGGACAAGCTCCCCACCTTCCGCGAAGACGACGGCATGGCGACGATCGAATACGCCATCGCCACCCTGGCCGCCGCCGCGCTCGCGGCCCTCCTCTATGTGGTCATCGACAGCGAAGCCGTCCGCGCCGGGCTCACCTCGCTCATCGAGCGGGCCCTGTCGGTGAAGTTCTGATGCGCGGCGACGACCGTGGCTCCGTCACGGTGGAGGCCGCCCTCGGCATCGGCGCGTTGACCTTGGTTTCGGCCCTGTTGCTCGCCGGGATCGGCCTCGCCTCCGACCAGCTCCGTTGCACCGACGCGGCCCGCGAGGCCGCCAGGCTCCTCGCCCGCGGCCAGCCCGCCCGTGCCGAACAGGCGGTCCGGGAGATCGCGCCGTCCGGTGCCCGGCTGGACGTCGTCCGCGAAGGCGACACGATCACGGCCGGCGTCGAGGCGGAGCCGGTCGCCGGGCTCCTGCCGGGTATCCGGCTGCGCTCCAGCGCCTTCGCCGTCGCCGAGCCGGGAAGCGGCCCGTGACCGCGGACGATCGCGGAGTCGCGACCGTGTGGACCGCCACGATGGTCGCGGTCCTGGTCTGCGCGGCCGCCTTCGTCTTCTGGATCGGCGCCGCCGTCACGACCCGGCACCGGGCCGAGGCCGCCGCGGACCTGGCGGCGCTCGCGGCGGCCTCACACGCGTCGGACGGTCCAGCCGCGGCCTGTGAACGGGCCCGTCAGGTCGCCGTCCGGATGTCGGTCACGCTGCTGACCTGCCGGTGGGAACGAGGCGACGCCCTGGTCGAGGTCCGCTCGGAGCCCTCGGGACGGCCGGCGGTCACCGGGCGAGCCGAGGCACGGGCTAGGGCGGGTCCGGTCGACCGGTCACCGTGACCGGGGTCGCACGGTGAACGGTCGCCAGACGAGGGGTACGCGCGAGTAACCGCTGGGCGCGAGCAGCGGTCGTTGACGCGCGGCGAGCGGTCGAAGCCATGATCAGCGCGCCGCCGAACGGCCGCCCGTCGCTCACCGGGAGCGTCGTCGCGCAGGCGAGAAGCCCAGGTCGGCTGCGACGAACGGCTCCATACCGGTCGTGCGGGCCCGATAACCGGACGTCCGGCGTTCGGTCCGTCCGGTCGCACTACCGCGCGTTCATCGCTAAGTAACCGCCGGTTGTCGCGTGAGGTCTTCTCCCGATGTGCAACTTGCCGTTTATTGAGATGTGCGCCACTTCGAAAGGTTCACCGAGGCCGGTGCGACAGAGACAGAGACAGACACAGGACAGAGTTGACCTGAGGCAGGGACAGTAATGTTGGACGCGAATTGGCCGGACAGCTGGCGGGGCGCCTTCCGCATCGAAATGCGTGCGGAGGCGATCGGTCTCGCCTGGCGTGGCTGGCCGGTGCTCCCGGGGGCCGAGCCCGCGGCGCTCACCGCCGAGGGTGACGACCTCACCTGGCGGCGTCCGGTCCCGGCCCAGGACAACTGGCGTGAACTGACCGAGACCCACCCGCACGAGGTCGCCACCTGGTTCGGCGACGACACGCACAGCCTGCTCGTCGCCACCGGCACCGTCCTCGACGCCATCGAGGTCGACGACGAGCTCGGCAAGGCCGCCGCCCGCCTGCTGCGCGCCACCGGGCACCCCGCCCCGATCGTCGCGATGCCGAACGGCCGCTGGCTGTTCCTCACCACCGTCGCCACGAGCATCCCGCGGGAGCTGGCCGACCAGGCCTCGATCCAGTGGCACGGCGCCAACGGCTACATCCCGCTGCCCCCGTCGCCGTTCCAGCACGGTGTCGTGCACTGGCGGGTCAAGCCCGAGGTCTGGGGCTGGCAGCTGCCCGAGGCCACCGACGTGCACGACGTGCTCGTCCGTGCGCTGGCCGGTGACCAGGCCGTCGCCCCGGTGGCGAGCCTCAGCACCGCCGCCTGATCAACCCACAATTTCAAGCCACAGCCCTTCAAACCACCCCGTGGCCGGACACGGACCCGTGCTGACGCAAAGCCCCGAGCACGGTGTCCAGAACGGCCACCGCCCCCGCCTTGTCCAGCGGATCGTTGCCGTTCCCGCACTTCGGCGACTGGACGCAGGACGGGCAGCCGGCCGGGCACTCGCAGGAAACGATCGCCTCCCGCGTTGCGGCCAGCCAAGGGACAATCGCGGCAAATCCGCGGTCGGCGAATCCCGCACCCCCGGGATGGCCATCGTGCACGAACACCGTCGCCTCCCCGGTGTCTTCGTGCCACGCGGTCGACACCCCGCCAATGTCCCAGCGGTCGCAAGTAGCGAACAGCGGTAGCAGGCCGATCGCCGCGTGCTCGGCGGCATGCAGGGCACCGGGGACGCGCGCCGGATCCAATCCGGCGCCCGTCCCCGGTGCTCCGCCAAGCTCCCCGGTCCCCACCATGGAGCCTCCGGTCCCCACCGGCTCCAGAACTTCGGTCCCCGTCCGATGGCCCCCGGTCCCCGCCACGCCATCGGACGCGCCGAGCAACTCGGCCGAGAGGGTGTACCAGACGGCACGGGTGTGCAGGCTCTGCTCGGGCAGATCCAGCGGAGTCTGGTCCAGCACCTCGCCGGACGGACGCCTCCGCAAGTAGCCGACTACTTGCGAGCTCACCGAAACTTCGCCGAGGTTCACCGTGACCCCGCCGTGCACTCGCTTCTCTTCGGTGCGCAGCACGCTGATGTCGACGATCTCCCGCGGTGACGTGGTCCAGTCCGGATCCTCCGCGTGCACCAGGGCGAGCCCGGTGTCCAGATCCAGTTCGTCGACCACATAGGACGAACCCTGGTGCAGGTACACCGCGCCGGGATGGACCGCGTAGCAGGCCGACCCCGGGTCGACCGTGCCGAGCATCCGGCCGGAATCGGCTTCCACCACCGCGATCTGCTCGCCACCGGAACCCCGGATGCCGACCTCGGCGTGCGGCCGGTCGCGCGACGTCCAGTACCAGCCGCTCGTGCGGCGGCGGACGATCTTCTCCTTGACCAGATCGGCGAGCACGGCGCGGGCCGGGTCTCCGCCGAAGGCCGCGACCTCCGGCTCGGTCAGCGGGAGTTCGGCGATGGCGCAGGCCAGTTGCGGCCCGAGCACGTACGGATTCGACGGGTCGAGGACGGCGGCTTCCACCGGCCGATCCAGGATCGCGGCCGGATGGTGCACGAGATAGGTGTCCAGCGGGTCGTCGCGGGCCACGAAGACGACCAGCGCCGCGTCGCCCGCGCGCCCGGCGCGGCCCGCCTGCTGCCAGAACGACGCGAGCGTTCCCGGGTAGCCGGCCAGCACCACCGCGTCCAGCCCCGCGATGTCGACGCCGAGTTCGAGCGCGTTCGTCGTCGCGACGCCGAGCAACCGCCCGGATAGCAACGCCGCTTCGAGGGCACGCCGCTCCTCCGGCAGATACCCGGATCGGTAAGCGGCGACGGACTCCGCCAGCGCACCGTCCACTTCGGACAGAATGCGCCGGGCGCCGAGCGCGGTCAGCTCCGCGCCCCGCCGCGACCTGACGAACGCCAGCGAGCGGGTGCCTTCGATGACGAGTTCGGCGAGGATCCGGGAAGCCTCGGCGCCCGCCGAGCGCCGCACCGGAGCTCCGTTCTCACCCGAAAGCTCCGACAGGAGCGGGGGTTCCCACAACGCGACCGTCCGGGCGCCGCGCGGCGAGCCGTCCTCGGTGACCGGGACACAGTCCTGCCCGGTGAGCTTCGACGCGAACGCCGCCGGGTCCGCCGTCGTCGCGGACGCGAGGACGAAGACCGGCGAAGCGCCGTAGTACGCCGCGACCCTCCGCAGCCTTCGCAGCAGCAGCGCCACATGGGAACCGAAGACGCCGCGATAGCTGTGGCACTCGTCGACGACGACGAACGACAGCCGCCGGAAGAACCGGGACCAGCGCGCGTGCGAAGAGAGGATCCCGCGGTGCAGCATGTCCGGGTTCGTGAACACCCAGTTCGCGTGTGCGCGGACCCAGTCCCGCTCCTCCATCGGGGTGTCGCCGTCGAACGACGCCGCCCTGGCCTTCTTGATGTCCAAAGAGGACACCGATCGCAACTGGTCGGCGCCGAGCGCCTTGGTCGGCGACAGGTACAGCGCCGTGGCTCGCTCGTCCTCGACCAGTGCCGAGAGCACCGGAAGCTGGTACGCGAGCGACTTGCCCGACGCGGTGCCGGTCGAGATCACGACGTGCTCGCCCTCGCGAACCAAGGACGCGGCCTCCGCCTGATGCCGCCATGGCGCCTCGACCCCGTTCGCCTTCAGCGCCTCGACGACCGGACCCGCCGCCCAATCCGGCCAGTCCACGGAATCCGCCGGACGAGCCGGCAGCTCGGCCACATGGGTGACCGGGTACAGCGAAGCCGGGATCCCCGCCGTCGCGCGGTCGAGAAGCCGCCGGCCCTTGCCGGATCGCACCGTGCCGTCCACCTTCGGAAGCTTCGCACAACGCACCGACAGAAACGGTCCGCCGCCGGACGGAACAGGCACTGGAAGCGGCCTCCGATGATCGATACAGTGACCAGCCTCACAAGATTACGGAACGTGCGGTGGCGGGGACGCCTTGCCGTCCGCCATCCCACTACCAATACACTCCCGCAATCCACACCGACTGTGGCGAGCGTCATGTGAGACGTGCCTTGCAGTACGACTAGCGTGATGCCCGGTTCAGTTCCCCCATGCCAGCGTCGGCACGCCGGTTCCATCGGCGGATCGTCGTTGGCCAACGGCGACGTCTCCAGGAGGACGAATGTCCCGGCAGTTCCTCGCGGAGGGCGAACTCACGCTCTCCGGAGGTGGTTACACCATCGTCGGTGTAATCGCCGTGGTCGCCCTTGCCGCACTGGTCATCGGCTACGTTCTGCTCAAGGAGGTGCTGGCCGCCGGCCAGGGCACCACCAAGATGCAGGACATCGCGAAGGCAGTGCAGGAAGGCGCGGCTGCCTATCTCAAACGGCAGCGCAACACCCTCGTGATCTTCGGGGGAATCGTGTTCGTGCTGCTCTTCGCTTTGCCGGCCGATGACTGGAACGAAAAGATCGGCAGGTCGATCTTCTTCCTGGTCGGCGCGGCGTTCTCCTTCGCGATCGGTTATCTCGGCATGTGGCTGGCGACGCAGGCGAACCTGCGCGTCGCGGCGGCGTCGCGGGAGGAAGGCGGTCGCGAGAAGGCGATGCGCGTGGCCTTCCGCACCGGTGGCGTCGTCGGCATGATCACCGTCGGTCTCGGCCTCTTCGGCGCCGCGGTGGTCGTCCTCGTCTACACCGGACAGGCTCCGAAGGTGTTGGAGGGCTTCGGTTTCGGTGCCGCGCTGATCGCGATGTTCATGCGTGTCGGCGGCGGTATCTTCACGAAGGCCGCCGACGTCGGCGCCGACCTGGTCGGCAAGGTCGAGCAGGGCATCCCCGAGGACGACCCGCGCAACGCGGCCACCATCGCCGACAACGTCGGTGACAACGTGGGCGACTGCGCCGGGATGGCGGCGGACCTCTTCGAGTCGTACGCGGTCATGCTCGTGGCGGCACTGATCCTCGGCAGCACCGCCTTCGGCGTGCACGGCCTGATCTTCCCGCTCATCGTTCCCGCCATCGGCGTGATCACCGCGGTCATCGGTGTCTACATCACCAAGGCCAAGGCGGGCGAAGGCGGTCTGGTCACGATCAACCGCTCCTTCTACATCTCCGCGGGGATTTCCGCGGTGCTCTCGACGATCGCGGCGTTCGTCTACCTGCCCGGTTCGTTCTCCGAGCTGACCGGCGGCGCCACGAGCGAGTCCGGCAGCCCGGCGCTCATCGCGACCGTCTCGGTGATCATCGGCATCGTGCTCGCGGCGGTCATCCTCAAGATCACCGGCTACTACACCGGCACCGAGCACAAGCCGGTGAAGGAGGTCGGCAAGTCTTCGGAAACCGGTGCGGCGACGGTGATCCTGGCCGGTATCTCGGTCGGTTTCGAGTCCGCCGTGTACACCGCGCTCGTCATCAGCGCGGCCGTGTTCGGCGCGTACCTGCTCGGTGGCGGTGTCGCGCTGTTCGCCGTGGCGCTGGCCGGTACCGGTCTGCTCACCACGGTCGGCGTCATCGTCGCGATGGACACCTTCGGCCCGGTTTCGGACAACGCGCAGGGCATCGCGGAGATGTCGGGTGACGTCGACGAGGACGCGGCGCAGATCCTGACCGAGCTCGACGCGGTCGGCAACACCACCAAGGCCATCACCAAGGGCATCGCGATCGCGACGGCGGTCCTCGCGGCGACGGCGCTGTTCGGGTCCTATCAGGACGCGATCAGCAAGGCGCTCAAGTCGATCCCGGAGGCGGCGCAGGCCAGCGCGTCCGCGCTGAACTTCTTCGTCAACGAAGTGGTCAGCCCGAACACCCTGGTCGGTGTCATCATCGGTGCGGCGGTCGTGTTCCTGTTCTCCGGTCTCGCGGTCAACGCGGTCTCCCGTGCCGCCGGAGCGGTCGTCTACGAAGTGCGCCGCCAGTTCCGCGACATCCCGGGGATCATGGAGGGCACCACCCGTCCCGAGTACGGCCGGGTCGTCGACATCGTCACGCGGGACTCGCTGCGTGAACTGACCACGCCCGGTCTGCTCGCGGTCTTCGCCCCCATCGCGGTCGGCTTCGGTCTCGGCACCGGCGCGCTCGCCGGCTACCTGGCCGGCGCGATCGCGACCGGCACCCTGATGGCGATCTTCCTCGCCAACTCCGGTGGTGCCTGGGACAACGCGAAGAAGCTCGTGGAGGACGGCAACCACGGCGGCAAGGGTTCGGACTCGCACGAGGCCACCATCATCGGTGACACCGTGGGTGACCCGTTCAAGGACACCGCCGGTCCCGCGATCAACCCGTTGATCAAGGTGATGAACCTGGTGTCGGTGCTGATCGCCCCGGCGGTCGTGCAGTTCTCGATCGGCGCGGACGCCAACGTCGGCATCCGCATCGCGATCTCGCTGGTCGCCGTCGCGATCATCGTCGCGGCGATCGTGGTCTCCAAGCGCCGCGAGTCGGTTCTCTCCGAGAGCCCCGCGCAAACGAAGGCGTAACGGTTCTCCACCGCCGGGCCCGTCACGATCTTTCGTGGCGGGCCCGGCGTCTGTCCGATGCGGGCCAAGGTCTGCCCGTCACGCCGATCCGATCCGGGAGAGTCCCTGCCATGAGGCGTTCGATCATCCTGTTCGCCACCGTTTTCCTGCTGGCCGGCTGTGGCGGCGCCGAACGGCCGGCCGGCCCTTCTCCCGCCTCCGTGGCCGGTGGTTCCTGGATGGACGGTTTCTGCGGTTCGCTGATCGACTTCGCCAAGATCGGCGATTTCCGGCTGCCCGGCTTCGAGCAGGACGACGTCGCCAGCGCGCGGAAGGCGATGGACGAGGCCTTCGGGGTGTTCGCGCCCGGATTCGACAACGCGGTCACCGGATTGGGGAAGCTCGGCCAGGCCCCGAGCGCGGAAGCCGACGCGGCGCGCAAGACCATCGTCGACACGCTGACGCCGATCCGGGACAAGGTGCTCGCCGCGAAGGCCGCGCTCGACGCCGCGCCGAAGGACGACAAGGCCGCCGTGGCGGCCGCCGCGGCATCCTTCCGGCAGATCGGATCCGACATCAACGACATGCCCGACCCGTTCCAGCAGCTGGAAACGAACGTTTCGTTGAAAACGCTGGCCGCGCACGCCCCGAACTGCGAGAAGCTGCCTTCCTGACCTGTGTCCGGCGTCGCGTTGATTTGCATTGCCCCCCGGTATCGGTACCGTCGGGGGCCAGCCGGGAAGTCGTCAGGTCGGGAGGTGTTTTCGTGCGGCCGCGGTTCACCGTCCTTGCCGCGCTAGCAACAGGTATCGGACTCGGCCTCGCCGGGTGCGGGCAGCAGCCCGCGGTGACTTCCCACGCCAGACAAGAAGGTCTCGCGACGGTCAGCGCGTCGGAGGCCGACCCCGCCTCCGCTTGGACGGAGGGATACTGCGGCGCGGCAGGCGGCCTCGTCGGGACGCTGGCGACGCTGCCCAGCGTCGATCCGAGCACGCCGCAACAGGCTTCCCGTACCTCGACCGAGCTGATGGCCTCGGTGGTCGAAGGGCTGGATCGGACCTCCACCGCCTTGAAGAACCTCGGCCCGGCGCCGGTCGCCGGGGGTGACGCCGCGCGTACGGCCGCCGTCTCCCAGCTTGAAGGGATCCGGGTCCGCGCCGACGACGTCCGCCACCGGCTCGACTCCTCAAGCGACCCCGAAGCGACGAAAACGGCGCTTCGCGACGCGAGGACGTCCCTCGACGAACTAGACCGCCTCGACCTTCTCAGGGGCCTTAACGACGTCCCTCAGCTCGCCGCGGCGAGCAGCCGGATCCCGATTTGCCAGGATTTGGTCAAACAACCTCGCTGAGTCACCACGTCATCACTGGCCATGAGTCGAACTTGTGTTCTATTCTGTCCGGGTGGACGGGACGATCTCGCTCTTCTCGGCGGAGGCGAGCGGGCCGGGGCTCGCCGACCTCGCCGGTGTGCTGTGCGGGCCCGGGTGGGTGACGGGTTTCGGGCGGACGGCCGCGCGGCTGTCCGCCGTGGTCGACGAGCCATGGCGGGCGGGTGCCCTCGCCAGGGAATGTCGTCGTCGCGGCGTCCAGGCACAGGTCTCGGCCGCCGAATGCGGGCGGCCGCTCGTGAGAACGCCGTTCCGGGTCGACCTGCTGCCCCTGGAGCAGCGCTGGAACCGTGGTGAGGAGAAGGTCCTGCCGGAAGGCTTCCGGCTCGACGGGGCCATGTTGAGGATGTGGGCGCTGGCGGCGGGTAGTCCCCAGGGCAATGGCTACCTGCTCGCCCTCGATCCGGGCGCGCCCGAGACGCACGAGCGGCTGATCACGGCGCTGGCCCAGCTGGGCGTGCCGGCGAAGGCGCAGAAGGGCGAAGATGCGCTGCTGCGCGTCACCGGGCGGAGGCGGCTCGCGCACGTGCTGGAGCTGATCGGAGACGCGCCGGCGGGTGCCGAGCCCGCCTGGCCGAGCTTGGTGCCGGTGGTGCGTGCCGTCTGATCCTCGTGAGTGGCTAGGACGGTTAGAACCGTCCTAGCCACTCACGAGGAGGGTGAGGTCAGGGTTTCGGAGCCCGGCAGTTCGGGTTCGACAGGTCCAGTTCACTGTGCGAGAGACAGGAGGTCAGCTGGTAGGTCTGCTGCCCGTAGTTGATGCCCTTCCGCACGGTCACCTTCCCGGCGGCGTCGACCTCGCACGGGTTGTTCATCGTGCACCGCTGGCCGCTTTCGTTGCCGGTGTTGTTGACGCCGACGACCTTCCCCGTGGCCGTCTCGACGATCGGCGACCCCGAGGTCCCGCCGATCGTCTTGCACGCCGAGGTGTACCTGATCGAGTCCTTCCAGACCCAGTTCGCCTCGCGCAGCTCGTGGACGAAGCCGTCGACGTTGCAGGAGTAGATCTTCTTCCAGTAACCCGACACCACGTCCATCGCGATACCCGCCGACGGACGGGTCGGCGAGAGGGTCAGCGGGGCGATACCGTAGGCCGACTTGATCTTGGCGTAGCTGGTGTCGAGCTGGTAGAGCGAGACGTCGGTGTCGGTCATCGTCGCGTAGAGCAGCTTCTTCGCCTTGAGCGTGCCGAGCGAAGAGCGGCCGTCCTTGGACAGCAGGCTGAAGGTCCGCGTGGACGGCTTGTCGACGATTACTTCCCCAGGGTCCGGGAAACCTTCTTGCAGGCAATGCCCGTTGGAAAGGACGAGGGCCGGGTCGTCGAGGCTCGCCTCGGGCGGTTTGACCACCGACCCGGAGCAGTTCGACAACGCCACGGTTCCGGCGAAAGTGGTCGTGGCCGCGTGCGCCGGCGCGATGCCGACCAGGGCGGACGCGGTCAGCATGGCGAACAGTGTGCCGAGAAGTCGTCGGGTCACGTGGAGTCCTTTCGGGTCGGCGTGGACATCAAGTGAAGCGTTGGCGGGAGGGGAGCCACCACCGTCGAACGGAGGGTGTTCGCCCCGTCACGCGGGACCCCAGGCGGACGTGTCCGACATCACGTGCTAGGTGTTGAAAGGAAACATCGACGAGGTCAGCGGCGATGCGCTGGACACACGATCGGCGGCGTGTTGCGCCACCTAGCCGTGGTCCGGGCGGTGCGAGCGTGCACACTGACGGGTCGAGAGGCGGCGCGAAGGCGCCGAAGATGAGCGGAGAGCAGGACAGCGTGGCAGGAGCACGGACGAAGAAGACCGCGGCGTCGGACGACGGCGCGGGCCGTCGTCGGCTGGTGATCGTCGAGTCGCCGACCAAGGCCCGCAAGATCGCCCCGTACCTCGGCGGTAACTACGTCGTGGAGTCCTCCGTCGGACACATCCGGGACCTTCCCCGCGGCGCGGCCGACGTCCCCGCCCAGTACAAGGGCGAGTCGTGGGCGCGGCTGGGTGTCGACGTCGACAACGACTTCAAGGCGCTCTACGTCGTCACGCCGGACAAGAAGTCCAAGGTCACGGAGCTGAAGGGGCTGCTGAAGGACGTCGACGAGCTCTACCTCGCCACGGACCCCGACCGCGAGGGCGAAGCCATCGCCTGGCATCTGCTGGAGACCCTCAAGCCGAAGGTCCCGGTGCGCCGGATGGTCTTCCACGAGGTCACCGAGCAGGCGATCCGCGCCGCGGCCGACAGCACCCGTGAGCTCGACGGCGACCTGGTCGACGCGCAGGAGACCCGCCGCATCCTGGACCGGCTCTACGGCTACGAGGTCTCGCCCGTGCTGTGGAAGAAGGTCATGCCGAAGCTTTCGGCGGGCCGCGTGCAGTCCGTCGCGACCAGGATCGTGGTCGAGCGGGAGCGCGAGCGCATGCGCTTCACCTCGGCGTCGTACTGGGACATCTCCGCGACGATGGACGCCGGCGCCGAGGCTTCGCCGCGGAACTTCCCCGCCAGGATGATCGCCGTCGACGGCGCGCGCCTGGCCACCGGCCGTGACTTCGGCTCGGATGGGCAGCTCAAGGCCTCGAACAACGAGATCCGCGTGCTGGCCGAGGCCGACGCCGTCCGGCTGGCCGAGGCGCTGAAGAACCGCGACTTCAAGGTCGCGAGCGTCGAGGAGAAGCCGTACACGCGCAAGCCGTACGCGCCCTTCATGACCTCGACCCTGCAGCAGGAGGCGGGCCGCAAGCTGCGGTTCACCTCCGAGCGCACCATGCGGATCGCGCAGAAGCTGTACGAGAACGGGTACATCACTTATATGCGTACCGACTCCACGACACTGTCGGAGTCGGCGATCTCGGCGGCGCGCAGCCAGGCCACGCAGTTGTACGGCAAGGAGTACGTCTCGCCGTCGCCGCGTCAGTACACCCGCAAGGTGAAGAACGCGCAGGAAGCCCACGAGGCGATCCGCCCTTCGGGTGAGGTCTTCCGCACGCCGGGCCAGGTCGCGAAGGATCTGGACACCGACGAGTACCGCCTTTACGAGATGATCTGGCAGCGCACGATCGCGTCGCAGATGGCGGACGCGAAGGGCACCACGATGTCGGTGCGCATCGTCGGCACCGCCACCAGCGGCGAGGAGTGCACGTTCGCCTCGTCGGGCCGCACGATCACCTTCGCCGGGTTCCTCAAGGCGTACGTCGAGGCCGTCGACACCGAGAGCGGTGGCGAGGCGGACGACAAGCAGAGCCGTCTTCCGCAGCTGGTCAAGGACCAGGCGCTGACCGCGACCGAGCTGAGCCCGGACGGGCACACCACGTCGCCGCCTGCGCGCTACTCGGAGCCGAGCCTGGTCAGCAAGCTCGAAGAGCTGGGCATCGGCCGCCCGTCGACGTACGCGTCGATCATCAAGACCATCCAGGACCGCGGCTACGTGTGGAAGAAGGGTTCCGCGCTGGTGCCCTCCTGGGTCGCGTTCGCCGTGATCGGCCTGATGGAGCGGCACTTCGAGCGGCTGGTCGACTACGACTTCACCGCCGGTATGGAGGACGAGCTCGACCGCATCGCCGCCGGTGACGAGCACCGCACGCAGTGGTTGTCGAAGTTCTACTTCGGTGGCGACATGGGCGTCGACGGTTCGGTCGGCCGTCTCGGCGGGCTGAAGAAGCTGGTCGGCTCGGGAGTCGAGGACATCGACGCCCGCGAGATCAACTCGATCCCGCTGTTCACCGACGCCGACGGCCACACCGTCGTCGTGCGTGTCGGCCGCTACGGTCCGTACCTCGAGCGCGAGGTGGACGGGACGTCGCAGCGGGCGAACCTGCCCGAGGACCTGCCGCCGGACGAGCTGACCAAGGAGATCGCGGAGAAGCTGTTCGCGACGCCGCAGGAAGGCCGCGTACTCGGCAAGGACCCGGTCAGCGGACACGAGATCGTGGCGAAGGAAGGCCGCTTCGGCCCGTACGTCACCGAGCTCCTGCCCGAGCCGGAGCCGCTGCCCGAAGGCGCGACGGCCGCGCAGAAGAAGGCCGCCAAGGCGAAGCAGCCGAAGCCGCGGACGGGCTCGCTGTTCAAGTCGATGTCGATCGAGACGATGACTCTCGAAGACGCTCTGAAGCTGCTTTCGCTGCCGCGCGTGGTCGGCAAGGACCCGGAATCCGGCGACGAGATCACCGCGCAGAACGGGCGCTACGGGCCGTACCTGAAGAAGGGCACGGACTCGCGTTCGCTCACGACCGAGGATCAGCTGTTCTCGATCACGCTCGAAGAGGCCCTGAAGATCTACTCGGAGCCGAAGCAGCGTGGCCGGTCCGCGACCGCGAAGCCGCCGCTGAAAGAACTGGGCGACGACCCCGTGTCCGGTAAGCCGATGGTGGTCAAGGACGGCCGCTTCGGTCCGTACGTGACCGATGGCGAGTACAACGCGACGCTGCGGAAGTCGGACAGCATCGAGGAGCTGACCGCCGAGCGTGCCGCCGAACTGCTGGCGGAGAAGCGCGCGAAGGGCCCGGCGCCCAAGCGCAAGGCTCCGGCGCGGAAGACGGCGGCGTCGAAGACGACGGCCACCAAGACGACCGCGGCCAAGAAGACCGCCGCGTCCAAGACGGCGGCGACCAAGACGGCGGCGACCAAGACGGCGGCGGCGAAGAAGCCTTCGACGCGCTCGACGGCCACGAAGACGAAGTAGCGCCCCTGACGCGCGCTATGAACGGTCCGTTACTTGCGAATTTCGCAAGTAACGGACCGTTCATAGCATTGGGGGACGTCTGTCAGGAGCCAAGGCCCGCCCAGAAGCCGCATCGATGGTCGACGTCGTGCGCGACAGGCCGGATCACGTCCGGGGCGAGCGACAGCACGGCATCCGAATCCCATCGGGGCGATCCGGGCGCGTTCGGATCACCCGTGCGCATGAAGGTGGTCCAGTACGCGATCATCTGCCGCGAAAGCCGTTGCTGCGCCGCGTCCAGTGACTCCTCCACCCCGCTGAGCTCGAAGAGGTAGACCAGGTCCAGCGCGTGCGCCGCGCCGTGCGGGAGGCCGGGCGCCTCGATCCGGTTCACGTTCGGCGCGTTCTTGTCGTCGAATTCGTAGGCGTGCACGGAAGTCCGTCGCGACAGCAGCCGGTTCCCTTCGGCCGTCGGGCAGGCCCACGACCGGTCGGTGGTCACGGTCGCCCAGGCCATCGCGGGCGACAGGTAGTCCCGTGACGGATACTCGGCCGCGACCTCGTCCGCGCGTTCGCCGAAAGCGTTGCGCAGGAACTCCTGATAGCGCTCCTCGGTGATCGGCTTGTGCTGGGCGACGCCCGCGACGAACGCCCGCATCTCGTCGTGCGTGCCGCCCGAAATCACCGGCACGCGGTGAAAAGCACCCCACCGCACGGCTTTCGCGGGGTCGAGCGGGAGCAGCGGCGTCCCATAGGTCAGGTGATTGGCGAAGGACTGGTGGTCCTTCAACAGATCCGCGGCCGAAAGACGACGCAGGCAGCCGAGCGCGTCCGGGCCTTCGCAGCCGTGGCTCGCGGCCATCGCCGCGCCGTCGGCTTCGGTCTTGGCGAGCGGAGAGTACGGGGTCTGGGCGGGCTGATTCGGGATGAGACCGCCGGGAGGCCAGTTCAGCAGGCAGGAGCCGGACATGATCGCGGCCTTGTGGAACAGACCGGCCGCCGCGGGCGACGTGAGCAGTGCGCAGGTGCTCATCCCGCCCGCGGACTGCCCCGCCAGTGTCACGTTCCGCGGGTCGCCGCCGAACGCGGCGATGTTGCGCTGCGTCCAGCGCAGCGCGGAAAGCTGGTCCATGAGCCCGAAATCGCCGGAACCCGCGAGGCCGGGGAGGCCGAAGTAGCCGAAGACGCCGAGCCGGTAGTTCGTCGTCACCACGACGACGTCGCCCTGGTCCGCCAGCCGTTGCGCGCCGTAGAGGCTGCCCGCGTCGATCGTGTAGCCGCCGCCGTGCAGCCAGACGAGCACCGGCAGGCGGCGGCTCCCCGCGTCGCGCGGCACGGTGACGTTCAGGAAGAGACAGTCCTCGGCGCTGCCCGGCATGAACTGGGTGCAGGCGGGGCCGGGTTTCGTCGCGTCGGCGACGTCCTTCCACGGTTCGGGCGGGCGCGGCGGCTTCCAGCGGTCCTCGCCGACGGGCGGGGCGGCGAACCTGATCCCGTTGAAGGTCCGTGTCGGCCCCGAGTCCATGCCGCGGACCGGGCCGGCGTCGGTGCGGACGACGAGCGGGTCCGCCGGGGCGACGATCGCGAGAAGGCCGGTGACGATGGCCAGCAGAAGATGCATGAGAGGTCCTTTCAGGAGTCCGCGAGCCGGCGCCACAGCCCGACGCGGCGGAAATAGAGGTGTTGCAGGACCTGCACGGCGACGAACGTGACGCCGTACAGCGCGGTGCCGAGCGCGGGCACCGAATCGACCGGCAGTGTGTACGCCAGCAGGACCCGCCCGGCGGCGTCGGCGAGCAGGGCGACACCCCACAGGACGGTCGCGACCCGCCACGCCCGCCGGAACCACGCGTGCCGCGGCCACAGTTCGTCCCATTCGGCGGCGCGCAGCGAGTCCGCGAAACGGCTCTTCGCGATCATCGAACGGGCCATGCCGAACGCGAGCGGCCTGGAGAACAGCAGCGAAGCCAGAAAACCGGCGCCGATCACTGCGGTGACCCAGCCCGCCTTCGCCAGCAAGAACCGGGGGCTGCCGGTGACGAACGAGACGCCGACGCTGATCGCGAAGATCGTCAGCACGAAGATCGCGAGAGTGTCGATCTTCCGCCAACGGATCGCCCGATAGAGGACGAAGAGCACGGTCGGCAGGGCGCAGAGGGCGAGCGCGAAGAGCGCTTCGACGCCGAAGCCGCGAAGCACGTAGTACCCGGCGACGGGCACGGCGACTTCAAGCAGCACAACACCCCACTGACGGATCACGGGATCACTGCCTTCGGGTCGCCAGATCGAACAGGGTCACGAGTTCGGCCGCGTAGGTGGTGAGGTCCGGTCGCGGCGTTCCGGCGAGCAGGAACACCGGGCCTTCCACCGAACGCCGGATCGTCGTCGCCATCACGTGGACGTCGAACTCGCGGAACTCGCCCGACTCCTGGCCCCAGCGCAGGATGCGTTCGACCGGTTCCAGCGCCGCCCGCTCGCTCGCCGGGTCGTAGTCGAGAGCGCCGCCGAGGAAGATGTTCAGCAACGCGCGCATCCTCGTCGGCTGCGCCGCGGCGAACTCCAGATTCGCCTCCAGGTACGTCCGCAGCGCGTCGCTCGCGGACGCGGGCTCGCTCATCCGCTCGGCCATGAACGCGCCGATCTCGCGGAAGACGTCTTCGAGGACCGTGCGAACGAGTTCCTCCTTGTTCGCGAAGTGGTACGAGATGAGCCCGGTGCTCGACAGACCCGCTTGTTTTGCGATCCGGGCGAACGACGCGCGGGGGTAACCGAGTTCGGCGATCGTCTCGATGGCCGCGGCCACGATCTGTGCGCGTCTCGCACTCTCGGTGAACGTCTTCGCCTTTGCTTGCATGAGCAAAAAGTAGCTCAGATGAGCAAGAATGTCGACCGCGAACCGCTCGCCGACCGCTCGCCGACCGCTCGCCGAACGACCTCACCCGTTCGAACAAAAGTTCTAAAAATTGTCGGTACCAGGGTGTTCAATGGTCAGGTGAGCACTTCAACGACCGGTTCTTCCACGACCGCCGTCTTCGACGTCATCGACGAGGTCATCGCCCCGCTGTCCGCCGAGGTCCCGGAGCGTCCCTCGGTGATGGAGTTCTACGACCCGGAGCTCGCCGTGCCGCCGGTGCTGGCCGACGAGGAGCCGACCCCAGGGCTCACCCTGGTCGAGGAGGTGGAGCAGTACACCCGGTTCGTGAGCGGGATGGCGACCATCGGGCTGGCCCCCGGCGGTGAGGTCACGCCCGAGGCCGTCGGGCTGTATCGCGCGCTGCGCGGCGGATTCATCCGCGGCGTGGTGACCGGCGTGTTCCCGTCGCACGCGGAGCCGTGGGAGGTGCGGTTCTTCGGCGACGAGGACTACACGACGGTGCTGAACAAGCTCGGAAAGCGGGCGCGGCTGCGGTCCGGTTTCCTCAGCGCGTTGCCGGGCTGGGTGTTCGACGGGCTGCCCGACCATCCGCCCGGTACCGGCGAGACCGTGCGCATCGAGACGGACGCGGGCGGGCTCATCCCGGTGCGGGCGCGAGAGGCCGTCGAGGTGATCCGCGAGGGTGCTTCGCGGCCGCGGCACGGCACGGTCCTCGTCGATCTCGCGGTGCGGAACGCCATCCTCGCCGAGTACCCGCACGGCGCGTTCGGCCTGGTGGACAACGACCTCGGCCGGTACCAGTTCAGCGCGGCGATGGACGCCGACGGCCGCTGGACGCTCACCTGGGGCCCGGCCAGCCGGTCGACGGCCGAGCAATGGATCGTGAAGGCGGTGCAGAACCATGCGTGAACCGGCGACCGTGAAGGAACTGATGAGGCGCGCCGCCGAGCCGGTGCTGCGCGCGGTGCCCGAGCGGCGGAGCGTGTACCTGGGCTACGACCCGGAGATCACCGACGACGAGATCCGCCGTCTGTGCCCGTCCTACGACGAGCCGGCGGATCTCGTCACCCAGGCCGAGCGGTACGCGGCCAAGGCGGCGATGCTCGAAGAGGCCGGGCTGATGGAGAACGGCGAGATCCATCCGGCCGCGGTGCGGATGCACGGCGTGATGCTGCGCGGTTCGGTGCGAGGTGTCCTCACCGGTGTCTTCGCCTCGGCGCCGCGTTCGGTGCGCGTCGATTGCTACGGAGACGGGCATCAAGCGGTCGTCTGGCGGATGCGGTCGGGGCGGCGGACCACGTTCAGCCTCAGCGATTTCGGCGAACTCGGCGCCCGGGTCTTCGGCGGGCTCCCGCACGTGCCCGCCGGGGAGACCGAGCCGATGCGCATCAGGATCGACGAGCACGGCGTGCCGCTGCCCGGCCAGGACGAGGAGGTCGGCCTGGTCGCCGACACGCTTAGCCGTCCGCGCACCGGCACGGCGATCCTCGATCTGGTCGCCTTCGGCGGGCTGAACGCCGAGTACCCGGACTACGGCTTCGTGATCGTCGACAACGATTCAGGGAGGTTCGTGTTGTACGCCGCCCCTTCCGAAGGATGGCTGATGTTCGGTGGAATGGACCGCCGGGCACTGGCGGGCTGGCTGCACGAGGCGGTGGACTTGAGCCGGACGTAGCCGTGGACGAGGGGGAGGGCGGGCATGGACCTGGACCGGCGCGCGGCCGACGCGTGGTTCCGGCGGCGAGGGCTGCCGATGGTCATCCACCGGCGGAGGCGTGGGGCGGCCATGGTGCGCCGGTCCACGCCGGGGCTGGTGTTCCTGAGCCTGCTCGACCTGCTGCTGGCCGCGTTGCTGAAGCTGCTCGACGTCCCCGAGGACGTGCTCGCGGCCAGGATGCGCAGCAGTGGCGTCGGCTACGTGCTCGGCGTGCTGGCGTTGACGTTCGCCGTGGTCGTGGTGCCGGTGATCGCCGGACGGCTGATGGCGAAGCTGCTTCGCGTGCTGAGCCGCACCAGAGTCCGCTTGGCCGTGATGGCGGCGACGATCGGCTTCTGGCTGCTCGTGCTGCCGCTCGGCGAGCGGCTCACCGGCCTGGTGTCGTGGGACAACCCGTTGTGGGTCGCCGTACTCGCCAACCTGGTCGCGCTGGCCGTGCTGATGTTCCTGGTACGGATCGGTGTCGGCTCGATCCTCACCTGGGCGGCGCGGAGCGCGGTCGCCCAGGTCAGAGCCATCGGGACGCTCGCGTCACGGGCGTTGCCGCTGCTTCTGCTGGTGGTGATGTTCAGCTTCTTCACCGCCGAGCTGTGGCAAGCGGTGGAACGGCTGACTCCCGGCCGGTTGTGGCTGGTGGTCGGGTTCCTCGTGCTGATCGGCGCCGTGTTCCTGGCGTCGATGCTGTCCGACGAGATCAAGGAGCTGAAGTCCTGGACCGTGGAGCCCGGCGCGACCGTCCTGCGCGGCACGCCGTTCGACGACGACACCGCGCCACCTGGCAGGCGCGCGCTGACGAAGACCGAGCGCCTGAACATCGCCCTGGTGCTGTTCTTCGCCCAAGCGGTGCAGATCGTGGCGTTCGGGGTGCTGGTGTTCGCGTTCTTCGTCGTGTTCGGGGTGCTGATCCTGAGCCCGGAGGTCGTGACGGAGTTCGCCGGCCGTGAATCGGCGCCGGGGACACTGCTGGGTGTCCCCCTTCCGGTGAGTTCCGCGCTCGTCAACGTCTCCGTTTTCCTCGCCGTCTTCTCCGGTTTGTACTTCGCCGCATCGACCGCGACGGATGCCCGGTACCGGCGTTCTTTCTTCGAACCTTTGCTGGAGGATGTGAAGATCAGCCTCGCGGCGCGTGACATTTATCTGGCCCATTGGGCGGATGTGCGGCGGGCCGAGGTGGTTACCCTGGAAGCAGAGGACATTCCGTAGTGAGGTGGTCACCATGAGCGGGAAGGGCGAAACTCCCTTCTTCGATGCCCCCGACTTCGTGAAAGGCGATGGCACTCAGGCAGATCCTCCGGGCGACAGGTTCGCCGACCCGCTGTCCGGGCTGGTCACGACCGGCACGACGGCCCAAGCCAACCCGTCGGCGGGCGCCGACGAAGTCCACGTGCAGGTGCCGGGACCGGTCCAGCACGACCCCGAAGTGGTGAGCAGGATGGTCAGCGCGGCCATGCTCGCGGACGAGCGGCCCGCCGAAAGCCCGGGCCCGGAGCAGACCGCGGCCCCGTCGCCCGCCAAGGTCGTCAGCACGGTGGGTGAGCAAGGCGCTGCGCCGATCGGGATCCTGCCCCAGCAGCGAACCTGGCCGTCGAGGCCGTCCCAGCTGATCCGCCAGCCCCGCCGGCCGAAGCCGGAAGAGCCGGTCGAGGTCGACGAGGAGGCCGAGGTCGAAGTACGGCGCGCCAAGCGTTCCATGCAGATGCCGAGGCTCGGCAAACCGTCGGCGAACACCGCCGGCGTGATGATCGCGATCGCCCTCATGATCGTCTTCGCGGTCCTCGCCATCCAGCTGCTCGCGAGCCTGTTCAGCAGCATCGCGGGGATCTTCGGGTAACCCGTCCGGCGGATAGCGCCGGACGGGGCCGTCCGTCCAGACGTCACCCATCGGGATACCCTGGCCCTACGGTCGGGGTACCCGGTGTTGACCCGGGTCGCAACCCCGGCGCCGCGTGACTAGTGGGGTGGGCGTATCAGCGAGGGCGTGCAGTCGGTGCCCGAGACGGGCACGAGTGGTCCGTCGGGACGTGACGCTTCCACCATGCACCGGGTGCGGCGGGTGCTGGCGATCAAGCCGTTCCGCCGGATCTGGGGTGTCTCCTATCTGTGCAGCGTCGCGGACTGGCTGAACCTCCTCACGCTGACCGGTCTGGTCACCAAGCTGACCGACAACTACGCCGCGCAGAACTTCGCGTTCGTCGGGGTCGTGCTGACGTCGCTGCTGCCGGGGCTGCTGTTCGCCCCGCTCGGCGGGCTGCTCGCCGACCGCTTCGACCGGCGCAAGGTGATGGTGCTCTGCGACCTCGGCCGGTGCGGGTTCCTGCTGTCGATCGCGTTCGTCGGCACCCCGTGGTGGGTGTTCGTCGGCAACTTCCTGGTCGGCTGCTGCTCGATGATGTGGATCCCGTCGAAGGACGCGGCGGTGCCGAACCTGCTGCGCCGTCCGGACCAGGTCGAGACGGCCAACCAGCTCGGCATGGTGATGACCTACGGCCTCGCGGTGATCACCGCGGCCGGCGCGAACGCCGTGCTCACCGGGAGCAACACGACGTTCCACTTCTTCCAGGGCGACGCCCAGCTCGGCATCGCCAAGGTCGCCGTCGTCATCACCGGCCTGCTGTACCTGACCAGCGCGATCGTGATCGCGACCCGGATCCCCGAGCTGTCGCTGCGCAACGTCCACGCGGTCGAGAAGCCCAAGGTCAAGGCCGCCGACGAGGAGAAGTTCGGCTTCCGGCAGATGATCGCCGACGGCGCCCGGTTCGTGCGGACGACGCCGCTGGTGCGCGGGCTGATGATCGGTGCTTTCGGCGCCTTCGCCGCCGGTGGCGCGGTGATCGGTTCGGCCAAGCCGTATTCGTCCAGCCTGCTCGCCGGTGACGCGGCGTTCAACCTGCTCGTCCTGGCCGTCTTCCTCGGGCTCGCCACCGGTATGGCGGTGGCCCCGAAACTCGCGCGGCGGCTCGCGCACGACCGGCTGTTCGGGATCTCGATCGTCGCCGCGGGGCTGTGTCTCGTCGTGGTGGCATTGTCGCCGCATCTCGCCGTTTCGCTGGTCGCGGTCGCCGCCGTCGGTGTCTGGGCGGGGACGGCGTTCCTGACCGGTGTCACGATCATCGGTTCGCGGATCGAGGACTCGATCCGCGGCCGGATCAACGCGATCTACCAGTCGCTGATGAAGATCGTGCTGTTCGGCTCGACGGTGCTGGTGCCGGTGCTGATCAGTGCGGTCCGGACGACCGAGGTCGAGCTGTGGGGCGGCACGATCACCATCGACGGCACGCGTCCGGTGATGGTCGGCGGCGGCATTCTCGCGCTGCTCGCCGGCATCTTCGCGTACCGGCAGATGGACGACCGGCGGGCCGAACCGATCCTCGCCGACCTCCGCAACGCTTTGCGCCGCAGCCCGCGTCGCGTGAACGGCCTGCTGATCGCGCTCGAAGGCACGCGGGCGATCAACACCGAAACGCAGGCCGCGCGGCTGGCCGAATGGCTGCGCGCGGGTACGCGTCCGGTCGTGCTGGCCGCCGACCCGGCGCTGGACGATCAGCGGCTCGCGAAGCTCGTCTCCGGCGCTTCGCTGTCCGGTGCGCGGGCGCAGGCGCTGGCCGCCGCCGCGGTGCGGGCGGACATCGTCGAACGGGACATCCAGCCCGCGCTCGACGCGGGTTCCGTCGTGGTGATGGAGCGGTTCGTGGATTCTCCGCTGGCGCATCTGTCCGCGGTGGCCGGTCTGGACAGCCAGGAGCTCGAAGGGCTCGCGGACTGGGCGACCGGCAGGCTGCGGCCCGACATCACCATCCTGCTCGACGCCGATCCCGGCACGGTGATGCGGAAGTCGGAGTCGCTGGACGCGCAGTGGCGGGTGCAGCATCTGCTCACGGAGATGGCCGCCGCCGACCCGGACCGGTATGTCGTGGTCGACGCGGAAGGTACCGAGGACGAAGTGGGCGACCGGGTGCGGACCGCGATCCGCGCGGTGCTCGTCGGCAGGCTCGCCGGGCTCGCTCCGGCGGAGGAAAAGGTCGAGGCGACATGACGCTGATCGGTGTCTGGAAGCAGCTCGTCGGCCAGGAGCCCGCGGCGCGCACGCTTTCTTCGGCGTCGACGGCGGCCGCCCGGATCATCGAGAATCAGCCTGTCGCGCCCGGCGCGATGACCCATGCCTGGCTGATCACCGGCCCGCCGGGTTCGGGGCGCTCGACGGCCGCGCGGGTTTTCGCAGCGGCGTTGCAGTGCAGCACCGGCACCGGTTGCGGCGAGTGCCCCGGCTGCCGCACCGTGCTGGCCGGGACGCACGCGGACGTCAAACTCGTCGTGCCGGAAGGTCTTTCGATCTCCGTCGCCGAAATGCGTTCGCTGGTGCAGGCCGCCGCCCGCCGCCCGACCACCGGGAAGTGGCAGGTGGTGATCATCGAGGACTCGGACAGGCTGACCGAAGGCGCGTCGAACGCGTTGCTGAAGGCCGTCGAGGAGCCGCCGGACCGCACGGTGTTCCTGCTGTGCGCGCCGTCGGATCACCCGGACGACGTGTCGGTGACGATCCGCTCGCGGTGCCGCCTGGTCACGTTGCGGACGCCGCCGCCGGAGGCGATCGCGCAGGTGCTGATGGAGCGGGACGGCATCGATCCCGAGCGTGCGCGGTGGGCCGCGTCCGTCTCCAGTGGACATGTCGGCCGCGCGCGGCGGCTCGCCACCGACGAGGCGGCGCGGCAGCGGCGGGCGACGGTGCTGCGGATCCCGCTCGGCCTGCGGCGACCGTCCGATGTGTTCACTTGCGCCGATCAGCTGATCAGCGCGGCGGAGGCCGACGCGGGCGAGGAAAGCAAGGTGCGCGACGAGGCCGAGCGTTCCGAACTCCGCACCGCGATGGGCGGCGACGGCACCGGAAAGGGCGTCGCCGGGGCGAAACGTGCCGCCGAGGCCGCCGTGAAGCAGCTCGAAAAGCGCCAGAAATCCCGCGCGACCCGGACGCAGCGCGACACTCTCGACCTGGCGCTGGTGGACCTGGCCGCGTTCTACCGGGACGTGCTCGTGACCGCGAGCGGCGCGGGCGCGACGCTGAACCACCCCGACCACGCCTCGGAAATCTCGCAGGCCGCCTCCGCCTGGGCGCCGGACTCGATCCTGCGGCGGCTCGAAGCCGTCCTGGAATGCCGCGAAGCCATCGACCTGAACGTGAAGCCGCGGATCGCCGTCGAAGCCATGGTCACCACCCTGCGCCAGGGCTGATTCGCGCTGCACTCACCACCCCGGCCCCCCGCCCGTCCCAGGGGGGCGACCCCGAGTCCAGTCTACCGGGGGGTGGCGGGGGAAAAGGGCTGGTCGCGGGAGTTGTCCACAGGTGGGGACGGTTGTGGACAAGTGCTGTGGGTAAGTGAAGCCGCTTCGGGTTCGGGGGGCCGCCAATGTCGCATTGGGGGCGCTCAGCGACTCAAACGCGACATCAGGAACCCGAGGCGAGGCCGGTTCCGGCACGCGGTGAGGGGGTGTGGAAACAGAGACCTCCCTATTTCCACACAGTGGGGGGACCGTGTGGATTTCAGGTCATCCAACGCACCGAAATCCACACGGGTCAGCGGCAAAGGCCCTGAAGACGAACGGTCCTCTCACGCGCCAGGCGTGAAAGGACCGTTCATCACCCTCCTCGCCCCGTCTAGTCCTCCGAGTCCAAGGAGCGCGGACGCGGCGAAGGTTTGAACCCAGGCGACTTCTTCGCGACCGGAACCACCGCGAGCCGGCGCCGTCCCGGCATGGCCGCCACGAGCACGACACCGATCAGCAGCATCGCCGTACCCGACCAGAACATCGGCACCGTGTCGTAGGCCGCGTTGGTGTAGGCCAGGTTCTTGACCGGGCCCTTCGGCGCCGCGCCACCGTTGTTGCCCGCGGGCGGCGGAGTGGCCGTGCCGCATTCGACACCGCCTGCCGGAGCGTGCGCCCTGGCGATCTGCTCACCGAGCGAGATCTGGGCCAGCGACGAGGGCAGGTTCTTCGCGGCGTCCGGCGGCAGAGCCTTCTGGAGCGCAGTCGTCGGCAAGATCTGGAGGTCCAGCAGCCGCGCCGAGGCACCCAGCTGGAAACCCTTGAACGGTGACGTCGTGTCGCTCGACTTCTGGTTCAACCCGGCGATCGACAGCTTCAGCACCCCGAGATCGAGGGTCAGCCCGTTCCCGGCCTCGCCACCAGGAAGGTGCTTGGTGGCACCGTCCATCATCTCGGCGAGCCCGCCGACGACCGGCACGTTCTTCAGCTGTTCGAAGCCGGGGGCCTGCTTGAGCGACGGCAGCGGGATGCCGATCGGGATGTCCTTGGTCGGGTTGTTCGCGTCGAGGGTGAACAGCACCTTGTCGCCACGGACGATCTGCAGCACCGGCGCGGTGTACTCGACCTTCGACGTCTTCTTGTCACCGGTCGAGGTGACCCGCAGCGTCGGCTGGCTGGCGACCTTGATCGTCAGGCCGAGCGGCGTGCCCTTCAGCAGCTCGATGTTGGCAGCCTGCAGCGTCGACGTCGATTCGACGGCCTTGTTCTTCGAGCCGGGGATGTCGACCAGCCGAACGACCGAACGCGACGACAGCGTGTTCGGCAGGCTCAGCACGGCGCCCTTGCCGTCGGCGTTCGTGCTGGTTCCCGAAAGCAGCCCGCCCAGATTCGCCAACGGACCCAAAGCCGAGAGACCGGCCTTGAGCTGGTCCGAAGCCTGAGTCAGCTGGTCGGCGCCCGGGATGTTCGGGATGGTCGGCAGCAGCGCGAGGTTCGCGATCGACGTGCTCGAGTCGGCGATCGTGCCGACACACGGTCCGAGCGTCGGGCTCCAGCGCGCGTGCGCCTCGCCGTTGAGCAGGCCGAGGTTGAACAGCGGATTCGTCGGCGCGTTGAGGCCGCCGCTGATCGGCTTCGGGTTGTCCGGCAGGGCCGTCTGCACGAGGCTGCCCGGCGTCTGCGGCGCGTTGCCCGCGGCGGACAGGCCGAACGGCGACGACTGCGCGATCGCCTTCTCGTAGCTCAGGTAGGCCTCGGAGTTGGCCTGCGCGCTGGAAAGACCCATCCCGGCCTCGAGCGCGGACTGCTTCGGCAGCAGCTTGTCCGCCCCGGGCAGGATCGCGCTCGTCGGCACCGCGTTCGGCAGCAGCCGCAGCACGCCCAGCGCCGCTCCCGCGTCACCGACCGCCTTCCCGAGCGGCTGGGGGCCGATCGGCGCCGACATCGGCGGCTGTCCCGGATTGGCCGGATCGGGGATCGGCGTGGTCGGGATGTCCTGGGCGATCGCCGGGGCCGCGGTCAGCAGGAGCAGGGCCGCGGCGGCCGGAAGTGCCAGCACACGGGGCAGTCGTTGCCGCATGAACAGGTCCTCCAGTGGGGATGGGCCGATCTTGGGGGACTGAGACCGGCGTCATAGGACCTTAACGACGGTGGCCCTCGAAGGTGACGTTCAAGCCTCCGCTACACTTGGCTCCGTCATCGGGTGCGAGCCCGATGTCCGCCGCCTTAGCTCAGTCGGCCAGAGCGATTCACTCGTAATGAATAGGTCAGGGGTTCGATTCCCCTAGGCGGCTCCGCAGGTCAGGGCCTCATTCGGAACACTCCGGATGAGGCCCTGCTTGTTTCCGGCCCGGCGAAGAACCCGCGCCGGAAGTTCACCCGTTGGTGTCACCCCTTGAGGAACATCCGCGACAGCGAAGTGCCCACTCCGGTGAGGTGCTCGACGAGGGTGTCCGCGTCCGCGTCGAGCAGGCCGGAGCGCCACGCGAGCATGATCTCGACGAAGCCGCCGATGCCCAGCAGGACGTTGACCCGGAACTCCAGCCCGTCCACGTCCGGCTTCAGATGTGGCCGCGCGAGGTCGATCAGCAGGCCGGTGGTCTCCTGGACGGTCTGCCGCCGCAGCTGCTCCAGCACCGCGCTGCCCGCGTGGTCGCCGAACAGGATCTGCGCGCGCGACGGCTCTTCCTGCACGTGGTGCACGACGACGTCGACGGCGGCGCGGAGCTGCTCCAGGGCGGGTCGCTCGATGCGGGCGGCGACGGCGTCGAGGACCATCCGCAGGGTTTCGTCGCGGACCTGTTCCCAAGCGGTGGCGAGCAACGCGTCGCGGTTGGCGAAGCTCTCGTAGAAGTACCGGTCGGTCAGGTTCGCCCGCGCGCAGACGCCGCGCATGGTGACCGCCGCCCAGCCCTGTTCCTGCCAGATCTCCAGCGCGGCGCCGAGGAGCGCCAGCCGCCGTTCGGCGCGGCGTTCGTCGGCGGTTTTGCCGCTGTAGCGGCGGGACGCGGGCACCCCTCCATCTTGACAGCAGGTGCCCTCGGATTCATTCTGAGGGCATGCGACCGCAGAATAGCCTGCGCGCCGGGTTGGCCTCCGCGCTGACGTCCGCTTTCGTGCGGCCGATCGCCAACGCGATCCCGGCCAACCGCGCGGGCGTCGCGTTCTCCCGGGCCTTCATCGCGAGCAGTTTGTGGCTGGCGTCGCCGCCGTTGAAGGGGAGCCGCGTCGAGCCCGGCACCCGCGGCGAGTGGGTCCGCGCGCCCGGGACGAGCGAGGGCAACGCCGTGGTCCTCTACATCCACGGCAGCGGTTACGCCCTTTGCTCGGCGCGCACGCACCGCGGGCTGACCACGCGGGTTTCGGCCGGCACCGGCCTGCCGGTCTTCGCCTGCGAGTACCGGCTCGCGCCGCGGCACCGTTTCCCGAGCGCGGCCGACGACGTCCGCGCGGCCTACGACCGGCTGCTCGACCAGGGATATCGGCGAATCCTCGTCGCGGGCGACTCCGCGGGCGGGCACCTCGCGGTCGACCTCGCCGCGCAGCTGATCCGCGAGCACCGGGAACCGCCCGCGGCACTGGCACTCTTCTCGCCGTTGTTCGACGTGACCTTCGGGCTCGCGGCCGAACGAGAACGCATGAGCCCGGATCCGATGATCTCCGCCGCCGCGGCCGCGCGGCTGGTCGGTCTGTACACAGTGGACGCCGATCTCGCTTCGGAACGGCTGCGGTTCGCCTTCGACGACATCAAGGGCCTCCCGCCGACGATCATCCAGGCGGGCGGGCTGGAAATGCTCGCCGCGGACGCCATCGAACTGGCCAGGGCCCTGCGCCGCGCGGGAGCCGACTGCGAACTCGACGTGGTGCCCGGCCAGATGCACGTCTTCCAGGCACTGACCCGCTTCATCCCCGAAGCGGCACCGGCGATGGAGCGGGCTTGCCGCTTCCTCATCGGCAATCTTCCGGCGATCGTGAGGGCGGCATGACCAAGCGGACCCAGGGAGCGCACGCCGTCGTCACGGGCGCGGGCAGCGGGATCGGGAGGGCGATCGCCGCCGAACTCGTCCGGCGCGGGAGCCGCGTCGTTTGCGCCGACATCGACCTCGAAGCGGCCGAGGAAACCGCGAAGACGCTGGGCAACGCGGTCGCCATCGCCTGCGATGTGTCCGATGTGGACGAAGTCGCGGACCTGGCGAACCAGGCGCGGTCCTGGTTCGGCCGCGATCCGGATCTCGTCGTCAACAACGCCGGGATCGGCGCGGGCGGCAAACTCGTCGGGGAGAGCCCGCTGTCCGATTGGCAGCGCACGCTCGGCGTGAATCTCTGGGGCGTGATCCACGGCTGCCACACCTTCGTCCCCGCCATGCGCGCGGCGAAGGCGGGCGGTGTCATCAACGTCGCTTCGGCGGCGGGCTTCACCGCCGCGCCGAGGATGGCGGCGTACAACGTGAGCAAGGCGGGCGTCGTCAGCCTGTCCGAAACGCTGGCCGCCGAACTGTCCGGCACCGGCGTCGCGGTCACCGTGCTGTGCCCGACCTTCGTGCGCACCAACATCTTCGGCGGCGAACTCATCGAAGACGGGGCCCGTGGGCTGGCCCAGCGGGTGTCCGATGTGGTCGGGTTCTCGCCGGAGCGTGTCGCGCGGATGACGCTCGACGCCCACGATCACGGCCGCCTGTACGTGGTGCCGCAGCCTGACGCCCAGCTTCTGTGGCACGCCAAGCGTTTCGTGCCCGTCCCGTACACGCGGATCGCCGGTCTGCTCGGCCGGTTCCTGCCCGCCGAAAAGGAGAAGTGATGGCCTACGACTTCGCGGCGATGCTCCAGACCATCAAGGACAAGCAGTGGTCGCTCGCCGACATCGACTGGGACGCGCCCGGCGCCGAGACGATGACCGACGAGCTCCGTGCCAAGATGCGGCCGTTCATGGCCGACCTCGTGTGGATCGAGCACGTCGGCGCGCGCGGGTTCGCCTCGCTGGCCAAGAAGGCGCCGACCCCGGTGATCCAGGAGATCTACCGCTACTTCCACGCCGAGGAACAGAAGCACGCCAACGCCGAACTCGCGCTGATGAAGCGCTGGGGCATGCTCGACGAGCACGGTTCGATGCCCGAGCCGAACATCAACGTCAAGCTCGCCATCAAGGTCCTCGACGACTACGGCGACACGCTCCCGCTGACGGCGCTGGCCACGCTCATCCCGCTGCTGGAATGCGCGCTGGACGGCGCACTGGTGAAGTTCCTGCTGGACGAGGTCTCCGATCCGGTGTGCCATCAGGTGTTCCGGCATATCAACTCCGACGAGGCCCGGCACATCACGGCCGATTTCGAGGTGCTGGAGCTGATCGGCGCCGGCTCGGCGACCAAGCTGCTCACCGAATCCGTCGGCTCGCTCAAACCCCAGATCGTGCTCGGCCTGATCGTGGTGTTCGTCCCGCTCATCAACAGGATGCGGGACAACATCGTCGCGATGGGCCTGCCGGAGAAGAAGCTGTACAACGCCGTGAAACGGTTCTCCACCATCGGCGGCCGCGGCGAGTTCACGAAACGCATCCCGGCGTACCACGTGCTCAAGGCGCAGGCGGCGATGATCGTCGACCGTTCGCACGTCTACCACCGGCTGCTCGCCGACCCGATGGTCAAGGTGACCCGCCTGATCCCCGCGCGGCTGCTGGGAAAGCCGCAGTCGTGGACCGAGGAGATCACGCACGAGCCGGTCGCGTCATGAGCCTCGGCGAATTCCGGGGCGAGGTGCTGCGCGGCACCGAATGGTTCGGGCACGACTTCTCCGGGCAGCGGGTGGCCGTGGTCGCGCCCGGCCGCGAGGCGGCGCAGATCGTGCCCGAGGTGGCGGCCACCGCGCGTGCGGTGAAGGTGTTCCAGGAAGAACCCGACTGGGTGGTGCCGGCGCCGGTGCCCGGGCCGGACCTCCTCGGCATCGCCGTCGCCCGGGTCTTCCTGCGCTGGCAGGTGAAAGACCCGTGGATCCGCAGGCTGCTGACGCCGGACAGGCGCTTCGGCTCGCGGCGGACCGCGCCCGGTCTCGGCTACTACGGCGCGCTTCGGCGGCCTGGCTGCAAGCTCATCACCTGGCCGATCTACGCCTTCGCGCCCGGCGGAATCCGCACCGCCGAAGGTATCGAGCACCAGACCGACGTCGTCGTGCTCGGGGCCAGTTCGCGGTTCGCCGAGGAAGGACTTCCCGCATGAAGCCGGACCACGAGATCGCGATCATCGGCGGGGGGTTCTCCGGTATCGGCGCGGCGATCCTGCTCGGCAAGGCGGGTTTCGAGGACTTCCTGATGCTGGAGGAGGGCGACGGCGTCGGCGGCGCCTGGCACTGGAACACCTATCCCGGTGTCGCCGTCGACATCCCGTCGTTCAGCTACCAGTTCTCGTTCGAGCAGATCTCCGGCTGGTCGCGCGTCTACGCGCCCGGCCGCGAGCTGAAGGCGTACGCCGACTACTGCGTCGACAAGTACGACATCCGCCGCCGCACGCGTCTCGGAAGCAAGGTCGTCTCCGCGGCCTTCGACGACGAAACGCACTTGTGGCGGCTGGAAACCGCCGACGGCTGGTCGATGACGGCGCGGTTCGTCGTCGGCGCCACCGGCGTGCTCACCCAGCCCAAGCCGCCCGACATCGCCGGCATCGACGGCTTCCGCGGCACGGTCATGCACACCGCGCGCTGGGACCACGGCGTCGACCTGCGGGGCCAGCGGGTCGCCGTCGTCGGCACCGGGGCCTCGGCCGTCCAGGTGATCCCGTCCATCGCGCCGGAGACGGGCCACCTGACGGTGTTCCAGCGCACGCCGATCTGGTGCCTGCCCAAACCCGACGCCGTCCTGCCCCGGCCGGCCAGGCTCGCGCTGCGGCGGCTGCCGGGCGCGAAACTGGTGTCCCGGCTGGCCAGCCAGGCGCTCGTCGAGGTGACCTTCCCGCTGGCCGCGCATTTCCACGATCTCCTGCCGACCGCGGGCGCGGGGGAGCGGATCGGGCGCGCGCATCTGCGCCGCGCGGTGAAAGACCCTGTGACCCGCGAGAAGCTCACGCCGCGCTATGCCTTGGGCTGCAAGCGGCCGAGCTTCTCGAACGAGTACCTGCAGACGTTCAACCGGGACAACGTCACGCTGGAGACCACGGGCATCGACACGATCACCGAATCCGGCGTGCGCACCGCCGACGGCACCGAGCATCCGGCCGACGTCCTGGTGCTGGCGACCGGGTTCAAGGTGTTCGAGAAGGGCAACATGCCGGCCTTCACCGTGCGCGGCGCGGGCGGCGCCGATCTGGAGAAGTTCTGGGCGGAGAACCGGTTCCAGGCCTATCAGGGCGTCAGCGTGCCGGGTTTCCCGAACTTCTTCACCATTCTCGGACCTTACGGCTACAACGGTTCCTCGTACTTCAACCTGATCGAGACGCAGACCGCGCACATCGTCCGCTGCCTGCGCAACGCCCGGAAGACCGGCGCGACCCGCGTGGAGGTCACGAGCGAGGCCAACGACCGCTACTTCCGGAGCATGCTGGACCGGCGGAAGCACCAGGTCTTCTTCCAGGACAGCTGCTCACTGGCCAACAGCTACTACTTCGACGCGAACGGGGACGTGCCCTTCCGCGCTTCGCCCACCCTGGAAACCATGGTGACGAGCCGGTTCTTCGACCTCGACGACTACGCCTTCGCGGACGGCCGGTGAACACTGGCTGAAGTCCGCCGTCCCCCGCCGGGATGAGCCATAGGTTCGATACCCCGAACCTGGAGGCTGGTCTTGGAAGGCTTTCCCTGGGACGTCCTGCTCGCGGTGGTCGGGATCGCCGTCCCGGCCGTCGCGTTCCTGTGGGAGTTCGTGCTCGTCGGCCGTAAACGGCTCGGCTACCGCGTGCAGATGGACACCCCGACGGCGTCCGGTCGCGGGTTCGCGCCGACGGCCGACGCGCTCGCGCAGCTTCAGCACGAGAACGGCGAGCGGCTCGTCGACCCGTCGTTCGTGCTGCTGCGCATCGAGAACAGCGGCACCACCGACATCGACACCGACGACTACGCGGTCAACGCGGACGACCCCGTCGGCATCCGCGTGAAGTTCCCCGGCCGCACCGTGGCCGGGATGGTGGTGACCGAACTCAGCTCGCCGCATCTGCACGAATGTTTCGGCGACGACTCCGGTTTCGGCGCGCGCGACGAGAATCCCGAACGGCCGTCCGGGGTGATCGATCTGCCGAGGGTGCCGCTGAACCGCGGCGCGCACTACAAGATCCTCGCCGTGCTCGACCGCGTTCCCAACGACTCGCCCGACGCTTTCGAGGATCCTCAGGTCATCGGCGAGATCAAGGGCGGCAGCCTCCGCGAGACCAAGAGCCGCACCGGGCCGACGGGTTCGGTGATGGCGCTGATCCTCTTCCTCGTCGTGGTCAGCATCTTCCAGCTGACCCGCTCCCTGTTCTTCGACGAGAAGCCGCCGCCGCTGGACTGCGCGTCCGGGAAACTGACGATCACCGGATCGACGGCGTTCGCGCCGGTGCTGAAGGAAGCGACGGCTTCGTACGCGAAGACGTGCCCGGGCGCGTCGTTCGTCTTCGACACCAGGGGGAGCGCGGAAGGGCTCGGCAGCCTGAACCAGGCCGGGAACGAAGGCGTGCTCGCGTTCTCCGACGGCGCCAAGGGCGAGGGCTTCCCGCAACTGCTGCCGCGTCCGGTCGCGTTCTCGCTCTTCACGCTCGTGATCAACAAGGAGGCCGGGGTCCAGGACCTCACGCTCGCGCAGATCCGCGACGTCTACGACGGCAAGATCGCGAACTGGCGGGAGATCGGCGGCAAGGACCAGCCGGTCCGGCTCGTCGACCGGCATTCGGACTCCGGCACGCGGCGGACGTTCGAGGCGCAGATCCTGGCGGGCAAGCGGGAACCCGGCGACAACTCCGACGACTGCCTCAAACCGGCGCCGGGCGCCCAGCCGGGAGTGGCGCGGTGCGCGAAGCCGTCCACGAACGACGTCCTCGACGCGGTGTCGCGGGTGCCGGGCGCGCTCGGCTACAGCGAACTGGGCGCCGCCACGAAACGCGAGGACGTGCTGCCGGTGCGGATCGACGGCCACCAGGCGACGCTGGAGGGCGCGATCCACGCGGCGTACCCGTTCTGGGAGACCGAGTACGCGTACACGTTCGGCGAGCCGAAGGCCGACTCGCTCGTCGCGAGCTTCTTGCGGTACCTGACGAATCAGGTCGGCAAGGACATCGTGCGGTCGCACGGGCACCGGCCGTGCGCGGAGCTGGCGAATCCGGTGCTGTGCCGTCCGGGCGCGTGAAGGCCTGACCGGCGTTCAAGTGTCATGAAAGGGTCGTTCAGGACGAAAAGTGTCCTGAACGACCCTTTCATGACATCCGGGGCGGTGCGAGGTCAGGCAGGCGGCTTCAGCGTGACGACGGTGGCGCTGGTCTCGCCACGCGGCGTCCGGTAGGTGATCTCGTCGCCCTCCTTCGCGCCGACGAGCGCGAGACCCAGCGGGCTGTCCGAGGTGACCGTGGAGGCGTCCGCGTCCTCCCCGGGGATCGTGACGATGTGGAGCTCGTCCTCGTCGCCGTCGGCGAACCTGAGGGTGACGGTGGTGCCGTCGGGGAGCAGACCCTTGCTGTTCCGGCCGCCGTGCTCGAGTTTCGCCGCGACGTCGGCGATGCGCCGGTCGAGGTAGGCGGCGGCCTCCGCGCGGTCGAGCACCTCCGCCTGGTCGGCGGCGTCGCCGGTTCGTTCCTGCTCGCCGACGAGCGGCGCCATCGCGTCGCGCTGCGCACGCAGATCGGCGAGTTCCTTCTCCAGCTGCCGCCGCGCGGCCGGGCTGAACCCGTTGTCCCCTGAGGTCACCATGTCGCGCATTGTCCGCTACGGATCGACGGCTAGCCACCTAGATTTTTCACCCGCTGTGATCGGCCAGGACGGTTGCCCTAAGCTTCAGGGCTCCCGTCCTGACTACTTGGTGTAAGGAACTTCGTGACCGCCGTTCCCGGCCGCAGCGCGCGGCTCTCCCCCAACCAGCTGCAGAAACAGGAACAGATCGTCGAAGCGGCGCGTGTCGTGCTCGCCAGGGACGGGCTCGCGGGGTGCACCGTGCGCGCGATCGCGGACGCCGGACCGCTCACGAAGAGTGCGATTCATTACTACTTCGCGGATATCGACGTCTTGATCGACCGCGCGATGGCGGCGCACATCACAACCTTCACCGCCGATTTGCGCAAAATTTCGGCGAAGCACGATCACCCGTCCGAGCGGCTCTTCGCCGCGCTCGAAGCCTTCCTCGGCGAGTTCTCCGGCCGCCCGAACGCGGCGTTCCTGTGGTTCGAATACTGGATCGCCGCGGGCCGCGCGCAGCATCCCCAGGCCATCGACGTGATGCTGACGTCGATCACCGAGCTGCTCGCGGAGCTGCTCGCGCCGCTCGACGTCGAAGACCCGCGCGCCCGGGCGCGGGCACTGCTGTCCTACCTGCTCGGCGCGATCGTCCAGCAGCGTGTCCGGCGGCGGCCGTTCGCCGCACTGCGTGGCGACATCGAAGCTCTCTGTTTCGCGAACTACGGGTAGAAATACGCATTAGATCCGTACCGTTACGGATTGTTCGCTCTTCCCGCTCCGGCCATGGTGAGGTTCCCCTTCCCTGCCTGAGAGCTAGGAGACGACGATGCGCATAAGACGGTGCATGGCCGTGGCGATCGCGGCCGTCGCGGCGTTCACCATCCCGGTCGCCGCGAGCCCGGCGACCGCGGACCAGCAGGCCGAGGACGCGCAGGTGCAGATCTACGAGGTCTTCGGGACCGGGACTTCGCAGCAGCGCACGCAGATCTCCCGGCTCGGTGTCGACGTCCTCGGCTCGGCCGGCGGGACGACCACGTTCATCGGCGAGGCGCGCGACGCGGCGAAGATCCGTTCCCTCGGCTACCGCGTCGAGCAGCGCGGCGTCGTCGACCGGTCGGAGAAGGTCGGCACGAACGCGATCAACGACTTCCCGCCGTCCGACTCCGGCTACCACAACTACGCCGAGGTCACGACCGAACTGCGCAACGCCCAGTCGAACTTCGGCTCGATCGCGCGGCTGAGCAGCGTCGGCAACTCGTACCAGGGCCGCGCGCTGAACCTGCTCAAGATCAGCGACAACGTCGCCACGGACGAGAACGAGCCCGAAGTCCTCTTCACCTGCAACCAGCACGCCCGCGAGCACCTCACCACCGAGATGTGCCTGCGGATCGTGAACCGGTTCACCCAGGGCTACGCCTCGGATCCGGCGATCAAACGGTTCGTCGACAGCGTCGAGATCTACGTGATCCCGAACGTCAACCCGGACGGCTCGGAGTACGACATCTCCGGCGGCAGCTACAAGTACTGGCGCAAGAACCGGCAGGGCAACGGGACCGACCCCAACCGCAACTGGGCCTACAACTGGGGCTGCTGCGGCGGTTCGTCGGGCTCGACGACCAGCGAGACCTACCGCGGACCCTCGGCGTTCTCCGCGCCCGAGACCCGCGCGGTGTCCAACTTCGTCAACTCGCGCAAGATCGGCGGCGTCCAGCAGATCAAGGCGAGCATCGACTTCCACACCTATTCGGAGCTCGTGCTGTGGCCGTTCGGCTTCACCTACAACGACACCGCCCCCGGCATGACCGCCGCGGAAGCGCAGCGGTTCCAGACGCTGGGCCGTCAGCTGGCGGCGACCAACGGCTACACGCCGCAGCAGTCGAGCGACCTGTACATCACGGACGGGACGATCGACGACTGGATGTGGGGCACCCACAAGATCCTGAGCTTCACCTTCGAGATGTACCCGCGGGGTTCGAACCCCGGCTTCTACCCTCCCGACGAGGTGATCGTCCGCGAAACCACCCGTAACGACAAGGCCGTGGACCTCCTGCTGAACACCGCCATCGGCTGACCTCTGTAGCGCGTGAAGGCCCCCTTCCCTCGGCTCAGCCGCGTGAAGGGGGCCTTCACGCGCTCGGGCGCATAGGGTGCGGGGCATGCCGATGTTCGAATTCGAGGGGCACCGTCCCCAGGTGGATCCCGAAGCGTGGATCGCCCCCACCGCCACCCTGATCGGCGACGTCGTCGTCGAAAAGGGCGCCTCCGTCTGGTACGGCGCCGTGCTGCGCGCCGACTTCGGGAAGATCATCGTCCGCGAGGGCGCCAACATCCAGGACAACTCGGTCATCCATGTCAACGGCGGCGTGACCGAGGTCGGCAAGAACGCCACCGTCGGGCACCAGTGCCTCGTGCACGACTGCACGGTCGGCGAACAGGCGCTGATCGGGAACGGCTCGACCGTGCTCGACAAGGCGCAGATCGGCGCGAAAGCGCTGGTCGCGGCCGGCGCCACGGTGACGCCCGGCATGGTCATCCCGCCGGAGACGGTCGCCATGGGCAGCCCGGCGAAGAAGCACGTCCCGCTCGACGGCACCGCCCGCGGCTGGGTCGAACACAACGCGGCGATCTACCAGGAGCTGGCGCGCCGTCACGCGGAAAGTGTCAAGCCGATCGACTGACTCTCCACTGACCCATCAGGCGACGCTCGAGTTGACCGCCGGCAACGCGCCGGTGGTCGACCTCGGGAAGACCGGCGTGAACCTCGTCGAGGTCAAGAAGGCCTACGACGCCGCGACCGCCGTGACATCGTGTCGGTGTTCGAGGACCGGTCCTTCGCGCTACGGCTGAAGACCCCGCCCGCGGCGTTCCTCATCAAGAAAGCCTTGGGCGGCAAGGGATCCAGCCGTCCAGGACAGGAAGCTGAGCCGAGAGCGGAAACTGCCGGACTCAACACCGGCGACGTCGAAGCGGCCATGCGCACGATCGTGAGCACCGCTCGCTCGATGGGCGGTCACGGAAAGGCTGCCGGCGCAAGGAAATCCGTGGCTCAAGGGAGTCGTCTCGGCGCTGCCTGACGAACACGCGGCCGCCGATCGGCTCGACCGGATCCTCGCCGGGACCGGTGCCGAGCCCCGCTTGGTCGCGGGCGCCTCCGGGCCGGCGGAACTCGTCGTGTCCGGCGGCCGGCGACGAGTCGAACGCTGTGCCGTCCGCACGCCGAGCCGTCCCCGAGCGGAGTGCTCTAGTCTGGTCCGCACCAGCGACTGGCGCCATTTGAGGTGGAGCACCACCGGGAAGCGACGACGAGGCCGGTACCGCGCGCCTGGGTCCGGCCGTCTCTGGCAGGAGTACGTCCGATGACACACCAGCCCGAACTTTCCGCGCTCGCCGCCGCCGACCCGCAGATCGCGGGGCTCGTGGAGGACGAGGCGAAACGCCAGCACGACAAGATCCGCCTGATCGCGTCCGAGAACTACGTCTCCCAGGCCGTACTGGAGGCGACGGGCACCGTCCTCACCAACAAGTACTCCGAGGGCTACGCCGGCAAGCGGTACTACGAGGGCCAGCAGCTCATCGATCAGGTCGAGAATCTCGCCATCGAGCGCGCGAAGGCCGTCTTCGGCGTCGACCACGCGAACGTCCAGCCGTACTCCGGCTCCCCGGCGAACCTGGCGGTGTACCTCGCGTTCGCGCAGCCGGGCGACACCGTGCTCGGCATGGCGTTGCCGGACGGCGGCCACCTCACGCACGGCTGGAGCGTGTCCGCGACCGGCAAGTGGTTCACCCCGGTCCGCTACGGCGTCCGCAAGGAGACCGGCCGCGTCGACCTCGACCAGGTGCGCGAGCTCGCGCTGAAGCACCGGCCGAAGCTGATCTTCGCGGGCGGCACCGCGATCCCGCGCACCATCGACTTCCCGGCCTTCGCGGAGATCGCCCGCGAGGTCGACGCCGTCCTGGTCGCCGACATCGCGCATATCGCCGGGCTCGTCGCCGGTGGCGCGCATCCGTCGCCGGTCGGGCACGCCCAGGTCATCACCACGACCACGCACAAGACCCTGCGCGGGCCCCGTGGCGCGATGATCCTTTCCGACGCCGACCACGCGAAAGCCGTCGACAAGGCGGTGTTCCCCGGGCTGCAGGGCGGCCCGCACAACCACACCACCGCCGCGATCGCCGTCGCGCTGGGTGAGGCGCGGAAGCCGGAGTTCTCCGAGTACGCGCACACGATCGTCGCGAACGCGCGTGCGCTGGCGGAGGCGCTGGTGGAGCGCGGCTACGACCTCGTGTCCGGCGGCACCGACAACCACCTGCTGCTGATCGACCTGACGAACAAGAACGTGCCGGGCAAGCCCGCGGCGCAGGCGCTGGACCGGGCCGGTATCGAACTGAACTACAACACCGTGCCGTTCGACCCGCGCAAGCCGTTCGACCCGTCCGGCATCCGGCTCGGCACCTCCGCGATCACCACCCGCGGGCTCCGGCCGGAGCACCAGGTCAAAGTGGCGGAGTGGATCGACCGCACGATCACCGCGGCGGCGGGCGACGAACAGTCCGCTTTGGACACCATCGCCGCCGAGATCCGCGAGTTCCTGGCGCCGTTCCCGATCCCGGGCTACTCGGCGTAGGCAGGTCGGTCTCGTGAGTGGTGAGGACGGTTCTAACCGTCCTCACCACTCACGAGGTCCAGCACCGGCGATGTCACGTGACCGCGACCGGGTCCCGCCGGGAGTCGTCCGTCTGATCACGCCCGCCACGAGACGCGAAGGGGCCCTTCACCGCACGAGATGCGGTGAAGGGCCCCTTCGGCACTTGAGCGACTAGTGCGCCGCCGGACCGTCGATGGCCTCCTTGGCCAGCCGGTCGGTCTCGCGGTCGAGCGAACGCTTGATCTCGGCCTCGGCCTCGGAGCGGCCGACCCAGGTCGAACCCTCGACGCTCTTGCCCGGCTCCAGGTCCTTGTACACCTCGAAGAAGTGCTGGATCTCGAGCTTGTGGAACTCGTTCAGGTGGTGGATGTCGCGCAGGTGCTCCAGCCGCGGGTCGTTCGTCGGCACCGCGAGGACCTTGTCGTCCGGGCCCTTCTCGTCGGTCATCCGGAACATGCCGATCGCGCGGCAGCGGATCAGGCAACCCGGGAACGTCGGCTCCTGGACGAGCACCAGCACGTCGAGCGGGTCGCCGTCCTGGCCGAGGGTGTCGTCGATGAACCCGTAGTCGGCGGGGTACTGGGTGGCGGTGAACAGCGTCCGGTCGAGTTTGATCCGACCGGTCTTGTGGTCCACCTCGTACTTGTTGCGCTCCCCCTTGGGGATTTCGATAGTGACGTCGAATTCCACGCCGGCCTCGCTGCTCTCGTCTTTGGTACGCCCCGCCTCGCGGACGGCTCACCGAAATCATCGTCTTGTCTTCACTAGTGTGGACCACGGGGTCCCGGGCGGTCGCATCGATGTGGTCGTATGTGAGCTTGGCCCCTTCCCCGGACGGTGGATGAAGGAGCGTTGAGTGCCGGAAAACGATGCCCCGAGGTGGCCGTCGGACGACAAGGACACCTCATCCGCCGAGCCCAAGGCCTCGAAAGGGGAGGGCGAAGCCACCATGTGGCTGCCCATGTCGGGGATGGCGAACGGCAAGACCGAAGAGCTGTCAGTGCCGAAGGTCACACCCGAAAGTGGCTCCTGGTTCGAGCCGGTCGTCGAGGTGGACGAGGAGCCGGACGTTCCTGAGACCCCGACGCCGAAGTGGTCCGCCTTCGAGCCGGCGACGCCCGTGGAGCCGAAAGAACCCGAAGCGCCGAAGACGGTCTTCGTCCAGCCTGTCCAGGCACGGCGAACGGACGAACCGGACTGGGACCAGTTCGACCAGGTCGCCGAGCCCCCTGAACCCGAGCCGGAACCCGAGCCCCCGCGCCGTCCCGAGCAGACGCGGGTCGAGCCGCCGCCTCCCGCGCCGGTCCCGTCCGCGACCATGCACGCGCGCCCGGTCCGCATCGAGCCCGCCGAAGAGCGCTTCGACGCCGGAGCGACCGTCGGGATCCAGCGGCCCGAGCCGCCGTCCCAGGAACCTCCGTCCGCCGAAACCGAGGCCGCTCCCGCCCCGAAGCCGAAGCGCAAACGCAAGGCCCTGCTGATCACGACCCTGGTCGTCGTCCTGCTGCTCGCCGGGATGGGCGGCGCCGCCGCGATGCCGAAGGTGTCGAACCGCCTCGGCCTGCCCTGGGCGCCGAACGCGCCGAAGGGCGAGATCCCCAAGCCCGCCGGGGTCACCCGGGTCCTGCACGGGCCGGACATCAACGGAGCCGGGCCGACGAAGGAAGGTCTCGCGGCCGCGCTGGCCGGCCCCGCCGGTTCCCCGGACCTGGGCACGCTCACCGGCACGGTCGTCGACGCGGCGTCCGGCGAAGTCCTGTGGGACAAGGGTTCCGGCACCCCGCTGACCCCGGCGTCGACCACGAAGATCCTCGTCGTCGCGGCCGCGCTGCTGTCGATGGACCACGGGACGCAGTTCTCGACGAAGATCGTCCAGGGCGCGGAGCCGGGCACGGTCGTCCTCGTCGCGGGTGGCGACCCCTCGTTGACCGCGTTGCCGCTGGGCACCGATTCGCCGCTGTACCCGGGCGCGGCGCATGTCGACGACCTCGTCGCCCAGGTCAAGAAGGCCGCGGGTGGCAAGATCTCCAAGGTCCAGCTGGACATCAGTCTGTTCAAGGGGCCGACGTCCGCGAAGGGCTGGGACCCGGAGGACACCGCCGCCGGGAACACCTACATGGCGCCGGTCCTCCCCGTGATGGCCGACGGCGGCCGCACCGATCCGAAGAACGACCACTCGCCTCGCGTCGCGAACCCGGCGGCCGCGCTGACCCAGAAGATCGCGGGCAAGCTCGAAGCCCAAGCCGGCGGTACGACGACGGCGCCGAAGGACGCGAAGGTGCTCGGCGAGGTCAAGTCGCAGCCGCTCGCGGAGTTCGCCAACTCGCTGATGCAGCTTTCGGACAACCTGATGGCCGACGTCCTCGCCCGCCAGCTCGCGCTCGCGAAGGGGGCCGAGGCGTCGTTCACCGGCGGAGCGACCGCGACGATGGACGTGCTCAAGCAGGCCGGATTCGACCTCACCGGCGTCCAGATCAACGACGGCAGCGGGCTGTCCGACCAGAACAAGATCCCGGCCAAGGTGCTCAGCGAGATCCTCGCGGTCGCGGCGGCGCCGGACGGCAAGGACCCGAGGACGCCCAAACTGCGGCCCCTGCTCGCGGGTCTCCCCGTCGCGGGCGGCAGCGGGACACTGGAGAAGCGCTACGGCGATCCGGCGTCGGCCGCGGGCCGCGGCTGGGTGCGCGGCAAGACCGGGACGCTGTCCGGCGTGAACACCCTGGCCGGCGTGGTGCTGGACACCGACGGCCGGATGCTGGTGTTCGCGCTGATGTCGTCCGGTTCGGATCAGAACAAGGGCAGGGCCGCGCTCGACGTCGTCGCGGCGACCCTGCACAAGTGCGGCTGCCGGTGAGCGACCGGAATCGGAGCGTGAGGAAGTCGGGACGGAATCCGGTCTTCCAGCGGGTAGCGTCATAAGAGTGACTGAGGAAACGCCGACCAAGACACGTTCGATGGTCGACTGGTCCCTGGCCGCCTCGACGGGCGCCCTGCTGGTGCGCGGCGGTCCGGTGGTCGACCGCGAAGAGGCCGAAGAAGCCGTCGCCGATCTCCGTGACCTGACGAGCGAAGCCGAGGGGCACGTCCGCGAGCTGACCGGGCTCGGCCTCGATCTGCCGCTGTTGCCCGCCGAGGTCGTCGACAGACCCGGCTGGGTCCGTTCGGCCGCCGCGGGGCTCGACGCGCTCACCGGCCGCGCGCTGCCGGAAGCCCAGGGTGGCCCGCTGGCTCCCGTGCTGGCCGGGGGCGCCGGCGTCCAGACCGGGCTGGTGCTCGCCTTCCTCGCTTCCCGCGTGCTCGGCCAATACGACCCGTTCGGCGGACCGGATCGCGCCGGGCGGCTGGTGCTCGTCGCGCCGAACGTGGTCGCCGCGCAGCGCGCGATGGACGTGCCGGGGCACGATTTCCGGCTGTGGGTCTGCCTGCACGAATGCACCCACCGGTTGCAGTTCACCGCGGTCACCTGGCTGCGCGACTACTTCGCCGACGAGGTCGAGCGCCTGATCGGCGGGCTCGCCGGCCGGGACGCGGACGGCCTGAGCGATCTGGTCGGCCGCCTGCCGGACACCATCAAACAGATCGGCAAGGGCAAAGCGGGCGGCGCCGGCCTCGCCGAGCTCCTGCAATCGCCGGGCGAACGCGCCGTGTTCGACCGGCTGCTGGCCCTTTCCACCCTGCTGGAGGGGCACGCCGACTTCGTGATGGACGCCGTCGGGCCGCAGGTCGTGCCGAGCGTCGAGCTGATTCGTTCGCGGTTCACCGCCCGCCGCAAGGGCGGCGGGTTGATCGACCGGGTGCTGCGCAGCCTCCTCGGCGTCGACGCGAAGCTGCGCCAGTACGAACAGGGCGCGAAGTTCACCAAGCACGTCGTCGAGGCCGTCGGCATGGACGGCTTCAACGCGGTGTGGACGTCGCCGAACACGTTGCCGACCAGGGCCGAGATCACCGATCCGGCGGCCTGGGTGCGGCGCCTGCACGGGTGAGCGGACCGGATCCGGCGGTCGCGGCCGTGCGGACGGCCGTGCGGGAGTTCCTCGCGTCGGCGAGCCCGCGCGACGAGGTGTACGTCGCGGTCTCCGGCGGCGCGGACTCCTTGGCGCTGGCCGAAGCGGCGGCGTTCGCCGGGTCGCGCGCCGGGCTGAAGGTGCGGGCGCTCGTCGTCGACCACGGCCTCCAGGAGGGTTCCGCCGAAACCGCCGCCCGAGCCGCGAACACGGCGCGGGAACTGGGCGCCGACACGGCCGAAGTCCTGAAGGTGCGGGTCGAAGGCGCGGGCGGACCGGAGGCGGCGGCCCGCCGGGCCCGCTACGGCGCCTTGCGTTCGGCGCTCCCCGGCGGGCACGGCCTCGTCCTGCTCGGCCACACCCTCGACGACCAGGCCGAAACCGTCCTGCTCGGCCTCGGCCGGGGCTCCGGGCCGCGCTCGCTCGCCGGGATGCGGCCGCACGATCCGCCCTGGGGACGGCCGCTGCTCGGCGTCACCCGCGCCATCACCCGGCAGGCGTGCCGGGCGCTCGGCGCCGACCCGTGGCAGGACCCGCACAACGAAGACCCGCGCTTCACCCGTGTCCGGTTACGGACCGAAGTACTGCCCCTTCTGGAGGATGTGCTGTCCGGCGGGGTCGCGGCGTCACTCGCCCGCACGGCCGCGCAACTGCGCGAGGACACCGAGGCGTTGGACACACTCGCGGGCGAGGTCCACCTGCGCGCCTTCACCGGCGAAGGGCTCGACGTCGCGGTGCTCGCCACCGAGCCGCCCGCGCTGCGGCGACGCGTCCTCCGCAGGTGGCTGCTGGACTCCGGGGTCCGCGAACTCACCGACGCCCACCTGCGTTCGGTCGACGCGCTGGTGGGGAACTGGCGGGGTCAGGGCGGGGTCTGGCTACCCGGCGACTTGGTGGCGAAGCGGGCGCATGGCAGGCTCTTGCTCGAAGCACCCCAGTCCACCACCTAGAGGGGATCGTCCCGTGTACGAAGGCGAGATCGCCTCCGTGCTCGTCACCGAGCAGCAGATCAACGACAAGATCGCCGAGCTGGCGGCCAAGGTCGCAGCGGACTACCCGGCCGACGGCCCCGGCTCCGGGCAGGGAGACCTCCTGCTCGTCGGCGTGCTCAAGGGCGCGGTGATGTTCATGACCGACTTCGCCAGGGCGCTCCCCCTTCCCTCCCAGCTCGAGTTCATGGCGGTGTCCTCCTACGGCTCGGCGACGTCGTCGTCCGGCGTGGTGCGGATCCTCAAGGACCTCGACCGCGACATCGCCGGCCGCGACGTGCTCATCGTCGAGGACATCGTCGACTCCGGGCTGACCCTGTCCTGGCTGCTGAAGAACCTCGCGAGCCGGAACCCGGCGTCGCTGGAGGTCGTCTCGCTCCTGCGCAAGCCGGAGGCGGTCAAGGTCGACGTACCGGTCAAGTACATCGGGTTCGACATTCCCAACGAATTCGTAGTCGGATACGGCCTGGACTACGCGGAGCGTTACCGGGACCTGCCCTACATCGGCACGCTGGATCCGCACGTCTACACCTCCTGAGAACCGCTTGCCCGGGTGAGCGGGAATACGGAACCCTGAGCACCGAGAACGCGTCATAGGCTGCGATCGAGTGCGTTAACCTATGCGAAGACCTTTGCCACGCAGCCGTCGTGGCCTGGCCCGGGGGAAACGGAGAGAGCTCAGATGGGGAACAGCTTGGCGGACGCGAACGCGTTCAAGAACGCCGCGGCCCAGGGTCAGGTCGGGATCGACCCTGACGCGGCCCAGACCGTCCTGAACAAGATCCGCACCGGCAAGGACGCCATCGAGGCCCTCCTGCAGCGGGCCGGCGATCTGGGGCAGGCACCGAAGCTGGGCAACAACCCGGTCGGCAACGCGATCGCCGCGAAGGTGGCGAACCGCGCCGACGGCGGAGGCGACTCGTACGCGGCTGCGCTCCAGAACCTGTTCCAGCAGTACGAGGCCGCCGAGTCCGGCATCGTGACCGCGATGGCCCGCTACCACGAGATCGACCAGGCCGCGGCCGAGCCGTTCCGTAACGTCTGAGGGGGAGTCAGAAAGCCATGCCACCGAAGCACAGCGCCGACTCTTACGGCGAGAGCAACACCAGCAGCACCCCGGTTCAGCTCGGCGACAACTCGGAAGCCGCGAACATCGTGTCCTCCGCGCGAGGCCGCTCCGACGGCTTCGACATCGGCGCCGACCGCGCCATCACGAACCCGCCGAACTGGGAGAGCGCGCCGAGCAGCCAGGACCTGTGGAACCAGGCCAACATCGGCAACGACCCCAGCACCGCGACCACCATCAGCCAGTCGTGGGGCTCGCACGGCAGCAAGCTGAGCCAGGCGTCGAACGACCTCTACAACGCGATCTCCGAACTGGGCGCCGCCTGGATCGGGCAGGGCGCCGCGGCCGCGCAGGGTTCGCTGGTCGCCATCGCGAACTCGGGTTCGCAGGCCTCCGAGGCCGCGCACACGATGTCGGACAGGCTGCAGAAGCAGGCCGACGCCGCCACCAAGGTCAAGCTCATGCCGAAGCCGACCGACTACAGCCCCGAGAAGGCCATGGGCCAGGCGCTGGCGGCGGGCCCGATCGGCATGATCACCGACCAGAAGCCCCTCGCCGACCAGGACAAGGAAGTGCGGGCGGAGCAGGCCAGGTTCCTGGAGGCCTACACCAAGGAGATGAGCGAGGTCGACAGCTCGACCCCGAGCTTCGGCCCCGAATCCCTCGGCATGAAGCCGACCGCGACGCACAACAGCGCCGGGTTCAGCGGCGTCGGCAACCTCGGCGGCGGAGGCCTCAACTCCGGCGCCGTCTCGGGCACTCCCGTCTTCGCCGGCACGCACGGCTACGGCGCGCACGGCGCTGTCGGGGCTCCCGTCCACGCCGGTGCGGATCCGGGCATCGTCACGCAGGCCGGTTACAACCCGGCCGCGAGCCCGGCCGCCGGTGTCGCGCCGGGTGCGGGCGTCGCCTCCGGCGCCGGTGCCCCGATGACCCCGCACGCCCCGGCGAGCGGTGGCAACGGGCTCGGCCAGGCCCTCACCGCGGCCGCGCTCGGCGGCGGCCTCGGCTACGCGGGCGCCAAGGCGCTCGGCCAGGGCAACAAGTCCGGCGCCAAGGACGCCGACAGCACCGACGCCGCCGCGACCGAGAAGGGCGGGCCCGCGCAGAGCGCCGCGTCCCAGGCCGTTCCGCAGCAGGGCATCGTGTCCTCCAGCGGCACCATCGGTGGTGGCGCCACCCCGCCGATGCACGGCATGGGCGGCGGCATGGGCATGGGCGCACACGGCGCGCAGGCGGAGCAGGAAGAGGAGCACACGCACGCGTCGTTCCTCATCGAGCCGGACCCGGACGACGCCTTCGGCGCCAACGAGGCGACCCCGCCGCCGGTCATCGGCGCCTGGACCGAAGACGACGAACGCTAGAGCGGTTTTCACCGGGCGCGCGGCCGATCCGGCCGCGCGCCCGCTGACTTGTTTGGGGGCGGAAGATGGCGAACGGTGACCTGCTCACCCCGGTCGAGCTCGACTTCCTGTGGGAGAGCGCGAACGCCGGAGAGCTGCCCTATCCGCTGCGGCTGCGCTCGCACGGGGCGACCATGGACGAGCGTGGCGCCCTGCGGACGCAGACGCTCCAGTCGCTGAACCAGCGTCGCCTCGCCGACGAACGCGGACGCCCCGAGCCGCACATCGAGGACTACTTCGGCGTCCTCGCGAGGCCGGACCTGAGCCTGGACTGCGTCCAGCTCACCAATCCCAACACCGAACCGCTGCTCGCGGTCGCGTCGGTGCTCGGCGGCCAAGGCCTGCTGACCGTGCAGGATCCGCGCGGATTCCATTTCCACCCCATCGCCCCGGACGGCCTCGCGAGCGCGATCGTCTCCCTGCTGCCGCCGGGTTCGCGCGGTACCGAGAAGTCGATCACCCTGCCGCTGGACGGGCTCGTCGGCGCTTCGGGCGCGGACTTCCTCCAGCGCCGTCAGCCGCAGGTCGACGGCTCGGCGACGTCCGACGAGGACCGCAAGGCCCTGTCGAGGCTCCAGGCGCAGCCGCGGCTTCGCGGTGGCCAGTTCGGCGCCAACGCGCGCAGCAAACACGGCACGCGGAGCCGGTCTTCGGTGCTGAGCTGGTTCGACACGCAGTCCGGCCGGTACTTCACCCAGGCCACCCGCGGTTCCGACGGCCGGGACTGGATCACCGTCGCGCCCGCGGATCCGGCGACGTTGCGGCAGCGCCTCACGGAGCTGCTGGGGAAGATCGCTTCCGAGGCTTCCCTCGCGCGCTGACCGCTCTTCGAAATGTCATGAAAGGGTCGTTCCTGACATTTTTCGTCCTGAACGACCCTTTCATGACATTTGGCGACCCGGGCACTTAGCGCATCCGGACGACGACTGTCGTACCCCTTCGCTATCGTGAACCCGCTGGGCGTCCCGAGGCCCAGAAGCCGAGGTGCCGGGAGGGCACGGAGCAAAATGCACCAGGAACACTTCACACCGATGGCGTTCGACTTCCTCTGGGAGTCCGCCGAGCTCGGCGACCTGCCGTACCCGTTGCGCGTCCGGTCGCACGGAGCGACGGAGCTCGAACGCCGGGCCCTGCGCCAGCGCGTCGACAACGAACTCCAGGCCCGCGGCGTCCGCGACGGCCGGGGAAGGCTGGACCGCAAGATCGAGGACTGGCTGTACCTCCTCGCCCGCGGCTCGCTGACCATCGACGCGCTGCACATCCCCGAATTCCAGGCCCCGACGATCGCCGTGCTCGGCGCCACCGACGGCCGCGACGCCGTGATCGCCATCCAGGACCAGTCCGGGATCTGGCTGCGCGAAGCACCCGCCGACGGGCTCCCGACGGCGGTCGTCGACCTGCTGCCCCCAGGTCAGCGCGGTTCGGAGGCGTCCGTCACGCTGCCGATCGACGACGCCCGCCGCACCGAGCCGATCCGCGGCGCCATCAACGCCACGAAGCAGTCCGAAGAGCCCGAAGCGGCGAAGACCCGCCGCAAGGACAAGCCGCGCGTCTCGCTCAGTGAGCGCATCACCGCGGATCCGCGCGAAGCGTTCGGCAAGCTCACCGGCCAGCCGAGGCTGCGCGGCGGTCAGCTCGCAGCGAACAGCCGGTCCCACGTCGGCGCCAAACAGCGGTCCCGGGTCCTCGGCTGGTTCGACACCGCCAGCGGGCGCTATCTCAGCACGTCACAGGCCGGTCCGGACGGGCGCGAGTGGGTCACCGTCTCGCCCGCCGACATCAAGACGCTCCGGACGCGGCTGGGTGAGATGGCCGCCGGTGTGGCGGTCGACACACGCTAGGGTCCCGCTCCGGGAACCCTCACGAGGCGTCCGCCGTTTACGTCCGAGAGGCTCACCACCCTCATCCGTCCAGGCGGGCGGTATCCTGAGGGGCGGGTGTCGGAGCACCATGGGTCGTCAAGATCGTGATGGCGGGTAACAGCAGGAGCCGCCCAACCAGGAAGGGTCGAGGCCACCAGGGCCGAGTCGTATGAACCGGAAGAGCGTGCTCAGGAACCCAGTGCTCTGGATTCTCGCGGCGGTACTGGCGTTTCTCGCATACAACACGATCTTCGACAGTGATCGTGGCTACACCCAGGTGCCGATCTCGATCGCGAACCAGCAGATCACCGCGAACAACGTCAAGGAAGCCTCGCAGGAGGACAAGGAGCAGCAGATCAAGCTGCTCCTGAACAAGAAGATCGAGGTCGAGGGCCAGCAGGTCGACCAGATCATCGCGCAGTACCCGGCGAACGTCGCGGGCACCATCTACGGCCAGCTCATCGGCCTCAAGAGCGGTGACAACCCGGTCAAGTTCACCACCAAGGTCACCCAGCAGAACGTCCTCACCCAGATCCTGATCTTCGCCATCCCGCTGGCGCTGGTGCTGGGCCTGCTGATGTGGATGATGAACAACGCCCAGGGCGGCGGCAACCGCGTCCTCAACTTCGGCAAGTCGAAGGCCAAGCAGCTCAACAAGGACATGCCCAAGACGACCTTCGGGGACGTCGCGGGCGCCGACGAGGCCGTCGAAGAGCTGTACGAGATCAAGGACTTCCTGCAGAACCCGGCGCGCTACCAGGCGCTCGGCGCGAAGATCCCCAAGGGCGTTTTGCTCTACGGGCCGCCCGGTACCGGTAAGACGCTGCTCGCGCGCGCCGTCGCCGGCGAGGCGGGCGTGCCGTTCTACACGATCTCCGGTTCCGACTTCGTCGAGATGTTCGTCGGTGTCGGTGCCTCGCGAGTCCGAGACCTGTTCGAGCAGGCGAAGCAGAACGCGCCCTGCATCATCTTCGTCGACGAGATCGACGCGGTCGGCCGCCAGCGCGGCGCCGGCCTCGGCGGTGGCCACGACGAACGCGAGCAGACGCTGAACCAGCTCCTCGTCGAGATGGACGGCTTCGACGCGCGCGGCGGCATCATCCTGATCGCCGCGACCAACCGTCCCGACATCCTCGACCCGGCCCTCCTGCGCCCCGGCCGCTTCGACCGCCAGATCCCGGTGTCCGCGCCGGACATGCGCGGCCGCAAGGCGATCCTCGAGGTGCACGCCAAGGGCAAGCCGATCGCGCAGGGCACCGACCTGAGCAGCCTCGCCAAGCGGACCGTCGGCATGTCCGGCGCGGACCTGGCGAACGTGCTCAACGAGGCCGCGCTGCTCACCGCCCGCCAGAACGGGCACGTGATCACCGACGCCGCGCTGGAGGAGTCCGTCGACCGCGTCGTCGGCGGCCCCGCCCGCAAGAGCCGGATCATCTCCGAGAAGGAGAAGAAGATCACGGCCTACCACGAGGGCGGGCACGCGCTCGCCGCGTGGGCGATGCCGGACATCGAGCCGGTCTACAAGCTGACGATCCTGCCGCGCGGGCGCACCGGCGGGCACGCCCTGCTCGTCCCGGAGGACGACAAGGAGTTGATGACCCGCTCGGAGATGATCGGGCGCCTGGTCTTCGCGATGGGCGGCCGCACCGCGGAGGAGCTCGTCTTCCACGAGCCCACCACCGGTGCCTCCTCCGACATCGAGCAGGCGACCAAGATCGCCCGCGCGATGGTCACCGAATACGGCATGAGCGCCCGGCTCGGCGCCGTCAAGTACGGCCAGGAACAGGGCGACCCGTTCCTCGGCCGCTCCGCCGGTCGGCAGGCGGACTACTCGCTGGAGGTCGCGCACGAGATCGACGAGGAGGTGCGCAAGCTCATCGAGACCGCGCACACCGAGGCGTGGCACGTGCTGAGCACCTACCGCGACGTGCTGGACGAGCTGGTCATCGAGCTCCTCGAAAAGGAGACGCTGACCCGCAAGGACCTCGAACGGATCTTCGCGACCGTCGAGAAGCGCCCGCACATCACCATCTTCAACGAGTTCGGCGACCGCAAGCCGTCCGACAAGCCGCCGATCAAGACCCCCGGCGAGCTGGCGATGGAGCGCGGCGAGCCGTGGCCCCCGCCGGAGGAGAAGAAGGAACAGCCGGTGCTGCAGCCGGCGCCGACCCCGGTCGGCACCGCGCAGGGCGGCGGCGACCTTCCCGGTGGCCCGCCGTACGCGCAGCCCGCTCCGCCGCCGGACCCGAACGCGAACCCGTACGCCCCGCCGCCGCCGGGCGCCTACCCCAACGGTGGTCGCCCCAACGGTGGGCCGAACGGCACCGGTCACTGGCCCCAGGCATATGGTGGGCAGCAGCCGGGCGGACCGGCAGGCGGTTACCAGGGTGGGCCCGTAGGCGGCCCGCCGAACTACGGGGCTCCTCCCGGATGGACCCCGGCCACGCAGCCGGGCGGCCAGCCGAACCAGCCCTGGCGTCCCGCCGAAGACCGCCCGCGCGACGGCTGGTTCGCTGACCAGCCCGGCGGTCAGCAGGACGAAGGACAGCAACGGCGTGACGACGGACAGGACGACACCAAGCGGTAACGGCGCAAGCCCGGTCTTCGACCAGGACCGGGCCGAGAAAGCCGTACGCGAACTCCTGCTCGCCTGTGGTGAGGACCCGGACCGGGACGGTCTCTTGGAGACCCCGGCCCGGGTCGCTCGCGCTTACCGGGAAATGTTCGCCGGTCTCTACACCGAACCGGACCACGTCCTGGACCGCACGTTCGACGAGGCCCACGAAGAACTCGTGCTCGTGACGGACATCCCGATGTTCAGCACCTGCGTGCCCAGCAAGCAGACGGTGAACGCGGTCGGAGGCCGTAAGCAGGCGGCCGAGGTCGAAGTCGGTGACAAGCTGTGGACTCTGTCGGGTGGCAAGGTCGAGGAGACCACGGTCACCGAGATCAGCTCGCACCAGACTCGTGAGCTTGTCGAGGTCACGACCGCAGGCGGAAGTTTCAAGGTCACTCCTGACCATCCTTTGGCGACACCCAAGGGCTGGGTGGAGGCCAAGGACGTCGAGGGTTCTTTCATCGAGTGGACCCACGCGCGCAAGCTGAACCGGGATCGGTGGAAGCCGAAGTTCGACTACGACTTCGGTTATGTCATCGGTGCGACCTGCTCCGACGGGACCGTCGCCGAGCGTTACGTCTCGCTGGTGGTGAACGACCGCGACTTCGCGAAGAAGTACGCCGAGTCGCTCTACCGTGCCTTCGGGATCGAGGCGAAACTCGAACCGGTCACGCGGCCTTCGGGCTACCTGGAGCGCGATGTTCCGGGATTTCGGGTGCGAGTCGTCTCGTCGTTCCTCGCGGATCTGATGCGGCAGTACGTCGGTGGCGATGCCCACCATCAGCGACAGCGATTCCCCATGGTCGTACTCAACGACTTGAGCACCTTCAACGGCTTCCTCGACGGGTATGTGGACGGGGACGGCTTCCGTCACAAGAAGATCGCCGGCCGAACCGTCGTCAGCGCGAACGTGCCCTTCCTGGAGGATCTGGCCACGGTCATCGGCGCGCGTTTCACTCCCAAAAGTGGTGGGATCGCGTCGCAGTTATACATTGCCGACAGCTGGTTCCGGCGACACGGCTTCCCTCAAGACGACTACTCAACGGACCTGATCGAGTCGGAGTACGTGGAGGTAGAGTCCGTCCGACCCGTGAAGGCCACAGGAACCAAGCCCTATACGGTGTACAGCTTCAAATGCGAGCCACACCCGACCTTCCTGATCGCCGGGCACCTGACGCATAACTGTGAACACCATTTGCTTTCATTCCACGGCGTCGCTCACATCGGGTACATCCCCAACGAGCACGGCAAGGTCACCGGCCTGTCCAAACTGGCCCGCCTCGTCGACCTCTACGCCAAGCGCCCGCAGGTCCAGGAGCGGCTCACCTCCCAGGTCGCCGACGCGCTCATGCGCAAACTCGAACCCCGCGGCGCGATCGTCGTGGTCGAGGCCGAACACCTTTGCATGGCCATGCGCGGTATCCGCAAACCCGGTGCCAGGACGACGACGTCCGCCGTGCGCGGGCTGCTGCAGTCTTCGGCGTCCTCGCGGGCGGAGGCGCTGGACCTGATCAAGGGCCGTCGATGACCGCCCTGCCCCGGCCCGGCCGGTGTGCGGTGATGGGCATCTTGAACGTCACCCCCGATTCCTTTTCGGACGGTGGCCGCTACCTCGGCGTCGAGCAGGCACTGGAGCACGCGCACGAGATGTGGGCGCGCGGCGCGGATCTGATCGACGTCGGCGGGGAGTCGACGCGTCCGGGAGCGTCCCGGGTGGACGCCGCGACCGAGATTTCCCGGATCATGCCGGTGATCCGCTCGCTCGCCGCCGACGGTGTCGCGATGTCCGTGGACACCACCCGCGCCGAGGTCGCCCTCGCCGCCGTCGAGGCCGGCGCTTCCGTGATCAACGACGTCTCCGGTGGGCTGGCCGATCCGAACATGGCGAAGGTCGCCGCCGAGACGGGTGTCCCGTATGTGCTGATGCATTGGCGCGGGCACAGCAAGGACATGAACGCGCTGGCGTCCTATGAGGACGTCGTCGTGGACGTGCGTGCCGAACTGCTGTCCCGAGTGGACGAAGCGCTCGCCGCGGGCGTCGACCGCAGTGCGATCGTGCTCGACCCAGGGCTCGGTTTCGCGAAGAACGCCGAGCACGACTGGGCGCTGCTGAACGGACTGGATTCCTTCCTGTCACTGGGTTTCCCGGTTCTCGTCGGCGCGTCGCGCAAACGGTTCCTCGGGCGCCTTTTGTCCGGAAAGGACGGAAAGCCCGCTCCGCCGGACGGCCGGGAGAACGCGACCGCGGCCGTGTCCGCGCTCGCCGCGGCGGCCGGTGCCTGGGGTGTGCGGGTGCACGAGGTCGGCGCGAGTATCGACGCCGTGACCGTCGCGGCGGCTTGGCGGAAGGGGAGTCCCGTTGTCTGACCGGATCACGTTGACCGGATTGAGGGTCTTCGGCAGGCACGGCGTCTTCGACCACGAGAAGCGGGACGGGCAGGAGTTCGTCGTCGACATCGTGGTGTGGCTGGACCTCGGTCCGGCCGCCGCGTCCGACGACCTGACCAAGACCCTGCACTACGGCGAACTCGCGGAGCTCGCCGCCGGGATCGTGGCGGGCGAGCCGTACGACCTCATCGAGAGTGTCGCCGGGAAGATCGCCGACGAGGTGCTGCGCGACGAGCGGCTGTCCGCCGTGGAGGTGACGGTGCACAAGCCGTCGGCGCCGATCCCGCTGAACTTCGACGACGTCGCCGTCACGGTGCGACGCGAACGATGAGCCGCGCGCTGCTTTCGCTCGGCTCCAACCTGGGTGACCGGCTCGCGTACCTCCGGTCCGCCGTCGACGCGGTCCGGCCCTCGGTCGTCGCGGTGTCGTCGGTGTACGAGACCAAGGCTTGGGGCGTCGAGGACCAGCCGGACTTCCTCAACGCCGTCGTCCTGGTCGACGACCCGGCGCGCGATCACTGGGATTGGCTGCGCGCCGGGCAGGCCGCCGAGCAGGCGGCGGAGCGCGTGCGCGAACTCCGGTGGGGTCCGCGCACGCTGGATGTCGACATAGTGACCGTGGACGGGGTGCGCTCCGACGACCCCCAGTTGCTGCTTCCTCATCCCGGCACGCCGGAGCGCGCGAGCGTGCTGATCCCCTGGCTGGAGATCGAGCCCGACGCGGTGCTTCCCGGCCACGGTCCCGTCGCCGGCCTCCTCGCCGCCCGCCCCGCCTCGGACCGCGACTCCGTCCGCCTCACGCATTTCGTCCTCTAGTTGCGGTAGTTCGCGACGCGAACCACCGCAACTAGAGGACGAAACGCGTGGCGGCCACCCGGTGACCGTGTGGATTTTGGTGCGTTGGATGACCAGAAATCCACACGGTCGCGATCCAGGCCCGCGTTTCGTCCTCTAGTTGCGGTAGTTCGCATCGCCAACCAGCGCATTTAGAGGACGAAACGCGCGCTAGCCCAGCGCGGAGCGCAGGGCGGCGACGATCCACTCCGCCTGCGGCATCTGTGAGGGGAACGACGGCCAGCCGTTCATCTTCCCCAGCAGCAACCAGTACCGCTCGGCCCGCGGATCGGTGCTGATCGCCATCCCATCGGCCAGTCGCTTTCGCCAGGCGGGGTCGCCGGGGTCCCGGCCGTTGCGCGAAGACTGCGTGAAGATCGTCTCCGCCAGTTCGCGGCCCTCGGGCGAGTCCGGCGCGAGGCCGGCTTCGAGCGCTTCGGTCGCCCGAGCGCTCCACGCCATCCACAGCTCCTGCTGCTTCGCGCCGAAGTCCGCCCCGTCCTCTTTCCGGAGCTGCGAGTGCCACTCGCTCATCCGCCGGATCGACGCGCGGAACTCCTCGTCCCGCACGAGCTCGGCGAACTCGATCCACGCCTCCAGCTGCTCGGGCGTCGGGTCGTCGGGCAGTTCCGGTTTCGCCGAGACCATCCGCTCGTAGAACTGCGGATCCAGTTCGAGCCCCTCGACCATGTCCGCCCAGAACTCGTCCAGCAAACGTTTGCGGTCTTCGTCCGACATCGACGCGAGCTTGTTCATCAGTTCGACCTCCTCCAGTGGTGAGTCCCGTTTGGCCACCGCTCGCAGGACCGCGCGGCGCAGCTCCAGCCGCCGGATCTGCTCGTCCAGGGCGGCGACGTGCTGGACCGCGAGGTCCCCGATGGTCGCTTCCCTGGTCAGCGCCCGCTCCACGTCGGCGAGGCCCAGCCCGAGTTCCCGCAGTGTCCGGACCAGCTCCAGGCGCGCCATCGCGGTGGCGTCGTAGAGCCGGTAGCCGGAATCGGTGCGGTCGGTCGGCGGCAGGAGCCCTTCGTCGGAGTAGAAGCGGATGGTCTTCACCGGCAGGCCGGTCCGTTTGGCCAGCTCTCCGATGGTGAAAACCGCCGCGGTGCCCATATGCTTCATCGTCGACTCTCCAGTTGGTGGAGAGTCAAGCCTGCCAGGTAGCGTTGGACCATGCACTTCACCCGGCCACGTGAGCTGGCGGTGGCCGGCCTCCTGGGATTGGTCCTGGCCTATCTGCTCTTCCAGGTCGCCTACGGATCCATCCCCGCGCTTCCGCTCTTCGCCGGAATCACGCTGCTCGTCCTCGCGCTCTGCGAGTTCGTGCTCGCCTTCATCATCCGGTCGCGGATCAAGGAGGGCCGCGTGCTCTCCGCGATCTCCGTCGCTCGATCGGTGGCCCTCGCCAAGGCCTCTTCGCTCGCCGGATCCGCCATGACGGGCGTCTGGCTCGCGGCTTTCGCGTATCTTTTTCCGCGACGTGACGAACTCCTCGCGGCGAGCGGTGATCTCCGCTCGGCCACGGTCGGGATCGTCAGTTCGGCGGCGCTGGTAGCTGCGGCTTTATGGCTCGAACACTGCTGCCGGACCCCCGAGGGCGGTGATCGGGACACCGATCCCGAGCCGACCGGTTAACGCTCGAGAGCCACCGCTCGAAGTACCGACTAGGTCTCGTTCGGATTACTAGAAGGTACGGTGTTGGGCATGACCGGGGTGGGTGACGACTCGCGCGGCCGCCTTGCGGGTAGGCCGTGGCTTGTCGTCGGCTTGGTTCTCGCCGTCGGCGCGACTCTCGCATTGGTGCTTTCCGACGACCTCCGCTACTTGCGGCTGGGCATCGTCGCGGCGCTGTGGGCCGCCTTGATCGGTGCGTTCCTCGCGGTCCGCTACCGCAAGCACGTGTCGCAGAGCGAAGACGCCGTCGCCGAAGCGCAGGCCGTCTACGAGCTGGAGCTGGAACGCGAGATCGCCGCCCGCCGCGAGTTCGAGCTGGAGATCGAGGCGGAGACCAGGCAGGCCGCCGAGAGCCGCTCCCAGGAAGAGCTCGAAGCGCTCAGAGCCGAGGTGAGCGCCCTGCGGGAAAGCCTCCAGTCGCTCTTCGGCGGCGAGGTCCTCCTCGAACGCGTCGCGCTCACCGCGCAGGCCACCCGGATGCGGTCCCTCGACAACAAGCAGCTGATGAGCGCCGGATCCGAGAACGGCAACGGCAAACCCCAGCTCATGGCGGCCAAGGGCACCACGATCGACGTCGACGAGCGTGAACGCGAGCGCGAACGCCCGACGGAGATGATCGACCGCGTTCTCGAACCCGCCGCCGCGCGGGCCGGGACGCCGCCCGCCGCCCGCCGTAAACCGGCGAACGGCCAGGTCAACGGCGCGGGCGGCTACGGCCAGAGCAATCAGGTCCAGCGGCCGAAACCGGTCGACGAGTCGACTCGCCGCAGTATGCGCAAGGCGGACGCCCGCGCCTCGAAGGCGGCCGAAGCGCTCGCCGCCGAAGCCGCCCGCCGCGAGCGGATGGAGATGTCGAACCCCGGGATGTCGCCCGCCGAGGTCTCCCGGCCGATGCCGAGGGTCGACGCCCAGCGCAAGACCCCGCCGCCGGTGACCCCGGCCGAGGTGTCCCGCCCGTCCATGCCGGGGGTTTCGCGCGCCGAGGTCTCACAGCCCTCGATGCCCACCGTCGCCCGGCAGCCCCAGCGCAACGAGCCGCCCCGCCGCCCTCAGCAGTCGTCGCTGCAGCAGCGGCTCGACGCCGGCACCGTGCAGCGTCCCCCCGCGCCGCGGCCCGAGGAGCAGACCCGGAAGCAGACGCCGCCGGTGAAGCCGCCCGCGCCCGCGAAGCCGGTCAAGAAGGTCGAGCCGGACCGTCCCCGGCCGAATCGCGAGCTCGGCCTGACCCGCCCCGGGATGAAGCCGGTCGAGCGGTCCCGTCCGGCCGGCGGCACGCCGCCGCCCCCGAACAAGCCGGCCGCGCCGGAGCCCATGGAGGCCACCGGCGAGTGGAAGCCGTCGTGGACGCAGGAGCGCCCGGTCTCCGACCTGAGCGCGGCGTTCCCCAGGAAGGACGACTTCCAGGACAGGCTGCGTCCCAAGCCCCAGCAGCCGCAGCCTTCGGTGTCCCTGCCCCGGCCGGAGCCGCGTCCCGAGCCTCGTCGTGAGCCGGAGCCGCCGACCCCGCCGTCGATCCCGGCCGTGTCCGAGCCGCCTCGCCGGGCCGAGCCCGTGCGGAAGCCCGAGCCCGAACCGGTGCGCCGTCCGGCGGCCGAGGCGCCGTCGCGGCACGGCTCGCCGCCCGTCGAGGAGCCGCTCGCGGTCAACCCGACGCTGCCCGAAGAGATCCGCCTGGCGCAGAACGGCGGCGGTGGACGCCGTCGCCGCGCGGCGGAAGACTCCTCGGTTTCGCTCACCCCGGCCCCGAACGTTCCCGAGCCCACCGGTGGCGGTCGTCGCCGACGGCCGGACGGCGAGCCCCCGGCCTGGCAGAGCGCCGAGTCCTCGGGCGGCCGTCACGGCGGCAGGCGGGCGAAGCCGGACGACGAGACGCCGTCCCGCAACGGCTCTTCGCACAGCCGTCCGGAGACCTCCGACGCGGGTTCCCACGCGTCCGGCCGGTCGGTGATGGATCTGCTCGCCGCCAACGGCGCGAACGAATCCACTCCGCGGCGCAGGCGGCGTGCCGAAGACTGACCCCGTACCGACGGTAGGGTGACCCGCTGTGAGCGAGCCTTCCTCCCCGGCGCCCGGCCCCGGACCGACCCGCCGGTCCCGGTCGATCACCGTGCTGCTGCCGGTGCTCGGGCTGATCGCCGTCGCGTTGTGCGGGCTGTTCGTCTTCGGCACGGTGACCGAGAAGGTCGGCCCGCTCGCGGTGGGGATCGGCGTGCTCGCGGCGCTGGTCCCGGTCGCCGTGGTGGTCACCGCGTTCCTGTGGGTCGACCGCTGGGAGCCCGAACCGCCGAAGCTCCTGCTGCTCGCCTTCGTCTGGGGCGCGTGCGTCGCGACGATCATCGCGCTGCTGCTCAACAGTGGCGCCGAAGCCGTCGGTGATCTGCTGCTCGGTACCGGTGTCGGCGGCAAGATCAGCGGTCTCGTCTCCGCGCCGCTGGTCGAGGAGGCCGCGAAGGCCGCTTTCATCCTCTTGCTGTGGTGGCGCCGCCCGAGCGAGTTCGACGGCGTCGTGGACGGCATCGTCTACGCCGGGTTCACCGCGGCGGGCTTCGCCTTCACCGAGAACATCTACTACTTCGGCCGCGCCTTCGCCGAGCACGGCTTCGGTGACGGCACGAGCGCCGGTGTGCTCGCGGCGTTCTTCCTCCGCGGTGTGCTTTCGCCGTTCACCCATCCGCTGTTCGCCGTGATGACCGGGATCGGGCTCGGCGTCGCCGCGAGCAGCAAGGTGCGCTCGCTGCGGATCCTGGCGCCCATCGGCGGGTACGTCGTCGCGGTGCTGCTGCACGCGCTCTGGAACGGCGCCGCGCTGCTCGGCGGCGCGAAGACCTTCCTGAACGTCTACTTCCTGATCATGGTGCCGCTGTTCATCGGGGTCTTCTCGGTGGTGGTCATGCAGCGGCGCCGTGAGCAGCGGATCGTCGCGGCCGCGCTGCCCATGATGGTCGACGCGCGCTGGATCGCGCCGTCCGAGGTCCCGCTGCTGGCCAGCCTCTCCGGACGGCGGTCGTGGCGGAAACAGGCGCGGAAGCAGTCGGGACGGGAGGCGGCGAAGGCCGTCGGCCGCTACCAGGCCAGCGTGACCGAGCTCGCGTTCCTCCGGCGCGGACGGAAGCTCACCGACGACGCGAAACAGCGCCAACGTGAGCTGCTCCAGGTGCTCAAGACGTCGCGGGCCGAGGCCGTGCGGCTGGCCGACGGCGCGCCGCGCGGATGACCACTGTCAGGTGAAGCTGGTCACGGGGGCCGGTTCAGACCCGTGCCGGAGGGTTACCCTCGCGCCGTCGTCTGGTACCCGCGACCGCAGAGCGGGACTGGAACGAGTTGAGGAGTTTCGACCATGAGCGTCCACTGGCGCGCGCCATGATGAGGCCCGCTCGCCTGGCCGTAGGCGTCGTTTCCGCGGGGCGCGTCGGCAGTGTCGTCGGCGCCGCGCTCACCAGGGCCGGGCATACGGTCGTCGCCGCTTCGGGCCTTTCCAACGCTTCGGTGCGCCGGGCGGAGCAACTGCTCCCCGACGTGCCCCTCCTGCCGCCCGACGAGGTCGCCCGCCGGGCCGACCTGGTCCTGCTGGCCCTTCCGGACGACGCGCTCGCGGGGATGGTGCGCGGTTTCGTCGCCACCGGATCGCTGCGGCCAGGGCAGATCGTCGTGCACACCTCCGGCGCGCACGGGATCGACGTCCTCGCGCCCGCCGCCGAGGCCGGGGCGCTGCCGCTGGCCCTGCACCCCGTGATGACCTTCACCGGCCGCGCCGAAGACCTCGAACGGCTGGCCACCTGCAGCGTCGGCGTCACCGCGACGGAGGGTGACGAAGCGGCGTGGAACGTCGGCGAGGCGCTGACCGTGGAGATGGGCGCGGAGCCCGTCCGGGTCCCCGACCAGGCGCGGGCGCTCTATCACGCGGCGCTGGCCCACGGCGCGAACCACCTGATGACACTGGTCGCCGACTGCGGGGAACTGTTGCGGGAGGCGGGAATCGCCCAGCCCGAACGCCTGGTGGCTCCGTTGTTGTCGGCGGCGTTGGATAATGTTCTGCGACACGGGGACCGGGCGCTGACCGGGCCGGTGGCCCGTGGTGATCTCGGCACCGTGCGTAAGCATCTCGCGGTGCTGGCCGAACGTGGCCCCGACATCGCCCCGAGCTACCGCGCGCTGGCCAAGCGCACGCTGGCGCGCGGCGACGCCGCCGGGCTCCTGGACGCTTCGGCCGCCGCCGAGCTCACCGAACTCCTGAGTGATCCCGCAGATCCCGCCGAAGGGCAGCAAAACCAGTGACCACACCGAAATTCGCCCGAGGCACGCTGCACACCTTCCAGCCGCCCGAGCAGGTCAGCCAGGTGACGCGTGCCCTGCACGGCGTCGGCCGGAAGGTCGCGCTCGTGCCCACGATGGGCGCCCTGCACGCGGGGCACCGCGAGCTGATCCGCCGGGCGAAGCGCCTGCCGAACACGGTGGTCGCGACGTCGATCTTCGTGAACCCCCTGCAGTTCGGGGAGGGCGAGGATTTCGAGGCGTACCCGCGTCCGCTGGACAAGGACCTCGAGGTGCTGAAGGAGGACGGAGTCGAGCTGGGCTTCCTGCCCAAGGCGTCGGATCTGTATCCCGAGGGGGCCACCGTCACGGTGCATCCCGGCGCGCTCGGCGACGAGCTGGAAGGCGCGGCGCGGCCGGGGCATTTCGCCGGCGTGCTGACCGTGGTGGCGAAACTGTTCAACATCGTGCGGCCGGACTACGCCTTCTTCGGGGAGAAGGACTACCAGCAGCTGGTGCTGATCAAGAAGATGGTGCGTGACCTGAACTTCGACACCCGTGTCATCGGGGTGCCGACGGTCCGGGAACGCGACGGGCTGGCGTTGTCCTCGCGCAACGTCTACCTGACCCCGGAACAGCGCGAGGACGCGATCGTGTTGTCGGCGGCGCTCACCGCGGGTGCCTTCGTCGGACGCGACGGCGCGGAAGCCGTGCTGGCGACCGCCAGGCAGACCCTCGCCGCGCGTCCCGCGGTCGAGGTCGATTATCTCGAGTTGAGGGGAACCGACCTCGGGCCCGCGCCCGTGGACGGTGAAGCGCGGTTGCTGATCGCGGCCAGGGTGGGGAGTACCCGGCTGATCGACAACGTCGGCGTGGTGCTCGGCGCCGCCGACCATCCGGAACACGCGCTGGACGCAGGGGAATAGGGAGAGTCCACGATGTACCGCACGATGCTGAAATCGAAGATCCACCGGGCGACGGTCACCCAGGCCGACCTCCACTACGTCGGCTCGGTGACCGTCGACGAGGACCTGATGGACGCGGCGGATCTGCTGCCGGGCGAACAGGTGTCCATTGTGGACGTCACCAACGGCGCGCGGCTCGAAACGTACGTGATCGCGGGCGAACGCGGCAGCGGGGTGCTCGGTATCAACGGCGCCGCGGCGCATCTGGTGCACCCCGGTGATCTGGTGATCCTGATTTCGTACGCGCAGATGGAGAACGCCGAGGCGGCCGCGTTCCGGCCGCGGGTCGTCTTCGTCGACGCGGACAACCGGATCGTCGAGAAGGGCGCCAACCCCGGGCACGCGCCGGAGGGTTCGGGTCTGCTGAGCGGCACCGTGACACTGGCCGACGACGACACGATGACCTTCCCGGTCGCCGAAACCGCCGACGCCCGCCGTCTCGACGCGCTGTTGCACGCCGAAAGCTGAGCCCTTGCTGCTCACGGTCGACGTCGGCAACACCAACATCGTTCTCGGGCTGTACGACGGCCAAGAGCTGGTCGGCGACTGGCGCATGCGCACCGACGCGCGCATGACCGCCGACGAGCTCGCGCTGACCATGCGCGGGCTCCTCGGTTCGCACGCGGACGCGATCACCGGGATCAGCGCGCTGTCCACGGTTCCCGCCGTGCTGCGGGAGCTGCGCGTCATGCTTTCGCGGTACTACGCCAAGGTGCCGAAGATCGTCGTCGAGCCGGGGGTGCGCACCGGTGTGCCGCTCCTGGTCGACAACCCCAAGGAGGTGGGCGCGGACAGGCTGGTGAACACCCTCGCCGCGCACCATCTGCACCCGGACACCGCCTGTGTGGTGGTCGATTTCGGGACTTCGACCAATGTGGACGCCATCTCCGCCAAGGGCGAGTTCCTCGGCGGCGCGTTCGCGCCCGGGATCGAGATCTCGGTCGACGCGCTGGCCGCGCGGGCCGCGGCGCTGCGCAAGGTGGAGCTGGTGCCGCCGCGGTCGGTGATCGGGAAGAACACCGTGGAATGCCTGCAGTCCGGCATCCTCTACGGTTTCGCCGGCCAGGTCGACGGCCTCGTGAAGCGGATCAAGCGCGAGCTGTCGCCCGGCGGGACGGAGCCGGTCGCGGTGATCGCGACCGGTGGCCTCGCGCCCCTGGTGCTCGGCGAGTCCGAGACGATCACCGAGCACGCGCCCGATCTGACGCTCCTCGGCCTCCGCCTGGTCTACGAGCGCAACCACCGCGTTTAGTCCTCTAGATGCGGTCCTTGCGTGTGCAACTACCGCATTTAGAGGACTAAACGCGGCGGGAGGCGACCATCAGCACCCGCCGCGTCATCAGGTCCTGGTTCCGCAGCGTCTGTTCGAGGCTCGCCCGCAGCCGAGCCGGATCCTGCCCCGATTCCGCGGCCAATTCCTCCACCCGCGCGAGCGAGAGCTCGACGGTCCGCCGTTGCCGCGCCCGCCAGTCCGGGGTCTCCTCATAGGAGAGGACGTCGAACCCCGCCGCTTCCAGCAGCGGCCGGTGGTCGGCCACCTGAGGCGGCCGGTTCACCGGCTGCCCGTCGAAGTCCCAGGTCGTGACGAGCAGACGTCCGCCTGGCACGAGGATCCGCGCGAACTCCGCGCAGGCACGCCGTTTGTCGGGCGCGAACAGCAGCGCGTCGACGCTCATCACCGCCTCGAACGACGCGTCGTCCAGGCCGGTGTCCTGAAAGTCGCCGACCAGGAACTCGGTCGCTTCGACGTCCATCACCTCCGCACGACGCCGCGCCGCCGCCAGCGCCGTCTCGGCGATGTCGATGCCGGTGAGCGTCGCGTAGGTGCGCGCGGCGACCCACAGCCCGGGGCCGCCGCGCCCGCAGCCGATGTCGGCCAGCCGCCCACCCGGCTCCAGGCGGGCTTCGGCCGCGATGCGGCGCAGGTCGGTCCGGGTCACGAAGCTGTAGGTGTCCAGCTCCGCGGGGTACTCGTCGCCGTACGCCTCGGCCCAGATCCGCGCGGACACCGCCGACGCCGGAGCGCCGAACGTCGCGGTGAACGTCGCCTTCCAGTCGGTCATCGCTTACCCGCCCGGAAGACGGTGGTGGTGATCGGCAGGTCGAATTCCCCCGAGGCGGTTTCCGGATTCCGGTCGAGGAATTCCCGCGCCGTGCGAAGTCTGGCCTCACGTTCCTCCGCCGGGGCGACCAGCATGTGCGAATGGGTGGCGAGCGTCGCCACCAGGGTCTCCGCGGTCCTCGGCTGTTTGTGGCCGAACGTCTTCTTCTCGAACGGCTCGAAGGCCTCGTGTTCCGGCAACGATTCGTAGTCGCTCAGCCAGCGCCTGCTCGCCGAGGTCTTGATCAGGGCGTTCAGCTCCGCCAGCCAGCCGGACGACTCGTCGTCGTGATTCCACAGCGCGGCGACGACGCCGCCCGGTTTCAGCACCCTGGCCATCTCCGGATACGCCCGGTCGAGGTCGAACCAGTGGACGGCCTGGCCGACGACCACTGCGTCCACGGAGCCGTCCGGCAGCGGGATCTCCTCGGCCGTCCCGATGAGCGGGGTCACGGAAGGGAGCGCCTTCTTCAGTTCCGCGAGCATCTTCTCGTCCGGCTCCACCGCGGTGACCTCGACACCCAGCCCGAGCAGGCCTTCGCTGACCTTGCCGGTCCCCGCCGCGAGATCGAGTACCCGTACCGGCGCGTGCCGGGCGCCGGCCAGCCCCCAGGCCAGTGCCTTTTCCGGATAGTCCGGCCGGTGCGCGGCATAGGCGGCCGCTCTCGCGCCGAACGAGGCGGCGCGGCGGGCGTGCAGTTCGGGTTCGATGCCGGGACCGGATGAGTTCACGCGCTCAAGGTTAATGGACAGAAAACCGGCCGGTCCGGACCCGGAAAAGGTAATCCGGTTGGCGTAGGGAAGCGGCGGGTTCGTACGCTGTGCGCCATGACTGAAATCCCCGCATCCGAGGGCGTGAGCCCCGACGAAGACCTGCCGGAACAGATGCGGGTGCGCCGGGACAAGCGCGACCGGATAATCGCGGAGGGTATCGATCCGTATCCGGTAGAGGTGCCCCGGACGCACTCGCTGGCCGAAGTCCGCGCGAAGCATTCCGGTCTTCCGGCCGACACCGCCACCGGCGAGATCGTCGGTATCACCGGCCGGGTCATGTACATGCGCAATACCGGCAAACTGTGTTTCGCGAGTCTCCGTGAAGGCGACGGGACCGAGTTGCAGGCGATGCTCAGCCTCGCGAAGGTGGGCGAGGACGCTCTCGCGGCTTGGAAGTCCGATGTCGATCTCGGTGATCACGTATTCGTCTCCGGCGAGGTCATCACCTCGAAGCGTGGTGAGCTTTCCGTGATGGCCACCTCGTGGCGGATCACGTCGAAAGCATTGCGCCCGTTGCCCGTGGCGCACAAAGACCTCGCCGAGGAAACGCGGATCCGGCAGCGTTATGTCGATCTGATCGTGCGTCCCAAGGCGCGGGACGTGGTCCGCACCCGCGCCGGTGTGCTGCGTTCCCTGCGTGACTCGTTTCACGGCCGGGGATTCCTCGAGGTCGAGACCCCGATGCTGCAAACGCTGCACGGCGGCGCGGCGGCCAGGCCATTCGTCACGCATTCGAATGCCTTCGACCTCGACCTCTACTTGAGGATCGCGCCGGAGCTGTACCTCAAGCGTTGTGTGGTCGGCGGTATCGAGAAGGTCTTCGAGATCAACCGGAACTTCCGGAACGAGGGCAGTGACTCCTCGCACTCGCCCGAGTTCGCCATGCTCGAGTACTACGAAGCGTATGCGACCTATGACTCCAACGCGGTGATGACGCGTCAGCTCATCCAGGAGGCGGCGCAGAACGTTCTCGGTACTCAGGTGGTCACTCTGGCCGACGGTTCGGAGTACGACCTGTCCGGCGAGTGGACCACGCTCGGAATGTACGAGTCGTTGTCCGAGGCGTTGTCGGAAGAGGTCACTCCCGAGACATCGGCGGACAAGCTGCGTTCCTATGCCGAAGCGCGAGAGCTGGAGCTCGACCCGAAGTTAGGTCACGGCAAACTCGTCGAAGAACTTTGGGAACATCTCGTCGGCGATCATCTCCACGAACCTACTTTTGTCCGTGATTTTCCGGTCGAGACATCCCCGCTGACCAGGCAACATCGCAGCAAGCCGGGGGTCGCCGAGAAGTGGGATCTGTACGTGCGCGGATTCGAACTGGCCACCGGATACTCGGAGCTGGTCGATCCCGTCGTGGAGCGCCAGCGTCTGGTGGAACAGGCTCGGCTGGGTGCGCAGGGCGATAGTGAGGCCATGAACCTGGATGAGGATTTCCTCCGTGCGCTGGAGTACGGAATGCCGCCGAGCGGTGGTGTCGGAATGGGGATCGACCGGTTGCTGATGGCGCTGACCGGCCTTGGTATCCGGGAGACCATCCTGTTCCCGCTCGTCCGACCCGAATAACCCGTCCGCGTGACAGAGATACCTCGATCGTTCTCGTAAACAAGATTTGCGTTATGAGTCGGTAGCGGGTATTAATGTCGCTAGACAAAGTCTTCTGTCCGGGGCATGCCCCGTACCAGATCATTCGTGTAAGCCCCAGCAGGAGGAAACAGATGGCACAGAAGGTGCTCGTCTCGCTCGTCGACGACCTCGACGGCACCGAGGCGGAAGAGACCGTCGAGTTCGGTTTGGACGGTGTGAGCTACCAGATCGACCTTTCCGCGGAAAACGCGGAAGAGCTTCGTGACGCGCTGGCCCAGTATGTGGAGCACGCCCGTCGCGCGGGTGGCCGTAAGCGCACCGCCATTCGTCCGGTCGCCGGCGTGAAGGCCGCCGCCCGTCCCGCGACCGTGGACCGCGAGCAGAACCAGGCCATTCGCGCCTGGGCCCGCAAGAACGGCTTCCAGGTTTCCGACCGCGGACGTATCCCGTCCGAGGTCGTGGAGGCCTACCACAAGAAGAACTGAGGTCTTTCAGACTCCACGGCCGCCGGGAATCCGTTCCCGGCGGCTTTCTTGTTCTTGTACACGGTTCAACCGGGCGTACTCGGTGGGCGCCCATCCGGTCACGGAGCGGAAATCCCGGGTGAAGTGCGCTTGGTCGCTATAGCCCAGCGCGGTCGCCAGTTCCGCGTAGTCCGGCCGTTCCTCGGCGGCGATCCGTGCCGCCGCTTCGTTCAAGCGGTATACCTGAATCGCCCATTTGGGGGCGGCACCGACATGTTCGGCGAACAGGCGTTGCAGGCTTCGCTGAGACAGGCCGGTCCGGCTTGACAGCTCGCCGACTCTGGTAATGGCCGGATCGGCCGCGATTGTTTCCACCGCTTCGACGGCCGTCCTGGCCGCGGTGGTGAGCACGGGATCTCCGCCGAGTAGCAGTTCCTCGCAGCGGCGGACCATTTCGAAGTCGTCCGTCGCATTCCGTACCGATTCCGTCACCGGCCCGGCATCGGGGAAGAGATCGGTGAGCGGAACGGAACCGCCGGAGATCATCGAGACCGGACCGGTGAGGAATGCCCGGAAAGCCCCCGGCCGGAATCGCACGCCGATACCGTGGTCCCTGCCCGCGACGGTGTAGCGGAAAGGTCGTTTCCCGGGGCCGAACGCGCCGGCCGCGTCGCGGAAGAACGTGACGTTCACCGCGAGATTGGGCAGCACCACCTGTTCATGGGGCGGGCGGCCGGTCAGATCCCAGCGCAGCACCCAGTGATGGTCGACGAACGGGCGCAGCTCCGGCGCGGGCCGGTGCCGGACGAGGCTGAACTTCGCCTCCCGCAGGTTGACGATCCCCGCCGGGATCCGGTGCCCGCTCATGGGAGCAACCTAACCCTGTCGCGTTTCTTCAAGACAGCGCGCCGGGTTCCGTGAACTCATGCCCACATGTCCGAACACGCTGCCCTGATCGCCCCCGCCGCCGCGGAATTCGCCGGAATCCTGCGCGGGATCGGCGAGCCCGGCCTCTCCGCGCGCACCCCGTGCGCCGAATACGACGTCCGAGCGCTGCTGAACCACCTTCTCTACTGGGGCCCCTGGCTCGAAGCCGCCGGACGCAAGGCGGCGCCGCCCGAGGCGTCCTCCGGAGTGGCCGAGGCGGACCTCGTGGGCGCCGGATGGCTCGCCGCCATCGAAAAGCAGACCGCGCGGCTCGTGGACGTCTTCGGGGCGCCGGAGGCGTGGCGGGGACAGACCACCTTCGGCGGCAGCCCGATGCCCGCGTCGATGGCGGGATACATGGTGCTGGACGAGTTCGTCTTCCACGGCTGGGACCTCGCCAGGGCGACGGGCGCGAAGTTCTCCGTCCTCCCCGAAGTCGCCGACGCCGTGTACGCCATCGCGCTGGAGATCGGCGACCAGGCGCGCGCCATGAAGGTGTACGGCGAAGAAGTGACCGTCGCGGAGAATGCGACGACGTTCGAGCGCGCCTTGGGTGCGACGGGACGTGACCCCGGCTGGAAGCCTTAACGCGCTCTCGGGCAGCCGCCGCATTCCGATTCCGCGGGCAACAGATAGTTGAAACAGCAGCCCTCGCGGTTTCTCGTCCACTCGCGGCGTCCGTCGGCTCCCATGGTGAGCGTCAGCTTCGACGGCGAGGTCAGCGGTGGGAACCGGGCTTCGAGGACCAGGGCGGCGTCCGCGACGCCCGCGCCCTCGGACTCCGGGGTCCCGCCCAGCCGCCCGGCCGACCACAGCGCGTTGTCGAGCGCGTCCGTGGCCGCGGCCCACAACTGCCGTCGCCCGAGCCTCGTCAGCGGCCCGTAGACGTCGATGAACCGGCTCGCGTGGGCGACGTACCTGCCCCGCAGCACCGTCGCCAGCGCCCGCTCGTCCGGGACCACGACGGCCCGCGGATGCGCGGAGCCCGGGTCGGTCGGCAGGCAGTGGAACGTTTCGCCGAGGACGGCCACCGAATCGGGGTGGGGCCGGTCGGCGCCGATCCGGAACGCCAGCGCGGAGGGCGCCAGCGACGGGACGCGGCGTCCGTGATGGAGCAGCATCGCGCCGGCCAGGGCCGGGACGTGCAGGTACCAGGACAGGATCCAGCTCGCCGGGGTCCGCTCGGGGATCGTCTCCGCCTCGGGATACGCCTCGGTCAGCCAGCCGGAGAGCCGCTCCCGCCAGCGCACGAGCCGGGCCGGTTCACCGAGCAGATCGCCGCAGCGGACCCAGCCCGGCTCGCCTGCCGGCACGGCCGCGCGGAGCCGGGCGTCTTCGGGCATCCTGGAGAGGGAGTCCCGAAGCCCGCCTTCGGGTGACGTGAGTGTCCGAGGGTGCGACACGCCGGCCTCCCGTCATTAGGTACGCCTTACCTTACATACGGTCCGTGACTACTCCGGACGGGTGTCCATCCACTGGGCAGACCCGTGTTCGCGCTCAGCGGACAACGCTCGTCCGGCGGAATCCGAGCGCGCCTCCGCACGTTGGGCTTGACGTAAAGGTGCAGGGCAACCGGAAGATGAAAGAGCGCACGGCCGGAGAACGGCCGGGGCGCGAACGGGCCGCAATCAGCCGTAGTGGTACGCCAGCGCGACCGCATGGCTACTAGAGTGGTCTCACGGTGCTGAATCCATCGCGGTGAAAGCACGATGGAAACGGGCCGCCGTCGCAGCAGTCGAGGGAGTGCACATGTTTGAGAGGTTCACCGACCGCGCGAGGCGGGTGGTCGTCCTGGCCCAAGAAGAGGCCAGGATGCTCAACCACAACTACATCGGCACCGAGCACATCCTCCTGGGTCTGATCCACGAGGGTGAAGGTGTCGCCGCCAAGGCGCTGGAATCGCTGGGCATCGCGCTGGAGGGCGTCCGCCAGCAGGTCGAGGAGATCATCGGCCAGGGGCAGCAGGCCCCGAGCGGGCACATCCCCTTCACCCCGCGGGCCAAGAAGGTGCTTGAGCTGTCCCTGCGCGAAGCGCTGCAGCTCGGCCACAACTACATCGGCACCGAGCACATCCTGCTCGGGCTGATCCGCGAAGGAGAAGGCGTCGCCGCACAGGTGCTCGTCAAGCTCGGCGCGGACCTCAACCGGGTGCGTCAGCAGGTCCTGCAGCTGCTGTCGGGCTACCAGGGTGGCAAGGAGTCGACCGAGACCGGCTCCGGACGCGGTGAAGGCACCCCGTCGTCGTCGCTGGTGCTCGACCAGTTCGGCCGCAACCTGACCGTCCAGGCCCGCGAAGGCAAGCTCGACCCGGTCATCGGCCGGGGCAAAGAGATCGAGCGGGTCATGCAGGTGCTGTCGCGGCGCACCAAGAACAACCCGGTCCTCATCGGTGAGCCCGGCGTCGGCAAGACGGCCGTCGTCGAGGGGCTCGCGCAGAACATCGTCAAGGGCGAGGTGCCCGAGACGCTGAAGGACAAGCAGCTCTACACCCTCGACCTCGGCTCCCTGGTCGCCGGTTCCCGGTACCGCGGTGACTTCGAAGAGCGCCTGAAGAAGGTGCTCAAGGAGATCAAGACCCGCGGCGACATCATCCTGTTCATCGACGAGCTGCACACGCTCGTCGGCGCGGGTGCCGCCGAGGGCGCGATCGACGCCGCGTCGATCCTGAAGCCGATGCTGGCCCGTGGCGAGCTGCAGACCATCGGCGCGACCACGCTCGAGGAGTACCGCAAGTACATCGAGAAGGACGCCGCGCTGGAGCGCCGCTTCCAGCCGATCCAGGTCGGCGAGCCGTCGCTCGAGCACACGATCGAGATCCTGAAGGGTCTGCGTGACCGGTACGAGGCGCACCACCGCGTCTCGATCACCGACGGCGCGCTGGTGCAGGCGGCCACCCTCGCGGACCGCTACATCAACGACCGCTTCCTCCCGGACAAGGCGATCGACCTGATCGACGAGGCCGGCGCCCGGATGCGCATCCGCCGGATGACCGCGCCGCCGGACCTGCGCGAGTTCGACGAGAAGATCGCCGACGTCCGCAGGGACAAGGAGTCCGCGATAGACGCGCAGGACTTCGAGCGCGCCGCCCGCCTCCGCGACGAGGAGAAGACCCTCCTCGGCCAGAAGGGCGAGCGGGAGAAGCAGTGGAAGGACGGCGACCTCGACGTCGTCGCCGAGGTCGACGAGGAGCAGATCGCCGAGGTCCTCGCCAACTGGACCGGTATCCCGGTGTTCAAGCTCACCGAGGAGGAGACCACGCGTCTGCTCCGCATGGAGGAGGAGCTGCACAAGCGGATCATCGGCCAGGAGGACGCGGTCAAGGCCGTCTCCCAGGCGATCCGCCGCACCCGTGCCGGCCTGAAGGACCCGAAGCGCCCGTCCGGCTCGTTCATCTTCGCCGGCCCGTCCGGTGTCGGTAAGACCGAGCTGTCCAAGGCGCTCGCGGCGTTCCTGTTCGGCGAGGACGACGCGCTCATCCAGATCGACATGGGCGAGTTCCACGACCGCTACACCGCTTCGCGGCTCTTCGGTGCCCCTCCGGGCTACGTCGGCTACGAAGAGGGTGGCCAGCTGACCGAGAAGGTGCGGCGCAAGCCGTTCTCGGTGGTGCTGTTCGACGAGATCGAGAAGGCCCACCAGGAGATCTACAACACGCTCCTGCAGGTCCTCGAAGACGGTCGTCTCACCGACGGTCAGGGTCGTACGGTCGACTTCAAGAACACCGTGCTCATCTTCACCTCGAACCTGGGCACCTCGGACATCTCCAAGTCCGTTTCGCTCGGGTTCTCGTCCGGCGGTGACAGCACCAACCGGTACGAGAAGATGAAGCAAAAGGTCAACGAGGAGATGAAGAAGCATTTCCGGCCGGAGTTCCTGAACCGGATCGACGACATCATCGTCTTCCACCAGCTGACCAAGGAACAGATCATCGAGATGGTCGATCTGATGATCGCCCGCGTCGAGACGCAGCTCAAGGCCAAGGACATGGAGCTGGAGCTCACGCCCAAGGCCAAGTCGCTGCTCGCCAAGCGCGGCTTCGACCCGGTGCTGGGCGCGCGGCCGCTGCGTCGCACGATCCAGCGCGAGATCGAGGACCAGCTGTCGGAGAAGATCCTGTTCGGCGAGGTCCAGGCCGGGCAGATCATCCTGGTCGACGTCGAAGGCTGGAACGACGAAGAGGGCGAGAAGGACGACAAGGCGCACTTCGTCTTCCGTGGCGAAGCCCGGCCCTCGTCCGTCCCGGACGCCCCGCCGGTGAGCATCGGTGCCGGCTCGACCGAAGAGAACGGTGAAACCGAGGGCGAGTAAGTCCTTTCGGTTCCGGAAGTGCCCGTCGCGGTTCGCCGCGGCGGGCACTTCCGCGTTCGCGGCCGTGTCGTCCGTCTGATCACGTGAGTTACGCCTTCAATCACGCGAGTTCGCCTCCCAATCACGTGAGTTACGCCTTCAATCACGCGAGTTCCGTCTTTCCGTACGGACGCCATTCGTGTGTGGGTGGACGACACGCGTGATTGGGCGCGGGACTCACGTGATTGGAGGCGGAACTCGCGTGCGGTCCTTGCGGTTGCGGAAGGTGCCAAGGCGGAAGCGCACCTTCGTGGGAACTCTGGTCTTCGGGCCTCGACCGATATAAGGTCTACATTATGGTCGGCTGATGCAGTGGGAGATCGAACTTCACGAGGAAGTGGATCGCTGGTTCGCGGTGCTGTGTCGGGAAGAACCGCGTACGGCCGACCGGGTCGAAGAGGCGATCGACATGCTGGCTCGTGAAGGTCCCCGGCTCGGGCGGCCGCTGGTCGACCGGATCAGCGGATCGCGAAGACACAACTTGAAAGAGCTACGCCCGGCGTCGGCCGGGCATACCGAGATCAGGATCTTGTTCGTCTTCGATCCGGCGCGCAGGGCCGTGCTCCTGGTGGCCGGTGACAAGGCCGGAAACTGGAAACGGTGGTACGACATCAACATCCCGATCGCGGAGGAGCGATACCGGCACCATCTGGACGCGATGGAGGAAGGCTGAAATGGGTCGGTCCTGGAAAGAGGTCAAGGCCGAAAAGCTCGCCGCGGACCGTGACGCCGGCCGCGACGTCGAAGCAGCGCGGGCCGAGGCGCGAGAAGCCACTCAGGCGTACGTTCTCGGCTTCCGGCTGTCGCGACTGCGTGAGGACGTCGGACTGAGCCAGGCCGAGGTCGCCAAGCGGATGGGCGTCAGCCAGCCGCGGATCAGCCAGCTCGAGCAGGGTGATCCGAGCCAGATGGAATTGGACACGCTCCGCAGGTACATCGGCGCCTTGGGTGGCCGCATGCGCGTGGTCGCCGATTTCGACGATCGCGACGTCACCATTTCCACCGCCGTCTGAACCCGCCCCGGTCTCCCGATCTTCGCGTGAGACGATGCCCTCGGGTCCGGGAGGGGGACAGGTGGACGTTCTGGCGATCGATTTCGGTACCTCCAGCACGGTGGGGGTGCTTTCGATCCACGGCAGGGGGACGCAGGTCGTCGAGATCGACGGGTCGGTGACGATGTCGTCCGCGATCTACGCCGACAAGGACGGCACGGTCTTCGTCGGCCGCGACGCCGAACGCCGGGCCCGGCTGGATCCGAGCCGGTTCGAGCCGAACCCGAAGCGCCGCATCGACGAGGGCGCGCTCCAGCTCGGTGACCTCTCGCTCCCCATCGCCGACGCCTTCGCCGCGGTCCTGCGCCGGGTCGGCGAAGAGGCCGAGCTGCTGCTCCAGCGTCTGCCCGCCCAGGTGCGCATCTCGCATCCCGCGGGCTGGGGCCCGGATCGCAAGCAGATCCTCCGCGACGCCGCGCTCAAGGCCGGTTTCGGTACGACGATGCTCATTCCCGAGCCGGTCGCCGCCGCCGCGCATTACGCCTCGCTGAACAACGGTCACCGGCCGCCCGGTCCGATCGCGGTGTACGACCTCGGGGCGGGCACCTTCGACTGCGCGGTGGTCGGGGTCAGCGCGCAGGGTTTCGCCGTGCTGGCCGAGGACGGTCTGCCCGACCTCGGCAGTCTCGACATCGACCAGGCGCTCCTGGTGCACATCGGCCGCGAGGTCTCGCATTCCGAACCCGCGCGCTGGCAACGGATCCTGCGCCCGCAGTCGGTCAGCGACCGCCGGACGCGCCGGTCGTTGCTGCAGGACGTCCGTGACGCCAAGGAAAGCCTGTCCCGCCATCAGCAGACCGAGATCCCGATGCCGGAGCCGTTCGGCGACGTGCGGGTGACGCGGATGGAGCTCGAGGCGCTCGTCCGCCCGAGTTTCCTGCGCAGCGCCGAGCTGCTGGCCACCACGATCCGCCGTGCCGGGCTGTCCCCGGACCGCCTCGGTGGCGTCTACCTCGTCGGCGGGCCGAGCCGGATGCCGTTGCTCGCGAGCCTGCTGGCGAATCAGCTCAGGATCGCGCCGACGACCCAGGATCAGCCGGAGACGGCGGTCGCGTTCGGGCTGCTCCACGTGCCCGCCGGTGGCGAGGATTCCCAGCTGACGGTGCCCGCCTTCGCGCCGGTCGCGCCGCCGGTGCGGCAGCAGCCCGTTCAGCAACCGCCGCCGGTCCGGCAACAGCGCCCGCAGCCACCACGCTGGACGCCGCCACCGCCGGGCCGGAACTGGCAGAAGCCCACGACCTACGGCGTCGTCGCGCTCGCCCTCGCGGCGATCGTGACGACGATCGTCCTGCTCAGCGGCGGCGAAGACGAGCCGGTCGCCGGACCCGCCCCGGCGAAACCGGTGAGCTGCGATCAGCCCGGGACGAAGGACGCGCAGGGGTTCACGGACTGCCTCCGCCGGATCGCCGCCGTCATCCCGCAGCGGGACGAGTGCCGGGACGCGCCCGACGCCGCCGCCACGGTGGGCGCGTCGTCGGCGGTCACCTGCGTGTTCAAGGACGACAAGGGGTCGAACGCGATCAACTACTACCAGGGCGTCGCGATGACCGGCCTGGAGGACGGCGTCCGGCAGCGCATGACCAAGGGCAAACCCGCGGAGGGCACCTGGGCGGCCGACGGACTCCGAGGGCGCTACGTGGCGGGCGTAGGCGCGCGAAGCGGCATCGTGCTCTTCGGGACCGAAGACGCGCCGCTGAGCGCGATGCTCGTCTCGACCCGCAGCGACGGCTCCGCGCGGACGACCGCGGAGATGGTCGAGTTCTTCACCGCGCAGCTCAAACCTTGATCAGTGCAGGGTGCCCGCCGGTGTCGAAAGGTCTTCGGTCACCGACAGCGAGGTCTCCACGATGATCTCCAGCGCCTCGGCGGCGCGGTGCACGGCCAGGCTCGGCGCGGTCGTCCGCGCGGCCTGCTCCGGCGTGTACGGCACGTGCACGAAACCGCCGCGCACCCCGGGAAAATCGTTGTCCAGCAAGTGCATCAGCCCGTAGAAGACCTGGTTGCACACGTACGTCCCGGCGGTGTGCGAGACCGACGCCGGAAGCCCCGCGGCCTCGATCCCGGTGACACACGCCTTCACCGGCAGCGTGGTGAAGTACGCGTTCGGCCCGCCCGGGATGACCGGGACGTCGACGGGCTGCGACCCCGCGTTGTCCGGGATACGGGCGTCGATCAGGTTGATCGCGACCCGCTCCGGGGTGACGTCGGGACGCCCGCCCGCCTGGCCGACGCAGATCACCAGATCCGGGCGGTACTCGTCGATCGCGTCGCGCAAGGTGACCAGCGAACGCGAGAACACGCACGGCAGTTCGACGGCGACGGTGTCGTGCCGACGGCCGGTGAGCAGGGAAACCGCCTGCCACGACGGGTTCACCCGCTCACCGCCGAACGGTTCGAAACCGGTGAGGAGCACTGACGTCATGCCCTCACCCTAACGTGTGACGCGCCTCAGGCGGCCGGCTTGAGGTCCCCCGGGTAGAGGAACTCGGGCGCCGGTTTGGTGTTGCCGTAGAACCACGCGTCGAAGAAGCCCTGGAGGTTCTTGTGCGCGACGCGTTCGGCGAACTTCTGGAACTCCGGCAGGCTCGCGTTGCCGTCGCGGTGGATGGCCGGCCACGTCTTCAGGACGCGGTCGAACGGCGCCGCGCCGATGTAGTTCTTCAGCGCGTGCAGCGCCACCGGGCCCTTCGAGTAGACGTAGGTGAATTCGTTGCCGGGCCCCATGTCGTACAGCTTCCCGGCCCAGAACCGGTCCGTCGCCTTCTGCACGGCGGTCAGGTAGCGCGCCTTGAGGTCCTGGCCCGATTTCGCTTCCGACCACAGCCATTCCGCGTACGAGGCGAAGCATTCGTTGAGACAGACGTCCTTCCACTTGTCGACGGCGACCGAGTCGCCCCACCACTGGTGGGCGTTCTCGTGCACGATCGTCGGGACGTTGCCCGCCGCACCCGAATAGATCGGCCTGCTCAGCGTCTCCAGCGAGAACCCGATCGGCTCGGCGAGGAAGATGCCGCCCGCCGCGTCCACCGGGTAGCGCCCGAACTTCGACGCCAGGAAGTCGATGATCTCCGGCAGCCGCGCCTCGGCCTGCTTGGTCGACGCGGGGGTGCCGGGGGCGTAGGCGTTGACGACCGGGGTGCCGTCGGACAGCTTCGTCCGCTCGAACTCCCATTTGTCGATCGCGACGGTCGTCATGTAGGGAACGGCCGGGGTCTCCTCGGCCCAGACGTACGTGGTGTTGTTCCCCGAAGCGAACTTCCCGCGCTCGCGGCCGTTCGAGATGACACCCCATTCCGACGGCACGGTGACGGCGAGGTGGAAGGTCGCCTTGTCGCGCGGGGTGTCGTTGACCGGGTACCAGGTGGTCGCGGATTTCGGCTCGCCCGCGACGAACGCGCCGCCGGATTTCGCGTACTGCCAGCCGTTCTCACCCAGCGCCGGATCCTCGATCGGTTGCGGGACACCGTGATACGCGATTTCGGCGGTGAACCGCTCGTGGTTCCGCAGCGACCGCGCCGGGGTGATCACGAGTTCGTGGTCGCCGGTGCGGGTGAAGGCCGCCTTCCGTCCATTCACCTTGACCGAGTCGACGGTCAGCCCGCGCAGGTCGAGGTTGAACGAGCTCAGCGCCTGCGTGGTCCGTCCGGTGATCGTCTGCAAGCCGGTGAGCTGCTTGGTGGCGGGCTCGTAGCCGATTTTCAGGTTGTAGTCGCCGACGTCGTAGCCGCCGTTGCCGTCCTGCGGGTAGTAGCTGTCGCCCGCGCCGTCGGCGCCGGGTTTCCCGGTGTCGGCGAGGGCGGTCCCGCCGCCGAGGACACTCGCGGCCAGAACGGCGGCGATGACGGCCGTACTCCGGTACCTCATTCACGCTCCCAGTCGATCGGCTGTGACTCGGTCACGAACGTAGCGCCGTGACCACGGCCGTCCGCCCGGAAAGATCCTTCGTGCCCGGATAATCCCCACTTCCGTCGCCTGAAAGAGGTCTGGAGTCGAGAGCGCGCTCTGATGAACACAGCCTGAAAGAGGTCTGGAGTCCGAGAGCGCGCTCTGATGAACACGGCCTGGACGGGCTATCCGTTTGCGGCTTCTGGAAAGCTGGGGGTCGTGCGTGTGACGCTGCTGGGCCCGGTCGGTGCGGAGGCCGGTGACGGCACCCCGGTCGACATCGGCGGTGCTCGCCTCCGCATGCTCCTGGCCAGGCTCGCGCTGGAGCCCGGCCGTGCCGTCCCGGCGACGTCCCTCGTCGACGGTCTCTGGGGCGCGGAGCCGCCCGCCGACGCGGCGAACGCGCTGCAATCCCTGGTCTCGCGGTTGCGCAAGGTGCTGCGTGCCGACGACGTCACCCTCGACTCCGGCCCCGGCGGTTACCGCCTGGACGTCGCCCGCGAGGACGTCGACGTGTGCCGCTTCGAGCGCCTGGCCGCGGAGGGCCGCGCGGAGCTGGCGGCCGGCCGGGACGCCGGTGCGGCCGCGATTCTCGCCGAAGCGCTGGGCCTTTGGCGAGGTCAGGCGCTGTCCGACGTGCTCGATGCCCCGTTCGCGCGGGCACCGGCGACCCGGCTGGAGGATCTGCGTCTCGAAGCCGCCGAAGATCGTTTCGAGGCGGAGATCCGCCTCGGCGGGCACGACCGGGTCCTGGCCGATCTCAAGGAGGCGGCCACGCGGCATCCGCTGCGTGAACGCCTCGCCGGGCTGTGGATCCGGGCGTTGTGCGCGGCGGACCGGCAGTCCGACGCCCTCGCCGTCTACGAGGAGGTCCGGGCGGCGCTGGCCGATCAGCTCGGCGTCGACCCGTCGGCCGAACTCCGGGAGATCCATCTCGCCGCGTTGCGCGGTGAACTCGGCCCGCCGCCCGCGGCCGCCGATCATCTTCCGGTGCGGCTCACCAGTTTCGTCGGCCGCGACGACGAGCTGAAGCTGGTCGCGGAGCTGCTCGCGGGTGCGCGGCTGGTGACGCTCGTCGGGCCCGGCGGCGCCGGGAAGACACGGCTGGCCACCGAGGTCGCGACGCGGCATCCGGCGCACGCGCGCGGACGTGTCTGGTTCGTGCCGCTCGCCGGCGTCCGCGATCCGGGAGACCTGCCCGGCGCGGTCTTCGCCGCGCTGGAGCTGTGGGATCTCGGCCTCTCGCACGGCGGCGATCCGATGCGCCGCCCGGTGGACGCGCTGGCCAGGGTCGTGGAGACGCTGGGCGCCGGTGAATCGGTGCTGGTGCTGGACAATTGCGAGCATCTGGTCGACGCGGCCGCGGAACTGACGAACACCCTGTTGCGCCGCGTGCCGACTCTGCGGATCCTCGCGACGAGCCGGGAAGCGCTGGCCATCGACGGTGAGACGCTGTGCCCGCTCGGTCCGCTGTCCGTCCCGGAAGGCACACCGACCGTCTCCCAAGCGGCCGAGGCGGGCGCGATCCGGCTGTTCGTCGACCGTGCGGTGGCCGTCCGCCCGGACTTCGTGCTCGACGAGTCCACTGTGGACGACGTCGCGCAGATCTGCCACCGGCTGGACGGGATGCCGCTGGCACTGGAACTGGCGGCCGCGCGGCTGCGCTCGATGACGGTCGCGCAGATCTCGCGGCGGCTCGACGACCGGTTCCGCCTGCTGACCTCCGGCAGCCGCACCGCGCTGCCGCGGCAGCGCACGCTGCGGGCCGTCGTCGAGTGGAGCTGGGACCTGCTCGACGACGCCGAACGCGTGCTCGCGAGGCGGCTGTCGGTCTTCGGGGCCGGTGCCGAGGTGGAAGCGGTCGAGAGCGTCTGCGCCGGTGACGGCCTGCCCGTCGAAGACGCCCTGTACGTCCTCGGCTCGCTGGTCGAAAAGTCCATTGTGGACGCCATCGCCGGAGACCACGGCGAGCCGCGCTACCGCATGCTGGAGACCATCCGGGCGTACGCGGCGGAACGTCTCGACGAAGCCCAAGAGCGAGAACAGCTCACAAAGGCATACCACCGCTACTACGCCCAGCTCGCCGAGCGGCTGGAGCCGATGCTGCGGACGGCGGATCAGCTCATCGCGATCTCCCGCTACGACGCGGAGCACGGCAACATCGTGACCTCGCTCCGCCAGGCCATCGACGCCGGCGACGTGGAAATGGCGACCCGGCTGTACGGCGGCACCTTCTGGTACTGGCTGGTCAAGGGGGACAACGACCGGGGCGAGGCCTTCGTCGACGAAGTGCTCACCTTCGGAGAACGCCTGGAGGACGACTTCGCGGCCGCGTTCCGGGCGATGCGCGCGATCACCGGCATGGTGCCGGGTATCGGCGACCCCGAGGCCGTGCGGGAGCTCATCGACGACTGCGTGCGGACGAACGCGCACACCCGGTTCGCCGGGCTGGCGATCGGGCTGCCCATGCTGGCCTTCTTCAGCCAGAACAAGGAACTGGCGCGTCGTGAGGTCGAGCGGGCGCTGGCGAGCCCCGACCCGTGGGCCAGGTCGGCGGGGTCGTGGGCGCACAGTTTCCTGCTCGCGGACGACGGAGACCCCGACGGCGCGGACAAGGCCAGGGACAAGGCGTACGAAGGATTCACGGCCGTGGGCGATCGCTGGGGCACCGCGATGGCCGTGGGCATGAAGGCGGGCGACATCTCGATGTCGGGCGATCACGAGGCCGCGATCGCGCTGTACCGGCGAGGTCTCGCCCTCGCGCTCGAACTGGGGTCGCAGGACGACGTGATCCAGCAGCGCTGGCGGCTCGCGACGGAGTACGCCCGGGCCGGGGACCTCGAGACGGCGATGCGCGAGATGCGCGAGGCGGAGCGCTACGCGGTCGACACGGGCAACGACCAGCTCGCGGTGATGGTGCTGGTGGGCAAGGCCGATCTGCTCTGCCGCGCCGGGCGGATCGACGAGGCACGCGCGGTCGGCGCCCGGTTCCGGGAGCGGATGGCGTCGGTGCCGATGCCGGGCCTCTTCGGCGACGAGTTCGGCGGGTACATCGACACCGAGATCGCGCTGGCCGCCGGGGAGCTGGACGAGGCCGCGCGCGGTGCCGGGATCGTCGTGAAATCCACCGCGGAACGCGGTGACATGCCCGATCTCGGCCGGATCGTGGAGGTCTGCGGCCTGATCCGGTTCCGGCAGGGGAAGCCCGAGACGGCCGTCCGGCTGCTCGGCGCGGCGAACCTGCTGCGCGGCAGGCTGGACCTCGGGGAACCCGGTATCCGGCAGCTCATCGACGACCTTCGCGAGCATTTCGGCGAGGAGCGCTACCAAGAGCTCCTCGTCCAGGACGCCGGTCTGTCGCGCCCGGACCTGGTCGCCTGGATCCGTCAGGAGGCGAGCGCGTGAAGAAGAGCTCCTCGCCCGGCAGCGGCGAGGAGCCCTTCACGCGCGTTCCCCCTGACCCCCGTCAGACGCGCTTCCGGTAAGCCCACGTGGCGAGCGGGAAGAAGACCGCGATCGCGGCCGCCATCCAGATCAGCGAACCGGTCAGCGGCCCGGCGATCGGCCCGCCGTTCATCAGCCCGCGCAGGACGTCGGACATCTGCGTCACCGGGCTGATGTCGGCCCACGCCTTCAGCCAGCCGGGCATGGTGCCGGTCGGGACGAAGACGTTGCTGCCGAAGGTCAGCGGCATCAGCACCACGAACATCAGGCCCTGCACCGCGCCCGGGCTCTTCACCAGCATCCCGACGAACACCGAGGCCCAGCAGAACGACAGCGCGAACGCGATGACGAGCGCGATCGCCAGGGCGAACTCGGCAGGCCCGGTCTGGACGCGGTAACCCATGATCGTCGCGACGACCATCAGCACGACCAGGCACACCAGGTAGCGCACGATATCGGCCAGTACGGCGCCGATCAGCGGCGCGGACCTGGCGATGGGCATCGCGCGGAACCGGTCGAACACGCCCTTGGTGACGTCGGTGTTCAGCTGGACGCCGACGGTCATGCTGGCCTGCAGGATGTTGAACACCATGATGCCGGGCACGATCATCTGGAGATAGCCCTCGGTGCTGCCCATGATCGCGCCACCGAACAGGTAGACGAACATGACCAGGAAGATGATCGGCGCGATGGTGACGTCGGCCAGCTGCTCCGGGTTCTTGCGGATCTTCAGGATGCCGCGCCAGGCGAGGGAAAGCCCGTGCCGCACGCCGCTCGACGGTGAAACGCGCCGTGGTGCCGCGATGGTCGTCATACCAGGCTCCCTTCCGGAGTCGTGTCCTTGGTGGACTCGTCGGTCTTCTTTCCGGTCAGCGCGAGGAACACCTCGTCGAGGCTGGGCAGCCGCAGCGCCAGCTCGTCCGCGGTGATCCCGGCCTCGTCCAGCTTGCGGACCAAAGTGGACAGCAGGACCGGGTCGGCGACGGGCGCGGTGAGCAGCCCGGTGTCGTCGTCCCGGTGCGGCCGGGCCCCGGTGAGCCCGGCCAGGATGCGCTCGACGGCGTCGAGGTCGGCGAGCGCGGACGGCCGCACCTGCAGCGTCTGGCCGCCGGTCCGCCGCTTGAGCTCGTCGGCGCGCCCGTTCGCCACGACGTGCCCGTGGTCGAACACGGTGATCGTGTCGGCGAGCTGGTCGGCCTCCTCCAGGTACTGCGTGGTGAGCAGCACCGTCGTCCCGTCCGCGACCAGCGTCCGGACCACGGCCCAGACCTCGTTGCGGGCGTGCGGGTCGAGCCCGGTGGTCGGCTCGTCCAGGTACAGCACCTTGGGACGGCCGACCAGGCTCGCGGCGAGGTCGAGCCGCCGCCGCATCCCACCCGAGTAGGTCTTGATCGCGCGGCCGGCGGCGTCGGTCAGCTCGAACCGCTCCAGCAGGTCGGCAGCGCGCTTCTTCGCGTCCGCCCTCGAGAACTCCAGCAGCCTGCCGATCAGGACGAGGTTCTCCGTACCGGAAAGGTCCTCGTCGACCGACGCGTACTGCCCGGTCAGCCCGATCATGCTCCGGACCGCCATCGGGTTCTTGACGACGTCGTATCCGAAGACGCTCGCGTGGCCGCGGTCCGGCCGGATCAAGGTGGCCAGGATCCGGACGGCGGTCGTCTTCCCCGCGCCGTTCGGCCCCAGCACCCCGACCACCTTGCCCGCCGGGACCTCCAGATCGACCCCGTCGAGCGCCTTCGTCTCCCCATAGTGTTTGACCAGGCCCTCGGCCCTGATCGCGTGAGTCATCGTTTCCTCCTGTGGATCTCGCCCCGCGGATCAAGATGCGCCCCAGGCCTGGCAGACCGCGCACAGCGCGCTGGCAGCGGCTGACAAGACCTGACAGGAGCCGATATGCGCTGGTAGACGCGGTGTGGGGAGGTTGTGAAGGTGTTGTGGAGACGATCGCCGGAGTGCTCTTGATCGGCATACTCGACGGCATGGTGATCGAAGAACGCGTGGTGCCCCAGGGCGCCGGGCGGAAGCTGGTCAGCGGGCTGCTCATCGGGGCGGTCGTGCCGTTCGCGGTGCTGACGGCGTTACGGCTGGTGGGCTACGACGGCAACACGTACACGATCGCGGCGCTCGCGCTCACGCCGTACGCCGGGATCGCGACGCTGCTGCTCGCCGTCCTCGCGCTGGGGCTGCGCCGCTGGTGGATCGGCGTGGTCGCGCTGGTGCTGACCTGCACGATCGCGTCCCTGGTCCTGCCGAGGGCCTTCGCGAACGAGCAGAAGGCGCTCGACGGGAAACACGTGCGCGTGCTGGCGTCGAACATGCTCGGCGGGCAGGCGGATCCGGCGCGGATCGTCGGCTACGTGAAGGAGCACCGGGTCGACGTCCTGAGCCTGACCGAGCTGACGCCCGAGGCGATCACCGGTCTCGACCGGGCCGGGTTGTTCCAGGTCCTGCCGTATCACGTGCTGCACCCGGCCGAGTGGGCGTCGGGCTCCGGGCTGGTGTCGAGGTATCCGCTGACGCCGCTGAAGCTGAGCGGCGCTTCCGACTACAAGCAGCCCAGCGCGAGCGTGGACCTCGGCGACGGTGTCCGGATCGAGGTCGTCGCGGTCCATCCGGCGGCGCCGATGTGGGACCGGCACGTGTGGGTCGACGAGGCGAAGGACCTGCCGTACGCCGACGCCGAGCACGACATCCGGATCCTGGCGGGCGACTTCAACGCGAGCCTCGACCACGCGCTCTTCCGTGAGCTGCTGACCAGGGGATACGTGGACGCGGCCGATCAGCTGGGGAAGGCGCTGGAGGGCACCTGGACGAACGGGCTGGTGCCGCCGGTGCCGATCGACCACGTGCTCGCGGACAAGCGGACGGCCATCGCGGACTTCAAGGTGCTGGACACGCCGGGCAGCGATCACGACGCCGTCTACGCGGAAATCGTCCTGCCCAGAGCGGGCTGAAGGGAGCTTTCGCCGCATGACACGCGGCGAAAGCTCCCTTCGCCGCGTCTTATGCGGGCATGGTTCCCTTCAGCAGCGCGTCCAGTGCCTGGAGCGTTTCGAGACCGTTGGCAGCCAGGGAAACGCCGCGGCCGTGCCGGATCCGCGGCTCACGCGGATTGACCCGCACCAGGGCGCCGGTCGCGGCGCTGGCCAGCTCCGAGTACCGCCGCACCGTCGGCACGGCCTGCCCGGCGCCGAGTTCCACCACCACGAGGTCGCGATGCTCGCGGCGCCACGCGTTCAGCTCGTCGAGCTGGGCCTGGCTGCGCTGCCCGAGCCAGTCGTAGTCGCCGAACATCAGGATGTTGGGCCGGGCGAGACCGCCGCAGCGCGGGCAGGACGGCAGCGGCTCCAGCGCGCGCATGCTGTCTTCGTCGATCGGGACCGCGACGTCGTCCGCGGGCCAGATCTCCTTGGTGCACCTGTCGAGGCACTGCAGGTGATGGATGGACCCGTGCGCCTCGGCGACACCCGGGTAGCCCGCTTTCTGGAACTGTCCGTCCACATTGGACGTGAACGCGCGCGTGCCGCCCGGCTTGCGCGCGCCCCAGGACAGCAGGAGCCCGAAGCCGTCGTGCGGGACGGTAGCGCGGTACAACGCGAGCCGGTGCCCGTAGAAACCCCAGGCCAGCTCGGGATCTTCGGCGAAATGCCGCGGGTCGGCGAGCTCGACGAAGCTGATACCCAGCCGCTCGTACGGCGGATACGCCTTCCAGAAACCTTCGTCACCCCGGAAATCGGGCAGGCCGGAGTCGACGCCCATCCCGGCACCGGCGCAGACGAGCAGCGCGCCGGCGCCGTCGATCAGTTCCGCGGCTCGTTCGAGCTCACTCACCCGGCTTCGAAGCCTGGACGACCTCGAATTCCAGCAGGTTCGCACCGGTGGAAACCGGCTTCGCGCGCTCGCCCGCGTGCGCCTCGCGCGCCGGGCCGGATGCCCACGCCTGGTACGCCTCTTCGGACTCCCACTTGGTGTAGACGAAGTAGCGCGTCTCGCCGGAGACCGGGCGGAGCAGCTCGAAGCCGAGGAAACCGGGCTGATTGTCGACGGCGTGCAACCGCGCGGCGAACCGCTTCTCCAGCTCGGGGCCAGCGCCTTCGGGGACCTCGATCGCGTTGATCTTCACGACAGCCATGCCGCCAGCCTACGACGAAATCGTTTTGCGCCGCGATGTGATGCGTGGGACCTTCCCAAGGGTGGCCGACACCAAGATCCTCATCTCCGGAGCGAGCGTCGCCGGGCCGGCGCTCGCCTTCTGGCTCGCGCGGCACGGCTTCCAGGTGACCGTCGTGGAGCGCGCGCCGTCGTTGCGCCCCGGCGGCCAGGCCGTCGACCTGCGCGGAACGGCCAAGGAGGTCGCGCGCCGGATGGGCCTTGACGAACGTATCCGCGCCGCCTGCACGGACACGAAGGGCGAGACGCTCGTCGACCGCAAGAACCGCACGAAGGCCACGATCCGCGCCGACGACTTCGGCGGTGACGGCGCCGTCGCCGAGATCGAGATCCTGCGCGGCGACCTGACCGAGGTGCTCTACGAGGCGACCAAGGACACGACGGAGTACGTCTTCGGCGACCGGATCACCGCGCTGGACGAGCGGGCCGACGGAGTCGACGTCACCTTCGCCGGTGGTGCGCGGCGGACGTACGACCTGGTCGTCGGAGCGGACGGGCTGCATTCGGGAGTGCGTGCGCTGGCCTTCGGCGACGAGTCCCGGTTCGTCCGGCATTTGGGCTCGTACCTGGCGTTCTTCAGCGTGCCGAACCGGCTCGGGCTGCGGAACTGGGCCGTCGGCTACGACGACGTCGGCCGGTCCGCCGGGATCCGCGCGGTCCGCGACGGCGACGAGGCGATGGCCTACTTCGGGTTCGCCGCGGAGAAGGTGGACTACGACTATCGCGACGTCGAGGCGCAGAAGGCGCTGGTGCGCGGGTTCGCGGCCGGGATGGAGTGGGAGGCGCCCTGGCTGCTGGACCGGATGGACGAGGCCTCCGACTTCTACTTCGATTCGTGCGCGCAGGTGATCATGGAGTCCTGGTCGCGTGGCCGCGTCGGGCTGCTGGGTGACGCCGCTTTCTGCCCTTCGCCGCTCTCCGGACAGGGCACGAGCCTGGCGTTCGTCGGCGCGTACGTCCTCGCCGGGGAGCTCGCCGCCGGTCTCGACACCGGGCTCAAACGCTACGAGGCGGTCATGCGCGAGTTCGTCGAGAAGACGCAGGAGATGGGACGGGAGAACGCCGAGTCGATCTTCGCGAAGTCGCGTGCCGCGCTGCGGATGCGCTACGTGATGATGCGGGTGATGCGGCTGAAGCCGGTCGCCGCGCTGGCTTCGCGGAAGATGCGGGACGTGGTGAACGGCATCGACCTGCCCGACTACCGCGTTTAGTCCTCTAAATGCGGTAGTGGCGTGCCCCGAGAACCGCATTTAGAGGACTAAACGCGCCGGGCGCACGTCACCCGCGGGCCGTGTCGCGAAAGCCACTTTCGGGACGCCTGGTGTCCCGAAAGTGGGGCGGATTCATGCGGTGGTCGCAACGTGCTCTGTTTAGGACAGTAGCGTGGTGAGTTTTTCGAGTGGGGTGTGCCAGTCCAGTGTTTTGCGGGGGCGGCTGTTGAGTCGTGCGGCGACTGCGGTGAGGTGTTCTGCGGTGTGCTGGTGCAGGTTGGTCCCTTTGGGGAAGTACTGGCGAAGCAGGCCGTTGGTGTTCTCGTTCGTCCCGCGTTGCCATGGGGAGTGCGGGTCGCAGAAGTAGATGGCCAGGTCGGTGGCGAGGGTGATGTCGGCGTGACGGGCCATCTCGTTGCCCCGGTCCCAGGTCAGTGACCGCCGCAACTGGTGCGGGAGGGTCTGGATCGCGTCGATCATCGCGTCCCGGACCTGGATCGCATCGTGGCCGTGGGGCAGGTGCAGCAGTATGACGAACCGAGTGGAGCGTTCCACGAGGGTGCCGATCGCGGACTTGTTACCGGCACCGGTGATCAGGTCGCCTTCCCAATGCCCCGGGACTGCCCGGTCCTCGGCTTCGGCCGGCCGTTCGCTGATCTCGACGAGGTCAGGGATCCGTGACCGTCGTGCCTGTGCTTGCTTGCGCGGGCGGCGCAGCGCCCGTCCTGTCCGCAAACACGCGGTGAGCTCGCGGCGCAGCGCTCCCCGGCTCTGCACATACAAGGACTGGTAGATCGTCTCGTGTGACACTCGCATCTCCGGCCGGTCGGGGAACTCCATCGCCAGCCTGGCTGTGATCTGCCCCGGAGACCACTCCTGCAGCAACCGCGCCTGCACATGATCCCGCAACTCGCGATTACCGGCCTCGGCCAGCTTCGCGGTCTTCGGCCGCCGGGCCCGATCCCGCGCCGCCGACTCCGCCCGATGCGCTCGATACCCGCCCCGGCCACCGTTGTTCGTCACCTCCCGGCTGATCGTCGACGGGGCCCTGCCCAGCTGCCGAGCGATCTCCCGATACGAGAGACCCCCGGACAGACCACGAGAGATCTCCTCCCGCTCAGCCAAACTCAGATAGCGCTCACCCAACGAGCCAGGTGCGTTCCCGATCACCCCACCAGCCTGCGCGAACCACCGCCGCCCGGTCTCGTGCGACACATCCACCAAACGGGCGGCACGCTTAGGCAGACACCCCGCCCGCACCGCATCCCAGAACCGCACCCGCACCACACGCGGCAACACCAACCCACCAGCCACCACAACTCCCAGCTCACGAAGGATGTTGCAACGACCCCATGAATCCGCCTGGCTTTCGCGACATCCAACCTCGGTGCCCACGCGCGCGAAGGCGACACCGCCCCACGCATTTAGAGGACTAAATGCGTGGGGCGGGTGTTCGACCCACCCGGCCGATGCGCGCCTGTGGCCCGGTCAGCTGGGAAGGGTTGCGAAAGCCACTTTCGCAACCTTGAGCGTTGCGAAAGTGGCTTTCGCAACGCGCTCGCGTCGAGAGGGTGGTGGTGGGGACGACCGCCGCTTCCCGCATTTAGAGGACTAAATGCGGGAGGAGTGGTCAGCCGCGCAGGGTGCCGGGGAGGAGTTCGGCGTCCGGCGGGATCGTCGTGCCGTGGAACCACGCGTCGAAGAACGGCCGCAGGTCCTGCTCCGAAAGCTTGATGGTGAACGCCTCGAAATCCGCCCACGAGGCGTTGGCGTTCCGGTACGCCGCCGGCCATTCCTTCAGCAGCCGCGTGAACGTCCCTTCGCCGATCTTCCGCCGCAGCGCGTGGATGGCCAGGATCCCCTTGTCGTAGACGCCGTGGAACTCCTGCCCGGCACCCATGTCGACCAGTTTCGGCGTCCAGAAATCCTGGCTGCCGCGCATGATCTCGAGGGCGGCGCGGTAGCGGTCGTCCAGGTTCTCGTGGTCCCGCGACTCCTGCCACAGCCATTGCGCGTACGACGCGAGGCATTCGTTGAGGCAGATGTCGGACCACGATTTCAGGGTCACCGAATCGCCGAACCACTGGTGCGCGGTTTCGTGCACCACGGTGACCAGGTCGGCCCATTTCGCGTAGGTCGGCCTGGTCTGGGTCTCCAGCGAGAAATGGATGTCCTCGTCGAGATAGATGCCGCCCGCCGCGTCCACCGGGTACGGCCCGAATTTCGAGCTCAGGAAACCGATGATCTCCGGCAGCCGCCTGCCGGTGTCGCGCCGGTCCTCGGCGCCCGGCGCGTACGCGTTGACCACCGGGGTCCCGTCCGGGAGCGCCATCCGGTCGACGGTGAACTTGTCGATCGCCACCGTGGTCAGATACGACGCCACGGGCGTGCGCTCCTGCCAGGACGTCGCGGTCCAGCCGTTCGCCGAGCTCTTCTGGATCTCGCGCCCGTTCGAGATGACGGTCCAGCCGTCCGGCACGCGCGCGGTGAGGGTGAACATCGCCTTGTCACGCGGGGTCTCGTTGACGGGGTACCAGAACGACGCCGAATGCGGCTCGCCGACGATGAACGCGCCGCCGTCCTTCGACTTCTGCCAGCCGTTCTCGCTGCCGCCCGCCTTGGGCGTCGCCGACGGGTCGCCGCCGTAGAGGACCTTCGTGCGGAATTCGGTCCCGTTCCGGATCGGCTCGGCGGGCGTCACCACCAGCTCGAAGTCGCCCTCGCGCGCGAACTTCGCCGGTTTCCCGTCCACTTCGACCGATTGCACGGTCAGGCCGCGTAAGTCCAGGTTGTACCGATCGAGGTCCTGCGTCGCTTTCGCGATCACCGTGGTGTCGCCGTCGAGACGCCCTTTCGCGGGGTCGTAGGTGATCCCGACCTGGTATTCGGTCGCGTCGTAACCGCCGTTCCCGTCCATCGGGTAGTACGGGTCGCCCGCGCCCGAAGCGCCCGGAGCCGGGTTCATCGGCGGCGGCGGTGGGGGCGCGGCCGGCGCGGGATCGGCGGTGCAGCCGATAATCAGGGCGCAGACGGCCCCCATGACCAGACCGGCGGCGGGGACACGGCTGCGCATGGAGGGGAGCTTAGTGGTGATCCAGCGCGACGGGTTGATCACTTTCGGCGGTGACGGGCCGCCGATCGTCCTTCTGCACGGGCTGATGGGCAGGGCGACGACGTGGTGGCGGGTCGCGCGGAGACTCCAGCCGTACGGGCGTGTCCACGGCCTCGACGCGCGAGGTCACGGACGCGGACCACGCGGCGGGCCCTGGCGCACCGAGCGGTTCGCCGAAGACGTCGCCGCGGTGCTGCGGACCTTCGACGAGCCCGCGGTCCTGATCGGACATTCGATGGGCGGCCTGCACGCCTGGGTCACCGCGGCCACGTATCCCGGGCTCGTCCGCGCCGTGGTCTGCGAGGACTTCGCGCCGGACCAGCGCGGCCGGACCGTGGACACCTGGCGCGGGTACTTCGAATCGTGGCCGGTCCCGTTCCGCTCGCTGGCCCATGTGCGCGAGTTCTTCGGCGACACCGGTGACTACTTCGTCGAATGCGTCGAGGAACGCGAAGACGGCTACCACCTGATCGCCTCCCTGCCGGACCTGTACGAGATCGCGGCCGAATGGGGCAGGCGCGACTTCTGGGAGTTCGTCGAACGCGTGAAATGCCCGCTGCTCGCGATCGAAGGCGAACGGACCGCGATGCCCCACGGACAGCAGGCCGAGCTGGCCGCGCGCGTGCCCGGCGGCCTCGGACGGCATGTCGTCGTCCAAGGCGCCGGGCACGTGGTGCACGACGAAGCGCCGGAAACCTATCTCGGTGCCGTCGAAGCGTTTCTCTCCGACGTCATCGGCTGAGCCGTTCCTTCAGCGCCCGGAGGTCGGTGCCGGATCCGACGAGGAGCGGCCAGACGTCGGAGCCGAGGAAGCCGGTCTCGTCGGTCGCCGCCGTCGCGCCGCAGGCGTCGCGCTCCAGCCCGTGCCGTGCCGCCACCGCGGCGACGGCGTCCTTTGTGGACTGTCCGAAGAGGCCGTCGGTGGGCACGGCGAAACCGCGGGCCCGCAGGAGTTCCTGGGCCATCCGCACCCGTGGCCCGCTGTCTCCGGGTTTGAGCAGCGGCCACTCCGGCAGATCCACCTTCGGCGACGAGGAACCCAGCAGCTTCCCGACCTCGGTGCGCAGCTCCGGAAGCCGGTTGTACAGCACGGTGCCCGGGCATTCGGTGGAGTTGAAGTCCCGGTGTCCCTTGATGAATTCCGGCGAGATCCCGTACTGCGAGGCCATGTACGCCACCAGCTTCACCAGCGAGTCCCAGAGCGCGGGCGTGACGTCCTCTGTGCTGTAGAGGCCTTCGTTCTCGATCCCGATGCAGGTGCTGTTGTTGTTGCCCACGTTCGCGCCCAGCACGTGCCGGGTTCCGCCGCGCAGGATCTCCAGGCTGCGGTGCCGCCCTTCGGTGATGTGCCCGCCGCGGCTGTTCGTGAACTGCTGGCCGGTGTCGACCCAGCCACGGGTGTCCATATGGAAATTCTGGATCGAACGCGACGCCCAGAAGGCGTGTTCGAGGGTGTAGTCGGTGACGTTCCCCGGTTCGACCGTGTGGTGCACGACGATGTACGTCGGCTTGTGGTTCTGCACCTCGATCGTCCCGCTCGGCGGCCGCGCGTTCCACGCGGCCGTTCCGTGGATCTTCGGTTCGGTCACCCCGGACGCCGCGTCGGCGGCGGAAATCGTCGTTGTCCCCAGTAGCCCGACGGCGCTCACCGTCAGGCCGCCCTTGAGCGCGGTACGTCGGTCGAAGTCGGCCACGGGCGAAACTCCCATCATGCGCGTTGGCCGGAAAACTAACCCGCCATCGCGCCGATGACAACCATTGACCAACTTTTGTCGTAATGCGTTAGTGTTCGCCGGGCAGGGCGAACAGGCCGTCCCCGGTCTGTTCGAGCAGCCCGTCCACCAGCAGGGAGTCGAGGCAGCGGTCGCGCTGGCCGGATTCGTGCCAGACGAGGTCGAGCCGTGCCTTCTCCACCGGGCCTTCGCTGCCGCGCAGGACGTCGAGCAGCAGCCCGCGCACCTGACGGTCGGTCCCGGCGAACTTCTGGACCTGCTTCGCGGGCCCGGCGTACGCGGGCCGTCCGGCGTGCTGCCAGGCGCAGTCGTCGTAGATCGGGCAGTCGGCGCAGCGCGGCGAACGCGCGGTGCAGACGAGCGCGCCGAGTTCCATCAGCGCGGCCGAGAGTTTCGCGGCGGGCGCGTCTTCCGGCGGCAGCAGCGCCTCGACGTCGGCCATGTCGCGGGTGTTCGACGGCGGCCCGGCGTCACCCGCGCCGTGCACCGCCCTGGCCACCACGCGCCGGACGTTCGTGTCCACCACCGGTGCCCGCTTGCCGTAGGCGAAGGCCGCGACGGCGCGCGCGGTGTACGCGCCGATACCCGGCAACGCGAGCAGAGTGTCCACATCGGACGGAACGACGTCGCCGTGTTCGGCGGCGATGACGGCCGCCGCGGCGTGCAGCCGCAACGCGCGCCGCGGGTAGCCGAGTTTGCCCCAGGCGCGCACGACCTCGCCCTGCGACGACGCCGCCAGCGCCGACGGCACCGGCCAGCGCGCCATCCATTCGAGCCAGATCGGCTGCACGCGCGCGACCGGTGTCTGCTGCAACATGATCTCGCTGACGAGCACGCCCCAGGCGGTGCATTCCGGCTCACGCCAAGGGAGGTCTCGCCCCACTTCGTCGAACCAGCCGGTCAGCACTTCCGCGTCGACGCCCACCGGGTCAGCTTAAAAGGTGCGCCCGCGCGTCGAACGTGGGCCCAGGGCGTAGCTGAAGGGGACTTTCCCCTCGTCTTACGCGGTGAAGGGCGCTTTCCTCACATCGCATGCGGGGAAAGTCCCCTTCAGCTCTACGCGACCTCGGTCAGGCGGCCCAGCTTCACGTCGTAGACGAACCCGCGCACGTTGTCGGTGTGCGGGAGGAAGTCGCTGCGCCGGACCCGCTGCACCGACCGGCGCACGCTGTCCTCCACCACCCGGAACGCCTCGACGGACCAGGTCGGACGCAGTCCGCTGGCGGCTTCGAGCTCGTCCTTGAAGTCGTCTTCGGTGACCATCGACAGGCCACAGTCGGTGTGCTGCACGATCAGCACCTCGCGCGTGCCGAGCTTCCGCTGGCTGAGCGCGAGCGAGCGGATCATGTCGTCGGTGACGACTCCGCCCGCGTTGCGCAGGATGTGGGACTCGCCCTGGATCAGGCCGAAGATCTCGAACACCCGGATACGGGCGTCCATGCAGGTCAGGATCGCCACCTGGAGTGATGGCCTCGGAGACGAGCGGTCACCAGGAGTGACGTCACCCAGCTCCTGGTTGCGCTTGAGCAGTACGTCGATTGAGGTCACACGTTCATTGGAACCGACACGCCGGGGGAGAGCAACGCGAGCGGACGCAGATCACGGTCCGAACCAGCGTTCTTCGGCCGTTCGTGGCGGCGCCGAGGTGCGGCCGACCCGCAGTTCGGTGTTCAGGGTGATCACCTTCGGCCCGACCCGGTCCGCCGAGCTGAGCAGGAGCTTGCCCGCCGCCTTGCCCTTTTCGAGCACCGGCTGGTGGACCGTGGTGAGCCCGGAGCGTTCGGCCTCGGTGATGCCGTCGAATCCGGTGACCGTCAGGTCCTGCGGCACGCGCAGGCCGCGGCGCTCCGCCTCGGCCAGTGCGCCGAGGGCGAGGATGTCCGAGGTGCAGATCACGGCGGTGACCTGCGGATACGCGTCGAGCAGCTGGCGTGCGGCCGACGCGCCGTCGTCCACGGTGTGGTCGAAGCGTTCGACCACCGGCACCGTCGCCCAGTCGACCCCGGCCGCCGAGAAAGCGGCGGCCAGCGCCTCCAGGCGGATGCGCTGGACGTGGAAGTGCGCGGCGCTCTGCCGCTGGATGGAGACGAAGTCGTCGTTGCGTTCGCGGGCCAGCCGCATGCACAGCACGCCGATCTGCCGGTGGCCCAGCGAGATGAGGTGCTCGGCCATGGCGGTGACCGCGGCCGCGTCGTCCGGGCCGACCCGGTCGACGCCGTCCACGCGGGGCTGGTCGACGATCACCGTCGGCACCGGGCGCTCCAGCACGGCGCCGAGATGCGGGTCGTCGTCGGGCACCGAGTAGACGACGAAGCCGTCGACGCCGGCGCGGTGCACGGCCGCGACGTCCTCCCTGCCCGGGCTCGCCGGGACCAGGTGCAGGCCGACGCCCGCGTCCTCGCAGGCCAGCGCGAGCCCTTCGAGCACGCCGACGGCGGCGGGATCACGGAAGGCGTAGGAGAGGTTCTCGGTGAGCAAAAGACCGACAGCGCCGGCTTTGCGTGTCCGCAGCGAACGGGCCACCGGGTCCGGGCCCGGGTAGCCGAGGCGGCGTGCGGTCTCGAGGACGCGATGGCGCAGCTCAGGGGACAGCTGGTCGGGTCGGTTGTAGGCGTTCGAGACGGTGGTCCTCGACACACCGAGCTCTGCGGCCAACGACGCCAGTGTCGCCTGCCTCCTGGTGCGGATAGGACGGCCCATCCGCAAACCGTAACGGTTCAGAACGTTTTGCAGAAGCATCACCCGACGTGTGGCAGGTCTCGATTCAGAGTGACCCTGGGTACAGCTCGGACCAGGACCGGAGGCGTCGTCATCCGGATGGGGTACAGTTGAATCTGACAACGGTTTCCATTACCCGGCATTGGGAACACCTGGCCAGGGCATCCGCAGGAGTGCAGTAAATGAATTCCCGCCGTACCAAGAGTGTTTTCGCGGCCGTCTCGGCCCTGGCCGTCCTCGCGCTCGGCGCGACGGCGTGCGCGTCGGGCGACAAGGCGTCGACGGGCTCCGGTTCGCCGAACGCGTCCGCCGCGAACCCCGGCGGCGAGAAGATCAAGGTCGTCGCCTCGACCGACGTCTGGGGCAGCGTCGTGACCGCCGTCGGCGGTGACAAGGTCGAGGTCACCTCGATCATCCACGACCCCTCGGCCGACCCGCATTCCTACGAGACCACCGCGAGCGACGCCGTCGCCGCGAAGAACGCGAAGCTGACGCTGTCCAATGGCGGCGGCTACGACGACTTCTTCGGCAAGCTGGCCGACCAGGCCACCGGCGCGCAGAAGCTGGTCGCCGTCGACATCGCCGCGACCGGCAACGAGAACGAGCACGTCTGGTACAGCCTGCCCGGCGTCGAGAAGGTCGCCGACCAGGTCGCCGCGAAGCTCGGCGAGATCCAGCCCGCGTCGAAGGACGCCTTCACCGCCAACGCGACCGCGTTCAAGGGCAAGACCCAGGAGCTGCTGAAGAAGGTCTCGGGCCTGGGCGCCTCGAACGCGAAGGTCGTCGCCACCGAGCCCGTCGCGCACTACTTGCTCGACAGCGCGAAGGTCACCGACGCGACGCCGCCGGCCTTCGCCGAGGCCGTGGAAGCGGAGCAGGACGTGCCCGCCGCCGCGCTCAACGAGGTCAAGCAGCTGATCTCCGGCAAGCAGGTCAAGGCGCTGGTCAACAACGCGCAGACCACCACCCCGGTCACCCAGCAGGTCGTCGGCGACGCCAAGAACGCCGGTATCGCGGTCGTCGACGTCACCGAAACGCTGCCCCAGGGTGTGACCGACTACATTGCATGGATGACCAAGGAAGTGGACGCGCTGGCCGGAGCACTGAAGTAGTGACCTCCGTACCCGCCGAAGCTCGCCCCGCGGTCCGTGTCCGCGGGGCGAGCCTCGCGTTCGGCACCAGGACCCTCTGGTCCGGGCTCGACCTCGACGTCGAGCCCGGCGAGTTCCTCGCCATCCTCGGGCCGAACGGCTCCGGGAAGAGCAGCCTGCTCAAGGTGCTGCTCGGCCAGCAGGGGCTGCCCGAGGGCACGGTCGAGATCGCGGGGCGGCGCCCCGGCGGGACGAACCGGCGGATCGGCTACATCCCGCAGCAGCGCGCCCTCGACGAGGGCCTGACGATGCGCGGGGTGGACCTGGTCGGCCTCGGTCTGGACGGGCACCGGTGGGGCACCGGGCTCTTCGGGATCTCGAAGCGGCGTCAGCTGGTGGCGAAGGCGATCGAGTCCGTCGGCGCGCAGGCGTACGCGAGGCAGCCGGTCGGCCGGCTTTCCGGTGGCGAGCAGCAGCGGCTGCGCGTCGCGCAATCCCTGGTCGGCGACCCGGAAGTGCTGCTCTGCGACGAGCCCCTGCTCTCCCTCGACCTGGCGCACCAGCGCGCGGTCAGCGAGCTGATCGACGAGCGGCGGCGTTCCGCCGGGACGGCCGTCCTGTTCGTCACCCACGAGATCAACCCGATCCTGTCCTATGTGGACCGGGTGCTCTATCTGGTGAACGGCCAGTTCCGGGTCGGCAAGCCGGACGAGGTGATGAACTCGGAGACGCTGTCCGAGCTGTACGGCACGCGGATCGAGGTGCTCAAGGTCGGCGGGCAGATCCACGTCGCCGGGGCGCAGAGCGCGCTGTGCGAGGACGAACCCCACCACATCGACGAACAGGCCGGCTAGCACCCGTGGACAAGATGTTCGACTTCGCCCTGACCGGCGAACTCCTCGGTCTCGATTTCGTGCAGACGGCGTTGCTCGCGGCCGCCGTCCTCGGCCTGGTCGCCGGGGTGCTCGGCCCGCTGGTCGTCATGCGGCGGATGTCGTTCGCCGTGCACGGCACCGCCGAACTGGCCTTCACCGGCGCGGCCGGCGCGCTGCTGCTGGGGGTCGGCGTCGAACTCGGCGGCCTCGCGGGCGCGGTCATCGCCGCCCTGCTGATCGGGCTGCTCGGCGGCCGTGAGTCCGAACGCGACTCCGTGATCGGCGTGATCCTCGCCTTCGGCCTCGGCATGGGTGTCCTGCTGCTGTCGTTCTACGAAGGCCGCAGCGCCAACAAGTTCGGCATCCTGGTCGGGCAGATCATCACCATCGACTCGACCAACCTGAACCTGCTCGTCGGCGCCTCGGTCGTCGTGCTGGTGGTGCTCGCGGTGATCTACCGGCCGCTGCTGTTCGCCACGGTCGACCCGGCGGTCGCGACGGCGCGCGGTGTGCCGGTGCGGCTGCTGTCGCTGATCTTCGCGGTGCTGGTCGGCATCTCGAGCGCGCTCGGCGTGCAGATCGTCGGCGCGCTGCTGGTGGTCTCGCTGATGGTGACGCCGGCCGCGGCGGCCGCGCGGGTCACGGCGAGCCCGTGGAAGGCGACCGTGCTGTCGATCGTGTTCGCGGAGATCGCCGCGCTCGGCGGGATCGTCCTTTCGCTGGCGCCGGGGAAGCCGGTGAGCGCCTTCGTCACGACCATCTCGTTCGTGATCTACCTCGTCTGCCGTCTCATCGCCTGGCTGCGCGGGCGTTCGTCGCGGGTCCGCGTCGAGCCGACGGCGGTGGCGCAGCCCGTCGCGCCCTAGCGGACCTGCGTTTCGCGGGCTAATCGCGATCTGCCACCCCCAAATCGCGTTTAGCCCGCTAACCGCAGGTCAGTGGAGCATCAGGAGAACCTGCAGCTCACCGACCACGAAACCGATGACCCCGCCCACCGCGATGAGCTTCCACTCGTCCTGCCGGAACGCCGGCCTCAGCAGCCCCTCGAACTCCAGCGGCGTCAGCCCGAGCATCCGCCGCTCGACGATCTTCGCGACGTCCATCGCCTCGGTCAGGTAGCCCTCGGCGTGGCGGATCGTCGGCGGCAGCCGCTCCAGCGCCTTCCGCGCGGCCGCCTGCTTGATCTCCTGCAGCCGCTCCCCGCCGACGGCCATCGCGACCACCGGTTTCGCGACGCTCGCCTGCTCGTCGACGGCCCGCGCCACGAGCCGCTCGACCAGCGCGTACAACCGATCCGACCGCGGCCCGCGCAGGACGGCGTCGAGCAGGTTCGGCACGGTGAGGATCTCGTTCGCGATCATCTCGCCGTACTGGCGCGCGACCTCCGCCCGGCGTCGCTGGAACTTGCCCTGCAGGATCACCCGGCCGACCCGCACCGGCTCACGCGGCACGAAGATCAGCTTGATCGCCAGCCAGTCGGTGACCAGCCCGATGCAGCCGCCGAAGATCGGCAGGACCCACGGTTCCTTCGTCGCCGCCCAGACGATCGCCTGCACGATGCCGAGCCCGAAGCCGAAGTAGATCCCCGTGCGCGCGATGAACGCCATCTCCGGCCGCGACGTCTCGCGGATCAAGCGGACGAGCAGCTTCTTGTCCCTGGTCAGCCGCTGCACGGTCATGTGCTGGAAGTCGAGCACCTCGTCGAGGTTTTCGGTCATCTCTTCCATGAACTCGCGCACCAGCGGCGGCGTCGACGACTGGACCTGCTTGATCAGCAGCTCCTGCGCCATCGTCGGCATGACCTCCCAGAGCCTGGGATGGTGCTTTTCGAGCACTTCGCGGGCGACCTCGTCCACGGCACGCAGCAGCGGCTGCTCGATCTCGCGCGTGATGATCGCCGGGTCGACCCGCCGGAAGACCTCCTTGACGTCCAGCAGATTCGACGTCAGCAGCTCGGTCGCGACGGCCGCCATCCGCCCGCCGTGTTTGGGGACCACGCCCTGCCAGCCGAGGAACGGCTTGATCCCGGCGAACTCGAGCGGTTTGAACATCATCTCGATGGCGACGCGTTTGGTGACGTAGCCGATCAGCGCGGCTACGAACGGGATCGCGGCGTACAGCCACCAGTGCCGCGCGAGGTCGTCCAGGACGGCGTCCACACGACCTCCTCGCTTCGCTCAGGGAAGGGGGAAACCGTATCGGTTGGCCTTCAGTGAAGCAGTAGAAGCACCTGAAGTTCACCGACAAGGCCTCCGATCACCGCGCCGACGGCGATCAGTTTCCACTCGTCCTGCCGGAACGCCGGGCGCAGCAGCTGCTCGAATTCGAGCGGGTTCAGCCGCCGCATTCTGTCCACAATGGTGTTCCGGACGTCGAGCGCGTTGACCGCGTAGCTCTCGGCGTGGCGGATCGTCTCCGGGATCCGCGCCGCCGCCTTCGCGGCCGCGGTCTGCTTCATCTCCTGGAACCGCCTGCTCCCGACGGCCAGCGCGACGAACGGCTTCACGACGCTCGCCTGAGCGTCGATCGTCCGCTGCACCTCGCGGGTGATCATCGTGAACAGCTTGTCCGATTTCGGCCCGCTCAGCACGGCTTCGAGCAGGTTCGGGATGGTGATGATCTCGCGCGCGATCATGTCGCCGTAGTCGGCGGAGACCTGGTCCTTGCGCTTCTGGAAGACGCCTTGCCAGGTGTAGAGGCCGAAGAACCGTTTCGGCTCGCGCGGCAGGAAGATCATCTTCAGGGCGATCCAGTCGGTGAACCAGCCGATGCCGATACCGAACAGCGGCAGCACGATCGGCGATTTCGTCAGCGCCCACACGAGCAGCTGCACACAGCCGAGGGAGAACCCGAACACGATCCCCGACCGCGCGATGAACCGCATCTCCGGGCGCGAGATGTCGCGGATCAGCCGGTTCAGCAAGGCCTTGTCGCGCACCAGGTTCGTCACGACCATGTGCTTGAGGTCGAGGACGTCCTCGATGTTCTCCGAGATCTCGCCCATGATCTTCGTGATCGCGCGCGGCGCCTCGGCCTGCACGCGTTTGAGCAAGAGTTGCTGGGCGGTGTTCGGCAGTACTTCCCACAGTCTGGGCTGGTACTGCTCCATCACTTCGCGGGTGACGTCCTCGACGATCCGGAGGAGCGGCTGCTCGATCTCCTTCGCCACCTGGGCCGGGTCGAGCCTGGCGAAGATCTCCTTCGGGTCGACGAGGTTGGTCGTCAGCATTTCGGTGGCGGTCGCGGCCATGCGTTCGGCGTTGGCGGGCAGCACGCCCTGCCAGCCGAGGAACGGCTTCACACCGACGAATTCGACCGGTTTGAACATCATCTCGATGGCGACGCGTTTGGTGACGTAGCCGATCAGCGCGGCGATGAACGGCATGGTGACGTACACCGGCCAGTGCTCGCCGAGATCGGCGATGACGGCGTCCACTTTCCAGCCCCTCCCGCGTCTTGCTTGAAGGGCAACCTAGCCGCCTGTCCTCAATGGAGGAGTAACAGGACCTGAAGTTCACCCACGAGCCCGCCGATCACCGCGCCGACCGCGATCAGCTTCCATTCGTCCTGCTGGAAGGCGGGACGGAGGATCCCTTCGAACTCGAGCGGGGTCAGCTGCTGCATCTTCGTGACGATGGTGTTGCGGACGTCGAGCGCGTCAGTGGCGTAACTCTCCACGTGTTTCACCGTTTCGGGGAGATACGCGATCGCCTTCTCCGCCGCGGCCTTCTTCATCTCCTGGTACTGGACCCCGCCGACGGTCAGCGCCACCAACGGTTTCGCGATGCTCGCCTGCGCGTCGATGGTGCGCTGCACCTCGCGGGTGATCATCGCGAACAGCTTGTCCGCCTTGGGCCCGGTGAGCACGGCCTCCATCACGTTCCGCACGGTGAGCACCTCGTCCGCGATCAGCGCGCCGTAGTCCTTGGCGACCGCCTGGCGGCGTTTCTGGAACATGCCCTGCCAGCTGAAGAACAGGAACCGGCGCGGCTCACGCGGGTAGAAGATCATTTTCAGGGCCAGCCAGTCCGTGACGAAGCCGGTGACGAAACCGAAGATCGGCATGATCAACGGCTGCTTCGTCAGCGCCCAGGCGACGAACTGGATCAGGCCGATGACGAAGCCGAACCAGATGCCGGACCGGGCGATGAAGCGCAGCTCCGGGGTCGCGACCTCCTTGATCAGGCGGCAGGTCAGCGATTTGTCGCGGACCATCGCGTTGATCAGCATCTCGTTGACGTCGAGGACCTCGTCGATGTTCGTCGACACCTCGCGCATCAGCCTCGCGACGACCTTCGGCGCCTGCGCCCGGACCTGGTCGACCAGCATGCGCTGCGCCCGGGTCGGCAGCAGTTCCCACAGTCTGGGCTGGTACTGCTCCATCACCTCACGGGTGACGTCCTCGACGGCCTTGAGGAGCGGCTCTTCGAGTTCCTTGACCATTTCCTCGGGATCGAGCCGGGAGAAGATCTCCTGCGGATCGACGAGGTTCTTGGTCAGCAGGTCGACGGCGGTGGTCGCCATCCGGCGCGAGTTGGCCGGGATGACCCCCTGCCAGCCGAGGAACGGTTTGATCCCGACGAACTCCAGCGGCCGGAACATCATCTCGATCGCGACGCGTTTCGTGATGTACCCGATCAGCGCGGCGATGAAGGGCATCGTGGCGTAGACGTGCCAATGCTCGCGGATGTCCTCGAGGATCGCCGAGATGTCCAACCGGGCCTCCCCCTGCTTACGAGCCGTCAACAAAGCAGGATGCCATGTGATCGCCCTGCCGCACGCCGAGTGCAGCCGTTTGGCGGTACTGCCCCACGGGCCCCCGCTCATTAAGGTGGCCGCCATGGTCGCTCCTGAGAAGACGGCGCCTCAGGCGCCCTCAGCGAAATCGTCCCAGTTCGCGGGCGCTGTCCGCGGTTACGACAAGCGTCAGGTCGACGAGCGTCTCGCCGAGCTGGCGGCCGAGATCAAGCAGGCCTCACGCAGCCGAGACGAGGCCGTGGCGACCGCCGGTGAGCTCACCAAGGCGCTCGGCCACGCCCAGAAGGAACTGGACGAGACCAAGGCCGCCCTCGTGCGGATGAGTTCGAGCCCGTCCGGTGCCGGCGCGATGGCCGAACGCGTCCGCATGATGATGCAGCTCGCCGAGGAGGAGATCGCCGACCTCAAGGCCGCCGCCGAAGCGGACGCCAAGTCGACCCGGGCCGAAGCCGACAAGTACGCCCACGAAACGCAGCGCGCGATCGACAAAGCGGCCAAGGACGCGCAGGCGGAGCGGGAGAAGCTGCTCGCGGACGCCAAGGCCGAGATCGACCGGCTGAATTCCGAGGCGGCGCAGAAGCGCAAGGAACTGGACATGGAGAGCGTCCGGGCCCGCGCCGCGGCGGACAAGAAGGCCGAGGAGGCATCGGCCGCTCGTCGCGCGGACGCGGAGAAGGCGTCCGCGGACAAGATCGCGGAAGCCGACCGGGTGTCCGCGGCCAAGCGTGCCGAAGCCGAGCGGATCTCGACGGAGAAGATCGCCAAGGCCGAGAAGTCTTCGGCGGAGGACATCGCCGCGAAGCAGGAGCAGGTCGCGGAGGCCCTCGCCGACGCAAAGACCCAGCAGGCCGAAGCTCAGCAGGCGAGGAAGCTCGCGCTGGAACTCCGGTCGAAGGTCGCCGACCGGCTTTCCGCCACGGACGTCGCCGTCCAGGAGGCCATCCGGCTGCTGGCTCCCGCCCCTGACGCCACCGAGGCGTCCAAGCCCGCACCGAAGCCGGCTCCCGAAAAGTCCAACGGCCCACGCCCTTCCTGATCTCTTATCGCTGGGAGACGGCGAACAGCTCGTCGTCGATCCAGCCCCTGGTGTGCAGTTCGGTGCAGAACCGCCGGTACGACTCGGCGAGCGCGGCGCTTTCGTGCTCGTCGGGCTCGACCAGCATCCCTTTGCCGAGCCCTGCGGACGCCTCCGTGAGCCCGCCTGGCAGGACACCGGCCGCGGCGAGCAGCGCGGCGCCGAATCCCGTTTCGGCCTGTGGCGAAACCCGCAGGCCGAGACCGGTGACCGTCGCCCGGATCCGTGTCCACAAAGGACTCTTACTGCCGCCGCCCGCCGCCAGCAGCGGATCGGTGATCGTGACGCCGAGGCGACGGAGGTGATCCAGCGCCAGCCGCTCGAGGAAGGCGACTCCCTCCAGCCTGGCCCGGTGCAGCTCGACGTCGTCGGCTTCGCCGGACACGAAGCCTTCGGCGTCCGCGCTGGCGAAGGGGAAACGTTCCCCCTTGCGGCGCAACGGGTACGCGACCACCTTCGCCGGGCCCCGCGCGGCCGCCGCGGCGTCGAGTTCGGGCAGCCGGACCTGCCCGGCGACGGCCTCGCCACCGGTGTTCGACGCGCCGCCCGGCAGCCACCAGCCGTCCGGATGGCGATGGCTGTACATCGCGCCCGTCGGATCCGGCACCAGTTCCTCGGTGACCCCCTTGAGCACATAGGTCGTGCCGAGGATGCCGACGAAGCTCCCGGGGGTGACCGCCCCGGCCGCGAGCTGACCCGCGCAGCCGTCGGTCATCCCGGCCACGACCAGGCAGCCCACCGGGAGCCCGGCGACCGGACTGGCCACCTCACCCAGCACGGTGGCCGGCGCGACCACCGAGGGAAGCAGGCTCTCCGGTACGGCCAAGGCGTCGAACACCTCGCCAGGCCATTCGACGGCGAGCGGGTCGTAGCCGCTCTTCAGCGCATGCGACCAGTCGGCCGCCACCGGCCCGCCGGTGAGCTCCGCCGCGATCAGTTCGGGCGTGTGCCGGATCCCGGCGACGCCGGGGACACGCTCGGCCAGCCAGGCGACGCGGCCGAGCGCGGCCGTGGCGGACACGCCGAAACCGAGGCGCCGCCAGCGATCCGCGCCGAGCTCGGTGGCCTTGCGGTTGAGCTCCGCGCCACGCCGGTCGTCGTACATCAGGGCGGGCGTGACCGGCTCCCCCGAGGCGTCGACCCCGACGATCGTCCCCGACGTCGCGGCGACGGCCACCGCGGCGACCTCGCCGCCCCTGCCCGGCAGCTCGCCGGTGACCTTCGCCAGCACCGTCTTCACCGCGGGCCACCAGGACCGGGCGTCCTGCTCGCTGCGACCGCGGCCGTCACGGACCGGTGCGGGCAGCGGCGCGGCGGCCGAAGCGAGGACGGTGCCGCCGCGTACCGCGAGGGCACGGACCCCCGCGGTGGCGACGTCGATGCCGATCGTGACGGGCTGGTTCACGTGGTGACGACCTTCTCTCCGACTTCTTGCAGGCTCTTGTCCTCTTCGATCGCCTTCGCCGTCTCATCGGGCAGTTTCAGGTAGCGCACCATGACCGCCGCGACCAGGTACAGCGCGGCGAAGACGATCACCACTCCGGCCGCGCCCAGCGGGCCGAGGAACAGGCTGACGATCGCCGGCCCGGCGAACGCCGCCGCGCCCGCGCCCAGGTTCAGCAGCGCCATCGCGCCGCCCTTGTTCTCCGGGGCGAGAGAGGGGAGCAGCGCCGAGATCGGCACGAACCCGGCGAGCGTGGCGCCGTACAGCGCGCCGACGAGCAGCGCGAGCCAGTAGTACTCGGCGCCCATGGCGATCGGGACGAAGTACAGCAGCAGGATCGAGATCGCGCAGCCGATCGCGCCGAACCAGAAGATCGTGGTGCGCCAGCCGATCCGGTCGCTCAGCACGCCGAAGATCAGGTTGAAGAAGATGTTCGTCCCGTAGATGACCGAGACCAGGAGGAGCCAGCGGCTCTCCCCGAACCCGATGTCCTCGATGAAGATCGTCGGGAAGAACACCAGCATCCCGAACTCGGGCGCGGTGTTGATGACGCGGACGAGCATCCCGACGCCGACGCGGGGCTTCTTCCACGCGATCGACACGCTGGACACCAGGCTCTGCACCGGTTTCACGTCCGGCGGCGCGAGCCGTGTGTACCCCGTCCGCTGCCGGACCCCGAAGATCGCCAGCAACCCGCCGAGCCCCAGCAGCGCCACCGACAGCCAGAGCGTGCCGTACTGGCCCAGCACCGGATTCGTGAAGCTCGCGACCAGCGCGCCCAGCGTCGGCAACCCGCCGGTGAACGCGAAGTAGAACCAGCCGACGGCCGCGCCGAGCCTGGCGACCGGCGCCACCGCGGTGATCCAGACCAGGAAACCGAACGCGAACATCGGATAGCCGAAACCGCGGAGACCGTAGAACACCAGCATCAACGGGTAGCTCTCGCCGGAGACCGCGACCGCGAGGAACAGCACGTCGAACACCAGCCAGATGGCCAGGCCGATCATCATCACGCGCCGTGGCCCCCACAGATCCGACAGCGCGCCCGACAGCCACGACGCCAGCATCACGGCGACGCCGTACACGGTGATCACGTACGAGGCCTTGATCTCGGTGCCCGCACCGTTGTCCGCCATGAACGGCGCGATGAAGCCCGACTCGACCCCGTCGCCGATCATGAACAGCAGCAGCCCGGCGTAACCGAGGAACAGCGGGGCGGGCAGGCCCCAGCGGTTCAGTACGCGGGCGAACCCGCTCCCGGATCGCGATAACGGCGGTGTTACCTGGTTCATGCACGCCTCCATGACGTCGTGGTCAGCGTATCATGGATCGTGTTAACTTAACTTTCAAGATGTTACATCGGTCGATTTTCGTGTTAGCCTCGCGCGCCCGGGTGGCGCGGACCAAGCCCATGCCATGGGGATCGGGCAACCCTGCGAAAACGCGTTGCGAAAGCCACTTTCGCAACCATCAACGTTGCGAAAGTGGCTTTCGCAACTGCGCCTTCGGTCCATGAGTGCCTAGGGCGTACTCGGCTCGGCCGAGCCATCGATCGCGGCCATCCGCCCGACCTCGAGTACGTGAAGGCCCCCTTCATTGCGCTAGACGCAATGAAGGGGGCCTTCACGTACTTCATGCAGGTCCCGGAAGCCTCACAGTTCCGCGAGATCCACTTCCACCTGGCTTCGCATCTCCTCGGCCAGATGCTCTTCCACCCCGTCGTCGACGATCAGCACGTCGAAGTCGCTCAGCGGCGCCAGCCGGTGCAATGCCGCGCGTTCGGTCTTGCTGTGGTCCATCAGCAGCACCTTCGTCCGGGCGCTGGCCAGCATCGCGCGTTTCAGCATCACGATCTCCGGCTCCTGGTGGAACGTCATCCGCGTGTTCATCGCCGAGGTCGAAACGAAGGTCGCGTCGACGTTGATCCGCTCGATCGCCTCCAGGCTCTGCATGCCGAGGAACGAGTCGTGGGTCGCCGAATAGTCGCCGCCGATGCAGATGAGCCGCAGGTCGGGGACGCCTTTGAGCAGTTCGATGGCGCCGAGGTAGTTCGTCGCGACGGTCAGCGGGGTGACCCGGTGCAGCATCTTCGCCAGCGCGAGCGCGCTCGTGGAGTCGTCGAGCAGGATGGACATCCCCGGTTCGACGCGGGCGAGCGCGTGCGCGGCGATGGCCATCTTCTCCTCCGAATGCACGTTCATCCGGTAGTCGGCGTTGCTTTCGAAGACCGTCGACGGCATGGCCGACACGCCGCCCCGGTACTTCCGGAGCAGGCCGCGACGGGCCAGTTCGTCGACGTCGCGGTGCACCGTCATGGTGCTGACGCCGGTGAGTTCCACCAGTTCGGCGATGCTCGCGGAGCCGGTCGTGAAGACGTGTTCGGTGATCAGCTGCTGACGCGTGTTACGAGAGTGTGCGCTCGCACCGGTCGTCTTCTCATCGCTCATACCGTCAGTATCGCGTGCTCGCCGGCTGGTTGAAGCGCAGCAGGCCGGTGCGCGTGCCGTCGATCGCGATCTCGGTGACGGCCGCGTTGTCCAGCCGCGGGAACACCGTGCGGTAGGTCTCGAGCGGGATGCCGAGCAGCGCGCACAGCGTCAGCCTGATCAAGGTGTTGTGCGCGACGACCAGCACCGTCTCGCCCGGTGCCTCTTCGGCGATCCCGCGCAGTGCCCCGGCTCCGCGGGCGGCCGCTTCCCCCGGGGGCTCCGAGCCGGGGAAGGCGCCGGCCACGGGATCGGCGAGAAATCGTGCGACCACCTCGGGATCCGTCGCCGCCAATTCCGCTCGGGTGCGCCCTTCCATCAGTCCGAAGTGGACTTCACGCAGACCGTCGACCACTCGCAAGGGCAGGCCCAGTGCCTCGGCGGAAGGCTCCGCCGTGCGACGGGCCCGGCTCTGCGGCGAGCAGAAGACGGCCGCCGGTTCGACCGCGGCGGCGAAACCGGCGAGTTCGTCAGCCTGGCGCAGCCCTGCCTCGGTCAGCGCGACGTCGCTGCTGCCCGCGTAGCGGTTCTCGGCGTGCCATTCGGTCTGGCCGTGCCGTGCCAATAACAACCGTGCGACCACGGGATCCCTCCTCAGGCCTTGTTCAGATCACATCATCGATGTTAACTTAACAGCATCGATGTGAAAGGAGATGCCGGATGGCACTCGCCGCGGTGGTGTTCGACCTGGACGGTGTCCTCGTCGACAGTGAACACCTTTGGGAGGAGAACTGGGTGGCGTACGCCGCCCGGCACCGCACCGGATGGACGGCTGAGGACACCGCGTCCGTACAGGGGATGAGCGCGCCCGAATGGGCCGCGTATCTCGCGAAGCGGTCCGGCACCCCGGAAAGCGCGGCCGAGGTCGAGCGTGCCGTGGTCGACGGCATGATCGCCGCGATCGAGGCGGGCGAGGCGCCCCTGCTGCCGGGCGCCGGCGAGATGGTCCGCGAAGTGAGCGCGAAGGTGCCGGTCGCGCTGGCGTCGTCGGCCGCCCGCCGGGTGATCGACGCGGTACTCGGCAAGCACGGGCTCACCGGCGAGTTCTCCGCGACCGTGTCCAGTGCCGAGGTCGCCAGGGGCAAGCCGAGCCCGGACGTCTATCTCGAAGCCGCGGCCAGGCTGGGCCGGTCCGGCGGGGAATGCCTTGGAGTCGAAGATTCCAGCAACGGCATCCGCGCCGCCGCGGCGGCCGGGCTCACCGTGATCGCGCTGCCGAACCCGGTGTATCCGCCGAAGCCGGACGCGCTGGAGCTGGCCGCCCACGTCGCGGAGGACAACGACGACGTGCGGCGCAAGCTGCTCGCGTACCTGTCCGGTGAATTCGCGGAAGCGAGCGGGCGATGACGGTCCTGGGTACCGCGGAGACGTTCAAACGCGACTGGCTGGACGGGTTCGTCACCGCCTACGGGCGTTCGGTGCGCAAGGTGCCCGATGCCTACGGCGTGCTGCGCCGGGAAGACTCCGCGCCCAAGGTCGCGGTGGTGATCGGCGGTGGCTGCGGGCACTATCCCGCGTTCGCCGGGCTGGTCGGCCCCGGTCTCGCCGACGGCGCCGTGGTGGGCGACGTGTTCACCAGCCCGAGCGCCGAGCAGGTCTATCGCACGGCGCGGGCCGCGGAGAGCGGTGCCGGCGTGCTCTTCGGTTACGGCAACTACCAGGGCGACGTGCTGCATTTCGGGCTCGCCGCGCGCAGGCTGGCCGCGGAGGGCGTCGAAAGCCGGACGATCCTGGTCACCGACGACATCGCCAGCGGCCCCGCCGACGCACCGGAAAAGCGGCGCGGTGTCGCGGGCGACTTCCTGGTCTTCAAGATCGCGGGCGCCGCCGCCGAACGCGGTGACGATCTGGCCGCCGTGCACGCGGTGGCGGAGAAGGCGAACGCGAACACCCGGACCTTCGGCGTCGCGTTCGGCGGGTGCACCCTGCCCGGCGCCTCCGAGCCGCTGTTCACCGTCGGCGAGCGCGAGATGGAGCTCGGGCTCGGCATCCACGGCGAGCCCGGCGTGCGCACGGTCGGCAGGCTGAGCGCGCGGGAGCTGGCCGACGAACTGGTCGACGGCCTCCTCCCGGAGCTGCCCGCCGGTGACGGCCGGGTGGTGGTCCTGCTGAACGGGCTGGGCCGCACCAAGTACGAGGAGATGTTCGCGACCTACACCCGCGTGCACGAGCGGCTCGCCGCGGCGGGGCTCAGCCCGCTGCACACCGAGGTCGGTGAATTCGTCACGTCGCTCGACATGGCCGGTGTCTCGCTGTCGATCCTGGTCCTCGACGACGAACTGGCCGAGCTCTACGCGGCTCCTTGCGACACCCCTGGCTACCGGAGCACCGGCGCCGCGCTGGCACCGGTGCCACTGGAGTCCACAGTGGATTCACCGCTGGCCGGGACGGCGCCGGGCCAGGGCATCGTGGACCGGGCGCTGACGGCCGCCCTGCACGACATCGAGGCCAACGAGGCCGAGCTCGGCAGGTTGGACGCGGTCGCGGCCGACGGTGACCACGGGCTGGGCATGACCAGGGGGATGCGGGCCGCGGTGGCCGCCGCGCGGCGCGACGAAGACTCGCTGTCCACCGCGCTCCTGTCCGCCGGCACGGCGTTCGCCGACGCGGCGGGCGGCGCGTCCGGCGCGCTGTACGGGGTCCTGCTCGCCGAGACCGGTGCGGGCCTGCGGGGTCTGGCGGGCGGCGACGTCACCACCGGAGCTCTCGCGGACGCGGTGGACGGCGCGGTGAAGGCGTTCGTCGAACTGGGCAAGGCCGAGCCCGGCGAGAAGACCATGCTCGACGCCATCGAGCCGTTCAGGCTGGCGTTGCGCGAACAGGCCGAGGCGGGTGCCGACGTCCCGCAGGCCTGGCAGAAGGCGGCCCAGGTCGCGGTGAGCGCGGCCGAGGCCACGGCGGACCTGCTGCCCGCCAAGGGGCGGGCCGCGCGGTTGGCGAAGCGGAGCAAGGGGCACCCCGATCCCGGGGCCACTTCGTTCGCGCTGCTCGTCACCGCGGTCGGCCAGGCTCTGGGAAAGGAAGACTGAAATGCGGATCGTGGTGGCGGCGGACAACGCCGGGGTCGCCCTCAAGGATCAGCTGCGTGACCTGCTCCTCGCCGACGACCGGGTGGACGAGGTCACCGACCTCGGCGTGGCCGACGGGTCCGACGACAAGGCGTACCCGCTGCTCGGCCTCGCGGCGGCGGAGACGATCGCGCGGGGCGAGGCGGATCGCGGCGTGCTGGTCTGCGGGACCGGGATCGGCATGGCGATCTCGGCGAACAAGGTGCCGGGAGTGCGGGCCACCGTCGCGCACGACTCGTACTCCGCCGAACGTTCGGTCAAGTCGAACGATTGCCAGGTGATCACCTTCGGCGCCCGGGCGATCGGGCCGGAACTGGCGAAGAAGATCGTCGCCGAATGGGTCGGCCACCGCTTCGACCCGTCCTCGGCCAGCGCGAGCAAGGTCGCGCACATCACCGAATACGAGCAAGCACACTGAGAAACGCCCGATTCGGGCACGGAGAGAGGACGCAGAGTTGCGGATACTCGCTGCGGGAGACCATTTCGTCGGCACCGGCCTGCTGGCCGACGCCGTCCGTGCCGAGATCGGCGCCGGGCACGAAGTCTCGGAACTGACGCTGCCGTGGCCGGTGGAGCCGTTCGGTCCGGTCGCGAACGTGCACGAGGCCAGCGGCACCGAGGAACAGGTGATCGAGGCCTTGGCGGGAGCCGAGGTCGCGGTGACCCAGATGGCGCCCTTCACCAAGCAGGTGTTCGCCGCCGCGCCGGGGCTCAAACTCGTTTCGGTGTGCCGGGGCGGCCCGGTCAACGTGGATCTCGCGGCGGCCACCGAGGCGGGTGTCGCGGTGACGTACGCGCCCGGCCGGAACGCCGGGGCCGCCGCCGAGTTCGCGGTGGGGATGATCCTGGCCGCGATGCGCCGGATCTCGACGTCCTCCGCCGAACTGCTGGGAGGCACCTGGCGCGGCGACTACTACGCCTACGACCAGGCCGGTCTCGAACTCGACGGGACCACCGTCGGCCTGGTCGGGTACGGCGCGATCGGCGGGCGGGTGGCCAAGGTGCTCGTCGCGTTCGGGGCGAAGGTGCTGGTCGCGGATCCGTTCGCGGATCCCGCCAAGGTCGCCGCCGACGGTGCCGAGCTCGTCGAGCTGGACGACCTGCTGCGCCGCAGCTTCGTGGTGAGCCTGCACGCCCGGCTCACCGAGGAGACCCGGCAGCTGATCGACGCCGCCAAAATCGCGCTGCTGCCGGAAGGCGCCGTACTGGTCAACACCGCCCGCGGGGGCCTGATGGACTACGCCCCGCTGCCGGAAGCCCTGCGCTCGGGACGGCTCGGCGCACTCGCGCTCGACGTGTACGACGTCGAGCCCCCGCCCGCGGACTGGGCACTGCGGGACGCGCCGAACGTGATCGCGACCCCGCACCTCGCCGGAGCCAGCAGGCAGACTGCGGAGCGGGCGGCGGCCATCGTCGCCGCCGAAGTCGGCCGGTACGCCCGCGGGGAGGCGCTCGCGAATCTGGCGAACCCCGAGGTCCTGCGGCCATGATCATCGGCGTCGACATCGGCACGTCACTGACGAAGGCGGTCGTCTTCGACAAGGCCGGGATGTCCGTGGCGAGCGCGTGCACCACGTCCGAGGTGCACCATCTGCCGGGCGGGCTGGTCGAACAGGATCTCGACCAGGTACTCGGCACCGTGGCGAAGGTGGTGCGCGAGGTCGCCGCCGGGCTCGGCGGCCCGGTCACCGCGTTGGCCCTCACCGGTCAGGGCGACGGATTGTGGCTGCGTGACGAGTCCGGCGAAGCGGTCCGCCCGGCGATCTCCTGGCTCGATGGACGGGCGAACGCGTTGCTCGCCGAATGGCAGGCCGCCGGAGTGACCAGGGAGGTGTTCCGTCGCACCGCGTCGGGAATGTTCCCGGGCTGCGCCGCGGCGATCATGTCCTTTTTGGACACTCGTGAGCCGGAGTCGCTGGACCGGGCGGCGGTGGCCGGTTACTGCGTCGACGCGGTACTCCAGCGGTTGACCGGCGAGATCACCGTCGACGCGTCGGATGCTTCACTGCCCTTCCTCGACCCGAGGAACCGGCGCTACGACGAAGACGCCATCGCGGCCGTCGGGCTCTCTCACCGCCGGAGGCTGTTCGCGGAGCCCGCGGCGCCGAAGACCGTCTTCCGGTTGGACGAGCGCGGAGCCGCGCTGCTCGGCCTTCCCGCCGGGTTGCCGGTCACCGCGGGGCCGTTCGACCTGCCCGCGAGCGCCATCGGCGCCGGTGTGCGACGGCCGGGTGACGGCATCCTCACGGCGGGCACCACACTCGCGTGCCAGGTCCTGACGGATTCGGCCGAGTTCGATCCGGAGGGCGAGCCGGCGGGCATGTTCCTCTGTACGCCCGAGGAAGGGGAGTTCCTGCGGGCGATGCCCGCGATGGTCGGCACCGCGGGCATCGACTGGGTGTGCCGCCTGTTCGGCATCGCGGTCGAGGAGATCGGCCCGCTGCTCGACGCGAGCAGGCCGGGCGCGGGCGGGGTTCGCGCGCTGCCGTTCCTCTCCGCGTCGGGCGAGCGAGCCCCGTTCGTCGACGCTTCGGCGAGGGCGCAGTTCTCCGGGCTGAGCCTGGAGAGCGAACGTGGTGACATCGTCCGGGCGCTGTGCGAGTCGATCGCTTACGCGGCAAGGCATTGCTTCGACGCCGCCGGGCTCACCGGCACGTTGTACGCCTGCGGTGGCGGGGTTCGCTCGCTCGAATGGACCCGTGTCTTCGCCGACGTTCTCGGGCGGCCCATCGTGATCCCCGGTGATCCCGGGGTCGGCGCGCGGGGCGCGGTGATCGTCGCGGCGGACGCCCTCGGTGAACCGGTCGACAGGGAGCTCTGGGCGGAAAGCGCTCGTGTCGTCGAGGTCCGGCCAGGGAACGTAGAGTTCTACGCGCAGGGCTACGCCGACTATCAGGCCTCATTGGCCGCGGCCCGCGGACTCTGGAGGTTGTGACGGTGATCCTGGCCAAAGAACGCTTGGCGGTCTGCGAGTTCGCCCGTCGGATGACCACCGACGGGCTCGTGGTCGGCACCTCCGGGAACGTCTCCGCGAGGCAGGGCGCCTTGATCGCGGTGACCCCGACAGGAGTCGACTACGCCGGTTTGCGGCCGGAAGACGTACCGGTCGTGGGGCTCGACGGAGAAGCCGTCGACGGCTCGCTCAAACCGACGAGCGAACTCCCGATGCACCTCGCCGTGTACCGGCGGGCGGCGGATCCCGACGGCAAACCGGTCTCCGCCGTGGTGCACACGCATTCCGTGCACGCCACGGCTGTCTCGACCCTCGTCACCGAGGTGCCGCCGATCCACTACATGCTCGCCGCGATCGGGCCGACAGCCCGCGTCGCGGCGTACGCGACGTACGGCACCGATGAGCTCGCCAAAGTGATGCTGGAGGCGCTGGAAGGCCGCCGCGGCTGCCTGCTGGCGAACCACGGCACCATCACCTTCGGCGACAGCCTCGGCTCCGCCTATAGCCGGGGGCAGCAGCTCGAGTGGGTCTGCCAAGTGTGGCTGACGGCCCGGGCGGCGGGAACGCCGAACCTGCTCCCGCCCGCCGAGATCGGGCACGTCGTGGAGAAACTTCGCGGCTACGGCCAGCGCTGACGTCACGCGTGTTACGGCGCTGATCACGCGAGTCGCGCCTTGGATCACGTGTGTTGCGGCTCTGATCACGCGAGTTGCGGCTTGGATCACGTGTGTTGCGGCTCTGATCACGCGAGTTGCGGCTTGGATCACGTGTGTTGCGGCTCTGATCACGCGAGTTGCGGCTTGGATCACGTGTGTCGCGGCTCTGATCACGCGGGATCCGCCGTTCGTCAGATGGGGAGCCAACGGCGGACGAGATCGCTACGAGGCAGCGGGCTCGACCTCGAAGTCGGTGGCGTCCACTGCGTGCACCGCGTCGAGGAGTTCGACGACCGTCGGATCGTCGACGGCTTCCTTGATGCACTGCCACAACTGAAGATTCGCCAACGCCCAGCGGGAGTAGCTCTCCGCCGCCTTGGGGTTGTAGAAGTAGTAACCATTGTCGTGGACATCGCGCTGTTCGCCGACGATCTTGTGTGCCAGTTCGCGGAGGCTCAACCCGTTCTCCCGCAGATAGCGGTGGGCGAGCACGACGGGCGTCACCGGCAGCGCCTTGAACAGCGTGTCGGCGTCGCTCAGCGCTTGAGCCTCGAGTGAGATGTGACGGCCTCTGGTGGCCATCTCGGCTTCGTCGATGATCTCGTCGATCCACTCGGCGACGGTTTCGCCGACACCGCATTCCCGCAGGATGCCCATCCGGAGGTCTCGCCCGGCGGCCGCGGGGGAGTTCCGGTGCACGATGTAGTTCACGTCGTGCACCAGTGCCGCCACCTCGACGACGGCGCGATCCGCGCCGTTGTGGTCGGCGAACCCCGCGGCCTTGGCCCGGACGAAACTCACGTGATGCCAGCCATGGAACTGCAGTTTGTCCGCATAGCGCCAGCACAGCCGCCGGACGTGGTGTTCGACGGCTTCGATGGTCTGGGAAGGAATCGTGCTCTTTCGCGCGCGCATACACCTCTCCGATCCCGTTTACAGACGGGTGGAGTAAGGGTATGCGCCCGCAACGCCGGTGTGTAGTCAGATACGGCCGGCCAGATCCCCCAATCGGACCTCTACCGGAACGTGACGATGCCCGATTCCGGTCTTCGGATCGAAGGAAAGACTGAACTCGCTCACCGGACGTGATTTCACCAGGAACGTCATAGTCCCTTCAGTGGCCTCGGGAATCCGATGGAACTCGTCCGCGTACATGACGCCCGCGGACCCCGTCTGGCACAGGGTGCTCCGTCGTAACCGAACCGATGTGATCAAACCGGAAAGTTGATCTCGCAGGGTCGAATAACGCTCGTGGACGTAGTTGCCACGGAGGATCGTGGTGCAGAAGTGATATCTGTGATTGTGCACGGAATCGGCGTAACCCTCACGCCAGTCCGACGGAGCCTTGTACTCGTGCAGCCAGATCGAGAAGGGATCGGCCGGGCAATCGAGCAGGCACCAGGCGAAATGGGTGGTGGTCTCCCGCGACCGTTCGAGGACCGCGCTCGCCTCGTCCGGGCTCAGCGAATCCAAATGCCGCCGGAGGTCGTCGCGCAGTTCTGGTCTCGACGTCCAGTCGCGGAAGATCCCGTCGGCGATCCGCCAGTGCTGCGTCAGCGGCACGTCCGTGGTCCGGAGCAGCGCGGAGAGCTGGGTGAGGGGGGACAAGCGAGTGAGCAACATCAGCTCCTCAAATCTAGTGCCGTGCGACGCCGAGCGGTCAGGGGTTCAGCTCGGCGAGTGTGGTGAACTCCTTCCGGAAGGTGTGGAATTTTCCTTCCAGTTCGAGGAAGTTCTCTTCGGACAGGGGAGAACCGGTGATTTTTTCGTACAGAGCGAGGAAATCCGCCCGCGTCGTCGTGGTCGAGATGCGAAAGTGCCGTCCGGAGCGGGATTGGGACACGCGCAGGAACTCCGAGCGTTCCTTGTTGTACAGGAACGAACCTTCGCTGAACCGCAGCGTGCGCGGATACAGTGTGGTCGCGCCGCGGATGTCGCTGTACAAGGTCACCCAGACGCTCTCGTCGAACACTTCGAGCCGGTCCAGTGGCGGATCGGCGACGACGGTGATGTCCACCAGCGAGCACCGGCTGCGCGCCAGGAACAACCCGACGAGACCGATGCTGATCTCGTCGTCGAGCCGCTTCTGGATCGTCTCGTAGTCCATTCCCGCTTCTTCGCTGCGCAGGAGATAGCGCGCCCTGCCACCGATCGCGCCCTCGTCGCGCGGGTCGGCGATGACCACGCGAAGCTCCCTTTCGGTGCGGGACAACAACAATCGGGCGGCAGCGTGCCTTCCGGAGAATCCGCGGAAGAAGTAGTGCCTGGTCGCGTCGAGGTCTTCGGTCATGACCCGGTTGAACAACGGATCCGGATCGGTGGTCGCCTCGAAGACGTGGGTGGGGAAGAATTCCTTGTTGAGCGAACGGTATTCGGCGCTGAGCGCTTCCAGCGCCCGGCGGCTCTCCTCGATCACCGGGGTCACCATCGCGCGTTGTGACGCGGTGGCGGTGATCAGGGTCTGGCCGAAGCCGACCACCGCGGAGATCAGGGTGCCGGTGCCCACTGAGGTGAGCAGTGTCTTGCCGGCGCCGGGATCCATCATGCTGGAGATCCACAGGCTCAGGCCCGCGACGACGACCAGTACGGTGAGCAGCAGACTCGTCCTGGTCCAGAAGATCTCTTGCAACGGGGTACGGCGGAGCCGATCGGCTTCCGCGGGCACGAAGGTCACCTCCTCGATCAGCACTCGAACGGACGAACGCAGTGCGTATCTGTTCGAGTGCGGGGAGTTACTCTACGCGCATCGTGACCAGGTCGAAATAAGAAATTCGGGGGAAAGCGACCGGCGACGAATGTGACGCTCGGCTATGCCGGTTTCGCATCGGAGGTTTCACCGGATCACGGAAAAACCACTCACGGAGCGTGCGGAAGAATCCCTTCGTACCACGCGGGTCCGGGTTCGGCCGAGGACAAGGTTTCGACGACCGCCGAAGACGGCGCGGCGTACACCGTGGGGAAGTCGATCTCGCCCTTGCCCGGGTCCAGTGTCCACGCGAGCCGCTCATCTTCCACCAGGCTCCCTTGTATCAAAGGAAAGCGCGCGTCCGCGCCCTTTTTGTTGCCTCTGGGGTCGAGCCGGATCCACCGGTCCAGGCTCGCGAGGTACACGCCGTTGAGCCCGTGCAGAACGCCGATCCGCTGATAACAGAACCCGGCCGGGATGCCTTGGCTGCGAAGCAAAGCGGCGAGGAGATGAGCCTTCGCATAGCAGAGCCCGACTCCTTCGCGCAGAACCTCGGAGGCCATAAGAGTGACCCGGGAATCGGCGGCGTCCACCGTATGGTCGATCTCGTCGCGCACGAAGTGAAACATCGAACGAATCACGTCGACGTCGGTGCCGCCGGCCGGTGACAGTCCGTCAGCCGTTTCGCGGATCAGCGGATGATCGTGATCGACGATCGCGTCGGCGGCGAGATAATCCTCAAGCCGCTCGGATTCGATCTTCAGCGTGATTTTCACGCGGCACCACCCAGTACGGTGTCGACGGCTTCTTCGAGGAATTTCGGGCCGGCTTCGCCGCCGCGCAGGAGCAGCCGGAACCAGATCGCCCCCGCGAGCAGATCCATCACCAGCACCGGATCGACGCCGGCGCGCAGTTCGCCTCTCGCGGTGGCGCGTTCGAAGATCGGTTCTTCGCGTGCCATGCGGTCGGCGAAGAAGCTCCGTGACACGTCGCCGAGTTCGGGGCGCCGAGGGCCCGCGGTCAAGGCCGCCGTGACGACCGGCGCGGTGTGCTCCGAGGTCAGCAACCGGTGGATTTGCGTCGCCACGGCGAGAAGATCGCCGCGGAGGCTGCCGGTGTCCGGGACGTCGACGGCGAACAGGCCCGAATCGCGCAAAGCGGCGGCCAGGAGCGCGTCCTTCGACGGCCACCACCGGTACAGCGTCGTCTTGTTGACGCCGGACCGGGCGGCGACGGCCTCGATGGCGAGCTTGTCGTAGCCGTGCTCGGCCAGCAGTTCGAGGGTGGCGGCGAAGATCGCCTCGGCCTTGCGCGGACCGTTCTGGGTGGTCACCCGGCAACAATACAACGCACCGTTGCGTTGCGCGCCGAGGGCGCGTACTTTGCAGCGCAACGGTGCGTTGCATTCAGGAGGTAGTCCATGGTCCCCGTCGTCTTCGTCCACGGCATCCGGCTCAGCGGCGCCGCCTGGACCGAGCAACTCGAGCTGCTGGGAGAGACCGCGAAAACAGTCGATCTCCCTGGCCACGGCGCGCGTCGTGGAGAGCGGTTCACGCTGACCGAGGCGGCGGACGTGATCGCCGGAGCCACCGACGAGCCCGCGCTGGTCGTGGGGCACTCCCTCGGTGGTTACGCCGCGATCGCCGCGGCCGCGCGGTATCCGGAGCGCGTGGCCGGCCTCGTCGTCGCGGGTTCGACCTTCCTGCCCGGCCGTGCGCTGGAGGCTCCGTTCCGGATAGCGCACCGCTTGCTCATGCGGCTGCCGGACCAGGGCGAACGTCTGAGCCGGTGGCAATTCCGGAGCGTCCTGCCGCCGAAGATCGCCGATGCGGTGATCGGCGGCGGCATCGCGACCGAGGTCGTCCCGGACGTCGCCAAGGCCTTCGCGGACTTCGACGTGCTGGCGGAACTCGCGGCCTATCCGGGCCCCACCTGGCTCGTCAACGGCTCACGCGACCACTTCCGCCGCCACGAACACCGCTTTCTCGACGCCTGCGCCGACGGCAGGCTGGTCAACGTCCCGAAGGCCGGGCACTACCTGCCGATGGTGCGTGGCAAGGAGTTCGCTCAGCTCGTCCTCGACGCGGCACGCAGCCTGTCGATCTCCGCGACCAGCTCGGCACGCAGCGGATCATGCTGAGATCCGAGCGAATCGGCCCAGTTCTCCACCGGATACAGCCAAACCGGCCGTCCGGCCACGTCGGCCGGTTCCCAGTCGTAGCGCGGCCAGACGTGCGCGTGCAGGAACGGATCCGTGTTCCCGAGGATCTCCAGATTCACCCTCCGGAAGCCTGGATCCCTACGCGCGCAGACGTTTTCGACGGCTTCGCCGAGCAACTCCATGTCCGAGAGGAATTCCAGCCGCCTCGGCCTCGGCAGATCGGTCAGCCTGCCGACGGCGGGGGTGTCGGTCAGCAGGACGCAGTAGCCCGGGAGGAACTGCGTATCGCCGATCACCGCGAAGCCCGCGTCCAGCCTCCGCAGTACCGTCGGGTTCTCCCCGCGCAGAGCCGCACCGATCCGATCCCGCTTCCATGCGCCGGTCATCGGCCCAAACTAGCCGACCGGGAGGATCGACCCGCCCTGGCTGGTGAGCTGGGTGGCCAGCCGGACCGGCTCGTGATGCGGCGCCAAGACGATCGAGGCGAACGGCGTCGCACTGGACCCAGCCCCGTAGTTGGTCTGCATGTGGACGCTGACGTGCACGTTCCGGTCGGCAGGGATCTCGAACACGACAGACCCCCACGAGACCACGTACTGCCTGCCGTCGATGCTCGCGAACGGCACGTAAGTCAGCCTCATGTTGGGAAAGGGACGCATGTCCACTGTGAGCAGACGGCGGGGGCCGTCGTGGTTGTCGACGTAGGGGATCACTCCGGGCTGCGCGGCCAGGTCGGTCATTCTCGGGCTCCCTCAGAACTGGTAGTAGAGGAACGGGCTGAAGGTCCCGGTCGCGATCAGCATGGCCGCGTACACCAGCCCGACGGTCATCACGCCGATCCGCAGAGCCGTCGCCGCGCGGCTGCGTGAGGACTCCAGCAGCGGCCCGGTCACCGGATGCGCGGGCAGGAACACGACCGCCAGCGCGCACAGCAGGATGATCAGCCGCTGGTTGGTCACCGCGCTCTCGACGACGTCGGTGAGGCCCGTGAAGTCCGGCAGCACCATGTGCCCGATCATGCCGAGCGCGTGCGGCAGGTCCTTGGCGCGGAAGAACACCCAGCCGAAGATCACGAGCACGAGCGTCAGCGCGCGGCGGCCGATGCGGGCGGCCTGGGACTTCGGGGTGACGTCGTAGCCGAAAGCGCGTTCCACGATCAGGATCGCGCCGTGGTAGATGCCCCAGATCAGGAACGTCCACTGGGCGCCGTGCCAGAACCCGGTCAGCACGAACACGATGCACAGGTTCCGGTACGTCTTCCCCGCGCCGGCGCGGTTGCCGCCCAGCGGGATGTAGACGTAGTCGCGGAACCAGCGCGACAGCGACATGTGCCAGCGCCGCCAGAACTCGGTGATGGTCACCGCCGAGTACGGTCTCGCGAAGTTCTCCGGGAGCCGGAAGCCGAGCATGCGGCCGAGCCCGATCGCCATGTCGGAGTATCCGGAGAAGTCGAAGAACAGCTGGAGCGTGAACGCGATCGCGCCGAGCCAGGCGATCGCGAAGGTCATCTGGTCCGGTGGCGTGTCGAAGCAGGCGTCCACCATCGGGCTGAGCGAGTCCGCGATGATCGTCTTCTTGCACAGCCCGAGCGCGAACCGCGGGAAACCGGCGGCGATGTCGTCGAGGCGGTGGGACCGCGGCTGCGGCAGCTGGTCGGCGATCTCCCGGAACCGCACGATCGGCCCGGCCACCAGCTGCGGGAACATCGCGATGTACGCGGCGAACGACACGGGGTCGCGCAGGGCGCGGCGTTCACCGCGGTAGATGTCCACCACGTAGGAGATGTGGTGGAACGTGTAGAACGAGATGCCGATCGGGATGATCAGGTCGGCCACCGGGAAATCGCCGCCGAACCAGTGCGTCACGGCCGCGATCTGCTGTGTCGCGAAACCCGCGTACTTCCAGATCAGCAGCATGCCGACGTTGAGGCCGATGACCCCGAGCAGCAGCCGCTTGCGCCGCTTGTTCCGCAGGTCCCACGCGTTCGGCTCCAGCGCGGGCCCGGCCAGGAAGTTGACCACCATGCAGCCGAGCAGCACCAGCGTGTACGGCCCGGCGCCGGTGGCGTAGAAGATCAGGCTGCCGACCGCGACGATGCCGTTCCGCCAGCCGCGCGGGCACACCAGCACGGCGAGCAGGACCGCCGGCATGAAGTACCACAGGAACAGCGGTGAAATGAACGACATCGGTGCGGGGTCCCCCAGGGCGGTTACGCTTATCCGCTGGTGACCTTAGCCTGAGGTTCCCGCACCGTGTGACGAAGTTCGGGTCAGACACGTCCCGTGAGCCGGCGGCGGCGCGCCACCTCGGCCAGCAGCACCCCGGCCGCGACCGACGCGTTGAGCGACTCGACGCCCGCCGCCATCGGGATCGACACGGTCGCGTCGCAGGTCTCGCGCACCAGCCGGGACAGGCCGCGGCCCTCCGAGCCGAGCACGATGACCAGCGGATCCGCCGCGAGGTCGAGTTCGTCGATGTCCACCGAGCCGTCCGCGTCGAGGCCGACGACCATCAGGCCCTCGTCCTTCCACGCCTTCAGCTGGCGGGTGAGGTTGGTCGCGACGGCGATCGGCAGCTTGGCCGCGGTGCCGGCGGAGGTCCGCCACGCGACCGCGGTCATGCCCGCGCTGCGCCGCTCCGGCAGGAGGACACCCTGCGCACCGAACGCGGCGGCCGAGCGGATCACCGCGCCGAGGTTGCGCGGGTCGGTGACGCCGTCGAGCGCGACGAACAGCGGGGTCTGCCCGGAGTCCTTCGCGACGGCCATCAGGTCGCGCGGGTCGGCGTAGACGAACGGCGGGACCTGCAGGCCGAGGCCCTGGTGCATGGCCCGGTTGGTCTTGCGGTCCAGTTCCTCGCGCGGGATCTCCAGGATCGAGATGCCCTTGTCGCCGGCGAGCCGGACGGCCTCGTTCACGCGGTCGTCGATCTCGATGTTGATCGCGACGTACAGCGCGGTGGCCGGCACGTCGGCGCGCAGCGCCTCGACCACCGGGTTGCGCCCGGCGATCAGCTCCGGCTTGTCGGCCTTCTTCTGCCGCGCCTGGTCCTTGCGGTCACGCGCGTTGGCCATCCGGTACGCCTTGTGGCCGGGCCGGTCCTCGGCCTTGGGCGTCGGGCCCTTGCCTTCGAGGCCCTTCCGGCGCTGGCCGCCGGAGCCGACGACCTGACCCTTCTTCGTGCCGGGCTTGCGAATAGCGCCCTGGCGCCGGGAGTTGCCTGCCATCAGTGAGAATCCTTGAGCTAGAAACCGAGTAAGTGTCAGACGTCCTTGACGGTCCACTGTGGACCGTTCGGGGTGTCCTCCACCACGATGCCCGCCTGCTGGAGGCGGTCACGCGCGGCGTCCGCACGGGCGAAGTCCTTGTCGGCGCGGGCCTGCTGCCGTTCGGCCAGCAGCCCTTCCACGAGTTCGGACAGCGCCTGCCGGGTGGGCGTCTCATTGCCGCCCGCCTCGGACCAGCGCGCGGAGAGCGGGTCGAGGCCGAGCACGTCGGTCATCGCGCGCACGGAGGCGGCGATTTCGAGTGCCTTGGAATTGTCGGCCGCGTCGAGGGCGGCGTTACCGTCGCGGACGGTGTTGTGCAGCACTGCGAAGGCCTGCGGGGTGGCCAGGTCGTCGTCGAGCGCCGCGGCGAACCCGTCCGGGATCTCGCCGAGGTGGACCGCGCCGGCGATGCCCGCCGTGCGGCGGAGGAACTGCTCGATCCGCCGGTAGCCCTGCGCGGCTTCGGCGAGCGCGCCGTCGGAGTACTCGATCGTCGACCGGTAATGCGGCTGGACCAGGTAGTACCGCAGTTCCGGCGCCCGGTAGCCCTTGAGCATCTCCGGGATCGAGACCGTGTTGCCCAGCGACTTCGACATCTTCTCGCCGGACATGGTCACCCAGGCGTTGTGCAGCCAGAACCGCGCGAACGGGTCACCGGCCGCGTTCGACTGGGCGCGCTCGTTCTCGTGGTGCGGGAACACCAGGTCGACGCCGCCGCCGTGGATGTCGAACTCCGCGCCGAGGTACGTGGTCGCCATCGCCGAGCATTCGAGGTGCCAGCCGGGACGGCCGGAGCCCCATGGCGTCGGCCACGACGGCTCGCCCGGCTTCGCGGCCTTCCACAGCGTGAAGTCGCGCGCGTCGCGTTTGCCTTCGCCGAGGCTCTCGCCCTGCTGGACCTCGTCGAGCTTCTGCCCGGAGAGATCGCCGTAGCCGTCGAACGCCTTGACCGAGAAGTACACGTCGCCGCCCGAGGCGTACGCGTGCCCGCCGTCGATCAGCCGTTGCATCAGCTCGACCATCTGCGTGACATGCCCTGTCGCGCGCGGGGCGATCGAAGGCGGCAAGCAGCCGAGCGCCTCGTACGCCGACTCGAAGGCGCGCTCGTGCGTGGCCGCCCACTCCCACCAGGGACGATCCGCCGCGGCGGCCTTGGTGAGGATCTTGTCGTCGATGTCGGTGACGTTGCGGACCATCAGCACGTCGAGTCCACTGTGGACGAGCCAGCGGCGCAGGACGTCGTAGTTCAGCGCGCCGCGGACGTGGCCGATATGGGGAACGCCCTGCACGGTGGCACCACACACGTACATGGACGCCGTTCCGCTACGGGCGGGATGGAATTCCCGCACGCTCCGGGTCGCCGTGTCATAGAGGTGTAGTGCCACCCTAAAAGGGTACGGGGTCCGCGTGAGCGGTGTCGCAGTGACCGTGTTACAGCACGTTATGGGCGCGCATGGCGTTGAGCAGGGCGTCCGGCCGCTCGGTCGTCGGCAGCGGCTCTACCAGCGCGAACGCGCAACCGATCTCGCGCGCGGCGCCGTCGGCCTCCTCGCTGTCGCCGACCATGAGCGTTTCCGCCGGGCTGACCCCGAGCCGCTCGACGGCCGCGCGGAAGATCTCCGGCTCCGGCTTCACCGCTCCGACCTCGAACGACAGGATGAACTCGTCGACGTAGGCGTCCCAGCCCCGGCGGCCGAACGCGGGCCGGATGTCGAAGGCGATGTTGCTCAGCACCCCGAGCTTCACGCCCTTGCCGGAGACGCCCTTGAGGACGGCTTCGGTGTCCGGGTACGGCGTCCACTGGGTGGGATCGATCAGCCGGGTGTAGAGCGCGACGGCCTGGTCGGCGTGCGGCACCCCGGACTGCTTGAGGACCTCGAGATACACCTTCCGGTGCAGCACCGGGTCGCGGTCGCGGTGGTTCCAGGCGTGCAGGTGCTCCTCGTCGAGATCGACGACCTGGCCGACCGGCGCGGTCATCCGGCGCATCAGTTCGGTCTGGGCCTCGATGTCGAGGCTCTCGCCCTCGTGGTCGGTGAGGTCGGCGAGCCAGGTCTCGTCCTGTTCGAGCCGGAAGACCGTGCCGGAGAAGTCGAACAACACAGCGCGAAAGGTCACGAGGTCCACATTAGCCACGATCGTGGGGTTCCTGCCGCCCCTCGCGTGTGAGATGAACGGTCCGTTCCTTGCGAAATTTGCCAGGAACGGACCGTTCATGGCGCGTGTCAGGCCGCGTTGCCGGTGATCTTGGTCGGCGTGATCCGGACCAGTACCCGGACGACGTCCGCCGGCTCCTCCGGGTAGTCCTTGCCGAGGTACTTGTGCGAGAGCTCGTTGATCAGCTCGCGCCCGCCCTCGTCGGTCATCTCCACGGTCCCGCGGATCTCGACGTAGTCGTACGGGTTCCCCTGGTCGAAGACCGAGACGGACACCCGCGGGTCCCTGGCCATGTTCCGCTCCTTGAGACGGCCGCGGACGGTCGCGAAGACCACCGTGTCGCCGTCCCGCTTCGCCCACAGCACGGACGTCTGCGCGGAGCCGTCGGCGTTGAGGGTCGCCAGTACCGGGAAGTTGTTGCCGTCGAGGAGTTTCTTGGTCGCGTCGTTGAAGGTCACACCCATGCCGGAGAGCCTAATCACCGGACGTTCCCGGCGATCCGCTCGACGCGCAGGCGGACGATCACCCGCTGGACCTCGTCGCCCTCCGGCGGCGGGTCCTGGCCGAGGTACTTGTGGCTGAGCGTCTTCGGCAACGTCTTCCCGGGGTCCGGGGTGATCGTGACCGTGCCGCGCAGCTGCGTGTGCCGGTACGGGTTCTCCGCGTCGGTGATCGAGACGCTCGCGCGAGGATCGCGGCGCAGGTTCCGCACCTTCAGCCGGTCTTCGGTGGCGCTGAAGACCAGATCGCCGTCGTCGAGGCCCACCCAGATGACCGAGGTCTGCGGGCCGCCGTCGGCGTCCAGCGTGGCCACGGTCGCGAAGTTCTTGCCGTCCACCAGTGCTCGGACCGGTTCGGGAAGTGTGACTGCCATGACAGCTCGAACCGGCTCCCGGCGGAGGCTATTCCTGAGAGGGCAGGAGCAGCGCCGTCGCGAACGCCGCGATGCCCTCACCGCGTCCGGTCAGGCCGAGCCCGTCGGTCGTGGTCCCGGAGACGCTCACCGGCCCGCCGACGGCCTCGCTCAATACTTTCTGGGCTTCTTCGCGGCGCTTCCCGACGCGCGGCGCGTTGCCCACGATCTGGACGGTCGCGTTCCCGACGGTCCAGCCGCCGGCTTCGATCAGGCGCCGTGCCTCCGCGAGGAATTCGACGCCGTGCTTGCCCGCCCAGCGCGGATCGCCGGTGCCGAACACCGCGCCGAGATCACCGAGCCCGGCCGCGGACAGGAGCGCGTCGCACAACGCGTGCGCCGCGACGTCGCCGTCGGAATGGCCCGCGCAACCGTCGACGCCGGGCCAGAGAAGACCGGCGATCCAGCATTCGCGGCCCGCCTCGACGGGGTGGACGTCTACGCCGTTCCCGATCCTCACAGGGTTTCCTCTTTCCTCGCCGTTCGCGCGCGACCGCGATCGCGTCGCCAAGGCGCACGTTAGCGATCTGCCTCGGGAATCCGGGGGAGGCGCCCCGCCGCCGCGATAGCGGGGCCTCGCGGCGATCCGCGCGCTCGTCGGCCCGCTCGGGTGCCGCGGCGCGCGCAGATCACAGCACTTCCTCCGCTTCCCCGGCCCGGGCGATCGCCTCGGCCAGTTTCAGTTCGAACTCATTCGTGACGCGCATCGCGTCGGGATGTCCGGGGACGGTGTGCGCGCCGTCGAGAGACGGCTCGGCGGCATACGAGAGAAATGTCTCACGGGTGAAGCCGAGCGGGGTTTGGGCCGTGCGCAGATACGCGCGGTCTTCGGTCCCCGTGATCACTTCCGCCGCATCGGTCACCTTCACGGTGTCCGCCATCGGCAGCACCGGGACCACGAAGGGAGAGCCCGCGCGGACCGCGTCCGCGACGGCACGGACCGTGTCCGGCGGAGTGAAGGCGCGCAGGGCGTCGTGCACGAGGAAGACCGGATTCCCGGTGATCTCTTTTTCGACGGAGTCGAAAGCATGCTCGAGTGACGAGCCGGGTACTATCCGGCAACGTTCTTCGAAGCCGCCCAAGGCGGCCGAAAACAAATCAGCACACCGCTCGGGGGCCGCTACGACCACCAGATCGAGATCCGGCAGGGCGAGCAGCCCCCGCACAGTGTGCGTGAGTAACGCTTCACCATTGACCGGCGCGAGAGCGAGCTCCGCGTCGGAGGCATGGTGACGAACGACAGTGACGAACACGATCGTGCTCATAAGGACGGTGCTCATATGTGCGCGATCGTAGAGGTATCCCCCGCAGCCTCACCTGGCGTGGGACACCCGCCGGTTCAGACTGCCGCGGTTTCCAGAACTTCGTCGAGGAGGACTTCAGCCTTGTCCTCGTCGGTGCCCTCCGCGAGCGCCAGCTCGCTGACCAGAATTTGCCGCGCCTTCGCCAGCATGCGCTTCTCGCCGGCTGAAAGTCCGCGGTCCTTCTCTCGCCGCCAGAGGTCGCGCACCACTTCGGCCACCTTGTTCACATCGCCGGAGGCGAGCTTCTCGAGGTTGGCCTTGTACCGACGAGACCAGTTGGTGGGCTCTTCGGTGTGCGGAGCACGCAGAACGTCGAAAACCTTGTCCAGTCCTTCTTGCCCGACGACATCACGAACGCCGACGATCTCGGCGTTGTCAGCGGGCACGCGAACCGTAAGATCCCCTTGCGCGACTTTGAGGACGAGGTACTTCTTCTCCTCGCCCTTGATCACGCGGGTCTCGATGGCTTCGATGAGTGCGGCACCGTGGTGCGGGTAGACGACGGTCTCTCCGACCTTGAAAACCATGTGTCCTCTGCCCCTTTCGCTGAATTCATCTTAGCACGTGCCGACGAGGCCCACCTAGCGGCCCGCGATCGTCGTCGCAGGTCAGCGGCCTGACGGTGCTCCGCCCGGGGGTTGACAAACCCAATTCGCCCATGCTCACGCTGGTGAGAAGCGAACGATTTCCAAATCCTTTGTGGACGGTTGATCTTGGGCACGTCACCGCATTGGTGGGGTGTCAACACGCACCGGGTTCTCCGCCCGCCGAGGCGCCCGGCTAGTCTTCGCGGTGAAGAGGCCGTGAGATGGAAGGACTCCGACGTGAGGCTGCAGAATCGTCGCGTGTTCGGCGCAGGTGTGCTGGCGCTCGGCGCCGCGCTCGTGCTCGCCGGCTGCGGTGCTGGTCAGATCACCCAGACCGACTCGCAGCAGCCCGCGGTCAACGGGACGTACGCGCAGGCGAAGGACCTGGTGCTGCGGAACGCCGCGCTCCAGTTCCCGACCGAGGGGCAGGCGTACCCGGCCGGTTCCGCCGCGCCGCTGACGCTGACCATCGTGAACCAGGGCAAGCTGGACGACGAGCTCGTCTCCGTCTCCTCCGAAGCCGCCGCCGGTGACGCCAAGATCGCCGGGTCCAAGGTCATCGCCGCGGGCCACGCGCTCGTGATCGGCCCGTCCGACGCGGTCGAGTCGACCAAGGAGGTCGCGCCGTCCTCCGCGCCGGCGTCTTCTTCGGGCGCGCCGTCGTCCTCGGGTGCCCCGTCCTCGGGTGCCCCGTCTTCCGGTGCCCCGTCGAGCTCCGCCGGGACGGTCACGCCGTCGGCCGGTCCGGAGACGACCAACGCGCCGGACCAGGTGGGCAAGGCCACGATCGAGCTGCAGGGGCTCAAGCAGCCGGTGTGGGCGGGCCAGACCATCAAGGTCACCTTCGTCTTCAAGAACTCCGGTTCGGTCACGGTGGACCTGCCGGTCGCGGCGCCCTCGCACCCGGGCAGCCGGGCGCCCGCGCCGGAAAAGGAAGCCAAGGGCGGCGGGCACTAAGTTCTCCCAAGTACGTGAAGGCCCCCTTCATTGCGCCAGGCGCAGTGAAGGGGGCCTTCACGTACCTGCGTCGTTGCCCGGGTTTGTCGGTGGTGGCCGCTAGCCTCGCGGGGTGGTCAAGAAAGGCAGCACCTACCGCTGCGGTGAATGCGGGTACGAGGCGCCGAAGTGGGTCGGGCGCTGCCCCGAATGCCAGGCATGGGGGACCATCGAGGAACGCGGCGACGCCCGCCCCGCGATAGCCAGGGTCGCGGCGGGAGCGCCCAGCGCCCCGGCGCGCCCGATCGGCGAGGTCGACGTCGAGACGGCGCGCGCGAAGCCCACCGGAGTCTCGGAACTGGACAGGGTGCTCGGCGGCGGGTTCGTGCCGGGCGCGGTCATTCTGCTCGCGGGCGAGCCCGGTGTCGGCAAGTCGACCCTCCTGCTGGAGGTCGCCTACCAATGGGCGGCCACCGCGGGCCGGGCGCTCTATGTCACCGGGGAGGAGTCGGCGGGGCAGGTACGCCTGCGCGCCGAGCGCACCGGCAACGTCCACGACGAGATGTTCCTCGCGGCCGAGAGCGATCTCTCCGCCATCCTCGGCCATGTCGACGCGGTCAAACCGGGGGTGCTGATCGTCGACTCGGTCCAGACCATGGCTTCGCCTCAGGTGGAGGGCTCGCCGGGCGGCGTCACCCAGGTCCGCGCGGTCACCTCCGGGCTGGTCGCGCTGGCCAAGGAGCGCGGGCTGCCGATCGTGCTGGTCGGGCACGTCACCAAGGACGGGTCGGTGGCCGGGCCGCGGGTGCTGGAGCACCTGGTCGACGTGGTCCTGCAGTTCGAGGGTGACAAGCATTCGACGCTGCGGATGCTGCGCGGCATCAAGAACCGGTTCGGCGCCGCCGACGAGATCGGCTGCTTCGAACTGGTCGAGGAGGGCATCGTCGGCGTGCCCGACCCGTCGGGCCTGTTCCTCAGCCACACCGCGGAGCCGGTCGCGGGCACCGCGGTCACCGTGACCATGGAGGGCAAGCGGCCACTGCTGGGCGAGGTGCAGGCGCTCGTTTCGGCGACCCAGTCACCGCAGCCCCGGCGCGCGGTGAGCGGCCTCGATTCGGCACGTGTCGCGATGGTGCTGGCGGTGGTCGAGAAACGGGCGAACATCAAGGTCGGCGACAAGGACGTCTACGTGGCGACGGTCGGCGGCATGAAGATCACCGAGCCCGGGATCGACCTCGCGGTGGTGCTGGCCCTGATCTCCTCAGCGCGGGACACGCCGCTTTCGCCCAAGCTCGTCGCGATGGGCGAAGTCGGGCTGTCGGGCGAGGTCCGGCGGGTACCGAGCGTCGGGCGGCGGCTCGCGGAGGCCGCCCGGCTCGGCTTCACCCACGCGCTGGTGCCGCCGGATTCCGGCAAGATCCCGCCGGGGATCCGGGTGCTGGAGGTCCCGGACGTCGGAAGCGCGCTCAACGCCGCCAAGCACGCGCGTTAGCTGGGCTCGGGGCCGTCGTCGTCGGTGATCGCCACGGAGATGGTCGTGTCGAACAGGGTCAGCCCCGGCCAGTCCTCGTCCGGCCCGGTGGACCGCACGGCGCGGTTCCCGACGACGGCCGCCGTCGCCCTGTCGACGACGAACGTGCGTGTCCGGTCCGGCAACTCGACCGTGAAGGACACCGCGGGCCGTCCGCCGGGAGTGGCCACGCTCGCCACGGCGATGCCGGGCATCCTCGCGAGCGCTTTGCACAGTGCCACCCGCATCGCGCCGAAGCCCTGGGAGGAGCGGAGGACGTTGAAGGCCATCACGAACATCTCGGGGGTGGAGTTCAGCTGCTCCGGCGAGCGGCCGTCCGGCCAGAGGCCGTCACGGCGGAGCCGCTCGGCCAGCTTCGCCGGGTCGGCGGGCAGTTCGGCGAGGAACTCCGGGGTGGGGTCGGTCCACCCGCTTTCCGACGGAAGCCGATCCTCGGAGGTCCTCACCGGAGGAGGAGGTCCAGGTGACGTGGTGGTGGTCGGCGGCCGTCCTTCCGCCAAGGTGACGTGGGACGACGGGCCCGGAAGTGTTTCGCCCCTGGACTTGGCCGTCTGGTAGTCGCCCTTGATCCACCGGACCTCCCCGGTACCGGTGAAGCGCGTCTTGACCGGCATCCAGCTGTGGGGCGGCAGCCATCGTTCGAGGATCTCGTGGGTCTGGTAGACGAGCCCCGACCCGGTGACGTGCGTCGTCCAGGTGGATTCGGTGACGAGCCGGTACTGGCCGTCCCGGATCGGGAAGTCGTCGCCGTGGAGGGCATCGAGCGCGTCTTCGGTCCGGTCGAGGGTGGAGTGGGCCGCGGGATGCCGGCCGTCGTCGGCGGTGAGGGCGTTCGTCGCCACGATCCCGCCTCCGGACACCAGCGCCGCGGCGGCCGCCGCCGCGATCCACCGCCACGAACCCGGACGCTTCTTCACCGGGGGCGCGGTGGCGGGGAGGAGTTCGTCCTCGACATCGCCGGCGGCGCGCAGGAGCGCGGCCCTGGCGCGGGAAAGTTCGTCCTGCCGGGTTTCGGGCTCGGCGTGGAGGCCGGCCAGCGCTTCGTCGAGTTCGGCCTCGGACCACACCTTCCTGATGTTATCGCCGTGCATTTCCGCCTCCCTCCTTTGTGGACGCTGTGGACGCCGTGGACTCTGTGGACTCAGTGGTGCTCTCGGGTGCGTTGGCGCGCAGCCATCTCCGGATCCGATGCAACCGTGATCTGACCGTTCCGGCGGGAATGCCCAGTGCCTCGGCGACCTCGCCGGGGTCCAGCCCGGCCCATGAGACCAGCAGCAGGGTGTCGCGGTCCGCGACGCTCAGTTCGGCCAGTGCTCCCGCGAGCTGGGCCGCACGGGACTGGGCGTCGACCCGTTCGGCGACGCGGCCGTCGTGTCCGGCCGAGACCGTCTGGCCGGCCGCCGCGAGCCGGGCCGTCGCGGTGAGTGCCCGGGTCTCCGTGCGGACGTGGTGGCGCAGCAGGTTCGTCGCGATCCCGTAGAGCCACGCGCGCGCCGTGCCGGCTTCGGGGCGATACGTCTCGCGGCGCCGGAGTGCCACGAGGAACGTCTCGGCGACGAGGTCGTGCGCGGTCTCCGTGCCGACGCGGCGCGCGAGATAGCGCTGCAGCGGGGCCGCGTGGGCGTCGAAGAGCATGCCGAAGACGGGAGCGGGATCCGGACCACCGAGATCCGGCCTGTCCAGCCCGCCGGTGCCGGCCTGCTCGTGATCGTCTTTCATCACCTGCACGATCGCTCTTGCCCGATGGCCAGGGAAGCGTTCATCCGATCCTACTTTCGTCGTGGGCCGATCGGGGAAAGCGCAGGTGACGCCGCAGACAAAAGCCGCGGGACCGGAGACCATGTTCACTATTCACCATTCAAAAGTGAAACTGGGGAAGGATTACCATGCGCCGACTCAGGACCGCGGTCGTGGCCGCGCTCACCGTGTCCGCAGTGATCACCGCTCCGGTCGCGGCCGTCGCCCAAGGCGAGCATGTCGTACCCGCGCCCGATTTCGTGAAGTCGATGGCGCCGCCGGCCAAGGTCGAAGGGGTCAGGGCGGCCGCGGAGCTCAACATCCAGTACCAGATCCAGGAGACCGGATACTGGTGCGGCCCGGCCGCCACCCGGATCGCCATCTCGGCCAAGAACGGCAATCCGCCGAGCCAGCAGCAGCTCGCGAACGAGCTGCCGACCAGCACGAACGGCACCGACTGGATCGGGCAGGTCACCCGCGTCCTCAACAACCACGTCGCCGGTGGCTGGTACGAGACCAAGGAGATGCCGAACGACCCGCCGACCCAGGCGCAGCGCGACCTCTTGTGGCGCGACATCGTGCTGGACGTCGACAAGGGCTACGCGATCGTCGCGAACATCGTCGCCCCGGCGAACAACCACCCGCCGGGCTACCCGAACTACACGATCTACCACTACTTCACGATCATCGGCTACGACAGCGGCAACATGACGGTGAAGATCGCCGACCCGGCCAACTTCGGCGGCAACCAGATCTACTGGCTCACCTTCAACCAGCTCGCCACCCTGATCCCGCCGAAGGGCTACTCGGCCTGACCACTTCCCGCGTTTCGTCCTCTGGACGCGTTCCTTGCACGCGCAAGGATCGCGTCCAGAGGACGAAACGCGTGGGTTGTACGAATCTTGTACGGGAGGGCTCGAAGCTGGTGGGCATGCGCATCAAGACGCTCGGTCTGCTGGCCGCCTCGCTGCTGGCGCTGGTCGCCTCGCCGGCCATGGCCGCCGACGGCAACCCCCTCGAGAAGACCAACGGCTTCTACGTCGACCCGAACTCCAACCCCGCGGTCTGGGTGCGGGATCACCCGGGCGGCACCGCCGACAAGATCAAGGCCGCCATCTCCACCAAGGCGGGCGCGCGCTGGTTCGGCAACTGGAGCGGGAACGTCAAGACCGCCGTCGACGGCTACACCTACGCCGCCGACGTGGCCGACAAGCTGCCGATCCTGGTCGCCTACAACATCCCCGGCCGCGACTGCGGCGGTCACTCCGGTGGCGGCGCGGGCAGCCCCGAGGCGTACCGGACCTGGATCTCGAACTTCGCCGACGGTATCGGCGGCAAGCCCGCGGTCGTCGTCATCGAGCCGGACGCGCTCGCGCAGGTCGACTGCCTGCCCGTCGGCGAGCGTCAGACCCGGCTCGATCTGCTCAAGTACGCCGCGGAGCAGTTCGCCGCCAAGGCCCCGAACACCTGGGCGTACATGGACGGCGGCAACTCGACCTGGATCCCCGCCGGGACCATGGCCGACCGGCTCAACGCCGTCGGGGTGAAGTCGATCCGCGGTCTCGCGATCAACGTGTCGAACTACAAGACCACCACCGACTCGGCGAACTACGGCAAGGCCGTCAGCGCCGCGCTGTCGAGCAAGTACGGCTACACCAAGCCGTTCGTGATCGACACCAGCCGCAACGGCAACGGCCCGCTGGGCTCCGAATGGTGCAACCCGGCCGGGCGCAAGCTCGGGGCGACCTCGCAGACCGGCGGTGGCGCCGAGATGCTGCTCTGGGTCAAGGTGCCCGGTGACTCCGACGGCAAGTGCGGGATCGCGCCGAACGTCGAAGCCGGTCAGTTCAGCCCCGATCTGGCCCTGCGCCTGATCAGCGGGACCTGACCGCCCCTTCAAGCCCGTCGCGCCGGCTGTTCGTCTGTGACCCTCGTTCTCCCGAGAAGGCGAGGGCCACGACCCCTTGGACAGCAGCCGGCGCGACGCCTCCAACTCGCGTGAAGGCCCCCTTCCCTCGGCTGAGCCGAGGGAAGGGGGCCTTCACGCGCTTCCGGTAGTACGGTGACCTGAGTCACAGTGTCGGCCGAGAGGATGGCGTCGTGGAGTTCCAGCTGGGGATCGGTACCAGGAAGGGTTTGTTCCTCGCCCGCAGTGAGGACCGCGAGAACTGGGAACTCTCCGAGCCGAAGTTCCCGATGGAGGCCGTGCGCGCGGTCGCGCTGACCCCCGCCAAGGTCTACGCGGCCGCGGTCAACGAGCACTTCGGCCCGACCATCGCGACGTCCGGGGACTTCGGCGAGACCTGGTCCCAGCCCGATCACGCGCCGGTCGCCTTCCCCGCCGACACGGAGACCGCGCTCGAAGGCATCTGGCAGATCGTGCTCGCCGGGGACGTCGTCTACGCCGGTGTCGAGCCGTCCGCGCTGTTCCGGTCCGAAGACGGCGGCGAGACCTTCGAGCTCGTACGCGGGCTGTGGGATCACGAGCACCGTCCACATTGGACTCCCGGTGGCGGCGGCCAGATGATCCACACGATCCTGCCGCATCCCACGGATCCGGGGCGGATCACCGTCGCCATGTCGACGGGCGGGGTCTATCGCACCGAGGACGGCGGCAAGAGCTGGACGGCGGCCAACCGCGGGATCAGCGCCGGTTTCCTGCCCGGCGAAGAGCCCGAATTCGGGCAGTGCGTGCACAAGGTCGCGATGCATCCGTCGCGTCCCGAGCGATTCTTCCTGCAGAACCATGGCGGGGTCTACCGCAGCGACGACGACGCGAAGACGTGGCGGTCGATCGACGGCGGCCTGCCGAACGACTTCGGGTTCGCCATGGTGGTCCATCCGTCCGAACCGGACACCGTCTACAACTTCCCCTTGGTGGCGGACGTTCTGCGCTTCCCGCCGGAGGGCCGCTGCCGGGTCTACCGCAGCGACGACGCGGGCGAGACCTGGACAGGTCTCGGAAACGGCTTGCCGGACAAGGGGTTCTACGCGGGAGTGCTCCGGGACGGGATGTGCGTGGACTCGCGGGACGGCGTCTACTTCGGCACACGATCCGGTGAAGTGTGGGCGAGCCCCGACGAAGGCGACACCTGGCATCAGGTGGCCGCGCATCTGCCGGACGTGCTGTGCGTGCGGGCCCAGGTGGTCTAGATGGTCCGGGTCCTGCTGCCCGCGATGCTGCGGCCGCTCGCGGACGGCCGCGGCGCGCTCGAAGTCGACGCCTCCACGCTCGATGGTGTCCTGGACTCGCTCGGCGCCGGGTTCCCCGCGCTGGAACGCCGTCTGCGCGACGAGACCGGTGCGCTGCGGCGTTATGTGAACTTCTATGTGGACGGTGAGGAATGCCGCCGTCTCGACGGGGCCAAGACTTCACTCGCCGAGGTGAAGGAAGTCCAGATCATCCCGTCGGTCGCCGGGGGCTGAGCGGGGTCTTCTCCGCATCGCCGGCGGTCCGGAGTGTCGCGAAAGCCACTTTCGCGACGTCGGATGTCCCGAAAGTGGCTTTCGCGACGCTCGGATCGGACGTGCCCGGGCCGCCGGATGTCAGGAAAGGGTCGTTCAGGACGAGAAATGTCCTGAACGACCCTTTCCTGACACGTGAAGCGAGCTACTGGGAAAGCAGGTTCGCGCAGCGGATCAGCCCGATGTGCGAGTACGCCTGCGGGTGGTTGCCCAGCGAACGCTCCGCGATCGGGTCGAACTGCTCGGGCAGCAGCCCGGTCGGGCCCGCGGCGTCGACGATCTGCGTGAACAGTTCCTCGGCCTCGGTGCGCCGCCCGGTGAGCAGGTACGCCTCGATGAGCCAGGCCGCGCAGATGTGGAAGCCGCCCTCGCCGCCGGGAAGGCCGTCGTCGCGGCGGTAGCGGTACACAGTGGACCCACTGCGCAGCTCCGCCTCGATCGCGGTCACCGTGGACTGGAACCGCGGGTCGGCCGGGTCGATCAGCCCGGTCAGCCCGACGAACAGCGACGCGGCGTCGAGATCCGTGCCGTCGTAAGCGGTGGTGAAGGCCTGGACCTCTTCGTTCCAGCCCTTTTCCAGGACGTCCGCGGCGATCTCGTCGCGCAGCGTCGGCCACGCGCCCGGTACCGCACGGCCGTAGACCTCGCCGAGCTTGATCGCCCGGTCGATGGTCACCCAGCACATCACCCGCGAGTACACCCGGTGGCGCGGCACGTGCCGCTCCTCCCAGATGCCGTGGTCCGGCTCGTTCCAGCGCCGCGTGACGGCCTCGGCCATCGCGCGCACCATCTGCCAGTCCTCGTCGCGGAGCTCACCGCGTGCCGCCGCCAGCGTCTGCACGAGCTCGACGACCGGGCCGAACACGTCGAGCTGCACCTGGTGGTTCGCCAGGTTGCCGACGCGGACCGGCCGCGAACCGGCGTACCCGGGCAGCGATTCGATGACCGCTTCGGCGCCGATCACGCTGCCCGCCAAGGTGTACAGCGGGTGCAGCCGCTCCGGACCGGCCAAAGTGGACAGAACGCCATGCAGCCAGCGGAGGTAGCCTTCGGCCTCCTCGGTCGAGCCGAGGTGGACCAGTTCGCGCACGGTCATCGCCGCGTCGCGGATCCAGCAGTAGCGGTAGTCCCAGTTGCGGACGCCGCCGATCTCCTCCGGCAGCGAGGACGTCGCCGCCGCGAGCACGCCGCCGGTGTCGGTGTTGACCAGCCCGCGCAGGGTGAGCGCCGAACGGCCGACGAGATCGGTCTGGACGCTGGGCAGCTTGAGCGTCCGCGCCCAGGTGCTCCAGTAGTCGCCCGCGCGGGCCCGTCGGTCCACTTCGGACAGTTCGTGCGCGCCGAGATCCGAGGTGCCGCAACGGAGTTCGAGGACCACCGGCCTTTCCGGGGAGGGGGTGACGAGCGCCGTCGCGGTGTCGTTCATCCCGTCGGAGGTGATCTCCCACTCGACACCCGGCGAGCGCAGGGCGAACGGTTCCGAGGTGCCCTGCACCAGGATCCCGTCGCCCTCGGCGACCAGCTTCACCGGTACGCCACCGAATTCCGGCCGCGGCGCGAACACGATCTCCGCCGCCGCCTCGCCCGAGATCACCCGGACGAGATCCGTGCGGTGCGCGGGGCTCTCCGGTTCGAGGTAGTCGGTGACGAGCAGCCGTGACCAGCGGGTCTCGACCGTCATCGTGTTCGGCAGGTAACGCTGCCCGAGCGGCAGGCCGTTGCGGTGCGGTTTGATCGAGAAATGGCCGGCGCCGGCGCCGCCGAGCAGGTCCGCGAAGATCGCGGGCGCGTCGGGCCCGGGGTGGCACAGCCAGGTCAGCCGGGCGTCCGGCGTGACCAGCGCGACCGAGCGTTCGTTGGCCAGCATGGAAAGCCGTTCGATCGGCGGCGCCTGCTCGCCGTACAGCCAGTTGCGCCGCTCTTCGAGGAGGAAGGCGAGCGCCATCGCGACGTCGACGGTGTCCGGGACGCGGTACTGCGCGAGGCTTTCGCCGTCGCCGACCTTCACGCCGAGGTCCGGGCCGGAGATCCGGGCGAACGCCTTCTCGTCGGTGACGTCGTCGCCGAGGAAGACCGCGGCCGTCGCGCCGACCTGGTGGCGCAGGGTGTCCAGCGCGCGGCCCTTGTCCGTCTGGACGACCGCGAGCTCGACGACCTCCTTGCCGTCGGTGGTGGACACGCCCTCCCACAACGCGGGTCCATTGTGGACATCGCGCAGGACCCGGCGGCCCGCCTCGTGCTCGGCGCGGCGGACGTGCACCGCGATACTCGCGGGCTTGACCTCGAGCGAGACGCCCGGCACGTCGAGCACGAGGTTCTCCAGCTCGGCTTCGAGCCGTCTGTGCAGCTCGCGGGCCTTGTCGTCGAGCGCGTGGATGAAGCCGATGTCGAATTCGGACCCGTGGCTGCCGACCAGGTTCACCTCGGCCGGGAGACGGGACAGGGTGGCGAGATCACGCAGCGCGCGGCCGGAGATGACCGCGGTGGTCGTCTCGTGCAGGCCGGCCAGCGACCTCAGCGCGCCGACCGATTCGGGCAGCGGCCGGGCTTCGTCCGGGTTGGCCGTGATCGGAGCCAGCGTGCCGTCGTAGTCGCAGGCGACCAGCAACCGCGGGGTTCGCGCGACCTGGACGATCGCACGCCGCAGCTCGGCGGGCAGTGCCTCGGCGGTCAACGATTTCTCCTCGGGAACGTAGCGGGGGATGGGGAATCAGTCGGCCGGTTCGGCACCGAGCGCTTGGAGGAACGAGCGCGCCCAGCGGTCGACGTCATGCGTGAGGACCTGTCGACGCATGGCGCGCATACGGCGGCGTCCCTCTGCGGGGTCGAGCGTAATGGCAGTCTCCAAGGCGTTCTTCACCCCGTCCAGGTCATGCGGGTTGACCAGGAGCGCGCTGGTGAGCTCCGCCGCGGCACCGGCGAACTCCGAAAGCACGAGCGAACCGCCCAGGTCGTGGCGGCAGGCGACGTACTCCTTGCAGACGAGGTTCATCCCGTCACGCAAGGGAGTGACCACCATGACGTCGGCCGCGGAGAAGAACGCGGCCAGCTCCGTCCGGTTCACGGACTGGTGGAGATAATGCACGACCGGGTGACCCACGCGGGCGAACTCCCCGTTGATCCGCCCGACCATCTGCTCGATGTCGCCGCGCATCCGCTGGTAGTGCTCGACGCGTTCGCGGCTCGGGGTGGCCAGCTGGACGAACGTCACGTCCTCCGGGCGGACCCGGCCTTCGTGCAGCAGCTCGTGCAACGCCTGCAGCCGCAGGTCGATGCCCTTGGTGTAGTCGAGCCGGTCGACGCCGAGCAGGACCTTCTTCGGGTTGCCCAGGTCGCGCCGCAGCTGGGCGGCGCGTTCGGCGACGCCCTTGGTCTTGGCGAGTTTGTCGAGGCCGATGGCGTCGATGGAGATCGGGAACGCGCCGACCCGCACCGTGCGGTCGCCGACCTGCATCAGGCCGGGGCGGGTGCGGATGCCGACCGCGCCGCGGCTGGATTCGAGCCCGGCCAGCTGCCGCGCCAGCCAGAGAAAGTTCTGCGCGCCACCCGGCCGGTGGAACCCGACGAGGTCGGCCCCGACCAGGCCGCGCACGATCTCGGTGCGCCAGGGCATCTGCATGAACAACTCGACCGGGGGAAACGGGATGTGCAGGAAGAACCCGATCCGGAGGTCGGGACGCAGTTCGCGGAGCATCGCCGGGACCAGTTGCAGCTGGTAGTCCTGGATCCAGACGGTCGCGCCCTCGGCGGCGACCTTCGCGCTCGCCTCGGCGAAGCGCCGGTTCACCCGGACGTAGGACTCCCACCAGCTGCGGTCGAACACCGGCCGGGCCACCACGTCGTGGTAGAGCGGCCAGAGCGTCGCGTTGGAGAAGCCTTCGTAGTAGTCGCGGACGTCGTCCGACGTCAGGGAGACCGGGTGCAGCACCAGGCCGTCGTCGTCGAACTCCTCGACGTCGACGTCGGGCACACCCGGCCACCCGACCCAGGCTCCCTTGCGTGACCGCAGGAACGGTTCCAGCGCGGACACCAGCCCGCCCGGGCTCGCCGTCCAGCGCCTGCTTCCGTCGGCGGTCCGTTCGAGGTCCACCGGGAGCCGGTTCGCCACCACCACGAAATCCGCGGAGGCCGTTCTGCTCGTCTCGGCAATCACTTCGTCCACCAGCCGCTCCCTCGATTCGCGGGTCGCTGCCCTAAGCGGAAACCCTATCGCGCGAGGAGGCCACGGCCCGTCGGCGAGCGATCACTCCAAGCGTCGTTCGGCGGGTTCCATCGGGCCCGCCATCCTCGGCCCGGCGAACTTGCGTTCGAGCCTGCCGAGGCCCGTCCGCACCGGCTGCGCGAGGTATTCGCCGAGTACCACACCCGCTGCCAGGGCAAGCCCGATCGCGACCGCGGTCATCAGCGTCGAGATGTTCCCGCCGGGCTCGACGCCCAATTGGTATAGACCACGATAGGTGGAGAGGCCGGGGAGGAGGGGCGTGATGCCGGACACAGCCACCACCAGCGGGGTGACCTTGAGCCGCCTGGCGAGCACGCCGCCGCAGAAACCGACCAGCGTGGCGGCGACGGCGGACGAACTGACGGCCTGGAAATCCGTCAGCATCAAGGCGCCGTAGACCGCGCCGCCGATGGCGCCCGCCGCTCCGGCGACGATCATCGCGCGCAGCGTCGAGTACGAAGCCAGCGCGAAGCAGGCCGACGCGCCGACGCTGCCGAGGATGATGATCGGCAGGTCCTGCGGCGTCGACGAGACGACCTCGGGCAGCGGCGTCAGCGGGAGACCGAGCAGCAGCGCCAGCTTCAAGGCCAGCACCACACCCGCGATCAGCCCGGCACTCATCAGCGCGGTTTCCATCGTGCGCCCGGCCGCCGTGACGTAGTAGCCGGTGATGGCGTCCTGCACGGCGGAAACCGTGGAGAGACCGGACAGCAGCACGGTGACGGCCGCCGCGACCACCAGCGTGGGTTTGTCCGTGGTGAGCAGATTGCTGCTGACTATCGCCATCGCCGACAGGGTCGCGACCAGGCCGCCGATCACCTGCTGGAAGAAGAACGGCAGCGCGAAGCGGTTGAGGAAACGGCCGAGGCGGTCGATGACCGCGCTGATCACGAGCGCGACCAGCGCGACGTCGATGCTGCCGCCGAGGATCAGCGTGATGAACGCGGCCAGCCCGCCCCAGGCGGCCGTGGCCACCCAGCGGGGGTACGGGTGCGGCGCTGAGGTGATCCGCTGGAGGGCCTGCTGGGCCTCTTCGGCGCCGATGTTGCCGCGGACGATCCGGCGGACCAGCGTCTCGGTCTGGGTGAGCCGCGTGTAGTCGAGGCTGCGTGAGCGGACCACGCGCAGCGCCGTCACCGGGGCCATGTCGGTGCCTCGGTGGCAGGTCACCGTGATCGACGTGAAGATCACGTCGACCTCGCAGTGCGGGAGGCCCAGCGCGGAGGTCAGCGCGATGATCGTCGCCGTGACGTCGGAGGCGCCGGCGCCGCTCGACATCTGGACCTCGCCGATGCGCAGGGCCAGGTCCAGGACGAAGTTGACCGTCGAGTCGTCGGGCGGTTTCGGGCCCATCGCCTCGTCGGCCTCGACGGCGGGCTGCTCCGCCGTCGGCGCCTCGAGGATCTGCCACGCGCGGCGGCGCAGCAGATTCGGCCGGTGCGAGCGAGCCTGGGGGATCGATCGCTCTCCGTCACGCTGGCGCGGCGCTTCCAGCAGCCATTCGCCACGTTCGGGTGTTTCGTCCTGGTTCTTTTCGACACCGTGCTGACTGGGTTCGCCGCGCTGGGCCCCCTTGGTGTGCTCGTTGATCTTCATGATCGATCCACCTCCTCACTCTGGTTCGAGGGACTTTCCCGAGGAGCATCGGGGCCGGTGCCTCGACCGTTGCAGGAAACCCGAAGTGGCGTCCACCACGTCTGAGGAAGATCATCGCGAGGGTGCCGGTTTACGGCACACTGCATGCCATGGCGTCCTCCGTGAGCAGGCGATCCATCCTTCGTGTGGCTGGGGTCACCGCCGCCGGAACAGCGGCGACGTTCACTCTTTCGGGTGCATCTAGCGGGGCGGAGGCCCCGGTTTTCGCGCACGGGGTGGCGTCGGGCGATCCGATGCCCGATTCGGTCCTGCTCTGGACCCGTGTCACGCCCTCGCCGGACGCGGTTCCGGGATCCGGAAAAGGGGCGGCGGTGGACGTCCGGTGGGAGGTGGCCGAGGACGCCGGATTCACCCGCGTCGTCGCTCGCGGTCACCTTCGGACCGGCCCGGAACGCGACCACACGGTGAAGGTGACGGCCGGCGGACTGTGCGCGTCGACCGGGTACTGGTACCGGTTCACGGCTCAGGGGAAGGTCTCGCCGGCCGGGCGGACACGCACCGCGCCATCGCACGACGAGGAAGTCGCGAGCCTGCGGTTCGGCGTGGTCTCGTGTGCCAACTGGGCTGTCGGTCACTTCGCCCCCTACGGCTATTTGGCCGACCGTGACGACCTCGACGCCTTCATTCACCTGGGTGACTACCTCTACGAAGGGAATCCCAACCCTGCAAGTGATCTCCGGCCTTCGGTACCGCCCAACGAGTTGATCACCCTGGCCGACTACCGGCAACGGCACGCGATGTACAAGACCGACGAGCACCTCCGGCGGCTTCACGCCCGTCACCCGATGGTCGCGACCTGGGACGACCACGAGGCCGCCGACAACGCCTGGTCCGGCGGATCGCCGTCACACGACCCGGCGACCGAGGGCGACTGGGCGGACCGGATGCGGGCCGCGCACCAGGCGTACTTCGAATGGATGCCGGTGCGGCATCGCGGCGACCGGCTGTACCGGCGGCTGAAATTCGGGCGGCTGGCCGACCTCACCATGCTGGACCTGCGGACGTACCGGACGCGGCAACCCGGACAGGCTTCGGGGACGGACGGCACCATCCTCGGCGCCGATCAGTGGCAGTGGTTCCTCGACGGCCTCGCGCGCGGGACCGCGTCCTGGAACCTGATCGGGAACTCGGTGATGGTCACGCCGATCAAGATCCCCGCGCTGCCCACCCGCGAACGGCTCGCGCTCGGCGATCTGCTCGACGACCAGCCGACCACGGTGAACACCGATCAGTGGGACGGCTACACCGCCGACCGTCGCCGGGTTCTCGACACCATCGCCGAGCGGGGCCGGGGCAACACGGTGTTCCTGACCGGCGACGTCCACTCATCGTGGGCGAACGACGTGCCGCGGGACGGGACGAGCGTCGCCGTGGAGTTCGTCTGCCCGTCGGTCACCTCGGACAACATCGACGAGCAGCTCGGTGTCCCGCCGCGGACCGGCTCGCTGAAGGTGGAGGCCGCGATCCGGGCGCTGAACCCGCACGTGCGCTTCGTCGAACTCGACTCGCACGGCCCCGGCGTCCTCGAAGTGACCCCGGAAGCCGTCCGGATGAACTGGTACTACGTCGCCGACCGCCGCGACCCGGCGACCGCCGTGACGTTCGCGCACGCCTTCCGGGCGGTGGCCGGGGAGCCCCGGGTGCGCCTTGCGGACGGCTGAACGGGCGCCGATATACTGGGCCCGCCCAGGCTGTCCTGGGCAAGGCCGCTATAGCTCAGCTGGTAGAGCATCTGTCTTGTAAACAGAAGGTCAGGGGTTCGAGCCCCCTTGGCGGCTCAAGATCAAAATAGCCTTGACCTGCTGATATGTCGCGGTTCGCGAGTCTTGTTCATGTTTTCTTCGGCGCCATTGGGCTCCGTGTCTTCGACCTGCGCACCATCTTTGTGAAACCCCGGCACTGCGCGACACAGACCGGCGAAGCCGAGGATGACGGGGACGCCACTCGCGCTCTTGGTCGACAGCCTGCGTGATCGCGGCGACTGCGGATGGCTCGTATTGGCGCGACCTTGCTCACGGGCGCCGCCGCCGCGCAGGCGAAAATGTCGCGTGCCGCGAACAAACTCCTGGATAACCCTCGGCCAGACGGCCGGGCCGGAGCCTCGCCATGCCGCTGGCAAGCAGCTCTGATTCACGGGAAGGCTGGCCGGTTGTCTGGATGACGCGTCCATCGGGACTCAAGAGGCATCAGCTGTCGCTGGTGAAAGGGTACAGCCTTCCTTTATGGCGAGGCGGCGCGAAAGTTCCGGGGAAGTCTTTACAGCGGCGAATCCGGGCGGTCCAGGTTGCATTGGATTTGATGTCTTCAACTGTTCAACAAGCTGAGCTCGCGGCAGGCCGGCCCCGCCACGCATACGCTGCGGGAGGGGCGTCGCGTGATTGGTCGAACTTGAGAGATTCCGGGCCCGTGTTCCAGCTCGACGTGCCTTACTCTCAAAAGATGGATCTGGCCTCGGTGGACGATACGCGTAGGAGTTGAGGTGCTATGCCGTTACCAGGACCGAGCGAGGCGGCGGTTGTCGCGAAAGTCGGTACTGCGGTTGCTCGGGGACTGAAGCAGGCGAACCCGCCGATTCAGTGGCCGAACGCCCGCGAGTCGTTGCTTGAACTTTTCAGCCTGCTTGTCGCCTGGTGTGAGGATGCGGCTGACACGAAAGAGTATGCATACCAGAAGCTTTCCCATGGTGAAAGCGTGCTGAAGCCCCCGAGTCAGACGGCGAACAGGAAATGGTTCGGTTTTGGCTATACCGGCTATATCGAGACCACTCGGAGTGATATTAATCGAATAGTGGACGGGCACGCGCCGTTGTTGAAGCGCTGGCGCGCGTCAGGTCGCCGGCAAGCGGCGAGGCGCTCGCTGAGGACGATCCTCCAGGCTTACAGCCCGGATCTATTGGGCCAGTTCGAGTCGGCCGTGGAAGCGCGAGCGGACTGGGTCAAGAAGAATCGCAGGATCTTCGATGAGTGGTTTACCTCGAATACGGGAACCCCTCGTGAAACCTACGAGATCATCCAAGACATGAATCAGACATATGATGACCTGGTTCGCGCTGCGGAACTAGTTCGAGTTTACCTCAGTGAGAACTTTCCCTTTCCGGTCGAATCGGGCTGGTGAACACTGCGTCAGCACGGTCGGCAGCTCTCACGTCGCGTGGGTATGGCGCCCGCCGGGAACGGTGCGGGCCCCGCGGCCGCGGATGCTGGGGCGCACGCCGCGATCAGACCGTCCGGCCGCTCGAGCCCGCATCGGATGAGGGGAACTGCCGCTTTGCTCGTTCTACTGGTGCAGCGCGCGTATTCGAGCGCGTGCGCCCGTGTCAGCGATAGGTGTGACTTGCCAGGGTTGTTGTCCCCGCGTGGCAGCGGCATTTGTCGGGGATCGCGTCGGGCTCGCCTGGTTGGGTGGCGACACTCCGTCGGCTCGGCCAGTCAGCGGGACGAAGGGGAGGGTGTCTGAGGTCGTCCAGTCGAGTGCGGTGGTCTCGAAGCTGGTTTCGCCGGTGTCGGGTCTCGTCGCGGATCGGCGCTCTGCTCAGCGGGGTGGCAGTCCACCGTCGAGGCGGGGACGCGTCTGGTGGGAGCTGATCCGGCGCCTTGCGGAGAGGGAAGCCGCAGGTCGGCCCGGTCACTGTCGGCCAAGCCGTTTGCGGGTGAGCAGATCGGGCACCCGGGAACTTGACCGTGACTTCGCGGAAAGGCCCCAGTATGACTGCTCAGCGCGTGCCGGAGACCCTTGTGGTGGGCTTGGTGACCGACGACGGATTTCCCCGGCAGCTCGCCGGGAGAGTTGTGGACGGTCTGCCCGCTCGCTTGGCCCGTGACCTCGATGACGAGACGACCTGGCACGTCGAGCATGAGACGCGGTCGTTGCCGCTCGACGAGAACGGGAACATCCCGATGCTGGACCTGGCGAAGGAGCGGCGGGCGGAGCACGAATGGGACCTGCTGGTGCTGATCACCGATCTTCCAAGGCGAGCCGGTACGGTCCCGATCGCCTCGGACTACAACGTCGATCACGGTGTGGCGATGGTGTCGCTGCCCGCACTCGGTGCCCTGCGGCTGCGCGGCCGGGTGTCCCGGCTGATCGTCCACCTGGTCCGGCATCTGGTCGCGCACCGCTCGGCGAAGGCGGCCGATCCGCCGCGCCGGATCCTCGACCGGCTACGGGATCTGGTCGCGCCGACGCGGCACATTCGCGGTCGCAGCGACGCCGATGAGCACCTGGCCCTGGTGGGTTTACGCGGCCGGATGCGGCTGCTCGCCGGGATGATCCGGGACAACCGGCCGTGGAGGCTGGTGCCCAACCTCGCCGGGGCGGCCGCTGCCGCGGCGGCTACCGCCGCGTACGGCATTGTCACCACCTCGTTCTGGAAGCTCGCGGAGGCCCTTCCGGAGCTGCGGCTGGCGGGGATCACCGCGCTGGCGATCGTGGTGATGGCGGGCTGGCTGATGGTGCACAACCATCTCTGGGATTCGCCGTCCGGGCACCTCGAACGACGGAAAGCGTTGCTGTACAACGTCTCGACCGCGCTGACACTGGCGATCGGTGTTGCCTGCATGTACGTCATTCTTTTCGGGCTGGCGCTTTTGGCGTCGATCGTGTTCGTCGAAGGCACGTACTTCGCGCAGGTCCTCGGCCACCCGGCCGGCCCGGCCTCCTATCTGAAGCTGGTGTGGCTGGCGACTTCGGTGGGGATCGTCGCCGGTGCGGTGGGTTCCAGCCTCGAGGACGAGGACCGCGTCCGCCGGGCGACCTACAGCCGACGAGAACGCGAGCGGCAGCAGCGCAACCGCGAACGAGCCGACGAAGCCAACACCGAAAGCGACCGCTGAGCAGTCGCCAGAGGCTTCGCCTGACAGTGCCACCGAAGTAGACAACGACCGTCTACACCGGACGGAGCGGAGCTGGTGGCAACACCTGAGATCCCAGCAAACGAGGGACGTGTCAACCAGCTTCCGTCACTGCTGGTGCAGTGCACATATTCGAGCGTGCGATATAGCCCGACTTGGACGTGCTACTCGACCGTATGGCCGAGGGGTGCTGGGTCGTTCCGTGACGTGCTCGTCGAGCGAGGTGAGTCCGTGGATGGTCGTGACGTGCCGTTTGCCCCTTTGAGGCAACTGGCGGTCGAGGTGGGACGTGTTTCGGGTATGACCGAGAAGCAGGTGGGCAGGCCGATGAACCGTCGGCAGAGACGGGCCGCGCGGCAGCGGACGCCTGCGCCTGGACTAGGCGGCCGAGACGGCTCCCGGATCATCGGAGTTCGGGTAGGCGGGGACGTCTCCAGGGATTCGCGTTTACCACCCCGGAACGGCGCCATGGCGGGCCCCAGCGCGGTGGACGGAGTGATGCTGCGGCGCTTCCACCTGTTCTACGCCACCGTGGGCGGGCTCCTGGGTGTTGTGGTCTTCGGCGGGATGCTGTGGTCTGGCCTGAACCGGTACGGCCGATTCTGGGTGGGCGGGACCGAATTCGTCGTCGACGTGATGCTGATGTCGGCGTCGGCCCTGCTGGCCGTGGTCACCGGGCTCGCCGCTATGAAGCAACAGCGGCAGATCCGGCAGACGCCGGTGACGACCTGGCTGAGTGGAACCGGGGGAGTGGCGTTCGAGGTGGCGACCCTGCGGCTGCGTGCCGTGAGCCGTAACGCGGGTTTCTTCGCCGCGTTCTGGGTTCTTGCCTTCCTGATGGCGGCCACGAGCATTGTCACCGGCGCGGCCGGTTTCAACGGTGTCGTGGCAGCGGTTCATCTTCTCGCCGTGCTGGTCTCGGTGATCGCGGTACCGATGAGTCTGGCGGCGATGAAGGGCTGGGCACGGAGATATCGGGCGGTGCGGCAGACGGGTTGGCGCGCCACGAAGTCGATCACCGTGCGAAGGCCTTACGGCACGCCGTTCGAACCGTCCGTGATCACCGTCGAGTTCGAGGACGGCAGCGTGATCGAAGTCCGTACTGTCGAGTCGACTTATCGTGCTGGGCACAAGGAGGGGCAGCGGCTGCTCTCGGCCTGGGTTGGTGGCACGGACTCTTCGATGGTCGTCCTGTTCGAGCACGGTCCGTTGAGGCCGGGCTGGTACCCGGTGCCGGTGATGGCACTCAGAGCCAGGATCTCGCCGGAGGACGCCTCGTCCTCGAAGCCATGACTCCTCATTCGGCACAGGGTTCTCGCGCCCGCACCTCTCGACCGGCGGGCGCAGCCCGGTGGGCCGCGATCCTGATGCGCAATCGCCTGCTCCGCAGTCGAAACCTTCGCCGGTCGTGGTGGATATGCCTGCGACCTCGTCAGCGTCAGCTACCTCCGATCTCGACGCCGCGAAACCGACCGAGTCACACTGGTCGTCGAGGGCTTGATCGTGGGCCTGGGCTGCCGGACCTGGAGGACGTCACGGGTGTATGGGCGGTGGCCGACGACCGTCGGTCGGACGGTCCTGGTTGTCAGCCTTGGCAACCAGGCCGTTTTCGAGCAGCAGCGCGGTGAGTTCGATGGGCATGGTGATCATGCAGTCGTGGCCGGTGGGCAATTCTCGCGTCCGCTCGTCGGTGGGGACGGGGCGCCGGGTGATCCCCGCTGGCTGCCCCCGCGTGCAGTGGATGTGCGTTCGCGGGATCGTGCGCGCGGCCGGGGTGTCCCATCGAACGGGCTCCTGCAGGCACCGCACCGGGTGGTCCGACAGCATTTCGCGCAACCAGGCGGCGTCGGCTGGGTCGGTGACCCCGAACAAGCCGAGCGGCGGTGGCTGCTCCGGCATCGGCGGAACTCGCCAGCCGTCCACGGCGAGGTCGACGAGTTGCCGGGTGACGGGAAGGACGTCGATCGCGGCTTCGCCGTTTTCGGGGACCATCGCGTCGAGGAACACCAGGTGCGCGATCCGTTCCGGGACCCGGTTGGCGACTCCCGTGATGACCATCCCGGCGTAGCTGTGGCCGACCAGCACGACGTCGTCAAGACGCTCGCGTTGGATCAGGCCGGTGATGTCGTCGATGTGGGTGCCGAGGCCGACTTCGGGGCTCAGCAGGTGTGCTTTGTCGCCGTAACCGGTCAAGGACGGCGCGAAGACCCGGTGTCCGGCCGCCTCCAGCAGCGGGACCACCCGGTCCCAGCTCCGACCGTTGTGCCAGGCGCCGTGCACCAACAGAAATGCGACCATGGGCGAGTGGTTCCTCCTCGTGCCTCGGTACTGTTCGGTAACCGGAAATATCGTGATCCACCCGGCGCGTACCTGGCAATACGGCACTTTTCGGTGCCCTGGTTCTCAGGAGGTAACCATGCAGGACCCGTGCAAGGCCCGCGAAGTCCTCGGGATCGTCGGGGACAAGTGGGCGCTGCTGATCGTGCGCATGCTCAAGGACGGGCCGCGGCGCTTCACCGAGCTCAAACGTGCCATAGACGGCATCAGTCAGCGCATGCTCACTGTGACACTGCGCGACCTCGAGCGCGACGGGATCCTGACGCGCACGGTCCACAACGTCATGCCGCCGCACGTCAGTTACGAGCTGACCACGATGGGCCAGACCCTGCGCGAGGCCACCGCACCGCTTCTCGACTGGAGCATCACGCACATGCCGCATATCGACGATGCCCGCGCGGCATACGACAAGACCCGGCTCTCGTAGGTACGCCACCTGGACGAGTGAGCCGCCGCAAACGTGACAGCTTGACATGCAGCCTCTTGGCTGCCTAACTTGGAAAGGCAGCCAAGAGGCTGCATATTGCGAGGAGAGCGGTATGGACGAGGTCTTCAAGGCGCTGGCGGACCCCAGCCGTCGCCGGTTGCTCGACGACCTGAACGCCCGCAACGGGCAGACCCTGCGTGAGTTGTGCGCGGGGCTGGACATGGCGCGGCAGTCGGTCAGCAAGCACCTGGCCGTGCTGGAAGCGGCGAATCTGGTGACCACGGTGCGCCGTGGCCGGGAGAAGCTGCACTACGTGAACGCGGAGCCGATCAACGCGATCGCCGAGCGCTGGATCGACCGCTACCACCAGGGCCGCGTCGACGCGCTCGCCGACCTCAAGAAGGCATTGGAGCAGGAACCCATGGGCACCGACGAATTCGTGTACACCAGCTACATCAGGACGACGCCGGAGCGGCTGTGGCGAGCGCTCACCGATCCGGCCTTCACCAAGCGGTACTGGGGTTGTGAGTTCACTTCGGACTGGAAGCCGGGGTCGGCGATGGCCTGGGAGCAGCTCGGCGTGAAGCTGGAGGACCCCGGGCAGGTCGTCCTCGAAGCCGATCCGTACCGGCGCCTGTCCTACACGTGGCACACCTTCACGCCGGAGTTCGCCAAGTCGGTCGGCCTCGACGACGACGTGTCGGCGAAGCTCCAGGCCGAATCGCGGTCGAAGGTCACCTTCGATCTCGAACCCGTCGGGGACACGGTGAAACTGACCGTGGTGCACGACGGTTTCGACCCGGGCAGCACCGCGCTCGAGATGGTCAAGGGCGGCTGGCCGTCGATCCTGTCGAGCCTCAAGACGCTGCTCGAGACCGGGGAGCCGCTGCCCGAACCCGCGTAAACCCGGTCGACGTCGCCGGGGTGATCGGGCACGATGCGCGGCGTGCCCCTGGAGATCGCCTGCGACGAGTCCGGGTCCGAGGGCGGGAAACTGATCGGCGGGGAGACCGGCGTTTTCGCGCACGCGGGGGTCCGGCTGAGTCTCGAAGAGGCCGCCGCCTGCCTGGCCGAACTGCGGCGAAGGATCCGTTCGCCGGCGGTCGAGTACAAGGCCAACCATCTTCTCCGCGCGAAGCACCGGCGGGTCCTGGAATGGTTCCTCGGGCCGAGCGGACCGGTCCACGGGCGAGCGCACGTGTACCTCGTGGACAAGAAACGGCTGCTGGCGAACGAACTCCGCGCGCTCGCCGGCGCGGACCTCCGGCCGGACGACGAACTCCTCGCCGCGTTCAACGACGTGCTGCGGACCAGGAATCGCCGGAATCCGGCGGCGGGGTCGTTCTTCGCGATGGCCGGGGACACCGCGGAACTGAGGGCGAAGGTCGCCGCGGCCCGTGACGCCGAAATCCTCGATCCGCTGGTGCCCGCCATCCTCCGCGCCATCGAGTACTGGAGCGACGGCGGGGAGCAGGTCTTTCTCGTCCACGACGAACAACCGTCGCTCAAAGGGGATCGGCTCGCCCGGATCGTATCGAGCCCGGGATTGGCGGGGATGGCGTTCGTGGATTCACGGACGGATCCGCGCGTGCAGGCCGCGGATTTCCTGGCCGGTGTCGCCCGCCGGATCGCCGAGGACGAATTGACCGGGAACGGCGACGAGGTCTTGGCCGGATTGCTCGCGCCCTATGTCGACGCGGCGTCCCTCTGGCACTGAATTCACTCCATGGCACCGCGAATCGCTCGCCTGGACGGTTGCCCGGCGCGACGGCGGGCTGGAAACGTCGGAACGGATCCGACACCGGCCCGGGAGGCAGTCGCAGATGCAGGCTTTCACCTTGCCCGAGTTCTACCTGCCGCATCCGGCCAGGATGAATCCGCACCTCGAAGCGGCACGGACGCACAGTATGGCCTGGGCCAGGGAAATGGGGATGCTCGATTCGCCGTCGCCGTCCGGTGACGTCGTCTGGACCGAGCAGGTGCTGGCGAAAATGGATTACGCGCTCCTCTGCGCGCACACTCATCCGGACTGTGACGGGCCGTCCCTCGATCTGGTCACGGACTGGTACGTGTGGGTGTTCTTCTTCGACGACGATTTCCTCGCGCAATTCAAGTACACCCGGGACACCGAGGGTGCCAAAGCCTATTTGGACCGCTTGGAACTGTTCATGACCGGGCCGGGGGAAACGTCACCGGAACCGGCGAATCCCGCCGAAGCCGGGCTCGAGAACCTTTGGGCGCGCACCATTCCCTCGATGTCGGAGGCCTGGCGGCGGCGGTTCGTCACCAGTACGCACAACCTGATGGTCGAATCGCTCTGGGAACTGGACAACATCGACCGGGGCCGGATCGCGAACCCCATCGAATACGTCCAGATGCGCCGCCGGGTGGGCGGCGCGCCGTGGTCGGCGAACCTCATCGAGTACGCGGCCGGCGCCGAAGTGCCGGACGAGATCGCGGCGGCCAGGCCGATGGAGGTCCTGCGCGACACGTTCGCCGACGCCGTCCACCTTCGCAACGATCTCTTCTCCTACCAACGCGAAGTACGTGAAGAAGGAGAGAATTCCAACGCGGTCCTCGTCTTCGAGGAGTTCCTCGGCTGTCCGACGCAGGAGGCCGCCGAGCTCACCAACGACCTGCTGACCTCTCGGCTGCAGCAGTTCGAGAACACCGCGCTCGTCGAGGTGCCCGCGCTGCTGGCCGAACGCGACGTCTCGCTGGACGAGCAGATCGCGGTCGGCCTCTACGTCAAAGGCCTGCAGGACTGGCAGTCCGGCGGACACGAATGGCACGTGCGGTCGAGCCGGTACATGAACGAGGGCGCGGCCTCCGGCGCCCAGGGGACCGGCTTCGTCCAGCGGGCGCGGCAGCAGGCGCCGCCGCCGTTCGCGAAGGCGGGACCGTTGCCCCTGCCGGAATTCCGCATGCCGTACCCGGTGCGCACCAGCCCGCATCTCGCCGCCGCCCGCGAATACGCGCCCGGCTGGGCACGCGAGATGGGGATGTTCGACGACGGCGTCTGGGACGAGCGCCGGTTTCTCGGCATCGACCTGGCGCGGTGCGCCGCCATGATCGACGCGGACGCGGACTTCGAACGCCTGAAGCGGTCGGCCGACTGGCTCACCTGGGGTACCTACGGCGACGACTACTTCCCGCTGGTCTTCGGTGCGAAACGGGACCCGATCGCCGCGAAACTGTGCAGTGACCGGCTTTCCCTGTTCATGCCGCTCGACGGCGGGCCGGTGCCGAAGCCGTCGAACGCGATCGAGCGAGGCCTCGCGAACCTGTGGGACCGCACCGCCGGACCGCTGACCCCGCGCGGGCGGGCGGGGTTCCGGCGGGCGGTCGAGAGCATGACCGCGAGCTGGGTGTGGGAGGTGGGGAACCAGGCGCAGAACCGGATCCCCGACCCGGTCGACTACGTGGAGATGCGGCGGCGGACGTTCGGATCCGACCTGACGAAGAGCCTCGCGCTCCTCGAACTCGGCGACGTCCTGCCGCCGGAACTGTTCCAGAACCGGGTGCTGTCCGAACTCGACACCGCGGCGCAGGACTGCGCGGCGTTCGGCAACGATCTGTTCTCGTACCAGAAGGAGATCGAGTACGAGGGCGAGGTGCACAACCTCGTGTTCGTCGTCGAACGGTTCCTGGAGGTGGGCCGGATCGAGGCCCGTGACATCGCCGCCCGGCTGATGAACGCGCGGATGACGCAGTTCGAGCAGCTCGCCGGCGAGGACCTGCCGCGGATGTGCGACGACCTCGGGCTCGGCGACGACGTCCGCGCGGCGCTGACCGGGTACGCGGACCACCTGAAGGACTGGATGGCCGGAATCCTGGAATGGCACCGGAAATGCGCGCGGTACACCCCGGTCGAACTGGAGCGCGTCCGCGCCCCCGAGCCGCCGTCGTTCTCGCTCGTGCCGAGCGGGATCGGGATGTCGGCTTGGCGGATCGGGAGCGGGGCGCGGTAGGTGCTCTCGGCTGCCGGGGGTGTCGCGAAAGCCACTTTCGGGACGTCAGGTGTCCCGAAAGTGGCTTTCGCGACGTCGGGCCCGGCTCCTAGAACGCGGTCAGAATGATCCGCGCGGTCCGCGGATCCCCGTCGTGCACCAGCGACTCGAAGTGCCCGACGTCGTCGAAAGCGAACCCGTACGCCTTCCCGTCGACCATCTGCTCGTGCACGATCCGCGAGTAGTGGTCCGTCACGGGCTGCTTGTAGAACTGGCCCGCGTCGTACGTCGGCTGCGTGTGCAGGGTGCCGAGGGTCGAGCGGTGCAGCGCCGCGCACAGCGTCCGCGCGATCGGGCCGACGACCTGGTCGTTCGGCGCGTGCAGCCGTCCGTCGCAGTTGAAGACGTCACGGGTGCTCGGCTTGCCGAACGACGCCACCGTGGCGCCCGAGGTGTCGGTGAAACGCAGGACGTCGTCCCCGCCGGTCCGCCCGGTGAACTTCTTGCCGGGTTCGGCCTCGAACGGGACCACGGTCAGCGGTGTCGACTTGTAGGCGTTCCAGGCGCTCGTGACGTAACCGTCGAGGTAGGTCCCGCTGAACTTGCCGGTGTCGAGCCCCTTGCCCGGAGCGAGCACCCGCAGCCGGTCGTGCACCAGGTTCGAGAAACCGGACTGACCTCGGACGGCGTTGAAGACGGCCTCGCGGCCACCCGGCTTGAGGCGTCCGGCCTCCTTGCTCGCGCCCGCCCCGTTGGTGAGCCCGACGGCGTGCGGCACGCTGAACATGTCGACCTGCGAGCTGTTGATGAACAGCCCACCGTTGTCGTAGGTGAATTCGCTCCAGTCGAACAGGATGTCGCGGTTCGGGTCGCCGTCGGCCCACGGCGCGGGCTGCACCAGCCCGTCCGGGGTCAGGAAGAACTTGATCTTCTGCCCGAAGGACATGTAGACGCGACCGGAGAGCATCCGCGGGATCCGCAGCGTGGTCGAGCCGCCGTTGCCGGGACCGGCGATCGAGACGTCCGGCGCGGGGCTGGGCGGGTTCGCGCCCGCCGGCCACGGGGTGAAGGCGCCGCCGGCGTCGACGTAGCCGAGTTTCCCGGTGTTGAGGTTCGTGCCGAGCACGTAGAGGTGGACCGCTTCGGAGCGGTTCGAGTTGTTGGTGACGGTCAGTGGCAGCGGATCGGGGCCCGCGGCGGCCGCGGTGGACGCCGAAAGCGCCGAAACACCGGTGACCAGGGGGAGGGCGACCGCCAACGCGGTCAAGACGCGCCGGATCTTCTTGCGGATGCGCACAGTTCACTCCTCGGCGGAATCCCGCCGCGGTGCGTGGACGCGCCGCGGCGGTGCTTGCGGATGTCGGCCGGGGGCGCGTTCCCGGCCTGGGCGTGACCTTGGCGAGGGGTCTCAGCACGGGAAGTTACGTCGGCGGACGCGAAGTTGTCCAGACCACTGGTGGGAATCTGTCCGGTTTTCCGCCGGGCCGGACAATTCGTCGCGGGCCGTTCGCCGATTGAGGTGGCCGGATTCCTCGGCTACCGTGGGCCGGGTTCCGTCCTGGACCCCGGCGGCCGGGTTTTCTCATCCGTGGGGAGCGGGACATGAGCGACGAGTTTCCGATGCGAAGAACCGGCGGCGGTGAGACGTGGATTTCCCCCGCCTGCTGGGACGGTCTGGCCAAGGCCGCGGTGGACGGCGAGCCACACGGGATGGACGAGCTGATGGCCGCGGTCGCGAGCTGGGCGCGGCACTACGCCGGGACCCGCCTCGGCGGCCATGAGCTGACCTATCTCGAACCGGCCGACGTCGCGCAGGAGATCTGCCTCGCGGTCTTCGTCGCGCTCCCCGGATACGGCCGCCGCGGCGGCTCCTTCCTGTTCCTCCTGCGCGCCATCGCGGCGAACAAGGTCGCCGACGTGTTCCGGAAGGCCGCGCGGAGCAAGCAGGTGCTGACCGGCGAACTCCCCGAACGGCCGGCCGGGGCCGCGGAGGAACCCGAGCAGCGCGCCCTGCGGACCGATCTCGGTCTCCGGCTCGGCAGGCTGATGCGGACGCTGCCGACCTCCCACCGGGAGGTGCTGGGCATGCGGGTGATCGGCGAGCTGACGTCGGACGAGACCGCGGCGGCGCTCGGGACGACGTCGTCACGGGTGCGGGTGACCAAACATCGCGCGATCAGCAGGCTGCGCGCCTGCGCTCAGCGCCAGGACGCCTTGAGCTGAATGCGGATCAGCAGCCGGACAAACGGATTCTCCCGTTTGGCGCGGGTTTCGAGAATGCGAACGCACATGGCCCCTCCAGAGCTCGCCGTCGAGTGCCGCTGCCGGGGGCCGGGACGAGCGGTCTCGGATTCCACCCTAGGCGTGGTCCGGTGAGGCCGAACCGGCCGAACGGACCATTGACGCCTCACCCGAACCCGCCGTTCAGCTCTTCGGGCTACTGCGTTGGTGCCGAAGAAGTCGTCGAAAGCACGGCAAAGAGGGGAAACGTGCGACAATCGAGGTGGTGCGAGCGACTCGTTCGCGCTGTTCGCCCCTGACCTCGGCGATCCCGTCCGGCACCGGACAACCGCCGAGAGGCAGTCATGAGGCCTGCAAGGCCCGATCACACCGCACTGGTATGGGCGAAGTTGCGTAACCTCGCTTCGGAATCCGGTTCCGCGGTGACAGTGGAACACGCGTGCATCGTGTGCGGGGAGGTTCTCGAGGCCGCGGGAGCCGGCCTCGCCCTCGCCGCGAAAGGAGGTCCCGTCGAGCCGGTCTTCGCCACCGACGAACGCAGCAGGGAATTGGAAGACCTCCAGTTCACCCTGGGAGAAGGGCCGGCGCTGGAGGTGATGGACGGCGGGACGCTCGTCGTCGTCACCGACATGACCGGTTCGGAGGCGTCGCTCCGGTGGCCGATGTTCGCCCCCGAGGCGATCGACCGAGGCGTCAAATCGATCATCGCGGTGCCCATCCAGGCCGGGGCGATCAAAGTGGGCGTCGTCGACTGCTACCGCGAACTCGCGGGGCTCCCTTCGGTGAACGGCCAGGCGGAGGCGCTCGTCTGCGCCGAAGCCGCGATCACCCTCGCCGTCGCCGATGTCGACGGGCCCGGGCTCGCCGAACTGATCGACCTCGAATTCACCCAGCATCGTGCTCAGGTCCATCAGGCCACGGGCATGGTGTCGGTCCAGCTCGACATCGGGCTCGCGGACGCACTCGCCCGTCTGCGTGCCCACGCCTTCGCCCACGGCCGCAGGCTGAGCGAAGTGGCCGAGGACGTGGTGCTGCGACGGTTCGCGTTCGGCCGGGGTCGTGATGGGCCGTGTGCCTAAGGAGAGACCAGAAACGATGACCGACTCCGCGACCGCCTTGCGGGAAACCTTCGTTCAGCTGGCGGACACGCTTGTCGACGATTTCGACCTCATCGAGTTCCTCGATCTGCTCACGTACAGATGCGTCGAGTTGCTCGGCGTCTGCACCGCGGGCCTGTTGCTCGCCGACCCGCGGGGCAGGCTCACCATGGTGGCCGCTTACGACGAGCAGACCCGATTGCTCGAATTGTTCCAGTTGCAGAACTCCGAAGGACCGTGCCTGGACTGCTACCAGGACGGCGAGCCGGTGCGATGCGCGGATCTGGTGCGTGCGCGCGGAAGATGGCCGAAGTTCGCCCGGGAGGCGGAAAACGCCGGATTCCGTTCCGTGTACGCGTTGCCGATGCGGTTGCGGGAAGAGGTGATCGGCGCGCTGAACCTGTTCGGTACACGCCCCGCCTTGCTCGGCGAGGAGGAATTGCGGCTGGGGCAGGCACTCGCGGATGTCGCCACGATCGGCATCCTGCATCACCGGTTGCTGCAGCGGCAGGAGATCATCACGGCGCAGCTGCAAACGGCGCTGAACAGCCGGGTGATCATCGAGCAGGCGAAAGGTGTTCTGGCCGAACGGCTTCGCGTTTCGGTCGGCGAGGCGTTCGGCGTATTGCGCGCCTACGCGCGGAGCAACAACCGCAAGATCCTCGCCGTGGCGACCGGGATCATCGACCGCACAGTGGAAATCCGGCGCTGAACGATACCGATTCGGCGCTTGTCCGCCCCTCGGTGATACTTAGACTGGCTGGGTGTTTTCGCTGGAGCAGCTGGTGAGTTTCGTCGCGGTGGCCGAGGAACTGCACTACGGCCGGGCGGCGGAGCGCCTCTCGATGACCCAGCCGCCGTTGAGCAGGCGGATCCAGCTGCTGGAGCGCGAACTGGGGGTCGAGCTTTTCGACCGGACGCATCGCGCCGTCCGGCTGACCCCCGCCGGACGGGTTTTCCTCGCCGAGGCAAGGAAGATCCTGCGTTCGGCACAGGAAGCGACGCTGTACGCGCGGCGGGCGAAGAAGGGTGAGGCCGGGGTCGTCACGCTCGGGTTCACCGCCACGGCGGCGTACTCGTATCTCGAACGCGTCGTCGCCGTGGCGAACGCCGAGGTGCCCGGCGTCGATCTCGTGCTCCGGGAGATGGCGACGGCGGCGCAGGTGCAGGAGCTGCTGGCGGGCGGCATCGATCTCGGGATGATCCGGCCGCCGGTCACGGGAGACGGCGTCGTGACCCTGCCGTTGTGGCGGGAACCGCTGCTGGCGGCGTTGCCGTCGGCGCATCCGTTGGCCCGGCGGAAGAAGAATCCCGATGTCCGCGACTTCGACGGCGAGCCGTTCATCATGTATTCGCCGTCGGAGGGCCGCTATTTCCACGACCTGCTCGTGGCGGTGTTCCGCGCCGCCCGGGTGCTGCCGGAGTACACGCAATATCCCTGTCAGGTGTCTACGGTGCTCGCGCTGGTGAAGGCGGAACTCGGGATCGCGCTGGTTCCGGCGGCGGCCACCACGCTGCGCTTCGACGGGGTGGTGCTCCGTCCGGTGGCCGGTGCCGAGAACCACCCGGTCGAGCTCGAACTGATGTGGCGGCGGAGCAACGACAATCCGGCGCTGGGCGCGTTGCTCGCCGCCGTCGGCAATCAGGCGCGGCGGACTCGTCAGTCCACTGTGGACTGAGTGGGCCAGGCGTCGCCCCAACCGGCGTCGCGGGCCGCGCGGTAGGCCGTGCCGTGCCGTTTGGTGACGATCGTTTCGGTGAGGCCCGTCCCGGCGCAGAGGGAGAGACCGACCATGCCCTTGCGTTTGGCCGGATGCCGCAGGATGCGGGCTTCGGCGCGTTCCGGTGCCGTGCGTGACGCGACGACGTAGGAGAACTTCTCGTCCTCGAAGCCGAGCGTTCCGGACTTGAGCTGGCGGTGCAGGCCGGTGCGCGGGAGACGCGCGGAGAAATGGCACCAGTCCTTGCCCCGCGGGATCGGGCACGCGTCCTCGTGCGGACAGGGCGCGACCAGGGAGAGCCCGAGCCCGACGAGCTGATCCCGCGCTTCGACGATCCGTTCGTAGCCGGCCGGGGTGCCGGGTTCGATCAGGACGAGCATCCCGGCCTTCGCCGAAAGCCAGCGGACGGCGTCGGCCCGGCGGGCTTCGGGCAGCTCGCCGAGGACATAGGAGAGGGTCACCAGATCGGCCTCCGGCGCGGGCGCGGCCGGGTCGATCAGGCCACGTCGCCAGGTCGAGCCCCGGACGGCTTCGTCCTCGGCGTTCACCGCGAGCCGCCGTCCCAGCGCGATCGCGCCCGGGACCTGCTCGACGACGGTGCTCTCCGCCAGCGACGGCCATACACCGGCCGCCGCCCAGATCGCTGCACCGGTCCCGCCGCCGACGTCGATCTGTGTCCGCGGAGCGAACCCAGGAGCGCGAAGGGCGGCTTCGGCGAGAACGGCGTGTACGGCCGCGTACGTGGCAGGCATCCGGTAGCCCGCGTACGCCGCGATGTCGACCTCGGACGAGAGGATGGGGGCGCTCGCGGGGTTGTTCTCGCGGTAGCGCGTGCTGAGCCGCTCGACGGACTGCGTCAGCCGGTTCTGCGGGTACTTGCCCAGCTCTTCGTCGAGGGCGGAGCGGAGGGTTTCGGGGAGGGATGCCACGGGGGGACATTGTGACATGGGCGCTTGACCTGCGGTTTTCCGGCTGCTCGAATGACCGCGGAAAAAAGTTCGGGGACCGTGTCGAAACCCGGGGTGCCCGATCGACGCGTAGATGTGGCAGGGACGAGCCCCGCCGGGAACGGAGACCTCAGATGCGGTTCATGGTGATTGTCAAGAGCGACGAGAAGTCCGACGTGGCCGGTGCGCAGCCGAGCGCCGAGGAGCTGCAGGAGATGGGGAAGTTCAACGAGGAACTGGTGAAGGCCGGCGTCATGCTCGCGGGTGAAGGCCTGCTCCCCAGCGCCGAGGGTTTCCGCATCCAGTACTCCGGCACCACGGAGGCCAGGGTCGTCGACGGGCCGTTCGCGGAGAGCAAGGAGCTGATCGCGGGTTTCTGGATCCTGCAGGTGAAGGACCGGGCCGAGGTCGTCGAATGGATGAAGCGCGCGCCGTTCCGCGAGGGCGAGATCGAGATCCGCCGGATCGCGGAGCTGGAGGACTTCGACAACGCGACCCCGGAGATCGTCGAGCACGAGCGGAAGCTGCGGGAGCAGGCCGAGGAGAACTAGTGGTTGCGGTCGCCGCGCCGACGATGTTGATTGGTCGGCGTGACGGCAACAGCAGACCCCCGTTCGGCGATCGACGCGGTGTGGCGGATCGAATCGGCCCGCCTCATCGCCGGCCTCGCGCGGATGACGCGCGATGTCGGGCTCGCGGAGGAACTGGCGCAGGACGCGCTGGTCGCCGCGCTCGAACAGTGGCCTGAGTCGGGCGTCCCGAGGAATCCGGGCGCCTGGCTCATGACCACGGCGAAACGTCGCGCCGTCGACACCTTCCGGCGCAACGAGCGGTACGAGAAGAAGCTCGGTGAGATCGGCCGCGACCTGGAGTTCGAGGAGGATCCCGATTTCACCGCGGGGCTCGACGACCGGATCGAGGACGATCTGCTGCGGCTGGTGTTCACCGCGTGTCACCCGGTGCTTTCGACCGAGGCCAGGGTGGCGCTGACGTTGAAGATGATCGGCGGGCTCCAGACGCACGAGATCGCGCGGGCGTTCCTCGCCAAGGAGACCGCCATCGCGCAGCGGATCGTGCGGGCGAAGAAGACCCTCGGCGACGCCAAGGTGCCGTTCGAGGTGCCCGAGGGGCAGGACAGGGTCGCGCGCCTGTCCTCGGTGCTGGAGGTCATCTACCTGATCTTCAACGAGGGCTATTCGGCGACAGCGGGCGAGGACTGGATGCGCCCGGGGCTGTGCGAAGAGGCACTGCGGCTCGGCCGGATCCTGGCCGGGCTGATGCCGAAGGAACCCGAGGTGCACGGGCTCGTCGCGCTGATGGAGATCCAGGCGTCGCGATCCGCCGCGCGCGTCGGGCCGAACGGCGAACCGGTGCTGCTGATGGATCAGGACCGGACGAAATGGAACCGGCTCCTGATCGGCCGCGGTCTCGCCGCGCTGGAACTCGCCGAGTCGCTCGCGGACGGCGCTTTCGGCGTCTACGCGGCGCAGGCCGCCATCGCCGCCTGCCACGCGCGGGCGCGAACCGGCGACGAGACCGACTGGGCGCGTATCGCCGTCCTGTACGAAGGGCTCGGGAAGCTGAATCCGTCGCCGGTGATCGAGCTGAACCGGGCCGTGGCGCTGTCGATGGCCGTCGGGCCGGAGGCGGGGCTCGAAGTCGTCGACAAGCTGTTGTCGGAGCCCGCGCTGAAGTCGTACCACCTGCTGCCGAGTGTGCGCGGCGACTTCCTGGCGAAGCTCGGCCGCCTCGACGAGGCCCGCGTCGAGTTCGAGCGCGCGGCCGAGATGACCTCGAACGACCGCGAGCGCACCCTGCTGCTGAACCGGGCCGCGGAGTGCACCCGCCGCGTTTAGTCCTCTACTTGCGGTAGTTCGTGCCACGAACTACCGCAAGTAGAGGACGAAACGCGTCAGGCGGGGGCGGGGCGCAGGGCGCTCAGCGCGCGGTGCTGGCCCAGCCGGACGGCCTGGACGGAGCAGCCGAGCGCCAGCGCGGTGTCGTCGGCGGAAAGCCCGACGAGCGACCGCAGGACCATGATCTCGCGTTGCTGGCCCGGCAGGCCCGAAAGCGGGTTCGGCAGTTCGGCGGCGGTCCGGTGGAAGTCGTCCACCAGGCCGCGCATGACGTCGTAGGCGAAGGTGAGGAGCGCGGGCGCTCCCGCCGCCCCGGCGATGATCTCGCGGCAGCCGTCCCCCGCGATGGCGTCGGCTATGTCGTAGGTGCCCGAACGGCGGCCGATCCGCGCCCGGCAGTAGCGCACGACCAGGACGCGGACGGCGTCGACGAGCTTCGAGGCTGTCTCCATCCGCCCGCCGGCCTCCTCCGGCCGTCGCGAACCGTCTCCTTGCATCGGCTCCCTCTCCCACCTTTCAGATGAGCACGCCGGCGGGGGAGGGAGGTACGGTCTTTTTGCCGACACGGCGGCTCATGCCTCGATGAAGACGATCCTCTCCGGCTCGATCGTCAGGTTCACGGTCTGCCGCTTCACGCTCACCAAGGTCTCGAATTCCGTGGCGTGCCCGTCCGGGACGGTGAACAGGCGGTCGTTGCGGGAATCGAGGAAGTCGGAGAAGCCGCTCAGCGACACGCCGCCGCTTTCGTCGAGCGCGAGGTAGTCGACGAGCCTGCGGAACAGTTTCGGCAGGATCACCAGTTCGTCGGCCAGTTGCCGCCGCGAAGAGAGCTTGAACCCGGAGTTCGTGACATCGCGAGGCCACAGCCCGAGCCCGTTCTCGCGCGCCTTGACCGCGGCTTCGGCCAAAGCGTCACGCAGGTCGGGGTAAAGCAGCGAATAGAACGTCGGGTAGACGAGCCCGTCCGCGACCTGGCGGTAGTTCGCGGAGTTCTTCAGCGTTTTGACGTCGAGATGGACCTGGGAAAGGTCCGCCGAACGTCCCGGCCGTTGTCCGGGAAAGGCGAACGCGACCGCCCGTCCGTATTTGTCGGCGAATCGCGTCAGTATGTGACCGGCTACCTTGATCGGCGTCGACGAAGTGACCCTTCCCCGTTCGTCGCGTTCGACCGTCTTGAAACCGAGGGCCTTCAGCAGGTTCGCCGCGGCGGCGTCCGCGAACTCCGCGGGCTGATGCCACATCCCGCCGGTTCCCCTGGCCTGGTAATGCGTTTCGAGCGCGTCGATGGCGTCGAGCCGCAACTGCATCCCGCCCCGCGAATTGAGCCGGACCTTCAGGCCCGCCTTTTTGGTCGCCTGGGGATCTTCGGGATAGAACCGTACCGAATCGCCGTCCGGTGAGGCTCCGACAAGCTGGAACGTACCTTTGATCAGCGTCATGGGCATGAGGACAACGGTAGTTCCCATTCCGGTGAACGAACCTGGCGTTCATCCATCCAGCCCAATGGCCGGTAAAGATCGGGTGACCATTGTGGACATTCCCGTATTCGGGGTCACGACGGGATCATGAACCCCAGCACGGTCGCCTGCAGCAACGCGATGGCCCCGACCACGGCGGTCAGCACGACCGACCACAGGAAGGTCTGCCGCAGCAGCGCGCCCTCCTGCCCGGATCGCCCGATCGCGGTGGCGCCGATGGACAGGTTCTGCGGCGAGATCATCTTGCCCATCACGCCGCCGGAGGTGTTGGTGGCGCCGGCGAGGATCGGGTCGACGTGCAGCTGCTGAGCCGAAATCACCTGCATCGGCCCGAAGAGACTGTTCGTCGACGCGTCCGATCCGGTGAGGAAGACGCCCAGCCAGCCGATGTAGGCGGAGAACAACGGGAACAGCACCCCGGTGGTCGTCAGCGCGAGACCGAGTGTCTGTGTCGCACCTGAGTAGTTCATGACGAACGCGATCGCGAGGATCATGAAGATCGTCGCCAGCGCCCAGCGCATCTGGTGCAGTGTGCGCTGGTAGGTAGCCAGCAGGAGCCGCGGTTTCGCGCCCATCAGGAATCCCGCGCCGATCGCCGCGATCAGGGCCACCGTCCCCGGTGAGTAAAGGAAATCGACGGTCAGCGTCGCCGCGTACGGGGTGTCCTTCGGCGTGATCGGCGGCTGCTGGACGACCGCCTTGTGCAGCCCCGGCCACGCGAACACCCAATCCGCCTTGTGCAGCAGCTTCGTCAGGTCCAGCCATTCGGGCAGGTTCTTGAAGATCGTGCCGATCCGGGAAAGGAGGATCGCCGCGATCAGGACGATGTACGGCGCCCACGCGTACATCGCGCCGCGTCCGGCTTTCGTCCCGAGGCGGGCCGGTTCTTCGCCGTCGAAACGCCAAACCGCCGACGGCTGCCAGAACCGCGTCAAGATCCACAGTGACGCCATCGCGGCGAGCGCGGCGACGACGTCGACGAGGCTCGCGCTGATGAAGTTCGAGGTGACGAACTGCATGACGGCGAACGACAGCCCGGCCGTCAGCACGGCGGGCCAGACCTCGATCATCCGTTTCCAGCCCGCGAGGACCACGATCAGGAAACCGGGGACGATCAGCGCCAGCAACGGGAGCTGGCGCCCGACCATGGACGAGAACAGTTCCGTCGCCTGTTCCTGGTGGATCCCGAGGATCGGCGCGGTCAGCCTTCCCAGCACGATCAGTGGATTGCCGAGGCCGCCGAACGCGACCGGCGCGGTGTTCGCCAGCAACGCGAGCACGACCGCCTTCACCGGTGGGAAACCGAGCGCCGCCATCATCGCCGCGGTGATCGCGATCGGCGAGCCGCCGCCCGCGATCCCTTCCAGCAGCGCGCCGAAGCCGAACGCGATCAGCAGGGCCTGGAGGCGGCGGTCCTCGCTGAACCCGGCGAGGACCGCCTTGATGTCGTCGAAGCGTCCCGTCGCGACGGTGACGTTGTGGAAGTACACGGCGTGGAACGCGATCCAGGCCACCGACCACACCCCGAACACGAGACCCATGGCCGCGGAATCGAAGGCGAGCCCGGCGGGCATGCGGTACACCAGGACCGCGACCAGCAGCGCGGTGATCAGCGCCAGCGCCGCCGAGAGCCGCGCCGACCGGCGCAGGACTCCCAGCGTCACCAGCAGCACGATGATCGGCAGCGCCGCCAGCGCGGCGGACGGCCAGAGCCCGCCCGCCGGCCGGTAGTCCTGGATCCAGCCCACGTCAGCCCCTTTGCGCGCGGACGTAACCCAGCCGGAGCGACAGCGCGGCCGCGGTGCCCGCCACCGTCGCGCCCAGTTCGTCGGTCCGGCGGAGCACCCGGCCGGCGGGGCCCGCGACGCTGATCGCGGCGATCGGCCGTCCGGTGTGGTCGCGGACGGCGGCGGCCACGCAGCCCACGTCCGGTTCGTTTTCGACGTCGTCCACGGCCCAGCCACGACGGCTGGTCCTGGCCAGGTCGTCGAGGAGCCGGGCCGGATCGTTGATCGTCTTGAGCGTGAGACTGTCGAGTTTCATCCGGCGGATACGTTCGACGCGGTCCTGTTCGGGCAGCGCCGCCAGCCAGGCTTTGCCCAGCGACGTCGCGTGCTGCGGCCGGCGGGTGCCGAGGCGGCAGGCCAGGGTTACGGCGTTGGCGCTGCGTTCGGTGGCGACGTAGACCATCGTGTCGTTGTCCGGGACGGCGAGATACGTCGTCTCGCCGCTGCGTTCGGCGAGCGACGCGAGATAGCGCGGCGCGCAGCGGTGGAGGTCGGTCGCCGCCATCGCGCGGGCGCCGAGTTCGACCAGCCGCGTACCGAGCCGCACCCGTCCGGTGGCGCGATCGGCTTCGAGGTATTCGAGATTCTTGAGGGTGCCGACGATGCGGTACGCGGCGCTCCGGGAGAGACCTAGTTGCCGGGCGATCGCGTTGGTGGAAATCTCCTGGTTCTGGCCGACGTGCTCGAGAACCGCGAGCCCGCGCTCGAGTGTGCCACTGGAATCCAGGCCCCGTGGTGTGCCCACTTCGCCCCTCCGTTGGACCGGGGTGCCGATGACCGGCACCGGTTTCCGCTAAGCGGATTCGGACGTTAACAGCTCGCCCGACCCTTGGGAAGGTTTCTTAACAAACTGGCGACCGGACAAGTTTTCCCAGTTCGGAGGCTTCTGGTCAAGATCACCGGTTTGGACCAATCCATTGGACGGATCCGAATCGGTGTATGACTTCAAAGGTCATTCTTTTGTTCACGGATATGAACGAACCCCCGCCGGAAAATCGTGGCGGGGGTTCGGCGTGAAGTACGTTTCTAACGCACAGACAGATTCGCGACCGCTCGGACGACGGCGGTGCAGCGGTCTTCGACGTAGGCCAGCCCGGCTTCTTCGGCGATCCGGCGGGACTCGGCGGAGACGATGCCCTGCTGCAACCAGAGTGCCTTCGCGCCGATCGCGACGGCCTGTTCGGCGATCGGCGGGGTGTCCCCGGACGGCCGGAAGACGTCGACGATGTCGACGGGCTCCGGGATGTCGGCGAGCGAGCGGTACACCTTCTCGCCGAGCAGCTCGTCGGCCGAGGGGTGCACGGGGATGATCCGGAACCCGTGCGCCTGCAGTACGGCGGCGACCCCGTGCGACGCCTTGGCCGGATCGCGGCTCAGCCCCACGACGGCGATCGTCTTCGAACCGGCGAGGATTTCGGTGGCGCGATCGGTCATACCGGGTGCAACCACGGTGGGTGCGTGGGAATTCCTGGAGGGCGATCACCGGCAGCCCCGCGCTCCACTCGCCCCACCAGTCACAACGACGGCGCGTGAAGGCCCCCTTCCCTCGGCTCAGCCGAGGAAACGCGACCTTCACACCTTCCACAGGTACAGGGGACTTTCCCCGCATGCGATGCCAGGGCCCCGGCGAAGTCGGGATTCGCTGGTCAAGCCTGGTGGTCGTGTTGCGAAAGCCACTTTCGCAACCTTGAAGGTTGTGAAAGTGGCTTTCGCAACACCCGCGATGGCGGCCGCGACCAGCGGCTCTGCGACTTCGCCGGGACCACACATCCGATGAGGGGAAAGGGCCCTTCGCCGCGGGAGATGCGGGGAAAGTCCCTTTCAGCCCCGGTCGCTAGAGCTTCCAGAGCCGCAGCCCGCGCACCCGGTACACCGGCCAGACGACGTGCCAGGCGCGGCGCCGCAGGAAGACCGCGGAACAGGTGAGGACGCTGCGCGCGGACGTCGTCGCGACGTCGTGGCGATCGGGCCAGATCTCGCCGTGCCGTCCGGCGGCGATCCGGAAGACGTTGACCAGGCCGCGGCCCTGCAGGTCGAACTTCGCGCCGGTGTCCCCGGAATCCGGCGTCAGCGACGCGATCTCCTGGCCGAACGCGGCCGCGGGCGCGGGGCCCGCGTCGGCGGGAAGGTCACCGACGGTCGCCGAGACCGCCTTGCCGTAGAGGCGGCGGGTATAGCGCTGGAGCAGCAGCCGCTCCCACAACGGAAGGACACGACGATGCTTCAGCAGCGCCGAACACTCCGCGTGCCCGATGGCGAAGACGTCGGTCAGCTCGTCGTAGGCGGTGTGCGCGGTGGGCTCGTTGAGGTGCACCCGCACCTCGTAGCGGATACGCGCGGTGAGCTCGTCGAGCTCCTCGCGGCGGTCGATCCTGGCCTTCGCCCGTGAGAGCGTCCAATCGGACATGGGAGCAGGCTAGGTGATGACCGGGGTCCCGCGAGACCCTTTCGGCCTAATCCGTGCGTACCGGCCAGTGGAACGGGCGTCTTGTGCGGGCACCGGCGGCGGGGCAGAGTTCGGCTGTCGGAAGGAGCCCATGGACGCCAGCACGCTGCAGGAGGCCGCGGCCGCGCTGCTCAGCGCGTACGAGACCGGGAAACCGATCGCGCCCCTCATCGAGTCCTATCCCGCCGCGACCCTGGAGGACGCGTACCGCATCCAGCAGCGGCTCGTCCGCCACTGGGCCGAACGCGGCGACGAGGTGCGCGGGCACAAGGTCGGTCTCGCCTCCGCCGCCATGCAGCGGCAGATGGGCGTCGACCAGCCCGACTACGGCCATCTGACCGCCTCGATGTTCCATCTCGAACACCAGCCGATCCCGATCGGCGGCTTCCTGCAGCCGAAGATCGAACCGGAGATCGCGTTCGTGCTCGGTTCGTGGCTGCGCGGCCCCGGTGTCACGGTGGCGGACGCGCTGCGGGCGGTGGACTTCGTCGTACCGGCGCTGGAGATCGTCGATTCCCGTATCCGGGACTGGAAGATCAGCATCGTCGACACGATCGCCGACAACGCGTCCTCGGGCGGGGTCGTCCTCGGCAGCAGGCCGACCGCGATCGGCGACATCGACCTGCGGCTGGTGGGTTGTGTCCTGCACCGGAACGGCGAGCTCGCGGCGACCGGGGCCGGCGGCGCGGTGCTCGGCTCACCGGTGAACGCGCTGGTGTGGCTCGCGAACACGGTCGGGCCGCTCGGTGTCGCGCTCGAACCGGGGCACGTCGTGCTGCCGGGTTCGATGACCCGCGCGATCCCGGTGAGCCCCGGCGACACCGTCGTCGCGACGATGGCGGGGCTCGGCGGTGTCACCGCGAAATTCTCCGGGGAGGAACGGCCGTGAGCCTTGACGTGCGGGAGGCGGCGGAAGCGCTGCTGTCCGGCGAAGAACGCGAACCACTGACCGACGCATGGCCGGATCTGGACGTCGATACCGCTTACGCCATCCAGGACGAGGCACTGCGGCTTCGGCGTGCGCGCGGCGAGACGGTGGTCGGCGTCAAGCTGGGCCTGACCTCGCGGGCGATGCGGCAGCGGATGGGGATCGATGTCCCGTTGCTCGCGTGGCTGACCGACGCGATGGTGTTGCCCGCCGGTGTCCCCGTGCCGTCGCTGATCCACCCGCGTGCGGAGCCAGAGCTGGTCTTCGTGCTGGGTGAACGGCTCGCCGGCCCCGGCGTGACCGCGGCGACCGCGATGGCGGCGGTGAGCCGGGTCCACGGCGGTATCGAGATCGTCGACAGCCGCTACCGCGGCTACCGGGCCAAGCTGCCGGACGTCGTGGCGGACAACGGTTTCTCCGCGTACTTCACGCTGGGGCCGGTCGGCGCCGAACCGTCCACAGTGGATCTCTCGCTGGAGGCGGCGCTGCTGGAGGTCGACGGCGCGATCGTCGACACCGCCACCGGCGCGGCCGTCCAAGGACACCCGGCGGAGGCCCTGGCGCTGGCGGCCAACACCCTCGGCGCGCGAGGGCTCGCGCTGGAGCCGGGCTGGATCGTGCTCACCGGAGGGATGACCGACGCCGTCGACGTGCGCCCGGGTTCACGCGTGGCGGCGCATTTCTCTCATCTGGGCTCGATCACGCTCGCCGGATCCTGACGTCGGCGCGGTCGGCCGTCCGGAGCAGACCGCGCGTCAGCCGGGGCCAGATCGCGCGCGGGAGGTCGTGCCCCATCCCCGGGACGATGTCCACTTCGGACTCTCGCAGCGCGCGGGCCGTCGCCCGGCCGCCGGAAACGTGCACGAGCGGATCCTTCGAGCCGTGCACGACCAGCGCGGGCACCTCGAGCTTCCGCAACGCGCGGAAGCGATCCCGGCTGGAAACGATCGCCGCCAGCTGCCGCGCGGTCCCGCCGGGATTGACGCCGCGATCGAAGGACCGCTCCGCGCGCTCACGCATCCGCGCCTCGTCGAAGGGGTAGCCGGGCGAGCCGATGACGCGGAACGTGCGCACCAGTGCGTCGACGTACTCCTCGCGACCGCGCGGGGGCGCCGTCAGCAGCGCCGCCATCGCCTTGGCGCTCGGCCGCCCGACGAACCGGTTGCCGGTGGTCGACATGATCGACGTCAGCGACCGCACCCGCGACGGGTACTCGATGGCCAGCGTCTGCGCGACCATCCCGCCCATCGACGCGCCCACGACGTGCGCGCTCCCGACGCCGAGCGCGGTCAGCAGACCGGCGGCGTCACCCGCCATGTCCGCCAGGGAGTACGGCGCCGTGCGCAGGGCGTACGCGAGCGGCAGGTTCACCCGGCCGGTCATCCGGCTGGACCGGCCTGCGTCCCGGTTGTCGTAGCGGATGACGTAGAACCCCTCGGCCGCGAGGTTCTCGCAGAGTTCGTCGTCCCACCAGATCATCTGCGACGCCAGGCCCATGATCATCAGCAACGGCCTGCCGTCCGGCGAACCGAACGTCTCGTGGCACAGCTGGACGCCGTTCACTTCGGCGATCTTCTCCGGCATCAGGACAGTGTGCCTACTCGCCGCGGTACGCGCGAGCCTGGATTTCGTAAAGCTCGTGGTAGAGGCCTCCTTCCTCGATGAGTTCGGCGTGCGTGCCCTGCTCGATCAGCCGCCCCTTCTCCAGCACCAGGATCCGGTCCGCGGAACGGATGTTGGCCAGCCGATGGGTCACCAGGATCGTCGTGCGCCTGCCCGCCCCGGAGACACTCGCGTGCCTCAGCCCCGCGAAGACCCTGGCCTCGGCCTTCGCGTCGAGGGCGGCCGTCGGCTCGTCGGCGACCAGGACGGCGGCGTCGCGGTAGATCCCGCGGGCGATGCCCATCCGCTGCCACTGCCCGCCCGAAAGGTCCTGCCCGTCGTCGAACTTCTTGGACAGCACGGTTTTCTCCTTGGCGGGCAAAGCGTCGATCACTTCGTCGGCGCCCGAAGAGGTGATCGCGTCGTGCCACGCGGCGTGCTCCGGATCCTCCCGGCCGAGCCTGCCGACGGTCACGTTGTGCTCCGCGGTCATCGGCCATTCGGCGGGATCCTGGGCGATGACGGCGATATTGGCGTGCACCGACTCGTGATCGGCGCCCGCGAGATCGACGTCGTCCCAGTACACCTTTCCCTCCGAGGGCGGATAAAGCCCGGTGAGCAGCTTGCCCAGCGTGGTCTTGCCCGAACCGTTCTCGCCGACGAGGGCGACCACCTCGCCGCGCCGGATGGTCAGCGAGATCTCGCGCAGCGCGGCGTTCTCCTGGCCGGGGTAGGTGAAACCGACGTTCTCCAGCCGGATCTCCGCCGGATCCGCCGGGGCGGCGACCCCGTCCTTCACCGGGCCGCGTTTCCCGGATTCCACCAGCAGCCGGTGGAAGAAGGCGATGTAGAACGACTCCTCGTACAGGGAGTTCACCGCGTGCATCGTGATGGACAGCGAATTCGACGCCGTCCGCATGGCGAGCGCGGCCGTCCCGGCGAGGGCGAGCTCCATCTGGCCGGTGTAGAGGAGGAAACCGAGCACCAGATACGCGATCGCGGTGCCCACTCCGGCCGCCGCGCGCCCGGTGAGGCGGACCAGGTTGCTGCGATGCGCGAGCCGGACCTCTTCGCGCATCAGGCTTTCGGTGATCCGCCGGTACTCGCCGAGCAACGGCTCCTGGAGAGTGAGGGCGTGCCGTTCGAGCGCGAACTGGCGCCACGTCGCGACCTCCTCGACGATCCCCTTCCGGATGTTGCGGGCGACGGTGTCCAGATAATGCCGGTAGTTCAGCTTCGCGACCTTCGCCGCCGCCCAGCCGTCGGCCACCGCGGCGAGCAGCAGCACCGGCGCGAGCCACGGGTTGAGCAGGCCGGCCGCCACCAGCGCGGCGACCAGCGAGATCAGCGCCGAGGTGAGATCCGCGAGCCAGCGGAGGCTCATCTCGATCGACCGGACGCCATACCGGGCGCCCTGCCTTGCCAGCTCACGGAAATCCGCGTCCTCGAAGGCCAGCAGCCGGACGCGGACCATCGCGGCGGTGACCTCGTCGCCCGCCGACGTCACCACCCGCGGCCGGAGCGCGCCCTCGACCGCCGCCACCGCCGTGTCGAGCAGCGCGCGCAAGGCGTACGTGCCGACGACGACCAGCAGCGCGGGCAGCGATTGCAGCACCTTCTCCGGCGTCGGCCCGTTCTCCAGCAGCGCGAGGAACACGTTCGCCGTGGCCAGCAGGCCGAACGCCGTGACACAGCCGGAAAGGAGATGGACGACGCCGGCCAGCAGGGTCAGGCGCGGCGACGTCCGCCAGGCCAGCCGCAGCACGATGGCCACCGCGGACGGGAGCGTGCGGATGGCCTTGACCATCCCCGCCTGGGCCACGGTCTCGTCGACCGTGGCCCACTCGGGCATCTTGAGGTTCTCGACCCCGATCAGGGGCACGGACGCTTCGGGCACTCCTCCTTCTCTACGCGCACCCACCGACAATTCCGAGAGCCGAAGAGGTGCTCGGCGTCGTACCTTGCTCGCTTGAAGTACGTGAAGGCCCCCTTCATTGCGTCTAGCGCAGTGAAGGGGGCCTTCACGTACTTGGAAAGTGCCTTGTGACTACTGGCGCATGTGGCGCGAACGTGCGGACCTGCCCGCCGACCCTCACAGTCAGTCAGCATCGCTACGCGGAGTACGGGGTGTGTGGAAATAGGGACACTCAACGTCCCTATTTCCACACACCCACGTCTTGGGCTACTCTCTCGCTAGAGCGATCTATCAAATCGCAAAGGGGGCGAACATGGAAGCTCTTCGAACCAGCGGACTCACCGCGCTACGCCTGATCCTGGCCTTCACCCTGCTGACCACCACGCTGCACTACGCGCACAACGTGATCAGGGCGGCCGACTACCCGCAGGTCGAGGGGGTCTCGGTGGGCATGGCCGCCACCTTGGTCGTCGTCGCGTACGTCCTCTTCACCGTCTTCGGCGTGCTCGGCTACCGCGACTACCTGCGCGGACGTTACTGGCGGGCGCTCGCGTTCCTGATGGTCTTCTCGCTGTCCGGCCTCGCGAGCCTCGGTCACTTCCTGGTCGCCGTGCCGCAGATCCCGGCCTTCTGGTTCGCCACGATCTACACCGACCTGGCCGCGGCGTTGCTGCTGTGGGCCTTCGTGACCTGGGCCGCGACGAAGCTCAACCGCGTCCCGGCGGCGGTCAGCTCCCATACGTGATGCGGTGGGGCCCGGCGACCCGGTTGATCTTCGCCGGGTCGATCGCGCCCTCGGTGAAGACGGCGGGCCCCGCCTCGAACAGGTCTTCCAGATAGTGCTCCCAGCCGCCGGGGGAAGAGATCTGCAGAACCCGCGGCGGTTCGGAAAGGCGGCGCAAGGCATGGGGAACTCCGCGCGGTAGCAGGACAAAAGTGCCCTTCGTGGCGATATGACTTTCGTCGTCGAAATCGATCCCGAGTTCGCCTTCCAGGACGTATATGCCTTCGTCCGCCTCGTGGTGCACGTGCCGCGGGATGTCCATGGCGAGGGTGACCTCGAGCAGCGAGAACCTCGTCTCGGTGTCTTCGGTCATCGCCTTGACGCTGAACGAGGGCGGTAGCGGGACCCGGCCAGGGCGGGCTTCGCCGGGTTCGAGCAGGAGAAAACGGTCCTTCGACATGCTATGCTGCCCTTCAATCGGAAACGGACTCCGTTTCCACTTAAACGCGAGGGAGGCGGGTTGTCAACCAAGCCGCGAGCGGACGCGGAGCGCAACCGGGCGAAGGTGGTCGACGCCGCGCGCGCGTTGTTCGCCGAACGCGGGGACGACGTGCAGATGCCGGAGATCGCCCGCGCGGCCGGCGTCGGCGTGGGCACCGTGTACCGCCATTTCCCGGATCGCCAGGCGCTGGTCGAGGCGGCGGCGGAGCACCGGTTCGCGGAGATCGAGCGGTACGCCAGGGCGCACTGTTTCGGTGAGGATTCCGGTCTGGAGCGCTATTTCCGACACGTCGGCGAGGTGCTGGCGGGCGATCGCGGCCTCACCGCCGCCATCGACTCGGCCCGAGGGCGGCCCGGGAGTGAGCCGCGCGGTTCGGCGCGCGAGCGCCTCGAAACGGTGGTCGCCGAGATCATCGCCCACGATCAGGCCGCCGGTCTCCTGCGCTCGGACTGCACGGTCGCCGACGTGTATCTCCTGGTCGGCGCGCTTTCCTCGGTCATTCGCAAGGGTGCCGACTGGGTGCGTTTCCTCGAACTGCTCCGTGACCAACTTTCTACATAACATTGACGCTGATCAGTGCTATGTAGACAATCGGAAGGGTGACGCGGACCACATCGGTGACGTTCGAACGTCATCCCAGCGGCTACCGGCACTGGAACCTGTCCACCGACGGCGCCATCGCGTGGCTCGAACTCGACGTCGACCCCGAGGGCGGCCTCGTCCCGGGTTACGAGCTCAAACTCAACTCGTACGACCTCGGTGTCGACATCGAGCTGTACGACGCCACGCAGCGGCTGCGGTTCGAACATCCTGAAGTCCGCGTGGTCATCGTGACCAGCGCGAAGGACAACGTCTTCTGCGCCGGCGCGAACATCCGCATGCTGGCGTCGTCGTCGCACGAGTGGAAGGTGAACTTCTGCAAGTTCACCAACGAGACCCGCAACGCCATGGAGGACGCCGCCGCGCACTCCGGGCAGATCTACGTCGCGGCGGTCAACGGCACCTGCGCCGGCGGCGGCTACGAGATCGCGCTCGCCTGCGAGAAGATCCTGCTGGTCGACGACAACTCCTCGACCGTCGCGCTGCCGGAGGTGCCGCTCCTCGGCGTCCTGCCCGGCACCGGCGGGCTCACCCGGGTGGTGGACAAACGCGGCGTGCGGCGGGACCTCGCCGACGTCTTCGCCACACGCCCCGACGGAGTGAAAGGGCGGACCGCCGTCGACTGGCGGCTCGTCGACGAACTCGTGCCCCGGCAAGGCTTCCGCGAAGCCGTGCTGACCAGGGCGAAGGAGTTCGCGCGGACGAGCGAGCGGCTCGACGGCGAAGGTGTCGAGCTGAAGCCGCTCAAGCATCGTCATGTCGACATCGCCCGCACCGCGACCGAAGCGACGATCACCGTCAAAGGTCCGGAGGGCGACGACGGCTGGCTGCTGGACGTCACCCGCGAGCTGGACGACGCGATCCTTCGCCTGCGCACCAACGAACCCGAACTCGGCACGTGGGTGCTCCGCACCGAAGGCGATCCGGCGAAGGTCCTCGAACACGAACGCGCCGTGTTCGACGCGAAAGACTGTCTGAGCAACGAAATCGTCCACTACTTCAAGCGCACGCTGAAACGGCTGGACGTCACCAGCCGCAGCCTGATCGCCCTCGTCGAGCCTGGAAGCTGCTACGCCGGGCTTCTGCTGGAACTCGCGCTCGCCGCCGACCGCCAGTACATCTTGGACGGTCCGCCGATCGACGACGAAGACAGTGAAGAACGAGCGGCGATCACGTTGTCCGAAGCCAACTTCGGCCGCTTCCCGATGGGCAACGGCCTGACCCGCCTCGAATCCCGCTTCCACGGGGACCCGGACCACGTCACCAGGCTCGCGGAGGTACGCGGCAAAGCGCTGAGCCCGGCGGAGGCGAACGAACTCGGCCTGGTCACCGACGCCCCGGACGACCTCGACTGGGAGGACGAGATCCGGATCGCGCTGGAAGGACGGGCTTCGCTGAGCCCGGACGCCCTGACCGGCATGGAGGCCAATCACCGGTTCGTCGGCCCCGAGACACTGGAAAGCAAGATCTTCGGCAGGCTCGCCGCCTGGCAGAACTGGATCTTCACTCGTCCGAACGCATCCGGTCCCGAGGGTGCGTTGCGTCGCTACGGTACTGGTCAGAAGGCCGTCTTCGACAGGAAGCGGGTTTGAACAGCGTATGCCCACCAAGATCGATTACGACGCCAAGATCCCCAACAACGTCGACCTCTCCGGTGATCGCCGCCTTCAGCGGGCGCTGGAAGGCTGGCAGCCGAAATTCCTGGACTGGTGGGGCGAAATGGGCCCCGCGCTGCGGACGCACGGGGTCTACCTGCGGACCGCGGTCAGCGTCGGCCGGGACGGCTGGGCGCATTTCGACCACGTCGACGTGCCCGACTACCGGTGGGGGATCTTCCTCGCGGAGCCGGACCCGGACCGGGTGATCGGCTTCGGCGAGCACAAGGGCGAGCCCGCCTGGCAGCAGGTGCCCGGCGAGTACCGCGCCGATCTGCAGCGGCTCATCGTCATCCAGGGCGACACCGAACCCGCGTCGGTCGAGCAGCAGAAGCTGCTGGGCCTCACCGCGCCGAGCCTCTACGACCTGCGGAACCTCTTCCAGGTCAACGTCGAAGAAGGCCGCCATCTGTGGGCGATGGTGTATCTGCTGCACGCCTACTTCGGCCGCGAAGGCCGGGACGAGGCGGAAGGGTTGCTGCTCCGGAACTCCGGAAGCCCGGACGCGCCCCGGATCCTCGGCGCCTTCAACGAGGAGACCGCGGATTGGCTCGCGTTCTACATGTTCACCTATTTCACCGACCGTGATGGCAAATATCAGCTCGGCACGCTCAAGGAAAGCGGCTTCGACCCGCTTTCCCGCACTTGTGAATTCATGCTCAAGGAAGAGGCGCACCACATGTTCGTCGGCACCACCGGGGTCGACAGGGTGGTCACCCGCAGTGCCGAACTGATCCGCGAGCACGACACCTTCGACATCGCCGGGCACGGCGGCATCCCGCTGGACGTGATCCAGCGTTACCTCAACTTCCACTACACCGTCTCGCTCGACCTGTTCGGCGGCGAGACGTCGACCAACGCGGCGAACTACTACACCGCGGGGCTGAAAGGCCGCTGGCAGGAGGCTCGCCGCAAGGACGATCACAAGCTCACCGACGCCGCCGGGTCGCTCTCGCGGCCGAGGGCCGACGGCACCTGGGAGACCGAGGAACTCGCGGCCATCCTGCTGCTGAACCTCGACCTGCGCGAGGAGTACCGCGCCGACTGCCAGACCGGCGTCAACCGCTGGAACAAGATCCTGGACGAGGCGGGCGTCGACTTCCGATTCGTCCTCCCGCACCCTGGATTCAATCGCGAAGTCGGCATAAACTCCGGCCACCATGTGACGCCCGACGGCACCGTTGTCGACGAGCGGACCTGGCTGGCCGGCAAACGCAAGTGGCTGCCCACTCCCGAAGACCTGACCTTCGTCCGATCGCTGATGCACCCGGTGTACGAGCGAGGAAAGATCGCGAGCTGGGTGGCGCCGCCACGCCAGGGCATCAATGGGAAACCGTTCGACTACGAATACGTTTACCTGAGCTGAGCGATTGAGGTGCGCCCGTGACCGCTGCTGCTACCGGGTTCAACGCGGCGAGCTACCTGCTCGACCGGCATCCGGCGGAAGGCCGGGGCGCGAAGGTCGCGGTCGTCTCCCCGAGGCGAAGTCTCACGTATGCGGAGCTGGCGGCCGAAAGCCGCCGGGTGGCGGCGGGGCTGAAGGCGATCGGCGTCCGCCCGGAGGAGCGGGTCCTGTTCTGCATGGCCGACGACGTCGAGCTGCTCACCGGGATCCTCGGCGCGATGCTGGCCGGCGCGGTCGCGGTGCCGGTGTCCACCATGGTCACCGGGCTGGACCTGGGCAAGCTGCTCGCCGATTCGCGGGCCAGGGTGCTGTGTGTTTCCGGGGAGTTCGCCGCGCAGGCGACGGTCGCGCTGGGGCTGGCGCCGGAGGTCACCGACGTCGTGCTGGACAGGGCCAAGGTGGCCGAACCGCCCTCCGGGGTCCGCGCGCACGAGTGGGGCGAGCTGTCCACAGTGGACGACGAAGGTTTCGAACCGGCGCCGACCTGGGAGGATTCGCCCGCGCTCTGGCTGTACACGTCGGGAACGACGGGCAAGCCGAAGGGCGCGATGCATCGGCACGCGAGCATCCGCGCGGTCTGCGAAACGTACGCGCGCGGCGTGCTGGACACCGGGCCGAACGACCGGTTCCTGTCCGTACCGAAGCTGTTCTTCGCTTACGGCTTGGGGAATTCGGCGTTCTTCCCGCTCGCGGCGGGCGGGACGACCCTGCTCGAACCGGCCCGGCCGACCCCCGGGCTGATCGCCGCCAGGGCTCGTGCGGAACGGCCGACGCTGTTCTTCGCCGTCCCGACGTTCTACGCCGCGCTGCTCGCCAGCGACATCCCCGACGACACGTTCTCTTCGGTGCGTCAGGCGGTTTCGGCAGGCGAACCGCTGCCGGCCGTGCTGTTCGAACGGTTCCGCGACCGCTTCGGCGTCGAGATCCTGGACGGGATCGGCTCGACCGAGGCGTTGCACATCTTCCTGTCCAACCGGCCGCGTCAGGTCAGGCCCGGCAGCACCGGGGTGCCGGTGCCGGGCTACGAGATCGCGCTGCGCGACGAACACGGCGAGCCGGTGCCGGACGGGCAGCCCGGTGAACTGTTCGTCGCCGGGCCGTCGATCGCGACGGGGTACTGGGCGCGGTACGAGACGACGAAACACGTCTTCCAGGGTGAGTGGCTGCGGACGGGCGACAGCTTCGTGCGCGACGCCGACGGCGGCTACACCTGCCTGGGGCGTTTCAACGACATGCTGAAACCGGGCGGGATCTGGGTTTCGCCCGCCGAGGTCGAGGACAGGCTGCTTCAACATCCGGCGGTCGCCGAGGTCGCGGTGGTGGCCGCCTTCGACGCGGACGGTATCGAGAAGCCGGTCGCGTGCGTGGTCGGCGTGCCCGGCGGCAGGCTGGACCCGGACGAGCTGATCGAGTTCTGCCGGGCCGGGCTGGCGTCGTTCAAACGGCCGCGGGGCATCGTCGAGCTGGGCGAACTGCCGAAGACGGCGACCGGGAAGATCCGCCGCAACGTCATCCGGGAACTGGTGCGGGACATGTACGAGGTCCGGGCCCCCGCCCCGCCGCATTTGGTCCTCTAAATGCGGGAAGCGGCGGTCGTCCCCACCGCCACCCTCTCGACGCGAGCGCGTTGCGAAAGCCACTTTCGCAACGCTCAAGGTTGCGAAAGTGGCTTTCGCAACCCTTCCCAGCTGACCGGGCCACAGGCGTGCGTCGGCCGGGTGGGTGGGTCGAACACCCGCCCCACGCATTTAGTCCTCTAAATGCGTGGGGCGGTGTCGCCTTCGCACGCCTGGGCACGGACGTTGGATGTCGCGAAAGCCACTTACGGGACACCAGACGTCCCGAAAGTGGCTTTCGCGACACGGCCCGCAGGTGACGTGCACCCGGCGCGTTTAGTCCTCTAAATGCGGTCCTTGCACACGCAAGTACCGCATCCAGAGGACGAAACGCGAGGCGTCAGGCGACGACCTCGTGCAGGCAGAGGACGTTCCCCTCGCTGTCGTTGAACCAGGCGGCGCGTTCCTTGCCGAGGTCGGCGATGTGGCCGACGGTCTTGATGCCGTCCGCCTCGAAGTCCTGGAACCGCACCCCGCGGTCCTCCAGTGTCCGCACCTCGGCGTCGAGGTCGCCGACCTCGAAACTCAGCGCCGTGTTCTCGCTCTGCGTTCCGTCGGGCATCGGGCGCAGGCCGATGGCGCCCGCGCCCGCCTCGAAGTAGACGGTCCCGTCCTCGCCGGTGGAAGTCCGGCGCAGGCCAAGGGAATCCGCGTAGAAGCGGCCGGCGCGTTCGGCGTCGGTCACCGGGAGCATCGTCGTGATGGTCGATTCGGTGAGCATCCCCACAGCGTGCGCCTCATCGAAGCCGCAGGCCAGAGCGGGTTTTTCAGTCGCCGTTGACGGTGCGCAGGGTGCGCATGGCCTCGGCCAGGTCGTGCGCGCCGTCACCGAGCGGAGTCAGGACGATGCGCCGCAGGATCTCCGCGCACGCCTCCCGCGCCTTCCCGGCGACGTCGAGACCGTGGTCGGTGAGGGCCGCGAACGTGACGCGACGATCGTCCGGGCTCGGCACGCGGCAGATCAGGTCCGCGGCGACCAGCCGGTCCGCGACCTTGGTGAACCCGCCGCTCGACAGGGCCGCCTCGACGGCCAGCCGCGTCATCGGCATCCGGTGCTCGGGTGAGCGCACGAGCCGCAGCAGGATGTCGAACGACGCCGGCGCCAGGCCGAACCGTTCGGCGATCTCGCCCATCAGCTTGTTCTGGGTGGCCAGGTAGCCCTCGATCACCAGGCCCCACCACGTGACCACTTCGTCGTCGTTCGGTTCCTCCGCTTTCACCACTGCCACGCGAGCGAGGGTACACCAAGAACTCTTCCTGGAATATATCTTGCGCGCGAGAGGTTATCGGGCTAGCTTGAGTTCACCGGCTCCCAGAGGAGGGGCACCATGTCGATCAAGACTTCGGGCCTGCACCACGTCACCGCCATCGGTGGCGATCCCCAGCGCAACGCGGACTTCTACACCCGGGCACTCGGCCTGCGGCTGGTGAAGACCACCGTGAACTTCGACGACCCCGGCACCTACCACCTCTATTACGGCGACGGATCCGGCAAGCCCGGCTCGCTGATGACGTTCTTCCCGTGGAAGGACGCGCCGAAGGGCCGCCACGGCACCGGCCAGGCGACCACGACGTCGTTCTCCGTGCCCGAGGCCTCGCTCGGCTGGTGGAAGCAGCACCTCGCCGCGAGCGGCGTCGAAACGAGCCGGATCCGGAACTCCGACGGCGAGGAGACGCTCACCTTCGCCGACCCGGACGGCCTGAAGCTCGCGCTCGTCGCGCATCCGCAGGGCGACCCGCGCGACCCGTGGGACACGAAGCTCGTCCCCGCCGAGCACGCGATCCGCGGCCTGCACTCCGTCACGCTGTCGGTGTCCAAAGAGGACGCGACCGCCGGGATGCTGACCGACGGCCTCGGTCTGTCCTTCGAGCACCAGGAGAGCAACCGCCTCCGGTTCTCCGCCGGTGAGGGCGGCCCCGGCGCGCTCGTCGACGTCCTCGTGACCCCCGACGCCCCGCGCGGGCTGGTCGCGGCGGGCACCGTGCACCACGTCGCCTGGCGCGCGCCGGACGAAGAGACCCAGGCCGCCTGGCGCGACGAGCTCATCGACGACGGCGTGAACGTGACGTCCATTTTGGACCGTCAGTACTTCCGCTCGATCTACTTCCGCGAGCCCGGCGGCACCCTGCTCGAGGTCGCGACCGACGAACCCGGCTTCGCGATCGACGAGCCGCTGCTCGAACTCGGCCGCGCGCTGAAGCTCCCGCCGTGGCTGGAGCCCAAGCGTGAGGACATCGAGGCCATGCTGCCGAAGCTGGACCTCCCGAGCGAGAACAACCCGCGATGAGCACCTTGGAGCACAAGTACGTCGAAGGGGCGGACGACGAGCCGGTGCTGCTGCTCCTGCACGGCACCGGCGGCGGCCCGGACGATCTCGTGCCGCTCGCCCGGCAGCTGAGCCCGGGTTCGGCGCTGCTCGCGCCGGCCGGGCCGGTCTCGGAACACGGTGCGGCGCGGTGGTTCCGCAGGCTGGCGGAAGGCGTCTTCGACCACGAGGACGTGGTCTTCCGCGCGAACCAGCTGGCCGATTTCGTGGTCGCCTCGCGCGAGGAGTACGGCCTCGGTGGCAGGCGGCTGGTCGCCATCGGGTTCTCCAACGGCGCCAACATCGCCGCCGCGGTGACCTTGCTCCGCCCGGACGCCGTCAAGGAGGCCGCGCTGTTCGCGGCGATGTCGCCGCTCCCGGAGCCGCCGCGGAACGACCTGTCCGGGAAGCGGGTCTTCCTGTCGAACGGCGGGCAAGATCCGATGGCTCCGCTGCCTTCGGCGGAGACGCTCGTCCGTGACCTGCGCGAACGCGGCGCGGACGTGGTCGCCCACCGGCATCCCGGCGGGCATCAGGTGACCGGCGACGGTTTGGTGGCGGCGGCGGGGTGGCTGAACCCGTAACCGGGAGAGCAAAGCACGCGAACGTAAAATCGTCCGATGACTAACGGGGACCTCGTCCGCGCCCAGGCCCTGCTCGACAGGGTCCTCCTCGCGGACGGGCACAACGATCTGCCATGGGAGCTGCGGGTCACGACCGGGCCGGACCCGGTCGGGGCCGTGGCCGGCACGGATCTCACGGTCCGTCAGCCGCATCTGCACACCGACTTCCCGAAGCTCGCCGAAGGCAGGCTCGGGATGCAGTTCTGGTCCGTCTACGTGCCGTGCCAGTTCGAGGGGCACAGCGCGGTGACGGCGGTGCTCGAACAGATCGAGATCGTGCACCAGATGGCCGAGCGCTACCCCGATCGCCTGGCCCTCGTGGACACCGCCGACGAGGCGGAAGCCGCTTTCCGCGACGGCAAGATCGCGTCGCTGCTGGGCGCCGAGGGCGGCCACAGCATCGCCGAATCCCTTGGCGTGCTGAGGATCCTGCGCCGCCTCGGCGTCCGCTACATGACACTGACGCACAACTACAACACCACCTGGGCCGACTCCGGGACCGACGAACCCGAGCACGGCGGGCTCACCGAGTTCGGCCGCGACGTCGTCCGCGAGATGAACAAGATCGGCATGCTGGTCGACCTCTCGCATGTCGCGCCGAGCACCATGCGCGCCGCGCTGGAGGTCAGTTCCGCGCCGGTGATCTTCAGCCACTCGTCCTGCACCGCGGTCAACGACCATCCCCGCAACATCCCCGACGACGTGCTGGAAACGCTGGCGGCCAAGGACGGCGTCGCGATGGTGACGTTCGTGCCGGGCTTCATCTCGCCGAAGGTCGCGGAGTGGGACGACCAGCTGCGCCTGGACATGGAAGCCGCGGGCAAGGATTACCGCAACATCGACCAGCGCACGAAGTTCACCGCAGAGCGAGGCGGCCCCGAGAAGCCGAAGGCGGGTATCGACGACGTCGTCGCGCACATCGAGCACGCGCGCGAAGTGGCCGGAGTCGACCACATCGGACTCGGCGGCGACTACGACGGAGTCGCGACGCTGCCCGAAGGCCTCGAAGACGTTTCGAAGTACCCGGTGCTCTTCGCGGCCCTGCTGGAGCGCGGCTGGAGCGAAGAGGACTGCGCGAAACTGGCCGGGAAGAACACCTTGCGCGTGCTCCGCGCGGCGGACGAGGTCACCCGTTCGGACGCTTGAGAGCGCGATCAAGCCCGCTTCGGCGGACACTGTCCAGCATGACGCAGCCGGAGGAGGGCGCCGCCCAGGTTCCCGTCAAGCCGTCCGACACCGCGGGCGGCGCACGCCACAGCGGTAAATTCGAAGCCGGTCCGAAGCTCAAACGCACGCGGGTGAGCGGCACCTGGATCGCCGTCATCGTGGCGTTGATCGTGCTGGTGTTCCTGCTCGTGTTCATCCTGCAGAACCAGGACCCGGCCACCGTGCACTTCCTGGGCATGTCCGGCAGCATGCCGCTGGCGGTCGCGATGCTGTTCTCCGTGATCGCCGGTGGCGCGCTGGTCGCGCTCGTCGGCGGCGCCCGGATCCTGCAGTTGCGCAAGCAGGCCAAGAAGTCGCGGCATCAGCTGCGCTGAAGCACCCCGCGCCGGAACTCGCTGGGGTTGACGCCCCGCACGCGTTTGAACGCCGCGCTGAACCCGAACGCGTCGGAGTAGCCGACGGTGCGGGCGATGTCCGAGATGGTCGCGGACTCCTCGCCGGTCAGCAGATCCGCCGCGAGCGTCATCCGCCAGCGGGTGAGGTAGGTCAGCGGCGGTTCGCCGACCAGGTCGGCGAACCGCTTGGCCAGCGTCGACCGCGAAACCCCGGCACGGGTGGCCAGCGTGCCGACGGTCCACGGTGCCGCCGGTTCCGCGTGCAGCAGGCGCAGCGCGTCCCCGACCACCGGGTCCCGCTGCGCGGCCCACCACGCCGGGGGTTCGCCGCCCGGCCGGTCGAACCACTCGCGCAGGGAACAGACCAGCATCCAGTCCAGCAGCCGGTCGAGCACCACCTGCTGCCCCGGCGCGTCGATGGCGACCTCGGCGGCGAGGTGCTCCAGCACGGGGTCACCCGCGCCGCCGGCGTCCACGCGCAGCACCACGGGCAGCGCGTCCAGCAGCGGTCGGCCGATCTCGCCGCGCACCGGATACGCGCCGACGATCAAGGTCGTCTCGCCGCCGGGGTCGTCGACCCAGCCGAGCCGGTGCCGCGTGCCGCCCTGATCAGGTGTCGCGCAGTGCTCGCCGCACGCGATCGGTTCGGCCAGGGTGCCGACCTCATCGACGAAGGTGAACGTCGCCGGGCCGCGCACGATGACCGACTCGCCCGCGCGAAGCGGCTCGGGCGGGCCGTCCTCGGGGACGATCCAGCCCGCGCCGGTGAGCACGGCGCAGAGGGTCAGCGGCGCGCCGTCCACGAAACGCAGGTTCCATGGCGCGGACAGCGTCGAACTGCCGAACAACGACCCGTGGGAGCGCACCCCGCGGATCAGGTCACTGAACACGTCCACTTCACCGAGGCTAAACGAGTCGCGGGGGACGGCGGCGCGTTGCGAGCGCCCGCGCGGTTCCGTGCCGTCGTGCGTGGGGTGAAGGCTCCCTTCGTCGCGTCTTATGCGAGGAAAGGAGCGTTCGCCACTCACGAGACCAGGCCCGCTCGGTACCGCCGGGTGCTGGGCTTGGCCGGGGGTTGCGAAAGCCACTTTCGAGACGTCTGGTGTCCCGAAAGTGGCTTTCGCGACACCGGCTCCAGCCCCTAGGACCCGCAGACCGAGCCCGAATCGCCACGCGCGACCAGCTGTACCGACGCCTCACTACAGCTGGTCCACGCGGCCGAGGTTGGACGAATGGACAGGTGATCCGGCCTTTCACCTATGGGCACGTCCGAGCCCGCCGTATTGAATCGAGCCCATGCTGACTCCCGACGACCTCGAATTCCTTCGCCGCCCCCTGCACGGATTCCTGACCGTGGCCGACGGCCCGGTCCGCCCGGTGTGGTTCGAGGCCGCCGCCGACGGCTCCATCCAGCTCTTCACGCCTCGCGAGTCGCCCAAGGTGCGACGGCTGGAGGACGATCCCCGCGCGTCGCTCATCGTGGCCGCGCCGGTGGGCGAACGAGAGCGCTGGGTCTCCGTCTCCGGCCCCGCCACGGTGGAACCCGACGGCGCGCACGAACTGGCCGCCCGGCTCGCCGAGCGCTATTGGGACCTCGAAGACCCGGCCCACGCGGGGGAGCTCGCCGGGATCCAGACCCTCGACCTCGTGCGGCTCGTCATCCGGCCGGAGAAGGTGAGCCGTTACCTGATGTGATGATCGACGTCATCCCGAGCACCGCGGCGCAAACGTTTTCGTCGCCCTCGGCGGTGACCCGGGTGCGGTCCGCCGGGTTCCGGGTGCACAGCCGCCAGAAGGTGTCCGCGTCCGTCGTCACCGAGGCCAGCGGCGCGCGTGACGTCGGCGCGGCCCGGTCGAGTTCCCAGCCGTCCGCGGCCCGCCGCGCCGTCCACTTCCCGCCACCCTGACCGGTGACGGTGTACGCGACCTGCCTGCCGGCGCGGGCGTCGATGTCACGCAGGGTGTGCGGCAACGCCCGCATGAAGGTGTCGACCACCGGCCCCCGGAAGTCCGGATCGTCCAGCGGCCGCGCGCCGACGGCCGCGCGGATCTGCTGCTGGTGCACCCAGAACTCGGTGTACTCGCGGGCGACGTCGAGCCACACCGGCGCGGGCTCGTCCCCGGCCCAGCTCACCGGATCGCCGACGGCGTCGAGGTCGGCGCGGCCGAACATCTCGGCGATCTGCGAGGTGCTGTCCACCAGCATCGCGAACAGCACTTCGGGGGACAGCCGACGGCACGCGACGACCCACTCGTCGTTGATCCGGTCGATGAAGTCCCCGAACCGCTCGCCCTCGCGGGGCGCGGTCGTCCGGTAGCCGTCACGGTCGCGGGACAGCCTGCCGAGTTTGTCGCCGAGGATGTGGGCGGCGAGATCGTGCACCGTCCAGCCCGTGCACACCGTCGGCGCGGCCCACTGGTCCGCGTCGAGTCCCGTCAGGACGTCCAGCAGGGCTTGCTCCTCCCGCGCGAACAACGGGAGGACGTCGATCGGCGGACCCCAGCGCGTGAAGAAGGTCATGGTGACCATCCAACAGTGTCGATCAAAGCGGGCCCAGGTCCATCACATTTTCGGCCATTCGGCCTACTCGCAGGTAGCATCAGCGCGAACGCGAGGGGAGTGCCCGTGAGCAACGATCGACCCGCCGGTGAAGACATGGCCGCTTTCGCCAAACGAGCGGGACAGCTCGCGGGCTGGGCCGCGCGCACGGGTTTCGAGTTCACCCGCAAACTCCCCGGCGTCGAGATCGCCGAACAGATCGTCAAACAAGGCGAGCGGCAGCTGCTTTCGGAGCTGCGCCGCCGTCTCGACGAGGTCGACGACCCGTACCACGCCGCGCTCACCGCCGCGTCCGCGATGAACCGCCCGGACACCAACGGTTCGCGGCCGGTCGAAGCGACGATCACCCTCGTGCACACCCGCGCCCAGCTCGAACCGCTCCGCGCGGCGATGGCGGAGCTGCTCAACCACTCGATCGGCTTCGGCCGTGAGCGGGCCCGGGAGTACCTCTACGCGATCATCCTGCGGCAGCTCACGCCGGACGAGGCCCGCATCCTTTCCGCGCTTTCCGACGGCTCGCCGTTCCCCGCCGTCGACGTCGCGGAGCGGACCAGTCTCGGTGCGGCCGGGCGGTTCGTGCTCCGCAACGCCTCCACCGTCGGCAAGGCCGCCGGGGTTTCGCTGCCGGACCAGGTGCCCGGCTACCTCACCAGGCTGATCGGGCTCGGCCTGGTCGAGCTGGACGAAGAGGTGCCCGCGCTGGAGACGCAGTACGAGATCCTGCTGACCGACGAGACCGTCCGCGAGGCGGAGAAGTCGGTCAAACGCGCGAAGTTCGTGAAGCGCACCGTCCATATTTCCCGCCTCGGCGCCCAGTTCTGGCAGGCCTGCGACCCGAGCGCCGGCTGACTTCGGCATGGGTGCGTACCTCGACGGGATCCTCGCCGATTTCGGCGAGCACTGGCCGCTCTACGTCTCCATCCCGATCGTCGCCGCCCTGATCGGCTACACCACCAAACTCGTCGCGATCCGGATGATGTTCCAGCCGGTCGAGTTCATCGGGATCAAACCCTTCCTCGGCTGGCAGGGCATCGTGCCCAAACGCGCCGCGCGGATGGCGAGCATCGCCTGCGACACGATGACCGAGCAGCTGATCAAACCGGCGGAGGTCGTCGCCCGGCTCGATCCGCAGAGAATCGCCAAGGAGATCGAAAAACCGCTCCAGGCCGCCGTCGAGGAGATCGTGCGCGACGTCGCCGCCCACTACCAGCCGGGGCTGTGGGAATCCCTGCCGGTGGGCATGCAGCGGCTGGTGATCCAGCGCGTCCAGGCCGAGACGCCGCGGATGGTCGCGGCCGTGCTGGAGCTGATCAAGTCCGATGTGGACAGTGTGTTCGACCTCAAGGGCATGGTGGTCACCGCACTGGTCAAGGACAAACGGCTGCTGAACCGGATCTTCCAGGAGGCAGGCGACAAGGAGTTCAAGTTCATCGCCCGCTCCGGCATCTTCTTCGGCGGGCTCATCGGGATCATCCAGATGGTCGCGTGGGTGCTGTTCAAGTTCCCGCTGATCATGCCGTTGTTCGGGCTCTTCACCGGCTGGTTCACCGACTGGCTGGCGCTGCGGATGATCTTCTACCCGATCGAGGAACGCCGGTACTTCGGCGTGCGCTGGCAGGGGCTGTTCCTGAAGCGGCGCGGCGAGGTCGCGGAGGCGTACGGCGCGCTGATCGCGAAGGAGATCATCACCCCGCACAACGTGATCGAGGCGGTGCTGCACGGCCCGCTGTCGGACCGGGTGCTCGGGCTGATCCAGCGCCAGCTCGACGAACAGCTCGGGCGCCGCGTCGGCGTCGGGAAACCGCTGGTGGTGTTCGCCGTCGGCAGCAAGCGGTATCAGGACATGAAGCTGAACATCGCCGAGAAGATCATGGACAAGCTGCCGGAGACCATGCGGTACATCGAGGACTACGCGAACGACGCGATGGACATCCGGAACGTGCTGGTGACGAAGATGAAGGAGCTGTCGCCGCGCGAGTTCGAGGGACTGCTGCGGCCGGCTTTCCAGCAGGACGAATGGATCCTGATCGCGACCGGCGCCGTCCTGGGTTTCGCCGTCGGCGAGGCCCAGGTCCTCCTGCTGGAGCACTTCGCCGCCTGACCCCTTCTCGCGTTTCGTCCTCTAGATGCGGTAGTTGCACACGCAACTACCGCATCTAGAGGACGAAACGCGCGGATGGCTGCCCCATCGGCGGTACACCGGGTCCCCCGTCCGGGCTAGAGTGCCCCTGCACCAAAGCCTTGGGGAGGGCGCAGATGGTCGACGCGGGGAGCCCGTGGCCGCAGGAGATCCGGCTGGCGATGACCATGGTGGGCGGGGCGAGCCTCGCGGTCTGGATGGGCGGGGTCGCCACCGAGACCTCGCATCTGCTGCAGGCGTCGAGAACGCCGGACTCGAAGAGCCCGTACCGGGCCCTGCTCGATCTGCTCAACGCCACCGTCTCGCTCGACGTGCTCACCGGCACGAGCGCGGGCGGTATCAACGCGGCGTGCCTCGGGCTGGCCGAGGCGTTCCGGTCGAGCCCGCAGGTGTTGCGCGACACGTGGATCAGCACGGGCTCGCTCGACAATCTGATCCGCGACCCCGGCGAGAAGGAACCGCGTTCGCTGCTCGACGGCGACAAGGTCCTGCTCGGCGATCTCAAGGACGCGTTGCACCGGATCACCGACCAGGCGACGGTGAAACCCGACTGTCCCGACATCACCGTGCTGCTCACCGGCACGATGATCGACGGCGAGACGACCCGGTTCGACGACGCGCTCGGAAACCTGGTGCGGGACACCGAACATCGCCTGCTGTTCCGCTTCGACGCTCCTTTGTGGACGGACGACGTGGTCGGCCCGCTCGCGCTCGCCGCGCGGTCCACCGCGTCGTTCCCCGGGGCGTTCGAGCTCTCCCGGATGCCGATCGGCGAGAAGACCGGCCCGCTGCATCCGGACATGACGAAGTACACCGACGTCACCCGCTCGCATTGGCTCACCGACGGCGGTGTCCTGCTCAACAAGCCGCTGCGCCCGGCGCTGCGGGAGATCTTCGAGCGGCAGTCCCATTCGGACGTCCGGCGGCTGCTGCTGTACGTGGTGCCGACGGCGGAACGCGAGGCCGAGCGGGTCGCGGTCGATCCCGAGCGCCCGCCGTTGCTGGGCAGCGCGATGAGCAAGGTCGTCGGCACCGTGCTGAGCCAGACGATCAGCGCCGAACTCGAAGACCTGACCAGGCACAACGACGCCGTCGTCCGGACCAGGGGCACCCGGGTCTCCCTGGCCGCGATGGGGGTGCGCGGCGGCCCGGACACGCTGGTCGACCAGCGGCTGATGAACGACTACCGCGACCGGCGGGTGCAGGAGGACGCCACCGCGCTGGTCCGTGAGGCGACCCGCAGGCTCTCACTGTCCGATGTGGAGGATCAAGGCCGTCAGTGGGCGTCCGGTACGGCGGCGCAGCTGCGCGCGGCCGCGGCCGCCGGATTGCGTGACGGCCTGCCCACCGAGCCGCCGAAGGACACCTGCGATCTCACGGATCTGGTCGCCTTCCGCACCACCGCGCTCGACGATTCCGTCGCGACCGGCCTCCAGCTGGTGAACGCGGGCTTCCGGCTCGATCCGTCGCCGGAGCAGGCGGTGCAGCTCAACCGTTGCCGGGTGCTGCTGCACGAGGCTCGGCACAAGGCGGCTCGGGGGAAGCGCCTCGCGGGCTGGGTGACCGAGCAGGAGCCGCCGTCGTCCGACGTCACGCTGGCGGCCTGGATCGAAGGCCTCGCCAAGGAATGGGCCGCGCTCGGCCGTTCGGACACGCTGATGCAGGCGTGGCCGCTCGTCGTCGCCGCGCTCCGGCAGGCGACACCGATCCTTTTGCCGTTGGCGCAGGCGAGACCCGACACCGAAGCCGCCGATGCGGTCAGCACGTTGCTGGCCTGGACGGGGCTCACGTCCGACGACACCAGCGCTGGAGATCCCATCGTCACCTCGCGGCTGGTGCGTCTCCACATCGCGACCAGGGGACTGCTCGCCCAGCCGCCGTCGGTCGACCAGCGGGTCGATCTCGTCCAGGTCAGCGCGGATTCGCGGACGCTGCTGGACATGAAGCGACGCCGCTCGTGGGACAAGCTCACCGGGATGCAGGCCGACTACTTCGGCGCGTTCTACAAGGCGTCCTGGCGCGCGAACGACTGGATGTGGGGCCGGGTCGACGGGGCGGGCTGGCTGGTGCAGTGCCTGCTGGACCCGAAACGGCTGCGGCTGCTGCGCGACGTCGTCGGGCGTGAGGCGTTCCGGACCCAGGTCCGGGACACCTTCAAGGCGATCGGCTGGCGCCAGCCGGGCACGGAAGACGGTCTGTCGCAAGAGGAAGCGGACGCGCTGCGCGCGCAATTGGCCGGGGAACTGGCTTTCCTCGGCCTCGACGGCGAGCTCGCCGACGTCGAAACCGAAGCCGCCCTGCCGATCAGCATGCCGGTGACGGCGATGGTGCTCGCCAGGGTGCGGCAGCTGCAGATCGCCCGCGAGGAGCTGCCGTGTGTCGGCCTCCACTGCGGACACGACGCGAAAACGGCCAGGGGGAACGGGAAACCGTCGGAACGGTTCCGCCGGATGATCGAGAACGAGCCGGAAACCGACGAGCAGACCCAGCGCGCTTTCCAGGCGTGCCAGGTCTCCGGCGAACGGTTCGAGCACGAACGCGGCACGATGCTCCTGACGAAGACGCTGGTCAAGGCCGGTGCCGCCGGGCTCAACGCGGCCGCCGGGGCGACACGGGTGCCGAAGTCGGTCCAGCCCGCCGCCACCTTCGCCAAGGCCGCCGGGCGGAGCGCGTGGTGGATCACGCGCGGTGCGGCCACCCTGCCGTCACCGTGGAACGTGCTCGCCGCGCTGATCACCGTGCTGGCCGGCTTCGTCCTCGGTGGACAGGGCGGCCCCGTCCTGCAGTGGGTCGGCGTGCCGGTCGCCGCGGGCGCCGTCGTGTTCCTGGCGGTGAGCCTGATGACCTTGCGCAAGACGTGGCGGATGGTGCTCACGGTGCTCGGCGTGCTGGCGGTGGCGGCCCTGCTGTTCGCCGCGTTCCTGCCACCGGTGCGCGACCCGCTGTTCGGCTGGCTCGGCGACGTCGTCGCGGGCTGGCGGCGCGGCGAGGCGCCGGTGTGGTGGCTGGCCGTCTGCCTGTTGCTCGTCCTGCCCGCCATCTGGACGCCGATCGGTTCGCTCACGGGTCGCAAGCGGCGTCGTGAATAGCGGAATCAGCTACCGAATCGTGCGCTGACCGTGCGACGAAGTGGTAACGGTTGGTATCGTCACGTGCAGTGAGACCGCACCGAAGCGGCCTTACCCACACGTGCTGCGCTTCAAACGTTACCGTTACCTTTGTCACGTGTGTTTCGGGGTTGTTGCAGGTAGCCGCGCTGCCGCCGCCGCGCTGATCTGACCGCGCCCGAATCCTCCGGTACGTTTCTTGGACATGTCCGGAAAGCACTTGATCGAAAATCCGACCAAGGCAGACGGTGCCGCGCTCTGGAGAATCGCCCGCGATTCGAAGAAGCTCGATCTCAACACGCCCTACGCCTATTTGCTGTGGTGCCAGGATTTCGCCGACACCTCGGTGGTCGCGAAAGTCGACGGTACGCCGGTCGGCTTCGTGATCGGGTACCGCAGGCAGGACGTCGGCTTCGTCTGGCAGGTCGCGGTCGACGCGTCCCAGCGCGGAAAAGGCCTGGCGGGAGCACTGCTCGACGAGCTGTTCGGCCAGTTGACCGCCCAGGGCGTCCGGTACCTCGAAACGACGATCACCCCGGACAACGAGGCTTCGATCCGGTTGTTCGCCTCGTTCGCCAAGCGGTGGAACGCCACCGTGGAACGCCAGGATCTGTTCTCCGCGACCGATTTCCCGGCCGAGGCAGGAACGCATGAGCAGGAGGACCTGTACCGAATCGGTCCGCTCAGCAGTCAATAGAACGTAAATCCGGGGATCTCAGGGAGAAAGAAAACGTCATGAGCATTTTCGAGGAACTCGAATCCGAGGTGCGCAGCTACAGCCGCGGCTGGCCCGTCGTGTTCGACCGGGCGCAGGGGAGCTACCTCTACGACGAGGACGGCAAGGCCTATCTCGACTTCTTCGCCGGCGCCGGCGCGCTCAACTACGGGCACAACAACCCGGCGCTGAAGCGGGCACTGATCGACTACATCGCGCGTGACGGCGTGACGCACGCGCTCGACATGTTCACCGTGGCCAAGCGGGACTTCCTCCAGACCCTGCAGGAGAAGATCCTCCAGCCGCGGGATCTCGACTACAAGGTCGTCTTCCCCGGCCCCGGTGGCGCCAACGCGGTCGAGGCGGCGCTGAAGCTCGCCCGCAAGGTGACCGGCAAGGAATCGGTCATCAACTTCACCAACGCCTTCCACGGGATGACGCTGGGCGCCCTTTCGGTGACCGGCAACTCGATGAAACGCGGCGGCGCGGGTGTCCCGCTGGTGCACGCCACCCCGATGCCGTACGACAACTACTTCGACGGCTCCATCCCGGACTTCCTCTACTTCGAGAAGCTGCTCGAAGACTCCGGCAGCGGCCTGAACGAGCCCGCCGCCGTGATCGTCGAGGGCGTGCAGGGCGAGGGCGGCATCAACGCCGCGCGCGTCGAGTGGCTCAAGGCGCTGGACGACCTGTGCAAGAAGCACGGCATCCTGCTGATCCTCGACGACGTCCAGATGGGCTGCGGCCGCACCGGCCCGTTCTTCAGCTTCGAGGACGCGGGCATCAAACCCGACATCGTCTGCCTCTCGAAGTCCATCGGCGGCTACGGCATCCCGATGGCGCTGACGCTGATCCGCCCGGACCTCGACGTCTGGGAGCCGGGTGAGCACAACGGCACGTTCCGCGGCATCAGCCCGGCGTTCGTCACCGCGACCGAGGCGCTGCGCGTCTACTGGAGCGACGACGAGCTGGAGAAGTCCACCAAGGCCAAGGGTGAGCGCATCGCCGCGGCCTTCCAGGGCATCGTCGAGGCGTACCCGGACGCGAACCTCTTCGCGAAGGGCCGCGGCCTCGCCCGGGGCATCGAGTTCGCCAACGGCGACCTCGCGGGCAAGGTCTGCGCCGCCGCGTTCGAGCGCGGGCTGCTGATGGAGACCTCCGGGCCGGACGGAGAGGTCATGAAGGTCCTCCCGCCGCTCACCCTGACGGACGACGAGCTCACGAAGGGCCTGTCGATCATCGACGAGGCCGTCGCCACTGTCCTGAACTGACCTGAACTGACCGCCCCAACCAGGAACGAGAAGGAGTTTTCCGTTGCTTGTCAGAACACTCGACGAGGTCACCGACACCGACGCCGACATCAAGACCCCGAACTGGCGCAGCAAGCGCATCGTGCTGGCCAAGGAGGGCGTCGGTTTCTCGGTGCACGAGACCACGCTGTACGCCGGGACGGTCAACGACTTCTGGTACGCGAACCACATCGAAGCGGTGTTCATCACCTCCGGTGAAGGAGAGCTCGAAAACACCGCGACCGGCGAGGTCTTCCAGCTGAAGCCGGGCACGTTGTACCTGCTCAACGACCACGACAAGCACCAGGTCCGGCCCAAGACCGAGATCAAGTGCGTCTGCGTGTTCAACCCGCCCATCACCGGCCGCGAGGTCCACGACGAAAACGGCGTGTACCCGCTCGTCACCGAACCGTAGAAAATCGCTCGAGGAGGCGACTGCATTGACGCTGACCGACACCCGAGTCGACGACAGTTACCCGACCCGCATCACGGGTAAGCCCGAACACCTGCCCAGGACGCACCCCACCGTCTGGGGCGCCGAGGCCGACGGTCCCTTGGACGCGGCCACGCTCGCCAACCACGAAACGCGTGGTTACACCGTCGTCGACCAGTTGTTGTCGCCTGGCGAAGTCCAGACGTACTGGCAGGAACTCGTCAGGATGTCGTCGGGGGACCACCGCGACGACGAGCGCGTCATCACCGAGGCCAAGACCGGTGAGGTCCGCTCCATCTTCGACGTCCACGAGACCAGCGAGCTGATCGCGGAACTCGTCCGCGACCCGCGCGTGCTCGACCGGGCCCGGCAGATCCTCGGCTCCGAGGTGTACATCCACCAGAGCCGCGTGAACTACATGCCCGGCTTCCGGGGCACCGGCTTCTACTGGCACTCGGACTTCGAGACCTGGCACGCCGAGGACGGCATGCCCGTGCCCCGCGCGGTCAGCTGCTCCATCGCGCTCACCGACAACTACCCGTTCAACGGCGGGCTGATGGTGATGCCGGGTTCACAGCGGACCTTCGTGCAGTGCGCCGGGGAAACCCCGGAAGACAACTACAAGAGTTCGCTGAAAGAGCAACGGGTCGGCGTCCCGAGCGAGGAGGACATCACCGCGCTCGCCGCCGAATACGGGATCGACCAGTTCACCGGGCAGGCCGGTTCCGCGCTCTGGTTCGACTCGAACGTGATGCACGGTTCCTCGAACAACATCACGCCGTACCCGAGGTCGAACATCTTCGTCGTGTTCAACAGCGTCGAAAACGCGTTGCGGAAGCCTTATGCCGCGATCGAACCGCGGCCGGCCTTCATCGCGGGCCGCGACTCGACCCCGCTGTCGCGCTGACCCGATTTGCGAAACCGCAGGTCGCGAAGGCCATGATGGGGCGCTTGTAGCCATCGGTGTGCGCCCTGTTACGTTGTCGCCACGTGAGCGGGCCAGTGGGCTCGCTCACGTAGGTGTTGTCGACGACCGAACCGGGTTCTTCGCTCGGGGTGAGCCCACCCGGACGGACGTGGACGCCGATGTCCGATGTGGGTCGCGCCCCCAGGCGGCCCAAGTCGGACATCTCCCGGCTCCGTGCCATCAGATCGGGACTGATGGCACGGAGCCTTTTTCGTGTCTTTCGGTTCAGGTTCACGGACTCGCGGCTCGCAAGCCCCAGTGGCCACGACGACCGCGCGTGAAGGTCCCCTTCCCTCGGCTCAGCCGAGGAAACTCGGCCTTCATGGCTTGCCGAGTGTGTGAAGGTCCCCTTCGTTGCGTGGGGTGCAGGCAGGGTCGCCTTCGCGGCCTCGGGCGAGGCGGTGCGTTGGTGACGCGTGTCGTGAAAGTCCCCTTCGTTGCGCTAGACGCAGGCAGGGTCGCCTTCACGCACCTAAGGCGAGCCGATGCGCTGGTGACGCATGTCCTGAAGGCCCCCTTCCAGACGCTCAACGTCCCAAAGGGGGCCTTCAGGACATGCCCCCCGCAGCGAAGTCCACAGTGGACGCACAATGCCCGCTTAGGCACCTTTGTCCGGATCCGTCAACGCCGTGAAGGCCTCCTTCCCTACCCTGAAAGTAGGGAAGGAGGCCTTCGCGGCCTCGATCGTCCTGGTTGGCGGGCTCTCCGCGCGGTAGGTTGGCTGTTCCGGTAAGGGGAGAGATCGGAGGGAGGGGGGCTTGTCATGGCCGAAAGCGGTTCCCCTGCCCGCTTCCAGCTCCTCGGTCCCGTGCGCCTCCTCGACGGCGACCGGCCGGTCCCCGTCGGCGGGCCCGGCGTCCGCGGCCTCCTCGCGCTGCTGGCGCTGAAGGTCAACAAGCTCGTCACGCTCGACGAGATCATCGACGCGCTCTGGGGGCACGACCCGCCGGCCACGGCCCGCACGATCGTCCACGGCAACGTCTCGCATCTGCGCCGCGTGCTCCGGGGCATCCAGGGCGATCATCCGCACGGCGCCCGCATCCTCACCGCGCCGCCCGGCTACCAGCTGACCGTCGAGCCCGAGCGGATCGACGTCCATCGCGCCCGGTCCCTGCTGGAGCGGGCTTCGGCGGAAGAGCCGGAGAAGGCGGCCGAGCTGCTCACCGAGGCCCTCGCGCTCTGGCAGGGACCCGCGCTCGCCGGCGTGCCGGGGTCGGTCCGCGCGCCCGAGCTGGAGGATCTGCGGCTCGCCGTCCACGGCGCCAGGGTCGACGCGGACCTCGAACTGGGCAGGCACGCGGAACTGATCGTCGAGCTCAGCCCGCTCGTCCGGGCGAATCCGCTCGCCGAGCGCACGGCCGGGCAGCTGATGCGCGCGCTCTACCACGCCGGCCGCCGCGGTGACGCGCTCGAGCTCTACCGCACGGTGTCCCGGGCGACGCTGCGCACCCTCGGCGTCGAACCCGGCGCGGATCTGCGCTGGCTGCACGAACGTGTCCTCAACGACGACCTGCCGGTCAAGGTCGTCGCGGAACCGAAGGCCGAGGCGGCGCCGGTCCAGCAGCTGCCACCCGCGGTACCGAACCTCGCCGGGCGCGAGGCCGACCTGGCCTGGCTCGACGAACTCGCCGAGCGGGCCGAAGCGGGCGAGACCGCGGTCGGCGTGGTCACCGGGACGGCCGGGATCGGCAAGAGCAGCCTGGTGGTGTGGTGGGCGCATCGGGCGGGCCGCCGCTTCCCCGACGGCATCCTTTTCGCCTCGCTGCGGGGTTTCGACCCACATCATCCGCCGCTGGAGCCCGCCGATCTGCTCACCCAGTTCCTGCTCGGGCTCGGCGTGCCCGCCGAGGGTGTCCCGGAGCAGATCCACGAACGCGTCGCCCTCTACCGCTCGATGATCGCCGGGCGCCGGATGCTGGTCATCCTCGACAACGCCCGGAGCGCCGAGCAGGTCCGGCCGTTGCTGCCGCCCGGTTCGCGGTCGATGACGCTGGTGACCAGCCGCTCGCGGCTCGACGGGCTCGCCGTGTCCAACGCCGCCAAGCTGCGGGTGCTGGGCACCCTCGCGCCCGGCGACGCCGTCCGGCTGATCGAGGAGCTGGCCGGACCGGCCGGGTTCGATCTCAACCACGCGCTCGCCCGGCTCTGCGGCTATCTCCCGCTGGCGCTGCGGATCGCGGGTGCCCGGCTCGCCGCCAGCGCGCAGTGGTCCGCGCAGGATCTGGTCGACGAACTCGGCAACGAACGGACGAGGCTGGCCGCGCTCGACGTCGAGGGCCCGGACGACGGTGTCCGCGCGGCGTTCGACGTGTCGTTCCGCGGGTTGCCGCCCGAGGTCGCGGACACGTTCCTGCGGCTCGGCGTGGTCCAATGCGTTTCGGCCGGTTCGCATTTGACGGCGGCGATCAGCGGAATCACCGTCGCCGAGGCTCGGCGGCATCTGCGGGTGCTCACCGCGCACAACCTGCTCGCCGAAACCGGCCGCGATTCCTTCGTCCCGCACGACCTCGTCCGCTTGTTCCTCCGCGAACTGGCGGGGAACGAACTCGACGAAACCGACCGCGAAGACGTCCTGTCGCGCTCGGTGCGGTTCTATCAGGCCGTCGCCGACCGGGCCCGGCGGAAAATGCTGCGGATCGTCGACCCGCTCGACTTCACCGGGACACTGACCGACGCGCAGACGCCCCCGATCAGTACCTTCGACGAAGCGCAGGACTGGTTCACCGCGGAATGGGAGAACCTGCTCGAGGTCCTCGAAGCCGCCCGCGCCGCCGGTCGCCACGACGACGTCTGGCGGCTGGCCAGGGTCGCGCACACCTATCGCGCGGTGTATCCGTTGCTGGACGAGTGGACGCGGCTGGTCGCGATCGGACTGGACGCGGCCGAGCGATCCGGTGACGTCCTCGGCCGGTGCTGGATGCTGATCTCCCGCTGCGCCATCGCGCTCACTTTCGAGCTGCCGCAGGGCTGCCTCGCCGACGCCGAATGCGCGCTGGAGCTCGCGACCGCGCTCGGCGACGACCGGCTGACGATCTCCGCGAACATCCACCTCGGCTCCGCGCTGACCCTGCTGGGGCGGCACGACGAGGCGATCAGGACGTTGCGGCGCGCGGTCGAGGAGACCGAACGGACCGGCGATCTCGAATTGCGCGGGCAGGCGCTCAACAACTGCGCCGAGGCCGAAAAGCGGGCGGGGCGGTTCATCGAGGCGATCGGGCATCAGGTCGCCTCGCTGGAGATCGACCGCACGCTCGGGGACGAAAGCTACGTCGTCGTCTCACTGAACAACCTGGCCGAACTGAGCATGCGGATCGGCGAGCTCGCCGCGGCCGAGCGGTACGTGTGGGAAGCCGTGGATCTGACGATCAGCCGGCGCTTCGTCCTCCAGGAGGGCGTCCTGCGGCTGACCCTGGGCAGGGTGCTGCGGGCCGGGTCGGATGTGGACGGTGCCCGCGAACAATTCGCGCTCGCGCTGAAGATCCTCGCGGACGCCAATCCCAAGCTCGCCGCGCTGGTCCGTGCGGAACTCACCGACCTCGACGAAAGTCCGTGAGTGATCCTTAGCGGATTCTTAGTGGCCTCGCCGCACACGCGCGTAGGGTCCGGTTCAGTGTCGATCGAGCCCTAGGGGAGGGGCACGCGGTAGTGATCGACGCTCGGGCGGGCCCGGTTCCGGGGCCGTCTGAAGGGCCGCCAGGAGCGGCTCGTGGCGGTCCGGCCGGTGGAGGTGGGGGCGATACCGGCCGGCCGCCAGGCGGCACTCCCGCGTTTCGTCCTCTGGTTGCGGTAGTTGCACGCGCAAGGACCGCAACCAGAGGACGAAACGCGGGCGGGGTCGGGGGTCAGCCGGTGCCCGCGGTGCACAGGGCGATGGTCTGGCCCTTGTTCTCGGCCACCTTCTTGCCGTTCACCAGGATCGTGCAGGCGATCTGGTTGCTGACCGTCGAGTTCCGGGTGTCCGCGGTGACGGTGAGCAGGTAGTCGCCCGAGTTGAAGGACGCCGTGCCGCGCCATTCGTCGGTGCTGGCCGGGGTCGTCTCGGTCCGCTGGTCGTTGAGCGAGCCGTACCGGATGGTCGCGCCGCCGGAAGCGCTGACGACGAACTCGACGGTGTTCTCGTCCCCGGCGACCGCCGGGACGTGCAGACCCGACTCGCCGGTCACGAAGAAACTGGTGTAGACCAGTAACCCGCCGGCGGCCAGCAGTCCGGTGATCGAAAGCGCGAGCCCCGCGATCCCCATTCCCTTCTTGTCCGCTTCGCCCTTCTTGATTTTGGTCAAACCGATCACGGAAAGAATCACACCGATCACGGCGAGCGGCCATGCGGCGATCCCGGCGACCGGGACGAAGGCGACCCCGAGTGCCGCCAAGCCGACCAGGAAACCCGCGATGACCACGCCGTTCTTGGGTTTGCGGTGCCGGGTTCCGTGCGCGGCGAACCCGGGGCCGTAGCGGGTGGCAGGCGGGTGCGGGAGAGGTGGATCGGTCGGCATACATGCCCTTTCGGAGGCTTCCGTCCGAAGACGTTAACCCATCGTTCGGGGCAATGGCCGAAATTGTTACCTGCCGGAAAAAGTCATCATTCCACGATGATCAAGCGGTCACCGACATTTTCTGACGAGAATTGTGGTATCGCCGAATGTCGGAAACCCGATCACTGATCGAACAGGCTGACTTCCGGGGTGATCTCCAGCAGTTCGTGCACCGGGCGGCCGCGGCGGCCGTCGATGGTCGTGGTGCGCACGACGCGCAGCCGCGCGGTCACCGGCCGGTCCAGGTTCTCCTTGATCTCGTCGAGCAGATCCGGCGCGACCGCGCCCTGGATCGTGCCGCCCGACTCGCGTTCGAGATAGAAGATCCGGCGCCGCGTGCGGACGCCGTCCAGCCTGCCGCTGACCGTCTCGTAGCCGACGGCCTCGCGTGACTCGCGCAGGCTTCCGGACAGGACCCTCGCCTGCTCCGTGGTCATGCTGCGGGTCAGCTCGTCACCCGAGGTCGGGGTCAGCGCCATCCCGATCCCGGCGTGCTTGCTGACCGCGTTGACGATGTCGCTGACCGCGTTGCGGACGGTGTCGCGCTGCAGCAGCACCGCGTCCAGCGCGCCGTCGTCGGAGCCGTTGGCGGGCAGGAAGTCGCACAGCTCCTTGACCGCTCGTTCGGACAGCGACTCGATCCCGTCGTGGATGAGCGCGTCGTCGAGCGCCGGTTCCGGGAAACCGAAGAAGATCGCGTTACCCGCCTGTCCGCGCTGGATCAGCGGGGCCTTCTCGCGGTCCGCGGGCTGGACGAAGGTCACCTCGCCCGACGGGTTCCGGATGATGTGCCCGATCTTCGCCGTCGCGTCCTGCAGCGCGCGGCTGATGTCGGAGAAGGTGTACGCGTCCAGATGCGACTCGCCGAGCACGGAAACGCGGAGCAGCGGCGAACGCGACGTCCGCTCGAACTTGGCGTACGCGGCCATCGCCGACGCGCGGGCGAGGTCGTCGAGCCAGGTGCCGCCGGGGATCTCGTCGGCGATACGCCGGAATTCGTTCCTCACCAGATCACTTCCGGAATTCCCCTGCCACCCGATGCCCACACTTCTTCCCAGATCTCCTCGTCGCCGGGGCGGCAGAGGAAACCGTCGAGCATGCCGCCGACGGGCTGGACCTGGTCCAGGTACATGGCGGGCTGGCCGACGATGACCCCGCGCAAGGTCAGCAGCCCGTACAGCGCCGAACGGCCCGCGTCGTCGAGCCGTTTGAGCGCGCCCCATTCGTCCGGGATCAGCACCACGTCGAGCCCGCGCGGCGCGTGCGGGGTCCTGGCGGTCAGATCGCCGCCGATCCACGCGCGGCCGGTCGGCATGATCCGCCGGGCGACGCCGAGGTAGCTGTTCAGCGCGCTGAACAGGATTTCACGGTCGTTCTGGTGCGGCGCGTCGAAGACCAGCCGCTCGTAGACGTCGGCCAGATCGGCGGGATGGCGGCCAGGAGGCAGCAGGTTGTGCGGCGTCCAATAGGGGAGCGCCAATCGGAGCCTCCTTCGTGTGCCGGAGCTCCCGATCGAAGAAACGTACCCGGCGTCCCGCTCACAGTGCGTAGCCGAATTTACCAGGCGAGTGTCAGCCGCCCTGCCCCGGCCGGTGCCCGGCGGGCGGCCAGTCCTCGTCGCTCGGCCAGACGGGTTCGGGTTCGTGGCCGCCCTCGCCGTTGCGGGCGGCCGCTTCCGGCGGGCCGGGGTGGTAGGCCCGCACCGCTTCCGGCGCCAGCTGGCCCTCGCGGTGGCCTTCCGCCTCCTGGTCGTACGGCTCGTCGTCGTCCTGCACCCGTGCGGGCGGCAGGAACTGCGTCCGTTCGGTGGAGAGCAGTTCGGGGACGGGTTCGGGATCCGGGTCGTGCTGGACCGGGACCGCGGCGCGCGGCGGCTCGTGAACCGCCTGTTCCGCGGCGGGACGCTCACGCCGTTCGCCGCGCGTCAGCAGCCAGGTGACACCGCAGCCGAGGGCGAACGAGATGAGCAGCCACAGCCAGATCTGCCCGAAGAGCCAGAGCATCAGGCCATCACCTCTGTTCTGCCGTGATGTCGACGCGGCGGCCCTCGCCGCTCGCGCCGTCGGAGTTCCTGCGCTGGGTGGAGTACGCCTGGTCGCGTTTGACCCCGTTGCGCTCCAGCAGCCGCTCGACCGTCAGCGCCCGGTTCAGCGCGAGCTTGCGGTCCGAACCGGTCGCGACCGATCCGGTGATCCGGAACCGCAGTTCGCGGGGCGCGTCGGTGAGCAGCTTCGCGACCTCCAGCGCGCCGCGTTCGCCGTCCGCGGTGAGGTCGGTGGTGTCCGGTTCGAACGTGATCGGCGTGGCCGCCAGCAGCCGGTCGATCTCGGCCTGGAAGCCCGCCTTGTCCGTCGGCTTGGCCGACGTCGGCGCGGGGCTGGGCGGCGGGCTCGGCGCGGGCTGGCTCGGCGGCTCGCCGCTGGTCGTCACCGGACCGGCGGGCGGGGCGGTGTCACCGGAGATCTCGACCGTCCGGACCCCGTCGATCCGCTGGATGGCGTCCATCGCCTGCGCGGCCTTGTCCGGCGGGAAGCCGGTGAGGTTCGCGTCGCGGCCGGAGAAGCTCACCTGGCCGCCGGAGACGCCTACGTCGGCGAGCGCGCTCTTCGCGCGCGCGGTCAGCTCGGCCTCGATGTCGTCCGAGGCCGACCAGACGGTGATCGCCGTCAAGGCGAGCGTGACCAGCAGCGCTGTAGGCAGCAAGCGGCTCCAGCGTGTACCGGGCATGAAGGGACTGTAAGCCGCGTACGTCCGGTTAGCGAACCGGCTTTCCGCACGTCCCGCGCGCTATGCGAGGTGCCGCGCACCCGGTCTGGCCTGCGACGTCGACCGCAGCCCGGACCTCGCCTCGGCCCGGACGGGTTCGGCACATGACCCTTCTGGGTGACATCGATCGATGGCCCGGTAGTACGTGAAGGCCCCCTTCATTGCGCTAGGCGCAATGAAGGGGGCCTTCACGTACTACCGTGGTTCAGCTCGCGTGGTGGTGGATCTCCCGCAGATCGGTGGTGGGCAGGGTGACGCCCGTCGTCTCGATCTGCTCCAGCGGGAGCAGCGGCGCGAGCTCGGGGCGCTTCGGGGACAGGCCGTCGCCCATGGACTCGCCCTTGAGCTGACGGCGGATCCACGGCAGCAGGTGCGCCTTCGTCCACTCGAGGTCCGAGCGGCGCGAAGTGATCCAGGTGTGCGGCTCCTCGGACGCCGGCCACGGCTCACGCCAGTCGTCGGCGACCGGGACGCCGAGGACCTCGGCCGCGCGCAGCGCGATCCGCCGGTGGGCCTCGGGGGTGAAGTGCAGCCGGTCGTCGCTCCAGGCACGCCGGTCGTGCAGCGGGGCCATCGCCCACATGTCGACCATCTTGGCGCCGTGCCGGTCGGCGATCGCCCACAGATGCGCGTTGTAGATGCCGACCTTCCCCCGCAGGACGTGCATCACGGACAGGTACTTGGTGTCCGGCCCGTTGAAGATGAGCACCGGGATCCCGGCCTCGCGCAGCTTGGCGACCCCCGCCTCCAGCCGCGCGGCGACGGCGTCCACGTCCGCGCCGGGCACGATGATGTCGTTGCCGCCCGCGCACAGGGTGACCAGGTCGGGCTTCACCGCGAGGGCGATCGGGAGCTGCTCCTCGAGGATCTCGTCGAGCATCTTCCCGCGAAGGGCGAGGTTCGCGTACTGGAAATCGGGCCTGCCTTCGGCGAGGATCTCCGCCAGCCTGTCCGCCCAGCCCCTGAAGGTGCCGTCGGGCAAGTCGTCGTTGAGTCCTTCGGTGAAGCTGTCACCGATCGCCACGTAGCTGTCGAATCCGTACACGTTGGGTCCCCTTCCGTCCGTGTGCCCCCGGTGGTACTTGTACACCACAACTAACAGCTGAGAGCGCCCCTGCAATCCCACCTGGCCGAAACCCGTGGTTCAGCCCGTTGACACAGTCTCTTATTTTGTCGGACGTCCATGCATCTCCATTACTGGGATGTACACTCCTGGGCTGCGTGGATTCCCCTCAAGCGGGCGTAAACCGGACACGGTATGTGGCGAACGTCTCCCCGCCCGGGTGCTCGGGCTCAGGGATCCGGCAGGCTGTAAGGGTGACCTCACGACCCTCGCGCGAGTCGCTCGCCCAGATCCTCGGCGGGCGGCGTGGCGCCATCGACGCGAGCATCCCGCCCGCGGCCTTCGTCCTCGGCTGGCTGATCGCCGGCCAGTCGATCGCCTGGGGTGCCGGGGTGGCCATCGCGGTGGCGGTGCTGCTCGGCGGATACCGGTTCGCGCGCGGCGACAAGGCCCGCGCGGTCGTGGTGAGCCTCGCCGCGGTGATCGCCGCGGCGCTGATCGCCCTGCACACCGGCCGCGCCGAAGACTTCTTCCTCATCCAGCTGCTGTCCAATGTGGCCAGCGCGCTGCTGTGGGCGGCCAGCATCGTGGTCCGGTGGCCGTTGCTCGGGGTCGTGGTGGGGCTCGTCATCGGGCAGAAGACCCGATGGCGCCGTGATCCCGCGCTGCTTCGCGCGTATTCGCGGGCGAGCTGGGTGTGGGTCTTCCTCCAGTACACGCTGCGGGTCGCCGTCTACGGCTCGCTGTGGTGGAGCGGGCAGGTGGTCGCGCTCGGCATCGCGCGGACGGTGCTCTCCTGGCCGCTGGTGGCGGTGACGGTCGCCGTGAGCGGCTGGGTGCTCTACCGCACGCTGCCGCCGGAACATCCCGGCCTGCGGGTGGTGGAGGAAAACGAAGATCCCTCGGATTCCGCGCCCGGTGGGCTGCCCAGGACATAAGGCGGCCCCCGGCGAGGGGGGAGGGTCCGGGGGCCGGGTCCTACGGTACCCGGAGTTCGGCCCCGGAGTCGATGGTTTGGTCTTTCCGGGCTTGTTCCGGGTGTTTTTTCACGGTGACGCCGGCCGCGGTGCCCCTTCACCGTAGGCGTCGACGGCGGCGAGCCACGCGGCGCCGAGTACCCCGTCGGTGCTGGTCAGAACCTCGACGCCGGCGAGTTCGGCGCGGACCTTCGCCCCCACCGGCCCCTCCGGCGACAGCACGCCGCCCACCAGGACGACCGGCGTGTCCTCGCCGGGATCCCGGGCGGCCATGACGTTCGTCACCAGCAGGGCGGCCGCGCGGGTGGTGATCTCGTCCGCCGCGGGATCGCCTTCGCGGTAGGCGTCGCTGACGAACGGGGCGAACCTGGCGAGCCGGATCGGGGCTTCGGCGTTGGCGCTCGTGACGAGCGCGCGCCAGAGCGGCGTCCGGTCGGTCGCGGGGTCCACTGCGGACGGTCCGAGCGCTTCGGCGAGCACGGCGCGCGCGAGCGGACCGGGTTCGCGGCCGCGGCCCAGAACATCCAAAGTGGAGCGAACGGCTTCCCTGCCGAGCCAGTACGCCGAACCTTCGTCGCCGAGCAGCCAGCCGTAGCCGCCGACCGTGGACACCATCCGCCTGCCGCGGATCCGGCCGGCGATCGACCCGGTGCCGGCCACGAGCACGGAGCCGTCCGGCGCGGAAGTCGCCGACGCGTAGGCGACCTCGGGGTCGGGGACCGTCCGCACCGGACCGATCCCCGCGTCCTTCCACGCGGCTTCGAAGATCTCCGCGATCGACGGATCGCTCAGCTTGCTGACGCCCGCCATACCGACGACGCACGCCGCCGTCGCCGCCGGATCCAGCTCGCCGAGCGCGCCGGTGATCGCGCTCGCGATCCGCGCCGCGGCCTCGTGCGGCGGATGGGAGTTCGGATTCGCCCCGTCCGCGCGCCCGGTGCCGAGGACGGCGCCGGAGGCGTCGACGGCGATCGCTCGTGTCGACGTGCCTCCGGCGTCCACTCCAACGACGTGACTCACCGGGTCTTGGTCACCTTGAGCAGCCCGCGCGGGCTGTCCGGGTCGCCGCCGCGCGCCAGCGAAAGGCCGAGGGCGATCCGCTGGATCGGCAGGATCTCCAGGATCGGGGCGACCTCTTCGGCGGACGGCGCGACGCCGATCCGCAACGCCGCGGGGACGTCGGCCGAAGCGGAGCCGACCGCGAGCACGTCCGCGCCGCGTTTGCCGACGGCCTCCAGGACCTCCTGCATCGCGCCCACGCCGTGGCCCTGGCTCGTCACGGCGAGCACGGCGGTCTCACCGTCGACCGCGGCGACCGGACCGTGCAACAGGTCCGCGCCGCTGTACGCGCGGGCGGCGAGGTAGCTGGTTTCGGCCAGCTTCAACGAACCTTCCAGCGCCGAGGCGTAGGAGTACCCGCGGCCCGTGGTGAGCACCCGGTCGACGAAGCGGTAGCGGTCCACCGCGCGCTGCACGCCTTCGACGGAACCGTCGAGGGTCTGCTGCGCGAGCTCGCCCAGCTTCTCCGCGTCCTCGCCCTTGCCGCCGCGGACCGCGTCGATCAGAAGGTAAAGCGAGAGCAAGGTGGCCGAGTAGGTCTTGGTGGCGGCAACGGCCTTTTCCAGACCCGCGCCTATGTCGACACCGAGTTCGGCGGCGGCGCGCAGCGGCGACTCCGGGGTGTTGGTGACCGAAACGGTCAGCGCTCCCTGGCGACGCGCGGTTTCGGTGACCTCGATGAGATCCGGGGAACCACCGCTTTGGCTTACTGTGATGAAGAGAACGTCCCGCAGATCGGGACGGGCGCCGTACAGAGTCGCGGTGGAGGGCGAGACGAGACCGCAGGGGAGACCGAGGAGTACTTCGATCAGGTACTTCGCATACAGGGCGGCGTGGTCGCTGGAGCCCCGGGCGGCGAGCAGTGCGAACCTGGGCGGGCGCTTGGAGATGGCTTCGGCCACCTCGGCGATTTCGGCCTGTCGCTCCACGATTCCTGCCAGAATGGCGGGTTGCTGGGAGATCTCCGCGGCCATGTGCTCGCCGGGGCGCTGTTCGGTCATCTCGTTCCCTTCCACCGGGACGTACTTCGTCCCCCGAGTAGGTCTAGACCAATGCTAGCCCGAATGGACGTTTGTGGTGAAGGGTACGTTTCCTAGCGGGGACGGTGCGCGTTTGAGTGGGAAGGCTTAGGGAGTCGGTCATGTTGGAGACAACCACCGCGAGTGAGGCGGGCGCTACGGCAGGGATGCGCGGACAGCGCGAACCCAAGTACTGGGCGCTGAAACAGCATCTGCTCGATCTGCTCGACGCGTTGCCGCCCGGCTCGCCGATTCCGACGGAACGGGCACTGGCGGGGGAATTCACCGTTTCGCGCACCACGGTCCGGCAGGCGCTCGCCGATCTCACCGCCGAGGGCAGGCTCCACCGCGTTCAGGGCAAGGGCACCTTCGCCGCCGAGCCGAAACTCGCGCAGCGCCTGCAGTTGTCGTCCTACACCGAGGACATGCGCAAGCAGGGGCTCAAGCCGTCGTCCAAGCTCCTGGAGATCGACGAACTGCCGGTCGAGGCCGATCTGGCGAAGCTGCTCGGAATCCGCGTCGGTGCGAAGATCCTTCGTCTTCGCCGTCTCCGGCTGGCCGATTCGCAGCCGATGGCCCTGGAGACCACGCATCTCCCGCTCGGCCGCTTCCGCGGTTTGCGCAAACACGTTTCCGCAGGTGGTTCGCTGTACGCCGTGCTGAGGGAGCACTACGGCGTCGAGCTCGAAAGGGCCGAGGAAACGATCGAGACCGCCCTCGCCGGGCCGCACGAGGCGGAGATGCTCGGCGCCGACGTCGGAATGCCGATGTTGCTCCTTTCGAGGCATTCCTACGCCACCGACGGAAAACCGGTCGAGTTCGCGCGCGCGATCTACCGGGGTGACCGTTACAAATTCGTCACCACGCTACTTCCCTGACAAGTCAGGTAATTCCGGGAAAGATCGCTTTCCCGGAATTCACGCCTGTTTCGCGGTGGCCCGGTCCCGGCCGTCGTGCTTCAGTCGTCCCATGACCGACACGGCGGGGATCAGGTGGGGGACGCCGACAGCGCGTGGCGTGCTCGCCACGACGATCGTGGGTTCGGGCATGGCGATGCTCGACGGGACGATCATCAACGTCGCGCTCCCGAGGATCGGCGACGAGCTCGACGCGTCCGTGGCGGGTCTGCAATGGATCCTCGACGGCTATCTGCTCGCGCTCGCCGCGCTGATCCTCGTCGCCGGATCGCTCGGCGATCGCTACGGCCGCCGCCGCGTGTTCCTCGTGGGCGTCGTCTGGTTCGGCGTCGCCTCCGGGCTGTGCGCCGCCGCGACCACGACCGAGGTGCTCGTCGTGACCCGGATCCTCCAGGGGATCGGGGGAGCTTTGCTCACGCCCGGCTCGCTCGCGATCCTCCAAGCGTCGTTCACCCATGAAGACCGGGCCCGCGCGATCGGCGCCTGGTCCGGGCTCGGCGGGATCGCGGCGGCGATCGGCCCGCTGCTCGGCGGCGTCCTCGTGCAGGTGTGGTCGTGGCGGCTGGCGTTCCTGATCAACCTGCCGCTCGCCGCGGTCTGCGTCCTGCTCGCCCGGCGCTACGTGCCCGAGTCCCGTGACGACGAGGCGACCGGGCATCCCGACTTCCTCGCGGCCGCCGTCGGCGCGATCGGGCTCGCCGGGCTGACCGGCGCGCTGGTCGAGGCGCCCGGACGCGGTCTCGGTGACGCCGTCGTCCTGGTCGCCATCGTGCTCGGCGTCGCGGGGCTGGGGACGTTCCTGGTGATGCAGCACCGCTCGGCCGACCCGCTGGTGCCGCCGAAACTGTTCCGCGACCGGACGTTCAGCCTCGCCAACGCGCTGACCTTCGTCGTCTACGCGGCGCTCGGCGGCGTGATGATGCTGATGGTCATGCAGCTGCAGGTGTCGCTGGGCTACTCGCCGACCGCGGCCGGGCTCGCCGGGCTGCCGATCACCGTCATCATGCTGCTGTTCTCCGGCCGGTCCGGCGCGCTCGCGCAGAAGATCGGGCCGCGGACGCAGCTGGTCGCCGGCCCGATCCTGGTCGGCGTGGGCATGCTTCTGCTGATGCGGGTCGGGCCGGGATCCTCGTACCTGGGTTCGGTGCTGCCCGCCGTCGTCGTGTTCGGCGCCGGGCTGGCGACGGTCGTCGCCCCGGTGACCGCGACGGTGCTGGCCGCCGCGCCGGACCGGTACGCCGGCGTCGCCTCCGGCGTGAACAACGCCATCGCCCGCTCAGGTGGCCTGCTCGCGATCGCCGTCCTGCCCGCCGTCGCGGGCCTGTCCGGCGCCGCCTACACCGATCCGGTGGCGCTGACCGCGGGCTGGCGGACGGCGTTGCTGGTGTGCGCGGCGCTCGCGATCGGCGGCGGGCTGATCGCGCTCGGCATCCACAACGGCGTCCTCGACACACCTTCCGCCGACACCGAGGAATCACCGCACCCCGGCGAATGTCTCCACTGCGGGGTCGACTCGCCCCCGACGCACGTCCGCCCCGGGCGCCACACGCGTGATTGAAGGCGTAACTCACGTGATTGGAGGCGTAACTCGTGAGTTACGCCTCCAATCACGCGAGTTACGCCCCTGATCACGCGAGTTACGCCAGTAGGCCGGCCAGGGTCGCCGGGTCCAGGTTGCCGCCCGAAACGACCGAGACGACCTTGCCCGGTGGCAGCGCGTCCCGGTGGGAAAGGAACGCGGCGGTCGCGGTGGCGCCGCTCGGTTCGGCGACCAGGCGGGCCCGGTGCGCCAGCGTCCGGACGGCGTTCCGGATCTCGTCCTCCGAAACGGTGACGACGTCGTCGAGCACCGCCTGGAGGTGGGCGAAGGTCAGGTCCGACGGCTGGGCGCGCAGGCCGTCGGCGCTGGTGCGCGCCCGCAGCTCCATCGGCCACTCGATCCGCCTGCCCGCACGCAGGCCCTCGGCGGTGTCGCCGGCCAGTTCCGGCTCGACGCCGATGACCTTCGCGTCCGGCAGCAGTTCCTTGATCGCCGCGCCGACGCCCGAGGCCAGCCCGCCGCCGCTGAGCGGTACGAGCACGACTCCGGCGTCCGGCAGGTCTTCGGCGATCTCCAGGCCGACGGTGCCCTGCCCGGCGATGACGTCGCGGTGGTCGAACGGCGGGATCATGGTGAGCCCGCGTTCCTCGGCGACGGCGAGCGCGGACGATTCCTGCGCGTCGATCGGGACCTCGATGACCTCGGCGCCGAGCGCCTTGGTGGCTTCGACCTTGGCGCGCGGGGCGACGTCCGGAACGAGGATCACCGCGGGAACGCCGAATCGCTTCGCCGAGTACGCGACCGCTTGCGCGTGGTTGCCACTGGAAAACGCGACGACGCCGCGGGCGCGCCGATCTTCGGTCAGCGCGGCGATCGCGTTGTAGGCGCCGCGCACCTTGAAAGCACCGATCGGCTGAAGGCTTTCCGGCTTGAGCCACAACGGCGCCCACCCTTGTTCCAGCAGCGGGGTGCGCACCGCGACGCCTTTGACACGGCTCGCCGCGTCGCGGATTTCCTCGATCGAGACCAGGTTCATACCTCCGATTATGTCAAGGAGTTGTGAGCCTTGGACAGTCCTTTTTGGACAGAGAGGGTGGCGCTCCTCACGTGCGGACAACGAAGGGAGCATCCCGTGCGCCTTATTCGTTAGGACGGGTGAGGACCGACTAGCAGCAGAACGGGATCATGACCAAGGAGACCACGGAGAAAGCCGAAAAGACGGAAAAGCAGGGCCGGATCATCCAGGTGGTCGCCGCCGCGATGGCCGCGATCACCGCGGCGCTGCTGGGTTCCACGCTCGGCGTGGCCGGAACGGTCGCGGGCGCCGGGCTGGCGAGCGTGATCACCACGCTCGGCGGCGAGCTGTATCTGCGTTCGCTGCAACGGACGAAGGACGCGGCGCTGAAGGCGCGAGTGGTGCTGACCGTCCCCGGACGCCGCAAGGTGCTCGACCCGGCGGAGCAGGAGACCGTCCGGATCACCCAGGCCGACGACGAAGAGCCGTCCGGGCGGAAGTTCAAACCGCGCTGGGCGGTGATCGCCGGAGTCAGCGTGGTGGCGTTCGCGGTGGCGCTCGTCGCGATCACCGGCTTCGAAGGGGCGACCGGGAAGACCTTCGGCGGCGGAACCGGGACCACCATAGGGAAGATCATCGGCGGCGGGCAGGCCCAGGAGCCGCAGGACAAGCACGACACCCCGCCGGCGACCCCTTCGGAGACGCGGGACAACCAGCCCGAGCGGACGCCGTCGACCACGCCGACCCCGTCGTCGACGCCCACCACCACGCAGGCACCCCCGACGACGCCGACCGCGCCGTCCACCACGCCTACGACCTCCCAGGCGCCCCCGACGACCCCCTCGGCCCCGCCTGCCTCGAACACCCCCGTGCCCTGACCCTGACACGCGTTTCGTCCTCTGGATGCGGTAGTTCGCACTACCAACGACCGCATCCAGAGGACGAAACGCAGGGGGTCAGGAGAGGGCGGAGCGAAGGGTGCGAGCGGCCGCTTCGGGGTCTTCGGCCTCGGTGATCGCCCGGACGACGACGATCCGCGACGCCCCCGCGGCCAGCACCTCGGGCAGCCTCTCGACGTCGATCCCGCCGATCGCGAACCACGGCCGCGTCGTCCCGGACGCGGCCGTCGAGCGCACCAGGCCGAGTCCCGGGGCGGACCGGCCGGGTTTGGTCGGGGTCGGCCAGCACGGGCCGGTGCAGAAGTAGTCCACGCCGGGCTCGGCGGCGGCCGCCGCGGCCTGTTCGGCCGAATGGGTGGACCGGCCGATCACCACGTCGTCCCCCAGCACGCGGCGCGCCAGCGACACCGGGATGTCGTCCTGCCCCAGGTGCAGCACGTGCGCGCCGACGCCGAGCGCGACGTCCGCGCGATCGTTCACCGCCAGCAGCTTGTCGTGCTTCTCGCACGCCTCGGCCAGCACTTCGAGGGCGGCGATCTCGTGTTTCGCCTCGATCGGCGCGCCGCCGCTCTTGTCCCGCAACTGGATGATGTCGACCCCGCCGGCCAGCGCGGCGTCGGCGAATTCGGCGAGATCGCCGCGGCCGGACCGGGCGTCGGTGCAGAGGTACAGGCGGGCGTCCGCGAGCCGGGCGCGGATCAGCGAACCAGACAGGGTGGGCATGGCGGCGACGGTACTCGCGCGCTACGGTGGGGTGGTCCGCACGGGAGCCCGAGGACGGGCTGAGAGGGAGCCGGGACCGCTCCGACCGTGGAACCTGATCCGGGTCATGCCGGCGCAGGGAGCGTGATTCCATGAGAGAACTTTCGGTTGTGGGCGGCGGGGTCATCGGCCTCTCGGTCGCTTGGCGCGCGTCCGCGCGCGGTCATCGCGTCACCGTGTACGACCCCGGTCCGGGGCGCGGCGCGTCGTGGCTCGCGGGCGGCATGCTCGCGCCGGTCACCGAGGCCTGGCCCGGCGAGGAGGACGTCCTCACCCTCGGTGAGGCGTCGCTGCGACGCTGGCCGGATTTCGCCCGTGACCTGGCCGAAGAGGGTGTCGACCCGGGCCTTTCGCCGCACGGCACGCTCGTCGTCGCGCTGGACAGCGCCGACGCGGGCAACCTCGAAATGCTCGCCGCGTATCTCACCGAGCTCGGCCGGGACGTCGAGCAGCTGACCGGCCGCGAGGCCCGCCGCACCGAGCCCGGGCTCGCCGGATCCGTCCGAAGTGGACTCCTGGTGCCCGGGGATCTGGCCGTGGACAACAGAAAGCTGCTGCACGCGCTCAGGCACGCTTGCGACGCGCACGGCGTCGGGTTTCGCCAGGAGACCATCACGGACCTCGGCGGATTGGGCGACGTCGTCCTCGCCGCGGGCGCCTGGACCGGACGCCTGCACCCCGCGCTCGACGGCGCCGTCCGCCCGCTCAAGGGCGAGATCCTCCGCCTCCGGCCGCGAAGGGGCTGCCTGCCGCCCCCGAAGCGCACCGTCCGCGCGATGGTCGAAGGCCGCCCGATCTACCTTGTCCCTCGCGACGACGGTCAGCTCGTGCTCGGCGCCACCCAGTACGAGGCCGGTTTCGACGAGACCGTCACCGTCCGAGGCGTTCGTGAGCTGCTCGAAGGCGCGGAGCGCGTCTTCCCCGGCCTCACCGAGTACGAACTCGTCGAGACCGCCGCCGGGCTTCGCGCGGCGAGTGTCGACACGATGCCCTTCATCGGTGAGCTGGGCGAAGGTGTCTTCGCCGCGACAGGTCACCATCGCAACGGCCTCCTGATGGCCCCGGTCACCGCGGACGCCGCGGTCGCCTGGCTGGATGGAGTGCCGTTGCCGGACGAGGTCGCGGCGGCAGCGCCGTCGCGGCGAAGCGAGGAGCGCGTGTGATGGAGATCCAGGTCAACGGCCAGTGGCGCGAATTCCCCGACGGCACCACCGTCGAGGGTGTGCTGGAGGCGCTGGGCACGGCGACCCAGGGGGTCGCGGTCGCGGTGGACGGCGTGGTCGTCCGGCGCGGCGAATGGCCGGAAGCGGTGGTGCGCAAGGGCGCCAGCGTCGACATCCTCACCGCTGTGCAAGGAGGCTGAAAATGGACGGCGACCACCTCGTCATCGGCGAGCACAAGCTCTCGTCGCGGTTGATCATCGGCACCGGCGGCGCGGGCAACCTCGCCGTGCTCGAACGCGCGCTGGTCGCGTCCGGGACGGAATTGACCACCGTCGCCATGCGCAAGGCCGACGCCGAAGGCGGCTCCGGCGTCCTCGAACTGCTTCGCCGCCTAGGCATCCGCCTGCTGCCCAACACCGCCGGCTGCCGGACGGCCGCCGAAGCGGTCCTCACCGCGCAGCTCGCGCGCGAAGCGCTCGAAACCGACCTCGTCAAGCTTGAGGTCCACGCCGACGACCGCACGCTGCTGCCGGACCCGTTCGAGACCCTCGAAGCGGCCGAACAGCTCGCCGCCGACGGCTTCACCGTGCTCGCGTACACCAACGACGACCCGGTGCTGGCGCTGCGGCTGGAGGAGGCGGGCTGTGCGGCGGTGATGCCGCTCGGCGCGCCCATCGGCACGGGTCTCGGCATCCGGAACCCGCACAACATCGAGCTGATCGTGTCCCGCGCGGGGGTTCCGGTGATCCTCGACGCCGGGATCGGCACGGCTTCCGACGCGACGCTGGCGATGGAGCTCGGCTGCGACGCGGTCCTGCTTTCCACCGCCGTGACCAGGGCCGCGGACCCGGAACGGATGGCGTCGGCGATGCGGGCCGCCGTCACCGCCGGGCGGCTGGCCGCCGGCGCGGGACGGATCCCGCAGCGGTTCTGGGCGCACGCGTCGAGCCCGCCCCGGTAACCCTTTCGTACGGTTCGCGGCCTTCACGGCGAGTTCGCCCCCGGAGCCCGTATGGTTGACGGCACTTTCCGGAGGCGCACTCGCCGCCGTGTACCCAGAGGAGCCAGTGGTGACCACGTCAGCGGTCCAGGACGTTTCGGGCAGGTTGTTCCTGGCGGTGGGCAGGTTGTCCCGGTCGCTGCGCCAGGCGGGCGTGCCGGGGCCCGGCCACGGCGCGATCTCGGCGCTCGCCACGCTCGTGCATTACGGCCAGCTCCGCCTGGGTGATCTCGCGGCGAAGGAAGGCGTCGCCGCGGCCACCATGTCGCGGATCGTCGCTTCGCTGGTCGAAGCGGGCTACGTCAGCCGTGAATCGGACCCGATCGACAGGCGCGCGTGGCTGGCGGAGGCCACCGAAGAGGGCGAGAGGCTGGTTTCCGGGGTTCGCTCGACGCGGGTGAACGAACTGGGCAAGCGCCTCGAACGGCTGACGCCGGAGCACCAGGCGGCCCTGGCGGCGGCTCTCCCCGCCCTCGAAGCGCTCATCGCTGACGAAGAGCGCTGACTTCGGCGCGAAGGGCGCGAAGCTCGTCGAGGATCTCTTTGTTCGCCTGAGCCTGCGTTTCGGCTTGCTTCGCCTCCTCCTCGCGGATGTCCTGGCGAAGCTCGTCCTCCATCCCGCTGACCACCACGGCGATGAAGAGGTTCAGCACCGCGAAGCTGGACACGAGGATGTAGACCACGAAGAACACCCAGGCCATGGGCGCTTCCTGCATGACCTCCTTGGCGATGTCCGGCCAAGCCTCGCCGGTCATCACCTGGAACAGGGTGAACAGCGAGGTGCCGAGGTCGCCGAAGTTCTCCGGCGAGATCGCGCCGAACAGCTTCGTGGCCATCACGCCCGCCACGAAGATGATCAGCGCGAGGAGCGCGGCGATCGACGCCATGCCGGGGATCGACGCGAGCAGGCCGGTGACGACCTTCCGCATCGACGGCACGACCGAGATCAGCCGCAGCACCCGCAGGACCCGCAACGCCCGCAGTACCGCGAACGGGCCGGTCGTCGGGATCACCGCGATCCCGACGACGACCAGGTCGAAGATGTTCCACGGGTCGCGGAAGAACTTGCCGCGATAGGCGTAGAGCTTCGCGCCGAGTTCGAGGACGAAGATCCCGAGCGCCACGTAGTCGACCGTGTGCAGCAGTGACCCGTACTCCGCGACCATTCTCGTCGAGGTCTCCAGGCCGAGGGTGACGGCGTTGAAGACGATCACCGCGATGATGAAGTTCTGGAAGCGGCGGTCTTCGACGACCCTGGCCACCGTTTCGCGTCCGGTCACGGCGCAGATGGTAACCGGGTGAGTGCTCAGTGCTCCGGCGCAAGCCGCCAAAACGCCGAAACCGGACCGACCTTCGCGCCCATCGGGTAGGCGTTTTCGACCGCGTGTGAGACGAACCACTTGCCGTAGCGGGCCGCCTCGACGACGGACATGCCCTTCGCGAGACCGGCCGTCAGCGCCGAGGCCATCGTGTCCCCGGCGCCGTGCGTGTGCTGCGTCGCGAACCGCTCGCCCGGCAGCTCGACGAACGTGGAGCCGTCGAAGAGCACGTCGACGCATTCCGGGTCGGCGACGAGGTGGCCGCTCTTCACGAGCACGTACTTCGGCCCGAGCCGGTGCAGCACGACGGCCGCCTGGTGCATCTGCTCACGGGTGGTCACGGTCATCCCGGTCAGCAGGCGGACCTCGTCGAGGTTCGGCGTGAGGACGGTCGCGCGCGGCAGCAGTTCGTCGCGCAGGGCGACCAGCCCGGCCTCGTCGAACAGCGGATGCCCGTGCATCGACGCCGCGACCGGGTCGACCACGAACGGGACCTTGGCGTCTCGGCCGATCTCGGCCTTGTCGCACGCCGCGGCGACGGCGTGGATGATCTCGGCCGAAGCGAGCATGCCGGTCTTCGCCGCGTTGACGCCCATGTCGGCCGCGACCGCCTCGATCTGCCCGGCGACGATGCTCGCCGGGATGTCGGTGCGGTCGTGCACGCCCAGGGTGTTCTGGACGGTCACGGCGGTGACCGCGACCAGGCCGTGCACGCCGCAGGTGAGGAACGTGCGCAGGTCCGCCTGAAGGCCGGCGGCGCCGCCGGAGTCGGACCCCGCGATGGTCAGCGCCGACGGCGGGCTCGGGTTCTCGCTCATGGGTTCATTTTCCACGCGCGTTCTCAGACGGTCAGGACGAGCTTCCCGGTGACCCTGCCGCCTTCGCCGACTTCATGCGCCTTCGCGACGTCTTCGAGAGGGAAGGTCTGGTCGACGTGGACGCGCAGTTCACCCTTCTCGATCAGGCCGGTCAGTGCCAGGAGACCGATCTCGTCCGGTTCGGCGAGCATCCCCGACGTCCGCACGCCGAGCTCCTCCGCCTTCGCCACGACAGCTTCGCTCGGCCCGCCGGGGACCGCGACGAGCAGGCCACCGGGTTTCACCGCGTCCAGCCAGCGCAGGTCGCTCTGCTCGCCGACCAGCCCGAACACGACGTCCACCTCGGACGCGGACGCGGTCTCGTCGCGGTAGTCGATCGGCTCGTCGACCCCGAGCTCGCGGAGGAAATCGTGCTTCCCGGCGCTCGCCGTGCCCAGGACATACGCGCCGCGCGCCTTCGCCACCTGGACGGCGAGGTGCCCGACCCCGCCCGCGGCCGCGTCGATCAGCACGCGCTGCCCGGGCTGGACGTCGGCGATGTCCACGAGACCCTGCCAGGCGGTGAGCCCGGCGAGCGGCAGCCCGGCGGCCTGTTCGTGGGTGAGGCTCGCGGGTTTGCGCACGAACTGGCGGGCGGGCGCCGTCACGTATTCGCCGTAGCCGCCGGCCTGCCGCGGGAACCACGGGAAGCCGAGGACCTCGTCGCCGACGGCGAAGCGCGTGGTGCCCACTCCGAGCTCCTCCACCACCCCGGAGACGTCCCAGCCGAGGACGAACGGCGGCTCGCCCATGAAGACGCCGTAGGCCCGGGTCTTCCAGTCGACCGGGTTGATCCCGGCGGCGCGCACCCGCACGAGCACCTCCGTCGGGGCGGGGGACGGCCGGTCGGTTTCGATCACCTCCAGCACTTCCGGGCCACCAAGCCGCTGCTGGGTCACGACGCGCATCGAAAGCTCCTTCGTTGTTGGTGCTTCCATGCTCGGGCGCTTGGTCTCTTTTCGCTAGAAGGCACTTGAAGGTAAACTAGGTACCTGATGGAAACCACCTGTGAAGTGCCGGAATCCCCGTGGGACATCTACCTGCGGAACTGCCCGTGTCGAGACGTCCTCGATCTGCTCGCCAACAAGTGGACCGCGCTCGTGCTCGGCGCGCTGTCACGGCGGCCGCACCGGTTCGGGGAGCTGCGCCGCGCCGTCGGCGGGATCAGCCAGAAGATGCTGACGCAGAACCTGCGCGCCTTCGAACGCGACGGCCTGGTCACGCGCACCGTCTTCCCGACGACGCCGCCGACCGTCGAGTACGCGCTGACCGAGCGCGGGGCGAGCGCGGGCACGCTGCTCATGGCGGTCAGCGAATGGTCGGTCGCCAACTTCGACGGCATCCTCGAATCGCGGAAGGAATACGACTCGCGGGTGATGGAGCCCGTCGGCTGAAGTCCGCCGCGGCGGCACGCGGACTTCATCGGGAAGACAGTTCGGCGCACTAACTTGACGAACAATTGGTTCGAACAAGTTACCTGGAGGCTTTCGTGCGCAGAACGCTTTCCCTCCTGTCGGTGCTGGTGGCCGCCGCCGGGCTGGCGTCCGGTGTCGCCACCGCGGCGGTCAAAACGCCGAAGGTGCTGGTCATCGGCCTGGACGGGGCCCGGTTCGACAAGCTGATGGCCGCCGACACCCCGCACGTCCACGCGCTGGTGAACCGCGGGTACGCGTCGCGCAGTTCCCTGTACGGCAGCGGGATGGCGCCGACGGTCAGCGGGCCCGGCTGGTCCACGATCCTCACCGGCGTCTGGCCGGACAAGCACAAGGTGAAGGACAATTCCTTCACCGGCAACGACCTCGCCTCGCATCCGAGCTGGCTCGCGCGCGCCGAAACCGCGAACCCCGCGCTCGACACCTACGCGGCGGTCGACTGGACGCCGATCGGCGACCGGATCCTGCGCACCGGCCAGGACCGCAAGTTCGTCCTGAACGGCGACAGCGCCGGGTACGAGAAGACCGACGAGCAGGTCGCCGTCGACGCGGAGAAGCATCTCGAGCAGGACAAGGCCGACGCGTCGTTCGTCTACTTCGGACAGACGGACATCGCGGGTCACGACCACGGCGCGGATTCTCCGGAGTACGAAGCCAGCCTGCGCACCGACGACGCGCTGATCGGCCGACTGCTCGCCGCCGTCGAGGCGCGCGCGAACCGCGCGAACGAAGACTGGCTGATCATGATCTCCTCGGACCACGGCCACACGCCGTCGGGCGGGCACGGCGGTGACACCCCCGAGGAACGGATGACGTTCGTGATCGCCGCCGGTGGCGCGGTTCCGGCCGGAACCCCCGCCGTGGCACCGAAGATCGTCGACATCGCGCCGACCGCGCTGCGCCACCTCGGCCTCGCCGCTCCGGCTGTCTACGACGGCTACGCGCTCGGCGCTGCGCCCTCGGACGTCTTCGACTCGGCCGTTTTGAAGCCCCGGCAGGACGAAACCGGTGTCCCGGCGGGAGTCCTCGGCTGGACGCACGACGCGCCGGGCGGCTGGAGCGTGCGCAACGCGTCCGGCATGCCCTCCGGTGTGACGGAGTGGCAGGGCTGGTCGTTCACCACCGACGACTTCTGGACCCGCACCGCTCCCGGCCAGCAGCGCGAGGCGAACGCGCGGGCACGGGGCGTGTTCGCGGTCGCGGATCCGGACGAGTGGGACGACAAGGGCTCGCCCTCCTCGCGTGGCACCTTCGATTCTTCCCTGGTGTCGCCTTCGCTCGACGTCACCGGTAAGTCCACTGTGGACGTCTCGTTCGTGTCGCACTACCGGCAGGACGGGACGCAGCGAGGTGCGCTGACCGCGTCGTTCGACGGTGGTCCCGAGCAGAGCGTGCTGGCATACGGGCCGGAGCCGGGTACGGCGAACAAGGGCGGTGACGTGCTTTCGGCGCCGACGTCGGCTTCGGTGAAGGTGCCCGCGGGGGCCCGTTCGGTCAAGCTGACCTGGCGGCTCTACGCGGCGGGGAACAACTGGTACTGGGCGGTGGACGCTCCCCGCTTCAGCGCCCGCTAGGGTCTCGTGAGTGGTAAGGATGGTTCTAACCGTCCTTACCACTCACGAGCCCCAACGCCTTACCGCAGCGTCCAGAACGGCGACACCGGCCCCACCCCGGCCCCCAGCGGATACGACTCCGCGACACATCGCTCGATGAACCGTTTCCCGTCGGCGACGGCGGTCGGCACGTCCGCCCCCTTCGCCAGCGAGGAAGTGATCGCCGAAGCCATCGTGTCCCCGCCGCCATGGGTGTTCCGCGTGTCGAAACGCGGTCCGCTCAGCTCGACCCAGGATTCGCCGTCGGACAACAGGTCGACACAGTCCTGAGCCGCGTCGAGATGCCCGCCCTTCACCAGCACCCACTCGGAACCGAATTCCAGCAACGCTTCCGCCGCCTCCCGCTGGGTCGCGGGCCCGGTGACGTCGACGCCGGTCAGCAGCCGCACCTCGTCCAGGTTCGGCGTGATCAGCGTGGCGCGCGGGAAGAGTTCGGTGCGGATCGCCTCCAGCGCCTCCTCGCGCAGCAACGCGTGCCCGGTCATCGAAGCGGCGACCGGGTCCACGACGAACGGCGTGCCCGTCGAGCGTCCGATGTGGACCTCGTCGAGCGTTTTCGCGACGGCGCCGATGATCTCGGCCGTCGCGAGCATGCCGGTCTTCGCCGCGTCGACGCCCATGTCCGTGGCGACGGCCTTGATCTGCCCGGTGACGACGTCGACCGGGATCTCGCTGAAACCCTGCACGCCCAGCGAATTCTGCACGGTGACCGCGGTGAGCGCGACCATCCCGTGCACCCCGTTGGCGAAGAACGTGCGCAGGTCGGCCTGGATGCCCGCACCACCACCGGAATCCGATCCGGCGATGGTGAGGGCCGTCTTGGGTGGGGCTGTCACTGATTGACCACCGGCAGGTAGACCTTGTTGCCCTGCTCGGCGAATTCGTTCGACTTCTCCTCCATGCCGGCCTCGATGGCCTCCACAGTGGACAGTCCGTGTTCCTCGGCGTACTTGCGGACGTCCTGCGTGATGCGCATCGAGCAGAACTTCGGCCCGCACATCGAGCAGAAGTGCGCCGTCTTCGCCGGTTCCGCGGGCAGCGTCTCGTCGTGGTACGAGCGCGCGGTGTCCGGGTCCAGCGACAGGTTGAACTGGTCGTTCCAGCGGAATTCGAAGCGGGCCTTGGACAGCTCGTCGTCCCACTCCTGCGCGTACTGGTGCCCCTTGGCGAGGTCGGCGGCGTGCGCGGCGATCTTGTACGTGATCACGCCGGTCTTCACGTCGTCTCGGTTCGGCAGGCCGAGGTGCTCCTTCGGCGTGACATAGCAGAGCATCGCGGTGCCGTACCAGCCGATCTGCGCCGCGCCGATGGCCGAGGTGATGTGGTCGTACGCCGGCGCGATGTCGGTCGCGAGCGGGCCGAGGGTGTAGAACGGCGCCTCGCCGGTCAGCTTCTCCTCGAGTTCGACGTTCTCCTTGATCTTGTGCATCGGCACGTGGCCGGGGCCCTCGATCATCACCTGGACGTCGTGCTCGCGGGCGATATGCGTGAGCTCGCCGAGGGTCTCCAGTTCGGCGAACTGCGCGCGGTCGTTGGCGTCGGCGATCGAGCCGGGCCGCAGGCCGTCACCGAGCGAGAACGTGACGTCGTACTCGCGCAGGATCTCGCAGAGCTCGGCGAAATTGGTGTACAGGAAGGATTCCTTGTGGTGCGCGAGGCACCACGCCGCCATGATCGAGCCGCCGCGCGAGACGATGCCGGTGACGCGGCGCGCGGTCAGCGGGATGTAGCGCAGCAGCACCCCGGCGTGCACGGTGACGTAGTCGACGCCCTGCTCGCACTGCTCGACGATCGTGTCGCGGTACACCTCCCACGACAGCTTTTCGGGCTCTCCGTTGACCTTTTCCAGCGCCTGGTAGATCGGCACGGTGCCGACGGGGACGGGCGAGTTGCGGATGATCCACTCGCGCGTCTCGTGGATCCGCTTGCCGGTGGAGAGGTCCATGATCGTGTCGGCACCCCAGCGGGTGGCCCACACCATCTTGTCGACCTCCTCCTCCACGGAGGACCAGACGGCCGAGTTGCCCATGTTGGCGTTGATCTTCACCAGGAAGTTCTTGCCGATGATCATCGGCTCGGTCTCGGGGTGCTTGCGGTTGGCGGGGATCACCGCGCGGCCGCGCGCGACCTCGTCCCGCACGAATTCCGGCGAGCAGCGCTCGCGTGCCGCGACGTACTCCATCTCGCGGGTGATGACGCCCTGTTTCGCCCAGCCGAGCTGGGTGTTGTGCTCACGACCGTCGGCCCATCCGGCACGCAGCCGGTGAAGTCCACTGTGGACATCGATCTGCGCGTCGTCGTCGGTGTACGGGCCGGAGGTGTCGTAAACGTCGAAATGCTCGCCGTTCGAAAGGTCGATCCGCCGCGCGGGGACCCGGAGGCCGGATTCCGTCTGGTGGTAGACCTTGCGGGAACCGGTGATCGGCCCGGTGGTCACGGTCGGCGTGATGCCCTGGGCATTCTCAAGCGTCGTCAACGACGTTCACTCCCTACGCCGGCATTACCCGGTCAGGTTCATGCGGTCGGCGGCGCCCAAGCCCTTCAAAGGTCTCAGCCCCTGGAAAGACTCCAGCCGCCCTCTCAGCCCGCCATGGCGCGAGCTCCCGCGGTTGTTTGGTTGTGCCCCGACCATGCCACGCCGGGGCGCGGACAATCAACCCTCCAAGGCGACGGTCACTCCGAAGCCGACCAGAACACCGCCGGACGTGCGCTCCAGCCACAGCTTCACGCGGTCGCGCCGCAACCACTCGCCCAGGCGCGTGACCAGCAAGGCGAGCGACGAGAACCAGACGATGTCGACGGCGATCCACACCGCGACGCACAGCAGCAGCGGCCACGGACCGCCGTCGGCGGGAACGAACTGGGGGAGGAACGAGATGGCGAACACGCCCGCCTTCGGGTTGCTCACGTTGATCAGGAAGCCGGAGCGGAAGCCGCGCCCGGCGGGTTCGGCAGCGTCGCCGGCGCCTTTGCGGAAGAAGAGCGCCTTGACGCCGAGGTAGATCAGGAAAGCCGCGCCCGCGACGCGCAAGACGTCGTAGGCGACCTGGGAGGCGATGAGGAGCGCGGTGAGACCGAACACCGCGGCGAGCCCCCAGAACGCGACACCCGCCTCGATGCCCGCGACGGTGGCGAACGCGTTCCGGCGTGAGCCCTTCGCCGACTGCTTGATCAGCATCACCGTCGCCGGGCCGGGGACCATCGCCATGAGGAACGCGGCGGGGATGAACGCCAGCAGGTTCGGCATCCCCCGATCGTCGGGGACGACGGCCGCCGCGAGCAACGCGATTTCCGGGACGACATGTCGACAGCGTTAGCGGTTCACCGGTTTGGAGCATGTGCTCGCGGGGGATTCACGACAGAATCCCGGAGGTTCTGCACCGTTACAGAAGTCTGGGGTGGATATGCGGAAACTCGTGCTCCCGGCACTGGCAGGCGTGGTGATCGCGGGGCTGGTCCCGGCGGTGGCAACGGCACAGGGCGGTGAGGCGCCCGGAGCGCCCGGCGCCCATCCGAGCTGGCTCCCGGCGGACAAGACCGGCTTCGGCACCGCCCGCGAGCGGGCGAGCAACGTCTGGTTCACCCTTCAAGGTGGCCGGATGTCCGAGGTCTACTACCCGGATCTGTCCACGCCGAGCGTCCGGGCGCTCGACCTCGTCGTCACCGACGGGACGAGCTTCGCCACCGTCGATTCCTCGGCGAAGGCACAGCAGGTGCGCCGCACCGGCGGCCTCACCTACGAACAGACCATCACCGACGACCAGCGCCGCTGGAAGCTCCGCAAGACCTACGTCACCGACCCGGCGCGCGCGAGTGTGCTGATCGACGTCGACTTCGTTTCGCTGACCGGCCGCCCGTACCAGGTTTACGCGGTCGCGGATCCCGATCTCACCAACGAGGGTTCCGACGACTCCGCGCGCTCACAGGGTGCGAGCGCGGTCTCGTCGGATGCGAAGACGGCGGCCGCGCTGACGGCGGAACCGGCGTTCTCACGCACTTCCGTGGGATACGCGGGCACCTCCGACGGTCTCACCCAGCTGAAGAAATCCTTCGCCCTGAAGGAATACGCGACCGCGGCCAAGGGCAACGTGCTGGTCACCGGGCAGACCTCCGCCGACGGTGTCCGCTCACGGGACTTCACGCTTTCGCTGGGCATGGGCGCGAAGGATTCCGACGCGCTCGCCAACGCGAAAGCCTCACTGCGGCGCGGATTCGCCGACGCCGCCCGCGCGTACGACCGGGGCTGGAAGCAGTACCTCCGTCAGGTGAAGGACGCGCCGTCCTCTCTGAAGACCAAGCGGGAGCGGGATCTCTACCAGGCGTCCGTGCTGATGCTCGCGGCGAGTGAGGACAAGATCCACCAGGGCGCGCTCATCGCGTCGCCGAGTATGCCGTGGCGGTTCGGGAACAACGACCCGGAATGGTCGCCGTCGGGCACCTATCACCTGGTCTGGCCGCGCGACCTCTACCAGATCGCGACCGGGCTGCTCGCCGCCGGCGACCGCGACGCCGCGAACCGGTCGATCGACTACATGTTCGGCACGCAGCAGCTGCCCGACGGGCATCTGCCGCAGAACAGCCACGTGGACGGCACGCCGTACTGGAAGTCCATCCAGCTCGACGAGACCGCGCTGCCGATCGTGCTCGCCCAGCAGCTCGGCCGCACCGACGCCAAGACCTGGACGGGGGTGCGCAAGGCGGCGGAATTCCTGTTGTCCTACAAGGCGGACAACGGGCACGCGTCGCCGTACAGCCAGCAGGAACGCTGGGAGGAACAGGACGGCTACTCGCCCTCGACGATCGCCGCGGTGATCGCCGGCCTGGTCTGCGCGGCCGACATCGCCAAGGCGAACGGCGCCACCGCCGACGCGGAGCGCTACCTCGCGACGGCCGACGCTTTCAAGGCGAAGCTCACCCAGTGGACCGTGACCACCAACGGCCCGCTGTCGAAGGACCCGTACTTCGTCCGGCTGACCAAGGACGGCAACGCGAACAACGGCACGAAATACAACCTGGGCAACTCCAGCGTGACCATGGACCAGCGTGCCGTGACCGATGCCGGGTTCCTCGAACTGGTGAGGCTGGGCATCTATCGTGCCGACGATCCGGTGATCAGGAACAGCGTCGAGGTCACCGACGCCGACATCGCCTTCACCACTCCGACGGGTCAGTTCTGGCACCGGTACACCAAGGACGGGTACGGCGAGAAGGCCGACGGCTCGCCGTGGGACTACACGTTCCCGGCCGAAAGCCGGACCACCTTCGGGCGACTGTGGCCGCTGCTGGCGGGTGAACGCGGTGAGTACGACCTCGCCAATGGTGACCGGCGTACGGCTGCGAAGCGCCTTCGCGACCTAGGGCGCGTCAGCAGCTCTGGGGACACGATGCCGGAGCAGGTCTGGGACGAGAACGCGCCTTCGGGGCAGCCGGGCTTCCCGGCGGGCACTCCGACCGCGTCCGCGACACCGCTGGCCTGGACGCACGCTCAGTACCTCCGGCTCGCGTGGTCGGTGGAGGCGGGGAAGGTGGTCGAGCAGCCTCGGGTCGTGCGGTGCCACTTCCTGGGGTGCTGACCCTCACGTGAACGCTATGAACGGGACGTTCCTTGCGAAATTTGCAAGGAACGTCCCGTTCATAGCACGCGGAGCGGCGCTGAGGGGTCAGTCGTCGGAGGGCTGAGCCTCAGGCAACCACGAATTGCCCGGAACGCCCCATTTGTTCGCCTTGAGCATCTTCTTCGCCGCGCGGGCGTGCCGCCCGACCAGCCGGTCGAGGTAGATGAAGCCGTCGAGGTGATCGGTCTCGTGCTGCAGGCAGCGCGCGAGGTAACCCGTGCCTTCGACCTCGATCGGATTGCCGTCGACGTCGAAGCCGGTCACCTTCGCCCACGAAGCGCGGCCGGTCGGGTACGACTCGCCGGGCGCCGACAGGCAGCCTTCCCAGTCGTCGTCCGGATCCGGCATCGTCTCCGGGATCTCCGACGTCTCGAGCTTCGGGTTCACCACGACGCCCTTGTGGCGCGTGCCCTCGTCGTCGGGGCAGTCGTAGACGAACACGCGCAGGTCGAGGCCGATCTGGTTGGCCGCGAGGCCCACCCCTTCGGCGGCGTACATGGTCTCGAACATGTCGTCGATGAGCGTGCGCAGCTTGTCGTCGAACTCGGTGATCTCCCGAGTCGGGTTGTGCAGCACGGGCTCGCCGGCGATCACGATGGGATGGACGGTCACGCGCGCAGTTTAGTCGGACCCTTCTGGTACACCCTTACCCATGACGCGCCGACGTCGTTACCGAGGCCGGGCGCCGCATCCGTGGTCTAATGGCGCCGCGGAATGACAAGCCTGTGGTTTCACGCCCGCCGAGCACTGACCTGATTGCGAGGAGTCGGATGGACGCCGCGGAGTCGATGGCCGAGCCCGACCAGCCGTCCCCGTCGGAGACCGTGAACGGCCTCAGCGAGCGCGAGCTCGACATGCTCGCCTTCGAACGTCAGTGGTGGAAGTACGCCGGCGCGAAGGAACAGGCCATCCGCGAACGCTTCTCTATGTCGTCGACGCGCTACTACCAGTTGCTGAACCGGCTGCTCGAGAAGACCGAAGCCATGCAGGCCGATCCGATGCTGGTGAAGCGCCTGCGAAAGACGCGAGCGGCCCGGCAGCGCAATCGCGCCGCCCGGCGACTGGGGATCGATCTCTCATGAGTCTGTTTTCGGGTCTGTCCCGGCCGATGAAGGCCGCCGGACTGGCCTTGGTCGGTGTCGCCGTGATCGCCGCCGTGATCGGCGGCATCACCCTGACGAGCGGCGGCGGTGACTCGGACACCGCGACGCCGCCTGGCACCACGCCCACGTCTTCAGACGGCGCGACGCAGCCTTCGTCACCGGCGCCGGGCTCGCCTTCGGCCAGCACGCCGCCCGCGTCGTCGGCGCCCCCGTCGAGCGCGCCCGCGAGCTCGGCTCCTCCGGCGAGCCAGCCAGGGCAGACGGGTCAGCCGGGCCAGCCTGGTCCCGGCCAGCCCGGCGGTGATCAGCAGGCGTCGCACAAGTGGGTGACGGTGCGCGTCTACAACAACAGCACGATCCAGGGCCTCGCCGAGCAGGCCGCGAAGGATTTCCGCGCCTCCGGCTGGAACGTCTCCGAGGTCAAGGGCTATCCGGGCAGGCTCCCCGAGACCGTCGCGTATTTCCGTCCCGGCACCGACGAGGAAGCGGCCGCGAAGGCGCTGGCGCTGGAGTTCGGATTCCGCGCCGAGCCCCGGTTCAAGGAGATCGAGAACATCGGTCCCGGCGTGATCGTCATCCTCACCAAGGACTACAAGACCAACGACAAGGACGGCTCCTAGCCGGATCCGTGAAAGGGGCCCTCCTTCCTCGCGAGGAAGGAGGGCCCCTTTCACGTTCAGACCTGGGTCTGCGCGTACGCCTCCAGCGCCGCGAGCTGGGCCGGGTCGAGCGACGGCCGCACGGCCTGCGCCGCCTTCGCCAGATGCTCCGCGGTGACCTCCTTGGCCTCCAGCGACTCCCGCATCGCGGTCAGCGCGGCCTCCCGGATCAGCGCCGCGCAGTCCGCCGCCGAATAACCGTCCAAAGTGGCCGCGTACGCCGCGAGGTCCACATCGGACGCCAGCGGCGTGTTCTTGGCGCTGGCGGCGAGGATCGCCTCGCGGGCGTGCGCGTCCGGCGGCGGGACGTAGACGCGGCGCTCCAGCCGTCCCGGCCGCAGCAGCGCCGGGTCGACCAGTTCCGGCCGGTTCGTCGCGCCGAGGACGACGACCTCGCGCATCGGCTCGACACCGTCCAATTCGGTCAGCAGGGCCGCGACCACGCGGTCCGACACGCCCGAGTCCGACGACTGGCCGCGGCGCGGGGCGAGCGCGTCGATCTCGTCGAGGAAGATCAGCGACGGCGCGGCCTCGGCGGCACGGCGGAACAGTTCCCGCACCGCGCGCTCGGACTCGCCGACCCATTTGTCCATCAGCTCGGCGCCCTTGACCGCGAAGACGTTCAGCGCGCCGGTGCCGGCGAGCGCGCGGACCAGGAACGTCTTGCCGCCGCCGGGCGGCCCGTACAGGAGCACGCCGCGCGGCGGGTCGACGCCGAGGCGGGCGAACGAGTCCGGATAGCGCAGCGGCCACAGCACCGCCTCGGTGAGCGACTGCTTGACGTCGGTCATGTTGCCGACGTCGTCCAGGGTCAGCCCGCCGGTGGCGAGATTGTCCGAAGTGGACATCGAAATGGGCCGGACGGTGGTCAGCGCGTCGAGCAGGTCCTGCTGGGAGATCCGGGGTTCGTCGGCTTCGCGTTGCCGCAGCGCGGCACGGAGGGCGGCGTCGCGGCGGAGCGCGATGAGATCCGCGGCCACGAAACCCGGGGTGCGCTCGGCGATCGGTCCGACGTCGACGCCGGACTCCAGCGGGGCTTCGCGCAGGAGTACGCGCAGCAGTTCCGTGCGGGTCTTCGCGTCCGGGAGCGGCAGGCCGAGTTCGCGGTCGAGCAGGTCGGCGGCGCGCAGCCGCGGATCGGTGGACTCGGCCCGTCCAGTGGTGGCGACGACAGCGAAACCCTTGTGGCGCAAGGCTTTTCGCAGGTCGTCGAGGACCACCGTCGCGAGCGGGGGCGGCTGGGACGCGGGCAGCAGCGCGTCGATGTCGGTGATCAGCAGGACCGCGGGGTCTTCGTCGCGGGTGGCCTGCTCGATCGCCTCCCGCAGGCGCGCCGCGGCGACGTTCGGTTCGAGGACGGCGATGTTCGGCGCCGCGAGCGACACCACCCGTACCTTTTCGGCCTGTGCCACGGCGCGGACCAAGGTCGCCTTCCCGACGCCTTCCGGCCCGGACAGCAGGACCCCGAGATGCGCCGACGTGCCGAGCTTCGCCAGCAGCTCCGGGCGGTGGAAGGCCAGATCGAACCATTCGGCGAGCTTGCGCGCGGCCGCTTCGGAACCGGCGAGATCCGACAACGGCGGCACGGCTTCCTCGGCCACCTCGTCGATCCGCTCGTCTTCGACGATCTCGGCGTCGATGAAGTCCTCGTGCGGAGTGGCGGGCGTGCTGCGCACCAGCGTCGTCCCGGCGCGGGCCGGAGCGGCGGCGGGCGCGGCCTCGCCGGTGCGGGCGCCGTCCCGCCAGCTGACCACAGTGGACGGTCCGACGGCGACGGGCCCCGACGGCTCGGTGGCGGTGACGGTGAGCAGCTCGTTCGTCCAGGTCATCCCGATGGCGCGGGAGAGCTGGCCGCGGACCGCCGAGACGTCCGAGCCCGGCGCGGGCGCGAGATCCTGGGGGAGCAGGGAAACGGCGTCGCCGACGGTCAGGACCTTGCCGATCAGGGCGAGCCGCAGGGTGTGCGGGGAGAGCGACACGCTCGCGATGCGCGAGCCCGCCACGGTGACCGTCTTCGCGGCCGACACCTCCGCCGGCGCGACGACGACTTCCGACCCCTCGGTCACGCCGAGGTTCGACATCGTGACGTCGTCGAGGAGGATCACCCCCGGGATCCCCTCCGCGTCCGACGGCGCGGCCAGCGCCGAGCTGACGCGCGCGCCGGTGACGCGGACGGCGTCCCAGGCCATCAGGCCGAGCGCGTCGAGGACTTCGGGGTGCAGCCGGACGACGCCGCGGCGGGAGTCCAGTGCGGACGGGGTGTGCCGGACGGTCAGCGTGATCTGGGGTGCGCTCACCCCGCCACCCTATCTACGCGGACCGTTCCCAGCGGTCAAAGGACAGGATCTCCCCGGCGGGTCGCCGGGCGGCGGGCGAGAAGTCGCGCTGGGTCGTGTAGGCGACGGCGAGCAGGCTGATCTGGGTCACGTCGGCGGGGATCCCGAGCAGTTTCGCGACCTCCGCCTCGCGTGCGGGCAGGTGGTACGCGCACATCGAGCTGCCGAGCCCCTTCGACCGCAGCGCGAGCTGGAAGCTCCAGATCGCCGGGTACACCGAGCCGTAGTACCCGTTCTGGATCACGGGATCCTCCGGCGGGCGGCCGATCATGCACGGGATCGCGAGGGCCGGGACGCGGCCCAGGTTGTCGACGAGGTGGCGGGCCGACCGCATGACGGCCTCGCTCGCCAGGTGCCCGTACTTCGCCATGGTCGGGATCGCCTCGGCGCGGACGATCTCCGCGACCTTCGCGCGCAGTTCCGGGTCGCGGACGATCACCCAGCGCTGGGCGTCGAGCAGCATTCCCGCGGCGGGCGCCTGCTGCGCGACACGCACGCAGTCTTCGAGCAGGCCTTCCTCGACCGGCCGTTCGAGGTCGAGCTTGCGGCGGACCGAGCGGGTGGTGGTGAGCAAGGTTTCGGTGTCCATGGCATCCCTCCAGGTGGCTTACGGCGTAAGCATACGGTGTAAGTACTTACGGCGTAAGGGAGTGCCGGTAAACTGGACGGCATGGCGCTGAGCAGGGAGAAGGTGCTCGACGCCGCGTTGCGGCTGGCGGGCGAGCACGGACTGGCCGGGCTTTCGATGCGGAAGCTGGCCGCCGAAGTCGGCGTGGAGGCGATGTCGCTCTACAACCACGTCGCGAACAAGGGCGATCTGCTCGACGGGCTGACCGCTCGGGTCTTCGAGAGTGTGCCGCTGCCCGAACCCGGACCGTGGGACGAGCGGCTGCGGGCGCTGACCCATGGCCTGTACACGGCCTTTTCGCGGCATCCGGTGGTGGTGCGGGCGCTGGCGACCGACGCGGCGAACCCGCGCTCGGCGGGCGCGCTGAAATTCATCGACGCGATGTTCTCGGCGTTGCTGGACGCCGGGCTCGACGAACGGGGCGCCGCTCGGGGTTATCGATCGCTGATCGGGCTGGTGTTCGGCGCCGTGCTGACCGAGACGGTGGGGCTTTCCGGCGTTCCGGACCCGTCGGATCTGGAACGGGCCGAGCCGGTGGTGGCGTGGTTCCGGCGATCGGTGACGGCGGACGGGCTGCCGTCGCTGCATCGGGCGCTGCCGTCGCTGCTGGACGGCGACTGCCTGCAGGACTTCGAATTCCAGTTGGACCTGGTGATCGGCGGGTTGCGGGCTTCGGTGGGCTGAGCTTCTCTGGGTCGCGTTCTGGGGCGCGCTGGGAGTCGCGCTCGGGTGTCGCGCTCGGGTGTCGCGCTCGGGTGTCGCGAAAGCCACTTTCGGGACTTCCAGCGTCCCGAAAGTGGCTTTCGCGACACCCGGTCCGCCCCGTTGTCCCCAAGTTGTCCACAGGGTCACCCACTTGTGGACAACTCCAGCCTCCCGCCCTCGTTTCCCCCGGTCCCGTCGGACACCCCCGGTACGCTGGGCGCGGGGCCGTCCCCCAGGGATGGGCGGGGGGCTGGGAGTGGGCCGAAGGGGTTTCGGTTGTCCATAAAGGACGGTCTGGACCCGGGGGCGCGGGCCTCGGTGCCGGGCGGGAGGGTCAGCGTTTCCGGAGGCCGATCCGGCGCCAAGAGCGGCGTCGAGGGCCGCGGCCGTTGTCCCGGTCCTTGTCGGTGCTGATGGTGCGCGGAGCCCGCGCGACGTGCTGTTCGCCCCGCTGGAGCCGGACCCGCTGAGCGGCACCGGCCACCACCCGCCGCAGCGGCGGGCGCAGGCCCAGACGGCGGCGGCTCGAAGAACGCCGGATCGCGCGCCGTTCCCGCGGCGGAGCCATCCACGCCTCCGGGTGGCTCGCCAGCCAGCGGTGCCGGTACACCGAGTACGGGATGTGCGCCAGGTACAGCACCAGCGCGATCGCCAGCGCCACCAGCGGGAACTGGATGATCGCGGCGGCCAGCAGGCCCACCCCGACCAGCAGCGGCGCGATCGCCTTGGGCGGCGCCTTCACCGTCTTCAGCGAAAGCGTCGGGATCCGGCTGATCAGCAACGCGGCCACGGCGATCGTCCACACCCAGACCACGTACTGGTGCGACCACCACCCCTGCCCGAACTGCAGCTCCAGGATCAGCGGCAGCATCGCCAGCAGACCACCGGCGGGCGCGGGCACACCGACGAAGAACTCACCCGCGTACGGCGGCTGCTCGGTGTCCTCGATCAGCGTGTTGAACCGCGCCAGCCGCAGGATCATGCAGACCGCGAAGATCAGCGACGCCACCCAGCCGATCCGTTCGCCCTCCGCGTGCCAGACGTACAGCACCAGCGCGGGCGCGACACCGAACGAGATCCCGTCGGACAGCGAGTCGAGCTCTTGGCCCATCTTCGACGTCGCGTCCAGCAGCCGCGCGATCCGGCCGTCGAGACTGTCGAGCACCGCGGCGATCCCGATCGACGCGATCGCCATCGGATAGTTGCCGATCAGCGCGAACTGCACCGACGACAGACCGGCGCACAGGGCGAGCACCGTGATGGCGTTCGGCAGCAGCCGCACGCCGGGAGTGGTCACGCGGACCATGGATCAGCCTTCCGGGTGCGGCGCCGTGGGCAGCTCGGCGATCGGCGTCTCGCCGCCGATCGTGCGCTGGCCCTTCGAGACGAGGACCTTGCTGCCCGGCGGCAGGTACAGGTCGACTCGCGAGCCGAAGCGGATGATGCCGTACGTCGCGCCGACGCCGACCTTGTCACCCTCGCGGATCTCACAGAGGATGCGCCGGGCCACCAGGCCCGCGATCTGCACCACGACGAGCTCGTGGCCGTCTTCGGTGCGCATGAGCACGGAGTTGCGCTCGTTGTCTTCGCTCGCCTTGTCCAGGTCCGCGGACAGGAACTTCCCCGGCCGGTACGCGACCCGCTCGATCACACCCGAGGCCGGGATCCGCTGGACGTGCACGTCGAACACCGACAGGAACACGCTCACCCGCATCCGCGGTTCGGCGGGCAGCCCCAGCTCGGGCGGCGGCACGGCCTCTTCGATCAACGAGACCAGACCGTCCGCCGACGCGACCGCCAGGCCGGACTGGACGGGCGGGACGCGCTTCGGCTCACGGAAGAACGCGGCCGTGGCGGCCGTCGCGAGCGCGCCGACGACGCCCAGGCGCTTGGAGAACCTCCGCAGCACCAGCGTCGCGGCGAGACCGCCGAACACGAACGGCCTGCCGGCCGGGTGCATCGGCGGAACGGTCTCGCGGGCCAGCTTCACAGCGTGCGCGAGGGGGTTGCCAGTGGCTTCCGGCCGGTTGCCGCTCATTGGTCGGGTTCACCGCAGTTCGTGTCGGGGGGTCGGGACAGGAAGAGCCACCACGCTACCGCCCTGTCCGGAGACGGGCCGTGGCCTCCCCCGGAAGGGTTTCCCCGCGCCGGGTGGGAGGGGCCACATCCCGGTAACGCAAGGTCGAAATACGCGATAACTCTAGGTAATTGACGCCGACAGCAGACCTGAAGGACTCTCGAATGCCCGCCAGCCCGGACCCCGCAGGCGAGCGACTCGCCGAGCTGTTCCGCGCCTGGAAGAGGGACATTTCGGCGGCGCCGATGCCTCCGCTCGTCGACCCCGTCCGCGCCGTCTCGGTCATCGCCGAGGCACGCGCGTCCGGGCGCATATGCCCCCCGACGGCACATGCGACCGGACGCGGCCACTGGAACTGAGCGAAAGTCCCACTTTAGTTCGCCGGACGCCCTGGATCACCGGTCGCGAGAAAACCGTTACCAACGGTCACTCCGCTGATCACCGCCGATACGAGTCATTGCGTCCGGAGCCGCGCACCAGCCGCAGCAGGGCGAGCAGCACGATCGCACCGAGAATGGCGACGCCGAAGCTGGGGAAATCGAACTCGAAGGCCCTCTCGGTGCCGGTGGCGAGCCGGTAGATGAAGCCGCCGAGCGCCGCGCCCAGCACGCCGATCAGGATGCTGAACAGGCAGCCGCCCCGCCGGTCCGGGCCGCCGACCACGACGTTGGCCAGCCAGCCGGCGATGGCGCCGAACACGATCCACGAGAAGAAACCCATGCCATCGAGGTTACGTGGGCTGCCCGGGTCTGCCCCGGTGGCGCCGACCGCTCGCCGTGACAGCTCTGCTCTGGAAGTGCGTCGCGAAAGCCACTTTCGCGACATGATCACCAGGGGTGGTCCCGAGCCCGCCGGGCCGACGTTGCGAAAGCCACTTTCGCAACCTTCAACGTTGCGAAAGTGGCGTTCCCAACCCCGGCTGAACCCTCCCTGACCGCCGCAACACAAGGAGACTTGTACAAGAGATATTGTGCAACTACTGTTGTGCGTCATGGCCGATCGCGAAGTACACGAAGTCCACGATTCGAAGGTCCTCGCCGCGATGTCGCATCCGCTGCGGCGCCGCCTGCTCGACGTCCTCCGCCTCGACGGCCCCTCCACGGCGTCGGTGCTCGCCGAGCGGACCGGGCAGGCGGTCGGGAACGTCAGCCACCACCTGAAGGTGCTGGCCGCCAGCGACCTGGTCGAGGAAGCGCCGGAACTCGCCCGCGACCGCCGTGAGCGCTGGTGGCGCCGCGTCGGCTACGCGGTTTCCTGGTCTCCGTCGGACTTCCCCGACGACCCGGTCGCGGCCGCCGCCGAATCCCTCGCCCTCGAACGCCAGGTTTCCATGGCGCGCCAATGGTTCGCCGAACGCGAGAGCTATCCGGAGGAGTGGCATCGCGCCGCCTTCGCCACCGACAGCTGGGCGAAGATGTCGGTCGCCGAACTGGCCGAGCTCGAACAGAAGGTCCACGAGCTGATCAAGTCCTACAGCGGCCGCGAGATCCCGGACGACGGCCAGGAACGCCGCCCCGTCTTCATCGCCACCCGCGCCGTCCCGGCCCGCCCGTGACCACCCGCGAACGCGGCGGATTGCTGCGCTCCAGGGACTTCCGGCTCCTGTGGACCGGCGAGACGACCAGCGTGCTCGGCAGCTCCATCGCCGTCGTCGCGCTGCCGCTCGTCGCGGTGGTCACCCTCCAGGCGAGCACGTTCGCGGTCGGGCTGCTGACCGCGGCCGCCTGGCTGCCGTGGCTGCTGATCGGCCTGCCGGCCGGAGCCTGGGTCGACAGACGGCCGAAACGCCCGATCATGCTGGTCTGCAACGGCGTTTCCATGCTGGTGTTCCTGAGCGTCCCGGTCGCGGCCTGGTTCGGCCTGCTCACGATGACCCAGCTGATCGTCGTCGCCTTGGCGGGCGGCGTCGCGAAGGTGTTCTTCAACGTCGCGTACCGCGCGTACTTGCCTTCGCTGGTCGAGAAGGATCAGCTCCAGGAAGCCAACGAAAAGCTGCAGGGCAGCGAATCCGCCGCGCAGATCGCCGGACCGGGCCTCGCCGGTCTGCTCGCGCACTGGTTCGGCGCCGTCTCCGGAGTGCTCGCCGACGCCGTCAGCTTCGGGATCTCCGTGCTGTGCCTGCGATCCATCCGCCACCGGGAACCCGAGCGCCCGGCGAAGACGCGTTCACGGCTGCGTGACGAGATCCGCGACGGGCTCCGTTTCGTCGTCCACGACCCGTATCTGCGTGTCCTGGCGGTCTTCGGTGCGATCTCGAACGTCGCGCTCATGGGCTACCAGTCGATCGAGGTCGTGTTCCTCGTCCGCGACCTCGGCGTCGGCGAGGGCACCGCCGGGCTCGTGCTCGCGCTCGTCGGCGCGGGCGGCGTGTTCGGCGCCGCGCTGTCCGGCAAACTCGCCGCCCGGATCGGCACCGCGCGGGCCTTCGTGCTCTGCGAGGCCTTCGGCGCCTTGATGATGCTGCTCGGCCCGCTCGCGCAGGGTGGCTGGGGCCTCGCGTTCTTCGTCGCCGCCGGGTTCTCGCTCAGCGCCGGCGTCGTCGGTTCGAACGTCCTCAACGCCACCTTCAAGCAGCGGTACGTCCCGGCGGCGATGTTCGGCCGGGTCACCGCGAGCACGTCCGTGCTCAGCTTCGGCGCGATCGCGCTCGGCGGCCTGCTCGGCGGGATCCTCGGCGAGACGGCCGGCATCCGGCAGACGCTGGGGCTGATGGCCGGACTCGAGGTCGTCGCCGTCTTCGCCCTGCTGTTCACGCCGATCGGCCGGTGCCGCGACTTCCCGGCAGATCGCGTTTAGCCCGCGAAACGCAGGTCAGAGCAGGAGGACGTCCACCTCGTCACCCTGCTCGACCGACTCCACGTCCTCCGGCAGCACGATCAGGCAGTTCGCCTGCGTGAACGAAGCCAGCAGATGCGAGCCCGGCCCGCCGCGCGGGCCGACGATCCCGGTGACCTCACCTTCGGAATGCGTGTAGAAGCCCCGCCGGAACTGGCGCCGCCCGGCGGGGGAGGTCATCGCCTCGGTCAGCCGGGCCCGCACCCGCTGCCGGTCGACGCCCGCGTGCCCCATCGCCGCGAGCAGCGCCGGCCGCAGGAACGCTTCGAAGGACACGAGCACGCTCACCGGATTGCCCGGCAGGGTCACCACCGGCACCCCGTTCCAGCGGCCGCAGCCCTGCGGCCCGCCCGGCTGCATCGCGACCTTCCGGAACTCCACCCCCTGCCCGGTCAGCGCGTCCTTCACCACTTCGTACGCGCCCGCGCTGACCCCGCCCGAGGTCACCAGCAGATCCGCGTCCGCCAGCCGCGGCTCGATCACCGCGCGGAACTCGTCCACGTCGTCGACCACACTGCGCACGACCTCGGCCGCGCAGCCGAGCGCACGGATCGCGGACGCCAGCATGATGCTGTTCGACTCGTAGATCTGCCCGTGCCGCAACGGTTCCGGCGCGTCGACGAGTTCGGTCCCGGTGGACACCACGAGCACCTTCAGCGGCCGGTACACGGGAACCTCGGCGAGTCCGACCGCCGCCGCGAGGCCCAGTTGCGCCGGGCCGAGCACGGTCCCGGCCGGGAGCGCCACGGTGCCCTCGACGACGTCTTCGCCCCGGCGCCGGACGTGCGCGCCCGGGACGGCTGTCCGAAGAATCCGGACGTTCGTCACGCCGCCGTCCGTGTGCTCCACCATCACCACCGCCTCGGCGCCGGGCGGCAGCGGGGCGCCGGTCATGATCCGGTGCGCGGTGCCCGGCTCCAGCTTCGTGATGTCGACCCGGCCGGCGGGGATGTCCTCGGCGACCGGCAGCGTGACCGGCACCTCGGCGACATCGTCGGCGCGGACGGCGTAACCGTCCATCGCCGAGTTGTCGAACGGCGGCAGCGAGACCCCCGCGCGCACGTCCTCGGCCAGGACGAGCCCGGCGGCGGAGGCGAGCGGAAGGCTGATGACGGGGGCGTTTCCGAGCAGGCCGGTGACGGTCTCCCGGTGGGTGTCGACGGAGATCACGCCGACCATCCTCCCGCCTCGGGGCCCTCATGCAAGACTCTGCGCGTCACAACGACCATCCGGGGAGAAGAAGACATGCAGGTTCAGATCCGTCACCAGCCTTCGTTCGCGGTGGCGAGGCTCATGCTCGCCCCGGGTGAGCCGGCGCAGGTCGAGTCGGGCGCGATGATGGCGACGAGCTACGGCGTGCAGGTCCAGTCCCAGGCGCAGGGCGGCATCATGAAGGGGCTCGGCCGCGCCTTCCTCTCCGGCGAGTCCTTCTTCATCTCCACCTACACCGCGCCGCAGAACGGCGGCTGGGTCGACGTCGCCGCGAACCTGCCGGGCGACATGCAGATCATCAACCTCGACGGCCGCACCGGCTGGTGCGTCACCCGCGGCTCGTGGCTCGCGTCGTCGCACGGCGTGCAGACCGAGACCAAATGGGGCGGGCTCAAGAACCTCGTCGGCGGCGAGGGCGGCTTCCTGACCCACGCGACGGGACAGGGCCCGCTGGTCGTGGCCTGCTACGGCGCGCTGGAGACGGTGACCCTGCAGCAGGGCGAGGTGATCACCATCGACACCGGGCACGTCGTCGCGTTCGCCGACACTCTGCAGTACCAGATCCGCAAGGTCGCCACCGGCGTCATCCAGTCGATGAAGAGCGGTGAAGGTCTCGTCTTCGACTTCGCCGGGCCCGGTCAGCTGCTCACCCAGACCCGCAACCCGTCGGCGCTGTCCGCCTGGGTGATCGCCCAGGTCCCCTCCCGCTGAGCGCATGCGGGTACAGACGAGACACACCCCGAACTTCGGGGTCGCACGAGTGCTGTTGTCGCCCGGCGAAGCCGTCCAGGCCGCCGGGGACACCATGCTGGCCAGCAGTTTCGGCATCACCGAAACCGTTCCCTCCCGCGGCGGTTCGCGGGCGGGCAAGGGCGCGCCCTCGGTGTTCACCGCGCCCGAGGGCGGCGGCTGGATCGACTTCGCGCCACTGGCGGCCGGTGACGTCTATCCGCTGGAGCTCAACGGCGGCGGTGGCTGGTGCGTGAGCCGGGAAGCGATCCTCGTCCGGCCGGCGACCGTCCGGCACGACGCCGGCTGGGCGCCGCTGCAGACGCTCTTCGGGACCGACTCCGGCTTCCTGGAGCACTACAGCGGGACCGGGCCGCTGGTACTGGCCGCGCGGGGTCCGGTCGACGCCTTCGAACTCACCGCGGGCGAACTCGTCACCATCCGGCCGGACTTCCTGCTGGCCTATCCGGACACCGTGCAGTGCCGGCTCCGGGCGGTCGACCCGTCCGGACCGCAGTCGGTCCGCACCGGCGAAGGGCTCGCGCTGGACTTCGCGGGACCAGGACGCGTCCTTGTGCAAGCGCGCAATAGGCGGCTTTCCCGCGGATGACCTTCGGACGAATTGAGCATTGCCGACGCCGGTAATTCGGGTAGCGTGAACTGCACTCGAAACCGCCGGCCGGGGCAGAGAAGGCCGACGGATCCTGTGCTGAGGGAGTGCGCCGTGGCAGTCGGCACCGTCAAGTGGTTCAACTCGGAAAAGGGCTACGGATTCATCGAATCCACCGAAGGGCCCGACGTCTTCGTCCACTACTCGGCCATTCAGGCCGACGGATTCCGGACGCTCGACGAGGGTGATCGCGTGGAATTCGAAGTCCAGTCCGGCCGTGATGGGCGGAGTCAGGCGGCGGACGTCCGCAAGGTCTAGCCCGGACTTCGGCCGACCCCCGGCGGCCTCCGGAACTGGCGCGTTAGGCTTCGCTGCGTGACAGGCGATGAGTCGGGGGACCTGACGGGTCGCCGGCTGGGCAACTACCGCATCGACGGCGTGCTCGGCAAGGGCGGCATGAGCGTGACCTACAAGGCCACGGACGTGCGGCTCGGACGCAAGGTGGCACTGAAGGTCATCGGTGACCACCTCGGGGCCGACGCCGAATTCCGCGAACGCTTCGTCGACGAGGCGCGGAACACGTCCGCGATCGACCATGCCAACGTCGTGCCCTTGTACGACTTCGGCGAGCTCGAAGGCATGCTCTACATCGCCATGCGGATGGTCGACGGCGGCGACCTCGCCGGCCTGATCTCCGGCGGCCCGATCGCGCCCGCCCGCGCGCTGAACATGCTCGACCAGGTCGCCGACGCGCTCGACACCCTGCACAACCGGGGTCTCGTGCACCTCGACGTCAAACCGGCGAACGTCCTGGTCACCAGCAAGGAGACCTCGCGCGAGCACGTCTACGTCGCCGACTTCGGCCTGACGCGCCGCGGCGCCACCGGGCACCGGACCCGCGGCGGCGACTTCCTCGGTTCGCCGACGTACGCGGCCCCCGAGCACCTGCGCGGCGAGCCGCTCGACGGCCGCACCGACCAGTACGCGCTCACCTGCGTGCTCTACGCCTGCCTGACCGGCAGCCCGCCCTTCAAGGGCGACGTGCAGACGGTCATCAAGGGGCACCTGAACGGCGAGCCCCCGGCCATCTCGCGGATCGTCGGCCTGCCGGCCGGGATCGACGAGGTCGTCCGCAAGGGAATGGCGAAGAATCCCGCCGAGCGCTACCCCAACTGTGTTGAGATGATCGCGGCCGCCAGGCGCGCGCTCGGTCCGCTCGCGACTTCGAACGAGCCTCCCGGCCCGCCCGGGGCCGCGGCGCCGGTCCAGCAGACCGCGCCCCAGCAGGCGCCAAGGCAGAACACGCCGCCACAGGGAGAGGGGGGCCCCGTGCACCCGTACGGAGGACAGCAGCCCGGCTACGGCCAGCAGGGACCGGGACCGCAGGGCCCGCCCCCGCAGGGTCCGCCGCCCGGCTACGGCCCGCCGCCGCAGCAGCAGGGCGGCTACCAGCAGGGCGGTTTCCAGCAGGGGCCGCCTCCTGGTTACGGCCCGCCGCCGCAGCAAGGCGGTTTCCAGCAGGGTGGCTTCCAGCAGGGTCCGCCGCCTGGGTACGGTCCGCCGCCGCAGCAGCAGGGCGGTTTCCAGCAGCAGCCCAAGAAGGGCGGCGGCGCCAAGTGGATCTGGATCGTCGTCGGCGCCCTCGTGGTCGCGGGCGCGATCGTCGCCGCGATCTTCGTCTTCGGCGACTCGAGCGGCGGCAACGGCCCGCAGACCACCGCGCCGAACATCCCGGTCGGCCCCGGCGGCTCCCAGTCGCAGGTGCCCGGGTCGTCGCTCAAGCCGCCGCCGTCGTCGATCCCCATCAAGCCGAGCAACTGACGGAGCCGAAGGACGCTTTCACCGCGTGAGATGTGGTGAAAGCGTCCTTCGCCGCGTCTGATGAGGGCATGGTCCCCTTCAGCCACGCCACCGCGCTGACCTGCGGTTCTTGCACTCGCCCCGGGAGAGTGCTAAACACGACATTGGCACTCGACGCCGTCGAGTGCCAGGCGGAGCGGTCACCGATCGCTCGCCTGAAGGTCGGGACGGTGAGGCCGCACCCTTGATCGGGTGGGTCGTCCGTCGCGGGCACCGAGCCTGGCCGAGGAAGAGTCCTGCCGCCGCGCTGTAGTAGGCGTGCGGCGGCGCCCAATACCGGAGGACCACACCGCAATGGCCAAACTGATCGCGTTCGACGAGGACGCCCGCCGCGGTCTTGAGCGCGGCTTGAACACCCTCGCCGAAGCCGTCAAGGTGACCCTCGGCCCGCGGGGCCGGAACGTCGTGCTCGAAAAGAAGTGGGGCGCGCCGACGATCACCAACGACGGTGTCTCCATCGCCAAGGAGATCGAGCTCGAGGACCCGTGGGAGAAGATCGGGGCCGAGCTCGTCAAGGAAGTTGCCAAGAAGACCGACGACGTCGCGGGTGACGGCACCACCACCGCCACCGTGCTCGCCCAGGCTCTCGTCCGCGAGGGTCTGCGCAACGTCGCCGCCGGGGCCGACCCCATCAGCCTGAAGCGCGGCATCGAGGCGGCCGTCGAGGCCATCACCGAGCAGCTGCACAAGGCCGCCGTCCAGATCGAGACCAAGGAGCAGATCGCCGCCACCGCGTCGATCTCCGCCGCGGACCGCACCATCGGCGAGCTCATCGCCGAGGCGCTGGACAAGGTCGGCAAGGAAGGCGTCGTCACCGTCGAGGAGAGCAACACCTTCGGGCTCGAGCTCGAGCTCACCGAGGGTATGCGCTTCGACAAGGGCTACATCTCCGGTTACTTCGTGACCGACCCGGAGCGTCAGGAAGCCGAGCTCGAGGACCCGTACGTCCTCCTCTTCGGCTCCAAGATCTCCACCGTCAAGGACGTCCTGCCGCTGCTGGAGAAGGTCATCCAGTCCGGCAAGCCGCTGCTGATCATCGCCGAGGACGTCGAGGGCGAGGCCCTGGCCACCCTCATCGTCAACAAGATGCGTGGCACCTTCAAGTCCGTCGCCGTCAAGGCCCCGGGCTTCGGTGACCGCCGCAAGGCGATCCTGCAGGACATCGCGATCCTGACCGGTGGCCAGGTCATCTCCGAGGACGTCGGCCTCAAGCTGGAGAACGCGGACCTTTCCCTGCTGGGCAAGGCGCGCAAGGCCGTCATCACCAAGGACGAGACCACCATCGTCGAGGGCGCGGGCGACGCCGACCAGATCCAGGGTCGCGTCAACCAGATCCGTGCCGAGATCGACAACTCGGACTCGGACTACGACCGCGAGAAGCTCCAGGAGCGTCTGGCGAAGCTGGCCGGCGGCGTGGCCGTCATCAAGGCCGGTGCCGCCACCGAGGTCGAGCTGAAGGAGCGCAAGCACCGCATCGAGGACGCGGTGCGCAACGCCAAGGCCGCCGTCGAAGAGGGCATCGTCGCCGGTGGTGGCGTCGCTCTCATCCAGGCCGCCGAGGCCGCCTTCGCCGGTCTGAAGCTCGAGGGCGACGAGGCCACTGGTGCCAACATCGTCAAGGTCGCCGTCGAGGCGCCGCTCAAGCAGATCGCGATCAACGCCGGCCTCGAAGGCGGCGTCGTGGCGGAGAAGGTCAAGTCCCTCCCGCAGGGTCACGGCCTCAACGCCGCCACCGGTGTCTACGAGGACCTGCTCGCCGCCGGCGTGCCGGACCCCACGAAGGTCACCCGCTCCGCGCTGCAGAACGCCGCTTCCATCGCGGCGCTGTTCCTGACCACCGAAGCCGTCGTGGCGGACAAGCCGGAGAAGGCCTCGGCCGCTCCCGCCGACCCGTCCGGTGGCATGGGCGGCATGGACTTCTGAGTTCGAGCCGGTAACACCACCGGAAAGCCCGGACGCGCCTCGCGCGTCCGGGCTTTTCTCTGCCGCGTTCCCGTAACTCGCGTGATCAGGGGCGTAACTCGCGTGATTGGAGGCGTAACTCGCGTGATACGCCTTCAATCACGCGAGTTACGGCTTCAACCACGCGAGTTACGGCTTCGATCACGCGTGATACGGCGAAAGGCCCGGGCATCCCCATACCCGGGCCTTTCGCCTTGTCCCCCTGCCCCTTTCGGACGCCGCGCCCCCTGCGCGCGGCGTCCGACCCGTCAGGATTCGCCCGGCTGTTCCGGAGTCAAGAGCCACGCGGCGGCGTAGAGCGGGATCGCGAATCCGGCGGTGAAGAAGACGCCGGCCACGAGGGCGATGCGCAGGATCGCGGCGTCGACGCCGAGGTAGGCGGCCCAGCCGCCGGCGACGCCCGCGAGCATCTTGTCGGTGCGGCTGCGGTAGAGCTTCTTGGTGGCCTGGGGGGTGTACACGCTGTTCGTCATGGCTCGATGTTCGCTCCGGAACGACCCTCGGCACATCGGGGAACGGCCCCGAGCCGACCCTGGAATCCGACCCTGAGGGGCCGGAAACCGGGTGCGCCGGGCACGCCCGCGCTGGTAGGACTTCTCCGGTGAAACACGACAGCCCCGAATTCGCCGCCATCGCCGAGCAGGGCACCATCCTGCGGTGCCAGGTCGGTTCCGGTCTGCACGGCACCGCCGTGCCCGGCCAGGACGACCGCGACGAACTCGGTATCTGCGTCGAGCCGCCGGACCACGTCATCGGCCTGAAGCGGTTCGAGCAGTACATCTTCCGCACGCAGCCCGAAGGCGTCCGGTCCGGTCCCGGCGATCTCGACCTGATCGTCTACTCGTTGCGCAAGTGGCTGCGGCTCGTGCTCAACGGGAATCCGACCGTGCTGCTGCCGCTGTTCGCGCCCGAGGCCGAGATCGTGGCGATCGACGAGCTCGGTGCCGAGCTGCGTGAGAACGCGCACCGGCTCGTCTCCCGCCGTGCGGGCCTGCGGTTCCTCGGTTACTCCCGCGCGCAGCGCGAGCGGATGCTGGGGCTGCGGGGCAAGGCCGGGCGGCCGGAGCTGATCGAGAAGTACGGCTTCGACACGAAGTTCGCCATGCACATGGTGCGCCTCGGCGTCCAGGGTGTGGAGCTGCTGGAGACCGGGCGGATCACGTTGCCGGTCCCCGAACCGTGGCTCGGCTGGCTCCGCGATCTGAGGCAGGGCAAGAAAACCCGCGAGGAAGCCTTGGAAGCGGCCGAGTCCCTCGAGAGCCGTCTCGGCGAACTCGTGCGTGGGGCCTCGCCGCTGCCGGAGGAGCCCGACACCGGCTGGGTCGACGCTTGGCTCGTGCAGGCCTACCTCAGGGCGTGGAAAATGCCTTGATGACGATCAAAGCGAAAGTGCTCACGTTCGGGGTCGCGGTGCTGACCGTGCTGGGAATCGGCACGGCCGGCGCCGCGCCCGAAGGCCATGGCGCGCAGAGCAGGCTCGACCTCGTTCAGGCTCGCGGCGAGATCCGCGTGTGTTCGACGGGCGACTATCGGCCGTTCACCTATCGCGACGCGGCGGGCGCGTGGAGCGGGATCGACATCGACCTCGCGGGCGACCTCGCGAAGCGGCTCGGCGTCCGGCTCCAGCTGGTTCAGACCACATGGAAGGCGATCGCCGACGACGTCGGGCGGAAATGCGATCTGGCGATGGGCGGGGTGTCGGTCACCTTGGACCGCGCGAAGAAGGGGTTCTACACCGTTCCCTATCTTCGCGACGGCAAGACCCCGATCACCTTGTGCGAGAACGAAAAGCGGTTCCAGACCCTGGAGCAGATCGATCAGCCGGGGGTCCGGGCGATCGTGAACCCCGGCGGTACCAACGAACAGTTCGCCGACGCCAATCTCAAGCGCGCGACCATCGTCCGTCATCCGGACAACAATACGATCTTCGCCGAGATCCTGGCCGGCCGGGCCGACCTGATGATCACCGACGCGACCGAAACCCGTTGGCAGGCAAAGCAGAACCCGCGCCTGTGCGCGGTGCATCCCGACGAGCCGTTCACCTTCTCGGAGAAGGCGTACCTGCTGCCGCGCGACGTCGTGTTCAAGGAATGGACCGACCAGTGGCTGCATCTCGCGCTGAACGACGGCACCTACGCGCGGATCGCGAAACCCTGGCTCGGCTGAAACCGGTTTGAACCACTTCCGTTACCCGGCCGTATCCCTGGATGTGGGTGAGGAGGAACCAGACCGGAGGAAGCACCGATGATGAACAGTGCCGGGAAACACCGCAAGCGCGCGACGATCGGCATCGCGTCCGTTCTCGGCGTGGCCGCCATCGCCGCGGCGATGTTCGCGATCAGCACTCCGGACGGGCAGGCCGCGGAAAGCTGTCAGGGACTGGACACCGCCCTGCGGAACAACCTGAACTTCATCGCGGGCCAGCAGGCCGATCCGGACGCGCAGTCCGGGGCGCGGATCGCGAACCGGCAGGCCGTCGTCGACCTCATCCAGCAACGCCGCGAGGCCGCGGGGTGCACCGAGGTCGTACAGGCCGACGCCGGGAAGCAGGAGCAGGCCGCCGAGCAGGACGACGCCCTGGCGGACGAGGCCGCCGATCAGGGAGCGGAGGCCGGGGGTGAAGGAGAAGTCGTCTGCCAGGGCTCCACGGTCACGCTGTCCGGCGAGGGCGGCGCGCCCGCGGCGTCCAGCGGCGAGTTCCCGGCGGGCACCAAGCTGAAGGTGACGAACCTGGACAACGACAAGTCCACGACCGTCGAGGTCACCGGCGTTTCCGGCAGCTGCGCACTGCTGAACAACGCGGCCTTCGAGCAGGTCCGCGAGCCCGGGAAGTTCCTGATCCGCCGGGCGACGATCGAGCGGGTCGGCTGAGACACCCGCACCGGGGCGGGGAAGACGCGGACGGTCCCGGTGCGGAGGCGGCACGAGTCCTCCTGGTCCCCTCGGCCAGGAGGGCTCGTGGTCGTTTGTATCTCGCTTGTACGCCCTTTCGGGACGCTTCTCGCGAAACGCCGAGAAAGGACGACCGATGAGATTCAGACGAGTGGTCACGGCGGCAGCGACCGCCTTGCTGGGCATGGCCGGGCTGGCGATCACCGCGACGTCGGCCGAGGCCGCCGTCGGGCCGCGTCCCAACTTCCAGCTCCCGTTCCCCTGCAACCAGGTGTGGAACGGCGACAACGACAACAGCAGCGCGCACCGCGCCTACGAGATCGACTTCAACCGCGGCGGCTCCGCGGGGGCGGACCTCGGCGACACCGTGGTCGCCGCCGCGGCGGGCAAGGTCGTCATCTCGGCGCACCAGGGTTCGGACAACGGGTTCGGCAACCTGGTGAAGATCGACCACGGTGGGGGGTGGTCGACCTACTACGCGCACCTGAAGGTCCGCTCGGTCGCGCTCAACGCGCAGGTCGCGCAGGGGCAGAAGATCGGCGAGGTCGGCAACACCTCCAAGCCGGGCAACAACATCAGCCCGCACCTGCACTACGAGGTCCGCACCAACGACTCGTCGTGGCCGAGCAACATCAAGCCCGCGTACTTCAACGGCGTGCGGTTCGGCTACCCCAACGCCAACGTGACCTCGAAGAACACCTGCAGCGGCAACGGGAATCCCAACCCGTACGACGCCGTCGAGGTGTGCGGCGACGGCTACAAGGTGATCGACTCGCAGGCGCTCGGCAGCGCCGCGACCGCGTACCTGCTGTACAACTCCGCGAACCAGAACAACTGCGTCACCACCATCAAGGCCACCTCGGTCGGGACGGGCAGCGCGGTTTCCGCCTTCCTCGAAGTCCAGGGTTCGGCGAGGAAGACCGACTCCGGCAGCTTCGAGTACTACGCGGGCCCGGTGAGCGCGGCCGCCGGCGCGAAGTGCGTCCGGTGGGGCGGCTCGGCGGGTTCCACCAGCTACGAATCGCCTTTCGAACACTGCAGCTGATTTCCTGACCCGAACGCCATGAACGGTCCGTTCCTTGCAAATTTCGCAAGGAACGGACCGTTCATGGCGTCGGGAGGTGGGTGCGGACGCGGGTGAGGCGGGCTTCCCAGGCCGCCCGGACCTCCGGAGTGGCGGCGTGGGCGGCGAACAGATCGGGAGCGGGAGCCCGCGGTGGCACCGGCAGGCGACCGTCCACAGGGGACAGTGAGTCGCCGCAGACGTCCCCCGTCAGCAGGGACATCGTGCCGAGCCCGCAAGCGAAGTCCAAGGTGGGCAGTGCGCCCGCGAGCGCCAATCCGGCGGCCAGGCCGACGCTCGTCTCGACGGCGGACGACACCACGCACGGCAGCCCGCACGCTTCGGCGACTTCCAGCGCGCGCCGGACCCCACCCAGCGGCGCGACCTTCAGCACGGCGACGTCGGCCGCTCCCGCCACGGCCACCTTGAGCGGGTCTTCGGCCCGGCGGATGGACTCGTCCGCGGCGATCCGCACGCCGACCCGGCGCCGGACGTCGGCCAGCTCCTCGATCGACGGGCACGGCTGTTCGACGTATTCGAGCCCGCCGGCCGCGCGGTCCAGTTCACCGATGGCCTTGACCGCGGTGTCGGAGTCCCAGGCCATGTTCGCGTCGACGCGGACCGCGCCCCGCGGGCCCAGCGCGGACCGCACCGCCTCCACCCGGGCGCAGTCCTCGGCGAGGCTCACCCGCGGGTCGGCGACCTTCACCTTCGCCGTGCGGCAGCCCGACGCGGACACGAGTTCGTACGCCTTGTCCGGGGACACCACCGGGACGGTCGCGTTCACCTCGACGCTCTCCCGCACCGGCGACGGCCAGCCGCGTTCGCTCGCCTCCAGCGCGGACGCCAGCCACGGCGCGCTCTCGGCGTCGGAATAGTCGGAGAACGGGCAGAATTCGCCCCAGCCCGCCTCACCGCGGATCAGCAGTCCTTCACGGACGGTGATGCCGCGGAACCGCGTGCGCAGGGGGATCGCGTAGACGTCCATCGGCACCGATCATGCCACCGCGGGAATCACGTGCCGTTTGTCCGGGTTCCCGACAGAATGAGCGACGTGGCACTCGACTTTCGCGTGCTGGGGCCCACAGAGGTCACGGCGGACGGGCTGCCGGTGCCCTTGGGCGGCAGCAGGCCGCTCATCGTGCTGGCCGGTCTGTTGCTGCGCGCGAACACGGTGGTGCCGGTCGAGGAACTGGGCCGCTGGCTGTGGCCGGACGATCAGCGGCGCTCGAAAGGCGCCCTGCAGACCTACGTCCTGCGGGTCCGGCGCGCGCTCGGCGACGACGTCACGATCCGCACCGAACGCGGTGGCTACCTGCTCGAACTCGACGAGAAGCTGCTCGACCTCGCCCGGTTCCGGTCGCTCGCCTCGGCCGGAACGGAGGCCGCGCGTGACGGCGACCTGCGTGGGGCCGCGGACCGGTTCGCCGCCGCGCTGGCCGAGTGGCGTGGACCGGCGTTGCAGAACGTCCACTCCGAAGCGCTGCTTCGGGACGAAGCCGACCAGTTGGGCGAAGAGCGCTTGCGCGTCCGCGAGCAGTGGGCCGACGCGCTCATCGCCCTCGGCGATCACGCCACCGTCGTCCCCGAGCTGACCAGGCTGTGCCGTGAGCACCCGCTGCGGGAACGGCTGCACGAACAGCTGATGATCGCGCTGTACCGCTCCGGCAGGCAGGCCGAGGCGCTGGAGGTCTACCGCCGGATCGGCGCGGTACTGGCCGAAGAGCTCGGCCTCGACCCCGGAGCGTCACTGCAGCGGGCGCACCAGGCCATCCTGACCGGTGAAGAGTCCGTCGAGACCACATTGGACTCCGGGCTGACGCGATACCGGCTCGGCGCCGAACCGTTGATCCCCCGCCAGCTCCCCGCCGATCTACGCGTGTTCTCCGGTCGCCAACGAGACCTCAAGGCACTGCACGGACTCGTCCCGGAGGCGCTGGACACCGAGCGCTCGACCTCCATCGCGTCGATCGAGGGGATGGGCGGCATCGGCAAGACGACACTCGCCGTCCACTTCGCGCACGAGGTCGGAGACCGGTTCCCCGGCGGGCAGGTGTACCTCAACCTGCGCGGGTACGGCCCCGGTGAGCCGGTCGAAGCCGCCGCCGCGCTCGAAACCATGCTCGTTTCCGTCGGCGTCCCCGCCGACCGGATCCCCGCCGGCGTCGACGGGCGAGCGGCCACGTGGCGTACCTACAGCGCCGGCCGCCGGATGCTGATCCTGCTCGACAACGCGGCGAGCACCGAGCAGATCAGGCCGTTGCTGCCCGGCCCCGGCTGCTTGGTGCTGGTGACCAGCCGATGGCAGTTGCAGGCGCTCGTGGCGACCCACGGCGCGCGGCGTGTCGCGCTGGAGGAATTGCCGGACGACGACGCGATCGCCCTCCTCGCGTCGACGATCGGGCTGGACCGGACCGCCGAGGATCCCGAGGCCACCGAACGATTCGTCCGGTACTGCGGCGGGCTGCCGCTGGCCATCCGGATCCTCGCGGTGCGGGCGGCGCAGTTCCCGGACCTCGGGTTGCGGGAGTTCGTCCGGCTGCTGGCGGCCGAACAGGACCGGCTGGCTTCGTTCGACCTGGCCGACGGCGACGAGACGAACATCCGGGCCGTCTTCTCGTATTCGTACCGGGCGCTCGACGAACGGGCCGCCCGGCTGCTGCGGCTGCTCGGCCTGCCCACCGGCGGCGACTTCAGCCTGCCCGCGGCCGCGGCGGTGGCCGGGGTCGACATCGCCGAAGCGCAGGAGGATCTGGCGAAACTCGTGTCCGCGCACCTGATCGCGCGGTCCAGGCCCGGCCGGTACCAGTTCCACGACCTGATCCGCGCGTACGCGGCCGAACTCTCGGCGAAGATCGACGGCCCCGAAACGCGGACGGCCGTGCTGGACAGGCTGCTCCACGCGTCGCTGGCCTCGGCGCTGAACGCGTCGAGGCTCCTGCGTCCGGAACGGCATTACCGGCTCGTCGAACCCGAGCGGTTCGAGGGCGGCGGCCTGCGGTTCGGGCACTACGAGCAGGCTCTCGACTGGTTCGACGAGGAGGCGGGGAACCTCGTCGCCGCGGTCAACGTCGCCTACCGGGAGCGGCGGTACCGGGAGTGCTGGCAGCTGGCGTGGTTGCTGCAGTCGTACTTCATCGTGCGGGCGAGGCTGGAGGACTGGCGCTCGGTGTTCGGCGTGGCGCTCCGCGCCGCCCGCGACCTGGGGGACCGCTCCGGCGAGGCCGCCATCCTCAGCGGGCTCGGGGTGGCCTGCGGGGTCGCCCGCCAGTACGACGACAGCATCGCCTACCTGAAGCAGGTCGTCGAACTGCAACGACAGGTCGGGGACCGGCAAGGCGAGGCGCGGGCGCTCTACAACCTCACGCTGGCCAGCCAAGACCCCGAAACCGGTTGGGAATACGGGACGCGGGCGTTGCGGCTCATCCGGGAGAGCAACGTCGGTGCCGGCATGGAGGCCAGCGCGCTGCAGGCCCTCGGCGACATCTGCGCCCAGGCGGGCCGTTTCCGGCAGGCACTCGACTTCGCCGATCAGGCCTTGGCGCTGGAGGCGCACGCGCTGCCCGACGAAGCCCGCTTCACCCTGCACACCAAGGGGACCGCCCTGGTCGGCCTCGGCCGCGGCGACGAGGGCATCGCCTGTATGCGTCGCGCCGTCGAGATGTTCTTCGCCCACGGCGAGCTCTACGAGGCGGCCGACGTGCTGGCCCAGCTCGGTGGAATCCATCTGCGGCTGGGCGATCCCTCGTCGGCGCGGGACTGCTGGCTACGTTCGGTCCGTGTGCTGACCGAACTCGCGCACCCCGACGCCGACGACGTCCGGACGAAGCTGGCCTCGCTCGTCGGCGAAGCGGCCAAGACGGAGTGAGGCACGGGCGCCCGGCGTGCCGACCCCCAGCCGCAGCACGCGAGTACGCCCGTGCCCGCACACGTCATCCAACAGGACGCCGCTCACTGCGCGCTGACTGTGCAGCGTGCGCGGGTCAAGCCAGCAGTTTCGCGAGGGTGATCGCGTTCTTCGGCGCTTCGACCTTGACGTCGTTGTCGAAGTAGACGTACGTGTCGCGACCCCAGCCCTCGATCTTCCGTGCCCACTGCTTCAAGGCCTTGTCGCCGTACCCGCTGACGTACAGCTCCTCGTCGCCGTGCAGGCGGACGTACGCGAACTCGTCGCTCGTCATCTCCTCGACGAACGGGAACTTGCCCGCGGTGTCGGCGACCACGAGGGCGATGCCGTGTTTCCGGAAGAGTTCGAGGCTCTCGGGCTCGGCGAAGCTCGGATGCCGTACTTCGACGGCGTGCCGGAGCTTCCGGCGAGGCTTCGGATCGGTGTGCGGCTCGGCCTTCAGCTTGTCGTCGTGCCTGTCCGCGAGCTTGGCGGCGGCCCTACTGGTACGCGGCAAGAGCTTGAAGAACGTCTCGACGCGCCCGGCGTCGAACGCCAGCCGCGGTGGGAGCTGCCAGAGGATCGGCCCCAGTTTCCGGCCGAGCGCCAGCACTCCGGACGCGAAGAAGTTCGCCAGTGGCACCTCGACGTCCCGCAGTTGCTTCATATGCGTGATGAAGCGACCGCCCTTGACGGCGAAGACGAAGTCGTCCGGTGTCTCCTCGGCCCAGGACCGGTACCGCTCGGGGCGCTGCAGTGAGTAGAACGAGCCGTTGATCTCGGCGGAGTTCATCCGGGACGACAGGTATTCCAGCTCGCGCCGCTGCACCAGGCCGCGGGGGTAGAAGTCCCCGCGCCACGGTGGGTAGCGCCAGCCCGAAGTGCCGATCCTCAGCTCCGCGACGTCGATCACCGCCTTCCCGTGTCGCCCTGATTCCCCCTCTCCGGCCGGGGCAAACGCCCGCTCACGCCCACGAGAACCGCCACCTCCTGGTCTGGACCAGGCTGGAGGCGAACTCGCGGAGATTGCCCGGCTGACCGGCGAACGAGGGCAGGCAGAACGCCCGGTGCTCGGCGGCGACGGTGAGCGCTCGGCCCTGGGTGCGCGGCGGCGCGGCCACCGAGAGCTCCATCGAGTCGAAGCCCAGCACCGTGAGCGTCGCGCCGAAACGGTCTTCCCAGCTGCGCAGGACGGCGGACAGCTCGTGGACCTGATCGGTCGCCTTGATCATGCCCGTCCAGCCGAGGATCGCCGGGATGTCGGCGGGCCGCTCCGTCTGCACCAGCGCCAGCCGATGCGGCCCGCGCGCGGCCAGGATCGACCCGGTGTTGCCGGCCTCGGCCAGCGGATCCGCCCGGCGCGACGGACGGCGGGCGAGCCCGGGGAACTTCGCGCCGAACGGGCGCAGGCAGGCGCCGTCGCAGCACGACGTGTCCCACCAGCGGGCCAGCACCTCGGCCGGATCGACCGAGGCGACGCGGTGATCGGCCGGGGCGAGCCTGCCGCGGTCGTCGATCCAGTCCTCGCCGTTGGCGGCGAAACGCTGGTCGTGCGGGATCAGCACCGGCCACAGACCGGAGCGGTCGAACTCGGCGACGCAGCCGGTGTAGCGCTCCGGCCTGGCCAGTGGCAGATCGGAAACCCAGATCCGGCCGTGCCACCGGCCGGGCGGCAGGGTCTGGACGGGCGGCGTGCCCGGACGGAACGGTGCGATCGTCATCGGCTTCCCCTCGAACTGGTGTTCGGTCAACTCTACCCGAACACTAGTTCGAAGCACCGACAGTTTTCGATACCCCGTTTGCGGGATCTCGGGGTGGCCGCCTCAGGCGTCGCTGGAGTCACACGTGCATCAGCGAGCGTCCACTGTGGACCTAACGGACTTGGGAACACAGGCGCGCGGCGTGGTCGAAGGCGTGACTCGCGTGATCAGGGACGTAACTCGCGTGATTGGAGGCCGCACTCGCGTGTTCCGCCGCTGATCACGCGAGTTCCGGCGTCGATCACGCGAGTGCGGCCGATCTTTGCCCAAGTACATGAAGGCCCCCTTCATTGCGTCTAGCGCAGTGAAGGGGGCCTTCATGTACTTCAGGCGAGCACCGGTTCCGGCGAGCCGAAGCGAACGCCTACATGGGGCGCAACAGGTCGTCCGCGTCCACGATCCGGTACGCGTACCCCTGCTCCGCCAGGAACCGCTGCCGGTGCGCCGCGTACTCCGTGTCGACGGTGTCCCGCGAGACGACCGAGTAGAAATGCGCCTGCCGCCCGTCGCCCTTGGGCCGCAGCAGCCGCCCGAGCCGCTGCGCCTCTTCCTGCCGCGAGCCGAACGTCCCGGAGATCTGGATCGCGACCGAAGCCTCCGGCAGGTCGATCGAGAAATTCGCGACCTTCGAAACGACCAGCGTCCTGATCTCGCCGCGCCGGAAAGCGTCGAAGAGCTCCTCGCGTTCCTTGTTCCGGGTCGCGCCCTGGATCACCGGCGCGTCGAGTTCGTCGCCGATCATCTCGAGCTGGTCGAGGTAGGCCCCGATGACCAGCGTCGGCTCGCCGGGATGCCGGTCGACCAGCGATTTGATCACCTTGGTCTTGGTGTCCGCGGTCGCCGCCAGCTTGTACCGCTCCTCGGCCTCGGCCGTCGCGTACGCGAGCCGCTCGGCGTCGGTCAGCGTCACCCTGACCTCGGTGCATTCCGCCGGCGCGATCCAGCCCTGCGCCTCGATGTCACGCCAGGGGACGTCGTACCGCTTCGGGCCGATCAGGGAGAACACGTCGCCCTCGCGGCCGTCCTCGCGGACCAGGGTGGCGGTCAGCCCGAGCCGCCGCCGGGACTGCAGGTCCGCGGTCATCCGGAACACCGGCGCGGGCAGCAGGTGGACCTCGTCGTAGACGACCAGGCCCCAGTCCCGCGAATCGAACAGGTCCAGATGCTTGTACTCGCCCTTGGTCTTACGCGTGACCACCTGGTACGTCGCGATGGTGACCGGCCGGATCTCCTTCTTCTCCCCGGAGTATTCGCCGATCTCCTCCTCGGTGAGCGAGGTCCGCGCGACCAGCTCCCGCTTCCACTGCCGCCCGGCCACGGTGTTCGTCACCAGGATCAGCGTGGTCGCCTTCGCGTGCGCCATGGCCGCGGCGCCGACCAGCGTCTTGCCCGCGCCGCACGGCAGCACGACGACGCCGGACCCGCCCGCCCAGAACGCCTCGGCGGCCTTGCGCTGGTAGTCGCGCAGCTCCCAGTCGTCCTCGGCCAGGTCGATCGGATGCGCTTCGCCGTCGACGTAACCGGCGAGGTCCTCCGCGGGCCAGCCGACCTTCAGCAGCGCCTGCTTGAGCCGCCCGCGTTCGGACGGGTGCACGACGACGGTGTCCTCGTCGATGCGCGCGCCCAGCATCGGGCTGATCTTCTTGTGCCGGAGGATCTCCTCCAGCACCGCGCGGTCGATGGTCGACATGACCAGGCCGTGCGCCGGGTGGTTGGCGATCTGCAGCCGCCCGAAGCGGCCCATCGTGTCCACGATGTCGATGAGCAGCGGCTGCGGCACGGGGAACCGCGAGTACGTGGTCAGCGCGTCGACGACCTGTTCGGCGTCGTGGCCGGCCGCGCGGGCGTTCCACAACGCGAGCGGCGTGATCCGGTAGGTGTGGACGTGCTCGGGCGCGCGTTCCAGTTCGGCGAACGGCGCGATGGCGATCCGCGCGTCGTCGGCCTGGCTGTTGTCGACCTCGAGGAGCACGGTCTTGTCGGATTGGACGATCAGCGGGCCATCGGTCACATCCTCCTTTATACGTTCCGGCCACACCGGCTCCCGCCGCGGCACCGCTGGTGGAAGGATGTGCGGAAGGTGACTGGAGGGGACCTTGACGACTACACCGACCGGCGGGATGCCCGAGTACGACCCGTTCAACGCGCCCGCGCCCCTGCCGTCGATGCCGGAGGCGGTGCCGCCGACACCGTTCCCCAAGCCGCCGCCGCTGAGCGTGCTGGCCAAGGCCTCGATCGTGCTGGGTGTCGTCGTCGCGCTGGGCCTGGGGAGCCTGTTCGCCTTCGCCGTCTCGCGGTCGAGCGGGTTCACCAAGGTCGAGGCGGGCAAATGCCTGTACCTGACCGACGAGGCGGGCGGCAACCAGAGCTACACGACGGCCAGTTGCACGTCGAACCGCGCGACGTTCCGGATCGACGAGGTGCGGTCGGGCTCGTCGGACTGCCGCAGCGCCGATTACGTCCAGTTCGAGCTGTACGGGGGTTCGTCGAGCAAGAGGGCGGAAAAGACGCTCTGCCTCGCGCTGAACGTCGAGAGCGGGGACTGCCTGCGGGACGTCGTGCACGAGACGCGGATCGCGAAGGTCCGCTGCAGCGACATCAGCGCGGAGGCGCGCGCGACGGTGATGCGGGGATCGGAGGCCGTCTGCATGCCGGAGGACACCGAGCTGCGTTACACCGGGCCGCCGGTGCGCACCGTGTGTCTCAGGCCGACCGGGGAAAATATCTAGCAGCCAGGCAAAGCCTGTCCGTTGAGGGTGGTGGCGGGGCGGGGTCCGGGCTAGGCGCGCGGCACCATCGACTGCACGTCGAGCCGGGCGCCGAGCATGCCCGAGTTGTGCATCAGGTCGGCCACCCGTTGCAGCCGGATGCCGTTGAGGGACACCGGGTACGTCCCGAGCGAGATCAGCGACGCCGTCGTCCGGTCGATGTCGGAGAACGACGGCAGCGCGTCGCGGACGACGGCGGGATCGGCCGCCCGCACCTGCGCTTCGCCGAGCACCTTGCGGAAGACCGCGAGGGTGCGGGCGTTGGCCTGGCCGAACGCGCCCATCGAGACGTAGGACGACATCGGGAAGTCGAGTGTCGCGCCGCGGGCGCCATCGGCGAGGATGCTCGCCCCGAGCTCCTTCTCGGCCCTGGTGATGTACGGCTCGACCATCCACGCGGCGTCGGCCTCGCCCGCCTGCAACGCCTGGGGCATCCGGTCGAACGGGTGCTGCTTGAACTGGATCCGGTTCACGTCGACGCCCGCGGTCGCCAGTACCGACCGGGCTGCCAGCACACCGACGTCGTCGAGCATGTTCACCGCGATCTTCGGTGACTTCTTCAGCGTCGGCTCGGTGTAATCGGAGCCGGGGAGTGTGACGAGCGCCATGGTCTTGCGTCCGGCGGTGTACGCCTCGCCCTGCAACTGGAGCGCGGTCCCGGCCGCGGCGGCGCGGAAGATGGACACGTCGCTGGCGAACGCCAGGTCGACCTCGCCCGCGGAAAGTTTGCCGATCGCCTGGTCGGCGGGAACTTCGACGAGGGTCACGGAAAGGCCGGCCGTGGTGAACTTCCCCTCGGCGACGGCGACCCGCAAGGGTGCCGTGTCGATGGGGCTCCCGACGCCGACGCGCAGTTCCGTCCGTTCGAGTGGCGCGTCGGTATTTGCGTCACCGCCGGAAAACACTCCGCAACCGGCGGCCGCCAGCAGTGCCGCTACCAGCGGAATCGCCAAGACGCGCATCTTCGTCACCGCTCACCTACCGAGAGAATGTGCTCCTCCTGCTGGATCGTATGGTCCCCGCCCCATACGATCGCCTGCGGGAGGCGCCCGACGGCGCGGCTTTCGATCGTTCTCGAACCTTGTTACTCTACAGTAGGTTCGGGCTCTCGTCCCCGATGTCAGCCATGGGAAAGGGTCCCGTGGTGGGAAAAGGAAACCAGGTGGCCCGTCGCGACAAGCGTCCCCGTGGGGGCGACGCGGCGGAACGGCATCCTCGTGTCGGCGGGCGCTGGCGGCTACGGAACTGGCACCTCCGTACCAAACTCTTCGTGGTACTCCTGATTCCCGCGCTCGCCGTGGTCGCCCTCGTCGGGCTCCGGGTCAACTCCGATCTGCGGGACGCGCGGCAGCTCGCCGAATTCGCCACTCGCGGCCGCGTCGACAGCACCGTCGCCGAGGCCGTGCACCAGCTCCAGCGCGAACGGGACCTCACCGTCCGGTTCGTCGCCGGCGATCGCAAGGGCGACCTTTCCGAACTGACCGAGCAGCGCAAGCGCGTCGACGAGGCCATCGGCGCCTTCGACCGCACGCTCGGCGAAAGCAAGAGCAGGCTCGGCGGCAACACCGCGACCAGCCTCCAGCAGACCAGCGACCGGCTGCGCGTACTGACCGGGCTCCGGTATTCCGCCGAACACTCGGCTTTTCCCGCCGACGCGGTGCTGCGTTCCTACAGCGACCTGATCTCCGGCCTGCTCGACATCAGCGATTCCACCGCCGCCGACGTCTCCGACCCGGATCTGGGGAAGCTCCGCCTCGCGGGCAACGCGCTCGCGCGGATCAAGGACCAGATGTCGGTCAAACGCGCGATCATGGCGGCCGCGCTCGCGGAGGGCGGTCTCAACCGGGACCGGACGCGCGCGCTGCTCGGCGCGGAGGCCGAACTCGCCGCCGCCCGCAACGACTACCGCACGTTCGCGACCCCCGAACAGCAGCGGATGTACGACGACACGGTCATCGGCCTGATCGTCGACATCGGCAACGACATGGTCGAATCGGCGCTCATCCGCGCGGAGAACGATCAGGGGCTCGGCGGGCTGGACCCGAACCAGTGGGACACCTCGGCCACGTACACGGTGAACCTGGCCCACCAGGTGCAGCAGGCACTGCTCGTCCAGCTGCAGGAACGCACCGACGCCCTCGCGGCACGGGCGAGGACGTCCGCGATCTGGGACGGCGGCATCGTGCTCGCCGTGCTGATCGTCGCCGGGGTGCTTTCGGTGATCATCGCGCGCTCCTTGCTGCGGCCGCTGCGGATCCTGCGCCGCAGCGCGCTCCACGTCGCCGAACACCAGCTGCCGGCGGCCGTCGAAGGACTGCTGAGCGACCCCGAGCCGCAGCCGGAGAACCTGCGGCGCCGTTTGGCCGTCGCCCCGGTCCCGGTGTTCAGCCGCGAGGAACTCGGCCAGGTGGCGCGCGCGTTCGACGCGGTGCACGGCGAGGCCGTCCGGCTCGCCGGGGAACAGGCGATGCTGCGGGAGAACATCAACGCGATGTTCGTGAACCTGTCGCAGCGGAGCCAGGATCTGGTCGAACGGCAGCTGTCCGTGCTGGACCGCATGGAGGCCGACGAACAGGATCCCGACACGCTCGCCGGGCTCTTCGAACTCGACCACCTCGCGACCCGGATGCGCCGCAACAGCGAGAACCTGCTGGTCCTGTCCGGAACCGACGTCGTCCGTGAGGACGGCGGCGCCGTCGTCGCCGACGAAATCGTCGGCGCCGCGCTCTCGGAGGTCGAGCACTACCAGCGCATCGAACTCGGCCCGGCGCCGCGGATCGCGGTGCGCGGCGAGGCCGTCAACGATCTCGTGCACGTGGTCTCCGAGCTGCTGGAGAACGCGACCCGCTATTCGGATCAGAGCACGATGGTGCAGGTCGAGGGGCACGAGACGAACCGCGGGGAATGGCAGATCGAGATCACCGACCACGGCGCCGGGATGCCGCAGGCCGAGATCGACCGGACCAACGCGCGGCTGGCGAACCCGCCGGACGTCGACGTCGAGGTCTCGCGGCGGATGGGTCTGTTCGTGGTCGCGACGCTGGCGATCCGGCACCACATCGACGTCCGGCTCCGCTCCGCCGACGGCGGCGGGATCACCGCGGAGGTCGTCGTGCCCGCCGAGCTCATCGTCGAAGCTCCCCGGCCCGCGCCGCTACCGGAGCCGGTGCCCGTCGCCGTCGTCGCCCCGGAGCCGGAACCCGAGCCGCCGCTGGAAGTCCCGCCGCTGCCCGCTCCGGAGGAAAACGCCGAGGAGTCGCGGTTCGCGCCGGTGCTGGACCCCGGCCCGCTGCGGCGTGCTCCCGTCGTCGAGCGCGAGACCCAGCCGGAATGGCCGTCTTCGGACGACGACGCCGTCGACCATCTGGAGCTGGACGCGCCGACCGAGCGGATGCCCAAATACCAGAGCGTGCTTTCGCAGTGGTTCGACCACGGAGGCCCGCGCGAAGGGCCTTCGCCCGCGGAGCCCGGCCCGCCTTCCTTGCCTTCGTTCGAGCCGGTCAAGAACGCCGTGCCCGAGGAACCCGCGCCGGATCCGGACGAGCCGACCGAGCCGACGCTGAAGCCGCTGGAGCCGAAGGAAAAGGAGCCGGAGCCCGCTTGGCCGACGCCCGCTGAGCTGGAACAGGAGGACGGGGCGGAGGAGACCTGGCCGGTGCTGCCCGCCGTCGTCCCCGAGGCCCGGTCCCAGGACGACAGGCCGGAGAAGCCGCGAGGGGAGAGGCCGATACTCTCACTTTCCCCCGAAGCGGTCCGCGAACGGATGACCAGCCTGCAAGGCGGATTCCGGCGCGGTCGCCACGCCAGGGGCGACGACAACCCCTCGGCATAAGCGAATTGGAAGGTCCATGAGTTCGAAAACCGGCCTGCTGGAAGTGATCGCGCTGACCGCGGTGGACGCGGAGCGCGCGCAGGAGGGCGGGGCCGATCGCCTCGAACTGGTCAGCGACATGGCCAGCGACGGTCTCACGCCGTCGGTCGAGACGCTGCGCGACGTACTCGGCGCCACCGATCTCCCGGTGCGGGTCATGCTGCGCGACAACATGTCCTTCGCCGCCGGCGACCTCGACGGGCTGCGCGCGGACGCGGTGCGCCTGATCGACGCGGGCGCGCGGGAGTTCGTCTTCGGTTTCCTGGACCTGGAAAGCGAAATCGACGTCGAAGCCTGCGAGACGCTGGTCAAGGAGCTCGACGGGCTGCCGTGGACCTTCCACCGCGCCATCGACCGCGCGCGGGACCCGTTGCGCGCCTACGACCAGCTGATCGACCTCGGCTGCGACACGGTGCTCGCGGCCGGGCATCCGCACGGCGTCGCGCACGGGCTTTCGGTGCTGCAGCGGCTCGCCCGGCGGGAGGACGGGCCGCGGCTGCTCGTCGGCGGTGGCCTTCGGGCGCAGCAGGTGCACCTGTTGCGGGCGGGCGGCGTCGACGCGTTCCACGTCGGCAGCGCGGTCCGGCCGGGCGGCTGGGAGCCCGGCATGGACACTGTGGACGTCGCCGCCGTTCGCGAATGGGCGGCGCTGGTCAAGGAGTAGGCCGCGCGCCGGGTTCCTTGCGCGTGCAACTACCGCAATTAGAGGACGAAACGCGGGGGTGGCCGGGGTGCGCACGGGGTCAGGTCCAGACCACATACGGTGATCCGAGGTTGCATCTTCAACTATCAGGTGCCGACCAGATAGCGTGTGGCCATGGCTACCCGCACCGTACGTGACGCGACCAGGGAACTGCTGCGCGATCTGGGCCTGACCACCGTTTTCGGCAATCCCGGCACGACCGAGATCGCCTTCCTCACGGACTGGCCCGACGACTTCACCTACGTGCTCGCGCTCCACGAGGCGTCCGTCGTCGCGATGGCCGACGGGTACGCCCGCGCGAGCAGGCGCGCGGCACTGGTGAACCTGCACTCCGCCGGCGGAGTCGGGCACGCGCTCGGGCACATCTTCACCGCGTACCGCAACAACGCCCCGCTGATCATCGTGGCGGGCCAGCAGACCAGGTCGCTGCTGCCGGACGACCCGTTCCTCGGCGCCGTCGAGGCGGCGAACTTCCCCAAGCCGTACGTGAAGTGGAGCTGCGAGCCCGCCAGGGCCGAGGACGTCCCGGCGGCGCTGGCCCGGGCGTACCACATCGCGACGCAGGCGCCCATGGGTCCGGTGTTCGTCTCGGTGCCCGTGGACGACTGGGACGTCGAGATCTCGAAGCCGATCGTGTCCCGGCCGCGGATCCGCGGCTTCGCGCCCGATCCGTCCGCTTTGGACGAACTGGTGTCCGCCTTGGACGCCGCCGAACGTCCGGCGATCGTGGCCGGCCCCACCATCGACGGTGAGGGCGCCGTGCCGGACGTCGTCGAGCTGGCCGAAAAGGTCGGCGCCGGGGTCTGGGCGCCGCCGATGGGGGCACGCTGCTCCTTCCCCGAGGACCACCCGCAGTTCTTCGGATTCCTTCAGCCGGAACGGAAAATGCTCGCGAGCGCCTTGGCGGACCACGATCTCGTGGTCGTCATCGGCGCCCCGGCGTTCACCTACCACGTGTACCGCGGCGAGTCGGAAACCGCGCTGCCGCCGCTGTTCCTGATCAGCGACGACGAGCAGATCCTCGCCAGGGCCGCGGAAGGCACCGGCGTCCGCGCGACACCGAAGCTCGCGATCCGCGCGCTGCTGGACCGCGCCGCGCCGCGGGAAGCGCCGAAACCCCGCACCAGGCTGGAAAAGCCCGCCGCGGTCACGCCGATCACCCCGGCCTTCGCCTACTCCGTGATCTCGGAGGTCCTGCCGGACGACGCGATCGTCGTCGAAGAGACCCCGAGTCACCGCAACGACCTGCACGACCACCTGCCGATCAAGTCCACCGACACCGGCTTCCTCACCGTCGCGAGCGGCACCCTCGGCTACGGCCTCCCGGCCGCCGTCGGTGCCGCGCTGGCCCGCCCGGACCGCAAGGTCGTCGCGATCCTCGGCGACGGGTCGAGCATGTACTGCGTCCAGGCCTTGTGGACGGCGGCGCAGCACAATCTGCCGGTGACGTTCGTGATCTTCGACAACTCGCAGTACGCCGCCGTGCGGATCCTCGGCGAGGCGGCGGGCGGCGAGAAGGTGCCGGGCGTCGACCTCGGCGGCATCGATTTCCCCGCGCTGGCGAAGAGCCTGGGCCTGCGGACGTCGGTCGTCGAGAAGGCCGAGGAGCTCAAGCCGACGCTGGAGGCCGCGCTGCCGGACGAGCGGCCGCATCTGGTGCACGTCCGCATCGACGCGAACCCGCGCACGCTGTACTGAGAGAGCCGAAGGGCGCTTTCCCCGCGTGTGATGCGGGGAAAGCGCCCTTCGTCGCGTCGCGTGGTCGTGAGTTCCCTGTGGAGCGTTGCGAAAGCCACTTTCGCAACGTTGAAGGTTGCGAAAGTGGCTTTCGCAACACCTGCTCGGCCGCGTCGCCCACCGTGGCCCGGCGCCTCGACTCCCAGAAGTACGTGAAGGCCCCCTTCACTGCGCCTAGCGCAATGAAGGGGGCCTTCACGTACTTTCAGCTCTTGGCGCGCACCTCGGCCTCGGCGGCAGCTGCGTCGTCGGATGCGGCCGCCTCCCGCTGCGCCAGCTCGTACTCGGCCGCGTCCGAAGCGGCGGTGACGGCTTCCGGGGCACCGCCGTGCAGCAGCCGCGCCACCTCACCGCGCAGCGTCACGAACTCCGCCGACTCGCGCGTGGTGATCTGGTCCCGCTCCGCGGGCAGCCCGACCGGCAGGTCCGCGACGATCTTCGCGGGCGACTTCGACAGCACCAGCACGCGGTCCGAAAGGTAGACGCTCTCGTCGATGTCGTGCGTGACGACGAGGACGGTGCTCCCGTTCTCGCGCTGCACGCGCCTCGTCAGGTCTTCGAGCTCGAACCGCGTCTGCGCGTCGACCGACGCGAACGGCTCGTCCATCAGCAGCAGGGCCGGACGGCTGGCCAGCGCCCGCGCGATCGACACCCGCTGCTGCATACCGCCCGAGAGCTGCCACGGGAACTTCGACCCGACCCCGGACAGGCCGACCGACTCCAGCGCCTCCTGCGCCCGCGTGCGGCGCTCCGTGCGGCTCAAGTTGCGCCACCGCAAGGGGAACTCGACGTTCTTCGCGACCGACAGCCACGGGAACAGCGAGCGGCTGTAGTCCTGGAACACGACGGCGAGGTCCTCCGGCACGCCGGAGACGTCGTCGCCGTGCAGGCTGACCCGGCCGGACGTCGGCTTGATCAGCCCGGCGATGCAGCGCAGGAGCGTCGACTTGCCGCAGCCCGACGGTCCGACGATGCTCGCGAGCTGGCCCGCTTCGACGGTGAACGACAGGTCGTTGACCGCGACGTGCGCCTTATCTCCCGCGCCGTACCGGTGGTTCAGCCCGGAGACTTCGAGCATGGTTGACATCTTGCTGACCCTTCGAAAACTAGAGACGGCCGTTGCGGGTGGGCTGCCAGCGGAGCACTCTCTGCTCCACCGCGAGGAAGGCCGCGTTGAACCCGAAGCCGAGCAGTCCGAGCAGGACCAGCCACGACCACATGAGCGGGAAGTCGAACGCCTGCTGGGCGTCCATCAGGGACCGGCCGATGCCGTTGTAGGAGCCGACCAGTTCCGAGATCACCATCAGCAGCAAGGAGATGGACAGGCTCAGCCGCAGGCCGGCGAAGATCTTCGGCCCGGCGGCCGGAAGCACGATCGACCGCACCCAGTACGACCGGGGCGTCCGGAACGACTTCGCGGTGTCGATCTTCACCTGGTCCACCGAGCGGACGCCGTCCACGGTGTTGAGCAGCACGGGCCAGATCGCGCCGAAGATGATCGACCCGGTCTGCATCCCCGGCCCGAGTCCGAAAAGGACGATGAACACCGGGATCAGCGCGGGCGGCGGCACCGAGCGGAAGAACGCGAACAGCGGCCCGACGTAGTCCATCCCGTGCTTGGACCGTCCCAAGAGGACACCCAGCGCGACACCGAGGGCACCGGCCAGCAGCCAGCCGCCGAGCGTCCGGCCGAGGCTCGGCAGGACGTTGTCGAACACGGTGTCGGTCAGGAACAGCTGCGAGGCCGGGCCGGTGAACCACAGCTTCACCGAGGCGGACAGGATCTCGGTCGGTGGCGGGAAGAACGGGCTTTCCGCGAGCCGGGTCGCGAGCTCCCAGAGCCCCAGCAGTGCGAAGAAGAGCAGCCAGTTGCGGACCAGGATGCCGATACCCCGGCCGACGCGCCTGCCGACGCGGCTGGTCAGCGTGAGGGTCGTCACGAGACCGCCTCCCGGTCGACCGTGCTCCAGCGGAACGCCCGCCTGCCGATCATCTCGAGCCCGCCGTTGATGAGGAAGCCGAGCGCGCCGACCACCACGGTGCCGGCGAGCACGAGGTCGAACCTGGTGGAGCCGGTGCTGGCCTGCATGATGAAGTTGCCGATGCCGAGTTTGGCGCCGGCGAGGAACTCGGTACTGACCACCGCGATCAGCGCGATGTTGGCGGACAGCCGCACCCCGGTGAACACGAACGGCGCGGTGTGCGGCAGCGCCACCGACGTCAGCGTCCGGAACTTGCTCGTACCGCAGGCTTTCGCGGTCTCCAGCAGCACGGGGTCGATCTCGCCGAGCGCGTAGATCGTGTTGAACATGATGGGCCACAACGACGCGTACACGGCCAGCGTGATCTTCGCCTCGGGCCCGCCGCCGATCAGCAGGAGCACGAGCGGGATCAGCGCGACGGCGGGGATCGGCCGCAGGAACTCGATGACCACCGCGGTCGCGGTGCGCAGGCCGGGGATGCTGCCCAGCAGCAGGCCGGCGGGCACGGCGATGGCGACCGCGATCAGCAGGGCGATCGCCCAGGCGAGGAACGTGGCGACCAGGTCCCGGACGAACTGGGTCTCGCCGAACTGTTCGAAGATCGTCACGAGGACGACGGACGGCGGGGGGAGGAACTCTTTACGGACCAGGCCGGCCTGGACGATCACTTCCCAGATGAGGAAGAAACCGGCCAGACCGGCCAGGGCACGGAGAAGTCGTGGCACCTTGACCTTTATCCAGCTTGAGGGGCGAGCATCGGAGCGGCGTCGAGCTTGGCCGTGATCACTCCGGTCTGCAGCAGCAGATCCGGCACGCGCTGCAGGCGGCGGGCGTCCAGTGTGGACCCGAACGTCGGCAGCGTGAGCAGTGAGGCGGTTTCCGCGTCGACCTTGGCGTACTTGACGATGAGGGGTTCGATCTTGGAGCGGTCGGCCGAGTCGCGCACGGCCTTGCCCAGTGCGCGCTGGAACGCGGCCAGCGTCTTGGGGTTCTTGTCCACGAAGGAGCCGAGCGCGCCGAAGCCCGCCAGCGGGAAGTCCTGCGTGGCACCGGTCGAGATGTCGACGACCGGGGTCGCGCCGACGACCTTCGAGGCCTGGGTCAGGAACGGCTCGGGCAGGTAGCCCGCGTCGACCTGGCCCGAGGAGAGCGCCGCGGCGATGTTCGGCAGCTGCATGGGCACCCACTGGACCTTGCTGGTGTCCACGCCGTGGTCCTTCATCACCGAGACGGTGAGCAGGTGGGAGGCGGTGTTCTTGTCGGTGATCGCGATCTTCTTGCCCGCGAGGTCGTTGATCGTCTTGACCGAGGAGGTCGGCACGGTGACGACCGCGTTGCTCTTGGGGCTGGCCGAAACCGAGTCGGCGACGAGCCGGATGTCGGCCGCGCCCTTGCTCTTCGCGACGAAGAACGGCATGTAGGTGGAGAAGGCGATGTCGACCTCGCCGCCGATCATCTTGGTCATCGCCTGCTGGCCGCTGGGCGCGTCGACCGCTTCGACCTCGAGCCCCTCGGCCTTGAAGTAGCCGCCTTCCTGCGCCAGCCGCAGCGGCGCGAGGTCGACGACGGGCAGCAGGGCCACCTTGATCTTCGGCTTCTCCAGCCCGCCTTCGCCACCCGACGCCTTCGACGTGTCCTCGCCGCCGAGTGCGCCACAGGCGCCCAACGTGGCCAGCATGAGCGCGCTCAGGGCGACGCCGACGGCACCCCGTCCTCTACGTGCACCGCTCCTGCTCATGGCGTTTCGAAACAAAGCCAGCTCCTCGGAAACAATGAATCACCGTTGGGGTTTTTTCATCCGTGTCGTGGCTTCATTTCGCCAGGCACGCGGTCACCTTAGAGATTTGCCCACCTGCTCACAATGGGTGTCGTGAGCGGGTGATCATTTTAGGCCATTCGCCCGATCACCTGATCACCCGCTTGGACAACATTACTTTCAGTGATCGAATTCCGCGTGGATGGGCAATTCGGGGTAACCGCGAGTCATCAACTCGTGGCCTGGGCCGCGATCATCGGGCCGACGTCGATCTTGCTCTGGATCGCGCCCATCTGCAGGAGCAGGTCCGGGACCCGCTGGATGCGGCGCGGGTCCAGGGTGGACTGGAACGTCAGCAGCGTGGTCAGCGCGGCGGTGTCCTGGTCGATCTTGGCGTACTTGACCAGCAACGGCTCGATCTTGGAGCGGTCGGCCGCGTCGCGGGTGGCCTTCTGCATGGCGCGCTGGAAGGCGGCCACGGTCTTCGGATTCTCCGAGACGAACTTGCCGAGCGAGCCGTAGCCCGCGGTGGGGAAGTCCTGAGTGGCGCCGGTGGCGGTGTCCACGACCGGGACGGTGCCCGCCTGCTTGGCGGTCTGGGTGATGAACGGCTCGGTCAGGAAGCCGGCGTCGATGTCGCCGTTCTTCAGCGCGGTCCCGACGTTCGGCAACGGGATCGGCACCCACTGGACCTTGCTGGCGTCGACGCCGTGGTCCTTCATGACCGATTTGGACAGCGTGTCCGACACGGTGTTCGGCGCGGTGATGCCGATCTTCTTGCCCGCCAGGTCGCTGACGCTCTTCACCGTGGACGTCGGCAGCGTGACCAGCATCGTGCTCTTCGGACCCGCGGAGGAGGCGTCCGCGACCAGCTTGATGTCGGCGGTGTTCTTGCTCATCGCGATGAAGAACGGGGTGTAGCTCGCGTACGCGATGTCGACCTCGCCGCCGATCAGCTTGGTCAGCGACACCTGACCGGTCGCGGCCTCGATGGCCTCGACTTCGAGGCCTTCGTTCTTGAAGTAGCCGCCGTCCTGGGCGAGGCGGAGCGGGGCAAGGTCGATGGTCGACATCACGGCGACCTTGATCTTCGACTTCTCGAGGTTCCCCGAGCCGCCGGAGGAGGACGAATCTTCGCCGCCGAGGAGGCCGCAGCCGCTGACCGATACCGAAACCGCGGCCGCCATCGCGAATGCGAGGGCTCCACGCCGGCCCAGGCTGGCGCTCAAGGCCTTCTTCGAGCTTGCAGAGCCAAGCAAAGTGGTGCTCCTGATCAAGGGGAGGGACACGTGATGACGTGGCCTGATGTGGAATTCGGAAGTGACTCTTTGTCTCAAGTCACGGCCCACTGTAGAGAACACACACTGTGCTCACAATGGGTGGTCATCCCATGATCCCAAGTGGTAACGATCACCCGAACAGGTTGTTTGTCAGAAGTGAACACAACTGGGCGTGTTCACGCCGGGGACTTGTTGACAACTGAGCGCCGACGGGTCAAGAGCCGTCCGGGGCTTACTCGCAGGTCTTGACCGAAGGGTTACATCTGGGCCGCCCGTTCGCTACCCTCATGCACCGGTAGTGAGGTGTGGACCACTGATGTAGTGAAAGAGAGTGCCTTGGATGGCCGTACGCTCTGGACCTTTCCCGAGGTGCAAGGCACTCTGTGTCGCACACGTCGAACACGTCCGTGATTCACTGGTGCGCGCCCGCGCACTGGCGGGTTAGGCCGAACAGACCAATGGTACCGAGCAGGGTTTCGGTCAAGTGCACTTGAGAGATCGCGTCGAAGAAGACTTCCTCATTCGGATGAGTGGATACTCACGCCGTGCGCATCCCGTCCGGATGACGGGAGCGTGCGGGTAGTGGTCTCCGACAACCGACCCAGACGGCAGCAGTACGGCCAGCTCGAGAACGGCATGTCCAAAATGGGCTTTCCCGGCCCGGATGAAGATGATGGTGGTGCGGCGGTGCCGAACGAAGACACCGCGGGGGTGGGAGGGGCCCCTGCGCGGGATACCGGAGACGGTCCTGGCGGGAAGGCCGGGTCGTTCCTGGGCCTGCGTAACTGGCGTCTGCGATCGAAGCTCGCGGCCGTCCTGATCATTCCGACGCTGACGGCGCTCGCGCTCGGCACGCTGCGCGTGATCGACGACAGCGGCGAGGCGGCCCGGTTCCAGGACACGGCCGATCAGGTCGCCTTCGCCGACAAGATCACCCTGGTGGTGCACGAGCTGCAGAGCGAGCGCGCGCTCGCCGTGGCCAGGCTCGCCTCCAAGGACCCCTCGCGCCAGAACGGGCTCGACGCGCAGATCGCCAAGGTAGACCGCGCCGTCGACGACCTGCGGGCTTCGGCGAACCAGATCAACCCGGACGATCAGGACACGAGGGACCGCTACTCGCGTGGTCTGCAGCGGCTGGACGCCCTGCGGCCGCTGCGCGGCGCGATGAACACCTCGCTGCTGGGCGACACCCCGGTCCTCATCGCCTACTCCGGCATCCTCGACTCGCTGGTCCAGCTCGGCCGCGAGGTGACCACCGCGGTGGCCAACCGCGACGTGCTCCGGCTCGGCGTCACCGTGCAGGCCATCAGTGAGAGCAAGGAGTTCATCGCCCGCGGTGACGCGGCGCTGCTCATCGCCTCCTTCCGCTCCGGCTTCCCCGGCGACCTGTTCGACCAGGCCCGTTCGGCGGTCGCGAGCGGTGACGCCTCCACGGCGGCCTTCATCGCCAACGCCAGCCCCGAACAGCGGCAGCTCTACTCGGACACCTTCTCCGGTCCCGAGGTCGACGACCGGCGCCGCATCACCACCATGGCGTTCTCGCTGCACCAGCAGAACGAGCCGCCGGCGATCGACAACGTCGCCCTCGGCAACGACAGCCGGGTCGCGCTGGACAAGCTGCGCGCGGTCGAGACCAACCTGCTCGGCCAGCTGCGGGCACAGGCCGACGGCCTGGCCACCGACGCGATCAACTCGGCCTGGATCGGCGGCGCGATCGTGCTGCTGGCGCTGCTCGCGGCGCTGTTCCTGATGCTCGTCATCGCCCGCCTGATGCTGCGCCCGCTGCGGGTGCTGCGGAAGACGGCGCTCGACGTGGCCTACACACGACTGCCGGAAACCGTGCAAGCGATCCTCGACGACCCGGACCCGGTCAACGCCTCGAAGCGGTCGGTCGAGCCGGTGCCCGTCACTTCGCGTGACGAGATCGGTGAAGTGGCGCGGTCGTTCGACGTCGTCCACGAACAGGCCGTCAAGATGGCCGCCGAGCAGGCCCTCCTGCGCGAGAACGTCAACGGCATCTTCGTGAACCTGTCCCGCCGGTCGCAGCGGCTGGTGGAACGCCAGCTGGGCGTGATCGACCGGCTCGAGGCCGACGAGCAGGACCCGGACCACTTGGCCAGCCTGTTCGAGCTCGACCACCTCGCCACGCGGCTGCGCCGCAACGGTGAAAGCCTCCTGGTGCTCTCGGGCGCCGGGCTCGCGAAGTCGGTGCCCAAGCCGGTGCCCGCCGCCGACGTCATCGGCGCCGCGGTCTCGGAGATCGAGCAGTACGCCCGGATCGAGATCGGGATCGTCCCCGAGGTCGCCGTCCAGGGCCTGACGATCCACGACCTCGTGCACGTGCTCGCGGAACTGCTGGACAACGCCACCTACTTCTCCGAGCCGGAGACGAAGGTGACCGTCCGCGCGGTGATCACCCGCAAGAAGGCGCTCGCCATCCAGGTCACCGACCACGGTGTCGGCATGACCGAGGAGCGGCTCGCCGAGGTCAACCAGCGGCTCGCCGACCCGCCGGACCTGGACGTCTCGGTGACCCGGCGGATGGGCCTGTACGTGGTCGCGCGCCTGGCGCGCCGCCACGGCATCGAGGTCCGGCTCCGGGAGAACGAGGACATCGAGGGCGGCGTGATCGCGCGGGTCGTGGTACCCGCCGAGCTGCTCACGCAGATGCGGCCCGGTGTGCGCAACACCCCGCCGCCGGCGAACCGCTCGGAAACGTCGATCCCCTCGATGCCGTCGGTCTCCGAGACCTCGCTGCCGAACATCCCGATGTCCGACCGCGGCCTGGAGATGACCCCGCCGCCGCCGTCGAAGCCGCCGTCCGCTCCGCAACCGGTCGCGTCGCAGGGCGGGCTCGTCCCGCTCGACCAGCCGATCAGCCTCGACGACCTGGTCGCGGGCAAGAACGCGGCCGGGCCGTTCCTCAGCCCGGCGACGCCCGCCGAGGAGGCCCCGGCGTGGCCGACGGCCGAAGACATCTCGCCCGCCAACGGTGACGGCGCCTCCAGCGGTACCGAGACGCAGTTCGCGTCGCTGGTGCTGCCGAAGCGGGAGCCGAAGTACACCCCGGTCGAGCCGCGGAACAAGCCCGAGGAGACCGCCGAGCCCTCGGACGCGGGCAAGTCGGCGCTCGACGACGACGTGCCCACCCGGCGGCTGCCGATCTACCAGTCGGTGCTCTCGCGCTGGTTCAGCGAAGGGGACGAGGCCGGGGGCGACAGCCCGACCACCTACACCGAGCCGGTCGAGTCCGAACTGCCCGTGCGGACGCCGAACGGTGGCGCCGAAGCGGCGGAACCCGCGGGCGGGGACACTGGGGACACTTCCGGAGAGGTATTGCCCACTCGGACCCCGCGCAGTGTTCCGCCGGAGACGGTGCTCCAGGACAATGGCTGGCGCAGCGCGTCGGACGACGGCTGGCAGGCGGCGCAGGTCCTGTACGAAGAGCGGAACGACGAGATCACCCCGGCGGGCCTGCCCAAACGGGTGCCGAACCAGTACCTCGTCCCCGGCTCGATCGGCGGGAACGAGCCGAAGAAGGAAGACTCGTTCGCCGACAAGACCTCCGGAATGCCGGGCACGGGTGCGATCGCCCGCTCGGCGACGGCGGCGCGGAGTCGGATGGCAAGCTTCCAGAAGGGCTACACGTCGGGACGGCACGCGTTGAAGGAACGCCCGCTCGATGCGCTGGATGACAACGGCGTTCCGGTGACCGGCAGGGATACCTCTGCCGATGACAGCAGTAAGGAGTGACAGTGACACGGGCGGGTGCGATGCAGCCGGGTGGTCCGGCGCAGCCTGGCGGCCAGGCGCAGGGTAAAGGACACACGAGCAGCTTTGCCTGGCTGATCACGGATTTCGTGCACCGGGTCCCGGGCGCGGCGCATGCCGTGGTGGTGTCGGCGGACGGTTTGCTGCTGGCCTCGTCGAAGGGGCTTCCCAAGGACAGGGCCGATCAGCTGGCCGCCGTCGCGTCGGGGCTCACGAGCCTCGCCCGCGGTGCGGCGAAGGTGTTCGAAGGCGGCACGGTCGCGCAGACGGTGGTCGAGATGGCCAACGGCTTCCTCTTCCTGATGTCGGTGTCCGACGGGTCCTGCCTGGCGGTCCTCGGCTCGCCGGAGAGCGACATCGGCCTGGTCGTCTACGAGATGACCCTGCTGGTGGAACGGGTGGGGCAACAGCTGACACCGGAGATGCGCGCGCAGCTGCAGGGCGCGTCGGTCCGCCGCTGAGCGACCGGGAACCGAGGAGAATGCCGTGGACGACGGGCGCTTGAGGGGCGATGGCCGGCTCGGTGACGACTTCTCCGGCGGGTGGTCGGAACGTGACGACGGCCGGGAGGACTGGACGTCCTTCCGGGACCGGGTCGACCGCGAATGGCGATCGCGGCGGACACAGGGGTCGGACAGCGACCCCGTGTCCCCGGACGAGGCCTCCCGCTGGCTGACCGATTCGAACGCGGGTCAGGGACCCGCCGATTTCAGCGTTTCGGACTACCGGGAACGCCTCCTCGGCGGCCCCGGGGCGGAACTGTTCGGTGGTGGCAGCGGTCCGCTCTACGACTCGGGCGAGTTCGCCAAGTTCTCCTTCGACAAGGAGGAGGAGCGCCGGGCGGCGGCGGCCGCCGCCGACCCGCTCGCCGCGGCGTTGCCGCAGCAGGCGCAGAACGAGTACGTCGACGAGCAGTACACCACCGACGTCGAATCCTCCGGCCTGGTCCGGCCGTACTTCCGCACGCGGGGACGGACCAAGCCGACGTACGACCTTGCCATCGAGGCGTTGATCTCGACCAGCGAACAGGGACGTGTGCTCGACCGGGTGCGCGTCCCCGAACACCGGTCGATCTGCGACCTTTGCCTGGACACCCGGTCCGTCGCCGAAGTCGCGGCGCTGCTGCGCCTGCCGCTCGGCGTGGTCCGGGTGCTGATCGGAGACGTGGCCGGCCTCGGTCTGGTCCTGGTGCACACCGCCAGCCAGAACGTGGGCGACCGGCCGAGTATCGAGTTCATGGAGAGGGTGCTCAGTGGGCTTCGGAGAATTTGACTCCGACGCGAATGCGCCGCAGGTGACCGGACCGACTTCGTCGGCCAAGATCGTGGTCGCTGGCGGATTCGGCTCGGGGAAGACCACGCTGGTCGGAGCGGTTTCGGAGATCGATCCGCTGACCACCGAGGCCATGATGACCGAGGCCAGTACCGGCGTCGACGACAATTCGGCCACCCCGAACAAGTCGACGACGACCGTGGCCATGGACTTCGGCCGGATCTCGCTGGACTCGGACCTGGTGCTGTACGTGTTCGGTACGCCGGGCCAGCACCGGTTCTGGTTCATGTGGGACGACCTCGCGGTCGGCGCCATCGGTGCCGTCGTGCTGGTCGACACGCGGCGGCTCGCCGACGCGTTCCCCTCGATCGACTTCTTCGAGAACCGGAAGCTGCCGTACGTCGTGGCGATCAACTGCTTCGACCGGCTGCTGCACCACCAGATCGAGGACGTCCGGCACGCGCTGACGATCTCGCCGTCCGTGCCGATCATGGCCTGTGACGCCCGGGAACGTGAGTCCGCCAAGCAGGTGTTGATCTCGGTCGTGCAGCACGCCATCGCCCACGATTCGGCGTTGCGCGCGGGGTAACGGCACGAAAGCCCGGAGCGGATGCGGCCGTTGGAGTGAACTCGGCAGGCTTCACCCGCTTCGGGGAGTGGCGTCACCGGCCGGACCGAACGCGGGGCGATCCCTTTCACGCGTTCCTGCACCGGACTCGCCCGATCGGGTGGTCAGGACGTCGGTGACCTGCGCGGACACCGGTTCACGCCAGGTCGCACCCGGCCACCACGGGGTGACCCACGAATGCGTGGTTCGCGATGGGTCGACGCGGTGAGCGGCTGGACGTTTACGTTCGGTTAACACCGTCGGCCGGGTGGCGGGCTCGACACGATCGGCGGGACGAATACGCTGGGTGGAGGCGTCTTTCGGCTCGACGGCACCGCGATCGGTGCAGGTCGGCGCGAGACGCCCGGACCACGCCGCCCAGGTGGTCTTGACGCAGCGAGGAGGGACTTGTGACGGCATCCGGGCAGCAGAGCTCGTTCGGCTGGCTCATCACGGATTTCGCGCGCCGGGTTCCCGGTGCGGCGCACGCCGTGCTGGTCTCCGCGGACGGGCTTCTCCTCGCGCCGTCGGACGGACTGCCGCAGGAACGGGCCGAACAGCTCTCCGCGGTCGCCTCCGGGCTGATCAGTCTCACCGCCGGCGCGGCGCGCTGCTTCGACGCGGGCGGGGTCAACCAGACCGTCGTCGAGATGGAACGCGGGTACCTCTTCCTCATGTCGGTCGCCGACGGCTCGTCACTCGCCGTGTTGGCCGCGCCGACCTGTGACATCGGCACCGTGGCCTACGAGATGACCCTGCTCGTCGAGCGGGTCGGCCAGCAGATCACCCCCGAGCTGCGGGCGCAGCTGCAGGGCGGCGTCCGTGGGTGACCGATGAAGATCACCGGATTCACCGAACCGGAGCCGTCCGGCTGGGACTCCCTCTACCAGGGCACCGAACGCGAGGCCTTCGACTCGCCGAGCCGCTTCGAGCTGAGCTCGATCAGCACGGTCATGCCGCGGCGCCCGGCCGCGCCGTCTCCCGAGCCGGCGCCCCCCGCTTCGGTGCCTTCGCCGATCCGGCAGTCGCCTCCGCGTTCGGCGCCCGCCGACGTCGCGCCCGCTTCGGTCTACCTGCCGCCGGCGTCGGGCTCCCGGGTGCGGCCCTACACCCGCACCGGCGGGCGCACCCGCACCGCGCACGACCTGGCGCTGGAGGCGCTGGTGTCGACCAGTGAGGACGGCCGCCGGTACCGCGGCGTGCGGACTCCCGAGCACCGCCAGATCTGCGACCTCTGCCTGGACACCCGGTCGATCGCGGAGATCGCCGCACATCTGCGGCTGCCGCTGGGCGTGGTGAAGGTGCTCGTGGGCGACATGGCCGACGCCGGCCTGGTGCTGATCCACCAGACGGAGCTGATCCTCGGCGACTCTTCCTCGCGCGCTTTCATGGAACGGGTGCTTCAGGGCCTTCGCGCTCTCTGACCCCTCCCGCATTTAGTCCTCTAAATGCGCGCTGGTGCTTCTGGGTCGGGCCACGGTGCCTTCGGCTGTCCTGAAGGCCACCTTCAGGACGTTGGATGTCTCAAAGGTGGCCTTCAGGACATCGCTTCACGGTGTGCCTGACTGACCGCATTTAGTCCTCTAAATGCGCGTGCGCAAGGCGCCACAGGAAGTATGAGTACATGGCGTGACCTAAAATCACGCTATGTCATCAGGTGGTCGGCCGCCGATCCTCGCGTTCGGTGACGAATCCTTCAAGGAATCCGACGTCGACGGGTTCTACGTACTGGCGGCCGCCGTATTCGACCCAGCGGTACACGACGAAGCCCGGATCGTCATGTCGGAGCTACGGGGTAAGCGGCGAATCCCCAAACTCCATTGGAACGAGATGGATCCCGCGGAACAAGCGGCCGCCGTCAAGACTCTCGCGGACCTCGACGGATTCCACGTCGCCGCGATCGGCTGCCCCGTGCCCCGGCGGCGGCAAGAACGGGCCAGGGCCGGTTGCCTTCGTCGTCTGACTCTCGAACTTTCCGCGTTCGACGTCGACATGCTCGTTCTCGAGTCACGGACCGCCACGTTGAACGCTCGGGATGTCGAGACGGTCAGAGGCGCCAGATTCGACTTGCCGAAGGGCACCCGGTTCCGGGTGGCCCACGAGAAAGGCAAGGACGAACCTTGCTTTGGGCCGCGGATATCGTCGCCGGCGCGATCAGGGCCACAAGGGACGGACGCTCCGGATATCGGCGGCTGATCGAGGATCTCGTGTACGAGATCGACGTGGAGACCAAGTGCTAGCCGGACATGCGTAAGGCCAGGGTCCCGGTCTGCCCCGGGTGCACCTGGCCTTGCGACTCGCGCGACGTCCGCGACGTCACGCTCCGATCACAGTGTAGGCCAGTCGCCGTCGCAAAGCACGCGCGGAACGGTCAGTCTTCGACGAGGGCGGCCGACGTGATCCGGTGCAGCGGGTAGCGCTCGTTGTCGGTCCCTTCGAGGACCCCGCCGCCGACCCGCAGCGGCCGTACCACCCGCTGGCTCGCCGTCCCGCGTGAGTCGACGAACCCGATCCACACCTCGCGGCGCTCGATGGTCGCCTGCGACAGCAGCGCCAGCGTCGCGGAAGTGTCCCCGGCGCCGCCACCCTGCGGCGCGCGTACCGTCGCACCCCGGCGTCGCGCCGAAGCGGCGTCACCGGCCCGGACGTGCGCGACGATCTTGCCGACCTGGTCGTCGGTCAGCCCGGCGGGCTCGCCGGGCGCACGACGTGCGGCACGCGCCTTCGCGGGAAGCCGGCGTCCGGACGGCCTGATGTCCATGACGCGTCCGTCGGGTCCTTCGGCGGCCGGGGCGAACCCGGCGGCGCGGAGCGCGTCGAGGACTTCGGCGAGCGGGTACGCGCTGATGAGCACCGTCGGCGCGATCATCCGCAAGCCGTATTCGGTCGCGACGGGGCTCCCCATGACCTCGGCGAGCAGCGATGCGTCGTCGCAGCGCAGGAACGACTCGGCGGCCCCGCCGCGCAGCCGCCCGTGCCGCCGGGCGACGTCGTCGATCAGGTAGCTCAGTGACTGGGGTACCGGCGTCGCCGACTTCGTCGAGAACAGCTGCTGCAGCTCGCCCGCGGTCCGCCCGGTGTCGAGCGCGCGCCGCACGGACGCCTCGGTGATCCGGTAGACGGTCGCGTGCCCGGCCGATTCGATGTCGGCGACGGCGGTCATCTCGGCCGCGAGTCCGGCTTCCAGCGGCCCTGGCGCGACCACGGTCAGGTCGGCCTGGACCAGCACGTGGTCCACCGGACGCGGCAGCGCGTCGATCATCGCCTCGACCGCGCCCGGCCGGTCTTCGGCCAGCAGGGCGCGGGCCGCCGTGGTGAGGCCGCCCAGCCCGATCAGGCCGAGCGCCGCCCCCTCGGCCATCGTCCAGCGCACGGTCTCGTCCCGCAGCCGCCCGCCCCGCCGCGGCGCGCGCCAGGCGAGCGCGGCGACCAGCTCGTCGGTGCTCTTCACGCCCGCGCCCTCGGGCAGAGCGGCCAAGGCGAGGAGGATCCGCCGCCGCGACGTGGGCGCCAGCGGACGGCGCAGGTCTTCCGAAAGCGGCGCGATCGGCTTGTCCTTCGCGTCCCGCCCGCCGGCGAGACCGGGCAACCGGGGCAGTTCGAGCCAGGCCTGGGCGATGGTCATCCAGCGCTGCGCGGTCGGCGACGCGAGCCACGAATCCGTGAGCGTCGTCGGCACCCATTCCGGCGTGGTCGCTTCGCTGTCGGCCACCAGCCCGGCGCCGACCGCGATCTCCGCGAGCAGCGTCACGCGTGCCTCGTCGACGTCGAGATCCTTGGCGAGCTTCTTGAGCTCGCGGACCCCGAGCCCGCCGGATTTCAGCACCGGCGGCGGCGTCTCCGACCATGCGCGAAGCATGCTTTCGGTCTGGCGCAAGAACTCCATCGCTTCGCCGGCCGCTGCGGTGTCCACTGTGGACATCTGATGCGGATGCGTGGGGAGCTCTGGTTCGCGCAGAGACGCCGGGTCGAACACCGACCCGCCGCGCAGCGCGATCCCGATCTCCCGCGGCAGCTCGACGGTCTGGTCGTCTCGGCGCAGCAACAGGCCACGCGCGAGCAGGCGCTGGACCGGGTTCTGTGCCCGCTCCAGCGGGACGTCGGCCGCCGCGTCCCGGGTCCGGCCGATCGGCGGCCCGGCCGCCAGCGTCGTCAGTACGGCGCGTTCCTCCTCGCCGACCTCCGCCAGCGCCGCCTCGATATCCGCTCCGGCGAGCGAGGGCGACGACGACCCGAGCCCGGCGGGGAAGGGGCCGAGCGCGTCGCGGGCCGACGGCGGGACGCGCAGCGCGGCGTCCTCTCCCCAGACCAGTGCCCGTTTGCGCAGCAGAGCCAGCGGCTCGCCTATCTTCTCGCCCACGAGCGCAGCGACCTCGGCCACGGCGACCGGCTCGGTGTCCGCCCCGGCCAGCAGCAGGGCGTCGAGGACGGCGAGGGTGAAGGTGTCGAGGTCTTCGCAGGCACGCGCGACGGAACCCGGCGTGCCCGCCCGGGTGGCGAGCACGATGGTGTCGGACGGGGGTGGCGTGGACAGGTCGCGACGCGTGCGCAGCAGTGCGGCGAGAGCGTCGTCGGACTCCTGGCGCAGCCAGTCCGCCAGGGATGGCGCGGGCATAGACGACCAGGATACCGGGCGGGTGGTGGCCCGGCAGCCGCGTTCGGGCAGACTGTCCCTCGAGAACGGCTTGACCATGCTCTGGAGGACGTTGTGGCGAAGGGCGATAACAAGAAGCGCGCGGGCATCGACCCCACGTGGCCCGGTGAAGACGGGGAGCACCCCGTCACCGAGCTCGCGTCCGACCGGCAGGGTGCGCTGTCCCCGTTCGGCGACGTGACCTTCCCGCTCGACACGGTGCCGTACGTGCACCCCGAGACCGAGATCAACCGGTAGGCGGCCCCGCCGAACTCGGCACGCGTGTCGCGAAAGCCACTTTCGCGACGCCTGATGTCCCGAAAGTGGCTTTCGCGACACGGCCGCGCGGTCCGGCGCTCCACTTTCGACGGCCCGCGAGGTTACCGGTCAGTCACCCCTGCGAGGGTTCGTGGCGGTCGTCACGGGAGTAGGTTTTCGATCGACCTATTCGAGCGTTCCTCAGCGGGGGTAGTGCCATGCCGGTTCCCGGTCCCGGATATTCGATCACCGTCCGGGTGGAGGCCCCCGCGTCGTCCACCGCGGCGGGTGACCTGACCACCGCCGTCGGCCGGGTCGGCGGCGTGCTGACCGCGTTCGACGTCGTCGAGTCGCACCCCGACTCGATCGTCGTCGACATCAGCGCCAACGCCCTGTCGGAGAACCACGCGCAGGACATCACGCAGACCCTGGACTCGCTGCCGGGCGTCCGCGTGCGCAAGATCTCCGACCGGACGTTCCTGATCCACCTCGGTGGCAAGATCGAGGTCACCCCCAAGGTCGCGCTCCGCAACCGTGACGACCTCTCCCGCGCGTACACGCCGGGTGTCGCCCGCGTCTGCCAGGCGATCGCGGCGAACCCCGAGGACGCGCGCCGCCTGACCATCAAGCGCAACACCGTCGCGGTGCTCACCGACGGCTCCGCGGTGCTGGGGCTGGGCAACATCGGCCCGGCCGCCGCGCTGCCGGTGATGGAGGGCAAGGCGGCGCTGTTCAAGAAGTTCGCCGACGTCGACGCGTGGCCGGTGTGCCTGGACACCCAGGACACCGAAGAGATCATCATGATCGCGAAGGCGCTCGCGCCGGTCTACGCGGGCATCAACCTCGAAGACATCGCCGCGCCGCGCTGCTTCGAGATCGAGAAGCGCCTGCGTGAGCAGCTCGACATCCCGGTGTTCCACGACGACCAGCACGGCACCGCGATCGTCGTGGTCGCGGCACTGCGCAACGCCCTGCGCGTGGTCGGGAAGAACATCGAAGACTGCAAGATCGTCGTCAGCGGCGTCGGCGCGGCGGGCTCGGCCATCATCCGCCTGCTGCTGCGCAAGAACCCGGGCGACATCGTGGCCGCCGACATCGACGGCATCGTGCACTCCGCGCGCGGCAACCTCGACGAGAACCTGACCTGGATCGCCGGGCACACGAACTCCGAGCAGCAGGCGGGCACGCTGCACGAGGCGCTCGTCGGCGCCGACGTGTTCATCGGGGTCTCCGCGCCGAACCTGTTCGGGGCCGAGCAGGTCGCGACCATGAAGTCCGACGCCGTCGTGTTCGCGCTGGCCAACCCGGACCCGGAGATCGACCCGCTGGAGGCGCAGAAGCACGCCGCCGTGGTCGCCACCGGCCGCAGCGACTTCCCGAACCAGATCAACAACGTGCTCGCGTTCCCCGGCGTCTTCCGCGGGCTGCTCGACGCGCAGGCGCACCAGATCGACGACTCGATGCTCCTCGCGGCGGCCGACGCCATCGCGGACGTCGTGGACAACGGCAAGCTGAACGCCTCGTTCATCGTGCCGAGCGTGTTCGACAACGCCGTCGCCCCGGCGGTCGCCGAGGCCGTCAAGAAGGCGGCAAAGGCCGCGAAGGCCGCTCAGTCGTAGGACGCGGTAGCAAAGGTCCCTTGCTCCATTCGGCGGCGTCGTCATCACTGAGGCCGATCCGGCTGCCGACTTCAGGGTGACGACTCCGCCGATGGCCCGCTCATAGGCTCGGCTCCGACCAGGAAGTCGATCATGACGGGGGTTGGGGATGAAACGCTCTGTCCTGAGCAGGATCGGGACACTCACGGCCGCGGCGGTCACCATGGCGGTACTCGTACCGGCCACGGCGTCCGCCGCGGTTTCGTCCGTGCGCTGGGGGCCGTGTCCGGAGGACGTGGCCGCGCCCGGCGTGCAGTGCGCCACCTTGAAGGTCCCGCTCGATTACCGGGATCCGGGTGGCAAGACGATCGACGTCGCCATTTCGAAGCTCGCCAGCACCAAGCCGGCGAAGCGGCGCGGGATCATGCTCACCAACCCGGGTGGCCCCGGCGGCCCCGGGCTGACCATGCCCGCGGGGTTGCGGTCGGCAGGCATGCCGTCGAGCGTGCTCGACGCGTACGACATCATCGGCTTCGATCCGCGCGGGATCGGCCGCAGCACGCCGGTCACCTGCGATCTCAAGCCCGAGCAGCAGGTCAGCAACGTCCCGCCGTACGCGCGCGACGCCGCGGCGGTGGCGGAGCGCGCGAAGTACGTCGAGGGCGTCGCGAAGCAGTGCGCCGGCTCGAAGACGGCCGCGAACCTGCCGTACATCACCACGGCCAACACCGCCCGCGACATGGACCGCGTCCGGGAGGCCTTGGGCGAGGAGAAGCTCTCGTACTACGGCGTCTCGTACGGCACGTACCTGGGCGCCGTGTATTCGACGCTGTTCCCGCGGCAGACCGATCGCATCGTGCTCGACAGCGCGACCGGCCCGGGCGGACTCGACACGACCGGGTCCCGCCGGCTGGCGGAGGGGTTCCAGGACCGCTTCCCGGACTTCGCGAAGTGGGCGGCGGCGCGGCACGCGAGCTACGGGCTCGGCCGCACTCCGCAGCAGGTGACGGCGAAGTTCTACGAACTCGTCGCCAAGCTCGACGGCGGCGCGGTGCCGGGGGTGGACGGCGCGGCCTTCCGGGCGGGCACGTTCGGTTCGCTGTATTCGACCGGCTCGTTCCCGGTGCTGGCCCAGCAGTGGCAGGCGCTCGACACCGAAGGCGTCGTGAAGCAGACCGCTCAGGCCCAGCAGCTCGACGTGGCGCAGCTGCTGTCCGCGCAGCTGCACGTGGTGTGCAACGACGTGAACTGGCCGGAGAAGGTCGCGGCCTACCAGCGCAACGTCGAGAAGGACCGGGTGCGGTATCCGATGTTCGGCGCCGCCGCGGCGAACATCTGGGCGTGCGCCTACTGGCCGTCCGAGCCGATCGAGCCGCAGGTGCGGATCGGCGACCGCGGTCCGTCGAACATCCTGGTCGTGCAGAACCTGCGTGACCCGGCGACGCCGCTGAGCGGGGCCAAGGAGATGCGCCGCGCGCTGGGCGACCGGGCGCGGATGGTGTCGGTCGACGACGGCGGGCACGGCGTCTGGCTGAGCTCGGAGAACGCGTGCGGCAACAACGCCGTCAACCGGTTCCTCGTGGACGGCAAGCGTCCCGCGCACGACACGGCCTGCGCCGCGGACCGGGGCGGGCTCTTCGCCTCGATGACGCCGGAGCAGCGGCAGGAACGGGAGAAGGCTCTCGGCGAGGTTCGCTCGAAGCAGCGGATGTTCTGAGGACTAGCCTGCTGTGCGTGAGTGAACTCAGCCACGTCGACCATACGGGCGCCGCCCGTATGGTCGACGTTTCCGGCAAGACGCCCACCGCCCGCACCGCGCTGGCGGGCGGCACCGTGCACACCACGGCCGAGGTGCTCGGCCTGCTGGCGACGGACGGGCTACCCAAGGGCGACGCCCTCGCGACCGCCCGGATCGCGGGCATCATGGGTGCGAAGAAGGTGCCGGAGCTGATCCCGCTCTGCCACCAGATCGCGTTGTCCGGGGTGAAGGTCGAGTTCGTCCTCGACGAGACCGCCGTGCACATCACCGCGACCGCGAAGACGAACGACCGGACCGGCGTCGAGATGGAGGCGCTGACCGCCGTCGCCGTCGCCGGGCTGACCCTGCACGACATGATCAAGGCCGTCGATCCCGCGGCGACCCTCGACGACGTCCGCCTGATCCGCAAGGACGGCGGCAAGACCGGGACCTGGGAGCGGCCGTGAACCGGGTCGCGAGGGTGATCGTCGCGTCGAATCGCGCCGCGAAGGGTGTCTACGAGGACACGACCGGCCCGGTCATCACGGACTGGCTGACCGCGCGGGGCTGGGAAGTGCCCGCGCCCGTGGTCGTCCAGGACGGCGAACCGGTCGGTGAAGCCCTGCGGGACGCCGTCGCGGCCGGGGTCCAGGTGATCGTGACGACCGGCGGCACCGGCATCTCGCCGACGGACCGCACCCCGGACGTCACGCGCGCCGTCCTCGACTACGAACTTCCCGGAGTCGCGGACGCGATCCGCGCCGCCGGACTGCCCAAGGTGCCCACGGCCGTGCTTTCGCGAGGGGTCGCCGGCGTCGCGGGCCGGACCCTCGTGGTGAACCTGCCCGGTTCACGCGGCGGGGTGAAGGACGGCCTCGGCGTACTGGACGGGATCCTCGACCACGCCGTCGACCAGCTGGCGGGCGGCGACCACCCACGGGAGGGACAGCAGTGAGCGTTCGGGTCGCAAGGATCGCGGTGGTCGACGAGCCGCTTTCGGTCGAAGAACACGCCCGCCTGGTGGACGACGCGGCCGCGGGCGCCGTCGTCACGTTCGGCGGGGTCGTGCGGGACCACGACGGCGGGCGGTCGGTGGACCGGCTCGCCTACGAAGGACATCCCAGCGCCGCCGACGTGCTCGCGGAGGTGGTCGCGGACCTCTCGGGGAAGTGGGAGGGCGTGCGGGCGGTCGCCGTGAGCCATCGGCTGGGCGCGCTGGCCATCGGTGACGTCGCGCTGGCGTGCGCCGTGGCGGCCGAGCACCGGGGCCAGGCCTTCGCCGCCTGCTCGGAGCTGGTCGACGAGGTCAAGGCGCGGCTGCCGGTGTGGAAGCACCAGCACTTCAGCGACGGGAGCGACGAATGGGTCAACTCGCCGTAGCGGGCTGAGCCGGCCCACCCGCCAAGTGTCATGAAAGGGTCGTTCAGGACATTTTTCGTCCTGAACGACCCTTTCATGACATCTGGAGGCGCGATCCGGCCCCGGACACGACAAAGCCCCACCGCCGGGGGAATGGCGCGGTGGGGCCTTGTCAGCCGTGACGTGGCCACGCGGGGAATCCCGCGGGCATCACGACTTACTCGTGCTCAAGAGCTCACTTGGTGGCGAGCTTCTGGCCGACGACGATGAAGTCGGCGTTCGACACGTAGTCCTTGTTCAGCTCCTGCAGCTTCTGGTAGCCGCCCTGGACGTTGAACTTGGAGGCGATCTTCGACAGCGTGTCGCCGGCCACGACGGTGTAGTCACCCGCCGGGTTCGAGTTGGCGACGTTCGCGGCGGCCGGGGCCGGGGCCTGCTGCTTCTGGACCGGCGCGGTCGACTTCTTCGGGGTCACCTTCTTGGTGGCCTTCGGGGCGCTCGACTTGGCCTTGGCGGGGCTGGCGGAGCCGCCCTTCTTGCCGCAGTTCGGCCACGCGCCGATGCCCTGGCCCTGGAGGACCCGCTCGGCGACGGCGATCTGCTGCTCACGCGACGCGTTGTGCGCGCTGCCGGTGCCACCGTAGGCGCGCCAGGTGCTCGGCGAGAACTGCAGGCCACCGTAGTAGCCGTTACCGGTGTTGGTGCTCCAGTTGCCGCTGCTCTCGCACTGCGCGATGGCGTCCCAGTTGGTCGCCGACGCGGGGGTCGCGGCGATGGCGAGGGGAGCGCCGACCGCGACACCCGCAATGGCGACGCGGGCGATGTGACGGGTGGCGGCGGACATCTTGCGGTGCTTGCCTCGGTAAGACATGTGAGTAAATCTCGCTCCCTGCGCCTACGAGCCTGTGCTGAGGGAAAGACCCGCGGGTCCTGGCCGGCCGTCTCAGGCCGGCTGACTTCGCCTGACGCACGACGCGTCGGCTCGGTCCCCTCGTCCCTGTCCGGAAATGCTTTCGCTCGGGGTTGGGTCCGGGAATCCGTTGGACAGGGCTCGGCGCTACGGGTTCCCGGTGTTGCGTGGTCGGTCGGGGCCAACCGAAAAGCGACGGTACGTAACGAACGGCCTGATCGGAAATTATTCGAGCTGTGACCTACATCACAGTAACAGCACGCAACCCATAACGATTCGGCTGTTTATGCAGGTCAGCGGGCCGTTATCTGGCCGTTTCCTGACCGAGATAATTCACAGATCGTGAGGCTTGCATCACGTGGATTAAGGGATGACTGGCCCATTCGTGCGCCTTCGCGCGCGAATGGGCCGCGCACTTTAGCGAGACCTCAAGAAGTTCGCCAGCCCTGGCAGGTCATCCGTATTCAGGTGGTCGACCCCGGCGGTGACCAGCTCTTTCCACAACGCGTCACGGCCTGGCCCGGCGACGTCCGGCGTGGCCCAGAAGCGCACGCGCTGGCCCGCCGCGTGGGCTCGCTTGACCAGGTCGTGCAGTTTCGCCCGCTCGGCGGCGGGGAAGGGGCCTTCGCCGGTCCAGGTGAACAGGCCGCTCCAGGAGTCCGAGACCAGCGGGGTGACCCGGGGGTCCGAGCCGATGCCGAGATCGTTCTGGTCCTTGATCCGGCCGTCGTAGAAGGCGAGCCGGAACTTCTGCCCGAGCATCACGTCCTTGGGGCGCCCGCCGGAGATCACCGCGGTCACGGCCCGCTTCTTGACGTGTCCGAACGCGTACAGAGAGAAAAGGAAGGAGTAGCGCGGGTCGTGGAGGCGCTTCTCGAGAGCGGCGTAGGTGCTGTTCGCGTCTCCCTTGACGTCGATCAGCAGCTGGAACTCCGCCCGCTGCCGGTAGACGCCGACGCCGTGGTTGGCCAGCACGCGCTTGCGCAGCGGCTCCAGGTAGAGCGACTCCAGGGTGCGGTCCGGGCGGGTGTCCGCGAGGTCGTGGGCGACCAGGAGCTGCCCGTCGACCAGGAAGATGTCGGCCTCGACGCTCGTGAAGCCCTGATCGAGCGCGTCGTGCAGGGGACGGGTGTGCTCGTAGTCGTTGTGGCTGTGCGCCTGCGGCCGGACGCCGCGTTCGTGGGCGGACGCCGGAGCGGTCGCGAGGCTCGTGGCGGCGACCGCGGCGAGCAGTGCGGCGAGGATACGGCGGGGAGTGATCACTGGCGCATCCTCGGCTGCTTCGGCGACCGGACGGTGAACGTGAGAGGGCGAGCAAGGGACCTTTGCTACCACTTTCGCGGTTCGCGCAGGTCAGGGGTGGTCGGCGGGCGGCCAGTGTGTCGCGAAAGTCACTTTCGGGACATCAGGCGTCGCGAAAGTGGCTTTCGCGACACACCCGGCCGGTCGGCCCGTGTGGGGCAGGGGCAGGGCCAGGTCAGCCGCCGGCGAACGGCGGCAGGACGTCCAGTTCGGCGCCCTCGGTCAGCGGCCGCGTGAGGTCCCGCACGGCGACGCCGTCCAGCAGGTACGAGACCGCGTCGAGGAGCTTCGCCAGCTTCTCCGGGTGGAGTTCGCGCAGGCGGGCGACGGCGTCGGCGACGCGGGCGCCGTCCGGCAGGGACACCTTCTCCTCGTCGAGGCCGGCGGCTGCGCGGGCCGAGGCGAAGTACCGCACCACGATGGTCACCATGTCAGCCGCCGATCGCGCTCATCGGCCGGATCGGCTGCGCGAACCCGGCCTCGTTGATCTCGTGCCCGGCGAGCTTGCCCCACATGGTCGCTCGCCAGGCGTCCGCCACCTCTTCTTCGCGCGCGCCCGCGCGCACGAGGGCGCGCAGGTCGGTCTCGTCGTTGCTGAACAGGCACGAGCGCACCGCGCCGTCCGCGGTCAGCCGGGTCCGCTCGCAGGCGCCGCAGAAGGGCCGGGTCACCGACGCGATCACGCCGACGTCGCCCGGTCCGCCGTCGACCAGCCAGCGTTCGGCGGGCGCCCCGCCCCGCGCGGCGGGGAACGGCGACAGCGCGAACTCCTCGCCGAGCATGCCGAGGATCTCCTCGGCGGTGATCATGTCGCCGCGGTTCCAGCCGTGCTGCGCGTCCAGCGGCATCTGCTCGATGAAGCGCAGGTGGTAGCCCTCGGCGAGGCAGAACTTCAGCAGCGGCACGGCCTGGTCCTCGTTCAGCCCGCGCATCAGCACCGCGTTGACCTTCACCGGATCCAGGCCGGCTTCGCGCGCGGCGGCCATGCCGGCGAGCACGTGCGATAGCCGGTCGCGGCGCGTGATCGTCTCGAACAGCGCCCGGTCGACGGTGTCCAGCGAGACGTTGATGCGGTCCAGCCCCGCGTCGGCGAGCGGCTTCGCGCGCTTCGCGAGCCCGATCCCGTTGGTGGTCATGGAAAGCCGCGGCCGCGGTTCGAGCGCCGCGACCCGCTCGACGATCTTCTCCAGGCCCTGCCGCAGCAGTGGTTCGCCGCCGGTGAGCCGGATGTCGGTGACGCCGAGCCGCTCGACGGCGATCCGCAGCAGGAGCACGAGCTCGTCGTCGGTCAGCACGTCCGCGCTCGGCATCCATTCGAGCCCTTCGGCGGGCATGCAGTAGGTGCAGCGCAGATTGCACTTGTCGGTGAGCGACACCCGCAGGTCGGTCGCCACGCGGCCGAAGGTGTCGATCAGAGCGGGATTGTCCGGCCTGGGCGCGCTGGGGCGACCGCGTGTACCGGGGACACGGGGAAACCCGAGATCGACTGCTGTCATTGACACCAGACTAACCCCGAAGCGGGCGAAAACCGACTGTCTAGAATTCCACGGGCACCGAATCGGAAGGGTTTCCGGATGGCGAAATATCCGCTCTCGGCGGACGAATTGGCCCGGTTCGCCCATCTCGGCAGGGAAACCAGCACGCTGACCGTTCTCCGGCACGCGCGTATCGCCGAGCTGATGGGCCTGTCGGCCACCGATCACAAGGTGCTCGAACTGGCGGGCCAGGCATCGGGACCGTTGACAGCGGGCAGGATCGCCGAGCTGACCGGGTTGTCGACGGGCGCTGTGACCGGCGTCATGGACAGGCTCGAGAAGGCCGGTCTCGCCCGGCGTGTCCGCGACACCGCCGACCGCCGGAAGGTGCTGATCGAGGTCGTCCCCGGCGCGATGGAGCGGCACGCGCCGCTCTTCGAATCCGCGTACACGAACATGAAGACGGTGCTCGAACAGTTCTCTTCAGCGGAACGGAAAGTGCTGGAGCGATTCCAGAACGCGGTGCTCGACGGACTCCGCGAGGAACTGTCCGGCAACGCGTAGCTTTTCCGCATCTGCGGAAGTAACCTTCCGGGCATGCCGCAATTCCGGTTGTCCGAGGCCGCTCGTCTGCTCGGCGTCAGTGACGACACCGTCCGCCGCTGGGTCCGTGCCGGCCAGCTGACCGCGTTCGACGACTCGGCGGGCCGCAAGGTCGTCGACGGCGCCGAGCTCGCCGCGTTCGCCAAGGCGCAGGCCGAACAGCCGGAGGATCCGTCGAGCGTCGGCCGCTCCGCGCGGAACCGGTTCGTCGGGCTCGTCACCGAGGTGATCACGGACAAGGTGATGGCACAGGTCGAGCTGCAGTGCGGCCCGCATCGCGTGGTCTCCCTGATGAGCGCCGAGGCCGTCCGCGAGCTCGGGCTGCGGCCGGGGGTGCTCGCGGTCGCCGTGGTCAAGGCGACCACGGTCGTGATCGAAACCCCGGAAGGAAGCCGATGAGGAGACTCGTCCCCGCCCTGCTCGCGCTGGCACTGGCCACGAGCGCCTGTGGTTCCGGGGAGCCGTCGGCCGAGGCCAAGACGCTGACCGTGTTCGCGGCGGCGTCGCTGACCGAGTCGTTCGGGACGCTGGGCAAGCGGTTCGAGGCACAGAACTCCGGGGTGACCGTGAAGTTCAGCTTCGAGGGCTCCTCGGCGCTGGTCCAGAAGCTGACCCAGGGCGCGAAAGCGGACGTCTTCGCTTCCGCCGACAAGACCACTATGGACAAGGCCGCCAAGGCGGAGCTGATCGACGGGCAGCCGTCGGTCTTCGCCACCAACCGCCTCGCCATCGCGGTCGGCAAGGGCAACCCCAAGGGCATCAAGGGCCTGGCCGACCTCGCGAAGGGCGGGCTGACCGTGGTCGTCTGCGCTCCGCAGGTGCCGTGCGGGTCGGCGGCGAAGAAGGTCCAGCAGTCGTCCGGGGTCACGCTCAAGCCGGCGAGCGAGGAGCAGGACGTCAAGTCCGTGCTCGCGAAGGTCCGGTCGGGTGACGCCGACGCGGGGCTCGTCTACGTCACCGACGCCGCGTCGGCGGCCGGCAACGTCGACAAAGTGGACTTCCCGGAGGCCGCCGGCGCGCTCAACGACTACCCGATCGCGGTGCTGAAGGACGCTCCGCAGGCCCAGCTCGCCGGGCTGTTCAGGGACTTCGTCCTCGGTGAGGAAGGCAGGAAGGAATTGGCGAAGGTCGGTTTTGGCACGCCGTGACCCCGCGTTTCGTCCTCTGGATGCGGTAGATGCACGCGCAAGTACCGCGTTCAGAGGACGAAACGCGGGGGTCCCGTGGGTTCTCTGGCCGCCGGCGATCTGCGCGCTGGCGCTGGTGGTGCTGCCGGTCGTGGGCCTGCTGGTGCGATCGGACCTGACCCGCTTCCCGGACCTCGTCACCTCGACGTCGTCGCTGAACGCGCTCAAGCTCTCGCTGCTCACGGCCGGACTGTCCACTGTGGCCTGTGTGCTGCTCGGCGTCCCGCTCGCCGTGGTGCTCGCGCGTTCGGGGGCGCGCGGTGTCCGCGTGCTGCGCGCGGTGGTGCTGCTCCCGCTCGTGCTGCCGCCCGTGGTCGGCGGCCTGGCGTTGCTGTACCTGTTGGGCCGCAAGGGTTTCCTCGGCATCCTGGTGACCACCCTGACCGGCGAGCAGGTGCCGTTCACCACGGCCGCGGTGGTCATCGCGCAGACGTTCGTCGCGATGCCGTTCCTGGTGGTCAGCCTCGAAGGAGCCCTCCGGGGCGCCGGTGACCGGTACGAAAGGGTCGCTTCGACCTTGGGCGCCAAACCGTGGACGGTGTTCCGCCGGGTCACGCTGCCGCTGCTGCTGCCCGCGCTCGGTTCGGGCATCGTGCTCAGCTTCGCTCGGGCGCTGGGCGAGTTCGGCGCGACGATCACCTTCGCGGGAAGCCTCGAAGGGGTGACCCGGACCCTGCCACTGGAGGTCTACACCCAGGCCGAGGTCGACGTCGACAGCGCGGTGGCGCTCGCGTTGCTGCTCATCCTGGTCGCCGTCGCGGTCATCGCGCTCGCCCGGCCGCGCGCGCTCGAAGGGGTCCGGTCGTGACCCTTTCGGCCGAGCTCGCGCTCCGGCGCGGCGAGTTCACCTTGGACGTCGGCTTCGAAGTCCCCGACGGCGGCGTGCTCGCGCTGCTCGGCCCGAACGGGTCGGGCAAGTCCAGTGTGCTCGGCTGTCTCGCCGGCCTGCTCCGGCCCGGCCGGGCGCGGATCACCCTCGACGGCCGCGACCTGGCGGGCCTGCCGCCGCACGCGCGTGGCATCGGCCTGCTCTCCCAGGACGCGCTGCTCTTCCCGCATCTGTCCGCTTTGGACAACGTCGCCTTCGCCCCGCGTTCGACCGGAGCCGGCCGTGCCGAGGCGAAGAAGCGCGCACGGGAGTGGCTGACCGAAGTGGACGCTCTCGAACTGGCCGGACGGCGGCCCGCGCAGCTCTCGGGCGGGCAGGCGCAGCGGGTCGCGATCGCGCGGGCGCTGGCCGCCGAGCCGGGGTTGCTGCTGCTCGACGAGCCTTTCGCCGCGCTGGACGTCGACGCGGCGCCCGCCATCCGGGGGCTGCTCCGGCGGATCCTGCGGTCCGGGCCGCCGACCGTGCTGGTCACCCATGACCCGCTCGACGCGCTGGCGCTGGCCGATCACGTCGCCGTCCTCGACGGCGGCCGGATCGTCGAACGCGGCGAGACCCGGAAGGTCCTTTCCGCCCCGCGCACGGCGTTCACCGCGCGGATCGCCGGTCTGAACCTCGTGCCCGGCACCGCTGCCGAGGGCGGTTTGCGCACGTCAGGCGGGCTGTTGGCCGGAATCGCGGCCGAAGACGTCGCCGAGGGCGAAGCGGCTGTCGCCGTCTTCGCGCCCAGCGCCGTCGCCGTCTACCTGCGCGACGGCGAGCACCGGGGCAGCCCGCGCAACACCGTCGAGGGGATCGTCGACGCGCTCGAACCACACGGTCCGGTGATCCGCGTCCGGGCCCGCGGTGACGACTGGGCCGCGGGCCTCGCCGCCGACCTCACCCCGGCCGCGGTCGCCGAACTGGCGCTCGAACCCGGCACACCGGTCGACCTTTCGGTCAAGGCGGCGTCCGTGGCTGTTCACGCCGTCTCGGATCACTAAACTCAGCGGCATGAACGAGCGCCGTTGGACATACCTCAGCGACATGGATGGCGTGCTGGTCCAGGAGGAGCACCTCGTACCCGGCGCGGACGAGTTCCTCAAGGAGCTGCGCGCCAACGACATCGGCTTCCTGGTGCTGACCAACAACTCGATCTACACCCCGCGCGACCTGCGGGCGAGGCTCGAGCGGACCGGTCTCGACATCCCCGAGGAGGCCATCTGGACCTCCGCGCTGGCGACCGCGAAGTTCCTCGCGTCGCAGCGGCCGAACGGCTCGGCGTTCGTGATCGGCGAGGCCGGGCTGACCACGGCGCTGCACGAAGTCGGTTACGTGCTGACCGAACGCGACCCCGACTACGTGGTCCTCGGCGAGACCCGGACGTACAGCTTCAGCGCGATAACCCGCGCGATCAGGCTGATCGAGGGCGGCGCCAAGTTCATCGCCACCAACCCCGACGCCACCGGCCCGAGCATGGAGGGCTCGATGCCCGCCACCGGTTCGGTCGCGGCGCTGATCGAGAAGGCGACCGGCCGCTCGCCGTACTACGTCGGCAAGCCGAACCCGCTGATGATGCGGTCCGCGCTGCGGCGGCTCGGCGCGCATTCGGAGTCGACGCTGATGATCGGCGACCGGATGGACACCGACGTCCACTCGGGAATCGAGGCCGGCTTGCAGACGATCCTGGTGCTCACCGGCATCTCCACCCGGGAGAGCGCCGAGCACTATCCGTACCGGCCGACCAAGATCATCGACTCGATCGCCGATCTGGTCGGGCGCACCGGCGACCCGTTCGGCGAAGGCTGAGCGACACGGTCGCACGCGGAGGGCTTATCGTCAGACGATGCACGACGATCAGCCCACGCCCCCGACCTATGTGGTCGGTGACGTGCACGGACACCGGGACGAGCTGGCCGAAGCGCTCCGGGAGAAGGGGCTGATCGACTCCGACGACGACTGGTCGGGCGGGGAAGCGACCCTGTGGTTCCTCGGCGACTTCGTCGATCGGGGGCCCGACGGCGTCGGCGTCATCGACCTGGTGATGCGGCTGGAACGGCAGGCCGCCACCGCGGGCGGGCGCTGCGGGACGCTGCTAGGCAACCACGAGATCCTGCTGCTCGGGATGTACCACTTCGGCGACACCGAGGTGCCGTCCGACTTCGGGCCGCGCAGCTTCGCCCGCAGCTGGGAGATCAACGGCGGGCTGCTCGAAGACCAGGACAGGCTCACCCCGCAGCACATCGAATGGCTGACGTCCCGCCCGATGCTGACGCTGGCCGCCGACCACCTGCTGATGCATTCGGACACGCTCGAGTACCTCGGCTGGGGCGAGGACATCGACGAGATCAACGCCCGTGGCCGCGAGATCCTCGAAGGCAGCGACATCCAGGCCTGGTGGGACGTGTGGCGGCGGATGACCACGCGGTACGCCTTCCGTGGCCCGGACGGCGCCGACGTCGCGCAGCAGCTCATGGACCGGCTCGGCGGCGAACGCATCGTGCACGGGCACAGCGTCATCGCCGATCAGCTCGGGATCCACCCCGCGCAGATCGAGGGGCCGTACCTCTACGCGGGCGGGAAGGCGCTGGGGATCGACGGCGGGTTGTTCGTCGGTGGCCCGTGCCTCATCGTGCCGCTGCCGTGGGAACCCGAGGACTGAGCCAGGCGGGTCCGGTTGGGCACCCTGAAGTACATGAAGGCCCCCTTCATTGCGCCAGGCGCAATGAAGGGGGCCTTCACGTACTTCAGGGACGAGCGCAGGGCGGCGGTAGCGTGGTCGGGGCACGTCTTCCGGCGGGCTGCCGGGCCCCGCCACCGCCGACGTTGCGAAAGCCACTTTCGCAACCTTCAACGTTGCGAAAGTGGCTTTCGCAACCCCCGGTCAAGCCTCACGGGAGCTCCACGATCTCCTTGCCCAGCGGCATCAGCGAGACCGGGATCATCTTGAAGTTCGCCACGCCCAGCGGGATCCCGATGATCGTGACGCACAGCGCGATCCCGGTCAGCACGTGCCCGATCGAGAGCCACAGCCCGGCGAAGAGGAACCAGATGACGTTCCCGATCGTCGACGCCGCCCCGGCGTCGCGCCGGTCCACCACCGTGCGGCCGAACGGCCAGAGCGCGTACGCCGCGATCCGGAACGACGCCAGCCCGAACGGGATGGTGACGATCAGGACGCAGCAGATGACGCCGGCGACGACGTAGCCGAGTGCCATCCACAGGCCGCACAGCACGAGCCAGATGACGTTCAGGATCAGGCGCATCAGACGTGCAACTCCCCGCTGGCCACGGTGACCGCCTGCCCCGAGAGCAGGACGCGGTCGCCTTCGAGCTTCATCCGCACGATTCCGCCGCGGGCCGAGGCCTGTTCGCCGACGAGCTCGTCCCGGCCGAGGCGAGCGGCCCAGTACGGCGCCAGGACGCAGTGCGCGGAGCCGGTGACCGGGTCTTCGTCGATGCCGACGCCCGGCGCGAAGAACCGGGTGACGAAGTCGATCCCGGCCACGTCACCCGGCGCGGTGACCATCAGCCGTCCGTTCCAGTGCGCGCGCAGCGCGGCTAGGTCCGGGGCGAGCGAGCGCACCACGGACGCGTCGTCCACCACCGCGAACAGGTTGTGCTTGCTGCGCCCGACGTACTCGAACCCCAGGCCCGGCAGGATGGACGACAGATCGTCGTCCGACTCGCGGGGCGGATCCGACGGGAAGTCCATCGACACCCAGCCGTCTTCGGCGCGGCAGCGCAGCTCGCCGCTTTTCGTGGTGAAGGTCTGTTCGCCGCCGAGGACGTGCGTGGTCGCCAACGTCGCGTGCCCGCACAGGTCGACCTCGGTCTCCGGTGTGAACCAGCGAAGCGACTTCGGCCCGTCGCCACCGACCTCGACGAAGGCCGTCTCGGCGTGCTTCAACTCGGCGGCGACGGACTGCATCCAGCCCGCGTCGCCCGGCGAGTCCAGCAGCACGACGCCGGCGGAGTTACCGGCGAAGGCCTCGGAGGTGAAGGCGTCGACGATGTAGAGGCGCATGCCTTCGACGATATCGGCCGCCGCCGGACCCGGCCTCCGGGTTTCCCCCGAGGTGACGTGGCCGCGGTCACCGGCGTCTCACGTTTCCCGGGTCCGCGCCCAGCCCGAGGTAGAGATCGATCCACTGCCGATCGATGCCGGTGAGGTCGTTGCCGTCGCAATAGGGCTTGGCGCCGTTGGCGGTGTAATAGCGGAGCAGGGCGAGAGTCTCGTCGGTGCGCTGGAGCTTCTCGTCGGTGTAGCGGGGGCCGGGCGCCCGCGGCTGGTGCTTCATGCAGGTCAGCTCGGTCACGACGCCTTCGGTGGTTTCGTCGTCGAACCGGGGGCCGGGATCGGGAGCCGTCCCGGAACACGCCGTGACGACGGCACAGAAGATCAGCGCGCCCAGGACCGATCGGCGCTCGTTCATCGGGCACCGCCCAGTTTCGCCAGCGTGTCCCTCGCCGTCCGCGCGTCGGCCACGGAGAAGTGCGGGTTGACGCGCAGGGCTTCGGCGAGTGCCTCGCGGGCCTCGGCGGTCCGGCCGAGGCCCGCGAGGATCATGCCGCGGTGATAAGCGAACGAAGCGCTGCGCCAGCCGGTGCTCGCCGCCCGGTCGGCGTAGGTCAGGGCCTCGGCGTCCCGGCCGTTGAGGTGCAGCGCCCAGGCGAGGGCGTCCGCGACGAACACGGGTTGCCGGCGTCCCCATTCCGCCTGCGCGTACTTGAGCGCTTGTCCGGCATCGCCGCGGTCCGCGGCGACCAGCGACGCTTCGAGGTCGACGTTCGAGCCGGAGGCCACTTCGAGGCGTCGCTCTTCCTCGAAGAGCCGGTAGTGGCGTTCGGCGGCGTCCGGCGCGCCCGCCGACGTCAGCAGCAGGGCGTACTCGCGCAGGTTTCCGACGTTCGGCTGACGGGTCACGAGATCCTGATAGTCCGCGATGGCCTGGCCGATCCGCCCGCGAGCCGCCGCGACCTTGGCCCTTCCTTGCCGCAGTGAGGTTTCCTCGGGCGCGGCACGCAGCCCCGTCTCGAAATGGCGCTCCGCGGTGTCGAGGTCTCCGTTGTCGAAGGCGAGTTCGCCGAGCAGGCCGCGGCAGAACGCGACGTCCCCTGGATCGATGGCGTCCGCGAGCGCGCGATCGAGCGCGCGCCGGGCGTCGTCGACCTGGCCGTGGATTTCGAACTCGTAGGCGGCGCGGGTGAACGAGGGGACCCCCGGCTTGAGGTCGAGCATCCGCTGCACCGCGGCGGTGGCCGCGGTGGTGTCCCCGAGCTGGGTGTAGGCGTCGTTGAGGACGCCGTGGACCTCGGCGTTGTCCGGAAGCGCGGCCTTGGCTTTCTCACCCCAGTCGCGAGCGGCGGCGAAGTCGTGCCGCGCGTTGGCGAGCGCTCCCATGCCCGCGAACGCGATCCCGTTGCCGTCGGGTTGCTGCGCCAGGGACTTCCGCAACGCCTCCTCGGCTTTCGGGAAGAGCGCCGGGTCCGCCTCGACCCGCGCCAGCTCGACATAGGCGGCGCCGAGTTCGGCCAGGGTCCCCGGATCCCGCGACCCCTTCGCCAGCTTGGCTTCCGCCGCCCGGATCGCGCGGTCGAGGGTGTTCACCCCGCCCCGCGCTCCTTCCGTGACGGCCGGTGGGGGATCGGCCGGGACGAGCGCGGCGATACCGACGATGAGCAGGCTCGCGCCGAAAACGACCGGGAGAGAGCGTTTCCCGAATCGGGTTTTCTTCGTACCTGTCGTGCTTTCGGAGATGTCGCGGGACATCGGGTCCGCCTTCCGGAAGTGGGGTGGTGGCCGCCGCCGTCGCCGCGGCGGCCACCGGGGGAGGGGGATCAGCCGCCGGACGACGGCGAGTTGACCGCCTTGGTGTTCGGCAGGGCGACGTAGGGGAACACCGGCTCGAAGGGGACGTCGTTCCGGTCCACCCGGTCTCCCGCGGCGAGCGCCTTGACGATGCCGCTGACCGCGGCGCCTTCCAGCGCCTGGACGCTGATGTCGAGCGCGTCGTCGGCCAGCCTCCGGCCGTTCGGGAACCCTTGGAGGTCACCGCCGAGCACGCCGAGCCGGTTGGGCCGCGCGGTGACGGGGATCGAGGTGTTCAGCCGAAGCTGCTCCGACGGCGCGAACCGGGCCGGGTCGACGTCGGCGTTGTCGAGCTGCGAGTTGAGCGTCTGATCGATCCGGTCACCGGACTTCCTGGTGATCCCGGTCAGATAGATCTCCGTCAGATCGTCGCGGGGCTTGGCGGGCGCGGGGATGCCGTAGAACCGCTGGACGAGGTCCGGTACCTCCGGGTTGCGCACCTTGTTCACCAGCGCGGGCACCGTCCGGTCCTGCTCCGGCAGGAGCGAGTTGAACCGGTCCTTCAACCCGGCGGGCACGACGACCTCGTTCACCAGCGGGTTGCCCAATCGCGAGACCTGGACGTCGGCGCCGAGCGATCGCTGCGTACCGGGGGTGCGCACCGTGATCGAACCGCGTTCGGTGTCGCTCCAGACCCCGATGACGGGGTTGCGGGCAGGGTCGCCGCGGAGCGTCAGCGTGCTCTTGGGCACCTGGAGCGCCACGGTGTTCACGTTGAAGCCCGCCACCGTGTCCTGCCCGACCTCGGACAGGTCCTTGCCGTAGAGCAGATCGAAGATCCGCAGGTCGAGGAAGAACGGGTCGTCCGCCTGCCCGGCGAACGTCTTCCCGCCCGGGACCGCGGTGATCGCCTGGTCCCGGAGGGCGCGGTAGTTCGGCATCGAGGCCGGGCCGACGTTCGACGGCGCGACCTTCCCGTTGGTGACCAGGTTCGTGACCCGTCCGGCAGCCCTGTCGATCACCGACAGGGTGTAGGTCTGCCGGAACAACAGATCCTCGTCGTCCAGCGACGTGACCGGATCGTCGTTGTAGAGGAAGGTGTCGTTCCCCCGCCGGTCGTCGGTGCGGAAGTTCCACCGGTAGGTCAGGTCCGCCTTCGCGTCACCGTTGTTGTCGATGTTGATGTCGTAGTGGGCGTCCGTGGCCCACGGGTAGAAGTTCGGTCCACCGTTCGGTTCCTCGAACGGGTACCAGTTCGCGATCAGGGTCACGGTGTCCGGTCTGTCCGGACTGACGAACGCGTACACGTCGGTGTTGTCCACCGGCGGGTCGCCCGAGATCAGCGGGGCTTCCCGGTGGCTCGACGCGAACGCCGGACCGGCCGAAAGCCCGGCGAGAGCACTCGCCAGGACCGTGGCCACGACCGTGATGGCCGAGGCGGCCGCTCTTCGCCGCGAAACGACACGACGGCGAGCAGGATGGGGTGCAGCCATTTCCATTCCCTTTCTCGAAACGCGTCGCGGGAAAGGACAGGCACGCTGCCCTCGGCCGGACGCCGGATTCCGATGGTGGGCGCCGGCGTCAGTGGGAATGTTGTGGAAGTGTTGTGGCGCGGGCGGAGCGACGTCTCCACTTGCAGGTGGCCGCGGTCACGCCACGTTCCTAGACTCGACGCGTCGCTGTCGCCGAACGCAGGAGTCTCCATGCCCGACGCCCCCGCAGTACCGAGCTACGCATCGGGAATCTCGGACACCCCGCTGCTGGGGGACACCATCGGTGACAACTTCGACCGCACCGTCGCCGCCTTCGGTGACCGGGACGCGCTCGTCGACCGCGCCGCCGGGAAACGCTGGACCTACACCGAACTCGCGGCCGAGGTGGACGCGCTCGCGCTGGGCCTGCTCGACCTCGGGATCGCCAAGGGCGACCGCGTCGGCATCTGGTCACCGAACCGCTGGGAGTGGACCTGCGTCCAGTACGCGACCGCGAAGATCGGCGCGATCCTGGTCAACATCAACCCGGCGTACCGCTCGCACGAACTCGAATACGTGCTGAACCAGGCCGGGATCAAGCTCATCGTGGCCGCGAACTCGTTCAAGACCTCCGATTACGCGGGCATGATCGCCGAAGCGGGGCCGAAATGCCCGGCGCTGGAGCACGTCGTGCTGCTCGACAGCCCGGAGTGGCCGTCGATGCTGGAGATCGGCCATCGGGCCGACCGCGCGCCGCTGGTGAAGCGGCAGGCAGAACTCTCCGCGGACGACCCGATCAACATCCAGTACACCTCAGGCACCACCGGGTTCCCCAAGGGCGCCACCCTCAGCCACCACAACATCCTCAACAACGGCTACTTCGTCGGCGAACTCTGCAACTACACCGAAGCGGACAAGATCTGCATCCCCGTGCCCTTCTACCACTGCTTCGGCATGGTGATGGGCAATCTCGCCGCGACGACCCACGGCGCGTGCATGGTCATCCCGGCGCCCGCGTTCGAGCCGAAGGCCACCCTCGAAGCCGTCGCGGCCGAGAAGTGCACGTCCCTGTACGGGGTCCCGACGATGTTCATCGCCGAACTGGCCGACCCGGATTTCGCCGCCCACGACCTGTCCTCGCTGCGCACCGGGATCATGGCGGGTTCGCCGTGCCCGGTCGAGGTGATGAAGCAGGTCATCGACCGGATGGGGATGGCGGAGGTGTCGATCTGCTACGGCATGACCGAGACGTCGCCGGTGTCCACGCAGACCCGCGCGGACGATTCGGTGGAACGGCGGGTGTCGACGGTCGGGCGGGTCGGGCCGCATCTGGAGGTCAAGGTCGTCGATCCGGAGACCGGGCTGACCGTGCCGCGCGGCGAACCGGGCGAACTCTGCACCCGGGGTTACTCGGTCATGCTCGGTTACTGGGAGCAGGCCGACAAGACGGCCGAGGCGATCGACGCGGCGCGGTGGATGCACACCGGAGACCTCGCGATCATGGACGCCGACGGCTACGTCAACATCACCGGCCGGATCAAGGACATGGTCATCCGCGGCGGCGAGAACCTGTACCCGCGCGAGATCGAGGAGTTCCTCTACACCCATCCGGACATCCTCGACGCGCAGGTCATCGGCGTCCCGGACGAGAAGTACGGCGAGGAACTGATGGCGTGGGTCCGCATGCGCGAGGGCGCGGAGCCGCTGACGGCCGAAGCCGTGCGGGAGTTCTGCGAGGGGAAGCTGGCGCGCTACAAGATCCCGCGGTACGTCCACGTCGTCGAGGAGTTCCCGATGACGGTGACCGGCAAGGTGCGCAAGGTCGAAATGCGGGCGGAGTCGATCAGCATCCTGGGGCTCGAAAAGGCCGCGGCGACCAAGCACGCCTGACACTTCCGGGGGCTGAAGGACGCTTTCACCGCATGAGATGCGGTGAAAGCGTCCTTCAGCCCTAGGCCGCGGTGTTGGCGGCGGCCGCGGCGATCGCCTTCGCGTCTTCTTCGCCGAAGGTCTCTTCGAGGTTCTCCGGCGAGTAGTCGAGGTCGATCTGCTCCACCGGCATCCCGCGCGCGGACTCGATCGCGCCGAGACGCCGCTGCGCCCGGTCGGCCGCGTACTGGATGATCTCCTCGGGATCGTTGTCGAACGGGATCTCCTCGAACTGGTCCTGCACCCACTGGATCATGCCCAGCGCGTGGGGGAGCAGTTCGCCCATCCGCTGCTGCACCGCGTCCCACAGCGAATCGTCCGCGGCGACGTGCCGGCGGCAGGTGAAGGTTCCCCAGGCCATGTGGCGGCGTTCGTCGTCGCCGATGCGGCGCACCAGTTCCTGCATTCCCGGCAGGATGTCGTGCTGCGTGCAGATCAGCTGCCAGGAGTAGTACCCGGTCAGCGCGAGGCTGCCTTCGATGACGTGGTTGTAGGTGACGCTCGCGCGGATCTGGTTGAGCGGGCTGGGATCGTCTTCCAGCGCACGCAAGGACTGCGGCAGCTCTTCGTAGAAAAGCTTGCGGTAGTGGGGATTCTCCGCGACGTACGGATGCAGGTCCCCGGTCAGCCCGACGGCGTCCATCCAGCGGCGGAACACCTCGGTGTGCTTGGCCTCCTCGAAACAGAACTGCGTCAAGTACATCTCGTCGCCGAAGCGGCCCGTCGCGGACATCGCCCGCATGAACGGCTGGATGTCTTCGGTGACCGCCTCTTCCCCCGCGATGAACTGCGCCACCAGATAGGTCGTCGACCGCTGTTGCTCCGGGTTGAGACTGTCCCAGCCCTCGCGTTCGCGGGAGAAGTCGATGTCGGCGGGGTTCCAGAACTTCTGGTTGCCCTTGACGAACAGCCGCAGCGGGAACGAGTCCCAGTTCAGCCCGCCCTTGCGCAGTGAGGAAAAACCGGTCCGCAGTTCGGAGAGCGTGTCGGTCATGGTGTCCCCTTCGAATCGGTGGTCAGCGCCCGTATCGCGGGTGCCAGCACGGCGACGACGGCCGCCGCGGCCTCGTCGGCCGGATGCGTCGGCATGACGAGATGGGACAGGGAAAGCCGCACGACGGTCTCGGCCAGCAGCGTGGCGGATTCCGGGGAGAGCGACGGCTCGAACTCGCGGTACTGCCCGGCCGCGACCTCGGTGGCCGCGGTCAGGATCGGTTCGCCCTTGGTGGTGAGCAAGGGAAGAAGGTCCTCGCCCGCTTCGGTGCCCAGCGTGGTGGCGACGAGCCGGTTCTCGCGGGCGTGCTCGATCGTGTACACGACCGCCTCGCGGATCCCGTCGCGCAGGTCGAGCGCGTCCTGGACGCGCAGGCGGATGCCTTCCAGGAACTCCGAAGTCGTCCGGAGGACCACGGCTTCGGCGAGCGTGCCCTTGTTGCCGAACTCGTTGTAGACGGTCTGCCTGCTCACCCCGGCGCGGGCGGCGACGTCCGCCATCCGCAGTGCCGTGTAGCCGTGCTCGGTGAGCAGCTCGGTGGCCGCGTCGAGCAGTGCCTCCCGCAGTGAGGCCTTGGTCCGATCGGAGAAGCTCGTGATCTCGCCCACACTTCCAGCTTGACACAGATCACGCGTATGTCAAAGAAGTTGACGAGTACCTGTCCGGTGTAAATCTGTCGGTGGTGGCGGTTACCGTGATCGTGTGGGCATCACCGTGGGGTTCGACCTCGACATGACACTGATCGATCCGCGGCCTGGCATGGTCGCGGTGATGAACGCGCTCGGCGTGGAGTCCGGCCTGCCGCTGGACGGCGAATACTTCGCGGCCAACCTCGGCCCGCCCCTCGACGCCAGCCTGCGGGGCTTCGGGGCGCCGGAGGAGCGGATCCCGGAGCTGGTGGCGCGGTTCCGCGCGATGTACCCGGACACGGTCGTGCCCGTGACGGTCGCGATGCCCGGCGCGGCCGAAGCACTGCACGCGGTCCGTGAGGCGGGCGGGCGCACCGTCGTCGTCACGGGCAAGTACGCGCCCAACGCGAAACTCCACCTGGACGCGCTCGGTATGGAGGTCGACGTCCTGGTCGGAGAGCTGTGGTCGACCGAGAAGGCCGCCGCGCTCACCGAGCACGGCGCCCGTGTCTACGTCGGGGACCACCTCGGCGACATCCGCGGCGCGCTGGCGGCGGGCGCGGTCCCCATCGGGGTCACGACCGGCCCGTGCACCAAGGAGGAACTGCTCGCGGAAGGGGCCGACGTGGTCTTCGACTCGCTGACCGAGTTCCCCGGCTGGCTCAGCTCTTTCGGCGAGCCTCGCGGATCAGGGCGATCAGACCGAGGGCCAGTCCCAGCGGAGTGATCACGCCCGCCGCGGCGGACAGCCACACCGGCAGGTTCTCCAGCCCGGCGGCGAACAGCACGAACACCGCCGTCACGGCGAGCATGCCGAGCGCGAACAGGCCGATGCCGACGCGCATGAGGATCGGCTTGCCGGGCTTTTCGGGGACGGCCACAGCGGCCTCCTTTACTGCGGTCTCCATGAAGCAGAGGGTATCCGCCGGTATCCGCTTCTCCACAGGGCGTGTGGCGAGATACGCTTATGGGACGCGCGCCCTGGGTACGCCCCCGGGCGCGTTCGTTGTGAGCAGGACAGCAAAGGACTGGTGAGGGAAGTGCCGACCGGCAAGGTCAAGTGGTACGACGCGGAGAAGGGTTTCGGTTTCGTCACCCAGGATGGGGGCGCCGACGTCTACATCCGTAAAGCCGCGCTGCCGCAGGGCGTCGAAGGGCTCAAGGCCGGCCAGCGCCTCGAGTTCGGTGTCGCCGACGGCCGCCGCGGCCCGCAAGCGCTCTCCGTCCGGCTGCTGGACCCGCCGCCGTCGGTCGCCGAGGCGCGCCGCCGTCCCGCCGAGGAGCTGCACGGGCTCATCGAGGACATGATCAAGCTGCTCGAGCTCAAGGTGCAGCCGGACCTGCGGCGCAACCGCTACCCGGACCGGAAGAATACGAAGCAGATCGCCGAGATCATGCGCGCCGTCGCCCGGGACCTCGATCCCTGATCGGCGCCCCCGCGGCCAAAGCGCGTGAAGGCCCCCTTCCCTCGGCTCAGCCGAGGGAAGGGGGCCTTCACGCGATTCAGCTCAGGGGAGATCCGCGAGTGGTAGCAAAGGTCCCTTGCTCCCTCAGGCGGCAGGCGGCTCGACCTGCAGCGACCAGATCGCCGTGGTGACCGCTTCGGCGTCCTCCGGACGCCCGGTCCGGCTCAGCACCGAAGCCTGCGCGACCTCGACGACGAGGATCTGGTCGTCGGGCCGCGGCGTCGTCACGGTGTAGGCGAACCGGTCCAGCGACGTGATGATGTCCTGCTTGAGCTCCTGCGGCTCGCCCTTGCCGTTCACGTACTGCACCGTGACCTTCCACGGCGTCTCCGCGATCGCGCCCGGCACCGAGATCTGCACCGGCTTCCCCGGCCGGACGCGGAGCTTGCCCGCGGCGTCGGGCTTGGTGGTGCACTGGGCGCTCTTGATGTCGCAGGAGGCCAGCGGGGCGACGTTCACCGTCTTTCCGTCGGCGAAGAAGGTCACCTCTTCGGGGCCGGGGGCCGCGCAACCGGCCACCACGAAACCACCCGCCGCGAGTAGGGCTGAAATACGAAGTCGCCGCATACGGTGAAGATTACGAGCCCGGCCGCCACCGGGAGTCACCGGGCTGCGAGGGGATCGGCGATTCGCTCGTCGGCTCCGGGCGCAACGGCCGGTCGCCGCCGAGCCCCGGGATCAGCGAAGTGCCGCGCCGCACCATGAACGTCTGCGTGAACCCGACGGCCAGCAGGATCGAAAGCACCAGGAAGCCGATCCAGTACGTCGGCGGCAGCAGCAGGCCGACGGCACCGCCGAAGCACCAGGACATCTGCAGCACGGTCTCCGACCGCCCGAACGCCGACGCGCGCGACTCTTCCGGCAGGTCCTCCTGGATGACGGCGTCCAGGCTGATCTTCGCCAGCGCGCTCGCGGTCGCGCCGACGAGCGCCACGATCGCCGCCGTCGCCAGCCCCGCCGCCACGGTGGCGATGATCGCGATGCCGAGACAGGCTCCGACGCAGGCCAGGATCACCTGATCCGGTTTGCCGAAGTGCAGCCGCGAGCCCAGCGCGTTGCCGAGGAAACCGCCGACGCCCGCCGCCGCGCCGATGACGCCGAGCAGCAGCAGCTGGTCGAAGGGGCTCTGCCCGCTGCCTTCGGCCTGCGCCTTCACCGCGAACGCGGAGAACATCATCAGGAACCCGGTCAGCACGCGGACGGTGCCGTTGCCCCACAGCGAGAGGACGATCTGCCGCCCCATCGGCTGCCGCTGCTTCTTGACCCGCCGTTCGGGATGCGCGGACAGCGACGCCGGCACCTCGCCTTCGGTCTTCTCGACCCAGGACGGGATGCGCATCGACTGCACCGCGGCCGCGACGCAGATCAGCATGGTGAACCACAGCGCGCCCTGCGAACCCCAGATCGCGTTGACCCCGCTCGCCAGCGCGCCGAACACACCGGCGGCGACCAGGCCGAACACGGTCAGCCGCGCGTTGGTCTTGGACAGCGTGATCTCCGGCGGCAGCACCCGTGGCGTCACGGCGGCCTTGAGCACGGTGAACGACTTCGAGAGCACCATCATGCCCAGCGCCGCCGGGTACAGCAGCCAGTCGTCGAAGTGCAGCGCCATCACGATCGCCATCAGCGCCTGCCCCGCCGAGGACACGCACATCGCGAGCCGGCGGCCACGCTGGATCTTGTCCAGCGCCGGGCCGATCACCGGCGCGACCAGCGCGAACGGGGCGATCGTGATGAGCAGGTAGAGCGCGACCTTGCCCTTGCTCTCCCCGCTGGTCGCGGCGAAGAACAAGGTGTTGGCCAGCGCGATCGCCATGGCGGCGTCGCTGGCGTAGTTCAGCATCACCGCGTACGTCAGCGACGTCAGGCCGGATTTGTCGGCGCCGTCCGCCTTCGCCGCGCGCTGGAAGGCTCCGACGGCCTGCCCGGTGAGCTGACGGCTGCGCATCGCCGCGACCCGGGTGACCGTGATCTTCTTCGGCATCTTCGGCAGTGAGCCGGCGCGTGGCGGAACCGCGGTCGTCGGGTGTTCGTGCGGCTGTTCCTGGGCGACCCGCGGCTCACCCGCGTAACCGCCGGTGTCGTAGTGCTCGTACTCGCCGCTGCCCGGCGGGTGCTCGTCGTAGAACCCGCCCGGGCGACGCCGGACGGGTTCGGTCTGCCGCTGCGAGGGATCCGGATACGGCCGCGCTCCGCGGGGCGGGGTTCGCGGCGGTGGTGGCGGCTGGTGGTGCCCCATCGGGATCGCGCCGGTGCGCGCCTCGTCGGCGGTCGGCCCGGCCGGATGCGGCTGGTACTGGGGTTGCGGACGGGCCGCGCGGGGCGGCACCGGCTGCTGGTCGACGCGGGTCGGCGGCGGCGCGGACCAGTCGCGCGCCTGGGCGGCCCCCGGCTCCGGCGTCCACTTCCGCTTGCTCTTTCGGCCACGCTCCTTGCCCGGCCTGCCGGAAGGCGTGCCGTCGCGTCCAGAGTTCGAGCCGAAGATTCCCACGCTTCAATCCTGCCTTACGCGGGTCTCGCTTCGCGCGTTCACCACTGCTTTCTAGGCGGCGGGGACGAATTTCACGCGGAACATCTTGGGCCAGAGCTTGCCGGTGAGCACGAACTCGTCGGTCCCCGGCACCGCCGCGATGCCGTTGAGGACGTCGGCGGAGCCTCGTTCCCCGGGAGCGAGCAGCCCGGACGCGTCGATCTCGCCGGTCACCCGCCCGGTCGCGGCGTCGATCCGGAGGATCCGGTCGGTCTGCCAGACGTTCGCGTACACGGAGGTCCCGACGCATTCCAGCTCGTTCAGCTGGTCACGGCCCACCTCGACGCTCCCCGTCGGGGCGAAGGTCACGGGGTCGCGGAAGGTCAGCTTCGACGAGCCGTCGCTCATCACCAGCCGCCCGTCTTGGTGGCAAAGGCCCCAGCCTTCGCCGGTGTACGTCACTCGCCTCAGCTCGGCCAGCGTCTTGGCGTCGCGTTCGATCGCGACGCCGTCCTGCCAGGTGATCTGCCAGGCCGTCTTCCCCAGCACGGTGATGCCCTCGCCGAACAGCCCGGGCAGTTCCTGCCGGACCGACGGCGCCGCGCCCGCAGGCCCGGCCCGCATCGAGGACTTCCCGACCAGGCCGGTCCCCTCGTACAGCGTCTCGCCGGAGAACTCGAGCCCTTGGGTGAAGGCGGCCGGGTCGTGGGGCAGGGTCGAGACCACCCGCACCTTCAGCTTCTCGGGCGCGGGCGGGGCGGCGTCGCTCACCGGCGCGGCGGCGCAGCCACCGAGGACGGCGGCCAGCAGGAGTGACATGGTCATCGGCGTACGCACCCGGACAGCCTGACACGGACCGCGATATCGCGTGCGGCAGAATGGGGGCATGACCCTGCTGCTGACCCTGGACGACGGCTCCATCCAGCGCAAACTCGCCGAAGCGGTCGATCTGGCCCGCGCGGCGGTGCTGGAGGACGCCGGTGCCGAACAGGTCGGCGCGCACGTCGGCGTGGACTCCGAGGACGCGGTCTCCGCGAGTCACCTGTTCGAGGCGACCGTGTCGGGTTATCGAGGCTGGCGCTGGTCGGTGACGGTCGCGCTCGCCGGTGAAGACGAGCCGATCACGGTCAGCGAGGTCGTGCTGATCCCCGGTCCGGAAGCGCGCGTCGCCCCGGCTTGGGTCCCGTGGGACCGGCGCGTCCAGGCGGGCGACCTCGGCGTCGGCGACATCTTCCCGGTGGAGAAGGACGACCCGCGGCTCGTCCCGGCGTACCTGGAGTCCGACGACCCCGCGGTCGAAGCGGTGGCCAAGGAGACCGGTCTCGGCCGGGTCCACGTGCTGTCCCGGTACGGCAGGCTCGACGCCGCCGCCCGCTGGCACGGTGGCGAGTTCGGCCCGCGGTCGGACATGGCGCGCAGCGCGCCGGACGTCTGCGGCAGCTGCGGTTTCTTCGTGCCGCTCGCCGGGTCGCTCAGCGCGGCCTTCGGCGCGTGCACCAACGACATCTCCCCGGCGGACGGTCATGTCGTCGACGTCGAGTACGGCTGCGGCGCGCATTCCGAGATCGAGGTCGAGGTGACCTCGTCGGTGCCGGTGGCGGAGCTGGTCTACGACGACTCGCTGATCGACTTCGAGCCCGCTCCGGAGACGCCCGCCGAGCCTGAGCCCGAGCCCGCCGAGGCCACCGTCGTCGACGAGTCCGAGGCCCCCGTCGCCGAGGCGCCGGAGACCGCCGAGGTCCAGCCGGAGGTCGAGCCGGAGGCCGCCGACGAAGCGCAGGTCGAAGCCGAAAGCGCCAGTGAGCACTGACCCGTTCGGCACCGAGCGGCTCCGCGCCGCCGTCCTGCGGGCGTGGGCGGATTCGCCGACGAGGTTCACCGAGGACACGAACACCGAGAACGACCTGCGGGTCGGTGGCTACCGCGATCGGCTGTTCGTCGAGCTGGCGCAGAACGCCGCCGACGCCGCCCTGGCCACCGGTGACCGCGGCACGCTCCGGGTGTCCGTTGTGGACGGTGAGCTGAGGGTCGCCAACACCGGTGCGCCGTTGGACGCTCGCGGAGTCGAATCCCTTGCCTCCCTTCGTGCTTCCGGCAAGGGCGAGGAGACCGTCGGCCGGTTCGGTGTCGGTTTCGCCGCCGTGCTCACGGTTTCCGCCGAGCCGAGGATCGTTTCGGTGACCGGTGGCGTCGCCTTCTCCGCGGAACGCACGCGTGCGGAAGCCGGGCGCACCGGCGACGTTCCCGTGCTGCGGCTGCCGTGGCCGGCCGCCGCCGACGAGCCTCCCGTGCCCGAGGGTTTCGCCACCGAGGTCCGTCTTCCGCTGCGCGAAGGCGTCGATGTCCGGGCCCTGCTGGCGGATCTGAAGAACGACATCGGTGATCTCCTGCTCACCCTGTCCTGGCTCGAAAGCATCGAGGTCGAGGGCGGTGTTTGGCGCCGGGCCGAGCTGGGCGACGGCGTCGTCGAGCTCGCGTCGCCGGACGGTTCCGAGCACTGGCAGGTGCATCGCGGTGAGGTCGTCTGGGCCGTCCCGCTCGACGGATCCGGTTCGCCCCGGCCGCTCGGCGAAGACGTCCTGCACGCGCCGACTCCGACCGACGACGAGCTTTCCCTGCCGGCCAGGCTGATCGCGACGGTGCCGATCGAGCCGTCCCGCCGCCGTGCGCTGCCGGGCCCGGAGCTCACGGCGGCGTTGAAGAACGCCGCGCGGGAGTACGTCGAACTCGTCCGTTCCTTGCCCGGCAAGGAACGGCTGGCGCTCGTGCCCGGTGCGGACTTCCCGCGTTCCACTGTGGACGGAACGCTGCGTGAGGCCATCCTCGAGAACCTTGCCGAGCTGCCCTGGCTGCCCGCGCAAGCGGGCGACGACTTGCCGGGGCGTCAGGCGCGTGTCCTTTCGGTGGACGTACCGGGATTGGCGCCGCTGCTGGCCGATCTCGTACCCGGATTGATTTCACTGTCCGGTGTGGACCTGCGCGCGGTCGGCGCACGGTCGCTTTCGCCCGCCGAGGCCATCGAGCTGCTGACCGGGGCCCAGCGCGAGCCCTCGTGGTGGCGCTCGCTCTACGACGTGTTGCTCCCGGCGCTCGAAGCGCACGATCTCACCAAGGACGACCTCGGCGCGTTGCCGGTGCCGATATCGGACGGCCGAACCTTGCCCGGCGTCCGCGACGCGTTGCTCGTCGGCGGCTCGGCGGAACTGCTCGAACTTCTGTCCGATGTGGACATCATCGGTCTGCGGCTGGTGCATCCGGGCGCCGCGCATCCGTTGCTGGAACGCTTGGGCGCCAAGCACGCCGAGGCGGGCGATCTGCTGGAAGCCGACGCGCTGAGCGCGGCCGTCGAGCGCAGCGTCGAAGACGTCCGGTCCGGTTTGGACGGTATGGCGCTCGCGGGCGCGGTGCTCCGCCTGATCGCCGAGGTCGGCGACGAGGCCCCCGAGTGGGCGGGCGCGCTGGCTCTGCCGAGCGAGGACGGCTGGCGTCGCGCGGACGAACTCGTCCTGCCGACGTCGCCGCTGGGCGACATCTTCGATCCCGAGGTGTTCGAAGAAGACGGCGCTTTGTCCGTGCTGGACGAGGAATTCGCCGAAGACTGGCCGGTGGCGACGCTCGTCGCGGTCGGCGTGCTCGATTCGTTCGCGATCGTCACCGACGACGAACCGCTGGAGCCCGAACACGGCCTGCCCGACGAGCACGACTGGTGGGATTCGCTGGAGCGCCCGCCGTCACGGGTGCTCGCCGTGCGCGATCTTGACCTCGTCGGCGACGACGCCTGGCCGGAGGCGCTGCGGTTGCTCGCGGCGCGCCCCGAAACCTGGCGTGCCCTCACCGAACCCGGCGGGCACACCGGCTGGTGGCTCGCGCGGTACGCGCTCCTGGACGGGCACGCGCCGCTCGATTGGCGGATGCCGGAAGCGTCCGCGCTGGCCGGGCTCTACGACGTCGTCCCGGATTCGGGGCTGAGCAAGGAGATCCTGCTCGCCGCCGGCGTCCGGACGGAGCTGGGTGCCGACGCCGAGGACGTCGAAGATCTCCTGGAGCGGCTCGGGGACCCCGAGCGCAAGGTGAGCCCCGGCCTCGCTTCCCGGGCGCATGCGGCCCTGGCCGAGTACACAGTGGACGTTCCCGCGCCGGATCGTGTCCGTGCCGCGGACGGCTCGGCCGTCGACGCTCGCGGCGCCGTCGTCCTCGACGTGCCGTGGTTCGCGGCCGTGCTGGCGCCGGAGCGGATGGTCGTCTCGGGGAGCGGCGCCGCCGCGCTGGCGGAACAGCTGGACCTGCCGGTGGCGAGCGGTCTCGACGCCAAGGTCACCGAAGACGGCGAGTACGTGCCGTGGACGGAGCTGTCCGCGCTCCGGCTGGCCGCCGATCAGCTCGGCGTCGAGCTGCCCGAAGGCGGCGTGCTGCTGCACGAGGCGCTGACGGTGACCTTCGAGGACGCGGAACACGAGGTCGCCTGGTGGTCCGATGGCAGGCTGCACGCCGCCGATACCCCCGAAGGCCTCGGCCGGGCCTTCGCCTGGGCCACGGACCGCTGGGGCGACCGCCACGTCCTGACGGCCCTGCTCGACGACCCCTCGCCCTCGGCCCTCCTGAACTGACCGCGTTTCGTCCTCTAGTTGCGGTACTTGCACGCGCAACTACCGCAACTAGAGGACTAAACGCGGCGGGCGAGGGCCGTCCGTACTCGGTGGACCATCGCCCGCGGGTCGCCGTAGAGCTCTTCCTTGGTGATGACGACGAACTCCCAGCCTTCCGCCTCGATGAGTGACCGCCGCCGGGCGTCCAAGCGCGGTTGCTCGCCCTCGAGGTGCCACGCGCCGTCGTACTCGATGGCGAGTTTGGCTTCGCGGATCGCGAGATCCAGGCGGCCGAGGAACCAAGTGTCTCGGTGAACCTCCACCTGTGGCTCCGCCACGATGTCATGGAGCCTCAGCCACACCCTGACCTCGGACTCCGGAATCGACTCCGCTCGCCCATCCGAGAGTGCCAGGGCCTGGCGAGCCCGGACGATGCCGTGGTCATGGCGGCCTCGCAGGTAGACCTCCAGCGCGTCGCGTTCGATGAATCCCGTGTGGAGCAGGACATCGAGGAAGCCGACCACGCGGGGCAAGGACCGATGGGGACGCGTGTCGGCCAGGATGTCCATCGTCATCCGCAAGGGTGTGGCGATCAGGCTGTCGCGCCAGGGCTCGAAATCCTCGCCGAGGAGCCTGGTGCGACGGAGTCGCGTTCCGGTCAGACCGTGAAAGCCCTTCTGCTCGGGTATGACGAATTCGACAGGATCATCCGCGAGCGCGAACGGGAACCCGCGCACCGCCGCGGCGGAGCAACCGGTCAGCACCGCGCCGCCGGGCACGACGAGTGCCGCGGCCTTGCACCGCAGCTCATGATCTCGGCGAAGACCAGCCGGGACATAGACGTCCTGGAACAGGCGGTTGTACAGACCCGAACGGAGCTGGGCGCGGGTGAGGTCCCCTTCGCTGACGGCATGGCTGCCGCGGAAGGGACCGGAGAACTCGCAGCAGGGATTTCTGGACATGACCCGACGATGACACCCGTCTCCGGCGCCACTCCCGTTTCAAGATCATCTTTGCCGCACTTGCCCACAACGCCCTTCGCCTGTGCACAACTTGCTCCCAGCCCGCGTTTCGTCCTCTAGTTGCGGTACTTGCACGCGCAAGTACCGCAACTAGAGGACTAAACGCGGGCTCCTGAAGTCGCTGAGCGTTCTTAAAGTCTTTGGGCGCTCTTCGAGCCCCGCCGGGCGGCGGCGCGCTGCCAGGCGATGATCGCGAGACCGATGAAGCCGAGCACGACGCCGGAGAACGCCGTCTGCACCCAGATGCCGTCGGTCACAAAGAACAGGACCACGGTCGCGACCGCCCAGAGCGAGGTACCTACGATCACGACCGGCGTCAGGTCGGTCAGCCGCTTCGGCAGCTCCGGCGTTGGCCGCAATGAACCGTTTACTTCCCCGGAATTGATCGATTCGCCCACGTGGGGAAGGGTACCCGGCAACGGGCGAAGGGTGGTACGCGATGGCGGAGCAGCGCACCCGGTCCACACTGGACCGGTTCTTCAAGATCAGCGAGCGCGGCTCGACACCGGGGCGGGAGATCCGCGGCGGGGTCGTCACCTTCTTCACGATGGCCTACATCGTGGTGCTGAATCCGCTGATCCTCGGCAGTTTCTCCGCCGAAGACGCGGGAGCGCACAAGGACGTCCTCGGCAACATCCTCCCCGTGCCGCAGGTCGCCGCGGTGACCGCGCTGGTCGCCGGGGTGCTGACGATCGTCATGGGCCTGGTCGCGAACTATCCGTTCGCCATCGCCACCGGTCTCGGTATCAACAGCCTGATCGCGGTCACCTTCGCCTCCCAGATGACCTGGCCCGAGGCGATGGGCCTGGTGGTGATCGAAGGTCTGGTCATCGTCCTGCTGGTGTTCGCCGGTATCCGCACGGCGGTGTTCAACGCCGTGCCGCCGCCGCTGAAATCCGCGATCGCGGTCGGCATCGGCCTGTTCATCTGCCTGATCGGCCTGGTCGACGCCGGCTTCGTCCGCCGCGTCCCGGACGACGCGAAGACGACCGTGCCGGTCGGGCTGGGCATCAACGGTTCGATCGCGTCGTGGCCGACGCTGGTGTTCGTCGTCGGCCTGCTGATCACCGGGATCCTGGTGGCGAAGCGGGTCAAGGGCGCGATCCTGATCGGTGTCCTGGCCTCGACCGTGCTGGCGATCGTCATCGAGGCGATCACCAAGGTCGGCCCCTCGAAGGGCGTCAACCCGCAGGGCTGGAACCTCGGCTACCCGGCGCTGCCGGATCAGGTCCTGGGCATACCGGACCTTTCGCTGGTCGGTGACATCTCCTTCGGCGCCTGGACGCGGCTGCCGATCATCACCGTCGTGCTGCTGGTGTTCACCCTGGTGCTGGCCGACTTCTTCGACACCATGGGCTCGATGACCGGCCTGGCGAAGGAGGGCGGGCTGCTCCCGGCGGACGGCAAGCTCCCGAACGTCGGCAAGGCGTTGTTCGTCGACGGCACCGCCGCGGTGGCGGGCGGCTTCGCGTCTTCGAGTTCGAACACCGTCTTCGTCGAGTCCGCGTCCGGTATCGCCGAGGGCGCCAGGACCGGCCTCGCGAACGTCGTCACCGGGGTGCTGTTCATCGCGGCCATGTTCCTGACCCCGCTGTATCAGGTGGTGCCGGTCGAGGCCGCCGCTCCGGCGCTGGTCGTCGTCGGCGCGCTGATGATGAGCCAGGTCAAGGAGATCGACTTCTCCGACTTCACCATCGCGCTGCCCGCGTTCCTGACGATCGTGGTCATGCCGTTCACCTACTCGATCGCCAACGGCATCGGCGCCGGCTTCGTCAGCTACGTCGTGCTCCGCGCGGTCTCCGGCCGGGCGAAGGGCATCCACCCGCTCATGTGGGCCATCGCGGCCATGTTCGTGGCCTACTTCGCGGTCGGCCCGATCCAAGCCGCGTTCAGCTGACCAGCGGTTATGTCAGCCGTGGGCGATCTCACGGGCCGATGATCCGATCGTGAGGTATGCTAACTATATGTCCGGAGACACGCACGAGCGCTCACTGGCGAGCCGCCTGCGTCTCGCGGTGGTGCGGCTGAATCGACGGCTACGGGCCCAGCGTGCCGGCGACGGTATCTCGCTGACCCAGGTGTCCGCGTTGTCGACGCTGCACAAATGCGGTGCGCTGACCCCCGGTCAGCTCGCCGCGAAGGAAGGCGTCCAGCCTCCCTCGATGACGAGGGTGATCGCCGCGCTCGAAGAGATGGGTTACGTCGAGCGCAGGCCGCATCCGACGGACGGCCGCCAGGCCATCGTCGAACTGTCCGACCGCGGCCGGGCCTACGTGATCGAGCAGATCACCGCGCGGGAGATCTGGCTGGACAAGCAATTGGCGGAGTTGAGCGCCGAAGAACGTGAAGTGCTCTCTCGCGCCTCCGAGATCATCGACAGGATGGCGGGGAACTAACAGCGGTGACGACCACGGGTAGCGAAACACAGTGTCCTTCCAAGACCACCGCTACCCGGGAACCCGCTCCACCGCCCCCTCCAGCCCGCGAGAAGCCGCGCGGGAGCATGTTCTCCTCACTGAAGGTCCGTAACTACCGGCTCTTCTTCACCGGCCAGGTCATCTCGAACATCGGCACCTGGATGCAGCGCATCGCCCAGGACTGGCTGGTGTTCACCCTCAGCGGCAACGACCCGATCGCGCTCGGCATCGCGGTCGCGCTGCAGTTCGCGCCGACGCTGTTCCTCTCGCTGTGGGCGGGCGTGCTCGCCGACCGCGTCGACAAGCGGCGGCTGCTGATCGGCATCCAGATCGCCGTGCTGGCGCAGGCGGTCGTGCTCGGCGCGCTCGATCTGAGCGGGATCGCGGCGCTCTGGCACGTCTACCTGCTCTGCTTCACCCTCGGTGTGACGGCGTCGCTGGAAGTGCCCGCGCGGCAGTCGTTCGTCGCCGAGATGGTCGGCAGGGACAAGGTCACCAACGCCGTCGCGCTCAACTCCTCGATCTTCAACATGGCCCGGATCGTCGGCCCGGCCATCGCGGGTTTCGCGATCACCTGGGTCGGCACCGGCTGGTTGTTCATGGCGAACGCGGTGAGCACGGGCGCCGTCATCGCCGCGCTGGTGATGATGAACCCGGACAAGCTCTTCCGCGGCCCGGCCATCCCGCGTGAGAAGGGGCAGCTCGTCGAGGGGCTGCGCTACGTGCGGCGGCGCAGCGACCTGATGACCGTGATGGTGCTGGTGTTCTTCGTGAGCACGTTCGGCATCACGTACTTCACGTCGCTGCCGATCGTCGCCGCGAACGTCTTCCACACCGACGCCGACGGCTACGGCCTGCTGTCGACGCTGGTCGCCGTCGGCACCTTCACCGGAGCGCTGATGTCGGCCCGCCGCAACACCCGCGGTGGTCCCCGCGTGCGGTTGCTGCTGATCTCGGCGTTCCTGCTCGGCGCGTTCGAGGTGATCACCGCGTTCATGCCGACGTACCTGAGCTTCGGCCTCGCGCTGATCCCGCTCGGCTTCGCCACGATCACCTTCCTGAACACGGCGAACGCGCTGGTGCAGACCGCGGTCAGCCCGGAGATGCGCGGCCGCGTGATGGGCCTGTACGTGCTGGTGCTGATCGGCGGCAACCCCATCGGCGGACCGATGACCGGCTGGATGGCCGACGCCTTCGGCGGCCGCTCGCCGTTCTACATCGGTGGCGCGGTCTCGGCGCTCGCCGCGATAGCCTGTGCCGTCGTGCTGATCCGGCGCGGCGGGGTGAGCCTGCCGGTGCGGCGGTTCGGCAATGGGCTGCGCGTGCTGAAGCGGGAGCGGGTGTGAACAAGCTCGGCGTCGAACCTTCGGTGACCCGGTGGACCGACGGCGAGGCCCGGTTTTTCGATTGGACGATCGACGGTGTCGCGCTGCGCTCGATGGTTTCTGAGATGCCGGAGCAGCAGACACCGCTGTTCCTGGACGACGATGTGTGGCGCGAGGCCGCTGTCGAGACACTTCGCCGCCTGCTGGGTGAACTGCCGGGCGATTTCGACGACGGCCGGGTGGCGCTGCTGGTGTGCCCGGCGTGCGGTGACCTCGGCTGTGGCGCGTACAGCGTCGAGGTCGTCTTCGGCGACGACGTGGTCGAATGGCGGCACTTCGGCTGGCAAACCGACTACGAGCCGTTCGACGACCCTGAGGAGTACCGGTTCACCGGTGCCCGTTTCGAGCGGACGGCGTACGAGACGCTGCTCGGCGACCTGCTGTCGAAATACCGGGCCTAGCGGCCGAGCAGCGGCGGCACCATCTTCTCGGCGAGGGCCACGAGATCGCCGGTGCCCTTGAACTTGAGCGTCTGCCCGGCCGGATCGTCGGTGAGCTGCACGAAGACCCCTCGTCCGTCGACTTGGGCGGGCCGCCCGGCGATCGTCGTGGTCGGGGCGACGGCGGTGGACAGCTCGCTGTAGTCCGCGGTCACGCCGTTCAGCTCGCAGGCGGCGAAGAAGTTCGGCTTCGCGTTGTCCGGCGGCACACCGAGCGCGCGGCCGAGTTCTCCGCACAGCAGCCACGAGATCACCGGGAGCGGCTTGTCCTTGATCGGGCCGGGTTCGGTCTTCTCCAGGGCGATCTCGCCGTCCTCGCCGGTTTTCGGCAACTTCGGCCCCGGCGGCATCGCACCGGCGATCAGCGCTTCGGCGAGGGCCCTTGCCTTCTTTTCGGTTTCGGGGCTCTCGACGAGCCTGCCGCGGAGCGAAATGTGCAGTACCGGCGAGGCGCCGATGTGCGGCGCGACCTCGACGAGTTCGACGCCCAGGGTGGTGCCGTCCTTGTCCGTGGCGATGACCGCGAGCTTGCCGGCGACCGTGGTCTTCGTGGGCAGACCGCGGCTCGTGTCTTCCGGCAGCGCGGGGGCCATCTGCGTGCTGACGTCGAGCTCCGCGGTGACCGCGTGACAGGACTGGCCGGCCTCACGAAGCGTGCGACCGCCGAGGATCTCCTCCCAGCGCTGCTCCGGGATCGCCTGGCACAGCACCTGCGCGGCGGTTTCGTCCGTCAGGGCGGCCACCATCTCGCCCGTCGGCATCACGACCGGACGGAGCTCCTGCCCGGGCTTGGAAGGCCAGACTTCGGGGAGCTTCGCCTCGGTACCGGTGTCGTCCCGGCTCAGCAGGGTGATCGCGACGAAGATGCCCACGCCGAACAGCAGCAGGACACTGACGAGCGCGCAGCCCGCCCAGATCCACATCGGACGGTCGGTCTTGCGCGCGATGGCTCGGTAGTCGTTCGGGGTGGCCACGGGGTGAAGCTAGCCCGTCGGGCGCCGCCTGTCCGGCGAAACGCCAACCCGATGGGCGGATCCGCGGAGGTGGGTCTTCGGGGAGGGTTGCGGTAGACTTCGAGCAGCGCTGGTTAGTAAACCGGCGAAGTGGACCCGGCAGCCTTCCGGACGGTGGGTGGGCCGGGTTTCGCGTATCCGGACTTATACGGTTCTGATCTCTTCCGCCATTTCCCTCACGCGGGTCTTCCAGTGGCCGCCACGCTGCCAGCACCAGGCGAGAGCGTCCGGTACGGCCAGCAGCGGTTCTTCGAAGGCACGTAGATGCCGGTATTCGAGAGTTTCGTGGCATCCGTGCCGTCGGACAGAGCGATACAGCGTCTTCCTGTCCAGTTCCACTATCGATTCGTCGCTTTCCAGGACCAGCATCCGTGTCCCGGCGCTCGCGAGGTCCTCGACGAGGGCGTCGAGACAGGCTTCGCGCTGACGACGTCGATGATGCGCTGAAGCGTCGTAGATCGTCACCGTCGGCCCGAGACCGGCGATGGTGTCCAGGATCCGTTTCAGGCGTCCGTCGTTCTCGTGGGTGAAATGCAGACGCCGTTGCCCGGGAAGCACCAGACCGCGTATAGCGCGCCGGGCGGACGTGAGGTCGCCTGAAAGCAGCGCGGCGGCCGTCACCAAGTAGCCGCGCTCTTTGCTTTCGTCGACGAACACGTGGCTGGTCATCCGTGCATTGTTCCGGGGAGGGCCGACAAGTCGATCATCGACCGAGAGTGACGCCCTTGCGCGCGGGCAAAGCTCCCCTCTCGCGGGGACGACGAAGCAACGCCGGAGGGAACCGATCCGGTGCCGCTCAGAAGACACATGGGGCAAGTGCGCCGTCACCCGGACGGGTGAGATCGGCATCTCTCCGCCGAACCCCTTGTCGGGGTAGATGAGGTTAGGCTAACCTCATACATGTCCGCTTCGTGGTGGGAGCGGCAGTCAGTTCGGGAACGGACGAAGCCCCGCAACCGGGTCACCCCCGGAGGCGGGGCTTCGTTCATTCCGGAAGGTTCATGGTCGATGACGGCGCCGGTCAGGTCAAGGCACCCGGTCGAGGGCGATCCCGAACTCCTTCCGATAGGCGTCCAGGATCTCCTGATCACCCGAAAGCCTGGTCTCCTCGCGGACGTCATGGGTGGTGACGATCAGCTTGTCACCCGCCAGCGTGACCCGACCGTGCTTGGCCGGCAGCGAGCAGGTCGGCCCCCGCGTGAAATGCGAGTCCGGCGACGTCGACTGCCAGAACGCCGTCGGGGTGAATTCGTCCAGAGCCCGCGGCCGCCGCTCGATCCGATACTGCGGGGCCCCGTCGAGCAGGACGTCGATGTCGCCGTAGGGCGCGTCGAGGATCAGGAACTCACCCTCCGGGTCGGCCTGCGCCTCGGTGGCGGACAGCCGCAGCGGGAACCGGCTGAACCGGCCGAAGCCGACGTCGGCCAGCCACGGTTCGTCCAGCTCGACGTGGACGACGGCGTGATCGAAGGGCGGCCCGAGGGTGCCGTCCGGCCGGAACACCTTCGCCGACCTCAGCCCGGCGTCGAACCCCAGTTCGCGCAGCAAGGCGGCGAAGAGCCCGTTCAGCTCGTAACAGAACCCACCACGGCGACGGAGCACGATCTTGCCGAACAACGCCTCGGTGTCCAGGACGACCGGTTCGCCGAGGTGGATGCTCAGGTTCTCGAACGGCACCACCGCGAGGTGGCGCTCCTGCAGCGTCCGCAGCGCGGTGACGTCCGCGGTGGCGGGGCGGTCGAGCCCGAGTCGGTCGAGGTATGCGGCGACGTCCATGCGTCCACCTTGACATCTCGACTTGGCTGGAGGTCAAGATGCGAAAACGGGGCCCTCCGTGAAGGAGAGCCCCGCTTCGTGGCGAGAAGTCAGCCGAGCAGCAGGCCGTTGCCACCGGCGACGGCGTTGTCGAACCGCTTGGAGATCTCGGCCCAGTTGAAGATGTTCCAGAGCGCCTTGACGTAGTCCGGCTTCACGTTCTTGTAGTCCAGGTAGAACGCGTGCTCCCACACGTCGACCAGCAGGATCGGCGTGGTCGGCAGGACCAGGTTGTTGTGGTGGTCACGCAGCTGCTGGGTGATCAGCGTCTTGCCGATCGGGTCCCAGGAGAGCGCGGCCCAGCCGTTGCCCTGGATGGTGGTGGCGACCGCGGTGAACTGCGCCTTGAACTTGTCGAAGGAGCCGAACGCCTCGTCGATCGCGGAGGCCAGCTCGCCGGTCGGCTTGTCGCCGCCTTCCGGGGAGAGGATCTTCCACCACACGACGTGGTTGGCGTGCCCGGCGAGGTGGAACGCCAGCGTGGTCTGCAGGCCGACGATGTCACCGAAGTTGCCGGCCTCGCGGGCCTCGGCGATCTTGTCGAGCGTGTCGTTCGCGCCCTTGACGTAGGTCGCGTGGTGCTTGCTGTGGTGCAGCTCGTTGATCTCGCCGGAGATGTGCGGCGCCAGGGCGCCGTAGTCGTAGTCGAGTTCCGGGAGCACGTAGCGGGCCATCGGCCCTCCTTCTGTCTTCGACACAAGTTTCCAAGGACGAACTTAGTCGTCTTCACCCGTTTGCGGCGACCGGGGGCGCCGCGTTTCTCCCCAGGTGGAACGACCCGTTCGTAGCGGCTGTACCCGGTGGGGCCACCGCCTGAAACCCACCCTGCTAGCTCCAGTTAGCTGGAGGTCAAGGCGATGTGACGGCGGTCATCAAGCCAGGTAGGGCAGCCCGACCAGGTGATAGGAGGCGAGCACTCCGAGGAAGGCGAGCAGGGCCACGGAAACCACCGTGTAGGTGATCCTGGCGGGGGTGTTCCACCAGCCGCGGACCCAGGCGAGCACCGTGCAGACGACGGCGGCGCCGGTCAGGAGCAGGACGACGTTCGGCAGGAGCAAGGTGACGCTCAGCAAGGGCGAGTGCCCGGACGTCAGCGCCACGGCGGCGGCGCTCAGATCGCTCATGAGCACGCCGAAGCCGGCCGTGAACAGTGCGACGGCCAGCGCCGCGGACCAGGCCGCGACCGTCGCGAACCGGGCGGCCGACGGGTTCCGCTCCCGGCCGCGCCGGACGAGCGCGCGGATCGGCCACCACACCAGCGCGCCCAGCAGGAGCACCAGCGCGACGCCGAGGGTCAGCAGGTGCGTGGACGGCGATCCGAGCCAGGACGTGCGTTCGTAGGAGGAATTCGGGTCGTCGCCCGCGAAGAGCAGCATCCGCCCGCCGGATTCGCGGAACGCGAGCCGCTCACCGGCCGCGTCGGTGAACAGCCCCGGCTCCGTCTGCGTCCATCGCCGGGTTCCCTCGCCGAGGCCGGACGTCGTCAGGACGCCGTCGCCGTCGGCGGTCACCGTGACGCCGCCCGCGAGCGCACGCACCTTCGTGAAGCTGTCGTAGTCCAGCCGGGTGTTGCCGTAGCTGCCTTCGAACCGCGAGACATCACCCGGGAGGGGCACGGGTGCGGGGACGGGAGCGGCGGGCTGGAGCCGCTCGACGAAGGCTTTGAGCACCTCGGCGGTCACCGCGGCGGCGTCGCCGGAGAAGGCGCCGCCGTTGAACGCCAGGTACACGCCGGTGTTCCTCTCGGGGATCAGTTCCAGCACGCTGAAGAATCCCGGCGAGTCACCGGTCTTCTCCACCATGCGCAGGCCGTTCAGGTATCGCTCGGAGAAGCCGAACCCCATCGCGGGCAGCCGCGGGTCGTTGCGGAACCGCGCGCCGTGCAGCTGGTCGAGCAAGGAGCGGCTGAACACGCCGGGGACGAGGTTCGCGGACAGGTAGCGGCCCATGTCGGCCGGAGTGGCGAGGTTCCCGTCACCGGCGGGCGGTTCGGGGCCGAAGTTGGCGGGCGGGACGACCTGCGCGGAGCCGTCCCAGCGGTACCCGCTCGCCAGCGGAACGTCCGGGGTGGGCTGGGCGACGCTGCTGTCCTTCATGCCCGCCGGTTCGAAGATGTGCTGCCGCACGTAGTCCGCATAGGACTGTCCGGACGCGAGTTCCACGAGATGCCCGGCCAGTGCGAAACCGTAGTTCGAGTAGATGGCGGCCTCGCCGGGCGGGCGGACGCGGGTGGGCATCTCGTTCGCGAGGTGTTCCGCGAGCGCGGGAAGTACCTCGTCCCGCGGCGTGAACATCCGGTACACACGGTCCTCGAAACCGGCGGTGTGGGTCAGCAGGGAGAACAGGGTGACCGGACGACCGGGGAAGGTTTCGGGGATCTTGAACGCTTTCAGGTACGTGTTGACGTCGGCGTCCAACGCGAGCTTGCCCTGTTCGACGAGCTGCATCGCGGCGGTCGCGGCGATCGACTTGCCGACGGAGTTGATCAGGAACCCCGTGCGCTCGGGGTCCACCTTGGCCTGAGTGTCCACTGAGGACACTCCGTAGCCCGCCGAGAACACGGTCTTCCCGCCTTCGACGACCACCACGGCGGCACCGGGAATGTGGTGCTCGGCAAGGCTTCGCGGAAGTAGCTCGTCGAAGACGCCGGCGGGTGTCGCGGCTTGGGCGGCGGGAGCGGTCAAGGCCGTCGCGACGGTCAGCAGGGCGGCGGTGGCCGCGATTCGGAACATACCCCGAAAGTTAGGGATTTCCCCGGGGAGAAGGGATCCGGCGGACCGCCGATCGCGGGGTGGGGCCTGCCCTACCCCGCGACCGGCCCGCCATCAGGAGAAGGAGACCGGGATGAAGACGTCCGAATTCCGGTCGTTCGAGGCGAAGTGATCGCGACGCGAGATGATCGCGCAGGTCACCGAGGGGTTCGAGCAGTCCAGACCGGAGCCGACCTCGGCGATCCGGATCTGCGTGGTGAAGGTGCCGTTCGAGGCGATCGGCGAGGTGCCGCCGGGGAAGTTGGTGACCCAGGCGGACGGGCCGACGCCGGTGCCGCCCTGGCCGTCGCCGCCCGCGCAGGGGCTCGGTTTGGTGCCGTAGCTGTAATCCTCGGGCACGGCGCAGAGCGCGACGTAGTAGCCCTCGGCGGAGCTGAAGCCGCTGCCCGTGACGGTGATGGTCTCGCCGGCGGCGGCGAGACCGGTGGCGTTGGAGGCGGAGAGGGTCTTGCCGTTGTGGGTCGCACTGCCCGGCGCGGCCGACGCCGGGGCCGCGAGCGCGGTGACGGCCGCGGTCGCGGCGGTCGTGACCACTGCGGCGCGGAGCAGGACCGATCTCTTCGACATGAAGGTTCCCTTCGATCACAAGGAGATTACAGCCTTAGGTGAGGCTTACCTATCCATCGGTAAATATGGTTAGCCTTGCCTAATGTTGTCAAGGGGGTTGCTGCCCACGGTCGTTGTGCTCCTCGCCATCGTTGTCACCGCGTGCTCGACACCGCCGTTGTCGACCACGAAAGCCGTCGGCACCGGCGCCGACCTTCGTCCGCTGTCGCAGGTCAAGCCCTTGGTGGACCCCAAGAATCACGCCGGGCCGACCACCGCGCGGCTCACGCGCGCGGACATCACCGGCGAGAAACCGGCTGCTCAGCGGCTCCCGGCGACCGTCACCGATCACCAAGGCACCCAGGTCACCGTGACCGACACGAGCCGGATCCTCGCCTTCGACATGTCCGGCACCCTCGCCGCGACCGTCTTCGGGCTCGGCCTCGGCGGCAATGTCGTCGGGCGCGACGTCTCGACCGGTTTCCCGTCGGCCAAGGAGCTGCCGCTGGTCACCGTGAACGGCCACCGGCTCAACGCCGAGGCGATCCTGGCGCTGCGGCCGACCGTGGTGATCACCGACACGACGCTGGGCCCTTGGGACGCCGTGCTGCAGTTGCGCGCGTCCGGGGTGCCCGTGGTCGTCGTCGACTCGAAGCGTTCGATGGAGAACGTCGGCGACATCGTCCGGCAGGTCGCCGCCGCGCTCGGCGTTCCCGAAGCGGGCGAAAGCCTCGCCGCCAGGCTCGCGGCCGACGTCGACGCGAAGAAAGCGGAGATCGCGAAGCTCGCCCCGAGCGATCCGAGCCGCAAGCTCCGCGTCGTCTTCTTGTACCTGCGCGGGCAAGCGGGCGTGTATCACCTGTTCGGCAAGGGATCCGGCGCCGACTCGCTGATCCGGGCGCTCGGCGCGGTCGACGTCGCCACCGAGGCGGGTATCGAGGGCATGCGCCCGGTCAACCCGGAGGCGCTGGCCAAGACCGCGCCCGACGTGATCCTCATGATGACCAAGGGGCTCGAATCCGTCGGCGGGGTCGACGGCGCGCTCCAAGTGCCCGGTGTGGCGCAAACGCCCGCCGGTCGGCACCGCCGCGTCGTCGACATGGCGGACTCGCAGATCCTGAGCTTCGGACCGCTCACCGCCGGCGTGCTCGACGCGCTGGCGCGGGCCCTCTACGCACCGGACGACGCCGGATGAACCGCGGATTCAAGGTGACGGCGGTCTTCGCCGTGCTCGTGGCCGGTGTCGCCGCGATCTCGCTCGTCTCCGCGGGCAGCGGGCAGTACGGCATTCCGCTGTCGCAGGTCTTCGATTCGGTGCTGCACCGGCTCGGGCTGCCGGAACCGCCGCTGGACCCGTTCGCCGAGGGCGCGCTGTGGCAGGTCCGGTTCCCGCGCGTGGTGATGACGTTGCTGGTCGGCGGGGTGCTCGGCGTCTGTGGCGCGTTGATGCAGGGGGTGTTCGGCAACCCGCTCGCCGAACCGGCCGTGGTCGGTGTCTCGTCCGGCGCGGCCGTCGGCGCGAGTCTGTCCATTGTGGCCGGTTGGACGTTCTTCGGTGCCTTCACCACGCCTGCGCTGGGGTTCGCGGGCGGGCTCGTCACCACGCTGCTCGTCTACCTGCTTTCGCGGTCGGGCGGGCGCTCCGAGGTGGTCACGCTGATCCTGACCGGGGTCGCGGTCAACGCGGTCGCGATGGCGATCATCTCGTTCCTGATGTTCTCCGCGGATCAGGCCGCCCGCGAACAGATCGTGTTCTGGCAACTGGGTTCCCTGGCGGGTGCACGCTGGCCGTACGTGGTGACGGTGCTGCCGCTGGTCGCCGCCGGCGTCGTCGTGTCGATCGCGCTGGCACGGAAACTCGATCTCCTCGCGCTCGGGGAGCGGCAGGCCAGGCATCTCGGAGTGGACGTCGAGAAGCTGCGGATCGGCGCGGTGGTGGTCGTCGCGCTGATGGCGGCCGCGGCCGTTTCCTACTCGGGGATCATCGGTTTCGTCGGCCTGATCGTGCCGCACGGGCTGCGGATGCTGCTCGGTCCGGGGCATCGAGTGCTGATCCCGGCGAGCCTCTTCGGCGGCGCGTTGCTGCTGGCCGCGGCCGATCTCGGCGCCAGAACCCTGTTCACCTACGCCGATCTGCCGATCGGCATGCTGACCGCGCTCGTCGGCGGCCCGTTCTTCTTCTGGCTGCTCCTGCGCACCCGGCGGCGTTCGGGAGGGTGGGCGTGAACGGTGCCGAACTCGACCACGTTTCCTATACGGTCGAAGGAAAGACGCTGCTTCGCGAAGTATCGCTGCAGGTGCGCTCGGGCGAGGTCCTCGTGATCGTCGGACCGAATGGCGCGGGCAAGTCGACCACACTCGGGCTGCTCGCCGGAGACCTTCGCCCGGATTCGGGGCGCGTCCTCGTCGCCGGAGCCGAACTCGGTGCCTGGAGCGGGATCGAACTCGCGCGACGGCGCGCGGTCCTGCTCCAGCAGAACACGGTGACCTTCCCGTTCACTGTCGCCGAGGTCGTGCGGATGGGCCGGACCCCTTGGCGGGGAACGGAAGCCGAGGATTTCGACGACACGGAGACCGCGGCCGCGCTGAAGGCGACCGGGATGACCGAATTCGCCGAACGCCGGTTCACCACGTTGTCCGGCGGCGAGCAGGCGCGGGCCGCGCTTTCGCGGGTGCTCGCGCAGCGGGCGGGGATCCTGCTGCTCGACGAACCCACCGCCGCGCTGGATCTCGCGCACAGCGAGGAAGTCCTCACGCTCGCGAGGGCACGGGCCGAGGCGGGGGACGCGGTGCTCGTCGTCCTGCACGACCTCGGGCTCGCCGCCGCGTACGCGGACCGGGTCGCGGTGCTGTCCGAGGGACGGCTCGCCGCCGTGGGCACGCCCGCCGAGGTGCTGACGGAGTCGTTGCTCAGCGAGGTCTACCGGCATCCCGTGGAGGTCCTGACCCATCCCCGCACGGGGAAACCGATCGTCCTTCCCCACCGAGAGGCCGAGGAGCGCCGATGAAACAGCTGATGAGAGTGGCCGTCGCAGCCGGGCTGCTCATGATCGCCGTCCCCTTGCCCGCCTCCGCCGCGGGCGCGACCGTGACGTTCTCGCCGGGCTCAGCCGATCCGGAGTACGCGACCTCGTTGCAGGTCAAGGGAACCGGATTCCAGTCCGTGCCGAAGGGACACGGCGGGATCTATCTGCTGTTCGGCTGGGTCGCCGACGGCGCCTGGCAGCCGAGCCAAGGTGGCGCTGCCGGTGAGACCTACCGGTACGTCAAGGACAGGGAGACCAAGGACAACAACGGCTTCCAGCGGTTCCTGGCCTTTCCCGGCAGTGACACCGGGTCGGCGGCCAACGGCGAGCTCGCCGCGAACGGGACGTGGTCGGCGACGCTGGTGATCCCCGGCGCGCGGTTCAAGGCCGCCGACCGCGCCGGGAAGATCGTCGACGTCGACTGTCTCAAGGTCCGATGTGGACTGATCACGGTCGGCGCGCACGGCGTGGTCAACGCGAACAACGAGACCTTCACGCCGGTGACGTTCGCGGTGCCGAAGGCGCCCACGACCCAGGCCGTCGCTCCTCCGCCTCCTTCGTCTTCGGCTCCGCCGCCAGCCTCCAGTGCGGCGCCGTCGTCCTCTTCGGCGCCGCTTGTGTCCACTGTGGAATCCACTGAACCCGTTCCGGTCGCCAAGCCCGCCGCGCAGAGCGGGGAATCCGGTTCGTGGTGGTGGATCGCCGTCGTGGCGGGTGTGGTGCTGATCGCCGCGCTCGCCGTCCCCCTGATCCGGGCCCGCGAGCGGACCCGCAACGCGGAAGGTGAATGAAGTGTCCTTGCGAAGATGGGGTGCCGTGCTGGCGGGCGCCGCGCTGGTGGCCGGAGCCGCCGTCACCCCGGCGCTCGCCGCCGATCCGTTCACACCCAAGGTGACCGTGGCACCGAGCGCGGACCTCGATCCGGCGGGTACGAAGATCGTCGTCAAGGGCACCGGTTTCGATCCGGCCGCCAACGACGGAAAGGGCTTCGGCCTGCGCGTGGGCCCGGCGAAGGCTGACGTCCGCGACCGGACGGGTAAGGACTTCCAGGTCAGCCGTCTGATCAAGAAGGGCGCCGTCGGCAGCCAGATCCCGCTGGACGACAACGGGAACTGGGAGTATTCGGTCACCGTCAAGGCCGAGTACGTCGCGGGCGGGACGACCTACAGCGCGAAGACGCAGCCGTTCAGCGTCTTCGTCTTCGGCTGGGACACGCCGGTGCTCACGTGGGACAGCACGACACCGTTGAAGTTCGCCGAAGCGGGCGACCCCGCGACCGGGCTCGCTTGGGGCCTGCGGCATTCCTGGCGGAACTACATCACCCGGGGCGGCGGCACCGTGACGCCGTCGAACGGTGCGACGCTGGACACCGCGGCGCCGAACGTCGAGCCGTACCCGTACAAGTGGAGGTACGGATCGTCCACAGGGGATTCCGGCAAGGGTTCGGTCTCGTACACCGGCCAGGTCACGTACATCTTCGAGGCGCATACGATCTGGGACTTCACCATCGCCGACCCGAGGATCACCTTCGGCGGCGACGGCACCGGGACGCTCACCGCGAAGGTCGGCTATGCCTTCTACGGGACCAAAACCGCGCCGGAGAAGGTACGGGCGCCGTCCGACGTCGTGCTGGCGGATCTCAAGCTGAAGGCTCCGGCGCAGACGGGGGACAACGTCGCCGTCGACATCGAGTCGGCGAAACTGACCGCCGCGGGCGCCGCCGCGTTCGCCGACTTCTACAAGGCGGGCGAGGCGCTCGACACCGGGCGGCTCGTCTTCCCCGGCAAGAGCGGCCCGGCTCCGACGTCGAGCACGGTGCCTTCGAGTTCGGCACCGCCCACGACGACGACCTCCTCCTCGGCGCCGTGCGTGCTCACCCCGGATTCGGTGAAACAGGGGAACCTGTTGTGGGGCTTCAAGCAGAGCTTCCGCCGCTACGTCGGGATCGGATCGGGCACGTCGATCACCGCCTCGGACGGTGTCGAGTTCACCGACGTCGACAAGATCGACGGGACGGGGCCGCCGAGCGGCGCCTATCGATGGGGCTTCGACAGCGCTCAGTACAGGTCGGCGACCGAGTTCACGACCCAGTTCCGGGGCAAGGTGACCTTCGCTTACCCGGCTCACTCCTTCGAGTTGTCGATCGGACGGCCGAAAGTGGTCGTGGCGCAGGGGAAGGGCAAGCTCTACGCCGACGTCGAACTGAAGACGACCAGTGGGGCGCCGTCGCCGCCGATCGACCAGCCGGGTGTCGAGCTCGCTTCGCTGGACCTCGCGGCGGCGAAGACGACCGAAGGGGCCGGGGCGCTGAGCGTCGCCGGGATCAAGGTCACCTTGGGTAACGCGGAGGCGTTCGCGAAGTTCTACAAGGTCGGCGAGGCGCTCGACGAGGCGACGGTGAGCCTGGGTGCCTCGTGTGCTCATCTGCCGGGGCCCGGTGCGTCCGGGCCTGGTGCCGGTGCCGGGCCGGGTGCCGCCGATGATCTGGTGCCGGACGTGAAGTACCGGCCGGATTCGGCGCTGGCGTCCACCGGTGCCGACAGCGGAGTCTGGCTGTTGTGGGGTCTGGTGCTGCTGGGCGCCGGGCTCGCTTTGGTGCTGGTGGTGCGGCGGCGGACCGCGTCGGGTCAGCGGCCCTGAATGTCATGAAAGGGCCGTTCAGGACATGTTTCGTCCTGAACGGCCCTTTCATGACATAGGGAGAGCGGAGGTCAGGCGGCCCGGTACGCGTCCAGCTCGCTCGCCAGCTCGTCGAACACCGCGATGTTGCACTCGAAGGCCACGATGGCCTCCTCGATCAGCCGCGCGCGCTCGTCCTCGGTCCACGGTGCCGCGTTCAGCTGCTCGCGGTAGTTGTCCCGGAACTTGGGCGCGCTGCCCAGCTGGTCGAAGTGGTAGAACAGCGAACCCGCTTCGGTGAGCTCGTACTTGCGCTCCAGCAGCCGCCGGATGACCTGGCCGCCGGCGATGTCGCCGAGGTAGCGCGTGTAGTGGTGGGCGACGAACCCGCCCGACCAGTCCGACGCCTCGGCCACGCGTCGCGCGTAGCGCTCCGTCGAGGGCAGCGGCCGGATGGTGTCGCGCCAGCCCGGGCCGACGAGGTGTGCGAGATCGCGTTCGAGGCTCGGCAGCCGCCGCAGCTCCTCGAAGACGAACTTGCCGGCCACCGGGTCCTTCGCCAGCTTGTCGGCGGCCTGCTCGATGGCCTGGTAGATGAAGTAGTACTGGATCGCCAGCCGGGTGTACCCGTCGCGCGTGAGCTCGCCGCCGAGCAGCGCGTTCATGTACTCGGAGTGGTTGGCCCGCTCGTGGGCGGGCAGGGTGGAGGCGCGCAGGGTCGCGGAGAACGGCCCGGATTCGACGTCGGTGGTCACCGGCATGGACAGAGCCTCCAAGCATCGATCTGACATGCTGTCAGAAAGAGCGTAAGGCACAACCTCGGGTTAGGCTACCCTAATTTTTCGATTCGCCGGTCATCCCGACCGCTCTGAGCACGAAGCGGACGGCTCCCTCGATCGCTTCGTCCAGCCGTTCGGGTGGCACGTCGACGACCTGACGGCTGCCCAGCGCGGCGGTGATCATCGGGATCACAACGTCGGGATCCTCGTCCGGCACCCCCTCGGCGAGGATCTCGCGCAGCTGGCCGGTGATGGGATCGGCGTGCGCGCTGATCCGCCGGTACGCGGCGGGTGCCAGCGCCGACGCGAGCGCCGTTCCCGGCGGCAGGTGGTACTCGGCCAGCACCCGCAGCTGGAGCCGGACGAACGTCGAAAGCTTCTCGACCGGCGTGTCCGCGGTCGCGACCGCCGCCGTCAGCCTTTCGACGTACCGCGTCGCCTCGTCCTCGACGAAGGCGACCAGCAGGCTTTCCTTGTCCGGGAAGTGGTTGTACATCGCCGTGCGGCCGAGGCCGGCTTCGGCGGCGACCCCCGCGAGCGTGATCGCGTCGAATCCGCGCTCGTACAGCTGCCCGCGCAGGACGTCGAACACCCTGCTGCGGACCTCGCGCCGGTGCTCCTCCAGCGACCGGCCGATGATCTTGGGCACGAGCCACCTCCCTGGAGGAAGACTCTAAGCCTCCAGCGACCAGGTGTGCACCGGCGTCTCGGTGGCGGACAGCTCCAGGTACCGGCCCAGCATCCGATGCAGCGCGGTCTCCCGTTCGGCGCCGCGCTCCTCCGCGCGCAGGACGTACTCCCGCTGCCACGCCGCGCCGGTCCGCCGGGTGAGGCACCGTTGCTCGATGATGCCCAGGTAGCGCTCTCTCGCTTCGTCCGAAACGTCCGATCGGCGTAGTCCCTCGTGCGCCAGCGGCAGCAGGACCCGCAGCACCAGCTCGTCCGGCGGGATCCAGCCGATCCCCGGCCAGTACAGCTGCGCGTCGAAACCCCGGCGCGCCCCCGCGTACATGTTCTCTTCGGCCGCCTGGAACGACATCTGTGTCCACACTGGACGGTCGGCTTCGGCGAGCGCCCGTTGCGCGCCGTAGAAGAACGCGGCGTTCGCGACCATGTCGACGACGGTCGGGCCCGCGGGCAGCACCCGGTTCTCCACCCGCAGATGCGGCAGGCCGTCGACGACGTCGTAGACCGGCCGGTTCCAGCGCCAGACGGTGCCGTTGTGCATCCGCAGTTCGGTGAGCTTCGGGGCCTGCCCGGAGTCGAGCGCCTCGATCGGGTCTTCGCGGTCGGTCTCGGGAAGCAGGCCGGGGAAGTAGCGGACGTTCTCCTCGAACAGGTCGAAGATCGACGTGATCCACCGCTCGCCGAACCACACCCTCGGCCGCACGCCCTGGTTCTTCAGCTCTTCGGGCCGGGTGTCCGTGGCCTGCAGGAACAGCGGGATCCGCGTCTCGTGCCAGAGAGCCTTGCCGAGCAGGAAAGGCGAGTTCGCGCCGACCGCGATCTGGACCCCGGCCAGCGCCTGCGCCGCGTTCCAGTGCGCCGCGAACTCCTCCGGCGCGACCTGCAGATGCAGCTGGACCGACGTGCAGGCGGCCTCGGGCAGGATGGATTCGGAGTAGCTGCGCAGCCGCTCGGGCTGGCGTCCGGGGAGCGGCGCGCCCTCCATCGAGAGCACGGTGCGCTCGCCGCGCGCGGCGAAGATCCGGTCGTTGAGCAGTGAATACCGGGCGTTGTTGGTCAGCCACTTCTGGTCGAAGTGCTCGTGCCGCAACGTCGGGAGGATGCCGATCATCGCCAGCGAGGCGCCGGATTCCTCGGCCTTGCGCGAAGCGGCGCCCAGATACGCGTGGAGGTCGTCCTCCAGTTGCAGCGCGGACTCGCCGGCCAGCGGCCGCGGCGGCACGTTGAGCTCCAGGTTGTGCTGGCCGAGTTCGGTGGTGAACGACGGATCGTTCAGCGCTTCGAGCACCGTCGTGTTCGTCATCGACGGGCGCAGCTGGCCGTCGACGAGGTTGAGTTCGACTTCGAGGCCGATGTTCTTGCGCGGGAAGGAAAAACTTCCGTCGGTGAGCATCCGGGCCAGGGTGTCGAGGCAGCGCTGTACCTTCCGGCGATAGCGGCCGCGATCCTGCGGCTCGGAGGGGTCCGCCGAAAGATTCTTACCCATGTTCGTCGAGCTCCTCATTGGCCACGCTCCGCGGGATCCAGGCGGGACTGCCAGGCGGCCCAACGGTTTCACGCCTCGCAGCCGCCCGGCTAGCGGCCAAACTGGTGCTCTCTGTCACGAGGGGTTAACTGACAGCAAAATACGTCCATTCGTACCATTTACCCGTCGACGATCGGACGCAAACGGCGCGCAGCGGGCGGATGACACACTCTCCGGGTGGCAGAACTGATCACCATCGACGATCGCGACGACCCGCGGCTCGACGATTTCCGCGACTTGTCCACAGCCGATCGGCGTCCCGACAGACCGGGTGGGCGGGGCTTCGTGATCGCCGAGGGCACCGTCGTGGTCGAGCGGCTGCTCAAGTCCCGCTATCCGGTCCGCTCGCTGCTCGGGGTGGAACGGCGATTCCATGAACTGGGCGCTGACCTGGACGGCGTCGACGTCCCGGGTTACGTGACTTCGGCCGAAACGATGGCCGAGGTGGTCGGCTTCCACCTGAATCGCGGCATCCTGGCCGTCGCGGACCGGCCGTCTCCGCCGCCGGCGGTGGAGGAGGTCATCGACGGCGCGCGGGTGCTCGCGGTGCTCGAAGGCGTCGGCGACCACGAGAATCTCGGTTCGCTGTTCCGCAACGCGGCCGCGCTGGGCGTCGACGGCGTCCTGCTCGGTGCCGGCTGCTCGGATCCGCTGTACCGGCGCAGTGTCCGGGTCTCGATGGGGCACGTCCTGCGCGTGCCGTTCGCGACCTTCGGAACCTGGCCCGCCGACCTCGAACTGCTGCGGCAACGCGGTTTCCGTATCGCGGCCCTCACCCCGCGTGCGGATTCCGTCTCGCTGCGCCAGTTACGCGACCAGACACCGGAGAAGGTCGCGCTGATGCTCGGCGCGGAAGGCCCGGGCCTGACCGAGGAGGCCATCGCCGCCGCCGACGTCGCGGTGCGGATCCCGATGCCGGAAGGCGTCGATTCGCTGAATGTCGCCACGGCGGGCGCGATCGCGTTCTACGAGACGCGTCCACCGCTATCGTGAGCACCCGGGCGAGCACGAGGAGAAGCCATGGAATTGCGGATCCGTGAGGGACGCGCGGTGCTGGCCGGTCCGGGCGGCGAAAGCGCGCGCGAGGTGGACCCGCATTCGCTCGCGATCGGTTCGGATCTCGCTCAGGCGTTGCACGAATGGGCCAGGGTCGCCTCCGCCGTCGGCGGCTCCGGCACCGAGGCGGCGTCCGTGGTCTCGCAGCGAGGCCGGCAGCTCGCCCAGCGGGTCGCCGCCACGATGGGCACGTCGGTGCGGTTCGTCGATCCCGTCTCCGGCGCCCGGGTCATGATCGACCCGCCCGCCCCCACGCCCCGCAACGAACTCGCGCGGCGGCTCTTCGGCACGCCGGACCCCGCCGGGGAACCGACGCCGTGGCTCACCGGGCTGACCGTCTCCGCGTTCGCCGCGGCGTTGGTCGTCGTGGCGATGCTGGCGCTGGCGAACACCCTCGCGCGCGAGACCAACGGCTGGCTCGCGCTGCTCGCGTCCGCCGTCGTGACCGCCGGGATCGCGCCGTCGCTGTGGCTCGCGCGACGGGTGCCGATCGTGCGGTGGGCGTCGTTCGGCGCGGCCGCGGGGATCGTGATCGCGTGGATCGGCGTGCTGGTCGTCGTCTTCTAGAGATCGAAGACGGTGTCGGCCGGCTCGTCGTGGTCGTCCTCGACGGGTTCCGGCCGCGGCGTTGTCTCTCCGGTCAGCGCCCGCCGGATGGTCGCCGTGATGACCTCGCCGAGCGCGCTCGCGCTCGACGCCATCGCCTTGTCGGTGAGCCGGACTTCGCTGATCACCCCACCGGGGCCGACGGCCACCGTCACCGTCTCGTCGGGTGAGGTCACCTCGGTCACGCCACCCGACGCGGCGAGCGCCTTGGCGTTCTCGGCCTTGCGCGCCTCGATCTCGCGCAGCTGCCAGCGCATTTCCTCGATCAGCTGGGGATTGCTGAGTTCCGCCATGGTCATTCCTCCGTGGTGCCAGGGCGAAGGCTGTGCGCCACGCGGGACGCGGCCTCGGCGATCGCGGGCCACCCCGCCTCGGATTCGGCGGCGACCACCAGGACGGCCAGGAACTCGCTGCCGGGCAGCGGGATCTGGTACTCCACCTTGGCTTGAGCGCGCACGATCTCCGTGGGGCGGCCGGTGAACTCGGGCGGCAGCCGGTACTCGCCCGCCACGACGGCGGCCATCGCCGGACCGATCGGCAGCCGGATCACCCGGGCGTCGGCACGCGGGTGCTTCCTCCGGTAGACGTCCAGCAAGGCGCCGGCGACCGCGTTGCGCCGCAGGGTCAGCATCTCCGGATCCGCGTCCGGCCAGCGCAGCACGGCCAGCGACAACGTGGCGAGGTACTCGGGGCCGTCGCCCGCGGCGAACTTGCCGAACACGCGGACTCCGTTCGCCTTCAGCTCGGGAGTCAGCGCCATCAACGCGGCGGCGAAGTCCTCGGTGGACCGCCCTGCGTGGGCGGCGGCCTTCTCCCCGACGGCCAGTGCGGCTCGCGCGTTCATCGTGTCGTCGCCGGTCACCGGCATCCCGGTGAAGCCGGGCGGCAGGTCGATCCGGAGCCCGGTCGCGTCCATCAGCTCCACGCCTTGTCTTCCGCACGCTCTCGGGCGTTCTTGCGATCCTCGTCCGCGCCCTGCTCGATGGCGTTGCCCATGGCCATCGCGGCCAGCGGCGCGCCGCCGAAGATGATCGACGAACCGGCGACGGCCCACTGGGCGCCGTCCTTCGGGACCCAGTAGTTCTTGAAGTCGTCGATCGGGCCCTCGAACTTGCGTCCTTGGATCTCACCCGCGGTGTCCATGCCGGTCTGGACGCCGAGAGCGCCGTAACCGGCGAGCCCGGCGGCGGTGGCTATCTTGGTCGCCGCGGCGGAATTGCCGGGGATGAGCCCTGCCAACGAGGTCGCCGCACCTATCGCGTCGAAGGTCAGGGTCTCGGGCGCGACGTCCGCGCCCGCCTTCTTCGCCACGAAATGCCCGCCCAAGGCCGTCAGTCCGAAACCCGCGGCGACGATGCTGGTGATCTCCCCGACGGGAGGCGGGATGACATCGCTGGCGATGCCGAGCAGATTGCCGATGTCGCCCATGACGTCGGACACCTTGGACAGCGTCTCGGCGTTGTCCTGCACGACGTCCCACGCCGCGTCCACGAGGTCGGCGGTCGTGTTCACGAGGTCCGTGACGACCCCGGTGACCGCGTCGACGACGTCGTCCAGCAGATCGGGCTCGTCGGGAGCGAGCTCTTTCGCCTTCCGGAGCAGGTCCGCGACCCGGGCGGCGGCCGAAGTGTGCTGTTCGAGCAGCCTCTTCGCGGCTTCCTGGATTTCCGTGCAGCCGTCGATGGCCGCTTGGAGCTGCCGTCCGGCGTTGTCGAGAAGCGCCTGCGCGATCTGCAAGGACTCCTGGTCGGTGAACGTCCGGTTGGCCAGCGCGAAGTCGGGATTGGTCCGTGCCTGTTCGGCCGCTCGGGCGGCGGCCTTGGCCTGCCGCTCGAGGTCGGCGGCTTGGCGCTGCATCTCACCGAGGTCGTGTGTCCAGCCTTCGAGGGCGTACGCGGCTTGCGCCATCGACCGCGCCGCGCCGTCGAGGTACTCGGGCAGCGGCCCCAGGCGCCGGGCGAAGGCCTCACTGGCCTCGCCGGTCCAGATTCCCTGCTTCGTGACGATCTGGCGCAGCATGGTGTCGGCCTCCGCGAGGTCCCGGCTGACCGCGCGGTACTTCCCGGCCAGGTCGCCGACGCCGCCGACATCGCCGGGAGCGGGGTCGAAGCCGAGCGCGGGGTACTGGTCGCCGGTCACCGGCCACCTCCGAGGATGTCGGTGATCCCTCCGGTGTAGCCGCCACCGACCGGGCCGCCGTCGTCGCCCAGCGGAAACCGTGGTGACGGGCCGGGGCCACCGGAGCCGCCGGGGATCAGCTCCGCGAACTTGTCCAGGTCGCCGCCGAACTCTTCTTCCATCTTCTGGTACTTCTGCTGGGCCTTCTTCAGCCTTTCGGTGACGCCTTCCGCGGCCTCGCCCAGCCTGCCGATACCGAATTCCCAGGCTTCCTCGAAGTCCATTCCGGTTTTCGCGAGATCCTCGTTGCCCAGCGCGCCCCAGGCGCCGCCACCGGCGAGTTTCTTGTTCGCGTCCGCCATCCGGCCGGCGCCGGTTTCCAGATCACCGATGAGCTTTCCCAGCTCGGCGATCTTCACCGTGTACCCGCTCATGTTCCCCCCTTTTTTTCACGTCATGTCGTCCGACGTGCGAGCATTCGTGCCCGTTCCCCCGGATGGTCCGGCGTCCGCCCGGACGAACACCATTTCCGTCGGCTGACCGTTCGGCTTTCTGTCCCACGCGGTGTAGTAGTAGCCGCGGGAAGCGGCGACCTGTGCGATGAGTTCGGAGGTGAAACCGAACACGTCCGGGTGAACGCGCACTGACCGTGATCCAGTGAACCGGGCGGCCAGCCAGCCCGCCCGGACGCTCCTCGGCACGACGCTCATCCAGCGGACACTGAACACCATCAACGGCAGCCCGACGACCAGGACGACGAAGATCAGCCAAGTGTGGTCGGTGTAGGCCCCGACGGTGGCCGCGGCGATCATCAGTGCCATCGTCGTCACGGCGATCGTGGTGGAGAAACCCGATGAGAACGGCCGGAAAACCGCTTGTTTCCGAGGTCGCGGATTCGGTGTGCGGCCCAGCCACATGAGCCGGTCACTGCTGTCGGTGAACTCCGCGAGCACGCCCATTCGTCCCTGCTCGGCGAATTCGGCGACTTGCCGACGGCTGAGCTTCGCGTCCCGCAGGCTGATCCACACCTGGTCGGCACCTTTGATCTTCTTCATCAACCGCTGAGCGCGTGAAGGATCCGGGGACGACGACGGGTAGTCGTAGAACGGTGTGCCGGGGAAGGCCTGCGGGGCGAACTGAAAGCTGAGGACATCGGGGTCAGGAGGCGGGATCTCGACGTAGAAGCGGTCGTATGCGGCTTGCCGGATGATCCGCGGATCCAGATTCCATTCGACGGGGGAGACGTGGACGACGGGTCGGCCGTCGAACCGCTGGTACCGCAAGGTGCCGAGTCGGAAAGCCCAGTCGAGACCGAATTCGACGGGCTGGATCCCGTCCGCCGACAAGTAGTGCATCGATCACCCTCCCGGCGCCGAGGGTAACCGAGTCACCCGCGTTTGTAGAACTTGAGACTCGGCCCGCCCGCCTGCGTCGCGGACTGCCCGTAAAGCTCATAACCGTGGTACGCGGCGATCTGCACGACCAGATCGGCGGGGATCTGATAGGCGCGCATGGCGAATTCCACGTGGGGGCTGCCGTCGAATTCACGGGCCAGCCAGCCGGCTCGGGTGGTGCGCGGGAACAGGCTGGTGGTGAACGCGGCCGGGACCATGCCGGCGAAGGCCGCCATGAACAGGAGGCTGACGATCGGGGCTTCGTGATCCGACGGTATTCCGGCGATCGCCGCCGCCGCACCGAGGAGGACGAGGACGGAGACCGGGGCGATGTAGTTCAGCCAGGCGTAGCGGAACCGGCGGCCCGTGGGGGCGGGCAGCGGAAGCCTCGGCGGTGACGGATCCCGGCTGAGCAAGAGGAGCCGGTCGCTCGGATCCGCGAAATCGGCCGCGACACGCAGGCCTTCCACCTCGGCGACCTCCGCGACCCGCCGGGCGGAGAGGTTCGCGTGCTTGAGGCTGATCCAAACCCGGTCGGAGCCGCTGAGGTGGTTCAGCAGCCACCGTTCGCGGTTCTTGTCCGGTCTGTCCGGCCCATCGAAAACGGGGACCGGCGGGACGTGCCGCGGCGCGAATCGGAAGCTCAGGCAGCCCTGGAACATCGGCGCGATCTCCAGGTAGCCGCGGCTACGGGCGATGCCGCGCAGCGAGTCCGGGTCGATCCGCCATTCCATCGGTGAAACATGCGCGTACGGCGTTCCGGTGAAGACCTGGAAACGCAATCTGACCGCGCGCGCGTACCAATCCTGCATGAATCCCCCTTGGCGCGAGGATACTGAGACCCATGACCGATGACCCGCTCGATTCACTCAGACGGCTGTGTCTCGCGCTGCCGGAAGCCTCCGAGCGGCTCAGTCACGGCGAACCGACGTGGTTCGTGCGCGGGAAGAAGACGTTCGTCATGTACGCCGACCGTCATCACGACGACAAGGTCGCCTTCTGGTGCCCGGCACCGCCGGGGGCTCAGGAGGAACTCGTGGGCGCCGAGCCGGGGCGGTTCTTCCGGCCGCCGTACGTCGGGCATCGGGGGTGGCTCGGGGTGCGGCTGGACACCGACGTCGACTGGGCCGAGATCGAACAGATCGTCACCGACGCGTATTGCCTCGTGGCGCCGAAATCCCTGATCGCGCAGGTCCCCGGACGCACGTGATGGCCCCTCCACCGGAAGGGGCCATCACGTGCGGATTCAACCTCGTTGTGAGCGGACGCCCAGAAGGACGTCTTCCCAGGATGGAACGATGGGGTGGTTCTTCTTCCCCTTCGCCCGTGGAGCGGGTTCGGCCACTTCCTCCGGCTCGTCAGCCGGGAGTGGTGGCTCGGCATCTTCCTCGGGCTCGGCGATCGGCGCGTCGATCACCTTCGCGACCGGCTCGTCGGGGACCGAATCCAACGTCGGCTGGATGACCGCGTCCCTGCCGGGCTCGAGTGCCCGTACCGTGCGCGGGGCGCGGTAGGCGTTGGGGTTGAGCAGGACTTCGGCGTTCTCGTCGAGGGCCTGCACGGTGCCGCCGTGCGCGCCGGGCGCGAACGCCCAGTGCGCGCGGTTGTCCGAGCGGCCGACCTTCCAGCTCAGCACGACGACCCATTTGCCGTCGTCACCTCGCCAGGAGTCCCAGGTCGCCTGGCTGTAGTCGTGACCGCGCTGCCCGAAGGAATGCGCCACGACCTCGCCGAGTGTCTGGACGTCGGGGCCGTCTTCGCGGACCGGATGCGCCCGCTGGGCCAGCTCGGCGGTGCGGGATCGTTCGAGCAGGACGGGGTACGCGAACCGCTCGACGCGCTGCACGGTGACGCCGGCGCTGCTCGCGACCTGCTCCACGGACTCACCGGCCCGGATTCGTGCCTGGATCTCGCGTGGCCGCATTTGGCTCTCCAACTCGATTTCGATCTGGCCGAGGCGGGTGATGTCACCCCTCGCCGCCGCTCGCAGCCTCTCATCCGCGGGGAGCAGGAAGCGCGTGCGGCTCGCCGGGTCTTCGCACACGATGGACTTACCGTCCTCGTGCAGCCCGACCACCCGTAGCGCTCGCATTCTCGCCTCCCCGATTCTTCACCTTTGTGGGTGTCCATGTTAAAACGGCGCGTCGCCTTGACGTGTGAGGCGCGCCGATGTCATGTGTCCTGCTCACTATTTTGTTCATGACGGCAAGGGGAATTCTGCGGGAGCGGAGCGCCGCTCGCCGCGTGACGCGCCGGACACGCACAGTCACGATCGGGGGAATCTACGGCAGCCGCACCCGGACGACCAGTCCGCCGCCGCGGCCACCCGGTTCCGCGCCCGCCGTCCCGCCGTGCGCCTTCGCGATGGACCGGACGATCGACAGGCCGAGCCCGGCGTTGCGCGAGTCGCCGGTGCGGTCGCCCGAGAGCCGCCGGAACGGCTCGAACAGCGCCGGTACGGCGTCCAGCGGTACCTGCGGGCCGGTGTTGCGCACCACCAGAGCCGGATCGACGCCGATGTCGACGTGGACCCAGCCGCCCTTGTGGTTGTAGGTGATGGCGTTGTGCACCAGGTTCGTGACCAGCCGTTCCAGCAGCACGGGATCGCCGGACACCGTCCGCGGCCGCAGCCGCGACTCCACCGTGACGCCGGCTTCCTCGGCCATGGCCGACGCCGACCGGATCACCGTCGCCGCGACCTCGTCCAGCCGGACGGGGCCGCGCGCGGCCAGGCCGCGGTCGCTGCGGGCGAGGACGAGCAGGCCCTCGATCATCCGTTCGCTGCGTTCGTTGGTGTAGATCAGGTGCTCGCCGAGTTTCCGGACCTCCGGGCTCGCGGCGGGATCGGCCATCGCCACCTCGACCAGCGTCCGCTGCACCGCGAGCGGGGTCCGCAATTCGTGGGAGGCGTTGGCGACGAAGCGTTTCTGGCTGTCGAACGACACGGCGAGCCGGTCGAGCATGCCGTCGAAGGTGTCGGCGAGTTCCTTGAGTTCGTCGTCGGGACCGTCGAGGTCGATGCGCCGGTCGAGGTTTTCGACCTCGAGTTTCCGTGCCGTCGAGGTGATCGCGTGCAGCGGCCGCAACACGCGGCTCGCCATCAGCCAGCCGAGCAGTACCGCGAGCCCGCCGGCGATCGCCAGCGCCACCAGCGATTGCCACAGCAGGGTGGAAAGGACGTCCGAGCGGTATTCGGTGATCGAGGTCGCGACCAGCTGCGTGGCCTGGGCGCGCTCGGCCGGGAGAATGGTCGTCGTGTCCATCGGATACGCCCTGGCGACCTCGAACTGGGTCCCCGCGGTCGCCCCGTTCGCGAACGCGGCCGAGTCCGGCAGGGTCGAGCTCACCAGCAGGTAGTTGACGATGAGCAACGCGAGCCCGACGAGCAGGAAGGCGCCGCCGTAGAGCGCCGTCAGCTTGGTGCGCACGGAGAGCCGGAGCGGTTTCACGACCCGAACCGGTAACCCGCGCCGGGCACGGTCTCGATCAGCGGCGGCTCACCGAGTTTGCGCCGCAACGTCATCATCGCCACGCGGACGGCGTTCGTGAACGGGTCGGCGTGTTCGTCCCATGCCTTCTCCAGCAGGTCTTCCGCGCTGACGACGGTCCCTTCGGCGCGCATGAGCACCTCCAGTACCGCGAACTCCTTGGGGGACAAGGGAAGGAACCGGCCGTCGCGGGACGCCTGGTGCCGGGGCAGGTCGAGGACCACGCCGCCGCGTTCCAGCACCGGCGGCAGCGCCGGCCGCGCGCGCCGTGAGAGCGCTTGCACCCGCGCGACGAGTTCGGCGAACGCGAACGGTTTCGTCAGGTAGTCGTCGGCGCCGAGGCCCAGCCCGGCGACCCGGTCGTTGACGTCGGCCGCGGCCGTCAACATGAGGACCCGCGCCTCGCCCCCGGTCCCGATCACCGCTGCGCAGACCTCGTCGCCGTGCACGACGGGGAGGTCCCTGTCGAGCACGACGACGTCGTAGCCGTGCACCCCCACCCGGTCCAGGGCCTGCGCGCCGTCGTAGCAGACGTCGACGGCCATGGAGAACCGTCGCAGGCCCTCGGCGATCGTGTCCGCCAGGAGCCGCTCGTCTTCCACCACCAGCACTCTCACCAGGCCAGTCTGCCCCGGGAGGGGGTAAGCGGGGGATAAGCGTGTGCCGCTTTCGCAACGTCACTTCGCGCCCCGGAGTGCGGGTGAAGGGGACTTTCCCCGCATTGGACGAGGGGAAAGTCCCCTTCGCGACGTCTGGCCTTTCGATCTTGCGGGGATCAGCCGACCGGGTGGCGGGTAAGGCCGAACTCGCGTGATCGAAGACGTAACTCGCGTGATCGAAGACGTAACTCGCGTGATTGGAGCCGTAACTCGCGTGATCCGGCTGGAAACACGCGAGTTCCGGCTTCAAGCACGCGTCATCCGGCTGGGTGCAACTGACGCGCCGGGATCACCTGCTGCGGTGTGTTCGGGCTCGACCACAGCAGCTTCATCGACGCCTCCCCGCCGCGTTCGGTGTGGTCGAGCCGGATCGCGTACGACCGCCCGGCGACCAGGTCGAGAGTCGCTTTGTCGACACTGGGCCCGTGGGGTGTGGTGTTGTCGATCAGGAGTTTCCCGTCGACCCACAGCCGCACGGTGTCGTCCGAGACCGTGGTGAACGTGTACTTCCCGGTGTCGCGCGCGGTGACCTGCCCGGTCCAGCGCGACGAGAAGGTCTCCGCCGGGATCTTCGCGTCCGGTGAGCCGGTGAACTTCCAGTTGTGGTTCACGCCCGGCTCGACCCGGCGCACCGTCGGCGTCCCGGTGAAGTCCGCGTTCGGCCAGTATTCGGCGGTCAACCCGGTCCCGCGTCCGACAGGCGCCTGCGGCAGCGGGTCGACGCTCAGCTCGATGACGGTCGCGATGTCGTTCGTCCGGCTGCCCGACGGCGTGAGTTTCACGCTTGCGGGCGACTGCTCGACCCGCACGCGCTGACGGCTGCCGAGCACCCGCGCGTCGCGGACGCGGAAGGGTGCCAACGCGTCGAGCGTCAGCGAACCGCCCGAAGCGGGCCAATCGAACACCGACGCGTACAGCTTGTCACCGCGACGGCTGACGACACCCCAGCCCGGTTCCGCGACCAGACCTGGCGCGCCCGCCCCGTAGACGGCGGCGGACTGGCCGTTCGTCCGCAGCCACTGGCCCATCTGCTTCAGCCTGTCGATGGATTCCCGCGGTACCCGGCCGTTGCGATCCGGGCCGACGTTGAGCAGGAAGTTCCCGCTACGGCCGGCGATCGAGAGCAGTTTCCTGGTCAGATCCGCCGAGGACTTCCAGTTGTGGTCCCAATCGGTGTAGCCCCAGCTGCCGTTGAGGGTCATGCACGATTCCCACAGCTGCCCGTCGACCGGCTTGTCCGGGATCTCCTGTTCGGGCGTCCCCGTGTCGCCGTCGACAACCCGGCGTTTGCCGACGCGGTTGTTGACCACAATGGACGGATCGAGGCCGCGGACGTAGGCCTCCAGTTCCTCGCCGTCCCTTTCCGTCCACGGGTTGTTGGGCCGGTCGGTGCTCCACTCGCCGTCGAACCACAGCACCGCCGGGCGGTAGTTGTCGACGAGTTCCTTGAGCTGGGCGTACATCCGCTCTTTGTACTTCGGGAAGGTCGCGGGGTCCGGGAAGTCCGGGTCGTGCCAATCCCAGATCGAGTAGTAGAAGCCGAGCTTGACGTCGCGCGCGGCCGTCGCACGCTTCAGCTCGGCGAGGATGTCGCGCTTCTTGTCGAACGACGAGTGGTCGCGGAGGTTGAACTTGTTGACCTTCGTCGGCCACATCGCGTAGCCCTCGTGATGCTTCGACGTGATCACCACGTACTTCTGTCCCGCGTCTTTCGCCGACTGCGCGATCGCGTTCGCGTCGAAACCGGCGGGGTCGAACTTCGCGGCGATCTGCTCGTATTCGGCGCGCGGGATCCGGCAGTTCCGCTGGATCCATTCGGCGTCCTGGCAAACGCTTCCATCAGGGCGGGTGTACTTCCCCTGCAGCTGGGAGTACGCGCCGAAGTGGATGAACTGGCCGAAGCGGTCGTCGCGCCACCAGCGCGTCCGGTCGGCGGTGAACGGGTCGTCGTAGGCGTGGTCGGACGGGAGCGGCGCGGCTTCCGCGGCGGGCGCGACGCCCAGTGCGGTGGTCGCGATGACGAGGGCCGCCAGGGCCCGGAGTGGCTTGCGGCGATTCATGCACTCCTCCTCGCTGAGGTGTGGACGTCGGCGACTCTAAGAGGTCAAAGGTCGGATGTGAACCTCCGAAAGGCTGCCTAGATGCTGGGTTCACTCGGAAAGACGGCGGATAGATCAGATCTCTGTTCCGCTGATCGGGACGGTAAGCGCGACATAAGCAACATCGCTTACCGCGCCGGAATCGCCCGCTCCGTAGAAATCGGTGCGCCAAGACGACCGAAGGAGCAGCGATGCGGAAACGACCGATGGCGGCACTGATCGCCGGAGCGGTCCTCGCGCTGGTGGCCGGCTGTGGCGGTGGCGGGGACGGCGGCGACAAGGTCGCCTCGATCTCGTCTCCGCCCGCCGCCGGCGCGGGCGACGGGAAGCAGGCCGACAACGTGTCCGATGAGGACAAGATGCGCAACTTCGCGAAGTGCATGCGGGAGCACGGCGTCGACATGCCGGATCCCCAGACCAACGGTGAGGGGCAGGGCTCGATCTCCATCGAGGCGGGCGAGGTCGGGCGCGACGAGAACAAGATGAAGGCCGCGAGCGACGCGTGCCGGAAGCTGCTGCCCAACGGTGGCGAGATCAAGCCGCCCACGCCGGAAGAACTCGACAAGATGCGCAAGGAAGCCAAGTGCATGCGCGAGCACGGAATCGACATGCCGGATCCCGATCCCAGCGGCAAGGGCGCCGCCATGACGATGGACATGAGCGATCCCAAGAAGTTCGAAGAAGCGGCGAAGGCCTGCGGTCTCGGCATGACCATGAGGGCGGCTCCGGCGAAATGAGCGAACACGAAGGCCCCGGCGGCGCACGGCGGTCGCGCCGGGCGCGCTGGTTCATCATCGCGGCGGTCCTCGTCGTCGTGGTCGGGACGGTGTCGGTGGTCGTGCTGACCAGGGTCACCTCCGAAGCCCAGCAGGTCGGGCAGGCACCCCCGCCGGTGGAGACCGCGCAGGTCGAGAAGACCAACCTGCAAGAGGAGGAAGAGGCGAACGGGACTCTGGGCTACGGTGAGGAAAGCTCCCTCGCCGGCCGGAAACAGGGCACGATCACCGCCCTGCCGGACGCGGGCGCGGTGCTCACTCGCGGCAAGACCGTGTACGGCGTCGACGCCAAACCCGTCCCGCTGTTCTACGGCACGCTGCCGTTCTTCCGCGACCTCGCCGACGGGGCCGCGGACGGCCCGGACGTCAAGCAGCTGGAGGAGAACCTGAAGGCGCTCGGTTTCGGCGGTTTCGGCACGCCCGACACCAAGTTCACCTCCGCCACCGCCGCCGCGCTCAAGAAATGGCAGAAGGCGCTGGGCCTGGAGCAGACCGGCGCTTTCGGCCAGGGGGACGTCGTCCTCGCACCGGGTGAGATCCGGGTTTCGCAGGTCGCCGCGCAACTCGGCGGCCCCGGCGGCGGCGAACTGCTGAAGTACACCGGCACCGAGCGTCTCGTCGAGGTCAAACTCGACGCCGCCAAGCAGGCCATCGCCAAGGCGGGGGACAAGGTCGGCGTCGACATCACCGGCGGCAAGACCACGACCGGCGTGCTCACCGACGTCGGCAAGGTCGCGGAGAACGGCAAGGACGGCGCCGGGCAGGACGACGGCAAGCCGAAGATCAAGGTGAAGATCAAACTGGACGATCCGGCCGCGGCGGGATCGCTCGATTCGACACCGGTGTCCGTGCGGTTCACCAAGGAAGTCCACAGTGGAGTACTGGCGGTCCCGGTCGGGGCGCTGCTCGCGCTCGCCGAGGGCGGGTACGCCGTCGAGGTCGACGAAGGCGGCAAGCGGCGTCTCATCGCGGTGAAGACCGGCTTGTTCTCCGGCGGACGCGTCGAAGTCACCGGCACCGGCCTCGCCGCCGGGATGCGGGTGGTGACGACGTCATGACCCCGGTGCTGGCCGTGCGCAACGCCTCGCGCACCTACCCCGGCGGCGTGCGCGCCCTGCACGAGGTGACACTGTCCATTGAGGACAGGGAGATGGTCGCCATCCTCGGCCCGTCGGGGTCCGGCAAGTCGACGCTGCTGCAGCTGATGGGCACACTCGACCGGCCGACCGGCGGCGTCATCGAACTGCGCGGGCACGACGTGGCGAAACTGCCCGACCGCAAGCTTTCGGCGTTGCGGTCGCGCTGGATCGGGTTCGTGTTCCAGCAGTTCTTCCTCAGCGAGGGGGTGAGCGCGGTCGACAACGTCGCGACGGGCCTGCTGTACGCGGGGGTGCCGCGGCGGAAACGGCGCGAGCGGGCCCTGGCGGCGCTCGACCGCGTCGGGCTCGCGCACCGGGCGGGGCATTTCCCGAACGAGCTCTCCGGCGGGGAACGGCAGCGGGTGGCGATCGCGCGGGCGGTCGTCAACTCGCCGTCGATCCTGCTGGCCGACGAGCCGACCGGGAACCTCGACACGGGCAACGGCGCGGCGATCCTCAACCTGCTGGCCACGCTGAGCTCGCAGGGGACGACGGTCGTGATCATCACGCACGACCGGGAGATCGCGGCGGGCATCCCGCGACGGATCGAACTGCGGGACGGGCGGATCCGGCTCGACACCGGGACGGGGGTGCTGGTGTGAGCGCGCCCGTCCTCGACAAGACGCCGGATCCGGCCCGGCTCGGCCCGCGTGACGTGCTGAACCTCGGCGCGCACGGGATGCGGACGCGGCCGATGCGGGCGGTGCTGTCCGCGCTCGGCATCGGGATCGGGATCGCCGCGATGGTGGCGGTGCTCGCGATCCCGGCTTCGGGCGCGAAGGCGTTGCACGACCAGCTGGCCGCGCTGGGCACCAACCTGCTCACGGCGGGCCCGGGCAAGACGATGTTCGGCGGCGACGCGACCCTGCCGGACAGCGCGGTGCCGATGGCGAAGCGGATCGCGCCGGTGACGGCGGCGTCCGCGACCGGCACCACCGGCGCGAGCGTGCGGCGCACGGACAAGATCGACAAGGACGAGACGTCCGGCCTCGGCGTCTACGCGGCGACGCCGGACCTTCTCGACGTCATCGGCGGCGCCGTCCGCGATGGGCGGTTCCTCCGGGACGCCACTCGCGACTATCCGGTCGTCGTGCTCGGTTCGGTCGCGGCGGCGCGGCTCGGGATCGACCACATCGACCCGGCGAAACCGCCGCAGGTGTACGTCGACGGGAAGTGGTTCACCGTGGGCGGGATCCTCGGGCCGACGCCGCTGGCGCCCGAGATCGAGCGTTCGGTGCTGGTCGGCTGGGACGCCGCCGAACGGCTCCTCGACTTCAAGGGCCACCCGACGACGGTGTACGTGCGGGCGAAGGATTCGCAGGTCGAGAACGTGCGGTCGGTGCTCGCGCAGACGATGAACCCGGAGGCGCCGAACGAGGTCGAGGTCCGTCGTCCGTCGGAAGCGCTGGAGGCGCAGAAGCTGACGGAGAACACCTACAGCGCGCTGTTCCTCGGGCTCGGCGGGGTGGCGTTGCTGGTCGGCGGCGTCGGGGTGGCCAACACGATGGTGATCTCGGTGCTGGAGCGGCGCCGGGAGATCGGCCTCCGCCGCGCGCTCGGCGCGACGAAACGGCAGGTGAGAGGCCAGTTCCTGGCCGAGTCGGTGTTGTTGTCCGGGCTCGGCGGGATCGCCGGGGTCCTGGTCGGGGTACTGGTGACGTCGGGGTACGCGCTGAGCCAGGGCTGGCCGGCGGTGCTGCCCGTCGGCGCCCTGCTCGGCGGGGTCGGGATCTCGGCGCTGGTCGGTGCCGTCGCCGGTGCCTATCCGGCGATGCGCGCGGCGCGTCTGCCTCCGACCCAGGCCCTCGCCTAGCTCGCGTTTCGTCCTCTGGATGCGGTGGTTCGTGGTGCTAACTACCGCATCCAGAGGACTGGATGCGGAGTAGCGGTGGGTAATCTCGCCGGGTGCTGGTGGGATTGTCGGGGCGGAAACTCGCGGGGGCGTTGCTCGCGCTCGAAGCCGTCGTGGTCGGCGTGCTGTTCACGCTCAAGGTGTTCGACGGCCAGGACCTCGAGGTCTACATCGGCGGCGCGCGGCTGCTTCTCGACTCGGGCGACCCGTACGGCGCGTGGGTGCAGACGCACGGCGGCTGGCTGCCCTTCACCTACACGCCGTTCGCGGCCGCGGTGTTCCTGCCCGGCACGCTGCTGTCCGCCGCGCTGGCCACGCGACTGGTCGGGCTCGCGTCGATCATTGCGGGCGGGATCGTCGTCTACGTCTTCGTGGCGACGCTCAACGGCTCGCTCACCGACCGCGCGAACGTCCGTGGCCGAGCCATCGCCGTCCTGGCGGCGATCGGGGCACAGGCCGTCGGCGGGATCATGGAACCGGTCCGCTCGACGCTCGGCTTCGGCCAGGTGAACACGCTGCTGATGCTGCTGGTCGTCCTCGACGCGCTGCTGCCGGGCCGCGCCCGCACGAAGGGCCTGCTGATCGGCATTGCCGCGGCGATCAAGCTGACGCCGGCCTTCTTCATCCTGTTCTTCTTGTTCCGCAAGGATTTCCGCTCCGCGGCCAGGGTCGTGGCCGGATTCCTCGGCGCGGGCGCGCTGATGTTCCTGGCCGCGCCGGACGCGTCGGCGAAGTTCTGGACGAACATCCTGTTCGACACCGGCCGCATCGGCGATCGCGGTTACGTCGGGAACCAATCGCTGCGCGGGATGCTCGCGCGGTTCGGTTTCGGCTCGGCCGAAGACGTCGTCTGGGTGCTGGCGTCGATCGCCGTGGTCGCGCTGACCGCGTACGTGATCGTGCGTGTCGCGGAGCCGGTGTTCGCGCTGACCGCCTGCGCCGTCGGCGGGCTGCTGGTGTCGCCGGTGTCCTGGACGCACCACTGGATCTGGTGCGTGCCGATCCTCGCGCTGCTGATCCGGGCGCGCTCGGTCGTTTCGTACGCGCTCGCGGCCGTGACGGTGGCGCTGTTCGTCGTCGCGCCGATGTGGCTCGCGCCGCGGCCCGCCGGGAGCTTCGGCTGGTGGCTGGCGACGGAGTCCTACGTCCTGTACGGCCTGGTCCTGCTGCTCTATTTCGCCCTGATAGCGCGTGAAGGCCCCCTTCCCTCGGCTCAGCCGAGGGAAGGGGGCCTTCACGCGCGAAGAGAGTCCTAGCCCAGGCGCTCGACGACGTACTCGATGCTCTGGGTCAGCTTCGTGATGTCGTCCGGGTCGATGGCCGGGAACAGGCCGACGCGCAGCTGGTTGCGGCCCAGCTTCCGGTACGGCTCGGTGTCGACGATCCCGTTGGCGCGCAGCACCTTCGCCACCGCGGCGGCGTCCACCTCGTCGGCGAAGTCGATGGTGCCGACGACCTGCGAGCGCAGCGACGGGTCGCTGACGAACGGCGTCGTGTAGCTGGTCTTCTCGGCCCATTCGTACAGCCGGGTCGACGAGTCGCGGGTGCGCGAGGTCGTCCACTCCAGGCCGCCGTTCGAGTTCATCCACTCGATCTGGTCGGCCAGCAGGAACAGCGTCGACACCGCCGGGGTGTTGTACGTCTGGTCCTTGCGCGAGTTGTCGAGCGCGGTGGTCAGCGACAGGAACTCGGGGATCCAGCGGTCGCTCGCGCCGATCTCGCCGATGCGCTCGACGGCCGCGGGCGAAGCCAGCGCGATCCAGAGGCCACCGTCGGAGGCGAAGGACTTCTGGGGCGCGAAGTAGTAGACGTCGAAGTCCTCGGCCTTGACCGGCAGGCCGCCCGCGCCGGAGGTGGCGTCGATGGCGACGAGGGCGCCTTCACTGCCTTCAGGGCGGCGCACCGGCACCGCGACACCGGTCGAGGTCTCGTTGTGCGCCCAGCCGACCAGGTCGGCGCCGGCCTCGTAGGCGATCTCGGGCGCGCTGCCCGGGTCGGCCTTCACGACGATCGGGTCGGCGAGGAACGGGGCGCCCTTGGTCACCGTGGCGAACTTCGAGGAGAACTCGCCGTAGGTGAAGTGCTGCGCACGTTCCCGCACGAGCCCGAACGCGGCGGCGTCCCAGAATGCGGTCGTCCCGCCGTTGCCGAGGACCACTTCGTAGCCTTCGGGCAGGGAGAACAATTCGGACAGACCCGCACGCACGCGGCCGACGAGGGACTTCACCGGCTTCTGACGGTGCGACGTGCCGAGGTAGGTGGCACCGGATTTCGCCAGGTTGGCGAGCTGCTCGTCACGGACCTTGGACGGTCCGCAGCCGAAGCGGCCATCGGCAGGCTTCAGGTCCGCGGGGAGGGTCAACTCAGGTGCGTCGGTCATGTGCCCAGTCTCTCAGGTCGGGATGACCCTGCTGATAGTCGGTGTCGCGTGTCCGGTATGTGGGATCGAACGACTCGCTCCCGCCGGTGCCCGGCGCACGGGTAGCTTCTCGCCTCATGGCGACAGTGCACGAGCGATTCCCGGTTCCCCCTGAGGTGTTGTGGCAGGCCCTCCCGAACGGGGTCGACGCGGTGAAGGGCCAGGTCCCCTATTACGACGCCGCGGCCGGGTATGTCACCTTCTCGACGAAGCTCGGCTTCTTCAGCTACGGGCAGACGGTCACCGTGAAGGTGGAGCGGACGACGGAGGGCTCCGGGCTGGCGATCCAGACGAGCTTGAAGTTCGGCTTCGTCGACTGGGGCGAGGGCAAGCGCATCGCCCGCAAGTTCATCGCGGCCGTCGGCTCGGCGGTCGGGCACACCCCGGCTGCCTGATGCCCGAACCCTGGAGACCCAGATGGGGTTTCCTGCTCCTGTACTTCCTCGGGCTCGGCGGGCACTGGATCTTCCGCGACTGGGACGACACCGCCACCATCGGCGCGATCGTCGGTTTCGTGGGCGCGCTCGTGCTCGTGTTCGTTCCCGGCTTGCCGTCCTGGATGCACGGAGATCTCCCGGGGGAGAGGTCGTCGCCGAGGATCCGCCAGTGGTGGGCGGCGCTGCGGTTCACCATCCAGCGCCGTGAAGGTGCCCTCGACGTCGTGTTGGGCCCTTGGACGCTGGCCACCGCCGCGCTGGATCCGGACGCCGGGACCACGCGCGGGTGGGTGGTGCTCGAGGGCGCCCCGGCGAAGTTCGTCATCGAGGACTGCCCTGACGAACTCGCCGAGTCCTTGCGCGGTCCGCGCCGGATGTGGGTCGTCGGCGACGCCCGTTACGGCGACGTCCCGGTGTGCGCCGACGGCGGCCGTGTGTTCACGACCGCCGCCGTCCGCTTCCGTTAGCGCCAGCCCCCGGGGTCGACGCCGCCCGGGATGGGCGCGGCCGGGTCGAACGGGGTCCGAGAGAAGATGAACGTCGCGAGGTCGAGGTGGTTCGGCTTGCCCGCCGAATCCCGTCCGACCCGCAGCATTTCGCCCGCGTAGTAGGCGTCGAGCCCGACCCAGGTGTCCTCACCCACCGGCGCGAAGCGCGACGCGCGGCCTGGGCCGTCGGTCGGCGCGAGGGAGAACAAGCCACCAGGAAGCAGCCGCAGGTGGTACGGCGTCGGCCCCCAGTGCCACAGCCCGGTCAGCTCCAGCAGCTTCGGATCCACTGTGGACGGTTGCCATTCCGCGGGCATGGCGGGCTCGTGCTGTTCGGTCAGCTTCATCAGGTCGAGGCAGAGCTGCGTGATGCCGACACCCGCCGTCGAGTTCGTCAGCACCAGCGCGCCGATACCGGCGTTCGCGTCGACCAGCGAGCAGGCGAGGAACCCCGGCATCGATCCGGTGTGCCCGGCCAGCCGCCTGCCTTCGGTGCGGACCAGCATGACACCGAGGCCGAACCCGGTGGTCCAGGCGTCGCCGTCGTCCACGGTGACCATTTCGCGCATCTCCGCGACGGTCTGCTCGCTCAGCACGCCGCCGGTGTGGCCGCCGAGGAACGACGTCCAGCGGGCGAGGTCGGTGATCGTCGACCACAGCTGCCCGGCCGGCGCCATCGCGCCCGCGTCCGGCGACGGCTCCGGCATGAGGAGATCGGCGAAGGGGTGCACCGCGAACCCGTTCGCGTGCGCGCCTTCGGGATGCGGCGAGGTGCGGGTCATCCCGAGCGGGCCGAGGATTTCGGCGCGGACGACGTCGAGCCAAGACTGCCCGCGGTGCCGGGCGACCAGCTCGCCGAGCACGCCGTAACCGACGTTGCTGTAGTGGAACCGGCTGCCCGGCCGCAGCCGCGTCGCGCCGTCCTTGAGGCTCTCTACCAGCGCGTCCCAGTCGACGCCCACGGTGCGCTCCCACCAGGAACCGGGCGATTCCGCCGTCAGGCCCGAGGTGTGCGACAGCAGCTGCGCGATGGTGGCCGAGCCGAACGCGGTGCCCGGCAGGTGCTGCTCCAGCGGGTCGTTGAGGTCGAGCTTGCCCTCGTCGCGCAACCGCATGACGGCCGTCGCGACGAGTGTCTTGGTGATCGAGCCGAGCCGGTACTGCGTGTCGGCGCCGGGTGTCTCGCCGTTGACCCGCCCGCGCCCTCCTGACCAGGCGAGTTCCCCGTCGCGGACGACGGCGGCGACGATGGACGGGGCGCGGCACGAGGATTGCTCGTGCGCGAGGCGGCGAAGCAGCGCCAATTCGGTCGAGGCAAGCATGGGTCGCATTCTGCCTACCCGAGCAGGCCCAGTCGCATAGCGGTGGTCACAGCGGCCGTACGGTCCGAAACGTCCAGTTTGCCGAACACGCGCAGCAGATGGGTCTTGACCGTCGCCTCGCTGATGTGGAGTGTCCGGCCGATCTCGGCGTTGGTGCTTCCCCTCGCCACCAGCCGGAGCACTTCGATCTCGCGCGCCGACAACGGTGACGTCGTCGGGTTGCGCACGCGGTTCACCAGCTTCCCGGCCACCGAAGGCGCCAAGACCGTCTCGCCGCGCGACGCGGCACGGATCGCACCGGCCAGCTCCGCGCGCGAAGCGTCCTTCAGCAGGTACCCGGAGGCGCCGGCTTCGACCGCGCGCAGGATGTCCGCGTCCGTCTCGTAGGTGGTGAGCACGACGACCCGCTGTTCCGGCCGGTCGGCGAGGATCTTCCGCGTCGCGCCGACGCCGTCGAGACCGGGCATCCGCAGATCCATCAGGATCACGTCCGGCTGCTTGACCCGGCTCAGCGCGACCGCCTCGTCGCCGGAACCCGCTTCCCCGACGACGCTCAGGTCCGGCTCGGCCTCCAGCATGCCGCGCAGGCCTTCCCGCACCACGGGGTGATCGTCGACCAGCATGATCGTGATCACGCGGGTACCTCCAGTTCCAGCCTCGTCCCCGCACCGGGTTCGCTCTTCAGTGTCACGATGCCACCGACCTGATCGGTGCGCGCCCGCATCCCCGCCAGGCCGAAGCCCTCGGTGGGCGCCCCGGGGTCGAATCCGGCGCCGTCGTCGGTCACGGCGAGCCGGACCCGTCCATCCATAGTGGACAGCCGGAGCGCGGCCGAGGTGGCGCGGGAATGCTTGCGGATGTTGCTCAAGGCCTCCTGCGCTCCTCGCAACAGGACGACCTCGGTGGCCATCGGTAGCGCGGGCAGCGGGCCGTCGACGTCGATCGACGCCTCGATCCCGGTCTCCTCGGCCAGCCGTTCCACCTGACGGCGCAAGGCTTCCTCCAGTGAAGTGGCGGCGAGCGCCGACGGCCCCTGAGCCGCGACCATCGCCCGCGCCTCCGCCAGGTTCTCCCGCGCCGTCCGGGCCGCGAGCTCCAGATGACGGCGGGCCGCCTTCGGATCGGTGTCCATTTCGGACTCGATAGCCTGGGTGAGCGTGACGATGCTGGTGAAACCCTGCGCCAGCGTGTCGTGGATCTCGCGGGCCATGCGTTCGCGTTCGGCGGCCGTCCCCGCCTCCCGCGAAAGCCGGGAAACCTCGGCCTGGCTGGCTTTCAGCTGGTCGATCAGCGCCGCCCTGCTCTTGCTCTGCTCGATGATCTGGGTGGTGTAGCGGCCGGCGAGGAGGCTGAAGATGATCAGGATCGCCGTCATCGGCAGCAGGACCGGCTGCTCGTCGAGCCCGCCCCGGACGAGCAGCGACGCCGGGCTCGACAGCACCGCCGCCGTGGTGAGGATCGACGCCGCCTTCGTCGGCATCGTCATGTACAGCACAGGGCAGACCAGGAAGAGGATGAAGCTGGAGTTGCCCGAGGCGAAGACGGCGCCCAGCGTGAAGAGCATCAGCGTCCCGGCGAACAGCCACGGCGTGTGCTCGTACTCGGGGCCCTTGACGAGGCGGCGTCCTTGGACCAGGTAGGTCGCGCCGAGTCCGGCCAGGCACAGGAGCGCGACCGCTTTGGCGGTCGTCGTCCCGTCATCGAGAACCACCAAGGCCGTCGTCGCGACGAAGGTGACTCCGAACAGGACCTCCCAGAGCCAGTAGAACCGCTCCCAGGCGTTCACCTGCCTTCGTTCGACCAGCGGAACGTCAGCTTCGCCAGCAGCAGCCCCGCGGCGCACCACGCCGTCAGCACCAGCGCCACCATCGGAAGTTCCCATGTCCCCGCCATCTCCTGACTCGCGGCCTCGGCCGGCAGGAACACCGAGCGGAAGCCCTGGCAGATCCACTTCACCGGGAAGAACGAAGCGATGTCGACCATAACCTTCGGCAGCGTGGTGATCGGCGTGACGAACACCCCGGAGATGAACTGCAGCGCGATGTAGATCAGGTTCGTCACCGCGACCGCGCCGCTGACCGTCTTGGTGACCGAGCCGAGCGCGATGCCCAGCAGCGTGCAACCGGTGATGCCGAGGAGGAAGACCCACAGCGCGGTCAGCAGTTTCGCCGGGTCGGTCGGCAGTTCCAGGTCGAACAGCAGGCTGCCCACGATCGACATCAGCGCCACCTGCGCGACGCTGGTGAAGCCCACCAGGATGATCTTGCCGGCGAAGTAGGCCGCCGCGGGCATCGGTGTGCCACGCAGCCGTTTCAGCGCGCCGAGCTCGCGGTCGGACGCGAGGTTGATCCCGATGCTGGTGAAGGACGTCGAGACGATGCCGGAGCCGATCATGCCCGCGGCCAGCACCTGGCCGGTGGTGATCGCCATCCCGGGCATCGAGGAGTTCAGCATCGAGCCGAGCAGGATCATCAGCAGCGAGGGGAAGGCGAAGGTGAAGATCACCTGCTCGCGGATGCGGAAGAACTGTTTGATCTCCGCGGCGCCGCGGACGAGACCGAGCGAGAGGGTGCCCGGGAGGGCCGGCGCGCTCATCGGGCTTCTCCGATCAGGTCGAGGTAGGTGTCTTCGAGGGTGGGGCGGTGGACGGTCAGCTCGATGGGCTCGTGACCGTCGGCGGAGAGTTCGCGGATCAGCTTGGCCGGGAAATGGGTGCGCTCCTGGTGGCCACCGCGCGCGTCGGTCCAGCGGACGGTGGCCTCCGCGGTCGCCCGGCCGCCGAGCGTCTGCGGCGTCCCTTCGGCGACGATCGCGCCGCGGGTGATGACCGCGACCCGGTCGGCCAGCGCCTCGGCCTCGTCCAGATAGTGCGTGGTGAGCAGGATCGTGGTGCCTTCGCGGGCGAGACTCCTGATCAGCTCCCAGAACCGGCGCCGGGCCGCCGGATCGAATCCGGTCGTGGGCTCGTCGAGGAACACCAGCTCGGGCCGTCCGATGATCCCGAGCGCGACGTCCACACGACGTCGTTGGCCTCCGGACAGGCTTTTGACGCGGGCACCCGCCTTATCGGTCAGGCCCACCTTCTCGATCACTTCTCCGACGTCGCGGGGGTCTGGGTAGTAGCGGGCGAAGTGCCGGACGGTTTCGGCGACGGTGAGCTCGGCCGCGTCGTTGGCCGTCTGCAACACGATCCCGAGCCGCGCCCGCCAAGCCCGGTCCGCGGTGCCGGGATCCTCGCCGAGGACGTCGACCTCGCCTTGGGTTCTCTCGCGATGGCCCTCCAGGATCTCGACCGTGGTCGTCTTGCCCGCCCCGTTGGGGCCGAGCAGCGCGAACACCTCGCCCGGCTCGATGTCGAGGTCGATCCCCCCGACGGCCGTGTGGCCCGGGTACTCCTTACGCAGGCCACGCACTCTCACCGCTGTCTTCATACCTCGATCGTGCTTCAGCGGGCCGCTGTCCCGGGACGACCGCTGGACTGAACCCGGCTGTCAACCGATCGATGGACACCGGTGGCACCGCCCTCGCCGCGTTTAGTCCTCTAGATGCGGTAGTTGCGTGTGCAAGGACCGCATCTAGAGGACTAAACGCGTGGAGTCAGGAGCGTCCGAACCGAGGTTTCGAGGGAGGGAAGGAGCGCGGCCGGATCGGCGGCGGTGAGCATTCGGTTCGCGAAGCCGTCCGACAGGGCGAGGACGGCATCGGCCAGGTCGCTCGCCGCGAGGTCGTTCCGGACGTGGCCCTCCGACTGCGCTTTCGAGAGGTACTGCGTCGTGATCTCCGCGAGCTCGTCGTAACCGGTGCGGATGAACTCGGCCCAGGACGGCCGGACGGCGGCGCGGGCGGTGAAGGCGTTGATGACGATCACCTCCGCGCGGCGTTGCTCGTCGAGCGGCATCGCCTCGAAAAGCAGGCGCAGCAGCAGGTCCAGCAGGTCGCCGGACTGGTCGAGGGTGTTCCAGCGCTGCTCCAGGAACTCGCTGGTCATGTCGAGGGCGAACCGGAACAGGTCTTCCTTGGTGGAGAAGTACTTCTGCACCGCGCCTGCGGACACCCCGGCTTCGACGGCGACCGAGCGCACGCTGACGGCCTCGACGCCTTCGCGCGCGACGATGCGCAGGAGGGCGCCGGCGATCTCCCTGCGGCGTTCGGCGTGGTCCACGATCTTCGGCACGGATGCATCCTCCTCTCTGTGCACCGGATGGGCCGGGCGGGTCGTGAGTGGCGTTTCGGGTTCGTGGGCGGGCTCGTGGTGGGGTGAAGGCTCCCTTCGCCGCGTCCGATGCGACGAAGGGCCCCTTCGCCCCTGGGCTCACGTGACAGAGCCCGTTCGTCACCGTGGCGGGTGGCGCGAAGACGTGATTCGTGTGATCAGAACCGTGACTCGCGTGCTTGGGTGCCGCACTCGGGTGTTCGGCTCCAAGCACGCGAGACCCTCCTGGACCGACTCCGTCTCGGCGCCCGCCTTGCAGGGCCACCCTCTTTTAGAATACAGTCGTATCCGAAAAGGGGGTACTGGGGTGGACGAAGTAGCGCAGAAACGAAGGGCGGAGGAGAACCAGCTCGCCGCCGCGCTGACCAAGGGGCCGGCGGAGGTACTCGATTTCCTCCTGCCGTTGTGGGTGGGGAGCCAGCTCGGCGCGTCGGCCGCCGAGGTCGGGGCGCTGACCGCGCTGGAGACGCTGGTGTCATTCGTGGTCCGGCCGATCGCGGGTTCCCTCGCGGACCGGTTCGACCGTGGCCGGATCGCGGCCATCGGCGCGGTCCTCTATGGACTGTCCTTTGTGGTCTACGCGGTGGCTCCGGGGATCGGGGTCGCCTATCTGGCCGCGGTTCTCGGCGGCGCCGGCGGTGCGCTGTTCTGGGTCGCGTTGCGAGCCCGCGTGGGGGAGGGGCTCGCCGGGGACGACGGAGCGTTCAGCAAGTTGTTCGCGGCCGAGGGTGGCGGGACGTGGATCGCGTTCGTGGTCGCGCTGACCGCCATCGCCTGGATCGACTACCGGGGCGTGTTCTGGCTCGGCGCGGCGGCCTGCGCGGTGGCCGCGGTCGTCCTGCTGAACGCGAAATCCACGCCCGTGCGCGAAGAAGGCGCGCCACGGCTGCTGCAACTGGGCAAGAGGATGCGCCCGATGCTCGCGCTCGTCGCGCTGACCGCGATGGCCGAGGCCGGCGTCGCCCTGTTGCTCCTGATGCACCTGCAACGCGGGCATCAGCTTCAGCTCGGCGAGATCGCCGCCGTCTTCATTCCCGGCTTCATCGTGTACAGCCTGCTGCCGGACTACCTGCACGGCTTCGTCCGCAAAGTCGGCCGGACGCGGGTGCTCGCACTGGCGATGGTGGCGAGCGCGATCTTCGCGGCCGGGTTGTCCTTCGCGCCGAGTCCGCCGGTGCTCGCGGTGATGTGGGTGCTGTCCGCGGCGGCGTTCGCGGCCGCCATCCCGGTGGAGCAGGCGGTGGTCGCCGAGGCGGCCGGGCTCAGTCTCGGCCGCGCGATGGGGATCTACGAGAGCGCGACGCTACTCGGAGCGACGATCGGGACCTTCGTGGCGGGTCAGCTCTACGGTTCGGACGCCGGTTGGCGTGTCGCGTGCTTCGGCGCGGCGGCGCTCCTGCTCTTCGGATCCTTTGTGGTTCGTGGCGCCGTACGGCGTGTCGGGGTTGCGGAGTTTCCCGTGGAACCACGAAAAACGGTGTCACAAAAGGAAAGGCCGGTACCCCGCACGATCGAGGACGGTCCACAAGCGGCCGAATCGGTGACGGAGGAACCGAACAAGCGCGCGAACCCGCTCCGGAACTGGATCGTCCATGTCGCGGTCTACGTCGTCGCGCAGGCGGCGCTGGCGTTCGCCGGTCACAGCTGGCCCGCCGAAGCGTTGTTCGGGGGCCCGCACCCTGGCGACTGGTACTGGAACTCCAGTGGTCACTGGCTGTTGAACATCGGCCGAATCTGGACCTTCGTCCTCGTGATCGACACCGTATGGAGCCTCGGCCGCGCGCTCTTCACCAAGCGCCGTTATTGACAAGTTGTCTAACATGACACTATGTCTCACAAGTGGGTGACGGCCAGCGACGGTGTCCGCCTTTCGGTCCGGGTGACCGGCGTCGACGACGCGCCCACGGTGGTGCTCGTCCACGGTTACCCGGACAACGGCTCGATGTGGGACGGCATCGCCGCTCTGCTGGAACGCCGCTACCGGGTCGTCGTCTACGACGTCCGTGGCGCGGGCCGCTCGGACAAGCCATCGGGACGCGCGTCCTACAAATTGGACCAGCTGTCCGATGACCTGGCCGCCGTCGTCGACGAGGTCCAGCCCGAGGGCAAGGTCCACCTGCTCGCGCACGATTGGGGCTCCATCCAGACCTGGCATTCGGTCACCGGGGACAGGCTGCGCGGTCGGCTCGCGTCGTTCACGTCGATCTCCGGGCCGAGTCTCGACCACGCTGGCGCGTGGTTCCGCGCGCAGGTGCGTCCGAGCCCGAAAAGGCTCAAGAACGCGCTCGTCCAGTGGGCGCATTCGACCTACATCCTCGGCTTCCAGATCCCCCTGATCCCGCAGGTGCTCTGGCGCACCGGCGCGATGGGCGCGCTGATCGGCCGGATGGACCCGGCGGCCGGAGCGCCGTCCACTTCGGACGGCCTGTACGGCCTCAACCTGTATCGCGCCAACATGTTCACGCGCCTCTCCCGGCCGAGGCCGCGGCCCGCCGAGATCCCGGTGCAGGTGCTCGCGCCCACCGGCGACAAGTTCGTCACCACGCCGTTGCAGACCGAGATCGAGCGCTGGGCGCCGGACCTCCGGATCCGCCGGATCGTCGGCACGCACTGGGTGGTCCGCGAGAAACCGCGGGTGATCGCCGACGCGACCGCCGAGCTGATCGATCACGTCGAAGGCGGCGAGGAGAGTCGCGCGCTCAAACAGGCCAGGACGAAAGGCTTCGCGCACAAGCTCGTCGTGATCACCGGCGCCGGCAGCGGGATCGGCCGCGCGACGGCGCTCGCGTTCGCGGACAAGGGTGCGGACGTCGTCATCACCGACATCAACGGCTCCGCCGCCGCCGACACCGCGAAACTGCTGCGGGACAAGGGCGCGACCGTCGGCGAGTACACAGTGGACTCTGCCGACGCCGAGGCGGTCGAGAAGTTCGCCCAGCAGGTCAAGGAGGAGTTCGGCGTCCCGGACATCGTCGTCAACAACGCCGGGATCGGCCTGTCCGGTCCGTTCCTCGACACGACGGTCAAGGATTGGGAACGCCTCATCGACGTGAACCTGTGGGGTGTCATCCATGGTTGCCGCGTCTTCGCCGAGCAGATGCGCGAGCGAGCGGAAGGCGGCCAGATCGTCAACGTCGCTTCGGCCGCCGCTTATCTGCCGTCGAAGATCCTTTCCGCCTACGCCACCACGAAATCCGCCGTGCTGACGTTGAGCGTCTGCCTGCGGGCCGAGCTCGCCGCCGAGAACATCGGCGTGACCGCGATCTGCCCCGGCATCGTGAACACGAACATCACCAGCACCACCCGTTTCGTCGGCGTCGACGAGATCGAGCAGAAACGGCGCCAGAAGTCGAGCAGCAAGCTGTACGCGAAACGCGGTTTCGGCCCGGAAAAGGTCGCGCGCGACATCCTTCGCGCGGTCGAGAAGGACAAGGCGATCCAGCCGTCGACACCGGAGGCCAAGGCCGCGCTGGTCCTCTCCCGGCTCACCCCGGGACTGCTGCGGGCCGCGGCGAAACTGGACGTCACCCCGTGACCGGACGTCCACGCCGGATGTCGCCGGAGGCGCGCCGCGAGGACCTGATCCGCGCCGCGCTGGACCTGTTCGGCTCGCGCGCGCCCGAACTCGTCACGGTCGACGACATCATCGCCCGCGCCGAGGTTTCGCGGCCGCTGTTCTACCGGTACTTCAAGAGCCTGCGGGAACTGCAGGTCGAGGCGCTGAAAACGGTCACCGAAGGCCTGATCGACGGCCTGGCCGGCCTGGAGGAAGGCCCGCCCGAAACCAGGCTGAGGGCCGCCGTCCGCGGGCTGATCGACGTCGCCGATCACTACCGGGCGGGTTATGTCGCGCTGTTGCGCAGCGGCTCGGTGATCGCGACGTCGGAAACGGACGCGGCGATCGACGAGGTCCGCAACCGCGCCGTCGAGCTCATCCTCGGCGCGCTGGGAGTGTCGCAGCCCTCGCCTATGCTCCTGCTGACGTTGCGGTGCTGGACCGCGGTGGTCGAGGGCTCGCTGCTGAGCTGGCTGCAGGAGCGTGCCGTGCCGCGCGAGGTGCTCGACGGGTGGCTGGTCGATCAGCTCACGGCCATGCTTTCGGCGACCGCGGCGCATGATTCTTCGGTCCCGCAGATGCTATGAACGGTCCGTTCCTTGCAAATTTCGCAAGGAACGGACCGTTCATAGCGCGCGTCAGGACTGCTTCGCGACCAGGTCCCAGCCTTCGACGTCCTCCGGCTTGCGCGGCTCCGGCCCGACGTACTTGGCCGACGGCCGCACGAGGCGCCCGGTCTTCTTCTGCTCCAGGATGTGCGCGGCCCAGCCGGCGGTGCGCGCCGAGCTGAACATCGCGGGCATCATGTGCGGCGGCACCTGGGCGAAGTCCAGGATCACGGCCGCCCAGAACTCGACGTTGGTCTCGATCGGGTGGTCCGGACGCCGCTCGCGCAGCTCCTTCAGCGCCACCTGCTCCAGCTCCGCGGCAGCCTCGTAGCGCGACGCGCCGAGCTCCTGGCAGGTGCGGCGCAGCACGCGCGCCCGCGGGTCCTCCGCGCGGTACACGCGGTGCCCGAAGCCCATCATCCGTTCCTTGCGGTCCAGGATGCCCTTGACCAGGCCGACGGCGTCACCGGTCTTCTCGACCTCTTCGATCATCGGCAGCACCCGCGCCGGCGCGCCGCCGTGCAGCGGGCCGGACATGGCGCCGATCGCGCCGGAGAGCGCCGCGGCGACGTCGGCGCCGGTCGAGGCGATCACCCGGGCGGTGAAGGTCGAGGCGTTGAGGCCGTGTTCGGCGGCCGAGACCCAGTAGGCGTCGATGGCCTTGACGTGGGCCGGGTCCGGCTCGCCGCGCCAGCGGACCATGAACCGTTCGGTGATCGACTTCGCCTCGTCGACCCTGGTCTGCGGGACGGCGGGCTGCCCGATGCCGCGCGCCGACTGGGCGACGTACGAAAGCGCCATCACCGAGGCGCGGGCCAGCTGGTCACGCGCTTCGTCGTCGGTGATGTCCAGCAGCGGCCGGTAGCCCCAGATGGGGGCGAGCATGGCCAGCGCGGCCTGGACGTCGACCCGGACGTCACCGGTGTGCACCGGCAGCGGGAACGGCTCGGCGGGCGGTAGCCCGTGGCCGAAGCGGCTGTCGACGAGAAGACCCCAGACGTCACCGAAGGTCACCTTGCCGGCGAGATCCTCGATGTCGACACCCCGATAGCGCAGCGCGCCACCGTCACGGTCGGGCTCGGCGATTTCGGTCTTGAAGGCGACCACACCTTCGAGACCCGGTCGGAAACCGTCGTCGACCTGGTCGGACGGCTTGGTGCTGATCGTGGAGGTACTCACTGTGGTGAAACCTTTCGATGCGCATTCCCCGGCTTTGTGTTTCATGCGTGGACGGGATGCACGCAGCGAAGGCGCGCCTCATCGCACGGATGGACAAACTTTGCTCCACGTCGCCGCCTGGGGCAATCGAAAGATGTGGTGCTTTCGGTCACGATTACGAGAACGATTCAGTGGAATCGGCCTTCGTACGCGAAGAGTTACGGTGACGTTCACTTTGCGTGTACCGGACGCCGAGGTAAATCCTGTGTTTCGAGATCGGGCGGCCGGCGGTTTCCGGTGATAGACCTTTCCCATGCACCTGAGCCCCCAGGAGCGGGACAAACTGCTCATCCACGTCGCGGCGGATGTGGCTCGCAAACGCCTGGAACGCGGGGTCGCGCTGAACTACCCAGAGGCGGTCGCGCTGATCACCGACCACGTCCTCGAAGGTGCCCGTGACGGCCGGACGGTGAGCGAACTCGTGGCGAGCGGCCGCGCGGTGCTCTCCCGGGCGCAAGTGCTGGACGGAGTACCGGAAATGGTCGATTCCGTGCAGGTCGAGGCCACTTTCCCGGACGGCACGAAGCTCGTCACCGTGCACGACCCGATCGTCTAGGGAGGGCCGCGAGTGCGACCAGGGGAGATCATCACCGGCGACACGCCGGTCGAGCTGAACCCGGGCAGGCCGCGGGTCCGGCTGCTCGTGCGCAACCTCGGCGACCGGCCCGTCCAGGTCGGGTCGCACTACCATTTCGCGGCGGTGAATCCGGGGCTCGAATTCGATCGCGAAGCCGCGCGGGGACATCGTCTCGACGTGCCCGCGGGGACTTCGGTGCGGTTCGAGCCGGGCGTCGAACGCGAAGTCGATCTCGTCCCGCTGGCCGGGAACCGTGTGGTGCCCGGATTGCGGACGGAGTCCTGATGCCGTCGATCGATCGCGAGCGGTACGCCGAACTGTTCGGCCCGACGACCGGCGACCGGATCCGCCTCGCGGACACCGATCTGACGATCGAGGTCACCGAAGACCGCAGTATGGGTCCGTCCGGCAGCGGCGACGAAGTGTTGTTCGGCGGCGGCAAGGTCATCCGCGAATCCATGGGTCAGGGAATGGCGACCAGGGCCGAAGGCGCGCCGGATCTGATCATCACCGGCGTCGTGATCCTGGACCACTGGGGGATCGTCAAGGCCGACGTCGGCGTCCGCGACGGCCGGATCGTCGGCATCGGCAAGGCGGGCAACCCGGACACGATGGACGGGGTGGACCCGGCGCTGGTCGTCGGCCCGTCCACGGAGGTGCTGGCCGGCAACGGGAAGATCCTCACCGCGGGCGGGATCGACTGCCACGTCCACTTCATCTGCCCGCAGCTGACCGAGACCGCGCTGGCGTCCGGGCTCACCACCCTCGTCGGCGGCGGGACCGGCCCGGCCGAAGGCAGCAAGGCCACCACGGTCACCCCCGGCGCGTGGAACCTCGGCCGGATGCTGCAGGCGATGGACGGCCAGCCGGTCAACGTCCTGTTGCTCGGCAAGGGGAACACCGTCCGGCACGAGGCGCTGCGCGAACAGCTCGCCGCCGGCGCAGGTGGGTTCAAACTCCACGAAGACTGGGGCAGCACGCCCGCCGCGATCGACGCCTGCCTGACCGTGGCCGGCGAATCCGGTGTCCAGGTGGCGATCCACACCGACACGCTGAACGAAGCCGGGTTCCTGGAGTCCACTGTGGACGCCATCCGGGGCCGCTCGATCAACGCGTACCACACCGAAGGCGCGGGCGGCGGGCACGCGCCGGACATCATCCAGGTCGCCGGGCTGCCCAACATTCTGCCGTCGTCGACGAATCCGACCCGCCCGCACACCGCGAACACCCTCGACGAGCACCTCGACATGCTCGTCGTCTGCCATCACCTGAACCCGTCGGTGCCCGAGGATCTGGCGTTCGCCGAAAGCCGGATCCGGCCGACGACCATCGCGGCCGAGGACGTCCTGCACGATCTCGGCGCGATCTCCATGATGAGCTCCGATTCGCAGGCGATGGGCCGCATCGGCGAGGTGATCATCAGGACCTGGCAGACCGCGCACGTCATGAAACGACGGCGCGGCGCCCTGCCCGGCGACGGCGCCGCCGACAACCTGCGGGCTCGTCGCTATGTCGCCAAATACACGATCAACCCCGCGATCGCGCACGGAATGGAGCGCGAGATCGGCTCGGTGGAGGTCGGGAAACTCGCCGATCTCGTGCTGTGGGAGCCGAAGTTCTTCGGCGTGCGGCCGCATGTGGTGCTCAAGGGCGGATTCCCGGCGTGGGCGGCGATGGGCGACGCGAACGCGTCCATCCCGACGCCGCAACCCGTGCTCGCCCGGCCGATGTTCGGCGCCGCGCCGGTGGTCGCCGCCGCGAGCGGCTTCCATTTCGTGGCACCGGAAGCGCTGGAGAACGGGGTGGCGGAGCGGTTCGGCATCGCGCGGAAGCTCGTGCCGATCTCGAACACGCGCTCACGGGGCAAGGCCGACATGGTGCTCAACGACGCGTTGCCGGAGATCCGGGTCGATCCGGACAGCTTCGCGGTACACGTCGACGGTGAGCTGATCGAGCCGCGGCCAGTGACCGAACTGCCCATGGCGCAACGGTATTTCCTCTTCTGATGGATCTCTCCGCGCTCATCCTCGCCGACTCCCGGTTTCCCGGGGGCGGGCACGTCCATTCCGGCGGTCTCGAAGAGGCCGTCACCCGGAAGCTGATCACGCACGAGCGCGATCTGCCCGGATTCCTCTCCGGGCGGTTGCGGACGGCCGGTGCACTGGCCGCGGTGTTCGCCGCCGCCGCGGCCCATGCCGCCGCGCGGAACGTCCGAAGTGGACACTGGCGACGGCTCGACCTCGAACTCGACGCCAGGACGCCGTCGCTCGCCCAGCGGGAGGCGTCTCGCGCACAGGGCCGTGGAACCGCCCGGGCTGGGAAGGCGGCCTGGCCCTCGCCGGTGCTTTCGCGGCTACTGAAGGAAACGCCGCGTCCGCATCACCCGGTGGTGGCCGGCGCGCTGATCGGGGTGCCCTTCGACGCGGCGATGGCGGTGGCGTACCTCGCGATCAGTGGCCCGGCGAGCGCGGCCGTGCGGCTGCTCGGTCTCGATCCGTTCGCGGTGAACGCCGTCGTGGCCCGTCTCGCGAAAGAAGTCAGGGATGTTTCGCTGCGCGCGGCCGAGGTCGCGGGCGACGATCCGGCCGATCTCCCGGCGCCGGGTTCTCCGGCGCTCGATCTGTTCGCCGAGGCACACGCCCGGCATCACCAGGAAGAGGTGCGTCTCTTTGCCAGCTGAGCATGGTCACGGTCATGGGCACGTCCACCCGGTCAACTTCGACCCGACCGCCGCGGAACCCGACCACTACGAGCAGGCGCCGACCGCCGGGCGCGCGTACCGGATCGGGATCGGCGGGCCGGTGGGGAGCGGGAAGACCGCGCTCACCGCGGCGCTGTGCCGGGCGCTCGGCGACGAGGTGGACCTCGCCGTCGTCACGAACGACATCTACACCACCGAAGACGCCGACTTCCTGCGTAAGGCAGGGGTGCTCGACCCGGAGCGGATCGAGGCCGTGCAGACCGGCGCGTGCCCGCATACGGCGATCCGCGACGACATCACCGCGAACCTCGACGCCGTCGAACGGCTGGAGGAGCGCTTTCCGGGGCTGGACCTGGTGATCATCGAAAGCGGCGGGGACAACCTCACCGCGGTGTTCAGCCGGGGGCTCGCCGACAGCCAGGTGTTCGTGGTCGACGTCGCCGGTGGCGACAAGGTGCCGCGCAAGGGCGGCCCGGGCGTCACGACGGCGGATCTGCTGGTGATCAACAAGATCGACATAGCGCATCTGGTCGGCGCGGACATGGACGTGATGACGTCCGACGCGCACCGGATGCGGGGTGAGCTGCCGGTGATCACGCAGTCTCTTGTGGACACTCCGAATGCGCCGGCGGTCGCGGACTGGGTCCGCTCGCTGCTCCCGGTCCGCGCGGGGTGAAGGCGCACGCGCGGTTGACCGCCTGTTTCGCGGGCGGCCGGACCGTACTGCGTGAGCTGCGTTCGATGGCGCCGCTCACGCTGCTGCCCAAACGGGGCGCCGGTGTGACGGCGGTGGTGCATCTGGTCAATTCGGCGACGTCACCCCTGGGCGGTGACGAGCTGAAGCTGACCATCCGCGTCGGCGCCGGGGCTTCGGTTCGGCTTTCCGGGGTCGCGGCGACGATCGCGCTCCCGGGGCCGCACGGTGAGGGCAGTTCGTCCCTTGTGGACGTCGTCGTGGAGGACGGCGGGTCGCTGGAGTATCTGCCGGAGCCGACGGTGGTGACCGCTCGAGCTCGGCACGCCGCGGAATTCCGGGCCTCGCTGGCTCCGGACGCGTTCCTGCATACGCGCGAGGTGCTGGTGCTCGGGCGGGCCGGTGAGCGGCCGGGGTCTTTGGAGACCACGCAGCAGGTGACGCGAGGTGACGTTCCGGTGCTGCGGCAGACGCTGGCGATCGGGGACTCCACTTTGGACTCCAGCCTCGCGCACCTCGCCGGACGGCGGGTGCTGGCGACCGATCTCGTCGTCGGTGGTCCTTCGGTCCCCGCGGCTTCCGGTGAGTGGTGGTCGCGTACGCCCTTGGCCGCCGGTGGGACGCTCACGACTTCGCTGGCTCCGGACGCCGTGACCGCCCTGCGGGTGTTCGAGGCGGTCCAGCCCTGGGGTGCGACCGGACGACACGCGTGATCGGACGGACGACACGGGACAGAAATCCGGCCTCGGTCGTGTCGTCCCTTCAATCACACGTGTCGTCCGCCTGAGCACGCGTGTCGTCCGTTCAATCACAGGTGACGTCCATTCAGTCACGCGTGCCGGCCCGGGCGCTAGCGTCGCTAGAAAACCTAGCGGTACTAAAGGTCCCTTGCTCCCCTCTGGAAGTGACTGGTGGGGCTCGTGTGGCGGCGAAGAGTGTCGCGAAAGCCACTTTCAGGACGTCAGACGTCCTGAAAGTGGCTTTCGCGACATGTCCGGTGCCGGCGGCGTGGCCACCAGCCTCCGACTCCCCGTCAGAACTTGGTGCCCAGCCAGGTCATCGCGACCGGACCGCCCGCCGCGACGCCGCCGATGTGTTCCAGCAGCGGGAATTCCTGCCAGGTGACGTCGGCGCCGAGGGCGCGGTAACGGTCGAGCAGGCCTTTGCCGACCGAAAGCGGGATCAGTTCGTCCAGCGACGCGTGGTACAGGAAGACCGGCGCGCCGGGTTTGGTCTTGCCTGCCAGGTTCTCGCCGAGCCGGGCCTGCCAGCGCGGGTCCGACGAAACGTTCGGCACGGTCGTGAAGTCGTTGAGCCGCGCGAAAGGCGCCGCCGCGCCGAGTTCGACGGTGCACGCTTCCTTGACCTTCGCGACGGCCCTCTCGCCCTTCGCGTTGAGCACCTCGGTGAACGGCAGTTCCGGATACGCGGTCGCGTAGCCGACGGCGGCGCCGAGCACCAGGCCGAACGCCGGACCGCCGTCGTTGAACTTCAGGACCGCGTTCAGATCCGCCGGGACCCCGCCTTCCGCGACGCCGACCAGGTTGACGTCCGGCGCGTAGGACGGCTGCAGTTCACCGGCGAAGGCCGCGGCCTGACCTCCTTGCGAGTAACCGAAAACACCGACCGGCCCGGTCTTGGACAGGCCCGCTTCGGGGACACGGGAGGCGGCACGGGCGGCATCGAGGACCGCCCGGCCTTCGGACTGGCCGACGGCGTAGGTGTGCGTGCCCGGGGTGCCGAGGCCCTCGTAGTCGGTCACGACGACCGCCCAGCCGCGCGAAAGCGCTTGGCTCATCAGGAGGACTTCGTTCTCGGACCCGTTCGTCAGCCGGGTCGACGGCGCGCAGCGGTCGCCGAGGCCGTGGGTGCCGACGGCGTAGCTGACCAGCGGGCGGGCGCCCTTCGTCCACGGTGTGTGCGGGACCAGCAGGATGCCCGACACCGTGTTCGGCTGCCCTGTCGCCGACGTGGAGCGGTAGTGGAGTTTCCAGGCCTTCGCCGGGGCGGTGGCGACGACCGGTTTGTAGTCGACCAGGTCCCCGGGCGCGCTCGGCGCGGCTTGCGCGGCCGGCGCGCCGATCAGGGTGGCTGCCAGAGCTGAGACCAGAACTGTCCGAAGCACCGTTGCCTCCAGTTTGGTAATCGAGATTTTCGCAATGTAGGCGCTGTTGCTAGCATCTGGCAATCCCTGTTACCGAATCGGGGGAGGACGAGTGGCCCGCACCTACGGCGGGGTCGCGCCCGAGCGACGACGCGCCGAGCGGCGTGAACGGCTGCTCATGGCGGCCCTGGACCTGTTCACCTCGACGGGCTACCGGCAGGCGAAGATCACCGAGTTGTGCACCCGCGCGGGCGTCTCGACGCGGAATTTCTACGAGGAGTTCGAGAGCAAGGAGAAGGTGCTGCTCACCCTGCACGAGCGCATCAACGCGCTCGCGCTGGAGCACGTCACCGGCACCCTGGAAGGGCTGGAGGACGCCGACGCGGTCACGCGGATAGGGACGCTGCTGGACGTCTTCGTCGGCACGGTGACTTCGGATCCCCGGATGCCGCGGCTGAACTACGTCGAGGCCGTCGGCGTCAGCGCCGCTTTGGAGGCGCAGCACCAGGAATGGGTCGACCGGTGGGCCGCGTTCATCGAAACCGAGGCCCGGCACGCCGCCGCGCACGGGGTCGCGCCGGATCGCGACTACCGCCTGACGGCGATCGCGCTCGTCGGCGCGGCGACCGGGCTGCTGCGCGAGTGGCAGGCGCACACCCCGCCGCTGCCGGTCGCCGGCGTCGCCGCCGAACTCCGTGCCCTGATGCTGGCCGCGATCACCCGGCCCGCCTGAACGTCAGTTCTGGGCGCCTTCCTTGTCCGGGTCGAGGTCGATCCGGTCCCGCCGTTCGCCCTCGGGCTGGCCCGGCTTTTCCTTGGCCCAATCGCCGAGCGTGCCGATCGCCGTCTGGAGCCGTTCGTTCTGCTCGGCGTCGGTCTGCGCGTACTTCTGGGCGGCTTCCTTGATGCGGTCGCCCGCCGCCAGGTAGCGCGCGGTCGTCTTCTGGAAGAAGGACTCGACGTCGTTCCGTAGCTGCTTCAGGGCGGTGTCGGCTTCGGTGGGGACGACCCCGCGACCGACGAGCTGGCCGTCGGCGTACGAGGTTTTCGCGAGTTCCCCGAGCAGGCCCGAGTAGATCTCGGCCGCTCCGTAGCAGGCCTCGGCGAGCTGCAGCACGACCGTGACGTCCACGGCGTAGCGCTGGGTTCCGTCCGAGCCTTGGCTTGCTCCGCCTTTCGCCGGGGGTTGCGTCATGTCGTAGAGCTCGAGATCGATGCGGTCGACCCCGGCGATCTCGGTCTCGATGGCCTTGATGGCGTCGTGGTAGTCCTTCTCGGCCTTGTCCAGATCGCTGTGGAGTTCGCGGACGCCGGTGTCCACATGGGTGAAGAACGCGTCCAGCCGCGGGAACCGCAGGTCCGAGTTGAACGGCCGCGCGGTGATGTTCATCGCGAACTCGAGCAGGATCAGCGCGTTGCCGACGCCGGCCGGAGCCGTTTGGCCCAAGGCGCCGATGACGGTTTTGGCGTACTCCCACTTGTCGCTGAGGGCGCTCAGTACCAGCTTCTCCTTGGGGGGTTCCGTCGGAGCGGGGGCGGCTTCGTTGAGCGCGGTGGTGGCCTCCGCGATGAGGTTCAGGATGTTGTTCCTGGCGGCGTGGATGATCGTGGCCCGGCACGAGTAGCTGTTGCCGAGCCACTTCACGAGGATGTCCTGATGGGTGAGGGTGGGCAGCACCGTCGCGAGGAAACCGTCCTGGAGGCTGTTCGCCGCGAGCCCCATCCAGCCGGTCATCCAAGCCCGGGTGCCCGCCTGGCCGTTGGTGCCCGCGAGCAGCGCGACCAGGTCGTCCAAGTCGTGGTCGCCCACCGCGTCGCCGACCCGCATCTTCTTCTCGACGGACGAGAAGGCGCGGTAGGCCTCTTCGAGTGACGACAGTTCCGGCCCGCCCGCGAAATCCGGGATGCCGGCCGCCAGCTGTTCCCGTTTCCGCCACGCCCAATCCGCGACCTGGGTGAACACGTCGAGCGCCCGGCACTCGACGTACTTCACGTCTCGCTGGTTCCAGCCGTCGCAGGCCTCCGCCTGCGGCCGGTTCGCCGCGGTGCCGTCATTGACCGCCCACTCGACGATCGGGCAGACCGTCAGATGGCCCCACGATTCGGTCGGGGGCTGCCATCGAGCGGGCTCCGGCGCTCCGGGGAACTGGCTCGAACCACCCCGCAGCAGCTGGCCGGCGTCGTGCAGCCAGCGCTTCTCCAGCGTCTGCCAATAGCCGTTCAACGCAGCCGTGAGCGTCGCCGAATACTCGCTTCCGCTCATGTACTCGCCGGTCATCGCACCCACCCCGTTTCGCATTCCCGCGGCCGGACGGGCGGGAATGCGATCGAGGATAACAGGATGGTGTGACGTTCAGGGATGAATTGTCACTTCTTGTCCGCGATCGGGTTACGACGCGGCCGACGCCCGCCGGAAGGTGTTGTGCAGCACCGCCAGCAGTGCGTCTCGCACCGAGAGGCGCTGCCGCGCGTCGAAGGTGATCAGCGGAACGTCCTCGCCGACGGCGAGGGCCCAGCGCACGTCTTCGAGGTCGTGCTTGAGCGAGCCGTCGAAGACGTTCACCCCGACCACGAACGGCAACCCGGCCTTCTCGAAGTAGTCGACGGCCGGATAGCAGTCGTCGAGCCGCCGGGTGTCGACGATGACGAGCGCGCCCAGCGCGCCCAGCACCAGGTCGTGCCACATGAACCCGAACCGGTCCTGTCCCGGTGTGCCGAAGAGGTACAGCTTCACCTCTTCGTCGATGGTGATGCAGCCGAAGTCCAGCGCCACCGTGGTGGTGGTCTTCGACGGCACCTCCCCGCCGGAGCCGTCGACGGCCGCGCCCGCCGAGGTCATGGCGGCCTCGGTGGTCAGCGGTTTGATCTCGGAGATCGCGCCGACGGTGGTCGTCTTGCCGACCCCGAACCCGCCGGCGATGACGATCTTGACCGGGGTCGGCGGTTTGGCCGGCACCGGTTCAGCGAATTGCTTCGAGTCCACGAATGACCCTTTCGATCATGCCGAGGTCCTGGGTGAAGGCGCCGGCCGGGCGACGGAGCACGACGTAGCCGAGCGCGGCGAGATCCGCCACGAGCACTCTGGCCACGCCGATGTGCAGGCCGAGCATCGCCGCCACTTCGGCGACGGATTTCGTTTCCCGGCAAAGGGAAACGATCTCCCGGCGTTCGAACGTCAGCCGCGCGTGCGACGCCGCGCCGAGCCTGCTCGTGAGCACTTGAGCCTCGATTTCGAGCGTGCCGTCCACCGGCTGCGCGCGGCCGGCGGTGAGCAGATACGGGCGTAGCGGCGAGATGCCCTGTTCGGCGCCCCGCGGCTGAGGTACCTGGTCGTCGCTCATTCCCTCGTCCCCTCGTCAGTTCAGCTGCCGACGCTCTTCTTGAGTTCCTCGATCAGCGCGGGGGTGAGCACCTCGGTCGCGCGGTTGGCGAACATCGCCATCTCGTAGGCGATGGTGCCGAGGCTGGCCTGCTTGGTGGCGAGCACGCCGAGCGAACAGCCGATGCTGATCGTGCAGACCAGCAGGTAACCCTGCTCCAGCTCGATGATGATCTTGTCGGGCGAACCGAGCGGGTGGCTCTCGGAGACGCCGTGCGCGAGGCCGAGCATCGCCGAGCAGATCGCGGCCAGCCGGTCGGCGTTGGCCCGCTCCAGCTCGGACGACATCGCGATCAGCAGGCCGTCGGCCGAGACGGCGATCGCCCCCATCGCGCTCGCCGTGTTCTGTGCGAAGCGCGTCACCAACCAGTTGAAGTTCCGGGCTTCGACGCTGACTCCGGTCGTCATCTCTTGCTCTTCTCTCTCTGTTTCATCTCCGGGTTGACGGCTTTCTCCAACCCGTCACTGAAGGCGTCGAACGCGGCACGCTCGGCCTCGGGGTCACGCATGCCCTTGGGCTTGGTGGTGTTCAGCGCCGCCCGCGCGGTCTGGTGCCGCGCGGCCGGACCTTTCGCGAGCCCCGGCGCCAGCTGCGCGCCGGGAACCCTTCTCGTCAGACCGCCTCGGGAGGCGGCGGGCACCGGTGTCGGGGTCGGCATCGGCGCCGGGGCGGCGGCCGGTGGCGGTGCTGGTGGTGCCGGTGGTGCGGTGGCCTTCGCCAGTCCGGCTTCGAAGCCGTCGAAGGCCGCCTTGGCCGCTTCTGGATCATGCCTGGACTTCTGCCGCGAAGGCGCTTCGGGGGCGCCGGGAAGCTGCGCACCCTTGACCCGGCGCCGCAGCCCGCCGCGGGTCTCGCCGGGATCGGCGGCGGTGAGCGTCGGCGCGGGCGCCTGGTACACGGGCTCGGGAACCGGTACCGGAGCCGGTTCCGCGATCTCCCCGTCGGTCTTGCGGAACCACCGGAAGTCCCCGGTCCGCTGACCGCCGCGCGGGATCATCCCGGCGATCGCCAGCGTCGGCGGCTCGTGCGCGGCAGGCTCCGGCCGCGACGGCGATTCGGGTTCGTCGCTCGGTTCCGCCGTCGGCCACACCGGCGGCGCCGGGACGGATTTCGGCGTGGGCGGCCGGTACGTCAGCAGGTTCGGTGGGACGGTGAGCCGCGCGGTGATCCCCGCTCCCGGCTCGGTCTCGGTCAGCTCGACCTTGAGCCCGTGCCGCCGCGCGAGCCGCCCGACCACGAACAGCCCGAGCACACTGGTCGGCGCCAGTTCGAGCCGCTCGCGTTCGACCAGCCGCCGGTTCTCCTCGGCGAGCCGTTCGGCGGTCATGCCGATGCCCTGGTCCACGATGACGATCAGGCAGGAGCCGTCGGGCAGGATCTTCGTGCCGACGTCCACAAAGGACTCCGGCGGGGAGAACGACGTCGCGTTCTCCAGCAGCTCCGCGAAGATCAGCACCAGATCGGAGCCGAACGGGGACGACAGCAGGACGTCGCCCATCGAACCGAGCCGCACTCGCTGGTAGTCCTCGATCTCCGCGAGCGCCGAACGCAGCGCGGTCGACAGCTCGATCGGACCGGAAATCCTTGCCTCGTCCCGGTTTCCCGATACGACGAGGAGATTGTCCGCGTTCCGGCGCAGCCGGGTGGAGAGATGGTCGAGCCGGTAGAGGCTGGCCAGCAGGGCGACGTCCTGCTCGTTGCGCTCCAGCTCGTCGACCAGCGCCAGCTGCCTGCCCACCAGGTTCTGCGTGCGCTTCGCGACGTTGGCGAACATGAGGCCGACGTTGCGCCGCGTGACGGCCTGCCGTTCCACCAGTTCGGCCGCGGTGGCCTGCACCCGGTTGAACGCCTCGGCCAGCTTGCCGAGTTCGTCCTGCGAGGACACGTCGATGGTGGCCAGCCGCGGCGCGAGCTCTTCGGCCTGCTCGGTGTCGGTGACGCGGACCAGTTCGGTGCTCGCGAGGTCCGCGACCGAGGTCGCCGCCGTGGTCAGCTTCCGCAGCGGATCCGCGATCGACCGGCTGACCGCCATCGCGAGACCACCGACCAGCAGGAACAGCACACCGGCGCCGACACCGATCGTCCACGCCAGGTTCTGCGCGGCGTCGGCTCGCGCGGTCGCGGCGTCGGTGATGCCGGTGGTGACCGCGTCCTGGGCGAGACGCCGCTGGTTCGACTGGGCGTCGACGGCGCCGAGGATGTCCGGCAGCAGGCTCTGCACGGCCTGCGGGCCCCGGGTCTGGTCGAGCCTGGCTTCCAGCGCGTCGACCCGGCGGCCCGTTTCGCCCTGCTCGACCGCGACGACCTGCGTGGCCTGGGTGACGTCGGCCTGCTGCACGAACCGTTCGAGGAACAGCGACGACTGCTGTTTCGCGTCGGCCAGCACCGGAGCGCCCGAGGCGGGGGTGACCAGCACGATGATCAACGCCATCCCGCGCAACGAGTTCTCCTCGTTCGCGCGCAGCAGCGCGTCGAGCGCGGTCAGCTGCTGGGTGCCCGCCGCGTCACTGGTCTGCTGCGGGACCAGGCGGAGCGAGTTGATGACCGCGTCGATCACCGCGTGATAGGTCCGCGCCACGCTGTCGAGCGAGGCGCCGCGCCGGAGCGCGTTCTCCCGGATCTCGTTCAGCGATCCGATGCGCACCAGCGCCGCCGCGAGTTCTTCCGGCGCGTCGGCGCTCAGCCCCGATCGCACCTGGTTCACCGTTTCCGCGACCACGCCCTGTTGTTTCAGCATCGCCGAACTGCTCGCCGACGAAGACGCGATGTAGTGCGCCGTCAGCAGCCGTTCCCGCTGCAGTTCCCAGGCCAGCGTGCCGAGCGCGCGGGCCTGCGACGCGACGTCGGCGGTGGTGCGCGCGGACCGGGCGTCGTCGATCTCCCCGGCGACGTAAGGCACCGACACCAGGACCACGGCGGTCAGCGGCAGCATCAGGAGCAGGTTGAGCTTGCCCCGGATGCCGAGCCTGCCCAGCAATCCGGACCGCGACCCGCGTTCCGGCCGGGTCTTCCCGTGCCTCATGGTCACCTTTCTCCCCGGCTCCGCCCGAGATGTCCGCGGTGCTGCTCCCGGACGAGGTCTTCGATGGACGCGCGCAGCGCGACGAACTCCGGCGCGCGTTTGACATCCAGGCCGCGTTCCGCCGGAAGGCCGACCTCGATGTCGGCGGCCACCCGGCCCGGATCCGAGGCCAGCACCACGACGCGGCCGCCGAGGAACACGGCCTCTTCGACGTCGTGGGTCACCATCAGCACGGTGGTGTGAGTGTCGGTCCAGATCCGGCGGAGCAGCACCTGCATGTCCTCTTTGGTCTGGACGTCCAGCGCGCCGAAAGGCTCGTCCAGCAGCAGCACGTCGGGCTCGCACACCAGCGCCCGCGCGATCGCGACCCGCTGCTTCTGCCCGCCGGAAAGCTGTTTGGGCAACGACTTCCGCAGCTGATCGAGCCCGGTCTCTTCGAGATACCAGTCGATCCGGCGCGCCCGCTCGGCCTTGTCGAGGCTCAGCAGTTCGAGGCCGAACGCGACATTGCCCTCCACCGTGCGCCACGGGTACAGCGCGCCGTGCTGGAACACCAGCCCGCGCTCCGGGCCGGGCCCGGTCACGGCGTCGCCGTCGAGGGTGATCAGGCCTTCGGTCGGCTCGGTCAGCCCGGCGATCAGCGACAGCAGGGTCGACTTGCCGGATCCGCTCGCGCCGACCACGCAGACGAAGTCGCCGCGCGTGATGTCGAGATCGATCCCGTCGAGCGCCCGGGTGGTCTTGCCCCGGACCGTGTAGTCCTTGGCGACCGCCTTCAGCTGGAGTGTCATGCCGCCCACTTCCCGACCCGGGCCCGCAGCAGCCGCAAGGCGATGTCGATGACCAGCCCGAGCAGGCCGATCACGATCAGCAGCGCGAAGATCCGGTCGGTCTGGGTGAACCGCTGGGCCCGCATGATCCGCAGGCCGAGCCCGGCGGTGGCGTTGATCAGTTCGGCGACCACCACGAAGTTCCACGCGGCCGCGGCGTTGACGCGGGTCGCGTCGATCATGCCGGGCAGCGCGTGCGGGACGATCACCTTGCGCAGGACTTCACCGCGCCGCGCGCCGAGCGTGTACGACACATCGAGCAGCGAACGCGGCACCCCGCGGACGGCGTCGGCGATCATCAGCGTGTTGAAGAAGACCGTGCCGAGGAACAGGACCGCGACCTTCGACGGTTCGCCGAGGCCGAGCCAGATCATCAGCAGCGGGATGAACGCGCTCGCCGGCAGATAGCGCAGCATCGCGATGACCGGCTCGAACAGCGCCAGCCCCGCGTCGAACGTCCCCATCACGATGCCGAGCGGCACCGAGACGAGGATCGCGAGCCCGAAGCCGAGCAGCACACGCTGCGTGGTGGCCCAGAGGTCGCTGAACAGCTCGCCCGACTCGATCATCTTCAGCAGCGCGTCGAACACCGCGACCGGCGTCGGGAGGAACAACGGCTTGATCGTGCCCAGCGCGTTCAGGGTCACCCAGATCAGCAGCGGGATGACGAACGAGGCCACCGCCAGCGTCCACCGCCAGCGCGCGGGGATCGGCGTCCGCAGCGAGAACAGTGGCGAGGCGTTCGGCTTGAGGCCGGCCCGGCGCGGCAGCGGCGACCAGTCCGGTCGCGTGCCGCGCCGTTCCTCCTGCGCTTCGGCGAGCCGCTGCTCGTCTTCGAGGCGGCGCGCTTCGGCCTCGTCGGCGGCGTCCGTCCGCTGAGCGGCCCGCCCCGACGCGTCGGTGGCGCTCACTTCACCGCCTTGACGTACTGGTCGTCGAACAGCCCGTCGAACTTCGGCGGGGCCTGGGCGAGCCCGTTGGCGACGATGAAGTCGGCGATCTTGCCCGCCTGGAAGTTGAGGTGGGCGGGGGTGACGCCGGGGGTGAACGCGTCGAGGTTCTGCTGCTTGGTGAAGATCGTGGTGCCCGCGTCGTAGGTCTGGTACTCCTCGACCGTCACCGCGCCGCGTTTGGCCATGATCTTCACGGCCTCGTCCCGGTTCTGCTTGATCCACTCGATGGTCTCGAACCAGGTGTTCACCAGCGCCTGGACCTCCTTCTTGCGCTCCTTCGACATCTGCTCGGAGACGACGAGGTGGTCGGGGATGGCGCCGGGGAACTCGGCGGACGTCGCGATCGCGCGGCTGCCCGGGCGCTCGAGCGCCTTCGTGGTGAAGGGCGCGAAGGCGGCGACGGCGTCGACCTGCTCGCCGACGAACGCGGCCGCGGCGGCGTCGGTCAGCAGCGGGACCAGTTCGATGTCCTTCTCGGTCAGCTTCGCCTCCTGCAGCGCGAGCAGCAGGAGGTAGTGGTCGACGGTGCCCTGCTCGACGGCGACCTTCTTGCCCTTGAGGTCGGCGACGCTGGTGATCCCCTGGCGGGCGATGACCTTGTCGTTGCCCGTCGAGTTGTCGTTGACCAGCACGACCGACAGCTTCGCGCCACCGCTGACCGACGCGAGCGTGTCGTTCAGGGTCTGGCTGTTCGCGTCGATCGCGCCGGAGGACAGCGCGTTGATGCTCTCGGTGTAGCTGTCGAACCACTTCAGGTCGACGTTCACACCGTTCTTCTCGAAGAGGCCCTTCTCCTGGGCCACCGCCCACGGGAACCAGCCCGGCCAGGCGCTGTAACCGATCGTGACCTTGGTGCCGGAGGCGGCAGTGCTGTCGGAACAAGCCGAAAGGGCGGTCACGCCCGCCAGCGAAAGAACACACAACAACGCCGTCATCAGACGGCGGGAACGGGAAATCACAACGCACTCCTGGGGAAGGGGAGTAACTCGGGCGTGGAAAGTTCCGGCTGTTCGAGCGCAGGACTGATCGACCGGTGTCGAACTCCCTCCCGGAAGCCCGGCCGGTAATGGCGATGGCGCGGCCGCACACCCGGCCGTCCCATCAAAACCTCTGAACACTCTGGATAGAGGTGATCACCCCGTTGCTCTCGGCGGCGATCCTATCGAGTGGCGCAAGGTCTACCTAGTGTGATCGTCGGCTCTTGCACGATTCGCTGTCACATTCTGCTGAATCCGGCCGTTCGCCCCAAAGGGCGGACTCTCACCTGGTGGGCAACCCGGTGCCGGGCACCGTCCGTCCATCGGGTGTCGGGGGAAAATCCCGGAGGGAGAAAAGGATGAAATTTCGTGCGGCCGCGGCCTGCGTCGCGGGGGCGGCGATCTTGTCCACCTTGGCCGGTGCGGGGCAGGCGAACGCGACCAGACCGTCGAGCCTCGTCCTGAGCCCGAACGTCGTCGTCGCAGGTGGGACGGTCGTCGCGGATATCTATTGCCTGCGCCCGTCCGGGGCGGGCGAGCTCGCGACGACGCTCGTCGCGGACGGTCTCGCCGCGCCGATTCCCCTGCGGGTGGTGGGAGACGGCGGCACCGGCGGCATCGGTGTCGCGTTGCGCGGCGGCGGTCCGGTGGGGACGGTGCCGGGGCGGTACACGGCGTCCTACGACTGCTGGGGCTGGATCGTCCGGGCCGAGTTCACTGTCACGAACTGACAGCAGGACAGAAGACACGAAGGCCGGTTTCGAGGCGTGAATTGCCGTCCCGGAGCCGGCCTTCGCTGGAACATCTCGCGGAGATGTTCCGGGCGCCAATTTCTGTCAATCGACAGAATTGGCTCGCGCGAGGCGGGCGCCGGCGTGAAATCCGGAAGAATTGTTCGCGAGGTGTCGAAATCCGGGCGAAACAAAAGCGGTGAAGAACGGGCGGTGATTCCCGGCGGACCCGGCCTGTCCAGGCAGTTTCCCTTATTTGTGCGGCCGGGCGCGATTTCGCGGACCGGCGGAAAGATGCCGGCAGAGGCATCAGGTGGGGCGACGTTCGGCCTTGATCGATCAGGTCCCGCCAGGTAACGGGCAGGTGACGGCTTGCGGTCCAGTGGCTACACACAGATGATCGGGCAGGGGTGGCGGGTGTCACCGTTCAGTGGGTTTCGCTGCCGCCGTCCAGGCAATACCGTCGGCGGCAAAGCCGAAGTCACAGATGCCCCGATCGGGTACGGAGGTTTGGCGGATGATGCCGGAGATCAAAGAGGGCGCTGCCGAGAACGGCGACGCCGTCGTTCGCCTGCCCGGGATGAGGGTGGCCTACGAAGGGGCCGCCTTCGACGAGTCCGCGCTGGCGGAGACATGGACCGCCCAGCTGCAGGACTGGCTGAACCAGGCCGTCTCCGCCGGGATCGCCGAACCGAACGCGATGGTGCTCGCCACCGCCGACCCGGAGGGCAGGCCGTCCTCCCGGACCGTGCTGTGCAAGGGCCTCGACGAGCGCGGTGTCGTCTTCTACACGAACTACACCTCGACCAAGAGCCACGACCTCACCGCGACGCGCTACGCGTCGATCACCTTCCCGTGGTACGCCCTGCAGCGCCAGGTCCACGTGCGCGGCGAGGTCGAGAAGGTCAACGTCGCCGAGACCGCCGAGTACTGGGCGTCCCGCCCGCGGGGTTCGCAGCTCGGCGCCTGGGCGTCACCGCAGTCCCGCGTCGTCGACGGCCGCCGTGCCCTCGAGAACGCGCTCCACGGCATCGAGCGCCGGTTCGCCGACGTCGAGAACATCCCGTTCCCGCCGCACTGGGGCGGGTGGCGCATCCGGCCCGACGTCGTCGAGTTCTGGCAGGGCCGCGAGGACCGCATGCACGACCGGCTCCGCTACGTCCGCACCGACGACGGCTGGCAGATCGAGCGCGTCGCGCCGTAGTTCGAAGCGCGTGAAGGCCCCCTTCCCTCGGCTCAGCCGAGGGAAGGGGGCCTTCACGCGCGGCCGGTGACATAAATCGCGCGCGGATGGTTAGTTAGCGCGGCTAAGCTGTCTGGTTGTGAGTGACGACGTGGGGGTTGACCAGCGCAAAGGTGTCCGCAAGCTGTTCGGCTCGATCGTCGTCGACACCCGGCCGCTCAAGATCCCCGCGTTCCGCCGCCTCTGGCTTTCCACCGCGGTCACCGCCGTCGGCAGCCAGCTCACCGCCGTCGCGGTCCCCAAACAGGTCTTCGACCTCACCGGCTCGTCGGCGTACGTCGGCCTGACCGGCCTGGTCGCGCTGGTCCCGCTGCTCGTCTTCGGTCTCTGGGGCGGCGCCATCGCGGACGCCGTCGACCGCCGCAAACTCCTGCTCGTCACCAACGTCGGGGTCACGCTCACCTCGGCCGTCCTGTGGCTCCAGGCGTTCCTGAACATCGGCTCGGTCTGGCTCGTCCTGGGCCTGCTCGCGGTCAACCAGGCGTTCTTCGCGATCAACATGCCGACCCGGGGCGCCGTCGTCGCCCGGCTGGTCCCGGACAACCTGATCGCGCCCGCGACCGCGCTGAGCAGCACGATGGCCACCTTCGGCGCGGTCTTCGGCCCGCTGCTCGCCGGTTCGCTGATCCCGATCCTCGGCCTCTCGACGCTCTATCTGATCGACGTCATCGCGCTGAGCCTCACCCTCGTCGCCGTCTACAAGCTTCCCCCGATCCCGCCGCTCGGCGAGATCGCGCGCCGCGCCGGCCTCCGCGACATCATCGACGGCTTCAAATACCTGGCGACACAGAAGATCCTGCTGGCGTCGTTCCTCGTCGACATCATCGCGATGGTCGCGGGCATGCCACGCGCGCTGATCCCGGAGATGGCCGAGCGCACCTTCGGCGACCCGCCCGGCGGCGGCCCGGCGCTGGGCTGGCTGTACGCCGCGCTCCCCGCGGGCGCCATGCTGATCGGCCTCTTCTCCGGCTGGCTGACCAGGATCCGCAAACAGGGTGTCGGCGTGATCGTCTCGATCTGTGTCTGGGGCGCCGCCGTCGCCGGGTTCGGGCTCGCGAACTCGCTGTGGCTCGCGGTGTTCTTCATGGCGCTCGCCGGGGCCGCCGACATGGTCAGCGCGATCTACCGCATGTCGATCCTGCAGCTCGCCACCACCGACGAGATGCGCGGACGGCTGCAGGGCGTGTTCACCGTCGTCGTCGCGGGCGGCCCGCGGATCGCCGACCTCACCCACGGCTGGGCCGCCGCCGGCGTCGGCACGGCCGCCGCGGCCTCCGGCGGTGGAGTGCTGGTCATCGTGCTGGTCATCGGCGCGGCGCTGCTCATCCCGTCCTTCTGGCGGTACCGGGCCCCGGCCGGTTGAGCCATTCGGACTATCGTCGGGCCCATGCGTATTTCACGGGCGATCATCCTGTTCGCCGCTGTCATCGCGACCCTCACCGCCTGTTCGTCCGGTGACGAGAAGACGGACAACGCGGCCAAGCCGTCGAGCCAGGCTCCCGCTCCTTCCGCCGCGCCGAGTCCCTCCGCCGCTCCCACCGGCGGCACCGGTTCGAAGGAGCCGTGCGCGCTGCTGTCCGCCGAGGCGGTGGGCAAGGCGGTCTCGATCCAGGGCGTGACGTCGGCCCCGGGCCCGGTCCAGGACAACGCCGCCAACGGCGGCAAAGCCAAGAGCTGTGTCTACTCGGCCGCCGGCAAGCAGATCGGCGCGCTCGCGGTGACCCGCTTCGACGGCAAGAAGCTCAAGCCCGCCGAGATGGTCGCCGCGCTGAAGAACGCCAAGGCGAACGCGAAGGACGTCACCGGTGTCGGCGAAGGCGCCGTCTACTACGTCACCGACGAGAACAAGACCGCGACGCTGGCGGCCGCCGAACTGGCGGGCGGCGTGCCGGTACTGGTCAACTACACCGGTCCGGTCAAGATGACGCAGGAGATGATGCTCCCGTTGGTGAAGACCGCGGTCGACGCCAACTGAGCGAGTTACCCAGAGCCGTGCTTCGTCAACCCGTGACGAAGAACTGACCAAACCGGACTGTCGGCCCCAGACGTGATACGGCACACTCTTGCCGCATGGCGGACACGACGACAACAGAACAGACCGGTCCGGCCGGTCAACCGAGCCTCAAGCGGGTGATGGGTTCCAAACTCCTGCTGTTCTTCGTGGTGGGGGACATCATCGGGACGGGCGTGTACGCGCTCACCGGACAGGTGGCGGGCCGGGTGGGCGGCGCGCTGTGGCTTCCGTTCCTGATCGCGTTCGTGGTCGCGTTCATGACCGCGTTCAGCTACCTGGAACTGGTCGGGAAGTACCCGCAGGCGGCGGGGGCCGCGCTCTACACGCACAAGGCGTTCAAGATCCGCTTCCTCACCTTCATGGTGGCGTTCGCGGTGATGTGCTCGGGGATCACGTCGGCCTCGTCGGCGGCGAAGGCCTTCGGTGAGACCTACCTCAAGGAGTTCATCACCGCGCCGATGCCGCTGGTGGCGATCCTGTTCGTGATCGGTCTCGCGCTGATCAACTTCCGCGGGGTCTCCGAATCGGTGAAGACCAACGTGGTGCTGACCTGTATCGAGATCGGTGGTCTGCTGATCATCATCGGGGTCGGCGTATGGGCGGTGCTCAACGGCAACGGGGACGCCTCGCGGCTGGTCGAGTTCGACACCGAGAACCAGACGATGCTGGTGGCGATCACGTCGGCGACTTCGCTGGCGTTCTTCGCGATGGTCGGTTTCGAGGACTCGGTGAACATGGCCGAGGAGTGCAAGGATCCGATCCGGATCTTCCCGAAGGCGATGCTGTGGGGCATGGTCATCGCCGCGACCATCTACATCCTGGTCTCCGTGACCTCCTCGCTGCTGGTGCCCGCGGACGAGCTGGAGGCGGCCAAGAGCAGCGCGCTGCTGAAGGTGCTCGACGTCGGGGCGCCCGGCTTCCCGCGTGAGGTCTTCTCCGCGATCGGTCTCTTCGCGGTCATCAACTCGGCCCTGATCAACATGCTGATGGCCAGCCGCCTGCTCTACGGCATGGCGAACCAGCGGATCATCCCGAAGCAGCTGGGCACCGTGCACCCGTTCCGCCGCAGCCCGTGGGTGGCGATCGTGTTCACCAGCCTGATCGCGATCGGCCTCGTGTCCTTTGTGGACATCGGCGTGCTCGGCGGTACGACGGCCTTGCTGCTGCTGGCGGTGTTCGCCATCGTCAACGTCGCGGTCCTGGTACTGCGCAAGGAGAAGGCGGCGCACAAGCATTTCCGGGCACCGACGATCATCCCGGTGCTGGCCGCGATCTTCTGTGTGTACCTGGTGACGCCGCTGTCCGGGCGGCCCGCGCGCGACTACAAGGTCGCCGCGATCCTGCTCGGCGTCGGCATCGTGCTGTGGGGGATCAACTGGCTCATCATGCGGGCCACGCACAAGGAAGAGGACCGGCAGCCCATCGAGCCGCCGGTCGGCTGACGGCTGGTTTCGACTGTCGTGAAGGGGACTTTCGTCGCATCGGATGCGGGGAAAGTCCCCTTCACGCTTGGCGCCGCCGCCTCACCGGGCTAGAGCGCCGGTGTCGCGAAAGCCACTTTCGGGACGTCAGGCGTCGCGAAAGTGGCTTTCGCGACACGTCACCGAGCTCGATCAACCGCGGCTGAGCGCCTGGTACTCCACCGGGCTGTGGGCCGAGAACACGGTGACCTCGTCGGCGTGATCCCGGCTCAGCTCCCGCAGCCGCTCGACGTTCTCCAGCCGCGGTTTGCGCAGCGTCTGCACCATGTTCTGGAACGCCGTCATCCCCGGCGGGCAATGCGGCTTCACGGGATCCATCTGGCCGTGGAAGAAGTACGCGTCGCCCGCGTGCAGCAGCCAGCCGTCGCCGGTGTCGACCGCGACGCCGGTGTGCCCCTTGGTGTGCCCCGCGAGCGGTACCAGCAGGATCTCCGGCGGCAGGCCCTTCAGTTCGCGGACGGCCTGGAAACCGAACCAGTCGTCCCCGGCCTCGTCGTACATGCTCCACAGTGGACGGTGGGCGAACTGGTTGGCGCGGAACCGCAGCTTTTCGCTCTGGTTGGCCGGTGACGTGGCCGCGTCGTGCTCCGCGGTGCGGACGTGGACGACGGCGTTCGGGAAGTCGGCGAGCCCGCCCGCGTGGTCGACGTCGAGGTGGGTGCAGATGATGTGCCGGACGTCTTCGAGCTGGTGGCCGAGCGCCTCGACGTGGTGCGCCGCGGTCTCCGTCTCGACCGGCTTGGCACCGACCATCATCGTGAACGGCCCGCCGAGCCACGCGCCGGGATTCTCGACGCCCTTGCGACCGAAACCGGTGTCCACCAGCACGAGCCCGTCGCCGGTCTCGATGAGCAGGCAGTGCGCCACCAGCTCCGAGCGGCGCAGCAGGCCGGGCTGGCCGTCGAGCAGCTTCCCGCCCGGTGCGCGCATCGTGCCGCAGTTCAGGTGGTGCACCTTCATAGCCTGCTCCTCTGGCTGAGCCGTTCGAACGCGGTGGCGTCGTGCGCGGCGAAGACCGTCACCTCGTCGCCGTTGTTACTGACAAGTTCGCGCAGCCGGCGCTGGTTGTCCAGTCGTGCGGTCTTCTCCGTCTGCATGTACGACTCGAAGAAGCCCAAGGCCAGAGGGATATGCGGCTTTCGCTCCAGCTCGCCGCCGTGGAAGACGGCGTCGCCGGCGTTGAGGAGCCAGCCGTCACCGGTGTCGATCGCGACGCCGGCATGCCCGCGGGTGTGCCCGGCGAGCGGGATGAGCAGGACGTCCGGGACCCCTTCGAGCTCGCGGACGGAGTCGAAACCGAACCACGGCTCGCCGTCGGCGCGGTACGACCTCCACAGCGGACCATGGCTGAACTGGACCTTCCGGTAGCGGCTCGCCTCCTTGCGGTCGATCGGCTTTTCCAGCGCCTGGAGCTCGCGATCGTGGACGTGGACCCGCGCCTGGGGGAAGTCGACGAGCCCGCCCGCGTGGTCGAGATCGAGATGGGTGAGCACGATGTCGCGCACGTCGGCCGGGTCGAAGCCGAGCTTGCGGATCTGCGTGGTGGCGCTGAGGTCGTCGTCGCTGTCGGGGTGCACCAGCCGGACGAACCCGGCGCCGAGCCATTCGACCGGCCGGGTGACGGTCGGTGTTCCGACGCCGGTTTCGATGAGCACGAGCCCGGTGTCGGTCTCCAGGAGAAGGCAGTGGCAGATCAGCTCGGCGCGGCGGAAGAGGCCGGGCTTGCCGTCGATGAGGCTGCCGCCGATCGGCCGCATGGTTCCGCAGTTCAGGTGATGGACGCGCATCAGGACAGCTCCCGTTCGAGTGTGGTGGCCAGGTGAGGGGCGATCGCGCGCAGCGGCGCGGTGTCGTGCAACGTCTTGGCCAGCAGCAAACCGCCTTCGATGGCGGCGAGGACGACCGTCGCCAGGTGGTCTGCCTTGTCGGTGTCCAGCGCCTCGGCGATGACGGTGTGCCAGGAGGTGTAGCCGTCGGCGCAGGCCTGGCGGATCACCTCGCTGTCCCCCGAAGCGTCGAGCGCGACCGTCGCGAGCGGGCAGCCGCGCTGGAAATCCGACTCCTCCAACGAGGTCGCCAGCGCGTCGACCACGTTCTCGATGCCGGTGACGATGTCGGGCGCGTTCGCGGCGATCGTGCGCAGCTGGTCGCAGAGCCGTTCGGCGGATTGGCGGATGGCCTCGGCGGCCAGCTGCTCCTTGCCGCCGGGGAAATGGAAGTAGAGCGAGCCCTTGGGCGCGCCCACGGCGGTGACGAGCTGGTTGAGCCCGGTGGCGTGGTAACCCTGCTGGTGGAAGAGCTCGGCGGCGGAATCGAGCATGCGCTGCCGGGTGTCGGTGCGGCGGACCATGCGGCCGACTGTAGCTCAAACTATGACGACCGGTCTAGTAAGCTGCCCGGGTCTCGTGAGTGGTAAGGACGGTTCTAACCGTCCTTACCACTCACGAGGCCAGGTAACGTCCGGCCCGTGTACACGCCCTACGCCGAACTCGACCAGGTCCTCATCGATCTGGTCGCCTCAGCCCGCGAGATCCTCGGCGACACCTACGTCGGCGCGTACGTCCAAGGTTCCTTCGCGCTCGGCGCCGGCGACCTCCACAGTGACTGCGACTTCATCATCGCGACGACCGAACCGCCGAGCGGCCGGATCGAAGCCGATCTTCGCGTGCTCCACGACGAGCTCCCCACCCGAGAAGGCTTCTGGTGCAAGGAAATCGAGGGCTCCTACGCGGACGTCGCGTCCCTCAAAACCAGTCAGGGGCTCGGCACCCCGTGGCTGTACTGCGACCATGGCCATCGCGTCCTGATCTGGGACACCCACTGCAACAGCCTGCACACGCGCTGGATCCTGCGCCACAAGGGCATCGTGCTCGACGGCCCGCCGATCGCGAGCCTGGTCGACGAGCCGCCGCCGGACGCGATGCGCGCGGCGATGCGCGGAGAACTGCACGGCTTGGTCGACGGCGTCCGGACGTGGGCGCCCTTCGACATCGCCTGGACGCAGCGCTACATCGTGTCGACTTGTTGCCGCGTGCTCTACACGTTGCGCACGGCCGAGGTCGAGTCGAAACGGGGTGCGCTCGAATGGGCGCGCGAGAACCTCGATCCGCGCTGGCGCCCCTTGCTCACGCAGGTGCTTCAGGACCGCGAACTCGGCTGGGATCCGGAGGATCCACCGCGTCCGGGCAGCCTCGAAGCGGCCTGCGAATTCGCCGCCTACGCCGAGTCGCTAGACGCCGATCGCGGACGCTGACCCGCCGAACTGTTGCCGCAGCTCGCGTTTGAGCAGTTTCCCGGACGCGTTCTTCGGCAGTTCGCCGACGAAATGCACCGACTTCGGCACCTTGTGCGCCGCCAGGGACTTCTTGGCGAACTCGATCAGATCCGCTTCGCCGACGGGTTCCTTCACCACGACCACCGCGGCGATCGCCTCGATCCACCGTTCGTGCGGCAGGCCGACGACGGCGACTTCGGCGACGGCGGGATGCGCGTACAGCGCGTCCTCCACCTCGCGCGACGCGACGAGCACGCCGCCGGTGTTGACGACGTCCTTGATCCGGTCGACGACGAACAGATAGCCCTCTTCGTCCTGCCGCACCAGATCACCGGAATGGAACCAGCCGCCCGCGAAGGCCTCCACCGATTCCTCGGGTTTGCCCCAGTACCCGGTGCACAGCTGGGGAGAGCGGTAGACGACTTCGCCGAGTTCGCCCGGCGGGAGGTCGTTCATCTCGGCGTCCACCACGCGCGTCTCGACGAAAAGGATCGGGCGGCCGACGGAATCCGGGCGTGCGTCGTGCTCTTCGGGGCGCAGGACCGTCGCGAGTGGACCGATCTCCGATTGCCCGAAGCAGTTGTAGAACCCGACTTCCGGCAGCCGGGCGCGGAGCGCGTTCAGCACCGGGACGGGCATGATCGAAGCGCCGTAGTACGCCTTGGTGAGGCAGCTCAGATCCGCGTCCGCGAGGCCGGGGTGGTTCGCGAGTCCCACCCAGACGGTCGGCGGGAAGAACAGCGAAGTGATGCCCTGACGGGGAATCCGCGTCAGGATGTCGCCGAGGTCGGGCGCTTCGACGAGGTGGTTCGTCGCGCCGACGGCCAGCCCGGGCATGAGGAAGACGTGCATCTGCGCCGAGTGGTACAGCGGCAGCGCGTGCAGCGGCACGTCACGATCGCTCAGGTCGAGCGCCGCGATGCAGGACGAATACTCGTGCACCAGCGCGCGGTGGGTGAGCATCGCGCCCTTCGGCCGCGAGGTCGTCCCGGACGTGTAGAGCAGCTGGACGAGGTCGTCGTCGGCGACTCCGGACTCCTCGTGCGGGGCGACGGTCTCGTCCAGTGCCCACTCCAGAATGTCCACTGTGGACACGTGATCGACGCCGACGTGCTCGGCCAGCGCGGGGTCGACGAAGGCGACGGCGGGCTCGGACTGCGTGAGCAGGTACTCGAGTTCTTCGCCTCGCGCGTTGAAGTTCACCGGCACGTGCACCAGCCCGGCCCGCGCGCAACCCAGGTACAGCAACAGGTACGCGTCGGAGTTCTTGCCGAAGGCCGCGACGCGGTCACCGTGGACGAGCCCGCGGCCGAGCAGCTTGGCCGCGACCCGGCCCGCCGCGCGGTCGAGCTCCGCGTACGTCCACACGCGATCGGCGAACGTGAGGGCGACCCGGCTCGGGACGCGGCGCGCGCTCCGTTCCAGGACGCGGCCGACGGTGCTGGGGTAGCCGGGAACGGTCATCGCGGCGGTCTCCTTCGTCCGGGCGTGGCGTTCTCACAGTAACCTCGTCGGCATGGCCAATCCCACCGGAGAGCAGTTCGAGATCACCCGCGGCAACGCGCGAGCCGTCATCACCGAGATCGGTGCCGGGTTGCGCGCGTTCGAGGTCGGCGGGGTGCCCTACGTCGAGGCGTTCGCCGAGGACGAGAAGCCGCCGAAGGGCGCCGGGCAGGTCCTGCTGCCTTGGCCGAACCGCACCAAGGGCGGCCAGTGGTTGTACCAGGGCGAGAAGCAGCAGCTCCCGATCACCGAGGAGGCGCGCGGCAACGCGATCCACGGCCTGACCCGGCACGAGGAGTGGGAGCTCCTCGAACACGCGGAGTCGTCGATCACCCTGGCCATCGACGTCCCGGCGCAGGAGGGCTGGCCGGTACCGCTGCGCGCGACGATCACCTACGAGATCTCGCCGCGCGAACTGGTCGTCACGCACGAGATCCGCAACGAGGGCGAGAGCCCGATCGGCGTCGGGCTCGGCACGCACCCGTATTTCCGCATCGGCGACGCGCCCACCGACGAGCTGACCCTGACGCTGCCCGCGAGCCGGGTCCGCCCGTATCTCGGCGAGGAGCAGATGCCGTACGCCGACGAGCAGGACGTCGAGGGGACCGAGTACGACTTCCGGTCCGGCAAGGTGCTCGAAGGCGTCGACCTCGACACGGCGTTCGGCGGGCTGAGCGTGGCCGAGGACGGGAACCACCACCACGTCCTCTCGCACGGGGAGCGAGAGCTGCTGGTCTGGGCCGGGCCGGACTTCCACTGGGTGCAGGTCTTCACCCCGGAAGACCTGGTCGGCCGCGGCCGCGCGGTGGCGATCGAGCCGATGACCTGCCCCGCCGACGCGCTCAACACCGGAACCGACCTGATCGACCTGGAGCCCGCGTCGTCGTGGACCGGGAGCTGGGGAATCCGGGTGCGCTGAGATGTCGCTACTCCGCCTGGGGCCCGCCGACGCCGGCGAGGTGCTCACGCTGCAGCGCGCGGCGTACGTCCCGGAGGCCAGGGCGCACGAGACCCTCGACCTCCCGCCGCTGATGGAGACCTTCGAGCAGGCCGGGGAGGCGCTGGGCGACCCCGCGTGTTTCGCCTGGGGCATCAGGGAATCCGGGCGGCTGGTGGCGAGCGTCCGGGTCGTCGTGGACGGATCGGCCGGTCTCGTCGGCAGGCTGGTCGTGGCCCCGGACAGGCAGGGACACGGCCTCGGCAGCTCCCTGCTGCTCGCCGCCGAGGCGGCCGCGCCACCCTCGGTGACCGTGTTCCGGCTGTTCACCGGGGAGCGGAGCGCGGGCCCGCTGCGGATGTACCGGAAGCTCGGTTACGCCGAGACGCATCGCACGCCCGAGCTCCACTACGAACTGGTCCATTTCGAAAAGCCCCGCGTGCGAACCGGCGGCCCAGTTCGTTAGCGTGTCAAAGTATGTCTGACAAAGCACAGGTCAAGGCCATCGTCGGTGGTTACGTCGTCCCGGTCGACGGTGATCCCCTCGACGGCGGCACGGTCCTCATCGAGAACGGGAAGATCGCCGCGGTCGGCACGGCCGCCGACGTCGACATCCCCGACGACGCCGAACTGATCGACGCCGCGGGCAGCTGGGTGCTGCCCGGGTTCATCGACGCGCACGCCCACCTCGGCGTGCACGAAGACGGCGAAGGCTGGTCCGGGAACGACACCAACGAGATGACCGACCCCAACGGCGCGCGGTTCCGCGCGATCGACGGGATCGACCCGTACGAACCCGGCTTCGACGACGCGCTCGCGGGCGGCGTCACCAGCGTCGTCATCAAGCCCGGCTCGGGGAACCCCATCGGCGGGCAGACGATCGGCGTCAAGACCTGGGGCCGGACCGTGCTCGACATGATCTTCGCCGAGGGCGTCAGCGTGAAGAGCGCGCTCGGCGAGAACCCGAAGCGCGTGTACGGCGAGAAGAAGCAGACGCCGTCGACCAGGCTCGGTGTCGCGTCGACCATCCGCGACGCGTTCACCGCCGCGCGCAACTACGCCGCCCAGCGTGACCACGCCGCCGGTGAGGGCAAGCCGTTCGACGTCGACCTGACCAAGGAGACGCTGGCCAAGGTCCTCGACGGCGAGCTGTACTGGGACCAGCACGTCCACCGCGCCGACGACATGGTGACCGCCATCCGGCTGGCCGACGAGTTCGGCTACAAACTGGTGATCAACCACGGCACCGAAGGGCACCTGATCGCGGACCTGCTCGCCGAACGGGACGTGCCGGTGATCCTCGGCCCGCTGTTCACCACCAAGTCCAAAGTGGAGCTGCGCAACCGCACCCTGCGCGCGCCCGGCATCCTCGCCAGGGCGGGCGTGAAGATCGCGATCACCACGGACCACCCCGTCGTGCCGATCAACTTCCTCGTGTACCAGGCCGCGCTGTCGGTGAAGGACGGGCTCGACCCGGAGACCGCGCTGAAGGCGCTGACCGTCAACCCCGCCGCGATGCTGGACCTCGACGACCAGGTCGGCTCGCTGAAGCCGGGTCTCGACGCCGACGTGGTCATCTGGTCGGGTGACCCGCTGGACGTGATGAACCGGGCGATGCGGGTGTTCGTGCGCGGGCGCGAGGTCTACCATTTCGACGAGGAGACCGGGGTCGGCGTCACCGAGGAGCGGCGCTACCGCGAGGCCTGACCGGTCGGCTCGTGCTTGGCGCGTGATGTGAAAGCCACTTTCGCAACCTTCAACGTTGCGAAAGTGGCTTTCACATCATGGAGCAGGGGTGTTGTGCGAGTTGCGAGAGCGGTCAGCCTTTCCGCAGTTCCCGCGCGATCACCATGCGCTGGATCTGGTTCGTGCCCTCGAAGATCTGCGGCACCTTCGCCTCCCGCATGTACCGCTCCGCCGGGAAGTCCTTCGTGTACCCGGCGCCGCCGAGCACCTGCACGGCGTCGGTGGTCACCTTCATCGCTCCGTCGGTCGCGACGAGCTTCGCGATCGACGCCTGCCGCTGGAACGGCAGCCCGCGGTCCCGGCGGCGGGCCGCGTCCAGGTACATCGCGCGCGAGGTCTCGACGGTCGCGGCCATGTCGGCCAGCAGGAACTCCAGCCCCTGGAACTCGATGATCGGCCGCCCGAACTGCGTGCGGCCCTTCGCGTATTCGAGCGCCTCGTCCAGCGCGGCCTGCGCGAGCCCGACGGCGCAAGCGGCGATGCCCAGCCGTCCGGAGCTGAGCGACGACAGCGCGATCTTCAGCCCCTGGCCCTCTTCGCCGATCCGCCGGTCGGCGTCGACGGCGGCGTCCTCGAACATCAGCTGCGCCGTGGTCGACCCGGTGAGGCCCATCTTCCGCTCGGGCGGCGCGGCGGACAGGCCGGGCGTCGCCGCGTCGACGAGCAGGCAGGAGATGCCCTGGCCGCCGTCGTCACTGGTGCGCACCATGGTCGTGTAGAAGTCGGCCTCACCCGCGTGGGTGATCCACGCCTTCGTGCCGTTCACGACGTACCGGTCGCCGTCGAGCCGCGCGCGTGTGGACAGCGCGGCCGCGTCGGAGCCGGCGTGGGTCTCCGAGAGCGCGTACGCGCCAAGCAGGCCGCCCTCCAGCATGGCGGGCAGCCAGCGGTCACGCTGCTCGTCGGTGCCGTGGTGCGCCAGCGCGAAACAGGACATCGTGTGCACGGAGAGCCCGACGCCGACCGACATCCACGCGGTCGCGATCTCCTCCAGGACCTGCAGGTAGACCTCGTACGGCAGCTCGCCGCCGCCCCAGCGTTCCGCGTACGGCAGGCCGAGGAGCCCGGCCTGCCCGAGCAGCCGGAACTGCTCGCGCGGGAAGTGCGCGGTCTCCTCGTACTTGCTCGCGATCGGGGCGAGTTCCTCGCGCGCGATCTCCTTGGCCAGGTCGATCAGGTCCTGGGCCTCGGTGCTGGGCAGCAGACGGTCCGCCGGCATGGCTCCTCCGAGCTGAGCTGTACCAAAAACAGTACTGTGGGCTGATTCAGCGTACAGTAGACGGCGCTGGGGGGACACCGTTCGCGTAGGGGATAGTGATCCGATGACCTCGCGCCGCCAGCCCACCGCGCGTCAGAGAGCGCTGCTCTCGGAACTTGAAGCGCTCTTCCTCGCCGAAGGGTTCTCCCAGTTCACGCTGGACGATCTGGCCGCCAGGCTCCACTGCTCGAAGTCGACCCTCTACGCGCTCGCGCCCAGCAAGGAGCAGCTCGCGGTCAAGGTCGTCACCCACTTTTTCAAGGGTGCCGCCGAGCTGCTGGAGGAGCGGATCGCCGGGATCGACGACGCCCGCAAGATCCTCGGGGAGTACCTGGCCGGGATCTCCGAGTACCTGAATCGCGCTTCGGCCGCTTTCATGACCGATATCGCCGAATTCGCGCCGGCGCGGGACGCTTATCAGCTCAACAGCCGCGCCGCGGCCCGCCGGATCCGGTCGTTCATCGATCGCGGCGTCACCGACGGTGTTTTCCGCGAGGTGCACGCGCGGCTCATCGCGGAAATGGCCGGACTGATCATCGAGGGAATCCAGACCGGCGTGATCGGTCAGCGCACCGGGGTGACCGACGCCGAAGCGTTCACCGCGCTTTCGGAAGTCCTTCTCGGCGGCCTCGAACCCAAAATGTCCTGAAATGACAATTCTGGTGATCCGGCCATCCCCTCGGCTAGCATCGCGCCCGTGATCGTCGTAGGTGGAGAGGCGCTGGTCGACCTCGTTCCCGGTGCACCATTGGATTCCACTGTGGACGGTGGGTTGCGCGCGCTGCTGCCCCGGATGGGTGGTGGTCCCTACAACGTCGCGCTCGCCGCCGGCCGGCTCGGCGTCCCGACGGGCTTCCTCTCTCGTGTCTCCGAAGACCGCTTCGGTGTCGCGCTGGTGGACCGGCTGCACGCCTCCGGCGTCGACACGGCCTTGCTGCAGCGGGGAAACGAGCCGACGACGCTCGCCGTGGTCGCGCTCGACGAGAAGGGTTCCGCCCGGTACACCTTCTACACCGAGGGCACCGCGGACCGGCTCGTCGCCGACCCCGGCCCGCTGCCGGAGGGTGTGACGGCGCTCTCGCTCGGCACCCTCGGCATGGTCCTGGAGCCGGGTGCGAGCACGTACGAAACCGTGTTGCGCCGCGAATCCGCCCGTGGCGTCCTGACCGTGCTCGATCCGAACATCCGTGCGGCGCTGATCACCGATCCGGCGGCGTACCGGGCGCGGTTCGAGTCCTGGCTGCCCCATGTCCGCCTGCTCAAGATCTCCGACGACGACACGGAATGGCTCGCCGAAGGCGCCGACCCGGTCGACGCGGCAAAGGTCTGGACCTCTTGCGGAGTCGATGCCGTCGTGCTCACCCGGGGCTCGCGCGGGTTGTCCGTCATCACACGAGCGGGCGAAATCGCGCAGGTCCCGTCACGCCGGGTCGACGTCGTCGACACCATCGGCGCCGGTGACACCGTGCAGGGTGCCCTGCTGGCGTGGCTGTACTCGAACGGCGTGCGCGACTTGTCCACTCTCGACGCCGGCGGCTGGCGGACGGCACTCGAATTCGCGGCGAAAGCGGCGTCGATCACCGTCTCGCGGAGCGGGGCGGAACCGCCGACGGCGGACGATATGGCATCCGCCGTGTGAACCTGGTCCCAAAGGGGCTGTTGTGAGCAACTCACCCGCTGCGCGTTGACCCCATTCTCGACTAGCGTAGAGGGGAATTCATACCCCAGCGGGGCGGTGTGCAGCGAGGCCGTGGGTCACGCGCGTGAAAGAGGGCGTACCTGTGGAACCTACAGGCGCCGCCGGCCCGTGCTGAACGTGAGAGGGACTTACATGTCCGACGCGACGACGGCTGCGGGGCAGTCCGGCGAGACCGCGACGCTGCGCCTGCCCAACGGCGAGCACGAGTTCAAGGTGATCCACCCGGTCGAGGGCGCGCCTGGGATCGAGCTGGGGAAGCTGCTGGCGACGACCGGGTACATCACCCACGACCCGGGGTTCGTGAACACCGGTGCCGCGTCGTCGGCCATCACCTACATCGACGGTGACGCCGGCATCCTGCGCTACCGCGGGTACCCGATCGAGCAGCTGGCCGAGAAGTCGACCTTCATCGAGGTCTCGTACCTGCTCATCTACGGCGAGCTGCCCACGCAGACGCAGCTGGCCGAGTTCACCGAGAAGATCCAGCGGCACACCCTGCTGCACGAGGACCTGAAGGCCTTCTTCAGCGGCTTCCCGCGCGACGCGCACCCGATGCCGGTGCTCTCCAGCGCCGTATCCGCGCTGTCGACCTTCTACCAGGACTCGCTCAACCCGTTCGACGAACCGAACGTCGAGCTGTCCACCATCCGCCTGCTGGCCAAGGTCCCGACCCTGGCCGCGTACGCGTACAAGAAGTCCGTCGGCCAGCCGCTGCTGTACCCGGACAACTCGCTCGGCCTGGTCGAGAACTTCCTGCGGATGACCTTCGGCTTCCCGGCCGAGCCCTACGAGGTCGACCCGGACGTCGCCAAGGCGCTCGACCTGCTGTTCATCCTGCACGCCGACCACGAGCAGAACTGCTCGACCTCGACCGTGCGGCTCGTCGGCTCCTCCGAGGCGAACCTGTTCGCCTCGATCTCGGCCGGTATCAACGCGCTCTTCGGCCCGCTGCACGGTGGCGCCAACAGCGCGGTCCTGGACATGCTCGAGGGCATCCAGGCCGAGGGCGGCGACGTCGCGAACTTCGTCCAGCGCGTGAAGAACAAGGAAAAGGGTGTCCGCCTGATGGGCTTCGGGCACCGGGTCTACAAGAACTACGACCCGCGCGCCAAGATCATCAAGAACACCGCGGACGAGATCCTCTCCAAGCTCAAGGGTGGCGACCAGCTGCTCGACATCGCGAAGAAGCTGGAAGAGACCGCGCTCTCGGACGACTACTTCATCGAGCGGAAGCTGTACCCGAACGTCGACTTCTACACCGGTCTGATCTACCGGGCGCTCGGCTTCCCGACGAAGTACTTCACCGTGCTGTTCGCGCTCGGCCGCCTGCCGGGCTGGATCGCGCATTGGCGCGAGATGATCCAGGACCCGGCCACCAAGATCGGCCGCCCGCGGCAGATCTACACCGGCTACGCGTCGCGGGACTACGCGCCCATCTCGGAGCGCTGATCCCCCTCCCGCAAGCGCTATGAACGGGCCGTTCCTTGCAAATTTCGCAAGGAACGGCCCGTTCATGGCATCCGGGACTGCGCTCACCGGCGGTACCGCTTAGGGTTTCCGGAGTGACCAGAGAAGCCCCCGTAGTGCTGTGGTTCCGCCGCGACCTCCGCCTCGGCGACCACGCCGCCCTGCTGGAAGCCTCGAAGCACAGCAAGCACGTCCTCGCGCTGTACGTCCTCGACGACGCGCTCCTCAAGCCCTCCGGCGCTCCGCGCGTCGCGTTCCTGCACGGCTGTCTGAAGGCGCTCGACGATCAGCTCGGCGGACGGCTGATGCTCGTCAAGGGCGACCCCGTCAAGGAGGTCGTCAAGGCCGCGCGCGAGATCGGCGCCGCGGCCGTGCACGTCAGCAGTGACACCGGCCCGTACGGCCGCCGCCGCGACGACGAGGTCAAGAAAGCCTTGGCGGAGCACGACATCGCCTGGGCCGAGACGGGTTCGTCGTACGCGATCACCCCCGGCCGCATCACCAAAACCGACGGCGACCCGTACCGCGTCTTCACCCCGTTCTACCGGGCATGGGTGCGCCACGGCTGGCCGCGGCCCGCCGACACTGGGAAGTCCATTGTGGACTGGGTGGAGCCGCCGCGTTCGGTCAAGCTTCCGAATTCCCCGTCGCTCAAGGGAATGGAGTTGCCGGATCCCGGCGAGAAGGCGGCGCTGGAGCGCTGGCACGAGTTCCTGGACGACGGCGTCGAGACCTACGACGAAGATCGTGACCGTCCCGATCGTCCCGGTACGACAAGGCTTTCGCCGTATCTGCGCTGGGGTTGCGTCCACCCGCGCACCCTGCTGGCCGACCTCGCCGGGAACGAGGGAGCCGGCGCCAAGGCACTGCGCGGTGAGTTCGCCTGGCGCGAGTTCCACGCCGACGTCCTGTGGCACCGTCCCGAAACCGCGCGGAAGAACTACGATTCCCGGTTCGACGCCATGGAATACGAGAGCGACGACGAGGCTTTCCGGCGGTGGTGCGAAGGGCGCACCGGATTCCCGATCGTCGACGCCGGGATGCGGCAGTTGCTCGCCGAGGGCTGGATGCACAACCGCGTCCGCATGATCGTGGCGAGCTTCCTGGTCAAGGACCTGCATCTGCCGTGGTGGCTCGGCGCGCGGCATTTCATGAAGCATCTGGTCGACGGCGATCTCGCGTCGAACCAGCTGAACTGGCAGTGGGTCGCGGGCAGCGGCACCGACGCCGCGCCGTACTTCCGGGTCTTCAATCCGACCACGCAGGGGGAGAAGTTCGATCCCGCCGGCGAGTACGTCCGCCGCTATGTCCCCGAACTCCGGCCTGTGCAAGGCAAAGCCGCGCACAAACCGGAGAACGTCAAGGACTACCCGGCACCGATGGTCGACCACGCGCACGAACGTCAGGTCGCGTTGGAGCGCTACGGCGCCATCAAAGGTTCCTGAACGCGCGTGAAGGCCCCCTTCCCTCGGCTCAGCCGAGGGAAGGGGGCCTTCACGCGCGAAGCGGTCAGCCGCGCAAGGCTTCCGAAAGCTTGATCCGGCTGCCGACCCGCAGGACGCTGTTCTGGTAGATCCGCGCGCCCAGCCAGGTGAACAACGCGATGGCGCCCACGGTCAGGCCCAGCGACAGCGCGATCTCCCACGTCTCGACGGTCCCGGCGGCGATCCGCGCGGGCATCAGCACCGGGGAGAGCAGCGGCACCAGGGAGAGCACCTTCGTGCCCGTGCCCTCCGGCGCCTGGGTCAGCAGGTTGAACCCGACGATGAAGCCGAGGATCAGCACGATGTTGACCGGGCCGATCACCGACTGGGTGTCCTCCTGCCGGGAGACCAGCGAACCCATCGCGCCGTAGACGGTGGCGTACAGCAGGAACCCGAGCAGGTACCACACGACACCCCACAGCAGCGCGCCCGTCGCGACGCCGGACAGCGTCAGCACGTTGGTCGCCGAAGCGACGACGAAACCGGCACCGCCGATGATCACCAGCTGCGTCAGCCCGACCAGGCCGAGCCCGATCACCTTGCCCAGCAACAGATGCCACGGCCGCACCGTGGACAGCAGGATCTCCACCACCCGGCTGGACTTCTCTTCGACCACACCCTGCGCGACCAGCGTCCCGTAGGTCACGATGCTCATGTACAGCAGCACCGCCACGATCAGCCCGATCACCATCCGCTGCGCCTTTTCGGGGTCCGGCGGTTTGACCGACTCGACCTCGACCTGGGTCTGGTGGACCGTGCGCATCACCTCGTCCGGTGACTTCTGGGCCTCGGACAGGATGCCGTTCAGCACTTCCTGCTGGGACACGCCGTTCAGCAGAGACCGCAGCTTCGTGTCCAATTCGGACTTGACGAGCACCTTCAGCTCGGTGGCGTTGCCGGACAGCAGCGCGTCCAGGTCGCCGTTCTCGATCTGCGCCCGGCCCTGCGCCGGATCGGCGACGGTGACGGTCTCGATCTTTTCGCCGATGGCTTCGCCCGCGGTCTTGAGCTGCTGCGCGATCCCGGCGGTCTGGCCGGTGAGCCCGACCTTGCTCTTGTCCTCGTTGCCGATCAGCGTCGACTGCAGCAGGACGTATCCCATCAGCATGACCAGCAGCACGGCGGTGCCGATCACGAAGGACCTGGTGCGCAGCCGGGTGTTCAGCTCGCGTTTGGCGATCAGCCAGACCGCGCGCCACGAAGATACGGTGTTCATGCGGAAACTCCCTGTGCCGCCGGCTTCTCGGCGACCGCGTCGCGGAAGAGCTCGGTCAGCGAACGCCTGCGTTTGGTGAACTCGGTGACCGGGCCGGTGGCCAGCGCCGCGGCGAGCACGGCCTGGTCGTCGGCTCCCGCTTCGAGTTCGAGGATCGTCGTCGGCCCGTTCTGCTCGACCGCCCGGACACCGGGAACGGACGAAGCCCAGCCGGGCGCGGCGGCGGGCGCGGTGACGACGAGACCGTTGCCCGCTCCGGCGGTCAGCTCCGCGACGGCGCCGGAGGCGACCATCCGTCCGCTTCGGATGATGCCGACCCGGTCGCACAGCCGCTCGACCAGATCCAGCTGGTGGCTGGAGAACACCACCGGCACGCCGGTCGCGGCCTTCTCACGCAGCACACCGCTCATCACGTCCACGGCCAGCGGGTCGAGGCCGGAGAACGGCTCGTCCAGCACGAGCACCTTCGGGTCGTGCACCAGCGCGGCGGCGAGCTGCACGCGCTGCTGGTTGCCGAGGCTCAGCTTCTGGACCTCGTCCTTGCGTCGTTCGGTCAGCCCGAGCCTGGCGATCCAGTTCTCGGCGCTGCGGTGGGCGTCGTTGGCCGACATCCCGTGCAGCTCGGCGAGATAGACCAGCTGCTCCAGCACCTTCATCTTCGGGTACAGCCCGCGTTCCTCCGGCATGTACCCGATATGCGTGCGGGTCTCGTGGGTGATCGGGGCGCCGCCGAACCGCACCTGGCCGGAGTCGGCCGCGAGCACCCCGAGCACGATCCGCATCGTGGTGGTCTTGCCCGCGCCGTTGCTGCCGACGAAGCCGAACAGCTCACCGGGCTGGACCTCGAAGCTCACCTCGTCCAGCGCGACCTTCGCGCCGTAACGCTTGGAGACCTTGTCGATCTCCAGCTTCCCCTCGCTCATTTCCACTTCCCCTCTTCGAGATACCGCACCAGCGCCGCGAATCCCCGATGGACGCCGGAAATCGTGCGATTCCGTTCGATCAGCCCGTCCAGCTTGACGTTGCTCACCACCGAGCCGGCCCGGTAGACCAGGACCGCCCTCCCCGCGCCGGCGAGGACTCCACCCGCCACCAGCACGACGGCGACCACGCCGATGGACATCTTGTGCCGCTTCTTGTCCCCGGTCATGCCGGAGCCACCCCCTCGAAGTCTTCGGGATCGTCGTCCGGCAGCCGCCACGCGAGCCACAGCGCCGGTAGCGACGTCCCGAAGACGAACAACGCCGCTGTCATCGCGGACAGCAGCGAACCGGAATCCGGTTGCCCCGCCGCGTAAAGCCCGTACCCGAGATCCACCAGCATCAGCACGCAGATCCCCTGGAACGCAGCGTAGTGCGCGCGGTCTCGCAGCAGCAGCTCGCGCTCGTCGAGGTCCTTCGCCGCGGAGCCCGGCCTGCCGACGGCCTTGCGCAACACCGCCGCGGCGCCGACGCAGAGACAAAGCCCCGGCCCCATCATGCCGACCGCGAACCACAGCGTGGGCTCGCGGAGCAGTGCGGCCCCGGCGATCACGACCAGGTGGCCGATCACGGCCGCGACGGCGAGGCGACGGCGGTCCGATCGCGTCCGGGTGGTGGTCATGCGGGGTTCACCTCGTCGAAGTCTTCCGGATCGTCGTCGGGCAGCGACCAGCCCAGGATGACCGCGGCCACCGTGGTGCCGGTGACCAGCAGCGCGCAGGCCATCATCGCCGCGCCGGCCTTGGGGCCCGGGACCAGGAGGCCGTAGATCACCGCGAACAGCATCAGTGCCACCAGGATCTGGTAGCTGACGTAGGTGACGCGGTGGCGCATCTCCCGCTCGCGCTCGTCGAGCCGCATCGAGAACCCGCCGCTCATCTTGCCGGTGAGGATCCGCAGCAGGTACTGGGCACCGCCCGCCACGACACCCCCGCCGAGCCAGCACACGAGGAAGGCTCCTGTCTGCCCTGTCTGGTAGAAGACCGCGCCGGCGATCACGACCAGGTCGCCGAGGACCACCAGCACGCTCAACGTCCGCCGTCGCTTCCTCGTGCGCCAGGTCGGCAGCCTCAGCGCCCGCTTGCGTTCCAGTTCGTCCAGCCGCTCCTGCTGGCGCTCCCAATACGCCGCGAGACGGCCTCGCCCTTCGCTCATGTTCCCCCCTCCCGGTAGACCTGAGTGGACAGTGGCGTGAACGGTTCGCGGCTGAACACGGCCTCGACCGGGAGGTCGAACACCGCGCAGATGCGGAACGCCAGGTCCAGGCTCGGGTAGTGGTCCCCCCGTTCGAGCGCGCCGATGGTCTGCGGGTTGACCTCGACGGCCGCCGCGAGGGCGGCCCTGCTCAGCCCGCGCTCCGCCCGGAGCACGGGAAGCCGGTTGTAGATCGGCAGCTCTTTGCCGCGTCTGACCGGGCTCATGGAACATACTGTTGCAAAAACCCAACGACTCGTCAAGTCGAAGGCATGACTCACCGCATTTAGAGGACTAAACGCGGAAGGGCGACACGGCGGCCGAGGGGGGCTCACCGCATTTAGAGGACTACTTGCGGGAGGAGCGGCACGGCGGCCGGGTGGCTCACCGCATTTAGAGGACTACTTGCGGGAGGGGCGACGCGGCGGCCGGGTGGCTCACGCATTTAGAGGACTACTTGCGGGAGGAGCGGCACGGTGGCCGGGTGGCTCACCGCATTTAGAGGACTAAACGCGGGAGGTCAGGCGAGCCCGGCGAGCGATTTGTCGACAAGCTCCTGGACGCGGGAGCGGGCGGCAGCGGCGTCGGGGGCGACCAGGCTGAGCCGGGTGCGGCGGTCCAGGACGTCCTCGACGTCGAGAGCGCCCTCGTGCCGTACGGCCCAGACGACTTCCGCCGCGCTGATCTCGGTGCCGTCGAACAGGGGCAGGCCCAGCTCCGGGTCGACCTCGCCGAGCGCCGCGACTCGCGGCGCCTCGGTGCCGTACTTCGCGACCAGCCGCGGCGACGCGTCCACAGTGGACAGAAGGTGTCGTGGTGTCGCGCCGAGCAGCGGGAGCCGGGAGGTGGTCGACGGCCCGGCGAGCAGCCCGGACCGTTTCACCGCCGCGTCGACGGCGTCCTCGGCCATCTTCCGGTACGTCGTCAGCTTGCCGCCCACGACGGTGAGCACGCCGTCGGCGCCGGTCACCACCGCGTGCTTGCGCGAGAGGTCCGCGCTGCGCCCGCCGTCGCCCTCGACCAGCGGCCGCAGCCCGGCGAACGAACCCGCGACGTCGGCCCGCGTCAGCGGGCGGGTGAACGCCGTCGAAGCCACTTCCAGCAGGAAGTCCACATCGGACTCCGGCACGGTCGGCACCCGCGGCACCGGACCGTCGGTCGGCTCGTCGGTGACGCCGACGAACACCCGGCCGTCCGGTTGCGGCAGCAGGAAGACGAAGCGGTTGTTCTCGCCGGGCACGGGCACGTTGACCGACGTCGCCCCGATCCGCGCCGCCTCCGAAGCCAGGATGAGATGCGAGCCGCGGGACGGCCGCAGCCGCACCGACTCCGCCAGTTCGCCCGCCCAGACGCCCGTCGCGTTGATCACCTGCCGGGTGTGGATCTCGATCTCCTGCCCGGTGAGCCTGTCCCTGGCCAGCACCGATTCCGCGTCGAGCCGCAGCGCCTCGACCTTCGTCAGGATCCTCGCGCCGCGTGACGCCGCCGTGCGTGCCAGATTCACGACCAGGCGCGCGTCGTCGGTCAGCGCGCCGTCGTAGGCCAGCAGTGCCCCGCGCAGGCCTTGCGGGGAAAGGCCGGGTGCGAGCGCCAGCGCCTCCGCGGCCGGGATCGACCTCGGCCGCGGCAACACCGACGCCGGGGTGCCGGCGGCGCGGCGGAGGCCGTCACCGGCGAGGAGGCCGGTCATGATGAACGCTTGCTGACCACGAGAAGTCTTGCGGTACATGGGGAACAGCTGCGGGATCGCCCTGGTGAGATGCGGGGCGGTGCGGGTCATGAGTATCCCGCGTTCGACGGCGCTTTCGTGCGCCAGCGCCAGATCGCCCTTGGCCAGGTACCGGAGGCCGCCGTGGACGAGCTTGCTGGACCAGCGCGACGTCCCATACGCCAGGTCGTACGCCTCGATCAGGGCGACCGAGAGCCCGCGCGCGGCCGCGTCCAGCGCGATCCCCGCGCCGGTGACGCCGCCGCCGACCACCACCAGATCGACCCGCTCGCCGCCGGCCAGCGCCGTGAGTTCCCGGTCGCGCCGCAGAGCGTTGAGCGAGCCCGGCGTCACGGGCGCAGCGCCGCGTCGAGCACGTTGGCGAACTCCGCCATCAGCTTCTTCTCGTCCACGTCCGCGATGGCGGGACGGTACGAGAAGGCGAAGGACTGGATGAGCAGCAGCAAGGTACGAGCCTGCGCGGCCAGGTCACCCTTGCGGATCGACCCGTCCTCGTGGCCCGACTTCAGCAGGTGCAGGATCACGCCCTCGGCGAAACGCTGGGTCTTCCCGAACCGCTCGACGATGTAGGGCAGGACAAGTTCGGAATCGAGGTCCAGCAGGGTGCGGAACAGCGGGTCGCCCGACAGCGCGGCAACGGCCGCCGAAGAACTCTGGACGAGCTTCTCTCGGAAGTGGGCGGGCTCGGCCTCGGGTTCCGCGGCGCCCTGCAGCAGGCCGCCGAACTCGCGGGTCATCAGGGTCGCGAGCACGCTGCGCACGTCCGGGAACCGGCGGTAGACGGTCATCCTGCTGACCTTCGCGGTCCGGGCGATTTCGGCGAGGGTGGTCCGCCTCACGCCGACGGCGAGCACGCACTTCTTCGCGGCGTCGAGCAGAACGTCGTCGGACACACGCGTCGAGGCCTGGCGGGATCGGGTGTCCGCCAGTGCCGAAACGCCTGTTTCCGCAGGTGAGTGACGTTTTACGTCCATGTGTAACACTGTAGTCGTGACGGAGCTTATTGACCACCGGTTAAGACGATCCTGGACGCCCGAAGGCGGTGACGCGGCCCACCTTCCGGCGAAGGCCTTGAGGTGGCTCGCCCAGCGTATCGGTCCGCTGGGCTCCGCGGCGCCCCTCGCGCCCGATTCGGCGCTGTCCGTTCCCGATTCGGCGCTGGGCGAACAGCCGAAACGAGACCTCGAAGAGCTCGTCGGCGCGGAGAACGTCCTGGTGACGCCGGGAGAACGGCTCGCCAGGGCGGGCGGTCTGTCCTATCTGGACCTGGTGCGGCGCCGCGGCTTCGGTGATTTTCCGGTGCCGGACGCCGTCGTCCTGCCGGAGAATCCCGCCGAAGTGCAGTCGCTGGTGGAAATCTGTGCCCGGCACGACGTCGGCGTCGTCCCGTTCGGCGGCGGGACGTCGGTGGTCGGCGGGGTCGCGGCCCTGCGCGGGGACAAGAGCGCGGTGATCGCGCTCGACCTCACCAGGCTCGGCGAACTGGTCTCCGTCGACCCGGTGTCCCGGATCGCGATCCTGCAAGCGGGCGTCACCGGCCCGGAGGCGGATCGGCTGCTCGCCGCGCACGGCTTCACCCTCGGACACGTGCCCCAGTCCTACGAACGCGCCACCATCGGCGGTTACGCCGCGACGCGGTCCGCTGGGCAGGCGTCGTCGGGTTACGGCCGCTTCGAGGACATGGTCAAGGGTGTCCGGCTCGCGACGCCGCGCGGGGAATGGAAACTCGGCGTCGCGCCGGCGTCCGCCGCGGGACCCGACCTGCGGCAGCTGGCCGTCGGCAGCGAAGGCACGCTCGGGGTGATCACGGAGGTCGCCCTCCGCGTCCGCCCGGTGCCGGAAGTACGCCGCTACGAGGGCTATGTCCTGGATGGCTGGGAGAAGGGCGCCGACGCGGTACGAGCACTCGCCCAGCGGCACGTGCTCGCGGACGTCACCCGGCTGTCCGATGTGGACGAAAGCGAGGTTTCGCTCGCTCTCAACGACGGCTTGAAGACGAAGGCGTTGCGCCGGTATCTCAAGGCGCGCGGCGTCCATGCGCCTTGCCTGCTGATCGTCGGCTGGGAAGGCGCGTCGAAACGAGAGGTCGCCAGGCGCCGCCGGGAGACCACCGGCGTACTGCAGGAGTTCGGCGCCGTCCGGATCGGTGCCGCGCTCGGCGAATCCTGGCGGCGTGGCCGGTTTTCCGGTCCGAGGCAACGGGATGCCCTGATGGACAACGGTGTCTGCGTCGAGACCCTCGAAACCGCCACGTACTGGAACGAAGTGAGCGACCTGCGCGACGCCGTTCGTGCGGCGCTCACCGCGACGCTCGGCAACGCCATCATCATGTGCCACATTTCGCACGCCTACGAAACGGGCGCGTCGCTGTACTTCACCGTGCTCACCGCGCGCGACGAAGCCGACCCGGTCGGCCAGTGGCAACGGGCGAAGGCGGCGGCGTCGGAGGCGATCACCGGGATCGGCACGATCTCGCATCACCACGCCGTCGGCGTCGACCACGCGCGCTATCTGGCGGCGGAGATCGGTCCGCTCGGGGTCGACGTGTTGCGAGCGGCGAAGAAGGCCGTCGACCCGGCCGGGATCCTCAATCCCGGGAAGCTTCTCTGACCAGCGTCCCGGCCTCGACCAGCGTGCAGTCCAGACCGTGCGTTTCGGCGGGGATGCCTTCCAGTGCCGCGGCCCGGCGCTGTTCGAGGTCGGCGACGCGGATATGCCTGCCGTCCACCAGGATCGGCAGGCGGATGTCCGCGGCGCCGACGTACGCCACGACGTCGTCGAGCACGGTGCCGTCGTCGAGGGTGATGGCCGGGGCGGTCAGGCGTACCAGGTTGTACCGGTGTCCTTTGCCCTCGCAGCGATCGAGGACGGCGAGCTGCTCCGGCGTCGCGAACCAGACGGAGTGCTCCTCGACGACGCCGGGGGCGGCGGCGAGCGTGGCCGGCCGTTGCCCGTCCCGGAACCGCAGGCCGGACGCCCAGACCGCGGCGAGGTCGGCGCAGCGCGCGTGACAGACGACGACCGGACCGGTCAGGCCCATGTGCTCCCGCAGCCAGGTGATCTTGGACGGGCACGCGTTCGAGCCGTAGGCGAGCACGGCCTGACGTTCGCGCCAGCCTTCCGGCGCGGTGTCGAGGCTGTGCCCGGCGCCGTCGAAGTGGACGAACGAATGCCCTGGCCGCGCTCCCGGATACGGATCGGCCGGGAAATCGGCGTCGGTGAAGAGTTTCACCAGGTCACCACGCTGCGGAGCACGTCGCCGTGGTGCATGCGCTCGAAGGCCCGCTCGACGTCGTCGAGGGCGATCCGCTCGGTGACGAACTTGTCGAGCGGGAGCCTGCCCTGGAGATAGAGGTCGATCAGCATCGGGAAATCACGTGAGGGCAGGCAATCGCCGTACCACGACGACTTGAGCGAACCGCCGCGCGAGAAGAAGTCGATCAGCGGCATGTCCAGCCGCATGTCGGGGGTCGGGACGCCGACGAGCACGACCGTGCCCGCCAGATCCCGGCCGTAGAACGCCTGCCGCCACGTCTCGGGCCTGCCGACCGCGTCGATCACGACGTCCGCGCCGAAGGAATCGGTGAACTCCTGGATCGCCTCGACGACCTGGTCTTCGCTCAAACCCTTGCTGTTCAGCGTGTGGGTGGCGCCGAAATCCTTGGCCCAGGCCAGTTTCCGGTCGTCGGTGTCGACGGCGACGATGGTCTTCGCGCCGGCCAGGTTCGCCCCGGCGATCGCGGCGTCACCGACTCCGCCGCAGCCGATGACCGCCACGGAATCGCCGCGGCTCACCGCGCCGGTGTTCAGCGCCGCGCCGAGACCGGCCATCACCCCGCAGCCGAGCAGCCCGGCGATGGCCGGTTCGGCGGCGGGGTCGACCTTCGTGCATTGTCCACTGTGGACCAGTGTCTTCTCGAGGAACGCCCCGACGCCGAGCGCGGGAGACAGGGCGGTGCCGTCGGCCAGCGTCATCGGCCGCGCGGCGTTGAACGTCGAGAAGCAGTACCAAGGCTTTCCTCGGCGGCAGGCCCGGCAGGTGCCGCAGACCGCGCGCCAGTTCAGGATCACGTAGTCGCCCGGTTCGAGGTCGGTCACGCCGTCGCCGACGGCCTCCACGAACCCCGCGGCCTCGTGGCCGAGCAGGAACGGGAATTCGTCGTTGATCCCGCCCTCGCGGTAGTGCAGGTCGGTGTGGCAGACGCCGCACGCCTTGACCGAGACGACGGCCTCGCCGGGCCCGGGATCGGGCACCGTCACGGGCTCCAGCGAGACCGGTTCACCCTTGGCGCGGGAAACGACGCCTTGGACCTCGTACGGCATGCCCACCTCCGAGTCGTTGACTTCGCAGCTTGCCACGAAGACGACCGGGATCGCGACATCCGCTCGGGTGCGGTATCGGTTCAGCGCCCAGGTGTGATGATGTACGCGACTCCACCGGGACCGCTCGAAACTCCGCCATTCGTGTTGTACCGCTTGGTGCGCTGCCAGATCGTTTCGAACTGGTGTCGTTTGTAGACATTTCGGACCCGGTCGTTGCTGTTGGCGGCCGGGTCGTTCGCGATCACGTCGCCGTCCTTCGTGAAGCCGACGACGACCATGATGTGCCCGGCGGTGCCGTAGCCCGCGCCGTCGAGTTCCTCGGCCTTGAACGACTGCGACGTGATCACCGGGATCCCGCGCGCGATGTAGTTCTCGAGTTCGTTCAAGGAGTGCAAACGGGTGATGTGCCCACGCAGTCCGAGTGAAGCGGCGTACGCGGTGTTGAACGGCCAGTTGCCGGTGCCGTCGTAGGCGTAGTCGAACGTGTAGCGAGCGGCGTACGCGACTGTCGGGTCGACGTAACCTTCCGGGATCCACTTCATGTCCTCGGGCTTGGGCCGTTTGCCCCAGTACTCGGCGACCATCTCGGTGGACGTGGGACTGCACCAGTTCTCCCCGCCCCCGCCGTACTCCGGGAACTGTCCTTTGTGGAGGTTCTGGGCGTAGGCGGGCACCTTGAGCTCGATGCCGGTGGCGCGGCCCGGTTCGGTCGCCTTGACCTCGAAGCGGTCCGGGACCAGCGACGTCATGGCGCCGACCGACGTCACCGACGGCGTGGCGCGGGAGCCTGCCTCGCGGTACAGGCTGACCCGCAGCTGGTACGAGCGGAGCGCGACACCGGCCTTCATGACCAGCGTGTCGACGTCGACCGCCGCGTTGGCGTCGCTCTGGCCGTCGACGCTGGTGCGCTTGATGTCGGCGTCCCCGCTCGCCCACCGGCCCATGACGTACCAGGACGTCTCGGCGCCCGTGGAAGTGCGGCCCTTCGCTTCGACCTTGATCCACGTCTTGGCCGGAGTCTTCGCGTTCCACGAGGCGACCAGCTGGGAGGCGTCGAAACCCTGCGTGTGCCTGCTCGACGTCCACTGGCCGTATTCGTAGGTCTTCGTGGTGCCGAGCGTGGGTTCGGTGTGCTCGATCGTGCCGATCGGGCGGTCGATGCGCAGCGCGCCGTGGTCGAGGCCGAGCCCTTCGAGCCTGCCGTCACGGAAGCCGTGGTGACCGGACCATTCGTGGTAGTCGATCGACTCGTCGTCCGGGCGGCCGGGACCGGCCTCCGCCGTCTGTGCCGTCACCGCGGTCATCGTCGCGATCGTCAGCAGCGTGACCAGTCCTCGTATCCGCATCCGGCGCTCCATCCCTCGTGTCCACCCAGTAGGGAAGGGATTTTCGCCGGTCGCGCGAGGTATGTAAACAGTTGCCGCGTTTCGTCCTCTGAATGCGGTACTTGCGTGTGCAACTACCGCATCCAGAGGACGAAACGCGGCGGGGCTCAGGCGAGCGGGTTCGGCAGCAGCAGTTCCGTGTTCTGGTCCTGAGCGGTACCGACGGCGGAAAGCGAGGCGTGGATGTCGTTGTACGAGAACTCCCGGTACAGCGACGCAAGCGCTTGCGTCGACGTGTCCGTGTACGAGGCCTCGTACGGTGCTTCAGCCTCGATCAGGGTGGTGAACAGGGACAACGTGCCGTCGGCGTTGTCGGCGACCTCGATGATCCGCGCGTGCTGCGGGAAATCGATGTGCGAAGCGGTGTTGATCTCCCAGAAGCCCTGCTTCGCGGTCTTGCCGGCGTGCGGGGTGATCTTGTTGTGGTGCGTGTGCCCGTTGACCCAGGCCAGCACGTTCGGGAACCGGTGCAGCAGCGAGACGAACGTGTCGCCGTTGAGCCGGATCTCCAGCGGATGCCGCGCGTCCGGCAGCACGTTGCCCATGGTGTCGCTGGTGTGGTGGCTGAACAGGATGAACAGCTCGTCGGTCACGTTCTGCGTGACCTTGCGCCCGAAGAAGTCGTAGTACGTCGAGCTGTTGCGCTTGAGCGTGTTCTCCACCCAGGTGAACTGCCCGAGCCCGATCGATCCGTCGGCCAGCCCGGCCATCGTGGTGGTGTCGAGGCTGATGCCGGTGATCCCCGGCGCGATGCGGAAGGTGTAGTAGACGTTCCGGCCGTCGGCGTTGTTCTCGCTGAACCCGTGGCCGACCGGGCCGGGCCCGGTGTTGGCGGAGTCGAGGTGGTGCCGCACGAACTCGGCGGTGCTGAACGGGCGTCGTCGCTCGTCCGGGGTGACCTCGCGGATCGTGCCCGAGCCGCCGAACAGCTCCGTGACCGGGACGCCGGAGCCGGACCCGATCGCCTTGGCGAGCTTCCGCGAAGTCGTCTCGTCCTTGCCGATCACCTTGAAGCGGCCGGTGTACCAGCCGTCCATCCCCGGAAAGTCCGGCACCGTACCGACGATGCTGTCGTCGTGGTTGCCGAAGGTGCAGAACCACGGGACGTCGAGACCGGGCGAGGTGAAGGTGTTCGACGCCGCGCCGAGGAGGCCGGGCAGCTGCGGGAAGCCCTTCTTCGTGTACGCGTCGTCCAGGGCCTTGCCGGGGTTCCAGTAGTGCGAGGACCCGGACGTCTGGACGCCTTCGTGGACGTTCGGGTCGCCCGAGGTCGGGTTCACCGTGCCGCCGTTGAGCACCTTGAGGAACCATTCGAGCTCGATCAGCTCGTGGTTGTCGGTGTTGTCGCCGGTGGTGACCATGAAGTCGATCGGCCGCCCGGTGAACGGGCCCGCCTTCAGGCTGTTCACCCGCTCGACCAGTGCCGTCGTCGCGACGGGGCCGAGGGTTTCCTGCGGCCGGTGCGCCGAGCCGACGAACGGGTGCAGGTACTCGAACCGCGCCGGGCTTTCGGCGTCGGTGAAGTGCAGGTCGGTGAACTGGGCGAACGAGGCCATCGCGCGGCGCCGGTCGTCGCGGCCGGGCTTCGGCGCGGCCAGATCGCCGCGGACCACGAGCGGCCAGCCGGGTCCCGCGGTCAGCCGCGTGTAGCCGGGGCCGCTGGTCCGCGGGGCCGCCGCGGCTTCGAGGGTGGTCCCCGCGGTGCGCACCGCCCGGGTCGTGGTGCGCGCCAGGGCCCGGTCGAGCGCGTTGGCGGTCGGCGTGCACAGCAGCAGGCCGACGCCGGCGGCGCCGGCCGCGGTGAAGGTGCGCCTCGAGATGACGGACATGGCGGTGCCCCCAGTCGTCGCGGATGGATGTCGCGGAAGGACGATGCCGGAAGACGTTAGCCGTGAGGTGAACGTCAGAAAAGGGTAATGCGAAAATTTGTCACGTTTGGCGGAATACCAAAGAAGCCAAGCGGGCTGGTTACGCTGGCCGCTTGGCGAGCGTGGGAGGTGGCCAGGTGGGCGCTTCGGCTTGGTCGGTCCGCGGCCGGTTCGACGGCGATCCGGAAGCGGCGCTGGACGCGATGAAGGCGCGGGTCTTCGAGGAGGGCGACTACCTCTGGGAGGAGGACGAACTCGGCCGCCCGGACTCGATCGACGAGCTGTACGAGGTGGAGAGCGTCCAGGAGTCCGGGACGCATTCCGTGCTCGACGTCCACGAGTTCATCAGCGCCACGGGCGAGGACGACTTCGGCACGATCCGGCCCTTGACCGACGCCGAACTCGTGGCCGCCTTCGGTACCGAGGAGCCGTCCGTCGCCGACTTCGACGAACTCGACAAGGCGGGGCGGCTGCCGTACGAGCGCCGGCCGCGCTGGAGCGCGAACTGCGCGCTGCTGTACGAGGACGACGTCGCCGTCGAGCTGGCGATCTGGGGTGTGTCGGGGGACTAGAACCGGGCGGAAGCCGTCTGGAGCGTTAGCGAGAGTAAGGCGCGTTTGTCGTGACCGGACCGGTCGCACGCGACTGTGTGGATTTCGGGTCATCCAACGCCCCAAAATCCACACAGTCGCCGTCCTGGGGGAGGAGTCGAACACCGCCCTCTTGCGTCGCGAGAAAAGTCCCTTCGCCTGTCGCTGGCGACTGGAGCCGGGTTTCCTGAGGCGTCGGTCCACCGGGTTGGGCCTTCGCGCGCCGTCGTGGTGACTGCTGTGGTTGCTGGTGCAGGTGAGCTGCTGGTGGCGATCTCTGAAGGTAGTGAAGGCCCTCTTCACTACCTTCAGGGTAGGCAAGGAGGCCTTTATGGACCGGCCACAGCCAAATCCAGTAGGTACTTGACCCTTCGACCTAGCCTGAAACGCCACTCACGAGATTTGTGGGCCGAGTTCGACGCTGGTGCTTCGGGCGCGTTGGTGACGTGGCACCGCACTCGCGTGATCGAAGCCGCAACTCGCGTGATCAAGGACGGAACTCGCGTGATCAGAGGCGGAACATCAAGTGCGGCATCCAATCATGCGAGTCGACCCGGATCACGACCCACTACAGCCGGGCCGCGAGCCCGTCGAGGATCACCTCGACCCCCAGCTCGAACAGTTCCTCGCCGCTCTGCGCCGCGAACGCCGGGCCCAGCCTGCCGACATGCGGATAGGCCTCAAGCCGTGCGAGGAACCCTTCATCCGGCTTCCGCGCGGGGAGTGTTTCGACCGACGCCAGGACATGCGCCGTGAGCAGTCGCGAAATCCCCGCGGTGTCCTCTTCGGAGAAGCCCGCCTCCAGCAGGATCCGCGCGGTCGTCTCGATATGGCCCAGCCGGTGCGGCCCGGTCGGCGGCCGCTCGCGCAGCAGTGCGGCCGCGTCCCGGTGCCGCAAGAGCAGTGCGCGGAACTGACGCAGCCCGCTTGCGAGCTGCGCTCGCCACGGTGAGCCCCGGTCGATCTCGAAGGCGTCGGCGCAGATCGCTTCGGCGACGAGGTCCAGCAACTCCGCCTTGTCCTTCACGTGCCAGTAGAGCGTCGGCGAGCTGACGCCGAGCTTCGCCGCCAGCCGCCGGGTCGTCAGCTCCGCGAGACCGGCCTCGTCGAGCAGTTCGACGGCGGCCTCGGTGATCTTGGCGAGGTCGAGCGAGCCTTTGCGTGCCACCCGTGGACTCTATCAGTGATAGATTTGTCTCTATCACTGATAGAGAACGGGGGAAGTGATGCGCTGGACACCGAAGCTCGGCCTGGTCACGGTGCTGTGCTCGATCGTCTTCGTGCTCGGGACGACGCTGCAGAACTACGTGATCGTCGATCTCGAGCTGATCGAGGCGAGTATGCGGCTCAAGGGCGCGGGCACCGCCGACGCGCCCGCGTACCTGAGCGCGCTGCGGCTGGTGGGGAACGTTTTCATCGTCGGCAACGCGCTGGGCCTGCTGGTGTGGTTCGGGTGGCGTTGGCTGTTCTGGCCGGTGCTCGCGGTCAACGTCACCCAAGCCTTCGGCGTGTTCGTCGTGCCGTTCGAAGTGCACCGGGCGGCGATCACCGAACACGGGTGGCCGGGCGTGCTGCCTTCGCTGGTCACCGATGGTGGTGCGGTGGTCCTGTCGATCGTGCTGATCACCGCTTATGTCCGGTCGTTCAGGCGGAAAGGCGACCCAGTTCGGCCTTGACGGCTTCGACGGCGGCCTTGATCTCGGTGGCCGGGTCGGCCCCGTCGCGGGCGATCCGGCCCAGCGCGCCGACGAGCGCCTCGTTGGCCGTCGGTGTCCACAGTGGACTGGCCGCGCGACCGTTCTCCTTCACCAGCTTCGCGGCGTCGGCCGCCGCGGCGACCTTGTCGAGAACGCTCAGCCGCGCGGGCAGATGGAACCCGAATTTCGTGGCGAACTCCTGCTGGAAATCGATGCGCTCCAGCCACAGCCATTTGACGAAATCCTTGGCGGCGTTGGGGTTCAGGCTCTTGGAGTGCACCATCGCACTCAGCCCGCTGACCGGGACGGACGGCGTGCCCGCCGCGTCGAGCCGGGGGAAGGGCAGGACGCCGAAGTCGTCCTTCACCGTGTCCTGGATCTTCGGCAGGTTCCCCAGCCAGGTCCACTGCATGGCGGCGAGCCCGTCGATGAACGGGAGCGGATCCGCCCAGTCCATCGAAGCGCCGAGCAGCAGCGAACCGTTGAGCTCGTGGAGTTTCGCGGACACCGTGGCGGCACGCGGATCGTCGAAGCCGACGGATTTCCCGTCCTTGACGTAGTCGAGCCCGGCCGACCACAGCAGCGGCCCGGCGAGCGCCGCCGCGCCCGCGTCGTCGCCGGCGAACAGCCCCTTGACCCCGTCCTTGGACAGTTTCCGCGCCGCGTCGACGAGTTCGTCCAGCGTCTGCGGCGGCTGGATCCCGGCCTCTTGCAGGAAACTCTTGCGGTAGAAGAGGACCTGGGTGTCGAGGGCCTGCGGAATCCCGTAAAGCTTGCCGTCGACGGTCCGCGCCGCGAGCACCGAGGGGTGGAAATCCCCGCGCACGGGTCCGACGACGTCGTCCAGTGGGGCCAGGAGGCCCTGCCGGACGCGCTCGACGGTGACCTGGCCTTCGAAGACGTCCGGGACCGGGCCCGCCTGCAGCGCGGCGTTCAGTTTCGTCTCGTAGTCGTCGGGATTCCACTGCACCGTGACCTTGGACTTCTGGTACGCGGCCGCGTAGCGCGTGACGGCTTCCTGAACACCCGCCTCGGGATAGGGGTGGTACCACTGCGCGAGGTCCACCGGTTTGGGTTTCGGCCTGGTCACCCCGGCGGAGTAGGCGGTCGAGGGCGGCGGGTTTCCTCTTTGGACGGTGTTGGACCCGCAGGCGGAGAGCAACGTCGTCCCCGCCAGTGCCAGGAACGTCCGCCTGCTTGTCTTACCCACCAACAAAACCCTTCGCCGAACGCAGTGAAGGCCACCTTCTGGGACCAGAGTCCCTCAAGATGGCCTTCACTGAAGCGCAGGCGCGCGGGAGATTAACCCGTTAGAGCTGGCTGATGTCGAGTTTGCCTTCGGAGTGGAACGCCCGCAGCCGCTTCTTGTCGAACTTGCCGACACTGGTCTTCGGGACTTCGTCCACAAAGGTCCAGTTCTCCGGGAGCTGCCACTTCGCGACCTTGTCGGACAGGAACTCGCGCAGGTCCTCGGCCGTGGCGCTCTGGCCCTCCTTGAGCACGACGGCGACCAGCGGGCGCTCGTCCCACTTCTCGTCGGGGATGCCGACCACGGCCGCCTCGGCCACCGCGGGATGCGCCATCACCTGGTTCTCCAGGTCCACCGACGAGATCCACTCGCCGCCGGACTTGATGACGTCCTTCGCGCGGTCGGTCAGGGTGAGATAGCCGTCCGGGCTGATCTTGCCGACGTCACCGGTGCGCAGCCAGCCGTCGTGGAACTTCTCCGGGTCGGGCTCGTCACCGGTCGTGCCGCCGTAGTACGACGCCGCGATCCACGGGCCCTGCACCTCCAGTTCGCCGACGCTTTCGTTGTCCCACGGCAGTTCCTCGCCGTTGTCGCCGATCAGCCTGGCGCTGACCGACGCCGGGAACCGGCCCTGGGTGTAGCGGTAGTCCCACGCCTTCTCACCGGTCGCGGCCGCGGGCGGACGCGCGACGCTTCCCAACGGCGAGGTCTCGGTCATGCCCCAGGCGTGCAGGATCGGCACGTCGTAGCGGTCCTCGAAGGCGTGCATCAGCGACGGCGGCGCCGCCGATCCGCCGACGACGACCTCGCGCAGATGCGAGATGTCCTGCGGGTTCGCGTCGAGGTGGGAGAGCAGGCCCTGCCAGATCGTCGGGACGGCGCCGGCGAAGGTCGGCTTCTCGGCGGCGAGCATCTGGGCGATCGGCGCGGGCTGGAGGAAGCGGTCCGGCATGAGCAGCGAGGCGCCGACCATCATCGCCGCGTACGGCATGCCCCACGCCATCGCGTGGAACATCGGGACGATCGCGAGGGCCTTGTCGTGCTGGGCCAGCCGCATGCTGTCGGACATCGTGACCTGCATGGAGTGCAGCCAGATCGACCGGTGGGAGTACGCGACGCCCTTCGGGTCACCCGTGGTGCCCGAGGTGTAACACATCGCGGCCGCGGAACGCTCGTCCACGTCCGGCCAGTCGAAGGTGTCCGGCTGGCCGGACAGCAGCTCGGCGTAGGAGTGGACCTGGACGCCGTCGGGCGCCGGGAGGGTGGAGGCGTCGCCGTTGGCCACGATGACGTGACGCACGGTCTTCAGCTCGGGCAGCTGCTTGGCCAGCAGCGGGACGAGCGTGCCGTCGACGATGACGACCTGGTCCTCGGCGTGGTTGGCGACGAAGACGAGCTGCTCGGGGAACAGCCGGATGTTCAGCGTGTGCAGCACCGCGCCCATGGCCGGGATGGCCAGGTACGCGGCCATGTGCTCGGCGTTGTTCCACATGAAGGTGCCGACGCGCTGGTCGCCGGTGACGCCGAGGCTCCGGAGGGCGTTGGCCAGGCGAGCGGCGTGCTTGCCGAGCTCGCCGAAGGTCTCCCGGCGGGCTTCTGAACCGGTCCAGGTGATGACTTCGCTCTCGGAGTGCACCTTGGTGCCGTGGCGGAGGAGCCTGCCCAGTGACAGCTGCCCGTCCTGCATCGTGCTCAACATCGCGTACTCCCGTGGTGCTCGTTCTCCGGTGAACTGGGGTTGCGCCGACTCTAATCCGGGAGGGGTGAACCGGTCAGTAACATCGCACGCAACCGTTCGGTCACAGTGTCGCGCTAACGGGTGTTCGCCGGTTCGGGCCAAGATCATCAATAATTCGTATTTTTCCTGCCATGAAACGAAAAATGGCTGACTGTACGAAGTGATGGCATCGCTCATAAGGGTGATGAGTGCGGGCAAATCGCGTCCCGGACGGGGTGTTTCCGCAGGCTGGGGCGGGTTGCCCGTGGCGTGGCCGAGGGGTAATAAGTGCGTGTCGGTTTCACGGCCGAGGAACGGGTGGCGTTTACTGGAGCCGTGGTACAGAGACGGCTGGCCAGCGCTTGCTCTTGCAAGCATGGTTTAAAGGCCGTCGGCCGCGAAAGCGGAGACCTGAGATGAAAGGACTACTACGTTGGCTCTGCCCACGTTGACTCCGGAGCAGCGCGCCGATGCCCTCGCCAAGGCGGCTGAGGCTCGCAAAGCGCGCTCCGAGCTGCTTGCGTCGATCAAGTCCGGCAAGGAGAGCATCGACAAGGTGCTCAAGCAGGCCAAGGAGAACAAGACCATCGGCAAGACGAAGGTCACGCAGCTGCTGAAGGCCGTGCCCGGCCTGGGCGCGGTCAAGGTCGCCGCCCTGCTGGAGCAGGCCGGGATCGACCCGGACCGGCGTGCCGCCGGCCTGGGCGAGCGGCAGCGCGAGGCCCTTCTCGAGGCGCTGAAGTAACGCTTCCGCCCAGGCTGTCCGGGGGAAGGTGTTGCCTGAGAGGCTGTTGCCCGGGCAACACTTTCCCCTGGTCTCAGCCGGAGCCTGGGACGCTGGTGGGGTGACGACCAGTACCGCACCGGCGACCCCGGCAGACCTGGCCGCCCGCTACGAGCGGGGCGACTTCCTCCTGGCCACGGCACGGCACGCGCTCCTCGCGAGCGGGGCCCTGGCCACCGCGACCGACACCGAGCCGTCGCGGCTGTCCCGGGCGCTCCCCGGGCTGTTCACCGACTCGGGTGCTTCGATCGCGGTCGGTGTGCTGCCGTTCGACACCAGTGACACCACGTCGGCACCCGGGCATCTGGTGCTGCCGCGCGCGGTCCACCGCGCGTCGTCCGACCATGCGGCCGTCCCGCCGCGGACCGCGCTTCCGCAGCCGGTCAAGGTCACTCCCGTGCCCGAACCGGAGGCCCATCTGGCCGCCGTCCGCGCGGCCGTAGCCGCACTGAGCGACCGTGACCTGCGCAAAGTGGTCCTGGCCCGGGCCCTCGATCTCGACTTCGCCGAGGCCGTCCCGGCCGCCGCGGTGGTCCGGAACCTGGCGAACGGCAATCCCCGGCACACCACCTACGCCGCGCAGCTGCCCGGTGGGCGCACGCTCGTCGGAGCCACTCCCGAACTCCTGCTTTCCCGCACCGGCGGTGCGGTCGTGTCCCGGCCGCATGCCGGGTCGATGCCCCGGTCGGCGGACCCGGCGATCGACAAGGCGAATGGTGAGGCGCTGCTGGCGTCCGAAAAGGACCACGTCGAACACGCCGTGGTGGTCGAGTCCGTCGTCGAGATCCTGCGGCCGTTCTGCCGGGCTCTCGATGTCCGCGGTCCTGAGCTCGTCTCGACACCGGCGATCTGGCACCTCTCGACCACCGTCACGGGGGAGCTGATCGACGAGGACGTCACCGCGCTGGACCTCGCCGCCGCCCTGCATCCCACGCCCGCGATCTGCGGCACGCCGACCGGCGACGCGCGGTCGCTGGTCCAGGAGCTGGAGCCGTTCGACCGCGAGTACTACGCGGGTGCCGTCGGCTGGGTCGACGCGGCGGGCGACGGCGAATGGGCCGTCGGGATCCGGTGCGCGGAGATCGCCGACACCTCCATGCGGCTGTACGCCGGCGGCGGCATCGTGCCCGCCTCCGACCCGCGAACCGAACTCGAGGAGACCTCGGCGAAGTTCCGCACCCTGCTCGCCGCCATGGGCCTGGAGATCTGACGCGTTTCGTCCTCTTGTTGCGGTACTTGCATGCGCAACTACCGCAACAAGAGGACGAAACGCGGGTGGGTCAGAGGGTCGCGAAGGCTTCGGTGACCGAGATGTCGTCCGAGGTCAGCAGCGCGACGGCCGCCCGGTAGCCCTCGGCCGCCTTCAGGTCCGCGAGCCGGGTCCGGTCCGGGTCGAGGGCCTCGTGGGCCGACCGGACCAGCCGGGCCTGCTCGTCGTAACCGGAGAACGTGATGCTCTGCAGCGGGATCTTGAGGCCCTTCCCGGTGGCCTTCATGACCGCTTCCTTGCGCGTCCAGTAGGTGAAGAACGCCGTCGCGCGCTCGTCGTCGGACAGCCCGGCGATCGCGGCCAGCTCGGCGGACGTCAGCGCGTACTCCATCAGCGAGTCCTCGGCGCGCCTGGTGGCCGTCTCGACGTCGAGGCCGACCGGTGTCCCCGCGGTGGCCGCGACGCCGATGAGTTCGCCGGAATGCGAGATCGACAGCATCAGCGGCGCGCCGGGGACCCTCGGCCGTCCGTGCGGTTTGCCGCAGTCGTCACAGGTCGCGTCGAAGCTCACGTCTTCGACGGCCAGGCCGAGCCGCTCGGCGGCGACCGTCTTGGCCAGGACCCGGCCGGTCAGGAACCGGCGTTTGTCGATGTCCTGGCGGTAGTTCCCGTAGCGGCCCTGCTCCAGCTCATCGAGCAGGGCCAGGAACCGGGGTTCGGCGGGCAGGGGCTCCGACCAGCGGACCGCGCATTCGATCACGTCTCCTTTTTACCCGATCCCGCACTGGCATCATTCGCGTTTTCGTCGAGCAACGTCGCCTCGTCGAACGGCGATCGGCCGTTCAGGGTCCGGTCCAGCTGCTCGCGGTCGATCTCGTTGGTCCAGGTGCCGACCAGCACGGTCGCGACGGCGTTGCCCGCGAAGTTCGTCAGCGCGCGGGCCTCGGACATGAACCGGTCGATGCCGACGATGAACCCGACGCCGTCCACCAGCTCCGGCCGGTGCGAGGACAGCCCGCCCGCCAGCGTCGCGAGCCCCGCGCCGGTGACCCCGGCCGCGCCCTTCGACGCGATGATCATGAACACCAGCAACGAGATCTGCTCACCGATGGACAGCGGTTTGTCGAGCGCGTCCGCGATGAAGATGGACGCCATCGTCAGGTAGATCGCGGTGCCGTCGAGGTTGAACGAATACCCGGTCGGCACGGTGATGCCGACGACCGGTTTGGAGACGCCGGCGTGCTCCATCTTCGCGATCAGCCGCGGCAGCGCCGACTCCGACGACGACGTCGACAGGATCAGCAGGAACTCGCGGCCGAGGTAGCGCAGCAGTTTCAGGATGTTGACCCTGGCGAACAGGCCGAGGATCAGCCCGAGCACCACGAACACGAACAACGCGCAGGTGATGTAGAAGCCGAGCATGATCACCGCGAGACTCTGCAGCGCCTTCCAGCCGGTCTCGCCCACGACGGCGGCGATCGCGCCGAACGCGCCGACCGGGGCCGCCCACATGATCATCGCCAGGATCCGGAACACGAGCCGCTGGATGTGCTCGATACCGCGGCGGATCGGCTCGCCCTTCGTGCCCAGTTTCTGCAGCGCGAACCCGGCGAGCAGCGCGACCAGCAGCGTCTGCAGCACCTCGCCTTCGGTGAACGCCGAGACCAGCGTCTCCGGGATGATCCCGAGGAGGAAGTCGACGGTGCCCTCGCTCTTGGCGATCTGGTCCTGCCCCTTTTCGGCGATCTCGGGGGTCAGGTGCAGCCCGGTACCCGGCTGGAGGATGTTGCCGACGACCAGGCCGATGACCAGCGCGACCGTCGACATGATCAGGAAGTAGCCGAGCGCGAGCCCGCCGACACGGCCGACCTTCGCCGCCTTCGCCACCGAGCCGACGCCGAGCGCGATCGTGCAGAAGATGATCGGCGAGATCATCATCTTGATCAGGTTCACGAACCCGGTCCCGAGCGGTTTCAGCTCCTTGCCGAGGGCGGGGAACAGGATGCCGACCGCGATGCCGAGCGCCACCGCCACGATGACGGCGATGTAGAGGTAATGGGTGCGATCCCGCTTCGCCGCGGGTGCTGCCGTGCTCATGGGTGCCCTTCGACGAGGTGGGAACAGGTTGCGAAAACTTATGACAACTCCTCGGCTAACGACAACCGAAGCGGTACCCTGAACTAAGCGAGCGCTTAGTCAGCGCTAGGTCACTGTCGAACAGGAGCGGGCTGACCATGGATTTCTCTCTGAGCGTCGAGGAACGCGAGGTGCGCGACTGGGTCCGCACGTTCGTCCAGCGCGACCTCATGCCGCGTGAGCAGGAGGTGCTGCGCCGCGAACGCGCCGGTCAGCCCGGCCTGACCACCGACGAGCTGCGCGAACTCCAGCTGAAGGCCAAGGAATCCGGTTTCTGGGGTGTGCAGACGCCGGAGGAATACGGCGGCATGGGCCTGTCCGCGGTGATGACCGCGCTGCTGGAGGCCGAACTCGGCCGCACGTTCGTGCCGTTCCGCTTCGGCGGCGCCGCGGACAACATCCTGTACTACGCCAACGACGAGCAGAAGGAGCGCTACCTGCTCCCGACGATCTCCGGCGAACGCAAGTCGTGCTTCGCGATCACCGAACCCGGCGCGGGGTCGGACGCCAAGGCCATCCGGACCTCCGCCCGCAAGGACGGCACCGACTGGATCATCAACGGCGAGAAGACCTTCATCACCGGCGGTAACGAGGCCGACTTCGTGATGGTCTTCGCGATCACCGATCCGGAGAAGGGCGCGAACGGCGGCGTCACCTGTTTCCTCGTCGACCGCGACGCCGGCTGGAAGTCCGAATACATCGACACCATGGGCGAATGGGGCCCGGCCGCGCTCGTCTTCGAGGACGTCCGCGTGCCGGAGACGCAGATCCTCGGCGAACTCGGCCACGGTTTCGACCTGGCCATGCAGTGGATCGGCGCCGGCCGGTACCTGCTGCCCGCCCGCGCGATCGGCTCCTGTGAACGGCTGATCTCCATGGCCATCGAGCACGCGAACACGCGGGAGACGTTCGGGCAGAAGATCGCCGAGCGCCAGGCCATCCAGTGGATGATCGCGGATTCCGGCACCGAGCTGGAGGCGCTGCGCTGGCTGGTGCTGCACGCCGCCTGGCAGGTCGACCAGAAGCTGGACTCGCGGCACGCGCAGTCGATGGCGAAGCTCTATGGCGGGGTGAAGGCGAACGAGATCGTGGACCGGGTCCTGCAGATCCACGGCGGGATGGGCTACACGCGGGAACTGCCGGTCGAGCGGTGGTACCGCGAACTGCGGCTGCTGCGGATCTACGAGGGCACCGACGAGATCCAGCGCCGGACCATCGCGCGCAACCTGCTCAAGGGGCACGTCAAGGTCGGCGGCACGCTGGGCTGACGGGTACCCCAGGGTCGCCGCTCCCGGCCGAGTGAACTCGACCCTCACGCTTGCCCAAGTACGTGAAGGCCCCCTTCATTGCGCCTAGGTACATGAAGGGGGCCTTCACGTACTTCAGGCGAGCGCGGGCCCCGTGACGCGATGAAGGGGTCTTTCATCGCGAAATTCGCGATGAAAGACCCCTTCATGTCGGCTCTAGTCTTCCTTCTGGTTCCGCATCGCGATCGGGACCCCGGCCAGGTCCTCCTCGTTGCAGAGAAGTTTCACGTCGTAGTAGGGCGAACCCTTGCGGTCGTCGTAGTCCAGATGGACGGCCAGCACATCGACCGGTTCCCCGAGCCACTCCTGAGCCTGGCGTAGCCATGTCGCGCACCGTTCGAGCGCCGTGGGCAGGTCGTCGTCCCGGAATCCCACCGGGCGGTAGGGGACGTCCTGCACCTGATCACGGGGGTTCGAAGGCACCGGCAACGCCGGCGAGAGACCCGAGTCGTCCAGTTCGAGTTGGATCGTTTGCTCAGTCACCCTTCGAGCGTCCCCCAGAGAAGCCGTCTGAGCAAGGCGTACCGGCCTAAAGGCGCCGCTAAACGGGCACTCGCCACACTCCTGAGACCACTTCACGGCAGTTTTGCAACGCGGCGACGTCCAGCCTGCCTTCACAGGCGAGCGCCCGCAGCGCCAGTTCCGCGTAGTGCGCGGCCAGCTGGTCCAGGGTGAGCGGCCCCGTCGGCGAATACCAGCGCGCGACGCCGCTGCACATCTCCACCAGTGCGAGCCGGGTGACCGAAGGCTGGTCGGTGTGGAAGACGCCCGCCGCGACACCGTCCTCGATGGCGTCCGCCCACAGCCTTTCGTAGGCGTCGCGCAGCCCCACCACCTCGGCCCTGGCGCCGGGGGTGAGCGCGTGGACCTCGTTGTCCACCACGCGGGTGTCATCCGGTTGGATGGCGTGCGCGAGCACGTGCAGCGCGACCAGGGAGCCGAGCCGCGAAACGGGATCGGCGAGCCCGGCGGTCGCCCGCTCGGCCGCGTCGAGCAGGCGCCGCAGCGACTCGTTCATGATGGCGACCAGCAGATCCTCTTTGGTGCCCATGTAGTGGTACAGGCTGGCGGACGACAGTTCCGCCTCCTGCGCCAGATCCCGGATTCCGGTGCCGTGGAACCCCTTGGCGGCGAACAGTTTCACCGCCGCCTGCCGGACCCTTTCCCGGGTGCTCACAACCATGACTCGGTGGTCCTGTCCCAAGAACCGGCGCGAAGGTCGCCCGCCTTCTTGAGCTCACCCTTCGCGACCCGTTCCGACGGTGTCATCGGCAGTTCCGGCACGACGACCCAGAATCGGGGAACCTTGAAGTAGGCCAGTTTCGCCGAGCAGAACTCCGCCAGTTCGGCCGGTTCGCACCGGTGTCCCTCGTTCTCGTCGAGGACGATGTACGCCTTGACCTCTTCGCCGCGGATGTCGTCCGGCACCGCGACGACGGCGGCGAGCTTGACCGCCGGATGCAATTGCAGCGCCCGTTCGACCTCGTCTGCGGAGATGTTCTCGCCGCTGCGGCGGATCATGTCCTTCGTGCGGCCCACGTAGTACACGCGGCCTTCGCCGTCCATTGTGGCCAGGTCGCCGGTGTGGAACCAGCCGCCGTCGAACGCGCGCCTGGTCGCTTCGGGATCGTCGTGGTAGCCGTGCATCAGGCCGATCCCGCGGATCAGCAGCTCGCCGGTTTCCCCGCGCGGCAGGGGTTTCCCGTCGTCGCCGGCGATCATCACCTCGCGGGCGGCCGTCGGCCTGCCCAGGCAGCCGGTGCCGACGGTCTCCTCGTGATCCGCCGGGTACATCCGGATGTCGCCGCCGGTCTCGGTCATGCCGAAGGCCTCGTACCAGGGCGTGCCCCAGCGTGCTTCGAGTGCGGCGTGCAGGTCGCGCGGGATGGCCGAAGCGCAGATCGCGCGGACCTGGTGCGCCTTGTCCAGCTCGCTTTCCGGCTGGCGCAGCAGGAGGGTGGGCATCAGGCCGAGGCAGTAGAACCAGGTGACGCCGTGTTCCCGGATCTTGTCCCAGAACGTCGACGGGTGGAAGCGGTCGAGCACCACCAGGGTCGCGCCGCCGGCGAGCCCCAGCGCGACGTTCCACTGTGGATCGATGTAGTGGAACGGTTGCGCGGTCAGGATGACGTCGTCCGCGCCGACGGACGGATAGTCCGTGGCCAGGCCGATCGCGAGGGTCGTCCAATACCGGTTCGGCAGGACGCAACCCTTGGGCGCGCCCGTCGTTCCCGAGGTGTACTGGATGTTGACCGGACGTTCGGCTTCGGACCAGAAGGTCATCCAGGCGCCATCCTGGGGCGCCACGAGTTCGCCGGGCGTGACGACGTGTTCCAGCGAGGTCTCCGGAGCGATCTTGTTCAGCAGCTCCAGGAATTCCTCGGCGGCCACGGCGAACCTGGCGCCGGAGTGCCGGAGCACGTGGGCGCCGTCGAACTCGCGGTACCCGGTGTTGACCGGCACGAGCACGGCGCCGATCTTGGCCAAGGCCAGCCACAGCAACGGGAACTCGGGCTGGTTGCGCAGCATCACCGCGACCCGGTCGCCCGGTTCCACGCCGAGTTCCAGCAGCGCCCGGGCGAATTCGGTGCTGCGCGCGTCGACGTCGGCGAACGTGAAGCGCTCCCCGGTGGAGTCGAAGATCCACGCCGTCCTGTCCGGCCAGAGCGCGGCGGCCCTGGTGGTCAGGCCGAGGAGGGTGTCGATCCCGGCGAGCGAGGTCATGCCCGGCTCCGGAACGCCTCGGCCGAGGCGGCGACCTCGGCGGAGTGCTCGGTGATCAGCGCGTGGCTGACTTCGAGTTCGAGCGCGGCGTCGAGGGAGCTGTCGATACCGGAATCGAGGGCACGTTTGGCCATCGTGGCCGCGGCCGCCGGATGCGCGGCGATCTTGGCCGCCCACGCCAGCGCGGTGTCCATCAGGTCGTCGACGGGCAGGGCGGCGTTGACCAGGCCGAGCTTGGCCGCCTCGGCGCCGCTCACGCGTTCGCCCAGCAGCAGGAGCTCCTTGGCCTTCAGCGGGCCGACCAGCAGCGGCAGCAACCGCGACGCCGCGCCCGTGACGCTCAGGCCCAAGGAGACCTCGGGGAAGGCGAACACCGCGTCGTCGGCGGCGAGGATCAGGTCGCAGCCCATCGCGAACTCGGCGCCCGCGCCGATCGCGTAGCCGTGGACCGCCGCGATGACGGGCTGGCGGAGCCCGCGAAGGCGACGTGTCACGTCCTGTAGCCGGTCGAGCCGCGGGCGTGAATCCCCCGGCGGGGTGGGCTCCTTCAGGTCGTGACCGGCGCAGAACGCGCGTCCCCGGCCGGCCAGCACGACGGCGCGCGCGTCCGACTTGGCGGCCGCGTCGAGCGCCTCCAGCAGGTCGTCGACCAGTTCGGCGACCACCGCGTTCAGCCGTTCGGGGCGGTTCAGCCAGATGACCGCGATTCCGTCGTCGAGTGCGTAGTCCACGGTGCTCATGTCGCCGAGCCTAGACGACCGATCGATCGATCGATAGGGTCGGATCCATGCGGGTCGACACGGTCTACGAGAACGCCCGATTCCTCACCGGGACGGAGGAATCCGTAGCACTTGCGGTGCTGAACGGGCGAATTGTCGCATTGGATGACGATGCCACCGCGCTTTCCGCGAAGCGCCGGGTGGATCTCGGCGGTTCGGTGGTGGTGCCCGGATTCCATGACGCGCACAACCACATGGCGTGGTTCGGCATGGCGCTCGACGACGTCGCGCTCTCGGATTGCCGCAGCGTCGACGAGGTGTACGACGCCGTCGCACGGCGCGCGGCCGAAACCCCGCCGGGTGGCTGGATCATCGGCAGCGGCTACGACCAGAACAAGCTCGCCGGCGGCCACCCGACGAGGCAGGGGCTCGATCGCGCCGCTCCTGGCCACCTCGTGCGGCTCAAGCACACGTCCGGGCATATGACCGTGGTCAACTCCGCGGTGCTGGAGCGACTGGATCTGGGCAACGTGCCCGTCGGTGGCGACGTCGTCCGCGACGAGGACGGTTCGCCGACCGGGCTGCTGCGGGAGCAGGCCCAGCTCCTGCTGCGGCCGCTGACCTACCCGACGCCGGTGGAGCGGGTCGTCCGCGGCCTGGACAGGGCGAGCGAGCGGTACCTGGCCGAGGGCATCACGAGTGTCCAGGAGGCCGGGATCGGCGGGGGCCTCGTGGGGGAGACCCCCGCCGAACTCGCCGCGTACCAGATCGCGCGCGAACGCGGGGTGCTGCGCGTGCGGAGCACGGTGATGGTCGCGGCGAGCGTGCTCCACGACCTCGATGCGGGCGCCGGCTTCGGCTTGGACCTGGGGATGCGCACCGGGTTCGGCGACGAATGGCTGCGGATCGGCGCGATGAAGCTGTTCGCCGACGGCTCGTTGATCGGCCGGACCTGCGCGATGCACGAGCCGTTCGCGGGCGAGCCGGACAACGTCGGCTACTTCCAGGTGCCCGAGGACGAGATCGCGCGGACGATCGCCGCCGCGCACAGGGCGGGCTGGCAGATCGCGACGCACGCCATCGGCGACCGCGCGATCACCGTCGTCCTCGACGCCTACGAGGCCGCGCTGAAGGCCGACCCGCGGCCCGGCCACCGGCACCGCATCGAGCACTGCGCGGTGCTGCGGCCCGAGGAGCTGAAGCGGCTGGCGTCGCTGGGGCTCATCGCCTCGCCGCAGGGCCGGTTCGTCAACGAGATCGGTGACGGTATGCGGGCCGCGCTGGGGCCGGAGCGCGAGCCGTGGTGCTATCGGCTCAAGAGCCTGCTCGACGCGGGATGCGTGCTCCCGGCCAGCTCGGACCGTCCGGTCGTCGAGGGCGCGCCGCTGCTCGCGCTGGCCGACATGGTGCGGCGGAAGACCGCGTCCGGGGTCGTGCTGGGGCCCGACGAGCGGCTCACTCCCGCCGAAGCGCTGCGCGCGTACACGTACGGGTCCGCGTACGCCGCTTTCGCCGAGAAGGACCTGGGCACGCTGGAGATCGGCAAGCTCGCCGACTTCGCCGTCCTCTCGGCCGACCCGACCGACGAGTCCACTTTGGATTCGATCACCGTCGTCGCCACCGCCGTCGGCGGCGACATCGTCTACGAACGGAGCTGAGACCCATGCCGGTACGGGACGCGGTCGCGGACGACATCGAGGAGATCTGCGCGCTCATCGAGGAGCACGCGGTCTACGAGGACAAACACGATCTGAAGCTCGACCGCCAGGAGATGGCCGGGTTCCTCTTCGGGCCCGATCCGAAGGCCTGGGTACTGCTGGCCACCCCTCCGGGTGAACCGGGCAAGATCGCGGGGTTTGCCTTCTGCAGCTGGAACTTCTCCACCTGGGAGGCCCGGCCGGGGATCTGGCTCGACGATCTCTTCGTGCGCCCGGACCACCGCCGCTTCGGCCTCGGGCGGGAGCTGCTCGACGAACTGGCCGCGCGGTCACCCGGCCGGGTCGAATGGGACATGCAGGAGGGCAACGAGAAGGGTGAGGCGTTCTACGCCCAGCTCGGCGCCGACCCCGTCCCCGGCTGGATCCGGTACCGCTGGCGACCGCACGCTGGGTGAGTCGCGGATGAGCGGCAAGCCGTAAACTCGCACGCATGGGTGAAGGGGCAAGCCGCAGGTCGTCGTCCGTGGAGGACTACGTCCGGGTGATCTACGGGCTGGTGGAACGCGGTGAGGCCGTCACCAACACGTCGCTGGCCGGACGGCTGGAGGTCAGCCCGTCCTCGGCGTCCGGAATGGTCACCAAGCTGTCCCAGCTCGGGCTGGTCGCGCACGTCCCGTACCGGGGGATCGAGCTGACCACCGACGGCAGGCTCCTCGCCCGCTCCGTGCTCCGCCGCCATCGGCTGATCGAGACCTACCTGGTGTCCGAACTCGGCTACACCTGGGACGAGGTGCACGCCGAGGCCGACGCGCTCGAACACGCGGTGTCCGACAGGCTCGTCGAACGGATCGCCGCGAAGCTCGGCAACCCGGTCCGTGACCCGCACGGTGACCCCATCCCCGCGCCCGACGGCAGCGTCGAGGAGATGCCGATGCGTATCCTCGACGACCTCCCGCCCGGCGCGGTCGGCGAGATCGTCCGCGTCTGGGACACCGATCCGGAGCTCCTGCGCTACCTCACCGAGCACTCCATCGGCCTCGGTGAGCGGATCGAGGTCGTCGAGCGCCAGCCGTTCGGCGGCCCGATGGTGGTCAAGGTCGGCTCGCCGCCGGACGCGGCGACCCACGCGATCGGCAAGGAGATCGCGCAGGCGCTGTCGGTCGCGCTGCGCTGAGCCGTGTCCACTGTGGACGTGGAACGGCCGGGGTGGGAATTTTCCCTACGTCTCTGCATTATTACGTCACCCGCCTGCCGCGCCGATAGGTGATCGAAGACCCTTCCGATCATGTGGTCCCGCGCCTAGGCTGCGCTATTCCGGGTGGCTAGCGAGCGTACGAAGGCGATGAAGATGACCGGTCAGCGGACACACACCATCGACCGGGGGGTGGCGGAAGGACGTGAACTCAGGCGGCTGCTGGAGACGGGGCCGTTCGCGGACGCCCTCAGGGCGGCGATCAGGGCGAGGGGCCTCGGGCTCGATCGGATCCGGTACCGGCTCAGGGGGCGGGGGTGCTCGGTCAGCCTCGCGACGCTGAGCCACTGGCAGTCCGGCCGGTGCCGTCCGGAACGGCCGGAATCCCTGCTGGTGCTGAAGAATCTCGAGGAGGTGCTCGGGGTTCCGCCGGAGTCCCTGTCCCGGCTGCTGGGGCCGCCGCGAGGGCGGACTGCCCGGTGTACGGTGCCCGGCGAGGGCATCGTGATGCCGAGAGGCCGGGACACGTAAGGAGCGCGAGTGCGGGCGGTCGTCTTCGAGGAGTTCGGCGTGCTGCCCGAGGTACGCGAGGTGCCGGATCCGGTCGCGCCGCCGGGCGGGGTGGTGATCGCCGTCGACGCGACCGGGGTATGCCGCAGCGACTGGCACTCCTGGCAGGGGCACGACACGTCGGTGAAACTGCCGCACGTCGCCGGGCACGAACTCGCCGGCCGGATCGCGTCGCTCGGCGAGGGCGTGCGCGGCTGGTCGGCAGGCGACCGGGTGACGGTGCCGTTCGTCTGCGCCTGCGGCACCTGCGCCCAGTGCGCCGCCGGTGACCAGCAGATCTGCGACCGCGAGTTCCAGCCTGGCGCGACCCACTGGGGCTCGTTCGCCGAGTACGTCGCCATCGAAAACGCCGAGGTCAACCTCGTGGCGCTGCCCGATGCGCTGTCGGCGGCCGAGGCGGCGGCGCTGGGCTGCCGGTTCGGGACGGCGTTCCGGGCCGTGCTGCGCCAGGGCGGGGTCCGGCCGGGGCAGCAGGTCGCGGTGTACGGCTGCGGTGGTGTCGGTGTCTCGGCGATCCTGCTGGCCGTCGCGGCCGGTGCGTCGGTCGTCGCCGTCGACCCGTCCCCGCCGGCCAGGGCGCTGGCCGTGCGGATGGGGGCCTGGTCGGCCGTCGATCCGTCCGCGTTCGACGGGCACGAAGCCGTGGCGGCGCACGTCCGCGAGCTGACCGGCGGCGGCGCGCACGTCTCCCTCGACTGCCTCGGTTCGCCGACCACCTGCGCCGCCTCGATCGGCAGCCTCCGGAAGCGGGGACGGCACGTGCAAGCCGGGCTGATGCCGCCCGCGCAGGGGATCGCGCCGATCCCGATGCACCGGGTGATCGGCGGGGAGCTGGAGATCGTCGGCATCCACGGGCTGCAAGCGCACGAGTACCCCGAGATGCTCCGGATGGTGGAGACGGCCGGGATCGACCTCGAAGGCATGATCGGCGACCGGGTCGGCCTCGACGACGTCCCCGCCGTCCTCACGGCGATGAACGACCCGGTCCCCGCGCGGGCCGGGGTGACGGTGGTCGAATTCGCACGGTGACCGGGTGAACGCACTGCGGTCAACTGGCCGATCGGAGTAGTCCGAAAGGTGGCTTCTCCTGGCTTTTTGTGGCAGCTTGCTTGCCCGTGACAGTCATGGATGCTCCGTCCCGGCCCGGGTTCGGCCGGTCCGTGCTGCGCTGGTTCGCCGCGGCGGGTGTCCTGGTGCGGGGCCACCGGATCATCGGCGCGCGCCCTGGCAGACTCGACGCGTGGACGCGCTGATCCCTCGCCCGCGGACCGAAGTCGCGCCCAGTGCGGTGCATGTCCCCGGCTGGCTCGACCTCGACGGACAACGCCGTCTGGTCGAAGCGTGCCGAGGCTGGCGTGGCTACCGGCGGACGCGGTTGCCCAACGGCGGTGTCATGTCGGTGCGGACGGTCTGCCTCGGCTGGCACTGGCATCCGTACCGGTACTCGAAGGTGACCGCGGACGGCTCCCCGGTGCTGCCGTTCCCTTCGTGGCTGGGCGATCTGGGGCGACGGGCCGTCGCCGACGCCTACGGGGTTTCGTCGTACGAGCCGGACATCGCGCTGGTGAACTTCTACGACTCCGCCGCCAAGATGGGGCTGCACCAGGACAAGGACGAGGCCTCGCTGGAGCCCGTCGTGTCGCTGAGCCTGGGGGACGCTTGCGTCTTCCGGTTCGGGAACACGGTCGATCGCGGGCGGCCGTACACGGATGTGGATCTGCGGTCGGGGGACCTGTTCGTGTTCGGCGGGGAGTCGCGGCTGGCCTTCCACGGGGTGCCCCGGATCCTGCCGGGGACCGCGGATCCGGCGCTGGGGCTGGTGGGGCGGCTGAACATCACTTTGCGGGTCTCGGGCCTCGTGAGTGGTAAGGACGGTTAGGGCCTTGGGGTGCTGGGCTTCGCAGGAGGTTGCGAAAGCCACTTTCGCAACCTTCAACGTTGCGAAAGTGGCTTTCGCAACGTCGGCCGTGGCCGGGCACGACACACCGCCCCAGCGAGCAAGTCGCGAAAGCCACTTTCGCGACGTCTGATGTCCCGAAAGTGGCTTTCGCGTCACCCCCCCCGAGGTCTTCAACCGACCGGACTTGGGATCAACAGCGGCCTGGAGCCAGCAGAACCGTCACGAGAGCCGGAACCGCACGCGCTGCCCCGGCCGCACCTGCGCGGCCAGATCCAGATCCGCCTCCTCCACCACCGCGATCACCGGATAGCCCCCGGTCACCGGGTGGTCGGCCAGGAACAGGATCGGCTGCCCCGAAGGCGGGACCTGCACCGCGCCCGGCACGGCGGCCTCGGGCGGCAGCTCGCCATCACGGGCCCGCGACAACACCGGGCCGTCGAGCCGTACACCCACCCGATCGACGTCGGCCGTGGCGACATAACCGGAAGAGACCAAAGTGGACAGTGCGTCGGGCGCGAACCACGAAACCCGCGGCCCCGGAGTGACGCGCAGAACCGGTACGTCCGGCAAGGGCGCACGAGGAGCGAGATCCACTCCGGGATGAGCCAGTACCTCCTGTCCCATCGGCAAGGTCATCCCCGCCGAAAGCACGGGCGGGCCGAGCTTGCCGAGGGTGTCGGTCGCCCGCGCGCCCAGCACCGGTGGGACGTCGACCCCGCCGCGCACCGCGACATAGCACCGTAAACCGTGAGAAGCCATCCCGAGAGCGAGTTCTTCGCCCGCTCGCAGGGAAATCGGCGAGCCCGGGCCGACAGCCCGCCCGCCGGCGGTGATCGAGCAGGGCGCGCCGGTGACGGCCACGGTCGCCGGAGCGGAGAACCGGACGACCAGGCCGCCCAGCACGCATTCCAGCGCGGCGTGGGTCTCGGGGTTGCCGACCAGCCGGTTCGCCAGCCGCAGCGAACCGCGGTCGGCGGCGCCGGACCGGCCGACGCCGATCGCGGCCAGCCCCGGCCGTCCCAGATCCTGCACGGTGGCGAAGACCCCGGGCCGGACCACTTCGATCTTCGCGGTCATGAAGTGAACCGGATCCGGGTGCCGGGCGCCAGCAGGTTCGGCGGCTCCCGCTCGACGTCCCACACCGGCAGCGAGGTCCGCCCGATCAGCTGCCAGCCGCCGGGGGAGGCGTTCGGATACACCGCCGTGTACTCGCCCGCGATCGCGACCGAACCGGCGGGCACCCGGGTGCGCGGGCTCGTCCGGCGTGGCAGGTGCAGCGCCGGATCGAGCCCGGTCAGGTAGGCGAACCCGGGAGCGAAACCGCAGAACGCCGAGACGTAGGTCCCGTCTTCGTGCCGCCGGACGACCGCTTCGGCCGACATGCCGGAGGCGGCCGCGACGTCGGCCAGGTCCGGGCCGTCGTAGTGCACCGGCACCACGATCTCGGCGGCGTCGCGCGGCTCGATGTCCACTGTGGATCGATGGAGCACGTCTTCGGCGAGCCGGTCGTGGTGGGTGCGGCCGGGGTCGAACCGGACGAGCAGGGTCCGCGCGGCGGGAACCAGCTCGACGACGCCGTCCGGCGGGTCCTGCTCCAGTGACGCGTGCAGCCCGAGCACCTCCGACGGATCGTCGAAGTCGACCATGGCCGCACGCGCCCCATAGGGCAGCACTCGCATCACGCGGCCTCGATGAAGGGTCCGATGTGGACACCGGAGGCGCCGAGGCCCGCGCGGATCCGGCGCGCCAGTTCGACGGCGCCGGGGGTGTCGCCGTGCACGCACAGCGAATGCGGCTGAAGCGCCAGTTCGGTCCCGTCGGCGGCGACGACCTTGCCGGTGGTCGCCATCGCGACCGCCCGCTCGGCCACCTCGCCGGCGTCGTGGAGCACGGCGCCGGGCAGTTTCCGGGAGACCAGAAGGCCTTCGGAGGTGTACGCGCGGTCCGCGAAGGCCTCGGCGTACGCGGGGAGCCCGGCCTTTTCCGCCTGCTTCGCCATTTCCGATCCGGGCGGGCACAGCAGCGCGAGCCCGGGATGGAACCGCCGGATCCCTTCGACCACCGCGGTCGCCTGCTCAGGATCGACCGCCGCCGTGTTGTACAACGCCCCGTGCGGTTTGACGTACCGCACCCGCGAGCCCGCCGCGCGGGCGAACGCCTCCAGCGCGCCGATCTGGTAGAGCACGTCGTCGGCCAGATCGGCGGGGGCGACGTCCATCGCCCGCCGCCCGAAGCCCGCCAGGTCGCGATAGGCGACGTGGGCGCCGATGACGACACCTCGCTCCGCCGCGCGCTCGCAGACACGCCGCATCACCGACGGGTCGCCGGCGTGGAAGCCGCAGGCGACGTTCGCGCTGGTGACGATGTCGAGCATGGCGTCGTCGTCGCCCATCTTCCAGGCGCCGAAACCTTCGCCGAGGTCACTGTTGAGATCCATCAGGCCACCCTGAACTCACTGTCGAGCTTGTCGGTCACGAACATGTAGCCCGGCGCGTGCGTGATCGCGAACGGCGGCCGCGAGGCCATCAATGCCGCCTGCGGGGTCACGCCGCACGCCCAGAACACCGGCACGTCACCGGGTTCCGCGTCGACCGGGTCGCCGAAATCGGGGTGGGCGAGATCGGTGATGCCGAGCGCGGCCGGGTCGCCGATGTGCACTGGCGCACCGTGCACGGCGGGCATCCCGCGGGTGACGCGCACGGCGTCGTCCACGCGATCTTCGGGGATCTGCCGCATCGAGACCACCATCGGCCCGTGCAGCCGCCCGGCCGGGACGCATTCGCGGTTCGTCACGTACATCGCCACGTTGCGGCCCTGATCGACGTGCCGCAGCGGGATACCCTCGGCGGCCAGCGCCGATTCGAAGGTGAAACTGCAGCCGATCGAGAACGCGACCATGTCGCTGCGCCACAGCCCGCTCGCGTCCGCGAGCTCGCCGGACAGCGCGCCGTTCTGCCATACGCGGTACCGCGGCAGGTCGGTGCGCAGATCCGCGCCGGGCGCCAGCCTGGTCGACGGGTCGCCGGGGTCGCTGACGTCGAGCACCGGACAGGGCTGCGGGTTCCGCTGGCAGAACAGCAGGACGTCGTAGGCCCAGTCCTCGGGGACGGCGATCAGGTTGGTCTGGGTGAATCCGTTCGCCCAGCCGGTGGTCGGGCGGGCGGTGCCCGCGCGGAACAGTGCGCGGGCCTCGCCGGGGGACAACGTCGCCGGGTCGTCGAAGGTGGTCATCGCGGTGCCTCCTCTTCCGATTGTGGTCACAGCAGTTCGCGGCCGCGAGTCTCGGGCAGGCCGAGGAGCGCCAGCACGGCGATGCCGTAGCCGACCGCGCCGAACACCATCGCGCCGCCCGCGCCGAGGAATCCGACCACGGCGGGGAACGTGGCACCGATGGCGCGGCCGAGGTTGTAGGTGAAACCCTGCCCGGTCCCGCGCAGCGCCGACGGGTACAGCTCGGCGAGGAAGGCGCCGAACCCGCTGAAGATCGCGGACATCGAGAACCCGAGCGGGAACCCGAGGAACAGCACGAGCGTGTTCGCGCCCGCCGGGATCTGCGTGTAGGCGACGATGAGCCCCGCCGACAGCACCGAGAACAGCAGGAACGTCTTCTTGCGCCCCAGGATGTCCGTCAGGTATCCGCCGGTGACGTAGCCGATGAAGGCACCGGAGATCAGGAACGCGAGATAGCCGCCGGTCCCGATGACGGTGAGGCCGCGGGTGGTCTTCAGGTAGCTGGGCAGCCAGGTCGCGAGGGTGTAGTAACCGCCCTGGACACCGGTGGCCAGCAGCGCGGCGAAGAACGTCGTGCGCAGCAGGTCCGGCTTGAAGATGCCGGCCAGCGAACCGCGTTCCTTCTTCGTGGCGCGGGCCGCTTCGGCGACCGGCGCGTCCTGGACGTTGCGGCGGACCCACAGCACCAGCAGCGCAGGGATGACGCCGGTCCAGAACATGACCCGCCACGCGACGTCCGGGCTCCAGATGCTGAAGACGACGGTGTAGACGACCACGGAGAGCGCCCAGCCGACGGCCCATGCGCTCTGGACGAAGGCGACCGTGCGGCCGCGGTACTTCGCCTGCGAATACTCGGCGACCAGCGCGGCGCCGGCGGCCCATTCGCCGCCGAAGCCCAGGCCCTGCAGGGCGCGGAAGACCAGAAGCGTCTCGAAGTTCGGCGCGAACCCGCAGAGCACGGTGAAGATCGTGTACATCGCGATGGTGAGCTGGAGGGTGCGGACCCGGCCGATGCGGTCGGCCAGGATGCCCGCGCCGATCCCGCCGATCGCCGAGACCACCAGCGTGGTGGTGCCGAGCAGGCCCGCCTCGCCGCCGGAAAGGCCGTAGTAGGCGGTGATCGCGGCCAGGCCCAGCGGCAGGGTCTGGTAGTCGAACGAATCGAGCCCGTATCCGCCGAACGCGCCGACGAAGGCCCGGCGGCCTCGCGAACCGAGCGTGCGGAACCAGGCGAAGGGGCGTGTGTCTTCGGTAGTGGCTGTCGCGTTCATCGGCACCTCCAGAGGTGACTCTCAGGGTGGCACGGGTCACATGGATAGCCACTGTAGGTATTGTTCAACAATTCCACAAGAGGATCCTTGGCTGAGCCTCTTGTGCCTAGGTAGGATCGGTCACGTGACGATCGCGGAGGGTGGTCCTGCCTCGGTAGAAGGACTCGAGGCGGATCGCGGCATGATCAGCCGGACCAGCACGGCCGAAAGGGTCGCGGGCGTACTCCGCACGCGTATCGCGGAAGGCTTCTTCCTGCCCGGCGTCCGGCTGTCGGAGCAGGACATCGGCTCGGCGCTCGGGGTCTCCCGCAACACCCTGCGCGAGGCGTTCCGCCTGCTCACACACGAACGCCTGCTGGCCCACGAGCTCAACCGCGGTGTCTTCGTGCGGGTGCTGCCGGTCGAGGACGTCGTCGACCTCTACAAGGTGCGCAAGGTCGTCGAGTGTTCGGCGGTGCGGGCGGTGACGGAGAAGCCGCCGACGTTCGGGAAGCTCGCGCGCCTGGTCGAGGACGGCAGGATCGCCGAGCGGAGTGAGCGCTGGCAGGATCTCGGCACCGCGAACATCCGGTTCCATTCGGCGATCGCCGAACTGAGCGGCAGCGAACGGATCGACGAGCTGATGCGCGGCATCCTCGCCGAGCTGCGGCTGGTGTTCCACATGATGGCCGACCCGCGGCGCTTCCACGAGCCGTACCTCAAGCGCAACGCGGAGATCCTCGAACGAATCGAGGCCGGCGACGGCCTTGGCGCCGAGAAGCTGCTCGCGCAGTACCTCACCGACGCCGAAAACCAGCTCGTCGAGGCCTACGCCGAGCGCTCCCCCTGACGCGTTTCGTCCTCTAGTTGCGGTAGTTCGCATCCCGAACTACCGCAACTAGAGGACGAAACGCGTCAGAGGGCTGGGGGCTGGGGGGCTAGGGGGTGGTCCACTTCTGGTTCGCGCCGCCGCCGCAGGTCCAGATCTGGAGTCTGGTCCCGTTCGCGGAGCTGTTCCCGGTGGCGTCCAGGCATTTGTCCGCCTGCGGGTTCACGATGTCGCGCGCGCCGCTGATCCCCCATTTCTGCGCGCCGGATCCGTTGCAGTCCCACAGTTGCACGGCCGTGCCGTCCGCGGTCCCGCCGCCGGAGACGTCCAGGCACTTACCGAGCGCGCGGATCGTCCCGTCGCCACCGACGGTCCAGTTCTGCGCGGCGTTGCCGTTGCAGTCGGTGATCTGGACCGGGGTGCCGTTGGCGGTGTTCGCCCCGGCGACGTCGACGCATTTCCCGCCGATACCGGTGATCCGCCCGGTGCGCCCGGCGGTGTCGCTGGAATTGACGCGCACGTAGTCGACGACGAGACGCTGCGGGAAGATCGTGCTGGAGTTCGGGTCGCCAGGCCAGTAGCCGCCGACGGCGAGGTTCAGGATCAGGTAGAAGGGATGGTCGAAGACCCAGCGGTTGCCGTTGAGGTCGGCGGGGGTGCGGGTCTGGTAGAGGTTCCCGTCCACGTACCACTTGATCTGGTTCGGCGCCCAATCGACGGCGTAGGTGTGGAAGTCGTCGGAGAAGTTCGGGCCGTTGTAGGCCGCGCCGATGCCCCCGGCACCCGAGTAGCCGGGGCCATGGAGGGTGCCGTGCACCGTGTTCGGCTCGAAGCCGACGTTCTCCATGATGTCGATCTCGCCGCTGTTGGGCCAGCCGACGTTGCCGATGTCGGCGCCGAGCATCCAGAACGCGGGCCACATCCCCTGTCCGCGCGGTAGTTTCATCCGCGCTTCGAACCGGCCGTAGGTCTGGGTGAACTGGCCCTGGGTGGACAGCCGCGCCGAGGTGTACTCGCAGCGGCCGTACCAGCAGTTGTAGTTGCCCGGGTTCTCCTTCTTCGCGGTGATGACGAGGTTGCCCTGGCCGTCGAGCGCCGCGTTGTTCGTCCCGGACGTGTACCACTGCCGTTCGTGATTGTTCACGTTGTCACCGGTCTCGAAATGCCACTTCGAGGTGTCGATACCCGCGCCGGCGGGGCCGTTGAAGTCGTCGGTGAAGGTCGCGGCCGTGACCGCGGCCTCGGAGGCGGGGGCCTGTGCGGTGGCGGGGAGGGAACCGAGGAGGACGCCGGCGGCGAGGAGCGCCGTCCAGCGGAAGCGGGAGGAGATGGACATCGTTGTCGCCTCTCTTCGCAGGCAGAAAACCACTTTGTTGTGCCTGGCAACAAAGTATGCATGGTCTCTACCACTGCGACAAGATGTATTTTTCGACCTCGAATTAAGGTCAGGCGGCCGTGCCCCGTTTCGACCCGGCCGTGCGCGGGTCCGCGCCTTGCTCCAGAAGGGCGGCGACCGGAAGGGTGGCGGCTCCTATGGCGACGGCGTCCGGACCTAGCCTGCCGAGCTCGATCTCGGTCTGGTCGAACACGTGCGCCAGCGCGTGCTCGCCCGCCACACGCCGGATCTCGGGCAGGTACCGCTCGCCGAGCGCCAGCCCGGCCCAGCCGCCGAGCACGATCCGCTCCGGGTCGAACAGGTTGATCAGATTGCCGATCCCGGCGCCGAGATAACCCGCGGTCTCTTCCAGCACCTTGGCCGCGGTCTTGGACTTGCCCGCGGATTCCAGCAGGGCGGCGAACTGGGTCTGCTCGTCCTCGTCCGAAGTCCTTCCGCCGCGTGCCTTGCGGTAGCGGGCGAGGACGCCTTCCGCGCCGACGTAGGACTCCAGGCAGCCGCGCGCTCCGCAGCGGCATTCCTGCCCGCCGTAGACGATCGTCGTGTGGCCCCATTCGCCCGCGCTGCTGCTGGAGCCCCGGTAGGTGGTGCCGTCGGCGACCACGGCCGCGCCGACACCGGATCCGATCAGGGCGATCACCACGTGCCGCGCGCCGCGCCCGGCGCCGAACCACATTTCGCCCTGGCCCTGGGTTTTCGCGCCGTTGTCCACGAACAGCGGCAGCTCGACACCTTCCGCGCGCAGGAGATCGGTGAGCGGGACCTCCTTCCAGCCGATGGTGGGCGCGTGCACGCGCAGCGCTTCGCCCTGCTGGACGGTGCCGGGGACGCCGACGCCGACACCGAGCACGGTCGCTTCGTCGATACCCGATTCCGCGATCACCTCCCGGAGCCCGGACGCCACCTGGGTGACCGCCGCGGCGGCGTCCGGCCTGGGCGAGGCGAGGGGATGCTCGACGGTGGCGAGCCGGTTCATGGTGAGGTCGAACAGTTCGACCTTCACCCCGGTCTCGCCGATGTCGACACCCGCGACATGCCCGTACGCCGGGTCGACGCGGAGCAGGACGCGCGGCCTGCCGCCGTCGGACTCGACCAGCCCCGCCTCGGTGATGAGGCGTTCTTCGCCGAGCTCGGCGGTCACGTTGCTGACGGTCGCGGCGCTCAACCCGGTCAGACCGCTCAATTCGTGGCGGCTGAGCGGGCCGTCGAAGTAGAGTTTCGACAGCAGGAGGGAACGGTTGTGCCGCCGCAGGTCACGGACGGTGGTGCGCTTGGCAGGCATGCGGATACCCATCTTATGGCGGCGGACCTTTCCAGGATGCCCCACGACCTTATCCTCCGCCATGTATCAACTGGTGAAATAAGGGGAAGAGGGGGTCATGACGGGGGACGACGAGCTCATCGGCACCTTGCCGCCGGACTTCCGGTGGGGTGTCGGCAGCTCGGCGTACCAGGTCGAGGGCGCGGTCGCCGAAGACGGACGGACACCGTCCATTTGGGACACCTGGGCGCGGTCGCCGTGGTCGGTCGACAACGGGGACACCGGCGAGGTCGCCTGCGATCACTACCACCGGATGCCCGCGGACGTCGCGCTGCTGAAGGAACTCGGCGTCGACACCTACCGCTTCTCCGTCTCCTGGCCCCGCGTGCAGCCGCGCGGCCGCGGCGGCGTCAACCCGGCCGGCCTCGCCTTCTACGACCGGCTGGTCGACGAACTGCTCAACAACGGCATCGATCCCTGGCTGACGCTGTACCACTGGGATCTGCCGCAGCATCTCGAAGACGCCGGGGGCTGGCCCGCGCGTGACACCGCCGTCCGGTTCGCCGACTACGCGATGCTCGTGTTCGAGCGGCTGAGCGACCGGGTCCGCCACTGGACCACGCTGAGCGAACCGTGGTGCACGGCCATGCACGGTTACGTCCACGGGGTGATGGCGCCCGGCCGCCGGGACGCGAAGGCGGGGATGGCCGCGGCGCACCATCTCCTGCTCGGCCACGGCCTCGCCGTGCGGCGGATGCGGGAACTCGCGCGGCCCGGGACCGAGTTCGGCATCACGCTCAACCTGAGCACCGCCGACCCGGCCACCCCGAGCGAGGCCGATCGCGAGGCAGCCCGCTTCGAGGACGGGCTCGGGACGAGGTTCTACCTCGACGCGCTGGTGCACGGCCGGTACCCGGAAGACGTGCTGGAGACCCTCGCGCGGCAGGGCATCCGCCTGCCGTCGGAGCCGTGGGATCCGTCGATCATCGCGGCTCCGCTCGATTTCCTCGGCGTCGACTACTACTTCGGGACGCGGTACTCCGGGGTGGAGGAGAACGGGGACGCCGTCGAGCACTTCGGGCTGCCCGCGTTCCGCAAGGTCCCGTTCGGGGCGCCGTCGACGGTGCTGGGCTGGGAGATCCTGCCGCACAAGCTCACCGAGCTGCTCGTCCGGATCGGCCGCGACTATCCGGGCCTGCCGCTCTACGTCACCGAGAACGGCGCGGCGTTCGCCGACGTCCCCGACGAGACCGGCTTCGTCCGCGACGACGACCGCGCCGCGTACCTGTCCGCGCACATCGCCGCCACGGCCGCCGCGCGCCGGGCTGGCGCGGACGTGCGCGGTTATTTCGCCTGGTCCTTTTTGGACAGTTTCGAATGGGCCTACGGCTACGCGAAACGGCTCGGGCTGGTGCGGGTCGATCGGGAGACGCAGGCGCGGACGATCAAGCAGAGCGGGCTGGCGTACCGCGACATCGTCGGGCGGGTGCGCGGCGGACGGCGGTAGGGCCTGCTCCACCATCGAACCGGCGGTCCGCTCCATTCTTACCGGTGGCCCCGCGTCCTAGGTTCGGCAGCGGAAAGTTGTTTGCCGCTACCGGAAAACGTGGGGGACAGTGATGACCGTCAGGCTCGAACAACGCGACCAGCGGGAGGCGCCACGAAAAGCGTGGTGGCGAAGGCCTTGGGTTGCGCCGATGGCCGTCATCGTCGTGGTGTTCCTGGCCTTTTCGATGCCGCCGTATCTGTCGTTGGACCCGTCTCAGTCGCGGGTGCCGCAGCCACCGGGGTTCACCTCGCACTACTGGTTCCTCTCGGCGCACGTGCTTTTCGGCTCGATCGCGATGGTCGGCGCGCTGCTGCAGATCTGGCCGTGGTTCCGGGCGAAGTATCCGGCGGTGCACCGGAAGCTCGGCCGGGTGTACGTCTTCGCCGGGGTGCTCCCGGCCGGATTGATGGCGCTGACCGTCGGCGCGATGAGCCCGTTCGGCCCGACGACGCGGGTGGCCAACGTCGTGGCCGGGGTGCTGTGGCTGGCGTGCACGTTCGCCGGCTGGCGCGCGGCGAGGCAACGCCGGTTCGCCGACCACCGCCGCTGGATGATCCGCAGTTTCGCGCTGACCATGTCGATCATCGTGAGCCGGCTGGTCGGGCCGATCGCGCTTATCACGTTGCAGCCGCAGCTGGAGACCACGTTCGGCGGCAGCGAACTCGCCTTGACCCAGTCGGTCGCCGCGATCACGGCCTGGCTGAGCCCGACGCTGGTCGTCATCGCGACGCAGTGGTACCTGGATCGCCGTCCGGCTGGGAAGAAGTCAGCGATCGCGCGATGATCGTCCGCTGGACTTCGGAGGCGCCTTCGTAGATCCGCGGCGCGCGGACCTCGCGGTAGAGGTGTTCGAGCAGATGCCCTCGCCGCAGCGCCCGCGCGCCGTGGATCTGCACGGCCGAGTCGACGACGTACTGCGCGGTCTCGGTGGCGAACAGTTTCGCCATCGCGGCGCGGCCCGCGAGGTTCCGCTCGCCCGCGTCATAGGCGGCGGCCGCGGCGTAGACGAGCAGGCGCGACGCTTCGGTGCGGGTCGCCATTTCGGCGAGGGTGTGCGCCACGGTCTGCTGCTTCAGCAACGGGCCGCCGAAAGCGACACGGCTCTGGGCGTGGGCGACGGCGGCGTCGAGCGCGGCCTGCGCCATCCCGACGGCGAACGCGCCGACACTCGGCCGGAACAGGTCCAGCGTCCGCATCGCCACGCCGAAACCGCGGTCCTGTTCGCCCAGCAGTTCGTCCCGTTCCACGCGGACGCCGTCGAAGACCAGGGTGCCGATGGGATGCGGGCTGACGAGGTCGAGGTGCTCACCCGTCAGCCCGGCGCGGTCGGCGGGGACGACGAACGCGGAGACCCCGCGCGATCCCGCTTCCGGAGTGGTGCGGGCGAAAACGCTGTAGAAATCGGCTTCGGGGGCGTTGGAGATCCACATCTTCTCGCCGGTGAGCCGCCAGCCGTCGCCGTCGGGCTCGGCGGCGAGCTCCAGCGCGGCCGCGTCCGAGCCCGCGTTCGGTTCGGTGAGCGCGAAAGCGGCGACGGCGTCGCCCGCGGCCACGGCGGGAACCCACTTCGCGACCTGCGAGTCCTGCCCGGATTGCAGCACTGGGTACGTGCCCAAACCCTGGAGCGCCAACGCCGTCTCGGCTTCGGTGCTCTGGCTGGCCAGGGATTCCCGCAGGATGCAGAGGTCCGTCGCGGCGGCCTCGCGGCTCGGGCTGCCGCCGTCGACGCCGGGGAACAGCCGGGAGAGCAGGCCGAGCGCGCCCATTTCCTTCAGCAGGGGGCGGTTGACCGCGCCTTCGGCGCCGGATTCGGCCAGCGGGCGGAGTTTCCCGGCGCCCAGCCGCCGGACTTCGTCGGCGAAGGCCTGCTGTTCGGGGTTCAGTGCGAAGGCGGTCATCGGTCGCTCCCGGGTCGCCAGCGGGCGTGCGCGGTGCCGGTTTCGCCGGAACGAAGGAGTTCCAGCCGTGGTTTCGGGCCGTCGGTACGGCCGCCCTGCGGTTTCCGGCTGCCCGCCGCGAACTGCTTCGGCCACGGCATCGGGTAGCCCTGTTCGGCGGCGGCGTGCAATGTCCACTGTGGATCGTAAAGGTGGGTCCTGCCGAGCGCGCACAGATCCGCGCGGCCCGCGAGGATGAGCGAGTTGACGTCGTCGTAGGAGGAGATCGCGCCGACGGCGATCACCGCGATGCCGTACTCGCGCCCGATCTCGTTGCGGATCCGGTCCGCGTACGGTGTCTGATAGCTGCGGCCGTACGCGGGTTTCTCCTCGCTGACGACCTGGCCGGTCGACACGTCGATGCCGTCCGCGCCGTGCTCCGCGAACGCGCGGGCGATCTCGGCGGCGTCGTCGACGTCGATCCCGCCGTCGTACCAGTCGGTCGCGGAGATGCGGACCGTCATCGGCCGCTCGGCGGGCCATGCCGCGCGGACGGCGTCGAAGACTTCGAGCGGGAAACGCAGCCTGTTCTCCAGCGAGCCGCCGTACTCGTCGGTGCGCCGGTTGGTCAGCGGGGACAGGAACGACGACAGGAGGTAGCCGTGCGCGCAGTGGAGTTCGAGAAGGTCGAACCCGGCACGAGCGGCGGATCGGGCGGACTTCGCGAACTGGTCTCGGATCTCTTGTAGTTCAGCGACCGTGAGCTCGCGCGGAGTCTGGTTCGCTTCGCTGTACGGGATCGCCGACGGCGCGCAGATCTCCCAGTTGCCTTCGGGGAGCGGTTGGTCGATGCCGTCCCACATCAGTTTCGTGGAGCCCTTGCGCCCGGAATGGCCCAGCTGGACACCGATGCGCGCGGGGGTGTGGCCGTGGACGAAGTCGGTGACCCGCCTCCACGCTCGCTCTTGTTCCTCGGTGTACAGGCCGCCGCAGCCCGGGGTGATCCGGCCGGTTTCGGAGACGCAGACCATCTCCGTCATCACCAGCCCGGCGCCGCCGAGTGCCTTGCTTCCCAGGTGTACCAAGTGGAAATCGGTTGGGACGCCGTCCTCGGCGGAGTACATGTCCATCGGCGAGACGACGACGCGGTTCGGCAGGTCCAGGTTCCCGACGCGGAACGGCTGGAACATCGGCGGCCGAACCTCGGAGTCCAAAGTAGACGCGAACCAGGTGTCCAGCTCCGCGGCGAACTCGGGATCGCGCAGCCGGAGGTTGTCGTAGGTGACGCGGCGGCTGCGGGTGAGGATGTTGAACGCGAACTGCGCCGGATCCTGGTGGGTGTACTGGCCCAGGTTCTCGAACCATTCCAGGCTCGCCTGCGCGGCGCGCTGGGTGGAGTCGACGACGGGTCGGCGCTCGGCCTCGTAGGCTGCCAAGGCACTGTCCATATCGGACTGTTCGTGCAGGCAGGCGGCGAGCGCGAGCGCGTCCTCCATGGCGAGCTTCGTGCCGGAGCCGATGGAGAAATGCGCCGTGTGCGCGGCGTCGCCGAGGAGGACGACGTTCTCGTGCCGCCAGCTCGCGCAGCGCACGGTGCCGAACGCCGTCCACTTCGAGTTGTTGGCGAAGACCTGATGATCGCCGAGGACGTCCGCGCACAGCTCTCGGATGACCTCGATCGACTTCTCGTCGCTCTCGCCCGGCGCCAGTGACGTCGCGGCGATCTCGCCGAACGCGCGCTGCCAGACGTCCTCGTGCAGTTCGAGGATGAACGTGCTCGCGGTGTCTCCGTACGGATAGCCGTGGATCTGCATGATCCCGTGCGGGGTTTCCAGGACGTAGAACTTGAAGGCGTCGAAGACGAGGTCCGTGCCGAGCCAGATGTACTTGCAGCGCCTGGTCTGGAGGCTCGGCCGGAAGCTCTCGGCGAAGGCGTCACGGGTCGGGGAGTTGACGCCGTCCGCCGCGACGACGAGGTCGTACCCGGTACTCGCTTCGGCCGCGCTCGGCGCCTGGGTGCGGAAACGCACGTCGACACCGAGCTCCGCGCAGCGTTCCTGAAGGATGCCGAGCAGCCGCTTGCGGCTCATCGCGGCGAACCCGTTCCCGCCGGCGGTGTGCACCGTGCCGCGGAAGTGGACGTCGATGTCGTCCCAGCGCGCGAACTCGCGGCGCATCGCGGCGTGGATCACCGGATCGGCGTGTTCGATACCGCCGAGTGTCTCGTCGGAGAACACCACCCCGAACCCGAAGGTGTCGTCGGGCGCGTTGCGCTCCCAGACGGTGATCTCGTGCTCGGGATGGAGCTGTTTCGCCAGCGTGGCGAAGTAGAGCCCCGCCGGGCCGCCGCCTAACACCGCGATACGCACGTCGCTCAGGGTATGTCGCGGTATGTACGACCGTCAACGATACGGGATATGGTGACCCGTATGGAGCGCATCAACCCGCCCGGGCTCGGCCGCCCCTCCGGCTTCTCGCACGCGGTCGCCGCGACCGGCAGATTCGTCTTCCTCGCCGGTCAGACGGCGTTGGACGAGGAGAACCGCATCGTCGGCGATGGTGTGGTCGAGCAGTTCGAACGCGCGCTGTCCAACCTGCTCACCGCGTTGCGCGCGGCGGGCGGGGAGCCGTCGGACCTGTGCAGCGTGACCATCTACATCGTCGACATGGACGACTACCGCGCCCACGCGCGCGAGATCGGTGCGGTGTGGAAGCGGCTGGCCGGGAGCGAGTACCCCGCGATGGCGGGGATCGGCGTCAGCCGGCTTTGGGACGTGGAGGCGCTCGTGGAGGTGCAGGGCTTCGCGGTCGTCGCGTGACCTTCCCCCAGTGTCATGAAAGGGTCGTTCAGGACATTTCGCGTCCTGAACGACCCTTTCATGACACTTCGGCGATGGTGCGCGAGACGTGCGCGGCCGCGGCCTCGCCCAGCCGCGCGTGCAGCGTGAAGAACAGATCCGCCGCCCGGATGCCCGCCCAGCCCGGCGGCAGCAGTTCGGCGGGCAGGCCAGGATCGAGGTAGGGCAGCCGCCGCCAGTCGGTCAGCACCCGGACGTAGTCGGCGAACGCTTCGGCCTCGTCCGTGGTCTTGCGCCGCTGCCACCGCCGGAGCGCGGCCGCGTGCTCGTCGACGAAAGCGGTGTACAGCGCTTCGAGCTGGTCGAGATCCCACCACTCGCGGATCTTCTCCCGCACGTCGCCGAACGCGAGGTGTTCGGCGTGGAAGAGATCGGCGTACCCCTCGAGGTCGAGCCGCCGCAGCATGTCGGAGGTCGCGTCTCGCAGGTGCGCGGGCGCGATCCAGACCCCGGACGACGCCGTCCCGAAGCCGAGCCGGGCGAGCTGGGTGCGAAGAACGTGCCTTTTGTGCCGTTCGGCTTCCGGGACGGAGAACACCGCGAGCAGCCAGCCGTCGCCGGGGGTGGCGCGTTCGCGGCGGAAGATCCGCTCGTCGCCCTCGCGCAGGATCGCCAGCGCGGTTTCGGAAAGTTCGTAACCCGCCGCCCCGTTCCGGCGTACCGCGGAAAGGATCCCGCGTCGTTTCAGCCGGGAGATCGACGACCGGACGGCCGGTTCCTCGACGTCCACGCCGGCCAGCAGGTCGATCAGGGAACGGACGGAGAGCCAGCCGCCTTCGCCTCGCGAGTAGAGGCCGTACACGGTCACGATCAGTTGGCGCGGTTGCGCCGTCCGGCCCGCGCCGTCGACTTCGGTTGCCTCCGACACGGCCGTCACCCGGTCACCATAACAACGCCGATGTGCTCATGTTTCGGCCGTGACCGAAGCGTTCCGCACTTAGCGTCACCGTATGGAGGATCCACTGATCGAAGCCCCTGTCCCGCCGGTGCCCCAGGACGTCGAACCGGGCGGCGTCCGGTGGCTGCGGGCGAACGTCGCCCGGTTCAGCAGCCCGGAAGACCACACGCGACGGCGGGCGCTGGTGCTCGCCGAGCTCGCGCCGATGGGATCCCTGCGGGACAAGGCTTTCGCGCTCGCCATGGCGATGCGGGACGAGGTGGATCGGGTTCCGGTCGCCGTCCTCGCCGCGGAACTCGGCCTGCCCGACGTTTCCCGCGACATCGCGACGGTTTCCGCCGCCTATCACCCGCATACGGGAATCGGGGACGACGCCGAAGAAGCCATGCGGCGGCTGGTCGAGGTCTGCGGCGGGGCCGCCGACGAACGGACGGCCGCGCGGATCGGGCTCCTGGTGCAAGCCTGTGACGCGACGGCCAAGCTGCTCGGCAAGGCGCTGGCCGCCCACCGGCCCGGTGAGGACGTCGAAGAGTTGCTCGACCGGGTCCTCCGTGAGGATCCGCCGGTCCGGGTCACCCGGCGGTGGGCCGGCGGCGAAGTGGTCGAGGTGGACCTGACGGAACGTCCATTCGGCGCAGGGGCCAAACGATGCCCAGGAGAAACGCAGGCGCGGCAAGTGGCCGCGGGAATTCTCGACGCCCTGCTGTGCTAAGACTTACCCCGGTCATCTGGAACTGGGGAGTCTTTCGATGCTGTATTTCAATGGTTTCTTCGGCGTTCTCACGCTCGGCCTGTGGATCTTCTGCATCGTCGACGTGATCACCACCGACGAGGGCTCGTGCCGCAACATGCCCAAGGGGATGTGGCTGCTGCTGGTGCTGCTCGTCCCGCTGATCGGCTCGATCGTCTGGCTGGTCGCCGGTCGCCCGCAGCAGGCCGCCCGCGCCCCGCGTGGACGGTACGAAAGGGAGACGCCGGCGTTCCCGGAGTACGACCGGCCGGGCCGCTTCGCCGCGACGAGCGCCGCGGACGACGAAGAATTCCTGCGCAAATGCCGGGAGCGTGCCGAAGAACAGCGCCGCAAGGCGCGTGAAGGCTGAGTAGCCTCGGGATCGAGAAGATCGACACTGGAGGAACGTTGTCCGACACGCTCGACTGGAACAAGAACATCATCAAGGAGTTCCGCGAGAACGAGGGGAAGGTGGGCGGCCCGTTCGAGGGCGGCTCGCTGCTGCTCCTCACCACCACCGGGGCGAAGAGCGGCGAGCCTCGCACGTCGCCGCTCGCGTACGCCGAGGAGGACGGCAAGTACGTCGTCGCCGCGTCGTACGCCGGGGCGGACAAGAACCCGGCCTGGTACCACAACATCCTGGCGAACCCGAAGGTCACCATCGAGGTCGGCACGGAGAAGTTCGAGGCGACCGCGACCGTCGTGGACCGCGCCGAACGAGACCGGCTCTACGCGAAGATGATCAGCCTGATGCCGGGCTTCGCCGACTACGAGAAGAAGACCGATCGGGTGATCCCGATCGTCACCATCGCGCGCTGACCCCGCCGCAAGTAGTCCTCTGGTTGCGGTACTTGCACGCGCAACTACCGCAACCAGAGGACGAAACGCGGGAGGGGTCAGCGCGCGCCGGTGGTGGCTTCGACGGCTTCCGGGCGCTTCAGTTCGGCCTCGGCCGCCCGCAGTGCCTTGCGCTCCTGACGGCGCGCGATCAGCTTCTTGCCGACGAGGATCATCGGCTGCTCGACCCAGCGATGGATCAGATCCGCGATCGCGAGCCCGACCGCGAACACGGCCAGCGCGCTGATCATCCGGTGCTGACCCAGCGACGGCACCGCCTCGACCACCACGAAGTGCACCGGGCCCTGCAGCAGATAGAGCGAATATGACCGCTCACCGACGAACCGCATCACCTTCGTGGCCAGCAGCCAGCGCAGCGGCCCCGGAGATACGAGCACGACCAGCAACAGCGCGGAAAGAAGGCCGTAAGCGATCAGGAGCCCGAGGTTGCTGCCGGACTGCCGCCAGAGGCTCTCCATGTTGACGTGCAGGACGGCGAAAGCGCCGAACACCGGGATCGCCGCGAGCGGATGGGTCAGCGGTTTGAGCACCGCGTAGGACCGGCGGTAGTGCATCGCGATCGCCAGTACGCAGCCGATCAGCAGGATCGCGTAGTGCACGGTCGACTCGTAGATCTGCGCGTTCGGCCCGGGGACCCAGCCGCCGGTGACCCCCACCAGGCCGGCCATCAGGGCGAACGCGGCGACGGCCAGCGCGAGCTTGCGCCAGGCCGCGGCCAGCCCGACCGCCCCGGCGACCACCAGCAGGAACGGCCAGACGAGGTAGAACTTCTCCTCGATGCCCAGCGTCCACGAACCGCTGAAGAAGTTGTCCTGGCCGCCTGTGGGGGAATCGCTGCCGGGCAGGAATTCGTTGAAGAAGGTCAGGTAGTACTTCAGCGCGTGCGGGAAGTCGCGGGCGAAGAACTCCCCGCGTAGCCACACGAACACGACGATCCCGCCGAGGATCACCAGGTACGGGGGCAGGATCCGGAAGACGCGCCGCAGGTAGAAGGCCGAAAGCGAGATCCGGCCGGTGCGGTCCTGTTCACGCAGCAGCAGCGTCGTGATCAGGAAACCGGACAGGACGAAGAAGATGTAGACACCGACCCAGCCGGACAGCCAGCTCCACTTCGGACCGGCGAAGTGGAAGAGGATCACGATGGTGGCCGCGATCGCGCGCAGTCCGTCGAGCGCGGGGAAACGACGCATGGCGAGGAACTCGTCATGGTCCACAGTGCGCACAGTGCCCCCTAATCGCGGTATCGGCCCGGAAGTATACGGGGGTCACCCGGTGTGCCTTCGCCCCGTGTCGAGGCCTCCTACCTGCGATTTTCGGAGATCACCCAGCGTCACGCGCCGGTTCGACGTTATGCGTCAGCCGGAACCGGTTGGCCGGGTCGACGGCGGCCTTGATCTCGGCGAGCCGCCGCAGATCGGCCGGGGAGTACACCTTGGCCGCCTCCTCGCCTGGGTCGCTCTCGCCGTAGACGAAGGTCAGCAGTTTGCCGGTCGACCAGGGCTTCAGCGCGTCGAACAGCTTCCCGTGCGCGCTCCGGATCTCCGCGATCGAAGTGTCGTCCACCACGGACAGCGCCCGGACGGTGAAGCGCGCTTCGCGGTCCCAGCCGACGCCTGGGTGCTCAGGTACGTCAGACAGCGCGCCGCCGAGCAGGTCCAGCAGGACGACGGTCGGCACCGGGGCGTCCGGACCGGCGTGTTCGAGGATCGCGTCGAGCATCGCGTCGCCGAGTTCGGACACGGTGGCGTTGTCGGCGCGGTAGCCGTGCGGGAAGGGCGGCTCGTTCGCGATCTTGCCCGATTCGGTGAACGGGATCTCGGCGAGCGTGTCACCCAATACGGGCGCGGCGGCGCGCAGCGGGGCGACCAGGCGTTCGCCCTCGGCCGCGTCGCCGAGGTAGGCGATCCGGATCTGCGCGACGTGCTGCCCGCGCAACGGCTCGGGCACCATCGGCAGATCCGGCATCGGGACCATGCCCAGCGACGACGCCATCTCGCGCGGCATGTCCGCCGTCCAGTCGCGCCAGGCGCGGAGCACCGCGGACAGCGATTCGGTGCCGAACTGCAGGCTCCCGCCGTACAACCGGGTGACCGGGACGAGCCGGAACTCCAGCGCGGTGACGATCCCGAAGTTGTCGCGGCCGCCGCGCAGCGCCCAGAACAGGTCGCTTTCGGTGTCCGGGGTGGCGCGGCGGAGCTCGCCGTCGGCGGTGACGACCTCGATCGCGGTCACCTGGTCGGCGGCCAGACCGTACTTGCGGCCGAGCAGGCTGAACCCGCCGCCGAGGGTGTAGCCGACGACGCCGACGCCGGGGAAGGAACCGCTCAGCGGTGCGAGCCCGTGCTTCGCGGCCGCCTCGACGACCGCACCCCAGCGCACGCCCGCGTCGACCCGTGCGACGCCCTCGTCGATCCGGATCCCGGTCATCCGGTGGGTGGTGACGAGGACGCCGCCCTCGAAGGGGACACCCACGCCGTGCCCGGTCGAATGGACGGCGATCGGGAGATCGTGCTCGGCGGCGTGGCGGACCGCCTCGACGACGTCGGCGGCCGAAGCGGCGGGCACGATGACGTCGGGACGGCGGGGCACCGCGGTCTGGAAGCCGGCGAGTTCGTTGTCGTAGTCCGGGTCACCGGAGCGGAGCATCGTGGTCATAGGGCCAGCGTGAGCCCGATTCGGCCAGAAGTCCAAGATCTGGTTCGTCTGGCAACTAGAATCATCGGTTATGGAACTCCGCCAGCTCGAATACTTCGTCGCGGTGGCCGAGGAAGCGAACTTCACCCGCGCCGCCGAGCGGCTGCACGTCGCGCAGCCCGGCGTCAGCGCCCAGATCCGCCGGCTCGAACGCGAACTCGGGCAGCCGTTGCTCGACCGGTCGGCCAGGGCGGTCCGGCTGACCGAGGTCGGCGCCGCCGCGCTCCCGCACGTGCGGGCCGCGCTCGCCGCCGTCGCCGGGGTCCGGCAGGCGGTCGACGATCTCACCGGGCTGGTCCGCGGCCAGGTCGCGATGGGCATGGTGTCCTCGCGCGGCCCGGTCAACCTGCCGGATCTGCTCGCGCGTTTCCACGAGCGGCATCCGGCGGTCGACATCACGCTCGCCGAGGCGACCTCCGACGTCCTGCTCGCGGGGGTCGCCGACGGCCGGTTCGACGTCGCGCTGATCGGCGTCTCCGGCGAACCGCCGCCGGGGATCGGCCTGGAGGTCGTCCTCGACGAGCCGCTCGTCGCCGTCTCCGGGCCGGAGGACCCGCTCGCCGGGCAGGCCACGATCACCCTGTCGGAGCTGGAAAGCCGGTCTCTGGTGAGCCTGCCGAAGGGCACCGGCATGCGCGCGATCGTCGACGCGGCGTTCCTCGCCGACAGTGCCCAGCCGAGGGTGACCCTGGAGGCGGGCGACCCGAACGTCGTCGCCGAACTGGTCGGCCGCGGGCTCGGTGTCGCCGTGGTGCCGATGTCGCTGGCGACGCACTACACGGAACTGCACGCCATGGAGATCACGCGGCCGGCCGGGCTGCGGGCGAAACTGGCCCTGGCCTGGCGGACGGAGGGGCCGGTCAGCCCCGCCGCCCGCGTGTTCATCAGTCAGGCGCGGGTGTTGCTCGGGTTGTGAGCCGCCACAGCGTGGTCACCTCCCTCGCGTCGGCCCGCGGATGCCTCGGCCGGATGTCCTCCCTGCCGAGGACTTCGAGGCCGGACCGGGCGAACGTGGCGAGAAGTTCCCGGCGTGTGCGCAGGCCCAGCAGTTCGGCGAGGTCGGACAGGATCAGCCACGCCTCCCCGCCGGGTTCGAGGTGCCGGGGCAGCCGGTCGAGGAACGCCTTGAGCATCCGGCCGCCCGGGTCGTAGACGGCGCGTTCGAGCGGGGTCCGCGCGCGGGACGGCAGCCAAGGCGGGTTGCAGACGACCAGCGGCGCGCGGCCGGGCGGGAAGATATCCGTTTCGAGGGTTTCGATCGCGCCGTGACCGAGACGTGCGAAGTTCTCCCGCGCGCAGGCGAGCGCGCGCGGCTCGTTGTCCGTCGCCACCACGCGCTCGACTCCTCGGTGCGCGAGGACCGCGGCGAGCACACCGGTGCCGGTGCCGACGTCGAACGCCAGTTCCTTGGTGGGTAAGGGAGTTCTCGCCACCAGGTCGACGTACTCGCCGCGGACGGGGGAGAAGACCCCGTGGTGCGGGTGGATTTTCGCGCCCAAGGCGGGGATTTCGACGCCCTTCACCCGCCATTCGTGCGCGCTGACGATGCCCAGCAGCTCGCGCAAGGACACCAGCGAAGCGGCGTCGGAGGGGCCGAAGACCTCGGTGCAGGCTTCGCGCACGTCCGGCCCGCGGCGCACCGGCAGGACGTGGCCTGGGTCCAGCGGGACCAGCAGCCCGCCGAGGATCCGCGCCCGGCGCGCCCGATGGTTCCGCTGATCCTGAAAGGACTTCCCGGCCGCGGTACCGCAGCGGCGGGACATCGCGGCGAGAAGGTTCCGCGCGCCGGGGAAGTCGCCGTGCCAGACGAGGCCGGTACCCGCCGCGGCGAGCCGGAACGCCTCGTCGGCGGTGATCCGGTCGTCGATCGCGACGACGGTCCGGGGCAGGTTCGTGCCGACGGTGGTCAGCCAGCGCCGACCACCGTCCTTTGTGGACTGGGGGTTCATGTTTCCGTTCCTGGATCCGCCCGCGGCGAAGAGACCCCGCGGGCGTGGCTCGTCGGGGGACAAGGTCAGGAACGGCGGCTAGCGGACCACCGCGGCATGAACCGGTGTCGACACGAACCCGAGCCTACCGGAAGGCGGCGGCGTGTTCGGCCGCCCAGACCTCGAAATCCAGCCCCGGCCTGCCGGTGACTTCCTGGACGGTGGAGGTGACCTCGCCCGGTTTCGTCACCAGGCCGCGGAAGCCGCCCAGCATCGTGTCGACGATGAAGTCCGGCATCTTCGTGAGCATGGCGGCGCGGGCTTCGTCGAGCGGGATCTCCTCCCAGCGCGCCGGGCGGCCCGCGGCCTCGCCGAGGATCCGGACCTGCTCGGCCTGCGTCATCGGCCGCGTACCGGTGAGCACGTACTTCGCGCCGGCGTGCCCGTCCCCGGTCAGCGCTTCGACGGCCACCGCGGCGATGTCCTTCTCGTGGATCAGCGGCATCGACGCCTCGCCGTACGCGCCGCGGACGACGCCGTCCGCGCGGATCGACGGCGCCCAGCCCAGGGTGTTGGTCGCGAATCCGTGCGGGCGCAGGAAAGTCCAGTCCAGACCGGCGGCTTCGATCGCCTCCTCGACGGTGCGATGCCAGGCGCCGATGGCGTTGTCCTGCTCCGCCAGGGAATCGTCGACGGCACCCGAGGAAAGGAACACCACGCGCTTCACCCGTTCCCCGAGCAGTGAAACCGTGGGCACCAGCGCCTCGGCGGGGCCCGCGAGCATCAGGAACACGGTGTCGACGCCGTCGAGCGCCGGCGCGACGGTTTCCGGTTTCGCCAGATCGCCGCGGACGCCGTCCGGCGGCGGATTACGGCTCAGCGGCCGGACCGGGACGTCTCGCTCCCGCAACCGGGCGACCACCTGCGAGCCGACGTTGCCCGTCGCACCGGCGACCAGGATCGGCTTCATGCCGCCACCGCCGAGAAGATCGGGCGGTACCGCTTGACCGACCCGCCCGACATCCCCGGGTAGGTCTGCACCTTCTTCCACACGGCGGTGGTCCCGATGCCATCGGCGCCGGGAGCCGCGAGCGCGGCGATGTGGGCTTCGGCGCTGGCCCATTCGGCGTAGTTCAGCACGCGGGTCCCGTCGGTGCTCACGTGGAAGAACCCCGAGAACCCGCCTTCGGGACGCACGGGTTCCGACGCGAGTGCTTCGAAGGCGAGGTCGATCCAGTCGCGCTGTCGTCGCTCGTCGGGGCCCTCGAACTCGACCGAGACGATCACGAGGCAGCCGGGCGTCCCCTCGCCGCGCTGCCCGCGGTAGAGGCGGAACACGGGCGCGCCGTCCAGGTCCTTGATGGCGTCTTCGCTGGTCCACTGCTCGTAGGTGAAGGCGCCGTCATGATCGATGCCCTCGTACGCGGTGAAGGAAACAAGTCCTTCGTGGCTCTTGAACGCCGCCCGCGCCGCGTCGGCGTCCGGCCATTCGCGCGCCACCACGACCGTCGCCCCGTCCGGTGTCGGCCAATGTCCCTTGTGGATGGTCATTTCGGAGGTCCCCTGTGCTGTCATGACTCCAGCATGAAACTTAAACAAGGGTTGAAGTCAAGCTAGGATCGTGACCATGGCCGAACTGCCGTCCGAACTCACCATCGGGGAGCTGTCCCGGCGCAGCGGTGTCGCCACCTCCGCCCTGCGCTTCTACGAACGCCAAGGTCTCATCAGCAGCAGGCGGACCAGCGGAAACCAGCGCCGCTATCCCCGCAGCTCGCTTCGCCTGGTCGCGTTCATCCGCGCGTCGCACCACCTCGGCATCCCGCTGGAGGTGATCGGCGGCGTGCTCGACTTCCTGCCGGAGGGCGCCGCGCCGGACCAGGCGTTCTGGCAGCGGGCTTCCCAATGCTGGAGCGCCGAGCTGAACAAGCGCATCGAGCAGCTGGAATGCATGCGGGACCGGTTCACCGAATGCATCGGCTGCGGTTGTCTGTCCTTCGAGCAGTGCGTGCTGGTGAACCCCGGGGACGTCCTCGCCGCCAAGGGACCCGGCCCGGCACGGCTGATCACGGACTGACCGCGGCCAGTTTCCGTTCCAGCAGCCGCCGTTCGGCGCTGTTCTCCGCCCGGTGGATCGCCGCTTCGTAGGATCGCGCCGACTCCGCGGTCCGGCCGAGGCGGTGCAGCAGATCCGCGCGGATGGCGTGGTACAGGTGGTATTCCTCCAGGTCGAGGCCGTCGATCACGGTGAGGGCCGCTTCGGGGCCGTCCACTTCGGCGACCGCGACGGCCCGGTTGAGCGCGACGATCGGCGTCGGATTCGCCGCCAGCAGAAGGTCGTACAGCTGGACGATCTGCGACCAGTCCGTGCTCGCCGCGTCGGCGGCGTCGCTGTGGACGGCGTTGATCGCCGCCTGGATCTGGTACGGCCCCGGCTGGTTCCGCCGCAGGCAGGCGCGGACCAGCGCCTGTCCCTCGGCGATCAGCTCTCGGTCCCACCGCGAGCGATCCTGCTCCGCGAGCAGCACGACGTCACCGCCCGTGCCGGTGCGGGCCGCGCGCCGCGATTCGGTGAGCAGCATCAGCGCCAGCAGCCCGGTGGCCTCCGGTTCGTCGGGCATGAGAGCGGTCAGTAGCCTGCCGAGCCGGATCGCTTCCGCGCACAGGTCTTCCCGGACCAGCCGGTCGCCCGAGGTGGCCGTGTAGCCCTCGTTGAACACGAGGTAGATCACGGCGAGCACCGACCGCAGCCGATCCGGCAGATCGGCGTCGTCCGGGACGCGGTACGGGATCTTCGCGGCGCGGATCTTGCCCTTCGCCCGGACCAGCCGTTGCGCCATCGTCGTTTCGGGGACGAAGAACGCGTGCGCGATCTCGCCGGTGGTCAGCCCGCCCAGGAGTTTCAGCGTCAGCGCGACCTGCGCGGTGATGGCCAGCGCGGGGTGGCAGCAGGTGAAGATCAGCCGCAAGCGGTCGTCACGCACGGGACCCTCCTCCACCGGTTCGTCGCTCGCGCTGATCAACGCGGCCTGGGCGTGCTTGTCGTCGCGCGCGGCTTCCCGGCGCAACCGGTCGATGGCCTTGTTGCGGGCGGTCGTGATGATCCAGCCCGCGGGGCTCGGCGGTGGACCGCTGGACGGCCAGCGGTCCACCGCCTCGGCGAAGGCGTCCTGGACGGCTTCCTCGGCGATGTCGATGCTGCCGAAGACCCGGACCAGCACGGCCACCGCGCGGCCGTACTCCTCGGTGAAGACGCGTCCGATTTCCTCGGTGGTCACACGCACGAAGGACCTTCGTCGCCCTGGAACGGCCGGACCTCGACCGGGAGGTAGGTGATCTCGGTGACCCGGCGGCCCCATTCGAGCGCGGCGTCCAGATCCGGCGCCTCGATGATGGTGAAGCCACCGAGGTGTTCCTTGCCCTCGACGTACGGGCCGTCGGTCATCGCGATCTCGCCGTTCTCCTTGGCCCGCAGCACGGTCGCCGTGGTCGGCGGGTGGAGACCGCCGGCGAAGACCCAGACACCCGCGGCCTTCATCTCGTCGTCGAGCGCCTGGATCTTGCGCGCGATCGGCTCCAGGAACTCCGGCGGCGGAACGGGACCGTCGGGCTGGTACAGGCTGATCAGGTACTGGGTCATGGCGTCCTCCTGAGGTCGGAGCGGCTTGTCATCACCTACACGAAGAGCGTCCCGCCGATTCGACAGCCGGTGGGATTTATTTTTCCAGGGCGCATCGTCGCAGGTCGAACCGTGATCCCTGGGTCAGGCAGGCCGCGATCCGATGGACCTGCTGACCGTAACCGCGGCCCTTCAGCACCTTCACGGTCCCGTCCCGGCCGACCTCGCACGGGTTTCCTTCGGTGCAGCGCTCGCCGTCACGGTTGTGGGTGTTGTTGATGCCCATGACCGTGTTCCCGTCGCGGGACAGCAGCACGGAGCCGGAGTGGCCGGGCCTGCTCACGCAGGTGTCGCTCGGCGCGTAGCGGACCGCGGCGTCCTGCTGGTACCCGGCTTCGCGCAGGTGCGGCACGACGGCCTCCACCGTGCAGTTCGGACGGCTGCTGGAGTAGGCCATGAGGAGCCGGTCACCGGCGCGCATCGGCTTGGTGGTGAGCCGGAAGACCTTCGCGCCTTCCCTTGCTAGTTGCGCGTAGGTCTTGTCCAGCCGGTAGAGCGCGATGTCGGTGCCGGTCATCGTCGCGTAGACCAGCCGGGTGGCGCGGGCGCTGGTCTTCGGATAGCCCTCCCGGTCGGCGATGGTGACCGGACGAGGCAGGTCGGCGGGCCGGTCGACCAGGGCCTTCCCCGGTGCGGGCCGCCCGCTCGGCACACAGTGGCCGTTGGTCAGCGCCAGCGCCGGGTCTTCCGGACGCGAGTGGGCGGCGCGCACCACCGCGCCCTTGCAGTCGCCCACCTCGGCCGTGCCCTCCACGTTCGGGACCGGGGTGTCCGGGGGCACGTCGGTGCCGGTCACGATGCCGTTGATCCACGCGGCGTTCTTCGAGGCATCGGTGTACATGTCGGGGAAGTCCGCGCCCCTGACGCCGGGACCGACGACCGTTCCGGCCAGCGCCCAGCCGTCGCCCGAACGGATCAACGCGGGGCCGCCGGAGTCCGTCGTGCCCGGACCGACGGGCGGCTCGGCGCGGCCGACGCACAACGGCAGGGTGCGCCCGTCGTCGTCCCAGCACCGGTCGAGCGGCACGACCTCGGTGTCCGCCTCGCGGAGCTTGCTCGGGAAGCACTTCGGGTCGTTGAAGTCGGCGCAACCGGTCGAGGCCGCGCCCCAGCCGAGGATGCGGACCGGGGTGCCGACGGCCGGCGTGGCCGCGGCGAGCCGGACGGGCTTGGCACGGACCGGGTTTCGCAGCCGCAGGACCGCGATGTCCTCGCCGGGCGGGTTGTACGTGACGATGCGCCGGTAGAACTTGTCGACCTCGGTGACCTCGCCGCCGGTGGTGGTGTCCAGCGAGCCGACGCGGACCTTCCAGCCGCGGGGGACCCCGACGGCCGAGCCGGTCGGGGTGTTTGCGCAGTGGGCCGCGGTGACCGCCCACTGGGGCGCGATGAGCACCGCGCCACATCGGTGTCCGTCCGGGCGGGGTGCGTCGTACTGCAGGGAGACCATGAAGTCGTAGGGCGTGGTGGACTCGGTGCCGCCGACGACGGCCGCCGCGGGGGCCGCGGTCGCCGTCATCATGGCCAGCGCGAGCGCGAGGGATCGGATTCGCATACGGATCACCGTGGCCGGTCGGTGTCCGCGGAACTCGATGAGCGCGTAACAGTTCCGTGCGCGGCCTGACTGGTACTGCCGGACCCAGGTCGAACAGACCGTGCCACCTTCTGGGAGAGGCCGGTTTCCTGGACTTGTCACCACGAGTCCACTGAGGAGAAACAGAAATGACGAACTCGCACTCGAACAGGGTCGCCGTCGTCACCGGCGCGTCCAGCGGGATCGGCGAGGCGGCCGCTCGGCGGCTCGCCGCTTCCGGCGCCGCGGTCGCGCTGATCGCCCGCCGGACGGACCGGTTGGAAACGCTGGCCAAGGAGATCGAGGCCGACGGCGGTACCGCGCTCGTGCTCGCCGTCGACGTCGCCGACGCCGCGGCGATGCGGGCCGCCGCCGCCGAGGTCGAGGCGAAACTGGGCCGCGCGGACCTCCTGTTCAACAACGCCGGCGTGATGCTGGCCGCGCCGATCGACGAACTCGCCACCGAGGACTGGCAGCGCATGATCGACGTCAACATGACGGGCCTGATGAACGCGATCGGCGCGTTCGTCCCGCATCTGGTGGCTTCGGCGGCCGAGAAGGGCGTCGCGGACCTGGTGAACACGTCGTCCATCGGCGCGCAGGCAGTCTTCCCGTCCTTCGCCGTGTATGTCGCCTCGAAGGCCTACGTGACGCACCTGTCGAAGAACCTTCGTGCCGACCTCGGGCCGAAGGGTGTGCGGGTCGCGGCGATCGAGCCGGGCCTGGTCGAAACCGAACTGCAGGGCCACGTCACCGACGCCGGTGCGCTGCGGTGGCTGGACGGCGTGCGCGAGTCGCTGACCTGGCTGAAGCCCGGGGACATCGCCGAGACCGTGGCGTTCCTGACGTCGCTCCCGGCTCGGGTGAACCTGCAGCAGGTCACCGTGATGCCCACGGCGCAGGTCTGATCACGGGAACAGGATCCTGGCGATCGCGCGGGCGGCGGTGTCCGGATCCTCCTGGAGCTCGGCGCGCAGCGCGCCGGTGAGCCAGAGATTCGCGAAACCGTGCATCAGCGACCAGGCGGCGACCCCGGCCATCGCGTCGTCGCTGACCGACGACGCGCCGCTGGTCAGCAAAGCTCCCGCGCGGTCGCGGGCGGCGGTCAGCGCCGGGTCGTCCTCGCGGTGGAGTTCGGGGCGGAACATCACCTCGAAATGCGCGCGATGCTCGATCGCGAAGCGGACGTAAGCCACCCCGACTTCGACGAAATCCCGGTCGCTCTCGGCCGCGAGGGCGTCGGCGAGCAGGTCGAACCCCTCGGCCGCCAGCGCGGTCAGCACCCCGGCCTTGTCGCCGAAATGGTGGACCGGCCCGGCGTGCGAGACGCCCGCGCGCCGGGCGAGGTCGCGGAGGCTGATCCCCGCCGGGCCGTGTTCGGTGATGGCCGCGACGGCGGCGTCGAGCACGGCCCGACGGAGGTCGCCGTGGTGGTACGGACTCATGCCGACGAATCTAGTCATTGACAAGATGGGCTGCAACAGCGCATCTTGTCAGTGGAAAGATTCGCTGCTCCGGAAGGCATGGTCATGGATCCCGGTCTCGTCCCCGTTCTGATGCTGATCGCCGTCACGGCGACGTTGTTCCTGCTGGGCGTCTTCGGCGTCCGACGGTTCAAGCCCTGGCCCGTCGCGGTGCGTGGCGGCGTCGCGGCGCTGTTCGTCACCACCGGTCTCGCGCACTTCATCGGCATGCGGGAGGAACTCGTCGCGATGGTTCCGCCCGCGCTGCCCGCGCCGGGACTGCTGGTGACCGTCACCGGCGTCCTCGAACTCGCGGGCGCCGCCGGGGTGCTGTGGCCGCGCACGGCGCCGTGGGCGTCCGCCGGGCTGACGCTGTTGTCACTGGTGGTGTATTACGCGCGTACTCCGGACAGACCCTTTGCCCAAAGGAGACCTTAAGTCTTTCCCAAGTCCGGGCCCCGTTTCCGGGAACGGCACTACCCTCTGAGAATGAAGATCTCATTGTGGATCGGATTCTGTGGGCTGTGCATCCTCGCCGGGCACATGCTTCTCGGTGCGGTCGGTCTCGTACTGCTGATGAGCTGTCTCCCGGCGGGGCGCGAACACGAATCCGGTGGCGGAAAAGGGAAAACGTCCGCGCGGCTGGCCTGATCTCAGCCCAGCGCGCTCACGACGGCGAGCGCGCCGAGAACCGGAACGGCGATCGCCGTGAACAGCATCGTCCGGCGGCCGGGTTTGGGACTTTCCAGTAATGCCCGGATACCGGCCGGAACCAACGCGACACAAAGCCCGGCGGTGCCGATGATCGACAGGAATTCGGTGCCTTTCAGCACGCCGAGCGGCAGAAGTCCCATCGCCGCCAGCCCGATCGACCCGGCGACGCCCAGCACTTTCGCCCGATAGGCGGCGAAGGCGAGGACGTACCAGCCGAACATGATCGTGAACGACAGAAAACTGAACAGATGCAGGTCCCGATACGACTCGCTGACCACGCTCTCGGCGAACCCGGCCCCGCGGCGTTCGACGAGCCCGCGCGCCGCCTGGTCGATCCCCGCGTGGAAGGTCCGCTCGAAGAGTCCAAAGAGGACGAACAATCCGCCCCACGCGGCCAGCGCGGGTTTCGTACGGCCGATCTTCGTGGCGAGCGCGACGATCGCGGGCCACAGCAGGACATTGCCCGCCAGGAAACACGTGTACGCGGCTGTCATCAGCGCGGGATGCTCGCTCATCGCTTTGAGCTGGCTCGGGAAGAAGAAGTCGAAGGGCGCCCGCAGCAGTGTCCCGGCGAGCAGCAGGACCGGGCCGAGGACCATCGAGACCGCGGCGACGCGGCGGCCGGGGAAGACGTAGTCGGTTTCCATACCTCGTGAGCCTGCCGATCGTGGTGGTGGTGCGGATCGGCTCACGGTCCGGTCTTCGGGCTCAGACCGTGGGTGGATTCTCAGATCTGGTGTGCGTCGTCTTTGGGCTGTGGGTCGGTTGGGGAGGCGTGGTTGCTGATGGGTTTGCCGTTTTTCGGCGACTGGCGGGGAGCGCCGGGACGGCTGCGGCGGGTTTGCGATCGCGCAGGGCGTTGTAGTCGTTTTTCGGCGGCTGACGGTGTGTTGCGGCTGCTGTGATGTCTGGAGGGCTTGCGGTCGTTGCCGTTTTCCGGCGACCGTGCCGGGGTCTCATCGCGGGTACCGGAAGAAAGACCAGAGCGTGAACAGCCCACACCGCTTTCGGCCAGGCGACTCCGCAGCTGCCTCCTTCAGAGGCCCGGCAACGAGAATCAGAACGGTGGTGGTTCGTCGGGGAGGGGTGCCGGAGGCCTGGGTGGGTGGAGTGGGGGTGGGGTGCTGGTGTGGGTTTGCCCGGTGGGGGTGGTGATGGTGAGGGTGCCGTCGGTGGCGAGGTGGTAGGTCCAGCCGGGTTCGTCTTTGAGACGGTGGTCTCGCCGGCAGAGGTCGATCAGTTCGTCGGCGTTGGTGTGGCCGCCGTGTTGCCAAGGCAGGGAGTGGTCGATGTCGCATGCTTGGGCGGGTCGGTGGCAGCCGGGTCTTCGGCATTCGCGGTCCCGGACCCGGACGAACTCGCCGAGCCCGGCGGTGGGTCGGTAGCGGTCGCGGCCGAGGTCGAGGAGTTGTCCGGAGAGAGGGTCGGTGATGATGCGGCGCAGCACGGTGTCGGGGCCGGTGGCGATATGGCGGGCCAGACCCGCGGGGACGGTGCCGTGCCCGGCCAGTTCGGCGGGATCGTCGTTGAGACCCAGGTAGGTGAACAGATCCATGTAGAGGAACACCTCGCTGCGTTCACTCTTGCCGCCTTGGCCGCCGAGCAGGAGGTCGAGGGCGACGTCGGCGCGGAGCTGGTCGAGGGTGCGGGGCTCGTCACCGGTTTTGAGGGCTCGCGCGGCGCGGTCGATGCGCTGGTAGGCGGCGGCCGCTTTCTCGACGGGGGCGTCTTCGACTTCGAGGGACGCGACCCCGGTCTCGCCGTGGCGGAGGGTGAGGCGGCGGCCTTCGCGATGGTGTCGGGCGCGTGTGTCGGCGCCGTCGGGGTCGATGGTGTTGGCCGCGTGGTTGGCGGCTTTCCGGATCTGCTCGGGGTTCTTGTCCACGATCCGGTCTTCCAGCAGCGCGTCGACGGCACGGGCGTTGCCGTCCGACAGCCAGGCGGTGGCGGTGGCGACCTTCATCGCACCGAACCCGGAGAGCTCCCCCTGGTCCATCAGGGACAGAGTGCGGGGCAGGCGGGTGGTCACCGCGTCGGCCGTGGCCACCAGGGATCCGGCGTGATTGTCCACAAGAGACAGAGCCAACGCGACTTCTTGTGTGACGCTGCGGGCGCCGTCGCGATGCCGGTTCAGCTGGGCCAGTGCCCGGAACCGGACCGCCTCCAAGCGCGCGATCCCGGCCGACGCCGCTTGCGCGAGCTCGACGGAATCCTTGTCGTCCAACAACTCTACAGCGGCGTTCACCGCTGCCAGCAGTTCGGGGCCGGTGAGTTTCTCCAGTAGCGCCACGGGCGCGGAATGTGTGTCCACCCCACGACCATACGACCGGCCACCGACAATTCCCGCCGCCTCGGGCCGGCGGAGCATCGCCGATTTTCGGCAACTAGGAATCGGCGGAGAACAGCCGATTCTGGCTGCCGGGATCGTTGCCGATTTTCGGCGATGGAGGGGGAGGTCGCGTCTGTGGTGGCGCCGGTCTCGGGCAGTGACCGTTCGCTGAAGGTCGGGCCGATAGGGTTCGTCGCCGATTTTCGGTAACGAGTAGTCGGCGGGCAGCCGCCGTTTTGGTCGTCGTAGGCGTCGCTGTTTTCCGGCGACGAAGGGGCCGTGTCTGTAGTGGCGCCGGATCCGGAAGTAACCGTTCGCCGAGGCTCAATCGGCAGGATCGCGTCGCCGCTCCTAGCAGCGAGGGGGGCTTCGACCGCGAGCGTCGCCGACTTCCGGCGATGGAGGGATCGTACCTATGGCAACGCCGGATCCCGGAAGCAACCATTCGCCGAGGCTCAATCGGCAAGTTCACGTCCCCGGTCCCAGGCAACGAAAGGGGCTTCGATCACGAGCGTCGCCGTTTTTCGGCGGTGAAGGGATCGCACCTGTAGCAACGCCGGACTCCGGAAGCAACTATTCGCCGAAGTCCAGTCGACAAGCTCGCGTCCTCGATCCCGGGCAACGAACGGGCTTCGATCACGTGCGTCGCCGTTTTTTGGCGATGAAGTGACCGCACCTATAACAACGCCGGACTCCGGAAGCAACCTTTCGTCGAAGCCCGACCGGCAGGTTCGCGTCCCTGATCCCAGGCAACGAAAGGGCTTCGACCACGAGACGGTCCCCAAGGCGTCGCCGCTTTCCGGCGACGAAAGCACACCGCTGCCCGGCGCCCGGCAGACGACCGGACACCGGACAACGGCGTTCCCCGTTCAGTTCGTGTCGAGTGCGACAGCGACATCCCCGATCGGCAACGGGAAGTCACCGACCTTCTTGGCCGCGCCGGTCAGCAGATCGACCGAATAGAACGTCGACGGCCCGGCGGCCGGGTTGAGCACGGCGAACGCGCTCACCGAGGTCGTCTTGCCGTTGGTCAGGTCGCTGAAAATGTCGAAACCGGCGATCGGGCCGGTGTCCACGCCGAGCGCGCCGGTCGGGCTGAGGAGGCCGGCGTTGGCGGGCGCCTGGATGAGCACCTGGTCGGTCACCGTGCCGATGTCGAACAGTGTGGTCGCGGTGTCGGGGTTGAGGTCGTTGTTCGTGTAGGCGGCGGCCGTGACGCCTCTGGTCGGCCCGCCCGCCGGTGGGGTGGTGAGGACGGTGTCTTCGATCGTGACGTGGTCGGCGAGGTTGTGCCGCAGGTTCTGGCCGTAGTCGCTGATCACCCGCAGCCGGTCGGCGGCCGGGTTGAAGTCGACGCCGAAGTTCGTGCCGTACAACGGAACGCTCAGTTGCGAGACCTTCGTGACGACGACGTCGGGCGCCGCGGGCGGGAATTTGATCGTGTAGATGCAGCCTTTGTCACCCACGCCGTACAACAAACCGTTCTGTACCCGGAAATCGATCCCGATCAGGCGGGTCTCGCCGCAGGTGAGCCCTTGTACGAGCCGCACCCAGTCGAGGACCTGGGGCTGGTTGGTCCAGTAGGTGGCCATCAGCTTGCCGTCCGACGAGATCGCGAACGCCCGCAGCCCGGCGGGCTGCGCCGAGACGGCGGTCGCGGTCCCGACGACCAGCGTCGCGGTGACGGCCACCGTGGTCATGGCCTTCTTGAGTCGTGCCCTCATCCGTACTCCCCTCAGCGGAAACTGTGCGAGCACAAGCTATTCGGCGGCACTGGACGGGCATTGGACGTCGGTTGGATCCGGCGTCCGGCGGCTTGCGGGCGCGAAGGGCCGGCGGAACAGTGTGAACGATGAGAGTCAAGAACGTCCTTGCCTGCTCGGTGATCCTTTGCGCCGGCTTCACGATCACCGCGCCCGCTGAAGCGACTCCGGAATGCGCTTCCGGTGTCAAGGTCATCAAGCCGGTGGTGCTCGAAGATCCGGGCCGGTGGACCTACACGTTCGGCCTTTCGTGGTGCGCGGACGGCGGGACGATCGGCTGGGCGGAGCCGTCGGTGACGGCGCGGGTGCACAGTCCGGCCTGTCGCTGGGGCGGCCGGATCGAGGAGTCGATCAAAGTGCTGCCGGACAAGGGATGGAGCGCGTTCGACATGAGCGAGTTCTCCTGCCGGGACAGTGCGGGCAAGGAACACGGCGTCAACCCGTGGGTCGTCGTCAACTTCCACCCGACGGGCGCCTATGACGTCAGCAGCGACATCGCGGCCTAGGCCCGGAGAATCGCTTCGATGGTGGCCGCCGCCCGTTCCCGTAAGGCGTGGTAGCCCGCCCGTTCGGCGAGGGCGAGCGCCCGGCGGGCCTGCCCGAGGTCGCCGGTCGCGGTGGCGAGCCCGATGAGCGCGTCGATCTCGGGGTACCGGTCGCCGCTCTCCCGCAGCAGGTCCAGCGCCTGCCGGTACCGGCGGACGGCGTCCTGCCGGTGCCCCACCCGTCGATGCACGCTCGCGAGCGCGACGAGCGCCTCGCCCTCACCGCGAGGTTCACCGGTCTCCCGTGCGAGCCGGAGCCCTTCGCGCGCGTGGTCGAGCGCGTCGGTGAGACGGCCGAGATCGCAGTACACCGAGGCGAGTCTCCCGAGGGTTTCCGCCTCCCCGGCACGGTTCCCGGCCTCTCGATGCAGCGCGAGCGCTTTGGCGAGCAGACCCGCGGCCTCGGCGGCCCGGCCGCGAGCGTGTTGCGCCTGCCCGAGGTTGGACAGGTTGATCGCCTCCCCGTAGCGCGAGCCGATCCCGCGATACCGGCGCAGCGCCCGGACGTAGTGCCCGGCAGCCCCGGCAAGATCGCCCATCTCCCAGTGGACGAGCCCCAGATTGCCCAGCGCGACGGCCTCCCCGGCGGGACTTCCGGCGCGTCTGCTCAGCTCCAGGCCCCGGGAGAACCGCACCGCGGCGGCCGGGAGCCGTCCCGACTGCCAGTACACGCAACCGAGGTTGCCCAGCACCGCGGCCTGCGCCTCCACCCACCCCGCCCGCCGGGCGAGCAAAAGCGCGCCGGTGTACCCCCGGACGGCCTCCCGGTACCGCCCTTCGCGGAAACCCAGGTCCGCCAGGCTGAACCGGGCGGACACGCGCGCACGGAGATCGCCGTCCTCCTCGGCGGCCGACAGCGCGGCCGCGGCGGCCGCTCGCCACTCCACCCGGCGCGACGACATCCAGAAGTAGCCGCGTAAAGCGTCGGCCAGCAGCCAGGCCACCGGACCCGGCGCGTCCTCGACGACGGCGACGAGGTTGCCCAGTTCGGTCTCCAGCCAGTCCGCCGCGTTCTCCTTGACCGCCGCGGGAACCGGGCCGTCCGGCACGGACAGCGGGACACGGAACATGTGCGGGTAAACGATTTTCGCCGCTTGATCCGCGCCACGCAGATACCACTCGTGCAGGCGGCGCCGGGCGGATCCGGTCCCCGCCGGGGATTCACGCAGGCGATCGGCGGCGTACCGGCGCAGCAGATCGTGGAAGTGGTAGCGGCCGGGCGCGTGCTGTTCGACGAGATGCGCGCCCGCGAGCGTGTCCAGCATCGGGCCCGCCCGTTCCGCGCCGGTCAGGATCTCGACCGCTTCGACACCGATGTCGCTGCCCGGCACCAGGCTCAGCAGCCGGAACAACCGGCGCGTTTCGGCGGGAAGGGCCGCGTAGGACAGGTCGAAGGCGGTCCGGACGGCGATCTGCTCGTCGCCCGGCACGGCCAGCGCGGCGAGCAGATTGCCCTTGCGCAGCTCGATGACGTAGTCCCCGATGCCCTTCCCCGGATCTTCGGCGAGGTTGGCCGCGGCGATCCTCAGCGCCAGCGGCAGGTGCGCGCACAGCTCGGCCACTTCGGCGGCCGCTTCGTGCTCGGCCCGGACCTCATCGGCGCCGAGCACCCGCGCGAGCAAGGCCAGCGCTTCACCGGGTTCGAGCATGCCCAGTGTGAGCCGCCGGGCGCCGTGAAGGGCGACCAGCCCGGCCATCCGGTCCCTCGCGGTGACCAGCACCAGGCAACCGGGCCCGGCGGGCAGCAGCGGCCGGACCTGCTCGACGTCCACGGCGTTGTCCAGCACCACCAGCGCCTTCCGGTCGGTCATCAGCGTCCGGTACAACGCGGACGCGGTCTCCGTGTCCGCGGGCAGGCGTTCGGCGGGAACGTCCAGCGCGGCCAGGAACCGGGTGAGCGCTTCGAGCGCCGTCGCGGGCGTGCCGGCGGAATGGCCGCGCAGGTTCGCGTAGAACTGCCCGTCCGGGAACCGGTCCTTCACCCGATGCCCCCAGTGCACGGCCAACGCGGTCTTCCCGGCTCCCGCCGGACCGGTGACGGCCGCCAGCGCCACCGCGCCGCCGGTGCTCCCGGGGCGTGGCACCAGATGGTCCAAAATGGACAGTTCGGCCGCCCGGCCGGTGAATCCGGCCGGTTCGGCGGGCAGCTGCCGGGGAACGCGCGCGGCGGGACGCGGAGCCGGCAGCGGTTCTCCGTCTTCGAGCAGCGCGACGTGCGCCGCGGCGAGTTCCGGCCCGGGTTCGACGCCCAGCTCCTCGACGAGCCGCTCGCGAACCTCCTGGTAGAGCCGGAAAGCCGTCGCCCGCTGGCCCGCGCCGTGGTACGCGCGGATCAACCGGGCTTGCGCGGGCTCGTCGAGCGGCTGGTCCGCGGCGGCTTCGGCCAATTCGGCGAGCACCTCGCCGGCGGCGCCGATCGCGAGCATCGCGTCGCCGTAGCGGGCGAGCAGCGCACGGCGTTCCGCCAGCAACGCCAAGACCTTCGGATGCGTTGAGAGTAAAGGAATATCAGCCAGCGGCCGGCCACGCCACCAGCGCAGGGCCTCGCCGAACAGCGCCGCGGCACGGCCGGTCTCGCCGTCACGCAGGGCGTCGTTCGCCTCGGCGATCAGCCCGCGCACGTGCGGAAGATCGATCTCGACGGCGTCCCAGCGCACCGCGTAACCGCCACCGACATGGGGCAGGAGTTCGCTCCCGGACCGCGCCGGACGGCCGGGTTCCAGCAGCCGCCGCAGATGTTTGACGTGCGTCTGGAGGACGTTCACCGCGCTGCGCGGCGGCCGCCCGCCCCACAGCGCGTCGACCAGTTCCTGCTTGGACATCGCCTCGCCGCCGGCGAGCACCAGCAACCCCAGGACGGCACGGCGACCCGGTGGGCCCAGATCGATTTCCGTCCCGGCCAGCCAGACGCGCAGCGAGCCCAGCACCTGGATCCGCACAGCCACCGGCAGGAACGTAGCGAGCGGCCCCGCCCCGCACAAGGACGAACGGCGGAAAGAGCCCCGCTGCGCCCGGCTTTGGGGCCGCTCAGGCTAATGCCCGGCCGGCAGGAGGTCGTGACCGTTCCAGGTGAACCGGGCCGTGGTGACCGCGTCGTCACCGTCGCCGCCGGTGATGAGCTGGTGGATCCCGACGCCGCCGAGTTCGGCGTAGGTGCACCATTCGTGGTCCGAGGTCAGCATCAGGTCGAGGTCGAGTTCGGACAGCAGGCCGAACACCTGCCCCCGGTTGGTCGTGTCGACGCCGACGAACACCTCGTCGAGCAGGATCACCCTCGGCGCCTCGGGCGCGGCCTGATAGTGCGCGGCGACGGCGGCGAACAGCGGCAGGTGCAGCGCGATCGCCTTCTCCCCACCGGAAAGCGCGCCGTGCAGCTTCTTGGTCAGCAGCTGCCAGCCCGCCCCGTTCGCGCGGTCCACCTTGACCACGAACCGGTGCCAGGACGTGTAGTCGAAGACCTGCGCGAGCTGCTGTTCCCAGCTGGTCGCCGTGTCGTCCGCCTTCGCCTGCTCGACGCGCTCGCGGAAGAACTTGTGCAGCGACACGCGATCTTCGGCGGTCAGCTGATCCGGATCCTTCAGCAGCAGATCCCGCGCGGTCTTGGTGCCCGGCGGCAGATCCGGGGAGACCTGCCAGACCAGCCGGACGGCGACCCGCGACGCGGTCCGCACGCGTTCCAGCCGCGCGTTCATGCCGTCGACGAGGTCGTTGGCCTGCCGGATGCGGGCCGCGAGATGGCGACGGGTGTCGCCGGTCAGCGTCTTGTCGAACAGGTCGCTTTCCCGGTCGGTGATCTCGTGCCTGCTCTGTTCCGCTTCCGCGTAAAGGATCTTGAGCAGTTCGGCCGCGCCGACCCGCAGCCCGTCGACGACGGCGGTGAAGATCTGGACGTCCTCGTCGGTCTCCAGATCGAGTTCCGCGCGCGAGCTGAGCGTGTTCCGGCAGGTGTGCACGGCTTCCGACAGCCGGTGCAGTGCCTCGCCCAGGTTGCTCGGCGCGTGCGGCACGGACGGCCACGCCGCGGCCACCAGCCGGGCCGTTTCGAGCGCCGACCGGACACTTTCGGAGGCGGACAGGGTGGCCTGGAACTTCGGCAGGTCCTCGATCCCGCCGTCGGCGGGGAAGACGCCGGTCGCGAGCTTCCGGAACCGGAGCGCGGCCGCGTCCTGCTTCTTGGCCGCGTCCTCGCGGGCCCGCGCGTCGGTCGTGCGGCGGACGCCGAGCGCGCCCAGCGACACCGCGAGCTCCTTGGCGTCGGCGTTCGCGGCGCGGAGTTCGGCCGAGAGTTCCCGCAGCTTCGTGCGCAGCGCGTCGATTTCCGCGAGTACCTCGCGCTGGCCGCTGCCCGCGGTCCCTTCGATCGCTTCGAGCATCGCCGTGAGCTTGACGCGTTCGGCCTCCGCTTCGGCGGCCTCGTCCTCACGCCGGGCCGCGTTCGCCTCCGACCGGTCCGCCTGTTCGGCGCACAGCTCGGCCCGCTGGTTCGCGGTGAGCAGGTTTCCGTGCTCGTACAACCAGTTCTCGCCCTGGTCGGAGTACGTACGCAGAGCCGTGGCGAGCGCGGCCAGAGGCGCGCGTTCGGTCGGCAACCCGGATTCCGAAGCCTGCGCGGTCAGCTCGTGCAGCGCGGTCTTGGCCTCGATCTCCAGCGCGGAGACGGCGCTCTCCAGATGCCGGACGGCGGCGTCGGCGGCGGTCAGCTCGGCCTCGGCCGTGGTCAGTTCCCCGGTCGCGGCAAGGAGATCGTCGTGACCGGGGCGGGCGGCGCGTTCGATCTTGATCAGCTCGCGCCTGCCGCGCAGCGCGGCCAGCTCGCCTTCCAGCTCGGCGATGGTCTTCTCGCGCAGGGAGATCTTGTCCCGCAGTCCGGCGATCCGGCGCTCTCGCGCGCGAAGGCGGGCGGACGCGCCGATGTACGCCGGAGCGTCCTTCGCCCAGCTGCCCGACAGGCCGCCCATCCGCCAGCCGCCGTCCGCGCCGATCGCGGCGGGCCCGGCGGGCCCGGCGGGAAGCTTGTCGTCGAACGCGATCACTTCCAGGACCCGGCGGATCTTCGTCGGGGAAACCTCCGCGTCGGGTTCCGGCACGAGGACGTCGGCGAGCGAACGACCGGTGGCCACCGGCAGCGTCCCGGACTCGGCGAGCACGTCGTGTCCGTCGACGACGCCGTGGGAGTTCACCCAGGCGTCGAGCAGACCGGCGCCTTCGAGCGCGGCCTCGATCCCCGCCTGGGCGCTTTCCGGGACCGAGCCGGCGAAATCGACCAGCCGCCACAACGGCGCGCCGCTCATCTCGGCCCGGTCCGCCGTGCGGGTGCGGGGCGGCTCGGGCGCGAGGACGTCCTCGGTTTCGAGCACGCCAGCCTCGACGAGGAGTTCGTCGTGTTCGGCGCGTGCGGTGGCCAGCGTGGCACCGGTCGCCGCCTCCCGGCGGATGATGTCTTCGAGCACGGTCTCGGCGACGGCGCCGAGCCTGCCCAGCAGCGAGACCTCGGCCTCGGCGTCCCGGACGACCGCTTCCACGTCGGGGAACCGCAGCTCGCGGCAGCCGATCGCCCATTCGGCGAGCCGGGTGCGCAGATCGCTCAGCGCGAGTTCCCGCGTCGCCGTCGTGAGGTCCACCCGCTCCTGCGCGGCCGAGAAATCCGACCGCGCGCGGTCGAGATCCGCCTCGGCCTGGTGACGCCGTCCGACGGCGCGTTCGTGCTTGTCCAACGCCCGGCCGAGCGTCTCGACCTGGTCGCGTTTGCCGCGCACGGCGGCCTGCAGCAACGGACGGAGCCTCGCCGGTTCACTCAGCCCGGCGACGAGTTCGTCGTGCACTCCGGCCAGATTCGCGCGGGTCGCGGCGGCACGGACCTCGGTCTCCAGAGAACGCACGAGATCGGCCTGCCGTTTCGCGACCTGCTTCGCCGCCCGCGAGCGCTCCTCGTCGGCGTCCGCCTCGGCACGGAGCCGGTCCGCGTCCGCGCGCAGTGCCTCCGCTTTCTCACTCGTGGACAAGGTGCGTTGCCGCAGCTTGTCGAGTTCCTGGCCCTTGCGGTACGACTCGGATTCGGTCAGCCCGGACAGCCGGGCTTCGGTCTCTTCGACGTCCTTTTCGAGCTTCTCCGCCCGTTCCTCGGCGGCCTCCTTCTTGGCGGCGACCTCGTCGTGCTCCTCGGCCGAACGGCGGGCGGCCGCGGCGAGTTCGTCGAGTTCCGTGGTGGCGTTGATGAGGTTCGCGGCGCCCGCGCGCAGCACACGCTGGGCGTAGGTCTTCTGCCGCGCGGCGAGCGCGCGGGTCGCGTCGACCTCGGTCTCCAGCGAGCCCAGCCGTTCGCGTTGCGCGTCGAGCCGCTCGAATCCCTCGGCGAGATCCGCGATCTCCTGCTGTCCCAACGGCGGAAGCGCGCGGGAGAGCAGGTTGGACAGCAGGCTCGGGTCGAGCCGCTGCGAGAGTTTGGGCATCCGCAGCTGGAGCAGCGCGGTGATCAGCGCGTCGTACCGCTGTTCGCTCAAGGTGGGGAACAGTTTCGCCCTGAGCGCCGCGCGGTACTCGGCCGCGCCTTCGTGCACGGTCCCGTGCTCGCCGAGGGCCTCCTCCAGCGCGTTCTTGGTCAGCGGCTGACCGGCCTCGTTGACCAGCGGCAAACCGTCGCCCACCCGCAGGTCGGTGGTGAAGAAGTCGGCGTGCACCGTGCTGGTGTGCGTGCTGGCCTGAAGCCGCGCGCCGCACGTGAACCACTTCTCGCCCGCCATGCCGAATTCGAGCCAGACGTAGCCGACGCGCGTGGCACCGGAAGCGCCTTCGCCCATCAGGTTCCAGTGCATGCTGCGTTCGCTGGTGCCGAAGGTCGACAGCCGGTTGGCGCGCAGGCTCGCGTCGAACAGGAACGGCAGCAGCAGCTCCAGCGCCTTCGACTTCCCGCTCCCGTTGGGGCCGCGCAGCAACAGGCGCCCGTCGTGGAACTCGAAGATCTCGTCGTAGTAGCGCCAGATGTTGAGAATGCCCGCACGGGAGGGGATCCACCTCGTCACGGTCACGGCGCCTCCTCGGTGCGGTCGGTGTACCTCGCGGCGGCCGGGAGCGGCCGGACGAGTTCGGCTTCGGTGCGTACCAGGCCGAAGCCGGTCAGCACGGCGAGCGCGTCGACGGTCAGCCGTCGCACGCCGTCCTTGCCCCGGTAGGTCTTGGCCCAGCGCGGGAACCGTTTCAGCAGTTTGGCGGTCGCCTTCTGCAGGTAATCGATGGTCCGCGGCTCGTCGAGCGCGTCTAGCAGCAGGAGCGCGGCGACCTTGGCGTTGCTGCCGTCGTCCGGGAACCGCTCGTCGGTGGCCAGCCCGTCGACGTCGACGAGCAGCACGCCCTCCGCGCGTTCTTCGAGAACGAAACCGCCCTGCTCGGCGGCACGCCGCAGCAACTGACGCCCGGTCGGCGTGCCGAGGTACGCGCGTTCCTCCGCGGTCAGCTCGGCGAAGTACAGCACCGGATCGTCGACGAGACGGCGGAACACCGTGTGCCGCAGCCACAGGTTCCGCTGGACGTCCGACGCGCTCGGGGTGTCCTCGTGGCGGCCGGAGGAAAGGCCGTAGCGCTGCTCGTGCGACACCGCCTCCAGCAGTTCCTCGAACCGCAGCGCGACGTCGTCGGCGGGCACCGCCAGCTGCGACGGCCCGACCGGCGCGGCGAGCAGCCGCAGCAACAGCGTCGCGTCGACCCGGAACAGCACCTTCGCCGCCGGATCGTCCACAAAGGACTCCGGGTCGCCGTCCGCGGCTTCGAGCACGCCGTAGGACTCCAGCAGTTCGAGGACGTCCACGAACGCCAGCCGCTCCGCCCTGGTGGCGACGTCGAACGTGGTGACGAGATCGTCGGCGGCGCTCGCCTGCGCGACACGGCCGGCGAGCAGGCCGACGGTGGTCACCGGCACGGTCAGCAGTTCGGCGGCCACCACGCACAGCAGGACGTAGCGGCGCCGGTCGAACGCCGCGCGCCCGGAGCGCAGCCGCCGCGCCGGGCGGGTGGGGTCGGCGGCCGCGCGGACCTTGACCAGCCGGGCGTAACCGAGCCGCGGTTCGACCGTGAGCGTCCAGCCGCAGTAGTAGTCGAACCACTGCCGGATGGGCTCGCGGCGGCGGCGGATGAGGTCGAAGGTCTCGGGGGAGCCGCGTTCGCCGATCAGCGGGGTGGCCAGCAGGGCCCGGATCCCGCGTGCGACCTCTTCGCGTTCCGCGATGACCAGTTGGTTGGTGAGGCTCACGCGCCGCCTCCGGCCGTACTGATCTCGATCTCGTAGTCGGGGCCCCGGAAGACGCCGCTCGTGGTGGTCAGGCGCGCGACCGCGCCGTTCCGCGGCGACCGCAGGACGATCTCGATCTGGCCGTCCGATGTCGTGCTCCGGCGGGTGCCGTCCGCGCCGGCGGCACTGCCCAGTGCCTGCCCCATGAGGTCGAGAAGCCGCTCGAAAACGGTGTGGTCCAGCTTCTCGAACGCCGAGAGCCGCACGACGCCGCCGGTGTCGAGCATGTTCCAGGCCGCCTCGAGCTCGGCGCGTTCCTGCAGGGCTTTTTCGGCTCTCGCGGCTCTGATCGCGCTGACGTCGCGGATCCGGCCGGTCCTGGTGAAGCGCTCGGTACGGCCTGCAGAGCGGAGCAGCTCCGACACCTCGACCGGCGGCGCGTCGAGCCACGACGCCGTCGTGCTGACCACCTCGGGGTCGGCGTGGGCGAGGTGCGCGTGCCGCGCGGAGCTCAGCCCGAACATCGTGGACCACAGGCGATGCAGATCCTCCTGCGCCGGGACGACGGTGAACCACCGCGCCAGCTCGCGGAAATCCGCGACCGCGCTGCTCGCGCGCCGCCGCGACTCGGTGATCCGGTCCAGCACCTGGAGGAGCGTGATGATCGCCCGCCGCGCGAGCCGATGCAGGTCCTCGACCCTCGGCGTCACCCCGTCCTCAGGCAGGAACCACGCGCGAAGGCCGTCCCAGCGCGCCTTGCGGACGTCGAGCCAGCGCGGGTCGGGGTTCGGCAGCGACGCACCGTTGAGCGCCCGCCGGTGCACCCGCTCGACGCCGTGGTCGTCGATCTCCTTGATCCGGGTGGCGATCGTGTGCGTGTGATGTTCCAGGTCGTTGAGGAACTCCTGCAGATACGTGACCGTGGCCGCCTTGACCTCGTGGAACGTCGCGAGGTCGGCTTCGGCGCGCAGGAGGCGCTGGAGGTCGCCGTTGAAGCGCTTCGTGGTGTCGCGGAACGCTTCGAGGTGGCTCTCGACTTCGGCGAGCGTGCTGAACACGTGCCGGTCCGTGCCGTCTTCGAGCTGCTTGACGAGCTCACCGAGCCGCTCACCCAGCGCTTCGAGCGTCGCCGTCTGGAGCGCCCCGGACGCGTTGAGCACTTCGTTCGCGCGGACAACCCCCGCGTACGCCGCTTCGCCCTGCCGGCTCAGCGAGTACTGGAGATTGCGGCGTTCGTACTCGGACGCCGTCCGGTAGTCGCCCGCGTGGCTCTGGACGACGTCGAGGTGGCCCTGGTCGCGTAGCTGGTCCAGCGCCTTGACGAGGTCTTCGTCGGCCAGCGTCTCCAGCCAGCCGACACCGCGCAGCCTCGTGCGGACGTCGTCGATCCCGAGCGCCGTCTCCAGCCGCTCGTTCGCCTCGCCGAAGGCGTGCAGGATCGCCAGGGGGAGCCCGGATCTGCTGCCGTCGGTGAAACGGAACATCTCGGGCGGAACACGGATCGGATCCATGCGTCCTCCGGCGGCTGGTGCGTGGAGCTACACGTTAGGGGGTCACCCAGACGAGTCCGAACGGCCCATCTTTTTCACGCAGAGTGCTCACGTCGTGAACATCTCGAGCCGCACCGTGGTCCCCTCGACGGTGACCTTGCGGTAGACGTGGCGACCTTCGACGACCTGGTCGTCGTTCATCGCCCCGGGAGCGAAGTTCGACGCTTCGAGCAGCTTGGGCACGTCCTCCGCCGGCAGGGTGAGGACGACGACGTAGCGCGAGTCGATGCCCCGGTCGTACCGCGTCTCCAGCACCTTGCCGCTGGCCGGCATCGAGATCCCGCCGAACCGGAAGGCGTCTTCCGGTGTCGGGCTCGGCGAGGGCGTCGCGCAGCCGGCCAGGAGGAGGGCGAGGACGGCGAGCAGGGTTTTCACCTAGCGTGAGACGCACGGTGGACGTAAGCGTTCCGTCACACTTGGACGGGGATGACAGGGGCTGTTCGACACGTTGTACTGGGTGTCAACGACCGAAGGAGATCTACAGTGACGGAAAAGGCTGTTCTCGCGGGCGGCTGCTTCTGGGGCATGCAGGACCTGTTCCGCCGGCACCCCGGGGTCGTCTCCACCAGGGTCGGCTACACCGGCGGCGACGTGCCGAACGCGACCTACCGCAACCACGGCTCCCACGCCGAAGGCATCGAGATCGTCTTCGACCCGGCGCAGCTGACGTATCGGCAGATCCTGGAGTTCTTCTTCCAGATCCACGACCCGACGACCCGCGACCGCCAGGGCAACGACATCGGCACCAGCTACCGATCGGCGATCTTCTACACCGACGACAAGCAGAAGCAGGTCGCCGAGCAGACGATCGCGGACGTCGACGCCTCCGGCAAGTGGCCGGGCAAGGTGGTCACCGAGGTGACCCAGGCCGGTGACTTCTGGGAGGCCGAACCGGAGCACCAGGACTACCTGGAGCGCATCCCGAACGGCTACACCTGCCACTACGTGCGGCCGGAATGGCAGCTCGGCGAGCGCTGATCGTCGCGCTGCACGTCTCTTCGGTGCATGCGTACGAGGGCCGTCCCTCAGACGGCCCTCGCCCCGATCCCGCTCCGGTCTCGCGCGACCACGTCGAGGTGCGCGCGGGACTGGGGCTGGTCGGGGACCGGTACTTCAACCATCCCGCGCATCGCTCGGCCGCGGTGACGCTCTTCTCTGCGTCCGTGCCTGGTGATCCGCTGCTGGCTCGGCGGAACATCGTGCTTTCGGGCTTCGATGTGGACGCTCTGGCGCGGGATTCGGTGGTGACTCTGGACTCGGGCGATGGTCCTGTGCGCTTCGAGGTGCACCGGCCAGCGAATCCGTGCGCTTGGATGGACGTCGTCTACCCTCGCGGGACTTTCGCTGCTTTGCGGGGCCGTGGCGGGAAGCGCTGCGTGCCGCTGGACGACGGCGTCTTACGCGTCGGGCCGGTAGAGATCTACTAGGCCTGCTCCATCAGGGCAGGCCGAGGTCCGCATGCTCCGCGGCGAACGGCGCGAAGCTTCGCCCGGTTGTCGCTGAAGGCGTTCCAAACAGGAACAAGGTGCGGATACCGGTCGTGCAACTCGTTCTTGAAACGGCGAAAAGCGCCCTTGCCGCTGAGGCCCGCGATAGCCGTTCGTCGCTGAGATCCGCCGCGAAGTCCGCCATGGCCTGGTACCAGACGGACGACGGCAAAGGTTCGATGACGGTCAGGTCCACGTCGTCGAGGTCGATGGGATTCCGGCCGTCGATCCCGCCGTCCTGTGTCCACAAGCCCATCTCGCCGGTCCGTGGGTCGACCAGGTGAAAGTACTCGTAGTCGGTCTGGTCCTGCAGCGCCATCGCGATGCCGCCGAGGTCGAACTTCTCCCAGCCGAGCATGCGTCCGTCCTATCGACGTGCGGCGAGGCGCTGATTCGCCTCTTCGAGGCTGAAGTGCGCGGGGTCGAATCGGCCAGGGTCGTCGAGACCAAGCCAGCCGACGACGTCCTGGTGTTCCGGGTGCCCGGGCTCGCCGAGGATCTGGATCAGCCGGGCATACCCTCCGGTTCCGCCGACGTCCTCCGGCGGGCACGCCGCTTGGCCCGCGACGCACCGGGGATAGCGCCCATCGGACTTGGCGACCGTGGCCTCCTCGATGAGGATCTCGTGGTCCCAACTGTCGCCGAAGTCGTAGTTGTACTCCAGGCGGTCACCGGGCTTCACCAGGTCGTCCAGCCGCACTTTCCGTTCGTCGCGGTATTGCAGCTCAGGCTCGGCCTCGCCGTAATAGGTCTTCCCATCGAGGAAGTAGTGCAGGTGGTAGTTCTCCCAGCCCATCGCGGCCTGGATGACGACATGCAGCCGGTCGAGCGGGATGGCCGCCGGAACCAGTACCCGTCGCCACACCGGGAGACCCTCGATTTCCAGCAGCGTGATCTTCACCTGGTAGATCGGATCGCCGGCTTCCGGCTCACCCAAGAGCCGTCGCATACCGGACCGGCCGAGTTCGGTCAGCTCAGCCGCGTTGTCTTCAAGAGTCACCACTCCCAAGCGCCGCAGCACATCGAGCGTCTCCTCGGTGTCACGGTCGTTCGTGCGCCGCGCCATCTCAAGCTGGAATTCGGTGAGATCTTCCAGCACGTAAGGTGCGCTCACGACATCCCAGACCGTCGAACCCAAACTCGCGAAGGTGACAGCGCCGTCCGCGCTGTACAACGACGCCAACATGGCGCGGCTGCCGTGCTCGAACTCGGGGCGCAGCAGCGACTCGCTGAATCCCGAGTGCAGGAACGCCTCGCCCAGCTTGTCGAACCCGGTGAACAACGCGAGCCACAGTTTTTGCGGGTCATCGAGAAGCGCCCGATTCTTCTTCACCGGAACCAGCCGTTGCCCGGTCTTCCGGACCAGCCGCGCCACCTTGGCGCACTCCACGACGAGCATCAGGTCGAGCAGATGCTCGCTCGACCTGGTCCGGTACACGTGGTCGCCGATGGTCTTTTCGAGCACGTCACCGGTGCCTAACAAAGGCACCAGCGTTTTGGCGTCGGCCAAGGTGATACGCCCGGTCTGGGTGAGTTTCCGCCCCGCGCCGACCCATTCGGTGAACGCGCGCACCTGCTCGACCAGTTCGGACTTCACCGCGAGAACCATGCCACCCCTTCCAGGTTTTTCAGGAGTCTAGGTGCGCTGGTACAGGTCACGCAGTCCCGCTTTGATCTGCTCCGGCGTCATGCTTTGCCGCTGGTAGACGTACTGCGCCGCGGCCAAGGGAGCGAGCAAGGCGTCGGCCCGGAAATGCGCGTCGGTATCAGGGGCGACCTCGGTCAGCAGCGCGACCAGATGACTGTGGTGCAACCGGTACGCGCCGGTCACGAACCGGGCCATCGGCGTCTCCGTCTCGGCGACCATGAGCAACTCGCCATGCGTCTCGAGCCTGTCGACGTACGCTTCCAGGAACGCGCTGAGCCTTTGGCCTGCCGGCGCTCCGGGACCCAACGGCGGCGGCCCGCTGATGAACGCCTCCTGGAACTCGCGCTCGTTCTCGTCGAGCAACGCCTGCGCCAACGCGCCCTTGTCCGGGAACCGGCGATACACGGTCCCGATCCCGACGCCTGCCTCCGCCGCGACCTCGTCCAACGCGAGCCCGTCGATCCCTTTGGCCGCAACGAGCTTGGCGGCCGCTTGGACGATCTTCCGCCGGTTACGAGCCGCGTCCGCCCGCTCTGTTGGCCCGGAGCCTGCGATGGGAAGCACCCGGTCAGCCTAACCGGTGGACAAGTGGAACTTTCTCCGGTTAACTAAGTGGAGAAACTTCCACTTAAGGAGACTTGGATGTCCGTCGAACACTTCACGAGCGACGACGCCTCGACCTGGTTCCAGCGGCTAGACCAGCGGATCTTCCTGGCCGACGTCCTCGCGCAGGACAGCGGCGCGGCGATGTCCGTCGGCTTCGCCCGCTACGGAAAAGGGGAGCGGAACCCGTGGAAGATGACCTACGACGAGGCTCTCGTCATCACTTCCGGGGCCTTCACTGTCGAGGGGCCTTCGGGATCGGTGACGGCTCGGGCAGGTGAGGTGATCTATCTGCGTTCCGGCGCCGAAGTCGTCTATGCGGCCGATGAGGACACCGAACTGGTCTATGTCACCTATCCGCATTGGCTGGCGGCTACGGAATCTTCGGTCGAAGCCCATCGTCTCGACGATTTCCACGAGGCCTGACAGTGGCTTGAACCTCCCAAATAGGACAAGTAACCTCAGTCTGAGGGGGAGGGGTTTCATGACGGGGTTCGAAGCTGATCCGAAAGCCCTGCGCGACGCGGCCGAACAGGCCAAACGAGCCGCGGGAATCGTTCGAGAGCTGGATCTGGAGCGGGTGGCGGCGCTTTCCGGCGCGTTGACCGGAACAGAGTCGGCGAAGACCGCCGCACAGCTCGGTCCACATTGGGAGAACTCGATCGGTGTCTGGGCGAAGGGAGTGGATTCCTACGCGGCATCGCTGACCACCGCCGCGAGCGCGTACCGGATTCGGGACGACGCCGGTGAACAGGAATTCGACGGGGCAGGTGGTCGATGATGGTCACCTGGGCCGAGGTCAGCCAGTGGAAGGCTGATGGGATAGGGCAGATCGGTGACCACTTGGCCGCGCAGAATCGCCAGGTGCTCGGCTTGCAGGACGAGATCGACGGCGCCAAACCCGCCGGGTGGGCCGGTGAAGCGGCGGACGCGGCGGCCGGAAATCTGCGCGCCCGCTGTCAGGAACTCGAGGATCTCGCGGCGCGCCTGTCCGCGGCCGTGAAGATCATCGACGACACCGAACAGGCGGTGCGCGATTTGGTACGCAGTGTCGAGACGACCGAGGATTTCGCCGCCAAGAACGGTTTCCGGATCGACAACGGCAAGGTCGTCGAGACCGAGAACGCCGGCGGGTTTCTCTCCACCATGCTTCTGCAGGTCGAGGTGGAGGCCATCCTCGCCCGCGCCGGCCAGATCGACACCGAACTGAATTCGGTGCTCAAGCGCATCATGGCAGGCGAAATCGGTGACGCCGGCGCGACGACGCTGGCGGCCGCCGCCGCGGCAGGCGAAGACCGCATCGCCGACGAACAGCGGCACCGCGATCTCCTGGCGAAATACCAAGTCAAAACAGAGGGCACGACGGTGTGGCCGAGCGGCTTGACCGGCTGGCTCGCGGAACGAGCGGGTTTCTCGAAGGAGAAGATCACCCAGTCCGAAGCCAAGCTGCTCGACGATCTGCAGATGCGCAAAGGCTTGCTCGGACTCAAGGAGTTCGCCGACATCCGGCAGGACGCCTTGCATGTCGCCGAAGGCAAATTCGAGGGCAAAGGCTTGACCGACGGCCACGCCGACGCGTTCCGTCACGCCTATTGGAACGCGATGATGACGCAGCGGTACGGAGAGGAATGGGCCCGCGACTTCGCCACTGCGCACGAGCGGAACCCGAGCAGTCATCACGTCCCAGTGGCCATGGACCTGCACAACAACGAAGTCGGCCGCGCGATCGCCCGGGCCAACCCGGACGCCAGCCCCGAGCAGATGGCGAACCTGATCGAACAAGCCGTCAAGGACGGCAAAATGGTGGTCATCGACAAGAACGACACACTGGTATCGTCCAGCGAATCGCCTCCAGGCGAGACCCGCGAAACCAAGAACAAGCCTTGGCCCACGGACAATCCGGGGCGCAACGACGACCACGACCCCGGCGATCCGTCGGCGTATCCGGACCAATACTGACCATGCGCTTGATAGTGACTCTGCTCGCCCTGCTCGCCCTCGTGGCGGCCTGCGGCACGAGCACCCCAGGAGTGACAGTGGAATTCGACGAAGGTCTCGAAAAAACGATCGGTGATCTCGCCAGGACAGGCGGGTCACGCCCGCTCAAGGAGTTGGCGCCCGGCGATTGGACGTCTGTGCAGGTCATCATCGGCCCCGCTTCCGGCGCGCGAATCGAACGCGAACTCGGCCGTCCGGTAACGGTCGAGGGCGATGGCACGCACAGCGGCGACTACGTCCAGGACGGCAATCTGCTGGTGTTCGACCGGGACGGCGCCACCACGCGGATGGTCAGCCTGGGTACTCTTGCCGCCCTTGGTGAGGGGAAGTACCGGGCCGATGTGGTGCTGCGGGCGCAGGGTGGCGCCATCACGATGACGGACCCGGACGGCCGTCCCGCGGGCTGATCATCAGCCGATGCGGCCTTCGGTGCTGAGCGCAGCGGAGTCGAGAGCCGCTCCGCGGAGGCTGTACTGGCTAGGCGTTGGAAAAAGTCGAAGAAGCTGTTGTGCGCTAGCGAATTCCAGCTACAGCGCCTGATGCGTCTGCAGTCGGCCGTGGTGCGTGGCAAGCTAATTGCCATGACCATCGAGCCAGAATTACTCGACGTTGTCACCGTGTCGGGGTGGACGCTGACTGTCGCGTCTGACGGCCGGCAGGCACAACTCCGCGCGCCAGGGGGAGTCGTGGTCACTGAGTTGTCCGGAAGCTGGATAACTTTGGCTCTTTCGGAATCGAACTTGCAGTCTCGGGCGCTCGACGCCGGGCAGCCGCCGCGTTGGGATGTCGGCCTCGCCGAGCGGATCCTCCGGCGTGCTCGACCGGATGGATCGCTGTTCCTTCGAGCGTTGGTCGATCAGGGCGGAATCGCCACAGCCGAAAAGTTGCGGCAGGTCACCGGGTTGGAGTTTCTCAATCATGCCACTCGAACCTTGACAGAAAGTGCCGCCGTGGTGTTGTCCGATGGTGACCCGGAACATCGAGGTCGGTACTGGAGGCATTTTTTCGCTGCGCGCAAGCACCCGGACCAACCTCGCGGCCGTGTTCATGACTATTGCCTGCCGGATGAGCTCGTACCGATATTCGCCGAGGCACTTACTCGGCTCGACCGTTGATGCATCACCGGTCCCGGCAGGAGCTTCGAGGAGGAATCTGACTTGTGCCCCCGGCAGGATTCGAACCTGCGACACCCGCTTTAGGAGAGCGGTGCTCTATCCCCTGAGCTACGAGGGCATGTACTGCCAGGCGCAGCCTACCGGGTGACGCGAGCCGCCCGAGCGCGAGGTCGCAAGTCGCACCCGGGCGGACCAAGCGGCCGGCCCCCCCGAATGCCCCGAACGGCGGTTGCCCGCGAACCCCGGACAGGGAGCGGCCGAACCGCGACACTGGCCGTCCAGTGACACCCGACCTGCGGATCCGTCCAGGAGCAGCGACACTCTCCAGTAGGAGAACAGGGTCTGAATCGACGCCTAGATCGACACAGATGACCCGCGCGGGTCACTCGTACGTGTCTGGTTTCGAAACCCTGAACAACAGTAGGTAATCTTCGTTAACGGGACGCGAGACGCCGCTCCCCCGGCTGCCGGAGGGCTTCGTTGATCAAGCTCATGTTCGCCGACGACGAGGAACTGGTCCGTTCGGGCCTGCGTGCCATGATGTCGGGCGCTGCCGATATCGAGATCGTGGGCGAGGCGAGCGACGGGAGATCAGCGGTCGAGGTCGCCCGGAGGTACCACCCCGACGTCGCGCTGCTCGACATCAAGATGCGGGCCCCGGACGACGGCATCCGCGCGCTCAGGGCGATTTTGGCCCTGCCGGATCCGCCGACCGTGGCCATGTTGACCACGTTCGACATCGACGACTACGTCAGTCTCGCGCTCAGGCTCGGCGCCAACGGCTTCCTCCTCAAGGACATCGACCCGGCGGCGCTGCTCAGGGCGGTGCGCGACCTCGCGCGCGGTGGCGCGGTGCTCGACCCGGGGGTCGCGGCGCGGATGGTTCAGTCGCATCGGGACGAGCAGCGGGCCGCGCAGCCGGCGCGCAAGCTGCTCGCGTCGCTGTCCGAGCGGGAGCGTGAGGTCGTCGGGCTGATCGGCCAGGGGCTGTCCAACGCGGAGATCGGCGGGCGGCTTCACCTGTCCGAGGCCACGGTCAAGGGGTATGTCTCGGCCGTCCTGTCCAAGATCGGCGCGGCGAACCGGGTGCAGGCCGCGCTGCTGGCCTACCGCGGCGGCCTGCTCGACCAGTAATGATCCTCACCGCGCTCGAGTTCCTCGGCTTGATCGCGTTCGCCGCTTCGGGGGCTCTCGCGGCGGTGCGGGCCAGGTTGGACGTCTTCGGGGTGGTCGTCGTCGGGTTGACGACCGCGCTCGGCGGCGGGGTCATCCGTGACGTCCTGCTCGGGATCACGCCGCCCACGACCCTGCGGACCTGGCCTTATCTCGCTGTCTGCGGCGGGACGGCGCTGGTCGTGTTCGTCTTCCATCCGCAAATCGCGAAGCTGCGCCGCGCCGTGCTGCTCGCCGACGCGCTCGGGCTCGGGGTGTTCGCGACGGCGGGGACCACCATCGCGTTGAACGCGGGCGCCACCCCCTACGCGGCGTGCTTGATCGGCATGACGACGGGTATCGGCGGCGGCGCTGTGCGTGATCTCCTGCTGCGGGAAATCCCGCTCGTGCTGCGGAAGGAGATCTACGCGGTCGCGGCGCTCGCGGGGGCCGTGCTCGTCGTGATCGGTCACGCTCTGCGACTGCCACCGGGTCCGGTGACGGTGGTAGCAGCAGCCGCCGTGGTGGGGGTCCGGATGCTCGCTTTGTGGCGGAGATGGAACGCACCCGTTGCGAAAGGGCCCGAGACCGGCTGAAACGTCTTCCGGATCGCCGGATTTCCTTTGTTTGTTCTGTGTGTGTTCTTAGGCGAGTCTCAGCACTCTGCGTAAGACTGTCGCCATGCGCATCCTCGTAGTGGACGACGACAGGGCCGTCCGTGAATCACTCAGGCGATCCCTTGAGTTCAACGGCTACCAGGTGGAGCTGGCCGGGGACGGCGCGCAGGCCCTGGAAGCGATCATCGCCAACAGACCCGACGCGATGGTCCTCGACGTGATGATGCCTCGGCTCGACGGCCTGGAGGTCGCCCGGCGGCTGCGCAGCACCGGTGACGACCTGCCCATTCTCGTCCTCACGGCGCGGGACACGGTTTCGGACCGGGTGTCCGGCCTCGACGCGGGCGCCGACGACTACCTGCCGAAGCCCTTCGCGCTCGAAGAGCTGCTCGCGCGCCTTCGCGCGCTTCTGCGCCGGGCGATCCCGGATCCGCAGGCCGGACAGAACGCCGAGGTCCTCGCGTTCGCGGACCTCACGTTGGACCCGGGGACGCGCGAGGTGCGCCGGGCCGGGCGGGAGATCAGTCTCACCAGGACCGAATTCGCCCTGCTGGAGCTGTTCCTCTCCTACCCGAAGCACGTTCTGACCCGCAGCCGGATCCTGGAGGAAGTATGGGGATACGACTTCCCGACGTCGGGCAACGCGCTGGAGGTCTACGTCGGCTATTTGCGCCGAAAGACCGAGGCTGGGAACGAACCGAGGCTGATCCACACGGTGCGGGGAGTGGGCTACGTCCTGAGGGAAACCCCGCCGTGACCGAACCGGTCCCGGTCGTCGACGTGTCCGAAAAGGATCCGCGCGGCGACCGCTGGGGCACTCGGCGGTTCTCGCTCCGCGGCCGGGTGACGCTGCTCGCGGCCGCTTCGGTGGCCGGCGCGGTGGCGCTGGTGTCGCTCGGCGCGTACCTCGTCGTGCGTGACAACCTCTACCAGCAGGTGGACGACAACCTGCTCGCCCGCGCGCAGGCCGCGGTCGAGTCGCCCCAGGTGCAGACCGAGCTGCAGCAGGTGCCCGGCGCCTTCCTCGCCAGCGCGGACCTGCAGATCGGGCAGCTGACGGTCGGGGAGAAGGTCCGGCTGACCTATCCGCAGTCCGGCAGCCGCCCGCCGTACGGCGAGGACGAGATCGCGGTCGCGTCCGGCGACAAGGCGTTCTCCCTGCGCACCGACCCGAGGACCGACAGCCGCGTCGTCGCCCTCCCGCAGGGCGACGGTCAGGCGATGGTGCTCGCGCAGTCGCTCGGGCCGACGAAGCGCACCCTGAACGAGCTTTCGGTGGTCCTGTTCCTGATCGGCGGCGCCGGGATCCTGGTCGCCGCGGCCGCGGGAACGGCCGTCGCGAGAGCGGGCCTGCGGCCGGTCGACCGGCTGACCTCGGCGGCCGAACGCGTCGCCACCACAGGCGACCTGCGGCCGATCCCGGTGAGCGGCGACGACGAACTCGCCCGCCTGACCCAGAGTTTCAACACGATGCTGGGCACGGTCGCCGAATCGCAGGAGCGGCAACGGCAACTCGTCGCCGACGCCGGCCACGAGCTCCGCACTCCGCTGACGTCGCTCCGCACCAACCTGGAGCTGCTCCTTTCCGCGAGCAGGCCGGGCGCGCGGACCCTGTCCGACAAGGACCGCAGCGACATCGAGGCCGACATCCGCGGCCAGCTCGACGAGCTGACCCAGCTGATCGGCGACCTCGTCGAGCTGGCGCGCCAGGACGAGCCGCGGATCGAGCACGAGCGGGTCGAGATGGTCGACGTCGTCGAGCGCGCGCTGGACAGGGCCCGCCGCCGCGCGGGCGAGATCGAGTTCGACGTCTCGCTCCAGCCGTGGGTGCTCACCGGCGACACCAGCGCGCTGGAACGCGCGGTGCTGAACCTGCTGGACAACGCGGTGAAGTTCTCGCCGGAAGGGTCGACGGTCGGGGTCCGGTTGTACCCGGTCGGCGACGGCACCGCGGTGCTCGAAGTCGAGGACTCCGGGCCGGGCATCGCCGACGAGGACCTGCCGAAGGTGTTCGACCGCTTCTACCGTTCGTCGGAGGCGCGGACGCTGCCCGGTTCCGGGCTGGGCCTCGCCATCGTCCAGCACGCGGCGCAGCGGCACGGCGGAGACGTCTACGCGGGCCGCGCGTCCACTGGCGGCGCGTTGATGACGCTGCGGCTCCCGGGAGCCCCGGCCTGATGGGTGATTACTCTGACGGGTGATGAGCACCGAGAACGCGCCTGAGCTGCCGCCCCGCCGTCTGCTGTGGACACTGCTGGTGGCCGCGGTGCTGCTGGCCGCCGACCAGCTGACCAAATGGTGGGCCGTCGACGCCCTCACCGACCGGGCGCCGATCCCGGTGATCGGCGACTTCATCCGGTTCCGGCTGCTCTACAACCCGGGCGCGGCGTTCTCCCTGGGGGCGAACTCCACCTGGATCTTCGCGATCCTGGCCGCGGCCGCGGTGGTCGCGCTGCTGTGGATCTCCCGCAAGGTCCGTTCGGCGGGCTGGGCGATCTCGCTCGGGTTGCTGCTCGGCGGCGCGACGACGCATCTGGGCGACCGGCTGTTCCGCGAACCCGGCTTCGCGCGCGGCCACGTCGTCGACTTCATCGACTACAACGGCTGGTTCGTCGGGAACGTCGCCGACATCGCGTTGTTCTTCGGCGCCGTCACGCTTTTCGTGCTGAGTTTCCGTGGCGTCCCGATCGAGGGCGTCAAGGAGTAACGAGACAGAACTCGTTCCCTTCCGGATCCGCGAGTACGACCAAGCCCTCTTCGGGACGAGCGAGTACGCGCGCGCCCAAGGAAACGAGCCGCTCGACGCTGTCGCCCGTCAGGTCCAGATGCACGCGGTTCTTGACGACCTTCGATTCCGGCACCAGAGTGAAAAAGAGCCGCGGTCCCGACGGCGCTTCGACCAGGACCGAAGGATCGTCTTCAGGACCGGAAAAACCCAGCGAACGAAGGCGATCAAGCTCTTCTTCGTCATAGGGCGCGATTTCGTAGCCGTCGAGCGCGGCCGCCCAGAAACGGGCGAGCGAAGCCGGATGCCGGCAGTCGAAGACGACGTCGCGAAGCCTGGCCATGGCCTCATGATGGCAGCCCGATCGGGTCGTCGCGGCATGTTCGATCGCGTAGGATTTTGTGTAGTTGGCCCAGGGAGGGTTCGTGCTCGCGCGGCAACGACAGGCGGTGATCCTCGAGGAGGCGCGCCGGACCGGGGCGGTCCGGGTCAGCGAACTCGTCGTGCGGCTCGGCGTGTCCGATATGACGGTGCGCCGCGACCTCGACGTGCTCGCCGGTCGTGGCCTGGTCGAGAAGGTCTACGGCGGCGCCACCTCCGTCGTCGGCAAGAGCACCGACGAGCCCGGCTTCGAGGCGAAGTCCGTGCGTCAGCGCGCGCAGAAGGAGGCCATCGCCGCGCTCGCCGCCCGGTTGGTCCGGCCGGGCACCGCGATCGGCGTCTCCGCGGGCACCACCACGTGGACCCTGGCCAGGGCGCTCGACGGGATCCCCGGCCTGACGATCGTCACGAACTCCATCCAGGTAGCCGACGTGCTGCGCGGCGTGAACGAGCCGGATCGCACGGTCGTGCTCACCGGGGGCGTCCGCACCCCGTCGGACGCGCTGGTCGGGCCGGTCGCCGTGCAGAGCCTCCGGTCGCTGCACCTGGACGTCGTCTTCCTCGGCGTGCACGGGATGGCCGACGGGCCCGGGTTCACCACGCCGAACCTCACCGAATCCGAGACCGACCGCGCGCTGGTCGAGGCGGGCCGCAGGCTGGTCGTGCTGGCCGATCACACCAAATGGGGCGTCGTCGGCATCTCCACGATCGCCGGGCTCGATGAAGCCGACGTCGTGGTCTCGGACGACGGTTTGTCCGACGGGGCAAGGGAAACGCTCGCCGAGCAGGCCGGTGAGCTGATGATCGCCGAATCGGTGGAGGCGGCGGAAGCCGAAGAAGCGTGAAGTCGGCGGCCAGTGGCGCCATACTCATGTGCGATGCACAGCATCGGCTCAGGAACTTCTCAGGACCATCCCGCAAGGTGAAGACATGACCGAGAACGACCCCAGCGGCCAGGACGCCGAGAAGGCGCGGCCCGCCGGCGCTCAGCCGGACGCGGAGCAGAGCGCGAACTGGGCTCAGCCCGCGCCGCAGCAGCCTGACGCGACCGGCCTCGGCGGCCATGCCACTCCGCACTCGGGAGCGCAGCAGGCCTACCCCCAGGAACAGCAGCAGTACAACCCGTGGTCCCCGCAGGCGCAGACGCAGACTCAGCACGCGCCCACCCAGGGACACCCGATCCCGGGCCAGCAGACGCCGTTCACCCAGCCGGGTCCGTCGGTGTACGCGGTCCCGCAGCAGCGGCAGGCGCAGAAGTCCACGTCGGGCAAGCTGCTCGCCGGTGTCGCGGCGATCGCGCTGGTCGTCGGCGGTGTTGCGGGCGGCACGGTCGGGTACCTGACCGGTGACGCCTCCGGCGGCTCGGCGGTGAACGCGCTCGACGCGCCGAAGCCCGCCCAGCAGACGGGCAACCTGCCCGCCGGTTCGGTCGAATCCGTGGCGCAGAAGCTCTCGCCGAGCGTGGTCGAGCTGCAGGTGTCCGGCCGGTCGGGTGCGGGCGAGGGTTCCGGCTTCGTGCTCAGCACCGACGGCTACGTGCTGACCAACAACCACGTCGTCGAGGTCGCCGCCGGTGGCGGGCAGATCCAGGCGGTGTTCCAGGACGGCAAGAAGGGCTCGGCGACCGTCGTCGGCCGCGACCCCACGACGGATATCGCCGTGGTGAAGGTCAGCGGCGTCAGCGGCCTGACCCCGGTGGAGCTCGGCCGCTCCGACGACCTGCGGGTCGGGCAGCCGGTGGTCGCCATCGGTTCGCCGTTCGAGCTGACGGGCACGGTCACGTCGGGCATCGTCAGCGCGCTGAACCGGCCGGTCAGCGCCGGCGGCAACGGCGACCAGACCACGGTGATGTCGGCGGTGCAGACCGACGCGGCGATCAACCCCGGCAACTCCGGCGGCCCGCTCGCGAACATGGCCGGCCAGGTCATCGGCATCAACTCGGCGATCTACAGCCCGAAGTCCGCGCAGGGCCAGGGCGGTGAGACCGGCGGCAACGTCGGCATCGGCTTCGCGATCCCGATCGACCAGGCGCGCCGCACGGCCGACGACATCATCAACACCGGCCAGGCGACGCAGACCTTCATCGGCGCGCGAGTGCAGACGGCGGCGACCGGTGGGGCGCAGCTCGGTGAGATCTCGCCGGGCAGCCCCGCGGAGAAGGCCGGCCTCAAATCCGGTGACGTCGTGACGAAGCTGGACGACCGGTCGATCCCCAACGCGGACGCGCTCGTCGCCGAGATCCGCACCAGGGCGCCGAACGACAAGGTGAAGTTCACCCTCAGCGGGGACAAGGTCATCGAGGTGACCCTCGGCGGCCAGCCCGTCACGCCGAACTAGAGACGCTCGGCCGCGGTGCGCGGCCGAGACCAGCTCCGGCTCGAACCCCCAGCGGGCCGGACCCAAGAAGCCACGCGCGACCGGCTGCCAATCCCGGTCGCGCGTGGCTCTTTTTACTGAGGGGTAAGGCAATTGCGCGCCGCCCAGGTCAGGGGGGTTGCGAAAGCCACTTTCGCAACGTTGAAGGTTGCGAAAGTGGCTTTCGCAACACCGCCGCGGCGCTTGATCGGCTAACGCACCTTCCGCCGGACCAGCGCGGCCACGAGCACACCGAGCCAGACGACCGCCAGGCTGACGAGCAGGCCGGTGACGGTGTCGGCGTCGTGCAGCCCCGGGTTCCGAGCGCCACCGAAAGGCCGCCACAGCAACGGGATCGCGAGCAGCGTCAACACCCCGCTGAGCACCGCTCCCGTCTTGACCGGCGTCTTCCAGCGTTCCGGAAGGAGCCTGCTCAGCGCGAATCCCACGGCGCCGACCAGTGGCGCGATCAGCAGATCGTGCGCCAGCGGGCCTCCGGCGAGCCAGCCGAGCGTCCCGAAGACGTCCGGCCGCAGCGGGAACGCGTACTCGGAGAACAACACCGCGCCCCACGCGAGCGCGGCGAGGCCGGGCAGGAACAGCAGCAGCCGCAACGTCTTCACAGCGTCTCCAAGCGGGTGACCCATTTCGTCTGCAGGACACCGGGCCGGTTCGGGGCGATGATCCGGCACGGGAAGCCGTGGTCGGCGTCGAGCACCTCACCGTTGAGTTCCAGTGCCAGCAGGGTGAGTTCGTCCGCGGTGTGCTCGCCGGGGAGGTCACTGATCCCATAGGGCCCTGCCTTCTCCAGCGAGAACACGCGGACCGGCGTGCCCGGCTCGCTTCCGGCGTGCCGCAACAACTCCGGCAGGGAGACGCCGCTCCAGCGCGCGGACTCGCTCCACCCTTCGACGCACGCGATCGGCAGTTCGGCCGACGTTCTCGGGAGGGCGCGTAGTTCTTCCAGTGAGTAGCTCTTCGTAGCGCTCGGCGTCACCACCGAAAGCCGCCAGTTCGGGTCTTTCGCCGCGGGCAGGACGCCGGCCGCTTCGGCGGTCCGGTTCACCGGCAGGCCTTGCGGGCCCTTGTCGCTGCGCCACGACAGGCCGGAAACACCACGCAGCAAAGGAACCGTGGCGCCGGCCGTCGCGACGACGCCGACTCCCGCGGCCAGCCAGGTCGTGCGGAGGAAGGCGCGCCGGGAGGGTTCTGGCTTGGTCGAGAGCGAGCGGCGGACGATGGGGAGTTTCACCGCGACGTGCACCAGGATCGAGCCGATCGCCACCCACGCGACCGCGTAGTGCAGCTGCGGGAAGTAGAACGGCCACGGATAGTTCTGCGCGACGTTGAACAGTCCGGTGGCCAGCTCGAAGAAGGCGGCCGCGGAAAGCACGAGGATCGACAGGCGTTCCAGCGCGTGCGGCAGCGAGCGGATCACCGGGCGCTCGAACAGTTTCGGGTAGACGCTCCAGAGTTTGGCCAGCAGCAAGGGAATCGACGCGATACCGGAGATCACGTGCGTGCCCTGCGTGACCCGGTACAGCCAGACCGGGCGGCTCGGCCAGCCGAACCACGACGGCGGATGCTGGATGAGATGGCTGATCAGGCCGGTGACGAAGCACAGCGTGAACGTGACGGCGAGCGCGAGCCCGATCCGGGACGTCACCCGTTCCGACGGTGTGTTCATGTTTTCTCCAGGCAGGCGAACCAGCGATGGCCGTGGCTGGTGGACCACGCGACACGGAACGCGGTGCGGGCGGCGAGGTCCGCGATCGCCTCGACGCCGACCCACGCCCAGGTGAACCAGGCGCCGTTGTCAGGCCGGAGACGGACTCGGTCCTGCCGGAGGCCTCGGCCGGGTGGGTCGAGCTCGACGAGCACCGTCCCGCCGTCGGTGATCAGTTCCGCCATCCGGGTGAGAAGGCGGTGCGGGTCGCCGCCGATGCCGATGTTCCCGTCGGCGAGCAGGACATGCCGCCAGCGCCCCTCGCCAGGGAGCCGGTCGAACACGTCCCGGTGCAGCGCGGCGGCGCCACGGGCGTGGGTGAGCCGCACGGCGGTGGCCGAGATGTCGACGCCGAGCGAGGCGACGCCGCGTTCGGTCAGCGCGGCGGTGAGCCTGCCGGGTCCGCAGCCGACGTCGATGGTCGGGCCGTCGCAGGCGTCGAGAAGGACGTCGTCGCCTTCGCAGGGAATGGCCGTCCAGCGGTCGACCGGGAGGTCGACGCGTTCGCCGGTCGCCAGTTCCAGCCAGCAGCGGTGGCCGAGCAGGCCGCGGTCGAAGGCGGTCACCGGACTTCGGCCACCGCTCGGGCGAACCGGCCGTGCGGAGCCATCGCGGCGACCCGGCACGCGTCCGCGATGGTGTCCACATCGGACAGTGTGGGCAGTATGCCGGGCCGTACCCCGATCGCGGCCAACGCGCGCAAGGTCCGACGCCCGGTGTCGCCACGCGACATCGGCACCCCGGCGAGTGCTTTGGCGTGCAGCGGATCCTTGAGGCCCAGTGCCCACCAGCCGCCGTCCTCCGCGAGCCCGAGGACCGAATCCTCCGGCCGGTTCGCGGCTTCGGCCAGGAGCGCCGGAGTGATCTGCGGGGTGTCCATCCCGATCTGCAGCACCGGTTCCCCGGGGCGGGGCGCGTCGGCGTGGGCGTTGACCAGCCGCAGGTCGAAACCTTCCCCGCGTTGGGGGATCACCTCCGTTTTTCGGAGCACCGCGGCGATTTCGGGGCCGTGGACGGCTTCGCCGAGTTCGCCGGTCATGGCGACGACCACGCGAGCCTCCGGGGTCAAGAGGCCGGCTTCGAGTGTGTCGAGCAGCGAGGCGGCCGCGATCCCGGCGGCCTGCTCAGGCGTCGCGGGCGGGCACAGCCGCGTCTTCGCGAAACCGGGAACGGGCGCTTTGGCGACGATCAGCAGGCAGAAGGTCATCGGCTCAGCACCCGCCCGAAATCCCGGGCGGCCCGCAGGGTTCCCCGCAGTGAGCCGGAGACCTTCGACTTCGTGCCCTTGGCGCGTTCGCCGTAGGACACGTCGAACTCGGTGACCCGCCAGCCCGCGCGATTCGCCTTGATCAGCAGTTCGAGCGGGTACCCGAAGGCGCGATCGGTGACGTCGAGATCGAGCAGCGCTCGTCGCCGGACGGCTCGCAGCGGCGCGATGTCGCGCACCGGCAATCCCTTGTACCGCAGGAGAGACGAGATCAGCGCGTTGCCAGCTCTCGCGTGCCACGGCCAGACGCCGGGGCCGGTGGGCACCCGCCGCCCGACCGTCAGCTGGGCATCGGCGAGGCCGCCTACCAGCGTCGGCAGCTCGGCGAGGTCGAGGGAGCCGTCGGCGTCGGCGAAGCAGACGACGTCCGCCGTGGCCACCTCCAGCCCCGTGTGCACCGCGGCGCCGTAGCCGCGCCGTGGTTCGTGGACGACCTTCGCCCCGAGCTCGGCCGCGATCTCGGCGGAACCGTCCGTGGAGCCGTTGTCGACCACGATCGCCCGGTAACGTCCGGGCAGGGCCGCCAGCACCCCGGGGAGGGCGCCGGCCTCGTCGAGACAGGGGAGCACGACGTCAACCTGGTCATCGTTCACGCAACGCACGTTAAGTCCGGGGTGGACGGACGAAAACCCTTGCGCTGCTTACCGAATTCTGACGTCGATGAAGTTCTTACCGAGTTCTGACGGACCGCGCCGCCAGGCCGCCGGGCAGCGGGAACGCGGTTATGGTGCCGGTGATGTCCACTGTCACCGCCCCTTCCCGCACCGGCCGCCGGGCCGATCTGATCGCCGTGGGGCTGGCGATGCTCGTGGTCGCCGCCGCGATCGCGGTCGGCCTCCACCACAACCGTCCCGGTTCCGGCGTGGTGATCTACGCTTTCGCGCCGCCGCTGTTCGGGTTGTGGCTGCCGCACGTGGGGCCGGGTTCGGTGGCCGCGGTCGTGCTCGCGCTCGTGGTCGTCACCAAAGGTCCCTTGCTCGCCGCCCGGCTGCGGTGGCGCCCGCTGCTCGCGCTCGGCTACGTGACCGCGCTGGCGTGGACGTTCTCGCTGGCGATGATCGACGGCTGGACGCGGGGCTTCACCGGCAGGCTCACCACGGAACACGAATACCTGCACGAGGTCCCGGGGATCACCGACATCCCGAAGATGCTGAACGAGTTTTCCTCGCGCATCCTCGATTTCCAGCCGGATTCGTGGACGACGCACGTCTCCGGGCATCCGCCGGGCGCGACGCTGGTCTTCGTCTGGCTCGACCGGCTCGGTCTGCAGGGCGGCGCTTGGGCTTCGACGGCCGTCGTGCTGGTCGGCTGCCTCGCGGTGGTCGCGGTGCCGGTGACGCTCTCCGCGCTGGGCAGGCAGGACGCGGCGAGGACGGTCCTGCCCTTCGCCGTCCTCACTCCGGGCGCGATCTGGATCGGCGTGTCCGCCGACGGTCTCTTCGCGGGCGTCACGGCGACCGGGATCGCGCTGCTGGCACTCGCCACGCGGCGGCGGATCCTCGCTCTCCCGGGCGGTCTGCTGCTCGGATTCGGGCTCTTCCTCTCCTACGGTCTCGTGCTGCTCGGCGTGATCGTGCTCGCCGTCGTCGTGCTGACCCGCGAGTGGCGGATCCTGCTCCTCGCCACGGCGGGCGTCGCCGTGGTCGTGGTGGCGTTCGCGCTGGCCGGATTCTGGTGGCTCGACGGCTATCACCTGGTGGTCGAGCGCTACTACCAGGGGATCGCGACGCTGCGCCCGTACTCCTACTGGGTGTGGGCGGATATCGCCGCGGTGCTGATCGCGCTCGGCCCGGCCGTGATCGCCGGGACGCGGCGGGCGGGCGCGGAGTTCCTCGCCGAGCCGAAACGCGCGTTCCGCGAGCCGGTCACGCTGATCGTGGCCGCCGCGGTTCTGGCGATCGCTTTCGCCGACCTGTCCGGCCTGTCGAAGGCCGAGGTCGAACGCATCTGGCTACCGTTCGAGGTGTGGCTGCTGCCCGCGGTGGCGCTGCTGCCGTCGAAGGGACGGCGGTGGTGGCTCGCCGCGTCGGCGGCGACGGCACTGGTGGTGAACCATCTGGTGCTGACGAGCTGGTGAGGTGGAGGGCATGACAGAACAGGGCAGGGTGCTCGTCGTCGACGACGACGAGACCGTGCGGGACGTCGTCCGGCGGTACCTGGAGGTCGCGGGTTTCGAAGTCGACGTCGCCGGGGACGGCACCGAAGGACTGCGGCTGTTTTCCGCGACCGGGCCGGACCTCGTGGTCCTCGACGTCATGATGCCCGGCCTCAACGGGCTCGAGGTGTGCCGCCGCCTGCGGCAGGTGAGCCAGGTGCCGGTCGTGATGCTGACCGCGCTCGGCGAGGAGGAGAACCGCATCGCCGGGCTCCAGCTCGGCGCCGACGACTACGTCACGAAACCGTTCAGCCCCAAGGAACTCGCGTTGCGCGTGGCCTCGGTGCTGCGGCGGGCGCGGATGCCCCGGCCCGAACCGGCGGCGCGCGTGATCACCGACGGCGACCTCGCGCTGCAGATGTCGGCGCGGCAGGCGGCCCTCGGCGGGGTGGAACTTCCCCTGACCAGCCGGGAATTCGATCTGCTCGCCTTCTTCCTCACCCATCCCGGCGTGGCGTTCTCCCGCGCCGATCTGCTGGAGAAGGTCTGGGGCTGGGACTTCGGCGACCAATCCACGGTGACCGTCCACGTCAGACGGTTACGGGAGAAGATCGAGAAGAACCCCGCGAAACCCGTCCGCGTCGCCACCGTGTGGGGCGTCGGCTACCGGTACGACCCGGTGCGGCGATGATCGGCTCCGGTGAGTCGTTCGGCGAGATGCTGGCGCACGCCTGGCACATCCTGCCGTTCGCGCTGATGTTCGCGTTGCCGGTGGTCCTGCTCGGCGGGCTGGCCCTGTACCTGCTCCGGCACGGTTCGCTGGCCAGCACGATGACGATCCTCGTGCTGATCCCGGTGCTCGCGACGCTGATCGCGGTCCTCGGGATCAGCGGGTTCATGTTCACCCCCGCGCTGACCACGATGACCCTGGTCTGTGTGCTGGTCGCGCTGGTGACCGTCCCGGCGGCGCTCGTGCTCGGCCGCGCGATCGCGCGCCGCAGCGTGTGGGAACGGGAGGCGCGGGAACGGGAGCGCGCGGCCGAGGCGTCGCGGCGCGAACTGGTCGCGTGGATCAGCCACGACCTGCGGAGCCCGCTGGCGGGGATCCAGGCGATGGCCGAGGCCGTCGCGGACGGCGTCGTCGCCGACCCGGTCGAGGTCACCGGCTACGCGCGCCGCATCAGCGGCGAGACCACGCGGCTGTCCGGCATGGTCGGCGACCTGTTCGAATTGTCGCGGATCACCGCGGGCGCGCTCCAGCTGACGATGGCCGCCGTGCCGCTGCGCGACGTCGTGAGCGACGCCGTCGCCGCGCAGGCGCCGCTCGCAGAGCAGAAACGCGTGCGGATGATCGAGTACGCGAACGTGTGGCCGGTCGTCTCCGGCAGCGACCCGGAACTGGCGCGGATCGTGCGGAACCTGGTGTCCAACGCCGTGCGGCACACGCCACCGGACGGGACGGTCGCGGTGCAGATCGGCATCGACGGCGGCGAGGCGCTGCTCGCGGTTTCCGACGGCTGCGGCGGGATCCCTGACGACGAGATCGGGCGGGTCTTCGACGTCGCGTTCCGCGGGACGACGGCGCGCACCCCCGAGCGCGGTGGGCTGGCGAGTGGCGGCGGGCTCGGCCTCGCGATCGCGAAAGGCCTCGTCGAAGCCCATCGAGGCCGCATCGGCGTCCGGAACGACGGCCCCGGCTGCCGGTTCGAGGTCCGGCTTCCGCTCGCCCTGCCCTGACCGTGTCAGCGGTGTGTCACCGTGGTGTCAGCGCGGGCCGCGATCGTTGCCGCCATGACGACTTCAGCGAAGCGCTTCTTCCGACGGACGGCGATCACCGCGGTGGCGGCCGCCCTGCTGGCCGGGATCACGCCCGGCGTGGCCGCCGCGGACAAGGGACGGGACCGGCCCGACCTGCAGGCGATGGCCGAGCAGATCGCCGCTTCCGGTTTCGCCGGGACACAGCTGCGGGTGCACGACGCGCGGGGTGACTGGACCGGCAGCGCCGGGGTGCGCGAGCTGGGCTCGGCCGCCAAGCCGCCGACGAACGGGCGGTTCCGGATCGGTAGCAACACCAAGACCTTCGTGTCCACCGTCGTCCTGCAGCTGGTGGGGGAGGGCAAGGTGGGCCTGGACGCGCCGGTGGCGGGCTACCTGCCCGAGTTCGGCCTCGACCGGCGGATCACGGTGCGGATGCTGTTGCAGCACACCAGCGGCCTGTTCGACTACACCGGCGCGATGCTGCCCGATGGCACGATCGTCCCGGGAATCCCCTTGACGGGTAAGGAGTTCCTGGACAACCGGTTCCACACCTACCGGCCGGAGGAGCTGGTGCGCTTCGGCCTGTCCAAGCCGCCGCTGTTCGCGCCGGGCACGGACTGGACGTACACGAACATCAACTACGTCCTCGCCGGGCTGGTGATCGAGAAGGTCGCCGGCCGTCCCTACGGCGACGAACTCCAGCGCCGGATCCTGCGGCCGCTCGGGCTGCGCGACACCGTGGTGCCCGGCACCTGGCCGGGTATCCCCGGACCGCACGCCCACGGCTACTACCGCTACGAGGAGAAGCCCGGGCAGTGGAAGACGGTCGACATCACGAACCAGAACCCGTCGTGGGCGACCAGCGCCGGTGAGCTGATCTCGACCACGAAGGACCTCCACACGTTCTTCTCCGCGCTGCTGGGCGGAAAGCTCCTGCCGGCCCCGCTGCTCGCCGAGATGCGCAAGCCGCACCCGAAGGGCGGCTACGGCCTGGGCATCTACGTTCAGGAGGCGAGCTGCGGCACCGTCCTCAAGGGCATGGGCGGCTTCCACGGCTACGGGACGGTCATGGCCGCCACGCCCGACGGCAGCCGGACGTTCGAGCTGTCCATGACCTACGGCGACTCGGACGCCGATCTGGGGCAGGCCTACACCAAGGCCGACCAGCTGCTCACCGACAAGGTGCTCTGCGGCAAGTAGGTCAGAGCCGCAGGAACCCCATGTCCGGGAAGTGGGCCGGCGCGATGATCGCGCCGGTCTCTTCCGCTTCCGCGAGGAAGCGTTGCCGGGTGCGGAGAGCGAGATCCGGGTCGACGTCGCCGAGGAAGCCCACTCGCGTGTCCGTCAGCTGCGCGGGCGTGTGCAGGACGTCGCCGAGCAGCAGCAGGCGCTCGTCGTCCGCGGTGATGTCGAGGACGTAGTGGCCGGGTGTGTGCCCGGGAGCGTGCCGCGCCACGATCCCGGGCGCGATCTCGACCCGGTCGCCGCTGATCGCCTCGGTCAGCCCCGCGCCGCGGGCGGTCTCCATGCCGACGCGGCTCCATTCACCCGTCCCGGCCGGCGCGATCAAGGCGTCCCAGTCGAGCTGGCCGAAGACGACCTGAGCACCGGGGAAGGTCAGTTCGCCTTCGGGCGCGATCCAGCCGATGTGGTCGTTGTGCAGGTGGGTGAGGAAGACGGTGTCGATCTCGTCGACCGGGCAGCCCGCCTTGTCCAGCGCGGCCGCGAGATCGCCGCCGGTGCCCATCGGCGGCGTGGGGTCGCCCTTGGCAGGTGTCATCCCCGGCGGGAAGGCGAATTCGCGCGGGCCGAGGCCGGTGTCGACGAGGATGGTGCGGCCGCCGCCGCGGATCAGGTACGCGCCGGTCGGGACGTGCACGGTGCCGTCCTCGTCGAAGATCTCCGGGTGGGCCTCGGGGTCGAGACCCGGGAAGAACGCGAGCGGCAGCCTGATCAGACCGTCCCCGAGCGCTTCGATCTCGATGTCTCCGACGGTGATGCCCACCAAAACCCCCAAAAAAGCCGATTCCGTTGCCGGGAACGACAACCGGCGGAGGGCCGGGTCTGTTCCCGGTTTCAGAGTCCGGCCGGTTCCCGCAGCTCAGCGGTGGCGAACCCGGCGATGCCTTCGGCGAAACCGGTTCGCGCGGTGAAGCCGAGCAGCCGCCGGGCGCGGGCGGGGTCCGCGACGACGTGGCGGACGTCGGCGGGCCGGGCGCCCCCGGCGATCTTCGGAGACGGCCCGCCACAGGCCTTCGCGAGTTCCTCGGCGAGTTCGCCGACCGAGTGGGGCTGCCCGGAGCAGATGTTCAACGGTGTCAGGTCACCTTCGGGCCCGTCGGCGCGCAGCGCCAGGACGTTCGCCCTCGCCACGTCGTGGACGTGCACGAAGTCGCGCTGCTGCTTCCCGTCCTCCAGCACGATCGGCGCCTCGCCGCGCAGGAGCGAGGAACGGAACAGCGACGCGACGCCCGCGTACGGGGTGTTCTGCGGCATCCGCGGGCCGTAGACGTTGTGGTAGCGCAGGGCCCAGACCGTTCCGCCGGTTTGCCGCGCCCACGCCGCCGCCAGATGTTCCTGCGCGAGCTTGGTGGCCGCGTAGGTGCTTCGCGGCCGCAGCGGCGCGTCTTCGGGAACCAGCCGCCAGTCGAGTTCGGCGCCGCAAGTGGCGCACGAAGGCTCGAAGCAGCCGGCGTCCACATCGGACTGCTTCCGCGTCGACGGGGGCACGATCCCGTGGATGGGACATTCGTAGCGACCTTCGCCGTAGACGACCATCGACGACGCGAGCGCCAGCTTCCGGACCCCGGCCCGGTGCATCGCGGCGAGCAGGACGGCGGTCCCGTAGTCGTTGTTCAGCGCGTACGACGGCGCGTCGGACGGATCGACACCGTGCCCGACGACGGCCGCCTGATGGCAGACCGCGTCGACCCCGTCCAGCAGCTCGGCGACCAGCTCAGTGTCGGTGACGTCGCCACGCAGGAACCGGTGGCGGCCGGTGTATCCGGGCGGGCGCGACGAACCGTGCGCGGTGCTCAGGAGGTTGTCGAGGACGACGACCTCGTCACCTTGATCGGACAGCAGATCGGCGACGTGGGAGCCGACGAACCCGGCCCCGCCGGTTATCAGTGTTCGCACCGTTCCGACGCTAGGGGCGATCCCGGGAGCCGGCGCCGGATCGTGGGCTCATGTCAGGGAATCGTCACAACTACGCGGCACCGCCGAAGCGAAGATCGGCCGAAACCGGATACGGTGTGACCATGGAACGGAGCGCACAACGGCTGGGCCGCGCACTGGTGGTCATCGTGGACGATCGGGTCGCCCACGGCGAACACGAGGACAACACGGGACCGCTGGTCACGGAGCTGCTCGAAGAGGCCGGGTTCATCGTCGACGGCGTCGTCGTGGTCGAGGCCGAGACGGCCGCGATCCGCAACGCGCTCAACACCGCCGTGATCGGCGGTGCCGACCTGGTGATCACCGTCGGCGGCACCGGCGTCTCGCCGCGCGACCGCACGCCCGACGCGACGGCCGGGGTCCTCGACCGCCCGATCCCGGGTATCGGCGAAGCCCTGCGCGCGTCCGGCCTCGCCGCCGGCGCGGTGGACGCGGGTATCTCCCGCGGGCTCGTCGGTGTCTCCGGCAGCACGCTGGTGGTCAACCTTGCGGGTTCGCGCGCGGCCGTCCGCGACGGCATGGCGACGCTCTCGTCGCTGGTGCCGTACGTGATCGACGAGCTGTCCGGGCTCGAAGAGGCCTAATTCTTGGGCGCGGGTCCGGGCTCTGTCCCGGGCTCGCCCTTCTTGTCCTGGTGCAACACTCCTTCCACCTTCTCGGTGACCTGGCCGATCTTGTCTTCGAACCGGCCGCCGGTGACCTTGTTCGCCCCGGCCGACGCCGCCGAGACACCCTTGGCCGCCACGCCGCCCGCCTTCTCGGCCAGCGGCCCGGCCTTCTCACGGACTTCGCCCGCGACCTCTTCCGCTTTGTGGATGGCCTGCGCGGCCAGCCCCTTCGCTTTGTCGACGATGCTCATGCGCTGATGGTCCCACCGGCGCGCGGCCCTCGCGACCGGTGCGAAAATGGGTGTCATGCCAGGTGACGACGAGGACAAGCGCCGCCGGGCGGCCGAGAAACGGCGGGCCGACGAGATCTTCGGCGACGTCCTGCCGGACACGACCTCCGACGAGCGAGAGCCGGGGCAGCGCACCCCGGACTCCGACTCGTGGTTCCTGGAGAACCGGCCGCCTCATCACGACCGGTGATCCGGGTCAGCTCGCGCGGTTCTGCTGCGCGCGCAGCAGGTCGCGGATCTCGGTGAGCAGCTCGACGTCGGTCGGCTCCGCGGGGCCCGCCTCTTCACCGCGCTTGCGTCGTTCCTGAACGTGCTTGACCGGCAGCACGATCACGAAGTAGACGACGGCGGCCACGATCACGAAGTTGATCGCCGCGTTGATCACGCCGCCGAAGTCCATGAACGTCGCGTCGTTCGCGCTGAGGATGTTGAACCCCAGGCCCTTGGCGGCGTCCGAACCGCCGATGGCGTTGATCAGCGGTTTGATCAGGCCGTTCGTGAAGGCCGTGACGATCGCTGTGAACGCGGCGCCGATGACCACCGCGACCGCGAGGTCGACGACGTTCCCGCGCATCAGGAAGTCCTTGAAGCCCTTGATCAAGACGCTCTCCTCTTCACCTGGGACGGTTCGCCGACCGTCCCTTTCTTCTCCATACCGGGGGGACGCAGGCGCCCGCCGCCACAGGGCAGGCGCGAGCTAGCGGAGGGTAACCGTTATGGACCGTTCCAGCGAAGTGGCCGCGACCCGTGTCGCGATCGCGGAAGGCAGGGAAAGCAGCACCAAAGGTCCCTTGCTCCCGGCGCCGGGGGACTTCGGATCGCGGGTGCCCTGCTCGCCCACCGCGGCCACGACGGCCGCGCTGGCCAGCACGGACGCCTCGCGCCCGGCGTCGGCGGCCGCGACGACGTCGACTCGCCGGCCGGGCCTGAGCAACTCCGCGACACCGGCGTCGGCGAGCCTCACCGGGACGGTCGAGCTCTCGGGATCACCCGATCCGGGGATGCCCGCGTCCAGCAGGCGGACGTCCGTCAGCGGTTCGCCCGCGCGCGCCGCGCCGACGAGCATCCGTCCTTCCACCGACGACGGCAGGCCGGTGGCGCCCTGTGGACGGACGTCGTCCGGGAGATCGACGAGCTTGACGTCCCGGGCGCGCAGCAGTGAGCCTGCCGGGAGGTCGCGGGCGGAGACCACGGTCGCGGTGCCGGGTGTGCCGCGTGCGGACGCGGGGAGGAACAGCGCGACTAGACCGCTGAGCAGCAGGGACAGAGCGAGCCAGCGGCGGAGCAGCCGGGCCGGCCTGCCGTGGAGTCTTCGCAGGACGGGCAGGTGGTAGAGCACGGGATTCCCCCTCGTCGATCGGTGATGATCTCGACGTTAGGGGCGGGTGCGCGGCCCTGGAAAGAACGAAAACCCCCGGCTGTGGATAACCGGGGGCTTGTGGACAACTCGGGACGTCAGGAAGCGGCGGCGGCCGTTTTCGTCGTACCCGTGGAGGAGGATGCCGCGCTCTTGGACTCCGGCTTGGACTCGGTCTTCGACTCCGATTTGGTCTCGGACTTGGCCGGGGCCGAGGTGGTGCTGGCCTTCGAGTCACGCGAGTCGGTGCGGTAGAAACCGCTGCCCTTGAAGACCACGCCGACCGAGCTGAAGACCTTGCGAAGCGGGCCCGAGCACTGCGGGCACACGGTCAAGCTCGCGTCGGAGAACGACTGCACGGCCTCGAAAGCGTGGTCGCATTCCTTGCAGGCGTACTGGTAGGTGGGCACTGCTGCTCCTTCGTGCATTGGCACTCAGCCGACAAGAGTGCTAACGCCTAACGGTACCGGGGCATTCCGACGCAGGTCAAACAAGGTTTCCCAAGGTCACATGAGGACCTGGTCACGCCCTCTGTTCCGTACCTGTTCCGTGCCGGACCGAGATCGGCTCCGGTCCAGGGTACGAGCCGTCATGAGCTGGGCGGTCTCCGAGTGTGCGCCCTTGCCGGGCTGATTCGTCGTACAAGCCGGATCGAATCTCGCGCAGATCAGACGCCGTAGATCTGCCCCCGCCCGGCGCTCGGTAGAGGCCGATCGTCGACCCTCCTGGCCAGCTGGCTGTCGGTCGACGGTGATGGTTCTTGGTCAGCTCCGGGAGACCTGGCATCACGTGGTGGCAGTCTGCCCCTGTTTTCCTCGCCCCCGCCGCTGTTAGCACCGGGCTGCCAGAGTCAAGGGGGAGCGCAGCTCATCGCGCAGCGACGCCGCAGGCGCCCTTGATGCTGGCGGGCTGGTGTTAAACGATCGCGCAGCGAGGAACTGGTCACTCGGCGGCACTCGGCTCTGTGCCGCGAGGGCCTGGCTTGCATCGCAGATTTCAGCAGATTTCAGCAGATTTGTGCAGAACATGCCGAGCAGCATCCCCGGTGTGGGTACACCCCGGCATTACATTGGCACGGCCGGGTCTGTATACAGACCCGGAAGCTCATCGCCGGAGCTGCCGAAAGAGCAGCCCCGGCGACGAAATACCGCAGGTCAGCGCTGGTACCAGGTTGCGACGCCTAGCAGGACCAGCACGACCACGGTTACTGCCTGGTTCACCGTCAGTGTCACCTTGCCGGTGATGCTGACGGTGAACCGGTTCTTCCGGCCCCGTCGAGACATGGGCCTTCACCTACCTCATCCCCTGAGGCACCGCACGGGCGCTGTACCCGGCAGCGTCGAGAGCCAGGGCGCTTCCTCGACGGCCGTCCGAGGAAGCGACTGGAGCAGGCTTCGGAGCCAGAGTAGAAGCTCGACGGTGCGGCAACCGGGAAGACACGCGGGGGATTGGTATGCGCATGACGTGCGCATCAACGTTGTAGCGGCGGCGCGCTGCGGGTGCTGCCCTTCGGCGGGCTCGCCCGGCGGCGCCTGCCGGAGCGGAGCGGGAGGCCGGCGTCGCCTCTTGGGCGTAGCCCGCCGGACGGGTGGTGACCCGCGCGCCGCCAAGGGCGGCGCCTTGATCCCATAGAGCCAAGTTCGGCAAACGATGTCCCCGAAGCATGGCTTATGGCACCGCGTCGTATGATAAGCGGCCGAGCTGTCGGCGAAGATCGAAACGGGTGACCGTATGAAGAAGACGTTTCTGGCGAAAGACGTGTTCGTTCCTGGCGGGCGCCCGACTGTCACGTATCAGTCTCGCAGTGAGCTGGAAGGTCGGCTGTCAGACCATCTTGATTTTGGAGGCAACGAGATACTTTCCATCTCTGGCCCCACTAAGACTGGTAAAACCGTTCTAGTGCGACATGTTGTAAGTGATGCCCTCGTCATTGAGGGAGGGCAACTAGGTTCTTTCGATGACTTTTGTTCCGCGATTCTCGATCACTTCGATGTCCCGACCGAAGTTCAGCGTTCGGCGAACGAGGAAATCCTCGATGGCATGGATCGGACTGGGCGCGTTAATGTGGGGGTAGCGTCGGTTGACCAAAAGAACGCATCCTCTACCAAGACTGCTAGTGGGGTTAATACGAAGGCGGTTAGGTCGCCAAGTGTGGCGACAAAGGAGGCGCTTTCGAGTGGGGGAGTCCCACTGGTTATCGATGACTTTCACTATATCAAGAAAGAAACCCAGCTCCGGATTGTCCGATTTCTAAAGTCTCTCGTTTTTGAAGGCCTTCCGGTGATCCTCGTCTCGGTTCCGCATCGCGCTTATGATGCGGTTAAGATCGAAACTGAGATGACTGGCCGCGTGAAGGTTCTTGAGGTTGGATTCTGGGATAGAGAAGATCTCCTAAAGATTGCACGGGAAGGCTTTGCGGCGCTAAACGTTGCTGACAAAAATGAAGAAATCGCTAAGGAATTAGCGTTGGAGACCTTCTCAAGTCCTCATCTCATGCAGCAATTTTGCTTGGGTATCTGCCAGGAGAACCGTATCCCGAAGACTGTGAAACGAAAGTTTACCCTGAAGCCTCCCGAGTCGGGTTGGGAAGCTTTTTTCGAGGAGCGTGCTTCCGGTTCTTCGAAAGCTGCCTTTGATCGTCTTGCTAGAGGTCGACGCCAACGGCAGGACCGCATTCGGCGACGCTTGGTCGATGGCAGGATTGTGGATATTTACGGGGTTGTTCTGGAAGCTATCGCAACTACGGGGCCTACGGTCAGTATTCGCTACGAGGACTTGCGTGCTGCTATCAGGAAGGTCTTGGCGACCGATCAGCCTCAGCGTAACGAGGTGACTCAAGTCCTCGAAAAGATGTCTCTCATTGCAAAAGAGGATCTTGAGGGTGAGCCGGTTGTTGACTGGGATCCGGAGGAAGATGTCCTTCACATCTCGGATCCCTATTTTGCCTACTACCTTCGATGGGGTGGGCGAGAAACCGTTGAGCTTACCAATCAAGTTTGAGTGAATTTAATTCCGAGGCCGAACTCGGAGTCTTGGTGGCCTTATCGAGCTCACGTGCTAATACTAGCGATCTGTGGTAGGTATCGTGGGTAAATGGAGCTGACGACGTGGGCTGGGAGCGTGGCGGCCCGGGAACTTAGGAAGCCGCTGCCGCGTCGGTGGAATCACGTCCGAGGGGTTCGTGAGCGGGTCCGTCAGGTCATGAAGCTGCTATCTGCTGATGATGCGGACCTGCTAGCAGCGGCAGCCTTCCTTCATGACATTGGGTATGCGTCCGAACTTGCGCTAACGGGGCTGCATGCGCTGGATGGCGCGCGGTACCTCCGGGAGATTGAGGCTCCGGAGCGCCTGTGTGCGTTGGTGGCGCATCATTCGGCGGCGTACCAAGAGGCTGAATTGCGGGGTCTGACCGAAGAGCTTGCTGATTGGATCGACGAGCGAACGCCGCTGAGGGACGCGCTGTGGTGGGCTGACATGACGACCTCGCCATCTGGAGAGATCGTCACCTTCGAAGAGCGCGCGGCAGAGATTCAGCAGCGGTACGGGCCGGATGATGTCGTGTCTACCTTCATCCGGATGGCGCAGCCGGAACTGGCGGGTGCTGTCGAGCGGACGGAAGCTCGGTTGCGGGCTGCGCGCATCGATTATGTATAGAACGGCTGGTCGGAACTCTCGAAGCCGCGGGCGATCCTGAGCCGGATGGCGGGGTGGATGTTGAGGCCGTCCAGCTTGGCTGGCTCGACCCACAGAACCTCTTTGCTCTCGCTGCTCGTGCGCAGGTCGCCGGACAGGGGGCGGGCGCGGAAGCAGAGCGAGAACTCCTGGCGGACCTCGCCGTCGTCGTACTCGATGACGTAGTGGGGGTCGGAGAAGATCCCGATGAACCCGGTGACGTCGACGGTCAGGCCAGTCTCTTCCTCGGCCTCGCGGATTACGGCCTGGGTCACCGTTTCGCCGAACTCCTGACCGCCGCCGGGGATGGCGTATCGGTCGTTGTCGGTGCGCCGGATCATCAGCAGCCGGCCAGCCTCGTCCAGGATGAACGCGCTGACGGCGACCCGCAGTGAGTTCGCCTCCGGCGCGTTCGGTTCGTGGTAGTGGTCTCGACGTGCCATAGCTCCTTGCCTACCAGGTCAGCGGCTTGGCGGCAGTCCAGACGGTCTCGAAGCTCTCCATGTACGTCTCGAACATGTCGCCCTTCGGTGCCTGCCGGAGGTGCAGAGCGGGGGCATGTGCTCCCGGAAGGCCGTACACATGGGTGTTGATGACCATCTCGTCGTCGAACCGGAACACCGAGTTGTACAGCGTGGTCGTGTGCAGCCGCGCCTCTACGCCGGGTACGCCATCGAGCGGGCGCAGGAACGCTAGTGCGTTGCGGATGCGAGCGGAAACGGTGCGTGCGTCGAGCTGTTCCTCTTCGCTGCGCTTGGTGGCCTCGTCCGCGTCGGGATCGCCGAACAGAAGTCGAATTTTGGCCCCATCACTGGCTTTCTGCTTGATCTGCTTCGCAAACGTCGGTCGTTCAACGAGGAACAGGGCGGCCAGGCAAAGAATGTCGATGCGTTCCCCGCTGTCGTCCAGCAGTCGAGTCCACAGGTCGGCAGGGATCGCGTTCCGGTGCGAGAAGACTTCGACGACTTCCGGGTTGCCGCGCGGTTCCATCGCGGAGCTTGGCGGATTAATGGCCTGGCTCGTCGGCGACGCAGTCGGTTCGGGGACGAACTCGATTCCACCGTCGTGAAACTCGAAGAGTTGTTCGGCTTGCCAGCCGGGAAGCATTGCTTCAAGGATTCGGCAGTGGTCGGCGTAGGGCAGGCCGACGAGTTCGCCGGATAGCCATCGGTAGAACTGCGCTTTGCTGGGAAAGCTGCCCCGCAGGCTCTTGTCGACCTTCTCGGCCACTTTGTCGTACTCGCGGCAGAACGCGCGGTAGCTCTGCAAGTGTCGTCCTCTGAGCAGGACTTTGAGGACGATCGGCCGGGCATCCTGAGCTGCGGTGTCGGGGCTCATGAGACCAACGTAGCACGGGAGACGAGACAAGACGAGACAAGGTGAGTGCGAGACGCTGTGAGGTGAGACCGAGACGGTGTCGTGACGGGACACTCATTTGGCCGATTGTTGTAGGTACGCCGGTAAAGGCGTATCCGACAAGCGGGAAGGTTCACTACGACATGGCGATCGAAAAGGGTATCCGATTCAGCGTTGACCACGATGACGCGTTTCCGCAGGGTCTTGTGATGGTGGGCGAGGTTTCGCCGGACAACGAATATCAGTCGCGTGAGGAGAGGGCGCAGGGGCGGCCGACGAGGCAGCGGGTGGACGAGGTGACGGGGAAGCGGCAGTGGAAGTTCATGGCGACCGACCCCGGTGAGACGAAGGCGAAGCGGGCTTCGTTCGAGATCACGTTGCTGGCCGATGTGCAGCCGGTGCCGACGACGGCTGAGGTGATGCCGGGGATGCGGCCGGTGGAGCTGGACGGGTTGACCGCTGAGCCGAAGGTGGCCGGGCAGGGTGAGTACAAGTACCTGTCCTACGTGTTCCGCGCTACCGGATTCAAGGCGGCGGGAAGTGGTGCGGGCGGGAAGGCTTCCCGGTCGACGGCGGGTGAGTCCTCGGCCAAGGCCGCGTGACGGCACTGACTTCTAGAGGGAAGTGGTGTCGTGACGTCGAAAAAGCAGGTGTCTGCGTGGGAGTCGGCGTATCGCGTTTATCGGGACGCGGCGGACGTGGATGCACGGTCGCGGGGCGCGAATCCGGATGTTGCGCGAGAGATGGCGGCGGCGTCGCGGTTGGTCGCTCAGGCATGGCGAGCGCTGGGCAGTGATCCCGACCTGCCGTGGTGGGTGGTCGCCGCCGTGGGGTCCGCCGCGCAAGCCTTCGAGGACCAGGCACGGCAGTGGGAACGCAAGGCGGGAGGTGACGAGTATGCGGGAGGGGTTCGGCCCAACGTGGGTGATCAGCCCGTGGGACGAGGTGACGGTGGAGGAGACTGGTTCGGGTCCGGGGTCGCCCCCGGTGCTGGTGCTGTCGGGCACAGCGGGATCGCTGACGATCCGTCCTCCCGAACATCGGGGCGACTGGCTGAGCCGGGCCGTCTTCCTTCGCCGACTCCGCGATTGCGCGGACGAACTGGCGGCACTGCTCGAAAGCCGCGCACGGACCGGGGCCTGTGATGACGACTCCGGGCAGGAATGAGCCGCAAACACTCAAGGATGCGCACGACGTTGCGGCAGCGACTCGTCCGCTGCCAGGGGCGAGCCTGTCGACGTGGCTGAAATGGCGGCAGGCCAACGCCAAAATGTATCGCGCGGTGTCCGATGTGGACCGCTTTCATCACCACGAGATTCGGTACTGGGTCGCGCACGAGGACGGCAAGGCGGAAGAACTGGCCGCGAGGATTCAGGCGGAGAAATCGGATGCCTAGCAGCGTGCAGGAATGGGGAGGCAACGGCGACGGCTCGATGTTGGACGGCAAGACGGCGGCGCAATGGTTGCGGCGGGCACGTCGATTTCGGCGGCTGACCCAAGCTCAACTGGCCGCGCGATCCGGCATCAGCCCTCGGCACCTCGGCCAACTGGAGCGGGGCGAACGGTCGTTGACCACGGTGACTACAGCGGTCCGCCTGGCGGATGGCCTAGACCTCGCACGGGAGCACGTGTGGTTGGTCGCGCTTCGGGAGTTCGAACGTAAGGAGCGTGCACGGTCGCAGGACTGACCAGATAGGTAAGAACTGAATATCGAAATTTTCGCACGTGGGGACGTGTGGCGAATAAACGCGTCCTCACGTGGCTAAAAAGTGTCCCTTAAAACGCAGAACCGGCCCTTGGCTACCAACCTGTTCCGGTTCTGCGCCTGTCCACTGGAGCAGTGAACAATGACGAAGATAAATGACGGCACACAGTGCGAGTCAACGGGGGTCACCCGAACGCGCTGTACGGAATGCAAACGGTTCGCTCGGCTGCTGCCGGGTGAGGAGAAGTGCTCCCCGTGCCTGGGGATGCTGCCGCTGCCGATCGTGGTTCCCGCTGCTGGTCTGCGGGGTGGTCGGTGATGAACACGCAGGAGATCATGACCACCCTTGCGGTCGGCGGGGGCCTGGCGGTGGTGTTGTGGGTGCTGGCCAAGGTCGGCCGTGTGCTGGCGAGTGTGTTCGAGGCGCTGGCCGCGTTGGCGGTGCTCGGTGTGGCGCTGTGGGGCCTGCTGCGGGCGGTCGGCTGGATTGTTCGGCAACTCGTCGGGCACTGGCGCACCTGCCTGGCGCTGCTGGCGTTGTGGGCCTGGTGCACGGTGCTGGGCTGGGTGTCCCTCGTCGTCACGGTCGGCGTGCTGGCGGCTGTGCTGCTCGTCTGGTGGCGGCTCGATGAGGTCGGGTACGACCAGTGGTGTGGGCGGTGGCTGCGGGCGTGGTGGCTGCGCTGGGCGCTCTACGGGCGGAAACTCGCCGGTTGGCTGCACGCCTGCGGGCTGACTGTCCGGGATGACGCGATCCCGGTCGACGTGACGGTGAACCTGGTATCTCGTCGGCGCAAGCGTGAGGCGGTCGCGAAGGCTCGTCAAGCGTCCGGGGTGGCAGTGCCAAAACTGCTGTCGGTCCGCTCCGGCCCGTCGTGGGATGAGGTCCGGGTCCGGCTGGTTCCTGGGCAGAAGCCGGAAGACTTCGACGAGGTCGCGCGGGAGCTGGCGGTGGCGTGCAAGGTGTCCCGCTGTCAGGTGCGGGAGCTTGAGCCGGATGTGGTGTCCATCGACTTCATGCGCCGTGATCTGCTCGACGAAGCGGTGACGTGCTTGCCGGTCCCGGAGATGGTGTCCGTGGATGGCTCGGGAGTGGATCTGAGGGCGGTGTACGCGGGTTCGACGGAGTACGGGACGCCGTGGACGCTGCCGCTGGTCGGTGGTGGCGCGCACACGCTCGTGGCTGGTGCGTCGGGGTCGGGGAAGGGCTCGGTCCTGTGGGCTCCGCTGGTGTCGGCTGCGGCACCGATCCGCGCCGGTCTCGTCCGGGTGTCCGGGATCGACCCGAAGGCGGTCGAACTTGCTTACGGTCGCGGGATCTTCGCCCGCTACGGGGTGTCCGGCAAGGAAGCCCTGGACGTCCTCGACGCGCTAATGGAGGAGCTGGAGAACCGGAAGCGCGTCTTCGCCGGGAACACTCGTCAGGTCCCGGTCTCGACGGAGTATCCGGTGGAGCTGCTGGAGTTCGACGAGATCGGCGCTCTGACTCGCTACACCGACCGTAAGACCCGTGACGCGATCGTGGAACGGGTCGCGATCCTGACCACGCAGGGGCGGGCGCTCGGGTTCGCGGTCCGGGGCTATGTCCAGGAGCCGACCAAGGAAACGGTTCCGGTGCGGGAGCTGTTCACCCGCCGTATCTGCCTGCGGGTGACCGCGAAGAGTCAGGTCCCGATGGTCCTCGGGGACGGTGCCTATGAGCGTGGGGCGTGGGCGAACCGGATTCCGGAGTCGGCGGCCGGTGTCGGCTACGTATGGGGCGAGGGCATCCGCGAACCCCTGCGCGTGCGGGCCGGGTGGGTTCCGGACCAGACCATCAAGCATCTGGAGCACTACGTCACCAACGGCGGTGCCTCGGTCATCCACCTGTCAGACCGGCGCGGCGAGAGGGGGACGGCATGACCACGACAAATCACCAGGTCGGCACAGGTCCGGCCTCCCCGCCGGCCACGAATGGACGAATCCGCGGTGCGCTCTCGGCGGAGGTCGTGAAGGCCACCGCGGAAAAGCACGGCGTGTGTGTCCGGCCCTTCACGATGGAGGTCGGGGACACCGAAACCGGCGAGATCCGCTACGTGCCCGTGCCGTGCGGGTCGACGGTGGAATCGGTGTGCCTTCCTTGTGCGCGCAAGGCAAAAGCGCTCCGTCAGGCACAGTGCCGTGAGGGCTGGCACATGACCGAGGAACCCGTCATCGAACGGGAAGTGCCGTCGACGACGCAAACGGAGCTGGTGGCGTTCCGGGCTGATCTGGCGGCGGCCTACCGGGAGGCGCTGGCGGTGGGTGACGAGGTCGAGATGGAGGAGCTGCGGGCAGAGGTCGCCTCGGTGGACGAGGAGCTGCGGGCGTCGGGGATGACGGGTCGCCTGCCTGCCCTTGACGTCCCGGAGAAGCGTCCGGTGAAGCGGTCGACCAAGCGGCGGCAGGACGCGCCGAACTTGCCACGCCGCAAGGTCGCCAAGACCACCGTGGGCCGTGAGTTCGCGGGGCGGTTCCGGCCGTCGATGTTCGTCACGCTCACCTGCGACACCTACGGCCCGGTGCGGTCCGATGGCTCGCCGGTGAACCCCTCGACGTATGACTACCGGCGGGCTGCTCGGGACGCGGTGCACTTCTCGGCGCTGGTGGACAGGTGGTGGCAGAACCTGCGGCGGGTGGTCGGCTGGGACGTGCAGTACTTCGCCACCGTGGAACCCCAACGGCGGGCGGCTCCGCACCTGCACACCGCCCTACGGGGCTCCATCTCGCACGAGGTCATCCGGATGGTCACGGAGGCCACCTATCACCAGGTGTGGTGGCCCAACCATGACGAGATCGTCTACACCGATCGGGAACCTTTGTGGGACATGCGTTTCCGGACGTTTGTGGACCCGGACACTCGGGAAGCGCTGCCGTCGTGGGATGAGGCCGTGGAGGCGGTGGAGGAACCGGCGCATGTGGTCACGTTCGGCCGTCAGGTGCACTCCAAGGGGATCTTGGGCGGCACGGAGGAATCGGGGCGTCACATCGGCTACCTCACCAAGTACCTGACCAAGTCCACAGGTGAGGTGGTTGACGCGGACACTGCCGCGCAGCGGGATCACCACGACCGGCTTCACGCGGAACTGTCGGTGACCCCGTGTTCGCCTCGGTGCGCGGTGTGGCTGCTGTACGGCATCAATCCCAAGGGAGCCAGCGGAAAGACCGTTCCCGGTCACTGCAAGGGACGCGCTCACCGTCGAACGACGCTCGGGCTGCCGGGGCGGCGGGTGCTGGTGTCCCGGAAATGGTCCGGCAAGACCGTGGCCGATCACAAGGCAGACCGGAAGGGCTTCGTCCTGGACGCGCTGGCTGCTGTCGGCATCACCAAGGATCAACCCGAACCGGACCGGTTCGTCTGGCGCAAGGTCGAGCCCGGAGACACCCACTGTCCACCACGGGACCACCTGGTGATGCGCGCCATCTCCGAACGGATCACCTGGAAGGCCGAGTACGACCGGGCGCTACTCGCGGCGCAGGGGCCACCCGGCGAAGGTCCGGAAACTTCGGCAACTTCGCTGGCAGCCTGACTTGGGGGAAACGATGAACGACAACGCAATTGAGCTGGACACCCTTCTTAGCACTCCTGAGCTGTGCGGATTCTTGGGTATAAGCCGAGACACGCTCTACGAGTGGCGGGAGATCAACACGGCTCCTCCCGCTATCAAGCTGCCCAACGGCCACTTGCGGTTCGCGCTGACGGCGGTTCGTGAATGGCTGGACGGTAGGCAGGAGCGCGCGGCATGAAACCTACGCATCAGGTCCGGCTGTGGGAGATCAAGACCATGCCGCCGGACAAGAAGACCGGAAAGAAACGACGGCGGCCCTACGGCGTCCGCTGGATCACAGCTGGCGTGGAGCATTCGGAATGGTTCGCTACCAAGGCATTGGCCAAGGCTGAGCTGTCCAAGCTTCAGCAGGCCATGAACCGTGGCGAGGCCTTTGATATCGAGACCGGGCTACCCGAATCGATCTACCGGGAGGAGCGATCGCCGACGTTGCTGCGGGTGGCGCGGGAGTACCTTGTGCAGGTCTGGCCGGATATGTCGCCTCGGTCGCGTGATCGGCTCGTGGATGGCCTTGCTGTTGCTGTGCAAGGGTTTCTGGTCAGTGAGTCGAGCGTTGAACCGGCCTTGGTGCGGCGTGCGCTGACGACGTTTGTGTTGCCGCCTGAGGAGTCCAGAGTTGAGCCGTCGGACGAGATTCAGGACGTGGCGGCCTGGCTTGAGGGCCACTCGCGGAAGGTGGGTGACCTTGCGAGCGAAGACGGGATCTTGGAGCTTGGGCGTGCGCTTCGACGGAAGCTCGATGGTCGGCAGGCGGCTACCCGGACAGTCGACACCCGTAAGAGCGCAGTGCTTCCGGCCCTCGACTTCGCCGAACGGCGCGGCTACCTCGGAGGCAACCCGTTGGCTGGGGTGAAGCTGGTCCACTTCGGCAGTGAGCGTGAGGTTGATCCTGGAGTCGTCGTGAACCCGGTTCAGGCCCGTGAATTGCTGGCTGCGGTCACCTACGTTCGTCCGCGCGGCGGGAACCGGTCATGGCCGCCCTTCTTCGCCACGCTCTACTACGCCGCGCTTCGGCCTGGTGAGGCCCGCTTCCTTGCTGACGTGCATTGCAAGCTGCCTGACTCTGGGTGGGGTGAGCTGGTCCTGCCGAGTTCCCTCGGGAGTTCCGCCGCGCGGTACAGCGACGACGGACAGACGTACCAGGTTCGATCGCTGAAGCATCGTCCGGAAGAGCATCGGCGAACCGTCCCGATCCCTCCGGTGCTCGTTCGGATCTTGGCCGAGCACATCGACAGGGAGGGCCTGGCGGCGGATGGTCGGCTGTTCCGAACCAGTGAAGGTGGTCCGATCAGTCAGTCGTCTTACAGCGACATTTGGAGGTTGGCCCGGCCGCTCGCGTTGCTGCCGGGGGAGGTCGCCTCGCCGCTGGCCGCTCGGCCGTACGACCTTCGCCATGCGGCGGTCTCGTCGTGGATCGCTGCGGGCGTCGCGCTGCCTGACGTCGCGGCGAGGGCTGGGCACACGGTCGACATGCTGACGAAGATCTACGCCAAGTTCGTCCACGGGACGCGAGACGCTGCCAACCGTCGGATCGAAGGCTTCCTTGGCGATGGCTGCGACTAGGCGCGCTACAGTGGATATGCCCCCGGAAAACACCAGGTCCGGGGGCATATCTGCGCTCCAGGCCTGTTCCGTACCTGTTCCGTGGACCCCACCAAGTCGCCGGAGATGGTCACAGACGGTGCCAGACGCTGGTACTTCGGCAACGGGAAGTTTCTTTTGCGAGACAAGGGAATGAGCCCCAGGCCTGCCAGGAAGGTAGTCGCAGAGGGTAACCGGATTTTCGCCGGGACTCAGCCGACAAGAGTGCTAACGCCTAACGGTACCGGGGCATTCCGGCGCAGGTCAAACAAGGTTTCCCAAGGTCACATGAGGACCTGGTCACGCCCTCTGTTCCGTACCTGGTCCGTGCCGGACCGAGATCGGCTCCGGTCCAGGGTACGAGCCGTCGTGAGCGGGACGATCTCCGAGCGTGCCGCCTGACGGTCTCGCCTTCCTGATCCGTGCTCGTTCTGGCAGGCCACCGGGGCCGGGAACGGTCTACGATCCGGCCGTGACGTGGACCGACCGCGTGGACCGGTGGACGCGGGCACACCCGGCCGGTTCGGACCTCCTGCTCGCCCTGGCTGTCGCCGTGCTGCTGGGGCCGGCCTCGCTCGACATCCTCCTGGTCGCCGACTCGGCGGCCTGGGCGCTGTGGGTGGCGGGTGTCTGCGGGATCGTGGTGCACTCCAGCGTCGCGTTGCGTCGGATCGCCACCGAAGCCGCGTTCATCTCCGCCGCTCTCGCGATGGCGGTGCTCGTCGTGCTGCCGAACGCGGTGGTCCGGTCCGAGCCACTGGGGCTGGTGAGCGTGAGCGACAGCATGGAGATCCCGCTGTTCTTCCTGCCGACGTCGGCGGCCTACCTGGTGCTCCTGTACGCCGTCGCCGCGCATCGGCCGCTGCGCGAGAGCCTGCTCGCCCTCGGCGTCAGCGTGCTCGGAGCGGTGCTGTGCACGGCACGGACGGCGACGGCCTACGGCGCGCTGCCCACGGGGTGGCTCACGCTGCTGCTGGCCGTGCTCGCCCTGGTCGCGGCGGTGGCGGGCACCTGGACCGTCGGCCGCTTCCGGTTCGACCGGCGGCGGCGCCTCGCCGACGAGGCCGCGGAAGCCGCCGAGCGTGCCGCGGCCGATGAACGCCGGCGCATCGCCCGCGACATGCACGACATCGTCGCCCATTCGCTGGCGGTCATCGTGCGGCAGGCCGAAGGCGGTTCCGCGATCGCTGCCAAGGCGCCGGACCGCGCCGCACAGGCGCTTTCCGTCATCGCCGGGACCGCTCGCGAGGCACTGGCCGACATGCGGGGCACGCTGCGGGTGTTGCGCGACAGCGAGCCGCGGCCCTCGCTCGCCGGGATACCGGAGCTGGTGGAGCGGGTCCGCGCGACGGGCGTCGACGTCCGGCTGTCCGAGCAGGGGCGGCCCGACGCGCTGACGGCGAACGCGGCCATGGCGGCGTACCGGCTCGTCCAGGAGGGCTTGACCAACAGTGTCAAACACGCGGGTCCACGCACGGCTGTCACCGTCACGATCACGCACACCCCGCGGGTGTCGGTGTTCGTCGTCGAGGACGACGGTGCCGGGGCCGGCGAGCGGCCTTCGCTGCCCGGCACGGGCGCCGGCCTGAGTGGCGTCCGGGACCGCGTACGCGCCGCGGGCGGTACGTTCGAGGCCGGTCCGGTCGACGGCGGTTTCAGGGTGCGCGCGGAGTTCCGCGTCGGCGAACAGGGAGCTTCGGGATGACGATCGACGTCGCGCTGGTCGACGACCAGGAACTCGTCCGGACCGGGCTGGCCATGGTCGTCGACGCGACCGACGACATCCGGATCGTCCTCCAGGCCGCCGACGGCGTGGAGGCGGTCGCGAAGCTCGCCGAGACACGGGTCGACGTCGTGCTGATGGACGTCCAGATGCCGCGGATGGACGGCGTCGAGGCCACCGGGCTGGTCGCCGCCCGCGAGAACGCGCCCAAGGTCATCCTGCTGACGACGTTCGATCTCGACGAGTACGCCATCGCCGGCCTGCGCGCCGGTGCGAGCGGGTTCCTGCTCAAGGACGCGTCGGCCGACGAGGTGCTGCACGCCATCCGCGCCGTCCACGCCGGCGATGCCGTGATCGCGCGCTCCACGACCCACCGCATGCTGGACCAGCTTGCTGTCGCACGCGAACCATCTCCGCTGCTGAAGCGGCTCACCGCGCGGGAACGCGACGTATTGCTGGAAATCGCGCGGGGATACTCCAACGCCGAGACCGCCGAGCGGCTCTTCCTCTCCGAAACCACGGTGAAAACGCACGTCGGTCATCTCCTCGCCAAACTCGAGGTCCGTGACCGGGTGCGGGCGGTGATCTTCGCGTACGAGAACGGGCTCGTACGGCCGAGCTGAGCCGATCTCATCATTTCGGAGGAGGAGCCGAGCACCTCAGGCCGAGGATTCCCACCGCGACGGCGAGCAGCCTGATGCGCATGCGGACAATCGATGGCACTGCCGAAGCGACCACCACCCGCGTCCGGTGGCGCGACCCGGCCACCTGGGGCGGAATTCTCGCGCTGGGCGGCGGCCTCTTCCACACCGTCGTCGCCGGCTTCATGCGCCAGGAAGTCTGGGCGCGGATCTTCGACGAAGGATTCTTCAACACGGTCACGCTGGACCCCACGCCCGACCGGCTCCCCATGGCCGAGGCGTTCTGGCTCAGCCCCGGCAGTTTCGGGGTGCCGCTGGTTCTGCTCGGCGGGCTGGTGCTCCGTCATACCCGGCGCGGCGAACGCGTGCCCGCCTGGCTGGGGTCGGGCGTTCTCGCGTGGGCGGTCCTGCTCGGACTGCTGGGCGGTTTCGACGCCGGAACGATCGCCCTGCTGCTCGTAGGTGCGCTTTTCCTGGCCGGAGCCCGGCGCCGTCGTGGAATCATGAACGCATGACCGAGTTGCGGGATCTGCTGGCCGACGTCGCCGCCCGGGTGACCCGCTACCGCGAAAACGTCGCCGATGTCCCGGTCTTCCCCGAGGACACGACGGGCGTCCGGGAGAAGCTCGGTGACCTGCCGGAGAAACCCGCCTCGCCCGCCGACGTGATCCGGCGGCTGGCGGACGCCGTCGAGCCGGCGCTGGTGGCGAACACCGGCCCGAGGTACTTCGGGTTCGTCACCGGTGGGGCGCTGGACGCCGCGACCGCGGCGGACATGCTCGCGACCGGCTGGGATCAGCCCGCGTTCAACAAGATCACCTCGCCCGCCGCCGCGATCGTCGAGGAGGTGGCGGGCGAATGGCTCAAGGACGTCCTCGGCCTGCCGTCCGGCGCCTCCTTCGGTTTCGTGACCGGCGGGCAGGGTGCGAACACGGTCGGCCTCGCCGCCGCCCGGCACCACGTCCTCGCGCGGGCCGGGTGGGACGTCGAGCGCCGCGGGTTGTCCGGGGCGCCGCCGCTGCCGGTCGTCGCCAGTGAAGAGCGGCACGCGACGATCGACCGGTCTCTCCGCCTGCTCGGCCTGGGCACCGACGCCGTCCGGCCGGTCCGCGCCGACGGCCAAGGCGCCCTCGACATCGCCGATCTCGAACGGACGCTCGACGGACCCGCAATCGTTTGCCTCCAGGCCGGGAACGTGAACACCGGCGCGTTCGACGATTTCGCCGCCGCGACGGAGATCGCCCACCGCCATGGAGCGTGGGTGCACGTCGACGGCGCGTTCGGGCTCTGGGCGGCCGCCGCACCCTCGCTCAAACGGCTGACCGCGGGGCTGGAGAAGGCCGACTCCTGGGCGGTCGACGGGCACAAGTGGCTCAACGTCCCGTACGACTGCGGTTACGCCTTCTGCGCTCATCCCGGGTCGCACCGGGCCGCGATGGCGCTCACCGCCGCGTACCTGACCGGCCAGGGGGAGGGCGGGGTGCGGGCGCCGAGCGACTTCGTGCCGGAATCCTCCCGCCGGGCGCGAGGGTTCGCGACGTGGGCGGCGCTCGGTGAACTCGGTCGTGCGGGGATCGCCGAGATGATCGAGCGATGCTGCGCGCTGGCCAGGAGGTTCGCCGAGAAACTCGACGCGTGCGAAGGCGTCACGGTCGTGAACGACGTGGTGCTGAACCAGGTGCTCGTCAGCTTCGGCGAAGATACGGATCGGGTCGTCGAGGCCCTTCAACGCTCCGGCGAGTGCTGGATGGGTGCGACCACGTGGCACGGCATGCGCCTGATGCGTGTCTCCGTGTCCAACTGGAGCACCACCGAGGCGGACGTCGACCGCAGTGTCGCCGCGATCGAGGCGATCAGGAATCGAGAAGCGTCGTGAACCGGTCTCACCTAGCGTGACCGTCATGGACATCGCCATTCACGGGAGCTTCCTCCCGCAGACCGACCCCGAAGCCGCTCTGGCCTTCTACCGCGACCTGCTCGGGTTCGAGGTGCGCAACGACGTCGGCTACGACGGGATGCGCTGGATCACCGTCGGCCCGCCGGGACAGCCGGTGTCGATCGTGCTGCACCCGCCCGCCGTCGATCCGGGCATCACCGAAGACGAACGCCGCGTCATCGGCGAGATGATGGCCAAGGGCACCTACGCGGGCATCCTGTTCTCCTCCGACGACCTCGACGGTCTCTTCAAGCACCTGCAGGAGTCGGGCGCCGAGGTCATCCAGGAGCCCACCGACCAGCCGTACGGCCTGCGTGACGGCGCCGTCCGCGACCCGTCGGGGAACCTGATCCGTATCCAGCAGCGCGTCTGAGTTCACCGGGTGCGGGCACGGACGTGGACCCGTTCGCCCTGTTCGCCGAACAGGCTGAGCATTTCGACCCGCCCGCGGCCGGTGGCGCCGAACCAGTGCGGCGTCCGGCAGTCGAACTCGGCGGCCTCGCCCGCGCCGAGCACGACGTCCTGGTCGCCGAGCACGAGCCGGAGCCTGCCCCGCAGCACGTAAAGCCACTCGCGGCCGCCGTGCGTTCGCGGGCGGGGTTCGTCGTCGCCCGCCGGGATCGTCATCTTGTAGGCACGGGGCCCGTCTTCGTGCCGGGTGAGCGGGATGAGGGTGCGGCCGTCCGCGGGCGGTTCGAGCACTCTCGGTGACGAGACGATCTCGTCGACGCGCAGGCCCAGTGCGGCGATGACCGGCAGCAGCAGTTCGAGGCTCGGTTTGCGCTGCCCGGATTCGAGCCGGGACAGGGTGCTCGTGGAGATGCCGGTGGCGCGGCCGAGTTCCACCAGCGTGGTGCCCTTCTTCTCCCGGGCGCGGCGCAGCCGGGGCGCGATCTGTTCGATCGCCGCGGTGACGGTGGGTTGGCTCTCCATGCCGCCAGCACAGCAGGGTCGTCCCGGTTCCGGCAAAGTTCTTTGCCGAAACAGCCAGAAGCTTCCGATGCTGGCGGCATGATCGAGACGAAACGCCTTCCCACCGGGGTCTACCTCCTGGCCTTCAGCCTGTTCGCCATGGGGAGCGCCGAGTTCCTGATGGCCGGGGTGCTGCCCGCGGCCGCCGCCGATCTCGGCGTCTCCCTGTCGTCCGCGGGCGCGCTCATCACCGCGTTCGCCCTCGGTGTCGTCCTCGGCGGCCCGCCGTTCGCCGTGCTGAGCCTGAAGTGGCCCCGGCGGACGGCCTTGATGACGACACAGTCCGTCTTCGCCGCCGCCATCGCGTTCGGCCTGCTCTCCGGCGACTACTGGATCCTCCTGATCACCAGGTTCTTCGCCGGCCTCGCCTACGCCGGTTTCTTCGCCGTCGCCGCCGTGACCGCGATCAGCCTGGTGACGCCGGACCGCAACGCTCGCGCTTCGGGTGTCGTCGTCGCCGGGCTCAGCGTCGCCATGGTGGCCGGGGGACCGGCGGGCACCCTGCTGAGCAACCTCACCGACTGGACCGGCGGCTTTTGGGGCGTCGTCGCGCTCACCGTCCTGGGTGTGGCCGCCTGTGCCGTCGGCCTGCCTGCCACGACGTCCACCGCGCCGAGCCTTTCGGGTGAGCTGCGCGCCATGCGGGCGCCGCGCCTCTGGGGCGTCTACGCGGTCACCATCCTGAGCACGGCCGCGTACATGGTGACCTTCAACTACCTGGCGGCGATGCTCGCGGACGTCCTGCCCGCGATCTGGATCCCCGCGGTCCTCGCGCTGTTCGGGATCGGTGCCTTCGCGGGCCTGTCGCTCGGCGGCCGGATCTCGGACCGCCTGCCGCATCACGCGCTGCTGGGCGGCGGCGCCGGCATCGCGTTCTTTTCGGCGCTGCTCGCGCTTTTCGCCAGTTCGGCCTGGGTGGTCGTGCCGACGGTGTTCCTCCTGGGTGTCGCGGCCTTCGTGCTCAATCCGGCGCTCTACGGGCGGGTTTTCACGATCGCCGCCGCCGCTCCGACCCTCGCCGGCGCGACCACGGTTTCGGCCTTCCAGCTGGGGATCAGCCTCACCCCGGCCTTCGCCGCCGGAGCGCTGAACCTCGGGGCTTCGCTGACCGCCATCCCGTGGATCGGCGCGGCACTGGCGCTGGCCACGATCCCGCTGGTCCTCCTCGACCGCTCGCATGATCGCTTGCTAGCATGCGAGCATGGCTGAGGTCACCAAGCGGCAATTCAACGTCTACCTGCCGAACGACCTCATCAAGCGGGTGAAGCACGCGTCCGTCGACGCCGACGAGTCGCTCTCGTCGTTCGTCGAACGGGTGCTGGAGGAGTACCTGCTGCGGACCAGTGAGGAACGTGAGCGATGAAGGTCATGCCGATCCGCTACAGCGCGGACGTCGAGGCGATGACGCGGTTCTACGAGGCGCTCGGCCTCGGCACCGGGCCGGTGTCGCGGCCAGGCGGCTGGGTCGAGATGCCCGCCGCCGGCGGGATGCTGGCCGTACACCGGTCCTCCGGCGACGACGTTGGCCGTTGTGAGCTGGCGTTCGAAGCCGAGGAACCGTTGGAGGACGTCGCGGAACGCCTGCGAGCGGCCGGGTTCGAGCCGGGGCCGCCGATGGACGAAGGCTTCGGTCACTCGATGCGCGTCCAGGACCCGGACGGGGTGTGGGTGCAGCTCAACCTGTACGACCGCGACCTCTACACGTGACCGAGACCCGGCGCGCGGGCCCGCTGTTCCTCGCGGTCGGCATCGTCGCGCTGGAGTTCGCGGCGGCCGTCACCGGTTTCGTCGCTTCCAGCCTGCTGCCGATCGTCGCCGCCGACCTGGACGCGAGGAACGACCTCGGGCTCCTGATCGCCGGCTCGACGCTGGGGCTGTTCGTCGCGCTTCCCCTGGCGAGCCGGGTTCTCGGCGGGCTGGGCCCGCGCGGCACGCTGGCCGTCGGCATGGCCGCCTATCTCGGCGGTCTGCTTCTCGCCGCGACGGCGCGGACGGCGTGGATGTTCGCCCTCGGCCAGTTCTCCGCCGGTCTCGCCAGTGGCCTGCTGGCGATTTTCGGGATCAGCTCGGCGATCAGGCATCTCGACGACCGCCTGCGGATCCGGGTGGTCGCGGCGTCCTCGGCGATGTGGATCGTGCCCGCGCTGGTCGGCCCGGCCGCGACGCTCGGCCTGGAACATCTCGTCGGCTGGCGGTGGACCCTCCTGCTCCCGGTACCGTTCGTCCTTTTCGGACGGTTGCTGGTCGTGCGCGCCGCCCGTGGCGAACCGTCCACAGAGGACGAACAGCGGCCGCTCGCGAAGACACTGACGGTACCGCTGGGGGCGGCGCTCGTCGTGTTCAGCGCGGGTTACTGGCCGCTCGCGCTCGCCGGCGCGGCGATCACCGTCGCCGGGACGATCGCGATCCTCCCGCCGGGCACCGCGCGGCTCCGGCCGGGCACCCCCGCCGCGCTCGGGGCGATGGTGCTGTTCGCCATCGGCTATTTCGGCGCGGACAGTCTCATCACCGTCCTCCTGACGAGCGGGTTCGGGGTGAGTCTCGGGCAGGCGGCGATCGTGTTGAGCGCCGCCCCGCTCGGCTGGGCGGTGACCAGCCTGGTGGCCGCCAAATTCGCCTCGGCGCGCTTTCCCGTCGTCGGCCTGGGCATGACCGCGCTCGGCACCGCCGTCCTCGCCTTCGGAGGTTCGTTCGCCACCGCCCTCGCCGCCTGGGCGGTCGCCGGGATCGGCGTCGGACTCGCTTATCCCGGCCTGTACATCAGAGCCACGACCGCAGGTTCGAGCGGTTTCACCGCCGCGGATCTGGCGACCGCCGTCATCACCGCGGAATGCGTCGGGCAGCTGCTGGGCCGGGCCGTGGGTGGCGCCTTGAGCTCCTCCGGTACCGGTTTGTTCGCCTCGTACGCGCTTTTCGCGGTCGCTCTCGCGGCCGCCGCCTACGCGGCGTCACGCCGGGAATGAATCAGCTGGCCCGAAGATGGCGCCACGGCTCGATCATCGGTCGTCTGCCCATCAGCGTGCCCAGCGCGTCCAGCGCCTGCGACAGCTCCTGAAGATCCTCGGTCACCAGCGCCTGCGGCCCGTCGCAGAGCGCCTCTTCCGGATGTGGGTGCACGTCCACGAGCACGCCGTCGGCGCCCACCGCGATCGCGGCCCGGCTCAGCGGCAGCACGAGATCGCGGCGGCCGCCGGAATGCGACGGGTCGATCATCACCGGCAGATGCGAGAGATGCTGGACCACCGGCACCGCGGAGACGTCGAGCGTGTTGCGGGTCGAGGTTTCGAAGGTGCGGATCCCGCGTTCGCACAACACGATGTCGAGACAGCCGCGCTGCGCGATGTACTCGGCCGCCATCAGCCATTCCTCGATGGTGGAGTTCATCCCGCGCTTGAGCAGCACCGGCTTCCCGGCCCGGCCCGCCGCCTGCAGCAGCCCGAAGTTCTGCATGTTGCGGGTGCCGATCTGCAGCATGTCGGCGTACTCGGCGACCATGTCGACGTCGTGCGGCGCCACCACTTCGGTGACCACCGGGAGCCCGGTCTCGGCCCGGACGTCGGCCAGGATCCGGAGCCCGAGCTCACCGAGCCCCTGGAAGGCGTACGGCGAAGTCCTGGGTTTGAAGGCGCCGCCGCGAAGCAGGGTGGCACCCGCTCGCTTGGCCATCAGCGCGGCTTCGAGGGTCTGTTCCGGCGTCTCCACCGCGCACGGCCCGGCGACCAGGGTCGTGGTGTCCGGTCCGATCGACACCCCGCCGACCACGACCGTCGACCGGCCCTCCGGCCGGTGCTCGCGGCTGACGAGCTTGTACTTCGCGGAAATCCGGGTCACCCGTGCGACGCCGGGGCGCCCGCTGAGATTCAGGGTTTCGAACAGGTCGACATCACCGATCAGCCCGATGATCGTCCTGCTCACCCCACGGCTGACGAAGGCGCTTCCACCGACGGATTCCACCTGGTCGACGATCGCCCACACCTCTTCGTCGGTGGCGTCCGGCGACATCACGATGACCATATCCACGATCTCCTCTTCGTCGGCGGGCGAGCCTGAAGTCCTCCCGGCCGACTCATGGTCTCCGCGCCGCCCGGAACCCCACGTCCTCAAATCTGCCGCAATCGGAGAGACGTCACGGCAGGCGTCCGGCTGGGACCGTCGAACAGGTTCACGCGAGGACCGGTGTCCTCCCGCTACCAGCTCACCCGGTTCCACGGCTAGGAGGAAATGGTGTCGAACACCGAGAACCCGACTCGCGAACAGCTCGTCCAGCGGGCCACCGATCTGGTTCCGACGCTGCGGAAGCACGCGGCCTGGACGGAGGAGAACCGGCGCCTGCACGACGAGTCGATCGAGGCGATCACCGAGGCCGGTCTCTTCCGGCTGCGGGTCCCCAAGCGGTACGGCGGTTACGAAGCGGACACCCGCACCCTCGTCGAGGTCGCCGCGGAACTGGGCCGCGCCGACGCGTCCCCGGCCTGGACGACCGCGGTCAGCTGGATCACCAGCTGGATGACCGGCCTGTTCCCGGACGCGGTCCAGGACGAGGTCTTCTCCCGCCCCGACATCCGGGTGTGCGGGACGCTCAGCCCGACGGCGATCGCCGGGCCCGCCGAGGGCGGCATCGTCGTCAACGGCAAGTGGGGCTTCATCAGCGGCGCGCGGCACGCCCACTGGCAGGTCGTCATCGCGGTGCTCGTCGAGGAAGGCGCGGAGCCGTATCCGGTCATGGGTGTCGTCCCCATCTCGGATCTGCTGATCGTCGACGACTGGACGACCAGCGGCCTGCGCGGCACCGGCAGCGTCAGCACGGTCGCCAAGGACCTGTTCATCCCGAGCGAGCGGATCATCAGCCTGCCGGCGGTCCTGCAGGGCCAGTACTCCTCGACGGCCAACGCGGGGCTCGAGATCTTCCGCGCGCCGCTGCTCCCGGTCGCCGCGGCGTCGTCGGTCGGCAGCGTCGTCGGGCTCGGCCGGGCCGCGAAGGAGCAGTTCCTCAAGCGCCTGCCGAACCGCAAGATCACCTACACCGCCTACGAAAGCCAGCGCGAAGCGCCGCTGACGCACCACCAGGTCGCCGACGCGGTGCTGAAGGTGGACCAGGCCGAGTTCCACGCCACCCGGCTGACCTCGCTCGTCGACGGGAAGGCGGCCGACGGCACGCCGTGGAAGCTCGAAGAGCGCGTCCAGGCGCGCGCCGACATGGGCGCGACGGTGAAGCTGAGCAAGGAAGCCATCGACATCTTCGCCAACGCCAGCGGCGGATCGTCGATCTTCTCCGACGTCCCGATCCAGCGGATCGTCCGCGACATCCAGGCGGTCAACCTGCACGCGCTCATGCACCCCGACACCAACAACGAGCTGTACGGGCGCGTGCTGTGCGGGCTCGAGCCGAACACCCTCTACATCTGACGACCTCCAGGAAGGAAAGTCATGACGACCACCGAAACCGCCAAGGTCACCGACGCGGACAAGGCGGCCATCGCGGCCCTCACCCAGAAGGTCATCGCCGCCTGGGCCTACCACGACGCGGACGCGTTCGCCGACGTCTTCACCGAGGATGGCACGATGATCCTCGCCGGCAGCTTCGCCAACGGTCGCGAAGAGATCCGGACGTTCCTCAAGGACGCCTACGCCACCAACTACAAGGGCACGCAGGTGACCGGGAAGCCCGTCAGCCTCCGGTTCCTCTCCGCGGACTCCGCCGTGCTGCTGACTCAGGGCGGCGTGCTGTACAAGGGCGAGTCCGAGGTCGCCGACCACAACGCGATCCGCGCCTCGTGGACCGTCGCCCGCCAGGACGGCGAGTGGCGGCTCGCCGCGTACCAGAACACCCCGCGCGACAAGTGACGTCCGTCCGGAGAGGCCTGTCCTTCCCCGGGGACAGGCCTCTTCGGCGGCTCAGTCGATGAGGACGTTCTTGTAGAACAGGTTCGCGTAGCGGTTGATGTTCTCCATGCTGCTGCGCGACCCGAAACCCATGTACAAACGGGTTTCCCCAGCCAGGCTCCGGTAGATCCCGAGCCCCTCCGGCTCGCGGAACACCAGCGACTTCCCCGCCCTGGTCAGCGCGCGGCTCTTCACCGTGCCGGTGTTCATGTCGATGCACGTGACGTAGGAATTGATGTCGGCGGGATCGGCGTGTCCTTCACCGTCCAATGTGTACAGATACTGGCCGTAGATGGTGTAGCCCTGGAAGGTCACCGGCACGGTGGACAGCGCGGGCTGCGCGAAATGCGCCAGCGGTGAGCTGAAGTTGCCAGCGGCGGCGGACGCGAGCGGGTAGACGCTGTAGAACATCTTCCCGCCTTCGTTGCGGCGCACCGCGATCCGCTTGTTGATCGGATCGGTGGCGCAGGTGATCGTTTTGCTGCCGGTGAGGAACTTCTTCACCGACGGCGTGCCACCGTTGACGAACTTGAACCTGGCCAGCGCCGTGCCACGACCGCTGCCCGTCGGCCCGTCCGAATCGCATTCCATCCAGATATAGGAATCGGTGCCCACCGGTTCGACACCGATCGACACCCCGTGCCCGGCGTTGTTGAGATGCATCGAGCCCTGGATCTCACCCGAGAAGTTGACCTGGGTGACACACAAGTCGTCGCCGGTCCCGCCGTTACGGGCGTTCACGATGAAGATGCGCACGTTCTGGTTGTCGAAGGCGAAGCCCTGCATCACGTGATGCGACTCGTGCAGGATCTTGCTGCGAAACTCGTCGTACGACGGCTTGGTGAGGTCGAATCGCTTGGACGCCGGCATCGCGGCCGAAGCCGGCGCGGCGAACACCGCGCCGGTGCCGAGCAGCGCCGTCGTCGCGGCGAGACCCCCGCCGGCGCGCAGCAGCGAACGTCGGGAGAACGGGGATCGGGGCACCTGCTCGGACATGAGCGCTCGCCTTCGTCGGGTTTCGCGGTTCGAGCGAAGGTCGTTCACGCGCGTACAAGATTCGTACAACCCGGCTGCGCGAATAGCGAAAAGGCCCTTCCCGACTTCTCTGGGAAGAGCCTTTCGACTTACTGTGGAGCTGAGGGGAATCGAACCCCTGACCTTCTCGATGCGAACGAGACGCGCTACCAACTGCGCTACAGCCCCTGGTGAAGCTTGCCCCTTGTTCAAGGCTCCATGAGCTTAGCAGCGGCTCATGAAGCCTTGAACGAGGGGGGTCACTCTCCGGAGGCTCGCCGGAAAGGCCTGGTCCCGGGCTCGTCGAGCTCGTGGAAGGCCGGATCTTCGTCGTCGAGGTCGACGACGACGGCCTGGCGCCGGAGGCGGGACATCGGGGACGGCTTGCGTTCCACGACGGCCGGGCGTTCGGTGGCGACGACCTCGATGTCCTCACGGGACTCGTGGGTTTTTTCGTCGTCATCGACCGCCGGGCGGCGCGGGGCTCGGGTGTTGTTGAAGCGCGCGAGACGACGCTGCCGGATCTCGTTCTCGATGCGGACCTGGCGGCGCAGGTACACGAGGTAGCCGATGAGGGCGGCGTCGACGACACCGTGGGCCCACCAGACCGTCGGGGTCAGGAAGCCGGCGACGGCCGCGGTGGTGACCACCAGCACCAGCAGCGCGATGACGATCCGCTGCCGGAACGCGTACTTGGCGCGCGCGGCGATATCCGCCGCTTCGGGGTCGAATCCGCCCCGGCCGGGCCGGTAGCCGCTGCCCTGGCGTTCTCTTTCGGGCCGGGCCGCGCGCGAGGGCTGGGGAAGCGGCTCGGCTTCCGGTGCCTCGTCTTCGAGGTCGGCGTCGAGCTCCGCCTCGAGTTCGGCCAGGTCGTCTTCTACCGATGGTTCCGTGTTCTCCGCCATCGCGAACTCCTCCGGTCCCTCGTGGCGTGTGCTCCCGCTCCGCACGACCCGCGCCGCCAAGGCCGAGTCCGTCGTCCGCGCGACCTGCTGGCGCTTGCGGGCGACCATGGGCACGAGAACGACGAGCCATGCCGCTGCGAGCGCGACGATGATCACCGAACTGGGCATCTCCCGTCACCTCCCCCGATCCACTGCTGTAGTCACGCTAGCCACAACAGTCACACACGCCGCGCAGACTCGCCGGTTTCGATCACGGAAAATGCATCACCAAATTAGGTGAATCTCACAGCTTGTGGTAACGCGGTCACCGGAACGACGCGGTGACGGGGTCAAACGCGCTCCGCGAGGCCCTTCGCGACGAGCCGCGAGACCAGTCCGTCACCGGTCTCCTCCTTGGTGACGGCGTAGCAGAAATGGTCCCGCCAGCCGCCCGCGACGTCGAGATAGCGCTCGAAAAGACCCTCTTGGCGATAGCCCGCCTTGGCGAGAACCCGCAGGCTGGGGGTGTTTTCGGGGCGGACGGTCGCCTCTAGCCGGTGCAGTCCGCCGAAATCGAAGACATGGTCGGTGACGAGGGCGACGGCGCCGGTCGCGACGCCACCGCGGACGATGTCCGACGACACCCAGTAGCCGATCCAGGCCGACCGGAGCGACGCCCGGATGACGTTACCCACAGTGATCTGCCCGGCGAAGTGTCCATCCACCGTGATGGTGAACGGGAGACATTGCCCGCGCCTGGCGAGGCCGCGCAGCGCCAGCCATTGGGACGGCCACGACCAATACGCGTTGCGCTCCGGCCACGGTCCGATGCCGGTCGGTTCCCACATTTCGAGGTGTTCGCGGTCCCGCAGCCGGACGCGGCTCCAGTCGCCGGCGTCCCGCAGCCGGACCGGCCGGACGGCGAGGATCCCGGCGGGCACCCGGATCGGGCCCAGCTTCGTGGGCCAGCCCGGATGCCTGCTCTCGATCGGATACGCGACGCCGGAAATCGGTGCGCCCATTACGCCCGCTGGGCCAGGAAGGTCACCTTGACCTGCTCGCCCGCGGCGACCTCGGTGAGGTCTTCGTCGATGTTGATCAGGCAGTTCGCCTCGGCCAGTGACGCGAGCAGATGCGCGCCGGAGGTGCCGAGCGGCTGCACCAGGTACTCTCCGTTGCCCTCGTCGCGCAGCAGCTGCCCGCGCAGGAAACCCTTGCGGCCCTTGGTCGAGGTGATCGGCGAGAGCAGCCGCGCGCCGACGATGCGGCGGTGCGGGTTGCGGGTGCCGCGCGCGGCGCGGATCAGCGGGCGGACCAGGACCTCGAACACGACCAGCGCGCTCATCGGGTTGCCGGGGATGAGGAACGTCGGCACCGAATCGGGGCCGAGCCGGCCGAAGCCCTGCACGGAGCCGGGGTGCATGGCGACGCGCGTCATGTCGATGTGGCCGAGGTCCGACAGCGCCGCGTGCACCTCGTCGCCCGCGCTTCCGCCGGCGCCGCCCGCGACGACGACGATCTCCGACATCAGCAGGCGGCCTTCGACGACCTCCCGCAGCCGTTTCGGGTCGCCGGGGACGATGCCGACGCGGCTCACCTCGGCGCCCGCGTCCCGCGCGGCCGCGGACAGCGCGTAGGAGTTGACGTCGTAGACCTGTCCGACCGACGGGGTGCGGTCGATGTCGACCAGCTCGTCGCCGACGGAAACGATCGAAACCCGGGGCCGCGGGTAGACCAGGACCTTCGCCCTGCCGACCGCCGCGAGCAGGCCGACCTGGGCCGAGCCGATGGTGTCGCCCTTGCGCACGGCGACGTCACCGATCTGCACGTCCTCGCCGGTCCGGCGTACGTAGGCCGCCGACGGCACGGACTTGTGCACGGTGACCTTGGCCTGGTGGCCGTCGGTGTAGGCGGTCGGGACGACGGCGTCGGCGAGCGTGGGCAGCGGCGCGCCGGTGTCGACCCGCACGGCCTGGCCGGGCTGCAACCGCCGCGGCTGGCGGGAGCCGGCGGCGATCTCGCCGACCACCGGCAGCTGCACGGGCTCCTGGCCCGCGGCGCGGACGTCGACGCTGCGGACCGCGTAGCCGTCGACGGCGGCCTGGTCGAAACCGGGCAGCGCGTGTTCGGCGACGACCTCTTCGGCGCACAGGAGGCCCTGGGCCTCGGAGATGGCGACCCGGACCGGGCGCGGGCGTACCGCGGCGTCCAGGGTCAGCGCGATCTGATCCTCGACGGAACGGAACTGTCCCGCGTCTTCGGTCTCGGCCGCTTCGGCGATGGGCTCCGTCATGACTGGGAGATCTCGATCCGTTCGTTCGACCAGGCACGCGATGAAGGCCCGTCGGTGAACTGAAGTTCACCACCGTTACCAGGAGTGATGCGGTCCGAAGCCGCGGAAATCGCCCGATCGGGCAAGCTCCTCGTGGTCCGTGCCGCCGGGGTGGTCGCTGCGCCTGTCATAGGCGTGAAGCCTAACCTGACCGCGTGGTCGAGCCTGGCAATGAACACCTGAGCAAAGCGGAGTGGCGTACCCGGATAACTGCCGAACGACGTTCGCAGGTGTCGGAAGTCCGCACCCGGGAGGCGGTGGCGCTCGCCGCCGCGGCCGCCCGCCTGCCGGGCGAGGTCGTGTGCGCCTATGTCCCCTTCGGCACCGAACCGGGGTCGACGGCCCTGCTTGATCAACTTCTCGACCAGGGGAAACGTGTGCTGCTGCCGATCGTCCCCGACACACCGGGGCCGCTGGAGTGGGCCGCGTTCGAGGGGCCGTCCAGCCTCGCGCCCGGCAGGCTGCGGGGGCTGCTCGAACCGACCGGGCGCCGCCTCGGTCCCGACACGCTGGGGACGGCCGAGCTGGTGCTGATCCCCGCGCTCGCCGTCGACGACGAAGGGGTCCGGCTCGGCAGAGGCGCCGGGTACTACGACCGGTCGCTCTCCTTCGCCGCGCCCGACGCGGCGCTGATCGCCGTCGTCCGGGACGCCGAACTCGTGCGTGAATTGCCCGCGGAACCGCATGACGTCCGCATGACCGGGGTACTGACCCCGGAACGCGGCCTGGCTCCGCGTCCGGTAATAGACTGACGCCCCGACGCAGTGGTTCAGAAAGGGCACAATGAGCTCTGACGCGCACCTGTCCGATCAGTTCGCCGAAACGCTGTCGAAGATGCGTTCCGCGGGGGCTCACGCCATGGAGCTGGCCGCCCTGCGGCGTCGCCTCGAGCAGCTGTCCGAACCCGGCGCCGGCCAATTGCCGGGAAACGAACTCGAACCGCTCGAAGACATCAGCAGGCTCGTCGACCTGCCCGAGCCGGACGCCGGAGAAGCGCGCCGGGTGCTGGATCGCACCGCCGTGCTGAAGCTCAACGGCGGGCTGGGCACGAGCATGGGGCTCACCGGGCCGAAGTCGCTGCTGGAGATCAAACCGGGCAAGACGTTCCTCGACGTCATCGCCATGCAGGTGCTTTCGACCCGCGAAAAGTACAACGCGCGGCTCCCGCTGATCCTGATGAATTCGGCGGGTACCCGCGAACCTTCGCTGGAGTTGCTGAAGAAGTATCCCGATCTCGCCGACGACGTCATCCCGGCCGACTTCCTGCAGGGCCGCGAGCCGAAGATCACCGCCGACGGCAGGCCCGCCGAATGGCCGGCGAACCCGGAACTCGAATGGTGCCCGCCGGGGCACGGCGACATCTACATCGCCCTCGCGGTGAGCGGGATGCTCGAAACGCTGCTGGCGGAGGGCGTTCGCTGGTGTTTCGTCTCCAACGCCGACAACCTCGGCGCGCTGCCGGACGCGCGGATCGCCGCGTGGCTGGCCGAGGAGAACGTCCCCTTCGCGATGGAGACCGTGCTCGGCACTGCGGCCGACCGCAAGGGAGGGCACCTCGCGCGGCGCGCGGGCCGGATCGTCCTGCGTGAATCCGCGCAGGTCCCCGACGGCGACGACTCGTTCGGTGACGTCGGCAAATGGCGTTTCTACAACACCAACAACATCTGGATCGACCTCGAACGGCTGAAGGCCCTGCAGGAGGCCGACCCGGCCGCGCCGCAGCTGCCGCTGATCGTGAACCGGAAGACCGTCGATCCGGCTGATTCGGCCAGTACGCCGGTCATCCAGCTCGAGACGGCGATGGGCGCGGCGATCGGCTCCGTCGAGGGCGCGCGGGCCATCGAAATCCCGCGGACCCGGTTCGCGCCGGTCAAGACCACCGACGACCTGCTCGTCGTCCGGTCCGACGCGTACGTGCTCGACGAGAGCGGGGAGATGATCCCGGAGTTCACCACCACCCCGCCGGTCGTTTCGCTGAGCAAGGAGTTCTACAAGCTCTTGCCGGACTTCGACGCACGGATCCCTTCCGCCCCTTCGCTCAAGGAGTGCACGAGCCTCGCCGTGGACGGTGACGTCACCTTCGGGAAGAACGTCGTCGTCCGCGGGGACGTGAAGATCACCGGACCGAAAACCGTTCCGGACGGCGAAATTCTCTAGGTCCGCTGGGTGATGAACACGTACTCGCGTCCTGGACGGTCGGGGGCGTCCCGGACGTCCAGGACGCGGAAGCCGTGTTCGGCCAGCAAGGATTCGAGGTCTTCGCGTTCGCGGAACCACAGCGTCGAGTCCGAGGTGACGACTTCGCCATCGGAGAACCGGTAGCTGTACCGGAACGAAACGAAAGGGAGGTTCACCTCGGTGACCTCACGCCACTGCTCGACCTCGCCGACGCCGGGTACGTCGATGACGTCGTGCGCGGTGTCCGCCGCCCAGTCCTCCCACGCGCGGCGACCGGGACGGCGGATCTCGAAGACCAGGTGACCGCCTGGCACCAGCGCGGTGCGAATGCCTTCGAGCGTCCGGCGCCATTCGTCGTCGGTCAGGAAGACCTGGGCCACGTTCCCGGTCATGATGGCGAGATCGGCTTTCACGTCACCCACCGCTTTCGCGTCGCCGTGGATCCAGGTGATCTTCCCTTCCGGGTCCTTGGCCTTCGCGACCTCCAGCGACGCCTCCGCGGGATCGACCCCCACGACCTCGATCCCGCGCGCGACGAGGAGAACGGCCAGGCAGCCGGTGCCGCAGCCGACGTCGAGGACTCTCTTCGCCCCGAGTTCGCCGATGATGCCGAGGTAGTGCTCCAGGTCGTCGCGGGCGCCGTCGAAGGCGTCGTAGATCGGTGCGAGCCGGGCGTGGGCGAAGAGCGCGTCAGGCATTGGGCGACGATAGTTCCGGGAAGCGTTCACGGGCCATGCATTTATGGCTGGAGGGATGCTCCAGCCAGACGTTCGGTTCGGTGTAGACGCCGACGTCCAGCGCCGAGGAGGCGAGCACCGGCGCGATCCCGCCCGGCACGGCCGTGAGGCCGTCCCGGAGTTCGACGCCGGTCCACGCCTTCCACTGGGCGAAGGTGCCGGTGACCGTCATCGCGAACGGCGCCACCTTCACGAACCGGGCGCCGAGCCGTTCATGCGTGCGTAGCCACGGATCCTCCGGCAGGCCGTCCGCGCGACGACGGGCCACATAGTCCTCAAAGGACAGTCCTGGTTCGTTCTCCTTCCCGGCCGGGCGGACCGGCACGACGAGCTTGCGCATCCCCGTATCCGAGGCGCGCGTTTTCAACGCTTCCAATGCTTTTGTGGCCAGGCCACCGCCACGGCGGCCTGGCGCGACCATCACTTCGAGTGCGATCAGGGTGTTCGTCTCACGGGCGCTCATCAGGTCTTCCGCGGCCCAGATCAGGGCGGCGTCCCAGCCGTGGTCCGGCAGTTCCGGGCGTTCGGCCGTCGGGAAGCCGACCGGGACGGCGGCCGCTCTCGCCACCGGGGCCCCGTCTTCCAGCAGCACGAGGAAGTACTCCGGCCAGCGTGCCGCGAGGTGGGACGACTTCGCCAGCAGACCGGCCAGGCCGTGCTGGAGGAATTCGCCGCCGACACCGCCGAGGGCGAGGGCGGGCTCGCGCAGGTCGGGCCGGGTGGCCAGGTCTTCGATCACGATCATGTCCTCAGTAGACCCGAGGGCAGGCGATTCTCACGAGGTGGTTTTCGGGCACGGACTCCGCCGTGCGAGGGAATGCGGCCGGGCTAGTGCGCGGGCAGCGCGCGGCGTCGCCCGGTGATGCCGGTGGTGTTGAGGTTGGCGCGCTCGCCGGCGGAGTGCCCGTCGAGGTAGCCGCTGCCGGACAACCGCCTCGGCGGCGCCGAGCGCAGATCTCCGTACTGCTCGTCGTACGCCTGCTTGACCATCGCCGTCCGGTCCTGGATCACCAGCTCGGCCGAGCGGTGCCCGGCCGCGGCCGCATGGGTCCGGGCGGCGGTGTCCTCACTGTTGCGGAGCCGCTCGTAGACCGCGCCGGAGAACCCGTGCAGCCAGGTTCGCCGGTAGGCCGCCAGCGACTCGCCCGCGAACACCCGGTTCTCCGGGCGGACCCGGGTGAGCTGGGTGGTCGCCTGCAGCAGCAGGCTCGTGTACAGCAGCTCCGTGCGCTCCAGATCGGAGCGGAAACCGAACACCGTCACCGCGGTGACCGACTGGCCGAGCCGGTGCAGCAGGGCCCGGCAGCGCAGCGGATACGCGATGTTCGTGAGCAGCCCCGCCTTGTCCCGGCTGTACGGGTTGTCGAGCGGGACCATGATCTGGGTGATCTCGTCCGCGGTCGCCCCGGAGGCGGCCAGCAACGCCTGATCGATGCCGTACCGGGCGATCAGTTCGGCGGCCTTGGTGTTGTACGACTCGGCTTCGGCCTCGGTGACCGCCGGGTCCTCCGCCTTCGCGAGGAGTTTCCGGACGCGCGCGAGCAGCGTGTCATGGTCGGGCATGGCCCTCCTTCCTGATTGGGTTGGAGCGGATCAATCTAGGAGAGAGGTCCGACAATATTCGGGCGAGCTGTCGCCGATCCCGGCAAGGGGGCACCATGGCGGTCGACGTGTCGGTGGTCGGTTCCGGTCCGAACGGGCTCGCGGCGGCGGTCCTGCTGGTCAGGGCGGGCCTCACGGTCGAAGTGCACGAGGCGGCGGACGAGATCGGCGGCGGGACGCGCACGGCTTCGCTGTTCGAAAAGGAAGTTCGCCACGACATCTGCGCCACCGGGCATCCGCTGGCCGCGGCTTCCCCGTTCTTCCGCTGGTTCGATCTCGCCGCGCACGGTGTCGATCTCCTGCGGCCGGAGATCGCGTACGCGCACCCTTTGGACGGTGGCCGGGCCGGTCTCGCTTACGAAGATCTCGATCGGACCTGTGACGCACTCGGCGCGGACGGAGCCCGCTGGCGCCGTCTGCTGGGCCCGCTGGTCGACCACAGCCGCGAACTGGCCGGATTGCTGCTCGGAGACCTTCGTCATCCTCCCCGGGATCCTCGGGTCGCCGCCCTGCTCCCGGCCAGGATCGCGACACTCGCCGCCGGTCTGGAGCGCCGCCTGTTCACCGGCCCGGAGGCGCCCGCGCTCCTCTCCGGGGTCTCCGCGCACGTGATGGGCCGTCAGCCTTCGCTCGCCGCGGCGGGCGCGACACTCCTGCTCGGCCACCTGGCGCACTCGACCGGCTGGCCGATCGCCCGCGGCGGCAGCCAGACGATCACCGAGGCGCTCGCGGCCGACGTCCGGGCGCAGGGCGGGCGGATCCACCTCGGCAGCCGGATCACCGATCTGCGGCAACTCGCGACGTCGCGCACGGTGATCCTCGACGTCGCCCCGCGCGGTTTCCTCGAGATCGCCCGCGATCTGCTGCCGCCGCGATACCGGAGGGCGTTGGAGTCCTACCGCTACGGGCCCGGTGTGGCGAAGGTCGATTTCCTGGTTTCCGAACCTGTTCCGTGGGCGGTGCCGGAGGTCGCCAAGGCGGGCACCGTCCATCTCGGGGGCACGCGGGACGAGGTGTACGCCGCCGAAAACGCCGTCGCGCGCGGGGAGGATCCGGACGACCGGTTCGTGCTCGTTTCGGATCCGATGGCGCTCGACCCGTCCCGCGGGCTGCCGGGTAAACGGCCGGTGTGGGCGTACTGCCATGTACCGCAAGGGGATCCGCGTGACGTCACGGAGCTGGTCCGGCGGCGGATCGAACGCTTCGCGCCCGGATTCTCCGACACGGTGCTGGCGAGCCGCTGTCTCACCGCTCCGGAACTCGAGGCCTACAACGCGAACTATCCCGGCGGTGACGTCGCCGCCGGAGCGGTGGACCTGCGTCAGGTGCTCGGGCGGCCGGTCGCCCGGTGGAACACGCATCGGACCCCGCTCGGTGGGGTCTTCCTGTGTTCGGCGGCGACGGCGCCGGGGCCGGGCGTGCACGGGATGGGCGGTTGGCACGCGGCGAAAGCCGTACTGGGCAGAGACTTCCCGGTTCAGCCGAGGTAGGCGTCGAGGGTGACGGCCAACGCTCTTTCCGGTGACGGCGCGAAGCTCGCACCGGCCAGTCCGCCCCAGAGCCACAGCTGGGCGAGACCGTGCAGTGACGCCCACAGCGAGGACGCGAGCAGCCGTGGATCGGTCGCGGGATGCCAGCCGCCTTCCTGCAGTTCCGCGACCATCGCGGCGAAGAAGTCGAACACCGCGCTGCTCACTCGCGTGAGTTCGGCGTCGTCGGCGTCGATGAGGTCGCGGCGGAACATCAGCTCGAACATCGCCGGATTGGCCAGGGCGAAATCGAGGTAGCCGTGGCAGGCCGCGATGAGCCGTTCGCGTGGTGTCCCGTCCGGAAGGCCCGCGCCGCGATCGAGCAGTTCGGTGTAGCCGCGAGTGGCGACCGCCGAAAGCAGGGCCGCGCGGCCGGGGAAATGCCGCAGCGGCGCACCGTGCGAAACACCGGCGGCCTTGGCGATCCCGCGCAGTGTCACCGCGCCGACGCCCTCTTCGGCGAGCAGCCGCGCGGCGGTGTCGATCAGGCGGGTTCGGGCGCCCACGACCGGGTCTCCTCGTGGACGGGAAGGAGCTCGGGACGCTTCGGCAGGAAACCGTCGCCCGGCTGGCGCCCGATGAGCCGGTTGCGGAAGCGGGTGCCCGCGACCGGAAGGACCTCCCGCGTCAGCCAGCGCAGATCCGCGCGCAGGCCGGGGCGTCCCGCCGAGCCGGGCAGCGGGGCGAGCCAGGACGGGTCGTGGGAGACGCCGAGCTTGCCGAGGACGTGCCCGGCCAGGCGTCGATGGCCCTGCTCCGACAGGTGCAGCCGATCCGGGCCGAAGTAGCGGGAATCGTGCGCGGCGTCGTCCGGCCAGAGGTCGACGAGGGTCGCCCCGTAGCTGACGGACGCTTCGCGGACGGCGTCGTTCAGCGCGGTGAGGCGCGGGAGCATCCGGCGGCCCATCGGCATGCGGTGGGAGATGTCGCTGAGGGTGAAGGTGACGACCCGCGGCGCGATGCCGGTGCAGGCGCGAACGGCCGTGTCGACGCGGCGGGCGACCGTGCGCGCGTCCCAGCCGCGGCTCATCACGTCGTTGCCGCCGCCGAACAGGGCGATCAGATCCGGCTGGAGCCTGCTCGCGGCCGGGGTCTGCTCGGCGTGGATCTGGTCGAGCCTGCGGCCGCGAACCGCGAGATTGGCGTAACGGAAACCGGGCTCGTCCTCGGCGAGACGTGCCGCGACGAAGTCGGCCCAGCCCCGGTAGAAGCCGCCGGATGGATGCGGATCGGCCAGCCCTTCGGCGCAGCTGTCGCCGAGCGCGACGAAACGTTGGTAGCCCATCCAGATCTCCGTAACCACGAGTTCACCTTGTAGACACTGTCTATCAAACTGATGTAGACGCTGTCTACTCGGTGTGGACCTGGCAGGCTCGGGTCATGGTCGACGACGTCGCGAAAGCGTGCTTGCACGGCGAACTGCGAGAGGTCCGCGAGGTGCTGGTCCGGAAACTCGAAGGGCTGGGTGAGTACGACATCCGCCGTCCCCTGACCGTGACCGGAACCAACCTGCTCGGTTTGGTCAAGCATGCGGCGCTCTGGGAATCCCGGTACTTCGGCGAGGTCTTCGACCGGCCGTTCCCCGAGCCCTTACCTCGCTGGGACGACCTCGGGCAGCGCGGCGCCGACCTGTGGGCAACCGAGCACGAGACCCGCGAGGAGATCGTCGGCCGCTATCGGCGCGCTCGGGCGCACGCCGACGCGACGATCGCGGCGCTCACCCTCGATTCGCCCGGTCACGTGCCCTGGTGGCCGCGTCCGCGCGTGACGCTGCTCGACGTCCTGGTCCACATGCTCACCGAGACCAGCCGCCACGCCGGGCACGCCGACATCCTGCGCGAACAACTGGACGGCTCGACCGACGCGGCCGGCGGGCAGCGCGACGAGGCCTTCTGGAACGCCCGCCGCGACAGGATCGAACAAGCGGCCGTCAAGTACGACCGGACAGGACGCGGGCTCGATGGGTGAAGGCGACGGCGCGTCGCGGATCGCCCTCCGGGAGCACCCGGCACAGCGCGTCGACGATCTCCAGGTCGTCGGCTCCGCTCGGGGTCTCCCAGTACGACCACAGCGCCGCGGCGTCCCCGCTGCCGAGGACGACCCGCCGGACCGACGCGGTGACCGATTCGCGCTCCTCGCGAACGGCGGGCGACTCCGATTCGGGCAGTAGCGGACCGCGGAACGCGTTCGCGGCCCCGGCGACGTCACCCCGTTTGAGCGCCGCCCGGACGCGCAGGAAGTCGGCGTCGACCTCGGCGGAAAGCCGGTACGGCCGCGTCTGCACGATGTCCGATCCGAGCTGCGTCCGCAGCCGGTGGATCTCCGCGCGGACGGTCACCGGGTTGCCGCTCTCGCCGTAGAGCAACAGGGCCAGCCGCTCCGCCGAGAGGCCGCCCGGATGCAGCGCGAGCAGCGTGAGGATCTCCGCGTGCCGCAAGGTGAACGGCACGTCGCGACCGTCCACTGTGGTCGATGGTGGCCCGTCGGTGAGGAATTCCAGCGCGAGCCGCGGCCGCCTCGACGGGACCCGGTTCCGCAGGCGCAGCAGGTAACCCTCGCTCAGCGGCTCCACGGTGCCGAGCCGTCCGTCCGGCAGGGTGACCGCGCCCCCGCCGGGCCGGATGTCCACCGTGGCGGGAAGATCGCCGCAGGCTTCGGCCGCCAGCACGCGTCCTTTCGCGGAAAGCAGGGCGCCCGGCGCGCCGCGCAACGCCTCCAGATGGGTCATGTTCGCGGCCCGCAGCAGCTCGTCGCGCATCGCGAGCCGGGCCCGCAACTGGCCTTCGGCGAGCTGCGCGGCCGCCGTCACCAGCGCGAGCATCGCGGGGTGGACCGTGCGCAACGGGCCGCTGACGTCGATCGATCCGAGCAACGCGCCGGACTCCGGGTCGCGTACGGGCGCGGCCGCGCAGGTCCAGCCGTGATAGGTGCGCACCAGGTGCTCGGCCGAGTAGATCTGTACCGGTTCCCCGGTGGCGAGCGTGGTGCCCATCGCGTTCGTCCCGATGACGTCTTCACTCCACCGGGTGCCTTCGGCGAGCATCACGCCGTCCGCGCGCCGCAGCACGCCCGCCGCGCCCTCGCGCCACAGGATGTGCCCGGCCGCGTCGGTCACGATCATCATGTGCTCTGCGTCGTCGGCGATGCTCACCAGCGTTTGCCGCAGGATCGGCAGCACCGGTGCCAGCGGATGCTCCTCCCGCAGACCGCTGACCTCGCCGGAGTCGTAGACCAGCGGCGCGACGCCCTTGTCCGGGTCGACGCGGGCGGCGAGCGAGCGATTCCACGAAGCCGACACGATCGACCTGGGGGAACGCGGCGCGGGAACACCGGAGAGGACGGCGTCGTGGACGTCCTTCAGCAGCCGCGCGTACGCCTGAGGGTCACGCGGCGACGCTTCACCTCCGGGCAGCTCCGCCACGTTTCCGAGGATAGGTGACCGCGCTCACTTCGTTGCAACGTGCGTGCAACCTCACCCGCCCTAGCTTCGCCGTCATCCGTCACCCCTAGCGATGAGGCAGGAAAGATGGCCAAGTACGCGGCACCGAACACCGAAGGCAGCGTCGTCAGCTACGAAGCACGCTACGACCACTACATCGGAGGCGAGTACGTCCCGCCCGCGAGCGGCCAGTACTTCGAGAATCCCACCCCGGTGACCGGACAGGTGTTCACCGAGGTCGCCCGCGGCACCGCCGCCGACATCGACCGCGCGCTCGACGCGGCCGAAGGCGCGGCCGCGGCCTGGGGCCGGACGTCGGTGGACGAACGCGCGAACGTGCTGCTCCGGATCGCCGACCGGATGGAACAGAACCTCGAAGCGATCGCCGTCGCCGAATCGTGGGAGAACGGCAAACCGGTCCGTGAGACCCTCGCCGCCGACATCCCCCTCGCGATCGACCATTTCCGCTACTTCGCCGGCGCCCTGCGCGCTCAGGAGGGCGGTATCTCGCAGATCGACGACAACACCGTCGGCTACCACTTCCACGAGCCGCTCGGCGTCGTCGGCCAGATCATCCCGTGGAACTTCCCGCTGCTGATGGCGGTCTGGAAGCTCGCGCCCGCGCTCGCCGCGGGCAACGCGATCGTGCTCAAACCCGCCGAGCAGACCCCGGCGTCGATCCACTTGCTGATGTCGCTCATCGGCGATCTGATCCCGCCGGGCGTGCTGAACATCGTCAACGGTTTCGGCGTCGAGGCGGGCAAGCCGCTCGCGTCGAGCAACCGCGTGCGGAAGGTCGCCTTCACCGGCGAGACCACCACCGGACGGCTGATCCTGCAGTACGCCAGCGAGAACATCATCCCGGTCACGGTCGAACTCGGCGGCAAGAGCCCGAACATCTTCTTCGACGACGTCGCCGCGGCCAACGACGCGTTCTACGACAAGGCCCAGGAAGGGTTCGCGCTTTTCGCACTGAACCAGGGCGAGGTCTGCACCTGCCCGTCGCGGGCGCTGATCCAGTCCGGTATCTACGACCGGTTCCTCGGCGACGCCGTCGAGCGGGTCAAGAAGATCAAGCAGGGACACCCGCTCGACACCGAGACGCAGATCGGCGCGCAGGCCTCCAACGACCAGCTGGAGAAGATCCTTTCCTACATCGACATCGGGCAGAAGGAAGGCGCGAAGATCCTCACCGGCGGCGAGCGCAGTGACCTCGGCGGCGAACTGTCCGGCGGCTACTACGTGCAGCCGACGGTCTTCGAGGGCGACAACAAGATGCGGATCTTCCAGGAGGAGATCTTCGGGCCGGTCGTCTCGGTGGCGAGGTTCGACGACTACGCCGACGCGCTGAAGATCGCCAACGACACGCTGTACGGCCTCGGCGCCGGTGTCTGGTCGCGTGACGGCAACACCGCCTACCGCGCCGGCCGCGACATCCAGGCGGGCCGGGTGTGGGTCAACAACTACCACGCGTACCCGGCGCACGCGGCCTTCGGCGGCTACAAGGCGTCCGGGATCGGGCGCGAAAACCACAAGATGATGCTGGACCACTACCAGCAGACCAAGAACATGCTCGTGTCCTATTCGGACAGTGCGCTCGGGTTCTTCTGATGGCCGAGCGGGTCGGCTTGACACCGGCCGCCGCGGAACTGCTGCGGCGGCTGGTGTCACTCCACGGGCCGGTGATGTTCCACCAGTCCGGCGGATGCTGCGACGGGAGCGCCCCGATGTGCTACCCGGCCGGCGAATTCCGCACCGGGGCGTCCGACGTCCACCTTGGTGACCTGGGCGTCGAGGGCATCGACGACGTTCCGGTGTGGATGTCGGGCCCCCAGTTCGAGTACTGGAAGCACACGCATCTGACCATCGACGTCGTTCCGGGGCGGGGGAGCGGTTTCTCCTTGGAGGCGCCCGAAGGAGTCCGTTTCCTGGTCCGGTCCCGGTTGTTCAGCGACGAGGAGTCGGCTGAGCTGAACGGCCCAGCAACGCGATGAGCCGTGCGCCCGGTCCGGCGTCCGGCGGTGCCTCGACAGCGTGGTCGAAGGCGCCGCCGGGCCCGCGTACCGGCGTGACGTCGGGATAGCGGCTCGCCACCTTCAACGCGGCCTCGGCGAGCTCGTCGTCCCAGTGGTGCTCGCGGCCCAGGGCGGTGTTGAGGTCCCAGTCGTGGGTGAGCGTGTCGACGAACAGCACGGCCAGCGCGTTCTTCCCGGGGAGCGGGCCGAAGTTCCCGAAATCGAAGGTCTTCTCCAGCGCTTCGCCGTCGAAGGCCGCGAGGAACTCGGCGGAACTCTCTTCGTAGGACTTGGCGAGATCGTCGTCGGCCGACGGCCGGGTCTTCGTCGGATGGCCGGTCGCCTCCGCGGTGCGGGAATCGTGCCCCTCGATCAGGTGTTTCACGATGTCGCGGACGGTCCACTCGGCGCAGGGGGTCGAGCGGCCCCAGTCGTCCGCGCCGATTCCGGCGATGGTGTCCCTGGTGGCGCGATGGGCTCTTGTCGTGAGCGAGAGGAGATCCATGACGGCAATGTATACGAACGGTCGTGCTATCTTCTAGGGTGTGAGCACTCTCGAAGTGAACGAGGTCTTCGTCGGGCGGCCGTCGGTGCTGGGGACGAAACGCGACATCCCGGTGTACAGCGCCATCGCGAAGTCGCGGGTGGAGGTGCCGTCCCTGGAGCTCGGCGAGATCAACCTGGCCGGCGACGACCAAGCGGACCGGAGCGTCCACGGCGGTGTCGACAAAGCGGTATACGTCTACCCGGCGACGCACTACGCGGCCTGGGCCGAGCAGGGTTTCCCGGTGGTCCCGGGCGATTTCGGGGAGAACGCGTCGGTGACGGGCGCCGACGAATACGACGTGCGGGTCGGCGACGTCTGGCTTGGGGGGACGCGCTGGTCCAGGTCTCGCAGCCGCGCACGCCGTGCTTCAAGCTCGCGATGAAGACCGGGCGCAAGGACGTCATCCCGGCGATGATCGATTCCGGCCGCAGCGGCTGGTACCTGCGGGTGCTCCGGACGGGCGAGGTTCCCACGTCGGGGCGGATGACGCTCGAAGAACGCGATCCGGTGAGCCCGACGATCGCCGAGGTCTACGTCGCGTCGTTCACCAACGTCGCCCAGCTCGACGACGCCCGCCGCGACGCGTACTGGGCGCTGCTGGACCGGGTGCTCGCGGCGCCTGCGCTTTCCCGGCAGTACCGTGACGGCCTGGCATCGGGGAAGAGGCGGCGAGAGGAACGGAATGCCGGTTGACGGCCGGGTGGCCCGAGGTGACGCGACGAGGCGGATCGTGCTTCGGCGCGCCGTCGACATCGCGTCGGTCGAAGGGCTCGACGGGTTGTCCCTCGGCAGGCTCGCCACCGAATTGGAACTGAGCAAATCCGGAGTGTTCGCCCTGTTCGGTTCCAAGGAGGAACTGCAGCTCGCGGCGGTCGAGACGGCGAGCGCGATCTTCGCGGAGAACGTCGTCGAGCCGACGCTGGAGGTCGAGCAGGGGATCGAGCGGTTGCGCGCGCTGTGCGCGAACTGGCTCGACTACTCGGAACGCCGGGTGTTCCCGGGCGGCTGTTTCTTCTTCAACACCGGCGCCGAATTCGACGCGAGGACCGGCCGGGTCCACGACGCGGTCGCCACCGCGAGCCGCGCCTTCGTCCAGTTCATCCGGTCCACCGCGGTCGAAGCGCGGAAGGCCGGGCACCTGCGGGAGTCCGTCGACGTGAACCTGCTGGCCTTCGAACTGAACGCGCTCGGGCGGGCCGCGAACGCCGATTCGGTGATGTTCGGCGGGACCGAGCCTTACGCGCTGGCCCAGGCCGCCATCACCGCCCGCCTCGACGCCGCGGCCGTGCCATGAACGGGACGTTCCTTGCGAAATTCGCAAGGAACGTCCCGTTCATGGCACGCTACTTCCAGTCGACCTGCGTGGATCGGTAGAAGTCGATGCCCTGCTGAACCCACCGCGGACTCTGCTTCGCCAGCCGGAGCCGGTAGGCGTCCCAGGTGCGGGAGTCCTTCGGCGACCAGCCGATCTCGGCGTACCCCGGAAGCCTCGGGAACGCCATGAACTCGATGTGGTCACTCGTGATCAGCGTTTCCGACCACAGCGGCGCCTCGACGCCGATCACGTTCTTCTCCGTCACACCCTGCAGGTAAGTGGCCGGATCCCAGTCGTAACCGGTCTTGACCTCGATCAGCCCGGCCCAGCTCAGCCCGAGCGGCGTCTGCGGGTGGTACTTCATGTCCAGGTACGCCTTGTTCGCGGGCGACATCAGGATCTTGTTGCCGCGCGCCGCCGCCTCGGCCACGTGGGCGTCCGTCCCGGTCGTGCCCCAGAACTGCGGGACGGCCGAAACCGGCGGTTTCGTCTTGGCGATGTCGTGCCAGCCGGTGATCGTCTTGCCGTACTTCGCGACGATCGGGTGCACCTTCGTGGCGAAGGTCTGGTAGTCCTCCGGCGTGGTCGAGTGGGCCTCGTCGCCACCGATGTTGATGTACTTCCCGGGGGTGATCGCCGACAGTTCGCGGATGACGTCGTCCACGAACTTGTAGGTGATGTCCTTGCCGATGCACAGCGAGCTGTAGCCGACCTCGATGTCCGTGCGCGGCGGTATCGGCTTGCCGTCGCAGTTCAGCTCGGCGTAGGAGTGCTGCGCCGCATTGGTGTGTCCGGGCATGTCGATCTCGGGAACGATCGTGATGTGCCGTGAAGCCGCGTAGCGCACCAGGTCCTTGTACTGCTCCTGCGTGTAGTAGCCGCCGGGAGCGCCGCCGACGGCCGTCTGGCCGCCCACGGTCGCCAACTTCGGCCAGCTCTTGATCTCGATCCGCCAGCCCTGGTCGTCGCTCAGGTGCAGGTGGAGGTTGTTGATCTTGTATTGCGCGATCTGGTCGATGTAGAGCTTGACCTGGTCCGGCGTGAAGAAGTGCCGGGCGACGTCGAGCATCGCGCTGCGGTACCCGAAGCGCGGGTAGTCGAGCACCGTGCCGCCCGAAACCACCCACGAACGCTTCTGGACGGTCTTCGCCTCGATCGCCGACGGGAGCAGCTGGCGCAGTGTCTGCACGCCGAGGAACAGGCCGTCGTCGGTGTTCGCCTTCAAGGACACGCCGGATCGCGACACCTTGAGCTGGTAGCCCTCGGTGCCCACGCGGCCGCTCGCGTGACCGGTTTCGAGCGAGATGGCGGGGCCGCCGCCGCGGTGACCGCTGACGACGGGCAGCCGGTAGCCGGTGGCGGGCCGGAGCAGGCCTGCCAGATATTCGGCGACCTGTCTGCCTTCGCGGTCGGTGCGGATCACGGTCGCGGGACCGAGCCGGAAGTCGGAGCGGGGATCGGGTTTCGCGTCGACCGGCGCCGGGACGACGTCGGCGACGGTCCGCTCGGCCTTCGCGTGCTGCCCGGCGCTCGCCGTCGCGGGCAGGCCGAACGTCACGAGGCTCAGGACCGCCACACCGAGCACGGTTCTGGACAGGCGTTTACTCATGGAGCACCTCCGGTCGGATACCTGGAGACTCTCTTCCCTGAGAAGGTATAGACCAATAGGGCAAACCCGACAACACCCGATCGGACCATTGGGCCGTACCGATCACCGGTCACTCGCCGCGCAGAACCGCTTTCAGGGCATCGAGAACGCTCGCGTCCTCGATCGTCGAAGGCACCTGTTCGTCGCGGCCGTCGGCGATCCCGCGCATGGTCTTGCGCAGGATCTTCCCGGACCGTGTCTTCGGCAGCGCGTCCACAATGGACACGTCACGGAACGCGGCGACCGGGCCGATGTCTCGCCGCACCAGCGCGACCAGTTCGGCCTTGAGCGTTTCCGCGTCGACGTCGGTGCCGGACTTCAGCACCACGAAGCCACGCGGAAGCTGCCCCTTCAGCTGGTCGCGGACGCCGATCACCGCGCATTCGGCGACGGCGGGGTGCGAGGCCAGCACCGCCTCCATCGAACCGGTCGAAAGCCGGTGGCCCGCGACGTTGATGACGTCGTCGGTGCGGCCCATGACGAACAGGTAGCCGTCTTCGTCGACGTATCCGGAGTCACCCGTCAGGTAGTGGCCTTCGTACCGCGAAAGGTACGCCTCGCGGTACCGCTCGTCGTCCTGCCACAAGGTCGGCAGCGAACCCGGCGGAAGCGGCAGCCTGATGGCGATCGCGCCCTCCCGCCCGGCGGGAAGCGGTTCGCCCGCCTGATCGAGGATCCGCACGTCCCAGCCGGGAACCGGTTTCGTCGCCGAACCGGGTTTGACCGGCATCGGTTCCAGTCCGCGCGGATTTGCCGCGATCGGCCAGCCGGTCTCGGTCTGCCACCAGTGGTCGATCACCGGTACGCCGAGTTTCGCGTGCGCCCAGTGATAGGTCTCAGGATCGAGCCGTTCACCGGCCATGAACAGGGTCTTGAATCCGCTGAGCTGGTATTTCCCGATTTCGGCCGCGTCCGGATCGACCTTCTTGATCGCTCGCAACGCCGTCGGCGCCGTGAACAACGCCTTCACCCCGTGATCGGAAATGACGCGCCAGAACGCGCCCGCGTCCGGGGTCCCGACCGGTTTGCCCTCGTACATGACCGTCGTCGCTCCGATCAGGAGCGGCGCGTAGACGATGTAGGAATGGCCGACGACCCAGCCGACGTCGGACGCCGTCCACCAGACGTCACCGGGCTGGATGTCGTAGATGGCGCCCATCGACCAGGCCAGGGCGACCGCGTGCCCGCCCGTGTCGCGCACGACGCCCTTCGGCTTCCCCGTGGTGCCGGAGGTGTACAGGATGTACAGCGGGTCGGTGGCCGCGACCGGCACCGGATCGGCGGGGGAGGCCTTCGCGACGAGTTCGGTCCAGTCGGCGTCGCGCTCGCTCAGATCGGCGCGAGCCCGCTCCCGCTGCAGCACCACGACCTTGTCCGGTTGATGGACGGTGCCCGCGAGCGCCTCGTCGATGATCGGTTTGTACTCGACGACCCGCGTCGGCTCGATCCCGCACGAAGCGGCGACGATGACCTTGGGTTTCGCGTCTTCGATCCGTGCCGCGAGCTCCTTGGGCGCGAAGCCGCCGAAAACGACCGAATGCACCGCGCCGAGCCGGGCACAAGCGAGCATCGCGACCGCGGCCTCGGGGACCATCGGCATATACACGATGACGCGGTCGCCCTTCCCGACGCCGAGGGAGGCGAGCGCGCCGGCGAAGCGCGCGACTTCGTCCAGCAGTTCGGCGTAGGTGAACCGGCGAACCGAATCGGTGACGGGGGAATCCCAGATCAGCGCTGTCTGGTCACCGCGGCCGTCCCGCACGTGCCGGTCGAGCGCGTTGAACGCCGTGTTCAGCTCCCCGTCCGGGAACCAGCGGTAAAAGGGCGCTTTCGCCGCGTCGAGCGCCCGCGTCGGCTGACGGGTCCAGTCGATCGCCTGCGCGGCTTCGAGCCAGAAACCCTCCGGGTCTTCGAGGCTCCGCTGGTACGACTCGGCGTGCATCGAATGCTCCTTCGCGTTCGGGTACCGGACCCCATCATGGACTTCCGGCCGGGCCGATGCCCGGTGGTAACGGCGGAGAGACGCCGGCGACAACCCGGCAACCCCGTGCGGGCATGGAGCGTCCTAAGCTGGACTAGGGGAAAAACCGCCGGAAACGGCCTCGACGAGCGAGGGGAGCAGGGTCCATGGGACTAGCGAGCGCGCTGCTTTCGTTCGCGCACAGCCTGTTCGGACCAGGGATCTGGCCTGGGGACTGGGTGTGGGCGACGAGCACCGCGGGAGCGCTGGTCGCGCTGCTGCCCGCACTGGGAGCGATGGTCGTCGCGATCATCCGCAAAGGCACCGGCAACCGCTACGACGTGGTGACCCTGTCCATCTTCGGCGGGATCGGCGTCGTCGCCGTCTTCCTGGTGCCGTGGCTGCTGGCCACCGGGGTTTCGCAGACGTACCAGGAGGCCGCGTCCAAATCCGGCGGTCAGTCCGGCTTCTCCAGCAGTGATCTGGCGACTTTCAACGCCGACTACAGCCCGCTGATCGGGAAGCAGAGCGAGTACCTCGGCCGCGGCCAGAACGTGTACGAGGTGCTGTTCTACCCGAACGGGATGCAGCTCAGTTACATCTTCTACCTGATCCTGCTGGTCGGGCTGCCGGCGCTGTCGCTGCTGTTCGTGATGCTGCAGGCGCGCACCGCGTTCCGTCGCGGTCCGAAGTGGCCTTCGCGGTTCTTCTGGATCCCGTTCGTGCTGATGGTGCTGGCGAGCGTCGGCATGGGCGCGAACACGGCCGTGCACTTCTGGCTCGGGTTCCTGCCGTTCAGCGTGCTGGGCCTCATCCCGGTCGCGCTCGTCGGCCCGCCGCCGTGGTCGGTGATCAACCGGCCCGACCCGCAGCCCCGGCAGAAGATCGAGCCGTACCGTCCGGAGCCGCCCGCCCCGAAGCCGCAGCCGCAACTGCCGCCCCCGCCCGCCAAGCAGTACCCGGCGACCGCGCTGGCGCAGGCACCCGAACCTCCCGCCCTGGCCGCCGTCCCGGGCCCGATCCCGGCGCCTCCTGGTTCCCGCAACTCCGGCGGCAGCCGCTACAAGCGTGTCCGGCGGCTCGGCCACGGTGGCTTCGGCACCGTGTGGGAAGCGGTCGACACCCAGCTCAACCGCACCGTCGCGTTGAAGATCGCGCACGCGCCGGACCGGGACACCGAAGAACGCATGCAGCGTGAGGCCAGGGCGCTGGCCGTGGTGAACCACCCCAACTGCGTGAAGGTGTACGACCTCGTCGAGGAACCCGACGGGCTCGCCCTGGTCATGGAGTACCTCGAAGGGCGCTCGCTGGCCGAGATCGTCGACTCGCAGGGCCCGCTCGACGACATCGCCGCCGGACGGCTCTGGTCGACCATGGCCGGCGCGCTCGCCGCGGCGCACGAGAAGGGTGTGCTGCACCGGGACCTCAAGCCGTCGAACATCATCCTCGACCGCAACGGGCTCGCCCACCTGATCGACTTCGGCATCGCCCGCAGCCAGGGCGACTCGAAGATGACCGCGACCGGGATGATGATCGGCACGCCGGACTTCGTCGCGCCCGAGCAGGCGATGGGCTCACCGGCCAGCCCGGCGTCGGATGCCTGGCAGCTCGCCGCGACGGTCAGCTACGCGCTCTCGGGCCAGCCTCCGCGTGGCACCCGGGAGACGCCGATGGCCGCGCTGATGGCGGCCGCCCGCGCCGAACCGGTGTCGAAGCTGCCGAACCGCAGCGCGCACGCGCGGATCCTCATCGCGTCGCTCGACCAGGAGCCTCGCCGTCGTCCGACGCTCACCGCCGTGCGGCGCGACGTCGAAGGCTGGCTCGCTCGCGCGGGCAAGTCGCCGGACGGTCCGGTGACGCAGATCGTGCCGCGCCGCCCTCCGCAGCAGCCGCAGCCCCACCAGCAGCCGCAGCCGCAGCGCCACCCCCGCTGACCTGCGAAAAGAGAGCAAGGGACCTTTGCTACCGTTAGTTAGTGCGCTAACGAACGCTAGCAAAGGTCCCTTGCTCTCCCTCAGTCGACGACGACCCAGGTCCCGCCGCGCCAGGCCATGGTGAACGTCTTGGGCTGGGCGGCCATCATGGCGATCTGCGGGCTGATTGCGCCCGGCGGCACGAGGACCTTGTCCGGCCCCTTGCTCTGCAGTTTCGCCCGATCGACGCGGGTGGCCTTCAGCTTCTTGACGTCGTCGGCCGAGAGCATCCCGAACTGCACCGGCGTGAGGCTGCGGCATTCCGCCATGCCGCCGTCGAACGCCGGCCCGGTGATCCGGCAAACGGTGTCGAGGTCCTTGTCGCCCAGAGCGTGGTGATACTCCTCCATCACGCTCGCGGCCCCGTCCGGGGTGTGCGCCACCGCGCCGCCGGTGGCGGGTTTGGTCACCTCGGAAGCGATCGCCGAAGGCTTCGAAGCACTGGGCGGCGCGCTGCTGCTGATCGGCACTTCCGAACTGCCCGGAACAGCCGAGGTTTGCGGCGACGCGGTGCCTGGCGTCTGCTCTTCACACCCCGCGATCAAGAACAACGCGGCGGCCGCGCAGGCCGCTCCGAGCGGTCGGATCGTCATGATGCCCCCTGTCGAGCTGCTGTTGACCAGCGAAGAGTAACAACTCGGGGGCAAGTGTCACACTTGAATCGGGAAATCAGGAATCGCCGGTGATCAGGGCCAGCATCGACACCGACAAGATGAGCTGTGCGGAGACGCAAGTCCGCGGCATCGCTTCCTTCTTCTTGCCGACGAAGTCGACCTGCACGACTTGTCCGTTGCTCAGCTGGACGCTCAAGGCGCAGGCCTCCGCGGTCTGCTCGAACCTGGCCTTCAGGGTGCCGAACTGCCCGTTCCGGACTTCGGCGCCCGCTTTCGGCGGCACGGCTTCGAGGCCGCCCGTGCCGTTCGTGTACATCCCGACGGCTTTCGCGTAGGCGACTTCGTGAGTGCAGGTCGGCCCAAGCGGCCCTTCGCCCTTCTGGGCGCCTTCGCGGCCGGCGTTGACTCCGGCGTAATTCGCGTGAGTGAACTTGACGACTTCGCAGATGTCCGCGTTCTTCAGCGCTTCGGCCGGAGGCTCCTGAACGGTGCTCGGCGCCGGTTTACCACCGGCGAGCGGGACGAACTTCTTCAGCACCACTTCGGCGACCTTCTTCGCCAGTTCGCAGTGCTCCGCGCGAGCGCCCCCTTCGTCGCTGTCGACGTCGTAGGCGTCGACAGCGATCGAGGCGTAGGCGCGGACGTCCATGTTGACCGAACAGAACGTCGCCGGCTCCGGGTCGAAGGCGTAGGTCCGGCCCTTGATCCCGGCGATCTCCACCGGCTCCATCACCGGCGAGTCCTGCGTGATCCAGCTGTACGGGCTGTAGGCGTGCACCTGCGCGCCCTTGTTGTTCGGGAACACGAACTGGCAGCCGCTGAGCACGCCCTTCGTGCTCACGAGACCGAGCGGCTGGAGATCCGGTTTGATCGACTCCAGCCAGTCGCAGCCTTCCTCGCCCTGTTTCACCGGCAGGGCCAGCGGCTGGTCGAGCGCCTGATCGCTGAACCCCGACCCGTCGGCGGGCGGTGTGTAGCGCGGAAACTTCGTATCGCTCGCGCCCGGTGCCGAGCCCTCGCGGAAAGCCTTTCCGTCGATGGCGCCGGAACACCCGGTGAGCAGCAGGGCAACGGCCACGAGAACCGGCCAACGAGACATGACGACCCCCAGAAATCCTCAATTCGGACGGGAGTCTAAGTCGGTTCGGGGCGCCTCGCTGGGCCTTCGCTCAACCGGTCGTGATCACTTCCAGGACGGCAGCCACAGTTCGGCGTTCCAGTGGTCGTTGGTGATCGCGTTGCCATTGAGAATCGGCCACAACCAGGCGAAATTGGCCACGACGAGACCCACGTAGAGGGCGACGACGAGCATGCCGGTGCCCCGGCGTTCGAAACCGCGTTTCGCGCCGCCGAGGATCTGCCCGAGAACCAGCGTCAACCCGAGTACCAGGAACGGCGCCAGCGGTGTCGCGTAGAAGTAGTACATCTGGCGGTCGAGGTTGGTGAACCACGGCAGGAACCCGGCCAGGTAACCGACGAGCACGGCGGCGTAGCGCCAGTCCGCGCGGAAGATCGACCGCCACACGCTCCAGCCGAGCATCGGCAGGGCCAGCCACCACAAGGCGGGCGTGCCGATCAGCATCGTCGCCCGCACACAGGTCGACTCGCCGCAGCCGGTCGCGTCGGTGCCACCCGCGTACGCGTAGAGCATCGGCCGCAGGCCCATCGGCCAGGTCCACGGCTTCGACTCCCAGGGATGCGGTTTGTCCTTGGGCGTCACCAGGTTCGCGTGGAAATCGAGGACGTTCATCGTGTAGTCGCCGAGCGACCGCAACGCGGGCGGCATCCAGGCCCAGAAGCCGGGATCGATGTCCTTGATCGCCACGTAGTTCCGGTCGGTCGCGGTCTCGCTCGCGAACCAGGCCCAGTAACAGGCGAGGTACACCAGGATCGGGATGACGACGATCGCCCACAGCGCGGGCAGCACGTCGCGGCGCAGCGTGCCGACCCAAGGCCGCTGAACCCCGGCGGCCCGGCGCGCGGCGACGTCGAAGAAAACGGTGAGCAGGCCGAACGCGGCGATGTAGTACAGCGCCGACCACTTGACGCCGAAGGTCAGCCCGATCATCAGGCCGCCGGCGAACCGCCACCACCGGAAGCCCAGCTTCGGGCCGAACCGGGACTCGTCGATCCAGCCTTCTCGGACGGCCACGGCGAGCCGCTGCCGTACCTGATCCCGGTCGCACAGCACGCAGGCGAACGCGGCGAGGACGAACAACGCGATGAAGATGTCGAGCATCCCCATGCGGGACTGCAGGTGCAGGACGCCGTCGCTGATCACCAGGATCCCCGCGACCGCGCCGAGCAGGGTCGAGCGGGTGAGGCGCCGGGCGATCCGGATGATGAGGAAGACGATCAGCGTGCCCGCCAGCGCGGGCATGATCCGCCAGCCCCAGGCGTTGTAGCCGAACAGCCATTCGCCGATCGCGATGAGATGCTTCGCCAGCGGCGGGTGGACGATCAGTTCGTAGCCGTAGTTGTCTTCGTAACCGCCGTTGCGCAGCATCTGCCACGCCTGCGGGACGTAGTGCTTCTCGTCGAAGACGGGCGTGCCCTTGTCCGTGGGCGTTCCCAGGTTCTGGATCCGGACGATGCCGCCGATGAGCGTCAGCACGAGCGTGACGATCCAGCCGCGCAGGCGATCGGTCGGCATACCGCGGCCGAGGAGGGTGGCCTCCCGGTCACTCGGTGGCCTGAGCGCGTCGACCGGATCCGGCCGCACGCTCTCGTTGTCCCGGGTCAGCAGTGCGGTCACGGGGCATGATCCTACGGGCGGAAGAGTGAACTCGGTGTCCGGATCTGCGAACCGGTTAACCTTCGGGAATGACCGAAGGACGCCTCGTGCTGGCAGCCACCCCGCTCGGAGACGTCCGTGACGCTTCGCCGCGCCTGTCCGAAGCCCTCGCGACGGCCGACGTGATCGCCGCCGAAGACACCCGCCGCCTGCGCTCCCTCACCGCGGCCCTCGACGTCTCGCCGGTCGGGCGTGTCGTCAGCTTCTACGAGGACGTCGAGACGGCTCGCCTGCCGAAACTGCTCGAATCGCTCCAGGCGGGCGAGACGGTGGTCTTGGTGACCGACGCCGGGATGCCGAGTGTTTCGGATCCCGGATTCCGCCTGGTGGCGGCCTGTGTCGAGGCGGACGTGCCGGTGACCTGCCTGCCCGGCCCATCTGCGGTGACCACGGCACTGGCGCTTTCCGGCCTGCCTTGCGACCGTTTCTGTTTCGAAGGTTTCGCCCCGCGCAAGCCCGGCGAACGCGCGAAATGGCTCGGTTTGCTGAAGGACGAGCCCCGCACGGTCGTCTTCTTCGAATCTCCGCATCGGCTCGCCGGCACGCTCGCGGACGCCGCGGACGTCCTGGGCCCCGACCGGCGCGCCGCGGTCTGCCGCGAATTGACCAAAACCTACGAAGAGGTCAAACGCGGCAATCTGCCCGATTTGGCCGCGTGGGCCGCAGACGGGGTCAGGGGTGAGATCACTGTCGTCCTCGCGGGCGCTCCGCCGCGTTCGGTGAGTGTCGGAGACCTGGTCGACGAGGTCACGTCGCGGGTCTCGGCAGGTGAACGCCTGAAGTCCGCCGCCGCCGAAGTCGCCGAGGCCGCGGGAGTGTCGAAGAAGGAGCTCTACGATGCTGTTCTCGCGTCCAGGAAGAGTTAGGACAGCAGGGCCGTCACGGCCGCGTGCGCCTTCGCGGCATCGGGTTCCGCGCCGGTGATGACGTCCGTGTAGATGAAGGACTCTCCGATCCGGACCAACAGGTAGGCCAGGTCCTCGACCGGCAGCGGCGGGCTGAGCCGCCCGGCCGTGACCTCTTCGTCGAGGAATTCGCGCATTTTGGCGATCGCGCGGCTCTGCACCACGCTGGCCTTCGTCGTCAGGATGCGCAGCGCCCGCTCGGGCTCGTTGCGCAGGAACTCCCGAAACGGTTTCGAGCCGTTCACGGTCCGGACGAAGGTGCCTACGAGTTCCGCGATCCCTTCCGCGCCGCGGCCGAGCTTGCCGGAGGCGCGCGCTTCGAAGACCTCGACGGTCATCGACCACAGGATCTCGCCGAGCAGCTGATCCCGGCCGCCGACCCACCGGTGCAGGGTGGCCCGGCTGATCCCCAGTTCACCGGCGAGTTCGCCCATGTCCACCCGGCGTCCGTCCAGGAACCGGGCGCGCGCGATCGTGAACGCGCGCAGGGCGTCCGGGCGCGGTGAAGTCAGCTGACGTTCGAGTGCGGTTTCGATGAGTGAAACATATCACGGCATGTCTCACACCTGAGACATATGCAAGAATGTCTCATCTCGACGAGGAGGATGCGGATGCGCGCAGTACAGGTGACCGAGTTCGGCGGACCCGAGGTGCTCAACCTCGTCGACCTCCCCGATCCCGTCGCGGGCCCAGGTCAGCAGCTGGTCCAGGTCGACCGGATCGGCGTCAACTACGCCGACACCCACCAGGCCGAGAACTCGTACCTCGCCCCGAGCAAGCTCCCGCTCGTCCCCGGCGGCGAGATCGTCGGCCGCACCGCGGACGGCAAGCGGGTCGTCGCGCTTCTCAACGGTGGCGGCGGCTATGCCGAGCGAGCGGTCGCCGACGACGTCACCAGCTTCGGCGTGCCGGACGGCGTCGACGACCTGACCGCGCTCTCCTTCATCGTCCAAGGCACCACCGCGTCGCTCCTGCTGCGCAAGAGCGCCCACCTCGAACCCGGCGAATCCGTCGTCGTGCACGCGGCCGCCGGCGGGGTCGGCTCCATCGCCGTGCAGCTGGCGAAAGCCTGGGGAGCGGGCCGGGTCATCGCGACCGCCAGCAGCGACGAGAAACGTGCCCTCGCCCTCGAACTCGGTGCCGACGTCGCCATCGATTCGCGCGCCGGGAACATGACGGACGCGCTTCGTGAGGCGAACGGCGGCAAGCGTGTCGACATCGTGCTCGACATGACCGGCGGCACGGTCACCGACCAGAGCATCGCGGCCCTCGCTCCGTTCGGCCGCCTCGCGTTCTACGGGATGGCCAGCCGCGAAAACCCGAAACCGATCGAAGCCCGCAATCTGCTCGGGCACAGCACGACCGTCGCCGGGATGTGGCTTCCGCACGCCTTCAAACTCCCCGGGAACGTCTTCGGGCGCGCGCTCGACGAGCTTTTCGAGCTGGCGCTCGCCGGCCGGGTCCGGGCCATCGCCGGCGGTGAGTACGCGCTGTCCGACGCGCGCGCCGCCCACGAGGCACTGCGTTCGCGCGGCACGATGGGCAAGCTCCTGCTGGACCCCACCAAGTAGTTCAGGCGAGCAGACGCTCCAGCGGAGCGGACTTGTGCAGGCATTCCTGCCATTCCGCTTCGCTGTCGGAGTCGGCGGTGATCCCGCCGCCGACTCCCAGCGCGATCGTGCCTTCGTGGATTTCGAAGGTTCTGATCGCGACGTTGAGTTCCAGTCCGGCGACCGGCGAAGCGAGCCCGATCGCCCCGGTGTAGACGCCACGCGCGGCCGGCTCCAGTTCGGCGATCAGATCCAGCGCGCGGATCTTCGGCGCGCCGGTCACCGAGCCCGGCGGGAAGGTGGCCGCCAGCAGTGCCGCGTCGCCGACGTCGTCGGCGAGCGATCCCTCCACAGTCGACTCCAGATGCCACACTCCCGGCGCGGGCCGGACCGCGAGCAGCTCGGGGACCCGTACGGTGCCGGTGGCGCACACCCGGCCGAGATCGTTGCGGACGAGATCGGTGATCATCACGTTCTCGGCGACGTCCTTGGTGGATTCCCGCAACCGCTGCGCGAGATGCGCGTCGGCGGCGTTCCGCCGCGGCAGCGTGCCCTTGATCGGCGTCGACCGGACGTGCCGCCCATGCCTGGCAAGGAAAAGCTCGGGGGAGAACGACACGACCGAGCCCCAGCCGCCGCTGAGGAACGCCGCCCGCCGTGCTCCCAGGCGGCGCGCGCCCTCGGCGAACAACGCGATCGGGTCGCCGGTGAACCGTCCGCTGAAGCGAGCGCAGATGTTCGCCTGGAACAGCTCTCCGGCCTCGATCGCGTGGACACACGCTTTGACCGCGTCGTAGTGCTCCGACGGAAGCGGCCGCGACAACGGGCCGGAACTCCAAGCCGTCGGTTCGGGAACCTCGGCGAGCGCGGATTCCATCGCGGCCACTTCGCCGACCGGATCCGGGGCGCCGTCGGGAAGCAGGGCTTCGAACCACCACGACCCGCCGGCGTCCAGCCGGAGAACCCGATCGACCCAGCCCCACGTGGCCGGAGGAAGGGACCCGGACCGGCCCGAGGGATCGGTCAGGTCGTAACCGAGATAACCGAACCAGCCGCCCCCGACCGCGCCGGGGACCGCGTCGCGGACTTCGGGCAACCGAGCGGGAATCGCGAACGCTTCCGCGACGTCCGGGACAGGTTTCAGGGAGGCGTCGAGCGCGATGACCGCGCGCGAGGAGAACCACTCTCCGCACAGAGCGGCGGGCGGTGCGAGCCCGAGCTTCTCAGCGCGTGCGCCGAGGACCGCCAGTGCCCGTTCGGGCCCGACGTCCGTCCGCAGCCTCCGGCACATCAACCGCACGCGACATTGTCACCGTTCGGACGGCCGGAAACGCAACCCACACCGGTCGGAAAGTGAGATCCGCGACCACGCGGTGACGTCGTGCACACTCGTCGTCACGCGATGGGCACTACAAAAGCACATCCGTGAGCTTGAAGGGGTAGACCACGGCGTCCTGCGCGATCGGTCCGTCCACACCGGGCAGCCCGGTGCCGAAACCGTGCTGATGCAGGCCCAGCCGCGAGTGGAACCACCCCGGCCGTCCGGGGATCTCGTTGTGCCTGACCAGCCACAACACCACTTCGCTGTCCGCCCACTTGTCCGGGTGCAAGCGATTCGTCCAGCAGTCGAGCCCCGCGTACACCAGCACGCGTTCGACCCGCGCCGCGTTCCTGACGTGCTTGATCCACGCCTTGATGAACCGGTCGTCGACGCTGGGCGCCTCGACCTCGAGCGCGGGCGCGAGCGACCCGGGAGCGAAGGCGCCGAGCACGCTCGCCGTCCGGACGAAATGGTCGGCCTGGTCGTGGACGGCGCCGGGACGGGCGTAATGCCGGGCGCCGGTGTGGATACCTGCGTGTTGCGCGCCCGCCAGATTGCGTTCCGCGGCGGCATCCCGCCAGTTGGTGTTCTCGGTGACGGTGACCGACGCGAACCGGATGTCGGCGCCACGCACCGCCGCCCAGTCCGTCACCGTCTCGCGGTGGGACAGGGTGACGCCGTGCTCACCTTCCGGGTCGATCGAACTCACCTGCCTCGAATTTCGCCCCAGTACGACCGAAAGGTCACCCTACGTCCGCGGAGCGGCCGCAAGGTGACCTTTCGGTACAGCGTGTCTCAGGCGTTTTCGCGTTGGAACGTCCGCGAGCCCCACCAGATGGCCAGAACGGCCATGACCAGCACCACGACGCTCCCGGTGAACAGCGCGTCCATCGAGAAGTCGCCGCGGAAACTGTTCCGTTCGACGTCCACCACGTGCCGGAACGGATTGATACGGGAAATCGTGTACAGCCACTCCGGCGCCGAGCCCGCGGTGATCGGGATCAGAATTCCGGAAAGCAGCAGCAGCGGCATGAGAACCGCGTTGAGCAGAGCCGGGAAGGAGTCTTCGCTCTTGAGCGTCAACGCCAGCGCGTACGAACACGATGCCAGTGTGATCGCCAGGAGAAAGACGATCGCCAGGCAGAGCACGACGCCACCGAACGGCGCGTTCAGGTCGAAGACCAGATACGCCAACGCGATGATGAGCAAAGCCTGGACGATGGTCTGCAGTGCGTTGGCGAGCACCTTGCCCAGCAACAGCGCCACCCGGCTCACCGGCGTGACACGCATCCGCTCGACCACGCCCATGCGGTACTCCGCGAGCAGCCCGAACCCGACGAAAGAGCTGCCGAACAGTGCGAGCTGCGCGATGATCGCCGGAGTGAAGATCATCCAGCCGTCCACATCGGACAAGCCTTGCAGGTTGAGCGACTTCACCAGGAGCGGCCCGAAGAAGAACAAATAGAGCAGTGGCTGCATGACGCCGATGGCGAGCCACGTCGGGTTGCGCAGCGCCGCGAGCATGTCGCGGCGGAAGATCAACCAGGTGTCATGCAACATGCGTGGCCTCCTTCTCCACGGCGGCGTCGACCGGCGCGCCTTCTTCGGCGTCGCGCAGGCTCCTGCCCGTCAAGGTCAGGAAGACGTCGTCGAGCGTCGGCCGGTGCACCTGCATGGACGTCATCGCGATGCCACGCGCGTCCAGCGCTCGGAGCAGTTCGGGCATCGCGGTGTCGCCGCGTGGGACGCGGAACCGCACGGTGCCGTCGGAGACGGTCAGCTCGTGTGCCCCTTCGAGACGGCCCGCGACCTCCGCGGTCTCGGCAGCCGAATCCGGTGAGACCCCGATGACGACGCTGTCGCCGGACACCCTCGCCTTCAACGAGTCCGGCGTGCCCTCGGCGACGATCTTCCCGTCGTCGATGACGATCAGCCGGTCCGAGAGCGCGTCGGCCTCGTCGAGGTAGTGCGTGGTCAGGAAGACCGTGACGCCCTGCTCGTCGCGCAGCCGCCGGATGTGGTCCCAGAGGTTCGCCCGGCTCTGCGGGTCGAGCCCCGTCGACGGCTCGTCGAGGAAGACGAGACCGGGTGAGTGGATGAGCCCGAGCGCGATGTCGAGCCTGCGGCGCTGCCCGCCCGATAGGGTCGCGGTCGTCCGCTGGTCGAGCCCGGCGAGGTCCAGCTGCTCGGCGAGGACGGCTCCGCGCGCGAGCGCGTCCGCCTTGCTCATCCGGTACAGCCTGCCTTGGAACTCGATCTCCTCGACGACCTTGCTCGCCGGCGCGGTTCCACCGCCCTGGGCGACGTAGCCGATCCGCCGACGCACCCCCAGCGGGTCGGCGAGCAGGTCGCAGCCGCCGACCGTCGCCTCGCCGGCGGTGGGCTTGAGCAGCGTCGTCAGCATGCGCAGGGTCGTGGTCTTGCCCGCGCCGTTCGGTCCGAGGAAGCCGACCAGCTCCCCGGCCGACACGTCGAGATCGACGCCTTTGACGGCGTGGACCTCGCCCCCATTGCGGCCCTTGCGGCGGAACCGCCGCTCAAGGCCGCGTGCCTTGATCATGTCTTCTCCTCTCGATGCCCATCTAGTCAAGTTTGACTAGTGGCAGGACGCACTGTGCCCTAAGAGTCGTTCCATAGTCAAATTTGATTACTTGGGTGGCGTGCCGAAGACGTCTTCGTCGTCGGCGCCTTCGCCCGCCATCACGTATTCGCCGGCTTCGAGACGGCCGATCAAATCCCGCATCCAGGTCACGTTCGCTTCCGCGTGCGCGCTCCACAGGCGGTACAGCTCGCTCACGTGCGGCGGTTTCCCCAGGTCCACGGCATGTTCGCGGGCGTAGTGAGTCGATTGGGCGTGCGCTTCCATGTTCGCCAGCTGCTGTTTCAGCAAGGCCAGCACCTGCGCGCGGGGAAGGGCCGGCATGAACGTCACCGCCGCCGACAGGGAGTACCCGGTCGCGTCGTCGCTCGACAGCGCCCTGCCGAGTTGGACGAGGAACTCGGTCTCGCCGTCTTCGGTCAACCGGTAGGCGACGCGATCGGGCCCGCCACCCGTCTCGACGTCCTCGACCTGTTCCAGAAGGCCTTCGGTGGTCATCTTCTTCAGCGCGTGATAGATCGAGCCCGGCTGGACGTTGCCCCACTTGTCGGCCGCCCACGACAGAAGCTCGCGCCGGACCTGGTAGCCGTGTGCCTTCCCGTACATGCGCACGACACCCAGCACCAGCAGACGCGTGGCGGACACCGAGGCCTCCGATCCTCTCCCGGACAACAATGCCTTGGACGACGTCCGTAGGCTAAACAAGCATGAGCACCCCAGTGTTGACTGCGGTGGCCTGGCCCTACGCCAACGGCCCCCGCCACATCGGCCACGTGTCCGGATTCGGCGTCCCGTCCGACGTCTTCTCCCGCTACCAGCGAATGGCCGGCAACCGGGTGCTCATGGTGTCCGGTACCGACGAACACGGCACCCCGATCACCGTCCAGGCCGACAAAGAAGGTATGACCTCCCAGCAGACGGCCGACAAGTACACCCGTCAGATCGGGCAGGACCTGCAAGGGCTCGGCCTCACCTACGACCTGTTCACCCGCACCACCACGGGCAACCACGCCGAGGTCACGCAGCAGATCTTCCTCGCGCTGCACCGCAACGGCTACGTCGTCCCCAAGACGACCCGGGGCGCGATCAGCCCATCGACCGGCCGCACCCTGCCCGACCGGTACATCGAGGGCACGTGCCCGATCTGTGGTTACGACGGCGCCCGCGGCGACCAGTGCGACAACTGCGGCAACCAGCTCGACGCCGCCGAACTGATCAACCCGAAGTCCCGGATCAACGGTGAAACGCCGAAATTCGTCGAGACCGAGCACTACTTCCTCGACCTGACCGCGTTCGTCGACACCTTGGGCAAGTGGCTGTCCAGCAAGACCGACTGGCGCCCGAACGTCCTCAACTTCACGAAGAACCTGATCGACGACATGCGGCCGCGGCCGATCACCCGCGATCTCGACTGGGGCGTGAAGATCCCGCTGGACGGCTGGCGCGACCAGCCGCTCAAGCGCTTCTACGTCTGGTTCGACGCGGTCATCGGTTATTTCTCGGCGAGCGTCGAGTGGGCTCGCCGTACCGGTAACCCGGACGCCTGGCAGGAGTGGTGGAACAACCCGGACGCCCGGTCCTACTACTTCATGGGCAAAGACAACATCACCTTCCACGCCCAGATCTGGCCCGCTCTGCTCTTCGGCCACAACGGCGAAGGCGATCGAGGCGGCGTCGCGGGCAAGTACGGCAAGCTGCACCTGCCCGACGAGATCGTTTCCAGCGAGTTCCTCACCATGAGCGGCTCGAAGTTCTCGACCTCGCGCGGCACGGTCATCTACGTCCACGACTTCCTGCGCGACTTCGGCCCGGACACGCTGCGGTACTTCATCTCCGTCGCGGGCCCCGAGACCCAGGACACCGACTTCACCTGGGACGAATTCGTCCGCCGGACCAACTTCGAGCTGGCCAACGAGTGGGGCAACCTCGTCAACCGGTCCATCTCGATGGCCCACAAGAACGTCGGAGCCATTCCTCGTCCCGACGCCCCCACGGCCGCCGACGAGGAGCTCAAGGAGCTTTCCCGTAAGGCGTTCGACACCGCCGGCGCCCACTTGCAGCGGTCCCGGTTCAAGGCCGCCGCGAGCGAGGCCATGCGTGTCGTCACCGCCGCGAACCGGTACCTGTCGGATCAGGAGCCCTGGAAGCTCAAGGACGACCCCGCCCGGCGCGACAGCGTTCTCCACACCGCTCTGCAGGTCGTGTCGGACGCCAACACGCTGCTGACTCCCTTCCTGCCCCACTCGGCGCAGAAGGTGCACGAGGCCCTCGGCGGCTCGGGTGTCTGGGCGGCTCAGCCCGAGCTTCAGGAAGTCGAGGACCTCGACATCCCCGGCCGGATCAACCCCATCCTCACCGGGGACTACAAGGCCGAGCAGGCGCGCTGGAAGTCCGTGCCGATCGAGGTCGGCAAGCCGCTGAAGAAGCCGACCCCGCTGTTCGCCAAGCTGGACCCGGAACTCGGCGAGACCGGTCCCGAATGGGCCCCGATCTCGAAATGACCGACTGATGGGTGCGGAGAAGAAGGAGCCGCCGCCGATCCCGGACAGGTTGCCGGTGTCGGTGGTGGACGCGCATACCCACCTCGACGCGTGCGGCGCGGTCACCGCGGCTGATGTGACGGCCATGGTCGACCGCGCCGAACGCGCCGGTGTCTCCCGGGTCGTCACCGTCGCGGACGATCTCACGGCCGCCCGCTGGGCGGCGCAAGCGTCCACTTGGGACCCACGGGTCTGGGCCGCTGTCGCGATCCATCCCACGCGTACCAAGGATTTCGGCGAGCCCGAGAAATCCGAAGTGGAGCGTCTCGCCAAAGAGTCCAGAGTGGTCGCGGTCGGCGAGACCGGCCTCGACTACTACTGGGACTACTCGCCCCACGACGCCCAGCAGGACGCCTTCCGGTGGCATATCGATCTCGCCAAGCGGATCGGCAAGCCGCTGATGATCCATGATCGAGACGCCCACGACGACGTCCTCCGGATCCTCGAGGAAGAGGGAGCGCCCGACCAGGTCGTTTTCCACTGTTTCTCCGGAGACGAGCACATCGCGCGCCGGTGCGTCGACGCGGGATACGTGCTTTCGTTCGCCGGCACGGTCAGCTTCCGTAACGCCCGCGGTCTCCACGAGGCGGCACGGATCGTTCCGGCGGACCAGTACCTCGTCGAAACGGACGCCCCGTTCCTGACGCCGCATCCGTTCCGTGGGCGGCCGAACGAGCCGTACTGCGCCGCCTACACGGTCCGGCACCTCGCCTCGCTCAGGGGCGAGGCGGTACACGAGGTGGCCGAATCGGTACGGGCGACAGCTGAGCGCGTCTTCGGATTGCCGACAGTCACCGCCGGTTGAACGGATTGCGACATTAGTGATCAGCAATGGTCCACTCTGATGAGTGACCAACGTCACGACACTCCGGGCGGTGTTTGCGCAACCCGGCGAGGTTCGTTACTGTCCCGTGATCGTGCCGGTCGGGACCCGCTCAAGCGGTTTCCGGCTGTTACGCCCACAGTCACGTCAGTGCACGTCGGGGAAGCGGAACCAGGAGAGGTACGGCCTGGAACCGTGACGATGGCGCTGGCTGCGGGTGTCGGACTTCTAGAGGTGTGCGAAGCGCGCATCGAGACGAAGGACGTAGCGGAGTGGTTGTCGAGCTCCTCGACGTCTTGGGAAAGGGAACGACCCAGTGACTGGTAGCAGTAGGCAGGATGGCTCGCGCCTCGGCGCAGAGACGAACACCTTCGCTTCCGCCGGTTCGGTTGCCGTGCTCGACCGCGACACTCAGTACGGCGAGCTCGACTACTCCGACGATCCGCGCATCACGCACCAGGACGTGCTGGCCGCGCTCGGCCCCGACGCCGACACCCTGATGGCCGAGATCGACGTCGATGTCGACGAGCTGATCCGGCTCATCAGCGCCGAAACCACCATGCTTCCGCCGATCATCATCCCGGACGAGCTGGCCGAGGACCGCACCGCGGGCGCGCCGATGAAGGCCGCGACCAAGGACGAGGTCATCGCGAACTCGACCCGCGTCTGGAAGAAGCGTTTCCTCAAGGGAACCGTCATGGCGGTGCTGCTCACCCTCGGTGGTGGCGGCGCGGCCGCGATGGCGATGAACAAGAGCGTCACCCTCGACGTCGACGGCAAGCAGCAGACCGTCCACAGCTTCGGCGACACCGTCGGTGAGGTCCTTGAAGACGCCGGCCTCTCCGTCGGCGCGCACGACTCGCTCTCGCCCTCGCCTCAGGCCGAGGTGGGCGACGGCGGCGTCATCAAGCTGGAGCGCGGCCGCAAGCTGAACCTGGTCGTCGACGGCGCACCGCAGCAGGAGTCCTGGGTCCGTGCGACCAACCTCGGCGAAGCGCTGAACCAGCTCGGTCGTGCCGACCTCGCCAAGGCCGGCACCTGGACCTCGCTTCCGCAGAACGGCGAGCTGCCGCTCGAAGGCGCCACCGTCGAGGTCAAGACCCTCAAGAACGTCACGGTCTACGACGGCGCGAACGATCCGCGCAAGGTGCAGACCAACTCCGTCACCACCAAGGAATTCCTCGGTGAGCTCCGGATGACCCTCGGCCCGGACGACGAGGCCGTCGGCGGTCTCGACGTCAAGCTGGTCGACGGCGCCGAGGTCCACATCAGCCGGACCGGCGTCACCATGGTCAAGCAGGACGAGGAAATCGCGCCGCCCGAGCAGAAGGTCGACGACCCGAACCTCGAAAAGGGCAAGACCAAGGTCGAGGACCCGGGCACCCCGGGGCAGAAGACCGTGACCTACAAGGTCACCAAGCGCAATGGCAAAGAGGTCGGCCGCGAGAAGGTCTCGGAAGAGGTCATCACCGAGGCGAAGCCCAAGATCGTCAAGGTCGGTACCAAGAAGCCCGCAGACCCGGTCATCGGAGACGCCGGCGCCTGGGACCGCATCGCGCAGTGCGAGTCGACCGGGAACTGGTCCGCCAACACCGGCAACGGCTACTACGGTGGCCTGCAGTTCAACAAGAGCACCTGGGACGCCTACGGTGGCGACCAGTACGCCGCGTACCCGCACCAGGCCAGCAAGGCCCAGCAGATCGCCGTCGCCGAGAAGGTCCGCGAGGACCGCGGTGGTTACGGCGCTTGGCCGCACTGTGGCAAGAAGGCCTGACGCCAGTCCATCCTCCTTTCCTGAAGGTCACCGTGTGGGTTTCGCCCGCAAGGTGGCCTTCAGGCCGTTAGTGGCTTCGGGGGCTGAGCCGGATCCCCGGCTCTCGGTCTCGAGAGTCTCGCCCACCAGCGCGTAGGCCGGATGTGGGCTACGTCCCTGGACGATTGCCGGACACCTCCACCGCCGCGGGGCGGGCTTTGGCGACCCTGAGACGGCGCCTGAGCGGGTTTGGGGCGGTTTGTGGGCTCCGCCGCTGGCTCGGCAGTCCGAGGCTGCTCGGAGACGTGTTCCGAGCTCTGCCGGGGCCCAGGGATTTCCGGGTCGCTCTCCGCGAGATCGACGATCTCCGCGAAGGCGTCACCGCGTCGCTCAGCCGGCGAACGGTCGTCGGCTTCCCCATCGGGGGCGGGATAGGCCCGCGGCACCAGGAGCGCGTTCAGGCGGGCGCCGGTCTCGGCATCGAGGTCGCCGCGCATGTCCCAACGACCGGTTCGTTTCTGGCGCAACCAGAACTCGCTCCGCTGCCGATGAGGGCCGGGGTCGTCTTTGGGTTTCCCGTCCGGGTCGTGTCGTGCGAGCAGCTCTGTACCCGCGATCGTGACGTCGCGCGGTCTCGCGACGCCGGCTAGCTCGACCAAGCCCTTCTCGGCATCGAGCCGTGCGGTCGCGGTGATGTGCTCGGGCAGCCTCTTCATGACGGTGACGATCCGGTCGATGCTGGCCTCGGCCAATGCTCCGGTGGTGGCCGCTGTGCCGGTCAGGGGCGCGACGGGGTCGATCGACGTGCCGTCGCGCGCCCGTCTCGAATTGAGCGCCAGCGCTCTGCCGGCCACTCTTTGGGCCTCCGCGCGGGGCACCCGGGCCACATGCTCGTAGAAGACGGCGATCGAGTTGTATCCGAAGAGCTCCCGGACACCTCGTGACTCGATCTCGGCCAGGATCTGGCCGACTTCGGCGACAAGACGTCGCCCTTCGCGTAGCCGAGCCTGCAACTCGTCGAGAAGCAGTTCGGCGTCACCTTCCGGCAGGTTGAGCGGGAAGGCCTTGGGGATGTTTGCGCTGGTCATCCCTCGATTGTCGAGGCAGATTCGAACGAATGCACGGTATCGATCGGGTGGATGATCATTACGCTCCGACTGCGCCGACCTGCGCCGATCACCCTTGAGTGGGATCCGTGCGGCTTCGGAAAAGCCATCCGGATGGTGGGGCCGGATCAGGCCCGGCCCACGCCTGGATGCTGCACCCGGTCCCACTCCTCGCGGAGCACCCCGTAGACGACGGCGTCATGGACGCCGCCGGACCAGCGTCGGGCGCGCCGGAACCGGCCTTCTTCGACGAACCCGAGCCGCCGCCCGACGGCGACCATCCCCGGATTCCCCGAGAACGTGGCGAAGTCCAGGCGGAGCGCGTCGGTGCGAGAGAACAAATAGGTCGTCCACATGCGCAACGCCTCAGTGCCGAACCCGCCGCCCCAATACCGCTCGTCGTAGATGACCAGTCCCATTCGCCGCCAGTCGGTCTCCCTGCTTTCCCAATACCAGCTGACCCGGCCGATCAACTTTCCGTCGCGCAGATCGCATACGGCCAGGCTGGAGCGGGGATCTGGCGGTTCGGTCTTGATCGTGGTGAGCTCGCGCGCCGTGGATTCGGCGGCGGCAGTGGTGGGAGTGCCGAAATAGGGCCCGTTCGTTTCGTGCCAGGGGCGGGCGGGATCGAGCAGGCCGCGGAGTGGCCCGAGATCGGACGGGCGCCAGTCGCGCAACCGGACTTTTTCCCCTTCGAGTACGACGTCGTCCACCGGCCAATCGTGGCTTACCCGACCTGGTTACGATCGTCGGGTGACTGAACTGCTCGGTCCTGCCGAAATCAGGGCGCTGGCGGCCGAGCTGGACGTGCGTCCGACCAAGAAGCTCGGCCAGAACTTCGTGCACGATCCCAACACGGTGCGCCGCATCGTCGACCTCTCGGGGATCGGCGAGGGCGACGTCGTCCTGGAGGTCGGGCCGGGCCTCGGCTCGCTGACACTCGGACTGCTCGCGACCGGCGCCGAGGTCGTCGCGGTCGAGATCGACCCTGTGTTGGCGGGGCGGCTGCCGAGCACCGTGGCCGAGCGAGGTGGAGCCGAACGGCTGACGGTCGTCGGCGCGGACGCGTTGCGGATCACCGCGGAAGATCTGCCCGCACGGCCGACGGCGCTCGTCGCGAACCTGCCGTACAACGTCGCCGTTCCCGTCGTGCTCCACCTGCTCGCCGAACTGCCGTCGCTGACCAGCGGTCTCGTAATGGTCCAGACCGAGGTCGCGGACAGAATGGCGGCCGGGCCGGGCAGCCGGACTTACGGCGTACCCAGTGTCAAGCTCGCCTGGTACGGGAAGGCGCGCAAGGTCGCCGCGGTGCCGCGAGCGGTTTTCTGGCCGGTTCCGAACGTCGACTCGGCCTTGGTCGCGTTCGAACGGGGCGACGTGGTGTCGTCCGTGGAGCGGGAACGGCTGTTCGCGGTCGTCGACGCCGCATTCTCGCAACGACGGAAGACCCTCCGCGCCGCGTTGGCGTCTTGGGCCGGTTCCGCCGAACGCGCCGGGGAGCTGCTCGACAAGGCGGGAATCGACCCCAAGACCCGAGGGGAACAGCTGGACGTCCATCAGTTCGCCCGGATCGCCGCGGCTGCCGGCTGACCACCCTGTCGTAGGTGTGACCGGCGCCGCGCAGTAGCGTGGCCCCCTCCCTCGATTCAGCGCTGCTGAACCGTGTCTCAGCAGGCAGTACGCCTGAACAGGCCTAGGCATACTCGCCGACTTTCTCAGAATATGGACCGTCCATCCTGTATGATGGACGCGACCAGACGTGTGATCTGCGCCTACGCGCTTGCTTTCATCCAGTGGGATCGGTTTTACTCAGTGAGCCATCCCGAGCGACTGAGAGACCTGGCTCGCCGAAGTCGCAGCAACCACCCTCCACAGGGCAGGTGCTACAGCCAGGACCGATGGAGGCTGTGCCTAATGAACAGGGTCACCCACCCGCTCCTGCTGACCAGGCGACGTGTCGTCGATGAAGGTCGCCGCACGGTAAGTGCGTGTCGACGCTCCACCGTTACTGCCTGAGTTCTTTTCCCTTACCTCTGAATCCGTCCGATTCCCGGACGGTCACTCGGTGACGGTTGGCGCGCTCGAAAGAAGCAGCGCCCCATTTGCATGGAGCCCTTCGTGATCACTGTCGAAAACCTGTCCAAGTCCTTTCCCCTCAACGGAAATCCCGTCGTCGCCCTGCGCGATGTGAGCGTGGACATCCAAGCTGGCTCGCTGTTCGGAGTCGTCGGTCCGGCGGGCTCCGGTAAATCGACCCTCGCTCGTTGCATCGGTCTTCAGGAGCGTCCCGACCGCGGTGTCGTCCGTCTCGACGGTCTCAACACCGGGACCCTCGACGGGCGCCGTCTCCGTGAGATCCGGCGCCAGGTCGGCGTCGTGAGCACCAAGCCGGAGTTGCTCGCCGAGCGCACCATCGCCGGCAACATCGCTTCGCCGCTCGAACAGCTCGGCCTCGACGGTCCGCAGCGCCGCAACCGGGTCGGCAACCTGCTCGACCTGGTCGGGCTCACCCCTCGTGCCGGCCAGCGACCGGGCGACCTGTCCGAGGGCCAGCTGCGCCGAGTGGCGATCGCCAAGGCGCTGGCCGCCGGACCGTCGGTGCTCCTGGCCGACGACCCGACGGCGGGGGTGCAGCCCGAGGAGTCCGGTGCGGTCTTGACCGTGCTCGACCGTGCACGCGCCGAGCTCGGCGTCACCGTGCTGCTCACCACGCCCGACGCCGGGGTGGTCCGCCGGGTCTGCGACGACGTCGCGGTTCTCGAGGCCGGCGCGGTCATCGAACGCGGAACCGTGCTCGACCTGGTCTCCGATCCGAACAGCCGGACCGCGCAGGCGCTGCTTCCCGCGATCGAAACCGGGCGGGCACAGGCCTCGAAGTACGACCGGGCAGTCGACGTCGTACTCGTCGGTTTCGCCTCAGTGGGTGCGCTGCTGCCGGAGGCCGCCGGTCGCTTCGACGTCGAGCTCGCCACCATCGGAGGCGGCCTGACCCGGATCGGAGACACCCCGGTCGGCCGGTTCCGCCTCGGGGTGCGCGGTGAGCGCGCGGACGCCGCGCTCGCCTGGATCGCCGAACGCGGCGGCCACGTGACCCACCCGGTTCGCGGACCGCAGGGTGTCGCCGCCTGATTTCTCGCCGAACGGGCCGCTCCGGACGCACCGCGTCCGGAGCGGCCCGTTTCCTTTGACCCATCCGTTCTCTTTCTCCTGGTGACAGTGCAAGTGGAGCGGCCACGTAGGCTTGAGGCGTGCTCGCCGTCGTACCGCCCCCAGTAACCGTCAGGGTTCCCGCCAAGGTCAACCTGCACCTGTCGGTCGGTGACGTACGCCCGGACGGTTACCACGAGCTGGTGACCGTGTTCCAGGCGCTTTCCCTGACCGACGAGGTGACCGTCGCGGTCACCGAAGACCCCGGCGTCGAGGTCTACGGTGAAGGGGAGGGCTCCGTGCCGACAGGAGCCAACAACCTCGCGTGGAAGGCGGCGCAGGCGCTGGCGGCCCATGTCGGCAAGGCGGACGGCGAGTCCAAGGTCAGAGTGGTGCTGCGCAAAGGCATCCCGGTCGCGGGCGGGATGGCCGGTGGGAGTGCCGACGCGGCCGCGACCCTGGTGGGGCTCGCGTCGCTTTGGAAGCTCGACATTTCCCGGGACGAACTGGCCGGTATCGCCGCGAAGCTCGGTAGTGATGTTCCCTTCGCGCTTTACGGCGGGACAGCGCTGGGCACCGGCCGAGGCGAGCAGCTGGTGCCTGTCTTGTCGAGGCACACCTTCCACTGGGTGTTGGCCTTCGACCAGCGTGGTCTCTCGACTCCGAGAGTGTTCGGCGAGCTGGACAAGTTGCGTGAAGAGGGCAGCCCGCCCCGGATCGGTTCGCACACTCCTGTGGTGGAGGCGCTGGCATCCGGCGACCCGCGGCAACTGGCGCTGCTTCTCGGTAATGACCTCCAGGCGGCCGCTGTTTCGTTGCGTCCAGGGCTGCGCCGCACGTTGCGGGCGGGAGTCAACGCGGGTGCGCTCGCCGGCACCGTGTCCGGATCCGGACCGACCTGCGCGTTCCTGTGCGCGGACGCCCAATCGGCCGTCGAGGTCGCCGCGGAACTGTCCGGCGCGGGTGTCTGCCGTACGGTGCGCGTCGCGCACGGGCCGGTCCCCGGAGCCCGGCTCGTCGGTGGGGACGACGCGCCGCGGCCGTCGCCGCCTCGGGTGCACGCGTGAGGATGTCCGAAATGGACATCGACTAATTCGTTGTGGTGCGAGCTTTTGGAAAGGATCGGCTGAGGCATGGCCAACTTGGTCAACCTGGAGTCGGTGAGCAAGTCCTTCGGGGTGCGCCCGCTGCTCGATGGTGTTTCGCTCGGTGTGGCGGAGGGGCAGCGTATCGGTGTCGTCGGTCTCAACGGGGGCGGGAAGACGACGTTGCTGGAGGTTCTCGCGGGGATCAGCGAGCCGGACACGGGACGTGTCAGTCAGGTCCGGGGTTTGCGGATGGCCGTGGTCACCCAGCGGACCGAACTTCCCGAAGGTAGCACGGTGGGGGATGTCGTGCTGGAGCGCTACGGTGCGGAGCACGAGTGGGCCGCTGACGCGCGTGTCCGGTCCATTATGGATGGTCTGGGCGTCACCGCTCTCGGCCTCGACAAGAAGACGGCGAACCTGTCGGGTGGTGAACGCCGCCGGGTGGCGCTGGCGGCCGCCCTCACCGGTGAACTGGACCTAGTGGTCCTCGACGAGCCGACCAACCATCTCGACGTCGAAGGTGTGCGCTGGCTCGCTGATCACCTGCTCAACCGCAAGATCGCCGTCGTGGTCGTCACGCACGACCGGTGGTTCCTCGACACGGTCGCGAGTTTGACCTGGGAGGTCACGAACGGTCGCGTCGAGCAGTACGAAGGCGGTTACGCGGACTGGATCTTCGCGCGCGCCGAGCGGGCGAGGCTGGCGGCGACGGCGGAGGAGAAGCGGCAAAACCTCGCTCGTAAAGAGCTCGCGTGGCTGCGCCGCGGTCCGCAGGCCAGGACCTCGAAGCCGCGCTACCGCGTCGAGGCGGCGGAGGCACTGATCTCCGACGTGCCGGAGCCGCGTGATTCGGTCGAGTTGCAGGCGTTCGCCCGCCGCCGGCTGGGGAAGACGGTGCTGGAGATCGAGGACGCCACGTTGACCGTCGGCGACCGGACTCTGCTCGATCACGTCACCTGGCGGATCGGGCCCGGTGATCGGATCGGCCTGGTCGGCGTGAACGGGTCGGGCAAGACGACCCTCCTCAAGCTGCTCGGGGGCGATACGGAGCCCGAGACGGGACGCCGTATCCAGGGCAAGACGGTCAGCCTCGCGCATCTGCGGCAGGAGCTCGACGACCTGCCCGGCGATCTGCGCGTGCTGCAGGCGATCGAAGAGGTCTCCGGACGGGTCGTGTTCGGCAAGCAGGAGCTCACCGCCTCGCAGCTGGCGGAAAAGCTGGGGTTTCCCGCCGCGAGGCAGTGGACGCCGGTCGAGGACCTTTCCGGTGGTGAACGCCGCCGCCTGCAGCTGTGCCGGCTCCTGATGGCCGAGCCCAACGTGCTGCTCCTCGACGAACCGACGAACGATCTCGACATCGACACCCTGCAGCAGCTCGAAGATCTGCTGGATTCCTGGCCGGGCAGCCTCGTCGTCGTTTCGCACGACCGATACCTGGTCGAACGCGTCTGCGACACGATCGTGGCCCTGTTCGGGGACGGGCAAGTGACCCACCTGCCGGGCGGGATCGAGGAGTACCTGGACAGGCGCGCCAAGAGCCTCGACAAGGCCAGCGACCGGAAGACGGGCAACGCGCAGGCCGCGCCCAAGAAGAGCGCCGCGGAACAGCGTGCCGCTCAGAAGGAGCTGTCCCGTCTCGAGCGCAAGCTCGACCAGCTGCACACGAAGGAAGAGAAGCTGCACGCGGCACTGCTCGCGGCGGCGACCGATCCGACGAAGCTCATCGAGCTGAACACCGAATTGAAAGCCGTCGAAACGGAGAAGGAGGAGGTCGAGGCCCAGTGGCTTGAGACCTCTGAAGCGATCGAATGAGTTCACTCGACGGCGAGCGGGCATTTCAGCGCGGACAGTAGTGTGACGCGCATGAGTCGGTTCGTGGACACGCTCGTCGCCACCGCGGCGGGGCGAGGTCAGCAGCGGGGAATGGTCACCGGGGAGCCCAAGGAGCCGGTTCGGCGTACGTGGGCCGAGATTCACGAGCAGGCCAAGCGGGTCGCCGGGGGTCTGGTGGCGGCTGGGCTGGAGCCCGGTAAAGCGGTCGCGGTACTGGCGGCGGCGCCGTCGCTGATCGCGCCGACGGTTCAGGCGGTTTGGCTCGCCGGCGGCAGCGTGACGATGCTGCACCAGCCGACACAGCGCACCGACCTCGCCGAATGGGCCGAGGACACCGTTCGCGTGCTGCGGATGATCGGGTCCGGCCTGGTTCTGCTCGGAGAGCCATTCGACCAGCTGGCGCCGGTGCTCACGGAGCACGGCATCGCCTTCCAGGTCATCACCGAGCTGCTCGAGGCCGAACCGCTGGCGGAGCCGGTGCCGACAGCCGAGTCGGATACGGCGCTCCTCCAGCTGACCAGCGGATCGACGGCCGACCCGAAGGCCGTGCAGATCACCTACGGGAATCTGTATTCGAACGTCAAGGCGATGGTCGACCGGGCCGAGTTCGATTTCGACGTCGACGTGATGGTCTCGTGGCTGCCGACCTTCCACGACATGGGGATGGTCGGTTTCCTGACGGTGCCGATGACGTTCGGCGTCGAGCTCGTCAAGATCACGCCGCTCGAGTTCCTGTCGGGACCGTTGATCTGGCCGCAGCTGATCAGCAAGTACAACGGCACGACCACGGCCGCGCCGAACTTCGCGTACGCGATCGTGGGCAGGCGGATGGCTCGTGTCGAGGACGACGAGGCGTACGACCTCTCGAAGCTCCGGATCGCGCTCAACGGCGCCGAGCCGATCGACGAAACGGCCGTGCGGACCTTCGTCGAGGCTGGAGCGCGCTTCAAGATGCCCGCCGAATGCGTTTTCCCGGCGTACGGCATGGCGGAGGCGACTCTCGCGGTCTCGTTCGCGCCGTTGTTCACCGGCTTGACGCTGGACGTGGTCGAGGCCGACGCGCTCGAGGCGGACAACCGCGCGGTGCCGGTCCCCGAGGACGACCCGCGGCGCGGGACCGACGAGGTTCGTTCCTTCGCGGTGCTCGGGCCGCCGCTCGACGGGCTCGAAGCCGAGATCGTCGACGACAAGGGAACCGTGCTCGGAGAACGCGAGGTCGGGGAGATCCGCCTGCGCGGCGAGGCCGTGACACCGGGGTACCTGACCATGGAAGGGCCGCTCGCGACTCAGGACGAGGACGGCTGGCTGCTCACCGGCGACCTCGGCTACCTGGTCGACGGCATGATCGTGATCTGCGGCCGTCGCAAGGACGTCATCATCATGGGCGGCAGGAACCTGTACCCGACCGACATCGAGCGTGCGGCTACCTCGGTCGAGGGCGTCCGGGCCGGGAACGCCGTCGCCGTGCGGATCGACGCCGGCAGCCGCCGGGAACGGTTCGCCGTCGTGGTCGAATCCAAACTCGCCGGGGACCCGGAAACGGAGAAGGCACTGGCGAAGGAGGTCGCGGCCAAGGTGCGCGGCGCCGTCGACATGCGGCCCTTCGCGGTCGTGGTGCTCCCGGCGGGGAGCCTTCCCAAGACGCCCTCGGGCAAGGTGAAGCGGGCCGCGACCGCAGTCCAGTTCGCGGACAAGATCGCCAAGAACGCGACGTCCGGCTGACACGAAAGGGCCGGGTCCGCGAGTATCGCGGACCCGGCCCTTTCGCTGCACCTCCCCGGTGGTCAGCGGCGTCGCCAGGGTGGCTTGCGGGTATGGGTGTGCTCCAAGGCGGGCGCTATGTAGTAGCCGGCGGATTGGGACAACCCGGCCAGCGTTCCCTCGACGTCTCGCAGGAACGCATCGACCGCTGCCTGGTCGTAGCCTCGTTTCGACAGCGGCGCCTTGGCGAACGCGACGTTGTGAACGTCCGAAACCGTCAGGTCGTCATCGCCGTCGAGGGTCGCCGCCACCCGCTCCAGGAAGGCGTCGACCGCGGGTTCGTGATAGCCGCGGGCGCCGATCGGCGCCCGGTCGAACTGCCGGGTTCTGGCCTCGAAGGCCGTGACGGGCACTAGCGTTCCCGCAGGAACTCGACGGGACCGCGGTCCGGGACAGCGCGTTCGGCGGTCGCTTCATCCTCGTCGCGGGCGCCGGGCACGCCGAGCACGTGCTGGCCGGTCCGGTGGGCGAGCTGTACTTCGACCTTGTCCAGGAAATCGTCGACTTCGCGTTCGTCGTAGCCGCGCTTGCCGATCAACGGACGCGAGAACATGACGTGGTGGACCTCGGCAGCGGTCAGGTCGTCCCGGTCCGAGATCGTGTCGGCGATCCGTTCCAGGAACGCGTCGACCTCGTGTTTGGCGTATCCGCGCCGCCCGATCGGGGCGTTCGGGAAAGTGGCGCCGGTGATGTCTTCGGCCGTAAACGACATGAAACTCTCTCCGGTTTCGGTGGGGAATGCGATCTCCGCATTCCGTCCTAACGGGTTTGAGAGTTCCCCGGAAGAGCTCGCGCTATTCCACGACTCGATCAGGGGCGTGGTGAAACGCCTTCGAGTGACGAGCTGTAACACACCGCCATGTGAGCGGCTTCACCCAGCGTGGAAGGTGTTCTGGGCCGCGGCGAGCCCGGTGCTGATAAGCGCTTCAACGGCGTCGGCGCAACGATCGATCTCGAAAGCGAGTTCTTTGCGTTCGACCGTCGAGAAGTCCTTCAGCACGAAATCCGCCGGATCCTGCCGTCCGGGAGGGCGGCCGACACCGAAGCGGACACGGTAGTAGTCCTTCGTGCCCAGCGATTTGGTGATCGAGCGGAGACCGTTGTGGCCGTTGTCGCCGCCGCCCAGTTTCATCTTGAGCGCGCCGAAGTCGACGTCCAGCTCGTCGTGGACGACCACGACACCGGCCGGGGGGATCTTGTAGAACCGGGCCGCGCCGACCACGGGGCCGCCCGAGAGGTTCATGTACGAACGCGGCTTCACCAGGACCACGCGCTGCCCGGCGAGCCTGCCTTCGAGGACCTCGGCACCGCTCTTGTGGGCCTTGAACTTGCCACCGACGCGGCCGGCGAGTTCGTCGAGCACCATGAAGCCGACGTTGTGCCTGTTGCCCGCGTATTGGGGTCCGGGATTGCCGAGGCCGGCGAGCAGGATCTGCTCGCCGGCCCCGGGAAGTACTGCTTCGGTCACATCGGTGACTTTATTCGGCGTCCTCGGCGGGGGCCTCCGCCGCCTCGGCCTCGTCGCCCTCGAGCGCGGACTCGGACGGCGCCTCGTTGACGGCGACGACCAGCGCCTCGGCGTCGGTGACCAGGGTGGCGCCCTTCGGCAGGGTCACCTGCGAGGCGAGGATCTGGGTGCCGGCTTCGACGCCCTCGACCGAGAGCTCGACCTGCTCGGGGATGTGCAGCGCCTCGACCTCGATCTGGAGGGTGTCGAGGTCGGTGGTGACCAGGGTGCCCGGGCCCGCGGTGCCGGTGACGACGACCGGGACGTCGACGGTGACCTTCTCGCCGCGGCGGACGACCAGCAGGTCGACGTGCTCGATGTAGTTCTTCAGCGGGTGGACGACGATGGTCTTCGTCAGCGCCAGCTCGCTCTTGCCTTCGAGTTCGAGGGTGATGACGGCGTTGCTGCCGTTCTCACGCACGACGCGGGCGAACTCGAGGGCGGGGAGGGCGTAGTGGCGCGGGTCCGAGCCGTGCCCGTACAGCACCGCGGGGATCTTGCCGGCACGACGCGTGCGACGCGCGGCACCCTTGCCGAATTCGGTGCGGGGCTCGACGGACAGGGTTACCTCGGACACGGTGTAGCACTCCTTCAATTCACCAACATGTTCAGCGAAAGCATGCTGAGGTGGGGATGGTTCGGGGCTGTTCTGGTGTTCGGCGGCGAATTCCACAGGCGTGCTCGATCGCGTGTGGCCACTCAAGCCGCCGCGTCGATCACGTCGGGCACCAGGTGCTCACGGAACCCGCCTCGCCGAGACCGGGAAAGTGTAGACCAAGCGGCCGCGCGGTGGTCCCGCCGGGTGGCTCGTATAGGTGACAAGTCGATGACAGCTGCCTCGCGAAGACGCGGATGCGGTGGTGCGCGACCCCTTTTCTAAGGTGTGATCTGCTCGCACGCGAGACAAAGGGGACAGGATGCCGGCACGACGGTCGAAGATCGGCGCGATCGCCGCCCTGTGCTGTCTCGTGGCCGGATGTGACGTCGCGATCGACGGGGCGGCCGGGATCCCGGCCGCCGAGCAGCAACGGGTGGATAGGCGCGCGGAACAACGGGGTGCCGTCGAGAGCGCGCTGAAGGCGCTGGAGCAGGCCCCGGCCGTCGTCTACAAGACTACGGTCAAGGACGCGTCCGGTCAGGCCGTGGAACTGCAGTTCCGGATCACCCGGAACGGGAGCGCGCACGGCGCGCTGCCGGTCGACGGCCAGACCATCCAGGTCGTCTCCGCGGACAAGCAGCTGTACCTCTCGGCGACGCCGGAGTACTGGAAGGCGCACGGGCTCGGCGACAGCGCCCAGTACGGCACCAGCTGGGTCCGTACGGACAGCTCGGATCTGCCGGTGAACGTGGTCGAGGTGCTCAGCCCGCGCAAGGCCGCGTCGACGCTGAGGACCGCGGTGTCCAGGATGGACCCGTTGACCGATCCGGTCCGTTCGAAGTTGCCCGACGGGACCGAGGTCTACGACGTCGGGAGCGGGCTCGGAGCACTGCGGGTGACCACCGCGGCGCCGCACCGTGTCGTCAGTTTCGCGCCCTCCCTCGTCGCCGCGGCGGGCGGCAAGACGCTCGGGGCGGAGATGCGGGTCGAGCCGCTCGCCGGCGAAGCGCTCAAGAAGCTCCAGACCGACCTGGACGGCGCGATCGGCGGGCTCGGGCAGCCGTTCGACGCGCTCACCCAGGTCAGGGTCAGTGTCGTCAACGACAAGCTGGACTGCACGGATTTCGTCGGGACCTGCCGGGCGACCATCGACGTCGCCAACTCGGTCATCGGCGGCGTGAGCGGGACGCCCGTGCGCCTGACGCTCACCGTCGACTTCACCGCGCAGTCACTCGGCGCGCAGAGTTGCACGGCCAACGCCGACGCGGCCCCGGACACCACGACGAGCATGACCTGCGAGGTCAAGTTCAAACTGCCGAATCGGAACGCCAGCTATCAGGTGCAGGCGAAGCCGTCGGCCAAGGGCGAGGTCCGGGCTCCGGTCGACGTCGCCGGAGTTCGCGAAAAGCTCAAGTCCGAGTTCGCCACTCTGGGCGGCTGACCTGCACGCTCACCTCGGGGTGCGTTGCATACGTTGAAGTAGCCGATCTCGCGTTCTTAGCATCGGCGTGGTCGCCGATGAAAAGGGAGAAACGCGATGGCGAAATTGGTTGTGTTCGGAGGAACCGGGTACGCGGGCGGGAAGATCGCCGCGGAGGCGCGCGGCCGCGGCCACGACGTCTTGGCGGTGTCCAGGAACGCCGAAGGCGAGGGCACCAGGGCGGGCTCGCTCTACGACGAGGCCTTCCTGGCCGAGGTCGCCAAGGGCGCCGACGTCCTGGTCATCGCGGTCCACGGGCAGAGTGGCCTGCTCGACGCGGTGCCCTCGATCGCTCAGATCGCGAAGGACAACGGCGCCCGGATCGGCGTAGTCGGCGGGGCGGGCAGCCTGAACGTGGCCGAGGGCGGGCCGCGCCTGATCGACACCCCCGAATTCCCGGACGAGTACAAGGGTGAAGCGGGTGCGCACGCCGAGGTGCTCGAAGCGTTCCGGAAGCTTCCCGAGGACGTCGACTGGTTCTACCTCAGCCCGGCCGCGGAATTCGGCGCGTGGGCCGAGGGGGAGCGGACCGGCGAGTTCCGGCTCGGCGGCGACGTGCTCCTGACCGATGAGAACGGCGGCTCGAAGATCAGCGGCGCCGACTACGCGATCGCGTTCGTCGACGAGATCGACAAGCCGGAACGCCGCCGTCAGCGTTTCTGCGTCGCTTACTGACCGGACAGCTCCCTCACGACCGGCGCGAACGTTTCCAGCATCGGTTCGAACACCGTGATGTAGGAAAAGCCGTACCGTTCGCGACGCTCCTGGAGCTGCCGGACCATCTCGCCGGTGGTCCCGAACAGCAATTGGGGCGTTTCGAGCAGGGTGTCGACGTCGAGGCCGTCCTGGTCTTTGACTTCTTCACGCCAGGACGCGGCGGCCGCGCGCCGGTCGCCCGTGACGACGACCCGCTGGACGAGCATGTTCAGTTCGGGATCGCGGCCGTTCACGTGTGAACGGAAGAAGGCGACGCGCTCGTCCATGCGTTCGGCGTCGTCGAGCCGGAAGGTGCCCGGTGGTTTCCCGGGGGCTTGACGAAGACCCGCGAAGCCGGCGATGTCGGCTTCGCGCGCGGCGAGGGAGAGCACGCCATCGCTGTTGCCCGCGAGGAGCAACGGCGGAGGCGTGATTCCTTCGGCGGTGAAATGTTCGCGCAGGTGGTCAAGGCTCTTGGCGAGATACTCGATGCGTTCCTTGGCCGGGGTCCAGGGCAGGCCGGCCTCGTCGAATTCCGATTTCATGTGGCCGGAACCGAGCCCGAGGTCCAGCCGATCGCCCGTCATCTTCACCGTCGTGACGACTTCGCGGGCGAAGAGTGCGGCGTTGTAGAAGGCCATATTGGAAACGAGAGTGCCGACGCGGGGCCGCTGGGTGACCGCGGCGGCCATGGTCAGTGCCGGGAAAGGTGCGTTCCGACCCGGGCCGAGATGATCGGGCACGGAGATGACGTCGTATCCGAGGGCCTCGACCCGGCGGCACTTCGCGACCCAGTCTTCACGGTTCTCGGCGCCCCACAGGTTCACGCCGAATTTGAATTTCCCCATGACGGAAACCTAGCCACGCGGGGAGGCCGGGCGCGCGCCGTTTCGCGAGGAGCCGAAAACGGAGCAGGGGACCTTTGCTTTCACTCTCCAGAAGAGAGTGAAAGCAAAGGTCCCCTGCTCCGCTGAGGGTCAGGCGTTGCCGTCGAAGAGGGACGTGACCGACCCGTCCTCGAAGACCTGCTGGATCGCCTGCGCCAGCAGCGGCGCGATGGACAGCACGGTCAGCCCGGGGAACCGCTTCTCCTCCGGGATCGGCAGCGTGTTGGTGACGATGACCTCGCGCGCCTTGCAGTTCGACAGCCGCTCGGTGGCGGGGTCGGACAGGATGCCGTGGGTCGAGGCGATGACGACGTCGGACGCGCCTTCGTCGAGCAGGGCCTCGGTGGCCTTCACGATCGTGCCACCGGTGTCGATCATGTCGTCGATCAGCACGCACAGCTGACCGCGGACCTTGCCGACGACGCGGTTGGCGACGGCCTGGTTCGGCTTGTCGGGGTCGCGGGTCTTGTGGATGAAGGCGATCGGCCGGTCACCCAGCTGCGCCGCCCACTTCTCGGCGAGCCGCACGCGGCCCGAGTCCGGCGAGACGACGGTGATGTTCTCGTCCCGATACGTCTTGTTGATGTGCGCGGCCAGCACGTTCTGCGCGAGCAGGTGGTCGACCGGGCCGTCGAAGAAACCCTGGATCTGCGCGGTGTGCAGGTCGACCGTCATGATCCGGTCGGCGCCCGCGGTCTTGAACAGGTCCGCGATCAGGCGCGCGGAGATCGGCTCGCGACCCTTGTGCTTCTTGTCCTGCCGCGCGTACGGGTAGAACGGCATGATCACGGTGATCCGCTTGGCGCTGGCGCGCTTGAGGGCGTCCACCATGATCAGCTGCTCCATCACCCACTCGTTGATGGGAGCGGGGTGACTCTGGATCACGAACGCGTCGGTCCCGCGCACCGATTCGTTGAACCGGACGAAGATCTCCCCGTTGGCGAAATTGTGCGCGGTCTGCGGAACGACCGACACGTTGAGGTGCTTGGCGACCTCTTCGGCGAGTTCCGGGTGGGCGCGCCCCGAGAAGAGCATCAGGTTCTTCTTCGGTGTTCCGGACTTCGAGCTCATGCTGGCGACTCCCCGTCGTTTCCCTTGTTCGAATCGGACACGGCGGTGGTGTCCTGCTTCGCGGCGGAAGCTGCTTCCGCCGCGGGTGTGCCCGGCCTGCGCCGGGACACCCAGTCTTCGATGTTGCGCTGCGGCCCGGTGGACACGGCGAGCGCGCCCGGGGGCACGTCTTGCCTGATCACGGTGCCTGCCCCACTGTAGGCGCCGTCGCCGATGGTCACCGGGGCGACGAACGTGTTGTCCGCGCCGAGCCGCACATGGGAGCCGATCGTGGTGTGGTGCTTGTTCACGCCGTCGTAGTTGACGAAGACGCTGGAGCAGCCGATGTTGCTGTTCTCGCCGATGGTCGCGTCGCCGACGTAGGTCAGGTGCGGGACCTTCGTGCCGGCGCCGATGTCGGCGTTCTTCGTCTCGACGAAAGCGCCGAGTTTGCCCTTGGTCCCCAGTTTGGAACCGGGACGCAGGTAGGTGAACGGGCCGACCTTCACGCCGTCGCCCAGTTCCGAATCGGAACCATGGGTGCGCACCACCGACGCGCCGGCGCCGACGGTGACGTTCTCCAGCGTGCTGTCCGGGCCGATCCGCGAACCCTCGCCGACCGACGTCGAGCCCTTCAGCTGGACGCCGGGCTCGATGACGACGTCGCGCGAAAGGGTCACGCCCGCGTCGATCCAGGTGCTCGCGGGGTCGACGACGGTGACGCCGGCCCGCTGCCAGCCGCGGACGATCCGGCGGTTCAGCTCGGCGCCCAGGACGGACAGCTGGACGCGGTCGTTGACGCCTTCGGTCACCCACGGATCGTCGATGACCAGCGCGCCGACACCCTTGCCGTCGCCGCGGGCGATGCCGAGGACATCGGTGAGGTAGAGCTCGCCCTGGGCGTTGTCCGTCGAAAGCCGCGAGAGCCCGTCGACGAGGACCGAAGCGTCGAAGGCGTAGACGCCGGAGTTGATTTCGGCGATTTCGTGCTGTTCGGGGGTGGCGTCCTTCTGCTCGACGATCGAGGTGACGACACCGTTCTCGTCGCGGATGATCCGGCCGTATCCGGTCGGGTTCTCGACGACGGCGGTTAGCACGGTGACCGCGTTACCGGTGGAGGTGTGCTCGGCGACCAGGGAAGCGAGCGTTTCGGTGTCGAGCAGCGGGACGTCGCCGTAGCTGACGACGACGGTGCCGGTCAGTCCGCCGGGCAGCGCGGAGAGCGCGCACGAGACGGCGTGCCCGGTGCCCTTCTGCTCTTCCTGGACGGCCGTGACGACCTGGCGGCCGAGTGCCTCGCCGACCTTTTCCAGCCGGGCGCCGACCGAGTCGCGACCGTGGCCGACGACCACTACCAGGTGCTCGGGGTTCAGCCCCGCGGCGGCCCGCACCGCGTGCTCGACCAACGGGCGGCCGGCGATCGGGTGCAGCACCTTCGGGGTGGACGAACGCATGCGGGTGCCCTCACCCGCGGCGAGGATCAACGTGCTCAGCGGGCCGGTCACGGCTCTCCCAACATTTCACCAACGGTGGTTGTCGGGCATTGATCCTACGTGGGCTGCTCGGCGTCCCACGCGGGGTCGGTCGGAGCATCCTCACCGGGCCATCCGGTCGCCGGATCGATGGCCATCGAGTTCACCGACGAAACCTGGTTCCCGCCGCCGCGTTTCGCCTGGTACATGGCCGCGTCGGCGCGGGCGAGGACCTGCTCGGCCCGCTCCTGCGGGCGGAGCGAGACGAGGCCGACGGAGAGGGTGACGCCGTGCGAAAGATGGTGCGGCAGAGATGCGACGGCATTCACAGAACGACCCAGCGCCTGCTTCGCCGCCGAGGCCGGAGCCCCAGGTAGAAGCACGATGAACTCGTCTCCGCCGTATCGGGCGACCACGTCGTCGCCGCGCAGGGCGTCGCGCAGCGTGCTCGCGATGACACGGAGCACGTTGTCGCCCTCGGCGTGCGACTGCTTGTCGTTGACGTCCTTGAAACCGTCGAGGTCGACCAGCGCCACGGCGAGCGGCTGGGCGTCGGCGGACGACGCCAGCGAACGCAGCTTTTCGTCGAGCGCGCGCCGGTTCGGCAGGCCGGTGAGCGGGTCCTGGAGGGCCTGCTGGGTGATCGCGCCGTGCTCAGCGGACAGGCGTTCGTGCTCCCGGCGCGCGTTGAGCGTGGCGATCTGCGATTCCCTCAGCGACCACATCTCCGTTTCCAGGATGGTCGCGTAGTCGATCAGCGACTGGCTCGCCCCGGACGCGTAGTCCGGGGTGGTGTCGAGCCTGGCGAGTTCGCGGGCGAGGTTCAGCCGCATCGACGGCAGTGAGCCGTCCTCGTTGTCCTCGCGGACCTCTTTGAGCACCTGCAGGGCGTCTTCGCGGCGGCCGTCGTTGTCCAGGCAGCGGGCCAGCGCGATGGCGATGATCTCGCGTTCGTGCGGGAACACCAGTTCCGGATGGAGCAGCGAGTTCAGCCGCTCGATATGCGACGAATCGGGCGACGCCAGCGCGGCGGCCGCGGCGAGCACGCCGACCTGGTCGATGGCGGGAACCCCGGCCTTGCGCGGGAAGAGCGACTCGGTGAACGGGCCTTCGGCGGCCTGGGCCATCGACGCCGCGGTGCGGAACTTGTCCGCGCCCTCGTCGTAGCGCTCGATGCGTTCGAGGCGCAGGCCCCAGCCCAGCAGCATCTTGACGCGGTTGATCAGCTGGAGCGCGATCTCGTGCGGGCTCGCGCTGTCACGGATCGCCTGCGCGGCGCGGGCGATGGCCTCCTCGGCCGCCTCGTAGACACCGAGCTGGTTCAGCACCAGCCAGCAGTCGACCAGGGTCGTGGACAGCATCCGGTCCCAGTTGCGTCTGCCGACCTGGCGGTCCGGGACCGCGGAATCGTCGAGGATGGCCAGCGCCCTGGCGATCTCGGTGAGGGCGGCGTCCTCCTGTTTGGCGATCACCAGCCGCCGGCCGCGCATGGCGTGCGCGTCGGCCCGCATCAGCGCGAGACCGTGCCGCCTGGTGTGCGCGAGCATCTCGTCGAGCCGGGGCTCGGCTTCGGCGGCGAGGCCGCGGGTGACCAGCCTGGCCATCGCCGAGTAGCGCAGCAACTGGGCGACCAGCAACGGTTCGCCGCGGCGCTGCGTCTCGTCGAGGAGTTCGTCGAGACTGGTGACGATGTCCAGCTGCTCGGCGAAGCTGACACGCTGTATGGCCGCCCCGAGTTCGCGCGCGCGACCGTAAAGCCAGGCGTCGGACATCTCCGCAAGCGCCGGCCGCCTGCCACTGGTCGTCGCGTCCTCGGTCAGCCGCACACACCCCCACCGTTGAAAACGCCGCTGGTCATCTGTTCGTCTGCTCCGCCGCCAGGATTCGAACCTGAACTGTCAGAACCAAAATCTGAAGTGCTGCCGATTACACTACGGCGGATCGATCCTGGTCAGGATAGCCATGCCGGGGACCTCCGCGTGCGCCCGGGGGTTGCCTCACCTTCGCGGGCACTCCACAGGGGACGAAACCTCCTGTACCGTAACTTACGGCATCGTAGGTAAGGTCACCCTTAGGGAAACCCTCAAGGGCTGCTCGTAGAAAAGAAGTGACTGCATGACGGCTACCCTGGACCAGTCCCAGAAGCCCGCGAAGGGCCCCAAACCGGTCACCGAAGGACAGCGATCGAGCGCTGTGCAGCTTTCGGTCTACCTGGGGGTCATCTTTCCGCTCGCCGCGTTGCTCGCGGCCGTCCCGTTCGCCTGGGGCTGGGGACTGACCTGGGTCGACGTCGGCCTGTTCGTCTTCTTCTACGCGATCAGCGGGCTGGGTATCACCGTTTCGTATCACCGCTACTTCACGCACGGCTCGTTCAAGGCCAAGCCGTGGCTGCGCGTCGCCATGGCGATCGCCGGCAGCATGGCCGTCCAGGGCCCCGTGATCACCTGGGTCGCCGACCACCGGCGCCACCACGCCTTCTCCGACCGCGACGGCGACCCGCATTCGCCGTGGCTGTTCGGCACCTCGCCGCTCGCCATCGCGAAGGGGTTCTGGCACGCGCACATGGGCTGGCTGTTCGACCGCGACCAGACCAACGCGGAGCGGTTCGCGCCGGACCTGGTCAAGGACCCGGCCATCAAGAAGGTCGACGACCTGTTCTGGCTGTGGAGCCTGCTCACCCTGGTGCTGCCCGCGATCCTCGGTGGACTGATCACCTGGTCGTTCTGGGGCGCGGTGACCGCTTTCTTCTGGGCCGGGCTGGTGCGCGTCTGCGTGCTGCACCACGTGACCTGGTCGGTCAACTCGGTCTGCCACATGATCGGCGAGCGCCCGTTCGCGGCCCGCGACAAATCGGCCAACTTCTGGCCGCTGGCGATCTTCTCCTTCGGCGAGTCGTGGCACAACCTGCACCACGCGGACCCGACTTCGGCGCGGCACGGTGTGCAGCGCGGCCAGATCGACATTTCCGCGCGGCTGATCTGGATCTTCGAGAAGTGCGGCTGGGCCTACGACGTGCGCTGGCCGACTCCGCAGCGCCTCGCGCGCATCGCCACTGAAAGCAAATAGCGAGGTCGCGTTAGTCTTCTGCGATGGCGGGGAGAAGGCGGACCAAACGTGAAGCGGTCACCGGGGCGCGTCCTGTGGCCCCGGTGGCCCGAGTGCGGATGACGGGTACCGAGCGCAGGCAGCAACTGCTCAACGTCGCCAGGGCCCTTTTCGCGGAGAAGGGTTTCGAAGGCACGTCCATCGAGGAGATCGCGCACCGCGCGAACGTCTCCAAACCGGTGGTCTACGAGCATTTCGGCGGTAAGGAAGGCATTTACGCGGTCGTCGTCGACCGCGAGACGCAGCTGCTGCTCGACCGGATGGTGTCCACCCTCCACGGTGGACATCCGAGGGTGATGCTGGAGCAGGCGGCGATCGCGTTGCTGTCCTACGTCGAGGATTCCCACGACGGCTTCCGCATCCTGGTGCGGGATTCGCCGGTCGCGAGTTCGACGGGCACGTTCTCGACGGTGCTGAACGACATCGCCAGCCAGGTCGAGCACATTCTCGCGCAGCAGTTCGCCGCGCGGGGCTACGACGAGAAGCTGGCCGCGCTGTACGCGCAGGCGCTCGTCGGGATGGTCGCGCTCACCGGGCAGTGGTGGCTCGACGCCCGGAAACCGAAGCGCGACGAGGTCGCCGCGCATCTGGTCAACCTCGCCTGGAACGGGCTGTCCAATTTGGAGCACAAGCCCAAGTTGCGGCTGCACTGAGTCAGTGCAGGAGGCCGGTCTCCCGCAGGTGATCGAAGATGATCTTGTCCACCGCCGAGACCTGCTCCCTGTCCGCGTGGCCGAGCCACGCGATTTCGTCGATTTCGCTGCTGGCCGTGAGTGTTCCGCTGAATCCGGCCGCGTAGCAGGTCATCCTGACCAGGAGCCCCGTCGCGTGGCCATCGGCCTGCGCTTCGAAGACACCGGCGGGCTCGATACTCGCCGGATCGATCTCGACCGTCAGCTCCTCACGGATCTCCCGGATCAGGGTCTCCGCGTCGGTTTCGCCGGATTCGCGTTTGCCGCCGGGCAGGTAGAACACGGATTTGCCGCGTGACCGGGTGCTCAGGATCCGGCCGTCGCGCAGGTGCAGCCAAGCGATTTTGTCGATCATGGTTCAGCCCAGCGCCGCGGCGGTCTCGGCGGTCGTGAGCACTTCGCCCAGCCGCGGGAACACCTTCGTGATCGCCGATTCGTGAGAGATCGCGGCGATACCCGCCATCGCGTCCGAAACGGCGATCGTCTCGTAGGCGTGATCGACCGCGGCCCGCAGCGTCGATTCGACACCGTATTCCGTGGCGATCCCGGCGAGCACCAGCGTCTCCACGCCGAGTCCTCGGAGGAGTTCGTCGAGCCCGGTGCGATAGAACGCGCCGATCGTGTTCTTGGTGATCAGGTGCTCACCGTCGCGCGGGGTCAGTTCGGCGACCAGTTCGCTGCCGGGCGGCTGCTCGTCGACGTTCGGCCGGTGCGCGCGCACGTGGACGATCGGCGAGCCGGCCGCGCTGAAGGCCTCTCGCAGCAGGACAGCGTTCGACACGACCTCGGTGCCTTCGATCGGGACGGTCTCCAGCGCGACGATCCGGGTCTGGAGGTCGATCAGGACGAGCGCCGTCGTCGCCGGGTCGATCTTCGTCATGCGGGGAAGCCTAGTGTCCCTATCCTCGAGACATGGGGAAGAACAGGGAAGTAGTGGTCACCGGCGGCGGAACGGGAATCGGCTACGCGGTCGCGGCGGCGTTCGCCGCGCGCGGTGACCGGGTGACGATCACCGGTCGCCGCGAACAGGTCCTCACCGAAGCCGCCACTTTGCTCGGCGCGAACCCGGTCCCGTTCGACGCGGCCGATCCGGACGCGGTGGAACGGGCGCTGGCCGCGTTGCCGGAGCGCGTCGACGTCCTGGTCAACAACGCGGGCGGGAACACCGACTTCAGCAACGGGCAGGCCGAAGACCTGAAGTCGTTCGCCGCGAACTGGCAGGCGAACCTGGACGCGAACGTGTTCAGCGCCGTGCTCGTCACCCGGGCCTTGCGGGAAAGGTTCGCCGACGGCGCGCGGATCGTCACCATCGGCTCCATCGCCGCGCGGACGGGAGCGGGTTCCTACGGTGCCGCCAAGGCCGCTCTGGAGGCATGGAACGTCGACGTGGCAAGGGAATTCGGGCCGCGCGGGATCACCGCGAACGTCGTCGCGCCCGGGCTGGTCGGGGACACCGAGTTCTTCCAGGGCAAGCTCTCCGACGAACGCCGGACGTGGCTGATCGGCAACACGCTGACCAAACGCGCCGGCGAGCCCGCGGACGTCGCCGAAGTGGTGGCCTTCCTGGCGAGCCCGGAGGCGCGGCACGTCACCGGTCAGATCGTCCACGTCAACGGAGGCGCGCACCTCGGCCATTAGGCGCCGGGGGTGACCTTCAGCAGCTTGTCGTCCTGGCCTTCCGAAGTCGTGATGTAGAGCGAACCGTCGGGCGCGCTCCGGACGGCGCGAAGCCTGCCGAACTTGTCGTCGAACTCGGGCGGCAGTGTCACTTCGGTGACCTTGCCCGCGTCGTCGAGGCGGAACAGCAGGAGTTTCTGGCCCTTCAGCGCGGTCACGGCAAGAGAGCCTTCGAGCGCCCCCCACCGCGATCCGGTGAGGAACTCCGCGCCGCAGATCGCCTCGGTGATCTCACCGGTCGTCCACAAAGGACTGACGGCGTCCGGGAAGCGCTGCTTGTCGGTCATCGGGACGCTTTCGTCGTAGCTGGTCTCGGTGCCGCCCTTGGACGGGTCCCAGCCGTAGTTCGCGCCCGCGGTCTCCAGGTTGACCTCGTCGTCGATCGTCGGCCCGTGCTCGGCGGTGAACACCTGCCCGGTGCCCGGGCGGACCGTGACGCCCTGGACGTTGCGGTGCCCGTAGGTGAACACGCGCTGTTCGTTCGGGTTCGCCGACGAGATGAACGGGTTGTCCGGCAACGCGTTCCCGGTCTTCGCGTCGATGCGCAGCACCTTGCCGCCGAGACTCGTCCGGTCCTGCGGATGCTGCGGACGGGCGGTGTCGCCGGTGCCGACGAGCAGCGCGCCGTCCGCCCCGAACGCGGGACGGCAGCCGGAGTGCCTGCCGCTGGGGTTCACCGGCAGCCCGGTCAGCAGGTCTTTGACCTTCGTGGCGCTCGCGCCGTCCTCCGCCAGCCGCCAGGTGACCAGCCGGATGTCGGCGGCGGTGTCGCCCTCCTTGTGGGTCTGGCAGGTGATGAATTCGCGAGAAGTGGCGAAGTCCTTGCTGATCACCATCCCCATCAGGCCGCCTTCGCCGCGGACGTGGACGTCGGAGAAGTCGGCGGAGACGTCGCGCTTCGTGCCGCCTTCGATCAGGGCCAGCTTCCCCGGACGCTGGGTGACGAGGATCTTGCCGTCCGGGAGGAAACCGACGTCCCAGCCGTGTTCGAGCCCGGCCGTCACCTGCTCGACCTTCAGCGCCGACACGGCGGGCTTCGAAGTGACCGGTGGTGCGCTCTGCACCGTCTCGCTCGAAGCCCCGGAACAGCCCGTGACCAGCAAGGACAGGGAAGCGAACGCGACGGCGGCGGAAGTGCGCATATCTTCAGCATGCCACCGTGTTCAACCACCCGCGCGAACCAAACCGCTTTCGTAGGCGAACACGACCGCGTGCACCCGGTCGCGCAGTGAGAGCTTCGCGAGGATCCGGCCGACGTGGGTTTTCACCGTCGTTTCGCCGATGTAGAGCTTCGCGGCGATCTCGCTGTTCGCGAGCCCGCGCGCGATGAGCGCGAGGACGTCCTTCTCGCGTTCGGTCAGCTTCTCCAGCCGCTTGCTTTCGCCGCCGTCACGGGCATCGTCCAGATAGCGGTCCAGCAGGCGTTTCGTGACCGAAGGCGAAACCATCGAATCCCCGCGAAGCACGCCTCGGATCGCGACGAGGATTTCTTCGGCCGGAGCGTCTTTGACCAGGAATCCGCTGGCGCCGGCGCGTAACGCCGCGTACGCGTATTCGTCGAGATCGAAGGTGGTGATCATCAGGACACGTGTCCCGGGCAGTGCCGCGCAGATCCGCTCCGTGGCCGCGACGCCGTCGAGCACCGGCATCCGGACGTCCATCAGGACCAGGTCCGGCCGCAGCCGCAGCGCGGTTTCGACCGCTTCGGCCCCGTTGGCGGCTTCACCGGCGACGGTCAGGTCCTCCTGGCTCGTGACGATCATGGCCATCCCGACGCGGACCAGCTCCTGGTCGTCGCAGATCAGCACCTTCACCGGGGACGTCATCCGGCCTCCACCACCAGGCTCGCGGCCACCCGGTAACCGCCGTCGCGGGTCGGCCCGGTGTCGAGTGTCCCGTGGAACATCTCCACCCGCTGTGCCATCCCCGCCAGACCGCGGCCCGACGACGGCAGCCTTGGCGCGGGCGGGCCGGAACCACCGGTGTTCGTCACTTCGATCCGGACGTCGCGGCGTGGGCCGTCCTCGCTGAAATCGATTTCGACGGTTCCGCTCGCGTCGCCGGGCGCGTGTTTGATCATGTTCGTGAGCGCCTCCTGGACGATCCAGTAGGCCTGGAGCGTGGCGCTGGGTGGCAGCCCGTCGGCGTCACCGGTGACCCGGAGGCCGACGTCGCGGCCCGTCGCGCTCACTTGCTCGACCAAATCGCGAAGTTCCGCGACGGCGGGCTGCGGGCTTCGAGCGGTTTCGCCCGCGTGGAGGACCTCCAGGAGACGCCGTAATTCGGCCAGCGCGTCGCGCCCGGCCTTGCCGATCGTGTCGAGTGTGCGGTCGACGGCTTCGGGGTCCTTGTGGCGCATGAGCTTCGCGCCCTCGGCGTTGATCACGATGACACTCACGCTGTGGGCGAGGACGTCGTGCAGTTCGCGGGCGATCCGGGTGCGTTCCTCGGCGACCGCCGCCCGCGCGCGGGCGTCCTGTTCGGAGGCGGCCAGCGCCGCCTTCACCGCTTCCTCGTCCGAGAGGCGTTGGCGGGCGCGGAAGAATTCGCCGAGTGCCCAGGCCGCGACGTGCAGCGGGATCGTCGCGACGATCGTGATCTCCGGCCCCTGCTCGATGGTGGCTCCCCAGGTGAGGCCCCAGGTGACGTCGAGGGAGACGATGACGACGGCGATCAGCGCGGCGAACCGGCGATTCCCCGCGCGGACCAGCGTGTAGAGCGCGACGGCCATCGCCAGTTCGCCGCGGCCGCGGTCGTAGGCCCAGAACTCCACGAGGTACTGCGCGGTCACGCCCGCGACGACCAGCGCCGCGACGATTTCGGGATGACGCCGCCGCCAGAGCAGCGGCACGACGAAGAGGTACGGCACGAGCAGGATCGCCTTGGGGACCGGCGACGACCCCGTCGGCGCGAGGAAGACGAACCACGCGAACAGCGGCAGGTCGGTCACCCACGGGTGGGCGCGGATCCGTTCGGACAACCTGAGCACGTCCCGAACGTAACCGCGGCGGGCACGGACGCGCGTCGTTCTGGGGTACCCCTGCTGTCCTCCCGGGGGAGGACGGGGCCGGACGTCGCGGCCGACGCGGGGCCACGGAATCCGTTCCTAGCGTCGGGATCATGTCGATCACCAGGGAATTCCTCCGCCATCCGATGCTCACCGGGGCCGTCGCGGCCAGCTCTTCGAAACTCGCCGAAGCCATGACCGCGGGCCTGGGGCTGGAGAACGCCAGGCTCGTCGTCGAACTGGGGCCCGGTACGGGTGTGTTCACCGGCGCCGTCCTCCGGCGGCTGCCGCCCGGCGCCCGCCTGGTCGCCGTCGAGATCAATCCCCGGCTCGCCGGCGACCTGCGCGAGCGATATCCGGAGGTCGAGATCGTCCAGGGATCCGCCGAGAACCTGGACGACCACGTGCGCGAATCCGCCGACGTCGTGGTCTCCGGTCTGCCGTGGACGGTGATGACGGAGGACCGCCAGGAACGGATTCACGACCAGGTGACCGGGATCCTGGTCCCGAACGGGCGGTTCACGACCTTCGCCTACGCGCACGCGGCCTGGACCCCGCCGGGCAGGCGGTTCGCCGCCGGACTGCGTGACCGGTTCGCGGTGACCGGGCGGACCCCGATCGTCTGGCCGAATCTGCCGCCCGCGTTCGTGCACCGCGCGGCGCTGCCGGTCAGCGCGTCAGGATCGCGGCCGTCTCGGCGTCGGCGGGCAGGAAAGTCTCCAGTTTCAATTCCGACACCGTGACGTCGGCCGCGGTCGCGAACGTCGTGATGGCCGTGATCAGCCGCAGCTCACCCGCCGAGGTCGACAGGCGCATCGGCACGGCGAACCCGAGATGGTCCGGGCCGGGCGGACCCGGCTCCGGAACGTAACCTTCGAGTTCGGCCAGCAACGCGGTGAGCTGCTCGTCGGGCGCGTGCGCGATCTCCTGCGTCAGCCGCTCCAGGATGTGCCGCGCCCAATCCGCGAGGTTCCGCACCCGAGGCGCCATCCCCTTCGGATGCAGCGCGAGCCGCAGGGTGTTGACCGGTTCTTGCAGCAGTTCGGGCGCCACGTCCTCGAAGAGCAGGTCGAGCGCGTCGTTGCGGGCGACGAGCACGCCGTGGCGGTCGACCACGATGGCCGGGTACGGCCGGTGCCCGTCGAGCAGCCGCCGCATGCCGTCCAGGACCGGCTTCAACCCGGGATCGTCGAGTTTCGTTTCGGGGAAACCGGGGGCGTATCCGGCGGCGAGCAGCAGGCCGTTGCGCTCCCGGAGCGGGAGTTCGAGGGATTCGGCGACGCGCAGCACCAGCCCGCGGCCGGGGATCGACCGGCCGCCTTCCAGGAAACTCACATGCCGTTGGGTGGTCCCGGCCCGGAGCGCCAGTTCCAGCTGGGACAGCCGCCGCCGCTCGCGCCAGCCCTTCAGCGCGGGGCCGAATCCGGAAACCATGGCCGTCATCTTGGCCGAGCCGTCGCGGGCGCCGCCATTCCCTCGAAGGAATTGAGACGATTCCCCGCCGCGGTGATGCTCCCGGCATGAAATTCGGTCTGGTCGTCCCCACTTATCGGCCCATCCTCGACGCCGGGCGCACCGCGCCGGAAATGGTCGCGATCGCGGTCGAAGCCGAACGTCTCGGCTTCGATTCGGTCTGGGCCGGCGACACGCTCGCGAAGGCGCCCATCGATTCGTTGACGTTGCTCGGCGCGTTCGCCGCCAGAACCGAGCGGGTCACCCTGGGCACCGCCGCACTGCTTCCGGCGTTGCGGGATCCGCTGCTTTCCGCGAACGCGATCCTCTCGCTCGACCTGCTCAGCCAGGGCCGGATCACGCTCGGCGTCGGCGCGGGGTTCGCCGGCCGCAGCGAACCCGAGTTCGCCTTCGCCCGCGTTCCCTGGGAACGCCGCCGTGCCCGGCTCGACGACATCGTCGCGCTGTGGCGGCACGTCTGGAGCGGGAAGGGTGGTCCGTTCCACGGCGAGGTGCTGCACTACGACACGCTTCCGGAGTACGCGGAACCGCACCGCCCGGGTGGTCCGCCGGTGTGGCTGGCCGCGTTCACCCCGGGCGCGCTCGAGCGGGCCGGGCGGCTTTACGACGGCTGGCTGCCGTATCCGCCCGACGTCGCGGACTACGCCGCCGGGCTCGCGAAAATCCGCGAATCGGCCGTCCGCCCCGTGACGCCCGCGTTGTTCGCGACGGTGCTCATCGAGGAGGACCCGGGGCGGACCCGCGAGCGGCTGGAGGACTACGCACAGCGGAATTACGGCGTTCCGCTGGACTTCGTCGAGAAGATCCAAATGCAGATCGCGGGCAGCCCGGCGCAGGTCGCCGACCGGTTGCGCGAATACCAGGACGCGGGCGCCGAACACGTGCTGATCCGGATCGCGACGCAGGAACCGGCCGAGTTCGACGAACAGCTCCCGAAGGTCGCCCTCGCCCTGCCCAGGTGATCGCGCGGCGGACTGTCGGTGCTCCCACGTAGGCTGTGACGGTGACAAACGCTCCATTGTCCGGACTCCTTCATTCCATCCTTCCCGATCCGGCCCTGCGCGGGGTCGTCGAGCGGGCCGGTGCCCCGGTGCTCGAACTCCAGGGCGCCATCGCCACCCGCCAACTGGTCGTCGGCGCCCTCGCCGCGGACGAGGGCGCCGGCCGCCCCGTGCTCGCGGTGACCGCGACCGGCCGCGAGGCCGACGAATTGACCGCTTCGCTGAAGTCCTTCCTCGGCGAAGGCGCCGTCGCCGACTTCCCGTCCTGGGAGACGCTGCCGCACGAGCGGCTGTCGCCGAGGGCGGACACCGTCGGGCGGCGGCTGGAGGTGCTCCACCGGCTCGAGACGGGCGCCGACGGCCTGCGCGTCGTCGTCGCGACCGTCCGCAGCCTCATCCAGCCGATGGCGCCCGGGCTCGGTTCGCTCGCGCCGATCGATCTGGTGGTCGGCGAGGAGCAGAGTTTCGAAGGTCTGCTGGAGCGGCTGGTCGAGCTCGCGTACACGCGGGTGGACATGGTCGAGAAACGCGGCGAGTTCGCCGTGCGCGGCGGCATCCTCGACCTGTTCGGGCCGACGGCGCAGCATCCGGTGCGGGTCGAGTTCTGGGGCGACGAGGTCAGTGAGATCCGCGCGTTCGCGGTGTCCGATCAGCGGTCGCTGCCGGGGGAGATCCAGCGCGTCAGCGCGCCGCCGTGCCGTGAGCTGCTGCTCACCGAGCCGGTCCGCGCGAAGGCGGCCGAGCTCGCGACGACGTACGAGGCCGACGCGCAGCTCACCGAGATGCTCACCAAACTCTCCGGCGGCGTGCCCGTCGAGGGGATGGAGGCGCTCATCCCGGTGCTGTGCGAGGGCGAGCTGGAGCTGCTGACCGACGCGATGCCCCAGGGCACGCACGTGCTGCTCGCGGATCCGGAGAAGATCCGCGCCCGCGCCGCCGACCTGGTCCGCACCGGGCAGGAGTTCCTCGAAGCGTCCTGGACCACGGCCGCCGCGGGCGGTCAGGCGCCGATCGACCTCGGCGCGTCCGCGTACCGGGACCTGGCGGGCATCGCGAAGCACGCTCAGGAGACGAAGCGCCCTTGGTGGACGCTGACGCAGCTGGCCAGCGACGATCCCGACGTCTACCGCGTCTCGATCGAGGCCGCCCCGAACTACCGCGGCGAGGTCGAGCGCGCGACGACGGACCTGCGCGCGCATACGGCCGCGGGCGGGACGGCGGTGCTCGTCGTCGCCGGGCACGGTACGGCGGCCCGCGCCGTCGAGCAGCTGTCGGCGGGCGACGTGCCCGCGTCCCTCGCGGAAGGCATCACCGGTCCGCTCACACCGGGCGTCGTGACCGTGACGTGCGGCGGTCTTTCGGACGGTTTCGTCTCGCCGGAACGCGCGCTCGTGGTGCTGTCCGAATCGGATCTCACCGGTCGCGGCTCGGGTGCCGGGACGTCCACAAAGGACTTCAGTACGAAGATGCCGTCGCGGCGCCGCAACGCCGTCGATCCGCTCGCCCTCAAGGCCGGTGACTACGTCGTGCACGACCAGCACGGCATCGGCCGGTTCGTGGAGATGGTGCAGCGCACCGTCGCCGGCGCGACCCGCGAGTACCTGCTGCTGGAGTACGCCTCCTCCAAACGCGGCCACCCGGGGGACCGGTTGTTCGTCCCGACGGATCAGCTCGACGAGGTCTCGCGCTACGTCGGTGGCGAGCTGCCGACGCTGAACAAGCTCGGTGGGTCGGACTGGAAGAACACGAAGGCCAAGGCGAAGAAGGCCGTCAAGGAGATCGCCGCCGAGCTCGTGCAGCTCTACGCGGCGCGGCAGGCCGCTCCTGGGCACGCGTTCGGGCAGGACACCCCGTGGCAGGGCGAACTCGAAGACGCCTTCCCGTTCACCGAGACCAACGATCAGCTCGCCGCGATCGACGAGGTCAAGGCGGATATGGAACGCGGCGTCCCGATGGACCGCGTCATCTGCGGCGACGTCGGCTACGGCAAGACCGAGATCGCGGTGCGCGCGGCGTTCAAGGCGGTGCAGGACGGCAAGCAGGTCGCGGTGCTGGTGCCCACCACGCTGCTCGCGCAACAGCACCTCAACACCTTCACCGAACGGATGAGTTCGTTCCCGGTGAAGATCAAGGGACTTTCGCGGTTCACCTCGAAACCCGAATCGGACGCGATCCTCGAACAGCTCGCTTCGGGCGACGTCGACATCGTGATCGGCACGCATCGCCTGCTGCAGACCGGGATCCGGTACAAGGACCTCGGCCTGGTGATCGTCGACGAGGAGCAGCGGTTCGGCGTCGAGCACAAGGAACACATCAAGGCGCTGCGGACGCACGTCGACGTGCTGACCATGTCGGCGACGCCCATCCCGCGGACACTGGAGATGTCGCTCGCCGGCATCCGTGAGATGTCCACGATCCTGACCCCGCCCGAGGACAGGCACCCGATCCTGACCTACGTCGGCGCGTACGACGACAAACAGGTCGGCGCCGCGATCAGGCGCGAGCTGCTGCGCGACGGCCAGGTTTTCTACGTGCACAACAGGGTTTCCTCGATCGAGAAGGCCGCGAAGCGGATTCGCGAGCTGGTGCCGGAGGCGCGCGTCGTCACCGCGCACGGGCAGATGAACGAGGAGAAACTCGAGAAGATCATCCAGGGTTTCTGGGAGAACGAGTACGACGTGCTCGTCTGCACCACGATCGTCGAGACCGGGCTGGACATCTCGAACGCCAACACCCTGCTCGTGGAACGAGGTGACCTGCTGGGTCTCGCGCAGCTGCACCAGCTGCGCGGCCGGGTCGGGCGCGGGCGTGAGCGCGGGTACGCGTACTTCCTGTACCCGCCCGAGGCCCCGCTCACCGAGACGGCGCACGACCGGCTGGCGACCATCGCGCAGAACACCGAATTGGGCGCCGGTATGGCCGTCGCGATGAAGGACCTGGAGATCCGCGGCGCGGGCAACATCCTCGGCGCGGAGCAGTCCGGGCATATCGCGGGCGTCGGTTTCGATCTGTACGTGCGGCTCGTCGGCGAAGCGGTCGACGCGTTCCGCCGGCACGCGGGGGCGGAGACCTCCGACGAGGAGGAGCTCGCCGAGGTCCGCGTGGATCTTCCGGTGGACGCGCATATCCCGCACGACTACGTGCCGGGCGAACGGCTGCGGCTGGAGGCGTACCGCAAGATCGCGGCCGCGCCCGACCAGGCCGGGCTCGACGCCGTCCGCGAGGAACTGGTCGACCGCTACGGCCAGCCTCCCGCCCCGGTACGGCGCCTGCTCGCGGTCGCCGCGTTCCGGCACACCTGCCGCGCGGCCGGGGTCACCGAGGTCTCCGCCCAGGGCACGTCGATCCGGTTCGCGCCGCTGCCGCTGGCGGATTCGCAGATGGTGCGGCTGAAGCGCTTGTACCCCAAGGCTCTCTACAAGGCGGTGACGAACACGGTCTCCGTGCCCAAGCCGACGGAAGGCCCGGCGGGCGGGCGGATGGGCGCCCCCGCGTTGCGAGACGAGGAACTGCTGGACTGGTGCGCGAAGCTGCTGACGAATCTGATGAAGTCACCGGCGCCCGTCGCGTGATCCGAGCCCGAATCGCGACTTACGACCTGGTTCTCTCGCCGGGGCCGGTATGAGAGGGTAGGCCCTGTGATGCGGATCATGGGGCGCCGTCGTGCGCTGCTCGGGGTTGTTGCCGGTTCTCTCCTTCTCGCCGGATGCAACGCCGGACCCGGGCAGGTCGGAGCGGCGGTGATCGTCGACGGCAGGACGGTCTCGGTGGATCGCGTGCAGCAGCTGATCGACAAGGCCGTTCGTGAGCACCCGTACGGGCAGCAGCTCGCCAAGGAGCACAAGCTCGACCTCGTCGGCCGCGAGATCGTCCGCCAGGAGATCCTGCACGACCTCACCGAACGCGCCGCTCAGCGGGAAGGCATCGGGGTCGACGAATCCCTCGTGGCGAACGCGTTGCAGAACGATCCGCTGGCGAAGCCGATGGCGGCCAACCCGCAGGACGATCCCGAGCTCAGTGTCGAGCAGCTGGTGGCGCGGGTGCGGGACCACCGCGAGGCACTGGTCGACGCGGCGCTGCAGACGCAGCTCGCGATGAAGTACCTGGACAAGCTCACCGTCACGTTCGACTTCAGCTCGGTCTCCTCGACCGACGCCACCGGTGCCGACGCGGACCAGCTGCGCGAGCAGGCGATCGAGAAGGCCCGTCGCTTCGCCGCTTCGCCGAACGCGGCCGCCGAGCTGATCGCGCAGGACCAGCAGACCTCCGACACGCAGGCGGGCACCGGCCAGAAGCTCCCTGCGATGCAGTCGCCCGCGACCGCGGCCACCGTCCTGTTCGGTCTCGAACCCAACACCGTCGCCGCCTTCCAGCCGACACCGCAGCAGCCGCTTTGGGTCGTCGTCGTGATGCGTGAGCGGACCGCGGACAAGCCCGTCGCGTCGGATCAGGCCGCGCGGCCCACCGCTCAGCAGCTGGCCAAGGTCGGTGTCCGGCTCCTCCAGTCGTACCTCGGCCAGGTCGACCTCAAGGTGAACCCGCGCTACGGCGTGTGGGATGTTGTCGAGATGGACCTCGCGCCCAACGAAGCTTCGAAGAAGGGCATCGTGCTGCCTGTGCACGGTGCCGCCCCGCAAAACCCGTGACCGCTGCCGTCGTCGTGATCGCCCGTGGTGCGACACTGCCCGCCGCGGCACTCACGATCCTGCGGAGCAGCGGTGCCGTGTACGCGGCTTCCGATGTCGATCCCGAGGTGTTCGGGGTGCCCGCCCTCGGTGAGGCGCAGATGCGCGACCTCGTGCTCATCGCCGGTTCTCGCCGGGAGCCGAAGGCCGCGGCGCTGATCAGGGCCGGAGCGCGGGTGATCGAAGCGCCCGTCCCGCCGCTGGTCGAGGCCGCCGAGGTGATGGACCGGCTGCGCTCGCCGGGCGGATGCCCGTGGGACGCCGTGCAGACACACGAGTCGCTGCGTCAATACCTGGTCGAGGAGACCTACGAGCTGCTCGACGCGATCGAAGAGGGCGACCGGGTCGCCCTGCGAGAGGAACTCGGCGACGTCCTGCTCCAGGTGCTGTTCCACGCGCGCGTCGCGGCCGAGGACGCCGGCGATCCGTTCGGGATCGACGAGGTCGCTTCCGAGCTGGTCACGAAACTCGTCGGACGTCATCCGCATGTCTTCGCCGACGCTCCCCGGGTCGAGACCGTCAGCGACCAGAACCTCAAGTGGGAAGAACTGAAGCAGGCCGAGAAGAGCCGCCAGTCCATTGTGGACGGGGTCGCGCTCGGCCAGCCCGCCGTGGCGCTGGCCGGGAAGCTCGGCCAGCGCAGCGGCCGGGCGGGGATCCCGCTCGACCTGTTCCCCGACGGATCCGAAGCGGCCGCCCAGCTGTTCCGGGTGGCCGCGACCGCGCGCCGCGCGGGGATCGATCCGGAAGGCGAGCTCCGTGCCGTCGCGAAGCGGTTCGCCCGCGACATCCGGGACGCCGAACAGGCCGCGCGCGACGCCGGTCTGGAGCCGACGACGCTCGAGGCCGACGGCTGGCGCAAGTTCTGGCCGGGTTCCTGAGGGCTGCGGACCGGCGCTCACGTGCGTCCGCGGGTGTCGCGAAAGCCACTTCCGCGACGTCTGATGTCCCGAAAGTGGCTTTCGCGACGCAGTCGTCCCGCGGCCTCAAGCGCCGCATCTGTGACACAGGACACAATCGGGTGAGAACCGTTTCGGTGATCTCGGCGTCTTGCCGGATGTGAAGGGAACGGAACCGGACGAAGAGCAGCTCGTCCGCCGCACGGCCAAAGGTGACCGGGCGGCGTTCGAGGAGCTCTACCGCCGCACGTCGCCGTGGCTGGCCGTGCGCCTGCGCCGTCGCTGCGCCGACGAACAGATCGTCGCCGAGGTGATGCAGGAGACCTACCTCGCGGTCTGGCGCGCGGCCGGCGCGTTCGCCGGTTCGGCCGTCGGCGGGAGCGCCGTGGGCTGGCTGTGGACGATCGCCGCGCGCCGGCTGGTCGACGCCTTCCGCCGCCGGGCGAAGTTCGCACAGCCGCTGCCGGTCGCGGAAACGGCCGTTTCACCCGCGGCCGAGGACGAGGCGCTGGCCGGCGCGGTCGGCGACCACGTCGGCGACGCGCTGCGACGGCTCGCTCCCGAACTCCGTCAGGTCCTGCAGGCCATGGTGCTCGACGGGCTGACCGTCCGGGAGACCGCGGTCCTGCTCGGCCTGCCGGAAGGAACCGTCAAAACCCGCGCCAGGCGGGCTCGGATCGCGATGCGGGAGGCGCTGTCGTGAACAAGGAACACGTGTCCGATCAGCTCCTCGCCGGGTACGTCCGCGGGGACGACGGCTTGGCGGGCGACGAGATCTGGGCGGTCGAAGCCCATCTCGAATCGTGCGCGGAATGCCGGGGGAGACTGTCCGCGCTCAGCCTTCCGACGGTGTCCGCGCTGGTGGACGACGTCTGGGCCGGGCTGCGGCCGAAGCTCGCCGAAGCGGGCCCGAGCCCGATGCGAAGCCGGTGGGCCGGACGGCTGCACAGCTGGGTGACACCGGTGATGCTGCCGTGGCTGGTGATGATCCTGGTGATCCCGGCGATCGGCTTCCTGCTGGACGCGGCCGGGTTCACCGGCAGCGGGGACTACTCGTTCGTCCAGCTGTTCTCGCCGGTGCTGCCGGTGCTCGGGGTCGCGGTGTCGTGGGCCAAAGGGCTCGATCCCGCGTACGAACTCGTCACTTCGACGCCGAGGGCCGGGCTCTACCTGCTGCTGCGCCGGACGACGGCGGTCCTCGTGGTCGTCCTGCCGATCCAGGGTCTTTCGAGCTGGCTCGCCGACGGCGGATTCGGGCTCGGTCTCCTGCCGAGCCTGGCCTTCACCACCGGGACGCTCGCGCTCGGCGGTGTGATCGGGGTGACGCGGGCGGCCTATGTCCTCACCGGGGTCTGGATGGCGGTGATCTTGGCGCCCGCGGTGGCTTCGCAAGGTCGCGCCACCGCGCTCGAACCCCGGTTGCTCCCGGTGTGGGGCGCGCTCTTCGCGCTGACCGCGGTCGTGGTGGTGCTCCGGCGGAGCGTCTTCGGCCTGCTCACCGGATCCGAACGATGAACGAAGGGGAGAACATGATGCGTGCTGTCGGGGCCGCGGAGGTCGCACCGACGACCTACGCGTGGCAGATCAAGGCGGAGGGGCTGAAGGTCCGGGTCGGCAAACGCAAGTTCGCCGTGAACGGGCTCGACCTGGAACTGGGCACGGGGGTGCATGGTCTGCTCGGCCCGAACGGGGCCGGGAAGACCACGCTGATCCGGGCACTGGCGACGGTGCTCCGGCCGGCGGAGGGAGGGCTGACGCTGCTCGGTGAATCCGTCGGGGGGTTCACCGATCAGCGCCGCCTGCGCCGTCGTATCGGCTATCTGCCGCAGAACTTCGGTTACTACAAGCGGTTCACCGTCCGCGAGTTCGTCGAGTACATCGCGTGGCTGAAGGAAATGTCCAAAGAGGACATCCCGGCCGCGGTGCAGAGGTCCATCGAACGGGTCGGCCTCGCCGACCGGGCCGACGACCGGATGAAGACGCTGTCCGGCGGCATGGTCCGGCGGGTCGGGATCGCGCAGGCGATCGTGAACGATCCGGACGTCCTCCTGCTGGACGAGCCGACCGCCGGGCTCGACCCGGCGCAGCGCGTGCGGTTCCGGGACCTCCTGCAGGAAATCGGCCGTGACGCCTGCGTCGTCGTCTCGACGCATCTCGTCGAGGACGTCGCGACGGCCTGCACCGACGTCGTCCTGTTCGAAAACGGGAAGCTCGTTTTCCAGGGCACGCCGGACGAGCTGGCCGCGGCCGGGACCGAGAAACACGTCGGCGACAGCCCGATCGAGCGTGGCTACTCGGCGCTGCTGGGGCACGAGCAGGGAAGGGGGAACTGGTGAACAAGCGTGTCCTGCGGACCGAACTCCGCCGTTCCGTCGCCCCCTGGGCCACGCTCGCGATCCTCGTCGTCGCGTTCGGCTTCCTGTATTCGTTCAGCGGTCCGTGGACGAAGGCGCCACTCGCCTGGGACGAGCACTGGACGCACGCCGCGGAATGGAGCCGGTTCCTGCTGGTGTTCCTGTGGCCGATCGCGATCGGTGCAGGTGTCATCCAGGGCATGCGCGACAAGCGGTCCGGCGCGGTCGAACTCATGGCCACCATGCCGCGCCCCGGCTGGCAGCGGGCCGCGAAACTCGCCGGTGCGCTGGGCGGCCTGCTGGTGCTGGGCTATCTGCTGATCTTCGCCGTCGGTGCCGTCCAGGCCGCCTTCAACGGCGGGTTCTTCACCTTCGGCTGGCTGCCGATCGTCGTGGTCGGTGTGCTCGCGATGCTCGCGGGCGCCTGGATCGGGCTCGGGATCGGCCGGTTGCTGCCGCATCCGCTGACCGCGCCCGCGGTGGCCGTCACCGCGTTCGTAGCCGTTCTCCTGTTCCAGTTCGCCGGGGCGGAGGGCAGCGCGCTGGCCGGGTTCGTGCCGTTCCGGGTCTCCCTGCTCTCACCCGCGATGGACGTCGTCCGGGATCCGTTCAGCACCACCGCGGACCGGGTGGATCTCGGGCAGGTGGTCTGGCTCGCCGGACTGGCCGTGACCGGATTCCTCCTGCTGGCTGCCCGCTCCAAGCGGGCGAAGGGGCTCGCCGTCGTCCCCGCGCTGGCGGCGGTCGTGATCGCTTTGCCCGTTCTTCCCGGCAGCACGGCCGAAGCCGAGGTCGCCGACCCGGACGCGACGGAGATGGTCTGCGACGGCCCGGTCTGCGTCCCGCGCATGTTCGAGGCCGAACTGCCCCGCCTCGCCGAGCCGGGCAAGAAAGCGTTGAGGCTGTTGGGCACTTTGCCGGACCCGCCGGTCAAGGTCACGGCATTGGACCGGCGGCTGGGTTACGAGGAGGTGCCGCCGCGTGCCGCCGACACCGTCTACGTGGACCTGGTGGATTGGTCCATCCGTTCGATCGTGAATCCGGATGAGATGACGCGGACACTGGTCGCCGGCGCGGGGACGCCGACCTGTTACGCCGTGAGAGGTGGTGACCGGTCCTTCTCCGACGAACTCACCGCGCGGGCGATCTCGTCGAGCTGGTTCCTCGGTGAGTGGGAGATGGACAGGGGTTCGCGGCTGGGCGACAGGATATGGAGCGAGGTCCTCAGGAGCTGGCAGACCTTCCGTGCCCTGCCGCCTGACGTGCAGCGGGAGCGGATCATCGCGCAGCGCCAGGCGGGCCTGACCTGTCGAGGCAACCAGCTCGACATCCTCCTCGGGGGTGCCCGATGAGATGGGCGGCGCTGTACGCGCGGTCACGCGCCATGCCCGCGTCGTTCGCGGGGCTGGCGGTGAGCATGGCGGCGATCTGGTTCCTGGCGCGGGACCGCTGGTCGGAGATCCCGGTTTCCCTGGCGCTTCTGGTGGCGATCGCGGTGACCGCCGTCGGGCTCAGCGGGCAGGACACCGATCTCGACCGGACCGCCGCGATCCGCTGGGCGCCGCGCCGTGTCCTCCATCTCCTGCTGATCGGCGGACTCGGCCTCGGTGCGGCGCTGCTGCCGCGGCTGTGGGAGGTGGAGCGGGCCCCGGTGGAGTTCATCGTGCGGAACGCGGGTGGGCTGCTCGGTCTCGCCGGGATCGCCGCGGTGGTGTTCGGCGGAGCCTTCGGGTGGACGTTGCCGCTGCTCGGGTTCGCGGTCTCGTTCGTGGTCTGGGCCACCACGTCGAGTACGGAGAGCGCGCATCTGGTGATCACCTGGCTCTTCCAGCCGGCCGGTGTCGCGGAAGCCACGTGGACGGCCGCGGTGCTGGCCGTGGCGGGCCTCGGGCTTTACGCGGTCTTCGGCAACCGTCGCTGATATGTCATGAAAGGGTCGTTCCTGACGAAAAACGTCAGGAACGACCCTTTCATGACATCCGGGACTCAGACGTTCCGGTTGTGCGGAACGAGATCGAGCGGGTCGTGGTCCGGGTCGTCGACACCGAGGCTGATGATCCGCGACGGGTGGATCCGGATCACCGCGCCGTCGAGATGGCCGTCGGGGGTGCGGGCGCCGGTCAGCGCCTCGGCCCGGCCGCGGATCTCGAGGCAGCGGATCCTCGGCGGGTCCTGCGAGGGCATGTCGTCCACCACGAACGCGGCCTGCCCGTTCGCGGCCACGTTCCGGAACTTCTTGCTCCTCGCCAGTTCGTAGCCGGTGATGTCGATCGTCTTGGTCTCGGTGTTGTAGGCGTAGCCGACGGGGCTGACCTGCAGCGTGCCGTCCGGCTGCGCCGTGGCGAGCCGCCCGAGACCTTGGGTGGCGAGGTAGTCGAGTTCCGCTTCACTGAACATGGAAAGCAGTGTGATACCTCCATATAACTGGAGGTCAAGGGGCTCTTGGTCGCCGATCGGTTCTACCGTCGGTCGGGTTCGTAAGCCGAATGGGTCATCGCCCGGAAGTGTGGCGAAGTAACCTGACCGGGTGGCCGAAACCGCCCAGAGCACCGAAGCCCCGGAGCATGCTGCCCGACCTCTGCCGCCGTACGTGCCCAGGCTCGCTTTCGCGGGCGGGCTCGTGCTCACGGGCGTGGTGCTGATCATGACCGTCGGGGTGAACCGGCCGGGAGGCGAGGAGCCGCCACCGCCGGCTCAGCCCCAGCCCGCGCTCGCGGTTCCCGACCAGAAGCCCCAGCCGGGGGCGGCGACGCCGCGCGCGGGGCTCGCCGCGCCGCCCGACCGGCCCACCGTTTCCGACGCGGCCGAATTGGAGACCTGGGCGAACCGGGTGGCGGCGAAGACGCGGCTTCCCGTCGCCGACCTTTCCGCCTACGGCCGGGCCGAGATGTGGCTCCGGCGGCAGAAGCCGGGCTGCCACCTCTCGTGGGCGACGCTCGCCGGGATCTCCCACGTCGAGACGGCGCAGGGCAGGCCCGGCCCGATCACGCTCCCGGCCGACGTCTGGGCCAAGCATTCCGCCCGGGCCAGGAGCGACGGCAAACAGCCGGATCCGAAGGACGTCGACGACGCCGCCTTCGCCACCGCCCGTTACCTGTGCGCCGCCGGCGACGACGTCGCCACCCCGGACGGCTGGTGGAAGGCGATGCGGATGTTCGACCCGGCGGTGCCCTACGCCCAGGAGGTCTTCAGCGCGGCCGACACCTACGCGGACGCCAGCGTCGCTCCCTGATCTTCGAGCACCAGGTCGAAGTTGAGCGCCGACGCCATCCGGTAGGCGTCGCCCGCGGCGACGACCAGCTGTGCCATCGGATCGACGACGTTCCCCGCCGCCCAGACACCGTCGACGTTCGTGCGGCCCTGAGCGTCCACCGCGATCGAACCCGTTTCGGTACGGGCGCAGCCGATCTGAGCGAGAAGCCGGTCGTGCGGGACGAACCTCGGGCCGACGAACACGACGTCGCGTTCGACGAATCCGCCGTCGACGAGCCGGACGCCGGTCAGCCGGTCGTTCTCGACGGCGAGCTCGGCCACCTTCCCGTCGACGATCCGGATGCCCAGCCCGGTCAGCTTCGCCCGGTCTTCGGCCGAGAGCTGCTGTGTATGCGTGAAGAAGGTCAGATCCTTGCTCCACTGCCAGACGATCAGCGCCTGGTGGACCGACTTGTCGGACGTGGCGAGCACGCCGAAACGCTGATCGCGCACCTCCCAGCCGTGGCAATACGGGCAATGCAGGACGTCGGCGCCGAAACGCTCCGCGACGCCGGGGACGTCCGGCAGTTCGTCGGCCAGCCCGGTGGTCACGACGATCCGGCGACCGCGGACGACCCGGCCGCTCGCCAGTTCCACCGCCTTGTCGTGCCGCAGCCGGTGGACGACGTCCTCGACGATCTCGACGCCGTACGCGCGGACCTCGTCACGGCCTATCTCCAGTAGTTCTTTGGGCGGGATGCCGTCCCTGGTCAGGAAACCGTGGGCATGGGCGGCGGGCGCGTTGCGCGGGGTGCCGCCGTCGATCACGACGACCCGGCGCCGCGCCCTGCCCAGGACCAACGCCGCGCTGAGGCCCGCGACGCCACCACCGATGATCACCACGTCGTATTCGCTGTTCATGGTGCCGAGCATCCGGACTTCTCGCCGAGTTGGCAAAGTTCATTGCCGATTTGGCAAACTGGGGGCATGGAGGACATCGAACGGCGGCTCGCCGAGGTCGGCCCGAAGCTCAAGCAGCTCCGCAAGGAACGCGGCACCACCCTCTCCGCGCTCTCGGCGGCGACGGGGATCTCCGCCAGTACGCTCTCGCGGCTCGAATCGGGCGCCAGGAAGGCCACGCTGGAACTGTTGCTCACGTTGTCGGCGGCCCATCAGGTGCCGCTCGACGAACTGGTCGGCGAACCCGAACCCGCCGACCCGCGGGTCCGGATGAAGGCGCAGAAGTTCGGCCGGTTCACCGCGTGGGCGCTGACCGCGCAGCCAGGCCAGCCACAGGCGTTCAAACTGCTGATCCCGGTCGAAGACATCGAGCCGGTGCAGCGCACCCACGAGGGCTACGAATGGATGTACGTCCTCAGCGGACGGTTGCGGGCGTTGCTCGGCGACCGCGACTTCACGATGGGGCCGGGCGAGGCCGCGGAGTTCGACACGCGGGTGCCGCATTGGTTCGGCAGCGCGGGGCCGGGACCGGTGGAGCTGCTGGTGCTGTTCGGCAAGCAGGGCGAGCGGGCCCACCTGCGGGCCCGCTCGAAGTGAGAGCAAAGGTCCCTCGCTCCCGCGGCGAGCGGGTCAGTCGCGCAACGCGATCCGCGCGTTGACCTCGCTGATCGCTTCCAGATACTCCGGGATCGGGTGCATCGCCGACGCTATCCGCATCTGCGCGAGCGCCTCGGTCAGCCTGCCGAGGCGCTGGAGGGTCCGCCCGAGCACGAACCGGGCGTAATGGTCGGTGGGATCCAGCTCCAGCACCCGGGTGAAGGCGCGTTCGGCCCGCCGCAACTGTGCGGAGTGGAAGTACGCGCGGCCTGCCAGCAATTGGACGCTCGGTTTGTCGGTTTCGTCCTCCAGCAAGGGCTCCAGGGCCTTGAGGGCGTCGAGCGGCCTGCGGCTTTCGACCAGCGCCTCCGCCCGTCGGAAGGCGCGGAACCGGGACTCGCCGGACGAGTCCTCACCGGGTTCTGGGGCGGGTTCGGCATCCATCATGGTCCGCTCCACGATACGCCTGGGCAGGGCCGTTCACGAGGAGCTGAAACGGTCATGGTGGACTGTCCTGCCATGAGCAGTGCCGAAGAATGCGAGCCCGGCTACCTCGGCCTGGCGCCGTACCTCTACTACGCCGATGCCACCGAGGCGGTCGCGTGGCTGGTCAGAGTGTTCGGGTTCACCGAGGAAGTGCGCTTCGCCGACGCCTCCGGCGAGGTGTTCCAGGCCACTCTGTGCGCCGGTCCGGCCAAGATCCAGCTGGCCGGGGTCGGCCCCGAGTACTGGCAGGCGAAGGGCGTCGACGGTCCCGTCGGGCAGCTGAACATCGTGTACGTCCCCGACGCCGACGCGCAGTACGAGCGCGTCCGCGCCGCGCTCGGCGACGACGCCGACATCGACGCGCCGCAGGATCAGCCTTACGGCGCCCGTGTGTTCACCGTCTCCGACATCGGCGGCAACAGCTGGACCTTCTGGCAGCAGTTCTCCGACACCGTCGAGCTTCCGTCGGGCTGGAAGGAAGTCCGGGCGGACGAACCAGCAACCGAATAGGTAGGTCGGAAGGTCTGGTCGGGCGCGATGTGGCGCGTGCCTCCAACGGGTGAACTGCGGTGACGGCTAGGCTGGGCCCGGTCACCGCAGGCACAACCCACATGAGGAGCATGGCGTGGCGCTCATCGAGCAGGTAGGCGCTCGCGAGATTCTGGACTCGCGAGGCAACCCGACGGTCGAAGTGGAGGTGGCTCTCGACGACGGCACGCTGGCGCGGGCCGCGGTCCCCTCGGGTGCGTCCACCGGCGAACACGAAGCCGTCGAGCTGCGTGACGGCGACACCGGCCGGTACAACGGCAAGGGTGTCGAGCGCGCGGTCGCGGCCGTCCTGGACGAGATCGGCCCCGACCTGGTCGGCACCGACGCCGTCGACCAGCGCATCGTCGACCAGAAGCTGGTCGACCTCGACGGCACGCCGGCGAAGTCCCGCCTCGGCGCGAACGCCATCCTCGGTGTTTCGCTCGCCGTCGCGAAGGCCGCCGCGGAGTCGGCCGAGCTGGAGCTGTTCCGCTACCTCGGCGGGCCGAACGCGCACGTGCTGCCGGTGCCGATGCTGAACATCCTCAACGGTGGCGCGCACGCCGACACCGATGTCGACATCCAGGAATTCATGATCGCGCCGATCGGCGCCGAGTCGTTCCGCGAGGCCCTGCGCTGGGGCACCGAGGTCTACCACTCGCTGAAGTCGGTCCTGAAGGGCCGCGGCCTGGCCACCGGTCTCGGTGACGAAGGCGGCTTCGCGCCCAGCCTGAAGAACAACCGCGAGGCGCTCGACCTGATCCTTCAGGCGATCGAGAAGGCCGGGTACGCCCCGGGCCGCGACGTCGCGCTCGCGCTCGACGTCGCCGCGACGGAGTTCTTCTCCGACGGCGCGTACACCTTCGAAGGCGCGAAGAAGAGCGCCGAGCAGATGTCGGCTTACTACGGTGAGCTCGTCCGCGACTACCCGCTCGTGTCCATCGAGGACCCGCTGAGCGAGGACGACTGGGACGGCTGGGTCCAGCTGACCACCGAGCTCGGCGAGAAGGTCCAGCTGGTCGGCGACGACCTGTTCGTCACCAACCCGGACCGGCTCGAAGAGGGCATCACCCGCCGCGCCGCCAACGCGCTGCTGGTGAAGGTCAACCAGATCGGCACCCTGTCGGAGACCCTCGACGCGATCTCGCTGGCCACCTCGTACGGCTACAAGTCGATGATGAGCCACCGGTCCGGCGAGACCGAGGACACCTTCATCGCCGACCTCGCGGTCGCGACCGGTGTCGGCCAGATCAAGACCGGCGCCCCGGCGCGCGGCGAGCGGATCGCCAAGTACAACCAGCTGCTCCGCATCGAGGAGACCCTCGCCGACGCGGCGCGCTACGCCGGCGACCTCGCGTTCCCGCGGTTCAGCACCGAGGGATAACGAACGATGGCGGACCGGGGGAGGGCGCGGACGACCCGTCGTGGCGGCGGGCGCGCGGGCGGCGGTGGCTCCAGCAGGGGCCGCCGTCCGGAGCGTGCCCGTCGCACGACGACGACGGAGGTCCGCGCCCGAACCCGGTTGCGGCGCAGCCTGGCGGCGAAACGGGCATCGGGTGCCGCGAAGGTGCTCGGCATGTCCACCACCCGCCGGGCCGCGGTGGTGGCGATCGTGGTGTGCGCGCTCGCGTTCACCATCGCCGTCCCGCTGCGCACGTACCTCAGCCAGAAATCCGAGGTGACCGAGCAGCAGCAGTTGCAGTCCGAACTGCAGCGCAGCGTCACCCAGCTGGAAGGCCGCAAGGCCGAGCTGAGCGACCCGGCGCAGATCGAGGCGGAAGCGCGCAAGCGGTTCGGTTTCGTGAAGCCCGGCGAGACGCCGTACATCGTGCAGCTCCCCGAGGACAAGGCGCCCGAGCAGGGGCAGCCGCAGGGTCAGCAGCCGGTGCCCGCGGGCTCTTGGTACGAGAAGCTGTGGGATCAGGTCGCGGGCGGCTGAAGGGGACCTTTACCGCGTGAGACGCGGTGAAGGGAGCTTTCAGCACGTCCTATGCGGGGAAAGCGTCCTTCGGCCGCGCGTTAGCCTTACGGGTGTGAACAGCACGGAAAAGTCTTCCTTCGAGCCTGTGACCGACGCCGACCGCGAGATCATCGCGGAACAGCTCGGCCGGGCCCCCCGTGCGCTGCGCGCCGTCGCCGCGCGCTGCCCGAGCGGTCACCCGTCGGTCGTGCAGACGAGCCCCCGCCTGGACGACGGCACGCCGTTCCCGACGCTCTACTACTTGACCTGCCCGAAGCTGACGTCGATGGTCGGCACGCTCGAAGCGTCCGGGCTGATGAAGGAGATGACCGACCGGCTCGCGGAGGACCCCGAGCTGGCGGCCGCCTACCAGCGGACCCACGAGAGCTACCTGGCCGAACGCGACGCCATCGACTCGCTCGGCCACGAGGTCAGCGCGGGCGGGATGCCCGGGCGCGTCAAATGCCTGCACGTCCACCTGGCACACACGCTGGCCGTCGGCCCCGGCGTGAACCCGTTCGGCGACGAAACCCTCGCGTTGCTCAAGGCGAACGGCTGGCCGTCCGGCGACTGCCAGGGGTAACACCCGTCGCTGATGAACAGATAGTTCCTCCAGGTGGGTTAATTCACCCGATGTCGACCAACTGGTCTTCCCCTATGGGGTGAAACCGGTCACCGCATGCGGCAGGCTGGGCACCAGGTGTGGGGTTCGTCGGGGTGAGTGAGTACCGGATCGCCGGATCGCGATCCGCCGGGAGGGTTCTGAGGTATGCGCGTGAGGCACGTGCCAGGCGCGGTGACGGGTGCTGTATCCCTGGGCTCTCGGCTGAGACACGTACCTCGAGCCGCCCGGAGACTCTGTCTCCGGCACCGCACGATCGCCGCGGTGGCCGGAGGTGTCCTCGCCATCGTCCCGGCCTGTGCCGCGGTCGTCGGTGCCGGCAGCTGGGCCGCGACGGCGAGCACGGTCCATTCCGACGATGTCGCCCTCGTCGGCGGCTACGACCCGAAGAACCCGCTCGTCCATCAGATCGGCGTGGACGGCAGCCTGCCGAACGCGCCGACCCCGCTCCCGCTCCCCGCGGACGAACTCCCCGAGGGACCGCTCGGCATCCCGGTCACCGCGCTCGCCGCGTACCGCAACGCCGCCGACATCCTCATCGCCGAACAGCCCGGCTGCCACATCGACTGGGCTCTGATCGCGAGTATCGGCCGGATCGAGTCCAATCACGCGCGCGGCGGTTACGTCGACGCGAAGGGCAACACCCTCGAACCGATCCTCGGCCCGCAGCTCAACGGCGCCGGGCCGTTCGCGGCCATCCCGGACACCGACGGCGGCAAGTACGACGGAGACACGGTGTGGGACCGAGCCGTCGGCCCGACGCAGTTCATCCCGTCGACGTGGAAGGGCTACGCCTCCGACGGCAACGGCGACGGCGAGTCGAACCCGAACAACATCTTCGACGCCGCGCTGGGCACGGGCCGGTACCTGTGCTCCGGTGGGCTCGATCTGTCCAAACCGGACCAGCTGCGCGCGGCCGTGTTCCGCTACAACAACTCGGACACCTATGTGAACACCGTGCTGATCTGGGCCGAGGCGTACCGCACGGGTGTGCTGCCGACGCCGGACAGCAAGGTGCCCATCGGCGCCCCGAACGCCGGCGCCGCCCCGCCGCCCGCGTCGGTGCCGCCGCCTCCGGTGCCGTCGACACCGCCCGGTTCGGTGACGCCGCCGCCGTCGAACACCTTGCCGGGAACGAACTCGAGTTCCAGTTCGTCGCCTTCGAAATCGTCTTCAAGCTCGAAGCCGCCGCAGTGCCCGACGGTCACCGAGACGGAGACGGTGCCGAACACGAACACCAGCACCAGCCCGACGACCACGACTTCGACTCCGCCGCCGACGACCTGCAGCTCGCCGACGACGACGACCACGACCACGACGGTGACGGACGGCGGCGGGACCAAGACGCCCTGATCGCATTGTCTAAGCTCGGGGCATGCCTCGTGTTGCCGCGATCGACTGTGGGACCAACTCCATCCGCCTGCTCGTCGCCGAGCTGACGCCCCGCCACGACGGGACGGTCGACCTGCGCGACCTGCACCGCGAGATGCGGATCGTCCGCCTCGGCCAGGGCGTGGACGCCACCGGCAGGCTGGCCCCCGAAGCGCTCGAACGCACCCGTAAGGCGCTGGCCGACTACACGATCGCCGCGCGCCGCAAGGGCGTCGAAAAGGTCCGCATGGTCGCGACCTCCGCGACCCGTGACGCGAGCAACCGCGACGAGTTCTTCGCGATGACGCGTGAGGTGCTCGGCACCGAGGCCGAGATCATCAGCGGTGACGAAGAGGCCCGCCTGTCCTTCACTGGCGCGGTCGGCGAGCAGGACCCCGACGACGGCCCCTTCGTGGTGGTCGACGTCGGCGGCGGCTCGACCGAGCTCGTGGTCGGCACCTGGGACGGCCGCCAGGCCGAGGTCATCGCGGCCAAGTCGGTCGACATCGGCTGCGTGCGGATCACCGAGCGCGCGCTGAAGTCGGACCCGCCGACCGCGGCCGAGATCGCCGAAGCCCGCGAGCTGGCCGCCAAGGTCCTCACCGAGGCCTTCGACGTGGTGGACGTGTCCACCGCCAAGACGTGGATCGGCGTCGCCGGGACGGTCACGACCCTGACCGCCGTGGCGCAGGGCCTGTCGGAGTACGACTCCGAGCGCACCCACCTCTCGAAGCTCTCCCACGCCGACATCGACCGCGTCGCGCGGTCGCTCCTCACGGCCGACCACGCCACCCGTGCCGCGAACCCGGTGATCCACCCCGGCCGGGTCGACGTGATCGGTGGCGGTTCGGTGATCGTGCAGGTGCTGGCCGAGCAGTTCGCCACGCGCGGTGGTCCCGACGAGCTGGTGATCTCCGAGCACGACATCCTCGACGGGATCGCCCTGTCCTTGGCCTGACGGGTCGGGTTTTCTCTTACAGGAAGCCATTTCTTTAGGTGATCAAGCGGTGACCTCCAGTCCGGATTGGGCCGTTCGGCGCAGCGTCGTTCCTACCAACGTTGTGCTCTAACCGGGTGGTCCGGGAGACCGTCACACATTTGCAACACCAACGCACTGTGATCGCCTTCACCTGTCCCATAGCGTCGTCTCACCTTCTGGACGGTGGGGCGCGACCAGCGCTCGCCGGACGATCCGACGACGAGAGTTGGAGTGGACATGCGGGCTTCACGCGGGTTCTGGGGAGCGACGGCGGTGGTGGCCACGGCGGCCCTGCTGCTGACGGCCTGTGGAGGTGGTGGCTCCAGCGAGAACAAGGGGTCCGGCGCCGTCGACGCCAACGCGTCGGTTTCGGTCTACGGCACCGAGCCGGAGAACTCGCTGATTCCCGCCAACACCAACGAGCTCGGTGGGTCCAAGGCGCTCAAGCCGGTCTTCTCGGCGCTCGTCGGCTACAAGTCCGACACCGCCGAGCCGTACAACCTGATGGCCGAATCGATCACCACGACCGATTCCAAGGTCTTCGACATCAAGATCAAGAAGGGCTGGAAGTTCCACGACGGGACCGAGGTCAAGGCCAAGAACTTCGTCGACGCCTGGAACTACAGCGCGAACGGCAAGAACGGCATGCAGAACGCGTCGTTCTTCGAGCAGATCCAGGGCTACGACGAGATCAGCGCCAAGGAACCGGCCGTCCAGACGATGTCCGGGCTCAAGATCGTGAACGACTACGAGTTCCAGGCCACCCTCAAGGGCCCGTTCTCCGTATTCGCGACCAAGATCGGCTACCTCGCCTTCGCGCCGCTGCCGGACAAGTTCTTCGCCGACCCGGAGGCGTTCGCCAAGGCCCCGATCGGGAACGGGCCGCTGAAGTTCGTTTCGCGCACGCCCAACCAGAACATGAAGCTCACGCGGTTCGACGAGTACCAGGGCGAGGACAAGGTCAAGTTCAAGGACCTGGAAGTCCGCATCTACACCAGCCAGGAGACCGCGTACCAGGATCTGCTGAGCAACCGCCTCGACTTCATGGAGGCGCTCCCGCCCGCGGCGAAGGCAGGCGGCAAGTACAAGACCGACCTCGGTGAACGTCTGGTCGAAGGGAAGCTGCTCGGCATCAGCGCGCTCGCCCTTCCGTACTACGTCCCGGGTTACGACAACCTCGATCTGCGCAAGGCGATCTCGCTGGCCATCGACCGCGAGCAGATCGTCAAGACCGTCATGAACGACACCTACGCGCCCGCCGACGGCTACGTGTCGCGCGGTATCGAGGGCTACCGGCCCGGTGTCTGCGGCGAGTTCTGCAAGTTCGATCCGGTGAAGGCCAAGGAGTTCTTCGCGAAGTCCGGTTTCACCGGCAAGCTGACCATCGCGTCGAACGCCGACGGTGGCCGCAAGGAGCCGCTGGTCGCGGCGTGCAACAGCATCAAGAACGCGCTCGGCGTCGAATGCGACTTCGTGCCGGCGACCGACTTCGGGCAGTGGCGCAGCATCGTGAACAACCGCCAGCTGACCGGCATGGGCCGCTCCGACTGGTCCGCCGACTACCCGTCGATCGAGAACTACCTGAACCCGCGCTACAAGAGCACCGGTTCGTCGAACGACTCCACGTACAACAACCCGGCCGTCGACGCGCTGCTGACCCAGGCGGACCAGACCGCCGACAAGGCGGCCGCGATCAAGCTGTACCAGCAGGCCGAGGACCTCATCGCGAAGGACCTGCCGCAGATCCCCGTGTGGGAGGAGAAGGGTGTCGGCGGCAAGTCGAACCGGCTCAAGGTCGCGAAGCTCGACTTCGGCCGTCTCGCGGACTACTCGTCCATCGAGGTCGCGGCGAAGTAATCGCGTGGTCGTGCCGGCCGGGAGCGCACCGCTCCCGGCCGGCCGGACCCACGGCTCCCACCACGCGATCCCCAGGACGGCACGCCCATGCCCCAGTACATCCTTCGACGCCTACTTCAACTCATCCCGGTCTTCTTCGGCACGACGTTCCTCATCTACGCCCTCGTCTGGGCGGTGCCCGGTGACCCGTTCGCCGGCAAATGCGGCCAGGTCGCCTGCCCGCCCGCCTACATCGAGATGATGACGGCGAAGTTCAACCTCGACGATTCGATCTTCGTCCAGTACTTCAAATACCTCGGCAACCTGTTCACCGGCGACTGGGGCGAGACCTTCAACGGTGTCTCGGTCGGCGAGCTGATCGGCAACGCCTATCCGGTGACCGTCCGGCTCGCCCTCATCGCGGTGGCCATCGAAGCGATCATCGGCCTGTCCGCCGGCATCCTGACCGGCCTGCGCGGCAAGGGTTTCCTCGACAACCTCGTGCTGATGTCCACCACGTTCCTGATCTCGATCCCGGTGTTCGTCACCGCGATCGTGCTCCAGATCGTGCTCGGTTCGGAACTGGGCATCATCGACGCGAGCGTGTCCGAGGACGCCACGATCGGCGAACTGATCGTGCCAGGAATCGCGCTCGGCAGCCTTTCCATGGCCTACATAGCCCGGCTGACCAGGACGAGCATCGCGGAGAACCGGCACGCCGACTACGTCCGCACGGCCGTCGCGAAAGGGCAGCCGCGCAGCCGGGTCGTCGGCGTGCACCTGCTCCGGAACTCGGTGATCCCGGTGCTGACCTTCATCGGCACCGACATCGGCGCGCTCATGGGCGGGGCCATCGTCACCGAAGGCGTGTTCAACATCAACGGCATCGGCGGGCTCATCTTCCGCGGTATCCAGAACCGGGAGGGCGCCACCGTCACCGGCGTCGTCGTCCTGCTGGTGATGGTCTACCTGCTGGTGAGTCTCATCGTCGATCTGCTCTACGCCGTTCTCGACCCGAGGATCCGTTATGACTGACCCCAATGTGGCCGGCGGGGTGTCCTCTGTGGACGTCGCCGGCGCCGGTGTCGCCGACGATTCCGCGGAGGCGCACAAGCCGCGCAGCCTCGGCGGCGACGCCTGGCGGATGTTGCGCAAGCGGCCGTCGTTCATCATCTCCGCCGTCATCATCGCGCTCGTCGTGCTCATCGCGATCGCGCCCGACCTGTTCAGCTCCCGGCCCGCCGGGTTCAGCGATCTGCTCCACGCCAACGAAGGACCGTCCGCGGACGCCTGGTTCGGTTACGACAACCAGGGATACGACGTCTACGCGCGGACCATCCACGGCGCGCGGGCGTCGCTGCTGGTCGGTGTCTTCGCGACGATCCTGACGATCCTGATCGGTTCGGTGGTCGGGATCGTCGCCGGGTACTACGGCCGTCTCGTCGACAGCCTGTTCTCGCGAGTGGGCGACATCTTCGCGGCGCTGCCGTTCGTGCTCGGCGCGATCGTCATCCTGACCACGTTCAACGCGCCCGGCTCGAATCCCGGCGTGGTGACCATCATCGTGCAGGTGGTGGTCTCGATCGCCGCGCTGAGCTGGCCGGTGGCGATGCGCATCATGCGGTCGGCGACGCTGGTGGCCAAACAGCTCGACTACGTCAAAGCCGCGCGCGGGCTCGGCGCGAGCACACCGCGCATCGTGTTCCGGCATCTGCTGCCCAACACGGTCGCGCCGGTGCTGGTCTACGGGACCATCGCGCTCGGCGCGTTCATCGGCGCGGAAGCCACACTGGCGTATCTCGGTGTCGGCGTGCGTCCGCCGGTCGTCTCCTGGGGTGTGATGATCAGCGACGCGCGGGACTACTTCCGGGTGAACCCGCACATGCTGTTGTTCCCCGCGGGGTTCGTGACCATCACCGTGCTCGCGTTCGTCATGCTCGGTGACGGTATCCGCGACGCGCTCGACCCGAAGGCCCGGTGATCGTCCGTGTCCGACGAACTGCTGCTGGAGGTGGAAGACCTCCATGTCGAATTCCGCACGTCCGATGGCGTCGCGACCGTGCTCAACGGCGTCGACTACTCCGTGCACGCCGGGGAAACCCTTGCCGTGCTGGGAGAATCGGGCTCCGGCAAGAGCGTCACGGCGCAGACCGTGATGGGCATCCTCGACAGCCCGCCCGCCGTCGTCACCGGCGGCGCGATCCGGTACCGCGGTGAGGATCTGCTCACCGCCACCGAAGAGCGGCGGCGTGAAGTGCGGGGCGGGGAGATCGCGATGATCTTCCAGGACGCGCTCTCGGCGCTGAATCCTGTGTTCACCGTGGGCTTCCAGATCGAGGAACAGCTGCGGGTCCGGCTCGGCATGTCCAAAAAGGACGCTCGGAAGCGGGCGATCGAACTGCTCGACATCGTGCGCATCCCCGCCGCCGCCCGCCGGGTCCGCGAGTACCCGCACCAGTTCTCGGGCGGGATGCGGCAGCGCGCGATGATCGCCATGTCGCTCGCGCTCGACCCGGATCTGCTGATCGCGGACGAGCCGACGACCGCGCTCGACGTCACCGTGCAGGCCCAGATCATGGACCTGCTGGCGGAGATCCAGGCCGAACGGCGGATGGGGCTGATCCTGATCACCCACGACCTGGCGGTGGTCGCCGAGGTCGCCGACCGGATCGCGGTGATGTACGCGGGCCGGATCGTCGAACAGGCCGACGTCGCCGAGCTCTTCCGTTCGCCGGGGCATCCCTACACCGAGGCGCTGATGGCCTCGCTGCCGCGGCTCGACCTCAAAGGACAGACGCTGGAGACCATCAAGGGCCTGCCGCCGAGCCTGCTGAACATCCCGTCCGGCTGCCCGTTCCATCCGCGCTGCCCGCGGGCGGAAGGCCGGTGCGAGACCGAACGGCCCGCCCTGCACAACCTCGGTTTCGGCCGGGTCAGCGCCTGCCACTTCGCCGACGAGGTGGTGAGCGATCGTGTCTGAGCCCATTCTGCGCGTCGAAAACCTGGTGAAGTACTTCCCGGTGCGGGCCGGGATCCTCTTCAAACGCACCATCGGGCACGTGAAGGCCGTCGACGGCGTCTCCTTCGATCTGATGCCGGGCGAAACGCTGGGTGTGGTGGGGGAATCCGGCTGCGGCAAGTCCACTTTGGCCCAGGTGCTGATGCGGCTGGAGGAACCCACGGGCGGGCTCGCGACCTTCGAAGGCCGCGACATCTTCGCGTTGCGGGGAGCGGAACTTCGCAGGCTGCGGCGCGAGATCCAGATCGTGTTGCAGGATCCGTACACCTCGCTGAACCCGAGGATGACGGTCGGCGACATCATCGGCGAACCCTTCGAAATCCACACCGAGGTGGCGCCGAAGGGATCGCGGGCGGCCAAGGTGCGGGAGCTGCTCGACGTCGTCGGCTTGAACCCGGAGCACATCAACCGCTACCCGCACCAGTTCTCCGGCGGGCAGCGCCAGCGCATCGGGATCGCGCGGGCGCTGGCGTTGCGGCCGAAGGTGATCATCTGCGACGAGCCGGTTTCCGCGCTGGACGTTTCGATCCAGGCACAGGTGATGAACCTGCTCGGTGATCTGCAGAAGGAATTCGGCCTTTCCTATGTGTTCATCGCACACGATCTGTCGGTTGTCCGTCACCTTTCCACGCGGGTGGCGGTGATGTACCTCGGCAAGATCGTGGAAATGGGGACGGAAGAGGAGATCTACGAACATCCGTCGCATCCCTACACGCAGGCGCTGCTGTCCGCGGTTCCGGTCGCGGATCCGGCGCTGCGCGGGCAGCGGCAGGTGATCCGCCTGGAAGGCGACGTGCCGAGCCCGCTGGATCCGCCGTCCGGCTGCCGGTTCCGCACGCGGTGCTGGAAGGCGCAGGACATTTGCGCGGACCAGGAACCCGAATTGATCACCCGGTCCGGCGGGCATTTGTCCGCCTGTCATTTCGCGGATGAGAAAACCGTCGTCCCCTGACTTTCGTAGGGACTTCGTTGATACGCAGGGATCGCTGACGTAGTTTGCCCGAATAGTTTTCCTTCAGGAGGCAGGAAGTGAAAAAGTCCAGATCTCTCGTGGTCGCGCTGGCGGTACCGCTGTTCGGCGCGATCGTGGCCGCGCCGACGGCTTCGGCGCAGCCGCAGCTCTCCGGGGCGGCGACCGAGTTCTCGGTACTGGCCCGGGACGGCCAGAGCGTCGCTTCGGTGGAAAGGGCGGTCCGCGCCGCCGGGGGCACCGTCGTGACGAGCAACGCCGCGGTCGGCCTCGTCACCGCGACCGCGCCGGCCAACGGTTTCACCGAGCGCGTCTCCGCGGACCGGTCGGTCTTCGGTGCCGCCAAAGCGAAGGCGATCGGCACCGCGCCGAAGCAGGGCAAGGCGAAGGTCAAGCCGGGCGTCGTCGAGAAGGAGGGCCGCGGCGCCGCCTCGGCCAAGAAGCCGGTGCAGGCGAACGCCGTCGGCATGGATCCGCTCGACGACCAGCTGTGGGGCCTCAAGTCGGTCCGGTCGGACCTTTCGCGCACCAAGCAGCCGGGTGACAAGCGGGTGAAGGTCGGCGTCATCGACACCGGCGTCGACGGGAGCCACCCGGACATCGCGCCGAACTTCGACCGCGCGGCGTCGCGGAACTTCACGAAGGACATCGTCTCCGACGTCAACGGTGCCGTCGTCGACGGACCTTGTGAATTCCGCAGCTGCGTCGACCCGGCGGACCACGACGACAACGGGCACGGCACGCACGTCGCCGGCACCATCGGCGCCGCCGCGAACGGTTTCGGTGTCTCGGGTGTCGCGCCGAACGTGACGCTGGTGAACCTCCGCGCCGGGCAGGACTCGGGCTTCTTCTTCCTGCAGCCGACCGTGGACGCGATCACCTACGCCGGCGACGCCGGTGTGGACGTCGTGAACATGAGCTTCTTCACCGACCCCTGGCTGTACAACTGCACCGCGAACCCCGCGGACACCCCCGCGCAGCAGGCCGAGCAGCGCACCATCATCGAGGCGACGACCCGCGCGCTGAACTACGCGCACCGCAAGGGCGTCACCCAGGTCGTCTCGCTGGGCAACCAGCACAGCGACCTCGCCGCGCCGCAGCCGGACGCGTCGAGCCCCGGCTACCCGTCGAACAGCACGCACCCGCGGCAGATCGACAACGCGAGCTGCCTCTCGCTGCCCATCGAAGGCCCGCACACGATCGGCGTCTCGTCCTTCGGCCCGTCGCAGGCGAAGGCGGACTACTCGAACTACGGGACCGAGCAGATCTCGGTGTCCGCGCCCGGCGGATACTTCCGTGACTACTTCGGCACCCCGTGGTTCCGCACGATCGAGAACCAGATCCTCTCGACCTACCCGCGCAACGTCGGTGTCGCCGAAGGCATGATCGACGCGGACGGGAACGTCACGCCCGACGGCGTCACCGCCGGCATCAAGAAGGCGACCGCCGCCGACGGCCGTGTCGGCTACTACCAGTGGCTGCAGGGGACGTCGATGGCGTCGCCGCACGCGACCGGTGTCGCCGCGCTGATCGTTTCGCAGTACGGCAAGGGGTCGCGCGACTTCGGGATGAACCCGGACGCCGTGCAGCGGGTGCTCGAAGGCACGGCTTCGGACATCGCCTGCCCGGTGCCGCGGACCGTCGACTACCTGGACGAAGGCCGGGACGCGTCGTTCACCGCGACCTGCACCGGTGACGCTTCGTTCAACGGCTTCTACGGCCATGGTGCCGTCGACGCCTGGTCGGCTGTGACGCGGGGTGCTCAATACCTGCGAGGCTGATCTCTTCGGTTCCTTAGAGTGCTATGAACGGTCCGTTCCTTGCAAAATTTGCAAGGAACGGACCGTTCATAGCGTATGCGAGCCGGACCGTCAGGCGGCTCGATCGGTACGGACCACAGTGACATCAGGTCTCGGACGTCGCGCCGCTGCCGCGGCCGCGGCACGGAGTTCGGCGATGACCTTCTCCGGTTCGTCGCGAATCCGAGACGGCAAGGTCTGGACGACGATGATTCCCGCAGCCGCGTAGCGATTGTTGCGGTGGAGGGTCTTCCGATAGACGTCCCTGCCGAAGTGGAAGGCATACGAATCGACTTCCCATGCCATGCCGAGCTCGTCGCACCATGAATCCGGCTTGCCGATGTAGTTGCCGAAGGCATCGTAGATCTTGACGTTCCGCTCGGCAGGTGGCAGTCCCGCTTTCGTCCAGATCGCGAGCGATGCCGCTTCAGGGACAGACTTGACATCGGCGGCGAGCTCTCGGAGCACGGCGCGAGGGAGAGCTGTTCCTCGCCTGCTGCCGGATTCGAGCTCGGCGCTCAACTCGTCCACTGTGCAAAGGCCCGTCTCGATGGCTTCGATGAGCAGAGCGCGAACCGGGTCGAGATCTCGGATGCGCCTTACGCCATCCAAGACGGCTCGAGCCGGTGCCGCCAGCGGTACCCCTTCGAGCACGCGGCGTTCCGGCATCGCAATCGTTCGTTCGATGATCGCGAACTTGACGCTTCGCACCTGGTGCTGTTCGGGGATGAGCACGTGGACTGTCCCGTGAGGGCCGGATTGTCGTAGCCCGTAACGCCGCGCGGCCTCGAAGCCGGTGACGATTCCCAGAGCATGGGTGAGCATTAGGGCGGCTTCCACTCGCTGCCGTGCGCTTGGCCGCTCCTTCGAGAGAAGGACGATGCCCGGCAGGAGGTGAGTCCACCTTCCACCAGGCTGGCATCTTCGATACGACGTGCTTTGCGTAACCCCGAGTCTCTCCAAGGTGGCCACACGGATGACGCCGTGCCGACTGTGTTGACGTAGGTATGAGTCCGTTAGTGGAGCTCGTGATAGGTACATGCCGACATGGTGGACCGGGACACCGACAGTGCGCGGGGCCGGAATGCTATGAACGGTCCGTTCCTTGCGAAATTTGCAAGGAACGGACCGTTCATAGCGCCTGAGGGTGCCGCTCGCGAGTAGGCGGCTACTTCCCGGAAGCGGCCTTGATGAACTTCGCCAGGTCCTTCGCCTGCCGCACCCGCGACTCCTCGTGCACGTACATCATGTGCCCGGCCGGGTAGTACGCCGTGTCGATGTTCTCCCGCAGCTCCTCGGGAATCTGCAAGCGCGCCAGTACGTGCTCCGAAGCGAAGTACGGCGTCGCGCCATCGTAGTGACCGAAGGCGACGTGCACCTGAAGATGCGGGTTCGCCCGCATGGCCGACGCCAGTGAGTCCACGGACGACACCGAGCGGCCTTCGAAGTCGGAATACGACCAGGCCTTGAACACGTCGGTCGACAGGATCTCGTACGGCAGGTCGTTCTCGTAGCCGAGTTCGGCCCGCACGTAGTGGTTGAGCCCGCCCGTGTACGCGCCGATGATCCGCGAGATCGACGGGTCGTCGCTCATGTGCTCCCGGCCGCCGTCGGGCTCCCAGGTGGTGAACCGGCCGTCCATCCGGCCGACGACGAGACCCTTGTCCCGCAACAGCTCGGTGAAGTACCGCACGTGCTCGATCCGCAGGTTGACGCGGTCCACATAGGACTCGCTCAACCCGGTCAGCGAAGCGAGCGTCGCCACGACCTCCGCCCGGTCCTGTGTGGACAGACGGGCGCCGCGCGCGAGGGCCCAGGGGAGTTCCTTGGCCGCGAAGTCCTCGGCGTCGGCCAGGACGTCGTCGAGCGGCCGGTCGCCGTGGAGGCCGTGGTAATGCGCGATCGCCGCGTACGTCGGCACGTAGAGCGAGTACGGCAGGTCGTTGCCTTCGGTGAACCGCAGCGTGCCCAGGTCCAGCACGGACGAGATCAACAGCAACCCGTTCAGGTACATGCCGTGGCGTTCCTGGAGATGCGACGCCAGCCCGGCCGCGCGGAGCGTGCCGTACGACTCGCCCGCGAGGAACTTCGGCGAGAGCCAGCGCTGTTTGCGCGAGACCCACAGCCGGATGACCTCGCCGATCGACTCGATGTCGGCGGTGTACCCGTGGTACTCCTTGGCCGCCTCGCCGTCCACGGCGCGCGAATAGCCGGTCGACACCGGGTCGATGAACACCAGGTCGCTGTGCGCCAGCAGGGTTTCCTGGTTGTCGGTCAGCCCGTAGGGCGGCGCGACCGGGTCGTCGACGTCGCCCGAAAGCACGCGACGCGGGCCGAGCAGGCCCAGGTGCAGCCAGACGCTCGCCGATCCGGGCCCGCCGTTGAACGCGAACGTGACCGGGCGCGAGCCGGGCTCCGCGTCGTCGAGCGTGTACGAGGTCAGGAACACCTCGGCCTTGGCCTTGTAGCCCTCGGACTTGCCGTCGGTGACGACCTCCTTCCGCAGCACGATCCGCCCGGTCTGGGCGGTGTAGGCGAGCTTCTTGCGCTTGAGGGTCAGCGTGTGCTTCGTGGTGACCAGGTCGTCGGTCGGCTCGACCTTGGTTTCCACCGACGGGGTGTCCTTCTCGTCGGTGGCCTTCGAATCGGGATTGGTGTCCGGCATGCCTCCAACTTACTGGCAGTCTGTAGGAGTGGACATCGTCACGGCGCATGATCGCCCGAGCACTCCCCAGGAGGCGATCGGGATCCAGGAAACCCTGCGTGGCCTGGTCGAACTCGAAGATCGCTGTCCACAAGAGATCGTCACGGTCACTGGGCTGGACGTCGCCTACGACGAGGCCAGCGGCCTCATCGCGGCCGCCGCGGTCACCCTCGAAACCGATGAGTTCCGCGTCGTGGAAAAGCGATCCGTCGTTTCCCGGGTCGCGTTCCCGTACGAACCGGGCCTTTTCGCGTTTCGCGAGCTTCCTCCGCTGCTCGACGCCCTCCGCGCGCTCGATCACGTCCCGGATCTGCTGGTCTGCGACGGCCACGGCCTGGCGCATCCACGCCGGTTCGGGCTCGCTTGCCACGTCGGCGTCGTGACCGGCTTGCCGTCCATCGGGGTCGGCAAGACCCGCTTCATCGGTGAACACGACGAGCCCGGCGATGCCCGTGGCTCGCGGGCACCCCTGCTGGACGAGGGCGAGGTCGTCGGCGCGGTCCTGCGCACCCAGGACGACGTGAAGCCCGTTTACGTCTCCGTCGGCCACAAGATCTCGCTGGACAACGCGTGCCGCCAGGTGCTGCGGCTGTGCCCGTCCTTCCGTCAGCCGGAGACCACCCGGCAAGCCGATCGGCTCGCCCGGGACGCGCTGAAAGAGGCGTTATGAGGTTCCGTTCGCTCGCCGAACTCGACGCCGAGGTCGTCGGCTGCCGGGCCTGCCCTCGGCTGGTCGCGTGGCGCGAGGAGATCGCCGTGGTCAAACGCGCGGCCTTCGCCGGCGAGACCTACTGGGCCCGGCCCGTGCCCGGCTTCGGCCCGCCGGACGCGTCGCTGGCGATCGTCGGCCTCGCCCCTTCGGCACATGGCGCGAACCGGACCGGCCGGCTGTTCACCGGCGACCCTTCCGGCGACGTTCTCTTCAAGGCGCTTCACCGCGTCGGGGTCGCGTCGCAGCCGACGTCGACCCATATCGGTGACGGTCTCGAGCTCCGCGGGACCCGGATGGTCTCCCCGGTGAGATGCGCGCCACCCGCCAACAAGCCCACACCTGAGGAACGGGAAACCTGCCGATCGTGGCTCGCGGCCGAACTCACGTTGCTGAAGCCGACGCTCAAGGCCGTCGTGGTGCTCGGCGCGTTCGGCTGGCAGGCACTGCTGCCGGTGCTCGCGGAGGCGGGCTGGCCGGTGCCCGCGCCACGCCCGAAGTTCGGCCACGGAACCGAACTGGAACTCGGCGACCTGCGGCTTTTCGGCTGTTATCACGTGTCGCAACGCAATGTCCAGACCGGTCGCCTGACCCTCGACATGGTGTGCGACGTCCTCGCCTCCGCGACCTCGGCGGCCGGCCTGAACTGAATCGGTGCGGAAACCGTGGCGACGCTGGTCACAGCCGGATGGGGTCTCCGAGCGATCTCAGCAGATGGGTGCGACTATAGAAATATGGCTGGTGTTAAGTCGGAACCGACACGGATCCTCGTCCTCGGTGGTGGGTACGTCGGGCTCTACACGGCGTACGGGCTCCAGAAGATGCTCCGGGCCAACGAAGCGTCCGTGACGGTCGTTGATCCGCAGCCGCACATGACCTATGCCCCCTTCCTGCCCGAGGCGGCGGCCGGTGCGATCGAACCGCGGCACGTGGTCGTGCCGCTGAGGCGCGTGCTCAAGCGCTGCCACGTGCTCACCGCGCGCGTGACGAAGATCGAGCACGAGCGCAAGGCCGTGACGGTCGAGGCCGCCGACGGGCACGTCGAGCAGCTGAACTACGACGTCCTCGTGGTCGCGCTCGGCGCCGTCGCGCGCATCCTGCCGATCCCGGGCCTGGTCGAGGAAGGCATCGCCTTCAAGACCATCGGCGAGGCGATCTACCTGCGCAACCACGTCATGACGAAGCTGGACGAGGCCGCCAGCACGCTCGACCCCGAGCAGCGCAAGCGCCTGCTGACGTTCACCGTCGTCGGCGGCGGGTTCGCCGGTATCGAGGCGCTCGCCGAACTCGAGGACATGACCCGGTTCGCGGTGGAGAACTACTACCCGAACCTCAAGGTCGAGGACATCCGCTGGGTGCTCGTCGAGGCCGCCGGGCGGATCCTTCCCGAGGTGCGCGAGACGCTCGGCGTGTACACCGTCGAGCAGCTCGAGAAGCGCGGCATCGAAGTCTATTTGTCGACAGCGGCGAAGTCGTTCGAGAACGGCCACGTCGTGCTTTCGGACGGCACCGAATTCGACACCGACACGATCATCTGGACCGCCGGTGTGAAGGCGAACCCGGTGCTCGCCAGCTCGGACCTGCCGCTGGACAAGCGCGGCCGGGTCGAGGCCACCGCCGCGATGCAGGTCGTCGGGCACCCCGACGTCTGGACCGCCGGTGACAACGCCGCCGTGCCGGACCTCTCGCGCACCGAGCAGGACCCGACCGCGACCTGCCCGCCGAACGCGCAGCACGCCGTTCGCCAGGCGCGTCTGCTGTCGAAGAACATCATCAAGGTGATCCGCGGCGGCAAGCCGAAGGACTACTACCACAAGAACCTGGGCGCGGTGGCCAGCCTCGGCCTGCACAAGGGTGTCGCCGACGCGCTGAACCTGAAGATCAAGGGCTTCCCGGCCTGGCTCTTCCACCGCGCGTACCACCTCAAGGCGATGCCGACGTGGAACCGCAAGATCCGCATCCTGTTCGACTGGATGCTCGGTGGCCTGTTCCGGCGTGAGGTCATCTCGCTCGGTCAGATCAACAACCCGCGCGAGGAGTTCGACAGGCTGTCGAAGTCCTGAGTTCGTAACGCCGTGAAGGCCTCCTTCCCTACGCTCAAGGTAGGGAAGGAGGCCTTCACGGCGTCTAAGGTTTGCTGGTGCAGGCATTCCGGAAGTCCGTACCCGCCGTCCCGCTCGCCACCGGCCTGACTCCGGCCGAACTGGCGAAGCACGTCTTGGAGAGGATCGAGCGCGACAACGCGCACGCCCGTTCCAGGAAGAGGCGCTTCCGCTGGCGCGCCGTGTCCATCAGGGTCTTCCTGCTCGCGCTGTCCGCTGCGTCCACGATCATCCTCGGCCTGCAGAACCTCAACGGCTGGACGGGGGTGGCGTTCGCCCTCGTGGCCGTGACGACCGTCGTCGGCGCGCTCGAGCCCTTCTTCGCCTGGCGCTCGCTGTGGGTCCTGATGGAGGAGGTGCAGTTCCGGCTCTACCGGCTGCGCGACGAGCTCAGCTTCTACCTCGCGTCGACCCCGCCGGACCGGATCGATCCCCGGCTGATCACCGAGAAGTTCGAGGAGTACCAGGCCGTCTGGAACGAGCTCGGCCTCCGTTGGCTCGAATATCGGCGTACTGAAGCCGCGAACTGAAGGGTATCGCCTAGGCTGTCGGTGCCCCGGTAGCCCAACTGGCAGAGGCAGTCGACTTAAAATCGACACAGTGCGGGTTCGATCCCCGTCCGGGGCACGTACGGCATCCACACAGTGCTCGGCGCTCGTGGGGAGGGCCTCGCGCAGTGCGGCAGACGGGCCAGGGGCCGAAGTGAGTGAACCGGCGAACCTCCGCGGCCGTTTGCGCCTGGACGAAAACATGTTGTTTCCCTGATCGCGCCGGGAGACGGTTGCTGATGCCGGTATCAGGCAGGCAATTGTTCTCGAAAGGGCGGTTTTGCCGTGCGCACTCGTTCGCGATCGATTCTGGCGTTGGTCGCCGGGCTGTCGATGATCATGGGGCTGTCACTTCAGGGGGCCGCCTCGGCGGTGGCTTCTCCCGGAGACGTCTCCGCGAAGGCCGACTGCTTCGTGTCGGACCCCGACAGGTTCAATGGCAAGAAATGGCGCGGAATCACGAACTCCGGGATGCAGACGCCGATCGGCTGGTTGCCCGACGGACATGCGGACTTCGCGGAGCACGGTGAAATCCTCACCGTGGTCGATAAGCACTCGAACGGGCGCCGCGTCGTCGTGGATTTCGATATCTGCTACGACGGCAAATGGCGGGAGTACAAGAACTACGACAGCGGCAAGGACGAAGGAGCCAATGATGTGAACCGATACAATTTGGCGTTCAAGGACGGTCGCAGTCTGCGCATGCGGGTATGTCAGGCCGACGGCAGCGGCGGGCTCAGGGACTGCGGCGCCATCACCTACATGGTGGCCTGAGCGGCGCACCGATGTGGCGCGGTCAGGCCACCGGTTCCGCTCTGTGGACGGCCTGGTCCACACGGACCGCCGCTGCCGACAATGACCCACATGACCGGAACCGGCCTGACCGACGAAGCCACCTACGACCGCACTCGGATCGAGCAATGGCGGGCGGGGAAGGCGTTGTCGCGGCGCGGGATGCTCCGGCTGACGGCCGGCGGCTCACTCGCGCTGACGGCGTTCGGCGCGCTTCCGTCCGGGACGGCGTCGGCGGCGACACCGATCGTGAAGCCGCTCCCACCGGAGATCTTCGAGGTCTACGGCACCAACGCGGAGACGCGCTGGGAGGCGCTGAGCGGCCAAGGCTATCTGACCCCGGTCGAGCGCTTCTTCGTGCGAAACCACACCGCCACCCCGACGATCGACGTCGGCACTTGGCGGCTGAAGCTCTTCGGGAGCGGGCTGCGTGGCGGGCCGGTCGAGTTCAGCTACCGAGACTTGCTCCGGTTGCCGTCGGAGACGATCACTTCCGCCATCGAATGCGCGGGCAACGGACGGAGCTACTTCACCAGCCAGCAAGGGCAAACGGTGTCGGGCACGGCCTGGAAGCTCGGCGCGATCGGCGTCGCGCGCTGGCGCGGGGTCCGGCTTGCCACGGTGCTGGCCAAGGCGGGCTTGACGCGGCACGCGGTGGACGTCCTGCCGGAGGGGCTGGACGCCGACTACGTCACCGGCGGGGTGAACCTCGGAAAGGTGCGCCGTCCACTGCCGGTCGAGAAGGCATTGCAGGACGTTCTGCTGGCCTACGAGATGAACGGACGTCCGCTTCCGCCGGATCACGGCCATCCGGTGCGGCTCGTCGTACCGTCGTGGGCCGGGATCTCGTCGATCAAATGGCTGGGGCGTATCGAAGTCTCGGACACGCCGCTGGTGTCGCCATGGAACACGCAGTACTACCGGCTGCTCGGGCCGGACTACCCGGCCGACGGCACGCTCGTGACCCGGCAGGTGGTCAAGAGCGCGTTCGAACTGCCCTGGAACGCCGAGTTCGCGGCCGGTGGCAGGCAGGTGCTGCGCGGGCGCTCCTGGTCGGGCAACGGCCGGATCCGGCGGGTCGACGTCGATACCGGCAGTGGTTGGCGGCAGGCGAAGTTCGTGGGCGCGGCCGCGGATCGAGGGTGGCAGCGCTGGGAGATCCCTTGGCGTGCCGGTGATCCCGGGAACCACACGCTTCGAGCCCGGGCCACGGACATCACCGGTGTCACCCAGCCCGACGTCACCCCGCACAACACCCAGGGCTACCTGTTCGACGCCGTCGTCCGGCATCCGGTCCGGGTGGTGTGAGATGACGCAGTCGATCGCGGTGAGCGTCGAGCCGACCGTCGAGCTGACTCTGGCGTTGCGGGTGAGCACGGACTCCGAACACGCCGCCACGATCGCCGCGCGGCTGCTCGAGTCCTTTGAGGACACTGTCGGCGTGACCTTGACGGCGCGGACCGTCCGGACCGGCCAGGTCGTCGAACTCGCCGGACGCCGGCGGTCCGGTGAGTCCGCCCCGCCGCTGCGCATCGAGCCGGATTCGCGGCGGGTGCTGCTGCGCGGCGAGGTACTGGAGTTCACCAGGCTCGAGTTCGACCTGCTGCTGTTCCTGAGCCGGAACCCGGACCGCGTCTTCGACCGCGGCACGCTGATGGAACAGGTCTGGGGCCTGTCCGGCGGCAACGGGCGGACCGTGGACGTCCACGTCCGCAAGATCCGGGGCAAGCTCGAACCCGTGCTGACGCCGATCGCGACGGTGCGCGGGGTCGGCTACCGGTTCGACGGGGGCGGCCAGGTGCTCATCGCGGGCTGAGCCGTCATCCGGGCAAAGCCGGGATGACAGGATACGAACCGTGACTCCGACTTACGTTCTCGTGCACGGTTCCAGCAGCGCCTCCTTCACCTGGGGCCCGCTGCAACGCGAGCTCGCGCTGCTCGGCCATCGCACCCTGGCCGTCGACCTCCCCGGGCACGGCTTCGCCGCCGGTTTCCACGCCGCTTACCAGGCGCCGCAAGACCTCGAAGCGCTGGCCACGGCGCCGTCGAACCAGGCGGGGGTCACGCTGGCCGAAGCCGTCGAGCAGGTGGTGGACGTCGTGCGCAAGGTCGCCGAGCACGGTCCGGTCGTGCTGGTGGGGCACAGCCGCGGCGGGCTCGTGCTCACCGGCGTCGGCAACGCCGTCCCCGAACTGATCGACCGGATCGTCTACATCTCGGCGTGGTGCTGCGTCGACGCGACGGTGGGCGAGTACATGCAGGGACCCGAGTACGCGAGCAGCGCGCTCAACGACGTCGGCGGGGTCGTCGTCGCGAATCCCGCCGAGCTCGGCGCGCTCCGGATGAACTGGCGTACGGCCGATCCCGCGCTGCTGGCCGCGTTGAAGAACGCGATGCTCGAAGACGGTACCGAGCAGGAGTTCTTCGCCTACCTCAACACCCTCGAGCCGGACGAGAGCCTCGACGCCGGAACCGAACTCGCCGTCGCGGCCACCTGGGGCCGGATCCCGCGCACCTACGTCAGGCTCACCGAGGACCGGTCGATGCCGCTCGCGCTGCAGGACCGGTTCGTCAAGGAGGCGGACGCGCTCACCCCGGACAACCCGACCGACGTGCGGTCGCTCGCGAGCAGCCACGTCCGGTTCCTCATCCATCCGCGGGAGGCGGCTTCCCTCCTCGCCGAGTTCGCGTGATGTCGGACGTGTTGTTCACCAAGGGGCATCTGGTCACGTTGCTGATCAGCTCCGCGATCGGCGTGGGATTCGGTGCGGGGTGGTGGTTCTTCGGTGCCTCCTCCGTTCCCGGCGGATCGACGCCGCTGGTCGTCGTGGGCCTCGCCGCGGTGCTGGCGCTGGCGGGCCGGCTCGTCCTGATCGCCCGCAGGGGAGCGGGGCTGCCCGCGGGCGGAGGCCGGGAAGAAAGCCCGTTCGGCAAACGCTATGGGATCGCCGTGCTGCTCATGCTGGTGGGGATCTTCGCCGGAGCACGGGTGCTTTCGGCGGTCTTCGAAGTTCCTGAAGCCGTGCCCGCGTGGGTGCTCTTCGTGGTCGGCCTGCATTTCCTGCCGTTCGCGAAGTTGTTCGGCTCACGGCGTTTCCTGGTGTTGAGCGCCCTGTTGTGCGCTGTCGCCGGGCTGGCCGCCGTGCTCGCGATCGCGGGCTGGGCGGCGGCCTGGCAGCTCGTGCCGGGGTTCGGCGGCGCCGTCGTCCTCTGGGGGACCGTCGCCGCCGGGTTGCTCGCGACGGACGTTCAGGGAGCGACGAGCCCGGCTTCGTAGGCGAAGATCGTCAGCTGGACCCGGTTGGTCGCGTCGAGTTTCGCGAAGATCCGGGTGATGTGGGTCTTCACCGTCGCTTCGCTCAGGTGCAGGGCCGCGCCGATCTCGGCGTTGGTCCAGCCCTGCGCGACGGCGGTGACGATCTCCCGCTCGCGTCCGGTCAGGGTGCTCAGCCCGGTTCGCGCCCGGTGACGGCGCGGGCTCGTCCTGGTCGCGACGAAATGCCCGATGAGTTTCCGGGTCGTCCGCGGCGAAAGCATCGCCTCACCCGCCGCGACCACCCGGACCGCGTCGATGATCTCCTGCGGCGAACCCTCTTTCAGCAGGAACCCGCTGGCGCCCGCGCCGAGCGCGTCGAAGACGTACTCGTCGAGGTCGTAGGTGGTCAGCACGAGGACCTTCGGCGGATTCGGCAGCGCGGTGACGGCGGCGGTCGCGGTGAGCCCGTTCATCCGCCGCATCCGGATGTCCATCAGCACGACGTCGGGCGCGTGCATGGTCACCTTCGGCACGGCTTCGTCCCCGTCGCCCGCCTCCGCGACGACCTGGATGTCGCCCGTGCTGGACAGGATCATCGACAAACCGGTTCGTACGAGCGGGTCGTCGTCGACGAGCAGCACTCGCAGTGGGCGCTGGTTCACCCGGACAGGTTAGTGGTGTCCCCACGGTAGCCAAGCCCGGACGGCGAATGTGCCCTCCTCGGTGGGGCCGGCGCTGGCGTTCCCTCCGGCCAGCGTGACCCGCTCACCGATCCCGGTCAGCCCCGCGCCGGCACCGGGTGGCTTGCCCGGGGCGGCCGTCGCGGGCACCGGATTGACCACCTCGACGGTGAGCCCGTTCCCGGGACCGCCGCGGACCGACACCTCGGCCGGCGCGCCCGGCGCGTGTTTCAGGATGTTGGTCAGCGATTCCTGGACGATCCGGTACGCGGTCGTGCCGAGCAGCGCCGGCGCGCCGCCCGCGTCGTCGAGCAGGATCGTCACGTTGACGCCCAGCCCGGCCCGCCGCGCGTTGGCGACCAGTTCGGGAAGGTCCGCCAGCGTCGGTTGCGGCGGCTCGGGATGCGAACCGTCCTCACCGAAACCCTGGCCATCGCGCAGGACACCGATGACCTGCCGCAGATCTTCGAGTGATTGGCGGGCCGTCGTGCGGACGGTTTTCGCGGCTTCGGTCGTCGCGGGCCCGTTGCTGACCTCGAGCGCGCCCGCCTGCAGCGATAGCAGGGAAAGCCGGTGCCCGAGGACGTCGTGCATCTCGCGCGCGATGCGGGTGCGTTCCGCGCGGCGGGTCATTTCGGCGCGGAGCTCCGCTTCCTTGGCCTCGCGGATCGCGATCGTGCCCTGCATCCCGCGGACGACGCCGACCGTGAGCGGTACGGCCGTCATCACGACGGCGACCGTCAGCGTCCCCATCAGCTGTACGGCGGAGAACTGCTTGCCGACGATCTGCCCCGCGACGGTCACGTCGGGATGGCGGTTGGCGTCGCCGAACAACGCCCACGCCGTCGCGAGGTAGACCAGGACGGAGCCGGTCCACAGGAGACGGTCGCGGCGGTGCGCGGCCAGCGCGGCGAGGGCGACCAACGCGGCCAGCGCGTCGGAGCGGAAACAAAGCGGCGGAACCAGGGCGATGCCGAGGACGAGTTCCGGCCATTTGTGCCGCCAGCAGAGCATCACCGCGGCCGCGATCCCGGTGAGGAAACCGAGCGTGGACCACCACGTCGGGACGAACGATCGCGTCGCCGGAAGGTAACCCTGGGCGCTGAAGACGAAAATGCTGCTGATCACGCACGCCGCGACCGCCACCACGGTGAGCACCACACCGAGCACACGCCTTGCCATGCGCCGAGCGTACGCAGGCCCGCTTGGCCGGCCGCATCAGCGGAACCGGTCCTTCACGACGCGTGGATTACGACTTTCGTCGTACCGGGTTCACGCGCCGAGGACGACGCGGACACTTCGCGATCGCTGGTTGTATGCCGCCTCGTTCATCCCTTTGGAAAGGAAAACCCCCGTGACCCAGCAAACCCCCTACACGCCGGCCCCGCAAGCCCCCGCCGGTCCGATGCCTCCCCGCAACGGCATCGGCGTCACGGGCTTCGTCCTCGGCCTGGTGGGGCTGGTCTTCTCCCCGATCCCGTTCGTCGGCGTCATCGCGTGGCCGCTGGTGATCCTCGGCCTGATCTTCTCGATCATCGGGCTGATCCGCGTCAAGAACGGGAAGGCCTCCAACAAGGGCCTCTCCATCACCGGTATCGCCTTGTCCGCGCTCGGGCTCGTGGTCTGCGTGGTGTGGATCTTCGTGTTCAACGCGGCGGTCAACGAGGTCAACAACGAGATCAACCGCACCGCGAAGGTGTCCTACGAGGTCACCGGTGACGCCACGAACGTCGAGGTCATCTACGGCGAGGTCCTGAACCCCGCCACCGAGACCGTCCCGGCGCTGCCGTGGAACAAGGAAGTCGAGAACAAGGGCGTCTACAAGGGCGGGACGCTCACCGTGACCACCGGCGAGACCGGTGGATCCGTCACCTGCAAGATCACCGTCGACGGCGCGGTCGTCTCGACCAAGACCGCTTCGGGCGAATTCGCCATGGCCGCCTGCACCGGAGTGTGACGGCCGGACCGTGAAAGGCCTCCTTCGCCATTCTCGGGGTGGCGAGGAGGCCTTCGCGATTCCGGCATGATGCGATCATGACCGAGCCCGTCCACCCGTTCGACCCGCCCGCCCACGAACGCCACTGGATCGAAACCGTCACCGAACTCGCGACGGACTTCGCCGCGAGCGCCGCCGAATTCGACGACACGGCCGAGCTGCCGATCGCCAACCTTCGCGCCTTGCACGCGACCGGGCTCGACAGGGCGACGTTGCCCGCGGAGCTCGGAGGCGAGGACCTCAGTTATCGAAGCTACGGTGAGATCGTCCGGATTCTCAGCGCCGCCTGTTCGTCCACCGCGTGTGTCTGGGTGATGCACATCGGCGCCGCGGCCGGGCTGGCGCAGTTGTCCGCTCCCGATGTGGGGCGCTTCTACGCCGAAGAACTCATCGGCGGGAAGCGGTTCGCCAACGCGCTGTCGGAACCGAGCAGCGGCAACATGTTCCTGATGCCGCAACAGGTCGCCGAACCCGTCGACGGCGGATACCGGCTCACGGGCGCCAAACGGTTCGTCTCCGGCTGCGAGGCCGCGGATCACTTCCTGGTCAACGCGCTCGTCGGCGGCGTGCCCACGTTCTTCGGTGTCCCGCCGGACGACACGATGACCTTCGTGCCCATCTGGGACACGATGGGGCTGCGCGCCAGCCGAAGCCAGCTCGTCTCCTTCGAAGGGACCCTCCTGCGGGAGGATCGCCGGTGCCCGCCCACGACCGTCCAGCGGCCGAACCACATCGCGGCGGGTCTCGCCTTCCTGTCCTTGGGGATCGCCGACGCGGCGGAGCGAGCGCTGATCGCGCACGCCCGGAGCCGGGTCATCCCCGCGACCGGGGAGCCGCTCGCCGGAATGCAATGGCTGCGATTCGAAGTCGCGGACGTCCATTCCCGCCTCGAAGCGTCGCTCATGTACGCCAGGAACATGGCGTGGCTGGCGGACCGGAACTCACCGGAGTTCCTGCCCGCGACCATGACGGCGAAGCTCCTCGCGAACGACATCGCCCGCGAGGTCGCCCAGCTGGCGCTGAAGGCGGGCGGTGGTTCGGGCTTCCTCCGCACTTCGCCGATCCAGCGGTTGTTCCGGGACGCGCAGGCGGGCGGTCTGATGGCCTATTCGGCCGAAGTCAGCAAAGACCGGATCGGGACGACCGTGCTCCTGCCGCAGGAGTGACCGGCCGGGTGACGTCAAGCCCGGCCGGGCCCGCCGAAGCGGGTCAGCAGCAGCCGCTGCCGCAGCAGTCGCAATCGCACCAGTCGTCGTTCCGCATGATCATCCACCTCCTTTCTCGGGGGTACAGCCGGGCGGGCACCAGGCACCGGGAACCGGATCGGCGCAGGTGGCACCGGACATCCCGGACAGCATGGAGGTGAGCTCGGCGTGCAGTTCGCCGAGCCGCGCCCTCTCCGCTTCGATCTCGGCGAGATGGCGTCGCAGCAGGGTTTCGGCGGGTTCGCACGGGCACACGCCGGTGTCGCGCACGCTCAGCAGGTCACCGATCTCCGTCAGCGTCAGCCCGAGCCGCTGGGTGCCGCGGATGAACCGCAGCCGGTCGATGACGCCCTCGTCGTAGCGCCGGTGGGCACCGGACGTCCGCGCGGGCGTGGGCAGCAGGCCGATGCGCTCGTAGTAACGCACGGTGTCCGGCCGCACTCCGGCGCGGGAGGCCACTTCGGACATGGTCAACGGCGTCATGCCACGAGCGTAGAACTTGGACCCGGCTCCAGAATCAACCTCGGATTTCGACGGGGCTCACGAAGAGAAGACGACGGCCGGACGCGTCCGCATCATTCGAGAGGGTGGAAACGGCGAGAGGACGGCACGGTGACTGACTTCCGGAACGTGATCAGGGACCTCACCACGGAGGCTGAACAGGTCGACGCCCTGGTGGCCGGCCTCGACGACGCGGGATGGGATCTTCCGACGCCCGCGGCGGGCTGGTCGGTCAAACACCAGATCGCGCATCTCGCGTTCATCTTCAAGATCGCCGGGTTGTCCGCGGGCGAGCCGCAGACGTTCGCCGAAGTCATGAAGCGGTCGATGGCCCGCGGTTTCGACGCCGCCGTCAACGCGGCCCTCGACGACTACCTCGGTGACCCCAACGAGGTCGTGCTGAGCCGCTGGCGGGCCGAACGCGACGCCGGTATCAAGGCGCTCGCCGCGGTCCCGGCGGACCAGGTCGTCCCGTGGCTGGTCAACCCGCTGCCGCCGGCCATCCTCGCCTGCGCCGGGATGATGGAACTGTTCGCGCACGGCCAGGACGTGGCGGACGCGCTGGGTGTGCGGCCGGAGCGGACGGACCGGCTCGCGTACCTCGTCGGCTTCGCCGTCCGGGTGCGGGACTTCGGCTACGAAGCGCGCGGCCTGACCCCGCCGGAGCAGGAGTTCCGGTTCGAGATCACCTCGCCGTCGGGTCAGGTGTGGACGTTCGGCCCCGAGGACTCGCCGGAGCGGATCACCGGAAGCGCGGAGGACTTCTGCCTCCTGGTCACGCGGCGCCGTCACCGCGACGATCTCGACGTCCGCGCCGAGGGAGCGCTGGCGGACCAGTGGCTGGACATCGCGCAGGCGTACCGCGGCCCCGCGGGCGAGGGACGCTCGCCGGGCCAGTTCGGCCGTTGAGGGTTCCGTCATTTTCGCGGTGATGGGGCATCCTGGAAGTCGCGAGCGACTCGCACTCGGTGCGATCGTCGACGCACCGGGGGTCTAGGAGGCGAATCGTGACGCGAGTGTGGCTGATCAGGCATGGGGAAAGCGAGTCCAACGCGGGACTTCCCGGCGGGGAGCCGGGGACTTCGGCGCTGACCGAACTCGGCAGGCGTCAAGCCGTCGAAATCGCGGATTCGCTGGCCGAGCCGCCCCGGTTGATCGTGACGTCGCCGTTCCTGCGGGCGCGGCAGACCGCCGAGCCGACGATCGAACGGTTCCCCGGCGCGGACCGTGAGGAGTGGCCTGTCCAGGAGTTCACCTTTCTCGGCGAACTCCATGGACAGGTCACCACCACCGAGACCCGTAAGCCGTACACGGAGGCCTACTGGGCCCGTGCCGATCCGCACCACGCGGTGAACGGCGCGGAATCCTTCGCGGCGCTCTTCGCCCGGACCCAGGATTTCCTGGCGCGGCTGGGAGAACGCGAACCCGGGCCGATCGCGGTCTTCACGCACGGGCTCTTCATCCGTGCGGTCATGTGGTCGTTGCTGACCGGGATCACCACGCCGGACAGTGAGGCCATGCGCGGATTCCGCACGTTCGCCGACACCTACCTCGTGCCGAACGGCAACATCACCGAACTGCGGTACACGCCCGGGAAGCGGGCCCCGCGAGTGGTGGTCCCGCTCGCCTCCCGGTACGCGGATCGCTAGGACTTCAGCGACAGCTGGAGCTTGTTCACCCCGGTCATGTTCGGGCTCGGGATGAACGACGGCGGAGCGGCCGGATCGGTGCGCAGATCCGGGAACCGGTCCAGCAGGACGTTGAGCGCCGTCTTGCCTTCCAGCCTGGCGAGCGGGGCGCCGATGCAGAAATGGACCCCGCGCCCGAAGGCGAGGTGGGGGTTGTGCGCCCTCGACGGATCGAAGGTGCCCGGATCCGTGAACGTCCGCGGATCCCGGTTCGCCGCCGCGACCCAGACGCCGAGCATGCTGTCCGGCGGGATCGTCTTGCCGCCCAGTTCGACCTCGGTCGTCGTGGCGCGGGCGACGAGCGCGAACGGGCTGAGGAACCGCAGCGATTCCTCGATGGCGGCGGGCAGCAGGGTCCGGTCCTCGCGGACGCGCCGGTACTCGTCCGGATGGGAATCCAGGCACAGCACCGTGTTCCCGAGCAGCATCGTGGTGGTGATGTGCCCGGCGAGCAGCAGCACGTTCGCGAAGTTGACGACCTCGTTCTGCGTGAGTTTCGCGCCGTCGACCTCGGCTTCGACGAGTTTGGTCAGCAGGTCCTCGCGCGGGTTCCGCCGCCGGTCGTCGACATGTCCGGCGAGATAGTTCGTCAGGTTCTTCACCTGCGCGGCCGTTTCCGCGGCGGCCTTCTTGTCCTCCTCGGTCTGCTTGATCAGCGACCGCTGCTGGCTGTTGCCCAGCAACGTGTCGACCCACTCCTTGAACAGGTCGCGATCGCTCGCCGGGATGCCGAGCAGTTCGGCGATGACGATCACCGGCAGCGGGTACGCCAGATGGGTCACCAGTTCCATCGAGTCCGCGCCGTCGACGGCGTCGAGGAGTTCGTTCGTCAGCGCGGCGATCCGCGGTTCGAGATCCGCGACGACCTTCGGTGTGAAGGCGTGGCTCACCAGCGTGCGCAGTTTCTTGTGGTCCGGCGGGTCCATCACGAGCAGATTGCCCTCGACGAACAGGTCCTTGTCCGGCGAGAGGTCCTCGGGGATCAGCCGGGTGGTGTCGGAGGAGAACACCTTGGGATCACTCAGGGTCTTCAGCGCCTCGGCGTGGCCGTAGACGTTCCACATGCCCGTCTCGGGATCGAAACGGACCGGCTCGGCCGGGAATTCCCCTCGAAGCCAGAACTGGCCTTCGTGGACACCCCAGTTTTCGGCGATCGTGGTCATCGCTTGCCCCCTTCTTCAGTGGTGGAGAGCCCGGGTCAAGCGGGCTCCTCGGAGCCGTCCTTCCGGTAGATCCAGGCGCGATAGGACGAGATCAGCTCCCGGAACGCCTGGATCACTTCGGCCGCGGTGGCGGCCACGTTCGCCGGGGACGGCGGCTCCGGCGGCTCGAACGCCGTCCGGATGATGTGCGCGAGAGCGTCGGCCTTCTCCTCGGTTTCGAGGCCGGCGCCGTCGGCGATGAAGCTGTCCATCAGGTAGAACCCCAGCGACGAGGCGCGCAGGGAGAACAGCAGGTTCGGGATGTCGTCGCGCAGCAGGCCCCGGTCCGTCATCGTCTTCAGGTACCGCTCGGTCACGACCGCGTCCTGATCCTGCAAGGGATGTTTCTTCAACCGGCCCAGCAGTTCGGTGTTGCCGGTGATGAGCGCGCCGAGCAACGGGTTCCGCTGGGTGTGGAGGAAGACCGCCCGATGGAACCGGTGCGGGACGACTTCCGCCGGGTCTTCGTCCAGCCGGGCGAGGAGGTTCTCGGCGGCCAGGAGGGATTCGCGCAGGAGCAGCGCGTGGAAGAGGGTTTCCTTGGTGGGCCAGTGCAGGTAGATCGTGCCCTTCCCGATGCCGGCCTGGCTCGCGATGTCCTCGATGGTCACCTTGCGATAGCCCAGCCGCGTCAGCAGGACGCCGGCCGCGTCGAGGATGCGATCGGCGCGGCCGGCGGTGCGGTCCGGACGTTCTGCCACGTGCGCTCCCAGTTTTCTGACTTTGTGACCAGATTTGCTCATCTGGTCACCCGGTCAGTTCGACGGTAGCGCCGGGTGGCCCGGTCCGGCAAGGGAAATCGACGAGTTCTTAACGCAGCCGGTGGGTGAGCAGGAACTTCCAGATCACCGGGGTCGCGTCGATCACGGTCGGAGTGGCGGAGTCGTTGTTCGGCGCGGTGCTCGGCCAGACGTGCCCGGCGCCTTCGATCCGGTAGTGCTGAAGTGCGCAGCCGAGCCAGCGCTGAACGGTGACGTCGGTTTTCGGCGAAGAGCGGATCGGGTCCGGGAAGCAGCCGTTCCGGTCCGCCCACGCGGAGAGCCAGTCCGGCAGCGCGGGCAGGCCCTTGGCGGGATTCCCGGTGTAGGGGATCGTCTTGTCGGCCGTTCCGTGGAAATCGAGAATGGGCGCGGGACGCGACGGGTGGCATGCGCCGCCCTGCGGGTAGAACGCGCCGGCGACGGGGGCGAACGCCGCGATCCGGCCAGGCATCCGGCAGGCGAGGACGCCGACGAACCCGCCGCCGTTCGACTTGCCCGTCGCGTAGATCCGCCGGGAGTCGACGCACAGTTCACGCTGGAGCGTGTTCAGCAGATCGCTGGTGAAGAGCACGTCGTCGGCGTCCGCCGAATACGGCGCGCCGGTCCACGCCGATTCGCCGTCCGTTCCCGGGAGCCCTTGCGGATAGACCGAAATGGCGTCGTAGGCGGAGAATCCGGACAGCTCCTCCTGATACTTCGACGTGCGTTTGTGCCCGTGGAACGACAACACCACCGGGTACGGCCGGGACGGCCGGTAGCCGGCCGGAACGTGCACCGTGTACTCGCGGACCAGGCCGCCGGACGTCAGCGTCCGCGCCGTCGTCGTCCCGGCGGGAACCGGGGACGGACGATGGCAGCCGGTCGTCCGCACCGGATGATCGATCGCCGCCGAGGCCGCCGGGGCGGCGACGAGGCTGAGTCCGGCGGCGGCGGTGGCCGTGAGCGCGAGGCGACGCAGGAACTTCGTGGGACCAGGCACGCGATCCTCCTTGATCGGGCGGCAGGGCGGTGATCAGGGTCACTCGTGCCGTCGGCCTGGTCAGCATTGTGTTCATTGAGTTTTCGGACCGGCGGTATCCGGCCGTCAGCCGCAGGCGCGTTTCGCCGTGAGCACCCGGGTCAACGCCTCGTCGACCCGGGCGGCCGGAAGGTCGCCGGACGCAAGCGCTTGCTCCAGGGTGGTCAGCACCGTCCCGACGTTGCCGCCGGAGGACCACAGCGCCTGATCGGCGCCCGCCTGCAGCGCCTTGAGCACGGCCGCCGGCAGCGGGTACTGCGCCGTGATCGCCTTCATCGCCCCGAGATCGTCCGTGATCACCGGGCCGTCGAACGCGTAGTCCTTCCGCAGCAGCCGGTACGCCGGTGCCGACAGGGTCGACGAGGTGCCGCCGGTCAGATCGGGTACGTCCAGGTGGCCGACCATGACGCCGATCTCGCCGTATTCGCCGATGTCGCGGTACGGCACCAGGTCGACCTTGCGCAGCGACGCCAGCGGTGGTGTTCGCACCAGTCCCTTGTGGGAATCCCCGGTGGCGTGCCCGTGCCCGGGGAAGTGCTTCAGCACCGGCTGCACCCCGGCGTCCCGAAGGCCCTGCGCGAACGCCAGGACGTACTTGCGCGCGACCTCCGGGTTCGCGCCGAACGATCGGTCACCGACGATGTCGCGGTCCGGCTGGTCGGTGATGTCGGCGTCGGGCGCGTAGTCGACGGTGACGCCGCGGGCCCGCATCTGCCGCCCTCGCTCGGCCGCCTTCGCCCGCACCTGCGCCGGCGTCAGGGTCGAGGCCATCTTCCGGGCGCTCGGCATCTCGCCGTCGAGGGCGTCGATCCGCTGGACGCGGCCGCCTTCCTCGTCGATCGCGACCGAAACCGGGACCTTCGCGGCGCGCTGCACCTCGTCCAGAGCCTGGTTCTTCAGCAGGGCCGTCTCGTTGCCGCCGAGGAAGATGCCGCCGACCTGCTGGTCGCGCACCAGCTTCACCGCGGCCTGCGGATCACCGGCGTTCACGCCGACCACCACCAGCTGGGCCAGCCGTTGCCGAGGGCTCATCCCGGCGATGACGGCTTCGCAGCCCGAAGCGGGCGTCTGCTCCGCCCTCGGCGAGGGCGCGGGCTCGCTGGAAGGCCGGCTTGAAGCCGCGCTGCTGCCGGGTGGAGTCACGGATCCCGCCGGCTGAGCGGAACCGGCCTCGTCGTTCGCCGTGCCGCACTGCACGCTGGTGGCCAGGACAGCGGCGGCTCCCAGGATTACGGCCGCCCATCGCTTCGTCGTCTTCGGTCGCCCGGAGTTCATCGGCTCGTTTCGTTCGTCGTCCATGCCGCTGTCGACGGTAACCCCAGTTGCCCTTTCGTACGCGTTCGCGTGCCCCTTCGGTACGCGACCATCCCTCTGGTCACGCGGTTCCGGTGCTTGACAAAGTCGATTCGACCAGCATAAATTACCGTTCGGTTATGGAACTTTGAGGTTATCTACTGCGGTCATCGCGCGAGCGGAAAGGAACAGCACGATGGGACGAGATCTCCGAGGCGAGGGCCGCTCTGGTGGAGGAGGCGTGATGACCGCCATCGCGGACCGTTATCGAACCCGCGCCGACGCCTTCGAGACCAAGGTCGCCGCGGTCCGGGCCGGGCAGTGGGAGAACCGGTCTCCGTGTGAAGACTGGAACGCCCGGGACGTCGTCGGCCATATCGTCGACATGCACGGCGCGATGCTGCGCCCCTTCGGGCGTGGTCTCGGGCCGGCGCCGTCACTCCGGGAAGACCCGCTGGGCGCCTTCCGTGCCGCGCGGGCCGACGTCGAAGCCGTCCTCGCCGACCCCGTTCTCGCGGCGACGGAACACGAGACTCCGATGGGGAAGATGACCGCGGAGCAGCACATCGACCAGGTCGTCAGCGCCGACATGGTGATCCACGGCTGGGATCTGGCCAGGGCCACAGGGCAGGACGACACGATCGATCCGGCGGAAGTCGCCCGGATGTGGCCCTCGGCGCGGGAGATCCCCGATCAGATGAGGATTCCCGGAGCGTTCGGGCCCGGCATCGTCGTCTTCGGACCGGAAGTGGAGGTGCCCGAAGACGCACCTTTGCAGGAAAGGCTGCTCGGGCTGATGGGCCGGGACCCCTACGCCTGACCAGGTCAGGCGTGGATACCGCGGTGCCGCCGGGCGGGCCGGGAAGGCACCGGTACCTCGGCGGTGTCGGTCCCCTTGGCGGCGGCCAGCACCCGTTCCAGCACCGACAAGGACGTGGTGAGCAGGGAGATCTGGTTCTGGATGCGGGCCTTGGCGATCTCGAGTTCGCCGGTCATCTCCGGTGAGGGCACCAAATGCGTGTGGTCCCCGGAAACGCCGGGAAGGAGTTCCGCGATCTTGCCGCTGCACAACCCCGCCGAATAGAAGAGCTGGATCTGCAGGACCCTGGCGACGTCCTCTTCGGCGAAGGTCCGATAGCCGTTGCCGCATCGAGCGGGACTCAGCAGGCCCTCCGTTTCGTAGTACCGCAACGAGCGGACGCTCACCCCGGTTCGCTTCGCCAGTTCCCCGATCCGCATGAGTCCACAGTAGCCGCGGGAACCGAGGTTGACCGTGACGTCGGCGTCAGGGTTTAGCTTCGCGTTCATGAGGTTGCTCGAAGCATTCCGCGGTACCGCGATCCGGCTGCCGAACCGGATGGCGATGGCCCCGATGACCAGGGGACGCGCGGACGATGTCACCGGCGTGCCGCATCCACGGACGGCCGAGTACTACGCGCAACGCGCGAGCGCCGGGTTGATCGTGAGTGAAGGCGTCTGGGTGAACCGGACCGGCAAGAGCGGCCCGGGCATTCCCGGGCTCGCGACGGAGCGACAGGCCGAGGCCTGGCGTGCGGTGACGTCGGCCGTGCACCAGGAAGGCGGCCGCGTCTTCGCGCAGCTCTGGCACGCGGGCCGGGTCTCGCACCCCGGTGTGATGGGCCGGACGCCGGTGGCGCCGTCGGCGGTCCGGCAGGCGGGGCGGATCTTCTCGGCCGGCGGCTGGACGGACACGGTCGAACCTCGCGCGCTCGGCGAGCAGGAGATCGGCGAGATCGTCCGGGACTTCGCCGCGGCCGCCCGGAGGGCCGTCGAGGCGGGATTCGACGGCGTGGAGCTCCACGGTGCCAACGGCTACCTCATCCAGGAGTTCCTCGCCGGCAACACCAACCGGAGAGAAGACCGGTACGGCGGTTCGGTCGCCGCCCGGCTTCGGTTCCCGCTCGAAGTGGTGGCGGCCGTGGTCCAGGAGATCGGTGCGGCCAGGGTCGCCCTGCGGATCTCGCCCGGAAACCCGGAGAACGACATCGTGGAAGACGACTGGAAGGAGGTATACGCACGGCTGGTCGCGGAACTACGCCGGTACGAGCTCGCGTACCTGCACGTCATCGACACTCCCGACGTCGAGGCGCTGTCGTATCTGCGGCCTCTGTGGCCGGGGACGCTCATCGCGAATCTGCGGTCCGAGGAGCCGACCACCCAGGCCGAGGGGGAATCCCTGATCGAGTCCGGACTGGCCGACGTGGTCGCATTCGGCAGATTGTTCATCGCGAACCCGGATCTGCCCGCCCGGTTCGCTCTCGGTGCCCCGCTGGCCCGGGCGGACCACGCCGTCTACTACGGCGCCAGGCTCGACGGCTACACCGACTTCCCGGCGCTCGCCTGATCTTCGCCGCCCGTTCTACAGTGCGGGGATGGTCAAGACGGCAGTGGAAATCGCGGCGGCTGTGCGTGCCAAGGAACTCGATCCGGTCCAGGTGACCCGGGAGGCGCTGGCCCGGATCGCGGCGGCGGACGGGGTGATCGGTGCGTTCCGGCGGGTGCGGACCGCGGAGGCGCTCGCCGAGGCGGCCGCCGTCGCCGAAAGCGCGGACCTGGCGGATCTGCCCTTGGCCGGGGTGCCGGTCGCGGTCAAGGACGTCGCGCCGATCGCGGGTGAGTACGCCTCGTGGGGGTCGCGCGCGGGTTCGTCGACGTTGTCCACAGAGGACGGTGAGATCGCCCGGCGGCTGCGTGCGGCCGGAGCGGTGATCGTCGGCCTGACCCGGGTGCCGGAGCTGTGCGTCTGGCCGTCGAGCGACGATCCGGACGGGACGGCGCGCAATCCGCGCAACCCGTCCTACGCGGCCGGCGGTTCGTCGGGCGGGAGCGCCGCGGCCGTCGCGGCGGGGCTGGTGCCCATCGCGCACGGTACGGACGGCCTGGGGTCGATCCGGCTGCCGTCCGCGATGTGCGGGATCGTCGGTCTGAAACCGGGGAGGGGCGTGGTCCGGGTACCGGGGGAGGACGGCTGGTTCGGCCTGTCCACACACGGTCCGATGACGACCACCGTGGCCGACGCCGCGGTGCTGATGTCCGTCCTCGCCGAACAGCCCGCGCTGGCGGACCTCGCCGCCCCGAAGCGGTCCCGCATCGCCCTGTCGACTCAGGTTCCGTTGACGAGGGCGCCGCTGCCGCGCGCGTTCAGCCGGGCCGTCGCGCGAGCCGGAGAGCTTTTCCGCGCGGCCGGGCACACCGTCGCTCCCGGCACGCCTCGTTACAGCGCCGGAGCGATCGGCGGCCTCCTGGCGCGCTGGGTCGCGGGTCCGGCCGAACAAGCGGCCGAGTTCGATCTCGCCGCGCTCCAGCCCCGGACGCGGACCCACGTCCGGCTCGGGCGCCTGATGGCCGACCGCGTCCGGGAGAGCACCCGCGAGCGCTGGCTGGAGCGTGCCGAAGAGTTCTTCACCGACCACGATGTCCTGGTCACGCCCATGATCGCGACGCTTCCGCTCAAGGCTCGCACCTGGCATGAAAGCCGGTGGATCGCGAACGTGCTGCCGTCCGTGCGGGTGGCAGGGTTCGCGGGCCTGTGGAATCTCGCGGGCTATCCGGCGATTTCCGTGCCGGTCGGGACGCATCCTTCGGGTATTCCGGCCTGCGTCCAGCTCGTCGCCGCGCCCGGCGGGGAAGTCCTACTCCTGGGGCTCGCTGCCCAGCTCGAAGCGGCCAATCCCTGGCCGCGCACGACCGCCTCCTGACAGCGCTCAAGGGACCTTTGCTGTCGCGCGGTGGGGACGTTGTGTGTCTCTGTTTCCGCACACTTCTTGCTCTGTGTAGTGGTGTTGGCTGAGTGTGTGGGTGTTGGTGTGTTGGGTGGCCGAATTCAAGGGACCTTTGCTGTCGGCCGGTGGGGGTGTGTGGAGATAGGGACGTTGAGTGTCCCTATTTCCACACACCCCTTGCTCTGTGTAGCGGCGTTGACTGACCGTGTGGATTTTGGTGCGTTGGATGACCCGAAATCCACACGATCACCTGGGGACAGAGCGCAAGGGACCTTTGCTGTCGCGCGGTGGGACGTTGAGTGTCTCTGTTTCGCACACTTCTTGCTCTGTGTAGCGGCGTTGGCTGAGTGTGTGGGTTTTGGTGCGTTGGATGACCCGAAATCCACACAGTCACCTGGGGACAGAGAGCAAGGGACCTTTGCTGTCACTCTCCAAAGAGAGCGATAGCAAAGGTCCCTTGCTACTTCCTGCAGGTCAGGAGCCGGTTTTGGCCGGTGAAGGCTTCTGCCCGTTCGTCTTCGGGCCGGTCTCGTTCTTCGGCGCGGCGGCGGCGGGCGCCGAAGGAGCGGGCTTGGGAGCAGGTTTCGCGGAGGCCGGAGCGGCGCCCGGAGCGGCCGCCGGAGTGGCGCCCGGAGCGGCCGACGGAGTGGCGCCCGGAGCGGCCCCCGGAGCGGAGGCCTTCGAGGCGGACGGCTCGGCAGGCTTGGCCGCCGGCTTCTTCTCCTCGGCCTTGCTGTCGCCACCGACGAGCTTCGAAGCGTGCGGGATCACCGACTCCTCGGGAAGCGCCGCGAGCATCGCCTCGCTGCCCTTCAGGACCTCGTCGGCCTGCATGAGGCTCTTCCGGGCCTGCTCGCGGATCTCCGCCAGCCGCTCGACCTTCCGCTGGGCGGCGGTCGTGCGCTGGGCGGCCGTCGTCGTGGCCTCGTCGAGCCGGCGCTTGGCCTCGGCCGTCGCCTCGTCGATGCGGCGCTTCGCTTCCGCGGTGGCCTCGGCGATCCGGCGTTCGGCCTGGTTCTTGCTGGCCGTCTGCTGGTCGGCGATGTGCTTCTCGTGCGACGCGCGCTGAGCCGCGATCGTCTGCTCGAACTCGCGCTCGATCTTCCGGCGCTTGCGCTCGGCCTCGTTGTCCAGCAGTTCCCGGCGCTGGGCGGCCTCGACGGTCAGCCGCTGGACCTCGGCCCGCGTCTCGGCGAGCGCGGACTCGTGCTCCGAGTGCAGCGCGTCCGCCTGCTTGTCCAGCTCGGCGACAAGCCGCGTGTAGCGCTCGCGGAGCTTCTTCGAAGCCTCGCTCGACGAAGCCCAGTGCTTCTCGGCGGCGACTTCGGCACGCTTCGTGATCTCCTCCGCGCGCGCCTGCGCGAGCGTGACGGTGCGCTGCATCCGCTCGTCGAGGTCTTCGAGCCGCTCCGGCGGCTTCTTCAGCTCCTCGATCCTGGCGTTCAGCTTCGCCACCTCGTGGCGGACGGTTTCGAGTTCGCGCGTGGCCGAGGTCGCCTGCGCGATCGCGGCGTCGCGGTCGGTGATCACGCGATGCAGCTGGGCTTCGAGATGATCCAGATACTGGCGCACTTCGTTCCGGTCGAAGCCGTGCCAGGCCTGGGTGTACTCGCGCCGCAGGGGCAACAGGCCGTTGTCTCGCTCGGGAACCATGGCCACGACGGTACCTGCGTACGCGGGGTCGCCGTTGTCAGGCTTGGTGATTCACCGACGTGTGTCGGCTCTCAGCTGCGATCCCTCACCTGAACGGCCGCCACCCGTGTGCGCAGTGTCACCAATGGAAGCCGCGGCTGAGCCGGGCGAGCGCCATCGCCGCGCGGGACAGATGCTGTTCGCCCTTCCCGATCTTGAGCCCGCCTTCGCCGCCCGCGGCCGCGGAGTCCGGGAACACCCGGAATCCTTGGTAGGCCACGGCATCCGTGAGTCCCGGCGTGAGCGTGTACGCGAGCCCGATCGCCTGCCCGGCGGGAGTGCCGATGTGCTTCGGGCGCTCCCGGAGCGCCTTCAGCACCATGTCCGCGGCCTGATCCGGGGATTTGGTCGGGAACGCGTCGTAGATCTTCGTCGGCCGGATCATCGGCGTGCGCACGAGTGGCATGTGGATGGTCGTGAAGGTGATTCCGTCGCCGTGGGTCTCGGTCGCGGCGATCCGGGAGAAATAGTCCAAAGCGGCCTTCGACGCCGCGTACGCCGAAAAGCGCGGCGCGATTCCCTGGACGCCGATCGACGAGACGTTGACGATATGCCCGAACTTCCGCTCGGACATATGCGGCAGCACCGCGAGGATCAGCCGCACCGCGCCGAAGTAGTTGATCGCCATCGCGCGTTCGTAATCGTGGAACCGGTCGTACGACAGTTTGATCGACCGCCGGATCGACCGGCCGGCGTTGTTCACGAGCATGTCGATCCGGCCGTGCTCGGCGAGCATCGCGTCGACGGCCTTGTGCACCGATTCCTCGTCGGTCAGGTCGGCCGGGTACACCGACGCCGTGCCGCCCGCGGCGATGATCTCGTCCCGCACTTCTTCGAGTTCGTGCTGCCGCCGTGCCACCAGCAGCGGCACCCCGCCCGCGGCCGCGACCTTGATCGCGGTCGCGCGGCCGATACCCGAGGACGCGCCGGTGATGATCACGCGGCGGCCGTCCAGTTCGCCGCGCGGACCGTGCTTGCGGGCGCGGAACGGGTCCAGGTGCTCGCGCCAGTAGCGCCACAGGGTGGGCGCGTAGTCCTCGATCCGGGGCACCTCGACACCCGAACCGATGAGTGCCTTGCGCGTCGACGCCGACGAGAACACCGACGGGAACGCCATGGTCTCCAGCAGCACCGGCGGGATCCCGAGCCGTTCCAGCACGGCGTCCCGCGCGATCGTGAAACCGGGGATGTGCTCGCTCAGTTTCACCAGGTTGACGATGCCCTTGGACACGCGCTCGTTGAGCTGCACGGAGATGGTCGGCGCGCCCGCCGCCTTCGCGAAGGCGTTGTAGACCGAGACGACCGGCTGCGGCTCCGGGTTGACCAGGTGGAACGCGCGCCCGTCGAGCCCCTTCGTGGTGATCAGCGCGTTCAGCGATTCGGCGACGTAGTCGACCGGGACGACGTTGGTGTCGCCGAGGTCGGGGCCGACGATCGGCACGTCGGGCAGCCCGGCGAGCCTGCTGATCGCGGGGAACAGGTAGTACGGGCCGTCGATCTTGTCCATTTCGCCGGTCTCGGAGTTCCCGACGACGACCGCGGGCCGGTACACCCGCCACGGCACGTCCTGCTGCTCGCGCACCAGCCGCTCCGCCTCGAACTTCGTGCGGTGGTACGGCGTGACGAGCCGCTGGCCGACGTCGAACATCTCCTCGGTGAACATGCCCTCGTGGTCGCCGGCGACGGCGACCGAGGACACGTGGTGCAGGCAGCCCGCGTTCAGGTCGGCGGCGAGCGCGATCACCTGCGCGGTGCCTTCGACGTTGGCCTTGATGCTGGCTTCGTCGTCGGCGGTGAGGTCGTACAGGGCGGCGAGGTGGACGACGTGATCGACGCCGCGAAGCCGCTCCCGGTCCTCCTGGGCGACGCCGAGCAGCGGCTCGCCGAGGTCACCGGTGACGAGGGTGACGCGTTCCGGATGCGGCCAGGCGTTCACGAGTTTCGCGAGTTTGTCCCGCGAGGACGCCCGGACGACGAGCGCGACCTCGTCGACGTCGTCCCTGGTGAGCAGCAGCCGGGTGAACTGGCGCCCGATCAGTCCGGTCGCCCCGGTCACCAGAAAAGTCGCCATCAGTCTCACCCTTCACCGTGCTCGCCCGCGTCCCCCGGCATTCTGCTGCATGAGGACGGCGAGGACCACCACGGCGCCGGTGAAGTTACTCACGGGTAACTAGACCGGGTCGGCGATGACGACCCGGTTCTCGGCGTATCCGGTCTCCCCGCCGACCCACCGGCCGCCGCAGGTGACGAGGACGATCCGATGTGGACCGGACTGGCCGAAGAGCTCGTCCGCGCGCTGTGGCAGTTCGTTCTTCTTCAGCGTGATCAGCTGGGAGACCTTGTACTGCCAGGACTTGCCCGCCTTGTCGACCACGGTGACGGTGCCGCCGACGCGTTCGGTCCACAGTTCCGCGAACGGACCCGTCGCGCCCTTCCAGTTCACATGCCCGGCGAACACGCTCGCCCCGGTGGCCGCGCTCAGCTCGGCGCCCCACCAGGTCACCTCGCCGAGGTTTTCGGGCACCGGGAGCTCCGCACCCGGCCCGAGTTCCTTGCGCACGAGTTTCGCCGCGCCGCCCGCCGGCAGCTTGATCGTCCCCGGGCCCTGCGGTTTCGGTGCGTCAGGCGCCTTCGACGACGACGCCGCCGGTGGGGCGGCCGTCGGAGTCGTGGGGACGACGTCCGGCGGAGGCGGGACCTCCTGCTGTGCGGGAGCGGCGGGCGCGCCGCCCGCGACCGTGACGGAGACGGCCTGAGCCGTCCCCGTCACCACTGTCGTCGGCGGCCAGATGAGCAGGGCCGCGACGAGGTCCGCGCACAGGACCGTGACGGCTCCCAGCGCGAACCCACGTCGTACTGACATCCCAGAACCTCTTAGCGTCGCGAGGACCGCCGCGCGGCCACGCCCACCATCAGCGAACCGAGCAGCGCGAGCGCGCCGACGCCGAGAATGCCGGCGGTCGACGCCGAGTTCTCGACGGTGCCCTGCATCATCGCCACCGGCCGGTCTCCGGCGGGGATGGTGCGCGGTACCTCGTTGGGCGTGTTGGCGACCTTGAGCGCCAGCGTCTCACCCGGCTTGAGCTCGCCGCAGGCGGACGGCGGATTCTTCGGGTCGAACGCGTTGGTGTAGCCCGGCGGCGCGCTGACCTCGACCACGCAGATCTCCTGCGGGGCACGCAGGTTCTCCACGGTGACGGTGCCGTTCTCGCCTTCGGTGGTGACGACGGCGGGTTTGCCGTCGGCGCCGTTGAGGGGCTTGCCGTCCTGGCCGACCGCGGCCGTCGTCTTGTCCTTCGCGGTGATCCGCAGCGCGGCGCCCGCCACGCCCTTGTCGGTCTTCGCGTCGACCTTCGTCACCTGGACCTTGCCCGGCTTCGCGACGACCGCGACACCCTGGGCCTTCAGTTCCTTCTCGCCGCCGGTCGAGACGACCTTCTGTACGCCGGTCCTGACGGGGAACTGCACGTACGGCCGGTCCGCCGGGGCCGACAGCGAGCTGGACAGCTTCGGCTGGTCACCGGTGGGCGTCACCTTGACCGTGACGGTGCCGTCCTCGCCGGTCTTCACCGTGGTGGCCTTCTCGGCCTTGGTGTTCGAGGTCGACGCGGGTTTGGTGCGCTCACCACCGTCGACGGTCGCGTTCGACGGAGTGAGCTGCACGGGTACGCCCGAGATGCCCTTGCCCTTGGCGTTCTTGACGCTGATCGTCCATTCGCCCGCGGTGCCGATGTGCTGGTCTTCCTTCGGCGGGGTGATCGCGGTGGTCCACGGGCCGCGGTTGGCTTCGGCGTCCTTGGTCAGCTTCTCGACGGCTGTGGCGGCATCGGCGTGCTGCGCCTTCAGCTTGCCGAGAGCGCCCTGGATGTCGTAGCCGATCTCTTCCGGCTTGAGGTCCGGCTTGAGGTCGGCGTCGGACCGAGGCTTCGACGTCCACGAGTGCAGCAGGTGCGCGAGCGCTGCCGCCTCGGCGTTGTCCTGCGTGCCGCCGTAGCGCAGGAGCAGATAGGAGATGTTGGCCGCCACATCCTCCGGCAGCTTCTGCCCCCACTTGTCGAGGAGTTCGTCGCCGGGCTTGTACTCCTCCGCCGAGCCCGGCGCCTTCAGCTGGAAGCTGACACAGAACACGTGCTTGCCGTTGACGACGTAGGAACCGAGCCAGTCGCGGTCTCTTGGCTGGCTGTCGACCGTCTGGCCAGGCGTGATCTTGTAACCGACGCCTTCGTTTTCGGCGGCCGAGGCCGGTGTCACCGCGACGGTGGCCGACAAGGCGCCGAGCAGGCACGTCGCGATCAGGCTGGTCAAGGCGCGCGAACGCACGCTCGGGCGTGTGGTCCACCCCATGGTGTGTTGACTCCTTTGGCCGTGTTCTGCCCCGGCGCATTTACGTCGGCGCAGGTCACACGATCGATAGGTTCCCCGACACGCCTTCGGTGATTATCCGAACACGCACCGTGGAGGGTGTCCTGTGATCAGGGTTTTTGGCAATACGGCATCAGGTGGGGTATCGGTGAACGGTCGGTGATCTGCGCCGCATACGGTGTGGGGGATGGGCGTCGCGCCGATTGTGAGTAAAGTCGTCTTTACTTCGACGGGAACCGGGCGGCCCACGTGGTCGTTGAACCCGATGCAGGTGCCAGTAGATCCAGGAGGATCAGGTGCGATCCAGTAGCAACCCGGCGTTCCGGAACCTGCCGCGTGGCGCGGCGCAGTACGGACCCAACGTAGGCTTCAACCAACCCCAGGGCGGCGTGCCCGGCTACGGCCCCCCGCAGACCTCCGCCGGCGCCGACGACCGTCCGATGACCGTCGACGACGTCGTCATCAAGACGGCGCTGAGCCTCGGCACCGCGCTGGTGACCGGTGTGCTCACCGCGATCTGGGCGATCAGCCAGCTGCCCGTGGACGCCGCGGGCCGGATCACCGGGATCAGCGGCGCCGTGATCGGCGCGCTCGTCGGCGGCATGATCGTCGGCCTCGTGATCTCGCTCGTGATCATCTTCAAGCAGAAGCCGAGCGGCCCGCTCACGCTGGCGTACTCGGCCGCCGAGGGTGTCTTCCTCGGTGCCATCAGCGGTCTCTTCGAAGCGCTGTACCCCGGGATCGCGCTGCAGGCGATCATCGGCACGGCGGGTGTCTTCGTCGCGATGCTGGTCGTCTACAAGACCGGCGCGGTCAAGGTCACCCCGAAGCTGACCAAGTGGATCATCGGCGCCGTCGTCGGTGTCGCGATCCTGATGCTGGTCAACCTCGTCACCAGCTTCTTCGGCTTCAACCCGCTGCGTGACGGCGGGCCGATCGCGATCATCTTCAGCCTCGTGGTGATCGGTGTCGCGGCGTTCAGCTTCCTGCTCGACTTCGACCAGGCCGACCGGATGATCCGCGAGGGCATGCCGTCGAAGTGGGCGTGGTTCGCCGCCTTCGGCCTCATGACCACGCTGGTCTGGCTGTACCTCGAGATCCTGCGGCTGCTGTCGTACTTCCAAAACGACTGACCCGGGTTTCGCGAAAGGGCGCTCCGAGCGATCGGGGCGCCCTTTTTCGTCGCCGCGAATACGCTGACCCCATGACCGAGCACAGCGGCGAACCCGCCAGGCCGAAGCGTTCCAAGTGGTTCTGGTTGGGCCTCCTGGTACCGGTCGCGATCGTGGTGCTGAGCGCGTCGTCGTGGATCGTCGGCTACCTCTCGAACACCGACGACGTCCGGGTGGGGGACTGCTACGCGGTCACCACTTTCGGTGACGTCGGCGAGGATCCGGTCAAGGCGGACTGCGGCTCGGCGGAGGCCAACGCGAAGGCCGGCGCGAAGACCGACGCGGGCGGCGCCTGCCCCACGGGCGAGTACGACCAGCTCACCGTCGACAAGACGTTCGCCTCGTACAAGCTCTGCATGATGATCAACGCCAAGCAGGGCGACTGTCTCGAGAACTTCCTGGCCGACAGCGTGGCCTATCAGAAGGTCCCCTGCTCCGACCCCACGCGGGACGCCGAGGTCGTGAAGGTGGTCGACAGCGTCGCGACCTGTGACGACACGGACGCGACCCATCTCAAGAGCTACTCGACACCGCCCTCGACCGTCTGCGTGAAGAGCACCAAGCAGTAGCAAGGGACCTTTGCTACCGCCGCCATCCGGCCCTGCGCGCGCCGCCGTTCGTCGCACAGTGTGGGACGGGCTGCGACCGGGCGGTCACGGGTCTTAACGTTGCTCGTCCCCAACCCCGCCGATCGACCTGGAGTCCTGGTGGCGACGACCGAAGCCCAAGCCGGTGAGAAGAAACTCCTCGACTTCCCGACCTCCTGTGCCGCTCCGGTCCCGCAACCGGAGGAGCCGGTCAAGGTAGTGCCGCTGGCGGTCGCGGGTGCTCTCGCGGTCGGGCTGACCTGGTACGTCTGGTCCGCGCACGGGGCGAAGTTCGGGGTCCTGCTCATCCTCGGCCTGCTGCTCGGCGTCGCGCTCTTCCACTCCCGGTTCGGGTTCACTTCGGCCTGGCGCCAGCTGATCGCGGTCGGGAACGGTCAGGGGCTTCGGGCGCACACGCTGCTGCTCGGCACGGCCGCGACGTTGATCGCGCTGATCGTGGGCACCGGATCCGGGCTCTTCGGCAGCACGCCGAATCCGACCGCGGGCGGGCTGGGGCTCGCGCTGTTCGTCGGCGCCACGATCTTCGCGATCGGCATGCAACTGGGTGGCGCGTGCGCTTCGGGAACGTTGTTCGCGGTCGGTTCCGGGCAGTCGACGATCGTGCTGACCCTCGGCGGTTTCATCACCGGGTCGGTCCTCTACACATGGGCGTATCCGCTGCTGTCGGGCTGGCCCGAGTTCAAGGGTGTCCTGCTCGCCGATCATGTGGGCTGGTTCGGTTCGTGGGCGATCACCATCGCCGTCCTCGCCGCGATCGTGCTGGGGACCCGGTTCGTGCAGAAGCGCCGCAACCCGCCGCCGGTCGACGTCGTGCCGACCGCGCGCGGTTTCGCCCGGATCTACCGCGGCTCGTGGCCGATCCTCGTCGGCGCCGTCGTGCTCGGGGTGCTGGCGGGCGCGGTCTTCCTGGTCTCCGGCGGGATCTGGGGTGTCACGAGCGCGTTCAGCCTGTGGGGCGCCAAGATCCTGCAGGTGTTCGGCCTGCACCCCGAGACCTGGGAGTTCTGGCGTCTCAAGGCGAACGCGGCGTCGCTGGCGGGGCCGATCTGGAAGGACAAGAACAGCCTCACCGACATCGGCATCATGATCGGCGCGGGGGTCGCCGCCGCGGCGGCGGGCGCGTGGAAGATCCACAGCTCGATCCCGTGGCGGACCGCCGTCGCCGCGGTGCTCGGTGGAATCCTGATGGGCGTCGGCGCGCGGATGGCGGGCGGCTGCAACATCGGCGCCTACCTCGGCGGCATCTCGGTCGGCAGCCTGCACGGCTGGCTGTGGGGTGTCTTCGCGCTCGGCGGCACCTGGATCGGGCTCAAGCTGCGTCCGCTGTTCGGGCTCGGCAACCCGGCGCCGACGGACAGCGTCTGCTGACACTCCGTACACAGGTCTGCCCCATAGGTCCGCCTACGGGGAAAAAGTTGGCAGGTAAAACCTGTGTTCGGCTACCCTCGGCTACGTACTGAGCTTGCGCATTAATGCACAAGCTCGATTGGGGAGGCTCGGCGCGAGGCCGGGCGTCGATTCCGTAGTCGCGACCGCGGGGGTTGTCGCGTCCCGGGGGACACTGAGCATCAGGGACGGATTTTTCATGTCAACGCAAAGCCCGGCCGCACCGGGCGGCGACAAACTCGACGCCGGCGTGCTCAAGATCGCCGGCGTCGTCATCCTCGGCGCGATCATGGCGATCCTCGACACGACGGTCGTCAACGTCGCGCTCCAGAAACTGACCATCGAGTTCCAGACCTCGTTCGACACCATCCAGTGGATCGCGACCGGCTACATGCTCGCGCTGGCGACGGTCATCCCGATCACTGGCTGGGCTTCGGACCGGTTCGGCACCAAACGGCTCTACATGACCGCGATCGGGCTGTTCCTGATCGGGTCGATGCTCGCCGGCATGGCCTGGGACGTCGAATCGCTGATCGTCTTCCGCGTCCTGCAGGGCTTCGGCGGCGGCATGCTGATGCCCGCCGGTATGACGATCCTGACCAGGGCGGCCGGACCGCACCGGATCGGGCGCGTGATGGGCGTGCTCGGGGTGCCGATGCTGCTCGGCCCGATCGGCGGCCCGATCCTCGGCGGCTGGCTGGTCGACGCGGTGAGCTGGCGCTGGATCTTCTACATCAACGTGCCGATCGGCCTGATCACCATGGCCATGGCGTGGCGCCTGCTGCCGAAGGACCGGCCGGAGCCCAGCGAACGGTTCGACTTCATCGGCATGCTGATGGTCTCGCCCGGCCTGGCGGCGCTGATCTTCGGCGTGTCGAACATCCCGGCGGCCGGCGGTGTCGGCGCGGTGGACGTCTGGCTGCCCGCGCTGGCCGGGATCGCGTTGCTGGTGGCGTTCGTGTTCCGGGCGAACCGGGTCACGAACCCGCTGCTCGACCTGAAACTGTTCAAGAACCGGTCGTTCTCCGTCGCCATGGTGACGATGACCTTCTTCTGCGTCGCGTTCTTCGGCGCGATGCTGCTCCTGCCGACGTATTTCGTGCTGGCGCGCGGCGAATCGGCGATGAACGCCGGTCTGCTGCTCGCCCCGCAGGGGGTCGGCGCGATGCTGACCATGCCGATCGCGGGCCGGTTCGCGGACAAGATCGGCGCGCGGAAGATCGTGCTGCCCGGTCTCGTGCTGATGCTCGCGGGCCTGATCGCCTTCACCCAGATCACCGCCGCGACGCCGTACTGGCTGCTGCTTTCGGCGCTGTTCGTGATGGGGCTCGGCATGGGCGCGACGATGATGCCGATCACCTCGGCCGCGTTGCAGACGCTCAAGTCCGAGGACATGGCGAAGGCGTCGACGGCGACGAACATCCTGCAGCAGACCGCCGGGGCGATCGGTTCGGCGGTGCTGTCGATCATCCTGGCGGCGCTGCTCGCCGGGAAGTTCGGCGTGCCGACCGCGCAGGGGCAGCTGGCCGCGACCGCCGCGGTGATGAACCCGGCGACGCGTGAAGCGGCTTCGGGGCTGACCGCGGACGCGTTCTCGACGACGTTCCTGTGGTCGATGATCCTGCTCGCGCTGTGCCTGATCCCGGCGGCGTTCCTGCCGAAGACCAAGCCCGCGCTGCCCGACGGCGCGGACGGCGAGGTCGCCGCGGCCCCGCCGATCATGACCCACTAGGCGCCCGGAAGGGAGCAAGGGACCTTTGCTACCACTCGCTTAGCCTGGCTAAGTAAGCGGTAGCAAAGGTCCCTTGCTCCCTTTTCGCAGGTCAGCGGGTCAGGAGAGGCGCTCCAGCACCATCGCCATGCCCTGGCCGCCGCCGACGCACATCGTCTCGAGGCCGAACTGCTTGTCGTGGTGACGCAGCGAGTTGATCAGCGTCGAGGTGATCCGCGCGCCGGTCATGCCGAACGGGTGCCCGACGGCGATCGCGCCGCCGTTGACGTTCAGCTTGTCGAGGTCGATCCCGAGGTCCTTGTACGACGGGATGACCTGCGCGGCGAACGCCTCGTTGATCTCGACCAGGTCGATGTCGCCGATCGACATCCCGGCGCGCGCGAGCGCCTGCTTCGACGCCTCGACCGGGCCGTAGCCCATGATCTCCGGCGACAGACCGGAAACGCCGGTGGAGACGACGCGGGCGAGCGGCGTCAGCCCCAGCTCCTTGGCCTTGGTGTCGGACATGACGACCACCGCGGCCGCGCCGTCGTTGAGCGGGCAGCAGTTGCCCGCGGTGATCCGGCCGTCGGGGCGGAAGACCGGCTTGAGACCGGAGACGCCTTCGAGGGTGACGCCGGCGCGCGGGCCGTCGTCCTTCGAAACCACCGTGCCGTCCGGCAGGGTCACCGGCGTGATGTCCTTGGCCCAGAAGCCGTCCGCGATGGCCTTCTCGGCGAGGTTCTGCGAGCGGACGCCGAACTCGTCCATCTCCTCACGCGAAACGTTCTTCAGCCGCGCCAGGTTCTCGGCGGTCTGGCCCATCGCGATGTAGACGTCCGGCAGAGCGCCGTTCTCACGCGGGTCGGTCCAGCTGTCGGCGCCCTCGGCCGCCACCTGCGCGGTGCGGGCCTCGGCGTCGGCGAACAGTGGGTTGTGCGTGTTCGGCCACGAGTCCGAGCTCCCGTTGGCGAAGCGGGAAACCGTCTCGACACCGGCGGAGATGAACACGTCGCCTTCGCCCGCCTTGATCGCGTGCAGCGCCATGCGGGTGGTCTGGAGGCTCGAAGAGCAGTACCGCGTGATCGTGCAGCCGGGCAGGTGGTCGTAGCCGAGTTCGACGGCGACCGCGCGGCCCATGTTGAAGCCCTGCTCGCCGCCGGGGAGACCGCAGCCCAGCATGAGGTCTTCGATCTGCGTCGGGTCCAGTTCGGGGACCTTGTCGAGCGCGGCGCGGACCATCTGCGCGGCGAGGTCGTCCGGGCGGATGCTCACCAGCGATCCCTTGCCGGCGCGGCCGATCGGGGATCGGGCGGTGGAGACGATGACGGCTTCGGGCATGGAACGACACTCCCTTGTTTTCGATCCAGACACACGCGCTAAGCGGTTGCTCACCTCGCATCCTCCACCGGAGCGAGGTGCGGGTCAAAGGTGAACGCGATCCACGCCACTCTTTCCGACGACACTGTCGAGTGGCCACATCGCGACCTGCGGCGTTTAGGCTGTGGGAGTGGAATACGTCGAGCACATCGTGGACCTCGTGGGCAACACCCCTCTGGTCAAGCTGAACGCACTGGCCGAGGGGCTCCAGCCGCTCATCCTGGCCAAGGTCGAGTACGTCAACCCCGGCGGCAGCGTCAAGGACCGCATCGCGCTGCGGATGATCGAAGCCGCGGAGCGTTCCGGCGAGCTGAAGCCCGGCGGCACCATCGTCGAGCCGACCTCCGGCAACACCGGCGTCGGGCTGGCCATGGTGGCGCAGCGCAAGGGATACAAGTGCGTGTTCGTCTGCCCGGACAAGGTCAGCGAGGACAAGCGCAACGTGCTCAAGGCCTATGGCGCCCGCGTCGTGGTCTGCCCGACCGCGGTGGCGCCGGAGCACCCGGACTCCTACTACAACGTCTCCGACCGCCTCGTGCGTGAGATCGAGGGCGCCTGGAAGCCGAACCAGTACGCCAACCCGGAGAACCCCGCCAGCCACTACCACTCGACCGGGCCGGAGCTCTGGCGTCAGACCGAGGGCAAGATCACGCACTTCGTCGCGGGCGTCGGCACCGGCGGGACGATCTCGGGCACCGGCAAGTACCTCAAGGAGGTCAGCGACGGCCGCGTCCAGGTCGTCGGCGCGGACCCCGAAGGCTCGGTGTACTCCGGCGGGACCGGGCGGCCGTACCTGGTCGAAGGCGTCGGTGAGGACTTCTGGCCGGAAACCTACGACCGGGACATCGCCGACCGGATCATCGCGGTGTCGGACGCGGACTCGTTCGACATCACCCGCCGCCTCGCGCTCGAAGAGGGGCTGCTCGTCGGCGGTTCGTGCGGTATGGCCGTCGCCGCGGCGCTCAAGCTCGCGGAGGGCCTCGGCCCGGACGACGTCGTCGTCGTGCTCCTGCCCGACGGCGGCCGCGGCTACCTCACCAAGGTGTTCAACGACAGCTGGATGTCCTCCTACGGTTTCCTGCCGCCGGACTCCAGCGGCCGGACCGTCGGCGACGTCCTGACGAAGAAGAGCGGCTCGCTGCCCAGCCTGGTGCACAGCCACCCGAACGAGACCGTCGCCGAAGCGGTGGCGATCCTCGCCGAGTTCGGCGTCAGCCAGATGCCCGTGGTCAGCGCGGAGCCGCCGGTCATGGCGGCCGAGGTCGTCGGCGCGGTCAACGAACGCGATCTTCTCGAGGCGCTCTTCACCGGCAAGGCCCAGCTGGCCGACCGGCTCGAGCAGCACATGTCGCCGCCGCTGCCGACCATCGGCGCCGGTGAGCAGGTGAGTGTGGCGATGAGCGCGCTCTCGGGCGCGGACGGCGCGATGGTCCTGGTCGACGGCAAGCCGGCGGGTGTCGTCACCCGGCACGACCTGCTCGCGTTTCTCGCGGGACGGTAAAGAAGCATTTCATCGGATGGTCGGGCCGGGGCGTTACGAGCGGCCCGACCGGCTATCCGATAGCGTGTCCGGTGAGTTGAACTTTTATGTCCTCGTCAAGGGGGTTCAAGACCCAAATGAGTGCTCCGCAGCCACCGAATCAGCCTTGGGGTGGCGCCCAGCCACCGCAGGGACCCCCGAGTGGCCCCCAGCCGCAGCAAGACAACCCGTTCGGTTCCCCGGAACCGACCCAGGTGGTGCAGCCCGGCCAGCCCGCGCAGCCCGACTACGGGCAACCGCAGTACGGGCAGCAGCCCTCCTATGAGCAGCAGCCCCAGGGAGGCGGGTTCGGCGACACGCCGGAGCCCACGCAGGTCGTGCAGCCGGTCCAGCCGGGTTCGGGTGACGCGAACGCGACCCAGGTCGTGCAGCCGGTGAGCGGAGGCGGGGAAAGCCCCACCGCCGAGTCCACCCAGCTCGTGCCGCCGGGTTCGCAGCCGCCCGCCATCCCGTACGCCCCGCCGCCGAGCGCGGCCGACAACCCGGCCGCCGGTGCCTACGGCGCCCAGGGTGGCGGCTTCGGTCAGCAGCAGGGCTTCGGCCAGCCGCAGCAGGGCGGTTTCGACCCCGCGCAGGGCCAGCAGCAGCCTGGTTTCGGCCAGCCGCAGCAGGGCTTCGGCGGGCCGCCGCAGGGCGGTTTCGGCCAGCAGCCCGGTTTCGGCGGCCCGCCGCCGGGCCACACCGCCGCGGGTTCCGGCGGCGGTGGGAACCAGATGTTCGGGTTCATCGCCGGCGGCGTCGTGGCGTTGCTCGGCCTGGTCGCCCTGATCGTGTCGTTCGTCTACTTCGGTGACGCCAGCGACTACTCGAAGGTCTTCGACGGCGCTCCGAACCAAGAGCAGATCGAAAAGTTCCTGGACGAGGCCGGTGTGGTCGGGCCGGGGGCGACCTGGTTCTACGTGATCATGCTTCTCGTCGGATCGCTCGTTTCGCTCGCCGGTGGTGTCGGGCTCGCCCTCGCGGGCAAGCTCCCGGGCACGGTGAAGAAGCTCGCGCCGATCGTCACCGCCGCCGGTGGTGCGCTGCTGGTGCTGTTCGGTGTCCTCCTGCTCGTCGGTTCGACCCCGTCGTCGGACTTCCTGGAGAAGCTGCCCGCTTACGCCAGGGAAGGCGCCGGTATCGGCGGTGGCCTGCTGCACCTGCTCCTCGGCATCGTGATCCTGATCGTGGGTGTGCTGGGCCTGATCCCGGCGACCGCGCAGTTCGTGGGTCTCGGTGGCGGCGGTTCGGTGCTGGGTGCCCCGCAGAGCGGCCAGCCCGGTGGTTTCGGTGGCCCGCCGCAGGGCGGCTTCGGCCAGCCGGGCCAGCCCGGTCCGTACGGCGGCCCGCCGCAGGGTGGCTTCGGCCAGCCCGGTCAGCCGTCTTCGGGTGGTTTCCCGCAGCAGGGGCAGCAGCCCGGCGGTTTCGGGCAGCAGCCCGGCCAGCAGGGCCCGCCCAGCGGCGGCTTCGCCCAGCCGGGCCAGCCGCAGGGCGGCTTCGGTCAGGCTCCGCAGCAGCCCGGCGGTTTCGGGCAGCAGCCGGGCCAGCAGGGTCCGCCCAGCGGCGGTTTCGGCCAGCCGGGCCAGCAGCCCGGTCAGCCCCCGCAGCAGTGGTGATTCCCCGCCACTGAACGGTTTCTCTCGGAGCACCCCCGGCCCGCGGCCGGGGGTGTTTCGTTTTCGCCCGGGTATCCCCGATTCGCCTGCCACGGCCAGGCCCCGCGGACTAGGGTGAGCGCCGTCAACCACACCTGGCCGACGGGAGCGACGTGACCGGTCCGTACGGATATCCCGCCCAGCAGCCTGGACCGCCGGCCTTCGGGTATCCCGCTCCGCAGGCCCGGCCCTCCGGGGCGACGGCGATCATCGCCGCGGTGCTCGGCCTCGTCGGCGCCCTCGCGTCGGGTTTCATCCCGATCCGCTACTTCATCGAGCTCCCGTCGGGGTTCAGCCTCTCGAACCTGCCGGGCTTCGCGCTCGTCGAGCTGGTGCTGTACCTGCTCGCCGCGTTGTTCCTGCTGATGGGCGCGTTGACGACGTTCTTCCGCTCGTTGATCGGCGCCATCCTGCTGATCCTCGGCTCGCTGCTCGCGATCCTGGCCGTCGTGCTGGAACCGATCGCCTTCCGTGTGCCATACCGGATCCACCTCGACATCCTGCTCCGGTTCGCCACCTTCGACGGCGTCCTCCGCCTGGCCATGGTCGTGTTCGGGCTGCTCGCGCTGCTGCTGGCCGTGCTCCCGCCGACCTTCCGGTACCTGCGCTGGCGGCCCGCTCCGGTGCAGCCGTACCGGCCGCAGAACCAGTTCCCCCAGCAGGGCGGATGGTGAGATCCGGCGTACTTTCCGGGCAAGGAATTCGACAGGGGGAGACATGACCTTCCAGCAGTACCCACCGCAGGGATACCCGCCACCCGGTGCCTATCCGCCGCCGGGCGCGGCACGGCAGCCGAGCGGGGCGACCGGGATCATCGCCGGGGTCTTGGCGATCCTCGGTGGGCTCTGGTTCCTCGCCGGGGTCGTGTCCCACGTCATCGAGCTGTCCCGTTACGTCATTTCGTTCCTGGTGGTCGGAGCGGCGCTGGACCTCGTCAGCGCGGCTTTGCTCCTGGGCGGCGGGATCATGCTGCTCCTGCGCAAGCGGGCCGGTCGGCTGCTGACCGTGATCGGAGCCGCGGGCGCGATCGGGTTCGTGGCGCTGACCTTCCTGTTCCGGGCGATCGGCTCGAGCTTCTACTTCTCGTACGGCGGGGTGATGCTGCATTTCGGCTTCGGCTGGCTTCTCTTCGTGGTCCTGATCCCGGCGATCGTGACCCTCGTGCTGGCGCTGGTCCCGCCGACCGGGCGCTGGCTGGCGGCCAAGCCACCGGGCGGCGCCGTTCAGCCGCCGAATTTCGGATATCCGCCGCCGCAGCCCGGCTATCCGCCGGCCCCCGGTGCCCAGCAGCAGGGACAGCCGCCCGGGCAGTGGTGAGTTCGATCCCAGACGATGGGATCCGGCAGGGGTGGTCGTACCCTTGACGGTATGGCCGACGATTACTCTCTGCTGGGCTTCGAGACGCGCGCGATCCACGCCGGGCAGACCCCTGATCCCCGGACCGGCGCGGTCATCGTGCCGATCTACCAGACTTCGACTTACGCGCAGGACGGCGTCGGCGGCACGCGCGAAGGTGACTACGAGTACTCCCGCACCGCGAACCCCACGCGCACCGCGCTGGAGGTCGCCTTGGCGGCGCTCGAAGGCGCGCGGCACGGCTTGGCGTACGCGTCGGGGATGGCGGCCAGTGACGTTCTGCTGCGGGCGACCCTGCGGCCCGGAGATCACCTCGTCCTCGGTAACGACGCGTACGGCGGCACGTTCCGCCTGATCGACAAGGTGCTCAGCCTGTGGGGCGTCGAGCACACGGTCGCCGACCTGGGGAACATCGACGAGGTCCGCGCGGCGATCCGGCCGGAGACGAAGCTGATCTGGTGCGAGTCGCCGACGAACCCCATGCTGGGGATCGCCGACATCGCCGCGCTGGCCGAGGTCGCGCACGGTGCGGGCGCCCGCCTGGTCGTCGACAACACCTTCGCCACCCCGTACCTGCAGAACCCGCTTTCGCTGGGTGCCGACGTCGTCCTGCACTCGACGACCAAGTACCTCGGCGGACACTCCGACGTCGTCGGCGGCGCGATCCTGACGAACGAGGACGAGCTGCGCGAGCAGCTGTTCTACCTGCGCAACGCAGCGGGTGCGGTGCCCGGCCCGTTCGACGCGTGGCTGACCCTTCGCGGGATCAAAACGCTCGCGCTACGGATGGAGCGGCACAGCGACAACGCCGAACTGATCGCCCGGATGCTGCTGAAGCACCCGAAGGTCGAGCGTGTCTACTACCCGGGCCTGCCGGAGCACCCCGGCCACGAGGTCGCCTCGAAGCAGATGCGGCGGTTCGGCGGGATGATCTCGTTCACCCACATCGACGGCGAGCAGGCCGCGCTCGACGTCGCGTCGAGGACGAAGCTGTTCATCCTCGCGGAGTCGCTGGGCGGAATCGAATCGCTCATCGAACACCCGGGCCGCATGACCCACGCGAGCACCGCCGGGTCCACCCTGGAGGTGCCGGACAACCTGCTGCGCCTGTCCGTCGGCATCGAGGACGGCAGCGACCTGGTCGACGATCTGGCCAAGGCCCTGGGCTGACCGCCGCCGAGCCCAGGGAGTGAGCAAGGGACCTTTGCTCCCACTCGCTTAGCCACGCTAAGTAAGTGAGAGCAAAGGTCCCTTGCTGCTTTCGCGCTGGTCAGCGCGGTGTGGTGGGAGGAATCGCCCGGTCAGGGGCGGTAGTTGCTGGGCGTGACGCCGCTCTTCGAGTCCGCTTCGTGCGAAGTCCCCTTCGGGACGGCGGGCAGCTCGGAGCCGTCGACGCAGCCGCCGACGAGCTCGATGTGGTTGTCGTGGCGGATGTACTGGCCCGGATCCACGCAACCGGCGCGGTCGACCGTGTAGACGGCGGCGCCGGTCAGCAGCGCGGCCGAGGTGAGCGCCAGCACGACCGGGAGCATCCCGGCGGAACGGGTCGCCCGGACCCTGCCGATGTTCCCCCGTGCCATGTGTGCTCCCTGCTCGCCTTCGCCGCCGCCGTCAAGAGTACCCGGACCGTGAACTTGCCACCTGACGTATCCGTCAGGTGGCATCATCCGGCCGCGAAATCGCTGAGTCCTCAGTGGACGGCTGGCCGGTGATCGCGGCGACCGCGAGTTCGCGTTCGGGCTCTCCGACCTCGGGCAGGGTGAACCGCAGTGCCCGGATATGACCGAGCAGCTCGGGGTCGGGCGCCACGTCGTGCTCACGCAGGTAGTAGGCGACCGCGCCCGGCCAGTACCACCGGCCGTCCGTGCGGAAGTTCAACGGCACCAATGGTTCTCTGTCGGGATCGAAGGCATCGGCGTCGTAACTCCGCGACGCCAGCACGACCGGGGCTCCGTCGAGGTACCGCAGCACGCGGTCCCGCTCGGCCGGGGAAAGTGGCTCTCGGTTCACCATCGGCCGCCCGGACTCGTCGAGACCGTCATGGACCCGCGGCGCCTTCAGCGCCTCCGGGGTCTCGGCCGGCGGAGTCGCCACCGAAGGCTCGGCCGCCGCGGGCTCGGCCGCGAGCCCGGCTCGCTGCCGCAACCACGGCGGGATGTTCTGCTCGGCGCGCGGGAAGAACCGCAGTTCGTCCTGGAAGCCGATCGGCGGCGGTGCCTGCCGCCACGGCGGCTCCACGTCCGCGAGGAAATCCGTACTGAGCACGGTCGCCGAACCGTAGACCAGGATCGCGCTCAGCCAGGTCCCGCGGCCGGGCTGGTACATGCCTGCCCTCAGGTTCCCGAGCAGCTGGACGGCTTCGGGACCCGGCTGAACCGGACGCGGCAGACCGTCCTGACCGGTGACGAGCAGGTCGACCTCGACATGCCTGCCCGCCGCCCGGTATTCGACGCGCATCTGCTGCCAGCCGGGCGGCAGCGGCGTCGCGAGGGCATGGCCGATCTGCCAGACGAGCTGCTGTTGCTGCTGCTGGTTCAACGGCTGTTGTGGTCGGCTCATGTCCCCTCGCTCACCGATGGTCAGTCCGCCTGGCCGGCGGCACGTCGCTGAAGCCACTCCGCGCGCTCGCCGGTCCGCGGGTAGCGCTCCAGCTCCTGGGCGAAGAACTCGGCGGGCGGGACGTGGTCCCAAACGGGTTCGTTGTCCCAGTTGTACTCGGCGGAGTACCCACCCGGGTGCACGAGGTGATAGCGGACCGAGCTCCACGCGCCTTCGCCCGGCTTCGCCATGCTGTCGCGCAGCTCCACGAAGAAGTCCGCGACGCCCTCCGGCGGTGTCCAGGGAGCTCCGGTGCCCATGACGGTCAGCACCTGGGCGGAGATTTCGTAGTAGTCACCGACAGAACGGAAGATGATGAACAGCTGCTCCCAGTCCGCGGGGACGGAGTGCACCATCCAGGTGGTGAAGTCCTTGAACAGCTCGTTCGCCTGTGCCGCGCTCGTGGGCACAACGGGCATCGGCATCAGTTCTGCTCCTTCTCTTTCGCCGCCGCGAGCTTCGCGTCGAGCCAGCCCGGGATGTGCTCGGGGTCCCTGGGGAACTTCTTCAGATCTTCGACGTAGTGTTCCGGTTCCATCGGCGGCGTGAGAACCGGTTCATAGTCGTTGTTGTAGTTGAAGAAGATCTGCCCCGGCGGGTTCAGCGAGATCCGCGCGGAGAACCACGTTCCGCGGCCGGGCTCGTACAGCAGCGTCCGCAGCTTCGCGAGGATCACGTTGAGCTCGGTGGGCGGCGTGATCTCGGGGCGGGTGCCGTCGTCCATGATCACGGTCAGACCGAGATCCTGGACGGGCACGGTCATCGAGCTGACCAGGTCGATGCGCCGCCAGCCTTCCTCCGGGACGAGGTTCAGCAGCGCGATGCCGAGCTGCTGGATCAGGTCCTCGTGACTCTCACCCCCGGAAGTCATCGGGCCAGAGTGGGTTGTTGTGGTCATTGGGGAAACTCCTGACGATTACCGAGATCCGGCCTTCGGCGTCCGGGCCGTAAGCCCGGTATTGGCGGGTGTGCGCGTCGTCGATACCGGCATCCCGAAGTTCGAACGTGTCCTCGTTCTCCAACCTACCCGCGAGGCCGCTGTCGTCCCGATCCCGCTCCATCCGGTACCAGCTGTCGTCCGGGTCGTAGGTCTCCTTGAGTTCCTTGGCGCCCGCGTTGCTGTTGTCCACCCGGCCTTGCGACCCTTGGTTGATCGCCTCGCCGGAGCCGCCGACGGACGTGCCGCGGTGGTGTCCGCCGTCGTCGATGTTCTTCCCGGACGCGTCCTTGCCGCCCTGACCGCCGACCTGGCTCTGCGCCGAGCCGTCACGCCGGATGTTGCTGGCACCACCTGGATCCGGCGGAGCCGATGTCACCACGGTGTTGCCTCGCGCGTCCGTCCGGTGGATCTCACCGGGCGACTGCCTGCCCAGCGGATTGCCGTTGGCGTCGTGCATCTCCAGGCCGTGGTCGACGCGGACCACCGCGTTCGGCGGCGGGTTGTTCATATCCGCGTTGAACGGCTGCCCGGTGTGCATGTGGGTGATCTTGCCGTCCGGCCCGGTCTGGAACGACCCGTACGGCAGGCCGTCCTTGTCCACCACGTGGATCCGGGTGTTGGGCGGCAGGTTGTCCCGGCCCGCGATCGGATCCTTGTGCGCGAGCTTGTCGCTGATCGCCTTCTGCTCGGCGGCGGTCATCGAGCTCGGGTCGCCGTCGGTGAACCCTCGCGGTTCCTTGTTCTGGTGGGCGGCCGCGTTCTCGCTCTTGGGCGGGACCTGGTGCGAGTACGTGACTTCGCGGTCGGGTGCGGGCCACGAATCCTGGACGTTCTTGGCGTTCCTGGTCCCGTAGTGACCGTCCTGGGTGATGTCCGCACCGTCCGGTGCGGCCCCGACCTCGGGGTTGGTCCTGGCGCGCTGGCCACTGGTGGTGTCGACGTGGCTGATGTGCCCGGTCCCGTCGGTCTGGAACTCACCCCGCGGATGGCCGAACTCATCGGTCGGGCGGTGCACGCTGTCCGGTTGGAGGGTGGGTTTCCCATCCTCGCCGAGCTTCGGGCTGCCGTCCTCGTTGGTGTGCTGGCGGTTGAACGCCTCGTCCTGTTTGACCGCGTTCGGGTGATCGACCGGGGTCCCCGTCGGCTGCGGCGGGTCGTAGGTCTGGCCGTGTTCCGGCCGCCCGTCGGGGCCGACGCGGTACTCCTGGTGGAGGGGCCCGCGGTCGACCCGGTAGTTGCTGTCGGGCAGCGGATTGTTCAGCTCTGGGTTGCCCGCTCCTTCGTGGGTGTCGACCCACTTGACCTTGCCGTGCTCGTCGGTCTGGAAGCTGCCGCGGGAATTCCCGTCCGCGTCGGTGACGTGGTAGCGGGTGTTCGCATCGAGATCGGTCCGGTGGCTGAACGGCTCGTCGGCCCGCGGCGCCCGCGGGTCGTCCGCCTCGATCCTCACCTGGTCACGAGGCTTCGGCGGCGACTCGATGTCGTCGATCCTCGTGATGTCCCGGGTGCCTTGGGGCGTCTTGACGTCCGTGTGTGTCACGGTCCGGACGTTGCCGTCCGGGCCGGTCGGATAGGTGTCGTGCCGGTGGCCGACCTGTACGCGGTAGTCCGAGTTCGGCGCCGGGCGCATGATCTCCGGGTTACCGGGGCCGCGCAGCGTGTTCGGCGCGACGGCGTCGACGTGCGTCACGTTGCGGTTCGCGTCGGTGTAGACCCGGCTGCGCACGTTGCCGTCCGCGTCGGTGATGTCGTACCGCGTGTCCGCGTCGAGCTTGCGCGGAGGCGTCGTCGGGTCGAAGAACGACTGATCGTCGCGTAGCTGAACGGAACGGGCGGGCGGCGTGAAATCGGGCTCCTCCCAGCGTCCTTCGATTTGATGCTGGGGGTTGAGGTCGTCGCCCTGGCCACGGTCGCGGGCGCTGTCGGCGTCCACGTCCTGCTTGTCCGCGTGCGAGGTGTCCGGGGTGAAGCCGTCGTCGCTCGCCCGGCGGGCGGTGCCGTCGGGGCTGTGGACATCCCATTCGCCGTTGGGCGGGATCTTGGGCCGGGGGCGGCCGTCGGGGCCGATCTCGTAGTCGGACGAGAAGACGCGCCCGTTCGAGTCGGTCCACGCCGGTTTGCTCGGCGCCATCACCTCGGTGTCGAGTTCCCGCGACAGACGGCGCGCGAAATCGTTCGAGCCGGCGTCACAGCCGATCAGGCGGATCGGACGGCCGTCGTAATCCCCGTTGCGCCGCAGGATGTCCGCGAACTCTTCCGGGGTGTAGGTGCGGTTGCCGATCCGGGCGTGCCCGTCCGGCGTGACGTGCACGTCGACGGTGTAGCGGCCGTCCGGATCCGGCTGGACGCGGTGCGGCAGGTCGCCCATGTCCGAGTCACCGCGGTGGTACGAGCTGCCCGCGGGAGTGCTCTCGGAATGCCGTTGGTTGACCTCGTCCGGCGTCAGCGGACGATCCGGCTCGCCGTCGGGGCCACGGTCGTGCGGTGTGCTGTCGGGGTTCCCGTTCGGGTCTTGGCGCGGCCCGTGCCCGTCGGGGCCGTGACCGTCCGGCGAACGCGGCGGCCCGGAGTGGCCACCGGGGCCGTGGCCGCCCGGGCCGGTGTTGCCGGGGCCCGTGCCGCCCGGCCGGTTACCCGGGCCGTGCGTGCTCGGTGAGCCGGTGTGCGGCTGGGCGCCGGGACCGAACTCGTTGCCCCTGGCGACCGGCTGCGGCTGGTTCGGCCGTCCGCCGGGACCGGTCTGGCCAGGACCGGTGTGGGTGTCGGGAGTGCGCGGGGCGTTCGTGTCCGGGGTGCGCGGCGAACCGGGCGTGCCGGTCCAGCCGCCACCCTGCGGCCTGCCGCCGGGCGAACCCGGGGTGCCGCCGGGGGCGCCACCCGGAGCGCCCTGCGGCGGCATACCGCCGGCGATCGGCTGGCCCTGCGGCGGGACACCGTGCGAAGCGTCGCCACCGGGACCGCCGCGCTGCGAAGGCACGTGGGACGGGCCGGCGTCGCCGAGGCGCGGCGCCGTGGGCGCGGTGCCGCTGGTCGTCGTTCCACTGTCGGTCGGCCGGGTGGGGCTGCCGCCGTCGTTGCCGCCGTGGTGGCCGGGTGACGGGTCGGACCGAGGGGTGGGCGAGCCGCCGCCGTCGCCGCCGTGGGGCCGGGGCGAGCCGCCGCTGTCGGGGGTGTGGTTGGGGGTGCCGCCACTGTCGGCGCGGGTGTGTGGTGTGGGTGAGTTGTCGGGGGTGTGGTTGGGGGTGCTGCCGGTGTCGGCGCGGGTGTGTGGTGTGGGCGAGTTGTCGGGGGTGTGGCTGGGGGTGCCGCCACTGTCGGCGCGGGTGTGTGGTGTGGGCGAGTTGTCGGGGGTGTGGCTCGGGGAGCCGCCACTGTCGGCCCGGGTGTGCGGAGCGGGCGAGCCGCCCGTGTCCGCGCGGTTCGGGCTGGGCGAGCCGCCATCGGACGTGCGGTTCGGGGCGGCGGAATCGCCGGGAGAGCCACCGTCGGACCGGGTGTGCGGCGTCGCCGTGTCGGAACGGGCGGTGCTGGGGGAACCATCGCCACCGGCGGAGTTTCCGTCCGATGTGGACGGTCCATCGCCGGCGCGGTTGGGCGAGCCGCCGTCGGAGCGGGTGGACGAGCCGCCACCGTCACCACCGCGGGTGGTGGTGGACGGGGTGTCGCCGCTGGAACCACCGTTCGGACCGGAATCGGTCGAACCGCCGGAGCCGTTGTTCGGGCCGCTGTTGGTGTCGCCGGAGTTGCCGCCGGAGCCGTTGTTCGGGCCGCTGTTGGTGTCGCCGGAGTTGCCGCCGGAGTTGTCGTTCGGGCCGCTGTTGGTGTCGCCCGAATTGCCACCGGAGTTGTCGCCGTTGGAGCCGCTGCCGGACCCATCGCCGCTGCCGGAACCGTCACCGGAGCCGCTGCCGGATCCATCGCCGGACCCGGAACCATCGCCGTCCGGGCCGTCGCCCGAGCCCGAGCCGCCACCGCCGGTCCCACCGGACCCGCCGCCGCTGCCGCCGCGCTGGATGAACCCGCCCGGCTTGATGTTCTTGGTGTTGATCACGTCGAGGCCGGTGACCTTGCCCGCGATCTTGCCGAAGATCTTGATGATCTTCTCGAAGACGTCGACCAGTTTGCCCAGCAGCGGCGATACCCGCCGCATGGCGTCGCAGAGTTCCTTGAGCTTGTCGGCGATCTTCGCGGCCCACTTGGCGATCGCGGTGACGGCCTGCGCGACCACCACGGGCGTGCCGAAACCGAGGGAGAACACCGTCTCCATGACCCAGGCGATGAGCTTGCCGACCGCGTCCGCGATCAGCTGGCGGATGAACTCGCGGACGAACGCGACGATCTCGCCGAAGATCATCACGACGGTGCTGATCCCGCCGGCGACCGTCGCCGCGCCGCTGATCGCTTCCGCCTGCTCCGCGGCCTGCTTGCGGTACTGGTCGGCCGCGTCGCCCGTCCAGCCGGACGTGCCGTTCTTGACCGCGTTCGAGAATTCGACCTGGGTGTCTTCCAGTTTCTTGGCGACGTTGCCCCAGGTTTCGGAATACGACTGGATGACCGGCGGATCACCGGCGACCGCGTCCAGCATGTCCTTCAGCGGCTGCATGTGCTCCATCAGGAACGACGCCACCGACGACATCAGGTAGCCGAACGGGTCGATCGCGGCGCTGGCCATCTCGCCGGCGAGGCTCAGCACGCCGAGCCCGCCGCCGATCCAGTCGCCGTTCGAGATGCCGTTGAAGGCGTCCATGGCCGACTCGGCGACGCCGATGCCCGCCGCGTAGCCGTACTCGCTGTTCCCGGCCGTCAGCGGTCCGGGGCCGTCGCCGTCGGTGGGTGCGTTCGCGACGAGCGGGTTTCCCTCGGGCATCAGTCAGGCACCTGCACGTTCTTGAATTCGGCGGCGAAGTTCTCGTCCTGCGTCTGGTAGGCGTTCGACGCGGACCGCACGTTGTTCGCCACCGTCGTCGCTGCCTCGACGGCCTTGTTCAGCGCGTTGATGCCGAACTCCTCGACCGGGTCGAGCATCATCCGGAACGGCTGGCAGATGATGCCGTACGCGTCGGTCGGCATGCTCACCTGCTGCGCGGCGTCGACCGCCGTGCGCAGGCCGTCGGCGATGCCGTCGATCTGCTTGGCGTGCGCGTCGAGGTCGGCGCCGAGCTCATAACCCTTGCCTGCCATGGTTTCTCCCCTCTACCAGGCCGGATGGACGTCTACGAAAGGATGCTGCCGCCGAAGTCGTCGTCATCGTCGTCCTGCGTGCGGCGGCGGCGCGGGATCGGCTTCGGCTGAGGTGGGTTCTGGGGCGGATTCGCCTGCGTGGACGGCGGCGGGGGCTCTTCCTCCTCCGGGCCGAAGCGGTGGTGCCGCTCGGGTTCCGGCGGTGCGAGGTTCTCCTCCGGCGGGGCTTCCGGGAAGGTGCTCTGTGCCTCCGCGATCACCCGGTTCGCCGTCTCGTCGGTGGTCCCGACCGTCTCGGCCATCGCCGCCTGCAGCAGCTCCGGGATCCGGGACTGCGCGAGCTGGACGAGGCGCATGACCTGCGACGAGACCTCCGCCATCCGTTTGCCGCTCGCGGCTTCGGAGATGACCAGGTTCGTGAGCAGGCCCTTCGAGTCGATCGTGACCTCGATGGTGTTGTCCTTCGACCGCTCGGTGACGGTCTGACCCTGCATGCGCGCGGCCATCGCCTGATAGCGCGCGGCGGTCTCCTGGATCTGCTTCGTCCAGTTGTCCACCATGCGTTCGCTGGCGTCGACGTTGTCCGGCATCGGGACCCTTCCAAAAGCTGCATGCTGACGTCTTCACACTGACGGTCCGAAGACGCCACCGGTTCCGGTGTGCTCGAAGTTTCGTCGAACAGCCTAGTGCTCATCCGGTGTACCACTCAGGGGCGACAAAGTCGGCCCCGTCACGCAGCGAAAGGGCCCCTCACCGCACGAAGTGCGATGAAGAGCCCTTTCACGCCCTGCGAAACCGCCGGGTCAGAGGTTTCCGCGGCGCTCCTGCTCACGCTCGATGGCCTCGAACAGGGCCTTGAAGTTGCCCTTGCCGAAGCCGAGCGAACCGTGCCGCTCGATGAGCTCGTAGAACACCGTCGGACGGTCGCCGATCGGCTTGGTGAAGATCTGCAGCAGATAGCCGTCCTCGTCGCGGTCGACCAGGATGCGGTGCTCCTTGAGCTTCTCGATCGGCACCCGGACCTCGCCGATCCGCGCGCGCAGCTCCGGGTCGTCGTAGTAGGAGTCCGGGGTGTCGAGGAACTCGACGCCCGCGGCGCGCATCGCCTTCACCGTCGCGACGATGTCGTTGGTGGCCAGCGCGATGTGCTGGCAGCCCGCGCCGCCGTAGAACTCGAGGTACTCGTCGATCTGCGACTTCTTCTTCGCGATCGCCGGCTCGTTGAGCGGGAACTTGACGCGGTGGTTGCCGTTGGAGACCACCTTGCTCATCAGTGCCGAGTACTCGGTCGCGATGTCGTCGCCGACGAACTCCGCCATGTTCACGAAGCCCATGACGCGGTGGTACCAGTCGACCCAGTAGTCCATCTTGCCGAGTTCGACGTTGCCGACGCAGTGGTCGACGGCCTGGAAAAGCCGCTTCGGCGCCCCTTCCGGGCGGACGACGCTGCTCTCGCGCGGTTCGTAACCGGGCAGGTAGACGCCGGTGTACTTCGACCGGTCGACCAGCGTGTGGCGGGTCTCGCCATAGGTCGCGATCGCGGCGACGCGCACGGTGCCGTGCTCGTCGGAGACGTCGTGCGGCTCCTCGAGGACGGTGGCGCCCTGCGAGCGGGCGTGCTCGATGCACCGGTCGACGTCGGCGACCTCGAGCGCGAGGTCGATCACGCCGTCGCCGTGGCGGCGGTGGTGGTCGAGCAGCGGGGAGTCGGGCCGGACGCCGCCGGTGATCACGAAGCGGGCCGAGCCCGACTTCAGCACGAACGACTTGCGCTCGAAGTTCCCGGTCTCGGGACCGGAGTACGCGACGAGCCGCATGCCGAACGCGACCTGGTAGAACCACGCGGTCTGCGTGGCGTTGCCCGCGATGAACACCACCGCGTCCATCGACTTCACCGGGAAGGGGTCGGTCGAAGAGTCGTGGTCGACGAGGCCGACGAGCTGACGCAGCTGGTCGTAGCTCACGTCGTCAAGAGCACCCTGGGGTTCCACTGTGTGCGTCATGTCTGAAGCATCCGAGCGCGTGACAAAATGCGCAATGGTCAAAGATTTCACTGAACACTATGATCAGTCGAGGCCGGGTCGGCGCGGTCAAAGTGGACAACCTGTTTAGGAGTAGACGTGATGCCGGAAGCGCTCGACGCGCTGGACGCGCGGCTGCTGCTGTTGCTCACCGACTCGCCCCGGCTCGGTGTGCTCGAATGCGCCCGTCGTCTCGGCGTCGCGCGGGGCACCGTGCAGGCCAGGCTGGACCGGCTGACCGAACGCGGGATCCTCGGCGGATTCCCGCCCGAACTCGACCTCGCGGCGATGGGATACGGCCTCACCGCGTTCGCCGTCCTGGAGATCGCACAGGGCCGCCGGGCCGAGGTGGCGGAGGCGCTGTCCGCGATCGACGAGGTGTGCGAGGTCTACGCGACGACCGGCCAGGGCGACCTCTTCGTCCGCATGGTGGCGCGCAACAACGACGACCTGCAGCGCGTGGTGGACGAGGTGGTCGGCGCGCCGTACGTGCGGCGGACGTCGACGTCGATCGCGTTGTCGACGCCGGTTCCGCCGCGCGTACGGCCGCTGCTGGAACGGCTGGCGCGGAGCTAGCCCACCTGGCTCAGGTACCGCTTCGCCGACCGCTGGACGGCCTCGTGCCCGTCGGTGCGGATGATCGCGTCCCACCAGGCGCCGTAGATCGCCTCGAACTCGTACGGTTCGAGCATCTCGGCGGCGCGGCGGACGACCTCGGGACGTTCCGGGATCAGGTTCGGGTAGCTGTACATCATGCCGACGAAGCGGCGGTCGGGGATGACCTGCAGGATGTCGCCCGAGAGCACCGCGCCGCGGCCGTTCTCGCCGTCCGGCCAGTGCAGCACGGTCCCGCCGGCGAAATGCACGCCGAGATTGATCAGGCGCAGGTCGGGGGCGACGTCGAGGGTCGCGCCGCTCCACAGCTTGATCGCCGGATCCGGCCTGCCGATCCACTGCTGGTCGCCTTCGTGCAGGTAGATCGGCACGTCGAAGGCGTGGGCCCACTCGACCATGGTGGTGTAGTAGTGCGGGTGGCTGATCGCGATGCCGGTGATCCCGCCCAGGTCACGGACCTTGGCGACGAGGTCGTCGTCGATGAAGCCCGCGCAGTCCCAAAGGAAGTTGCCGGATCCGGCCTTGACCAGCAGCGCTCGCTCACCGATGGCGAAGTTGGGAGTGGACCCGACCCCGATGAGGCCGGGGCCCTGCTCCTCGATACGGGCCGTGTACGTCCCGCTCGCGCGGACGGTGTTCAGATCGGTCCACCGCTGTCCGGCCTGCGGGACGTACTGACGTTCGTCCTCGCAGATCGGGCAGTCGGACCTGGGTTCCGCGTACTGCATGCCGCAGGCGACGCAGATGGGTAGTTCGCTCATCGTTCCCTCCAGAGTTCTCCGGAGGTCACGCTAACGGCTCATATGCGCGCCCGGCCATGTCGGGCCGGGCGCGCGACGGGCGAGTCTCCGTCGGGCGCTGGGCGCCTCGGGGAGACCAGCGGCGCACTTACTTGCCGGTGTAGGGCACGGCCTTGACGAGCGTCACCTTCTGGATGCTGCCGTTGGGCAGCTCGTACTCGCGGGTCTCGCCTTCTTTGGCGCCGAGCAGCGCCTTGCCGAGCGGGGACTCCGGCGAGTAGACGTCGAGGTCACCCTCGGTGCCCTCTTCGCGGGTCGCCAAGAGGAAGTTCTCGTCCTCGTCGTCGCCGTCGTAACGCACGGTGAGAACCTTGCCCGGTCCGGCGCTGCCGTCGTTGGCGGGCGGCTCGCCCACCTTGGCCGAGCGGAGGAGCTCCTGGAGGTGACGGATGCGGGCCTCGTGCTGGCCCTGCTCCTCGCGGGCGGCGTGGTAGCCGCCGTTCTCCTTGAGGTCGCCCTCTTCCCGGCTGTCGTTGATCTTCGCAGCGATGACCGGGCGGAGCTCGATGTAGTGGTCGAGTTCCTGCTTGAGCCTGTCGTAGGCATCCTGGGTCAGCCAGGTCACCTTTGTGTCGCTCACGGTCACCATCTCCTAGTAGGGCCTGCCAGGCTTGGGTGTACAAGCCGGCCACCGGGCCGGCATGGCGCGCCGGCCTGGCTGAGATAAAGGAAAAACACGGCCCGTCTTGGGCCGTGCCGGTAGATCAGAGTAACACGGCGCGAGGCATCGCCGCCGGTGGAATTCGGTCGCGCCTCGGCGTTGGGCGCCCGTTTCACCCCGTTGGCCGCTATGGCCTTGACAGGTACCGTGGTACGTCGTATGAGCATCCGAAGATATCAGCCGTGACCGGCCTTCCGATGCTCTTGATGGTGGTCGTCACCCTGCTGTTCTTCGAACCAGGCTGAATCAGGACCTCTTTACGGCCGCTTTCGGCCCCCGCCTTGTCCCGGACCCGGACGACGCAGACACCCGGACGGTTCACATCGTCCCTGGTCACGTTGATGGTGATCTCCATCGCGTCGCCCGGCTTCTCGTCGAACGAGACGCGTTCGCCCTCGATGGGCGCGCTGCCGAAGTTCGTGTACGCGACATAGGCGATCCCGCCGCTGACCAGCAGCGCCACCAGGCCGAACACCAGGCGCCGCCAGCGGGCGGGCTTCGCGGAGCGGGTTTTGCCGTACCGGTCCTCGGGCACGTCCGTCCGGGTGCTTTCCGCGCTGGGAGCGTCCTGTCCCGTGCTCAACCCGGGCCTCCCGGTAGGTCTCGTCGTGCTCGCAGGGACAATGGGGTCGTATGCGAGTGGTTCCCCTCGAGTATCCGCGCCCGGCCGGGCGGGCCGTCAGGCAGGGTCGCAGGGGAACAGGGAACGAGAAGGGGACGTTCGGAGCATGGTGCCAGCCAACGAACCGCCGAAGTCACGCCTCCGCCTGATGGCGGTGCACGCGCACCCCGACGACGAGTCGAGCAAGGGTGCCGCCACCATGGCCAGGTACGCCGCCGAAGGGCACGAGGTCATGGTCGTGACCTGTACCGGCGGCGAAGCGGGCAGTGTGCTGAACCCGGCCATGGACCGTCCCGAAGTACTGGCCAACATGACCGAGATCCGCCGCGAGGAGATGGCCCGCGCGGCCAAGATCCTCGGTGTGAGCCACGTCTGGCTGGGGTTCGTCGACTCGGGGCTGCCCGAGGGCGACCCGCTGCCCCCGGTTCCGGAGGGTTCGTTCGCGGTCATCCCGCTGGAGGAGTCCACCGGCGCGCTGGTGAAGGTCATCCGCGAGTTCCGTCCGCACGTGATCGTCACCTACGACGAGAACGGCGGGTACCCGCACCCCGACCACATCCGCACGCACGAGATCTCGGTCGCGGCCTTCGACGCCGCCGGCGAGGCGGAGCGCTATCCGGACGCGGGCGAGCCGTGGCAGCCGATGAAGCTGTACTACGTGCACGGGTTCTCGCGCGCCAGGATGACGGTGTTCCACGAGGCCCTGGTCGAGCGAGGCCTGGAGTCGCCCTACGAGGAGTGGCTCAAGTCGTGGGACCCGGAGAAGGCCGACGTCATGGAGCGGGTGACCACCCGCGTCGAATGCGGCGACTTCTTCGAACAGCGTGACGAGGCGCTCAAGGCGCACGCCACCCAGATCGACCCGAACAGCCGCTGGTTCGCCGTCCCGCGTGACCTGCAGCGCGAGGTCTGGCCGACCGAGGAGTACGAGCTGGTCCGCTCACTGGTGGACAGCACCCTGCCGGAGGACGATCTGTTCGCCGGCTTGAAGGAGGGCTAGATGAGTTTCGTGGTGCCGGCGTTCGCCGTCGTTCCGGTGACGGAGGCGTCGCAGTTCCTGGCGCAGCAGCCCGGCAACGGCGACAACGGCGGCCAAGGTGAGGACTTCGGCAAGTCGTCGCCGGTGGGTTTCCTGATCCTGATCCTGTTCCTGATCGCCGTCGCGCTGCTGGTGCGGTCGATGACCAAGCACCTGAAGCGGGTACCGGAGAGCTTCGACGAGCCCGCGGAGGCTCCCGCTTCGGCTGAGGAGACTCCCGAAGCCCCGAAGGCCGAGAGCGAGCCGGTCGCGAAGGCCGAGAAGCCGACCGCCAAGTCCGACTGAGCGCTGCTATGAACGGTCCGTTCCTTGCAAATTTTGCAAGGAACGGACCGTTCATGGCATTTTCGAAGCGCGTCAGAGGCGAGGGTCGACCGGATCCGACTCCAGCGCCAGCACGGCGAACACGCACTCGTGCACCCGCCACAGCGGTTCCCCGCGCGCCAGCCGGTCCAGCGCCTCCAGCCCCAGCGCGTACTCGCGCAGCGCCAGCGCCCGCTTCCGGTTGAGCCCTCGCTTGCGAAGGCGCGCGAGGTTCTCCGGCAGCGTGTAGTCCGGCCCGTAGATGATCCGCAGGTACTCGCGCCCGCGCACCTTCACTCCCGGCTGAACCAGTCCGCGTGTGCCCCGCGTCAGGTTCGCCGCCGGTTTGACGACCATGCCCTCGCCGCCCGCGCCGGTCAGCTCCAGCCACCACTCGACGCCCCGCGCCACCGACGCCGGGTCGGTGGTGTCCACGGCCAGCGTCCGCGTGCGCGTGAACCGGTCGCCGGTGAGCCGGTCCAGCAGCGAAAGATGCCACTCGTGCGGACGGTCGTGGTACGCGTGTCCCTCCGACGCCAGGAGCTGGAAAGGCGCCAGCCGGACGCCGTCGAGGCCGTCGGTCGGCCAGCAGTAACGCCGGTACGCCTGCCGGTACGCGTCCACAGTGGACTCGCGAGTCCTGGTGCGCGCCACCAGCTCCGACACGTCGATCCCGCGAGCGGCGGCCGCGTCCAGTGACGCGACGGCGGCGGGCAGCACGGCTTGGGTCGCCGCACCGACGGCCGCGTACTGGCCTGAGATCAGCGACCCGGCTTTCGCGCTCCACGGCAGCAACTCCGCGTCGAGCAGCAGCCAGCCGGTGTCCAGTTCCTCGAACAGTTCCGACGCCGCTTCGCGCACATCGGCGAGCAGCCGCGCGTTCTGGTCCGGAGTGAAGAACGGACGGCCGGTGCGGGTGTGGACCGCGCCGGGTCCCTGGATCCCGAACCGCGCGGGAGCCACGTCGTCGTCACGGCACACGAGCACGACGGCCCGCGAACCCATGTGCTTCTCCTCGCACAGGACGTGATCGACACCCGCCGCGCGGAACTCGGCGAAAGCCTCCTCGGGATGTTCCAGGTAGCCGTCCGTGTCGGACGTCGAGCATGGCGCCATGGTCGGCGGCAGGTACGGCAGCCAGCGCGGGTCGACGGCGAAGCGGCTCATCACCTCGAGCGCCGCCGCCGACTGCTCGGCGGAGACTCCGACCCGGCCGTGGTGCCGGGTCTCGACGATCCGCTTCCCGGTGACGTCGCCCAGTTCCAGCACCGCGGGCTCGCGTCCGCCCAGCGGCCGCGCTGGTTCGAGCGGCCGGGCCGGCTCGTACCAGACCTTCTTCGCCTTCACCGAGACGACTTCCCGCTCCGGGTAACGCAAAGCGGTCAGCTTGCCGCCGAACACGCAGCCCGTGTCGAGACACATGGTCCCGTTGATCCACTCCGGTTCCAGTGTCGGTGTGTGTCCATAGAGGACCATCGCCTTGCCGCGGTAGTCGCGTGCCCACGGCAGCCGCACCGGCAGTCCGTACTCGTCGGTCTCGCCGGTGGTGTCGCCGTAGAGCGCGGTGCTCCGGACCCGGCCGGACGCGCGACCGTGGAACTTCTCGGGCAGGCCCGCGTGTGCCACGACGAGCTTGCCGCCGTCGAGGACGTAGTGCGCGATGAGTCCATCGCAGAAGGCGTGCGCCTTCGCGCGGAAGTCCTCGTCCTGCGCCGAAAGCTGTTCGAGGGACTCCGCGAGGCCGTGCGCCACCTTGACCTTGCGCCCGTTCAGCGCGCGGACCAGTTTCTGCTCGTGGTTCCCGCAGACGACCAGCGCGCTGCCCGCCTCGGCCATCGCCATCACCCGGCGCAGCACGCCCGGCGTGTCGGGGCCGCGGTCGACCAGGTCGCCGACGAACACCGCGGTCCGGCCCTCCGGGTGCACGCCGTCGACGTACCCCAGTTCGGTGAGCAGTTCGTCCAGTTCCTCGCGGCAGCCGTGGACGTCGCCGATGACGTCGAACGGCCCGGTCAGGTCGCGGCGGTCGTTGCGTAGCGGCTCGACGACGATCTCCGCTTCGGCGACCTCGGCTTCGCTCCGCAACACGTGCACGCGACGGAAACCCTCGCGCTCCAACGACTTCAGCGATCGGTGGAGTTCGCCGCGCTGACGCCGGACGACGTGTTCGCCGAAGTCGCGGTCGGGCCTGGCCTCGTTGCGGTCGTGGCAGACCTTCACGGGCAGATCCAGCACGATCGCCGTCGGAAGGACGTCGTACTCCTTCGCCAGCTTCAGCAGGCTCGCCCGCGACGCGCGCTGGACGTTCGTCGCGTCGATCACCGTGACCCGGCCCGCTTCAAGCCGCTTCGCCGCGACGTAGTGGAGCACGTCGAACGCGGCGGCCGACGCGCTCTGGTCGTTCTCGTCGTCGGCCACCAGACCGCGGAAGTAGTCGCTGGACAGCACCTGTGTCGGCGCGAAATGCGTCCGCGCGAAGGTCGACTTGCCGGAGCCGGAGGCACCGACGAGCACGACGAGGGACATGTCGGGAATGGTCAGTTTCATGCCACGGCCTCCTTTCGAGACGTGAAGACCGCCATTTGGGTCGGCGGTCCTGATTCCTGGGACTCCGGTCCCACCGGCAGGAGCCGGACGTCGTAGCCCTGTCGTTCCGCGACGCCGCCCGCCCACGAGCGGAACTGCTCGCGTGTCCACTCGAAACGGTGGTCAGCGTGCCGGAATCGGCCTTCTCCGAGGAATTCGAAGTGCCGGTTGTACTCGGCGTTCGGCGTCGTGACGAGCACGGTCCGCGGCGCGGCGACACCGAACACGGCGTGCTCCAGAGCGGGCAGACGCTCCTCGTCGACGTGCTCGATCACCTCCATCAGCACGGCCGCGTCGTAGCCTGCCAGCGACGGGTCCGCGTAGGTCAGCGCGGACTGCTTCAGGGTGATTCGCGACTTGTCCTTGAGCCGCTTGTCGGCGATGTCGAGCGCGCTCGCGGACACGTCGACACCGACGATCTCGGTGAACGACGGCTCCCTCTGCAACACGCGCAGCAGCGCGCCACCGCCGCAGCCGAGGTCGAGCACACGTCGCGCGCCCGCCGCCCGAAGCGCCGCGAGCACACTGCCCTGACGCTGGACGGCCAGCGGTTCCGGCCGGTCCGGCAGTTCGGTGACCCGGGCCTCGGCTTCGGCGGGCACGTCGTCGGCTTCGGCGAGCCGGTCGAGCGCGTACGAGACGATCTGGCGGCGTCGTTCGAGGTACCGGTTGGTGATCAGGTCCCGTTCCGGATGCCCGGCGAGCCAGCCTTCGCCGACGCGCAGCAGCTTGTCCGCTTCGTCCTGGCCGATCCAGTAGTGCTTGTCGCCGTCGAGGGCGGGCAGCAGGACGTACAGGTGCCGCAAAGCGTCGACGACGCGCTGGGTGCCGGTCAGCCGGAGATCGACGTAGCGGGAATCGCCCCATTGCGGGAATTCCGGGTCGAGCGGGATGGTCTTCGCTTCGACGTGCCAGCCGAGCGGTTCGAACAGCTTGTGGACGACCTCCGCGCCGCCGCGCGCGGTCAGCGACGGGACACGGATCTCCAGCGGGAAGCGCTCGTCGACGAGTTCCGGCCGGTTCGCGCACCGGCCGGCCAGCGCCGTGGTGAAGGCGGCCCGCAGCGCCACCGCCAGGTACGACCCGCCCGCGTACGGGCGGTCGTTGACGTACTGGGTCAGCGACGTGCCGCCACCGCGCACGAGGTCGACCGGGTCGATCTCGACCAGCAGCGCGACGGTGCAGCGCTCATCGGACGCCTCGGGGTAGAAGACGTGCGCCGTCCCGGCCGAGAGCGTGAGCGATTGCGCCTTCTCCGGATGTTTGTGCAGGAGAAAGCCGAGGTCGGTGGCCGGGTTCCGGGTGGTCGTCATGGTCAGGAGCACCGGAAGAGTGTCGCGCAGACGGCCGTTCCGCGCCCCCGCTTTTCCGCATGCGACCCTGGTGACATGTCGAACCGCCTGAAGGCCGCGACCAGTCCGTACCTGCTGCAGCACGCCGGGAACCCGGTGGACTGGTGGCCCTGGGGCGAGGAGGCGCTGGCCGAGGCGAAACGGCGGAACGTGCCGATCCTGCTTTCGGTCGGCTACGCGGCTTGCCACTGGTGCCACGTGATGGCGCACGAGTCCTTCGAGGACGAAGCCACCGCGACGCTGATGAACGCGAACTTCGTCAACATCAAGGTGGACCGCGAGGAGCGCCCGGACATCGACTCGGTGTACATGGCGGCCACGCAGGCGATGACCGGCCAGGGCGGCTGGCCGATGACGTGTTTCCTCACACCGGAAGGGGAGCCGTTCCATTGCGGCACCTACTATCCGCCGTCGCCGCGGCCGGGGATGCCGTCGTTCTCGCAGCTGCTCGTCGCGGTCGCCGAAGCGTGGGGCGAGCGCCCGGACGAGCTGCGGTCCGGCGCCCGGCAGATCATCGCCCACCTCACGGAGAAGAGCGGGCCGCTGCCCGCGTCCGTTGTGGACGGTGCGGCGCTGGACGCCGCGGTCGCGACGCTGCGCAAGGAGTACGACACCGCGAACGGCGGTTTCGGGGGAGCGCCGAAGTTCCCGCCCACGATGGCGTTGAACTTCCTGCTGCGGCACCATGAGCGCACCGGATCCGGCCTCGACATGGTCGAGCACACCGCCGAGGCGATGGCGCTGGGCGGGCTGAACGATCAGCTCGCGGGAGGGTTCGCGCGCTATTCGGTCGACGCGCGCTGGGAAGTGCCGCATTTCGAAAAAATGTTGTACGACAACGGTTTGCTGCTGCGCTTCTACGCGCAGTTCCACGGCGTGACCGGGTATGAGTACGCGCGGCGGACGGTCGAGGAGACCGCGGAGTTCCTGCTGCGCGACCTCGGAACGGCCGAAGGTGGTTTCGCCGCTTCGCTCGACGCGGACACCGACGGCGTCGAGGGGCTGACCTACGTCTGGACGCCCGCGCAGCTCGCCGAGGTCCTCGGCGAGGAGGACGGTGCCTGGGCCGCGGAGCTGTTCCAAGTCACTGAACGGGGGAACTTCGAGCATGGTGCTTCGACCCTGAGGCTGCGCGAGCCGCATCCAGAGGACGAAACGCGGTATGAGCGGGTCCGGCGTGCGCTGCTGGCCGCCCGCGACGAGCGTCCTCAGCCGGCCCGCGACGACAAGGTGATCGCCGCGTGGAACGGGCTCGCCCTCGGCGCGCTCGCCAAGGCGGGCGCTCGGTTGAATCGTCCACAATGGATCGAAGCGGCGGCTCGTGCGGCGGCTTTCCTGATGGGCACCCACTTCGTGGACGGACGGTTGCGCCGGACTTCACGCGGCGGCGTCGTCGGACCGACGGCCGGGGTGCTGGAGGATTACGCGTGCCTCGCCGAAGGCCTGCTCGAACTCCACCAGGCGACCGGTGAGCCGCGCTGGCTCGCCGACGCGCTCACCGTGCTGGACCTCGCCTTGGCCCACTTCGGCGTCCCGGACGCGACGGGCGCCTACTACGACACGGCCGACGACGCGGAAGTCCTGGTGCAGCGGCCTTCCGATCCGACCGACAACGCGAGCCCTTCGGGTGCTTCGGCACTGGCGAACGCCTTGCTGACCGCCTCCGTGCTGGCGGGACACGACCGGGTGGGCCGCTACCGGGAGGCGGCCGAACAGGCCTTGGCACGTGCGGGACGGCTCGCCGCCCACGCGCCGCGGTTCGCCGGGCACTGGCTCACGGTCGCCGAAGCCGCCGCGGCCGGTCCGGTTCAGGTGGCGGTCGTCGGTCCGGACGCGGCTTCCCGCGCGGATCTGCTGGCCGCCGCCGTCGCGTCGTCACCGGACGGCACCGTCGTCGTGAGCGGCGTATCGGACGCGGACGGAGTGCCGCTGCTGGCCGATCGGCCGCTGGTGGAGGGCGCCGCCGCCGCGTACGTGTGCCGCGGCTATGTATGCGAACGCCCGGTCACCACCGCCGAGGACTTGCGCGCTCAGCTCACCAGTCCCACGCCATAGGGGCGAAAGCGCCGCCGCCGGTCTGCGGCGCCCCCGCCGGCTTCACCGCGACCTGCGGTGCCTTCGGTTTGGTCGTGGTGGGCTTCGGCGGTTTCGTGGAGGTGGGCGGCGTTCCGACGATGGTGAACGCACGGGAGGTCTTCGTGCCGTCCAGGCAGGTGAACGTCGCCGTGTACTTGCCCGGCGTCTTGCCTGCCTTGCCGTAGCCGGCGGACTTCCCCCAGTTGCCGCCGATCGTCCACTGAAGCGGCGCCGCGAACCCCGGCGACGTCACCGGGGTCGCCGGTCCGCAGCCGCCCATCGCGGCCTTCGTCTCGGCGTAGATCTGCCCGCCGGGTTCGACCTCGGTCGGCTGCAGGAACCAGGACACGTCCTTCGCCTCCGCCGGCGCGACCACCGCCAGCTGCGCCGCTCCGAGCACGAGAGCGCCGATCATGGCCTTCTTCAGCATGAGGTTCCCCTTCCTCGTGGACTGCTGGTGGGAACACGTCCGCGCAGGTCATCCGGTTGCCCCGGGTTTCGCCGGGGGAGAACAGGCGTGAAAACCGGTTCTTGCGGGCGTAGCGTCGGTAGGGTCGTAATCATGTAATCACCTACCCAGGGCGGCGAGGCATATGGGACGCGGAAGCTGGAAGAGCCGGGGCGGCTGGCAGCAGGCGGACATCCCGTCGGCGGACGACGCGGCCGCGTGGTTCGGCGGACGGCTCCCGGAGGGCTGGTTCACGGGAGATCCCCAGGTCACGGTGGATCGCGAGGAGATCGTCATCGTCGGCGAGCTCCAGCCGCTCACCGGTGAGTACTCCGACGACGCCGCCCGTGCGGCGGCCGAGGACGGCCGGATCAGCCGGTTCCGCGAGGAGACCCGCGACGAGCGGATCGAGATCGCGCGCCAGGCCGAGCACCGGTATCAGCGCAAGGTCTCCTGGGGCGCGAGCCTCGGCGGCACGAGGCACCTGTTCACCACGCATTCGGCACCGGTCATGACCAGGCTGCGGCAGCGGGAACGCCTGGTCCTCGACACCCTGGTCGACGCCGGCGTCGCGCGGTCGCGGTCGGAGGCGCTCGCCTGGGCGGTCCGGCTGGTCGGGGAGCACGCGGACGCCTGGCTCGCCGAGCTGCGGGAGGCGATGACCAAGGTCGACGATCTCCGCGCACAGGGGCCGGACCTTTCCTGAACGCGCGGTCCCGGCTCGGGCTGCGGCCCCCGATGCGGTGCGGCAGGCTGAACGCAGACCGCACCGCATCGGAGGAATCGTGGACACACCAGGCCTTCCCGCGAAGATCGACCCGGACGCGCTGACCACCGTCCTCGATGGACGGTGGGCCGGGCTTCGCCGCGCGGTCCGCGAACAGATGGCCGCGGAGGTCTTCGAAGACGCTGTCGATGTCGACACCGAAGCCCATCGCGCCCAGGTGCTCGAATGGCTGCGGCTGCTCGCCCGCACCGACCGTCCGGGGCTCGGCTTCGACCCGGCGTACGGCGGTGGCGGAGACGTCGGCGGCGCGTTGACGTCGTTCGAGATGCTGGGCTTCGGCGACCTTTCGCTGATGGTCAAGGCCGGTGTCCAATGGGGCCTGTTCGGCGGGGCGGTGCAGCTGCTCGGCACCGAACGCCACCACGAGCGCTACCTGCGCGAGATCAAGGATCTGGAACTGCTGGGCTGTTTCGCGATGACCGAGCACGGCCACGGCTCGGACGTCCAGCATCTCCGCACCACCGCGACCTACGACCCGGCGACGCGTGAGTTCGTCGTGCACACGCCGGACCGGGGCGCGACGAAGGAGTACATCGGCAACGCCGCCCGCGACGGCGAACTCGCGGTGGTGTTCGCGCAGCTGATCACCGGCGGCGAGTCGCGCGGCGTGCACGCGTTCCTGGTGCCGATCCGCGGCGAGAAGGCGCGTGGCGTCGAGATCGAGGACTGCGGCCGCAAGGCGGGTCTCAACGGCGTCGACAACGGGCGGCTCACCTTCACCCAGGTGAGGGTTCCGCGCGAGGCGCTGCTCAACCGGTTCGGTGACGTCGCCGAGGACGGCACGTACACGAGCCCGATCGAGAGCGACGGCCGCCGGTTCTTCACGATGCTCGGCACGCTCATCCGCGGCCGGGTCAGTGTCGCGGGAAGCGCCGGCAGCGCGACGAAACGCGCGCTCGCCTTGGCCATCCGGTACGGCGAGCGGCGGCGGCAGTTCGCGCGGCCCGGCGGCGAGGAGGTCGTGATCCTCGACTACCGCGCCCATCAGCGGAAACTGCTGCCTGCGCTCGCGACGTCGTACGCGCTGCACTTCGCGCAGGAAGCACTCGTCTCGAAGCTGCATGACATCGCCGAGGACGCGCCGGAGGAGGAACAGCGCGAGCTGGAGTCGCGTGCCGCGGGGATCAAGGCCGTCTCGACCTGGCACGCGACCGCGACCATCCAGGCCGCCCGTGAGGCTTGCGGTGGCTCCGGCTATCTCTCGGAGAACCTGCTCGCCGGGCTGAAAGCGGACACGGACGTCTTCACCACCTTCGAGGGTGACAACACCGTGTTGTTGCAACTGGTCGCGAAAGGCCTGCTGACCAGCTACAAGGATCATTTCGAAGACCTCAGCCCGCTCGCGACCGCACGGTTCGTGGCGGAGCAGCTCGTCGAGGCCGTGATCGAACGGACGGCCGCGCGCAGGGTCGTCGAGCGGTTCACCGAAGCCGACGACGGCGATGTCCTCTACTCGCGCGAATGGCACCTCAAGCTGTTCGAAGACCGCGAAGAGCACGTACTCGGCGGTGTCGCGCAGCGTCTGCGTAAGGCTGCCTCGGACCCCTTCGGCGTCTTTAACGACGCCCAGGATCACGTGCTGCGCGCCGGACGTGTGCACGTCGACCGGGTCGTGCTCGAAGCGTTCATCGACGCCATCGAACGCTGTGCCGATACCGAGGCCCGTGAGCTGCTGGAGCGGGTCTGCGACCTCTACGCGCTCGCGAACATCGAGGCGGACCGGGGCTGGTTCCTCGAACACGGACGCCTGACCTCCGGGCGCTCGAAGGCCGTCACCGCCGCGGTGAACGCGTTGTGCGCCGACCTGCGCCCGCACGCGCGGACGCTCGTGGACGCGTTCGCCATCCCCGAGCAGTACCTGGCGGCTCCGATGCTGCGGGACTGACCGCGTCAAGCGATGTCGAGGGCCGTTCCATAGAGTTTGTCGGCCTTGAGGGTGATGTAGAGCCTTCGCTCCGCGGCGATGGTCTCCAGGAACTCCGCCTCGTCTTCGGGCTTCTGCCGTTGTGCGGCGAGATATTCGAGGCCCGCCGCGTCGCCGGGTGACCGGGTGACTTCGGAGAGTTCCGCTTTCCCTTCCACGACAGCGAATTTCCAGTGGTCTGCGCTGGAGACGTAGAGGGACGCGGTCGGGTTGTTGCGGATCTGCTTGACCTTCAGACGGTCTTCGGTCGTGCTCACCCGGATCTCGCGCGTCTCGGGGTCCCACGTGTAGACGACGGTGGAGAGATGCGGACTTCCGTCGCGCTTGAGGGTCGCGAGTGCCCCGAAGGTGTGCTCGGTGAGGAAGTCGCTGAGGGCCGCGTCGTCGAGGCGGCGGGGCGGTGCGTTCTTGGCCATGGGGTGATCATGGCTCGACGGCGAGGGCGCCGGAAGAAGGCACTTTCTTGTGCCAGAGGGAACACGGTTGTGTCCGTCCTGGTCACGCCGGTGCCGCACTCGTGATCAGAGACGTAACTCGCGTGATCAGAGACGTAACTCGCGTGATCAGAGACGTAACTCGCGTGATCAGGCGCGCCACACGTGAGTTACGTGTCCAAACACGCGAGTTACGTGCCTGATCACGCGAGTTACGCGTACATCGCCAGCCAGATCGCGATGTAGTGGGACACCGCGGCGAGCACCGTGCAGGCGTGGAAGTACTCGTGATACCCGAAGGTGTCCGGGAAGTGGTTCGGCCACTTCACCGCGTAGAACACCGCGCCCAGCGTGTAGAACAGCCCGCCCACGCAGAGCAGGACGAGCGCCGCGACGCCGGCGTGCGTGGCCAGTTCCGGCAGGACGAAGACGGCGACCCAGCCCAGCGCGATGTAGATCGGCACGCCGAGCCAGCGTGGCGCGTTCGGCCACAGCATCTTCAGGGTGACGCCGCCGATCGCGCCGCCCCACACGATCGCGAGCACGATGTACCCGGTCGGCTGGGACATGGCCAGAAGGGTGAACGGCGTGTAGGTGCCCGCGATGAACAGGAAGATCATCGAATGGTCGGCGCGCTTCATCCATTCGTATGCTCGTGGGCTCCACAAGCGACGGTGGTACAGCGCGCTGACGCCGAAGACGCCGAGGACGGTCAGGCCGTAGACCGAAGTGGACAAAGCAGCGATACCGGACACAGTGGACGCCGCGAGACTGATGAGGGTCGCCGCTCCGGCGACCGCGCCGAAGAAGGACCAGAAGTGGATGTGCCCACGCAGCCGAGGACGCGTGTCCACTACGGGCGTGGGGCCGGACGGCTGGGGTTCGGTCACTACGCTCACTCGCCCAGGTTACGGCACCGTAGGTTTTTCGCCAGTGTCCGTGGCGCGTCCCACTGGGGCTCGCGAGGTGACTAGTCTCCACTGGCGTGAGTCTTCGGTCCTTCTTGTCAGACGTCGTGTACAGCGCCTACGGCAGGCGCTTGATCCAGCAGGCCAAGGGGCGTCATCCACGCCATATCGCCATCATGCTGGACGGCAACCGCCGCTGGGCGCGCGAAGCGGGCTTCACCGACGTCGCCGACGGGCACCGCGCGGGCGCCAAGAAGATCGCCGACTTCCTGAGCTGGTGCAACGAGGCCGACGTCGAGGTCGTCACCATGTGGCTGCTTTCGACGGACAACCTGGGCCGCGCGGCCGAGGAACTGAGCCCGCTGCTGAAGATCATCACCGACGTCACCGACGAACTCGCCGCGCCGCACACGCCGTGGCGCCTGCGCATCGTGGGAGCGCTCGACCTGCTGCCGCCGGAGGTCGCGAAGGCTCTCAGCGCGGCCGCCGAGCGCACCGAGGGGCGCACCGGGATGGAGGTCAACGTCGCGGTCGGTTACGGAGGGCGCCAGGAGATCGCCGACGCGGTCCGCAAGCTACTGCTCCAGCACGCCGACGAGGGCACCTCGATCCGGGAACTCGCGAAGATATTGGACGTCGACCACATATCCGAACACATGTACACGTCGGGCCAGCCGGATCCGGATCTGATTATCCGCACCTCGGGTGAGCAGCGGCTTTCCGGATTTCTGCTCTGGCAATCGGCGCATTCGGAATTCTGGTTCACCGAAGCTTATTGGCCCGCGTTCCGCCGGGTCGATTTCCTGCGGGCGATGCGCGATTACGCGTGGCGGCACCGGCGCTTCGGTTCCTGACCCCGGACATGACGAAGGCCCCGGCGTGCACTCCGGGGCCTTCGACGTCCACGTCCGAAGATCAGTGGTGGTGGTGCTCCAGCGAGTGGGCGATCAGCGCCGGGGTGAGGGCGATGCCCGTGTAGGCGCCGGCGACCAGGGAAGCGGCACCGTAGCCGAGCGCTCCGCCGCCCTCGATGAACGTGTTGTAGGCGTCGCCGAACGTCGGGTCCGGGGTGCCGGTGGTGTCGCCGGTGGCGGCGAACGCGGTCCCGCCGACCATCATGATGCCCGCGGCGACGGCGGAAACGAAACCAGCCTTCTTCAGCACTTCGCACTCCTAGGTAGAGATGTTCAGGGATCGGGGGCACCGAATCCGGTGGGGGTGTCCCGCAGTGAGAAAATTACTCGCTATTCAGGATTTGTGACCGTCTCGTAAGCCCATTGTGTGAGGCGGAAAAGGCGCGTTTCACTCGGTCCGGTTCTCTGTCTCGGGCACAAAATGCGTCCAGCGACGACGCGTGGTAGAACCTGCCGTCTCTTCAGGTGAACGCCCTGCGTCGCGTTAATCCATCCGGGTCGCAACGACGAGCGTCCCTGAATGGAGATCATCACTACACACCGTGACGGTGACCAGGTGTTCATGTCACGCGACCGACAGTGAGATGACGGTTTGGCGAATCACCGTGGTGGCTGCCTGCGCGATCGGCCGGACGCAGGTACCTTCCGGAAGTGAGGGTTCGCGTCCCATGCGGACTCTCGCGGGAGGCCCTGGTCGTGGCGGTTGTCGACAGGGCGGCACAGCCGCCCAGTGGATGCACGAGGGGGCCGGCACCCGGCCCTCGCGGCCGTGCCGACTGACGTTGAAGGACGTCAGAAGGAGCGGTTAGCCAGGGAGGTGCCCGGCCCAGCGAGTGCGGGCGTGGTGCCACGCCCACGAGGGAGATGCCGTCGTGACTGCGCAGCGTTCACCCCGCAAGGCCTCTGGCCGTTCTTCGACCGGTGCCTCTGGCCCGGAGAAAGCCTCGATCTCGCCCGAATCCCAGCGGTCCACTTACGTGCTCGACACGTCGGTCCTGCTCTCTGACCCCTGGTCGGTGACCCGTTTCGCCGAACACGCGGTCGTGCTCCCGCTGGTCGTCATCAGTGAACTGGAGGCGAAACGTCACCATCCCGAACTGGGGTGGTTCGCGCGCGAAGCGCTCCGCATGCTCGACGACCTGCGTCGTCAGCACGGCAGGCTCGACGCGCCGATCCCGATCGGTGAGCACGGCGGCACCCTGCAGGTGGAGTTGAACCACTCCGACCCCACGGTGCTCCCGGTCGGCTTCCGCACGGACTCCAACGACCACCGCATCCTCGCCTGCGCGCTCAACCTGGCGGCGGAACGCGCGTCGGTCACGCTGGTGACCAAGGACATCCCCCTGCGCGTCAAGGCGGGCGCCGTCGGCCTCGAAGCCGACGAGTACCGCGCGCAGGAGGTGACGCCCTCGGGCTGGACGGGCATGGCGGACGTGGACGTCCCGCAGACCCTGGTCGACGCGTTGTTCAGCGGGTCGTCCGTGGATCCGGCGGAGTTCGGGATGCCGGAGGTGGGTGAGCTGCCCTGTCACACCGGGCTCCGGCTGCTCGCGGGCAGTTCGAGCGCGCTGGGACGGGTCACCGCGGACAAGCGGATCCGGCTCGTGCGGGGTGACAAGGAGGCGTTCGGGCTGCACGGCCGGTCGGCCGAGCAGCGGGTGGCGCTGGATCTCCTGCTGGACTCCGACGTCGGCATCGTCTCGCTGGGCGGACGAGCGGGCACGGGCAAGTCGGCGCTCGCGCTCTGCGCGGGCCTGGAGTCGGTGATGGAACGCCGCCAGCACCGCAAGGTGGTCGTGTTCCGGCCGGTGTACGCGGTCGGCGGCCAGGATCTGGGCTACCTGCCCGGTTCCGAGAGCGAGAAGATGCAGCCGTGGGCGCAGGCGGTGTTCGACACCCTCGGCGGGCTGGTCAGCCAGGACGTCCTCGACGAGGTCTTCGACCGCGGCATGCTCGAGGTGCTCCCGCTGACCCATATCCGCGGCCGGTCGCTGCACGACACGTTCGTCATCGTCGACGAGGCGCAGTCCTTGGAGCGCAACGTGCTCCTGACCGTGCTCTCGCGGCTCGGCACGGCTTCGCGGGTCGTGCTCACGCATGACGTCGCGCAGCGCGACAACCTGCGGGTCGGGCGGCACGACGGCGTTTCGGCGGTGATCGAGAAACTCAAGGGTCACCCGCTGTTCGCGCATATCACGCTGACCCGCTCCGAGCGCTCGCCGATCGCGGCGCTCGTCACGGAGATGCTGGAGGACCACGGATAGCCGAAACCGGGGAGTCCACTTGAGACAGTCTCAAGTGGACTCCCCGGGATTTCACCAGCCCGCGGGCAGTGGACGTCCTTCCGCGAAACCGGCGGCGGACTGGATCCCGAGCAGCGCGCGCTCGTGGAACTCCTCCAGGGTGCGAGCGCCCGCGTACGTGCAGGCGGAGCGGACGCCGGAGCCGATGGAGTCGAGCAGGTCCTCGACGCCGGGGCGAGCCGGGTCCAGCGCCATCCGCGACGCCGAGATGCCCTCTTCGAACAGGCCCTTCTTGGCGCGCTCGAAGACGTTGTCCGTGCGCGTGCGGGCGCCGACGGCACGCTTCGACGCCATGCCGAACGACTCCTTGTACGGCTTGCCCTGCTCGTCGTAGCGCAGGTCGCCGGGGGATTCGTGGGTGCCGGCGAACCACGAGCCGACCATCGCCGCCGACGCGCCCGCGGCCAGCGCGAGCGCGACGTCGCGCGGATGCCGCACGCCGCCGTCCGCCCAGACGTGTTTGCCCAGTTCACGAGCCGCGGCCGCGCATTCGGCGACGGCGGAGAACTGCGGGCGTCCGACGCCGGTCATCATCCGGGTCGTGCACATGGCGCCGGGGCCGACGCCGACCTTGACGACGTCCGCGCCCGCGTGGATCAGGTCGCGCGTGCCCTCGGCGGTGACCACGTTCCCGGCGACCACCGGCACCTGGGGGTTCACCGACCGGACGGCCTTCAGCGCGGAGATCATCTTCTCCTGGTGGCCGTGCGCGGTGTCGACGACCAGCACGTCGACGCCCGCCGCGAGGACGGCCTCGGCCTTCGCCGCGACGTCGCCGTTCACGCCGATCGCCGCGGCGACACGCAGGTTGCCGCCGTCGTCGACGGCCGGGGTGTAGATCTCCGCGCGCAGCGCCGCGATCTCGGTCAGGACGCCGGCGAGCCTGCCGTTTTCGTCGATGCCGAGTGCGAGACGGCCGCCGTGGTCGTGCAGACGCTCGAAGACCTCACGCGGCGGCGTGTCCAGGGGGACCGTGACGACCGCGGGCTCCGCGACGTCGGCGAGGCGCGCGAAGCGGTCTACACCGGCGCAAGCCGCTTCGTCGACGACGCCGACGGGCTTGCCGTCCTCGTCCACGACGACGACGGCGCCATGGGCGCGTTTGCCGACCAGGTTCAGCGCGTCGGCCACCGCGTCTCCACCGGTCAGCACGAGCGGGGTGTCCCACACGGTGTGACGGCTCTTGACCCAGGTGACGATGTCGGCGACCGCGGCGACGTCGACATCCTGGGGGAGGACGACGAGCCCGCCGCGCCGGGCGACCGTCTCGGCCATCCGGCGGCCCGCGACGGCGGTCATGTTGGCGACCACGATCGGGATCGTCGCGCCGGTGCCGTCCACGGTGGACAGGTCGACGTCGAAACGGGACTCCACGTCCGACCGGTTCGGCAGGAGGAACACGTCGTCGTAGGTCAGGTCGTGAGCGGGCCGATGCCCGTCGAGAAAGCGCACGATGCCTCAGAATACCCGCGTGGGACACTGTCGGCATGACCGACCGGGACCGTGACGAAGCCGGACGAGCCCGCAACGCGCGCCCGCGGGACGGTCTCGGCAGGCCGCTCCCGTACGGCGCCGACGGTGTCGAAAGGCAGCCCGAGGGCATCGAGCGGGCCCCCGGGGACACCCTCTCCGAGGCGCAACGCCTGCTCGACGCCGGCCGCCCGTTTCACGCGCACGAGGTGTTCGAGGACGCGTGGAAATCCACCGACGGGCCGGAGCGGGAGCTGTGGCGCGGTCTCGCGCAGCTCGCCGTGGGCCTGACCCACGTGGCCAGGGGCAATGGGAACGGCGCGGCCTCGCTGCTGGAGCGCGGCGCCGAGAACATCGAGCCGTTCCGCGAGGCACGGCCGCACGGGATCGACATCCCTGGTTTGCAGGCCTGGGCGCGGACGATGGCCGACGAGGTGAAGGTGCGGGCTCGGGTGGAGCCGGTCGCGCCTCGCCTACTGGGCCAGTAGCGCCGAGCCGGAGCGATAGAGCTCGATCAGCAGCGGCCGCAGTTCCAGGCCTGCCGTGGTGAGCCGGTAGCTGGTCCGGCTCGGGAAGCCCGGCAGCTCCTCGCGGACGGCGAGGCGTCGCGAGGTCAGGTCCCCGAGGCGTTCTGTCAGCACCTTCGCGGACAAGCCGGGTAATGCCGCGCGGAGGTCACTGAAGGACTGGGGGCCGCCCATCAGTTCTCGCAGCACCAGCGTGGTCCAGCGGCCCGAGATCGCGGTGAGCGCGACCTCGACGGGACAGTCCGGCTCCGGCCGCCGCGTGCGGCCGCGCGCGTCCGGGACGAGTTCGCGGTCGAAGGTTTCCGTTTGGTGACCTGCTTCGCGGTCCGTTTCGCTGTCCGCATGACGCATTCCCTCAGTGTGCCTTTGACGACCGACCCCGCCGAACATCCCTTCGTCTTCCAAACCGCTTTCAACACCGGATCCGCCGAAATCCTCGACACGGTCTACGAGCCGGACGCCGTGTTCGTCCGCCGGGACGGCGTGCGGGTGAGCGGCGCGGAACGCCGGGCCGCGAACGGCGGGATCCTCGCGCTCGGACAGCCCATCAAGGTGACTCCGCGCCAGGTGCACGTGGCCGGTGACCTGGCCCTGCTGATCGTCGACTGGGTCATCGAGGGCCACCTCGCCGCGACGGCCACCGACGTCGCGCGGCGTGGTGAGGACGGGCTTTGGCGCTACGTGATCGACAACCCCTTCGGCGTCGGCGCGCCTTGAGCGCACGACATACCGCGAGTATGTTACTTCGAGTAGGGATACTGTCCAGTAGGTAGCGGCGGGAGGAAGCGCGGATGAGCGAGCCCAAGGAACTGCTGGCCGAACCGCTGAAACTGCGGTGCGGCGCGATCCTGCCGAACCGGCTGGCGAAGGCCGCGCTCAGCGAGCAACTGGGCGATCGCCGCAACCGGCCGACCGCCGAACTGGCCGAGCTGTACCGGACGTGGTCGCGAGGCGGTGCCGGGACGCTGATCACCGGCAACGTCATGGTCGATCCGACCGCGCTGGGCGAACCGCGCAACGTCGCGGTGCCGCGGGAGCCGGACGCGACCGAGTTCAAGCCGTGGGCACGGTCGGCGGACGGGACCGAGAGCCGGTTGTGGGTCCAGCTCAACCATCCCGGCAGGCAGAGTCCGCGCTTTCTCTCGCGGCAGCCGGTCGCGCCGTCGGCGGTGCCGTTCGGTGACCGCGGCATCCGGTCGGTGTTCGCGACGCCGCGGGCGCTGACCGTCGGCGAGATCGAGGCGATCATCGATCGGTTCGGGGTGGCCGCGCGGACCGTCGTCGACGCGGGATTCGCCGGTGTCCAGATCCACGGCGCGCACGGCTACCTCGTGTCGCAGTTCCTTTCCCCGCTGACCAACCAGCGCGCCGACGGCTGGGGCGGCGACGCGCTCCGGCGGCGCCGGTTCCTGTTGGAGGTGGTCGCCCGCGTGCGCGCCGAGGTCGGCGACGCCGTGCCGATCTCGGTCAAGCTCAACAGCGCGGACTTCCAGCGCGGCGGATTCAGCGAGGAGGACTCGCTCGAAGTCGTCCGCGAATTGGGCGAAGCGGGCATCGACCTGCTGGAAGTCTCCGGCGGGACCTACGAGAAGGCCGCCATGATGGGTTCGGCGAAGGCGAGCACTCTCAGCCGCGAGGCTTACTTTCTCGACTACGCCGCGAAGGCGCGGCAGGTCTCCGACGTCGCGCTGATGGTCACCGGCGGCTTCACCAGCCCGGAGGGCATGGCGGAGGCGCTGCGTTCCGGGGCGTTGGACGTCATCGGTCTCGGCAGGCCGCTGATCGTCGACCCGGCACTGCCCGGACGGCTGCTCGGCGGCGAGGACGTGCGCGCGCGGCGCACGGCGCCGAAGACCGGCCTCCGGCTGGCCGACAGCCTGCTCGAGATCCAGTGGCACACCCAGCAGATGCACCGGGTGGCCGCCGGGAAGCCGGTGGACCGGCGGCTCGGCGCGGTGCGGACGCTAGTACGTGCCGGCGTCGCGGATCCGCTCAACGCTTTCCGGCGGGTCCGGGGCTAAGTAGTCGTCAACGTCGTCCTTGCGGCCGAAAGTGCGGTCGAAGCCGACCGCGGCCGCCGCGAGACCGATGAACAGCACCCCGATCAGCACGCAGTTGAACGCGACACCGCCGTAGCTGTTGATACCCGGGTCGACGAACGGGTACGGGTAGAACCCGATCATGGCGCCGCGCACCAGCGTGACGGCGAGCCAGGCCAGCGGGTACAGGAGCGACCACCACAGCACCCGCCACGACAGCTGGCCGCGCGGTCCGAACAGCAGCCAGCCCGCGACGCACATCAACGGCGACACCTTGTGCAGCATCGTGTCGGCGAACACCGCCCAGCCGTGCAGCTCATAGAGATCGGCGAGCGCGACCTGGAAGACGACACCGGTCACGGTGATGCCGACGAGTCCGGTGAGCCGCAGCACGCCGAACAGCGTCGACCGGCCCGCGACGCCGAGCGCGAGCAGCAGGCTGCCGATGCCGACCAGGATGTTCGAGTCGATGGTGAAGAACGCGAGCAGGTTGGCCACCCGGCCGGCCGGGGTGTGGAAGGTGCCGCCGGTGGTGCCCGCGGAGACCGGGATCTGCGCGGCGAGACCGGCGATCACCACCAGCGCCGTCAGGCCGAACCAGGCACGCGCGATCTTGGAAGCCTGCATTCGCCCACTTTATGGGTGATCGGGTGGGGACGTCCCGTCACCATCGCACGTCGCCACTCGATCGGGGGCGGGACGCCGCCGGGTCTTCCCGGCCATCGGGTCATATCGTGGGAAACGATGGACGTCGAGCGGACGCCCGGACGCCGCGGCCGGGTCGCGCGGGGTCCGGCGGAGGACAGTGGACCCGTCGCCGGGTTCGCGCGACGGCTGTGGGAACTGAAGCGGGCCGCCGGTGACCCTTCCTACGACCGGATGCGTGACGAGTACGGCGCGCTCGCGTCGAAATCCGCGCTTTCGGCCGCTGCCCGTGGTGAGCGGCTGCCCAGCTGGGAGACGTCCTGGGAGTTCGTCCGCGTGCTGGCCGTGGGCGTGCTCGGCGGTGACGAGGACGAGGTCCGCCACGAATGGCGCGGCGAATGGGAACGCGCGCGGGACGCGCTGACCGCCGGGCCCGGACCTGTCGCCGTGAAGCCGCGCCGGACGGCGTTCGTCCTCGCCGGAGCCGTGGCGGCCGTCCTCGTCGCGGCGCTGGTGTTCGTCTTCGCCGCGCCGTTCGGATCCGAGCCGGCCGCCCCGGCGGGCGACGCGTCGGAATTCGTCGCCGACGTGACCGTGCCCGACGGCAGCGAGGTCGCGGCCGGGTCGGTCTTCGTGAAGACCTGGGAGTTCCGCAACGCGGGAACGGTCGGATGGGTCGGCCGCTATCTGGTCCGCGCCGGATCGTTCGGGAACCCCGGCGAATGCGCCACGCCCGGACGTGTCCCCGTGCCGCAGACCGCGCCCGGCGAGCGGGTGCGCGTCTCCGTCGAGGTGCGTGCGCCCGACGCGCCCGGGCATTGCCAGGTGTACTGGAAGATGGCCGACGAACAAGGGCACATCCTGCTGCCGAACACCCGCGCGGTGTTCTTCTCGGTCCGCGTCATTTGACTTTCCTGGCCGATGGCCAAAGCGCTGACCTGCGTGGACATTGTCTTTTCGGCCATGGTCGTTTCGTGGCCGTGAATCGCTTCCGAAGTGGATTCGGCGGCCTTTAACGTCATCGGCGTCCGGGAATTCCGGACGGGGATTTTCCGAAACACTCTCACATTATTTGCGGAAAGGGAATCCATGCGTCCGTACGTCAAGGCCGCCGCGGTGGCCGGGGCCGCGCTCACCGTGGCGCTCCTGTCGGTCACCGCCGCACAGGCGGCTCCGGCGCCCGCCTCGGGCAGTGATCCGATCATTACCTGCGAATCCGGTTACCACGGCTGGATGCGCCGGGCCGGGAAGGACGCGATCTGCCTCAAACCGGGCACGCGCACCTGGGACGTCAAAGTGTTCGAATGCGCCGGGGATCTGACGGTGCATTTCAAGAACGGCGAGAAGGCTTACTGCGGGGGAAACATGAAGATCGGCCTCGATCTGGCCGTCCAGTCCAATGTCGTCAAGACCGTTGTGGGGAACCGATGAAGAAGAAGCTGTTCGCCGTCGTCCCGGTCGCGCTGGCAGGCACCCTGCTGATGGCGCCGTCCGCTTCGGCGGCGTCAAAGGTCTGTGAAGGCGGGCCGCTGATGGGCGGGAAGACGAAGGTCGTCGAGGTGAGCGCGGGGCAGAGCATCGACGTCACCGTGCACAACCACGACTACCGGGGAATGCTCGTCCAGATCATCGACGACGTCTTCGACAAGGGCCTCTGGAGCGGGGCGATCGCGCCGGGCAAGGAACGCACCGTCAAGCACGGCGTGCTCGGGGAGCCGCCGGTGTATCACAAGATCCGCTTCGAGGTGACCTCCAACCTGTCGAACAACTACACGTACAAGATCTCGTCGGACCGCTGCTACTGACGCGTTTCGTCCTCTGGATGCGGTAGTTGCACGCGCAAGGACCGCATCCAGAGGACTAATCGCCGGGCTTGAGGAGGCCGCGGACGGTGTCGATGGTGTCGGCGTCGGCGGCCTCCTTGTCCGGGCGGTAGCGGACGACCCGCGCGAAGCGCAGCGCCAGCCCGCCCGGATACCGCGTGCTCACCTGGGCCCCGTCGAGCTCGATCTCCACGACGAGCTCCGGCCGCACATGGACCGCCCAGTCCGTGCGGTGGGTCTCGATCTCCTGGAACGTCTTCGTCTGCCAGGCCAGCAACTCGTCGGTCATGCCCTTGAACGTCTTGCCGACCATGATCGGCGGCCCGCCGTCGGGGTCGCGCGCGCCGAGATGCAGGTTCGACAGCGTGCCGGTGCGTCTGCCGTGACCCCATTCCGCGGCGAGGACGACCAGGTCGATCGTGTGCACCGGTTTCACCTTGAGCCACGCGCGCCCGCGGCGGCCCGCCGCGTACGGCGACGCGAGGTCCTTGACCATCACGCCTTCGTGCCCGGCGGCCATCGCCGCTTCCAGCACCGCCCCGGCCGAGGCCGGCGCGACCTCACCCGGGATGACGTGTTCGCCCGCGACCTCGCGCAAGGCGGCGTTCCGTTCGGAGAGCGGCGCGTCCAGCAGGTCTACGCCGTCGAGGTGCAGGCAGTCGAAGAAGTACGGCCGCAGCAACAGCGCCTTGACCTGCTCCTCCCGTGTGCTGCCGAACCGGCTCATCGTCTCCTGGAACGGCCTCGGCCTGCCCTCGTCGGTCAATGCCAGCGTCTCGCCGTCGAGCACCACCGACGTGCACGGCAGGGAACGCACCAGATCCACCAGCTCGCCCACGCTGCCGGTGATCTCCCGCAGCGTCCGCGTGTAGACGTGCACCTCGTCGCCGTCGCGGTGGACCTGGATCCGCGCACCGTCCATTTTGTACTCGACGAGCGCCTCGGCGTGCTCGGTGATCGCCTCGTCCAGCGATTCCGCCGGGGAGGCCAGCATCGGCCGGATCGGCCTGCCCAAGGCCAGTTTGAACTCCGCCAGCCGCTCGCGGCCGCCCGCCATCGCGGCCAGGGCGGTCACCGGGAGCTGACCGGACAGCATGAACGCCCGCCGGACGTCCTCGGCCGGGATCTCGGACGCCGTCGCGATGGCGTCCACCATGATCCCTTCGAGCGCGCCCTGCCTCAGCTCGCCGGTGAGCAGCCGGATCAGGAACTCCTGCTCCTCCTTGGTCATCTGGCCGAACAACGCCCGCAACGTCTCCGCGCGCAGCTTCACCGACCCCGAACCCGACGCCGCCCCCACCGTGCCGAGGGCCGTGTCGACCTCGGCCACGGTCAACGACGGCTCGGCGGCCGGGGCCGTCTTCAGCTCGGCCAGCGTCCGCCAGCCGGCGCCGATGCGGCCCTGCGTCGGCTGGCCGGTGAGGAACGCGACGACCGCGGGCAGCTCCAACTCGCCCGCGGCGCGCAGGACCGCGGCCAGGGTGGCGATCTTCGCCTTCCTGGACCTCGTGGCGGCCAGCTCGGCCGACGCGGTCACCACCTCGGTGAGCAACATGGATCCATCATGGACCCGGGCACCGACAGTTTCGCGCCGAGCGGGGTTCGGGCGGCGACGCGAAGTCCGTGAAGGGAGCCTTCACTACCTTGAGAGCCAGGGCCCGGCAAAGTCGGTGTGACGGCGACTTCGCTGGACCTGACCCCGAAAGCGGCCTTCGCGGAGCTAGGCGTGCGCGGGATCGGCGACCCAGCTGGCGAGCAGCCGGAGCGCGCGTTCGCTGTCGGAGCCGGGCTCGGCGGTGTAGATCACCAGGGCCTGGTCCGGATCGGCGGGCAACCGCAGGGTCTCGTAGCGCAGCCGGAGTTCACCCACGATCGGGTTGATCATCACCTTCCACGCGTGCGCCTTCTCGCGCACGGTGTGCTTCGCCCACAGCTTCCGGAACTCCTCGCTGCCGAGGGAGAGCTCGCCGACCAGCTGGGCGAGGTACGGGTCGTCCGGATACCTGCCGCTCTCGGAGCGCAGGTTCGCCACGATCTCCTTCGCGACCGTTTCCCACTCCGGGTGCAGCCCGCGAGCCTCCTCGTCGAGGAAGAAGATCTTCGGGACGTTGCGCTCACCCGCCGGCCGCGCGGCGAAGTCGAAGGAGAGCGAGCCGCCCAGGGAATTCCAGGCGAGTACGTCTCCGTAACGGCCGAGGACGATCGCCGGGGACTGGATGGCGTTCAGCATCAGCTGGAGTTCGGGGCGGATCCGCTGCGCCTTCGGGCGTGCGACGCGCCTGCGTTTCGGGGCGGCCAGATTGCGCAGGTAGGCCTCCTCGTCGCGATGCAGCCGCAGCGCGCGGCTCAGCGAATCGAGGACGGAGTCGGACACGTTGCGCGCCCGGCCCTGCTCCAGCCGCGTGTAGTAGTCGACGCTGATCCCGGCCAGCTGCGCCAGCTCCTCGCGGCGCAGCCCGGCGACCCGCCGCTGGTTGAACCCCGTCGGCAGGCCGAGGTCCGCCGGGTCCAGCGCGGCCCTGCGTGCCTTGAGGAATTCGCCCAGTCCGGCCGTCTCGGTCATGTCTTCGAGTATCCCGGTCTCGTGGAGTGGGTGCCTGGTCCTGGCAGACCCAGGCTGGTGGCGGGGCCTGGCCGGTGGCGGCCGAGGCGTGTCGCGAAAGCCACTTTCGCGACGTCTGATGTCCCGAAAGTGGCTTTCGCGACGTGGCCGCGGCGGCTGAGCGGGGCGCGGCGGCGTCTTCGCCGGATTGCGGGCCGGCCCGGAACGAAGTGTCCACAAAGGACAAGGTGCGCCGACTGCGCGCCCGTTTTACGGCGTTATGTCCGGTTGTCGCGAGGGTTGTGAGTGGCAAAGAGGGTTGGAACGACCCTTGTCACTCACGACAGTCGCTCGAAACGCCCAATTCGGACAAAGTTGTCCTTTGTGGACAGTCCTGGACAGTTCTGGGCGCGCCAGGCCCTGCGGCGGCTCTTTATGGCCCTGTCCAGAAAGCGTGATTTGGCTCTTCGCTATGGACCATAAAGCGGCCATCGTGAAGACATGGACAACGAACGAAGAGCCGTGACGATCGGCGTACTGGGGGTGCTGATCGTCGGCGCCTCCGTGCCGGTGACGGGAATGCTCGACGGTTACCCCGTGATCACCGGACAGGCATTGCGGTACGCCCTGGCGGGGCTGCTCCTCCTGGCGTGGGCGCGCTTGAGCGGACGCCCGTCGCCGTTGCCGGGAGCGCGCGACGTGCCGTCGCTGATCGCCCTCGCGGCGACCGGGATGATCGGGTTCCAAGCCTGCCTGCTGTTCGCGCAGCGCTATGCCGAACCCGGTCTGGTCGCCGCGTTCCTCGGCGGCACGCCGCTCGTGCTCGCGCTGGCGGGCCCGCTGGCCAAAGGAAAGCGCCCGTCGTGGGCGCCGGTGACCGGGGCGGTGCTCGCCGGGCTCGGGATCGCCGTGCTTTCCGGTGGCGGCGCGGCGCGCTGGCAAGGGCTGGTGCTCGCCGCGCTGGCCATGGTGTGCGAAGCGCTCTTCACGCTGCTCGCCGTCGGAGTGCTCGAAAGGCTCGGGCCGTTGGCGACCGCGACCTGGGGGTGCTTCGCCGCGGGAGCCGGCGGCGCGGTCGTCGGGACGATCATCGACCCGTCCGGCGCCTGGAGATGGCCGGACGGGCGTGAGCTGATCGCGCTCGGCTACCTGACGGTCGTCGTCACCGCGATCGCGTTTCTTCTTTGGTACTCGGCGGTTTCCGTGCTCGGTGCGGACCGGGCCGGGGTGCTGGTCGGGTTGATGCCGGTCTCCGGGCTCGCTGTTTCGCTCCTGCTGGGAATGCAGGATTTCCGTTTCTCTCAGGTGATCGGAGTCGCGCTGGTGTCCTCAGGCGTCGCGATCGGCCTGCGCCGTCGTAAGCTCGGCGAGCCTGGCGCACTTGACGTCGAAATGCTTCACGACGTCGCCGCCGATGATCGCGACCATGACCGCGCGCAGCGGGCCGGTGAGGGTGACCTTCTGGACGAACTCCGTCCCGCCGTCCACGGCGCTCAGGCTCAGCACGAGATCCATGGCACCGAGGGGAATCGGCTGACGAAGGGCGATCTCGCGGTCCTCGGCGAGGGACGTGATCGTGAACGGCTCGGCGACCCGTGAGTGCACGCGGCCGCGGAATCCGTTCGGCACGAGGAAACCGGTCGAGCCCACCGCCGCGGGACCGTGCAGTTCGACGCCGGCGAGGTCGGGATCCCAGCCGGGCCACCGGCTGAAGTCGGCCAGCGTCGCCCAGATCGCGGACGGCGGACAGGGGAGGATTTCGCGAGAGGTCCTGGTCCAGGTCATACCCGGACGATATACGGAACTGTCAGTCTCGTAAACTGGGGTCATGGCGAGAGGCAGGCCGAGGGAAGAAGGAATCGACGACGCGGTCCGCGAGGCCGTGCGGGCGTTGCTGGCCGAAACCGGTTACCAGCGCTGCACGATCGACGCGGTCGCGGCGCGCGCGGGCGTCGGCAAGGCCGCGGTGTACCGGCGGTGGCGGTCGAAGGCGGAGCTCGTGTTCGCCGCGGTGATCCATCCGGTCGAGCTCGAACCGCCGTCGGACACCGGTACGCTGACGGGGGACGTGGCCGCGGTCCTCGAGGTGATCCAGTCCTCTTTGGACAGTACGGAACTCCGGCAGGCGTTGCCGTCGCTGCTCGCCGACGTGCGCGCGGATCCGGCGCTGGAAACGCGGTTCGGCGAGGTGTTCCTCGGTCGCGAACGCGGCTATCTGGTCCGGATGCTGGATCGGGCCGTCGCGAGAGGGGAACTCTCACGACGGCCCGATCCGGCTCTCGTGCACGCGATCCTGCTCGGTCCGGTGCTGACGTGGCTGCACCTGTTCACCGAGACACCGCCTTCGGGCGGGCTGGCGGCTTCGCTCGCGTCACCGCTTCACGCGGCTGTGGTCGCTCTCGGCGCTTAGCGTCCTCCGCGCGCCATGCGGAGAACGTCGAGAGCCTCGTCCAGCTGCGCTTCGGTGAGCTTGCCGTTCGCGACGTGACCGCGTTCGATCACGACCTCGCGGATCGTCTTCAGCTCTTTGAGTGCCTGCTTCGCGATGGCGGCGGCCTCTTCGTAGCCGATGTACTTGTTGAGCGGCGTCACGATCGACGGCGAGCCCTCGGCGTACTCGCGCGCGCGGTCGCCGTTCACCGTCACGCCGGCGAACACCTTGTCCGCCAGCAGTCGCGAGACCGCGGCGAGCAGCCGCGCCGATTCGAGCACGTTGCGCGCGATCACCGGCAGGTTCACGTTGAGCTGGAAGTTGCCCGCCGCGCCCGCGAACGCGACCGCCGCGTCGTTCCCGATCACCTGGGCGACCACCTGCAGCGTCGCCTCCGGGATCACCGGGTTCACCTTGCCCGGCATGATCGACGAACCCGGCTGGAGATCCGGCAGCGCCAGTTCGGCGAGGCCGGTGCGCGGGCCGGATCCCAGCCAGCGCAGGTCGTTCGCGATCTTGTTCAGCGACACCGCGACCGTGCGCAGATGCCCGGACGTCTCGACGACGCTGTCCTGCGTCGCCTGCGCCTCGAAGTGGTCGCGCGCCTCGGTCAGCGGAAGACCGGTCACCGAAGCCAGCTCCTGGGAGACCGCCGCGCCGAAGCCCTCGGGCGCGTTCAGCCCGGAACCGACCGCGGTCCCGCCGATCGGCAGCTCGCCGAGCCGCGGCAGGCCCGACTTCAGCCGCTCGACCCCGAACCGGACCTGCGACGCCCACGCGCCCGCCTCCTGGCCGAAGGTGATCGGCACGGCGTCCATCAGGTGCGTGCGACCGGACTTCACGATGTCCGCCCATTCGCCCGCGCGCGTCTCGATCGCGGTGGCCAGGTACTCCAGAGCGGGAATCACATCGGAGAGCACTGCTTCCGTCGCGGCGACGTGGATCGTCGTCGGGAAGGTGTCGTTGGAGGACTGCGAGGCGTTGACGTGGTCGTTCGGGTGCACGTCGCGGCCCAGCGCCTTCGACGCGAGTGTCGCGATGACCTCGTTGGCGTTCATGTTCGACGAGGTCCCGGAACCGGTCTGGAACACGTCGATCGGGAAGTGCGCGTCGTGCTTGCCCTCGGCGACCTCGTCCGCGGCCTTCGCGATGGCCTCGGCGACCTCGGCGTCCAGCACGCCGAGCCGCGCGTTGACCCGCGCCGCGGCGGCCTTCAGCAGGCCGAGCGCGCGGATCTGGGCGCGCTCCAGGCCCCGGCCGGAGATCGGGAAGTTCTCGACGGCGCGCTGCGTCTGCGCGCGGTAGAGGGCGTCGACGGGGACGCGCACCTCACCCATGGTGTCGTGTTCGATCCGGTATTCCTGTTCAGCCATACCCCAAGTCTCGCGCAGCGCCTCTCGGCGCGCTCCGTGTCTTTCGGCACGCGAGGGCTAGGATCGAATGTGTTCTCGATCACGCCGCCCACCACCGGCCGGGAGAGTGCCGAATGAGCGAGTCCGCTGGGGAAACGTCGTACGACCTCGTCATCATCGGGGCCGGTCCGACAGGTCTTTTCGCCGCCTACTACGCGGGATTCCGCGGCCTTTCGATGGCCGTCGTGGATTCACTGCCGGAGGCGGGTGGCCAGGTCACCGCGATGTACCCGGAAAAGATGATCTACGACGTCGGCGGGTTCGCCGAGGTCCGCGGCCGCGATCTGGTCCGGGGCCTGCTCGACCAGGCGGCGCCGTTCAAGCCCGCGTATCTGCTCGGACGCAAGGCCGAGAAACTCGAAAGCGTCGAAGGCGGTATCACCGTCACCCTCGACGGCGGGCAGGTCCTGCGCGCCGGCGCGGTGCTGATCACCGCCGGGATCGGCGAGTTCACGCCGCGGCCGCTGCCCGCCGGCGACGGCTGGCTGGGCCGCGGCATGGTCCATTTCGTGCCTGCGCTGAAGGCGCACCAAGGGCAGCACGTGGTCGTCGTCGGCGGCGGGGACTCGGCGTTCGACTGGGTGCTCGCGCTGCACCCGGTCGCCGCGAGCGTCACCCTCGTGCATCGGCGCGCGAAGTTCCGCGCGGCCGAGTCGATCGTGCGGCAGGCGCGGGAACTCGGCGTGCGGATCGTCACCGACGCCGAGGTCACCCGGTTCCTCGATCGCGCCGGCACGCTGGCGGAGGTCGAGATCCAGGTCAAGGGCTCCGAGCCCGAGATAGTGCGCGCCGACACGGTGGTCGCCGCGCTCGGTTTCACCGCGGATCTCGGGCCGATCGAAAGCTGGGGACTCCAGATCGATCACCGCGCGATCGCCGTCGACTCGACCATGGCGACCCCGCGGGAGCGGGTCTACGCGGCGGGCGACGTCGCGGCGTATCCGGGGAAGGTGAAGCTGATCGCGACCGGGTTCGGGGAAGCGGCGACGGCGGTGAACAACATCGCGGTCATGCTGGACCCGGAGGCGCATCTGTTCCCCGGTCACTCCAGCAACGCGGAGTAGCGCGTGCCATGAACGGGACGTTCCTTGCGAAATTCGCAAGGAACGTCCCGTTCATGGCATCTCTCAGGCGGGCGGAGCGGGCGTAGGCGGCGTGATCTTCTCCGCGATCCACTGTGCGTAAGCGACCACCGAAGTCGCGATCGACGGCGAGGTCGCGCACACCGGATCCGCGTTGCCCGGCCGGCTGATCGTGCCCAGCAGCACCCACTTCTCGTCGACCTTGGCGATCTCCGGCCCGCCGGAATCGCCGTAGCACGAACCCGTGTTCCCGCCGGGGTTGTCGGTGCACAACTCCACCGCCCCGTCGAACTTCGCGGTGCAGCGCGCGCCTTCGACGATCTTCGTGTCCAGCTGCTGCAACTTCGCCGGACCCTTGCCGCAGCCCGAAGTCGGGCACGTCTGGCCCCAGCCGAGCAGCCGCGTCGGCGTCCCGGGCGCCACGACGGCCCCGATCGGGATCGGCGCCGCCTTCACCGGGGCGGCCAGCCGCACCAGCGCGAGATCGCCGCCCGCGTGTTCGGGTTCGGGGTTGTACGAAGGGTTCACGACGATCTCGGCGAGCTTCGCGATTTCGCCGCCCTGGGTGTTGTCGGTGCTGCCGATCCGGGCGGTCAGGTTCGCCGGGTTCTTGCCCTCGACACAGTGCCCGGCCGTCACCAGCCAGTCCGCCGCGATCAGCGACCCGGCGCAGAAAACCTTGCCGGAGGCCGAATGCAGGGACGCGATGAACGGATACGGCTCGTCGGCCTCTCTGCCGCCGACGAGGTCGCCCGCGCCCGTGGCCCGCCCGGCCGGCGTGAGGAGCATCGCCGCGAGCAGGACCACGAGCACGCGCTTGAGCACGGTTTCTCCTTAGGGGAGCGGGGGAACCACGTCGGCTTCCAGCGAATCGTCGAGGTGGCCGTCGAAGTTGACGGACGAGTACGAGCGGAGCTTGGTCAGCCGGTGGTAGCCGTCGATCATCCGGACCGTGCCGGACTTCGACCGCATCACGATCGACTGGGTCGTGGCGCCGCCCGCGCGGTAGTGCACGCCGCGCAGCAGGTCGCCGTCGGTGACGCCGGTGGCGCAGAAGAACACGTTGTCGCCGCGGACGAGGTCGTCGTTGCCGAGCACGCGGTCGAGGTCGTGGCCCGCGGCCAGCGCCTTCTCGCGCTCCGCGTCGTCCTTCGGCCACAGGCGGCCCTGCAGTTCGCCGCCGAGACACTTCATCGCGCAGGCCGCGATGATGCCTTCGGGGGTGCCGCCGATGCCGAGCAGCATGTCGACACCGGTGCTCGGCCGGGCCGCGGCGATCGCGCCCGCGACGTCGCCGTCGGAGATGAAGCGGATCCGGGCGCCCGCCTCGCGGACCTCCTTGATCAGCTTTTCGTGGCGCGGCCGGTCGAGGATGCACACGGTGACGTCGGAGACGCTGGAGTTCTTGGCCTTCGCGACCCGGCGGATGTTCTCCGCGATCGGGGCGGCCAGGTCGACCTTGCCCGCGGCGTCCGGGCCGACGGCGAGCTTCTCCATGTAGAACACCGCGGACGGGTCGAACATCGCGCCGCGTTCGGCGACCGCGAGCACGGCGAGCGCGTTCGGCATGCCCTTGGCCATCAGGGTCGTCCCGTCGACCGGGTCGACCGCGACGTCGCAGTCCGGCCCGTCGCCGTTGCCGACCTCTTCCCCGTTGAACAGCATCGGGGCTTCGTCCTTCTCGCCCTCGCCGATGACCACGACACCGCGCATCGACACGGTCGAGACCAGCTGGCGCATCGCGTCCACCGCGGCACCGTCCCCGCCGATCTTGTCCCCGCGCCCGACCCAGCGGCCCGCGGCCATCGCGGCGGCTTCGGTCACGCGGACCAGTTCCATCGCGAGGTTGCGGTCGGGGGCTTCAGGGCGTCGAGAAGAGATGGCGGACGAGGTGGGGGTGGGCATGCGGCCTCCCGGGTCAGGAACTCGGCGGGGTCCCAGTCTCTCAGATACCCACGGTGGTTCGGTGGCACCGGAGCATGGTGAACGTCACTGACCGTCGCCGGTCTCGTCCTCGACGGACGAAAGGGCCGCCTCGATCCGCTCGCGCGCGCCCTCGAGGTGGTGCTCGCAGACCTTCGCCAGCTGCTCGCCCTTCTCCCACAGGGCGAGCGACTGTTCCAGGGACAACCCGCCCGCTTCGAGCTCGCGGACGACCTCGACGAGCCTGTCGCGGGCCTGTTCGTAGCCGAGTTCGGCGGTCTCGCTCACGCTGTGCTTCCTTCTACCGGACGTCGGTGCTTGCCGATACCCGCGCACACTACCGCGCCCGCCATGGCGTTGTCGTAACCCACGAAGGCGAGAGCGAACTCCTGGCCGTCACCCTCCGCGATCGCGGCGACGAGGTTCTCCTGCGCCCGCGCCACCCGTTTGCGGTGCACGGAACCGTCCGCGAACCACCATCGGGTGCCGACGTGCTCGGCCGTCGCTTCGGAGAGTTTGCGCAGCTGGGCGTCGAGACCCCGCTTGGTGGCGAAGTCGCATCCGGCCAGCAGCACCGTCCAGCACTCACCGGCCGCGCGGTCGGCCAGCAGCGCGTTGCGCAGGACCTCGGGCGCGTCCGCACGTCTCGCGGCGTCGAGGGTCAAAGGCAGGAAACTCGCCGTCAACGCCCCTCCTCCGGCTCTCCTGAGACGACGGCGCCGAGCGCGCCGTCGACCACGCGGACGCGCAGTTTCGCGCCGTCCACGACCTCGGAGACGGACCGGAGTACCTGGAGGTTGCCTTCGGAATCGGTGTACTGCACCACGGCGTAGCCGCGTTCGAGGGTCGCCGCCGGGCCGAGCGCGGTCAGCCGCGCGCGGGCGCTGGCGATCTCGGCCTGGTCCTTCGCGAGCAGGGTGAGCATCGCGCGGCGACCGCGTTCGCGATGGATCTCGACGTCGTCCGAGCGCCGCTGGACCGGGCCGAGCGGATCGGCGAGCACGGGGCGGCTGCGCATCTGGTTCAGCAGCCTGACCTGCGTGTCCACCCAGCCGTGCAGGGCCCGGCGGCCGCGATCGCGCATCTGGCGGACGCGCTGGGTCTCCTCGCGCACGTCGGGCACGATCCGCTTGCTGGCGTCGGTCGGCGTCGAGCAGCGGAGGTCCGCGACGTGGTCGAGCAGCGGGGTGTCGGGCTCGTGCCCGATGGCGCTGACCACCGGGGTCCCGGCGGCGGACACGGCGCGGCACAGCGCTTCGTCGGAGAACGGCAGCAGGTCTTCCACGCTGCCGCCACCGCGCGCGATCACGATGACGTCGATGTCCGGGTCACGGTCCAATTTGGACAGTGCCTGGAGGATCTGCGGGACGGCCAGCGACCCCTGGACGGCGGTGTTGATCACCTTGAACGCGACATGCGGCCAGCGGGCCTGCGCGTTCACCAGCACGTCGCGTTCGGCGGCGGAAGCGCGACCGGTGATCAGCCCGATTCCCTTGGGCAGGAACGGGATCTTGCGTTTGCGCTCCGGCGCGAACAGGCCCTCGGCGGCCAGCAGCCGTCGCAGCCGCTCGATCCGCGCGAGCAGCTCGCCGATGCCGACCGCGCGGATCTCGTTGGCGCGCAAGCTCAGCGAACCGCGGTTCATGAAGAACGTCGGCTTCGCGTGCACCACGACGCTCGCGCCCTCGCGCAGCGGCGGTTCGATCGTGCGCAGCAGGCCCATCGGGCAGGTCACCGACATCGAGACGTCCGCGGACGGGTCACGCAGGGTCAGGAACGCGGTGTTGGTGCCCTGACGGGCCGAGATCTGCGTGACCTGGCCCTCGACCCAGACCGCGCCGAGCCGGTTGATCCACTCGCCGACCTTGCGGGCGACCGTGCGGACCGGCCACGGGTTTTCGGCCGTGGTGGACGGACCCGCCGTCGCGGAGGTGGGTTCGGCGCTCACTGGCCTTCCGCGCTGTCGCCGTCGGCCTTCTTCACGTTGCCGATGCGCCGCGCGAGCATGCCGACGAACGAAGCCCTGTCGGCGTTCGCCTTTTCGTAGGTCAGCAGCTCTTCCAGCTGAGCGAGGTCGAACCGGCGCAGGCGGGCGCGCAGCTGCGGCAGGGTGAGCATGTCGTAGTCGTCGAGCCCGGCCGGACCGGAGGTCACGGGGGCGCTCGCGCCGGCAGCACTGTCGAACTCGCCGTCGGCGTGGTCCTCGGCGAGCGCGCGCTCCTCCTCGGCCCACGGGTCTTCGGTGAGCGCTTCGAGGTCGTGAAGATGCCCGTTGGTCTCGGCGCGCGGCTCGGGGACCTCGGCGTCTTCCCTCAGCGGGATGACACACGAGTCACGTTCGTATCGGCGTTCACCCAGGTCCGGCGGGAGGTCTTCGTCGAAGGTCGCCCAGCTGGGCGTGTCCTCGACCGGGCGAAGGCCCGACAGGGCGTCGTCACCCTTGATCGCGAGCTCGGTGACGTGCTGCTGGACGCGCATGGAGAACTGGAGCACCTGGCTGACCACCGTGACGGGGAGCCCGGTGAGCTGCTTGGGGAGTTCGCGAACCCGCTCGGCGGTGGTGACGGCGAGGCCCGCGGCGACCCGGAGGGGGAGCGGGAGAGGCTTCATGCGTCTAGCCTGCCGTATCCGGGCCATCCTGCCCAACCGAACGGGTGGGTCGGCTCACCGGACGTGACTCCCCGCACATCCTTTGGTGGGGTTCCCTGGTCACCTGAACGTGAGTGCGAGGAGCCCCCGGGGCAGCCCGTACCCTGGAGGCATGAGTTCTGCGAGTCCCGGAATCACGCCCGCCGGCAGTCCGACGATCACCGAGTCCGGTGTGCCGGCAGGTGGCAAACGTGTCCTGCTCGCCAAGCCACGCGGCTACTGCGCCGGTGTCGACCGCGCGGTCATCGCCGTCGAGAAGGCGCTCGAGCTCTACGGCGCCCCGGTGTACGTGCGCAAGGAGATCGTGCACAACCGGCACGTCGTGGAGACCCTGCGCGACCGTGGCGTGATCTTCGTCGACGAGACCTCGGAGGTGCCGGAAGGCGCGCTGGTGGTGTTCTCCGCGCACGGCGTCTCGCCCGCGGTGCACGCCGAGGCGGCCGAACGCAACCTGCGGACCATCGACGCGACCTGCCCGCTCGTGACGAAGGTGCACAAGGAAGTCAACCGGTTCGCGAAGGACGACTACGACATCCTGCTGATCGGTCACGAAGGCCACGAAGAGGTCGAAGGCACGGCCGGCGAGGCTCCCGACAAGGTGCAGCTCGTCGACACCGCCGAGGACGTCGACAAGGTCGAGATCCGCGACCCGTCGAAGGTCATCTGGTTGTCGCAGACCACCCTTTCGGTCGACGAGACCATGGAGCGCGTCGATCAGCTGCGGGACAAGTTCCCCGGCTTGGCCGACCCGCCCAGTGACGACATCTGCTACGCCACCACGAACCGCCAGGTCGCGGTCAAGGCCATGGCCGCCGAGTGCGACTTGGTGCTGGTGGTCGGTTCGCAGAACTCGTCCAACTCGAAGCGGCTGGTCGAGGTCGCGCTGAAGGCGGGGGCGCGCGCGTCGCACCTGGTCGACTTCGCGCACGAAGTCGACGAAGCGTGGCTCGAAGGTGTCGAGACCGTCGGTGTCACGAGCGGTGCTTCGGTGCCGGAGGTGCTGGTCATGGACCTGCTCGCGTGGCTGGCCGAGCGCGGCTGGGACAGCGTCGACGAGGTCACCACGGCCAACGAGAAGATCGCGTTCGCGCTGCCGCACGAGCTGCGCAAAGCCGCGAAGGCCTGACGTTCCTTACGAGAAAGGGCCGTCCGAGGAAGTCCTCGGGCGGCCCTTTCCGCTGGTCAGCGGACTAGGTGGTAGCAAAGGTCCTTTGCTTCAGCGCTCGTCGTCCCACGGCCGGCGGCGGGGCGGCTGGCCTCCGCGGCGCGGGTCGTCGGCGCGCGGCGGACGGCGGCGCGGGGCGCCGGGGGCGCTTTCGCCGCGAGGGTCGCGACGGCGCGGTTCACCGTCTTCCGGCGGACGCGGCCGCCGGGGCTGACGGCCCGGCGGCGGCGGTTTGCGGGCGCCGGGCTCGGCCTCACGGCGGGGGCGGCGCTCGTCGTCGACCGGTGGGCGGCGGCGGGGCGGCGCACCGTCGCGCGGCGCGCTGTCTCGCGGAGCGCCGCGGCGGGAAGGCGGGGGCGGGGTCTGGCCGGTCCGGGACGTGGGGCGGCCACGGCCAGGCGCGGCGGCCGCGGCGGGACGGGCGGCGGGTTTGCCCTCGTCACGACGTTCGGGTTTGGTACCCGGCTTCACCTTGACCGGAGCGTCGGGATCGCGCTCGCGGTAGATCCGGAAGACGCCGATCGCCAGGGTGACGCCGGTGGTGATGGCCATCGTCGGGAAACCGTTGATCAGCGGGGTGCCGACGTCGAAGGCTCTCGACAGCAGATCCGTGCCCTTGCTGCCGTCCGAGGTCAGGAGGATGACCCCCGGGACGGTCACGGCGAGGACCAGGGGCGGCTGCACCATCGGGCCGAACAGCCCGCGGCGCTGGACGGCCACCACCGCGGCCACCGCGCCGAGCGCGTAGCAGGCCTTGAACAGCAGGCCCAGGTCCTTCTGCATCATCATGTCGACGAAGGCGCCAAGGATGGCGAGCCCGAAACCCACCAGGACGGCCGCCCACCAGGGCAGCCCGCGCCTGGCGCCGACGAGCGGACGCTCGTCCCAGGCAACGGGGACGTCGTCGGCATCAGGATCGCTCTGGCGATCGCGAATCGCGGTCACAGGTCCCACCGTATATCCAAGCTGCGGGCATACCGCCAACAGGCGGTGTGTCTATCGCCTGGTAGTGGTCATTCCGGACCACCCGGACGGACTGTCCGGGGGCTTACCGGAAGTACTACGAGTGAGTGGCCGGGAAGGTTGCCGGACGAGCTGAAACGGAGCAGGGGATTCCGGAAACCGCTGGTGGGCGGTGCGGCCCGCATCCAGCTCTTGAGTGGTCAGGACGGTTGTCGGGGGGCGGGCGAGGAGGTGTGGTCCTTGAGATCGGCCGCTGAGGGAACACACCTTCGCCCCCCGGTGGCTACTCGACGTGCTCGGTGTTACCGCGAGTGAGAGGTGTGTGGAAATAGGGACAGTGAACGTCCCTATTTCCACACACCCTCGCCTCACGAGCCGCGTCACGCGGGACTGTGTGGATTTCTGGTCATCCAACGCACCAAAACCCACACAGCGGATGTGTCCGCACCTCACTGGGCCGGGAGTTCGTCCGCCTTCCTGATCAGCGGGACCGGCGCCGGGCTGCCCGCGGCGTCGGTCAGCGGTGAGACCGTGCTCCGGAAGCTCTCGAGCGCCTCCAGCTCCCGCCGCCGGGCCGAGATGAAACGCTGCAGATGGGTGCTCGACAGGTTCAGCGCGTCGACCGCGTTGCCCGCGGCCCGGTGCGCGGCCGCGGCGCCCGCCCGGACCTGCTCGACGTCCTCGACCAGCGCCCGTTCGGTCGCGGCGAACAGCGCGGCCGAGGCCAGCACGGCGAACCCGGTCGGCCCGCAGAGGAAGACCCGCCGGTCCAGCATCCAGCGCAGCAGCTCCGGATCCGTGTCCAGCGCGGCCACCACGGCCGCGTCCGACGGGACGAACATGATCGTCCCGTAGATCGCGTCGGCCCAGCGCTGGTAGCCCTTGCCCGCCAGCTCGGCCGCCCGCGACCGGAGCTGCCGGACGTGGACCCGCAGCGCGTCCAGCCGTTCTTCGGGGTCGTCGGTCTCGACGGCCTCGGCCCAGCAGGCCATGCTCGCCTTCGCGTCCACCGGCACGGTCCGGCCGCCGCCGACGCGCAGCACCATGTCCGGTTTCGCGGCGCCGCCGCCCGCCAGATCCGTTTGCAGCGTGAAGTGCAGCTCTTCGCGAAGCCCGAGCGCTCGTGCGGTCTCCAGGAGCACCTGCTCGCCCAGCTCACCTCGGCCGCTGATCGAGGCGAACGCGACCTCGTACCGGCGCAGCGCGAGCTGCTGCTGATCGGCCTTCGCCCGCTCGGCCGCGACCTGTTTCGCCGCCGCGTCCGCCCGCCGCATGCCGTCGTTGTACAGCCGCCACAGCAGCGCGACGGCCGCGAGCAGCAGCAACGCGAGCACGACGGCCGCGGTGGTGATCACCGTCGCCACCGGTACCTCCCCTCCGGATCCGAGTCGGGGACATCATGGCGGAACCCACCGACAAGAACGGGACCGCGCGGTCGCGCTCCGTATCTGACCTGCGCCGTCCCCGGCGTGTCGGAAAGCGCGGTGCCGTCAAGGGCGCGCCTCCCCTCTCCGGCCGGTGCGCGGCCCTACCTTGGGCTGCGTGAAGCTCCTGCACACCTCCGACTGGCATATCGGCCGTACCTTCCACGGCGCCGATCTGCTCGCCGAGCAGGAAATGGTGCTCGGCCATCTCGCCGACCTCGTGGCCGCCGAGTCGGTCGACGTCGTGCTCGTGTCCGGGGACATCTACGACCGCGCGGTGCCCTCGGCGGAGGCCGTCCGCGTGGCCACGACCGCGCTGGGCAGGATCCGTCAGGCAGGCGCGGAACTGGTGATGACACCGGGCAACCACGACTCCGCGCCGCGGCTGGGCGCGTTCGCCGAGTTCGCCGCGGCGGGCGGGCTGCACCTGCGCGCCACGATCGACGGGCTCGCCGAGCCGGTGCTGCTTTCCGACGAGCACGGCGACGTCGCCCTCTACGGGATCCCGTACCTCGAACCGGAGCCCGCCCGTCACGCCCTCGGCGTGCCCGAGTCCCGCGGCCACACCGGCGTCCTCACCGAAGCGATGCGGCGGATCCGTGAGGATCTCGCCGGACGGCCGTCCGGAACGCGGTCGGTGGTGCTCGCGCACGCCTTCGTCACCGGCGGCGAGCCGACCGAATCCGAGCGGACCATCGCCGTCGGCGGCGTCGAGCAGGTGCCGGGTTCGGTGTTCGACGGCGTCGACTACGTCGCGCTCGGCCACCTGCACGGCCCGCAGACCCTCGCCGAGCACCTGCGCTATTCGGGCAGCCCGCTGGCCTACTCGTTTTCCGAGACGCGCCAACGGAAATCGGTCTGGCTGGTGGAGCTCGGCGCCGACGGGCTCGCCGAGGTCCGGCGGCACGAACTGCCGGTGCCGCGCCACCTCGCGATGTTGCGGGGCGAGCTGGCGGATCTCCTTTCCGATCCGGAGCACGACGGTCTCACCGAACATTTCCTCTCCTTCACGGTCACCGATCGCGTCCGCCCGATCGACGCCATGCGCAAGCTGCGCGAGCGGTTTCCGTACGCGGTGCACATGGACTGGCAGCCGGAAGGCGGCCACGACGGTGTCGCGCTGAAGTACGCCGAAGCCGTCCGCGGGCGGTCCGACGTCGAGATCACCCGGAGTTTCCTGGAGGACTGCCGCGGTTCCGCGCCGTCGGAGAGCGAGGAGCGGCTGGTGCTGGCGGCGCTGGGCGCGGCGGGCAGGGAGCGCGAAGTATGAGGTTGCACCGGTTGGAGGTCGCCGCCTTCGGTCCGTACGCGGGCCGCGAGGTGGTGGACTTCGACGTGCTCGGCGCCGACGGGCTGTTCCTGCTCCACGGTGACACCGGCGCGGGGAAGACGACGCTGCTCGACGCGATCGCGTTCGCGTTGTTCGGCACCGTCCCGGGCGCGCGCGGCGAGGTCAAACGGCTGCGCTGCGACCTCGCCGAGCCCGACCAGGTCACCGAGGTAGTCCTCGAACTGACCGTGCAGGGCCAGCGGATGCGGATCGCGCGCAACCCCGAGTACCAGCGGCCGAAGCGCCGTGGCGAGGGCATGACCCTCCAGCAGGCGAAGGCGGTGCTGAGCTGGGTCGGCACGGTTCCCGCCGGGCACGTCGCCGAGGGCATCACGCGGATCGACGAGGTCGCGCGCACGGTCGAGCGGCTCATCGGCATGACCCACGAGCAGTTCTTCCAGGTGGTCTTGCTGCCGCAGGGCGAATTCGCGCGGTTCCTGCGCGCGAACACGGCCGAGCGTGAGGAGCTGCTGGAGCGGCTGTTCGGCACCGAGCGGTTTTCCGACGTCGAGCACTGGTTCGCGAATCTGCGTGCCGAGCGCGGTCGCGAGTTGCACGCGCGGCAGCAGACGCTGCGGGAGTGGGTCGCGCGGTTCGCGCAGGTCGCGGGGCAGGAAGCGCCCGAGGAAGGGCAGGCCGAGTGGGTCGGGGAGGTGCTCGCCGAGTCGGCACGCCGCGTCGCGGAGGCACAGAAACGCGACACGAAGGCCCGCACGGCGGCCAAGAGGGCTGAAGCGGTCTGGCAGGAGAACCGGTCGGTCGCCGAACGGATCCGCCGGGTACGCACCGCCTACACACGGCTGTCGGTGATCGCCGAGCAGGCGGGTCAGCGTGCGGAGTGGGCGGAGGAGGTCGAGGCGGCGCATCGTGCGGCGGGTGTCGTCGCGGAGGCGGATCTCCTCGAGCGACGGCTGGACCAGCTCGCGGAAGCCGAAGCCGCCGAGGCGCTCCGGGCTCGGGAAGTGCCGGACGCGGCGGAAAGCCCGGCCGCTGAGCTTCGCGCTCGCGCCGGCAGGGTGAGGGAAGAGGCGGGTGCGCTCGCCGAGCTCGTGGCGGAAAGCGAGCAGCAGCAACAGGACCTGATCCGCCGCGAGCAGCTGAACGCCGTCGCCGAGAAGGCGAAGAAACAAGCCGAGGACTTCGCCGCCGAGCTGGGCGCGGCGCCGGAGAAGGTCGCGGCTTTGCGGGCCGAAGCCGCCGCTGCCGCCGAAGCCGCCGCGAAGCTCGAGGGCGCCCGCGTTCGCGTCGACGAGCTGACCGCGCTGGCTCGCGATGCCGACGAGGTGCCCAAGACACGTCAGGCCGTCGAGCGGGCACGTGCGGCGGTCAGCGAGGCCGTGGACGGCCATCAGCAGGCCCGTCAGCACCGGTTGGATCTGCGGGAACGGCGCCTCGAAGGGATGGCGGCGGAACTCGCCGCCGGGCTGAAGCCGGGCGAGGACTGCCCGGTCTGCGGTGCGGCGGACCACCCATCGCCCGCGACGCACACCGGCGGCTTGGTCGATCCGGCGGACGAACGCCGGGCCGAAGCCGCGGAACAGCGGGCGCACGGGCGGCGCGAGCAGGCGAAAGCCGCGTTGCAGGAAGCCGAAAGCCGTCTGACCGTGCTGGTCGAGCGGTTGGGCGAGCACACCGCCGAGACACTGCGGGCGGGGCTCGCCGAAGCGCGCGACCTGGTCGACACCCTGTCGGATTCGGCTCGTCGAAAGCCCGTTCTCGAGACGCGGCTGTCCGAACTGGAACGGAAGATCGAGCAGCTGACCGACCAGCGCGGGGCGGCCGAACGCCGCGCGGTCGAGGTCGCGACCGAGGTGCGCGGGCTGACCGAGCGCCTGGCCGAGCGTGAACGCCGGTTGGAGACCGCGCGAGGCGAGTTCGCCGACGTCGCCGCACGACGACGGCATCTGCTCGGCTTCGCGACCCGCCTCGACGCGCTCGCCGAAGCGCGGCTGGCTGTCGCGGGTGCCCGAGACCGGCGTGACGAGCAGGCGAAACTGGTCAAGGAAGCGTTGCTGGCCAAGGGTTTCGCGGACCTCGACGAGATGCGGGCCGCGTCGCGGCCGGAAGAGCAGATCACGAAACTGGAAGCCAGCCTCGCCGACGCCAAGGTGATGGAGCGGGCCGCCCGCGAGGAACTCGCGCAGCCCGAGTTGTTCGGTATCTCGCCGGAGGACGAGATCGACGTCGGTGCTTCGGCGGACGCCGCGCAGGAGACGCGAGCCGAGGCCGAGCAGGCTTTCGCGGCACTGCGGACGGCGAAGACGCGGCACACGGACCTGACCGGGCTGGCCGAGCGGACGACGTCCCTGATGGCGGAGCTGGCGCCGGTCGAGGAGGGGTATCTCGAACTGAAGGCGCTGGCCGAGGTGGTCAACGGCCGCGGGCAGAACGCGCGGAAGATGTCGCTGCGTTCGTACGTCCTCGCCGCGCGGTTGGAGGAAGTCGCGGTCGCGGCAACGGCTCGGCTGCGGACGATGAGCCAGGGCCGCTACTCCTTCGTGCATTCCGACGCGGCGGGTGCGCGGGGCACCCGCGGCGGGCTCGGCCTCGACGTGCTCGACGACTACTCCGGCACCGTCCGGCCCGCGAAGACACTTTCGGGCGGCGAGTCCTTCCTCGCGTCACTCTCGCTGGCCCTGGGCCTCGCGGACGTCGTCGCCGCCGAAACCGGCGGAGCGCTGCTGGACACGCTGTTCATCGACGAGGGCTTCGGCACGCTGGACGCCGAGACGCTCGACATCGTCATGAACATCCTCGACGAGCTTCGCGCGGGCGGCCGTGTGGTCGGGCTGGTGTCGCACGTGGAGGAATTGCGGCAGCGGATCCCGACGCGGCTGCGGATCCGGAAGGCGCGGACGGGGTCTTCGGTGGAGATCCACGCCGCCTGACATGACCGCGATGGGGCTCGTGAGTGGTAAGGACGGTTAGAACCGTCCTTACCACTCACGAGGCGGTTCAGGCGGCTTCGTGGGTCAGCAGCCACTGCTTCGCCGGAACACCCCACCGGAAGTTCCCCACGCCGCCGCCCGTCCGCACCACCCGGTGGCACGGCACGAACAGCGCCGCGGCGTTCTTGGCGCACGCCGACGCGGCCGCCCGCACCGCCGCCGGATTCCCCGCCAGCGCCGCGTATTCCGCGTAGCTGACCGGCTCGCCCGCGGGCACCTTCCGCAGGATTTCCCAAGCGTGCTCCCGGAAAGCGCCGGACCGCTGCCGCACCTCGACATCGGCCACCGCGTCCAGGTCGCCGTCGTGATAGCGGCGGATCGCGGTGCTCACCGGGCCGAGGTCCCGTCGCTGCTTCACCTCGCCAGGGACGAGCGACGGCGAGATCAACGGCGTCAGCTCGCCGACGTCGCCGGTCCAGCCCGAGGCGAGCACGGCACCGTCACCCGCCACGACGGCGGTGAACGGGCCGATCTTCGTGTCCATTGTGGACCAATACGCGATGCTCATCATTCTCCCTTTTCGGCGCGCCACAGGTACATGCCGGCGTACGAGGACCAGGGCTGCCAGGCCCGTCCGCGCTCGGCCAGCGTCTTTTCGTCGTCGGGGATGCCCAGCGCCGCCGCTCCCCGGCGCAGCGCCGGATCACCGGTCAGCAGGACGTCCGGCGTGCCCAGCACGCGCATCAGGACGTGGTCCGCGATCTCCGGGCCGATTCCCGGGAGCTCCAGCAGCTCCGCCCGCAACTCGGCTGGATCGCGGCCGACGTGGACCGCCACCCCGTCCACCAGCGCGCGGGCCACCGCGGCCACCCGTTCCGGGCCGTGTTCGGCGACCTGGGCCGCCGTCGGGAACAGCGTGGTCAGCCCGTCGAGTGACTCGTCGCAGCTGGGCAGGCGTTCGCCGAGTTCGACGGCGACGGCGGCCGCCTCGGCGGGCGACAAGAGCGCGCGCAGCACGAACTCGTCGCCGTCGACGGTGCCCGGCACCCGGATCCCGGGGATCGCCTCGACCAGCGGCGCGAGGGCGGGGTCGGCCCCGAGGACCCGCGCGACCGCCTCCGGGTCGGCGTCGAGGTCGAGCAGCCGCCGCACCCTGGCCACCGCGCTGCTCAGGTCGCGCAGGTCGGCGAGCCGCAGGTCGCAGCGGACGTGGTCGTCCTTCGCGGTCAGCCACACGACGGCGGAGCCGTGCGCGAGCCGCAGCGTGCGCCCGTATCCGGTCACTCCGGAATCGTCGCGCGTCACGTGCTCGACGCCTGGCACGGCCTGCCCGGCCAGGAAGTTCAGCACGCCGGCCGCGTCGAACGGCTTGCGGAACGGCAGCCGCAGGCTCAACCGGGTCCCGGTCGGCAGCTCCTCGGCCTTGCGACGGCGCAGGCTCGCGGCGCGAAGCTGCGAAGGCGTCGTCGCGAAGACCTCCCGGATCGTCTCGTTGAACTGGCGGACGCTGGAGAAGCCCGCGGCGAACGCGACGTCGGTCAGCGGGAGTCCGGACATCTCGATCAGCAACCGCGCGGAGTGCGCCCGGTGAGCCCTGGCCAGCGCCAGCGGTCCGGCACCGAGTTCCGCGGTGAGGACGCGGCCGAGCTGCCGCTCGGAATACCCGAGGCGCCGCGCGAGCCCAGGGACGCCGTCGCGTTCGACGGTCCCGTCCGAGATGAGCCGCATCGCCCGCGCGGCGAGGTCCGCCCGGATGTCCCAGTCGGGCGAGCCGGGGACGGCGTCGGGCAGGCAGCGGCGGCAGGCGCGGAAGCCGTTGGCCTGCGCGGCCGCCGACGTCGGGTAGAAGCGGACGTTCTGCTGCTTCGGCGTCGACGCGGGGCAGGACGGGCGGCAGTAGATCCCGGTGGTGGCGACGGCCATGATGAACTGGCCGTCGAACCGGGAATCACGGGCGGCGACGGCGCGGTAACACCGTTCGGTGTCGCGCCACACGGCCCGTTCGGCCAGGGTCTGCTCGGTCATGACATCGATCGTGCCACCAGGTCGGAGGCGTGGCTGGCGGAAATCCGACACGACGATCAAGGCCTCGGCGGATGGGGCGGCAGGCGGCACGTAGACTTCTGGCCCGTGAGTCTCACCCTCGGCATCGTCGGCCTGCCCAACGTCGGCAAGTCCACCCTGTTCAACGCGCTGACCCGCAACGACGTGCTCGCGGCGAACTACCCGTTCGCGACGATCGAGCCCAACGTCGGTGTCGTCCCGCTGCCGGATCCGCGGCTGGACCAGCTCGCCGAGGTCTTCGGCTCCGAGCGGACCGTGCCCGCCGTCGTGTCCTTTGTGGACATCGCGGGCATCGTGAAGGGTGCCTCCGAGGGGGCCGGTCTCGGCAACAAGTTCCTCGCGAACATCCGCGAGGCCAACGCGATCTGCCAGGTCGTCCGTGTTTTCGACGATCCGGACGTGATCCACGTCGACGACCGGATCGACCCGGCGAGCGACATCGAGACGATCAACACCGAGCTGATCCTCGCCGACCTGCAGACGCTCGACAAGGCACTGCACCGGCTCGAGAAGGAGGCGCGGACCAAGAAGGAAGCCAAGCCCGCCCTCGACAACGCGGTGAAGGCCAAGGAGATCCTCGACGGTGGCCGGACCCTGTTCCAGGCGCAGAAGGAGGTCGACTTCGAGGCGCTGCGCGAGCTGAGCCTGCTCACCACGAAGCCGTTCCTCTACGTCTTCAACGCCGACGAAGGCATCCTCACCGACGAGTCCCGTCGAGAAGAGCTGGCCAAGATGGTCGCCCCCGCGGACGCGGTCTTCCTCGACGCGAAGGTCGAATTCGAGCTGCTCGAACTCGACGACGAGGAGTCCGTGCGCGAGCTGCTGGAGTCCGTCGGTCAGCAGGAGCCGGGCCTCTACTCGCTCGCTCGCGCCGGCTTCCACACCCTCGGCCTCCAGACGTACCTGACCGCGGGCCCCAAGGAGTCGCGCGCCTGGACGATCCCGCAGGGCGCGACCGCCCCGCAGGCCGCGGGCGTCATCCACACCGACTTCGAGCGCGGCTTCATCAAGGCCGAGGTCGTCTCGTTCGACGACCTGATCGAGAACGGCTCCATGGCCGCCGCCCGGTCGGCGGGCAAGGTGCGCATGGAAGGCAAGGACTACGTGATGGCGGACGGCGACGTCGTCGAGTTCCGCTTCAACGTCTGAGACGGCACGTCAGTTCTCAAACGAGCGTGGGATAACCGCTCCAGGTGTTGTTTGATTTCGGAACATGGCCTCAACGTTCTGGCCTGTTCCCCGTCGCAACTTGTGACGCACGGTCGCTGCAAAGAGTGACTGTTCGGTGTTCGGTATCGACCGAACACCGAACAGGGCGGAGGAGATCGACGACTTGAGGTTGGTCGGTGATCTGCTCGTCGGGGCGCTCGACCGTCGGTGAGACCGCTTTGGCCGGTGCGTGGCCAGGTGACGTTGTTCCAGTGGTTGCCCCCGATGGAGTTCCGCTTCAATGCCTGACGTCCACGTGCGGGAACTTCCTTATCTCTTCGGCGACAAGTCGGTGTGGGAGCCGGTAGAGGATCGGCCTCACCGCCGGCAGGGCCGCGGGCGGAGCTGGATTCACCACGGAGGTAAGGGCATGAGTGCCGATCGCGACGTCTGGTTCATCGATCGTTGGGGCGCGCAGATCGAAGACGGCATCTCCGTCGAGGCCTTCGCCGCCCTGCTCGACGCGCTCAACGACGACGATGCCGAGCACGTCGTCGTCGACATCAACGACAGCGACGACTGGTTCGTCGAGTTCACCCGCCGCTCTGTCTCTTTCCAGCAGGCGGAACGCGGTGGGGAAGCCGTGGGCACTCTCGACTATGCCGACCGCGCCCAGGCGCTCGCGATCGCCAAGGAGTTCATCGACGGCGACTTCGAGGCGCTTCGCGCACGCTCTTGGAAACCCGACGGGGTGAATCACACGCCGTAGTAGTCCTGGAACATCGTCGCGGGCGCCTCGCCATGCCGCTCCGTGTAGGCCGCCACGATCTCGTCCGTCGTGTCCTCCCCGGACTGGAGACGGACCAGATACGGCACCACCCAGTGCAGATCCGCCTCGTCGAACTGCTCCGCCCAGTACGGACCGAGTCCGGTCCGGGACTCGTCGAGCACAGCGGAGAGCGCGACCTGCCCGCCCGCGTTCACCGGATGCGGGCCCAACGAGATCGAGACGCGCGAAGCGGCGCCGGCCGGGTGCACGGCCACCTCCATGGGGTGTGGGTGACGCCCGGGTAGCGTGCGTGCGATCACGAGGAACCGCAGGGGCCCGCGTTTCGTCTTCTTCATGCGGCCATTCGAGCACGCCGCCACAGACCGAGGATGAACCGCATGACGAGCCCCGCCCTCTCCCCGCTCGCCCGTGTCCTGGCGTGCACGGACTTCGCGGAGGACTGGTACCGCTGGTGTGACGCGAAGCGCGATTGGGCGGCCGAGGCGACGGGTGCCTACGACGAAGACTCCCTGCTGACCGCGACCGGCGGTTTCGCCGCACTCCCCGTAGGTGAATTCATGCGGGCGTATCGCGCGGCCGGCGCCAAGGTCTCGCGAGGCTCGACAGGCCGTCGGTCGTTCACCGTGGAGATCGCCGAAGGAGACGTGGTGTGCGGCCTGACGGTCCAGCTCGGACGGGGGCTCAACTCCCAGGAATGCCGCCTGGCCGTGTTCGCGGACGGTGAGCGGCAGGGGGAGCCCGAGATGCTGCACGCGCTGGCACTGGCCATCCGCCGTTCCCAGGGGGAGCCCGATCCGGATCCGCCGTACCCTCGGCCGATCATCGGTAGCCGCGGCCAGCTGGAGGTCGTGTCCCGCGGCATCGTCGACGTCCTTGGCCAGGTCGCCCGCGGCTGGGCCTCATGAGCGAGGTCCTCTTCATCCGCGAAAACCCCTGGATGCCGCGAGTGATCCGCGCGGAGGGTGAGCTCAGGCTCGAACTCGACGCCGGAGCCAACGCCAACCACGACCCTCGCCGGTTCGATTTCCCGGTCTCCGAGGCACACCTCGAGGTGATCCGGGACGACCTGACCCGGCACCTGCTGCTGTGGAGCGCGATCCTGCCGCTGTGTGACGCTGCCGGGGTCCGGGGTCCTCTCGACGAACGAGCGGCGGTCGCGTTGCTGGACCCGATCCTCCTCGGCGCGCCCGCCGACGTCGAGGCGTTTTTCCGGGACATCCGCTGGGACGTCCGCAGGCTCGTCGCTCAGGGCGCGGACGTCGAGCAGCTCGAACGCGGGCAGCTCTTCGAGGCGTTGCGCCCCGCGAGCGCCTGGTCCGATTGGTCGCTCGTCCACGAGTACGACGCGAACCGTCAGCGCGCCAGGCTTGCCCCGCTCGACAAGGCGCTTCTCAAGTACACGGGCGGGAAGGTACCCGCCAGGGATCCGGGAGCCGTCGATCCCGGCCTGCTCCCCGAAGTCCTACGGGTGATCGCCACCGCGGAGAAGGCGTGCGCCGGGATGCGGATCGCCCGTGACCGGCGAAGAGGCGAGCACGCCGTGAATCAGCGTGACTGGCGACGAATCGAGGAGAAGGTCCAGCGTGCGGTACGCAGCGCCTTCCCTGCTCTCACCGGTGAAGCGGTGCGCACGGTGAGCTTCCTGATGTGTTCCGAGGCCGCCGACCAGGCCGGAAAGCAAGGACGACGATGAGGCCGCTGACCTTCAGTGACGACAAGGAAAACGAGCAGAGGTGGGTTCCGGGCGGCGCGCTGTCCGCCCCCGACGCGTTCCGGGAGTTCGTCGACCGGCACCGTGCCGACGACAACGCGACGTTCTGCGTCGAGGACGAAGAGAACGAAGAAGCGCTGCTGCTCATGTTCGACGCCGGAACCATCTGCCGGGTCAAGGGAGCGGAGAACTCGCGGGTCGAGTACCGCCTCGTCACCAACGGCGGCGATTACCGGAGCCACGTGGCCGACTTCGTCCGTGGCGGTACGGCCGCGCTCGACCGTAGTGGCCCGTGGTGGCCGGACGTCGCCGCCCTCAGCCGGGCGAGGCTCCGCTTCGAGTTCGACGGATCCGTGTTGCGACGGACCCACCCGCGCGAGCTGCGCCGACGGCTGGGGATCCTGACCGTCATCGACGGACACGAGCCGACGACGATCGACGGGGTCACGCACTTCGGCTTCGGCAACGGCGGCGACACCGTCAACGCCTGGTTCACCGCCGAGGGCCGCGGGCTCGTGGTGACGTTCGACCACACCAGCCCGCTGAACTTCTACGAAGACCCGCGGGCGCAGGCAGCGCTCTACGACGGGGTGCCGGCAGACCTTCTCGCGCTGGTGACTGAAGCGGACACGACGCTCGAAGTCCCGCATCCGGACGGCGGCACCGTGGTGGCCGCCACCGGCGTCTTCACGTTCTCCGGACCCTGCGCCATGGCGGACGGGCTGGTGGCCCGGTTGCAGGAGACGCGGCTGGACGTCCGGGACACCGGGGTCGGCTGGCTGCTGGAGGGCCTCCTCTCGCTGGAGGACTTCACCCCCGCCGCCGTCGCGGACGAAGTGGCGTGGTGGAGCGCGGAGGAGATCGAGAAGGGGTTCGCCGCCGGCGGTCAGGAGCAGGCGGCGCCGTTCGACCGGGAGACGGTGGATCGCTTCTGCCGGATCTGGGCCGACTCCGGGTACAACGATCGCTGGGACGTGCACTACGTCCTCTTCGACAGCTACTCCATCGAGGACGCGGGCGAGGCTCGCGACGAGCTCCTGACGCTGGTCCGGACGCTCGGGCTCGAGCGCGTGGACGCCCCGCCGGGAGCCGCCGGCGGTGAGGTCTGGGTCCGCACCGACCCGCGTATCGACGCAGAGCTGGAGCGCTGGTCATGACCGCCGATCTCGTCACGTCGCTGGTCGACGCCATGGGACCGGTGGACGGCTGGGAATCGCTGGCGGTGATCCTGGAGTTCGGCGAAGGGTTTCGCAGTGCGCACGGGTACGCGTACTCACCCGAAGGCGTCACGCCCGTGGCCTGCAAGTGGTCCAGCATCGAGGCGGCGGTCGACGCCTACCTCGGCGGCCACTACCGGCCCGGCGACAAGCTGCCGGTGAAGATCCTCGTGCAGTTCGACCGCACGTCCGGGAAGTACGAGGTGACCTTCGAAGACACCGACGAAGAGCGTTGGGCCGTGAAGCCGAGGAACTTCCGGCAGATGCGCGAGCAACTGCGGCCGAAGTTCGACTGAGGAGAAGCAAGATGGCACGGAAGCGGAAGACCCTTCCCAAGGACTTCGAGGAGATGCTGACCTCGGCCTCGGTGGAGGAACTCAAGGCCGTCTTCGGCAAATGCGAGATCGACGCGCGGGGCGGCTATTCCAAGGGCACCGCCATCGGCTTCCCGAAGTGCCCGGACGAGCTCATCGTCTGGCTGATCGGGCAGGGGCTCGCGGTGGACACCCCGGACAGCTACGGCAGGACCCCGCTTCACACGCGGGCTTCCCGCGGTGCGGCGAAGCAGATTCCTTTGCTGCTCTCGCTCGGCGCGGACATCGACGCGGCAGACACCTCCGGGAAAACGCCGCTTCAGGCGGCGGTGGAGAGGCTGAGGACCGAATCCGCGCGAGTGCTGATCGAGCACGGCGCGTCGACCGGCGTTCTCGACGGGCGCGGTGACACGTTGCTGATGAGATGCCTGATCAGCACCGAAAACGCCTACCTCCGCGAGTCCGCCGAGTTGGCGAAGCTGTTGCTCGGCCGGGGCGCGAGCGTCACGCCCGAGATGCGCCGGAAGGTCGAGCGGATCGGTAGTGGTTTCGAGTTCCACCGCGAGACCTTCAACCGCGACATCCTCGAAGAGACCGACGCCGCGCTCAGTGAGCTGTACCGGCTCTTCGAGGTCGAGCCGGTCGCCCCGCGGTCGAAGCACGACGGGGTGTCGCCGATCGTCGTCCCCGACGGGTCCTGGCAGGAGCGGCACAAAGCGCTCTGGGAGTTCCTCGTGCCGTCGAGGGGTGCGGGCGAGACGGTGCAGTGCGAGGTCGTCCGTGTCACCGGCCGGATCTCCGACGAGATGTTCCGGAACGGCGGGGCGAACTGGGATCGCGACTATCGTGCGATGGCCGACGCGTTCCCGGGTTTCCTGGCGCGTGGTGAGCCTCTTGGCGAGGAAGAACTCCAAGAAGCGAAGGAGATCGCCAAGCAGGTCAGGTCGGGCCGCGGCTGGGAAGACCACCTCGATCGCTTGAGCGAGCTGGCCGTCGCCTGGGTCGCGAAGAATCCGGCCCCGATCGCCCTGGGGCCGGTGGACTACACACGCTGAGGAGTGCCGGGTGTCCCCGACGAGGACACCCGGCGAGCCTCACTTCCGCAGCAGGCTGTACGCGGCGGAGCCGATCAGCTCCAGCGAAACCTGAAGCCGTTCAAGGGAAACGTTGTCCTTGATGGTGTCTTCCGGCGTGTGGTAGGTCGGCTCCAGCAGCGCCGGGCCGGTCTCGCCGCGCCAGCTGAAGTTGCCCGAAGCGATCCCGCGTTCGAAGAACGGCACGTGGTCGCTCGAACCGCGCGCCACCGGGCCCTTGACCCGCGGGTCGTAGCCGAGCCGCTTGGCGGCGGCGTTGACGGCCGCGGTCGTGGCGTTGTCGGCGCCGTCGACCGAAAGCAGCCAGTACGTGACCGCCGGGTCCCAGCTGGTGGCGACCATGTCGTTCTGGAAGCAGCCCGCGATCCGCTTCGCTTCCGGGTCGGACAGGTTCTTGACGTAGTGCCGCGAGCCGATCAGCCCGTATTCCTCCGAGCCCCACAGCGCGAACCGCAGCGTCTTGTTCGTCGGCAGATGGCGCAGGACACGCGCCAGTTCCAGGCACAGCACGGTGCCGCTGCCGTCGTCGTTGGCGCCGGGGGAGCCGGGGACGCTGTCGTAGTGCGCGGTCACCATGACCACGCCGTCGTCCTTGCCGGGGAACATGGCCGGCCGTTCCGCGATGACGTTGTACGACGTCAGGTTCTTGTGGTGGGTGGCCGTCGCCTTCACCGTGACCGAACCCTTGGCGAGCCGTTCGCGCAGCCGCTCCACCTGCACCTGGGCCAGGCCGAGCACCGGGATGGTGACCGGGGTGGCCAGCGTCGGGGAGAACGCGGACAGCTTGCGTGCCGGGTCGGCGCCGATGCGGCCGAGCAGCACGGCGTCCGCTCCGCGCTGCGCGGCGATCAGGTACGCGTCGGCCTTGTTGGTCACGGCGGCGATCAGCACGATCTTGCCGGTCAGATCGTCGGGCAGCGTGCTGCCGTCGCCGGCGTCGACGACGACGGCCTCGCGCGTGACGTCCTGCGCGCCCTGCGGCGACGAGCCGGTCTGCCAGCTGTCACGTCCGACCGACAGGCCGCCGAGGAACTTGTCGGCGATCGGGAACGGCTGCAGCGTGACCTGGTAGCGCAGGTCCCGAAGCACCTTCGCGATGTAGTCCCGCGCCCGCAGTTCGCCTTCGGTACCGGCGATCCGGGGGCCGATCTTGTCGCTGAGCACCCGCAGGTGCTCCAGCGCCCGCCGTGAGCGGACCCGCGCGACCACGGGGTAGTCGCCGAACTCCAGCGACGGCGGGAACTGCGCGCCCGGACGTTGCTGCGTCGCCGCGGCGGCCGTGCCGGGGTTCAACCCGATCGTCGCCGCGCCCGCCAGTGCCACCGCGCCCGCGAGCACCTCACGTCTGCGCAGACCTGCCATGGAACACCCCTCACTTCTCGGAGAAACTCGTTCGAGTAGCCAATAGTGCGCCGGTCACCGGAGCAACCTCCGATCGTCCCCTTTTTCCGGTTCAGTGCGCGGCGGTCCGGCGATAGGCGTGCGAGACGGCGACGGCGCCGGTGATCGCCGCGGCGATCACCCCGCCGATCAGCAGCGCGGTCCCGAGGAAGGGCTCGAAGTCGCCGAGGTCGGCGAGCCGTCCCCAGAACGACCCTTCGAGCAGGGCGCCGACGAGGATGAACACCGGTGCGGCGATGCCGAGGAAGAGGATCCATCGGTACTTGGCGGCCAGTGTCAGCACGAGAATCCCGCTCACGCCGAGGATGAACGGGCCGGGTGGGATGTCCGGAAACCCGGGGACATCCGAAGCGATCTGGATGATCAGGCCGGCGACGCCGACGAAGAGGAAGAAGGCGTTGGCGACGGCGGCGGTGGCACGGTTCATGGCGAACTCCTCACTGGATTTCAAGACCACTGAAGAGTCCTGCGCGCGGCGGCTCAGGGCGTCGGCCCCGAGGCGGCATTCGCGGCTACGCAGGTTTGCGTACGGGACGGTTGCTACCAGAGTGGTATCATCCACGGCATGGCCATGACCCTGAGGTTGAACGACGAGCAGGAGCGCGCGCTCGCCCTGCTGGCGGAGGCCGACGGCGTGAGCAAGCACGAGGCCACCGTTCGCGCCATCACCGAGGCCGCCGCGCGCCGCGTCCGTGACGATCGTGTCCGGGCGCTGTCGAAGGACGGCCGAGAGCGCTACGCCGCCCTGCTCGACCGTCTCGCCCAGTGATCGAGTACCTCACCGTCGAAGACCTCCTGACGCTCGCGGAGGACCTCCGGGTACCCAAGATCCGCGATCTCGGCCTGCTCGACTCCGCCGCGCACCGGCCCCAGTCCTCGTTGATGGGGCAGGACGCCTATCCGACGCTGCACGAGAAGGCGGCGGTGCTGCTGGAGTCGGTCGTGCGCAACCATCCGCTCATCGACGGCAACAAACGCCTGTCCTGGATGGCGACGTTCGTCTTCTACGGCCTCAACGGGTATGACCTCGACGCGCCGGAGGACGACGCGTACGACCTGGTGATCGCGATGTCCACCGGCTCACGCACCTATCAGGAAGCGGCGGTCGAGCTGGCGGCGTGGGCGAGGGTAACTTCGGACGGGTGAAGCCGTTGAGTCCCGACATGTTCGCGCCCGGCTGCCCGTCGAACCTGACCCCGTTCCGGATCGGCGACAAATGGGCGGGCCTGGTCGTGCAGTGCCTGGAAGAAGGGCCGCGCCGGTTCTCCGAGCTGCGGGTGCCCTTGCGGGGAGTCACGCCGAAGGTGCTCACGGAGACCCTCAGGGCGCTGGAGCGCGACGGCATGATCACGCGGACGGCGTACGACGAGACGCCGCCGCGGGTGGAGTACGAGCTCACCTCGCTCGGCCGGACGTTGTTCGAGCCGATGGAGGCGTGCCGGAAATGGGCGGCGGAGCACCTTCCGGAGCTCGTCGCCGCCCGTGAGGCTTACCCGGGTTAACCGAGGAGGCCCAGTACGACGATCGTCAGCAGCGTGATGGCGGCGGCGAACGTGGTCACCCAGGCGCGCTGGGCGGCGGTGATGGAGGCGTTGTTCACGGCGGTTCCCCGGGGGCGAGAAGCGACAGGTCCGCCGGGAACAGCGCGTTGATCAGGCTCCGCGTTACCTGCCGGACGCCGGTGTGATCAACGTCACTGGTCGTGCTGGTGATGCCGATCGCGCGCCGTGTACCAGAGCACTCCGGCGGCGGCCGCCACCATCGCGCCGAACGCCGAGAACCCCACCACGATCGCCTGCGTCATCACTCGTCCTTTCTCGTTGTGTCCCTACCGGGGTGACGTCCGAGGAGCGGAGTTGTGGCGCGGTCGTAGCGGACGTCACATCTCCGCGAGTACCCCGTCGATCTGCGACGCGAGCGAGAAGTCCTTCTCCGTCAGCCCTCCGGCGGAGTGCGTGCTGAGCCGGAACGTCACCGTCCGCCAGCGGATGTCGATGTCGGGGTGGTGGTCGGCCGCCTCCGCCAGTTCGGCCACCTTGTCCACCGCTTCGATGGCTTTCGGGAAGCTCGGCAGCTTCGCCGTCCGCTCGATCGTCACGCCGTCGCGCGTCCACCCGGAGAGCTTGGTCACGGCTTCGTCGGCCTGCTGGTCGTTCAAGATTTCCGCCATGACTCCATGGTGGTACGCCGTCGGCTACGCTGCACGTTTGCCACGGGTCCCCCCTTGAAGAACGCAGGAGGCTAGATGAAACGCGCCCTCCGCACGGTCGTTGCGGCTGGCACGGTGGCCGCCCTCGTCGCGGGCTGCTCGCTCTCCGGGAACACGGGGAACGACCCGCAGGCGCCGGCGACGGTCACGCTCGTGACACACGACTCGTGGCTCGCCCCCCAGGAGGTCCTCGACGCGTTCGAGCGGCAGTCCGGGATCAAGATCTCCGTGCTCAAGCAGGGGGACGCGGGCGCGCTGACCAACAAACTGGTGCTGACCAAGGCGAACCCGATCGGGGACGTCGCGTACGGCATCGACTCGACGTTCGCCTCGCGCGCGCTCACCGAGGGTGTTTTCGAGCAGTACACCAGCCCGGAGGCCGATCGCGGCCCGCAGCGCTACTCCGTCGACCCCGAGCACCGGCTCTCCGCGGTCGACCTCGGCGACGTCTGCGTCAACATCGACACCCGGTACTTCGCGGAGAAGGGGATCCCGGAGCCGAAGTCGTTCGCGGACCTGACCGACGCCAAGTACAAGGACCTGATGGTCGCCGAGAGCCCCGCGACGTCCTCGCCCGGGCTGGCGTTCCTGCTCGGCACCATCGCCCAGTTCGGCGAGCAGGGCTGGCAGGGGTACTGGACGCAGCTGAAGGCCAACGGGCTCAAGACGGTCAGCGGCTGGGAAGAGGCCTACTCCAAGGAATTCTCCGGTTCCTCGGGCAAGGGGCCGCGCCCGATCGTCGTCTCCTACGCCTCTTCGCCCGCCGCCGAGATCGGCGACGACGGCAAGCCGCGCACGAAGGCGCTGCTGGACACCTGCTACCGCCAGGTCGAGTACGCGGGCGTGCTGAAGGGCGGCAAACAGGTCGAGAAGGCCCGCAAGGTGGTGGACTTCCTGCTGTCGCAGCAGTTCCAGGTGACGGTGGCGAGCAACATGTACGTGTACCCGGCCCGGCAGGGCGTCGAGCTCCCGCAGGGCTGGGCGCAGGCCGCGCCGCTGCCGCAGCAGCCGAAGACGCTCGAACCGGCCAAGATCCAGGCCGGGCGCGAGCAGTGGATCGCCCAGTGGCGCACGCTACTCGAAGGCTGAACACCGGCAGGCCGACTTTCCGTGGAGCCGGGCTGGCCGCACTCGCCGTGCTGCCGCTCGGTTTCCTCGTGGTGTTCTTCGCCTGGCCGGTCGCGGCGATCATCGGGCGGGGCTTCGGCTCCGGCGGCGTCGGCACGGCCATCGGTGACCCGCTGACCTGGAAACTCGCGGGATTCACGGTTGCCAGCGCCGGGGTTTCGACGATCGTCGCGGTGCTGGCGGGCCTGCCGGTCGCGTTCCTGCTCGCGCGCGTGCGGCTGCCGGGGGTCTCGCTGGTCCGGACGCTCGTGCTGGTGCCGTTCGTGCTGCCGACCGTCGTGGTCGGCCTGGCGTTCCGCGCGCTCTGGCCCGACGGCGGGCTGCTGCCGCTGGTGCTGGCCAACGCGTTCTTCAACGTCGCCGTCGTCGCGCGCACGGTATCCGGGCTGTGGAGCCATCTCGACCCGCGCACCGTGGACGCGGCGCGGGCACTCGGCGCGTCGCCGTGGCGCGCCTTCCGGTCGGTGACACTGCCCGCGTTGGCCCCGGCCATCGCGTCTTCGGCCGCGGTGGTGTTCCTGTTCTGCGCCACCAGTTTCGGGGTCGTGCTCATCCTCGGCGGGGCGAAGTACCGCACCCTGGAGACCGAGATCTACCTGCGCACGGTCGAACTGCTCGACCTGTCCGGCGCGGCCGCGTTGTCGCTGGTGCAGTTCGCCGCCGTCGTCGCCGCGCTCGTCGTGGGAGCGCTGGCCAGGCGGCGGCGGGAGAACGCGGTGCGCCTGCGTTCGCGGAGTGAGACGGCGCGGCGGCCGAGGGGCGGCGAGTGGTGGGCGGTGTCCGCCGGGCTCGCGGTGATCGCGCTCCTGATGACGCCGATCGTGGCGCTGCTGGTCGAATCCGTGTCCACTTCGGACGGTTTCAGCCTTGCCGGGTACGCGGCGCTCGCCGGGCAGGGAGCCAGTGGCGCGCTCCAGGTCTCGGGATGGGACGCGGCGTCGATGTCGCTGCGGACGGCGTTCGACGCCACGACCCTCGCGATGATCGTCGGCGTACTGGCCTCGGTCGTGCTGGTGGCGCTGCGCCGCACGCCGGGCAGGCTGGCCAAGGGCATGGGCGAGACGATGGACGCCGCGCTCATGTTGCCGCTGGGCGTGTCCGCGGTGACCGTCGGGTTCGGCTATCTCGTCACGCTCGACGCGCTGCCGGGCGACCTGCGGACGTCGCCGCTGCTGGTGCCGCTCGCGCAGGCGCTGGTGATCATCCCGCTGATCGTGCGGATGGTGCTTCCGGTGCTGCGGTCGGTCGACGTCCGGCTGCGGCAGGCCGCGTCGACCCTCGGCGCGAGCCCCGGTCGCGTGTGGCGCGAGATCGATCTCCCGCTGACCGCGCGTTCGCTGGTCGCGGCGGCGGGTTTCGGGTACGTGGTCGCGCTCGGCGAATTCGGGGCGACGAGCTTCCTGTCCAGGCCGGACGCGCCGACGCTGCCGGTCGCCGTGGCGACGCTGATCTCGCGGCCGGGGGAGCTGAACAACCAGATGGCCTACGCGGCCTGCGCGCTGCTCATGATCGTGACCGTGGTGGCGGTGGTGCTGATCGACCGGTTCGGCGCGGTCCGCGGGCAGAATTCGGTAGGGGAGTTCTAGTGTCGCTGTCGGTACGGGATCTGACCGTCCACTATGGATCTTTCGCGGCCGTTAAGGACGCCCGGCTGGACATCGCCGACGGCGAGGTCCTGGCGCTGCTCGGCCCGTCCGGATCGGGGAAGTCGACGCTGCTGCGGGCGATCACCGGGCTGGAGCCGCTGACGTCGGGCACCGTGCGGTGGGACGGCGAGGACCTCTCGGGTGTCCCGGTGCACCGGCGGGAGTTCGGGCTGGTGTTCCAGGACGGGCAGCTGTTCCCGCACAAGGACGTCGCCTCGAACATCGCGTTCGGGCTGCGGATGCACGAGGTGCCGCGCGCCGAGCACGCGGACCGCGTCCGTGCGCTGCTGGAGCTGGTCGGGCTCGTCGGCTACGAGCGGCGGAGGGTGACCGAGCTGTCCGGCGGGCAGGCGCAACGCGTGGCACTGGCCCGCGCGCTGGCGCCGGAGCCGCGGTTGCTGCTGCTGGACGAGCCGCTGTCCGGTTTGGACGCCGGGCTGCGGGAGCAGCTGGCGATCGACCTCGCGGCCCTGTTGCGGCGCAGCAAGATCACCGCGCTGCTGGTCACGCACGATCAGGAGGAGGCGTTCACGCTCGCCGACCGGGTCGCCGTGCTCGAAGACGGTGAGATCCGGCAGGAGGGTGCGGTGCGCCGCGTCTGGCGGCAGCCGGTGGACGAGGATGTCGCACGGTTCCTCGGCGTGACCACGTTCGTCGACGGGGAGGCTTCCGGCGGTGTGGTGCGGACGCCGCTCGGTGACGTCACACTGCCCGACGTCGAGGACGGCGCGGTGCGGCTGGGATTGCGGCCGCACGGCCTGCGGGTTTCCGCCGAAGGTGTCGAAGGCGAGGTCGTCGCCGTCGTGCACCGGCGGGAACACGTCCGGCTCGTGGTCGCACCCGGCGGTGATCTGTCCACTGTGGACGCCGTCGCGCCGGTCACCGCCGACCTGCGCCCCGGCGACACCGTCCGGCTCGCGCTGGACCCGGACGGCGTCGCCCAACTCCGCGTTTCGTCCTCTAGTTGCGGTACTTGCACGCGCAAGTACCGCAACTAGAGGACGAAACGCGTGGGAGTCAGCCGTCTCGCGTGGTCAGGCGCGCGTAGGCGATCGAAAGCCCGATGGCGATGTAGCAAGCGGCACGCAACGCGCCTTCGCCGAGCAGGGCCGTGTCCACCGGGTCCATCAGCACCGAGGCGGGCGCCTGCGACCAGTTCTCGTTGAGCAGGAACGGGTGCAGCCACGAGACAGCGTCCAGGAAACCGAGGATGGTGAACACGATCGTCCCGGCCAGCACCGAGGCGACGACCAGCATCGGATGCTCGGTGAACGCCGAGATCGCCAGCGCGACCGCGCCGACCGCCCACAGCTGCAGCACCACCCACGCGGCCACGAGCAGGACGCGGCCCAGCGCGTCCCAGACGCTCAGCGTCGAGCCGGTGAGGGTGAACATCGAGTCGGTGCCGCTGATGATCAGGCCGGTGACGAAACCGGTGAACGTCATGGCCAGCACGGCGACCGTCGAAACCGTCGCGACGCCGAACGCCTTGATCGCGAGCAGCCTGCCCCGGCCGACCGGCGCGATCAGCCAGCCTCGCAGCGTCCCGTGGGCCGCCTCGCCGGCGATCGCGTCCGCCCCGGCCATCGCCGAAGCGAGCGGGAGCAGCAGCCCCAGCGTCATGGTCAGCGCGGCGACCGGCAGGATGAACCCGTTGCTGACCGCGGACGCGAGCAGCGCGCCGTCCCCGCCGCCACCGCCGTTGTTCGTCTCCGTCGGGTCGACGAGCGTCAGCGCGATTCCGATGATCACCGGGATCAACGCGAGCAGGCCCAGCACGGCGAGCGTGCGCGGCCGCCGGAAGATCCAGCGCAGTTCCGCCCGGTACAACCGGAGCAGGCCGACACTGTCCTGCCCGGTCCGTGCCGCGGGTGCCGCGGCCAGAGCGTGGGTCACGACTCCCCCTCACCGTCTACAGTGGACTCCGGCTGGGTCAGCCGGGCGAACAGGTCTTCGAGCCCGGTCCGTGCCCGCGCCGCTTCGTGCACGGCCACTCCGGCCGTCACCAGATGACGCAGCACGTCGGGGGCTTCGGCGGCGGTCAGGTCGACGCGGACGCCGTCCGGCGTAAGCCTGCTGCCGATCCTGTTCTCCCGCAACGTCTCCACCGCGAGTTCGGCGTCCGGCGTCCGCACCAGCAGCGCCGCGTTCCCCGACTCCAGCAGCTCCGAGAGCTCGCCCTGGGCGATCACGTTCCCGGACTGGAGCACCGCGACGTGCGTGCAGGTCGCCTCGACCTCGGCCAGCAGATGCGACGACACCAGCACGGTGACGCCGTCGGCGTGCAGTTCGGCGATGATCCGGCGGATCTCCCTGGTGCCCGCCGGGTCGAGGCCGTTCGTCGGCTCGTCGAGCACGACCATCCGCCTCGGCACGAGCAGCGCGCTCGCCAGGCCCATCCGCTGCTTCATCCCCAGCGAATAGCCCTTGTAGCGCCGGGTGGCGGCGCCGGTCAGGCCGACCCGCTCGAGTGCCGCGTCGACCGCTCCGGGGATTCCCGCCGAGGCCAGCCGCGGTTCGGCCGCGGCCACGCGCAGCAGGTTCTCCCGGCCGGAGAGAAAAGGGTGGAAACCCGGCCCTTCGACCAGCGCGCCGACGTCGGGCAGCGCGTGCGCCGCCTCGTCGGGCATCTTCTTGCCGAAGAGTTCGACCTCGCCCTCGGTGGGCCGCACGAGACCGAGCAGCATCCGGATGGTCGTCGTCTTGCCCGAACCGTTGGGGCCGAGCATCCCCAGCACGGCGCCTTCGGGAACGTCGAGATCGACGTGGTCCACGGCCACCGTGCGGCCGTAGACCTTGCGCAGGCCCCTGGTGCGGGCCGCCATGGGTACCGCCGGGGCGGACGCCTCCTGGGAAGCGTCCGCCCCGGCTTCGAACGTGGTGGTCACTTCGCGGCCAAAGCCTCGAAGAGGACCTGCTCCGGCACCGCGCCGGCGGCGTAGCGGCCGTCGTCGGTCAGCACGCCGCTGCCGACCTTGGTGGTCACCAGCCAGCCGCTGCCCCAGGCACCGCTGACCGGCTTGGCGAATCGCGAAAGCAGCGCCTTCGGGTCGACCTGGCGGCCCTGCTCGTCCTTGGCCTCGCCGGCCTTCGCCAGCGCGTCGGCCGGGATCTTGCCGGTGATCGCGGTGTCCCAGCCGTCGCCGACGACCTTGATCTCGGACTTCGCCCGCTCGGCCAGCTCACGGTCCTTCGGCTCGACCTCGGGGGCCTTCTCGGTCACCTTCGCGCCCTTGGGCGGGGTGAACTCGAAGTTCGACGCGGGCTGGGCCGCGAAGGTGATCTCACTGAACGAAGCCTCGAACGCCGGGGCCGACGTGCCGTTGGCCAGCACCGTGACGCGCAGCGGCATCCGGGTCTGGTCGTCGATCGCGACGCGGATCTCGCGCAGGAGGGTCCGCTCGGTCGGCTTCGGGGTCAGCACCAGTTCGTACGCCGCCCGGTTCGCCACCGAGGCCGTCCCGTCGACGGCGATCGTGCTGCTCTCGCGCACCTTGCCGAGCAGTTCCGACGCCACCGTGGCCGGATCGACGTCCTTGCTCTTCTCTTGGTGCTCCTTGGCCAGCCCGTCCGGGATGGTCACCTTGGTGGCCGAGTTGTCCTTGGAGTCGTACTCCCAGACGGTCTGGCCGTTGCGGACGATGGTCTGCTGGCTGGAGCCCTCGGTGAGCGAGATCTTGCTCTTGCCCGCGCCGTCGGTCGAAACCTGTGCCGAGTCGACGTCGAGCGCCGAGACACCGGGCAGGGCGCCGCCGACCTGCGGCAGGCCGAGGTCGTTGCTGACCTTGACCTTGCCGTCGAACGCCGACGGCTTCGCGTTGAGCGTCGACTGCACCAGCTCTTCGGCGCTGATCTGCGGCAAGACGGGCGCGTCGCCCGCGGTGGCCGGCATCGCGACGACGACGAGCCCGCCGACGCCGAGAGCCGTCCCCACCACCGCCGCGGTGAGGGCCTTCCTCTTCGGATCCATGCTGTCTCTCCCTGTTTCCCCGAGCCCCAGTGTGCTCGGGTCTTGGCGACAACGCTTCCCCGGAAACGCTGAGACACCACTCAGCCTCCGCCGCCGGAGCTGAGATGGCGCTGAGAGGTCGCGCGTGAGCTGGTGAAAGCGTGAATGATGAGGGACGTGAAACCTCGAGTACTGGTGGTCGACGACGAGCCCGGCGTGCGCAAGGCGCTGCAGCGGGGGCTGCGCGCCGAGGACATGGACGTGGTCACGGCGGCCGACGGGCCCAGCGGCCTGCGGCTCGCGCAGACGGGCTCCTTCGACGTGGTCCTGCTCGACATCATGCTCCCGGGTCTGTCCGGCTACCGCGTGCTCGAACGACTGCGCGCGCTCGGCGTCACCACACCTGTGCTGATGATCTCGGCGAAGGACGGGGAGGTCGACCAGGCGGACGGCCTCGACCTCGGCGCCGACGGCTACCTCGTGAAACCGTTCTCGTTCGTGGTCCTGGTCGCGCAGGTGCGCGCGGTGCTGCGGCGGGCCTCGCCGGACGCCATCCGCGGGCCGCTGCGCATCGGCGCGCTCGAAGTCGACCGGAGCCTGCGGCAGGTCCGCTACGACGGTGTCGAAGTGGCGTTCAGTCCCCGGGAGTTCGCGCTGCTGGAGGTGCTGGCCGGCCGGGCGGGAACGGTCGTCACCAAGGACGAGCTGCTGCGCGCCGTCTGGGGTGACGAGCAGGCCGCGACCCGGAACGTCGTCGAGGTCTACGTCGGCTACGTGCGCCGCAAACTCGACGCGGCCGGGGCGGGCGCGCTGGTCCGGACCGTGCGAGGGCACGGTTACCTGGCCTCGGATCCGCAGCTCGACGAAGTGATCGCCCCGGCGGGCCAGGGGTGATCGGCTCGCCGTCGTGGTGGCGCCGCCGATCGCTTGAGGTCCGGATCACCCTGCTCACGGCCACGGTCACGCTCGGCTTCCTGCTCGGGCTGGCGGCGGTCGCGGGGGACAACCTGCAACCGCTGCTGATCGGCTCGGTCGACGACGAGCTGAGCGCCCAGCTGGAGACCGCGAAGGCCGACGTCGCCGCAGGGCGGGCGCCATCGGGATCGGCGGTCACCGTCCGCGTCCTCGACACCGGCGGTGGCCCGGTGGACGGCCTCCCGCCCGCGAACCTCGACGCGGTGGAGGTCCGCGCGCTGAAGGCGGGCGAACCGGTCACGACCGGCGGCGAGCACAGCTGGCGCTGGGCGGGCACCGTGGTCACCGCCCCCGACGGACAGCAGCGGCTCGTCGTGGCGGGTGCGGGCCTGGTCGGCTTCGCGACGGCTGTGCACTCCGGCGGGTTGTGGCTGTTCGTGGTCGCGTCCGTCGGCGCGGTGGGCGCCGGGATCGCGACGTGGCTGCTGGTGCGGTTCGCCCTGCGGCCGGTGGCGCGGATGCGCGGTTCGGTGCGGGTGCTCCCGCCGGGCGCGCGGCTGCCGCTCCCGGATTCGCACGACGAGCTCCGCGCGCTGGCGGAGGAGTTCAACGCGTTGCTGGCGCGGCAGGAGGAGGGCGCCGAACGCCTTCGCCGGTTCACCGGGGACGCCGCGCACGAGCTCCGGTCGCCGGTCGCGTCGATCCGCGTGCAGGCCGAGGTCGCCGTCGCCAATCCCGATCCCGATCTCTCGCAGGAGACGCTTTCCGACATCCTGGAGGAGGCGGAACGGCTCTCCGCGCTGCTCGACGGGCTGCTGGCGCTGGCGAGGTCGGACGCGGGGGAGGTCCCGCCCGCGGAACCCGTCGAGCTGGTGAGCGAGGTGCGGGCCGCGGTCGCGCGGATGCCCGCCGGCGCGCCGGAGATCCGGGTGAGCGGCACGGTCGGGGCGGCGTGGGCGCTGGCCACGCACGCCGAGGTCGAGCTGGTGCTGAGCAACCTGCTGCGCAACGCCTGCCGCTACGCGCGCGGCCAGATCGTGGTGTCGGTGCTCGCGGCGCGGTCGACGGTGCGGGTGGTGGTCGACGACGACGGGCCGGGGATCGCGCCCGAGCACCGGGAGCGGGTGTTCGACCGGTTCTACCGGGTGTCCGATTCGCGGGCCCGGTCGTCCGGAGGTACCGGTCTGGGGCTGGCGATGGTCGCGGAGGCCGTCCGGCGCCGCGGGGGCCGGGTCCGCGTCGGTGAGTCACCCGATGGCGGGGCGCGTTTCCAGGTCGTCTGGCAGGCGGCGCGCGGTCAGTAGGGTGTGCCGCGTGGTGATCGTGGGCGCCGCCATCGTGCGGAACGGACAGCTCCTGGCGCAGCAGCGGGCCTGGCCCGCCGACCACGCCGGGCAATGGGAACTGCCGGGCGGGCGGGCCGAGGACGGCGAAAGCGACGAAGCCGCCTTGGCGCGGGAATGCCTGGAGGAGCTGGACGTCGCCGTGACGGTCGCGGGCCGGGTCGGGGACGACGTGCCGCTGCCGAAGGGGAAGGTGCTGCGGATTTACGCCGCTTCGCTGGTGAGCGCGGGGGACGAACCGCGGGCCGTGGAGCACAAGGACGTCCGGTGGATCGCCCCGCACGAACTCGACGACCTCGATTGGCTGCCCGCCGACCGGATCCTCCTACCCGCCCTGCACACCCTGATCGCAAGTCCGTGAAGGACTCCTTGAGGGACCCAGAGTCCCTCAAGGAGTCCTTCACGGAACTTCAGCCGGCGCCGATGAGCCGCAGCGCCGACTGGAGCCGGTGCTCGCCCCGCTCCGCCGCCCGGACGGCACCCGCCTTGCGCACCCGCTCCAGCTCACCGGGGTCGCGCAGCAGCGCCAGAGCGGCTTCCCGGACCGGCCGCAACTCCTCGATCAGCGCCTCGGCGACGGCCTCCTTGACCTGGCCGTAGGAGTCGAACCGGTCCGCGAGTACCTCGGGCTTCTCCCGGGCGCACGCCGCGAGGATGTCCAGCAGGTTCGCCATCCCAGGCCTGCTCTCGGGCGCGTAGGCCGGTTTCGACCCGCCGTCGGTCTTCGCGCGTTTGACCTTCCGGCGGACCTGGTCGGGCTCGTCGAGGACGAAGACCACCCCGGCCTCCTCCTTCGTCGACTTCGACATCTTCCGCGTCGGTTCGGCGAGGTCCATGACCCGTGCGCCGGCGGGCGGCAGCACCGCCTTCGGCATGGTGAACACGTCGCCGTAGGTGGAGTTGAACCGTTTCGCCAGCGTCCGCGCCAGCTCGACGTGCTGCCGCTGGTCCTCGCCGACCGGGACCTCGTCCGCGCCCTGCAGCAGGATGTCCGCCGCCATCAGCACCGGATAGGTCAGCAGGGACAGCCGCACCCCGGCGCGGCCCTTCGACTTCTCCTTGAACTGGATCATCCTGGCGGCCTCGCCGTAGTTGCAGGTGCACTCCAGGACCCAGTTGAGGGCGCCCAGCTCGCGGGCGATGTCCGATTGCACGAACACGCGATCCGGCTCGATCCCGGCCGCGATCAGCACGGCCAGCTGCTCCGACGCCATCGATCGCAGCTTCGCCGGATTGTGCGAGTTCGTCATCGCGTGCAGGTCGGAGACGAAGTACAGGTCGTCCGGCCCGCCCTCGTCGGCCCAGCGGGAAATGGCCCCCAGGTGATTCCCGACGTGAACGTGGCCGGACGGGGTGATCCCGGACAACCTGATCATCTGCCTTCTTCCTTCCGGATTCGGGCCGCCCCAGGGTCCGGGCACGAAAAGGCCGCCCGGTGGGGCGGCCTGGTGGTTGCGCTCGTCTGGTTCAGCGCAGGACTTCGGGGCCGCCGGAGGGCGGCCACCACTGGGCGTTCTGCGCGCGCATGCGGCTCATCCTACAGAGCGGCCCGCGTTTCGTCCTCTGGTTGCGGTGGTTCGACGTCGAACCACCGCAACCAGAGGACGAAACGCGGGTGGTTTCACTCATTCCGGGCACGGCGCGTCAACACTTCATATCGGCCGGGGCAGTACGTCCGTCATATTGGCGATCCGGGTCTACCTTCGACTCATGTTCGTCGTCCTGCTGACCTACACCGCGCCCATCGAAGAAATCGACTATGTGCTCCCTGATCACGCCGACTGGCTGACCAAGCAGTACGAACACGGCAATTTCCTCGCCTCCGGCAGGCGCAACCCGCGCATCGGCGGCGTGATCATCACCAAGCCCATGGCCAGGGGAAAGCTGGACGCGATCCTCGCGACCGACCCCTTCTCGATCAAGCACATGGCCGCCTACGAGGTGATCGAGTTCTCGCCGACCCGGACCGCGCCGGAACTGCGGGCGATCAACGAGGCGGTGGTGCATTGACGATCTTCTAAGCGGCTTTCGCGATCTTCGTCTTCGCCTTTTTGAGGGCGAGGACGGGGCATTTGCCGCACCTCGACTTCGACCGGCAGCATTTCTTCTTGACCTTGCCGGACTTCATCCATTTGCGCACGAGCTTGTGCGGGTCGTCGGGTAGTTTCTTGCCCACTCGCGCTCCTTCTCCGACCGGCGTCGGCGACCTCTACACGTTAGGTGAGCCTAACCGATCAGGGGGCGTGGGGCTGCTCACAGTCGGGCTACAGGTATCCTGGTTTGGTCCGCGTAAGGCCAAAGTCGGCCAGGCGTGTCTCGAACGCGCGAGCGCGGGCACCACACCCGAACTTGAAACCTTTGGAGCCTTCGCGTGCCCGCAGCCAGCGCCACCGCAGTCGATGCCGGCCGCTCGTCCGGCAAGACCCGGCCCGACCTGCGCAACGTCGCCATCGTCGCACACGTCGACCACGGCAAGACGACCCTCGTCGACGCGATGCTCCGGCAGTCCGGCGCCTTCGAGGAGCGCGCCGAACTCGTCGATCGCGTGATGGACTCCGGGGAGCTCGAGCGGGAAAAGGGCATCACCATCCTCGCGAAGAACACCTCCATCCGGCGCAAGACCGACGAGGGCATGGTGACGATCAACGTCATCGACACCCCGGGTCACGCCGACTTCGGCGGCGAGGTCGAACGCGGCCTCTCCATGGTGGACGGTGTCGTGCTGCTGGTCGACGCCAGCGAGGGCCCGCTCCCGCAGACCCGGTTCGTGCTCCGCAAGACCCTCGAAGCCGGCCTGCCGGTGATCCTGGTCGTCAACAAGACCGACCGGCCCGACGCCCGGATCTCCGAGGTCGTCGAAGAGACCCACGACCTCCTGCTCGACCTGGCCGGTGACATCGAGGACGCCGACCTCGACGCGATCCTCGACCTGCCGGTCGTCTTCGCCTCCGCCCGGTCCGGCAAGGCGAGCCTCGAGCAGCCCGCCGACGGCGCGGTGCCCGAGAGCGAGAACCTCGACCCGCTGTTCGAGACCCTCCTGCGTCACGTGCCGCCGCCCTTCGCCGACCGCGAGGGCCCGCTGCGCGCGCTGGTCACCAACCTCGACGCCTCCAACTTCCTCGGCCGGATCGCGCTGATCCGCATCCACTCCGGCAGCCTGCGCAAGGGCCAGACGGTGGCCTGGATGCGCGAGGACGGCAGCATCCAGAACGTCCGCATCTCCGAACTGCTGGTCACCGAGGCGCTCACCCGCGTCCCGGCGACCGAGGCGAGCGCGGGCGAACTGGTCGCCATCGCCGGCATCCCCGAGATCACCATCGGCGACACCCTCGCCGACGTCGAGAACCCGGAGGCGCTGCCCCGGATCGCCGTCGACGAGCCCGCCATCTCGATGACCATCGGTGTCAACACCTCGCCGCTGGCCGGCCGCAGCGGGGGCGACAAGGTCACCGCCCGCCTGGTGAAGGCGCGCCTCGACCAGGAGCTGATCGGTAACGTCTCGATCCGCGTCCTGCCGACCGAGCGCCCCGACACCTGGGAGGTCCAGGGCCGTGGCGAGCTGGCGCTGGCCATCCTGGTGGAGCAGATGCGCCGCGAGGGCTTCGAGCTGACCGTCGGCAAGCCGCAGGTGGTCACCAAGATGATCGACGGCAAGCTGCACGAGCCGTTCGAGCGGCTGTCGATCGACTCCCCGGAGGAGCACCTCGGCGGCATCACGCAGCTGCTGGCCGCCCGCAAGGGCCGCATGGAGCACATGGGCGGGCACGGCACCGGCCGCATCAAGCTCGACTACGTCCTCCCGGCGCGCGGCCTGATCGGCTTCCGCACCGACTTCCTCACCGAGACCCGCGGCACCGGTATCGCGAACCACGTGTTCGAGGGGTACTTCCCGTGGGCGGGCGAGATCCGCACCCGGCACTCCGGATCCTTGGTCGCCGACCGGTCCGGCCCGATCACCGCGTACGCGATGATCCAGCTGGCCGACCGCGGCACCTTCTTCGTGGAGCCGGGCGCCGAGGTGTACGAGGGCATGGTCGTGGGCGAGAACCCGCGTGCCGAAGACCTCGACATCAACATCACCAAGGAGAAGAAGCTGACCAACATGCGTCAGTCCTCCGCCGACGTGATGGAGACGCTGGCCCGCCCGCGCAAGATGGGCCTGGAGGAGGCGCTGGAGTTCTGCTCCGTCGACGAGTGCGTCGAGGTCGCCCCCGACGTCGTCCGGATCCGCAAGGTCACGCTGGACGTCAACCAGCGCGCCAAGGAGCGCAACAAGATGAAGAACCGCGGCTGACTTCAGACCAGTAGGTACAGAGGACGCGTGTCGTCCCAACGCCGGAGGGCGCCCGCTCACTCACCGTGAGTAGGCGCCCTCTGGCGTTACCGCGGCCAGACGTGGTCACGCACCGTATTCGAGCGGGCGTTCTTCGTTAAAGAAAGGTCCTTTCCCGACAATTCCGAAGGGAAAGCCGAACTCCTTTTCGGACGGTGTTCACAACACCGGAACAGCCCGGACGGAACGGTACCGGAGCGGCCGCGCGCGCCGGGCCGAGAACGCGGATCCGGGCGGGCGCGAAACAAAAACCCCTAAATGCGTCCGGATAGGACTCGCGGTCGCGATCGTTTCGGTCATCAATCGTGCGGTGGCGAACATTCCGGCGGCCGTTCCGGAATGTTCCGGGTTTGCGGAACCGATTGCCGGGAGTGTCGCCGAAAAGCCCCGGCCCGGCAGGAACCCCGGGGGCCTCCCGGACGTCCACCGGAGGAGGACGGCAGCCGGTCGGGCGACGGCCGGGCCGATATGGGAATCTCGCTGCCGAGGCCATGGCGGGCGTGATAGCTCTATGGCGACGAGGCGAGGGACAAACCAGGAGGATCCAGGCGTGCGGTCACGGACCACAGCGGCACCCATGCTGGCGTGCGCGGCGGTGCTCCTCGCCGCCTGCAGCAACACCCCGCCCCCGCCCGTGGTCAGTTCCTCGGCCTCCCCGGTGAGCACGTCGACCACGAAGACGCCTTCGCAGGTGGTCGTGGGTGTCGACGACGTCCTCGGTGGCTACAACCCGCACAATCTCGCCGACGCCTCCCAGGTCACTTCGGCGCTCTCGCAGCTGCTGCTCCCGTCGGTGTTCCGCCCCAAGGACGACGGCAGCGTCGAGCTGGACAAAAGCCTGATGAAGTCCGCCGAGGTCGTGTCGCAGCAGCCGTTCACGGTCGCGTACACGATCCGCCCGGACGCCTCCTGGTCCGACAGCGCGCCGATCGCCGCCGAGGACTTCGCGTACCTCCGCGAGGCGATGCGCGACCAGCCGGGTGTCATCGGCGCCGCCGGCTACCGGCTGATCTCGGACATCCAGTCGCGCGAAGGCGGCAAGCGGGTCGAGGTCACCTTCGCCAAGCCGTATCCGGGCTGGCAGACGCTCTTCGGCAACCTCCTGCCCGCCCATCTGCTCAAGGACGCCCCGAACGGGTGGCAGGGCGCGCTGGCGACGGCGTTCCCGGCCGTCGGCGGCCCGTACTCGATCAAGGGCCTCGACACCGCGCGCGGAGAGATCACCCTGGAGCGCAACGAGCGGTATTGGGAGAAACCCTCCGCGCTCGACCGGATCGTGCTCCGTGCGGCCGATCAGGAGGGCACACTGGCCGCGCTGCGCAGCGGCAACGACCAGTTCGCGATGACCAGGACCGACGGCACCGGCCTCAAACGGCTCGGGGAGCTCGGCTCCGCCGTCCAGCTCCACACGGTCGCGCGTCCCACCGTGGCGCAGATCCTCCTGCGGCCGGTGAGCTCGACGCTGTCGGATCCCAAGGTGCGCGAAGGTGTCACCGCGCTGATCGACCGCGGGAAGCTGATCACCGAGGCGACCGACGGCGGCCCGTCCGACAAGCTCCGCGCCGACGCGCAGCTCCGCGTCCCCTCGGCTCCCGGTTTCCAGCCGACGATCCCGGCCCCCGGCCCGCCGTCCGCGGCCGATCCCGTCAAGGGCGAGGAACTGCTCGAATCCGCCGGCTACACCAAGGAAGCGGGCACCTGGCGCAAGAACGGGAAGAACCTTTCGCTGGTCGTCGCCTCGCCCGCCAAACAGGAGCCGTACGCGACGATCGCCAAGGAGCTGACGGCGCAGCTGGTGGCCGCGGGGATCGAGGTCAACGCGATCGCCCCGCAGCCGAGGGAGCTGTTCTCGACGATGCTGGCCATGCCGGTGCTCGACGGGATCCAGCAGACGACACCGGAGGGCGCGGGCAACGTCGGCATCGACATCGCGGTGATCGGCCAGGTCACCGGCGGCGCGGACGTCGCTTCGGTACTGGCGTCCACCTTCGGCTGCCGTCCCGAGCAGCTCACCGAGAAGACCAAGGCCGTCGCCCCGGGGAACCCGCTGGGCTTCTGCGACCCGGCCCTGCAGCCCTCGATCGACGCCGCGCTGACCGGCGCCACCCCGGCGGCCGACGCGCTTTCGGCCCTGGAACCGGAATTGTGGCGTCGGAATGTTGCCATTCCGTTGTTCCAGCTGGCCGATACCCTCGCCATCGGCTCTGGTATTTCCGGAGTAACCGCAGGTCCTCCTATGGTGGGCCCTTTCGGGTCCGCGGTGAACTGGACGCGGGGGCCGAAGTAGCCGTTTCGAGTCCGAGTCGGACCCTGGCGGGTGACCTTTCCCGGCACGTTCGAGTGGTGGACTGATTCCTCAAGGTAACCACTGTATTTCCTGATGTCAGCCGCAAGTTACCCTTTGGTCACGATCGCCCCGGAACTGGTGACTGTTCGTGCATTTCCTTTCTAGCGTGCACCGGCAGTGCGCCAAATGAGTGTTGCTTGGCGTGTCATAGGCTCCGGGCCATCTCACCGGAGCGGTGTGGGGTCCTGTTCCGATCTCAGGAACCCAGTGCTAGGAGGGCACACTTCATGAGGAAGTCCAAGGCAGTCTCCGCCTGGTCGCTGGTCGCGGCCTCCGCGCTTGTGCTGAGCGCATGCAGCGGTGGCGACAGCGGCAGTACCGACCCCAACGGGTCGTCGACCGACATCAAGAGCATGGCGACCGGCAAGGCGCAGAACGGCGAAAACTTCAAGCTCGCGGACACCCCGGGGTACGAAGGCACCGTCACGGTGGGTATCGACGACGGGTACTCGGGCTACAACAACGACACGCCCGACACCAACACGTCGTACAACACCTACATCCTGACCGCCGTGCTCGCCGGTGCCGATGTGCTCGACGGCAACAACAAGGTGCTGCTGAACAACGACGTGTTCGACTCCTGGGAGGTCACCTCCAAGGCGCCGCAGACCGTCGTCTACAAGATCAAGCCGAACGTCAAGTGGTCGGACAACGAGGCGTTCGACTGCGACGACATGTACCTGTCGTGGCTGGCGCACTCCGGCAAGGCGAAGACCGCCGACGGCAAGCAGGCCTTCCTCGCCGCTTCGACGACCGGCTACCAGCTGATCGACCAGGCGACCTGCAAGGACGACCTGACCTTCGAGACCAAGTACACCGAGCCGTACCTGGACTACAAGGGTCTGTTCAACTCGACCGCGATCATGCCCGCGCACATCGTCGAGAAGAACTCGGGCGTCGCCGACATCACCAAGCTGACCCCGACCGGCGACGCCGCGCAGCTGACGAAGGCCGGTGACTTCTGGACCAACGGGTTCAAGGGCTTCAAGGCCGACGTCATGCCGGCTTCGGGTCCGTACAAGATCACCGCGTTCGACGCCAACCAGAAGGCCGTCACGCTCGAGAAGAACCCGAACTGGATCGGTGGCAAGGGTGGCCCCTCCAAGATCGTCGTGAAGGCGATGGAGGACACCAAGGCCATGGCGACCGCGCTGCAGAACGGTGAGATCGACATCGCCGCTTCGACCCAGCCCGACGCCACCGCGGCGAACACCATGAAGGGCCTCGCCGCCCAGGGCATCACCTACGGTTCGGCCTCGCAGCTGACCTTCGAGCACATCGACCTCAACTACAAGCGCATGTTCAAGGACAAGGACCTGCGCAAGGCGTTCTTCGAGGTCGTCAACCGCCAGGAGATCACCGACAAGCTGCTGAAGGAGGTCCAGGCCGACGCGACCCCGCTGAACAGCATCGTGTTCATGCCGGGCGAGCAGGGCTTCAAGGACCTGTACAGCAGCAAGGCCGGTCTGGGCGCCGAGGCCGCGGCCAAGACGCTGACCGACGCCGGCTGGGTCAAGGGTGGCGACGGCATCTTCGCCAAGAACGGCCAGCGCGCGTCGTTCAAGATCTCGCACAACCAGAACACCCGCCGTCAGCAGACCGTCGAGATCATCATCTCGCAGGCCAAGGCCGCCGGTATCGAGATCACGGACGACCAGGACGCCAACTTCCTGAAGGGTGGCCGTCTCGCGGCCAGCGACTACGACGCCGCGCTCTTCGGCTGGTCCGCCGCTCCGTTCAAGGCCGAGCAGAAGTCGATCTACATCACCCGTGTCGACGACAGCAGCCAGAACTACCAGGGCCTGTCGAACCCGACGATCGACTCGTCCTTCGAGGCGGCCGTGAAGGCCACCGACGAGGCCGTGCAGCTGGAGAACTACCAGAAGGCCGACCAGGCGATCGCGGACGAGTACGCGACGCTGCCGCTGTTCCAGACCCCGTCCATGTGGGCGTTCAAGGGCATCGACCGCACGTACATGCAGTCGTACAACGGTGTCCTGTGGAACGTCGGTGAGTGGGAGCAGAAGAAGTAGGGCCTCCGCCCCGCTTTTTCACCACTCGCTTACGCGATCCTGGTGGTACGGGGCCCGGCCACAAGCCGGGCCCCGTACCCGCCGGAAGTAGCTGTTGACCGTAGGGTTACCGCCACTACGGTGGACAACCGGGCAGCGGTCCAGCACTTCGGCGGCCAGGCCCGGATGAGGAGCAGTTCGTTGAACCTGGTGATCTACATTCTTCGCCGTCTGGCGATATCGATTCCCGTCCTGCTGGTCGGGACTTTCCTGTGTTTCGTCATGGTCGCCGGCACCGGTGACCCGCTCGCCGAGATGAAGAGCAACCCGGCCATGAGCAAGGAAGCCATCGCGCAGATGGCCTCGCAGCTCGGCCTGGACCAGAGCATCGTGCCCCGGTACTTCACTTGGCTCGGCAACTTCGTCACCGGCGACTGGGGCGTTTCCATCGCACAGGGCAACGCGCAGGCCCCGGTGTTCCCGAAGGTCATGGACGCGTTCGAGGTCACCTTGAAGCTCGTCGTCGGCGCCGAGATCCTCGCGCTCGTCCTCGGCGTCCTCGTCGGTGTGGTCGCGGCGGTCAAGCAGTACTCGATCATCGACTACATCGCCACCACGCTGGCCTTCCTGCTGTTCTCGATGCCGATCTTCTGTGTCGCCATCGTGCTCAAGCGCTACGCGATCGAGTTCAACGGCTGGGTCCGGGACCTGGGACTGTCCGATGTGCTCGGTAACCCGTGGATCCGCACCACGAGCCCGGAATCACTGAATTTCGACGGCCCGGGCGGTTTCCTCGCCAGTTATGTCGGCGCGTACCTGCTGCCGACGCTGTCCATCATGGCGATCAGCTTCGCCGCCTACAGCCGGTTCCAGCGCGCTTCGATGCTGGAGACGCTGAACGCGGACTACGTGCGGACCGCGCGTGCCAAGGGACTCGCCAACGGCCGGGTCATCTTCCGCCACGCCTTCCGGAACGCGCTCATCCCGGTGACCACGCTGTTCTCCGTCAACTTCGGTGCCGTGCTCTCGGGCGCGATCATCACCGAGACGGTGTTCAACTGGAATGGCATGGGCAAGCTGCTCGTCGAAGCCGTGACCAAGAGCGACACACAGGTGATGATGGGGTGGCTGGTGCTCATCGCCAGCAGCATCATCGTCGCCAACCTGATCGCCGACCTGATGTACGGCATCCTGGACCCGAGGATTCGCGTTGGCTGACTTGAACTCCCTTATCGCGGCGGAAGGCTCCAAGTCCGCCGACGGCAAGCTCCCGGACGAGGCGCTGCCCGAGCCGCAGAGCCAGGGCAAGCTGGTCCTGCGCAAGTTCCTGCGGCACAAGCTGGCGATGATCTGCACGGCGGTCCTGCTGCTGCTCGTGCTGACCGTGCTGATCATGCCGATCTTCTGGCCGTACAGCTACGAGGACAGCTCGTTCCCGTCCTTCGCCAAGCCCAGCGCGGACTACCCGCTCGGCACGACGCAGGTCGGCAAGGAGATGGTGTCGCAGATCCTGCGCGGCACCCAGTACTCGCTGCTGATCGCGCTCATCGTGTCGCTCGTCGCCACCACCATCGGCACCGTTTTCGGTGCCATGGCGGGGTATCTCCGCGGCTTCACCGACTCGGCGATCTCCCGCGTGACGGACCTGTTCCTGATCGTCCCGCAGATCGCGGCCGCGGCCATCCTGGCCAAGGTGTTCGGCGGCGGAACCTGGTACATCGTCGCGATGGTGCTGGCGGCCTTCGGCTGGATGCCGATCGCCCGTATCGCCAGGGCCGAGTCGATGTCGCTGTCCCAGCGCGAGTTCGTGGACGCCGCCCGCGCGTCCGGCGCCGGGACGTTCCACATCGTGTTCAAGCACCTGGTGCCGAACATGGTCGGCCTCATCACGGTCAACGCGACCCTCGCGATCGCGCAGGCCGTGCTGATCGAGGCGGCGCTGTCGTTCATCGGGCTCGGGGTGCAGCTGCCGGACACTTCGCTCGGCCGCGTCATCCTCGAGAACTACGCACAGCTGCAGGCGCGGCCGGCGCTGTTCTTCGGCCCGTTCATCGTGCTGGTGCTGATCTCGCTGACGATCAACTTCATCGGTGACGGCCTGCGGGACGCTTTCGACCCGCGTCAGCGCCGTCAGAAGGCGTAAGGCCCTCTTCAGCGCGTGAAGGCCCCCTTCCCTCGGCTCAGCCGAGGGAAGGGGGCCTTCACGCGCTTCAGGGCACCGCGGGGTGTCGCGAAAGCCACTTTCGGGACATCAGACGTCGCGAAAGTGGCTTTCGGGACACGCTGCCAGGTCTCTCTAGTGAGGCCTTCACGGGCCGGAAGCCGTAACTCGCGTGCTTGAAGCCGTAACTCGCGTGATTAGAGGCGTAACTCGCACATACGGCCCCAGACACGCGTGATACGCCTCCAGACACGCGAGTTACGCCTTCAATCACGCGTGATGCGGCTCCAGACACGCGAGTGTCGTCCAGATACGCGAAGGCCTCCTTCACCGCGTCCAGCGCGGCGAAGGAGGCCTTCGCGTACGTTCGAGGGTCAGTCGGCCACCGGGGCCAGCTTGCCCGCCTCCCAGGCCGCACGGCGCTCGGCCTGCAGCACCGGGTCCGCGACCGGCGCGGCCGACAGCAGACGACGGGTGTAGTCCTCGCGCGGCGAGTGCAGCACCTGGTCACGCGTGCCGACCTCGACCAGCTTGCCGTGCTGCATCACCGCGACGCGGTCGGCCAGCAGGTCGACGACGGCGAGGTCGTGGCTGATGAACAGGCAGGCGAACTGCAGCGAGCGCTGCAGGTCCAGGAACAGGTCCAGCACCCGCGCCTGCACCGACACGTCCAGCGCCGACGTCGGCTCGTCCGCGATCAGCAGCGCCGGGTCGAGCGAGAGCGCCCGCGCGATGGCGACGCGCTGGCGCTGGCCGCCGGACAGCTCGTGCGGGTACCGGTTGCGGTAGTGGCCGCCGAGCTCGACCTTGTCCAAAAGGGACGCCACGCGCTCGTTCAGGGCCTTGCCCTGCAGGAACTTGTGCAGCACCATCGGCTCGGCGATCGATTCGCCGATGGTCATCTTCGGGTCCAGTGTGGACGCCGGGTCCTGGAACACGATCGAGAAGTAGCGGCGCAGCGGGCGCAGCTCCTTGTTCGACATGTTCGTGATGTCCTTGCCCGCGATCGACACGGTGCCCGCGGTCGGGGTCAGCAGCCGGATCGCGCAGCGGCCGACGGTCGACTTGCCGGAACCGGACTCGCCGACCAGGCCGACGATCTCGCCCTTGGCGATGCTCAGCGAGACGTCGTCCACCGCGCGGTTCTTCGCCTGGCCGCGACGGCCGGGGTACTCCAGCACGAGGTTCTTGATCTCGAGCGCGGGCGCGTTCTCCTCGATCACCGCGGCGAGCTCGGAGTCTTCGAGGCGGATCTCCTCGGCGATCTTCGTGGCCTCGTCGCTGTCGGCGGAGATGCCCTCGTCGTCGAGCAGACGGCGGCCTTCCGGACGCTGGCCCAGCACGGGGACCGCGGCGAGCAGCTTGCGGGTGTACTCCTGCGACGGCGAGGCGAACAGGTCGCGCACCGGCGCCTCTTCGACGATGTTGCCCTGGTACATCACGACCACGCGGTCGGCGAGGTCGGCGACGACGCCCATGTCGTGCGTGATCAGCACGATCGCCGTGTTGAGGGTGTCGCGCAGCTTGCGCAGCAGGCCGAGGATCTCCGCCTGCACGGTGACGTCGAGCGCCGTGGTCGGCTCGTCGGCGATGATGACCTTCGGGTCGCACGAGATCGCCATCGCGATGACGACGCGCTGCCGCAGACCGCCGGAGAGCTGGTGCGGGTACTGCTTGAAGCGCAGCGGCGGGTTCGGGATGCCGACCATCTCCAGCAGCTCGATGGCGCGCTTGTCGGCGGCTTCCTTCGAGATGTCCTGGTGCGAGCGGAGGGCTTCACGCAGCTGCCAGCCGACGGTGTAGACCGGGTTCAGGGCGGTCATCGGCTCCTGGAAGATCATCGCGACCTGGTTGCCGCGGATCTTCTGGAGGTCCTTCTCCTTGAGGTCGGCCAGGTTGCGGTCGCCGAGGCGGAGCTCGCCCGCGATCCGGCTCGTCTTCGGGAGCAGCCCGAGCACCGACATCGAGGTCACCGACTTGCCGGAACCGGACTCGCCGACGACGGCGACGATCTCACCCGGCTTGACGTCGAACCCGATGCCCTTGACGGCGTCGACCACGCCCTCGTCGGTCGGGAACGAGACACTCAGGTCGGAGATGGACAGAACCGAACCCGACACGCCGCCCAGGTCCGACGATGCTGCTTCAGTGCTCACCAAGATGCCCTTCGTGGGGGTACATATGGTCACGGCGCACGGGCCATGACTCGCGCGAGGATAACCGAGAGTCGCCCGACTAAGGTCGGTGCTCAGGGTTTCCGTTCCCGACACCCTATAAAGGAAAGCGCGCCGTGTTCGAATTAGTCTTCAAGCCGTGATCTCCGATCTGCCCAAATTGCTCCTCGTGCACGCCCATCCGGACGACGAGAGCATCACCACCGGTGGAACCATCGCGCGTTACGCGGCCGAAGGCGTCGAGGTGACCGTCGTCACGTGCACTCTCGGTGAGGAAGGCGAGATCATCCCGCCGTCCCTCGACGGTCTCGGCTCGTGGGCTTCCGATCAGCTCGGCGGCTACCGCGCGGGTGAGCTCTCCTCGGCGTGCGCGGCGCTGGGCGTCTCCCGGCACCGCTACCTCGGCGGCATCGGCCGCTGGCGTGACTCGGGCATGGCCGGGACGCCGTCCGCGGCCCATCCGCGCGCGTTCTCCGGCGGCGACCTCGACGAGCAGGCGGCTCAGCTCGCCGAGATCCTGGACGAGGTCCGGCCCCAGGTCGTCGTCACGTATGACGCCTTCGGGGGTTACGGGCACCCCGACCACATCCGCGCGCACGAGGTCACGATGGCCGCCGCGCCCAGGGCCGCGTCGGTCGAGCGGGTCTTCCACACTGTTTCTTCCCGTGACGCCGTCGCGGCGGGGCTCGCCGCGCTGCGCGGACGCTCCTCGTTCCGGGTCCCCGAGGACGGCGAACTGCCGGTGACGCCGGACGAGACCATCACGACCGTCCTCGACGTCGGCGCGCACATCCCGGCGAAGGCGGCCGCGTTGCGGGCGCACGAGACGCAGGTCAGCGTGCCCGCCGCACCGCATCTCGCGGATCACTTCGCGCTGAGCAACGACATCGCGCAGCCGATCACCCCGCACGAGTACTTCGTGCTCGCCCACGGACCGGCCGAGGGCGCCGCGGCCGATCTGTTCGGGGGCCTTTCGAGGTGAACCCGCCGCTCACGTCGCGGCAGCGTCTGCTGCTCGCCCTGCTGACCTTCGACGCGTTCCTGCTCGGCCTCCTCGAACTGTTCTTCCTGCCGCTCCGCCTCGACGGGATCGTGCTGCCGAAGGTCGGCGACGCGCCTCTGCCGGTGACCGTGGTGCTCGCGGTGATCACCACCCCGCTGCTGGTGCGGACGACCGCGAAAGTGGTGCGGCCCTCCTTTTCGGTGATTCCGCTGCTCGTCTGGGTACTAGTCGTACTGGGAATGGGCGCGACCGGCCCCGGTGGTGATCTGGTGCTGATACAGGACTGGCGGGCCTTGCTGCTGATCGGCGGCGGGGCGCTGCCGGGGGCACTGGCCCTGGGGGGCGGTCTCGGCAGGGCGAAGGGAGCCGGCAGTGGGTGAAGCGATTTCGGACCGCCAGGTCGTGGCGGTGTTGCGGCCGTTCGTGCGCGCCTGCGGGCCGATGGTCGACGCGCTGCGTGACGCGGATCCGTTCGGCCTGCAGGCCAGGGGGCGCCGCCACGAGGACCTCGACGGCGTCGAGCCCGGGCTGAAGGACAAGCTGCTCAACGGGATCACCTCGGTCAAGGTGCCCGGCACCGCGGCGTGGGCCGAGATGTCGAACTACCAGCGGACCGACTGGTGGGTGAACCGGGTCGGCCGGTTCACCGCGCTGATCACCGCGATCCCGGGTCTCGGCGGCGCGCTGGCCGACCGGCTGCCCGTGCAGGACGCGCTCGGCTCGGCGGCACAAGGGGTGTTGCTGTGCGCGATCGCGGGGGAGTACGGCGTGACCGACGTCGGCGCCCGGGTCCGGCTGATCGCGTGGGTCCTTTTCGAACGCGACATCGACCCGGTGATCGCGGCGGGCAAACACGCCGAACACGACAAGGCCGCCGAAGACGACGAAGCGGCGAAGCTCACCGAAGAGCTCGACGACGCGAAGAAGAAGCACGGCAAGATCACCCTGAAGGCCGCCGCCGGCACTTTGTGGCAACTCGGCCGGGGGCTGCTGGGCATCGTCGACGAACTGGAGAAGCGCCCCCGGGGCCGCCTTTTCCACCGTGCGCTCGGCAAGCTGCCGGTCGTCGGCATGGCGGGCGACTACCTCGGCGAGCGGTCCGGTCTGAAACGCGTCTGGAAGCGGGCCCACCAGTGGTTCACCGAGCACCCTGAGGGCGAGCTCACTTCCAGAACATGAACGCGTCCTGGCCGTACATGGCCGCGAGCTTGAACCCGCCGATGGTGTCGAAGACCGCGAAGGACCCCTGCCACAACAACGAGCTGGCCCCGGGTACGAGGAACAGCACGGCGAACAGCACGATCGGCGCCCACGGCCGGGCTTTCGCGCCGAACTCCCGCGCGCCGGGCGAGAGGTAGGGCTCGATCGCGCCCCAGCCGTCGAGGCCGGGGATCGGCAGGATGTTCAGGATGAACGTGACGATCTGAAGCAGGGCCAGGAACGAAAGCCCGATCACGAGACCGGCCGACATCGGCACGAGTGCCACGACGAGGGTCAGCGCGACACCGACGCCGAGGTTGCTCAGCGGGCCGGCGAGCGACACCCACGACTGGACTCCGCGCGACCGCAGGCGCCCGTGTTCGATCCAGACCGCGCCACCCGGCAGCGGGATGCCGCCGATGAAGAGGAATACCAACGGCAGGATGATGGAAAGTGCCGGATCCGTGTATTTCCGGACGTCCATGGACAGGTAACCCTTGTGGGCGACGCTGTGGTCGCCGCCGCGGAACGCCACCATCGCGTGCCCGAACTCGTGCAGCGTCAGTGACGCGACCCAGCCGCCGGCGACGAGCAGGACGACGCCGGTGATGATGAGCGGGTCGTACTTCTGGCTGGAAATCGTCGTCGTGTCACCGAAAGCCGCCAGTACACCGCCCAGGGCGGTGACCGCGAGGATGCCGAGGAAGATCGGGCTTGGCCGCACTGCTGATCTCTGCACCCCTCCAGTCTTCCGTATGCCCGATGTGAAGTTGTCGGCGTGTCCCCTTGCGCGATGAGGCGCGAGTATCCCCCGAACTCGCTACTCCGCTTGACCTGACCGCACTACACGGGTGTAATCACAGTGATGTCATTCGTCGCTGGAAGGGGGCGGCGGATGGTGTTTCAACACCGCCAGCCTGGGGAGTGCGTGGACAGCGAGGAGGCGGACGTGCGGTTGGAAGCAGATGGAAGGGAATGGGGGCAAGTCGTGGGTTGGGGTGAGGTCCCGGAGCAGCAACTGGGCGATCTCACCGAGCTTTTCGACGACGCCTCCGCGGAAGAGCAGGACTGGCAGGAACGGGCCCTCTGCGCGCAGACGGACCCGGAGGCGTTCTTCCCCGAGAAGGGCGGCTCCACCCGTGAAGCCAAGCGGATCTGCCTCGGTTGCGAGGTCAAGGACGAGTGCCTCGAGTACGCCCTCGCGCATGACGAGCGGTTCGGTATTTGGGGCGGGCTCTCCGAACGTGAGCGTAGGAAACTGAAAAAGCGAGCTGTGTGACGGCGATCTCCGGCGGCCTGTGCGCCCCGGAGATCGCTTACGCCGCTTCCACATAGTGGGGCCACCAACGGGTGACAGGGTCGCGTCGTAGGGTGGCGGCACTCGACTTCGCCGCCACATCTGGAGTGCCCGTTGTCCCGCACTGCCGCGTCACCTGTGTTGCGCACGGTCCCCGTTCTGGCCATTGTGGTCTGTCACGACGGCGAGAACTGGTTGCCACTGGCGCTTTCCGCGCTGCGGCGCAGCGGAGTCCGGCCGCGGCACATCCTCGCGGTCGACACCGGATCCACCGACGGGACGGCGAAGATCCTCGCCGACGCGGCGTCCGTCGGTGAAGCGCCGGTCTTGGACGGAATTCTCACCCTTACCCGTGAGGTCGGCTTCGGTGCCGCCGTCGGCGAGGCCGTCGAGCACGCCGTCGAACGCTGGGGTGACCCCGGTGGCTGGCTCTGGGTGCTGCACGACGACTGCGCACCCGAACCCGACTGTCTCGAAAACCTGTTGGCAGCGGCCGAAAACGAGCCCGAGGCGGCCGTGCTCGGCCCGCTCGCGGTCGACTGGAGCGACCCGCGGCTCATCGTCGAAGCCGGGTTGTCGACCGACGCCATCGGCCACCGGCAGCAGATCTCGCCGGACGAGAGCGACACCGCCGTGCTCGCCGTGCCGAGCGCGGGATCGCTGGTGCGGCGGGAAGTCTGGCACGAACTCGGCGGCTACGACCCCCGGTTTCCCTTGCTGCGTGAGGATCTCGACTTCGGCTGGCGGGCCAACGCCGCGGGCGGCCGCGTGCTCTCGGTACCCGCTGCCCGGCTCCGGCACGCTCGCGCGCTCAGTACCGGACAGCGCGAACCGGACGCCCTCGGGCTTTCCCTCGCGACGGCGAACCGCGCGCACGGGTTGCGGGTGTTCCTCGTCAACTGCTCCCCACTGTCCTTTTGGTTCGGACTTTTTCGAATTCCGGTGTTCGCGGTGCTGCGCGCGCTCGCGTTCCTGGTGTTGCGGCGCACCGGCGAGGCGGGCGCGGAACTCTCGGCCGCCTGGTACCTGCTGCGCGGCCGCGGCGGACTACGCGCCGCTCGCGCCGAACGCCGGAAGACCGGCAAGCCTGGCCGGGTACGCGGGCTGTTCACCGGCCGGACGACGCGGGTGCGCAACGCGGTGCGCGCCGGTGTCGTCGGCCTCGTCCGGCGTGGTGTGGAACGGGATTTCGCCCTCGGGACGGTGCCGGAGAGCGTCGATCAGGAAGGGGCCTGGATCCCGCCGGAGGCGGTGAAGGCGGGACAGGACCGCCCGGTCGGTCCCGGGGCGCTGCCGGCGGGGGCGATGCGCGGTGTCGGCTCGCGGGGGACGGGGCTGCGGCGGCCGAGCGGGGTCGTCGCGGTGGCGGTGCCCGAGAAGTCCGTGGCGGACGGGCCGAAACCGTCGCCGGTGCCGCGGGACGGCGGACGGCGGCCGGAACCGGAACTGGTGTTCGTCGAAGTCGACCGGAAACGCGTGCTCGGCGCGACCGTGTTCGCCCCGCCGGTGATCGTGCTCCTCGTGTTGACCGCCCTCGCGTTCGTGATCAACGGTTCCCGGCTGGGGCTGGATCTCTTCGGCGGGAAACTGCTGCCGGTCGGCGGGCTCGGCGAGATCTGGTCGTCGTATCTCGCGCCGTGGCACGCGATCGCGGGCGGGACGGCGAGCCCCGCGCCCGCGACGCTGCCGGTGCTGGGGACGCTCGGCGCGGTCTTCGCCCCGATCGGTGGGCCCGCGGCGCTGGTCGCGATCCTGCTGATCGGTGACATCCCGCTCGCCGCGCTCAGCGCCTACGCCGCCACTCGGCACCTTCGCGTGCGTCGCTGGGTCCGGGCCGTCGTCGCGGCGGCGTACGGCGTGCTCCCCGCGGCCACCGCTTCGGTCGCGCAGGGCCGGCTCGACGTCGTCGTCGTACATCTGCTGCTGCCCCTGGTGATCGCGGGCCTCGTCGGGCTGCTGGTGCGCGCGGACTCGCGCTGGCTGCACGTTTCCGCGCTGAGCGCGATCGGGCTGGCGCTGATCGGCGCCTTCTCACCGCTGGCGCACGCGCTGGCGCTGGTCGGGTTGCTGATCGGGTTCGTGGTGCTGCCGTCGCCGACCGGGCTCGCGCGGCGGATCGCTTCGGTCGGCATCGTGGTGTTCCTGCCGCTGGCGTTGCTGCTGCCGTGGCCGAGTGTGCTGCTGCGCCATCCGGAACTGCTGCTGCACGGGCTCGGCGGTGGTGCCACGGCCGCGTCCGGTGCCGATCTCGCCGGGCTGGACCCGGGCGGTCCCGGCGCGTGGCCGATCGGGGTGGCGCTGGTCGCGGCCGCGATCGTCGCGCTGGTGGTCCGGCCGTCGAAGGGCGCCGCCGGTGGTGTCGCGGTCGTCGTGCTGGGTGTGCTCGGGCTCGGGGCGGTGCGGTTCGTGGCCGTGACGCCGATGTCCGGCGGCGCGCACGCGACCGGATACGCCGGGGTGCCGCTGCTGGTGATCAGCGCCGGACTGCTGTGGACGGTGCTGGCGACCTGGCAGCGGGGCGGATCCGGGGTCGACCCGGCGCCCTGGCTGGCGAAGGTCACGGCCGTGGCCGGGGTGCTCGTGCTGCTGGCGCTGGCGACCGGCGCGGTCGTCGCCGGGCGGGAAGGGCCTCTGCGGGCGGGCGAGCGACCCTCGCTGGCTCCGGAGATCTCGGCGGAACTGGCCGCGAGCGGCCGTTCGGTGCTGGTGATCGGGGACGTCGCCCGGCAGACCGGTGGGCGGTTGCCGACTTTCGGCGACGACGAGTTCGCGCCGACGCCGGGAAGCGCGGATCGGCTCGCCTCGTGGCGCCGGGACCTCCTGCAAGGCTCGCCGGACGCCGTCAAACAGGCCTTCGCGGCGGCTCTGGCGTCGGGCGCTTCGTATGTGGTGCTGCCCGGCGGCGCCGACGGTGGTGCTTTCGTCGAACTCGCGCGTGACCTGGTCGCTCCGGCGGCGCCGACCTCCGACGGGCGGCCGGTGCTGCGGTTGCTGCCCGCCGGTGGGCAGGTGGCGTTGATCTCGCCGGAACTGGCGCAGGCGGCCGTGACCGGGAAGGGCGCGCCGGGGGCGTCGCCCGGGGTGGCGCCGGTGCAGGCCGGGCTGCCGGACGTACGGGTGCGCGTCTCGGAGGGACCGACCGGGCGGCTGCTCGTGCTGGCCGCGGAGTTCGAGGCGGGCTGGCAGGCGAGCGTGGACGGCAAGGCCGTGCCGATCGTGCGGGCGTGGGGGCATCAGGTGGCGGTCTCGGTTCCGCCGACGCCGTCGGAGGTCGTGGTGGAGCACCAGGGGACGACGCGGAATCTGCTGCTGCTGGCGCAGGTGGCGGCGGTGTTGTTCACGTTGCTGACGGCTGTGCCTACGCGGCGGCGTACTTCGGTTTCTTGAGCTTTGGGTGGTTGGCTTCGCTTGGGCTGGGTGTCCTGGCTCCGCTTGGGCTGGGTGTCCTGAAGGCCCCCTTTGAGACGTTGGGCGTCTCGAAGGGGGCCTTCAGGACGCTTCTGCGGTCGGCTCCGCTTGGGCTCCGATGTCCCCAATGTGGCATTGGGGTCACTGAGCGTCCCCAATGCCACATTGGGGACACTCCGGGCGCGCTGCTGGGCTCCCATCCTCAGCGACCCAAATGCGACCGCGGCAACCCCTACGGAGGCCTCGCCCCAGGAGTTGTCCACAGCCCATTCCCCTTGTGGACAACTTCGCCCTCCGGCATCGTTTCCGCAGGTCCCGTCGCCGCCTCGCGATACACTGGGCTGGGGACGCCCCCCGGGGAAGGGCGGGGGCTGGGCCGGGGGAGCGAGCGCGGAGGTGAGGGTTATTCGCCTTCGATGACGTCGGGTTCGACGCCCAGGTAACCCGCCACCTGTTCCACGAGGACGTCGTGCACGAGTTCCGCGAGTTCGCCGGGGTCCTTCGCGCGCGCTTCGAGCGGGCGGCGGTAGAGGACGATCCGGGCCCGCGTCGGGAGCCCCGCGCGGTCGACGCCGGCGGGCACGAGCCGCGAGAGCGGGACGGCGCCGTCGTGCAGCACGCCGTCGACTCCGGCCGGTGCGCCATCCGAGCGAACTTCGGGAACGTCGTCGACGGCGACGTCGAGCTTCGTCAGCTCGTGCCGCCACCGCGCTTCGATCGGTTCGAGCGCGTCCAAAACCAGCGCGTCGAACCTTTCCGCCCTGCTAGCGGCGGCGGGAAGGGTCGACGGATACAGCGCTCCACGCAGGCCCCGGCCGTGCCGGTCCCGTCGCATCCGCCGTCGCTGTCGGGAATCACGAGCCGTCGCCACGAACCGAAGGGTACGCGCTCGGCGATTCAAAGCGCGTGTCGCCGGTACGCCCGGCTCGCGACGCGCTATCGTTCTCGATCGTGCGGAGCGTACGAAAGTGTTCGCGAACGGGTTGTCTCGAACCCGCTGTCGCCACGCTCACGTATGCCTACAGTGACTCGACAGCCGTAGTGGGCCCGCTGGCCACCGCGAGCGAGCCGCACTCCTACGACCTCTGCGAGGCACACGCCCTCCGGCTGACCGTGCCCAAGGGCTGGGAAGTCGTCCGCCACGAAGGTGCCTTCGCCGCCCCGGACCCGTCCGCCGACGAGCTGACCGCGCTGGCCGAGGCCGTGCGCGAGGCGGGCCGGTCCGACAAGCCCGCCCCCGAGCCCGAACCCGAGGGACCCTCGGGCAGGCGCGGCCACCTGCGCGTCCTGCCCGGCCGCGCCTGACGCGAGGGCTCGCCGGTAGGCTTTCGAGCGCGCCAGAGGGCGTTGTAACGAGACTATTGGCGGGGAGCAGGCGTGCCAGACCTTTCGGGCATCGTGAAGGCCTACGACATTCGCGGCGTGGTCGGTGAGCAGCTGGACGCGGCACTCGTCCGCGACCTCGGATCGGCGTTCGCCCTGTTGATCAAGCCGGAGTCCGACTCCGTGGTGATCGGCCACGACATGCGCGACTCCTCGCCCGAGCTGTCCGCCGCCTTCGCCGACGGCGTGACCTCGCAGGGCCTCGACGTCGTGTCGATCGGCCTCGCCAGCACCGACCAGCTGTACTTCGCGTCCGGCTCGCTCAACTTGCCCGGCGCCATGTTCACCGCCAGCCACAACCCGGCGAAGTACAACGGCATCAAGCTGTGCCGCTCGGGCGCCGCGCCCGTCGGCCAGGACTCCGGTCTCGCGGAGATCCGCGACACCGTCGAGCAGGGCGTGCCCGCCTTCGAGGGGCAGCGCGGTTCGGTGACCGAGAAGGAGGTCCTCGCGGACTACGCGGCGTACCTGCGCAAGCTCGTCGACCTGTCGGGCAGCCGCCCGCTGAAGGTCGTCGTCGACGCCGGCAACGGCATGGGCGGCTACACCGTGCCGACGGTGTTCGCGGGCCTGCCCCTCGAGGTCGTCCCGATGTACTTCGAGCTCGACGGCAACTTCCCGAACCACGAGGCCAACCCGCTCGACCCGAAGAACATCGTCGACCTCCAGGCGAAGGTGCGCGAGGAAGGCGCCGACGCGGGTCTCGCCTTCGACGGCGACGCGGACCGCTGCTTCGTCGTCGACGAGCGCGGCGAGCCGGTCTCGCCGAGCGCCATCACCGCGCTGGTCGCGATCCGGGAGCTGGAGAAGGAGCCGGGCGGCACCATCATCCACAACCTGATCACGTCGAAGGGGGTCCCCGAGATCGTCGCCGAACACGGCGGCAAGCCGGTGCGGACCCGGGTCGGGCACTCGTTCATCAAGGCCGAGATGGCCAAGACCGGCGCGATCTTCGGCGGAGAGCACTCCGCCCACTACTACTTCCGCGACTTCTGGCGCGCCGACACCGGCATGCTGGCCGCGCTGCACGTCCTCGCCGCCCTCGGCGAGCAGGCCGGTCCGCTGTCCGAGCTGACGGCGGAGTACTCGCGCTATTCGGCCTCCGGTGAGATCAACTCCACCGTCGACGACCAGGTCGCCCGCATGATCGCGGTCAAGGACGCGTTCGCCGCCCGCGACGGCGTCGAAATCGACGAACTGGACGGGCTCACCGTGCAGCTCCCCGGCGGTGGCTGGTTCAACCTGCGCCCGTCCAACACGGAGCCCCTGCTTCGCCTGAACGTCGAGGCCGCCGACGCCGAGGCCGTCCGGGCGCTGACCGAAGACGTATTGGCGATCGTCCGTGGGTAACGAATGTGTCGTGAAAACACACATAGAGTCGTCCCACAGGTAGGGAGTAAGCATGGCCGTCACGTTCGACGCACAGTTGCTGGAGATCCTGGCCTGCCCGTCCCCCGATCACGCGCCGCTGCGGCCGGGGACGGCGGCCGATCCTGAGGCCGACGCACTGACCTGCACGGAATGCGGTCGCGTGTATCCGGTCCGTGATGGAATCCCGGTACTGTTGCTGGACGAAGCCACCGAGCCGACGACCCCGGATGGCGCTCATGCCGACGGTCCCTGACGATTCCCTGCTCGACGATCCCGCGAGGCTGGCCGAGGCCGACACCGCGGGGCTTCTCCGTGCCGCCGCGATGGCGGGCGCCCAGGTCCGGGCGACCGCCGAAGCCGCGGCCGAACTCGAGCTGAGCGATCGCCTGGACGTCGGGCGCCCGCGTTCGCTCGTGCTGATCGACCGGCCGGGCGTGAGCCGGACGCTGACCCGGCTGGTCGCCGCGCTCCTGACCCCGTCGTGCCCGGTGCCGGTGGTCGTCGCCGAGGTCGTGCCGAGCTGGATCGGCGCGCTCGACGTGGTCTTCGCGCACACCGACGACGCCGGCGACCGCGAGCTGGCCGCCTCCCTGGAGCGCGCCGCCCGCTTCGGCGCGACCGTCGTGCTGTCCGCGCCCGCCGAAGGCCCGGTCGCGGCCTCCGTCGCGGGCAAGGGGTTGCTGCTCGCGCCGAGGCTCCCGGTCCCGCCGGAGATGGCGTTCCCGCGCGGGCTCGCCGCCGCGCTGCTCACCGCGAACGCGCTCGGCCTGCTGGTGGCCGACCTGGAACAGCTCGCCGACCACCTCGACGCCGAGGCCGAGAAGGACTACCTGGCCAGGGATTCGTTCGCGAACCCGGCCAAGGCGATGGCCTTGAAGCTGGCCGAGCGCCAGCCGCTGTTGTGGGGGCTGGACCCGGTCGCGGTCGCCGTCGGCGAGCACGCGGCACACGCGTTCGCCGCGCACGCCGCCGTCGTCTGTGACGTGGAGGACTACCGCCAGGCACTGGCCAGGCCCGCTTTGCGGCGGGCGGCGTTGTCCGGCGGCGCGGAGCGCGATATCTTCGCGGACCCGGACGAGGACGCCGGCCCCACACCGAGGGTGTTGCTCCTCTCCGTTCGCACCGGGCCCGCCGCCGAGGCGGCCCGCTACCAGGCGGAAGACCTGCTGCCCGGCGGCGACGTGATCGCCCCGGCCGAAGAGATCGAAACGGACGAGATCGTGCGTGCGGCCGTTCTCGCGCTCCGGTTCGAGCTGGCCGCGGTCTATCTGGGGCTGGCCGTGGGCAGCATCGGCGGCGCCGGGAGGTACACGCCCGCAACGGCGTGAGTCCCGAGCGCGACGTAAGCAATGAGGGCCGGCACCACCCGTGCCCGGCGAGGAGTTGAGGTGACAGTGGAGCTGCTGCGCAATGCCGTGCGGCCCTACGCGTGGGGGTCCAGGACGACGATCCCCGAGCTGCTGGGGCGTCCGGTGCCGGCGCCGCACCCGGAGGCGGAACTGTGGATGGGCGCCCACCCCGGCGACCCGTCCCACGTCATCGGCCCGGACGGCACCGAGCGGAGCCTGCTGGAGCTCGTCGAAGCCGACCCGGTCGGCCAGCTCGGCACGACCTGCGCCGGCCGCTGGGGCGGCAGGCTGCCGTTCCTGCTGAAGATCCTCGCCGCCGAAGAGCCGCTTTCGATGCAGGCGCACCCGTCGGCCGCGCAGGCGGCGGAGGGCTACGCGCGCGAGGAGTCGGCGGGGATCCCGCGCGACGCCTCGAACCGCAACTACCCGGATCCGACGGCGAAGCCGGAACTCGTCTGCGCGCTGACGGAGTTCCACGCGCTGGCGGGCTTCCGCGACCCGGAGCGCACGATCTCGCTGCTGAAGGCGATCGAGACGCCCGGGCTGGCGAAGTACGCGGTGTTGCTGGAGGCCCAGCCGGATCCCGCCGGGTTGCGCGCGCTGTTCACCACCTGGATCACCTTGCCGCAGGCCGCGCTCGACGAACTGCTGCCCGAAGTCCTCGATTCGTGCGTGAAGCACGTGCGGGAACGCGGCGAGTTCGACGTCGAATGCCGCACCATCCTGGAGCTCGGGGAGTCGCATCCCCGGGACGCGGGGGTGCTCGCGGCGCTGCTGCTCAACCGGCTCACCCTCAGCGCGGGCGAGGCGATCTACCTGCCCGCCGGGAACCTGCACCTGTACCTGCACGGCACCGCCGTCGAGATCCTGGCGAACTCGGACAACATCCTGCGCTGCGGGCTGACCCCGAAGCACGTCGACGTGCCGGAGCTGTTGCGCGTCGTCGACTTCGCGTGCGGCGAGATGCCGGTCCAGAGCGGTGTACGCGAGGAGCGCATGTCGGTGTACCGCACCGACGCGCCGGAGTTCGAGCTGTCGCGGATCGAATGGGAGGCCGGGGACGGCGGCGAGGTCGCCGTGCACGACGTCGGCCCGCAGATCCTGCTGTGCACGGCGGGGAGCCTGCTGGTGACCGCCGACGACGGCGAGCAGGTCGAACTCCGCCGCGGCCAGTCGGTGTGGCTCCCGGCCGCCGACCCCGCCGTCCGGGTGCGGCCGCTTTCCGGCGAGCGCACCCAGGTGTTCCGCGCCACCGCCGGCACCTGCTGATCCCTCTCCCGCGTTTCGTCCTCTAGTTGCGGTACTTGCGTGTGCAAGTACCGCAACTAGAGGACGAAACGCGTGGGGGAGGGCTTGGCCGAAGTGTGTGCGTTCCGTGTGGCGGGTTCCGCAACTATCGCCCGAAGGGGTGACCCGGCGCTTGGCGTCGGCTCGTCCCGGATGTCGATAGCCAAGGAGCAGCAGTAGTGACTTCCCATCCCGACACGGCGAGCGGACGCGCTTTCCGGGTGCCGGTCTCCGTGCGCCCCACCGTCTTGCTCGCCGCGCTCGGAGCCGCCGTGGTGACCGTGCTCGTCCCGGTCGTCGACCTGGTGCTCCCGCTGCCGAGCGGCCAGGACCTGGTCGGTTCCGCGCAGGCGATGGCGGGGCTCGCCGGTGACGCGATCGAGTCGGTCAAGGCCGCGGGGAGCGGCCTGCGGGAGCTCGCGGTGGGCGCGGAGAGCAGGCTGAACCTTCCGCTGGTCGTGCTCGTCTCGCTCGGCGCGCAGGTGCTGCTCACGGCCGCGCTGGTGGTGACGGGCACCCAGCCTGTCCGCGTCATGCTGACCGTCGCCGGGCTGATCAACGTGTTCGCGGTCTCGCGACTCGGGGCCGCCACGCCGCCGGTGTGGGACGCCGTGGCCAACGGCATGCTGGCGATCGCGCTGGCCTGGTTCTCCGCCGGACGGCGGGAACCAAGGCGCGTCCTGTGACTTCCGGGTGGTGCCCGTCTGAGGGGTCGGGCACCACCCGGTCAGGCCGGGGCGGGTTCGGTGAGCGACAACAGCAACCGGACGAGGGTCGAAGCGTTGGCGTCGTGGGGGACTTCCAATCGCTTCGCCTCTTCGCCCGCCGCCTCGGCCGCTTTTGTTTCCCCGACGGCCTCGTACGCCCTGCGCAACACGTGCAGGGTGAGGGCCGTCGCGGGTTTCCCGCCCATGGCGCGGAATTCGCCAAGGCAGTGGCGCAGCACGGGAATCGCGCGATCGGCTTGCCCGTCGCCGATCCAGCTCGCGGCGATCGCGCGCGTGCAGGAAAGCTCTCGCGGACGTTCTTCGAGCGCTCCGGCCAGCCGTCGCGCGTGCTCGTAGGCCGCCACCGCGGCGTCCCGCCGTCCGGCGCCCGCGAGGATCGCGCCCTGGGTGCGCAACGACTTCGCCAGCGCCGATTTCGCCGTCGTCCGCCGCAGCACCCGGACCGATTCCTCGATCGTCTCCAGGGCGTCGGCCGGGCGCCCGTCGAGCATCAACGACCACGAAAGCCCTTGCAGGGCAACACCGAGCTGACGTTCGTCGCCGCGCTCCCGCGCGTGGCCGAGGCTGCGCCTGTCGATCTCCAACGCCTCGGAGATCTTGCCGAGCCGGTGCAGCGCCGCGGATTCCGCCTGCCGCGCGTACGCCCCGCTTTCCTCCACAGTGGACAGTTCGCGGGCCTGGGTGGCGGCGTGGAGGGATTCGCCCGCCCTGCCGAGCCCGACGAGGCAGCGCGCCAGGTTCGTCTCGACCCACGCCTGCGCGGAGATATCGCCCAGCTCCGCCAATTCCTTCGAACATCCGCGGTAGCCCTCGGCGGCGAGCTCGTACTCGCCGCGAACGTGCAGCAGCACCGCCAGGTTCGCTTCGGCGATCACCACGATGTGCCGGTCGCCCGCCTCGCGGGCGGCGTCACGCAACGTCTCGTACGCCGTCCGCATGTCGGTGTAGTGACTGTGGAGGTACAGGTACGCGCTCAGTCTTTCCAGTATCCGCAACGCTTTCCGCCGCCAGCCGATGGCGCACAGCGAGGAGACCGCGGCGACCAGGTTGGCCCGCTCCACCGAGAACCAGGTGCCGGGGTCGCGCAGCAGCCGCTCGACGAGCTCACCGGCCAGCGGTTGCCTGGGTACGTCGTGATCCGACAACGGCATCGGCACCGTCCTCGGCAGGCGGCGGGCCGCCGTGTCGGCCAGGCACAGCGCCGCGTCCGACACCTTCGCGACCGTCGCCACCCGCTGGTCGTGGGTCTCCAGCTCCCGGCCGAGCTCCGTGGCGAACACGCGGATGAGGTCGTGCACGCGGAACCGCTGCTCGCCCGTCGGATCGAGACCGGTGGCTTCGAGCAGGCTGGCCTCGACGAGTTCGTCGATGGCATCGTCGGCGCCTTCGTCATCGATCAGTGTCGTCACCGCCCACGCGGGCAGGTCGAGGGTGCGGCAGCGGCCGATCAGCCGGAACGCGCGCCGCGCCGCCGGGCTCAGCGCCTGATAGCTCAACGCGATACTGCCGCGGACCTGGAGGTCGCTGACCTGGAGCTCGTCGAGCCGGGAGACCTCGTCCTCCAGCTTCCCGGCGAGCTTCCCGAGCGGCAGACCGGGCCGCATCGCGAGCCTGCTGCCGGCGATCCGCAAGGCCAGCGGGAGATTTCCGCAGGCCTTGGCGATCCGTTCCGCGTCGGCGCTTTCGGCGCCGACCCGCTCCGGCCCGGCCAGCCGCGCCAGCAGGGCCATCGCCTCGGTGCCGGACAGCGGCGCGAGAGGGAGCCGATCCGCCCCCGCGAGCCCGGAAAGCCGCCGCCTGCTGGTGATCAGCACCGCGCTGCCCGGCGTTCCCGGCAGGAGCGCGCGAACCTGCTCGGGGCTCGCGGCGTCGTCGAGCACCACGAGGACCCGCCGATCGGCGAGGCGGCCTCGATAGACCGCCGCCCTGGCCTCGACGTCGTCCGGGATGGCGGGCCCGGTGACGCCCAGCGCGCGCAACAGGTCCCCGAGGACGTCGGCGAGTTCGCGCGGGTCGGAGGCGCCTGCCAGCGGGACGAACAGCTGACCGTCCGGAAAGGACCGGCGGAGCCTGTGCGCGGTGCTGACCGCGAGTGTCGACTTGCCCGCCCCCGGTTCGCCGGTGATCACCGCGACCGGGACACCGGTGGCCTCGCCGAGCAGCGCGGAGAGCCGCGCGATCTCGCTCTCGCGGCCGGCGAGATCCGCGATGTCCGGCGGCAGCTGGCAGATCGGGAAGACCGGCGCAGCCTTGGCCGCGGGCACCGGATCCTCGCCGCGCAACACGGCGGCGTGCACCCGGCGGACCTCGGCGCCGGGCTCCACGCCGAGCTCCTCGACGAGCGTGGCGCGCAGGTCACGGTGGACGGCCAGCGAATCGGCCTGCCGCCCGGCGCGGTGCAGCGCGATCATCAGCTGCGCGGCCAGCCGCTCGCGCAGTGGATGCTCGGTGATCATCGCCTGGAGCTCGCCGGTGAGCTCGCCGTGCCTGCCGTCGGACAGTTCGGCGTCGACACAGTCTTCGAAGGCGGCGAGGCGTTCCGACTCCAGCCGGGCGACGTCCGCGTCGAGGCGGGGGATGTGCAGCCCGGAAAGGACCGGGCCGCGCCATTCCGCCAGCGCGCGGCGGTAGTGCCCCGCCGCGGCCGCCGGATCGCCCGCCCGCGCCGCCGCCTTCCCCGCCGCCGCGGCTTCGCGGAAGGACAGCAGGTCGAGGTCGGCCGGCTCGACCACCAGCCGGTAGCCGTGCGGATCGCGCTCGATCTCCAGGCCGTCGAACCGGGCCCGCAGACGAGAGACGTACGTGTGCAGATTCGAGGAGTACGACTTCGGTGGCGTGTCCGGCCAGAGCGTCTCGACCAGCGCGTCGACCGGGACGGACGAGTTCGCGTTCAGGAGCAGGACGGCCAGCAGGGCGCGCTGGTGCTCGCCGCGCGGCGTCGTGTGCCGCCCGGGCGGGCTCTCGATCGTCAACGGTCCGAGCACGCCGAATCGCGGCACGGGCACCTCCCCAGGTCATGAGAGGGGCGAGACTAGCGAGAGGGCCCGACAATTCTGTGACCTGTCCCGCCCGCCGTGTCCGGGCTCATCTGCACTGCTAGCCTTCGAACCCGGCATATCGGGACACCATTGGGGAGTTGCACGTGTCTGCAGGTGGCGGAACCAAGGCGATCATCGCCGCGCTCGTGGCGAACGCCGGAATCGCGGCCGCGAAGTTCACCGGCTTCCTCATCACGGGGTCGTCCTCGATGCTGGCCGAGTCCGTGCACTCGCTCGCGGACACCTCGAACCAGGGGCTCCTGCTGCTCGGCCAGAAGACCTCGCAGCGCAAGGCGACCCGCACCCACCCGTTCGGCTTCGGGCGGGACCGGTACTTCTACTCGTTCATCGTCGCGCTGATGCTGTTCAGCCTCGGCTCGGTGTTCGCGCTGTACGAGGGCATCCACAAGATCTCGCATCCCGAAGAGCTGACGTCGCCGCTGGTGGCGGTCGGCATCCTCGTGGTCGCGATCGGGCTGGAGTGCTACAGCTTCTACACCGCGATCCAGGAGTCGAAGAAGATCAAGGGCGACGCGGGCTGGTGGGCCTTCATCCGCCAGGCCAAGACGCCGGAACTGCCGGTGGTGCTGCTGGAGGACGCGGGCGCGCTGCTCGGCCTGGTCTTCGCGCTCGCCGGGGTCGGGCTCTCGGTGATCACCGGCGACCCGGTGTGGGACGGCATCGGCACCGTGACGATCGGTCTGCTGCTCGGCATCATCGCGATCATCCTGATCATCGAGATGAAGAGCCTGCTGATCGGTGAGGGCGCCTCCGAGACCGACCTCGACGTGATCGTCGACGAACTCGCCGCGGGCAAGGTCGAGCGGGTCATCCACATCCGGACGCTGTACATCGGCCCGGACGAGATGCTGGTGGCCGCGAAGCTCGCGCTGGTGCCGGGGCTGGACACCGCGGACGTCGCGCAGGCCATCGACGACGCCGAAGCGCGTGTGCGGGCGAAGGTACCGACGGCGAAGCTGATCTACCTGGAGCCGGATCTGGACCGCTCGCTGGCCTGAGCCGCGTCTCGCCCGCTTGCCGGATGTCATGAAAGGGTCGTTCAGGACGTTTTTCGTCCTGAACGACCCTTTCATGACATCCGGGGCAGAGTGCCGCGACCACCATCCGGAGCAACTCTCCGTACCGCGCCGATCACCGCCACGACCTCCGGGTACTTCGTTGCTCTCCCACCGCGCTGCCGTCACGACCGGGCGATAGGGTCCGTTGAACCGCAGTCAGGTGTAGGAGGTCAAGGGTGCCCGGAAACGGTCTGTGGCGTACGAAATCCATCGAGCAGTCCATCGCGGACACCGACGAACCGGGGACCAAGCTCAGGCGGAACCTGAGCGCCTGGGACCTGACCGTCTTCGGTGTCGCCGTCGTCATCGGTGCCGGGATCTTCACCCTCACCGCGCGCACGGCCGGCGACTACGCGGGCCCGTCGGTGTCGCTGTCGTTCGTCTTCGCCGCCATCGCCTGCGCGCTGGCGGCCCTCTGTTACGCGGAATTCGCGTCGACCGTCCCGGTGGCCGGGAGCGCGTACACGTTCTCCTACGCCACCTTCGGCGAGTTCATGGCGTGGATCATCGGCTGGGACCTCATCCTCGAACTCGCGGTCGGCGCGGCCGCGGTGTCGAAGGGCTGGTCCGCCTACCTCGAAACCGTGCTCTCCTACATCTTCGGCAAGGGCACGAAGACGACGTTCGAGATCGGCGGTGTCCCCGTCGACTGGGGCGCCCTGATCGTGGTGCTGGTGCTGGCGACCCTGCTCGCCCTGGGCACGAAGCTGTCCTCGCGGTTCTCGATGGTGATCACCGGGATCAAGGTCGCGGTGGTGCTGTTCGTGATCGTGCTCGGCATCTTCTACATCAAGGGCTCCAACTACAGCCCGTTCATCCCGGAGGCCCAGTCCGGCGCCGAAACGGGGGCCACGGGGGTCGACCAGTCGCTGTTCTCGGTGTTCGCGGGCAGCAGCAGCAGCTCGTTCGGCGTCTTCGGTCTGCTGGCCGCGGCGTCGCTGGTGTTCTTCGCGTTCATCGGGTTCGACATCGTCGCGACCACCGCGGAGGAGACCCGCAACCCGCAGAAGGCCGTGCCCCGCGGCATCTTCGGCTCGCTCGCCATCGTCACGGTGCTCTACGTCGCCGTGTCGCTCGTGGTCGTCGGCATGGTGAACTACAAGGAGCTCGCCACCTCGGCGGGTGACGGCGGCAAGAAGACGCTCGCGTCCGCGTTCGCGGCCAACGGCGTCGACTGGGCGGCCAACATCATCTCCGTCGGCGCCCTCGCCGGTCTGACGACCGTCGTCATGGTGCTGATGCTGGGCCAGATCCGGATCATCTTCGCGATGTCGCGCGACGGCCTCATGCCGCGTTCGCTGGCGAAGACCGGTTCGAACGGCACGCCGAAGCGGGCGACCATCGTCGTCGGCGGGCTGGTCGCCGTCGCCGCGACCTTCTTCCCGGCCGACAAGCTGGAAGAGATGGTCAACGTCGGCACGCTGTTCGCCTTCATCCTCGTTTCCGCGGGCGTCATGGTGCTGCGCAAGACGCGGCCGGAGCTGCCCCGCGCCTTCCGGGTGCCGTGGGTGCCGGTGGTCCCGATCCTGGCGATCCTCGCCTGCCTGTGGCTGATGCTGAACCTGACCGTTTTGACCTGGTTGCGGTTCATCGCGTGGATGGTGCTGGGCGTCCTCGTCTACTTCGTCTACAGCCGCCGCCATTCGCTGCTCGGCAAGGAGAAGAAGGACGAGGCCCCGACGTCCGTTTCGGACTGATCATTCTCGTTTCGACGGCCCACCATTCCTTTGTGGATGGTGGGCCGTTTCGCGTACCGGGTCCGTCCGGTCTCGGAGCGATAACACCTGGGGTGCCGGTACCGCCGTAAAATCCGTGTGCGATACCGTCCGGGCCTCGCTTCCCTCTGATGGGTTATCGCGACTCCTGAAGGAGTACCGCGAGTTGACCGCGTTCCCTCGGAGGTGGCACAACGCTTCGCTCGTTGTCCCCCGATCGGTACAGGAGAGCTCCGAATGCAGATCATTTCCGGACGGCGTGTCCGCTCCGCCGTCACCGTCGTCGCGCTGGCGACCGCCGCCCTGCTCGGCGTCACGGGCACCGCGCTCGCGTGCCACACCGACGACCCCCGGGCGATCCCGACGCCGAAGAACGTCAGCACCTGTGAGAAGGCGAAGCTGCCGGGCACCGAGATCTCGACGAAGGACCTGACCTTCACCGGCGGCACGGAGAAGGACAAGTACCTCAACATCACCGCGGTCGGTGAAGGTGTCACCGTCACCGCGATCGTGGTCAAGGGCGGCGACGGCTACAACATCTACGAGCCCGGCAAGCGCGGCCTCGCCGAGACCCCGCCGTGGGAGAAGCTGCGCTCGCCGATGAACGGCGGCGGCAAGCAGGCCGACATCAGCCACTGGTTCGCCTGTGGCGAGAAGAAGACCAAGCCGACCGAGCCGACGAAGCCGAGCGAGCCGACGAAGACCACCACGGCCAAGCCGCCGACGACCGCGCCGACCACCACGACGGACAAGCCGTCCGAGACCTCCGCTCCGTCGAGCACCGCGGTCCCCGCCCCGAACGTCGGCGGTAACGGCGGCAACGGTGGCGGCCTCGCGGACACCGGTTTCGACAACGCCTGGCTGCTGTGGGCCGGTGGCCTGCTGGTGCTGGCCGGTGCCGGTGTCCTGGTCCTGCTGCGCGTGCGCCGCGGCAAGACCGACTGAACCAGCTAGTCGCGCGTGAAGGCCCCCTTCCCTCGGCTCAGCCGAGGGAAGGGGGCCTTCACGCGCTTCAGCGCATCTGCGGGAAGTCCCCGAACAGCGATCCCTGCTCGCCCCAAGGGTTCTTGGGGCGGGGACGGCCGAGGCCGGCGGCCATCGCGACGGCGTTGTCCCATTCGGCGTCGACGACGTAGTCCGTGTGCTTGAGGACGCCGGGCGCCCAGCGATGCCGCCCGGTCGGCCCGCGCATCGGGTCGGGCAGCCAGTGGTCGCCGCCGAGCACCAGGACACCCTGATCGTCGGCCTCGGCGGCCAGCGGCCCGGTCCCGCCGCCGGGCAGGTAGCCGTCGCCCAGCAGCTTCCCGGCCACCACGCGATGCCGCCACGTCGTGACGCCGCCGCCGAAGATGTCCGTGCCGCGGCACAGCGCGCGCCAGCGGCCGTCGAGACCTTCGTACAGTCCGGCCAGCTGCGCCTGCGGGAGCATCGCGGGGAAGGCGCGCTGGTAGCCCCATTGCAGCGGTGATCCCGCGGTCAGCAGCCCGACCCGGTCGCGGTCCTCCGGCGGGAGATCGGCGATCACGCGCGCCGCGGCGAGCACGGTCAGCAGGCTGCCGAGGTTGTAGCCGGACAGCACGACTCGCGTACCCGGATCGGCCAGGTGTTCCTTGACCCGGTCCGCGAGCTCCGGGACGACCCTGAGCGCGTAACTCGGCGGAACGGTCGGATGGGCCGCACGCGGCCAGAAGCACACGAGATCCGCCAGCGCGCCGAGGTGACGGCTGCGTTTGGGGGTCGTCGCGGCGGCGAACACGACGCGCAGCAGGCCGGCCGCCATCGCCCCCAGTGCGAACACGCCGATCGCGGAGATGGGCTTGAACCAGTCCGGCAGCGGGCCGAAACCGAAGCGCAGCACCAGGAGCGCCCCGCCGCCGGCCGCCATCGCCAGCGCGACCGTGAGCGCGAGATGGTGCAGATGCTTGCGTTCCCACGAAGCACGCGCCCAGGCGCTCGCGGCTTCCTCTTCCTGCGCCTTGTCGATCTCCATCAGCGCGACGATATTCGGGACGCCGCGGCGCAGCCGTCGCAGCGGGACGGCGACCGCGAAGCCCAGCACACCGAGCACGACGGCGAGCGCGAGACCGGCACCCCACAGCACGGTCACGAGTGAGTAGGTGTCGGGCAGCCGGAGTTCGCTCGCGCCGACCAGTTGCCGCAGCGCGACCGCGAGCCCCGCGCCGAAGCCGCCGCCGAGCAGTCCGGCCAGCGCGACGACCGGCGCCGCCGCCCAGCCGCCGAGCCAGGGCCGCAGCCGGTGCGGCAGGTGTTTCCACGCCGGCCGTCCGAGCAGGGCGGCCGGAACGAGGATCAGCGCGAACAGCACGGTCACCGCGACCATCGCCGCGCCGAGGGCCTCGACCGTCCCGTCCGCTCCGCCGAGCCCGCCGCCAGGGAGCCCCGCGGGCAGCGGCGTCCGGCGCACCACGGCGATCCCGACCAGGACGACGGCGGCCCCGATCAGCCCGCCCCGGATCACCGGCCCGGCCGAGAAACCGACCGTCGAGGCCACCAGCGTCGCGAGGACGAGCGCCAGCGCGCAGATCCAGACGACCAGGTCGAAGGTCGCCGGCGGCAGCCGGAACGGCCCGCCGAGCAACGGAAGCGCGACGCAGGTCAGGGCGGCCACCGTGTGCAGCGTGCGCAGGCCGGGTGTCCGAGGCAGGTCCTGCGGTTGCAACGGGCTCGAACTGTGCGCGCGATGCAGCCGGTTCCGTGAGCGCCAGTCCGACGACGGGATCCGGTCGAGCACGAAGATCAGCGCCAGCAGCGGCAGCACGCCGATCGCCGTCCGCAGCGGCGCGAAGTCCCGCAGGAACGACGGCGCTCCTTCGAGACAGGTCGAACCGGGCGCGAGACACTGCGCGGCGAAGAGGTCGAGCGAGACCACGGCGAGCTGGCTGATCAGCAGCATCGTCAGCAGCAGCGACGCCACCCGCAGCAGTCCGCGGCAGACGCCGCCGAGCAGCGCCGCGAACCGCCTGCCCTCCGGGACCGGCGGCAGCATCCAGTGCGCGACGTTCGCCAGCGAGAACGGGAACAGCAACGCCCAGGTCGCCTTCGCGGCGCCCCCGGAGGTCATGCCGCTCCAGAGGTAACCTTCGAGGATGCGCGGGATCGAACGGCCGAGCGCGGGCAGCACCGGACCGGGAGCGGGACGGCGCAGCCGGTCCGACGGCCGGATCAGCCTGCCGATCCCATCGCCCGCGACGTCGACCACCGACGTCGAATCCAGCAGGCTTTCACCGCTCGTGCCCACTAGCCCGGGTACGCGTATTTCGACGACGCGGGTGTCGGGACCCGGCATGACCACGGTGAAGGCCTCCAAACCGTTCCAGTGGGCTTTGAGCCGACAACGGTACTGTTCCGATGTCATCCAACCTTGGAGGAAGCGCGCATATGACCCCCGAAAGCGTTGCCAAGCGGCACGACACCCGCAACGGCATCGAGTTCGCCGTCGCCGATCTCGAGGCCGCCGAGTTCGGCCGCAAGGAGATCCGCCTCGCCGAGCACGAGATGCCGGGCCTGATGGCGCTGCGCCGCGAGTACGCCGAGGTCTTTCCCCTGCGGGGAGCCCGGGTTTCGGGCTCGCTGCACATGACCGTACAGACCGCTGTCCTGATCGAGACCCTCGTCGCGCTCGGCGCGGAGGTGCGCTGGGCCTCCTGCAACATCTTCTCCACCCAGGACCACGCCGCCGCGGCGATCGTCGTCGGCCCGCACGGCACCCCCGAGGAGCCCAAGGGCGTCCCCGTGTTCGCCTGGAAGGGCGAGTCGCTGGAGGAGTACTGGTGGTGCACCGAGCGGATGCTGACCTGGGACGGTGAGGGTCCGAACATGATCCTCGACGACGGCGGCGACGCCACCATGCTGGTGCACAAGGGAACCGAGTTCGAGAAGGCCGGCGTCGTCCCGGCCCCGGACGAGGACACCTCGGACGAGTTCCGCGTCTTCCTTCAGCTGCTGAGCGCCTCCGTCGCGGCCGACACCGGCAAGTGGACCAAGATCGGCGAAGGGGTTCGCGGCGTCACCGAGGAGACCACCACCGGCGTGCTGCGGCTCTACCAGCTCGCCGCGGCCGGTGAGCTGCTGTTCCCGGCGATCAACGTGAACGACGCGGTGACCAAGTCGAAGTTCGACAACCGCTACGGCATCCGGCATTCGCTGATCGACGGCATCAACCGCGGCACCGACGTGCTCATCGGCGGCAAGGTCGCGGTCGTCTGCGGTTACGGCGACGTCGGCAAGGGCGCCGCGGAATCGCTGCGCGGCCAGGGCGCGCGGGTGATCGTCACCGAGATCGACCCGATCTGCGCGCTGCAGGCGGCGATGGACGGCTACCAGGTCAAGAAGCTGGAGAACGTCCTCGGCGAGGCCGACATCATCATCACGACGACCGGCAACAAGGACGTCGTGCTCGTCGAGCACATGGCGAAGATGAAGCACCAGGCGATCCTGGGCAACATCGGCCACTTCGACAACGAGCTCGACATGGCGGGCCTCCAGCGGTACCCGGGTATCCGGCGCATCACCATCAAGCCGCAGGTCGACGAGTGGGTGTTCCCCGACGGCAAGAGCATCATCGTGCTGTCCGAGGGTCGCCTGCTGAACCTGGGCAACGCGACCGGGCACCCGTCGTTCGTGATGTCGAACAGCTTCTCCAACCAGGTGATCGCGCAGATCGAGCTGTTCACCAAGCACGAGGAGTACGACAAGGAGGTCTTCCGCCTCCCGAAGAAGCTCGACGAGAAGGTCGCGAAGATCCACCTCGACGCGCTCGGCGGTGAGCTCACGAAGCTGACCAAGGAGCAGGCCGAGTACATCGACGTGGACGTCGAAGGTCCGTTCAAGACCGACCACTACCGGTACTGACGGCTGCTATGAACGGTCCGTTCCTTGCAAATTTCGCAAGGAACGGACCGTTCATAGCGCGCGGGCGCTACCGCCACTCGACCTCGATGCCGGCCAGTCCCGGCCCGGCGTCGCTGAAGAAACCGCTGGTCACGCCGCCCATGTCGAGCGGCAGCTCCTCGGACTCGACCGGCACGGCGTCGTCGCGTGTCCGGAACTGCCGCGTGCAGCGGGCGGGCAGCGCGCCGAGCGCGAACTTCAGCTGCACCAGGTAGCTCGAACACTGGTCCCGCAACATCCGGAAGTACCCCGGCGACGCGGTGCCGGAGTCGTCGCGGACCTCGAAGCAGAACACGTGGATCTCGCCCTCGGCGAGCTTCCGGTCGAAGAGCAGTTCGGTGGCCATCGTCTCGGCCCCGGCGTTGCGCCGGATCCGGCCGACCCGGCAGCCCTCGGCGGTGATCAGCTCGACGTCGCCGATGTTGCAGCCGGGGTCACCGTTGTAGACCGTGACGTACCGGTCCGGGCCGTGCCGCCGGGCCCGGCACACCAGCCGGGTCTGGAGGCCGACCTGCCGGTGCGCGGCGTCGAAGGTGATCGTGTCGTGGACCGAGAGCATCTCGAGGTCGGCGTTGTAGCGGTTGGACGAGGGGTACGCGCCCAGCTCGGCCAGCAGCTGGTCGACGATCGACCCCATGTCGCCGGACCGGATGTCGTGGAACGACGCGGCCATCTGGTGCCCGCGCGCCCGCGCCGTCCGCGGCCCGATCAGCACGACGAGCGCGTCCGCGGGCAGCTGCAGCACCGATTCCAGCGCACGCACCGCGGGGAGGGCCTTGGGTACCTCCGGCTGCCGCAGTCCGCGCTGCCAGTAGCTCAACGTCGACTGTCCGATTTGGACGCCGCGGAGCCCGAGGTGGGCGCGGAGCCGGGCGAGCGACAGGCCGCGGTAGGCGATCGCCTGCCGGAGGGCGTGGTGGAATTCGCCGCTGCGAAGGGCCTCGACGAGTTCTTTGGGCAAGGCTTCGAGCGGTTGACGGCGTGTGCCGTCGATGATCGTCGGGGTGTCATCGTTCGAGGCGAGCTTCCCCGCCGAGAACGTATCGGCACCGTCTCGTGTCACCGCTCGTCCCTTCACCAGACCAGTGTGTGCGCTGAGCGTGAACACCGCGGAACGTTCACGTTAGCAGCGCACTGTGAACACTACGTCCCCCGTTCGGGGTGGTTGACCCCGGAAGAGTGACCGTTCCGGGGTGTGGAAACGCCCCGGAACGGTCCGTTCCGCCGAGTGCCCATCTTGCTCTGTGTGAGCCTGCTGTTCACCGTTGTGACCACATTGGTTCGCCATGGTGACCAGGAGGCCCGTCGTGCCTGTGTTCTCGAGGAGGTTCTGCGCCGCCGGCGCCGCGAGTCTCGTGGCGTGGCTGGCGATCCAGACCCCGGCGAGCGCGCTGCCCTCGGCGCCCGCCGGCCGGCACCCCATCGCCATGCAGGCGCAGGAGAAGTCCCAGTGGTGCTGGGTGGCTTCCGGCAACACCATCGCGGCACACCACGGCGTGACCGTCACGCAGAACGAATTCTGCCGGATCGCCCACGACGAGCGACGCCGGGAGTGCGCCGACAAGCCGGGAACGCTGGGCGACGTCCGGCGCGCCTTCGGCAAGCTCGGCTTCGCCGCCCCGGGGAACTACCTCAAGGGCCGCATCCCCTACGCCGCCGTCCAGGCCCAGACCGGCGACGGCCAGCCCGTCCAGACGCGGGTCGGCTGGGCCTCGGGCGGCGGCCACATGCACGTCCTCTACGGCCACGACGCGGGCCGGAAGTGGATCTCGTGGGGGGATCCACTTCCCACCGGCAACCGCTACAACTGGTCGACCTACGACTTCTACTCGGCCAACAAGTCCTTCACCTGGACCCATACGCTCACCGGGATCCGGCGATGAGCGCGAGGCGGTTGCTCGGGCTCGCCGGGCTGGTCGCGGTCGCGCTGCTGGTCTCGGCGCCCGGAGCGCGCGCGGATCACCTGTCCGGTGAGGATCTCGCGGCCGCGAAGGCGGCTGCCGACGATCCCACGCTGCGTGCCGAAATCGGTCGCTTCTTCACGCAGACGGGTGGCTCAGGCGTCACGCCGTCGGTGAGCGTCGTCGACGAATCCTTCCCGGTTTACGAGCTTTCGAGGGATTTCGTCGCCGGTGACGGCTCGGTCGCCGGGCGGCTCGCCTACGTCGCGGTGCCGGTGACGGCGTCCGACGGCCGGACCGCGACCGTCTGGTCGGTCCGCGGCGACGACGGTGTCTGGCGCGTCGGCAACATCGCGTCGGGTGACCGGGAGAGCGAACTGGCCAGGAGGCTGCCCGCCGGTGCGACGCTGCTCCACGAACCCCAGGTCGACGCCTGGTACGCGCTGCGCGACGGGCGGGTGACCCTGCTCGACTCGGGTGCCAGCGGCTCCGCGAGCGGTGCCTCGGCCACGCTCGCGGAGTACCAGAAGACCGTCTCCGGCCGGTACGGCGCCATGCTCGCGAACTCGCCGTACGCCCAGGAGGGCAAGGCCGGTGGCTACAACGCCCAGGTGATGCCCCGCGGCGACGGCGGCCCCGCGCCCGACGCGCAGGACACCGGTTTCGTGCCGCTGCTGATCTTCGGCGGCTTGCTGCTCATCGGTGTCGCCGGCTTCTTCCTGCACTCGAAGAGGCGCGTCCCCTAGCGGACCGGTGGGCCGGACGTGAGCTGACCCGTCTGGCCCGCCGGTCGACCACGGTGCCGCCCTCAAGCGAACCGCTTCGCGGTGCTGGCCATATTCTGGTGCCATGGGACGACTCGTGGTGATCGAAGGTCTGGACGGCGCGGGCAAGCGCACCCTCGTCGGCGCGCTGACCGGCGCGCTGAACGCGGCCGGGGCGAGCGTCACCTCCATCGCGTTCCCGCGATACGGCGAGAGCGTGCACGCCGACCTGGTGAAGGAAGCGCTGCACCGCGGCCACGGCGACCTCGGCGACTCCGTTTACGGCATGGCGATGCTCTACGCGCTCGACCGGCGGGGCGCGGCGGACGAGATCCGCGCCCGGCTCGGCGACCACGACGTCGTGCTGCTCGATCGGTACGTCGCGTCGAACGCGGCGTACGGCGCCGCCCGCCTCCATCAGGGCGCGGACGGCGAGTTCGTGAGCTGGCTCAAGGAGCTGGAGATCGACCGGTTCGGCCTGCCAGTGCCCGTCGCGCATCTGCTGCTCCGGGTCACCGCCGACGTCGCCGCCGACCGCGCGCAGCGCCGCGCGGAGAGCGACGCCGACCGTGCGCGGGATTCCTTCGAGACCGACGACGCGCTCCAGAAGCGATGCTCGGTGGTCTACGACGAGCTCGCCGCGACGGGGTGGCTCGCTCCTTGGCACGTTCTCGACGGCGTCGCCGGTGTCGACACCACGGCCCTCGCGACCTCCCTCCTCCGCGTTTAGTCCTCTAAATGCGGTACTTGCGTGTGCAACTACCGCGTTTAGTCCTCTAGATGCGTGAGCAGCCAGGTGTGGAACTCGCCGATGTGGTGTTCGGACGGCATCAGCACCCCGCCGCCGCGGTAGGCGCGGGACGCCATCGCGGGCTGGCAGCGTTCGCAGGCGTCGAAGTCCTGCTCGTTGACGCGGTGGAACAGCTCGACCGACCGGGATACGTCCCGCCCCGACGCCACGACGTCTTCGGAATAGAGCCAGTCGCATTCGACGACCGTCCGGTCCGGCGCGAGCGGGTACATCCGGTGGAAGATCACGTGGTCCGGCACCAGGTTCACGAACACCTGCGGCCGGATGGTGATCGCGTAGTACCGCCTGTCCTGTTCGTTCGCGACACCGTCGAGCCGATCGAAGCCCGTCGTGCCGTCGATGGTGAAGCCGTCCACGGCCTCGCCGAATTCGGCGCCGTGCCCGACGTAGTACTGCGCCGCGTAGCCGTCGGCGAATTCCGGCAGCACCTCGGTCAGCTCCGGGTGGATGGTCGCGCAGTGGTAGCACTCCATGAAGTTCTCGACGATCAGCTTCCAGTTCGCCTTGACGTCGTAGGTGATCCTGCGCCCGACCGACAGCTTGTCGAGGCGGTACCGCTCGATCGATTCCAGATCGCCCAGCCGTTCCCGCACCGCGCCTTCGACGTCCGCCTCGAACGACGGCGGGTCCGCGGCGAGGCAGACCCAGGCGTAGCCCAGCCATTCCCGCAGGCGCACGGTGTGCAGCCCGTACTCGGAACGGTCGATGTCGGGCAGGTTCGCCAGGTTCGGCGCCGCGATCAGCTTGCCGTCGAGCCCGTACGTCCACGCGTGGTACGGGCACTGGAAAGCGCGTTTGACCGTGCCCGCCTCTTCGGTGCACAGCCGCGCCCCGCGATGGCGGCAGACGTTGAGGAACGCTCGCAGCCCGCCGTCCCGGCCGCGGCTGACGAGCACGCTCTCCCGTCCGACCTGGACGGTCCGGAAGTCGCCCGCCGACGGCAGATCCGCCGACCGGACCGCGCAGAACCACCGGCGCTCGAAGATCTTCTCCTGTTCGGCCGCGAAGATCCCGGGATCTGTGTAGTAGCCGCCGCCCAGCGTCGGGATGAGGCTCGTCATCCCGGCACCCCGGCGAACCGGGCGGGATCGAACAGGGCGATCGGATGCCTTGTCGTGCCGTCCACCACCAGATCGGCGAGGATCTCGCCGACCACCGGGACGAATTTGAAACCGTGCCCGGAGAACCCGCAGGCGACCACCACCCGTTCGTGCGCCGGATGCCGGGCGATGACGAAGTGTTCGTCGGGCGTGTTCGTGTACATGCAGGTCGCCCCGCGCCGGAAGGTGCCGGGCAGGGCCGGCATCTTCCGCCCGACGAACTCCGCGATCTCGCCGACCTCTTCGGGACGCACGGTCCGGTCGATGGTGTCCGGCGTGCAGGCCCGGCCGCCGCGGAAGAACGCGACCTTCACGCTTCCGGCGTCGTCGTGCGAGGGGAAACCGTAGAACTGGCGCCCGTTCCCGTCTTCCCAGACGTAGATCGGATGCCGCTCGGCGCGGAAGGGCTCCGCCCCGCCCGACGGTGCGAACCAGTACTGGACCTGGCGTTCGACGGTGAAGCCGATGCCGAGCTCGGCGAGCAGGCCCGGCGCCCACGCGCCGGGACACACCACGAGCCGGTCCGCCGTGTAGAAGTTCTGCGACGTCCCCACCCGCACACCGGTGGACGTTTCTCGCCACGAAAGGACCTTCTCCTCGTGGTGCAGCTCCGCCCCGGCCCGCGCGGCGAGCTGGAGATGCGCGGCCACACTGCTTTCCGGCACCACGAAGCCCGCGTTCTCCTCGTACAGCGCGATTTCGTGGTCCTCCGGCCGCATCGTCGGAAACCGGCGCCGGATCTCCGCCGCGTCCAGCAGTTCGTGCGGCAGATCCCATTCCCGGGCGCTGGCCAGGCTTCCCGACACCGTCCGGGACTCGGGGCCGCCGAGCATGATCCCGCCGCACCGGGTGAAGATCTTCCGGCCGGAGTCGCGTTCGATCCCGGCCCACAGTTCGTGCGCCCGCAGCAGGAGCGGGACGTACGCGGGATCCTCGAAGTACGCCTGCCGGGTGATCCGCGAGCCGCCGTGGCTGGACCCGAGGTTGTGCACGGGCGCGAAACGGTCGATGCCCAGCACGCGCCGACCTCGCTGGGCGAGCCGGTACGCCGCGGCGCTGCCCATCCCGCCGAGGCCGATGACGATGACGTCGTAGTGGCTCATGCGGCGCTCCTGATCCGGTCCATCCCGGGGTCGAACAACGGTTCACGCGCGACGACGGCGGGGATCCGCTCGCCGAAGTACTCGATCTCCAGCGGTCTGCCCGGCCGGGTGAACTCCACCGGAAGCCAGGCGTACGCGATGTTCTTGCCGACGGTGTAGCCGTACGCGGCGCTCGTGACGTACCCGGCGGGGCGGCCGTCGGCGAACACCGGCTCCTTGCCGAGCACGACCGAGTGCGGATCGTCGACGGTGAGACAGGTCAGCTTCCTGGTCACCGATTCCTCCGAGCGCCCGGCCAGCGCGTCCCTCCCGACGAAGTAGCCCTTGTCCATCCGCACGGCGAAACCGAGCCCCGCCTCGTACGGGTCGTGCTCGGCGGTGACGTCGGTGCCCCACAGCCGGTAGCCCTTCTCCAACCGCATGCTGGAGAAGGCGTCGCGCCCGGCGGCGATGATCCCGTGCGCCTGCCCGGCTTCCCAGATCGTGTCCCACAGCCGCCGTCCGAGGTCCGCGCTCGTGTACAGCTCCCAGCCGAGTTCGCCCACATAGGACAGTCGCATCGCGGTCACCGGCACCAGGCCGACGTACGCCTGTTTCGTCTTGAAGTACCCCATCGCCCGGTGCGAGAAGTCCGTTGTGGACAGTGGCTGCAGTACCGCCCTGGCGAGCGGGCCCCAGAGCCCGATACAGCAGGTTCCCGGGGTGGTCTCGTGGATCTGCGCGGCGCCGTCGCCGGGGAGGTGCCGCCTCAGCCAGTCGATGTCGATGGCGCTGTTGACGCCGACCTGGAACCTTTCGGCGCCGAGCCGCGCGACGGTCAGGTCGCTGCGCACGCCGCCGTCCTCGTCGAGCAACAGCGTGTAGGTGACCGAACCGGGCTTCTTGTCGAGCTGGTTCGTGGTCATCGTCTGCAGGAACGGCAGCGCGCCCGGACCGGTGACCTCCACCCGTTTCAGTGACGTCATGTCGAACATCGCGACCCGTCGCCGCGCGACCAGCGCTTCGGCGCCGCCGATCGGCGACCAGTACCGCGCGGCCCAGCCGTCGCGCTCCGGGACGAGATCGACCTCCGGCAGGTTCGCGTTCGCCTCGTACCAGTGCGGACGCTCCCAGCCGCTCGCTTCGAGGAAGTACGCGCCGAGCTCCGCCTGCCGGTCGTGGAAGGGACTCGTCCGCAGCGGACGCGGTTCTTCCATGGGCTGCAGGGGATGGACGACGTCGTACACCTCGGCGAAGCTCTGGCAGCTGCGTGCCATGACGTACTCCGGGGCGAGCTGCGCCCGCTCGAACCGGGCGAGGTCGCACCCGTGCAGATCCACGCCGGGCTGCCCGTCGACGAGCCACCGCGCCATGGCACGCGCGACCCCGGCCGAATGCGTGATCCAGACGGCTTCGGCGACCCAGAAGCCGTCGAGCTCCGGGTGTTCGCCCAGCAGCGGCATGCCGTCCGGGGTGAAGGAGAACAGGCCGTTGATGCCTTCCTCGACCTTGGTCTCGCCCAGTGACGGCAACAGGCCGACGGCGGCGGCCCAGGACGGCTCGAAATCCGCGGGCGTGAACGCGAGTTCCGACGGCATCCCCTCGCCGGTGCCGATCTCGTGGGGAGGCAAGGGCATCGGCCGGTGCCCGTACGCGCCGATGCCGATCCGGTCGCCGTGTTCGCGGAAGTAGAGGTCGGCGTCCTGGTGCCGCAGGATCGGCCGCGTGGCCTCCTCGGTCACGCCGGCGAGTGACGGCAGCGGGCTGGTGCGCGCGTACTGATGCGCCATCGGGACCAGCGGGATCGCGAGGTCCACCAGTTCGCCGAGCAGCGGCCCCCACATCCCGGCGCACGAGAGCACGACGTCCGCGCGGAAACTCCCCGTCCCGGTGGTGACGCCGGTGACGCGGCCACCCGACCGTTCGACGCCGACGACCTTCTGGCGCGCGAGGAACTTCGCGCCGCGACCGATCGCGCGGCGGGCCTGCGCCTCGGCGGCGCGCAGCGGTCCGGCGAGGCCGTCTGAGGGGATGTGGAACCCGCCGAGCACCTTGGCCGGATCGAGCAGCGGATGCAGGGCGGCGCATTCGCCCGGCTCGACGAGCCTGCTTTCGACGCCGGACGCGGTGGCCCAGCCGTGCCGCCGTTTCAGGTCGGCGAGCCGCTCCGGCGTCGTGGCCACCTCCAGCCCGCCGACGGGCCGGAAACACGGGTTCCCGTCGAGCTCCAGAGAGCCGTACTTCGCGACGGTGTACCGGGCGAACCCGGTCATCGTGCGGCAGGAGTTGGTCTGGAAGACCAGACCGGGCGCGTGCGAACTCGACCCGCCGGTGGTGAACAGGTCGCCCTGGTCCAGCACGGTGACGTCGGTCCAGCCTCGTTCGGTGAGCTCGTCGGCGAGCGCGCAGCCGACGATGCCGGCGCCGATCACGACGACGCGGGGTCCTGGGGGCATGGTTCGGGGTACCTCCTGCCTGCCCGAAGCGTCCACAAAGGACATCCGGGCATCGGGGTGACAGGCGCTGTTGCGGATGAGGCACGTTGTTCCGTCTTCAGCAACAAAGTGCGGCACGTGCGGGCGCGCTGTCAAGAGCCCGAAGAGGTCGGCCTCTTCACTCGGTGAAGTACCCCAGCTGCGCCGAAAGATCCGCCGACGCCTCGGTCAGCGGCCGCACGATCTGCCGCACCCGCTGTTTCGAAAGCCGGTACGACGGGCCGGACGCGCTCATCGCCGCGACGACGTCGCCGCCGGGGCCGCGCACCGGTACCGCGACCGCGTGCATTCCCAGCTCCAGCTCCTCGAAACAGGCCGCGTACCCGTCCTCGGAGACTCGCCGCAGCTCGGTGGCCAGCTCCTCCGGATCGACCGTGGTCCGCGGGGTGAACCGTTCGAGCTTCCGCCGGAGCAAACGTTTGCGCTCGACGTCGCCCATGTACGCGAGCAGCACCTTCCCGCTGGACGTCGCGTGCAATGGAGTGCGCTGCCCGGTCCAGTTCTGGGTGGTGATCGCGGCCGAGCCGCGGGCCTGGCTGACGTTGATCGCGACGCCGTCGTCGGCGATCGCGATGTTGACCGTCTCGCCGAGTGCCTCCGCCAGGCCCTGGCAGGTCTGCCTGCCCAGTTTCGCCAGGTCCATCCGGCCGGTGGCGGCGCCGGCGAGCCGGACGACGCCGAAGCCGATCGCGTACTTCCCGCGTTCGCCGAGCTGCTCGACGAGGCCGCGGTTCTCCAGGACGCTCAGCAGCCGCGACGCCGTCGACTTGTGCACGCCGAGTTCGCCCGCGATCTCGGTGATCCCGGTTTCCCCGTTGCGTGCCAGCAGTTCCAGCACGCTGATCGCGCGGTCGACGGACTGCACCTGGCTGGGCGTTGCGTTCCCCGCGTCCTGGTTCCGCATGACGCAACAGTAGCCGTTTCGCCGGGATCCGCTCGGCTGAGTGGGCGAATCCCTTGACGTACCGGCCTCTCGGGGGTGATTGTTGCGCAGAGCACGTCCCGTCTCGTAATGCGCAACATCAACAATCCGTCGGTCCTTTCCCCGGAGGCCCCGATGATCCGTGCCTGCGCCGTCTCCGAACTGCCCGAAGGCGAAGCCCTCCGCCTGCCGGGCCCCGTTCCGGTCTCGGTCTTCCATGCCGAGGGCGCCTATTACGCCCTCGACGACACGTGCAGCCATCAGGACGCGTCACTCGCGGACGGCTGGATCGAAGGCTGCTACGTCGAATGCCCGTTGCACGCCGCGCGATTCGACCTGCGGACCGGTGCCCCGGACTGCCTGCCCGCCAAGAACCCCGTCCGCACGTACCCGGTCGTGATCGCGGACGGCGTGATCTACGTGGACACCGAGGCGCGCCGGGAAGTGGCTTGAGATCGGTCGCCGTCGTCGGCACCTCTCTGGCGGGACTTCGCGCGGCGCAGGAGTTGCGCGGGCGGGGTTTCGACGGGCGGCTGGTGATGATCGGTGCCGAACCGCCGTACGACCGGCCGCCGCTTTCGAAGGATTTCTTGCTGGGCAAGGTTTCCGCCGAGGACGTCGCGCTCGCCGGGCAGGACGAACTCGACGCGCTGGCCGCGGAATGGCATCTCGGTGTCCGCGCCGAGAAGCTCGGCCGCCAAGGCGTGACGCTCGGCGACGGCACCACGATCACCGCCGACGGCTACGTCGTCGCGACCGGTGCGGTGGCCAGAACCCTCGGCGCGGCAAGGAATCTGTCCGGCGTTCACACCCTGCGGACCCTCGGCGACGCCGTCGCGCTGAAACGCGCACTCGCCGCGGGGCCGTCCTCTGTCGTCGTCATCGGCGCGGGATTCATCGGTGCGGAGGTCGCGTCCGCGTGCCGCCTGCTCGGGCACGAGGTCACCGTGGTCGAGGCGATGCCCGTGCCGCTCGCCGGTGTCCTCGGCGCGCGGATGGGCGCGGTGTGCGGGGAACTGCACGCCGAGAACGACGTCCGGCTGAGCACGGGCGTCCCCGTCGCCGGGTTCGCCGGTGACGGCCGGGTCACCGGCGTGCGGCTCGCCGACGGCCGCGAGCTTCCCGCCGATCTCGTCGTCGCCGGCGTGGGGGCGCGACCGGCCACCGCATGGCTGACCGGGTCCGGGCTCGCCGTCGACGACGGGGTGCTGGTCGATTCCGGCTGTGTCACAGCGAATCCCCGAGTGGTCGCGGTGGGTGACGTCGCGCGCTACCGCTGCCGTCCGCGCGGCAGGCGGGTCCGCGCCGAGCACTGGACGGCGGCCGCGGAACAGCCGGGCGTCGCGGTCGCGAACCTGCTCGCCGGCTCGACCGTCACGCATTTCGCCCGGCACGGTTACTTTTGGTCCGATCAGTACGGTCGGCGGCTCCAATTCGCCGGAGTGGCCGCGGAAGACGTGCGGATCGCCGAGGGTGACGTCGCCGCCAAGCGGTTCGTCGCCACCTACCACCGCGGCGACGTGCTGACCGGGGTGTTCGCGATCGACTCCCCGAGGCCGTTCACCAGGCTCCGGCGTGCGCTGGATTCCGTTGGTGAACCCCGCCGATGAGTCGGCGCGGCGGGCTCACGAGTGTGGTCGCTTCCCGAGGTACCGCGGCTCCGCCCGCCGGGCTCCAGGGCCCGAAGACCCTACTCGGATGGAGCAATTTGCCCGATTCGATGATCTTTCTGGTGGTCACATCGCCGGGTCGCGCGCCCGCGCCGGGAAACTAGTGCGAACATAGGTTTATGAAGGCACGTGTTCTGGTCGTCGACGACGACCCTGCTCTCGCGGAGATGCTCACCATCGTGCTGCGTGGGGAGGGGTTCGACACAGCCGTCGTGGCCGACGGCTCACGGGCGCTGCCCGCACTTCGTGAGCTGAAACCGGACCTGGTCCTCCTCGACCTCATGCTGCCCGGGATGAACGGCATCGACGTCTGCAAGGCCATCCGGGCCGAGTCCGGCGTGCCGATCGTGATGCTCACCGCCAAGAGCGACACCGTGGACATCGTCCTCGGGCTCGAGTCGGGGGCCGACGACTACGTGGTCAAGCCCTTCAAACCGAAGGAGCTCGTGGCCCGCGTCCGCGCGAGGATGCGCCGCACCGAGGCCGAGCCCGCCGAGTCGCTGACGATCGGCGACCTCGCGATCGACGTCCCCGGCCACGAGGTGACGCGCGAGGGCAAGGCCATCCCGCTGACCCCGCTCGAGTTCGACCTGCTGGTCGCGCTCGCCCGCAAGCCGCGTCAGGTGTTCACCCGCGAGGTGCTCCTCGAACAGGTGTGGGGATATCGCCACGCCGCCGACACCCGGCTGGTGAACGTGCACGTCCAGCGGCTGCGTTCGAAGGTGGAGAAGGACCCGGAGCACCCCGAGGTGGTGTTGACCGTTCGCGGTGTCGGGTACAAGGCCGGCCCGCCGTGATCACCCCATGAGCGGACGCTTGCGAAGGCTTGCCCAGACCACGATGCGCCACTTCCGGCGCATCGTGGTTTTCGTGCGCCGCAAGGTCGTCTCGTTCAACGACCTGTGGCGGCATTCGCTGCAGTTCCGGGTCACGGTGTCCACGCTGGCGTTGTCGTCGGCCGTGGTGTTCGTGCTGGGCATGGTGCTGCAGAACCAGATCACCGAACGGCTGCTGGAGACCAAGCAGAACGCGGCGATCGCGCAGACGAGGGCGGTCGTCGAGACCGCGGCCGGTGAACTGATCGGTGTCGGCACCGAAAGCCCCGAAGCGCTGACAGCGCGGATGAAGAACGCGCTGAAGAAGATCACCAGCACCACGACCTCGCAGGACAGCGCCGGATCGGCGGCGGGCACCTTCGAGCCGGTGCTGGCCGCGGGCGGCCGTGACCAGTCGAACAAGCCGGTGTTCTCCGGCCCCTACGACCGGGTGCCCGAGCGGTTGCGCCAGTTCGTGGAGACCGAGCAGGTCAGCCACCTGATCCACACGGTCACCGAGGCCGACGGCGGCAAGACGACGTACCTGATCGTCGGCGCGCCGGTGAGCACGATGATCAACCCGCTCCAGCTCTACCTGCTGTACCCGCTCACCAGTGAGCAGAACACCGTCTCCACCGTGCAGAACACGCTGCTCGTCGGCGGTCTCGTCCTGCTGCTCCTGCTGGCCGGGATCACGAACCTGGTCACCAGGCAGGTCGTCCGGCCGGTCCGGCAGGCCGCCGCGGCGGCCGAGCAGTTCGCGGGCGGGGAGCTCGACCAGCGTCTCGCCGTGCTCGGTGAGGACGATCTGGCCAAACTCGCCGTGTCCTACAACGAGATGGCCGCGAGCATCCAGCGGCAGATCCGCCAGCTGGAGGAGTTCGGCGGCCTGCAACGCCGGTTCACCTCCGACGTCTCGCACGAGCTGCGCACCCCGCTGACCACCGTCCGGATGGCCGCCGACGTGCTGCACGCGTCGCGTGAACAGTTCCCGGCCGGGCTCGCGCGTTCCACCGAACTGCTGGTCGACGAGCTCGACCGGTTCGAGGCCCTGCTCGGCGACCTGCTGGAGATCAGCAGGCTCGACGCGGGCGTCGAGGAGCTCTCCGCCGAGCTGATCGACGTCCGGCCGATCGCGACCAGGGCCGTCGAGCAGGTCCGGGTGATCGCGGGGAACGCGGGCAGCTCGGTCGAACTGGTCCTGCCGGAGGAGGAGGCGCACGCCGAGGTCGACGCGCGCCGCGTCGAGCGGATCCTGCGCAACCTGCTGGCCAACGCGGTGGACCACAGTGAAGGGAATCCGGTGGTGCTGACCCTCGCGGTCAACGAGACCGCGGTCGCCATCACCGTCCGGGACCACGGTGTCGGGCTGCGGCCGGGCGAAGCGGAACTGGTGTTCAACCGGTTCTGGCGCGCCGACCCGTCCCGTAACCGCCGGACCGGCGGCACCGGGCTCGGCCTCGCGATCAGCCAGGAGGACGCCCGGTTGCACGGCGGCGTGCTCGACGCGTGGGGCGAGACCGGCGACGGCGCCTGTTTCCGGCTCGTGCTGCCGCGGCGGCAGGACACGCCGATGGGGGAGAGCCCGCTGGTCCTGCCACCGCCCGATCACACACCCGCCGAGCCGCACGGATCGTCCGGGCTGCTCGAAGTCCGCCCCGCCCCCGAGGCGATCCTCGCCGAGCCAGAGGAGGTCGGCCGGTGAAGCGGCTACTGCCCCTGCTCGCGGTGTTGCTGCTGCTCGCGGGCTGCGCGAACATCCCGCTCGAATCCCAGCCCGTCGTCGTCTCCGGGGACAAACCGGGTCAGGCGCCGGCGGACGTCGCCGAGCCGGCGGCCGGGATCGACCCGCTGACCGTCACCCGCCAGTTCATCCGCAACTCCGCGAAACCGGGCACGGCGAACGCCGACGCGCGGGTGTATCTCGACGAGGAGGCCCGGCGCAACTGGAAGCCGTCGCAGGGGCTGACGATCATCGACGACACCTTCGGCACCGTCTACGACACTTCGTCGCCTTCCAGGAACCCGGAAGAGCAGGTGGTGAACGTCCGCGGGTTCAAACTCGGCAACCTGAGCCCCGACAGCGCGTTCATCCCGGTGAAGGCCGAGTACTCGCAGCAGTTCAAACTGCGGAAACAGCCGAACGGCCAGTGGCGGATCGTGGACCCGCCGCAGGAACTCGCCGTCACCGACGAGGATTTCGCGACCAACTACTTCCGGGTGCCGATCAGCTTCTACTCGCCCGATTCCGGTGCCTTCGTCCCCGACCTCCGTTACGTCGCGGCGAAACCGCAGGCCGGCTTGCCCAGCCGGGTGATGGACCTGGTGCTGCAGGGACCGTCGGAAGGGTTGAAGGGCGCGGTCATGGACCTGCTCGGCGACCAGGTCACCACCGAAAGCAACGTCCGCAGCACGGACGACGGCACACTGGACATCAACCTGACCGGGGTCGGCGGCGCCAGCACCGCGGACCGGAACCTGATCGCCGCGCAGATCGTCCTCTCGCTGCAGACGGTGACGCTGAGCCGGATCCGGCTGCTGGCCGACGGCGCCGCGCTCGTGCCGAACCACGAATACTGGCGTTCCAGCGAACTGCCCAACTACAACGTGGACATCGCGCCCAACTCGGAACTCCGGGGCCTGATGACCGTGAGCGGCCGGGTCCGGTCGCTCGAAGACGGGCAGCCGGTCGGCGGGCCCGCGGGCAACGGCGGCTACAAGGTCGTCAGCGCCGCGCAGTCCGTCGACGGGAAACGGCTCGCGGTGGTCGAAGAACGCGACGGCAGGCAGTGGCTCCGGGTCGGCGATCTCGGGCACGACCTGGCTTCGGTCGACCTGTTCGGCGGGAGCCTGAGCCGCCCGACCTGGCGGCCGGTCGCCCGGGGCGGCGGGGTCTCCGGCGAGGTCTGGACGGTCGTCGACCACAACACCGTCGCCAGGGTCACCCTGGCCGCGGACGGCCGCTGGGTGAAGGCCGGCGTCGACGCGACCATGCTCACCAGCCTCGGCCAGATCACCGAAATGCGCCTCTCGCGGGACGGGTCGCGGCTGGCCGCGGTCGTCAACGGGCAGCTGGTGGTCGCCTCGATCGTGCGGACGGCGGACTCGGTGGCCCTGCGGGCGCCGCGGAAACTGCAGGAACGCGACCTCAAGGACGTGGTCGACGTCGACTGGGCGACCCAGGACCACCTGATCGCCGCGACGTCGTCGACCTCGCTCCCGGTGGTCAAGGTGCCGCTGGACGGGCAGCGGATGGACGCGTTCAACAGCTCGAACCTGACCCCGCCGGTGCACGGTGTCACCGCGGCGCCGAGCAGGCAGAACCTGGTCGCGGACGCGGGCGGGCTGTGGGTCGCCTCCGAGCTGGGCGAGGTCTGGCGGCCGCAGGCGCACACCGTCACCGACGCGGACCCGTTCTACCCGGGCTGAGCCCTCGCTGAAGTACGTGAAGGCCCCCTTCATTGCGTCTGGGTACATGAAGGGGGCCTTCATGTACTTGGGACTCGGCCGGGGATGCGCCCAATGTGGCATGGGGGACGTTGGGTGTCCCCGATGCCACATTGGGCGCATCGGTCCATGTCCTGAAGGCCCCCTTTGAGACGTGCAACGTCCTGAAGGAGGCCTTCAGGGCATTGCCAGGGGGGAGCAAGGGACCTTTAGTACCGCTAGCTTTCCTAGCGTCGCTAGCAAGGCAGGGGTGCGTCGGAAGGTCGGCGGCGAAACGCGGTGCGGCGGAAGGTCGGCGGCGAAGCGCGGTGCGGCGAAAGTCCGTGGCGAAGCGCGGTGCGGCGAAAGTCCGTGGCGAAGCGCACGGCGAAGGTCCGTGGCGGAGCGCACGGCGAAAGGTCCGTGAAGGCCGTGGCGAAGCGCGGCGCGGCAAGGTCCGTGGCGGACCGCGACCCGCGCGAAGGAAGCCAAAGCGCCCTTCTCCTCGATTGACTTTTTCACCACCGGCACCCTCACGGCCCAAAGTGTCCAAACCGGACCTCTCACGCCGCACCGTGACCCGGAACTGTCGGAGCCCCAGCCGACACTCATCCCATGTCCAAGCTCCTGGATCTCCTCATCCCCGCCCGCTGTGCCTCCTGCGGAGCGCCGGGCGCGCCTTGCTGCGCCACCTGTCAGACCGCTTGGGGTTCGCTCAGCGAGATCATCCGCGGCCCGACGGCCGGTCTCGTGTCCGTCTACGCCCTCGCCCCCTATGCCGACGAGGCCCGCCGCTTGATCCTCGCCTACAAGGAACGCGGCCGCCGCGACCTGGCTCCTTCGTTCGGTCGGGCGATCGCCGAAGCTCTCGCGCATCTGCCCGATCCGGAGCCGGAACCCTGCCTCGTCCCCGTCCCTTCGCGACGGTCCGCTTCGCGTGTCCGAGGTGGACCGCACGTCCGGCGCGTCGCCGAAGAATGCGTGAAAGCGCTGAGAGACAAGGGGAAGGTCGCGACAGTGGCACCTGTCCTCAGGCTGGGGTCCGGAGCCCGCGACGCCGTGGGACTCACCAGGGCCGAGCGGTCGGCGAACCTCGACGGCCGTCTTCGCCTGGTCCCGGGAGCCTGCCGGGAGAAGGTCGTTCTCCTTGACGACGTGATCACAACCGGAGCGACCGCCGCCGCTTGTACGCGTTTTTTGGACATAAGCGGAATTCACGTTTCGGCGGTGGTGGCGCTGGCCGCCGCCGGGTGAGCGGGCTGTCACCTACAAGAGTGATGAATGATCGGGAACGGGAATGGGTACACGGGCGTTGACGGGATATGAGGGACCTTCTGGGGAACACTCCGACGGCCCGCCACTCCACCGGGGTGGCGGCGGATTCCCTCGGGGCCGGCACCCTAGGCACCCTCCGCATTTTCCTGTCCGAAGGCTTGCGCCGTCCGCGTGAAAACAAATCACGGGGGCGACGCCCGACAGGCCGGATTGTCCCGCTGGCCGCACGGTCTTCGTCGCGTGCGGTGACGAGGTCTCACGTCCTGATATCCCCCGGCTCGGGGGCTGTTGCTCGCGGCGTGATGCAGCTAACGTGCAGCGCTATCAGCAATCCCGGCAGGCAGGGAGGTGACCAGCCCATGTCCCTGGCGCCGGAGCCGCGCTGAGTCCGCGCTCGGACATCCGACACGAGACGTCGTGGCCGTATGCCGAGTTCCCTCATCGCCCGCGATCCGGGCTTCGTCCCCGCATTACCGGCGCCCTAGTGAACACATCTACAGCTCGCAGTCATTTCAGCGAGGGAGGTCGTGTATGGACATCGTCGTTAAGGGCCGCAACGTGGAGGTGCCCGACCACTATCGGGCACTCGTCAGCGAAAAGCTGGCCCGGCTAGAGCGCTACGACAAGAAGGTCATCCGTTACGACGTGGAGCTCTTCCACGAGCCCAATCGCCGGCAGTCGAAGAACTGCCAGCGCGTCGAAATCACCGGTAAGGGCCGTGGCCCCGCCGTACGCGCCGAAGCGTGTGCCGGCGACTTCTACGCAGCGCTGGATTCCGCACTGAACAAGCTCGAGAACAGGTTGCGGAAGACACACGACCGCCGGCGCGTGCACTACGGCCGCAGCCGCCCGGAATCCGTCGCCGAGGCGACTTCGATGGCGGCCGCCGGTGGAATGACCACCGACACCCGACATCTGGCGGGTACCGCTGTGCTCGAAGCGCCTGAGGCCGAACCCATGGCCAACGGTTTCGCTGTCGAGAGCGGTGACTTCGAGATGCCCCAGCAGCAGCGCTGGGATGACGGGGTGACCGAACACCAGCCCGGTCGCGTCGTCCGCGAGAAGAAACACGACGCGGAGCCCATGACGGTCGACCAGGCTCTCTACGAGATGGAACTGGTCGGTCACGACTTCTATCTGTTCAACGACTCCGACGCCGGGTGCCCGAGCGTCGTCTACCGGAGGCGAGGCTTCGACTACGGCGTCATCCGGCTGAGCTAGCCGGCCCTGCGTCCAGACGGCGGCCCGCACGCGTCCCGTGCGGGCCGCCGTCATGTCCGGATCAGGCAGGACGGGCCCCCATCCGGTCAGGTACCGACCGACGGTGCGTGCGCGAACACCGAGGTGTTCCCTACGATGGGGGCGGACGGTGGCGCACCCGTGCACCACCGCGTACGAGATTGCCCGGGACCGGCTCGGGTGCGATCACAATCAGCTAGTGAGGTCGACCGGATGGTGCTGAACCGCCTGCTCCGCGCGGGCGAGGGCAAAATGGTGAAGCGGCTGCGCAACATCGCCGATCACATCAACACCCTCGAAGACGACGTCAAGGAACTTTCGGACTCCGCGCTGCGGGCCAAGACCGAAGAGTTCCGTAAACGGCACGCGGACGGCGAGTCCCTCGACGACCTCCTGCCCGAGGCCTTCGCGGTGGCGAGGGAGGCGGCCTGGCGCGTGCTCGGCCAGCGGCCCTACGACGTCCAGCTGATGGGCGGCGCCGCGCTGCACCTCGGCCAGGTGTCCGAGATGAAGACCGGTGAGGGCAAGACCCTGACCCAGGTCCTCCCCGCGTACCTGAACGCCGTCTCCGGCAAGGGCGTGCACGTCATCACGGTGAACGACTACCTCGCCAAACGTGACGCCGAGTGGATGGGCCGCATCCACCGCTTCCTCGGCCTGGAGGTCGGGGTCATCCTGGCCGACCAGACGCCCGAGGTCCGCCGCCAGCAGTACGCCGCCGACATCACGCACGGCACGAACAACGAGTTCGGCTTCGACTACCTCCGCGACAACATGGCGTGGAGCCTCGAAGACTGCGTGCAGCGCGGCCACAACTTCGCGATCGTCGACGAGGTGGACTCCATCCTCATCGACGAGGCCCGCACGCCGCTGATCATCTCCGGTCCGGCCGACCAGTCCTCGCGCTGGTACATCGAGTTCGCGCGGATGACGCCGCTGATGAAGGCGGACATCCATTACGAGGTGGACATCCGCAAGCGCACCGTCGGTGTCACCGAGAAGGGTGTCGCGTTCGTCGAGGACCAGCTCGGTATCGACAACCTCTACGAGGCCGCGAACACGCCGCTCGTCGGCTACTTGAACAACGCGCTGAAGGTCAAGGAGCTCTACAAGCGGGACAAGGACTACATCGTCCGTGACGGCGAAGTCCTCATCGTCGACGAGTTCACCGGCCGCATCCTGCACGGCCGCCGCTACAACGAGGGCATGCACCAGGCGATCGAGGCCAAGGAAGGCGTCGAGATCAAGGCCGAGAACCAGACGCTCGCCACGATCACGCTGCAGAACTACTTCCGCCTCTACGACAAGCTGTCGGGCATGACCGGTACCGCCGAGACCGAGGCGGCCGAGTTCCACCAGACCTACAAGCTGGGTGTGGTGCCGATCCCGACGAACAAGCCGATGGTCCGCGCCGACCAGGCCGACCTGATCTACAAGACCGAGCAGGCCAAGTTCGAGGCCGTCGCCGAGGACATCGCCGAGCGGCACGAGAAGGGCCAGCCGGTGCTGGTCGGCACCACGAGTGTCGAGAAGTCCGAGCACCTATCGAAGCTGCTGCTCAAGCTGGGTGTCCCGCACGAGGTCCTCAACGCCAAGCACCACGACCGGGAGGCGCTGATCGTCGCCCGCGCCGGGCGCAAGGGCGCGGTCACGGTCGCCACGAACATGGCGGGCCGCGGTACCGACATCGTGCTCGGCGGCAACCCGGACATCATCGCCGACGAGGTCCTGCGCGACCGCGGCCTCGACCCGGTGGAGCACTCCGAGGAGTACGAGGCCGCCTGGCCGAAGGTGCTCGAAGAGGTGCAGGCCGACACGAAGGTCGAGGCCGAGGAGGTCCGCGAGGCGGGCGGGCTGTACGTGCTCGGCACGGAGCGGCACGAGTCGCGCCGCATCGACAACCAGCTCCGCGGTCGTTCCGGTCGTCAGGGCGACCCGGGCGAGTCCCGGTTCTACCTTTCGCTCGGTGACGAGCTCATGCGCCGCTTCAACGCCACGATGGTCGAGCGGGTCATGACCACGATGCGGCTGCCGGACGACGTGCCGATCGAGCACAAGATGGTCTCCAAAGCGATCAAGAGCGCTCAGACGCAGGTCGAGCAGCAGAACATGGAGATCCGCAAGAACGTCCTCAAGTACGACGAGGTCATGAACGAGCAGCGCAAGGTGATCTACGCCGAGCGCCTGCGCGTCCTCGAGGGCGAGGATCTGCGCGAGCAGATCGAGCACATGCTGGTCGACGTCATCAACGCGTACGTCAACGAAGAGACCGCCACGGGCTACTCCGAGGACTGGGACCACGAGAAGCTGTGGACGGCGCTGAAGCAGCTGTACCCGGTCAAGGTCACCTGGGAAGAGCTCACCGAGGACGACGACCTCGACGCCGACAAGCTGCGTGAGGCCCTGCTCGAAGACGCTCACCGCGCGTACGACGAGCGCGAGGCCGAGATCGACGCGAAGGTCGGCGAAGGCGCGATGCGCAGCCTGGAGCGGCAGGTGATGCTCACCGTGCTCGACCGCAAGTGGCGTGAGCACCTCTACGAGATGGACTATCTCAAAGAGGGCATCGGCATGCGGGCCCTGGCCCAGCGCGACCCGGTCATCGAGTACCAGCGCGAGGGCTACGACATGTTCCGCGCGATGCTGGAGTCGCTGAAGGAGGAGGCCGTCGGCTTCCTGTTCAACCTCCAGGTCGAGCAGGCCGAGCCCACCACCCCGGCGCCGGAGTCGGCGTCCGCGTTGCCCGCCGGTGTCGGCTCCGGGAACGGCCAGGCCGCCAACGGCGACGGACGGCACGCTCGCCCGACGCCTCCGCAGGGGCCGGCGACCGACACCCAGTCCGTGCCGTCCGCCTTGCGGGGCAAGGGACTCGGTGGTGGTTCGCAGACCGGGCTGACCATGTCGGGCCCGTCCGAGGACGGCGGCGTCGAGTCGCATTCGGACAGTGCCGGCGGCGCCGGTGGCGACCAGGGCGGAACCCGCCGGGAGCGTCGCGCCACGCAGCGCGCCTCCCAGAAGAAGGGCAAGAAGGGCCCGCGTCGCTAAGAGGCTCCAAAGCGCGTGAAGGCCCCCTTCCCTCGGCTGAGCAGAGGGGAGGGGGCCTTCACGCGTATCAGGCCGCGAGCGCGGAGACCCGGCGCTGCGGCTTCAGCAGGTGGAATCGGGTGCACACCCAGCCCGACGGCGTCCGCTCGAAGCGGGCGGCCAGCGCGAGAGAGCGTCCGTTCTGCTCGACGGTCGCGCAGGCCTCGACGACGCCGTCCGCCGGATGGCCCAGGTGGACCGATTTCGGCCGGTATCCGCCCGATGGACGGCGGCGGCCGCTGTCGAGCAGCGCGCTGTGCAGCGCCGGGTCGAGGATCGGCCGCACCTGGACCGCGGGACGGCGCCCGTCGCAGGCTTCGAGGATGGTGGTCAGCAGCCTGCCGACCTGCTGCCCGTCGGGAGTGTCCGGCCGCGGCTGTGGTTCCTCCACGATCTTTTCGCCGGACAACGGCAGGTCCAGCGTGAGCTGGTTGTCCGGCGCCGCCGCCCGGTGCACCAGGCTGTCCGGCCTGCCGGCGACCCGGTACGGCGGCTCGAACGGTTCGAGCCGTCTCAGTACGTACGACTTCATCAGGTTGTCCCCCTCCGCGGCCCCTCGGCCGCGCCCAGCAACTAAGGGGCAGGCGGCTGGCCCGGCCGCGACAAGGACCGCCCGAGAGGATGAACCGGGCGGTGATCGCTTGTGTACGGTGAGCCGGTGCTGAAAGGGCTGGTCATCGACTACGTCGGGGTGCTCACGGACACCGGCGCGGACGAGCTGTACGCCTACCTGCGGGCGGCCAGGGCGCGCGGCATCAAAACGGCCTTGCTCTCGAACGCCCCCGGCGCGTCGGACGAGGCCAAACGGTCGCTCGGCCCGTTCTTCGACGCGCTCGTCTTCTCCGGTGAGGTCGGCGTGGCCAAACCCGAACGCGAGGTCTACCTGCTCACGGCGGGGCTGCTCGACCTGCCCGCCGACCGGTGCGTGTTCGTCGACGACGCCGCGCACAACGTCCGCGCCGCGGTGGCGGCCGGGATGGCGGGGGTGCACCACACGTCGGTCGAGGAGACGTTGACCGAGCTCAGCGCCCTGTTCCCGAAGCCGTAGCGCGGCGCACCAGCTCGAAGGACAGCACCGCTGCGGCGGCCGACACGTTCAGCGACTCGACCTCGCCCGGCATCGGGATCGACACCCATTCCGTCACCAGTTCGCCGACCTCGGCGCCGACGCCGTTCGTCTCCCCGCCCAGCACGAAGGCCGCGCGCTGCGGCAGCTCGACGTCGAACACCGAGCTCCGGGCGGAAGCGCCCAGCGCGAAGATCCCGTAGCCGGCTTCGGTGAGCATTTCGGCCGCCTCGCGCGCGCTGCCGCAGCGCAGCACCGGCGCGCGGAACGCGACCCCGGCCGAAGCCTTGACCACCATCGGGTCGAGCGCGGCGACCCCGCGCCGCGGTACCACGATCCCGTCCAGCCCGGCCGCGGTCGCCGAGCGCAGGATCATCCCGACGTTGGCCGGGGTGGTGATGCCGTCGAGCAGCAGCACCCGCGACGGCGGCCTGCCGTCGGACAGGGCCGCGTGCAGGGAGCGCATCCGCGGGGCGACGACGTCGGCCAGCACGCCCTGGTCCTGTTTGCCGTTGCCCGCCAGCACTTTGACCCGATGCGCGCTCGCCCGCCGCACCGGCACCCCGGCGGCCTTGGCGGCACGCTGGATTTCGGCGGCGTTCGGCCCGCGCACGGTGTCGGCGAGGATCACCTTGTCCACTTCGAGCGCCGCGTCGTCCAAGGCCTCGAGCACCGGTTTGCGCCCGTACACCGTCAGGAACCGGTCCTTCGGCGAGATCACCGACTCATCACCCACACCGGCGAGTGTCCCACTATGTAAGGATCGGCCCATGCCCGACCGCCTCTCCGCGCTGGACGCCTCGTTCCTGTACGTGGAAGACCACGCGACCCCGATGCACGTCGGCGGCGTGGCGATCTTCGAGCGGCCTCGCGACGGTTTCACCTACGAGCAGCTGCTGGATCTGATCGGGCAGCGCCTCGCCTTCCTGCCCCGGTACCGGCAGCGCGTGCTGGAGGTGCCCGGTCACCTCGCCCGGCCGGTGTGGGTCGACGACGTCGACTTCGACCTGAACTACCACGTCCGCCGGTCGGCGCTGCCGCAGCCGGGCTCCGACGGCCAGCTGTTCGATCTCGTCGCGCGGCTGATGTCGAGGCGGCTCGATCCGGGAAGGCCGCTCTGGGAGGCGTATTTCGTCGAGGGGCTCGCGGGTGACCGCGTCGCGCTGGTGACCAAGACGCATCAGTCCGTCGTGGACGGGATAGGCACCATCGAGATCGGGCAGCTGATCCTCGACGCCTCCCCGCAGGAGCCGGAACCGTACGACGACACCTGGCATCCCCGCCGGGAACCGAGCCGCACGCAGCTGATGCTCGACGCGGTCGCCGAAACCGTGCAGCGGCCGACGGAGCTGGTGGAGAACGTCCGCTCCATCGCCCACGACGCCACCGCGATGGCGGGCAAGGTCACCGAGACGGTCGGTGACGTCGCCTCGGCGCTGAAGACCATGGTGAGCCCGGCGCCGTCCGGGCCGCTCAACGTCCGCACCTCCGGCGGCCGCATGTTCGCCGTGGTCCGTACGCGGCTGGAGGATTTCCGCAAGGTCCGCGCCGCGCACGGCGGCACGGTCAACGACGTCGTGCTCGCCGCGATCACCGGCGCGCTGCGGGAATGGCTGCTCTCCCGCGGCTCGAACCTGACCGCGACGACCACCGTGCGCGCGCTGGTGCCGATGGCCGTCCGCGACGCCGAGACGGCCGAATACTCGACGCCCGCCCTGGTCGGCAACCAGGTCGACGCCTATCTGGTCGACCTCCCGGTCGGGGAGCCGAACGCGGTCCTGCGGTTGCAGCACATCGGCCACGCGATGGCGGACCACCTCGACTCGGGCCGGTCGGTCGCCGCGCGCGGGCTGCTGACGGTCGGCGGATTCGCCCCGGCGACGCTGCATTCGCTGGGCGCGCGGGCGGCCGGGTCGATGTCGGGACGTATTTTCAACGTGCTGATCACGAACTCACCGGGCCCGCAGGTGCCGCTCTACGCGGGACAGGCGAAGATGGTGGAGATGTTCCCGGTCATGCCGCTGGTGCGCAATCAGGCGCTGGCGATCGGGGTCACCTCGTATCACGGGGGTGTCTACTTCGGACTGAACGGCGATCGCAAGGCCGTGTCCGATGTGGACCTGCTCGCCGGGATGATCGAGGAATCGTTGGAAGAGCTGAAGGGTGCGCACTGGTGAGGGTCTATCTACCGGCGACGATCGCGATGCTCCGTGACCTCGAAACCTCCGGCGAGTTCCGGGCGCGGAGCGGCACGGGATTCGCGCTGACCCCGGCGCTGCGGGAGTCCTACGCCAGCGGATCCGACGAAGAGCTCGAGTACGCCGCGCTGCTCGACGCCGCGAGGGCGTCGCTCCGGCTGATCGCGGCCGAGGAGAAGCCCGAGCCGCGGCGTGTGGTGATCTCGGCCGACGTCGAGGAGGTCACGCTGCGAGCGGATCTCGACGCCGCCGTCGTCCGGCTGTCCGGGCCGGTGAAGATCGCCGACGTCGCCGCGATCCACGTCGACGCGGCCGAAGCGGCCGAGTCCGTCCAGGCCGCCGCCGCGGTGATCGACCAGGCCGATCTCGGCGATCCGGACGCCGAGTTCACCCTCGGCGACGCCGAAGACCACGAACTCGCCTGGTACGCGCCCCAAGAGCTCCCTTTCCTGCTGGAACTCCTCTAACCCCTCCCGCGTTTCGTCCTCTGGATGCGGTCCTTGCACGCGCAACTACCGCATCCAGAGGACGAAACGCGTCAGAACCAGGACGGGCCGGGCACCGGGCGTTCGGGGCGCCAGCCGGTCGCCTCGGTGAGCCGGACCGAGACGACGCGCTGTGAACGCGCCAGCACCGACATCAGGCCCAGCCGGTTCGCCAGCCACTTCGGCAGCGCGCGCGGACGGCGGACACCGGCCGCGGCCGCCATCGCCTCGCCGAGTTCCTGCTTCCGCACCGGATCCGCGGCCAGGTTGTAGACACCGCTCGGTGCCCGCAGCGCCGCGATGGCGCCCGCCGCCGCGTCGTCCGGATGGATCGCCGCGGTCCAGTCGGTCCGGCGGCCGAAGATCAGCGGCGAACCGCGCCGCGCGGCCGCCAGCATCGTCGTGGTCATCGGATCGTCGGCGACCAGGAGCCCGATCCGCAGCCGGATCGCGGTGCGCCCCTCGTCCGCCAGTTCCGCGATGTTCGCGTGCGCCGCCGTCGAAGACGCGATGTTGCCGCGCGGCTCGAGGGGCGCGTCCTCGTCCAGTTCCCGGTCGCCGCCGTCGGCGTAGACGAACGAAATCCCTTCCTGCACCACGATTCCCACCTCGTCGACCCGCCGGACGGCCTCCGCCAGGGTCCGGCTGCCGGTGATCCGCACGCGGTCGTTCTCGGCCCAGCCGGAGAGCGTCATCGCCCGCCGCGCGTCCGGGATGCGGGTCGCGACGTTGACCACGGCGTCGTGCCCGTGCAGCGCGCCCGCCAGGGAATCGACGTCGAACAGCGAACCCCGCACCGGTTTCGCGCCGGTCGCGCGGACCGCCGCGACCCGGTCCACCCCGCGGGCGAGCCCGCTCACGTCGTGGCCTTCGGCCAGCAGCCGCCGCACCAGCGGACGCCCCAGCATCCCGGTCGCCCCGATCACCATCACGCGCATGTTCGTTCCTCCCTGTCTCGCTACCCGTGGGACGAGACGTGCGCGGGGAACGTGACAGGTCAGCCCGCCGGGATCTCCCCGATCTCCTCCGGCGGTGGCGCCTGGATGTCGGCCTGCGTGCCCCATTCGCTGTAGCGGGTGACGATGCGGGCCATCGCGCTGTCCGGGGCACCCGAAGCGGCGAGGACGGGCGCGAGGTCGAGCTCGATCCGCGACGGCAGGTGCGCGTCGTCGAGCCAGATCTCCATGGGGATCTTCCCGACCTTCCCGCGCAGCTCGCCGACGGCCTCGGCCGACAGCCCGCCGGGCAGGTCTCCGCCCAGCGCGGTCAGGTCGACGTCCAGCCGGTAGTGCTCGGTGGACACCCCGTCGAGTTCGGCGTGCCCGGATTCGACGAGCGTGCCCGCCTTCCGCGCCTGATCGAGTGCGCGGACGGGGTCGTTCTGCTTCGCCAGCTGATCGAGACTGCCGCCGGCGACCTGCGAAAACGGGTCCGTGCCTTCGGGGGAGACCTTCACCCAGGGTTTTCCGCCGGGCACGTCCTCACGGGCGGCCTCCGGGACCTTGGCGAAGACGATCTTGTCGACGAGCCGGAGTTCGAGCGGCTCGCCGAGGAAGTCCGTGGTCATGGCCAGCGCGGCGGCCGTCCCCGCGACCCTCGCCTGTCCCTGGCTCTTCGACCGCATCGTGCCCGCGGTGACCTCGGTGACGAACTTCGCGGCCTTGCCGTCCATGGCGGACGTGGCCCCGTCGGCGAGCGCGCGGGCATCGGCGAACGCCACGGCCCCGCCGTCGCACGCGCCGAGCAGCGCGCCGAGTACGAGCACGACGGTGGACAGGGCCGTTCTCCGCATGAGCACCTGCTTTCAAAGGCGGCGCCCAAGCGAAACACAGCCGCGGTCCGCACCCCGATCGGGGGACGCTCAGCGGCTGTCTCCGACGGCCTCGGGCGGCGGCGCGATGATCACCACGTCGGAAGCCCAGCTTTCGTACTTCACCGTCGCCTTGCCCATGCTGACCTGCACCGGGCGTTGCTCGGCGTCCAGCCACACCTCGGCGGGGGCGCCGCCGAGATCGAGGACGTAGTGCGTCGCGGCCGTGCCGTTCACATCGGCCTGCCCGGACTTGGTGACCTTGCCGGATTTGGCGATCCGGTCGATCGTGCGGGTCGGATCCATCGTCTCGACGACGTTCGTCATCAGCGCGCCGTTGGCCGCGGAGAGCGCGTCCTTGCCGTCGGCGGTGATCTTGACCCATTCCTTGCCGGTCTTGAGCTCCTGGACCTGGGTGTCCGACAAGTGGTAGTAGAGGACGCCGTCGGCGAAGATCAGGTCCCGTTTCTCGCCGGCGATCTCCGCGACCATGGAGAACTTGCTGTTCGGCCCCTCGTAGAGCCCGGAACTGGTGACCACGACCTTGCGGCCGTCGTCGGCGGTGGTCTCGAGCGCGATCTTGGAAGAACGGGCCTTCTGCGTGCCCGCGGCGGCGGCCGAGGCCAGCTGCGCCGCGTCGTTCACCGGCGGTTTCTCCTCGCCGGAACAGCCGCCCAGCAGCAGGAGAGCGGTACAGACGGCGGCGAATCCGGTGGCACGCATGGGACTCCCTCGGGTGAATGGTCTGTACCACTACCGTAGCGCCTGTCGCGTGAATTTCCACCGTCCGATTGTCTGGGTACGTGAAGGCCCCCTTCATTGCGCTAGACGCAATGAAGGGGGCCTTCACCGATCGTCGTCGTGCCCGGCGCGGGACCCCAAAAGCCGGCGCAGCGACGTCAGCCGCTCCGCGCTCGCGTGACCTTCGGTGACCACGTCGTCGAGTGCGCAGTCCGGGTCCGAAGGCGGCCCGAGGTGCCCGCAGCCGGAGGGGCACTCCTCGGCCGCCTCGGCGAATTCCTCGAACGCCAGGACGATGTCGTCGGCGGTCACGTGGGCCAGCCCGAACGAGCGGACGCCGGGGGTGTCGACCACCCAGCCGCCGCCGGGCAGGGGGAGCGCGACCGCCGCGACGGACGTGTGTCTGCCCTTGCCGACCGCGCTGACCACGCCGGTCGCCAGCCCGGCGTCCGGCACCAGCCGGTTGACCAAAGTGGACTTGCCGACCCCGGAATGCCCGACCAGCGCGGTGAGCCTGCCCTTGAGCCGTCCGGTCAGCTCTTCCGGATGCTCGTCGTGCCGGGTGACCACGGCCGGGATGTCGAGGCCCGCGTAGCCGGCGAGGAGCTCGTCCGGGCTGGCGAGGTCGGCCTTCGTCAGACACAGGACCGGCTCGAGCCCGCCCGCGTAGCAGGCGACGAGACAGCGGTCGATGAATCCGGTGCGCGGCGGGGGATCGGCCAGCGCGGTGACGATCAGCAACTGCTCGGCGTTGGCGACGACCACCCGTTCGAAGGGGTCGGTGTCGTCCGCGGTGCGGCGCAGCACGCTGGAGCGTTCGTCCACCCGGATGATGCGGGCGAGGGTGTCCGGTTTCCCGCTCACGTCGCCGACGATGCCGACGGTGTCGCCGACGACGACCGGGACCCGGCCCAGCTCGCGGGCCCGCATCGCGGTGACGACCCGGTCCGGATCGGAGTCGATCGCGCAGGTCCAGCGGCCGCGGTCCTTGCCGATGACCATCGCGGTGGAGGCGTCCGCGTGTTCGGGGCGGCGTTTGCTGCGCGGCCTGGTGCCCTTGCCGGGACGGATCCGCACGTCGGATTCGTCCAGCCTGCGCCAGTCCTTGCCAGCCAAACCGCCTCCTGCTCTTCGCATACCGCGGGACAATGATCCCATGCTGCTCGCCAACGCCTCGTCAGCGTGTAACGATGGCTGTCGATCAGGGAGGTTTACGCATGTGCGGGCGTTATGCCGCGACCAAGGACCCGGCGGCGCTGATCGACGAGTTCGCCGCGGTGGACCTGACCGAGGGCCGGGTCCGGACCGACCACAACGTGGCGCCGACCAAGGTCGTGCCCACCGTCGTGCAGCGGCATCCGCGTGACGCGGACGGCGCGGTGCTCGAAGACGAGCCCGCCGTGCGGTCGCTGCGGATGATGCGCTGGGGGCTCGTCCCGTTCTGGGCGAAGGACCCCGGGGTCGGCTCGAAGATGATCAACACGCGTGCCGAGACCGCCAAGGAGAAGCCGTCGTTCAAGAAGGCGGTTTCCGCGCGGCGCTGCCTCGTCCCCGCCGACGGCTGGTACGAGTGGCGGCGTGACGGCAAGGAGAAGCAGCCCTTCTTCATGACCGGGCCGGGCGACGGATCGCTCGCGTTCGCCGGGATCTGGGAGACCTGGCGGCCGAAGGACGACAAAGAGGCCGAACCGCTGATCACCTTCTCCGTGATCACGACCGACTCGGTCGGCAGGCTCACCGACGTCCACCACCGCATGCCGCTGCTGATGCCGCGCGAAAAGTGGGACACCTGGCTCGACCCGGATCTGGCCGACGTCACCGAACTGCTCGTCCCGCCTCCGGTGGACCTGGTCGACACGATCGAGCTGCGGCCGGTGTCCAGCCTGGTCAACAACGTCCGCAACAACGGCCCGGAGCTGGTGGACCGCGTCGAACCCGCCGCCGAGAGCTCGCTCTTCGAGCTGCCGAACTCATGACGAAGCTGGAGATCGACACCGCCTACGGCCCCGCGCGGGCCGAGCTGCACTGTGCCGAGGAAGGCGTCGCGGTGCTGATGCTCGGCCACGGCGCGGGCGGGGGGATCGGCGCGAAGGACCTGGTCGCGGTCACCCGGGCGGCGCAGGCCGCCGGTGTCCACGTCGCGCTCGTCGAGCAGCCGTACCGGGTGGCGGGCCGCCGGGCGCCCGCCCCCGCCACCCAGCTCGACACCGCCTGGCTCACCGTCGCCGACGAGATCTCCGCGCGCTTCGACGATCTTCCGCTCGTGTTCGGCGGCCGGTCGTCCGGTGCCCGCGTCGCCTGCCGGACCGCCGCGACGGGGCAGGCGGTGGCGGTGCTCTGCCTGGCCTTCCCCGAGCACCCGCCGGGCAAGCCGGAGAAGACCCGGCAGGGTGAGCTGGACGCCGTCGAGGTCCCGACCCTGGTGGTGCAGGGCGACCGGGACCCGTTCGGCCTGCCGAAGGCGGGGCCGCATCACGAGATCGTGGTGCTCAAGGGCGACCACAACCTCAGCGCGGACCTCGAAGGCGTGTCACGCGCGGCCGCCGAGTGGCTGGAGCGTGTGCTGCGGCCGCTCACCTGAGAACCGCCGCCGGGCGTAGTGCACGGTGACCGCGGCCAGCAGGGGGCCCCAGAGCAGGAGCGGCGCGTAACAAGCGGCCATGACGATGTCGTAGACCGGCGAATCCTCCCTGGTCCCCGGCGCCACCGAAGAACCGGCCTCCGCCCAGCGGACCAGCCACTGGACGCTCAGCGCGATCAGGGCGATAGCCCCCGCGGCGGCCGGGAGGATCGCCGCGAGCGGCGGGATCCGGCGGCCACGCAGCCCCGGGATCCAGCGCGGCCACACCTCACCCCACGGCCGGACCAGCCCGAGGGTGAGGAACGCGAGCGCCTCGGTCAGGAGGCTCAGGCCGAAGACGTAGGCCGTGCCCCAGCCGGGGATACCGAACTCCACCAGGCCTTGCGCGGTGAACCCGACCGGGATGCCGAGGCCCATCGCGACCCGCCAGAGCCCTGAGGGCAGGGTCACCAGCAGCGTCGCGTGGGCGGCGAGGTTCGCCCACCTCGGCACGTCGGGCACGGTCTTGGTCATTTCGTCGCTCCCAGGAGTCGTCGTTCGCCTGCCGACGACGATTCCCGAGTGCGGCCGGGTGATCTTCCCGCTCCGGACCGACTCCGCTCCCTCGCGAGGGTGAGCCCCCGCCCGCGTTTCGTCCTCTAGTTGCGGTCCTTGCGCGTGCAACTACCGCAACTAGAGGACGAAACGCGGGGAGTGGTCAGCCGGCGATAGGGGCGACCACGGCGCCGGTGAGCCGCGCCAGGTCGCCGGGCGCGAGTTCGACCTCCAGCCCGCGCCGCCCCGCCGAGCAGTGCACGGTCTCGAACTTCTCCGCCGACGAATCGATCACCACCGGCAGCCTGCTCCGGTGCCCGAGCGGCGAGATCCCGCCGAGCACGTATCCCGTCGCGCGCTGCGCGGCGGCGGGGTCGGCCATCTTCGCCTTCTTCCCGCCCGCGGCGGCCGCCAGCGCCTTCAGATCCAGCTGGCCGGTGACCGGGACCACACCGACGGTCAGTTTCCCGTCGACCTCGGCGACCAGTGTCTTGAACACGCGCGCGGGGTCGAGCCCCAGCGCTTCGACGGCTTCGAGGCCGTACGACTCGGCCCGCGGGTCGTGGTCGTAGGCGTGCAGAACATGCGCCACTTTCTGCTTCGCCAGCAGCGCCGTCGCCGGGGTTCCCTTGCCTGCCATGGGCGAAGTCTACGAGCGGGCGGGAATGCCCGAATGGGCGTCGCTGTTGAAAGCCACGTGTCCACCACACTCGAAGCTCCCCGAATCCTGATCCCGCGCACGCCGGGCGGCCAGGTGATCCGTCCGCGCGTAAACTCGACGACGTCTCATGCGCACAAGCGCATCGACGCCGATCGGGAAGGGAACGGTTTGCCGAGCACGCAGAATCCCGCGCCGGACACGGGCACGGACGCCGAAGAGGCGGCCGCGCGGGCCGAGCGCTTCGAGCGGGACGCGATGCCCCTGCTCGACCAGCTGTACTCGGCCGCCATGCGGATGACCCGGAATCCCGCCGACGCGGAGGACCTCGTCCAGGAGACGTACCTGAAGGCGTACGCGGCCTTCGCGTCTTTCAAGGCGGGCACGAACCTCAAGGCGTGGATGTACCGCATCCTCACGAACACCTACATCAACGGCTATCGCAAGCGTCAGCGCCAGCCGGTGCAGCAGCCCACCGAGGAGATCACCGACTGGCAGATCGCCAAGGCGGAGAGTCACACCTCCAGCGGGCTGCGCTCGGCCGAGGTCGAGGCGATGGACAACCTGCCCGACGCCGATGTCAAGGAAGCGCTGCAGAAGCTGCCCGAGGAGTTCCGCCTCGCGGTCTACCTCGCCGATGTCGAAGGTTTCGCGTACAAGGAGATCGCCGAGATCATGGACACGCCCATCGGCACCGTGATGTCCCGGCTGCACCGCGGCCGCGCCCAGCTCCGTGACCTGCTCGCCGACGTCGCCCGCGAGCGGGGCTTCATCCGCTCGGGCAAACAGCAGGAGGTGGCGGGGCGATGACCGAGGACTACTGCGCCGGCGCGGACGACAAGGTCAGGTGCGAGGAGGCCCTCGCCGACATCTACCTGCTGCTGGACAAGGAGTGCAGCGCCGAGCGTGACGCCGCCCTGCGCAAGCACATCGAGGACTGCCCGCCGTGCCTCGAGGAATACGGCATCGACGAGCACATCAAGCAGCTCCTCGCCCGCAAGTGCGGCGGTGACCACGCGCCGGACGACCTCAAGTCCCGGCTGCGGGCCTCGATCCGCCAGACCGTGCAGACCAAGGGCTCGCTGACCATCGAGCGCACCGAGGTCAAGATCGAGCAGACCTTCGAGTAAGCGGCTCAGGACACACGAAGGCCCCCGTACCGGATCGGTGCGGGGGCCTTCGCCGTCTGATCGAATGATCAGGAGTTGGGCTTCTTGCCGTGGTTCGCGCCGTTCTTCTTACGGTCGCGACGCTTGCGGGCGCGCTTCGACATGTTTCACTCCTCGTCCGAGTGGCCCTCGCGGGGTGATACGACACCGCTGGGCCAGGGTCAACCTCTCCAGTGTGTCATGCGGCCCTCACCCTGCTTGGATGGGGACGTGTCCACCCTTTCCGATCTGCTCGCGGAGAACACCGGTCTGTCCGGTGAGGCCGCGGACCATCTCCAGACCGTGGTCGCCGAATGGCAGCTCCTTGCCGACCTGTCCTTCGCCGACTTCCTGCTGTGGGTCGCCGTCTCGGAGGAGTTGCAACCCGACGGCGGCGACTACGTCTGCGTCGCCCACGCACGCCCGACGACGGCGCCGACGGCCCATCCGGAGGACGTCGTCGGCTCCCGGTTCACCGTGGACGAGCATCCTCAGCTGGCCAAGGCGAGCCGCGAGGTGCGGATCTGCCGCGAAGAGGATCCGCACTGGTACCGCGACCTGCCGATGCGCCGCGAGGCCATCCCGGTGGTGTTCGGCGGCACGGTGATCGCCGTCCTCAGCCGCGAGACCAACCTGGCGGCCTCGCGGGTGCCCAGCCCGCTCGAGATCGCGTATCTCGGCAGCGCGGGCGACCTGTGCCAGATGATCGTCGACGGCACCTTCCCCAGCCCGGGGAACCAGACGGACACCCACACCAGCCCCCGGGTCGGCGACGGCCTGATCCGCCTCGACCCGACCGGCACGGTGGTCTTCGCCAGCCCGAACGGGCTCTCGGCGTATCACCGGATGGGGCACGAGTCCGATCTCGTCGGGCAGCGCCTGGCGCCGCTGACCAGGTCGCTCATCCGTGACCCGTTCGACGCGACCGAGGTGTCGCACCGGATCATCGAGGCGCTCGACGGCAAGCCCAGCAGCCGGACGGAGGCGGATTCCCGTCGCGGTGCCGTCGTGCTGTTCCGTGCGCTTCCGTTGCGCCCCGCCGGGCAGGCCGCGGGCGCGCTGGTGCTGGTGCGCGACGTCACCGAGGTGAAACGCCGTGACCGCGCTCTCCTGTCCAAGGACGCGACCATCCGCGAGATCCACCATCGCGTGAAGAACAACCTGCAGACCGTCGCCGCGTTGCTGCGGCTCCAGTCACGACGGACCTCCAGCGAGGAGGCGCGGCTCGCGCTCGGCGAGTCCGTGCGCCGGGTCTCGTCGATCGCGATGGTGCACGAGGCGCTGTCCATCTCGGTGGACGAGCGGGTCGATCTCGACAAGCTGCTCGACAACGTCCTCCCGATGGTCGGCGAGGTCGCGACGGCGGAATCGCAGGTCGGGCTCTCCCGCACCGGCTCGTTCGGCGTCGTCGTCGCCGAGATCGCGACGCCGTTGGTGATGGTGCTGGCGGAACTCGTCCAGAACGCCATCGAGCACGCGTTCCCCGACGGACGGCCGGGCAAGGTCGAGCTCGTGGTGGAACGCTCCGCCCGCTGGCTCGACGTCGTCATCCGCGACAACGGGCGCGGGCTTCCCTCGGGTTTTTCCCTGGAACGCAGCGACGGTCTCGGGCTCCAGATCGTGCGGACCCTGGTGGAGTCGGAGCTGCGCGGATCGCTGTCGATCCGCGGGCTGCGCGGGGATTCCGAGGAGACCGGCGGGCGGCGGCTGGGAACCGAAGCGGCGCTGCGGATCCCGCTGTCGCGGCGTCTCTAATGGACTGTCGCGTTTGATCGTCCACAAGGGACAGTCTCACCCGGATACGTTTTAGGGCCGGCGCCCGAAGAGAAGTGGCGCCGGCCCTGTAACGGTTCCGCGGGAGGACTTGGGAAAAGTCCGCTGAAGCCATACCCCCGTGAGGGCGTGTCGGCCTCGCTTGTTAAGCTCAAGTCGGGTACGTGTCACCTCACGACGCACGGCCATACAGCCACTGCGCCGCAGGGTTTTCCCGAAGCTTGGGGTCTTGCTCAGTTGTGAGTAATGCGATGAAGCGTGCTGAGTCCGAAAGACTCAGGCGGAGGTACGCGTGCCGATGTGCGTACGACGGCGCTTCAGGGCCCGTCGCTCGTCCTCGCTCATCCCGCCCCAGACGCCCGCGTCCTGCCCGCTGGCCAATGCCCAGGCCAAGCAGTCGGAAGCGACGGTGCAGCGGTGGCACACGGCCTTCGCCTGCGCTACCTGCGACAGAGCAGGACCGCTGGTTCCCACGGGGAAGAACAGCTCGGGGTCCTCGTCTCGGCAGGCCGCGTCGTGGCGCCAGTCCATGTTTCTGAGCTCCTTCATAACGGCGCGGTACTCCGCGCCATAGTCGTCATGGCGGTCGTTTTTTTGGGTGCTTGTGAATGCTTTCACGAAGCACCCGTTTCGACAAGGGTTTTCTGAAGATCGGTGAGTCAGCTCACCCGGCCGAGCGACGCTTCTGACCTGCGGTTTCGTTCCGAAACGGCCTTCCGAAGGGAAGGCCGATGCGGTGAGCGGAGGTTCTGCGTCGATGAGCGGCAGTTCGTACTTTGCCGCAGGCGATCAGCGGTCCGGTCGTCAGACGATTACCGTCAGTGCTTCCGGGACGCTGAAGAACTCCACCCTCTTCCGCTGGCCGACGAGGTCGCCGTCCACCTGGAAGTTTACCGGTTCAGCAGCGTCTATGCGGATCATCGGCAGGTCATCGTGACGAAGGAGACGTCGTCCGCGTTGGTCGCTCTTCGTGAGCAATGCCTGCCGTACATGCTTGAACACGGTGGGCAATCCCAGACCGCTCAACGCGAAAAGACCCAGTCCGGTGTCGAACGAGCTCTCCGGGTTCAGGTGGACGGGACGGTTGCCCAGGTAACTCCACGGATCGGTGTTCGACACGAAAGCGGTCAGCACTTCGGTGGGCTCTTCACCCGGGATCCGGACCGTGAGGGTCGGACGGCCGAGCGGCGGCCGCAGATGCGACGCCACCGCCGCCCTCAGGTAGAGCCCCGCGGTGGTCTGCTTACCCCGCCGCTTGGCCACGCGGCCGACGACGTCGGCGTCCCAGCCGAGGCCGGCGTTGAAGGTGAACCAGTGGCCGTCGGCGATCCCGAGGCCGACCTTGCGGCTCCGGTCGTTCTCGATGGCGTTGAGGAGCTGATGGGTCGCTTCCACGGGATCGTGCGCGATCCCCAGCGCCCTGGCGAAGACGTTCGCCGAGCCGCCCGGTACGACACCGAGCATGGGGGCGCCGCCGACCTTCGCCGGATCGCCGTCGGCGTCCGCGAGCAGCCCGTTGACCACTTCGTTGACCGTGCCGTCGCCGCCGTGGGCGACCACCAGGTCGATCCCGTCGCGGGCGGCGGACCGGGCGACGGCCATCGCGTGGCCGCGGTAGTCGGTCTCCACCACGTCGAGTTTCACCTGGCTGGCCAGTGCGTGCGCCAGCACGTCACGGCCACCGGCGGTGGTCGAGGTGGCCTGGGGGTTCACGACGAGGATGGCACGCACATACCGCAGGGTAAGTGACTCCGGCCCGAAGGTGTGAGCTTCACGTGACGCGAAGCTCAGCCGCGCGGAGCGTCCTCGAGGCAGCACCGTATGGCCCTGTGGCGGGCGTCCCTCCTCACTGTCGGCTGGTGACAGCGCGTCGTGACAAGTGCACCCGGGCCGACCGCCCGCTCATCGACGACACTGCCAATTCTTCCCATGCGGCGGCGAGGGGAAACCGGCCGACCGGGTGGCATACGATCGAAAGTGCTCACGTACGGTGACCCGCCCTGGTGGAGCATCGTGTCCGGAAGCCTGGAAGGCTGTTTCGCCGTGTCCATCGCCGACAAGCTCTCGCCCGCGCCCCGTGAAGTCCGCCTCGCCGGGGCCGTCACCGCGCTGCCGGGGCTCGCCCTGATCGTGTTCGCGATCCTGCTCCTGGTCAACGGCCAGGCCGGACCGGAGAACCTCCTGGCCGAGGTCGCCTATTACCTCGTCCTCGCCGCCGGAACGCTGGCCTGCGCGGCCGGCCTGGTGATGGGGAAAACCTGGGCGAGGTCGCCCGGCGTCGTCGTCGCGCTGATCCTGGTCGGCGTCGGCTGGTACGGCGCGGGCCCGTCCGGGCAGCCGGTGTGGGGAGTGCCGCTCGCGCTGATCGGTGTCGCCGTCATCGTGCTGCTGTTCCGCCGCCCGTCGCGTGCGTGGGCGCTCGGGATGCAGGAGGGCGAAAGCGAGGAAGAAGCCGCCGAACGGGACGGCGCCGCGGGCCGCGCGGCACGTCGCGAGCGCGAGGAACGCGACTCCTGAACTCCGCACTCGCGTGCTTGAAGGCGTAACTCGCGTGATTGAGGCCGTATCTTCGAGTGTCGCCTCCAGACACGCGAGTTACGCCCCTGATCACGCGAGTTACGCCTTCGCGCTCGCTAGACCTGGGCGGCGAGTGCCTTCAGCGGTTCGTCGGTGAGGCGGTCGACCGTCCACTCGTCCATCGGCACCGCGCCGAGCGACTTGTAGAACCCCTGCGCCGGGTTCCAGTTGAGCACCGACCATTCGAGACGGGCGTAACCGCGCTCGACGCAGACCGCCGCGAGGGTGGCCAGGAGCGCCTTGCCGAGGCCGGAGCCGCGCTGCTCGGGGCGGACGTAGAGGTCCTCCAGGTAGATGCCGTGCACACCGCGCCAGGTGGAGAAGTTGAGGAACCAGAGCGCGTACCCGACGATCTCGCCGCCGACCTCGGCGACGTGCCCGAACAAGGCCGGAGCCTCGCCGAACAGTGCTGTGCGCAACTGTCCGGGGGTGAGGTGGCACTCGTCCGGGGCGCGCTCGAATTCGGCGAGGTCGTAGACGAGCTGGACGACGGCGTCCACGTCTTCTTCGCGGATACGCCGGATGCGGTCGTCCACTAGTCCTCCGTCGTGGGAAGCAGGTTGAGGTGTTCGATCTGCGGCTCGCCGCGTTCGTCGCCGAGTACCGCGACGCCGGCCGGGTCGAGTCCGAAGTGGACGCCCGCGGTCGACGGCAGGCCGATCCAGCGTGCGACCAGGACCCGGCTGAAATGCCCGTGGCCGACCAGGATCACGTCACCCTCGCCGAGCGGTTCGCGGACGCGTTCGATCAGTTTGTCCGCGCGGGCGTTGACGTCCTCCGCGCTTTCGCCGCCGGGGATCGGATGCGACCAGACCGTCCACCCGGGAACGGTCTCGCGGATCGTCGGCGTGGTGACGCCCTCGTAGTCGCCGTAGTCCCATTCGGCCAGCTCTTCGGTGACCTCGTCGACGCGCAGGCCGGCCAGCTCGGCCGTCCGCAGGGCGCGGGTGCGAGGGCTGGAGAGGACGAGCGCCGGATTGCCGCCGAGCACCGCGCGCAAGGTGCCGCCCGCCGCGCGGGCCTGCCCCTCGCCCGCCGTGGTGAGCGGGATGTCCGTGCGTCCGGTGTGCCGTCCGTTGACGGACCACTCGGTCTGACCGTGCCGGAGGAGGAAGAGCCGATGTGCCACGTTGCGAATATAGCCTGCGGTCCGGCTATGCTACTGGTGAGTAACATGGTGAGGAGACCGTGATGGCGCAGAATCCGACCTACGCGATGTGGAACCGGCTGGCGGGCAAGCCGGTCGGCAAACAGCTGTTCTCGGCGGCGATGTGCCTGCGTGTGCCGTACTTCCGGACGGTGCTCCCGTCGGTGCGCGAACTGCGTCCCGGCCGGTGCGAGGTGACGTCCCCGAAATGGTGGGGTGTTTACAACCACATCAAGACTTTTCACGCGATCGCGGCATGCAACCTCGCCGAGATCGCCATGGGCATGCTCGCCGAGGCGACCGTCCCGGCGACGCATCGCTGGCTGCCCAAGGGGATGACGGTCGAGTACGTGGCCAAGGCCGAGACGAGCCTGCGCGCCGTCGCGGAACTGCCGGAGCTGCCGGAATTCGGCGACGAGGGCTTCGAGCTCCCCGTGCCGGTGACGATCACGGACACGAACGGGAAACCCGTCGTGACCGCGACCATCACGATCTGGGTGACCAAGAAGAAGTAAGGCGCCTTCGCGCCCGGCCCCCTCGAATGCCCGTCGCGTGACCAGACGGCCGGTACCCGTGTCGTCCATCCAGACACGCGTGTCGTCCGTCTGATCACGCGTGACGTCCGTTCGCGCACCGGCGGTGGGCACCCAGGGCGCGTTCCTTTCGCGCGTTTAGTCCTCTAGTTGCGGTCCTTGCGTGTGCAACTACCGCAACTAGAGGACGAAACGCGGGTGGTCAGAGGGGTTTGAACCGCACGTAGGTCACCTGGGTGAAGGTGTTCCGGCCGCTTGTGGACGGCAGGCCGAGCATTTCGTCGGCTACTCGCGCCAGCCGGCCGCAGCCGGTCGTGCGCGGCAGGGCGAGCCCGGTGTCCACGACGCCGAACTTCACCGTCGTGGGGTTCTGCGAGATCACCTCGAACGGCACCGCGGGATCGTCCTTGACCACCGAACGCAGCGGCGCGTCGAGGGTGCCGATCGCGCATTCCCCGGGGAGCAGGGGATGCCGCAGGACGGCGTAGAGATCCAGTTCGCCGCGCCGCTCGTCGTTCGACTGGAAGTCCGAATAGCCGCCGTACTTCAGCTGCAGGCTCGCGCCGAAAGTGCCGCGGATCCGGGCGGGAGCGTGCCGTAGTTCGCCGAACACCTGCGCGTACTTGCCGTCCACCTTGCCTTCGGAGAACGTCAAGCGCATCTCCCCGAGCGGGATCGCGCGGTCGCCGATGGTCAGGACTCCTTGGGAGACAAAGGCTTCGCAGCGCCAAGTGCCCGGGTCGGCGTCGACGGGCGGAGCGGGGCAGGCGGAGAAGTCGAAGTCGGGCAACCCCGCTGCGGAAGCGTGGCCGGGGAAGGCGAAGAGGGCTGCCGCGGACAGTGCGGCCGCGGTCGCGGCGAGAAGACGTCTCATGACTCGAAAGAGTGGTCTGTGCCGGTTTGAGCCACATCGGGGAAGTCACCCAAGGGGCCCCTGAATCACCACGTTCGAGTGAAAATAAACGGTGTTTACCCAGTTGACGCGAATCTGCTTCGGATTCGCTCTTGAAGGCTTCTCGAACAGCGGGCGATCATCGGCCCATGTCCCCACTGTCGCGTCGCGGGTTCCTCGGGTTCACCGCGCTAAACTCGGCCGCAGCCCTCGGTCTCACCACGATTTCCACCGCACAGGCGGAGAAATCGGCCTTCTCGACGGCAGTGGTCGTCGGCACCGGGTACGGCGCGGCGGTGACCGCGCTCCGGCTCGGGGAAGCCGGGATTCCGACGGTCATGCTCGAAATGGGCAGACTGTGGGCCGATCCCGGGCCGGACGGCAAGGTCTTCTGCGACATGCTCCGGCCGGACCGGCGAGCGGCGTGGTTCAAGAACCGCACGCAGGCCCCGCTCGCGTCGTTTCTCTGGATGGACCTGGCGAACCGGGACATCGCGCGGTATCCCGGCGTGCTCGACAGGGTCGACCACGGCGACATGTCCGTCTACGTGGGACGCGGGGTCGGCGGCGGTTCGCTGGTCAACGGCGCGATGGCCGTCACGCCGAAGCGGTCGTACTTCGAGGAGATCCTGCCCGGCGTCGACGCGGACGAGATGTACGGCAAGTACTTTCCCCTGGCCAACCGGTCCCTCGGCGTCAACCACATCGACCCGCGCTGGTTCGAAACGTGCCGTTCCTACCGCTACGCGAGGGTTTCCCGGAAGGCCGCGACGCGGGCCGGGCTCACGACGGTGTTCGTGCCCAGCGTCTACGACTTCGACTACATGAAGCGGGAAGAAGCCGGCACGGTGCCGAGGTCGGCCCTGGCGTCCGAGGTCATCTACGGCAACAACCACGGCAAACGATCGCTCGACAAGACCTACCTCGCGGCCGCGCTGGGCACCGGGAACGTGACCATCAAGACGCTGCACCAGGTCCGCGGGATCAGCCGGCAGACCGACGGCACGTATGTCCTCACCGTGCACGAGACCGCCGAAGACGGCGCGGTCGTCGCGAGGAAACAACTCGGTGCGAAGTACCTGTTCCTCGGCGCCGGCAGCCTCGGTTCGACGGAACTGCTCGTGCGGGCAAGGGAAACCGGGACGCTGCCCGGATTGACCGACGAGGTCGGCCGCGGCTGGGGCACCAACGGCAACGTGATGCTGGGCCGCGCGAACCACGCCTGGGATCTCGGCGGATCACTGCAGTCGGGGATGCCCGCGCTCGGCATCGACGCGTGGGACGACCCGGCGAACCCGGTCTTCGCCGAGGTCGCGCCGGTGCCCGCCGGGGTCGAGACGTGGCTGAGCCTCTACCTGGCGATCACGAAGAACCCCGAACGCGGCCACTTCACCTACGACGCCGCCACCGACTCCGTGCGGCTGCGCTGGACCGCCGCACAGGGCAAGCCGTCGATCGACGCGGCGAAGGCGTTGTTCGACAAGGTCAACCGGGCGAACCGCACGATCTACCGCAGTGACCTGTTCGGGGATACGCGGTCGTTCGAGAACCGGTTCACCTATCACCCGCTGGGCGGATTGGTGCTGGGTGAGGCCACCGACCTGTACGGCCGGGTGAAGGGCTACCGGAACCTCTACGTCACCGACGGGTCGCTGATCCCGGGCAGCACCGGCGTGAATCCCTTCGTGACGATCACCGCGCTGGCGGAACGGAACGTGGAACGGGTGCTGCGCGAGGACGTGACGCGCTGACTCAGCCCGCGGCCCGCACCTTTTCGTAGTGGGCCACGCAGGCGTCGTACCGGGGCAGCAGCCCCTGCTCCAGAGCTTCTTTCAGATGGGGCGCCGTGGTGTCCTTTTCGGACACCACGGGTTCGATGTCCTGCGGCCAGGGCAGCGCGAGGTCGGCGTCCATCGGGTGGACGCCATGTTCGCCCGACGGGTTGTACGGCTCGGAGCAGAGGTACGTCATGACGGTGTCGTCTTCGAGCGCCATGAAGGCGTGGCCGAGGCCTTCGGCGATGTAGAGCGCCTTGTACTCGGAGCTGTCGAGCACCACGGAAGTCCATTCACCGAAGGTGGGCGAACCGACCCGAAGGTCCACGATGACGTCCAGCATCGAACCGCTCGGGCAGTAGACGTACTTCGCCTGGCCGGGCGGGGTGTCCGCGAAGTGCACGCCACGGATGGCCCCGCGCCGCGAGACGCTGGTGTTGGTCTGCCCGAGGCGAAGCCGGTGCCCGACCGCTTCGATGAACGCTTCTTCCTGGTAGGGCGCCACGAACAGGCCGCGGTGATCGGGGAAAACCCGCGGGGTGAATTCGAAACAGTGGGAGATGCTGAGGCGCCTGGCTTGCATGGCCTCAATGCTAACGAGCCCTTCCCAAACCGGATGGACGTCTTGCGAAACATCTCCTGACCTGGGAAAAGCCGGGCCCGCCTGTGACATGAACCGCACCAGAGGGGCGCACTGGTCCGCACGCCTGTCACAATGATCCGACCGCTGCGTCCGCGGCCGTCGCCACACCCACGGCATCGATGGCCGATTGGACGCTTCGCCGACAGGCCGGCGCTACCGCGCTGGGCTGCCGTGTCGGAGGACGAGTTACCCCAGGTGGCCGGGCCACGCCCAGTTTGGCCTGCTCACCGGCCAGTTCCCCCGCTCGCAGTCCCAGGAGAAGAATCCCATGACCATCGCTCGAATCGAGACTTCGCCGTCCTTAGACACGGCGGAAGCAATGACGGGAACCACGATGACCACGCCAGTGACGGACACCGAGATCTTCGAGGGCCACGAGGGCGGCAAGCTCTCCGTGGCCGCGACGCGCCCGATCTCCTCGCCCCGTGACCTTTCGGTCGCGTACACGCCTGGCGTGGCGAAGGTGAGCCGTGCGATCGCCGAGGACGCGGCCAAGGCGAAGCGGTACACGTGGGCGGACAGGCTGGTCGTGGTGGTCAGTGACGGTACGGCGGTGCTCGGCCTCGGTGACATCGGCGCGAGCGCATCGCTGCCGGTCATGGAGGGCAAGTCGGTCCTGTTCAAGACCTTCGGCGGGCTCGACTCGATCCCGCTGGTGCTCGACACCACCGACGTCGACGAGATCATCGAAACCCTGGTCCGGCTGCGCCCGTCGTTCGGCGCGGTGAACCTGGAGGACATCTCGGCGCCGCGCTGCTTCGAGCTGGAGGACCGCCTCAAGGAGGCCCTCGACTGCCCGGTCATGCACGACGACCAGCACGGTACGGCGATCGTCACGCTGGCGGCGCTGCGCGGGGCGAACCAGGTCCTCGGCAAGGACATCTCCGGCCAGCGCGTGGTCGTCTCGGGAGCGGGCGCGGCGGGGGTGGCCTGCGCCAGGATCCTGCAGAACGCCGGCGTCGCGGACGTCACCGTGCTCGACTCGCGCGGCATCATCCACGAAGGCCGCGAAGGCCTGAACCCGATCAAGCGGAAGCTCGCCGAGACCACGAACACGGCCGGTCTGCGCGGCGGCCTCGGCGAGGCGCTGCGGGGTGCCGACGTCTTCCTCGGCCTGTCCGGGGCGACCATCGACGAGACGCTGCTGGCCGGGATGGCCGACGACGCGATCGTGTTCGCGCTGTCCAACCCCGACCCGGAGGTCCACCCGGTCGCGGCGTCGCGGTACGCCAAGATCGTGGCGACCGGGCGCAGCGACTTCCCGAACCAGATCAACAACGTGCTGGCGTTCCCCGGCGTCTTCCGCGGCGCGCTGGACTCCGGCGCGCGGGCGATCACGGAGAACATGAAGCTGGCGGCGGCCGACGCGATCTTCGCCGTCGCGCAGGACGACCTCGGCCCGGACCGGATCGTCCCGAGCCCGCTGGACCCGCGTGTCGCGCCCGAGGTGGCCGCCGCGGTCGCGAAGGCCGCCGAGGCCGACGGCGTGGTGTGACGGTCCCTTTCACGCTCTCTCGAGTGCTAGGAACGGTCCTTTCCTTGCGAAATTTGCAAGGAAAGGACCGTTCCTAGCATCTGGGGGTTGACACGGTCAGCCGAGCAGTTCCGCCAGCCGGTGCCGGGGCAGATCGATCAGCCGCGCGTCCGTCAGGTCCGGCGGTACGTCCAGCGAGACGTTCGCGAGCCGCGCGTGCGCCCGGGTCAGCAGTTCTTCCTGGTGCTCGACGGCGTCCGCGACGACGATGGCGTGCCGGTTGTCCGGGGTGCTCCGCAACAGCCGCAGCTTGTACTTCGCGCCGATCAGCCGGTTCAGCGCGGCCTGTGCCTCGGCGTTCGTCAGGTCGGGATGCGAGTTCGGGACCAGCAGCGCCAGCCGTCGCGCGTTGGTGCCCAGCAGGGTCCGCAGCAGCCACGGACCGGGGTCGGCCGAAAGGTCCATCGCGACCGCGTCGCCTTCGGGGCCGGAGACGGACCAGTCGACCGGACGCGACTCGAGCGCCAGCCCGCCTTCGGTGGCGATCTCGTGCAGCTTGTCCAGCAGTGAGGGCTTGGCCGAACCGGCGGATTCCACCGACTGCGGGCCGTGCGTGTAGATCGCGGCCTTCCCCTTGCCGCCGCGGTTCTTCTTCGATTTCGCGGTCGGCTGGCAGACATAGAGGTCGGCCGCGCTCCCGATCGCCTGCGCGCCGAAGTACCGGTTGAAGTCCGGCAGGATCGCCTCGAAGGTCAGCCCGAGCGTCGCGAGCGCCCGCTGCACCTGCGCGCCGAGAGCGGGATGGCGCGGGCTGTAGCCGTACGCGAGCAGCAGCCGTCCGTCCGAGGGTTCGGTGAGCGCCTGCACCCCGCGCGCCGCGAACAGGCCCATTCCTTCGGGGGTGTAAGGCGGATCACTGAACACCAGGTCCATCCGCCCGGTCACCGAGGGCGGAAGGCCGACGCGCAGATCCGTGTGCAGGGTGCGGATGGACCGCTCGCTGAGTTCGTCGATGTAGGCGAGCACACGATCGTCGAGGTCGACGACGGTGAGATCCGCGTCGGGCCGCACCGCGCGCACGGCCAGTGAAGTGAGGTCGTGGTCGCCGAGGAACAGCAGCTTCGCCGTACCGAGGTCGTACCGCTCGTCCAGCCACAGCGCCCGGTTCAGCACCGTTTCCGGGGTCGCCTGCACGTGGTCGAGCGCGGCCAGCGGCGCGGGCACGTTCTCCACGTAGCTGGTGATGATCTTCAGCAGGTCAGGGTCGGATTTCCGGTCCCGCGCCCCGAAGCGCGCGTACTTCTCGCGCGCGGCGGGGCTCAGCCGGAAGCGGGACTCGTTCCGCTCGAGGTCGTCGCCGAGCGCGTTCAGGACGTCTTCGACGCTCCGGCGTGGCGCGGTGCTGCTCCGGACCAGTTCGCCGAGATCACGCCAATCCGTCCGGAGCAGGGAAATCACCTGATGGAGCGGTCGCACGTGGACACCGTGCGCCGCGAGGACGTCATCGACGGAAGGACTCACGGGCAGCAGCCTAGTAACCCGGTCCCTGGGACACCGTGCCAACAGGCAGGATCTGGGCTACGGTTTTTCGACCAGACATGGGGAGAGACACGTGACTATCGAGTTCCGTGGCGTGACCAAGCGGTATCCGGACGGGACGGTCGCGGTCGACGACCTGAACCTCACCGTGGAGGACGGCACGATCACCGTCTTCGTCGGGCCGTCCGGCTGCGGCAAGACCACGTCGCTGCGGATGATCAACCGGATGGTCGAGCCGACTTCGGGCTCGGTGCTGCTCGACGGCAAGGACGTCAGCGACGGCGACCCGGCGCTGCTGCGCCGCGGCATCGGCTACGTCATCCAGCACGCCGGGCTCTTTCCACACAGGACGGTCCTGGACAACGTCGCCACCGTGCCGCTGCTGTCCGGCTGGGACAAGAGCAAGGCGCGCAAGCGCGCGGCCGAGCTGCTCGAAACCGTCGGCCTCCCCGCGGAACTCGGCAAGCGGTACCCCGCCCAGCTTTCCGGTGGCCAGCAGCAGCGCGTCGGCGTCGCCAGGGCGCTCGCGGCGGATTCTCCGGTGCTGCTGATGGACGAGCCGTTCTCCGCCGTCGACCCGATCGTCCGCGAGGAACTGCAGGACGAGCTGCTGCGCCTTCAGTCGCAGCTGGGGAAGACGATCGTGTTCGTCACCCATGACATCGACGAGGCCGTGCGGCTCGGCGACAAGATCGCGGTGCTCCGCGTCGGCGGCGTGCTCGCGCAGTACGGCACCCCTTCGGACGTGCTGCGTCATCCCGTCGACGACTTCGTCGCGTCCTTCGTCGGCAAGGATCGCGGCTACCGCGGGCTCTCCTTCCTTTCGGCGGACGGGATCGTCGTCGAAGAGGTCGAGCGGGTCGAGGTCGGCAAGCCCGCCCCCGGGCCGTCCGACGGCTGGCAGGTCGCCGTCAACGCCGACGGCCAGCCGCGCGGCTGGCTGCGCCCGGGGTCCACTGTGGACGGTGAGCTGGCGGAGACCGATCTCGTCGCGGGCGGCTCCCTGTACGTCCAGGGTTCGCCGATCCGAGGCGCGCTCGACGCGGCGCTTTCGTCGCCCGCGAGCCTCGGTGTCGTGGTCGACGCCGACCTGAAGGTCCTCGGCGTGGTCAGAGCCAAGCAAGTCCTCGAAGTGATCGAAGCGCCGTCGCCGAGTTCCTGATGGGGGACTTCTTCGCGGAGCTCGGCCGCTACCTGGGCAGCGCCAACAACCGGTCGCAGTTCTTCGGCGACCTGCTCGACCACGTCTATCTCTCGCTGGTCCCGCTGGTGCTGGGCCTGCTGATCGCGGTGCTGGCCGGCTGGCTGGGGCACCGGTTCACGGCGGTGCGGTCCGCGCTGCTGGTGGTGTCGAACCTGCTGTACACGATCCCGTCACTCGCGTTGTTCGTGGTGATCCCGGGCATCATCGGTTCGAAGATCCTCGACAGCGTCAACGTCATCGTCGCGCTCACCGTCTACACCGCCGCCCTGCTCGTCCGGCCGGTGCTGGACGCGCTCGACGCCGTCCCGCCGCACGTCGTCGCCGCGGCCACGGCGATCGGTTACAAACCCGCGCGCCGTTTCCTCGCCGTCGAGCTGCCGCTTTCGGTGCCGGTGCTCGCGGCCGGCGTCCGGGTGGCCTCGGTCAGCAACATCAGCCTGGTCAGCGTCGGCGCCCTGATCGGCACGGGCGGGCTCGGCGTGCTGTTCACCGACGGCTTCCAGCGCGAGTACTTCTCGCCGATCGTCGTCGGGATCGTCGCGACCCTGCTGCTCGCGCTGATCGTCGACCTGGTGCTGGTCCAGCTGCGCAATGTCCTCACACCCTGGGACCGGGTGGCGACCACGGCGGGGGCGAAATGATCGGCGACGTGCTGAACTGGTTCGGCGACCCCGCGCACTGGCAGGGCCCCGACGGCGTTCCCGCCCGGCTGTTCGAGCATCTCGGCTACACGGCGCTGGCACTGGTCTTCGCGCTGCTCATCGCGATCCCGCTCGGGCTCTACGTCGGGCACACCGGTCGCGGCGCGGTCCTGCTGGTGAGCGGTGGCAACGCGATCCGCGCGCTGCCGACGCTGGGCCTGGTGACCTTCCTGTTCCTGCTCTTCACCGAAAGCGAGCTCTCGACGATCATCGGGCTCGTGGTGCTCGCCGTCCCGCCGATCCTCGCCGGGACGTACGCGGGCCTGCAGGCGACCGATCACGGCGTGGTCGACGCGGCACAGGGCATCGGAATGACCGGCTGGCAACGGTTGTGGAAGGTCGAGGTGCCCATCTCGCTGCCGCTGGTGCTCGGCGGCGTGCGGAACTCGGTGCTGCAGCTGGTGGCGACGGCCGCCGTTGCCGCCTACGTCGGGCTCGGCGGGCTCGGCCGGTTCCTGCTCGACGGACTGGCCATTTTGGACTATCCGCAGGTGGTCGCGGGCGCGGTGCTGACGACGTTGCTCGCCGTCGTGCTGGATCTCGCGCTGGCGGGCGTCCAGCGAATGCTGGTGCCCAAGGGAGTTCGGCTGGCGCAGGCGGCGAGCGGGAAGAAGGCGAAGGTATGAGGCGGACGGTGGCGGCGCTGATCGCCGGGATCGCCCTGCTGGTGGCGGGCTGCGGCAACCCGCTCGCGGGCGGAGCCGAGGGCGGGGCGACCGGCGACATCATCATCGGCGCGTCCGACGTCGGGGAAAGCCTTCTGCTGGCCCAGATCTACGCGGGCGCGCTGCGCAACGCGGGGGCCGAGAACGTGACGGTGCGTCCGCCGGTCGGCAGCCGCGAGGTCGTCGTCAAGGCACTGCAGGACAAATCGCTTTCGGTGGTGCCGGACTACAGCGGGAACCTGTTGCGCTACTTCGACAAGGACACGCAGGCGACCACACCGCAGGACGTCTACGCGCAGCTGAAACAGAAGGTGCCGTCCGGGTTCGAGGTCCTCGACCAGGCACCCGCGGAGGACAAGGATCTTCTGGTGGTGCGGAAGGAACTCGCCGATTCCGGGATCCGGACCTTCTCCGATCTCGGAAAGCGGTGCGGGGAATTCGTCTTCGGTGGTCCCGGTCAGTGGAGCAGCCGCTGGAAGGACAAGATCAAGGCGCTCTACGGCTGCGAGTTCGCCGAGATCCGCACGACCGACACCGGCGGCCCGGTCACGGTCGCCGCGCTGAAATCCGGCGACGTCCAGGTCGCCGATCTGTTCAGCACGTCGTCGACGATCGCCGCGAACGGGTTCGTCCCGCTGGTGGACGACAAGAACATGTTCCCCGCGCAGAACATCGTCCCTCTCGTCGCGAAGGGGACGTTGTCGCCGAAGGAGGCCGACGCGTTGAACCGGGTTTCCGCGGTGCTCACGACCGAGGAGCTGACCGAGTTGAACGTCCAGTTCAGCGAGGAGAAGCGCAACCCGCTCGACGTCGCCGAGGAGTTCCTGCGCCGGCACAACCTCCTCGCCCCCGCCTGACCCCGTGCGTTTCGTCCTCTAAATGCGGTCCTTGCGCGTGCAACTACCGCATTTAGAGGACGAAACGCGGGAGGGGTCAGAGGCGGTCGAAGGCGGGCGAGTAGCGGAACTCGCCCTGGAGGCCGGGCGTGTACGCGCGAAGGGTGCGGACCTGGAAGTGCGGCGCCCATTCCGCGACCGGCGGCGTGATCCCGTGCTGTGCGGCGAGCACGAAACCGAAGCGGGAGTAGTAGTTCGGGTCGCCCAGCAGGACCACGGCGCCGTAATCGAGCGCGTCCGCCGCGCCGAGCACGGCGTGCACGAGCGCGGAGCCGACGCCGGAAGCGTGGTACTCGGGCAGGACGCCGAGCGGGCCGAGCCCGACCGTCGACTTCTCGTCACCGCCGAGCTTCGCCGGGCTGCAACAGACGTGCCCGACGACCTTCCCGTCGCGTTCGGCCACGATGGACAGTGCGCCGATCAGATCGCCGTCGGCACGTAGTTCGTCCACGAGCTTCGCCTCGACCACCGGGACACTGAGTTTCTCGAACGCGGCCAGATGGACGGCGTGGATCGCCTCGCGGTCGGCCGGGGTTTCCTGTCGGAGCAGCATGCGCAGGAGTGTGCTCCATCCGAAGGTAGGATGGAAATCGATTTCCGCGACCGGAGGTCGCGACTTTAGTAGGCGGCCATCCGTGTGTACTTCCACGGCGGTGAAACGGCCGGGGGGACGGAAAACGACCACCGGATGTGCGGATCCCCAATTCTTCGTGGGCCGTACGGCGGTAAAACGCGACTAAAGGCGGGGGCTGAACGGTGCCCGAGCTGCGTCGACGCGACGTCCATTACTACCGGGATGTCCGTAATGCAAGGTCTTCCTTGGGGTGAATCCGCCACTTAGTCTCAGCCTGCACTCCTAAGTGGAACGCGCTTCACCTCTGAGTCACCCCAACGATCCGGCGGGCTTCTTCATGCCCGTGGGTCGACCCTGCCTGGGAGGAATATCTTGAACAATTCCCTGGGAACCTTGAAGAGACGACTGCCCGCCTTCGGTGTGGCCGCGGCCGTCGCCGTGCTGACGGCGCTGGGCGGCACGACCGTCGCGTCGGCGGCCGAGGGTTCGATCGTCAACGCGGGTAGCGACAAGGCGATCAAGGACAGCTACATCGTCGTGCTGAAGGACGGCTCGTCGGTCGAAGCCACCGCGAAGAGCGTGACCCAGCGCCACGGCGGCACGGTCGAGAAGACCTTCGCGTCCTCGGTCCGTGGTTTCTCCGGTGCGCTGACCGAAAAGCAGGCGAAGCGCGTCGCCGCCGACCCCGCCGTCGCGTACGTGGAGCAGAACCAGACCGTCTCGGTCTCGGCGGACCAGCTGAACCCGCCGTCGTGGGGCCTGGACCGGGTCGACCAGCAGAGCCTTCCGCTCAACCAGAAGTACAGCTACAGCACCACGGCGTCGAACGTCACCGCGTACGTCGTCGACACCGGCATCCTCACCACGCACCCCGACTTCGGCGGGCGCGCGACCCACGGCCGTGACACCGTCGACAACGACAACGACGCCACGGACTGCCAGGGTCACGGCACCCACGTCGCCGGCACCATCGGCGGTACCGCGCACGGTCTGGCCAAGGGCGTCAAGCTCGTCGCCGTCCGCGTGCTGAACTGCTCCGGTTCCGGGACGACCGCCGGTGTCATCGCCGGTGTCGACTGGGTGACCGCGAACGCCGTCAAGCCCGCCGTCGCGAACATGAGCCTCGGTGGCGGCGCGTCGACGACCCTCGACCAGGCCGTCCAGCGGTCGATCGCGGCAGGTATCACCTACGGTGTCGCGGCCGGTAACGACAACGGCGCCAACGCGTGCAACACCTCGCCCGCCCGCACGCCGGAAGCCATCACCGTCGGCTCGACGACGAACACGGACGCGCGGTCGAGCTTCTCCAACATCGGCACCTGCCTCGACATCTTCGCGCCGGGCAGCGGGATCACGTCGACGTGGCTGAACAACGGCACCAACACCATCAGCGGTACCTCGATGGCGACCCCGCACGTCGTGGGCGCGGCGGCCCTGTACGCCTCCGCCAACCCGTCGGCCACGCCGAAGCAGGTCCGTGACGCGCTGGTCGCCAACGGCACCAAGGACAAGGTGACCAACCCGGGCACCGGTTCGCCGAACGTGCTGCTCTACACCGGCGCCGGCGGTGGCCCCGACCCCGAGCCCACCCCCTGTGGCACGCAGACCAACAGCGGCGTCGTCGCCATCCCCGACGCCGGTGCCGCGGTGACCAGCACGATCACCGTCGCGAACTGCGCCCGCAACGCCTCGGCCACCACCAAGGTCGCGGTGAACATCACGCACACCTACGTCGGTGACCTCGTCATCGACCTGGTCGCGCCGGACGGCAGCTCGTACCGCCTGAAGAACTCGAGCAACGACTCGTCCGACAACATCAACACCACCTACACCGCCAACGTCTCGTCCGAGGCCGCGAACGGTGCCTGGAAGCTGAAGGTCCAGGACGTCTACCGGATCGACACCGGCTCGCTCAACAGCTGGTCGCTGACCGTCTGATCCACACCTGGAGTACGTGAAGGCCCCCTTCCTCCTGCTGGGAAGGGGGCCTTCCCGTCTCCGGGCGGTGATTCGGCGCCCAGTTGCGGGGTTCGTCCACTAAGGACCTTCGCGAGGCTTTACCCTCTCCGCATGCAGCCCGGACCGCCCTATCAGCAGGGACCTCAGCAGCCGTATCCGCCGCAGGGATATCCGGGCTATCCGCCGCCCGGCTACGGGCCGCCGCCCAAGAAGTCGAACACCGGGCTCATCGTCGGCCTCGTCATCGGCGCGGTGGTGCTGCTCGGCGGGGGCGGGGTCGCCGCCTTCCTGTTGCTGTCCGACTCCGGTTCGTCGCCGACCGCGGCGCCGACGTCGTCCAAGAAGACCGGTCCGCCGGACAAGTACACCTCCATGCCCGCCTGCGAGCGGATCGGGACCAAGATCCGGAACCTGCCGCCGCTCGAAACGCCGAAGGGCGAAGAGCCGGCGAGCACGTCGAACGACGACATCACCTACACCCGTTCGTCCTGCAGCTGGCGTGAACCGAACGCGCCGTCCGCGACCGTCTCGATGTACCTGTCGAAGTCGAAGGAGCCGGGTTCGGGGGCCGGGGAAGACTGGGCCAAGGCCGGGGTCGAGAACGCCGTGACCGACGGCGGCGTCCTCATCCCCAGCATGGCGAAGTCCACGAAAGCCGTGCACACCAAGCTCGATTCGTCGAGCCAGTGCCAGATCAAGTTCTACCAGGGCAACGTCGAGGGCGAGATCATCGTGACCGGCCCCGACCCGTCCGGCACGGTCAACCAGACGGTGTGCAAGGAGAACGCCTTGAAGCTGGCCAAGGCGACCTCCGAGGCGATCGGCTAGCCGATTCCGGTGACCTGGACCTGCCCGGTCGGCCCGTCGCCGAACGGGTTCTCCCAGCCGTGCCACTCGGCGGCGAGGACGTAGAGCGAACGCCCGTCCTCGCCGCCGAGCGTGCAGGAGAAGCAGCCCCGGTCGGATTCGACCTTCTGAAGCACTTCGCCTCCTTCGCGGACGCGGACGCAGTGCTTGGCCGCCACGTCCGCGTACCAGACCGCCCCCTCGGCGTCGAGGCAGAGACCGTCCGGGTGGTCGCCGCCGAGGTCCGCCCACACGCGCCTGCCGGACAGCGAGCCGTCCTCGGCGATGTCGAACGCGGTGAGCCTGCTGCCGTACGACTCGGCGACGATCAGGGTCCTGTCGTCGGGCGTGACGGCCATGCCGTTGCCGAACAGGATGCCGTCGGCCACCTGGCGGACCTCGCCGTCCGGGGTGACGACGGCGATGACGCCGGGCGCCTGGAAGTCGTTCATTCCGTTGACGTAGGCGTTGCCGCGGCCGTCGACCACGACTTCGTTCCACAGGGAGGCGACCGGGCTCAGGTCCGCGTAGGTGCTCAGGTCGGCGTTGAGCAGGCGGGCGTTCGGGCCGTCGACGATGAGCAGGCGGCCGTCGGGGAGCCAGTCGAAGGTGATCGGCATCGCGGTCGGCACGTTCGCGATGACCTCGGTCTCGCCGCCCGGAGTGACGGCGAGGATCTCGCCGCCGCCCCAGTTCGCCAGCCAGACGCGGCCGTCGTGCCAGCGGGCGGATTCGGGGAGCTTGAGGCCGTCGAGCAGGGTGTTCATGGTGTCTCCTTCGGTCGTTTGCCCACTACACGAACGGGACTCACCGTTTTCGACACCGCGGGGCTGAAAGACGCTTTCCCCGCATCAGATGCGACGAAAGGGCCCTTCACCGCGTTGGATGCGGTGAAGGGCCCTTTCGGCTCACGTTAGGCGATCAGTCGAAGGCCCGCGCGATCAGCGCCTTCTGCTCGACCTCGTGCACCTTGGACGAACCGGCCGACGGCGCCGCCATCGGACGACGCGACACGACGTCCAGGCTGGAGAACACCTCCGGGAGCTTCCGCGGCAGGTTCAGGCCGAAGAACGGCCACGCGCCCTGGTTCTCCGGCTCCTCCTGGACCCAGACCGCGGGAGCGCCGTTGTAGCGCTCGAGCGCCGCCAGCAGCTTCTTCTTCGGCAGCGGGTAGTACTGCTCGACGCGCACGATCGCGACGTCGTTCGCCTCGCGCTTCGTGCGCTCGGCCACCAGCTCCCAGTACAGCTTGCCCGAGGTCAGCAGGACCTTGCGCACCTTCGACGGGTCGACCACGGCGTCGTCGATGACCGACATGAACTTCGTCTGGCCGGTGAAGTCCTCGACCTGCGAAGTCGCGGCCTTGTTGCGCAGCATCGACTTGGGAGTGAAGACCACCAGCGGCCGGTTGACCCCGTCGAGGGCGTGGCGGCGGAGCAGGTGGAAGTAGTTCGCCGGGGTCGACGGCACCGCGACGGTCATCGAGCCTTCGGCGCACAGCGAGAGGAAACGCTCGATGCGGCCGGAGGTGTGGTCCGGGCCCTGGCCCTCGTGGCCGTGCGGGAGCAGCAGCACGACGTCGGAGAGCTGGCCCCACTTGGCCTCGCCGGAGGAGATGTACTCGTCGATGACGGTCTGCGCGCCGTTGACGAAGTCACCGAACTGCGCTTCCCACATGACCAGCGCTTCGGAGTTGGCCACGGAGTAGCCGTATTCGAAGCCGACGGCCGCGTACTCGGACAGCGCCGAGTCGTAGATCATCACGCGGCCCTGGTTCTCGGCGAGGCTGGCCAGCGGCGAGTATTCCTGGCCGGTCTTGCGGTCGATCATCACCGAGTGGCGCTGGGTGAAGGTGCCGCGGCGGGAGTCCTGGCCGGACAGCCGCACGAGGCGGCCTTCCATGGCCAGCGAACCGAAGGCGAGCAGTTCACCGAACGCCCAGTCGATGCCGCCCTCGCGGGACATCTTGTGGCGGCGTTCCATGACCGGCTTGACCCGCGGGTGCGGGGTGAAGCCCTCGGGCACGTTGAGGAACGCGTCGCCGATGTGCTCGATGACCTCGGTGGTGGTCGCGGTGGGCACCTTGGCCGGGACCTGCTGCTCCTCCTCGACCGAGGGGCTGGCCTTGGCCGGGTGCTTCTCCAGCTCGCGGACCTCGTTGAACACGTGCTCCAGCTGGCTGGAGAAGTCGCGCAACGCGGCCTCGGCCTCTTCGACGGAGATGTCGCCGCGGCCGATCAGCGATTCGGTGTAGGTCTTCCGGACCGAACGCTTCGTGTCGATGATGTCGTACATCGCCGGCTGCGTCATCGAGGGGTCGTCGCCCTCGTTGTGGCCGCGGCGGCGGTAGCAGATCAGGTCGATCACGACGTCCTTGTGGAACGCCTGGCGGTAGTCGACGGCCAGCTTGGCCACCCAGTGCGCGGCCTCGGGGTCGTCACCGTTCACGTGGAAGATCGGGGAGCCGATCATCTTCGCGACGTCGGTGGCGTACTGGCTCGACCGCGAGTGCTCGGGCGCGGTGGTGAAGCCGACCTGGTTGTTGACGATGACGTGCACGGTGCCGCCGGTGCGGTAGCCGCGCAGCAGCGCCAGGTTCAGGGTCTCGGCCACGACACCCTGGCCCGCGAAGGCCGCGTCGCCGTGCATCAGGACGGGGAGGACGGTGAAGCCTTCTCCACCCTTGTCGAGAATGTCCTGCTTCGCGCGGACGATGCCTTCGAGGACCGGGTCGACGGTCTCCAGGTGCGACGGGTTCGCGGTCAGCGACACCTTGGTCTCGCCGTCGCCGAACATGCGGAAGTACTTGCCCTCGGCGCCGAGGTGGTACTTCACGTCACCGGAACCGTGCGCCTGGCCCGGGTCGAGGTTGCCCTCGAACTCCTGGAAGATCTGCGCGATCGGCTTGCCGACGATGTTGGCCAGCACGTTCAGGCGGCCGCGGTGCGGCATGCCGATGACGACCTCGTCGAGCTCGTGCTCGGCGGCCTTGTCGAGGATGGTGTCGAGCAGCGGGATCGCCGTCTCGCCGCCTTCGAGGGAGAACCGCTTCTGGCCGACGTACTTGGTCTGCAGGAAGGTCTCGAACGCCTCGGCGGCGTTGAGCTTCGAGAGCACGTACTTCTGGACCGCGGGGTCCGGCTTCTCGTGCGGGATCTCGACGCGGTCCTGGATCCAGCGGCGCTCTTCGGGGTCGAGGATGTGCGTGTACTCGATGCCGACGGTGCGGCAGTAGGAGTTGCGCAGCACGCCGAGGATGTCGCGCAGCTTCATCCGCTCCTGGCCGGCGAAGCCGCCGACCGGGAACTCGCGGTCCAGGTCCCACAGGGTCAGGCCGTGGGAGAGGACGTCGAGGTCGGCGTGGCTGCGCTGCCGGTAGTTCAGCGGGTCGGTGTCGGCCATCAGGTGACCGCGCATACGGAAGGCGTCGATCAGCTCGATGACGCGCGCGGTCTTGTCGACCGGGCCGTCCGGGATGTCGGCGACCCAGCGGATCGGTTCGTACGGCAGGCGCAGGCTGGTGAAGACGTCGTCGTAGAAGCCGTCCTCGCCGAGCAGCAGCTCGTGGATGCGCTTGAGGAACTCGCCCGACTCCGCGCCCTGGATGATGCGGTGGTCATACGTCGAGGTCAGCGTCATGATCTTCGAGACGCCGAGGTCGACCAGGGCCTTCTCGCTGGTGCCCTCGAAGTGCGCCGGGTACTGCATGGCGCCGACGCCGATGATCGCGCCCTGGCCCGCCTGCAGGCGCGGCACCGAGTGGTTGGTGCCGATGCCGCCGGGGTTGGTCAGCGAGATCGTGGTGCCGGCGAAGTCGTCGGCGGTCAGCTTGCCGTTGCGGGCCTTCTTGACGATCTCCTCGTAGGCCTGCCAGAACTGCATGAAGGTCATGTTCTCGGTGGCCTTGATGGAGGCCACGACGAGCGTGCGGGCGCCTTCCTTGCCCTTCATGTCGATCGCGAGACCGAAGTTCACGTGCTCCGGCGTGACCGCGAACGGCTTCCCGTCGATCAGCTGGTAGTGCCGGTTCATGTTCGGGAAGTTCTTCAGCGCCCGGACCATCGCGTACCCGATGAGGTGCGTGAAGGAGATCTTCCCGCCGCGCGTGCGCTTGAGGTGGTTGTTGATGACGATGCGGTTGTCGGCCATCAGCTTCGCCGGGACGGCGCGCACACTCGTGGCCGTCGGCACGGACAGCGAGGCGTCCATGTTCTTCGCGATCGCCGCCGCGGCGCCGCGGAGCTGCTTCGACTCCGGCTCGGCGTCCTTCTCGGCGGGCTTGGCGGGGGCCTTCTCGGCCGGCTTGGGCGCGGCCTTGGGCGCCGCCTTCGCCTCGGTCTTCGGGGCCGTCTTCGGCGCAGCCTTGGCCGGGGCGGTCTGCTTCGCGGCGGACTCGGCGTTGCGGACCGTCTGCGGCGTCGGCTTGGCGGCCTGGCCGTTGGCGTCCGCGCTGCCCTCCGAAGAGGTCTGACGTGCGTCGTCAGCCTTCGCCTGCGCGTCCTGCGTTGGCTTGAAGTCCGCGAAGAAGTCGTGCCAGGCGGCATCGACTGAGCTGGGGTCGGCGAGGAACTGGTCGTACATTTCCTCGACGACCCACTCGTTGGGGCCGAATTGTGACGCAGGGCTGCTGCTGGACACGGCTTGGACTCGCCTCTATCCGTCTCGAGATCTTGAACACCGCTGATGCGCCTACCAGGCTAACCCCCTCGGTCGCAGCCGTGTGATGGAACTGGCCTGTGTGAGGCGTGGCGCACTAGGTGATGGGTCACTGTCTCGATCAAGAGACCGAAATCCGGCCCGGTCCGCGTCCGGCGGGGGAGCAAGGGACCTTTGCTGTCACTTTCACCGTCCGTGCAGGTCAGGTCACTGTCCCGTCGGTAAAGGTTGGCTGGGTCGTCGTGCCCGGACAGCCTGGAGTTCACGTCGGCGGGTTTTGCTGGATGGAGGATGCGGCCGGTGTCGTGCCGGCCGCCGATCGCCCGCGAGGTGGTGGCAGCCGATGTGGCTCGACGAGTGCCCGTCGTTCTGGGACGAGGGGCGCGTGCGCCCGCTGGTCACCGAATCCGGCAAGGTCGTGCTGATGTGCGACTCGTGCTCGGCGGTCTGGCCGACCCTCGACGACTTCAAGGAGATGGAGCACGTCGAGCCCGACGAGCCGGACTGGACGGTGACGGCCGGGGTGCACGTCCGGCCGGGGACCGTCCGCTGGGCTTCGCCTCAGGACCTCGAGGTCGCCGGGATGAGCGGCCTCAAGTGGCGGGCTTAGCCGGGGTACGGACGCTCCGCGGGTAGCAGCGCTTCGGCGTCCTCGATGCGGTTCGCCGCGACCAGGGTGCCGATCTCGCGCATGACCGGGGTGACGTCGGTGACCGCCGTGATCCATTTGTCGACATAGCGATCGACAGCCTCGCCGCTCAGGCCCATCTGGAGCGAACGGTGCTTCAGCGCGCCGAGCCGGATACTGCGTTCCGGATCCCACTGGATGCGGACCGGGCTGGCCTTGACCTCGGCCTGCCACGCCTTCTGGTCGGAGTGGACGTCGGGGTCGTAGTGGCTGAGCGCCGCGTGTCCGAGCGCCCACGCGAAACCCTCGCGAGTGATGTCGAGGGCGAGCACGCGCTCTTGGCCGGGCTTCGCCGCCCAGCCGCAGCGGTACGCCATCCAGAGGAAGGACGGCTTGATCCAGGTCATGCGTTCGCGTTTGAACGGCGGCACGAACGTGCCCGCCTTCAGCGCGGCGTCGGCGATGGACGGCGAGTACGCCTGATAGACGCGGATCGTGGTTTCGGTGTACAGGGCGCGGATCTGGCGCGCCGGGATCTCTTCTTTCATTTCCTGTTCAGCGTGACAGGTGCCGTGGGCGTGCGCGACCGAAATTCCCTTGCCCGCCGGTTCATGCTGGCGTCATGGCATTGCTGCGCAAGGGATCGCGACGGATCATCGTCGATGACACCGCTTACCGGTGGATCGTCCGGCGGAAGCCCACCTACGCACAGAACGGCGGGTATTTCCTTTCGTACGGGGTGGAATTGGAGGACGCGCGGGGTGCGGTGCTGGTGGTTCAGACGGCTCACGCGCACCCGTTGAACTACATGGGGGTGCCGTCGAAGGCCGTGCTGCCTTCGGATGTCGAACGGGCGATCCGGCTCGCGCTGGCGCGTGGGTGGGAGCCGGAGGCTCCGGGGGCGCAGTTCCAGCTCGATCTCGCGGCTGGGTGAGCGGCGTTTCTGGCTGGGACCCTTACGGTCCTATCCGGTGCGGTCGTGTGGGAAAGCGGGTGTTGCGAAAGCCACTTTCGCAACGTTGAGGGTTGCGAAAGTGGCTTTCGCAACACCTCCGCCGGAGCCGCGTTCCCAAGGGTGAGTGGCGGCGGATGTCGTGAGTGCCGGCACCGCCGATTTCACGTGACCGGATGGACGGCGCGTGTGATCGGGTGGACGGCGCGTGTGACTGGAGGGACGACACGGCCGCGGCCGGCGACACGGTCGCGTGGCGTCCGGCCAGTCACGCGCGAAACCGCCACCACTCGCGAAGCCTGGTCAGCCGAGGGACCAGAGGCGCGCGTAATGGCCGCCCGCGGCGACCAGTTCCGAGTGTGTGCCCTGTTCGATGATCCGGCCGTGGTCCAGGACCACGATCCGGTCCGCCTTGGCGGCGGTGGCGAGACGGTGCGCGACCACGAAGGTCGTGCGGCGGCGGGCGAGCTGTTCCGTCGCGCGCAGGACGGCGGCTTCGGTGGACGGGTCGAGTGCCGCGGTCGCCTCGTCGAGCAAAAGGACGTCCGGGTCCACGAGTTCGGCGCGGGCGAGGGCGACGAGTTGCCGTTGCCCGGCCGAAAGGGACCGCCCGCGTTCACCGACGGGCTGGTGGAAACCGGCCGGGAGCGCGGCGACACCGTCGAGCGCGCCGACGGACCGCACCGCTTCCTCGACCTCCGCGTCCGTCGCGGAAGGCCTGCCATAGCGCACATTGTCCGCGACGGTCCCCGAGAACAGATGCGCTTCCTGCGGCACCACGCCCATTCGCGTGCGCAGGGCGGCGAGGTCGTACTCGCGGATGTCGGTCCCGTCGATCCGGACCACGCCGCCGGTCGCGTCGTAGAACCGCGCGACGAGCTTCACCGCCGTCGACTTCCCGGCGCCCGTCGCGCCGACCAGTGCGACAGTCTCGCCGGGCGCGACGTCCAGTGAGAGCTGCTTCAGAGCGGGTTCATCCGTTGCGGTGTAAGCGAAGTCGACGTCCTTGAAGGAGACCTCGCCGCGCAGGCGGCCCGGCATCGCGACCGGGTTTTCCGCCGCCGGAACGGAAGTCGGCGTCCGCAGCAGATCGCCGATACGGGTCAGGCCGACCCGCGCCTGCTGATAGCCGTCGAACACCGAGGACAGCTGCTGGATCGGCGAGAAGAACTGGCCGAGGTACAGCAGGAACGCCACCAGCACACCGGCCGACAGCGTGCCCGCCGCGACCCGGTTCGCGCCGACGATCAGCACGACCACCTCGGCCAATCCGGAAAGCATCGCCGCGAAAGGGAAGTACGTGGCGACATAGCGCTGGGCACGCAGCCGCGAACGGCGGTACTCGTCGCTGCGGGAAGCGAACTTCTCCGCCGTCCGCTCCTCGCGGGTGTACGCCTGCGCGACCCGCAGCCCGTTCACGTTCTCCTGCATGTCCGCGTTGACGACGCTGACCCGTTCCCGGGCTTCGGTGTACGCCTTGGACGACGCCCGCCGGAAGATCACCGTCGCCACGACGAGGATCGGCAGCACCGCGAGCGCGTACGCGGCCAGCCCGATGTCGGTGATCATCAACGCGGCCGCGATCCCGACCAGTGTCAGCGCGCTCACCACGGCCTGCGCGACACCGGTCTGCAGGAAGGTCGAAAGCGCGTCGACGTCGGTCGTCATCCGGGTCATGATCTTCCCGGACAGTTCGCGTTCGTAGAAGTCGAGACCGAGCCGTTGCAGGTGGGCGTAACTGCGGACGCGCAGCGAATACAGCACCGTCTCGCCGACCCGCGCGGTCATCTTGGTCTGGAGGTAGACCACCAGCCAGTCGGTGAGGATCACCAGCGCGCCGATGCCGGCGGCCAGCCAGATCACCGCCTCCGCCCCGGCGCGCACCCCGTTGTCGATGCCGTGCTGGTACAGCGCGGGCATCGCGATGGTGGCCAGCGCGTCCGCCGCGACCAGCCCGATCACCACGGCGAGCGGGCCGCGCACCGGTTTCAGCAGGCGGCCGAGACGGAACTTCGGTTCGGGCGCGGTGACGTCGGTGCCCGGCAGGCGCGGAACGTCCGTGGCGGGTGGCAGTTTCCGGACGCCTTCGATGAGTTCCCGGCTCGGCGGCAGGTCGACGTCCCACTCACCGCCCGAGCCCTTCCGCTCGCCCGCCAGCTCGTCGGCCTTGTCCTGCTCCGGCCACAGAGCCGGGGTGATTCCCGCCGGGCCGCAGTCCAGCCCCTCGCAGCGATGCGGCTCCTCGACGTCGTCACCCGGACCCGCCACGAGTTCGCGGAACAGCGGGCAGCGCTCGAGAAGCTCCTCCTCGGTGCCGACGTCGACGACGCGGCCCTTGTCGAGCACGGCGATCCGGTCGGCGAGGGCGAGGGTGGACCGGCGGTGCGCGATCAGCAGCGTCGTCCGGCTCGCGGTGACCGAACGCAGCGTGTCGTGGATCGCGGCCTCGGTGACCGTGTCGATGGCGGACGTCGCGTCGTCGAGGACCAGCACGCGCGGATCGGTCATCAGCGCCCTGGCGAGGCCGAGCCGCTGCCGCTGGCCGCCCGACAGCGTGAGACCGCGCTCGCCGACGAGCGTGTCGTAGCCGTCGGGGAGGCGCTGGATGAACTCGTCCGCCTCCGCCGCCCGCGCGGCCGCGCGGATCTCCTCGTCGCTCGCGTCCGGCCTGCCGTAGGCGATGTTGTCGCGTACCGAGGAGGAGAAGAGGAACGCCTCCTCGAAGACCACGCCGATGGCGCTGCGCAGGTCTCGTTGCCGGACGTCTCGGACGTCGAGATCACCGACCTGGATCGAGCCGCTGTGCACGTCGTAGAACCGGGGGAGCAGCAACGAGATCGTCGATTTGCCGGACCCGGCCGTGCCGACCAGCGCGAGCGTCTCGCCCGGCCGGGCTTCCAGGGTGAGCCCGTCGAGCACGGGATCCGACCGCGTGTAGCCGAAGGAGACGTCCTCCAGCCGGACGCCGAGCGGTCCATCGGGCAGCGGCCGCGCGTCCGGGCTGTCCACGACGTCCGGCTGCGCGTCGATGAGTTCGTTGACCCGCTCCGCGCCCGCCCTGGTCAGCTGGGCCTGCACGACGAGACTCGAGATCATCCGTGCCGGACCGATCAGGATGGACAGATAGGTCGCGAAGGCCAGGAAGGTGCCGAGGCTGACTTCGCCCTTCAGCGCGAGGATGCCGCCGACCGCCAGCACCGCGACCTGACCCGCCGCGGGGAGCGCCGCCGTCGTGGCCGTCGGCAAGGACGAGAGCCGGGCCGCGCGCATGCGTTCCGCGAAGAGCTTCTTCGCCGTCTTCTCCAGCTTCGCGACTTCGCGCGCTTCCTGGCCGAAGCCCTTCACGACGCGTACGCCGGTAACGGTCTCCTCCACCTGCTGCGCGACGTCGGCCGCACGCTGCTGTGCCGCCCACGTCGCCGGGAAGAGCCGCTTCCGGCTCACCGCCATGATGATCGCGATCGCCGGGGCGACCACCATCGCGATCAGGGTCAGCGCCGGCGACATCCACAGCATCGCGCCGAGCGACAGCAACGCGAAGATCACCGAACCCGCCGAAAGCGGCACCTGCATCAGGACCGACGTGACCAGCTGCAGATCCGAGATCGCGCGCGAGGCGACCTGGCCGGTGCGCAACGCGTCCTGCTTGCCGCCGTCGAGCCGCGAGACCGCGCCGAACACCTGGCGGCGCAGGTCGTGCTGGACGTCGAGGGCCAGCCGCCCGCCGACGTACCGGCGGGCGAAGGCATTGCCGAACGTCAGCACCTGCAGCACCGCCATCACCGCGGCGAGCAGGCCGAGGCGGGAGGTGTCGCCCGCGACGGCGTCGTCCAGCGCCTCGCGGATCAGCAGCGGACCCGCGGCCTGGAGCCCGACGCCGATGATCGCCGCGCCCAGCGAGAGCACGACGAGCCAAGGATGTTTCCAGCACGAAGCGGCCAGGCGGCGGATCCAGCCTCCGGTGGGCGCGGGGGCGGTCTCACGAGCCGGACTGGCTTGACGCGGACGAGGTGGAGCAGTAGTCACCCCGCAAGCCTAGGCGTGCGCACCGACAGTCCCGGGCGGTTCGCGCAGGGCCGAACGCCATGAACGGTCCGTTCCTTGCGAATTTCGCAAGGAACGGACCGTTCATGGCGCGTGTGCGGCGGGAGGCTGTGACCTACGTGATGTCCTTCTTCTGGTTCACGGCCCAGCCGGCCAGGAAGAAGATCATCGTCCAGCCGAAGAAGATCAGCGCCGAGGCCCACCACGAGAACGCGCCGGGAGCGCCGGCCGCGTACTGCAGCGCCCACGCCGTCTCGTCCTGCAGGCCGGGCACCTTCACCCCGGCGGCGCCGAACGCTTCGGCGCCGATGGCGCCCACGATGCCGTTGACCGTGCCGTTCGGCAGGACGCCGCCCAGCCAGGTGATGTCGGCGGCGCCGAACATGACGAAGACCAGCACGTTCTCGACCACCAGCATCCAGATGGTCAGCGTGATGATGCTGCCGACCACGCTGCGCCAGACCGCGCCGACCCCGATCCCGAACAGGGTCGCCAGGATCGTCGCGAGGACACCCGCGCCGAGCACGCCCAGCCACTGGCCCGCCGTCGGCAAGCGCTGGCTGTCGACCGTGATCACGGTGCCGAGGCTCGCCGCGCCCACGATGATCACGCCGTAGATCGCACCCCAGGCGATGTAGGTGATCATCTTCGCGCTCAACGCCGAAACCCGGTTCGGCGCGGTGAGGAACGTCGTGGTGATCGTCTTCTTCGTGTATTCGCCGGCGAGGGCGAAGACGCCGAAGATGATCGGGATCATCGTGCCGATGTTGATGCCGTGCCCGAGCGCGAGCAGACCGACCGGCAGCTCGCCGGTCGAGATGCCGAGCGCCTCGGTCAGCTCACGGGTGTCCGAGCGGCCGAGGAAGTCGCTGAAGTCGTTGGTGACCATGCCCCAGAACAGGGCGAACGCGAAGGCGAAGACCACCGCGGGGATCATCAGCGCCCACCACGCCTTGAGCGTGAGCGTCTTGCGGAACTCCGCCTTGATCAGGTTGCCCATCAGCCCTGGCCTCCCCAGCCCTCGTTCTGCCCCTGCTGCTGCGCCTGTTGCTGAGGCGGGGCCTGCTGATACTGCGGTTGCTGCTGCTGGAACTGCTGCTGCGGCGGAGCGAAACCGGGCGGCGGCGTGTTCTGCGGCGCGTAGCCGGGAGGCGGCCCCTGGTAACCGGGCGGCGGGCCCTGATACCCCGGAGGCGGACCCTGGTAGCCCGGCGGCGGGCCCTGCTGGAAGCCGGGCGGCGGCGCGGCGTACTGACCCTGCGTCAGCTGGAAGAACATCCGCTCCAGATCCGCGGTCTCCTCCTGCATGCCGTAGACCGCGATGCTCGCCTTGGCGGAGACGTCACCGATCTGCTGCACCGTCGCGCCCGAGACCGCGACCCGGCCGTCCGGCATCGGCGACACCTGCGTGATCCCCGCCTCCTGCAACGCCGAGACGAGACCGTTCGCGTCGGCCGACTGCACCAGCACGCGGGACTGGTTGCTCTTGCGCAACTGGTCCAGCGAGCCGTTGTAGCGCGTCATGCCCTGACTGATGATCACGACCTGGTCGATCGTCTGCTCCACCTCGTTCAGCAGGTGGCTCGAGACCAGCACCGTGCGCCCCTCACGCGCGTACGCGCGCAGGAAGTTCCGCAGCCACAGGATGCCCTCGGGGTCGAGACCGTTCGTCGGCTCGTCCAGCACCAGCACCTGCGGGTTCCCCAGCAACGCCGTCGCCAGCGCCAGCCGCTGCCGCATACCGAGCGAGAACCCGCCCGCCTTGCGGTCCGCCGCCGACGAAAGGCCGACCAGCCCCAGTACCTCGTCCACCCGCTGATCCGGCATCCCGATCGCCGCCGAGTACACGCGCAGGTGATTCCGCGCCGTGCGACCCGGGTGGAAACCCTCGTTCTCCAGCACCGAACCGACGACCCGGGCCGGATTCCCCAGCTGGTCGTGCGGGCGCCCGTTGATGGTCGCCGTGCCGTTCGTGGGCGTCACCAGCCCGAGCAGCATCCGGAGCGTCGTGGTCTTCCCGGCGCCGTTCGGCCCCAGGAAGCCGGTCACCGAACCGGGCTCCACCGTGAAGCTCAGATTCTGGACCGCGTTGACCGCACCGAACTGCTTGCTCAGGTTCTGCACCGCGATGCGGCCACTGCCGTCGTGCATACCGTCCCCTTTTGTTGACGAAGGCCGATCACGCGACATCCTGCCTCACCGGGTGAGTCCGCACCCGAGGAAGGGGTCAATCCGCCGAAAGCGACCTTCGTCACGTCGAGCACGGTGACGGCTCGGCCCTCCGGCGTCCCCGCCGCTGCGCCGAATGGCCGCTGACTACCGGATATGCGTCGCAAAGCATGGAAAATCACCGACCATCAAGGACTTGGGTGAACAAATAATTCGGAAGACATGGCAACCCCATGCAGCGCGACGGCGACTTATTACCTACGATGGAGGAGGCGGCCCGCTCCCAGTGACCCCCAGGCTGGTTGAGCGGGCCGCCCTCAGCCCCTTTGCCCCACCTTGGTCGGTGCTTGCGCACATTCCCGGAGGTGGGGCTTCGTCGTATCACCCGGGGGCCGAGTCCCCGGACCCCCGCGGTGCGGTCGGCGCCGGTTGGCGGGGTGGTGGCCTAGGGCGCGGGGCGCCGTGGCCCGGTGAGGGCATCGTGATCGGGGCCCTTGTCAGGAAAGGTTCGGGAAAGGTCGGGGCGTGATCCTGTCGTCGTTCGGGTGACGAGGGGAGAACGACCGGTGGACACCGATCCGGTACGGAAGATCAGAGAGTTCGCGGCGCTGCTCGCGAGGAACAAGGCCGCGCTCGTGCAGGCCGAGGGGGAACTGGCGGGACGGCACTACACCGCTTCGGCACGTGGGGGACTCGTGCGGGCGGAGGTGGACCATCGGGGCGGGCTCGTCGGGATCCACATCGATCGTGCCGCCGTCGCCCGCAGCCGCGGCGGCGAACTCGGCGCGTACATCGTCGAGGTGGTCGGCCAGGCCCGGCGTGAGGCCCGCGCCGAATACCGGCGGCTGATCCAGGCAGCCGTCCGATGAGCGGCCTGCTGCGGCTTCACGACCTCGACGAGGAAGACGACCGCCGAGCCGCCACCGCACGAGAAGAGCATTTCGCCGGCGCGGACATCGACGCCGGTCTCGGCAGGGTCCACGTCGACGAGGCCGGTGACCTGGTCGCCGTCGACCTCGACGAACGTGCGCTGCGCGCGATGAACCCGGCCGCGCTCGGCGGCCACCTCCTCGCGGCGATCGAGCGGGCCGAACAGGCCGCCAGGGCCGGGCGAATCGAACGGAGAAAGCTCTGATGGCAGAGGGAACCGGCTACGAGGTCTATCCGGAGTCGCTCGCGGCGATGGCGACCGAATTCGGCGCCGCGGAGGACTCGTGGACCTCACTCAAGAACCTGGTCGGCGGGCTGACCATGCAATCGGGTGACCTCGGCCTGCTCGCCACCAACGTGGGATACGTCGAGGTGTACAACGCGGCGTGCACGCTCGTTGTCGAGAAACTCGGGTTGGCTGTCGAAAGTTTCAGGAGCACGGAGGCAGCTCTCATGAGCGTCGCCAACACCTACGCCTTGCAGGACGATGAGTACTACGAGGGCCTCAGCCAGCTCGGGGGCGACGATGACTGAACCGGCCCCCTTCCCGGAAAACGACGCGGCGAACGTGCTGACCGCCGCGGAGCTGTTGGATCCCTTCGTCTCGCCCCCCGGCTCGGTCTCTCTCGCGGTACAGGCGGTCGTCGACAGCGTCCGCCAGCTCATCGGCGAACCCCGGATCCCGGCGGCGCTCGCCACACAATGGGGCGAAGCGCAGAAGACACCGAGTGCGGTGGGGACGCGACTGCGCGATGGGCTGGGTTCGCTGGACGCGTACTGGCAAGGAGGCGCGTTCGATGCGTTCAAGACGCACGCCGAGGGAGTGATCGACGGCTGCCAGATCACGGCCGAGAAGGTGGGCGAGGTGGGCGGCCGGCTCGCCGAAGCGACCGCCTTCGTGTATCAGACCTGGGGGCTGGCGATCGGGTTCATCACGAGGGCGGCTGCCGCCTGTGCCTCCTTCCTCGACCCGCTGAACATCCTTGACGCGATCAACTCCTTGATCGACAGTTACGCCGATCTTCTCGAGAGCGCACTCGTGACGATGGGCGAGTTCGCGGCCAATGTGAAGGCCATCGAGATCTCCGCGATCGGCTTTCCAGAGCCGGGCACGCTGCCATCGGTGGTCAGCGAACCCGACAAGTGGTTCGTCGAACCGGCACCCGAAAACCAACTGGAGGACAAGGAGCCGACGACCGGATCCGGGATGGGCGAGTCGCAAGGCGGGGTCATCGCCCCTGACGAACCGGCGACGGCCGAGGACGAACCGGCGAACGAGCCCGCCGGACTCGAGGAAACCCCCGCCTGAACCGGCCGCCTCGGCGTGTGAACCTTCACGTGCCGAGGCGGGCCCGGATCTTCTCGGCGATCGGGTCTCCGGTGGCCGTGCACAGACCGAGCGCCTCGTGGAGGTGGTCCCGCGCCTCGGTTTCGCGTCCGGCCGCCGCCGACAGGTCGGCGAGCTGCACGAGCAGCCGGGCCGAGCCCCACCGGTCGTCCAGTTCGCGCGTGATCGCGAGCGCGTCCCGATACCGTTCGCTCGCCTGCTCACGCAGCCCCATGTCCCGGTAAAGGTCGCCGAGGGTGCGCAGGGTGAACCGCAGCGACGTGCGATCGCCGGTGCTCCGCTGCAGTTCGACGGCGTCCCGCAGATGGCGAAGGGAGTCGTCGAACAAGCGCTGCTGACGGCGCAGATCTCCGAGGTTGTTCAGCGCGATGCCCTCGCCGTGGCCGTCGCCGTCCGCCTGGAACATCCCCAGCGCGGCCGTGTAACTCTTCGCCGCTTCGGCGAAGCGGCCCATGCTGTCCTGTGTCACGCCGAGGTTGTTCAACGTCCACGCCTGCCCGTGCCGGTTGCCGAGCTCGTGGAACACCTCCGCCGTGGTGCGGAAGTACTCGATGGCTTTCTCGAAACCGCCGACGTCATCGTGCGCGATCCCGAGGCCGAGCAGCAGGTACGCCTCGTCGACGCGCCTTCCCGACCGCCGGGCCGCGGTCACCGCGATCTCGTGGGTGACCAGCCAGTCGTCCCAGTGTTTGGTCAGGTAGAACAACCGCATCAGCGCGGCGGCCAGCAGACAGCAGAGATCGTCGGCGCCCTGTTCCGCCGCGGTCCGCACCAGGGTCACCAGGTTCGCGCGCTCGGCGGCGAACCAGGCGAGCGCCTCTTCGCGGGTGTGGAACGGTGCTTCGGTCCGCGTCTCCTCCACACCGCTCAAGTCGATCACCCGTGCCTTCGGATCGACGAACGTGCGGGCCGCGATCACCGTGCGCAGGAACCACACGAACAGCCGCCGCATGGCCGCCTCACGGCAGGCGGGCTCGATATCGTCCGCGAGTTCCCGTGCGTAGGCGCGGAGCAGGTCGTGCGTCCGGTACCGGCCGGCGAAGCCCTCCTCGACGAGGTGCGATCGGGTGAGCGCGTCGAGAGCCCTCCGGGTGGCACGCAGGTCTTCACCGGAAAGCGTGGCGAACGCGGACGCGGTGAGGTCATGCCCCGGATGGAGACCCCACAGGACGAAGAGACGCGCGGACGACGGCGGAAGGTGATGGAAGGACCGGGAGAACACCGAGCGGATCGCGGTGTGCGCGTCGCCGTCGGCGTCCATCAGGTCGAGGCGCCGATGCTCGTCCGCCAGTTCGGCGGCCAGATCGGCGACGCTGATGTTGTCGCGGGCCCGGAAGATCTCCGCGGCGACCCGCAGGGCGAGCGGCAGCCGGACGCACTGCCGGACCACCTTGTCGATCGCGTCGGCGGCACCGTCCGTCCGTTCGCCCGCGAGCCCACGGAACAACTCCCGTGCGTCGGAAGACGGCAGCCGTCGCAGGACGATCCGGCTCGCGCCGTCGCGGGCCACCAGACCGGCGAGTGAATCCCGGCTCGTCACGACGACGTGGCAGGACGAACTCATCGGCAGCAGGGGCCGGACCTGCTCACAGGTCCGCGCGTTGTCGAGCACGACGAGCAGACGGCGGCGGGCGGCCAGTGCCCGGAACCGGGCCGCCCGTGCGGTGAGGTCGCGAGGGATCGCCGGGCCTTCGACCCCCAAAGCCTGGAGGAACCCTTCGAGCACGTTCGCGGCCGAAGGCGGCTGCTCCGGCCCGTAACCTCGGAGGTCGACGTACAGCTGGCCGTCGGGGAAGCGGGGACGAACCCGGTTTCCCCAGCGGACCACCGTCGCGGTCTTGCCGACACCCGCGGTGCCCACCACGACGCACACCGGTGCCGAATCCCGGCCGGACAGGGCGAGTTGATCGTCCAATTCGGACAGTTCCGCCGTTCTGCCGACGAAGTTCCGTACGGTGCGGGGCAGTTCCGACGGCACGACCGCCGGTGACGGCGAGCCCGCCGGTTCGATCGGCAGCCCGGCGAGGATTCGCCTTTCGGCTTCGCGAAGCTCCGGGCTCGGTTCGATCCCGAGCTCCTCGACGAAGAGCCTTCGTGCCGCGCGGTAGACGGCCAGGGCAGCCGTGCGCCGCCCCGCCCGGTACAGCGCGATCATCAGCAGTTCGTGCAGTCGTTCCCGGAACGGGTGACGGCGGATCAGTTCGGTCAGCTCGTCGACCAGGGACGAATGCCCGCCGTCGGCGAGTTGAGCCTGGCACAGCGTCTCGATCGCGGCCAGCCGGCGCTCGGTGAGCAGCCGTGCCCGCTCGGCCAGCTCCGGCGAGTCGAGGCCGTCGTACGGCTCACCGCGCCAGAGGCCGAGCGCCTCACGCGACAACTCGGCGCACCGCCGCGGATCGCTCGCGGCGGCCTCGTCCACGAGCGACTCGAACCGCTGGGCGTCGAGTTCCCCCGGTGACACCCGCAGGTGGTAGCCGCCTTCTCCGCTCACCAGCCGATCCGGTTCGCCGAGCAGTCGCCTCAGCTTGTGGACGTGCAGGTACAGCTTCGACGCGGAGTCGTCGGCTTCCCCCGGCCACAACACGTCGACGAGCGCGCTCGCCGGAACGTCGCGGTTGGCGTTCGCCAGCAGCGTCCCCAGCAGGATCTTCTGCAGACGTCCGGTGACGGTGACGGATCGGACGCGGATCGGCCCCAGTACCTCGAATTCCATTCGAGTACCTCCCCGCGGACAGTGTGCCGCGACCGCGGGGCCCAGGGGCCGGAAAGGCGTAAAAAGGAGCGAGGGACCTTTGCGCACTGGGGTGCAAAGGTCCCTCGCGTGGGAGTGTGGCGTGGGGTCAGGCCAGGACGTCGGCCAGGTCGGTGGCCGGCAGGCCGTGCGCGGCGGCGACGGGGGCGTTGGTCAGCGCGCCCGCGTGCGTGTTGAGGCCCTTCGCCAGCGAAGCGTCGGCCTGCAGCGCCTTCAGCCAGCCGTGCTCCGCCAGCTGGACCGCGTACGGCAGCGTCACGTTGGTCAGCCCGTAGGTCGACGTCCGGGGCACCGCGCCCGGCATGTTCGCGACGCAGTAGAACACCGACTCGTGGACCTTGTAGGTCGGCTCGTCGTGCGTGGTCGGCCGCGAGTCGGCGAAGCAACCACCCTGGTCGATCGCGATGTCCACCAGCACGCTGCCCGGGCGCATCCGCGAAACGAGCTCGTTCGAGACCAGCTTCGGCGCCTTCGCGCCGGGCACGAGCACCGCGCCGATGACCATGTCGGCCTCCAGCACGGACTGCTCCACCGACAGCGCGTTCGAGGTCACCGTGCGGATGCGGCCGCCGAAGTCGTTGTCGATCTGGCGGAGCCGGTCGACGTTGGTGTCCAGGATCTCGACGTCCGAGCCGAGGCCGAGCGCGACCCGCGCCGCGTTGAGGCCCGCGACACCGCCGCCGATGACGACCACGCGCGCCGGGTGCACACCGGGGATGCCGCCGGGCAGCACGCCGCGGCCGCCGCTCGGCTTCATCAGCGAGAACGCGCCCACCTGCGGGGCCAGCCGTCCGGCGACCTCGGACATCGGCGCGAGCAGCGGCAGCGCGCGGTTCGGCGTCTGCACCGTCTCGTAGGCGATCGCGGTGGTGCCCGCGGCCAGCAGCGCGTCGGTCAGCGGACGGTCCGCGGCGATGTGCAGATAGGTGAACAGCACCTGGTCGGCGCGCAGCCGCGGGTACTCCTCGGCGATCGGCTCCTTGACCTTGAGCACGAGCTCGCCTTCGGCCCAGGTCTCCTCCGCCGTCGCGAGGATCTTCGCGCCCGCGGTGACGTATTCCTCGTCGGTGATGGACGAGCCGAGACCGGCGCCGGTCTCGACGAAGACGTCGTGGCCGCGCCCGGTCAGTTCGTGCACGCCCGCCGGGGTGAGCGCCACCCGGTATTCGTGCTTCTTGATCTCACGGGGGACGGCGATACGCACGGAAGGCCTCCTGGCGGCGGGTCTGCGAACAAAGGTGCTGCCACTCACGGTGAGCCACCCGGACGGCGGTGTCATCGTCCGCCCGCGACAGTGTTGGGAACCGATCATGGTTTCCCGGGCACAATCGCTTGACCTCCAGTCGACTGGAGCTTGCACCTTGGGTCACATGAGAGCCGTGTGGTTGAAAGAGTTCGGCGGGCCCGAAGTGCTCGTCGCGGGCGATGCCCCGGATCCGGTGCCCGCAGCGGGCCAGGTCCTGATCGAGGTGGCCTTCGCCAACATCACGTTCGTCGAGACGCAGTTCCGGGCCGGCGGGGGCGGGCCGTTCCGCGCCGAACTGCCGATGATCCCCGGCAACGGCGTCGGCGGCGTGATCAGCGCCGTCGGGGAGGGGGCCGACCTCGGCCTGGTCGGCAAGCGCGTCGTGACCTCGACCGGCGGTGCCGGGGGCTACGCGGAGCGGGTCGCGGTCGACGCCGGCGCCGTCTTCGAGGTGCCGGACGGCCTGGCCCTCGACGACGCGGTCGCGCTCCTCGCCGACGGCCGCACGGCCACCGCGCTGGTGACCGCCGCGGGTATCCGCCCCGGTGAGCGCGTGCTGGTGGAAGCAGCGGCCGGCGGGGTCGGCGGGCTGGTCGTCCAGCTCGCCAAGGCGGCCGGCGCCGAAGTCGTCGGCGCGGCGGGTGGTGCGGCGAAGACCGAGCACGTCCGGGAGCACGGCGCGGATAGGGCGGTCGACTACCGCGAGCCGGGCTGGGCGGTGAAGGCGGGCGAGGTCGACGTCGTGTTCGACGGGGTCGGCGGCGAGATCGGGCAGACGTCGTTCGGGTTGCTGAGGCCGGGCGGCCGGATGCTGATCTACGGGCTGTCGAGCGGCTCGTGGACGGAGGTGTCCGAAGAGGACGCCGCCGCGCGCGGGGTCACGGTGATCCGGGGGCTCGGCGGGCCCGCCGAGCTGCGGGCGTTCACCGAGTCCGCGCTCGCCGAAGCCGCCGCCGGAAGGCTGGAACCCGTGATCGGCCAACGGTTCCCGCTCGACCGGGCGGCCGACGCGCACGCGGTCATGCAGTCGCGTGGCGCGCTCGGCAAGACCTTGCTCGAGGTCTGATGTTCGACGTCGACGAATTCCTCGCCGGTCCGCTCACGGCCAGGGTCGCCGCGGCGGGCCCGACCGTGCGTCCCACCTGGTATCTGTGGGAGAAACAGGCTTTCTGGATCCTCACCGGGCCGTGGGCGCGGCTGGCCGGGCTCGTCCGCGAATCGCCGTCGATCGCGGTGACCGTCGACGTGTGCGACGTCGGAACCGGCCTCGTGCGGCAGGTGCTCGCGCGCGGTGAAGCCGAGGTGCTGCCGTTCGACGTCCCCCGTGGACGGCGGCTGCTGAGCCGGTACCTCGGCCGGGACGAAGGCGCATGGGACGCGCGTTTTCGTTCTTACCTGCACGACGATCCCGGTGTGAAAGGGACCGTCTGGGTCCGGATGGTGCCGAAGGGATTCGTCGCCGAAGACCTCGGCTATCGGGTATCGGGAACGGCGGTGCAACCTGCGAAACGGTAAATGCAGCACGATCGAGTCAAGATGTTGATCTTACTGGCCGGTAAGCTGCCATTCTGTTCCGCATGACGAATCAGGACTGGCGGCGGGAGCGGCGTGTCCGCACCGTCGACACCGAAGGCAATCCGGCAGATGTCATCGTGGGCCTGGTCGAAACCCCGGGAAACGGCTACGAAGCCGCCTTGCGGGTCGACGGCGGACCCGGTGTTCTTTTGCCGCTTTACCCCGGTGCCGATCTGCTCGCCGCGGTGCGGCAGACCATTGAGGACGGTTATCGCGCCAGCGCGCATTGAACCGTCGGATGTCAGGAAAGGGTCTTTCAAGACGTTTTAGGTCCTGAAAGACCCTTTCCTGACGTCTGAGGACGGTTTTGTCGAACTATAAAGTGTTCGCTACCGAGCATTTTGTAGTGGAATCAGCTCCATCGCAGGGAAACGAGTTGTGTGAGCAGGGCCAGCCGGACGTCGGGATCGTCGAGGTCCAGCGGGACGAGGTCGAGCAACCGCCGCATCCGGTAACGCAGGGTGTTGGGATGAATCCGGAGTTCCTTCGCGGCCGAGCGCGGGTCTCCGGGATGGCGCAGCCATTGGTAGAGAGTGTCGACGTAGCCGCTCTCGTGGGCTTCGTCGTGCGCGCGCAGTAAGCCGAGCGGGCCGAGCTCGGCGACCCTCGCGGTCGTGGCCGCCGTCGCCCCACGGTGCAGCGAAAGGGCGGTCCACGCCTCGTCGAAGACCACGACACGACCGGGCACCAGCTTCGCGCGAAGCAGCCCCAACGCCTCGTCGGCCTGAAGCCGTGACGTCGCGAGTTCGCCGATCTCGCAGGCCGACCCCGCCGCCGCTCGCGGTGTCCCGCCCTTTCTCGACGACGGCAGGGCTTCGAGCGCCGCCCGGAGTTCGTCCCAGCCGTCGCCGTCCGGCACGACCGCGTACAGCAGGCCCCCGAGTTCGGTGGCCACCGGCCGCCTGCCGACCCCCTGCGAGATCCGTTCGAGGAGGGCGAGCCGCAGGCCCTCGTCGTCGTGGCCGTCGCCGCCGGCCACCTCGATGACGACCACGCGGTGCGGCTCCTCGGAGAGGTCGAGTTCCGCGATCGCCTTGCGCGGGCTGGCCTTTCCTTCCAGGACGGCGCGCAGGAGTTCGGCCGAGACCCGGCGTTGCGAATCGGTGTGCGCGCGGCGGCGCAGCAGGTGCAGCGCGACGACGGGCGCCGCGTCGGCGAACGCGGCCGCGCGTTCGTCGGAGACCGGGCCCGCGACGACCGCCCACATCGATCCCAGCAACTCGCCACCCATCCGGATCGGCACGATGAGCCGGGGCAGGGTGCCGTCACGCTGCGCGGGCACGAAGATCGTCTGCCGCCCGCGGGAAAGCTCGCGGAACACCCCACGTGAACGGAACCGCGCGAGCACGTCGTCGGGGATGCGGCGGCCCATGATCGTGGACACACGCGCCGAGTCGGTCAGGTCCTGCCGGGCCGAGTACGCCAGCACCCGCGAGTTGGTGTCCTCGATGGTCACGGGAGCGTCGACCACCGAAGCGACGGCGTCCGCGAGGCGGAACAGGTCACCGGAGCCGGGGCCGCCGCCGTCCTCCAGCGCGTCCGACTCGTCGGCCAGCGCGTCGAGGACCGTCCTGAGCAGCCAGACGAGCTGGGCCCACGACGTCGCCGAGCGCACCTCGATCAAGGCGATGTCCGCCGATTTCGCCGCCCGTTTCACCGAGGGTTTCGCCGCGAGCGGCGGTTTCAGCAGGACGGCGGCGGCGCCTTTGGCCGCGCTGAGCCGGACGAGTTCCGCGGCGTCCGGCGTTTCGGTGATCGCGACGCCGAGGACGAGATCGCCCGCGGCGAGGGTGTTGCCGGGTTCGGCGATGACGACGTCGCCGACGGCCGGGGACTCCTCGGGGACCTGGAGGGCGTGCAACAGCGTCGGCCCCACCCGGTCGACGACACTGCGCACGGAAACCATGGGGCGATTGTCCAGCAGGTGGGACCGCCGCACACGTCAGACCTCGCGAGGCGTCCGCGCGTCGATGTCCTCCGGTGTGAACCGCTCCCGTTTGGTCGTCAGCGCCCATCGGTGGCCGTCCGGGTCGGCGATCCGGCCGTAGCGCTCGCCGAAGAACATCTCCTCGACCGGCGCCTCCACCGTGGCGCCCGCGAACACGGCGCGCCGCGCGAGGTCGTCGGGGTCCTCGGTCTCCAGAACGAGCAGCATCGGAGTGCCGCCGAGGGTGGCGGGCGCGAGCGCGTCGAGCTGCGGGATCTCCTGGCTCACCAGCAGCCGCGCGTCGCCGACCGCGAGTTCCACGAACAGCACGACCCCGTTCGGCAGCACGTTGCGGAACAGCTCCACGGCGCCGAACGCCTTGGCGTAGAAGGAAAGCGACGCGTCGACGTCCTTGACGAACAGATGCGGTGTCAAGCCGAGCGGCCGGCTCACGCCGACTCCGCCCGCTTCAGCAGCCCGGCCTGCCCGGCCACGGCGACGAGCCTGCTCAGGAACTCGGCTTCGCGCGCGGCGACGTCCCGGCCGGCGCGAGTCAGCCGGTAGTAGCGGCGGCGCGAGTCGTGCGGCTGGTCCTCGCTCGCGTCCGCGGCCTCCTCGACCAGGCCGTCGGCGGCGAGCCGGGCGAGCGTCCGGTACAGCGTGCCCGGGCCGAGCTGGGTGGTACCTCCGCTCACCTCGTCGACGAAACCCATGATCGCGTAGCCGTGCGCGCGGCCTTTCGCGAGTGCCAGCAGGGTCTGGAACGCGGCGGGGGTGAGCTGCGGGTTGCCGTCGGCCATCCGCGAAGCATACACTCCGATTTAGTTATATCCATTATGGATACAAAGGAGTCGAAGTGGCGATTCAGGGTGTGCACAAGATCGTCGTCGGAGTACGGGACCAGGATCGGGCGAAGCGGTTTTGGTCCGAAGTCGTCGGATTCGAGATCACCACCGACGTGCCGTATGACGACAACGGGAACCGGTGGGTCGAGGTCACTTCAGCCGATGGGGTGACGTCGCTCGTCCTGAGCACCGCGCCGGAGGACCTCAAGCGCTTCGAAGTGCGGGACGAACTCCCGACGGGCAACTTCTTCTTCTACGCCGACGACATCGAAAAGACGTACGAGGAGCTTTCGGCGAAGGGGGTCGAGTTCCCCGCGCGGCCGGAGAAGCAGCCATGGGGCTGGTGGGCGATGTTCACCGACTCGGAGGGCAACAGGTTCGCTCTTCAGGAAAAGAATCCCACGTCCTGAGAGCAGTTGGGTGCTCCGTCCGGCGGAGCTAGCTTCGGTGCCAACAGCCGAAAACCCTTGAACCGCTAGGAGAATCGCGATGAGCGCGGACGGATGGTCGTTCGAGACCAAGCAGATCCACGCGGGTGCGGCGCCGGACACCGCCACCGGCGCGCGGGCGACCCCGATCTACCAGACCACCTCGTACGTGTTCCGCGACAGCCAGCACGGTGCCGACCTCTTCAGCCTCGCCGAGCCCGGCAACATCTACACGCGGATCAACAATCCGACGCAGGACGTGCTGGAGCAGCGGATCGCCGCGCTCGAAGGCGGGGTCGCGGCGCTGGCGTTCGCCTCCGGGAGCGCGGCGACGACGGCGGCCATCCTCAACCTCGCGAACGCGGGCGACCACTTCGTCTCCAGCCCGTCCCTCTACGGCGGCACCTACAACCTCTTCCACTACACGCTGCCGAAGCTCGGCATCGAGGTCTCGTTCGTCGAGGACCAGGACGACATCGAGCAGTGGAAGGCCGCCGTCCGGCCCAACACCAAGCTGTTCTTCGCCGAAACGCTGGCCAACCCGGGCAGCAACGTGCTCGACATCCGCGCGGTCGCCGACGCCGCGCACGAGTCCGGGGTCCCGCTGGTCGTGGACAACACCGTGCCGACGCCGTACCTCGTGCGCCCGATCGAGCACGGCGCCGACATCGTGGTCCACTCGGCGACCAAGTACCTCGGCGGACACGGCACCACGGTCGCCGGGGTGCTGGTCGACGGCGGCACCTTCGATTTCGGCAAGGATCCGGCGCGGTTCCCCGGCTTCAACGAGGCCGACCCGAGCTACCACGGCCTCAAGTACTGGGAGGCCCTCGGCCCGGGCGCGTTCGCCGCCAAGGCCCGGGTCCAGATCCTGCGCGACACCGGCGCCGCGATCGCACCGTTGAACAGTTTCCTGATCCTGCAAGGGATCGAGACGCTTTCCCTGCGGCTGGAGCGGCACGTCTCCAATGCGCAGGCCCTGGCCGAATGGCTGGAGCAGCGCGACGAGGTCGAGAAGGTGTACTACGCCGGGCTGCCGTCGAGCCCGTACCACGAGGCCGCCAAGAAGTACCTGCCGAAGGGTGCCGGCGCGGTGCTGTCGTTCGACCTGCGCGGCGGCACCGAAGCCGGACGGGCCTTTGTGGACGGTACGGAACTGCACAGCCAGCTGGTCAACATCGGTGACGTGCGCAGCCTGATCGTGCACCCGGCCTCGACGACGCACAGCCAGCTCACGGCGGAGGAGCAGCTGTCGAGCGGTGTCACGCCGGGCCTCGTGCGGCTCGCCGTCGGGCTGGAAGGGATCGAGGACCTCAAAGCCGATCTCGAGGCCGGATTCCGGGCGGCCAAGGCCGCTCTGTGACCGGTGCTTGGCGAGAGGGAGAGCCGCCTGGACGTCGCCGCTTCGTCACCGGCGTCCAGGCGCTCGAAACCGGCGGCACGCTGCCCTTCACACTCGCCTACGAGACCTGGGGGACGCTGGATCCCGGTGCCTCCAACGCGATTCTCGTCGAGCACGCCCTGACGGGGGACAGCCACGCCGTCGGCCCCGCGGAGGAAGGCCACGTCAGCCCCGGCTGGTGGGACGGCCTGATCGGGCCGGGAAAGGCGATCGACACCGACACGTTCTTCGTGGTGGTCCCGAACGTGCTCGGCGGCTGCCAGGGATCGACCGGCCCGTCTTCGCGACATCCGGACGGGAACGCTTGGGGCAGCAGGTTTCCCGCTGTGACCGTCCGAGACCAGGTGGGCGCGGAGACCGTCCTCGCCGACGCGCTGGGCATCGGCCGGTGGGCCGCGGTGATCGGCGGTTCGATGGGCGGGATGCGTGCGCTGGAATGGGCGGTGAGCGAACCGGAGCGGGTCGCGGCGCTGCTCGTGCTCGCGTCGACCGCGCAGGCGTCGGCCGACCAGATCGCCTGGGCCGCGCCGCAGCTGCACGCCATCCGTGCCGATCCGGGCTGGCGCGGCGGCGACTATCACGACGTCCCCGGCGGCGGCCCGGAAGCCGGCCTCGGCATCGCGCGCCGGATCGCGCACGCGACCTATCGCAGCGAGGCCGAACTGGCGCAACGCTTCGGGCGTCGCCATCAGGACGGCGAAGACCCCTTGCACGGCGGGCGATTCGCCGTCGAGTCCTATTTGGACCATCATGCCGGGAAGCTTTCCCGCCGGTTCGACGCCGGCAGTTACGTGGTGCTCACCGAATCGATGAACACGCACGACGTCGGGCGCGGGCGGGGCGGTGTCGCGAACGCGCTCGGCCGGATCACCGCGCGCACGGTCGCCGCCGGGGTGGACAGCGACCGGCTCTACCCGCTGTACCAGTCGCGGGCCATCGCGGACGGGATCGGCGAGGCGGAGTTCGCCGTCATCGGCTCGCCGTACGGGCACGACTCGTTCCTGATCGAGACCGAGCAGATCGGGCGGCTGGTGAAGCTGCTGCTGGGGTAGCCCGGCCGACGGGCGACCTGCCGTTGCGAAAGCCACTTTCGCAACCTTCAACGTTGCGAAAGTGGCTTTCGCAACGCGTTCCCGCTGTCCGGCTGATCACGCGAGCCGTCCACGAGCGCGAGCGGCTAGTCCGCGACGGCGTCCGAGATCCAGGGCGCCACCGGCAGATCCCTGTCCAGGCATTCCGCCGACAGCCGGATCGTCCACCGCAGCGCCTGCAACACGAGACTGTCGACCTCGTCCGGCGCGGCGTTGGCGAGCGCGATCTCGACCTGTTCCTGCGCGGCCTCGCTGTTGCCGTGCACCTCGGCCAGCAGCGTGCGGACGGCCGTGCGCACGGGCGGGTCCGCTTGGTCGATCGAGACCTCTTCACCGTCCTCGTCGAACACCTGGACCTTGACCGGCGCGCTGCCGCCGTCACCGAGGGTCGACACCATCGCGCTGCACTCGCCGAAGAGCATCATCACGAGCTCTTTGGTCTCTTCGGAGCGGGCTTGAGGCTCGAGGGCGGTCGGCGTGAGCTCGTCGAGCGCCTCGGCGTCCTCACCGAGGCTGATCGCCACGAGCGCACGCTGCGCCTTTTCGACGAGCCTCCGCTCGTACTCGCTCCTGTCGGGCTCCACGTGCCTATCAAACACCAGCGGACGGAAAAGTGGGGATAGGACGAAACCCGGTAGTGGTCACTTGGCGGAGTGCAGTGCACCCAGCGCGAGGCGGCAGAGCATTTCGGCCAGTTCGCTGTCACCGAGATGGCGGTTGTACGGCGTCGAGTTGATCAACCCGAAGACCGCGTGCGCCGCCGACCGCGCCTGCCGCTCGCCGATCCCGGGGACTGCGTCGCTGATCGCGCGTACCCACACTTCGACGTACTGGCGTTGCAGGGCACGGACCTGTTTGCGGTCACTGTCGGTGAGATTCGCGAGGTTGCGTTCTTGGACGGTGATCAACGCGGGATGCGTGAGCGCGAAGTCGACGTGGAAGTCCACCAGCGCTTCGAGGACCTCGCCCGGCTCGTCCCGCTGGCTCGCCCTCGCCGTCCCGCCGTCGAGGAGGTAGCGGCTGATCGAGTTCAGCATCTCGCCGAGGATGGCGTCCTTGCTGCGGAAATGCCGGTACAGCGCCGGACCCGAGATGCCGACGGCCGCGCCGATGTCGTCGATGCCGACGCCGTGGAAACCGTGATGGGCGAAGAGCTCGGCGGCGGCGGCCATGATCTGTTCACGCCTGTTCGCCTTCTCGCCGTTCACGAGTGGGGTGGGGTTCGCCGGCATCTGGCCATATTAAGGCCGCGTGTTAGCGAGCGCTAACACGCGGCCGTACTTCCAGCCTGAGCCAAGTGGGCTACCTGGGGAAATGACCCTTTTGCGTGGGGCTACCACCTGGTAATGCTGTCTCTCGTTAACTTGTCACGAAGGAGTGACCATGGCCGTCCCTGCTCGGATCAAAGCTCTTTCCTTCACTCGTTTAGGTGCGGCCCTGGGGGTCGCTGTCCTCGCCACCTTCGGTCTCGCGGGCACCGCCCAAGCGGCGACCAACTACGTGGCGCTCGGTGACTCGTACTCGTCCGGCGTCGGTGCCGGCAGCTACGGGAACTCGGGCGATTGTATGCGCAGTGCCAACGCCTATCCCCAGCTGTGGGCCAACGCCCACGCCGGGACCACCTTCAAGTTCGTCGCGTGCTCGGGGGCGCGCACCGGCGACGTCCTCAACCAGATCGCGAACGTCACCTCCAGCACCACGCTGGTGACGGTCTCGGTCGGCGGCAACGACGCCGGGTTCGCCGACGTCATGACCACGTGCACCACCGGCAGCGACTCGACCTGCGTCAACCGGGTCAACACCGCGAAGAACTACGTGAACAACACGCTTCCCGGGCTGCTGAACAACGTCTACAGCAAGATCAAGTCGAAGGCGCCCAGCGCGAAGCTGGTCGTCCTGGGGTACCCGCGCTTCTACACGGTGCCGGGTTCGTGCTCGGTCGGGCTGAGCGACACCAAGCGCTCGGCGATCAACTCGGGTTCCGACGCGCTGGCGTCGGTGCTCTCGGCCCGTGCCGCCGCGCACGGCGCGAAGTTCGTCGACGTGCGGGGCGCCTTCACCGGGCACAACATCTGCTCGTCGGCCGACGACTACCTGCACAGCCTCACCTGGCCGATCGTGAACTCGTACCACCCGACGGTCGCCGGCCAGCGTGGCGGCTACTACAACCCGCTGGTCTCCGCGATCGGCTGATTTCCAGTACGTGAAGGCCCCCTTCATTGCGCTAGGCGCAATGAAGGGGGCCTTCACGTACTTCCGGGGTGCGGTGGACAGAGAGGGTTAGTGGGCGTTAACCTGACGACGCGAGTTAACGACGGCTAACTTGGCGACGAGGAGCCATGGACACACCCGTACTGAGCACTTCCGCCGATCCGGGCAGCGACGAGTACGCCCGCAGCGTCACCTCCCACGCCGAGCTGGTCGAAGACCTGCGCAAGCGGCTCGCCGCCGCCCGGCTCGGGGGCCCGGAGAAATCCCGCACCCGCCACGTCGAGCGGGGCAAACTCCTGCCGCGCGACCGGGTCGACACCCTCCTCGACCCGGGTTCGCCGTTCCTGGAGCTGTCCCCGCTGGCCGCCACCGGACTGTACGACGACGAGGCGCCTTCGGCCGGGATCATCACCGGGATCGGGCGGGTCTCGGGCCGCGAATGCGTGATCGTCGCCAACGACGCGACGGTCAAGGGCGGCACGTACTACCCGATGACGGTCAAGAAGCACCTGCGCGCGCAAGAGGTCGCGCTGCACAACAACCTGCCGTGCGTCTACCTGGTGGACTCCGGCGGCGCGTTCCTGCCGAGGCAGGACGAGGTCTTCCCGGATCGTGAGCACTTCGGCCGGATCTTCTTCAACCAGGCCACGATGTCCGCGCGCGGTATCCCGCAGATCGCCGCGGTGCTCGGCTCCTGCACGGCGGGTGGCGCGTACGTCCCGGCGATGAGCGACGAAGCGGTCATCGTGCGGAACCAGGGCACCATCTTCCTCGGCGGCCCGCCGCTGGTGAAGGCCGCGACGGGCGAGGTCGTCACGGCCGAGGAGCTCGGCGGCGGCGACGTCCACTCGCGCCAGTCCGGCGTCACCGACCACCTGGCCGAAGACGACGCCGACGCCTTGCGCATCGTTCGCTCGATCGTGTCGACCTTGGGCCCGCGTACGCCGCGTCCGTGGGACGTCCTCCCGACGGAGGCCCCGGTCGCCGACCCGAACGAGCTGTACGGCGTCGTCCCGACCGACCCGCGCGTGCCCTACGACGTCCGCGAGGTCATCGCGCGGATCGTCGACGGCAGCCGGTTCGGCGAGTTCAAGAAGGAGTACGGCTCGACGCTGGTCACCGGGTTCGCCCGGATCCACGGCCACCCCGTCGGCATCATCGCGAACAACGGCGTGCTGTTCGCCGAGTCCGCGATGAAGGGCGCGCATTTCATCGAGCTGTGCGACAAACGCTCGATCCCGCTGCTGTTCCTGCAGAACATCACCGGTTTCATGGTCGGCCGCGCCTACGAGGCGGGCGGTATCGCCAAGCACGGCGCGAAGATGGTCACCGCGGTGGCCTGCGCGCGGGTGCCGAAGCTGACCGTCGTCATCGGCGGCTCGTTCGGCGCCGGCAACTATTCGATGTGCGGCCGCGCATACTCGCCGCGGTTCCTGTGGATGTGGCCGAACGCGCGGATCTCGGTGATGGGTGGCGAGCAGGCGGCATCGGTGCTGTCCACCGTGCGCCGCGACGCCATCGAGGCACGCGGCGGCGAATGGTCCGCTGAGGACGAAGAGGCCTTCAAGGACCCGATCCGCGACCAGTACGAGGCGCAGGGGAGCCCGTACTACTCGACGGCGCGGCTCTGGGACGACGGCGTGATCGACCCGGCGGACACCCGCACGGTGCTCGGCCTCGCGCTGTCGGCGACGGCCAACGCGCCTTTGTCCGATGTCAACTACGGCGTCTTCAGGATGTGAGCGCGACGATGCAGAGGATCGCTCGACTCGGCCGAAGCCGGCGCGCATGCCGTCCGGAGGACTCGCGAACGTGGAGGCGGGCCGCCCTGGACACACGAATCGAGATCGACTCGCCAACGAGCGGCCTGGCTACGCGTTCGCGATCGCGCGCCGCCGGAAAACACAGGATGTGAGCATGTTCGACACGGTTCTGGTCGCCAACCGCGGGGAGATCGCGGTCCGCGTGATCCGCTCGCTGCAGGGGCTCGGCATCCGTTCGGTCGCGGTGTACAGCGACGCGGACGCCGACGCCCGGCACGTGCGCGAGGCGCACACGGCTGTCCGTATCGGCCCCGCCGAAGCGGCGAAGAGCTATCTGTCCATTCCCGCGATCGTCCAGGCGGCGCTCGACACCGGCGCGCAGGCGGTCCACCCCGGCTACGGCTTCCTCGCGGAGAACGCGGAATTCGCCCGCGCGTGCGCCGAGGCCGGTCTGGTCTTCATCGGTCCGCCGGTCGCGGCCATCGACGCCATGGGCGACAAGATCCGCGCCAAGGCCACGGTCTCCAAGGCCGGGGTCCCGGTCGTACCCGGCGCGTCCGATGTGGACATTCCCGAGGGTGGTTTCGCGGCCGCCGCCGAGAAGGTCGGGTTCCCGCTGCTGCTCAAGCCGTCCGCCGGTGGTGGCGGCAAGGGGATGCGGCTCGTCACCGAACTGTCCGAATTGGACGCCGCAGTCGAGTCCGCCCGCCGTGAGGCCAAGGGTTCCTTCGGTGACGACACCCTGCTCATGGAGCGGTTCGTCACCACGCCGCGCCACATCGAGATCCAGGTGCTCGCCGACACGCACGGCAATGTGATCCACCTCGGCGAGCGTGAGTGCAGCCTGCAGCGGCGGCACCAGAAGATCATCGAGGAGGCGCCGTCCGTGCTCCTCGACGAAGCCACGCGCGCGAAGATGGGCGCGTCCGCTGTCGAGGCCGCGCGCTCGGTCGGGTACGTCGGCGCGGGGACGGTCGAGTTCATCGTTTCGGCCACCGCGCCCGACGAGTTCTTCTTCATGGAGATGAACACCCGGCTCCAGGTCGAGCATCCGGTGACCGAGCTGGTGACCGGGCTCGATCTCGTGGAGTGGCAGGTCAAGATCGCCGCCGGCGACGTGCTCACCGTGGCGCAGGACGACGTCCGGCTGGACGGCCACGCCGTCGAAGCCCGGGTCTACGCCGAAGATCCCGCTCGCGGTTTCATCCCGACGGGCGGCACCGTGCTCGCGGTCCACGAGCCGTCCGGCGAGGGCGTGCGCGTCGACTCGTGGATGAGCGAGGGCGCGGTCATCGGCTCGAACTACGACCCGATGCTGGCCAAGGTCATCGCCTGGGGGCCGGATCGCGCGGCCGCGTTGCACCGGCTCGATCTGGCGCTGGCGGACACCGCACTGCTCGGCCTCGGCACCAACGTCGCTTTCCTGCGCGGGCTACTCGCCGACGGCGACGTCCGAGACGGCAAGATCGACACCGGTCTCGTCGACCGGCGACTGTCCACTTTGGTCTCCGAGGAGGTGCCGCCGGAGTTCTTCGTGGCGGCGGCGCTCGACCGGCTGCTCTCCCTGCAGCCCCAGGGAGACGTCGTCGATCCGTGGGACGTCCCGGACGGCTGGCGGCTCGGCGGTTCGGGCGGGATCGACTTCGCGCTGAAGTCGGGAAGCTCCGAAGCCGTGGTGCGCGTTCAGGGCACTCCGGCGAACGCGCTCGTCAGCGTGGACGGCGCCGAGCCGGTGAAGGTGTCCGCGCGTCGCCTCGGCGACCTGCTGGAAGTCCGGCATCCCACCGGTTTCCACCGCTACCGGCACTCGGCCGGGAGCGGGCGGACGGTGTGGCTCGCGCGCGACGGGCACAGCTTCGCCATCGGCGAGCGTGAACGGCTGCGTTCGGCCGCCGGTGCCGCGGGCGGCGCCGGACCGGTCACCAGCCCGATGCCCGGGACCGTGCTCGTGGTCAAGGCCGCCGCCGGTGACGTGGTGACCGCCGGGACCCCGCTCGTGGTCGTCGAGGCGATGAAGATGGAGCACACGATCACCGCGCCGATCGACGGCGTGGTGAGCGAACTCCCCGTCCGGGCCGGCCAACAGGTCGCGCTGGACGAGACGGTAGCCGTCGTGACACCCCAAAAGGATGAGCAATGATCGACTTTCGGCTGGATGACGAGTACGAGGCGCTGCGCAAGACGGTCGAGGAGTTCGCGCGCTCCGAGGTCGCCCCGGTCATCGGCGACCTCTACGAACGGGAGGAGTTCCCGTACGAGATCGTCGCGAAGATGGCCGAGATGGGGCTGTTCGGCCTGCCGTTCCCCGAGGAGTACGGCGGCATGGGCGGCGACTACTTCGCGCTCTGCCTGACCCTGGAGGAATTGGCGCGCGTCGATTCCTCGGTCGCGATCACCGTCGAGGCGGGTGTTTCCCTGGGGGCCATGCCGATCTACCGGTTCGGCACCGAGGAACAGAAGGAGAAGTGGCTCCCGGCGCTGTGCGCCGGCACCGCGCTCGGCGCCTTCGGGCTCACCGAACCCGGCGGCGGCTCGGACGCGGGCGCCACCCGCACGCGGGCGAAACTCGACGGCGACACCTGGGTGATCAACGGCAGCAAGTCGTTCATCACCAACTCCGGCACCGACATCACGAAACTGGTCACGGTCACCGCCGTCACCGACGTGAAGGAGAACGGGCGCAAGGAGATCTCGGCGATCATCGTCCCGTCCGGCACGCCGGGCTTCGCCGTCGCGCCGAAGTACTCCAAGGTCGGCTGGAACTGCTCGGACACGCACGAGCTCTCGTTCGACGACGTCCGTGTCCCGGCCGAGAACCTGGTCGGCGAACGCGGCCGCGGCTATGCCCAGTTCCTGTCCATTTTGGACGAAGGCCGGGTCGCGATCGCCGCGCTGAGCGTCGGGCTCGCGCAGGGCTGCGTCGACGAATGCCTGCGGTACGTCAAGGAGCGCGAGGCGTTCGGGCACAAGATCGGCGAGTACCAGGCGATCCAGTTCAAGATCGCCGACATGGAGGTGCGCACGCACACGGCGCGGCTGGCGTACTACGCGGCGGCGTCGAAGATGCTGCGCGGTGAGCCGTTCAAGAAGGAGGCGTCGATCGCGAAGCTCGTCGCGTCGAACGCCGCGATGGACAACTCGCGCGACGCGACGCAGATCTTCGGCGGGTACGGCTTCATGAACGAGTTCCCGGTGAGCCGCTTCTACCGGGACGCGAAGATCCTGGAGATCGGCGAGGGGACCTCGGAGGTGCAGCGGATGCTGATCGCGCGGCACCTCGGCGTGGCCTGACGCCCTTGACCATGCCGATAACTATACCGGTATAGTTATCGGCATGGTCGAGTTGAAATCCGCCGCCGAGCTGGACGCCATGCGTGAGTCCGGTCGTGTCGTGGCGCAGACGTTGCAAGCGGCGAAAGAGGCGTCGGCGATCGGCGTGAGCCTGAAAGAGCTGGACGAGATCGCCGCGCAGGTGATCAGGGACGCCGGCGCGAAGCCGTCGTTCCTCCATTACCGCCCGCATTCCGCGCCGACCCCGTTCCCCGCCGTGATCTGCGCGAGCGTCAACGACGCCGTGGTCCACGGCATCCCGTCGGACTACCGCCTTCGTGACGGCGACCTGGTCAGCATCGACGCCGGCGCCTGCATCGACGGCTGGCACGGCGACGCGGCGATCAGTTACGTCGTCGGCGAGGCCGATCCCGCCGACCTCGAACTCATCGCGACCACCGAGCGCGCGCTGGCCGCGGGGATCGCCGCCGCGCAGGTGGGCGGCAGGATGGGCGATATCTCCCACGCCGTCGGCACTGTCGGTCGCGAAGCGGGCTACGGACTCCTCGCCCACCACGGCGGCCACGGGATCGGCCGCAGCATGCACGAGGACCCGCATCTGCCGAACGAGGGCAGGCCGGGGCGCGGCATGCGTCTCCAGCCGGGGCTGGTGCTGGCGATCGAGCCGATGCTCATCGCCGACGGCCGCGACGCCTATCGGACCGACGACGACGGCTGGATGCTGCGCACCATCCGCGGCGCCAGGGCCGCGCACGTCGAGCACACGGTCGCGATCACCACAGAAGGTCCGCGTGTCCTCACGATGTTGTAGAACGGAAGGATGAGCGACTTCATCATCCGCCAGGGTGGTTCTGGGGATTTTCAAACGTTGCTGGACATGTTCGACGAGGTCGTCGCGTGGCTCGCCTCGCGCGGCAGTGAAGGACAGTGGGGGACCGAGCCGTGGTCCACGATCCCGAAGCGGGTCGAGCGGGTGCGCGGGATGGCCGACGGACCGGGGCTGTACCTCGCCGAGATCGACGGCGAGGTGGCCGGGGCGATCATCCTCGGGGACCGGTTCCCGCATGTCTCGCCGGTCGACGAGCCGGAGATCTACATCGGCCTGCTGCTGACCTCGCGCCGGTTCACCGGGCACCGGGTCGGCTCGCGGCTCATCGAGTTCGCGCTGGCCGAGGCGCGGGAACGCGGTATCGGGCTGGTGCGGGTCGACTGCTGGGCCGGTGGCGACGGCGACTTGCAGCGCTACTACGAGAGCCAGGGCTTCAAGCCGACGGAACGTTTCGACGTCAAGGGCTGGATCGGGCAGGTCTTCGAGCAGCGGCCGTAGGACTGGCGTCGCCGCGGCTTCCGGTGCACCATAGTTGACACATCGCCAACAGTGCCCCGGACAGTGAAGTCGCAGAGGAGACCGGCATGGCCAAGCGTGAACGTTCTCTGGCAGGCAAGGTCGTCGTGATCACCGGAGCGGCGCAGGGCATCGGGGCGAGTACCGCGACGGCGCTGTCCCGGCTCGGCGCCAAGGTGGTCATCGGCGACCTGGACCAGGTCCTCGCCGAGAAGACCGCGGCCGAACTGGGTGCCGAGGCGCTGCCGCTCGACGTCACCGACACGAAGGGCTTCACCGAGTTCCTCGACGAGGTCGAGCGGCGCGTCGGCCCGATCGACGTGCTGATCAACAACGCGGGCATCATGCCGCTCGCGCCGCTCGATGAAGAGGACGACGCGGCCACTCGCAGGCTGCTCGAAATCAACCTGCACGCGGTCATCCACGGCACCAGGGAAGCCGTGAAACGGATGCGCCCGCGTGGCACCGGCCACATCGTCAACATCGCCTCGATGGCGGGTAAGGCCGGATTCCCCGGCGCCGCGACCTACTGCGCGACGAAACACGCCGTCGTCGGTTTGTCGGAATCGGTGCATCTGGAATTGCACGGGACCGGCGTGCTGGTGTCGTGCGTGATGCCCGCGGTGGTGCGCACGGAACTGGCCAGCGGGCTCGGAGAGGCGAAGTTCTTCAAATCGGTGCAGCCCGAAGATGTGGCGCAGGCCATTGTCGATGCGTTGCGCCGTCCCAAGTTCGACGTCTTCGTTCCCGCATCGCTGGACGCCATGGGCAGGATCACACGACTGCTTCCGCGTCGTCTCGGCGAAGGGCTGCTCCGTGCGCTCGGCGGAGACAAGATTCTGTCCTCCGCAACGCATTCCTCCGCCCGCGCGGAGTACGAATCGCGGGCGGCGCGGAGTGCCCCGGCGGCGGAAAAGGGGACTGATTCTTAACTCGGACGGCCTAGCAACTGTCCGAAATGGACGGCCTGTGACGGCGGCGGTGTTGAGTCGTGCGCTCCCAAGCGGCAAGATTACGTCTTACCGCGTTGATTCCCCAGGAGGCACACCATGGCCACACCCCCGGCACGGCTCGCCGCCGCCGCGTCGAACGTCGTCGGGAAGGTGCTGCACGGTGGTGTCGCGGATCTTCGCCCGGTGCCGCGCGTCCTGATCGACCAGGGGCCCAATCGCTCCCTCTACCGGCTGACCAACGGCAAGGGACCCCAGGAGGGCCCGCCGGTGCTGCTGGTGCCGCCGCTGGCCGCGCCCGCGCTGTGCTTCGACCTGCGCCGCGGCTGCAGCCTCGCCGAGCACCTGGTCGAGGGCGGCCGCAACACCTACCTCGTCGACTACGGGAACGTCGCCTTCTCCGACCGGCGCCTCGGCATCGAGCACTGGATCGAGGAGGTGCTCCCGCGTGCGATCCGCAAGGTCAGCGAGGACTCCGGCGGCCAGGGTGTGCACGTCGTCGCCTGGTGCCTCGGCGGGATCTTCTCCCTGCTGACCACCGCCGACCAGCCCGATCTGCCGATCGAGTCGATCGCGACCATCGCGTCGCCGTTCGACTTCACCGCGATCCCGCTGATCGCCCCGTTCCGCCCGCTGGTGGATCTCACCGGCGGCCATCTGCTGACCCCGTTCTACCGGGCGCTCGGCGGTGCACCGTCCTATTTGGTCAGCCGCGTCTTCCGCGCGACCGGGATCAGCAAGGAGATCACCAAACCCCTCGCCATCCTGAAGAATCTCGACGACCGGGACTATCTGGCGCAGATCGAGGCCGTCGACCACTTCATGGACAACATGATCGCCTACCCCGGGCGGACGTTCGGCCAGATCTACCACCGGTTCTTCCGCGCCAACGACCTCGCCGAGGGCACGGTCGACCTCAACGGCCGCATCATCGCGCTGTCCGGGGTCAAGGTGCCGACGCTGGTCATCGCCGGGCAGAACGACACGATCGCGCCGCGCGCCGCCGTCGAACGGCTCACCGAGCTGCTGGACAACTCGCCGTCGGTGACCTTCGAGACCGCGCCCGGTGGCCACCTCGGCGTCCTCACCGGCCGGAAGGCGCGCGGGACCACGTGGCGCTATCTCGACCGGTTCCTCGACGACCAGGCCGCCTGAGCCCCGGCGTCTTCGCGCTGGGTCATGGCGCTGCGCATCGACTCGCGTGGCGCGATCAGGTCCACCATTTCGCTGATTCGCCGCCAGGCGTCGGTGAGCTCGGCGGTCGCACGATCGCGTTGCAGGACGACCGTGGACAGCACGAGCGCGGTGAGGCCGACCGTGGCGTCGAAGGCCTGGACGTGCAGCATCCGGACCGCCAGCTCGTAGGAACCGTAAGGGCCTAGGCCGCGGATGGCGGCGAAGATCGTGACGCTGCAGACGCACAAGGAGCACAGCAGCGCCCCGGCCTGCCGGAAGCGCAGCGCCGCCCACACGAGCACGGGGAAGACCAGGAACAGCTTCGCCGTCGTCGTGGACGCGAGGACGGCCGTGCCGAGACCGAAGAGCACGAGCGCCGCCGCCTCACCCCAGCGGCTGAGCGGAACCCGCTTGGGCACGCGGAATCTCGGCGCGAGAAGCAGGAGCGGCGTGACCGTCAGGACACCCATCGCGTCGCCGGTCCACCACACGAGCGCGGTCGCCCAGAAATCGCCGGGGCTCAGCGCGCCGCCGAAGACCAGCACGCCGGTGCCCAGTGCGGCGCTGACGGCCGTGCCCCCGATCGCTCCGATCACCACCAGGAGGACGGCGTCGGGAAGCCGGTCGAGCTCGGTGCGGAAACCCAGCCGCCGCATGACCGCGTACGCCAGCATCGGGCCGGCCGTGTTGCCCAGGGAGATCACCAGCACCGTGCCCACTGAGGGCCCGAGCGCGATGTTCGTCAGGAGCGCGCCGAGGAAAATGCCCGGCCAGAACCGCGGGCCCAGCAGCATCGGCACTGCCAGCGCGATCCCGGCGGCCGGCCACAGCGGTGAGATCTGCTCCCGCACGATCGCCCACTGGATCCCGATCTGGGCGGTGGCGAAGTAGCAGACCGTGACCGCGAGGACGATGAGACACCAGCGTGCGGCAGGGGGAAGCGGTCTCATCGCGACTCCGGCCTTCGCGGGCAAAGGAAGCTAAGAGAGTACCTCTGCCAGGTCACCACGAAGGTGTTGTCTCAATGGTGGAAATAAACGGGCTCGTGAGTGGCAAGGACGGTTGCCGCCATGGCTTCCGGGTGCTGCCGGTCTCAGCCTCACGGTTTGTGGCGGTGTGTCGCGAAAGCCACTTTCGCGACGTCTGGTGTCCCGAAAGTGGCTTTCGCGACATGATCGCCACGGCGTTACCGCGCCCGGCAACGGCCGACGTTGCGAAAGCCACTTTCGCAACCTTCAACGTTGCGAAAGTGGCTTTCGCAACCCACGGTTGCCGCCCACGAGCCTCGCGCCTTACTTGAGCTCCGCGCTCGTCTTGCCGAGAATCCGGCGCGCCACGATCAGCTGCTGGATCTGTTGCGTGCCTTCGAAGATGTCCAGGATCTTCGCGTCCCGGCTCCACTTCTCCAGCAGCGATTCCTCGGTGTAGCCCAGGGTTCCGGCCAGCTCGACGCATTTCAGCGTGATCTCGACGACCGACCGGCCCGCCTTCGCCTTGGCCATCGAGGCCTGCAGCGAGTTCGGCTTGCGGTTGTCGGCCATCCACGCCGACTCCATGGTCAGCAGGTACGCCGCTTCGTAGTCCGCCTCCAGCTGCAGGAACGTGGCGGCCGCCGCGTGCTGGCTGTGGACGGGCTTGTCGTAGTCGATGGTCACGCCGGCGTCGGTGAGGATCTTCCGGGTCTCCTCCAGCGCCGCGCGGGCGACACCGATGGCCATGGCGGCGACGAGCGGGCGGGTGTTGTCGAAGGTCTGCATGACCCCGGCGAAACCCTTGGCGGTGTCGATCTCGGGCGTACCGAGGAGGTTCTCCTTCGGCACACGGACGTTCTCGAAGCGCAGTACGGCGGTGTCGGAGGCGCGGATGCCGAGTTTGTGCTCGACGCGCACCACCTCGAAACCGGGCGTGCCCTTCTCGACGACGAACGACTTGATCGCCGCGCGGCCCTTCGTCTTGTCCAGGGTGGCCCAGACGACGACGGCGTCGGCGCGCTCGCCCGCGGTCACGAAGATCTTCTCGCCGTTGATCACGTACTCGTCGCCGTCCAGCCGCGCGGTCGCGGTGATCGCGGCGGAGTCCGAGCCGCAGTCCGGTTCGGTGATCGCCATCGCGGCCCACAGCCCGGAGAACTTCTTGAGCTGCTCGTCGGTGGCGACCGAGCCGATGGCGGCGTTGCCGAGCCCTTGGCGCGGCATGGACAGCAGCAGACCGACGTCGCCCCAGCACATCTCGATCGTGCCGAGCACGATGTTGAGGTTGGAACCGTTGCGGTTGCCCGGTTTCTCGTTCTTCTCGGACCGGCGGACCCCCGCCGCGCCCGCGCCGCCCTCGCCGGAGGAGTTCAGCCCGTCCAGCAGCGCGGCGAACATGTCGAGTTCGGCCGGGTAGGTGTGCTCGGCGCGGTCGTACTTGCGCGAGATCGGCCGGAACACCTCGGCCGCGGCCTGGTACGCCTGGTTGATCAGGGTGCCGGCCTTCTTCGGAACCTCAAGGTTGATCATGATTGCCTTTCGAAAGTCCTAGAGAAGGACGGCGCCTTCCATGACGCCGATCGCACGGAGGTCGCGGTACCAGCGCTCGACCGGGTGTTCCTTGACGAACCCGTGCCCGCCGAGCAGCTGCACCCCGGCGCTGCCGATCTGCATTCCCTTGTCGGCGGCCAGTTTCCGGGCCAGCGCGACCTCGCGGGCGTACGGCTTGCCCTGTTCGGCGCGGGCGGCGGCGCGGAGCGCGACCAGCCGCAGTCCTTCCAGCTCGATGGCGATGTCGGCCACCGAGAACGCGACGGCTTGGCGGTGGCTCACCGGTTCGCCGAACGCCTTGCGCTCGTTGACATACGGCACCACGTAGTCGAGGACGGCCTTCGCGGTCCCGGCGGCCAGCGCGGCCCAGCCGAGGCGCGAGAGCCGGACGACCTCGGTGAAGACCTCGGCCTTGCCGCCGCCGAGCAGCGCTCCGGCGGGCAGGGCGACCTTCTCCAGGTGCAGTTTCCCGGTCGCCGCGCCGCGCAGACCCATCGCCGGTTCGGACTCGATGGTGACGCCGGAGTTCGAAGACTCGACGAGGAACAGCGCCGGGCCGCGTCCTTCGAGGTCGGCCGACACGATGAACAGCTCGGCGTCCGCGGCCCGCGGGACCAGCGACTTCACGCCGTCGAGCTGGTAGCCCTTCGGCGTGCGGCGGGCCTTCGTGGCAGGCTTGAACGGGTCGAACAGCGCGGTGCGCTCCTGCAGCGCGAGCGCCGCGGCCGGGACGTTCTCGCCGACGAACGCGGGCAGATAGTCCGCCTGCTGCTGCTCGTCGCCGTAGGACACCAGCGCGGTGCTGACCGCGGACGGCGCGAGCACCGCGACCGCGAGCCCCAGGTCGCCGTGCGCGAGGGCCTCGGCGACCAGCGCGTTCGTGACCACCGACCGTTCGGTGCCGACGCCGCCCAGCTCCTCGGGGATGCCGACGAGCGTGATGCCGAGTTCGGCGGCGCGGCTCAGCAGACCCTCGGGGGCCTGGAGCTTCGCGTCGGCGTCGGCCGCGGCGGGCCGCAGCTGCTCGGCCGCGAACTCCGTCACGGTTTCGACGATGAGCTGCTGATCCTCACTCGGGGTGAGGTCGAACAGTCCCGTGTCCTCGGCCGGCGCGAGCCGCGCGGGCTTGCCGAGCTTCTGGGCGGATTTGAAGGTCCGTCCCGCCGCGCCCGCGACCCGGAAGCCGTTGCGCGTCCCGGCACTGACCAGGTTCTGCACGGGCTTCCGAAGTCCGGCCCGTTCAATGACCTTGCTCCCGGCCAGCCGGGTGAGCGCGGACAGGCCAAGGCCCATCGCGTCTCGTTTCCTAGGCGCACCCACGGTGAGTCTCCCTGCCTCGCTTACCTACTCGTGAGTAGGTTAACTCCCTTCGAGTGGATGCGCTACCACGGGGGAGGCGAACGTCACGCCGATGAGTGATTCCGGGGGTGGAGGAGTCCCGGATTACTCACGAGGCGGCAGCTTTCGATGACGCCTGCGTCGCAGAAGGTTGCGAAAGCCACTTTCGCAACCTTGAACGTTGCGAAAGTGGCTTTCGCAACGGCAGTCCCCGGCTCACGGCGTCCCGACCAACGGCCGATTCGCCAGCTTGCGCCTCTCGAACAGCACCAGCGCGACCGCGGCCACCGCCACGACGCCGACCAGCACGATCGCCGGCACCAGCTCCAGCAACGGCGTCGCCGCCAGCAAGAGCACCGCGAGCACCAGCCGCTGCACGTTCCACGATCCCAAGTTCCGCTTCCGCAGCCCGCTCAACGCGATCAGATAGAGCGCGAGCCCGCCGGTCAGCGCCCAGATCGGCGTCCCGTGCAGACCGTCGGAAAGGCTGTGGTGCTCGGTGTCGGACACGTACAGCAGCGATTTCTTCAGCCCCAGCGCCACGAGCACGATCCCGGCGATGAGCGGGAGGTGCAGGAACGTGTACGTGTCCGTCCCGATCCGCACCCGCTCGACACCCTCGGCGCGCTTCAGGTTGCGCTCGGAAACGTGCGAGACGACGGCGAAGTACATCCACCACATCGCCGAAGCGAGCGTGAGCCCGAAGACGGCGGCCAGCGTGATCGGCCAGGACATCGGGTACGAGCTGATCCCGATGCCGATCGCCACGATCGACTCGCCGAGCGCGATGATCACGATCAGCCCGAACCGCTCGGCGAAATGGCCGGGCTGGTGCAGCCGCCAGTCCGAGGAGCGGGTCCGGAAGACGTTGACGTAGTCGGCGAGCAGCGCGACCGCCCAGATACCGAGCTGCGCCCAGCCTGAGAAGAACGCCGCGACGGTCAGCAGCGCGACGCTCGGCAGCAGCCCGACGAACATCTTCAGGACGACCTTGCGCAGCTCGGGATCGGTCCGGGCGGCGCCGAAGTACGCGGTGAGATGCAGCAGCCGCACCAGGAAGTAGCAGCCGACGAACATCAGCGGCGCGTACAGGCCGCCGGGCAGGTCGGTGAACGCCTCCGGGATGGTCAGCGAGACCAGGAACATCGTCCCCATCGCGGCGAACATCGCGAGCTGGGCGATACCGCGGTCGACGTGCAGGGTGTTGGCCAGCCAGGCGTAGGCGCACCAGCACCACCACAGCACGGCGATCATCGCCACGCCCTGTCCGATGCCGAGCGGGCTGAGGTGATCGGCCATCAACTGCGTGGTCTGGGTGATGGCGTAGACGAAGACCAGATCGAAGAAGAGCTCCAGCGTGGTGACCTTGTGGTCTTCGTCCCGGGTCACCAGATGCAGGCCGCGTTTCGTGGGCACGCGCATATCGTGCCCGGCGGGCCTTTGCGGAACACGCGAGTTTGCTAAGAGCTGACTTTCAAGACGGCGTGCGTCAGCGCGGTCAGCTCGGCCTCGAAGTTCGGGCGGCCGTTGACCCGCCGGGTGCGCGCGAGGTCGTTCGCGATGGTCAGCGCCGCGTGCACGGTGATCTTCACTTCGCGCAGGCTCAGTTCCGGGTGGACTTCCGACGTGAGCGCGATCCAGCGCGCGACGTAGTCACGCTGGACCCGGATCAGATCCGCCTTGTCGCGTTCCGGCAGCTCCATGGGGCTGCCGGAGAAGGACACCAGCAGCTCGGGCGTGCGCAGCAGAGTGTGCACATAGGACGCCGCGAGCCTGCGGAGCGCGTCGCGTTCGTCGTCGGTCCGCAACGCGCGTTCCGCGGCGAGCGCCAGCCGGTCGGCCGCTCGATGCCCGATCGCCACCATCAGCGCGGCCTTGCTGGGGAAGTGCCGGTACACGCTCGGGCCGGCGATCCCGGCGGCGGCGCCGATCTCCTCCATGCTCACCGAGCGGAAACCGCGTCGCCCGAACAGCTCGGTCGCCGCGGCGAGGATCTGCTCGCGGCGGGACGGCTCGCCGAGCGCCATCGACGGCGTCTCCTCCGGCGTCTCCTCGGGTTCGGGGAGTGTGACATGCAGCACCGACTCCGCCAGCTGTACGAGGATCTGCGCGAAGCGTTTCTTCGCCACGGACGTGTGATGCACGGAGACACTGCCGAACACGCTCAGCCCCGCCCAGCACAGCAGCTCGGCGTCGTCGGCGGTCAGTTCCGGACGCAACGCGCGCAGCGCCTTGGACCACGCTTCGAGCACCGCGCCGGACCGGCGGCGGATCTCCCGCCGTTCCTCCCGGGGCAGATGCCTGCCCTCCCAGCGCCACAGCGCGGCGACCTCGCGCCGCTCCACCGCCTGCGCGGCGAGGGTGCCCAAGAGGGCGTTGACCTGGGCGGGAACGGGAAGACCGTCGGCGAGCGTCTCGGTGGTGGCCGCCTCCATGTCGTCGATGCCGGAGAGCACGACGTAGGACAGCACGGCCTGTTTGTCCGCGAAATGCCGGTACAGCGCGGGCCCGGTGATCCCGGCCGCGGCGGCGATGTCGTTGATGCCGACGCCGTGGAACCCGCGGGCGCGAAAGAGCTCCGCGGCGAGGCCGGCCAGCTGGGCCTTGCGGTCGCGCGGTCGCGGTGAACGCTCGGTCGGGTGATCCATAGGTGAACACACGATAGCGCCGGTTGCGTGCATCGCAACCCATTGACACCATGGGGTTATCGCGGTTTATGTTAATCGGCATTAGCATGACTACTGGCCGGTACGTTCCGTCCTGATACAGCGCCGTACGCGGAGGAGTTTTTCTGTGAGTAGCGAGGCCTACATCTACGAGGCGATCCGTACGCCTCGCGGCAAGAACAAGGGCGGTGCCCTCCACGGCACCAAGCCGGTCGATCTCGTGGTCGGCCTCATCGAAGAACTGAAGGTCCGGCACCCGAACCTCGACCCCGCCGTGATCGACGACATCGTCCTCGGGGTCGTGTCCCCGGTCGGCGAGCAGGGCGCCGTGATCGCGCGCACCGCCGCCTTGAACGCGGGGCTTCCCGAGTCCGTAGCCGGTGTGCAGCTGAACCGCTTCTGCGCCTCCGGTCTCGAAGCCACCAACACCGCCGCGCAGAAGGTGCGCTCCGGCTGGGACCAGCTGATCATCGCCGGTGGCGTCGAGTCGATGTCGCGCGTGCCGATGGGCTCCGACGGCGGCGCGTTGTTCATGGACCCGGCCACCGCGTACGACAACTACATCGTCCCGCAGGGCACCGGTGCCGACCTGATCGCGACCATCGAGGGCTTCTCCCGCGAGGACGTCGACGCGTGGGCCGTGCGTTCGCAGGAAAAGGCCGAAGCGGCCTGGTCCGGCGGCTACTTCGCGAAGTCCGTCGTCCCGGTGAAGGACATCAACGGTGTCACGATCCTCGACCACGACGAGCACCGTCGCCCCGGTAGCACCGTCGAGGGCCTCGGCAAGCTCAAGCCCGCCTTCGCCGGTATCGGCGAGCTGGGCGGCTTCGACGCCGTCGCGCTGCAGAAGTACCACTCGGTGGAGAAGATCAACCACGTCCACACCGGCGGAAACTCGTCCGGCATCGTCGACGGCGCCGCGGTGGTGCTGGTCGGCAACGAGCAGATCGGCAAGGACTTCGGCCTGACCCCGCGCGCCCGCATCGTGGCGACCGCGACCGTCGGCTCCGAGCCCACGATCATGCTCACCGGCCCGACCCCGGCCACCGAGAAGGTCCTCAAGATCGCCGGCCTCACCCCGGACGACATCGACCTGTGGGAGCTGAACGAGGCCTTCGCCTCGGTCGTCCTCAAGTGGATCAAGGACCTGCACCTCGACGAGGAGAAGGTCAACGTCAACGGCGGCGCCATCGCGATGGGGCACCCGCTGGGCGCCACCGGCGCGATGCTGGTCGGCACCGTCGTCGACGAGCTGGAGCGCCGTCAGGCGCGCCGCGCCCTGGTCACCCTGTGCATCGGCGGCGGCATGGGCGTCGCGACCATCATCGAGCGGGTCTGAGGAAGAGACAATGACTGAAGCGAAGACCATCCGCTGGGAGCAGGACGCCGACGGCATCGTCGTGCTCACCCTGGACGACCCGAAGCAGTCCGCCAACACGATGAACGCCGACTTCCGCGAGTCGCTCGGCGTCGTCGTCGACCGCCTGGAGGCGGAGAAGGACACCATCACCGGTGTCGTCCTCACCTCGGCCAAGAAGACCTTCTTCGCCGGCGGCGACCTCAACGACCTGATCCAGGCCAAGCCGGAGAACGCGGCCGAGATCACCGAGAGCAGCGCCCTGATGAAGGGCCAGATGCGCCGGCTCGAGCAGCTGGGCAAGCCGGTCGTGGCCGCCATCAACGGCGCCGCGCTCGGCGGCGGCCTCGAACTCGCGCTCGCGACGCACCACCGCATCGCGGCCGACGTCAAGGGCAGCCAGATCGGCCTCCCCGAGGTCACCCTCGGCCTGCTCCCCGGCGGCGGTGGAGTGGTCCGCACCGTGCGCCTGCTGGGCATCCAGAGCGCGCTGCTGAACGTGCTGCTGCAGGGCCAGCGGCACCGCCCGGCCAAGGCCAAGGAACTCGGCCTCGTGCACGAGCTCGTCGGCACCGTCGAGGAACTGGTCCCGGCCGCGAAGGCGTGGATCAAGGCCAACCCCGAGGGCGGCGTGCAGCCGTGGGACGTCAAGGGCTACAAGATCCCGGGCGGCACCCCGTCGAACCCGAGCTTCGCGGCGAACCTGCCCGCGTTCCCGGCGAACCTGCGCAAGCAGATCAAGGGCGCCAACATGCCGGCCCCGCGGGCGATCCTTGCCGCGGCCATCGAGGGCTCGCAGGTCGACTTCGACACCGCGATCACCGTCGAGACGCGCTACTTCATCAGCCTCGCCACCGGCCAGGTCTCGAAGAACATGACGAAGGCGTTCTTCTTCGACCTGCAGAGCATCAACTCCGGTGGCTCCCGTCCGGACGGCTTCGAGAAGTACACCGCCAAGAAGGTCGGCGTCGTCGGCGCGGGCATGATGGGCGCCGCGATCGCGTACGTCTCGGCGAAGGCCGGCATCGACGTCGTGCTCAAGGACGTCACCCTCGAAGGCGCCGAAAAGGGCAAGGGCTACGCGGTCAAGCTGGAGGAGAAGGCTCTCTCCCGCGGCAAGACCACGCAGGAGAAGTCCGACGCGCTGCTCGCCAAGATCAAGCCGACCGACAAGGCGGAGGACTTCGCCGGCGTCGACTTCGTGATCGAGGCCGTCTTCGAGAGCGTCGAGCTGAAGCACAAGGTGTTCCAGGAGATCGAGGGCATCGTCAACCCCGACGCCGTGCTCGGTTCCAACACCTCCACGCTGCCGATCACCGCGCTCGCCGAGGGCGTGCAGCGGACCGAGGACTTCATCGGGATCCACTTCTTCTCGCCGGTGGACAAGATGCCGCTGGTCGAGATCATCTGCGGTGAGAAGACCTCGCCCGCCACGCTGGCGAAGGTCTTCGACTACACCCTGCAGATCAAGAAGACCCCGATCGTCGTCAACGACAGCCGTGGCTTCTTCACCTCGCGCGTCATCGGCACGTTCCTCAACGAGGCCGTGGCCGCGCTGGGCGAGGGTGTCGAGCCGGCGTCGATCGAGCAGGCCGGTTCGCAGGCCGGGTACCCGGCCCCGCCGCTGCAGCTGATGGACGAGCTGACCCTGACGCTGCCGCGCAAGATCCGCAAGGAGACCCGCGAAGCGATCGAGGCCGCCGGCGGCACCTGGAACGCGCACGCGTCCGAGGGCGTCATCGACCGGATGGTGGAGGAGTTCGACCGCAAGGGTCGTTCCACCGGCTCGGGCTTCTACGACTACGACGAGTCGGGCAAGCGGACCGGTCTCTGGCCGGGCCTGCGCGACGCGTTCAAGTCGGGCAGCGCCGAGGTCCCGTTCGAGGACCTCAAGGAGCGGATGCTGTTCGCCGAGGCGCTCGAGACCGTGAAGTGCTTCGACGAAGGCGTGCTCACCACCGTCGCCGACGCCAACATCGGCTCGATCTTCGGTATCGGCTTCCCGGCGTGGACCGGTGGTGTCATCCAGTACATCAACCAGTACGAGGGTGGCCTGCAGGGCTTCGTCGACCGCGCGCGTGAGCTCGCGGAGCGCTACGGCGACCACTTCACCCCGCCCGCTTCGCTGGTCGAGAAGGCCGCGAAGGGCGAGATCTACGAATAAGCACGTGCTATGAAAGGCCCCTTCATTGCGAAATTTGCAATGAAGGGGCCTTTCATGTCATCCGGGGCTAACGCGACGCCGGTTCCAGCGCCACGTGCGGCAACCGCCGGTCCAGCCACCGCGGCAGCCACCACGCGCGTCCCCCGAGCAGCCGCATGACCGCGGGCACCACGAGACAGCGGATCACGAACGCGTCCACCAGCACCGCGACCGCCAGCCCGAGGCCGAACTGCGCCAGCATCCGATCGGGGTTCAGCAGGAACGCCCCGAACACCACGATCATGATCGCCGCCGCGGCCGTGATCACCCCACCGGTCGAGGCGAGCCCTGCACGGACAGCGTGGCGCGCGTCGCCGGTGAGCCGCCATTCCTCGTGCATCCGGGACACCAGGAACACCTCGTAGTCCATCGAAAGCCCGAACACGATCGCGAAGATCAGCACTGGCACGAACGCCTCGATCGGTCCCGCCTGCGCCCCGAACAGGCCGTCGCCGAACACCGCCGTCATCACGCCGAGCGCGGCGCCGATGCTCAGCAGGTTCAGCACGGCCGCCTTGAGCGGGATCAGGATCGAGCGGAAGACGACCATCAGCAGCAACGCCGACAGCCCGACGACCACCAGCACGAACAGCGGCAACCGATCACCCACCGCGTCCGCGAAATCCACCGCCGCCGCGACACTCCCGCCGACGAGGTACTCGCCCGGCAGCTCCGGCAACACCTCCGTCCGCAGCCGTTCCACCAGATCGGCGGTCGCCTCGTCCTGCGGCGAAGACGTGGGGAAGGCGAGAACCGTCGTGACGCCCTGCCCCATCGGCGGTGTCACCTCCGCGATTCCTGGCGTGGCTTCGAGTTTTCGTTGCAGCGCGGCACCTTCGCCGTTCTCGGTGACCACGACCAACGGCTCGCTGAAGCCGGGGCCGAAACCCTCCGCCATCAGGTCGTAGGCCTGCCGGGTGGTCGAGGTCTCCGGGTCTGTGCCCGAGTCGGCGAATCCGAGGCGCATACCGAGCGCGGGCAAGGAAAGCCCGACGAGGACGAGCAGCCCGATCGCGAGCGGCACCACCGGACGTCGTTGTACCGCGTCCCCGAGCTTGCCCCAGGCCTTCCCGTGGTCGCGTTTCGCGGCGTGCTTGCGGATGCCCTTTTCCAGGCGGCGCCCGAAAAGCGAGAGCAGCGCGGGCAGCAGGGTGATCGAGGCCAGCATCGTCACGAGCACGGTCAGCGCGACCGCGAGAGCGACCCCGCGCAGCGAACCGAGGCCGAGCGCGAGCAGGCCGAGGAGCGCGATGATCACCGTGCCACCGGCGAACAGCACCGATCGTCCCGCGGTGTCCAGCGCCCGCCGCGCCGCCTGCTCGCGGTCGAGACCGGCCAGGATCTCGCCGCGATAGCGGGAAAAGATGAGCAGCGCGTAGTCCACGCCGACGCCGAAACCGACCAGCATCATCAGCGGCGCCGTGTAGCTCGCGATGTCGACGAACCTGCTGACGAGCACGATCACGCCGAGAGTGCTGCCGACGGCGAAGATCGCCGTGATCACCGGGAGCCCGGCGGCGAGGATCGAGCGGAACAGGAAGACGAGGATCACCAGCGCGGCGAGCAAGCCGACACCCTCCGACGGGCCGCCGCCCCCGCTGGTCCGCTTGATCGGCTCGCCACCGAGTTCGACCTGGAGCGCCGTGGTCTCCGCCTTCTTCGCTGTGTCAACGACGCGCACGATGTCGTCGTACGGCAGATCTTTCGATTCGAGGTCGAAAGCGACTGCCGCGTAACCGATCGTGCCCTCACGTGAGATGGCCGACGGGGTGTCGAACGGACTCGTCACCGATTTCACGTGCGGCTGATTCCGGACTTCGGCGAGCATCGTGTCGATCGGTCCGTGTGCGGTCGCGAGTCCGCCCTCGGTCTTGAAGACGATCTCGGCCGTCGCGCCGGTCTGCGCGGGGGCCTGCGCTTTGAACAGGTCCGAGATCTGCTGGGATTCGGTACCCGGCAAGGAATGGTCGTCGTGGTAGGCGCTGCCCGCCAGCTGTGAGCCCAGCGTGACACCGACGAGGGTGAGCAGCCAGAGCGAAACGGCGAGCCAGCGGTGGCGCTGAGACCAGCCTGCCAGCTTCGAGAGACCGCCCCCAGGCCGCCTATCGGAAAGAGTGATGGTGTCCATGGCGGACAGCATCGGCTTTTCCCGGGCGCATATCGTCGGGCCCGGGCGGGCACTCGGGCCGCAACTTCTGGGTACCCCTAAGGCGCTTCCCGTACTACCGGGGTTGTGGTCACGGGGTCAACCAGCGCGGGGTGACCATGCCCGATTCGTAGGCCAGCACGACGAGCTGCGCGCGATCACGGACGTCCACCTTGGTCATGATCCGGCTGACGTGCGTCTTCGCCGTCGCCGGGCTGAGCACCAGTTCCTTCGCGATCTCGTCGTTGGACAGACCGGCCGCGACCAGGCTCATCACCTCGCGTTCCCGTTCGGTGAGGCGGTTCAGGGTGGGCGAGGGCACCGGCCGATCCACGCGAGAGGCGAATTCGGAGATCAGGCGGCGGGTGATCGACGGCGCGAGCAGCGCGTCGCCCCTGGCGACCACGCGGACACCGTGGATCAGCTCCTCCGGTTCGGTGTCCTTGACCAGGAACCCGCTGGCACCCGCGCGCAAGGCGCCGTAGACGTCCTCGTCGAGGTCGAAGGTGGTGAGGATGACGACCTTGGTCCCGGCCCGCGCCGGATCTTCGAGCAGGTGCCGGGTCGCGGTGAGCCCGTCCATCACCGGCATCCGGATGTCCATCAGGACGACATCCGGTTCGTGTTCTCGCGCCGCTTCGAGGGATTCACGCCCGTCGGCCGCTTCGGCGACCACACTGATGTCGTCTTCACCGTCCAAAATGGATTTGAACCCGGCGCGGACCAGCCGCTGATCGTCGACCAGCAGGACCCGGATCATCTCTTCACCCGCAGCGGAAGCCGGGCGCGCACGCGGAATCCGCCGTCCTCGCGCGGGGCCGCGGTGAGTTCACCACCGAGTGCCTCGGCCCGTTCGGTCATACCGCGAATCCCGTTGCCGGGTTTCGCCGTGCCTCCCCGGCCGTCGTCGTCGATCTGCACGGACACATCATGGGGCGTGTAGCCGATCCGCACCACGACGGTGTCCGCGGCGGCGTGGCGGGCGACGTTGGTCAGCGCCTCCTGGACGACACGGAAGGCTGCGTGTTCGACGTCGGGCGGCAGTTCTGTCGCCGTTCCGTCGATCTCGGTCCGGACCGTCAGCCCGTGCGCGCCCGCCGACTCGGCGAGCTCGGCGACCCTGGCCAGGCTGGGGGTGTCCGCCTGCCGCAGCATGCCCAGGGTGGCGCGGAGCTCGCGCAACGCCTCCTTGCTGGTCTTTTTGATCGTGGTCAGTGCCTCCTCGGATCTGGCCGGATCCTTGCCGTGCAGGGCGGCGGCCGCCTGGACGTTGATGAGCGCCAGATTGTGGCCGAGGACGTCGTGCAGTTCGCGCGCGATCCGTAGCCGCTCGTCGGTGGCCCTTCGCTGTGCCTCGGCCTCCTTGGTGCGCTCGGCTTCTCTGCGGTAGAACGTCACGGCGCCGACCGCGACCAGCGCGATGAACCAGCCCGCCATCAGCAGGAACGCGAAGTCGTCCACCTGTCGTGACGCGCCTGCCCCCGCTTCGCCGATCGCGACGCCGCCCATCGAGACCGCCGCGACGACCGCCGCGCTCCGGATCCGGCCGGTCGAGGCGTTGTTGTACAGCGCGAAGGCGAACGCCAGCAGGACGAACCCGTCCGGATCGGTCTGCGGGTAGTAGATCGCGCAGCACACCGCGGTGAAGATCGCGACGGGGAGCGGGTACCGGCGGCGCAGGAACAACGCCGCGCAGGCGAGCGCCACGCAGACCCAGCCGACGGCCGCGTTGCGCGGTGTCTCCGCGCCGTCCCCGAGCGAGACCACGACGGAGCCCGCGATCACCGCCGCGGTGACCGCGATTTCCGCCGCGTACCGCCGCAGGATCGCCACACGACGAGAGTAGCGCGATCCAGGCCGATTGACAAAATGGATTTTTACGTTCAAACTGTTTTTTGTGATCAAGGGTGTGACGCCGTGAAGGATGTGGAGTACCTCGATCGGCTGGAGCAGGCGGAGGCGCTGCTGAAACCGCAGCGGGTGGATGTCCTGCGGCAGCTGGCGGAGCCGCGGTCGTGCACCGAGGTGGCGACGGTGCTGGATCAGACTCCCCAGCGGGTCTATTACCACGTGAAGCGACTGGTGGAAGCCGGTCTCGTGAAGCAGGTGTCGGAGCGCAAGGTGCGCGCCGTCAGTGAGGGCGTGTACCAGGCGACAGCCCGGTCGTACTGGCTGTCACCCGGACTTGTCGGACGGCTCGGCCCGCGGGTGGCGCGGGACGAGCTGAGCCTGGGCTACCTGGTGGACCTCATGGAGGAGGTCCAGGCGGACGTCGCCGCGCTCGACCGGGCCGCGCCGGAGCTGCCGTCGATCGGTGTTTCCGGCGAGATCCGGGTGGAGCCCGAGCGGCGCCAGGAATTCCTCGACGAACTGAAGACGACTTTGCAGGACCTGTTCACCCGCTACGGCGGAGCGGAAGGCGACGCCTTCAAGCTCGCCGTGGCCTGTTACCCGAAGGGAGACGCCCGTGACTGAACCGACGAAGTTCCAGGTGCGCCTGCGCGCGCCGATCGACGAGGTATGGCACGCGCTGACCGATCCCGGCGCACTGCGCGAGTGGCTTTCCGAGTACGCGGAGGTCGACCTGCCGTCCCGGTACGAGTTCTGGGGCCGCTACACGCCGGACGGCGATCGGCCGCGCCAGCGGCTGCTGCTGGCCGAGGACAACGTCCTGCGGTTCGCTTGGGCCGTCGGCGGGAAGGAGACCGTCGTCGAGATCGCGCTGACGGAAGACGGGGACGGGACGTCCTTGTCGTTCAGCCAGAGCGGTCTGCCGGACTACGCCGCCATGCTCGCCGACCCGGACTCGTCACTCGGCATGATGCACACGTTCTGGGCGCTTTCCGTCTCGAATCTCGTCGATCACGTCGAAGGACGGCCGCTCACCGCCCGCTGCGACCTCACCTCCCCGCTGATGAGCGAAGAAGTGCGGATAGACGCACCGCGCGGTGAGGTCTACTCCTCGATCGCCGATCCCACCGTCTTCACGCGCTGGTTCGGTGCCCGGATCGAGGCGGAGCCCCAGGTCGGCGGCCGCTGGGCGATGGGGTCGCTGGAACGGGACCCGGATCCGGCGAAGATCGTCGATCTGGTGCCCGATTCGAAGATGTCGCTCGCGTACCAGGACGGGGTCGTCGCCACGTGGGAACTGGAGGACTCCGGCGGCGGGACGAAGCTGACCTTCGTCCAAAGTGGATTCTCCGACGAGAAGCCGCCGTACGGCATGTGGATGGGCTGGCTCAGCGGGTTGGCCGAGCTGCGCAGGTTCCACGAGCTCAGCCCGTGGCGCCCGTTGTGGATCGATGTCCAGCTGGAGGGAACACCCGAAGGACTCATCACCTTGGACGAAAAATAGGAGAAAGCGATGTTGCTCGAAGGCAGGAACGCGATCCTCTACGGTGCGGCGGGCGGGATCGGGTCCGCGGTGGCCCGCGGATTCGCCAGAGAGGGTGCGACCGTCCACCTCACCGGTCGCACGCTGAAGAAGCTCGACGCGTTGGCCGACGAAATCCGGGCGGCGGGCGGGAAGGCGGAAACGGCGGAGTTCGACGCACTGGACGAAGCCGCCATCGTCGAGCATGCCGCTTCGGTGGCTGACGCGGCGGGCAGTATCGACATCTCGATGAACGTGATCACGCACAACGACGTTCAGGGCACTCCGCTGGTCGAGATGTCGTTGGAGGACTTCGAAAGCCCGGTCCGGACGGCGGTGCGGACGAATTTCCTCACCGCGCGGGCCGCCGCCCGGCACATGATCGGACAGGGGTCCGGGGTGATCCTGATGTTCGGCGGCGACGGTGATCCGCTGCCGGGATACCACCTCGGCGGGTTGCAGGTCGCGTTCAGCGCGATGGAGGCGTTGCGGCGCGGGCTGGCGTGCGAACTCGGGCCGCAGGGCATCCGTGTCGTGACCCTGCGCACCGGCGGGATCCCGGAGACGATTCCGGCGGGCGCCGGGCTCGACGACGCCATCCGTGACATGGTCGCCGCGACCATGCTCAGGCGGACGGCGTCGCTCGAAGACGTCGCGCGGGTGGCCGCCTTTGCCGCGTCGGATCACGCGCGCAGCATGACGGCGACGGCGTTGAACATCAGCTGCGGTGCGATGGTCGACTAGCCTCCCGCCGGCCGAAGCCAGCGGTGCGTGGAAACGACTACTTCCGCAACACCGACGGACCCTGCGTCGATCGGCCGAGCCCGGCAGAGGGAGCGGCCGCCTCCGAAAGGCGGTTCTCCTGGCTACAGCCAGAATCGCCGCGGTACCTGTCGGGCCGTGATGGGTTCGCGCTGGCTGTGATCCCGTCGGTCAATCGTTCACTGAGAAGGGTGGTGCTGTGTAAGGTCGGATCATGGGATGCGCATGGTGAAACCGGTCGGACGGGCACCTTCGCCCCGGATCTTCGTGGTCGTGCTCGCCACTTGCGGGCTGGTGGCCTCGTTCATGCAGACTCTCGTCGTTCCGCTCATTCCCGCGTTTCCCCGGCTGCTCGACGCGACCCCTTCGGACGCGTCGTGGGTGGTGACGGCGACCCTGATCGCCGGAGCCGTGGTGATGCCGGTGAGCGGCCGCCTCGGTGACCTCTACGGCAAACGCCGGTTGCTGCTGATCAGCCTCGGCTTCCTTGTCGCCGGTTCGGTGGTGTCCGCGCTGACCAGTTCGCTCGCGCTGATGGTCCTGGGGCGAGGGCTGCAAGGGTGCGCGATGGGCGCGATCCCGCTGGGCATCAGCATCATGCGCGACGAACTCGCGCCGGAACGGGTCGGCGCCGCGATCTCGGTGATGAGTTCGACGCTCGGCGTCGGCGGTGCCATCGGGCTCCCGGTGTCGGCGCTGGTCGCGCAGAACGCCGACTGGCACGTCCTGTTCTGGGCGTCGGCGGGGCTCGGGCTCGTCTGCGGCCTGTTGATCCTGTTCGTGGTGCCGGAGTCGCCGGTGAAGACGCCGGCGCCGTTCGACTACCTCGGTGCGGTGGGGTTGACGGCTGGACTGGTCTGCCTGCTGTTGCCGATCGTCAAGGGCGGCGAATGGGGCTGGGGCAGCGGCCGCACCCTCGCCTTCGCGGGGAGCGCGGTGGTGATCCTGCTGGTCTGGGGCGCCTACCAGTTGCGGCGGCGTGATCCGCTCGTGGACCTGCGGGTCTCCGCGCGGCGGCCGGTGCTGTTCACCAACCTCGCGTCGATCATGATCGGGTTCGCGCTGTACTCGATGGCGTTGTCGTTCCCGCAGTTGCTGCAGGCACCCGCGTCGACCGGCTACGGCCTCGGTCTGACCATGGTGCAGGCCGGGCTCTGCCTCGCGCCGAACGGCCTGGTCATGTTCATGCTGTCGCCGGTTTCGGCCCGGCTCATCGAGCGCTACGGACCGCGTACGACGCTGATGGTCGGCGCGACCACCATCGCGGCCGGATACGCCTTCGCGACCGTGTTGATGGACAACGCCTTCGAGCTGATCACGGCGTCGATCATCATCGGCGGTGGTGTGGGCATCGCTTACGCGGCCATGCCCGCGCTGATCATGGGTTCGGTCCCGGTCACCGAGACCGCGTCCGCGAACGGGCTGAACTCGCTGATGCGCTCGGTCGGCACGTCGACGTCCAGCGCGGTGATGGCGTCCATGCTCGCGTCGCTGGCGATCACCGTCGGTGGGGTGTCCGTCCCGTCCGCGGCGGGGTTCCGGCTGAGCTTCGTGGTCGCCGCCGGTGCGGCGCTCTTGGGGCTCGTCTTGACCGTTTTCGTGCCGAAGCAACGCCAGCCGGAACCACTGGTCGCCTCGGTCCGCTGACGCCCTGCGTGCGACGAGAGGACTCATCGCACGCAGGACGCTTCGCTCAGAAGAGCGTCGGAACGATCGCGTCGATCAGGTGCGGGCCGGGCTCGGCGAGCGCACGCTGGAACTGCTCGGCCAGCTCCTCCGCCGTCGTCGCGCGGGTCGCCGGGACGCCCATGCCTTCGGCGATCTTGACGAAGTCCATGTCGGGGCGGGAGAGGTCGAGCAACTCGTTCGCCTTGGGTCCGTTGGCGTCCGCGCCGACCCGCTGCAGCTCCAGCCGCAGGATCGCGTAGGCGCGGTTGTTCAGCAGGACCGTGGTGACGTTGAGATTCTCCCGCGCCTGCGTCCACAGCGCCGAAATGGTGTACAGCGCGCTGCCGTCGGACTGCAGGTTGATCACCGGCCGGTCCGGCGCGGCGACGGCCGCCCCGGTCGCGACGGGCATGCCGTAGCCGATCGCGCCGCCGGTCAAGGTCAGCACGTCGTGCCGCGGCGCGCCCGCGGTCGCGGCGGGCAGCAGCAGACCGGAGGTGTTCGCCTCGTCCGCGATGATCGCGCGTTCCGGCAGCAGCGCGCCGATCACGTCGACCCAGTTCTGCGGCGTCAACGGCCCGGACGGCAGCGCCGGCCGGGAGGCCTGCTGCAGCACCGGCTCCGTCTCGGCGGCGACCAGGTCGGCGACGTCGTTCAGCGCTCGCGGCACGTCTTGCGCGATTTCGGCCAGCACATGGACCTGTGCGCCTTCGGGAACCAGGTTGCTCGCTTTGCCGGGGTAGGCGAAGAACGAAACGGGCGCCTTCGTGCCGGCGACGATCACGTGCTTGATCCCGTCGAGCTGGTACGCGACCTGCTCGGCGAGGTAGCCGAGCCGCTCGATCGTCGGCAGGCCTTCGCCCCGTTCGAGCCGGGCGGGGAAGGTCTCGACGAACGCCTTCACGCCGGTCGCGGCCGCGATCCGGCTGGTCGCCCGCAACCCGGCCTCACGGCAGCCGCCGCCGCCGACGAGCAGCGCGACCGGTTCACCACTGGCCAGCACCTCGGCGATGTTCTTCACCGTCGTCGCGTCGACGACCTGCGGGATCCTCGGCGGGATGGGCGCGCAGGTTTCGCCGCCCTCACCCCAGGACGCGTCGGCGGGGAGGATCAGGGTCGCCACCTGTCCGGGGGCGTCCTGGGACGCCGCGACCGCCGCCGCGGCGTCGGCACCGACGTCCTTCGTGTGCTCGGAGCGGCGGACCCAGCCTTCGAGTGAACCGGCGACGGCTTCGATGTCCGATTCGAGCGGGGCGTCGTACTGCTTGTGGTAGGTCGCGTGGTCACCGATCACGTTGACGATCGGGGTGTGCGCGCGGCGTGCGTTGTGCAGGTTCGCCAGCCCGTTGCCGAGACCGGGGCCGAGGTGGAGCAGTGTGGCCGCCGGCTTGTCGGCGATCCGTGCGTAGCCGTCCGCGGCACCGGTGACGACGCCTTCGAAGAGGCCGAGCACTCCGCGCATCTCGGGCACGGAGTCGAGGGCGGCCACGAAGTGCATCTCCGAGGTGCCCGGATTCGAAAAGCACACATCGACACCGCTGTCGACGAGCGTGCGGATCAAGGACTGGGCGCCGTTCATCTCACTCACTTTTCAAGCCCTCTCAGCGAAAAGAACGCCGGGGTTGAGGATCCCGGCCGGGTCGAAGCTCTCCTTGATCCGGCGCATCAGCGCGATCTTCGCCGGGTCCTCCAGATCGAGGAAGTAGCCGGATTTGGCTCGGCCGAGGCCGTGCTCGCCGGAGATCGCACCGCCGAGTTCCATGCCGAGCGCGAAGATGTCGGTCAGCAGCTGCTTCCGCTTCTCCGGGTCCTTGCAGAAGATGGCCAGGTGGACGTTGCCGTCGCCGGCGTGCCCGCAGCCGAGCGCGCCCGACTCGCGCGACAACGCCATTTCCCTCGCCTTGCGCAGGAACTCGGGCATGGCGGAGCGCGGGACGACCACGTCGATGACGTCGTCCGCACCGGCCGCCTTGGCCGTCCAGAACGCCTTCTCGCGCGCCTCGATCAGTTTGCGCGCCGACGGGCCTTCCAGCACGTACACGTCCATCGCGCCGACGTCACCCAACAGGCCGCCGAGTTCTTCGACGTCGGCGTGCAGCCGGTCGTTGTCGCGATTTTCCAGTGCCACCACCAGATACGCCTGCGCCTTGTCACGGATGGCGTCCGGGACACCGAGGCTGAGCTTCTCGTTGTAGCTGATCGCGGCGAGCGTCAGATTGTCGATGTACTCGAGGATATGCGGCGCGAGCCCGCTGGAGATGATCTTCGGGACGACCGTCATCACCTCGTCGAAGGTCTCGAACGGGGCGAACACCGTGGCGCCGTGCGGGAGACGCGGGTACAGCTTCACGATGACCTCGGTCGCGAGCGCGAGGGTGCCTTCGGAGCCGATGATCAGCTGGGTCAGGTCGTACCCGGTCGACACCTTCGAGGTCTTGCCGCCGGTCCGGATGATCTCCCCGGTCGGCAGCACGGCCTGCAGGCCCACGACGTTGTGCCGCGTTACGCCGTACTTGACCGCGCGCATGCCACCCGCGTTCGTCCCGACGTTGCCGCCGACGCTCGCGCTCAGCTCGCCGGGGTAGACGGTGTAGCCGAGTCCGGCTTCCGTGGTCTTTTCGTCCAATTCGGACAGTGTGACACCGGGCTGGACGACGGCGACGTGGTTCTCGGTGTCGATCTCCAGTACCGCGTTCATGCGCTCGAAAGAGATCACCAGGCCGTCCTCGCGTGGCCGTGCGCCACCCGAAAGTCCCGTGCCCGACCCTCTCGCGGTGACCGGCACGCCGTGTTCACTCGCCGCCTTGAGCAGCTCCGCGACCTCCTCGGCGCTTCCCGGTTTCGCCAGGTGAGCGGGCCGCTGCGCGGTGGTGGTCAAAGCCTCGTCGTGTGCGTAGTCCTCGGGGATCGCCTCGCCCGAGAGCAAGTTCGTGTCCCCGACGATCTCGGCGAACCGTGCCGCAACATCGCCCATCGACTGCCCTTCCTCACGCCTCATTGCCTGGTTACCGAAGCGTAGTACGTCGCGGGCGAGGATGGCCATGAATCTTTTTCATGTTTGCTCGCCACAACCTCGTGACAACCTCGCTCGGTTACCCATGTCGCAGCGGGCCGGGCGGCTCGCCGGAAGGGGTGGACGCTCGATGGGATCCAGGATGAGACGGATCGCGGCGCTGGGGGCGGCGCTGGCGATCACGTTCGGGCTCGCGGTACCGGCGGCCGAAGGCAGGCAAGAGGGCTGCGCCGCGCCCGTGGCCGACGTCAGCGGAGTCAGCCAGGCCGAGGGGACGAGCGCCGGATACACCACCCTTGTCTTCACCGTTTCACTCACCGACGGCGGCTGCGTGCCGCAGGGCACGGTCGAATACCGGACGATCGAAGGCAACGGCTCACCGGTCGATCCGGCGTTCATCGCGAAGGAGAGCGTCGACTACCTGCCGCGTGCGGGCACGCTGACCTGGGCCGGGCGGGCGGAAGCGCACACGATCGCCGTCAAGGTCCGCGCCGATTCCCTGGCGGAGAACGACGAAATGTTCTCCCTGCAGCTGTACGGCGGGAAAGGGGTGCGGATCGGGCACAGCGTCGGTGTCGCCTGGGTGGCCGACGACGACAAGGTCAAGACCGCACCTCTGGCCACCACCCAGGAAGGCGAGATCTGCTGGTCGATTCCGCCGAACTTCGCGCTGGGCACGACCACCTGCAAGGTGCCGCTCGTGCTTTCCCGGCCGTGGCTCTCCGGACCGCTCACGATCCGCTACCGCACCGACGGCTCCGCTCACGAGCCGGTGAAGGACGGTGTCGTCACCTTCCAGCGCGGCGAGACCAGGGGATACGCCGAACTCGCGATCGTGCCCGGGCGAACGGGCAAGGCGCTGGTCGAGTTCTTCGAGCCGTCGCAGGGCCGGCTCGTGTACGCGACCTCGACCGTGGTGATCAGCCCCGCCGGGTGACGAGGTCGGCGTCGGCCGTCGCGTTCGCCCGCCGGTACAGCTCGATCGCTCGAGCCCAGTGGGCGGCCGCGGCGGCCGTGTCGCCGCACCGCGCCTCCAGATCGCCGAGGTCGCGGTGCAGGTGGGCTTCCTCGTACGGATCCGGGACGCTCGCCCGGACCGCGACGCCGCGCTCGAGGTTCTCCCGCGCCGCGGCCAGATCGCCGAGTCCCAGATGGGCGCGGCCGAGCCGGTCGAGCGCGGCCGCCTCGCTGTGCCGGTTCCCGACGTCGCGGCTGATCAGCAGCGCCTGGTCGAAATCGGCCCGTGCGGCCCGGAAATCCCGGCGGGCGAGGTGGACCTGGCCGGCGTGCAGCAGTGACTCCCACTCCTGCCACCGGTCTCCGATCGCCCTGGACGCGGCCAGCGCCTTGCCGAGATGGTCCAGCGCGACGTCGTGATCGCCGAGTTCCTCGTAGGCTTCGCCCAGCGTGTCCAGCGTGGCCGCTTCCAGCCGGGCGTTGCCGAGTTCGCGGAACGTCTCCAGCGCGGCCGTCAGTGGGCTGAGCCCGTCCATCGGTTGGCCGCGGCGGATGTAGGCGTGGCCGAGGTTGCGCTGGGACAGGGCCCGCCCGAGCCGGTTGCCCGCCGAGGTGCACCGCTCCACCGCCAGCCGGTACGCGGTGATCGCCTCGTCGAACCGGCGCAGCGCGGCGTAGGCGTTCGCGGTGTTGTTGTAGATATGCCCTTCGCCCTCCGGATCGCCCGCCGCGCGGGCGGCCTTCAACGCGCGGGCGTTGGTTTCGAGCGCGTCCGTCAACCTGCGGGTCATGAAGTAGGCCGCGCCGAGCGCGCGCAGCATTTCCGCCTCCGCCAGCGGATCGTCGAGTTCGGCGGCCGCCGCGGCCCCCTCGCGGCAAAGCCCGATCCGCTCGTTCCAGCCGCCCGTGGTGTCGTAGAAGCTGGTGAGCAGATAGGTGAGCTGCCAGGCCGCGGTGTTGCGGCCGTGCTCGCGCGCGAACCGCACCACGGGGAGAAGATTCGCTCGCTCGGCCCCCAGGAACGCCAGCGCCGCACGCCTTTCCGCCGGAAACGGCCGTTCGGGCGCCGGGTGTCGCAACGCCGGGGTGACCAGATCGCGGTTCGGGTCGATGATCCGGTTCGCTTCGGCGGCGACATGCAGGTACCAGTCGATCAGCCGGTCCGCGGCCTCGGTACGGGTTGACGCCGTTTCGTCGGCGCGGGCGCACGCGACGGCGAATTCGCGGATCAGATCGTGGCGGCGATAGCGGTCTTGGCCCGCCGGGGTTATCAAGTGTGCCGCGGACAGTGCGGCGGCCGCGGCTCGGCCTGCTTCGGCGGGAACGCCGCACAGCGCACTGCCGAGCGAAGCACTGAACGACGTCCCCGGGATCAGCCCCGAAAGCCGGAACAGCCGGGCGGGAGCCTGGTCCAGTGGCAGATAGGCGCTCGCGAGGACGGTTTTGACCGTTCGTGAATCTCCTTGCACCGCAAGGGTTTCCAGTCGTCCGGCCCCGGTGAGCTCCGCGGTGAGCTCCGCGATCGGACGGCCCGGTTCACCGGTCAGGCGGGCGGCGGCGATCCGCAGTGCCAGCGGCATCCCGTCGCAGAGCCTGGCCAGGCGCGCCGCCTGTGCGGTTTCGCGCATGACCCGGTCGGCGCCCAGCACCCGGGTGAGCAGCGTCATCGAATCCGGATCGGCCAGCGCGTCGAGGGCGAACACGCGAACGGCGTGCCTGCTGCCGAGCGCGGCCAGGGTCAGTCTGCTGGTGACGATCAGCATCGTCTTCGTCGTGCCGGGGACGAGCGGAAGGATCTGGTCGACCCCGCCCGCGTTGTCCGCGACGATCACGCAACGCTTCCCGTGCAGCAATGAGCGGTAGAGCGCAGCGCGTTCGGCCGTCGCGTCGGGCAGCCGGTCGTCAGGAAGGCCGAGCCCGCGCGAAAGATGGGCGAGGGCCTCGCCCGGCGAGACCGCTTCCGCCGGATCGTGCCCGGCGAGGTCGAGGAAGAGCTGGCCGTCGGGGAAGCGGTCCGCGATGGAATGCGCCCACTGCACGGCCAGCGCTGATTTGCCCATCCCAGCCGCTCCGGAGATGACCACGACCGGCGGCTCGGCGTCGTCGAGGAGCCCGTCGAGCGAAGCGAGCTCCTGCTGCCGCCCGGTGAAGTGCCCGACGCGGGCGGGGAGCTGCGCGGGCGCGGTGCCCCGTGCGGGCGCGTCGAGTTCAGGCGCCCGGCGCAGGATCGACGTATGCAGTTCGACCAGTCCGGGGCCGGGGTCGACACCGAACTCGTCGGCCAGCCCCCGGCGCACCGCCTGGAAGGTCTCGAGTGCCTCGGCATGCCTCCCGCAGCGGTGCAGGGCGAGCATGTGCAGCGCGGCCAGCCGTTCTCGGTAGGGCTGCTCGGCCCGGAGCCGCGGAAGTTCGCGGAGGACCTCCTCGTGATCGCCGAGCCTGAGCTCGGCGTCCCAAAGCTCTTCCCAGGCGGACAGCCGCAATTCCTGGAGCCGTTCGACCTCGCGCAGTCCCCAGCCGTCGAGTTCGGCGTCCGCGAAGGCTCCGCCGCGCCAGAGGCGCAACGCCTCACGTAACGCCGCCACCGCCTGGCCCGGATTGCTCCGCTTGGCGGCACGAAGTTCTTCTTCGAACCGGAGAGCGTCGACAGAGGACGGCGCCACCGCCAGGACGTACCCGGGCTTGCGGGTGAGCAGGACCGGCGGGAAACCACAGTCCTCCAATGCCTGCCGGATCCGGGCGACATGACTGTGCAGGGTCTTCACCGCGGTGCGTGGCGGATCTTCTCCCCAGAGCACGTCGACCAGGCGGGGGATCGGGACGACCGACCCCGCGTGCAGGGCGAGAACGCCGAGCACGGCTCGCTGGCGGGCGCCGTGCAACTCCGCCCGCCCGGTGGGGCCGATCGCTTCGACCGGGCCCAGCACCCGTAGTTCCCCTGGCCCGGGCACCCTGCTCCCTCCGGCATGTGACCCCGGTGAGCGTATCCGGGCGAAGACCCACCGAAATCGGCCAATTAGGGCACACGATCTCGACAACCCCGCCACAACCGGTCTGGCCGACGGTCAACGGGTCGAATGTTTCGCGCAAGGAGGGGAACATGATCAGCAGGAATCCGCGGCGCCGCCGGACGCTGCTCGCGTCGGCCGTCTTGGCCGTCGCGACACTGTTCGCGGGTGTCGCACCGGCGGTGCAGGCCGCGCCCGAGGCCCGGGCCGACGTCTTCATCCGGGACAACACGTCCGACGTCGGATTCGAGCCTTCGACCGGATCGCTCTACTCCAGCCCCGACGTCAGGGTGTGTTTCTCGCCGACGATCCTCTGTGCCACCGACGATCCGATCGTCCAAGGGGGCCTCGCCTACATCCACGTCACGCTGAACAACCCCGGTCCGTACGGTGACGCGCTCGAGAAGGGGACACTGCAGGTCTACTACACCAAACAAGGCACTGTGGCCCAGTGGCCGAGTCAGTGGACCTACATCGGTTCCGCCACCAACGTGAGCGTGCCCTATGGCACCAAACGGGTCGTCATCCCGTGGAAGGTCCCGCTCGGTTCGCACTTCTGCTTGCTGGCGCGGTGGCTTTCACCGACCGACCTGCCGACCGAGGGCCTGAGCACGTCGGCGAACGCCCGGAACAACAACAACATCGCCTGGCACAACGTGAACGCCGTACCGTTCAAAATCAAGATCCCGGAGTTCCGGCCGATCGTGTTCGGCTGGGACGGGCCCGAGCCCACGGCGGTCGGCGACATCGTCTTCACCCAGCCGGGCAGGCCGTTCACCGGCCCGGGACGGATCACCATCGATCTCGGCCCCGACCTCGCCACGCGCTGGCGGGCGGCGGGCGCGAAGGGAGAGGGCGTCGAGCGGGTCGGTGAGACCGAGCTGGCCATCGTGAACCCGCAGCGAGCCCGGATCAGCGGCCTGACCTTCAAATCGGGCGAACAGGTGGGCGCCAAGCTGAGCTTCACCGCAGGCGCCGAAGCGGCCGGCGGGCAGTACACCGTCCACGTGACCCAGGTCGACCAGCGTGGTGACGAGGTCGGCGGCGTCGAATACCGGCTCAGCGAAGCACGGCAGTAAAGCCAGGGTGGGGTGCCGGCCCGTGGGCGGTGAGGGTGCGAAGCCCGCACCGCCCACGGGTTTTCACGCGCGTGCGAAGGAAAGCGTCTCGCCCTCGACACCTCGCAGCCAGAGATCTTGAGCGGCCTCGGCCATTTCCGCCAGCCCCTCCTCGATCGTCGCGAACACGTTGCCGGGGACCCATCCCGCGTCGCCGTTGATCAGCAGGTTGTTGCGGCCGTAGAAGATCGCGAGGTCCGTCGCGCCCTGGTCGCTGTGCGCCTCGCTGTCCTCGTCGTAGCCGTACGCCGGGTTGCCGATCTCCCATGCCTCGAACCCGAAGTACACGACATCTCCCGGAATCGGGGTGACCGTCGGGTTTTCGCGGCCCGGCTTCGGCTCGGCGAAGGGTGGAACGAGCGTGTAGACCTCATTGCGCGCGTACTTCGCGTGGTACGCCGAACCGCTCTGCGGCAACGCGTCCCAGACCGCGCGGCAAGTCCGCGGGGCTTCGGCGTCGAGCAGGCGAGCCCGGCAGGACACTCCGCGCTTGTCGAGCGTGATCGTGATGTAGCGGGCCATCACTCGACCCCCGCCACCACGTCACCCCAGATACGCAGCGCTTCGTCGACCTGTGCGGAGTCGACGATCAGCGGCGGCACCATCCGGACGACGTTCATGTACGCCCCGCAGGTCAGCAACAGCAATCCGTTGGCGGAGGCGGCTTTCTGGGCCGCCTGGGCCTTCGCGGTGTCCGGTTCACCGTCCGGCGTGGTGAATTCGGAACCGACCAACAGCCCCAGCCCGCGGACGTCTCCGATCGACGGAGACTTGTCCGCGATCACCCGCGCGCCCTCCAGGAGCTGGCGTCCTCGTTCGGCGGCGTTCTCGACCAGGCCCTCCCGCTGGATCACCTCGAGCGTGGCGATCGCCGCCGCGCAGGCCACCGCGTTGCCGCCGTAGGTTCCGCCCTGGGAACCGGGGAGCGCCTTCGCCATCAGCTCCTCCGACGCGGCGATACCCGAGATCGGGAACCCGCTCGCGAGGCCCTTCGCGATGAGCACGATGTCCGGGCGTACCCCGAAATGCTCGTGCCCCCAGAACTGGCCCGTCCGGCCGAAGCCGGTCTGGATCTCGTCCATCACCAGCAGGATCCCGTGCTTGTCGGCGCGTTCCCGCAACCCGGCCAGGAACTCGGTGTTCGCCGGGACGTACCCGCCCTCGCCGAGCACCGGTTCGATGAAGAACGCGGCCGTCTCGTTCGCCGCGCAGACCGTCGCGAAGAGGTAGTCGAGCTCGCGCAGGGCGAACTTCGTCGCCGTCTCCTCGTCCCAGCCGTAGTGGAACGCGTACGGGAAGGGGGCGACGTGCACGCCGGACATGAGCGGCGAGATCCCGGCGCTGAACCGGGTGCCCGACGTCGTCATCGTCGCCGCCGCGACTGTCCGGCCGTGGAACCCGCCCTGGAAGACGATGACGTTGGGCCGCTTCGTCGCCTGCCGCGACAGCCGGAGCGCCGCTTCGACCGCCTCGCTGCCCGAGTTCGCGTAGAAGAGTGAATCCAGGCCTTCCGGGAGGACACCGCCCAGCTTCTCGGTCAGCTCCAGCATCGGCTTGTGCATGACCGTCGTGTACTGCCCGTGGACGAGTTTGCCGATCTGCTCCCGCGCCGCGCTCACCACGTGCGGGTGGCAGTGGCCGGTGCTGGTCACGCCGATACCGGCGGTGAAATCCAGGTGACGTTTGCCATCGGTGCCGTAGAGGTAAACCCCTTCACCGTGGTCGACCACGACCGGCGTTGCCTGCTTGAGCAGCGGTGATAGCTGGGCCATGGGCTGCGCTCCTAGGTCGGCTGAGCTGTTGTCGATTGTTGACAATATCCATAGCATGGCGTTCGGGACAACATGGAGGAGCGTTGGGATGAGCTCGATCAGTGAGGCCGGCGTGGTCACGTCGGTCGGCAAGGAACTGTTCATCGGCGGCAAGTGGGTGCCCGCCACGGACGGGAGGACCTTCCCTGTTCTCGACCCCTCGACAGGTGAAGCCCTGTGCGAGGTGGCCGACGCCTCACCGGCGGACGGTGTCAGCGCACTCGACGCGGCCGTCGCCGCACAGGCCGACTGGGCGAACGTCGCCCCTCGTGAACGCGGCGAGATCCTGCGCCGCGCCTACGACCTGCTGATCAAGCGCGCCGACGAACTCGCGCTGCTGATGACCCTCGAGATGGGCAAACCGCTCGCGGAGTCGAAGGGCGAGATCACCTACGCGGCCGAATTCTTCCGCTGGTTCGCGGAGGAGGCCGTCCGGATCGACGGTGGTTACGCCGTCGCTCCCAACGGATCGGGCCGCTTCCTCGTGACGAAGCAGCCCGTCGGCCCGTGTCTGCTGATCACGCCGTGGAACTTCCCCATGGCGATGGGCACCCGCAAGATCGGGCCCGCGGTCGCGGCAGGCTGCACGATGGTCATCAAACCCGCTGCTCAAACCCCCCTTTCGATGTTGGCCCTCGCGGCGATCCTCGCCGAAGCGGGACTGCCGGATGGCGTGCTGAACGTGCTCACCACGTCGGATTCCGGCGGCGTGATGGAGCCGTTGATCCGCGACGGTCGGGCGCGGAAGCTCTCCTTCACCGGCTCGACCGGTGTCGGGCGGAAGCTGTTGGAACAGTGCGCGGACAAGGTGCTCCGCACTTCGATGGAACTCGGTGGCAACGCCCCCTTCCTCGTCTTCGAAGACGCCGACCTCGACGCCGCTGTCGACGGCGCCATGACCGCGAAGATGCGCAACATCGGCGAGGCGTGCACGGCCGCGAACCGGTTCTATGTCCAGCGAGGCATCGTCGACGAGTTCTCCCGGCGCCTCACCGAGCGCATGGAGGCCTTGCCGATGGGGCGGGGCACCGAGGAGGGCGTCGTCGTCGGACCGCTCATCGACGAAGCCGCCGTCGAGAAGGTCAGCGGCCTGGTCTCCGACGCCACCGAGCGAGGAGCGCGCGTCCTCACCGGCGGGTCCACAGTGGACAGGCCGGGCAACTTCTATCAGGCCACGGTGCTCACCGACGTGCCCAAGGACGCCAGGCTCGCTTCGGAAGAGATTTTCGGGCCGGTCGCCCCGATCACTCCGTTCGACAGCGAGGACGAGGCCATCGCGGCGGCGAACGACACCGAGTTCGGTCTTGTGTCCTATGTGTACACCTCCGATCTCAAGCGGGCACTGAGGGTGTCGGAACGGCTCGAAGCCGGCATGATCGGCCTCAACCAGGGGCTGGTTTCGAATCCGGCGGCGCCGTTCGGCGGTATCAAGCAGTCCGGGCTCGGCCGTGAGGGCGGCAGCGTCGGCATCGACGAGTTCCTCGAGACCAAGTACATCGCGGTGGCCCTGTGACTTCTCGAGCAGGGACCTCCTATCGGATCGCGAGCATTCCCGGCGACGGGATCGGTGTGGACGTCACGGTCGAGGCCCGCAAGGTCCTCGACCGTGCGGCGGCATCGCATGGCTTCTCCTTGTCGTGGACGGAGTTCGACTGGAGCTGTGAGCGGTACACCAAAACCGGGGCGATGATGCCCGCCGACGGGATCGAGCGGCTTTCCTCTTTCGACGGGATCTTCCTCGGTGCCGTCGGCTTTCCCGGCGTTCCGGACCATGTTTCGTTATGGGGTCTCCTCATTCCGCTCCGGCGCGCGTTCAGCCAGTACGTCAACCTCCGGCCGGTCCGGCTGTTGCCGGGGACGACGTCGGCTCTGGCCGGCCGCGGCGCCGACGAGCTGGAGATGGTGATCGTCCGGGAGAACTCCGAGGGCGAGTACTCGGAGATCGGCGGCAGGCACAATCGTGGGCTGGGCAACGAGTTCGTCTTACAGGAATCCGTGTTCACGAGAGTCGGGGTCGAGCGGATCATCCGCTATGCCTTCGAACTCGCGAAGACACGCACGGGGCGGGTCTGTTCGGCGACCAAGTCCAACGGGCTCATCCACTCGATGCCGTTCTGGGACGAGATCTTCGCCGAAATCTCCGCGGAGTATCCGGAGGTGCACGCCGAGCAGTGTCATGTCGACGCGCTCGCCGCGCGGATGGTGCAGGCGCCGGACCGGCTCGACGTCGTGGTGGCTTCCAATCTGTTCGGCGACATCCTGAGCGACCTGGCGGCGGCCGTGACGGGCGGGCTCGGAATGGCACCTTCGGGCAACATCAATCCGACCGGTGAGTTCCCTTCCATGTTCGAGGCGGTGCACGGCAGTGCTCCCGACATCGCCGGACAGGGCATCGCGAATCCGGTGGCGCAGATCCTGGCCGGGGCGATGCTGCTCGACCATCTCGGGGAAACCGTTGCGGCGCAAGATGTACGCGCGGCGGTGGAGAAGGTTCTCGAGGAGGGGGCCGTGCAAACCCCCGACCTCGGCGGGAAGTCCACCACCGCCGAACTCGGGTCCGCGGTGGTCGCCGCTCTATCTTGAACCATCAGCACGGTGGCGTGTCAAGTCCTGGAAGTCCTGAACGGTCCATTCACGACTTTCGAGTACATGAAGGCCCCCTTCCTTGCGCCTAATGCAAGGAAGGGGGCCTTCATGTACTCGATTTCCAGACCGTCGAGCCGCCGCTCACGCACTGCGGGCGACAGTCGCCTTAAGACTCGACGGCTGTGTCGCGAAAGCCACTGTCAGGACTCCTGACGTCTCGAAAGTGGCTTTCGCGACACTGGTCGGGTTCAGGGAAGCGCCGGATTCGCCTTGCGAGGCAAGGTGGTGGCGTTCGAGCGCCGGTCGCGTGGATCCAGTGCGCGACCTGTGCGTTGGTCTTCGAATTTTCTCGGACAAGAGAAAATGTTGCCCTGAAAGGGAATCTCGACGCTGGGCGGCCGTCGAAAGGCCTTTCGTCGCCGCTCCGTCGACCCGGTGCGCGAGTTTTTGTCGGTGCCCCGGTGCACAGTGTCGATCATCGGTTTCGACGACTTGAGGAGCGCTGATGTGCTGGCATTGCGACAACCCCGGGAAGACCCGCGCCGACTACCTCGTCGAGGAGGTGCGCCCGCTGATCCGGAAGTACGGCTGGATGGTGCAGACGGTCGAGCGCGGCACAGTCCAACCGGGCTTCGCGTACACGGTCGGGCTCACCGACGCCGGGCTGCCGGAACTCGTCGTCACCGGCCTGCGGGAGCGAAGATCCGGCCAGCTGCTGAACTATTTCGCCCAGCAGGTGGTTCGGTCGGGGCCTCCGGAGGCGGGTGAGCTGCTGCCCGCCGCGGTGGGATGGCCGTCGTTCGAGGTCGTTTCGCTCAGTTCGCCGTCGGCGCATCTGCTCACCGCCGTTCTCCTGTACGGCGAAGAGTTCCGCGCGCTGCAGCTGGTCTACGAAGACGAGTGCGGCAATTGGCCCTGGGACAGGGATTTCCGCGGCGGGACGGGCGGTCAGCCGGTGCTGGGGGTGCGGGGCCGTGGCTGAAAGCTCAAGGTACTGCGGGAGCTTCGCCTTCTCGCAGGCTGGTTCCCGGGGCCAGCCGCTGGACGGCGTCCTCCATATGGGCTTCCAGCAACGACAGCGCCGTCTCCTCGTCGCCGGCTCGCAGGGCTTCGATGATCCTGGTGTGCTCGGTGACCCGTTCCTCGACCCGCTGATAGGTCCCCTGCAGGGCGGTGAGGCACATCCGGGTCTCGATCAGCAGGGTCCGGGCCATGCGGACGAGCCGTTTGCTGCCGGAAGCGGCGATCAGCGCCTCGTGGAAACGGAGGTCCGCCCAGGAGAGGGCGGTCGGGTCGTCGTCGTCCGCGGCGGTGGCCATGGCGCGCACGGCCTCTTCGAGTTCACTGGCGATCCGTTCCCTGTCTCCGCGCAGCGCCCGCAGCATCGCGGCGCGCTCGATGGCCGAGCGCGCGGCGTAGATGTCGTAGACGTCGCCGGGTTCGAGGTCGATCACGAACAGGCCGCGGTGGCGCTCGCTGCGGAGGAGCCCTTCGGAGACGAGGTGCTGCATCGCTTCGCGCAGCGGCCCCCGCGAAACCTGGAACCGGGAGGCCAGATCCGTTTCACCGAGCTGGGTGCCGGGAGGGAGGGCGCCGGTCATGATCGCGTCCCGCAACTGGCGCGCGATGATCCCGGCGGTCGACTCCCGGCTGACCGGCTCGATATCCGGCAAGGACATGGTTCAGTTGCCCCTTCTCCCGAACAGCGCGCCCAAGGTGCGGACGAGCGGCGACTTCCCGGTGAGCCGCAGCCCTTCCCAGACGGTGACCTGGTTGGCGGTCAGCACGGGCTTGCCGAGCCTGGTTTCGAGCGTGTTGATCTCGCCGAGGGTCCGCATGGCGGTGTCCGGGACGAGCAGCGCCTCGGCGGCCGGGTGGTCCCGGCTCACCGCGAGCTCGACGACGGCTTCCGGGCTGAGTTCGCCGACCTCGGCCGCGGTGTCGATGTCCGCGCTGCCCATCGAGACCACTTCGACCCCGCCCGCGCCGAGGAACTCGACGAACAGCCGGGCGACGTCGTCCGGGTAGCTGGCGGCGACCGCGACCCGCCGGACGCCGAGGGCCCGCGCGGCGTTGACGAAGGCGAAGGAAGTGCTCGACGCCGGGACGCCTGCGACGGCGGAGAGCCGGTCGGCCTGATCGCGGGCGCCTTCCCAGCCGTAGACGAAGCTGCCGCTGGTGCACGCCCACACCACCGCGTCGGGTTCGTGTTTGGCCAGGAGCGCGGCGCCGTCGGCGAGCCGGCTTTCGCTGCCGAGGTCCAGGAGCTCGGGCACGGCGTGCAGATCGGTTCCGTAGATGTGCTCGACCGGCAGCTTGATCCCGGCCATGTCCCCGCCGAGGAGCTGCTCCGCGAGCGGGTAGTCGTCTTCGGCCGCGTGATCGGGGTAGATGAACCCGATGGTGGTCGTCTCGGACGGCGGCTCGGGTGGGGCGAACGGCGTGATAGGCACGGAACCTCCGGAGGCAGATTGTCGACAATCGTAGGCGAAGAGGTCAGTCGACCTCCCGGAGCCACTTGCCGGGACCGACGATCGGCAGGTTCATCCGCCGGAGGCAGGCCCACATGGTGAGCTGATTCGCGGTGAGGACCGGTTTGCCGAGCGCGCTTTCGAGTGGCTCGATCAGATCGTAGGTGGGGAGGTTGGTACAGCTGACGAAGATGGCTTCGGCGTCGGCGTGGTCGGCGGCGAGGATGCGTTCGGCGATGGTCCGGTAGCTGACCTTCCAGATGCCGCCACCCAGGCCGAGGTGGTCGCTCGAGACGGTGTCGACACCGAGTTCGGCCAGGAAGTCGTGCAGCTTCCCGGTCAGGTCGCCGTCGTAGGGGGTGAGCACCGAGACCCGGTGGAGGTCGAGCTGATGCAAGACCTCCGCCAGCGCTCCGGACGTGGTGACGGCGTCCGTCGCGCCCGCGTCGCAGATCGCCTTCGTCAGAGAGCGTTCGTAGTCCACACCGTTGACGAAACTGCCGGAGGTGCACAGATAAGCGACGACTTCGGGCTCCACGTGGAGCACGTCCCGCGTGGCGGCGGCGAGATGCCTGCTGTCGCTGACGAGCTGGGCCATCTCCATGCTGACGGGCACGGGCTCGTACGGTGTCCGCGCCAGATGGAGGGAGACCTCCATGGGGACCCAGCGCCACAGTTCGCGTTCCAGGGCGAGGTCGAAGGGGGCGATCACGCCTATACCGCGCTGCGCCAACGGGCCTTCGAACTCCAGTAAGTCGAAATCCAAGTCTCAGCCTCCGGAAAGCTTCTGCTGTCACAGGTCCGGTGCTCCGGGGGTCGTTCCTCGGATTGTTGACAATCATACGAGCCACTTTTACGGTGTCAACGTGATCGCCTCGGAGACCCCTGTGCTGGCGGTGCTCTGCGGAGACACGCGCCCACCGGACATGCGCGCTATCGAAGCCGAAGCGGTGGTTCGTTACACCGACGCGGCCGGGCTGGCCGACGCGTTGCCCGGCGCCGACGCGTTCTTCGTCTACGACTTCCTGTCCACCGCCGTCCCGGGTGCCTGGCATGCGGCCGACCGGCTGGGCTGGCTGCACATCGCCAGCGCGGGCGTCGACCCGGTCCTCTTCCCGGGGCTGCAGGAGAGCGACGTCGTGCTCACCAACTCCCGAGGGGTGTTCGACGATGCGATAGCCGAGTACGTCCTCGGTGTGGTCCTCGCGTTCGCCAAGGATTTCGTTCGTTCGTGGGATCTGCAGCGGCAAAGGCAGTGGAAGCACCGTGAGAGTGAACGGATCTCCGGCCGCCGGGTCCTCGTGGTCGGCACCGGGCCGATCGGCCGGTCGATCGCGCGGCTGCTGCGGGCGGCCGGGATGTCGGTGGCGGGCGTCGGACGCCGTCCTCGTGAGAGCGATCCCGACTTCGGGGACGTGTACGCGTCTTCGGACCTCGCCCGTCATCTTCCCGGGGCGGACTACGTCGTCGCGGTCGCGCCACTGACAGAGCAGACGAAGGGCATGTTCGACGCCGAGACCTTCGCCGCGATGAAACCCGGCGCGCGGTTCGTCAATGTCGGCCGCGGTGAACTGGTCGTCACGTCGGATCTGATCGGCGCGCTGCGGGGCGGGTCGCTCGGCGGCGCGGCGCTCGACGTCTTCGACACGGAACCACTGCCGTCCGACAGTCCTTTGTGGACTATGGAGAACGTGCTGATCTCGCCGCATATGTCGGGCGACTTCGTCGGCTGGCGTAATACTCTGGTAGAGGTGTTCGCGGACAACTTCCGTCGCTGGCGCGCGGGGGAGCCGCTGCGCAACGTCGTGGACAAGCAGCTCGGGTACGTGCCGTCGGAGACGCTTCGCCAAGGTTAGGGGCCGGATTGAACGACACCAAGTTGACCGCGAGCGAGCTCGTCGCCGCGTACGCCACCGGAGAGCTGTCGCCGGTCGAGGCCACCCAGAACGCCTTGCGTGCCATCGAAGAACGGGACGGCGAGACCAACGCGTTCTGCCTGGTCGATGCCGACGGCGCGCTCGAACAGGCGAAAGCGTCCGAGATCCGCTGGCGGGACGGCAATCCGATCGGCTGGCTCGACGGCGTTCCGGCCTCGATCAAGGACATGTTCCTGACCCAGGGCTGGCCGACGTTGCGCGGTTCGCGGTGCATCGACCCGGATCAGCCGTGGGAAGTCGACAGCCCGGTCACCGCGCGGCTGCGTGAGAACGGCTTGGTGCTGCTGGGAAAGACCACGACGCCGGAACTGGCGTGGAAGGGAGTCACCGACAACACGCTGACCGGCATCACCCGCAACCCGGTCGACCCGTCGACGACGGCGGGTGGTTCGAGCGGGGGCAGTGCCGCTGCCGTCGCGGCGGGGATGGGCGAGCTCTCCGTCGGCACCGACGGCGGCGGCTCGATCCGGATCCCGGCTTCGTTCTGCGGAATCGTCGGGCTCAAACCGACGCACGGCCGGATCCCGCTGTTCCCGGCGAGCCCGTTCGGCCCGCTCTCGCACGCCGGGCCGATGGCGCGTTCGGTCGACGACACGGCGCTGCTCCTCGACGTCCTCGCGATGCCCGACCACCGCGACCCGGCCGCGCTCGCCCCGCCTGTTTCGACCTACCGCGAGGCCGTCCGCCGGGACGTGCGCGGGCTGATCGCCGCCTACTCGCCGACGCTCGGCTATGTCGACGTCGATCCGGAGGTCGCGGAGATCGTCAAGTCGGCGGTCCGGTCGCTGGGCGACGCGGGCCTGCACATCGAAGAGGCCGATCCCGGCTTCACCGATCCGAAAGCGGCCTTCGACATCCTGTGGTCGACGGGGGCGGCCAAGTGGCTGGACACCTTCCCCGCCGGTTCGGAAACGAAGGTCGATCCCGGCCTGCGGAAGGTGTGGGAGCTCGGCAAGACCTTCTCGGCGAGTGACTACCTCGGCGCCAACGCCGAGCGGGCCGCGCTGGGCATCCTGATGGGCGAATTCCACACGCGCTACGACGTGCTGATCACGCCGACCCTCCCCATCGCCGCCTTCGAAGCCGGGCACGAGGTGCCGCCGGGCAGCGGACTGAGCGGCTGGCCGGACTGGACGCCCTTCACCTACCCGTTCAACATGACCCAGCAGCCCGCCATCAGCGTGCCGGCGGGCCGCACGTCCCGCGGCCTCCCGGTCGGCCTGCAGATCGTCGGCCCACGGCACTCCGACGACCTGGTGCTCGCGGTCGCGAAGCTGCTCGAGGAGGTTCGCCCCTGGCCGTGACCTGCGGAAAGGGAGCAAGGGACCTTTGCTACCACTTCGCTGGGCAGCGGGTCAGGGCCGGGCGGCGTGCGACTTGCGGACGAGCCCGCGCACCTGGCCGCTGCACAGCGCGAGACCGGTGGCGGCCACGACCAGCGCGGCGCACGCGAGCAAGGTCGTGCTGACCCCGAAGTGCTGCGCGGCCGGCCCGGCCGCCATCTGCCCGAGGGGCAGGGCGATGAAGGACCCGAGCATGTCGTAGGAGTAGACGCGCGCGAGCTTGTCTTCGGGCACGTTCTCCTGCAGCGAGACGTCCCACGCGACCACGAACTGCTCGATCGCCAGCCCGGAGACGAACATGGCCACCAGCAGAAGCGGAAGCAGGGGAGCCTGGCCGAGGAGGATCAGCGGCGGCGCCTCGAAGAGGATCACCGCGACGCCGACGAACAGCGCGCGCCGTGGCTGCCATCGGGCCACGAGGATCCCGCCGACGAGCGAGCCGATCGTCTGCGCGGCGATGGCGAATCCCCAGCCGGAGCGCCCGAAAGTGCTGTCGGCGACGACGGGGCCGAGCACCGCGATCCCGCCGGCGATGACGGCGTTCACCACCATGAACTGCACGACCACGACCCACACCCAGGTCCGCGACCGGAACTCGTGCCAGCCTTCGACGAGTTCCGCCAGCGGGCGGCTGCCGGGGATCCGTTCCCGGCGGCTGAGCCGGATGCGCCGGTAGGACAGGGCGGAACCCAGGAAGAGCAGCGCGTTCCCGCCGAGCGCCCAGCCGGGACCGACCGCGGTGACCAGGATGCCGCCGAGCCCGGCGCCGGCGATCCGGCCGGAGTTCGACAACAGCCTGGCCAGCGCGTTGGCCTGCGCGAGCAGCGTGGCGGGCACGGTCAGCGGGGTGAGCGACGCCGACGCCGGTGCGGAGATCGCGGCCACCGCGCCGTTGACCACGCTGAGGCCGACCAGCAGCGGGATCGAGGCGAATCCACAAAGGACACTCGCCGCGATGACCGCCTGGGTCAGCGTGGCGGCGAGTTCGGTGCCCTGGAGGATCACCGACCGCGGCAGCCGGTCCGCCAGTACCCCGCCGAACAGCAGCAGGACCACGCTCGCCACGGACCGCGCGCCGACGACGATGCCGATGTCGACGGCCGAACCGGTCAGGTCGATCACCGCGAACGCGAGCGCGAGCGGGGCGACGGCGTTGCCGAACTCCCCGAACGTGCGGCCGCCGATCAGCCAGCGGAAGTTGTGATGGCGCAGTGGTTCGCGCAGCGACGTCATCGTCGCCTCATGGCGAACATCGCGACCGTCGCGCTGACCGGGATCGTCCCCCGGGTGCGGGGTGGTTTCGCGGCGGAGTGCAGAAGTTCGCTCAGCTCGTGGGCGTGGGCGAGCGCCTTCTTCCAGGTCTCACGGTCGACCCACATCTCCACGTCGGCCGTCAAACCGGGTTCGCCGCGGACGTGGAATTCGCTGCGGCGCGTGAGTTCGGAGGCCATCGTCGTGATGAGAAGCCGGTGTTCCTCCGGATTCGTCGACGTGAACCGCGATCCCGACTCCGGATCGTGGCGGTAGCGTTTCGCCAGCCCGCCTCGGATCCTGACCTCCTCGGCGACGTCGAGCAGTCCGGCCTCGTGCAGCCGCCGCAGGTGATAGCTGACATTCGCTTGTGTCTCACCGAGTTCGCGTGCGGCTTCGGCCGCGCTCATCGCGGTACCGGTCAAGAGCGACAGAATGCGCAGCCGCACGGGATGGGCTAGGACACGAAGCCCGTCGAGGCTCGGGGAGTCGGACATGTCCCGAGTATCGACTGCCGGGACGCAAACCGTCAAACAGTTATTTGGGGGTTTCGTTGGCCGGGAGATCCGGTGCGGTGATCCGATGTCTGTGCTCTGCTGGAGACATGCGTACGACGACATTGGGCAGGAGCGGTCTCGAGGTGTCGAGGATCGCTTTCGGCACCTGGCAGCTCGGCGGGGACTGGGGTTCGTTCGACGAGGACGCGGCCATCGCGGCGATCCATCACGCCCGCGAGCTCGGGGTGAACTTCTTCGACACCGCACAGGCCTACGGTTTCGGGAAGTCCGAAGCGATGCTGGGGAAGGCCCTGCGCGAGGAGCTCAAACGCGACCGCGACAACCTCGTCATCGCCACGAAGGGCGGCATAAAACCGCGTTCCGAACGGCCGCGCGACTCGCGGCGCGAATGGCTGTCGCGGGGCATCGAGGACAGCCTCCGGTTCCTCGACGTCGACCACATCGACCTCTACCAGATCCACTGGCCAGACCCGGGCACTCCGGCCGAAGAGACGGCGGGGATCCTGCAGGAGTTCGTCGACGCCGGGAAGATCCGGCACGTCGGCGTCTCGAACTACGACGCCGCCGGGCTGGCCGCCTTCGGCAGGACCCGGCCAGTGGAGACCCTGCAGCCGCCGTATCACCTGTTCCGCCGCGACATCGAAACCGATCCTCTCCCGTACGCGCGGGAGAACGACATCGGCGTGCTCGTGTACAGCCCGCTGGGGAGCGGGCTGCTGACCGGAGCGTTCACGCCGGAGACGACGTTCGAGAAGACCGACTGGCGGTCACGGTCGTCGGCGTTCACCGGCGAGACCTTCCGGCGCAATCTCGCCGTCGTCGACCGGCTCAAGGAATTCGCGTCGGGCAAAGGAATCTCCGTCAGCCAGCTCGCGATCGCGTGGACGCTCGCCCAGCCGGGGGTGCACGTCGCGATCGTGGGCGCCCGCAAGGCGGCCAACATCGAGGCCAGTCTCGACGCCGGCGGCATCGACCTGACCGTGGCCGATCTCGCGGAGATCGACCGGCTCACCGCCGACGCCGTACCGGTGTCGGGTGCGAGCCCCGAAGGCGTCGCCTAGAGCTTGAATTCGGTACCGTCCAAGGGAAGCGAGGCGCCACTGTCCAGTACGGTGGCGTGTTCGGGTGACGCGGGGTCGACCACGGGGTTCGTGTTGTTCAGATGCGTGTACGCCCACCGCGGGCCGGGCCGGAGCTTCGCGAGGCTGCCGGTGATCGGCAGATGCCCCATCGCCAGTTGAGTGCCGGCGGCGGCCGCGGTGGCGTCCGTCATCTCGTCCGGTGCGTAGAAGGTCCCGTCCAGCAGTACCAGTCCGGCGTCACGGGTGAAGTCGTCGAATCCGTCCGGCCAGCTCTTCAGGCAGGGCGCGTAGACGAAGACGCCGCCGGTCTCGACGTCTTCGATCCGGTACGCCACCACCCAGGGACCGTCCTCAGTGGACGACCGGGCGTACTTGGGCCGTTTGTCGCTCACGGGAAGCACGCTCACCCGGAGACCGTCGATGGAGACATCCGACGACGACAGCCAGTCCCATCCGCCGTACCCGTCGATGATCGACCTCGCGGGGAACTGCGCGGAGAGGGCGCCCAGAACGGCATCCGGCGCCCACACGGGCAGGCCTCCCGCTTCCCGTAGGAGCAGCAGGCCCAGTGAATGATCGAGCTCGGCGTCGGTCAGCAACACCCCGCGCAGCGGGATTTCCCGAGGCCCCGGCCCGGCACGCAGGGGCGGCGTGGCGAGGATCTGCGCGCGGATGTCCGGCGACACGTTCAGCAGGTACCAGCCCTCGCCGTCCGCGCTCACCGCGACACAGTCCTGCGTCCGCGGCGGCGCGCCCGAAACGCACAGCGCGCAGGCGCAGTTCCACTGCGGGAATCCGCCGCCCGCCGCGGTGCCGAGCAGGATCACCCTCATCGTGGCGTCCGCATCACGAGTTCGTCCGTTTTCGCCGGCGTGGCGAGAATGAGGTCGACGACGCCGCGCCGCGGGGAACGCGAGCACACCGGGTCCGTCGCCGAGGCGTCACCGGTGAGCTGGAACGCCTGGCAGCGGCAGCCGCCGAAGTCGATCGCGCGCCGATCGCACGTGGCGCAGGTGTCCGGCATCCAGTCCTCGCCGCGATAAGCGTTGAAGGAGCAGGACTCGTACCAGATCCACGCCAGCGGCTTGTCCCGCACGTTGTCGAATTCCAGTGTCTCGATCGCCGTCGACGCGGGGCACGGCAGCACGTTCCCGTCGGGCGCCACGGTCAATTGCCGTGCGCCCCAGCCGTACATGCACGGCTTCGGGTACTTCTCGTAATAGTCGGCGACGACGTAGATGATCTCCATGCGGCCACGCAGCCGTTCGGTGGCCGCGCGTACGATCGGCTCGGCTTCGTCGAGTTGCCGCCGGGTCGGCATCAGGGCGTCGCGGTTGCGCAGGGCCCAGCCGTAGTACTGCGTGTTGGCCAGTTCGAGCCGGTCCGCGCCCATTTCCTCGGCGAGGTCGATGATCCCGGCGAGCTGATCGTGGTTCCGCCGGTGCAGGACGACGTTCACCGACAGCGGCAGCCCGGCGTTCCTGATCAGTCCGGCGGCGACCAGTTTCCGGTCGTGTGCCCGCGCGCCGGCCAGCCGGTCCGCGCGGTCGGCGGTCGCGCCCTGGACGGAAAGCTGGACATGCGCGATGCCGCGTTCGACGAGATCGTCCACTCTGGACTCCGTCAATCCGAGACCGGACGTCACCAGGTTGACGTAGCACCCCAGTTTCGTGGCGTGCTCGACCAGGACGGGGAGATCCGGCCTGGCGAGCGGTTCGCCGCCGGACATGTGCACCTGGAGCACGCCGAGTTCCCGCGCCTGGGTGAGCACGGACAGCCATTCCTCTGTGGACAGTTCGCTCTCGCGCGTGATCAGCTCGACCGGATTCGAGCAATACGGGCAATGCAGCGGGCAGCGATGGGTCAGCTCGGCGAGCATGCCCAGAGGCGGTGCCGCGGTCTTCAGGTCCATTCGACGATCCGCCGTTCTCCCAGCCGGGACAGGACGTCCAGGATCTCTTCCTCGCGCACACCGCTGTAGCGCTCGCGCAACGCCGAAGCGATTCCCGCGACGTCTTCGACGCCGTCGCAGAGGGCAAGCACGGCCGCGGCGGTCGGGTTCGGGACGAGCACGCCTTCGGGGTACAGAAGAACGTGCGTTTCCCTGGTCTGGTCGTAGCTCAGCCGGACCCCGCGCCGCAGCCGCGGCACCGAGCCCGGATCGAGGGTGGTCATCGCCACTCCTCGGCCGCGCGCTCGATGGCGTCGAGCATCGACCAGAGCACGTCGGTCTTGAACGACAGCGCGGCGATCGCCCTGTCCTGTTGCTCACGGGTGACGGCGTGCCGCACGACGATGTCGAGTGTTCCCTTGCCCTCGCCGGACACCTTGTCGATGCGGTTGGTGAAATAGGCGAGGTCCTCCGGCGCGATCCACGAATAGTTCGTCAGCATGTCGGCGACCCGGCGCTGCATGAGATGGCCGGCGAACATTTCGGTCAGTCCCGAGGCGACCGCTTCGAGCCATGGTCTCGTGCGGGCGAAATGCACGTAGGCGTCGACGGCGAACCGTACGCCAGGGGCGACGTGCCGCTGATCGAGAACCTCATCGCGGTCGAGCCCGACCGCGACGCACAAACGGAGCCATCGCTCGATTCCGCCGTCGCCCGCCTTCGTCCCGTCGTGATAGACGATACGGTCGAGCCATTCCCGGCGGATCTCCGGCAATGGGCAGTTGCTGATGATCGCCGCGTCCTTCTGCGGAAGGACACACTGGTAGTACCAGCGGTTCGCGGCCCAGATCTTCAGTTCGCGCGCGGACAGATCGCCGTCGTGCATCCGCACGTGGAACGGGTGGGTGCCCCAATAGCGGTCCGAAAGCCCGCGCAACGCCGCGATGAACTCCGACGACGACATGAGGGACACCGTGCTGCCTCCGGGTGCTCGCTGATCGGGACGGCGGCGGTGGTGGGGGACGGCCCCCACCACCGGATTCGACTTCACTCCTCCATGCGGGCCGCGTAAGCGGTGACCTCCATGGGGGTTTCGTACTCGACGAAGTCGGGGGTGGTCCATACCTCGGTCATTTCGCTCCTAACGTCCACATCGGATCGAACAGGGTCGAGCCACCGTCACCCTAGAAGCGCGTCGCCGATTCTGACCAGACGTAAGGACCGACTTCCGGCGGCATTTTGTAAAGTTTCCTACCTATGGCCGATCGTGTCGTCCGATTCGTCACGCTCGGCGCATACAACGGTTAACAGGCCGCGCTCCCGATACCCCTTCCAGTGGTGTCCGTTTCGTTATGTTGTGTGTTTCTATCCAACTCACCGGGGCTCCAGGGGTAGCTGAAGGAGACGTCCCATGTCCTTACGTCGTACTCTCGCCGCCACGTTCGCCGCGGCTGCGGCCGTGTCGATCGCGGCCGTCCCGGCGGCCGCCGAAGCGCCGCCGTCGACCCAGGCGATCAGCCAGCTCGCGAGCGGTCTCAACCAGGCCTGGTCGATCGACTTCCTGCCCGACGGCACCGGCCTTTTCACGCAGAAGGACGCCAAGACGATCAGCAAGATCGACAAGGCTGGCAAGGTCACCACGGTCCAGACCATCCCCGGGGTGAGCGTCACCGCGGAGGCCGGTCTGCTCGGCATCGCCGTCTCGCCGAACTACGCCACCGACCAGACGGTCTTCATCTACTACACGACCAGTTCCGACAACCGGATCGCCAAGCTGAAGCTGGGCCAGGCACCGACGCCGATCGTCACCGGCATCCCGCGCGGCTCGCAGTATCACCACGGCGGGCGGATCAGGTTCGGCCCGGACGGCTATCTCTACGCGGGTACCGGCGACGGCCAGAACGGCGCCAACGCGCAGAACAAGAACTCCCTCGGCGGCAAGGTCCTGCGGGTCACCACCGACGGCGCGGCCGCGCCCGGCAACCCGTTCAACAGCCGCGTCTACTCCTACGGCCACCGCAACGTCCAGGGCCTGACCTGGGCGAACGGTCAGCTGTACATCTCCGACATCGGCGCCAACAGGCTCGATGAGCTGAACAAGATCGAGCCCGGCAAGAACTACGGCTGGCCGACCTGCGAAGGCCCGTGCAACACGGCCGGCATGACCAACCCGGTCAAGTCCTGGCCGACGTCGTCCGCGACGCCGAGCGGGCTCGCGGCCTACAAGGGTTCGCTGTACATGGCGTCGCTCAAGGGCGGCACGTACAAGCTCGACCTGAACGGCAACGGCGGCAAGCTCTGGACCAACCTCGGCCGCACGCGTGACGCGACCGCCGGCCCGGACGGCCAGCTGTACACGATCACCCCGGGCGGCCTGTACGTCTCCGACGGCAGCTAGCCCCCGGCGCGTTTAGTCCTCTAAATGCGGTAGCCCACCGCATTTAGAGGACTAAACGCGGGGCAGAGAGACCGAGTGTTCGAGTTCGGCGAGCGCGGTGTCCAGGTGGGTCAGGATGCGCTGCAGATGGGGCACGCTCCGGCGGCAGCCGGTGACGCCGAAGTCCAGGTTGTCCCCGTTGCTGGTCAGCGTGATGTTCAGGGCCTGCCCGTCGAGCAGCACCGACGCCGGGTAGATGCCGTCGAGCGCGGCGCCGTTCCAGTACATCTGCTTGCGCGGCCCCGGAACGTTGGAGATCACCAGGTTGAACGGCGGTTTCGTGTTGTTCACGAAGCCGGGGATCGGCGAGATGCCCAGCTGAGCGACGTTGATCCCCGACAGCAGCAGCGTCTGCAGCGGGGTCAGCTCGGAGAAGAGCTTCTTCCCGTTCCGCATGGACGCGTTGATCGTGGCCAGCCGGGCGGCCGGATCGGTCAGATGGGTGGCGAGGTTGCACAGCAGCGCGCCGATGTTGTTCCCCGCCGCGTCCCCGCTGTCCTTGCGCCGCAAGGAAACCGGGACCATCGCGATCAGCGGCACGTCGGGGAGCGCGTTCTGCTCCATCAGGTAGTCCCGTAGCGCGCCCGAGCACATCGCGAGGACGACGTCGTTGCGCGACACCCCGGCCGCGGTCGCCACCTTGCGTACCCGGTCCAGCGACCACGACTGCGCGGCGAACCGGCGCGCCCCGCCGATCGGCACGTTCAGCATCGTCTTCGGCGCCTGCGCCGGCAGCGTGAGCGTGTGTTCCTGGAACGCTTCCCGTGCCACCTTCATCGCGGCGGGCGCGATCCCGGCGAGCTGGTTGACCGTCTTGCCAAAGGAGCGGAACACCGACGGCGACACCTTGCCGTTCCGGCCGGCGTCCGGTTTGGCGCGGCGCCCCCACGGCGGCGGGCAGTCGAGGTCGGCCGGGTCGTCCGACAGCGTGCCCTGCAGATGCCGCAGTGCCGAGACCCCGTCCATCAGCGCGTGGTGGATCTTGCTGTAGATCGCGAACCGGCCGTCCTGCAGCCCCTCGACCAGGTGGATCTCCCACAGCGGGCGGTGCCGGTCGAGCAGGGTGCTGTGCCAGCGCCCGGTCAGCTCCAGCAGTTCGCGGATCCGGCCGGGCTGGGGCAGCGCCGAATGACGGAAGTGATAGTCGAGTTCGAGATCGTTGTCGGTCGCCCACGCGACGTGGCCCGCGGTGTTGACCGGCCGGGCGGGACGGCGCCGGAACACCGAACGCATGTTGTCGGAATCGAGCAGGCTCTTGCGGACGTCACGCAGATAGTCGTCCCCCGCGCCCTCGGGTTTCTTGAACAGTTGCAGTCCGCCGACGTGCATCGGATGTTCGCGCGTCTCCACGAGAAGGAACATCGAGTCGGTCACGGGCATGAACGGCATCGTCGGACCACCTTCCGCGCGGCGGCGTGCGGACACGCCGGGTGCCAGAGTCTACGCACACCGAAACCACCTTCTCACGCTTTAGGGTGGCTCACATGACGATCCCGACCGATCCGCAGACGGGTGAGTTCCGTCGGTCCGCCAACCATTTCGACGCGCGTGTCACCGCCGACGGCCGCGACGGCTGGCCGGTGGAGGCGGGGCGATACCGGCTGGTGGTCAGCCGGGCCTGTCCCTGGGCCAGCCGAGGGCTGGTCGTCCGGCGGCTGCTCGGCCTGGAGTCCGCGCTGAGCGTGGCCGTGGCCGACCCGATCCAGGACGAGAAGAGCTGGCGGTTCACCCTCGATCCCGGTGACCGGGACCCGGTGCTCGGGATCAAGTACCTCGCCGAGGCCTATCACGCGGCCGATCCGCACTACATGGGCGGGATCAGCGTTCCGGCCATTGTGGACATTCCGAGCAAACGGCTGGTGAGTAACGACTATCCCCAGATCACCCTCGATCTGTCCACCGAATGGACCAGCCTCCACCGGCCCGGCGCGCCCGACCTCTACCCAGAGCGGTTGCGCGGCGAGATCGACGACGTCAACGCGGGGGTCTACGCCGACGTCAACGCCGCCGTGTACCAGGCCGGTTTCGCGACCAAGCAGGCCGCGTACGAGGACGCCTATACCCGCCTCTTCACCATGCTGGACGTGCTTTCCGAACGGCTCGAAAGGCAGCGGTACCTCGTCGGTGACACGATCACCGAAGCGGACATCCGGTTGTTCACCACGCTCGTCCGCTTCGACGCCGTCTATCACGGGCACTTCAAATGCAACCGGAACAAGCTGGCCGAGCTGCCGGTGCTCTGGGCCTACGCCCGTGACCTCTTCCAAACGCCCGGTTTCGGTGACACCGTCGACTTCGACCACATCAAGCGGCACTACTACGCGGTGCACGAGCAGGTGAACCCGACGCGGATCGTCCCCTTGGGACCGGACCTGTCCGGCTGGACGACGCCGCATCACCGGGAGCAGCTGGGCGGGCGCCCGTTCGGCGACGGCACGCCGCCGGGACCGCCGCCGGAGGACGAACGGATCGGGGCCACGGATGGAGTCACTGCCTGAACGCACCGACGTCGTCGTGATCGGCGGCGGCATCATCGGGGTCGCCTGCGCGTACCGGCTCGCCGCCGCCGGGGTCCCGGTCCTGCTGCTCGAACGCGACACCCTCGGTGCGGGCTCGACGGCGAAGGCGGCGGGCGGGATCCGGTCGTCGTTCACCACCCGGGTCAACATCGAGATCGGGCTGCGCGGGCTGGCGGAGTACGGCTCCTTCGCCGAGACGTACGGGACCGAGATCGATTTCCGCCGCGACGGCTACCTGTACCTGGTCACCGACCCCGCCGACCTGCCCGAATTCGAGCGCTGCGCCGAACTGCAGAACTCCTACGGCGTGCGCAGCCGTCTCGTCGAGCCCGCCGAGGCACGGCGGTTCTCCCCGCTGATCGACACCGAAGGCGTGATCGCGGCGCTGTGGTCGCCGGACGACGCCAAGGCGACTCCGGACTCAGCGGTCCAGGGCTACGCGCGGGCGGCCCGTGGGCACGGCGCGGTGCTGAAGACCGGCGTCGAGGTCGTCGGCATCGAACGCGACGGCGACCGGATCACCGGTGTCCGGACCTCGGCCGGTTTCGTGCGGACGGACGCGGTGGTCTGCGCCGCGGGCGCGTGGTCGGGGCGGATCGGCGAGCTGGCGGGCGTCGATCTCCCGGTGCGGCCGTTCCGGCGGCAGGTCGTGTTCACCGGCCCGGTCGCGGATTTGCCCGAGCGAGTGCCGCTGACCATCGAGATGCCCTCGGCGTTCTACTTCCACCGCGAGGGCCCCGGCCTGGCGATGTCCTTCTGCGACGGTGACGGCGATCCCGGGTTCGACACCCGTTATCAGCCGGGCGAATGGCTGCCGAAACTCGCCGAAATCGCCGTGCGCCGGGTGCCCGCCGTGCTCGGCGCCGGGATCCGCGGCGGCTGGGCCGGGCTGTACGAGGTGACCCCCGACCGCAACCAGATCGTGGGGGAAAGCGTCCACCTGTCGCGGTTCTTCTACGCGACCGGGTTTTCGGGACACGGGTTCCAGATGGGCCCGGCGGTGGGGGAGCTCGTGCGGGACCTCTACCTGGGGCGGGTCCCGGCCATCGACATCACCGGGCTCGACGTCCGCCGGTTCGCCGGCGACCGGGCCGTGACGAGGGAGCACAACATTGTCTGAGTTCGTCGAAGTCACCACCGAGGCCGAGCTGCGCGAGATCCTGCCGCCGCCGCTGGAGCGGACCGCGAACAAGGCGCGGCCGAAGCTGCACGAGATGGACCGGCAGTGGCTCGCGGAGTCACCGTTCGTGCTGATCGCGACGTCGGCGGCCGACGGCACCTGCGACGTCTCGCCGAAGGGCGACCCCGCCGGGTTCACGCTGGTGCTGAACGACACGCGGATCGCCATCCCGGAGCGGCCGGGCAACCGGCGCGCCGACGGTTTCCACAACGTGCTGTCGAATCCGCACGTCGGGCTGATCTACCTGATCCCGGGCCGCGGCGACACGCTGCGGATCAACGGCCGCGCGCGGCTCGTGCGGGAGGCGCCGTTCTTCGACGACATGATCGTGAAGGGCAACCGGCCGAAGCTCGCGCTGGTCGTCGACATCGACGAGATCTTCCACCACTGCCAGAAGGCGTTCATGCGGTCGAAGCTGTGGTCGCCGGAGAGCTGGACGCCCGACGCGCTGCCGTCGCGGGCGGTGATCTCCAAGACCTTCGAGCGGCCGGAGGATTCCCTGGCCGACCTCGAGGCGTACTACGCTCCCGCGGCCTACTCGGCCGGCTTGTACTGAAGCCAACTGCGCGTGAAGGCCCCCTTCCCTCGGCTCAGCCGAGGGAAGGGGGCCTTCACGCGCGATCGTTGGTTGCTGGATCGTTGAACGATCTGGCACTATCGGCGGGGTGCCTGCACCCACCGGAGCCCAGCATCTCGCCGACGCGCTGACCGCTCTGGGGACCGAAGTCGTCTTCGGTCTCCCCGGGGTGCACAACCTGCCGTTATGGGAGGCGCTGGCCGATACGGACATCCGGCTCGTCGGGGTCCGGCACGAGCAGACGGCCGGGTACGCGGCCGACGGATACGCCCGCGCGACGGGCAAGCTCGGCGTCGCGCTGGTGACCACCGGGCCGGGCGCGGCGAACACGCTCGCCGCCGTCGGCGAGGCCATGGCGTCGGCCGCCCCGGTGCTGATCATCGCGACCGACATCCCGTCCACGCTGCGGCGGCCGGGCGTGGTCCGCGGGGTGCTGCACGAGACGTCGGACCAGCAGGCGATGTTCGCGCCGGTCACCAAGGCCGGATTCACCGTCACCAGCGCCGACCAGGTCGCCGCCACCCTCCACCGCGCGGCCCGGCTCGCGCTCCAGCCGCAGAGCGGGCCGGTCTACCTCGGCATCCCCGCCGACTTCCTGTCGGAGCGGACGCCCGCGCGCCGCCCGCCGCGGTCGCACGCCCGGCCCGCCGAGATCCCGGACCTCACCGAGGCCGAGGCCCTGCTCGCGGCCGCCGACCGGCCCCTGATCTGGGCGGGCGGCGGCGCGCTGCGCGCCGAGGCGGGCGAGGCGATCGGGAAGCTCGCCGAACGGCTGGCCGCGCCGGTGCTCACCACGTTCGGCGCCCGCGGGCTCCTGCCGGTCGATCACCCCTGTCTCGCCCCGAATCCGGTGCACGCGCCCGAGGTCGGCGCGTTGTGGGACGAGGCCGACGTCGTCCTCGCCATCGGCACCGACTTCGACGGGCTGATGACGCAGAACTGGCTGATGCCGAAGCCGAAGAAGCTCATCGCGATCAACGTCGACCCGGACGACGCGGCCAAGAACTACCAGCCGGACATCACGCTGGTCGGCGACGCCCGAGTGCTCGTCGAGGCGCTGAAGGTCGAGGAACGGGCGGGTATCGCGGCGCTCGTCGGCAGGCTCGCCAAGGTCTCCGCCCGGGTCCGGCAGCGGATCAAGGAGGAGGAACCGCAGGCCGCGGACCTTCTGTCCACTTTGGACGAGGTGTTGCCGCCCGACGCGGTCGTGGTCGCGGACATGTGCGTGGCCGGGTACTGGATCGGCGGGTTCCATCGCGTCCGCGCGCCGCGCAAGCTCGCGTACCCGATGGGCTGGGGCACCCTCGGTTATGGCTTCCCCGCCGCGCTCGGCGCGGGTGCCGCGGGCGCCGGCCGCGCGATCTGCGTCAGCGGTGACGGCGGATTCCTGTTCGGCTGCGGTGATCTGCACACGCTCGCGCAGGAGCAGTTGCCGGTCACGGTGATCGTCGTCGACGACGGCGGCTACGGGATGCTCCGTTACGACCAGGATCGCGCGGAGCTGCCGCGCCGGGGTGTCGACTGGGACAGCCCCGATTTCGTCGGCCTGGCGAGGTCTTTCGGGGTGCACGCGGACCGGGTTTCCGGGTTCGGGCGCGCGTTCCGGCGGCTGCTCGGCGAATTCGTCGAGTCCGACGAGCCCAACGTGCTGGTCGTGCGCGCGAAGATGGCGCCGCCGCTCAACACCTCGCCTCGCTGGTACCGCAAGGAATCCCCGTGACCGGGCTCCGCGTCGGGGTGGACATCGGCGGCACTTTCACCGATCTCTGCGTGCTCGGCGAAGCCGGGATCTTGGCTGTCGGCAAGGTGCTGACGACCCACGACGAACCGGCCCGCGCGGTCGAGGAAGGTCTCAAGAGGACACTCGCCGACGCCGGATTGGACACGGGCGACGTCGAGCAGTTCGTGCACGGCACCACGCTGGTGACGAACGCGCTGATCGAACGCAAGGGCGCGCGCACGGCGCTGCTCGCGACCGCCGGTTTCCGCGACGTGCTGGAGATGCGGCGCGAGCATCGGTACGAACTGTACGACCTGCACATCGAGTTGCCGGTCCCGCTGGTGCCACGGCACCTGCGCTTCGACGTCCCCGAGCGGATCCTCGCCGACGGTACCGTCCACACAGGACTGGACGAGGAGTACGTCGCACGGCTCGGCCGGGAGCTCGACGCCAGGGGGATCGACGCGGTGGCGATCTGTTTCCTGCACGCCTTCACGAATCCCGCGCACGAAAGACGAGCCGCCGAGGTGCTGCGGGAGGTCGCGCCCCGGCTGCGGGTCGCGCTCTCCAGCGAGGTCGTCCCCGAAATCCGCGAGTTCGAACGCATGTCCACCACGGTCGGATGCGTCTACGTCCAGGACCTGACCGAGCGTTATCTGCGTGATCTGGAAAGGCGCCTGCACGAGGCCGGGGTGCGGCCGTCGCCGCACATCATGCTGTCCAACGGCGGGATCGCGACGGTGGACACCGCGGCGCGGTACCCGATCCGCATCCTCGAATCCGGCCCGGCGGGCGGGGCGCTGGCCGCGTCCGCGATCGGGGCCGCGGCCGGTGTCGAGGATCTGCTGGCCTTCGACATGGGCGGCACGACGGCGAAACTGTGCCTGATCTCCGGCGGCGCGCCGCTGGTGACGCACGAGTTCGAAGTGGACCGGAAGTACCGGCTGCTGCCGGGCTCCGGGCTGCCGGTCAAGGTCCCGGTCACGGACATGATCGAGATCGGCGTCGGTGGCGGCTCGATAGCGCGGATCGACGCGCTCGGCCTGCTCACCGTCGGCCCGGATTCGGCGGGCTCCGAGCCCGGTCCGGTCTGTTACGGACGAGGCGGCACCGAGCCGACCGTCACCGACGCCGACCTCGTGCTCGGCTATCTGGACCCCGGGTATTTCCTCGGCGGCGGAATGACCTTGGATCTCGAAGGCGCGCGCGAGGCGATCCGCTCGAAGATCGCCGGGCCGCTCGGTGTCGGCGTCGAAGAGGCCGCGTGGGGCATCCACACCAGCGTCAACGAGGACATGGCGAACGCGGCCCGTGTCCACGCCGTCGAGCGCGGCAAGGATCCGGCGAAGCTGCCGATGTTCACTTTCGGTGGCGCCGGTCCGGTGCACGGCGTCGGGGTGGCTCGGGCGCTCGGCGCGCCCGAGGTGGTCGCGCCGACCGCCGCCGGAGTGCTCAGCGCGGCGGGATTCCTCACCGCGCCACTGGCTTTCGACTTCGTGCGTTCGGCGCGCTCCGCGGTGCTCGATCTTTCCCTGGAGCAGGTCGAAGCGCTGTTCGCCGAGATGGAGGCCGAGGGCGCGGAGCTGCTGGAGAAGTCCGGTGTGGACAGTGACGAGGTGACGCATCGCCGCATCGCCGAGATGCGGTACTCCGGGCAGGGCTACGAGATCCGCGTGCCGGTCGGACCGGGACACTGGCCGGAGTCGCTGATCGACGCGTTCACCGAGACCTACCGGACGCTGTACCGGCGGACCGGGCCGGACGTGGCGATCGAGGTGCTGAACTGGCGCGTCGTCTCCAGTGGTCCCGCGCCCGAGGTCACGCTGAGACTCGCGGGCGCCGAGGCCGAGGGTGACGCGCGCAAGGGAAGCCGTCCCGCGTACTTCCCCGGCGAAGGGGGATTTGTCGACACGGCCGTGTACGACAGGTATCGCCTCAAGCCGGGTGATCGCGTCGACGGGCCGGCCATAGTGGAGGAACGTGAGTCCACTGTGGTCGTTCCACCGGGGGCCTTCTGCGTCGTCGGTGCGGACGCCGGTCTGGTGGTGACGGTATGAGCGTCGACCCGATTCTGGTCGGAGTCCTGGGGAACCGGCTGCACTCCATCCTGGCCGAACAGCAGAACGCGCTCGTCGACACGGCGTTCTCGTCCGTGGTGCGGGAATCGCTCGACCTCGCCTGCGCGGTGTTCGATTCCCGTGGCGAGATGATCGGCCAGTCCGTCGGCGGGACACCCGGTCACATCAACGCGATGGCGACCGGCATGGGGCATTTCGTCGCCGCGTACCCGCCGGAGACGCTGGAACCCGGCGACGTCCTGCTCACCAACGACCCGTGGCAGACGGCCGGGCAGATCAACGACATCACCGTCGCGACGCCGGTGTTCCTGCGGGGACGGCTGGTCGCGTGGTTCGCTTCCTGTTGCCACGCCCCGGACATCGGCGGACGGCTGGTGTCCGCCGAGGCCAACGAGGTCTTCGAGGAGGGCCTGCGCCTGCCGATCATGAAGTTCCTCCGCGCGGGTGAGGTCAACGCGGATCTCGAACTGCTGATCCGCGCCAACGTCCGCACGCCCGAGGAGACCATCGGCGATCTGTACGCCCAGGTCACCGGCAACGAGGTCGGTGCGGCCGGCCTGGTACGGCTCCTGGAGGAATTCGGGCTCGATTCCCTGGACGACGTCGCCGCGGAGATCATGAACCGGTCCGAACGCGCGGTGCGGGACGCGCTGGCGAAACTGCCGGACGGCACCTACACCAGCGAGCTGGCGACCGACGGCTTCGATGACGAAGAGGTCGTCCTCAAGGTCGCGGTGACCATCGACGGCGAGGACATCCACCTCGATTTCGCGGGATCGTCGCCCCAGAGCCGCCGCGGGATCAACGTGGTCCTGAACTACACCCGGGCCTATGCCTCGTTCGCGGTCAAAGCGGCCATCTCGCCGGAGGTGCCGCACAACGCGGGCTCGTTCCGGCCGGTGCACGTCACCGCGCCGGAAGGGTCGGTGCTGAACTGCACGCCGCCCGCTCCGGTCGCGTCACGGCACCTGATCGGGCATTTCCTGCCGTCGCTGCTGATCACCGCCCTGCCCGGCACCACCCTGGCGCACAGCGCGGACGCGTTGTGGATGACGATCTGGCGCGGCGCCGACGCGGAGGGCCGCGAGTTCATGCTCAACGTCTTCCAGACCGGCGGGATCGGCGCACGATCCACAAAGGACGGCCTCAGCACCACCGGATTCCCGAGCGGGCTGCGGTCGACGCCGACGGAGGTCATCGAGACGATGGCCCCGCTGATCCAGCTCGAACGCGTGCTGCGCACCGATTCCGGCGGCGCCGGGAAATGGCGTGGCGGCCTCGGCCAATGCACCACCATGGCCGCCCGTGGCGAGATCTCCTGGAGTGTCAACGGGAACATCGACCGGCTGCGCAGTCCGGCGTCCGGTGTGGACTCGGGACACGACGGCGCGGCCGGCAGGTTCGAGCTCACTCGCGGAGCCCTGCCGTCGAAGAGCCGGGTGAATCTTCGGCCCGACGACGTGGTGAACGTGATCCTGCCGGGCGGCGGCGGTCACGGTGATCCACGCGAGCGCGATCCGGAGGCCGTGCTCGCCGACGTCGTCGACGGGTACGTCTCGGTGGAAGCGGCGCGCGAACGGTACGGCGTCGAGGTGACCTATCACGGAGATCCCGAGGCGCTGGTGCGCCTTCCGGAGGACTACACAGCGGTTTCGTCACGAGGGAGGAAATGAGCATGGGCCGGCTGGCAGGCAAGGTCGCGGTGGTCTTCGGGGGCGCGAGGGGGATCGGCCTCGCCACCGTGAAGGAGTTCGTCGCCGAGGGCGCGACCGTGTTCTCCAGTGACATCCGCGAGCCCGCGGAAATCGTCGACGGCGCTCGTCAGTCCCTTGTGGACGCCACCGACGAACGGCAGGTCGGCGAATTCGTGCGCGGGGTGGCCGCCGAAACCGGGCGGATCGACGTGCTGTTCAACAACGTCGGCATCCACCTCGGGAAACCGCTGGTGGACACCACACTCGCGGAGTTCGACGACATCTTCGCGCTGAACGTGCGCGCGGCCTTCCTCGGTACGCGGGCGGTGCTGCCGCACATGATCGCGAACAAGGCGGGCAGCATCGTCACGACGTCGTCCAACGGCGGGGTGATGGGCCGCCCCGGCGACCCGGTGTACAACGCCACCAAGCACGCGCTGGTCGGCCTGACGAAGTCGATCGCCGTCGCGCACGCGCACCAGGGCATCCGCGCGAACACGGTCAACCCGGGCGCCATCGACACGGACATGCTGCGCGGCACCCTCGCGTCGCCGGAGGACTTCGAGGCGAAGCAGCACCAGTTGACCGCGAGCACACCGGCGGCGCGGGTCGGCGAGGCGTGGGAAGTCGCGAAGGCGGTCGTCTTCCTGGCCAGCGACGAGTCGCGCTTCATCAACGGGGTCGCGCTTCCCATCGACGGGGCCAAGGCCGCCGGCGCCATGCCGGGCGACCGGTACAGCCTCGACTTCGAACTCGGTGTCAGGTAACGCCGTGTCCACACCTGCCGCCGAGGAGACGCTCGCCCGCGACAGACCCTTGCTCGAACGGAGCGGGACCGCGGAACGGGTCGCCGAGATCCTGCGCCAGCGCATCACCGAGGGTGTTTTCCCGCCAGGGTCGAGGCTTTCGGAACCGTCGATCAGCGCGGCGCTGGGCGTCTCGCGCAACACCCTGCGCGAGTCGTTCCAGTTGCTGGCGCACGAGCGGCTCGCGGTGCACGAACTCAACCGCGGTGTGTTCGTCCGGGAGCTGACCGCACAGGACATCTCGGATCTCTACGTGATGAGGCGGGTCACCGAATGCGGCGCGCTGCGGCGCGCGGCCGAGCTGTCCACTGTGGACCTTTCGGCGGTCGCGGCGGCGGTCCGGGAGGGCCGGGCCGCGGCCGACGAAGGCGACTGGCAGGCCGTCGGGACGGCGAGTATCGCGTTCCATCAGGCGGTGGGTGACCTGGCGGCCAGCGAGCGGGTCAGCACGACGATGCGCCAGGTGCTGGCGGAGACGCGGCTCTTCTTCGTGCTGGCGGAGAACACCCGCGCGTTCTTCGAGCCGTTCCTGGAGCGGCACGAGCGGATCCTCCGGGATCTGGAGCGGGGACGCTTCGGGCCGGCTGAGACGGCACTGGAGAAGTACCTGCGGGACGCGGAGAAGCAGCTTCTGGCCGCTTACGACCGACGGGAGTCGTGAGTCGCGCTTTCCCGCGTGATGCGAAAGCCACTTTCGCAACGCTGAAGGTTGCGAAAGTGGCTTTCGCAACGTGTGCGGCCTGCCCAGGTGGTTCGGGCGCGACACGAAAGCCGACCGGGCCGACAAGCCGGACAAGTCCGCGGCGCGAACTGTGCACGATGGAGTGTTCGCGTTCCGGCCCGATCCGGGTGAGGATGGGGGCACGAGCACGAGGAGGAAGATCATGGTTTCGTCGGCGTCCGCGCGCAATCCGCTGTGGTACCCCTTCGCGGACATGGGAGCGGTCGACGGCGACCGGCTCGTCATCACCCGCGGTGAGGTTCCTACGTCTGGGACGACGAGGGCAAGCGGTACTTCGACGCGACGGCGTCGCTCTGGTACGCGAACTTCGGGCACGGGCGCGAGGAGATCGCGCAGGCCGTCGCGGACCAGTTGCGGACGCTCGACTCGTACAACCTGTTCGGCTACAACGCCAACGAGCCCGCGCTGAAGCTCGCCGAGCGTGTCTCCGCGCTGGCCCCCGAGCCGGGCTCGAAGGTGTTCTTCGGGTCGGGCGGCGGCGACGTCATCGACACCGCGGTCAAGATCGCCCGTGCGTATTTCGCCCACACCGGACGCCCGGAAAAGGTGCATGTCATCGGCCGGGTGCAGGGCTACCACGGCACCCACGGCTTCGGCACGGCGGTCGGCGGCATCGCGGCCAACGCGGCCGGCTTCGGTCCGCTGCCGGGCGACATCTCGCACGTTCCCTACGACAGCGCCGAGGCGCTCGAAGCGGAGATCCTGCGGGTCGGGCCGGAGCGGGTCGCGGCGTTCTTCTGCGAACCGGTGATCGGCGCGGGCGGCGTCCTCCTTCCCCCGGACGGGTACATCGAGACGGTCGCCGAGATCTGCCGCAAGCACGACGTGCTGTTCGTCGCGGACTGCGTGATCGCCGCGTTCGGCCGGCTGGGCACCTGGTTCGGGATCGACCGGTGGGCCGTGAAACCGGACATGATCACGACCGCGAAGGGCATCACCGGCGGCACGATCCCGCTGGGCGCGCTGATCGTCGCGCCGAGGGTGGCCGAGCCGTTCTTCACCGGCTCGCCCGGTGCGCCGGTGCTGCGGCACGGCGCGACCTACGCCGGGCATCCGGTCGCCTGCGCCGCGGGGAACGCGACGCTGGACATCTACGAGCGCGACGGGTTGATCCCGCGCGGGCGGGAACTGGAGAAACCGCTGGCGGACGCGCTTTCCGGGCTCGCTTCGCATCCGTTGGTGGCCGACGTCCGGGCCGGGCTCGGTTTCCTCGGCGCGGTCGAGCTGGAGGCCGAGGTCGTCGCGGCGGACCCCGGCGCGGCGAACCGGTTGCAGCGGTTGGCACGGGACGAAGGCGTCCTCGTGCGGAACCTCGCCAAGGGGATCGCGGTGTCGCCGCCGCTGATCGCGGGCGAGGCCGAGCTCGACCTGCTCACGACGGCGTTGCCGCGTGCGCTGGACAAGCTCGCCTAGACACTGTCCGGTAAGCCCTGCTGGGGATCTCCGCGTCCAGTGTCGCGAAAGCCACTTTCGGGACATCAGGCGTCGCGAAAGTGGCTTTCGCGACACACTCCGGCCGCACGACCGCTTGCGGCAAGAACGTCCTCTCTGGGCACTGGGTCGAGGCTCGCCTAGACGTCGTCATCTCGCGGCGGCGGTCACCGGTGGCTGCCGCGGGAACGCGTTCCGGTAGGCGCCGGGCGAGACGCCGACCTGTTTGAGGAAGTGGTGGCGCAGGTTGTTCGCGGTGCCGAGACCGCTGACCTCCGCGATCCGCTCCACCGGCAGGGCGGTCGATTCCAGCAGGCTCTGTGCCCGCGAAAGCCGCTGGGTCAGCAGCCATTGGAGCGGTGTCGTGCCGGTCGCCTGCTGGAGCCGCCGGTAGAAGGTCCGGCGGCTCATCATGGCGCGCCGGGCGAGATCCTCGATCGTCAACGGCCGGTCGAGATGGGCCCTCGCCCAGTCGAGCACCGGCGCCAGCCCCTGATCGTCGGTGGCGGGCACGGAAAGATCGATGAACTGGGCCTGTCCGCCAGGCCGGTGCGCGGGCACGACCATCCGGCGGGCCAGCTGGTTGGCCACGTGTGCCCCGAGATCGCGCCGGACCAGATGCAGGCACAGGTCGAGGCCCGCGGTCATCCCGGCGCTGGTGAGCACGTCGCCGTCGTCCACGTAGAGCACGGAGTCGTCGACTTCGACCTCGGGGAACCGCTCGGCCAGTGCCGCGGTGTGCATCCAGTGCGAAGTCGCTCGACGGCCGTCGAGCAGCCCGGCCTCAGCGAGCGCGAAGGCGCCGGAGCACAGCGAAACCATCCGCGCGCCCGCGTCGTGGGCGCGGCGCAACGCGCTGATCAGCTCGGGTGAGACCGGCGCGCCGTCGCTGAGGACCTCGTCCGGTACCGACGACACGATGACCGTCCCGGCGCCGACGATGTCGTCGAGCCGGTACGGGGTGCGCAGCGCGAACCCGGGTGCCGTCGCCTCGGCCCGGTCACCTGTTCCGCACAGCCGCAGGTCGTACCAGGGATCGGCGAGATCGGGCTGGGGCATCCCGAAAACGGTGGCGGGAATGCTCACCTCGTACAGATCCCAGAAGGCGATCCCGATCTCGTCGGGGACGACCAGGGCGACCGAACCAGCGCTCATGGCCACAGCCTATGGCACGAATTTGGTGCTTCCGGTCATCAGTGTCACTGGCAGCGGGAAGTGCGGGCCACGAGGCTGGTCACATGAGTACGACACCTGAGCGAGTCGCCGTGATCGGCCTCGGCAACCTGGGCCACGCGCTGGCTGAAACCTTCTTGCGCCAAGGGATTCCCACGACCGTCTGGAACCGCGACGCCACCAAGGCAGACGCGCTCGTCGCCGCCGGTGCGACGGCCGCCGGCACCGCCGCGGAGGCGATCGCGTCGAGCGACCTCGTGCTCGTCGCGCTGCTCGATGCCACCGTCGCCCGGCAGGTCCTGACGGCGGCCGGCGACGCCGTCGCCGGGCGCGCGCTGGTCAACGTCACCTCCGGCGGGCCGGAGGACGCGCGCGAGCTGGCGTCCTGGGCGGCCGGACACGGCGCGCGGTACCTGCACGGAGCCGTCTACGCGGTGCCGCAGACGATCGGCACGGCCGGATCGTCGATCAGCTACAGCGGTGCCGAGGCCGTTCACCAGCGCTGGCAATCGAAGCTGGATCTGCTGGGGAAAGGCACTTTCCTCGGCGTCGACGCCGGTCTCGCGTCGGGATACGACGTCGCCATCCTGGCCGGGATGTACGGCATGATCGGCGGTTTCCTGCACGCCACGGCGATGGCGTCGGCGGCCGGGGTGCGCGCCACCGAGCTGACGCCGATGCTGCTGTCCTGGCTGGGGGATTCGTTCCCGGCGCTGACCACCTTCGCCGAGGAGATCGACCGCGGCGGCTACACCGGAGGCGAGTCCAGCCTCGCCATGAACCAGGCGGGGCTGAGCACGATCATCCGGGCCAGCCGGGAGCTCGACGTCCCGCCGGACACCCTGCTCCCGGTCAAGGACCTGATCGACCGGCAGATCGCGGCCGGACACGGCGCGGCCAGCCTCTCGCGCGCCGTCGAATCCTTCCGGAGCGCCGCATGAGCACGACGACCCGGGACTTCGGTGAGCTGGAAGCGGAGTTCGACGCCTACGTCGGAGCCATCAACTACGCCACGATGGTGACCGTCGACGCCCAGAACCGCCCGCGGACCCGGGTGCTCATCCCGGTGTGGGAGAAGGTCGACGGTCGTCCGCTCGGCTGGCTGGCCACCTTTCGGACGCCGGTGAAGGCGGCCCATCTCGAAGGCAACCCGCATACCAATTTCTCTTACTGGGCACCGGGGAACAACTCGGTGGCGATCGACGCGGTGGCCGTCTGGGACAACGAGCCCTCGGTCAAGGAGCACGTTTGGGACCTGTACCGCAAGACCAGTCCGCGCGGCGCCGGCTACCCGCTCGGCAATTTCTGGCAGAGCCCGTCCGACCCGCGGCTGCACGTGCTGCGCCTGACGCCGTGGCGGATCCAGGTGATCCGCGGTGCCGACCTGCGCAGCCGGATCTGGCGGAGCCCGGAGCACCGGAAGTGACGGGCCTCGTGAGTGGTGAGGACGGTTAGAACCGTCCTCACCACTCACGAGGCCTTGACGCGAACGAGGGCCGCGCGCTCGGTCATGAAGGGCACGGCCGACGGGACCAGTCCCTTCATGACACCCCCAGTGGCGGGCCCTCGCGGGCCCGCCTCAGGAGAGGCAGAGTTCGTTGCCCTCCGGATCGGCGATCGTGATCCACTCGGCGGGCCCTTGCTTGCCGCGGTGCAGGAACGTCGCGCCGCGCGCGGTCAGCCGCTCGAGCTCGGCCTCGATCTTGCCCGCCCCCATCCGGATGTCGAGGTGCAGCCGGTTCTTGACCGTCTTCCCCTCGGGCACCAGCTGGAAGAGGAACCGCTGCCCGGTCTCCGGGTGGACGATCGCCGCGCCGTCCTTCCACACCAGGACACCGTTGTGCGTGGTCGTCGCCTCCTCGGGGGCGTACCCCTTGGCGACCATCTCGCGGATGAACTCCTCGTTGCTCTCCTCGACCCGCCACCCGAGCATCTCGGCCCACCAGCCGGCGAGGTCGTGCGGATGAGCGGAGTCCACGGTCACCTGGAAGTCATACGCCATACCGGCACATTAACGACCCGCCCCGACAATTCCGGGCGGTCATGCCCGCTGACCACGGTGAACCGCCATTTGTCGACCCCGCCGCCGATGATCTCGGCGTAGCGCCGGGCGCCGTCCGCGTTGGCGAAGCGCACCTGCTGCCCGTTGGTGAGATGGGTGATCTTGACCGCCATCGGTGCCTCCCTGAAGTCCGGTGCCGGCCCGCGGAGCTTCCCCCTCCGGGGCCGGCGCCGACAGTAGAACACATGTTCGACGCTCGGTGCCAACCTGACCCCCCGGGCGGGTCATCTCCGCATGGTCACCCGTGGCCACGCGTCCAGGCCGCGGGCGATTTCGTGGTCGCGGACGGCTCGCAGGCCCGCTGTGAGGCTCTCCTCGTCGAGCGTCACGAAGCCGAGCCGGGCGTAGTACGGCGCGTTCCACGGAACCTCGGCATACGTCGTCAGCGTCAGCCCGGCGAGCCCTTCGCGCGAAGCCCACTCCGCCGCATGCTCGATCAGCCGCCGCCCGAGGCCGCGGCGCGCGTGATCCGGATGGACGGACACCTGCTCGATGTGGCCGTGGCCGTCGACGATCTCGGCGAGCAGATACGCCACCGGTCCGTCGCCCGCGTCCCACACCCAGGCGCGATTCTCACGCTGAAAGGCCGTGAGGTCCGCGATCGACGGAGGGTCGTCGTCGGCGATCGCGGCCATGCCGAGCGCGCGGAACGGTTCGCCCGCGGCGCGTTCGATGTCCTGGAGCGCGGGGAGGTCTTCGGGGGTGGCGAGTCGGATCACGGATCGAGTTCTACCCCGCCGTGGTGGGTGGAGGCGCGTGATTTAGGGCGAACACGCGTGATCAGAGGGCGAACGAAGAAACGGCGCGGTGGATCCTGCTCGCGTACGACTGAAGCGCGACGATGGCGGCCCGCTTCGCGTCGTCGCCGATCCGGGTGGCGGGGGCGGCCAGCGTCAGCACCGCGGGCCGGTGCCCGGTGCTCGGGATCGGCACGGAACACGACCAGACGCCGTCGTCCAGCTCGCCCCAGCTGACCGCGAACCGGTTCGTCCCGGCGCGTTTGACCTCTTCCCGCACGCTCGGGCCGCGCCGCTGGACGATCGACGAAAGGCGCCTTTCGCGTTCGCCCTCCGGCAGCATGGCGAGCAGCATCTTGCCCGACGCGCCGGTGCCGAGCGGGACGGAATGCCCCGGCTGGAAGGTGAAGCGCATCGCGCGTTCGCATTCGACCCGGTCCGCGCAGACCGCGGATTCACCGAAATGCTGGAACAGCAGCACCGTCTCGCCGAGATCGCGGGCCGCCTCCTCCATCGCCGGACGGGCCAGCCTGGCGAGGTCGTTCGCCAGTTGCGCGGCCCGCGCCAGCGGCATCACCTGGCTCGTCACGTGATAGCGCCCCGTCCTGCCCTCCTCCAGGAGCTGGAGTTCCTTCAGCAGCGCGACATAGCGATAGGTCGTGGCGACCGGGGTGCCGATCCTCGCCGCGAGCTCGGCGACGCTCGCGTCCCAGCGGCGTTCGGAAAACGAGAGCAGCAACTGGAGGACTTTGCGTGAGCTGCTGGCGCCGGGGGTGCGTTTCGGCGGGGCGGTGGGGTTCAGGGATCGTGCGGCAGGCGTCATCTCGACCTCTCGCCGGGGGATCACGAAGAGTCAAGAAACTAGCACATTGTGTGAATTGCGGACCAGGGTCTTTGGTCAACGAACAAGCGGACTTCTTGCTAGGTTCGGTCCATGGAAAAGCCATTGGCCGGCAAGATCGCGTTGGTCGCCGGGGCGACTCGCGGGGCCGGGCGGGGAATAGCGGTCCAGCTGGGCGCCGCCGGCGCGACCGTTTACGTGACCGGTCGCAGTACCGGTTCCCGGCGATCGGAAATGAATCGTCCCGAGACGATCGAGGAGACGGCGGCGCTCGTCGACGAAGCGGGCGGCCGCGGGATCGCGATCGCCGTGGACCATTTGGCGGCGGACCAGGTCCGCGAACTGGTGGAACGGATCGACGCCGACCACGGCGCGTTGCACGTCCTGGTCAACGACATCTACGGGGCGCCCATCGAATGGGACAAGACGGTCTGGGAGTCCACTTTGGACATCGGACTGCGGACGCTGCGGCTCGCGATCGACACCCATGCCATCACCAGTCATTTCGCGCTGCCGCTCATGATCAGGAATCCGGGTGCCCTGGTCGTCGAAGTCAACGACGGCACCGCCGCCTACAACTCGGAGAACTACCGGGTTTCGTTCTTCTACGATCTCGCCAAGACCGCGGTGAACCGGATGGCGTTCGCGCTCGGGCACGAATTGGCACCGCATGGCGGTACCGCGGTCGCCGTCACGCCGGGCTGGTTGCGTTCCGAAGCGATGCTCGACGCTTATCGGGTGACCGAAGAAAATTGGCGTGACGCGACGAAGGTGCAACCGCATTTCGCCATTTCTGAAAGCCCGGCGTTCGTCGGCAGGGCGGTCGCGGCGCTGGCCGGTGATGCGGGAGTCGCCCGCTGGAACGGGAAATCGGTGTCCAGCGGCGAATTGGCGAAGGAATACGGATTCACCGACCTCGACGGCAGCCGCCCCGATTGCTGGCGCTATCTCGTCGAGGTCCAGGATCCCGGCCTGCCCGCGGACGTCACCGGCTACCGCTGAGCCTCCCGGCGCAGGAACGGCGTGAGCAGGCCTGGCGCCGCCTGCTCCGCCATCGCCAGCCCGGCCGATTCGCCGACGTCGACCACCCGGTAGCCGCCCTTGCCCGCCGCGATCGGGGCGGTCACGGTGATCAATCCGGCGCGGCGCTGGAAGAACGAGCGGCTGACGGCGACACCCGTGAGGCCCTCGCGCCGGATCGCCACCGTCGCCCGGGCGAGCGAACCCGACCGGCTCACCAGGTACCGCCCGACGATCGCGTGGCCGAGGTTGCGGTAGCGATCCCAGCCCACCAGCGCGGCGATCGGGACCAGGCCGAGCGCGACCTGCCACATCCACGACGGCAGGAAATCGATCCACGCCAAGCCGAAGAGGGCGGCCGCCAGGATCAGCACCCCGCCGACCGCGCGGGTGAGCCGCCTGGTCAGCGCCCGCCGCGGGTGCCGGTTCAGCGCGACGGTGGCCGGGTCGAAGTTCTCCCGCAGCACCTCGGCCGCGACTTCGTGGACCCGGCCGACGGGCGCGGGCGGCAGGAGAAGCCCGCCGCCCTTGTCCCCGCCTTTGCCCTCACGAAGCCCGCCCGCGATCGCGGTGAGCCGCGCCCCGCCCGCGATCCGCAGCGGCAGCGGCTCCTTCACCTCGACGCCGCGAAGCCGTTCTTCTTCGATGGACACCGAACGCGTGGTGATCAGCCCGCGCCGGACGTGCAGGGTGCCTTCCGTCTCGCGGGTGAGCCTGAAGTTCCAGAACGAGAGCACGTAGCCGCCGACGGACAGCAGGGAGACGACCACGAGCAGACCGACCGCCGCGACGACCACGATCAGCCACACCGCCGTGTCCGCCAGATCGTCCAGGAGATCCCGCAGCGGGCCGACGTTCTCCGGGGCGATGTCCAGCTGGTGCGCGAAATGCCAGACCGCGGCGAAGATCGCGCCCACCACGGCGAGCCCGGACAGGGTGAACGGCGCGTACCGCACCCACTTGCGGTCGACCTCCGCCACGACCTGCTCGGGAGGTGGGGCGGTCTCGGCGATCTCCTTGCGGTGCAAGAGAACCGTGCGTAGCCGGTCGGCCTCGGTCCGGCTGACGGCGTCGAGCACCAGCTGGTCGCCGTTCGCGCCCTGAGCGGGTGAATGCCGACCGGTGCCGATGCGTACGGCGCTGAGGGAGAACAGCCGGTGCTTGGGTTCCGAGGTGACGTCGACCGTGCGCACCCGGTCCAGCGGGATCGCGCGATGCTTGCGCAGCAGCAGACCCGTGGTCCATTCCACCTGGCCGTCCGCGATGCGGTACCGGGAGGTGAGCACGTGCGAGACCCCGACGAACACGGTCAGCGCGGTGACGCCGAGCCCGAACCATTCCCAGCCGTTGCCCCGGCCGAGGACCACCGTCCCGATCAGCACCGGCAGCGATTTCACGACGTCGAGCACCGGGCGGATCAGCAGCATCCGGCGGTCGAGCCGGTGCCACTGGCCGGCGGCGGTCTCCGGTGGCGCCTCGGCGCTCATGTCGCGTCACCGGGAGTGGCTTGCGTGGTCTTCGTGAGTTCCGCGGCCAGTTTCAGCGCTTCGGCGTGGTCGAGGCCGGCGATCTTGACCGGACCCGCGGCCGACGCCGTCGTCACGGTGATCTTCGCCAGCCGGAAGAGCTGCTCGACCGGGTCGCGTTCGATGTCGACGGTCTGGATCCGCGAGATCGGCGCGATCCGCCAGTCCTGGCTGAGCCAGCCTTCCTGGGTGTACACGGCCTCGGCGGTGACCTCCCAGCGGTGGATGCGGTAGCGCCACTGCGGCATGACCAGCAGATGCAGTGGCGCGACCACGCAGGAGATCGTCAAGGTCACCGTGAGCCAGGTCGGCGCGTCGTCGCTCGTGAGCACGAACACCGTCTGCGCGGCGATGAGGATCACCCAGCCGACCGCGGCCCAGACCGTCCAGTAGCCGATGGCGCGCCTGCTCACCCGATTGGCGGGCGGGCGCAGGCCGAGCGTCTCTTCTGTCACCCCTCCACCCTGCACCACCTCCGTGCGGATCGCCCACGACGGCTGTCACGGACCGATAGGATCCAAGCCACCGTCGGCGGAATGGATACCCCCTATCGGGGTGTTGGTACCTGTGGACGGTCGTACCCACGAAACCTGGAGGATCTGGTGGCGCTGGACCCGGAAGACCTGTACGAGGTGGACTCGGACGTCCCTGACCTCGGCGGGGCCGTGCTCCTGCACTACTTCGACGGCTTCATGGACGCGGGTTCGGCGGGCAAGCTCGTCGCCGAGCAGCTCCTGAACTCCTCCGAGCACCGGGTGATCGCGAGGTTCGACGTCGACCGCCTCATCGACTACCGCTCACGCCGCCCGGCGATGACCTACTCCATCGACCACTGGGAGGCCTACGACGCCCCCGAGCTGGTCGTCCACCTGCTGCACGACGCCGACGGCGTGCCGTTCCTGCTGCTCACCGGCCCGGAGCCGGATCACGACTGGGAGCGGTTCTGCGCCGCCGTGCGCGGGCTGGTCGAACGCTGGGACGTCCGGCTCACCACCGGTTTCCACGGTATCCCGATGGGTGCGCCGCACACCCGCCCGCTCGGCGTGACCGCGCACGCGACGCGGAACGAACTCGTCGGCGAGCACCGTCCGCTGCCCAACCGGATGCAGGTGCCGGGCAGTATCGCGGGGCTCCTGGAGTTCCGCCTCGGCGAGTGGGGGCACGACGCGTCCGGGTTCGCGGCGCACGTGCCGCCCTATCTGGAGGACTCGACGTACCCGAGCGCCGCGCTGAACCTGCTCGGCGCCGTCGCCGCGGCGACGGGACTGAACCTGCCGGACGGGGAACTGCGAGAGGCGTCGCACGCGGCGGAAGCCGAGATCGCCCGTCAGGTCGCCGGATCGGAGAAGGTCGCGGACATCGTGCGCGCGCTGGAGCAGCAGTACGACACGTTCATGGAGGCGTCCGGCAAGGACAGCCTGCTCGCGGAGTCGGCCGAGCGTATGCCGACCGCGGAGGAGCTGGGCAACCAGTTCGAGCGGTTCCTGGCCGAGCAGAACGGCGGCGACGCGCCCGAGCGCTGACCGGGCTCGACGCCGAAGTACGTGAAGGCCCCCTTCATTGCGTCTAGCGCAATGAAGGGGGCCTTCACGTACTTCGGGTGCCGGGGCTTGGCCCGGGGGTTGCGAAAGTGGCTTTCGCGACGTCGGCCGTGGCCGGGCGCGACACACCGCCCTGGCGACCGTGTCGCGAAAGCCACTTTCGCGACATCTGGTGTCCCGAAAGTGGCTTTCGCGACACCATCTCCGAACCGTCCAGGCCAAGCACCCTTGGCTAGAACCCCACGCGCGACACCGTCAGTGGTCGATGGCGACCATGACCCGTGAATGGTTCGGCCGCTCGATCTCGTCGACCAGCGCGACCGCGAGATCCGCGTAGGAGAACGGTCCCGCGTCCGCCGCGCGCGGCAGGACCCGATGATCCCCGCTGCGGTATTCGCCCGTGCGTCCGGCGTGCTCGTCGAGCATCACCGGCGGCGGCGCGACGACGACCCAGTCGAGCCCGCCGCCGGACGCGCGGAAGACCTCCAGTTCCGCCGTGTGGCCGAGTGAGAACTCGCGATGCTCGGGCGGCCAGCCCGGCTGGTCGTGGAAAGCGACGCCGGGAGCGATCTCCAGCGCGGACCCCACGCCGACGACGACCAGTCTCGCGACACCGGCCCGGCCGAGGCCGTCGATCAGCGCGTGCGCGGCGGCCGGGTAGTACTCGCGCGACGCGAGGTCGGCGCGGTAGATCGAACTGATCGCGGCGTCGTGCCCGGCGGCGGCCTTCGCGACGTCGTCCGCGACGGTGACGTCGGCGGCGGTCAGGGTGACGTCGTCCCCGGCGAGATCCTTGTGGCGGCCGGGATCCCGCACCGCGGCGGTGACCTGGTGCCCGCGGCTCACGGCTTCGGCGACGGCGCGGCGCCCGCCGCGTCCGCCCGCGCCGAAGATGACGATCCTGCTCATCGTGCTCCCCTTTTCCCTGCTGGTAAGTGATCACGATGCTAGGAGCGGATCCCTCGGTTACCGCAACGAAACCGGCCCCTCGTGTTCCGGGCCCGTTCACCCGGATGGTCCTGGTGTATCGTCCCGGGATGCGTCACCTGGTACCCCATTCAGCCCTGAAAACCTTGGGCCGGTCGGCACGTGGCACGCTCGGCCGGGGCCTGCACAGGCTCGCCCGCCGATTCCATGATCCTTATGCGGAGGAATGGGAACGGGTCGCCGCGGAACTGCGCGAAGAGATCGTCCGGCAGGGGGATCGCTGTTTCGATCGGATCGTCGAGTTCGAAATCCGGAGCCGTCGCGACATCATCTACGCGGGCGATCAGGACGCGGCCAAGGACAGCAATCGTTTCGCCCGTGAGCAGCTGACCGGGACCAAGCACTTCACGAGCCCGGAAGAGACCCTCGCGTACGCGCTTTCCCTTGCCCCGTCCGGCGGAATGGCTCTCGAATTCGGCGTCGCGACCGGGAACACCCTGGGTGCGATCGCCAGGGCCCGCGGTGGTGTCGAGACCTACGGATTCGACTGGTTCCAGGGGTTGCCGGAGAACTGGCTCAACGGGATGCCCGCCGGTTCGTTCGCGCGCGACGACCTGCCGGACGTCCCCGGCGCCGAACTCGTCGTCGGTCTTTTCGCGGACACGCTTCCCGGCTTTCTCGAGCGGCACGAAGGCGTCGTCGATTTCCTGCACGTGGACGGCGATCTGTACAGCTCCGCGAAAACCGTGCTCGATCTGGTGGGCCCGCGTCTGCGGCCGGGCAGCATCGTGCATTTCGACGAGTTCTTCAACTATCCCGGCTGGCAGCGGCACGAGTACCGGGCGTGGCTGGAGTACGTCGAACGGACCGGCGTCGAATTCGAATACGTGGCCTACACCTACACCGACAACCAGGTCACGGTCCGGATCAGCTAGAGCAGTTCGCGGACCTCGATCGTGCCGATCGCCGCCCACGGATGGGCCTTCGCCGCCTCGACGGCCTGTTCGTGGCTGTCGCATTCGACGATGTTGATGCCGCCGATCTGTTCCTTCGTCTCGGCGAACGGACCGTCCGTGAGCAGTGCCTCGCCGCCGCGGACGCGGACGGTCGTCGCCGATCCGGGCGGGCGCAGTCCCATCCCGTTCACCCGCAGGCCGCGCCGCGTCATCTCTTCGCTCCAGGCGTGGCAGGGTTCGGTGATGTCGGTGGTGACCGCCGGATCGCCGGCGGTCCCGCAGAGCATGAGCAGGTAGCGCACCGCTCCTCCTAGTCGGTCAGTCCGTCTTCGTAGGCGCGCAGGGTATCGACGAACATGCGCCGTTCGGCCGGGGTCAACGGGGTGAGCGCCTTCTGCCAGGCGCGGGCGCCCTGCGCGAGCCACCCGTCGATCGCGGGCCGCATCCGCTCGGCGATGGCGACGATCCGCCGTCGCCGGTCCGCCTCGTCCTCGCGCCGGTCGAGCACGTTCTTCTTGGTCAGTTCGCCGACCATCAGGCTCACCGTGGTCGGGGCGACCTCGAGCCGTTCGGCCAGTTCGTTCACCGTCATGGGCCCGTCGAACAGCAGGTACGACAACAGCGACAGATGGCGTGGAGCCAGCGAGAGCGACTGGAGTTCTTCGGGGATCTTGATCCGCTTCGCGCGCCCGACCATCCGCGGCATGAGCAACAGCAAGGCTCGCACGGCGTCGTCGGTTTCCATGTCCTCGGTTGACACCGCCCACCCTCCCGAATACCTTTGCAAGCAAAGAGGCTTTGCTTGCAAAGCAAAATGGCTTTCCTGACGATGCTACCTGGGGAGTACCGGTGCTGATGACCACCGCGGACGCCGAAACGGGGCGTCCCCGCACCACCCGCGTCGACTGCCGCCCGTCCGGGAGCAGGTACCTGGTGTTCGCGCCCGACACCGATTCGGCCTGGTATGGCGACCTTCTGGTCAGTCCACAAGCGACACTCGAAATCGACGGCGTGCCGCATGCGGCGCGTGCCGTGCCACTCGACGGCGAGGAACCGGGTTTCGCGCTGCATCTTTTGGAGGTCGACGCCGCCCGCGGCCGGGCGATCGCCGATCAGCTGCTCGTCCACCATGGGGAGCTCCGCAAGACCCTGGCGGCCGCGCGGGCCGAACTCGACGGCGCGCCTGCCGCGGGCCGGCCGGAGCTGCGGCGCGAACTGCTCGGCCATTGCGTGACCTTCTGCAACGACCTGCGCCTGCATCATCTCCGGGAGGATGGCGCGTTCACCGCGATCGAGAAGGCCCATCCCGGGCTCGCGCTGGCGCTGAAGCGGTTGCGTCAGGAGCACGAAACCGTGTCCCGCGCCCTGCGCGCTCTCGATCGACTGCTGCGGGGCAAGGGGAAGATCGAACGTGTCGCCCTGCGAGAGGAGTTCGAGCGCGTCGTGAAAGGCCTCGAAGAGCATTTCGCCTACGAGGAGGCGAACCTGATTCCCGCGCTTCGCGGCGACGACCAGGTTGCTCCGAGCGGGTGAATGGGACGGGCCGGGCGGTGGAAAGCGCCGGTAACGAATGCCCGTCGTCCGGCGACTGATCGTTGTCCGCACCGATCGGCGACCGGGATTGTGAGAACCGATGAAGCTTCGAAGAGCCACACTGCTGTCCCTCGTGGTCGCGGCCGCCACCATCTCGCTCGTGTCGCCGGCCCCCGCCTTCGCCGAGACTCCCACCAGTTCGGTGGTGGTCAGCCCGACCACTGTCCAGCGTGGACAGACGTTCACCGTGGAACACTCGTTGTACAACGCGCTCACGGACGCGGCCATCGAGGGCGGGGCGGCGACGCTCTACACCGCAGAGACCCCGCTCACCGGGATCGCCGATGTCGTCTCGTGCCCGGGCGCGCTCAGCTGCAGCTCGCATGTCGTGAGCATCCGCGGCGGGGTCGGGGACGTGGCTCCCGGCGACAGCCGCAAGGTGACCTTCACCCTGCGGATCAAGGACGACGCCCCGCTCGGCCCGGTGACCCTGCGGCATCAGTTCCTCGGCGAGAACTACAGTTTCGAGACGTTCGACGGCCCGGTGCTGACCATCACCGGCGGCACGACCGCGGCCGATCTCGGGGTCACGCTGACCGCGTCCCCGCGCGGGCTGCTGACGTCGTCGATCGAGTACACCGTCAAGGTCACGAACGCGGGCCCGGCGGCGGCGTCCGGGATCCGGGTGACGTCCACCCTCGGCAACGGGCTGCGCTACACCGGCTCGGCGGCCTGCTCGAACCCGAGCGGCACGAAGGTCGTCAACTGCGACTTCTCGTCGCTCGCCTCCGGAGCCAGTGCCACGGCCAAGTTCTCGGTGGCGACGGGGCTGCTGACCGTCGGGCCGGTCAAGACGACCGCGAAGATCACGCAGAGTTCCGTCGCCGACCCGAACGCGGCCAACGACACAGCGTCGGCGACCTGCACGGCGATCACCGGGCTTCTCGTCAGCTGCTAGTGCCTGGGCGTCTCGTGAGTGGTAAGGACGGTTCTAACCGTCCTTACCACTCACGAGGCGTTCGGCCCGGGCGTGGAGATAACGCTGCTGCGGCAGGCTCGTGGCGCGTCGCGCGGCGTCCACATAGGACTCGACGGCTCCGGCGGTGTCCCCGGCCATCTCCAGCAGGTGCGCGCGGGCGGCGTGGAACCGGTGGTCACCGGCGATCCGGTCGCCGAGTTCTTCCAACGCCGCCAAGCCTTCTCGCGCTCCTCTGGCCATTCCGACGGCGACGGCGTGGTTCAGCGCCACCACCGGGTTGTCGGAGAGCCGCAGCAGAACCGCGTACAGCGCTTCGATCTGCGGCCAGTCGGTCTTCTCGGCGCTCGGCGCCTCGTCGTGCAGCGCGGCGATGGCCGCCTGGATCTGGTACTGCCCGGTCGGCCCGTGCGGCAGCGCTTCGGACAGCAGCGCGACACCCTCCGCGACGTACTCGGTGTTCCACCGGCTCCGGTCCTGTTCGGACATCGGGATCGGCGCGCCGTCCGGCCCCGTCCTCGCCGGACGGCGCGCGTCGGTGAGCAGCATCAGCGCGAGCAACCCGGTGACCTCGCTGTCGTCCGGCAGCAGCCGGTGGACGATCCTGGCCAGGCGGATGGCTTCGGCGGAAAGGTCGCTCCGCGTCAGGTCGGGGCCCGACGTGGTGGCATACCCCTCGGTGAAGATCAGGTACAGCACGTGGAGCACCGCGTCGAGCCGTCCCGCTTCCGGTGGCTCGCCGAACGGGACACCGCTGGCCTTGACGCCGGCCTTCGCGCGGCTGATCCGCCGGGTCATCGTCGCCTCGGGCACCAGGAACGCGCGGGCGATCTCCGCCGTGGTGAGACCGCCGACCGCTCGCAGGGTCAGCGCGATCTGCGACGCGGGCGACAGGGACGGGTGGCAGCACAGGAAGAGCAGGACGAGCGTGTCGTCGGAGTCGGTGGCACGCCGGTCCGCAGCGGGGGCGAGGTGTTCCTCCGGCAGGGTCCGCTGGACGACGTTGTCCTCGCGACGGCGTCGGGCCTGCTCGGCGCGGAGCAGGTCGGTCAGCCGCCGCGAGGCGACGGTGATGAGCCACGCGCGCGGATTTTCGGGCCGCCCTTCGGCAGGCCATTGTGTCGCGGCCGCGAGCAGCGCCTCCTGCGTCGCGTCCTCCGCCAGGTCGAAGTGACCGTAGCGGCGGACGACCGCGCCGAGGACCTGCGGCGACAGCTCGCGCAGCAGATCCTCGACGCCGCTGTCCGGCACCCTAGAGCTCCAGTTCTTCGAAGCTGTCGGCGCACGGCCGGATGTCGACGTACCAGTCGCGGCCGAGGTCGCTGCCTTCCGGATGCGGGGTGTTCGCCAGCTGGGCCGCGATCTCGGTCGCGCGGTCGTAGCTCGCGCAGTCGACGGTCGTGTATCCGACCAGGACCTCCTGCGTCTCGGCGTACGGCCCGTCCGTCACCACCAGCGCGCCGTCCCGCAGGGAGACGCGGCGCGCGTGCGTCGGCTGGGAGAGTCCCTGCGCGTCGACGAACTCGCCGGACTCGACCAGATCGTTGTTCCACTTGGTCATGAACTCGTGCAGGGCCTTGACCTCGTCGGCGCTCCAGGCGCCGGCGATGTCGACGAGGTCCTTCTGCGACCCGAACATCATGATCATGTACTTCACGGTTCTCTCCTCTCGGCGGGCACCGCTCCGGCGCCTTCTGCCGGGGACGTCGGAGCCGCCGGACAGGACCGGACATGGTCCGCCGAAGATTTTTCCTCAGCCGCGGTCGGCCGCGGTGTTCATCGCGTCGGCGGGTTCCAGGGTCCGCCCGCCGGTGATCTTGGCGTAGAGGTGCTCGCCGCCGAGGACGGGCGGATATTTCGGCGGGTTTTCGGCGGACTGGCAGGTCGGGAGGCATTCGAACCGCGCGTCGTGGTCGCCGTCGAAGAAGAACGCCACGCTCCGCCGCCGTGACGGCCCCGGCCCGGACGGCGGCACGACCCGGTGCAGGGTGGAGCGCCAGCGGTCGTTGGTCCACTGCGCGGTGAGGTCGCCGAGGTTCACCACCAGCGCGTCCTCGGCGGGGACGACGTCGTGCCAGGCGCCGTCGGGGCCGTGGATCTGCAGGCCGGGGACGGGGTCGGCGTAGAGGACGGTGACGATGCCGTAGTCGGTGTGCGCGCCGAGCCGCATCTGACCCGGCAAGGGCTCGGGCGCTCCGGCGCGGCGCTCGAAGTGGTTCACCCGCAGGGTGCGTGTCGGGTGCCGCGTGTACGAGCCGAGGTAGCCCTCGGGCAGCTCCAGCGCCGTCTCGAAGATCTCCAGCAGCACGCGCGCGACCCGATGCGCTTCGTCGGCGTACGCGGTGAGCGCCGGACGCAGGTTCTCCGGTAGTTCGGGCCAGATGTTGGGGGCGAAGAAGCCGTAGGGGTCCTCGCCGTCGATGTGCTCCGCGCCGATGACGAACGATTCCGACAGGTCGGGCGGCGTCGTCTCGCCGAGGCTGTACGCCAGCCCTTCGGTGCCTTCGGCCGCGTACCCGCGATCCGAGGCACGGTCCGCGGGCGCGGATCGGAGCTTCTCCTCGACAGGGAGAGCGAAGAACGCGGCGGTCGCTTCGCACATGTCGTCGATCGTCGCCCGGGGGATGCCGTGCCCGACGACCTGCAGGAACCCGACGTCCCGCAGGGCCTCGTCGACGGCGTGCGCGAGCCGTGCGCGGTCGTCGTGCCAGGTGCTCAGGTCGACCGTCGGTACGAGAGTCATACAGCGACGGTAGCCAGGTTCGCGCCGGTGATCACCGGGTCGCGGCCATCCGATCGGGCGATCCGCGCTGCCCGATCGGCCCGCGCGCACCACGGGGAAGCAGGAACCCCGCGACCACAGCAGTCACGGTGTCCGCGCGTGGGTGTCCGCGCGTGAAGGCCCCCTTCCCTCGGCTCAGCCGAGGGAAGGGGGCCTTCACGCGCTTCAGGTCAGGCAAGGAGGCCTTCACGGAGCGCCCCGAACACGCCTTCCGTGATCACTCCACGAGAAAGCCGGCGGAGCCGGGAACCGAAGACGACCTTTCGACGACTTGTGGGGCTGAATCGTGCGGCCCGGCGAGCGGAGAGAGATGCACTGGTACGAGGACGACGACCTGTGGGTCGGCTTCGCGGACGTGATGTTCCCGCCCAGCCGGGCCGAAGAGGCCGAACGCCTGACGGCCACGTCACCGCTGCTCGAAGTCGCCGACGGCGCGAAGGTGCTCGATCTGGCGTGCGGCCCGGCGATCCACGTCGTGCCGCTGGCGAAGCGGGGCGCGGACGTGACCGGCGTCGATCTCAGCCCGGCGATGCTCGAACGCGCGCGCGAAGCCTGCGAAAACGCGGGAGTCGCCGCGAAGCTCATCCAGGCCGACATGCTCGAATACACCGAACCCGCCGCGTACGACCTGATCGTCAACATGTACACGTCGTTCGGCTACTTCACCGAGCCCGGCGACAACCTCACAGTGCTGCGCAACGCCTACGCCAGCCTCGCGCCCGGTGGGAGGCTGCTGGTCGACGTGCTCGGCAAGGAGGTGCTGGCCGGCTGGGTCGGCCGCCCGAAGGCGGTCGACGTCGACGGCGGGACGGTGTTCATGCGCGACACCATTCTCGACGACTGGACCCGGCTCAGGACCGAGTGGACGCTGGTCCGCGACGGCGAGGCGAAGCAGGCGTCGATCGTCTCCTTCCTTTACAGCGCCGCGGAACTGAAGGCGCTGTTCGAGACGGCGGGCTTCACCGGCGTCGAATGCTTCGGTGACTTCGACGGCTCGCCGTACGACAACCACGCGCGCCGCCTGATCGTGCGCGGTGAACGTGACGGCTGAACCTCTCCGCCTCTTCGCGGAACCGGATGACGACACCGCGCGTCCGCTCCGGCTCACCGGCCCGGTGATCGCGCTGTCGGCCGCGCTCCTGCTCTCGCTGGTCGCGGGCATCGCGCTCGGCCCGTCCACCGTCGCGCTCACGGATGTCCTGCGCTACCTGGGAAAGGCGATCACCGGCGGCACCATCACCGGCGACGAGGTCACCGGGTACTCGATCGTCTGGCAGGTCCGCACCCCGCGGGTGCTGCTGGCGGCCGTGGTCGGCGCGGGGCTCGCGGTGGTCGGCGTCGCGGTACAGGCCCTGGTCCGCAACGCCCTCGCCGATCCGTTCGTGCTCGGGATCTCGTCGGGCGCCTCGGTCGGCGCCGCGGCCGTCGTGGTGTTCGGCCTGTTCGCCGGGCTCGGCGTGCTGGCGTTGTCGACGGCGGCCTTCCTCGGCGCGCTGGGCGCGACGGCGATCGTCTATCTCGCCGCCCGCAGCAAATTCGGTCTGACGCCGTTGCGTCTCGTGCTCACCGGCGTCGCGCTCACATATGCCTTCCAGGCCGTGATGAGCGTGCTCGTCTACCTGTCGCCGAACGGCCAGGCCGCGCAGACCGTGCTGTTCTGGTTGCTCGGCAGCCTCGGCGCGGCGACGTGGGCCTCGCTGCCGCTGGCCGCACTCGGGGTCGCGGTCGCCGTCGTGGTCCTGCTGCGCTACGGCACCGCGCTCGACGTCCTGTCCATGGGCGACGAGACCGCGATGAGCCTCGGCACCGACGCCGCCGCCTTGCGCCGCTGGCTGTTCCTGCTCACCGCGGTGGTCACCGGCCTGCTCGTGGCGGTCAGCGGTTCGATCGGGTTCGTCGGGCTGGTCCTGCCGCACGTGGTGCGGATGATCGCCGGTTCGGGGCATCGCCGGGTGCTGGCGCTGGCGCCGTTGGTGGGCGCGGTCTTCCTGGTGTGGGTCGATCTGCTGGCCCGCACGCTCGTCGCGCCCGAGGAACTGCCGCTCGGCGTGATCACCGCGCTGATCGGCGTTCCGGTGTTCCTCGTCGTGATGCGGCGCCGCGGCTACGCGTTCGGAGGCCGCTGATGCTGTCGCTGCGTGAACTTTCCGTCGAGGTGGCCGGGTCGACGCTGATCCGGGAGCTGTGCTTGGACGTCGGCGCGGGCGAGGTCGTCGGACTGCTCGGCCCCAACGGGAGCGGCAAATCGACGGCGTTGCGTTGTGTCTACCGGGCGCTGTCGCCGTCCGGCGGCGCGGTCCTGCTCGACGGGACCGACCTCGCCGAGCAGGGGCTGCGTGACACCGCCCGCCGGATCGCCGCGCTCACCCAGGACAGCCGGGCGGATCTGGACTTCACCGTCGAGGAGGTCGTCGCGCTCGGGCGTTCGCCGCATCAGCGCGGCAACCTCCGGCTCTCGGCCCGTGAACGCGCGCTGTGCCGGGAAGCGTTGGGGCGGATGGACATCACCCATCTCGCCCGGCGCAGCGTGCTGACCCTCTCGGGGGGCGAACGCCAGCGCGTCCTGGTGGCGAGGGCGCTCGTCCAGGAACCGCAGGTGCTGGTCCTCGACGAGCCGACGAACCATCTCGACGTCCGCCACCAGGTGGAACTGCTGAAGTTCCTGCGTGACTGCGGGCTCACCGTGCTGGTCGCGCTGCACGACCTCAACCTCGCCGCCGCCGTCTGTCACCGGATCGCGTTGCTGCGCGGCGGATCGCTCGCCGCCTGCGGCACTCCGGCCGAGGTGCTCACGCCGGAAACGGTCCGCGCCGTGTTCGGCGTCGAGGTCACCCAGGTGACCCATCCCGTGACCGGGGCGCTCCAGCTGCTTTACGACCTTCCCGCCGAGGAAACCGAGGGGATCACACGATGAAGCCGTCCAGGGTGACCGCGCTCTTCGCCGCGGCGCTGCTCCTGAGCGCCTGCGGTGCCCAGGTCGAGGCCGGGCCGGCCGCGCCGGCACAGGCCACGGTGACCAACTGCGGCGCGGAAGTCACCTTCCCCGCGCCGCAACGTCCGGTGGCCTACGACGTTTCCGGTGCGGAGAAGCTGTTCGCGCTCGGGCTCGCCGGCCGGATGCGCGGTTACGTGATGAATTCGCTGGGCGATCCGTCGATCGCCGGTTCGCCGTGGAAGGACGACTACGCCAAGGTCGAGCGGCTCGGCACATCGAGGGTCACCCGCGAGATCCTGGTCGACGCCAAGGCGGATTGGGTGATCGCGGGCTGGAACTCCGGGTTCAGCGAGGAACGCGGCATCACTCCCAAACTGCTGGAACAGGTCGGCATCCGGAGCTATCTGCACACCGAGACCTGCTGGGAGTACCCGGCGGCGAAGTCGGAGGTGACGCCGCTCGAGGCGCTCTACACCGACCTGCGCAATCTCGGCGACATCTTCGGCGTCCGGCAGCGGGCCGACGAGCTGGTCACGGAACTCAAGGGGCGCTTCGACAAGGTCCGCGCCGGAGCGCCGAAGACACCGCCCGCCAAGGTCTTCGTCTACGACTCGGGCACCGACCAGCCCTTCACGTCCGGGAAACACGCCGCCCCCAACGACATCATCGACGCGGCGGGCGGCACGAACGTCTTCCGCGAGCTGCGGGACGGCTGGGGGAGTGTCGGCTGGGAAGCGGTGGTCAAGGCCGAACCCGAGGTGATCGTCGTGGTGGACTACGCCGACCAGCCCGCGCAGGACAAGATCGCGTTCGTCAAATCCTCGCCACAGCTCAAGAACACGCCCGCCGTGCGCGACAACCGGTTCCACGTCATCTCCTACGGGGACCTCGTGAGCGGCCCGCGCAACGCGGCGGGCGCCGAATCGCTGGCCGCGTACCTGCGCTCGATCGGCCGGTGACCGCGATGTCCGCGCTGGTCCACGACCACGTCACCGACGCGATCAAGACACCCGCGTTGATCCGGCTCGAACCGAACGTCGTGCTGATCCGCTTCGAGACCCTCAAGGTCTACGCGGCGCTCGGCGCGGTCCGGTCGCTGCTTGCCGACGGCACCGTCCGAAAAGGACAGACACTGATCGACAGCTCCAGCGGGATCTACGCGCTCGCGCTGGCGATGGCCTGCCACCGTTACGGCTTGCGCTGCCATATCGTCGCGTCCACGACCGTCGACCTCACCATGCGCTCGCAGCTGGAGATCCTCGGTGCGACGGTGGACCAGATGCCGCCGTCGGACGATCTCCGCCTCGATCAGCGGCGCCGGGTCGCTCGCGTGCACGAATTGCTGGAACGTCATCCGGACATGCACTGGATGCGCCAGTACCACGACCCCGTGCATTACCTGGGCTACGCCGAGGTCGCCGATCTCGTCGCCCGCGCGCTGCCGTCCGGGCCGATCACCGTCGTCGGCAGTGTGGGCACCGGCGCGTCGACCGGCGGGATCGCGCGCTCGCTGCGTGAACGTGATCCGGACGTGCGGCTGACCGGGGTCCAGCCGTTCGGCAGCGTCACCTTCGGCAGTGAACGGTTCACCGATCCGGACGCGATCATCGCGGGGATCGGCTCCGCCATCCCGTTCGGCAACGTGGACCACGAGCTGTACGACAGGATCCACTGGCTGGATTTCGTGCACGCCATGGCCGCGACCGTCGGCCTGATGCGTGACCATGCCGTGTTCGCCGGGCTCTCCACGGGGGCGGCGTATCTCGTCGCGGGCTGGGAGGCGGCGCGGAATCCGGAGCGGACCCATGTCGTGATCGGCGCGGACACCGGTCACCGTTACACGGCAAGGGTTTTCGCCCGTCACCGGGAGGCAGTCGACCCGGCGGGCCTCGCGCCGCGCGAGATCGCCTCACTGGACGAACTCGCCCTGCCGTGGGCGGCGATGGACTGGCGACGCCGCCGGTTCGGGATACCCGTGCAACCGTCGTACCGGAAGGAGCGGGTGTCGTGACCGTCGTCCTGCTGGAAGCACTCACCTTCGGCTTGGGCAGGCTCGCCGACGCGGCGGCGGAGGCCGGGCGGAAGCTGGTGCTGTTCACCGGAAATCGCGACATCTACCGCTACGAACTCGGTACGCTCGGGCCGGACCGGGTCGAGGTCGTCGACATCGACACCACCGACATCGCGGCCTGCGAAACCGCGTTGCGGGCCATCCCGGACCTCGCCGGGATTATCAACTCGACCGACACCTGGGCGCTGCCCGGGGCGGAACTCACCGCCCGGCTCGGCCTGCCCGGCCCGGACGCGGCCGCCGTGCGGGTGCTGCGGGACAAGGGCGCGGTGCGCGATCGGCTGTACGAACACGGGCTCACCCGCGGCAGGCCGGTGCCGGTCATGGTCGCCGAGGAACTTGGTTTTCCCTTGGTGGTCAAGGATTCTTCGGGAACGTCGTCGCGGGGTGTGTGGCTCGTCCGCGATCAGGCCGAACTCGGCCGGGCCAGGCTGGAGGCGAAGACGACGCCGCTCAAGGGGCATCTGATCGCCGAACCGTATTTCGCCGGACCGCTCTACAGCGCGGAAACCGTGACCTGGCAGGGAAGGACGCGGCTGCTCGGGATCCTCTCCCGCCAGCTCTCGCCCGAACCCGTCCGGCGTGAGGAAGCCGCCGCGTTCCCGGTGGCCTTCCCCGAGGCCGAGTACGCCGGGCTCGCCGACTGGATCGGCCGCGTGCTCAAGGCGGCCGGGCACGAGCAGGGCTTCGCGCACACCGAATTCGTGCTCACCGCCGACGGCCCGGAGGTCGTCGAGATCAACATCCGGATCGGCGGGGCGATGCTCGGCGAGGCGTTGTGCCGATCGTTGGGCACCAACGTCTATTCCGCGATGATCGCCATGGCGCTGGGCGAGGAACCCGCCCTGCTCACCCAGCGGATCGGGGGCGGGCCGGGGATCGGGTTCGTCCTGGCGTACCCGGCCGAGGAAGGCGTGCTGAAGGGCTGGTCGGGGCTCGACAGGTTGCCCGGTCTGCCCGGCGCGCCGGAGTGGTATCCGACGGCGAGCCCCGGCGACGAGATCCGGCATCTCGCGGATCAGCGGTCGTGCACCGGGATCGTGCTGGCCGAGGGACCGACGGCGGAGCTGGCGCTGCATCGCGCGCTGGCCGCGGCGGGCGGGATCACGCCGGAGCTCGATTCTTGAGAGGCCTCTCAGACGGATAGTCCTACTTTCTGTTTTGGAAAGTATGACTATCCATCTGGAGGGAACTGTGGGCGAAGCAGTGGGCAGGCGCGCGGTGCTCGGGGGTGCGGCGGCGGCCGGTGTCGCGATGCTGGCGGCGAACACGGCCACGGCGGGGGAAGACCGGCGGCGGTTCGCGGGCAAGGTCGTGATCGTCACCGGGGCGACGTCGGGGATCGGGCGCGAGACGGCCATCGCCTTCGCCGCGGCCGGGGCCAAGGTCGGTTTCTGTGGCAGGCGGGAAGAACTCGGCCGCGGGGTCGAACGGGAGATCCGCCGCGCGGGCGGGGAGGCGACCTATTTCCGGGCGGACGTCCGGGTCCCCGAACAGGTGCAGGCCTTCGTGGACGGCGTCGCACGCCGGTACGGCAGGCTCGACATCGCGTTCAACAACGCCGGGATCCATCTCGGCAAGCCGCTGCACGAGATCTCCGTCGACGAATGGGAGGACGTGCAGCGCACCAACGCGCGGGGCGTGTTCCTCTCGATCAAGTACGAGGTGCCGCATCTGCTGGAGGCGGGCGGCGGGGTGATCGTCTGCACCGCTTCGGCGCAGGCCGACCAGACCAGGCCGGGGCACGCCGCCTACACGTCGAGCAAACGCGCCGTGCAGGGTCTCGTGCGCGCGGCGGCGTTGGACTACGGGGCGAAGGGCATCCGGGTGCTGTCGATCGATCCGGGCACGACCGACACCCGGCTGGTGCGGCCTCCGGGTATTCCGGACGATTCGTGGGCACAGTTCAAGAAGGCTTGGGGGCCGTTGAACGTCCATGGTCTGCCGCGGATGGGGGAGGCCGGTGAGATCGCTTCGGCGGTCGTTGCTTTGGCGTCGTCGGATTTCGGCTACCTGACCGGGACTTCGGTTCTCGTCGACGGTGGGTTGAACGCCGGGCGGCCGATGGTGATGCCGCCCGGTTTCACTCCGCCCGCCTGAATGGCGCGGTGAGGCAAGGTGGCGTGTTGCGAAAGCCACTTTCGCAACGTTGAAGGTTGCGAAAGTGGCTTTCGCAACCTCCGCCTGACGGGCCCGGAAAGCCTAAGCGGGCACGCACTTCTTGGCTTCGGCCGCGGCGGCCATCAGCTCCTGCGTGTCGATTTTGAGCGCGGGCATGAGGTCGGGGGTTTCCGTGAGCGGTTTCTGCGTGGCGTCCATCGCCTTGATGGCCGCGTCCATGGCGGCTCCGTTCCCGGAGTTCTCCAACCGCTGCTTTCCCGCGGTCGCCGCGTCCCTCGCGGCGGCGTATTGGTCCACAAGGGACTTCATCACCGCGTCGCCGCCGGGAATCGGCGACGGGGGCAGCGCGGTCAGGTCGTCGACGACCTTGCCCGCGAACCCCGCGCGGACCCCGAGTTCTTCCTTCAGCGCGACGCGGGTCACCTCCGTGCCCGAGCGCTGCTTGCTCACGTAGTCGTTGGAAGCCTTCATGTAGCCGTACACCGCGCCGCACACTCCGTCGAGCCAAGCGACGGTCTTGGCGTCCGGCGCGGCAGGCGCCGAGGACGGCGGGGTGACGGTGACCGTCGCGGGGGCCGGCGGTGGCTCCCCGGAACAGGCCGTCGTCACGAACAAGGTCAGGGCGGCGAGCAAGAGTTTCGTCTTCATGGGTTCCCCTCCGGAGTGAACACGCGCCGGAGGGGCGGAGGGTTGCCCTCAGCCGCAGCCGCCCATGATGCGGGCCAGTTCGGCGGGCCGCAGCGGGGGCTCCGGTAACGGGTTCGCGGCGGGCGCCCGCATTCCGTCGAACAGCAGCGCGAGATGGCGGCGCCACACCTCCGGCCGGACGGCCGCGGTCGCCTCGACGGTACGAGCGATCCCCCAGGTCACGAAGGCCATGTCCTCGAGCGTGAAATCGGCGCGCAGGGCGCCGCTCTCCTTGGCGCGGTCGACGATCCGCGTCATGAGTTCGTAGCCGCGTTCGAGATCTTCGGCCTGCGGCGGACGCGTCGAGGCGAGTTCGTTGTAGCCGCGGTCGGCTGCCTGCAATTCGCAGACCCGTTCGACGAAGGAGGTCAATCCGACCCAGGCGTCGTCGAGGGAGAGCGCGTGTTCGGCCAGCTTCGCGACGGTCTCGGTCCGGTCGGCGAACACGGCGTTCACCAGGTCCGCGCGCTGGGGGAAGTGGTTGTACAGCGTGCCGATGCTGACGCCCGCGGTCTTGGCGATCTCTTCGAGCGCGACGTCGAGACCGCGCTCGGCGTAGAGCCCCCTGGCGGCCTCGACCAGCAAGTCGCGGTTGCGCTGGGCGTCCTTCCGCAGGGGTTTGGTCATGACCGCATCGTAGTCAAGTTGAAGACATCCTCAAGTTACCGGTATAAATTGAGGAAGACCTCAACTTAATTCTCTGGAGGACACATGACCAAGACACTCGCGATCTTCGGCGCCGGACCGGTGCTGGGGCTTTCACTCGCACGCCGGTTCGCCCCCGAGGGTTTCCGGACCGCCCTCGTCGCGCGCACCACCGAGAATCTCGACGCGCTCGTCGCCGAACTCGCCCGTGACGGCATCGAGGCGAACGGCTTCGTCGCCGACGTCTACGAGCCTGCCCAGATCGCGTCCGCCGTCACCGCCATCGGCCGGATCGACGCGGTCGCGTTCAACCCCGGCGGCGGGACCATGGGCGAGGGCATCGTGCCGGTGCTCGACGTGGATCCGGAGAACCTCCGGCTCGTCCTCGACCGGTTCCTGGTGTCCGCGGTGGCACTCGTGCGGGCCGTGCTGCCTGCCATGACCGAGCGGGGCGATGGCGCGATCCTGTTCACCGCCGGGCAATCCGGCCTGTACCCGGCGCCCTTTCTCGGCAACGTCGGGATGGCGCAGGCAGCGCTGCGGAACTACTTCCACAACCTGAACGCCGTGCTCGCGGAGAAGGGGGTCTATGCCGGAGCCGTCAACGTCGGCGCACTCATCGAGGGCAGCGTGCCGCACCAGGCGCTCACGGCGAGCCCGATGGACTTCGAGCCCGAGGTGATCCACCCGGACGTCTTCGCCGACGCCTTCTGGAAGCTCTACGCGACGCGCGAAGCTCCCGAAGCACTGGTCGGGTCTTTCGGGAGGTGACCGTCATCCTCACGGGGTACGGCCGGATGTACCGCTGTGGACGGATGTATGCGCCCGCCCCCGTGCCCACAATCGGGGAAACGGACAAGGGAGGCCCCGGTGGGGAAGACGATCGTCGACATCAGCCCGTCGCTGGACGGATACGTGGCGGGCGAAGGCGTCGGTGTGGACGCGCCGTTCGGGACCGCGGGACAGCGGCTCACCGCGTGGAGCATGGAGGATCCGGACGACGTCGACAAGGCGGCGGCCAGGGTGATGTTCGAGAACACCGGCGCGTTCGTCATCGGCAGGACACTGTTCGACGTCGGCATCGGGCTGTGGGGCGAGGACGGGACCTGGGGGATGCCGGTGTACGTCGTCACGCATCGTCCCGGACCCGATCTGGTGAAGGGACCGACCCGGTTCTCGTTCGTCACCGGGGTCGAGGAGGCGCTCCGGCGGGCACACGAAACGGCGGCCGGGCGTGACGTCGTGATCGCGGGCGGGGCTTCGGTCGTCCAGCAGGCGCTCGCCGGCGGCGACGTCGACGAATTGCGGCTGCATATCGTGCCCGAGATGGTCGGCGGCGGCACCCGCTTGTTCGAGGGCGTGAATCCCGCGTCCCTCGTTCAGGTGAGCGCGGCCGCGGGCGGGGGCGCGGTTCACGTGACCTATCGCGTCGAGGGGCGCGACTAGTTCACCGGCCGGGCTCGGGTGGGCTGACCAGGCCGTGTTGATAGGCCATGGCGACCAGCTGAGCCCGGTCGCGCGCGCCGAGTTTGCTCAGCGCGCGGCTGACGTGGGTCTTGGTCGTCGCCATGCTGATGAACAACCGGGCGGTGATCTCCGCGTTGCTCAGCCCCTCGGCGACGAGCGCGACGACTTCCCGTTCCCGCACGGTGAGTTCGGCGAACACCGTGTCGTCCACCGTCGCCCGCGCGGGGGTGACGAGCCGCGCGATCAGCCTGCGGGTCAGCCCGGGGGCCAGCAGCTCCTCACCACCCGCCACCACCCGGATGCCGTGCAGGAGCTGGGCGGGCGCGGTGTTCTTGAGCAGGAAGCCGCTCGCGCCCGCGGTGATACCCGCGACCGCGTACTCCTCGGTGTCGAAAGTGGTGAGGATGAGGACGCGCACCGCCGACAGTTCCGGATTCGCGGTGATGCGCCGGATGCCCTCGATCCCGTCGGTGCCGGGCATCTGCACGTCCATCAGGACCACGTCCGGGCGGAGCCGCTCGGCGAGGGCGGCCGCGGCGGCACCGTCTCCGGCCTCACCGACGACCTCCATGTCGTCCTCGGATTCCACCAGCACCCGGAAACCCGCCCGGACCAGGGACTGGTCGTCGGCGATCAGCACCCGGACCGGCATCAGCGGTCCACCGCCGGTGCGGGGAGCGTGGCCGTGACCTCGAACGTGTCACCGGTCCGCGTCGCGTGCAGGGTGCCGCCCAAATCCGTGGCCCGCGAGCGCAGCCCGGTGATCCCGTTGCCACCGGTGGGAGACGAGGCGCTTTCCCCCGCTCCGTCGTTGCGAACCCCGATCTCCAGCACGTCGTCACCATAGAGCAGCGAGACCCGGATCGACGTCGGCCGCGCGTGCCGCCGCGCGTTCGTCAGCGCTTCCTGGACGGTCCGGAACGCGGCCAGGTCCACCCGCGGCGGCAAGGAGCGGCGTTCGCCCCGCACCACCAGTTCCACCGGGAAACCGGTCGCCCTCGTCACGTCCAGCAGGGTTTCCAGCCGGGCGAGGCCGCCACGGTCGGCCGCGGCCCCGTCGACGCGCAGCATGCCGAGCAACGCTTGGACCTCGGCCAGCCCCTCGTCGCTGATCGTCTTGATGGTGCGCAGCGCGGCCGCGCCCTGGTCCGGGTTCCGCTCCAGCACATGGGTCGCGACGCCGGCCTGCACGCTGATCGTCACCATGGTGTGGCCGACCACGTCGTGCAGTTCGCGGGCGATCTCCAGCCGTTGTTCGGCTTCCCGCAACCGCAGCCGCAGTGCCTCTTCCCGTGCGCCCTTGGCGTACGCGCGGTGGTAGTGGACCGCGGAACCGAGCGCCACCGCGGCCAGTTCCAGCGAAAGCGCGTTCACCGCCCGGTCGTCGAACCACGCCACGGCAAGGGTTCCGTGCACCACGACCGTCGACACCGCGGCGGTGACCGCCCAGGCCGCCGCGCCGAGCCGCCAGCCGCGTTCGGCCGCGACGGTGTAGCAGGCGATCAGCGCCGCCACCGTGATCAGCCTGCCGGGGCAATCGAGGGCGAACCACGCCGCGACGACCGCGTTGACGGCCACCAGTACCCCGAACGGGAAGATCCGGCGCGCGGTGATCAGCGCGGCCAGCAGGACGAGCAGGACGGCACCGGCCGGGCCGAGCGTCCCTTCCGGTCCGCTCGGCCCGATCCGCGTCACCGCCGAGACGGCCACGAGCGCCGCGACGCCCATCCCGGTCGCGGTCTCGGCCGCGGTGGGTCGTCTCACGCTCATCAGGACCCCTGTGATGTCAGGCAACGCGCACCAGGGCACGTGCGCCGCGCAGCGCCAGCGGTTCCCCGGTGCGCAGGTCGCGCACCCAGGTGACCAGCGCGTACTCGCCGGGAGGAAGCGCCGTGGTGAGTATCGCCGAACGCCACGGCGACAGCGGAACGACCCCCGTCGGGCGGCCGGTGAACGGGCTCGGCCCGGTGCGGGCGAAGAAGGCGTCGAGGTCGGCGAGCGCGGTCCCCGGCCGCACCGGCAGCAGCATGGCTTCGGTGAACTGGCCGGACGCGTTGAGCACGAACACCGGCGCGCCGGAGGTGAGGGAACGCGGCGCGAGGAATCCGTTGTCGGTCGCGATGATCGCCGCCGTCGCCTTGGTCGCTTTCGGCGACGTCCCCGCGCTGATCCGCAGCGGCCGGATCCGCGAGAGGAAGTCCGGCTCGGCGACGTCACGGAAATCCACCAGGTGGTAGTCACCGGGGGACACGGCGATCTCGGCCGCCGCCGGGACGCCGCCCACGGCGACACCGCCGAACATCTCCGCGTCGGCGGTGACGGCCCTGCCACCCGCCATCACGTCGGCGGGGTCGTCGGACATCGCCTGTTTCAGGTGCCGCGTATAGGTTTCGAGCGCGACTCCCGGGCGCAGCCGCACCAGGCCCACCCACGCGCCCGCCGGATCTTCCGACCGCACCGACAGGGTGAGGACGTCCGCACGGACGGTCGATGGTGCGGTGAAACCCGCTTGGGTGACGGTGAGATCGAGTCCGCCCGGCTCGGCCAGCGCGGGTGAACCGGTCAGGAAAGCGGTGACGGCGATCGCCGTCGTGACGAGTTTTCTCATGGTGGCGACTCTGGCCGAATCCGCCCCGCCGCGCGTCCGCCCGTGACAGGCGATCGGCCTACCGCGCCGGGATGACCTACCGCGCCGGTCGGATCTCCCGGAATACCGTTCCCGGCCGACGCGCGGGGCGCCCGCTCGCCGAGATCATCGCGGCATGGACCGACGTTCCTTCTTGAAGCTCGGCGCGCTCGTGGCCGCCGGTACCGTCGTCGCGGGCTGTTCGCCGGGGACCGCTCATCGGCCGGGAGCGTTCGCCAACCGCCTGCGGGTGCCGCCGCTGCTGTCGCCGGAACTGGACGCCTCCGGTATCCGCCGGTTCGAGCTCACCCTCCGTACGGGAAGCACCGAACTGATCCCGGGCAGGCGGGCGAGCACGTGGGGGATCAACGGCGACCACCTCGGCCCGACGCTGCGCATGCGCCGCGGCGACCGGGTGGCGATGGCCGTCACCAACCGGATCGGCGAGCCGACCACCCTGCACTGGCACGGGATGCGCCTGCCGGCGCGGATGGACGGCGGTCCACATCAGACGATCGCTCCGGAGGCGACCTGGCGTCCGGAGTGGACGGTCGACCAGCCCGCCGCCACCGGCTGGTACCACCCGCATCCGCACGAACAGACCGCCCGCCACGTCTACCGGGGCCTGGCGGGGATGATCCAGATCGTGGACCCCGAGGCGGCCGCTCCCGGCCTGCCGTCGGACTACGGCGTGGACGACATCCCCCTGATCCTCCAGGACAAGCACCTCGACTCCGACGGACGGCTCGTGGAGAACTTCGATGGCACCTTCGGGTTGATCGGCGAAACGATCCTGGTCAACGGCACGTTCGATCCGTTCGTCGAGGTACCCGCCGGCCGGATCCGGTTCCGGGTGCTGAACGCGTCGAACGCCCGGATCTACTTCCTCGAATTCGCCGACGGCCGCGAGTTCCACGTGATCGGCACCGACGGTGGCCTCCTGCCCGGCCCGGCGGCCGTCCGGCGGGCGGTCCTCAGCCCCGGCGAACGGCTGGAGATCGTCGCCTCCTTCGCTCCCGGGGAGCAGGTGGTCCTCCGGAGCGTCGGCGAGCGCACCGAGGCGGCGACGGACATCGAGGAGGGCGACTTCGATCTGCTCAAGATCATCGCGGCGGGACCGCGACGGGACGAGTCACCGTTGCCCGCGCGGCTCTCCTCGGCCGCCTTGCCCGAGGCACCACCGGGCGCCCGCGTCCGGCGCATGACCTTGACCGGTTCGGAGATCAACGACAAGGACATGGACATGACGCGGATCGACGAGGTCGTCGCGGCCGGCGCGCGTGAAATCTGGGAGATCCACAACACGACCTACACGCACAACTTCCACATCCACGAAGTCGCGTTCCGGGTACTGGAAATCAACGGCGCGCCGCCGCCCGCCTATCTGAGCGGCCCCAAGGACACCGTCTACGTGCCGAAGCAGGCCACCGTGAAACTCGCCGTCGAATTCGGGCGCCACGCGGATCCGGCGGCGCCCTACATGTACCACTGCCACATCCTGCGCCACGAGGACAAAGGGATGATGGGCCAGTTCGTCATCGTCGCACCCGGCACCGAAGACAGCGTGTCACGGCTGCTTCCGATGCCGGGCCACGACCACGGCGGCTGAGTTACTTCTCGATGGCGTAGGCCTCGATCTCGACCTTCATCTTCGGGTCGAGCAACGCCGACACCTCGACCATGGTGGCCGCGGGCAGCACGTCGCCGAAGGCTTCCCGGTGCGCCCGCGCCACCAGGTCGGCGTCCTTGATGTCGGTGACGTAGGTGACCGTGCGGACCACCGCGACCAGGCTCGAGCCGGCGTCCCTCAGCGCGGCTTCGATGATCGAAAGCACGGCCACGGCCTGCTCGTACGCGTCACCCGAGCGGGCGGGTTCACGCGCAGTGGTCCCGGAAACGTGGATGTGCTCGCCGACGCGCACCGCCCGGCTGTAGCCGAACACGGTCTCGTAGTCGCCGCCGGAGGAGATGTTCACCCGTTCAGTCATGACCGAACGAAAGCACAGGCGGCCCCCGGCCGGAACACCGGTACGGGGGCCGCCTGCCGTCACTTCTCTTCCTTGTCCTCCGGCGGCTTCTCGTTCGCGGCGGGCGGGATGGCCTTCGTCAGCTCGACAATGGTCTTCCCGGCCATGCCCGACGCGCCGTAGGTCGGGTCGCTGAGGATCTTGGTGGTCTTCTCGATCGCGTCCGCCACCTTCGGGAACCTCTTGTGGAGGTCGCCGATCGGGAAGCTGTTCCAGTAGTCGAACCGCTTCAGGATGTCGGCCGCCCCGTCCACCCCTTCCAGTTCCTTCGCGAGCTTCTCGCGCACGATCCGGAGGGGCATGTCGCTGAGCTTTTCCCGAGGGGGCTTGGGCGTGGCCTCCGGCGTGGTGTCGCCCGGCTTCGGGGGCGGGCCCTCGATCGGCTTCTTGCCACCGGGCATCGGGGTGCCGCCGGCGGGCTTCGGCTTGGGCAGCTTGATCTTGCCGCCGCCGAGCGTCAGCTTGACGACGTCGTCGGCCGCGCCGCGCGTCTTCGCCAGGATCTTGATCATCTCGGCGAGCTTCTTGGCGACGTCGGCGATCTGCTTGGCGATCTTGGCGATCGCCACCCCGACCGTGGTCATGATGGAGGTGATCGCCGCGATGATCGAACCGCCGAAGGTGACCGGCGCCAGTGCCACCGCCACGATCGCCGCCTTGAGGATACCCGCCAGCGTCATGGCGATGATGTCGCGGACGATGCCCCGGACCGCGCCGATCACGGCACCGGCGATCCCCATCTGCTTGCCCGCGAATTCGATGTACCCGGCGAGCGCGTCGATCTGGGCGGCGACGCCCTCCATGTCGGCGCGGAAGGTGTCGGCGGCCTCGCCTTCCCACTTCTCCATGAACTTCTTGGTGGCGGCGTCGTGGTCCTTCGCCCACTCCCGGACTTCCGCGCCCTCTTTGTAGATCGCGGTCTTGGCCGCCTCGATGCCCTTCGGGTCACCGAGCAGGAAGTCCAGCGGCCAGCGGAAGATGACGATGTGCTCGATCAGCCAGCCGATCCCGGCGGTCAGCAGCGAGCCGATCGGGTCGACGACCATGCCGAGGATCTCGATCGCCATCCCCGCCGAGGCCAGCCCGATGCTGAGGCTGTCCCCGTCGTCGACGGCCTTCTTCAGCGAGAACGCGGAATCGAAGAACCCCGCGCCCGCGGTGTCGCCGCTGCCCGCGAGGAAGCTGCGGTTCTCGTCCTTGAAGTCGTCGGCCTTGGTGCCGCTGCCGTTCCCGAAATCGTTCCGGTGGTACTCGTCGCTCACTTGACCTTCACCTCGTCGATCCCCTTGCCGGCGTCGGTGATCAGCTTCTCGGTCTCCTGCTCGTTGGCGTTGTACTGCTTCGCCGCCTCGCGCACCCTGTCCGAGAACTCCTGCACGTTCTCCGAGTACTTGTTCAGCTGGTCCCGCGCCTTCCCGCAGTGCATGCTCGCGCCGGCGCCGTAGATCTGGCCGCCGAAGATGCCGAAGATGCCGGGGTCCGCCACGCAACTGCCCACCATGTCGGCGCTCTTCCGCAGCGCGTCCTCGAGCTGGTCGAGGTGACCGGCGAACTCGGTCATGGCTTCCGTCTTGACACCGAATCCGGTCACCAGGGGCTCATCTCATCGTCGTCGGGGGAGGCCGGTCGCCGGGTTCGCGGCGCCGGGGGGTTCGGCGGCCGCACAGGACGGCCGGGCTGCGGCGGGCCCGCCTGCGGGGGCGGCGGCCGGTACCCAGCCTGAGGAGGCGGCGGCTCGTTGTGCGCCTCGGGCGCCCACTTGTCCTGTTCGGGCTCGTCCGGCGCCTCGTCCTCGACCTTGGGCAGGTAAGTGCGGACCAGCCGGGCGGCCTCGTCTTCACCGTTGATCTCGGTGTAGGACTCCGTGACCTTCTCGACGGTCTTGCGCTGGGCCTCGCGCACCGTCTGCATGACCAAGGAGGAGAGCCGGGCGGGCCCCAGCGAGGTGGCCCGGTTGCCGAACTCGATCGCGCTCAGCGATCCGTTGGCTTCGACCGTCACCGTCACCGAGCCGTCGGGAGAGCTCACCGTGGAGGCCGACGCGGTGAACGCGGCCGTGAGGGCTTGGGCTTTTTCCTCGAGTTTCTTGGCCTCTCGCTCCAAAAGGAGTGCGAAGTCCTCACCTGCGTCGAAATTGGGTTGCATGCGTCGCCTTGGCCTGGTTGGGATGGGATCACGATCGAGAGGTCGACGAGGCGGAACACCCCCGGCCTTCAGCACGGAGGGTAGACCGGCCGTCCTGGTTCCGCAGTGGACCGGTAGGGCACAAGCTGATTCGCCCGTATCGTTACCAGCGGGCGTTCACCCGGGACAACCCCGGTGTTCGGGAACTGCCCGAAAGGCCCTCGAGTGTGGCGGATCGGGGCAGGGGCGATGATCGTGCGGAACGCCGGGCGAGACGACGTCATGGCCATCTGCCGCTTCGGTGAGATACACGTCCAAGCCCATTACGCGCCGTTGATCGGCGAAGAAGCCGCTGCCAGGCAGGTGCGGATGTGGTGGAACGTGACCGACGTGGCCGGCGCCGTGGCCCGCGGTTCGGTCGTGGTCGCCGACGAAGGCGGGTGCCTCGCCGGGGTCGGGCAGTGCGGACGCGACGTGATCCGCAAGCTGTACGTGCGTCCCCGGCATCGCGGCGGCGGGTTGGGGCCGCGGCTGCTCGCTGTCCTCATCGGACAGTTGCCGGCCGATGTCGAGCGGGTGTACGCCGAGCATTTCGTGGCGGACGAACGTGCGGCGGCCTTCTGTGAGCGCGAGGGTTTCACGGTGGAACGGATCGAACTCGGCGTGGTGCGGCGCGTGCGGGCCCTGCGCTAGCGGAGGTTCCGGGCGAGGGGCCCGTCGAGCCAGCGATCCACCTGGCGCTGACCGCGCAGGCGGACGACGACGAGATCCGGATGCCGGTTCTCGGCGATGACCTTGTGCACGCGGGCCCGGATCATCGGGTGGTAGCGCCAGGCGAGTTTGACGATATGGTCGCGATCGGTGAAGAACGTGCGCAGTGGGCCCTCGACGTTGCCTCCGGCGATCTTCGAGCCGCGCCCCATGCGCCGTTTCAGCGTCCGGACGACCGTGCGCGCCACCGTCATCGCACGCGGATGATCGAGCCAGACCAGGACGTCCAGCCGCTCGGTCATCCGCTCCCGGACCTGCTCGCCCTGCCATTCGATGGCCCACTCGTCGCCGCCGATGAATTCCAGGACGTCGGCCTGCCACGTCTCCCGCACCGTCCAGCCCGGCGCGTGGAAGAAGGACTCGAACTCGACGAACGGAAGTCCCATACGTTCGCACAAAGTTCGCGCCAGGGTCGACTTGCCGGATCCCGCGGGCCCCGCCACCGCGGCCCGCCGGATCCGGCGTGAGGGAAGGGGGTCGTCCGGCCCGATGATCTCCATGCCGGAAGCTTAAGGACTATCGGCTTTCGGCGGCCTTCTTCAGGTCCTTCAGCCAGATTTCGAGGCCCTGCCCCAGCATCGCGGTGGAGCCGGGCACGTCCTTGTCGACCTGTGGGCCGGTGTGGCTCTCTTCGGTGCGGACGATGACCCCGCCGGGCACCCTGACGAAATTCCAGACGTGGACACCGTCGATGTGGATGCCGCCGGGACCGTCGAGGGGGCCGGTCCAGCGGATGCACTTGCCGGGCTGGAGTTGCCGGACGGTGGAAACGATGGTCACGTCACCGGGCGGGTAGGGCATGCCGGGCGGGACGGGAATGGTCCACTGGAAGCGGGAATGCTCGCGCAGCGGGCCGTGGTCCAGACGTTTCATGGTGACGGGGATGGCGGGGTTCTGCCAGGACGGCCAGGCCTCCACGTCGGTCTGCAGGTTCCAGATGGTGCGCAGCGGCGCCTTGACGAAGATCTCGGTCCGGTAGTGCACCTTGGCGGACCGGTCGATGCCTTTTCCTTGGCAGGTAAGGGAAGCCGGCTTGGTGTGCTGGGCAGGCGCCGCTTGGGCGGGCGCCGTGGCGCCGAGGACCCCGGCGAGGGCCAGCGGGACCGTGAGCAGGGCGGCGCGGGTGCTGATCCGGCGGCGTGCGGTGCGGAACATGACACTCCTTGGTTAGCGCTTGTTGTGATAGTTAGAAGCTATAACGGAGCTTGGTGAGTGTCAAGAGGGAGAGTGAGAGGTTCTAACCGAGTGAGGCGCCGTCGGTGGGCGTGCTTCGCGCAACCTGGTCGTTGAATGACTTGGCGGGCAGGTGGAAGCCTGGTACAAGTTCTGTTGCTTCGGTTCGGAACTTCCGGCAAGTATGTGAAGGCAAAGGTGGGGATTTCACATACTTGTCGTGCTGTCCGGCCGAGATCTTTCGGTTTCTTGTGAAATCTCGATGGGGTTGGCTTGAAACGCTCGCGTGGGCTTTGGCTGGTGCCGGTGATGATGCTGGCATGCTCATGTTCGAGTGAATCGGGGAGCGTGGTGACGAATCCGGTCGGTTCGGCCCCGGCTCCCTCTTCGAGCCGGGCTCCGGTCGTTTCGCCGGAAATTGTTTCTGACGCTTGCGGCTTCCTTGGCGCTGATGAACTCCAAGGGGCGCTGGAGTCGAAGACTGCCTACCGGTCGGTCGAGGAGAAGCCGGTGGAGGGGCAGCGGAGCGTTGCCTTTGGTTGCGAGTTCAGCCGTGTCGACGATGGGTCCGGCGTGGGGAGCTTGATGGTGACCGCCATCAAGGGGGAGGCGGCGCCGGAGAGTGCGCTCGCCGTCGCCGAGCAGGGGTGTCTGGGTGAGGGGCAGGCTCAGCCGTTGGCGGACGCCGGGGATGCGGCGATGTGGTGCCGGACCGAGGATCTCGACACGCTGGTCGCGATCGTGAAGCGGAGCCGTGGCGAGGTCCGGATCGCTCACTTGACGCTTGCCGGTAGTCCGATGGCTGCCAACATCCCCGGATATGCCTCGCTGGCGCGGCTTCTCGGCGACAGGCTGTAGCACCCACCGGAATCCGGAGGATCTCAGGTGCCGATCGGTCGGTCGTCCCATGCAGTTTTGCTCGCCTGGAAATTACGGTGATATTTGTCGGCACTGGACAAGGGGGATCAGCCCTGATGCATGACTTGAGCCCTGCTCATCAGGCGGTCGAGATGGGTGATCTTCCGCTGCTTCGAGAACTTCTCGATGGCGGCGTTGACATAAACGAAGAGCATGCTGGACTTACGTTGTTGCACCATGCCATCGACGTCGAGGTCGACAGTCACGCGCAGACGGGCGAGCCGTTGCGCGTGGATGTCACGGCTTACTTGCTCGCGCGAGGAGCGGACCCAAAGCGTCCTTCGGATGGCGGGCGTGGCGTTACTGCCGAACATATGGCGTCCGCAAGCCGTCACTGGCTGGCGTCGGCGCTCTTTGAGAGATGGGAAACCCGCCGCTAGAACCGGACGGCCGGAGTGTGTGCCCTCGGCAGGATTCGAACCTGCGACACCTGCCTCCGGAGGGCAGTGCTCTATCCCCTGAGCTACGAGGGCGTTGCCGCCTGGGCGACGTTGGAAGCTTAGCGCATGTCCCCGCGGGGTCTCGCGAGTGGTGGTCGTTAAGTGGCGTGGTGCGTCTTCGACCAGGTCCTCCAGCCGGTCGACGCCGGTGCGGCGGATCGAGGAAATGCGTAGCGTCGGTGTCACCGACGAGCTGGGAGGGCCCGATGATCGAGCCGTTCGAGGTGCGGATCCCCGAATCCGCCATCGCCGACCTGCGCACCCGCCTGCGTGCCACACGCTGGCCCGAGCCCGCCACCGTGGACGACTGGGAGCAGGGTGTCCCGCTGGACTTCGCGCGGGAGCTGTGCCGGTACTGGGCGGAGGACTACGACTTCGGTCTGGCCGACCGTGTCAACGCCTTCCCTGGCTTCAAGACCACTGTGGACGGTCTCGGGATCCACTTCCTGCACGTTCGCTCGCCGGAGCCGGACGCGACGCCGCTCGTGCTCACGCACGGCTGGCCTGGGTCGGTCGTGGAGTTCCTCGACGTGCTCGGGCCGCTGACCGATCCCGCCGCGCACGGTGGTGATCCGGCGGACGCGTTCCATGTCGTGGCGCCGTCGTTGCCGGGGTTCGGCTGGAGTGACAAGCCGTCGTCGACGGGATGGAACGTCGAGCGCATCGCCCGGGCCTGGGACGACCTGATGGGACGGCTCGGCTACGACCGCTACGTCGCGCAGGGCGGAGACTGGGGCGCCGGAGTGACGAACATGCTCGCCAAGGTCGTGCCGGAGCGGCTGATCGGCGTCCACGTCAACATGGCGGGTGTCCCGTACGACGCGTCCGTTCTCGGTGAGCCGACGGCGGAGGAGAAGGCGGCGATCGGCGATCTCGCGCGATTCCGGGAAGTCGGGTCCGCGTACGCGCAGCAGCAGGCCACGCGTCCGCAGACGCTCGGCTACGGCCTCACCGATTCGCCGGCCGCTCAGGCGGCGTGGATAGCCGAGAAGTTCTGGGAGTGGACCGACAACGACGGCTCGCCGGAGACCGCGTTGACCTGGAGACAGATGCTCGACGCGATCTCCGTCTACTGGTTCACCGCTACGGCGACCTCGTCGGCGCGGATCTACTGGGAGAACAAGGAGCGCGACGTCAGCGCCGTTGAAGTTCCTTCGGGTATCTCGATCTTCCCGCGCGAGATCATCCGGCCCTCGCGGCGCTGGGCGGAGCTGCGCTACGCCGATCTTCGCTGGTACGAGGTGTTGCCCGCGGGCGGCCACTTCGCCGCTTTCGAGCGGCCGGACGTCTTCGTCGGCCAGCTGCGAGGGTTTTTCCGGTCGCTTCGGTAGCGGTGCGTGGCGAGTCCAGGTTTCGGGAAGGCCCTCCTGGGGGATGGCTTCCGTGTGTGGCTTAGGACATGGTGAACTTAGGCTCACCTGTATTGCACATATGCGCATGTGACAATATATTCGGCCTGTCGACTTCACGAGAGGCGGAGCAATGGGTCACGGGCACGGGCATGGAACGGCCTCGCCGTCGAGCGCGTCAGGCCGCTACCTCAAGAGCCTGACGATCGCGCTGGTCATCGGCGCCGGCTTCATGGTCATGGAGTTCGTCGTCGGGTTCGCCACCGGCTCGCTCGCGCTGATCTCCGACGCCGCGCACATGTTCACCGACGTCCTCGGCGTCGGGATGGCGCTGGCGGCCATCCTGCTCGCCCGGCGCAGCGGCCCGACGCTGACCCGGACGTTCGGCTTCTACCGCGCCGAAGTGCTCGCGGCCCTGGGTAACGCGATCCTGCTGTTCGGCGTCGCGGGCTACGTCCTGGTCGAGGCCATCGGCCGGATCAGCGACCCGCCCGCCGTGCCCGGTCTGCCCGTCCTGCTGGCCGCGGCCGCCGGTCTCGTCGCGAACATCGTCTCGTTCATGGTCCTGCGCAAGGGCGCGGAAGAGAGCATCAACGTCCGGGGCGCGTACCTCGAAGTCCTCGCCGACCTGATCGGTTCCGTCGGAGTGCTGCTGAGTGGCGCGATCACGCTGCTGACCGGCTGGCGCTACGCCGACCCGATCATCGGTGTCGCGATCGGCCTGTTCGTCCTGCCCCGCACGTACGCCCTCGCCCGCCGCGCGCTTCGGATCCTGTTCCAGCACGCGCCGAAGGGTGTCGACGTCGCCGGGATCCAGGCCGAGCTCGGCGGGCTGAAGGGCGTCGAGGACGTCCACGACCTGCACGTCTGGACGCTGACTTCGGGCATGGAGGTCGCTTCGGCGCACCTCACCATCGCGCCGACCGTCGAGCAGGCCGAAGTGCTCACCGAAGCGCAGAACCTCCTGGCGAACCGCTACTCGATCGAGCACGCGACCCTGCAGATAGAAGTGCCCCAGTGCGCGCAACGCTGCCGGGAACTCTCCTGGTAACCACGCGTTTCGTCCTCTAAATGCGGTAGTTGGCAACGCGAACTACCGCATTTAGAGGACGAAACGCGTCAGGCGGGGAGGGGAGCGGCGCCGCGCTCCTGGAGCAGACCCTTCATCAGGGTCATCTCCGCACCCTGCGAAACGAGCATGCTCTGCGTCAGCGACTTCACGTCGGCGATCGACGTGTGGTCGTAGCCGTACTGAGCCATCTCCGTCCCGCCCATGTGGTGCCGGAGCATCAGCTGCAGGAAGAAGACGTCCATCTCCTTGCCGGTCAGCGACCGCAGTTTGGCGAGTTCGGCCGACGTCGCCATCCCCGGCATCGGAGCGCCGTTCGACGGCTTCATGTCGGCGCCACCGTGCCCGCCGTGGCCGGCCATCGGCTCGGTCATCCAGGTCATGTAGGCGCCGGTCGTCTGCTCGGGCTGGCCCCACAGACCGAGCCAGCCCTTCATCCGGCCGACCTGGCCGGTCTGCGTGCGCTCGATGTCGAACGCGAGGGTCTTGATCGCCGGATCGGTCGTGTGGTCCCGCGCCCAGCCCGCCATGGTGACGGCCTGGAGGTGGTGCACCGACATGTCCTGCGCGAAGCCGACCTCGACCGAGCCCGTGCCCGGGGTCTTCTGCTCCGGCTCGGAGTCGATCAGCCTGGTCGTCAGCGCGCCGAGGCCGAAGCCGAGGATCAGCATGACGACCAGGGCGGCCCCGATCACCAGCCATCGGCTCTTGGCCGACCGTGAGACGTCTTCCTGGAGATCGGGGTCCACTTGGCTCACTACTTGCTCGCGGGCGCCGAGGGCTGGGTCGCGGGCGCGGACGGCTGACCGGCGCCGGGCTGGTCCGGCTGGGTGCCCGCGCTGCCCTTGTAGTCCATCGGCTTGGCGTCCGGCCCCGGCGGCGTCGGGTCGAAGTCGCCCGGCTCGATCTGCGCGTCGCAGGTGGCGTCACGCTCGGGGTACGCGCCGAACGGGTTGGTGCGCAGCGCGGCGACGAACTGGTCGATCCGCTCGTCGGAGGCGGAGTCCAGCTTCAGCTGGTGGCCCCACGACTGCAGGGAGATCGGCTTGTCCAGGTTCGGGTACGGCGACATCACCATGTACGGCTTGCCCTCGACCCGCACCTTCAGCAGGTCCAGCGCCTCGCCGGTGATCTGCGCGGGGTTGTAGGCGATCCAGACCGCGCCGTGCTCGAGCCCGTGGACCATGTTCTCGTTGCGGACGGCCTTCTCGTAGACGACGCCGTTGCACGCGGCCCAGGCCTGGTCGTGCGGGCCGCCGAAGGGCGGGGTCTTGTCGTAGGCGACGCGCTCGGCGGCGCTGACGTGCACGGAGCCCTCGTAGGTGGCCGTGGTCACGCCCGCGATCCGCTTGGAGGGATCCGGGTCCTGCTGCGAGGGCGCGAAGGCGGCCGCGTTCTCCTCACGGGTCTTCTGATCGCGTTTGGGCGCCGAGGCGACCATGTAATAGGTGACCACCGAGGCAGCCAGGACGACGATCGCGACGACGGCGATGATCGTGCCCCAGGGCGTGCCCTTCTTGGACACGACGGAACTACGGGCGGCCTTCATGGCGTTCTTCGACGACGCGCCCTTTTTTCTGGTTGTCCCGTTAGCCATGGCTCCTGCGTTCTCCGAAGGGGGTGGTCCCTGCGCGGGCCAGTGTAGAGACCGCGCGTCTGATCACCGTGAACAGTGCGAAGATCACCGGCTTGGCTCACACCTTCCGGCGGTCGCTGCGAAGCCCGGACCAGGTCACACCTAGAATTCCGCGAGTGACTCCCGCAGCTCTCGCCGACCTGGTCCGTAACTCCGCCGTGCAGGTTCTCACCGCGCGCGGCCTCGACGATTCCGTGCTGCCGGAGAAGGTGACGATCGAGCGTCCCCGCAACCCCGAGCACGGCGATTACGCGACCAACCTGGCGCTGCAGGTGGCCAAGAAGGCCGGGATGAAGCCCCGTGACTTCGCCGACGCGCTGGCCGAGGCGCTCTCGGCCACCGACGGCATCGACTCGGCCGAGGTCGCCGGGCCGGGCTTCCTCAACCTGCGGCTCGCCGCCGACGCGCAGGGCCAGATCGTCCAGCAGGTGCTCGACGCCGGGGAGAAGTACGGCCTCGGCGACGCGCTGGCCGGCGTCAAGATCAACCTCGAGTTCGTTTCGGCGAACCCGACCGGCCCGATCCACCTCGGTGGCACCCGCTGGGCCGCGGTCGGCGACGCGCTGGGCCGCGTGCTGTCCGCGCAGGGCGGCCAGGTCACCCGCGAGTACTACTTCAACGACCACGGCGCGCAGATCGACCGCTTCGTCCGCTCCCTGATCGCCGCCGCCAAGGGCGAGCCCGCACCCGAGGACGGCTACGCGGGCGGCTACATCAACGACATCGCCGCCGAGGTCATCCGCCAGGAGCCGAGCGCGCTGTCGCTGCCCGAAGACGAGCGCGCCGAGACCTTCCGCCGGGTCGGCATCGAGCTGATGTTCACCGAGATCAAGCAGAGCCTGCACGATTTCGGCACCGATTTCGACGTCTACTTCCACGAGAACTCGCTGCACGAGTCCGGTGCCGTGGCGACCTCGGTCCAGCAGCTGAAGGACTCCGGGAACCTGTACTTCGAAGACGGCGCCTGGTGGCTCAAGTCCAAGGAGCACGGCGACGACAAGGACCGTGTCGTCATCAAGAAGGACGGCAACCCGGCCTACATCGCCGGTGACCTCGCCTACTTCCAGGACAAGCGCAAACGCGGTTTCGACCTCTGCATCTACATGCTCGGCGCGGACCACCACGGCTACATCGCCCGGCTCAAGGCCGCGGCGGCCGCCTTCGGTGACGACCCGGCCGTCGTCGAGGTGCTGATCGGCCAGATGGTCAACCTCGTCTCCGAGGGCAAGCCGGTCCGGATGAGCAAGCGCGCCGGCACCGTGATCACCATGGAGGACCTCGTCGGCACCGTCGGCGTGGACGCCGCCCGCTACGAGCTGATCCGCTACTCCGTCGATTCCACTTTGGACATCGACCTGGACCTGCTGCGCAAGCACTCCAACGACAACCCGGTCTACTACGTCCAGTACGCCCACGCGCGGCTGGCCTCGTTGCAGCGCAACGCTTCCGACCTCGGCCTGAAATCCGATGGCGAAGTCGACTTCGGACTGCTTACGCTGCCCGCCGAGGGCGATCTGATCCGCACGATCGGCGAATTCCCGACCGTCCTCCGCCGGGCCGCACAGCTGCGCGAACCGCACCGCGTCGCCCGGTACCTCGAAGAACTCGCCGGCGCGTACCACAAGTTCTACACGGTCGGCCGTGTTCTTCCCCAGGGCGACGAGGAGGCCACCCCCCTCACGTTCGCCCGGCTCGCGCTCTGCCAGGCCGCCCGCCAGGTGCTGGCGAACGGCCTCAACGTGCTCGGTGTCTCTGCTCCGGAACGGATGTAACCCAGAATGGCTCACCCCGCGGGCCCCCGCCACGCCGACGTCTACCCCCACGCCGACGCCTCCGGTTTCCCGCCGTCGAGTCCCGAAGAACTCGACAGGCTGTACCCGAAAGTCTGGCCCCGCAACACTTTCCGCGGCGGTGACGGCGTCGTCCGCATCGCGGGCGTCGACGTCCGCGAGCTCGCCGAAAAGTACGGCACGCCGCTGTTCGTCGTCGACGAGGCCGACTTCAAGTCCCGCTGCGCCGACTACGCCGAGGCGTTCGACGACCCGGCGCTCGTGCACTACGCGTCCAAGGCGTTCCTGTCCATCGAGATCGCCCGCTGGGTGGCCGAGCAGGGGCTGAGCCTGGACGTCTGCAGCGGTGGCGAACTCGCCGTCGCGCAGCGCGCGGACTTCCCGGCCGAGCGGATCACCTTCCACGGCAACAACAAGTCGCTGTCCGAGCTGGAAGCCGCCGTCGAAGCGGGCGTCGGCACGGTCGTGGTCGACTCCTACTACGAGATCGCGCGGCTGGCCGATGTCGCCACCCGGCACGACGTCGTGCAGAACGTCCTCATCCGGGTGACCGTCGGCGTCGAGGCGCATACGCACGAGTTCATCGCGACCGCGCACGAGGACCAGAAGTTCGGTTTCTCGCTGGCCTCCGGTGACGCGGCCGAGGCCGTGCGCCGGGTGCTCAACGCGCCGTCGCTCAAGCTGATCGGCCTGCACAGCCACATCGGTTCGCAGATCTTCGACGCCGACGGTTTCGAGGTCGCCGCCCGCCGGGTGGTCGGCCTGCTGGCCGAACTCGCCAAGGAGCACGGCACCGAGCTGCTCGACCAGCTCTCGATCGTCGACCTCGGCGGTGGGTTCGGTATCGCCTACACCGACAAGGACAACCCGCCGCCGCCCGCGCAGATGATCACGCAGATCCGCGAGATCGTCCGCAAGGAATGCGAGTACGCGGGCCTTCCGGTGCCGAAGATCGCCGGCGAGCCCGGCCGCGCCATCGCCGGTCCCGGCACGATCACGCTGTACGAGGTCGGCACCATCAAGGACGTCTCGCTCGGCGACAAGGCCGCCCGCCGCTACGTCAGCGTCGACGGCGGCATGAGCGACAACATCCGCACCGCGCTCTACGACGCCGTGTACGACTGCCGTCTCGTATCCCGGTCGGCCGACGACGACGGGGACGGCCAGGCCGCCGCCGCGCTGTCCCGGGTCGTGGGAAAACACTGTGAGTCCGGCGACATCGTCGTCCGTGACTGCTGGCTCCCGGACACCCTTGCACCCGGCGACCTGCTCGCCGTGGCGGCCACCGGGGCGTACTGCTACTCGATGGCCAGCGGGTACAACCGGCAGCCGCGGCCCGCGGTGGTGGCCGTGCGCAACGGCAGCGCCCGCGTGCTGCTGCGGCGGGAGACGACGGACGACATGCTGCGCCTGGAGGTCTAGCAAGTGTCTACTGTGGACGAACGCGTGATCAGGGTCGCCCTGCTGGGCTGCGGGACGGTCGGCGGCGAGGTGGTCCGGCTGCTCACCGAGCAGGCCGGGGAGCTCGCCGCCCGGGCGGGCGCCAGGGTGGAGCTGGCGGGTATCGCGGTGCGGCGCCCCGACAAGCACCCCGAGCTGCCGCCGGAGCTGGTGACCTCCGACGTCACGAAGCTCGTCACCTCCCCGGACGTCGACGTCGTCGTCGAGCTGGTCGGCGGTATCGAGCCGGTGCGACAGTGGCTGCTCGACGCGCTCAAGGCCGGGAAATCCGTTGTCACGGCGAACAAAGCGCTGATGGCCGAGCATTCCGCGGAGCTGTTCGAGGCCGCCGACGCGTCAGGCGTCGACCTGTATTTCGAGGCGGCCGTCGCCGGGGCGATCCCGTTGCTGCGCCCGCTGCGCGAATCGCTGGCCGGTGACCGCATCACCCGCGTGATGGGCATCGTCAACGGCACCACGAACTACATCCTCTCCGCGATGGACTCCACCGGCGCCGGGTACGCGGAAACGCTGGAAGAGGCCAGCAGGCTCGGCTACGCGGAGGCGGACCCGACGGCCGACGTCGACGGGTACGACGCGGCGTCCAAGGCCGCGATCCTCGCCTCGCTCGCGTTCCACACCCGGGTGACCGCGTCCGACGTGCACCGCGAGGGCATCGCCGACGTCACCGCGTCGGATCTCGCCGCGGCGAACGTGCTGGGCCGCACGGTGAAACTGCTCGCCATCTGCGAGCGCGTCACCGCCGACGACGGCACCGAATCCGTTTCGGCGCGCGTGCATCCGGTGATGATCCCGCGCGGCCACCAGCTCGCCGGGGTGGGCGGCGCGTACAACGCCGTCTACGTCGAGGCCGACGCCGCCGGTGAGCTCATGTTCTACGGTCAGGGCGCCGGTGGCGCGCCGACCGCGAGTGCCGTGCTCGGCGACCTCGTCGCGGTGGCTCGAAACCGGGTCGTCGGCGGCCGTGGCCCGCGCGAATCCGCGCACGCCGCGCTCCCGGTCAGGCCGATGGGCCAGACGCCGACGCGGTACCACGTCAGTCTCGACGTGGCCGATCGAGCGGGCGTCCTCGCCCAGGTGGCCCAGGCGTTCGCCGGGCACGGTGTCAGCATCGCCGCCGTGCGCCAGCGCGACGCGAACGACACGGCCAGCCTGGTCGTGGTCACCCACCTGGCGCCGGACGCGGCATTGCGGTCCACTGTGGACGACATTGCCAAACTCGATGTGGTGAACCAGGTCGTCAGTGTGATGCGGGTGGAAGGCGAAGACCAGTGATTTCCCAACCGTGGCCGGGGATCATCCAGGCTTATCCGGACCGGATCCCGGTCCCCTCCGGCGCGAAGGTGATCACGCTCGGCGAAGGCAACACCCCGCTGCTGCCCGCGCCGCACCTCTCGGAACTGACCGGCTGCGAGGTTCACCTCAAGGTCGAAGGCGCGAACCCGACCGGGTCGTTCAAGGACCGCGGGATGACCGTGGCCATCACGCACGCGCTCGCCAGCGGGCTCAAGGCGGTCATCTGCGCCTCCACCGGCAACACCTCGGCGTCGGCCGCGGCGTACGCGGCCCGCGCCGGGCTCACCTGCGCGGTGCTCGTCCCGCAGGGCAAGATCGCGATGGGCAAACTCGCCCAGGCCGTCCTGCACGGCGCGCGGATCCTGCAGGTGGACGGCAACTTCGACGACTGCCTCGAACTGGCGCAGAAGACCGCGATCGACTACCCGGTGACCTTGGTCAACTCGGTCAACCCGGTGCGCATCGCCGGCCAGAAGTCGGCCGCGTTCGAGATCTGCGACGTGCTCGGCCAGGCTCCGGACATCCACTGCCTGCCGGTCGGCAACGCGGGCAACATCACCGCCTACTGGGCCGGATATTCCGAGTACGCGGGCGACGGTGTGGTGAAGAACACCCCGCGGATGTTCGGTTTCCAGGCGGCCGGTGCCGCACCGCTGGTGCACGGCGAGCCGGTGGCCGATCCGGACACCATCGCGACCGCGATCCGCATCGGCAGCCCCGCGTCCTGGGACGGCGCGATGAAGGCGAAGAACGCGTCCGCGGGCCTGTTCGAAGCGATCACCGACGAGAAGATCCTCGAGGCGTACCGGCTGCTCGCCCGCAAGGAAGGCGTGTTCGTCGAGCCCGCCTCGGCGACCAGTGTCGCGGGCCTGCTCGCCACGGCCGCGGACGGCCGCCTGCCGAAGGGCTCGACCGTCGTGTGCACCGTCACCGGGCACGGCCTGAAGGATCCGGCCACGGCGCTGGAGGGCAACGTCGAGGTCGAGCCGCTCGCCGTCGACCCGACCGCCGTCGCCGCCGCGCTGGACCTGCGATGACGCTGCTCAAGATCAAGGTCCCGGCGTCTTCGGCGAACCTCGGCCCGGGATTCGACGCGCTCGGCCTGGCGCTCGCGCTGTACGACCGCGTCGAACTCCAGATCACCGACGCCGGGCTCAAGATCGAGGTGATCGACGACGGGGCGGGCGGCGTGGACGACGTCCCGACCGACGAATCGCACCTGGTCGTGCGGGCTTTCCGGCGGGGTTGCGAGCACCTCGGCCTGCGGCCGCCCGGCGTGCACCTGCGCTGTTTCAACGCCATTCCGCACGCCCGCGGCCTCGGATCGTCGGCGTCCGCCGTCGTGACCGGTGTCGCGGCGGCGTACGCGCTGGCTGAGAAGCCCCTGGACGACGACGCCCTGCAGCTGGCGGCCGAGTTCGAGGGGCACGCCGACAACGCCGCTGCGAGCCTGCTGGGCGGCTTCGTGGTGGCGTGGAACGAGGGCGAGCGGTTCCGTGCCGAGCGGCTCCAGCCGCACCACGACATCCGGCCCGTGGTCGCCGTCCCGGCGCTGCGGTCCTCGACCGACGCCACCCGCGGCCTGCTTCCCGACCGGGTCCCGCACGCCGACGCGGCGTTCACGGCCGGTCGCGCGGCGCTCGCGGTCCACGCGCTCACCTCGCGCCCGGACCTGTTGCTCTCCGCGACCGAAGATCGGCTCCATCAGCACTACCGGGCGCCCGCGTACCCGGCGAGCAGCGAACTGGTCCGCGCGCTGAGGGCCGAAGGAGTGGCCGCGGCCATCTCCGGGGCCGGCCCGACCGTGCTCGCGCTGACCACCGGGGGAATACTCCCGGCGGGCGTCGACGTTACGTCTTTCGACGTCACCGAGCTGCCGATCGATCCGGGCGGCGTTCAGGTTGCGGCTCAGTAAAGCCTCGGTCACATGCCGGAGCCCCGCCCCGCCACGCGGGGGGTGGTTGTTGCACCCGGCCGTGGCGCGGTCTACCCTCGGGGGCGTTCGATCACCGTGCGTTTCCGCACCCGGTGCCGGTCCAGGTGACCAGTGTCATCCTTGGCCCGCATCCTTCGTTGATCCGCCAGTTCCGTACACCGCCTGGCAAGCGGGGAGTAGCGGATGGACGCAGGCGGGTTCCCGGTTCCGGCGGTGCCGAATTCCGCTTCCTCCGTTTGGAGGACGCAAATCCCTGTGCTGGAGGCCTTCTAGCTGTGTTCGACACGGCCGAGGAGCTGATCGCCCGTATCGGGGGCCAATTACGCCGTTTCGCAATCGGACGCGAGCGGCGGTCCGCTGATCCACCTGGAGGCGTGGATCGGTCAGGAAGGACATTTGTGAGCAACACCGATCTTTTGAGCGACGTCGAAGGTGGCGCCGCCGAGTCGAACGGCGCCGTCGCTCCCAAGCGCACGGTCGGCGGATTGACCGGCAAGACCGTCGCCGAGCTGCGCTCGATCGCTGGGGACCTTGGCATCGGCGAGACCACGGGTATGCGCAAGGGCGATCTGATCGCGGCCATCCGCGAGCGCCAGGGCAAGACCAAGCGCAAGACCCCCGCCGCGGCGAGCGAAACGCTTCCGCTCGAGGGGATCGACGCTCCGCGCAAGGCCCCCAAGGCCGAAGCGCCCAAGACGGAGGCCCCGAAGCAGGAGGCCCCGAAGGCCGAGGCCGCTCCGGCCGAGGCTCCTCGCGCCGAGAAGGCCGAGAAGGTTTCGGAGAACGGCTCCGCGCCGGCCGCCGAGCGGCCCGCGCAGCAGGAGAACGCGACCCAGCAGGACGGCCAGCCGCAGCAGGAAGAGGGCGGCCGCAACCGTCGTCGCCGCGGCTCCAACCGTGCCGCGGGTTCGCCCGAGCAGGGCGGTCAGCAGCGTGAGCGCGGTGAACAGCGCGAGCGCGGTGACCGCAACGAGCGCGGTGACCGCGGCGAAGGCGGCAACCGTCAGGGCAACCGCGACGGCCGTGGCCAGGACAACCGCCAGCGCAACCAGCAGGGCGGCGGCCAGGACAACAGCCAGCGCCAAGGCCAGGGCCAGCAGGGTGACGACGACGAGGAAGGCGGCCGTCGCGGCCGTCGTTTCCGCGACCGTCGCCGCCGTGGTTCCGGCGGCGGCCGTGAACAGGGTGGTTCGCCCGACACCGAGATCCGCGAGGACGACGTCCTGCTGCCCGTCGCGGGCATCCTGGACGTGCTCGACAACTACGCGTTCGTGCGCACCTCGGGCTACCTCGCCGGGCCGAACGACGTGTACGTCTCGCTCTCGCTGGTCCGCAAGTACGGCCTGCGCCGCGGTGACGCCATCACCGGTGTCGTGCGCCAGCCGCGTGACGGCGAGCAGCAGCGGCAGAAGTTCAACCCGCTGGTGCGCGTCGACTCGATCAACGGCCTGGAGCCGGACGAGTCCAAGCGTCGTCCGGAGTTCACCAAGCTGACGCCGCTGTACCCCAACGAGCGGCTGCGCCTCGAGACCGAGCCGCACAAGCTCACCACCCGCGTCATCGACCTGGTGATGCCGGTCGGCAAGGGGCAGCGTGCCCTGATCGTGTCGCCGCCGAAGGCCGGTAAGACGACGATCATGCAGGACATCGCGAACGCGATCTCGACGAACAACCCCGAGTGCCACCTGATGGTCGTGCTCGTGGACGAGCGTCCGGAAGAGGTCACCGACATGCAGCGGTCGGTGAAGGGTGAGGTCATCGCCTCGACCTTCGACCGCCCGCCGTCCGACCACACCTCGGTCGCGGAGCTGGCCATCGAGCGGGCGAAGCGCCTGGTCGAGATGGGTCACGACGTCGTCGTCCTGCTCGACTCGATCACCCGTCTGGGCCGTGCGTACAACCTGGCGGCCCCGGCGTCCGGCCGGATCCTCTCCGGTGGTGTCGACTCGACGGCGCTGTTCCCGCCGAAGCGGTTCCTCGGCGCGGCGCGCAACATCGAGAACGGCGGTTCGCTGACGATCTTCGCCACGACGATGGTCGAAACCGGGTCCACCGGTGACACGGTCATCTTCGAAGAGTTCAAGGGCACCGCGAACGCGGACCTCAAGCTCGACCGGAAGATCGCCGAGCGGCGCGTGTTCCCCGCGGTGGACATCAACCCGTCCGGTACCCGCAAGGAAGACCTGCTGCTTTCGCCGGACGAGCTCGCGGTCACCCACAAGCTGCACCGGGTGCTGCACGCGCTGGACTCGCAGCAGGCCATCGACCTGCTGATCTCGCGTCTGCGCAAGACGAAGACCAACATCGAGTTCCTCATGCAGGTCTCGAAGACGGCCCTCGGCTCGAACGACGACGACTGATCTTTTCGGTCCAGTACGTGAAGGCCCCCTTCATTGCGCCTAGCGCAGTGAAGGGGGCCTTCACGTACTTGCTGGTTCGTTCGGTGTCCCCAATGTGGCATTGGGGACACCAAGATCGAGTGCCGAGGGCGACGAAGGGCTGGCTTGCACAGCTGGGTAGCGCGTGAAGGCCCCCTTCCCTCGGCTCAGCGAAGGGAAGGGGGCCTTCACGCGACCCGAGCGCTGGCCCTCGTGTGCGCTCGCGGGTCGCGAAAGCCACTTTCGCAACGTTGTATGTTGCGAAAGTGGCTTTCGCAACGCCTGTACCGGGGCGCGTCGTGGTGTACGGGGTCACCGGTTCGGGCAAGTCGACGCTGGCGCGAAGGCTGGCCGAGCGGACCGGGCTGCCGTGCCATTCGGTCGACGACGATCTCGCCTGGCAGCCGGGTTGGGTGCCGGTTCCCGACGACGAGCAACGGCGCCGGATCGGCGCGCTGGTCGCGGGGGAGCGCTGGATCATCGACGGGATGTTCGCCAAATGGCGTGACATCGCGTTGCCCCGCGCCGAACTGATCGTCGCGCTGGACTATCCGCGCTGGGTTTCGCTGAGCCGTCTCGTGCGCCGCACCGTGGTGCGCTGCATCACCCGTCGCCGGATCTGCAACGGCAATGTCGAGACACTGCGGGGGATGCTCTCCGGCGACTCGATCATCGTGTGGCACTTTCGGTCGTTCGCGCGCAAGCGGCGCACGATCCGCGGTTGGGTCGAGGATCCGGCGGTGCCGGTGGTGCACCTGACCTCTCCGCGAGCGACGCAGCACTGGCTTGCACAGCTGGGTAGCGCGTGAAGGCCCCCTTCCCTCGGCTCAGCGAAGGGAAGGGGGCCTTCACGCGACGGGGAGGGCTCAGCGGTGCGGAACCGCCGCGGGAGTCCAGCCGCGGTAGTTGGCGAAGTAGTGCACGCTCGACGCGTGGCCGATCTTGCCGCCGATGCTGGTGGCGTAGATCCCGCCGGAGCCGTCGGCGATGCCGACGTGGCCCCACTGGCTGATGTTCCAGTACACGAAGGAGCCCTTCGGCGGCGTCCCGGTCGTGTGCTTCGGGCTCGCGCCGTTCCAGTGCGCGTTGGCCGAGGCCCAGACGCCGGTGGTCCCGTACGCGTTCTCGACGGCCTTCTCGCAGAGGCCCTGGTACGCGGTGGAGCCCATGCGGTTCTTGAACCACTGGATCGCCCCGGCGGGGGTGCCGTCCCCAGCGCCCTGGATGGCCAGTTCGCCGTCGGGCAGGGTGGTGAACGTCCCCGCGGCCGGGTTGATGTCGGCGGCGGTGATGGCGGCGCCCGGATCGGGGGCCGCCCCGGCGACCGGAGCGATGGCGAGGGCCGCGATGGCCAGCGCGGCGACGGAGGCCGGCTTCGCCACCTTGGCGAGGATGGTGCGCATGATCAGTACCTCCTGTTGAGGAATCACCAACAAGGGCAGCTTCGCGTGATCAAGTACAAATTTCGTACAACTCGGCGTCGATAGTTGATAACTCAACGTAATGGAATACGTCGGGGGAGGGGTGCGTTGACGCCACTGCCAGCACATCTGGCAAAATCATCCGCTGAAGTCCGGCACCGGTTCACCCCGCACGGGGACCCGGGGCCAACGAGAGAGGACACCATGAAAAGCGGTATTCACCCCGAGTACGTCGTCACGCACGTGAACTGTGACTGTGGCAACGAATTCACCACGCGCAGCACCAAGACCTCCGGCAACCTCCACGTCGAGATCTGCTCGAACTGCCACCCGTTCTACACCGGCAAGCAGAAGCTCATGGACACCGGCGGCCGCGTCGCGCGCTTCGAGGCTCGCTACGGCAAGCGCAAGAAGGCCGAAGACGCCAAGTAGCTTGAACGACGGCGCCTACCCGCATGCCCGGGTAGGCGCCGTTTTCTTTGGTGTCACAGCCTTGGTTCTGTCAGGTCCGTTGAGAGGTGGAGTGGTGGATTCGAGTTCGCTGAAGGGTCTGCTCGAAGAGCACGCCCAGCTGGAAGAGCAGCTGGCCGACCCGTCCGTGCACGCCGACCAGGCGCGCGCTCGCAAGCTCGGCCGCCGGTACGCGGAGCTGAGCCCCGTCGTCAAGACGGTCCGCGAGCTCGACACCGCCCGTGACGACCTCGAAACGGCGAAGGAACTGGCGGCGGAAGACTCGGCCTTCGCGGCCGAGGCAGAAGAGATCTCCGCCAAGATCCCCGTGCTCGAAGCCAAGCTCACCGAACTGCTCCTACCGCGCGACCCGTACGACGGTTCCGACGTGGTCATGGAGATCAAGTCGGGTGAAGGCGGCGAGGAGTCGGCGTTGTTCGCCGGCGACCTGCTGCGCATGTACCTGCGCTACGCCGAGCGTCACGGCTGGAAGGCCGAGGTGCTCGACTCGGTCGACTCGGACCTCGGTGGTTTCAAGGACGTCACCGTGTCCATCAAGAGCCGTTCCGCGGAGGCCGACGGCGTCTGGGCACGCCTGAAGTTCGAAGGTGGGGTGCACCGCGTGCAGCGCGTGCCCGCCACCGAATCGCAGGGCCGGATCCACACCTCCGCGTCCGGCGTGCTCATCTACCCCGAACCCGAGGACGTCGAGGTCGAGATCGACCCGAACGACCTGCGGATCGACGTCTACCGCTCGTCCGGCCCCGGCGGCCAGAGCGTCAACACGACCGACTCGGCGGTGCGGATCACGCATATCCCGACCGGGGTGGTCGTCTCGTGCCAGAACGAGAAGTCGCAGATCCAGAACCGGGCCCGCGCCCTGCAGGTGCTGCAGGCCCGCCTCCAGGCGATCGCCGAGGAGGAGGCCGCCGCGAAGGCGTCGGACGCGCGCCGCTCGCAGGTCCGCACCGTCGACCGCTCCGAGCGGGTCCGCACCTACAACTTCGCCGAGAACCGCATCGCCGACCACCGGGTGAACTACAAGGCGTACAACCTGGACCAGGTCCTCGACGGCGACCTCGACGGCGTGCTGGACGCGCTCATCACCGCGGACCGCGAGGAGCGGCTCGCGGCGCACGCGGGCTGATCCTCGCGACCTCGACCGGCGACCATGTCGCGAAAGCCACTTTCGGGACATCAGGCGTCGCGAAAGTGGCTTTCGCGACACGTCCGGCACAAGCTGCCTTCCAGCGGACCGTCAGCCCGGCTCGGTGTAGAACGGATCGTCCTCCAGCGCGGTATGGACCGCCCGGACGGACATGTTCACCCGTGACAGCCTGCCGGTCACCTCGTTCTCGACCCGCCTGAGCGCTTCGTCGCCGCTTTCCCCTGCCAGAGCCGGGAAAGCCGACAACAGCACCGCCTCGCAAGGACCCGCGTCCGTGCTGATGCGGATCAGCGACGCCGAGAGGTCGGCCGCGGGACGGCCGCACAGGTCCACGGCCAGCCGCAGGTCACCGGTGGGGACATAGAGATGCACCCGGGAAATGACGTCGGTTTCCGCGCGCGGGGAGAAATCGTGCCGAGGGACATGCGCGGGTTCACGCGGATCGGTTCCGCCGACGGACGCCATCAACGAATAGAGGGTGAATCCGTCCGCCTGGGTGTCATAGGCGTCGTAGGTTCCGTATTGGCCGGTCTCCGGCGTGCCGTGGATTTCGAAGAATTGCGCGTTCAGCCCGAAGTGGAAAAGCGCGGGTACCGCGGCCCGGTGAAGAGTTTCGGCGGGCTCTTCACCGTCGGCCGGAGGCGTGCGATAGCCGACCGAGACCAGGTATCCCGTCCAGCCGCCTTCGGGGTCCGCACGGCAGATCTCCAGCTCGGTGGCGTCGAACTCGCCGATGAGACGCTCGCCGAGTGCGGCGGCCGTGGCGAAGTCCTCGGTTTCCATATTCGCGGATATCCGCGTGACGACCGTCGTTTCCCGGAGATCCATGACTGTCTCGTGAGCCCTTCGGCGCGTACAGGTGGCGCTCAGCTCGCCGGCGGGCCGGGCGGAACCATCGTGGGTTCGGCCGCCGCCTGCCGGAAGACGACCTTCTTGTACAGGACGTAGTTCCACACCATGCCGACCGCGATCGCCCCCAGTTTCGGGATGAGCACGTTGATCCCGGGGAAGAGCTTGGTGACCGCGAAGATCACCGCGGCGTGGACGACCCACAGGCCGAAGGCCGTCACGGCGAAGAAGAGCACGGCCTGGCGGCGGATGTCGCCGTCCTTCGCGCGGAAGGTGAAGTTCCGGTTGAGCGTGAAACTCAGGAGCATGCCCGCCGTGGTCGAGATGAAGTTCGCGACGAACATCGGGACGCCGAGCGTCGCCAGCAGGGCGTAGCCGAGCGCGTCGACCGCGGTGTTGAGCACCCCGACGACACCGAAGCGCACTTGGGTGCCGCTGATCGGCTTCACCGGGCGACTTGCCCGGCGTCGACGGGGGCACCGGAGCGGACCGACGCGATGCCGTAGAGCGGGCGGTTCTGCACCTGCGAATAGGTCCGGCCGATGTAGCTGCCGAGCACCCCGAGCATGATGATCTGGATACCGCCGAGGAAGAACATCGCGGCGGTGATGAAGGCCCAGCCCGGCACGGCGGTCGTCGGCGCGAAGAGCTTGACGCCGAGCACGTACAGGATGCCGAGGAAGCTGAGCAGCGAGATCACGTATCCGAGGCGGGTGATCATCCGCAGCGGCGCGACGGAGAAACCGAGGATGCCGTCCGCGGCGAAGCGGAGCATCTTTCGCAGGGGATAACCGGTCACCCCCGCGTGCCGTTTGTCGCGGTCGAACAGGACGGCGGTCTGCTTGAAACCGATGTAGCTGACCAGCCCGCGCAGGAACCGGTCCTGTTCGCGATACTTGCGCAGTTCGTCGACGACCTTGCGGTCGATCAGCCGGAAGTCACCGGTGTTCCGGGGAATTTCGACGGACGCCATCTTCCGGAGGAACCAGTAGTAGGCGCCGGCGGTGAGCTTCTTGAACATCGAATCCTGGCGCGAACGGCGCTGCGCGTAGACGACGTCGAAGCCTTCTTCCCATTTCGCGATCAATTCCAGCGCGACCCTCGGCGGGTCCTGCATGTCACTGTCCATGATGATCGCGGCGTCCGCGTCCACCAGGTCGAGCCCGGCGGTGACCGCCATCTGGTGGCCGAAGTTGCGGGAAAGCTCGATCACGGTGACCCGGGCGTCGCGCCGGCTCAGCGCCGCGAGCAGGTCCATCGACCGATCGCGGCTGCCGTCGTCGACGTAGATGAAGCTGAAGTCGTACTTGCCGGCGAGCGGCGCCATCGTCTCGTCCACCGTGCGGTGGAGGAGTTCGATGTTCTCTTCCTCGTTGTAAATGGGAAAGATGAACGCGATCCGGCGTCTGTCGTGGTCCGCGGGCATGGGAAACCCCCGTTGCGCTTTCTCGAGAAGGCGGTGAATGGGTTCACGGCCAAGGTGGGTTGATTCTAGGAGGTCGGGCGGGTGTCCCTCTTCCGGGTGGTCAGCCGGACCAATGGCCGGCGACGTAGCGGAGGAAGATCGCGCCGCAGATCAGCGAGTTGAGGTAAATCGTCGCGTACACCACGCCACGCAGGTTCGGGCGCCGTTCGGCCAGCAGCACCAGCGCGAGGTACATGACCAGGCACGGGAGCAGGTACCGGTGTACCGAGACGACGTTGCTGTTGAGCGTCAGCATCACGAAGGAGGCGAGCCCGAACAGGGCGAGCGGCAGGCCCTTCGACCGCAGCGCGACGAAGAAGTAGACCGAAGCCGCCAGGAGCAGGAGCAGGCCGAGCATGGGCAGCGCGTGACTCAGCAGCGTCCACGCGTCCATCGGTTTCACACCGATCAGCGCGCGGAAGGTGATCTTGAGTTCCGTGAACGTCGTCTCCACGATGTTCGGGTTGAACTTGTGGTACGACCAGGTGCTCGCGCTTTCGAGCGCGGTGAAGCTCGACATCGCGCTGCCGGTCTCGAGCTTCATGTAGAGCATGTGCGCGCCGAGGCCGAGGTACGCGGCGGGGAACCAGAGGACGGGCCAGGACAGCAGGCCGCGCGGCTTCCAGTCCGCGGATCGCCAGAACTCCAGGAAACACAGGCCGATGAACACCGCGGCGGTGATCCGCGACGCGGTGAGCGGGATCAGGCAAAGGCCCATCCACAGCCATTGACGTCGTAACGCGAACAGATACGCCCAGAAGCCGAGCGCGCAGAACACCGCCTCGCTGTAGAACGAGTGCAGGAAGAAGGCGGCGGGCGCGGTCAGGAACGCGGCGACGACCAGCCAGTGCGAGCGAGGCGAAGTAAGGAAGAACCGGGCGATCTTGAGCAGGGCCACGCCTGCCAGCCAGGTCGCGATCAGGTTGACGATGAACCCGGCCGTGAGCAGGCCGAGGGTTCCGAAGCTGAGGGTCTTGACCAGCCAGACGCAGATCGGGAAGACCGGATAGAACGCTCGTACCGGCACGTAGCTGCCCGTGTAGGCGTGTTCGGCGATCTCGCCGTAGTTGCCCGCGTCCCAGCGGTAGGTGTGGGACAGCAGGCTCAGTGTCGAACCGATGCCGGTCTTGGGGATACCTTCACTCGCCGGAGTGGACGGGCCGAACAGCCACGCCACCGCGGTCAGCGCGGCGTTCCAGGCCAGGACGACCAAGAGGACCTTGCCGAAGTCGCCGGCGAGCCAGCCGAGTATCCGCTCACGGCCGGTTCTTCGCTCGCCCGATGCCGCGGGAACCCTGGTGGGGCCCGCCGTGATCATGTCGGTCATGACTGAATTACTACAGGGATGGCGCGACCCGGCCCGATCGGGGTGCCCTTGCCCGGTGAGCGGAATGGAATCGGGTCCGCCGGAATTCTCCGGATAACGCCGATTCAGGAGACCGTGGTCGCCGGTTCCTTGGTCTCGGACTGCGTTTCGGGGTCCGATTCGTTGTTTCGCCGCGGCAGGAACGAGAGCGCGGCGAAGGCGCCGGCGAGCAAGGTCGGGAAGATCGTCAGCTGCTGGTGCTTGATGTTCTCGATACCCTCCGCGAGGCCGGCGACCAGGAACTGGCCCATCGCGAACAGCAGGAACGTCAGCACCACGAGGCCCACGTCGCGCCGCCCGACGCGTTTGCGGAAGGCGCGGAGGCCCGCCCAGCCGATGAGCAGCCAGATCGGCAGCAAGGCGAACAACCCCAGCGGTGCGAGCCAGCCGGTGATCCCGGACAGGACGGGGACCCGGTACTCCTTGGCCAGCGGCGGCTGCCCGGAGTGCTCGCCGAAGCTCCCGAGGTTCGGCACACGGGCCGTCAGCGTCTCCTGTGCGGAGCGGTGCAGCATCTGGACCACGCGGACCGGGTGTTCGAGGTAGTACTGGGCGATGTTGCGGCGGCTGATCTTGTCCCGGTACTTCGGGTAGTCGGGGGAGGACCACGCCCCGTTGGCGCTCCACCAGCCCGTGCCGACGTACGCGGCGAACTCCGGCGGGAGACCCAGCGCGGCGAGGTCGCCGGCGGTGTCGTGTTTCCCGTCCACGATCCCGTTGAACACGACGTGGTACATGTTGATCTCGCGGTACTCCGCGTTCGCCGGGTCGCCCGATTTCTGCATCAGCGCGGTGCCCGTGCCGACGACGGCCAGCACGGCCAGCGGCAGGGCCCACCGGGCCAGGCCGCGGCTGCCCTCCGGCCGGACGAACAGCAGCGCGATCGCGAACAATGGGATCAGCAGCAGCGTCTGCGATTTCGCGTTGATCCCGATCATCGCGCCGAGCACGGTGACGGTGGCTCCGGCGTAGCGCCACGGCCCGGTGCGGTGCATGAGCAGGAGCCCGCCGGCGAGCAGGAGCATCCCGAGGAAGGCGGCGCCCTCGCTCAGCACCGAGGCGAAGTAGCCGAAGAAGGCCGAGTCCGCCACGACCAGCAGCAGCGCGACCGTGGCGATCACGCTGTTCCGGACCGAAAGACGCAGGCCGGTCACGACCGCGGCGATCCCGCCCGAGACCAGCAGACAGGTCAGCACACCCAGCACCAGCAGGTTCAGGATCGCCGACGAGCCGAGCAGGTGCCCGATCTCGCTGGCGATCCTGTCGATCCAGCTCTGGCTGGAGATGTACGCGCTGTCGCAGGCCGGGGCGGGGCCGTAGGAGAAGCGGACGAAGTCTTGCGAGGGCCTGTCGAGCTCGCGGCCGCCGAGCTGGCACAGGATGCGCCAGCCGTCGCCGTTGTCCGCCATGCCGATCGGGCGCGGGACGAGGAATCGGGCGAGCAGCACACCCAGCGCGGCTGAAAACACGCCGAAGGGCAGCCAGATCTCCCGATACCTCATCCCGGCCACCATAGAATATCGGTCACAGTGATCGTTTCGGCACCCTCCGTGTGCTCAGGGAACGCCTGGTCGACCGCTAGATCCTCGCGGCGAGGAACTTTTGGATCACTCCGAGCCATTCGTCGCGGGCCTCGGTGCCGATCCCGTGGCCGGCCTCGATCTCGACCAGTTCGGCGCCGGGGATCCCGGCCGCGAGTTCGCGGGAGTGGACGGGCGGGGCGAGGCCGTCCAGCGTCGTGGCGACGACGAGCGTGGGGACCGGGATCCCGGCCAGTTCGGCGCGGGTGTCGACGCTCGCGACCAGGCCCACGTGTTCGGGGCTGCCCTCCGGGATGAAACCGGCGAGCCCGTCGATGGCGGCTTCGAGCTCCGAGGGCGTCAGCGAGTTCAGGTGCTTCTCGCCGGTGGCGGCGAAAGTGAGGAACTTCGCCAGCAGCTTCCGGTCACCGCCCAGCAGTTCGCGCCAGATGTCGACGGCCAGCAGCAGCCGGTTGTCCGGTTTCGCGAACCCGGCGGTCAGGATGAGCCCGGTGACCCGATCGGGGTGCCGCGTCGCGGCGCGGACGGCGACTCCGGTGCCGAGCGAGTAGCCGAGGATCGCGAAGCGTTCGAGGCCGGCGTCTACGGCGATGGAGACCAGTTCGTCGGCGACGGCGTCGAGGTTCAGCGGCCCGGCGCTGCGCGGCGTGGCCCCGGAGCCGGGATAGTCGGCGCCGACGACGGTGTGGGTGCGGGCGAGGTCGTCGAGGATGCTCCCGAAGTTGCCCTCGACGCTGCCGCCACCGCCGTGGGCGAGCAGCAGACCGGGACCGGAACCGCGGACGACGTGCGCGAAATGATTCGTCATGCCGGCGACGTTAGGTACTGACATCGATGTGAAGGTCAAACTCGGATGACGGGGGTCACATGCTGATCGGCGAGCTGTCCCGGCGGACCGGCGTGAGCCAGCGGCTGCTGCGCTACTACGAGGAGCAGGGGCTGCTGGTTTCGCGACGCGACGCCAACTGCTACCGCAGCTTCGGCGAAGACGCGGTCACCACGGTGCGGCAGATCCGCGCCCTCCTCGCGGCCGGGCTGAGCACGCAGGTCATCGCGAAGGTGCTGCCGTGCGCCACGGGTGAACTGCCCGAGCTGGACCTGTGCCCGACCGTGGTGGCGGAAATCCGGCGCGAACTGGCCGAAATGGACGACCGCATCGACACGCTCCGGCTGCGGCGCGGGACACTGGCCGGATATCTCACTCTCGACGCGTAGGAGAACTGTGGACGCCCTGGCCAGATTCGGGTTCGAACTGGGTGTGCTCAAGCGGATCCGGCGGGCCGGGTGGTGGCAGGCGGGGGTCCGCGACCCCGAATCGGTCGCCGAGCACACCGCCAGGGTCGCGCAGCTGGCCGGTCTGCTCGCGGCCGAGGGCGGCGCCGATCCGGCGAAGGCGGCGTATCTCGCGCTCTGGCACGACACGCAGGAGACGCGGACCGGCGACCTTCCGCACACGATCAAGGGTTTCGTCGAGAAGCCGGACCCGCGGGCGATCACCGCCGCCCAGACGTCGGCGCTTCCCGGCGCGGCGCGTGACTCGGTGCGCGACGCCGTCGACGAATACGAGTCCGCGGAGAGCCCGGAGGCGCTCTACGCGCGCGACGCGGACAAGCTCGAAATGTTGCTTCAGGCCGTCGAGTACCGCGACGTCGGTGTACGGAACGTAGACGAATGGATCGCTTCGGCGACGAAGAGCCTTCAGACCGACCTCGCGAGGCGGGTGGCCGAAGCGGCGCTGACGTTGTCGTCGCTCTCGTGGCGGGTGAGGTGAAAGGAATCGATACCCTGGGCGCGCGTGTATCGACCCCGGCACGCGTGCCTCGTGTGTCAGGCTTGACTCTGTGAAGGAACACCAGTGAACCGGCAGCCGTTGCGCCTCGCCATCATGGAAGCGACCCGCATCCTCACCGAGGCCGGTGTGGCGTCACCGCGTTCGGACGCGGAACTGATCGCCTCCCATGTCCTCGGCGTCGAACGCGGCCGCCTGCCGATGGTGCCGCTGGTGGACCCTCCCGTCATCGACGCGATCGGCCAGCTCGTGAACCAGCGGGCCAAGCGGATCCCGCTGCAGTACCTCACCGGCTGGGCCGCGCTCGGCGACGTCACGGTCAATGTCGGCGCCGGGGTGTTCGTCCCGCGGCCGGAGACCGAACTGCTCCTGGAATGGGGCCTCAAACTGCTGCACGGGCGCGAGTACCCGGTGGTGGTCGACCTGTGCACGGGGTCGGGCGCGCTGGCGCTGGCCGTGCAGCACGCGCGGCCGGACGCCGTCGTCTACGCGGTCGACATCGACGCGCAGGCGCTCGCGTGGGCCCGGCACAACGCCGACGTGCATGCCGACGCGGGGGACACGCCCATCCGCCTGTACTCCGGCGACGTCGCGGACAGCACGATGTTCGCCGAGCTCGACGGCCTCGTCGACCTGGTCCTGTGCAATCCGCCGTACGTGCCGGAAGGCACGCCTGTGCCGACGGAGGTCGCCGAGCACGACCCGCCGCGGGCTGTGTTCGCGGAAGAGAGCGGGCTGGCGGTGATCCGGCACGCGATCGCCGCGGCCGCGCGGCTGCTGCGGCCCACCGGCGGGATGGCGATCGAGCACGACGACACACACGGCTCGGCCGTCCCGGCGCTCGTGCGCGCGCGACGGGTGCTGACGGACGTCCAGGGACACCTCGACCTCGCCGGCCGGCCGCGTTTCGTCACCGCTTTGCGCGTCTCCTGAACCCTCGCGTTTCGTCCTCTGGTTGCGGTCCTTGCACGCGCAACTACCGCAACCAGAGGACGAAACGCGGGAATAGTTAGCGAGACTCACGACTTCCGGCGGTGCCCAGGACAAAGGCCGCCTCCTAACGTCGATCACGGCCGCCTCATCGGCGGTCCGACTGGGAGGTGTACCCCGATGCGATCGTCTCTCCGACGAACCCCGCTCAGAACATTCGCCGTCCTCGCCACCGTCGTGCTGCTGCCGGGTCTGGTCGCCCAGCCCGCGTCCGCCGAGGCGCCGGTGAAAGGCTGGCCCGCCCCGATCGACGGGTCGACCTGGGAGAACCAGGACCACATGACGTGGGACGACTACCGCAAACCGCCCGGCACGAACTGGGCCGACCCCGCGCTGAAGCCGACGAAGCGGACCTTCAAGGGTGCCGTGGTGCTCGCGGACTACCCCGATCAGGAGTTCGCGGTCACCCAACCGGCGCACTCGACGGTGTTCGGCAACCCCGGCCCCGCCGCCAGCGACATCCCGCGCGCTGAGGTCGCGAAGTTCTACCAGGACTTCCTCAACAAACCGCAGGCGATCAACCGCGGCCACACCATCAACGAATACTGGATGGAGGACTCCGGCGGCCGGATGGGGGTCGACCTGACCGCGTTCGGGCCGTACCGCCTGCCCGGCAAGTCCTTCGAATACGGCATGGAGTTCCAGCCCGACGCCTGTCCGCCGGACGCGAACTGCAAACGCGACCTGCGCGCCGACGCGGGCGCGGCCTGGCGGGCGGACGTGGGTGACGTCGCCAAGCAGTTCGACTTCGTCTTCTATCTCTCCGCCGGCCAGGACGAGAGCGCGACCTGGCAGGAATTCGGCGTGATGAAGTTCGGCGAGCCGGGCAATGTGCCCGACGAATTCGGCCCCGGTGTCGCCGGAATGCCGAACGCCGCCTCGACCCGCTACGTGCCGTGGACGTCGTGGAAATCGGCGGCGAGTATCTGGCCGAACGCGGTCACCGGTTCCTCGACCCAGGCCGAAAGCTCGGGTCAGGCGGTTTACGCGCACGAATTGAGCCATATCCTCGGCATCGGCGACAATTACAACAACCCGTTCGGCACTCCGCCGTCCAGGACCTACACCGGTCCGTGGGAGATGATGTCGCGCGGCAGCTTCAACGGACCCGGCGGACCGCACACGCGCTGGCAGATCCCGGCGACGCAGGGCGGCTCGATGGGTTCGCACCACATGCTGCGCACCAAGATGAAGCTCGACATCATCGACCAGGACGACGTTCTCAAGCTCGACCGGAACTCCCTCGCCACGACCGGTCCGGTTTCGGCGAGGATCACGGCGCGTTCGGTCCTTCCCGGACAGGGCGCCTACAGCGGCATGAACATCGCGCTGACCGGCGGGGACCTTTCGCCGAAATGCGACCGGTCCAAGGATCCGTTCTGCGACGGCGGCGGATACCACAATTACACCGTCGAGGTCGTCGACCGGATGGGCAGCGATTCCTTCGCTCCCGATTCCGGGGTGCTCATCGCTAAGACGAAGAACCAGGACAACGCGCCGTTCGAATGGATCGTCGACGCGAATCCGGCCGACATCGGCATGACCGACTACAAGAAGCCGGACGGCACCGCGGTGCCGATCACGATCGGCGACTACCGCCAGCTCAACGACGCGGCGTTCAAGGCGGGCACCGGTTCCGCGAGCAAGTACGAGTACACCGACGAGGCGAACAGGCTGAAGTTCCTCGTCTCGGACGTCGAGCGCGACCGCAAGGGCGTGCTGTCGTACGTCGTCACGGTGGCTTCGCTCGACGGAGCGGGCCCGCGGGCCAGGGGCGTTTCGCTGTGGCCGTCGGCCCCGGCGTTCGCCAAGCAGGGCCTGGCGAGCTGCTCGTTCCCGGTGCTCAACACCGGTGACGCGAAGGGGGCGGCGGCGCCGTTCGACACCGACACCTACCGCCTGAGCGCGTCCACCAACGCGAAGGGGTGGGAGGTGCGGCTGCCGAACGAACTGTCCACCGTCCCGTTCGGCAAGCGGTCCTCGGCGACGGCGCACGCCAAACGGGCCGCGGGCGGTGACCACGTCGCGCACATCAAGCTGACCGCGACGTCGATCGCGGATCCGGCGAAGACGGCGACGTCGTTCTGCACCGCTTTCGCCTTCTGACGATCGTGGGTCTCGTGAGTGGTAAGGACGGTTCTAACCGTCCTTACCACTCACGAGAGATCGGGCAGCGCTACGCTCACTGGCCATGAGCGCGGTGTACGACTGCAGCAAGCGTGAATCGCGGGCCGACGGGCTCGCCGCGGCGGCGAGCGCGGTGCGCTCCAGCCGCCTCGTCGTCCTCCCGACCGACACGGTCTACGGGATCGGCGCGGACGCCTTCGACAGCGGCGCCGTCCAGTCCCTGCTCCGCGCCAAGAACCGCGGCCCGGACATGCCGGTCGGCGTGCTGGTCGGCTCCTGGTCCACTGTGGACGGACTCGTGCTCGGCACGCCGCCGCAGGCCCGCGCGCTCATGGAGGCCTTCTGGCCCGGCGACCTCTCCATCGTCCTGCCGCACGCGCCGAGCCTGCAGTGGGATCTGGGGCAGTCACGCGGAACGGTGATGCTGCGGATGCCGCTGCACCCGGTCGCGCTGGAACTGCTGCGGGACGTCGGCCCGATGGCGGTCTCCAGCGCCAACGTCTCCGGGCAGCCGCCCGCCTCCACCGCGCAGGAGGCCGTCGACCAGCTCGGTGACAGCGTCGCGGTGTACCTCGACGGCGGATCCACCGGCGAACCCGTCCCGTCCACGATGGTCGACCTCACCGGCGACGACCCGGTCGTCCTGCGGGAGGGCGCGGTCAGCCGGGCCGCCGTCGCGGAGGTACTGGGCGTGCCCGCGGAGTCGCTCGCCTAGCCGCCACGCGTGATCGGACGGATGGCACCTGGTGACGTCAGGACCGTTGGCCGCAGTATCCCACGCACGCGGTAGCGTGTTCGAGTGACTTGGACCTCGGTGGCGTAACGCGTCATGCCTCCTACGCAAGGCCTCCCGATCCGGGAGTACATCCTCGTCGCCCTCACCGCGGCGGCCGTGACCTTCCTGCTCACCGGCGTCGTGCGCCGGGTCGCCATCCGGATCGGCGCGATCGCCAACCCGAGGGCCCGCGACGTCCACGTCACCCCGATCCCGCGGATGGGCGGGATCGGCATCTTCCTCGGTGTCGCCGCCGCGATGGGGCTCGCGCACCAGCTGCCCGCGCTGAGCCGCGGTTTCGACTTCTCCTTCGACTCGCTGGGTGTCCTGCTCGCCGCGGGCGTGATCTCCCTGATCGGCGCCCTCGACGACCGGTTCGAGCTGGACGCGTGGACGAAGCTGGCCGGCCAGGTCATGTGCGCCGGGATCCTGGTGATCTTCGGTGTGCAGTGGGTGTCGTTCTGGGTGCCGTGGGGCGGTGGTGGCGAGTCCTTCGGCCAGGTGCTGGTGCTGGACAAGAACCAGGGCGCGCTGCTGACCGTCGTGCTGGTGGTCGTCATGGTCAACGCGATGAACTTCGTCGACGGTCTCGACGGGCTCGCCGGCGGTCTCGGGTTCATCGCCGCCGCGGCGACCTGCTCCTTCTCCCTCGGCCTGCTCGACTCCTCGGGCGGCGACGTCGGCGCGTACCCGCCCGCCCTCATCGCCGCCACGCTCGCCGGGGCCTGTCTGGGCTTCCTGCCGTACAACTTCCAGCCCGCGAAGATCTTCATGGGCGACTCGGGTTCGATGATGATCGGGCTCATGCTGGCCGGTGCGACGACCTCCGCGTCGGGCCGTGTGCCGTACCCGCAGTTCAGCGGTAAGGACGCGCTCGCGCTGCTGTCGCCGCTCGTCGTGGTCGCCGCGGTGCTGTTCGTGCCGATGCTCGACCTGATCATGGCGGTCGTCCGCCGCACCCGCCGCGGCGAGAGCCCGTTCGCCGCGGACAAGATGCACCTGCACCACCGCCTGCTGGAGATCGGCCATTCCCAGCGCCGCGCGGTGCTGCTCATCTACTTGTGGGCCGGCCTGCTCGCGTTCGGCGCCGTTTCGGTCACGTTGTTCGACAGCGCCGCGGTCTTCTGGATCGTCGGCTTCGGTTTCCTGCTGGCGACGCTGGTGTCGATCGTGCCGAGGCTGCGGTCGCGGAACCGGACCGCCTGAACCGCGCGATCCGGACGCGCCTACACTGGCGGGCTGAGACGACCAGGGAGTTTCTGTGAGCGAGACCGAAAAGACCGTCGAGGCGGAGGAGAACCCCCACGCCAAGGTGGTCCTGCAGGCGGCCAACGCGATGACGAGGGCTTCCCTGATCGCGACCCCGCCGGTCGTGCTGGCCTGCATCGTGCTCTTCACCATCCTCAATGGACTCCCGGGCCTGTACGGCTCGGTGATCGGCGGCGTGCTCGCCATCCTGTCGTCCCTCGCGACCCTGGGCATGATGCGCTTCAGCGCGGGCATGGACCCGATGTTCGTGATGGTGATCGCGCTCGGTGGTTACGTCCTCAAGATCCTCGTCCTGTTCGGGGCGCTGACCCTGCTGCGCGGATGGTCCGACCTGCACCCGATGTCGTTGGGCATCACCATGATCGCGGCCATTCTCGTGTCCGCCGCCGCCGAGTTCGCGGCCTTCCGCAAGACCAAGATCCCGACGATCATCCCGGCTTCCCGCTGATTTCGGGACCCAGGTCCTGACCTGGGGCGGGACCTAGGTCCTCGGCCGATCAGGGGCAATGTAGTACGCCTGTACGGCCTGTCGGAACCTGCTGATATGGTCCGCGTATGGGCGGCGGCCTCGGCTGCCGGCTCCTGATGACGAACCCCGAACAGCAGTGTGGCGACGGCGTTGAATCGTCCCTCATTACCCGCTGGTAGGCGTCTGTCTCCCGGGAGCACTGCATCGAGAATCCTCGTGTGCGGAACGTGAAACCGTGTTCAGCACATCGTGGGGTGGCCGCCTCCGACGGCCCGATACGTGTCGGGTACGTTAAGTCCAGATCGTGACGATTCCCCCGGCGGAGTGAACGCCGGCCGGGAGAACCGGAAGGAGCCCAGTGGGCGCGCTGGTACTAGCCGAGGGTGCGGAGTTCACGCCGCCTGGCGTCAAAGACTTCAACCTACCGCCGTTGTTCGGCTCCGGCTATTGGTTGAGCTTCACCAAGCCGATGTTGCTGGTGGTCATCTCCCTGATCATCATCGTCACCTACTTCATGGTGACGTCGCGCCGGTTGAAGGTCGTCCCCTCCAAGGGGCAGTTCATGGCCGAGAGCATCTACAACTTCGGCCGCAACAACATCGCGCGTGAGCAGATCGGCTCCGCCGATTTCAAGCCGTTCATCCCGTTGATTCTGGGACTGTTCAGCTTCGTGCTGGTGAACAACCTCTTCGGGATCATCCCGTTCTTCCAGTTCCCGACCATGGCCCGGGTCGGTTTCCCGGTCGCCCTCGCGTTCCTCGTCGTTTACCCGGTGTACCACTACGTCGGGTTCAAGCGCCACGGCTTCAAGGGTTACCTGAAGAAGGAACTGGCGCCGGCCGGTATTCCCGGATTCGTTCTGCCGCTGTACTCCACGATCGAGTTCGCGCAGAAGTTCTTCATCGCGCCGGCCACGCTGGCCATCCGGGTTTTCGCCGCGATGTTCGCCGGGCACCTCATCATCATGGTCTTCACGCTCGGCGGGAGTTTCCTGCTGACCGAGGGCGAAGGCATCGTGAAGGTCGCGTCGCCGGTGGCGTTCCTCTTCGCCATCGCGATGACGTTCCTGGAGGCCTTCATCCAGATCCTGCAGGCGTACATCTTCGCACTGCTGTCCGCAGGGTACATCGGCGCCGCGCTGGCGTCGGAGCACTGAGAAACACCAAAAGCCCCCGATCCGCGTGAGTCGCGCGGACCGAGTTTGAAGGGAAACGCACGTGAGCAACATCGTTCTTGCGCAGGCTGCCGAGGCCGCTTCCAACATCAACCCGGGTCTCGCCGCCATCGGCTACGGCCTCGGCGCGATCGGCCCCGGTATCGGTGTGGGTCTGATCTTCGCCGCGGTCATCAACGGCACCGCCCGTCAGCCGGAGGCCCAGGGCAAGCTCCAGGGCATCGCCTTCTCGACCTTCGTGCTGACCGAGGTGCTCGCGCTGATCGGTATCGTCATCTACTTCCTCGCCTCCGGCGCCTGAGTTCTTCCGACTCAACTCGCTTTAAGGAGACGTTGTGCTGAAGACCGAATTGGTGTTGGCCGCCGGAGACGCGCCCAACCCGATCCTGCCGCACATTCCCGAGCTCATCCTCGGATTCGTCGCCTTCCTTCTGCTGCTGTTCGTTCTGAAGAAGTACGTCGTTCCGCGTTTCGAGGCGACCTACGAAGAGCGGACCAAGCTGATCGAGGGTGGCATCGAGCGGGCCGAGAAGGCTCAGGCCGAAGCCGAGGAAAACCTCGCGCAGTACAAGGCGCAGCTGGCGGAAGCCCGTTCCGAGGCCGCGAAGATCCGCGACGACGCCCGGCTCGAAGCCGAGCAGATCAAGGCGGAGCTGCGGGCCGAGGCCGAAGCCGAGTCCCAGCGCATCGTCGCCCAGGGGCAGGCTCAGCTGCAGGCCCAGAAGGCGCAGATCATCGCCGAGCTGCGCGCCGAACTCGGCCGTAACTCCGTCGAGCTGGCCAGCCGCATCGTCGGCGAGTCGCTCGCGGACGACGCGCGTCGTCACGGCACCGTGGACCGGTTCCTTGCCGAGCTGGAGACCGCCGGTGCTGCTGGCGGAGCGGGGAAGTAGACCAGAATGACGCTGCATGCTGCGAGCCGTGAAGCGCTCGACCTCGCCGAGAAGCGTCTCGGCGAGGTTCTGGCCGAGGCAGGCACGGCCCCGACTGTGTCCTCCTCGGTCGGCGACGAGCTGCTTTCGGTCGTCGCCCTGCTGGACCGGGAGATCGGCCTGCGCCGGGCCGTCGCCGACGGTTCGGCCTCGTCCGAAGCCCGGATCGGCCTCGCCCGCGGGATCCTCGCGGGCAAGGTTTCCGAACCGGCCCTGCAGGTGCTCGACTCCGTGGCGGGCAGCCGCTGGTCGAGCCCGCGCGAACTGACCGACGGGCTCGAGGCCCTCGGCCGCTCGGCGCTGCTCACCAGTGCGGAGAAGTCCGGGAACATCGACGCTGTCGAAGACCAGCTGTTCCGGATCAGCCGTATCGTCGCGGGTGAGCCGGAGCTCGAACGGGCACTGTCCGACCTGACCGCCCCCGCCGAGGCGAAGCGGACCCTGGTCCGCACCCTGTTCGCCGACAAGGTGGACGTGGTCACCAAGACCCTCGTCGAGCAGGTCGTCCTGCGCGCCAAGGGCCGTGGGGTCGGCAACGCCCTCGAAGAGCTGGTCCAGCTGGCCGCGGAACGCCGTGAACGCTCGGTCGCCCGGGTGACCAGCGCGAGCGCGCTGTCCGACGAACAGCAGGCCCGGCTGAGCGAGAAGCTCAACGCCCTTTACGGGCGGCAGCTCGCGCTGCACGTCGAGGTCGACCCGTCACTCGGCGGCGGACTCGTCGTCCGCGTCGGCGACGAGGTCATCGACGGCAGCACCGCGGGGCGGATCGACGCCCTGCGTCGCCGGTTGGCCGGCTGACCCACAACAACGACTTTGCACACTGGCAAGAACGAAGCGAGAGCGGGAACGAAATGGCGGAGCTGACGATCTCCTCGGATGAGATCCGTAGCGCGATCGAGAACTACGTCTCGAGTTACGCCCCGGACGTGAGCCGGGAAGAGGTCGGCGTCGTCGTCGACGCCGGTGACGGTATCGCCCACATCGAGGGCCTTCCCTCGGCGATGGCCAACGAGCTGCTCGAGTTCCCCGGCGGGGTCCTCGGCGTGGCGCTGAACCTGGACGCGCGCTCCATCGGTGCCGCGATCCTCGGTGACTTCGAGACGGTCGTCGAAGGCCAGGAAGTCAAGCGGACCGGTCAGGTCCTCTCGGTTCCGGTCGGCGAGGGCTACCTCGGCCGGGTCGTGAACCCGCTGGGCGCCCCGATCGACGGCCTCGGCGAGATCGAGACCACCGACCGCCGCCCGCTGGAGGTCAAGGCCGCTTCGGTGGTCGAGCGCCAGCCGGTGTCGGAGCCGCTGCAGACCGGTATCACCGCCATCGACGCGATGACCCCGATCGGCCGTGGCCAGCGTCAGCTGATCATCGGTGACCGCAAGACCGGTAAGACGGCCGTCGCGGTGGACACGATCATCAACCAGAAGGCCAACTGGGAGACCGGCGACCCGAAGAAGCAGGTTCGCTGCATCTACGTCGCGGTCGGCCAGAAGGGCTCCACGATCGCCGCGGTCAAGAAGTCCCTCGAGGACGCCGGCGCGATGGAGTACACCACCATCGTCGCGGCCCCCGCGTCGGACTCCGCCGGCTTCAAGTGGATCGCGCCGTACACCGGCTCGGCCATCGGCCAGCACTGGATGTACGAGGGCAAGCACGTCCTCATCGTGTTCGACGACCTGACCAAGCAGGCCGACGCCTACCGCGCGATCTCGCTGCTGCTGCGTCGCCCGCCGGGCCGTGAAGCCTTCCCCGGCGACGTCTTCTACTTGCACTCCCGTCTCCTCGAGCGTTGCGCGAAGCTCTCGGACGAGCTGGGCGCGGGCTCGCTGACCGGTCTCCCGATCATCGAGACCAAGGCGAACGACGTGTCGGCCTACATCCCGACGAACGTCATTTCGATCACCGACGGTCAGTGCTTCTTCCAGTCGGACCTGTTCAACGCCGGTCAGCGCCCGGCCATCGACGTGGGTATCTCGGTTTCCCGCGTGGGTGGTGCCGCGCAGGTCAAGGCGATGAAGGACGTTTCGGGTTCGCTCCGTATCGACCTGTCGCAGTACCGCGAGCTGGAGGCCTTCGCGGCCTTCGCCTCGGACCTCGACGACGCGTCGAAGGCGCAGCTCGAGCGTGGTGCCCGCCTGTACGAGGTGCTCAAGCAGCCCCAGTACTCGCCGATCCCGGTCGAGGAGCAGGTCGTCACGGTGTACCTCGGCACGAACGGTCACTTCGACACCGTTCCGACCGAGGACGTGCGCCGCTTCCGCGACGAGTTCGTCGACTCCGCGCGTCGCAAGCACGGAGAGCTCCTCAAGGACATCCGCGAGTCGGGCAAGTTCTCCAAGGAGACCGCCGAAGGGCTGGTCGACGCGGTGAACGAGTTCAAGAAGGAGTTCACCACCTCCGAGGGCAAGAGCCTGGTCGAGGTCTCCGACGCGATGGACGCCGAGAAGGTCGGGCAGGAGACCGTCAAGGTCAACAAGCCCGCCCCGAAGAAGTGAGCTGATAGCTCATGGCCGCACAACTCCGAGAACTCCGGTCGCGTATCAAGGCGACCAAGTCCATCGGCAAGATCACCAAGGCGATGGAGCTCATCGCCACCGCGCGCATCACCAAGGCGCGGGCGAAGGTCGCGGCTTCCCGGCCGTACTCGGACGAGATCACGAACGTGCTCTCGGCCCTGGCCGGAGCCTCGGCGAACCTCGACCACCCGTTGCTGGTCGAGCGTCCGAACCCGAAGCGCGCGGCGGTCCTCGTGATCACCAGCGACAAGGGTCAGTGCGGTGGGTACAACTCCAACGTGCTGAAGGCGACCGAGGAGCTCCTCACGCTGCTGCGCGAGCAGGGCAAGGAGCCGGTGCTGTACGTGACCGGCAACAAGGGCCTGAGCTTCTACCGGTTCCGCGGGCGCGAGGTGGCCGAAAGCTGGACGGGCTTCTCCGACCAGCCCGGCTACGTCAACGCCGCGGAGGCCGGTGAGCTCATCGTCGAGTCGTTCCTGAACGGCGCCGACGACGAGTCGGGCAACGCCGACGGCATCCTGGGTGTCGACGAGATCCACGTCGTCTACACCGAGTTCGTCTCGATGCTCACCCAGCGTCCGGTCGCCAAGCGCGTCGCGCCGCTCGAGGTCGAGTACACCGAGGGCGAAGAGGAGAAGCCCGAAAGCCTGCTCCCGAGCTACGAGTTCGAGCCCAGTGCCGAAAAGCTGCTCTCCGCGCTGCTGCCGAAGTACATCAACACGCGGCTCTTCGCGGCGATGCTCGAGTCGGCGGCGTCCGAACTCGCGGCCCGCCGGACCGCGATGAAGGCGGCGTCGGACAACGCGAACGAACTGGTGAACACGCTGACGCGGGAGGCGAACCAGGCCCGCCAGGCGCAGATCACCCAGGAGATCTCCGAAATCGTCGGTGGGGCGAACGCTCTCACCGCAGCAGGAAGTGATGACTGATGACCAGTACTGAAGCCCGTGCCAAGGGGCGCATCGTCTCGGTGACCGGCCCGGTCGTCGACGTCGAATTCCCGCGCGGTTCCGTCCCCGACCAGTTCAACGCCCTCAAGGTCGAGATCGAGTTCGAGCAGCTCCGCAAGACGGTGACGCTCGAGGTCGCCAGCCACCTCGGCGACAACCTCGTCCGCACCATTTCGCTCCAGCCGCAGGACGGCCTCGTCCGTGGCGCCGAGGTCACCGACACCGGCGGCCCCATCACGGTGCCGGTCGGCGACAAGGTCAAGGGCCACGTCTACAACGCGCTCGGCGAGTGCCTCGACGAGCCCGGCTACGGCGAGGACCTCGAGCGCTGGGGCATCCACCGCAACCCGCCCTCCTTCGACCAGCTCGAAGGCAAGACGGAGATGCTGGAGACCGGCCTCAAGGTCGTCGACCTGCTGACCCCGTACGTGCAGGGTGGCAAGATCGGCCTGTTCGGCGGTGCCGGCGTCGGCAAGACGGTGCTCATCAAGGAGATGATCACCCGTGTCGCCCGGAACTTCGGTGGTACCTCGGTGTTCGCCGGTGTCGGCGAGCGCACCCGTGAGGGCAACGACCTCTTCCTGGAGATGTCCGAGGACGGCGTCATCAACGACACCGCCCTCGTCTTCGGCCAGATGGACGAGCCGCCGGGCACCCGTATGCGGGTCGCGCTGTCCGCGCTGACCATGGCGGAGTACTTCCGCGATGTGCAGAACCAGGACGTGCTGCTCTTCATCGACAACATCTTCCGGTTCACCCAGGCCGGTTCCGAGGTGTCGACCCTGCTGGGCCGTATGCCTTCGGCCGTGGGTTACCAGCCGACGCTGGCCGACGAGATGGGTCAGCTCCAGGAGCGGATCACCTCGACCCGTGGTCGTTCGATCACCTCGATGCAGGCGATCTACGTCCCCGCGGACGACTACACCGACCCGGCCCCGGCGACGACGTTCGCCCACCTGGATGCCACCACGGAGCTTTCCCGTGGCGTGTTCCAGAAGGGCATCTTCCCGGCGGTGGACCCGCTGGCGTCGACGTCTACCATTCTCGACCCGGCCATCGTCGGTGAGGACCACTACCGCGTGGCCTCCGAGGTCATCCGGATCCTGCAGAAGTACAAGGAGCTGCAGGACATCATCGCGATCCTCGGTATGGACGAGCTGTCGGAAGAGGACAAGCTGACCGTTCAGCGCGCGCGCCGCATCGAGCGGTTCCTGTCGCAGAACATGCTGGTCGCCGAGGCCTTCACCGGTCAGCCGGGCTCGACCGTGCCGCTGTCGGAGACCATCGAGTCCTTCGACCGCATCACCAAGGGCGACTTCGACCACTACCCGGAGCAGGCGTTCCTGGGTATCGGTGGCCTCGAAGACCTCGAGAAGAAGTACAAGGAAATCACCAAGAAGTGATGTTCCGATGAGCGGCGGGATCAGTGTCTACTGTGGACGCTGATCCCGCCGTTCGCTTACTGGGAACTTCGACTATTACACTCGGTGCCAGCACCTGAGGTGAAGGGAAGCTACGTGGCTGAGATTTCTGTCGAGCTGGTAGCCGTCGAGCGCCGTCTCTGGTCCGGTACCGCCACGTTCGTGGTGGCGCAGACCACCGAGGGCGAGATCGGCATCATGGCCGGTCACGAGCCGGTTCTCGGCCAGCTCGTCGAGGGTGGCGTCGTGAAGGTGACGACCACGGACGGCGAGACCGTGACCGCCGCGGTGCACGGCGGGTTCCTGTCGGTCACCGCGACCGGCGTGAGCATCCTCGCCGAGAGCGCCGAGCTTTCGGACGAGATCGACGTCGACGCGGCCAAGAAGGCGCTGAGCGGCGAAGACGAGCAAGAGCGGGCTAGGGCGACCGCCCAGCTTCGCGCGGCCGGTCAGTCGGTCTGACCGGGCGACGGGCAGGGGCCGGGCCGTGGAAATCGCCGTGGGTGTTCTCGGGGCCCTGACCGTCCTGGCCGTCGTCGTGGCCTGGTATTCGTTGCGGTGGGTCCGGATGCGCCGCGGTGGTGGCGTGAGTGTCGCCCTGCGGTGGCGTCCGGACGAAGCGCGGTCCAGCTGGCATCTGGGGCTGGGCCGCTACGAGGGCGACGAGTTCGTCTGGTTCCGGGTGTGGAGCCTGCGGACCGGCCCGGACCGGGTCTTCCAGCGGTCGAGTATGGAGATCGCGGACCGGCGCGATCCCTCCGGCACGGAGGCGTACGCCGTCCCCGAAGGTTCGATCGTCCTGCGGTGTGAGTCCGCCACGCAGGAGGCGATCGAGATCGCGATGGGTCCCGGTGCCCTCACCGGCTTCCTCTCCTGGCTCGAATCGGCCCCACCCGGGCGCCGCCTCCCGCGCGCCTCCTGAGTTACGCCTTCAATCACGCGAGTTACGCCTCTGATCACGCGAGTTCCGCGTTGGAGCACGTCGTATGCTCACGCCGTGACCATCGTCGACATCCCCGGCTCGAAGTCGATCACCGCCCGAGGCCTGTTCCTCGCGGCCGCCGCCCACGGGACGACCGTACTGGGCAGGCCGCTGCGCTCGGACGACTCCGAGGGCTTCGCCGAAGGCCTCCTCAACCTCGGCTACCAGGTCTCCCGCACCGACGGGGAGTGGACGATCGAGGGCAGGCCGGAGGGCCCCGCCGTCGACAGCGCCGACGTCTTCTGCCGCGACGGCGCCACCACCGCGCGTTTCCTGCCCGCACTGGCCGCCGCCGGGCACGGCACCTTCCGGTTCGACGCCTCCGAGCAGATGCGCGCCCGGCCGCTGGGGCCGCTCACCGACGCGTTGCTGGAGCTGGGCGTCGACCTGACCTTCGAAGGGGCGCCGGGCCACCATCCGCTGGTGGTGCGGGCCGCCGGGATCAAGGGCGGCGAGCTGACCCTGGACGCGGGGCTGTCCTCGCAGTTCCTGACGGCGTTGCTGCTGGTCGGGCCGCTGACGGCCGAGGGGTTGCGGATCACCGTGACCGACCTCGTCTCGGTGCCCTACGTCGAGATCACCATCGCGATGATGCGGCGCTTCGGCGTCGAGGTCGTCCGTGACGGCGACACGTTCGTCGTGCCGCCCGCGCCTTATCAGGCCTGTCGCTACGAGATCGAGCCCGACGCCTCGACGTCCAGCTACTTCTTCGCGGCCGCCGCGCTGACCGGCAATTCGGTGACCGTGCCGGGGCTCGGCGAGGGCGCTCTGCAAGGGGATCTGGCGTTCGTCGAGGTCCTGCGAAAGATGGGCGCGGACGTCGAGGCCGGCCCGGATGCCGTGACGGTGACCGGAACGGGCAGGCTGCGCGGTGTCACGGTGAACATGCGCGACATCTCCGACACCGTGCCGACGCTGGCGGCCATCGCGCCGTTCGCGGACGGGCCGGTGCGGATCGAGGACGTCTACAACACCCGGATCAAGGAATGCGACCGGCTCGCGGCGTGCGAGGAGAACCTGCGCGCGATGGGCGTCTCGGTCGAGACCGGGCGGGACTGGATCGAGATCCGGCCCGGGGTGCCCACGGGCGCGCTCGTGAAGTGCCGGCGAGACCACCGGATCGCGATGGCGTTCAGTGTCGCGGGGCTGCGGACACCGGGGATCACGCTGGACGACCCGGGCTGCGTGAAGAAGACGTTCCCCGGCTTCCACGACGCTCTGGCCTCGCTCCGGGCTTCTTGGGGCGTTTAGGAAACATGGGATCATCACGAAGCGGCATTTCTACCGGCCTTCCGACGTGATGCACGTCTATTCTTCGGACTATGACTCAGAGCGAGGACACGAACCGCTGGAGCCACCTTCCCGAACCCGTGTCCCTGGAGGACACGATCACGATGAAGGCGGTCGACCCGGGCAAGGACGGCACGCCCGACGTCGACCTCGAGCGCTATTGGGCGGCACAGGAGCAGGGCCGATTGTGAGCTGAAGGGCGCTTTCCCCGCATCCGATGGGGGGAAAGCGTCCTTCACCGCGTCTCACGAGGGGAAGTCCCCTTCAGCTCGCCCCGCCGGGCTGCCACAGGATGTCGCCGTCCGGATTCGCCAGCCGCGACAGGATGAACAGCAGATCCGAGAGCCGGTTCAGGTACTTGATCGCCAGCTGGTTCGTCGCGGCCTGCTCGGCCTCGAACAACGCCCAGCCGGACCGCTCCGCCCGCCGCGCGACCGTGCGGGCCTGATGCAGGAAAGCCGCGCCCGGCGTGCCGCCCGGCAGGATGAACGACGTCAGCTTCGGCACGCGCTCGTTGAACTCGTCGCACCAGCCTTCGAGCCGCTCGATGTACCGCTCGGTGATCCGCAGCGGCTCGTACGGCGGGTTCTCCACGATCGGCGCGCACAGATCCGCGCCGACGTCGAAGAGATCGTTCTGCACCGCACGCAGTACCTGCGCGATCTCGTCGGGGAGACCACCCATCGCGAGCGCGAGCCCGATGACGGAATTGGCTTCGTCGACGTCGGCGTACGCACCCAGCCGCGGCGACGTCTTCGGCACGCGGGAGCCGTCGCCGAGCGCCGTGGTGCCGTTGTCGCCGACCTTCGTGTACACGCGGTTGATGCGAACGACCATGAAGCCGACTCTACCGGCCCGGCGTAAGGCAAATCCGGGCGAGAGGGCATGATTGGCGCCCATGAGCGAGCACTTCGACGTGCACGGCGGAGCACGGCTGGTCGGCGAGGTCGACGTGGTCGGGGCCAAGAACAGCGTCCTGAAACTGATGGCCGCGGCCCTCCTGGCCGAGGGTACGACGACCATCACGAACTGCCCCCAGATCCTCGACGTCCCCCTGATGGGCGACGTCCTGCGCAGTGTCGGCTGCGACGTCGTCATCGACGGCGACACCGCCAAGATCACCACGCCTGCCGAGCTGTCGCACCGGGCCGATTCGGCCGCGATGGGCAAGCTGCGCGCGTCGGTGTGCGTACTGGGTCCGCTGGTCGGACGGCTCAAGCAGGCCGTCGTGGCGCTGCCGGGCGGTGACGCCATCGGATCCCGTCCGCTGGACATGCACCAGAACGGGCTGCGCAAGCTGGGCGCCACCAGCACCATCGAGCACGGTTGTGTCGTGGCGAAGGCCGACGGGCTGCGTGGCGCGCAGATCTGGCTGGACTTCCCGAGCGTCGGCGCCACCGAGAACATCCTGATGGCCGCCGTGCTCGCCGAGGGCACCACGGTCATCGACAACGCCGCGCGCGAGCCCGAGATCGTCGACATCTGCACGATGCTGACCGAGATGGGCGCGAAGGTGGAAGGCGCGGGCACCTCCACCCTCACCGTCGAGGGCGTCGAGAAGCTCCACCCGACCGAGCACCGCGTGATCGGCGACCGGATCGTCGGCGCGACCTGGGCGTTCGCCGCCGCGATGACCCGCGGCGACCTGACCGTCCGCGGCGTCAACCCGCACTATCTCGACCTGGTCCTCGACAAGCTCCGCCTGGCAGGCGCCGAGGTCGAGACGTTCGACGACAAGGGTTTCCGCATCGTCCAGAACGAGCGCCCGAAGGCCGTCGACTGGGTGACGCTGCCGTACCCCGGTTTCGCGACCGACCTGCAGCCATTCGCGGTCGCGCTGTCGGCGGTCTCCGAAGGCACGTCGATGATCACGGAGAACATCTACGAGGCCCGGTTCCGCTTCATCGAAGAGATGATGCGGCTGTCCGGCGACGCGCGCACCGATGGCCACCACGCCGTCGTGCGGGGCGTGGAGAGGCTTTCGAGCGCTCCGGTGTGGGCCGCGGACATCCGTGCCGGTGCCGGGCTGGTCCTGGCCGGGCTCTGCGCGGACGGCGTCACCGAGGTCTGGGACGTCTTCCACATCGACCGCGGTTACCCGCACTTCGTGGAGAACCTGAACCGGCTCGGGGCCAGGATCGAACGCGTGGCGGGAGAGCCCGACCGGGCTTGATCGATCGCGCGTGAAGGCCCCCTTCCCTCGGCTCAGCCGAGGGAAGGGGGCCTTCACGCGCGATCAGGGCAGGGCGAGGTCATGACTCGAACACCAAAGCCGCGCCGAAGCCGACCAGCGCGGTGCCGGTGACGCCGTCGAGCGCGCGGCGGACCTTGCGGCGTTCCAGCCAGGCCCGCACGCGGTGCACGAAGAACAACAGCGTCAGCAGCCAGGCCGCGCCCAGCACCGCGACGGTGTATGCGAGCAGCAGCGCGTGCCACGCCGACGTCGTCACCGGGTCGAGGAACTGCGGCAGCACCGACAGGTACAGCACGAGCACCTTCGGGTTGGTGATGTTGGAGAGGAAGCCCTCACGGAAGCGGCGGAAGCCACTCGCCCGTTGCTGCTTCGCCGCGGTGACGCCGGAGTAGTCCCCTCGCCACGCACCGCGCAACGCCTGGAAACCGAGGAAGACCAGGTACGCGGCGCCGACCCATTTGAGCGTCACGAACACCGGCTGCGACTGCGCGATGACGACGCCGAGGCCGAGCGCGGCGGCGGTGCCCTGGACGGCGTTGGCCACGAAGATCCCGGCCGTGGTGAGGAAGCCGCCGCGAGTGCCGCCGGACAGGGAGTTCTTGAGCATCACCATCGTGTCCGGCCCCGGCGCGAGGACGATCAGGACGACGATGACCAGATAGCTGCTGTACGAACTCCACGTCACGGTCACCCACGCTAGACGCCGGGCAGGGGGTGAGTCTCGCGGATTTCGGTCACAGTCCCGAGCGCGCCTTCACGGCACAGCAGACCGGACTTGCCAGCGTAAATACCTAAGTGCCATGGCGTCGGTCGGGCCCGGTGCTCGTCTGAGGTACATGAAGGCCCCCTTCCTTGCGCCTAGCGCAAGGAAGGGGGCCTTCATGTACTTAGGAAGGCTCTTCGGCTGAGCCGAGGGAAGGGGGCCTTCACGCGCGCTGCTGTACCTGTGGCGAGAGCGGCGACCCTGAAGTCCGTGAAGACATCCCTGGGTTTTGTGTGTCAAGCGGCGGTGGTGTTGTGGTGGGCCCAGGCGGTTGTTTCGTTGTAGTGGGTGTGGGTTTTGAGGCATCCGTGGAGGAGGCCGACGAGTCGGTTGGCGAGTTGGCGTAGGGCGGCTTGGTGGCCGGCGCCGCGGGCTCGGAGTGTGTCGTAGTAGGCGCGGGCTCCGGGTGAGGCTTTGAGTGCTGATTGGGCTTGGCGGGTGAGGGCGTCGAGGAGCCGGTCGTTGTGCACGTATCGGGCCCGGATGGTGGTTTTGCGGCCGGAGGCGATGGTCAGCGGGCTGGTCCCGGCATAGTTTTTGCGGGCTTTCGCTGAGGTGTAGCGGGTGGTGTCGTCTCCGAATTCGGCGAGCACCCTGGCGCCGAGGATCTGCCCGAGTCCGGGTTGGGACAGGTAGATCTCGGTGTCAGGGTGCTGGCCAAAAGAGGCCTTCACCTCGGCTTCGAGCTGGGTGATCTGCTCGATGAGGGTGATGATCACCGCGATCAGCGAGCGGGTGATCGCCGCCGAGGCCGTGGTCAGGACCGGGCCACGGCCCAGCGCCGGAGCGCGCAGAGCAGCCTGGATCGCGGCGGCTTTACCCTCGATATCGCGTCGGCGGGCCCGGGTGAGCGCTGCGGCGATCTGCTTGCGGGACAACCGGGCCGCGCTCTGCGGGTCGGGTGCCTTCGCCAGCAACGACAGGGCCTCGGGCGTGTCCAGATCGGGGAAGGCCTCCAGCGCGGCGGGGAAGTAGTCCCGCAGCGTGGCCCGCAACCGCAGCACATGCCTGGTCTTGTCCCAGATCAGCGCTTGGTGCGCGCGGGTGAGCCCCTGCACCCCGTCGGCGAGATCGCTGTCGCCTGCGACCTCACGCAACTGGTGGGCGTCGGTGCGGACCAGATCGGCCAGCACATGCGCGTCACCGGCGTCGCTTTTCGCGCCGGAGACCCCGAGCCGGTCCCGGGCCCGCGCCGATTGCCGCGGGTTGACAGCGAACACCCGATACCCCGCGGCGACCAGCGCCGCCGGCCACGGGCCCCGATCGGTCTCGATCCCGATCAGGACCTGAGAAGGATCGGCGTCCTCGGGCAGGAACCGCGCGAGCAGCCCATGCAACCGGGCGATGCCCTCGACGCCTTCCGGGAGCCGGGCTTTGCCCAGCCGCCGCCCGGTCTGGTCCTGGATCTCCACATCGTGATGATCGGATGCCCAGTCATCACCGACGAACAACACCACGCCGCACCAGCTCCTGCCCTGTCCAGATCATGACTGACGGCCACGCGGAAGAAGATCAACGGCCTAATGGTCGAGTGCTCACACCACACACAGCAGGCACGACATCCCTCTAGTGATCAACTTCTCCCGCTACCAGCGGAGGCGACGGTCTTCACGAAGGTCTCGCACAACCCAGGCCTCACGAGTGCTCACCCGCCAGCAGCCACCACATCCAAGCCTGCCAAACCAGCCCGAACACAACCCATTAGGCCTCCTTCACTACCTTCAGGGTAGGCAAGGAGGCCTTCACGGAACCAGGCCCAAGACGCTCGCGACCCACCCGCGGACGCCCTCGGTAGGTCCGTTCGGCCCGGAATTTCACCGACGAACGGACACTCCTCGACCGTCCCCCGGCCGGGTAGTGTGCCGTGGCATGCATGAGGGGCAGATCGACCTCCTTCCAGGCGAACGGGTCATCTGGGCCGGGCAGCCGGTGCGCAGGCCCCTCTTCAATCCCGGCGACCGGTTCAACGTCCCCGTCGGCCTGCTCTGGCTGGCCGGTGTCACGCTGTTCTTCGCCGCCAACCACGACACGGCGTTCCACCTGGCCGCGTGGGTCGTGCTCACCGCCGCGGGCGTCTTCCATCTCGCCGGAAGGCCGCTGATCCGCTACCTCAGGCTCGCCTCCACGACGTACGCCGTGACGGACGGCCGGGTCATCGCGACCAGTTCGCTCGTCCGCCGCAAGGAGGAGTCCGCGGCGCTGGCCGGCCTGGCCGATCCCGTCGTCACGCCCGGTCCCGGCAAGACCGGGACGATCACCTTCGGCAGGCTCGGCGTGCTGGCGTGGGCGTCGGCGAATTTCGGCGCGGGCACCGGGAAGGACCGGAAGCCGCCGATCATCCTTGTGGGTGTCAGCGACGTGGCCAAAGTGCGCGAGAAGCTCGCGAAAGCCGTCGACGAGGCACGACAGCGCCAGAGATCGATGGCCGGAGAATGACCCGACTGTGTCCGATTCAACTCGGCGGCCGATGTTACCGGCCGGTACACTCAGGCGGTCGTCCAGTGCCGGAGGTATGCCGTGCCCTATCCCACGGACCGTGAACGGGACCGCCCCTGGGTGATGCGGACCTACGCGGGCCACTCGTCCGCGGCCGCGTCCAACGAGCTGTACCGCCGTAACCTCGCGAAGGGACAGACCGGCCTCTCGGTCGCCTTCGACCTGCCGACGCAGACCGGCTACGACCCGGATCACCAGCTGTCCAAGGGCGAGGTCGGCAAGGTCGGCGTCCCGGTTTCGCATATCGGTGACATGCGGCGGCTCTTCGACGGCATCCCGCTCGCCGAGGCCAACACCTCGATGACGATCAACGCGCCCGCCATGTGGCTGCTGGCGCTCTACGTCTCCGTGGCGCGGGAGCAGGCCGAAGCCGAGGGCCGCGACGTGGACGAGGTGCTGGCCAAGCTCACCGGCACCACGCAGAACGACATCATCAAGGAATACCTCTCCCGCGGCACCTACATCTTCCCGCCGGGCCCCAGTCTCCGCCTGATCACCGACATGATCGCGTGGACCGTGCACCACGTCCCGAAGTGGAACCCGATCAACATCTGCAGCTATCACCTGCAGGAAGCCGGCGCGACGCCGACGCAAGAGGTCGCGTACGCGTTGTGCACCGCCATCGCCGTCCTCGACGCGGTCCGCGATTCCGGCCAGGTCGATCAGGCCGACATGGCCAAGGTCGTCGCGCGGATCTCGTTCTTCGTCAACGCCGGTGTGCGCTTCGTCGAAGAGATGTCGAAGATGCGCGCCTTCACCGCGCTGTGGGACGAGATCACCCGCGATCGGTACGGTGTCACGGATCCCAAGGCGCGGCGGCTGCGCTATGGCGTGCAGGTCAACTCGCTGGGCCTGACCGAGGCGCAGCCCGAGAACAACGTCCAGCGCATCGTGCTGGAGATGCTCGCGGTCTCGCTTTCCCGCGGCGCCAGGGCCCGCGCGATCCAGCTGCCCGCGTGGAACGAGGCGCTCGGCCTGCCCCGGCCGTGGGACCAGCAATGGGCGCTGCGGATGCAGCAGGTGCTCGCGTTCGAGACCGACCTGCTGGAGTACGAGGACATCTTCGACGGCTCGTACGTCATCCAGGCCAAGGTCGACGAGATCATGGCCGGCGCGCGCGAGGAGATCGCGCGCGTGCAGGATCTCGGCGGCGCCGTGGCGGCCGTCGAGAGCGGCTACATGAAGTCGCAGCTCGTCGCCTCGCTCGCCGAGTACCGGCGCGGAATGGAGAACGGCGAGCGGATCCTGGTCGGGGTCAACAAGTTCGAGACCACCGAGCCTTCTCCGCTGCAGGCCGAAGGTGCCAAGGCGATCGAAACGATCGACGCGGGCGTCGAGAAGCAGGCCGTGACCGCGATCGAGGAATGGCGGACGCGGCGCGACAACGCGGCCGCCGAGTCGGCGCTGGAGAACCTCAAGACCATCGCGAAGACGTCGGAGAACCTGTTCGAGGCCACGATCGAGTGCGCCCGCGCCGGCGTCACCACCGGCGAGTGGTCGGGCGCGCTGCGCGAGGTGTTCGGCGAATACCGCGCTCCCACCGGCGTTTCCGCGTCGGCGGCCGCGGGCGAGGGCAACGAGGAGATCCGCCGGGTCCGCGAGCGGGTCAAGGCGACGAACACCGAGATCGGCGAGCGGCTGCGGATCCTGGTCGGCAAACCCGGTCTCGACGGGCACTCCAACGGCGCGGAGCAGGTGGCCGTGCGCGCCCGCGACGTGGGTTTCGAGGTGGTGTACCAGGGCATCCGGCTCACGCCTGAGCAGATCGTCGCGGCCGCCGTCCAGGAGGGCGTGCACGTCGTCGGGCTTTCGGTGCTCTCCGGTTCGCATCTCGAGGTCGTGCCGCAGGTCGTGGACGGCTTGCGGGCCGCGGGCGCGGGCGACATCCCGGTGATCGTCGGCGGCATCATCCCGCCCGACGACGAGAGGATCCTGCTGGAGCGGGGGATCGCGAAGGTGTTCACGCCGAAGGACTACGAACTCACCGACATCATGGACGGAATTGTCGGATTGGTGCGCCAGCGCCACGGCTTGAGCACATAAAGTCACCGTAAATCTCGGTACCGTAACAGCGGATGGTTCGTCACCCGCTCACACTGCCCGCGCCAAGGTACCCACCTACGTTTCGATTAAACCGATTAATCGAAAAGAGGTGCCGCGATGGTGCACGGCGAGTGGTCGAGGCGGGAGTTCTTTCGGCGGTCCGCGGTTCTCGGTGCGGTGACGATCGGCGGTCCGGTGCTGCTGTCCGCGTGCACGACGACGACCACCGGTGACGCGCTGCAGGCCGCCAAGGACGCGAAGAAGATCAAGATCGGGATCGCGAACGAGGCGCCGTACGGTTTCACGGACCAGAGCGGCAAAGTCACCGGTGAAGCGCCCGAGGTCGCCCGCGCCGTCTTCAAGGCCATGGGCATCGACAACGTGGACGCCGAAGCGGTCTCCTTCGACCAGCTGATCCCCGCGCTCAACGCCAGGAAGTACGACGTCGTCGCGGCAGGCATGAACATCAAGAAGGAACGGTGCGACGCGGCGGCGTTCTCGATCCCCGACTACTCGGCGCTGACCGCTTTGCTGGTCCCCAAGGGGAATCCGCAGCAGGTGCTGAAGTTCGAGGACATCGCGGCCAAGAAGGTCAAGGTCGCCGTGCTCTCGGCGGCCGTGGAGAAGGGGTATGCCACCGACTCCGGCGTCGCCGAGGACCAGATCGTCACGCTCGATTCGCAGGACAACATGCTTCGCGCGGTCACCGACGGCCGCGTCTACTGCGCCGCGCTCACCGACATCTCCCTCAAGGACGTCCTGAGCAAGAGCCCCGGCGCGGCCGCCGAGGTCACGCCGGGCTTCGACCCGGTCAAGGACGGCAAACCGGTCGTGTCCGCCGGCGCGTTCGTCTTCCGCAAGGACGACAACCCGTTGCGCGAGGCGTTCAACGCCGAACTCAAGAAGCTGCAGGACAGCGGCGAATGGACCAGGATCGTGACGCCGTTCGGGTTCTCGGCGGACAATCTGCCGAAGCCCGGCGTCACCACCGAGACCCTCTGCGCGGTGTGACGGGCGAACCACATGTCCTCGTCGGTATCGCATATCATCACGTCCGTCCTCAGTGGACTGACCGCGACCGTCACCGCGGCGTTCGGCGGGATCGCGCTCACCGTGGTGCTCTCGCTGGCAGCCGGGCTGGCGCTGAGATCCCCGTCCCGGGCGGTGCGCGGGATTTCCCGGGTCTACGTCGAGATCTTCCGCGGGACCTCGGAAGTCGTCCAGCTTTTCTGGCTCTATTTCGTGCTTCCCGTGCTGGTCGGCCTCCAGCTGGTGCCGATGTTCGCCGGGATCCTGGTGCTGGGGCTCAACCACGGGGCCTACGGCGCGGAGATCGTCCGCGGCGCGGTGAACTCGGTCCCGCGCGCGCAGTTCGAGGGCGCCGTCGCGCTCAACCTGAGCCCGGCCCAGCGGATGCGGCGGGTGATCCTGCCGCAGGCGTTCGCGGAAATGCTGCCACCGTTCAACAATCTCTTCATCCAGTTGCTGAAGAGCACCGCGCTGCTGTCGTTCATCGGGGTCCCGGAGATGGCCCGCCAAGGTGAACTGCTGCGGCCGGTGTTCAGTGCCGAGATCGGCTGGATCTACGGCACCGAACTCGTGCTCTACCTCCTGCTCGCGCTGCTGATCACGAGCGGGATGCGGCTGCTGGAGCGGCTCGCCGCGCGGCGCCTCGGCCGGGCCCCGGCCAAGATGACGGCCACCGCGGGAGGTGTGTGATGGACTGGAGCTGGGAATCCGCCGCGAATTCGGTTCCCCTGCTGCTGGAAGGGCTGCTCGTCACCGTCGAGATCACCCTGCTCGCCTCGCTGGTCGGCTACGTGCTCGGTCTGGGGTTCGCGTTGCTCCACCGCACCGGGATACCCGTGCTGTCCCAGGCGGTCCGGCTGTTCATCGAGTTCGTGCGCAGCACGCCGCTGCTGATCCAGGTGTTCGTTCTCTACTACGTGATCCAGCCGGTGGGCGGCCTGACCTTGTCCCCGTTCGTCACCGGTGTCATCGCGCTGGGCGTGCACTACGCGACGTATGCGGCCGAGGTCTACCGTGCCGGGATCGAGGCCGTCCCGAAAGGACAGTGGGAGGCCGCGACCGCGCTGAACCTCCCGAGGTCGCGGGTGTGGACGGCGGTCGTCCTGCCGCAGGCGGTGCCGCGGGTGCTGCCCGCGCTCGGCAACTACACGATCTCGATGTTCAAGGAAACGCCGCTGCTGCTGGCGATCGGCGTCGTGGACGTCCTGGCGAGGGCCAAGGAGGTCGGCGCCGACACGTTCCGCGTCGTCGAGCCGTACACCCTGGCCGGGGTGCTGTTCCTGCTGGTGAGCCTGCCGGCTTCGATTCTGGTGAGAAGGTTGGAGCGACGTGCCGCCCACAGTTGATTCCCCGATGATCCGGTTCTCGCAGGTGGTCAAGTCCTTCCGCGACCACGTCGTGCTGCGGGACCTCGATTTCACCGTCGCGCCGGGGGAATTCGTCTCGCTGATCGGGCCCAGCGGGTCCGGGAAGACGACGATCCTGCGGCTGCTGATGACACTGGAGAAGGTCGACGGCGGCACCATCGAGGTCTGCGGCGACTACCTGAGTCACATGAAGCGCGGTGAGAAGCTGGTGCCCGCGGACGAGAAGTACCTGCGGGAGGCGCGCAAGCGGATCGGCATGGTGTTCCAGCAGTTCAACCTGTTCCCCAACATGAACGTGCTGCGCAACATCACCGAGGCGCCGATCCATTCGCTCGGCGTCCCCCGGGACGAGGCCGAGGCGCGGGCTGTCGAACTGCTGGAAATGGTGGGGCTCACGGACAAGAAGGACGAGCACCCGACCAGGCTTTCGGGCGGCCAGCAGCAGCGCGTCGCGATCGCCCGCGCGCTCGCGATGCGGCCGGACGTGCTGCTGCTGGACGAGGTGACTTCGGCGCTCGACCCGGAGCTGGTCGCCGACGTCCTGCGTGTGCTGCGCGAGATCGCGACGTCCACCGACATCACGATCCTCTGTGTCACGCACGAAATGCAGTTCGCGCGCGATGTCTCGGACCGGGTGATGATGTTCGACCAGGGGCAGGTGCTGGAGGACGCCACGCCGGACAAGCTGTTCAACGATCCGGAGCACGACCGGACGCGGCGGTTCCTCAAAGCGGTGATCGACCGGGCGTGAGGCTCGCGCCGCGCCTCGGCTGCGCATGTCGCGAAAGCCACTTTCGGGACGTCAGGCGTCGCGAAAGTGGCTTTCGCGACATCGGCGGGCGAGCCCATTCGCGCCTCAAAGGCTCGCGAGGATCTCCTTCGTCGAGGTGACCGTGGCGAATCCGCCGCCGTGCAGGTTCGTCGCGGTCGCCCGGTACAGCTCGTCCGCGGTCAGGACACCGCCGTCCGGCCCGGCGAGGTCGAAGGTGAAGGTCGCGTCGAGCGCGAAAGTCACGTCGTAGCCGAGGTTCCCGCCGACCCGCGCGGTGGTCTCGCAGCAGAAGTTCGTCTGGATGCCGGCGAGCACGAACGACGTGATGCCGCGGGTCTTCAGCCAGCCGTCGAGATCGACGTCGCCGTGGAAGGCCGAGTTGACCTTCTTGCCGAACACCAGGTCCGCGCGCACGCCGTCGAGCTCGGGCTTGAAGTGGTTGCCCTCCTGCCCGGGCCGCAACGACGAGCCGGGTTTCACGGAGTCGTGGTGCACCAGCACGATCGGCAGCCCGCGCTCCTGGTAGGCGTCGACGAGCGCCTTGATGTTGGCCTCCGCGCCGGGGTTGTTACGGGGGCCCCAGACGGGCCTGTCGAAGCCGCGCTGGGCGTCGATCACGAGCAGGGCCTTGTTCTCAGTGGTCATGGCATCGAGTTTCACGCTTTCCGTCGCGAGAGGGGAGTGGCAGAAGAAGCGCGATACGGTACTTTCCTGCCATGCGAACCGTGGGTGTGCTCCTCCTGCCCGGCAGCCGGTCCTTCGACCTGGGCGTGATCGGTGAGGTCTGGGGCGTCGACCGGACCGACAGCGGCATCGGCCCGTTCGAGGTCCGGCTCTGCGCGGCTGGCCGTGGCTCGATCGCCGTCCATCCGTTCGGCCGGATCGAGGCCACCCACGGGCTGAGCGGGCTGGCGGGCTGCGACCTCGTCCTCGTGCCCGGCCGGGTGGACCCGCGCGCCGAGGTGCCCGCGGCCGCCGTCGCCGCGCTGCGCAAGGCGCACCGGGCGGGAATCACTGTGGCGTCGCTGTGTTCCGGTGCCTTCACCCTCGCCGCCGCCGGGCTGCTCGACGGCCGGTCCGTCACCACGCACTGGCGCCTGCTGGACGATCTCGAAGCCGCCGCTCGCGACGCCGTCGTCCAGCGGGACGTCCTGTTCACCGACGAGGGTGACGTCCTGACCTCCGCCGGGGTGGTCGGCGGCCTGGATCTCTGCCTGCATCTGGTGCGCCGCGATCACGGCGCCGAGGTCGCCGCCGCCCTCGCCCGCCGGCTGGTGATGCCGCCCGCGAGGGAAGGCGGCCAGCGGCAGTACGTCGACAACCCGTTGCCGCCCAAGCCTTCGAGGCCGAGTGTGTCGTCCACAATGGACTGGGCGCTGGAGCGGATCGCCGACGACATCGGCGTCGACGATCTCGTCGGTCACGCCGGGCTGAGCGAGCGGACCTTCCATCGCGAGTTCGCGGCGGCCACCGGCGTGACACCGGGGCGGTGGCTGCGCGCGCAGCGGGTGCGGCTCGCGCGGCGGCTGCTGGAGACCACCGAGCTCCCGGTCGAGCGGGTCGCGCAGCGGTCCGGGCTCGGTACCGCCGCCAACCTGCGACGACGGCTCCGCGCCGACGTCGGTGTCGGGCCCGATTCGTATCGCCGGACGTTCCGGTCGGTTACCGTCGAAGCATGGCCGAGTACGAGCACATCCTCGTGAAGCGGGACGGGGACACCGTCACGATCACCATGAACCGCGCCGCGCGGCGGAACTCGCTGTCGGCGGACCACCTCGCCGAGCTCCTCGCGGCGTTCCGCGAGGCCGGGGACACCGACGCCACGGGAATCGTCCTGGCCGGCGCCGGGCCGGTGTTCTCGGCGGGACACGACTTCGGCGACGTCGCGGCGCGCGATCTCCTGGGCGTGCGCGAGCTGCTGCGACTCTGCACGGACCTGATGGGCACGATGCAGTCCGTCCCGCAGGTCGTCGTCGCGCGGGTGCACGGGCTCGCGACCGCGGCCGGCTGCCAGCTGGTGGCCTCGTGCGACCTCGCCGTCGCCGCCGAGTCCGCCGGGTTCGCCCTTCCCGGTGGCAAGGGCGGCTGGTTCTGCCACACGCCCGCGGTACCGGTGGCCCGCGCGATCGGGCGGAAACGCCTGATGGAACTGGCGCTCACCGGCGACGTCGTCGACGCCGCCACCGCGCTGGACTGGGGCCTGGTCAACCGCGTCGTACCGGACGACTCGCTGGACGAAGCCGTCGCTTCGCTGCTCGGACGCGCGACGCGCGGGAGCCGGGCCAGCAAGGCGATGGGCAAGCACACCCTCTACGCGCAGCTGGACCGGCCCGAGGCCGACGCCTACGCGCTGGCGCTGGAGGTGATGGCTTCGGCTTCGCAGCTGCCCGGCGCGCGTGAGGGGATGGCTGCCTTCCTGGAGAAGCGTTCCCCGGTTTGGCCCGACTGAGCAGGTTCAGAGCGTGCGTTCGCGCATGAGCAGAAGCATGTAGGCGGCCAGCGTCAGTACGTCGGTGATGTCGCCCGAAGCGATCATCTTCTCGAACTCGCCGCGCTCGAACCACGCCGTCCGCATGTCCTGCTCCTCGACCTCGCGCTCGGGTTCACCCTGGGTGAGATCGGTGGCGAGGAACACGTGCCCGCGCTGACTCGAAAACCCGGGCGCGACGTCGGTCATGCCCAGATCGGCCATCGAGCCCGCGAGCAGCCCGGTCTCCTCCCGCAGTTCGCGGGCGGCGAGTTCGAGCGGCGGAACGTCGGCCAGCTCGGGCGCGGTGCCCATCGGGAACTCCCAGCGCCGCATCCCGACCGGATAGCGGAACTGCTCGACCAGGTGAAACCTCGCGCCGTCGAACGGGATCACCACGGCGCAGGTCGGTCTGTCGACGACGGCGTAGATCCCCTCGGATCCATCGAGCCGCCGGACGGCGTCCTCGCGCAGGGTCATCCAGTTGTTCCGGTACACCTCGCGGGAGCTGACACGCTGAACGGGGTCCATGCGCACAGTATCGCTGTGCTTGTCCTACCCTCGCGTGGTGCGCCTTGTGATCGCTCGCTGCCAGGTCGACTACGCCGGCCGTCTGACCGCCCATCTGCCGATGGCCACCCGGCTGCTGCTCGTGAAGGCCGACGGCTCGGTGTCCGTGCACTCGGACGACCGCGCCTACAAGCCGCTGAACTGGATGAGCCCGCCGTGCTGGCTGATCGAGGACGGCAAGCTGTGGATCGTCGAGAACAAGCAGGGCGAGAAGCTCGTCATCACGATCGACGAGATCTTCCACGACCACGCCCAGGAACTCGGCGCGGAACCGGGGCTGCAGAAGGACGGCGTCGAGGCGCACCTGCAGGAACTGCTCGCCGAGCACATCAAGACCCTCGGCGACGGCTACACCCTGGTCCGGCGTGAGTTCCCGACCGCGATCGGCCCGGTCGACATCATGGCCCGCGACGCCGACGGCGCCAGTGTCGCCGTCGAGATCAAACGGCGCGGCGAGATCGACGGCGTCGAGCAGCTGACGCGGTACCTCGAACTGCTCAACCGTGACCCGCTGCTGGCGCCGGTGCAGGGTGTCTTCGCGGCGCAGGTCATCAAGCCGCAGGCACGGGTGCTGGCCGAGGACCGGGGGATCCGGTGCCTCACGCTGGACTACGACGCGTTGCGCGGCATCGAATCGGACGAGTTCCGCCTCTTCTGACCGGCTCAGTACGTGAAGGACCCCTTCATTGCGCCAGGCGCAATGAAGGGGTCCTTCACGTACATCTGGTGCTCGGCGAACCGTTGCTCGGGCTGCTCGGAGGGGGCGGGGGCAGTGAAGATCATCGCGACGCGCTTCATGATGCGAGTCGGCTTGTGCTCACAGGCGTGCTGCCTCTTGGGCCACTGAACAGCCGATATCGAATCGAGTCCTCGGATTCGTATCTGCATTCTTTCTCGCGCCACAGAATGCCCTAAAGGGCGCGAGAAATTAACGAACTCGTGTTCTCCTGCAAAAGAACCAGCTATTTCCGGGCCATTCGGGTGAACGCCGGATTCCTCGGTCTCGCGCTGTGTCACACTCGATTTCCGCGAGGGGTACCGCCGACGTACGGCGGTCGCGGGTGCAGGGGTGATGTGCCATGACTCATTCTCGGAAGAACGTCGATCTGGTGCTGGAAGGCGGCGGCGTCAAAGGTATCGGGCTGCTCGGCGCGGTACTGGAGTTGCACGACGCCGGCTATTCGTTTCCGCGGATCGCCGGGACGAGCGCGGGCGCGATCGTCGCGACACTGGTCGCCGCGTATCAGAAGGCGGGGAAGGATCTCGGCGGTCTGGAAGCGGTGATGAACGACCTGGACTGCCGCCGTTTCCAGGACCAGTCCCTGTTCGACAAGGTCACCGGGCCGATCGGGGACGGCGTCGATCTGCTCCTGCACGACGGGATGCACTCCGGTGACTATCTCGCCGAATGGCTGACGCCCTTGCTCGAAGAGATCGGCGTGCGCACCTTCGCCGATCTCGCCATCGAGGATCCCGAAGGTGCTTTGCTTCCGTACCAACGGTATTCCCTCGTCGTCCACGTCAGCGACCTGACCCGCCGCGTACTCGTCCGGCTGCCTTGGGATTATTCCCAGTACGGCCGCGACCCCGGTGCGGAGAAGATCGTCGACGCCGTCCGCGCGTCGATGTCGATCCCGCTGTACTTCCGGCCGGTGCAGTTCGACGTCCGCCCCGAGGGCACCGTCACCTGGGTCGACGGCGGCCTGCTGTCGAACTTCCCGATCACCGTCTTCGATCGCACGGACGCGAAGAAGCCGCGATGGCCGACCTGGGGCGTGAAGCTGTCCGGGGAACCCTCGGGCGGCAAGGACAAACCGGTGAAGAGCGCGTTGCGGATCGCCATCGGTTCGCTCGAAACCCTGCTGTCGGACTGGAATCGTTACCGCTTGCACGAGGAAGGTGTGAACCGGCGGACGGTGTACGTCGACACGACGGGGGTTTCCGCCGTCGACTTCGGGCTCGGCGAAGAGGCGAAGAAGCGCCTCTTCGAAAGCGGGCGTGAGGCCGCGCGGCGGTTTCTGGAAAAGATCGTGCCGCAGTGAACTCGCCGGCGGTATTTCCGGTGGGATGAGGGATAGGAGGATCCCATGCGTTATCGCCCGATCGGCAGTGACCCCGCGGACGGCCGCCTCGGCCGGTTCGTCCCGGACGACTGGCGCCACGTCGAGCGCTATCCGCTGACCGCGCTGGCCACTGAGGACCGGCCGACCCGGTCGCCGGTCGTCATCGGTGTCAACTGGTACAAGGAATTCGACGTACCGGAGAAGGACGAGAAGTCCGGCGAATTCTTCGTCGCGAAAGGCGGCGCGAAATCGCTCACCAGGATCCGCGGCGGGCACTGTGTCTGCCTCGAACCCGGTGAATCGACCGACGGCGAAACCCAGTACGCCTTCTACGACCAGGGCAAGGAAGGCGCCTGCGTCGGCTTCGGCTGGTCGCGGTGCATGACGATGTTCAACGGCGACCTGTACGCCGCGCGGTGGCTGTGGGACCAGTCGAAGCTCCGTGACGAATGGGGCGAGACCAACCCCGGCGACAACAACGGCACGTCCGTCCGCGCGGCGGCCGAGGTCCTGCTCGAACTGGGCCACGTCCCGTGGTCGGAGACCTACGCGGACGACGACCACGTCAAGCGGGCCGCCTACACGCCCGACGCCAAGAACGGCCTCCAGGCCTATCGCTGGGCGAATACGGTCGACGAGGTGCACGAGGTCCTCGGCAACCCGCGTGCCGACGAACTCGGCGCCGTGCCGTTCCTCAACTCGTGGGGTTCGGGCTACCCGCACCGCACGTACCTGCCGGACGACGTGCTCGCCCGGCTGATCGAGGAAGACGGCGAAGTAGGCCTGCCCACGGACCGGTAAACCCCCACCGGTCACGGGAAAGGGCCGTTCCGGCGACGGAGCGGCCCTTTTCCGGGATCATGACGGAGTGCCGGGAGAACCGCTGTCGAGGTCGTGGCCGCTCGCGCCGTCCGGAGCCACCGGCTGGTTGCGGGAGCTGTGCGGCGACGGCCTGACCGGATTCATGCCGCCGCCGATGCCGGACGCCGTCTGGGTGCTCAACGCGATGTACGAACACGAGCGGGGGCCGTCCGAAAAGTCTCTGGGCTCGACCGCCGGCGGGGGACTCGGGCGCGCCCGGCACCCCGGTCCCGGATGGCGACGGCTGCGCTGGGCGGAGCTCGCCCGCCGCGTCGGCGACCCGGTCGTCCCGGCCGGGACGATGCCGTGCTTCCGATGCTTCCCTTCGCTCAGGCAGGGCGGCGGCTGGCCGCCGGGAATCATCCCGCCGGCCGAGGGGAGCCTGGATCGCGAGACCTGGACGCGGCTGATCGGCGTGCTCGCCGAATGCGGTCCCGCCGGCCCGGATACTCCCTGCTTCGCCTACTACAACCCGCTGACCCTGGGCGCCGAAGACTTCGAAAACCTCCATGTGCGGGCGGGGCGCCTCGGTGACGCCGAGATCCTGTACGACCATTCCGAGGCGGATTTCAGCCCGTCCAATCTCTGGGCCGAAGATCGATCTTGGTGCCTGTGCACCGATTACGACCTGTGGGCGACCAAGGTCGCCGGACCGCCCGCCCTGATCGAAGCGTTGCTCGGCGACGCCGAAATCGAAGCGATACGGCTGCCACCGTCGTCTTGACACCCCGGCGACCGGACAAGAATTGTCAGGAACTGTCGCGAAACAGACACGACGGGGCGGTCGCCGACCACCCGCACTGCCGTTCCTGAATCCATGCAGTATGGTCCGCGATTGACGTGATCCAGGCGTTTCTCGTGGACATTTTCACTATGGAGGTGGGTCGGTTGCACGTGCTGGCCGATGCGAACCTGCGGCTCGACGCAAGTCCGATCGACTACGTCCTGCTCGCCTTCTATTTCGCGCTGGTGCTCGGCATCGGGTACATGGCGCGAAGGTCGGTTTCGAGCAGCCTCGACTTCTTCCTCTCCGGCCGCTCGCTGCCCGCCTGGGTCACCGGTCTCGCCTTCATCTCGGCGAACCTCGGCGCGGTCGAGATCATGGGTATGTCGGCCAACGGCGTGCTCTACGGCCTGCCGACCGTCCATTACTTCTGGATCGGCGCGATCCCGGCGATGCTGTTCCTCGGCATCGTGATGATGCCGTTCTACTACGGCTCGAAGGTGCGCAGTGTCCCGGAGTTCATGCTCCGCCGGTTCGGCAAACCCGCGCACCTGGTCAACGGCATCAGCTTCGCGAGCGCGCAGATCCTCATCGCGGGCGCGAACCTGTTCCTGCTCGCCAGCGTGGTGAACCTCCTGCTCGGCTGGCCGCTGTGGGTGTCGATCATCGTCGCGGCCGCGGTCGTGCTCTCCTACACCGCGCTCGGCGGCCTCTCGGCCGCGATCTACAACGAGGTGCTGCAGTTCTTCGTGATCGTCGCGGCGCTGCTGCCGCTGACCATCGTCGGCCTGGTGAAGGTCGGCGGCTGGCAGGGCCTGGTCGACAAGCTCAGCGCCGACCCCGGCGGCGAGGCGCAGCTGTCCTCCTGGCCGGGTGACAACCTCACCGGCTTCGGCAACAGCTTCCTCTCCATCCTCGGCCTCGTCTTCGGACTCGGCTTCGTGCTCTCGTTCGGTTACTGGACGACGAACTTCGTCGAAGTCCAGCGTGCGATGGCGTCGAAGAGCATGTCGGCCGCGCGGCGGACGCCGATCATCGGCGCCTTCCCGAAGATGCTGATCCCGTTCATCGTGATCATCCCCGGCATGATCGCCGCGGTCACCGTGTCCGAGTACGTCCAGGACAAGCAGATCCTGCTCGACGGCGGCGACGCGCCCAGCGGCGTCACCGCGAACAACGCGATCCTGCTGCTGATGCGCGACCTGCTGCCCAACGGCATGCTCGGTGTCGCGATCGCCGGTCTCCTCGCGTCGTTCATGGCCGGGATGGCGGCGAACCTGAGTTCGTTCAACACCGTCTTCACCTACGACATCTGGCAGTCGTATGTGAAGAAGAACGAGTCGGACGGCTACTACCTCCGCCTCGGCCGCGTGGTCACCGCGGCAGGCACCGTGCTGGCGATCGGTACCGCGTTCATCGCGTCGAACTCCGGGAACATCCTGACCTACCTGCAGGACCTGTTCTCCTTCTTCAACGCGCCGCTGTTCGCCACCTTCATCCTCGGCATGTTCTGGAAGCGGATGACGCCGACGGCGGGCTGGGTCGGCCTCGTCGCCGGTACCGCGTCCGCGATCACCGTGTGGCTGCTGTCCCAGGCCGGGGTCCTCGGGCTCACCGGGCAGGGCATCAGCTTCGTGGCCGCCGGTACGGCGTTCGTCGTCGACATCGCGGTCAGCGTCGGGGTCTCGCTCGCCACCGCGCCGAAGCCGGAGGCCCAGCTGGTCGGCCTCGTCTACTCCCTCACCCCGAAGGAGTCGCTGAAGCACGACGAGACCGGCGACGACGCCGGCTGGTACCGCAAGCCGGGACTGCTCGCGGGCATCGTGCTGATCCTGACCATCGTGCTCAACATCATCTTCTAGGAGGCCGGAGATGGCTGCGTCGCAAGCTCCCAAGAAGGCCGGCGTCTTCGACATCCGGCTGATCATCGCCCTGCTCATCGGTGGCTACGGGCTGGTGCTCACGATCATGGGCATCGGCTTCACCACCGAAGAGGAGCTGGCCAAGGCCGCCGACGTCAACATCAACCTGTGGGCGGGCATCGGCATGCTGGTGTTCGCGGCGCTGTTCGTGCTGTGGGCGAAGCTGCGCCCCATCGTGGTGCCGCCGAGCAGCGAGGGCGAGGCAGGCGAATAGCCGGGTTGTCCGGACACCGGCGAGGAGCTCCGGCTACCGTGCACTTCGTGCTGTTCAACGCTCGACGTCGCCGGATCGCGTCCGTGCTGGCCCTGGTGGCCGCGCTCGGCGCGGTGTCGGCCTGCGGTCAGAACCTCGGCAAGTCCAACTTCGCCCGGACCACCGTCGCCGCCGAACCCGGTTCCGGCAGCGGTTCCGTGCCCGACGGGGACATCAACGACCCCGCGGTCACCCCGGCGGTGCTGCGCTCGATCGACCCCTGCGGGCTGGTGAGCAAGGAGGCGCTGAGCAGCCTCGGCACCCCGGAGGAGCCGACGGCCAATCTCAGCTCGTTCGGCACCTGCCGGACGAAGGCCACCGACGCCGGCGGCAAGGAGCTCACGGTCAGGGTCGAGATCGGCGCGTCGACCTACTCGTCGAGCAACGGTGTCACCGTCTCGGCGGTCGACGGGCTGCCGCAGATCGAGCGGAAGGACAAGGACGGGAAGAGCTGCGACGTCGGCATCATGACGCTGCGCAAACCCGAGCGCGGGATCAGCTTCTCGGTCACCTACGACGGCGGTGACCCGTGCGCGACAGGCCGCGCGGTGGCCGCGAAAGCCGTGAAGACCCTGCACGGGTCGCCGGCGAAATACCCGGCCGTCGCGGGCACGCTCACCGGTGTCGATCCGTGCACCGCCGCCGACAACGCCGTCCTCAACGAGGTGGTGCCGCACGGCGCGAGCTCGCTGACCACCTTCCACTCCTGCGATTGGACACCGGGCTCCAACCCGAGGATCTCGATCAACTTCCGCCGCGGTCTTCCGCCGGCTGAACGCGACGGGAACAAGAAGGTCGACATCGACGGCGTCTCCGTGTACCAGAAGGTCGGCAACGGCAGTGACGCCGAGTGCAAGATGGAGTGGCAGCACAAGCCTTGGGCCGACGACGAGGTCGAAATCGTCAGCGTGACCTACAAGAACTACGACGAGAAGAAGGACGAAGCGGCTTCGTGCGGGAAGACGGCGAAGATCGCCAAATCGGTGATCTCCAAGCTCCCGAAGCCCTGACGCTGGCGGCATCCGGCCGGGCGAGGTAGGAAGGGGACACCCCACCCGCCGACGTGCCGGAGGCCACCCTTGAAGAAGATCATCAACGACCCGAAGACGGTGGTCGCGGAATCCCTGCGCGGGCTCGCCGCGGCGCATGCGGACGTCCTGCGCGTGGAGGACGACCCGGCGCTCGTGGTGCGGGCGGACGCGCCCGTGGCGGGCAAGGTCGCGGTGATCTCCGGCGGCGGCTCCGGGCACGAACCGTTGCACGGCGGCTTCGTCGGGCAGGGCATGCTCGCGGCGGCCGTGCCGGGCGCGGTGTTCACGTCGCCGACGCCGGACGCCGTCGAGGCCGCGGTCAAGGCCACCACCGGGGACGCGGGCGCGTTGCTGATCGTGAAGAACTACACCGGCGACGTGCTCAACTTCGAGACCGCCGGGGAACTCGCCGCCGCCGAAGGGCTGGACGTGCGCAGCGTGGTCATCGACGACGACGTCGCGGTCAAGGACTCCACCTACACCGCCGGCCGTCGCGGGGTCGGCGGCACGGTGCTCCTGGAGAAGGTCACCGGGGCCGCCGCCGAACGAGGCGACACCCTCGACGCGGTGGAGGCGTTGGCGCGCAAGGTGATCGGCCAGGTCCGGTCCATCGGTGTCGCGCTCACCGCGCCGACCGTGCCCCACGCGGGCGAGCCGAGTTTCGACCTCGCCGACGACGAGATCGAGTTCGGCATCGGCATCCACGGCGAACCGGGTATCGAGCGGACCGCGGTGACGACGGCCGACGAGCTCGTCGCGCGCATGGTGGACGCGGTGGTCACGGATCTGCCCTTCGCCGAGGGCGACAAGGTCCTGCTGTTCACGAACTCGATGGGCGGGACCCCGCTGGTCGAGCTGTACCTGGCGCACGGGATCGCCGAGCGGCTGCTGGCCGAGCGTGGCATCGTGGTCGAACGGCGGCTGGTGGGGCCGTACATCACCAGCCTCGAGATGCAGGGGATGAGCCTGACGTTGCTGAAACTGGACGACGAGCTGACCGAGTTGTGGGACGCGCCGGTGAACACCCCGGCCCTGAGGTGGGGAGTCTGATGGCCTGCACCGCCGAGACGTTCGCCGCCGCCTTGCGGGCGGCGGCCGCCGTGATCGCCGAGCATCGAGCCGAACTGGTCGACCTCGACCGCGCGATCGGCGACGCCGACCACGGCGAGAACATGGACCGCGGGTTCGGCGCCATCGTGTCCGCTTTGGACTCCGCCACTCCCGAAACCCCCGCCGCGGTCGCGAAGCTCGCCGCCACGACGTTGATCTCGAAGGTCGGCGGCGCGGCGGGCCCGCTGTACGGCACGGCGTTCCTGCGCGCGTCGGTCAAGCTGGGCGACGCGGCCGAAGTGGACGGCCCGCTGCTCGTCGAGGCACTGCGCGCGGCGCTCGAAGGAGTGCAGGCGCGCGGCAAGGCCGTCGGGGGAGACGCGACGATGGTCGACGCCCTGATTCCCGCCGTCTCCGCCGCCGAGGAAGCCTCCGGCTCCGGTGTCGCGGAGATCCTGGCCGCGGCGGCGGACGCCGCGGACAAGGGTGCCGAGTCCACTGTGGAGCTCGTGCCGCGCAAGGGCCGGGCCTCGTACCTCGGCGAGCGGGCGAAGGGGCATATGGATCCCGGTGCCCGCTCGACGGCGCTGTTGCTGCGCGCCTTCGCGGAGGCCGCCCAGTGAGCGTTGGAATCGTGCTCGTCTCCCACAGTGCCAAACTCGCCGAAGGACTCGCGGAACTCGCCGCGCAGATGGCGCCGGACGTCACCATCGCGGCGGCGGGCGGCCTGCCCGACGGCGGGATCGGAACGGACTACGACGAGGTCGTCGCCGCGACCCAGCGCGCCGATTCGGGAGCGGGCGTCGTCCTGCTGTACGACCTGGGCAGCGCGCAGATGACCGCGGAACTGGCCGTCGAATCGCTCGCCGACCCGTCGGCCGCGGTCGTCGTGGACGCGCCGCTGGTCGAAGGCGCGATCGCCGCCGCCGTCGCGGCGCAGGGCGGGGCGGATCGCAAGGCCGTCGCCGAAGCGGCCGCGTCGGCGGGCGCGCCGCCGGACCTGACGTTCGACGAAGGCGCTCAGGACGGCGAGAGCAGCGTCGAGCTCACGCTGCGGAACGACGTCGGGCTGCACGCGCGGCCCGCCGCGGTCCTGGTCCGGAGCATCGCGGGGCTGGACGCGCAGGTCACCGTGCGGCTCGGCGAGGAGACCGCGGACGCCAACAGCGTGCTCGCGCTGATGGCGCTCGGTGCCCGTCAGGGCGACCGGATCGAGGTCCGGGCGAAGGGCGCGCAGGCCGAGGAGGCGCTCAGCAAGGTCAAGGACCTGGTCGACCAGAACTTCGGCGAGTGAGACTTACTGGTCCAAGTACATGAAGGCCCCCTTCATTGCGTCTAGCGCCGTGAAGGGGGCCTTCATGTACTTGGCCTCCGCTGGGGAGCAGCATTTCTGCGAGTGAGGTGAAGGGGACTTTCCCCTCGTCTCATGCGGGGAAAGTTCCCTTCGGCCCCTCGTCCGCGAGTGACACTTACTCGATTCGGAGGGTGACAGCCGCTGCTTTCCGCGCCCCGGCATGGCACGATCGGAGAAACTACCAGCGAGTAACCTCCGGAGGCCGGTTGTGGCGCGGGAAATCTCGAGTGTGGGAGTCATCGGTCTCGGCACCATGGGCGCCGGGATCGCCGAGGTGCTCGCGCGGAGCGGCGTGTCCGTGGTCGCGGTGGAGATCGACGACGACGGCGTCCACCGCGGCCGGGGTCATCTGGAGCATTCGACCGAACGGGCGGTGACCGGCGGCAAGCTCGACGCCGACGGCCGGAGCGCGCTGCTGGACCGGATCCGGTACACCACCTCGCTGGCCGAACTGTCCGATGTGGACCTGGTGATCGAGGCGATCCCGGAGAACCTCGAAGCGAAATCCGACGTGTTCGCCCAGCTGGACAAGATCACCGGTCCGGACACGATCTTCGTCTCGAACACCTCGTCGCTGTCGATCACCGAGATCGGCGTGCACACCGCGCGGCCGGGCAAGGTCGTCGGGATGCACTTCTTCAACCCGGCACCGATCCTCAAGCTGGTCGAGATCGTCCGCACCGTCGTCACCGAACCCGACGTGGTCACCGACGTCGTTGCGTTCGCCGAACGTCTCGGCAAGACCCCGGTGGTGATCGGCGACCGCGCCGGGTTCATCGCCAACGCGCTGCTCTTCGGGTACCTCAACCACGCCGTGCGGATGTACGAACAGCGCTACGCCACGCGCGAGGACCTCGACGCGGCGATGCGGTTCGGCTGCGGATATCCCATGGGGCCCTTGGCTTTGCTCGACCTCATCGGGCTGGACACCGCGTACGAGATCCTCGACACGATGTACCACCAGTCGCGCAACCGGCTGCACGCGCCGGCGCCGCTGCTCAAGCAGATGATCACCGCCGGCCTGCTCGGCCGGAAGACGGGCCAGGGGTTCTACACCTACGACGAGCCCGACTCGCCGACGGTGACCGACGCGGTCACGAAGTCCACAGTAGACACTGCGGCGCCCCGTGAGGTGCGCAAGGTCGGCGTCGTGGGGACCGGGACCATGGCGACGGGCATCGTCGAGGTGTTCGCGAAACGCGGCTACGAGGTCATCCTCCGGGCGCGGAGCGCGGAGAAGGCCGCCGCGTCGGTCGCGCGGGTGAAGAAGTCGCTGGACAAGGCCGTCGTCAAGGGCAAGCTGTCCGAGGAGGACGCCGCCGCCGCGCTCGACCGGATCTCGCCGGCGGTGGAGTTCGAGGAACTGGCCGACGTCGACCTCGTCGTCGAGGCGGTGGCCGAAGACCTGGCCGTCAAGCAGGCGGTCTTCGCCGCGCTCGACGACGTCGTGAAGCCGGGAGCGGTCCTGGCGACGACCACGTCCTCGCTGCCGGTCATCGAATGCGCGGCCGCCACCTCGCGGCCTTCCGACGTGGTCGGCGTGCACTTCTTCAACCCGGCGCCGGTGATGAAACTCGTCGAGGTCGTCGCCACCATCGCCACCGCGCCCGACGTGATCGCGACCGTCGACGCCGTCTGCGCGGCCGTGGGCAAGCATCCCGTGCACTGCGGCGACCGGGCCGGGTTCATCGTGAACGCGCTGCTCTTCCCGTACCTGAACGACGCGGTGAAGATGCTCGAAGCGCACTACGCGGAGGCCGACGACATCGACACCGCGATGAAGGTGGGCTGCGGGCTGCCGATGGGCCCGTTCGAGCTGCTCGACGTCGTCGGGCTGGACGTTTCGCTGGCGATCCAGCGGACTCTGTACAACGAGTTCCGCGAAGAGGGCTTCGCGCCCGCGCCGCTGCTGGAACACCTCGTGACCGCCGGACGGCTCGGCCGGAAGACCGGAAAGGGGTTCAAGGACTACTCGGCCCGGTAACTTGGACGCATGCCGGTTTCCTCGGGGGTCAGGAAGCGGATCAAAGAGCTCCTCGATCCGGACGACGAGATCCATTACGTGTTCCCAGCCGACGTCTTCGGCAGCACCAACCCCGGAGTGTTCTTCGCGGTGACACGCAAGACGATCACGATCCTGACCACCGGGTACCTGAGCCGGAAGATGCCGAAACGCGTCGTCGCGACGACGTTGCGGAACCATCGGATCGGGCCGGTCGACACCTCGACCGTCCCGTGGTTCAAGTTCAACGGCGTCGACTACGAGATCGACGACGAGTACATCTCCGTCGTGCACGCCGCGGATGCCGAGATCATGCGGGCAAAACCTGAAGATCCGCTGCCGGACCTCTAAGCTCCCGTGAGTGCGTCAGCTCACCTACGACGGGGTGCCCATCCCCGGCCTGAACGACCTGGTCCGGACGGCCATCCGGCTGCATCCCGCGCCTGGGGTGCCCGGCCCGGACGAAAGCCACTTCGGCGGTCCGCTGCTCTGGCCGTCGGACGAGCCTTGGCCGGAGTGCCCGGTGACCTGGCCGCCCGACCCGGACGCGTCCGACGACGGGTGGCTGGCCGGGCATCCGCTCGACGGCCCGGTCCCGGCGATGGCCGGTGCGGCGCAGTTCTTCCGCGACGACTTCCCGGAGCTGCCCTTTCCCGAGGGCACCGACGTCCTGCAGATCCTTTTCTGCCCGATGGAGCACGAAAGCCCGCATCACCAGGGGCCCGCGGTCCGGCTGATCTGGCGTGATTCGGGCGCGGTGCGGGACAGCACGGACACGCCTCCTGTCCCTGAAAACGCCGTAGCCGCCTACCTGCCGGATCCCTGCGTTTTCGAACCGTGCTCGATCGACGAGCTGCCCCGGCTCTGTGATTTCCCGGCGGAGACCCGCGCCGCGCTCGGCATCCCCGAGGGCGCGGGTGACGACCCGGATGGCTGGCCGGAGCTGGACCAGTACTCGAAGATCGGCGGCTGGACCGCCTGGGACGCGACCGATCGGCATGAGCTGGGCTGCCGGGAGTGCGGCGCCGAGCTGCGCCAGACGATCGCGCTGGCCTCGGAGGAGCACGAGGTCGGCTGCGGATGCGAGGTCGCCGAAGGCGAGGCGGCGGGCTGGTCCTTCCGCCGTCGGGGGGTGCTGAACGTCTTCACGTGCCCCACCGACGTCACGCATCCCTTCAAGGTCCGGATCGACTAGCCGGGCGGTAGCAAAGGTCCCCCGCTCCAGTGCTGGAAGACCAGGTTCGTGTGCACCCGGGCGACCTCGTCGCGGGCGGTCAGTTCGTCGAGGACCAGCCGTTGGAGTTCCGTGGCCGACGCGGTGGCGACATGGGCGAGGAAGTCGTCCGGGCCGGTCAGGTGGTAGACGGCGCGGACCTCGGGCAGGGCCAGCAGATGCTCGACGAACGAGTCGACCAGCGCCCGCCGGTGCGGGCGGACCTGGACGAACAGGAGCGCTTCGAGCGGGCGGCCCAGCTTGGCAGCGTCCACCTCGGCGCGCTGGCCGGTGATCACCCCGAGCTCACGCAGCCGGTTGACGCGGTCGAGACAGGTCGAAGGCGCGACGCCGACCTCGGCCGCGAGATCCTTGTTCGAGATCCGGGCGTCGTTCTGCAACAGCCGCAGAATACGAAGATCAACCGTGCTCAGTTCGACGGAATCCGACATCCGCGAATGATATCCGAGGATATTGCGGCCCATCCGGTGAAAATCGCACCATCTGGAGTATGACCGCAACGCTGCGTACCCGAGCCGTCCATGCCGGCCGTGACGATCTCACGGACCTCGGCGTCCACGCCGCTCCGCTCGACCTGTCCACGACGTACCCGTCGCGGGACAGTGTCGAGGAGGCGGGCCGCATCGACGAATTCGCCGCCTCGGGCTCGCTGTCCGGGCTCCCGGTCTACGGGCGGCTGAGCAACCCGACCGTCGAACGCTTCGAGAAGGCGCTGGCCGAACTCGAAGGGTTCGAAGACGCCGTCGCCTTCGCCACCGGCATGGCGGCGGTGTCCGCCTCGCTGCTCGCCGCCGTCGCGCAGGGCAAGCGGCATGTCGTCGCCGTCCGGCCGGTCTACGGCTGCACCGACCACATGCTCACGTCCGGTCTGCTCGGCACCGAGGTGACCTGGGCCGATCCGGATGGCGTCGCCGCCGCAGTGCGTCCCGGCACCGGGCTGGTGCTGCTCGAAACGCCCGCGAACCCGACCCTGCGCGAGGTCGACATCGCCGAGATCGTGCGCGCCGCGGGCGAGGTCCCGGTGCTGGTCGACAACACCTTCGCGACTCCTGTGCTCCAGCGGCCGGGGCGGCACGGGGCCCGGTTCGTCCTGCACAGCGCGACCAAGTTCCTCGGCGGCCACGGCGACGTCATGGGCGGCGTGGTCGCTTGCAACGCCGAAGACGCGGGCATGCTGCGGCAGATCCGCTTCGCCACCGGAGGCGTCTTGCACCCGCTTGCCGGGTACATGCTGCTTCGCGGCCTTTCGACGCTTCCGCTGCGCGTCAACGCCGCGTCCGCGACGGCCGCCGAACTCGTCGAGCGCCTTCGCGGTCACGCGAACGTGAGCGCCGTGCACTATCCGGCCGTCGGTGGTCCGCTGATCGCGTTCGAGGTCGACGGTGATCCGCACGCGCTCATCGGCGCGGTCCGGCTGATCACCCCGGCCGTCAGCCTCGGGAGTGTGGACTCGCTCATCCAGCATCCCGCCTCGATCAGCCACCGGATCGTCGCCGAGGACGACCGGCGCGGCGCGGGGGTCACCGACCGGCTCATCCGTATGTCGGTGGGACTGGAGGACGTCGAGGACCTGTGGCACGACCTCGATCAGGCACTCAAGGCGTGCTGAGTTCTGCGATCGTCGTCACCGGGATGTCGACAAATCGTCCGGCCTGGCTAACCTGGTCGGGTGAAAGATCTGGTCTCGTCCTGGGTGGAATCTTCGGCTCGTAGCACGCTTTCCCGGCTGCACCAGCAGATCGGTGTCGCCGGGCTGGCCGCCGCCGCGGCCGTGCCCGGGCTGTCGGCCGTCTTCGATCAGCACTCCGCCGCCGTGCGGGACATCCTCGCGGCGGGGGTCGAAGGTTCGGCGGCGGTCGCCGGGGTCGTCCTTCTCGCCGGCTACACGCGCGGGCTGCTCGACGAGGCGAAGACGAAGGGGTGGACGTTCCGCATCCCGGCCGATCTGTCCGCCTGGACCACCAGCGACTGGATGACCGCGCGGCTGGTCGGCGTGTGTTCGCTGGCCGCCTCGATGGACGACCGGCGGCCCCAGCCGACCGGGAACGGGTAGGGCGGCCGGACGCCCCACCCGCTCCCGTGGAAGGTCAGCGGTACTCCGGCGGAGGGGGCATGTTTCCACCGGGGGGCCGCTGGCCGGGATCCTGGTGCTGCGGCACCTGACCCTGGCTTGGCGGGAACTGCTGGTGCTGCGTCGGCGCGTTCGGGTTCGCGGCGTGGTGCCCGGCGGACACCGGCTGGTTGACCGTCGTCCGCTCCGTCGGCACCTCACCCGAGCGGCCGGCGTCCTCGCGGCCGCGCTGGTAGGCCTCGGCCTGCGCCTTCGCGGCGGGGATCTCCGCCTCGGCCCGGCCGAGCCAGGTCTCCCAGCGCTGCTGCATCGGCTTGATGAGACCACCGCCGACACCGACGACGGCGATCCCGCCGACCGTGGCGAGCACGGCGATCAGCACCGGCATCGTGACCGCGGTGGCCACGCCGATCTGGTTCAGCGCGGCGATCGCGCCCAGGCCCCAGATGAACACCGAGGCGATGGTGGCGAGCACCTTGCCATAGGAGACACCGCCGAGGGCGTTGCCGATCAGGTCCTTGACCGCCTTCGCGACAGCGCCGGCGATCACCACGATGACGATCGCGACGATGGCGCGCGGCAGCCACGCGACGATGTCGTTGAGCAGCGCGCTCACCGGGTTCGGGCCGAACACGCCGAACGCGAACTGCAGGGCGATCAGCAGAATCGCGTAGTAGACGATCTTGCTGATGATGCCCGACGCGTCGAACTGGCTGCGCGCGAGCATCTGTTTGAAGCCCCCGCGTTCGAGGAGCCGGTTGAACCCGACCTTCTCGAGCACCATGCTCACGGCCTTAGAGAGCGCCTTGGCGATCAGCCAGCCGATGAACAGGATGACCAGGAACGCGAGCAGTTTCGGGACGAAGGTGGCGACCGAACTCCAGGCGCTCGACACGCCTTGACCGAAGTCGACGGCCGCCAGTGCTGATGTGGCCACTGGACTTTCTCCCTTCCCACCACTGGAGCTTCCAGACTGGTGGGAAGGGGGTACCCGCCATTCGGGCGATCACACGTTACGCCACCCGAACGGGTGGCTCAGCTGCAGCAGCCCCCGCCGCAGCAACCGCCTCCACCTGCGGGAACGGGGGCGGGACCGGAGGCCGACCCGGTCAGCGCGACGGTCGTCAGCAGTTTGACGGTGTCCTGGTGGCCCTCGGGGCACGGCGCGGGCGCTCCGGACTCGCTCATCGGCCGCAGCAGTTCGAAGGTTCCGGCGCATTCGCGGCAGCGGTAGGCGTAGGTCGGCATGCCGGCATTATCCCATCTCCTTCCGGCCGCCGGGATGGCAAGCTGGCCGGGTGGAACTGCCTGTCGCGGCGCACGTGCCGCACCTCGGCCAAGTCGTCCCGTCCGTGCTTTCCGCCCTCGGCGCCGACGGGTTCGCCAACTCGTTGAGCCTGGCGGAGGCATCCAGCGCCTGCGTCCTGCTCATCGACGGTCTCGGCTGGGAACTGCTGGCCGAGCACACCGCCGACGCGCCCGTGCTCACCCAGTTGGCGAAGTCACCGTTGCGGGTCGGTTTCCCGGCGACGACGGCGGCCGGTCTCGGCGCGATCGGCACCGGGCTGGCGTCGGGGGAGCACGGCCTGGTCGGCTACAGCTTCGAGGTGCCGGGCACCGGCGTCCTGAACGCGCTGCGCTGGAGCAGCCACGTGGACGGCGGCGATCTCCGTGGGGCCCTGCCGCCGCGCGAGGTGCAGCCGCTGCCGACGACGTTCGAGCGCGCGGCCGCCGCCGGGATCACGACGAGCGTGGTGTCTTCGGCGAAGTTCGCCGACACCGCGCTCACCCGGGCGACGCAGTCCGGCGCGCGCTATGTGGGCGTCCACGCGCTCGGTGACCTGGCCGCCTGCGTCCTGCACTGCCTCGAAGCGCGGCCCGCGTTCTGCTGGGGCTATCACAGCGAACTCGACATGCTGGGCCATATCTACGGGCCTGGTTCGGCGCCGTGGAGGATGCAGCTGCGGCAGGTCGACCGGCTGGTGGAGTCCATTGTGGACGGGCTGCCTGCCGGGGCGCTCCTCGCGGTGGTGGCCGACCACGGCATGGTGACCGTCGAGGGCGCGCTCGACATCGACGAGACCCCCGCGCTGCTCGGCGGCGTCCGGGCGATCGGCGGCGAGGTCCGGGCGCGGCACGTCTACAGCGAAGCGGGCGCGGAGGCCGACGTCCTGGCCGCGTGGCGCGAGGTCGTCGGTGAGCGGGCGTGGATCCTTCCGCGCGACGAGGCCGTCGACGCGGGGTGGTTCGGGCCGGTCTCCGATCGGGTCCGCCCGCGTATCGGTGACGTGGTCGTGGCGGCGAAGGGGCGGTTCGGGCTGGTGCGGGAACTGGCGGAGGCCGTCGAGTCCTCCCTGGTCGGCCAGCACGGCTCGCTGACCCCGGCCGAACAGCTCGTCCCGTTGGTCCTCGCGCGCGGCTGACCCCCTGCGTTTAGTCCTCTAAATGCGGTCCTTGCGTGTGCAACTACCGCATTTAGAGGACTAAACGCGTCAGGCGGGCTTCCTGGCCGAGAACTTCACGGAGCGTTTGGGCACGTGGTCGACCTTGATGTCGGTGAAGCCGGCGTCGGTGAGCCGGGGCCAGAGCGAAACCGGGTCGAGCGCGTTCATCGTGTCGCCGAGGTGCAGCAGGCGGAACGGCAGACTTTCGAGGCTGTCGATCGCGCGCAGGACGCCACCGGGCCTGAGCACGCGGAACGCCTCGGCGAAGATCGAGTCCTGCAGCGCCGTCGTCGGCACGTGGTGCAGCATCGTGAAACAGACGACCGCCGAGAACTCGCCGTCTTCGAAGGGCAACGCCGCTCCGTCTCCCCGGACGATCCGCACCCGGCCGTCGAACTCCCGCTGGAGGAGGTCCGCCGACGCCTCGTCGATCTCGATGGCCGTGAGCCGGGGAACGAGACTTTCCAGGGCGCGCGTGGTCGCGCCGAAGCCCGGGCCGATCTCCAGTACGGAGTCGCCGAGGTCGAAGCCGGCGACGTTGCCCGGCATCTCGTGGGCGACGGCCTTCGCCCACAGCGCGGAACTGCAGAGTTTGCGGTGCACCAGGTTCATCGGCATGAATCCGACGCTAACGGTGACCGATAGGCGATAGGCTGCCAAGCGATGTCGCAAATCGGACTCCTGCCGCCGATGTCGACGGCGATGGTGCTCGGCGAGATGGATCTGCCCGCGGGCACGTGGCTCCCGTGGCACGAGCACGACGGCCATCAGCTCGCCTGGGCGGCACGGGGGATCTTGAGCGTGAACGTCGGCGAGCGGTACTGGGTGCTGCCGCCGACGCGGGCGCTCTGGATCCCGGCGGGTGTCGTCCACCGGACCGGCGCCACCGCGCAGACCGTGTTGCGGGGGATCTACGCCGCCCGCGACCGATGCCCGGTGCGCTGGCCGGGGCCGACGCTCGTCGCCGTCCGCCCGCTGCTGCGGGAACTCCTGGAGCACCTCGGCGCCGCCGACCTCGGCGACGACGCGCGCCGCCGGGCCGAGGCCGTCGCCTTCGACCTGCTCGAGCCGGTGGACGTCGTGCCGATCACCGTGCCGATGCCGTCCGACGGACGTGCGCTGACCGTCGCGCGAGCGGTGATCGCCGATCCAGCCGACCGGCGCCGCCTCGCGGACTTCGCCCACGACGCCGGCGCGAGCGAACGCACCCTCGCGCGCCTGTTCCTGACGGAGTGCCGCACGACGTTCGGCGCGTGGCGGGTGCAGGCACGGCTGCGCGCGTCCTTGCCGCTGCTGGCGGAGGGCATGCCACTGACCGCGGTCTCCCGCCGGATCGGCTACTCCTCGCCGAGCGCGTTCGTCGCCGCCTTCCGGCGGGCCGTCGGGGTGACGCCGGGCGCCTACTTCGGCGGCTGACCGTCGAGTTACGCCCTCCGTCACGCGAGTTACGCCCTCCGTCACGCGAGTTACGCCTTCAGTCACGCGAGTTACGCCTTCAGCGACGCGAGTTGCGCCTCCAATCACGTGTGATCGGATGGACGACACTCGTGATCAGACGGACGACACCCGTGATCCGGTGGCCGTCAGGTACCCGCGGCCCGGTTTCACCACGTGCCGCTCGTCCGGTCCGTGATGGCCGCCGGATCACGCGTGACTGGAGGCGCGACTCGCGTGACTGAAGACGCGACTCGCGTGATTGGAGGCGTAACTCGCGTGGTTGGGGGCGTGACTCGCGTGTTCGCCAGGCGGGACGAACACCGAGCGAGCGGGATCACACGGCATCCGGCCGTATACCGTTTCGGGCGTGCCACGACGTAACCGGCCCGAACGCGGTGGACGCCCCGACCTCGGCGCGTCGACCGGCTGGGCGCGCTCCGAATCAGCCGCCGACGGCGACTGGCTGGTGCGCACCGTGCCCGGCGCCCAGGCCACCAAGGACTACCGCTGCCCCGGTTGCGACCACGAGATCCGGCAGGGAACCCCGCATGTGGTCGCCTGGCCCGCCGACGACACCGGCGGGGTCGCCGACCGGCGGCATTGGCACAAGGCGTGCTGGAGCGCGCGATCCCGCCGCCGCCCGGGCCGCTGGTGACTCAGCGCCGCATGTGCAGTGAGGGCGCTCCCTCGAACTCCTCCTCCGTGTGGATCTTGAAGCCGAGCCGCTCGGCGACCCGGACCGACGGCACGTTGGACGCCATGATGTTGGCGATCACCGGGACGTCGGGGATCTCCCGCTCGGCCCAATCGACGACGGCGGCCGCCATCTCCGTCGCGTAGCCCTTGCCCCAGGCGAACGGCCAGAAGCGGTACGCGAGGTTCAGCACGCGCTCGCCGTTCCATTCGTGATACCGGACGCCGCCGAATCCGACGATCACCTCGGGATCGTCCAAAGCGGACACCGCGAGATAACCGAACCCGTTCTCGGCCCATTGCTTCATCCAGGCGTCGTACAGCTCCCGCGCACCCTCGACGGTGTGCGGCACGACGTTGAACTTGTTCGTCTCCGGATCGGCCTGCAGCGCGACGATGTTCTCGCGGTCCGCCTCGCGCAGCCTTCGCAGCAGCAGCCTCTCCGTCTTGATCTCAGTCAGCACGGATCTGACGGTAGCGCCAGGGTGCGACAGAATTATCGCCATGAACGCTCTCCCGCTGGTCCTGCTGCACGCCTTCCCCGTCGACGCCCGCATGTGGGACGCGGTCCGCGCGCCGCTGTCGGAACGCCTGCGGCTGATCACCCCTGACCAGCGCGGCCTCGGCCGCAGCCCGCTACCGGAAACCGATCGGGAGCCGGATCTGGCCGACGCCGCCCGCGACGTCGTGGCGCTGCTCGACCGGCTCGGCCTCGACAAGGTCGTCCTCGGCGGCTGCTCGATGGGCGGCTACCTGACGATGGCGGTGCTGCGCTTGGCGCCGGAACGGGTGGGCGGGCTCGTGTTCATCGACACGAAGGCGTCGGCCGACGCCCCCGAGTCCGCGCGGGCCCGGCACGACGTCGCGGCCAGGGTGGAAGCGGAAGGCGCCGGATGGATGCCCGAAGCCCTCACGCCCGGCTTGCTCGCCGAAAACGCACGCCCGGAGGTGGTCGGACGGCTTCGTGAACTGATCACGACACAGCCGCCGTCGGGGATCGCGTGGGCGGCGCGCGCGATGGCGGCCCGGCCCGATTCGTTCGAAACGCTGCGCTCGGCGAATGTGCCGGCGTTGGTCGTGGTCGGCGAAGAGGACGGCCTGACTCCGCTGGAAGAGGCGAACGCCCTGGTGGAAGCGCTACCGGACGCGACCTTGGTGGTGCTGCCGGAGGCGGGACATCTGACGCCGCTGGAGGATCCGGCCGGTGTCGTCGAAGCGATCTTGGGCTGGTACCCCGCGTAAGAAACGTTTCCCTCGCCCCTTCCAAGGTATAGCGGACCCCGGGGCTTGCGGCAAGCCCCCATTCCCGGTCCACAATTCGTGCCTTCACGTTTTGCCGAAGGGGGATTCCCATGCGTGTACTCCTGTCCACGATCGGGACGAGGGGTGAGGTACAGCCGCTGGTCGCCTTGGCGGTGCGATTGCGGGAACTCGGCCAGGACGTCCGGCTTTGCGCACCGCCCGATTTCCGTGACTGGGCCGAACGTCTCGGGATCTCTTTTGTTCCGCTGGGGCCGGAACTGCGGCCGACCGCGAAACCGGACTCCGCCATGACCAAGGCGATGGCCACGCCCGAGGGACGGCGCGCGATGGCCGAGGCCATGGTCGTCGGCCAATTCGAGACGATGCCGGAGGCGGCCGAGGGTTGTGACGCCGTCGTCGCCGGAATGGCTTTGAACATCGCCGCCCATTCGGTGGCCGAGCGAAAAGGGATTCCCTATTTCTTCACCGCTTACTGCCCGATAACGCTGCCGTCATTGCACCATCGTCCGCCCGTTTTCGCGGGCTGGGCACCGAAGGATCCCGACGCCGCCATCCCGGCCCTGTGGGCGGACGACGCGGAACGGTGGAACGCGCACTGGGGCGGCGTGCTGAACGCCCAACGGGAAAAGCTCGGTCTCCCGCCGGTCGACGACGTCCGCGGGCATGTCTTCACCGAATCCCCGTGGCTGGCCGCCGATCCGGTGCTGGCGCCGTGGCGGGCTCCGTCGGCGCTCGACGTGCACCAGACCGGCGCCTGGATCCTGCCGGACCACAGTCCGTTGTCCCCGGAGCTGGAGGCCTTCCTCGACGACGGCGAACCCCCGGTCTATTTCGGATTCGGGAGCATCCGCGCTCCCGAGGAGATCGCGAAGGCGATGATCGAGTCGGCGCGGGCGCACGGGCGGCGGGCGATCGTGTTCCGCGGCTGGACCGAGCTGGCGCTGATCGACGACGAACCCGATTGCCTCGCCATCGGGGACGTCAACCAGCAGGCGCTCTTCCCGCGCGTCGCGGCGGTCGTGCATCACGGCGGCGCCGGCACGACGACGGCTGCGACCCGGGCCGGGGTACCGCAGGTGCTCGTCCCGCAGATGTTCGATCAGCCCTACTTCGCGCGGCGGGTCGGGGAACTGGGGGTGGGGACGTCGATCACCGGTGAGCCCTCCGCCGAAGCGCTCACGTTCGCTCTGGGCGAGGTGTTGCGGCCCGACGTCGCCGAGCGGGCGCGCCAGGTGGGCGGGGAGGTCCGGACGGACGGTGCCGACGTGGCGGCTCGGCTCCTGATCTCCCGCGTTTAGTCCTCTTGATGCGGTACTTGCGCGTGCAACGACCGCGTTCAGAGGACTAAACGCGGGAGAAGTAGCGCTCCAGAGCGGCTTCGGCCTCAGGGAGCCGCTCGGGGAACCGCCGCGCGATGACGAACCGCCAGGGGATCTCGAACAACCGCCGCAACGCGATGAACGGCTCCAGCGACGCGGGCGGCACATCGGCCGGGTACGCGGCCAACGTCTCGTGCCCGGCCTCCGCGAACAGCACGCCGAGGTCCCAGCCGAGCGGCCCGCGCCAGGTGTCCTCGAAATCGAGCCAGCATGGTCCGGCCGCCGTCGCGACGACGTTTCCCCGATGGGCGTCGCCGTGCAGCGGCCGGGCCTCACCGTCCGGAAGCGCCGCCGCGACTCGTTCGAGTTCCTCGGACAACCGGGGCGCCGCGCCGCCCAGGAGAGCACCGTGCCGGTCGAGCAGCGTGCGGAGTTCCCGGACCGGCCCGAGTCCGGGCAGCTCACCGGGGTAGTCCGCGAGCGCGTCGTGCACCCGGGCGAGCGAAAGCGCCACCTCGCGCGGCGGCAGCGTGTGCCCCGGTTCGTGCGGCGTGTAGTGCCAGAGAGTGACCGGGAGGCCGTCCGCGAAATGCGGTCCCGCCGGGGGATCCGTGGTGGGTGAGACGACGAGCACACCACGTTCCGTGAGGTACCTCGACACCTCGACGTCGCGCCTGAGCCAGTCTTCGGGCGAGGTACGGGCGAAACGCGTCGTGCCGGGCACCCGTGCCACCACCGGACCCAGTCTCACCAGCACGTTCGACTTGAAATGCAGGACCTCGGGGGCGCCGGTCGGGAGCCCGTACCGGGCACCGACGGCGACCGCCGCGGCCACTCCCGCACGAGTGTGTTCGTCGGTCACGGCCCGATCTTGCCAGCCGGTGCGCGCGACTGTCGGTAGTGAGGGCTACGATCCCCACTAGCCGCCGGAGTGGGTCCCGAATCCGCCCGGCGACCGCAAATTGACCACCACAAGGTTTGAGTGTTGGAGGCAGGAGTGACGGCCGTAGCCCCCAAGCCGATCGCCACGCGCCCGTATCCCGCGCGCGAGTCGGTTAAGGGTTCGTACCTGCTGCGGTTGTTCCGCACGACGGACCACAAGCAAATCGGCATCATGTACCTGGTCACGTCGTTCGCCTTCTTCATGGTGGGCGGCGCGATGGCGATGCTGATCCGCTCCGAGCTGGCGCGTCCCGGGCAGCAGTTCCTTTCGCAGGAGCAGTACAACCAGCTGTTCACCATGCACGGCACGATCATGCTGCTGCTGTACGCGACGCCGATCCTCTTCGGTTTCGCGAACTTCATCCTGCCGCTGCAGATCGGTTCGCCCGACGTCGCCTTCCCGCGGCTGAACGCGTTCTCGTACTGGCTGTACCTCTTCGGCGGCCTGATCGTGATGTCCGGCTTCCTGACCCCGGGTGGCGCCGCCGACTTCGGCTGGTTCGCCTACACCCCGCTGTCGGACGCCATCCACTCGCCCGGCGTCGGTGCCGACCTGTGGATCTCCGGTCTGGTCGTGTCCGGTCTCGGCACCATCCTCGGTGGCGTCAACATGATCACCACGGTGGTCTGCCTGCGCGCCCCCGGTATGACGATGTACCGGATGCCGATCTTCACCTGGAACATCCTGGTCACCAGCATCCTGATCCTGCTGGCGTTCCCGATCCTGACCGCGGCCCTGATGGGCCTGCTGGCGGACCGGCATCTCGGGGCGCACGTGTTCGACCCCGCGAACGGCGGCGTGATCCTCTGGCAGCACCTGTTCTGGTTCTTCGGCCATCCAGAGGTCTATATCGTCGCGCTACCGTTCTTCGGGATCGTGTCGGAGATCTTCCCGGTCTTCAGCCGCAAGCCGATCTTCGGCTACAAGGGCCTGGTCTGGGCGACGCTGGCGATCGCCGCGCTGTCGGTGGCCGTGTGGGCGCACCACATGTACGCGACCGGCGCCGTGCTGCTGCCGTTCTTCTCCTTCATGACCTTCCTGATCGCGGTCCCCACCGGCGTGAAGTTCTTCAACTGGATCGGCACGATGTGGAAGGGCCAGCTGTCCTTCGAGACGCCGATGATCTTCTCGATGGGCTTCATCGTCACGTTCCTCTTCGGCGGTCTGACCGGCATCATGCTGGCCGCGCCGGCGATCGACTTCCACGTGTCCGACAGTTACTTCGTCGTCGCGCACTTCCACTACGTGCTCTACGGCACGATCGTGTTCGCCACGTTCGCCGGGATCTACTTCTGGTTCCCGAAGATCACCGGCCGCATGATGGACGAGAAGCTCGGCAAGTGGCACTTCTGGACCACGTTCATCGGCTTCCACGCCACGTTCCTGGTGCAGCACTGGCTCGGCGCCGAAGGCATGCCGCGCCGGTACGCGGACTACCTGCAGTCCGACGGGTTCACCACGCTGAACACGATCTCCACGATCGGCGCGTACATCCTCGGTGCCTCGACGCTGCCGTTCATCTGGAACGTCTTCAAGAGCTACCGGTACGGCGAGATCGTCACGGTGGACGACCCGTGGGGCTACGGCAACTCGCTCGAATGGGCGACGTCCTGCCCGCCGCCGCGGCACAACTTCACCGAGCTGCCGCGGATCCGGTCCGAGCGTCCGGCGTTCGAGCTGCACTACCCGCACATGATGGAGCGCATCCACAAGGAGGGTGAGATCGGTTTCTTCGGGAAGCAGAAGGTCAACACCCACCGGGCGCCGTCCCAGGTGCTCACCGAGGCGGCCATGCCGGGTGACCACTCCGAGGACAACTCCAGCGAGAAGTGACCCGATAAGCGGAAATGGCGCGTGCCTTGCCTCACACAGGGGCAAGGCACGCGCCATTTTTTTGCCCGGCTGAGGGAGACTGACCTTCGTGACGCAGACACCAGTTCTCATCACCACCACCGGACCCGACAAGCCGGGTGTGTCCTCGGTGCTGTTCGCCGTGCTGTCGCGCCACGACGTCGACGTCCTCGATGTCGAGCAGGTCGTCATCCGCGGCCAGCTGGTGCTCGGCGTGCTCGCCGGCGTGTACCGCGACCCCGAGGGCCTGCAGGAGTACGTCGAGCAGGCGATGGCGTCGGTCGGGATGGAGGTCGAGGTGAAGATCGGCTCGGCCATCGGCGCCGACCCGTTCGCCATCGGCCAGAAGGACTCGACGCATGTCCTGCTGATGCTCGGCCGCCCGGTGACCGCGCGCGCGTTCTCCGACGTCGCGCGACGGCTCGCCGCGCTGGACGTCAACATCGACTCGATCCGCAGCGTCGCCGACTACCCGGTGACCGGGCTGGAGCTGTACGCCTCGCTCGCCCAGGACACCCCGGAGGCCGATGCCGCGCTGCGCACCGCGCTGGCGGACGCCGCCGTCGAGGCCGGGATCGACATCTCGGTCGAGCGGGCCGGGCTCGCCCGCCGCGCCAAGCGCCTGGTCGTCTTCGACGTCGACTCCACACTCATCCAGGGCGAGGTCATCGAGATGCTCGGCGCGCACGCCGGGGTCGAACCGCAGGTCCGCGAGATCACCGAGGCCGCGATGCGCGGCGAGCTGAACTTCGGCGAGTCGCTGGAGCGCCGGGTCGCGCTCCTGGAAGGGCTGCCGGAGACGGTGCTGGACGAGGTCGCCGCGTCCATCGAGCTCACCCCGGGCGCGCGCACGACCATCCGCACGCTGAAGAGGATGGGCTTCCGCTGCGGGGTCGTTTCCGGTGGGTTCACCAAGATCATCCAGTCCCTTGTGGACGACCTCGGCCTCGACTTCGCCGCCGCGAACGAACTCGAAGTCGTCGACGGCAAACTCACCGGCCGGGTGATCGGGGACATCGTCGACCGCGCGGGCAAGGCGGTGGCGCTGCGCCGGTTCGCCGAGGAGTACGAGATCTCGCTGGAGCAGTGCGTCGCCGTCGGTGACGGGGCGAACGACATCGACATGCTGTCGGTCGCCGGGATGGGTGTCGCCTTCAACGCGAAGCCCGCGCTGCGCGAGGTCGCCGACACCGCCCTCTCCCACCCGTACCTCGACGCCGTGCTGTTCCTGCTCGGCGTCACCAGGGCCGAGATCGAGGCGGCCGACGCGGCCGACGGTCTCGAACTGTCGCGGCCATGAGCGTGCTCGATCCGCTGGCCGCGCGCTACGCGTACTGGCTCGGCCTCCCCGCGGAAAGCACCGTGGACACCTCGGACGAGGACCCCGCCGAGGTCCGGGCCATGCCGGTGATCCTGCGGATGGAACGGGCCGAACCGCCGTCCCGGACCGCGTTGCTGGAGGCCGCCGCGGCCGCCGCGGTCGCGGTCTGCCTCGACGAACGCGCCCGGCCCGAAGGCGAATGGCACGAGCCGCTCAAGGCGTGGGTCGACGGCCGGATCCGCAAGGTCGCCCGGCGGGCGCGCGGCGCGCACTGGCAGGCGGTCCAGGAACTTCCGGGCATCACGGTCGAGGTCGACGGCGCCGAGGCGCGGGCGTTGCTGCCTTGCCGTGTCGTCGAGACGCCGAAGGAGGTCTCGCGATTGCAGATCTCCGGGAGCGAACTCCCCGCCGACGAGCCGGGGCCCGCGCCGGACGGTCTTCCGCGCTTGCTGCTGAACCCCGAGGTCTCGATGACCGTCGGCAAGGGCGCGGCACAGGTCGGGCACGCGACGATGATTCTGGCCTCACTGCTCGACGAAGCCGAACAGGCCGCCTGGGCGGCGACGGGGTTCCGGTGCTCGGTGCGGACGCCGCCGGTCGCGACCTGGAAGGCGCTTTGCCCGGTCGAGGATCCCGAAGGCTCGTGGCGCCGGGACGGTGTCGTCGCGGTCCGGGACGCCGGGTTCACCGAAGTCGATCCCGGAACGGTCACGGTCATAGCCCAAAGGGCTTAGCTCCTATACTCCCCGCATGGGTGATCGGCTGATCGCCGGGCGCTACCGCTTGGAGGAGCGGATCGGCGCCGGGGGTATGGGTGTGGTCTGGCGTGCCACCGATCTGGACCTCGGGCGGGTCGTCGCTCTCAAACGTTCGCAGGCCGGGGACAGCGGTCAGATCCGGCGCGAGGCGCGGATCGGCGCGGGCCTGCATCATCCGAACGTGGTCACCGTGTTCGACGCCGTGATCGACGGTGACGATCGCTGGCTCGTGATGGAGTACCTGCCCTCGCGCAGCCTCGCCGACGTCATCGACTCCGACGGGCCGCTGCCGCCCGGCAAGGTGGCCAAGATCGGCGTCCAGCTCGCCGCCGCGCTCGCGGCGATGCACGAGAAGGGCATGGTCCACCGCGACCTCAAACCGGGCAACGTCCTGGTGGCCGACGACGGCACCGCCAAACTCACCGACCTGGGCATCGCGCAATGGGCGGAGGTGACCCGCACCGGCGGCGGGCTCGACGTCGGCACTCCCGGCTACGTCGCGCCCGAGATGGCCGAAGGGCGGCCGGCGGGCGCGGCGGCGGACGTGTTCTCGCTCGGTGCCACCCTATTCGCCGCTGTCGAGGGAACCTCGGTGTGGGGAGACGCGAACGTGGGCCCGTTCGTGCAGCTCCGGCGGGCGACGGCCTACACCCTGGAGCCGCTCCGGCGGGCGGGGCCGCTGGCTCCCGCGCTGACCGAACTGCTGCGGCGCAAACCCGGCGGGCGGCCGGACGCCGTCCGCGCCGCCGCACTCCTGTCCGAAGTCGCGGACGTCGACGGTCCCGTACGGACGCGACGGTTCCGGGTGAACAGACGCGCCTTCGTGATCGCGGCGGTCGCGGCGGTCCTGATGCTGACCGGTGGCCTGCTCTACGCCACGAGGGAACCCGCGTCGATCGCGGCGGGCCCCACGCCCATGAACTCGGTCGGCGACCCGCGCACCGCCGACCCCTGCGCGCTGGTGGACCCGTCCGCGCTGAACCACCTCGGGACCCCGCGGCTCGACACGGCCGGCGGCAACTTCAACGCCTGCGGTGTCCTGGTGAGGCTGACCCCGGACGAACAGGACGTCGTCGACGTCCGGCTCGAACTGACCATCCCGGGGTCACCGATGCTGGAGAAGCCCCCGCCCGGGCAGCTGCGCGTGCGCGAGTGGCCGAGCGACACCGAAGAGAAGTGCCAGCGGGCCATCGAGCTGCCGGACGGCAACCAGATCTGGGTGCACTCCCGGCACGTCCGGAACTGGCACGCGCACCTGTGCGACTACGCCGACGCGGTCGCCTCGCACGCCGCCGGGGTGCTGAACCGCGGACCGCTCGAACGGCGTCCGGCCCCCTTCCCCGCCGGCTCGCTCGGGACTCTCGACGCCTGCGCGCTGGGCGGGAACCTGCCGCAGGCGATCGTCGGCGGCCCGGCCACCCCGGATCCGGTCTTCGGCAACTGGGAGTGTTACTGGAACCATCGTGAGACCGAGGTGACGATCCGGTTCGAACGGGAGCAGGTGCCCTTCGAGGACGAGGGCAGACGCGTCGCTCTCGGATCACGGGAAGCCTTCGTCGAAGTGGCTCCCGAGTGGAAGGCTTGTCAGGCGGAGATCCCGCACCAGGGCTTCACCGGCGACGGTCGTGCCATGATCGAGACGGTGGAGATCTACGTCGCGAGCAAGGTCGAGCCGCCGCAGGAGATGTGCCCGGCCGCGGAACGGCTCGCCGGCGAGATCGCCCCCAGGCTGCCGCCACTCTGAAAGGGAGAACCGTGTCTTTGGAAGTCCAGCGCGACGGTGAGCACCGCTTCATCGGCCGCAACGAACGCGGTGCCGAGGTCGTGATCGGCCGCAAGGGGGCCGAGGGCGCCTTCTCACCCGCCGAACTGCTGCAGATCGCCGCGGCGGGCTGTTCGGCCGTCACCGCCGAGAACCTCATCACGCGCCGGATCGGGGAGGACTCGAAGTTCCGGGTCGGCGTGACCGCGGATCGGCGCGAAGACGCTTCGGAGCTCGACGCGGTCCATGTGGCCTTCGACGTCGACGTGTCCTCGCTGCCCGCTTCGGAGCGGGAGGCGCTCGCGGCGGCTGTGGATCGCGCCATCGAGCGGCTGTGCACGGTGAGCCGGACCCTGAAGAAGGGCATCCCGGTCACGGAAAGCTTCCCGGTCGAGTAGCCGCCACCGGATGCTATGAACGGTCCGTTCCTGGCAAATTTTGCAAGGAACGGACCGTTCATAGCACTCGGCTCAGTGTTTGGCGGGGTGGCCTTCGGCGCTCCAGACCACGTACGCCTCGTCGGCGTCGGTGGTCATGGCCTCGATGAACTTCTCGTTGTCGAAGCCGGGCAGCGTCTGCAACCGCTCGATCAGCGCGTCGGCGGCGGGGTCACCGCTGGGAATCGCGGTGCCCTTCCCGTCGGCGCCGGCGAGCATGAAGAAGACGTCTTCCTTCCACGGGCCTTCAGGGATCACTCTGACCACCACCGCGGACAGCTCGGACCACGTGACGGCTTCCTCGCTGCCGTCCGCGAGCTGGCGCCGCACTCCGGTGTCATCGACGCTGACGGTCCGGGATTGTGCGTTGGGCGACTCGTGGGACAACCGGTTCTCCCTGTCTTCGGCGTTCCGTTAACGGTACTCGGCCGTGTGCCAGGCCACTCAGGCCGGGGCGGCGGCGTCGAGGCGGCGCAGCGCGTCGCGGGCGACCTTCGGGTCCATGGTCGGCCAGAACGGCGGCAGCGAGGCACGCAGGAATCCGCCGTAGCGGGCGGTGGCCAGCCGCGAATCCAGGATCGCCACGACGCCGCGATCGCTGACCGAACGGTGCAGCCGTCCGGTGCCCTGCGCGAGCAGCAGCGCGGCATGTGTGGCCGCGACGGTGAGGAACCCGTTGCCGCCCCTGGCCTCCACGGCCCGCTGCCGCGCCGACGAGACCGGATCGTCCGGGCGAGGGAACGGGATCCTGTCGACCACGACGAGCTGGAGCGACGGACCGGGCACGTCGACGCCCTGCCACAGCGAAAGCGTGCCGAACAGGCAGGTGCGCGCGTCCTCGGAGAACTTCTGCACCAGGAGGCCGGTGGCGTCGTCGCCCTGGCAGAGGATCGGCAGGTCGAGCCGCTCGCGCATCTCCTCCGTCGCCTGCTTCGCCGCGCGCATCGAGGAGAACAGGCCGAGCGTGCGCCCGCCCGCGGCCTCGATCAGCTCGGCCAGCTCGTCCATGGTCGAGGGCTGCAACCCGTCCCGTCCCGGCGGCGGCAGATGCTTGGCCAGGTAGAGGATGCCGTTGCGTTTGTGGTCGAACGGGGAGCCGACGTCGAGGCCGGTCCACTTCGGGCCGTCCGCGTCGTCGGCGTCGGCGGGGGCGGCCTTGTCGGTCGCCGCTCCCGGCGCCTTCTCGACCCTGGCCCCGCCGGGCGGGAGACCCCACTGCCGGGCCATGGTGTCGAACGTGCCGCCCAAGGTCAGCGTCGCCGAGGTGAGGACGGTCGTGTGCTGGTTGAAGACCCGCTCCCGCAGCAGACCGGCGACACCCAGCGGGGCGACCTTCAGCGCGGGCGGGCGCGGGTTCGTGGAGAAGCGATCCCCGGTCAGCCAGACGACGTCACGCTGGTGCGCCTTGTCGTCGTCGAAGGCCTCCAGCAGCCGGACCGCGGTGTCGTGGACCTCTTCGAGCAGTGATCGCGCCAGCTTCCGCGCGGTGGCCTCGTCGACGTCCTCCTTGCGATCCTTGCCGAGCGCGGTGAGGCAGCGATGCGCGGCGTCGCGGACCGCGGGGATCGCGCCGGTGAGGGCCTGGGGCAGCGAGTCCATGCGGCCCGAGGGCAGGTCGTCGAGGATCAGGGCCAGCCCGTCGCTCGCCTCCAGCAACTGATCGGCCACGTCGTCGTCGACCAGCTTCCCGCAGCGCCGGGCGGCGGCGGAGACCATGCCGCTGGTCAGCTCGCCGGTCGCCACGGAGGTCACGCGGTCCACCAGGTCGTGTGCCTCGTCGATGATCACCAGGTCGTGCTCCGGAAGCACTTGATAGCCCTGCAGCGCGTCGATCGCCAGCAGCGCGTGGTTGGTGACCACGACGTCGGCCTTGCCCGCCTCGGCGCGGGACCGCTCGGCGAAACAGTCCGTGCCGATGGGGCAGCGCGAGGCGCCCAGGCATTCCTTGGCGGTGACCGACACCTGGCGCCACGCCTGGTCCGAAACGCCGGGGACCAGCTCGTCGCGATCACCGGTTTCGGTGTCGGACGACCATTCCCGCAGCCGGGTGACCTCCTTGCCGAGCCGGGAGACGGCGAACGGGTCGAACAGCTGCTGATCCTCCGGCTCGTCCGGGGCGCCGGAATCGAGCCGGTGGAGGCAGAGGTAGTTACGGCGGCCCTTCAGGATCGCGAAGGTGGGCTCGCGGCCGAGGGGTTTCTTGAGCGCCTTCGCCAGCCGGGGGAGATCCCTGTCGACGAGCTGGCGCTGCAACGCGATGGTGGCCGTGGAGACCACGACCGTGGCCTCCTTCTCGACCGCGTGCCGGATCGCGGGGACGAGATAGGCCAACGACTTCCCGGTGCCCGTGCCCGCCTGGACGGCCAGATGCTCGCCGGTGCGGATGGCGCGGCCGACGGCGTCCGCCATCTTGACCTGGCCCTCGCGCTCGGCACCGCCCACGGACTCGACCGCGTGGGTCAGGAGTTCGAGGACACCGGGGAAATCAGCACGGGAGGGCACGGGACAAGACGATAGCCGGGAGCACCGTCAAGTTCGTCCGCCCCGTGCGATGAACGGTCCGTTCCTTGCCAAATTTGCAAGGAACGGACCGTTCATGGCAGCTCTTGGGGCGGTGAAAGGACCGGTCACGACTCCTTACGGAAGCGCGAGACCAGCGCCCAGGTGGCCGGAAGCAGCGCCGCCGCGACGGCGATCTTCAGCGCGTCCCCGATCAGGAACGGCACGACACCCTTTTCGAGCGCGGTCGACAGGCCGAAGCCGGTCGACGCCATCAGCCACGGCACGCCGACCGAGTAGATGGCGAGGTTGCCCAGCACCATCGTCCCCGCCGTGCGCAACGGCGTGCGGTCACCGCCGCGGCCGGCGAGCGCGCCGACCAGCGCGCCCGCGAGCACGAAGCCGACGATGTAGCCGGCGCTGGCGCCGAACAGGCCGGAAGAACCGTTCTGGAACCAGCCGAATCCGGCCGCGCCGACGGCGAGGTACAGCGCCATCGACAGCGCGCCGCGCTTCCAGCCGAGCGCGGCGCCGACCAGCAGGGCGGCGAACGTCTGGCCGGTCATCGGCACCGGGGAGCCGGGCACCGGGATCAGGATCTGCGCGGCCGCACCGGTGAGGGCGGCACCACCGGCGACCAGGACCGCGTCACGGACCAGTGCGCCGGGAACGAGGTCGGCGAGAACCGGGCGGGTGCCGGTCACGGACAGCGAAGACACTCAGACCTCCTATGAGTACACGAATGTGAACCGAGGTTAACGTCAGAAGACGGGACGCGGACCGAATGTCGGCCACCTCACGGTCATCGCACGTCCACTCGTCCGGGTGGCATGACCCTGCGCGGGACAGGCGGTTGGTGGAGGCTGCCGGACATGAGGAAACCCGTTTCGAGGCTGTTGTCGGTGACGATGCTGACCGGGGCGCTGGTGGCGGGAGGTCCGGCGGTCGCGTCGGCCGGTCCCGCGCCCGCGACGGCGGCCGCGTCGGTGGGTTCGCTCGACGTGGAGATCGGCGACCAGCACGTGGTCACCGGCGAGCTGGCGCCGTGCGACGTCGACGGCCCCTTGAACGCGAAGACCCAAGGTGGGTCCGTCGGTGACTTCGCCCGATTCAGCGGAGGTGAGTCACGCTGCGGCCGGAACGGCTCGGTGGCCATCGGCGAGGCGGCCGGGCGGCGGTTCGAGACCACCCTGCTCAACCGCTTCGGCGGCCCGGTGATCAAGGTCCGCTCGTTCATGGCGAAGTGCAGCACCACCGAGGACGGCAGCCTCGGCTACATCGAGTTCGGCGACGTCACCGGGTTCAAGCTGCCCGAGAACATCCCGCAGAACTACCGGCTGACCATCCCGGGCGGCAAGGCCGGGACGCCGCTGGCGTCGCTCACGGTCAACGAGACCGTCACGCCGACGCCGCCCGACGGGAGCCTCGTGACGCACATGCTGCACATCAAGCTGTTCCCGCAGGGCGGCGGACCGGCGAAGGGCGACATCTACCTCGGGACCGCGCGCTGCGACCCCTATGGCAAGAAGAAGCCCTGATTCCCCGCGTTTCGTCCTCTAAATGCGGTCCTTGCGCGTGCAAGTACCGCATTTAGAGGACTAAACGCGTCAGGTGCGCGAGACGTGTTTCGCGGCCGCCGCGACGAACTCGCTCGCGCGGGATGCCAGGTCGGCCAGCGACCCCTTCGAGGTGAGCGCGTCACCGACCAGGGGCGTGGCGGCCGCGACGGCGATCGAGCCGGCCTCGAGGTATTTCGCCACGTCGGCCAGGTGCACGCCGCCCGTCGGCACCAGCGGGATGTCCGGCATCGGCGCCCGGACCGCCCGCAGGTAGGCGATGCCGCCGACGGCCGCGATCGGGAAGACCTTCACCGCCGCGGCGCCGAGACGCCACGCCTGGTCGATCTCGGTCGGCGTCAGCGCGCCGCAGATCACCGGCAGCCCGCGTTCGTGCGCGCGCTCCATGACCAGCGGGTTCACCGTGGGCGTGACCAGGAAGGTCGCGCCGGCGTCCGCCGATTTGTCCACATCGGACACCTCGCGCACGCTGCCGGCGCCGATGTGCGCGTCGTCGCCGAGCTTCTTGCGGATGGTCGCGATGGCGTCCGTGGCGCCCGGAGTGGTCAACGCCGCTTCGAGCACTCGGACGCCGGCCGCGTGCAACACCGTGGCGGCGTCGGCGAACCGGCTCGCGTCCGCGGCCCGCAGGATCGCGACGAGCCGGTTTTCGATCAGGGTGTCCTGGAGGTCGTGCTGGATCATGCGGCCGGGACCGGCGCCTTCCCGGTGTAGGTCACGCCCGCCTCGTCGAAGTCCTTGAGCGCGGCGTCGACGGTCGGCTGCGAGCCGCCGACCGTGAGGTCGAGCAGCACCCGGACCTTGAAGCCGGCCTTCGCCGCGTCGAGCGCCGTCGCACGGACGCAGAAGTCGGTCGCGATCCCGACGACGTCGACCTCGGTGACGTCGTGCTCCTTCAGCCACGCGTCGAGGGTCTTGCCGTCGCGCGCGTTGCCTTCGAAGCCGGAGTACGCGGCGGTGTACTCGCCCTTGGAGAAGACCTCGCGGATCGGGACCACGTCGAGCGCGGGGTGGAACGACGCGCCGGAGGTGCCCGCGACGCAGTGCCGCGGCCAGCTGTCCTTGAAGTCCGGCGTCTCGCTGAAGTGGTCGCCCGGGTTGATGTGGTAGTCGCGGGTGGCGACGACGTGCGCGTAGCCACCCTCCGCGGCCTGCTTGGAGATCGCTTCGGCGGCGGCGGCGCCACCGGGCAGGCCGAGCGACCCGCCTTCGCAGAAGTCGTTCTGCACATCGACCACGATCAAGGCGGTCCCCATGTGTTGCTCCTGAGTTCTCTTTAGACGAATACGGTCGGGATGGCGGGCTCCCCGTGCGAGAGCTTGAGGCCTTCCCACGGAAGGCTCACCAGTGCCCGCCGAAGCCGCTGGCGCGCGTCGTCCAGCGTGGGCAAATCATCCACCGTCCGGCCGTCCCGGACCAGCGGAATCTGCAATTCGTGGTCGTTCGGTCCCCGTTCCGGGACCGGGGAGGCGGCCGTCCAGATCACCTCTTCGACGGCGGTGCCGGTCTCGCGGTGCCGTCGAAGCGCGGATTTCCTTCCGCCGCGGGATTCCTTGTGCGCGCTGCGCTTGGCGACCGGCCTGCCGTCGACCTCGACGAGCTTGTAGACCATGCCCGCGGTCGGCGCGCCGGAACCGGTGACGACCGAGGTCCCGACGCCGTACGCGTCGACCGGTTCCGCCCGCAGCGCCGCGATGGCGTGTTCGTCCAGGTCGCCCGACACCACGATGCGGGTGTCCTTGGCGCCGAGGGCGTCCAGCTGCTCGCGGGCCTTGCGCGCCAGCGGGCCCACGTCGCCGGAGTCGATGCGGATCGCGCCCAGTTCGGTCCCGGCCACCCGGACGGCCGTCTCGATGCCCTTGGTGATGTCGTAGGTGTCCACCAGGAGGGTGGTGTCGGCGCCCATCTTGTCCACCTGCGCGCGGAACGCCTGTTCCTCGCTGTCGTGCAGCAACATGAACGCGTGCGCGACGGTGCCCCGCGTCGGGATGCCGTAGCGGCGGCCGGCTTCGAGGTTGGAGGTCGTGGCGAACCCGGCGAGGTACGCGGCCCGCGCGGCGGCGACGGCGGCGTACTCGTGCGTGCGGCGGCCGCCCATCTCGATGATCGGCCTGCCGTGCGCGGCGCCCGACATCCGCGCCGCGGCGGACGCGATCGCGCTGTCGTGGTTGAGGATCGACAGGATCAGCGTCTCCAGCACGACGGCCTCGCCGAAGGAACCGGTGACGGTCATGATCGGGGAGCCGGGGAAGTACAGCTCGCCCTCGGGGTAGCCGTCGATGTTCCCCGAGAAGGAGTAGTCCGCGAGCCACGAAAGGGTGGCGTCGTCGACCACGGCGGTCGCTTCGAGCTGGCTCAGCTCGGCGTCGGTGAACCGGAAGTCCGCGATCGCGTCGAGGACCCGCCCGGTGCCCGCGACGACGCCGTAGCGGCGGCCGTCGGGCAGACGACGTGCGAAGACCTCGAAGACGCAAGGCCGGTCCGCCGTCCCGTCGGACAGGGCGCTGGCCAGCATGGTCAGCTCGTAGTGGTCGGTGAGCAGCGCGGTGCTGGCGCCAGTGGCCGCCTCGGGGAAACCCATGGCACCAGCCTATTCACCCACATGGCCGGACCTGCCAGCCCGTACCGGATCGGGCCCGTGACACCATGGAGTGCATGTCCACGCCTGTCGCATCCGAGCAGACGCAGGTTGATCCACAGGGAGTAGAGGTCGTCTCTGAGGACAAACCCTGGCGGACGGTCGTCTGGAACGATCCGGTGAACCTCATGTCCTACGTGACGTACGTGTTCCAGAAGCTGTTCGGTTACAGCCGGGACCACGCGACGAAGCTGATGCTCGACGTGCACCAGAAGGGCAAGGCGATCGTGTCCTCCGGGTCCAAGGAAAAGGTGGAGACCGACGTCGCGAAACTCCACGCGGCCGGCCTCTGGGCCACCATGGAGCAGCCTTCATGAACGGATGGCGCCGCAAGGGCGACACCATCGTCGCGGGATTCGAGCAGCAGGAGGCCGCGGTGCTGCGCGGCCTGGTCAGCCAGCTGGAGGACATGCTCACCGCGCGCGCCGAAGAGGCGCCTCAGGACGAGCTGGCGGAGCTGACCGGGATCCGCACCGGCCCGACCGAATCGCCGGACGACCCGGTGCTTTCGCGGCTGCTGCCGGACTTCCACAAGCTCGATCCGGACAACCCGACCCGCGAGGACATCGACTCGGCCGCCGCGATGCGGTCGATCCACGAGCCCGAGCTGCTGGACAAGAAGGTCGGCGTCGCGAAGATCGTGCTGGACACCCTGCCGCGTGACGGCGGGAACGTGCGGCTGACCTTCGAGCAGGCCGACGCGTGGCTGGGCGCCCTCAACGACGTCCGGCTGGCGCTGGGCACCGCGCTCGACGTCACCGAGGACATGCCCGACGAACTGCCCGAGGACGATCCCCGCGCGCCGCATCTCGGCGTCTACCACTGGCTGACCTGGGTGCAGGAGACCCTCATCCAGTCGCTGACGTCATGATCACCGACGTCCCCGGCGTGCTGGTCGGGCACCACGAGAGGGTCGGCGACGGCTGGGCGACCGGGACGACGGTCGTGCTGGTCCCCGGCGGCGCGGTCGGGGCTGTCGACCAGCGCGGCGGCGCGCCCGGAACACGCGAGACCAACCTGCTGGAGCCGGAGAACCTGGTCCAGCACGTCAACGCGATCTGCCTGTCCGGCGGGAGCGCGTACGGCTTGGCCGCCGCGGACGGCGTCATGCGCTGGCTCGCCGAGCGGAACCTGGGCATCCCCGTGGGCACTCGGCCGCACGAGGTGGTGCCGATCGTGCCCGCCGCGGTCTTGTTCGACCTGCCGCGCGGCGAGTGGGGCAACCGTCCGGACGCGTCCTTCGGCTATGCGGCCTGCGAAGCGGCTGTCGGAGGTCCGGTCACGCTCGGGACCGTGGGAGCGGGCGCCGGGGCGAAGGCGGGATCACTCAAAGGCGGGATCGGGACGGCGTCGGAGAAGGTCGGGGAGTTCACCGTCGGCGTCGTCGCCGCCGTGAACGCCGCCGGTGAGGCCGTGGATCTCTCGACGGGGCGCGCGTACGCGGCGGATCACGAGGTCGACGGCGAGTTCGGCGTCCGCTGGCCCGACCGGCCGGGCGACGTCGAGGCGAAGGCCGCCGGCCTCAACACGACCATCGGTGTGGTCGCGGTCGACGCGGCGCTGTCCAAGGCGGAGGCGCGGCGGCTCGCGGTGGCCGCGCAAGACGGTCTCGCCAGGGCCGTGCGGCCGGCGCACACGATGTTCGACGGCGACACGGTGTTCGCGCTGGCGACCGGCGACCGGGAACTGCCCGGCGGCGCGGGTCCCGTCGCGGCGGCGCGGCGCGCGATGGTGCTGGACACGCTCTGCTCGGCGGCCGCGAGGGTCTTCGGCCGCGCGATGGTGCACGGTGTGCTTTCGGCCACTTCGGCCGGTGACATGCGCGCGTACCGCGACGTCTGGCCCGAAGCCCTGCCCTGACCACGCGTTTCGTCCTCTAAATGCGGTCCTTGCGTGTGCAACTACCGCATTTAGAGGACGAAACGCGGGTGGGAGTGGCGGCGATCTCAGAGTGTGGACCGGCTCTGTCCAGCACCTAAGATGGGCGACGTGCTCCGGATCCGCCGTGAACTCGTCGACGAGATCGTCGCCCATGCCCGTCGTGACCATCCCGACGAGGCGTGCGGGGTGATCGCCGGTCCCGAGGGATCGGACAGCCCCGAGCGGTACATCCCCATGCTGAACGCGGCCCGCTCGCCGACGTTCTACGAATTCGACTCGGGCGATCTGCTCAAGCTCTATCGCGAGATGGACGCCAACGACGAGGTCCCGGTGGTCATCTACCACTCGCACACCGCGACCGACGCCTATCCGTCCCGCACCGATGTCTCGTACGCCTCGGAACCCGACGCGCACTACGTGCTCGTTTCCACCAAGGACCCCGATTCGCACCAGTTCCGGTCGTACCGGATCGTGGACGGGGAGATCACCGAGGAGCCCGTCGAGATCATCGGCTGAACCCTGGTCCGGGAATATCCCGGACCGGCCCGAACGTCTGCGTAGCAGAGAACCCACCGGAGGTAGAAAACCATGGCCGTGACCGTGTCCATCCCGACCATCCTGCGTACGCACACCGGCGGCGAGAAGTCCGTCGAGGCGACCGGCAAGACCGTGCTCGAGGTGATCGACGACATCGAGTCCCGCCACGGCGGCCTCAAGGCCCGCCTGGTCAAGGAAGAGAAGCTGCACCGTTTCGTCAATGTCTACGTCAACGACGAGGACGTCCGTTTTTCCGGCGGTCTCGAGGCCGAGGTCAAGGACGGCGACACCCTGACCATCCTGCCCGCCGTGGCCGGTGGCTGATCGATGGCTCGCTTCGAGTCGCTGCTCGACGCGCTCGGCGGCACCCCGCTGGTCGGCCTTCCCCGGCTTTCGCCCACCCATGACGTGCGGTTGTGGGCGAAGCTGGAGGACCGCAACCCGACCGGTTCGATCAAGGATCGCCCCGCGCTGGCGATGATCGAGGCCGCCGAGCGCGAAGGCACGCTCCGGCGCGGCTCCACGATCCTGGAGCCGACGTCGGGCAACACCGGGATCGCGCTCGCCATGGCCGCGAAGCTCAAGGGCTACGGCCTCGTGTGCGTGATGCCGGAGAACACCTCGACCGAACGCAAGCAGCTGCTGCAGGCGTACGGCGCGCGGATCGTCTTCTCCCCGGCCGCCGGCGGATCCAACGAGGCCGTGCGCCGGGCGAAGGAACTCGCCGAGGCCAACCCGGACTGGGTGATGCTCTACCAGTACGGCAACCCGGCCAACGCCGACGCGCACTATCGCGGCACCGGGCCCGAACTGCTCAAGGACCTGCCGACCCTGACGCATTTCGTCGGCGGCCTCGGCACCACCGGCACCCTGGTCGGTGTCGGGCGCTACCTGCACGAGGCGAAGCCGGACGTCCAGATCATCGCGGCCGAACCACGCTACGGCGAGCTGGTGTACGGCCTGCGGAACCTCGACGAGGGCTTCGTCCCGGAGCTCTACGACGCCAGCGTGCTCAACGGCCGGTACTCCGTCGGCGCGTACGACGCGCTTCGCCGGACACGTGAGCTGCTGGAGCACGAAGGCATCTTCGCGGGGATCTCGACCGGAGCCGTACTGCACGCGGCGCTGGCCGTCGCCGAAAAGGCCGCCGCTTCGGGGAAGCCCGCCGATGTGGCCTTCGTGGTGGCAGACGCGGGGTGGAAGTACCTCTCGACGGGCGCGTACTCCGGCTCGCTCGACGAAGCGGCCGAAAGGCTCGACGGGCAGCTCTGGGCCTGATCCCCTCTGCACGCGCTATGAAAGGTCCTTTCCTTGCAAAATTTGCAAGGAAAGGACCTTTCATAGCGTTCGGGAGGGGGGCAGCCGGGTGTCATGAAAGGGTCGTTCAGGACGAAAAACGTCCTGAACGACCCTTTCATGACATTGGGGGAGCGAGGCGGTCCGGCGCTGGCACGATGGTGGCCATGAAGGTCATCGGGTTGCTGGGCGGGATGAGCTGGGAATCGTCGGCCGAGTACTACCGGCTGGTCAACGAACGCGTCCGCGAGCTGCGCGGCGGGTATCACTCAGCGCGCACCGTGCTGTACTCCGTGGATTTCGCCGAGATCGAGGCGATGCAGGCCGAGGGCCGCTGGGACGACGCCGGACGGGAACTGAACCGCGCCGCACGCGCTCTCGAAGCCGCCGGAGCGGACTTCGTCGTCCTCTGCACCAACACGATGCACAAGGTTGCCGCCCGGCTCACCGACGGCTTGGACGTGCCGCTCCTGCATCTCGCCGACACCACGGCGGCCGCGATCAAAGCCCGCGACATCGAACGAGTCGGGCTCCTGGGCACCGGTTTCACCATGGCCCAGCCGTTCTACCGCGAACGCCTCGCCGCGCACGGCCTCGACGTGCTCGTGCCGGACGAGGACGACCGCGAGACGGTGCACCGGGTCATCTACGACGAACTCGTCCACGGCGTGGTCACCGAGGAGTCCCGCGAGCGGTACCGCGAGGTCATCGCGCGGCTCGTCGAGGCGGGCGCGGAAGGCGTGATCTACGGCTGCACGGAGATCGAACTGCTCGTCGGCCCGGAAGACAGCGCGGTGCCCACCTTCCCCACGACGAGGCTGCACGCCGAAGCGGCCGTGGACTACGCGCTGGGCAAGGCCTCACTCCCTCCCGCGGTGTGACGCTCGTGCTGGGCGACGGCCTGCCGCCACAGCCTGTCCTGTTCTTCACCGGTGAATCCACCGCGAGCCACGCCGAAGACGTCCTCGAGCGCCGTCCACCACTCGGCCGGTGATTCCAGCACGGTCTTGCCGCCCGGCAGACCGCTCAAGGTCAGCGCGCGCAGCGAATCCACTCCCTCCGCGTCGCGTCGCTGCACCACCAGCGTGCGGACGAAGCCGGAATCCTCGGACGTGGACAGCTCGACGTGTTTCTCGGCGAAGTCGGCCATCACGGCCGCTTCCGGCGCGAAATCCATCCCGGTGAAACTGCCCTGCGGGTCGTGGTCGAACCGCCAGCCGCCCGGCGTGACCTCCGAAGGCCGCAAGCGGAACACCAGCGGCCCTTGCTTGTATTCGCCTTCACGCAGGGGGAGCGGCTCGTGGATACCGTCCCCAAGCCCGACGTCGACCAGCCAGCCGACTTCGGGCGTCTCCGGCAGCCCGGTCACCGTCAGAGCCAGGTGGTTGAGGTGGATCCCGGCCGCCTCACCACGGCCCTGTACACCGCCCGGATGCCGGGTGACCTGGTAGCCGAGCGCCCGCAGCAGCACCGAGAACGCGCCGTTGAGGTGATAGCAGTAGCCGCCGCGGCCGGCGGCGATCCGGCCGAACGACACCGCCGGGTCCAGCGAGGTCACCCGGCCCAGCTGGACTTCGAAATCCTCGTACGGCACCCGCTCCACATGGGCCTTGTGCAGCCGGAAGAGCGCGTCGAGGCTCGGCGGCTCGTGCTCGAGGCCGAGTCGCGCGAGGTAGGCGGGCACGTCCACGTGCTCGGAGCGTTCGGAGTGCTCGGAAGAAGGGAACCCCATGTGATCGACGGTAGCGGCACCCACCGACAATTCAGGGTTCTCACGGAGGCGATCTCGCCGTTCGCCGCCGTAGCCTGTGGAGGTGACCACTTTGCCTTCCCAGCCGGTCCCGGCGAGCGAGCCCGGTAGCGATCCGGCCAAACGCGTCCTGCCGCCGAACCCGAGGGCCGCCGCGATCGTCGCGCTGGCCTTCACCGCGCTGCTCTACCTGGTCGAGCTGGTCGACGTCGTGCTGCCTCTCGACCTCGATCAGAGCGGTGGCATCGTCGCTCGCGAGCTCTCCGATCTCGACGGCGTGCTCTGGGCGCCGCTGCTGCACGCGGGCTGGGGGCATCTGTTCTCCAACACCGTTCCGGTGCTGGTGTTCGCCTTCCTCGCGATGTCCGCGGGTATCGGCCGGTGGGTGCTGGTCACCGCGATCATCTGGGTGCTCTCCGGTCTCGGTGTCTGGCTGATCGCGCCGGGCGGCACGGTGACCGTCGGCGCGTCCGGCGTCGCCTTCGGCTGGCTCGCGTTCCTGCTGGTCCGGGGCATCTTCAACCGCGCCGTCGGGCAGATCCTGGTGGCCGTGGTGCTGCTGGGCATCTGGAGCGGGATGCTCTGGGGACTGCTTCCGGGTGACCCGGGCGTCTCGTGGCAGGGGCACCTGTTCGGTGCGCTGTCGGGCGTCTTCGCCGCCTGGTTGATGGCGAGGGCCGACAGGTCCCAGGCCAGGAAAGCGGCGGGCCCCGGTAGCCTCGCCGTGTGACCAAGCCGAGCGCCGACGCCCCGATCGGCGTCTTCGATTCCGGAGTGGGCGGGCTCACCGTCGCCAGGGCGATCCTGGAGCAGCTGCCCGGTGAGCAGCTGCGCTACGTCGGCGACACCGCCCGCAACCCGTACGGTCCGCTTCCCATCGCGACGGCACGCCAGTACGCGCTGGAAGCGCTGGACGACATCGTCGAAGGCGGGGTGAAGGCGCTGGTCATCGCCTGCAACACCGCCTCCGCTGCCTGCCTTCGCGACGCGAGGGAACGCTACGACGTCCCCGTGATCGAGGTCGTCCTCCCCGCCGCGCGCCGGGCCGTGTCCGCCACGCGTTCCGGGCGTATCGGCGTGATCGGCACCGAGGGCACCGTCCGGTCCCGCGCGTACGACGACGCCTTCAACGCCGCGCAGGACGTCGAGATCACCAGCGTCGCGTGCCCGCGGTTCGTGGACTTCGTCGAACGCGGGATCACCACCGGGCGCCAGGTGCTCGGGCTCGCGCAGGGCTATCTGGAACCACTGCTGGACGCGCAGGTCGACACGCTGGTCATGGGCTGCACGCACTACCCGTTGCTCTCCGGGGTGCTGCAGATCGTCATGGGCCAGGACGTCACTCTGGTGTCCAGCGCCGAGGAGACCGCGCGTGACCTCGTGCGCGTCCTCACCGAGGCCGACCTCCTCGCCGAGCGCGACACCCCGCCGCGGCACGAGTTCGTCGCCACCGGATCCGCCGAGCCGTTCACCAGGCTCGCTCAGCGGTTCATGGGCTTCGCTCCGGGTGTGCTGGCTCCCACCAGCGCCTAAAATCGCCGATTCCGTGCTTAAGGTGTCACAGTGCGTCTCACGATCCTCGGCTGCTCCGGCAGCATCCCCGGGCCCAACGCCGCCGCGTCCGGCTACCTGATCGAGGCGGACGGGTTCGTCCTGGGGCTCGAGCTCGGCAACGGGACACTCGCCAGGCTGCAGGCGCTGCGCGACCCGTTCGACCTGGACGCGCTGATCCTTTCGCATCTGCACCCCGACCACTGCGCCGACGTCAGCGCGCTCACCGTGCTTCGCCGCTACCACCCCGCGCTGCCGTACCCGGCGAGGCCGCGGCGGCTGCCGGTGTACGGGCCGTCGGACGTGCGGGAGCGCCTGACCTACGCGTACGCGGCGAACGAGGACGAGCGGGCGACCACCGATCTCACGGACGTCTTCGCCTTCGACGCCCTGCGGGCCGAGCCCATGAAGATCGGGCCGTTCGAGGTCACCGCGGTCCCGGTCGACCATCCGACCCCGGCGTTCGGCCTGCGGTTCGCGCACGGCGGCAAGACCCTCGCCTACACCGGGGACACCGGTGTCTGCGACAACCTGACCGATCTCGCGGGCGGCGCCGACGTCCTGCTGTCCGAAGCGTCGTGGACCGACTCGCCCGACCGGCCCGCCGGCGTCCACCTGTCCGGCAAGGAAGCGGGGGAGCTGGGGCGCAAGGCGGGGGTCGGGCGGCTGCTGCTCACCCACGTCGCGCCCTGGACCGACCGCGACGCGGTCCTCGCCGAGGCGGCCGTCGCGTTCCCCGCCGCCGAGCTGGTCGAGCAGGGCGCCGTCTACGACCTCTGACGCGGGGTTCTAGAGTGGCGGCCGTGGCGAGAAAAGACGGCAGGAACGACGACCAGCTTCGCGACATCAAGATCACCCGCGGTTTCCAGCGGTGGCCCGCGGGCTCGGTGTTGATCGAATTCGGCGACACCCGGGTGCTGTGCGCGGCGAGCGTCACCGAGGGCGTCCCCCGCTGGAGGGCCGGTTCCGGCCTCGGCTGGGTCACCGCCGAGTACGCGATGCTGCCGTCGGCGACCAACACCCGCAGCGACCGCGAATCCATCAAAGGCCGCGTCGGCGGCCGCACCCACGAGATCTCCCGGCTGATCGGCCGGTCCCTGCGCGCCTGCATCGACCTGGCGGCGCTGGGGGAGAACACGATCGTCATCGACTGCGACGTCATCCAGGCCGACGGCGGCACCCGCACGGCCGCGGTGACCGGCGGTTACGTCGCGCTCGCCGACGCCGTCACCTGGCTCGGCGCGGCCGGCCGCCTCGCCGACCCGCAGCCGCTTTCGTCCTCGGTCGCCGCGGTGAGCGTCGGCGTCGTCGACGGCCGCGTGCGCCTTGACCTGCCCTACGAAGAGGACTCGCGCGCGGAGGTCGACATGAACGTCGTCGCCACCGACGCGGGCACCCTGATCGAGGTGCAGGGCACCGGCGAGGGCGCCACCTTCGCTCGGTCCACTTTGGACACCATGCTGGACGTCGCGCTCGCGGGCTGCGAGGAGCTGACCCGCTTGCAGACCGAGGCGCTCGCGTTGCCGTATCCCGGCGAACTTCCCGAGCCGCGGCCCGACAAGAAGAAGGGCGCGAAGTGACCAAGCTCCTCCTCGCCACCCGCAACGCGAAGAAGCTCGGCGAGCTCCGACGCATCCTGGTCGCCGAAGGCATCGAGGGTGTCGAGGTCATCGGCCTCGCCGACGTCCCCGAGTTCCCCGAAGCGCCCGAAACCGCTCCGGACTTCGAAGGCAACGCGCTCGCGAAGGCCCAGGACGCGGCCGCCGCGACCGGTCTTCCGGCCATCGCCGACGACTCGGGTATCGCCGTCGACGCGCTGAACGGCATGCCGGGCGTGCTTTCGGCACGCTGGTCGGGAAAGCACGGCGACGACGAGGCGAACCTGGATCTCGTGCTGGCGCAGTTGTCCGACACTCCGGACGAGCGCATGGGCGCGGCTTTCGTCTGCGCGGCAGCGTTGGTCGTCCCCGGTGGTGACGAAACCGTGGTGCGCGGGGAATGGCGCGGCTCGCTGATCCGGGAACGTCGTGGTGCCAACGGATTCGGCTACGACCCGATCTTCGTGCCGGAGGGTGGGACGCGGACCTCGGCGGAGCTGGAACCGTCAGAAAAGGACGAAGCTTCGCATCGGGGGAAGGCGTTGCGGGCGTTGGTGGGGGAGCTGCGGAAGCTGGCCGGCTGAGTTCTCGTGAGTGGTAAGGACGGTTAGAACCGTCCTTACCACTCACGAGGCTCACGCGAGGGAGAGGTCCCGCAGCAGTTTCGCGACGTGCCCCGTTGCCCGCACGTTGTACTGAGCCACGGCGATCTTGCCCTCGGGGTCGACGACGAACGTCGAGCGGATGACGCCCTCGTAGACCTTGCCGTAGTTCTTCTTCTCGCCGAAGGCGCTGTACGCCTTGAGGACGGTCTTCTCCGTGTCGGACAGCAGCGGGAAGGTCAGCCCCTCCGCCTCGACGAACTTCGCAAGCTTCGCGGGCTTGTCGGGCGAGATGCCGAGCACCTGGTAGCCGGCGTCGTTGAGCTGCGCGAGGCTGTCCCGGAAGTCGCAGGCCTGCTTCGTGCAGCCCGGCGTGCCGGCGTTCGGGTAGAAGTACACGACGACCGACTTGCCGCGGAAGTCGCTGAGCTTGACGTCGTTGCCCTCACTGTCGGGGAGGGTGAAGTCGGGCGCTTTGTCGCCGGGGGAAAGTCGCTGCTCGGTCATGACGCACACGGTAGCGAACCGGCGGCGTCAGACCTTTCCGCAGTACTTCGCCGCGACAGGTTCCGAAGGGCTCGGCCGCACCTGGAGGCGCAGGTTCACCGGCCGGTCCGGAACGGCGAAGGCGAGGTTAAGCTGGACGGACCGGCCGGGCGCCACGTCCTTGCCCGCGTCCGCGATGCCGTTGTAGCCCTGCACCGGGTCGACGACCTGTTTGACCGCGGAATCCTCTCCGTCGACTTCGCCCGTCACGGACAGGCCGGAGAGCCGGTAGGTGCCGTCGCCCGCGTTCGTCACTTCGATGGCGAAGGCCACCGCGCGTGGGCTCTGCGGGTACGCCGACGCGCTGGGCCGGAACGCTTTCGGCGCCGAAACGGAGATCGTGACCCCGGTCTTGAACCGGTGCGGGGCGCCGAAGGCGAGGTCGCCTTCCGCGTGTGTCGCGGCGAGACCCTGCGCCGGAGCGTCCGCGCCGAGCACGGCGGCCCCCTTTTCCGGTGCCGTGACCCCGCACGCGGCCGCCAGCAGCAACGAGCAGGCGGCGATCAAGAGCTTCGGGGTGCGCGGGGGCGCCATGTGGGGTTACTCCAGTCGGCGGTGCGGGTGGGCCGTTCGAGGTAGGTATTAGTGCCGAAGAGTCCAGACTGACGGTCTTCCGCAGCCGAGAGGAGCGGCGAGGCCGGGTTGAGGCGGACCTGGTGTACAGCCGTGGCCGATCCGTGATCGGAAGGACACGACTAGTGACAGTCGTCACCTCGGTGGCACATCGCCGAGGGGTCAGACGGCGAAGGCGAAGAACAGGATGAAGATCGCCAAACCGGACACCCAGGCCACGATCAGCCAGCCGAAATCGCGCATCGGATCGACCGCCCGGCTTTCCTCGCCCGGGACGTAGACGCCGCGCTCTTCGAACCAGTCGGCCCATCGGGACAGCCAGCGAAAGGGGCTTCGAGACGCCATGTCGTCACAGTACGGGTGTGGACGAGCCGCGTCAGCCATGGAGGGGCGCCCCGAAAGGGCGAAACGGGCTTCCGGGGTGTGACACGATGATCGAATGACGAACTTCCGAAAGGGCCATGCCGCGTAGCTCGCCCGCGCGAGTCCGGCGAGAGCTGTCGCCGCGCCACCCGGCCGAATTCGGCGAGGGCTTCTCGCCCGCGCTCGCCGCCGAGCTGGCCCGGCTCGAACGCTCCCGGAACTACCTCGGGCCCGGTGCGATCCGGACCGCGCTGCGTCTCTGGCGTGAGTTCGTCGCGAACCCGTACTGGCGGCTTCGGGTCGACAGCGAAGGCTGCGGTGTCTGGGAGTGCTGCGGTGATCCCAGGCAGGCGAGGGAAATGCTCGAAGGCGTTGTGCTCGCTCTCCCGGCGAGACTCGCCAAGGAGATGCGAAGGCACATCGCTCCCGAACCTTGATCAAGGGAGGTCACGGGCCGGCGACGGGGGCGCTCATGGCCTCCCGGTCCGACACCGGGAGCCACTGCCGTTCCGCATCGAACGGCCGGTAAGCGGAGCGGACGTGCTCGATCAGCGACCGCAGCGTGGGGTGCCGGTTCTCGAGCCGCCACAGCAGGGAGAACGGGTACACCGGCGTCGGGTCGACGAGCGGGATCTGGACGACGTCGGGATGCCACGGCACGTGCATCTTCGCGCCGACGAAACCCAGCCGGTCCGTCGACCCGCTCAGCACTTCGATGTGGTGTTCGAGCCCGAAGTTCGGGCCGTCGGTGTCGACCAGGACGCCGAACTCCGGGCACAGTTCCTGCCAGAACTCCGCCCATTCGCTGGCCCGCGCGTTGTAGGGCATCCACGCCGTCAGGCCGGCCAGCTCCGCCATCGCGACCCGGCGCCGCCGCGCGAGCGGATGCCGCCGCCCGACCAGCAGGTTCGCCGGTTCCAGATAGGCGGGTGTGCGCCCGATCCCCGGCGACGGCACGGTGCTGACACGAGCGAAGGCGGCATCGACGGTCTCCGGCAGCAGGGACCGGCGCATCGCACCCAGCCCGGGCGTGACGAGCTCCAGTTCGTCGTCGTGTTCGGCGTGGAACGCCCGGATGACCTCCATGGTCGCCAGCCGCGTGCCGAGGACGTCGACCCGCAGCGCCCGCCGCCTGCCGTGCAGGCGTTCGACGGCCTGGTCGGCGAGGCTGATCAGCGCGCGGGCGTGTTTGAGGAACTCCTCGCCGTCTTTGGTCGGCTCGGCCCCGCCGCGCGTCCGCGACAGCAGCCGCACGCCGAGATCCGACTCGAGCTTCGCGACGCGTTTGGAGATCGCCTGCTGGCTGATCTCCAGCCGGATCGCGGCCTCGCTGAAGTACCGGTCGTCGGCCACCGCGACGAACGCGCGCACCGCGCCCAGGTCCAGCTCCACTGTGCACTCCCTACAACGTGTGGTTGTCGACGGCAGCGTGTCGCTTGTTGGACAACACCGGTACGCCAACGGTCCAATCGCCGCGTCGGACCGGAATCGTACAACCATGGGGAGTGGCCGGTGGGCTCCTTCGTGCACCTGCACGTTCATACCGAGTACTCGATGCTCGACGGCGCGGCCAAGATCGCGCCCCTGTTCGCCGAGGCCCAGCGGCTCGGCATGCCCGCCGTGGGCATGACGGACCACGGGAACATGTACGGCGCGGACGAGTTCTACCGGCAGTCCGTCCAGGTAGGGCTGAAACCGGTGATCGGCATCGAGGCCTACCTCGCGCCGGAGTCCCGTTTCCACAAGAAGCCGGTGTTCTGGGGGCGGCGTGGCGACGGCGGTGACGTCTCCGGAGGCGGCGCCTACACGCATATGACCATGCTGGCGGAGAACGCGACCGGGTTGCGGAACCTGTTCAAGCTGTCCTCATTGGCCAGTCTGGAGGGCTACTACCGCAAACCCCGGATGGACCGCGAACTCCTCGCCCGGCACCACGAAGGCGTCATCGCCACCACCGGATGCCCGTCGGGCGAGGTGCAGACCAGGCTCCGGCTCGGGCAGCCCGGCGAGGCGATCCAGGCGGCGTCGGACTACCGCGACATCTTCGGCGCGGACGGCTTCTTCCTGGAATTGATGGACCACGGGCTCCCGATCGAACGGTCCGTGCGGGACGGGTTGCTGGACATCGGCCGCAGGCTCGGGCTGAAACCCTTGGCCACCAACGATTCGCACTACGTCACGCGGGACAGGGCCGCCGCGCATTCGGCGCTGCTGTGCGTCCAGTCCGGCAAGACCCTCGACGATCCCGGCCGCTTCAAGTTCGACGGCGACGGCTACTACCTCAAGTCCGCGGAGGAGATGCGGGCGTACTGGGACACGGAGGTTCCTGGCGCGGCGGACTCCACGCTGCTCGTCGCCGAACGGATCCAGCCTTACGACGACGTCTACCGGCACGTCGACCGCATGCCGGTCTTCGAGGTCCCGGACGGACACGACGAGGAGTCCTGGCTGCGCGAGGAGGTCGCGGCCGGGCTTCGCCGCCGTCTACCGGACGGTGTCCCCGAGACGTACCTCGCCCGCGCCGACTTCGAGATCGGCGTGATCGCCGAAAAGGGTTTCCCGGCGTACTTCCTGATCACCGCAGACCTGATGAACCACGCCCGCCGTGTCGGCATCCGCGTCGGGCCTGGCCGAGGTTCGGCGGCGGGCTCGCTCGTGGCGTACGCGCTCGGGATCACCAATCTGGACCCGATCGACCTCGGGCTGCTCTTCGAACGGTTCCTCAATCCGGAGCGGGTCTCGATGCCGGACATCGACATGGACTTCGACGACCGGCGCCGCGGAGAGATGATCCGGTACGCCACCGGCAAGTACGGCGCCGAGCATGTCGCCCAGGTGATCACCTTCGGCACCATCAAGACCAAGGCCGCCGTCAAGGACGCCGCACGTGTCCACTATGGACAGAGCGGGTACGCGATCGCGGACCGGATCTCGAAAGCGCTCCCGCCGCCCGTCGCGGCGAAGGACATCCCGCTCGCCGGGATCGTCGAGCCGGCCCACGAGCGGTACGCCGAAGCGGCGGAAGTCCGTGCCCTGCTGGAAGGCGACGGCGAGGCGGCCAAGATCTTCGAGACCGCGCGCGGTCTCGAAGGCCTGATCCGCAACGCCGGCGTCCACGCCTGCGCGGTCATCATGTCGAGTGAACCGCTGCTCGACGCGATCCCGTTGTGGCGGCGGGACGACGGTGCGGTCATCACCGGCTGGGACTACCCGTCGTGCGAGGCCATCGGCCTGCTGAAAATGGACTTCCTCGGCCTGCGGAACCTCACCGTCATCGGCGACGCGCTCGACAACGTCAAGGCCAACCGCGGCGAGGAGATCGATCTCGACACGCTCGGCGTCGAGGATCCGGCGACCTACGAACTGCTCGCCCGCGGCGACAGTCTCGGCGTCTTCCAGCTCGACGGCGGCGCGATGCGGGATCTGCTGCGCAGGCTGAAGCCGACCGGGTTCGGCGACATCATCGCGGTGAACGCGTTGTACCGGCCGGGTCCGATCGCGATGAACACGCACAACAACTACGCGGACCGCAAGAACGGCAGGCAGCCGATCGAGTCGATCCATCCCGAGCTGGCCGGGCCGCTGCGCGAGATCCTGGCCGAGACGCACGGCCTGATCGTGTACCAGGAACAGATCATGCGGATCGCGCGGGACGTGGCGGGCTACTCCATGGGGCGCGCCGACGTGCTGCGCAAGGCGATGGGCAAGAAGAAGAAAGAGGTGCTGGAGAAGGAGTTCGAGGGTTTCCGCGACGGCATGGTCGCCAACGGCTTCTCGCGCGAGGCCGTGCAGGCCCTTTGGGACGCGATCCTGCCGTTCGCCGGCTACGCGTTCAACAAGTCCCACGCCGCCGGTTACGGCCTTGTCGGCTATTGGACCGCCTATCTGAAGGCGAATTACCCGGCCGAGTACATGGCGGGCCTGCTGACTTCGGTGGGGGACAACAAGGACAAGTCGGCGGTCTATCTGTCGGAATGCCGTCGGCTGGGGATCGAGGTGCTGCCGCCGGACGTCAACGAATCGGGCCTCCGGTTCTCCGCGGTGGGGGACGCGATCCGGTTCGGGCTGGGCGCGGTGCGCAACGTCGGCGCGAACGTCGTCGAGGAGATCGTCAAGACCCGGCGGGAGAAGGGGAAGTACGCGTCGTTCACCGACTTCCTCGACAAGTCGGAACTGGTGGCCTGCAACAAACGCGTCATCGAATCCCTGGCCAGGGCCGGCGCGTTCGACTCGCTCGGGCATACGCGGCTCTCGATCCAGCGGGTGCACGAGGACGCGGTGGACGCCGTGGTGCCGCTGAAGCGCAAGCAGGCGATGGGCCAGTTCGATCTCTTCGGCCCAGGCGAGGAGAGCGACGACGGCACCTCGCCGCTGGCGCACCTCAAGCTCGGCGTCGAGGAGTGGCCGCGCAAGGAATTGCTCGCGTACGAACGGGAAATGCTCGGGCTGTACGTGTCCGCGCATCCGCTCGACGGCGCCGAACACGTGCTGCGGGCGCACGCGCCCCGGCCGATCGCGGCGATCCTCGACAATCCGCCGCGCGAGGGTGAGCTGGTCGTCGCCGGGCTCATCACGTCGCTGGAGCGGCGGGTGAACAAGAAGGGCGAGCCGTGGGCGATCTGCACGATCGAAGATCTCGACGCGGCGCTCGAAGTGCTGTTCTTTCCCAAGGCGTACGCGCTGTTCGCGGCGGATCTCGGCGAGGACAACGCCGTTCGCGTCAGCGGCTGGGTGAACTGGCGGGAGGACAAGATGTCGGTGTTCGGCGGTGGGCTCGTGCCGCTCGACCTTTCCGTGGCGGACGACGGGGAGCCACCGCTGACCCTGCACGCGACCGCCGAGCGGCTGACCGAAGACGCGGTCCTCGAACTGAAACGGGCTTTGCTGGCGCACAAGGGAAAAACCGCAGTCCGCGTGGAACTCGCCGGGACGGTGTACGCGCTCGACGACTACCCGGTCGCCGTCAGTTCGATGCTCCTGGGTGAGCTGAAGTCCATTCCCGGCATCACGCCGCGCGCCGCTGCGACCTGAGCTGCCCGATCTCCGCCACGTTCTTCATCAGTTCGGAGTTCACCCAGGCGACCGTGTGGGCGAAGGTCAGCCCGGCGTCCTCGCCCCACGGATAGGCGGAAGGCGCGTCCAGGTCGGTGTCGGTCGAGCGGTCCAGCACCGCCAGCCATTCCTCGCGAAGACCGCGCAGCCAACCGACGGTGGCTTCCTCGCCGGGCCAGGTGATTTCCGCGCGCTCGCGCGGCGGCCGTCCGTTCGCGTGATCCAGCGCGACACTCCACCACCAGCCGATATGCCAGGTGAGCCAGGCGATCGTGGGAACCGGAACGGGGTCGGGTTCGGTGTCGGCCCAGTCAGGGGTGCCGTCCGGCCGGATCGTCCAGCACACCGCCGAAGGCGCCCAGCGGAAGTCCGCCGGTTCGAGGTCGGCGAGGTGGTAGTCGAACAACGACCAGGTCAGATCGAACTGCCAGCGCGACAGCTCGGTTCGCCATGCGGACACCCGCGGGATCCTTCCGCCGGGACAGGGCGGCCGCAACCGGTTTACCGTGCGGGCATGAGTCCTCATGTCGCGCAGCTGAACGGCCGGACGGCGACCGCCGGAGAGCTGGCGCCGCTCGCGTTCGCCGGTTTCGCGCATTTCACCGCCATGCAGGTGCGGGGCGGCCAGGTGCGCGGTCTCGACCTGCACCTGGACCGGCTCCGGACCGCCTCGCTGGAACTGTTCGGCGACGCCGTGCCCGACGACCGGATCCGTTCGTATGTGCGCGAGGCGGTGAAATCCGGCCCGGCCGACGTCTCCCTGACCGTGACGGTCCACCTGCCGGGGGACCTCGAAGTCCTGGTGCGCACCCGGCCGCCGTCGTCCGGTCCGGCGGGACCGCTGGCGCTGGCGGCCGTCGAACACGAGCGCGTCCTTCCCGTCATCAAGCACACCGGCGAGATGGCCAAGACGTACTACCGGCGGCGGGCCATCGGCGAAGGGTTCGACGACGCGGCGTTCGTCGACCGCCGGGGCAGGCTGAGCGAGGCGACGATCTGGAACCTCGCCTTCTGGGACGGCGATACGGTGGTGTGGCCGGATGCCAACCTGCTGGCGGGGACCACGATGGGCATCGTCCAGCGGCGTCTGGGGGCGCTCGATGTACCGCAACGGGTCCAGGAGGTCACGCTCGCCGATCTGCCGGGGCTCGCCGGCGCGGTGGTCATGAACTCGTGGACCCCGGGGATCGCGGTGCGCCGGATCGGCTCCGCGCCGTTGCCGGACGCGCCGTCGTTCGTCGTGGCGCTGCACCGGGCTTACGAAACCGAACCTCTCACGCGACCTTGAAAGGAAAGACGCCGATGAAGATCCTCGTGGTCGGTGCCACCGGGACGATCGGGACCGCGGTCACCGCGGCGCTCACCGCACGCGGGCACACCGTGCTACCCGCGTCCCGCTCCGGTGAGATCAAGGTGGACGTCGAGCGGCCCGCCACGGTCGACGCGGTCTTCACCGCCGAGCCGGGGATCGAGCACGTCGTCTGCTGTGCGGGGAGCGGCTCGCTGGTGCCGGTCGACGGCGGCACCGACGAAGAGTTCGTCCAAGGGCTGCAGGGAAAGCTGCTCGGGCAGGTGTTCCTGCTGCGGCGCGCGATCCCGCGTCTGCCGGACGGCGGCTCGGTCACCTTGACCGCCGGCCGGATCCCGGAGACGTTGCGCGGCAGCGCTTTCGGAGTCCTGACCAACGCCGGCCTCGAAGCGTTCGTCGCCGCGGCCGCGCGCGAACTGCCGCGCGGCCTCCGGGTCAACGCCGTCAGCCCCGGCTGGGTGAGCGAAACCCTCGCCGCGCTCGGCGAGCCGGAAGGCGGCACCCCGGCGGCCGACGTCGCGCGGAGCTACGTCGAGACCGTGGAGAACACGGAGCTCACCGGACGCACATTGGTGCCATAAGTCGCTTGACCCCGCTGTCACAGTGGACAGTCGTGACCACTCATGACAGGGACAGACAGGAATTCCTCCGGCTGGCCGGGCTCGCGACGCCGATGGCGCTGCGGGTCGCGGTGACCTTGGGGCTGCCGGACAGGTTGTCCGGGCCCGGCGCGGCCGTCGACGAGCTGGCGGCGGAGCTGGGCCAATCCCCGCTCGCTCTCGGCCTGCTGCTCGGGCACCTCGCTTCTCTCGGCGTCGTCGAGGCGGCTCCGGATGGGTACCGCACCACCGAATACGGAGCGAAACTCCGCGCCGGCGCCGGAAACGGGCTTGCCGGGCTCCTGGACATGAACGCCGCCGGCGGACGGGGCGAGCTGGCGTTCATCGAACTCGCGCACAGCGTCGCCACCGGCGAGGCGGGCTACATCCGCCGATACGGCAAGGATTTCTGGACCGATCTCGCCGAGCAGCCGCATCTCCGGGAGACCTTCGACCGGCAGATGACCCAGCGGTACCTGACACAGGTGCCGAGGTTCGTCTCGGGGTTCGACTGGTCCCGTTTCGGCACGCTCGTCGACGTCGGCGGGGGTCACGGCAGCCTGCTCGCCGCGATCCTGAAAGCCAACCCTTCGATGCGCGGCCGGCTCGTCGACCTCGCGCCGACCGCGGCGGCCGCGGAAGAGGAACTGCGCGCGCAGGGCCTCGAAGGCCGCGTCGAGGTCATCGCCGGCAGTTTCTTCGACCCGCTCCCGGCAGGCGCGGACGCCTACCTGCTCTCCGACATCCTTCACGACTGGGACGACGAGCACGCCCATCGCATCCTGGCGCGCTGCGCCGACGCGGTCCGCCCGGGCGGCCGGGTCCTCGTCATCGAGGCGGTCGGCGGGCTCGGGGCCCAGACCGAGTGGGACCTGGTCATGCTCGTGCTCTATGGCGGCCGCGAGCGGCGCCTCGACGAACTTCGCGAGCTCGCGGCCTCACACGGGCTGGTCTTCGACTCCGTCACCACGCTGACCGAGGAGCGAAGCCTCCTGGAGTTCCGCAAGCAAGATATTCCTTGACAGGAATATTCCGATAAGTGAATACTTCTGGGTATGGAGCAGATCGCAGCGGCACTGGGAGACAGAGCGAGGTGGCGCATCGTCGAGCTTCTCGCCGAGCGGCCCCGGTCCGTCGGTGAACTCGCCGAGCTGACCGGCCTGCGGCAGCCGCAGACCACCAAGCACCTGCAGACCCTTGCCCGCGCCGGCCTCGTGACGGTCTTCCCGCTGGGGCAGCGCCGGGTCTACGCCGCCGAAGCGGGCCCGCTGAAGGACTTCGACGGACGGCTGCGGGCGCTGGTCGCGACCATCGAGGCGAACGAGGGTGAGCGAGATGTCCTCGCGCGCTATCAGGCCGCGATCTCCGCGGACACCGCGTCCGCGAACCAGGACCGGTGGGCGGACGGGCGGGCGTTCACGTTCGACCGTCTGCTCGCCGCGTCGCCGGACGCCGTCTGGCGGCACTGGACCGAGCCCGCGCTGCTCGCGTCCTGGTGGGCGCCGCCTTCGATGACCGTCACCGACTGCGTCATCGAGCCGCGGGCCGGGGGACGGGCCGTGCTCGACTACCGCGACGCGGAAGGGCGGTACCGCTCCTCGGGCGAGGTCCGCGCCGCGACCGAACCCGAACACCTCGAATTCGACCTCTCGGTGCTGGATGCCAAGGGGGCCGTCTTCTTCACCGGGCATTACGACCTGAAGTTCACCGAGGCGCCGGGCGGGACCGGGCTCCGGCTCGACCTGCGTATCACGGAAACGACCGTCGAGGCGGTCACCTTCATCGCCGGTATCGAAACCGGCTGGGGTCAGGTGCTCGACAACCTCGCCGCCCGGCTCACCCAGGAAAAGGACTGAACGACATGACGAACCCGACCGGCCGCCGCGTCACCGCGAACATCAGCCTCACCCTCGACGGCCACTACAGCGGCCCCGGCGGCCCTGGTGACATGGGCGCGATCGTCTCGTACGCCACCACCGACGTCGCCCGCGCGCACCTCGCCCGTATTCACGAGAAGGCGACCACCGCGGTCCTCGGCAGGCTGAACGCCGAAGGCTTCCTGGGTTTCTGGCCCACCATCGCCGCCGACGAGAACGCCGACCCGCGCGACCGCGCCTACGCGAAGTGGCTGATGGACGCGGAAAAGGTCGTCTTCTCGAAGACGTTGACCGAAGCGCCCTGGGACCGCGCCCGCGTGGTGAACGCGCCCGTCGCCGACGTCATCACCGACCTGAAGGCGACCGGGGAAGGCGACATCCTGGTCAACAGCAGCGCCAGCGTCATCAAGGCCCTGCTCGCGGACGACCTGATCGACCGGCTGTACCTGATGATCTGCCCCGAGATCACCGGCGGCGGGCAGCGGCTGTTCGTCGACGGCCTGCCCGCGTCGAAGTGGGCGCTGGCGGATCAGGAGGTCGGGGACCTGGGGGAGATGGCGCTGGTCTACGACCGGGCGCGGTGAGCCGCGTCGAGTTCGAGGATCGCGCTCGCGACTTCTGACGGGAACAGCGTCGACCAGACGATTTCGCCGGGGCCTGGCTCCAGTTCGGCCAGCTCGGACGGCTCGGGTTGCCAATCGTCCGTCGCGACGCCGGGAACGCAGTCGAGGAGCAGGGCGAAGATCTTTGGATCCGGGATTCCTTCGGCGATGATCGCCAGGTACGCCTCATGGTCGTCATCGACGCGGACGAAAGCCTTGATGCGGTGATGCTCGAATTCGGCTACTGCGAGCTTTCCGCTGGTGAGAGACAACGCGATGAGGTGGACCACCAGCCGTTTCATCTCGCGCTGCCAGGTGACCGCTTGCTCGGCGCTCAGGCGTTTCCAGTCCCACTCGACAGGAAGGAGGCGGGTCGTCGAAACGGTCCTCCCGGCCGTGCACTCGCGACTGATCGTTTGGTAGAAGTCGTGTTGCGGGCTATCGGCCTGGCGACGTCCGGCCGCGCCGATCCACCAGGCACCGACCCCGTTTGGCAATTCATCCGGCAGGTCATCCCCTGGTAAGCGGGTGACGACCGCCCTGCGATCGCCGGTCTTCACCTTGAACCACACGCGGTCGCTCAAGGACAAGATCCGCTGCGCACCCCCGGCGTTCCGAAGCGCGGGGATCGCCTGGGCGGTGACGACGATCGGGTTGTCCAGCTCGTCGAGGGGGTGTCCGAGATCTGGTAGTGAAAGGCTGAGGTCGGTAAGGCATCTTCGGGTCGGACGAACGCCGACTGTGACCTGAGTCATGATCAAAATGCTACTGAAGGGCCTCACGTCGGGGTCGGTCGACACCCGCCGGGCTACTTCGGCATGCCGCCGAGTTCATCGATTTCGTCGCCGCTGAATCCGGTCATCAGAGAGACGGCGGCGGCGCCGGAGCCGTTGAGCTGCCCGAGGGCGGCTTTGATTCCGGCGTTGATCTCATCGCGGTGCGCGTCGATGTACTCACGTACGGCCGCATCGACGATCTCTTTCTTCGAGCGCGACATGAAGTGAGCCGCGTGGGACACGAGTTCATCGGTCGCGGCGTCGACCTTGATGGGCGCGGTTGCTGCGGCCATGGCGGCCCTCCTTCTCCGTGGTCCCGACCAGTGCTCGGTACCAGAGTACCAGGATTTACCTTGGCTTTCGGTAGCGAACGCCGGCCTCGGCAGGGATTTGGCCAACTATAGTTGGGGCTCCAGTACTATAGTTAGGTGAATTCTGGAGGATATGGGATTGGACTTGAACCGGCCGTTGATGACGGTCACCCCCACGCTCGACGGTGACGTCCTCGCCGTGCTCGCCGACCATGACGGCGTATTCACGACCGGGCAGCTGCATCGCCTCCTGGCGAGGTACTCGGAGGAAGGGATCCGTAAGGTACTGCGGCGCCTGACGAAGCAGGGAGTCGTGCTGTCCGATCGGGTCGGGAACGCTTTCGCGTACCGGCTCAACCGCGACCACCTCGCGGCAGGGCACATCATCGGCCTTGCTCGGCTGAGGAATGTGCTTCTGGAACGTATCGCGCATCGGCTTAAGTGCTGGGAGATCCCTCCGGTCCACGCCGCGGTGTTCGGCGCGGCGGCGCGAGGCGGGATGGCGGACGACGGCGATGTGGACCTCCTGCTGATCCGGCCGGACAACGCCGACGACGACCGGTGGAGAGCGCAAGTCGATGAGCTGGCAGTCGAAATGACTCGTTGGGTCGGCAACGACATCCGCCTTCTGGAGTTCACCGAAGCCGAACTCGCCGGCCGTGCGTACGACGAGGCCGTTTTGCGCGATGTGGCACGAGACGGGCTGACCGTGGCGGGGAGCCGCACGTGGCTGGCCGGTCATCTTGACGATGAGAAATGGCTGATTTGAGATCGGTCCGCAGATCCTGGCCGGAGGAAGGCTGTGTCCCACCCCGCCGAACTCTTCGTGTCCGTGCTGCATTTCTGTGGCACGCGGCCTGTGGTGCGGCTCCGGGTGGAGCGCGCCGCCGCGGGTCAGACGTGCGGGGTGGGCCCGGAGAGACTCGAACTCTCACTGGCACGGACCTAAACCGTGTGCCTCTGCCAATTGGGCTACGGGCCCCCAGTGCTGCCCCGAAATCGTAGCGTGCGACACGATCCGCGTTTCTCGGCGTGGCCGGTGCCACGGCACGGGGTGGCGTCCTCTAACGTGGGCTTCCAGCAAGTCCGTCGCGGCGAGGAGGACACGTGGCTCGCGATCCCGAGACCATCGAGCGTGAGATCGAGCAGGCCAGGAACGCGCTGGTCGCCACGCTCGACCAGCTGGGCACGAAGGCGAACCCCGCGAAGCTGGTGGATTCCGCGAAGACCGGTCTGCGCGCGAAGCTGGACGAGCCCAAGGTGAAGTACCCGCTCATCGGCGGGGCCGTGCTGATCGGCGTGCTGCTGATCCGCAAACTCCTGAAGTAGGTCTCAGGAGGTCTGGGCCGCCTTGGCGGGTGTCTTGGCCGGCTCGGGCTTCTCCTTGGACTTCGCCTCGTCGACGGCCTTCGGAAGTTCCTTGCCCTGGGGCACCGGAGGCTTGCCGCCGGCCTTCTCCTTGGCTTTGCCGTTCGCCGGAGGGGGAACCTCGAGCGGTTCGATCTCCGGAAGCGTGAGCCTCGCCGTCATGTAGGCGGCGGTGAACTCCAGCGCACTGCCGTTGAGCAGGTGCACCACCGTCGAATGTTCCGGCGGGGACAGCTTCTCGACCAGCTGGTCGGCCCGGTCCCGGGCCGCGATGATGCCCGGCGCGCGACCGGTCAGTTCCTTGCCGGAGCCGCTGACCGTTATCTTCCAGTCGTCGTCCTCCTGGACGTACGACGCGGTGATCGGTTCGGTCATCCGCCTCACCCCTCTCCTCGCGAGCAAGCGTCACTCGATGGACACTCTTGAAGGACCTCGTCACGCCGCCGTCATGACGCCACTTTCGGGTGGTGGCGCCCCCTCCTGCCGGAGGTCGCGACTGTCCATCAGACTTTCTACAGTGTCATCGATACAGTAGGACAACTCTGTGTCACAAGACACTGGCGGCAATGTGCTCTGAGTGACGACCGAATGGCCTAATGCACGAGCATCTTCACAGTCGTTTCAGCGGGCCCGCGCGGACAGGCCTGACCAGAGGACATCCATGGCGTATCCGGTGGCCGTTTCGGGGCTGACGTCCTCGTGTCGTTCGCACCAGATCGCGAGCCGCTCGCACGCCCCGACGACGAACTCCGCGGACGCCTCGGCGCGGAGGTCGTCCCCCGCCTCGAAGTAATCACCCATCAGGGTGGCGATCAGGTCGGTCTGCTGGCGCCGGGTCTGCTCGATCTCGTCGGCGGCGCCGGTTCCGATCAGGGCCATCTCGTGGCGGAGCAGCGACCAGGCCTGGCGTCGTTCCCGGATGAAGACGAAGAAGGCGAGCAGCCCGCGCCTGAGCGCGTCCTCGGCGGACGTCGCACCGACGATCGCCCGTTCGGTGACCTCGCGCAGCGCCGCCCGGGACTGCTGGATGCAGGCGAGCAGCAGCCCCTCTTTCGAGTTGAAGTACTCGTAGAGCATCGGCTTGGAGACCCCGACGCGTTCCGCGATGTCGTCCATCGACGCCGCGGTGTAGCCGCGTTCGGCGAAGACCTCTTCAGCGATTTCGATCATTTGCCGCATTCGCTCTGCTCGTGGCATGCGTTTGCGCTTCGCCGTCGTCACCACAACACTCTACCGAAGGTAACCTACTTCAAGTAAGGTGGACTTCCGGTAACAGGTAAATCGAACGAGAGGTCGGGTCATGGGCAACCGCACCGAGACCGGTGTCGTCATCGTCGGAACCGGCTTCTCCGGGCTGGGCATGGCCATTCAGCTGCGCAAAGAGGGCCGCGAGGACTTCGTCATCCTGGAGAAGGCCGACGACGTGGGCGGCACCTGGCGGGACAACACCTACCCCGGCTGCGCCTGCGACATCCCCTCGCATATGTACTCGTTCTCGTTCGAGCAGAACCCCGGCTGGTCCCGCGCGTACTCGCCGCAGCCGGAGATCTGGCAGTACATGCGCGATGTCGCCGCGAAGTACGACCTGCGCCGCTTCATCCGCTTCGGCCAGGAGATGACCGGCGCCCGCTGGGACGCGGACGAGAACCGCTGGCACGTCGCGGCGAAGTCGGGCGACGAGTTCGTCGCGCCCGCGCTCGTCGCCGGGGTCGGCGCGCTCCACTTACCGCAGATCCCGAAGCTGCCCGGCATCGAGCGCTTCAAGGGCCGCGCCTTCCACTCCGCGCAGTGGGAACACGACTACGACCTCACCGGAAAACGCGTCGCCGTGGTCGGCACCGGCGCCAGCGCGATCCAGTTCGTGCCGCGGATCGCGAAGGACGTCGCCGAGCTGACGCTCTTCCAGCGGACGCCGCCGTGGATCATGCCGAAGCCGGACCGCGAGATGCCCGAAACGCTCCGGAAGACGTTCAGCTCCGTGCCGCTGCTGCAGCGTGCCTTCCGCGACGTTCTCTACTGGGGGCTCGAAGCCCGCGCGATCGGCTTCAACGGGCAGCCGTGGGTGATGAAGATCGGCCAGCGCATCGCGAAGCGCAACATCTTCAAGAGCGTCAAGGATCCCGAGCTGCGCCGGAAGCTGACGCCGGACTACACCATGGGCTGCAAGCGGGTCCTGGTCTCCAACGACTACTATCCGGCGCTCGCGCGGGACAACGTCGACGTCGTCACCGACGGCCTGAAAGAGGTTCGTGAACACAGTGTCGTCGACGGCGCCGGCGTCGAGCACGAGGTCGACGCGATCATCTACGGCACCGGATTCCACGTCACCGACGCCTTCGACGATCTGGAGATCATCGGCCGGGACGGGCGCAACCTCGGCAAGGAATGGGCGACCGAGGGGATGCGGACGTATCAGGGCATCACCGTGTCCGGGTTCCCGAACCTGTTCTTCCTGCTCGGCCCGAACACCGGGCTGGGGCACAATTCGGTGGTCTTCATGATCGAAGCGCAGATCTCGTACGTCGCGCAGGCGCTGCGGCTCGCGCGCGGCAAGGCGCTCGACCCGCGGCCGGAGGCGCAGGAGCGCTTCAACGTCGAAATCCAGCGCAAACTCGCCAAGGGCATCTGGACCCAGGGCGGCTGCAAGAGCTGGTATCTCGACGCGAAGGGCGTCAACCGCACGATCTGGCCAGGCTTCACCTGGCGGTATTGGCTCGACACCCGCAAGGTGCGTCGCGAGGACTACGAACTCCTCGGCTGAGCCCGCGTGAAGGCCCCCTTCCCTCGGCTCAGCCGAGGGAAGGGGGCCTTCACGCGAAGAGGGGGAGGTCCGTGAAAGCCAAGATGGGGGGCATGGCTCTCACGGACCGGGGAACGCCGCGCTCATGAGGGGTTGAGCCGGCGAAGCCTTCCGATGAGATCGACGGTGGGGATGCCGCAGAGTTCGGCCATCCGTTCCAGCGCCGCGAGGTCGAGATGGACTTCGGCGGAGCCGTTGTCACCCGACCGTTTGAGCCGGTCGTCCGCCCACCGCCGCAGCGGGAGCAGCTCGTCCTGCTCGTCCTTGATCACCTGGCGCAGGTCGATCCGGACCCGGCCGGGTTCGTCCACGAACACCCGGCGATGCACCTTGGCCAGCAGATCCTGTGGTAGCTCGTCCATCGCGACGCACAGTTCGACCAGCCGCACCACGGAACAGTGCCGGGTGCCGAGCTCGTAGGTGGCCAGCGTCTGGAGCGAGATCTCGCTCTGCAGATGCTGGTTCAGTTCCTTGCGTGTCCAGCCACGTTTACGGCGGAGCTTGCGGAGCTCGTCTCCGAGTATCCGCTGATAGCTCTCAGCGTCGATCAGCACTCCCCATCCCCTGCCTTGCCAACCTTCTCCACCGCCCGCCCCGTGTGACAAAACCCGGGACGAGCGCGCTCACGTGTATGAAAGTCGCTCGGGCCGCCGCTCTTACGCGGTTTCGGGGGTGCTTTTCCCCTCGATTTTGGCCCACTGGGCCGAATGGGTGAAGGAACGGCGGACGGAGGGGCGGTTTCGGTGGTTTTCAGCGCTCATCGGGGCCGCGCGCAGCCTGGGCGGGCATGTCGCGAAAGCCACTTTCGGGACATCTGACGTCCTGAAAGTGGCTTTCGCGACATGTGCCGGAGGTGGTGCTGCCAGGAGGAGCGGCGAGCGCGTCAGTTGACGCAGGGCACGCCCTCGGCGGTGATCGGCTTCTCGTCGGACTGCTCGGGCGGCGGCGCGGCGGCCGACGAACCGGCGGCGTTCTGCGAGGAGCCGGAGCCTTCGGCGCCGCTCGGCGCCTTGAAGTCCGAGCCGAGGAAGACCATCACGTGCCCGGCCTGGACGCTCTTGTCCTCCTGGATGGTGGGATTGCCGCCGAGCGCGTCGGCGACCGCCTGGCCCGCCGCCTTCTCGCCCTTGGCGACCCAGACCACCGTCTTCTTGCGCGCGCTCGCGGTGGCGGTGTCGCCCGCGGTGAAGCCCTTGTCGACGAGCTGCTTCAGTACCGACGAGGCCAGCCCGTCCCGGCTGGTCGAGTTGCGGACGTCGACCGTGGTCGCCTTGTTGGGCGACTCGGCGGGCGGCGCCTGCTGCTGTTCGCCCGGCTGCGGGCCCGCGAGGCCCTGCACGAAGTTCTTCACCTGCTTCGGGTCGACCTGGATGGCGACGCCGTCGTTCGGGGTCTTGTACTCGATGTTGACGATCGGGATCGTCCGGAACTCGAGCTGACCGCCGGTCAGGCTCTTCATCTGCTGCGCGAAACCGAAGACGTCCCAGTTCTGGTTGAGCACGACCGACTTCTTGATGGCCGTGATCAGGTCGTTGAGCTTGCCGGGGTTCGCGAGCGTGCCCGCCGACAGCACCTTCCGCGCCATCCCGGCCATGAACACCTGTTGCCGGACGACGCGGTCGAGATCACCGCGCGGCAGCCCGTGCCGCTGCCGGACGAAGCCGAGCGCCTCGACACCGGAGATGGTGTGCGGGCCTTTGGTGAACTTCGCGCCGGAGAACTGGTCGTTCACGTCGTTGTTGAGGCAGACGTCGACACCGCCGATGGCCTGCGTGATCTCGCTGAAGCCCAGCAGGTTGATGGCGGCGTAGTTGTCGATGGTCGAGCCGGTCAGCTGCTCGACCGTCTTGATCAGGGTCTTCGCCCCGGCCTCGTTGGCCTTCTGGTCGAGTTCCTTCGGATCGGAGACGCCGTTCTCCTGCTGCTTCTTGCGCTCGTCGAGCATCGCGCGGGCGTACGCCGAGTTGATCTTGTGCTTGCCGAAGCCGCCGGGGATGTCGACGTAGGAGTCACGCGGCAGCGAGATCGCGACGGCCTTGGAGCCGTCGTTCGGGATGTGCACGAAGATCAGCGAGTCGGTGTTCAGCTCGCCGTCCGCCTGCCCGGCGCGCAGCTGGGCCAGGAGCTCCTTGGACAGCGGGTTGCCCTGCGCGTCCGTGCGGCTGTCGAGGCCGACGAGCAGGATGTCGCGGGCGCCGTCGGCGGGCTTGTCGCCTTCGTCCGAGCCGATGCCGACGTTCGCGAAGGTCAGGCCGTCCATCGCGGCCCACGCGTACCCGGTCAGGCCCATCACCAGCAGCGATACCAGCCCGAGAGCGATCTTGGGGCCGCGGAACGACCGTCGAGGGGCACGGCGCGGCTCCGGGCGGCGGGCGGGTGCCGGGCGGGCGCTCCGGGGCGGGGCCGGGCGGGAAGGAACGCGTCCGGGCGCGTCCTGCCTAGGCCGGGCGGGACGTCGATCCCCATGCCCATTCCGAGGCGGGTACTCCACGCGGTCTGCTCCTTCTGGTCGTTACCGGTTCGACGGTCTCTTCAAGGGACGCATGGTGCCTGTTGCGGGTTGTCGCAGGATTACACATCCCCCCGAAGATGTGGCACGCACCACCGGTTTCCTCGTGATGCTACGGAAAACGCCTGGTCAGTGCCGTATGGATCAGGGCAGGACACGCCGGGCCGCGCGGGCCGGGACCAGCGTGGCGGCCGCCGCGAGCATCGCGACGACGATCGTCGCGACCGGCAGCGCGACGGAGGCGGCGCTCACCTGCTTCCCGTCGAGGGCGGTCATCAGCGGCGGCGCGCACGCGACCGCGCATACGAGCCACGTCCCGGTCGTCCGGCTGGTGCCGTTCCGCACGGTGTGCAGGAGGTACACGCCGAGCAGCAGGTTGACCAGGCTGTGGACCGGGCCGAACCGGATACCGAGGAGGTCGGCGTCGGCGGACGCGCCGCCGAAGCGGGTCAGGGCGAAGCCGAACACGCCGAGCATCGCGTACGCCATGCCGACCGTCGCCGCCGCGCGGCAGAAGACCCTGGCCCGCAGGCCTGGCTCGTCGACCGTCCGTTGCTGCGGCCCCGAATGGCGCTCGAACCACCAGAAGACCAGCACGGCGGGCACGGCCAGCAGCGCCATCGCGAGCAGGACCCTCGGCCGGGCCAGCCAGCTGAGCCCGTCCACGAACGGCCCCGGCAGGTAGACGACCGCCACGAGCAGCAGCATCGCGGACAGGAAGCCGAGGTACAGGCTCATCGGGGCGCGCAGGACGAGCCGGGCGGTGGCGGCGACCGCGGGGCGGGCGCCGAGCCGGGCCAGCGGCCGCGCGAGCAGGCCGAGGAGCGCGAGCTGCACCAGTCCGAGCAGCAGCACACCCCACGGCGGGCCCGAAAGCGCCGCCGGGGCGCCGGGCCCGCCGAGCAGCATCGGTCCTTCGCCGCGGACGGCGACCGCGAGACCCAGCCCGGCGGCGCCGGTGAACGCCGTCGCCACAAGGGCGCCGCGCGAAAGACGGACGCCGGCCGCGTGGGCGAACGCCAGTTGCTGGACGAACAGGGCGAGGAACAACGTCTCGGCGTAACGCGGGACGGCCGAACCGGACCACTGCGCGGCGGCCTCACTCGCCAAGGTCATGGCCAGCAGTCCGGCGACGGAGGCGGTCCGCGTCCGGCGGTACAGCGCCAGCAGCGCCGGCGCGAGCACGACGGTCAGCAGGAAGACGCCGAGCAACCAGAGCGGGTGCAGCGCTATCCGCATCACGGTGGCGTTCGTGCCGGTCGGGATCCCCAGCACCTCCAGCGCGAGGGGGACGACCAGCGCGACGACGGCGAAGATCAGCGCCGGGCGCAGCAACGGGCTCGCCCGGTCGGCGAGGTACTGCGGATAGCGGCCGCCGGTCGCGCGGATCGACCGCCAGCCCGCCTCGTTGATCCGGCCGACCGCGAAGAAGACGAGCGGGCAGAGCTGGGCGAGCCAGGTGAACGGCCACAACGACCGCTCCGGCGCCCCCGCCCAGTGCGCGAGTGCGACGGCGGATTCGCCGAGCAGCATGAGGACGACCCCGGCGACCCCGAGCAACGCCCACCGGCCGACCGGGGCGACCGGCCGCGGCTCGGCCGGGAGCGGGACGGCGGTCCGGCGGTTGCGGACCCAGCCGCGCAGCCGGAACACCAGCAGCGCGCCGATCACCAGGACTCCGGCGATCATCGGGCCGAGCGGGTCGCCGACCGGCGGTCCCCAGCGTTGATGCCAGGAGTTGAGCACGAGTCCGGCGGTGTAGAGGGAGGCGACGACGTCGCAGGTGCCCCGCGAGTCCACCGGGTTGAGGACGCAGGTGTTGTGCATGTCGGCCGAGAGCCGGTCGTCGAGCGCGGCCCTGGCCTCCTGGCCGAGCGGGTGCCCCTTGCGTTCGGCGTAACGGAGGATGTCGTAGCCGAGGTCGTGCGCCTTGCAGGGGACCGCGTAGTCCCACTTGGTGTTGTCGTCGCCCCAGGGCGCCGAGCATCCACCGTCGGAGTGGACGGCGCGCACGGTGCCGTCCCGTGCCGTCATCACCCCGGGGGTGATCCCGCTGACCGCGGTGAAGTCGGCGGGCAGTTCGGCGATCGCGTGCTCAGCCGGACCCGGCCGGACCAGCGCGTCGACCGCGTTCTGCGCGGCGAGGATGTCACCCGTCGGTGGCCCCTGGTCCGGCGGCGAGGCGGGCCGCGACGCGATCAGCCCGAAGCCGAACACCAGCACGGTGACCAGCAGCAACCAGCCCGAAGTCGACCACGGCCGCCGGATCCGGGCAGGACGAGCGGCGGCTTCGGCTGTCGCTGGCATGGCGTCCAGGGTGCCATCCGCCGATCGGGGCCGACATCCGGATAACCCCCGGGTTCACCCCCGGATGGGTGACCAGGGGCTGAAGGACGCTTTCCCCGCATGCGACGCGGTGAAGGGCGCTTTCGGCACGTGGGATGCGGTGAAGGACGCTTTCAGCCCGCGTCGGAGGGCGGCGGGGGAGCGGGCCGGTCCACGTCCTGGGCGAAGCGCACCTGGTTCCGCCCGTTCTCCTTGGCCACGTAGACGGCGGCGTCGGAGGCGTGCAGGAGTTCCTCCAGGGATTCACCGTGACGAGGGAACAAGGCCGCCCCGATCGAGGTGGTGCGGCCCGAGATGGTGACCCGGCTGCCCCTTTTGTCGGTAGTCACTATATGCAGTTCCGCGATGGCGCTGCGCACTCGCTCGGCGGCGAGTTTGGCCGCCGTTTCGTCGATATCCGGCAGGAGTACGAGGAATTCCTCGCCGCCGAACCGGCCGATGACGTCGGCGGGCCGGGTGACCTCGTCCAATTTCCGCGCCACATCACGGAGGACGTCGTCGCCCGCCGGATGTCCATATGTGTCGTTAATCCACTTGAAGTGGTCGAGATCAATCATCAGAAGAGCAAGGCTGTCGTCCGATCGGGCGGTCCTTCCGAGTGCCCGATCGGCCGACTCCGACCATCCGCGCATGTTCAGAACACCGGTTTTCGGGTCCGTCCGCGCGTCGTTTTGCAGTTGGTCGATCTCGGCGAGGCGATTGAACACCACCGTCACCACGGCCATCACGATCACCATCGGTGGCATGATCAACAGCAGCACCGCGGTGACCGCGCCGAGGCCGATCGTGATGGCCTCCAGCAGGTTGTCCGCCGCGTTGCCGAGCACGGTGGAGATCGACGGCCGCTTCGGCGAGCCGAGCGCGAGGATGCCACCGATGTAGGCGATCTGCACCGCTTCGAAGACCATTCCCGTGACGATCAGGACGCCGAACTCGCCGAGGGTGTCCCAGCCGGAGATCCGTCCCCATTCATGCGGCCCGAAAGCGGCGAAGGTGAGCGACGCCAGTGTCACCGAAACGCCGTGGGTGACCGACGAGAACACGAAGTTGTGCGCGGGACGGCGGGCGATGAACCAATGCTGGATACGCACGATCGCGATGATGGAAAGCGTGAGCGAAAGCGGCAGGATCACCGCGGCCGGAAATGTCCATACCGCGGTGAGGTCGATGAGGACGGTGCGGCTGCGGTCGCGCCGTCTTTCTTCCTGCCGCTGGGTGAGCTGAATATGCGCCGTCGCGCCGACCGCGAGAATGGCGAAACGAACCCAGTCTATTCTTCCCGGATTCGCCGAATTCATCGTCGCGAGGACCATGATCGCGATTCCGATGGCCTCCATCGCGAAAAGGAACGCGATGAACCGCTTCGGCCGCTGCCACAGTGCCCACGCTCTCGGGTCGTAGGGATGGCGTGGCGGGGCCTGGTCACCTTCCGGACTCGCCTGCCCGCGTTCGGTCACCGGTGCACCGCTCTGGGCGGCGGGCGCCGCCGTCGCGTCGTCAAGGTCGCCGGTGCCGTCACCGTGCTGGCGGCGGCCGCCGGTCTCGGCTGGCAATTGCTACCTCTTTTCCGCGCGGACGGCACGGCTGAGTAATCTCACCGGTACCGACTGATACACCGTTCGTATTCCACGGCCGGTATCATCCCATCGCATCGGTTGTCCGACACCGGCAAGGGTGCCCGCGAACACGGACCGGAGGTGCCAATCGTGTCCCGTGATTTCTGATCTTGGCGACTGAATGTTTTTCGAGACGTGCCGCGGAAGGGGTGACGGATAGTGTCCAGTCGTGACTTCTGAGCCCGGACAAGGTAATAGTTCGCAGCAACGAGGTGGCCGGGAGGTGGATGACCGTGTCGAGCCGTGACTTCTGATCCGAAGCCGTTTCTTTTCACTGAGGTGCCGAAGCAGTGTCGTGTCGAGATTTCCCAGTACGAACCCGCCGGGCGGCCGTGCCGCCCCAGGGGTCGTCCAGAGTGGATTCGTCATGACAGCAGCGGTTCCGGACTGGATCCGTTGAGGTGTCCCCAGCTGAGTGCGACCAGGACGGCCAGCAGAAGGCCGACCACGCCCGCCAGGGCGATGGCCGAGGTCGCCGCACCGAGCCGATCGGCGGCGAGCCCGCCGAGACCCGCCCCTACTCCTTGAGCCACCCGCAATCCCGTGCGGTACACCCCACCCGCACCGCCCCTGAGTTCGTTCGGGACCCACGTGATGAACGTGGCGCTCACCGTGATCAGGTACGCCCCCGCGGCACCCGCCGCCGCCAGCAGCAGCAACGCCGGGATCAGCCCCGGCTGGAGCGCGAAGGCGATCAGGGCGATCATCGGTAGTGCCGCCAGCACGCCGAGCAGCTTCCGTCGTTGTTCCGCCGAGACGAACCGGGACAGCAGGAACGCCCCGATGACGAAGCCCAGCGGATCGGCGGCCAGCAGCCAGCCGACGGCCTGTTTCCCCACGCCCATCTCCGCGGCGAGCGGCGCGGCGAGCCCTTCGGGGACGACGGCCAGGCCGACCAGCCACGAGAACCAGACCAGCACCCGCAGGTGACGGTTGCCGAAAACCTGTTTCACCGCGCCGAACCAGCTGCCGCTGCCGTCGGACGCCGCCGCCCGCCGGGAGACCGAGAACCGGACCACGGCCGCGCTCAGCAGGAACGTCGCGGCGTCCAGCGCCAGTGCCCAGCTCACCCCGACCTGCGACACCAGCAGGCCACCGCCCGCCAGGCCGAGCAGCATGGCGGTGTTGGTCGAGATTCCCCTGATGTCCTGGCTCTTGAGATAGAGGTCGTCGTCGGTGAACACCTCGCGGGTCAGCGCGTTCTGCGCCGCGTTGCCGGGAGCGTTCACGAGCCGTGCCAGCACCACCAGCCCGCACAGCAGGGGGAGCGGGGTGCCCGGGATCGCCATGAACGCGATCAGCACGCCTTGGATCAGGGACGAGAAGACGAGGACGGTGCGCCTCGGGTAGCGGTCGGCCAGCTGGGAGAGGCCGAGTCCGCCGGCCAGGGCGGGCAGGAAGGTCAGGGAGTAGACCACCGCGGAAAGCAGCGCGGAACCGGTCCGGTCGTAGACGAGGATCGCCAGCGCGACGATGGTGAGCTGGTCCCCGATGAGGGATTGCACCTCGGCGAGCCAGAGTGCGCGGAACTCGCGGTTCGCCAGGGCGGCGGTCATCCGCGGCGCCGCGTTCGTCTTCACTGCGTGACCACCTCCCCCCGATCGGGTGAACTTACGTCCCTCGCATTCTTGCCTGCCTTGGTACGCGGTCGACGAGGGAGTCACGGTTGTCGTCCCGCCGGACAACGTTCAGTATGCCTCTGGCTACAGGGAGACGAACAGAAGACCGCCGAATCCTTCGCCTGTTGAGCTGATCGGGCTACGCCGTCTGACCGGTGGGTGACGTCGGCCTGACTCGCCCGCGGGTATCTGCGCGCCGATCGCCCCGCCCTCGCTCGGCGCAGCCGGGCCGCCGTTCGCCGCCGCCGGCGTTCCGGTTGGGCCGAATGGGCCAACACTGAGTGGAGACCGGTCTGGAGGTGGAGGCCGGCTGGGTCAAAGGGGTGAAGGCGATGAACGGTTTGCTCGACGACAAGGCCGTCGTCGTGACCGGGGCGGGGCGGGGCCTCGGCGAGGCGTTCGCGGTGCACGTCGCGAGGGCGGGCGGGGCCGTCGTGGTCAACGACATCGACGCCGAACTGGCCGAACGGACGACGGAGAACATCCGCCGGTTCGGCGGCAGGGCGGTCGCCAGCGGGCACAGCGTCGCCGATCCGAAGCAGGCACAGGAGATCGTCGACCTGTGCCTCGCCGAGTTCGGCGCGATCGACGGGCTGGTCAACAACGCGGGCCTGAACTACGAGGCGCTGCCGTGGGAGGACGACGTCGAGCAGGCACGCGAGCTGATCGAGGTGAACGTCCTCGGCGTCATGTACACCGGGCTCGCCGCGATCAAGGCGATGGTGGCGCGGGGCAAACCGGGCTCGATCGTCAACATCTCGTCGGGGGCGTCGCTCGGGCAGCGCAAGCTCGGCGTGTACGCCGCCAGCAAGGGAGCCGTCGCCTCGCTGACCTACTCGTGGGCGCTCGACCTGGAGGAGAGCGGGATCCGGGTGAACGCCGTTTGCCCGCTCGCGCACACCCGGATGGTGTGGAAGTCCGAACGGTCGCTGCGAGCCTGCCCGCCGGACCGGACGCCGTCGCGGATCGCCCCCGTCGTGCTCTTCCTGCTCGGCGCCGGATCCGACGGGATCACCGGGCAGATGATCCGCTGCAACGGGCCGCAGCTGCACGTCATGGGGCAGCCGTTCCTCAAGCAGCCGATTCTCGAGCGGCCGGTGTGGGACACCGAGACCGTGCAGCGCGCCTTCGACGAGGTCTTCAGCGCGCACTTGGAGAACTACGGCCTCGAAAAGCTTGTCCCGCCGCGGCTGCGCAAATGGACGGAGTCGACGCGGACCGCCTGACTCGCGTGATCAGACGGACGACACGCGTGCCGTCCGGATCAGCCCACGACGAAGGGCAGCTTCGCGGCCAGGTCGCCGAGTTCAGCCTTCTCGGCGTCCGTCGGCTGACGGCGTCCGGTGCCGACCAGCAGCGCGTCCGTGTCGGAGAACGACGCCGGGAACGTTTCGCCGGTCCGCTGCTCCAGGATCTGCCTGGTCCGGGCGAGGCTGTCGGCGGCGGGGCCGTCGAGGTGCGGGAGATACGCGACCAGGTCGAGGTGGTGCAGCGTCCACTCCAGGACGTACGCGGCGAGGAAGTCGCCCGCGGTCAGGACGATGTCGCGGGTGGCGACCCGCAGGGCCGGGTCGGCGAGGCCGGCGGCCCGGCCCGCGGCTGAGCCGACGTCGTCGAGGTGGAACTTGAGCAGCCGCGGCTCCTGGTAGGCGGCGGCGAGCCGGACGATCAGCGCGTCGAGGTCGTCCTCGCCGGTGGGCGGCTTCTCGGCGATCTCCCAGTAGGTGACCGCGTCGCGCGTGGGTTCCGTCCCGGCGGGGGTGGCGAGGGTGATCAGGACGTCCTGAGCGTCGATCACCAGGTGACACACCAGGTCCCGCACCAGCCAGCCGGCGCAGCCGGACGGCTTGGCGAAGTCTTCGTCGGGGGTTTCGGCGACGGCGGCGAGCAGCGCTGCCCAAGATCGGGAAAAGAGATCCACGGCGGCAAGTTAGCAGCGGTCGCCGACCGGTCGCGACTCCTTTCGCCCTGTGCTGGAACGCGCAACTCGCGTGTTTGAAGGCGTAACTCACGTGTCTGGGGGCGTAACTCGCGAGTTACGCCCCCAGACACGCGAGTTACGCCTCCAATCACGAGTGTTGCGGCTCAGGAGCCGGCGGCGGGAGCGGGTTCCGGAGCGGAGGCCGCGTACAGATCCGCGATGGTCGGCGCGTACCGGTCGTTGATGATCCGCCGCTTCAGCTTCAACGTCGGGGTCACCTCGCCGCTTTCCGGCGTCCACGCCTTGGGGATCACGTGGTACCGCTTGATCTGCTCGATCCTGGCCAGCCGCGCGTTCGCCGCCTCTACGGCCTTCTCGATCTCCGCGCGGACCTCCGCGTTGTCGGCGAGCGATTCGCCTTCCGCGAGCTGGATGCCGTTCGCGGTCGCCCAGCCCGGTGCGATCTCGTCGTCGACGACGATCAGCGCCGTGACGTACGGCCGTTTCTCGCCGATCGCGACGGCCTGCCCGATCAGCGGGTGTTCCTTGAGGAGGCCTTCGATCTTCGTCGGCGCGATGTTCTTGCCGCTCGACGTGATGATCAGTTCCTTCTTGCGGTCGGTGATCGTGACGAAGCCGCGTTCGTCGATCGTCCCGATGTCGCCGGTGGCGAGCCAGCCGTCGGCGTCGACGTCCGGTTCGATCGTGCCGTCCGCCTGCAGGTAGCCGAGGAAGACGATCGCGCCGCGGACGAGGAGTTCGCCGTCTTCGGCGACCTTCACCTCGATGCCCTCCAGCGGGCGGCCGACCGAACCGGCCTTGAACGCCGACGGCGTGTTCGACGTGACCGCGCCGGTGGTCTCGGACAGCCCCCAGACCTCCTGGATCTCGACGCCGAGCCCGGCGATGAAGTACAGGATCTCCACCGGCAGCGCGGCGGCACCGCTGGAGGCGACCTCGATCTGGTCGAGGCCCAGCATCGCCCGCACGGGCGCCAGCGCGGCCGCGTCGGTCTGCGCGATCTTCTCGGCGAGTTCGGGTGGTACTTCCTTGCCGTCGCTGCGCAGTTTGTAGCCCTGTTGCAGTAACTCGTTCGCGCCGATCAGGCCGTTGCGCTTCTCTTCCGGAAGCGAGCCGAGCAGGTTCTTGAGGCCGGCCACCATCTTTTCCCACACGCGCGGGACACCGAAGAAGCTCTTCGGGTGCACCTGGCCGAGCGCGCCGACGACACCGGTCGGGTCGGCGACGGTGTGCACGTGCCCGGCCCACACGATCGGCATGTAGATCGACAGTTCGCGTTCGGCGATATGCGCGAGCGGCAGGTACGCGATGTTCGTGGCGTGCATCGGGGAGTCGTGCAGCTTCTGGACGGCGACGGCCTGGTAGATCGCGTTGCGGTGCGACAGCACCACACCCTTGGGGTCGCCGGTGGTGCCGGAGGTGTAGATCATCGACAGCGGATCGTCCGGGGTGATCGCGGACCACGCCGTCTCGAACGCCCGCGGGTCTGCGGCGTGCGCCTCGGCTCCGGCCGCGCGCAGGTCGGCGAACGACAGGAACCGCTTGTCGTCCTCGGGGACCACGGAAGCGTCGAGCAGGACGACGTGCCGCAGCGCGGGCAGGTCGTCGAGGACCTGCGACCAGCGGCCGAGTTCTTCGGCACCGGCGAGGACGACGACGCCGGCGGCGCTGTGCCGGGCGACGAACCCGATCTGCTCCGGGCTGAGCGTCGCGTACGCGGTGCAGGGGATGGCGCCGAGATGAGCCGCGGCGAGATCGGCGATCAGGTGGTCCGGACTGCTCGGCGCCATGATCAGCATCCGGTCGCGGACGCCAAGCCCCAGCCCGGCGAGCCCTCGGGAAACCTCCGCGATGGCGGTGCGGAACTCGGCCCAGTTCAGGGTCGGCTTGCCCTCGATGTCGAGTGACGTGACCGCCGGCAGCTCACCGAACTCCTGGGCGTTGCGGTGAAGCAGGGCGGGGATGGTCTGGCCTTCGATCTGCTCGGCGACGGTCGGCTGGGTGGTCAACGCTGGCCTCCTCGATGCTGCCTGATCAGGCACACTGTAAGGGCTGTCGGCAGTGCTGGATAGAGAATCGCGGCCACGGTCGTGAGCCGCGAAATGTCCACCTTTTCCGTTTTCACCGCGTCAGTCCCGCACCAAGGAGGAGCTCCGACGATGACCGGTCCGGCACGCGAGTTGATCGACGCGGTCCAGGCGGAACTCGCGCCCCGCGACGACGAGAACAGGCTCGTCCCGCTGGTGGAGGCGGGTGACGCGCCGCGGGAGGTGTTCGCGGCGATCGCCGCGGAGGAGTACCGGATCGTCCGGAGCGACTGGCGGAGTTTCCTGCACCTCGCCTCGCGTGCCAGGGAGCGGAACGCGAGGGAGTTCTTCGCGGCCTTGGCTTCGGGAGAGGGGCTGGCGCTCGGCAAGCTGGCCGCGCTCGCCGAAGAGCCGCCCGGCTTCGAGCCGCGCGCGGGATGCCAGGCGTACCCGGCGTTCGTCGCCTGGCTCGCGCTCAACGGCGAACCGGCGGACGTCATCGTGGCGATCGTCGCCAACTTCGCCGCTTTCGGCCGGTATTGCGCCGCGATCGCCGCCGCGATGCGCGAGCGCTATGGCTTCGACGACGAGGCGTGCGCCTTCTTCGACTTCTTCGGCACGCCGTCGCCGGAGCTCGAAGACCTGGCCGTCCGGGCCGTGCAGGCCGCGCTCGACTCCGGTGATCTGTCCGAAAAGGACGCTCGGACCCACGCGCGGCTGTTCCAGGAGTACGAGCTGGACTTCTGGAACACACTCGCCGACGATGGTCGCCGTGACTGACCTCGTAGCCGAGGCCGCGGCGCTGGACGCGGCCGATCCCTTGGCGCACAAGCGAAACGAATTCGACCTCGACGCGGGCGTCGCCTATTTCGACGGCAACTCACTGGGTGCCCCGCCGAAGCACGTGGCCGAGCGTGTCGCCGCGGTCGTCCGTGAGCAGTGGGGCGGGCGGCTCATCCGGTCCTGGTCGGAGGGCTGGTGGGAGGCTCCGGTGCGGGTCGGCGAGCGGATCGCGCCGCTGGTGGGAGCGGCGCCGGGGCAGCTCGTCGTGGCGGATTCGACCAGCGTGAACCTGTTCAAGGCGCTGGTCGCCGCGACCCGCCTGCGGCCAGGCCGCGACGAGATCCTCGTCGACGCGGACACCTTCCCGACCGACGGCTACATCGCCGACGAGGCCGCCCGGCTGACCGGGCGCACGGTGCGCCGGGTCGTCGCCGAGGACATGCCCGCCCAGGTGAGCGAGCGGACGGCCGTCGCGCTGATCAACCACGTCGACTACGTCACCGGGCGCGCGCACGACATGGCCGGGCTGACCGCGGCACTGCGCAGTGCCGGGGCGCTGGCGCTCTGGGACCTCTGCCACAGCGTCGGCGCGCTGCCGGTCGAGCTGGACGCGGCAGGCGTGGACCTCGCCGTCGGCTGCACCTACAAATTCCTCAACGGTGGCCCCGGTGCGCCCGCTTTCCTTTACGTGGCAACGAAGTGGCTGGACGGCTTCGACCAGCCGCTGGCGGGCTGGGCCGGCGACCGTGACCCGTTCGCGATGCGGGGCGCGTACGAGGCGGACGCCGGGATCGCGCGAGGCCGCGCGGGCACCCCCGACATCCTGTCGCTGCTGGCACTGGACGCGGCCCTCGACGTCTGGGACGGCGTGGACCGCGGAGTGCTCAGGGCGAAGGGGCTCGCGCTGGGGGAGTTCTTCTTCCGGTGCGCGGACGAGCTCCTCGACGGCGCGACGATCCGGACCCCGCGCGGTGAAGACCGCGGCCACCAGATCTCGGTGATCGACGACGACGCGGCCAAGACGATGGCGGCCTTGATCGACCGCGGCGTGATCGGGGACTTCCGCCCGCCCAACGTGCTGCGATTCGGGCTGGCGCCGCTCTACACCACCTTCGGCGAGGTGCTTCGCGCCGTGACGACGCTCGCGGACCCCCGAAGCCTTCGATGATTTTCGAAGGTCGCTCACCTCGGCACACTAAGCGTGGAGAAAAGGATGAAACTCATTCGGGAATCCGTGGCAAATAGGTGATCACCTCGCCCCGGCGGGGGAGAACGCGCGATCTTTCGCGTATCCGCTGTTAATCTCGACCTTCGCTCGCCGCGTGTGTGACGTAGATCCTTTCCCTGTGGCGTAAGGAAAACCCGCGTCGCCCGTCTTACCGGCGAGGCGCGGGCCCTGGCGCCGGGAGTGGGAGGGAATCATGTCGTTCACCTATGTCGCCATCGCCGTGACCGGTGCCGCCTCCGGATTTCTGCTCAACGAATTCGGTGCCCGGTATCCGGTCGAGACCGCCCTCGTCGTGGTCCTGATCTGCGGGGTGGCCACCTTGTGCTGGGCGGGCGCCCGCCTCCTCCGTGACGCCTCCGGGAGGGTCGAGGCGCTCCTCGACGACGAGCTCGGCAGGTCTGACGAAGATCATTTCGCCGAATCGCCCGCAATTGGCGGCGGGAATTCTCGATTTCGTGGCGCGAGGGGCGTTACGGCGGCGTTGCTCCGCGGTGATGTCGTTCGCAAACCGAACGGTATGTGGAGCTCTGGTCCGAAAGCGTGAGCGACGTCACGGCGAGTAGTTTTCGCCGGTTTTTTCGCTGGGCCGCGGAGCCCGCGACGGGGCACTTGATCGAATCCGAAGAGTGACGATCAAGCCGCTGCCTGCGGTAAACCGGCAGGTGATCTACTGGTGGGTCACTTAGCCGGGTGTCCCGTCCCACGTGGTGGACTTTCCTGGTCCGACCGCCTCTAGTCAGCAGGTCACGGCCATACGTGACTACCCTTCGCGTCCGGACTTGACTCACCCGTTTGGGTCTCCTAGCGTCTTCGCGGGCGGAGCGGACCACGCTGTGTTGATCCGGCTATCGGATCCCGCGGGTAGGAATCCCCGGCGACCCGACACCAAAAACTGCCGGAAGGAAAACGGACCACGGTGAAGCAGATTTCCCTTCGACGAGGCCGCGGCTCTTCGATTCGTTCGCGCGTTCTGACGATCGCGCTCATTCCGAGCATCGCGCTGATGCTGGTCGGTCTGGCGATCGGCGGGTACCTGATCTTCGACGCGGTCGACGGCCGTGACTACGCGCAGCGAATCCGTGACTCGGAAGCCCCCTCTCTCCCCTTCTTCGTCCAGGTGCAGGAAGAGCGTCGCCTGACGCTGCGCGAGCTCGCCGGCGACCGGTCGCAGCACGCCACGCTCGTCGAGCAGCGCGCCAAGACCGACGCCGCCGCCCAGGGTGTCGCCGCGCATCTGCAGAAGTTCGTCGGTGACTCGCCGGAAAGCGTGCAGCGCAACATCGCCACGCTGAACGGCCTGCTCCAGAAGTCGCCGCAGATCCGGCAGTCGGCCGACTCCGGCCAGCTCCCGCTGCTGGACGCCTTCACCTTCTACAACCAGATCCTCGACCAGTTCGTCGAGGGCCTGACCGGGCTGGCCCAGGACGCGCCGAACGCCGAGAACGCCTACCAGCGGATCACCGCGGTCCCGCTGTTCACCGCCATCGACCAGATGCAGCGCGCGAACGCCCTCGCCGCCGCGGCCGTCGCGGGCGGCGGTTTCACCGACGAGACCTACCGCGCGTACGTGACCGAAGTCGGTTCCTACCGGTCGCAGCTGGAGTCTTCGGTCTCGCGGATGATCCCGGACGTCAAGGCGAAGTTCGACCAGCTCGTCGCGAGCGATCCGTGGAAGGCCGTCACCACGGTCGAGAACACCTTCCTGCAGAACAGCAAGGCCACGCTCCCCATCCCCGAGCAGACGTGGCTGCAGGCCGCGCGCGGCGTCAGCGACGCGATGATGCGCGGCTTCGTCGAGCAGAGTGGTACGGCCACGACGGAGGCGGTCGACGAGGCCGACCGGACGCTGATCACGTCGGCCATCGCCGCGGCCATCGCGCTGCTGGTGGCGATCGGCGTGTTCGTCATCGCCCTGCGGTTGTCCAACCGGCTCATCGGACGGCTGGCGCGGCTGCGCGAGGACACCCTCGACGTCGCCGAGATCCGGCTGCCCGAACTGGTGGACCGCGTGCGGGCCGGTGAACCCGTCGACCTCGACGACAAGGGTCACTTCCTCGACCACGGCGACGACGAGATCGGCCAGGTCGCCGAGGCCTTCAACAAGGCGCAGCAGACCGCCATCGCGGCCGCCGTCGAAGAGGCGAGGACCCGTGAGGGCACCAAGACGGTGTTCCTCAACATCGCGCACCGCAGCCAGGTCATCGTGCACCGCCAGCTCAAGGTGCTCGACCAGGCCGAGCGCAAGCAGGAGGACCCGGAGCAGCTGGACACGCTCTTCCAGCTGGACCACCTCTCCACCCGCGCCCGCCGCAACGCGGAGAACCTGATCATCCTCGGTGGCGGGCAGCCCGGCCGTCAGTGGCGCAAGCCGGTGACGCTGGCCGAGCTGACCCGCGGCGCCTCGGCCGAGACCGAGGACTTCGCCAGGGTGAAGACGGCGAAGATGCCCGCGATGGCGGTGCAGGGCCCGGTCGTCGGCGACCTCGTGCACCTGCTCGCCGAGCTGATCGACAACGCGACCTCCTTCTCGCCGCCGCAGTCGCGCGTGGAGCTGCGGGGCAACGTGGTCGGCAAGGGTGTCGTGATCGAGGTCGAGGACCAGGGTCTCGGTATCGAGCCCGAGCAGGCCGCCGAGCTGAACGCGATGTTGGCCGATCCGCCGGACTTCGGCATCATGGCCCTGTCAGCCGAGCCACGGCTGGGCCTGTTCGTGGTCGCGCGCCTCGCCGCACGGCACGGGATCTCCGTGCACCTGCGCGAATCCGCGTACGGCGGCACCAGGGCCATCGTGCTCGTCCGCACCGACCTGCTCGCGCCGGTCCCGTCTGATCAGCCGGAGGACGAGGTGGACCCCGAGAGCACCGAGGTGCCGGAAGCCGCGCCGCTGCTTCCGGGCCGTCGTGCCCGCCACCGCACCGAGCTCCCCGCGGAACGGCCCGAACTGCCCGTGCCGATGCCGGTCGCGCCGCAGCCCCCGCAGCAGCCCCAACAGGAGCAGCCCGGTGGCGCGTTGCCGCCGCTGCCCCCGCGCCCGCCGCGAGTGCCCCGGCCGGAGACGCCGCGCCCCGAACCGATCCGCCCCGAGCCCGTGCGTGCCGAGGGACGTCCGCAGCCGGTGCAGCCGCCGGCGTGGCCGCCCGCCGACACCCGGCCGCAGGACGGCCGCCCGCCGCAGACCCGGCGGCCCGGCCCCGAGGCGCCCGGCAGGCCACCGCTGCCGCAGCGCCGCCGTCAGGCGAACCTGGTCCCCCAGCTGATGGAGGACCGGCCCGCCGCCCAGCGCGAGGAGGTCCGCGAGGACACCCCCGAGCTGGCGAGGAACCGGCTCGCCGCGTTCCAGCAGGGCACGCGCCGCGCGCGGGACACCGAACCCACCGACGACTACACCGACCTCGACATGTACGGAGATCGTGACTAGATGGCCAACGCGGGAGTCAGTGAACTCGACTGGTTGCTGGATGACCTGGTCAAGCGTGTCGCCGGTGCCGACAGGGCGGTAGTCCTGTCCTCCGACGGCCTGCTCATCGGACGGTCCGGGAACCTGTCGGAGCAGGACGGCGAGCACCTGTCCGCGGTCGCGTCGGCGTTCCAGAGCCTCGCGCGGGGCACGGGACGGCACTTCGGCGGCGGCAACGTCCGCCAGACCATGGTCGAGATGGACCACGCCTTCCTGTTCGTCACCGCGGCGGGCCGCGGTGCGTGCCTCGCGCTGCTGGCGAAGGAGGACGCGGACATGGGCCTCGTGGCCTACGAGATGAACCTGATGGTCAAGCGGGTCGGCGCGGTACTCACTTCGGCGCCCCGCGCCGCGACTCCCACCTCGCCATGAGCGGGCGGCACGAGTCGTGGTTCGAGGAGGAGGCCGGGCCGCTGGTCCGGTCGTACGCCGTCACGGGCGGGCGCACCCGCTCGGACACGCTCGGCCTCGATCTGATCACCCTGGTGGTCGCCATGCGTTCCTCGCAGGAGGTCGCGGGCTTCGAGCCGGAGTACGGGCGGATCCTCAACCTGTGCCAGAGACCGACCTCCGTCGCGGAGGTCGCCGCGCGGATCGATCTGCCGCTGCCGGTGGTGAAGGTGCTGCTGAGCGACCTCATCGAACAGAACCTCGTGCTGTTCCGCACCGCGACCCCGGTGACCGACACCCCCAACAAACACGTACTCCAGGCGGTTCTTGATGGCATCCGGAAACTCTGAGCCCCGGCGATCCTTGACCGCGAACGCGGTCAAGGTCCTCATCGCCGGCGGGTTCGGGGTCGGTAAGACCACGATGGTCGGTTCGGTCAGCGAGGTTCCCCCGCTGCGCACCGAGGAGGTCATCACCGCGGCGTCCGAGGGCGTCGACGACCTCACCGGTGTCGAGAAGAAGACGACCACCACGGTGGCGCTGGACTTCGGCCGGATCACCATCAACCCCGAGCTGATCCTGTACCTGTTCGGCACGCCCGGTCAGGACCGGTTCTGGTTCATGTGGGACGAGCTGGCGGAAGGCGCGCTGGGCGCCGTCGTGCTGGCCGACACCCGGCGGCTCGACAGCTGTTTCGCGGCCGTGGACTTCTTCGAGCGCCGCGGGCTGCCGTTCGTCGTCGCCGTCAACTGCTTCGACAACGCCTACCGTTACGGCACCGAGGAGGTCCGGCAGGCGCTCGACGTCGGCATGGACGTCCCGCTGCTGCTGTGCGACGCGCGGGAACGCGAGTCGACGAAGCAGGTGCTGACGGTGCTGATGGAGCACGTGCTGGCGCTGTCGGACCTGGCCGCTGGGCTGCCACAGGGCCGCTGACGTTTCGCGCGTGAAGGCCCCCTTCCCTCGGCTCAGCCGAGGGAAGGGGGCCTTCACGCGCTTCAGGACTTGCGGCGCCGGCGCAGGGTGTCGAGCGCGTAGGTGCCCGGGCCCACCACCGCGAACAGCAGGAAGATCCAGGAGTACAGCGCGGCCGTCTCGCCCTTGTTCTGCAGTGGCAGCAGCGCGTCGGGCTGGTGCACGACGAAGTACGCGTACGCCATCGTGCCCGAAAGCAGCACCGCGACCGGGCGGGTGAACAGGCCCGCCAGGATCAGCAGCGAGCCGGCCGTCTCGATCACCCCGGCGTACCAGCCCGGCCAGGTACCGAACGGCACGGCGGGCTTGTCGAACAGGCCCATCTTCTGCAAACCGTGGCAGAGGAAGAGGAACGAGACCACCACGCGGACGGCGGAGAGGGCGAGCCCTTGCCATTTGGGGGCGGTCGGGCCGATCTCGGTGGTCGTGGCGGCGGCTGTCTGGGTCATGACGCATCCTTCCGGCTCAGGGTGGTCTAAACCATTGATGCGATAGAGGATGCCGGATACCCCCATCGGTAGGGAACTTTCTTTCGGGGGGTAATTCCATGGTATGCCCCCATTCATTGACAGCGAATCGACAGGTTCGCGATAAAAAGGCCCCTTTCCTGGAATGGTTCCAGGAAAGGGGCCTCGCGTTTACGTTCAGCGGCGGCGGCGCAGGGAGTCGAGGGCGAAGGTGCCCGGGCCGATCGCGGCGATCAGCAGGAAGATCCAGCAGTAGAGGGTCGACAGCTCGCCCATGTTCTGCAGCGGCAGCAGGCCTTCCGGGGCGTGCACGGTGAAGTAGGCGTACGCCATCACACCGGAGAGGAGCACCGCGACCGGCCGGGTGAACAGGCCGACCAGCACGAACGCGGCGCCGACGAGTTCGATCACGCTGCCGTACCAGCCGGGCCAGGAGCCGAGTTCGACCGAGCCGCCCGCGCCGTCGACGCCACCGAAGAATCCGAATCCCTGCAAACCGTGGCAGAGGAAGAGGAACGAGACGACGATCCGGACGGCGGACTGGATCGCGCCCTGCGCCTTGGCGGCCCGCGGGGTGGCGGCGGTCGAGGTGGCGGTGGTCTGGGCGGGGGCGGTGGTCTGCGTCATGGTTCCGGTCCTTCCGGGAGTGTCTGTCGGGCGGCTTCTGACAACGCGTCGGACGAGCAGGACGCGAATCGACATCCGGGCGGAAACTTTTTTCGCGGGCCGGTCACATCACCCGATCGGAGCAAGGCCAGACTGGACGACATGGCGGGTAAGACGAGTGCCGGGATCCTGCTCTTCCGCAGGTCGGGCGAGGTGACCGAGGTGCTGCTCGGGCATATGGGCGGGCCGTTCTGGGCGAAGAAGGACGCGGGCGGCTGGTCGGTGCCCAAGGGCGAGTACGAGCCGGACGAGGCGCCGGAGGCCGCGGCGCGGCGCGAATTCCAGGAGGAACTGGGGTTGCCGGCGCCGGAGGGGGAGTACCTCCCGCTCGGAGAGGTGAAGCAGTCCGGCGGCAAGGTCGTGACGGTCTGGGCGGTGGAGGGCGACCTCGACCCGGCTCAGGTGGTGCCGGGCACCTTCGAGATGGAGTGGCCGCCGCGCTCGGGCCGGACGCAGGAGTTCCCGGAGGTCGACCGGGTCGCCTGGTTCGGGCTGGCCGAAGCGGAGGAGAAGCTGCTCAAAGGCCAGCGCCCGTTCCTCGTCCGGCTGGGTGAACTGCTCGACGGCTGAGCAATCGCGGGCAGGGGTGGGCACCGCACTCGCGTGATCGAAGGCGTAACTCGCGTGATCGAAGACGTAACTCGCGTGATCAGCGGCGGAACACCGAGTGCGGCATCCAGTCACGCGAGTTACGTGCCTGATCACGCGAGTTACGCCTTCGATCACGCCGCGCCTGCGTTCCCGTCCGCGTGAGCCGATGGACGACACGCGTGATTGGTGGGACGACACTGCGCGGCGTCCCGCTGGACACGCGTGTCGTCAACGGCTGAGCAACTCGCCGAGTGGTTTGTCGGCCAGCGAACCCAGCACGAGGTCGGCGTGGTCGAAGTTCAGTACCGCGGTGATCGCGTTCGGCACGGCGACGCATTCGAGCCCGGCGGCCTTCGCCGCGGTGACGCCGTGTGGCGAGTCCTCGAACGCGATCGCCTCGGCCGCCGGCAGGTCCAACGCGGCGAGCGCGGCCAGGTAGAGGTCCGGGCTGGGCTTCGCCTCGTGGAGATCTCCGGTGAGGACGGCCTCGAACGCGTCCGCGAGACCCAGCCGGTTCAGGTGCGTGGTGACCCAGTCGCCGGTCGAACTGGACGCGATGGCCAGCCGCAGGCCGCGCTCCTTCGCGTCCGCGAGGTACTCCTCGACGCCGGGACGCGGGCCCACCGATTCCAGCAGCTCCGTGACCCTGGCGCGGACGCCGGTGCGGACCGCGACCCGGTCCAGGTTCTCGTCGTTCCTCTCCAGCAGCTCGAACATCGCGACGGCGGTGTTCTGCGTGCCGATCACGGTGTGCCAGACGTCCAGGGGGAGCTCGCCGCCGCGAGCGCGGAAGGTCTCCTGCCAGGCCACGAGGACGGCCGCCTCGGTGTCGACCAGCGTCCCGTCGAAGTCGAAGATCAATGCGCCGGTCATGGGACGAGTCTACGTCTTGACTCACTGAGTGGTACGGATTACCGTACGCATTCGTTAGGAAACTTACCAAACGAACGAGTGTACTCGAAGTGAACGCCGCGCACCCGTCCCTCTCAACCCGCCGCCACGGATTCCCGGGGAGATCGATGTGAAGGCCCGAACCCGACTACTGCCACTAGGCGCGGCCGCCATCCTGTTGCCGACGCTGCTCAGCGGAAACGCGCAGGCCGCTGATGTCCTTTTGTCCCAAGGTAAAGCCGTTCTGGTCTCCTCGGTGGAGTCCTCCTCCTACGGCGGTCCGCTCGCCGTCGACGGCAAGAGCACGACCCGCTGGGCGAGCACGGAAGGTGTGGACCCGCAGTTCATCCGCGTCGACCTCGGCGGCCCGTCGGCCATCAACCGGGTCAAGCTGAACTGGGAAGCGGCGTACGCCACCGCGTACCGGCTGGAGGTCTCCAACGACGGCTCGGCGTGGACCCCGATCAAGTCCGTGACCAACGGCAACGGCGGGACCGACGACCTCACCGGGCTGGCCGCGCGCGGCCGGTACCTGCGTCTCGTCGGCACCAAACGCGCCACCAGCTACGGCTACTCCCTCTGGGAGATGCAGGTTTACGGGACGTCGGACTCCTCCGGCGACACCCAGGCGCCCACCGCGCCGTCGAACCTCAAGGCGGGTTCGATCACCGCGTCCACAGTGGACCTGACGTGGACCGGCTCGACGGACAACGTCGGCGTCAGCGGCTACGAAGTGCTGCGGAACGGCCAGGTCGTCGGCTCTACGGAAAGCGCTTCCTATACCGACAGCGGGCTGAGCGCGTCGACCGCGTACACCTACACCGTCCGTGCGAAGGACGCCGCCGGCAACACCTCGGCGGCCAGCAACCAGGTCCAGGCGACCACGCAGGCGGGCGGTTCTTCGTTCGTCCTCGCCGCCTCCGGTGACATCGCCGAACAGTGCACCGCTTCGTCGTCTTCCTGCGTCCACCCGAAGACGGCCGCGCTGGTCGGCCAGATGAACCCGGCCGCGGTCATCACCATGGGCGACAACCAGTACGACGACGCCCACATCGAGGACTTCACGAAGTACTTCGACAAGACCTGGGGCAAGTACAAGAACATCATGCACCCGGTCCCCGGCAACCACGAGACCTACGACCACACCCCGCTGGGCGCCTACAAGCAGTACTTCGGCAAGATCGCGACGCCGAACGGGAAGACCTACTACAGCTGGGAAATGGGCAACTGGCACTTCGTCGCCATCGACAGCACGGAGTTCTCGCCCGGCCTCGCCGCGAACGCGATCAGCGACGAGCAGCTGAACTGGATCAAGCAGGACCTGAAGAACAACACCAAGCCCTGCGTCGCCGCGTACTACCATCACCCGCGCTACACCTCGGGCGACCACGGCGACAACAGCAAGATGGCCACGCTCTGGGAGACCCTGGTCCAGAACAAGGTCGATCTGGTGCTCAACGGGCACGACCACCACTACGAGCGGTTCTACCCGCAGAACGCCGACGGCGAAAAGGATCCCGCGGGTCCGGTGCAGATCATCGGCGGCGGTGGCGGGGCGAGCCTGTACCCGGTCAAGACCGAGCATCCGGCCACGGCGAAGGCGATCTCGACCTACGGCGTGCTCAAGCTGAACATGTCGGACAACGCCTTCTCGACCCAGCTGATCGGGCTCGACGGCAAGACCATCGACTCCTCTCCCACCTACACCTGCCACTGATCCCCGTGAGGAGGTGCCGCGGCCCGGCACCTCCTCACGGCGTTGGAGGTCTCCCATGTACATAGCCACCAGCAGGGGAGCGGACGCCGCGGCGGACGTCCCGAAGAGCGGAGTGAAACGGGCCGTCACCGGGAACGTCGTCGCGCTCGGCCTGGTCAGCCTGGTCACCGACATCTCGTCGGAGATGGTGACCGCGGTACTCCCGCTCTATCTCGTTCTCGGTCTCGGCCTCAGCCCGCTGCAGTTCGGTGTGCTCGACGGCCTCTACTCCGGTGTCACCGCCGTCGTCCGGCTCGTCGGCGGCCATCTCGCGGACCGCTGGCAGAAGCTCAAGGCGGTCGCCTGCTTCGGTTACGGTCTCTCCGCCCTGGGCAAGATCGGCCTGATGATGGCGGGTTCGTCGACCGTCGCGATCGGTGCCGTGCTCGCGGCCGACCGCACCGGCAAAGGCGTCCGGACCGCACCACGGGACGCGCTGATCACCTTGAGCAGCGAGCCGGAACACCTCGGCCGCGCGTTCGGTGTGCACCGCGCGATGGACACCTTCGGCGCTTTCCTCGGCCCGCTGGTCGCGATGGCCGTGCTGTGGCTCAGCCTCGGCAGCTACGACTCGGTGTTCTTCACGAGCTTCTGCATCGCCGCGATCGGCGTGATCATCCTGGTGGTGCTGGTCAAGGACCATCAGCCCAAGCCGCGGGCCGAACGGCCGAAGGTCTCCTTGCGGGAGACCGCGGGCCTGGTCCGGCAGGCGTCGTTCCGGCGGATCTGCGTCTGGGCCGCGCTGCTGGGCCTGGTCACGCTCAGCGACTCGTTCCTCTACCTCGTGCTGCAGCGCCGCTGGGAACTCGGCGCGGTCTTCTTTCCCTTGCTGCCGCTGGGAACCGCCGGCGTGTACCTGCTGCTGGCGGTCCCGTTCGGCAGGCTTTCCGACCGGATCGGCCGGTGGAAGGTGTTCCTCGGCGGGCACGTCGCGCTGGTCGTGGCGCTGCTGGCGCTGCTCGGGCCGGTGGACGGCGGCATCCTCGCGGTGCTGGCGCTCGTGCTGCACGGCGTCTTCTACGCGGCCACCGACGGCGTCCTGATGGCCGCCGCCGGGCCGTTGCTGCCCGAGCACCAGCGGGCGAGCGGGCTGGCGCTGGTGCAGACCGGGCAGGCGACCACGCGGATGCTCGCGTCCGTCCTTTTCGGACTCGCCTGGACCACCTGGGATCTGCACGCCGCGGTTCTGGTCGCCGCGGGCGCGCTGGCAGTGGTGGTCGTCGCCGCGGCCGTGCTCCGTCCTTTGCGGACCTACGCATGAGGACACGGATCCTGGGCGTGGTGGCGGCGGTCGTCGTCCTGATCGCGGCGGCCGTCGGCTACGGTGTCGTCTCCCGCGACCGCGGGCCGGACGTCAACTCCGTCGCGGTCGTGTCCGGGCAGCCGGTTTCGGTGCGGGCCAAGGGACAACTGCTGTTCCGCAACACCGCCGAAGGCCCGGACTTCGGCCATCTGGCGACCGTCCCGGCCGACCGGCCCGGCGAGCCAAGGAAGGTGTCCGGCCTCAGCTGCGACCGGTTCGCCGCCTCGGCGGGGACCGCGCTGTGCCTGGCCGCCCAGCCCGGCGTGCTGCCCCCGATGACCGACGTCATCGTGCTGGACAAGGACCTCAACGAGATCCGCCGGATAGAACTGCCCGGCACCCCCAGCCGTGGCCGGGTCTCGCCGGACGGGAAGCTCGCCTACTGGACGCTGTTCGTCAACGGGGATTCCTATGCGGAGACCGGGTTTTCGACCAGGGCGGGGATCTTCGACCTGAAGACCGGGAAGCTGATGAAGAGCATCGAGGAGATGGGGCTTCTCCTCGACGGCAAGCCGTACTACTCGTCCGACGTGAACTACTGGGGGATCACCTTCACCCCCGACGGCAAGCGGTTCTACGCGACGGTGGGGACGAAGGGGAAGACGTATCTGGTCGAGGCGGACTACGAAAAGCTCGTCGCGAGGATGATCCGGGAGAACGTCGAATGCCCGTCGCTTTCACCGGACGGGAAGCGGATCGCCTTCAAGAAGAAGGTTTCCGCCGATCTCGCGGCGCCGTGGCGGCTCGCGGTCCTCGATCTGGCTTCCGGCAAGGAGACGATGCTGGCCGAGACGCGCAGCGTGGACGACCAGGCGGCCTGGCTCGACGACCGGACCGTGGCGTACGGCGTGGACTCGGCGATCTGGGCGGTTCCGGCGGACGGGAGCGGGGCGGCCAGGGAGCTGGTCGAGCAGGGCAGTTCGCCGGCGGGCGTGTAGCCGGCTCGTGAGTGGTAAGGACGGTGAGCCGTAGGGGCAAAGGTGTCCTGTCGGGGTGCTCGGCGAGGTGAAGGGAGCTTTCCCCTCATCGCACGCGCGGAAAGTCCCCTTCGCACAGGTGGTGCGGTCCTTATGGGCGACGGAAGGCTCGGACACGTCGCGAAAGCCACTTTCGGGACGTCACGTGTCCCGAAAGTGGCTTTTCGCGACACGAAGCCCGCATCGAGCAAGCGCCCGAACACGCCATACGTGCCTTACGGGTCAATAACCGTCCTGACCGATCACGAGACCCATCGCGTCGGCTTGCTCCCGGAACACGTCGTAGGCGGCCTTCCCGAACAGCACGAACCTCACCAGCTCCACGGAGCACGACCCGGCCGAGAGCGTGTTCGCCACCGCTTCGAGGGCGATCTCCGCCGCGGATTCGACCGGCCACCGATAGATCCCGGTCGAGATCGCGGGGAACGCCACGGTGTGCGCGCCGAGATCGGCGGCCACGTGCAGCGAGGTGCGGTGGCAGGAGGCCAGCAGCGCGGAGCGGTCTTCGGAAGCCGACCACACCGGCCCGACGGTGTGCACCACCCAGCGCGCCGGGAGGCGGCCCGCCGTGGTGGCGACCGCCTCTCCGGTCTTCAGTCCCTTGCCGTAGTGCCCCGCGCGCAGGGCCCGGCATTCGGCGAGGATCTCCGGCCCGCCGCGCCGGTGGATCGCGCCGTCCACCCCGCCGCCACCGAGCAGCGAGGAGTTCGCGGCGTTGACCACGACGTCGACCCGCTGTTCGGTGATGTCGCCTTCGACCAGTTCGATCATCGGGATCGCTCCGTCAGTCGGTGAAGTACTCGATCAGTACCGGGGCCACGGCCTTCGGCTTCAGCATATGCGTCTGGCCTTCGATCGTGCGGTGCTCGGCGCCGGGGACCGCCTTCGCCAGCGCGGCGACACCGTTGCGGATCCACGCGGGGCTCTTGCCGCCGTCCATGACCAGCGTCGGCACGGAAACGCCCGCCCAGCGGCCCTCGGGCAGCGGGGTGCCGTCGTGCAGACCGTCGAACAGGGCGGCGTCGTAGCGCAGGGTCGGCGCGACCTTCTTCAGCTTCGGCCAGGCGGGCATGAACCGCATCATGAAGACGACCGGAGCCGGAACGCGGACGCCTTCGCGCATGAAGGTCTTGATCGCGGTACCGGGTTCGCCGGTGGCGATGGCCTTCTCCAGCCGTTCCGCGTAGTCGGCCGGGACCGGCGGGCGGGTGTCGTCGACGACCAGCGGGAATTCGTAGACGGCCAGTTTCGTGATCGGGAGCCCGGCCTTCGCGGCTTCGAGGGCGAGCGCGGCGCCGGACGAGATCCCGTAGACGTGGGCGGTACCGCCCGCTTCCTTGATCAGCGCGGCGATGTCCTCGACTTCGCGGGCTACGGCGAACGGTGCGGTGTCGCCGCTTTCGCCGCGGCCTCGGCGGTCGTAGGTGTAGACGGTGAAGTGCGCGGCCAGCTCGGCGGCCAGCGGCGTGGCCGGGCCGAATTCGCGGTGGCACATCGCGCCGTCGACCAGGATGACGGCGGGGCCGGAGCCGGTGCGGGTGTAGGCGATGGTGGTGCCGTCTTGTGAGGTCACGGTGCTCATGGCGGGAATTCTCCTGGTCGTGTTCAGCGGTTGGTACGGAGGATGACGGCGGTGACCCAGCCCCAGGCCAGCATCACCGTGGCCCAGAAGGCGAGCATCACGACGGCATTCGCGTTGCCGGAGCTCATCGTGGCGAAGGCGGCGAAGAACGCGATGCCGGTGGCGCGGGAGTAGAGGGCCCAGCCGCGGTGACCCTCACGGGAGAAGCGGCTCGCGAACACGAAGGTCGCGACGATCAGCGACAGGAAACCGATCGAGCCGGCGGCCATGTGCAGGACGCCCGCGGTGCTGATGGTGGCCTGGCCGGAACCCACCGGGAAGCCGTTGCCGGGGTCGGCTTTGAAGACCGCGGCGAACAGCAGGCTGACGCCGAAGACGCCCAAGAGCCGTGGCCCCCACGTGCTGCCTCTGCCCGGTTCGAGCGTGCGGCTCAGGCCGATCGCTCCCGCGATCATGAGGACACCGGTGACCAGGAAGTTCGTCACCTGGATCCAGCCGGCGTCGCCGTTGCTCAGCATGCTCGCCGGGTGCTTCGTCAGGTCGAAGCCGTCGCGGACGGCGGCCTGGGTGAGCGTGGTCAGGAAGTACAGCGGACCGGAGACGGCGCCGCAGGCGAGCAAGGCTCGCGCCGGGAGCGCGATGTGGGTCCGGGTGGCGGTGATGGTCATCGATTCGGCCTTTCGGGCGGCGGGTGCGTTGGCACAACACTCGCCCCGAACTCTCAAGTTGTCAAGACAAAAAAATTTGTCGGTGATGGATGTCGCGGCGCCCGAAGCATCGCAACTAGAGGACTACTTGCTGTTTCGCAAGGTCAGGAGGGTGATCTCGCTCGGTGCGAAGACACGCAGCGGCGGCCCCCAGAAGCCGGTGCCGCGGCTCGTGTAGAGCTGCGTGCGCTCGCCGTGGCGCGAAAGACCGGCCAGGACGGGCTGGTCGAGCCGGACCAGGAGATGGAACGGCCAGATCTGGCCGCCGTGGGTGTGCCCGGAGATCTGGAGGTCGATCCCGGCCTCGGCGGCCTGCTTGACCTGCTTCGGCTGGTGGGCGAGCAGGACGACCGGAGTGCTCGCGGCGACACCGTCGAGCGCGGCGGGGAGATCGGGTCCGTGGCCGGGCAGGCCGGACGCGGCGCCGGTCGGGTCGTCGATGCCGGCGAAGACGAGCGTGTCCCCGCCGCGGCTGACGGGCAGGTGCCGGTTGTGCAGCGGCTCCCAGCCGAGGTCGCGCATGTGGTCGAGCCAGGCCTGCGCCTCGCCGAAGTACTCGTGGTTGCCGGTGATGTAGAACTTGCCGAGCTTCGCCCGCACCTTCCCGAGCGGCGCGACCTGCTGTGCGCGTTTGGCGACGGAACCGTCGGCGAGGTCGCCCGCGTGGGCCACGACGTCCGCGTCGAGCTCGTTCACCACTTCGACGACCTTCTCCGACCACGTCGTCCGGTTCAGCGGGCCGAAATGGGTGTCGGTGACGATCGCGAAGCGGAGGCCGTCGAGTCCCGCGCCGAGGCGGGGGAGCACGACGTCGAGTTCCTTGAGCCTCGGCACGCGCCGGGCCTCGAACATCCCGTACGCCGCCAGCGCCGCGAAGGCGGCCAAGACGACGCCGGACACGATGCCCGCCGCACTGTCCACTCCGGACACGGCGAGGACGAGCCGCAGCACGTTTCCGAGAACGGACAACGAGAACAGCAGCCAGATCAGCCCCAGGGAGAGATCGCCGATCTTGGCCGCGAGGTCCCGCTGCCAAGGGCCGTGGCCGAGGACCATGCACGCGGGCACGGCGAGTGCCGCGACGGCGAACACGATCGTGCCGAGGACTTCGAGCGCGGCCGGGAGTTCGGGGGAACCGACGATCGTCCACCACGGCACACCGAACAGGAGGGCGAGGACGGCGATCAGCGCGGCGACGCGGACAAGGATGCGGGGCATGATGTCGGCCAGAGTAACAGCCCATTGGTCTCTACCGCCGTCTTCGCTGAGGGACGTCTCAGGTACGTAGGTGGGCGTACGCGCGGTGTCGCCTCACGGCTGACGCTTTTCCTCCGGCCGCGGAAGACACTCTTCGGCATGAAGTCACGGACCATCGAACGCGTCGCCTACGCGACCGGGGCACTCCTGTTCCTCAGCGGTCTCGCGCACGCGGTCGTGCTGGTCGTGTCCGGCGGCTCGTGGACCGGGCCGGTGTCGATGCGGAAGGCGGTCACGTTCGGCCTGTCATTCGGGCTGACGCTGGTCACCGTCGCCTGGGCGACGTCGTACATCGCGGTTCGGGCGCGCGTGCGGAACGTGTTGCTCGGCGTCTTCGCGGCGGCGAGCGTCGTCGAGACGGTGCTCGTGAGCATGCAGGCTTGGCGCGGGGTGCCGTCGCACTTCAACTTCGAGACCGGCTTCGACAACGCCGTGTCGACGACACTCGCGGCGGGTGGCGGCGTCATCATCCTGACGGCGGTCTCGTTCACCGCGGCGGCCCTGCGCGGTGACGGGGAGACATCGGCGAGCATGCGGCTCGCGGTGCGGTTCGGGCTCGTCGCGCTGCTGGTGGCGCTGGGCGCGGGCGCGGCGATGATCGCCGGCGGTGTCGTGGAGGCGCGGGGCGGGAACCCGCAGGCCGCGTACACCACCGCCGGTGCGCTGAAGCCGCTGCACGCGGTGGCGATGCACGCGATCCTGATCGTGCCGGGGCTCGCCTGGCTGCTGAAGTTCGCGGACTGGACGGAACGGCGGCGCGTGCGGCTGGTGTGGGTGGCGATCGGTGCCTACTCGGTGCTGACCGCGGTGGTGGGGCTGGAATCGGTGACCGGGGTTTCGCCGCTGGGGGCCTCGCCGGTGGAGATGGTGACTTCGGGGCTGGCTCTGGTGGTGCTGGGGCTCATCGGTGCGGTGGCCGGTCGTGAAGCGGTTCGGCGGCGGTCCCGGATGTCATGAAAGGGTCGTTCAGGACATCTTTTGTCCTGAACGACCCTTTCATGACACTCGCGGGTGGAGGGATGCGCTAGCGGCCCACGTAGGTGCGAAGGTGCCGCGCCGTGAGCGTGTCACCGGAGGCGACCAGGTCGGCCGGAGTCCCCGTGAACACCACCTGGCCACCTTCCGAGCCGGCGCCCGGCCCGAGATCCACGATCCAGTCCGCGTGCGCCATCACCGCCTGGTGATGCTCGATCACCACCACCGTGTTCCCGTCGTCGACGAGCCGGTCCAGCAGACCGAGCAGCTGGTCGACGTCGGCGAGGTGCAGACCGGTGGTCGGTTCGTCGAGGACGTACGTCGCCGACTTCTCCGCCATCCGGATGGCGAGTTTGATCCGCTGGCGCTCCCCGCCGGACAGCGTCGTGAGCGGCTGTCCGAGCCCGAGGTAACCGAGGCCGACGTCGGCGAGCCGGTCCAGGATCGTCCGCGCCTGCCCCGAGGGGAAGAACTCGCGTGCCTCGGCGACCGGCATGGCGAGGACCTCGCTGATGTCCTTGCCTCGCAGCTTGTACGTCAGGACTTCGGCGGTGAACCGCTTGCCTTCGCATTCCTCGCAGACCGTCGCCACCCCGGCCATCATCGCCAGGTCGGTGTAGATCAGCCCGATGCCCTTGCACTTCGGGCACGCGCCTTCGGAGTTCGCGCTGAACAGGGCCGCCTTGACGCCGTTGGCCTTGGCGAACGCGGTGCGGATCGGGTCGAGCAGGCCGGTGTAGGTCGCGGGGTTGCTGCGCCGCGAGCCGCGGATGGCCGACTGGTCGAGCACCACCACGTCGTCCCTTGTGGACAGTGAGCCGTGGATGAGCGAGCTCTTGCCGGAACCGGCGACGCCGGTGACCACGGTCAGCACGCCCAGCGGGATGTCGACGTCGACACCGCGCAGGTTGTGCCGGGTCGCGTTCCGGATCTCGATCCGCCCGCGGGCCTCGCGGACGTCCGTGCGCAGCCGCGCCCGGTGATCGAGGTGCCGCCCGGTCAGCGTGCCGGACGCGCGCAATCCGGCGACGTCACCGGTGTAACAGATCTGCCCGCCGTTCGGCCCCGCGCCCGGCCCGAGGTCGACGACGTGGTCGGCGATCTCGATCGTCTCCGGTTTGTGCTCGACGACGAGCACGGTGTTCCCCTTGTCCTTCAAGAGAAGCAGGAGACCGTTCATCCGCTGGATGTCGTGCGGGTGCAGCCCGACGGTCGGCTCGTCGAAGACGTAGGTGACGTCGGTGAGGCTGGAACCCAGGTGCCGCACCATTTTCACGCGCTGCGCCTCGCCGCCGGACAGCGTCCCGGATTCGCGGTCGAGGCTCAGGTAGCCGAGGCCGATCTCCACGAGCGAGTCGAGGGTTCCGCGCAGGGTCTGCATCAGCGGCCCGACCGACGGATCGTCGATCTTGCGGAGGAAGTCGGCCAGGTCGCTGATCTGCATCGACGAGCAGTCGGCGATGTTCAGCCCCTCGATCTTCGAGGACAGCGCCGCCTGGTTGAGCCGCGCGCCTTCGCACGCCGGGCACTGCCGGAAGGTGATCGCCCGGTCGACGAAGGCGCGGATGTGCGGCTGCGTCGCTTCCTTGTCCTTCGACAGGAACAGCCGCTGCACCTTCACCAGCAGGCCCTCGTAGGTGGTGTTCATCCCGCCGAGCTTCATCTTGGTGGCGGGTTTGTGCATGAAGTCTTCCCACTGCCGCGGGGTGTAGTCCTTCAGCTTGACCGCGGGGTCGACGAAACCGGACTCCGCCAGCCCCTTCCAGTACCAGCTGCCCGGCGTGAAGTTCGGGACGGTGATCGCCCCCTCGTCGAGCGAAAGCTCTTTGTCGACGAGCTGGTCGATGTCGATGCTGGAGACCTTGCCCAGCCCCTCGCATTCGGGGCACATCCCCTCGGGAAGGTTGAAGCTGAAGGCTCCCGACGTCCCCACGTGCGGTGTGCCCAGCCTGCTGAAGACGATCCGCAGCATCGTGTGCGCGTCGGTCGCGGTGCCGACCGTGGACCGGGAATTGGCGCCCATCCGTTCCTGGTCGACGACGATCGCGGCGCTCAGGTTCCGCAGCGCGTCCACGTCCGGCCGTCCGACCGGGGCCATGAAGGACTGGATGAACGCGGTGTAGGTCTCGTTGATCAGCCGCTGTGACTCCGCGGCGATGGTGCCGAACACCAAGGACGACTTCCCCGAGCCCGAGACACCGGTGAAGACGGTGAGGCGGCGTTTGGGGATGTCGACCGAGACGTCGGCGAGGTTGTTCTCTCTGGCTCCGCGCACCTGGATCAGGTCGTGGCTGTCGGCGGCCGAAGGCATGGCTCTCCCCTGGTTGAAACTCTTTAGCCTGTAAAGTGAGGGTAGCAGAGGTTAGTTTATGCTGTAAGGAGTTGGCAAGTGGTCGTCTACGCGGCGCAAGGGGACCCACGGCGGTCGATGGCACTGCTGTGGCGGACCGAGCCGGCGGACGCCGAGCGGCCCGGCCCCAAACCGGGGCTTTCCGTGGAGCTGATCGTCGAAACCGCCATCGCCATCGCGGACGCCGAAGGTATGACGGGGCTCTCGATGCGGGCCGTCGGCGACCGGCTCGGCCGGACGGCCATGGCGCTCTACACCTATGTCCCGAGCAAGAGCGAACTCGTCGATCTCATGTACGACACCGCGCTCGCCGAGCTTCCGGCCACATATGACGGGGACGGCTGGCGGACCGACGCCGCGCGGTGGGCTGAGGATCTCTGGGACTTCTATCTCCGGCATCCCTGGGTCCTGCAGGTCTCGCAGGCGCGGCCGGTGCTCGGGCCGAACGAGTACGTCGTCCTGGAGGCGCTGGTGAAGATCCTGCGCCGGACCGGACTGCGCCCGAAGGCGCTGCGGCGGCTGGTCAGCGCGCTGTACTCGTGTGTGCGCGAGCCTGCCAGGACGGCGTCGGAGGCGCGGCTGGCCGAAAAGGCGACGGGGCAGTCCGACGACGAGTGGTGGTACGCGCGCTCCGCGCATCTGCAGGAGGTCTCGCCGGACTTCGCCGAGCGTTTCCCGACGCTGACCTGGATGGAGAGCGAGCACGCGTTCCGGATGGAGGACGAGACGGTGTCCTATCTGGAGCAGGAGGCGCGGGAGGCGTTCGAGTTCTCGCTGAGAGTCATCCTGGACGGAATCGAAGTCGCGACGAAAGCGGAGTAGTCTTCTCCGCATGCCCTCCGATTTCGCCTTGAAGACCATGAACGCCGTCCACCGCGTCATCCAGAAGGTCAGCGGCGGCCGTGCCGGCTGGCAGGTCGCCGGGATGACCGTCCTGGAGCTGACCACCATCGGCCGCAAATCCGGTCAGCCGCGCACCGTCCTGCTGACCTCGCCGCTGCGCGAGGGCGACGCGTACGTCATCGTCGCCTCCCGCGGTGGCGACGACCAGCATCCGGCGTGGTTCCTCAACCTTCGCGACAACCCCGAGGTCCAGGTCACCCTGAAGGGCGAGAGCGCGAAGCCGATGGTCGCGACCGTGGCCGACGCCGAGCAGCGCGCCCGCCTGTGGCCCAAGATCACCGCGGACTACAAGAACTACGCGCAGTACCAGACCAAGACCGACCGGGAGATCCCCGTGGTGCTGCTGAGCCCGAAGGCGTAGGGGCGCTCAAGTTTCGGTGGTCGTGTCGCGAAAGCCACTTTCGGGACATCTGACGTCCCGAAAGTGGCTTTCGCGACACGGGTGCCCGGTCGGCCACCGCGGCCCGGCTCGGCTGTGCGGCCAACCTGACAAAACGCGTTGCGAAAGCCACTTTCACAACCTTCAACGTTGCGAAAGTGGCTTTCGCAACCTCGCCGCATCCCCCGCACGGGCCGGGTCCATCGGCCCTACCGGCGAGTCGGTAAGCCGGGGACCGTGGTTCTCGACGAAGTACACGACGAGAACGCGGGGATGCCGATGTCCGACTCCTTGGGTCTCGAGACGCTCGGCCGCGAGCAGTGCCTGGCGCTGCTCGCGGGCGCCGGGCTCGGCCGGGTGGTGTTCACTTCCCGGGCCATGCCGGCGATCCAGCCCGCGCGGTTCGCGCTCCACCACGGCGCCGTCGTGGTGCGGACCCCGGCGCAGAGCGCGCTGTTCGCCGGGATACTCGACAGCGTGGTGGCGTTCGCCGTCGACGAGTTCGCCAAGGATCTGGGGACGGGCTGGTTCGTCACCGTCGTCGGCCGCGCCTCCGAGGTACGTGATCCGATCGTGATCGCCGAGCTCGAGACCCTGCCGCTGGGCTGCTGGACTGGTCAAGCGGATTCCCGCTACCTCCGGATCCCGATCGAGTCGGTGACCGGACGGAGGATCCTCGGGGTGAGCGGTAACGAAGCACTGTCCGTGATCGACGCACCAGATGAGCGATCCGGGCGCGTCTGTCACTCCTGACCCCACTGCCCGGGGAGTTACTCCGGGACGGTGACGCCAGTGCGGCGGGTGAGTGCGGCGAGCGACGCCAAAACGCCCAGGATTCTGGACGCGGTGGCCGGGATCGCCCACGATCTCAGCCTCTCCGACGTCCTTCGGCGAATGGTCGAATCCGCCTGCGAGCTGACCGGTGCGCCGTTCGGTGCGCTGAGCGTGCTCGATTCCGGCGAGTTCATCCGCTTCGGTGACGCTTGGGAACGGCCGCCGTCCGAGGACGAGTCCCGGGTGATGCCCATCCGGATGCGCGGCCGCATCTTCGGGATGCTGTACCTCGCCCGCAAACCGGGCGGTGAGGAGTTCACCGAAGCCGAGGACGACCTGCTCGTCGCGCTCACCGCGGCGGCCGGTGTGGTGATCGAGAACGCCGCGCTGTTCGAGCAGGTGCAGCGGCGTGAGCGCTGGCTCGAAGCCTCCTACCACGTCACCGGTGCGCTCCTGGCCGACCAGGATCTGACCGCGACCCTCCGCCTCATCGCCGAACGCGCCCGAGTCGTGGCCGGTGGTTCGGCGGGCGCGGTCGCCCGTCCGCGCGGTGACGGGATGCTGGTCTTCGAGATCGTCGAGCCGCCGGGGCCGGACGCGGACCGGATCGCCGGGGTCACCGTGCCGACCGAGGGCACCGCGACCGGGCTGGCGTACACGAGCGGCAAACCCGTCGTCGTCCGGGAGTACGGCGACAAGGTGATCGAGCACCAGGGCGGCCGCGGCGTCACGATGCCCGCGATGATCAAGGATCTCGATTCCACGGTCGCCGTCCCGTTGATCGTCGGCGAGGAGAAGCTCGGCGTCCTGCTGGTGGCGAAGTTCCGCGACAAGACCCCGTTCTCCGCCTACGACGTCCAGCTCGCCGAGACCTTCGCCGCGCACGCCGCGCTCGCGGTCGAGTTCGCCCGCGCGCAACAGGACAGGCAGCGCCTCGCCGTCTTCGAAGACCGCGACCGGATCGCCCGCGACCTGCACGACCTGGTGATCCAGCGGCTGTTCGCGATCGGGCTGGGCCTGGAGGGGCTGAGCAGGCTCGCGGGCGAACCCGCCGTCGCCGACCGCGTGACCGGTTTCGCGCACGAGATCGACCGCACGATCCGCGAGATCCGCAACAGCATCTTTTCGCTGCAGGAACCGGCGGAGGCGCAGGGCAGCCTCAGATCGGAGCTGCTGCGGGTCGCGCTCGACGCGGGCTGCGCGTCCGAACCCCGGGTCGGATTCGACGGGCCGCTCGACTCGACCGTGCCGGACACGGTCCGCTCCGATCTCCTCGCGACCCTGCGCGAAGCACTGTCCAATGTGGTCAGACACGCGGCGGCGACGTCGGTCTCGGTCGACGTCTCCGTCGACCGGGACGGCCGATGGCTGAAGCTGTCGGTGGTGGACGACGGCGTCGGCATGCCCGCCGAACCCGGCCACCGCAGCGGCGTGGCGAACCTGGCCGAACGCGCGGCCCGCTGGAACGGGACGTTCAGCGTCGAAGCGGCGCCGGAAGGCGGGACGAAGCTCGACTGGTCGGTGGAGCTGCCGGCCCGACAGGAGAGTGTGCGATGACGATTTCGGTGTTCCTGCTGGACGATCACGAACTCGTCCGCACCGGGTTGAAGACGGTGTTCGAGGCCGAAGACGATCTCACCGTGGTCGGCGAAGCGTCCACGGCCGCCGAGGCCTACGTGCGGATCCCCGCGGTCAAACCGCAGGTCGCGGTGCTCGACGTCCGGCTGCCGGACGGCGAAGGGGTCAGCGTCTGCCGGGAGATCCGGGCGTCGATCGACCCGCCGCCCGCCTGCCTGATGCTGACGTCCTATTCGGACGACGACGCGTTGTTCGGCGCGATCATGGCCGGTGCGGCCGGGTACATGCTCAAGCAGGTCTCCGGTGGCGCGCTCGTCAAGGCTGTCCGCACGGTCGCCGCCGGTGGATCGCTCCTGGACAGCACGCTGACGGCCTCGGTGATGAACCGGCTGCGCGGCGAGACCGACCTCCCGGACCCGCGATACGAACAGCTGAGCCCGCAGGAGCGGCGGGTGCTCGACCACATCGCCGACGGGCTGACCAATCGCCAGATCGCGGAAAAGCTGTACCTGGCGGAGAAGACGGTCAAGAACTACGTGTCGTCCCTGCTGCACAAGCTCGGTTTCGAGCGCCGCACCGCCGCCGCCGTCTACGCCGCCCAGCGCCGTAAGTCCACGTCCTAGAAGAACGTGAACCCGCCGGCGAAATCGGGGTTCTCGCGCAGCACACGGCGCAGTTCGTTGAGGGCCCGGTGCTGGGTGACGCGGACCGCGCCCGCGCTCGCCATGCCCAGCGCGCCCGCGGTCTCCTCGGCGCTGTATCCGTGGATCACGCGCAGCACCAGCACGTCGCGCTGCTTCTCCGAAAGGACCTCGAACAGCCGAGACAACCGGCGGCGGCGATCGGCCCTCTCGACCTCCTCGAACGTCGGATTCCACGGTCCTTCCTGTTCGGGCTCCGGATCGGGCACCGGCGCGGACGGGTCGCGGGCGAGGTTGCGGCGGACGTCGGCGACCTTGTGCGACGCGATTCCGAAGACGTACGGCAGGAAGCTGTTGTCCTGGTAGCTGTAGCGCGGCAAGGCCACGAGGACGGCCACCAGGACCTCTTGGGCGCAGTCCTCGGCGCTGGAGACGCCGCGTACCGTCCCGCCCAGCCTGCCCGCGCAGTACCGGAACACGATGGGCCGGAGGAGCGCCAGCAGGCTTCCGACGGCCCGCCGGTCACCGCCGATGGCCGCGCGGATCAGTTCACCGTCCGGCTCTCCCGGGCGGGGCTGATATGTCGGGCGCACGGCTTCTGACACGGCGGTCACGCCGGTTCTGCCGTTCTCGGTCCCATCGTCCCCACCTCCCGAAAGCCCCCAGCCCTGTTTGGCCCCTCCGACGTTACGGAGCGCGCCCCCGCGTCACACCGGTCCAGCAGCCCGGAGTAGTCGGGTCTTTGGACCCTGGTGGCGCCGGGGGTATGGACTTTCCGCAGATTGGTCTAGACAATTAGTCCAGCGCGGCGGCAGGCCGCCCTTCCACGGAGGAATCGCGATGAGGCGTTCCAGATCGTTGTCATTTCTGGCCGTTTTGGTGCTCACCTTCACCGGTCTGCTCACCGGCGGTGGCACCGCGAGCGCGGCCAACCTGCTCCTCAACCCCGGGTTCGAGGCGGGTTCGACATCCGGCTGGACCTGCGCGGCGGGCGCGACCGTGACCACACCGGTCCGTTCGGGCGGTTACGCCGTTTCGGTCACGCCCGGCTCGACGATCGGGAAATGCGCACAGACGGTATCCGTCCGGCCCAACACCACCTACGCGGTTTCGGCCTGGGTGAACGGCAACCCGGTGTACCTCGGCGTCACGGGCGGGCCGTCGACCTGGACCGCGGCGACCGCCTACACGCAGCTTTCGCTTTCCTTCACGACCTCGGCCACACAGACGACGGCCGAGGTGTACGTCCACGGCTGGTACGGCTCGGGCACCTACTACGCGGACGACATCAGCCTCGACGGACCCGGCGGTGAAACCCCCGGCGCGCCGCCGTCACCGGGGAATCCGGCCGTGGGCACGGTGACGAACTCGTCGATCGCGCTCTCGTGGGGCGCGTCGGCGGGGACGGTGACCGGCTATCGCGTGTACGAGGCGGGCAAGGTGGTCGCGACGGTGACCGGGACTTCGGCGACGATCTCGGGACTGACGGCCTGTTCGTCGCACAGCTACTCGGTGGCCGCTTACAACAGCGCGGGTGAGTCGCCCAAGACCACCGAGGTGGGCGCCACGACCGCCGGCTGCGTCGACTCCGGCCTGCCGAAGCACGCGCTGATCGGCTACCTGCACGCGAGCTTCGCCAACGGATCCGGCTACACCCGGATGGCCGACGTCCCGGCGGCGTGGGACATCGTCAACCTGGCCTTCGGTGAGCCGACTTCGGTGACCTCCGGTGACATCCGCTTCACGCGGTGCCCGGTCGCGGAATGCCCGACGGTGGAAAGCGACGCGGACTTCATCGCCGCGATCCGCGCGAAGCAGGCGCAGGGCAAGAAGGTCCTGATCTCCATCGGTGGCCAGAACGGCCAGGTGCAGCTGACCACGACCGCGGCGCGCGACGCTTTCGTCAGTTCGGTGTCCGCGATCATCGACCGGTACGGGCTGAACGGGCTCGACATCGACTTCGAGGGGCACTCGCTGTACCTCAACTCCGGCGACAACGACTTCCGCAATCCGACCACGCCGGTGATCGTCAACCTCATCTCGGCGCTGAAGACGTTGAAGGCTCGCTATGGTGCGGGATTCGTGCTGACGATGGCGCCGGAGACGTTCTTCGTGCAGACCGGATACCAGTACTACGGCGGCCTCGGCGGCGCCGACAACCGGACGGGTTCGTACCTCCCGGTGATCCACGCGATGCGGGACGCGCTGACCGTGCTGCACGTCCAGGACTACAACTCCGGGCCGGTGATGGGGCTGGACAACCAGTACCACTTCATGGGCGGCGCCGACTTCCACATCGCGATGACCGACATGATCAAGGCGGGTTTCACCGTGTCCTCGACCGGATTCCGGTTCCCCGGGCTGCGTGAGGACCAGATCGCGTTCGGCCTGCCGGCCGCGGTGAGCGCGGGCAACGGGCACACCGCGCCGGCGGCGGTGCATTCGGCGCTGAACTGCCTGGTGAAGAACTCCGGCTGTGGGTCGTATTCCTTGCGTGGCGGGGCTTCGCCGGCACTGCGCGGGCTGATGACGTGGTCGATCAACTGGGACCGGTACTACGGATGGGAGTTCCAGAACGCTCACGAGCCGTTCCTGAACGCTCTGCCCTGATCGCATTCAGAGGACTAAACGCGTCGGTCTTGAGTACGTGAAGGCCCCCTTCATTGCGCTAGAAGCAGTGAAGGGGGCCTTCACGTACTTCAGGGCCTGCGGGCTCGCGGGCGTCGGTCACGGGTCTGGGCGGTGTTGCGAAAGCCACTTTCGCAACACCCTCGCGCGGCCTCGGCACCGGCTCGCCCCGTGCGCCCGGCAGCCGTGTCGCGAAAGCCACTTTCGGGACATCAGACGTCGCGAAAGTGGCTTTCGCGACACGCCAGACCCAGGAAGCCAGCGCAGGCCCCAGTGAAGGACGCCCGCATTTAGTCCTCTGAATGCGGTGCCCGCGGCCTCATCGCGACCTTCACCCACATCGACAACGCGCTGCGGGACAGCGCACCGGCCGAGCCGACGGTGCTGGACACCGACCGGCGAATCGAGAACCTGCTCCGCGCGCAGGCCGCAAGCCCGCACGTCGGCCGGCCAACTACTGCTGGTTCCGCGGCGACCCGTCCAATGCGCTCTGCCTGCGACTGGGCCGGGACCACGGAGGCGACACGGCCGCTGATCGGACTGTGCGACTCGGCCCGCTGCCCGCAGGCCACCCACCACGCCTGCCGCCGACCGATCTGGGCCGAGCAGGCGGCCACCTTCCAAGCCTTCCTCGGCAACCCCCGAGTCCCCTCTGGGGAGAAGACCCGGCTTCGGCGCGAGCACGACCGTGTCCAACGAGTGCTCGACAGCATCGACGAGGCCACCAGCACCGCTGGGAGCGCACGCGCATGTCCTCTGGTTCCGACTGGCGAGCCCGACATATGCAGAAGTCAGGACTTACTGCGTGCGAAAAGAATCGCTTGCTGAGCTTTCGCGTCCGGGTCGAGCAGCATCTGAGCCTCGACCACGAATCCGGCATCGCGCAGCCAGGATGCCACCTGGTCAGGCTGACGGCGGTGGACATGGACCTTCATCGGGTGACCGCCATAGCCCTCCGTCATCAACCGCGACTCGTCGCCGACGTGAAACAGGAGCTGCAGCGGTCCGCCGAGACGCAATGCTCGGTGGAAGTGCCCGAACACAGTCGGCACATCGTCGTCAGGGATGTGGATCAACGACTGCCAGGCGAGCAGGCCGGCCACCGAAGCGACGGGGAGGTCCAGGTCCGTCATCGAGCCCACCTCGAACCGCAGGCCGGGGTGGTCGCGCCGGGCCACGTCGATCATCCCGGGGGAGAGGTCGACACCGAAGGCGTCGACACCGAGCTCATTCAGGTGGGCGGTGACTTCACCGGGGCCGCAGCCCACGTCCGCGACCGGCCCGCCGCCAGCGATCCGCACGCTGTCGGCGAACAACGCCAGAGCCGCGCGCAGGTACTGGTGTCCGGCGAGTGCGCCGCGCACTTGCTCGGCATAGCTGACCGCGACCGTGTCATAAGAGGTTCGGGTGTCGGCCAACCAGTCATCCGTGGTCATGACCGGCACGATATTCCATGATCACGACCTCGTGGACGGCCGACGCGGAGAGACCGATCAAATGCAGGAGAGCACATCATGCAGTCGCAAGCGGGACACGGCCACTGCCGCGACAACCGATGAGGACCGCATTCAGAGGACGAAACGCGGGCGAAAAGGAGCGGGCCCGCACCGTGCAGCATCGGTGCGGGCCCGCGGTTCGGAAGGGACGTCAGAAAGCCGCGGTGATCCGCGTGAAGTCCCAGTCGTTCTGTGCGATACCACTGCAGTTCTCGGCGACCCCGCCGTTCGGGCAGCCGCGGTCACGGTTGGTCGACCAGAACGCGAGCCTGGCGATCTTGTTGGTCTTGGACCAGTCGGTGATCCGCGTCCAGGTGTCGAGACTCGTCAGTTCGCGCTGGTCCGAAAGACCGTTCATCCCGCTGATGCCGAGGTGGCCGTACGCCGTGGCGTCGTTCCACCCGAAGGTCGACTTCAGCTTGTCCCGCAGGCCGTTCGCCGCCCGGATGGTGTTGCCGTACATGTCCGCGCCACCACCGAAATCGAACGGCATGATCGTGTAGACGTCGATCCCGGCGTTCAGTGCCTTCGACTGGTCGATGAGCCGGTTGCCCCAGGAGTTCGGGCCGCTGGTCGTCGTGCCGAAGGTGAGGATGGTCTGGATACCGGGGTTGTTCGCCTTCACGATCTTGAGCGCGTTCAGCACGCGATCCTGTACGACCGCGTTCTCGAACTCGTCGGTGTTCTCGATGTCGATGTCGATCGCCTTGAGACCGTAGGCGTCGATCACCTTCTGGTAGGCCCCGGCGAGCGCTTCCGGCGTCGAGCAGTTCGGGCCGAGCTTGTTGCCGCTCCACCCGCCGAAGGACGGCACGATCTGCCCGCCCGCGGCCTTGATCTGCGCGATCGCGTTCGCGTCGACGCCGCCCTGCAGCGGACGGCTGCCGTCCCAGGCGGGGTTGCAGCCACCGGACGACAGGATGAACGCCATCGTGAACCATTTGATCCCGGTCGCGTTCATGACCGTCTGCGGGTTCGGCGGGCTGCCCCAGCCCATGTACAGATACGGCGCACCACGGCCGCCGGGGAGCGGCGGGTTGCTGGTGGTCGTCGTCGGAGAGGTCGTGGTGGTGGACGTGGTCGGCGTCGTGGTCGGGCCGCCGCCGCCCGGGTCGCATGAACCACCGTTGATCTTGCAGTTCGCCGGGGCGACGTAGCCCCCGGAGTACTTGACGTTGAAGCCGAAGCTGGTGGAACCGCCGTTGGAAAGGTTGCCGTTCCAGGTGTTCTTCACCGTCACGTGCTGCCCGGAGACCGAGTAGCTGCCGTCCCACAGTGAAGCGATCGAGTGCCCCGCGGGGAGGTCGAATTCGACCGTCCAAGAGGGGAGGCTCGACCCCGAGTTGTTGCTGATCGTGTATTTGCCTTCCCAGCCGGAGCCCCAATCGGAGCCCTTGCTGAAGGCGGCGCCGACGCCGCCGGCCGCGGAGGCCGGCGCGATCACGAGGACCGCGCCGGCCGTTGCGGCAGCGGCGGACAGGCCGATGGCCTGGATCCAAGTCCGCTTGCCCACTGTCAGACTCCTCAGTTCAGGCCGTTGCGCATGGCCGTGACGAGTTCACCGTTGGAGGTGTCACCACTGAGTTCCCAGAAGAACGCGCCGCCGAGACCCTGGTTCTTGGTCCAGCCCATCTTTCCGTTGATGGTCGCGGGAGTGTCGTAGCTCCACCAGTTGTTGCCGCACTTCGCGTACGCGGTGCCCGCGATCGTGCCGGTCGACGGGCAGCTGTTCTTGAGGATCTTGTAGTCCTCGATACCCGCCTCGTAGGTGCCCGGTGCCGCGCCGGTCGCGGTGCCGCCCGGGGCGTCCTGGGTGACGCCGGTCCAGCCTCGGCCGTAGAAACCGATACCCAGCAACAGTTTGCTCGCCGGGACACCCTTGGCCTTGAGCTTCTGGATGGCGTCGTCGGAGGTGAAGCCCTGCTGCGGGATGCCGGGGTACGACGTCAGCGGCGAGTGCGGGGCCGTCGGTCCCTGCGCCGCCCAGGCGCCGAAGAAGTCGTACGTCATGACGTTGTACCAGTCGAAGTACGCCGACGCGGGGCCGTAGTCGGCGGAGTCGATCTTGCCGCCGCTGCTGGCGTCCGCGGTGATCGCGGCGGTGACCAGGAACGAGGAGCCGAACTTGGTGCGCAGCGCCTGTGCCACGTTCTTGATCGCGGCGGGACCGCTGGTGTCACAGGTGAGACCGCAGGCGTTCGGGTACTCCCAGTCGATGTCGATACCGTCGAAGACGTCGGCCCAGCGCGGGTCCTTGATCAGCTTGTAGCAGGATTCCGCGAACGCGGCCGGGTTCTTCGACGCCTGGCCGAAGCCACCGGACCAGGTCCAGCCGCCGAACGACCACAGCACCTTGAGGCCCGGGTACATCTTCTTCAGCTTGCGCAGCTGGTTGAAGTTACCGCGCAGCGAACCGGCGTCCCACGAGTCCGCGACACCGTCCACACTGGACCCGGCGTCGTAGAACTTGTCGTAGTCGGCGTAGGTGTCGTCGTTGGCGGTGCAGGAACCGTTGGTGACGTTGCCGAACGCGTAGTTGATATGCGTCAGCTTGGCCGCGGAACCGGAGGTGTGGATGTTCTTCACGTGGTAGTTGCGACCGTAGACGCCCCACTGCACGAAGTAGCCGAGGTTCTTCTTCGCGCCCGGGTTCGGGTTCGAAGTCGTGGTGGTCGGCGGGTTGCTCGTGCTGGTCGACGTCGGGGGATTGGACGTCGTGGTGGTCGGGGTGGTCGGCGTCGTCGTCGGGTTACCGCCGCCCGGATCGCAGGAGCCGCCGTTGATCTTGCAGTTGGCGGGGGCGGTGTAGGCGCCGGAGTACTTGACGTTGAAGCCGAAGCTGGTCGAGCCACCGTTGGAAAGGTTGCCGTTCCAGGTGTTCTTGACGGTCACGTGCTGGCCGGAGACGGTGTAGCTGCCGTCCCACAGCGAAGCGATCGAGTGTCCCGCCGCGAGGTCGAACTCGAGAGTCCAGGAACTCAGGCTGGCTCCCGAGTTGTTGGTGATCGTGTACTTGCCTTCCCAGCCGGAGCCCCAGTCCGACCCCTTGGTCAGGGTGGCTCCGACCCCGCCCGCCGCGTTCGCGGGCACGGTCACCAGACCGACCGCCAGCGCCGCGACGGCCGTGAACAGGCCGACCAGATGCCATCTTTTTCTCGACATTTCACTCCTTACAACCCGGTGCCGGGAAATGATCTTGGAGATGATTTCGTCAAAGGGAAATCGGCGACATCGCGTTGCCTCGGCCGAAACCGGGCAGGCGGGGATGAGTCTTCATCGACCACCTCCATGCGGAACGCTTTGTTGCGGGAGACGGTACGTGGTCTGGACCAATATGGGAAGCATCACTACGTAGAGTGGTGATTTTCCTGCGAACGGCCTAATACGTTCGACAGCGTTAATCGTTCACTGGTTCACTGCCGTTCAGCGGCGGAATTCGTCCATTTCGCCGAGCCGGGCGATATTCGCCGATTCGTCGGGGTCGGGCAGGACACCGGAAAGGAACACGTCGGTGATTTCGACGGCCACGTCGGGGGCCAGCCGTTTGAGGCTCAGCGCCAGCACATTGGCGTCGTTCCATTTGCGTGCGCCGGCGGCGATCCAGGTGTCCCAGGCCAGCGCCGCGCGGACTCCGGGCACCTTGTTGGCGGCGATGGCCGTCCCCGTCCCGGTCCAGCACATCACCACGCCGAACTCGGCCTCGCCTTCCGCGACCGCCCTGCCCACCGCCGCGCCGAGTTCCGGCCAGACGTCCGACGCCGCGGGGCGGAGCACCTCGTGGCCCGCCTCGGCGAGATACGCCTGCACGGCGTCCGTGGTGGCGTTCCGGTCGTCGGCGGCGAAGGCGATCCTCATGTCCGGATCGTAACGCCGCGTCGACGGGTGACGAACGGGAAGTCATGGGAGGATCGCGCCGTGGACTCGTCTGCGGAGGAGCACCAGGTCCAGCGTGACCAGGAGATCGCACGGACCCGGATCCTCGACACCGCCGCCCGCCTGCTCGGCGAGGCGGGTTTCGCCCGGCTCAAGATCGGCATGATCTGCGCCAGGACCGGTTATCCCAGCGGCGTCGTCTACCAGTTGTTCGGCTCGAAGGAGACGCTGGTGCGGCGGCTCGTCGAGTTCGCCGCGGAGAAGTTCGCCGACGTCTTCAGCGCCGCCGTCGCCACCCGGACCGGCGGGCTGACCCCGAGCCCGATGGACATGCTGCGCGCCCTGCTGGACATCTTCTTCGAGCTGCTCACCGACATGCCGCCGCTGAACCGGGCGTTCGTGGTGCTCTGGACGGACGCGACCGTCGGCGATCCGGCGGTCCGGACGGCGATGACCGAGGCCGATCGCCGGTACCGGTTCGCCATCGCGCAGACCGTCGCCGCCGGGCTCGCGGACGGCTCCATCACCGGCGTCCGCGACCCCGACGCGTACGCGGCGGCGCTGGTGGGGCAGCTGCGGGGGATCGCCGTGGCCTCGATCATCGATCCCGGCGGCATCGATCTGCGTGCCGTCCGCGCGGAGATGGAATACGCCGTGGACCGGCTCGCCTGACCCGGACCCCGCCCCGCCGCCACGCTCCACGGACAGGCTTCGCCTGGCTGTCAGACCTTGGCCAGCTCGGCCGCCCCGAAGGACACGTTGAACCGATCGCACCAGATCGTCACGCTCGAATAGCGCGCCAGATCGGTGCCCGCGGGCAGTGTGTAGTTCTGGCTTCCCTTGTTGCCCTTGAGTTTCCCGGCGCTCACGTACGCGCCGTCGTCGAACACGGACCAGCCGTCCTTGCCGGGGATGACCGGCGCGTCGGTGAGCCAGACACGGAGGTCCGGGCCGTTGCTCGTGTCGAGGTTCTCCAGGCGCAGCACCAAAGATCCGTCGGCCGCGCGCAGGATCCGGACCTCGCCGCTGGTCGCGTGCTCGTGGCTGATCAGCGCGCCGGTCGCCACGACCATGGGCTCTTTCGGGGCGGGCGCGGGCGCGGCGCTAGGGGACGCCGGAGCGACGACAGGCAGTGCTTCCTGGACCGTCTCGTTCACCCAGAGCTTCCAAGGCTGGAACCAGTAGAGGCCTGCGGCCACCGCCACCACCAGTCCGGCCGCCACCACGGCGAGCACCCGCTTGCGTTTCATGGGGACATTCAACCGCGCGAACCGTCCGGATCGCCCGGTTCGGGCGGTTACCGAACTCTTACGACGCCGTCCGGGCGGGGTCACGGCTGGGTTTCGGCACCTTGACCCCGTTCACGCCGCTTGACACGATTGCCGATCTGAAAAGGGCATATCGGACGGAGGCCCCTCGATGGGTTCGGCGATGTTTTCCATCCTCCTGCCGGTAGCGCTGGCACTCGTCATGTTCGGGCTGGGCCTGACCTTGACCGTCGGCGACTTCACGCGGGTGCTGAAGTACCCGAAGGCCGCCGTCATCGCGCTGGTGTGCCAGATGATCGTGCTACCCGTGATCTGCGTCGGCCTCATCGTCCTCTTCGGTCTCGAAGGCGTGCTCGCGGTCGGCATGATGCTGCTCGTCGCCTCACCCGGCGGCACGTCGGCGAACCTGTTCAGTCACCTCGCCGGCGGCGACGTCGCCCTCAACGTCACGCTCACGGCGATCAACTCGGTACTGGCCGTGTTCACCCTGCCGCTCGTGGTCGGCCTGTCGATGGCCGGATTCCTCGACGGCGGCGCCTCGGTCGGGCTCCAGCCGGCGAAGTTCGTGCAGGTGTTCGCGATCGTGCTGATCCCCGTCGTGATCGGGATGGCGGTGCGGGCCCGGTTCACCGGCTGGGCCGAGCGGATGCGCAAACCGGTCAAGATCGGCTCGGCCGTGGTGCTCGTGCTGGTGATCGCGGCGGCGATCGCGCAGGAGTTCCGGACCTTGGCGGACAACATCTGGACGCTCGGGCCGGTGGCGCTCGCGCTTTCCGTGCTCAGCCTGGCAATCGGGTTCTACGTGCCTCGGTTGTTCCGGGTGGACCGCGGGCAGTCGATCGCGTCCGCCATGGAGATCGGCGTCCACAACGCCACGCTCGCGATCGCGGTGGCGTATTCGGTGCTCGGCGACAAGGCGATGGCCGTACCCGCCGGGGTCTACGGCGTGCTCATGTTCTTCCCCGCCGGGATCGCGGCCTTCCTGTTGTCCCGCAGCAGGGAGAGCGCGCAGGTCTGAGTAGGTTCGGAGAGTGCCTCGCTCTCCCATCGGTGAATTCCTCGACGTGGACGGTGTCGCCGTCCACGTCCGGCAGGACGGCGCCGGTCCGCCGGTGTTGTTGCTGCACGGGTATTGCGGGTCGGTCCACTGGTTCGACCGGCTCACCCTCGGCCTCGCCGCGACGCGGCACGTGATCCGGGTGGATCTGCTGGGACATGGGTGTACTGGTGGTTCTTCGGGTTTCGACGCGGCGTCGCAGGCGCGCATGGTGGCCGGTGTCCTCGATGCGCTGGGTGTCGAGGACGTCCTGGTCGCCGGTCACTCCTTCGGTGCGGACGTCGCCGTGGCGCTGGCCGAGATCTCTCCGCGAGCCGGTTCCCTGGTGCTGATCGGGCAGGCGCCGGACTACAGCTACGCGTCCTTTCCGCCGGGGAGTTCGGTGCTGCTGCCGATGGTCAGCGCGCTCGTGCGGCTCGTGGCGCACCGGCCGTGGGTGCGGTTCGCCTCCCGGTTCCGCCGAGGCGGCTGGTTCGAGGATCCCTTGCAGGACTTGGCCGATCACGCCGTCACCGCGCCCGCGATGGCTCGGGTGGTGCTCGTGGAACGGGCGCGGCTGCTCGCGTTTCGTCCTCTCGATGCGCAAGTGGCGGCGCTGTCGTTGCCGTGTCTGGTGATTCTCGGGCGACGGGACCGATTTTACGACTGTGACAAGACTTTCGCGCGGTACTCGGCGGCCGGGGCGCGGGTGGAGATCGTCGAGGGCGTCGGGCATTCGCCGTTCTTGGAGCGGCCGGGCGAGGTCGCTCGGTTGCTTCGCGAGTTCGCGGCCTCGTGAGTGGTGAGGACGGTTCTAACCGTCCTCACCACTCACGAGACTTGCCTCACGACCAGCGCGCGCTGACGTCCCCGATCGCCTTGTCCAGGGTGCCCAGCCCTTCCGCCAGTTCGTCCTCGGTCGCGGTCAGCGGGGGAGCGATCCGGAAGACCCCGCCCATTCCCGGCAACTGCACGATGTTCATGTGCAGCCCCAATTCGAGGCACCGCTGGGTGACCAGCGCGCCCAGTTCGTCGGAGCTGCGTTTCGTGGCCCGGTCGACGACGAGTTCCACGCCGACCAGCAGGCCACGCCCGCGGATGTCGCCGACGACGGGATGACGCGCGGCGAGGTCGTCGAGGCCGCGGCGGAGGAAGGCGCCGAGTTCGGTGGCGCGTTCGTCGAGCCGGTCGCGGGTGAGGACGTCGAGCACGGTGTTCCCGACCGCCGCCACCAGCGGGTCCGCGACGTGCGTGGTGAAGAACAGATAGCCGCGGTCGTGCGCCTCCTGCTCGATCTCCGCGCTCGTGATCACCGCCGCCAGCGGGAGTCCGGCGCCCAGCGTCTTGGACAGCGTGAGGATGTCGGGGACGACGCCGTCGCGTTCGAACGCGTACCAGTTGCCCGTGCGGCACAGGCCGGTCTGTGCCTCGTCGAGGATCAGCAGCATCCCGCGTTCGCGGCACTTCTCCCGAAGCGCGGCGAAGTACCCCACCGGCGGTTCGATGATCCCGCCCGAGCTGAGGATCGGTTCGACGATGCACGCCGCGAGGCTGCCGACGGACTGCGCGTCGATCATCTCGAACCCGAAGTCCAGCTGTCGCTTCCAGTCCAGCTCCCCGTCGGGGGTGAGGAAGTCCGGCCGGTAGGAATTCGGCGCGGGAATGGCGAAGTTGCCGGGCGCGGTCGGCCCGTAGCCCTTGCGGCCCGCGCTGTAGGTCGCGTTCGCCGCCGCCTGCGTCATCCCGTGCCACGACCTGGCGAACGACACGATCTCGTGCTTCCCGGTGACGAGTTTCGCCATCCGGATCGCGGCTTCGTTCGACTCCGCCCCGGTGGTCAGCAGCAGCGCCTTTTCCAGCGGGGACGGCAAAGTCTCGGCCAGCCTGCGCGCGAGATCGACGACGGGGCGGCTCAGCATCCCGCTGAACAGGTGGTCCAGCGAGCCGATCTGCCGTCGCACGGTCTCGACGATCTCGGGATGTGAATGGCCGAGGATCGCGCTCATCTGCCCGGACGTGAAGTCGAGGATCCGTCGCCCGGACTCGGTGTACAGGTAGCTCCCGGCGGCGTGGTCGATGATCTCGCGGGTGAAATCGCCGGCCCCGGCGTAGCGCACGAGGTGCCGGTCAGCGTCGGCCCAGAAACGGTCGGCGGTGGACAGGTCGGTGATCGGAGCAGCCATGTCCCGACGGTAAAACCCCGCCGAGCGACACGTCCAGCTCACGATTCCGGCTGTGCTGTTCGGCCGATCCGTACAACAATGGCGCCATGCTCAACCCGTGGAGGCTCAGCCTGCTGAGCAGGCTCGACACGCTCGGTACCGTCCGCGCGGTCGCGAAAGCGGCCAACCTGAGCGCGTCGAGCGTGTCCCAGCAGCTCGCGGTCCTGGAGGCCGAGACGCGGACGCGGCTGCTGGAGCGCACCGGCCGCCGCGTCCGGCTGACCCCGGCCGGGCGGATGCTGGCCCGCCGCGCGAGAGAGATCCTCGACCACATGGACACCGTCGAGGCCGAGTTGCGCGGTCTCGGCGAGGGCCCGGCGGGCCTGGTCCGCCTCGGCGCCTTCCAGAGCGCGATCCACACCATCGCCGTCCCGGCGGTGAACCGGCTGGCGCGCACGCATCCGCGCCTGCAGATCGAACTTCTCGAACTCGAACCGCACGTGAGCATGCCCGCGCTCCGGGTCGGCGACGCCGACGTCATCGTCACGACCACGGACTTCGTCGAGCAGCCGCTGGGCCCCGACATCGACCTGGTGCCGCTCGCGACCGACCCGATCGTGCTCGTCGTGCCGCCCGGTCATCCGGCCGCGGGCCGCGGCCCCGCCGACCTCGCCGCCTACGCGAGCGAGCCCTGGGCGTTCGACGTCCCCCACTCGTACATGGCCACTCTCGCCACCCGGCTCTGCCGCGAAGCCGGTTTCGAGCCGCGCGTGATCGCCCGGTTCAGCAACTACATGATGACCTTGCAGCACGTCGAGGCCGGGCTTTCGATCGCGCTCCTGCCCGGCCTCGCCGTCGACCGGCGTTACCGCGTCACCACCCGTGAGCTCGCGACGCCGGTGGACCGCTCCATCACCGCGGCGATCAGGCGCGGGTCCGCGCCTCGCGCCGCGGTCGACCTGGTTCTCGAGGCGATCCGGAGTCATCCGGAACTGCCGCTGTGAACCCGTGCCGCCGCGCCACCAGCACCACGGCCAGCGTCGGCACGAGCAGCACCAGGACACTCCAGGGGAACGACTGCGGGCCGAAGCCGTCGAGGAGGACGCCGCCGGCGATCCCGCCGCCCGCCATCGCCGCGTTCCACAGGGTGACCAGCATGGCCTGCGCGATGTCCGCCGCGCCGCCCATGTCGCCGGCCTGCGCGGCGGCGGTCTGCAGCAGCGTCGGGATCCCGCCCCAGCCGAGCCCCCACAGGGTCACCGCGACATAGACGAGCGCCGGATTTTCGCCCAGCAGCGCCAGAATCGTCGCTCCGAGCGCCACGAGAAGGGTGCCGGCCACGGTCAGCGCCCGCAGCCGCCGGTCGATGTGGACGCCGACGAACCAGATGCTGACCATCGACGCCAGGCCGAACACCAGCAGGATCCGGTCGACCGAGCCGCCCATCGCCACGTGTTCGAGGAAGGTGGCGACGTAGGTGTAGAGGATGTTGTGCGCCAGCACGAACGTCAGCGTCACGAACAGGACCGCGGCCACGCCGCGCACGGCGAGGGTCCGGCGCACCGGCAGCCTGCCGCCCTTGTCCTGGCCGGGGAAGTCGGGGACGGCCAGCGCGATCCAGCCGAGCAGACCGAGCGCGAGCGCCGACATGAGCGAGAACGTCACCTGCCAGCCGAGGAGGCCGCCGAGGAAGGTGCCGGCGGGGATGCCGAGCGAGAGCGCGAGCGGGATACCGGTCATCACGATGGCGATCGCCTTGCCCCGCACCGGTTCCGGCGCCAGCCGCCGGGCGTAGCCGGCCAGCAGCGCCCACACCACGCCCGCCGCGATCCCGGCGACGAATCGCGCGCCGAGCGTCAGGGGGTAGTTCGTGGACAGCGCCGTGACCGTGTTGGCGATGGCGAAACCGGCGACCCCGGTCAGGAGCAAGCGTTTGCGGCGCCAGCCCGCGGTCGCGGCGGACAGCGGGATCGCGGTCAGCGCGGTGCCGATCGCGTACACCGTCACCAGCTGTCCGGTCGCCGCTTCGCCGACGCCGAGGCCGGCGCTCATCGCGGGCAGCACCCCCGCGGGCAGGGCTTCGGTGAGGACGGTGACGAACGCCGCCGTGGTCAGCGCGAGCAGCGCGCCGAGTGGGAGTTTCGCAGTCATGCTCCGTATGCTCGAACCATCACATAGATGTGAAGGTCAAGTCGGCCGGGGTGAGGTGGCGCACATGCGGATCGGGGAGCTGGCGGAGCGGACGGGAACGTCGCGCCGCCTGCTGCGGTACTACGAAGAGCAGGGTCTCATCATCTCGGAGCGGCTGGCCAACGGCTACCGCGACTACGCCGAGCCTTCGGTCGACCGGGTCATCCAGGTCCGCGGCCTGCTCGACGCCGGGCTGCCGACCAGGATCATCAAGCAGATCCTGCCGTGCCTGGACAAGCCCCGGCAGATCCACTTCTCGGACGCGACCGCGGAGATGCTCGCGACCCTGGAGGCCGAGCGTGACCGGATGACCCGGCGGGCCGAATGCCTGCTCCGCAACCGGGACGCCATCACCGAGTATCTCGACGCCGTCCGCGCCCTGGGCTGAAGGGGACTTTCCCCGCGTCCGATGGGGGTAAAGCGCCCTTCGCCGCGTCTCATGTGGGGAAAGTCCCCTTCGGCTCCTCCCGGTCTTGACACAGTGAGAAAGCGCTTTCAGGATGTGGGCAGGAAAGCGCTTTCAAAGGAGAACGGATGACCACGCGGAAACTCGGCGTCGTGATGAACGGCGTCACCGGGCGGATGGGCTATCGGCAGCACCTGGTGCGCTCGGTCCTGGCGATCAGGGAGGCCGGCGGGGTCGAGCTGGCCGACGGTTCGCGGGTCCAGCTGGAGCCGGTCCTGGTGGGGCGCAACGCGGACAAACTCGAAGAGATCGCCACCCGGCACGGCCTGACCCGCTGGACCACCGACCTCGACGCCGCGCTCGGCGACGACGACCTCCCGCTCTACTTCGACGCGCAGCTCACCGCGGTCCGCGAGAAGTCGATCGTCCGGGCCATCGACGCCGGAAAGCACATCTACACCGAGAAGCCGGTGGCGGAGTCGGTCGAAGGCGCGCTCGCGCTGGCGCGGCACGCCGAAGCGGCCGGGGTCAAGAACGGCGTCGTCCACGACAAGCTGTACCTTCCCGGCCTGCTCAAGCTGAAGCGCCTGATGGACAGCGGCTTCTTCGGCCAGGTGCTGTCGGTCCGCGGCGAGTTCGGTTACTGGGTCTTCGAGGGCGACTGGCAGACCGCGCAGCGGCCCAGCTGGAACTACCGTGCCGAAGACGGCGGCGGCATCGTCGTCGACATGTTCTGCCACTGGAACTACGTGCTGGAGAACCTCTTCGGCGCCGTCAACGCCGTGACGGCGAAGGCCGTCACGCACATCCCGGAGCGTGTCGACGAGAAGGGCGAGCGGTACGCCGCCACCGCCGACGACTCCGCGTACGCGATCTTCGAGCTCGAAGGCGGCATCATCGCCCAGCTCAACTCGTCCTGGTGCGTGCGGGTCCACCGCGACGAACTGGTCGAGTTCCAGGTCGACGGCACCCAGGGCAGCGCGGTCGCGGGGCTGCACAAATGCGTCATCCAGCCGAGGGAGGCCACCCCGAAGCCGGTGTGGAACCCGGACCTCGCCGAGACGCGGTCCTACCGTTCGCAGTGGCAGGAAGTGCCGGACAACGAGGACTTCGGCAACGGTTTCCGCGCTCAGTGGGAGCAGTTCGTCCGCCACGTCGTGGAGGACACGCCGCATCCCTACGACTTCATGGCGGGGGTGCGTGGCATCCGGCTCGCGGAAGCCGGGTTGGAGTCCTCGCGCGAGAACCGCCGGGTCTCGCTGGCCTAGCGGCCGAAAACCGCCCGGGGGTCTTCCGCGATCAGCACCGAGATCTCCCGGATCTTGCGGTTGGTGTGCTGTGACGCCTCGGTGAGCCAGCGGAAGGCTTCCTCGGCGTTCAGTTCCAGACGTGCCATCACGATTCCCTTCGCGGTGGCGATGGCGTCCCTGGTCTCCAGCGCGGCGACCAGGGTCGCCGCCTGTCGTTCGGCGGCGGCCCAGCGGGATGCGGTCAGGATGATCGCCGAGATCGCCGAGGTGAACATCGCGACCAGGGCGGCCTCGACGGGGTCGAAGGCGTTCTCCTGGAAGCTCCAGACGTTGAGCGCGCCGGCCAGCGGCTCGGTCTCCCGGCGCTTGAAGTGCGACTCGTCGGGTACGAACAACGGGCAGGCCAGCCCGGTCCGCACGCCGAGCAGATCGGCGGTGGTGGCGAAGTCCGGCCAGCGCGCGGCGGCGTCGGCGTCCAGCAGGGTCCGGACGATCGTCCCGCTTTCCGCGGCCTTCAGACAGGGACCCTCGTCCGCGCTGTACTGCGCCTTGTCCAGCGGAAGCACCGATTGGTCGGTGGCGGCGACGGTGCTCGGTTCCCCGTCGGAGTACAGCGTCACCGTGGCCGCGTCCGCTCCGGGCAACAGGCCGACCACCTTCTTCGCCACCCGTTCCAGCAACTCGTCGCGGGGCTCGTCGAGCCGCATCGACTCGGTGAGCTCCCGCAACGCCGAAGCGGTGTCGCGAAACTGATCCATCGTGGCCCTTTCCCTCGGACGGCGGATTTCGCCGACCACCAAGAACGTACTCGTTCCGGCTGGCCGGGCATTGGCCGATTCGGGCTAACCGGAAAGCGCCTGGTCACGCGATCCGGAACCGGGCGTTGACTTGAGGCGCTCCGTGGGCTGTAATTCTTGAACATTTCAGCGCAAGAACATGACAAGAGTCAGGAAGATTCCGCTCAGTCCCCTCCCGGAACAGAGGAATGTCATGAGAACGAAGCGCCCACTGACGCGCGCGGTGACGTTTGTCGCCCTGTCCCTGCTGGTGGCCCCACCCGCCATAGCCGCGAGCGAACCCTCGACGCCTCTCGCGGCTTCCGCCGCCGCCGAAGCCGCCGACGCGACGTACACCGCCAGCAGCCAGCTGGCCGGCTACGCCGTTTCGAACGTCGGGGACGGCAACCAGGCCACCTACTGGGAAAGCACGAACAACCAGTTCCCGCAGTGGATCCAGGCCGACCTCGGCGCGGCCACGAACATCGCCCTGCTCGTACTCAAACTGCCCTCGGGCTGGGAAGCCCGCACGCAGACCTTCTCGGTGCAGGGCAGCGCGAACGGCACGAGCTTCAGCGATCTCGTGCCGTCGGCGGGCCACCGGTTCGACCCGGCGACCGGCAACACGGTCACCCTCGACGTCACCGGGAACACCCGGTTCGTGCGGCTGAACATCACCGCCAACACCGGGTGGCCCGCCGCCCAGCTCTCGGAATTCGAGGTGCGCGGGCCCGCGGGCGGGGACACGCAGCCGCCGTCCGCGCCGGGAAACCTCGCCTACACCGAGCCGTCGAGCGGCAAGATCCGGCTCACGTGGTCGGCTTCGACCGACAACACAGGCGTCACGGGCTACGACGTGTACGCCAACGGACAACCACGCGGCAGCGTCGCCGGTGACGTCCTGACCTACACCGACGACCAGCCGGAGAGCGCGACGGTCGCCTACTCCGTGCGTGCCCGCGACGCGGCGGGCAACCAGTCGCCGAGCAGCGGCACGGTGACCAGGACCGGCACGCGGGCGGGGACGAATCTCGCGCTGGGCAAGCCGATCACGGCGTCTTCGGTGCAGCACTCCTATGTCGCGGCCAACGCCAACGACGACTCCGTGACCACCTATTGGGAGGGCGCGGCATACCCGAACCTGCTCACCGTCGCGCTCGGGTCCAACGCCGACCTCGACCGCGTCGTGGTCAAACTCAATCCGGATCCCGCTTGGGCACAGCGCACGCAGACGATCACCGTCGAAGGGCGTGACCAAGGGGCGGCGGCGTTCACCACCTTGGTGCCCGCGCAGACGTACACCTTCACCCCGGCGAGCGGCAACACCGTCACGATTCCGGCCGGTGGCCGCGCCGCGGACGTCCGCCTGCGGATCACCGCGAACTCCGGTGCCCCTGGCGGTCAGGCCGCGGAATTCCAAGTCTTCGGCGTTCCCGCCCCGAACCCCGATCTGACGGTGTCGGGCGTTTCCTGGTCGCCCCGGAATCCGGTGGAGACCGACGCGATCACCGTGTCGGCGACCGTCCGCAACGCCGGGACCGCGGCGTCGGGCGCGACGAACGTGAACCTCTACCTGGGCACGGCGAAGGCCGGCACGGCACAGGTCGGCCCGCTCGCGGCCGGAGCGTCGGCGACGGTTTCGGCGGACATCGGCCCCAGGGAGACGGGAAGCCACCAGCTCACCGCGAAGGTCGACGAGGCCAACGCCGTCGTCGAGCAGGACGAGGCCAACAACTCCTACACGGGCGCGACGGCCCTCGTCGTCAGCCCGGTGGCCAGCTCCGACCTCGTCGCGGCCACGGCCTGGTCGCCGAACAACCCGACGGCGGGTGACAGCGTCACCTTCACCGCCACGGTGCGCAACCAGGGAACGGTCGCTTCCGCCGGCGGCGCGCACGGCGTCACGGTGACGATCACCGACCAGAACGGCGCCGTCGTCAAGACCCTCACCGGCTCGTACACCGGCGCGATCGCCGCCGGGGCCACCGCGCCGCCGGTGAACGTCGGCACCTGGACGGCCGGGAACGGCCGGTACTCGGTCAAGACCGTCGTCGCGAACGACGCCAACGAGCTGCCCGTGAAGCAGGGCAACAACACGAGCACACAAGCGTTGTTCGTCGGCCGGGGCGCGAACATGCCCTACGACATGTACGAAGCCGAAGACGGCGTGGTCGCCGGCGGCGCGTCCGTGATCGGCCCGAACCGGAAGATCGGCGATCTCGCGGGGGAGGCGTCGGGCCGCAAGGCGGTGACGCTGAATTCGCCCGGCTCCTCGGTCGAATTCACCACCCGCGCGGCCACGAACACCCTGGTGACCCGGTTCTCGATGCCGGACGCCGCGGGTGGTGGCGGCCAGAACTCGACGCTGAACGTCTACGTCGACGGCACTTTCCTGAAGGCCATCGACCTGACGTCGCGCCACGCTTGGCTTTACGGTCCCGAAGCCTCTCCGCAGAACTCTCCGGGAGCCGGCCCCGCTCGGCACATCTACGACGAGGCCAGCATGCTGCTCGGCACGACCGTGCCCGCCGGGCACAAGATCAAGCTGCAGAAGGACGCCGGCAACGGCTTGAACTACGCGATCGACTTCGTGAACTTCGAGCTGGCCACCGCGGCCGCGAACCCCGACCCGGCGCGCTACGCCGTCCCGGCCGGGTTCACCCAGCAGGATGTGCAGGCCGCGCTCGACAAGGTCCGCCAGGACCCGAACCTCACCGGTGTCTTCCTGCCGCCGGGGCAGTACCCGATGACGAGCAAGGTCACCGTGTACGGCAAACCGGTCAAGGTGCTCGGCGCCGGGCCGTGGTTCACGAGGTTCACCGCGCCGGCCGGGCAGGAGAACACCGACATCGGGTTCGACGCGCAGGCGAGCGCGAGCGGTTCGACGTTCGGCGGGTTCGCCGTGTTCGGGAACTACACGTCCCGGATCGACGGTCCCGGCAAGGTCTTCAACTTCACGAACGTCACGAACATGACGATCGACGACATCTGGGTGGAGCACCAGATGTGCCTGCTGTGGGCGACCAATGTGGACAACACGACGGTGAAGAACTCGCGGATCCGGGACATGTTCGCCGACGGGCTCAACTTCACCAACGGCAGCACGGGAAACCGGGTCACCAACAACGAGGCGCGATCCACCGGTGACGACAGTTTCGCGTTGTTCGCCGCCACGGACCTCAACGCGGGCAACCAGTACGACAACGTGTTCGAGAACCTGACCGTGCTGCTTCCTTGGCGCGCGGCCGGATTGGCGGTGTACGGCGGGTACGGCAACACCTTCCGGAACCTCTACATCGCGGACACGCTGACGTACTCCGGGATCACGATCAGCTCGCTCGACTTCGGCTACCCGTTCCTCGGGTTCGGTCCGCAGCCGACGACCGTCCAGAACGTGTCACTGGTCCGCACCGGTGGCCATTTCTGGGGGCAGCAGACGTTCCCCGCGATCTGGATGTTCTCCGCGTCCAAGGAGTTCCGGGGTATCCGTGTGTCCGATGTGGACATTCAGAGTCCGACCTACAGCGGCATCATGTTCCAGACCAAGTACACCGGAAACCGTCCGGAGAACCCGGTCGAGGACACGGTGCTGACGAACGTGTCGATCACCGGCGCGCACCGCAGCGGTGACGAGTTCGACGCGAAGTCGGGGATCGGGATCTGGGTCAACGAGCTGCCGGAACCGGGCCAGGGCCCGGCCGTCGGGTCGGCGACGTTCACCGGGCTCACCCTGAGCGACAACGCCGAGGACATCCGGAACACGACGAGCACGTTCACCGTCAACCGCACCTGAGTGCCCTGGCGCGTGAAGGCCCCCTTCCCTCGGCTCAGCCGAGGGAAGGGGGCCTTCACGCGCCACCGGCGGGATCGCCCGTTGCTGAAGTGCGGAATCCGTGCTTCACTCCTTGACATGCCGTACCGCCGGACCCCGAAGACGCAGGCCAGGCTGGACTCGCAGCGAGACGAGATCCTGGCCGCGGCCGTCGCGCTGCTGGCCGAGACCGGTTACGCGGGCTGCTCCATGGCCGCGGTCGCCACGCGGGCGGGCGTGGGCACCGGCAGCGTGTACCGGCAGTTCCCGTCCAAGGCCGACCTCGTCGTCGAGGTCTTCCGCGAGGTGGTCTCCCGGGAGGTCGACGCCGTCGAGGCCGCCGCGTCCCAAGGCGACGTCCGCGAGCGCGTGGTCGCCGTGATCGAGACCTTCGCCGGGCGGGCGTTGAAGGCACCGAGACTGGCGTACGCGTTGCTGGCCGAACCCGTCGACGCAGTCGTGGAGGCCGAGCGCCTGGTGTTCCGCCGCGCCTTCCGCGAGGTCATCGCCAGGAACATCGCCGACGGCGTGACGCGGGGGCTGCTGCCTCCGCAGGACGCGGAAGCGACCGCCGCGGCGCTGGTCGGCGCGGGCGCGGAAATGCTGGTCGGCCCGTTGGCGGGCGAAAGCGGACCGGACACGATCCCGCAGCTGGTCACGTTCACCCTTCGCGCGCTGGGCGGTTCCGATGGCGTTTGAGACGCTCACGTACCGCGTCGAAGACCGGAAGGCCTACCTGACCTTGAACCGCCCCGAGCGGCTCAACGCGATCAACGACGTCATGCCGCGTGAGATCCGGCAAGCCGTGGAGCTGGCGAACGAGGACGACGCGGTCCGGGTGATCGTGGTGCGCGGTGAAGGCCGGTCGTTCTGCGCCGGATACGACCTCAAACAGTTCGCCGAGGACGACGCCGAAGGCCGTTGGAACCAGGGCCCGGTCTGGGATCCGGTCAAGGACTACCGGGTGATGAAGCGCAACACCGACGACTTCTTCAGCCTGTGGCGGTCGCTGAAACCCACCGTCTGCCAGGTGCGGGGCCACGCGATCGCCGGCGGCAGCGACATCGCGCTGTCGTGTGACGTGCTGATCATGGCGACCGACGCGCGTATCGGTTATCCGCCCGCACGGGTGTGGGGCTGCCCGACCACCGCGATGTGGGTCTACCGCGTCGGCGCTCAACGGGCGAAGCGGATGCTGCTCACCGGCGACACGATCGACGGCGCCACCGCGGCGGAATGGGGACTCGCGCTCGAGGCCGTGGAACCCGGACGGCTCGAAGCGGCCACCGAGGAACTGGCGGACCGGATGGCGGGTGTGCCGACGAACCAGCTGGTGATGCAGAAACTGATGATCAACCAGGCCTACGACAACATGGGTCTTTCCGGCACCCAGACACTCGCGACGCTGTTCGACGGCATCACCCGGCACAGCCCGGAAGGCCGCTGGTTCCGCGAGTTCGCCGAACGCGATGGTTTCCACGAGGCGGTGGCCTACCGCGATTCCGGACAGGTCATCCCGGACGGCGGCGGACCGCTGCCCGAGCACAAGGATCCGAGGAGGTCGTCATGACCGCGAACACCGAGAGCGAACGCGTCGCCGAGCGCTTGCAGCGCTCCTCCGCACGGTTGTCCTACGACCCGGACGTCGACGTCGACTGGCTGGCACCGCTGGTCGACGGGGCGTACGGCAAGGCGCCGGAGCGATGTTCCTTGTACGGCACCGGATTATGGGAGCGGCTCGACGACGGGCAACGCGCCGAGCTGAGCCGTCAGGAGGCCGCGGCCGCCGCCGCGTCGGGGATCTGGTTCGAGCTGATCCTCATGCAAGGCCTCGTGCGCCACGTCTACAACAGCGACCCGACTACGCAGAACGCGCAATACGCGCTCACCGAGATCGCCGACGAATGCCGTCACAGCACCATGTTCGCCCGCTCGATCGAGAAGAGCGGCGGTGTCGTCCGGCGCCCGAGCCGCACCGCGCACCGCGCGGGCAAGGTGTTCGGCGCGATCTGCGGCCCGGCGCTGCTGTTCGCCGGCGCCATCTACGTCGAAGAACTCGCCGACGGCATGCAACGCGAGATGATGCGTGACGACAGCCTGCAGCCGATGATCCGGATGATCTCGCGCATCCACGTGATCGAAGAGGCACGGCACATCAGCTTCGCCAAGGACGAACTGAGCCGGGCCTGGGCCCGCCACGGCCGCGTCGGCCGCGAACTGATCCGCTGGGCGATCGCCGGGATGGCCTACGTCGCGACGTCGGAATTGTTGCATCCCAAGGCATACACCGCGGTCGGCCTCGACCCGCGCGAGGCCCGCCAGGTCGCCGCCGCGAACCCGCACTGGCGCCGGACCAAGGCGGCGTGGGCGGCCAAGGCCGTCGAACACTTCACCGAGATCGGCCTCATCGGCGGCCCGAGCCGCCGGCTCTGGCGCCGCGCCGGCGTCCTCGACTGAACAAGGAAGGCACTCCATGTCCAAGCTCCTCGGCCTCGGCATCGCCGCGACCGGCCTCGCCCACTTCGCCGCTCCGGCGGCCTTCGAACCCGTGACGAAGATGGCCTTCGCCGACGACGTCCGCAACTGGACCTACCGCAACGGCGCCACCGAACTCGTCATCGGCCTGGCGATCGCGGCCGCACCCACGCGGAAGGCGGGCTTCGCGGGCCTGGCCGTCTACGCGGGCTGGCTGGGAAAGCGCGTCCTCACCCGGCGCTGACCGCCGTCGGTCAGCCTGGGCCGCCGCGTTGATCAAGGCGACCAGGACGCGACGGGCTCACCACCCCGGACGTATCTCGCGCGCAGGCCGAGCGCAGCTCGCCTCCCGGACGACCGACGCGACACGGCAAGTCGCCGTGATCGCCCGAAGCCGCAAAGGACAGTGAACGGGTCCGGACAGCACGAAACCCCACGTCATCGAAAACGTGGGGTTTGGGTGTGCGCCATCAGGGACTCGAACCCCGAACCCGCTGGTTGAGAGATCCGGCCTGACCCGGCCATGTCACCCACGTGGTTTGCGTTTCTTCAGTCGGTCGAAGGCCAGCCCAGCGCCAATCGCGGCGAAACCGAAGCACATGATCACTATGCGACCCTCGTCCCAGAAGTCGCCCGTTCCCGTCCCTTGAGTGAGACGTCCGATTCCGGCCAACGTGAAGACCACTGCGGCGCCGATGCCGACCATGGCCAGAAGGACATCGATAGGTGTCCGTTCCCTAGCGACTGTTGTCCGCTCCTCGGCAGCCGAGGACTCCCTCGCTGCTTGCCGCTGTTTGCGGTTCATCGGCTTCCGAAGCTGGTCGTCGGTCATATTGGATACACGTCCGTCACGCCTCTCAGGTTGCATCGACGACACGATCATCCAGCTCGTCATGGACCACGTCCGCCGACGGATCATCGGTTCCGCGTTCGAGGCGTGAACTGCTCGGCACCCCCCGCCTCAGGCGGGACTGTTCCAAGACCGGTGTTTCGGGCCCGACGGCCAAACTCATCCTTAGGAACCAGCCCGACAGCTCGGGCGCGGATCAGACCACAAAGGACAGTAAGGAGGGGAAGAAATGCGTCCACATAACACAAAGCCCCACGTCATCGAAACCGAAGCGTGGGGTTTGGGTGTGCGCCGTCAAGGACTCGAACCCCGAACCCGCTGGTTAAGAGTGGGCACTTGAGCGTGTCAGACGGTGTCGAGTGATGTCGGACGAGACCTTTTCCTCTGGTCGTGGCGCATCCGCGGTGTTGGGGTATGCCGCCTGGTGTTGGACCGTTTCGGACCTCTCGGGCGCGTCTCGGCCTCGCGGATGTCGATTTCTGCGTTTGATCGATGCCTCCTGCGGGGCGGCGAGGGCCGCGGTCGCTGTGATCCGCGGTCGGCGGTGAGCGCGACGCTGGTCTTAGGCCGAGGTCGTGATCAACCGAAGATGGTCGAATCAGTCGTCGGTGTCGAGGTATCGGTTGGAGCCGATAGTGTGGAACTCGTCGTCGTGGTCGCCTTCGTCGACGCCGGGGCGCCGGAGCGCTTGGGAGATCGGGCCGCCGCAGGCGGGTGGCCCAAGCCGTGGCCTTTATTGCAAATGTGGCATCATGATTACATGAGGGATCGCTAAGGATTCGTCGCCCGAAAGAACGGCTTCGCTACAAGCGGATGGGCGAGCCGAAAAAGTGGCGGCGTTTTCGGCTCCTAGTGCGCGTCACCGACGCACTGCTGACAGTGCTAGGAATTGTGTTCGTTTTCATTATTTCGTTAGTCGAAGCGAGCTGGCTATTTGGGTTCTCGGTAGTTCTTGCGCTTGCCCCGCAGGTAGTTTGTGGTTTTCGCTTACTTTTTGCGATAGCCTTTGAATTTCCGCGTGAGGTTCGAGCGGAACTTCGGCTTGCCTGGCAGTCATCAGCGATGATCTTCGCTGGAGGCTTCATTATTGTCCTTATGCGGAGTCAAGTGGAGTCGGCGTTGTGGACAGGCGTTGATGCGATCAATGTGGCTGTCGTGGTAGTCACGCTGGCGGCCTCGGTGCAGCACGCTGTGAAGGCTCGCTTTGTGCTTTCTGAGGCTATACGGGTCAAGCTGAGTGCCAAGAAGTCAAGGCTGCTTGGGGCTAGAAGCGCGATTGCGCTTCATCGAGCACGTTCGTCCCGGGCTGGATGAGTCTCGCTTCCTTCGAAGGAGTCGATAGATAGTGCCGTCAAAGGTTGATGTGACAGTGGTCGAGCGGCTTCGGTGGTCGTTGTAGTGTGGCCCGCCGGATACGCCTGGAACTACACCTCCGATCTTCATCTATCGGAGGTGGACCGCAGTGGGCACTGCGTTGTCGTCCCCCGGTTGAGGTGGCGGTGCTGGCTTGACTGCGGCGACCGGGCGAAGGATGGGACGCGAGTAGGTAGTCTTCGCGCATGAGCCGAACTCGGCAGACATTAACGCTCACCGCCGACCTGGTCATCCTGACCATTCGGGGCGGTGTGCTGTGCGTCCTGCTCGTGGAGCGGAAGAATGAGCCGTTCCGGGGTCGCATGGCGTTGCCTGGTGGATTCCTGCGTGGTGACGAGTCGCTGGAGGAGACCGCTGCGCGTGAGTTGGCCGAGGAGACGGGTCTCGATGCCGAGGCGTTGAAGCTGCAGCAGGTGGGCGTGTACTCCGGGCCGGATCGGGATCCCCGGCGTCCGCGGGTGGTAACTTGCGCTTACCTCGCTATCGCCCCGAACCTGCCGGTGCCGGTCGCCGGGTCAGACGCACGAGCCGCCCGCTGGTTGCCGGTTGCCGAAGCCACTGGCACGGCGCTGGCCTTCGACCATGATCGTATTCTGACCGATGCGGTGGAGCTGGCGCGTACGTTGCTGCAGTTCAGCACCATCGCCACGGCCTTCTGTGGCCCTGAGTTCACCATCGCCGACCTGCGCGAGGTCTACGAGGCCGTGTGGGGCGTCGTGCTGGACAAGCCGAACTTCCACCGCAAAGTCACGGACGCCGACGGCTTTGTCGTGCCCACCGGCGGCAAGCGGCCTTCTCTCACTGGCAGGCCCGCTGCCCTCTATCGCGCGGGTGAGGCGGCTGAGCTGGTTCCTCCGATGATGCGGTCGCGTTTCGGGGCGTGACGCAGTTTTTGTCATGTTGACTATTGGCTCTGTTTAGGGGCTTGTCTTACCCGTCGGTTCGTGTCACTCTGACAATAAGCGTGGTGGTGAGACTTCGGTCCTGCGCCGATGTCGGGCCACGTCGATCCCGTCGGACGCCTCGTGGGGGAGTCCGTTCCTGAATCACCCTGACCGTGTTGGAGTGAGAGCCAGTGAATGTGATCATGACTGCGCTGCCCGTGGAGCACGCGGCCGTCCTGGAGCACCTTGTGGACGTGCGCCCGCACCGGCACAGGTCAGGCACAGTGTTCGATGTCGGATCAGTCGTGGGTCATCCGGGACACCGCGTCGCGGTGGTGGAGACCGGCGCGGGCACCACGACCGCTGCAACGCTCACCGAGCGGGCCAATGCCGAGTTCGCCCCTGCGGCCATGGTGTTCGTCGGCGTCGCGGGAGGGCTGCGCGACTGGCTCGTGATCGGCGACGTGGTTGTGGCCACCAAGATCTACTCCTATCAGGGCGGCCGCAGCGAGGACGACGAGTTCCTGGTGCGTCCCTCCGCCTGGTCTGTCTCACACCGGCTCGACCAGGAGGCGCGGAGGCTGCCGCGTGGCGACTCTTGGCATTCGTTCCTGCCCGAGCAGGCGGACGGCGGCGCACCAATGGTCTACTTCGAAGCCATCGCAGTGGGCGACGTCGTCCTCAACTCCCGCCGCTCCGAACTGGCCCAGAGGCTGCACAAGTCGTACAACGACGCCGTAGCCGTCGATATGGAGAGCTCCGGTTTCGCGCACGCGGCTCATCTTGGCGACCAGGTCCGCGCCGTGGCGGTGCGCGGTATCAGCGATTTCGCGGACGGTGGCAAGGTCACGGCGGACCGCGAAGGGGGACAGTTACTCGCGGCTCGCAACGCGGCGGCGTTCGCGATCGCGCTGATCACCGCCCTCGAACCCGATGATGACGCTGCCGGAGGCAATGAGCCACCGACGTCTCCGGTCCCCACCATTCGTAACAAGAACATCGCGCGGGACAATGCCCGGGTAGGGCAGCAGAACGGCGTCAACTTCGGCTCCTTCCGGGAATTCCGATGAGCGGGGACACGATCGTCGAGGGCATCGAGAACGAGAATGTCGCTTCCGGCAACGCTCAGGTCGGCCAGCAGATCGGCGTGCAGAATGTAGAGAGCGTCTTCCACGACGCGACCATCTACACCGTCTCCGACGAGGACTCCGCCGAGCGCAAGCACGATGTCGCACTCGCGTATCTCACCGGCGGTTTGCCACGCCGTGCCGAAGAACTGTTCGGAGAGCTCGTCTTCAACGGTTATCAGTCGACCGACCGCATCTACTACTACGTGCTCGCCGTGCTCAGCGAGCGCAGCTTCGGAGATCTCACCGTGGAACTCGGCAGAAGAATCCGCGACGTGGGAAAGCTCTGTGCCTCCCTGCCAGAAGACGAATGGTCCAGGGCGCACCACGTTGTCCGTGGCCTCGTCGAGCTGGTCAGGCGTGCTGTCGGCGACCAGTCCTTCAAGGTCGTGAGCGCGTTCGGCAAGCTCTCCGCCGACCGGCAGGACGAGATCAGCCGGCACCTGTCGATGCTACTGACCGGCGTCCTGGATCAGCGGCTCGATGCCGAGCGAAAGCGCCAGGTCAGTACCGAGCGTCTTTCCCGAAATCGTGAGGACCGAGCCCGGAAGTTTTTCGAACCCGAACCCGTGAAGCCCGTCAGGTACCGGATACGCGTGTCCACCGCAGACAGCGATCGCCGTCGCCCCCTGTTCATCGGGGGTATGGTCGCGGTGCTCTCCTTCGCCGGGCTGTTCTTCGGCCCGCTGGACCTTCCGTTCTGGGGCGGGCTGGTCCTGCTGGTCGTGGGCGGTGTCGTGACGATCCGCTACGGCATCGAGTACACCGGGCATGTGCTGCACGTCGCCTCTTGGCGTGATGCGGCACGGCCCGCGGGCGAGCCGTCCGAGCCCAGCCAGGTCGACAAGCTTATCGAGAGGTGTTTTCATGACGCGCGCCCACCGGACGCCGACGACTGGCCTGGGTACGCGGCCGGGCACCGTTGGTACTTGCGGCGCCGATTCAACGACTGGCTGAGATACGACCAGAACTACGGTCAGAGCGTCAAGCGGCTGAAGTGGCTGTTCGATTGGCACGCGCGCCGAGCCGCCCGGCAGTGGCCGGGCTTTCAGCCGGAACCCGCGGCCCCGAGCGGCTCCCGTAACCGGCAGGTGGCCGGTTACCTGGTGATCGCGGCGGGGTTGGGTCTGCTGGGTATCACTCTTCGCTGGCAGGTCGTACCGATCGCGATGGGTGGCTGGTCCGCGTTGCCCGCCGTGATCGAGCTTTTCGCTGCCCGCAAGGCGGCTCGGCTTCTCGCGGCCGACGCGGAAGCGCTGTTCGAGCAGGAGATGGCCGAGTACGAGCGATGGCGAGACGAGCTGTCCGATCGTCCGGACGACATCGACATGGCCAGGTGGCTGGCCTTGGACAAGGCCTACATCAAAGCGGAAGCCCTGCATAGAGGGGATATCGCCGAGCGCGACCTCGTCTCGCACGTTGTCCTCAATCAACAAGCACCCGGTGCCCGGCGCGGGGCGGTCCAGCATGGCCCGCCGCGTTACGAGGCGTACCTGGTCACCGTCATCTTGCTGACTCGGCACGGTGTTCGGGAATCGCGGGTATATCTGAACTTCACCACCGGTGAGGTCAAAAACGAGGCCTGGAACGTCTTCGGCTACGACCGCATCGCTTCCGCTTCGCTGAAGGTCAAGGAGAGATGGGTCAAGAACCCGGGCGAGCCGGAGCGCAAGGTACGCAATCGGCAGTTCCGCCTTCGTCTGCTGGACGGTGTGGAGATTTTCGCCATCAGCGATCGCCCCGACGGCGAGAACGACACGGAAGTCGATGACGAGGCGGAGCTGAAGCAGCTCGCCGCAGCAACCTCCGGGATGGACGCGGCACTTCCGATCTTGGAGGCCGTGGCACACAAAGGCCGTGACTGGATCGAGTTCGAGAACGACCGCCGGACCATGTGGTCACGGAACTGGTCGGATTGACGGGGGCAAGCTGATGAGCGGAACCCAGATCGATGACACCATGCGGGACAACTCGTCCAGGGCTGTCCTGCTGGCGGAGTACGAAGCCCTCAAAGCGGAACAGACGTCACGGATCGTGTTGCGGGACCGACTGATGTACGCGGCGCTGGCCGCGCTTGCGGCGACGCTGGCCTTGGTAGTCCAACCGACCGGGCGCCAGTACCTGCTCCTGTTGCTTCCGTTGGTCTGCATGGTCCTGGGCTGGACCTACTTCGTCAACGATCAGAAGATCTCGGCGATCGGCAGGTATCTGAGGCGGCACCTGGCACCCTCGCTCGTGGCGTCCGCCCAGTGTGCGGATCAAATGCTCACTTGGGAGTCCGTCCACCGACGCGATCCACTGAGACGACTCGACAAGTCCATGCAATTGGTCGTGGACCTGCTGATGTTCGCGGTCCCGGCCCTGTTGTCGGTTGTGCTCTACTGGACGGCCGACGACGTGCGCACAGACTTGCTCGTCGTATCGATCGCTGAGGCCCTGGGTACCTTGGGGTTTGCAACCCGTGTCGTCGTCGCCGCTGATCTGTCGGTCAGGGTGCAGGGGAATTCACGCCTGTGATCTGCGTTACCGCCTCACCTCGAGACTGTCCCGACCTGGTCGAATCCGACTTTGACCTGTACCTTCAGCCGGAACTTGCGCGAGCAATCTGGACCTCGACGGTGACAGCAGGGTCTCGCATGATGAGGGCCACCGGCTGTATGCCGCTCGTCGTCGAGGTGTCATTTACAAGAGGCTGTTCCGGCCCGTGATCGACGCGCGGCACGGCGGGCCGCTCAGTCCTGGCTATGTGAGCCACACCTTCACCCGGCTGGTCGCCGAGGCGGGATTGCCGCCGATCCGGTTGCACGACCTGCGGCACGGCGCGGCAGCCTGGCGCTGGCCGCGGGCAACGACCTCAAGGTCGTGCAGGCGATGCTCGGGCGCTCCAGCATCGTGCTCACCGCCGACACCTACAGCAGCGTCCTGCCCTGTCTGGCGCATAGCGCCGCGGAAGTAACGGCGGAGCTGGTACTGGAAGCGGCCCGTAAAGCTGCGACCTCACTGCGAGGCCCGGCAGGCAAGAAACACGCTCGGCGACGGAAAGGTAGCCACAGCCGAGGCAAGAAGGCCAAGAAGTAAAAGGGGTGGCGGGTACGGCCTCATTCGGCCCCACGCCGGCCCCATCCAAGATCAAAGCCCACCGACAAGATCCTCTTGTGGAGAAATCCTGCAGGTGGGCTTCGATTTCGAACTGTGCGCCATCAGGGACTCGAACCCCGAACCCGCTGGTTAAGAGCCAGCTGCTCTGCCAATTGAGCTAATGGCGCCTGCTTGTTCCGCCGCTTTGGTGTTCCCCTCGGCGACGTGGAAAACATTAACACAGGGTTGCTGGGGCCCGTTTCAGGGGGGTCCCCTAACGACGGGCCGGGACGTATTCGGCCATCCGGCCGCGAGCGTTGCGGCCGGTCAGGCAGACTATAGCCAGACGTAGGGGTTGGTACCACGCGAAACGGGCGGTGTGCATGAGGGTCTGGGGAGCGACGGGGCGGTCGCGGGTGGCTTTGGTGGCTTTGGTGGCCGGGTTCACTCTGGCCGCGTGCACCAGTACACCGTCGGGTGAATCGCCGTCGCCGGGTGGCGCTCCCGGGGGATCACAGCAGAGCGGAGCCCCCGCGCCGGAGCCGAAGCCCGCAGTGATGACGCTGACCCCGGCGCAGGGTGCGGCGAACGTGGCGCCCGGCGAGCCGGTGACGGTCGCCGTGGCCGACGGCAAGGTGGGCGAGGTCAAGCTGACCGGCGCCGACGGCAAGGTCGTCGCGGGCAAGGCGAAGGAGGACGGTTCGGGCTGGGAGTCGGCGGAACCGCTCGGTTACGGCAAGACCTACACCGTCACCGCGGCCGCGACCGGCACCGACGGCAAGCCGGTCACCTCGACCTCGACGTTCTCCACGGCCAAGCCGGGTCGTCAGATCGGCGTCTCGATCAACCTGGTCGAAGGGGAGACGGTCGGCGTCGGCCTGCCGTTGATCTTCACCTTCACCGGCAACGTGCCGGACAAGGCGGCGACCGAGAAGGCGCTGAAGATCGTCACCGAGCCGCAGGCCGAAGGCGCGTTCCACTGGTTCGGTGAGAAGACCGTGATGTGGCGGCCCAAGGAGTACTTCAAGCCGGGTACGAAGATCTCGGTCAACGCGGCGATCTACGGCAAGAACCTCGGCAACAACACCTTCGGCCGCGAGGACAAGCCCGCCAAGGTGGTCGTCGGCGACAAGCTGGTCGCGACCGCGGACGGCGGCACGCACCAGATGAAGGTCGTGGTGAACGACCAAGAGGTCAAGCAGATGCCGATCTCGATGGGCAAGCCGTCGAGCAGCACCCCGGCCGGGACCTACACGGTGATGAGCGAGCACAACGGGTACACGATGGACTCCAGCACGTATGGCGTCCCGACGGACAGCAAGGCCGGCTACCGGACGTTCGTGAAGTACGCGGTGCGGATGTCGAACAGCGGCATTTTCTACCATTCGGCGCCGTGGTCGGTCGGGTCCCAGGGCAAGCGGAACGTGAGCCACGGGTGCATCAACCTGTCGACCGAGAACGCGAAGTGGCTGATGGACACTTCGAAGAAGGGCGACATCATCACGGTCACCAACTCGGGTCCGCAGGTGCTGGAGCCCAGCGATGGCTGGTCGGTGTGGCAGATGTCGTGGGACGACTGGAAGACCGGCGGCGACCGGAACTGATCTGTTCTTCATGAGGGTCCTGTCAGGACGGATTTCGTCCTGACAGGACCCTCATGGCGTTCCTGGCGGGTAATGCTCCGACTGCACCTCGCCGCTGGTCTTGTAGCGGCACTTCTGTGTGCCGGTGTCCCAGATCTTGTCTGGATCACGGACGCATCTCTGGTACTCGAGCTCGGCGAGATACTTCTGTGACTGGGCCTTGGTGCAGTTCGGATAGCCGGGCTCGCAGCGCCACGGTGACTTCTTGGCCGAAGAAGTGGCCGGCTTGGGTGGGGTCACCGTCACAGTCACCGGCGGCGGCACCGAAGTGGACGGCGTCGCCGTCACGGTCGTGACCGGCGTCGACGTGATCGCCGGTGCGGGCACTTGGTTCGGTGGAGACGTCGTGCAGGCTCCGGCCGCCACTAAGACTCCCAAGACCAGCCAGCGTCTCATGGCATCCTCCGCGCGAGTTCTTCCTGAACTCGCGCGAGCGCCACCCCGCGTTACCGATACCCGGAAAAAGCGAAACCCCAGCCTGCCGGAAGAACCGGCCGAACTGGGGTGATGGGGTGAGCGACGGGTTTCGAACCCGCGACCTCCTGGACCACAACCAGGTGCTCTACCAGCTGAGCTACGCCCACCATCGCCGGGCTCGGGGAACTCCCCATCACCTCGGCCGCACTATATTAGCGTGCCCGTTTCGGGGGCTCGCAACGGGTTACCCTTGGTGGCGTTCCTGCACTTCAGCGGCCGCCGCCTTGGCCTGCTCGGTGGTCGGGCCGGGCTGCGGGACGAAGGCGGCGCGACGGTAGTAGTCGAGTTCCCCGATGGATTCCTTGATGTCGGCGAGCGCGCGGTGCGCGAGGCCCTTCTCGGGCTTGGCGTAGTAGATCCGCGGGTACCAGCGCCGGACGAGTTCCTTCACCGACGAGACGTCGACCATGCGGTAGTGCAGGTGCGCGTCGAGCAGCGGCATGTCGCGCGTGATGAAGCCGCGGTCGGTGGCGATGGAGTTGCCGGCGAGCGGGGCGACGTTGGCCTCGGGCACGTGCGCGCGGACGTACTCGAGCACACGCTGCTCGGCTTCTTCCATCGTGACCGTGGAGCGCCGGACCTCTTCGGTGAGGCCGGAGCGGGCGTGCATTTCGCGGACGACCTCCGGCATGCCGTCGAGGGCTTCGTCGTCGGCGTGGATGACGATGTCGACGCCTTCGCCGAGGACGTTGAGCTCGGCGTCGGTCACCAGCGCGGCTATTTCGATCAACGCGTCCTTGCCGAGGTCGAGCCCCGTCATCTCGCAGTCGATCCAGACTAGGCGGTCGTTCACCCCGAAACCCTAACCCGACCCGGGGATTCGTGGCGCGCGACGTGCGGGTTCGGCGCGTTGCTGGCACCGTGTGCATCCTCAGGTGAGTCATGTCACAGATCGGGGAGCGACAGTGGCCGAACAGGGTCCAGCCCAGGAGATCGCGCAGGGATACGTGAGCGAGGGGGCGGCGGTGGAGCTCGGCGCCGTCGTGATCGACGGCAAGGCTGACGCAGGCGCGGCGGTCCGCCTGCCGCTGGCGACGCTGAACCGGCACGGGCTGGTCGCGGGAGCGACCGGTACCGGCAAGACGAAGACCCTGCAGCTGATCGCCGAACAGCTGTCGGCCGCGGGAGTGCCCGTGGTGCTGGCGGACGTGAAGGGCGACCTGTCCGGGCTCGCCGCCCAGGGTGAAAGCAACGACAAGATCACCAAGCGCGCCGATGAGCTGGGCGACTCCTGGGAGCCCGCCGCGTTCCCCGTGCAGTTCCTGTCGCTGGGCACGGGCGGCAAGGGGTCGCCGATCCGGGCGACGATCACGAGTTTCGGCCCGATCCTGCTGTCGAAGGTGCTGGGGCTCAACGAAACCCAGGAGTCGACGCTCGGCCTGATCTTCCATTGGGCCGATCAGCGCGGGCTGGCGCTGCTGGACACGAAGGACCTCCGCTCGGTCATCACGCACCTGACGAGTGACGAGGGCAAGGAGGACCTCAAGGGCATCGGTGGCGTCTCGGCCGCGACGGCCGGGGTGATCCTCCGGGCGCTGTCCAATCTGGAGGCCCAGGGCGGCGAGGACTTCTTCGGCGAGCCCGAGCTGGACGTTCACGATCTGATGCGCGAGGTCGACGGCAAGGCGATGGTGACCTTGCTGGAGCTGGACAACCTCCAGTCGAAGCCGGCGCTGTTCTCGACCTTCCTCATGTGGCTGCTGGCCGAGTTGTTCGAGGAGCTGCCCGAAGAGGGTGACCTCGACAAGCCGAAGCTGGTGTTCTTCTTCGACGAGGCGCACCTGCTGTTCAACGACGCGTCGAAGGCGTTCCTGGAGCGCATCGAGCAGACCGTGAAGCTGATCCGCTCCAAGGGCGTCGGCGTGTTCTTCTGCACTCAGCTCCCGACGGACATCCCGAACAACGTCCTGTCCCAGCTCGGCGCGCGCGTGCAGCACGCGTTGCGCGCGTTCACACCCGAGGACCAGGCGGCGCTGACGAAGACGGTGAAGACGTACCCGAAGACGAAGCACTACGAGCTGGACTCGGCGCTGACGTCGCTCGGTATCGGCGAAGCGATCGTCACCGTCCTTTCCGAGCGGGGCGCGCCGACGCCGGTCGCGTGGACCCGCCTTCGCGCGCCGCGTTCGAAGATGGGCTCCATCGGTGCCGAAGCCATCGCCGCGGCGACGACGTCTTCGGACCTGCACGCGAAGTACGCCGAGACGATCGACCGCGAGTCGGCCTACGAGAAGCTCGCCGCGAAGGTGGCCGCTCCGCCTGCCGGTGAGGCGCCGCCGCCCGAAGCGCCCGCTCCGAAGCCGGAGAAGCAGGAGCCGGGGATGGTCGAGCAGGCGATGAAGAACCCGGCGGTGAAGTCGTTCCTCCGCTCGGCGGCGAGCGCGCTGGGGCGGGAGATCACGCGCGGTCTGTTCGGGAACCGGCGGCGGTGAGGAATACCTGACGCGACCTGTCAGGTATCTCCGGCAGGCTCGTTGCCATGACCAACACCGCGACAGCGTCGTTCACCGTGGACGGCTGGGATCCGCAAGCCACCGAGAAGTCCGAAGGCACCGAGTTCTCGCGGGTGCTGCTGACCAAGACGTTCGCCGGCGACGTCGAAGGCACCAGTGCCGTCGAGATGCTCACGGCGGTGAACGAGACGTCGTCGGCGTACGTCGCCTTCGAGCGGCTGGCCGTCTCCGTCGGCGGGCGCAAGGGCGGCTTCGTCCTGCATCACTCGGCAGGGGAGAACGGGCATCACCTGATCGTCTTGCCGGGATCCGGCCACGGTGAGCTGACCGGCATCACCGGAACGGCGGAGATCGTCCAGGACGACGAGGGCAACCACACCTTCACCCTCACGTACGAACTCTGAACGCCGTGAAGGCCTCCTTGCGCAAGGAGGCCTTCACGGGCATTGCCTGCTGGGCCGCCCCCTGACAGCGGTCCAGACGGCGGGATCAGCCGACGATCTGCTCGACGATCTTCTTCGCGTCGTTGATGGGGATCGCGAAACCGATGCCGATGCTGCCGGTCGAGGCCGGGTTGTACAGCGCCGAGTTGATGCCGATGACGTTCCCCTGCGCGTCCACCAGCGCTCCACCCGAGTTGCCCTGGTTGATCGGGGCATCGGTCTGGATCGCGGTGTAGCTCGGTCCGGCTTCGTTCGTGGTCCTGCTGTAGGGCGAGCGCCGCTCCTGCCCACTGCTCAACTCGTCGAGCTTGCGGTTCAGCGCGCTCACGATCCCCGTGGTCACGGTGTTCTGCAGCCCGCCGGGCGAGCCGATCGCGACGACCTGCTGGCCGACGGCGAGCTTGCTGGAATCGCCCAGCGAAGCCGGGGTCAACCCGCTCGCGTTCTTCGCCTGGAGTACGGCGATGTCGGCCTTCGTGTCGGCGCCGACCACGCTCGCCTGGTACTGCTTGCCGTCGGACAGCGTGACGGTTACGTCTCCCTCGGCGTCCGCGACGACGTGCGCGTTGGTGAGGATGCGCCCGTCCGCCGTCAGGATGACGCCGGAGCCGACGGCGTCACCTTGCGCGGTGGTCACGTTCACCTGCACGACGCTCGGTGTCACCTTCGCGGCGACCCCGCTGACGTCACCCGAAGTGGTGTTCCCGACCAGTTGCCCGTTGGCGACCGCGGACGAACCCGTGCCCGACGCCGACGACGTGGAGCCGAGCCCGGCGATCGCGGCTCCACCGACGCCGCCGACGAGTGCGGCGGCGAGCGCCGTCGCACTGACGAGGACGGCGACCCGGCCGCCCTTCTTGCGCGCTGGCGGGGTGACGAGTGGATTCGGCGCGGCCTGCCAAGGGGTGTAACCGGGGTACTGCTGCTGGTGCGGCGGCTGGTGCCCACCGGTTGAGGCGGGGCCTGGCCGACTCTCGTTCTCGGTCATGGAACAAGATTCGCGCCCGTACTTGTGAACCGCCTGTGGAATCCCCCTGTGCTTTCCTGAGAAGAATTCCCTGAGAAACTCAGCCGAAGAACGACGGCACGTCCAATGCTCCGCCCGATGCCTCGAACTCCTCGTGCACGGCGGCGCGGAGTTTCGCGTCGGCCAGATAGTCGACGGCCGTCAGCGCCAGCCCCAGTGCGCCGTCGACGACCGCCCGATCTCCGTCCGGCGAACCGGCCGCGGCCGCGAACTCCTTGGTGTGCAAGGCGGTCGTCGGCCCGGCGATGGCGATCATCGGATGGATCGCGGGCATCCGGTAGGAGAGGTTGCCGAGATCCGTCGAACCGGTGAGGAATTCGGGCACGATCCCCGGCGGCAGCGGTTTGCGGCCGGCGTCGACCTGGTGCACCGACCAGCGTCCGGCGAGGGTGGTGTTGAACCGGATCGGCAGATACGCGGGCTGGGCGTCCCACTTCAGCTCGACTCCGCACCCGGTCATCTCCGCCGCGCCGCGCGCGATCGCCGAAACCCGCTCGGCGAGGTCGCGCAGCGTGTCCGGCTGCGCGGACCGGAGATAGAACAGCAGCGCCGCGCGTTCGGGGACGACGTTCGGCCGGGCGCCGCCGTCGGTGAAGACTCCGTGTACGCGGTCACTGGACGGCAGATGCTGCCGGAGCGCCGCGACTCCCTGATATGCCGCGACCGCGGCGTCGAGCGCGTTCCGTCCCATGAACGGCTGAGCCGAGGCGTGCGCGCCGACCCCGTGGAACACCATTTCCAGCTGCCGCCTGCCGAGGAACGGGTGCATGGCGATGTCGTGGCTGAACGGATGCAGCATGACCACGGCGTCGACGTCGTCGAAAACGCCGGCGCGGGCCATCGTCTCCTTGCCGCCACCGCCTTCTTCCGCCGGTGTGCCGATCAGCGAGACCCGGCCGCCGAGGCGTTCGGCGACCGCCGCTGCGCCGAGGAAACCGCCCGCGCCCGCGGTGCAGATGACGTTGTGCCCGCAGCCGTGGCCGAGCCCGGGAAGCGCGTCGTATTCGGAGAGGACCGCGATATGCGGGCCGCTGCCGGGGGTGGTCGCGACCAAGGCGGTGTCGAGCCCGCCCGCGCCGATCGTCACCTCGTGGCCGTGCCGCTCGAGCAGGTCCCCGAGCGCCCGGACCGAGCGGTGCTCGGCGAAACCCTCTTCCGGATGAGCGTGCAGGTCTTGGCTCAGCCCCACCAATTCCGCTTCCAGCGCGCGGATCTCGGCGCTGACGGCGTCTCGGGTGGCGGCGTCCGCGCCGTCGTGGGGCGAACCGAGGGGTTCGGCCGCGGCGACGGCGTCCGCGGTCGCGTCGACCAGCGAGCGGAGGTAGCCGTCGTCGGGAGGGATCGGCGAAGCGTGCTCAGAGCGGATCATTTCCGGATGTTAACTCCCCGCTCGCCTTTGACGATCTGCGTGACACCGGAGTACCGCTCGTCGACGTGGTCGAAACCGCGCCGGAACAGCTTCACCGCGATCTCGCCGCGGTCGAACATCCGCTGCCCGCTCAGCCTGCCGAGGACGGTGTCCGCCAGCCGCATCGGCTGGTCGCTGTGCCGGGCACTGGTCAGCATCACCAGCGAGCCGCCCGGTTTCAGCACCCGGGCGAACGAATCCAGGGCCGCGTCCGGATCGGCGAACATGTGCAGCGCGGCGAAACAGCAGACGCCGTCCACAGTGGAATCGTCGAGCGGCAGGTCGACGGCGTCGGCGCGCAGGTAGCTCACCGACGGGGGATTGGGCGCGGCGAGGGCCTTCTCCAGCATGGTGACCGAACCGTCGAGTCCGATGGCCAGCCCGTCCGGCCCGACCGCTTCGCCGAAAGCGCGGGTGAACCTGCCGGTGCCGCAGGCGACGTCCAGCGCGATCTGGCCGGGACGCAGGCCGAGCGCTTCGAGCGCGATCCGGACCTCGTCCGCCATGCTCGGGCCGTTCAGTCCTTTCGCGACCCTGCCCAGCGTCGGGCGCCAGTACCGCTCGTAGATCATCGGCACGGCGGAGGTGCGCATCAGCCGCTGGGCGAGCCCGGTCGGCGGCCCCGCCTGCGGTATTTCCCCCAGCAGGTCAAGGAAACCCTGGTCGGCTCCGGCGGTCGTGGTGCCTGGCCGCAACAGGTTTTCGAGACGTTCGCGATGGTCCGGCATGGCTGCTCCCTTCACGGTCCTCACCGCCAGAATCTGCCATGACCGGCCCGTTCGCGACATCCCCGCCGCCACGACCCGAAACTGTCGGTGGCCCTCTCTAACGTCGGAGGGAGTCGCCGTTCCCCAGCCGAAGGAGCCCGAAATGACCGGCTCGATCCTGCAGCACTCCGCCACCACCACGCTCCGCATCCCGGTGCGCGGCCCGTTCGACCTCGACAAGTCCATCCGTTTCCTGACCGTTTTCCCGCCCGCGTGCCGCACGGACGCGGCCACCGAGCCCGGCACCCTGCGTTTCGCCTTTCCCGCCGAAGCGGGCTGGGAGCACGTCGGTGCGGCCGTCAGACAGAGATCGCCCGGTTCGATCGAAGTGGAGGTCTTCGCCGAGGAGGGCCTCGCCGTCGAAGTCGGCGCCCAGGTCCGGCGGATCCTGTCGGTGGACGTCGACGGCGTCGGCTTCGCCAAGGTCGGCACGGCGGATCCCGTGGTGCGCCGCCTCCAGCAAGCGCACCCCGGGCTGCGGCCGGTGCTGTTCCATTCCCCCTATGAAGCGGCCTGCTGGGCGATCCTGAGCCACCGGGCGCGGATGTCCCAGGCGGCCACGGTGAAACGACGGCTCGCCGAGGAGTTCGGCAGGCCGGTGGACGTCGGCGGGAAGGTCCTCAGATCTTTCCCGGCGCCGGACGTCCTGGCCGGGCCTGAGGCCGTGCGCGCCCTGCCGGAGGTCAAGGCCGAGCGGTTGCGCGCGGTGGCCAACGCCGCCAAGGACGGTCTGCTCGACGCCGCGTACCTGCGTGCGATGCCGGTGCCGGACGCTTTGCGCTGGTTGCAGCGCTTGCCGGGGATCGGCCCGTTCTCGGCGCAGCTGATCCTGATCCGGGGCGCCGGGCATCCGGACGTCTTCCCCAGTGGCGAGCCCCGGTTGCAGGAGGCGATGCGGGCCGCGTACGACCTGCCGGAGGCGCCACCCGAGGAGCTGGAGGAGCTGTCCGCGGTGTGGCGGCCGTTCCGCAGCTGGGTGGCCTTCGCCCTGCGCAACGACGGGGAGTTTCGCACGCGGGGGATCGGAGGTTCGATGACCGCCTGACACGGGACATATCCGGCTTGTGGTGAGCTGATGAGGTGAGCTCGTCTCCCGCCGAAACGGTTTCCGACATCGCCCAGTCCACCCCTCCCGGCACGATCACCCTGGTTACCGGTGGTCTCGCGCTGCTGGTGGTGCTCTCCGGCAGGCCTTGGCGGATCGCCCGCAACCTGATCACGCTCGTCCACGAGGCGGGCCACGCGCTGGCGGCGGTGCTGGTCGGCCGTCGGCTGCAGGGCATCAAGCTGCATTCGGACACCTCCGGTGTCACGGTGTCTCGTGGCAAACCGGAGGGCCCGGGGATGGCGTTCACCGCGCTGGCCGGGTATCCGGCGGCCGCGGTGCTCGGACTGGTGTTCGCGGGCCTGCTCTCGTCCGACCTGATCACCGTCGTGCTGATCGTGATGGCCCTGATGCTGCTGGGTGTGCTGGTGATGGTGCGCAACACCTACGGCGTGTTCACCGTGGTCGCCACCTCGGTGGTGCTCGGGCTGGTCGCGCTGGTGGCGCCTTCGTGGTTCCAGGCCATCTTCGTCTACCTGCTGACCTGGTTCCTGCTGTTCGGTGGTGTCCGGCCGGTGGTCGAGCTTCAGATCAAACGGCGCCGGGGATCGGCGCGGGATTCCGACGCCGATCAGCTCGGCAGGCTCACCGGGATGCCCGCGGTGCTGTGGGTGCTGGTGATGGCCGTGCTGACGGTGAGCTGCCTCTTCGCGGGCGGGTTGTGGCTGCTGGAGCCGACCGTCGCCTGACCGGGGCGGTACGGCAGACTGGTGGCTCGTTCCGCGCGGAAGGAGTCAGCAGATGGACGAGGTCGCCAAGGCCGTCGAGGAATGCGCTCGATCGGCGAAACGGGCCGCGCCGTCGCTGGCCGTCGCCACCGCGGACGCGATCGACGCCGCGCTGAACGCCATGGCGGACAAGCTGGTCGAGCACTCGGACGTCGTGCTCGAAGCGAACGAGGCCGACATCGCCAAGGCACGCCAGGACGGGATGAGCGCTGGCCTGCTCGACAGGCTCACCATCACGCCCGAGCGGCTGACCGGCATGGCCGAACAGCTCCGTCTCCTGGCCGGCGCGCCGCATCAGGAGCGGTCCGTCGACGTGTCCACTTTGGACGGAGGCCTGCGGCTGGTGGAACGCCGCCGTCCGGTCGGCGTGATCGGCGCGAACTACGAGGCGCGCCCGAACGTCACGGTGGACGTCGCGTCGCAGCTGGTGAAGTCGCGCAACGGTGGTGTGCTCCGCACGGGTTCCGCCGCGCTCGGCTCGGCCCAGCGCCTGCGCGAGACCGTGATCGCGCCCGCGCTCTCCGAGGCGGGTATCGATCCGGACGTCATCCAGCTGGTGCCGCGCGCCGAGCGTGAAGCGGCCTCCGCGCTGGTGCGCTTCCCTGAGCTCGTGCCGCTGGTCATCCTGCGCGGCAGCGGTGACAGCACCCGGGCGCTGGCCACCGAGGCGGCCGTCCACGGCGTCCGCACGCTGGCGCACGCCGATGGCGGCGGCGTGCTGTACGTCGACGAGGCGGCCGACGCCGACAAGGTACGAGACCTGGTCTTCAGCAGCCTCGACCGGCTCGGCGTCTGCAACCGGCTGAACCTGTTGCTGATCCACGAGAGCGCGCACGATCGCGTCTGGCCCGGCATCTCCGGCGCGCTGGCCGAACGCGGCGTCACGCCCTCTCTCGCACCGCACGAGCACGCCATCGGCTACGAATGGGCGCTCGACTCGGACCGGGAAGCGACCGTCACCGTCGCGAAGGTCTCAGGCCTGCCCGAGGCGGCGGAGATCGCCAACGAGCGGACCTCGGGCTTGGCCGCCGGCATCGCGACCGAAAGCAGCGAAGCCGCCGACGCTTTCTTCGACGCGTACACCGGCACCGGTGTCTTCTGGAACGCCCCGACCCGGCTGCTCGACGGATTCAAGCTGCTCGCCGTCCCCGAGACCGGCATCAACCTGGACAAGGTCCCCGGCCCGCGCGGTCCGGTCACCTACACCGATCTCTATGTGCGGCAGTACGCCGTGCTGCCCGCATGACGGGCTCCGCTCCCTTCCCCGATGTCATGAAAGGGTCGTTCAGGACAAAAAATGTCCTGAACGACCCTTTCATGACGTCTGGGGTCGAGAACGTCCGCAGCCGTCGGAAGTGGTAGCAAAGGTCCCTTGCTCTCCCCAGCCGGGGATCAGCGCCGCCGTCGCTTCGACCGAGGCCGGGGCGGCAAGGAATCCGCGGTCGCGTCCTCGACCGCGTCCGAGGCGGGCTCCGGAGTGGCCTCGGCCAGCCCCAGCATCTCCGCGGCGAGCAGTTGCGAAGACGCGAACATACCCGCGGGCCGGTCTCGCGCCCGGCGCAGGGACGAAGGCCGCAGCCGGTTGTAGCCCCGTACCGAAACCGGTCGCCGCGTGCGGACCTCGTACTCCGGGAAGCCCGAGAGCTCGGCGGCGAGTTCCTTGTCGACGAGGATGGTGCCCGGCCGCGCGGTCGACGTGAGGCGGGCGGCGAGGTTCACGACCGAGCCGTAGACGTCGCCGAACCGGCTGAGGATCCGGCCCGAAGCCAGCCCGGCGCGCACGGAGGGCAGGGTCTCGTCGGCGTCGGCGCGTTCGGACAGGGCGAGGGCGATCTCGGCCCCGTCGACGGCGGAATCGGCGACGAACAGGACCTCGTCGCCGATCATCTTCACGATCCGCCCGTGGTGATCGGCGACCACCTCGGTGGCGACGGATTCGAACCGGTCGAGGATGTCGGTCAGCTCCTCTTCGTCGACCTGCCTGGTCAGGCGGGTGTAGCCGACCATGTCGACGAAGCCGACCACTTCGGTCCTAGCTTCGAGGTCTTCGTCCGGCAGGGCCAGCGCCCGGCCGGCGTAGGCGGCCAGGTGGCGGCGCCAGACGAATTCCTGCACCTTCTCCAGTTCGGGCAGGAGCCGTTCGACGAGCCGTCCGATCTGGCGTTCGCTGCTGCCGATCTCCTTGTTCTCGGTGATCATCGTCCACAGCATGTGGACCTGCCATTCCGCGAGTCGCGAAAGGTGCTGGCCCAGCGCGCGCGTCACGGCCAGTTCGATGCTCGGGTCGATCAGCCCCGAGTTCATCAGCTGGTCGGCCGTGCGGATCGCTTCGATGTCGGCGTCGGTGAAGACGACCTCGTCGTCGTCGACCGTCGCGAAACCCAGCGCACGCCAAAGCCGCCGAGAGCGTTCCTCGGGAACGCCTGCCTTCTCGGCGACTTCGAGCCGGGTGTACTTGCGTCTTCCGCCGAGCAGGATCCGTTCGAGGCGCTGTTGCAGCGCGTCGGGCGAGATCTCGCCGGGTTCGGGCATCAGGTGGTGTGGACGATGAGCACGTCCACCCCGGACTTCCGCGCGACCTCGGACGGCACGGAGCCCAGGATGCGGCCCGCGAGCGTGTTCAGCCCGCGGTTGCCGACCACCAGCAGATCCGCGGAGCGTTCGGCGACGACCTTGCGCAGCGAGTCGACCGGGTCGCCCACGACCGCGGCGGTCTCGATGGTCTTCGCGCCGGCCTTCGCCGCCCGGTCGCGGGCGGACAGGAGGGTGTCCTCGGCCGGCGCCGAGCCGACGACCTGGTACGCCTCGTCGCCGAGGACGTCCTGCGCCTTTTCCACGTCGCCCTTGTTGGCGGGGTAGTAGGCGCACACGATGACCAGGGTCGCTCCGGAATCCCCGGCGACACCCGCCGCCCGGTCGACCGCGGCGAACGAAGAATCCGAGCCGTCCGTGCCCACGACCACGGTCCGATATGCAGCCATCCGCAACCTCCACCGATCTGACAGCCCGCACCTGCGCGCGAGCAGCGACGATAACCGCTCGTCGGCGGCCTCGCAGGTCGCCGACGAGCACGGTCGGGTGAGAAGGTTACTCGCCAGTCGGTTTCTGCGCTGCCGCAGGTCGCGGTGAAGGCTTCGCACCGGATGTGGCCTTCGGCACATCGGCCGTCCGGATCTGCACGGTGGCTTCCGAGTCGGGCGACGGCTTCGCCTTCAGGTCCGCCGGGATCTGCGGTTCGTCGCCGAGCACGTGCGTCGCTTCGGCGAGCGCTGTCCGCGCGGAGCGGACCTGCTCGGCCAGGCTGGAGCGCACCTTGCGGAGCGCTTCCACCCGTTCGGTGGCCTGTGTGATCCGCCGGTTGGACTCCTCGGTCGCCTGCCGGACGCGGCGGCGTGCCTCGTCGGCCGCCTCGGCGAGCCGGGCGTTGGCCTCGGTGATCGAGTCCTGCTTGCGCTTGTTGGCGTCGGCGACGGACTCGCGCTGACGGCGTTCGATGTCGGCCTTGGCCGCCGTCTCCTCTTCGAGCACCTTCGCGCGGATGGCGGCGGCGTCCTCGGTGGCCTCTCGGACGCGGCGGGCGGCCTCGGCCTTGCTCGCGGCCTCCTGTTCGGCCAGCGCGTGCATGGCCTCGGTGCGTCGCGACGCCATCGCGATCTCGAAGTCCTCTTCGACCTGCGTGCGGCGCTGCTGCGATTCGGCGTCGAGCTTGTCGCGCTCAGCCTTCGCCTTGTCGATGATGTCTTTCGCCTCGGCGCGGGCCTTCTCCAGCACGCCGCGGTGCTCGGCCTCCATCTCCTTGCGACGGAGGTCGAGTTCGTTGAGCAGCTGCTCGTAGCGGGCCCGCATGGCGCTCGCGTCGGTCTCCGCCTTCGCGCGGATGTGCCCGGCTTCGGCTTCCGCGCGCGCCTTGGTGTCGGCGGCCTCGTCCTGCGCGAGCCGCAACATGCGCTGCAGCCGCTCGGAAAGGCCTTCGACGCTCGTCGGCGGCTGGGCGAGCCTGTCGACCTGCCCGCGCAGGTCCGCGATCTCGCCGCGCGCGATCTCCAGCTGCCGTGCCAGGTCGCCCGCCTGTCCGATGGCGGCATCGCGATCGGCGGTGAGCATCTTCAGATCGGCGTCCAGCCGTTCGAGATGTTCGTCGACCTGCGCACGGCTGTAACCGCGCTTCGCCACGTCGAAGCCGGCTCCCAGCGGCACTAGCTCCCGTTCCTCGCCAAGGCTCATCCTTCTACCGTAGTCGAGCTGGAGTCACGGAAGGGTGAGCACCCACGCAACGCGCGGCGAAAGCACGTTCCGGCGCGCTAAACGTTCCGGAAGGCGTTGATCCCGTCGATGTGCTTTTCGCGCAGCTCGTGGTTCCGGACACCCAGACCTTCTTCCGGGGCAAGGGCGAGCACGCCGACCTTGCCCTGATGCGCGTTGCGGTGGACGTCCAGCGCGGCCTGTCCGGTTTCCTCGAGCGCGTAGGTCTTCGACAGCGTCGGGTGGATCAGACCTTTCGCGATCAGCCGGTTCGCTTCCCACGATTCGCGGTAGTTGGCGAAGTGGCTGCCGATGATCCGCTTCAGGTTCATCCAGAGGTAGCGGTTGTCGAACTGGTGCATGTAGCCGGAAGTCGACGCGCACGTGACGATCGTGCCGCCCTTGCGCGCGGCGTAGACGGACGCGCCGAAGGTTTCGCGGCCCGGGTGCTCGAAGACGATGTCCGGGTCCTCGCCGCCGGTCAGCTCACGGATCTTCTTGCCGAACCGCTGCCACTCCTTCGGGTCCTGGTTGTGCTCGTCCTTCCAGAACTTGTAGCCCTCGGCATTGCGGTCGATGATCAGCTCAGCGCCGAGCTTCCGGCAGATCTCCGCCTTCTCGGGGCTGGAGACCACGCATACCGGGATTGCACCGCCGTTGAGCGCGTACTGCGTCGCGTAGGAGCCGAGGCCGCCCGAAGCGCCCCAGATCAGCACGACGTCGCCCTGCTTCATGTCGGCGCCGTTGCGCGAGACGAGCTGGCGGTACGCGGTGGAGTTCACCAGACCGGGGGAAGCGGCCTCCTCCCAGGTGAGGTGATCCGGCTTCGGCATCAGCTGGTTCGCCTTCACCAGCGCGATCTCCGCGAGCCCGCCGAAGTTCGTCTCGAAACCCCAGATCCGCTGCTCGGTGTCGAGCATCGTGTCGTTGTGCCCGTCCGGGCCTTCGAGCTCGACGTTGAGGCAGTGCGCGACGACCTCGTCGCCCGGCTTCCAGTTGTGCACGCCGGGGCCGGTGCGCAGCACCACGCCGGACAGGTCCGAGCCGACGACGTGATAGGGCAGGTCGTGGCGCTTCGACAGCGGCGAAAGCCGCCCGTAGCGCTCCAGGAACTTGAACGTCGAGACCGGTTCGAAGATCGAGGTCCAGACGGTGTTGTAGTTGATCGCGCTCGCCATGACCGCGACCAGCGCCTCACCGGGGCCGAGTTCCGGCGTCGGGACCTCGTCGACGTGCAGCGATTTGCGCGGGTCCTTGTCCCGGCTTTCGAGGCCTTCGAACATGCCGGCCTCGTCCTTGTGCACGGTCACCCCGCGATAGGACTCCGGCACGTCGAGCGACGCCACGGCGCCGAGGTCATCGTTCAGAATGGCCTGCTGGATCTCGCCGAGCTGCGTCATCGAAACCTCCGCGAATGGGGGGACGGCGTTTGGCGGCTTAAATTACTCATGGGTAACCGGCTCCACAACTGTACGAGACGTGGAGCACGTACACATCCCGAAGCGTTATCGACCGGTCTTGACCGGCCGGCCAACCAAGCGGACCATGGGCGGTGGAGATCTCTCCGACCTGCAGGTTCAGCCGATATTCGGAGGTGAGCACGCATGAACGAACCCACGACGCGCCCTTGGACCCGTCCCCATGACTGGGCGGAGGTGGTCATCGGTGTCGTGGTCGCGCTTTCACCCCTCTGGATGACCACGGACAACACCGCCCTGTGGACGCTCGTCGTCCTCGGCGCGCTGGTCGCCCTCGACGGTCTCGCGTCGCTTGCGATGCCTGGCATGGTCTACGGCGAAGGCATTCAGATCGTCCTGGGCGCGCTGCTGTTCATTTCGCCCTGGGTGATGGGATACGCCGACTTCATGGGCGCGTCCTGGACCGCTTGGATCGGTGGCGTCCTGACCGTGGTGGCCGGGGCGGCGGCGATGCCGATCGCCCAGGCGACGCACCGGACGGCGGGACAGCACTGACCCGGGAGGAAACGGCGTGAAAGAGGATTCGGCGAAACAGCGCATCCTGCGGGCCGCGGAGGCGCTCTTCGCCGAATCCGGTTTCGACGCCACGCCCACTTCGCGGATCGCGGAGCGGGCGGGCGTGCCGAAAGGCCTGGTGCATTACTACTTCCGGCGTAAGTCGGATCTGCTGGCCGCGCTGGTCGCCGAACTGCCCGACGCCCGGATCGAACCGGCCGTCGTGGTCGTCCCCGGCGACCTCGCGGGCAGTCTCCGCGGTCTCGTCGTCGAACTCGACAGGCGGTTCAACCGGTCCTTGGCGCTGTCACATCTGTTGTGGCGCGAGGCCGACACGCACCGCGCGGTCCGCGACGCGTTGGCCGAACGCTTCCAGCAACTCGTCCGGCAGGTGAAGGCGGTGATCGTCGCCGCGACCGGCGGCAAACTCGCGATCGCCGACGTCGATTCGGCCTCGGGGCTGCTCGCGCGGGCGGTGAGTCATCGCCACGCGACGGCGCGGCACACCGAGGACGGGGACCCCGCCGAGATCGACCGCGAAGTCCTCTTCATCGCCTCGGCGTTGACGCGGGGTCAGTGACCGTCCTTCGCGGGCTCGACCAGTTCCACCAGCACGCCGCCGGCGTCCTTGGGGTGGACGAAGTTCACCCGGCTGTTGGACGTGCCGCGTTTCGCCTCGGCGTAGAGCAGCCGGAGTCCCTGCGCGCGCAGAGCCTCGGCCGCGGCGTCCACATCGGACACTCGATACGCCAGCTGCTGCAGCCCGGGGCCGCTCTTCGCGAGGAACTTGCCGATCGCGGAATCGTCGCGCAGCGGCGCGAGGAGCTGGATCGCGGTCTCGGTCCCGGCGGTGCCCGGCGCGCGCAGCATCGCCTCGCGGACGCCCTGCTCCTCGTTGACCTCCTCGTGCGCGACCTCCAGGCCGAAATGCTCGGCGTGGAAGGCGATCGCGGCGTCGAGGTCGGGTACCGCGATGCCGACGTGGTCGATGGCGGTCACGAACGGTTTCAGCGCCTGGTTCATGCAGAGCAGGATAGGTGCGCGGGCGGGCGGACCGGCGTGCGCCGCCTCACACTGGCTCCATCAAGAGGGCCGCGACCCGGGTATGGTCGCGAAGACCCCCTTTGCCCTTGCGCCGATGCTTGGAGGACGCCGTGTCCGGTTCCGTGATCCTGGGTGCCGCCCGTACACCGATCGGGCGATTGCTCGGTTCCCTGAAGGATTTCTCGGGCGCGCAACTCGGCGGCTTCGCCATCAAGGCGGCGCTGGAGCAGGCCGGTGTTTCGCCGGACGCGGTCCAGTACACGATCATGGGCCAGGTGCTCACCGCGGGCGCGGGCCAGATCCCCGCCCGGCAGGCCGCGGTCGCCGCCGGTATCCCGATGAGCGTCCCGGCGCTGACCATCAACAAGGTCTGCCTCTCCGGTCTCGACGCCATCGCGCTGGCCGACCAGCTCATCCGCGCGGGTGAGTTCGACCTGATCGTGGCGGGCGGCCAGGAGTCGATGACGCAGTCGCCGCATCTGCTGCCGAAGTCCCGCGCCGGGTTCAAGTACGGCGACACCACGCTCGTCGACCACATGGCCTACGACGGTCTGTTCTGCGCCTTCGACCAGGTCGCGATGGGCTCTTCGACGGAGAAGTACAACAGCCGCTACGGGCTCACCCGTGAGCAGCAGGACGAGTTCTCCGCGCGGTCGCACCAGCGCGCCGCCGCCGCGATCGCCGAGGGCCGCTTCGACGCCGAGATCGCGCCGGTGTCGATCCCGCAGCGCAAGGGCGACCCGGTCGTCTTCTCACAGGACGAGGGTGTCCGCGCCGACACCACCGCCGAGGGCCTCGCGAAGCTGCGTCCCGCCTTCGCCTCCGACGGCACCATCACCGCCGGTTCGGCTTCGCAGATCTCCGACGGCGCGGCCGCGGTCATCGTCGCGAGCAAGGCCAAGGCCGAGAAGCTGGGCCTGACCCCGCTCGCCGAGATCGGCGCGCACGGCGTGGTCGCCGGTCCGGACGCCAGCCTGCACGAGCAGCCGTCGAATGCGATCCTGGCCGCGCTGGCCAAGGCGAACCTGACCGCGGACGCGCTCGACCTCGTCGAGATCAACGAGGCGTTCGCCGCCGTCGGCCTGGTCTCTGCCGACAAGCTCGGGCTCGACCCGGAGAAGGTGAACGTCGACGGCGGCGCGATCGCCCTCGGTCACCCGATCGGCGCGTCCGGCGCGCGGCTCGCCGTGCACCTGGTCCACGAACTCCGCCGTCGTGGCGGCGGTCTCGGCGCGGCCGCCCTCTGCGGTGGTGGCGGCCAGGGCGACGCGCTGCTCATCCGCGTCCCGTAAAGCTCTTGCCGGTACAGCTGGACATCGACGAACTGGTCGGTCGCGCGCGGGACGGCGTCCCCCGCGCGATCGCCCGGTTGCTGTCGCTGGTCGAGGACGCTCATCCACGGTTGCCCGAGGTCGCGGCGAAGCTGACGCCGCACACCGGCAACGCGCGGATAGTCGGCCTGACCGGGCCACCCGGTGTCGGTAAGTCGACATCGACTTCCGCGCTGCTCACGGCTTTACGGGCGAAAGGCCTGCGCGTCGGCGTACTGGCGATCGACCCGTCGTCGCCGTTCTCCGGCGGCGCGCTGCTCGGCGACCGGATCCGGATGACCGAACACGCCACCGATCCCGGCGTGTTCATCCGGTCGATGGCCACGCGCGGCCATCTCGGCGGGTTGTCGTGGGCGACGCCGCAGGCCGTCCGGGTACTCGACGCGGCCGGGTTCGACGTCGTGCTGATCGAGACCGTCGGCGTCGGTCAGTCCGAAGTGGACGTCGTGAAACTGGCCGACACCACCGTGGTCCTGCTCGCGCCCGGGATGGGCGACGGGATCCAGGCGGCCAAGGCCGGCGTGCTGGAGATCGCGGACGTGTTCGTGGTCAACAAGGCCGACCGCGAGGGCGCGGACGCGACCGTGCACGACCTCAAGCAGATGATCTCGTTGGTACGCCGGGAGATCCGCGGCCCGAGCTGGCGTCAGCCGATCGTGCGAACGGTGGCTTCGCGCGGCGAAGGCGCCGAGGACGTCGTCCGCGCGCTCGACGAACACCACGATTGGCTGGTCCGGCGCGACGAACTGCCCCGCCGTCGTGCGGCGCGGGCCCGGGACGAGGTCGAGGCGATCGCCGTGCAGCGGTTGCGCGCGGAAATCGTCGACCTGCGTTCCGGGGACCGGCTCACCGAAGTGGCCGAACGCGTGGCCGCGCGGAAACTCGACCCGTTCGCGGCGGCCGAAGTACTCATCGGAGATCTTCGCGGTTCGTGAGGTTCAGAGGATTTCGATGACGCGGACCTTCGGCGGCCGGTTCGGGAAACTGATGTCGGTCCACCGGTTGATGCGCACGTCGGCGCCATTGCTGTCGTAATACATCAGGTCGTTGTTGCCGGTGTAGATCCGGTCGATCCACCAACCGCCGAAGCTGATCCGCCCGCGGTTGGCGTAGCAGTCGACGCTGCTGCTCCCGCCGAGATGCGACCAGATCTTCAGGAAGTTCTCCCCGTCGCGGCAGGGGATGTGGTCGATGGCGAACGAGGTGCCGGTCGGGACGAGCAGGCTGAACGCGGCGGCAGCGGCGGCCGCCACGGCCAGGACGCGTTTCTTGATCGAGGGCACGGAATTCTCCTTTAGCCGTGGAAAAGGAGCCTGTGCTTCGAGCATCTCGATCACCGGTGGAGCATGTCAATTTCCCGGTACGCCGGGACAGGCAACTCTGGTCTTACGGGCAGCGGTCAGAATTCGACGTACATCTTGATGTCGCCGAAGTCGCTGTCGAGATTGTCCAAATGGGCGATCGCGTCCTCTTTCCAGACTTCGAGCTGGTTGGTCTCGCCGTACGTGAGCTGTTCGCCGTCGGCCACCTTGTGGGCGTACTTCGTGATCGTGACGGTCTGCCCCCGGCAGAACTCGACCCGCTCCAGGAACCGGTCCGCCATGTCGGGATCGAAGACGCGGCCCATCCGGACGTAGCCGTTGTTGATGTGTTCCTCGCAGTAGAAATGCGCCGCGGCCGAGGCGATCCACTCGGTCAGCGACGGTTCGCGTGGCGGCCACGTCTCCCGGACGTGCGATTTGATCTCCCTGGCGAGGCGGATGACGCGGCGCCGTTCGAGGTCGGTCAGCCCGTCCTCCTTGCGGAAGTCGAGGATCATGTCGTCGACGACCTTGGCGAGCCTGAGCATGCGCGGTTTGTCGAGTTCGGCCGGTTTCTCCGGCGGCAGCCCGGCCATGACCCGCTCGTGCACGAGGACATACTGCGTGTACGCGTACAGGAAGGTCAGGGCGTTCAGCTGCCATTGGTGTCGTTCGGCGATCTCCACGGCTTCGACCCTAACCGCGGACCTACTTCCGGACCTGTGTGAGCACCGGGGATTCACCCTATGCTCTCTTCTTCGTCCACGGCTGGGAGGCAGGAACCGTGCAGAGGATCGCGAAGGTCTTTGTGGCAGTGCTGGGAGCCGGGCTGATGCTCGCGTCCGGCACCGGAACGGCGTCGGCGGAAGGCGCGCCGCCGAAGGTCACGAAGGGGCCGTGCCAGTACACGCAGACGCCGGACGACCCGGCCGCGCGCCCGGTCCCGCTGCCGCCGGACCCCCGTCGTACGCCGGACCGGGGCAAGGTCCCGGTGCAGCTGAAGACCAATCAGGGCAAGATCGACCTGACCCTCGATCGGGCGAAGGCGCCGTGCACGGTGCAGAGCTTCCTGCACCTGGCGAAGCACCGGTTCTACGACCGCACGACGTGTCACCGGTTGACCGCGTACCCGACGTTGAAGGTGCTGCAGTGCGGTGACCCGAGCGGCACCGGCGAGGGCGGCCCCGGCTACAAGTACAAGGACGAGCTGCCCGTGGGCCTGCCGCCCGCGCCGACCGACCCGACCGGCGAGCGCAAGGTGTACGCGCGCGGTGTCCTCGCGATGGCCAACGCGGGCCCGGCGACGAACGGAAGCCAGTTCTTCGTCGTGTACGGCGACTCCGCGCTGCGCCCGAACTACACGATCTTCGGCACCGTCGGTCACGAAGGTCTCGAAACCCTCGACGACGTCGCCGCCGGCGGCATCAAGCCGACCCCGGAGAACCCCGCCCCGGTCGACGGCGCCCCGGTGCTGAAGACCGACATCCTCCGGGCCCGCGCCTGGTTCTGCTAGCTGCCCCCACGCGTTTAGTCCTCTAGATGCGGTGGTTCGCACTGCCAACTACCGCATTTAGAGGACGAAACGCGGGACCGTCACGCCGCGGAGTAACGGGATCCGGCACTCGTACGACTCGTAGGGAGCCCGCATGTTCCGGAGTGGATTGGTCGTATGAAGAAACTCGAAGCGCACGAAGTTCCACTGTCGAAAGTGTTCGCGAGTGACTACGAGTTCACGATCCCCGACTACCAGCGGCCGTACACCTGGGGAACCGAGCAGGCGACCCAGTTGTTCCACGATCTGTACGACGCGGTCGATCGCAACCCGGATGAGCCCTACTTCCTCGGCTCGGTGGTCTTGGTCAAGGAAGCGGGCGAGCCGAGAGCCGAGGTGATCGACGGTCAACAGCGGCTGACCACTCTGACGATCCTCTTATCGGTGCTTCGTGAGCTGAGCGACGACGAGAAGGACTACCTGGACAAGCTGATCTGGGAGCCTGGAGACCCCATTCAAGACCTGGCGTCACGCCCTCGGCTCAAGCTTCGGCGTCGCGACGAAGAGTTCTTTCGTAAGCATGTGCAGGACCGTGGTGGCATGGCCGTTCTGGAGAACGGCGCAGCACCGGCGAACGACGCACAGCAGCGTATCGCGGAAAATGTCAACGCGCTGCGCAGGCTCTTGGAGCAGAAGAGTCCCGAGGAACGCTTCGCGCTGGCGAAGACCATCGTTCAGAGAACGTTCTTGGTGATCGTCAGCACGCCCGACTTGGCCAGCGCCTACCGGATCTTTTCGGTGATGAACTCGCGTGGGGTGGAGCTTTCGCCGGCCGACATCTTCAAGTCCAGGGTCGTCGGCGCACTTCCCGACGCCCTGAAGGAGAAGTACGCCGGCAAGTGGGAGGACCTGGAGGTCGATCTAGGCCGAGACGCGTTCGCGGACCTGTTTTCCCACATCCGAATGGTCTACATGAGGGTGCGGGCAAGGAAGGAACTGCTTCAGGAGTTCGACGCCAGTGTGCTCAGCGGGTTCTTGCCCGACCGTCCGGCGGCGTTCGTCGACGAGGTGTTGGAACCGTACGGGCAGGCCTACCGGGACCTCCTCGCCTGCGACTACCAGTCGGCGGACGATCCGACCGGGATCAATCGCTGGCTGCGGCGTCTGCATCGGCTCGACGACTTCGATTGGCAGCCGCCCGCGCTGTGGGCGTTCACTAACCACCGTTTCGATTCTGAGTGGTTGGAGAAGTTTCTTCGTAAGCTCGACCGTCTTGGAGCGTCTATGCTGCTCCGGCGCTTCAATACCCACCAACGTGGGCAGCGTATCGGGCAGCTTCTCCGCGAACTCGACGATGGCCTAGGGCTGGACGCCCCGGCGCTCGAGCTGACGCCGGACGAATGCGCCGAGGTGGTCGACCGCCTGGGCGGCGAGATCTACAACCAGTGGATCGTGCGGAAGTACGTGCTGATCCGGCTCGACGAGCTGCTGTCAGATCCAGAGGCGCTCCGGTATGAGCCCAAGATGATCACTGTCGAACACGTTCTTCCTCAGAACCCTCAGCGCGGCAGCGACTGGACTCGGCTGTTCACCCTGACGGAGCGGGTGTTCTGGACCCACCGGTTGGCCAATCTGGTGCTGTTGAGCCGGACCAAGAACGCCCAGGCGAAGAACTACGACTTCGTCACCAAGAAGACGAAGTACTTCACCGCCAAGTCGGTTTCGAACTTCCCTCTCACGACTCAAATGCTGGCAACCGAAAGCTGGACGCCCGAGGTTTTGGAGCAGCGGCAGCAGAACCTGATCGACATCCTCAGCGAGTGCTGGGACCTGGTGCGCCAGTGATGACGCTGCCCCCACGCGTTTAGTCCTCTAAATGCGGTGGTTCGCACTGCCAACTACCGCATTTAGAGGACGAAACGCGGGGGTGAGGGTCAGGTGACCTCGAAGATGGCTTCGCGCAAGGCTTGGGTGGCGCCGCCGAAAGCGTGCTTCGCGGCGGCGCCGTACCCGATGATGAGCCCTTCGCGCTGTGGCTCGCCGATCCAGTAGCCGCTGAGGCCTTCGAGCCCGATGGCGCGGCGGCGGCAGGCGGCCAGCACCTCCATCTCCCGGGGAAGCTCGCCGGGGAACTGGAGCACCAGGTGCAGACCGGCGGAGATCCCTTGCGGCAGCACGGAATCCGGCAGAGCGGTGAGCAGCTTGTCGCGCCGGGAGCGGTACTCGATCCGGCAGCGGCGGATGTGCTGGTCGTAGGCGCCCGATTCGATCAGTTCGGCCAACGCCAGCTGGTCCAGCAGGGCCGGTCGCGCGCCGCTCTCGGCCAGCGCCGCGCGCACCGGTTCGACCAGGAACCGCGGCAGCACCATCCAGCCCAGGCGCAGCGACGGCGCGAGCGTCTTGCTCGTCGTGCCCACGTACACGACCCGTTCGGGTGCCAGCGCCTGCAACGCGCCGACCTGCTGGTGGTCGAACCGGAACTCGCCGTCGTAGTCGTCCTCGATGACGACGGCACCGGTTTCCTCCGCCCAGCGGGTGAGTTCCGCCCGTCGCTGAGGGGCGAGTGTGACACCCAACGGGTACTGGTGCGCCGGTGTGACCACCACCGCTGGACTGTCCAAAGAGGACACGGTGATCCCGTGGTCGTCGACGGGAACGCCGACCACGCGGGGACCGTTGGCGGCGGCGATGTTCCGGTAGATGTGCAGTGACGGGTTCTCGAACGCGATCTCGTCCGCGCCGCGCGCGTGCAGGACCCGCGCCAGGACCGCGATCGCGTGAGAGAACCCGGAGCACACCAGGATGCGGGCCGGGTCGGCGAGCACCCCGCGGCTGCGGGCGAGATACGCGGCGAGCGTCTCCCGAAGTTCCGCCGCACCCGACTCGGCCGTGTAGTCGAACGCCGTCATCGGCGCCTGGTGCAGCGCCCGCCGGGTCGCCGCGAGCCAGGCGGCGCGGGGGAACGCGGACAGGTTCGGCCTGCCGGGCCGCAGATCCCAACGCGGCGCCGGGTCGCGGGGGACCGGCCTCGGCGCCGACGCGGGCAGCGCGCCCGCCGTCGCGACGCGGGTCGGCGCGCCCTGCGTGGTCCGCAGGTATCCCTCGGCGGCGAGGTCGGCGTAGACCCGGGTGACCGTTCCCCTGGCCACGCCGAGGTCCTGCGCCAGCGCCCTGGTCGAGGGCACCGCGGCGCCCGCCTGCCAGCGTCCCTCCCGGATGGCCGCGCGGATCGCCGTCGCGAGCCCGGTCCGGCCGCTTTCGGGGCGCCAGTCCAGGTGGACGTCTATTCCCGAACTGGACCATGAATCTGCCATGCCACTGGACCATACTCGTGGGCCAGTCGCCGCTAGATTCGCAGTCATGACCGAGCGAATCCACGTGGGCAAACGAGTGCCCGAGATCTACCAGGCCATGGCGAAACTCCAGGCCGAAGTCGAGAAGGCCGCCGCCAACGCCGGCGTCGACCAGAAGATCCTCGAACTGGTGAAGATGCGCTCGTCGCAGATCAACCACTGCGCGTTCTGCCTCGACATGCACTCTCACGACGCGCTGCAGATGGGTGAGTCGCCGCGACGGCTGTTCGTGCTGCAAGGCTGGCGCGAGACCGAACTGTTCACCGAGCAGGAGCGTGCCGCGCTCGCGCTCACCGAGGCGATCACGAACGTCGCGACCTTGCACGACGTCCCGGACGACGTCTACGAAGAGGCCACCCGCGTCTTCACCGAGGAGCAGTACCGCGCGATCGTCTGGGAGGCCATCGCGATCAACAGTTGGAACCGGATGTGCGTCACCAGCCACGCGCCGCTGCCCGAGCGCGCCGAATGACGGCGGCCCGGCTGCGGGAACTGCACGTGGCGGGCGCTCCGCTGCTCCTGCCGAACGCGTGGGACGCGGACAGCGCACGTCTCGTGGAAGCCGCCGGGTTCCCGGTCGTGGCGACGAGTTCCTTCGCCGTGGCCAAGGTCCTCGGGTACGACGACGGGGAGGACGCGCCCGCCGACGAGATGTTCGCGGCGGCCGCGCGGATCGCGCGGGCGGTCTCGGTGCCGGTGACCGTCGACGCGGAAGGCGGGTATGGGCTCGAAGCGGGAGAACTCGCGGCGAGACTGGCCGAGGCGGGTGCCGTCGGCTGCAACTACGAGGACACCGATCACGCTTCAGGCGGGGTACGCCCGCTCGACGCGCAGGCGGAACGGGTCGCGAAGTTGCGCGAAGCCGCCGGGGACGCGCTGGTGATCAACGCCCGCGTCGACGTCTTCCTCGGCGCGCCGGACGAACGAGCGGTACTGGACGATGCGATCCTGCGGGCCAAGGCGTACTTCGACGCCGGGGCGGACTGCGTCTATCCGATCATGGTGAAGTCGCCGGAAGTGCTCGGCGAGTTCGTGCGGGCGGTCGCGCCGGGAGCGGTCAACGCCGCTCCGATGCCCGGAGGCCCCGATCTCTCCGCGCTCACCGCACTGGGGGTGGCGCGGATCTCGCTGGGTACCGGGCTGTGGAAGTCGGCCCGCGCCGATCTCCGCGCGAAGCTGGCCGAACTGACGGCGGGGAAACTGCCGTACTGAAGGGGAATGGGAACCGGGACGGTGCGGCCGGGGGCGTTGGATGCCGGCCGCACCGTCCCGGCGATCAGTGGGCGACGGCCTTTTCGGCGCCCGCTCCGGTGAGGGACCGGACCTCCATCTCGGCGTACTTCTTCTGGTTGTGCTCCTTGGACAGCACGGTCCCGAGCCAGCCGAGGAAGAACGCCACGGGGATGGAGACGAGCCCCGGGTTGTCCAGCGGGAACCAGTGGAAGTCGACACCCTGGATCATCGACGCGCTCTTGCCGGTCTTCGGGTCGACCGGCTTACCCGAGACGGCCGGTGAGAACACGATCAGCACGATGCAGACCGCGAGACCGCCGTAGATGCTCCACAGCGCGCCCTGGGTGTTGAACCGCTTCCAGAACAGCGAGTAGAGGATGGTCGGCAGGTTCGCCGACGCCGCCACCGCGAAGGCCAGCGCCACCAGGAACGCGATGTTCTGCCCGTTGGCGAGGATGCCGCCGAGGATCGCGACCGCGCCGATCACCAGCGCGGTGATCCGGGCGACCTTCACCTCCGAAGCCGGGCTCGCCTTGCCCTTCTTGATCACGTTGGCGTAGACGTCGTGCGCGAACGACGCCGACGCGGTGATCGTCAGACCCGCGACCACGGCGAGGATCGTCGCGAACGCGATCGCGGCGATCAGCCCGAGCAGGATCGGGCCGCCCAGTTCGAGCGCCAGCAGCGGGGCCGCCGAGTTCACGCCACCGGGCGCCGCCTTGATCTTGTCCGCGCCGACGAGCGCGCCGGCGCCGTAGCCCAGCACCAGGGTGAACAGGTAGAAGACGCCGATCAGGCCGATCGCCCACACCACGGAACGACGGGCTTCCTTCGCGGTCGGCACCGTGTAGAAGCGCATCAGGACGTGCGGCAGACCCGCGGTGCCCAGTACCAGGGCGATGCCCAGCGACAGGAAGTCGAGTTTGGTCGTGCCGGTCTTGCCGTACTGGTTGCCCGGCCCGAGCAGCGCCTCACCGGCCTTGCCCGCCTTGTCCACGGCGCTCTGCAGCAGCGCGGAAAGGTTGAAGCCGTACATGCCCAGCACCCACAGCGTCATCGCCAGCGCGCCGGCGATGAGCAGCGCCGCCTTGATGATCTGGACCCACGTGGTGCCCTTCATCCCGCCGATGAGCACGTAGGCGATCATGATGACGCCGACGATCACGATGATCGCGGCCTGCCCGGCCTTGCTCTCGATCCCGAGCAGCAGCGCGACCAGGCCACCGGCGCCCGCCATCTGCGCCAGCAGGTAGAAGAACGACACCGCCAGCGTGGACGTCGCCGCCGCGGCCCGGACCGGGCGCTGCTTCATCCGGAACGCCAGCACGTCGCCCATGGTGAACTTGCCGGTGTTGCGCAGCAGTTCCGCGACCAGCAGCAACGCGACCAGCCACGCGACCAGGAATCCGATGGAGTAGAGGAAACCGTCGTAGCCGTAGATGGCGATGGCGCCCGCGATCCCGAGGAACGACGCGGCAGACAGGTAGTCACCCGCGATGGCGACGCCGTTCTGCGGGCCGGTGAACGCGCGGCCGGCGGCGTAGTAGTCCGACGCCGTCTTCGTGTTGCGGCTCGCCCGGAAGACGACGAAGAGCGTGACCACCACGAACAGGCCGAAGATGGTGATGTTGAGTACGGGGCTGCTGCCCTCGACTCCGGCGGCGAGGTTCATTTGGCCTCACTCTCGATGTCCGTGCGGATCTTCTCCGCGATGGGGTCGAGTTTCTTGTTCGCGTAGCGGACGTAGAGCCCGGTGATCACGAAGGTCGAAACGAACTGCAGCAGCCCGAAGACGAGGCCGACGTTGATGTTGCCGACCAGCTTCGTGCTCATGAAGCCGTGCGCGTAGTCGGCGAGCAGCACGTAGAGCAGGTACCAGAGGAGGAACAACGCCGAGACGGGGAAGACGAACCGGCGCAGCCGAGCCCGCAGTTCCTTGAACTCCGCGCTGTCATGAGCTTTGTCCCAGTCGACGTCGGGCGGACTGGGAGTGTCCGTTTCGGTACTCATCGTGTTCTCCTCGCACCGCGAATGTGTTCCGCGACACGTTAAGGAGAGGTCAAGGAGACCGGAACCTTCAGCGGTTCAAACGTCTGCCGAGACGACGAACGGTCGACGAACGGTGGCCGGACCACGACGAAGGGGCTTCGGCTGTGCGATCGTCCAAGTGCAGCCTCAGCATCGCGGCCGTCGACCAGGCGGGAGGCCTGCCCCGCCAGGAAACCACGATCATTACTCCGAATGCCAGCGGAACCGACCAGGGCGCGGGCTGCGACACGAGGATCGCGGGCAGACCGCTCAGGCTCGGGACGAACAAGGCGACGAGGATCGAGCCCGAAGACGCGACGAGCCCGGCGAGCACACCGCTGATCGCGCCCGCGGCGGTGAGCCGGTTCCACCAGATGCCGAGCACCAGCAAGGGACAGAACGTCGACGCGGCCACGGTGAAGCCCCAGGTGACGAGGACACCGGCGTCCAATCTGGCCGACGGCAGCGCGAGCAGGACCATCACCGCCGCCGCTCCGAGCACCGACCAGCGCAGTCTCCGCAGGCCGCCGGGTGCCAGGTCGTGCGCGACCGCGCCGGAGATCACCAGCAGCAGCCCGAGCGACGTCGCCAGGAACGCGGCGAACGCGCCCGCCGTCAGCAATCCGGTGAACAACGAGCCCGCCCAGCCGTCGTCGATCTGCGCCGGCAGCGCCACGACGACCGTGTCCGTGGCGCCGGAGACGTACAGCTCGGGCACCAGCACGCGGCCGAAGACGCCGTACACCCCTGGGAACAGGTAGAAGACGCCGAGCAGGGCGACGGTGATCGCCGCGGTCCGGCGGGCGGCGCGGCCGTCCGGGCTGGTGTGGAAGCGCATCAGGACGTGCGGCAGGCCCATGGTGCCGAGCATGGTGGCGATCAGGATCGCCCACGTGCCGAGCAGCGGATAACCCTGATCGCCGAGGTCGAGCAGCGGCCGTTGCCAGTCCGGCCCGCCCAGCGGGGCGCCGCCCCGGACGGCGGGAACCGGTGCGCCCTCGGCGAATTCGAGTGTCTCGCCGCTCCTGGCCACCAGTTCACCCGGCGGCACGACACGCTTTTCCGGGGTGAGCAAGGTGGTCGGCTCGCGCAGGGTCAGCGTCACGTCGATCTCGAAGGACAGCTTCGTGTCGCGGGCGAAGTGGGTGAATTCCACCGGGTGCACCGAGGCCGACCGCTGTTCCGGGGAGACCTGGGAGACCAGCCAGATCGCGGGGACGATGAACAGCAGCAGCTTCAGCACGAACTGGAAGGCCTGGACGTAGGTCGCCGCGCGCATCCCGCCGAGCGCCAGTGTCGCGCTGACGGCGGTGCCCGCGATGACGACGCCGACCCAGTACGGCGTGCCGCCGACCGCGGTGAGCACGAGCCCCGCGGTGCGGAATTGCGGGACCAGGTAAAGGGTTCCGATCACGAGGACGACGACGGCGGCGAGCCTGCGCAGGGCGGGGGAGGCGAGCCGCGCCTCGGCGAAGTCCGGGACGGTGAGCGCGCCGGAGCGCCGCATCGGCGCGGCGACGAGCACCAGCATCGCGATGTACCCGGCGGTGAACCCGACCGGGTACCAGAGCGCGCCGATACCGTCCTTCACCACCAGCCCGGCGACACCGAGGAACGACGCCGCGGACAGGTACTCGCCGGAGACCGCGGCGGAGTTGACCAGTGGCGAGATCCGGCGCGAGGCGACGAGGAAATCCGACGTCGTGCGCATGGCCGCGACCCCGCGCAACCCGATCAGCAGGGTGACCAGCACGACGGGGGCCACCGAGAGCGCCGCGACCACTACTCGTCCTCGATCTTTTCCGCCCGGCGCAGCTGCCACCACGACAGCAGGGCCATCGCCGGGTACGGGAGGATCGCGATCATCAGCCAGGACAGCGGGATACCCAGCAGCCGCACCGAATCCAGCCCAGGGAACAGCCCGAACACCAGCGGGAGCCCGAACACCAGGCCGAACATCCCGGCCAGCGCGGGCAGTCCGCGACGACGCTGGGCCCGGTACAGCGCGTCCGCTCGCTCGGCGTCGCCCGCGGCCAGCCGGGGGACCCGCCACCGTCCGCGCGAACGGCGCCGCGAACGCGCGAGCCGCGTCTGCGGACTGGTGACGGCCACCCGTTTGACGCGGCTCACGGACGGCCGCCCCGGCCGAGTTCACCGCGTTGCGCGGCGGCGAGCAGCCGGTCCCGCAGGTCGCGCGCGTGGCGGCGGCTCACCGGCACGTCACCCGCCTCCGTATGCGCGAGCAGGCCGCCGGTGGTGTCGCTGCGCAGTTCGAGCACGGCGTCCACGGCGAGCAGGAAACCCCGGTGAACGCGGGTGAATCCCGTTCCCTCCCAATACTCTTCCAGCCGGGAGATGGGCATGCGCGTGACGTGCACGCCGGATTTCGTGTGCAGCCGGACGTAGTCGCCGTGCGCCTCGACGAACTGGACGTCGTCGCGGCGGACGTACCGGGTGCGCCCGCCGGATTCCACCGGCAGCGCGGACATCGCGTCCGGCGCGGGCTTCGGTTCGTCGGGCTGGTTGCCCGCCATCCTGACCACTTTGGACAGTGCGGCGGACAGCCGTTCCGCGCGGACCGGTTTGAGCAGGTAGTCGACGGCGCCGATACCGTACGCGGCCACGGCGTGCCCGTCGTGCGCGGTGACGAACACGATCACCGGCGGTTCGCTGAGCCGGGCCAGCAGTGAGGCGAGTTCGAGCCCGTCGAGTCCCGGCATGGAGATGTCCAGAAAGACGGCGTCGAAATGACTGCCCTGCAACAGCTTGAGCGCGTTCAGCGCGTCACCGGCGGCGATCACCTCGGCGACCTCCGGTGCCTCGCGCAGCAGGCTGCACAGCTCGTCGAGGGCGGGCGGGACGTCGTCGACCGCCAGCACCCGCAGCCCGTTCGTCACGGCAGCACCCCCGGCTGGAATCGGGGCACGCGCACCACGACCCTGGTGCCCGCGCCGGTCTCCGTCTCGACCGTCAGGCCGTACCAGGGCCCGTAGACGCTACGCAGCCTTCTGTCCACATTGGCCAGTCCGACGCCGCCGTCGTCGCCACGCCCGGCCAGGATCGCCGCCGCGCGCGCGGGGTCCATGCCGACACCGTCGTCCTCGACGCTGATCACGCAGTCGTTCCCTTCCGCCATTCCCTGAACCTGGATGAACCCCGCCTCGGCGCGTGGCTCGATCCCGTGCCGGATCGCGTTCTCCACCAGCGGTTCCAGCACGAGGTACGGCACCGCGACGGCCAGCACCTCCGGCGCGACGCGCACCTGCACCCGCAGCCGCTCGCCGAGCACGGCGCGCTGCAACGCCAGATACGTCTCGATGGCGCGAAACTCCTCGGCGACCATCGTGTACTCGCCATGCCGCGCGAGGCTGTAGCGCGTGTACTCGGCGAAATCGAGCATCAGGTCGCGGGCGCGGTCCGGATCGGAGCGGACCAGCGACGAGATCACGGTGAGCGCGTTGTAGACGAAATGCGGCGAGATCTCGGCCCGCAGCGCGCGCAACTCGGCCTCCGCGGCCTGCTCGGCGGAAGCCTCCAGCCTGCCGCGTTCGAGCGCGTGGACGACGAGCTCGACGGCCTGGCGGGCGACCGCGTTCGTGGTTTCGGTGACCAGGAGGACGCCGGCCAGTTCGTCGTGGACGTGCAGGGGCAGCGCCAGCAGCCCGGGCTCGGACACCGGCGTCTCGGAGTGGAGAACCTCGTCGAGCGCGGAGGCGACGACGTCGTCCGACGCCGGGCGACCGGACCAGACGAGCGAGCCGGACAGGTCGCCGAGACCGAGCCCGGCGACGCCGAACAGCCGCCGGAGGCCGTGCGCGGCCTGGCGGGCGCGAGGTCCCGCGAGGCCGTCCATGAGATCGTCCGCGACACGCTGGGCGGCGACGAGCACCGGCACCGGATCGACGGTCGCGGCGGCACGCCAGGGCAGACGGGTGCTCATCCGGCCTCCTCCACGACGTCGGGGCCTAGATCCTAACGTCGCTGCGTGGTTTCGCCGGTTACGCTCCGGGCATGGTCACTGGGGATGCCGTGGTGCTCCGGCTGGACGTCGTGATGCGCCGGTTCGCGTGGACGGGGTTCGTGGTGTTCGGCGTGGGCGGCCTGGTGGCCGTCGTACTGGCGCTGTTCTCCGGCTCGGTTTCCGGGGTGGTGTTCAGCCTGCTCAGCGTGGCCTTCGCGGGGTTGATCCTGCTCGCTCTCCGGAAGTCGGCGAGCTCGTTGGTGCTTTCCGCCGCGGGGTTCTCGGTGCCGGGCGTGTTCGAGGTCCGGTGGACCGAGGCGACCCGGTTGCGGGTGTACCGGGAGAAGCGGCGGGTGGGGCGGTGGATGCACTGGTGGCACTACCGGCTCGACTGGACCGGCTCGGGGCCCGGAGTGTTGCTCGAGGACGGCGAGTACAGGTACGCGCTGGGGCACCTTGGTGGGGGCGCTGTGCTGTACGCGGGTCTCACGCGCTTCGCACCCGGTGGGGTGGTCGAGTTCGCCGAGTGAGGCGCTCCGGATGTCATGAAAGGGTCGTTCAGGACGAAAAACGTCCTGAACGACCCTTTCATGACATCCGGCCGGCTCTCTCAGCGTGAGATGAAGGAGTCTTTCATCGCAAATTTCGCAATGAAAGACTCCTTCATCTCACGCTGGGGGAGCTGGTCGAGCCGCGGGAGTGCGCCGGTCCCGAACGCTATGAACGGTCCGTTCCTCGCAAATTTCGCAAGGAACGGACCGTTCATAGCGGCACCGAAGCGCGTCAGCAGCTCTGCTTGTAGAAGTACTGGGCGTTCGCGTCCATGTTCGCCTTGGTGATCGAGTGCAGCGAAGCGGTCAGGTTCCGCGTCACCGGCTTGCCCTCCAGCGCCGCGATGGCCTGCTGCACGCCCTGCTGCCCGATGGCGGCCGGGTCCTGCGCGATGAGGCCCTGGTACTCGCCCTTCTTCAGGCCCTCGATCTCCGACGGCGAGGCGTCGAAGCCGATCAGGTTGACCGCGCCGATCTTGCCCGCGTTCCGCAGGCCGGTCGCGGCGCCCTCACCGGTGTTGAGGTTGGTCGCGAAGATCCCGATCAGGTCCGGGGTGGACGCCAGCGCGGCGGTCACCTTGGACGCGGCCTGGTCGGGCTCGTTCTGGGTGAACTGCACCCCCGCCGACTTCAGGTTCGGGTGGTTCTTCAGCTCGTCCTCGAAACCCTTCGCGCGGGTGTTCGTGGTCGAGGTGCCGGCGATGGTGTCGAGCACCAGCACCGAGCCGGTCTTGCCCGCGGCCAGTTCGGCCATCGTCTTCGCGGCGAGCTTGCCGCCCTCGGCGTTGTCCGACGAGATCGAGGACTCGGCCACGCTGGTGTCCTTCAGCGCGGTGTCGACCTCGATGATCTTCGAGCCGCGGTTCTTGACCTGCTGGATCGGCGCGAGCATCGCCTGGGCGTCGGTCGGCGCGATGAGCAGCGCGGCGGGCGGGTTGGAGCCCAGCGCGTTGACGAGCTGAGTCTGCATGGCCGCGTCGAACTTCTGCGGAGCCTGCGTGGCGAGCTCGTAGCCCGCCTTCTTGGCCTCGGCCTCGGCGCCGCACTGCATCGAGATGTAGAACGGCTCGGCCTGCACGCCCGGGATGAGCGACAGCTTCTTGTTGTTGGTCTTGGCGCCGGAGTCGCCTGACGGCGCCTCGCCGACAGTACCACCACCGCACGCGGTGAGCAGGAGGGCCGCGGAGAGGGCGGCACCGGTCATGAGCAGGGTCTTCTTCATGGGGATTGCACCTCTTTGTGCGTAGGGAATCAGCGAGAATTGCGGCGACGACGGCGCCGCTGGTCGAACCAGACCGCGGCGATCAGCACCGCGCCGACCGCGATCATCTGCCAGAAGTCCTGGACCTGCGTGATGTTGAAGCCCTTCTTCAGCACGGCCGGGATGAACACGCCGATCACCGTGCCCAGCACCGAACCGACGCCGCCGAAGAGACTCGTCCCGCCCATCACCGTGGCGGCGATGGCGTTGAGGTTGTCGGTGGTGTGCGCCGAAATCGTCGTCGACGCGTAGTACGCCAGCGAGAGGAAACCGGCGACACCGGCGAGGAAACCGGTGAGCGTGTACACCTTCAGCAGGTGCGCGGTCACCCCGATGCCCGCCCGGCGCGCGCCCTCGGCGTTGGAGCCGACGGCGTAGGTGTAGCGGCCGAATTTGGTGGTGTGCAACAACCAGGCGCCGATCAACGTGATCACCACGGCCACCAGCACCAGGTTCGGCACGCCGCCGAACGACGTCCCGTAGCCGAGCGTCTTGTTGAGCTCGGTCGGCACGCTGCGCACGTCGGACCCGTTGTTCAGCAGGTACGCGGCGCCGAGCGCGGCACCCATCGTGCCGAGCGTGACGATCAGCGGCGGGATGTTCGCCACCGCGATCAGGAAACCGTTGATCAGCCCCCAGATCGTGCCCGCGACGACCGCGGCCACGAGCCCGGCGGTGATGACGCCCCAGCCCGCTTTGGTGGCGTCACCGTCGGGGCTCAGCGCCTCCATCGTCTTGCCTGCCACCATGCCCGCGAAGATCAGCACCGAACCGACCGAGAGGTCGATCCCGGAGGTGATGATCACGAACGTCATGCCGACCGAGAGCACCAGCAGCACCGACGTCTCGATGAGCAGCGTCTGGAAGGTGAACAACGTCGCGAACTCGGCGGGCGCGATCGCGGTGAACACGATGATCAGCGCCAGCAGCACCAACGCGATCCAGAACGTGTTGGCCCCGATGAGCCGTTGCCCGATCGAACGCTTGCCGAAGCCACCGTCCACTGAGGTCTGGATCTCGGGGCCGTTCTTCGTCGGAGTGGACACGGTCACGCCGCCTCCTCTTGTACGAGGGCGCCCGTCATCGCGGCGACCAGGTCTTCCAGTTTCGTGTCCGCGCCGGTGAACCGGGCGACGCGTTTGCCGAGCCGCAGCACCTCGATCCGGTCGGCCACCGACAGCACCTCGGGCATGTTGTGGCTGATCAGCACGACGGCGATGCCCTTGTCCCGCACCTTCTTGATCACGTCGAGCACGCGTTCGCGCTGCACGACGCCGAGCGCGGCCGTCGGCTCGTCCATGAACACGACCTTCGACGCCCAGACGACCGAGCGCGCGACGGCGACGCTCTGCCGCTGCCCGCCCGAAAGCGAACCGATCGGGACGTCGGTGCTCTGCAGGGTCACGCCCAGCCGCTGGAACTCCTCCACGGCCTGGCGTTTCATCTCCTTCTTGTCCAGCATCCCGAGTTTGCCGAGGATCCCCTTGCGGTGGATCTCCCTGCCGAGGAACAGGTTCGCGGCCGGGTCGAGTTCCGGGGCGACCGCGAGGTCCTGGTACACCGTCTCGATGCCCATCCGCCGTGCCGTGGTGGGGGAGTCGAGCACCACCGCCGAGCCGTCGAGCAGGATGCTGCCCGACGTCGGCTGTTCCGCGCCGGACAGGCATTTGACCAAAGTGGACTTCCCGGCGCCGTTGTCACCGATCAGCGCGGTGACCTCACCGGCGCGGGCCTGGAAGGACGCGCCGCGCAGGGCTTCCACCGAGCCGTAGCGCTTGACCAGGTTCTGTGCGTCGAGCAGGAGTTCGCTCACGATCGCTCCCTCGTCTCGGGTGCCGGCGGCCGGCAGCGGATGACCGTGACGTCACCCTCCACAGTGGATTGACCGGCGTCGTGCGGGACCACGTACGTCTCGCCCTTGCGCAGCGCGTACTCGCCGCCGTGTTCGGTGCGGAGCGTGCCCGAGCCGTCCATGACGACCAGCACCGCGAACGACGGATCGAGTGACAACGTTGTCGCCCTACCCGAAACAGCCGGACGGAGCTGGTCGGCGCGGAAGAACGCGTCACTGCCGTCGGCGAGCAAGTCCACAGTGGACGCTTCGTCACCGGCGGTCCGCTTGACGATCGAGCCGAGCCGTTCTTCGTCCCAGCCCGTGGTGTCCAGGGTTTCGATGGCGGTCTCGAAGCCGATGCCGAGGTGCGCCTTCTCCGGGTTCGCCAGGAAGTCGCGCCATTCCAGGGTCAGCGAGAAGTCGGTCGGCTGCTGGAGCTCGACGACGAACACACCTTCGCCGATCGCGTGCGGCAGGCCCGCCGGGATGTAGACCGTGTCGCCGGGGGTGACCGCGACGCTGTTCAGCGCCTCGAGCATGGCGGGCGCGTCCTGGGTGCGGGCCCATTCGTTGACGGTCCCTTTGTCGACGGTCTCCTTGAAGCCGGGGTAGACGCGCGGGTCGTCGCCGTAGGTGCCGACCACGATCCATGCCTCGGTCTTGCCGAAGTGCGAGTCGAAATGGCGTTTGGCGAACGAATCGGACGGGTGGAAGTGCACGGGCAGGCGCTGGCCCGCGTCGAGCAGCTTCACCAGCAGGCCGGTCGAATCGCCGAGCGCCTCGACATGCTTGGCGCCGAGCCACGCGGCCGGGTTCTCGCGGACGGCGTCGCGCAGCCAGACCCCGCTGGGCAGCTTGGTCAGGCCGTTGGTCTCCTGGCCGAACATCGTGGTGGCCGAGCCGACCCAGTCTTCGGGTCCGAATTTGGACTCCGACGGGGCGCCCCGCAACGCGGCGATGGCGTCCCCGCCGCGGTAGAACTGCGGCGGCTGGTTCGCCGGCAGGCGGATCGGTTCGAGGTGACCGCTCATGAAGGCGCGACCTCCCCGGAACCGCGGGCTACGAGATGCACGGGCAGAACTACCTTTCTCGGTGCGGATTGATCTCCCTGGACCCGGGCGAACAGCAGTTCCGCGGCCGCCCGGCCCAGTGCGCTCACGTCGTGCGCGATCACAGAGACCGGCGGATCCAGCAGATCCGCCAGCTCGAAGTCGTCGAAGCTGATCATCGCGGGACGCCGCTCCGCGTGCGCCAGGGCGCGCAGCAGGTGGACGGCGACCCGGTTGTTGCCCGCGATCACGGCGGTGGCCGGGTTCGGCCCGGTGAGCAGCCGTTTCACGGCGTCGCCGACGCTCTCGGCGGTCGGCGTCCGCATCATGACGAGGTGTTCGTCGAAGGGGATCCCGTTGCGGACGCAGCCTTCCCGGAACCCGCGCAGGCGTTCGCCCGCGGTGAAGATGTCCGGGCTGTCGGCGAGGAACGCGATCCGGCGGTGACCGTGTTTCGCGAGGTGGGCGACCGCTTCGACGGTGCCGCCGATGTTGTCGACCAGCACCGTGTCGGCCAGGATGTCGCCGGCCGGCCGGTCGAGGAACACCACGGGCGTACCCGCGCGCATCTCGGGGACCAGGTAGCCGTGCTGCATCCCGGCGGGGACGACGAGGATCCCGTCGACCCGGCGGGAGCAGAACTCCAGGACCAGTTCGCGTTCGCGGTCGGAGTTCTCCTCCGACGAACCGGTCAGCACCTGGCGGCCGAACGAGGTCGCGATGCGCTCCACGGCCCGGTTGAGCTCGGAGTAGAAAGGGTTTCCGACGTCCTCGACGATCAGGCCGATCGTCCCGGTCGTCGAGCCGCGCCGCAGGTTCCGCGCGCCGAGGTTGCGCCGGAACCCGAGCTGCTCGATCGCCGCCATGACGCGCTCCGCCGTGTCCGGATGGACGGCGGGCTCGTCGTTCACCACTCGCGAGACGGTTTTGATGCTCACGCCCGCGAGCCGGGCCACGTCACTCATCGTGGCCCGTCGGCCGGTGGTGCGGTGGCCGTTGTCCGGTCCGCTGGAAGACAACGTTGTCATAGTGGCCGGAATTGAACGCCAGCGACGCCGCCGTGTCAATGCCCGGTTCGTCCTGGAGGCGTCTTCCGAAGTCGAACCGTTACCCGTGCCGGGGCTGTGGCAGGGTCTTGTCCGATCGAGGGGAGTGCGGAATGCCGTATGTCGAAGCGTCGGTGCGCAGCAGGCAGTTCGTCGCCGCCGCGCGCGAGGTGATGCTGCGCGACGGCGTCACCGCGACGACCCTGCGGGCGGTCGCGGCCCAGGCCGATGTCCCGCTCGGCACGCTGCAGTACGTCTTCTCCAGCAAGGAGGCGTTGCTGCGCGCGGTGATCGAGGACGTGGTCGAGGAGATCTCGACCGTGCTGACCGGGACGGTCGAACTCGACCGCGGGCTGGCGCACGCGATCCGCCAGGGGCTCACGAGCTTCTGGTCGGAGCTGGTCGCTGATCACGTCAAGCTGCAGCTGATGCAGGGCGAACTGCTGCACTACGCGCTGCGGAAGCCGGGACAGGAGAGCATGGCGAGCTGGCAGTACCGGCGTTACGTCGCGGTGCTGACCGACTGGTGCCGGGAGGCCGCCGTCCACGCGGGCGAGACCTGCGCGCTGCCCTACGACCGGCTCGCCAGGGTGATGCTCGCCGGCGTCGACGGGCTTATCGCGCAGTACGTCTGCGAACCCGACGACGAGCGCGCACGCGCCGATCTCGACACCGTGATCGCGATGCTCGTCGCTGCGGCCGATATCCGGTCTGTCTGACGTCCGACCTGGTTCGTTGCGAGTGGTCGTCGCCTGCCCTAAGCTCAAGTCATACGACTGACTGAATTGCGGAGGATGGCGAATGGACACGACGGTCGTGGTCGTCGGCGCAGGGTTGTCCGGGCTGGTGGCGGCGCGTGTCCTGCGTCGGCGAGGCGTCGAAGTCGTCGTACTGGAGGCCGCGGACCGGATCGGCGGGCGGGTCCTGAGCGAGACGACCGCGCTGGGGTCCCGGCTCGACCTCGGCGGGCAGTGGATCGGAGCCGATCATCACCGGGTCAGGGCGCTGGCGGCCGAATTCGGCGCCACCGAATTCCCCATGCGCACCGGAGCACTTCCCGGATTGATCGAGGCGGGCAAGCGGGTGCCGCTCTGGTCGCCCGCCCTGTGGCCCGCCGGCCTCGCACTGGTCGCGGCGGGCGTGCTGAGCAAGACGGGAACGCCGAAGCGGTGGAACCGCACGACTCTCGCTTCGGTGCTGCGCGCGGTGCCAGGCCGCCGGGCTCGCGGATTGCTGGAGGCCGTCGCCGCCGTGTCGTGGACCGCCGACCTCGACCGTTTCTCCGTCGAAGCGATGACCAGGATGATCCGCGCGCAGGGCGGCTTGCGGACCATGCTCTCGACGGACGGCGGAGCCCAGGAGGCCTTGCTCGCGGAGGGCATGGGGGCGCTCGTCGACGGTCTCGCCGCCGAACTCGGCCCACGGGTACGGACCGGGGTGCCGGTCACCTCGATCGTCCGTGACGGCGACGGGGTCACCGTGCGGGCCGGGGCGGACGACTTGCGGGCGGCGAAGGCGATCGTCGCCGTACCGCCGCCGGTCGGCGCGCGGATCTCGCACGAGCCCGCCCTGCCGCGACCGCGACTCGATCTGGAGAAGGGCAGCTACATGGGGATCGTGCACAAGGCGATCGCGGTCTACGACCGGCCGTTCTGGCGGGAGCGCGCGAACGGCGAGTTCCTCGTCCTGGACGGCCTCGGGCACGCGGTGTTCGACACGACCGCTCCCGGCGGGCCGGGGCATCTGTGCGTGCTGGTCGGCGGTCCCCGGGCGCGGCGGCTCGACGGGCTGGACGCCGCGGCTCGCCGGAACGCGCTGCTGCGTCCGCTGGTCCCGCATCTCGGCTCCGCCGTGCTCGAACCCGTGGGCTGGCACGAAAAGGCTTGGCACCTCGACGAACACGCCGGCGGCGGTTACACCGCGCTTCCCGTGCCGGGCGCGACCGACGGTTTCCCGCCGCTTTCGTCCGCACCGGCCGGGCATCTGCATTGGGCCGGTTCGGAAACCGCCCGCGAGCACCCGGGCTACCTCGACGGCGCCATCGAGGCGGGTGAACGCGCGGCGCGAGAGGTGGCCGAAGCCCTCGGGTGAGCTTGTCCTGAATTGGACAGGGTTTGGCGGACCTCTTGACCAGGTGGTCTGTTCTTGTCGAAGGTGAGCAGGCAGCGACAACGTTGTCAGGAGGCGGCTTTCCCATGCCTGCACGCACTTCGACCCGCGTCGCCGGGTTCCTCACCGCGCTGGTCGTTCCCGCCGGGCTGCTCACGCCCGTCGCGGCGGCGGCGCCCGGTGGCGACCCCGTGGACGCGGTCAACACCTTCATCGGCACCAAGGACGACGGCAACACCTTCCCCGGCGCTTCGGCCCCGTTCGGGATGACGCAGGTCAGCCCGATCTCGTCGCATTACGCCGGCTACCGCTACGACGACACCGCGATCCGCGGCTTCGGGCATTTCTTCCTGTCCGGCGCGGGCTGCTGGGAGCAGGGCGGCCTCGTGTCGACCCTGCCCACCACCGGGGCGGTCGGGCCCGGCGCGGCGTTCGACACCGCGAAACCCGAGACGTTCGACCACAAGAAGTACGCCTCGCCGTACACGCACGAAGGCGAGGTCGGGAAACCCGGCTACTACAAGGTACGGCTCACCGGTTACGGCGGCGTCGACGCGGAGACCACCGCGACCACGCGGACCGGTGTCGAGCGGTACACCTTCGCGAAATCGGGCGACGCGAACGTTTTCGTGAACGTCGGCCAGGCCAACGACAAGGAACCGGTGACGGCGAGCCAGATCCGCGTCGTGGGTGACCGGACGGTCGAGGGAATGGTCGAGTCGCAGGCGTTCTGCGGTGGGAAGCCGTACAAGACCTGGTTCACCACGACGTTCGACAAGCCGTTCCAGTCCTTCGGCACCTGGTCGCCGACGGGCGGCACGCCGGGCTCGAAGGAGTCCGCCGGTGGTGAAGGGCTGCGCGGCGCGTGGCTGACCTTCGGTGGCGGGCAGGTCACCGCGACGACGGCGATCTCCCATGTGGACGCTTCCGGCGCCCGGCTCAACCTGGCGTCCGAGAAAGGCCGCTCGTTCGACGCGGTCCGCGACGGTGCCCAGCGCGCCTGGCGCAAGGAACTGTCCTCAGTGGACATCAAGGGCGGTGCGAAGGACGACCGCACGGTGTTCTACACCTCGCTCTACCACGCGCTGCTGCAGCCGTTGACCGGCAACGACGCCGACGGCCGCTACCGTGGGTTCGACGACAAGATCCACCGCGCGCTGGGCTGGACGTACTACGAGTTCTTCTCGTTGTGGGACACCTATCGCACGCAGAACCAGCTGCTCGCGCTCCTGCGGCCGTCGCGGGCGAAGGACGTCGCGAAGTCCGTGCTCGCCATCCACGACCAGGGTGGCTGGCTGCCGCGCTGGGCCTACGCGAACCAGGAGACGAACACGATGACCGGCGATCCGGTCACCCCGTTCCTGGTCGACCTGTGGCGCTTCGGTGCGCTGTCGGGTCAGGAATTCAAGGCGTACCAGGCACTCCTGCGGAATTCGCGCGAGATCCCGCCCGCGTCCTCGCCGTTCCAGGGCCGCTCGGGCAACGCGAGCTACCAGAAGGACGGGTTCGTCCAGTACGACAAGGACTTCCCGAAGAAAGGGCAGGACACCGACCCGAACCACGGCGCTTCGGCCACGCTGGAATACGCGCTCGCGGACTGCTCGCTGTCGATCATGGCCGCCGGACTCGGCCGGAAGGACGACGCGAAAGCCCTGTCCCACAAGGGACGCAGCTATCGCACGCTGTGGGATCCATCGGTGACCGATCGCGGCTTCACCGGGTTCTACCGGCCCAAGGTCGAAGGCGGCGCATGGTTCAGCCCGGCGGACAAGCCGTACACCCCGCAGAGCCCGGACGGGTTCCACGAGGGCACGTCGTGGCAGTACCAGTGGCTGACGCAGCAGGACGTGCCCGGCCTCGTCGAGCGCATGGGCGGCAAGGAGAACGTCGGCAAGCGGCTCGACGACTTCTTCGCCTACGGGGACCTGGTCGAGGACCCGGCGAAGACCGTCCGCGAGGAATGGGTCGTCGGCCCGTACAACTACTACAACCAGTTCCGCTACAACCCGAACAACGAGCCGGATCTGCACTCGCCGTGGATGTACACGCTGACCGGGCAGCCGTGGAAGACCTCGGCCGTCGTCCGCGCCGCGCACACGTTGTTCACCAACGCGCCCAACGGGGTCACCGGCAACGACGACCTCGGGACCATGTCCGCCTGGTACGTCTTCAGCGCGCTGGGGCTGTATCCGGCGGTGCCGGGCACCGGGCAGTTCCTGCTGAACGCGCCGCGGTTCGAGAAGTCCGTGGTGCACTTGGAGAACGGCCGTGACGTCACCATCAAGGCGGACGGCGCCGACGGGTCGAAGCTCCAGTACGTCCAGGGACTGGGATCCGGCTCGCAGCGGGCGTATGTCGGGTTGGAACAGTTGACGCGCGGGACCACTTTGGACTTCGAGCTCACCGGAAATGTGGCCGAGGCCACCTGGGCGACCGGCCCGGAAGGCGCGCCGAAATCGCCCTGCGCCGGGTGATCCGAGTGGTTTAGACCGGTTCGTGCCGGGGGTCGTGAGCAGCATCACGACCCCCGGTGTTCCGGTGAGGGCCGTCACGCCTCACACTGGTATTACCACGTCCGACAGCGCTGTTGACGTTCTTGGCGAGTCCGCCTTGGACAGTGCTCGTCGGACGTAGTCATGTGTGCACGCATAGTGGTGAGACCCCACAGGAGGAGAAAGTGTCCAGCAAGGCCGCTCTAGTATTCCGCGTGGCCGCGGTAGCCGAAGCCCTCTCGTGGGCCGGGCTGCTGGTCGGGATGTTCCTCAAGTACGCCGTCAAGCTCGGCGAGGGCGGCGTTCCCGTCCTCGGCATGGTGCACGGCGTCGTGTTCGTCCTCTACGTGCTGGTCTCCCTCTCCGTGGCGAAGCCGCTCGGCTGGCGCCCGAAGACCCTGATCCTCGCGCTGCTGTCCAGCATCCCGCCGCTGTTCACCTGGCTGTTCGAGGCCTGGGCGCTGCGCAACGGCAAGCTCGACGGCCCGCAGCGGCTGTCGCACGGTGGGGTCGGCCTCTTCGCCAAGACCCCCGAAACCGCCGCCGCCTGATTCTTTAGCGCGTGAAGGCCCCCTTCCCTCGGCTGAGCCGAGGGAAGGGGGCCTTCACGCGCTTCCGGGGTTATTCGGTGAAGTCGCCGGTGGCCTTGCGGACCTTGGTGAGCAGGTCGGTCAGCTGCTCGGTCTGCTTGCCGGTGAGCCCGGTCAGCCCGAAGTCGATCTCGGTGACCGCCTTCGTGGCCTCTTCGCGGCGTGCGCGGCCTTCGTCGGTGATCTCGACCAGCGTGGTCCGGCGGTCGGTCGGATGCGGCACGCGTTTGACCAGGCCGTCCTTCTCCAGCCGGTCGACGATGTTGGTGACGCTCGTCGGGTGCAGCTGCAGCCGCTCGCCCATCACGCGCATCGGCAGATGGGACGCGCGGGCGAAGGTCAGCAGGACCAGCGCTTCGTACCGGGCGAAGGTCAACCCGTGCGGTTTGAGCGCACCGTCCACCGCGGACTGGATGATCTGTTGCACGCGCATGATCCCGGTCACCGCGGCCATGGTCTCGGACGGCCCGATCCGGGCCTCCCACAGCTGCGCCGCGCGGGCGATCGGGTCGAACGGCAACGGACGGCTCATGGCGCTCGAAGTTACCAGCGGGTACCCGTGCCATGCCGCACCACCGGGTGTTATGCGTGGAAAAACCGTCTGAACGAGGAGCAGAAGATGATCGTGGCCTTCAGTGTCAGCCCGTCCGCGGCCGAGGAGGACGGCGGGGTCAGCGAGGCCGTCGCCCGCGCCGTGAAAGTGGTCCGCGAGTCCGGCCTGCCCAATTCGACCAACGCGATGTTCACGAACATCGAGGGCTCCTGGGACGAGGTGATGGACGTCGTGAAGCGGGCCGTCGAGGCGGCGGGCCAGGGCTCGTCACGGGTCGGGCTGGTGCTCAAGGCCGACATCCGCCCGGGTTACGAAGGCCAGCTGACCGCGAAGGTGGAGCGCGTCGAGAAGCATCTGAGCGGCGAGTAGTCCGCCTCCGGCGCTGCCCGGAAGTCCGTTGCCCGTCCAGGACGCCGTCGGTGTCCTGGACGGTATGAAAATCCTCAAGAGACTCTTCGCGCTCGTGGTGGCGGCGGTGGCGCTACCGGTCCTGCTGGCCGCGCCGGCGCACGCCGTCCGGATCGAAATCCGGGACGGCTTCGAGAACAACCCGCAGCGGAACTGGCGGACCATCGACTGGGGCGGCGGCCGCGCGGGCTTCGACACGGGATTCGGCCGGGGCGGCTCGAGCAACGGCTGGCTGAACGCCGGCGCGCCGGCCATGTTCGCCGCGATGGAGACCACGGTGCCCGTGAACACGCCCGAGGGCGCGCACTGCGTCTTGGACATCTACGCCTTCGCGCTGAATCCGGACACGCGGAAGCTGATGTTCATCCTCAGCAGTGACGGTCAGACGGTGCAGAACCCCACCCTGGCCATCAGTGGCGCCGGCTACGGCGCCGTCGGCTTTACGTTCGTCAACAGCGGGGCGCACACCCTCGGCCTGGCCATCTACCTGCCCGGGAACAACCGGGACCAGTGGGCCCGGCTCGACGACCTGACGATCAGCTGCTTCTGGTGACCGGTCAGGGGAGCGGCGGCGTGAAGGAGACCAGCCACAGCTTGTCCTTGACCGCGATGGCCACCGGGTAGCCGAAGGAGCTGCCGTCGCCCAGTTTTCCGCTGACGGTCGCCGAAGTCGGCGCGAGATCGTCCGGGGCGAACTTCACCGTGACGTCGTGGGCGCCGCGTTCGGCCAGGGCGTCGATATAGGACTTCGCGAAGTCGCCCGCCGACGCGGGCGGGTAATCGATGAGTTCGGAGAGGGCCTCGACGTCGTGTTCGTTGAGTGCGGCGGTGAGGCCCTCCCGGAGCTGCCCGGGACTGGCGACACCGGGATCGGGCTGATGGGCGATCAGGACCGTGATGACGCTCACCCACGTGACGGCGATGGCGATCGCGACGGCCACCGTGGCCGTCCTGCGTGTCGGAATGTCGATCACCCCCTCGTGGCGAGCCTGCCGGAACACCGGCGTCCTGCCAAGCGGGCAGCCGGGGGCATGCGGTGAAACACTCGGGGATGCGTGCCAGGATGGAACCGTGACACACCCACGCGGATCAGCATCGAAGACGGCGGCCCTCTCCGCCGCGCTTTCCGGCGCGGTCGACCTTTCCGCGCTCAAGGCGCGTGCCGAGGCGCCCCGGCAACAGCCCCCCGCCCCGCCGCGGCCCGCGGACGGCGCGGCGCCGAGCGGCCCCGCCACGGCGGCCTCGGTGATCGACGTCACCGAGGCGACGTTCCAGGCCGAGGTCGTCGAGCGCTCCCTGCAGCAGCTGGTGGTCGTCGACCTGTGGGCCGAATGGTGCGGCCCGTGCAAACAGCTCAGCCCGGTGCTGGAGCGCCTCGCCGCCGAATCCGGCGGTGCCTGGGTGCTCGCGAAGGTGGACGTCGACGCCAACCCGCGCATCGCGCAGCTCTTCGGCGCGCAGTCGATCCCGACGGTCATCGCCATCGGCGGCGGCCAGCCGGTCGACGCGTTCTCGGGCGCGCTGCCCGAACCCGAGATCCGCAAGTGGCTCGGTTCGCTGCTCGACGCGCTGCGCGACCGGCTGCCCGGGATCAAGGCCGCCGAGCAGAACGGCGGCGGTGTCGAGGTGCCCGAGGACCCGCGGTTCACCGAGGCCGAGGAGGCCTTCGAACGCGGTGACTTCGCCGCGGCGCAGGCGGCCTACGAGCGCATCCTCGACGTCGAGCCCGCGAACGAGGAGGCCAAGACCGCGCTCGCGCAGGTCAAGTTCACCGCTCGCGCCGAGGCGGCCGGCCCGGACGCGATCGCGAAGGCCGACGCCGACCCGGCCGACCTCGACGCCCAGCTCGCCGCCGCCGACCTCGAAGTCGCGGGGCAGCAGCCCGAGGCGGGCTTCGCGCGGCTGATCGCCGTCGTGCGGCGGACCGCGGGCGACGAGCGCAACAAGGTGCGGGAGCACCTGGTGGCGCTATTCGACCTGTTCGACTCGGCGGACGAGCGAGTCATGAAGGCGCGCCGGGACCTGGCGAGCGCGCTCTACTGAGGTTTCTTGCGGTACTTGGGGCGGGCGCGTCGCCGTTCGCTCTCGGTATGTCATGAAAGGGCCGTTCAGGACATATTCCGTCCTGAACGGCCCTTTCATGACATTCGGGCCGGCCGTCGCGCTCCGGTCCCGTCGGTGGAGACGGTCCGCGACCCCCGGACGCCATGAACGGGACGTTCCTTGCGAAATTCGCAAGGAACGTCCCGTTCATCTCACTTCAGGGAGCGACGACCGGACCGATCAGCCGTACTGGGTCGAGCACACCGCGGAGCTCTCCAGGTAGCCCTTCCGCAGCGCCTCGAGCCGCTCGAAACCGTTGTCCACGCGCTTGCCGTTGACGTCGGCCGAGACCAGGCTCTCCGGGCTCAGCAGGTCCGAGATGGCCTCGTCGAGGTCACCGGCCGAGAGCCGCAGCGTCGCGCCGGGCACGGTGCTGGCCTTCGCCCAAGCGCCGACCAGGCACGCGGTGCGCAGTCCCGCGTTCGCGTTGTCGATCGACGCGCCGACACCCTTCTGGATGCCCATCGCGTACCGGGACGCGATCTCCGAGAACGCGGCGAAGTCGCCCTTGCCCTCGCTGTGCCCGCTTTCCCATTCCGCCTGCTGGTCGACCGGCTGGGCGAGCTCGCGCAGCTTGGTCAGGTCGATGCTGACGGTGTTGTTCGACGGGCAGTACGACGCGGGCGGGGTGCTCGGGCCGCCGGGGCAGCTGCCGTTGCCGTCCTCGGTGATCTCCGGACCGGGGACACCGGCGCCCTGGAAGGCCTTGTCCAGGCTCTCCTTCAGGATCCCGATGATCTTCATGTCGAGCTTCGCGTCGCCCTTGCCCTTGTCACCCTTGTCGAACGGGCGCTCGGTGATCCGCGCCTTGATGTTGTCCTCGTTCATCGCCGCGCATTCCTTCGGGCCCTTCTCGAACCCGACCTGGAACGCGTACGTGCGGTCGAACGCCGTGCCGTGCGCGCCCTGTTTGGTCGCGCTGGTGCCGGCCTGGTCGCGGATCAGGAACAGCGACGCCATGACCTGGTTGAGGCCCTCGGACGTGGAGACGCGGTAGAACTTGCTCTTGTCCTCGGCGACCCAGCGGAAGTAGCCGCCGGCGAAGCAGTCGGCCTGCTGCTCCTTGACGATCGACGGCGTGTTCTTCTTGATGCTGGCCTTCTCGCCGAGCCGGTACTGCACGGCGTGCCCGAGCTCGTGCGAGAGCACGACGGCCCCGGCCATCTTCCCGAACCGTTCGCGCAGCATGGGCAGCAGCACGCCGCGGTCCCACGCCACGAGGTCACCCGGCGGGCAGTAGAACGCGTTGACGAGCTTCTTGACGCTCCCGCATTCGGTCTCTTCGTCGTCGGTCTTCGCGCTGTAGGACAGCAGCGACTTCAGCGGCTCGTACGGCTGCCCGAAGTCGCGCGGCATGACCTCGGTCCAGTAGGCCTGCGCGTCGGCGATCGCGGCGATGGCGAGCTGGTCGTCTTCGGAGCCGTCCTCGTTGCGGACCTGCAGATCCGGCTTGGGCGCGTTCGGCTTCAGCCCGCTCTCGAAATGGGTGACCGGCAGGCCCGCGATGTCACCGGCGCCCGGCTGGCTGCCCTGTTGACCGGTCGAGCTTCCCTTGTCGCTGCAAGCGCTCAGCCCGAGGGCCAGCACCGTCGCGACCGCGATCAGAGCCGGGCGGCGAAAGCCTCGGACTCCCCCTTGGATCATGTTCACTCGCTTGTCGTCAGGGCCCCGACCGGGCCGCGTACTCCGGCAAGCAGGCACCCTACCCAGCGCTTATGGCCCGCGTGCAGGTAATCCCCGAAGTGGGTCTTGAGCGGGGCGGGGTCCCTGCCGATATGGTCGCTCCTCATGAGAGCAGTCCGCCGGTTCACCGTCCGCGCGAGCCTGCCGGAGTCGCTCTCCGGCCTCGGTGACCTCGCCACGAATCTGCGCTGGACCTGGCATCCGCCCACGCGCGACCTGTTCGCGTCGATGGACGCGGAGCTGTTCAACCGCGTCCGCGACCCGCTGCGGATGCTCACCGCCCTGCCCCCGGCCCGCCTCGACGAACTCGCCGTCGACGACGCCTTCCTCGCCCACGCGCGCGAGGCGGTCGCCGATCTGGAGCGCTATCTCGCCGAGCCGCGCTGGTACCAGAAACAGGACGACGCCGACCTCCCGCCCGCCGTCGCGTACTTTTCGATGGAGTTCGGCGTCACCGAGGCGCTGCCGAACTACTCGGGCGGTCTCGGCGTGCTCGCCGGGGACCACCTCAAGGCGGCGTCGGACCTCGGCGTGCCGATGGTCGGCGTCGGGCTGCTGTACCGCGCCGGGTACTTCCGGCAGGCGCTGTCGCTCGACGGCTGGCAGGTCGAGCACTATCCCGTGATCGATCCGAACGCCTTCCCGCTGGAGCTCGTGACCGACGGCGGCGAACCGGTGCTGGTCGACGTCGCGATGCCCGCCGGTCGCACGCTGCACGCGCAGATCTGGAAGGCCCGCGTCGGCCGGATCCCGCTGCTGCTCCTGGACACCGACACCGAGGCCAACGACGAAGACCTGCGCGCGGTCACCGACCGGCTGTACGGCGGCGACGCCGACCACCGCATCCGGCAGGAGATCCTGTCCGGGATCGGCGGCTTCCGCGCGGTGCGGCGCTATTGCGAGCTGACCGGGCATCCGCAGCCGAAGGTGTTCCACACCAACGAAGGCCACGCCGGCTTCCTCGGGCTGGAACGCGCCCGCGAGATCATCCAGGCCGACGGGCTGGCGTTCGACGAGGCGCTGCCCGCCGTCCGCGCCGGCACCGTGTTCACCACGCACACCCCGGTCAGCGCCGGGATCGACCGGTTCCCCGTCGACCTCGTCCAGCGGTACTTCACCGACGGCAGGCTGGTCCCGGACGTCGATCCGCGCCGGGTGCTCGCGCTCGGCGCCGAGGACAACCCCGGCCTGTTCAACATGGCGCATATGGGCTTGCGGCTGGCCCAGCGCGCGAACGGCGTCTCCGCGTTGCACGGCCGCGTGTCGCGGCGGATGTTCTCGCGGCTGTGGCCCGGGTTCGACTTCGACGAGGTGCCCGTCTCGTCGGTCACCAACGGCGTCCACGGGCCGACCTGGGTGGCGCGCGAACTGAGCGCGCTGCTCGGGCGCAACCACGAGGAGCTGGGTCTCGACGGCGTGCAGGGCAAGCCGCTGCGGGACGGCGTCAGCGACGATCAGCTGTGGGCGCTGCGGCGTGAGCTGCGGGAGAAGCTGGTCGCGGAGGTGCGGCGCAGGGTGCGGGCCGCGTGGATGCAACGCGGAGCGTCCGCGCTCGAACTCGGGTGGACCGACACGGTCTTCGACCCGGACGTGCTGACCGTCGGCTTCGCGCGCCGCGTGCCGACGTACAAACGGCTCACGCTGATGCTGCGCGACCCGGATCGCCTGCGCGCGCTGCTGCTGGACGAGCGGCGCCCGATCCAGCTCGTCGTCGCGGGCAAATCGCATCCGGCCGACGAGGGCGGCAAGCAGCTGATCCAGCAGATCGTCCGGTTCGTCGACGATCCCGAGGTCCGGCGCCGCATCGTCTTCCTGCCGGACTACGACATGTCGATGGCGCGCTACCTCTACCGCGGCTGTGACGTCTGGCTGAACACGCCGGTGCGGCAGCTGGAGGCGTGCGGCACCTCGGGGATGAAGTCCGCGCTCAACGGCGGGCTCAACCTGTCCATCCGAGACGGCTGGTGGGACGAGTGCTACGACGGCAGCAACGGCTGGGCTATCCCGACCGCGGACGGTGTCACCGACCCGCTGCGCCGCGACGAACTCGAGGCCGCGGCGCTCTACGACCTGCTGGGCCACCAGATCGCGCCGTTGTTCTACGACCGCGGCGCCGACGGCGTTCCCGGCGGCTGGATGTCGATGGTGTGGCACACGCTGGAGACCCTCGGGCCACGCGTGCAGGCCGCGCGAATGGTGCGGGAATACGTCGAATCGGGTTATCTGCCCGCCTCGCGCATGGTCGCCGAAGCCACGGGTGACGGATACCGCGGCGCGCTGTCGCTGGCCGACTACCGGACCAAACTGGACGTCTCGTGGCCGCGGGTGCGGATCTTCGACACCGAACTGCTCGTCGAGGGTTCCGCGCCGATGGTCACCGGGACCGAGGTGACCATCCGGGCGCGGATCGACCTCGCCGGTCTCGAACCGTCCGAAGTGGACGTTCAGGCCGTCGTCGGGAAGGTGGGCGACGGGGACGAACTGAGCGACCCCGTCACCGTCGGCATGTCGGGCGACGGGATCGGCGCGTTCGCGGCGCGGCTGAAGCTGCCGCATCCCGGCTCGATCGGCTACACCGTGCGCGTGCTGCCGAAGCACCGTCTGCTGGCGACACCCGCGGAACTGGCGCGGGTCGTCCACGCTTAGGCCGGTACCGAACAAAAGAAACAGCCGATTCTCGATTTCCGCCGGACAATGCGGAACGGCCCGGTGAAATAGACTTCGCCGGGCCGGTCCGAATGGCGGAGGAATGGTGGCTTCGGCTAAGGAAACGAAAACATCGCGCAGAGCCAAGGACCGGCTGCACCATGTCCACGCCCGGGCCGGGATCCGGCAGGAAGGGCTGCTCCCCGCGCTGGGGCCGGAATTGCGCGGCATCTGGGGAATCGCCGAGGACGCCGAGCCCGGCCGGGCACGCGAAATCGTTCTTCTCCGGCTGAACCGCGTTCTCGAACGGTTCACCGACCCGCTCATGCCCGAGATCGTCTGGACCGCCTACAACCTCGGCGTGGATCCGGTGCACGGTGGGGCGGGCATGGTCGGCCGGATCAGGACCATGGTCGGCCGGGGCCGGGTGCCGGTCTCCGAGCGCACCTGCACCCGGCGGTTCTACGACTTCCTCGGCAGCGTCAAGAACAGCCTCGACGGTTTCCAGGAGGACCTCACCGGCGAGGACTTCCGGCTCGCCGCGCGGTGGCTCGCCGAGAACACGCGCCCGGAGCGGGAGCAAAGCCCCCGCGAACCCGTTCCCTCGGTCATGCGGATGTTCCTCGACGGCACGGTGTGCGGCCCGGCGGACGAGGCGGGCGCCCCGGTCCCGGCCCGGCTCGGCGCGCACGGCGACTGGCTCTGCGTCTTCACCGACGAGCGGTTGCTGGCCGAGTACCGCGCGGTCACCGGCGCGGGCTGGGGCCGGATCCGGCACCGGACCGGCCGCGAGGTCGTGCTCGCGGCCGCCCGCCGTGCCGCGGCGACAGGCGTGCTGGTCAACCCCAGGCCGACACGGGGAGCCGGGATCCACGCCGCGCTCCCGCTCTCGCCGGAGTCGGTCGCCAGGCTGGCGGTCCGCCGCTAGGGGACGGCGGGGGTGGCGCCTTCCCGGACCGGGAGCCCCGCCGAACGCCAGGCCCGGAACCCGCCTTCGAGGTCGGTGGCCCCCGGCAGGCCGAGCCGCTGCAGGTCGGCGGCCGCGAGGCTCGACGAGTACCCCTCGTTGCACACGACGATCACCGTCGAATCCGGTTTCACCTGCGGCAGCCGCCATTCGCTGTCCGGCGCGAGCCGCCATTCGAGATGGATCCGCTCGACGACCACCGAGCCGGGGATCTCGCCCTCTTCGGCCCGGTTGACGTGCGGGCGGATGTCCACGATCAGGGCGCCGTCCCGTTGCAGCCGCAGCGCCTGCTCGGGTTCCGCCCGGTCCAGTCCGGCCCGGGCGGCGGCCAGCAGGCTGTCGATCGCACTCATCGGCCCAGTATCGGGGCCAGCGAGGGGATCTCGGCGGGAACGTCGGCGAGCGTGGCGTATTCGCGCGTCGCGACCAGCGGCGGCGAGTAGGCGTGGACGCTGGCGGCGGGCTCGGTGCCGATACCGGTCACCTGATGCGCGCGTCCCGCGCCGAAGCCGATGCCCTCGCCCGCGACGTGGGTGCGGCGCCGGACCGGGCCGCCGGGGTAGCGGTACTCCTCGCCGATCTCGCCCTGCAGCACGGTGAACGACCCGGACGCGCCGCCGTGGTCGTGCGGTTTGGTCTGCTGACCGGGCAGCCACGACAGCAGCCACAGTTCGACGCCGTCGGTCAGCGCGAGCCGCGCCCACCATCGTTGGCCGGCGTCGAAGCGCAGCAACCCGCGCAGGCCCGAGGTCAGCTCGGTGGTGACCGTGGAGGTCAGCTCGGCCAGTTCGCGGGGCGTCCAGAGCAGGCGATCGGGGTGCAGCAGTTCGGGAAGCAGCGGGTCGGTCAGCTGCGGGTGGATCTCGAAGTCCTGGCGGGGCGTGATGGATGTGGTCACGGAGAGGCTCCTCGTGAGATTCGCGGGCGCGGAAGGCAAGGCGCGGCGCGACACGGGGAGTGCCGTCGGGAAGAGGAACTCAGCCGTGTCGCGCGGTGGTACACCCGCACGAGGCGACGAGGAGCAGGTCGATGGTCCGGCGGCGCCAGAAAGAGCCCCCGATGACGGGGAAGGCGGCGGACACGGACCTGATCACGTCGCCGATGGTGCCACAACGTCCCGCCGGAGGTCGCGTCGTCCCACTTCCTGGACCAGCCGGTTTCCGCCGACCGGCGGCCCGGTGCACACACGCGCGCGAGTGCGGACACAATGGGCGCGTGAGCGAGCCGATCCAGCCCAGCGAACTTGACGACCTCGTGGTGAGGATGACCGGTGTCGGGGTCCGCCGAACAGGCAACGACCTCCTCGCCGACCTCGATTGGACCGTGGAACTGGACGAGCGCTGGGTGGTGCTCGGCCCGAACGGCGCGGGCAAGACCACCCTGCTCCGGCTGGCCGCGGCCGAGCTCCACCCGACCACCGGAACGGTCGATCTGCTCGGCGACCGGATCGGCAAGGTCAACATCTTCGAGCTGCGCCCGCGGATCGGGTTCACCTCGGCCGCGATCGCCCAGCGTGTGCCGGGTGAGGAGCGCGTCGTCGACGTCGTGGTGAGCGCCGGGTACGCCGTCGTCGGCCGCTGGCGTGAGGAATACGACAGTCTCGACACCGACCGCGCCATGGAGCTGCTCGGCGCCCTCGGCATCGCGCAGCTGGCGGACCGCACCTTCGGGACGCTGTCGGAGGGCGAGCGCAAGCGGGCCCTGATCGCGCGTTCGCTGATGACCGACCCGGAGATGCTGCTGCTCGACGAGCCCGCCGCCGGGCTCGACCTCGGCGGCCGCGAGGACCTCGTCGCCCGCCTCTCCGAGCTGGCCCTCGACCCGGAGGCCCCGGCCATGGTGCTCGTCACCCATCACGTGGAAGAAATCCCGCCGGGATTCACCCACGCGCTGTTGCTGCGCGACGGCCGCGCGGTCGCCTCCGGCCTCGTGGACGACGTCGTGACCAGCGACAACCTGTCCAAGACCTTCGATCAGGACCTCCTGCTCGAACGGTCCGGTGATCGCTTCTTCGCCCGTCGCCGCTGACGGGTCGTACTGACCGGTAGCCTGCACTCTGTCTTGGACGGTTAAGGAGGACGGCGTGGGAGAGTTCGTAAGTCTCGAGGTCGAAGGCGGGGTCGGCACGATCCGGCTGGACCGCCCGCCGGTCAACGCGCTGAACAACCAGGTGCAGGCGGAGCTGGCCGAGGCGGCCCGTGAGGCCTCCGAGCGCGACGACGTGCGCGCCGTGATCCTCTACGGCGGCGAGAAGACCTTCGCGGGTGGCGCGGACATCAAGGAGATGGCCGAGCGCACCTACCCGGAGATCGCGAAGTTCGGCGCGGCGCTGACGGCGTCGCTGGCCACCATCGCGAACATCCCGAAGCCGGTCGTCGCGGCCATCACCGGCTACGCGCTGGGCGGCGGCCTCGAACTCGCGCTGACCGCCGACCGCCGGATCGCCGGCGACAACGTCAAGGTCGGCCAGCCCGAGATCCAGCTCGGCGTCATCCCCGGCGCCGGCGGCACGCAGCGCCTGGCGCGGCTCATCGGCCCGAGCAAGACCAAGGACCTCGTGTTCACCGGCCGGTTCGTGAAGGCCGAGGAGGCCCTCGCGCTCGGCATCCTCGACGAGGTCGTGGCCCCGGACGACGTCTACGCCGCCGCGCACAAGTGGGCGTCGCAGTTCGCGAACGGCCCGGCCGTGGCGCTTCGCGCCGCGAAGGCGGCCATCGACGGTGGTCTCGACACCGACCTCGCGAGCGGCCTCAAGCTCGAATCCCACCTCTTCGCCGCGCTCTGGGCGACCGAGGACCAGCGCAACGGCATGAAGTCGTTCATCGAAAACGGCCCTGGCAAGGCCACCTTCGAGGGGAAGTAGGCGCGATGACGCAGGTGAACGATCCGGCGCCGAATCCGCACGCCACCGCCGAAGAGGTCAAGGCAGCCTTCGACGACCCGAAGCTCGCCAACGTGCTCTACCACGACTGGGAAGCCGGGACCTACGACGAGAAGTGGTCCATCTCCTACGACGAGCGCTGCATCTCCTACGCGACGGACGTGTTCAACGCCGTCGCCGGTGAAGACGGCCAGCCGTACCCGACCGCGATGGAACTGGGCAGCGGCACCGGTTTCTTCCTGCTGAACCTGATGCAGGGCGGGGTGATCAAGAAGGGTTCGGTCACCGACCTCTCGCCGGGCATGGTGCAGGTCGCGCTGCGCAACGCCGAGAACCTCGGCCTCGACGTCGACGGCCGGGTCGCCGACGCGGAGCGGATCCCGTACGAGGACAACAGCTTCGACCTCGTCGTCGGGCATGCCGTGCTGCACCACATCCCGGACGTCCGCGCGGCGTTCGCCGAGGTGCTGCGGGTGCTGAAACCGGGCGGCCGGTTCGTCTTCGCGGGCGAGCCGACGAAGGTCGGCGACTTCTACGCGCGCAAGCTCGGCCAGGTCACGTGGTACCTCACCACCAACCTGACCAAGCTCCCGGTGCTGAACGGCTGGCGGCGTCCGCAGGAGGAGCTCGACGAGTCCTCCCGCGCGGCCGCGCTGGAGGCCGTGGTCGACATCCACACCTTCGACCCGTCCGAACTCGAGTCGATGGCCCGCGGCGCGGGCGCGCAGGACGTCCGCGCGGTCACCGAGGAGTTCGCCGCCGCGCTCGCGGGCTGGCCGATCCGGACCTTCGAGGCCGCCGTGCCGCAGGAGAAGCTGACCCTGCGCTGGCGTCTGTTCGCGTACCGGCTGTGGCTGCGGCTGTCCGCTTTGGACAAGAAGCTGCTCGCCAAGGTGCTGCCGCGCGAGCTGTTCTACAACGTGATGATCACCGGTACCAAGCGATCGTAGGTTGCCGTACCAGTTCACCCTCGACGACGTCGCCTTCCTGCGCTCCGGCGCGGGAAGCGCGGCGCTCGCCGAATGCTCGTCCCTGCCGCTGACCGACAGGACCCGCATCGCCGACGTCGCCGCCGTGCGCCGGATCGCCCCGGACCACGCGGCCGCGGTGCTGGAAACGGTGGTGCTGCGGCGGAAGTCGGCGTACAAACTGGACGCCGCCGGCTCGTGGCTGTTCACCGGCGACGCCCTCCAGCAGGCCAGCGCCACACTGGTCGCCCGGCACCGGGCTTCGCGGCTGGCGGGTCGTGACGTCCACGACGTGACGTGTTCCGTCGGCGCCGACCTGATCGAGATCGCCCGCGTCGCGGAGAAGGCGCTGGGTTCGGATCTGGACGACGTCCGCCTGGCGATGGCGCGCCACAACGCTTCCGAGGCCGGGGTTTCGCCGACTCTGCTCAGGGCCGACGCGTTGCGGCCGGTCAGCCGGGCTTCGGTCGTCGTCGCCGACCCCGCCCGCCGTGACTCCGCCGGGCGCCGCGCGTGGAAGCCCGCCGATTTCCTGCCGCCGCTGGACAGCCTGGTCGACGCCTATCCCGGACGCGAGCTTTCGGTCAAATGCGCGCCTGGCCTCGATTTCTCCATCGCGCCCTGGGCGGACGAGGTCGAACTGGTCTCTTTGGACGGTCAGGTCCGCGAGGCGTGCCTGTGGCGCGGTGCGGGCTCGACGGTGTCGCGCCGGGCGACGGTGCTGCGTTCCGACGGTACACAGTGGACGGTCACCGACGCCGACCCCGACGAGATCCCCGCGCGGGAGCCGGGCGAATGGATCGTCGACCCCGACGGCGCCGTCGTCCGGGCCGGACTCGTGCGGCACTACGCGGCGCGGCACGGTTTGTGGCAGCTCGACGAGCGCATCGCGTACCTCACCGGGGGCACCCCGCCGCCCGGGATCCGGGCGTTCCGGGTGTTCGAACACGGACCGTACAGCGAGAAGAGCCTTCGTGCGTCGCTGAAGAAGCACGACATCGGCCGGTTGGAGATCCTCGTCCGCGGTCTCGACGTGGACCCCGACGCGTTGCGACGCAAGCTGAAACCTCGCGGTGGTGCGGAAGCGACCCTGGTGCTGACCAGGATCGGTCGTGCCGGAGTGGCGTTCCTCTGCCGCGCGGAAGTACGCGCCTGAGGGAATATCCGTGCGGCCGGCGTCGCTGTGCCCGGTATCGGAAACCTTCGAGGGAGCTGATCCATGTCTGACAAGAAGGTGTTGAAGCCCAGCGCCGCCCACCCGATCACGGTGGAGCCGAACAAGGCGCGGGTGGTCGTCACGGTCGGTGGGAAGGTCGTCGCGGACAGCGCGAACGCGCTCACCCTGCGGGAGGCGAACTACCCGCCGGCGCAGTACATCCCGCGCGCCGACGTCGACTTCGGCCTGCTGGAGCGGACGGACCACTCGACGTACTGCCCGTTCAAGGGCGACGCGTCGTACTACAGCATCCGCACCGGTGACGGCGTCGCCGAGAACGCAGTCTGGACCTACGAGGCGCCGCACGACGCGGTCGCCGAGATCAAGGACCACGTGGCGTTCTATCCGACGAAGGTGGACGCGATCGAGGAGCGCTGACCGTCACGGGAGCTGGTTGATCCGGTCCCCGTCGGCCGCGAGCGAGGTGTCGGATTCGATCGGCCACACCTCCAGCCCCGGTGCTTTGACCAGGGCATCCACCAGGGCCTGCTCGCCGGCGACGAGGGTCGAATCGAAGTCGACTTCGGTGGCGACGCACCACGCGCGGTCGTCCGGCCAGAACAGGTTGGGCGACCGCGCCTCGAACCAGTTCGGCCGCGGCCGCCAGCCGAGTTCCGTGGCGGACGTCAGCGGTCCGGTGAAGAGCAGGTAGTCCCGGCCGGGGTGGCGCAGGCGCGGCGCGTCGAGGTGCTCGCGGGAGAACGCCGCCTCGTCGGCCCAGCCGTAGCCGTCCCAGAGGCAGAACCAGGCTTCCGAAGCGGACGTGTGATCGCCGAGAACGGCCAGCAGCGCGGTGAGGCAGTGCGACGGAAGCGTTCCGCGTCCCGGCGGCGAGCCCCGCCAGAGCGAGCCGGTGAGATTCACCGGATCCGGGGAGCCGACCAGCGCGTGCCACTGCATGGCCCCGTGGGCGCGCCGTCCCGTCTCGGCCGCGGCTTCGCTCCAGCTCGCCCAGCCGCCGCGGTCGCGCTCGGCGGGGTGGCAGAGGCGCGCGTAGGCGGCGTAGCCACGCGGAACCGTGCGGCCTGCCGCGCCGAACGTCCCGCCGAGCCTGGGGAAGATCCACTCGGCGGGGGACGGGTCGAGCACCGGTCGCAGCACGGCGGCAAGTCTTCAGCAAGATCAGGTGCGGCGCATCTTGTCGGTGGGCGGGGGCATACTGCCGGACGTGGGTGTTCCGCTGCGTCGCCGTTCGGGCCGTTCGGTGTACCGGGAAAGCACGCCGGGCGCGGCCGTGGCCGGCGTGGTCGAGCGCGCCTGGACGGGTCTGGTGGGCTGCCGCCGGCCGCTGCGGGTGTTCCCGGACGGCTGTGTGGACCTCGTCTGGGACGGGACGGTGCTCGCCGCGGTCACCACGGTGCGCGGCGTGCTGCGGCACGAGCTGCCGTCGGCTGAGTGGACCGTGGGGTTGCGCCTGAGGTGCGGCACCGGGGGCGCGGTGCTGGGACTGCCGATGACGGAGCTGGGCGCGGGTGCCACTCCGTTACGCGACCTGTGGGCCGCTGGGGCGCGCGCGGAAACCAGGATGGCCGGCTGCGGGACGCCCGGCGAGGCGCGCTCGGTCCTGGAAACGTTGGTCGCCGAGAGACTCCAGGACGTCGAGATGGACGGCCTGTCTCTCGCGGCCGCTCGCGCGCTGCGCGTGCCCGGTGCTCGGACCGACCGGGTGGCCGCGGAGCTGGGCGTGAGCGAGCGCGGCCTTCGGCGGCATGTGCGGCACGACGTCGGTGTCGGTCCCAAGGAGTTGCAGCGGGTGCTGCGGTTCCACCGGTTCGTCGGACGCGTCGGGGCCGTGGCACGGGACGAGGCGTCGCTCGCCGACGTCGCCGCCGATGTGGGCTACGCGGATCAGTCCCATCTCGGGCGCGAGTGCCGGCGGCTGTCGGGCACCTCGCCCGGCGCGCTCGTGCGGTCGTGGACTGGCCGAAACGTTCCAGACTGAGCCGGTCCGCCCGGGCGAAGATCGGGTGGTGCCCGAACCTTTCCGCGTCACCATCGCCATCCGCACGGACGATCTCGACATCAACGGTCACGTCCGCGGCCCCGCCTACCTCGCGTACGCCGATCACGCGCGCTGGGAGTGCGTGTGGGCGGCCGGTGTGGACCCGTTGGCGCTCAAGGCCGGGAATCTCGGCCCGGTCAACCTCGAAACGACGATCCGGTTCCGCCGGGAGCTGCATGCCCGCGCGCGGATCGACGTCCTGACCACGTTCACCTGGGAACCGGGCAAGGTGTCACGGGTCGTCCAGGAATTCGTCGCGCCGGACGGCGCCGTCGTGGCCGAGGTGAAAAGCCTTTCCGGGCTGCTGGATCTCGAAAGCCGCCGCCTCGTCGCGGATCCGGGACGGCACTGGCGGCGATACGCGTCACGGCCGGAAATCCTCGGCCTGCCGTGATCCCGCCCGCTTCTGGTAGAGACTGGTGGGCCATCTCGCCTCCGGCGGGTCGGCCACGTGCTCGAAACCCCTGCGCTCGTAGAACCCGCGCAAGGCGGCGTTGTCCCTCGTGGTCGCTACGCGGACGAAGGCTTTGTGGTCAGCTGTGGCCTTCTCACCGACCCAGTCGAGGATCCTGTTCCCGAGCCCGGCTCCGGCCGCTTCCCGCGCCACCGCGAGGCGGCCGAGGTGGTAGGCCGGTTCCGCTTCTCGGCCCCAGAGTTCGGGATCCGCCTCGGTCACCACACAGGTCGCGATCGGCTCGCCGTGCCCGACGACCAGCACCACCTCGCCCGTCTGAATCCGATGCTGTACCGACTCGCGGGGGAAGCGTCGCGGCCATTGGTGGATACCGCGCCCGGCCAGCCAGGCTGCGGCTTCGGCGAGGAGGTCGAGTACGGCGTCCTCTTCGCCCGGCCGGGCCGGACGGATGGTGAGCTCCGCGGTGAGCGGCTCGGGGCCGGTGAGGATCGGCATGGCATCGATGATGCCCGTGCGGTGGTCGAATATCCGTCGCGGGACCGACGAGGCGATGGCGGGGAACGCGAGGCACGTGATCCGGGCGTTGCTGGACGAAGCGTAAATCGCTTGATCCTTCGAACTACGGTTCGATCATGACGAAGACACTCCGGTTGGCCGAGGTCACCGCCGCCAACTTCGAGGCCGCGATCGAACTGCAGGTCCACCCGGCGCAAGCCCATTTGGTCGCGCCGGTCGTGAAGTCCCTCGCCGAGGCCTACGTGCACCCCGGCGTCGCTTGGCCGCGCCTCATTTTCGACGGTGACCGGCTGGTCGGCTTCCTCATGGCCTTCCTGGACATCGACTTCGCCGGCGACGGCACGGGCACGGACATCCGCTCGGGCCTGTGGCGACTCAACATCGCGGCAGGCGAGCAGGGAAGAGGGTACGGCCGGTTCGCGGTCGAGGCCGTGGCCGCCGAGATCCGCCGCCGGGGCGGCGACCGACTCACCGCCTCCTGGCACCCAGGCGACGACGGCCCCGAGCGCTTCTACCTGAGGCTCGGGTTCCGCTTGACCGGGGAGACGAGCGGGGATCAGGTGGTCGGGGAGCTGGCGCTGGACTAGGGATTACGCCTGGCGCCGCGTTGGGGACGCGCAGGTGAGGTGAAGGGGACTCTCCTCGCATCGGATGTGGGGAAGGGCCTTTGGTGCCGTGGTTTCCGGCAGGTGGTGGCGTGGGCGGACCGCGGGGTGGCGGGGCAGGGTGGCCGGTCGTGTTGCGACTGCGGTGAGCGGCCGCCGCGGCGAGGGGTGAGTGGGCGGCGCCGCGGCGGGGCGAGGCGTGAGTGGGCGGCGCCGCGGCGGGGCGAGGCGTGAGTGGGCGGCCCGCGGCGGGGCGAACTGGTCGCGTTGCGAAGAAGTTCGCGCGGCGTAGCAGGGGCGTTCGGCCTGAGGTGGGCTCTCGAGGGCGGAAAGACATGACATAGCCCCCGCCGAACAGGCCTTCTTCGCTCGTCTCAAGAGAAGCAGTCCCCGCGGCGTGGTTCTGGACTGGCTTGCGGGCCGTTCGTGCTTTTCCGGGACACACTCTGGTCGCAGGATGCCCGATTGGTGTCGCTGGGCACGCTTCGCTGCCGACACTTGTGAAGTGTCGGATCGGGTACCGCGACTACTGTCTCATGTGGACAGTCTTGCTCCCCGGCAAGTCGTTCGGCTTCCGGTTCGGCCTACGTTCTGAGGTGCATGGTGTTGCGTCTGGGTGTGCCGGTGGGGTCGAGGTAGGCGGGCGGGGTGAATTCCGGCAGGCCGTCTTGGGCGATCTGGACTTTCCATTCGCTGTGGTGGATCAACCGGTGATGCTTGGTGCACAGGAGCACCAGATTGTCGATCTTCGTTTCGCCGTGGTGGCGCCAGAAGACGATGTGGTGGGCGGTGCAGCGCGGCACCGGCATGTCGCAGCCCGGGAAGGCGCAGCCACCATCGCGGAGGGTGAGTGCGTATTTCTGGGCGAGGGACACGGTCCGTTTCGATCGGCCGATGTCCAGTGGTTCGCCTGCGGTGCCGAGGACGCCTGGTCGCACCCGCGCGTCGCAGGCGAGGATGCGGGCGTCGGTGGCGCTGATCGGCCCGACGAGATCGAGGTGGGCTTCGCCGATGTCCCGGATGAGGTCGTCGTAGGACATGGTGATGAGGATGTGGGTGGCTTCGCCGGCTTGGCCGGGGAGGTTGCGGCTGGTGGTTTTCAGTCGGACGTAGTCGGTGAAGGCGTCGCCGTAGCGTTCGTCCTGGCTGCGGGAGTCTCGTATCCCGTCGATGGCTTTGTGCGGTTTGGCCATGGGGTCGAGGTCGGATTTCAGGCGGGCGTAGGTTTCCAGGTCGAGCCGGGCTTTGAGGCCGAGCGAGCCGTCGCGGTGTTTGACGAATCGCAACTCGGGGCGGGTGTCTTTCGGGTCCTCGTTACGGGGCTCTTTCCCGTCTGGGTCGAGTTTGTCCAGCAGGCGCCGTCCGGCACGGGCGATCTGCCGCGGCCCGGCCCGGCGAGCCAGCTCCACCAGGATCTTCTCTCCGGTCCGCACGTCTTCTTCGGGCACGGTGGACGGGATCCGGGCGAGGGTGCGGATGATCGCGTCGATCTGGCCACCGCCGATCGCGCCTTCGGCGGCGGCCAACGCGGTCAACGGTGCCAGGGGTGGTTCCGCCTCACCGCCGAGGGTGGGGCCGGGATGCAGGGCCAGGACGCGGTCGGCGCGGTCGCCGGCTTCCTTGTCTGTCACGAGGAAGTCCTCGAAAATCAGTGCCGCCAACGTCGAATGACCGGAGCATCCGCGTACGCCGCGGGAGTTGATTTCCGCGAGGATCGCGTTCTGCTCCGCATCCGCCCGGCGCTTCAAGATTTCGAGTTCTTGTTTGCGGGCGTGCAGCGTCGCGGTGTCGACGCGCCACCACTCGGTGGACGTCCCCTGGGGTGCATCGTTGCTGGCCACGACACCGAAGCTACTCCGTATCGAACACTTGCGCTAGCCCAAACGGCCCAATACGAGAAATTGCCGAAAAAATGGCAACAGCGAAGGGAGTCTTAAGCGTGCGAAGCGTCTTTAAGTAAGCGAAGAGCCTTAAGTGCGCGAAGCGTCTTCAAGTAAGCGAAGCGCCTTTAAGCGCGCGAAGAGCCATAGGCCGCCGAACCCATTCGGTCGAGCGAAAGCGTGAGGCAAGAAGATGCGCATCGGCCCAGGCTCGTGCTAACGTCGACCTCGAGCCCCGTATGGGCCTACGCATGGAGGTAGCGGCTACTCGGCCATCAAGAGATCGGCACACACCGTCTCTCGTATTCAGTCATCCCCTTGTGGTGGGAAGACGCCTCCATGTGGTGCGCCCGAAATCGGGCGCGTCCAGGCTCGTGTGCGCTCTTTCGGTGGCGGTTCCGCGCCCTCCTGACGACACATCGACGGGAAGGACCGCATTGACCGGCTTCAACGACCAGGTGATCGAGGAATTCAGGCGGAACAAGGGAAAGCTCGGCGGCACGTTCGAGGGGTGGCAGCTGCTCCTGCTCACCACCACGGGCGCCAAGAGTGGTGTGCGGCGGACGAATCCGTTGGGGTATCTGGAAATCGACGGCAAGATCGTCGTGGTCGCTTCGAACATGGGGGCGCTGGCGCATCCGGGCTGGTATCACAACATCCGGCGTGATCACCGGGTCACGATCGAGCTGGGGAGCGAGACCTGCGAGGCCATCGCGGCCGTTCCGCCCGCGGCGGAGCGCGACGCCTTGTTCGCGAAGATCGTCAGAATGGAGCCGGGTTTCGCCGAGTATCAGGCCAAAACGACACGTGTGCTGCCGGTCGTGATCCTGCATCGGATCGACGATCGGGTGCGGGGGCTGGGGGACTTCCTGGTGGAGGTCCACGGCTGGCTGCGAGACGAACTCAAGACACTGCGCGCCGGGGTGGACGACGTCGTGGCCGGGCGCGCGGACACGCTCCTGATGGAGAAATCCCTGCGGGCGCACTGTATTTCGTTCTGTGAGGCGCTGACCAAACATCACACCGGTGAGGAAATGGGCGCGTTTCCCCTGCTGGCGCAACGGTTTCCGGGGCTCGCTCCGGTGCTGACGAAACTCGGGGAGGACCACGTCGTGGTCGCGGGCCTGCAGAAGCGGATCCGGGAGCTCGTCGAAGGGTACGTGCATGGCGAGAGCGACCCCACCCGCTTGCGCGAAGAGTTCGACGTGCTCGCGGGGACGCTCGAAGCGCATTTCGCCCACGAAGAGCGAACGGTCGTGGCGGCGCTCAACGTGACGGCGCCCGGCTGAGCGATGCGGACGCCCTGGGGTTCCGGCCCCGGGGCGTGTATCGTGAGTGCCGCGGCACGAGGCGGGTGGAATTCGCCCCCGGCCTCGCCGAAGATCGCGAACCCAGCGGTCCCTTCGAAAGGTTTCACAGTCAAAACTCACAGCACCGACGGTGCGCTGTTCAGTCATCCGCTCGACAACCAGGTCGAGCGACAAGAACCCCCGGCCCCGCAAGGCGAGCGATACACGGATCTTTTTCGCGAACCTTCTCACCCCGCACCGGAACCTTCGGCCGACGCCGTTCGTTGACCGGTCAGACCAACGTTTTGGGTGTCGTGTTGTCCAAGCACGCTCGCGCAGAATTCGTCGCGGGCGTCGCTTTCCGCGCGTCGCGCCGTGACACCGGCTGACAGCCGGTACCAGGCTGGCAACGAGCACAGTCCTGGCCATCGACGAGAAGCGGCGATATGACTTCAGTTCTAAGACCCCCGGACAGCGAAGAGCGCCGGGCACCACAGCCCATGCTGTCCGGGGAGCAGAGCACCACCGAAAATCTCCTCGTCAAACTCTTCGCGGTGGTGCCGTTGCTGGCGCTGGCCGCGTCCGTCCCCTTCGCGTGGGGCTGGGGCCTCGGCTGGGTGGACCTCGGCCTGGCCGCCGGGTTCTACTTCCTCACCGGCCTCGGCGTGACCATCGGTTTCCACCGCTACTTCACCCACGGCGCCTTCAAGGCCGGCCGCGGCCTGCGGATCGCCCTCGCGGTCGCCGGCAGCATGGCCATGCAGGGCCCGGTCATCGGCTGGGTCGCCGACCATCGGCGCCATCACGCCTTCGCCGACCGCGAGGGCGACCCCCACTCCCCGTGGCGGTTCGGCAGCGGCCCGGCCGCGCTGGCCCGAGGCTTCTGGCACGCCCACATGGGCTGGCTGTTCGAGCGCGAGAAGACCAACGCGCACCGGTTCGCCCCCGATCTGCTCGCCGACCGTGACATCGTCCGGATCGATCGCCTGTTCCCGCTGCTCACCGTCGTGACGTTGCTCGCGCCCGCCGTCCTCGGCGGCGTGCTCACGATGTCGTGGTGGGGCGCGGTCACCGCGTTCTTCTGGGCGAGCCTGGTCCGCGTGGCGCTGCTGCACCACGTCACCTGGTCGGTGAACTCGCTCTGTCACCTGATCGGCGACCGGCCGTTCGCCGCCCGCGACAAATCCGCGAACTTCTGGCCGCTCGCCATCGCCTCGATGGGCGAGTCCTGGCACAACTCCCACCACGCCGACCCCACCGGCGCCCGGCACGGCGTCCGCCGCGGTCAGCTCGACATCTCGGCGCGGCTGATCTGGCTGTTCGAGAAGGCGGGCTGGGCGACGGACGTCCGCTGGCCCAAGGCCGATCGCCTCGGCCGGAAACTCAACCCGGGCCACGCCCTGTCACTGGGCCGGAGCGCGAACCGGGCCTGAGCCCGTCAGCGAACCGCGCCCGCGATGGCGCCGATCAGTTCCGGTCCGTCGGACAACACCGGATCGTTGTGATCGGCGCCGGGGACCTCGATCGCCGTGGCACCGGCCGCCCGCGCCACGGCACGGCTCTGCTCAGCCGGGACGATCGAGTCCGCGGCGCCGTACACGACGGTCACCGGCGCTTTCACCCGTGCGACGTTCTCCCTCGTCGGGAACTGGTCCCGCAGCAGCCAGCGGACCGGCAGGAACGGGTAGTGCCGTCGCCCGACCGACGCGAGGTCGACGAACGGCGAGCGCAACACGAGCGCGGACGGCGGGCGCTCGGCGGCCAGTTCTGTGACGACCGCGGAGCCGAGGCTCTCGCCGAAGTAGATCAGCGGCGTCCCGGCCTCGCGGGCCAGGAAGTCCTGTGCGGCGCGGACGTCCAGCGCGAGCCCGTCTTCGGACGGTTCACCGGGATTGCCGCCGTAGCCGCGATAGTCCAGGAGCAGCACCGAGAGCCCGCGCGCGGTCAGCGCGCGGGCCATCGGCACGCGATACGACCGGTTCCCGGCGTTGCCCGGCGCGACCAGCACGGCCGCTTTCGCGCCGGTGGCCGGGAAGTACCAGCTCGAAAGGCTCAGCCCGTCCGAGGTGGTGAGTGTGACGTCCCTGCCGCCGGGCAGTAGGTCGGCGGCGCCGGCGAGCGGACCTCCCTCGGGGAGGTAGATCAGCTTGCGCTGGAAGGCGAAGGCGCCACCGAAGACCACGCCGACGATGGTGACGGCCACCGCCAGCGCGATCAACACCCTCTTGCGCATGCTCAGGCCTTCGCCTGGGGAAGGCCGAACCGCGCGAACAGGTCCGCGTCGAGGAACGAGGTGATCTCGCCGATCCGGTCTTCGCGCGGGGTGAGCACGTTGATGGACCAGGCGCGATGGACGGCGTCGGCCGATTCGCCCAGGTAGCAGGCGACGGCGGGCTGCCCGTTGGCCGTGAGGATCTCGGTGCGCCAGCTCGGGCACCGGCCCAGCGGGACGGCGATGGCGAAGGCGGTCACCGCGTCGATGCCGCTGTACCAGCGCGTGAGCGGTGGCATGGACCAGGTGACGTCCTTGGTCAGCAACGCCACGAGCGCGTCGGCGTCGCCACGCTCCAGCGCGGAGGCGAAGTTCGCGGCGAGCTCGCGTGTCCGGCCGTCTTCGAGCTTCTCCGGCGCCGGGATCTTCTCGCCGACGATCGCCCGCGCGCGTTGCAGCGCGCTGTTCACCGCCGCGACCGAAGTGTCCATTGTGGACGCGATTTCGGCGGCGGTGAAGCCGAGGACCTCGAAGAGCACCAGCGCGGCCCGCTGGTTACCCGGCAGGTGTTGCAAGGCGGCGACGAAGGCCAGCTCGACGGTCTCGCGCCGCTCGTACCGGGTGTCGGGCGCGTCCGGATACGGGCCGAGCCACGCCACCTCGGTCGCCGGGGCGTCTTCGAGCACGACTCGCTCGCTCGCCGGGCCCAGGTCCATCGGCAACGCCCGCTTGCCGCGAGCGGCCGCGATGTCCAGGCAGGTCCGGGTGACGATGGTGTAGAGCCAGGTGCGCATCGAGCTGCGGCCCTCGAACCGGTCCATCCCCCGCCAGGCTCGCAGGAGCGCGTCCTGCAGGGCGTCGTCGGCGTCGTGGACCGAGCCGAGCAGCCGATAGCAGTGGGCGTGCAGCTCGCGGCGAAGCGGCTCGACCAGCCGATCGAACGCCGCGTCGTCGGTGGGCACGACGGCTACTTGGCGCGGAGCGCGGTGACGGCGGGCGTGAACATCGTCGTCTTGATCGCGGACAGGGTGCCGCGATCCTTGCCTGCCAGCGGGCGGACGAGTTCGGCCGCGTACTCGAGCAACGCGGGCTTCTCGGCGACGGCGTCGACGAGCCCCAGATCCCGCGCGTCCGTCCCGCCGAACCGGCGTCCGGTGGTCATCGACGCGATCGCGGCGGCGGGGGTGAGCTTGCCCTGGATCAGCGCCGCCATCCCCGGCGTGAACGGGATGTTGATATCCGCTTCGGGGAAGCAGAAGTACCCGCGGTCGGCGCGCATCACCCGGAAGTCGTGCGCCATCGCCAGCATGGCCCCGGCGCCGAACGCGTGCCCGTTGATCGCGGCGACCGTGTGCACGCCGAGGGTGAGCACACGGGCCAGCAGCTCGTGGACGTCGGCGACGTAGTGCGCGGCCTGAGCGGGATTGCTGGTGAGCCATTCGAGATCGAGGCCGTTCGAGTAGAACTTCCCGGAGCCGACGGTGACCAGCACGGCCGGATCCGGATAGGCGACGACGGTGTCCAGCTGGGAATGGACGGTTTCCAGCCAGGAGGGCGAGAAGCGGTTCTCGTCGTCGCCGAGGTCCAGCAGGAACACCGGGGCGTCGTGGCGCAGTGTGGGCATTTCAGTCCTTCCGTGGGGGTGGGAGCAGGAGTATGGCGCGGACCGCGGCGGTGAGCCGCGCGCGGGAGTCTTCGGAGATCGGTTCGCCCGCACTGAACGCGCGGCGGAACAGGGCCGTCGGCAGATCGACCACGCAGGTGGTCAGCACCTCGACGGCCAGCGCGTCCCGCCGGTTCCAGAGCCGGTCGGCGAGCCGGACCAGGAGCGCGACCAGGCGCTTGTCGAGTGCCAGAAGGTCGCCCGCGAGGTCGTCGGGGATCTGTGGGCCGAGCAGGTGCTCCTTCTTGACCGTGATGAGCAGTCGGGCGGCTTCCGGCCTGCGGTCGGCGAACACGGCCGGCGCGCCCGCGGTGGCGGCGACCGCCGCGGCGGGGTCTTCGGCTTGGGCGGCCAGCTCGGTCTGGAGGTCGAGGAACTCGCCTGCGGCGCGAAGCCAGACACGGGCCAGCAGCGCGCCGAGGGAGCCGAAGGCGTGATAGATCGTGCCGTTGGACACGCCCGCGGCGGTCGCGAGCGACCGGACGGTGACGCCTTGAGCGCCGGCCTCGACGACGAGGCGCTCGGCCGCGTCGAGCAGCCGGTCCAGGTCGTGCACGCGGGGGCGGGCCATCACGCGAGAATAACAGAGCACTCGCTCTAAAACTTTGTCAGGCGGAGAAGCCCGCCATGGCGGGATGTGACGGGGGTCATGAACGGCTCTGCGGCCAGGTTGTCACATCCGGTGGACGGCCGGGGTCAACCCGCTGAACCACCGAGAAGCCAAGGAGAAACCGAAATGACCACCGCCTATGTCATCGTCACCGTCGTCGGAGCGTTCATGGCCGCGTTCTCGGCCGCCTCGATCTTCTTTCGCGCCAAGTGGGTCGTGCGGCCGCTGGCCGACTACGGCGTCCCCCGCGGCTGGTGGACGCCGCTCGGCGTCGCCAAGGCGGCGGGCGCGCTCGGCCTGATCACCGGCCTGTGGGTGCCCGCGCTCGGCGTCGCGGCCGGGATCGGCCTGGTGCTCTACTTCACCGGCGCGGTGATCACCGTGCTTCGCGCGCACTGGCCGTCGCACGTCGCGTTCCCGCTGATGTACATGACGCCCGTCGCCGCCTCCTTGGTGCTCGGCTTCGCCGCTTGAGGTCAGGAATCCGGGGACCACACCGCGAGTTCGGCGCCGCCGGGCTCGCGGAAGTGGAACCGGCGCCCGCCGGGGAAGGAGAACGGCTCGACGGTGACGACTCCGCCCGCGGCCTCGACGGAAGCCTTCGCCCGGGCGAGGTCGTCGGTGCGGATCGTCACCAGTGGCGCGGCCGTCCGCTGCGCGGCGTCCTGCTGGAAGCCGAACGAGACCACGCCGCCGCTCTGGACGTCGGTATACGTCGGGCCGTAGGCCGCGGCCGTCCACCCGAAGGCCTTTTCGAAGAACTCGCCCGAGCCCTCCGCCGAACTCGACGGGAACTCGACGAAGTCGATTTCGTACATGGCCCGGAAGCTACTCCGGACCACCGACAGAAAGTCTCAGACGCTGCGCAGGACCGACACCACGACGCCGAGCACGGTCGCGCGGTCCCCGTCGATGACGTCGTAGGCGGGGTTGCGCGGTTCGAGGTACACGTGGCCGTCGCGGCGGCGGTACACCTTGACCGTGGCCTCCTCGTCGATCATCGCGGCGACGATCTGGCCGGAATGCGCCTCCCGCTGCTGCTTCACCACGACGATGTCGCCGTCGCAGATCGCCGCGTCGACCATCGAATCACCGCGCACCCGCAACCCGAAGACGGTGCCGCGGCCGGTGAGTTCACGCGGAAGGGTCATCACGTCGTCGACGTGCTCGACGGCCGAGATCGGCGTTCCCGCGGCGATGTCACCGACGACGGGGACCGGCACGGAGTCCTCTGTGGACGCTTTCGGCGAGGTGCCGTGCAGGAAGGCGCGGACGTCGATGGGGCGGGAGATCGAGCTGCTGCGGCGGAGGAAGCCCTTCTCCTCCAAGGCCGCGAGATGCTTCGACACCGAGGACGTCGAGCGGAGCCCGACCGCTTCACCGATCTCGCGCGTGCTCGGCGAGTATCCGTACTCCGTCACCCATTCGCGGATGGTCAGCAGGATCTTCTGTTGCCGCTCGGGCAGGGAAGCGGCTTCCTCGAACAGCTCGAGATCTTGGTAGGCGGTCATCAGCGGAATGGTAGTTCGTGCGGACCGCCGCGATCGCCGCGGTATCCGGCTCGCGGGCGCGCGGGGAAATCGCCGTCGAGATCGGCCGGATGGCGGCGCGGGCGGGCCGAAAGTCCGATCCCGTGGCCGGTTCCGCGAGGTTGACTCGATCGTATGAACACGAAGATCACCACGGCGGTTCTCACCGCCGCGACGGCCGCGGTCGTCCTGTCCGGATGCGGTCTCAGGGAAGGACTGACCGAAAAGGCGAACGGACACGTCAAGACGGTCGGCTACGCGACCGGCGCGGAGGGCAAGCGGGACGAGGACGCCCGGCTGCCGGAGTGGGTGCCGGACGGAGCGACGTCGATCACGGAGGTCATCCGGACCACGGGTTCGGAGCGGATCCTGAGATTCACCGGCGGGACGCTGCCCAGCCTCTGCGTGCCGGGGGCGGCCGCGACCCAGCCCGCCACCCTCGCCGCCCAGTGGTGGCCGGTGGGGTTGGAGAGCCGGACCGACCAGGTCTGCGGTGAATGGCACGTGCTGGTCCAGGGCGCCGACGTGTACGCGTTCAAACCGGAAACACTGGTGAGCAAGAGGTCCTGAGTCATTCCTCGGGGGCGAGCGCGTCGGCGCAGGCGGCGAGGTCGTGGAGCAGCCGGTCCCGTTCGTCCGCCGAGAACGGCGTGAGCATCCGGTCCTGGACCGCGCGTACGACGCCGCTGGCGGCGTGAAGCCGTTCGCGTCCCTCGGGAGTGAGGGTGCTGGGGAGGGCCCGGCCCTGGGGCGCGGTCGCCGGGCGGGTGATGAGCCCTCGGTCCTGCAATCCACGCAGGACCAGGTTCATCGACTGCCGGGTGACGAACACGGCCCTGGCCAGTTCCGCGTTGGACAGCCCCGGCCGCTGCGAGAGCACTTCGAGGCAGGAGTACTGCGGCACGGTCAGATCGAGCGGGCGCAACGCTGTGTCCATCGCCGTCCGGAGCGCCGTCGCCGCTCGTTTCAGCAGGTATCCCACCGCTTGGTCCAGAGGGCCGACAAGGTCGCCTTGACTCATGTCAGCATCATGACATACATTGCCTATGTCAACACACTGACATGGAGGCCGACATGACCGTCACCGGACCCGATTTCTTCTCACTGCAGGTGCGCGACCTCGACCGCGCGGCCGCGTTCTACGAGACCCACCTCGGGCTGAGCAGGCTGCCCGTCGCGCCGCCGCACGCGGTGGTGTTCGGCACGAAGACGATCCCGTTCGCGGTGCGGGAACCCGTGCCGGGTACGGATCTCGACGCCATCTCCCCGCGGCCGGGATCAGGGGTGGCGATGTGGCTGCACGCCGACGACGCGCAGGGGCTGCACGACCGGCTGGCCGACGCCGGCGTCACCATCCTCACGGAGCCGTTCGACGGGCCCTTCGGCCGTACGTTCGCCTTCGCGGACCCGGACGGCTACGCGATCACCGTGCACGACAAGGCCTGAGCTCGCCTGCCGCAGCAGCGTGAGGGCCCGCGCGTCCGACGAGCCCGAGGGAGTCGTGCACACGATCAGCAGCTGGTCCGGCGAACGGGCGATCGACAGGGTCTGCTGGGTCACGCTGACCGCGCCGACGACCGGATGCCGCAGTTCGTAGCTTTCGGCGTCGCAGGGGCGGACACGATGGTCGCTCCAAAGCGCGACGAACTCGGTGCTCTTCATCGTCAGCTCGCCGATCAGCTCCGCGAGCAGCGGGTCTTCGGGATGCTTGCCGACGGCGATCCGCAGGCTGCCGACCACCGCGCGGATCTTCCGCTTCCACTCGGCGTACAGGTCCCGGGAGTGCGGATCCAGGAACGCCATCCGCGCCATGTTCGGCCGTCGAGCCGGGTCGTCCGGGGCGTGGAAGTCCAGATGTCCGGCCAGCAGGGCGTGGCCGAGGGGATTCCACGCCAGGACGTCCGAGCGGCGGCCGAGCACCAGCGCGGGAGCGTCGACGGTGGCCAGGAGATCCCGGGTCTCGTCGTGGAGCTTCTCGGGCCGCGGACGGCGTGCCCGCGGGGTGCGGCGGGCGGCGGTGGCGAGCCGTTCGAGGTGTTCGCGTTCGTGGCCGTCGAGCCGGAGCGCGCGGGCGATGGCGTCGAGCACCTCGGCCGAAGCTCCGCGGGACATGCCCTGCTCCAGCCGCGCGTAGTAGGAGACGCTGACTCCCGCGAGCTGGGCCAGTTCCTCCCGGCGCAGCCCGGCGACCCGGCGGCGGGCCCCGAAGTCGCGCAGGCCGACGTCTTCCGGGCGCAGCCGGGCCCGTCGCGCCCGCAGAAAGTCCCCGAGCGGGCCAGGTCCGTCCATGAGCCCGAGTATCCGTGGCGCGGTCCGCGTCAGCCACACCCTCCCGGTGGGAGGAAAAGCCGGGCGTGGCCCGCGTCCGGCCGGGACTCCAGGCTCGGTGGCATGGACGAGATCACCATCGGAGACGTCACCGTCACCCGGGTCAAGGAGTTCTACGGTTCGCTCGGCATGACCCCGGCCGAGTTCCTGCCGGACAGCCCCGGCGGCGCGTGGGACGAACATCGCGACTGGCTCGCGCCCGATTTCTGGAACCCCGAGACCGGCGAGTGCCTTGCGGCGCTCCAGTCCTGGCTGATCCGCAGCGAAGGACGCACGATCCTCGTCGACACCGGGGTCGGCAACCACAAGGACCGGCCGTACGCGGCGGTGTGGAACCGCCTCGACACCGCCTACCTCGACAACCTCGCGGCCGCCGGGGTGCGGCCCGAGGACGTCGACGTCGTGGTGAACACCCATCTGCACATCGACCACGTCGGCTGGAACACCCGTCTCGACGGGCGCACCTGGGTGCCGACGTTCCCGAACGCCACGTATCTGATGCCGCGCCCCGATTTCGACTTCTGGAATCCGGCCGAAGCGCACGATTCCGTGCTGGGGCGCGGAAATCAGAACGTCTTCGAGGACAGTGTCTCGCCGGTGCACGAGGCGGGGCTGACCCGTCTGTGGGACGGCACGCACCGCATCGACCGGAACCTGCGGCTGGATCTCGCCCCCGGTCACACTCCCGGATCGTCGGTGCTCACGCTGGAGTCGGGCGGGGAACGGGCGTTGTTCGTGGGCGACCTCGTGCACACCGCGCTGCAGATCGTCGAGCCGGACACCAATTCGCCCTATTGCGAAGACCCGGCCGGCTCCCGGGCCACCCGGCACAAGCTGCTCGGTCAGGCCGCCGACGACAACGCACTCGTCTTCCCCGCGCATTTCGGTGCCCAGGGCGCCGTGCGGGTCGAGCGCCGCGGATCGAAGTTCGCGATCGCGCGGTGGGCCGGGTTCTCTTCCCTCTCCTGAGGAGTTTTTCGTGTACGTGCAAGCAGAAACCCCGTCCGGTGCGGTGCGCGGCAGCCGTGATTCCTTCGGCGAGCTCTACCGCGCCATCCCCTACGCGGCGGCTCTGGCCGGGCCCGGTCGCTTCCTGCCACCGGCGCCACACCCGGGCTGGTCCGGCGTCCGCGACGGCACGCGGCCCGGCCCGACGGCTCCCCAGCCGCCGCGCGACTTCGGCGGGCTCGACATGACCCCGTATTTCGGCCCCGGCTGGGTACGCGGCGAGGAGTACCTCACCGTCGACGTCCGGACGCCCGCGGCGGACGGTGGCCGTCGTCCGGTCATGGTGTTCGTGCACGGCGGCGGTTTCGTCACCGGGTCGGCCCGTGCCGCGCTCTACGACGGCCGGGCGTTCGCGCGCGACGGTGTCGTCCTGGTGACGGTGAACTACCGCCTCGGCGTCCCCGGTTTCCTGGACCTGGAAGGCGCCCCGCCCAACCGCGGGCTGCTCGACGTGCTCGCCGCGCTCGGCTGGGTGCGGGACACGATCGCGGTGTTCGGGGGCGATCCGGGCAACGTCACCGTCTTCGGGCAGTCGGCGGGAGCGACGCTCACCGGCGCGCTGCTCGCGACGCCGGAGGCCAAGGGGTTGTTCCGCCGGGCGATCGTCCAGAGCGGCAGCGGAACCGGCGCCTTCACACCGGAGCAGGCGGCGAGGGTCACCGCGGCGGCCGCCGCGGCGCTGGGAGCGGAGCCTGCCGCGAAAGCGTTCGGGGAGATCCCGGACGAGCGGTTCGTGGCGATCCTGCCCGCGCTGGCCGGTCTCGATCTGCGGACCGAAACCGCCGAGGATCCGCTGGCCGGGCTGAGCCCGTTCAGCCTGGTATCGGCGGTCCAGCCCGCCGACGGCCCGCTCGACGGCGACGTCGCGCTGCTCATCGGCACCAACACCGAGGAAGGAAACCTTTACGGCCGAACAGATCTCGGGTACACGCTGTTCGGCGCCGGTACCGAGCGGCTGGCGTCGGCGCACTCACGGGCCTCGGGCGGCCACACCCACCGGTACTCGTTCGGTTATCGCTCGACGGCGTTGGACGGGCGGCTCGGCGCCGCCCACACGGTCGAATTGCCGTTCGTCTTCGACGTCGCCGACGAGCCGTGGCTGCACGGGGAGTCGGGCCTGCTCGGGCCCGATCCCGCTCCGGACGGGCTCGCGGCGAGGATGCACGGCGCGTGGGTCGGCTTCGCGAGGACCGGTGACCCCGGCTGGTCCGGAGACGCTGCCGAGTTCTTCGGCTGACAGCGCTTCGCGATGGCCTGAGTCAAGCCTTGCCGGCGGCGAGCGTCTCCAGGCCGCGGACGATCGTCTCCGCACCGGGGGCCCGTTCCGGGGCGACGAGGTGCTGCAGCATCACGCCCGCGATGAGGGCGAACTGGACGGCGCCCGCCGCGTCGGCGTCGGTGGCGGACAGCCGTTCGCCGAGGACCTTGCGCGCTTCGTCCTGGGCGTCGGCGAGCCGTTCGCGCAGTTCCGGGAAGCGGATGGCCTGGGTGGCGCTCTCCAGGACGGCGGTCCACAGGTCGCGCTGCTCGCTGAAGGAGTCGACGAGGCCCTGCCAAGTGGTGGTGAGCGAAGTGTCCTCCGGCTCGCGCAGGTGCTCGACCACCTCGGTGGACAGCTCGATCATGGCCTCGTTCATGAGGGCCTCTTTGGACCCGAAGTGGTATCCGATGGAGCCGAGGTTCGCTCCCGAGGCCGCGGTGATGTCCCGCGCGGTGGTGTGCGCGTAGCCGCGTTCGATCAGGCAGCGCTTGGCCCCGTCGAGGAGGTCCTCTCGTTGTCCCATGCGGCGATCCTACCGGCAGGCTGTGACAAGTGTCTTATACAAATGTATTATACAAATGTTCAAGACACCTCGCAGCAAGGAACCCGACGATGAACCGCTACGTCCTGGGCAACTTCGCCCCGGTCACCGAAGAGATCACCGCCTTCGACCTGCCCGTCACCGGGAAGATCCCGGACGACCTCGACGGCCGCTACCTGCGTATCGGCCCGAACCCGCTCGGCCTCGAAGACGCGTCGGCGCATATCTGGACCCTCGGGGAGGGCATGGTCCACGGCGTGCGCCTGCGCGACGGCCGCGCCGAGTGGTACCGCAATCGCTGGGTCCGGTCGGCCTCCGTGGCCGACCGGCTCGGGGAACCGCGGCGCGGTCAGGTCGCCGACGAGCGCCTGGACTTCGCGCCGAACGTGCAGGTCGCGGGCCACGGCGGCCGCCTCTACGCGCTCATCGAAGGGGGCCTGGCCCCGTACGAGCTGACCGGCGAACTCGACACCGTCGGGCCCGCTTCCCTCGGTGCGACGGAACAGGGTTTCTCCGCCAACGCGCACAGCAAGTACGACCACGCGACCGGCGAACTGCACTCGCTGGCCTTCCGGTACGGCGCGGATTTCGTGCAGCACATCGTGATCGGCCCCGACGGGCGCAACCGGAGCGTCACCGACATCAAGGCGCCCACGTTGCCGTACATGCACGACTTCGCGCTCACCGAGCACTACGTGGTGGTCTACGAGTCCCCGATGGTCTTCCTGCCCGAACGCCTGGCAACGGGTGTTCCGTTCGGCTGGAACCGGGAACTGCCGGCACGGCTGGGATTGCTGCCCAGGGTGGGCGGGACGGTGCGGTGGTTCGAGACCGCGCCCGTCATGGTCGGTCACACCCTGAACGCCTTCGAGGACGACGGAACCGTGGTGGTGGATGTGATCGTGCATCCCCGGCCGATCGACTTCGCCGACATCGGCGCCTCGAAGCCCGTGCTCGAACGCTGGACGGTGGACCTCGCGGCCGACCGGGCCACGCGCGCGCCGCTGCACGACCGTCCGCAGGATTTCCCGCGGCTCAACGGCCGGTTCGCCGGGAAGCCCTACCGCTACGGCTATTCGGCGGCCGCCGAGCTGTACGCCACCCCGAGCGCCACGGAACCGGACCGCCCCGACGAGGGTTTCAGCAGCGCCCTGCTCAAACACGACCTCCTGACCGGCGTCACCGAAGCCCACGAATTCGGCCGCGACGCGAGCGCGGGGGAGACCGTGTTCGTCCCGTCGGCTCGCGCGGTCGCGGAGGACGACGGCTACAACCTCGTCTACGTCCACGACCGCGACCGCGGTGCGGCGGATCTGGTGATCCTGGCGTCGCAGGACTTCACCGGCGAGCCCCTGGCGAGGGTCCATCTGCCCGCCCGTGTCCCGCTGGGACTGCACGGCAGCTGGATCCCCGCCGCCTGATCGCCGGCTTCCCGGCCGGGCGGTTTTCAGGCCCAGCCGAGCTTTTCGTAGAACGGCGTGATCCACGCCCGGAACCGCTCCCCGTGGGCCTCCTGGGCCGCGGCCACGACGCCGTCCGGATCCCCGGCCGGCGTCAGGCCGCGCTCCCGGAGCCAGCCGACGTACAGCTCGTGCGAGCCGCTGTGGTCGTCGTCTTCCTCGCGGTAGTAGTACGCCGAGTCGTGGTCGACCATGATTTCGGCGTCGAAACCCAGCAGCCGCAGGAAATCCGTGAAGTCGCGGGCGATGATGTGCTGACCGCCTTCGTCGCCGAAGACCACGATCGGCGACCGGGCGACGTCTGTCTCGTCGTCGGCTCGCCAGAACGCGTACGTCGAACCGCTGCCGTTCGCCTGGGCGAAGGGGAGCAGCCGCGAGAGGAACTCGGGGTCGTCCAGCTCCTGGGGGAACCGGCCTTTGTCGTCGTAGTCGTGCAGCTCGAAACCGTCGGCGAGATAGTCGCGCGTCGAGTCGTGAAGGTCCTTGAGCTCGTTCAGGACCGGGATCGGTGAATACACGCGATCACCCTAGGCCGGTGCTCTTGACAAAGCGGGTGCCTCCGCTTATAAAACCATCAGGCTATGAAACCGGAGGGTTATGGAAATGGTTGCAAGCGACACGCTGGACGCGACGTTCGCGGCGCTCGCCGACCCCACCCGGCGGGCCATCCTGGCCAGGCTCGCGGCCGGCGACGCCACGGTCACCGAGCTGGCGGCGCCGTTCGCGATGAGCCAGCCGGCTGTCTCCAAACACCTGCGAGTGCTCGAACGGGCGGGCCTGATCAGCCGCAGCCGCGACGCGCAACGACGGCCATGCCGGCTGGTGGCCGAGCCGCTCAAGACGGCAACGGACTGGCTGGCCGACTACCGCGACTACTGGGAAGCGAGCTACCGGAAACTGGACGCCCTGCTGGACGACCTGCAGGACGGCAGGCCGTGACCGCATCGCACCCCGGCCTCGGTCTGCGCGTCGCCGCGTCCGGGGCCACCGACCTCGTCCTCACCCGGACCTTCGCCGCTCCCGCGCCGCTGGTCTTCGCCGCGCTCACCCAGCCGGACCTGCTCCGCCGCTGGTACGGCGCCCGCGGCTGGCAGCTCACCGTGTGCGACGTCGACCTGCGCCCAGGCGGTGCCTGGCGATTCGTCTCGGCCGGGCCGGGCGGCGCCGAGATGGAACAGCGCGGGCTGTTCCGTGAGGTCGTGCCACCGGTTCGGCTCGCGCAGACCGAGATCCACCGTGACTGGGCCGACGGCGCGGCACTGGTCACCACCGTTCTGGAGGAGTCGGACGACCACACCACCATGACCGTCACCGCGCGCTATTCCTCGTCCGAAATTCGCGACATGGTCGTGCGCGGCCCCATGCGACGCGGTGCCGGCGAAGGATACGACCGCCTCGCCGCCGTACTCGCCACCCTGCCGCACCACCCCGAAGAAAGGCGCCATCCATGACCGACGCACCCGCCCCCGTCACCGAGATCCCGGCCGACCTCGGGGAAGTTCCCCAGGACCCCGGCAACCCGCCCGTACCGCCTGGCACGCTGCTGCTGGAGCTCGTGCCGGTCCCGGTCACCGACATCGAACGGGCCAAAGCCTTTTACCAGGACCGGCTCGGGTTCCGCCTCGACGTCGACGTCAACCCGAAGCCCGGTATCCGCATCGTCCAGCTCACGCCGCCCGGTTCGGCCTGCTCGATCACCCTCGCCGAAGGCCTGCCCACCCTCGACATGCCGCCGGGCACCCTGCGCGGCCTGCACCTGGTGGTGGCCGACATCGAGGCGTCCCGCGCCCAGCTCGTCGAGCGTGGCGTCGAGATCAGCGAGATCGAGGACTCCGGCGGCGTGTTCTACGCGCACTTCGCCGACCCGGACGGCAACACCTGGTGCCTCCAGCACATGCCCTGGCGTTAGGTCGGCCGGCCGGCTCCGGCGTAGTCGTCGCCCTGCTTCCGGTAGGTGTGGACCTGCACCGCCTGCCCGGTCTGCGGGGCGTCGATCATCTGCTGATTCCCGATGTACAGCCCGACGTGGTGGATCTTCGTGTTCGGCTCGCCGTAGAAGATCAAGTCGCCCAGCTGGGGATCGGTCACCTTGTTCACGCTGTGGTACTGCGTGTGGGCGGTGCGCATGAGCTTGACGCCGGCACTCGCGTACGCGGCCGTCGTCAGGCCTGAGCAGTCGAAACCGGGGTCGCTGCCGCCGGTGCCGTTGCCACCCCAGACGTAGGGGAGCCCGATCTTGTCGATGGCGAAGTTGACCGCGCTCAGGGCCGCCGCGTTCGGCGGCTGCGGGCTCTGGCCGACCGTGCCGTAGACGTTCACCGTCGCGAGCGTGCGGTGCATCAGCAGCGGCGCGGGCTGCAGCGTGCTCACCGCGTTCCACCACGTCTGGCCCTGGCCGAGGTCGCGGCCGCCCGCGCACAGGGCCCGCCCGGCGGTGAGCGTGGCGTCGTCGACGTTCTGCGGATCCGGCTTGCCGCCGCCTGCCGAGGCCTGGAACTGGTTCCACACCGACGGCGTCAGCTGCAGCGGGCCACTGGCGTTCGCGGAGGAGACGACCTTGTCGTAAAAGTCGCGGACCTCGACCGCGCCGAGCGGTTTGGTCATCACGCCGTCGGCGTTCAGGCCGGACCCGGCGGCGCGGCCGTGATCGGAGGCGATCTTCCCGAGCGCGGCCAGCGTCACCCAGGAAAGGCGGCACCCCGGCGTTTCCTTGCTCAGCGTGACGGTGGTCTTCGCGTATCCGGTCATCGCGCGCAACGGGATGTCGAGCCAGCCGCTGGTCTTCGACACCCAGGCGTCGAACTCCTGCCCCATCTGCTGCGGGACCTTCGGCTGTTCCTTCGGCATCTCCGCCGGGGCGGACGACGACGGCGGCGGAGGTGTGGGCGGGGCCGACGACTGGACCGCGGCGGCTTCCGTCTTCGGCTCGTCCTTCGGCGCGAAGGTGATGGCGGCGACCAGGGCCGCGGCCGCGACGACCACGGCCGCGCCGATCACCGGAAGCCTGCGTCGGCGCGAGGTTTCCTGTTCCATCACCGGCCCCCGGTGATCCGGCCGAGGACGAATTCGCGGAAGCCGTCGATGTCGGTGGACAGCGCGACGTCGATGGTGCGGCCCGGTACGGCCTGCGGATCGGTGCTTCGCAGCCTTCGCCGGTCCACCAGCGTGGCGCCGCGCGCGGGGCCGAAGCCGCACTCGACGTCCACGGGGTACGCCTCGACGTCGAGGATGCCCGGCCGGATCGCCTCGGCCACCGCGACCGCGTCGTGCATGACCATCCCCGGCATGCCGAGGATCGGGGTGTAGTGCTTCACGTACGTCGGGGTCAGTGCTTCGAGCGCCGCGCCGAGCGGGCCGGACGCGGCGAGTTTGCCGAGCCAGTCCGTGTCGACCGAACACTGGTGCGTGATGTCCAGCGGGACCAGCACCGTCGGGATGTCCTCGTCGACCAGCACCCGGCGCGCGGCCTCGGGGTCGCTCCAGATGTTGAACTCGGCCGCCGTGGTGGAGTTCCCCTTGGTCACGCCTCCGCCCATGACGACGATCCGCCCGATCTTCTCGCGGATGTCCGGATGGGCCGCCAGCAGCAGCGCGATGTTCGTCAGCGGGCCGATCGGGGCGATGGTCACCGGTTCGTCGGCGGCTTCCAGCAGATCCACCAGCAGGCGGACGGCGCCGCGTTCGTCGAGCGGGCGCTTGGCCTCCGGAAGCGTCCCGGCGTGGCCGGACAGGCCGTCCTCGCCGTGGACGAACCCGGCGGGCTTGGCGTTGTCGTAGACCATCGGCCGCGCGGCACCGGCGGCGACGGGGACGTCGTCGCGGCCGAAGAGTTCCAGCAGGCGGCGGGCGTTGGCGGTGGTGTGGCTCAGCGGGACGTTGCCGAACACCGTGGTCACGCCGAGGAGTTCGACGTCCTCCGATTGCGCGGCCAGCGCCAGCGCGAAGGCGTCGTCGACCCCCGGGTCGGTGTCGATGATCAGCTTGGTGCCCATGCGCGTGCTCCCCTTTGCGGTCGGCGGCCTGAACACAGGTTACGGTCACCGGTATGACGTCCATGTGGGGTGCGCCCGCGCTGTCGCGGCTCCGCGCTTGGGGCCAGGCCCGCCGTGATCCGCGCCAGGCGAAGTTCCTGACCAAGGACTCGCTGCGCTGGGTACTGCGAAACCGCGCGTACACGCCTTGGTACCTGGTCCGCTACTGGCGGCTGCTGAAGTTCCGGATCGCGAACCCGCACATCATCCTGCGGGGGATGGTGTTCCTCGGCAAGCACGTCGAGATCCACTGCCGCCCCGGCTACGGGCGGCTGGAGATCGGCCGCTGGGTGCACATCGGCGACGGCAACGCGATCCGCTGTCACGAGGGTTCGCTGCGCATCGGCGACAAGGCGGTGTTCGGGCGGCAGAACGTCCTCAACGGCTACCTCGACATCGAGCTCGGCGCGGCCACGCTCGTCGCGGACTGGGTGTACATCTGCGACTTCGACCACGTCACCACCGACATCACCGTCCCGATCAAGGATCAGGGCATCGTGAAGTCGCCGGTGCGGATCGGGCCGGACACCTGGATCGGCACCAAGGTCTCCGTGCTCAAGGGCACCCGGGTCGGGCGCGGCTGCGTCCTCGGCGCGCACGCCGTGGTGCGGGGCGAGATCCCGGACTACTCGATCGCCGTCGGTTCGCCCGCGCGCGTCGTCCGGAACCGGCAGGACGACTACGCCGCCGACGCCGCCCGCCGCGAAGCCGTCGCCGACATGGCGCGCAAGGCGAACAAGGCACTGCAGAAAACCCTGGGCGTCGACTCGTAACTCGCGTGATCAGAGACGTAACTCGCGTGATCAGAGACGTAACTCGCGTGATCGGAAGCCGCACACACGAGTTACGCCTCTGATCACGTGAGTTACGCCTTCAAACACGCGAGTTCGGCCTCTGATCACGCGAGAACTAGCCGCGCAGCTGTTCGCGGACCTCCATGAGCGCGAAGCCCAGGAGGTTCTGCCCGCGCCAGTAGTCGGGGCGGGTGGCGTTCTTGTCCTCGCGGGCGAGGCCGCTGCCCCAGACCAGGTCCATCCTGGACGCCTCGACGATCACCTTGTCGCCCGTGCTCAGCAGGAACTCGCGCTCTTCGGCATGCTGGCGGAACTTCTCGAGGTTGCCGTCGATGACGATGTCGAAGCGGTGCCGCTCCCAGACCTCGGCGTCGAAACCGGCGACCTCGCGGCCGAGGATCTTGGCGGTCTTGGGATCCGGCGCCTGACGGATGTTCGCCGCGGCCTCGTGATCGCCGAACAGTTCGGCCTTGCTCGCCATCATGTAGTGCTCGGCGGTCGGGTACCGCTCGCCGCCCGCGACGAACGGCGCCAGCCACCACTGGCTCAGGCAGGCCGCGTTGACCCGGCCGCTCTTGAGCGGGGTGTGGCCGTAGAAGAGCTGGTACTCGGGCTCCGCGCCGCTGTGGACCAGCTCGCGCAACGCATCGAGACTCCGGACTCCGTCGACCTTGCTCACCATGCCGACCAGTGGACCACAGGCCACCGACAAGTCCCTCAGTGGCCCACCGCGGCGGTTCAGACCAGGAAATGGAACAGCGGGCTCCCCGGTTCCACCCGCTCCACCTGCAGCGGGCTCGCCTCCAGCCGGTGCAGCAGCCCTTCCAGGTCACCGGGCCGCGCGAGTTCGACGCCGATCAGCGCCGGGCCGGTCTCGCGGCTGTTGCGCTTCACGTACTCGAACCGTGTGATGTCGTCGTCCGGCCCGAGGACCTCGTCGAGGAACCGCCGCAGCGCGCCGGGCTCCTGCGGGAAACCGACCAGGAAGTAGTGCTTCAGTCCTTCGTGGATCAGCGACCGTTCGAGCACTTCGCCGTAGCGGCTGACGTCGTTGTTGCCGCCGGAGACGACGCACACCACGATCTGCCCGGGGTCGATCTTCACCGCCGTGCCCAGCGCGGCGGTCGCGAGCGCGCCCGCGGGTTCGGCGATCACGCCGTCGGACTGGTACATCGCGAGCATTTCGGTGCAGATCGCGCCCTCGGCGACGTCGGTGAGCTCGACGCCGCCGTCGCGGACCAGCGGGTACGTCACCGATCCGGCCTGCGCCACCGCCGCGCCGTCGACGAAGGTGTCGACGTTTTCGAGCCGCACCGGCTCTCCGGCCGCCAGCGCGGCCGCCATACAGGTCGCGCCCGCCGGTTCGACGCCGACGATCCGCATCTCCGGCGCCCGTTCCGCGGCCCACGCGGCGATCCCCGCGAGCAGCCCGCCGCCGCCGACCGGCACCACCATGACGTCCGGGACGAACCCGAGCTGCGCCACGACCTCCATCGCGACCGTGCCCTGCCCGGCGACCGTCTCCGGCGCGTCGAAGGCGGGGACCAGTGTCGCGCCGGTGCTCTCCGCGTCGTGCTTCGCGGCGGTGAAGGCGTCTTCGTAGGTCTCCCCGACGACGATGACTTCGATGTGCGAGCCGCCCAGTGTCGCGATCCGCTCGCGCTTCTGCCGGGGGGTCGTGCCGGGGACGTAGACCCGGCCGTTCGCGCCGAGGCGGCGGCACGCGTACGCGACACCCTGCGCGTGATTGCCCGCGCTCGCGCAGACGACGCCGCGCTCCCGGTGCTCCGCGTCGAGCTGGACGATGAAGTTGTACGCGCCGCGGATCTTGTACGAACGCACGGTCTGCAGGTCTTCGCGTTTGAGCCAGACCCGGGCGTCGACCCGCGCCGAGAGCCGCTCGTTCGGTTCGAGCGGCGTGCGGGTCACCACCCCGGCCAATCGCTTGGCGGCCTCTTCGACCGTTCGGGCGCTCACCGTTTCGATCCCTTGCACGAATGCTGAATGTACTGACCGGCCCCGGCCACGACGGAGACACGTCCGCTTTCCGCCGGGCGCGGTGCAACCGAACCGGCCAGGACACCGTCTCCCGGTCATGACGGTGTTCACCCGGTCCCTCGCGCTCGGCCTGGTCGTGGTGCTCACGGCCTGCGGAGCGGAACCCGCCCGCGAAGAACCGCCATCGCCGCTGCCCGTCACCCAGCAGGTGACCTCCGGCACGGCCGCGGCGGTCAAGGCGGCCGACGCCTTCGGGCTCGACCTGCTCACCGCGCCGGCGCTGGCGGGCGGGGCGAACCTGGTGCTGTCCCCGGCGAGCGTGTCCACCGCGTTGCAGATGGTCGGCGCGGGCGCGATGGGCGAAACCGCCGCGCAGATCCGGAGGGTGCTGCGGCTTCCCGAAGACGGGCCTCCCGTCCCGCCGGTCTCCGGTCACGAGGATCTGAAGGTGTCGAACACCGCCTGGATCCAGCGGGGGCTCGGCATCAAACCCGGCTACCGGGACGTCTTGCGCGACCGGTTCGGTGCGGCGACGAGCGACGAGGACTTCGTCACCGACCCCGGCGGCGCCCGCGAACGGATCAACCGGACGGTGGCGGACCAGACCGAGGGGAGGATCGAAGACCTGTTCCCGGAGAAGTCGATCACCGGCGAAACCCGGCTGGTCCTCGCCAACGCGCTGTACCTGAAAGTGCCCTGGGCGCGGGAATTCCCCCGCGACCTGACCGCGGACGCGCCGTTCACCAGGGCCGACGGGTCGACGGTGACGGTCCCGATGATGCGCACCGCGCCGGAGGCCCGGCTCGGCTACGCCGAAGGGCCGGGCTACCAGGCGGTCACGCTGCCCTACCGCGGCGGGCGGCTGGCCTTCACCGTGATCGTTCCCGCCGCGATCGACGCCTTGCGCGGCAAGGGGATCGCCGCCCTGCTCGGCGAGATCCGGCCGGCCACGGTGGAACTGGCCATGCCCAGGTTCACCGTCCGGTCCGCGCTGGATCTGACGGCGCCGCTCAAGGAGGCGGGCATGCCCACGGCGTTCGAGCCCGGCGCCGACTTCAGCGGCATCACCGACGAAGCCCGGCTACGGATCGCTTCGGTGCAGCACAAGACCTTCGTCCAGGTGGACGAGGAGGGCACCGAGGCCGCGGCGGCCACGGGGGTCGACGCCCGTGCCGTGTCCGCGGAGCTGCCGCGCACGGTGACCGTCGACCGTCCCTTCCTCTTCGTCATCACCGACACGGCCACCGGGTCGCCGCTGTTCCTCGGCCGGATCGGCGACCCGGCGGCGTGACCCCCTCCCGCGTTTCGTCCTCTAGTTGCGGTCGTTGCACGTGCAACGACCGCAACTAGAGGACGAAACGCGCCTAGCGGAAAGCGGCCAGATGCGTCCGTGCCCAGGTCGCGAACGGCCGCGGCGCCCGTCCGGTGAGGTCCTGGACGGCACCCGTGACCGCGGAGTCGTCGAACTCGCCCTCGGCGAAGAAGCGGAAGAAGGCGTCGACGTACTTCTCCGGCATCTCCGCGCTCATCGTCGCGCGGGCCTCGGCGTCCGGAAGCGGCTCCAGCCGTAGCTCCCGCCCGAGCAGCTCGCTCAGGACACGCAGCCGATCGCCGGGCCGGAGCGAGCCCGGCCCGGTGATGGCGTACGCGAGCCCCTCGTGTCCCGGCGTGGTCAGCGATTCCGCGGCGACGGCGGCGATGTCGTACGGGTCGATCGTCGCCACCGGCACGTTCGCGAACGGCTCGCGCACGATGTCCCCCGCGCGAAGCTGCGGGACCCACTGCAGCGAATTCGACATGAACCCGCTCGGCCGCAGGAAGGTCCACGCCAGCTTCGAAGCGCGCACCGCCGCCTCGGCCGCCATGTGCATCCCGGCGACGGCGTTGTCCGCGTGCCCGCCGACGACCGAGCGGGACGACAGCAGCGTGACGTGCTCGACGCCCGCGTCCCGCATCACCGCGAGCGCGCCCGGCATGTCCTCGTAGCCGCCGAGCAGGAAGACCGCCCGGACACCCTCCAACGCGGGCTTCAGGCTCGTCGCCTCGTTGAGATCGCCCACCACCGCTTCGACGCCGTCCGGCAACGGCCGCGGCGTGCGGACCAGCGCCCGGACGGGATGCCCGCCGCGCGCCAGGATTCCGGTCAGTTCCGAGCCGACGTTGCCGCCTGCCCCGGTCACCAAGATCATGTGTTTCTCCCCAGTGCGGTGGCCGCCGTCACAGGCCGCGGCCGTCGCCGGTCACCCTGCCAGGGAGATCAGGGCGGCTCAAGGCGACTTGGGCACCGCCGGGTACGGGACGAAGGTGCTGGTGTTCTCGTCCACGGTCAGCTGTTTGCCGATCGTCGGGAACGCGCGCTGCGAGCAGGCCGGGCGTTCGCAGACTTTGCAACCCATGCCGATCGGGGTGGCCGCGGCGCGGTCGTCGAGATCGAGCCCGGTGGAGTAGATGAGCCGTTTCGCGTGCCGCAGTTCGCAGCCGAGGCCGACGGTGAACGTCTTTCCGGGGCTGCCGTAGCCGCCGATGTTGCGGGACACCGTCCGCGCGACCCAGAAGTAGCTCTTGCCGTCGGGCAGGGTCGCGATCTGGGTGAGGATCTTGCCGGGCTGGGCGAACGCCTCGTAGATGTTCCACAGAGGACACGCGCCGCCGACGCGGGAGAAGTGGAAACCCGCGGCGGACTGGCGTTTCGACATGTTCCCCGCCCGGTCGACCCGCACGAACGAGAACGGCACACCGCGGTTCTTCGGGCGCTGCAAGGTCGAGAGCCGGTGGCAGACCGTCTCGAAGCCGACGCCGAAGTGGTCGCAGAGCCGCTCGATGTCGTAGCGGAAGCGTTCCGCGCTCGCCAGGAACGGTCCGTAGGGGAGGATCAGCGCGCCCGCGAAGTAGTTCGCGAGCCCGACCCGGGCCAGCGAACGCGCGGCGGGCCCGGAGAACGCCCACGAGTCGGCCAGTTCGGTGATCAGGTCGTCGTATTCGAGCAGCGCGATCTGCGAAGCCATCCGGAACGCCTGCTGCCCGACCCGCAGGCTCGGCGCCAGCCGCAGCACCCGCGGCCCCGGTTCGTAGCGGTGCTGTTCGCCGTTGGTCTCGTCGATGCCTTCGCTCGTGACGTCGACGCCGTAGCGCTGGATCAGCGTCTCCTTCAGCGCCGCGAGCACCTGACCGCGTTGCAGCGGGATGTCGTGCGCCATCCGTTCGGCGCGCTCGTCCAGCTCGGCGACGTAGTTCTCCCGCTCGTAGAAGAAGTCGCGGACCTCTTCGTGCGGCAGGGCGGTGGCGGCGCTTCCGTGCAGGCCCAGGCCGTTTTCGGTGGTCAGCGCGGCGGTGTTCTCGACGGCGTTGCGATAGCTGCGGTGCAGTTTGACCAGTGCCTGGGCGATCGTCGGCAGGTTCGTGGCGAGGTCGTTGAGTTCGCTGTTCGTGACGTCGACGCCGAGGACCTCGTCGAGCAGCGCTTCCTTCACGTCCGCGACCAGCCGCGCGGTGTCGTTGTTCGCGAAGAACTCGGTGTCCACTCCGAACGCCTGCGTGATGCGAAGGAGCACCGGGACGGTCAGCGGACGCGAGTTGTGCTCGATCTGATTGAGGTAACTGGGTGAGATCTCCAGCACACGAGCGAGATCCGCCTGGCTCATCGACCGGCTTTCGCGCAGATGCCGCAGCTTCGCTCCGGCGAAGGTTTTGTCCACTGAGGCCTCTCTGTCCGCAAGGTTTCCGGGCCTGAACGATTCAGTGAACGGTCAAGCACGGGAAATTTCGCTCCGCTTGCGAATCTGCGATTCGCAACCTTTGCAAGATGCTACGGAAGCTTCGCAGAAATTGGCAAATTGGAGGCCTGGATCGGATTTCCCCTGTCATGTCAGGGTCGGATCAGGAAAGGCGATCACTCGCAAACTTCGCAACACCGGGAGAATCCGATGACTCAGCACGCGCAGCAGCTGGAGCAGGCGGCCGCCGAACTGGCCAAGCAGTGGGAGACCGACCCCCGCTGGGCGGGCGTGAAGCGTTCGTACTCCGCGGCTGACGTGGTCAAGCTGCGCGGCAGCGTGGTCGAGGAGCACACGCTCGCTCGCCGCGGCGCCGAGAAGCTGTGGGACCTCCTGCACAACGAGGACTACGTCCACTCGCTGGGCGCCCTGACCGGTAACCAGGCCGTGCAGCAGGTGCGCGCCGGCCTGAAGGCCATCTACCTGTCGGGCTGGCAGGTCGCCGCCGACGCCAACCTCTCCGGCCAGACCTACCCGGACCAGAGCCTCTACCCGGCCAACTCGGTGCCCGCCGTCGTCCGCCGCATCAACAACGCGCTGGGCCGTGCCGACCAGATCAACTGGGCCGAGGGCAATACCGACATCGACTGGTACGCCCCGATCGTCGCCGACGCCGAGGCAGGCTTCGGTGGCCCGCTCAACGCCTTCGAGCTGATGAAGGGCATGATCGCCGCCGGTGCCGCGGGTGTGCACTGGGAGGACCAGCTCGCTTCCGAGAAGAAGTGCGGTCACCTCGGTGGCAAGGTGCTGATCCCGACCAAGCAGCACGAGCGCACGCTGAACGCCGCCCGCCTCGCCGCGGACGTGCTGAACGTGCCGTCGCTGATCGTCGCCCGCACCGACGCGCAGGCCGCCACGCTGATCACCAGCGACGTCGACGAGCGTGACCGCAAGTACGTCACCGGCGAGCGCACCGCCGAGGGCTTCTACAACGTCACCAACGGCATCGACCCCTGCATCGACCGTGGTCTGGCCTACGCCGAGTACGCCGACCTGCTGTGGATGGAGACCTCCAAGCCGGACCTCGAGGTCGCCCGCCAGTTCGCCGAGGCGATCAAGGCCAAGTACCCCAACCAGATGCTGGCCTACAACTGCTCGCCGTCGTTCAACTGGAAGAAGCACCTGGACGACGCGACGATCGCGAAGTTCCAGCGCGAGCTCGGCCACATGGGCTACAAGTTCCAGTTCATCACCCTGGCCGGCTTCCACGCCCTGAACTACTCGATGTTCGACCTGGCGCACGGTTACGCCCGCGAGGGCATGACCGCCTACGTCGACCTGCAGGAGCGCGAGTTCGCTTCGGAGGACCGCGGTTACACCGCCACGAAGCACCAGCGCGAGGTCGGCACCGGCTGGTTCGACAACGTCGCGACCGCGCTGAACCCGGAGAGCTCGACCACCGCGCTCGCCGGCTCCACCGAAGCCGAGCAGTTCTGATCCCTCGCAAGTAGGTGCCAGGTGGCGGTCTCCGGACTCCCAGCGGAGACCGCCACCTCCCATCCCCTTCTATCTCTCTCGCGAAGCCCAGCGGAGGCACACCATGGTCGAGAAGCTGAACTACCGGATCGACGTCTGCGGACCCGCCGGTGACCGGTTCGACGAGATCCTCACCCCGGCCGCGCTGGACTTCGTGGCCAAACTGGACAACGCGTTCGCCGGCCGCCGCCGCGAACTGCTCGACGCGCGCCGTCTGCGCCGCGAGAAGCTGCAGTCCGGCGAGGAGCCGCTGGGCTTCCTGCCCGAGACGCACGCGATCCGCGACGACAGCAGCTGGTCGGTCGCCCCGGCCGCGCCCGGTCTCGAAGACCGCCGCGTCGAGATCACCGGCCCGACCGACCGCAAGATGACGGTCAACGCGCTCAACTCCGGCGCGAAGGTCTGGCTCGCCGACTTCGAGGACGCGACCTCGCCGACCTGGCACAACGTGATCGACGGGCAGCTCAACCTGTTCGACGCGATCCGCCGCAACATCGACTTCACCACCGCTGTGTCCAATGCCGCCTCCGCGGGAGGGAGTACGTCGGCGGAGGGCAAGCGCTACACGATCGGCGACGAACCCGCGACGATCGTCGCCCGCCCCCGCGGCTGGCACCTGGTGGAGAAGCACATCCGCATCGACGGCCGCCCGGTCTCGGCGAGCCTGGTCGACTTCGGCCTCTACTTCTTCCACAACGCGCGCCAGCTGCTGGCCCGCGGCAGCGGCCCGTACTTCTACCTGCCGAAGCTCGAGAACCACCTCGAAGCGCGCCTGTGGAACGACGTCTTCCTGCTGGCGCAACGGGAACTCGGCATCCCGCGCGGCTCCGTCCGGGCGACCGTGCTGATCGAGACGATCACCGCCGCGTTCGAGATGGAGGAGATCCTCTACGAACTGCGCGAGCACGTCTCCGGGCTGAACGCCGGCCGCTGGGACTACATCTTCAGCGTCATCAAGAACTTCTCCTCGCACGGCGCGGACTTCGTGCTGCCGGACCGCGCGCAGGTGACGATGACCGTCCCGTTCATGCGGGCCTACACCGAACTGCTGGTGCGCACCTGCCACAAGCGCGGGGCGCACGCCATCGGCGGCATGGCCGCGTTCATCCCGAGCAAGGACCCGGAGATCAACGCGACCGCGCTGGAGAAGGTCCGCCAGGACAAGGAACGCGAGGCGAACGACGGTTTCGACGGCTCGTGGGTCGCGCACCCCGGCCTCGTCCCGGTCTGCCGCGAGGTGTTCGACGAGGTGCTCGGCGGCTGGCCGAACCAGCTCGGCAAGCTCCGTGAGGACGTCGTCGTCACCGCCGAGGACCTGCTCGACGTCGCCAGCGCGGGCGGCGAGGTCACCGAAGCGGGTGTCCGCGCCAACATCAACGTCGCGCTGCGCTACATCGACGCGTGGCTGCGTGGCACGGGCGCGGCGGCGATCCACAACCTGATGGAGGACGCCGCCACCGCCGAGATCGCGCGGTGCCAGGTGTGGCAGTGGATCCGCAACGGCACGAAGCTCGAAGACGGCACCGCGCTCACCCGCGAGCTGGCTGTGTCCTATTTGGACGAAGAGCTGGCGTCGGTGCGGGCGGAACTGGGCGAGGGCAACCGGCTCGGCGACGCCTACGAGATCTTCACCGAGACGGCGCTGGGCGAGAAGCTGCCGAGCTTCCTCACCACCGGCGCGTACGCGCGATACCTGACCGCGCGGTGACGCAGGCTCCGGCCGCCTCTACCTGACGCGGGGCGGCCGGGTTCCACACCGGTTTGGGACGGTGTGGCCCAACGGGTCCGGTGGCGGCGGCTCCCCGCCACCGGACCCGCTTCACGCGCGCGCCCCTCCGGTAGCGCTGTCGGGCGTGCGCTTCGCCGCGGAGGCCCCGTCCTCACCACACCACCGTGGACGGGGCCTTCGCGGCTTTCTCATGCCGTAACTCGCGTGATCGAAGGCGTAACTCGCGTGATTGAAGGCGCAACTCGCGTGTTTGGAGGTGGATCATCGTGTTACGCCTCCAAACACGCGAGTTACGCATTCAGACACGCGAGTTACGGCTCTGATCACGCTCACGGGACCGGACGAATCCGTCACGGACCGCGAATAGGTAGGGGTACCTAGTGAAGCCCCCGTTGTTTCGGCGGCGGGGCGCGCGGATGCTCGGCGCCGGGTGGGGATTCCGCCCGTTTCCCCGAGGAGTCACCATGAAGAAGCAGTTGAGGGCCCTCTTGGCCGCGACCTTCGCCGTCCTCGCCGTCGCCCTCGCCGCCCCGGCGGTGTCCGCTTCGGCCGGGGTCTCGGCGCAGCCGGACTGTGTCCGGCCCTGCCACTTCTGATCTTCGCCACCTAGAGCAGCCCCGGGGGTCGCGCCCCTCGCGACCCGCGACGTTCGTGGAGGGGGATCCGGGGCCCCCGACGTCCCGGATTCCCCTCCGCCCCACTGCCCGTGCGCGCATGTCGCGAAAGCCACTTTCGGGACATCAGACGTCGCGAAAGTGGCTTTCGCGACATGCTCCGGCCGACCGCGGTGAGTGCTCAGGGCTCGAAGGCGTTACCGGTCGCGATCTTCGGCCGCCCCAGCTCCACCGGCTCCCCGACGCGAGCCCGCCGGTAGACCGCCACGGTCGCCTCGGCGATCCGTCCCCAGTCGAAGTCCGCGGCCAGCCGCGACTGCGCGGTCAGCGCTCGCCGGGCGGCGGCGACCTCGTCGTCCAGCACCGCCTCGACGGCGTCCCCGAGGGCGTCGACGTCGCCGGGGCTGAACGCGAGGCCGGTCTCGCCGTCGACGACGACCTCGCCGAGCCCGCCCGCGGTCGAAGCGACCAGGGGTGCCTTCGCGGCCGCCGCCTCCAGCGCGACGATCCCGAACGGCTCGTACCGGCTGGGCAGCACGACGGCGTCGGCCGCGGCGAGCACGGCCCGCAGTTCGCGGTCGGACAGGTGCCCGACGAAGTCCACCGCGCGCCGGACGCGCAGCTTGCGGGCCTGGTCGACCAGTTCCTCCAGATGCCGTCCCTTGCCGGCGACGACCAGTCGCGTCCCCGGTTTGGCGCGGCGGATCCGCGGGAGCGCGGCGAGCAGGTCCTGCACGCCCTTCTCCCACTCCAGCCGTCCGAAGTACAGCAGCAGTGGCGCGCCGGAGGGGCTGTAGACCTCGCGCGCGTGCGCGACCTCTTCGGCGGGCACCTGCCAGGTGCGTTCCTCGATGCCGTTGTGGATCACGGTGACCGCGTCGGCGTCGACCTCGAACAGGTGCGCCACCTCGCGGCGCATGGCCTGCGAACAGGTGATCAGCGCGTCCGAGCGGTTCGCGAGCCACCATTCGACCGAGTGAACCTGCTGATTCAGCGGATGCGAGAGCCAGCCCGAGTGCCGTCCGGCCTCGGTGGCGTGGATCGTGCCGACCAGCGGCACGCGCGCCGCCTCCGCGATCGCGATCGCGGGATGGGTGACCAGCCAGTCGTGCGCGTGCACCACGTCCGGCTGCCAGGTGCGCAGCAGGTCGGTGGCGGCGCGGACCATCGCGTGCCCCATGGCCAGCGTCCACGCGACGAGGTCCCGCTCGAAGGTCACGTGCATCGGATCCTCGGCGACCCGGATGATCCGGACGCCCTCGACCACGCGATCGGTCCTCGGATGGGTCTCGGCGTCGGTGCCCGCCGTGTGACGGCACAGGACGACCACGTCGTGCCCCTGCCGGGCGAGATGCCGGGCCAGGGCGTGGACGTGCCGTGCGAGTCCGCCGACGACCACGGGTGGGTACTCCCACGACAACATCAGCACGCGCATGGGTGGAGGTTACTCGTGAGTCGGTCGTCACCGGGACGGGGCGATCACCCCTCCCGGTGAACCCGATCGAGGGCGACAGGAGCGTCGATCTTTGCCACCATCGGGTCGATGACGTCCTCGGTGAACGCGCCAGGCCCGGCCTTCAAGCCCGTCGAACCGGTGCTCTCGACGCCGTGGTCCGCGCAGGTCGGGCCCGCCGGCGCGCTGCCGGAGTACCCGCGTCCGCGACTGGTCCGCGAACGCTGGCTGAACCTCAACGGCGTCTGGGAGTACGCGGGCAGCGGCGCGCCCGGCCGGAACGGATACGGCGAGCGGATCCTGGTGCCGTTCCCGCCGGAGTCGGCGCTCTCCGGTATCGGACGGCGGGACGAAACCCTCTGGTACCGCAAGGTTTTCGAGGTCCCGTCCGGCTGGGACGGTCAGCGCGTGCTGCTCCACTTCGGCGCCGTCGACCAGTCCGCCGAGGTCTGGGTCAACAACCAGAAGGTGGCCGTCCACGAAGGCGGATACACGGCCTTCGGCGCGGACGTCACCGACGTGCTGCGTCCGTCCGGATCGCAGGAACTGACCGTCCGCGCGACGGATCGGACGGACGCCTCGACGCACCCCGTCGGCAAGCAGCGAAACGACCCGGAGGGGATCTTCTACACCGCCGCGTCGGGGATCTGGCAGACCGTCTGGCTGGAGCCGGTGCCGTCCGCGCACGTCCGGGATCTCCAGGTGACGCCGGATCTCGATGGGGTGACGGTTGTGCCCAAGGTCACAGGCGGCGCCAGGGTGGAGCTGATCGTCAGCGAAGCCGGCGGCGCGGAGGTGACACGCGTCGAAGGAGAGGCCGGACAGCGGTTGCGCGCGAAGGTGCCTTCGCCGCGCCTGTGGACCCCTGACGATCCGTATCTCTACGACCTCCAGGTCCGCTTGCTCGACGAGAGCGGCAACCCGATCGACGTCGTCGAGTCCTACACCGGGCTCCGCACGATCGGGACGGTGACGGACGCGCAAGGCAGGCCGCGGATCGCGCTCAACGGCCGGATCACCTTCCTCCACGGCCCGCTCGACCAGGGGTACTGGCCGGACGGGATCCACACCGCGCCCACCGACGAAGCGTTGCGGTTCGATCTGGAGAAGACCAAGGAGCTCGGCTTCAACTTCGTCCGCAAGCACGTCAAGGTCGAACCGGAACGCTGGTATCACTGGACGGATCGGCTGGGCCTGCTCGTCTGGCAGGACATGCCGTCGCTCACCGTCTCCTTCGACGGCCCGCCCGGCACCGCGCCGGACCCGGTCCCGGAGGCCCAGGCGCGGTTCGAAGCCGAATTGACCGAGATGATCGAGCAGCTGCGCGGGGTGACCTCGATCGTCGGCTGGGTGCCGTTCAACGAGGGCTGGGGCGAATTCGACACCGCGCGGATCGCGAAGCTGGTGAAGGACCTCGACCCGACCAGGCTCGTCGTCGCGAACAGCGGGGTGAACTGCTGCTTCTCGCGGCCGGACGCCGGCGCGGGCGACGTGTACGACGACCACACCTACGTCGGGCCGGGGATTCCCGCGCTGCGGGACGGCAGGGTGATCGTCGACGGCGAATACGGCGGCCTCGGCCTGGTCCTCGACGAGCACCGCTGGCCGGGGGAGCCGCAGGCCTATGAGATGACGCCGACCTCGGCACAGCTGACGAAGCGCTATGCCGAGGTCAGCGAACAACTCGAACGGATCATCGCCGGAACCGGCCTCTCCGGCGCGATCTACACCCAGACCACCGACGTCGAGAACGAGGTCAACGGCCTGCTCACCTACGACCGGCGGGTGGTGAAGGCGGACGCGGCGACCGTCGCGGCCCGCAATCGCGCGGTCATCGAAGCGGGTCAGTCCGGCTGAGCCTGGACCGGGCCGCCCGAATCCCGGATCCGGACGGGCACCCCGAGCAGCTGAGAAGGCAGCTGCCCGGGGTCGTGACCGGGGTTCATCCACACGTCGATCGTGGGTGCCCCCTCGGTCTCGCCCTGCCCGACGCCGACCACTCCGGGGACGTCGTCGAGCCACCGGGACGCCGCCACCAGCGCGGCGTCGATGTCGGAGACTTCGTCGGCCACTACGGGTGCACCCGGATCCCGAGCGACGCTTCGACCAGCGAGATCCGGTTGATCACGGTGACCACCGGCGAACCGGCGAACAGCAGGCCGACGGCGTTCTCGCTCAGGTCGGCCACGAGGCTGCCCGAGTCGCCACCGGCCGACATGTCGGTGGTCAGCAGCTGCTGCGCGAACCGGGCCACCCGGCCGCCGCCGTAGTTCACGTCGACGGTGGCGTTGATGTTCGTGATCCGCCCGGTCGTCCAGTTCGTGGTCCGGCCGGTCTTCTGCACCAGCGTGCCGACCGTGGGCGCCACGTTGGTGCCCTTGAGTTCGCCGACCCAGAAGATCCGGCGGTCGAGGTCGTGGAACTGGCCTTCGGCGATCGCGGCGTCGACGAAGTTCAACGGCACCGGCTGCCCCGGCTGGATGAACTTGATCGGCACGAACCGGCTCAGCCTGGCGATGACGTCGGTGGGGACGACGCCGCCGTCGAACGGGCCTGGCTGCAGGATCGGGTCGCCGATGGCGGCGGCGTTGGAGTTCGCCAGCACGTGGTTGTTGCTCAGGATGTAGTACCTCGGCGGTTTGCCGGGCAGCGCCGTCGCGTCGTAGACCGCGGTGCCGTAGGTACCGGCGGTGATCTTGAAGTGGCCGACGCTCAGCCCGCCGAACGCCGGACGGAACTTCTTGGCGAGGGTGAACGGGCCGACCTGCTCACGGGCGAGTTCGTCGGGTCGGCTCAGCGCCGGCGCCGGTACGTCGTCGAGCACGGTGGACGAGCCGTTCACCTTCGGCGGCGCGATACTGCGGCCCGCCTGCAGCACGCCGACCTCCTGGACGTCGGTGGGCACGCCCGCCAGCGTCGCCGGGACGAGGTCGTCGTCACGCAGCATCTCGTGCGGCAGTTTCGTGTCGACCAGCACGGTGATCGCCTTCTCGCCGGTGTCCCTGCCCCCGGACCATTTGGTCCCGAGCGCGACACCCACCACGTTCTGCCGGTTCAGCAGCGTCTCCTCCTCGGCCGCCTGCACGCTCGCGAGGGAGAGGAAATCGTCCGGGATCATATTGTTTTCGATCATGTCGGCCACACTTTTCTGGTTGTCGGCGTTGAAGAAGTGCGGGAGTCCCGACGAAAGAGTCTTCCCCTGTCCACGGGTCGGCGCCATAGTGCAATCGGGTACGGCGCTTCACTGATGAAAGTCAGTCTTTCCCTTGTGTGGCAAGGGTTTGTGACCGGGTAACCGGCCATCGCGCGAGTGGCCGGGATATTCGGGGACTTTGGTCACCGGATATCCGGAAAAGGAAACAGGCCGGCTGCGAGAGCCGGCCTGTTTCGAGGGAAGCGGGGATCAGCCGATCGTGGCGTCGATCGCCTTGGTGATCGTCTCGTCCTCGGGTTCGGTGCGCGGGCGGAATCGTCCCACCACTTCACCGGACGGGGCGACGAGGAACTTCTCGAAATTCCACTGCACGTCGCCGGCGGCGCCTTCCGCGTCGGCCGCCTTGGTCAGTTCGGCGTAGAGCGGGTGCCGGGTTTCGCCGTTCACGTCCAGCTTTTCGAACAGCGGGAACGAAACGCCGTACGTGGTCGAGCAGAAGGTCTGGATCTCCTCGGCGGTGCCCGGCTCCTGGCCCGCGAACTGGTTGCACGGGAACCCGACGACGGAGAAACCCTTGTCCGCGTAGCGTTCCTGCAGTTTCTCCAGTCCGGTGTACTGCGGCGTCAGCCCGCATTTCGACGCCACGTTCACCACCAGCAGCGTCTTGCCCTCGAGCGCGCCGAGCGTCGTGTCCTCGCCCGCGAGCGTCTTCAGCGGAATGTCGTGGATCCCCATGCTCTCCCTTTCGTCATTTCCTCAGCAGATCACGCGCGTCGACGTGGCCGAACGGTCCGTCGTCGCGCCGGAACGCGGCCGCGGTCTCCCGCGCGCGGCCGAGCGCACCTTCGCGGAGCAGCCCGGCGAGCGTGTCGAACCGTTCGGTGTGCACCTTCGCCCGCCGCCGCGCGTAGTCGGCGGCGGAATCCTTGGTGACCATGAACGCCCAGTCGCTCGAAAGCGCCAGCATCGCTTCGGCGACGGCCTGATCGCGGACGGCGTCGCGGGTCGCGGTGTCCATCCCGGCGACCAGGTCCAGCATCCGGTGCTGCAGCGCGCTGTTGTCGCGCACCATGTCGGCGACCTGCTCGCCGTCCCAGACCCGCCAGTCCTTGCCCGAGCCCCACGACGACGCCGGGAGATCGACCTTCCCGCCGAGGTGGCCCGCTTCGAGCGCGCCCTTGAGCGTCGTGACGCGGACGCCCGCCTCGGGCAGTGCGCGCAGGACGCCTTCGAGCCAGGCCGGGCCCTCGTGCCACCAGTGCCCGAACAGTTCGGTGTCGTACGCGGCGACGACGAGCGATTCGCGGCCGTGCTCGGCCTTGAGCGAGCGCAGCCGGGCGACGACGGTGTCGACGAAGTCCTGGACGTGGCCGCCGAGGGTGGCCGTCGCCATCGCCGGGTCGTACGGCGCCTTGTCCGGCGGCTCGACGGTCTTGCCGGTCACCCGCGACGGTTTGAGGCCGACTTCGTGCGCCCAGGTGTGGAAGTCGCGATACGCGGCGTTGCCGGGGTAGCCGGCCTTCGGCGACCAGACGCGATACGTGACTTCGAGGTCGCGGCCGAAGCAGACGACGTCGGAGTCGCCCACGGTCCGGGCCGCCGAGGTGTCGCCGTGCAGGGAGGGCCCATCGACCATGAACCGCCGGACGCCCGCGGCGGCGTAGCCGGCCTCCATTCCGGGCGCGTAACCGCATTCGGGTGCCCAAATGCCCTCGGGCCGCCGCCCGATCCGGAGCGCGGTGTCGGCCAGCCCCCCGCGCAGCATGAAGTCGCGGACGGCCGGGTCGAGCAGCGGCTGGAACGGATGCGCCAGCGGGCCGCCGAGCAGTTCGATCGTCCCGTTGTCCACAAAGGACCGGAGGATCGGCGAGAAACCGTGCCGCCAGCTCGTTTCGAGTTCTTCGGATGCCTTCAGCGCCGTCCGGTACTCGCTCGCGGCGAGCTCGCGCAGCAGCGGGTCTCCGCGCCAGAGCGTGGACGCGTGCCAGGAGCGCAGCTGCCAATGGCCGAGCCAGTCGTGGAAGGCGTCGATGCAGTACGGGTCGTCGAGCTGGGCGGCGAGGATCGGCGTCATGCCGAGGGTGAGGACGTCTTCGCGACCCTCGTCGGCGAATCGGCGCAGGAGATCGACCATCGGCAGATAGGAATGCGCCCACGCCTGATAGAGCCATTCCTCGCCGACCGGCCAGGATCCGTGATGCGGCAGCCACGGCAGGTGGCTGTGCACGACGAGGCAGAACGTGCCCTCGTACTCGCTCACCGCCGCACCGCCACGGCCACGAGGTCGAGGCTGGCGTCGAGATCGTCACCATGGATCGCGAAGTCCGCGGCCTGGATGGCTTCGACGTCGGCGAGCAGTTCCGCCGGCCAGGCCGCCTGCCCGGGCAGCTGCCCCATGACGACGTCGAGCTGTGCGTCGATGATCGAGCCGCCGTACTTCGTGTCGAGCTTCGCGACGCCTTCGCCGTGGTGGAGACCGTGCAGCGTCTCGACCTCGAAACCGGCGTCACGGAGCAGTTCGTCCAATTCGGACGGTGCGAGTTCCCTGGTGTGGAACGGGTTGAGCGGGGTGTCGCTGTCCGGGGTGAAGGTCAGCCGGTTGGGCGTGGTGACGATCAGCCGTCCGCCGGGGGAGAGCACTCGGCGGCATTCGGCGAGGAAGGCGCCCTGGTCCCAGAGGTGCTCGATCACCTGGAAGTTGGCGACGACGTCGACCGAGGCGTCGCGCAGCGGCAGGAACACCAGGTTCGCCCTGGCCACGCCGATGCCGGGGTAGCGGCGGGCGACGTGTTCGGTGGTGGGGACGTCGTAGTCGAGGGCGAGCACCCGCTCGGCGACCGTGGCGATGAGCCCGGCGCCGTAACCCTCGCCGCAGCCGGCCTCCAGGACGATCTTGCCTTCGCACAGGGGGAGGAGCTGTTGATACGCGGCCTCATGGCGGCGGTACCAGTAATTCTCCTCGGCGATGCCCGGCACGGTGCGTTCACCGGTGAGGTGCAGCGCTTCGGCCCTGGTGGCTGGGGTGGTCACGCCGCGACCCTACCGGCCGGTCACTTCCCGCTCCGCCGCAGTTGGTCCTCTAGTTGCGGTCCTTGCACGCGCAAGGACCGCAACTAGAGGACTAAACGCGTGTCACGTTTCGCGGCGCTGTCCAGTCCAGGAGGTATGCAACGGACATTCACCCGCGTACTGCTCGTCGTCTTCGGCCTCATCGAACTGCCCGTCGGGCTGTGGCCGCTGTTCAGCCCGGAGGGCTTCTACCGGGACTTCCCGGGGTTCCGCACCGGCTGGGTGGCGATGGACGGCCCCTTCAACGAACATCTGATCCAGGACTTCGGCGGCCTCAACCTCGCGCTCGCGGCCATGCTGATCGGCGCCGCCGTGATCGGGACGACCGCCGTGGCCAGGCTCGCCGCGCTCGCCACCTTCTGTTTCGGGCTTCCGCATTTCCTCTACCACCTGGGGCACGTCTCGCATTTCGAGCCGGTGGACCAGGTGCTGATCATCGTGACCACGGCGCTGGGCGCGGTGCTCCCGATCGTGTTGGCGCTGATCCCCTCGAAGCGCGCTACACCGGCGACACCGTGATGCCGATGGCACCCGGCCCGAGGTGGGCGCCGAGGATCATGCTGGCGTCCACCAGGGTGCTGTCGACCATATGCGGCAGCCGCGCCCGCAGCCGTCCGCCGATCTCCAGGTCGCGTTCGTCCGGGCCGAACCGGGTGATGGCGACCTCCACGTCCTGATCGCCCGCGCAGTCCACCGCGAGATCGACGAGTTTGTTGAGCGCCCGCCGCTGGCCCGGGACCCGGGTCAGCGGGGCGACCTCGCCGTTCTTCACCGTCAGCAGGGGTTTGATCGAGAACGCCGAGCCGAGGAAGGCCTGCGCGGCGCCGATGCGGCCGCCTCGGCGCAGGAACTCCAGCGTGTCGACGTAGAGGATCTCCCGGCTGCCGCGGAACCGGCGCTCGGCCGCGTCGATGACGCGGGTGGCCTGCCCGCCGGCGGCGGCGACCTTGGCCGCCGAGGTCGCCGCGAAACCGAGGCTCATCCCGGTGGTCCCGCTGTCGAGGACGTGCACCGGGACGTTCACCTGCTGGGCGGCCTCGCGGGCGGCGTTCACCGTCTCCGACATCCGTCCCGAGATGTGGACGCTGACGATCGCGGACGCGCCCTTGCTCGCGGCGTCCTGGAACGCCCAGAAGAACGCGGCGACCTCGGGCGGTGCCGTCTTCACCGGCGTCCCGGCCCGGAGATGGCCGATGATCTCCTCGCGGTCGTAGCGGTTCTCCTCGTCGAACTGCTCGCCGACCTGCAGTTGGACCTGAACGACGCCGATTCCCCAGCGTTCGGCGACCGGGGCGGGAAGGCAGGCGGTCGAGTCCGTGATCACGGCGACGGGGCCGGGCATGGAACGCATGGTGGGGCAGGTTATCCCCTCACCCTCTCCGCGAGTACCCCGGAATACGGCCGTTCGGGTTAGTCGGCCGGTTACACTCACTTCCGGGTGAATTACCTGGACGATGGTCCCACTAAAACGTGCATCCAGGTGAATGAGGTCACCTCGGCGGGCCGGGGCGCTGAAATGGCCCTAATCTACCGGCCAGTAGAGCTGTTGCCCCGTGGCCGACGCCGGCCACCAACGGGAGGTCGAAGTAGACCCATGACGAACATCGTTGTCCTGGTCAAGCAGGTACCGGACACCTACTCGGAGCGGAAGCTCTCCGGTGCCGACAACACTCTTGACCGCGAATCCGCCGACGCCGTGCTCGACGAGATCAACGAGAAGGCCGTCGAAGAAGCCCTGAAGATCAAGGAAGCCGGCGAGGGCGAGGTCACCGTCGTCTCGGTGGGTCCCGACCGCGCGACCGACGCGATCCGCAAGGCGCTGTCCATGGGCGCCGACAAGGCCATCCACGTCTCCGACGAGGCCCTGCACGGCTCCGACGCGATCGCCACCGCCAAGGTGCTGGCCGCCGCGATCTCGAAGGTCGAAGGCTTCGACCTGGTCATCACCGGTAACGAGGCCTCCGACGGCCGCGGTGGCGCCGTGCCGGCGATCATCGCCGAGCTGCTCGGCCTGCCGCAGCTGACCCACGTGAACGAGCTGACCGTCGACGGCACCTCGATCAAGGCCGACCGCTACACCGAGGACGGCGTCACCCACCTCGAAGCGAACCTGCCCGCGGTGGTGAGCGTCGGCGAGAAGATCAACGAGCCGCGCTACCCCTCCTTCAAGGGCATCATGGCCGCGAAGAAGAAGCCGGTCGAGACGCTGACCGTCGCGGACCTCGGCGTCGACGCCGGCGAGGTCGGCCTCGGCAACGCCTGGTCGTCCGTGCTCGAAGCCTCCCCGAAGCCGCCGCGCACCGCCGGCGAGCGCGTCGAGGACGAGGGTGACGGCGGCAGCAAGGTGGCCGCCTACCTGGTCGCGCAGAAGCTCATCTGAGACAGGTTTCGAGGAGGAATAGGGAAATGGCTGAAGTACTCGTCCTCGTCGACCACGTCGACGGTGAAGTCAAGAAGGTCACGCTCGAGCTGCTGACCGCCGCTCGTGAACTGGGTGAGCCGTCCGCGGTCGTCGTCGGCCCGACCGGCACCGCCGCCAAGGCGAAGGAAGCCCTCGCCGCGCACGGCGCCGCCAAGGTGTACGTCGCCGAGGGCGACAACGCCACCGGCTTCCTGGTCACCCCGAAGGTGGACGTCCTCGCCGCGCTCGTGGAGCGGACCTCCCCGGCCGCCGTGCTCGTCGCGGCCAGCGCCGAGGGCAAGGAGGTGTCCGCCCGGGTCGCGGTCCGCCTCGGCTCCGGTCTGCTGTACGACGCCGTCGGCGTGAACGGCGACGGCAGCGTCGACCAGTCCATCTTCGGTGGCGCGTTCTCGGTGAAGTCCAAGTCCACCAAGGGTGTCCCGGTCATCTCGGTCCGCCCGGGCGCGGTCGAGGCCGCCCCGGCCGAAGGTGCGGCCGCCGAGGAGACCGTCGAGGTTCCCGCGGGTGACCCGGCGAAGTCCGCCAAGATCACCGGCGTCGAGCCGATCGTCGGTGGCGACCGGCCGGAGCTGACCGAGGCCTCGGTCGTCGTCTCCGGTGGCCGCGGTGTCGGCTCGGCCGACAAGTTCGACGTCGTCGAGGCGCTCGCCGACTCGCTCGGTGCCGCCGTCGGTGCTTCCCGCGCCGCCGTCGACTCGGGCTACTACCCGGCGCAGTTCCAGGTCGGCCAGACCGGTAAGACGGTCTCGCCGCAGCTGTACATCGCGCTCGGCATCTCCGGCGCGATCCAGCACCGCGCCGGTATGCAGACCTCGAAGACCATCATCGCGGTCAACAAGGACGCCGAGGCGCCGATCTTCGAGATCGCCGACTTCGGTGTGGTGGGCGACCTGTTCAACGTCGCGCCGCAGCTGACCGAAGAGGTCCAGAAGCGCAAGGGCTGAGGTCCTCGATCGAAGCGGGGCCGTCCGGGATTTCTTTCCCGGGCGGCCCCTTTTCTGTTACCCGGAAGTGATCTTCCATCCTGAGAGAAGCCTGAGAACCCGCAATTAACTGAACGTGCACTATTCGGCCATCGGGCGCATTGTCGTTGGTACCCCCCGGGGAGTAGACCTTGGGTCATGACGACGTCACAGCTCCTCGTCAGTACTGACCAGGCAGGTGTCGAACTCCCGGCCGACGCGCCGCGCTACTCCCTCCTCGTAGCGAATGGGAACGAAGAAGTCGTTGCCGCGCAACGCCTTCGCCATCAGGTGTTCGCCGAGGAAATGGGGGCGACGCTCAATTCCCTCGAACCCGGGCTCGACGTCGACTACTTCGACGAGTTCTGCGACCACCTCGTGGTGCGGGACGACAACACCGGCGACATCGTGGGCACGTACCGGATGCTGCCGCCCGATCGGGCCGCGCGGGCGGAAAAGCTGTACTCCGACAGCGAATTCGACCTCACCGCGCTCGATTCGCTGCGTCCTTCGCTGGTCGAGACGGGGCGTTCGTGCGTGCACCCCGACCACCGCAGCGGCGCCGTGGTGAGCCTCGTCTGGGCGGGGATCGGGCGCTACATGCTGCTGGCCGGGCATCGGTATCTCGCGGGCTGTGCCTCCGTGCCGCTGACCGACGGCGGGGCCTACGCGGCGGGCGTCTGGGATGTCCTGCGCGCCAAGCACTACTCGGATGACTCCCTTCGGGTGACACCGCTCAACCCGTGGCCGACCGAGGGTGTCGAGCGGCCCGCCCGCGCGATCCTCCCGCCGCTCATCAAGGGCTACACCCGCCTGGGCGCGAAGGTCTACGGCCCGCCCGCGCTCGACGCGGACTTCGGTGTCGCGGACTTCTTCGTCCTGCTGGATCTGCACAACGTCGACGAGCGGTACCTCAAGTTCTTCCTGGGAGAGCAGGGATGAGCCACGCCTGGATGCCGAAGTCGCCGTGCGGCGACGGCTGCCTGAGCGAAGGGGCGCCGACCGTGGCGTTCGGCCGGCGCGTCCTGCGGTTCACCGCGGCGATCGGCGTCATCTTCGGCGCCTTCGTGAGCGCGCCGCTGGTGCTCGTGCTGCGCGGCAAGCCCCGGGAACGGTTGGTGCGCCTGCTTTTCGCGGGGATCCTTCGCTCGTTCGGGGTGAAGCTGCGCGTGCTCGGCGACGAGCGCTTCCGCGCCGTGCCCGGCCGCGGCGCGCTCGTGGTGAACAATCACATCTCGTGGCTGGACATCATCGCGGTCAACGCAGTCCAGCCGATGCGGGCGCTCGCCAAGAAGGAGGTCGGCGCCTGGCCGGTGCTCGGCCTGCTGGTGCGCCGCGGCGGCAGCATCTTCCTCGACCGGGAGAATCTGCGGAGCCTCCCCGCGACGATGGACGAACTCGCCGCCGCGATGCGCGGCGGATCACTCGTCAACGTGACGCCGGAAGGCACCACCTGGTGCGGTCTCGGCTCGGGCCGGTTCCGCCCGGCGACCTTCCAGGCCGCGATCGACGGCGGTGTCCCGGTGCGGCCGCTCGCGCTGCGCTTCCGGCTCGCCGACGGGCGGGAGACGACCCAGCCGGCGTTCATCGGGCCGGAGTCGCTCATCGCCTCGCTGCGGCGGGTCGCGGCGCTGCGCGGTCTGGTGCTGGAGGTGCACGTGTGCCCGGAGATCGCGCCGGGCCGCGCTTCGGACCGGCGGGAACTGGCCGCACTGGCGGAATCCGCCGTGCAGGCGGCGCTGGGGCGGGTGCAGATCCCGGCTCAACGGCGACGGCGCCCTGTTCCGGCCCCGGCCCCGGCTCCGATCGCTCCTTCGGCGCCTTCCGCACCCGAGGCGGTCTCGCAGTAACTCCCGGATGTGTCATGAAAGGGTCGTTCAGGACGTTTTTCGTCCTGAACGACCCTTTCATGACATCCGCCACGGGTTGTGCGACCGCGGTGGCAGCTGTGGCTTTGGTCGAGGTGGTCGTGAGTGGCGTTTCGTGTTCTCACCCGAATCGCCACTCACGACCACCCGGGTCGGGCACCTGAAGTACATGAAGGGCCCCTTCCTTGCGCTAGACGCAGTGAAGGGGGCCTTCATGTACTTGGAGAGGGTGTGAAGGCCTCCATCACTACCTTCAAGGTAGGCAAGGAGGCCTTCACGGACCCGACCCGCGATCAGCCACAGCCAAAGTTCAGTAGGTACCTAAGGCACCCTTCGCCCTAACCCGAAACGCCACTCACGACCACCTGTACCGATCGGCCGCACTCGCGTGATCGAAGGCGTAACTCGCGTGCTCAGCGGCGTAACTCGCGTGCTCAGCGGCGTAACTCACGTGTGCGGCCTCCAAGCACGCGAGTTACGTCCCTGATCACGCGAGTCACGCCTTCACGCACGCCGCGCAGTCACTCACGACCCGGTCGCGAAAGTCCCTCTCGGCACCTCGCGCGTGCTAGGAACGGTCCTTTCCTTGCACATTTCGCTAGGAAAGGACCGTTCCTAGCGTCCGGGGTTGACACAGCCCGGCATCACTCCAGCGTCAGCGTGATCTTCCCGCCCGCGTGCCCCGTCGCGCTTTCCCGGTGCGCCGAGGCGGCATCGGCGAGCGCGTAACTCGAACCCAGCTTCAGTTTCAGCCCCCGCGCGACGAGATCCTCGAGCACCGCGACGGTTTCCGAGCCGCCCGCCGAGAACTTCAGCCCCTGCGCGTAGGCCGCCGGATCCGCGATGGTGATCAGCCGGTCGGGTGAGCCGAGCAGCTCGACGGAATCACCCAGGACGCCGAACCCGGCGGCGTCGAACACCGCGTCCACGCCGTCCGGCGCCGCCGAGCGGACCCGCGACACCCAGCCGTCGCCGTACTGGACCGGGACCGCGCCGAGCTCTTTCACCTCGTCCAGCGACGAAGCCCCGGCGAGCCCGACGACCGTGGCGCCCAGTGCGATGGCGGCCTGCGTCGCGATCCGGCCGACCTGGCCGCTCGCGCCGTGGATCACCAGCGTCTCGCCCGGCTTGACCTCGAGTTCGCCCAACACCCGCAACGCCGTCTCGCCGACGATGGGCAGCGAAGCGGCTTCGGCCCACGTAAGGCCGGCGGGTTTGCGGATCACCTTGCTCGCCAGCGCGTACTCCGCGTACCCGCCGGTGTCGGACCAGCCGAAGACCTCGTCCCCGACGGCGAAATCGGCGCCTTCGCCGACCGCGTCCACGACGCCCGCCAGTTCCAGGCCGAGGATGTGCGGGAATTCGACCGGGCGGACCTCCGCCATCGCGCCGGACCGGATCTTCCAGTCGATCGGGTTGACGCCGGCGGCCTTGACCGCCACCCGCACCTGGCCAGGGCCGGGCTCCGGCAGCGGCGCGTCGGTGAGCCGCAGGACGTCCGGTTCGCCGTACTGGGTGATGGTGATCGCTCGCATGTTCACTCCTATTGGGTTTCTTCGCTGCGATCAGTCAACCGGCGCCCGGACTCCGCCCGAATCAGCCGGACGAGCAGTGTTCACTAGCCGGGAGAGCAGCGTCCCCGAGCCGGGACGGGCCTACTGTGGACTCATGGATCCGCTGCACGTGCTGAGCCAGGTCGAGTACATGCTCGCCGCTCCGCGTCCCGAACTCCTGCCGCGTTTTTCCGCGACGGCCGCGGCCGTGTTGCCGCACCACGCCGCCGCCATGGAGACCGGTGACTGCTCCCGGCTGCCGATCAAGGTCCACGGCGATCCGGAGATCACCGGCGCGGTCACGAGCGCCGAGCTCCGGCGGCTCGCCGCGCTCGGTGTTCCGGGCCGGGCGGTGGTGGCCGAGGAGACGCTCGGCGGGAAGCGCCGGAAGCTGGTCGTCCTCACCTCGGCGCCGGTGATCGGCAAGGGCGCGATGATCGCGCTCGTCCCCACCGAGGACGAACCCGCGGACGGCCCGCTCGAATTCGCCGCCAAGCTGTGGGACATCGTCAGCGTGAACGCCGCCCAGCGCGCCACCGACCCCGAACCCGCCGTCCTGGAGAGCAACATCGCGGCGGCCACCGCGCGGGCGCGGGCGATCACCGATCTGGGGCAGACCCACGCGACCACGTTGACGTCGTTGCTCTCGGTGCTGCGATCACGGCGCCTCGGCGACGCCGCCGCCCGGCAGACCGCGACCGACCTCGCCGCGACCGCCCTGGTCGAACTGCGCTCGATCGCCGACCGCGATCAGGAGCTCTCGGCGGAGCCGGCGTCGGAGGCGTTCGGCACCCTCGTCACACAGCTGGCTCCTTTGGTGCGCCACAACGACGTGACCGTCGATCTCGCCGGGCCGGACGACGAACGGCCACTCCCGCAGGACATCGCGCACACCGCGCGCACGGTCTCGCGCGGTCTCGTGCTCGCCGCGCTGGAACGGGATAGCGGCCGGGTCCGGGCGTCCTGGCGGATCGACGGGCAGCACCTCCGGGTGACCGTGCGCGACGACGGCCCGGACGTCGCCCGCGCCGTGCCCGCCACGGGCCTGACGGAGCGGATCACCCCGCTGGGTGGTCGCTGGGAGGTCGACGCCGTCCCGGACTGGGGCGCCACGATCACCGCCGTCCTGCCGCTGGGCGTGCAGGAGACGCCGGAACCGCGCCCGCTGGACCGGCTGAACCCGCGTGAACTCGAAGTCCTCGCCGGGATCGCGCGCGGGAAACGCAACCGGCAGATCGCCGACGAGCTGGCGCTGACCGAGCACACGGTGAAGTTCCACGTGCGGAAGATCCTGGGGAAGCTGGAGGTCACGTCTCGCGGCGAGGCGGCCGTGCTGGCGCGGGAGCTGCGCCTGGAGCCGGCGTCGTGAGCTTGACCTCCACCGGGCTGGAGGTTGCAGGCTCGTCGTATGACGATCACTGGGGACGAGGCCAAACCGAAGGGTGTGCTCTGGACACCTGAGCACCGCGTGACCACCGTCGGGCTGCTGCTCATGGTCACGCTCATCGCGTTCGAGAGCATGGGCGTCGCCACCGCGATGCCGACGATGGTGGCCGATCTCGACGGCCTCGCGCTGTACGCCTGGCCGTTCACCACGTTCCTGGTCGCCAGCGTGGTCGCGACCGTCCTTTCCGGACGCCTCGGCGACCGCAAGGGACCGGCGCCCGCGTTGCTCGCCGGTACCGCGTTGTTCGCGGTCGGGCTGCTGGTCGCGGGGCTCGCCCACGACATGCCGCTGCTCCTGCTCGGCAGGGCGTTGCAGGGTTTCGGTTCCGGGCTCCTGCTGGTCTCGGTCTCGCTGCTGATCGCGCTCACCTTCAGCGACCGCGAACGTCCGGTGATCTACGCGGCCAACGCCGCCGCGTGGGTGCTGCCCGCGGTGATCGGTCCTTCGATCGCGGGAGTGGTCACCGTGAGCGTCGGCTGGCGCTGGGTCTTCCTCGGGCTGATCCCGCTGACCGGGATCGGGCTCGCCCTGCTGATCGTGGTCACGCGCAAGCTGCCCCGGCACCTGGCCGCCGAATCCGCGCGGCGCGCCGGGGTCGTGCCCGCGGTGGTGGCCGCCCTCGGCGTCGCCGCGCTCACCTGGGCCGCGCAGCACCCGTCCCTCGTCGCGCTGGCCTACGGCGGCGCCGGCTTGGCCGCCCTCGCGTACGCGCTCCGCAAACTCCTGCCCGCCGGGACGCTGACGTCGCGACCGGGGTTGCCCACAGTGATCGCCTCGCGCGCGCTGATCGCGGGCGCGTACGCCGGGATGGAGGCCTATCTGCCGCTCACGATGACCGAGGTCCACGGGTACAGCCCCGCGCTGGCCGGGCTGCCGCTGACGGTGACCGCGCTGGGCTGGTCGGCGGGGTCGATGCTGCAGGGCCGCATGCTCGACTGGTCGCGTGAGGCGTCGTTGCGGACCGGGTTCGCGCTGGTCGCGGCCGGTCTGGCGATTTTCGTCTTCGTCCCGCTGCCTTCGTTCCCCGGCTGGATGGCGTTCGTGGCGTCGGCTGTCGGCGGTTCCGGGATGGGGATCGCGATGCCCGCGATCTCGGTTCTGCTGCTCCGGTACTCGCCGGAGGCCGAACGCGGGTTCAACACCTCGGCGCTGCAGCTCGGTGACTGGGTCGGATCGGCTCTGACCATCGGTTTGGGCGGGGTTCTGCTCGCTTCGCTGGCGTCGGCGAAGGAGCCGTCGGTGGCGATCTTGGTGCTTTCGGTGGTGCTGACCGGCATCGCGCTGCTGGGGGTGCGGCTGACCGGCCGGTGGCCGTCGGATATGAGCGCCGCCACCCGCTGACCAGGGTGGGCTTGGTCACGCCCCGGAACGGGCTACCCTGAAGGATGCGATGACCTATCTCGACCACGCGGCGACCACCCCGATGTTGCCCGAAGCCGTAGCGGCGATGTCCGAGGCGCTGTCCACAGTGGGCAACGCCTCCGCGCTGCATTCCTCGGGACGCCGCGCCCGCCGCCGGGTCGAAGAAGCCCGCGAGGTGATCGCGGAGGCGCTGGGCGCCCGGCCGTCGGAGGTGATCTTCACCGCGGGTGGCACGGAGAGCGACAATCTCGCGGTCAAGGGCATCTTTTGGGCCCGCAACGGCGAGGATCCGAAGCGGATCAGGGTGCTGTGCGGCACCGTCGAGCATCACGCCGTGCTCGAATCCGTCGAATGGCTGGAGCAGCACGCGGGCGCCGAGATCACCTGGGTCGAGGTCGACCAGACGGGCCGGGTCACTCCCGAGTCGCTGCGCACCGCCATCGGCGACAGCCCGGAGACGGTCGCGCTGGTCACCGTGATGTGGGCGAACAACGAGGTCGGCACGGTCAACCCGGTCGCCGAGCTCGCCGCGGTCTGCGCCGAACACGAGATCCCGCTGCACACCGACGCGGTCCAGGCCGTCGGCGCGATACCGGTCGATTTCGCCGAAAGCGGCGCCGCGGCGCTGACCCTCACCGCGCACAAGCTGGGCGGCCCGTACGGCGTCGGCGCGCTGCTGCTCGGCCGCGACACCGCGTGCGTCCCGGTCCTGCACGGCGGCGGCCAGGAACGCGCCGTGCGCTCGGGCACGCTCGACGTTCCCGCGGTGATCGCGTTCGCGACGGCGGTGAAGGTCGCGGTCGACGGCCGCGAGGAGTACGCCAAACGCGTCGCCGAGCTGCGGGACGACCTGATCGAGGCCGTCCGGCGCGAGGTGCCGGACGCGGTGCTCAACGGCGGCGAGGGCGAACGGCTGCCCACGCACGCCCATTTCACCTTCCCCGGTTGCGCGGGGGACAGCCTGTTGATGCTCCTGGACGCCAAGGGCATCGAATGTTCCACCGGTTCGGCGTGCACGGCGGGTGTCGCGCAGCCGAGCCACGTGCTGCTGGCCATGGGCGCCGAACCCGCGGCCGCGCGCGGGTCGCTGCGGTTCTCGTTCGGGCATACCTCGGCGCCGGAAGACGTTGAAGCGGTTTCGAGGGAGATCGCGGGCGTCGTCGACAGGGCGAGGCAGGCGGGGCTCGCCGGAATGCGCAAGCAGACGCAGAAGCAAGAGGTGTGAGGAAGATGCGCGTACTGGCCGCGATGAGCGGGGGAGTGGACTCGGCGGTGGCCGCCGCGCGCGCCGTGGACGCCGGGCACGAGGTCGTCGGGGTGCACCTGGCGCTGTCGGCGAAGCCCGGCACGCTGCGCACCGGATCCCGCGGCTGCTGCACGATCGAGGACTCCGGTGACGCGCGGCGCGCGGCCGACATCCTCGGCATCCCGTTCTACATCTGGGACTTCGCCGAACGGTTCACCGAAGAGGTCATCGAGACCTTCGTCGGCGAGTACGCCGCCGGCCGGACGCCGAACCCGTGCGTCACCTGCAACGAGAAGATCAAGTTCGAGGCGTTGCTGGACAAGGCGATGGCGCTCGGCTTCGACGCCGTCGCCACCGGGCACTACGCCCGCCTGTCCCTTGTGGACGGTGTGCCGGAGCTGCGGCGCAGCGTCGACACGGGCAAGGACCAGTCCTACGTGCTGGCTTCGCTCACCCCGGAGCAGCTGCGGCATTCGCTGTTCCCGCTGGGTGATTCGTGGAAGACCGACGTGCGCGCCGAGGCCGCGAGCCGGGGCCTGTCGGTGGCGAAGAAGCCGGACAGCCACGACATCTGCTTCATCCCGGACGGGGACACGAAGAGCTTCCTGGAGAAGCGGCTCGGCCAGCGTCCCGGGCAGCTCGTCGACGCCGAGACCGGCGCCGTGCTCGGCGAGCACACCGGCGTGCACGGTTTCACCGTCGGCCAGCGCAAGGGCCTCGGCATCGAGGCGCCGGCGCCGGACGGGCGGCCGCGCTACGTGCTTTCGCTGGAGCCGGTTTCGGGGACGGTGAAGGTCGGTTCCGCGCGGGACCTCGGCGTGGACGTGATCGAGGCGGACCGCCCCATCTGGCCGAGCGAGCGGCCGCTGGACGGCCCGACCGAATGCGTCGTCCAGGTGCGCGCGCACGGCGGGATCGTCGAGGCCGTCGCGGAGGTCTCCGGCGACTCGGTCACCATCCAGCTCCGTGAGCCGCTGCGCGGCGTCGCTCCGGGGCAGGTCGTCGTGCTGTACCGCACCGATGCCGCCGAAGGCGACCTGGTGCTCGGCAGCGCGAAGATCTCCGGAACCCGCTGACCGCCCGCGTTTCGTCCTCTAAATGCGGTCCTTGCGCGTGCAACTACCGCATCTAGAGGACTAAACGCGGGGCGGGCTAGAACTTCAGCTTGAAGCCGGTGTGCGTGGCCTCGAAACCGAGGCGTTCGTAGAACCGGTGCGCGTCCTCGCGTTTCACGTCCGACGTCAGCTGCACCAGCGCGCAGCCACGCCGCCGCGATTCGTCGATGGCCCACGTCATCAGCTCGCCGCCGAGGCCGGAGCCGCGATGGCTCGCCCGCACCCGGACGGCCTCGATCTGCCCGCGAAGCGCGCCTTTCCTGGCCAGGCCGGGGATGATCGACAGCTGGAGCGTGCCGACGGCCTCCCCGCCGTCGTCGGCGACGATCAGCAGCTGCGCCGGATCGGCGTCGATCTGCTCGAAGGCCTTCAGGTACGGCGTGAGGTCGTCGGCGGAATCACGGGTGCTGCCGATCTGGTCGTCGGCGAGCATCCCGACGATCGCCGCGACGTCCCCCTGTCGCGCTTCACGGATGATCATGAGGCGTAGTGTCGCACCCCGTCGGTCTCGGCCGCGGTGAGTTTCCCTTGAGCCACCAGCAGATCCAGATGCGAGCCGGTCTCGAGGACGGCGAGCATCTGGTTGAACGGGTCCATGTCGGGAAGTTTGCGCTGCCTGCGCGTCCAGCCCAGCCGCAGCGCGACTTCGTACGCGGTCGTGACTTCCGCGGTGATCTCGGCGCCCATGACTTCGAGCCGGTCCTGGTGGTGCTCCAGCAGTTCGTCGACGCGGGCGTGCACGCTGCCGGTGACCGGCCCGTGCGCGGGGAGCATGCGCCGGTCCGGCATCTCGCGGACCAGCCGCAGGGAGTCGAGGTAGTCGCTCAGCGGCAATTCGGTGGGTACCGGCTGGAAGCCGATGGACGGCGTGATGTGCGGCAGTACGTGGTCGCCGGAGAACACCAGCCCGGCCTCGTCGTCGACGAAGACGACATGCCCGTCCGTGTGGCCGGGCGTGTGGACGATGTCGAACTCGCGGCCGGGCACGATCGGGCGTTTGCCGGGGACGAGCCACTCGTCGGGCTGCTCCCACAGATGCGCCTCGGTGTGCCGGACTCCGCCGAAGGCCTTGGCGAGTTCCTCGACGACCGGCCCCGCGCCACAGCGTTCGAGCAGGCCGACCTGCGCCTCCATCGGGAAGCGGTCCGGGTCGCCGGAGCGGACCAGCGACGGCTCCTCCCGTTTCCCGAGCCCGAGCGTGCCGCCGAATTCGCGGCGCAGTTCCACGGCGAGGGTGTAGTGATCGCGATGCACGTGGGTGATCAGGAATTCGTCGATGTCGCCGAGATCGGCGCCAAGCGCCTTCAACCCGCGCGAAAGCCGCTCGCGCGCGGACTCCAGTGCCCAGCCCGAATCCACGAGGACCAGGCGTGTGCCGTCGGTGACGACGTAGACGTTGACCGCGCGCAACGCGTCGTGCGGCAAGGGCAGCGGGATCCGGTGGACCCCCGGCGAAACCGTGTAGACGCCTGGCTCGGCCCAGTCCCGTTCGCCGTCTTCGGGCAACGGCTCCATGGTGACCCTCCGTCCCGGACGCACTCCAGCGTGCCGCCTCAGTCCCTCCACCTTGTGCCGCCGGAAGCCGAGTGTCCACTTCAGGAGTGTGAGACCCCGGTCACTCGCCCGCGTTTAGTCCTCTGGATGCGGTCCTTGCGCGTGCAACTACCGCATCCAGAGGACTAAACGCGGTGTGTCAGCCCTTGTCGTCCTGCTTCAGCGCGGTGTCGATCGTCAGCGCCGAGGCGACCACCATCGAAGCCAGCGGATCCCGCAGCGGCCGGTGGATTTCGACGACGTAGTTGTCGGCGGTGGTGAACGCGGCCTTCACGAAACCGCCCCAGGTCTTCGTGATCCGCGCGATCTCGACGTCCGCCTCGTCCTTGATCACGAAGTTCCACGCCCGCCAGTTCTCCGCGAAGATCCCGCCGACCTTCCGCCCGTCGACGACGAACCCCAGCCGGATCTTGCCGAAGACGTTCTCCTGAACGATCTCGCCGATCGGGGAGTCGTCGGCCTTCGTCACCAGGAACCGGGATTTGAACACCTTCGCCGGCCGTGTCACCTTCAGCACGGTGCTGTGGTTCGCGTCGCGGATCTCGAAGCGGTGGGTCAGGAACTGGTCGTAGTTCGTGAGCAGCCGGATGGCCTTCTTCAGCGTGCTCTGCCCGACCTGGACGACGCCGCCGAGGCGGTTCCCGTTCTGGTCGAACACGCCGAACTCGTTCGACATCTCGATGAGTTTCGCGCGCTGGTTGACCACCAGCACGGGTTCGGAGAACAGCGTCCCGCCGCCGACGACCCCGCTGCCGCGGCCTTGGGTGCCCCTCGCCGCCTGTGCCCGGATCTTGTCCGGGTCATGCGCGCCTTCGATGTCCAGCTCGATCATCTCGGCGTCGTGCGACGGCCGCGTGTTCGCGGTCCAGGCCTGCCCGTCCCACCACCGGTACATCCGGGGGTTCTGCTGGTCGGGATACCAGCCGGCGGGCTGTGGAGAGCTCGTCATGGCAGGTCAGCGTAGTGCGCTCGGTGCCGTCTCGGGCTCGTCGACGGCAATTGCGTCGAATGTCCGTGTCCTCCCGTGCCCCGCCTCCCCGCACAGTCGGACCAAGGGGAGAATCCGGGTGTGAACGAACGACCTTGGCCTCGTGGCGCGGCCACCGCGATCGGTTCCCTCCCCGGTACCGATCCGGTCGAGGCCGCTTCGATCGTGTTCGGCGAGCTGCCCGAATTCCCCTGTATGCCCGAACTTCCCGCCCGCGGCGTCGGGGCCGACATGATCGGCCGGACGGCGGCGCTGCTGGTCGACCTCGCGGTCGAGGTGGTGCCGAGCGGTTACCGGGTCGCCGCCCGTCCGGGGCACGACCACCGCCGCGCCGTGGACCTGATGAGCTGGGACCTCGACGCCGTCCAGGAAGCGCGGGAAAAGGCGGGGGCCGCGCCGCCCGCCTTCAAGATCCAGGTCGCCGGGCCGTGGACGCTCGCCGCGAACGTCGAGCTTCCGCGCGGGCATCGGATCCTCACCGACAAGGGCGCGCTGCGCGATTTCGCCGCGTCGTTGCTCGACGGACTGGCGGAGCACGTCGCGGAACTGAAGTCCCGGATCGGCGCACCGGTGGTGATCCAGTTCGACGAACCGTCGCTGCCCGCGGTGCTCGCCGGAGACCTCCCGACCGCGTCCGGCTACGGCACCGTTCCCGCCGTGCCCGCACCGGAGGTGCGCGAACTGCTGTCGACGGTGATCTCCGGGGCGGAGCGCGTCACCGGTCAGCCGGTCGCGGTGCACTGCTGCGCCGAAAAGCCGCCGATCTCGTTGCTGCGCGCGGCGGGGGTCCAGGCGATCGCGTTCGATTTCACCCTGCTGAAAGGCGCTTCGCCCGCCCAACTCGACGAGATCGGCGAGGCGCTGGATTCCGGGACGACGCTGCTGCTCGGCCTCGTCCCCACGAGCGACCCCGGTGTCCCCGTGGAGCTGCGTGACGTGGTCAGCCCCGTGTTCAAACTCGTCGACCGGCTGGGTTTCCGCCGCGAGATCCTCGCCGACCGGGTCGTCCCGACCCCGGCGTGCGGCCTCGCGGGTGCCACTCCCGAGTGGATGCGCCGCGCGCTCACGCTCAGCCGGGAGTCCGGCAAGGCTTTCACCGAACCGCCTGAAGGCTGGTGAGCGGCGCGGTAGCGTGCCCGTCATGCGTTTGTTCCGCCGCTCCCGCAAAGCCGAGGACGTCCCCGACCCCCGCACCGCCTGGCCGGAGCAGCCGGTCCCCGAGGACGCGGCCGCCGCGGCGGAGAAGTTCTGGGAGGCCTGGTTCGCGCTCCTGCCCGAGGTCAGCGCCGCGCTCGGCGACCGTGAACCGCATCGGGTGGAACACGATCTCTGCACCATCGTCGAGGCGCTGCATCCCCGGCTGCACTTTTCCCTCGATCGTGGGCACCGGGCGATCTACTCGCTGGTGCTGACCGGCCAGGAGGATCCGGAGCTGCGCCCGTACACCGACGCGTGGAAGGCCGCGGCGCCGCCGGAGGACGCCATCTGGGAGTACCACGACTCGGTGCCGCCGGTGCCCGATCCGAGTGAGGTCACCGTCAACCTCGGTGAGACGCGGATCGCGCTCGCCGACGTCCGGGTGACCGCGAAGGTGGACGAATCAGCCGGACGGGTGGACGTGACCGTGTTCCATCCGCTGATCGGCGAGCTCGCTCCGGAGGCCCGGACGACCATGACCTTCCTGCCGCTGGACGCCACGCTGGGTGAGCGTGTCGCGGCCGAACGCCTCGGCAAGGTCGAGCTGGTGACCGAGGCCCAGGACGGGCGGCTGACCCTCTTGGAACTGCGCGAGGTGGTCGGCAGGTTGTCCGAAAATGTCGGTACCCCCGACTAGGGTTACCCCCGTGAGCAGCGAACTTCCCGAAAACCTCGAGCCCGCACAGGACGTCACGGACGTACCCGCCGACGTCCGTGAAAGGCATGCCGAGCTGGCGGAGGAGATCCGCGGTCATCAGTTCCGGTACTACGTGCTCGATTCACCGATCGTGTCCGACGGCCAGTTCGACGAGCTGCTCAACGAGCTCCAGGCCATCGAAGACGAGCACCCCGGGCTGGTGACGCCGGAGTCGCCGACGCAGAACGTCGGCGGCACGTTCTCCACCGAGTTCGTCGCGCACGACCACCTCGAACGCATGCTCAGCCTGGACAACGTCTTCGACACCGGCGAGTTCGAGGCGTGGGTCGAGCGCGTCCAGAAGGAGATCGGCGCGACGAAGTACCTCGCCGAACTGAAGATCGACGGGCTCGCGATCAACCTGCTGTACGAGAACGGCCGCCTGACCCGCGCGCTGACCAGGGGCGACGGCCGCACCGGCGAGGACGTCACGCTCAACGTCCGCACGCTGGAGCAGGTGCCCGAGCGGTTGACCGGGACGGACGAGTTCCCGGTTCCCGCGCTGGTCGAGGTCCGCGGTGAGGTGTTCTTCCGCGTCGAGGATTTCCTGGCGCTGAACGCGAAGATGGTCGAGGCAGGCAAGGATCCGTACGCGAACCCGCGCAACACCGCCGCCGGGTCGTTGCGGCAGAAGGATCCGAAGATCACGAAGTCGCGCAATCTGCGGCTGATCTGCCACGGTCTCGGCAAACGTGAGGGCTTCGAGCCGAAGCGCCAATCCGAGGCGTACGACGCGCTCGCCGCGTGGGGCCTGCCGGTCTCGCCGCACAGCAAGGTGCTCGGTTCGGGCAAGGAACTGCTGGACCACATCGAATACTGGGGCGAACACCGGCACGACGCCGAGCACGAGATCGACGGCGTCGTCATCAAGGTCGACGAGGTCGCCTTGCAACGCCGTCTCGGCACGACGTCGCGGGCGCCGCGCTGGGCGATCGCCTACAAGTACCCGCCGGAAGAGGCGATCACCACCCTGCTGGACATCCAGGTCAACGTCGGCCGCACCGGGCGGGTCACCCCGTTCGCGGTGATGGAGCCGGTGAAGGTGGCCGGGTCCACGGTGGCGATGGCGACGCTGCACAACCAGGAAGAGGTCAAACGCAAGGGCGTGCTGATCGGGGACAAGGTCGTCATCCGCAAGGCCGGCGACGTCATCCCCGAGGTGCTCGGCCCGGTCGCCGACGCGCGCACCGGTGAAGAGCGCGAGTTCGTGATGCCGTTGCGCTGTCCCAACTGCGACACCGAGCTGGCGTACCAGAAGGAGGGCGACATCGACATCCGTTGCCCGAATTCGCGGTCCTGCCCGGCGCAGTTGCGTGAGCGGCTGTTCCACCTGGGCGGCCGGGGCGCGTTCGACATCGAGGTGCTCGGTTACGAGGCCGCGGTCGCGATCCTGGACGCCGGTGTCGTGCACGACGAGGGCGACATCTTCGATCTGGACGAGGAAAAACTGCTCCAGGTGGAGTTGTTCCGCACCAAGGCGGGGGAGCTGTCGGCCAACGGGCGCAAGCTGCTGGACAACCTGGAGACGGTGAAAGACCGTCCACTGTGGAAGGTCATCGTCGGCCTGTCGATCCGGCACGTCGGCCCGACGGCGGCGCAGGCGCTCGCGCGGGAATTCGGTTCACTGGAACGGATCGAGAACTCCTCGGAGGAGGAGCTCTCCAGTGTCGACGGCGTCGGCCCGACCATCGCCCGCGCGGCGAAGGAGTGGTTCGAGGTCGGCTGGCACCGCGAGATCGTCGAGAAATGGCGCGCGGCGGGCGTGCGGATGGAGGAGGAGCGCGACGAGTCCATCCCGCGCAACCTCGAAGGCCTGTCCATCGTCGTCACCGGTTCGCTGAACGACTACTCCCGCGACGAGGCCAAGGAGTTCATCATGGCCCGCGGCGGGAAGGCGGCCGGTTCGGTGTCGAAGAAGACGGCGTTCGTCGTCGTCGGCGACGCGCCGGGCACGAAGTACGACAAGGCCGTCCAGCTGAAGGTGCCGGTGCTCGACGAGAACGGCTTCCGCGTGCTGCTCGAAAGCGGCCCCGAGGCCGCGGCGGAGCTCGCGTTGCCGACCGAGGAGGGCGCCGGCGCGTGACTTGGAGGTCCGGCCCGCCCGCCCCGGGGAGCTGACGGCGATCGGGGAGCTCACGCCGGCCGCGTACTCCGCGGAGCAGACCCTCGTCGACGGCGTCGGCTACGCCACCGAACTGCCGCCAAGCGGGCGGAGCCGGCCGAGCTGCTGGTCGGACGGCACCCTCGTCGGCACGGTCACCATCGCCCTGCCGGGCACCCGAGTTCGCCGAGCTGTCCCGCGAGGGCGAGCTGGGTTCCGGATGCTCGGCGTGCTGCCCTCGGCGAAGCGCTGACCAGGGGGTCGTCGCGCGGGGTCGGGAACTCGGGGTGGCACGGGTGGTGCTGTACAGCCTGGTCACGATGCAGCGGGCGCACCGGAGCCGCATCCCGGGGTGACCCTGATCGCGTACCGCCGAGGTCGTGCCCGAACTTCGAGCCGAGGCGATCTTCGACTCGTGAGCTGAGCCTTCGCGGACGTCATGAAAGGGTCGTTCAGGACGAAAAATGTCCTGAACGGCCCTTTCATGACATCCAGTGAGCGGCTCAGCTGTCCAGGACGACGGCGACGATCCCCGCGAAGTGCGCCAGCCGCGCCACCTCGGCGGCCCGGAAGTTCGGCCCGCCCGGCCGCGCGACCAGCAGCGCCTTTCCCGGCTTGCCCAGCGGCGTCGCCGCGAGTTCGGTCCCCAGTTCCTTCCACGTCTCCGGCACCCAGGCCTCCTCGGCGTCGAGGATGGTGGCGCGTTCCAGCGGTAGCCACGGCAGGTCGGTGATCGGCGTTTCGGGCGCGGCGTTGGACGACGCGAGCCGGATCGCGCCCGCCTCGGCGTGTTCGACGACGACGGCCCAGCCCGCCCGGATGATCCGCGGCACACCTTCGGCGAGGATCTCCAGCCCCGAAGCGGGCTTCGCGGCGATCTCCTCGACCAGTTCGAGTTCGCGATGGGTGTCCAGCACCCCGGCGTACGGGCGGACGGCGTCGACCTCGACCCCGTCGACGCTTTCGGCGGCGGTGATGAGCGCGTCCGGCAGCCTGCCGGACGGGATTTCGACGACGAGGTCGTCGACGGCGACACCGCCGCCGCGTTCGACCACGTCCACACTCAGGATGTCGGCGCCGACGGTGCCGAGCGCGGTGGCGACCGCGCCGAGGGTCCCCGGGGTGTCCGGTAATTGGACCCGGATCAGGAACGACACACGCGCCCCTCTCGCCTCAGGCGTCCCAGCCTCGCCGTGGAACGCGCTACGCCGGGCGCCGATTGTGACAGACCGGACGAGGTAATGGGGACCGACGTCCGGGGCGCGGGATAACGAACCAGGCACTCCTTACCCGACATGGGAGCGCAGGCCGCGGCATAACCCAGTCGAGTCCGCCGACGCCGCCACCATAGACTTGCAGCTTCCGACAGAACCCGCACAGCACACCCCGGGAGTCACCCGCGTGCCCAACATTTCCCGCGACGAGGTCGCACACCTCGCCAAGCTGGCCAGGCTTGCCGTCACCGAAGAGGAGCTGGACGTCTTCGCAGGCCAGCTCGACCAGATCCTGGACTCGGTGGCCAAGGTGAGCGAGGTCGCAGGCGAGGATGTCCCGCCCACGTCGCACGCCGTGCCGCTGACCAACGTGTTCCGTGAGGACACGGTCCGACCGGGGCTGACCCAGCAGCAGGCGCTGGCCGGCGCGCCGGCCAGCGAAGAGGGTCGTTTCCGGGTGCCGCGGATTCTGGGAGAAGAACAGTGACCGAACTCATCAAGCTGACCGCCGCCGAGCTGGCGGAGAAGATCCAGTCCCGCGAGGTTTCGGCCGTCGAGGTCACACAGGCCCATCTGGACCGGATCGCCGAGGTCGACGACCACATCCACGCGTTCCTGCACGTCGACACCGAGGGCGCGCTCGACGCGGCCCGCGCGGTGGACGCCGACGTCGCCGGGGGCAACGCGCCGAAGTCGGCGCTCGCCGGGGTGCCGCTCGCGCTCAAGGACGTGCTGACCACCAAGGGCATCCCGACCACGGTCGGTTCGAAGACCCTGGAGAACTGGCTCCCGCCGTACGACGCCACCGTGACGCGCAAGCTGCGCGAGGCCGGTGTCGTGGTGCTCGGCAAGACCAACATGGACGAGTTCGCGATGGGCTCCTCCACGGAGAACTCCGCGTTCGGCCCGACGCACAACCCGTGGGACCACGCCCGTATCCCGGGCGGTTCCGGCGGTGGCTCGTCGGCGTCCATCGCCGCGTTCGAGGCCGCGATCGCGATCGGCACCGACACCGGCGGCTCGATCCGCCAGCCCGGCGCGGTCACCGGCACCGTCGGCGTGAAGCCGACGTACGGCGGTGTCTCCCGCTACGGTCTCGTCGCCTTTTCCTCCTCGCTCGACCAGGCCGGTCCCTGCGCGCGGACGGTGCTCGACGCCGCCCTGCTGCACGAGGTCATCGCCGGGTACGACCCGATGGACTCGACCTCGATCGACGCGCCGGTCCCGCCGGTGGTCGCCGCGGCCCGCCAGGGCCTGACCGGTGACCTCAAGGGCGTCCGTGTCGGCGTGGTGAAGGAATTCGCCGGTGACGGCTACCAGCCGGGCGTGTTGCGGTCCTTCGAGGCCGCCGTCGAGCAGCTGCGCGCGCTCGGTGCCGAGGTCGTCGAGGTCTCGTGCCCGAACTTCACCTACGCGCTGCCCGCGTACTACCTGATCGCGCCGAGCGAGTGCTCGTCGAACCTGGCCCGGTTCGACGCCATGCGCTACGGCCTGCGCGTGTCCGACGACGGCGCGCACAGCGCCGAAGAGGTCATGTCGCTCACCCGCGAGAAGGGCTTCGGCCCCGAGGTCAAGCGCCGCATCATGCTCGGCACGTACGCGCTTTCCTCGGGCTACTACGACGCCTACTACGGCTCGGCGCAGAAGGTCCGCACGCTCATCACGCGGGACTTCGAGGCCGCGTACGAGAAGGTGGACGTGCTGGTCTCGCCGACCACGCCGACCACGGCGTTCAAGATCGGTGAGCGCGTCGACGACCCGATGGCGATGTACCTGGCGGACCTCTGCACCATCCCGTCGAACCTCGCCGGCAACGCCGCGATGAGTGTCCCGAGTGGACTGTCGCATGAGGACGGCCTGCCGGTCGGCCTGCAGATCATGGCCCCCGCGATGGCCGACGACCGGCTGTACCGCGTCGGCGCCGCCTACGAGGTCGCGCGCGACGCCGCCAACGGGGGCTCGCTGGTGCACGAGGTTCCGGAGCTGGGAGGAAAGAAGTGACCGCCGTGGTGGAACTCATGGACTACGCCGACGTCATCGAGCGGTTCGACCCGGTGCTGGGCCTCGAGGTGCACGTCGAGCTGAACACGAACACCAAGATGTTCTGCGGCTGCGCCAACGAGTTCGGCGGCGAGCCGAACACCAAGGTGTGCCCGACCTGTCTCGGCCTGCCCGGTTCGCTGCCGGTCGTGAACGGCAAGGCGGTCGAGGGCGCGATCCGCATCGGCCTCGCGCTCAACTGCGAGATCGCCGAGTGGTGCCGGTTCGCCCGGAAGAACTACTTCTACCCGGACATGCCGAAGAACTTCCAGACCTCGCAGTACGACGAGCCGATCGCCTTCAACGGCTACCTCGACGTGACGCTGGACGACGGCGAGGTCGTGCGCGTCGAGATCGAGCGCGCCCACATGGAGGAGGACACCGGCAAGTCGCTGCACGTCGGCGGCGCCACCGGCCGGATTCACGGCGCCGAGCACTCGCTGCTCGACTACAACCGCGCCGGCGTGCCGCTGATCGAGATCGTCACCAAGACGATCGAGCACACCGGCGGCCGCGCCCCCGAGGTCGCCCGCGCGTACGTGAGCGCCCTGCGTGACCTGCTGAGCGCGCTCGACGTCTCCGACGTCCGCATGGACCAGGGTTCCCTGCGCTGCGACGCGAACGTCTCGCTGATGGCCAAGGACGCGACCGAATTCGGCACGCGCACCGAGACCAAGAACGTCAACTCCCTGCGCAGCGTCGAGCGCGCCGTGCGCTACGAGATGACCCGTCAGGCGGCGATCCTCGCCGAGGGCGGCTCCATCAAGCAGGAGACGCGGCACTTCCAGGAGGCCGACGGCACCACGTCGCCGGGCCGCACCAAGGAGACCGCCGAGGACTACCGGTATTTCCCGGAGCCCGACCTGGTCCCGATCGCGCCGTCGCGCGAATGGGTCGAGGAGCTGCGCAAGACGCTGCCGGAGATGCCCTCGGAGCGCCGCAAGCGCATCCAGCGGGAGTGGAACCTGACCGACGAGGCGCTGCGCGACCTGCTCAACGTCGGCGCGGTCGATCTGGTCGCCGCCACCGTCGAAGCGGGCGCGACGCCGGACGAGGCCCGCAGCTGGTGGGTCAACACGCTGGCGCAGGAAGCCAACTCCCGCGAGATCGAGCTGGCCGAGCTGGCGATCACCTCGGCGCAGCTGGCCGAGGTCATCGCGCTGGTCAACGCCGGTGAGCTGACCAACAAGCTGGCCAAGGAGGTCGTGCAGGGCGTGCTCGCCGGCGAGGGTTCGCCGTCCGAGGTCGTCGAGAAGCGCGGCCTGAAGGTCGTCTCCGACGATTCCGCGCTCATCGCGGCGGTCGACGAGGCGCTGGCCGCGCAGCCCGACGTCGCCGAGAAGATCCGCGGCGGCAAGGTGGCCGCGGCCGGGGCGATCGTGGGCGCGGTCATGAAGGCCACCAAGGGCCAGGCCGACGCCAAGCGCGTGCGCGAACTGATCGTCGAGCGAGTCGGTGCCTGATCTCGCTTTGAAGAAGGTCACCTGGCGGGAGTGGCTCGGCCTCGCGGCCGGGCTGCTCGCGCTGGTGGCCTTGTTCCTTCCGTGGACGACGCTGACCGCCTCGCGCCCGGAGATCGAGGACGTGCTGACGACGTTGCCCGCCGACGACGTCACGCGCGACGCGTGGCACTCGGGTTTCCTCGCCTGGGCGCCGCTCTTCCTCCTGCTGCTGCCCGGGGTCGCCGTCGTGCTGTTCGGCCGCGTCGACGCCGTCCGCCGCGCGGGCCTGCCGCATCTGTGGCTGATGGCGGCCATCGGGGCGCTGCTGCTGATGGTGCTCGGCTGGACCACCCTCGACTGGCAGTTCGACGCCGACCAGCGCGGGATCTTCTCCGCCGCCGGCATCGAGATCGGGACCGGGCTCGGCCGCTACCTCGGCCTGCTCGCCGCCGTCGGTTCGGTCGTCGTGGCGTTCTTCGACGTCCGCCTGCTCCGCGCCGAGACCCGCACCCGCCGCTAGTCCTTGCCGCCCCCGCCGGAGCTGGGCGACGGCGTGATGATGACGACGCGGTCGTCGCTCGAAACCGGGGTGCCGCCGTCCTTGTTGACCGTCCCGGCGACCGCGATCTGCGGATTGACCATGCTCATCGAGGACAGCCTGCCGAAGGTCTTCGGCGGCTTGCCGACCTTGCCGTCCATGAACACGTTCGGCTTGCCGGTCACCGCGCCGTCGGGGGTGACCGGCAGGTTCTGCAGGTTGCCCGCGATCGACGTCGTGATCGTGAGGTAGCCGGTGGCGCCGACGAAATCCGCGCAGCCCGCCACGCCGGGCCGGTCGGTCCAGCTCCAGGCCGGGGTGGTCAGCGGCTGGCCGCCGCGGAGCCGGTACAGGACGTCCTTGTCGGCCAGCCGGTCGGTCAGCCAGACGCGGGAGCCGCTCTGGTCGCGGCAGATCCCGCCGGGGGAGTGCACACCGGTCGAGAAGACCGCCGAACCCGGCGTGGGGTTGCCGGCCGCCGGTTTGCCCGACGTGTCGACGCGCAGCACCTTCCCGGCCAGCGACGCCGGATCGGCCGCGAGTCCGGGGTTGCCCGCGTCGCCGGTGGCGACCAGGAGCGCGCCCTTGGCGTCGGTGCCGATCGCGCCGCGGTTGCCGGTGGCCCCCTTGGGGATGCCGGTCAGCACCGGTTTCGGCGCCTGGCCCTTCGCCAGCCGGACGACCCGGTTGTCGGTCGGGGTGGTGATGTAGGCGAAGACGAGCTGGTCTTCGGCGAAGCCCGGGGAGAGGGCGAGCGAGGTGAGTCCGCCGTCGCCCGAGCCGTCCACGGGGACGGTCGCCCAGTCGGCCGGGTCCTTCTCCGCGACGGCGAGCATGATCCGGCCGCTCTTGCGTTCGCCCGCGAGCGCGCTGGGCGCGGTGCCGTCGCCGGGGATCGCGGCCACGGCGGCGACGGTGTCCAGGCAGGTCGCGATGACGGCCTTGTCGAAGTCTTTGCACCCCTGCGGCGGCGGGACCGGCGTCGGCGTCTGGTTCCGCCCGTTGCCGCGGCCTTGGCCGGGGTCGCCCGCCTCACCGCCGGGCCCGACCTGGGGTGGGACCTCGGGGGACGGCGGGTTGACCGGGGTGAACTTCTGCCCGGCGGCGGTGTTGTCGAATTCGGCGCAACCGGAGAGCATCAACGCGCCGCAGGCCAGCATGGCCAGCGGCGCGGTCCATTTCCGCCGGTACCGGGTGCGCACGGGGCAAGCCTAGGTGGGCGTACGTGAGCCGCGGGTAAGAGCCTCTGGATACCGTGGTGATCATGACAGTGACCGTTCTCGTGCCCGACGAAGAGGGAGTGGCCGCGCTTTCGGAGATCGACGGCGTGCGCCCGGTGGTGTACCGCCGTGGGGAGCCGGTGCCCGCCGAAGCCGCCGAGGCCGAGGTCCTCGTGTCCGGTGACGGGCCCAGCGCCGAACTCTGGCGCGAACTGCCGAACGTCAAACTCGTGCAGCTGCTGGCGGCCGGCGCCGAGGACTGGATCGGCAAGGTGCCCGACGGCGTCCTGCTCTCGACCTGCCGCGGCGCGCACGGCGGGAGTTCGGCCGAATGGGTCGTCGCGGTACTCCTGGCGATCTACCGCGGTCTCGACGGTTTCACCGAGGGTCTGCGGCGGAAGCACTGGGAACGCCGGACCACCGACACCCTGCAGGGCAAGCGGGTCCTCATCATCGGCGCGGGCGACCTCGGCAGGCATCTGCGTCGCCGGCTGGAGACGTTCGACGTGCGCTGCACGATGGTGGGCGCGAACGCTCGCGAAGGTGTCCACGGCACCGACGAACTCCCCGCCCTGCTGCCCGACCACGACGTCACGGTGCTCATGGTGCCGCTCACGCAGCACACTCGGGGCATGGTCGACGCGGAGTTCCTGGCCGCGATGCCGGACGACGCGATCCTCGTGAACGTCGCGCGGGGCCCCGTCGTGGTCACCGAAGCGCTCGTCGCGGAACTCACGTCGGGACGGCTGCGCGCCGCGCTCGACGTGACCGACCCGGAGCCGCTACCCGCCGGGCACCCGCTGTGGGACTGTCCTGGACTGCTGCTGACACCGCACGTCGCGGGCTCCGTGAGCGGGCGACGGCAGCGCGCCTACGCGGTGGTGGTCCGGGAACTGAGCCGCTATCTGGGTGGGGAGCTGCCGAAGAACCTGGTCCACGGCGAATACTGAGCATCGTGGCGAATCTTCAGGTCGGCTGCGCGATGTGGACGCACAAGGCGTGGGCCGGGCGGTTCGTCCCGCGGTCGCTGCCCGCCGGGGAACGCCTGCGGGCGTACGCCGGCTGGTGCAACGCGGTCGAGGGCAACACGACCTTCTACGCGACCCCCGCGAGGGAAACCGTCGAGACGTGGGCGCGGCAGACCGGCCCCGGCTTCCGGTTCGTCATCAAGCTGCCCAAGGTCGTCACTCACGAGAAACGTCTCGCCGGTGTGGAGACCGAGATGCGGGCGTTCCTGGACGCGGTCGAACCCCTCGGCGACCGGGCGGTCCTGTGGACCCAGCTGCCCGGCTCGTTCGGGCCGCCGGACGCCGATGCCCTGGGCCGCTTCCTGCGCCGTCTTCCCGTCGGCCTCCGGCGTGCCGTCGAGGTGCGCCACCCGGCGTTCTACTCCGAAGCGACCTCGCTGCTGGAGAGGACTCTCGCCGGCGCGGACGCCGAGTGGGTGCCGTTCGACACCACGGTGTTCTTCTCCAGCCCGCCGGTCAGCGAGGCCGAGCAGGACGCCTGGGCCAAGAAACCCCGGCTGCCGCGGCGGACGCGGGCGCTCACCGACCGGCCGATCGTCCGATATCTGGGCCGGGATTCGGCCGAGGAGACCGCGCGGGGCTGGGCGCCGTGGGCCGAGGTGGTCGCGGGGTGGCTGCGTGACGGCCGGTCGCCGACGGTCTTCGTGCACACGCCCGACAACGACGACGCCCCCGCGCTCGCCCGCCGCTTCCACGACGACGTGCGCGCCCTGGTACCCGGCCTCGACCCGCTGCCCGAGCCCGAACCGATCGAACCCGCGACCCTGTTCTGAGCCGTCCCGTCACACGAGATGTCCGTTTCGACACGGGGAAGTCCGGCGGTTCGGTCGCCTGACGGGCCGGTTTCCCCTACCCTTCGCGCGTGAGCGATGACTACCAGACCAGCATGATCTCGGATGTGGCCGAGCCCGACAACGGCCCGGCCCCGGCGGAGACCAGGGGCGGGATCGATCTCGGTCTGCTCGTCCTGCGAGTGGTGCTCGGCGTGACGATGGGCGCGCACGGGCTCCAGCACCTCTTCGGCGCCTTCGGCGGCCCGGGGGTCGGCGGTTTCGCCAGGGCACTCGGCGAATTCGGCTACACCAGCCAGACCACGCTGCTCTCGTGGATCACCGGGATCAGCGAGGTGGTCGGCGGCGCGCTCGTGCTGGTGGGGCTGTTCACCCCGATCGGTGCCGCCGCGCTGCTCGGCGTCTGCGCGAACATCGTCTACGTGAAGTTCGGCGGCGGGTTCTTCCAGAAGCAGGGGCAGGGCTTCGAGTTCGAGCTCCTGCTCGCCGCGGCCTCGCTGACCGTGCTGCTCGCGGGCTCCGGGCGGATCGCGCTGGACGTCAACACCCCGTGGCGGAAGCGGCCGCTTTCGTTCGGGCTGATCGGGTTGCTGCTGTCGGCGGCGGCCTCGGTCGTGGTGATCGTCCTGTGCCGCTGACCGCTCGCATTTAGTCCTCTGAGTGCGGTTTTCGCGAGTGTCATGAAAGGGTCGTTCAGGACAAAAGATGTCCTGAACGACCCTTTCATGACATTTGGGGGAGGGTGACCGCTACTTGTTCGGGTCCCGGACGGCGCCGGTGTCGGCCGAAGTCGCCATCCGCGCGTAGGCGCGCAGCGCGGCGGTGATCTTCCGGTCCCGCGAGACCGGCTGCCACGGCCGCTCGCTCGCCTCCATTTTCGCGCGCCGCTCGGCGAGGACGTCCTCGTCGACGAGCAGTTCGAGACGGCGCTCGTGGACGTCGAGCAGGATCCGGTCGCCGTTCTGGACCAGGCCGATCGCTCCACCGGCGGCGGCCTCGGGCGAGATGTGCCCGACCGAGATGCCCGACGAGCCGCCGGAGAACCGGCCGTCGGTGATCAGCGCGCATTTCTTGCCCAGCCCCGAGCCCTTGAGGAACGCCGTCGGGTGCAGCATCTCCTGCATCCCCGGGCCGCCCGCCGGGCCTTCGTAGCGGATCACCAGCACCTCGCCGGGCTGGATCTCCTTCTTGAGGATGGCCGAGACCGCCTCCTCCTGGCTTTCCAGCACCCGGGCCGGGCCCTCGAAATGCCACAGTTCCTCGTCGATGCCCGCCGACTTGATGACGGCGCCGTTCTCGGCGAGGTTGCCGCGCAGGATCGCGAGCCCGCCGTCCTTGGTGTAGGCGTGCTCGACGTCGTGGATGCAGCCGCCGGCGGCGTCGGTGTCCAAAGAGGACCAACGGTTCTCGGTCGAGAACGCCTCCGTGGTGCGGACCCCGCCCGGAGCGGCGTGGAACAGCTCGATCGCGCGCTCCGACGGCTCCTTCGCCCGGATGTCCCAAGTGGACAGCCACGACTCCAGGTCCGGCGAGTGCACGGAGTGGACGTCGGTGTTCAGCAGGCCGCCGCGGTACAGCTCGCCGAGGATCGCCGGGATTCCGCCGGCGCGGTGGACGTCCTCCATGTGGTAGTCCGAGTTCGGCGCGACCTTCGACAGGCACGGCACGCGGCGGCCGATGGCGTCGATGTCGTCGATGGTGAAGTCGACCTCGCCCTCCTGCGCGGCGGCGAGGATGTGCAGCACCGTGTTGGTCGAACCGCCCATCGCCATGTCGAGGGCCATCGCGTTCTCGAAAGCCTTCTTCGACGCGATCGAACGCGGGAGCACGGACTCGTCGTCCTGCTCATACCAGCGCTTGCACAGCTCGACGACCGTGCGCCCGGCGTCCTCGAACAGCGCCTTGCGGGCGGCGTGCGTGGCGAGGGTGGAGCCGTTGCCCGGCAGAGAGAGCCCGAGCGCCTCGGTGAGGCAGTTCATCGAGTTCGCGGTGAACATGCCCGAGCACGAGCCGCAGGTCGGGCAGGCCGAGCGCTCCACAATGGACAGCCCGTCCTCGTCGACCTCGCTGCTGGCCGAAGCCGCGATCGCGGTGATCAGGTCGGTCGGCGCCTGCGCGACCCCGCCGACGACCACGGCCTTCCCGGCCTCCATCGGCCCACCCGAGACGAACACGACCGGGATGTTCAGCCGCATGGCGGCGTTCAGCATGCCGGGGGTGATCTTGTCGCAGTTGGAGATGCAGACCAGCGCGTCGGCCTGGTGCGCGTTCACCATGTACTCGACGGAATCGGCGATGATCTCGCGCGAGGGCAGCGAGTACAGCATTCCGCTGTGCCCCATGGCGATCCCGTCGTCGACGGCGATCGTGTGGAACTCGCGGGCGACCCCGCCCGCCTCCTTCACCGCGCCGGCCACGATCTCGCCGAGGTCCTTGAGGTGCACGTGCCCCGGCACGAACTGGGTGTAGGAGTTCGCGATGGCGACGATCGGCTTGCCGAAGTCGCTGTCGGTCATTCCCGTGGCGCGCCAGAGCGAGCGGGCGCCCGCCGCGTTGCGGCCGTGGGTGGTGGTCCGGGAACGGAGTTGAGGCACGGCTGACTCCAAGGTTCGGGATGAGGACCAGGGCGAACGAGCGCCAAACTGGTCCTACCAATCCTACTCCCCGGAATCGCCGCTCTTCTCCGGAGCCTTGCCGAGGTCGTCCGTCAGCCCGGAGGGGTCGGCCATGTGGCCCGCGCTGACCAGCGAGATCACCGGCAGATGACGGGTGCGCACGGCGGGAAGGGGGATCTTGGACTCGTCCTTCAGCACCGCCTGCACCTTCGCCTTGTCGGTGATGGCGAGCCCCTTGAGCGAGGTCCACGGCAGATCCTTCCGCCCGAACATCGTGCGGACCTCGAGCCCCTTGGCCGTCGCCGTCGTTCGGGTCCGGATGACGAACACCGCGAGCGCGATCGGGAAGATGTAGAGCCACTGGAGATACGGCACATCGCCGAACGCGACAGGCGTCACACAGACGACCAGGAAAGCGATCGCCAGCAATGCCGTGTTCGGGATCTTGAAGACGGCCTTGCGGTCCTCGTTCGCCTGTTCCTGCTGCTTTTCTTCTGCCACGTCAAAGATGGTGCACCGCCGCCTCGAAGGCCTCGAACGCGGGTCGTGCGACGCGGCCGAGGTGTCCAGCATGCGGAATCGCCGTCCCGCAGAGTTGACACTCTTGACGGCGACCGGCTAGCTTCACTCTCGTGACAACGCAGACCGGCCTCGTACTTCCCAAGCGCGTCGACGCTTAGGGAAGTCTCCGCTGCGTCGACGCGCGACCCTCGTGCGACCACTCCGGTCGGCGGGGGTTTTTTGTTGCCTGGAACAATTTCACTGCCGAACCAGCCAATGAATACCCGAACGAGTGACTAGACAAGACGAGGCAAACAGCGATGACTAGTGCCACCTCGCGAGCTGAAGCGAACTCCGGTACCTCCGGTGCCCGACCCAAGCCGGCGCCGCCCGCCGGGACCCCGGTGCGGGTCACGGGCGCGCAGTCGCTCGTCCGCTCGCTCGAAGCGGTGGGCGCGGAGGTCGTGTTCGGTATTCCCGGCGGCACCATTCTCCCGGCGTACGACCCGCTGCTCGACTCGACGAAGGTCCGCCACGTCCTGGTCCGCCACGAACAGGGCGCCGGCCACGCCGCCACCGGGTACGCGCAGGCCACCGGCAAGGTCGGCGTGTGCATGGCCACCTCCGGTCCCGGCGCGACCAACCTGGTCACCCCGCTGGCCGACGCGAACATGGACTCGGTCCCCGTCGTCGCCATCACCGGGCAGCAGTCCCGCGCGCTGATCGGCACGGACGCCTTCCAGGAAGCCGACATCTGCGGCATCACGATGCCGATCACCAAGCACAACTTCCTGGTCACCGACCCGGCGGACATCCCGCGCACCATCGCGGAGGCCTTCCACCTCGCCTCGACCGGCCGCCCCGGCCCGGTCCTGGTGGACATCCCCAAGGACGTCCTGCAGGAGATGACCTCCTTCTCCTGGCCGACGGAGCTGCGGCTGCCGGGCTACCGGCCCACGCTGCGCCCGCACGGCAAGCAGGTCCGCGAGGCCGCGCGGCTGATCAGCAAGTCGCGGCGCCCGGTGCTCTACGTCGGCGGTGGCGTGGTCAAGGCCGACGCCTCGCGCCAGCTGATGGAACTGGCCGAGCTGACCGGGATCCCCGTCGTCACCACGCTGATGGCGCGCGGCGCTTTCCCCGATTCCCACCCGCAGCACCTCGGCATGCCGGGGATGCACGGTTCGGTCGCCGCCGTCGCCGCGATGCAGCGAGCGGATCTGCTGATCGCCCTCGGCGCCCGCTTCGACGACCGCGTCACCGGGCAGCTGTCCTCGTTCGCGCCGGACGCCGCCGTCGTCCACGCCGACATCGACCCGGCCGAGATCTCCAAGAACCGCAAGGCGGACGTGCCGATCGTCGGCGACTGCGCGGAGATCATCACCGAGCTGATCGAGGCCGTCCGCGCCGAGACCGACAAGTCCGCGAAGCCGGACCTGAAGGACTGGTGGACGCAGGCGAGCGCCTGGCGCGACGACTACCCGGCCGGGTACGAGTGGCCCGAGGACGGGACGCTTTCGCCGCAGTACGTCATCGAGCGCATCGGCTCGCTCGTCGGCCCGGACGCGGTCTACACCGCGGGGGTCGGCCAGCACCAGATGTGGGCCGCGCAGTTCGTGAAGTACGAGAACCCGCGCACCTGGATCAACTCCGGTGGCCTCGGCACGATGGGGTTCGCCGTTCCCGCCGCGATGGGCGCCAAGTTCGGCGTGCCGGACAAGCAGGTCTGGGCCATCGACGGCGACGGCTGTTTCCAGATGACCAACCAGGAACTGGCCACCTGTGCCATCGAAGGCGCGCCGATCAAGGTCGCCGTCATCAACAACGGCAACCTGGGCATGGTCCGCCAGTGGCAGAACCTCTTCTACTCCGAGCGGTACTCCAACACCGATCTCGGTACCCACAAGCACCGCATCCCCGACTTCACCCTCCTCGCGGAGGCGCTCGGCTGCGCCGGGCTCCGCTGCGAGACCAAGGAGGACGTCGACGCCACCATCCGGCGTGCCATGGAGATCAACGACCGCCCCGTCGTGATCGATTTCGTGGTGGGGAAGGATGCCCAGGTGTGGCCCATGGTGGCCGCGGGCACCGGTAACGACGAAATCATGGCCGTGCGCGGGATCCGCCCGCTCTTCGACGACGACGAGGTCGCCGCCGAGGCGGAGCTGAACGCCGCCACAGAAGGAGACGCCCGATGAGCGTGCACACCCTGAGCGTTCTGGTCGAGAACAAGCCCGGTGTCCTCGCGCGGGTTTCCGGACTGTTCTCCCGGCGTGGTTTCAACATCGAATCCCTCGCCGTCGGGCCCACGGAGAATCCCGAGGTGTCCCGGATGACGATCGTGGTCGCCGTTGAGGAGCTACCGCTCGAACAGGTGACCAAACAGCTCAACAAGCTGGTCAACGTCATCAAGATCGTGGAACTGGAAAAGTCCACAGCCGTGCAGCGTGAACTGCTGCTCGTGAAGGTCCGGGCCGACAACACCGTGCGCAGCCAGGTCCTCGAAACAGTGCAGTTGTTCCGCGCGAAGGTGGTGGACGTGTCGCCCGAGGCGCTCACCGTCGAAGCCACTGGGACCTCGGACAAGATCGGTGCCCTGCTCCGGATGCTGGAGCCCTATGGCATCCGTGAGCTGGTCCAGTCCGGCATGGTCGCGGTCGGCCGGGGCTCCCGCTCGATCACCGCCACCTCCGCTCGATAACTTTGTAAGTCAGGAAAGGAAGTAGTACCCCTCATGGCAGTGGAAATCTTTTACGACGACGACGCGGACCTTTCGATCATCCAGGGTCGCAAGGTCGCCGTGATCGGCTACGGCAGCCAGGGCCACGCGCACTCGCTGAGCCTGCGCGACTCCGGCGTCGACGTCCGCATCGGCCTGCCCGAGGGCTCGAAGTCGCGGGCCAAGGCCGAGGAGCAGGGTCTCCGCGTGCTCACCCCGGCCGAGGCCAGCGCCGAAGCCGACCTGATCATGATCCTCGCGCCGGACACGAAGCAGCGCTTCATCTACGAGCAGGACATCGCGCCGAACCTCAAGGACGGCGACGCGCTCTTCTTCGGGCACGGCTTCAACATCCGCTACGACCTGATCAAGCCGCCGTCGAACGTCGACGTCGCCATGGTCGCCCCGAAGGGCCCCGGCCACCTGGTCCGCCGCCAGTTCGTCGACGGCAAGGGCGTCCCGGCGCTCATCGCGGTCGAGCAGGACGCCTCCGGCAACGCGCAGGCGCTCGCGCTCTCCTACGCGGCCGCCATCGGTGGCGCCCGCGCCGGTGTCATCAAGACGACCTTCACCGAGGAGACCGAGACCGACCTCTTCGGCGAGCAGGCCGTGCTCTGCGGTGGCGCCTCCGCGCTGGTGCAGACCGGTTTCGAGGTGCTCACCGAGGCCGGCTACGCCCCGGAGATCGCCTACTTCGAGGTGCTGCACGAGCTGAAGCTGATCGTCGACCTCATGTACGAGGGCGGCATCGCGCGTCAGCGCTACTCGATCTCCGACACCGCCGAGTACGGCGACCTGACCCGCGGCCCGCGTGTCATCTCGCCGGCGGTCAAGGAAGAGATGAAGAAGATCCTCGGCGAGATCCAGGACGGCACGTTCGCCCGCGAATGGGTCGCCGAGGACGAGGCCGGACGGCCGAACTTCACCAAGCTCGAGGAGCAGGGCAACCAGCACCCGATCGAGGAGACCGGCAAGAAGCTGCGCGACCTGATGTCGTGGGTGGACCGGCCGATCACCGAAACCGCCTAGTCGTGGGCCGAAGGGGCCCTTCACCGCATGCGATGCGGTGAAGGGCCCCTTCGTTTTGCGTGCCGGCAAGCGATAGCGTGGACACCATGAGTGAGCAGCCGGTGGACGACAAGGCTCAGGTCAGGCCCGATCTGGACCTGAGCGACGCGGTGTGGATCCGGGGCGAACCGGAAGGCGCGAACCTCAAGGACGCGGTCGAGTACGCGCTGGTGCCGCACGCCGACGGGGTCACCTACACCGCGATGCGCCGGGTCGTCGAACCCGACGGGCATCTTCTCGTGTTCACGCCTAGTGAATGGGACGCGTTCCTGAAAGGCGTCCGGGACGGCGAATTCGACCTGCCCGCCTAGACCAGCGCTATCAGCTCGTCGAGCCGCCCGGTCGCGCCCGCGATCGCGAGATGATCGACGTAGTCACGCGATTCGACGATCAGCCCGTCGCGCACGCGCAGCACGAAGATGGTGGAAACGCGGAATTCCGTGCTGCCACCCGCCGTCCCCTGGTAGTCGAATTCGCCGATCACGACTTCCGGATCGAGGGATTCGTGGATCACCAGATCCCGGACCTGGAACCGGACCTCGCCCCGCTCGCCGAACTTGAAATGCTCACGCAGGTCTTCCCGGGTCTTCAGGACCGCCGCCCCGGGCAGAAACGGGTGTGTGACATGGGTTTCCTCGGCATACAGCTCCGGTAGCCCGGCCCAATCACCGTCCGCGACACCGTAGGCGAGCCTCTCGAAAACGCCGCGTGGGCTCTTCGGATCCGCCGTCGACGCGGGGCGCGGCGGCACCGGCGTGACCTCCCGCTCGGCGGTGTCGAAGCCCTTCTTCAGCTTCTCCAGGCCATTCTGTGCCGCGATGAGCGGCAAGTGGTCGTGGTAATCGCGTGAATGGACGATGAGCCCGTCGCGCACGCGGAGGACCTGGATGTTGGCGATGTCGAAGGACTTCCCGGTGTCCAGTGCCTCGCCGACGTTACGGTACTCGGCGACGATCACCTCCGGGTCGGTTGTCCCGTGAATCAGGACATCCGCCCTGTCCATGCGCACGTTCAGGCCTCCGCCGAAGTGCTTCCGTAGGGCTTCCCGGCCTTCGTACCTGGAAGGAACCGGTGGTCGCTGCGGGTTTTCGACGACGGCGTCCTCCGCGTAAAGCTCGAAAATCTCGTCCCAGCGCCGGGCGGTGATGCGTTCGGAAAGCGCGTCGAAGACGTCGCGGGGTGTGGTCATGAAGGTCTCCCAGTTGGACATAAACGGAGTCTGTAGTCCGCCTTTGACGATACGGACTACAGACTCCACTTGTCCACCGTTCACTCCACGACGGAGAGTACGACTTTCCCCGTGGTCTTGCCCGTCGCCACGAGTTCTTGGGCCTTCGCGGCCTCTTCCAGCGGGAACACCGTGTCGATGGTCGGCTTGAGCCGTCCGCTGCCGACGAGTTCGGCCAGTGCGAGCAGGCCGGTGCGGTCCGGTTCGGCGAGGGTGAACCCGGCGGTGACTCCGGCGGCCTCGGCCAGTTCCGGCATCCGCTCGTCGTTCGTGCGGGTGAGCTGGACGAGCCTGCCGCCGCGGCGCAGCGTCTTGAGCGAGCGGGGCCCGTACTCCAGGCCGATCGTGTCGAGCACGACGTCGACGTCGCGGACCTCCTCGGCGAAATCCGTCGTGCGGTAGTCGATGAGTTCGTCCGCGCCGAGACCGCGGAGGAACTCGTGTTTGGCCGCGCTGGCCGTCCCGATCACGTACGCGCCGCGCGCCTTGGCGATCTGGACCGCGAGATGCCCGACGCCGCCCGCCGCCGCGTGGATCAGGACCCGTTGCCCTGGCTGGATATCCGCTGTGTCGACGAGGCTCTGCCAGACGGTCAGCCCCGCGAGCGGGACCGCGGCCGCGTGCACATGGTCCAAAGTGGACGGCTTGCGCGCGAAGTGACGGCTCGGCGCGGCTACGAATTCCGAGTACGCGCCCGCCTGGAACGGGAACGACGGCATGCCGAAGACCTCGTCGCCGGGGGAGAACAGGGACGCGCCCGCGCCGACCTCCTCGACCACGCCGGACACGTCCCAGCCGAGGATGAACGGCGGATCGCCCATCGGGCCGATGCCGCCGGTCTCGCGGGTCTTCCAGTCGACCGGGTTGACGCCGGCGGCGTGCACGCGGACCAGGATCTGGGTCGGGCCGGGGACGGGTCTTTCGACGTCGACGAGTTCGAGGACTTCGGGGCCGCCGAGGCGGTTCTGGCTGATCGCTCGCATGAGGTCCATTGTTCGGCGAGCGTCGTACTTTCGGCGAGGGTCCGGCGGGCCAGGGGGCGTCAGGATCGGGACACGCCTCTCGCGGATGTCATGAAAGGGTCGTTCCTGACGTTTTTCGTCCTGAACGACCCTTTCATGACACTTGGGTGACCGGCGGCCGTGCCATGAACGGTCCGTTCCTTGCAAATTTTGCGAGGAACGGACCGTTCATGGCGTACGAGTCGGGGGTGGGGGTGGTGCCGACGCGGCCGGTCGGGCGCCTCCGCGACCGTCCCGCCCGTCGCGGAGGTTGCGAAAGCCACTTTCGCAACCTTCAACGTTGCGAAAGTGGCTTTCGCAACACCTACGGCGGGGGACTCTCGCAGGCCGGCCTCAGGGCTCAGGCGCCCCGCAACACCGCCAGGATCTCGGTCTGCTCGAAGTGCCCGGCCCACCCCAAGGCCGACGACGAGTACAGCGAGTCTTCCAGCGAAGGATCCGCTCCGACGTCGAGCAACGCCCGCACGGCGTCCACGTGCCCGCCCTGCACGGCCAGGTGCAGCGCGGTGACACCTTCTCCGTGCGAAAGCCCGCCGAAGGTGCCCTGGCGGTTCACCGAAGCGCCCAGCTCCGCCAAGGTCCTGATCGCCGAAGCCTTCCCCTGGGCGGCCGCCCACGTCAGTGCCGTGCTGCGGTAGACGTCGGCGTCCACATGGGCACCCCGCTCCACCAGGGTGCGCACAGCGGAGGTCCGGTCGTTCCGTGCCGCCCACGAAAGCGCCTCGTCGCGGATCTCGGCCGGATCCTCGCTCGGCCGCCATTCCGGGAAACCGCTGTGCGGCCGGTGGAATTCGCGATGCGCGCCCGCCGTGGGGGCGAGCGTGCCGTCCGGCGCGAGCAGCTCGTCGAGCAGGTCGGCCCGGCCGAGCCCCGCCGCCACCCGCAGGTTGCCGGGGGAGATGCTGCGCGAAGCCAGCAGTTCCGCCGCCTCGCGATGGCCCCAGAACAGCGCGACCACCAGCGGCGTGCCGCCGTCGCCCCGGGCCGGGACGTCGACCGGGGCGCCCGCTTCGAGCAGCATCGTGACCAGCAGCGGCAGCCCGGCGTACCCGGCCTGGTGCAACGCCGTCCAGCCGTGCACGTTGGCCGAAGCCGGATCGGCGCCGTGGTCGAGCAGGATCCGGCACAGCCGCTCGTCGCAGGTCGCGGCGGCCATGCCGAGCAGGTCGTTTCCGTTCTTCCCGTGCGCGTGGACAAGCGTGGGCAGGTCGCCGATCAGGCGCGCGAGCCCGGCGAGGTCTCGCGCGTCGATCAGTTCCCGTGCGTTCTCGAAGGCGAGCTCAGCCGGTGACGTCACGCTCCCGCACGCTACCCCCGACCCCCGACAGAATCCGCCACTCGGCCAGCGGGATCCGCTCGTCCCCGGTCAGGACCTGCAGGCAGACGTGATCCGCCCCGGCGTCCAGATGTGCCCGCACCCGTGCGGAGATCTCGTCCTCCCCGACGGCGACCAGCGCGTCCACCAGCTTGTCGGAGCCGTAATCCTCCTCGGTGAACCCGAACCGCCGCAGATTCGCCCGATGGTGGGCGGCCAGCTCCAGGTACGTCGACACGTGCCGCCGCGCGATCCCCCGGTCCGGCCCCAGTACGACGGCCTGCTCGACGGCGAGGAAGGCCGAGGGGCCGATGGCTTCCCGCGCCAGCGCGGTGTGCTCGACGGGAACGAAGTACGAATGCGCCCCATCGGTGCGTTCCGCCGCCAAGGCGAGCATCTTCGGCCCCAAGGCGGCCAACACTCTCCGGCGCGGCGAGTCCGGTGTGGACAGTTCGGTCCGGTCCATTTCGTCGAGATAGCCGCGCATGGCCTCCAGCGGTTTCGTGCCCGGAAGGTGCCCGCCCAGGCCGAGGACGAACCGGCCCGGATAGGCCTCGGCGAGTGTCCGTTCGGCGGCCGCGGCCGCGACGGGTGCCCGATGGGAGAACCGCGCGATACCGGTGGCGACGGTCAGCCGCGACGTCGCCGCCAGGAGCAGGCCCGCGTGCGTGAACGCCTCCCGCCCCAGGTACTCCCCGAACCACAAGGTGTCGAACCCGAGCTCCTCGACTTCCGCGGCCGCCTCGCGCACTTCGCCGATTTCCTTGCCGTCGAACGCGAACGTCCAGATTCCGACGCTCATCGGGTCACCGCCGTCAGTGCCGGGGCCAGCCGTTCCAGCTGGTCCACGATGGACTTGAGATCGTCCCCGACCGGATTGACGAGCACGGTGTCCGCGCCGGCGTCGACGAGTTCCTCGAGCCGCCCGGCGATCCGCTCTTCGTCGCCCCACGCGGTCAGCCCGTCCACGAGCCGGTCGCTGACGTCGTCGATGTCGGCGTCGGTGTAGCCGAGCCGCTTCCATCCCTTGAAATAGTGCGGGATGCCGTACTGCTTCATCAGCCCGATATCCCTCGCCACGCTCTTCCGCGCCTGCTCACGGTCGCCGAGCAGAACCGAATGGGTGGGGATGAGCAGCTTGTCCGGGCCGAGGATCTCGCGGGAATACGGCGTGTGCTCGAAGGGCTGGGCGAACGGATGTGCCCCGTCCGTGAGCTCCCGCGCGAGTTCGAGCATTTTCGGCCCGACGGCGGCCAGGACGCGCGGAAACGGGACCGGGGAAGGGAATTCCGTCGCCGCCGCGGCCATGGCCGTGAGGTAGTCACGGGTCTGTTCGAGCGGCCGGTAGTCCGAGCCCGCCTTCGCCGCCTGATGCGAGTGCCCGATCCCGACGCCGAGCACGAACCGGCCGGGGAAGGCCTGCGCGAGGGTCCGGCCGCCGCTGTGGGCGGTGTACGCGGGCCGCGACCAGATGTTCGCGATCCCGGTGCCGACCACCACCCGTTCGGTGGCGGCCAGCGTGATGGCGCTGTAGGCGAACAGCTCCCGGTTGCCGGGCCCCTCGCCACCCCAGACGGTGCGGTAACCCAGCTCCTCCAGGCGTCGCATCGCTTGCCGTTCCTCGTCCGGTGTCGGCGTGAACATGCCGACCGGCAGCCAGACACCCACCGCTCCGAGCCGGTCGCGGGTTTCTTCGATCAAGGTCATTTCCGTCTCCCCAGCTAACATGAGGCAGCCTCCGCTTACGTCGCCGACTATACGGAGGCTACCTCCGATTTGTCGAGACTAGGCTCGGGAGCGCGATGGACACCGAGAAGAAGCCGCTGCGGGCGGACGCCCGGCGCAACTACGAGCGCCTCCTCGAAGAGGCGAGGCACGCCTTCGCGGCGAACGGGGTCGAGGCGTCGCTGGAAGAGATCGCGCGCCGGGCCGGTGTCGGCATCGGGACGCTCTACCGGCACTTCCCGACGAGAGAGGCGCTGGTCGAGACGGTGCTGCGGGAGGGCTTCGACGCCCAGGCCGCCGCGGCCCGTGAACTCCTGGACTCCCCGGAACCGCTGGACGCGCTGAAGGCCTGGCTCGCCGGGATGGGTGAACAGTCGGCGCGCTACCGCGGGCTGCCCGAACTGATGGTCGACGTCCTCAACGACGAAGCCTCGCCGCTCTACGCGTCCTGTCATGCCATGCGGGACCAGGTGTCCCACCTGGTGGAAAGGGCGAAGGCCGCGGGGGAGCTCCGGGCGGACGTCACAGTGCCCGAAATCCTGGTGGTGCTGCACGCGCTTTCCTGGGCCAGTGAACACCTTTCGGGTGACAAGGGCCTCGAACGCCTCCTCGATCTCGTTTTCGCGGGATTACGGGCGAGTTAACAATCCCCTGTCACCAGGTCTAAACTGCGGCGCAACCGGGCACAACGGCGTGACCGTCCTCAGAGAGTCGCAGGCACAGACCAGATAGTGGGAGCCGTATCGTGACCAAGCCGAACAAGCCCGTCGTCCTCATCGCCGAGAAGCTCGCCCCGTCGGTGTTGAGCGTCTTCTCCGACGAGGTCGAGGTCCAGCATGTGGACGGCACGGACCGCCCCGCGCTGCTCGAAGCCGTGAAGACGGCGGACGCGCTGCTCGTGCGGTCCGCGACCAAGGTCGACGCCGAGGTCCTCGGCGCCACCACCTCGCTCAAGGTCGTCGCCCGCGCCGGCGTCGGGCTGGACAACGTCGAGGTCCCCGCCGCCACCGAACGCGGTGTCCTGGTGGTCAACGCGCCGACGTCGAACATCGTCTCCGCCGCCGAGCACGCCGTCGCGCTGCTGCTCGCCGTCGCCCGCCGGGTCCCGGCCGCGGACCAGAGCCTCCAGGGCGGCGCGTGGAAGCGCAGCGCCTACTCCGGCGTCGAGATCCAGGGCAAGACCATCGGTGTGGTCGGCCTCGGCAAGATCGGCCAGCTGTTCGCGCAGCGGCTCGCCGCGTTCGACACCAAGCTCATCGCCTACGACCCCTACGTCTCGGCCGCCCGCGCCGCGCAGCTCGGCATCGAGCTGGTCACGCTGGACGAGCTGCTGGAGCGCGCCGACGCGATCTCCATCCACCTGCCGAAGACCCCGGAGACCAAGGGCCTCATCGGCGCCGAGGCGCTCAAGAAGACCAAGCAGGGCGTCATCATCGTCAACGCCGCGCGCGGTGGCCTCATCGACGAGCAGGCGCTGGCGGACGCGGTCAGCTCCGGCCATGTCGGCGGCGCCGGAATCGACGTGTTCGTCACCGAGCCCACCACCGAGAGCCCGCTGTTCGGCCTGCCGAACGTCGTCGTCACCCCGCACCTGGGCGCCTCGACCGCCGAGGCGCAGGACCGCGCGGGCACCGACGTCGCCAAGTCTGTCCTGCTCGCGCTGCGCGGCGACTTCGTGCCCGACGCGGTGAACGTCGCGGGCGGCGGCACGGTCGGCGAGCACGTCCGGCCGTACCTCTCGCTCACCCAGAAGCTCGGCACGGTGCTGACCGCGCTGAACCCGAAGGCCCCGGCCTCGGTCACCGTCGTGGTCAAGGGCGAGCTGGCCGCCGAGGACGTCAGCGTGCTGCCGCTCGCGGCCGAGCGCGGTGTGTTCTCCGGCGTCGTCGAGGACCAGGTCACCTTCGTGAACGCACCGCGCGTGGCCGAAGAGCTGGGTGTCCAGGTCGATCTGGTCACCGAGACCGAAAGCCCCAAGTTCCGCAGCCTGGTCACCGTCCGCGCGGTGCACGCCGACGGCTCGACCCTTTCGGTTTCCGGTTCGGTCACCGGCAAGGACGAGGTCGAGAAGCTGGTCGAGGTCAACGGCCGTCACTTCGACCTGCGTGCCGAGGGCAACGTGCTGCTGCTCGAGTACCCGGACCGCCCCGGCATCATGGGCCGCGTCGGCACCCTGCTCGGCGAGGCGGGTCTCAACATCGAGGCCGCGCAGATCAGCCAGACCACCGACGGCGCGGACGCGGTGATGCTGCTGCGCGTGGACCGTTCCGTCGACTCGCACCTGCTGGAGCCGATCGGCGCCACGGTGGGCGCGCACACGATCCGCGCGGTCAACTTCGGCTGACCTCCGATTAGCGCGTGAAGGCCCCCTTCCCTCGGCTCAGCCGAGGGAAGGGGGCCTTCACGCGCATTCCGCAATTAGTCGACTAATTGCGGTTGTTGTGTGTGTGAGGTTCGCGGGATCGCAGAGCAAGATTCAATAACGGTGAAAAATGCCTACTGAAGTCGGGCTGGTCCCCGGATAGGTTCTTCCGGCGAGGCCGAACCATCGCGTCGTCAAGGGCACGGCGCGGCGCCGGGGCTCACCGTCGGGGGTGTGTTCGAGCGGTAGGCAGGTTCCGAGTCCAGGCCTCGAGTGAGGGCACGTACTCATGAACAGATCCCGCGTACCCCGATGGGCGATCCGCTCGTCGGCCGCGGTCTTCGCCGCGTTGCTCGTGACGTCCGTGACCGGGGCGTCCGCTGCCGCGCAGGATGTCCCCCTCGCGGACGGCGTCACGCCGGCGAAGATCGACCGTAACGGATTCCAGGGGAAGGTCGAGCCGAAGCTCAAGGCCGCCCAAGGCAAGATCACCGCCTTCGTCGAGCTGGCCAAGCAGCCCGCCGTCGACGCCTTCAACGCCGAGCAGAACAAGGGCGCGGGCAAGGAAAAGGCGAAGAAGGCCGCGAAGGACGCCAAGGCCGACGCCGCCGCGACGGTGAACTCCGTCGTCGGGCAGCTCAAGGCCGCCGACGCCGGCACCCAGCTGGTCACGCAGACCGCCAACGCGGTCGCCGGCGCGGTCGTCACGGCCGACGCGGCGAAGATCCGCGAGCTGGCGAAGCGGCCGGACGTCGTTTCGGTCAAGAAGGTCGTGCCGAAGACCCGCACCAACTCCAGCGCGGTCCAGCTGACCAACACGCTCGCCTCCTGGCAGCAGACCGGCCGCTACGGCGACGGCATCCGCGTCGGCGTGATCGACGACGGCATCGACTACACCCATGCCACCTTCGGCGGCCCGGGCACGGCCGAGGCGTACAAGGCGATCAACCGCGACCAGGCCACTCCCGCCTTCCCGACCGACAAGGTCGTCGGCGGTATCGACCTGGTCGGCGACGCCTACGACTCGGGCAGCGACGACCCGGCCCTCAACACCCCGAAGCCGGACCCCAACCCGATCTCGTGCGGCCACCACGGCACGCACGTCGCGGGCACCGTCGCCGGTTTCGGTGTGGACGAAGCCGGCAAGACCTTCACCGGTGACTACAAGAAGCTGAACAAGAAGAAGATCGAAGCGATGCGGATCGGCCCGGGCACCGCGCCCAAGGCCCTGCTGTACGCGATCAAGGTCTTCGGCTGCGACGGCTCGACCAACGTCACCTCGCAGGCGCTCGACTGGTCGCTCGACCCGGACGGCGACGGCGACTTCACCGACCACCTCGACGTGGTGAACCTGTCGCTGGGCGGCGACTTCGCCACCCCGGACGACCCGGACTCGCTGTTCGTGCGCAAGATCGCCGCGAACAACGTCGTCCCGGTGTTCTCCGCGGGCAACGGCGGCGACCTCAACGACGTCGGCGGCGCGCCGGGCAACACGCCCGAGGCGCTCACCGTCGCCAGCAGCCGTGACGCGTCCGTCCTTCGCGACGCCGTCGAAGCCGTCGCTCCCGACGGCGTGAAGGGCGCGAAGACCGGCCAGTTCAGCCAGAACTACGCGACCTACGACACGCTCGACGTCACCGCGCCGGTGGTCACGCTGTCGGCCGACAACGCCGTCGGCTGCAAGCCGTACTCCGAGGCCGACAAGGCCAAGGCCGCGGGCAAGATCGTGTTCCTCGAATGGGACGACAACGACGCGACCCGCGCCTGCGGTTCGGGCGCCCGTTCGAACAACGCGCAGGCCGCCGGTGCCAAGGGCGCGCTGTTCTCCTCGACGCTGGAGCACTTCTCGGCGGGTATCGCGGGCAACGCCGCCCTGCCGACGTTCCAGCTGACCGGCAGCGCGACCGCCTCGGTGCGCCCCGCGGTGGCCGCGGGCACGCTGCAGGTCCGCATGACCGGCAAGGGCCGCGTGTCCGTGCCGACCACCGATCAGTCCATTGTGGACACCCCGAGCTCGTTCACCTCGCGTGGCGGGCGCGGCCCGGCCGTCAAGCCGGACGTCGCGGCGCCCGGTGACTCGATCTCGTCGGCGTTGTCCGGTAGTGGAGCGGGCCGCCTGGTCATCTCCGGGACGTCGATGGCGGCTCCGCACACCTCGGGTATCACCGCCCTGATCCGTCAGGCGCACCCGGACTGGTCGGTCGAGGAGGTCAAGGCCTCGGTCATCAACACCGCGGGCCACGACATCCGTGACGCGTCGGGCCGGGTCTACGGTCCGCAGCGCGTCGGCAGCGGCCGGATCGACGCGAAGGCCGCGCTCGACAACCAGGTCCTGGCCTACGTCGTCGACAACCCCGGCTTCGTCTCGGTCAACTTCGGCGTCGTCGAAGCGGGCGGCCCGGTCACCCTGACCAAGACGGTCAAGGTGGTCAACAAGGGCATCAAGCCGGTCGAGTACTCGGTGGGCTACGAAGCCGTGAACTCGCTCCCCGGTGTCGAGTACACAGTGGACAAGCCGACGGTGAAGCTGAGCCCGCGCGGTATCGCGCTGGTGAAGGTGACCCTGAAGATCGCCGACCCCAAGGCGCTCCGCAAGGTCATGGACCCGACCATGGCGGCCACGCAGGTCGGCCTCGCCCGGCAGTTCGTGGCGGACGCCTCCGGCCGGATCGCGTTCACCCCGAAGAGCGGCACGACCGTTCCCCTGCGGCTCTCGGTGTACTCCGCGCCGAAGCCCGTCTCGTCCATCAACACCCCGGGCAACGTCAACTTCGGCGCCGGCCAGAACCAGGCCGTGCTGAACCTGACCGGCAAGGGCGTGGACCAGGGCTCCGGTGCGCAGCGGTACCGCTCGCTGATCAGCGTGCTCGAACTGCAGGCGGAATCCCCGCAGCTGCCGGAATGCGACGGCGACGTCACGACCGACTGCACGCTGAACCAGACCGCCAAGGGTGCCGACCTGCGCTACATCGGCGCGGCGTCGACCGCTCCGCTGGCGAAGGCGCAGGGTGAGCCGGAGAACGCGTTGCTGGCCTTCGGTCTCACCACCTGGAGCGACCTGGCCAACCTGGGCAGCAACACCTCGCCGTTCGTGGACATCGACACCACGGGCGACGGGCAGCCGGACTTCGAGACCTATGTGACCAAGGTGACGTCGACCGACGTCCTCGTGGCGGTCACCGTGGCCCTGAAGCCGGGCTTCCCGCAGGTGGACATCCAGCCGATCAACGGCCAGCTCGGCGACGTCGACACGAACGTGTACGACACCAACGTCGTCGTGCTGCCGGTGAGCATCGCCGCGCTGGGCATCGACCCGAACGCCGCGTCGCACAAGATCAGCTACACCGTCGGGACCTCCGGGTTCTACGCGGCGCCGGGCGCGGACTCGTCGACGATCGACTACGTCGGCACGCCGCTTTCGTTCGACGCCTTGGCTCCCGCGTACACCGTCCAGGGCGGCGGCGACTCCGCGCTGGGCTACGTCGCGAAGCCGGGCACGGCGCTGGTGGTCAACCGCAACGCGGCCGCGCAGGACACCGTGCTGGGCCTGCTGGCGATCGAGCACCACAACGCCTCGGGCAACCGGGCGAACGTGGTGAAGATCCAGACGAACAACGGCAACGGCGGCACGGGCGTCGACCGGCCGGGCAACGGCGGGCGGCACACCGGACGTCAGCCGATCGGTGTGGGCTGACGCGATAGTGCGCTGACCCGCGTTCGATGAGGTGAGGGACGCCCTGGCGGCATGCTTTGCGCCAGGGCGTCCCTTCTTGTTTTCACTCTTTCGGCTGTCTCGCTCTGTGGGAGATTCCGGCATAAGGGTGGTGCGGCTACGGCTACCGGGCTACGGCCGGTAACCTTCCGCTGCTGGCGTTTTCTTGCGGATGGGCCATCCGGACTGCCGGTGGCCTGGTCTACGGAGGTGTGTGGATGCGGCTCGCGGTGATCCCAGGAGACGGGATCGGGCCCGAAGTGGTCTCCGAGGCGCTCAAGGTGCTCGGTGAGGTCGTACCGACTGCGGAGATCACGAACTACGACCTCGGCGCCGCCCGGTGGCACTCCACCGGCGAGCTGCTCCCGGAGTCGGTACTCGGTGAACTCCGTCAGCACGACGCGATCCTGCTGGGCGCGGTGGGCGACCCGACGGTGCCGAGCGGCATCCTGGAGCGCGGGCTGTTGCTGCGCCTCCGGTTCGAGCTCGACCACCACGTGAACCTGCGCCCGGCCCGGTTGTACCCGGGTGTGCGCGGACCGCTCGCCGAGGCGGGCGAGATCGACATGGTCGTCGTGCGTGAAGGCACTGAAGGCCCGTACGCGGGCAACGGTGGCCTGCTGCGGAAGGACACCGAGAACGAGATCGCGACGGAGGTCAGCGTCAACACGGCGTTCGGCGTCCGGCGCGTGGTGACCGACGCGTTCAACCGGGCCGAGGCGCGGCCGCGCAAGCACCTGACGCTCCTGCACAAGACGAACGTGCTGGAGTACGCGGGCTCGCTGTGGTCGCGGATCGTCGAAGAGGTCTCGCTGGAGCACCCGGAGGTGACCGTCGCCTACTCCCATGTGGACGCCGCGACCATCCACCTGGTGACCGACCCGTCCCGCTTCGACGTCGTGGTGACGGACAACCTGTTCGGCGACATCATCACCGACCTGGCGGCCGCCGTGACCGGTGGCATCGGGCTGGCGGCGAGCGGGAACCTCGACATCACCCGGCGGAACCCGAGCATGTTCGAGCCGGTGCACGGCAGCGCGCCGGACATCGCGGGCCAGGGTCTCGCCGACCCGACCGCCGCGGTGCTCTCGGTCTCGTTGCTGCTGGACCACTTGGGACAGAAGGAAGCGGCGCGGCGGATCGAGGCCTCGGTGGCCTTCGACCTCGCGACCCGCGACCAGGCGTCGCCCGGTGCGACGCACGCGATCGGTGACCGGCTGGCGGCCCTGGTGTCGTCGAACGTGCGCCCGGTCACTCAGTAGTTCTTGGAAGTACGTGAAGGCCCCCTTCATTGCGCTGGACGCAGTGAAGGGGGCCTTCACGTACTTCGGGGCCTGGCGACCTGGTGGTGTGTCGCGAAAGCCACTTTCGCGACGCCTGGTGTCCCGAAAGTGGATTTCGCGACGCACCCGATGCGACCTCGCTCCGCGTGTCGCGAAAGCCACTTTCGCAACCTTCAACGTTGCGAAAGTGGCTTTCGCAACGCCTGCGACCCGGGGATGCGTCCCGAAGTGTGGAACCTTTCGCCCGGCTTGTGGACGCCCGGCGAAGCGTGTGCCATGATGCGTCCGTGACCTCCTGCACCATCATTATCGCCGAGCGCGCCGGATAACAGCTCCACAAGAGCCCCCGGCGCGCAACCTCTCGCACCCATGCGGGAGGTTTTTTTGTTGCCTGAACACGTTTTGCCACCACCACGAGGAGATTCCCGTGACCCGCAAGGAGCCCGCCGATACACCGCTCGGCGACGCCTTCCACCTGTACGACACGACGTTGCGCGACGGCGCGCAGCGTGAGGGGATCTCCTACTCCGTCACGGACAAACTGGCGGTGGCGAGGCTGCTCGACGATCTCGGGGTCGGGTTCATCGAAGGCGGATGGCCGGGCGCGCTGCCCAAGGACACGGAATTCTTCGCCCGCGCCGCTTCGGGCGAGCTGAAACTCCGCCACGCCGCGCTCGTCGCCTTCGGTGCGACGCGCAAGGCAGGCACCAAGGCCGAGCAGGACCAGCAGGTGCGGGCCCTGCTCGATTCCCAGGCGCCGGTGGTCACCCTGGTGGCCAAAGCGGATCTGCGCCACATCGAACGCGCGTTGCGGGTCGACGTCGACGAAGCGTGCGAGATGGTGCGCGACACCGTCGCGTTCCTCGTCGGTGAAGGACGTCGCGTCTTCCTTGACGCGGAACACTTTTTCGACGGCTACGCGTTCTCCCCGGACACCGCGCTGAAGGTGCTCGACGCGGGAGTGAACGCGGGTGCCGACGTCGCCGTGCTGTGCGACACCAACGGCGGGCAACTGCCGCTCGGTCTCGCGGAAACCGTCCGCGAGGTCAAGGAAAGGACCGGATTCCGGCTCGGAATCCATTGTCAGGACGACACTTCCTGCGCGGTGGCGAATTCCGTCGCCGCCGTGCAGGCCGGCGTGACGCACGTCCAGTGCACCGCCAATGGTTACGGCGAGCGGGCGGGTAACGCCGATCTTTTCGCCGTGACAGGGAACTTGGTGACCAAGCTCGGTATGGAGGTGCTCCCGACCGGAGGCGCCGCCGAGCTCACCCGGGTCTCCCATGCCCTTGCCGAAATCGCGAACATCGCCCCCTACACCCACCAGGCTTACGTAGGGGCGTCGGCCTTCGCCCACAAGGCGGGACTGCACGCGAGCGCGATCAAGGTGGATCCGTTGCTGTACAACCACATCGATCCAGCTTCCGTCGGCAACGACATGCGGGTACTGGTCACCGAGATGGCCGGCAGGGCCAGCCTGGAGCTCAAGGGACGTGAGCTCGGGGTCGACCTTGCCGGCCAGCCCGAGGCGCTGACGAGCGCCGTGAAGAAGGTGAAACGCCTCGAATCCGAAGGCTGGTCCTTCGAAGCCGCGGACGCCTCACTGGAACTGCTGCTGCGGCGGGAGGTCGACGGCCCGCAGAGCGACGTCCTCGACGAACCGCCGTTCGAACTCGAGTCCTACCGGGTCGTCCTCGACCACCGGTCCGACGGCGAGGTCGTCTCCGAGGCGACGGTGAAGGTGCACGTCGCCGGGCAGCGCGTGATCGCGACCGCCGAGGGCAACGGCCCCGTGCACGCGCTCGACGCCGCCCTGCGCGAGGCGCTCAGCCCGCATCTGTCCTGGTTGGACAGTGTGGAGCTGGCCGACTACAAGGTGCGGATCCTGCCCGGCCATCCGGGCACCGACGCCGTCACCCGCGTGCTCGTCGAGACCAGCGACGGCGAGCGCGAGTGGACCACCGTCGGCGTGCACGGCAACATCGTCGAAGCGAGCTGGCTGGCGCTGTGCGACGCGCTCGTGCACAAGTCCCTCAGGGAGGGCCCGGCGTGAGGAGTCGTACAGTGGGGGAGTGCGTCTAGCCCGAATTGCTCATCCCGGTGGTGTCGCGTTCGCTTCGATCGAAGGGGACGGCGATGACGCCCAGGTACTGGAAATCGCCGAGCACCCCTTCGGCAACCCCAACTTCACCGGCAAGCGCTGGCCGCTCGCCGACGTCCGGCTGCTCGCGCCGATCCTGCCGTCGAAGGTGATCGCGGTCGGCCGGAACTACGCCAAGCACGCGGCCGAGTTCGGCAACGAGGTCCCGCAGGACCCGATGCTGTTCATCAAGCCGTCGACCACGGTGATCGGGCCGAACGTGCCCATCCGCCGTCCGCGTGGCGTCGGCCGGGTCGACTTCGAGGGCGAGCTGGCGATCGTCATCGGCCAGCCGGTCAAGAACGTGCCCGCCGCCCGCGCGGCGAGTGCGATCCTCGGCTACACCGTGGCGAACGACGTCAGCGCCCGTGACCTGCAGAAGTCCGACGGCCAGTGGGGCCGGGCGAAGGGTTTCGACACCTTCTGCCCGCTGGGCCCGTGGATCGAGACCTCGCTCGACCCGGCCGACCTCGCGCTCAAGTCCGAGGTGGACGGTGTGCTCAAGCAGGACGGCCGGACGTCGGACCTGGTGCACAAGATCCCGGAGCTGGTCGAGTTCGTGTCCGGGGTGATGACCCTGCTGCCCGGTGACGTCATCCTGACCGGCACGCCCGAGGGCGTCGGCCCGATCGAGGACGGCCAGTCCGTGTCGATCACCATCGAAGGCATCGGCACGCTGACGAACCCGGTCCAGGACGTCTGACGCGCTATGAACGGTCCGTTCCTTGCAAATTTTGCAAGGAACGGACCGTTCATGGCATCCGGACGCTAACCGGCCGGTTCCATCGCCCGCCGCGCGAACGCCGGGGCGTGCTCGGGCCGCAGCCCCAGCCCCAGCAGCCGCGCGGGGAGGTAGGACAGCACGGGGAACCGGCCGAACAACTTCACCATCACCGGCGGCGGACCGTTGCGCTCGCCCGCCATCACCGGCCCCATGACGTTCTTGTGCAGCATCCGCTGCAGTCCCTGCACCAGCATCGTGGGCGCGAGACGGCGCTTGCGGACCTTCGCCAGATCCGCCACCGACGGCCTGCCCCGCCGCAGCGGCTCGGCGAGCAGGGTGGCGGCCGCGACCGCGTCCTGCACCGCGAGGTTGATGCCGACCCCGCCGACCGGCGACATCGCGTGCGCCGCGTCACCGATGCACAGCAGCCCGTCGACATGCCACTTCCGAAGCAGATTCATCTTGACGTCGAGGAATTTGACGTCGTCCGTCGTCTTCAGCTCGTCGACCCGGTCGGCCAGGTCGGGCAGGATCGCGGCCACGTTCTCCCGGAACGCCTCGATGCCGTTTTCGCGGAGGTCCTGGCCCTTGGGACTGAGATAGGCGATCTGGAAGTAGCCCTTGCGCGGCAGCGGCACGGCGAAGCGGCGATCCCGCATCTTCGGCGTGAGCATGCCCTCGCGTTCCCCCTCTCGCCGCGAGATCCGGAACCACCACGCGTCGAACGGGATGGGGTAGTCCTTCGTCATCAGCCCGGCCTCACGGCGGGCCAGCGACCAGCGGCCGTCCGCGGCGATCACCAGATCGGCGCGTAGTTCGCCGGTCTTCCCGTCGGCGTCGCGGTAGCGGACCCCGCTCACCCGGCCCTGTTCGAAGATCAGCCCGGTCATCTCCGTGCTCTGGCGCAGCGTGAACCCGGTCTCCTTCGCGCCGGCGTCGGCGAGCAGGTCCAGGAAATCCCACTGCGGGACCATCGCGATGTACGGGTGCGCCACCTTCAGCCGGGTCAGGTCGGCGAGGCGCATCATCGTGCCGTCCTCGGCCGGGAAACCGGCGTAGGCGATCTGGCTGTGCGGCAGGCTGAGGAATTTCTCGCTGAGGCCCAGCTCGTCCAGCAACGTCAACGTCGACGGGTGCACGGTGTCGCCGCGGAAGTCTCTCAGGAAGTCCTTGTGCTTCTCCAGCACTGTGACCTCGACCCCGGCCCTGGCCAGCAGCAATCCGGCGACCATGCCCGCGGGGCCACCGCCGACGACCACGCAGTTCGTGCGTTCGCTCATCCGTCCCACCCCTTCGAAACCCTTATTCATCACTTGTTGAATAAGCTCAGCATGCACCTGCCCGGCCGGTGCGTCAAGCGCCATCCGGGCGGATACGCCGTTCGGGCTATGGCCGGGATCTCACCGGTCCGTGGACCGTGTCTACTGTCCAAAAAGGACGAAGATGGCGCGGGAAAAGTCCCGGAAGGACGCCGATCGCGGAAATGCCCTTGTGGACGGTCCGCGACTCGAAGCGGCGTAAGGATTTCGTTGCCGTCACAGGGTGTGCGCACCCCGAATCGACCAGGAGGCGACGGCGTCGTAATTCACCCGGCCGCTCGCGTTAGCCGTTGGCCGGTAACTAAAACACGTCATCTCACCAACTGGGAGTAGAGTGCCCGCGCCGGAACAGACCAGCCTTAATCACCTCATCGGCAGAGTCGCGATCGCGCTGAGTGCCCTAGCCTCACTTGGTGGATTTCGCTCTCGTGCCCCGGACCCCGTCACGAACCACGCCGGACGCTCCGGACGGAGCGCCGTGGGAGCCGCCGGAGTTACGGTTGGTGTGCCTCGACATCGATGACACGTTGATCGACTGCACGGCGGCGATCCGGCTCAGCCTGGGGGCGCTCACCGGCCGGAACGACCTTTGGCCGCTGTGGGATCTCATCACCGAAGAGCATGTCGCGCTGGTGGTGGCGGGCGAAATCGATTACGCGACCATGCATCACAGGCGTACTGAATGTTTCCTGGCCGAGATCGGCATTTTGGCCGACGAAGACCAGGTCAGCGGCTTCGAAAGACGTCGTCGTGAAATTCTCACTCGTTCGTGGCAATTGTTCGAAGATGTCGTCCCGTGCCTGGAATGGTTGAGAGCCGCGGGTGTCCTCGTGGCCGCCGTCACGAACGCCTCCGGCGCACATCAGCGCAAGAAGATCGCCGACCTCGGGCTCGCCCGGTTCTTCGACCACGTGGCCATCGCCGGTGAACTCGGAGTAGCCAAACCGGACCCGGCGATGTTCCACTCTGTCTGCCTCGGCCTCGGCTGCGACCCGGCTCAGGCGGTCCACGTCGGCGACAAGCTCGACACCGACGCCATCGGCGCCCGCGACGCCGGCCTGGGGGCCGTCTGGCTCGATCGGGACGGCATCGCCGAGCGCGCCCCGGCGGGCGTGCACACCATCTCCGGTCTCGACGAGCTGCCTGAGCTGCTCGTTTCCGAGTTCGCCAAGCTCGGCGTCCCTGTTCAGCGCGCTACGGAGACCCCCGCTTTCACGGTGCGGAACAGCGTGCTCTAGTATTCTTTCTCGTGCGGCACCGAGCCGGTCAAGGCCGGAACGGTACCTCACTGGGGTATGGTGTAATTGGCAGCACGACTGGTTCTGGTCCAGTTAGTCTAGGTTCGAGTCCTGGTACCCCAGCTGGAGAACTCTCCGGAGTGAAACACAGAGTGACCCCCCTGCGAAGGCGGGAAACCCGGTCTGGTAAGTTTCTCCACAGCAACACAGCAGGTGAACAACTGAAAACCTCCTTCTGAAGGAGGAAGTTCCTAGCCCCCGTCGTCTAGCGGCCTAGGACGCCGGCCTCTCACGCCGGTAGCGTGGGTTCGAATCCCATCGGGGGTACAAGCGGTATCCAATCGAAAAGTCCCGACCGTAGCGGTCGGGACTTTTTGCATTTCGGTGGAGCTCGTCACGTCGTCGGCCCTTTCCGCGGCTACGACTGTTTCCGGTACCTGTGAGCTGCGTGATTTCGAAGAGGCGACGAAGCAGCGCCTCGGCGAACGCTCCGTCCTGGGCCGCTGTCGTCCACTGTGGTCAGAACGGCTTCGGGCAGTTGTCCTCATGAAGTCCGGCGTGGGGCACCGGGACGCCGCGGTTGTTCTTGCGCCGCCCGAGACTGTGGAAGACCCATTCCGCGGAAGGGTTAGGCCTTTGTCCGAGGGCGTCCTTGCGATTTCGCCCTCGGGGTCTCGGCGAAGGCCGCGCCACGTGCCCGACCAGATCATCGCCGTGCCCGCCCTGCCACACACCATGACCGGCAAACGAGTCGAGGTCCCCGTCAAACGCGTCCTCCAGGGCGCCGCACCGGCCAGTGTCGCCAACCCCGCCGCCCTCGACGACGCCGACGCGCTCGCCCGGTTCGCCACGATCGCGGCCGACCGGAAAACAGCCACGGACAAGCTCGACTGAGGGTTCAGCATCGGGCGTCGCGTTCGGCGGCGGTGAGCCGGGCGGTGCGGTCGGCGAGCGGACCGCCCGCGCGGAGCAGGTCGCTCAGGGTTTCCAGTGGTTCGGGGACGACGCTGTACCAGCTCCAGGTGCCGCGTCGTTCTCGTTCGAGGATGCCGGCGGAGACCAGTACCCGCAGGTGGTGGCTGAGTGAGGGCTGGGGCATGTCGAATTCTTCGGCGAGGTCGCAGAAGCACGCCTCGCCACCGGGGGAATACCGCACCAGTGACAGCAGACGGATCCGCACCGGGTCAGACAGCGCCTTGAACAGTTTCGCGGCCGTGTCGGCCTCGCCGGGGTCGACGACCGCGGCGGGTTCGGCCATGAGCAGCGTGACCGCGACCGGTTTCCGGGTGCGGCTGTTCTCGCTCGTCACGTGCCCTCCCCCGCGCAAGATGCTTCTCGCGGTCCACCCTACCGGCTGGATTGACAAAGCTCGATACAAGCTCTTCAATTGCATTGACAGAAGTCGATCCAGTGGTCTCGTGAGGAGACGCCATGCCCCATGCGACCGAGGGATTTCCCGGCCGTGAGGTGCTGGACCAGCTCGACCGGATCACCGACGAGCTGACCGACCGGTTCCATGGAACATTCGGCCGCAAGATGGAGGAGACCTTCCGGCTGCTGGATCGCTCGACGACGGTCAAGATCCATCTGCCGACGCTGACCGCTCATTTCGCCTGGGAGCGGCTGGTCGACCTCGCCAAGGTCGACGGGCTCACGCTGGTGACCGCGCCGCGGGTGCTGTTCGTGTGCGTGCACAACGTCGGCCGTTCCCCGCTGGCCGCGGCGCTGCTCGATCACCACGCCTTCGGGCATGTGATGGTCCGCTCCGCCGGATCACAGCCCCAGGGCGGGATCCCGCCGGTGATCACCGAGGCGCTGGGGGAGAAGCCGCTGACCGACGAGGTCGTCCGCGCCGCCGATGTCGTGGTCACGATGGGCTGCGGAGACGCGTGCCCGATCTTTCCCGGCAAGCGGTACCTGGACTGGGACGTGGCCGACCCGATGGGACAGCCGCTGAGCGTGGTCCGCGGCATCCGCGACGACATCGGCCGCCGCGTGCGGCACCTGCTCGACGAACTCATCGACTGACATCCCCGCAAGGAAAGGAAACCGGGCATGACCCGCACGCCGGAAGTGCTGTTCGTCTGTGTCCACAACGCCGGCCGCTCGCAGATGGCCGCCGCGCTGTTGCAGCACTACTCGCTCGGGCGGATCGCCGTCCGCTCGGCGGGATCGGAGCCCGCCGAGAAGGTCAACCCGGCCGCCGCGGCCGCGCTCGCCGAATGGGGCCTGGACATCACCGCCGAGGTGCCGAGCAAGCTGTCCACTGAGGACGTCGAGGCCTCCGATGTGGTGATCACCATGGGCTGTGGTGACACGTGCCCGGTGTTCCCTGGCAAGCGGTACCTCGACTGGCCGCTGGAGGATCCGGCCGGGCAGGGCGTGGACGCCGTGCGCCCCATCCGCGACGAGATCGACCGCCGCGTCCGTGGCCTGGTCGCCGAAATCCTCGACGCCTGACCCCTCGCCTCCCGCCTTCCCGTACTTCTGGAGCCAGCCCGTGACTCAAACCGCCGACAAGGCCGACACCGACGTCCTGCACAAGCTGTCCTTTTTGGACAGGTTCCTTCCGGTCTGGATCATCGTCGCGATGGGCGCCGGGCTGCTGCTGGGCAGTGTCATCCCCGGTCTGCAGGGTGTGCTGGACGCGGTGAAGATCGGGCAGGTGTCGCTGCCGATCGCGCTCGGGCTGCTGCTGATGATGTACCCGGTGCTGGCGAAGGTCCGCTACGACCGGCTCGACACGGTGACCAAGGACAAGCGCACGATGGTGCTTTCCTTGGTGCTCAACTGGATTCTCGGTCCCGCGCTGATGTTCGCGCTCGCCTGGCTGATGCTGCCGGACCTGCCGGAGTACCGGACCGGGCTGATCATCGTCGGTCTCGCCCGGTGCATCGCGATGGTGATCATCTGGAACGACCTCGCCTGCGGTGATCGTGAGGCCGCCGCGGTGCTGGTCGCGCTGAACTCGGTGTTCCAGGTGATCATGTTCGGCGTGCTCGGCTGGTTCTACCTCGATCTGCTGCCCGGCTGGCTGGGTCTCGACACCACGAGCATCGACTTCTCGCCGTGGGAGATCGCGCTCAGCGTGCTCATCTTCCTCGGGATCCCGCTCGCCGCCGGATATCTGTCCCGCCGCCTCGGGGAACGGGCCAAGGGGCGTGACTGGTACGAAGGCACGTTCCTGCCCAAGATCGGCCCGATCGCGCTCTACGGGCTGTTGTTCACGATCGTGATCCTGTTCGCCTTGCAGGGCGACACCATCACCTCGCGGCCGCTGGACGTCGCGCGGATCGCGCTGCCGCTGCTGGTGTACTTCGCGATCATGTGGATCGGCGGGTATCTCGTGGGCAAGGCTTCGGGCCTGTCCTACGAGCGCACCACGACGCTGGCGTTCACCGCCGCGGGCAACAACTTCGAACTCGCGATCGCCGTCGCCATCGGCGTCTTCGGCGTCACCTCCGGGCAGGCGCTCGCCGGAGTCGTCGGACCGCTCATCGAAGTGCCCGTGCTGGTCGCCCTGGTCTATGTCAGCCTCTGGCTGCGGAAACGCTGGACCGCGAAAGCGCCCACGGAGTGACCGGAGCCGCGCGGGTAGTGGTCATCGGCGGCGGCCAGGCCGGTCTCGCCGCGGGCTACTACCTGCGCCGCGCCGGGCTCGGCTTCGTCGTCCTCGACGCCCAAGCCCAACCGGGCGGGGCCGCGGTGAACCACACCAGGTTCTGTGCCAGCGCGACGGCCACCACCGCGGGCACCGCCAGCACTGATCCGGCGCTCATCACCGATAACGGCCGGCACGCGGCGCAGCCCGGACGCGGTCGACCCGGGCGACGCCGCGGCGGTCGCGATCGGCATCGCTGGTCAGCGCACCGCGGCCGACGGCGCGGACAGCGTCAGGACCTCCGGCTCCGGTGCCGCGCAACAGCCTCCGGCCGCCGGTGCGTCGTCCGGTTCGTCGAACAGGCCCGCGCCGCCGCAGACTCCGGTCTCGGCCATCCGCAGCTCGACCCGCGCGGCCGCCTCGTGGTCCCCGGCGAGCTGTGCGGCGATGCTGCGCACCTGTTCGTAACCGGTCATCGCCAGAAAGGTCGGCGCGCGGCCGTAGCTCTTCATCCCGGCCAGGAAGAAGTTCTTCTCCGGGTGGGCGAGTTCCTTGGCACCGTGCGGATACACGGTTCCGCAGGAGTGCACGTTCGGATCGATCAGCGGTGCGAGCGCGACCGGTGCCTGCAACGTCGGGTCCAGCTCGAGCCGGATCTCCGACAGCCAGGTGAGATCGGGCCGGAAGCCGGACAGGGTGACGACCTCGTCGACCTGCTCGATCCGCTGTCCGGCCGAGGAGACCAGGGTCAGCCGTCCGTCGCGTTCGACGGTCTCGGTGCGGAACCCGGTCACCACCGTGATCAACCCGGCGGCCACCGCTTCCTGGGCGCGCTGGCCTAGAGCGCCCCGCGCCGGGAGCTGGTCGGCCTCACCGCCGCCGAAGGTGTTGCCGACCGAACCGCGGCGCAGCACCCAGCTGATCCGTGTCTCCGGCGAGTCCTTCGCGAGCCCGGACAACGCGACCAGCGCGGTCAGCGCCGAATGCCCGCTCCCCGCGACGACCACGTGCTTGCCCGCGTACCGCGCCCGCACCTCTTCGTCGCCCAGATCCGGGACGCGGTAGGTGATCCGGTCCGCCGCGGCACGTTCTCCGACGGCGGGCAGTCCTTCGCCGCCGAGCGGATTCGGCGTCGACCACGTGCCGGACGCGTCGATCACGGCCCGCGCCGCGATCCGCTGCTCCGCCCCGCCGGCGGCGCGAACGTGCACGGTGAACGGCTCCTCGTCGCGGCCACTGTCCACGACCCGGTCCCGTCCCCGCCGGGCGACGCCGACCACCTCGGCGCCGAACCGGACCCGGTCGCCGAGCGCCGTCGCCAGTGGCCGCAGATAGAGCCCGGCCCAGTCCGAACCCGTCGGGTACGCCTCGCCGTCGGGCCGGGCCCAGCCTGTGGGCTCCAGCAGCCGCCCGGCTGCGGGAGCGACGAGCTCGGACCACGGCGAGAACAGCCGCACGTGATTCCAGGCCGCCACGTCCGCACCGGCGTGCGTGCCGCGCTCCAGCACCACCGGCTCGAAACCCCGTTCCACCAGCTCGGCGGCGGCCGCCAGCCCCACTGGCCCGGCCCCGATCACCACGACAGGCAGCTCGTTCATCCCCATGTACCTTTCATCGATCCATCTCGATTGAAGCGATGCTGGGACTGTATCGACCGGAGTCGATTGACGCAACCATCGATTCTGGTCGATACTGGGTGCCATGACGACGGTCGTACCCGCTTCCCTCGCCGGTCTCCTGCCCGAGCGCGAAGCCGCCACCTATGCCGGATGGTTCGCCTGTCTGGCCGAGCCGATGCGGGTGAAACTGCTGCACGCGGTCGCGACGTCACCCCGCGGACTGACCGTGGGTGCGTTGACCGAAATCCTCGGCACCAGTCAGTCCACGTGCTCGCATCACGTGCGGAAGCTGGCCGACGTGGGCTTCGTGCACCTGCGGAAGGAGGGCACCGCGACGGTCGTGACGATCAACCAGGCCTGCTGCAGCGGGCTCCCGCACGCCGCCGACGCGGTCATGGGTCTGCTCGCGCCGCGTCCGTGCTGCCCGGACAACCTGCCCGACGACGTCACCCTCCGCGCCCAACGCGACGACGACTGGACCACGGTGCGCCGGATCTACGGCGAAGGCATCGCGACCGGACTCGCCACCTTCGAAACCGAAGTCCCGACTCGCAAAGCCCTCGCCGCGAAATGGCTGCCCGATCACCGCTGGATCGCCGAGATCGACGGCAAGGTCGCCGGCTGGACGGCGCTCGCCCCGGTGTCGGGCCGCGACTGCTACCAGGGCGTCGCCGAGACCTCGGTCTACGTCGCCGAAGACCACCGCGGCCGCGGCGTGGGAAAAGCCTTGCTCTACAAACAGGTCACCGAAGCCGACGCCGCCGGGATCTGGACGCTGCAGACTTCGATCTTCACCGACAACCGCGCCGGTATCGCCCTGCATCACAGCGCCGGCTACCGCACCGTCGGCATCCGCGAACGCATCGCCCAACGCGACGGCGTCTGGCACGACACCGTCTTCCTCGAACGCCGCAGCCCGGTCGACTAGCCCTGGCGATATTTCGCAACTCTGTTCTCAGACGCGGTGTTGCCAGGTGCACAAGCAGACCTGGTTGCCTTCGGGGTCGGCGAGCACCCAGTAGCTGGGCGCTTCCGCGCTGCTGACCAGTGTGCCGCCGGCCGCGAGTGCCGCGTCGATGCGAGGCTGGACCTGCGCGGGATCCACCCACACGTCCGGGTGCCAGCGCTGGCGGGGTTCCTCGCTGCCGGAGGCTTGGAACCAGACGGTCGGCAGGCTGCCGGCGGGGTCGTGGAGTTCGTCGCCGAATCCGGGCCCGGACAGATGTTCCATCGCCAATACCGCGGCCCAGAACGGGTGCACGGATTCGTGGTCCGGTGTGTCGAGGGCGAGTTCGAGCCGCGAGACGTTCTCGGGCTCCAGCCGCACGCTCGCTTCCTCGGCGATCGAGGTGACGGTCCGGGCGAGCCGGATGTCGCGGTCGGTGACCCCGCGTTCGTCGTGGCTGGTCAGCCGAACGTCGACGTGGCTGTGGCGGAGGTCGAGTTGGGGGTGATGGTTCATGTCCCCGGCCGCCGCGCCGATGGCGCCGACGACCGAGAGCCCGGTGGCGAAATCCCGGGTACGGATGCGGGTTTGCAGGCCACCGAGCAGATGGACCCATCCGTGGAGTCCTTCGTCGGCGATCTGCTGTCCGGTCAGTGTGGTCATCGGATCATGGTCCCAGGCCGGCGCGCGGGCGTAGGCTGTCCGGGATGCGGATCGGCGAGCTGTCCCAGCGCACGGGCGTGAGTCCGCGCTCCCTGCGGTACTACGAGGAGCAAGGCCTGCTGGCCAGCTCACGTTCCGGCACGGGGCAGCGGCACTATTCCGACGCCGAGGTCCAGCGTGTGTCGCTCATCCGGCGGCTGTTCGACGCGGGGATGTCCAGTCAGGTGATCGCGACCGTGCTGCCCTGCGTGGACATCCCGGGCGACCTCGACGTCGCCGAGGAGACGTTCGCGGCGATGATGCTCCAGCGCGAGCGGATCGACGCCGACATCGCGCACCTGATCGAAACCCGGGACGCCCTCGACGCGCTCATCGAAGCCAACCGCCGGCACCGGGCGAAACTGTCCAGCACCGCGCAGGTGTGACCCGCGCCTCAGCCGCTTGCCTCTTACACCGATGTCAGCGGTGAGGATGGCGACAGCGCCCGGAAACGCCGGGCCGGTCATCCAGGAGGCGGCGGAAAATGGGGCAGGCATGGGGTTTCGGCGAGCACGGCGGGCCCGAGGTGCAGGAGTTCTTCGATCGTCCCGATCCCGTCCCCGGTCGCGGCGAGGTGCTGATCCGAGTGGACGTCGCCGGCGTGAACCCCCTCGATCACGCGGTGCGTTCGGGGCTGGTCCCCGGGCTCGACGGTGGACGCCCGTTCCCCCGCGTACTGGGTATGGAGGCGGCCGGAACCGTGCTCGCACCGGGCGAGGACGTCGACGGGCTCGAGGTGGGCGACGCGGTTTTCGGTTTCGCGCTCACCGGCGGCGGCACCTACGCCGAGACGACGGTGCTGTCCGCGCCGAACACCGCGCGCGTCCCGGCCGGCCTGTCCGCGACCGTGGCGGCGACGCTGCCGGTGGCCGGGACGACCGCGGTGGACGTGCTCGACCAGCTCGGCCTGCCGGCCGGTGCCACGATCCTGGTCAACGGGGTCGGCGGCGGTGTCGGCCTGGCCGTCGCCCGGCTGGCCGCCGCGCGCGGGCTGCTGGTGGTCGGCACCGGCAGTACCGCGAAGCGTGAGCACGCCGAAGCCATCGGGGTGCGATTCATCGACTACACCGCCGAGGACGTCGTCGCCGCGGCACGCGTGCCGGCGCCGGACGGCTTCGACGGGATCGTCGACCTGGCCGGGGGTGCCTCGCTGCGGGCGGTCGCCCCACTGGCCCGAGCGCCCCGCCACGTCGTCTCCGTAGGGGACATGTCGGTGCCCGAGCTCGGTGGGCGTTTCGTCGAACGCCGCCTCGACCGCGCGAATCTGGAACGGGCGGCCCGGCTGGCCCTCGACGGAGCCCTCGCCCCCGTGATCACCGCGGTCCACCCGCTCTCCGGTGCCCCGGCCGCCCTCGCCACCGTCGAGAACGGCCACGCTTCGGGGAAAGTCGTCATCAAGGTCGCATGACACGACCGTCCTGGCGCGACATCGGTGTTAGTTTCACGGCCGTGAGCCTTGATCCGGCTGGTGTCGAGCAGCGCCCGTCCGACTCCCCGTACGTGGAGCGGGTCTACCGGGCCGGGGCGGGTGCCGTGGCGGTGCCGGCGCGGATGCGGTCCATCGCGAACTCGAACTGGGAGCTCGTGGTGTGGCGTGAGCGCGGCGAGACGCAGGTGGCGGTGCGTGGCCCCGAGACGGGTCCCACGGTGCTGGACCTCGGGCCCGGCGAGGGGGAAACGGTCGGGATCATCTTCCGGCACGGCGCGTTCCTGACGCCGCTGCCGGTGCCGGCACTGGTCGACACCGCCGCGACGAGTCCGCACACCACGGCCCGTTCGTTCGTCCTGCAGGGCGAGGAGTGGGAGACACCCACTTACGACAACGCCGAAGTCTTCGTGGATCGGCTGGTCCGTGCCGGACTGCTGGTGCGTGATCCCCTGGTCACCGGCGTTCTCCGCGGCGACGTGGCCACGCTGGTCACCCCGAGGTCGGTGCAGCGGCGGGTGGCCGCGGCCACGGGGCTGACGCAGGGCGCGATCCGGCAGATCGAGCGGGCCAGGCAGGCCGTGATGCTGCTGGGGCAGGGGGTGGCCGCGGTCGAGGTGGTGCAGCTGGCCGGGTACCACGACCAGCCGCATCTGGCGCGTTCGCTGACCCGGTTCACCGGCTCCACGGCCTCCCGGCTGCGGCGGGCCGACGACGACGAGATGCTGTCGCTTCTGTACAAGACCGACGTCGCGATCCGGCCCTAGATTCATGGTGACGCCGGGAGCACCCGGCACCCGGAACATCCTGGAGGGCATGTCATGGCCATCACGCAGATCTACGTCAACCTGCCGGTCACCGATCTGGAAGCGAGCACGAAGGTCTACCTGGCGCTGGGGGCGACGGTCAATCCCGATTTCAGCGGCGACACCTCGGTCCAGGTGGCGTTCGCCGAAACGATCATGGTGCAGCTGATGACCCGCGAGACGTTCGCGACGTTCACCAAGCGGTCCACATCGGACGGTCCGATCGAGGTGATCAACGCCCTGGCCGCCGGATCGCGCGAAGAAGTGGACCGGCTCGCCGAAGCGGCCCTGGCCGCCGGGGCCACCGAGCCCCGCGCGGCACAGGACATGGGCTGGCTGTACAACCGGGCGATCGACGACCCGGACGGCCACTCCTGGGAGCTGCTGGCCTACGACCCCAGCGCCATGTGACGGGGTTGACCTCCACCTGGATCGAGGTACGACCCTGGGGGCATGACTCTCGAAGCAGACGAAATGCTCCTGTTCCGGAACACCATGCGGATCACCGACGGACACCTGGAGGAGTTCACCGCCGCCGTCCGGGAAGCCATCGACTTCGTGGAACGCGAGGCGCCGCAGGTGATGGTGCAGACGTTCGTGGACGCGGACCGGATGCTGGCCTACAGCTACCAGATGTACGCCGATTCGGACGCGGTCCTCGAACACTGGCGGATCTCCGGGAACCACATCAACGCGGTGTCCGCGCACTGCACGGTTGTGGACTTCCAGGTGCACGGCTCGCCGGACGAACGAGTGCTGGCGGGCATGCGCGAGATGATCGACGACGGCACTGCTGTCGTCACGCCGCGGATCGCGGGATTCGTCCGCGCCGGAGGCCGGCGTCATCGGGTGTAGAGGCGATGCATGAGCAGTTCGAGCGGGCCGCGGTCGAACCGCCGGAGCCACAGGGCGGCGAAGCCGACGTTCACCAGCCCGACGAAGGCCCAGAGGCCGACTATCCACCATGGACGGACGTCGGCGAACCGCTCGGCGAGGCCGAGACCCCAGCCGTAGCACAGGGCGCCGGCCAGCAGGTTCTGGAGTACGTAACAGGAGAGCGCGGTGCGGCCGACCGCGATCAGTCCTTTTCGGACAGCTCCGGGCCGGTCGCGCATCCGCAGGGCGAGGTGGGTGACCAGGGCGAGCAGGCCGAGGGCGACGAGCGGGGGCAACAGGTACCGGTCGACGAGCAGCCAGTCCGGGCCGCTGAACCCGGTCAGCACGTTCAGCGGCAGGCCGACGGCGAAGCCGAGTACGAGCAGGCGCGAGCGGAGCCGCGCTCCGGTGTCCGTGTCGTCGAAAACGCCTGCCCTGCGGAGGCGGGAACCGAGCAGGAACAGGACGACGGCGGACGGCACGATCAGCACGATCTCCGCCCGTAGCAAGAAGAAATCGTCCAGCCGGGCGGTGACCTGGGCGGGCCAGCTCGCGGTCGCGGACGGGTCGACCGGGGTGGGCTCCCCGGTTGCCTCCGGAGTGGCCACGAGCAGCGCGGTGGCGGCGAGCACCAGCGCCACGTACGCGCCGCCCACCACGACGACGACGTTCCGCACGACCCGATCGCTCCGGCCGACGAGATACGCGACGAGCAACGACGTGAGCCCGTAGGCCATGAGCACGTCGCCCTCGAACACGAGCAGGAAGTGCACGACCCCTTCCAGGAAAAGGATTCCCGCCCGGAGCGGATACCTGCCGGGCCACGGGGCGCCGCGACGACGGGCGGACTGGTACTGCAATTCCAGCCCGACGCCGAACAGGATCGTCAGCAGGGCGAGGAACTTGCCGTTGGTCAGCACCCGTAAGCCGACTTCGGCCTGCTCCGCGAAGGTCGTCGCGGTGCCGACGAAGTCCTGGAAGAAACCGGCGGGCCCGCCGGGATGCGCGAACAGGAACACGTTCGTCCCGAACGTGCCGAGGATCGCCACGCCTCGGAGCAGGTCCAGTGAGGAGATCCGGCCGCCACGGGATTGCCGCGCGGCGGCGACTGCCGACGTTTGGTGACTCATGGTATCGAGCCTGTCACCGCTCGCGGCCGCCTTCGTCCGTCGTTGGGACGACCCCGCGCCGTCACTTCGTAGCACGCCCGATCGGTGATGCACTTGCCGTTGCACGCACTGCGTGCATAATGGCGACGGGGTCCTGACCAGACGAGCCCGGCGTGCGGCCGGGAGGGGAGCGGAAGAGATGACCGAAGAGATCGCGGCCGGGCTACGACCGCCGGAGCCGGACTTCTCGACGATCACGACGGAGGAGCTGATCGCCTACCGTGAAGCGGAAAACCGGGCACGGGCGTCGAAGGCGGCCCGGGCGTTCCTCGGGGAACCGGACGCCGGCGCCCTGATCGACTGGCGGGTGATCGCGTTGCCCGGCCGCGATCTGCCGGTCCGGGTGTACCGCCCGGCCGTCGGCGGTGACAGCGCGCTGCCTCTCGTGGTCCACGTCCATGGCGGTTGCTTCGTCGGCACCGCGGTGCAGTGCGACTGGCCCAACAGCCGCCTCGCCGTACAACTGCCCGCGGTGGTGGTTTCGGTCGAGCATCGCCTTGTCTCGCCGGGCATATCGCTCCAGGACGCGGCCGACGACGGCTGGGACACGCTCGCGCACGTGGTACGGAACGCCGGGGAATGGGGTGTCGACCCGGAACGCGTGGCCGTGGTCGGCGAGAGCTACGGAGGGCTGATCACCGCGCTGACCGCCATCCGGTCCAGGGAAGCCGGGCCGCGGCTCAAGGCGCAGGTGCTGGTCAATCCGGCGGTCGACGTGACCGAGTCGATGTACGACCATCCCTCGATCGCCGAGTACGCCTACAGCCCGACCCGGGCTCTGCCCCAACTTCGACTCGTCCAACGGCTTTCGGTCCCGCCGGGGGTCGACGCCCGCGCGTGGTCGCCCGTCCGTTTCGACGACTTGAGCGGGCTCCCGCCGGCGCTCGTGGTGGTGCCCACCCGCGACGCGCTCGCCGATCACGGCCGCCGCTACGCGGAACGGTTGCGCGAGGCCGGGACCGAGGTGCGGCTTTCCGAATATCCGGGAGCGAGGCACGGTTTCCTGACGCTGCCGGGGGTCGAACCGCAGGCGGAGGCGGCTCAGGCGGAGATGTCCGAATTCCTGCGCGAGGCGCTCGCTTCGACCTCGATCTGAGCGAGGTGCGCGGCGAGGATGTCCGCGTAGGCGTTCCGGCGGTCGGCACCGAGCGGCAGGATCTCGCGCGCGAACCGCGCCACCGCGGGGTAGCGTTCCGGGTCGGCCCCGAGCACGGCGACCCGGAACGATTCCAGGCCGTGCTCGCGCTCCTCCGCGGCGAGCGTGCCGATGCCGCCGTCGGAAGCGTTCAGCGCGGTCACGAGGACCGCGATCCGGTGATAGTGGACGGGCACGCGCTCATCGGGCAGGCCGGACGAACGCAACGCCTGGAGCAGCGCTTCCATCACGGCGCGCGATCCGCTGCCGCCCGAGGCGTAGCGCCCCCAGACGGTGGCGATCTGGGGCTGCCGGGCGAAGACGTCGCGGAGCCGGAACGCGATGTCGGTGACGCGCTGTTTCCAGTCGCCTTCGGGACCGTAGCCCTCCATGGCCGTGAGGAGGGCGCGGTCGGCGACGGCGCGCAGGAGTTCGGTCTTGTTCCGGAAATGCCGGTACAGGCTGGAGGAATCGGTGCCGAGCACGGCCGCGAGCTTGCGCACGCTGAACGCCTCCGCGTCGCCGCCCTCCAGGAGTTTTCCTGCCGCGTCGAGGATGTCGTCGCTGGTCCAGCGCCGTCGGCCTGTCATCACCGGTACTTCTTCCTGTCGCCGTCAGTGGCACAGTTTACGATCGCACGCGCCGGGTGCAACGCCGTGGGCGCGCTCGTTCCCGGGAAAGGGGCAAACGGTCATGGACGACTCCTACCGCCTGGAAGCGGGCTCGCCGCCGGTCGGCGACTATCTGCGGTTGCGCCGCGAGGCGGGGCTCAGCGAGCCGCCGAGGGAGCAGGCCGAGCGTGGGGTCGACGGCGCTTGGGCGTCGGTCAAGGTGATCCACGGCGCCACCGGCGAGACCGTCGGGATGGGCCGGGTGATCAGCGACGGCGGGTGGTACTTCCACATCGTCGACATGGCGGTCCTTCCCGGCCATCAGCGGCGCGGAATCGGCGACGCCGTCCTCGGCGCCCTGCTCGCCGAGATCGACGCCGCGGCTCCGGGTGCGTACGTCAATCTGCTCGGCGACCCGCCCGGGTGGCGGCTGTACGAACGGCACGGGTTCGTCGAGACGGCTCCCGGGACCATCGGTATGCGACGGGTGCTCGACTCCTGACGCCGGCCGCCGGTCTCGTGGCCGGCGTCGCGAAAGCCACTTTCGGGACGTCAGACGTCCCGAAAGTGGCTTTCGCGACACGAGCGGTCGATCACCTGGCCGGCGGTCAGCGCCCGCTCGGCGAAAGCCCCGGCCGCCAGCAGTTTCCGGTCTTCGCCAAGGGCACCGTCGAGGGCCAGCCCCGCGGGCAGGCCGTCGCGGTCGCGTCCCATCGGGACGGTCAAGCCCGGGAAACCCGCGATGCTGCCGGGCTGGCAGTTGCGGATGAAGGTCGCGAACGTCGGGACCTCGCGCCCGCGGTGGACGAATTTCTCGACGGCCGAGAAATCCCGGGCCGTCGCGGGTGTGGTGGGGAAGGCCAGCGCGTCGATCCCGTTGTCCGCGAAGATCTTCGCGTAGGTGTCGCGCAACGCGGAGCGGTTGGCGAGTGCCGCCTCGTAGACACCCGGTCCGACCCCCGGCACGACCGCCTCGGCGAAGATCGCCCGGACGTCAGCGGCGGCGACCTCGGCGACGAGACGCTCGAACGAGACCTCGGGCACGTATTCGGCGAGATAGGCCCGGAGTGCGACGCCCGCTTCGTGGATCACCAGCGGCATCCCCTGGTCGGCGACGAGTTCGGCGAGCGGTGTGTCGTCGATCGCCACCAGTTCGGCGCCCGCCGATCGCAACCGGGCGAGCGCGGCTTCCCACAGCTCTTCGACCTCCTCGGCCAGGTCGCCGGTCAAGAAACCGTGCGGTACGCCGAGCCGGATCGGTGAGCTCTCGATCAAGGGCCCCAGCTCTTCTCCCGCGAGCACCGCGTCGAGCAGGGCGACATCGGCGACCGTGCGGGCGATCGGCCCGGCCGTGTCCCTGGTGGTGCTCAACGGGGTCATGCCGCCGGACGGGTAGCGGCCCGAGGTCGGCCGGAAACCGCAAACGCCGTTGAGCGCGGCGGGAACCCGCACCGAACCTCCGGTGTCGGTGGCCAGGCCCGCCGGAACGATCCCCGCCGCCACGGCGACCGCGGTCCCGCCGCTGCTGCCGCCGGCGAACCGGGACGGGTCGCGGGCGTTGCGCACCGGGCCCAGCGGGGTCGTGTCGCAGGTGATGCCGAACGCGAGCTCGTGCATGGCCGCCTTGCCGACGACCACGGCGCCCGCGTCGACCAGGCGGCGGACCACCTCCGCGTGCTCGCGCGGAACGTGGTGCGCCAGCGCCGGGGTGCCCGCGGTGTTCGGCATGCCCGCGACGTGGATGTTGTCCTTGACCACCACCGGGATCCCGGTGAGCGGGCCACTCGCCCCCGGCGCGCCGTCTTCCGGCGCGAGATGGCTGATCGCATTGAGATGCCGGGCTTCTTCCGCGCGCGAGCGGCTTTCCGAAGCGCTCCAAGGTCCACTCACGGTCGCCAGCCTAGCGTGACAAGGGCCACACTCAACGAAAAAGACAATCGTTTTCATTAAGCTGCGGCGCGCCACCTTCCCACAAGAAAGGTCGATCGTTCATGAGCTCCGGTCCCTCGCTGCACGTTCTCACGCGCTCGGATCTGCACAACCTCGAACTCACCCCGGACGAGGCGATCACCATGGTCGAAGACGGCTACCTGGCCTACGCGTCCGGAGCCTCGCGGAACCCGGCGAAGCTGATGGTGCCGATGCCGGATCCCGCGCGGGACGCCGTCGCGTACTCGATGCTCGGCTACGACGGCTCCCTGGAGCAGGCCGCGTTCAAGACGAGCTATCGCCAGGGCGGCACGTCGGCCGAGAAGTACTACACGACGATCACCCTGTACGACGACACCACGGGCATGCCGTTCGCGCTCATGGACTGCCATCGCGTCGGCGCCACCCGCACGCCCGCCAGCACCGCGCTGATCGCGCGGTCCTGTGCCCGCCAGGGCGCGCGATCCGCGCTCATGGTCGGCACCGGCGCGCAGGGGATCCGGACGCTGCCGTACCTGCTCACGGCGTTGCCGGGGCTGGAGCGGCTGCGGTTGTTCGGCACGCATCCCGACGGCCTGCGCGACAGCGTCGCCGCGGTGAAGGAGCGGTTCCCGGACCGCGAGGTCGAACTCGTCGACGACGTGGAGGCCGCGGCGCGCGAGTCCGACATCGTGGTCGCGGCGTCGGGCCGCGCGGCCCACCCGAAGATCCGGCTCGGCTGGCTGCCGCCGGGCGGGCTGCTGATCTCGGTCGCCAGCAAGGGGGTCCAGGAGGGCACGCTCGCCGAGGCCGACTACACCGTGGCCACCAGCGGCGCGCAGGTCGAGGTGACCGGGCAGCGGATGGCGGGCCCGGACGGCGTGTTCCGGATCGACGCCGAACTGCCGGAGATCCTCGCCGGTCGGGCACCCGGCCGTCGCGGCGACGAGGACCGGGTGTTCGCCTTCAGCAGCGGCATGATCATCACCGACATCCCGGTGGCGCACGCGCTGGCCGCCCGCGCCATCGCGGCGGGCCGCGGCCGCGAGGTGGCCCTGTGGACCTGATCGACACCCTTTCCCCGCCCCTGCCCGCGCTCGAACGCCCTTGGGCGCCGCGCTTGCGTGCTTCGGGGACCCTGTGGGAGATCGCCCGCGCCGTCGGCGGCGGGCCGTTCCACGTGCTCCATCCGGCCACTTTCGCCGAGAACCTCGAAGGAATGGTCGCGGCGCTCGCCGCGGAGCGCGTCGAAGGCACCGTCTACTACGGGAAGAAGGCCAACAAGGCGGCGGCGTGGCTGCGCGAATGCGTCCGGCCCGGTACGGGTGTCGACGTCGCGAGCGTGCCCGAACTGGTGCACGCCCTCGGCAACGGCCTGCGCGGCGAGTCGATCGGGGTCACCGGCGCCGCCAAACCGGACGGCCTCCTCTGGCTCGCCCTGCGGCACCGCTGCCTCGTCGCGGTGGACGCGGCCGACGAGCTGGAACGCGTCGCGCGCATGGCCGCCGAACTCGGGGAGACGGCTCAGGTGCTGCTGCGGGTGCAGCCGCCGTCCGCTCCGGAGAGCCGGTTCGGCTTCGCACCCGACGCCTTGAAGGCGGCCGTCCGGCACTGCGGCGGCCCGGTCGTCCTGCGCGGTTTCTCGTTCCATCTCGACGGCTACGCGCCCGAGCCGCGGGCGGAACTCGCCGCGTACCTGATCGATCTGTGCCAGGACGCCCGCGCGCTCGGGCAGCCCGCGTCGAAGATCAGCATCGGCGGTGGGATCGCCGTGTCCTATGTGGACGCCGGGGACTGGGCGCGGTTCGAGTCCGGCAGGCACGACGGCTGGTTCCACGCCGGGCGCAACCCGTCGAAGACCTATCCGTACCACCAGTCGCCGTCCGGGGCGGCCATGGTGACGGCGATCCTGCGCCACGAGATCGCCGGGAAACCGCTCGCGGAACGCCTGCGCGCGGCCGGGATCGAGCTGGTGCTCGAACCGGGCCGGGCCCTCGTCGACGGTGCCGGGTTCTCGGTCTTCCCGGTGCTGGGCTGCAAATCGGCCGAAGACCACCTGATCACCACGGTCGCGGGCCTGTCCATGAGCCTGTCCGAACAGTGGAAGGGCAGCGAGTTCCTGCCCGACCCGCTTCTCGTGCGCCGGGAAGCGGGCGACCGCGCTCCGGTGCGCACCATCGTCGGCGGTTCCAGCTGCATGGAGTACGACGTGCTGACCTGGCGCGCGGTGGAACTGCCCGCACGGCCGAGGACCGGCGATCTGCTCGTGTACCCCAACACGGCCGGCTACCAGATGGACAAGAACGAAAGCGGCTTCCACCAGCTTCCCCTGCCCCCGAAGGTGGTGGTCGACGGCGATCGCTGGCACGTCGACACCGACTACCCGATCCAGGAGATCCGATGACGATCGTCCAGCGCGCGTCCGAGCTGATCGGGGACACGCCGCTGCTGGAGCTCGCGCGCACCGGCACCGGGACGCGCCTCCTGCTCAAACTCGACCACCTCAACCCGACCGGTTCGTGCAAGGTGCGCATGGCCAGGCAGATGATCGACGAGGCGGAACTCGACGGACGGCTGCGGCCGGGCGGGCATATCGTCGAGCCCACCTCGGGCAACACCGGCAACGGGCTCGCGCTGGTGGCGCTGGAACGCGGCTACCGGTTCACGGCCGTGGTCGACCACCACGCGGCCAGGGAGAAGCTCCGGATGCTGCGCGCGCTCGGCGCGGAACTGGTGTTCGTCGAGAGCCCGCCGGACGGCGGGGTCGGCTCGGTGCGGCGGCGGCGGGTCGCGGCCCGGATCGCCGCGGAAACCGGCGCCTACCATCCCGATCAGCACAACCATCCCGGCAACGGCAACGGATACGCCGGACTGGCGCGGGAACTGATCGGGCAGCTCGGCGACGTCGACGTGCTCGTCGCGGCGATCGGCACCGGCGGCTCCCTGTGCGGGACGGCGCGTTTCCTGCGCGCGGCGGGGGCGGCCACCCGCGCGGTCGCGGTCGAACCGGTCGGCTCGATCATCTTCGGTGGCGCGCCGGGGATCTACCACCAGACCGGGGCGGGCAGCCCGGCCGGTTTCCCGATCGGGGACAACGTCGACCGGTCGGTGATCGACGAAGCCCATCGAGTGTCCGACAGCGACGCCTTCGCCGGGGCTCGCGTCGTCGCCCGGCGCACGGGCGTCCTGGTCGGCGGGACCACCGGGGGCGCGATCCACGTCGCGCTCCGGCGGCTCTACTCGTATCCGGCCGGAAGCGTCGTCGTGGTGCTGTGCAACGACGCGGGGGAGAAGTACCTCGACTCGGTCTACGACGACGAATGGCTGCGGGCCAGGGGAGTGCTCGACGAACTGGCCCACCGCCGGATGGAGCGCTGGTTCGCCACCTACGCCGCGTCCGTGCGCGTGGCCACCCGCGACCGGACGGCTCGTCCCGCGCCGGTGGCGGTGGGCGGATGAGCACGGCGGTGGAGACCCGCGGATACCGCGCGCTCGTCGCGCTGGCCGCGCCGATCGCGGGAATCCAGCTGGCGCAGGTGGCGCTCACCAGCGTCGACCTGGCCATGCTCGGGCTGCTCGGGGTGACCGCGGTGGCGGCGGGCGGGCTGGCGATCCTGCTCTACAACCAGATCCGCACCATGTGCGTCGGCATGGTCACCGGCGTCGGGAACCTCGTGGCGACGGCGGCCGGGGCCGGGGAACTCCGCACCGGCACCGGGGAACTCGACGAGCGCGCGCGGGACGAGATCCGGTCGCTCCTGCGGTCCGCGCTGCTCGTCGCGACGCTGACCGCGGCCGCCGGGGCGGCTGTCCTTTGTGGACTGGCGGCCGCGCTGCCGTTGCTGGGGCAGAAACCGGAGATCGTGTCGCTCGCCAGGGCGATGATGTTCGCTCTGGCGGGCGGGCTGTTCCCCATGGTGTGGCTGAACGTGATGCGCCAGTTCGCCGTCGGGCTGCGGCGTCCGGGTTCGCTCCTCGCCGTCACGCTGGTGTCGATCGCGGTCAACGCCGCCCTCAACGCGGCCTTCGTCTACGGCTGGGCTGGGCTGCCCGAGCTGGGTGTCGCCGGGATCGGCCTGGCGACGACGCTGGTCCAGTTCTTCACGCTCGCCGTGTTCGCCTCGGCCGTCCGGCGGGATCCCTCGCTGCGCCCCATGGTTTCGCTCGCGCTCTGGCGGGCGGATCCGGTGGTGGTCCGGCGGATCGCCCGGCACGGGACCCCGATCTGTTTCACCTACGGGTCGGAGGCCGCGATCACCTCGATCGCGACCATGCTGATGGGCGCCTTCGGCCCGGCGATGCTCGCCGCGTCGAACGTCGCGAACCAGCTCGCGTACATCGTCTACCAGGCCAACATCGGGTTGTCGCAGGGATCGTCCATTTTGGTCAGTCGCGCGGTCGCCCAGGGAGAACACGGGCGGGCGCCGGTGATCGCCCGTCAGGCGTTCACCCTCTCCTGGTCGCTGATGGCGGTGGTGAGCCTGGCGTACCTGGTGGTGCCGGAAGCGCTGCTGTGGCCGTTCCTGCGCGACGAGGCCGACGCGGTGGTGCTCGGCACGGCGTCCGCCCTGCTGGTGTTCGCCATCGCGCAGCAGTACAGCAAGGGGACCCAGAACATCCTCGTCGGTCTGCTGCGCGGGCTCGGAGACACCGTTTCCGGGCTCCGCTGCACTCTCGTCGGGTACTGGGCGGTGGGGGTGCCCGCCATGGTCTTGTGCGCCTACGTGTTCGGCTGGGGTGGCTGGGGGGTGTGGACCGGGCTGTGCCTCGGTTTCGCGGCGACCGCGCTCCTGCTCGGACGGCGGTTCGCCGCTCACGGGCCCGGTTCGGCGCGGTAGCGGTCGATCCGGTGGAGCAGGTCGCGGGAGGCGGGGTCGGTCGCGTGTTCGCGCAGGAGCGCCGCCAGCGGGGCGAGCCGGTCCTTGGTCCGGCTGGAACCGAGACCGCGAGCCAGGTCCAGCGCTTCGGAACCGGTGCGGACGGCTTCGTCGAAATCGCCTTGGAGCGCGTGGTTCTGCGCGAGCATGATGAGGGTGAGCGCCAGGCTGCGGGACATTTCCGCGCCGTAACCGCCGACGGCGTCGCGTAGCCGCGCGATCGCCTCGCCACTGTGGCGCGAGGTGACCGTCCTGGCCAGCTCGGTCAGGACGGTCCCTCGCATCGCGGCCATGTCCGTGGTGCCGAAGAAGGCTTCCCATGGGCGCGCGGGGGCCCAGGCATCCGCGCTCTCGAACTGGCACTCCGCCCGCGCCAGGCTCGTGAGGGCGGCGCGCTCGTCGCCGGCCTTGGCCAGTGCCCACGCCTCGTTGATCGTCAGGATCGCCTGTGCCCGTGGCGAACCGGAGCGGTGGGCGGCGGCTCGACCCTGACGGAGATGCTCCAACCCGCCCTCGACGTCGTCGTGGTGCAGCGCCAGCCTGCCGAGGCGGTAACAGATGTTGGCCACGAGATCGTCGTTGCCCGCCGCGGCGGCGAGACCGAGCGCGCGGTCGAACCGGAGCCGCGCCGGAACCCGGCGGCCGATGTCGAATTCCGTCCAGCCCAGCAGATTGTGCACATCCGCGAGCACGGTCAGCAGCCGTGACCGGAGCCCGCCCGGGACGGAGCCCCAATTGAGCAGCAGGCTGACCGACTTCACGACGTGCACCGCGTCGTGGGAAAAGGCGCCACCCTGCCGATAGTCCAACGCGCGCAGGGTATCGACCGCGTTTTCGAGACATTCGACGTCGGCGATACCGATACGGCCGGTCGTTGTCATGAACTCACCTCACGCAAGTCATGGCTCGGTCCACGGCTACCCGGTGTCAGTGCGTTCGAAACCAGCCGTCACTCCCTGGGGTTCTTGATTTGACCCGTTCCAAAGACGCTCTTATCGTCGGAGGTGATGTCCGACTTCGAGGCACGGCTGCGAGCGGTTTCGTTGCGCGTGACGCGGCCTCGGCTGGCCGTGCTCGCGGCGCTGCGCGATCATCCGCACGTGGACACCGAAACGGTGATAGCGCTGGTGCGGGCCGACCTTCCCTCGGTCTCCCACCAGGCGGTCTACGACGTGTTGCGGGCGCTCACCGAAACCGGGCTGATCCGGCGTATCCAGCCGGCCGGCGCGCTCGCCCGCTACGAGACCCGGGTGGGGGACAACCATCACCATGTCGTGTGCCGGTCCTGCGGTGCGATCGCGGACGTCGACTGCGCCGTCGGCCATGCCCCCTGTCTCACCGCCTCGGGCGATCACGGATTCGTGATCGACGAGGCGGAGGTCGTCTACTGGGGCCGGTGCCCCGATTGCGCGGCCGAACCTGTCCAGCGATGAATTCGCCTGCCCGGAAGGAAAGAAATGAGTGACACCCCGGAGAAGGGCTGCCCCGTGGCCCACGACTCCGTGACCGCGCACGGTAGCGAGAGCGAGAACCCGGCGATCGATTCGCCGACGCCGAAGACGGGCGGCCGCCCGCGCACCAACAAGGACTGGTGGCCCAACCAGCTGGACCTGTCGGTGCTGCACGCCCACTCGCCGAAGGCCGATCCGCTCGGCGCGGACTTCAGCTACGCCAAGGAATTCGCCAAACTCGACGTCGAGGCCCTCAAACGCGACATCACCGAGGTGCTCACCACTTCGCAGGACTGGTGGCCCGCCGACTTCGGCCACTACGGCGGCCTGATGATCCGCATGAGCTGGCACGCCGCGGGCACCTACCGCATCCACGACGGCCGAGGCGGCGCCGGAGACGGCGCGCAGCGCTTCGCCCCGCTCAACAGCTGGCCCGACAACGCCAACCTCGACAAGGCCCGGCGTCTGCTGTGGCCGGTCAAGGAGAAGTACGGCCAGCGGATCTCGTGGGCCGACCTGCTCGTGCTCGCCGGGAACGTCGCGCTGGAATCGATGGGGTTCAAGACTTTCGGTTTCGGCTTCGGCCGGGTGGACACCTGGGAACCCGAGGAGATCTTCTGGGGCCCGGAAGACACCTGGCTGGGTGACGAGCGCTACGCCAGTGACAGTGAGATGGTGCCCGACGTCGGCGCCACCGAGATGGGTCTCATCTACGTCAATCCCGAAGGGCCTCGCGGCAACGCGGACCCGGCCGCGGCGGCGCATTTCATCCGGGAGACCTTCGCCAGGATGGCGATGAACGACGAGGAGACCGTCGCGCTCATCGCCGGCGGTCACACCTTCGGCAAGACCCACGGCGCGGGCATCGCCGATGACCACGTCGGCCCGGAGCCCGAAGCCGCCCCGCTCGAGACGCAGGGGCTCGGCTGGCTGAGCACCCACGGCAGCGGCAAGGGCGCCGACGCGATCACCAGCGGTCTCGAAGTGACGTGGACCGACAAGCCGACGCAGTGGAGCAACCGGTTCTTCGAGATCCTCTTCGGCTACGAATGGGAGCTCACCACCAGCCCCGGCGGCGCGAAGCAGTACGTCGCCAAGGACGCCGAGGCGATCATCCCGGACGCGCACGACCCGGCCAAGAAGCACAAGCCGACGATGCTCACCACGGATCTGGCGCTGCGCGTCGACCCGGCGTACGAGAAGATCTCGCGCCGCTTCCTGGAGAACCCGGACGACTTCGCCCTCGCGTTCGCCAAGGCCTGGTACAAGCTGCTGCACCGCGACATGGGCCCGGTCAGCCGCTTCCTGGGACCGTGGGTGCCCGAACCGCAGCTGTGGCAGGACCCGGTGCCGGACGTCGACCACGAGCTCGTGGGGGACGCCGACATCGCCGCCCTCAAGACGAAGGTGCTCGAATCCGGGCTCACGGTCGCGCAGCTGGCCGGCACCGCGTGGGCGGCCGCGGCGAGCTTCCGGTCCACCGACAAGCGCGGCGGCGCCAACGGCGCGCGGATCCGGCTGGCACCCCAGCGTGACTGGGAGGTCAACCGGCCGGAAGAGCTCAGGACCGTCCTGGAGACGCTGGAAGGCATTCAGCGCGAGTTCAACGACGCCGGTGGCGCCAAGATCTCGCTGGCCGACCTGATCGTGCTGGCGGGCACGGCCGCCGTCGAGAAGGCCGCGCGGGACGCGGGCACCGAGGTGAGCGTGGCGTTCCACCCCGGCCGCACCGACGCCACGCAGGAGGACACCGACGTCGAGTCGTTCAAGCTGCTCGAACCGCGTGCCGACGGGTTCCGCAATCACCTGCGTCCCGAGGAGAAGCTGCAGCCGGAGGTCCTGCTCGTCGAGCGCGCGTACATGCTCGACCTGACCGCCCCGGAGATGACCGTCCTCGTCGGCGGCCTGCGTTCGCTCGGGATCACCGCCGGTGACACCCGCCACGGTGTCTTCACCGACCGGCCCGGCGTGCTCACCAACGACTTCTTCACCAACCTCCTCTCGCCGGGGACCCAGTGGAAGGTGTCGGAGTCGGAGGAGAACGTCTACGAGATCCGCGACGTCACCACCGGCGACGTGAAGTGGACGGCCACCGCGGTCGACCTCGTCTTCGGCTCCAACTCCCAGCTGAGGGCGCTGTCCGAGGTCTACGCGGGGCAGGCCGCGCGTGAGCGGTTCGCCGCCGACTTCGCCAAGGCCTGGACCAAGGTCATGGAACTGGACCGGTTCGACCTGGCCTGAGGTCCTTGCGCGTGAAGGCCCCCTTCCCTCGGCTCAGCCGAGGGAAGGGGGCCTTCACGCGCTTCACGGGACGTCGAGTTCGGTGTGCCGGGTGGCCAGGGTGCGGGCGAGTTCGGCGAGTTTGACGTTGAGGTCCTGGGACGTGCGGCGCAGCAGGTCGAAGGCCTCGTCGGCGGTCAGGCCGCGTCGTTGCATGAGGATCCCCTTCGCCTGCCCGATGACGTCACGCGATTCGACGGCCCGCCGGAGGTGACCCGCTTCCAGCTCCGCCCGGCTCACGGCTTTCGTGGCCGCCAGCGCGAGGGAGGCGTGGGTCGCGAGCAGCAACGCGGTGTCCTGTGCTCGCGAATCGAGCGCGCCGGGGCGGCGGCTGTAGATGTTCAGCGCACCGGGCAGCCTCGGCGGGGCCGCGTCGGGCACCAGCACGGTCGACAGGATCGCGGTGTACCCGTGCCGCACGGCGGCCCGGGAGAAGTCCGGCCACCGCTTCTCCGCCTCCAGGTCCTCACTCCGGATGTATCCGGGGCTTCCGTTGGCGGCGGCGTCGACACACGGCCCCGTACCCGCGCGGTACTGCACCTCGTCGAGCGCCAGCGCCACCTCGCCGGTCCAGACGGGGGTGTGGAAGGTGCCGTCCGGGGCCCGCAGGGTGACCGACACCAGGTCCGCGCCCGGGACGACCCGGTACGCGGCGTCGACGACCTGTTCCAGCACCTGGGCGGGCGTCGAGGCGGCCAGCAGCAGACGCGTGAGTTCGGCGAACTGCTCGGCCAGCGGGCCCGCCGCCGCGCTTTCGCCGGCGCCGAATCCGGCCTTGTCGCGTTGCCACAGTCGTTCGTCCGCCATCACTGACCATCCAGTCGTGTTCGGTGCCCTCCGACGGGTACCCGTCGGAGGCATCCACCAATCGAGTCCACTGTGGACAATGGGTCAGGGGTCGACCCTGGCGCGGAGAAGACAGAACACGTTCCCCTCGGGGTCGGCGAGCACATGCCACGACTCGTCCCCCGTCTGGCCGACGTCGGCGGGCCGCGCCCCGGCGGCGAGCAACCGCTCCAGCTCCGCGTCCTGATCGCGGTCGGTGGGGTTCACGTCGATGTGCAGGGGGAGCTTGCCCGGCTTCGGATCGTCGGCGCGGCTCAGGATCAACGTCGGCTGCGGTCCGCCGAAGCCCACGCCGGGCGGGCCGATCTCGATGTCTTCCCCGTCCTTGCCGATCTCGACGTACCCGAGCACCTCGCACCAGAAGGCCGCCATCCGGACCGGGTCGGCGCAGTCGAGGACGAGTTCGGTGATACGGCAGGCCATGCGGCGAGGATAACCCCACGCGGTCCGTCCCGGTGCGACGGTTGCGGACCCGTCCACACCCTTCTACCGTCGATGGATGGCGATCGACACCGAAGCCGGGCAGGCCGCTCCTCTCGTCGTGGTCGAGGCGGCCCGCTCGACCGCAGCGATCACCGTCGAGGTGGCGGGTGACATCGACATCTCGACCAGTTCCCGGCTCCGCGCCGAGCTCTTCGAGCTGCTGGCCGATGCTCCAGGCGCCGCGGTGATCGACATGACCGGCGTCGGCTTCTGCGATTCCTCGGGGATTTCCGTGCTGGTGCAGCTGAACCGGCACTGCGAGGAGACCGGGATCGACTTGAGTCTCGCGCCGTCGAAGGTCCTGCGCCGGGCACTGGAACTCACCGGGCTGCTGCCCACCCTGAAGGTGGCCGACGCCTAGCGGCGGCGTAGGCGAACACCTCGCCGGGGAGGGCTGATCATCTCCGCGCTCACGCGGCACTCGGCCTTGTCGAGCGGCACTTGCTCGACGGCGGACGGTCGTAATCGTGGCGGGTCAGCCCGCGTACCAGCGGACACCGTCTCCTCGTCGCCGGCGTGGGTGATCCGCACCGCGATCCGCCGGTGGCCGGACAGTCCGCCGCCTGGTGTCCCGATCAGCGGCCGAGCGCGTTCTGCAGTTCCTTCTTGGTCATGCTGGACCGGCCCTTGATGCCGCGCTTCTTGGCTTCGTTGTAGAGCTGGTCCTTGGTCGGCCCGCCGGGACCCTTCCGGTTACCGGAGCGTTGTCCGCCCCGTTTCTGCGGCGAGGTGTCCTTGGTCGAACTCTTGCTCGCCGTCTTGGACTCACCCGATTGCGCGCGGTTCTTGTTCACCGTGCGTGCGGCGATCTCCTCGGCGCGGCCGGTGCTCGCGCCGCGTTTCTTCTGCGAGGACTTGATGTGCTCGTACTGACGTTCGCGTTTGCCGCTCCAGCTCTGCTCGGGCACGGTTCCTCCTTCGTCGTCGTGATCCGTGGATACCCGTCCGGCCCGCCGGCCAATCGAAAGATCACCTGTCCAGGGCAGGGGCGATGTTTGCCGTCCCCGCCCGCCGGGTATCGATACGGCGACACGGGGAGAAGGTGACTTTGGTGAACGCTGCGTCGCTCATGGAACACATCGATCACGTCGCCCTGCGGGAGGACGTGGTCCCGGCTCCTCGCGCCCGTCGTGCGCGGCGCAAGGACGACTACTCCCATTGCCGTCCCCTGTTCGACGAGATGGCCGCGTTGCCCGCCGGTCACCCGGAGCGGGGGCGCCTGCGGGAACGCCTGATCCTCGAACTGCTGCCGATCGCCGAGCACATCGCCGTCCGGTTCAGCGGACGGGGGCAGCCGCGGGAAGACCTGATCCAAGTGGCGCGGATCGGCCTGATGAAGGCCGTCGACCGGTTCGATCCGGGGCAGGGCGGGGAGTTCCTGGCGTACGCGGTGCCGACGGTGATGGGCGAGGTGCGGCGGTTCTTCCGGGACACCGGCTGGGCGGTCCACGTCCCGCGCGGGATGCAGGAACTGCGCACCCGGCTCGCGCGGGCGACCACGGAACTGACCCAGACCCTCGGCCGCGCACCGACCCCCACCGAACTCGCCGGGCATCTCGACGTGCACGTCGACACCGTCCGCGAAGGACTGCTCGCCGCGAACAGTTATCAGACGTCGTCCCTCGACCGGCCGGTCAACGAGGGCGAGGGCGCCATTCCGCTGTCCGATGTGGTGGGGGAACTGGATTCCCGCTTCGAGCACATCGAGGACCGGCACACCGTGGTGCCCCTGCTCGAAAAGCTGCCGGAGCGGGAGCGGGCGATCGTCACGATGCGGTTCTTCGACGGGATGACCCAATCGCAGATCGCCGAACGCGTCGGTATCTCCCAGATGCACGTTTCCCGCCTGCTCACGAAGATCCTGCAGGATCTGCGGGGCAGGCTCAGCGGCTGAACGACGCGCCGGGCCCCGGACGGCCTCGTGCTTCCCGCCACGACGAGGAGGTGCCCGGCGCGGGCCGCGGTCACAGGACGCCGAAATCCGGCGGGGTCAGCTGTCCGACGCGGTGATCGTCCTGCCGGACCGCCGCGACGAAACGCGCGACCTGGGCGGGGCGAGGGGTGGCGGTCTTCCCGCCCAGGTAACGGAGAACGAGGAGATCCTCGCCGGAGTGGGTCTCGATCGCCACGGCCCAGCCGTGGATCTCGTCCCACAGCAGGGCGACGTCGCGCTCCGGATGGGTGGGGAGCCGCTCGTCGAGCGCGACGTACGCCGAGACCGGGCTGTCGTGGTCGACGGTGCAGGATTCGAGGCCGACGCCGAGGACCCCGGTGACTTCGGCGAGATACCCCCACACGGCGTCGCGGGTGTGCGGGTGGCGGACAGGCATGGTGAGCAACGAGGACTTCCCTTCTTCCCCAGCCTCGTCCGGTGCGGGCCCGGCCCGCACCGGACGAGGCCACTCAGGCCTGGATCTCCTTGCGGTCGGACGCGGAACCGGTGATCTCGATGCGCCGCGGCTTGGCCTTCTCGGCGATCGGGATGCGCAGGGTCAGCACGCCCGCTTCGTAGCCGGCCGCGACGCGGTCGGTGTCGAGCGCGTCGCCGAGGAACAGCTGGCGGGAGAAGACGCCGAGCGGACGTTCGGAAACCTGCATCTGGGCGTCTTTTCCGGCGGCCGGCCGCCGCTCCGCCTTGACGGTCAGGACGTTGCGTTCGACGTCCAGCTCGATCGCGTCGGCGGAGACGCCGGGAAGGTCGAAGCAGACGACGAACTCGTCGCCTTCGCGGTACGCGTCCATCGGCATGGCGGCCGGCTTGGACCAGGTACCCGGATTCGCGGCGCCGAACATGTGCTGGGTCAGCCTGTCCAGCTCGCGGAACGGGTCGGTGCGCATCAACATCGGGTTCCACCTCCTGGGTCGTCTGTCTCTGGTGTCAACACGCCCTACTGTTCTAACATGTCATCGAAACGATGACAACCACCAAGTCGTCGATTGGATGACAGCTATGGACGAAGACCCCGCCCAGACCGTTCGTGCCGTGCGCGATGTCGTGGCCGAGGCCCGCTCCGGTGTCGCGGGACCGGAGCGGCTCCTGGCGGCGCTGGTCGCGCTGAAGGCGGTCCGTGAGCAACTGGCGGCTTGGGAGCCGGAACTGATCGCGGCCGCTCGCGCCGGCGGCACGAGCTGGACGGCGCTGGCCCCCGCGCTGGGGGTCGCGAGCCGTCAGGCGGCGGAGCGGCGGTTCCTGCGGTTGCGGCCGTCCGACGGCGGGGAGAGCACGGGGGAGGCGCGGGTCGACGCGGAACGCGACCGGCGGGCGGGTGATCGCGCGGTGGCCGAGTGGGCGCGGCGCAACTCGGCGATCCTGCGGCAGCTGGCCGGTCAGGCGGGCGCGCTGGACGGGTTGAACGCCAAGGCCAGGGAAAGCGCCGAGCGGGTGAGCGCGGTACTCGGCGAGGACGACGTCACCGGTCTCCTGGCGCCGCTGGCCGACCTGCGCGCGCAGCTGCCCCGGAAGCACACCGGCTTCGCCGAACGGCTCGGCGAGATCGGCGCGCACACCGAACAGGTCCGGCGGTCCGCCGTCGACGACCGGCGGGATCGCCAAGCACGGTGAGGGGCGAACACGGTGCCGTCCGACGAGCGAGCCGGAGGTCTTCGACGCCGGTCCGGCCCGATCCCCGGCGTCGTCGGGCCGGCACTGAACGTGCTTGCGGCGGAAGGGTTGCGCGGGCGGCCCTCGAAGCGATGGCGCGGGAGCGGGGCCTGCCGGTCGCGGTGGTTCGCGGGTGCGGCGTGTTGCGAAAGCCACTTTCGCAACCTTCAGCGTTGCGAAAGTGGCTTTCGCAACGACGGTGGGGTGCGTGGACCGGCCGGTCTGACCATGGGCGGTCCCGTGCTGGTGGGGATGTCGCGAAAGCCACTTTCGCGACGTCTGATGTCCCGAAAGTGGCTTTCGCGACAGGGCCCAGGGCTGTCCGTGAAGGCCTCCTTGAGGGACCCAGAGTCCCTCAAGGAGGCCTTCACGGATCGAAGCCTGGACGCGGCCAGGGTCAGCCGTGTTCAAGTACCACCGCAGGTGCACGGATGGCGCTTCATGTGCTTGGAGGGACGACACGCGACGGAACCCGGCCGCGGTCGGGGCGTCCGGCCGGTCACGTGCGATCGCCGGTGCCGCGCCTCGTGAGTGGTGAGCACCACTCACGAGGCCGCAGCCTCTACTGGCAGGCTTCGCAGTCCGGGTCGTCGATGCGGCACGCGGCGCCGTCGGTGAGCGGGAAGTCGAAGTCGTCGAGCGCGGGGACGGCCAGAGCGGTTTCTTCCGGCGTGGCGGTGGCGGACATGTCACTCCCTTGGTACGGAACGGGTCTTACCTCTCTGTAGCGCTGAAGATCGCCGGTCATTCCGTGACGCGCGCCACACGGAACAGCGCTTCCGCGTCGTCGACCGCCTTGGCGAGGGCATCCGGATCCGCGCGCAAACCCGCGACGACCCTGTCGAGCTCGCGCAATCCGGCGCGCGGCAGCAGCCGTTTCTCGTTGGTGACCCACTCGCCGCGGGCCGCGAGGACCGCGTGCGCGGTCTCCATCGCGGCGGTGGCCAGCGCTCCCGCGACCTCCGTGGCCTGCCCGCGCGGGACGAAGGCACCGCGGGTGTACCGCAGGGTCAGGCCGGCGCGGCCTCGCCACATCGCCGGCGCTGTTTCCCGCAACGCCTCCGGGTAGTCCGGCCGCGGCAGGTCGCCGCGCAGCACGCGGTTGACCGCGAGTTCGGCGACGGGCAGGTAACTCGGGACGCCCGCGAGGTGGAACATCAACGGCTCCCAGTGGAACCGGCCTTCCCGGGCTTCGGCGAGATGGTGTTCCACGGAGCCGAGGTCGCGGTAGTGGACGTCGACCTGCCTGCCGTCGATCGTGAGCCAGGCGCCGCCGTCGAACACGCCGCCGCCCCACGCGCCGAGTTCGGAGACCTCGCCGTCCCAGCCGACGGCCCGCAGGTCGGCCGGGTCGAATCCGCCGCGGTAGTACACGGCGAAATCCCAGTCGCTGCCGGGGCCGTGGGTGCCCTGTGCGCGTGACCCGCCGAGGGTGACGGCGTGCACCGCGGGCAGTGCGGCCAGCGTGTCGGCCACGTAGGCAAGGAAAGAGTCGTCGTTCATCGCGCGGACGAGCTTAGGGTCGTGCCCGCGCGGACTCGACGGAATTTTCGTGCCGGGGGATCAGAACGAGATGTCGCCGTGGACGTCGCGGGCCTGGACGACCTTTCCCGACACCGTGCCGGAGACCGTGTTCACCACGCCGCCGGCCTGGTCCCATTCGCGACGCAGATGTTCGGCGAAGTCCCGGTCCTCTTCTTCGGCGGCGGCGAGCCGCGTCGCCAGCGCCCGCACTTCCGGGGAATCCTCCGCCGCGCCTTCCGCGGCTTCGAGGACCGCCACGGCTTCGGGATCGCCCGAGAATTTGTCCTTCACCAGTTTGTACAAACCGACCACGGAACGCGCCGCGAGGGCGGCGGCAAGGGAAATGAGGACCGGTTCTGGCATCGGATCGCTCCCCGTCGGGTCCGGTCGGGCACGGTGTTCCTCACGATACCGGTACTTCCGGGAGCTGGATGGTGCCCGGGCCGGAGCCCGGGCGACCGGGTGTGCGTCAGCAGTTCCACCAATCCGCGAAAACCGCGATAATCGTAGGCGCGTCCGACAGCACAGCAAGAATCATCGGTGTGATCAACGTGCTCCTCAGGAATGTGGTGCGATGGGGCTATTTTTCAGCCCGCCGTCATCCTAGGAGCCCGATTTCAGCCAGTGCAAGCGCGCCCTCTACTCAGAGTTGCTCGACCATTCGGGTGATACATGCTCGACATGCGCATTCGGGTCGGAATAGGTAGCCGACCCCGTGCGGTCACGCACATGATCACCCGATAGAGGAGCTCGCCGTCCATTCGGGCGAGGCGGCGCCGGCAGCGCCACGGTGTCCTCGTCGCCCGGCCTCGCGAGCGGGACGACCGGCTCGGGGCCCTCGATCTCGGCGAGGAGACGGTCGATTTTCACGGCTTTCCGATCCCTGCCCGTATCCCGGTAGTGCCCCGCGGCCTGCTGCCACGCCCACCGGGCGTCTTCCCGGTTCCCGCGATCGGCCAGTATCCGTCCGAGCGCCACGAAAGCGCGCGCCCGTCCATTGACATGATTCGTGCGTTCGGCCAATTCGATGGCGTGCTGGGCATGTCGTAGCGCTTCCCGATCCTGGCGCCGGGCGTGCGCGAGTTCCGACATCACCGTGTACAGGCGTGTCGCGGCCGTCAAACCCCGAACCTGGTCGAGGAGTTCACAGGCAGGGCGCCGATGCGAATCCGCGGCGTCCAGCCGCCCGAGCGCGGTGTACAGATCGACGAGCGCGGTATGGGTGGCGACCGTGCCCGCCACGTCGTTCGACTTCCTGCGCAGCTCGAGGGCGAGCTGATAGTGGGGCAGCGCCTGGTGGTGAAGGTCGAGTTCGACGAGCGCGTCGCCCAGCCGGTGAGCGGCCACGGCGTGCCGTTCCCGGTCGCCGATGGATTCCGCGAGCCCCAGGCAGTCACGGTAGATGGCGACGGCCTCGGGAAGCCGTCCGGCGTACTGGTGGCGGCGTGCGAGGTTCAGGGTCACGGTCACTTCGCCGACGGCGATCCCGTGCCGCCGCGACAGTTCCAGTGCCCGGCCGAGGTACCGGTCCGCGAGATCGTACGATCCGGTGATCAGATGGATCTCGCCGAGATCGTTGAGCGAGGCCGCTTCCGCGTGGACGTTCCGGTCCGCGGCGGCGGAGGAGATGGCGGTGGTCATCGTGCTGATGCAGTCTTCGTAGAGTCCGTAGCGCTTCAACGTGTTGATCAGGCAATGGGGCAGCCGCCACGCGTAGCCGTGCAAGCCCTCCTGCGCGGCGTGACGGACCATGGACACGAGGTTGGAACGCTCGAGGAGGCTCCAGCGCAGCGCCTCGGAGACGTCGCCGAAACGGTGCGGGACGCAGTCCGGTTCGAGGGGAGGCATCGGCGGGGCTTGACGGTGCGGGAAGACGGTTCGATGCGCCGCGTCCGCGCTGTGCAAGTAGAACGAGTGCATCCGGATCCGGGCCGCGGTGACTTCGGGATCGTCCCTGACGAGGACAGCCGCGTAGCGGTGCAGGAGATCGTGGACCCGGTACCGATCGATGTCGCCAGGCTGGAACACGAGATGTGAAGCGGCGAGTGCGTCCAAGGCGCGCTGGGTTTCCCAGCGGGTGATGGCCGCCATCGCGCTCAGCGCTTCGACACTGATCTCCGCGCCGGGGTGGATACCCAGCATCCGGAAGACACGGGCGTGGGCGGGCCGCAACGCCTGGTAGGTCAAGGAGAACGCGTGGTCGAGGCTCGCCCCGTCGCCGTCGTCGCCGATGTGCAGCAGGAAGTCGGGATTGCGCAACTGGCCGACCAGGGTGGTCAGGGTGGTGCCCGCTCGATTCGCGGCGCGTTCGGCGATGAGGGTGAGCGCGAGCGGCAGTCCGTCCCCGAGCCGCGCCAGCTGTGCCACGGCCTCCGGCTCCCTGGCCGTTCGCGCCCCGATACGCCGGACCAGGAAATCGGCCGAATCGTGCGGTGGCAACAGGTCGAGGGTGAGGTTCCGTACGTCGTGGCGGACCGAAAGCGCGGTGTGGCGGCGGCGTGAGGTGATGATGACGACGCAGTCGGCCAGTGCGGTGAGCAGCGGGCGGACGTGCGCACTGCCGGCGGAGTTGTCGAGCACGATCAGCATCCGGCGTTCGGCGAGCAGGGCGCGGAGTTTGCTCTCGCGCCCCGCGGGGCCGGTGACGGAGGTGATCTCGTAGCCCAAGGCGTCGAGGAGATCGTCGATGACCTGGGCGGTCTTGACGCGCGGCGCGGTACCGTCGCCGTGGAGATCGACGAAGAAGGTGCCCAGGGCGTGCCGGGTGCTCGTGCGATGGGCCCAGCGCAGCGCGGCGGCCGTCTTGCCCACGCCGGCCGCGCCGACGAGCGCGACCACCGCGGGGTGAGGTGGTCCTTCGTGCGCACCGGTGAGCCGGTCGAGAGACGCCAGGATCGCTTCCCTGCCGGTGAAATCGGTGACGTCGCGGGGAATCCGGCGCAACAGCAGGGGAACGTCCGGTTCGCGCGGCGGAAGCCACGCGGTCGCCGGAGGTGTTTCGGCCCTGGGGAAGGAATCCGCGAAACGGCGGAGGTCTTCGGCGCCTCGGTCGTCGCCGTCGGCGAGGAGCTGCCGTCGCGCGGCGAAGTAGTATTCGGTGGCGTCGTTGTGCCGCCGGAGTTTGTGCAGGAGGGTCAGCCGCCGCCGGGCCAGACCGATGACGAAACCGTGCTCGCGGTGGAGATCATTGAGCCGCCGAAGCGCCGGATCGTACTTCTCCAGGCTGATGTACGCGTCGATCAGCAGGCCGTTGGCAGGTATCCATTCATCGGTGATCACGGATTCACGCCAGTTCTCCGCCCATTCCGTGCGCACCTCGGCGAGCGGAATGTCGCGCCAGAGCGGAAGGGCTTCTTCGAGCAGCGACCGTATTCGGTCGTGGTCGTGTTCGCGGGCCGCCTGATGGGCGAAGGTGATCAATTCGCTGAGCCGGTAGTAGTCGATCGTTTTACGGTCGACAGTGAGTTGGTAACCGCCACCGGTGTTGTCGAGTCTCGCGGTCGCGTCGCTGCGCTGCAGGGTCGCGCGTATCCGGTTGACGTAAGTATGCAGTGTGGCACCGGGATTTCGCGGGCTTCGGTGCTCAGGCCATGCCTGCCGCGCGAGCGTTTCGATGGAAACGCGCCGCCCTGCCTGCGCCAGCAGTACGGCGAGGACGGCGTGTTCTTGCGCTCTTCCCCATTGCACGGTCAAATGACCGTGCATCCGTACGATTGTCTCGCCGAGAAATCCGAGTGAAATGGGCTGCTCCACGGAGGCCTCCCCTCCCAAGGTGTCACCGAAGTGAGCATGCTCCCACCGTCGAGTTTCGCAGGTGAATCGAGATCTGGCCAGGTCAGCGAGTGTCTGACAGGTATCTGTCACGTCTCTGGCATCTCGTGAAAGGGGAGTGTTATTCCGGGAACAGGACGTTGACCGACAGCACCGCCACGCTTTTCCGCAGTGACGATGAATCACTGAAACGAGTGGAGGCGGGAATGGTGGATCGGCTACGGATTCCGTCGGAAACGGGAGGGGGGCGACGATGACCGGGAACTCCTGGATGCGCGTGCCGGGGAGCAGGACGGCCGAGCGATGGCTGACCAGGACGGGGTGCCGCCGGGTGCTCGCGGTGGTGCCGCATATGACGGCGGGGACCAGGCTGGCGGACGTCCTGCCCCTCCTGGAGGCCGACGCGCGGGTGCAGATCGCGTTCTCCACCCCAGACGGCCCCGACACGTGGCCCGGCGTCGACGAGTACCTGCGCCGTTCCGGCGGTCTCGTCCTGCCCTGGCATCAGGCGCTGCGGATGCGCTTCGACCTCGCCCTCGCGTCCAGCCACGTCGGCGTCGACGAACTGGAGGCGCCGGTGATGGTGCTGCCGCACGGCACCGGCGGCATCCGGTCACGGCTCAGCCCACACGGAAGGGGGATCCCGTCGCATCCCAGGGATCTGCTCGTCCGTGACGGCCGGGTGGTTCCGGAAGCGATGGTGTTCGCCCACGAGGACGACGCGCGCCGCGTGTGCCGGGTCTTTCCCGAGGCGGCTTCGCGGGTCGTCGTGGCGGGCGACGTCTGCTACGACCGGATCCGGGCGAGTGTGCCGCTGCGGCTCCGGTACCGCGACGCGGCCGGGATCGAGTCGTACCAGAAGCTGGTGATGGTCAGTTCGACCTGGTCGCCGCATTCGCTGTTCGGCGGGCATCCGGATCTGGTGGCCCGGCTGGCCGCCGCACTGCCCGGCGACGAGTACCGGGTGATGGTCGCGCTGCATCCGTTGACGTGGTCGGCTCACGGAACGCGTCAGATCCGGGCGTGGCTCGCGGAGGCGATCGAAGCCGGTATCCGGCTCTTGCCACCCGAAGAGGGCTGGCGAGCCGCGCTGGTCGCGTCGGACTGCGTGATCGGGGATCACGGCTCGGTGACGCAGTACGCGGCGGGTTTGGGGAAGCCGGTACTGCTCAGCCCCGGCTCCGTGCTCGATGTCCGCGAAGGGAGCCTCGCGGAGCGCCTGTGCAACGCCGCCCCGGTGCTGGATTTCGCGCTGCCCTTGCGACACCAGGTGGACGAGCTCGTCGCCGCGGGTTCGCCGCCTGGTCTCGAGGCGATCGGGAAACGGATCACCTCGATGCCGGGCGAGGCCGCGGCACGGCTGCGCGAGGAGATCTACCGTGTTCTCGGGATTCCCGAACCGGACCGGCCGGCCCGCGTCGCTCCGGTGCCGCTGCTCACCCGAGAAACGTCCGCACCGTGAAGGCCCGGATGTCCGGCGCGGTCGTCGAGGTGTGCTGGACCGACGAGGAGGGGCTGCCGGACCACGTCCTGGTGGCGTGGGTGGGCAAGACCCCGGGATCCTCGCTGCACCGTGCGGATCTCGTCATCTGTCCCGCCGTGCCGCACGCGTGGCGCCGTGCGGGCGACGCCCTGGCCACGGTGCCGGGAGCCGTGGCGGCCATCGCCGGGGACCTGATCCGGTTCCGGGGGCACGACCGGGTTCCCGGCCCGGCCGGCCCCGGAATCGAGGGTTGGCCGCGCTATCCCGGCGGCGGGCAGGACGAGCTTTCGGTGTCGGCCGCGATCGCCGTGATCCGGGCTTCCACCCGATGTGCTTTCGGATCCCGCGATCCGTGATAGATCTCCAGAGCTCGCGAGAGATGAATACGGGCCGCGTGAGGGTCGCCCTCGCGCAGCCTGCTCTCCGCGAGACTTTCGAGCGCTTCGGCGTAGTAGGGGTCCGCGCCTGAACTGTGCAACGTCCTCGCGGCTTTCTCCAGCAGCCGGGCGGCTTCTCCGGCGCGGCCCAGTGCGAGGTAGGTGTCGCCGAGCCTCGTCTGGGATCGCGCGTGGAGGACGACGTCGCCGATCGCCAGCGCTTCGGCGGCCGAGCGTTCCAGATGACCGATCGCCTCCTGGGGACGGCCCAAGGCGGCGCTGGCCTCTCCGATGCGGCGCAGATGCAGGACGACGCCGCGACGCTGTCCCGATCGCTCCGCCAGGCGCAAGGCACGGGTGAAGCACTCCAGCGCGTGTTGGTGGTCTCCGGTGCTCTGCGCGACGACGCCGAGGTGCTCCCATGCGGTGGCCTCGCCGTCGAGGTCCTTGCTCGCCTGCGCGGCGTCGAGGGAAGCGGTGAACTGGTCCTTCGCGTCTTCGAATCTCTCGGTGTTGAGGTAGGCGTAGCCGAGTTGGACGTGCATACGTGCTTCCGCGACGGGATCCTCGCAACGCCGGGCGGCGGTCACGGCCCATTTGTGCGTCTTTTCCCATTGGCGGTAGTGCTTGCGGTACAGGAAGAAGCCCCAAAGCCCTTCGCAGAATTCCCAGACTTCCGGCCACCAGCCCTCTTCGACGGCCGCGCGCATGGTCGCGACGACGTTCGCGAGTTCCTGTTCCACCCAGTCCAAGGCGTCCCGTGCGTCGGCGAACTGTGACGGCGACTCGTCCACGTGGTCGCGACGTGGCCTTATCCTGCGGCGGTTCGGGATGATGGCGAGATCGGCCTCGAAAACGTTGTCGAGGTACCAGTTCAGCATTCTCCGCAGCGCGCTCGCCCTGGCGGGCTTGTCTTCCTGTTCGGCCGCCCGCTGGCGGGCGTGCACCCGGGTCAGGTCGTGGAACCGGAACCGGTCGGGGCCGACGTCGGTCAGCAGGCTCGAAATGACCAAGGAGTCCAGGGCGTCTTCGGTCTCCATCGTGGGCCGGTCGATCGCGGCCGCCGCGAGGCCGATACCGAAGTCGCGGCCGGGATGGAGGCCGAGCAGCCGGTAGACCCGTGCGGTCTCCGCGTCCAGCTCCCCGAAGGAAAGGTCGAAACTCGCCTGCACGCTTGCTTCGTCGGCGATGCTGAGCGCCGACAAACGGCGTTTTTCGTCGGAGAGCACGCCGACCAGACGGGAAATCGGCCATTGGGGCCGGGTCGACAGCCGCGCGGCCGCCACGCACAGGGCGATCGGCATCCCGCCGCAGAGCGCGACCAGCTCCCGGGCGCGTTCGGGTTCGGTCGTGACGCGCCCCGTGCCGACGGTCCTTTCGAGCAGTTCCAGGCCGGCGGCTTCGTCCAGCGGGTCGACGACGAGTACCCGCGCCCCGTCCATGGCCAATGCGCCGAGCCGCCATCGGCTGGTGACGAGGACGATGCTGTCCGGCGACGCGGGCAGCAGTGGCCGTACCTGCGCGGCCGAGTCCGCGTCGTCGGCGAGGACGGCGAACCGCTTGCCCGCGGTGACCGACCGGTACAGGGCCGACTGCTCCGCGAGGTCCGCCGGCACCTGCTCGGCGGGTACACCGAGGGCCCGGAGGAAACCTCCGAGCACGTCGTCGGGTGTGGTCGGCTCGTCCGCGCCGAAAGCACCCAGATTCACGTAGAGCTGGCCGTCGGGGAAGCGGTCGGCGTTGTCGGTGATCCAGCGCGAGGCGAGCGCCGTCTTCCCCATGCCGCCGGATCCGGTGATCACGGCCAGTGCCGGTCCTCGCCGCTGTTCGTCCTCGATCAGCCGGTTCAGCGTGCTCAGTTCCCGTTCCCGGTCGGTGAACGACGAGGACACCGGAAGCAGCTGACGCGGAACGACCGGCTTCGCCCCCTGCTGGAGGAATACGTCGCCATGCACGGCGCCGACCTGTACCGAGGTTCCGGAGACGTCCCCGCTGACCCTGTTCTCGCGTCTTTCGCCTGATTCCATTCCGAACAGCACCCCCTGCACCGAGTCTGGTCACCCGAGGCCCGCCGCGGTACCGCCTCACAGCTAAGCTTCGTGTGACATTCGACTTAGTGATCGGCGACCGGTGCGCGGGTGCCGAGCTCCCTACCGGGTAAAATGTGGTGCGTATTGCACTTCGAGACGTACGCCACACGATTGGTGTGGATATTCGTGTCGTCGAAGCGGTTTGAGCGCGCGGGAGCGAGTTCCCGGCCGTACGCTCGGAAGATGACCGCGATCCCAGGACGAATCCGCGCGCCGCTGGCGTTCCTCCCGTTCCTGGCCGCGGTCGCGGTGGTCGCGCTCGTCGGCGGGCTCGCCGCGGCCGACGCCCGTTCTGTCTACAGTGGACTCGAAAGGCCGCCCTTCGCGCCACCCGCCTGGTTGTTCGGTCCAGTGTGGACGGTCCTGTACCTCGCGATCGCGGTGTCCGGCTGGCTGTACTGGAAATCCGGGGGCGGACGCGCGGGGCTGACCTGGTACGCGGCGCAACTGGCCCTGAACGCCGCGTGGACGCCGCTGTTCTTCGCGGCGGGCGCCTACGGCCTCGCCCTCGCCGACATCGTCCTGCTCGACGTCGCGATCGTCGTCACCGCCCTGTACTTCCGCCGGTCTTCCCGGCTTTCGGCCGCGTTGCTGCTGCCGTATCTCGCCTGGACGCTGTACGCGACCGCGCTCACCGCCGCGATCGTCGTGCTCAACTGACCCCGAGCGGCAGCGTGGCCGCCACTCCCTTGGCGTGCCTGCCGTCGAGCCGGTCGAGGGCGAGGCCGCCCCGGCGGGCCGCGAGTTCCAGGTCCCGCACCGCGTGTTCCACCGCCTGCGCGCCCGCGGCGGCGATCCGGATCGAGGCGCTGACGTGAGATTCGGTCTCGGCGGCGCTCCGGCGGGCCGTCACGGAGAGCGTCACCGCGCACCCGGGGGCGGCGGCGAGCAGGCGGCGCGAGAGATCCGCGGAGAGGACCGGGGAGAGCGCGTCCCAGCCGTCGAGGCGGAACGTCGCCTGGCAGATCGGGCCGCTGTGCCAGTACCGCCAGTCCTCGCGGATACGCGCCCGGCCCGCCGTGACGTGCGCCAGCGAGGCGAGTACGCCCAGGACCTCGTTTTCGGCGAGTGCCCGCACCGGCAGGCCGTCGCGGCGGAGCCGGCGCCGCACTCGCCGGACCGTGTTCCCGAGCGCCTGCCCCACGTCCGCGTCGCGGTGGACGTCGACGGTGCGCAGCGCCTGCAACGCCACCCAGCCCCGCGGCGGCCGTGAACGGTCCGCGCCGACGTGGTGGATGACCTGCGCGGCGGCGTCCGACGCCTGCTCGCGCGCCGGCGGCAGCAACGTCGCGGGCGAGGGCATCGGAAGCTCGCGCGCGGCCGATTTCGGTTGCAGCACAGCGGTGATCCCGTCGGCGCGGCTGACCATGAACACCGTCTCGTCGCCGATCTCACCGGCGGTCCCCGTCGCTTCCGGCGACAGCAGGCGCAGCAGCGCCCGGCCCGCCTCGCCCGTGTTCCGGAGGTCCCGGTCGCGGTCGCGCGTCAGATAGCCGGACGCCGAGCCGAGCCAGGCGTAGAGCCAGCGCCCGCGGATCCGCACGGCGGTCAGCGCGAGAACCACGACGGCGGCGGTGACCACGGCGGCCGCCAGCGGCCACGGCCGCCCCGCCACCAGGACGAGCGCGACGAGGACGAGCTGCCAGCAGACGATCTGCGCCACCCCGATCCCGCCGAACCGGCCGGAACGCCGCGCCGGAACGGGCTCCGGTGGGTTCGGCCGTGGCGCACCGGGTACCGGGACGGGTACGGCCACGAACCCTCGCGGTCGCCGCTCCGCCTGGCGCGCGGCGGTGAGCGCGGCCAGCGCGGACTCACGGGCGGCGGCGCGCGCGGCGGGCGCGGCGTAGGCGAGCGGATCGGAGGTGGCCGCGGTCCGCGGTACGGCGGGCCCCGCCCGGGGAAGCGGTGGAGGCGGTGCCTGGTACCGCCCGCCCGTCCTGGCCGCGCCGAGATCGGTCATCGTCGTGCCTCCTCAAGCCGTGTCGCCCCAGCGTCCCCGGCGAACATGAGGTTTCGATGACACGGCGCCCGCGGCCCTCTCACAGGCTGTTTCATCGAAATTTCATGGTCGCTCTCTAGCTTGATCGCGTGAACACCGAGAAGCGGTTCAGCGCGGTGGCCAGGACGAGAACGGCCGTGGCGCTGGTGGTCGCGGGCTGTCTGGCGCTGGTCGGCCTCGCCGTGACCGGACAGGCGGCGACCCCGGAACGGCTGGAGTTCGTCCAGGTCGGGCACTGGGTCTACAACGACGCCGCCCAGTCCGCGTTCCACGTCGACGGTTCGACGAACCGCGTCGACGCGCGCGCGGACGTGCCCGGTGCGAACGGCAGCCAGGTCGCGCAGGGGGACGGTTCCGGTTACGTGGTCGGGCGGAACCGCGTCACGGAGTTCGACAAGGCGACCTTGAGCGTGGAGGAGTCCGTGCCGCCGCCCGCGCCGGAGACCCCGTTCGTGATGGAGGTCGCCGGCGGCCCGTATCTGGTCTACCGCAACGCCGGCCAGATCGTGCGGCTCGGCGACCCGGCCGCGACAGTGCCCGCAGGGGGGCCGCTGTCCCGGCCGGTCGCGACGACCGAGGGAACCGTCTGGACGCACCGCGTCGACAACGGCTCGGTCTGCGAGCTGCCCAAGGGCGCCGCCGTCATGGCCTGCCCCGCGCAGCTCCCGCCGGGTCACGGCGGCGGGCTCACGCTCGTCGGCGACCGGCCGGTCGTGCTCGACACCACCGGCGACAGCCTCCACCGCGTCGGCCCGGACGGGCTCGGCGACGGCCTTCCGCTCGGCATCAAGCTTTCGCCGTCGGCGCAGGTCGCGAACAGCGCCGTCGGCGACCGGCTGGCCATCGCCGACCCGGAGCGCGAGCAGCTCCACCTCATCGACATCAGTGGCCTCGACGAAGATCGCCCGTCCGCGAAGCCGATTTCGGTCGAGCTGGCCAAGGGCAGCCGGTTCAACGGCCCGCTGTCCTCGTCGAACGTCGTCGCCATGGTGGACGAGACCCGCGGCGAGGTGCTGACCTACGACGCCGACGGCAAGCTCCGGTCCACCACGAAGGTGCCGGGACAGGGAACGGCGCCGAGGCTGGCCAAGGGCGAGGACAACCGGATCTACGTCGACAGCTCCGACGGCTCGCACGTCCTGGTCGTCAACGGCGACGACGGCACGGTGGTCGACGTCGACGTCGACAAGGCGGCCAACAGCCAGACCGCGGGGGCGCCGTCGGCCGATCCGGAACCGTCCGGAGACCAGCCCGCGCCGCCGCCACAGCAGCAGCAGGCTCCGCCGAACACCCAGCAGGCGCCCCCGCCGGTGGCGAAGGCGACACCGCCCGGCGCGCCGAGAAAGGTGAGCGCGTCGTCCGGGGACGGCTCGATCAAGGTCTCGTGGAGCCCGGCCGCGGACAACGGCGCGCGGATCACCGGCTACCGGGTGACCTGGACCGGGGGCTCCACCCGAGTCGGCGGATCGTCACGGGGGACGACGATTTCCGGGCTGCGCAACGGAACCCCGTATGTGCTGACCGTGGTCGCGGAGAACTCGGCGGGGATCGGCCCGGGCGCCAGCGCCAAGGCGGTCATCCCAGGACCCGCGAACCGGCCCGCCGGGGCGCCCGCCGTCACCGCGAACGCCACCGCCGCCGGGAACGTTTCGGTGAGCTGGACCCGGCCCGACCTCCGCGGCGGCACCCTGGTGCACTACCTGGTCAGCGTGACGGGCAAGGGCCAGCGCACGGTTTCGGGTACGTCGGCGGACTTCACCGGGGTCACCGGTACCGCGACCGTCACGGTCCGCGCGGTGACGAAGTTCGGTTCGGGAGCCGATCTCACCGGCGCCACCGGCAGCAGGAAGGTCACCGTGCCGGTGCCGTCGGTTCCGCCGGCCATCACCGTCTCCAAGGTCCGGGTGGGGACCACCGGCCTGATCGTCGACGTCACGGCCGACGGGAAGGGCGCGCCGGCGACCTGCCAGGCCGAATTCAACGGCGCCCGGTCGGCCTCGAAGGCCTGCTCCGGTGCCACCAGCCTGCCCATCAACAACGTGGCCTATTTCGGGGCCATCACGGTGACCGCCACCATCAAGACGTCCGGGGGGACCGGCTCCGACAGCTGGACCGGATCGCCGTCCGGGGCCGGCGGCGCGCTGGTCTGGCTCGGCCCGCTGGCACTGGTCGGCCTGCGCCGACGAAAGGAAAAGGAACTTCTGTGACGCTCACACCCAGGGTCGCCTACGAGCAGATCGCCGAGAACGTGCAATCGGTGGTGCGCGGCAAACCGGAGGTCGTCCGGCTCACCGTGGCGGCACTGTTCGCCGAGGGGCATCTGCTGATGGAGGACGTGCCCGGCGTCGGGAAGACGACGATCGCGCGCTGCGTCGCCGCCAGCATCGGCGGCCGGTGGAGCCGGATCCAGTTCACCCCCGACCTGCTGCCCGGCGACATCACCGGCGTGATGGTCTACCACCAGAACGCCGAACGTTTCCAGTTCCACCCCGGCGGCATCTTCGCCAACGTGGTGCTGGCGGACGAGATCAACCGGGGCACCCCGAAGACGCAGGCCGCGCTGCTGGAGGTGATGGCCGAACGCCGCGTCACCGTCGATTCGGTCGGCCAGGCGGTGCCGAGGCCGTTCCTCGTGGTGGCCACGCAGAACCCGATCGAACTGGAGGGCACCTACCGGCTGCCCGAGGCGCAGCTCGACCGGTTCCTCATGCGTATTTCCGTCGGCTACCCGGATGTGGAATCCGAGATGCGCGTGGTCATGGGGGACTGCGCCGGGGTGACCCCGGACGAACTCAAGCCGGTGCTGGGCATCGCCGACGTCCAATCGGTCATCGACGAGGTCCGGAAGTCCCATCTGGCCCCGGAAATCGTCAACTACGCGGTCCGGCTGGCCGCGTCGAGCCGGTCGCATCCGGACGTCCGCTACGGCGCGAGCCCGCGAGGCAGCATCGCGCTGATCCGTGCGGCGCAAGGGCTCGCCGCCACCTTCGGCCGCGACTTCGTCACCCCCGACGACGTCAAGGACGTCGCGCATCCGGTGCTCGACCACCGGCTCGTGCTGACCCCCGACGCGGAACTCAACCAGCGGCGGACCGCCGACATCGTCGACGAACTCCTGGGCGCGACGGCCGCTCCCATGGCCGCGATGGGGAGGTAGGCGTGCGGCTCACCCGCCGCGGCGTCATCGTGCTGGCCTTCGCCGCCGGGTCCTACGCCCTCGGCGAACTGGCCGGGTACACGTTCTTCCGTGCCCTCGCGGGGATCGCGGCGGGCGCGGTGCTGATCGCGCTGGTCACCACCAGGTTCCGGCCGCGGGTGGAGATCGGCCGGACCGTCCGGCCGGACCGGGTCGAACGGGGGAAACCCGCCCTGGCCTCGCTCGTCGTGCGCAACACCGGTACGCGGCGGCACGGCGGTTTCGCCGCGGGGGACGGGATCGGGACCGAAACGCACCGCCTGCGGGTCCGCCCGCTCGCGCCCGGCGCCGAAGCGACGTACCACTACGAGCTTCCGACGACGACACGCGGGAAACTGCGCGTCGGCCCGCTGCTGGTGCACCGGCCCGACCTGTTCGACCTCGCCCGCGGCGACTCGACCGTCGGGGATTCCGCGTGGTTGTGGGTGCATCCGCGACGGCACGCGGTGCGCGCGGCGCAGGCCGGGCATCCGAGGCACCACCACGAAGGCCCGATCACCGACCCGCCGCTGCGGGGTTCGGCGGATCTGCGCGCGGTGCGGGAGTACGTGATCGGCGACGAGGTCCGGCATCTGCACTGGAAGGCGACGGCCAGGACCGGGCGGCTCATGGTGCGCGAGTACGCCGACCCTGCGCAGCCGAGGTTCACCACCGTGCTCGACACGCGGCCCGCGTCGATGACTCCCGCCGTTTTCGAAGAGGCCGTCGAGGTCGCGGCCTCCCTGTTCTACGCGTCGGCGTCGTCGGGGCAGCACTGCCGCCTGATCACCTCCGCCGGCGCGGACACCCTGACCGACAGCGGGGTTCGCGCCGCGCGGACGCTGCTGGACGAACTCGCGCTGGTCACGCAGGACGCGGCGGACGACGCCCCGCTGCTGCCCTCGGCCCTGGCCGCGGCCGGACGCCCCGGCGGGGTGCTCGTGGTGATCACCGGCCCGGACGCCGACCTCGGCCACGCGGCCCGCTGGCGGCCCGACACGGTGGTCCGGCTCGGTGACCTCAGGCCGTCGGCCGGCTCCGGTGGCGTGATCGTCGCGGTCGACGCCGCCGGTGCCGCGGCCCAATGGAACTCCTTGGTGGGCAAGGCATGAGCGCTCGATTCGATCGGTTCGCGGTCGCCGGGCTGCTCGGCGCGACGGGGGTCGCCGGGTTGCTGTTCGCGCCCGTGTTCGGCTGGGCGGAACTGCTCGTGCCGGTGCTCGTGGTCGTCCTGCTCGCGTACGGCTGCGTCGAACTGACCGCCAAGTTCCCCAAACTGACGCCGTATCGGCCGCTGCTCGTCGCGGTACTCGGTCTGCTCGGGCTGATCGAGACGGTCTTGACGCCGACCACGCTCGCCGCGCTGCCGACCGGCGCTTCGTTGCGCGGGCTGGCGCGCGGCTTCACCGAGGGCTGGCGGCTCACGTTGCAGTCCACCTGGCCCGCGCTGCCGGTCCCCGAACAGCTGCTGTTCGTGCCGCTGTCGGTGCTGCTCGCCGTCGTGCTCGGGCTGGAAGTGTTGCTGCGGCTGAACAAGCCGCTCGTGGCGCTCGTGCCGAGCCTGGCCGTCGCCGGGCTGGCGCAGGCGTATCAGGCGTCGACGGGACTCGTCGCGGTGGCGGCGGCACTGGGATTCGCGCTGCCCGCCGGGATCCTGCTGTGGTCGGGGCGCCGCGTCCGGTCCGTGAGCCGCGCACCCGGCGTGCCGCGTTCGTGGCGGGTGACGGGGGCGGCGGTCTGGCCCGCACTGTCCACTGTGGTCGCTCTGCTCGCCGGGTCGGTCGCGCTCGCCGCGCTCGACCCGGCCGGCCGGGAACCGCTGACGCTCAAGGACACCCAGGCCGCGCCGCCGCCGAGGAGCCGGGTCGGCAACCCGCTGGACGAGATCGCCCAGCGGCTCATCTCGCCCCGCGAGGAGGTGTTCCGCTACCGTGGCGACGCCCCGGTCGACCAGTGGCGCCTGATCGTGCTCAACGGTTTCGACGGCGCGAACTGGCTGTCCGATTCCCGGCTCCACCGGCTCGGGGCGCGGCTGGAGGGTGCTCCTGGCGGTACCGGTGGCAGCGCCGAACTCAAGGTGCGCGGCCTTTCGGGCCCCTGGCTGCCGAGTCATCAGGATCTGACCCGGGTGGACGGGGTGACGCCGTTGGTGGACCAGGCCGCGGGCACGCTGATGCTGGAATCGCCGTCGGCGATCCCGGTGCGGGACTACCGGCTCACCTGGTCCTCACCCGAGGTCGATCTCGGTTCCGGCGAAATCGACGCGCGCGCGCCGGGCGGGCTCGGCGGGCTCGGCACGGTGCCGCCCGACGTCGAGCAACTGGCGAAGGACGCCGTGCGCGGGCTGCGCCCGACGTTCCAGTCCGCGTTGCAGCTGGAACGGTTCCTCAGCACGAACTATCAGGTCGCGACGGGCACGGAGGAGCTGCCCACCGGGCACGGCTGGCCGCAGCTCCGGCACTTCCTGCTGGAGAGCAAGCGGGGGACGAGCGAGCAGTTCGCCGCCGCGTACGTGGTCTTGGCGCGGATGAGCGGTATCCCGGCGCGGCTCGTCGTCGGATTCCGGGGCAACGCCGAGAAAGACGGCGACACGCACGTCGTCCGGAACCGCGATGTCCTGGCCTGGCCCGAGGTCGCGGTCGCCGGGGCGGGCTGGGTCGCGCTCGACCCCACCGCCGCGGCCGTGGGATCGAACCGGAACCAGGCGGGCCCCGGCAAGGCGGTCGCCAAGGCGCGGGCCCAGCTGCCCGCCGAACAACAGCTGCGGCCACCGCAGCTGCCGCCCGGCACGCAGCCGGAATCCGCCGAAGACCAGAGCGCGGAGGCGGGGGTGAGCTGGTGGTGGCCCGCCCTCGTCGGCACGATCGTCCTTTTCGGACTCCTGTGGCTCGTGGGGGTTCCGGTGGCGAAGGTGATCCGCGCACGACGGCGCCGCCGCCGGTCCGGTGAGGAAGGGGTGCTCGGCGCCTGGGACGAGATCCGCGACCGGCTGCGCGCGCACGGGGTGCCGTTCCGGATCGGGATGACCCCGCGCGATCTCGCCGAATCGGCCGGATCGCTTGCCGGGGACGGGATCCGTGAGCCGGTCGCCCGGCTGGCCAAGGTGCTGGACGTGACGCTGTGGTCCGGCGTGCCGGTGGGCGACGGCGCGGTCCGCAGGGCTTGGCAGGAGGTCGCCGAGGTACGCCGGGGCCTGGCCACCAGACCGTTCGCAGCTCGGGTGCTGGCGGCACTCGAGCCGCGGACCCTGGTGCCGGTCAAGGGTCGTAAAGAGGGCTGAAGGGCGCTTTCCCCGCATGCCATGTGGGGAAAGCGCCCTTCACCGCGTCCTATGCGGGGAAAGTCCCCTTCAGCTCACGGGTTGCAGCGGGCGCCGCGGATCGCGACCGGCTCGGTGGTGTAGATGTGGCGGCCGTCGGTCGCCCTGAGCTGGAAGCAGTACCGGCGCGCCGGGTCGACCGGGACGTCGAGGCTGCGCTGACGGTGGGCGACGAGCTGTTTCGTCTCGAGCCGCTCGCCCGCCATGATCACGACGAAGTCCAGCTCGCCCTCCGCGGTCCAGTTCAGCTGCACGTGATCGCTCTGGTCGCGCGGCGGGGCCAGCGCCAGTTTGACGTCCGGAGCGGGAGCGGAAGCCGGTGCGGGCGGCGGGATCGCGGCCGCGACCGGGACGGCCTGCCCGCCGATCTCCGCCGGGCCGAGGACCAGCGGTACCACGGCCAGCCCGGCGGCGAGCACGCCGGCGCCCGCCAGCGCGACGGGCTTCCAAGGAAGACGGCGTTCGGTCTTGAGCGGGCCGCTGAACTCGCGGATCAGGGTCCGGCCGCCCGAAGGCGGCGCCTGCACCACCTGCACCGGTGACGGGGCGGCGGGCTGCCGCTGGACCACGGCGAAATCGTCGAACTCGACGTCTTCCTCTTCGGCCGGCACGTCGACGGGTTCCGCGGTGACGACTTCGCCGCCGGGCTGCCGCAGCTTCGTGAACAACCGCGCCAGCGACGCGACGTCCTGCGGCCGGTCGGCCGGTTCCTTGGCCAGCAACCGCAGGATGGTGGCGGAAAGCTCCCTCGGGACGCCCGGATCCTGGATCGGCGCGACCGGCTCCCGCAGCACCTGGAGGATCCGTTCGCCGGGCTGTTGCCCGGTGTGCCGGGGAAAGGGCGGTGTGCCGGTCAACGCGGCGTAGAGCACCGCGCCGAGTCCATAAAGGTCGGACGCGGGGGAAAGCGTGTCGTCGCGCAGGGTTTCCGGCGCGGTGTACTCGACCGCGTACATCGGATCGCGCGGGAATCGCCGCCGCAGAGCGACCCCGAAATCGGCGAGCACGAACTCGCCGGAGGCGCGGTACAGCACGTTGTGCGGGCTCACCCCGCCGTGCAGCACGTCCGCGCCGTGCGCCGCGGCGAGCGCCGACGCGATCGCGGCGCCGAGCGCGAGCACGTCGGGAACACCAAGCCTGGCACCGGAATCCAGCAGACCGGCGAGTGAACCAGGGCACAGTTCGCGGCGGACGCCGGACCGGCCGCCCGCGTCGGTCAGCACGTCGTCGATCTGCAGCACCGAGCGCGTCGAACGCACGGCGGCCAGCGCCTTCCGCTCGCGTTCCAGCCAAGCGGAGGTCTCGCGGTCGAAGGCGCCGGGGAACATCTTGATCGCGAAGTCGTTGCCCGTGGCGGGATCCCGGCCCGCGTACACGGTCGCGATGGGGCCCTGGGCGAGCAGCCCTGTCTCGATGCTCATGACCCCATTGTCGCGCAAGAAGACCGGATCCGGAGTACTTTCCCGGCGGCAGGTTCCTGCCGCCGTGGCCCGGCGGGCGGGCCGCTGGCCGACCCTTTTCCCATGCAGACTGCCGGCCTGGTCAGGGTCACCATCACCACACCGCACCGGCGCATCGACATGGCGCTGCCGGAACACGCGTCCGTCGCCGAAATCCTCCCCGGCCTGCTCGCGCGGGCGGGCGAGGGGATGGCGGACGACGGGGTCGCCGGCGGCGGCTGGCAGATGCGCCGCGCCGACGGGACACCCTTCGATCTGGACCGGACGCTGGGCGCGCACCGGGTCCGGGACGGGGAGATCCTCCATCTGACGCCGCGCCGCGCCGAATGGCCCGAGCCCGAGTACGACGACCTGGTGGACGCGATCGCCACCGGGTCCGGTCGTACCGGCAAGGCATGGGGGCCGCGGCACACGCGGCAGGCCGGGCTGGCCGTCGGCGGGGTGGCGATGTCCTTCGGCCTGCTCGCCGTACTGCGCGCCGGCCCGCCGTGGACGTCACCGGCGTCCTGGGCGCTGGCGGTCTCCGCGCTGCTTCTGGCCGCCGGTGTCCTGCTCGCGCGGGCACTGCGCGACGCCGGTGCCGGGGCGGTGCTCGCCGCCGTCGCGCTCCCGTTCGCCTTCACCGGCGGCGGGCTCCTGCTGGCGGGCGACGACCCGATCGGCGCGCTGTCCGCCGGCCATCTGCTGCTGGCGAGCGCGGCGCTGCTGCTCGCGGCCGTCGTCGGCCATCTCGGGGTGGTCGCCGCGCCCGAACTGTTCGCGGGCGCGGCCACCGTCGGCCTGCTCGGGGTACTCGGCGGCTGGCTCGCCACCTTCGACGACCTCGCCGGGTACCGGTCGGCGGCCGTGCTCGGCGGCGGGGTCCTCGTGCTCTCGACCACGTTCGCGCCGCTGGCGCTGCGGCTGGGCCGGGTGCCTATGCCGGTGCTGCCGCGCTCGACCGCGGACCTGGTCCGCGACGATCCCCAGCCGCCGCTCGATCTCGTGCACGCCGCCGTCGCCAGGGCGGACGCGCTGCTCACCGGGATGCTGGGCGGCGCGGCGATCGTCGTCATGTACTGCCAGCTGCAGCTGATCCGCGGCGACAGCGAGGCCGCGGTCGTGCTCGTCGCCCTGCTCGCGGCCGGTTTTCTGGTGCGAGCGCGGTTGTACCCGATCCTGCGGCAGCGGCTGCTGGTGCTGGTGACCGGGATCTTCGGCGCCGGCTGCCTGCTGGCGGGCCCGCTCATGGCGGACCGTTCGCTGCTGCTCGTCCTGGCCGGGCCGCTGTCCTTGGCCGTGGCGGCGGGCGTGATCGCCTCCGGTGTCGTGCTGAGCACCCGCGCCGCCAACCCGTATCTCGGCCGGATCGCCGAATACTTCGAGATCCTGCTGACGATCGCCGTCGTCCCGGTGGCGTGTTCGGTGCTCGGGCTGTACGGCTACGTGCGCGGGCTGGGGGGCTGAAACCATGGCGTCCAAACGGGATCAACTGCAGGCGTACCAATTCCTGGTGCAGCGCGCCATCTCCGCGCTCGTGACGAGGGAGACCGATCCCGAGCAGCCACCGTTCCGGCGGCCGTCCGGAGCCGCGTTCGCCAGTGTCGCGGTGGCGATCGTGGCGCTGGCGTGCGTCGGGGTCTACGGGATGATCGTGCCCGGCGGGAACAACGCCTGGCGCAAGAACGCCGCCGTCATCGTCGAGAAGGAGAGCGGGACGCGGTACGTCTACCTGGACGAGCGGCTGCACCCCGTCGCGAACTACGCGTCCGCCCTGTTGCTGCTCGGCGAACACGGCACCACGGAACGGGTTTCGCGCGAATCACTCGCCGGAGTCCCGCGAGGGCCCCGGATCGGCATCGCCGACGCGCCGGACGGCCTGCCCGGCCCCGAAAAGCTGCTCACCGGCTCGTGGTCGCTGTGTTCGGCGCCCGCGAGCGACCTGGCGGGCAGCCGCATCGAGGAATCGGTACTGCTGGCGGGCGCGGCGCCGTCCGGTGGCGCGGAGCTGGGAGACCAGGCGCTGCTGGTGGAATCGACGTCGACCGGTGACCGGTTCGTCGTGTGGCGAGGGCACCGGCACCGGATCACCGACTACGGCGCCGTCGGCACCGGCCTCGCGTTGACCGCCGAGCCGTGGGCGCGGGTGGGCCGGGCGTGGCTCGACGTGCTCCCGGAAGGTACGCCGATCGGGCCGCTGCCGGTGGCGGCGGCGGGCGAGGTGTCCGCCGCGGTGCCCGGCCGGACCGACATCCGGAACGGGATGCTGTTGCTGGTGCAGACCTCCGGCGGCGGGCGGCAGCACTACCTCGCCGAGCGGGATGCCTTGCGCCCCATCACCGAACTGCAGTACGACGTCCAGCGCGCGAGCGCCCAGATGCTCGCGGCCTATCCCGGCGCCGAACCGAAGACCGTGGCGCTGCCGCCTTCGCTGGCGACCATGTCCCGGCAGCTGGACCCGGTCCGCGCCGAAGCGGGCGCCGCGCCCGCCACCCGTCCGGCCATCGCGCGCCTGCGCGACCAAGACGCCACCGCGTGCGCCACCTTCGGCGACGGCTCCGCGGCGCCCTCGCTGACCGTCGATCCCGCACTGCCCGCCGCGGACCCGATGTCCACCACCGCCCGCCGGACCGCCACCGGGACCCCGCTCGCGGACCGCGTCCACGTGCCGCCCGGCAGCGCGATCGTCGTCGAGGCGATGCCCTCGCCTTCCGCCGCCGCCGGAACGCTGACCGTCGTGACCGACATGGGGCGCCGCTACCCGCTGGCTTCACCCGACGTGCTGAAGATGCTCGGCTACCCGTCGGCGCGCCCTGTGCGGCTGCCCGCCGGCCTGGTCGCGCGGCTGCCCGAAGGCCCGAGCCTCGACCCGGCCGCCGCGCGGCGCCAGACCCTGGGCGGCTGACCGGCCGCCATTCGCGTGTCCCTAGGCGTAACTCGCGTGTTTGGAGGCGTAACTCACGAGTTACGCCTCCAAACACGCGAGTTACGTCTCCAAGCACGCGAGATACGTGAAGGCCCCCTTCACTGCGCTGGACGCAGTGAAGGGGGCCTTCACGTACAAACGGTTCAGCGAGTGGCCGGCCGCCAGAGGTCTTCGTCGAGCATCTGGACCGAACCCGACTCTGACTCACCCGGCCGCTGGCCGCGCGTCAGCGTGAACCCCGTGTCCGGATTGCCGTTGGCGGCCCGGCCACGCAGCTTCGCCGGAACGCCGTCGCTCCCGCCGGAGGACGTCCTGCGCGACGCACCGTTCCGCCCGACCGGCTGGTCGTTCGACGACGGCCGGAGCGTGCTCGCCGTGTTCTGTCCGCCGGCGTGCGGCGGCGCCATCGGCGACATCGGGCCCGTCGCCGCCTTCGCGGTGGACGAGCTCGCTGCCGCCGGCTGGATTTCGGACGCGAGGCTGGGCGCCTTCTTCGTCCCGATCGGTTTCGCCGCGACCGGGAGACCGGCCATCCCACCCGCCGCGCCGATACCGCCGAGCAGCCCCGTCGGGACCGGCGGTGCGCCCGAGCCGCCGGGGATTCCGCCGAGGCCCGGGACCGCCCCTGCCGCGGTCGGAAGGGGGGCGAGCCCGGCGAGCGAAACACCTGACGTCCCGTCGTAGCCGGGGATTTCCGGCATCGAGGCGTCCGTTCCCGTTCCGCCGCTTCCACCGCCGACACCGAGCGACTCGGCCAGACCCTGCACTTCCGACAGCGCGTTCATTCCCGCTTCGGCCGCCTTGATGAAGTCGGCGGGCGAGTTCCCTTCCGTGGACGCCTGCGGGGTCTCGGGCATCAGATGGTCGGGCTGCTGGATCCCGGAAGCCGAGACGACCTTGAGCATCGACATGTCGAACTGCGCGCCGAGCGCGGTCATGCGCGCTCCCGAGGCCTGCTGGATGAGCGGAGCCGCCCAGGCGGTCAGCGGGTTGGCGATCGCCGCCATGTACTGGCTGTGCAGCAGCGACACCTCCTGCATCGTCTCCTGGATACCGCTCGCGAGAGTCGTCAGTGTCTCGGCGGGCTGAGCGAGATCGATCCGCTCACCCCAGAACCGGAGTTCGGCGAGTGAGCGTTGCGCCCGTTCTTCGTGGGCGCGGCCCGCGTCGTCCTGCCACGTCGGCGAAAGCTCGCCCACCCGGGTGTGCAATTCGGTCGACGCGTTTTCGATCCAGGTACGGGATTCGGTCCACATACGGGCCGCGTCGGTGAGAACGGCGACGTTGGCCTGCTCGGCCGTGATCATCGCCAGATGCGCCTCGATCGGCAACAGGTTGTAGGGAACAGCCATGATCAGCTCCTCAGACCAGGTCCTGCGGGGCGCCGCCCGCGGCCGGGTCGGCCGGTTTTTCGGTGGTGGTGGACGGTTGTTGCACGGTGCCCGCCGTCTGCTTCACCAGATCGATGCCCTGTTTGAGCACCTTGGTGGCGGACGTGGCCAGCTCGAGCGCACTGGTGACGTCCGCCGCGCTGTAGGTGATCGCGGCGGTCTTGACCTTCGTCGAGTCGGTGACCATCTCTTCGGTCATCTTCGCCATGAACGCGGCCATGCTCGCGGTGGCGGCCTTGTCCAGCACCGACATCGCGATGCCTTCGAAGAGGCCGGTCAGATTCGGCGGTGTTCCCAGCCGTGCCAGCGACGGCGGCATCTCCGGGGCGGTGAGCTTGCTCGAGTAAGCGCTCATCGACTCGGTGTCCGCGTTGATTTGATCAGGCATCTACCCCTCCTCACTGTCCGGCGCGATAGCGCGGACCACTGTCTTCCTGTTTGACCTGCCACAGCTCCTCGTCGAGCAGCTGGACCGTGTCGTTCTCCCGGTCCCAGCGGCGCGGCGCGGGAGCCGGTTCGGTTGACCGGTCGACCGGGCGGCCACGTCCGGACCGGCCGAGCAGGGAAACCCCCGGCGTCACGCCGGGTTTGCGGTCCCGGGACCGTCCGGTGGCGCTGTGCTCGGCCGCGCCGGGTTTGATGCCGTTACCGGTCCGCGCTCCGCCGTGCTGCGGTTGCTGCTGTGCCGGTGGCATCGCGCCGGGAGTGCCCGCCGTGCCGGTGCCGCCGGAACCCGTGGCGGAAAAGGAAGCCGCCACCGGGAAAGCGGCGTTGCCTGCACCGCCGGGTGCCGAAGGGTTGATCGGCGTCGTCGGGGCGGGCGCTCCACCGGCTCCGCCCGCCGGACCACCGACCGGGCTCACCCCGCCCCCGGCGAGGCTCGGCAGGCCGGAACCACCGTCGAGTCGGGCGAGCCGGTCCGCGACCTCCGCGGGGGTGAGCGAGTCTCCCGGGGCGAGCGGATCGATCGGGCTGAGCGGCGTCGGGCTGGGGGAGCCCGAGCCGCCGCCCAGCAGCTGTTGAGCCGACTGCATCGCCTGGCTCAAGGCGTCCAGGGCACCGGGTGCCGCTTCGAGAGCGTCCTTGACCGGATCCGTCGTCTCCGGGACCTCTTCCTCCGTGGGGCTGGGTTCCTGTGGCTGCGGGGAAGAAGGCGCGGGCGTGGCTGTGGGAGAAGCGGCTCCGGAAGCGGGAACGCCGTTCGTGGCCGGTCCGGGCTGTCCCTTCCCGGACGTCGCACCGAGCGGGCCTTCCCACGGCAAGCCGACGGCTTTCTGCATGGCCAGCGCCGCTTCCTGGTACTTCGGGCCGAGCTTGGTGATCTCGTCGGCGATCTTCGTTTCGATGTCCGGCCGCTGTTTCCCCCTGTCCTCTTCGGACAGTCTGTTGTAGAGGTCGATCTGGTCTTTCGCGAAGTTCTGGGCCGCGCAGAGTGCCAGGTTCAGGGTGTTGACCTTGTCGAGCACCTCCGACGCGGTGGTCTGCTTCTGTGGTACCGGGAGCCCGACGGTCATCATCGACGTGACGATCCCGCTCGGGTCGATCCAACTCCGCATGACGGTGGTGTCCCGGCTCACCCGCGCCATGAACTGGCGTCCGGCGGCGTCGGGCCACCGATCCTGGGTGACGAGCTGATTCGCTTGCTGGTGGAGGAGAGTCGCCTGCCCGTCGATCCAGGCCCTCGCGTCCCGCCACAGGTAGCCGATGGCCACCAGCTTGGGGACGTGGGTATGCATCTCCGCCGTGAGCTGCCCGTACATTTCCTCGAGGGACGCCATGAGATCCCCTCAGCGCTGTCCGGCGCGCGGTGCGGCGAGCCGGGGGTCGATTTCCGTGTGGGCCTCCGGATTCCGCGAGACGAAGGTGTTCAAGATCTCCTGGCGGGCGGCTTCGTCGGCGCGGATATAGCTCGCGGCCGTTTGCTGGACGAATGCGCTGTACGCCGTGAATCCCTGCTCGACCTGCGTGATGAAGATCTGCAGTTGCTGGACACTGTGGTTTTCCGCGGCAGTGAGGTGCATGCAGAGGTTGTCCAGCCCACCGGGGCATGCTGTCGACCCGTCGAGCCTGGAGATGTTGCTGACCGGCGGCTGCTCGAGGCTGCCCATGACCCGGGACGCGAACTCCCGCATGGCGTCGGTGTCACCGTTGATCTCGTCACCGCTCATCGTGACTCCTCACGTCGTTTTGAGGAAAGGCAACCACTTCCGGGCTCCCGGCCGGGGGTGGCGACAGGAACCGGTCATTCCCGCTCCGGGAGCCACGCGAGTTGCACCAGGCCCTTCTGGCCGCGGCGGTCCACCAGCCAGCCACGTCCCGGAGGCAGGACCTGCGCTCGCATTCCGCCCAGCAGCGGGCCTTCGTCACGATCGCCGGACATCATCAGGCCGGGGGTGCCCACTTCCCGCAACCTGCCGAGGAAAGGCTCGAACAGGCCGCGGCCCGCGCCACCGGTCCGGCGGGCCAGCACCACGTGCAGTCCGATGTCCGAACCCTGTGCGGCCAGCGGCAGCAACGCCATGAGCGGATGCTCCTTGTGCGTCGCAACCATGTCGTAGTCGTCGACGAGCACGAAGATCTCGGGTCCCTCCCACCAGTTCCTCTTCCGTAACTGCTCGGGGGTGACGTCCTGTCCCGGCAGCCGCTTCGACAGTGCCTTCGCCGTCTCGAGGAGCATTCGCCCGCTCTGCTCGTCGTTGGTGCCGTAGCCGAGAAGGTGGTCCGCGCCCACTTCGCCGAGCAAGCTCCGGCGATGGTCGACCAGGATGATTCGGGCTTCGTCCGGGGTGTAGGCCTTCTGGATCCGTTTGGCGAGCACCCGGAGGAACGACGTCTTGCCGCTCTGGGTGTCGGCGAGCACGAAGAAGTGCGGGTCCTTGGCGAAGTCGAGCCGCATCGGCGACAGGTCGCTTTCGTGGATCCCGACCGCGAGCCCCTGCTCCTCGCCGTCCGTGTTGTCGGTGGGAGGAAGCTCCTCGTACGGCAGGATTCCCGGCAGCAGCCGGACCGACGGCGCGGGTTCACCCGGCCACGCCGTCTTCACCGCTTCGACGAGCGCGCCGATGCCGTCGGCGAGGTCGTCCGCCTCCGCGACACCGTCGACACGGGGCAACGCGATCAGCATCTGGTGCCCGCTCATGGCGATGCCGTGCCCCGGCGCGTCCGCCGGAACGCTCATCGCGGCACGCCGGTCGATGACGGAGTCGATCGGATCACCGATCTTCAGCTCCAGTCTGCTGGCGAACAGGTCACGGACGTTCATCCGCAGGTCGAACGAGCGGGAGCACGCGGCCACGACGTGCACGCCATAGGAAAGGCCGCGCGCGGCGATGTCGCCGACCGTCTCTTCGAGTTCCGGGAAATCGCTGCGCAGCGTCTGCCAGCCGTCGATGACCAGGAAGACGTCGCCATGCTTTTCCGCGGGGAACCGGTTTTCGGCACGCAGCCTGCGATAGGTGACGATGCCGTCGATCTGCTGCTCGGCGAACAGCCGTTCCCGCTGGGCCAGGATCGTCGACACCTCGGCCACAGTCCGCCGGACGGCGCCGGTGTCGAGCCGGCCCGAAACGCCGGCGACATGCGGCAGGCCCGCGATCGACGCGAGCGTTCCCCCGCCGAAATCGAGGCAATAGAACTGGACTTCGCGAGGCGTGTGCGTGAGCGCGAGGCTGGCGATCAACGTCCGCAACACCGTGCTCTTCCCGGTCTGCGGAGCCCCGATGACCAGCACGTGCCCGGCGGCGCCGGCCAGGTCCAGGACCAGCGGGTCGCGCCGCTGCTCGAACGGCCGGTCCACGATGCCCAGCACCGGCCGCAGCGAACCGCTTTCACCGGTGGAGAGCCCGCGCCGGGAATCGGCGACCAGCGGGGGCAGCAGCGCGTCCAGGGTCGGGGACTCCGCCAGCGGTGGCAACCAGACCTGATGAGCCGGGGTTCCCCGCCCTTCGAGCCGATCGACCAGGATGTCCAGCAACGTTTCGCCGACGGCGGTGTCGTCGTCCGGCTCGGTGGACTCTTCCGGCTCGATGTCGAATTCCTCGGCGACGTAGGCCGTGGTGTACTCCTGCAACACCAAGCGTTCCCCGGGGTTCGTGGGCACGCTTCCACCGGTCGCCCGCTGGTACACGCCGGAGACATAGGCGGAGCGGAACCGGTCCATCGGCTCCGTACCGACCTTGAGGAACCCGTGCCCGGGCGCGCGCGGCAGTTTGAAGGCGTCGGTGACCCCGAGCACCGCCCGGCTCTCCATCTCGGAGAACGTGCGGAGCCCGACCCGGTAGGACAGGTGGGTTTCCAGGCCACGCAACCGGCCTTCTTCGAGGCGTTGCGAGGCGAGCAGGAGATGGACGCCGAGCGAGCGCCCGACCCGTCCGATTTGGACGAACATGTCGATGAAGTCGGGCTTGGCGGACAGCAGTTCGGAGAACTCGTCACAGATCACCAGCAACGTCGGCACTTCGGGCAGCGGCGCACCCGCGGCCCGCGCCTTTTCGTAGTCACGCAGGGAGGAGAAGTTGCCGGCCGCCCGCAACAGTTCCTGACGGCGGATCAGCTCGCCGTTGATCGCGTCGGTCATCCGGTCGACCAGATGCAATTCGTCGGCGAGGTTGGTGATCACCGCACTGGTGTGCGGCAACGCGTCCAGCCTGGCGAAGGTGGCGCCGCCCTTGAAGTCGACCAGCGCGAAGTTCAGCGAGCTCGGTGGGTGGGTGACCGCCAGCGCGAGGACCAGCGTTCGTAGCAGCTCCGATTTCCCGGAGCCGGTGGCCCCGATGAGCAGGCCGTGCGGCCCCATGCCGTCCTGCGCCGACTCCTTGAGGTCGAGTTCGATCGGGGCGCCGTCGGCCTGGATGCCGAACTGGACCCGGAGCCGGTCCCGGTTCGGCCTCGGCTCCCAGGTGTCGGCGGGATCGAATTCGTATGGATCGCCCAGTTCCAGCAATTCCGCCAGCCCGAGTTCGGTGCTCATCGGGGCCTCGCCTCGCAGGCCCGCGGTCAGCCGTAGCGGTGCCAGCTGGCGGGCGAGCCCTTCGGCGGCAACGGGACCCAGCGAGTCGGCCTTCCCCAGCGGGGCCTCACCGTCGATCGTCTCGCTGAGCAGTCCGCCGTCCGCGTCGACGGCGAGTACGACGGTGGTCCGGTCCAAGGCCCTCGGCGGCATCGTGGTCAGGTCGACGACTGTCACGCCTTCGACACCGCCCCCGGTCATGAGATGGGACGAGCCGGTGACCGCGCCGCCGTCGAGTACCACCACCAGATGCGGTCCGGCCAGCCGGACGTCCGCTTCGGGGTCGAACCTCGGCCGTTTGGCCAGTTCCTCCTCCAGCATCGACTCCAGCGCGGGAATGCTCGGCGCCACCAGGCGAAGCGGGCCGAGCGCGTCCGAACGCTCGGGATGCAGGGCGTGTGGCAGCCACTTGGTCCACTCCCAGCCGGCCCGGTGCTCCTCGTTCACGCAGACTGCGACGCGCAAGTCGTCGGGGGAGTGCAGGGTGACCAGCTGCCCCAGTGCCGCGCGCAGCATGCCGAGCGCGGCGTCCCGGGCTCCGCGCAGGTAGATCCGGCTGAAGCCGTTGATCGCGATGGCGATCGGCAGCCTGTCCACAGTGGAATAAGTGGTGATGAACCGGCGCAGCGCCAGCGCGGACAACGGTTCCAGCTCTTCGAGCGGTTTGGTGTCGGGAGTGACCAGGGTGGTCGCCGGGTTCTGCGCGCTCAGCCCGATGCGGGCGACGCCGAAGTCGGGGTCCTCCTTGCGGCGTTCCCACAGGCGGTAGCTTCCCGCCAGAGACCACAACGAGGCCGGGTCCGGATGGAGGTATTCCATCGCCTCGCGCTGCTTGCGGATCGATCGCCGTAACCGCAACCGATGCTGGGCCAGATGCCGCAGGTACTTCCGGCGGGCGTGCCCCATTTCCCGTTTGCTCGGGCCACCACCCTGCAGGAACCCCATGACGACCATGCCGAGCATGCCGACGCCCATGATCCCGTAGATCGCGAAGCGCATCGACCCGTTCATGCTGCCGGAGTACATGAGCAGCATCCCGGCCGTCATCGCCACCATCGGCAGCACCATCAGCACCTGGGCCCACTGCCGCGCGGGCGGGGGCGGGATCTCCGGCGGTGGCTGAAGGATCAGCTCACCGGACGGCATCTCCGGGCCCGGCCTGCGGGTGGGGCGCTTCACCACGACTGTCGACACGAGAACGATCGTCGGCCACCGCGGCGGCTCCGGGACCGCGCTGGCAGGAAGCTGCCGACCACCGGAAAGCGCCTCGATCGCTCACTAACTTGGCGAAGGTAAGGAGCACCCAATGTCGTGGAATGGAGGATGAAGTGAGCTATTTCTCCGGCGATATCGCGTCGATGGCCGCATACGCGGCGAAGACGCGGGCGATCGGTGAGGACATCAACGCACAGGTGCATTCGAGTCTCGGCGCCATCAAGGGGCTCAGCTCGAGCTGGAAGGGGAAGGCCAGCCGAACGTATGAGGGCACCGAGATCGTCAGGCAGGACAACTGGGGGAGGAACACCGAAAACGTGGACCTCATGTCCGACAAGATCACCCAGGTCCACGTCAACTACGACGACGTGGACAACGAGTGGAGTAACGCCATTGGCTCGGTCATCAACTGATCGTACCGATTGAAAGGGAGAGTAAATGTTCGACTCGCTCATTTCGGCGAACTTCGGAGACCTGCATGCGATCGCGGGTAACCTGCAGAGCACGATGGCTCAGCACAGCCAGTCGCTGGACGACCAGCGTCACGAAGCGTTGCGTTCGCAGGAGTTCTGGGAGGGCCAGAACAACATCGACGGTTACGCGGCGCTGATGCGGGACCAGAAGATCGCCGGTGAGGACATCGAGTGTGGCCAGCAGAAGGGCGTGGTCACCAATGGCGCGGCCGACGGTTACGAGCACACTGTCTCGAAATGCAGTGCCTTGTTCGGCTGATCGTGATCCTCGCCCATGAAGAATCCCCGGAGCACATCGCTCCGGGGATTCTTCATGGGCGAGGGTCAAGGCTCGGAGATCAGGAAGACCTGCTCCGGCGGTTCGACGACGGCGGGCTGATCGGGCACCGGCTCCGCACGGGCGGGCCGCCAGCGACGGCGGCGTCCGCGCGGCACGACGACCGCGAACAGCGCGGCCAGCACGATCCCGGTCACCGCGGCGATGGCGAGCCACTTCGCGATCTCGGCCGCGCGTTCGTCGGCGGCTTCCCGGTCGAGCCGCGCCTGGTCGGGTGGTGACGGGATGAAAGCGGGCAGGGCCGCGGGTTTCTGCGGATCGAGCCCATCGGTCACCGCCCGATACGGATCGACCAAGCCGGCCCCGTAGGCGGGACTGCCCCGTCCACCACGGGCCGGGTTCGCCGTAGCCATCAGCCGTTGCGCGACTTCGGAGGCACTGAGGCCAGGCCAGGCGGAGCGCACCAGCGCGGCCGTGCCGGTCACGAACGGGGCGGCGAAACTCGTGCCGTCGACATAGGCGTGGCCCGCCACTCTCGTCCCGGTCAGGACCTTGGCTCCAGGGGCGACGAGGTCGACGTAGCGACCGACCTGGGAACCCTGGATCCGCGCGCCGTCGATGTCCACCGCGCCCACCGCGAGCACTCCGGGGTAGGAGGCGGGATACGACGGCAGTTCGGTGTTCGCGTCCCGTTGTCCGTTGCCCGCCGCGGCCACCACCAGGACGTCTTTGGCGACCGCGTACGCGACGGCGTCACGGATGACGGCGAAATCCTCGTGCCCCGACAACGAAAGGTTCATCACCCTGGCGCCCTGGTCCGCGCCGTACCGGATGCCGTTGGCCACGACCTGGGGGTCGATCCGCAACGACTCGCCCTGGTCGCCGACATCGCGATCGCTGATCCGCACCGGCAGGATCCGCGCGTCCGGTGCGACTCCGTGGAAACCGATACCGGACACAGGATCCGCGGCGGCGATGGCGGCCACCCCGGTGCCGTGGGAGACACAGTCGAAGGCGCCGGGAAAGGTACCGGCGAGATAGAAGTCCCGGCCGGGGAGAACCTTTCCCGCCCGCTGGAGCTGTGGGTGGTCGGCGTCGACGCCGGAATCGACCACCGCGATGAGGACCCCACCGCCCCGGCTGTGCGGCCATGCCCGCTGCGGATCGAGGACCTGCTGCGCCCAGGGCTGGGCCGGTATGGCGGACCTCGCCGGTTCCGGGTTGTGACAGGCCCCCGGCGGGGGCGCCGCCTGAGCGAGAGGCGCGGCTCCGAAGAACGGGGCGGTCACGGCCAGTGCGGCTGCGGCGAGAGTGCGTTTCATGGGTTCAGCTCCCGACTGGCGTCGCGTAGTGGTGGAGGATGTCGGTGAGTTGCTCGAACGGCGTCGAAGCGCCGCCGTCGAACCGGCACCAGACGGCTTTGCGGTCGCCGGCGCCGAGGAGCCGCACCCGTGCGGCCGGCGTCCGGTGCGCGTGTGCCACTCCGACGGCGGAGACGAGTTCATGTCCGAAGAGGACTCCGTAGGGCAGCGCGGGCGGCGCCGGGATCGTGGAACGCACGCCGTGGGTCCGGCCGGGGGCCGCTCCGACGGTCATCCGCCTCGCGGTGCCCGCGCATTCGGCGGCCAGATCTTCGATGCGGCGGGTATCCACCGATCCCGCGGCCGGTCCGCTGATATGGAGCTCCTCGACGACGTCGTCGTCCACTCGGGACACCCGCAGCCGCCCGGTCATCCCCTTCCCGACGACGACCAGCGAAACGGGTCTCGGCGCCCGCGCGAAGCAATGGGCGGAGACGTCGGCGGCGGACCAGGGTTCGGTGACCGGTTCCGCGACACCCCAGCCGAGCGGCCCGGCGCCGGTGAGCGCACGCATCACGATTTCGGTGCTCTTGCCGAGCCGGAGCGGTTCCCCCGCCGGGAAGGGGGTGCTGATCTGGACTTCGAGGTCCCCGCTGCCCGGCGAGTACTTCCGCGGCGGAGGGATCGTCGCGCCGGCCTCGGGGACGAACCTGGTGCCGTTCCAGTCCAGGGGCAGCCCCAGGAAGCCGTCGCGATGCCCACCGTTCGCGTCGCGGACGACCCAACCGGCGCGCGCGTCGCCAAGCAGCGACTCCAGCGGGAAGGTGAGGCCACTTCGCTCACCGGTGACGAGTTGCAGCACTCGCCCGCTGTCGACGGCCGACTTGGCGGCGTCGACGAGCCAGGTGGATGCCGGGACCACGTCACGGAACTGTTCGACGACGATCGCTTCGGACGTCGCGCGGGCCCAAGCGCCCAGCTGCCCGTTCATCGGCTCGACCACGACGATCCGCCGGTCGCGGCGACCAGGGCGGTGGTGAACTCCCGTGCGATCGCCTCCGCCTCGGTGTCGTCTTCCGGTGCCCGGCTTTCCACCCACCACACCGGTGGCGGCACGTCGATTCCGAGCAGTCGCCGCACTTCGCCCGGTACCCGGACCGTCCTGCCGTTCTCGATGGTCAGCACCACCCGTCCACCGGGATTCCGCAGCAGGAACAGCATGCGGTCTTCGTCAACTTCCACTTCGGACAGTGGGCTCGCGGCCCGGATCGCCGAGATCAGCGCGTCGGCATCGGGTTCCCGGCGGCACAGGCCGACGACGTCGAAGGTCATCCGGTCGGCTCCTTTCCTCGTCCCCCATGGTCGTGCGCCGGGCGACGCGACGAACCCGAGTGACAGCAACAGGTCACGCGGCCCCGCGAACCGCCGGATGCGGACAAGCTGATCCGGACGCGAACAGGGGAGGTGCCATGGATTCGCCGTTCCAGCTGGACATGCGGGCCGAGTACGGGCGACTGGCCCAGGACATCCGGTCCACCCAACGGAGGATGGCCGAGATCCGGGCCACCGCCGAATCGGACGACGGGCTGATCGGCGTGACCGTCGGCGGGGCCGGTGAGCTCATCGAACTGTGGCTGGACCCACGGATCTACCGGGCGCCCGATTCGGTCGCGCTGGCGCGGGACATCACCGAGACCTTCCACCGGGCCGTCGAACGATCCCAGGAGGAGGTCATGGAGATCGTCGCGGGCTTTCTGCCCGCCGACGCCACTCCCGAGACGACGGACCTGCGCTTCGACCCGCTGCTGCACGAACTGGACCGGAGGCTTCGATGACCGGCATCGACCGCGACGGTGACGGCAAGATCGACATGCTTCCCGGCGAGACGGTGGCACAGCTGAACAGGCTGCGCGCCGCGGGTGACGAACTCGGCCCGGCCTGGGTGCTCCAACGGGGCAAGATCGACGTTCCCGGGCAGATCGGCACCGGCCCCTTGGGGCGCGCCTTCACCGCTCTCTACACGACACCGAGGACCGCGGTGGCCTCCGCCATGGACCAGGTCCCCGGAATCTACCGGCAGCTGGCGGACAACGGCGGCCAGGCGGTGCAGGCCTATCAGGCCGTCGACAGCACCATCGCCGGCCGGTTCGACCGGTGACATGACCGATATCGTCGAGCCGGACGGGGACCTCTGGAACTGGGTGGTCCAGAACGGCGGCCAGACCAAGGAAGCCATCTGGCCCTCGGACAGCGAGACCGCCGCGTGGGATCTGGCCACGGCGTGGACCGCGTCCGCGAACGCGCTGCGTGCCGCCGTCCAACTCTCCGACAGCGCCGCGGCGGAGCTGCGCAAGGTCTGGACGGACGCCGCCGGTTTCGAGCTGTTCTACGCCATTCACTCCTTGAACAACGGTTCGTACGGCGAACCGGGGGTCAAGGAGATGGCGGTCGCGATGGACAGCCTGTCCGCGGCCTGCCGGGATTACGGAAACCTCATCGTTGCCGCGAAGCACGCGATCAGGAAGCACATCTCCGACAACAACGAACTCTTCGACCGGTGCACCAGCTGGGCGTCGCGGACGGTTTTCGCCATCCAGGTCGCCGCCCAGATAGCCAACCTGATGACCGAGTACGCGGGCAAGGTCGGAAAACCGGCGGGGGAGGAGACCAAACAGCCGAAGAAGCCGCGAGAGGGATTCCTCGGCGGACTCGTCGACGGCTTGGAAGAAGTCGGCTCGTTCTTCGTCGGAATGTGGGAAGGCGCGGTCGAGATGTTCGTGGGCTTCGCCGCGCTGGCGGGCTACGGCGACGGCCACTTCTCCTGGTCCACGTTCGGTGATGCGTGGAAGGGACTGGGCAAGTTCGGCCTCGCCGTGGCGACCTACTCCACCCCGGGACTGGCGCAACTCGACCAGACCGTCGGCCTCCCGGGATTCGACCGCGGTGAGATGGGCTCGACGTTGGTCGAGGCGGGCAAGACGATGGTCGCCTGGGACACCTGGAGCGAAGATCCGTCCCGGGCGGCGGGTAAGACCACCTTCAACATCGCCAGCGCGGTGCTCGGTACCAAGGGCGCGGGCGCGGCGATCCGCGGTGCGGGAACCGCGGCTGCCGGGAGCAAGGTCGGTGCCGTCGCGGCAGCGGGCCGCGTCGCCGAAAAGGCGGGGACGGCGATCACGAAGATCCCCACCGGAACCGAGCTGGCGGCCAAAGCCGTCCGCAAGATCCCCGGTGTCGACTCGCTGCTCGCGAAGGTCGGGCTCGGGCATTCGCCCGTCGAGGTTCCGGCGCACGCCGGGGACGCCCCGCCTCCGCCGCACAACCCGCGTACACCCGATGAGACACCGGCGGCGAACCCGCCGGGTGACCGGACGCCGGACGGGCCACCACCACCCGAGGGACCGCCGAACCGGCCGCCCGGTGACAGGACACCGGACCACGTACCCGATGAACGGCGGCCAAGCAGGGCACCCGACGAACGAGCCCCTGTACGGGAGCCAGACCCCTCCAGGCGACCCGAACCTTCGCCCCGTCCTGACCCTTCGCCGCGGCCCGAGCCGTCGCCGCGGCCCGATCCTCCGACGCCGCCAGAGCCTTCGACGCGACCCGGTTCGGTCGGTGAAGCGATGGAACAGGGCCCGCATCGCACATCCGGAACCGAACAGGCTTCCCCTGCCCCCAAGGCGAACGAGACCCCCGCACCGGGTCGGGATCCTGAGACCGCGCCGACGGCCCGCGGCGAGAACCCAGCCGCTTCCGAAGCGCCGTCCCATCACTCCCAGACGGGGAGTCCCGAAGCGACAGGACATCGCGCGCGGGACGCCGACGAGCCGACGGCCACCATCAATCGCGAGACCGGTGAAGTCAGGATGTCCGACCGGGTCGATCCGGCGGACACACGCGAACACCTGGGGCTCCCGGAGAGGGAAACCGTCCGGAAGGCGCAGGAGGATTGGGCGGCGAGCACGCCGGTCAACCCGCAGACACCGAGGCAGAAGGGCCTCTACACCGTCGCCAGGGTGCTCGGCCTCGTGCACACCGTCGAGGATGCCGCCGCAGGTCACCCCGCGCTGCCCACCACCAAGGTCACGGATACGCCTCCGGCCAAGGACTCCACCCCGAAGGACAAGGAAACGACGCCCGAGGAGCCTGCCCCGCCCAAATCCCTGCCGGACGGTGATCCCGGACTACCGCCGCGGCACGACACCACCCTCGTCGACATCGACCTGGACGCAGATCGACCTCGCCCGGCCGAGCATCCTGAGTCCGCTCCGAAGGGCGAGCCTCAGCTGGCCGGGCTAACGCCTTCCGCCGGGCCGGCGGCACGCGCTGAAGGCCCGGTGCCGGAGGCGCCGCGGCCGTCCACCCGCTCGCACAGCACGGCCACGGGCTCGGGGGGCCTGTGGCCGGAACCCGGGCCACGCCGCCCGGGATCGAGGATGCCGATGGGCGATCCTTTCCTGGACCTGAATTCCGGGCGGCCGGGGCCCCCGATACGAGGCGGAGACCACCCCCGGCATCCGCAGCCGGCGCGCGCGCCGGACGGGGACGTCCCTCCACCACGGGACATCGATTCCGTCATCAATCCGGATGATCCCGCGACACCGGGTGGAAACCACCATGACGGTGGTGACACCGGGGATTCACCGCCTCCACGTGAGGACACCGGTGTCCCGGACCAGGATCCACTCGCCCCGCATCGCGCTCCCGACCCCGACCTGGACCCACAGATCCAGACGAGGTGGCACGAGCCCGGATTCGACCGGGTGGAGCCGAGGCATCTGGGCGAGAACGATTCGTTCTTCGCTTCCGCGGAGAGCCTGAGCCCTCGCACCCGGTACGACGTCTACGGTCCCGAAGGCACCGTACGGAGCCATGCCTACACCGATTCCCGAGGTGTGGTGACGCACGTCGAGGCCGTCGTGCCGAACAACCGGAACCACATCAACCCGGAAGTCGCCTGGCCCGCCCGCAACGCCGACTACCGGGTCCAGGCAGGCCACCGGGTGGACTCGTTCGCGACGAGAGCCGACGGCACGACTCACACCACGACGACGGCGATCCCGGTCGACACCGTCCACGGCGAGCAGTTCGTGACCCGCAACGCGGACGTCGAAGAACCGGGCATCCCGTCGAAGACGGTGCGAGTACCGAACGAAGACGTTCCCGCGCCCAAGGTCGACGAACCGTTCAGTCATCGCACGGATCTGCATCCGGACACCCGGTACCACGTCGTCGACGCCGAAGGCAATCCGCGCGGGACCTTCCAGACCGACGGAACCGGCAAGGTCAAATGGATCGACACCGATCAGCATCCGGGCAGGACGAACCCGGAACTGGCGAACCGGGTCGGCGACGCCAACTACCGGGTCGATCGCGGGCCGATGCACCAGGAATACCGTGTCGACGCCGACGGGATCCCCGAGCCCGGGGTGAAGTACGAACGACCCCGCACGGAGGGGCCGCCAGTGCACCACGACCGAGTGGTCGGCCAGACCGACGCCTTCAACCGGATGCACACGGACGCAGCGGGCAACCCCAAGCTGGACGCGGACGGAAACCCGACCCTGGAGCCGAACAGGGCACATACGGTTACCGACGAGTATGGGCAACCACGCGCGACCCACTACACCGACGCGGACGGGAAGATCACCCACGTCGAGGCGGAAACCGGCCAGCGCGGGCGGACGAACCCGGAGATCGGGCACGGTGACCGGATCGGCGCGGACGTCACCCAAGACGGTTTCTACGGGACCAAGAGGGCGAAGAATCCCGAAAGCACCTGGCCGAAGCCCGACAACGAGGTCACCTACAACGCCAAGGACAAGACGTTCTCGGGTGGGAAGACCGGCGACTGGACGCCCCGGCAGCACGAGCAGGTGACGAAGAACGTCAACGGCAAACGCGGCAATCAGTTCACCAATCGGACCGATCTGCCACCGAACACGCGGTTCACTCTCCTCGACAGGGAGGGCGCGCCCTATGGAACCTTCCAGACAGGACCCACCGGAGCGGTCACCCATGTGCACACCGGGAAACCGTTCGACGCGGACCTGAATCAGCCGCCGAGGTCGGCGGTGGTCAGCGTGGACGACGGCACCGCCTTCCACCGCACCGACGCGCGGGGCAACACCGTGGCGACTTCCGGCGTACCGGACCCGGACGGCTACACCCAGTTGCGCCGGGACGGGTCGGCCCAGTCGGAGGTCGGCGCCCTTGGTGGCAAGCAGACACCGCCCAACGGCAAAGAAAACCACAACCTCGATGACGGTGGTCACCACCGCGGCACCGCTCGTGGTGGCGGCGGCGAGGCGATCAACCAGGGCACCCAAGTACGGTCGCAAAACCAAGGACAGAGCACTCCGCTGACCCACCGGGACGACACGTTCTACATGAACGAGCGGAACCAGGACGCCGCGGGCGATGTCGTTTGGGAAGATGTCTTCGAGCTTCGTGACCGCGGGGTGGACGACGCGCATTCACGCCACGTCCGGTGGCGAGAAGTCGACGAAAACGGCAGGACGACCATCCACGTGAGGAGCTTCCCCAATGACCACAACGTCGAACTCTGGCCCAGGGACTTCCGGGGCTGACGACGATCCGGTCGAGCTGGAGCAGCGGGTGGGGAACGCGCTCGTCGACCTCGTCGGGGAGAGCGGCTGGCGCCGTATCGACCTGATCAGCCGGATGACCGTCCCGGTGCAGGACCTGGCGCTCACCGTCCTTCGCGACGACGGTTCGACGCTTGAGATCGCCCCACCGGTGGAACTGAACCGGCCTCTGGCGCGCTTGCGTGTCGCGCAGTACCGGCGTGCTCCGGAGCGGGGCGCCTGGTTCTCCGCGCGGTTCACCCTCGAGTCGTCGGGTGCGTTCTTCCGCAGCTACAACCGCGATTACGAACCGGAGTGGAATCCGGCCATCGAGGATTCGAACTACGCGGAGGATCTCAAGCTGTTCGCGAGGGAGCTCGAACACACGCCGGAGTGGCTGCTCGACAAGCTGCCCGAATGGAAGGACCGCCCCGCTCCGCCGGAAAAGGACGTCACCGAGCTGATCCCGCTGAACCAGGCGCTGGTCGGTGAGGTGGTCACGGCGTTCCGCGATCACCTGACCCAGCGTCTTCCGGTCGACTGGCAGCAGCTCTTCGTCGATTTCCGTTCGGTCGGCGGCTATGTGGAGATCCATGCCCAGGTGATGACCGTCTTCGGGCAGATGATCGAGTGGGAACCCCCGGGCGCTGTCGAGTTCTTCACCGGTCTGCGGGCCGACATGTACAAGCCAGGGGAAGGAACTTGGACGTCTGTCAGGTTCCATCTCGTGGTCAGCGGGAAGTTCAGCGCCGAATACGACTGGTACGACGAGCCGGACTGGGATCACCGCCCGGACGCACGATTCTTCCAAGAGGAACTGCGGATGTACCCGCGCGAGGCCGAGCACGTTCCCGGCTGGCTGCGCGACGGCGCGGCCGCGGCGGGCACGAAGAACCAGTGAGGCCGGCGCCGTCTCCGGTCAGTTCGGGCTGACCGGTAACCGCAGTTCGAAAATCGCGCCGCCCTCGTCCGCGTTGTACACCGCGAGCGTGCCGCCGTGCGCCTGCGCGACCCAGCGCACGATCGACAGCCCGAGCCCGGAAGACCCGCCGGTGCTGGCGAACCGGTCGAACGCCTCGCCCGCCAGCGCGGTGTCGATACCCGGGCCGTGGTCCGCGACGGTCACGGTGCCGCCGGCGACGGTCAGGTGCACGAACGCCTTCGAGCCCGGGTGGCGGCCGTAGCGCATGGCGTTGTCGAGGAGGTTGCCGATCGCCCGTTGCAGCAGCGCGGGATCGGCGTTGACCTTGGTGGGCGCGGCGGTGACGGTGACTTCGGCGCCTTCGGTCGCGGTGTCCTCGACGATGCCCACCACCAGCTGATCGAGCCAGATCGGCTGGATGCTCAGCTGTTCCACGCCGGCGGCGAGCCGGGCGCGGACGAGGAGATCGTCGATGATCCCGCCCATTCTCGCGGCGAGCCGGACGGTGCGTGGCAGGAGTTCGGCCGACTGCGCGGGGTTGGCCATCGCGGTTTCGGCGAGCGCGCGCAGGGCGGCGACCGGGGTGCGGAGGTCGTGCGCGGTCTCGGCGAGCAGGACCTCTTGCTGCTGCAAGGCCGCGGCCGCGGGGCGGATCGAGCGTCCGGACAGCAGATGACCCGCGAAGCCCAGTATCGCCACCAGCAGCACGGTGCCGCCGATCACCAGCAGCGTGAACGTGGTGTGCGCGGAATCCTCGGCCTCGGTGGACTGCACCGCCACGACGGCCGCGAAGGTCTTGCCGTCACTGTCGCGCAGCGGTTCGGCGCGGACCTTGACCAGGTCGCCGTTCGACGCCTTTTGATGCCCCTGCACCAGCTTGCCGGACTTCACCGCCTCGGTGGCGAGCCCGTTCAGCAGTTGCGTGCTCATCGGGACGCAGTCCGCCCGCGAAAAGTGCGGCTGGAACGCGGGCGCCGCGCCGGGCAGGATCGCGAACTGGGGGCAGCGGTCGTTCAGCACGTCGGTGTTGACCAGACCGAAGCCGACGGTGCCGTCGTCGTAGGCGACCAGCCTGCTGACCGACGAGGTGACCTGGGTCAGCGCGGCGTCGATCCGTTCCTCGCCCTGGTCACCGTCCTCGCTGATGAGCAGCCACGCGAAGACGACCAGCCCGAGGGTGTTCATCACGGTGAACAACGCGGTCAGCGTCCAGCGCAGTTTGCGCAGCCGATCGGCCGAGGAGTGGGTGTTCACCGCGAGCCCAGCCGGTAGCCGAGGCCGCGGACGGCGTGGATCAGTTCTGGTTCCTTGAGCTTGCGCCGCAACCGCTTCACCACCACATCGACCACATTGGACATCGGATCGGCCTGCGCGTCCCAGCAGTGCTCGATCAGGTCGGCCCGCTGCACCGGCAGGCCCGCCCTGGTCAGCAGGTATTCGAGCACCGCGTACTCCTTGTTGGTCAAGGTGAGCAGCACGCCCGCCCGGCGCACCTCGCGCCGCGCGCAGTCCATCACCAGGTCTTCGTGGTGCAGCACCGAGGGCCGGTCGAAGGCCGACCGGTGGCAGAGGTTGGCCACCCGTTCCGTCAGCTCGGCCATCACGAACGGCTTCACGAGGTAGTCGTCGCCGCCGTGCTCGAACCCGGCCACCCGGTCGGCGAGCGCGTCACGGGCGGTGAGGAACAGCACCGGCGCGCGCCAGCCCAGCTGCCGTCGCATGTGGACGTAGGAGATGGCGTCGCCGTCGGGCAGCATCCGGTCGAACACCACGCAGTCGTGGTGGGTGCCGCGCAGCAGCCGGTCCGCGGTCGCGATGTCACCGGCCTCGTCGACGGCGTAGCCGGCCGCGCGGAGCTGCATGACCAGCGCTAGCCGCAGATTCTCGTCGTCTTCGACGACCATCACCCGTGTCATCAAAACCTCATGTTCGGACAGCGAAAGTAGACGCGTGCAGTTCCCGGTGCCCCTGAACGCTAACGCGTCGGGTGCCCGAGGCCGCCCGTGCGGCGGGAACTGGCATGAACAGGACGTCGTCGGCGGCACCGCGCCGGGGGAAGAGGGAGGTACCTGCGATGACCGTGCAGACCGGCCAGCTCAGTCTGGTCACGGGAACGGGCCCGGGCAGCGACCGGGCGGGGCTCGGCGAGCTGCTCGCGGAAGCGACCGGCGAGGTGCTCGTCATGAGCACGGGAACGGACACCGCGTTCCAGCGGATCGCGCTCGGCGGCGTGCGGCCCGGCGTGCGGCACAAGGTGCTCTTCCCCGATTCCGCGCGGATGTCCGGCGCGCTCAACCGGATGTCGCGGGCGGGGGCCGAGGTACGGACCGACGCCGAGATCCCGATGGACGCGCTGGTGATCGACCGGACCTCGGTCGTGCTCCCGGCGGAGGGCAGGCAGGCCGGTTCCGCGGTGTTCCGGCTTCCCGGCGTGGTCACCGCGACGGTCGGGCTGTTCGAGCGGATCTGGCAGGCCGCCGCCCCGCTCGTCCCGCTGGATCTCCCGGACGACGGGAACGCCTCGATCCTGACCTGCCGCGAGCAGGAGCTGCTGACGCTGCTCTTCTCCGGCACCACCGACGAATCCGCCGCCGCCCGCCTCGGTGTCTCGGTGCGCACGGTGCGCCGGATGGTCGCCGACATCATGAACCGGCTCGGTGCGCGCAGCCGGTTCCAGGCGGGCGCGAAGGCCGTCGACCGCGGCTGGCTGATGGCGAAGGCCGGCTGATGACGACCTCGACTCCCGGCCGCGTCCTGCTGGTGGCCCGGCGGCCAGGCGCGTACCCGACCATCGGCGACGCCCTGACGGAAGCGTCCGACGGCGCCGTCATCACCATCGCGGGCGGGGAATACGCGGAAACCGTCGAGCTGTCCGGTCTCCGGGTGACCTTGGCCGCGGCGGACGGCGCCACCGTCGTCGTCGACGGCCGGGGCGCGGACCGGCCCGTTTTCCGTGTCACCGGCGGAGCGCTCGCCCTCGACGGAATCGAAGTCCTGGCGGGCGGCGCGTCCGCGATCCAGTCCCACGACACGGAACTCGCGGTCCGCGACTGCACCGTCTCCGGCGGGCGCGGCCCGGCGATCGCGATCCGCGGCACGACGGCGTTCACCGTGAGCGGTTGCGTGATCTCGGGGGCGGAGCAGGGGATCGTCGTCGACGGCTCGCCAGGGCGGATCGAGGACACCACCGTCGAAGACGTGACGGGCGACGGGATCACCCTCGGGCAGGGCGCCGATCCGGTCGTGCTGCGCTGCACGATCACCGGCTGCGGGCTGCGGGGGATCTACGTCTACCAGTACGCCCGGCCGGTCGTGGAAGGCTGCACCGTCTCGCACACCGGGCACGAAGGAATCGCCGTCGCGCACCACGGCGTGCCGGTCCTCAAACGATGCACGGTCACCGACACCCGGGGCCCGGGGATCGCCTTCGCCTCCGGTTGCGGTGGCGAGATCTCCGGTTGCCGGGTCTCGAACACCGCGGAACCGGGTGTCGCGATCGCCGAAGGGGCGACGCCGACGATCGGTGACACCGCGGACCCCGGCGCCGTGGGGGACGACGAGCTGGACGAGATGCTCGCCGAACTCGACGGGATGATCGGCCTTCCCGGCGTCAAGGAAGAGGTCCGTTCCCTGGTCGACGAGCTGCAGGTCAACGAATGGCGCCGCCGGGCCGGGCTGCCGGTCGGCGCCGCCGGGCACCATCTGATCTTCGCGGGCGCGCCCGGCACCGGGAAGACGACGGTCGCCCGGATCTACGGCAAACTCCTGAAGGCGCTGGGAGTCCTGCCGGTCGGCCAGTTCCGCGAGGTTTCCCGCCGGGATCTCGTCGGGCAGTACATCGGGCACACCGCGGAGAAGACCGCGACGGTGTTCGAGGAAGCCAAGGGCGGCGTCCTGTTCATCGACGAGGCGTACACGCTGACGCGGCTCGCCGGCTCCGGCGGCGATTTCGGCCAGGAGGCGATCGACACCCTGGTGCCGTTGATGGAGGAACATCGCGACGAGGTGGCGGTGATCGTGGCCGGGTACACCGGCGAGATGGTCGACTTCCTCGCCGCCAACCCCGGTCTGGCGTCGCGCTTCGGCAAGACGATCGAGTTCGAGAACTACAGCCCCGACGAGTTGCTCGCCATCTTCGGGCGGATGGCGTCGGCCGGCGACTACGAAGTCGATCCCGCCGCCGGCCCGGTGCTGACCGGCCACTTCCGGCGCGTTTCCGGCGACGTCAACTTCGGCAACGCGCGGGACGCGCGGCTGCTGTTCGAGAAGGCGCGCACGGCTCAGTCACAACGTTTGCGGCTGCTGGGCCGGATGCCCGCGATCGAAGAACTGCGCGGGTTGCACGTGGCCGACGTCGAGGCGGCCATCGCACGATAACGTGCCGGTGTGCGGGTGCTGGTGACCGAGGACGACGAGAACTTGCGGGTGGCGCTGGAATTCGCGCTGCGCGGGGACGGGTTCGCGGTGGACACCGCCGCCGACCTGCCCGGCGCGGACGAGGCGCTGATGGTGAACGCCTACGACTGCGCGGTGTTCGACCGGATGCTGCCTTCGGGTGACGCGCTGGCCTACGTACGCAACCGGCGCAGCGCCGGGTGGCCGCTGCCGGTGCTGTTCCTGACCGCGCGGGACAGCGTCGCCGACCGGATCGACGGCTTGCGCGTCGGCGGCGGTGACTACCTGGTCAAGCCGTTCGCGATGCCCGAGCTGATCGCGCGGGTGCGCAGCCTGTGCCGGCGGGACATGGCCGGGCAGGCGGTGGTCCTGCGCTGCGCCGACGTCGAACTCGACACCGGCAGGCACCAGATCTCCCGGGCGGGCGTGCTGCTCACCGTGACGCGCAAGGAGTATCTCGTCATGGAGCGGCTGATGGCCGCGACCGGGCGGCCGGTCTCGCGGCGGGAACTGATCCGGTACGCGTGGGACGAGATGGCGGATCCGGCGTCCAACGTGCTCGACGTCGTGATCGCGCGGCTGCGGCGGAAGCTCAAGGATCCGCCGCTGATCCACACCGTGCGGGGGTCGGGTTACCGGATGGCGCCGCTTCAGTAGACCGCGGGAACCCCGCCCGAATGAGACCGTCGACACCCCGCGTGCCCCGGATGTGCCATGCTCGACAGCGCACGAGGCGGCGAAACCGAGAGGTGACGAGGGTGTCCATCTGGGCAGGCGTGATCAATTTCGTCCGGGGCCGGTACGAGGTGCTCGAAGAGCGGGACGGGTGGCTCCGGTTCCGCGTCGACACCGGCGACGGCCGCGGCCAGCAGGTGTCCTTGCACCACTTGCCCGACCACGACGGCGCGGAGTGGGTGGAGATCTCGTCTCCGGTCGGCTGGGCCGACAAGATCGATCTGCGGCGCCTGCTCGAACTGGCCGGCGGGGATTCGGTCGGCGGCGCCGCGGTGGTGGACGGCGTCGCCCTGCTCAAGCACACGATCCCGCTGATCGACCTGAACCTGGTCGACGAGTTCGAACATCCGCTGACGGCTCTCGTCGCGCGGGCCGACGCCTTCGAACACGAGCTCACCAAGGCCGACGAGTTCTGATCCTTCCCGGACGGGAACAGTGAAGGCCCCCTGCGCCGCAGGGGGCCTTCACTCGTCTTGGGGCTCAGGCAGGTCGCGAAAGCCACTTTCGCGACGCCTGGTGTCCCGAAAGTGGCTTTCGCGACACCGCCCCGGCGCCGCTCTCGACCCCGCGTCGTTCCTTGAGGTTCAGAGACGCTCCTGCAGCGCGTCCGCGGCGGCGAGGAGGTCCGCCGCCCACCGTGCCCCCGGCTTACGCCCTATCCGTTCGATGGGCCCGGAAACCGAGACCGCGGCGACGACGGTGCCCGTCGAATCCCGTACAGGCGCCGAGACACTCGCCACACCCGGTTCCCGTTCCGCCACGCTCTGGGCCCAGCCGCGGCGGCGGACTTCGAGCAAGGTGCGCTCCCCGTACACCGCCTCGGTGAGGATCGTGCGCTGCGTATGCGGATCCGACCACGCGGCGAGCACCTTCGCGCCGGAGCCCGCGGTCATCGGCAGCCGCGAACCGATCGGCACCGTGTCCCGCAGCCCGCTCGGCGGTTCCGCCGTCGAAACGCAGACGCGCTGGACGCCGTCGCGGCGGTACAGCTGAACGCTTTCGCCGGTGATGTCGCGCAATTTCGGCAGCACCGAACTCGCCGCGTCGAGCAGCGGGTCGGTCGAACCGCCCGCCAGTTCCGCGAGCGCGGTACCCGGGCGCCAGCGCCCGTCGGGGCCGCGGCGCAACAGGCGATGCACTTCGAGGCCGACCGCGAGCCGATGCGCCGTCGCGCGCGGCAAACCGGTCCGCGTGCACAGTTCCGCCAGGCCACAAGGATCTTCGGCCACGGCCTGAAGCACGGCCACGGCCTTGTCGAGTACTCCGATACCGCTATGCTGTCCCACAAGCCGATACTATCTTCCCGAAGTTTGAGATGTCCAGATGGTGGGAAGTACCGATTTCACCGCATGTGAGGAGCCGGAAATGCCCCGGACACTGGCCGAGAAAGTGTGGGAGTCGCACCTGGTGCGGCGCGGCGAGGGGGCCGAGCCCGACCTGCTCTACATCGATCTCCACCTGCTGCACGAAGTCACCAGCCCGCAGGCGTTCGACGGACTCCGCCTGGCGGGCCGGAAACTGCGCCGCCCCGACCTCACCATCGCGACCGAGGACCACAACGTCCCGACGATCGACATCGAGCTGCCGATCGCGGATCCCGTTTCCCGCACCCAGGTCGACACCCTGCGCGCCAACTGCGCGGAGTTCGGCGTCCGGCTGCACCCGATGGGCGACGCCGAGCAGGGCATCGTGCACGTCATCGGCCCGCAGCTCGGCCTGACCCAGCCGGGAATGACCGTGGTGTGCGGCGACAGTCACACCTCGACGCACGGTGCCTTCGGCGCGATGGCGTTCGGCATCGGCACCTCCGAGGTCGAACACGTGATGGCCACGCAGACGCTGCCGCTCCGTCCATTCAAGACGATGGCGATCACGGTCGACGGTTCGCTGCGCCCCGGCGTCACCGCGAAGGACATCATCCTCGCCGTGATCGCGAAGATCGGCACCGGCGGCGGGCAGGGCTACGTCCTCGAGTACCGCGGCGAGGCCATCGAAAAGCTCTCGATGGAAGCCCGGATGACGGTGTGCAACATGTCCATCGAAGCCGGCGCGCGCGCCGGGCTCATCGCGCCGGACGAGACGACGTTCGCGTATCTGAAGGGCCGTCCGCACGCGCCGCGGGGCGCCGATTGGGACGCCGCCGTCGAGAACTGGCGCGAACTCCGCACGGACGACGACGCCGTCTTCGACGCCGAGGTGCGCCTGAACGCCGACGAGCTCACGCCTTTCGTGACCTGGGGCACGAACCCGGGCCAGGGGCTCCCGCTGGGCGCCGAGGTGCCCGACCCGGAGCGCATCGGCGACGAGAACGAGCGCATCGCCGCTGAGAAGGCCCTGTCCTATATGGACCTGAAGCCGGGCACGCCGCTGCGCGAGATCGCGGTGGACACCGTCTTCCTCGGCTCGTGCACGAACGGCCGTATCGAGGATCTGAGGGCCGCCGCGGACGTCCTGCGCGGGCACAAGGTCGCGGACTCGGTCCGGATGCTCGTCGTCCCCGGCTCGATGCGCGTCCGCCAGGCGGCGGAAGCCGAAGGGCTGGACCGGATCTTCACCGAAGCGGGCGCGGAATGGCGTCAGGCGGGTTGCTCGATGTGCCTCGGCATGAACCCGGATCAGCTCAAGCCGGGCGAGCGGAGCGCGTCGACCTCGAACCGCAACTTCGAAGGCAGGCAGGGCAAGGGCGGCCGGACGCACCTGGTCTCACCGCTCGTGGCGGCCGCCACGGCCGTGCGGGGCACGCTGTCGAGCCCCGAAGACCTCCAGCCCGCCGTCGCCCGCTGACATCGCTGACATCCGCGAAGGAGTTCCCAACATGGACGCGTTCACCCACCACACCGGCGTCGGGGTCCCGCTGCGCAGGTCCAACGTGGACACTGACCAGATCATCCCGGCGGTCTACCTCAAGCGCGTGAGCCGCACCGGCTTCGAGGACGGGCTCTTCGCCGCCTGGCGGTCCGACGAGTCGTTCATCCTCAACCAAGAGCCCTTCAAGACCGGGTCGGTCCTGGTCGCGGGCCCGGACTTCGGCACCGGCTCGTCCCGCGAGCACGCGGTGTGGGCCTTGATGGACTACGGATTCCGGGTCGTGATCTCCTCCCGGTTCGCGGACATCTTCCGCGGCAACTCGGGCAAGCAGGGCCTCGTCGCCGCTCAGGTCGAGCAGGCGGACGTCGAACTGCTGTGGAAGCTGCTCGAAAACGAGCCCGGGACGGAGGTCACGGTGGACCTCGAGTCGAAGACGGTACGAGCCAAGGACTTCACCGCGCCCTTCCAGATCGACGACTACACCCGCTGGCGGCTCCTCGAAGGGCTCGACGACATCGCCCTGACGCTCCGCCACGCGGAGGAGATCGACACTTTCGAGTCCCAGCGCCCCTCCTGGAAGCCGGTGACCCTCCCGGCGGCCTCCTCCTAGGCCCGGCCGAAGGGGCCGGATTCCCTTGCTGAGCAGGGAATCCGCGCCCCGGCCAGGGGTCCTCACGACAGCCCCGAAACCACACCGAACGACACCTCCGGAGGCCCTGAAGGGGTCCCTCGGGAGGCGGAACAGCCCCCGAGACAAGGGAAATTTCCGCGCGTCGTTTGGAATTTGTGCTGCATTGGTAATACCGTGTGCGCTAAGTCGGCCGACGGGGCCGTGTACAAGTAGTTCTTCTTGGAGGACTGGAATGGCCAACAAGGCCCAGCTGATCGAGGCGCTGTCGGAGCGCCTGGGCGACAAGAAGGTCGCGTCGGAGGCCGTCGATGGCCTTGTCGACATCATCATCCGGACGGTCAACAAGGGCGAGAAGGTGAACATCACCGGCTTCGGTGTGTTCGAGAAGCGCGCCCGCGCCGCCCGCACCGCGCGGAACCCGCGCACCGGTGAGACCGTTCGCGTCAAGAAGACCAACGTGCCCGCGTTCCGCGCCGGCACGACCTTCAAGGACGTCATCAGTGGTTCGAAGAAGCTGCCGAAGGCCACCGCTGTGAAGCGCGCGACCGCCGGCACCTCCACCCGTGCCACCACCACCCGCGCGACGACGACCCGGACGGCCGCCAGCCGCCCGGCCGCGACGCGTTCCACGACCACGCGGACCCGCGCCGCCGCCACGACGACGCGTGCCGCCGCGAAGCCGGCCGCCAAGGCGACCGCGACCAAGGCCGCGGCCAAGACGACCGCCGCCAAGGCCGCGCCGAAGACCGCCGCCAAGGCCACGACTCGCGCCACCACGGCCAAGAAGGCGACCGCCACCAAGGCCGCCGCGAAGCCGGCCGCCAAGGCGACCGCCGCCAAGGCTCCCGCGAAGAAGGCTCCGGCCAAGCGGACTTCGGCCGCCGCGAAGAAGAAGTAAGCTCCCTCTCCACGAGAGAGCCAACGGCAGGGCCCCGCGCACCGCGCGGGGCCCTGCCGCATTTTCAGGCCCGTGATCGACGCTGGAGCGCTCGCGCGCGGCATCCGGGGATTCTTGTCCCGCTATGGATCCGCGGCCGCCCTGAGGCGTATGTGACGCGATTCTCGCGCTGCCAGGCGAAGTCGCGGAAAAGAATCCGCTTCGATCGTCACTCCGATGGACGCACGGTCCCGCTCACTGGCTCCACAGTGGAGCGACGTGCGGCGGTTCGCCTCGACACCGCCGGAGTAGGCACGTCACCCACGTGGGGGAGCGGCGCCGTCGGGTTTCCTTGAGGGGCAAGCCTGACGCGAGGGGGTTGCGAAAGCCACTTTCGCAACCTTCAACGTTGCGAAAGCCACTTTCGCAACGGGGAGGCGCGGCGGGCGCGGTCGTCGTGAGGCGCTCCCCGTCGCATGTCGCGAAAGCCACTTTCGCGACATCCCCGCGGCACCCGGATACGCCCAGCCAGACCTCGAATACCCCTGTAGCGCGTGAAGGCCCCCTTCCCTCGGCTCAGCCGAGGGAAGGGGGCCTTCACGCGCGATGAAGCCTCAGGGATGTGCGGGAGCGGGCGTGGGCAAAGGCGACGCGAAATAGTCCGCGGCCACCAGCACCGGCCCGTCCTGTTCGGTCGGCGCCCGGAACGACAGCACCCAGAACGAACCCTTCTTCGACGGCACCACGCCGCCGCGCGCGGCGGTCAGGTCGACGCCGTCGCGGTCGGCCAGCGCGCTGACGACGTCCGGGATCACCCCGCCCTGACTGGAGATCACCGGCGTCCCGCCGTCACCGGCGATGGCCAGCAGCCGCGCGACACCGAGTACCGGGTCCGGCCAGTAGCCCTCTTCCGACAGCAGCGGCTCGTGCCGGACCTCGACGCCGAGGTCTTCGGCGAGCCCGTTCACCGTCTGGACACAGCGAAGCCGCGGCGCCGAGAGCACCCTGCCGGGCGCGTACAGCCGCAGCAGCGAACGCAGCGCTTCGGCCTGGCGCTGGCCCGCGTCCGACAGCGGCCGCAGATCGTCGTCGCCGGTCCACTCGTCGCGTTTACCCGCTTTGGCGTGGCGCACCAGGATCACCGTGGTGAGTTCGGGCGGCAGCGCGGAGAACTCGCGCAGCACCCGGACGTCCTCGGGCCGCGTCAGCAGTTTCTCCGCCGTCCCGGCGTCGAGCCAGCGCAGCTCGTCGACTTCCTCGTTCGGCGCGAAAGCACCGGAGACGGCGTGCGCGGAGAAGTAGTCGACGGTCTTCGGCGCTCCGGCCACGGTGTATTCGGTCCGGACCAGATAGCGGCCGAGGACCGCCTCGAATCCGGTCTCCTCCGCGATCTCCCGGACCGCCGCGCCCGCGATGGTCTCGCCCGGATCCAGCTTTCCCTTCGGCAGCGACCAATCGTCGTAGCGCGGCCGGTGGACCAGCGCGACGTCGATCCGGTCCCCGTCACGGCGCCAGAGAACGGCTCCCGCCGCCCGGATGACCCCGCTCATCCCGCCGCCCCGTGCCGCTTCGCCAGCTCGACCTGGTGGTCGCGGACGTCGTCGCCCGAGGCGGGGAACGGCGTCCACTCGCCGGTCGAGTTCAGCACCCAGCACCGGGTCGAGGGATGCAGCGCGGATTCGAAGATGTAGTCCAGCTGCGCGGTCAGCTTCGGATCCTTGACCCGCACCAACGCCTCGATCCGGCGGTCGAGGTTGCGGTGCATCATGTCCGCGCTGCCGATCCACCTCGTGCCGCCCGCGAGGAAGGTGAAGATCCGCGAGTGCTCCAGGAAACGGCCGAGGATGGACCGCACGTGGATGTTCTCGCTCAGTCCCTCCACACCCGGCTTCAGCGCGCAGATGCCGCGCACCACGATGTCGACCGGCACCCCGGCCTGTGAGGCGTGGTACAGCGCGTCGATCACCTGCTCGTCGACGAGCGAGTTGCACTTGATCCGGATCCCGGCGGTCTGGCCGGCGCGGGCGAGTTCGATCTCCTCGCCGATCGCGCGCACGATGCCGCGGCGGATCCCGTGCGGCGACGTGAGGATGTTGCGGTAGGTGTCCTGGCGGGAGTACCCGGTCAGCACGTTGAACAGATCCGTCAGATCCGCGCCGATCGTCGGGTCGGCGGTCAGGATGCCGAGGTCCTCGTACAGGCGCGCGGTCTTCGGGTTGTAGTTGCCGGTGCCGATGTGGCAGTAGCGGCGGATGGTCGAACCCTCCTGCCGCACCACCATCGACACCTTGCAGTGCGTCTTCAGCCCGACGAGCCCGTAGACCACGTGCACGCCCGCGCGTTCCAGCGTGCGGGCCCAGGTGATGTTGGCCTGCTCGTCGAACCGCGCCTTGATCTCGACCAGCGCGACGACCTGTTTGCCCGCCTCGGCGGCGTCGATCAGCGCGTCGACGATCGGGGAGTCGCCGGAGGTGCGGTACAGCGTCTGCTTGATCGCCAGCACCTTGTCGTCCGCGGCGGCCTGTTCGATGAACCGCTGGACGCTGGTGGAGAACGAGTCGTACGGGTGATGCACGAGGACGTCGCCCTCGCGCAGCGTCGCGAACACCGACTTCGGCGTCTCGCGCTCACCGAACGCCGGATGCGTGGCGGGAACGAAAGGGCGGTCCTTGAGTTCCTTGCGGTCGACACCCGACAACTGGTGCAGGCAGGTGAGATCCAGCAGGCCGGGCACCTCGACGACGTCGCGCGGATCGACCTCCAGTTCGCGCAGCAGCAGTTCGAGCATGTGCTCGCTCATGTCCTGCGCCACTTCGAGCCGCACCGGCGGGCCGAACCGGCGCTGGGCGAGTTCGCGTTCCAGCGCCTGGAGAAGATCCTCGTCCCGGTCCTCTTCGACCTCGAAGTCCGCGTTGCGGGTGACCCGGAACGCGTGGTGCTCGGTGACCTCCATCCCGGTGAACAGCTCGCCGAGGTGGGCGGCGATCAGTTCCTCCAGCGGAAGGAACGTCGCGGTGCGGCTCTCCCGCGGCTGCTGCTCGATCCGCATCAGGCGCGGCACGTTGCTCGGCACCTTGACCCGCGCGAACCGCTCCGTGCCTGCTTCGGGGTCCCGGACGGTGATGGCCAGGTTGAGCGAAAGGCCGGAGATGTAGGGGAACGGGTGCGCGGGATCCACGGCCAGCGGTGTGAGCACCGGGAAGATCTGCTCGCTGAAGTAGTTGGACAGCCGGAGCTGGTCGGCGCCGGTCAGGTCGTTCCAGCCGACGATGAGGATGTCCTCCTCGGCCAGCTGCGGCCGCAGGTGCAGCTCGAAGGCGTTCGTGTGCCGCTCGACCAGGTCCTGGTTGCGTTTGGCGATGTAGGCCAGCTGCTCGCGCGGGGTGAGCCCGTCCGCGCTCCGGACCGGAAGCCCGGTCTCGTCGCGGCGCTTGAGCCCGGCGACCCGCACCATGTAGAACTCGTCCAAATTGGACGCGAAGATCGCCAGGAACTTGGCGCGTTCGAGCAGCGGCTGCGACTCGTCCTCGGCCAGCGCGAGCACGCGCGCGTTGAAGTCCTGCCAGGACAGCTCGCGGTTGAAGTACCGGTCGTCGGGCAGGGATTCGACGGCGGTGGGCGCCGACGTCACCGCGGGCGGCGCGGCGGGCAGCGCGCGGAACTCCTGGGCCGGCCGGCTCGCCGAACCGCCGCGCGTCGCGCGGGGGGCCGGGCTCTTTCTGGTCCTGGCGGGTTTCGCCGTGCCGCTGTCCGGTTCCGGTTTCGCGGCGGAGGTCTTCCGCTTCCTTGCCGAGTTCGGGGTGCCGCCGTCATTTGTGCTCACGGGCTTCATTGTTCACCACTCGGGGCGAATATGTGCGCCGCGCGCGGGTCGGCAGGGTGAACTCTCGTCACATCACCACGCAGGGTGTTCCCAACAGCGTTGAAGTGCGCTTTCCGGCACCCAGGGTGCGAACGTGAGCGAGATCATCCGCGGTGTCGACGTCGGCCCTGAGCGATTCCGCGGCGATCGTGAGCGGGGTCGCACCGGAAGCGGTGTGCGCCCGCGCGGAACCCGCGCCGAACCGGGGCGCCAGCGACCGGCCCGCCCCCGCGAGCAACAGGGTCGTGCCCGTGCCCTGCCGGTCCGCGACGAACGCCCGGTGCCCGGCGGCCTCGGCGAGGGCGGCGGTGAGGTCTTCGGTCCGCAGCGCGGGCAGGTCGGCCTGCAGGGCGCCGACCAGGCCGGAGGGCGTGTCCCGGCGCAGCAGCTCCTCACCGTGGCGCAGGGCGGCGTTCAAACCGCCGTGCGACGGTTCGGTGACGATCTCGACACCCAGGTCGGTGAGATCCGCCACCGACGCCGGGTCGGCGGCGACCACCAGCACCCGCCGGACCCCGTCCGCCGAGGTCGCCGCGGACAACGTGTCGTAGGCCAGCGCCAGCACCAGTTCGGCGTGCCGCTCGGGCACGACCGCGCCGCGCAGCCGTGACTTGCCCTCGGCGGGGCGTTTCATCGGCACGATCAGGTCGAAGCCCACAGAGTCCACATCTCACTTCTTACCCGACCCTCCCTGGACCGCGCTCGTACGCGCGCGGCAGGATCAGTGGCCTGGGACGACACGTGTGACTTCGAGGAGGACCAATTGGCCCGGCGTGAGAAGGGCGGCATCTGGGTGGGCATCGCCGCCGCACTGTTCTACCCGGCGACGGCCATCGGCAAGCGGGTCTACCGCAACGCCGAACGGATCCCCCGCGAAGGCGGCGCGCTGCTCCTGCTCAACCACGTGTCCCACATGGACCCGGCGGTGGACGCGGTGTTCGTGCACCGTCAGCGGCGGGTGCCGCGGTTCCTCGGCAAGGAGAGCCTGACCAGGACACCGCTCTTCGGCAAGATCTTCGTCGGCGCCGGCCAGATCCCGGTCTCGCGCGGTTCGGCCGCCGCCGGTGACAGCCTCAAGGCCGCCCACCAGGCGTTGCGTGACGGCAAGGTCGTCGTGATCTATCCGGAGGGGACGATCAGCAAGGACCCGGACGGCTGGCCGAAGAAGCCGTTCACCGGGGCCGCGCGGCTCGCGCTGGAGACCGACGTGCCGGTGATCCCGATCGCCCGCTGGGGCACGAACCACATCTTCAACGGCTACACGAAGAAGTTCACCCCGTTCCCGCGCAAGACGATCACGCATCTGGTCGGCGAGCCGATGGACCTTTCCGCCTACAAGGACGGTTCGACCCGCAGCGCGTCGAAACTGCGCGAGGTCACCGATCTGATGATGACCGAGATCACCGCGCTGCTCGCGGAGATCCGCCAGGAGGAACCGCCGGCGAAGAAGCCGGAGGACGACGCCTGATGGCCGAGGTCCAGCGGGTGACCGTACTCGGCGCGGGATCGTGGGGGACGGCGTTCGCCAAGGTGCTCGGCGACGCCGGACGCGACGTGACCATCTGGGCCCGGCGGCCCGAGGTCGCGGCCGACATCCGGGAACGGCACCGTAATTCGTCCTATTTACCCGATATCGACCTGCCGGAGCGGATCACCGCCACGGCGGATCCGGCCGAGGCCCTCGACGGCGCGCAGGCCGTGGTGCTCGCGGTGCCGAGCCAGACGTTGCGGACCAATCTGTCGGAGTGGTCCGGTCTGCTGCCCGCCGACGCGATCCTGGTGAGCCTCGCCAAGGGCGTCGAACTGGGCACGCTCAAGCGGATGAGCGAGGTCATCGCCGAGATCGCCCGCGTCGACGCCGGGCAGATCGTGGTCGTGTCCGGGCCGAACCTGGCGAAGGAGATCGCGCTGGGGCAGCCGGCGGCGGCGGTGCTGGCCTGCACCGACCACGACAACGCCAAGGCGATCCAGCAGGCGAGCTTCAACCAGTACTTCCGGCCGTACACCAACACCGACGTCGTCGGCTGTGAGCTGGGCGGGGCTTGCAAGAACGTCATCGCGCTCAGCTGCGGGATGGCGGCCGGGCTCGGGCTGGGCGCGAACACCGTGGCCACGCTGATCACCCGCGGGCTGGCCGAGATGGCCAGGCTGGGCGCGAAACTGGGCGCCGACCCGCTGACCTTCGCCGGGCTCGCCGGCGTCGGTGACCTGGTGGCGACCTGCTCGTCGCCGTTGTCGCGCAACCGGACCTTCGGCGAGCGGCTCGGCCGGGGCGAGACACTGGAGCAGGCGCTCGCGGCCACCGGCGGTCAGGTCGCCGAGGGCGTCAAATCGTGCACGTCCATCCGGGAACTCGCGATGGGCCTCGGTGTCGACATGCCGATCACCGACGCGATGCACCGCGTGTGCCACGAAGGGGTCGACCCGCGGCGAGCGGGAGCCGAGCTGCTCGGACGGTCGCAGAAGCACGAGTGGTCCTGAGCGGTCCACGGTGTGGGATCGGTTGACCGCCGGGTCCGGTGCTGGTTCGCTGAGCGCATGTTCGCACGTGGGATGACTGTGTCGCGGGGCCTCTCGGGTCTTGGCGCCGTCTCGTGTGCGTCGTGTCGCTGTTGTCGGTGAACTCAGCCCCGGCCCAGCTCGACACCCACTTCTTTCTGCGAGGACCCTTCATGTTCGCCGTTCCGGACAACACGCTCGTCATTCCCGAAAACCCCGCCCTGCGCCACCCGGTGCGCGTCGCGCTCGAATTCGCCGCGGACCGTGACCGCTGGCGCCACCTGCTGCGGTACGACCCCGACGAGCGGTTCTCCGCCCTCGTCGACTCGGACGAGCTGCAGGAGATCTGGCTCATGAGCTGGCTGCCCGGCCAGCGCACCGACCTGCACGACCACGAGTTCGCCGCGGGGGCGTTCACCGTCGTCAGCGGGAAGCTGAGCGAGACCGTGGCCCGGCGCGCCGTCGACGGGCGGGCCGTGACCGAGCTGCACTCGCTGTCGGAGGGCCAGTCTCGCGTTTTCGGCCCGGGCTACGTCCACGAAGTACGCAACGACGGCCCGGATCCCGCCGTCAGCGTGCACGTCTACCGGCACCGGCCCCGCGCCATGCGGCCGTACCACCTGGACCCCGTCTCGGGCCCGGTCCGGGACTGACCCACTTCCGCGTTTCGTCCTCTAGATGCGGTAGTTGCCCGCGCAACTACCGCATTTAGAGGACGAAACGCAGGGTCAGGCGAGGTCTCCCCGGAGCCGGAATTCGGCCTCGACGCGGTCTCGCGAGGCGCCGGTGGCGAGCAGGGTGTGCAGCAGGAGCCGGGATTTACGCGGGTCCAGCCAGCCGGCCATGGTCACGCCCATCGCGATCAGATCCGCTTCGGAACCGCGGAAGCCGTAGGTGCCGCGGAACGTCGGCCCGGCACCGGTGCGGCCGGCGACCACGATCGGCACCTCCGGCAGGACCCGTTCGATCACTTCGGCGGACCCCGCCGAAACGTGCCCGGCACCGTTCGCGGCGAGCACCACCCCCTTCACCCCGGCCTTGACCAGCGTTTGTAGGAGCTCACCGGTGTCCTCGACGCCACTCTCGACGATCGGCACCAGCCCGGAGAAGTCCGCGTCCACCAACGACAACGCCGCCGGCCGGGCGGCGACCGGGTGGAAGTAGTGCACCAGGCCCTCGCTGAGCAGCGCGAGCGGTCCGGCGGGATTCGAGGAGAACGCCTCGACATGGCTCGAATGCGCCTTGCGCACCCAGCGCGCGGCGTGGACGTCGTCGTTGAACGCGACCAGGGAGCCGCGGCCCCGGCTGCGGGGATCGGCGGCGACGGTCAACGCGGCCAGCAGGTTCCCCGCGCCGTCGGCACTGGGCAGGCTGGGATTGCGCATCGCGCCGGTGATCACGATCGGCGCTTCGGAAGCCCACGTCAGCTCGAAGAAGTACGCGGTCTCTTCGAGCGTGTCCGTGCCCTGGACCACGACGACTCCGTCCGCGCCTTCTTCGACGGCGCGGGCGGCCCAGTCCCGTGTCCTGATCAGGGTCGCGAAATCCATCGAGGCACTGGAAATCCCCGCGAGCGTCTCCGCGCGGACGTCCATCTCGAGGTGCTCGCCGAGGTCGCCGAGCAGGTCGGCGGCGGTGAGCCGGGGCACGGCGTGGTCTTCACCGTCGCCGGGGACCATCGAGATGGTGCCGCCCAGGGCGGCGACGGCGACGAGGGGCCGTTTCTCAGGGGAGACGCTCATGAGGGCATTCTTCCAAAGCTCGTGAGTGGTAAGGAGGGTTCTAACCGTCCTTACCACTCACGAGACCTGCCAGGCTGGGCTTGGCCGGGCGTTGTGAAAGCCACTTTCGCAACCTTCAACGTTGCGAAAGTGGCTTTCACAACGCCCGGCCGCAGCCCGGCCGCGACACCGCACCCCCGGCCAGAGCTGTCCGTGAAGGCCTTCTTGAGGGACCCAGAGTCCCTCAAGAAGGCCTTCACGGACCGGAACCGGGGGATAACAACCAGCCGCTGAGGCTCACACAGCACCCAGCGCTCACCGCGCCTTCACGGCTTCGAGCGTGAAACTCGCCGCCAGCCGCCGCGGCTCCTCCGTCAGCCGCCATTCCTCGGTCGCCTCGTTCAGGGTCATGAACCCGGGCAGCGCGTTCCACGGCACGCTGTCGTGCTCCACCAGCCGCGTCAGCGTGAGCCCGGCGTCGAGCAGCGCGGTGACGATCTCGCCGAGCCCGTGGTTCCACTCGTGCGTCCGGTTGTGCCGGAACGAAACGTCGGTGTCCACATAGGTCCCCGGTTCGTCGAACACCAGCGGTTCGGCGTGTTCGAAGTACGAGTACCGCGGCGTGATCAGCGGCTGCGTCTCGTCGAGGGTGCCGAGCATCGGGTGCATGTCCCGGATGAACAGCCGCCCGCCCGGCCGCAGCAACGCGCCGACGACCTGTCCCCACCGGGCGATGTCCGGCAGCCAGCAGAGCGCACCGATTCCGGTGTAGACGAGGTCGAATTCCCCGGTGCCCAGCACGTCGGCGGCACTGTACACATCGGACTCGTGATAGTCGATCCCGGCGCCGGTCTCGGCGGCCAGCCCTCGCGCGATCTCCAGCGCGGGCGCGGAAAAATCGAGGCCGGTCATCCGTGCGCCGAGCCGGGAGAGCGAAAGCGTGTCCGTGCCGATATGACACTGCAGATGCACGCCACGGGCGCCGGAGACGTCGCCGAGCAGCGGCCGGTCGAAGGTGACCACGCCGCTGAGGTGCGCCGGGTCCGCGACGAACTTCTGGTAGCCGTAGTCCGCCGAAGCGGCGTGGGCCGGGGCGCGTTCGTCCCAGTTCGCCCGGTTGACGGTCAGGTAGTCCGTCACGAGGTGGCCGCCTTCTCCGCGGCGCTGCGCAGCACGCAGAATTCGTTGCCCTCGGGGTCGGTGAGGACCGCCCAGCCGGTGCCGTCCGGGTTGCGCCGGTCGTGCAGGAGGGCCGCGCCGAGCTTCAGCAGGCGCTCCACCTCCTCGTCGCGCGGGATGTCCGGCTGGAGGCAGAGGTGGATCCGGTTCTTCACCGTTTTCGGCTCCGGGACCTGCCCGAAGAACAACGTGACTCCATTGTCCATCTCGATGATCGTTTCGGGATCGCCCGGTACGTCGTCGTCGGCCATCGGTTTGCCGACGACGCCGCTCCAGAACCGGCCCAGTTCGTAGGCGTCGGCGCAGTCGAAGAAGAAGTTCTGTACGACAGAGGTCATGACGCCGCAGTCTGCCTCAGCCCGCGAAACCCGGCCAACGGTTTACGCCAGGCGTAACCCAGGCGACCGGTGCACCTGCCGTTCCGCGTCGATGATCAGCACCTGGCAGCCGGGTTGCGCGGCGACCCACGCGATTCCCTCGGTCCCCATCGCGAAAGCGGCCGTGGCGAGGGAATCCGCGGTGACGAGGTCGTCGGCGGCGACCGTGACGCTCAGCAGCCCGATGGGCGGGCGCCCGGTCCGTCCGTCCAGGATGTGCGCGCCGCGTTCGTATTCCGCCGACGTCGCGACCGCGCCACCGGACGATTCGACCACGGCGCAGATCGCGTCGGGCCGCTCGGGATGCCGGACGCCGACCCGCCAGGCGCGGCCGGGTTCCGGTTCGCCGGAGGTGACGACGTCCCCGCCCGCGTTGACGCAGAACACGTCCAATCCCTCGGCCAGCAACAGCGACGCCGCCTGCTGCACCGCCCAGCCCTTGACCACCGCGTTCGGATCGAGCCGCCGGCCGGGGAGCCGGGCGGTGAACGCCCCACCGGACAGCCGTTCGTAGTGATCGCACAGCGAGAGGATCTCCAGGAGGTCGTCGCTCAGCTCCGAAGGCGAGAGTTCGCCGCGGTCGTAGCGGCAGACCTCGCTGTCGGCCTTGAACGGGCTGAACCGCGCGTCGACTTCCCGCAGCCAGCCGAAGACGCCGTCGATGGCGTGGCCGACGAGCCCGCCGTCCGCCCGCACGTCGACCGAGACCGGCAGCCCCATCACCTGTTCGACGCGGTTCATCTGGCGTCCAGCGCCGCCTGCAGGGATTTGACGTACGACTCGCTCGTCGACGTCGCCCCGGAGACGGTGTCGATGTCGGCGCTCTGCGCGGTCAGCGTCTCCTCCTGCAGGATCGGGATGGCGGCGACCCCGCGGCCGCTGGTCGGCCGTTGCAGCAGGCGGACCTCGGAGATCCTGTCCTCGGCCGAGATCACCAGCCGCACCTGGACCGTGCCGTACCGGTTGCTCTCCACCGAACCGTCGACGGTGTGCTCGGATCCCTCCGAGGCGCCACCGTCCGAAGAGGACACGGTGGACGGGGCGGGCGCGGCGACGGCCACGGTCTCCGAGCCGAGCGGGCCGGGTTCGTACAGCCAGACACCGAGGAAGCCGGCGGCCGAAAGGGCGACCGTGGCCGCGACGATGGTCTTCTTCATGATCGGGACTCCCTGGCTCAGGCCGCGAGGCTGAAGCGTTCGGCGTGGACCTGCTGGGACGGCACCCGCAGCTCCCGGAGGCTGCGCAGCGTCGCCGACGTCATCCCCGGCGGGCCGCAGACGAAGACGTCCCGGTCGGCGATGTCCGGCACCATCCGCCGCAGATGGGGCGCGCCGAGGACCGGACCGGCCTGATCGGACGGTCCACTGAGGACGCGGACGACCGCGCCGCGCGCTCGCGCCAGCCCGATCAGCTCGGGAAGGAGGACGGCGTCGCGTTCGTCGCGGACGCGGTAGAGCACCACGACGTGTCCGGAGATCTCCTCCAGCAGCGCGCGGATCGGCGTGATCCCGACGCCGCCCGCCACGAGCAACGCGTTCGGTTTCTGTTGGTGCATCGTGGTGAACGCGCCGTACGGGCCTTCGGCGAACACCCGGGTGCCGACCTTCAGCGACCGCAGGGACGCGCTGCCGTCACCGGCGGCTTTCGCGGTGAGCCGCAAGGTGCGGCCGTCCGGCGCGGCCGACAGCGAGAACGGATTCGCCTGCCACCAGCGATCCCGGGTCAGGAAGCGCCACAGGAAGAACTGACCGGCTCGTGCGGGCATCTTGTCGAGGTCCTTGCCGGAAATGTAGACCGAGACGACGTCGCGGGATTCGGGGACGACGGCGACGACCTTCAGCCGGTGACGCAGATTACGCGCCAGCGGCAGCACCACCCGGCCCGCGACGACGGAGCCGAGCGCGACACCCCACACGCCCCACCAGTAGGCCTGGGCCCCCGGCGACGACGCGAACGATCCGCCCAGCGCGATCTGATGGCTGAACGCCAGCACGACCGCCGCGTAGGTGTAGAGGTGGATGAAGTGCCAGGTCTCGTACGCCAGCCGGCGCCGGGCGAACCGGGCGGAAACGGCGCCGACGAGCAGGATCAGCGCGAACGCGACGACCGCGCGCAGGATCCCCTCCAGTTTGGTCACCATCGTGACGAACTCGTCGGCCACGCCGGTGTCCTCGACCTGCGCGTACCCGAAGACGATGAACACGAAGTGGGCGAGCAGCGTCCACAGCAGGCTGAACCCGGTCCAGCGGTGCCAGGCGGTGAGCCGGTCCATGCCGAGGCGGCGGTCCAGCCACGGCAGCCGGGCGACCAGCAGCAGCTGGAACGCCATCGCCAGCGCCCCGTACAGCCCGGCGAGCCTGCCGATGCCGATGAGCACGTTGTCCGACGGCCCGGCGGCGAAGAAGAGCATGGTCACGGTGGCCACGTTGGCCCCGAGGAAGAGGAAGAGACCGGCGCGCGCGGCGATCCTGGGACGGATCGCCGGGCGCGGTCTCGCGGCGGTCTGCGTCATGGTGGTCACACGTGGTTCCTTCCGGTCCGGTTCAAGGACCGAGCCTGCTGTGCCAACCTGTGACCTTTCTTGGCGGAACCTGTCGGCTTCCTGTCGTGTGCGCTCCCGCCTCGCCCTCGCGCGCGCGTTCACGGAGGATGGCGTGGTGAACACCGAGAACCCCGTCCGCCTGCTGGTGGTGGACGACGAGCCGCATATCGCCGACCTGGTGGCCACCGTCGCCCGTTACGAGGGCTGGCAGGCCGTCACCGCCGGATCGGGTGAGGCCGCGCTCGAACGCGCCGCCGAATTCGGGCCGGACATCGTCGTGCTCGACCTGATGCTGCCGGGGATCGACGGGTTCACCGTGCTGGACAAGCTCCGCGAGTCCGGGACGGCGGTGCCCGTGGTCTTCCTGACCGCGAAGGACGCGACCGCGGACCGGGTCGCCGGGCTCACCCGTGGTGGCGACGACTACCTCGTGAAACCGTTCTCCGTCGAGGAACTGATGGCCCGGCTGCGCGCCGTCCTGCGGCGGAGCACCAACCAGGCCAAGGCGGCGGTGCTGCGGGTCGGTGACCTGACCTTGAACGAGGACACCCGCGAGGTCGCGCGCGCCGGCGTGCCCGCCGAGCTGACACCGACCGAGTACGAACTGCTGCGCTACCTCATGCGGCGTTCGCCGTCGGTGCTGACCAAGGCGCAGATCCTCGACCACGTCTGGGAATACGACTTCGGCGGCCGGTCCAACGTCGTCGAACTCGTCATCTCGCATCTGCGCCGCAAACTCGACGGCGGCGACGAACCGCTGATCCACACCGTGCGCGGGGTCGGCTACGTCGTCCGGCAGGCGGCGAGATGAAGCTATTGCGCCGGTGGTTCGACGCCTGGCGCCGATCGAGGCTCGGCACCCGGCTGGCGCTCGGGCTCGGCGCGCTGGCGCTGGTCGTGTTCGCCGTCGTCGGGACCGTGATGGTCGGCATCATGAAGGGTTATCTGAACGACCGGCTCGACGAGCAGCTCGCCAAGACCCAGATCAGCCAGGTGCCGTCGCTGCGCACCACCCACGGCGGGAAACCGCAGCAGGCCTACGGCTGGTTCTCCGCCGTCTTCGCGGTACAGAACGGCGACGCGCTGCCGCAGGCGGGCGGTTCCCTGCCGCCGGACACGAAGGAACTGGCGAAGGTCGCCGAGGACGCGACGCGGACCGAAGTCCTGCGCACCGTCTACATCGAGGACAAGGGCACCTACCGGGTCCGGGCCTGCCCGATCGAACCGGCGCGGAACATCGTGCTGGTCAGCGCCGCGCCGCAGGCCGATCTGGACCGGACGGTCAGCCAGCTGATCATGGTCGAGGTCGTCGCCTTCCTGCTGGCGCTGGCGGTGCTGGTGATCGCGGGGCGGCTGGTGCTGCGACGCGGGTTGCGGCCGCTGAGCGACATGGCCGGGACGGCGCACGACATCGCTTCGCACGACCTCACCGCGAACGCCGATCTCCCGGTGCGCGCGCAGGCGAGCGGCGGCGGTGCCGAAGTCGAGGAACTGCGGACGGCGTTCAACGTGATGCTGGCGCATCTGGATTCCTCGCTGGTCGCGCGCCGGGAGGCGAACGAGCGGCTCCGCCGGTTCATCGCCGACGCCTCCCACGAACTGCGCACGCCGCTGACGTCGATCCGGGGCTACGCCGAGCTTTTCCGCTACGCGGCGGCGAACGAACCCGCCGAACGCGAGGCGCACCTGTCGAAGATCCGGGAAGAGACGCAGCGGATGAGCGTGCTCGTGGACGATCTCCTGCTTCTGGCGCGCCTCGACGCGCCGGAGACCGAGGCGCCGCTGCGGCTGGTCGACGTCGATGTCGCCGAACTGATCACCGACGCGGGGGAGGCCTTCGCGGCCGGCCGTCCGGACCATCCGCTGAGTGTCGGCGCGCTACCGGAAGGTGTTGTCCTGCAAGCGGATCCGGTGCGCCTGCGGCAGGTGCTGGACAACCTGCTCGCCAACGCCGCGGTGCACACGCCGCCCGGGACGCCGGTGACGTTGTCCGCCGGGGTCTCCGGTTCCGAGGTCGTCCTGCGGGTGAGCGACGCCGGGCCCGGGATCCCGCCGGAGGCGCGGGAGCGGATCTTCGACCGGTTCTACCGGGTCGACACCGCACGCACTCGCGGCAACGGTGGGACCGGGCTGGGGCTTTCGGTGGTGCTGTCGCTGGTTTCGGCGCACGGCGGGACGATCGAGGTCGAGAGCGTGCCGGGGGCGACGACGTTCACCGTGCGGCTGCCGCGCCACCGCTCGTGAGTGAAAAGGGATGGACTGGGGTGTTCGCCACATGCGTCCCACGTGCACCAGCAGGCACAGCGGCTGCGCGTGAAGGCCCCCTTCACTCGGCTCAGCCGAGGAAACTCGACCTTCACACCTTGCCAAGTACATGAAGGCCCCCTTCACTGCGTCTAGCGCAAGGAAGGGGGCCTTCATGTACTTCAGGGCGACCGGCTACCCGACCCGTCGCTTCACGTGGTCCGGCACCGTCCACTCACCGACGAGATCCGCCGACGGCTCCGGTTCGCCGAAGACGGTCCGCACCGGAAGCACCCCCGCCCACGAGAGATCGGCCGCGACCTCGTCCTCGGGGTCGTCGGGCCCCTCGCCGCGCATCTTCACCGAAGCCTCGGTGAGGTCCAGCTCCAGCACCGAAACGGACGCGAACTCCTTCGCGTTGACGTCCCGCGCGTGTTCCCACGAACCGGGCGCGAGGTGGTCGGTCAGCACGTGGAGCCCGTGCATCTTGCGCTCGCGATCGGTGACCGCGGCCGCCCTGCCCAGGATCACCGCGCTGCGGTAGTTCATCGAGTGGTTGTTGACCGAGCGCGCGTAGACGATGCCGTCGAGCAAGGTCACCGTGACGCACACCTCGACGCCGTCGGAGTCGCGCATACTCCTCGCGCCGGTCGATCCGTGCAGGTAGAGCGTGTCGCCGTCGCGTCCGTAGCCGGTCGGGATGACCAGCGGGACGCCGTCGCGCACGACACCGAGGTGGCAGACCAGGCCTTCGTCGAGCACCGAGTACAACGCCGAGCGGTCGGTGAGGGCGCGGTTCTTCTTGCGGCCGAGGGTGGTCCGGTCGGTGGGAGAGAGCGGGGTCGACATGCCAGCAGTCTCACCCACGAGAGTGGCCTGTAATAATGTCCAATTCTCCTATACTTGAGAAGGCCACTTCCCGTAAGCGCGGAGAACACCATGTCCGACACCGCTCTGCCGGTCAGTCTCGACCGCGATTCGCTCGTCCCGCTCGCGGTTCAGCTGGCCGACGCGTTGCGCGCGGCCGCGGGCGACGGGCATCTGCGCGGCGGCGACAGGCTGCCCTCGACCAGGGCGCTCGCGAGCCGTCTCGGCGTCAGCCGCACGGTGACGTCGGCGGCGTACGAGCAGCTTCACGCCGAGGGCTGGATCGCCGGCCGTCATGGCTCCGGCACGTACGTCACCACCACGCCACCCGCGGACCGGCCTTCCAAAGGGCCCGCGCCGGGCGTCCCCGCCAAGCCGCCCACGCTGGTCGACCTCACGCCGGGCGTCCCGTGGGCCGATGGCATCGAAAAGGCCGCCTGGCGCCGCGCGTGGCGGGCCGCCGCCGACCCGCGCCCGACCTATCGCGAGGACAGGGCCGGGCTGCCCGCGTACCGGGACGCCGTGTCCGAGCATCTGCTGCGGCACCGAGGCCTCGCCGCCGGGACGGTGCTCGCGACCGGCGGGACGACGGCCGCGGTGATCGAACTCGCGGGCGCGTTGCTCTCACGCGGTGACCGGGTCGCGATCGAGGAGCCGGGTTACCAGCGCGCGGTGCAGGCGTTCCGGCGGGCGGGGATGGAGGTCGTGCCCGTCCCGGTCGACGAGGAGGGCCTGCGCCCGGACGCCGTCCCCGCGGACGTCCGCGCGGTGTACTGCTCGCCCGCGCACCAGTACCCGCTCGGCAGCCGGATGAGCGCGTCCCGCCGCGTCGACCTGGTCGAACTCGCGCGCGCCAACGGCATCCTGGTGATCGAGGACGACTACGACGGTGAGCTGCGGTTCGACGTCGCGCCACTGCCGCTGCTGGCCGCGCTCGCGCCCGACGTGGTCGCGCATCTCGGGACCACGAGCAAGATCCTCACGCCCGCGCTGGGCGCGGGCTGGATGGTCGCGCCGTCCCAGGTCGCGGCCGCGGTGCTGGAGTACCGCGAAGCGACCGGGACACGCCCTTCGCCCGCCGGGCAGCGGGTGCTCGCCGAACTGGCGCGGCACGGCGATCTGGGCCGTCACCTGCGGAAACTCCGGCGTGAACTGTCGGAGCGCCGGTCCCTCGTGTCGGCCGCGCTGACGTCGGCGGGGATCGCGGTGCTCGGCGACGACGCGGGCGCGCATCTGGTCGTCCCGTGCGGCTCGGCGGCCGACGAGGCGGCGCGGATGGCGGCGGCGGAACGCGCCGGGATCCGGCTCGACGGGCTGGCCCGGCATTTCGCCGGGACGCCGACGGTGTTCGGGAACCTCATCGGCTACGCGGGCTGTTCGCGCGAAGCACTGCATTCCGCGCTCAAACCGCTGATCCCCGTGCTCGCTTGACCTCCAGCGAACTGGAGGTCATAGCTTGCGATCATGCGTGAGATCAGAGTTTCCCGGTTCGGCGATCCCGGCGTCCTGAAGCAGGTCGAAGTGCCCACCCCCGAACCGGCGGAAGGCGAGCTCCGCGTCTCGGTGACGGCGGCCGGGGTCGGCTGGCTCGACGCCCTCATCCGCCGAGGTGACGGACCCGACGTGTTCGCGGTCGAGCCGCCGTACGTGCCGGGCGGGGCGGTGGCGGGCACCGTCGACGCGGTGGGCGCCGGAGTCGGCGCGACCTGGCTGGGCGAGCAGGTCCTCACCCACGCGCCCGGTGGGTACGGCGGGGGATACGCGGACACGGTCGTCGCGCTGCCGGACGACACCTTCGTGATCCCCGACGGGCTGGATCCCCGGCACGCGGTGGCCCTGTTCGACGACGGCAGTACCGCGCTGGCGTTGCTGGAGAAGACCCCGGTCTCGGCCGGGGAGCGGATCCTGGTGGCGCCGGGCGTCGGAGGGCTCGGCAGTGTGCTGGTGCAGCTCGCCCGTGCGGCGGGCGCGACCGTCTTCGCGGCGGTCCGCGGCGACGAAAAGGCGGCGATCGCGCGGAAACTGGGGGCCGAGCCGGTCGACTACTCGGCGGCGGACTGGACCGGCGACGTCCTCGCCCGCACCGGCGGCCATCGGCTGGACGTGGTCTTCGACGGCGTCGGCGGGGAACTCGGCGCCGCCTCGCTCGCGTTGCTGCGGAACGGCGGCCGCTTCTCCGGCTACGGCATGTCCAGCGGCGCCGAGACCGTGATCGGCGACGCCGACCGTGCCCGGCTGTCCGTTGTGGACATGGCGCAGCTGGTCGGGTTCTGGCCCGACAACCCGCGCCGTGTGCGCGAAGTGCTGCGGCAGGCGGCCGACGGGACGCTGACGCCGGTCATCGGGCGGACGTACCCGCTGGCCGAGGCGGCCGCCGCGCACTCGGACATCGAGGCGCGGCGCTACACCGGGAAGAGTCTTCTGCTGCCTTGATCAGAAGCGCAGCGGCACCGCGGGGAGAGTGGCGGCGACGACCTCGGAAACGGTCTGCAGCGGCCCGGTCCCCGCGGTGTCCGGCACGGTGAGCGCCGTGTAGACGGGGCGGTCCACCACGAACCACGTCGCGGTGCCCTCACCTTCGACCTGCAGCCACTGGACGCCGTTGATCGTCCGCAGCTGCGAGGTCCGGGTGAGCTCCGGCGGCTTGCCGAGACCGCAGCGCAGGACCACCGGGTCGCCGGTGCCCCAGCCGATCGTCGCCTCGGGGGCGGGATCGGCCAGCTTCCGCCGGACCAGCGTGGTCCCGGACGACGTGAGCTCGTGCGGGAGCGCGCCGATGAGTTTCGCGCAGTCGGGTGACCCCGACTGCGGTGCCGGGACCGGGACGAGCGGGAGCGGACCGTCGGCGGCCGGGGCGCCGGATTCCGCGCCGCGGGTCAGCCCGAAGACGGCCACGCCCGCGACGAGCAGGACCGCCAGGCAGGCGGCCGCGATCAGCAGGGGTTTCGGCGGTGCGCCGGTGTCCGTGTCAGCCACCGGACAACTACACCACCCCTCAGAGATGCACCACCGGGCAGGTCAGCGTCCGCGTGATGCCCTCCACGTTCTGCACCTTGGCGACCACGAGCTGGCCGAGCTGGTCGACGGTGTCGGCCGCGGCCTTGACGATGACGTCGTAGGGGCCGGTGACATCCTCCGAACTGGTGACACCGGGGATGGTGGAGATCTCCGCGGCGACCGCGGCCGCTTTGCCGACCTCGGTCTGGATGAGGATGTATGCGTGGACCACGGCGCGCCCCTTCGTAAAAGTCGGCTCAAGGTAGGAACGTTGTAGCAACGTATCGCCAGCCCCGGGAAAAACCTAGGGCTTCCGACTATCGGTGATCGCTATTTGTCCGGACAAGGGAAAGTGGAGGTGACGGGTGTCACCGAACGACGGCACGGTCGCCGGGACCGGTGAATTCCGGTTGATCGAGGCGGTGACCGCCGGCCGGAAACAGCCGGAGACGACACTGCTCGGACCGGGGGACGACGCGGCCGTCGTGGCCACCCCGGACGGCCGGACGGTGGCCTCCACCGACGTCCTCGTCCAAGGCGTCCATTTCCGGCTCGACTGGTCCAGCGCCGAGCAGGTGGGGCGCAAGGCGGTCGCGGTGAACCTCACCGACATCGCCGCCATGGGCGCGCGCCCGACGTCCGTCCTCATGGGATTCGCGTGCCCCTCGGACACGCCGACGTCACTCGTCACCGAACTCACCCAGGGCATGTGGCTCGAAGCCGACCGCGCGGGGATCGGGATCGTCGGCGGCGACATGGTGCGCGCCGGCCAGATCGTGATCAGTGTCACCGCCCTCGGCGACCTCGGCGGCCGGGAACCGGTGACCCGGTCCGGCGCGCGCCCCGGCGACGTCGTCGCGGTCTGCGGGCGGCTCGGCTGGGCGGCCGCCGGGCTCGCCGTGCTCGGGCGGGGATTCCGCTCACCGGTCAGCGTGGTCAACGCGCAGCGCTGCCCCGAGCCGGACTACGAGGCGGGGATCCGCGCGGCCGACGGCGGCGCGACGTCGATGATCGACGTGTCCGACGGGCTCCTGTCCGACCTCGGCCACATCGCCGAGGCCTCCGGCGTCGGGATCGACGTGCGGACGGCGGACCTCGACGTGTCGAGCAGGCTGACCGAGGTCGGCACCGCGCTCGGCGCCGACCCGCTGAAATGGGTGCTCACCGGCGGCGAGGACCACGCGTTCGCGGCCACCTTCCCCGCCTTCGCCGACCTGCCGGAAGGCTGGACCGAGATCGGCGTCGTCACCATGCCGGATTCCGGGGTGACGGTGGACGGGAAGCGGTACGGGCACGACAGCGGCTGGCAGCACTGGCGTTAGGAGCGTGGGGCCCACCAGGTCGATTCCGCGGCGGCGGTGAAGCCGAGCGATTCGTACAGCGGCCTGCCCAGCCGGGACGCGGTGAGGGTGACCGGCAGCCCCGCCAGCGGGGCGAGGGAGCCGAGCATCACGGCTCGTCCCACGCCGCGCGAGCGGAAGGCGTCCGGCGTGCCGACCCAGTAGTGGCTGCCGAAGCCGTCGTCGACGACGGTGACGCACGCCCCGGCGACCTCGCCGTCGAGCCGCGCGATGAACACCTCGACGCCCGGCTGGTCGAGGACGGCCCTGGGGAACATCTCGCCGGGCCGGAAGCGCGCGAGTTCGAACGCTTCGATCACCACGCGTTCGGCCGCCCGGAGGCCGGCTTCCTCGCGTACCCGGACCACTTCCATCGCGGGTTCGGCGACCGGGGAGGGCGGGCGCAGCATGACGGGCATCCGCCAGCTGCGCATGTCCCCGAGATGGTTCAGATCGGTGACGCTGAAGGGATCCTCGGCCTCCACCGGCCCCGTCGCCCGTGCGGCGAGCTCGGTGATCTCCGCCAGCTCGTCCGTGGTCAGGCCGGGCTCCTGGATCAGCACGCGCAGCCCCGCGCGCTCGTCCCCGGCGACGGCGAGGAAGCCGCGACGGCGGATCACCTCGTGGCCGCGGGACCGGCCGGTCGCGGCCCAGAACGCGGCGGAGTTGCGTGCCTGACGCAGTGGCGTTTCGGCGAGGCCGGTTTCGCTCGTCATGAGCAGAACGTAGCGCTCGCTTCCGTCGCCGTACGGCGGATCGCTAATCTCGCGCCCATGGACCTTCGTGTGCTGGCCTACGACCACCCCGACGCGGTGAAGCTGCTGGCCGAAGCGCAGCTCGAGCTGGCCGCCCGGTACGGCAGCGAAGACGAGACACCGATGGACGCGGCGCAGTTCGCCCCGCCGAGGGGGCTGTTCGTGGCCGCCTACCTCGACGACGTCCCGGTCGCGTGTGGCGCCTGGCGGGCGCACGACGGGCCGGACCCCCTGTTGCCGGGCGACGCCGAGATGAAACGTGTGTTCGTGATGGCTTCGGCGCGAGGCCGCGGAGTGGCGAGGGCGATCCTCGCCGATCTGGAACGGACGGCCGCCGAGGCCGGACGGCTGCGCATGGTGCTGGAGACCGGGGACAAGCAGCCGGAGGCCATCGCGCTGTACGAATCGGCGGGTTACCGGGAGATGCCGGGCTTCGGGTACTACAAGGACGAGCCGGAAAGCATCTGTTACAGCAAGCCGCTGGTCTAGGAGAACGCATGCCGATCTACGCGCTGGGCGACCTCGAACCTTCGATCCACCCGGACGCCTACGTCCACCCCGACGCGACGGTGATCGGCGACGTCCGTATCGCCGCTTTCGCGTCGGTTTGGCCGCAGACCGTGCTGCGCGGCGACCATGGGTACATCGAGATCGGCGAGCGGTCCAACGTCCAGGACGGCTGCGTCCTGCACTGCACCCGCAGGGAGCCGACGATCATCGGGAAGTCCTCCGCCGTCGGGCATTCGGTGCACATCGAAGGCGCGCGGATCGGCGAGGGCTGCCTGATCGCGTCGGGATCGGTGGTGCTGAACGGAACCGTCGTCGAGGACGGCGGGATGGTCGGCGCGGGCGCGGTTCTCTCCTACGGGTCCTATGTGGACAGTGGACATATCGCGCTCGGCGTGCCCGCGAAGACACGGCCGAACACGTCGTTCGGGCCGGACAAGATCAAGCTGGTCGTCGACGGGTATGTCGAGCGTGCGGCCCTTTTTCGTAGAGAACTCCGTCGGGTCGAACTCCGGCGGCTCGACCCACGTGAGTAAGCTCGCACGCCGTGACCGCACGACCGCTGCAGGACATCGTCGAAGCAGGCTGGGCGCAGGCCCTCGAACCGGTGGCGCCGCAGGTCGCCGCGATGGGGGAGTTCCTCCGCGCGGAGATCGCCGCCGGCCGGACCTACCTCCCGGCGGGTGAACACGTGCTGCGGGCGTTCCAGCAGCCGTTCCACGACGTGCGGGTGCTGATCGTCGGGCAGGACCCGTACCCGACGCCCGGGCACGCGGTCGGGCTGAGCTTCTCGGTGGCGCCGGACGTCCGGCCGATCCCGAAGAGCCTGATCAACATCTACAAGGAGTACTGCGAAGACCTCGGGCACCCGCTGCCGTCGAACGGCGACCTGACGCCGTGGGCCGACCAAGGGGTCCTGCTGCTCAACAGGTCGTTGACGGTGCAGCCCGGGAAGTCGAACTCGCACCAGGGCAAGGGCTGGGAAGCGGTCACCGAGCAGGCCATCAAGGCCCTCGCGGCGCGGGACGAGCCGATGGTGGCGATCCTGTGGGGGCGCAACGCGCGGAACCTGAAGCCGATGCTGGGGCAGGTGCCGTGCATCGAGTCGGCGCACCCGAGCCCGCTTTCGGCGCACGCCGGCTTCTTCGGGTCGCGGCCCTTCAGCCGGGCGAACCAGCTGCTGGAGCAGCAGGGCGCCGGCCCCGTGGACTGGAAGCTTCCCTGACCTTTCGCGCGTGAAGGCCCCCTTCCCTCGGCTCAGCCGAGGGAAGGGGGCCTTCACGCGCTTCGGTGGCAGCAGTGACCGGTGTGACTCCTGAGGTTTCGCCGAAGTCTGTGAAGGCCTCCTTGAGGGACTCTGGGTCCCTCAAGGAGGCCTTCACTACTTCCTGGGCTGGGGTGGGCGCTTCGGAGTACATGAAGGACCCCTTCCTGTACCTGGGCGCAAGGATGGGGTCCTTCATGTACTCGGGAAGGTGTGAAGGCCGAGTTTCTTCGGCTCAGCCGAGGGAAGGGGGCCTTTACGCGCCTCCGCTGTGACTGGTGGTGCTACTGAGTCGCGTGGGAAATGCCCGAACAGAAGCCGCCACCGAACCCGCCCATAAAAAATGGCGGGCGCTCCGGAGAGCACCCGCCATTCCCCAAAAACCTGGCTCAGCCGCGAACGACCTTGCCCGCCTTGATGCACGAGGTGCAGGCGTTCAGGCGCTTGCGCTGGGACAGACCGATCTTGGCGTGAACGGTCTGGATGTTCGGGTTCCACCGGCGGTTGGTACGCCGGTGGGAGTGCGAGACCGACTTGCCAAAGCCCGGTCCCTTGCCACAGACGTCGCACACGGCAGCCACGTCGAACTCCTCTGGATCTGGGACAAAGAATGACGCGCCCAGCATGCTGGGCAACTCGACCATAGTAACCAGTGGCTCAGAGCCCTCCGGCACCGGGTCGATACCCTCGCTGGAACAGCTAGGAGGTTACGGGGTGCGGGTGCTGGACGTGGCGGCGGTGTCGGCCTGGTCGGTGGCCTGTGCGCACAGCTTGGCGGTGCTGCGGCCGGCGATCGACGGCATCAACGTCTACCCGGTCGCCGACTCCGACACCGGTTCCAACCTGCTGTTCACCATGACCGCGGCCCGCGACGCGCTGGCGGAGGCCGAGCCCGCGACGACCGCCGAGGCGCTGGCGGCGTTCGCCAAGGGCGCGGTCGCGGCGGCCAAGGGCAACTCGGGTGTGATCATGTCGCAGGTCGTGCGCGGGATCGCCGAGTCGGCGGCCGCGAGGGAGCTCGACGGGCCCGGGCTCGCGGAGGCGCTCGGCTGTGCGGACAGGGCCGCCACGGGCGCGGTGAGCCGTCCGGTGGCCGGGACCATCCTGACCGTCCTCCACACCGTCGCCGCGGCGGTCCGGGACGCGACGGGCTCACTCGAAGAGGTCGCCGCCGAAGCCGCGCGCGTCGCCGCCGAAGCACTCGAAGAGACCCCGAAGCAGCTGCCCGTCCTGGCGGTGGCCGGCGTGGTCGACGCGGGTGCCCGCGGCCTCGTCGCGGTCCTCGACGCCCTGTACGGCGTGATCTCCGGCGGTCTCACCGAACCGGAGCACCCGCTCGAAGCGCATCACCATCACACGATCGAGGCACCGACCGCGTGGGAGGTCATGTACCTGCTCGACGGCGTCGACGAAACCAGCCTCCCCGGGCTTCGCAAGACCCTCAGCGGCCTCGGCGACAGCGTCACGGTCGCCGGTGACGGCGCCGGCGCGTACGCCGTCCACGTCCACTGCGCGGACATCGGCGCGGCGCTGGAGGCCGGCATCGAGCTCGGCCGCCCCCGCCGGGTCCGGGTCGAACCGTTGATCACGCCCACCCCGGTCGAGGTCGGCGGCGGTATCGACCGTTCGGTGGTCGCCGTGGTCCACGGCGGGCCGCTGGCCGAACTCCTCCGCGCGGAGGGGGTCGCGGTGCTTTCGGTCCCGCACGGGGTCCAGCCGACGGTCGAGGAGATGCTGGGCCTGATCAACGAGGCCGCCGGGCATCACGTCACCGTCCTTCCCGGCGGTCAGGAGCTGACCGCGGCGGCCGACGCGGCCGCGGGGCACGCGATGGCCGCGGACCGCGACGTCGTCGTCATCCCGTGCGTGTCACCCGTCCAGGTGCTCGCCGCGCTGGCCGTCCACGACCAGGACCGCCGCACCAACGACGACGTCGTCGCGATGGCCGAGGCGGCCGCCGCCACCAGGCGTGGCGAACTGAGGATCGCGCAGGAGGAGTCGCTAACCTGGGTGGGCCGGGCGCAGGCCGGTGACGTCGTCGGCCTCGTCGACGGTGAGGTCGTGCTGATCGAGCCCGCGCCCGCCTCGGAGACGAGCCTGGTCGCGGCGGCGGTCGGCGTGCTGAACCGGATGCTGGCCCTCGGCGGCGAGCTGGTCACCGTGCTGACCGGGCAGGACGCGCCGGTCCGGCTCCCCGGTGAGCTGGCCGATCAGCTGCGCCTGGAGCATCCCGAGGTCGAAGTGACGAGTTACGCGGGCGGCCAGACCGGCGCCGTGCTGCTGATGGGGGTGGAGTGACCGCATGACCAACCTGCGCGCGGACCTCAAGCTGGTCGTGGGCGCGGCGACGGCGAAGGCACTCGCCAAGGGCCTCAAGATCGAGACGGTCAGCGACCTCCTGCGCCACTACCCCCGCCGCTACGCCGAGCGCGGGCAGCTCACCGACATCGCCGGGCTCGAACTCGGCGAGCACGCCACCGTGATGGCGCGCATCGAGCGCGTCACCAAGCGCCGGATGAAGGCGCGCAGCGGCACCTTGCTCGAAATGGTGATCACCGACGGCAAACGCCGCCTGCAGTGCACCTTCTTCAACCAGGCCTGGCGCGAAAAGGAGCTCGTCCCCGGCAAGAACGGGCTTTTCGCGGGCAAGGTCACCGCCTTCCGCGACGTCCTGCAGCTGGCGAACCCCGAGTACGAACTGTTCGACGCCGAACGCCAGGCCGAGGCGATGGACGACTTCCTCGCCGAGATCATCCCGGTGTACCCGGCGGCGCAGGGGATCCCGACCTGGGTGATCGCCAAGGCCGTGCGGCAGGTGCTGGACGTGCTGGAGGTCGACGAGGATCCGATGCCGATCGAGCTGCTCGCGCGCTACGGCCTGCCCAGCCTGGAAAGCGCGCTGCGCGGGATCCACCGGCCGTCGAGCTGGCAGGCGCTGAACTCCGCGCGGGACCGGCTCAAATGGGATGAAGCCATGGCCGTGCAGCTGATTTTCGCGCAGCGCAGGCATTCCCTGGTCTCGCGGCCCGCGAAGGCCTGCCCGCACAAGGACGACGGCATCCTCGACGCCTTCGACAAACGGCTCCCGTTCGCGCTCACGGCGGGCCAGCAGGAGATCGGCGAGGAGATCGCCGGGGATCTGTCCACCGAGCATCCGATGAACCGGCTGCTGCAGGGTGAGGTCGGTTCCGGCAAGACCGTGGTCGCGTTGCGCGCCATGCTGCAGGTCGTCGATTCCGGGCGGCAGGCGGCGATGCTCGCGCCGACGGAGGTCCTCGCCGCGCAGCACGCCCGCTCGCTGCGCGAGATGCTCGGCGATCTCGGGCAGGCGGGCGAGCTCGGCGGCGCCGAGAACGCGACGCGCGTGACCCTGCTGACCGGTTCGATGGGCGCCAAGGAACGCAAGAAGGCGTTGCTGGAGACGGTCAGCGGTGAGGCCGGGATCGTCGTCGGCACGCACGCGCTCATCCAGGACACCGTGTCGTTCGCGGATCTCGGCCTGGTCGTGGTCGACGAGCAGCACCGCTTCGGGGTGGAGCAGCGGGACGCCTTGCGCTCCCGTGGCGCCGACGAGACCAGCCCGCACGTGCTCGTCATGACGGCGACACCCATCCCGCGCACGGTCGCGATGACCGTCTACGGCGATCTGGAGATCTCCGCGCTGCGCGAGATGCCGGTCGGCCGGTCGCCGATCAAGACGTCGGTGGTTCCGGTCGCGGAGCGGCCCGCCTGGCTGGACCGGGCGTGGCAGCGGGTCCGCGAGGAATGCGGCAAGGGCCACCAGGCGTACATCGTCTGCCCGCGCATCGGCGACGAACCGGCGTCGGACAAGGGCGACAAGCGGCCCGCGCTCGCGGTCCTGGACGTGGCGCCCGAGCTGGCCGAAGGACCGTTGAAGGGCCTCAAGATCGGGGTCCTGCACGGCCGGATGCCTCCGGATGACAAGGACGCCGTGATGCAGGCGTTCTCCAGGGGAGACCTGGACGTGCTCGTCGCCACCACCGTGATCGAGGTCGGGGTGAACGTGCCGAACGCGACCGCGATGGTGATCATGGACGCCGACCGGTTCGGCATCAGCCAGCTGCACCAGCTGCGCGGGCGGGTCGGCCGGGGCAGCGTGCCGGGGCTCTGCCTGCTGGTCACCGAGACCCTGGACGGGACCACCACCCGCGAGCGGCTGGCCGCCGTCGAGTCCACGACGGACGGTTTCGAACTGTCCAGAATGGACCTGGAACTGCGCCGCGAGGGCGACATCCTCGGCGCCGCGCAGTCGGGGAAGAAATCCACCCTGAAGCTGCTGTCGCTGCTGCGCGACGAGGACGTCATCGCCGAGGCGCGGGCCCGTGCGTTGGAAATCGTCGAAAAGGACCCGGCCTTGGGTAATTATTTGGGGCTGGCGCACATGATCGCCGACGTCGTCGACGAAGATCGCGTGGAGTACCTGGAAAAAAGCTGACGTGAACAGCTCTGCCCGATCGGACCTTGCCGCCGGGCGGGCACAGGGGCTTTCCTCGTTCCGTACGGGCGAGGGAGGCCGGGATGTCAGCAGCGGTGCGGGTCCAGCTCGGTGAGGACGGGGCCGACGCGGAACGGGTCGAGCGGCTCGCCGGGTATCTCCGAGGGGAACTGATCGAGCGGGGCGTCGCCGACGTCAAGGCGTTGCCCGCCGGTGAGGCGCCGCCCGGCTCGCGGGGCTTCGACGTGGCGACCGCGGGCGGCCTGCTGGTCACGCTGGGGAAATCCGCCGACGGCCTGCGCTCGGTGGTGGCGGCCGTGCGGGAATGGCTTTCCCGCGGCGGACGGGTGAAGCGCACGGTGCGGCTGGAGATCGACGGTGACGTGCTGGAGCTGTCCGAAGCGACGCTCACCGATCAGGACAAGCTGGTCGATCTCTTCGTGAGCAGGCATTCGCCGTCATGACCGGAGCGCGGCGTGCCTTGATCATCGCCAACGGGGAGTACGACAACCCCGGGCTGAGCGCGCTGCGGTTCCCGGCCGCCGACGCGGAAGCGCTCGCCGAAGTCCTCGGCGACCGCGCCATCAGCGAATTCGACGTCCAGGTGGTGCGGGACGAGACCGCCCACGTGATCGCGGGCCGGGTCGAGGACCTGTTCGCCGACAGCGCGCCGGACGACGTCCTGCTGGTGCATTTCTCCTGTCACGGCTTGAAAAGCGAGTCGGGTGAGCTGTTCTTCGCCGCGCGCAACACCCGGCCGGAACGGCTCGCGTCGACCGCCGTCCCCGCCGATTTCGTCCAGCGCTGCCTGCGGATGAGCCGGTCGCGGAGCATCGTCCTCCTGCTGGATTGCTGCTACGGCGGAGCTTTCAGCCAGGGTGTCGCCGTGCGCGCCACCGGTGAAGCCAACGTGCTCGACGCGTTCCCGGCGGGCGGTTTCGGCGGCCGCGGCCGCGCGGTGATCACCGCGTCGAACTCCATCGAGTACGCCTTCGAGGGTGACCAGCTCGCCGACGACCACGCCCGCCCGTCGGTGTTCACCTCGGCGCTGGTCGACGGCCTTCGCACCGGCGACGCGGACCGCGACGAGGACGGCTGGATCGCGCTCGGCGAGCTGTACGACTACCTGTTCGACAGCGTCCGGGAGCGGAACCCGAACCAGACCCCCAGCCGCGACATCGAGATGCAGGGCGAGCTGTATCTGGCCAGGAGCAGGCGCCGCCGGATCAAACCGTCGCCGGTCCCGGCGGATCTGCGCGCGGCGAGCGAGGATCCCAACATGTTCACCCGGCTCGGCGCGGTGACGGAACTCCAGCGGCGGTTGACGAGCGAGAACCTTTCCGTCGCCATCGGCGCGCACGAGGTCCTCACGGCGATGGCGCAGACCGACATCCGGCACATCGCCGAGGCCGCCGACGTGGCGCGGCGGGAAGCACGGGTGCGGGCCGGATCCGGGGTGGTCCGGTTCGGTGAGGTCGTCCGGGGAGCACGCCCGGCGGCGCGCGTCCGGCTGGAAGGACCGCCGATCGCGCGGGCGTGCCGGTTCGCGTCTTCGCATTCCTGGCTGCGGGTGACCGAAGACGGCGACGAGGCCGAGATCGTGCTGGAGCGGGAAGAGCTCGGGGCGTTCGAGGCGCGGGTCACCGTGACCGGGCCGACCGGCGAGGCGGTGGTGCGGGTCGAGGGCCAGGTCGTCGCGGAAACCGCGCCGGTTCCGGTACCCGAAGCGGCCCCTGAACCCGTGCCGGTCGCGGCCGTGGCGCCGGTGCGGCAGGCCGACCCGTTCGCCGTCGCCGCGGGGCTGCTCGCGATCGCGGCCGCGATGTACCTCGTGGTCATCGCGTTCTCGCTCGGCAGCAGTGTGGAGGACTTCTTCGAGGACGGCGGCTGGACGGTCTTGCCGCTGGTCGCCTTCGCGACCGCGGCGGGGATCGCGATGCTCCTGCGGAACACGCGCCGGATGGTGGGTCCGGCGGCGCTGTGCGGGCTGGCGCTGCTCTCGGTGATCCCGTCCGGCCCGGCGGTTCTCGTCATCGCCGACGGCTGTCTGCTCGCGGGAGCCGTTTGCGCGCTGATCGCGGTGCGGCGTGAGCGGAGCTTCCGGCTCGGGCTGGGGAAACCGCGGAACGCGCTCGCCGTCGCCGCCCTCGTGGCCGGGGCCGGTTGCGCGGCCGGGCTGGTGACGGAAGCCGTCGAGCTGATCGATTACTCGTCGAGCCGGTCCGACGAAGGAGCGGTCTACCTCGTGGTCTCCGTCCTGCTCCTGGCCGGGACGACGCTCGGCGTGCTTCTGCGGCCGGCGGCGTTCGGAATCGCGTTCCTCGGCGGCGTGGCCGGGGGCGGCATCGTCATGGTGTGCATGCTCTTCTACGCGCTGCCGAGCAGTTCGAGCGTGACCGGCGCGGGCTGGGGGATCGCGCTGGCCATGGTGCTCGCGCTCGTCATCACGACCGGTTTCGCGGCAGGGAAAGCGCGATGATCCGCCCCGCGACCGTCGCGGACGCCTGGCCGATCGCCGAGGTGAACGTGCGTTCGTGGCAGTCGGCGTACCAGGGTCTGCTGCCGGAGCTCTACCTCCGCGATCTTTCCGTCGAGGCCCGGGCCGCGCGGTGGCAGCGGACGCTCGCCGATCCCGACGGCCAGGGCGACGTCCTGGTCCTGGTCGAAGACGGATCGCTCCTCGGCTTCACCGCCGTCGACCGGATCCGCGGCGAACTGCGCGCGATCTACCTCGACCCGGCGCGCTGGGGCACGGGACTGGGCAGGCTGCTGCTCGACGCCGCCGTCGCCGCGCTGCGGGAATCGGGGCACCGCGAGGCGACGCTCTGGGTACTCGACACCAACGAACGCGCCCAGCGTTTCTACGCGGCCGGAGGCTGGGTGCCGGACGGGGCGACGAAGACCGACACCATGCCCGGCGAGGACGTCCCGCTGTCCGAAGTGCGCTACCGGATCGATCTCGTCAGCGCTTGAACCAGGCGCTTTCCTCGGGTTTGTTGAGGACGACGATGACGCCGACGGCGATGCCCATCCCGATCAGCTGGGTGATCGCCCCGCCGTTCACCAGGCTGACCAGCCCCATGACCACGACCAGGCCCTCCACGGTGACGACCGTCGGCCGCACCCACGGCGAACCGCGGGAAATCCTTGTCGCACAAGCGATCAGTACGGCGGCGACCACGAAACCGAGGATCGCCAGCGCCAGCGCGAGACCGGCCTCCTCGTTGCCGTGTTCGAGCTCGTTGATCGCCAGCGCGGTCACCAGCGCGCTCGCGAGGACGTTGAGGACCGCTTGCACCCAAAGGAAACCGCGGACGAGCTTGAGCCTTCCTGGCATCTCGACCGGCCGGTTCCGGACTTCCTCGGTCATGACGTTCCCCTCTCGTGGTGCGGAGGGACCAGTCTGGCCGGGAAAGTGCTTGGCGCTGACGGTAAAACTGTCAGCAACTTCTCTGCGCCGGGGCTTCGGGGTGTAGCGGCGCCTTCGGAGTCGATCACCCTTCAGTGTTGTTCCACGCTTTTCGCGGTTGCTTAAAATTACGAACACTTGTTCGATTGTTTGCGGTATTATCGAGGAGTGTCCGAGACCTTTCTCCCCGAGTTGCCGCAGGAACTGTGGCGCGCCGGCAAGCTGGAGCTTGCTCATGGCGTGCAGCAGTTCTTGCAGGTGATTCGGATGGCTACTGCCGGTTTGGGGCAGTTTCTGGCGGAGATCGAGTCTCGGGGCGTCAAAGACCTGTACGGGCATGGCAGCACGGCGAGCTGGTTCGCGGAGCTGGCCGGGCTGTCGCGGGGCGAGGCGGGCGCGGTGGTGAAACGCGCGATCGCCCTGAATCCCACCCGGGCCTTGGACGGGACCGAGGTCCCTGCCGTTGCTCCCGCCACTGCCGCGGCCGCCGCCGAGGGCTTGGTCGGGGATGAACGGATCGATCAGATCCTGGAGATCTTGAAAAGGCTCCCGGCCGATACTTCTGTTGAGGATCGGGCGACCGCGGAACAGATCCTCGCCGAGCTTGCGCCGAACGCCGGTCCCCGGCAGCTCGCCGACGCTGAGGCGAAGCTGCTGGGCTGGCTCGACCCCGACGGCAAAGAACCGAAGGATCCCGAGCCGAAGGAACCGCGCCGGGAGATCACCTTGGAGCGGCGCAGGGACGGGTTCTGGAGGCTGACCGGTCTGCTCGATGACGAGACCGGTGCCCGCACGGCGGCCGCGTTGGAGGCGTATGCCCAGCCACGGCCGGTCGACGAGTTCGGCCAAGCGGACCTGCGGATGAAGTGCGAACGCATGGGCGACGCGTGGGTCGATCTCCTGGACATGGCGATCGCCTGCCCGGACCAACCGGGCACCAGCGGCTACCGGACCCTCGTCCACGTCACCATCGGGCTCGAGGAGCTCAAATCCGGCCTCGGCACCGCCTGCCTCGACTTCGTCGGAACGATGACCGCCCGCGAAGCCCGGCTAGCCGCCTGCGACTGCCTGATGCTCCCGGTCGTCATGAGCGCCGCCGGAGAACCCTTGGACGTGGGACGGCTGAGACGGTTTGTCACCCCCGGCCAACGCCGAGCACTCAACATCCGCGACGGTGGCTGTGCGTTCCCGGGCTGCCATCGGAAACCCAAGAATTGCCACGCTCATCATATTGAGCACTGGGTAGACGGCGGGCCGACGGACCTCCGGAATTTGGTGCTGTTGTGCGGTTTTCATCACCGGCTGATTCACCATGGTGACTGGGAAGTCCGGATGGCCGCTGATGGGTTACCGGAGTTCATCCCACCCCAATACCGAGACCCGCTCCGACAACCCCGCCGCAACACCCTGCACCACGTCTGAATCCCCGAGGAGCCCGTCGGCCACGCCGTCGACGGGCCCTTCGGCATGCCCGGCGGACGAACAGTGGGATCTCGTCCCCTCGGAGTACGTAAAGGCCCCTTCTGTGCCCAGGTGCCAGGAAGGGGCCGTCATGCCCGGGGAAGGGCGTTCAGGACTGCATCGCAGAAGGCTCTTGATGCCCGCGCCACCGGACCGATCACGCGCGGTCTCGCATCGAGAGGACTAAACGCGCGGCCGCACGAAAGCACCCTCCCGCGCCGCGACGGCCACCGCCCGCGCGGTCACCCGCGCCTCCGTCACCGTGACGCTTTCCCGCGACAGGAACAGCCGATAGAAGATCGGCCCGCACACCGCCCGCACGAGCTCGTCCCCGTCCGTGCCGGCCGGGATCTCGTCCCGCGCGACTGCCCGCTCCGCGATCGGCGCCATGCGCACGTGCCGGTCGGCGTAGAAGTCGTGCAGCGCCTCCGCGGCTTGCGGCGACTGAAACGCCGCCAGTACCGACGCCGTCGGCAGTTCCTTCAGCGCGGGCTCGGTGAAGTACCGCACGACCTCCGCCGCCACTTCGTACAGATCGTCTTCGAGCGACCCGGTGTCGGGTGCGGTCCAGTCGTCCTCCGCGCCCATCTGCAGCGCGGCGGCGACGAGGCCGTCCGGCGAGGACCAGCGCCGGTACACCGTGGTCTTGTGCACCCCGGACCGTTCGGCGACCGCGTCCACGGTCAGTTCGCCGAACCCGCGTTCGGCCAGCAGGTCGAGGGTGGCGTGCAGGACGGCCTGGCGCGTGCGCTCGGTCCGCCCGCCGGGTCGCTGGGTACCGGAGGTTGCCAATTGCTACTCCTGTTGCGTTAGTGTGGCCAGTATGTCAGACCCAGCGAAGATCGCCGAACTCATCGGGGACGCCAGGATCGTCGCCATCGGAGAGAACAACCACCACATCCACGAGTTCGGCGACCTGCGCAATCGTTTGCTCCAGCATCTCGTCGAGCAGCACGGCTTCCGGGTCGTGGGCTTCGAATCCGGCTTCGCCGAGGGGAAGCTCGTCGAAGACTGGCTGAACGGCGGCCCGGGCGACGTCGCCGACATCGGGCGCGACGGCTTCACGTTCTCGCTCGGGGAGTCGCCCGAGGCGCACGAAATGCTGACGTGGCTCCGCGAACGAGGCGACGTTCGCTACTACGGTCTCGACGTACCGGGTTCCGCGGGCTCGCCGGTGCCGTCGCTCGACGCGGTCCGCGCCTATCTGTCCACTGTGGACCCGAAAGCGCCGGCCCTCGTCGACGCGGCCATCGAGGCGACCGAGGGATACTCGTCGGTCAGCAGCGCGGAGGCGCCCGCCAAGTACGCCGCCCTCGACACGGCCGCGAAAGACAAGGCGACCGCCGCGCTCACCAGGCTCAAGACGCACCTGACCTCGCTGCGTCCCGTCTACGGGGACACCGCGGCCGCGGAGCACCACGTCGAAGGCGCGCTCCGCCTCGACGCGTACCTCGCCGAGGTCGCCGCGATGATGTCCGGCGACGCGCCCGCCCTGCAGAGCGGTTCGCGCGACGCGTACATGGCCGAGACCGTCCGGCTGATCCGGCGGCTGCACGGCGACGACACGAAGATCGTCGTGATGCTCCACAACGGACACCTCCAGCGCGTCCCGTTCTCGCCGTTCCCCGGCCTCACCTCACCGTCGGCGGGCACGCATCTGGCCGCCGAATTCGGCGACGACTATTTCGCGCTGGCGCTCACCGCCGCCGAGGGCGAGACCACCGGGCTCAAGCCTGATCCGGCCGCGCGGCTCGGATTCTCCGTGTACCGCCAAGAGCTCGAAGCACCCGCGGACGGCAGCGTCGAAGCCGAAGGCCCTGGGCTGATGGATCTCCGCGCGCGGCGGGGAACCGCGGGACCCCAGAGCATCCGGCACGCGCACCTGTTCAACCCCGTCGACGTCGTGCACGCCTTCGACGCGCTGGTCTGCTTCCCCCGGTCGACGGTCAGCGGTCACATCGGCCAAGACCAGTCGAACGGGTGACACTCCGGGGTTGCCGCCCCCGGGGTACAGGCGTAGAGCCAAGGCATGATCATTCGACTGGTACGGATCATGGCCGCGCTGGCGCTCCTGGTGCTGGTGGCGCCGCCCGCCTCCGCGACGGAAGTCCAGCAGAACCCGCCGAACTGGGGGCTGGACCGGATCGACCAGCGAACGGGCCTCGATCAGCTCTACCACTACGAGACCGACGCCAAGGACGTCACGGTCTACGTGATCGACAGCGGGGTCGACGCGGCGCATCCGGACTTCGGCGGCCGCGTCAAACCCGGCAAGGACTTCCTGAACGGCGGCACGGACACCGCCGACACCAACGGTCACGGCACGTACCTGGCCGGTGTCGCCGCGTCGAGGACCTTCGGTGTCGCGAAGGCCGCGCAGATCGTCCCGGTCCGGGTGATCGACGCGCAGGGCGGCGGCGCGACCGACAAGATCATCGCGGGTATCGACTGGGTGACGCAGAACGCACAGCAGCCCGCCGTCGCCGTCCTCGGTATCGGCGGCACGGCCAACGACCAGCTGGACGCCGCCGTCCGCGCGCTCGCCGCGGTCGTCCCGGTCGCCCTCCCGGCGGGCGGCGAGGCCACCGACGCGGGCAAGTTCTCACCCGGCCGGGTCACCGAAGCGCTCACCGTCGGCTCGACCGACGCCAGCGACCAGGTCGGGTCGACGTCGAACTACGGCGAGGTCGTCGACCTGTTCGCCCCCGGCGTCGACGTGCCGGGACCCAACGCCGGGGGCAACGGCGGCCGGGTGCTCAGCGGCACGTCTTCGGCCGCCGCGCACGTCGCCGGGGTCGCCGCGCTGTACCGGGCCCTGCACCCGGACGCCTCGGCACCGGACGTCGCGAAAGCCCTCGTCGACCTCGCTTCGGTCGACGTGCTGACCGGGGTCCACGAGGGCACCGCGAACAGGTTGCTGCAGAGTCCCGGAGCGCAACTCAGCCAGGGATGATGTCCATCACCTGGGCAACAACTCCCGCCCTGCGGGACCGAACGGGTAACGTGCCTCACCTACCGATCCGATGATGGGAAGGACCGGCATGTTCCGCAAGGTACTGGTCGCCAACCGGGGTGAGATCGCCATCCGCGCGTTCCGCGCCGGATTCGAGCTCGGCGCGGGCACGGTGGCTGTGTTCCCGCACGAAGACCGCAATTCGCTCCACCGGCTGAAGGCCGACGAGGCCTACGAGATCGGCGAACCCGGTCACCCGGTGCGGGCCTATCTGTCGGTCGAGGAAATCGTGGCGGCCGCCAAGAAGGCGGGGGCGGACGCCGTTTACCCCGGCTACGGCTTCCTCTCCGAGAACCCGGACCTCGCGCGCGCGTGCGAGGACGAAGGCATCACCTTCGTCGGACCGAGCGCGGACATCCTCGAACTGACCGGCAACAAGGCCCGCGCGGTCAAGGCCGCGCGCGAGGCCGGGGTGCCGGTGCTGGGTTCTTCCGAACCGTCCTCCGACGTCGACGCGCTGATCGCCGCCGCCGAGGAGATCGGCTTCCCGGTCTTCGTGAAGGCCGTCGCCGGCGGTGGCGGGCGCGGTATGCGCCGCGTCCAGGACCCGGCGCAGCTGCGCGAGTCCATCGAGGCCGCCGCGCGCGAGGCCGAATCGGCCTTCGGCGACCCGACGGTGTTCATCGAGAAGGCCGTCGTCGAGCCGCGCCACATCGAGGTCCAGATCCTCGCCGACGGCGAGGGCAACGTGATCCACCTCTACGAGCGCGACTGCTCGGTCCAGCGGCGGCACCAGAAGGTCGTCGAGCTGGCCCCGGCACCGAACCTGCCGTCCGAACTGCGGGACCGGATCTGCGCCGACGCGGTGAAGTTCGCCCGCCAGATCGGCTACCGCAACGCCGGCACCGTCGAGTTCCTGCTCGACCGGGACGGCAACCACGTCTTCATCGAGATGAACCCGCGCATCCAGGTCGAGCACACGGTGACCGAGGAGGTCACCGACGTCGACCTCGTCCAGTCGCAGCTGCGCATCGCCTCCGGCGAGACACTCGACGACCTGGGGCTGTCGCAGGACAAGGTGTACCTGCGCGGGGCCGCCCTGCAGTGCCGCATCACCACCGAGGATCCCGCCAACGGCTTCCGTCCGGACACCGGGATGATCAGCGCGTACCGCTCGCCCGGTGGCTCCGGTATCCGCCTCGACGGCGGGACGGCGTTCGCCGGCACCGAGATCAGCGCGCACTTCGACTCGCTGCTGGTGAAGCTCAGCTGCCGCGGCCGCGACTTCAAGACCGCCGTCGGCCGCGCGAGGCGCGCCGTCGCCGAGTTCCGGATCCGCGGGGTGGCCACGAACATCCCGTTCCTGCAGGCAGTCCTCGACGACCCGGACTTCCGCGAAGGCCGCGTCACGACGTCGTTCATCGAAGACCGCCCGCATCTGCTCACCGCGCGGCATTCGGCCGACCGCGGGACCAGGCTGCTGACCTACCTCGCCGACAAGACGGTCAACAAACCGCACGGCGAGCGTCCGCGCACCCTCGACCCGCAGGTCAAGCTGCCGAAGCTGCCCAAGGGGCTCGAGCCGGCGCCCGGTTCGAAGCAGAAGCTCACCGAACTCGGCCCGGACGGTTTCGCCCGCTGGCTGCGGGAGTCGCCGACCATCGGCGTCACCGACACCACCTTCCGTGACGCGCACCAGTCGCTGCTCGCCACCCGCGTGCGGACGAAGGATCTGCTCGCCGTCGCGCCGGTCGTCGCCCGGACCACGCCGCAGCTGCTTTCGCTGGAGTGCTGGGGCGGCGCGACCTACGACGTCGCGCTGCGTTTCCTCGCCGAGGACCCGTGGGAGCGGCTGGCGAAGCTGCGGGAAGCGGTGCCGAACATCTGCCTGCAGATGCTGCTGCGCGGCCGCAACACCGTCGGCTACACGCCGTATCCCACCGAGGTGACCCACGCCTTCGTCGAGGAGGCGACGGCGACCGGGATCGACATCTTCCGGATCTTCGACGCGCTCAACGACGTCGAGCAGATGCGCCCGGCGATCGAGGCCGTCCGCGAGACCGGGTCCGCCGTCGCCGAGGTCGCGCTCTGCTACACCTCGGATCTGTCGGACCCGTCGGAGAAGCTGTACACGCTGGACTACTACCTCAAGCTGGCGGAGCAGATCGTCGGCGCGGGGGCGCACGTCCTGGCCATCAAGGACATGGCGGGCCTGCTGCGGGCGCCGGCGGCGGTGCGGCTGGTTTCCGCGCTGCGCAAGGAGTTCGACCTTCCGGTGCACATCCACACGCACGACACCGCGGGTGGGCAGCTGGCGACGTACCTCGCCGCGATCCAGGCCGGGGCGGACGCCGTCGACGGTGCCGTCGCGTCCATGGCCGGCACGACGTCGCAGCCGTCGCTGTCCGCGCTCGTCGCGGCCACCGACCACTCGGACCGGCCGACCGGGCTGGACCTGCAGGCGATCGGTGACCTGGAGCCCTACTGGGAGAGCGTGCGCAAGATCTACGCGCCGTTCGAGGCGGGGCTCTCCTCGCCGACCGGGCGGGTGTACCACCACGAGATCCCGGGCGGGCAGCTGTCGAACCTGCGCACGCAGGCGATCTCACTCGGTCTCGGCGAGCGGTTCGAGGACATCGAGGCGATGTACGCGGCCGCGGACAAGATCCTCGGGCATCTGGTCAAGGTCACGCCTTCGTCCAAAGTGGTCGGTGACCTCGCGCTGCACCTCGTCGGCGCGGGTGTCTCGCCGTCGGATTTCGAGGCGGAGCCGAACAAGTTCGACATCCCCGACTCGGTGATCGGCTTCCTGCGCGGCGAACTGGGTGACCCGCCCGGCGGCTGGCCGGAGCCGTTCCGCACCAAGGCCCTCGAAGGCCGGGCGAAGCCGAAGCCGGTGCAGGAACTGTCCGAAGAGGACCACAAGGGGCTCGCCGAGAACCGGCGCGCGACGCTGAACCGGCTGCTGTTCCCCGGGCCCACGAAGGACTTCGAGGCGCACCGCGAGCAGTACGGCGACACTTCCGTCCTGCCGTCCAAGGACTTCTTCTACGGCCTGCGGCCGGGCGAGGAGTACTCGGTCGACCTGGAACAGGGTGTCCGGCTGCTGATCGAGCTGGAGGCCATCGGCGAGGCCGACGAACGCGGCCTGCGCACGGTGATGTCCACGCTCAACGGCCAGCTGCGCCCGATCCAGGTCCGCGACACCGCGATCGCGTCCGACATCCCGGCGACGGAAAAGGCCGACAAGGGCGACCCGAAGCAGATCGCCGCGCCGTTCGCGGGGGTGGTCACGCTGCAGGTGTCCGAGGGCGACGAGGTCGAGGCCGGGGCCACGGTCGCGACCATCGAGGCGATGAAGATGGAGGCGTCGATCACCGCGGCGACCGGCGGCAAGGTGTCGCGGCGCGCGATCAACGCCGTCCAGCAGGTGGAAGGCGGGGACCTGCTGCTCGTCCTGGAGTGATTTGCGCGTGAAGGCCCCCTTCCCTCGGCTCAGCCGAGGGAAGGGGGCCTTCACGCGCTTGCGGCCGTCGCTAACGTGGACCGGTGCTGATCAACGCCGTACCCCAGTTCCAAGGCGCCCTGACCGAACGCGCGCCGGAGTTGCCCGAAGGCTGCGTCGCGCTCGCCGAGCTCGCGGGTCACGTGCTGGGCGTGCCGGTGCACCACATCCGGCAGACCCGGGAGACGTCGCCCGTGGTCGACGGCATCGCCAACCGCGCGGTGCTCACCGGCGCGAACCGGGCCGCGCAGCTCGCCGCGCTGGAGGCGCCGGGCGGGCCGGTGCTCACCATCGGCGGTGACTGCGGTGTCGAGCTGATCCCGATCGGCGTCGCGCGCTACCGCTTCGGGCCGGGGCTCGGCGTCGCCTGGTTCGACGCGCATTCCGACCTCAACACCGCCGAGACGTCGCCGTCGGGCGCGTTCCACGGCATGGTGCTGCGGTCGCTGCTCGGCGAGGGCGATCCGGAGTTCGCCGCGAACCCGCCGGTCGAACCCGGACGGGTCGTCCTCGCGGGAACGAGGGCCTTCGACGACGCCGAGCGGGCCGCGGCCGATCGTGGTCTCGTCGTCGAGACGGCCGACGTCGCCGCCGGGCTGGCCGGTGCGGACAAGGTGTACGTCCATCTCGATCTCGACGTACTCGACCCGGCGGAGTTCGACGGGCTGAACTATCCGGAGCCCGGCGGCTTGACGATCGAGCGCCTGGTGGCGATGCTTCGCGGGCTGAGCGGGTTCGAGGTCGTCGGTGCGGGGATCACCGAATGCGCCGGCACCGAGGTCCGCGTGCTGGAGCCCGTGCTCGAGGTACTCGGGGAATTGCTCACCGGAAAGCAGTGACGCTCCGTGTTCATCGGCCGTTCGTACGTACCGCGCGAGGCGTTTGCCGGGCACTTGTCATCAAAATTCAGGGGTGACCCGTGATTTTGTCACGATGGTGACAAGAAATCGGTTTCTTCTGCGAGAGGTGACACATTTACGAGCGACTCCGCGATGTGTTCGTTGTCACCCCACGACGATCGTGGGATGTCGGGACGCTGGGCGGAGCAAAGGAGCTGCGATGTCGGTGGAGCGCGGAATCGAACACGCTGCGCAGCCTCCCGCGGTACTTCCCCGCAAACTCGCCGACATTTTGCGACCGGAGCTCGGCAGTCTCGCCAACGAGATCGTCGACGAGATCCGGGCGACCATCCCCGCGTACGCGCGCCCGCTCGACGGGCCCTACGGCAAATCGATCCGCGCGGGCGTCGAGTACGCGATCACGTTGTTCGTCGCCCAGATCGCGGATCCGAGCGTCTCCAAGGAACAGTCGCACGAGGTCCACCACCGGCTCGGGCAGAACGAGATGCGGGAAGGACGCAGTCTCGACACCCTCCAGTCGGCGTACCGGGTCGGCGCCCGGGTTTCGTGGCGGCGCATCATGCGGGTCGGCCGTCGCAGCGGTCTCTCGTCCGCGGTGATGTCACAACTGGCCGACGCGATGCTCGCGTTCATGGACGAACTCGCGTCCGTCGCGCTGGACGGGTACCTCGAAGCGAAGGCGCGCACCGCCGGCGCGCTGGACACGTGGCGCCGCAAACTGCTGCACCTGGTGCTGGAGACGCCGCCCGCGCCGTCGAAGGCGATCGCGGAACTCGCGCAGCTGACCGGCTGGACGGTGCCCGAGCGCGCGACGCCGGTGGTGCTGCACCCGATCGGCGAGACCGTCAGACCCCGGCGGCACAACGCCGTGGATTCGGACGTGCTCGCCGAACTCGACTGCGCTGAGCCGCGTGTGCTCGTCCCCGGCGAGATCTCCGTCGCCCGCCTGGCCACCCTGCAGGCCGCGCTGCCGGACTATCGGCTCTCGATCGGCCCGTGCCGCCCGCTGGACTCCGTCGCCGATTCCCTCCGCTGGGCGCGCGAGGCCCTGCACCTGTCCGAACGCGGCATCATCCAGGCCCGCCGGGTGATCCGCGCCGAAGAGCACCTCGCCACCCTGCTCGTGAACGCCGACGCCGCGCTGACCTGCCAGCTGCGCGACCGGCTGTTCGCCCCGCTCGCGGAGATGACCGGGAAACAGCGGGAGCGGCTGCTCGAAACCCTCCGCGCGTGGCTCGACAGCCAGGGCAACGTCGTCGACATCGCCGAGCGTCTCCAGGTGCATCCACAGACCGTGCGCTACCGCATGCGGCAGCTGCAGGCGACCTTCGGCGAGCACCTGCGCGATCCGGGGGCGCGGTTCGAGATGGAGCTCGCGCTGCGGGCCGGTGCCGCGCCCGCCGGTTACGCTTTGCCGGAGGTGCTTCCGGCGCCGCGCAAGAGTCCACAGTGGACGCCGAGCGGGTCTTAGCGAGCACCGCTGGATGTCATGAAAGGGCCGTTCAGGACGAAAAATGTCCTGAACGGCCCTTTCATGACACTCGTCAGCGGCGCGCCACCGGCGGATCGACGTTCGGGCATTTGCGCTCCAGGTCCCAGGGCAACCCGACCTGGTTGACCCCGACACAAGCCTGGTTTCCCGGCCCCGACGCCATCCCGCTCAACAGCGAGTCGAGATCCTCCTTCACGCCGCAGCCCGAGAACGGGGGCAGCGTGAAGTCCCGATAGGCCGGATCCGTCCACTTCGGATCGGTACGCACGACGCCACCGGTGAACATCCCGTACTTCTCCCCGCGGAGATTGATCTTGATCGGCTCGGCGGTGAGGCAGTTGTCGCCGACGTCGAGGCCGACCCCGTTGATGGTGACACCGCTCAGTTTCCCGTAGACCTTGAGCGGGGTGAGGACGGTCGAGCTGCCCTCCGGTTCCGGGATCGAAACGCCGTCGACGTCGATGATGTGATTGCCGGTCGCGTAGTCCTCCGGCAGCAGTTCCATGGTCGCGGTGATCGGGACGAAGCCGAAACCGAGGAAGGTGATCGTGCTCGGCGGCATCATGACGGAGCCGGTGATCTTGCCCGGGCCTTCGGTGTTCTCCAGGTCGACGTGCCACACCGCGTTGACCATGAACGCGGGCTTCAACCGGGCGAAGGCGCCGAGTTTCGTGATCGACGACGTGCCCTGCAGTTCGAACGGCTGCAACGCGATGGGGTAGAGACCACTGGCGTGGACATCGTCCGCGGTCCGCGCGCCGGCCCCGGGCTTCTTCGGCTCACCGGGTTTGCCGGTCGGCGGTTCGGGCTTCCCGAGGGGCAGCAGCGCGACACTGCCGAGCATCGTCTTCTGGTCCGGTACCTGGACGCAGGTGATCGGTTTGAGCGGCGTCTCGGCGGCGGTCAGCGCGAGCGACGGCGCACCCGTGCTCAGTCGCAGTTCGGATGGCACGTTCAGCACGATGGCGGGGACGGTGCCTGTCGCGACCAGCTTCAGTTCACCGGTCGCCGGCACTTTCGTCGCCGGGATCGTCAGTGTCACCGGAACCGGTGTCTTCTTGTCCCCGTTCGCGGCCGTGAGCTCGACGGTCGCACCGCCCGCGATCTCGGTGACGGCGCCGAGCGAGCCTTCGCCGATCGTGAAGGTCAGCGAGAAGTCCTTGACCTGTACGGGCTTCCCGGTCTGGACGACCTTCGGCAGCGTCGCCTGGACGTCCATGGTGACCGGTCGCTCCCCGGCCGGATCCGGGAAGACACAGGTGTTCGCGAGACTCTGGTGCGCGGACGTGGCGCCTTCCAGAGGTTCCGGCGTGGGTGCGGCCGGATCGGTCGCGGCCGAAGAGGACAGTGTGCCGCTCACCCCCACGAGCAGGATCACGCCCGCCAGAACGGGAAACCTCCCGAGTGCCCGGCGAACCCGCTGTGTCATGGGTGTTCCTCTCCTGCCTCGCGCTGGTGCGTCACGTGATGGGGATCGCCGGGCTGAACGCGCGGTTCTGCGCCGGGTTGGTGTTCTTCACCGTGCAGTTGAAGATCCAGGGACTCCACGTCCCGTCCTTCTGGTGCAGGGCGCCGTCGATACGGAACGTGGTCCCGAGCCCGATGGCCGCTTGGCCGGGTGTGCCCGCCGCGAAGGTGGGGACGACGGTGCTCGTGTCCTGTTCGAAAAGGACGGTGCGCGGCCCCGGGACGTACGGCGCGATCTGTTCGGGAATCCTCAGCCGCGTCACCTCCGCCGAGGCCGGCGTGGTGTTCGTCCCGGTCAGCGAGGTGGTGATCGTGCCGCGGATACCGTCCCGGTTGCTGGCGTTGAACGTCACGGCGTTGAGCATGGCGTTGAACACGAGGCTCCCGGCGATTCCGCCCGGGGAGATCGCGCCACCGGCCGGCACCGAATCGGGGCCGGTGAAGGTCATCCTGACGTCGAGCGGCTGCTGGCCGATCGACGGGAAGCCGCACATGTACGTGACCGCCCCCGTGGCGAAGGTTGTTCCGGCCGCGGCTGGTGCGGCCGTGAGCAGCGAGACCGCGCCGATCACGACGGCAGAGACCGCGCCCGCCCGGCGAACCTGCCGTCCCATGGGGTTTCCCTTCGCGTCGTGTGGTGGAGACCGTGCGGGGCGGGCGTCCCCGCCCCGCACGGGTGGTTCATCAGGTGACCGGGATCGCCGGGCTGAACGCGCGGTTCTGCGCCGGGTTGGTGTTCTTCACCGTGCAGTTGAAGTTCCACGTCGTCCAGGTGCCGTCCTTCTTGTGGAAGTCCAGCGGTGCGTTGATCGTGGTGCCGAGCGAGGCGGTCGCCGAACCCGGCGTGCCGGCCGTGAAGGTCGGGACGCCGGTGCCCGCGTCCTGGACGATGTTGAACGTCCGCGGCCCCGGCACGTACGGGTTGATCTGCGTCGGAACGTCCAGGTTCGTCACCGTCGCCGAGGCCGGGGAGGCATTGGTGACCGTGACCGGCATGTTCGCCTTGCCGCGCACGCCGTCGTAGTTGGCGGCGTTGAGCAGCGCGTTGATGGTGGCGTTGATGGTTGCGGAGCCCCCGACGGACGCCGGGGTGAAGGTGCCGCCGGCGGCGACCGAGTCCGGTCCGGTGAAGTTCGCCTTCACGTCCAGCTGCTGCTGGCCGATGCCGGGGAAGTTGCACATGTAGGCGACGGTGCCGGTGGCGTAGGTGGTCGCGGCGGCGGCCGTGCCGGCGGTGAGCACGGCGACGGCGCCGAGCACGATGCCGGTGGTGGCGACGCCGGCTGACAACTTGCCAAGTCTACGGGACATACCTGTCATCTCCTTTGATCCAGTTTACGTCTCGGGCGGCTTTCCCCATGCGCCTTTCGGCGGATTTTTCTGATCAAATATGCTCGACTCGAGCGGCTTTCTCGGTGGTGGGGTAAACCGAGGTTACCCGCGAGTTATGTACGTAACAAGGATTCATGTCGACATGTTTCGAAGTGGGTGAGACGCCCGTTCTTTCTTGTCAGCGGGCGCTGAATGCGATTATGAAGTTTGTCCGGCGGTGACAAAGAAGGGGTCGATCGGCGGATCCGGGTTAACATTCGGCGCATGTCTTCCGAGAATCGACGAATCCGATCACGACGGGTAGCGGGCGTCGCGATTACCGTAATGATCGCGACGGTTTCCCTTTGCGGTACGGCGAGCGCCGCGCAGACCGGCGAAGCGCGGCCTTGGGGGAGCAACGACTACGGGCAGGGGACCATACCGGCCGCGGCGCTCGGCGCCAGCGCGGTTTCCGCGGGCGCGATCACCCATCTCGCGCTCAAGGACGGCGGGGTGATCGCCTGGGGGAACGACAGTTACGGCCAGTTGTCGGTCCCGGCGGCGGCCACGTCCGGCGTCTCGGCGATCGCCGCCGGCTGGGCGCACGAACTCGCGCTGAAGAACGGCGGTGTTCTCGCGTGGGGCAACGGTTTCTACGGCCAGAACGTGGTACCGGCCGCCGCGACGTCGGGGGTCACGGCGATCTCCACCAGCGCCTACTTCAACCTGGCACTCAAGACGAACGGCAGCGTGCTGAGCTGGGGTTCGCGGACCGCCGTCCCCGCCTCGGTTTCGTCCGGGGTCACCGCGATCTCGGCGGGCGGCGACCACGGGCTCGCGCTCAAGAACGGCGGCGTGATCGGGTGGGGCAGCAACGGGAAGGGGCAGATCACCGTGCCCGCGGCGGCCACGTCCGGGGTGTCGGCGATCTCGGCCGGGTTCCGGCACAGCATCGCGCTGAAGAACGGTGGCGTCATCGCCTGGGGTGACGACTTCTACGGCCAGGCCACGGTTCCGCCGGAAGCGCAGTCCGGCGTGGTCTCCATCGACGCGGGCTTCAACCACAACGTCGCGCTGAAGGCCGACGGGAGCGTCTTCGCCTGGGGCAGCAACGTGAAGGCGGAGAGCCGGGACACCAGCTCGGAGCCGCCGATGGACATGTGGAAGTTCTCCGGTGTCTGTGCCCCGGTTTACGCTGTTTCCGCTGGTGACAGCACCGGCGTCGCCTTGGTCGACCCGACGGCGCCGTACTTCTGCTGACGGTCTCGTGAGTGGTAAGGACGGTTCTAACCGTCCTTACCACTCACGAGGCGCGACGGGGTCAGGACAGGTTCGACTTCATGCTCAGGTTGATCGTGTTGTCGGGACCGGAGATCAACGCCCCCAGCGCGAGGTCGTTGATGAAGCAGTCCTTGAACTCGGGGATGGTGAACGTCCCCGAAGACGGGATGGTCGGCGCGAACAGGTCGACGTTCTTCGACACCAGGGTCAGGTCCAGCGGTTTCACGGTCTTGCAGGCATTCGGCACCGTCGGGAGCGGGATGACCGGCCAGAACAGGCCGACCACGATGTTGTCGATCAGCATGTTCGCCTGCGAGCGGGTGGTCAGGTCGCCGTTGGCGAGCGTGCCGGTGACCGGGCCGGTCGGCTCGATCCGCACGCGGGCCTTGATCTTGAAGACCCCCGAGACCAGCGAGATGTTCGCCGTCGAGGGCGGCAGGGCGAGATCGCCGCGGATGCCGACGTTGTCACCGTCGATGACCAGGGCGCCGTTGAGCTGGCCGGGGCCGAGAGCGAGGCTGCCGCCGGTCTTCTTCACCGTGGTCGTTCCGGTGACGGTGTAGGACACCGGGATCTCCACCGGATCGTCCGCCAGCGCCGGGGTCGCCGCGAGGCTGCCGGCCATGGCGAGCGCGGAGGTGAGTGCGACGACCGTGCCGAGACGGCGACGGGCTGTTTCAGGGCGCGTTCGACCGAACATGTTTCTCCTCGTTTTCTCTCCTGGTTTACAAAGCGGGTCACCTGGGGACGAGATCGGTGATGACCCAGTTATCGCCTTCGCGCTCCGCGGTGATCGAAAGCTGGGCCGCGGCCGTTGTCGAAGAATTGTTGTCGGCCCGGGTGGCCGCTTGATCGAGGAATACCAGCAGCCTCGCTTTACCGTCGCCGAGTTCCTGAACGGCGGATGAGGAGACGCGCGTGGTGAGGACGAGTTTCTGCGCCGGTGCCTTTTCCCGGACTTGCGCGAACAACTGGTTGTACGACTCCAGCGCCTTGCCTCTGAGCACCGACGCGGCCGCCTTTTCGGTGGCGTCGGTCCGGTCGTAGGAATAGGAGAAGATCTTGTCGAGCGCCACGGTCACCGCGGAGTTCACCTCGGCCGTCGCGCCGACGTCGGTGAGCGCGGTGTTCGCCGCCGACGGCGCCGCCGAGAGCGACCTCGCCTCCAGCGTGAACCACACCCCGGCCGCGACCAGCACCGCCGCCGCGACCAGCAGGATCAGCGGCAGCTTCGGACGGCGCGACGGCTTCTCGGCGACCACCTCGGCTTCGGTTTCGGGAACGGCGGCTTCGGGTTCGGTGCCGGCTTCGGGTTCGGGTTCGACGGAGGCGTCGGCCGTGGCGGTCATCGCGCACCCACCGGCAGCTGGTCGAGCGCGCTGAGCTTCCAGCCCTCGCCGGTCCTGGTCAGCCCGGCGGCGAACCGGTTGCGCTTCGTCGTCGGCGCCGCGCCCTCCTTCGCCATCGTGATCTCCACCGACGCCAGCATCTTGGCCGTTCCCGCGTGATCGTCCAGTTCGCTGATCGCCGCGTCGAGCACCTTGCCCGTCGAGACGGTCGCGTCCTTGGTGAGCGTCCGTTTCGTCGCGTCGTCGGCCTTGCCCAGCTGCTCGCGCAGCGGGCCGGTGGACGCGGCGAGCCAGTCGGCGATGCCCTGGTCGACGCGGTGGTGGTCGAGGCTGGTGAGCCGGGCGACGAGTTCGCGGCCGGACTTCAGGGCTTCGTCGCGCGAGTTCCCGTAGGCCACGGCGTCGGAACCCGTCGCGGTGACCCAGGTGTACCCGGCCCATCCCGCGAACGCGCAGGCCGCGGCGAACACGGCGATCGCGATCTTCAGTTGCGCAGCCACAACATCTCCTCGAGGCTGGTGGACGTCGGCTGGCCGTCGGCGCCGAAACCGCCGGGGATCGCGGCGGGCGGGACGCCGCCCTTCGGCGCGTTCTGCGAGCCCCGGACCGAACTCGCGTTGCCCTTGTCGAGCGTGCACGCGACACCGGTCTTGAACGGCAGCGGCGCCAGTTCCGCGCTGCTGCGGATCTCCGTGGCCTCGTAGCCCTTCGTGCACGGCATCGGGTCGAAGAAGGTCAGCACCAGCTCGGTGCGCACGGAACCCCCGTCGACGGCGGCGTCGACCGCGGACACCGCCTTCGGGGTGTTGATCAGCAGTTGCCGGAGGCCGTCGGTGCGCGCGGAGAACACCTGTGCCGTGGTGAGCAGGTTGGCCAGCAGGATCGGCAGGCCCGGCTCGTTGTCCCGCAGGAGCCCGGAGAGCTGGGTCGCCGCGTCGGGCGCGGTCGCGATCAGCCGCCGGAGGTCACCGTCCGAGCGGGACAGCTGCTCGGCGAACTGCTTGGCGTTGCCGCTGAACTGCCGCCACGCCTGTGACGAGTCGACCTGGGTCTTCAGCACGGTCGAGCCGTCGGTGATCAGCTTCTCCGTCTGCGGCAGGTGATTCGCCGCCTGCTTCGTGAAGTCGGTGGTGGAGTCCAGCAGCACCTGCAGGTTCGCGCCGGAGCCGCGCAGGGCGTTGTCGAGTTCGTCGACCACCGTCCGCAGATCCTCGGTCGGCACGGACGCGGTCAGCGAGTCGAGGTCGGTCAGCAGATGCTGCACCGGCAGCGGAACGGCCGTCGCCTCGCGCGGGATGACCGAACCTTCGGCGAGGTACGGCCCGTCGCCGGTCCGCGGCTGGAGGTCGACGAACTGCTCGCCCACCGCGGACCGGTTCGCCACCACCGCCCGCGAGTTCACGGGGATCGGCGGCGCGTCGTCGTCGATCAGCAGATCCGCTTCCATGCCGCCGTCGGTGAGCCGTAGTTCGCCGACCCGGCCGACGGCGACGCCCCGGTAGGTCACCTCACCGTTGGTGAACAGGCCACCGCCGTCGGTCAGCGAGAGCTTCACGGTGTACCCGCCCGCCCCGAAGAGCCGGCCGAGTCCCGCGTAGTTCGCCCCGACGAACGCCGTCGTCGCCAGCGCGAGGACGACGAACGCGATCACCTGGATCCGGACACGGGTGGTGAGCATCAGCTACCTCCGGAGGACGGCAGCGGCAAGGTCGGGAGCCCTGGCGGAACCCCTTCACCAGGAGGCGGGAGTTCGACACCCGGCCCGGGGATGACCGAGGCGTACACGTTCAGGTAGTCGCCCTTGATGCCGTCGCGGACGGCGTCGGTGAACGGGAACGTCGGCAGGATCTCCAGCGACTGGGGCAGGGCCTCCCCGGCATCGGCCAGCCGCTTGAGGATCGGCGCGAGCGCGGTGAGATCCGCGACGAGATCGGCCCGGCTCTTCTTGATCACGTCGACGCCGACCCCGGAGAGCCGGTCCAGCGCCTGCAACATCGAGACGAGCTGCGTGCGCTGGTCGGAAAGGCTCTGGAGGCCGGGGGTGAGATCGGTGAGCGCGCCCTCGACCTGCTTCTTCCGGTTCGCCAGCGTGGCCGAGAGCCGGTTGAGCCCGTCGAGGGCGGAGGTGATGTCGGAGCGGTGCGTGTCCAGGTTGGACACCAGCTGCTCCACAGTGGACAGGAACGAGCGGATCTCCTCCTCGTTGCCGTCCATCACCTTCGACAGCTCGCGGTTGATGGTCTGCAGCTGGCCGATACCGCCGCCGTTGAGCAGCAGGGACAGCGCGCCGAAGATCTCCTCGAACTCCGGGTTGCGGTTCGTGCTCGCGACCGGGATCACCGCGCCCTCGCCCAGCCTGCCCTCGGCCTTCGCCGCGCTCGGGGCCAGTTCGATGAACTTCTCGCCGAGCAGGCTGGACTGCCGCAGCCGCGCGATGGCGTTGGCGGGCAGATGGACGTCGCCGTTGACCGCCAGGACGGTCTCGGCGGTCCAGCCGTCCTCGCCGAGCTTGATCGTCTCGACCCGGCCGACCGGGACGTCGCCCACCTTCACCGCCGCCTGCGGCACCAGGTCGAGGACGTCGGCGAACTGCACGGTCACCCGGTACGGATGGTCGCCGATGTCCGCGCCGCCGGGGAGCGGCAGGTCGTAGACGCCCTTGAAGTCCGAGGAACAGGCCGTGAGCGCGACGCAGCACGCGGCGAGCGCGGCGATCGCCCGTTTCGTGGCCATCAGCGCCCCCCGGTGTAGGTGTCGCCGGCGACGGGCAGCGGGAGCGGGGCGTATTCGAGCATGTTGCCGCGGCTTTGCAGCTTGCCGGTCTTCGGGTCGACGGCTTCGAGCACGTTCGTCACCGCCAGCGGGATCGTGTCGAGGGTCTCGGCCAGCGCGGCGCGTTTGTCGACCAGTGTCCCGGTCGTCACCGCCAGCTTGTCCACATTGGACTTGATCAGCGCGCGGTTGTCCTTGATGAACTGCTGGATCTCCGCCAGCGCGCCGCCGAGGCCGTTGAGCGCGCGGGCGAGCTCGTCCTTGTTCGCGGCCAGTGTCCCGGTCACCGAGGCGAGCTGCTTGTTGACCTCGCCGACGTTCCGGTCGTTGGTCGCCAGCATCGAAGTGAACCGCTGCAGCTCGTCGACGGTGGCGAACAGGTTCTGCGAGTTCCCGGACAGGGTCCTGGCGAGATCGGCGAAGTTGCGCACCGACTCGTTGAACGGCTTGCCGTTGCCCTGGAGGTTCTTCGCGCCGGTGCGCAGCAGCTCCGAAAGCGCGCCGTCGGCGTTCGCGCCGTTGGGGCCGAGCGCCTTGGCGAGGGTGTCGAGGCTGGAGTAGAGCTGGTCGAGCTCCACCGGCGTTCCGGTGCGCTCGACCGGGATCACCGCGCCGTCGTCGAGCCGGTTCCCGGCGCGGGTGAGCTTGGTGAACTGGACGTAGCGGTCGGCCACCACACTCGGCGCCACGACCAGGACGTTCGTGTCGGCGGCGATCGGCGTCGCGCCGTCGACGGTCAGCACGACCTCGACCTGCTCCCCGCGCGGATTCACCGATTCCACCTGACCGACCCGGACGCCGAGCACGCGCACGTCCGATCCACTGTAGACACCGACCGCGCGGGAGAAGTACACCGTCACCCGGTCGAGCCCGCTGCCGGAGAAGATCCACCAGAGCCCGCCGACGACGGCCAGCGCGAGCACGAGCGCGAGCGTGACGAATCTGCTGATCACCGGCCACCTCCCCGGACCGGCGCGGTGCAGGGATCCCGGTTCTCCGGGATGAGGCCGCACAGATAGCCGTCCACCCAGCGCCCGTTGCCGAGCGAGTTGTTCACCACGCGGAAGTACGGCGCGGCGAGGTCGAGGCTCTTGGCGAGATTGTCGTTCTGCCGCTGCAGGATGTCGGTCACCTCTCCGAGCTGGCTGAGCGCGCCGCCGAGCTGGTCCTTGTTGTCCTTCACCAGACCCGAAAGCTGGGTGGCGAGCTCCTGCGAGCCGGTCAGCAGGTCGTGGATCGCCTGCCGCCGCTTGTCCAGTTCGGTCAGCAGCAGGTTGCCGTCCGAAAGGAGTTTGGCGAAGTCGTCGTTCGAGTTCGCGAGCGTCGTGGTGAGGCCGTGCGCGTTGGACAGCAGGCTGGCGAGTTCGTTGTCCCTGGAGGACACGGTCTTCGACAGCGAGGTCAGCCCTTCGAGCGCTTTCTTGATGTGCGCGGGCGAGTTCTTGAACGTGTCGGACAGCGTGGTGAAGCTCTCCGCGAGCTGATCGGTGTCGATGGCGCCCGCGGTGTCGGCCAGCCCGTTGAACGCCTCGGTGACGTCGTACGGGGTCACGGTTCTGGTGCGCGGGATGACCTGTTTCGGGTTCTGCACCGTCTCGCCGGTCGGGCGCAGGGCGAGGAACTTCCGGCCCAGCAAGGTCTTGATCTTGATCTCGGCGGCGGTCTTGTCGCCGATCCACGCGTCCTTGACCCGGAAGCTCACCACCACGTGGTCTTCGGCGAGCCGGACGTCGCTCACCTCGCCGACCTTGATCCCGGCGATGCGGACTTCGTCGTCCTGCTGCAACCCGGCCGCTTCGGAGAATTCGGCCTGGTAGGTGGTCCCGGAGCCGATGATCGGCAGGTTCTCGTAGTTGAGCGTCGCGGTCAGCACGGCGGCCGCGACGGCACTGCCGACGAGCCCGACGACGATCGGGTTCCGCTCCTTGAAGGGTTTCACGACGTGCACCTCTCCGCCGTCGCCGGGACCCCGCGCGGAGGTTCGGTCCGCAGGACGGACGAGCACAGGTAGAAGTTCATCCACGAGCCGTAGGAGCCGATCCGGCCGAGGTCGTTCAGCTTCCCCGGGAGCACGGTCAGGACGCGGTCGACTTCGGCCTTGCCCTCGTCGGTCGTCAGCTGGCCGGCCAGCAGACCGAGCCCCTCGATGCTGTCCTTGAGCGGTTTCCTGCCCTGGTCGAGCAGCCCGGCCGTGGCGGTGGTGAGATCCGCGAGCCCGGAGACGGCCTCCCCGATCTCGGTGCGGTCACCGGCGAGCCCGGCCACCAGCTCCTTCAGTGTGGAGACCAAAGTGGACAGTGCGTCGCCCTTGCCGTTGATGCTCTTCAGCACCGTGTCGAGATTCGTGATCACGTCGCCGATCACCTTGTCGCGACCGGCGAGCGTGGTGGTCAGCGAACCGGTGTGGGCCAGCAGGCTTTCCACTGTGCCGCCCTCGCCCTGCAGCACCTGGACGATCTCGCCGGAAAGCTGGTTGACGTCCTGGGGCGACAACGCCTGGAACAGCGGTTTGAAGCCGTTGAACAGTTCCGTGAGATCCAGGGCGGGCGTCGTGCGCTCCAGCGGGATCTCCGCGCCGGGCTCCAGGAGCTCGCGGGTGCCCTTGCCGCGTTCGAGCGCGATGTAGCGCTGGCCGACCATGTTGCGGTACTTGACCACCGCGGTCACGTCGGCGGGCAGGCTGCGGTGGGAGTCGAGGGAGAACCGGACGCGGGCCAGGCTGTGGTCGGCGATCTCGAGCTCCTCGATCTGGCCGACCCGGACTCCGGAGATCCGGACGTCGTCGCCGACGTTGAGCGAGGTGGCGTCGAGGAACTTGGCGCTGTAGGTCTTCGTGTCACCGAGGCCGGTGTTCGTGATGGACACCGCCAGCAGCACCGTGGCCAGCGTCGTGACGACGACGAAGATCAGCCCCTTGATCAGCGGGCTCACGAAGTTCCTCATCGCAGGGTCACCTCCGTGCCCCGGTAGAGCGGGCCGACGAGCACGCTGCCCCAGGCGGGCACCTCGGCCGTCGGAACGCCCATGGCCGGCGCGACGAGCGTGGAGATCAGTTCCCGTTCCTGTGGGGAGTTCGCCAGGCCGAGGTCGCCCTGCGCGCCCGGGAGCGCCGCGGTCTGCTCACCGGTCGCCTCGATCCCTTGGCTCATCAGGCCGTTCGTCGGGTAGCAGCGCGGTTCACCGGTCGCGTCGTAGACCGGATCGTCCTTGCCGGGGACGTACTTCCCCCGGGGCCGGCTGACGGTGATCTCCGCGTGCAGGCCGGGTTCGCCGGTCCCGGCGCCCAGCGCCTTGTCCATCTGCGGCTTCAGCTTGGCCATCGCGTCCAGCGTGCAGGCGAAACTGGGCGAGTACTTCGCGCCGATCTCCAGCGGTGCGCGGCTGTCGGCGGCGAGCGCGATGATGTTGGCGCGGTTGTTGGCGAGGAACGTCGTGACCTGCTGGGAGGACGACGTCACCTGCTGGTACACCGAGGCCAGCTCCGCCCGTTTCTCCTCGACCGTGTCGAGTGTGACGGCCGAGGCGCTCAGCGCGTCGAGCAGATCGGGCGCGATGTCGCCGTACAGCTTCGAAACCGTGGCGAGGTCACGGATGTTGTCGTTCAGCTTCGGGAGGTTCGGGTTGAAGTCCTTCAGATAAGCGGCCGCGGTGGCGAGCGTGTCGCCGATCTGGTCGCCGCGGCCCTCCAGCGCGGTGGAGACGGTGGTCAGCGTGGTCGCGAGCTTCTGCGGCTGCACGGCCTTGAGCAGGGGCAACAGGTTGTCGAAGACCCGCTCCAGCTCGATCGCGTTGGCCGACCGGTCCTGCGTGATCACGTCGCCCGAGCTCAAGGGTCCGGCCTTCGATCCGTCCGGAATGGACAGTTGCACGTACCGCTCACCGAACAGCGTCTTCGGCACGAGCAACGCGGACACGTTCTTGGGAAGTTTCGAGACCTTCCCCGGCTCCATGGCCAGATCGATCTCCGCGCCGCCCGGCGTCGCGCGGACGTCACGGATCTCACCGACCACCACGCCGCGGGCCTTGACCTGCCCGCCCTGGCGCAACTGGTTGCCGACGCGGTCCGCCTGCAGCGTCACCGGCACGGAGTCGACGAAATCCTTCCGGTAGATCTTGATCGACAGCAGCACGAGGGCGGACATCACCACGAGGAACAGCACCCCGGCCGTCCTGACCCCGGCTTTGCGCAACCCGCGCCGGCTCATCCGGCCACCTGCACCGTCGTGGTCGCGCCCCAGATCGCGAGGCTGAGGAAGAAGTCCAGCACGCTGACCGCCACGATCGCCGTCCGCACCCCGCGGCCGACGGCGACACCGACACCCGCCGGTCCGCCGCTCGCGCGGAAGCCGTAGTAGCAGTGGGCGAGCACGATCACGACGCTGAACACCAGCACCTTGCCGAAGGACCAGAGCACGTCACCCGGTGGCAGGAACAGCAGGAAGTAGTGGTCGTAGGTGCCCGCGGACTGGCCGTAGAACCAGACGGTGATCTGGCGCGACGCGAGATACGAGGTCAGCAGGCCGATCGCGTACAACGGGATGACCGCGAGGAAACCCGCGATGATCCGGGTGGTCACCAGGTACGGGACGCTGGGGATGCCCATCACTTCCAGCGCGTCGATCTCCTCGGAGATGCGCATCGCGCCCAGCTGCGCGGTGAAACCGCAGCCGACGGTGGCCGACAACGCCAGCCCGGCCACGAGCGGCGCGATCTCGCGGGTGTTGAAGTACGCGGAGACGAATCCGGCGAACGCCGACGTACCGACCTGGTTGAGCGCCGAGTACCCCTGGAGCCCGACGACCGTGCCGGTGAACACGGTCATCCCGATCATCACGCCGATCGTGCCGCCGATGACCGCGAGCGCGCCGCTGCCGAAGCTGACTTCGGCCAGCAGGCGGGTGATCTCGCGGAGGTAGCGGCGCACCGCGCGCGGCACCCACGCGAGTGCCTTGAGGAAGAAGAGGATCTGGTCGCCGAGCGTGTCCAGGAAGCCGAACCGGCGGTCCACGGCTTCGCGGACCCGCGTCGTCCGGGTGGGTGTCGTCGTGGCCATCAGCTGCCCTTCGCCGGGACGAGCTGCAGGTAAAGCGTCGTCAGCACGAGGTTCAACAGGAACAGGAGCAGGAACGTGATGACCACGGATTGGTTCACCGCGTCACCAACGCCTTTCGGTCCGCCTTTCGGATTGAGCCCGCGATAAGAGGCGACGATCGCCGCGACGAAACCGAAGATGACCGCCTTGATCTCGCTGATCCAGAGGTCCGGAAGCTGCGCGAGCGCGGAGAAACTGGCCAGATACGCACCCGGTGTCCCGTTCTGCATGATGACGTTGAAGAAATAGCCACCCAGGACGCCGACCACGCTGACCATTCCGTTGAGGAATGCGGCGACCCCCATCGCGGCGAGTACCCGCGGCACGATCAGGCGCTGGATGGGAGAGACCCCGAGCACCTCCATCGCGTCGATCTCCTCGCGGATCGTGCGGGACCCGAGGTCCGCGCACATCGCCGAGCCGCCGGCGCCCGCGATCAGCAACGCGGTCACGATCGGGCTGGCCTGCTGGATGATCGCCAGCACACTGGCCGCGCCGGTGAAGGACTGCGCGCCAATCTGCGCGGTCAGCGAACCGATGTGCAGCGCGATCACCGCGCCGAACGGGATCGCGACCAGTGCCGTCGGCAGGATCGAAACACTCGCGATGAACCAGAACTGCTGGATCAGCTCGCGCGCCTGGAACGGCCGCCGGAAGGTCAGGCGGACGACGTCGAGGCCGAGTGAGTAGAGCCTGCCGGTCTCCCGGATCGCACCCGCGCCGGGGAATGAGGGTGCGTTAGTCCGGACGCCCACGCCGACCCTCCCGTTTTCCGGGCACGGCGAATACACCCCAGCTTGCGCAATTCCTTTGCTCCGAATGGCGGAACGGAATCGTTGAACAGTATCAACGGGGTGTTACCGTGCTGTTTGCTACTGGTCGGTACGCTAATCACGCGCCTGCCTGGTGACAAGAACTTCGGTGTGATCAAGACGTCACGTCCTGGTAACCGGGGAATTCTTGTCTTTTTCTGACAAAGGCGGGCTCGGGCCTTGTCCGTTCTTTCGCGTTCGGTGGGGCGTTGGTCCGTTCGGGGCGCGGGCTCGCTGGGTGCCGAGTCCGTGAAGGCCTCCTTGAGGGACTTGAATCCATGCTGTGGCGCGCAGCGTCTCCGTTGAGGGTGGCGGCGGGGGCATGGATGGACCCTCAAGGAGGCCTTCACGGAACGGGGACCGGCTCGCCGGTATCGGCGCTGACGCCGGTCGGTCATGTGTCATGAAAGGGTCGTTCAGGACATCTTTCGTCCTGAACGACCCTTTCATGACACGCGCCGCGGTGCTGCCACGCACACCGCCGCCTCCGGTCCTGCGCGACCTCGGATGCCATGAACGGTCCGTTCCTTGCAAAATTCGCAAGGAACGGACCGTTCATGGCACCTGCGGGCAGGCGAGACCGCCCGGCGTCAGCGCGCCAGTTCGGAGACCAGCTCGTAGGACCGCACCCGGTCCGCCTGGTCGTGCACCATCGTCGTGATCATCAGCTCGTTCGCGCCCGTGTCCGCCAGCAGGGTTTCGAGTCCCTTGTGGACCGTCTCGGGTGAACCGATGACACTGCTCGCTGCCCGGTCCTCGATGAACACGCGCTCGATGTCGGTGTACGGGTAGGCCGCGGCCTCCTCCGGCGTCGGCAGCGGAATGGGGCGGCCCTTGCGCAGGCTGAGGAACGTCAGGCCGCTGGGGGCGGCGAGGTACTGCGCCCGCTCGTCGGTCTCGGCGGCCACCACGGAGACGCCGAGCATCACGTACGGCTCGTCGAGGACGTCCGACGGTTTGAAGGAATCGCGGTAGAGCGCCACGGCGGGAAGCGTGTTCTCGGCGCTGAAGTGGTGCGCGAACGAGAACGGCAGGCCCAGTTCGCCCGCCATCCGCGCGCTGAAACCGCTCGACCCGAGCAGCCACACCGGCGGCTTGTTGCCTTCGGCGGTCACGGCGTTGACGGCGCGCTGGTCGGAGTGCTCGAAGTAGGCCAGCAGCTCCGCGAACTGCTGCGGGAAGTTCTCCGCGGTGAGCCCGCCGGGGCCGCGCAGCGCCAGCGCGGTCCGCTGGTCGGTGCCCGGGGCGCGCCCGATGCCGAGGTCGATCCGGCCGGGGTGGAACGCCTCCAGGGTGCCGAACTGCTCGGCCACCACCAGCGGCGCGTGGTTCGGCAGCATGACCCCGCCGGAGCCGACCCGGATGCGTTCGGTGGCGGCCGCGACCTGGCCGATCATCACGGCGGTCGCGGAGCTCGCGATACCGGGCATGTTGTGGTGCTCGGCGAGCCAGTACCGGTGGTAGCCGAGGGCTTCGGTCCGGCGCGCGAGGTCGAGGGTGTTGCGCAGCGAATCCGCGACACCGCCTCCGGCCACGACGGGCGAGAGGTCGAGCACGGACAGCGGGATGTCAGGCAAAGAGGTCACGCGTCCGTACAACGCCGTGGGCCCTCGATCCCTTCCCGTCCCTGTCGATCGATCGAAATTAACCGACTCGATGTACCCGATACCCGGCGGGGTTCCCCCCTTTCCAGGGTACGGTTGCCCTCTAATGCGAGCGTGGGAAAACCACTGAAAAGAAAGGATTAAGGGTGCCGCGTCCGGAACGACCGCTGGACCCCGGGGACGATCCGTTGCTGGGGTTCGCCGCCGATCTCCGGCGACTGCGGGAGAAGGCCGGAAATCCGACGTACCGGGAGCTGGGCAGGCGCGCCCATTACTCCGCCGGCACACTCTCCGAGGCCGCCGGCGGGAAGAAGATGCCCAGCTTGGCGGTCACGTTGGCCTACGTCCGGGCGTGCGACGGCCCCGAGGACGAGTGGGAGGCGCGATGGCACGACGTGACCGAGCGGACGCGCCCCGGAGTCGATGATTCACCGGTTGCCCCGCTGAATGGGGAATCGGTCCCTTATATCGGCCTTGCCGCATTCGGGCCGGATGACGCGAGCCGATTCTTCGGTCGCGAACGACTTGTCGGAAAACTCGTCTCGAGACTTTCGAACCAACGATTCTTGGCCGTTCTGGGGGCTTCGGGTTCCGGTAAGTCGTCCTTGCTCCGGGCGGGTCTCCTCCCCGTGGTCGGCGAGACCTCGGTCACCCTCTTGATGACCCCGGGATCGCGCCCCCTGCAGGAGTGCGCCGTCCAGTTCGGCGCCGCGCTCGGGCTCGCCCCCGGCGGGCTGCTCACCGAGTTCACCGACCATCCCCGCAACCTCGGGCTGGCCGCGCGTCAGCTGGTCGCCGACCGCGAGGGCGACGTCGTGCTGGTCGTCGACCAGTTCGAAGAGGTCTTCACGCTCTGCCAGGACGCCGGCGAACGGGCGGCCTTCCTGTCGGCGCTGGTCACCGCGACGACCGGGCCGGAGAGCCGGACCAGGGTCGTCCTCGGCATCCGCACCGACTTCTACACCCACTGCGCGCGGCATCCCGAGCTGGTCGAGGCGATGCAGGACGCGCAGATCCTCGTCGGCCCGATGAGCACCGAGGAGCTGCGGCAGGCCATCTCGCGGCCGGCGATCGACGCCGGGTACCGCGTCGAGAACGCGCTGGTCTCGCGGCTGGTCGCCGACGCGACCGGGCAGCCAGGCGTGCTCCCGCTGCTCTCGCACGCGCTGCTGGAGACCTGGCGCCGCCGCCACGGCAACACGCTCACCCTCACCGGCTACGAGTCCACCGGCGGGATCGAACGGTCGGTCGCCCAGACCTCCGAGCACACCTTCACCGCGTTGACCGACCACCAGCAGCGGCTGGCGAACCAGATCTTCCTGCGGATGACCGCCCTCGGCGAAGGTACCGAGGACACCAAACGCCGCATCACCCGCGACGAGGTGGACGCAGACGACCCGGACGTCGCCGTCGTGCTGGACAGGCTCGCGTCGTCGCGGCTGGTCACCCTCGACGACAACGGCATCGAGATCGCGCACGAGGCGCTGATCAGGGGCTGGCCGCGCCTGCGCGAGTGGCTCGCCGAGGATCGTGAAGGCCTGCGCGTGCACCGCCAGCTCACCGAGGCCACCGACGCGTGGGAATCCGTCGGCCGCGACGACGGCTGGCTCTACCGCGGCGCGCGGCTGGCCATCGCCAGGGAGTGGGCGGGGGAGCACGACGGCGCGCTTTCCCAGCGTGAACGCCGGTTCCTCGAAGCGAGCGTCGCGATCGAGAACCACGAGCAGGCCGTCGCCCGGCGCCGCACCCGGCGGCTGCGTCAGCTGGTCGCGCTCCTGGCCGTGCTGCTGGTGCTGGCGACGGCCGCGATGGCGTACGCCGTCCGTGCCGAGCAGACCGCGACGAGCCAGCGCAACAGCGCGCTCGCGCAGAAGGTCGCCGGGCAGGCCATCGAGATGCGGACGACGAATCCCGCGCTGGCCGCGCAGCTCGCGCTGGCGGCGTACCGCGTCGATCCCAGCGTGGACACCCGCGGCAGCGTGCTCGGGATGTTCGAGTCGCCGTACTCGACCCGCGTCCGCGGGCACGGCCACCGCGTCAACGCGACCGCGCTGCGCGGCGACGGCCAGGTGATGGTCACCGGCAGCTGGGACCGGACGGCCAAGCTGTGGGACATCAAGGACCCTCATCGCCCGAACGAGCTGGCCACGCTGACCGGGCACACCGGCAACGTCAACTCGGTGTCGTTCAGTGCCGACGGCGCCACGGTCGCGACGGCGGGCTGGGACAAGACGGCGCGGCTCTGGAACGTCGCCGATCCGGCGAAACCCGGGCCGGGCGTACTGGCCGGGGAGCATCCGAGCCGGGTCAACGCGGTGGCGTTCAGCCCGAAGGCGGCGGTGCTCGCCACCGCGGACGGCGACGGCACGGTGCGCCTGTTCGACGTCCGCGATCCCGCGAAACCCGTGCTCGCGGCCACCCTCCCCGGGCACACCGGCAACGTCAACGGCCTCGCCTACGCCCCCGACGGGCGGACGCTCGTCTCGACCGGCGCCGACAAGACCGCGCGGCTGTGGGACGTCGCCGACCCGCTTCAGGCCAGGCCTCTCGGCGTGGTGAACGGCCACACCGCCGGCATCCACTCCGCGACGTTCAGCCCGGACGGCCGGACGCTCGCCACCGCGAGCATCGACCAGACCGCGCGCCTGTGGAACGTCACCGATCCGATGGCGCCGTCACCGCTGGGGACGACGGCCGCGCACAAGTCCATCGTGCGGTCCGTGGCGTTCAGTCCGGACGGGACGACGCTGGCCACGACCGGTTTCGACCGCGCCGCACGGCTGTGGGACGTCACCGATCCGGCGAAGCCGCGCGAGAAACCGGCGCTCGTCGGGCATACCGCGGCCGTGGTCTGGGCGGTGTTCTCGCCGGACGGCCGCACGCTCGTGACCGCGAGCGACGACCAGACGGTGCGGATGTGGGATCTGCCCGGCCCCGCGATCAGCGGTCCGGCGAGGCCGGCCTGCCGGGCGGTGTTCAGCTCCGACGGGAAGCTGCTGGCCACCGGCAGCCAAGACGGCGTGGTGCGCCTGGTCGACGTCTCCGACACCCGGAACCCGCGTGAGGTGGGCAAGGTCGCGGGCTTCGGCCAGGGCGTCTGCGGTCTCGCCTTCAGCCCGGACGGGCGGACGCTCGCCGCCGGCTCCTGGGACCACACCATGCGGCTGATCGACGTCGGCGATCCGCGCCGACCGGTCGACCTGGGCGTCTTCTACCGGCCGGCGGAGGAGATCGACCCCGTCGCGTTCAGCCCGGACGGCCGGACACTCGCGACGGCGGGTTCCGGGCACACGGTGAAGCTGTGGGACGTCTCCGACGTCCGCCGGCCCGTCGAACTCGCGACGCTGACCGGACACGAGGACGACGTCCATTCGATCGCGTTCAGCCCGGACGGCCGAACCCTGCTCAGCGGCGGATGGGACCACACCGCCCGGCTGTGGGACGTCTCGATGGCGAAGACGCCGAAGCCCCTTTCGGTCCTGAAAGGACACTCCGACACGGTGTTCTCGGTCGCCTTCAGCCCGGACGGCCGACTCGCCGCCACCGGCAGCGCGGATCGCACCGGCAGGCTCTGGGACGTGACGGATCCGGCGGCCCCGCGCGAGGCGGCGCTGCTGGCCGGGCACACCGACAATGTCATCTCGGTCGCGTTCAGCGGGGACGGGAAGACCTTCTCGACCGGCAGCTACGACCGGTCCGTGCGACTATGGGACGTCTCCGATCCGGGATCCGTCCGCCAATCGGCGAACCTGACCGACGACGTGGACCGGGTCAACGCCGTGACGTTCGCCCCCGACGGGCACACCCTCGCGGGCTCGGTCGCGGACGGCAGCGTGCGGTTGTGGGAGACCAGCCCCGAACGGGCCGCCGAACGCATCTGCGCGACGGTCTACCCGCGGATCACGGCGGAGGAGTGGGAACAACACCTGCCGGGGCTCGACTACGCGCCTCCGTGCCCGTGACCACGGCCGATTCGTTGTTCGGCGTTGTTGTTCGGTGGCTTCGGCGTGACACCGAACAACGAAGAGGCGCTAGAAATACCCCTGGACGTGCGATGCGTCCCCACATCGTTCACTCACCGGGGGTCTGAAGGGCTCCTTCAGGGCATTCACCAGTGTCCTGAAGGAGCCCTTCAGCTTTTTCGCACGCGTTTAGTCCTCTGGATGCGGTACTTGCACGCGCAAGCACCGCGAGTGACGCCCCCGATCACGCGAGTCGCGCGCTCGATCACGCGAGTGACGCCCCCGATCACGCGAGTCGCGCGCTCAATCACGCGAGTTACGCCCCCGATCACGCGAGTCGTCCGCCCCGGACCGCCGAACTCGCGTGACCGAACTCCGAACTCACGTGATTGAAGGCGTAACTCGCGTGATTGGAGGCGTAACTTGCGTGATCAGATGGACGACACGCGTGACTGGACGGACGACACGCGTGATCAGGCGGCCGGGATCCAGTCCGGGTTCGAGGCCAGGACGGTCAGCTGCTGGGTCGCGCGGGTCAGCGCGACGTACAGCACCCGGCGGCCGGTGGTCGACTCCGTGATGAGGTCGTTCGGCTCGACCAGGACGACGGCGTCGTACTCGAGGCCCTTGGAGTCGAGGCTGCCGACGACCTTGAGCCGCTCGTCCGAAAGCCCGTCGAGCCAGCCTTCGACCTCGGGCACCCGGTCCATGGCGGTGATCACGCCGACGGTGCCTTCGACGACCCCCAGCATCTCCTTCACTTCGGCCTGCGTCGCCGCCTCCAGCCCGGCGGCTTCGACGGGCCGGACCTCCGGCGTGATGCCGGTCTGCCGCACCGCGCGCGGAAGCTCGTCGGCCTCCGCGTGCCCGGCGACGACCTTCGCGGCCAGATCGAAGATCTCCGCCGAGTTCCGGTAGTTGGTGCGCAGGGTGAACCGGCGCCGCGTCGTCTTGAGCCCGAAGGCCTGGTCCCGCGCCATCGCGGCCTCCGCCGGATCCGGCCACGAACTCTGCACCGGGTCGCCGACCACGGTCCAGCTCGCGTACTTGCCGCGCCGCCCGACCATCCGCCACTGCATCGGCGAGAGGTCCTGCGACTCGTCGACGACCACGTGCGAGTACTCGTCGTAGTGCTCGGGCCGGGTCGGGGCGCCGCCGCGCTCCGGGTTGACCTCGACGTTCTGGCGGGTCCGGCGGCTCTTCGGCGGTGGGCCGATCAGGACACGCAGCTCGTCGAGGAGCGCGACGTCCGCGATGGTCCAGCCGCGCGAGCGATCGGCGAAGTCGGCCGCGAGCATGCTGATCTCGCCGCGGTTGAGCAGGCCCTTCGCCGCGGAGGCGAGCCGCTTCTCGCTGCCGAGCCAGCGCAGGATCTGCGCCGGGTACAGGATCGGCCACCAGGTCACGAGGAACCGGTGGAACTCGATGCGCTCACCGAGTTCGGTGATCAGCTCGGCCTTGTCGATCTGACGGCCGTCGTCCTTCGCGTGCTGCTCGGCCTTCGCGGCGAGCGCGTCGAGCAGCAGTTCGGCGGCGCGGATCCGTGACCGGTTCGGCGGTCCGCCCGCGGTGTGCACCTTGCGGCGCACCTTGTCGAGCTCGCGCGCGTTGAGCCGCAGCACCTCGCCGCGGTAGACGATCTTCATGTCCTCGGGCGCGTCTTCCGGGGTGTCCCGCAGCGCGCGCAGCAGGATCTTCCGCATCCGCAGCGAACCCTTGATCGCCGCCAAGGGAGCCGGGTCCTGCCGGGTCGCTTCGAGGCCGTCGAGGACCTCGCCGAGCGCGCGCAGCTCGACGTTCGTCTCGCCCATCGACGGCAGCACCCGCGAGATGTAGCTGGTGAACACGCCGGACGGGCCGATCACCAGCACGCCCGCGCCGCCGAGCTGGCGCCGGTGGCGGTAGAGCAGGTACGCCGCGCGGTGCAGCGCGACCGCGGTCTTGCCGGTGCCGGGGCCGCCGGTGATCTCCGTGACCCCGCGCCACGGCGCCCGGATGACCTCGTCCTGCTCCTTCTGGATGGTGGCGACGATGTCCCGCATCTTCTCGCCACGCGACCGGCCGAGCGCGGCCATCAGCGCGCCTTCGCCGACGATCTGCATCCCGTCGGGGACCGCGTCGGCGATCAGGACGTCGTCGTCGACGTCGAGCACGTTCTGGCCGGAGCACCGGATCACCCGGCGCCGGACGACGTCCATCGGCTCTTCGGCCGTCGCCTGGTAGAACGCCGCGGCCGCGGGCGCGCGCCAGTCGGTGACGAGGTTGTCGAACTCGGCGTCGCGGATGCCGAGGCGGCCCACGTAGATGTGGTCGTTGTCGAGATGGTCGAGCCTGCCGAAGACCAGGCCCTCGTACTCCGCGTCGAGGGTCTGCAGCGTCTGATTGGCGTGGAAGACCATCATGTCCCGCTCGAACAGCATGGACGCCTGCTCGAAGATGGCTTCCCGCCCGGCGCCATGGCCGATCTCGTAGCCCTTGGTACGCATGGCCTCAGCCTGGGCTCGCAGCTCGGCGAGCCGGGTGTAGACGGTGTCCACATGGGCTTGCTCGATGGCGATCTCGGCCCGTCTGACCCGAGGTTCGGACACGCAACGCTCCTAAACGCTTCTATCGCCTCCGAGGGCGAAGGACGACTCTACGCGAGCTGAGCGGCGGCTTCACCAAGTCCCGGCCAACGTCACGATGGAAGTCGTTGAGGCACGATGCACCCATGACCAGGATCGTGGCGGGGACCGCGGGCGGCAGGCGGCTGAAGGTCCCGCCGAAGGGCACCCGGCCGACGTCGGAACGCGTACGCGAAGCGCTGTTCAACGCGCTCGAGGTCGCCGGCGAGCTGCAGGGGGCCCAGGTCCTCGACCTTTACGCCGGTTCGGGCGCGCTCGGGCTGGAGGCGTTGTCCCGCGGCGCGGCCGGCGCGTTGTTCGTCGAGTCGGACCGGCGCGCGGTCGAAGTGCTCAAGGGGAACGTCGCCGCGCTGGGGCTCGGCGGCGCGGTCCGGGCAGGGGCCGTCGAGTCCGTCGTGGCCGCTCCGGCGGCGGAAACGTTCGACATCGTCCTCGCCGACCCGCCCTACGCTGTGGATTCCACCCGCCTGGGGGAGGTCATGGCCGCTCTCGCGGCCAATCGGTGGATCACGGACGGGGCGCTGGTGGTGATCGAGCGGGCCGCGCGGGACGGCGAGCCGGACTGGCCGCCGGGCTTCGAGCCGATGCGGACGAAGCGCTACGGCGACACGGCGCTCTACTGGGCCGAATATCAGGTGTGACGCAACCCTGATGAACGCGCAAGGGGCCACTCTCCTTGGTAGCGTCCGCGCCATGCGGCGTGCGGTCTGTCCCGGGTCCTACGACCCGGCCACCAATGGACATCTCGACATCATCGAGCGGGCGGCGAAGCTGTTCGACGAGGTCGTCGTCGCGGTGGGGGTGAACAAGAGCAAGAAGGGCCTGTTCACCACGGAGGAGCGGATGGACATGCTCCGCGAGATCACCGCGAAGCTGCCGAACGTGCGCGTCGACTCGTGGCAAGGACTCCTGGTCGACTACTGCCGCGAGAACGACATCATCGCCGTCGCGAAGGGGCTGCGGTCGGTCAGCGACTTCGACTACGAGCTCCAGATGGCGCAGATGAACCGCGAGCTGACCGGGCTCGAAACCCTGCTGATGGCGAACAACCCGGCGTACGGGTTCGTGTCGAGCTCGCTGGTCAAGGAGGTCACCGCGCTCGGTGGCGACATCGAGCACCTGGTGCCGCCGATAGTGTTCAAGCGCCTCTCGGAGAAGTACTCCGACCGAGGTTGACCCGAACGGCCGAAGCCGTTGGTCGGGCGCTGGTGGGCGGCGATGAAGAGTTCATCTCGACGCCTTCTGGTGAATACACGATCGGGTTACGGTCCGAAAATGACCAACAAACGATCGCGGATCGCCGCCGCGCTGCTCGTTCTGCTTGTCAGCTTCTTCGGCGGGCTGAGTGCCGCGCAGGCCACGGCCGCCCCCGTCTCGATCCAGCAGAACCCGTGCGGGGATCTCACCGGGTTCAAGCACGTGTCGTTGTCGTCGCTGCCCGCCGAGGCCACCACGACCTACGACCTCATCCAGAAGGGTGGCCCGTTCCCGTACCCGGACAAGGACGGCACGGTCTTCTCCAACCGCGAGAACATCCTCCCGAAGTGCGCCTCGGGCTACTACCGCGAGTACACGGTCCCGACGCCGGGATCGCCCGATCGCGGTGCGCGCCGCATCGTCACCGGTAACGCCGGCGAGCACTTCTACACCGCCGACCACTACAAGACCTTCTCCGTGATCGACGCCGACGGCACCCCGGCGCCGTCCTGCGGTGACACCTCGAAGCTGACGAAGATCGGCTACTCGACGCTGTCCTCGGCCGCGAAGTCCGTGGTGGACAAGGCCCGCGGTGGCGCGACCGGCACGGTCTACCAGAACCGCGAAGGGGTGCTGCCGTCGTGCGCCGCCGGCTATTACCAGCTGTTCCCGGTGGGCACGAACGACCGCGTGATCTCCGGCAAGGGCGGCGAGATCGTCTACACGCCGGACCGCTACGCGACCTTCAAGCTGGTGAACCTCGCCGGCTGATCCGTCCGTGCACCGTTTCGTGCCTCCCCGTCGACCGACGACCAGCTGATCAGGCTGGTCACCGATCCCGGGCTCAACCTGCGCCAGGTGGCGCGCGGTACCGGCGGGGACACGCCCGGTACCGCGCGCTTTCACCCCTTACGGCGGCGATGAGGGCAAACTGAGCTCAGGGAATGTGGGGATCGCTGTAGGTAGGGAGTGGCCGTGTACCGGGTTTTCGAGGCGCTCGACGAGCTCGTCACCATCGTGGAGGAAGCCCGCGGCGTGCCGATGACCTCCAGTTGCGTCGTCCCGCGCGGCGACACCCTGGAACTGCTCGACGACATCCGTGACGCCCTGCCGGGCGAGGTCGACGACGCGCAGGACGTCCTGGACAAGCGTGATCAGCTGATCCAGACCGCCCGCACCGAAGCGGCGGAGACGATCACCACGGCGAACACCGAGGCCGACCGCACGGTCGCCGACGCGCAGGCCGAGGCCGAGCGCATCCTCGCCGACGCCCGGGCCCGCGCCGAGCAGATGATGAGCGACGCGCACGGCGAGGCCGAGCGCATGGTCGCCGCCGGACAGGCCGAGTTCCAGAACCTCACCGACCGCTCCCGCGCCGAATCGGAGCGGATGATCCAGGCCGGTCGCGACGCCTACGAGCGCGCCATCGAGGACGGCCGCGCCGAACAGGCCCGGCTCGTCGCCCAGACCGAGGTCGTCCAGGCCGCGCACGGCGAAGCGGCCCGCATCGTCGACGAGGCGCACGTCGAGGCCGACAAGCAGCGTGGCGACTGCGACGCCTACGTCGACGGGAAGCTGGCGGAGTTCTCCGAACTGCTGGCCACCACGCTGCGGACGGTCGACTCCGGGCGCAACCACCTGCGGTCCCCGGTCAACCTGCCGGGCAACAGCCGGACGTCGCTGTACGACTACCAGAGCTGATCGCTCGGGCACCTCAAGTACGTGAAGGCCCCCTTCATTGCGTCTAGCGCAGTGAAGGGGGCCTTCACGTACTTCCGAGTTCCGGCCGCCCAAAAGTGAGTGGCGGTACCTGCGTACCCTGGTGACCGATGTCTGAGAACAAGTCGCCGCAGGCCAAGCCCGCGCAGCTCGACGACCGGAACCCGTGGGTGCTCGACACCCGCGAGCTCGGCCGTCACGCCGGCCTGAGCAAGGCCGTCCAACGCTCGATCCCCGTCGAGACCGCGCTCGGGGTGCCCGACGTCATCACGATCGACGCCGGTTCCACCCTCGAACTCGACCTCCTGCTCGAGTCCGTCGTCGAGGGCGTGCTCGTCAGCGGCACGGCGTCCGCCGTCGCGACGGGGCACTGCTCGCGGTGCCTCGACCCGATCACCGAGGACGTCGAGGTCGATCTGACCGAGCTTTTCGCCTATCCCGGCTCCGCGACCGAGGAGACCACCGACGAGGACGAGATCCCCCGCCTGGTGGACGACAGGATCGACCTGGAGCCGACGGTCCGCGACGCCGTGGTGCTGGCGCTGCCGCTGGCTCCGCTGTGCGCCGATGACTGCCGCGGACTGTGCACCGAATGCGGTGTCAAGTGGGCCGATCTCGAGCCCGGTCACGGGCATGAGAAGATAGACCCTCGGTGGGCCGCGCTGGTCGATCGTTTCGAGGACGAAACGGGCGATGACCAGGCCGATGGCCCCGGAAAGCAAGCCTGACGAGCACCAGCTCGTTCCGGAGAAGCAAGTTCGCTCGCGACCGCGGGCAGACCGTCTGAAGGAGATCTACTCGTGGCCGTCCCGAAGCGGAAGATGTCGCGATCCAACACCCGCGCGCGCCGCAGCCAGTGGAAGGCGGCTCCGGTTCAGCTGGTGCCCTGCTCCAACCGCGCCTGCAAGCAGCCGAAGCTCCAGCACATCGCGTGCCCGGCCTGCGGCCAGCACAACGGTCGCCAGGTCGTCGAGCCCGCCTGATCGGCAGCCGACGACATGGGGGGCAAATCTGCCGGTGGACCACCCGCGGACCCCGCACCACTGCTCGAAGCACTCGGGATCACGATCGAGCCCGAGCTGCTGACGCTGTCGTTGACCCACCGTTCTTATGCCTATGAGAACGGTGGGTTGCCGCCGAACGAGCGGTTGGAGTTCCTCGGGGACGCGGTGCTGGGCCTGGTCGTCACCGACCACCTCTACAACACCCATCCCGAACTTGCCGAGGGACAGCTCGCGAAGCTCCGTGCCAGCGTGGTCAACATGCACGCGCTGGCCAGGGTCGCGCGCGGTCTCGGTGAGGGCGGGCTGGGCAAGCACCTGTTGCTGGGCAAGGGCGAAGAGCTCACCGGCGGCCGGGACAAGGCGAGCATCCTCGCCGACGGGCTCGAAGCCGTCATCGGCGCCGCGTACCAGCAGCACGGCATCGACGTCGCGCGCAAACTCGTGCACCACCTGTTCGACGACCTGCTCGCCGAGGCGCCCCTGCGGGGAGCCGGCCTGGACTGGAAGACCAGCCTCCAGGAGCTGACGGCGTCGGCCGGGCTCGGCGTGCCCGAGTACAAGGTCGAGGACACCGGGCCGGATCACCGCAAGGAGTTCACCGCCACCGTCCTCGTCGGCGGGCGTGAACTCGGCTACGGCTCGGGAACGACCAAGAAGGAAGCCGAGCAGAAGGCCGCCGAGACGGCCTGGCGTCAGCTTTCGGCCGAACTCGACATCGAACAGCCGCCGAAGACGACCTGAGACCTCCTCAGCTGGTCGGCTCGTCGACGCGCGAACCAGTGGGCTGAAAGCGTCCTTCACCGCGTCCGACGGGGTGAAGGACGTTTTTGTCGCATGGCATGCGGGGAAAGTCCCCTTCAGCCACCACGGCGTAACCGTCCTCACCGCTCGCGAGGGCCGGTGGGAGAATCGGCGGCATGCCCGAACTCCCCGAGGTCGAGGTGGTCCGTGCCGGGCTCGAGGCGCATGTCTCCGGCCGGACGATCACCGAGGTCGAAGTCCTCCACGCCCGCGCGATCCGCCGCCACGAACTCGGCGCCGAGGACTTCGGCGGACGGCTTTCCGGGGTGAAGATCACCGCCGCCCGCCGCCGTGGCAAGTATCTGTGGCTGGAGCTCTCCGACGGCCAGGCCATGCTCGCGCATCTCGGCATGAGCGGCCAGATGCTCGTCCAGTCCGGGGAGGCGCCCGACGAGAAGCACCTTCGCGTGCGATTCCGCTTCGCCGACAATGGGCCAGAGCTGCGCTTCGTCGATCAGCGGACCTTCGGCGGGCTCGCGCTCGCGGAACTCACCGAGGTCGACGGGACGGCGTTGCCGGGCACCATCGCGCATATCGCCCGCGACCCGATGGATCCGCGGTTCGACCTCGACCAGGCCGTCCGCGCGCTGCGATCGAGGCGGACCGAGCTGAAACGCGCCCTGCTCGACCAGACCCTCGTCTCCGGGATCGGCAACATCTACGCCGACGAGGCGCTCTGGCGGTCCAAGCTCCACTGGGCCCGCCCGACCGACAGGCTCACCGCCGCCCACGGGCGCACCGTGCTCACCGCCGCCAGCGACGTGATGGCCGAGGCGCTGGTCGCCGGAGGGACGTCGTTCGACGCGCTGTACGTCAACATCAACGGCGAGTCCGGCTACTTCGACAGGTCGCTCGACGCCTACGGCCAGGAAGGGCTGCCCTGCGGCCGGTGCGGGACGGCCATCCGGCGGGACCCCTTCATGAACCGGTCGTCGTTCTCCTGCCCGCGGTGCCAGCCGAAGCCGCGCGCGAGGTGAAAACTGTCGTGTACGACACGGGCGTCGCGTCAACTAGCATGAACGGGCACGACACGTAGGGAGTGGGATGGTGGCCGCGACCGAGCCCGGTAAGACGACGCTCGCCGAGAAGATCGACAAGCTGTTCCAGATCGTGCTGAGACCCGATCGCGAGCCGTACAGCCACGAGGAGGTCGCCAAGGCCTGCCGCGAAGCGACCGGCGAAAGCTTTTCGACGACGTACCTGTGGCAGTTGCGCACGGGGCGTCGCGACAATCCGACGAAACGCCACCTGGAGGCACTCGCGCAGTTCTTCGGCGTCTCGCCCGCGTATTTCTTCGACGACGAGCAGAGCGCCAAGATCGCCGAAGAGCTCGCGCTTCTCGGCGCCCTTCGCGACGCCGGTGTCCGCGACGTCGCGCTGCGGGCCGTAACGCTTTCCCCCGACGGGCTCGACACCATCAGCGACATGATCGACGCGATCGCCCGCAGGGAATCCGGACGGGGCGGCCCGAAGAAGGAGTCGTGAGTGGACCGTCGCCGTAAGGAGTTGTGGCGCCGCTGCCGGAGTCTCGCCGACGGCGTCACCCTTCCCGAACCGTTCGACGCCGGGTCCTTCGTCGCGGAGCTGGCGGCCGAACGCGGCCGTCCCATCGAATTGATGCAGGTCAGCGTTCCGTCCAGCGGCCCGTGCGGGTTGCTGATGAGCACGGAACGCGCGGACTACATCCTCTATCCGACCAACACCACCGCCCTGCACCGGCGGCACATCCTGCTGCACGAGGTCGGGCATCTGGTGTGCGGGCACGTCGGTTCGGACGCCGGGGCCGACGGGATCGTGCTCGACGCCGCCGCAGGCAAGACCCTCATGCCGAACCTCTCGCCCGAACTCGTCCGCCGCGTCCTCGGCCGCACGAGCTACAACGCCGTCGAGGAGCAGGAGGCGGAACTCGTCGCCAGCCTCCTCGCGCACCGGGTCGCGCGGACGGCGGTGCGCGGCGCCTCGCGTCCCGAAGAGAGCGGGAGCGATCTCGCCGGCGGGATGGCGAGGGTCGACGATCTCTTCGGCAGCCGGAAGCGGCCGTGACCGAGACCATCGCGTACTTCTGCTGCGTGGTGGCTTTCGCGGGCTTCGGCTACAAGCTGATCCAGGCCCGCCACACGCAGCCGCCGCGACGGATGTGGCTCCTCAGCGCCTTCGGGATCTGCATCGCGGGCGGCATCATGCTGCTCACCCCGGCCATGGAGAACGCGGTCGGGGTCGAAGAACCGATCGGCAGCCTGCTGAACCTCGCCGCCGATCTGCTCAAGATCGGCGCGATGGCGTTCGCGGTCGCGTTCGCGCGGTCACTGAAACTGGGGGAGGGCAACCGGATCGGCTGGCACGCGGTGCTTTCCTGGACCGTGGTGGTCGCCGAAACCGCGCTCTTCCTCCTGTCCGGCAGTTACCGGGTGGGCGACCACACCGCCGCCGGGCCCGGCAGGCTCGGCTGGTTCGTCGCGTACAACGTGCTTTTCCTCGTCTACGGTCTGATCAGCCTGCTGACCTTCTCGGTCGTCTTCGCCCGCTTCGCGCGGCACGCCGCTCCCGGCCCGCTTCGCATCGGGTTGTGGCTGCTCGTCGCAGGCGGGGTTTCCGCGCTGGGCTGGACTTTCTGGGACGTCGACGACATCCGGATCCTCGCCACCACCGGCGCGGTCGACGCCGGTGAGGACACGTTCTCGGCGATTCTGGCGGCGTTGAGCGTCGGGCTCGCCGGGGCGGGCGCGACCCTCAGCGTGTGGGGGCCCGCGCTGGCCGCGCCGTTCCGGCTGATCGGCGCGTACCGGATGTACCGCCGGATCGAACCGTTGTGGGCCGCGCTGCGCGAAGCCGTCCCGGGGATCGCGCTGGACCCGGGGCCCGGTATGCCGGGCGGCGTCGAATTCGCCTTGTACCGCAGGGTCATCGAGATCCGCGACGGTCATCTCGCGCTGCGGCCCTACTTCGATCCGGATCTCCCGCCGGTCGCGGAAGCCGAAGCACGCAAGGCGAAGATCCCCGAAGCCCGCGTAGCCGCGACGGTCGAGGCCGCGACCTTGGCCGCCGCGCTCGTCGCCTCCGAGGCCGGCCGCCGGTACGCCCCCGACGACGTACCGGCGACCTACCTCGACGAGCCGGACATCGCCACCGAAGCGGCGTGGCTGGTGGAGGTCACCCGCGCCTGGCGACGGTCCGCGGTGGTCGGACGCGTTCGCGACCGGGTGCGCGAATCCGGAACTCGCGTGTTTTGAGCCGTAACTCGCGTGATTGAAGGCGTCATACACGAGTTACGCCCTCAATCACGCGAGTTACGCCTAGACGATCGCGGTGACGGCGGCCGCCGCCGCGACCAGCGCGAGCCAGATCGGCGGGGCGACGTCCTTGATCCCGTCACCCGCCCGCCGGTGGAAGACCACCGCCCCGATCAGCAACGCCACCAGCCCGACCGCGGCGGCGACCCCGAGCGGCCGCCAGAAGAACCCGGCCACCAGCCCCGCCGCTCCCGCGAGTTCGAGTGCGCCGATCCCCTGGATCCCCCGCACCGAGAAGCCGAGCCTCTCGGTCCGGGAGACCAACGCCGGCTGACGCGCGATCTTCGCCACCCCCAGCACGGCGAAGATCGCGGCCAGCAGTACCGACAGCACCACATGAGTCACGGCCATGACGAACTCCTTGGTGTGGAAGGACTTTCAGACGGTGACGCGGCGCATCGTGGCGAATCCGCCCGCGCCCGCGACGCAGACCAGGATGGCGAGCACCCCGGTCACGCCGCCGACGGTCAGCGTGCTGAAGAAATCGCCGAGCTTCGGCCAGGAATCGGTCCAGCTGAGCAGCAGCACCCCGCCCAGGAGCACCAGGACCTGCGCGGCGCCGAACAGGACGACCCCCACCACCGCGGCACGCCGGTAGATCAGGCCGTACCACATGCCGTAGACGAACATCAGCGTCAGGAACACGAACGACGTGAGCAGGGTCAGGTACCAGGGACCGTCGAGCAGCCACGGCACCCGGAAGTAGTTGAGGCCGAGGCCCCAGCCATCGGTCGCGTCCTCGATCGCCTGGAACACGACGATCCCCACCGCGTACAGCGCGGACAGCCCGGCGACCAGCAGGATCGTGCCCAGGTAGTACGACCGCCTCGACACGCCCAGCGCGAGCCCGAACGGGAGCGACTTCGTCATGCTCAAAGCGCCGCAGACGAGCATGAACACGTACAGCGTGAGCAGGCCGCCGGAGTAGTTCTCGTCCGGTGTCTCGGGGAGCAGCGAGAAGATCGCGAGATTCACCCCGAAGGCGAAGAACGTGATGCCGACCGGGAGGACGACGTACTGCAGCCGGTCCACCAGGTGGTAGCGCGCGACGTTGATCAGGGTGTTCATGCGGACGCCTCCTCTGCGGTCTGTCCGTTGGAGGTGTGCACCATCAGCTGCTGCAAGGAAAGTGGCTCGAGCTTCAGGTGCAGGGCCTTCGCTTTCGCCGTCGCGGCCGGATCGAGCGCGTCGGCGACGGTGACCGAAGCGCGCGAGCCGATCTTGCGGCGGTGCAGCACCCGGCGTCCGCTGACGAAATCGTCCACCGCGAGGGCGGGGCCGGAGACCGTGACGGCCGAGCCGCGCAGTTCGTCGGCCGCCGCGTCGAGGACGACGCGGCCCTTGTCGATCATCACCACGTGCTCCAGCAGATCGGCCACCTCGTCGATCAGGTGCGTGGAAAGCAGGATCGTGCGCGGGTTGGCCGAATAGTCGTCGAGCAGCCGGTCGTAGAACAGCTGTCGCGCGACGGCGTCGAGGCCCGCGTACGGCTCGTCGAGCAGCGTGAGTTCCGCTCGCGCCGCCAGCCCGATCGTGATCGACAGCGCCGAGCGCATGCCTCGCGAGAGCTTCTTGATCTGCCGCTTCGTCGGCAGGTCGAAATCGCGAAGAAGCGTGTCGGCGAGCTCCTGGTCCCAGTTCGGATAGAACCACGATGCCGCCGAAAGCGCGTGCCGCACCTTGAAATCCGGGAACTGCTGGTCTTCGCGGACGAGCACCAGGCGCTTGAGCACGCGCTCGTTCTCGACCGGGTTCTCGCCGAACACGCGGACCGAGCCGGCGCTGGCGAACTCCTGCGCGGTGACGATGCGCAGGAAGGTGCTCTTGCCGGCGCCGTTGCGGCCCAGCAGGCCGGTGATCTTGCCTTCTTCGATGTCGACCGAGACATCGCCGAGCGCGAGATGGTCGCCGTAGCGCCGGGTCAGGCCGGTGGTCGAAATGGTCGGCGTCATGCGGCGGGTCCTCCGTTCCGGTGTCCGTTCCCGCGGATGAGCGAGATCAGGGTTTCGTCGTCGATGCCGAGGCGCCTTGCTTCGCTGAGCATCGGGTCGAGGTACTGCTCGGCGAACCGTTGCCGCCGGTCGGTGAGCAGCTTCTGCCGGGCGCCGGCGGCGACGAACATGCCGATACCGCGCCGCTTTTCGAGCAGGCCGTCATCGGCGAGCACGTTGATCCCCTTGGCCGCCGTCGCCGGATTGATCCGGTAGAAGGCGGCGAGTTCGTTGGTTGACGGCACGCGTTCCCCCTCGGCCAGGCTTCCCTCGGCGATGTCGTCGGCGATCTGTTCGGCGATCTGCGCGAACAGGGGTGTTCCTTCGTCGAGCACGACACCTCCGTCCCCAGTCTTCGAGCACCTCATTGGTGCTGTGGTTCATTACTGGACTAAGTAACCCATGAACCACCGGTTCGGCGCAAGTCGCCTCCGCCGTGCGCACTACTGTGCAATGCGTGGTACCTTCTGTTGCGTAAGACTGGGAGGGACGCGACTGTGGAGATCAGTCAGCTACTCAAGGGCGTGCTGGACCTGGCCGTACTCGCCGTGCTTCGCGGAGAGGACGGCTACGGCTACGACGTGCTCCGAAGACTTCGTATCGCGGGGTTGCAGGAGGTGGGCGACGCTTCGGTGTACGGGACGCTCCGGCGTTTGTACAAGGCGGGCCTGCTGACGTCCTATGTGGTGCCGAGCGAGGAAGGCCCGCACCGCAAGTACTACAGCCTCAACGAGCCGGGTCGCCAGCGGCTCGAAGAGTCGGGGCAGACCTGGCGGACTTTCGCCACGACGATGAACAGCCTGTTGGGAGAGGCAGCATGAGCACGCAGAATCCGACCGCCGTGCGGGTGTATCTGGCGAGGGTCAGGAGCGCGCTCGCCGACCTGCCCGAGAGCGAAGTCGAGGAGATCCTCGAAGACGTCCGGCCGCATCTCGCCGAGATGGAGGCCGAGCTGGGGGACAACCCGAAGGTCGACGCCCTGATCGAGCGGCTGGGCAGCCCCGAAAGCTACGCCGCCGAGCTGCGGGCGTCCGGCGGCTACCCGCCGCGCCCGGCGGAGGCGGGCGACAAGACCACCGTGCTGAAGGTGAAGACCGGGATCGGCGGAGCGCGGTTCGCGTTCTGGGGCTTGGTGTTCTCCGTGGGCGGCTTCGCGTTGTTCGGCTTCGCCGCCGCGGTGTGGGTCCGGGTGGAACCGTTGCTGGGCCTGCTTTTCGTCGCGCCCGTGCTCGCGATCAGCGTCGCCTACGTGGTCCGGAAGGGGGTCGCTCCGATCGCCGAACTGCCCGAGGTGGTCAAGCTCCGCGAGATCGCGGCCTCGTTCCAGAAGGACCGGAACGGCAAGGGGCTGAACTACTTCCGCACGCTCAAGCCGGCGTGGTGGGTGCTGTGCGCGGCGGTGCTGGTCGTCTTCGGCCTGCTGCTCGTGCTCCGCGACACCGAAGCCGTGCTGCTCCTGCCGCTGATGCTGCTGGCGGCCGTCGCGGTGCTCTGGGCCGGCCCGAAGCTGAAGGCCGACCGGCGGTTGCTGTGGCTGGCCGTGCCGGTCTCGGCGTTCGTCGTCGGCAGCATGCTCGGCGGCGCGGGCGCGGCGGTCGACCTGATCGCGAAGCGGTCCTATGGCGGTGGTTCCTACAACAGCGGCTACACGCCGAACTACAACGACAGCTACGGGAACCCGCAGCTGACGTACGGCAGCCAGGACGTGGAGAACATCTACGCGTTCGACGCCGAGGGCAAGCCGCTGACCGAGATCTACCTCTACGACGAGAACGGTCGTCCGCTCAGCACGACCCGGTACGCCTGCGAGCAGAGCACGAGCGAGAAGCGGAAGATCGGCGACGACAACCGCTATCCGCGGCCGCGGCTCGAGCGGGGAGTCCAGGACCACGACGGAAACCTCAACGGCTACAACGGTTACCGCAGCTACTGTCTGGAAAGGACGGACGTGCCGTTCAGCGCGGCGATCCCGAAGATCACCCCGGCGCCGCCTTCCACGACCGCCCAGGCTCCGCCCTCCGTGACCGCCCAGGCTCCGCCCTCGTCCGCGGCGCCGCCGTCGACCCCCGCCCAGCCGACGCGCTAGGTGACCCGCGTTTCGTCCTCTCAACGCGGTAGTTGGCGATGCGAACCACCGCATTTAGAGGACGAAATGCGGATGAAAGCCGCGAGCCGGCACCTCGTGGAGAGGTGCCGGCTCGCGTGGGGTGAGGTTCAGTGGTTGAACGCGCTCCTGGCGGCCAGGTCGGCCAGCAGGGCGCGGCCCTTCTCGGCGTTGCGCGGCTGGGCCAGGACGTCGTAACGCCGGGCGACCAGCTGGCTCTGCGAGATGAACCCGCGCTTGTTCTTGGAAGCCGCGTACCCCAGCGCGCCGAACAGCAGGTTGAACCCGATACCGCCGACGAGGCCGACGAGGATCGGCACCAGCCCGGCGCCGGGGTTCAGCAGGCTCAGCACGAGCCCGAGGAACACACCGAACATCGCGCCGGACAGCGCCGAGCTGGTCAGCACCTTGCTCCAGCCCATGCGTCCGGCGATGCGCTCCACCAGGATCGGCTCGACACCGACGATCGTGACGTCGGTGATCGGGAAGTCCGTTCCCGCGAGGTGGTCGACGGCACGCTGCGCTTCGGAGTACGACTCGTAGGAGCCGATCGGCCACCCGCTGGGCAGCGTCGGGAGCTGAGCCCGCCCCTGGGGCTCGGTGAACGTGGTCTGCTGCGTGAATGCCTGTGTCATTCCTTCTCACCTCTCTTGATCCGTACAACGTCCCGGATGCGCGGATCTCCTCCCGGTGCGGCGGGATTCACAGCATCTTCTCAGCCGGGCATCGCAGACAATCCGCCCAGGGATCAACTACGGTGTGCAATGGATAACGAATCAGACCATTGACCGAGTTGACCGAGCTCGGGCGACCCGGTAGGAAGAAGCCGCAAAGGTACCGCATCGAACCTTTAGGTGAGGCTGATGGCGAACAGGCGCGGCATGCTCACGCTCGATCGGCTCCGGGAACTGGTCGAGGAAGGCACTGTCGACACGGTGCTGGTGGCGATCACCGACATGCAGGGCAGGCTGCAGGGCAAACGCTGCGCCGCCGAGTACTTCCTGAACGAGGTCGTCGAGCACGCCACCGAAGCGTGCAACTACCTCCTCGCCGTCGACGTCGACATGAACACCGTCGACGGCTACGCGATGTCGTCCTGGGAGACCGGCTACGGCGACTTCGTCATGCGCCCGGACTTCGACACGCTGCGCCTGCTCCCGTGGCAGGACGGCACCGCGCTCGTCCTCGCCGACCTCGAACGGGTACAAGGCGGCGCCGTGGCCCCGTCGCCGCGCCAGATCCTGCGCGGCCAGCTCGACAGGCTCGCCGAGCGCGGTCTCGCCGCCTACGTCGGCACCGAACTCGAGTTCATCGTCTTCGACGACACCTTCGAAGCAGCCTGGGACAAGCGCTATCAGGGCCTTCGCCCGGCCAACCAGTACAACGTCGACTACTCGATGCTCGGCACCGCCCGGATCGAGCCGTTGCTGCGCCGCATCCGCAACGACATGGGCGGGGCGGGTCTGTACGTCGAGTCCGCCAAGGGCGAGTGCAACCCCGGCCAGCACGAGATCGCGTTCCGCTACGCCGACGCGCTGACCACCTGCGACAACCACAGCGTCTACAAGACCGGGTCCAAGGAGATCGCCGCGCAGGAGGGCAAGAGCCTCACGTTCATGGCGAAGTACAACGAACGCGAGGGCAACTCCTGCCATATCCACATCAGCCTGCGCTCGGCCGAGGGCGAGCCCGTCCTGGCCGGAGACGGACCAGGTGGATTCTCGCCGCTGATGGAGCACTTCCTCGCCGGCCAGCTGGCCGGACTGCGTGAGCTGACCTACTTCTTCGCGCCGAACATCAACTCCTACAAGCGGTTCGTGCCCGGGAGCTTCGCGCCGACGGCCGTCGCGTGGGGCACGGACAACCGCACGTGCGCGCTCCGCGTCGTCGGGCACGGGGACTCGCTGCGCACGGAGAACCGCGTCCCCGGCGGCGACGTCAACCCGTACCTCGCGGTGGCCGCGCTGATCGCGGCCGGGCTGCACGGTATCGAGAACGAACTGGAGCTGGAGCCGGAGTTCCACGGGAACGCCTACGGTTCCGCCAAGCCGACCGTGCCGACCACCCTGCGGGAGGCCGCGGCGCTGCTGGACGGGAGCGAACTCGCGAGGTCCGCGTTCGGGAACGAGGTCGTCGACCACTACCTGAACGCGGCGAAGGTCGAACTCACCGCGTACGACGCCGCCGTCACCGACTGGGAGAGGATCCGTGGCTTCGAACGCCTCTGAACCCCTGATCGGGCTCACGTCCTATCTGGAGCCCGCGAAGTTCCTGGTGTGGGAGACCGAAGCGGCGCTGCTCCATCGGGTCTACGTCGACGGGATCGTCGCGGCGGGCGGGATCCCGGTCCTGCTGCCGCCGGTGAGCGGGGCACACGATCGGCTGATCTCCGCCGTGGACGGTCTCGTGCTGGTCGGCGGCGCGGACGTCGACCCGGCACGTTACGGCCAGGAGCAGCATGCGACGACGTACACGAGGCCGAACCGGGACGCCTTCGAGTTCGGCCTGCTGCGGTCCGCTTTGGACAGTGGGAAACCGGTGCTCGGCGTGTGCCGCGGGATGCAGGTGCTCAGCGTCGCGCTGGGCGGCACGCTCGTCCAGCATCTGCCGGAGACGGTGGACAACAAGGATCACCAGCCCGCGCCCGCGACCTTCGGCACCACTACGGTGACGCTTGCCGAGGGCAGCCGCGCCGCGTCGATCCTCGGCGCCGAGACCAAGGTGCCGTGTTACCACCATCAGGCGATCGACAGGCTCGGCGACGGGCTGGTCCCGGTCGGCTGGGCCGCCGACGGGACCATCGAGGCTGCCGAGCTGCCCGGCGACGGGTTCGTACTCGGCGTCCAATGGCATCCCGAACAGAATCCCGACGACATCAGGCTTTTCGAAGCGCTGGTGAAAGCTGCGAAGGAGCGCGAATGACCACGTTCGAGGTGATCAACCCCGCCACCGAAGAGGTGGTGAGGTCGGTCGAGCTGACCTCGGCCGAGGAGACCGACGCGGCGATCGCCCGCGCGCACGCGGCGTTCCCCGCCTGGCGCGCGGTGGCCCCCGGCGACCGGGCGCGGCTGCTGCGCCGGTTCGCCGACGCCGTCGATGCCGACATCGAGAACCTCGCCGCGCTGGAGGTCGCCAACGCCGGCCACACGATCGGCAACGCGCGCTGGGAGGCGGGCAACGTCCGCGACGTGCTGACGTACTACTCGGCATCGCCCGAACGGCTGAGCGGCAAGCAGATCCCGGTGCCCGGTGGCGTGAACATGACGTTCCACGAGCCACTGGGCGTGGTCGGGGTGATCGTGCCGTGGAACTTCCCGATGCCCATCGCGGGCTGGGGGTTCGCACCGGCGCTCGCCGCCGGGAACACCGTCGTGCTGAAACCCGCCGAACTCACCCCGCTCACCGCGATCCGCCTCGGCGAACTCGCCCGCGAGGCCGGGATCCCCGAAGACGTCTTCCAGGTGCTTCCCGGCAAGGGATCCGTGGTGGGGCAGCGCTTCGTGGACCATCCGGCGGTGCGGAAGGTGGTGTTCACCGGCTCCACCGAGGTCGGCAAGCAGATCATGGCGGGCTGCGCCGCGCAGGTGAAGCGCGTGACGCTGGAGCTCGGCGGCAAGAACGCGAACATCGTGTTCGCCGACGCCGACCTGGAGAAGGCCGCGGCCACCGCGCCGTACGGCGTCTTCGACAACGCCGGGCAGGACTGCTGCGCGCGGTCGCTGATCCTGGTGCAGTCGAGCGTGTACGAGAAGTTCATGGAGCTGCTGGAACCCGCGGTGAACGGCGTCGTCGTCGGGGATCCGCGGCTGGAGATCACCGAGATGGGCCCGCTGATCTCGGCGGGGCATCACGCGAAGGTGTCGTCCTATGTGGACGATTCCGCGCCGGTCGCCTTCCGGGGCAGCGCGCCGGTCGGCCCCGGATACTGGTTCGCGCCGACCGTCGTCACCCCGCCGGATCTGCGGCATCCGCTGGCCTCGGACGAGATCTTCGGCCCGGTCGTCGCCGTGGTCCCGTTCGACGGTGAGGCGGACGCGGTGACCATGGCGAACCAGACCGAGTACGGGCTCTCCGGCTCGATCTGGACCCGCGACGTCGGCCGCGCCTTCCGCGTCGCGCGCGGTGTCGAGGCGGGGAACCTGTCGGTCAATTCGCATTCGTCCGTCCGGTATTGGACGCCGTTCGGCGGGTTCAAGCAGTCCGGGCTGGGCCGTGAGCTGGGGCCGGACGCCGTCGACGCCTTCACCGAGACCAAGAACCTCTTTATCAGCACAGAGTGAGCTGGTCTCTTTTCGTATCAAGACCATCAGCACGGAGGAATAGCTATGGTTCAGCGTTTCGAAGGCCGCGTCGCCGTCATCACCGGCGGCAGCAGCGGGATCGGCCTCGCCACCGCGCGGCGGCTGGCGAGCGAAGGCGCGAAGGTCGTCATCGGCGACATCTCCGCCGAGACCGGGAAGGCCGCGGCCGACGAGGTCGGCGGCCTGTTCGTGCAGGCCGACGTCACCGACGCCGAGCAGGTCGAGGCCCTGTTCCAGACCACTGTGGACACCTTCGGCTCGGTCGACGTCGCGTTCAACAACGCCGGTATCTCCCCGCCCGAGGACGACTCGATCCTCACCACGGGCATCGACGCGTGGGAGAAGGTGCAGAAGGTCAACTTGACCTCGGTGTACCTGTGCTGCAAGGCGGTGCTGCCGCATATGCAGAGGCAGGGGAAGGGCTCGATCATCAACACGGCGTCGTTCGTCGCCGTGATGGGCGCGGCGACGTCGCAGATCTCCTACACCGCGTCCAAGGGCGGGGTGCTGGCGATGAGCCGGGAGCTGGGCGTGCAGTTCGCGCGGGAGAACATCCGGGTGAACGCGCTGTGCCCGGGGCCGGTGAACACGCCGCTGCTGAAGGAACTGTTCGCGAAGGACCCCGAGCGGGCGGCCCGGCGGCTGGTGCACGTGCCGGTCGGTCGGTTCGCGGAGCCGGAGGAGATCGCGGGCGCGGTCGCGTTCCTGGCGAGCGACGACGCCTCGTTCATCACCGCTTCGCAGTTCCTGGTGGACGGCGGCATCTCGGGTGCCTACGTCACACCGCTCTGACCCTGCCCGCGTTTAGTCCTCTAAATGCGGTCGGACCGGAGCCACGCGGGACGTCACTCGTCCCGGTGGTTGGGATGGCGACCCGCTGACCTGCGCTGTAGTCCTGAGAGTGCGAATCCAGCATCCAGGACCACCCAGGAGGCCCGAGCATGACCCGGCAGATGAGCACCGCCATGCGTGACTGCATCGACCTGTGCAACGAGTGCCACGTCCGCTGCGAGGAGATGATGACGCGCTGCATGGAGCGGGGCGGCGCGAAACTCGGGATGATGATGGTGACCTGCGCCGACATGTCCCGCATGTGCGCCGACATGATGATGCGCTGCTCCGCGATGGTCGCCGACCTCGAGATGATGCGCATGTGCGCGAAGATGTGCGGGCTCGCCTCCCAGATGATGCGCCTGTGCGCCGACGAGTGCGCCAAGACCGGCGACGCCGAGCTCGCCGACGCGGCCGACATGATGAGGCGCTGTGCCGAGCTCTGCGGCACGATCACCGCCGAGATGATGATGGAGAGCGCGTAACTCGCGTGATCAGGGCCGTGACTCGCGTGATTGAAGGCGTAACTCACGAGTTACGGCTCTGATCACGCGAGTGACGGCTCCAAGCACGCAAGTGACGTGCTCGGCTGGAAGTAGACGTGCGTCGAACACGCCAGGTACGGTGTGCGCACAACTTCAGACAGGGCCGTCGAGCTGGAGCGGGAGAGCCCCCATGAACGTGGTGGGGCACCGAAGGAGCAAACTCCCCGGAATCTCTCAGGTACCCACTACCGCTTCACGCGAGGCCACTCTGGAAAGCAGGCGCGCAAGTGCGTCTCACCCAAGGTGAAAGCCATCCCGTTCACGGGTGGTGAAACTCTCAGGTGCCATGACAGAGGGGGAGTTCCCAGCGCACCGGTCTATCCGGCGCCTGACCCAAGGAGCTCCCTTGACCAGTACGTCCTTCGACGACCGGCACATCGGCCCCTCGGAGTCCGAGCAGGCCAAGATGCTCGCCGAGGTCGGCTACGGCAGCCTCGATGCCCTGGTGCAGGCCGCGGTGCCGTCCGCGATCCGGGTCACCCGCGATCTCGAGCTTCCCCCCGCCGCGTCCGAAGAGGACGCCATCGCCGAGCTTCGCGCGCTCGCCGCGCTCAACAAGCCGATGACGCAGATGATCGGCCTCGGCTTCCACGACACGGTCACCCCGGCGGTCATCCGCCGCAACGTGCTGGAGAACCCGGCCTGGTACACGGCGTACACGCCCTATCAGCCGGAGATCTCGCAGGGCCGTCTCGAAGCCCTCCTCAACTTCCAGACCATGGTCTCCGAGCTGGCCGGTCTCGCCACCGCGAACGCCTCCCTGCTCGACGAGTCCACCGCCGTCGCCGAGGCCGTCATGCTGATGCGCCGCGCGTCGAAGGCGAAGTCGAACAAGGTCGTCCTCGACGCCGAGTGCCTGCCGCAGACCATCGCCGTCGTCCGCACCCGCGCCGAGGCCATGGGCGTCGAGGTCGAGGTCCGCGACCTGCTCACCGGCCTGCCGGAGGAGTTCTTCGGCGTCGTCGTCCAGTACCCGGGCGCTTCCGGCGTGCTGCGCGGCGCGGGCTTCTACTCCGCCATCTCCGAGACCGCGAAGGCCGCCGGCGCGCTGTACACCGTCGCCGCCGACCTGCTCGCCCTCACGCTGATCACCGCGCCGGGTGAGTTCGGCGCCGACATCGCCGCCGGCTCCACCCAGCGCTTCGGCGTCCCGCTCGGCTACGGCGGCCCGCACGCCGGGTTCATGGCCGTCCGCGCCGGGCTCGAGCGCTCGCTGCCGGGTCGCCTGGTCGGCGTTTCGGTCGACGCCGACGGCAACCCCGCGTACCGCCTCGCCCTGCAGACCCGCGAGCAGCACATCCGCCGCGAGAAGGCCACCTCCAACATCTGTACCGCGCAGGTCCTGCCCGCCGTGCTCGCCGCGATGTACGCGGTCTACCACGGTCCGGACGGCCTCAAGCGCATCGCGACCCGCGTCCACGAACTCGCCGCCGGGCTTGCCGGAGCGCTGCGCGAGGGTGGCGTCGAGGTCGTCCACGAGGGCTTCTTCGACACCGTCCTCGCCCGCATGCCCGGCCAGGCCGAAGCGGTCGTCGCGGTCGCGCGGGAGAACGGGATCAACCTCGGCCCGGTCGACGCCGACCACGTCCGCATCGCGGTCGACGAGGTCACCACGCCCGCGATCATCGCCAAGGTGCTCAACGCGTTCGGCATCGAGAACAAGACCGAAAGCGTCCAGGCCCTGCCCAGCGGCCTGAAGCGCGAGAGCGACTACCTCACCCACGAGGTCTTCCACTCGCACCGCTCCGAGACCGCGATGCTGCGCTACCTGCGGAGCCTTTCGGACCTCGACTACGCGCTCGACCGCGGCATGATCCCGCTCGGCTCCTGCACGATGAAGCTCAACGCCACCACGGAGATGGAGCCGATCAGCTGGCGCGAGTTCGCGGGCATCCACCCGTTCGCGCCCGCCGACCAGGCCGAGGGCTACCACACCCTGGTCGAGCAGCTGTCGGGCTGGCTGGCCGAGGTCACCGGCTACGACAAGGTGTCGCTGCAGCCGAACGCCGGCAGCCAGGGCGAGCTCGCCGGTCTGCTCGCGATCCGCGCGTACCACCACGCCAACGGCCAGACCGAACGCGAGGTCTGCCTGATCCCGTCGTCCGCGCACGGCACGAACGCCGCCTCCGCGGTGATGGCCGGGATGCGCGTCGTCGTGGTCAAGTGCACCGACGAGGGCAACGTCGACCTCGAAGACCTCCGCGCCAAGGTCGAGGCCAACCGCGACACGCTGTCCGCGATCATGGTCACGTACCCGTCCACGCACGGCGTGTACGAGAACGGCATCGACGAGCTGGCCAAGATCGTCCACGACGCGGGCGGCCAGGTCTACGTCGACGGCGCGAACCTCAACGCGCTGCTCGGGCTCGCGAAGCCGGGTGAGTTCGGCGGCGACGTCTCGCACCTGAACCTGCACAAGACCTTCTGCATCCCGCACGGTGGCGGCGGCCCCGGCGTCGGCCCGGTCGCGGTCCGCGCGCACCTCGCGCCGTACCTGCCGAACCACCCGCTGCTGGAGAAGGCCGGACCCGAGACCGGTGTCGGCCCGATCAGCGCCGCCCCGTACGGCTCGGCGTCGATCCTGCCGATCTCGTGGGCGTACGTCCGCATGATGGGCGCGGGCGGGCTCACCGCCGCGACGCAGGTCGCCGTGCTCGCCGCGAACTACGTGGCCAAGCGCCTCAACCAGCACTACCCGGTGCTCTACACCGGTCAGGACGGCTTGGTCGCGCACGAGTGCATCCTCGACCTGCGCGGGCTCACCAAGGAGACCGGCGTCAGCGTCGACGACGTCGCGAAGCGCCTCATCGACTACGGCTTCCACGCCCCGACCATGTCGTTCCCGGTCGCGGGCACGCTGATGGTCGAGCCGACCGAATCCGAGGACCTCGGCGAGATCGACCGCTTCATCGAGGCCATGATCGCCATCCGCGCGGAGATCGACGCCGTCGCGCAGGGCAAGTGGGCCGCGGACAACAGCCCGCTGCGCAACGCCCCGCACACCGCCGAGACCCTCGTCGGCGAGTGGGACCTGCCGTATGACCGTGAACTGGCGGTGTACCCCGCCGGAGTGAACCGCAAGTCCAAGTACTGGCCTCCGGTGCGCCGCATCGACGGTGCGCGCGGGGACCGTAACCTCGTCTGCTCCTGCCCGCCGCTCAACGCCTACGAGAACTGAGGCACTTGATGTCGAAAGAGACGTCCCTGCACGGAGTCCACAAAGGACTGGGTGCGCTGTTCACCGATTTCGCGGGCTGGTCGATGCCGATCCGCTATTCCAGCGAACTGGCGGAGCACAAGGCGGTCCGCGAGGCCGCCGGTCTGTTCGACCTCTCGCACATGGCCGAGATCGAGGTGACCGGCCCGCAGGCCGCCGACACCCTCGACTACGCGCTGGTCGGCAACCTGTCCGGCGTGAAGCCGGGCCGGGCGCGCTACACGATGATCTGCGACGAGAACGGCGGCGTGCTGGACGACCTGGTCGTCTATCGCCTCGCCGACGAGAAGTTCCTGGTCGTGGCCAACGCGGGCAACGCCGCCGTGGTGGCCGAAGCGCTGGCCGAGCGGGTCTCGGGTTTCGACGCGGTCGTCGAGAACAAGTCCGAGGACGTCGCGCTGATCGCCGTCCAGGGTCCGAAGGCCGTCGAGATCCTCGGCGCCGTCACCGACGCCGACCTGGGCGCGCTCAAGTACTACGCGAGCGTCCCGGCCGTCGTGAAGGGCCACGACGTCCTGCTGGCCCGCACCGGCTACACCGGCGAGGACGGCTTCGAGCTGTACGTCCCGGCCGGTGAGGCACCCGCCGTCTGGCGCATCCTCACCGAGGCCGGCGAGCCGCACGGACTGCTCCCGGCCGGCCTCGCCTGCCGCGACACCCTGCGTCTCGAAGCCGGAATGCCGTTGTACGGCAACGAACTCAGCCTCCAGCTGAGCCCGTTCGAGGCCGGACTCGGCCGTGTGGTCAAGTTCGAGAAGCCGAACGACTTCGTCGGCAAGGCCGCGCTCGAAGAGCTGTCCAAGAAGGACGTTCCCCGGGTCCGCGTCGGGCTCAAGGGCTCCGGCCGCCGTGCGCCGCGTCACGGCTACACCGTCCTGGCGGGCGAGACCGAGATCGGCGAGGTCACCAGCGGTGCCCTCTCGCCGACGCTGGGTTACCCGATCGCCATGGCCTACGTGGACCGGGAGCACTCCGAGCCCGGCACCGAGCTTTCCGTCGACATCCGGGGCCGTGTCGAGCCCGTCGAGGTCGTCGCCCTGCCCTTCTACTCCCGCGCCTGAAAGGCCCTTCCGACATCATGAGCATTCCCCAGGACCTGAAGTACACGAAGGAACACGAGTGGCTGAACGTCGCCGACGGCGTCGCCACCGTGGGCATCACCGCCTTCGCCGCCGAGTCGCTCGGTGACATCGTGTTCGTCCAGCTCCCCTCGGTCGGCGACACCGTCACCGCGGGCGAGGTGTTCGGCGAGGTCGAGTCGACCAAATCGGTCAGCGAGCTGTACGCACCCGTGGACGGCGAGGTCGTCGAGGTGAACGAGGCCACAACGGACACCCCCGAGCTCATCAACTCGGACCCGTACGCCGAAGGATGGCTCCTGAAGGTGCGTCTGACCGGCGACGTGCCCGCCCTGCTCGACGCCCAGGCATACGCCGTCCTGACCCAGGAGAACTGAGATGTTCAACGCTGCCCTGTCCGAAGTGGACCCCGAGGTCGCCACCGCCGTCGCGGCCGAACTCGACCGGCAGCAGTCGACCCTGGAGATGATCGCCTCGGAGAACTTCGCCCCGGTGGGCGTGCTCGAGGCGCAGGGTTCGGTGCTGACCAACAAGTACGCCGAGGGCTACCCCGGCCGCCGCTACTACGGCGGTTGTGAGCACGTCGACGTGATCGAGCAGCTGGCGATCGACCGCGCGAAGGCGCTCTTCGGCGCCGAGCACGCCAACGTCCAGCCGCACTCGGGCGCGCAGGCCAACGCCGCCGCCATGGTCGCGGTGCTCAACCCCGGCGACACCATCCTCGGGCTCGACCTCGCCCACGGCGGGCACCTGACCCACGGGATGAAGATCAACTTCTCGGGCAAGCTCTACAACGTGGTCGCGTACCACGTCGACAAAGAGACCGGGATCGTCGACATCGAGGAGATCGAGCGCCTCGCCAAGGAGCACAAGCCGAAGCTGATCATCGCCGGTTGGTCGGCGTACCCGCGTCAGCTCGACTTCGCCGAGTTCCGCCGTATCGCCGACGAGGTCGGCGCGAAGGTCATGGTCGACATGGCGCACTTCGCCGGTCTGGTCGCGGCCGGGCTGCACCCGAGCCCGGTGCCCTACGCCGACATCGTCACCACGACCACGCACAAGACCCTCGGCGGCCCGCGCGGCGGCATCATCCTGTCCCGCCAGGAACTCGCCAAGAAGATCAACTCGGCGGTGTTCCCCGGCCAGCAGGGCGGTCCGCTGGAGCACGTCATCGCCGCCAAGGCCGTCGCGCTCAAGATCGCCGCGAGCGAGGAGTTCCGCGAGCGTCAGCAGCGTGTGCTCGAAGGCGCGAAGATCCTGGCCGACCGCCTCTCGCGTACGGACTGCAGCGAGGCCGGCGTCCGCGTGCTGACCGGCGGCACCGACGTACACCTGGTGCTCGTCGATCTGGTCAACTCCACTTTGGACGGTCAGCAGGCCGAAGACCGGCTGCACTCGGTCGGTATCACGGTCAACCGCAACGCCGTCCCGTTCGACCCGCGTCCGCCGATGGTCACCTCCGGCCTGCGTATCGGCACCCCGGCGCTGGCGACCCGCGGCTTCGGCGCCGAGGACTTCGCCGAGGTGGCCGACATCATCGCCGAGGCGCTGCGCCCGGACTTCGACGAGGACCTGCGCCAGTCGCTGGCCGCCCGGGTCGAACTGCTGGCCAAGAAGCACCCGTTGTACGCGGATCTCAACCGATGAGCGCGCTCCCCGAGGGGCGCAAACTTCTCCGGCTGGAAGTCCGCAACGCGCAGACCCCGATCGAGAAGAAGCCGCCGTGGATCAAGACCCGTGCGCGCATGGGGCCGGAGTTCACGGAGCTCAAGGGCTTGGTCAAGCGTGAAGGCCTCCACACCGTGTGTGAGGAGGCCGGTTGTCCGAACATCTACGAGTGCTGGGAAGACCGCGAGGCGACGTTCCTGATCGGTGGCGACCAGTGCACCCGACGGTGTGACTTCTGCCAGATCGACACGGGCAAGCCGGAAGCGCTGGACCGGACCGAGCCGCGCAAGGTGGCGGAGTCGGTGCAGGCCATGGGCTTGCGCTACTCGACGGTGACCGGTGTGGCGCGCGACGATCTGGAGGATGGCGGCGCGTGGCTGTACGCGGAGACCGTCCGTCAGATCCACGCGTTGAACCCGGGTACCGGTGTCGAGCTGTTGATCCCGGATTTCAACGCGGATCCGGAGCAGCTGGCCGAAGTTTTCGGTTCCCGTCCCGAGGTGCTCGCGCACAACGTGGAGACGGTGCCGCGGATCTTCAAGCGGATCCGGCCGGGTTTCCGGTACGCGCGGTCGCTGGAGGTCATCACGAAGGCTCGTGAGGCCGGTCTGGTGACGAAGTCGAACCTGATCCTCGGCATGGGTGAGACGCCGGAGGAGGTGGCTCCGGCGATGAAGGACCTGGTCGACGCGGGCTGCGAGATCCTCACGATCACCCAGTACCTGCGCCCGTCGCCGCGGCATCATCCGGTGGATCGCTGGGTCAAGCCCGAAGAGTTCGTCGAGCATTCGAAGGCAGCGGAAGCGATGGGCTTCGCTGGTGTGATGGCCGGGCCGCTCGTACGCTCGTCGTATCGGGCCGGTCGCCTTTTCGCCCAGACGAAGGCCCACCGCGGCGAAGCGCTGTCGGAGAATTTGGCCCATCTCGCCGCCGAAGGGCCCGCGGCCCAAGAGGCCAGCTCACTGCTGGCCAGATAGGAAGGAGGGCAGATCAATGGCGATCAGCGTCTTCGACCTGTTTTCGATCGGCATCGGCCCCTCCAGCTCCCACACGGTGGGCCCGATGCGCGCCGCACTGACCTTTGTGGACGGTCTGGCGGCCGACGGTGACCTCGCCGCCACGGCACGCGTGCAGAGCGAGCTTTTCGGCTCGCTCGGCGCGACCGGGTTCGGGCACGGCAGCGACAAGGCCGTGCTGCTCGGGCTGTCCGGGGAGCGTCCGGAGGAGATCGACACCGACACCGTGCCCGGCAAGATCGCGGCGATCCGCGAAACCTGCCGGCTGAAGGTGCGCGGCGAGCACGAGATCGTGTTCACCGAGGACACCGACCTGACCATGCACCGGCGGAAATCCCTGCCGGCGCACCCGAACGGGATGATCTTCCGCGCGTTCGACGCCGACGGGAAGGTGCTGCGCGAGCGCACCTACTACTCCGTCGGTGGCGGGTTCGTGCGGGACGAGTCCTACGAGACCGACGCTGACCATGCTCCAGTCGTCGAGGACTCGACGAAGCTGGAGTTCCCGTTCCGCACCGGCGCGGACCTGCTGAAGCACTGCGAGGACACCGGGCTGCCGATCAGCGAGATCATGCTGCGCAACGAACTCGCGTGGCGCACCCGCGAGGAGATCCGCGAAGGGCTGCTGGAGATCTGGCAGGTCATGGCGGAATGCGTACGCAACGGCTGCGAGCACGAAGGCGTCCTGCCGGGTGGGCTGAAGGTGCCTCGGCGCGCGAAGGCGTTGCACGAGAAGCTGCTCGCCGAGGACGGCGTCGGCGACCCGCTGTACGCGATGGACTGGGTGAGCCTGTACGCGCTGGCGGTCAACGAGGAGAACGCCGCGGGTGGCCGCGTCGTCACCGCGCCGACCAACGGCGCGGCGGGGATCATCCCGGCCGTTCTGCACTACTACCAGCGGTTCATCCGGGGTTCGTCGGACGACGGCATCGTGACGTTCATGCTCACCGCGGGCGCGATCGGCTCGATCCTCAAGCAGACGGGGTCGATCTCGGGCGCCGAGGTCGGTTGCCAGGGTGAGGTCGGTTCGGCCAGCGCGATGGCCGCCGCCGGGCTCACCGAGGTCCTCGGCGGTTCACCCGCGCAGGTGGAGAACGCCGCCGAGATCGGCGTCGAGCACCACCTGGGGCTCACGTGCGACCCGGTCGGCGGGCTGGTGCAGATCCCGTGCATCGAGCGCAACGCCGTCGGCGCGTCGAAGGCGATCCACGCGGCGCGGATGGCTATGCGCGGCGACGGTTCGCACGTCGTGACCCTGGACAAGGCGATCAAGACGATGCGCGAGACCGGTGCCGACATGAGCGTGAAGTACAAGGAGACCGCTCGCGGCGGCCTCGCCGTGAACGTCATCGAGTGCTGACCCCTCGCGTTTAGTCCTCTGGATGCGGTAGTTGCACACGCAAGTACCGCATCCAGAGGACGAATTGCGGGCCGCCTAAACTCGAGTGGTGGAGTCGAAAGCGGGTGACGCGCTGTTCCGCCCGGTGCGCGCGGGCAACGCCTTCGAGGAGACCGTCGAAAGGCTGCTCCAGGCGATCCGGCTGGGCGTGGTGGGCGCGGGGGAGCGGCTGCCCTCGGAACGTGAGCTCGCCGAGCGGCTCGGGGTCAGCCGGGTGACGCTGCGCGAGGCCATCCGCGCGCTGTCCGACGCGGGTTACGTCGAGTCGCGGCGCGGACGGTACGGCGGCACGTTCGTCAACGACGTCCTGCCCGACCCGCCCGCCGCCGACGGCCGGAAGGTCGACAACGCCACGCTGGAGGACGCGCTCGGCCTCCGGCACGTCCTGGAGACCGGTGCCGCCGAGATGGCGGCCTCGCGTTCGCTCAGCCCGGCCGACCGCCAGCACCTGACCAGCACGCTCGCCGAGGCCGCGGCGGCCGACGTCGGCGACTACCGGCGCAAGGATTCGCGGCTGCATCTGGCGATCGCCGAGGTCACCGCGTCCGGCTCGCTGACCACGGCGATGGCCGACGCGCGGATGCGGGTCAACCAGCTGCTCGACATGATCCCGCTGCTCGAACCGAACCTGGAGCACTCCAACGCCCAGCACGAGGCCATCGTCGACGCGATCCTCGCCGGGGACTCCGAGGCGGCCCGCCGGGCGATGACGGAACACGTCGAAGGGACCGCGTCACTGCTTCGCGCGTTCCTCGCTTGAGGTCAGCAGCGCGTGCGCGAAATCGATGGCGTGCGGCGTATCCGGGAAGACCCGGCCCTCCGCGCGGAGCCGGTCCGCGACGCCGAGTTCGTCGAGCACCTTCTCGTGGCCGGGTCTGATCCCCGACACCAGGACCGTGATCCCGCGGTGTTCGAGGCGTTCGATGGCGTCGCGCAGGACGAGGGCGCCGGTGGCGTCGATGGCCGACACCCGTGACATCCGGAGGATGACCACCCGGACGTCGGCGACCTCGGACAGCTCCAGCAGGAACTGGTGCGCCGCGGCGAAGACGAGCGGTCCATCGAGGCGGAACGCGACGATGTGCTCGTCCAGGAGCGCCCGCTCCTCGGCGACGTGATCGGCGTGATCGAGCGCCACTTCTTCGATGCGAGCCGCCTTCGCGATCGCCCGTAGCGCCAGTGCACCCGCCACCACGAGACCGAGGATGACCGCGGTGACCAGGTCCAGGATCAGGGTCGCCGCCGCGGTGAGCACGAGGACCAGCGCGTCACGCCGGGTGGAGCGCAGGAGCGCGCGGACCGAACCCGCCTCGACCATGCGGACGGCGGTGGCCAGCAGCACCCCGGCGAGCGCCGCGATCGGGATCGTGGCCACGAGCGGCGCCGCCGCGAAGACGATCACCGCCAGCACCATCGCGTGGGTGAACGAGGCCAGCCGCGACTTCGCCCCGGCACGGACGTTGACCGCGGTGCGCGCGATCGCCGCGGTGGCGGGCACGCCGCCGAACAGCGGGGTGACGAGATTCGCGAGACCCTGTCCGAAGAGTTCCCGGTCGGGGTCGTGGCGTTCGTTGACGCTCATCGCGTCGGCGACCGTGGCCGACAGGAGGCTTTCCAGCGCGGCCAGCGCCGCGACCGCGACGGCGGAGGGCGCCAGCGCGCCCAAGGTCGACAGATCCAGGAAGTCCAGCGAGGGCGCGGGAAGACCGTTGGGCAGCGCGCCGATCCGCGCGACCGGCAGCTGCGCGAAATGACTCACGAGGGTCGCGACGGCCACCGCGACCAGCGAGAACGGGATCGACGGCCGCCACCTCGCGCCGAGCAGCATCAGGGCGGCGACCCCGGCGGCGATCGCGATCGAGGGCCAGGCGGGATGCCCGGCGAAATCGGCCACCGCCTTCGCCGCGACGACGGCCACCTTCTCGCCTTCCGGGGTGGCGACGCCGAGCGCGGCGGGGACCTGCTGCAACGCGATGACCCCGGCGATGCCCAGCGTGAAGCCTTCGACCACCGGCGTCGGCACGTAGCGCATGTACCGGCCGGCGCGGGCGACCGCGAGCAGGAGCAGCAAGACCCCGGCGAGCAGGCCCACCGTCAGCACGCCGCCCGCCCCGTGCGTGGCCATGATCGGCACCAGCACCACGGTCATCGCGCCGGTCGGCCCGGACACCTGGAGATTGGAGCCGCCGAAGATCGCGGCCAGCGCGCCGGCGACGATCGCGGTGACCAGCCCGGCTTCGGCCCCGAGACCGGACGAGATGCCGAAGCCCAGCGCCAGCGGCAGGGCGACGATCGCGACGGTCAGGCCCGCTGTGAGGTCGCGCCGGGGAGCGCGCTTGAGCGTCCGCAGGTCTTCACGTCCGGGCAGGAGCGAGCGCAGTTCCGAAAGTCTCAGACCCGCCACGCCGTCACTCCGCGTCGCGCAGCTGGACGAGCAGGGCGTTCTGGTCGGCCAGCAGCTCGGTGAGGATGCGCCGGGCCGCGCGCAGGAGCTCGACGACGTCGCCGCCGGCGAGCGCGTACACCACCGTCGAGCCCTCGCGGGTCGAAGTGACGATTCCCGACCTGCGCAGGACGGCCAGCTGCTGGGAGAGGTTGGAGGCCTCGACCTCGATCTCGGCGAGCAGTTCGCGGACGGCCTTCGGGCCTTCGGCGAGCAGCTCCAGCACACGGATCCGGACCGGGTGGCCCAGCATGCGGAAGAACTCCGCCTTGGCCTGGTACAGGGGGACGGGCATCTGACCACATTATCAAATGAAGAATTCTTCAAGTTGTGAACAGGAGGCAGTTTGGTGACTTTCCCACAACCTTTTCACTCGTTCGGGCGTCTAACCTGGCGTGGAAAACCCGGATGAGGCAGACGCACCCGAGTCGGAGACCACGGCCACCCCGAAGCCGAAACCGAAGAAGCGCAGGTGGCGCAAGATCGTCGCCTGGACGCTCGGCCTGGTGATCGGCATCCCGGTCGTCGCGTTCGGGCTCGCGTACGTCCTGCTCGACGTCCGCAGCCCGCAAGAGGTGCTCGCCGATCTCGACAAGACCGTCGTCCTGCAGAACGCCGACGGTTCCGAACTGCTCAAGGTGGTCCCGCCCGGCGGCGACCGGCTGTTCGTGCCCTACGACGCCGTCCCCGCGAAACTGCGCGACGCGATCGTCGCGACCGAGGACCCGACCTTCTGGGACAACGAGGGTTTCGACCTCACCGGGCTCGGCCGCGCGCTGGTGACCGGGGTCGGCGGCGGCTCGGGGATCACCCAGCAGTACATCAAGAAGTCCACCGGCAACGAGGACGCCACCCTCACGCGGAAGTTCTCCGAACTCGTGCTCGCCACGAAGATCACCCAGCAGCAGACCAAGAAGGAGATCTTCGAAAGCTACGTCAACATCATCTCGTTCGGCCGCGGCACCTACGGCCCGGCGTCGGCGATGAACGCCTACTTCGGCCGCAAACTCGACGACTCGATGACCTGGAGCGAAGCGGCCTTCCTCGCGGGCATGATCCAATCGCCTTCGGTGCACGACCCGTACGCCTCCAGTCACGAGCACGCGATGAAGCGCTGGTCCTATGTGATGAACAAACTGGTCGCGCGCGGCTACGTCGGCCAGGCCGAAGCGGTCACCATGACCTACCCGGAGGACGCGATCCAGGCGCCGTCGGAGACCCGGGCCGGTCGCGTGACCTACGAGCAGTACCACATCAAGCAGCAGGTCCTCGCCGAACTGGAACAGGTCGGCTACCCGCTCGACCGGCTGCGCGGCGGTGCGATGAAGGTCGAGACGACCATCGATCCGCGGGCCCAGGCCGAAGCCGAGAAGGCGGTCAAGGAGCGGTTGAAGGGCGAACCTGAGCACTTCCGCGCGTCGCTGGTCGCCGTCGAACCCGGGACCGGGGCCATCCGCGCCTACAACGGCGGCGGCTGGAGCGTGCACGACTACGCGGGCACCCCGTACGGCACCGGCTCGGCGTTCCAGCCGTTGCTCCTCGCCGCGGGGCTCGAACGGGGCGTGAACGTGGACGAACCGCTGAAGGCGCCCGCGTCGGTCGATTTCCTCGGCGAGACCTTCGAGTTCCCGGACCAGTGCGGCGAAGGCGGGAAGTGCACGCTGCGCGAGGCGATGGGGCGGGGCGCTCAGGGCCCGTTCGTCGACCTGGCGAAGAAGCTCGGCGCCGAAGCGGTCCGGGACGGCGCCCGGGCGGCCGGGATCCCCGAGTCCGTCGACGGCGCGGTGACCCTGCGCGAGAAGGACGGATTCCTGATCGGCCCGGGGATCGCCGTCGGCCGGTATCCCTTGCGCCCCAGCGACATGGCCGGTGCTTACGCGACCTTCGCCGCCGACGGCATGCGCGCCACCCCGCATCTGGTGTCGAAGATCCGGGACGAGAACGGCGAAATCGTCTGGGAACGGCCGTCGGACAAGACGCCCGCGTTCCAGGGTGACGAGGCGCTGAGCCGCCGGATCGCGGGGACGATGAGCCAGGTGCTGGCCACCGGTATGAAGGACCGTCCGACGGCGCTGAAGACCGGCGACTTCCGGTTCGACGAGACGGACGACAACGCCGGCGGCTGGGCGATCGGATACACGCCGCAGCTGTCGACGGCGGTCTGGGTCGGCTCCGACGAGCCGCGCCGGATGCGGGACGCCGCCGGGGAGAAACTGACCGGCCAGACGATCCCGGCCGACGTCTGGCAACGCTTCATGAAGGGTGTCCACCGGGGACTTCCCGTGCGATGGCCGGAGGGTTCCGGTCCGCTGCCCGCCCCGACGGCGCCGCGATGATCCTTGCGTGATCGAAGGCGTAACTCGCGTGATCAGGGACGTAACTCGCGTGATTGGAGACCGCACACTCGAGTTCCGCCTCCAATCACGTGAGTTACGCCTTCAATCACGTGAGATCTGCGTCTGATCACGCGGGCCGTCAGGGCTTCACGAGCACGACGGTCAGGCCGTCGTAGCCCTTGCTCCCGACCGTCTGGATCGCCGTCGCGTCGACGCGGGGTTCGGCGGCGATCATCTCGTGCAGCCGCCTGATGCCTTGGACGTTCGGGTCTTCGCTGGCGGCGTCGGTCACCGCGCCACCGCGGACGACGTTGTCGACCACGATCACGCCGCCGGGCCGGACGAGCTTCAGGGACGCCTCGAAGTAGGCCGGGTTGTTGACCTTGTCGGCGTCGATGAACGCCAGATCGATCGGGCCGTCGACCGAGGGCAGCAGGTCCAGCGCCTTGCCGACACGGACGTCGACCAGCCCGTCGAGCCCGGCCGCTTCGATGTTGCCGCGAGCGACCTCGGCGTGCTTCGGGTCGAATTCGAGGGTGACGAGCCTGCCCTGCGGCGGCAGGGCGCGGGCGAGCCAGATCGTGCTGTACCCGCCGAGGGTGCCGATCTCCAGGATGGACCGGGCGCCGATCATCCGCGCCATCAGGTTGAGCAGTTTGCCCTGATTCGGCGCGACGGCGATCGACGGCAGCCCGGCCTCGTCCGACGCCTCACGCGCGCCTTCGAGGGCGGGATCGGGCGGGATGAGCACCCCGGACAGGTAGTCGTCCACTTCGGACCACAGCTGCTGTGACATGGCACCTCCGCCGCCAACCTACTCCGAGTGCCTGTTGGTGAACCCGCGTCCGCGATCGACGTCGGCAGGGCGCCACCTGGTCCTCCGTGCCCTGATGGTGAACAGGGCGCCCTGCCACCGCGAAAGCGGGGCCTTCGGCCGGGGCGGGTTCACACGTACGGTCGCCTTTCGGATCCAACTTCAGCTCCGCCAACAGGATCCGAGGTGATCAGGCGGCGCGGCGTCCGGCCTTCGGGATCACCAGCGGGGTACCGGTTTCCGGGCACGGCATCACCCGGCACGGCAGCTCGAAGATCTTCTCGACGTTGGCCGCGGTCACGACCTCTTCGGGCGCTCCGGTGGCTAGGACCTCTCCGCCCCGCATCGCGATCATGTGCGTCGCGTAGCGGGCGGCGTGGTTGAGGTCGTGCAGCACCGCGACCAGCGTCCGGCCCTGTTCCTGGTGCAGTTGCGCGCACAGGTCGAGGATGTCCATCTGGTGTGCGATGTCCAGATAGGTCGTCGGCTCGTCGAGCAGCAGGAGATCGGTCTCCTGCGCGAGCGCCATCGCCATCCACACACGCTGCCGCTGACCACCCGACAGTTCGTCGACCAGCCGCTCGGCGAGATCGTCGACGCCGGTGGCGCGCATGGACTCCGCGACCACGGTGGCGTCCTCACGGGACCACTGGCGCAGCAGGCGCTGGTGCGGGTACCGGCCGCGCGCGACGAGGTCCGCGACGGTGATGCCGTCGGGCGCGATCGAGCTCTGCGGCAGCAGGCCGAGCCGCCGGGCGACCTCCTTGGCGGGGAAAGAGCTGATCACCTGCCCGTCGAGGAACACCGACCCCTGGCGGGGTTTGAGCATTCGCGCGAGCGCGCGCAGCAGGGTCGTCTTGCCGCAGGCGTTCGGCCCGACGATGACGGTGAACGACCGGTCGGGGATGACCACCCCGAGGTCTTCGGCCACGGTCCGGCCGTCGTAGGCGAGCGTCAGCGCGTCCGCGTGCAGGCGGGACGTCGTGCTCTGCTCGGTGAGGGTTTCCACGGTCTCCACGCAGGTTAGGCTAACCTAGGAGCCCGCCGTTGTGGTGTTCCGTAGGTCGCAGTCGGCTCACGACGTGCTTCGATGGCATCATCCCGAGTGCAATCGTGTGAATGCACTCGGTGCGATCGAGGGGCGGCATGGAGGACTACCGGATAGTCGCGGACGAGATCTCCGCCGACGTCGAGGCGGGACGGCTTCGTCCTGGCGACCGCTTGCCCCCGCAGCGGCGGTTCGCCCGCGAACGCGGGATCGCCAACTCGACCGCCGCGAGGGTCTACGGCGAACTCGTCCGGAGAGGTGTCGTGGTCGGCGAGGTCGGCCGGGGCACGTTCGTCCGCGCCGGCCGGCCGCCGTTGGAGACCGCACTCGCCGAGCCCGGTGGTGCGACGGTCGATCTCGAACTCAACTTCGCCGTACTCCCGGATCAGACGGCGCTGGTCGGGAAGGCGCTGGAGCCGCTGCTGCGCGAAGACGTCCTGACGGCGGCGTTGCGGCCGGGCAGCGTCTCAGGCTCGAAGCAAGCGCGTGACGCCGTCGCCGGGCTGATCGCGAAGGACGGCTGGACGCCCGAAGTCCTCTTCGCCGGGAGCGGGCGCCAGGCCATCGCGGCCGCCATCGCCGCCTTCGTGCCGATGGGGGAACGGCTCGCCGTCGAAGCCATCACCTACCCCGTGGTCAAGGCGCTCGCCGGGCGGCTCGGCGTGCAGCTGGTCCCCATCGAGACCGACGACCGGGGTCTCATTCCCGAGGCGCTCGAAGCCGCCTCCGTTCGCGCGTTGTACGTCCAGCCGACGCTGCACAATCCGCTCGGGTCCACAATGGACGAAGCGCGGCGGGTCGAGCTGGCGGAAACCGTGCGGCGGATGGACATCCCGGTGATCGAGGACGGCATCTACACCTTCCTGCGGCCCGACGTCCGTCCTTTCGCGGCGTACGCGCCGGAGCGCACGGTGTTCGCCGACAGCATGTCGAAACGGCTCGCGCCGGGGCTGACCACCGGATTCCTCGCCGTCCCGGCGGAATGGCGGGAGCGGCTGGCCGCGTCCGTGCGCTCGGGCGGCTGGGTCGCGCCCCGGCTCGCCGTCGAAGCCGCCACCCGGTGGATCACCGGCGGCACACTGGAAACCGTCGAACGGGCGAAACGGCTCGACGCCGCGGAACGCCAGCGGCTGACGGCGGAACGCCTGGCCGGGTTCATCGTGCGCGCCGATCCGCGGGCGTACCACTGCTGGTGGGAACTCCCCGAACACTGGCGGGCCGAGACCTTCGTCGCCGCGGCCGCGCGACGCGGGATCGCGGTCACCCCGGCGGCCGCGTTCGCCGTCGTCCCCGGGCATGCCCCGAACGCGGTCCGGCTCGCCGTCTCGTCGCCGCCCCTGGAGACGCTCGGGGCCGCTTTGGACGTCCTCGCCGGTCTCGCTTCCGGTCGCCCCGAGGACGCCGGCGTCGACTGACCCCCCGCGTTTCGTCCTCTGGTTGCGGTAGTTGGCAGCGCGAACTACCGCAACCAGAGGACGAAACGCGTCAGGGGCGGGGGGCCCACTTGCCGATGAAGCTGCCGCAGGTGACGGTCTGCCCGGTGAGCCGCGAACGCAGTGCGTTCTCCAGCCCGAGGTAGTCGAAGATCGGGGCGTCCCCGGCGACCTGGGCGGGGACCGGCCCGCCGTTGGCCAGCACCGGCATGCTCACGGTCTGGAACAGCACGAGGTAGTCGCCGTCGCGGTTGAGGACGTCGGCCGTCGCGAGCATGCGCTCCGGAGCGTCGGCGACGATCTCCAGCGGAAGCGGCCATTCCAGCGGGAACGGGTTGCGCAGGCCGAAAGCGGGATACGCGAACGGGTTGTCCGGCAGGACGGCCGTGCGCCCGGCGGGAAATCGCGTGACGCAATCCTGGATCTGGGAGATGTAGGTGAAGGTGCCCGGATTCGTCCGGATCCCGCGCATCGACGGCGTCACCTTGCCGAGGTCGCCGGTCAGCTTCTCGTGCGCCATGTCGAGGTACGCGGCTTCGTCGTGATGCGCGACCACGGCCCAGCCCGACGCCAGCACCGCGGCCAGGCCCATCGCCGTGGCGCCGGCCAGCCCGATCCGGCGGGGCGGCGCCGGCAGCGGCGGCAGCGCGTCCGCCAGGAGCAGGATCGCCGTCAGTGCCAGCGTTCCGGTGAACAACGTCGGGGTGTCGTTGCCCCACGACAGGCTGGTCATGAAGCCGGTCGCGAAGACCAGCGCGCCCATCCGCGAGAAGCGCCGCGTGGCCGCCCAGTTCACCAGCAGCGCGACACCGAGGATCCACCAGAGGACGTCCGCCCAGCGCGACGCGCCGGTGAAATGCCCGTCGACGACGGTGCCGACCACCACCGCCACACCGGCCAGGAGCACCAGCCGGGCGAGGATCGCCCCGGCGCGGCCCGCGCGCTCGCGGAAGATCGCCAGCAGGGCCAGGAACACCCCGGCGATCACGAAGAAGGTCAAGCCCCGCACCGGCGGCCGCAGCAGTGACGCGGGATTTTCCAGCCACAGTCCGAGAAGCCGCTCACCGTAGGCGGGCAGGCCGCCGGTGAGCTGCTCGGCCATCGCGCCGAGCCCGCCGTCGAGGGTGACGATTCCGCTGTAGAACACCAGAAAAGCGCCCAGCGCCAGCAGATCCCAGGCCAGCCGGGCCCACCAGCGGCCGGTGCGGAAGGCGCCTTCCCGCAGCGACGGGTGGAGCAGGAGCCAGCACAGCGCGATCAGCGGCACCGGCGCGAAACTCTGCTTGACGAACACCGAGGTGCCCAGCAGTACCAGGCCGAGCCGTCGCGGCCACGCCTTGCCGTCGCGCAGCCCCGAATCCAGTGCCCAGGCACCGCACGCGGTCAGGAAGATCCCGTCGATCGTGTGCCAGGCCATCAGCGGGAAGGCGTTGAGGTTCAGCAGTGACGCGGCCGCCACCAGCCCGGTGAGCCCCGGCCCCCAGTCACGGACGCGGCGGCGCGTGACCAGGACCGCGAACGCGATGGTCGCCAGGATGATCTCCAGCATGCTGAGCACGCTGGAGACGAAGAACAGCGGCCCCGGCAGCGCGAAGTCGACGATGTGCAGGTACGCCGAACCCAGCGGCCGCGCGGAGATGATGTCGGAATGCGGGACCTCGCCGTGCCGCACCCGCCACGCCTGGGCGAGGATGAAACCCTGGTCCGACGGGTGGAAACCGAAGCGTCCCACCCGGAGTTCGGTGGCGAAGGCGAGCGCGAGCACCCAAGCCGCGTGCAGGGAAAGCCGCAGCACCGTCCTGGACGGACGTACCACCTCGGCGTCCGGTCCGGTCGAGAGCGGGGGACTGGCGACGTCCACACTGCCCCTTCCCGGTCGTCCCTACCTCGGCCCGTGCCCGCCGACCCCCCGGCGTATCTGAAACCGATGGTAGCGGCCGGGGGCGTCCCCCGATCGAGCCCCGGCGGCGGGACATCAGGGACGACGGCGCCAGACCAGCCGGGTGACCGCGCCCGCCACCGAGGCGAGCGGGGCCTTTCGGGGCAGGCCACGGGATTCCGGCGCGGACTCGGGCATCGCGCGGTAGACGAGGTGGGCGAAGAACCGCGCCGTCTTCGGTGCGACGAGCGTCACGAGTTCGACGGCGGTGCCTTCGGGCAGGTTCAGGATCTCGGGCCGGTTCTCCAGTGCCTTCACCACGAGGGCGGCGGCACGCTCGGGCGAGCTCGACGGCATTCCTCGATAGGACCCGGTCGGCGCGATCATGTCGGTGCGCACCAGCGGCATCCGGACCGAGGTGAACGTGACGCCGTCGGAAAGCGTTTCCCGGCCGGCCGTCAGCCCGAACTCCTCCAGCGCGGCCTTCGAGGCCAGGTAAGCGGAAAACCTCGGGGTGTCCGTCTGCAGTCCTTGGGTGGTCACGTTGACGACATGCCCGAATCCGCGCGCGGTCATCGACGGCAGCAGGCCCAGTGTCAGCCGCACGGGGCCGAAGTAGTTGATCGCCATCGTCCGCTCGTAATCGTGGAACCGTTCGGTGGACAGCGAAAGCGACCGCCGGATCGAGCGGCCCGCGTTGTTGACCAGCATGTCGACGGCGCCGTGCGCGGCGAGCACGTCCTTGACCAGAGCGTCGACCGCGCCGCCGTCGGTGAGGTCGCACGGATACGCCGACGCCTTGCCGCCCGCCGCGACTATCTGCTCGCGGACCTGTTCGAGCTCGTCGGCGCGCCTGGCCACCAGGATCACTTCGGCGCCCTTCGCGGCGACGGCGAGCGCGGACGCGCGACCGATACCCGAGGACGCGCCGGTGATCAGCACCTTGCGGCCGTCGAGGGGTTCCCGGCCGGGGCGGCGGCGGCCGCGGTCGGGATCCAGGTGCTCCAGCCAGTACCGGTAGAGCGGCCCGGCGTACTCCTTCAACGGCGGCAAGGTGATCCCGCTGCCTTCGAGCGCGGCGGTGGTCGCGCTCGTGTCGAAGTCGACCTCCATGCTCAGATGTGGCAGGACTTCGAGCGGGATGCCGAGTTCGGCCAGCACGGCCGAGCGGGCGGACCGCCCGCCGGGGACCCGGTCGAATCCGGCGGCAGCGGATTTCGCCAGCCGGGTTCCTGCGCGCTTCAGCGCTCCGGACGGCCGGGGAGGAAGGACCGCGGAGATCTTCGGCCCGCCCGCGGCCCGCGCGAAGGCGTTGTAGACCTCGTGAAGTGGCTGCGGCCGGGGTGACGCGAGGTGGTACGTGCTCCCGGCGGGCGCGTCGACGTGCATGAGGTGCTCCATCGCCTCGACGACGTAGTCGACCGGGACGAGGTTCGTGGCGCCGAGATCCGGGGCGGCCAGCGGCAGGCGGCGGGGCAGCGTGGCGAGCCGTGAGATCGCGGGGAGGAAGTAGTACGGGCCGTCGATCTTGTCCATCTCACCGGTGCGCGAATCGCCGGCCACGGCGGACGGCCGGTACACCCGGAACGGTGTTTTCCCGTGCTGCCGCACGAGTTTCTCCGCCTCGAACTTCGTCGCGTGGTACGGCGAAGCGAAACTCTGGCCGAGGTCGAAGTCGGCCTCGGTGAACCGCCCGGCGTACTGCCCGGCGACCGCGATCGACGAGACGTGGTGAAAGAGCCCTGCCTTCGCGGCGGCGGCGAACTCCAGGACGTTGCGGGTGCCGTCGACATTGGCCGCGCGGTTCGCCGCTTCGTTCGCGGTGAGGTCGTAGATCGCGCCGAGGTGCACGACGTGGTCGAGGGGTCCCAGGCGGGCGGGATCGATGCCCAGCAGGGGTTCGGTCAGGTCGCCGGTGACGGGAACGAGCTTCTCGTGGCTCGGGAGCTTCCCGCGTGAGGTCTCCCTCACGAGAACGTGGACGGCTACGGTCTCAGGTCGCCGTAGTAGGCGCGCGACCAGGCGTTTTCCCAGAAAACCCGTCGCGCCCGTCACGAAGTAGGTGGTCATGGCCGGCTCCTTCCGAACGGGGCCGACTCTACCTACTCAGAAGTAGGAACGGTAGTTGTCATTCATTGTGGTCCGGATGTTCGGCCACCGCGACCACGGCGTCGCGGAGCGCGGCGCGCAGGCGCCCCACGTCCAGCGGCCCGAGTACGGCGGCTTCACCGGGCGGCGCCACGAGCACGATCTTGTCGCTGCTCACGAACACCGTCACGTCCCTGCGCCTGCCCGCGAGATCCCGGCAGCCGACCGACCATTCGTCCCGGGGTGCCAACGTCCTCATCCTCCCGTATCCCATGATCTCCCTTTCTTCATCCGAGGCTGGGACGAGGCGCTTTCGGGGGCGTGACGCCGATTACCCCATGTTCCTACTGATGGGTTAACCGATACCGCGTTTCGTGATCGACTTCCGCTTTCGCTAGGCCGGACGGGGAGGAACGGGAGTAGCGTCCGGGGGAGGGACTGCTTGGGAGGTCATGGATGTCCGAACCCAGGAAGATCGTCATCGTCGGCGCCGGTCTCGCCGGAGCGACGGCGGCCGGGACGCTGCGAGAACGCGGTTACGCGGGAGAAATCCTGTTACTCGGCACCGACACGCATCGCCCGTACGAATTACCGCCCTTGTCCAAGGGGCTCCTGATGGGCAACACGGACGAACCCGACTGGGTGCACGGCGAGGGTTTCTACGCGGAGAAGGACATCGCGTTCTCCAGCGGCGCGACCGCGACCAAGATCGAGCTCGGCGCGCGGCTCGTGCACGACGACGCGGGCGGGGAACACCGTTTCGACCGGCTCGTGCTCGCGACCGGCTCCCGGCCGCGCTCGTTGCCGGTGCCCGGCGGGGATCTGCCGGGACTGCGGACCCTGCGCACCCTCGACGACGCGCTGGCGCTGCGCTCGGCGTTCAAGGACGCGCGGCGGGTCGTGATCGTCGGCGCGGGCTGGATCGGGACCGAGGCCGCGGCGGCCGCCAGGGAACACGGCGCCGAGGTGACCGTGGTCGACCAGGTCGGCTCGCCGTTGCTCGCGGTGCTGGGCGAGCAGGTGTCCGGGGTCTTCAAGGACCTCCACACCCAGCACGGGGTGAACTGGCGGCTGGGTGAAGGCGTCGACGGCTTCACCGGTGACGCCGACGGGGTGACCGGCGTACGCCTGCGGAGTGGTGACGAACTACCCGCGGACGTCGTGCTGGTGGCCGTCGGCGCGGCGCCGCGCGTCGACCTCGCGCACGCCGCCGGGCTGGAGCTGTCCGATGACGGAGGTGTCTGTGCCGACGCCGGCCTGCGGACCGCCGCGCCCGACGTCTACGCGATCGGCGACATCGCCGCGCATTTCCATCCCCGCTACGGAAAACGCGTCCGCGTCGAGCACTGGTCGAACGCGAAGTGGCAGGGCGAGCACGTCGCCGGGAACCTGCTGGGTGAGAACGAGCCGTACCTGCGGAGTCCTTATTTCTTTTCGGACCAGTACGACTTTGGCTGCGAATACCGCGGCCTCGCCGATCCCGAAACCGACGAACTCGTGGTGCGGGGCGATCTCGCGGCACGGGACTTCACGGCGTTCTGGCTGCGGGACGGGCAGGTGGCCGCCGCGATGAACGTCAACCAGTGGGATGACGGGGACGCTTTGAAGGCTCTGGTGGAGGGACGCGCGGCGGTGACCGCGGAGCAGCTGAGGACCGCTGATCTCGCTTCGCTCGTTTGAGTGCGTGCTGGGGCTGGATGTCATGAAAGGGTCGTTCAGGACATTTTTGTCCTGAACGACCCTTTCATGACATTGGGGTGAGGGGGTCAGGCCTGCTGGGCGACAGCCGCGAGAGGCGCCGAAGGCCGCGTCATGGTCCCGAAGGCCAGCAGCGCGAGCACGCCGAAGGCCGCCATCACGATCCCCATCGGGACCGCGGTGCTCGCGCCGCCCAGTCCGACCAGCGGCGTCGCCAGCCCGCCGACGACGAACTGCAGCACGCCGAGCAGCGCCGACGCCGAACCGGCGGACCGCGCCTGTTCGGCGAGCGCCAGAGAACTCGCGTTCGGCGCCACCATGCCGATACTCGACACCAGGATGAACAGCGGGATCAGCAGCCCGATCAGGCCGAGGTCCAGCACGCCCGCGGCCAGGACGCCGAATCCGGCGATCGCCGCGATGACGAGACCGACGGTCAGCAGCGTCCGCTCCGGGAAACGTCCGACGATGCGTCCGTTCAGCTGCCCGACGGCCACGATGCCGATGCCGTTGAGCCCGAACACCAGGCTGTACGCCTGCGGGCTGAGCCCGTAGACGCCCTGGAGCGCGAAGGACGAGCCGGAGATGTAGGCGAACAGGCTGCCGAACATCAGCCCGGAGGCCAGCGCGTAGCCGAGGAAGCCGCGATCGCCGAACAGGCTCGCGTACTTCCGCAGCACCGAGCCGAACCGCGCCGGGGTGCGGCGTTCCTCGGGCAGCGGTTCCGGCAGCAGGAAGAAGACGACGGCGAGCAGGATCGCGCCGAAGACGGTCAGGCAGACGAACACGCCGCGCCACGACGTCCAGTTCAGGATCTGGCCGCCGATGATCGGCGCCAGGATCGGCGCGAGCCCGTTGACCAGCATGAGCAGCGAGAAGAACTTCGTCATCGCGGTGCCGGAGTAGAGGTCGCGCACGGTCGCCCTGGCGATCACGATGCCGGCCGCGGCGCCGAAGGCCTGGACACCGCGAGCGGCGATGAGCAGTTCGGCTGTCGGGGCGACGGCGCACAGGATCGAGCCGACCATGTAGAGCGCGAGCCCGGCCACGAGCGGTTTGCGGCGGCCGATCGCGTCGGACAGCGGTCCGAGGATCAGCTGGCCGAGGGCGAGCCCGATGATGAACGCGCTCAGCGTGAGCTGAACGGTCGCGTCCGCCGCGCGCAGTTCGCCCGCCATCTGCGGCAGCGCGGGCAGGTACATGTCGATGGACAGGGGCCCGAAGGCGGACAGGCCGCCGAGGATCAGGACGAATCGCGCGCGGCCGCTCGTGCGGGGCCGCGCGACGGTTTCTTCCACTCGCTCGGGCGCGATGGTCATGCTCGTTCCTTCCCCAGTCATGGTTCCGCGAGGAACAACTTGCTTAGAGTAGGTAACTATTCCCACTGTGAGTCTCGCCACCCAGGCTTCGCAAGACTGATCCGATCAATTTTCGATCCAAATCCGAACGGCCCCTAGATCTCGGCGAAGGTCGTCGGGTATACATCGGATGTCTGTTCGTTGCTGTGGGAGCCGTTGATTGTTGACGGTTCGGCTGGAAGGGAAAATCCGTGCAGCTGTTGCGACTCGGGGAGCCGGGAAGTGAGCGTCCGTTCGTACGTGCCGGGGACGGCACGCTGCGCGACCTCTCGGCGCTGACCGCCGACATCGATGGCAGCTTCTTCGCGGGCGACGGCGTCGCCAGGGTCGCGGCCGCGCTGGCCGCCGGTGAGCTGCCCGAAGCCGGCCCCGAATTCGCGCGGGCCAGGGTCGGCGCGCCGATCGCGCGGCCGGGCAAGGTCGTCTGCATCGGCCTCAACTACCGGCAGCACGCCGAGGAATCCGGCGCCGAGGTCCCGGCCGAACCCGTCGTCTTCATGAAGGCGCCCGACGTCGTCGTCGGCCCGGAGGACGACGTGCTCGTGCCGCGCCGCTCGACCAAGACCGACTGGGAGGTCGAGCTCGGCGTCGTCATCGGCAAGACCGCGCGCTACCTCGAAAGTGTCGAAGAGGCCCTGGAGTACGTCGCCGGCTACACCGTCTCGAACGACGTGTCCGAGCGCGAGTTCCAGCTCGAACGCGGCGGCACCTGGGACAAGGGCAAGTCGTGCGAGAACTTCAACCCGCTCGGCCCGTGGCTGGTCACCGCCGACGAGGTGGCCGACCCGCAGGACCTCGGCCTGCGGTTGTGGGTCAACGGCGAGAAGAAGCAGGACTCGTCGACCAAGGACATGATCTTCTCGGTCGCGGAGATCGTGCACTACGTGAGCCAGTACATGGTGCTGCGCCCCGGGGACCTCATCAACACCGGCACCCCGCAGGGAGTCGCGCTCGGTCAGCCCGAGCCCAAGCCGTACCTGACCGAGGGTGACGTCATCGAGCTCGAAATCGACGGCCTCGGACGTCAGCGTCAGAACGTCAGGCAGGCGTGATGGCGAAGATCGTGGGCATGGAGGTGCTCGACGTCCGCTTCCCCACTTCGCGGGAGCTGGACGGTTCGGACGCCATGAACCCGGACCCGGACTACTCGGCCGCGTACGTCGTGCTGCACACCGACGGCGGCCCGGACGGCTACGGCCTCGCCTTCACCATCGGACGCGGCAACGACGTCCAGGCCGCGGCGATCCGCGCGCTGGAACCGCACGTCGTCGGCAGGGACGTGCCCACCGACGCGGCCGCGCTCGGCGACCTTTCGCGGGCGCTGGTCGGCGACTCGCAACTGCGCTGGCTCGGCCCGGAAAAGGGCGTCGCGCACATGGCGATCGGCGCGGTGGTCAACGCCGCCTGGGATCTCGCCGCGCGGATCGCCGGGCTCCCCGTCTGGCGGTTCGCCGCCGGGATGTCGCCGGAGGACCTGGTCTCCCTCGTCGACTTCCGGTATCTCTCCGACGCGCTGACCGAGCAGGAGGCGCTCGACATCCTCCGCGCCGCCGAACCCGGCCGCGCCGAGCGGATCGCCAAGATCGAACGCGACGGCTACCGCGCGTACAGCACTTCCCCCGGCTGGCTCGGTTACTCGGACGCGAAACTGGTCCGGCTCGCCGAACAGGCCGTCGCGGACGGCTTCGAGATGATCAAACTGAAGGTCGGCGGGAATCTCGAGGACGACGTCCGCCGGATGAAACTTGCCCGCGAGACCGTCGGCCCGGACATCCGGGTCGCCGTCGACGCGAACCAGCGCTGGGACGTCTCGACCGCGATCACCTGGATGACCGCGCTGGCACCGTACGACCCGTACTGGATCGAGGAACCCACCTCGCCGGACGACGTGCTCGGGCACGCCGCGATCGCCAAGGCGCTCACCCCGATCCGGGTGGCCACCGGCGAGCACGTGCAGAACCGCGTGGTGTTCAAACAGCTGCTGCAGGCGGGCGCGATCTCGGTGCTGCAGCTCGACGCCGCCAGGGTCGGCGGGTTCAACGAGAATCTGGCGATCCTGTTGCTGGCGGCCAAATTCGGCGTCCCGGTGTGCCCGCACGCCGGTGGCGTCGGGCTGTGCGAACTCGTCCGGCACCTGTCGATGTTCGACTTCGTGGCCGTGTCCGGGAGCGACACCGACCGGTCCATCGAATGGGTCGACCACCTGCACGAGCACTTCACCGATCCGGCCGCCGTCGTCGACGGCCGATACGTCGCCCCGTCGGCGCCGGGCTTCTCGGCCCGGATGCACGACGCGACGCTGCGCCGGTTCACCTTCCCCGACGGTCCAGAGTGGACGGAGACAAACCAGTGAGTGAGTTCGAAGGCCTCGTCGCGGCGGTCACCGGAGGCGCGTCGGGAATCGGCCGGGCCACCGCGGACCTGCTCGCCGCACGCGGGGCGAAGGTCGCGGTGCTCGACCTGAATCCCGGCGACCTTCCCGAAGGCCTCACCGGATTCCGCTGCGACGTCGGCTCCGACAAGGAGGTTCGGTCGGCGATCGACGCGGTCGCCGAGCAATTCGGCAGGCTCGACGTCCTGGTCAACAACGCGGGTATCGGCGCGCAGGGCGACGTCACCGCCAACAGCGACGACGAATGGCACCGGGTGCTCGACATCAACGTCGTCGGCATGGTGCGGCTCGCGCGGGCGGCGTTGCCGCATCTGAAGAACTCGCCGTCGGCCGCGATCGTCAACACCTGTTCGATCGCCGCGTGGGCGGGCCTGCCCAACCGCGCGCTGTACTCGGCCAGCAAGGGCGCGGTGCTCTCGCTGACCCTGGCGATGGCGACCGATCACCTCGCCGACCGGATCCGCGTCAACTGCGTCTGCCCGGGCACCGCGGACACCCCGTGGGTCGGCAGGCTGCTCGACGCCGCGGGCGATCCGGAGGCCGAGCGCGCCGCGCTGGCGGCCCGGCAGCCGATGGGCAGGCTGGTCACCGCGGACGAGGTCGCGAACGCGGTCGTGTATCTCGCCAGCCCCCTGTCGGCTTCGACCACCGGCACGGCGCTCGCGGTCGACGGAGGGATGTACGGGTTGCGTCCGCGCGGCCCGGTCCACCACCAGTAGTTTCGCTGCCATCAAGGAGGATGCGGTGCGTACGAGGGTGATCAAGGTGGCCGCCGCGGCCACCGCGCTCGGGCTGGCGCTGTCGGCCTGTGGGTCCACTAAGAACAACGCAGCCACTGCTCCCCAGGGCGGGGGCGGCAAGGTCGGCGCGACGATCCCGTTGCTGACCTCGCCGTTCTGGCAGGCCTACAACAACTACGTACCGCAGAAGGCGAAGGAACAGGGCGTCGAGGCGCTGCCCACGGTCAACGCGGACAGCGACCCGGCGAAGCAGATCACCGACATCAACACCTTGCTCAACCAGGGCGTCAAGGGCCTGGTCGTGACGCCCCTGGACTCCGCCGCCGTCGTGGCCGGTCTCAAGGCGGCGGAGAACAAGGGGGTCCCGGTGGTGGCGGTCGACGTCGCGCCGGAGGGCGGCAAGGTCGCGATGGTGGTGCGCGCGGACAACAAGGCGTACGGCACCAAGGCCTGCGAGGCGATCGGCGCGAAGGTCACCTCGGGCAAGGTCGTGCAGGTCATGGGCGATCTGGCCTCGGTCAACGGCCGCGACCGCTCCGAAGCGTTCCGGCAGTGCATGAAGACGAAGTTCCCGGGTGTCCAGGTGCTGGAGGTCGCCGCCGAATGGAAGGCGGACAAGGCTTCGTCCGGCCTGGACAGCCTGCTGACCGCGAACCCGGACATCAAGGCCGTGTACATGCAGGCGGGCGGCGTGTACCTGGCGCCGACGCAGCAGGCGCTCAAACGCAAGAACCTCTCCTTCCCGGTCGGCGACCCGAAGCACGTCGTGCTGGTCAGCAACGACGGCATCCCGCAGGAACTCGCCGCGATCCGCGCCGGTGAACTCGACGCGACCGTCTCGCAGCCCGCCGACGACTACGCCAAGTACGGCATGTACTGGATCAAGAAGGCGATGGCGGGGGAGACCTTCAAGGCGGGGCCGACCGATCACGGCAGCACCGTCGTCGAGGTCCGGCCGGGGATCCTCGAGGACCAGCTCCCCGCGCCCGTCGTCACGAAGGACAACGTGGACGACAAGGCACTCTGGGGGAACAACCTGTGAGCGCGCTGCCCGCCGGGTCCGCCGCCGTGCCGGTGGTCAGCGCACAGGGTGTCGGCAAACGCTACGGACCGACCGTGGCGCTGTCCGACGTCAGCCTCACCGTGCACCCCGGCGAGTCGCACGCGCTCGTCGGCCGCAACGGGGCCGGGAAATCGACGCTCGTCTCCATCCTCACCGGACTGTCCAAAACGGACACCGGTCACGTCGAGTTCGGTGGCGTCCCCGCGCCGCCGTTGTCCAAACAGGACGACTGGAAACGTGCGGTCGCCTGCGTCTACCAGCACGCGATGGTCGTCCCGCAGCTGACCGTCGCGGAGAACCTGTTCCTCAATCGCCAGTCGGGCAAGGGTTTCGCGATCGGCTGGCAGTGGTTGCGCCGTCAGGCACGGGACCTGCTCGACTCCTGGGACGTGGGGGTCGACGTCGACACCCCGGCGGGCGAGCTTTCGGTCGAGGACCGGCAGTTCGTCGAGATCGCCAGGGCGCTCTCCTACGGTGCCCGGTTCATCGTGCTCGACGAGCCGACGGCGCAGCTGGACAGCCAGGCGATCGACCGGCTTTTCGCGCGGATGCGGCAGATGCAGGCGAACGGGGTGACGTTCCTGTTCATCTCGCATCACCTCCACGAGGTGTACGAGGTGTGCCAGGCGGTTACCGTGCTGCGCGACGCCAAGCACATCCTGACCGCGCCCGTTTCGGAGGTCGGCCGGGCCGAGCTGATCGACGCGATGACCGGCGAACAGGGCGGGCTTTCCGTCCGTGACGCCTCCACGCGCGAGGCGCTGGACGCGGACGCCGCCGAGGTCCTGGCCGTCGACGGGCTTTCCGGTGACGGCTTCGCGGATGTGACGTTCCGGATCCACCGTGGCGAGGTGATCGGGCTCGCGGGCAGCAACGCCAGCGGCAAGCATCAGGTCGCCGAAACCGTGTACGGCCTGCGTCCGCCGTCCTCCGGGACGGTCCGGATGGACGGGAAACCGGTGAAACCGGGCGACATCCCGGCCGCGATCCGTGCCGGGATCGGCTGTGTGCCGAGGGATCGTCATCACGAGGGACTGGTGCTGGAGCATTCCATCGCCGACAACGCCACACTGTCCATTTTGGATCGCATGGGCAAGGGCGGTCTCGCGGCACCGGGCGCGCGGTACGGCCGGGCCGTGCGAGCGTTGCGGGATTACGACATCGTCGCGGCCGACGCGGATCAGCCGGTGTCCGACCTTTCCGGCGGCAACCAGCAGAAGGTCGTCCTGGCCCGTGCGCTGGCCGGTGACCCGCGCCTGGTGGTGCTGATCAACCCGACCGCGGGTGTGGACGTCAAATCGAAGGAGGCGCTGCTCGCGGTCGTCGACCGGGTGCGGGCCGAGGGCAAGGCGGTGCTGATCGTCAGCGACGAGCTGGACGATCTCCGCCTGAGCGACCGGGTGCTGGTGCTGCGTGCCGGCGCCGTGGTCGCCGAACACCGGGCGGGCTGGTCCGACGGCGACCTGGTGGCCGACATCGAAGGAGTCGAGCGGTGACCGAACTGATGACCGATCCGAAGACTTCGACGCTCGCGGCGCCGCCGAAGCGCCGGAAGTTCCGCTGGCTGCGTGAACTCGCGCTCGTGCCGGCGCTCGTCGTGGTGCTGATCATCGGAGGACTGATCAGCGACACGTTCCTGACCTTCGGCAGCATCGTCGGGATCCTGTCCGCCTCGGCCGCGCTGTCGATGGTGGTGCTGGGCGAATCGCTCGTCCTGCTGACCGGGAAGTTCGACCTGTCACTGGAATCCACCATGGGCATGGCGCCCGCGCTGGGCGCGATGCTGGTCATCCCGGTGGCTTCTTCGGGGTTCGGCACCGAGATCCCCGGTTTCGCCGGCATCCTCGCCGTGCTGGTGGCCGGTGCCGCGGTCGGCTTCGTGAACGGTTTCCTGATCGTCAAACTGAAGCTGAACGCCTTCATCGTCACGCTCGCGATGCTGACCGTGCTGCGTGGCACACAGATCGGCTCCACCCAAGGGAAGACGCTCTTCGACCAGCTGGACGTGTTCACCGCGCTGGCGACGACGACGTTCATCGGGCTGCCGATGTCGGTGTGGCTGGCCGCGGCGCTGTTCACCGTGTTCGGGCTCGGGCTGCGGTATCACCGGATCGGACGGTCGCTTTACGCCATCGGCGGCAACCGGGAAGCCGCGCGGGCCGCCGGTATCCGCGTCGACCGGATCTCGTGGGGCGTCTTCGTCGTGGCCGGTGTGCTGGCCGCGCTGGGCGGGCTCGCGTACACCGGTTACGTCGGCGCTCTCGGCGCGGACCAGGGCGACGGATTGATCCTTCAGGTGTTCGCGGCCGCGGTGATCGGCGGTGTCTCACTGGACGGTGGGAAGGGCACCCTGGTCGGGGCGCTCACCGGTGTGCTGCTGCTGCAGACCGTCACCAACCTGCTGCAGGTGGCGCAGGTGCCGCCGGAATGGCTGAAGGCGATCTACGGCGTGATCATCCTGGTCGCGTTGATCATTTCGCGCTACGCCGGTGGGAAGGCCCAGACCTAGCCCCCCTCGCCGCTGCAATGAACGGTCCGTTCCTTGCAAATTTTGCGAGGAACGGACCGTTCCTAGCGCGCGCGAAGGGCCGGTTAGAGGACGTGAGAGAGGAGAGAGCGGTGTCAGGAAGCTTCGGCGGCCGTGGTGGGGTCGTCGGCGGTGCCGAGCGCGTTGCGGAGCCATTGCTCCACGCCCGCCACGTGCACGGTGGCCCACGAACGCGCGAGCTCGGGTTCGCGGGCCGCGATGGCCTCGTAGATCGCCGTGTGCTGCTCGCGGGTCTTCGCGACCGCGCCCTCCTGGGTGAGCCCGCGCCAGATGCGGGCGCGCGCGGTGGGGCCGGAGAGGCTGTCCAGGAGCGAGCACAACACGGGATTGCCGGAGCCGTCGGCGATCTTGCGGTGGAACTGCAGGTCGTTCGCGACCAGCGCCTCCACCGTCGGCGAGTCGGCCAGCTCGTCGAGCAGGCGGCCTAGTTCCTCGATGTCCTCGTCGCTCATGTGCACCGCGGCCATCGCCGTCGCCGCCGGTTCCAGGATCCGGCGCACGGCGAGGAAGTCCAGCACGGTGTCGTCGCGGTGGAAGTCCACCACGAACGTCATCGCGTCGAGGAGGAGATTCGGTTCGAGGCTGGTGACGTACGTTCCGTCGCCCTGGCGGACGTCGAGCACGCGGATCAGGCACAGCGCCTTCACCGCTTCGCGCAGCGAACTGCGGGACAGACCGAGCCGCTGGGCCAGTTCGGCCTCCTTCGGCAGCCTGTCGCCAGGAGCAAGCTCGCCGGAGATGATCATGTCCTTGATCTTGTCGATCGCGACATCGGTGACCGGCATGGTCCACCGCCCTCCCCGAAGACCTCGGATGTTTGAGTGTCAGTTGACAGAGTGCCATGTTTCGAATGAAGGAGGCGCGGTGACCCACGGTGTCGCACCACAAAGAGTGGCACTCCACACCCGGCTGAAGCCGGGCAAGGAGGCCGAATACGAGTCGGTCCACGCCGTCATCCCGCCCGACCTGGACGATGCCCTGCGCGGTGCGGGCGTGCGTTCGTGGCGGATCTGGCGGGACGGGCTCGATCTGTTCCACGTCGTGGAGGTCGACGACTACGCGAAGATGCGCGCGATCCTGCGTGACCATCCGGCCAACATTCCCTGGCAGGCACGGATGTCCGAACTGCTCGACGTGGAAGACGACTACTCGGGCGACGATTCGGGGATCGGCCTCGTCTGGGAGCTTCCGTGAAGATCCCCCTGTCCCCGCTGGGGCTCGGCTGCGCGCAGCTGGGCAACCTGTACCACGCCATCACCGACGAGACGGCCGAGGCGACCGTCCGGCGGGCGTGGGACGAAGGCATCCGCTATTTCGACACCGCCCCGCACTACGGCCTCGGGCTGTCGGAACGACGGCTGGGCGCGGCGCTTTCGGCGTATCCCCGCGCGGATTTCGTGGTCTCCACGAAGGTCGGCCGTGTGCTGGAGCCCGACCCCGATGGTGCTTCGCGCACCGATTCGCAGGGCTTCGTCGTTCCCGCCGCGTACAAACGCCGGTGGGACTTCAGCCGCGACGGGATCCTCCGGTCGCTTGAGGACAGTTTGGAACGACTGGGGCTCGACCGCGTCGACGTCGTCTACGTGCACGACCCGGACGAACACTTCGAGGACACCGTCCACGGCGCGTTCCCCGCGCTGCTCGAACTGCGGGAGCAGGGTGTCGTCGACGCCATCGGGGCCGGGATGAACCAGGCGCCGATGCTCACGGAGTTCGTCCGGCGGTTCGATCTCGACGTGATCCTGCTGGCGGGCCGGTACACCCTGCTCAACCAGCCCGCGCTCGACGATCTTCTCCCGCTGTGCGCCGAACGCGGCGTCGACGTGGTGGCGGGCGGGGCGTTCAACGCCGGGATCCTGGCCACCGCGTCGCCGGGCACGATGTACGACTACGCCGAGGCCCCCGCCGAACTGGTCGAGCGCGCCCAGCGGATCGCGGACGTCTGCGCGCGGCACGGCGTCGAACTCCCGCAGGCCGCGCTGGCGTTGCCCGCGGCGCATCCGTCGGTGGTGTCGGTCGTGGTCGGCGCGCACGATCCCGGTCAGGTCCGGCTCAACGCCGAACGGTTCCGGCGTCCGGTGCCGCGCGAGTTGTGGACGGACCTGATCCGTGCGGGACTGTTGCGGGAGGACACCGTGCTGCGACAGGAGGAACGGCCGTGATCGACGCGCACCACCACCTTTGGGATCCGTCCCGGCGGGACTACCCGTGGATGACCGGCACGGGGCTGGAACCGATCCGTCGTCCGTACACAGTGGACGATCTGCGCGTGGTGACGAAGGCGGCGGGGGTGAAGGGGACCGTGCTGGTGCAGACGGTCTCGTCGGAAGAGGAGACGCGCGAGTTCCTCGCGGCGGCTCAGGCCGAACCGCTCATCGCCGGCGTCGTCGGCTGGACCGACCTCACCGCGCCCGGCGTCGCCGAGCGCGTGGCTTCGTTTTCCGGGCCGCTGGTGGGAATCCGGCATCAGGTGGAGGACGAGGCGGATCCGTCGTGGCTGACGAGGCCCGAGGTCCTGCGCGGTCTCGCCGCTCTCGGCGAGGCCGGGCTGACCTACGACCTGCTGGTGAAGCCGCCGCAGCTCCCCGCCGCGGTCGCCGCCGCGAAAGCGTTGCCGAACCAGGTTTTCGTCCTCGACCACGCCGCGAAGCCGCCGATCGCCACGGGTGAATGGCAGCCCTGGGCGGACGGTGTCGCGGCTCTGGGGGAGCTGGACAACGTCTACTGCAAGCTTTCGGGGCTGGTGACCGAGGCCGACTGGGCACGGTGGAAGGTCGGTCAGCTGGCGCGCTGGTCCGAGCACGTGCTGGAGTCGTTCGGGGCTTCGCGGCTGATGTTCGGCTCGGACTGGCCGGTCTGCGAGCTCGCGGCGGCGTACGAAGTCGTTGTGGACACGGCGTTTTCACTGACGGGCTCACTGAGCGACGGCGAGCGGCTGGAGTTCTTCGACGGGACGGCGCGGCGGACCTATCGCCTTACGTGAGACACGACGAAACCCGGCGGGAAACCGGGGGAAAAAGAAGTGGGCGGCGCGGGGTCCGGGCGCCTGAGAACCGCCGATCGACGACCTGCGGCAGGGGGAACGAAGATCAGAACTCGTCCTGCTTGACCATCGTCCGCAGGCGGGCCAGTGCGCGGTGCTGCGTCACGCGCACGTTGCCGGCGGAGATCCCGAGCGCTTCGGCCGTTTCGGCGGCGGAAAGGCCGACGGCGATGCGGAGGGCGAGGATCTCCTGCTGCACCCGCGGCAGGGTGGAGAGCAGGCGGTTGAGCCGGGCACCGAGATCCAGGTGCAGGGCGTGCGTTTCGGGTTCGTTGTCGCCGATGGGTCGTTCCGGCAGTTCCGGGACCGGCTCCGACCGGTCGCGGGAGACCGCGCGGTAGGCGTCGGCGACCTTGTTGGCGGCGATGGCGTGCACGAGGTAGAGGAACGAACCGCCGCGATCCTGATAGCCGGGCAGCGCCTTCAGTACCGCCATGCACACTTCCTGCGCGACGTCGTCCGCCGACAGGTAGGACAGGTCGCGGCCACCCATTCTGGCGCGGCAGTAGCGGACCACGACGGGTCCGATCATCCGCAGGAGGGACTGGATCGCGGCGGGATTCCCGTCGCCCGCGTCCTTGACGAGCGGATCGAGGTCTTCCTTGGTCAGCCGTCCGCCCGGCCGCGGCAGGTTCTCCGGAGTCGTGTACCCGGGGACCGCGTCGGGGGTGACGGTTCTGGACGCGCTGGAAGTTGCTTGCATGGTCGTCCTCCCCGGCCGACCCTGCGACCGTCGCTGTCGAGGGGTCAACACTCCGTAACTATTGAGGGCGGCAGATGCTCCGTAAGATCAGATTCATCTGCCGCCGTTGCGACGCAGCGTAATCGTAGGCGTCGATCGGACGGCAGTAAAGATTTCAACTAGAGATAGCCCATTCGCCGGAGTCGGCTTAATACAACCGAGACTCTGCGCCGGGAAAACGGCCTCCGGGGTCGCAGGACGTGCGCGCCCCTTAGCGCACCGCGATCAGCGCGACCGCCGTCGCTACGACGAGTGCCGACGCTGTGACAGCAAGGGCTGGGTTAAGAGGTTTCGGGATTTCCGGACGGCGCAGTGCTCGTTCACGGATCGCGCCGACGGCGGCGAAGGTGATCACCATGGCGCCCGCGAACGCGACCGGGACGACCGCCGTACCCCAGCCTCGCTGGGCCGCGGTGTGCAAAAGAAGGAGTGTGCAGGCAGTAGCCGAGAGCGCGGTCCGGCGCCACGCCAGCCCGGTCCGTTCCGCTTGCGCTCCGTGATCGCGCGGGCTCACGAAAAGACCACCAGCGCCGCCGCCGTCAAGGTGATCGCGAGGATCCCCGCGGTCAGCAGGATCAGCATGCCGCTCTTCGGCAGCGGCCGTCCCGCGCGCATCGCGCTCTGCACCTGCCGCCAGCGTGGATACGCGCTCGCCGCGAGGACTGCGGCGAGCAGGACGCACAGTCCCGCCAGGACGGTGCTCAGCGCGCTCGGGTCGGGGACGAGCTGATGGACGGCGACGCCGCCGGCCAGCAGGCCGAGCGCCGTCCGGAGCCAGGCGAGGAAGGTCCGTTCGTTGGCGAGCGTGAATCGGTAGTCGGGTTCGGAGCCGCCGTCGTGCGGGCCGTTGATCTCTGCCACTTGAAGGAGACTAGGCGCTGCCCGGCCGGCTCGCGCCTTCCCCGGATGTCAGCGAAGGACGCTCTTTGACGGCCTGGCGCTTCCGGCACTCACGACCCTTCGTGAAACCACTGGGCAGTGGGGCCGGCGGCGGCGTCCCGCGAGTGGTCGTGCGGCCAGAGCATGTCGCGAAAGCCACTTTCGCGACGTCTGATGTCCCGAAAGTGGCTTTCGCGACGACTGGGCGCGGAGACCGCGAACGGGACGCGAAGGAGACTAGGCGTTCCGGCGCGCGAAGACCCACCAGCGAAGGACCGCGAAGCGCGCGATGCCGCCTACGACGCTGGCCGCGAGCAGGGCGCCCGTCTGCTCCAGCGCGGTCGGCTCGGTGATCACCGCGCCGAGCGACGCGAGCACGATCGAGCCGTACGCGGCGTAGAAGGCGAAGGTGATCAGATCCTGGAAATGCCGTTTGCCCGCGTTGCTCTTCCGGGCGGCGAAGGTGACCCTGCGGTGGAACTCGGTGTTCCCGACGGTCGTGACCGCGAGCGCCACCAGATTGGCCACCTGGGGGCCGAGGACCGGCTGCAGGACAAGGAACAACACCGCCTGAAGGCCGGTGGCGGCGACGCCGGCGACGACGTACCAGGCGGCATGGTTGCCGAGTTCGTGATGCCGCTCCGGCGCGCGCCGGATGATCCGGTGCCCTGGCGCCCACCTGGTGGTGGTCATACCGACGACGCTACTCCTTGTTTCACAAACTTGTGAAGGTAATGAACCACCTGAGAAATTGTGATCCCCGCGACAGCGGCACCGTTTGGCCTGCGGAGACGCCGGGTAAGCCACAGGGACCGGGTCGAGTACAACACGCCCCGGCCAACGTCCGACCAGGAGGGAGCGGCCGATGAGCGACCGTGAGACCGCGGAACCGGAAACGTTGGATCCCAGCGAGGCGCTCGACGAGGACGAACTCCGCGTCGACCCGCTCGAAGAAGGTGTCGAACCGCCCGAGCACTGGAGCGGCGCAGACCGCTTCGGGACCACGCCCGCGGAGATCCGCGAAGGCGAGTCGCACGCGATGCGGCTGGCCGAGGAGGAGCCGGACGTCGGCGAGAAATGATCTTCACTCAGACGGCGGGCCATGCCGACAGCCCCTAGCGTGGTCGGTCAAGTGCAAGACCGCGACGAAGGAAGGGCAGAGATGCTGACAGTCACCGAAGCCGCCGCCGAGGCGATCACCGCACTGACCGGGCAGGAGAACGGCCAGGACGGAGGCGGGCTGCGGTTCGCCATGCACTCCCAGCAGGGGGACAGTCCTCAGCTCGCGGTTTCCGTCGCCCCGGAGCCGGAAAGCGGCGACAAGGTCCTCGGCGCCGACGGCGGCCCGAAGGTGTTCTTGGAGCCGGAAGCGGCCGCGTTGCTCGACGACAAGGTGCTCGACGTCCAGCAGGACGAAACCGGCGAAGTCGCTTTCGCCGTACTCCCGCAGGCTCAGCCCCAGCCTGGCAGCTGAGGCCCCGCGGGTTCACAGACTCGACGGGCTCAAGCCTGGGCCCAGGTGCGGACCAGTTCGCCGGCCCGCTCCCGAAGGAGTTCCGCCGCGTGCGCACGCGCGTGGTCGAGTGAAGGCGCGTGGTCGATCAGGGCGGCGCTGCCCACGACCCCGAGGCCGTCGAGCTGGTTCCGGTCCAGCTGGATCCGTCCGGCCAGCACCATCAGCGGCACCGCGTGCTCCCGCGCGCGGGCCGCGATACCCGCCGGGGCCTTGCCGTCGAGGCTCTGCTCGTCCAGCGAGCCCTCGCCGGTGATGACGAGGTCCGCGCGTTCGATGGCGTCGGCGACCCCGGTGAGCCCGGCGATGAGCTGAAAGCCGGATTCGACGCCCGCGCCGAGCCCCGCGATCGCGCCCGCGGCGACCCCGCCGCCCGCGCCCGCTCCGGGAAGATCGGAGACATCGGGGGTCCCGGCGTTCCGCAACGCCTGCGCCCAGCGGGACAGGGACGCGTCCAGTTGCTCGACCTCGCGCGGGCCCGCGCCCTTCTGCGGGCCGAAGATCGCGGCCGCGCCACGAGGGCCGAGCAAGGGGTTCGTCACGTCGGTGGCGACGGCGACCTCGACGGTACCGAGCCGTTCGCGCACCGGGCCGAGTTCGGCCAGCGCGACACGGCCCAGCGTGCCGCCGCCGAGCCCGACCGGCGCGCCGAACGCGTCGAAGACCCCGGCGCCCAGTGCCGCGAGCATCCCGGCGCCGCCGTCGGTGCTCGCGGTTCCGCCGACGGTCAGGACCAGCCGTCGCGCCCCGTGGTCGAGGGCGTGCGCGAGGAGTTCGCCCACGCCCCAGGTGTGCGCGGCCAGCGCCACTTCCGGGCTCGGGTCCACGAACTCGATCCCGCAGGCGCGGGCCGATTCGACGTAGGCCGTTCCGTCGAGCATCACGTAGCGCGCGTCGACGGTGTCGTCGAGCGGCCCGCGGACCGGGAGTTCCACGAGACGGCCGCCCGCCGCGACGAGGACGTCGAGCGTTCCCTCGCCGCCGTCGGCGACGGGGCAGGAGGAGACCTCGGCTCCGGGGAGCGCGTCGCGGACGCCGTCGGCGATCGCCTCGGCCGCCTCGACCGCGGTCAGGCTTCCCTTGAACTTGTCGGGCGCGATGACCACGCGAGTCATGGACGAACCTCCGTCAGCGGGTTTCCGCCGGTGAGCACCGACGCGACGTTCTCGGCCGCGAGCACGGCCATGGCGGTACGGGTCTCGACGGTCGCCGAACCCAGATGTGGCGTCAACACGACGTTTTCGCGGTTCAGCAGGCGCGGTTCGACCTCGGGTTCGGCCTCGAACACGTCGAGGCCCGCCCCGGCGATCTCGCCCGCTTCGAGCGCGTCCGCCAGCGCGGTCTCGTGGACGACGGGGCCGCGGGTGGTGTTGATCAGGTACGCGCCCGGTTTCATCGACTTCAGCGCGTCCGCGTCGACGAGGTGCCGGGTCTCCGGTGTCAGGGGGCAGTGCAGCGACACGACGTCGGAGCTTCGCAGCAACTCATCGAAGGGCACGTACGTCGCGCCCAAGGCCCTTTCGACGTCTTCGGTGGCCCGCGACCGTCCTGAGTAGACGATCCGCATCCCGAAACCGAGCGCCCGCCGCGCGACCGCCTGCCCGATCTGGCCGAGCCCGACGATCCCGAGCGTCTTGTCCTGCAGTGAGGAACCGAGCAGGAAACCCAGGTGGAACGACCACGGGGTACCCGCGCGGATCAGCCGTTCGCCCTCGCCGAGCCGCCGGGTGACCGCGAGGATCAGCCCGAACGCCAGATCCGCGGTGGCGTCGGTGAGCACGCCCGGGGTGTTGGTGACGGCGATCCCGCGCCCGGACAGCGCCGCGACGTCGACGTTGTCGTAGCCGACGGCCACGTTCGCCACGACCTTCAGCCCGGGGCCCGCCGCGTCGGCGACCTCACCGTCGAGCCGGTCGTGCAGCATGCCGACGATCGCGGACGCGCCGCGGACGAACTCGAGTAATTCGTCCCGCGTCAGCGGCCGGTCGGCGCGCGACATTTTCACCTCCCCGGCTTCCGCGAGCACCTTCAGCGCTTCGTCGGGAATCCACCGGGTCACCGCGATCTTCGAGGTCACGTCGTCAGCCTAGTGCGCGACGGTTGGTATCCCAAATGTGGAAATCCCCGCTGTGAGGGAGGCGCTTCCCCTGCGCGGGGGAGTCGTCACGGCCAGGCGCCCCGGGATGGTGATGGACGCGGAAAGGCTCCGCGAACAGGGGATTCCAGGGGTGGAAGATGAAACGATCACGAGAACTCGCCGCCGTCGGCGCCGCGCTGGTCCTCGCCACGACGCTCGTCGCGGCCGGTCCGGTGTCCGCCGCGGAGGAGGGCAAGCCGGCGGAACCGAGCCTGGTGGGAAGCGCGAAGCTGCTGCGCAAGGACGGCCAAGACGTCCGGTTCGCCTTCGACGCGCGCGGTCTCTTCCCCGAGAGCAGGGGGACCTTCCGGGTGAGCCACGTGGGGGAAGGGTTCTCCGCCTACTTCCGGGGCAGGATCGACTGCCTGGTCGTCGGCGGCCCGGTCGCCGTGGTCACCGGCATCGTCGAGGACACCGACGTCCCGGGCCTCAAGGACCGGAGGGTCGGGATGACGGTGTACGACGACGGCAGGCGTGACCGGCTCGGCTACAGCTGGGGGCCGGACCCCGAGAACAAGCGGATCGTGCCGCCGTGTCTGAGCACCGCGACCTTCGAACGCGTCGAGAGCGGGGACTTCAAGGCCGTCGAATGGTTCCCGCCCGGCAGCGGGATCGGCTGATCGCACGAGTCCGGCGCCATGATCGGCTCCCTTGTGCTATGTTCATATGCAGAACAGGTGTGCGCGATACGAACGTCGCGTATCGCTACAAGCGAGCCGGGAGTGGGGATGGCGGAGCTGCTGTCGTTGAAGGACGCCGTGGCGCGGCTGGTGCACGACGGGGACGTCGTCGCGCTCGAGGGCTTCACGCACCTCATTCCCGTGGCCGCCGGGCACGAGATCATCCGCCGGCGCCGCACCGGCCTGACGCTGGTCCGCATGACCCCGGACATCGTCTACGACCAGCTCATCGGCGCGGGCTGCGCGAGCAAGCTGATCTTTTCGTGGGGCGGAAACCCCGGGGTCGGCTCGCTGCACCGGTTCCGTGACGCGGTCCAGCACTCCTGGCCGGTACCGCTGGAGATAGAGGAACACAGCCACGCGGGGATGGCGAACCGGTACGTCGCCGGTGCCTCGGGTCTGCCGTTCGCCGTCCTGCGCGGATACACCGGCACCGATCTCGCCGCGCACACCGAAACGATCAAACCCATCACCTGCCCGTTCACCGGCGAGCGGCTGGCCGCCGTCCCCGCGCTCAATCCGGACGTCACGATCGTCCACGCCCAGCGCGCCGACCGATCCGGCAACGTCCAGATCTGGGGTATCACCGGCGTGCAGAAGGAGGCGGTGCTCGCGGCGAAGCGGTCGCTCGTCACCGTCGAGGAGGTCGTGGACGAACTGGAGCCCCGGCCGGGCGCGATCGTGCTGCCGTCGTGGGCGGTCACCGCCGTGGCCGAGGTGCCCGGCGGCGCGCGGCCGTCGTACGCGGCGGGTTACTACGAACGGGACAACGACGCCTACCAGGCATGGGACGCGATCGGCCGGGACAGGGAGAGCTTCACCCGCTGGCTCGACGAGCTGACGGGAGTGAAGGCATGACCGGGTACACCTCCGACGAGATGATGAGCGTCGCCGCCGCTCGCGCGCTCGGCGACGGGATGTCCTGTTTCGTGGGCATCGGCCTGCCGAGCACGGCCGCCAACCTGGCCCGCCGCGGGCACGCGCCGAACCTGACGCTCATCTACGAATCGGGCTGCCTCGGCGCCAAGCCGAGCAGGCTGCCGCTGTCCATCGGCGACGGCGAGCTCGCCGACACCGCGGACGCCGTGGTCAGCGTTCCCGAGGTCTTCAACTACTGGCTCCAGCCCGGCCGGATCGACGTCGGTTTCCTCGGCGCCGCCCAGCTGGACAAGTTCGGCAACATCAACACCACCGTCATCGGCCCGGACTACGCCAACCCCAAGGTGCGGCTCCCCGGGGCGGGCGGCGCCCCGGAGATCGCCGCCTCCTGCCGCGAGGTGTTCGTGGTGCTCCGGCAAAGCCCTCGCACGTTCGTCGAGAAGGTCGACTTCGTGACGTCGTTCGGCCACGGCGCCGGCAAGGGTGACCGCGAGCGTCTCGGCCTCCCGGGCGCCGGGCCGACGCTGGTGGTCACCGACCTCGGCCTGATGCGGCCGGACCCGGAGACCGCCGAGCTCACGCTCACCGAACTGCACCCCGGGGTCGAGGTCGATCAGGTCGTCGAGGCGACCGGGTGGAAACTGAAGGTGGCAGGCGACCTGGGGACCACCCCGGCGCCGACCGAGGCAGAACTCCGCATCCTCCGAGACCTCACAAGGGCGAGCGCATGACCGACGTCTTCCTGTTCGACGCCATCCGTACCCCGTTCGGCAAGTACGGCGGCGCCCTGTCCGGGGTCCGCCCGGACGACCTCGCCGCCACCGTCCTGCGGGCGCTGGCCGAACGCAACGACCTCGACCCGGCCACCGTCGACGAGGTGGTGCTCGGCGACGCCAACGGCGCCGGCGAGGACAACCGCAACGTCGCGCGGATGGCGGCGCTGCTCGCGGGCTGGCCGACGACCGTGCCCGGTGCCACGGTCAACCGCCTGTGCGGCTCCGGTCTCGACGCCGTCATGCAGGCCAGCCGGTCGGTCCAGGTCGGCGACGCCTCGCTCGTCGTCGCGGGCGGGGTCGAGTCGATGAGCCGTTCGCCGCTGGTCATGCAGAAGCCGGAGAAGGCCTTCCCGGCGGGCAACCAGACGCTGTACTCCACCGCGCTGGGCTGGCGCATGGTCAACCCGAAGATGCCCGAGCGGTGGACGGTCTCGCTCGGCGAATCCACCGAGCAGCTCGCGGAGCGTTACGGCATCGGCCGCGACGAGCAGGACGCGTTCGCCGTCCGCAGTCACGTCAACGCCGCCCGCGCCTGGGACGAGGGGTTCTACGACGACCACGTCGTCCCCGTCGAGGGAGTCGAACTCACCCGCGACGAGGGCATCCGGCCCGGTTCCACTCCGGAGAAGCTCGCGAAGCTGAAGCCGGTTTTCCGTCCACAAGGGACGGTCACGGCCGCGAACGCGTCGCCGTTGAACGACGGCGCCTCCGCGTTGCTGCTCGGTGACGAGGCGGCGGGCAAGCGGCTCGGCAAGGCGCCGCTGGCCCGGATCGCCGGCCGGGGCGCGGCGGGCGTCGACCCGGACGTCTTCGGCATCGGCCCGGTGCGCGCGGCCGAGATCGCCTTGGAGCGGGCCGGGATCGGCTGGGAGGACCTGGCCGCAGTCGAACTGAACGAGGCCTTCGCCGCGCAGTCGCTGGCCTGCCTGCGGGACTGGTCGAAGCTCGACCCTGAGATCGTGAACGTGAACGGCGGCGCGATCGCGATCGGGCATCCGCTGGGCGCCTCCGGCGGCCGGATCCTCGGCACGCTGGCCCACCACCTGCGCCGCACCGGCGGCCGGTGGGGCTTGGCCGCCATCTGCATCGGCGTCGGCCAGGGGCTGGCCGTCGTCCTCGAAGCACACTGAGCCGCGCTGGAGGGAACAGCATGTCCGCACCCGCAGAACTGAGGCTCCCGCGCTACCGGCGCGATCCCGACGGTACCCATCCGCCGCTCGATTCCGCCGGCTACCGGTCGACGGCGCTGCGGCATCCGAAGGAGCCGTTGATCGTGCTCCCGCATCTGCTGACCGAGGTCACCGGTCCCGCGCTGGGCCCGGGCCGGATCGGCGAGTTCGACAACGACCTCACCAAGGGCCACGCGGGGGAGCCGCAGGGCCAGCGGATCATCGTCACCGGGCGGCTGCTCGACGGTGACGGGCGGCCGATCCGCGATTCGCTGGTGGAGATCTGGCAGGCGAACGCGGGCGGCCGGTACCGGCACACCGGGGACCGCTGGCCGTCGCCGCTGGACCCCAACTTCGACGGCGCGGGCCGGACGCTCACCGACTCCGAAGGGCGCTACACCTTCACCACCATCAAACCGGGCGCGTACCCGTGGAAGAACCACGACAACGCCTGGCGGCCGGCGCATATCCACTTCTCCGTGTTCGGCAGCGCGTTCACCCAGCGGCTGGTCACCCAGATGTACTTCCCGGAAGACCCGCTGTTCTCGCAGGATCCGATCTTCAACTCCATCCCGGACGAGAAGGCGCGGCAGCGGATGATCGCGCGCTTCGACCTCGACCGCACGGAAGCCGAGTGGGCGCTGGCCTTCCAGTTCGACATCGTCGTGCGCGGCCGCGAGGCTTCGGTCTTCGAAGACGAGGAGGACGAGCACTGATGCCGGAGACGACGCCTTCCCAGACCGTCGGCCCGTACCTGTCCATCGGCCTGCCCTGGCCTGACGGACCGGACGTCGTCCCCGCGGACGAGCCCGCCGCGGTCCGGATCCACGGCCGCGTCCTCGACGGCGCGGGCGAACCCGTCCCGGACGCGATGATCGAGACGTGGCAGGCCGACGCCGACGGCCGGTTCGACCACCCCGACGACCCGCGCGGAGCGGTCGCGAGCGGGTTCCGGGGCTTCGGACGCTGCCCCACCGATCCGGGCGGCCACTACGAGATCCGGACGATCATGCCGGGGTCGCTGCCCGGTCCGGCGGGCAGCACGCAGGCGCCGCATATCGACGTCTCGGTGTTCGCCCGCGGCCTCCTGCACCGGGTGGTCACCCGGATCTACTTCGAGGACAACGACAACTCCGGGGATCCGGTGCTGGCGTCGGTCCCGGAGGCCCGCCGGGGCACCTTGGTCGCCACCAAGGACGGCGACGGCCACCGGTTCGACATCCGGTTGCAGGGCGAGGGGGAGACGGTGTTCTTCGATGTCTGAGCCGGTGAAGGTGCACAGCGTCGCGGAAGGGCCCGCGGACAGCCCCGTCGTGGTGTTCAGCGGATCGCTCGGCAGCGATCACCGCATGTGGGAACCCCAGGTGAAACCCTTGGTGGAGCAGGGTTTCCGGGTGATCCGGTACGACACCCGCGGGCATGGCGCGTCACCCGTCCCGCCCGGGCCGTACACCCTCGCGGACCTCGGCGGTGATCTGCTCGCGCTGCTCGACGAGCACGGGGCCGAGCGCGCCCACGTCGTCGGGCTCTCGCTCGGCGGGATGACCGGGATGTGGCTCGGCGTGCACGCGCCGGACCGGATCGCGAGCCTCGTGCTGTGCTGCACGTCGGCGAAGCTCGGGCCGCCGAGCATGTGGGCGGACAGGGCGAAGACGGTCCGCGAGCAGGGCACCGCCGCGGTCGCCGACGCCGGGGTCGGCCGCTGGCTGACCCCGGGGTACGCCGCCGCCCACCCCGGGCGGACCGCGTACCTGCGCGAGATGATCGCCGGCGTTCCCGCCGAGGGTTACGCGTCGTCGTGCCAGGCCATCGAAACGATGGACCTCGTCGGTGACCTGCCCAAGATCGCGGCGCGGACCCTGGTGATCGCCGGGGCCGAGGATCCGGCCACCCCGGTGGAGCACGCCGAGGTGATCGCGGGCGGCATCCCCGACGCGCGGCTCGAAGTCGTCGACGGCGCCGCGCATCTGGGGAGCTTCGAACAGCCCGAGCGGTTCACCGCGTTGATCCTCGAACACCTGGAGGCCGCCCGATGACCGACGACACCTACGAGACCGGCATGAAGGTGCGCCGCGAGGTCCTCGGAGACGAGCACGTCGATCGGGCGGTCGCCCGCACCACCGAGTTCAGCCGCCCGTTCCAGGACTACATCACCCGGGGCGCCTGGGGATCGGTCTGGTCGCGGGACGGGCTCGACCGCAAGACCCGCAGCTGCGTCACCCTCGCCGCGCTCACCGCGCTGCACGCCCACGACGAGCTCGCCATGCACGTCCGCGCCGCCGTCCACAATGGACTCACCGCGCGGGAGATCTCCGAGGTCCTGCTGCACACCGCCGTCTACGCGGGTGCCCCGGCCGCCAACGCCGCGTTCGCCGTCGCGCAGCGGGTCCTGGCCGAACTCGGTGAGCCTGCCGCCCAGGAAACGGGAGGCGGTTAGGGTTCTCGTATGGACGAGGGCGAGGTGACCGAGCGCGGGGCGCATCATGTCCAGTCGCTGGAGCGCGGGCTGGCCGTGATCAAGGCGTTCAACGCGGACGCGGCGGAACTCACCCTCAGCGACGTAGCCCGCGCGACCGGGCTCACCAGGGCGGCCGCCCGCCGGTTCCTGCTCACCCTCGTCGATCTCGGGTACGTGCGCACGGACGGCAAGTACTTCTCGCTGACCGCCCGGGTCCTCGAGCTCGGCTACTCGTATCTGTCGAGCCTGTCCCTGCCGGAGGTCGCCCAGCCACATCTGGAGCGGCTCTCCGCCGAGGTGCACGAGTCGAGCTCGGTCTCCGTGCTCGAAGTCCCGGACATCGTCTACGTCGCCAGGGTGGCCGTTTCGCGGATCATGACCGTCAGCATCAATGTCGGCACCCGTTTCCCCGCCCACGCGACGTCGATGGGGCAGGTCCTGCTGGCCGGCCTGGATGACACCGAACTGCGGGAATACCTCGGCAGGGCGAAGCTCGACAAGCTCACCGCGCGCACCAAGAGCAGGCCGGAGGAGCTGATCGCCGAACTGGTCAGGATCCATCGGCAGGGCTACGCGATGGTCGACCAGGAACTCGAAGAAGGCCTCCGCTCGATCGCCGCGCCGATCCACGACCGGCGGGGCAGGATCGTGGCCGCGGTCAACCTCTCCACCCACGCCAGCCGCACGACACCGGAGTCGGTCGAACGGGAACTGCTGCCGTCGCTGCTCTCGGCGGCACGGGCAATCGAGGCCGATCTGGCCTCGGCGCCGCCCACCAGAGCGCGGCATGGCTGAGGTCGCCGGGCTGCTGCTCGCGGCCGGAGCCGGACGCCGGTTCGGCGGGCCGAAGGCGCTCGCGGTCGTCGACGGCGAGCCGTTCGTCGTCCGGTCGCTGCGGGTCCTCGTCGACGCGGGCTGCGCGCCCGTCCGGGTGGTGCTTGGTGCCTCGGCCGCCGAAGCCCGCGCGCTCCTGCCCGACCCCGGGGCGGCCGTCGTCGCCGAGGACTGGGAGTCCGGCATGGGCGCGTCCTTGCGCGCCGGCTTGCGCGTGCTCACCGGGACCGACGCCGAAGCCGCCGTCGTGCACCTCGTGGATCTGCCCGGCGTCGGTGCGGACGTGATCCGCCGGGTCGCCGCCGGAGCCGGCGAAGTCACCGTCGCGCGTGCCGCGTACGAAGGCGTTCCCGGCCACCCCGTCGTACTCGGCCGCCGCTGGTGGCCGGAGATCATCGCGGGCGCGTCCGGGGACAGGGGCGCCCGCGACTGGCTCAAGGGACGCCAGGACCTGCGGCTCGTCGAATGCGGCGACCTCGGCACCGGGCACGACGTGGACCGTCGCGAGGATCTTCCGGGCTGATCTCCGGCCCGCTGAGGCATACCATCGGCGAGTGACCGTCGAATCGCCCGAGAAACTGGCCGAAGCCCTCGAAACGGTCGGCTACCTCGCCGACGACGGCATCGCCACGGCCGGCTTCCTCGCCGTGGCGCTCGGCCGCCCGCTGTTCTGCGAGGGCGAACCGGGCACCGGCAAGACATCGCTCGCGCTGGGCCTGGCCGAGGCGCTCGGCATGCCGCTCATCCGGCTCCAGTGTCACGAAGGGATCGACGCGGCGCAGGCACTGTACGAATGGGACTTTCCTCGCCAGCTGCTGCATTTGCGGGCGCTCGAGGCCGCGGGTGACGGCGCCCTCGACGTCGAAGCCGCCGAACAGTCCCTCTACACCGAACGCTTCCTGCTCTCCCGGCCGTTGCTGAAGGCGTTGCAGACCGCTCCTTGTGTCCTGCTGGTCGACGAGATCGACCGGGCGGACGACGAGTTCGAAGCCTTCCTTCTGCAACTCCTGGACGAGAACGCGGTGACGATCCCCGAGTTCGGCGAAGTGCGCGCCGGACATCCGCCACTCGTGGTGCTCACGTCCAACCGCACGCGGGAAGTGCACGACGCGCTGAAGCGACGCTGTCTCTATCACTGGCTCGAGCATCCGGACCTCGGCCGCGAGCTCGAGATCCTGCGCCGCAAGATCCCGGCGCTGGGCGAGGCGCTCGCGGTCCAGGTCGCGACGGCGGTGCGGCGGCTCCGCGCGATGGAGCTGCTGAAACCGCCCGGGGTGGCGGAATCGCTCGATTGGGCTCAGGCGCTCCTCGCACTGGGAATGTCCGAATTGGACGCCGCGACCGCCGCCCGGACCCTCGGTTCCGTGCTCAAGTACAGCGAAGACCTGGACAGGGTCCGGGCCAAGCTGGACAAGCTGCTCGCCTGAGCTTCAGCGGCGCCGCAGTGACGCGTCGAGCAGAGCGGGCGGGGTGTCGTGCTTCTCCTCCGGGGCCAGGTCGGTGCCCGGGGCGACGATCTCGTCGATCGCGTCGAGGACGTCGGACGGCAGCACGGTGTCCGCGGCGGCGAGCTGCGATTCGAGGTGCTCCAGCGTGCGAGGGCCGATGATCGCGCTCGTCACCCCCGGATGGGCGACGACGAAGCCGAGCGCGAGCTGGATCAGGCTCAGCCCGGCCTGGTCGGCGACCTTGACCAGCCGTTCGACGGCTTCCAGCCTGGCCCGGTTCGCGGGCCTGGTCAGGTCGAAACGCTGGGGCAGGACCGCCGAACGGTTCGTGCTGATCGCACGGCCTTCCCGGACCGCGCCGGACAGCCAGCCGGACGCCAGCGGGCTCCACGCGAGCACGCCCATCCCGTATTCCTCGGTCACGGGCAGGACCTGCGTTTCGATGCCGCGCTGGAGGATCGAGTAGCTGGGCTGCTCGGTGACGTAGCGGCCCAGACGAAGCTCGCGGGCGGCCCATTGGGCCTGCACGATGCGATACGCGGGGAACGTCGACGAACCGAAGTAGCGGATCTTCCCCGCCTGACGCAGATCCGTCAGTGCGGAAAGGGTTTCTTCGTCGCTGGTCCTCGGGTCCCAGCGGTGGACCTGGTAGAGATCGACGTGGTCGACGCCGAGGCGGCGCAGGCTGTTGTCCAGTTCGGTGACCAGCCAGCGGCGTGAAGCGCCCTGGTGATTGCGCTCGTCACCCATCGGCATGCTCGCCTTCGTGGCCAGCACGACGTCCTCACGGCGGCCCGCGATGGCCTTCCCGACCATGACCTCCGACTCGCCCGCGCTGTACATGTCCGCGGTGTCGACGAGGTTGATCCCGCCCTCCAGCGCGGCGTCGACGATGGCGGTGGCCTCGTCCTGGGTGGTGCGCCCGATCGCGCCGAAGTTCATCGCGCCGAGCGCGAGGGTGCTGACCTGGACGCCGGTCCTGCCCAAGGTGCGGTACTGCATGACGCTGTCCTCCATGGCAAAATGTGCAAGCGGAACGTTGCTCCGCTAACGATACGGAGCAGTGTTCCGTTTGGCAACCGTGGTGACGGAGGAGTGGCGATGAGTGAAGAGGGCACCAAGGCCAAACGCGCGGACGCCCGCCGCAACGAGAAGACCTTGCTCGACGCCGCGGCCGCCGTCTTCGTCACTTCGGGCGTCGAGGCACCGGTCCGCGACATCGCGGCGAAGGCCGGGGTCGGGATGGGCACGATCTACCGGCATTTCCCGACCAGGGCCGACCTCATCATCGCCGTCTACCGGCACCAGGTCGACGCGTGCGCCGAAGCCGGGCCGGAGCTGCTGGCGTCGAGCGATTCCCCCTACGAGGCGTTGCGGCGCTGGATCGACCTCTTCGTCGATTTCCTGGTCACCAAACACGGCCTGGCGGCGGTGCTGCAGTCCGACAACGCCGGGTTCGAGACGCTCCACACCTACTTCCTCGACACCCTCCTGCCGGTGTGCGCGCGACTGCTCGACGCGGCGGCGAAAGCGAGTGAGATCCGCTCCGATCTCGAGGCGCTCGAAGTGATGCGCGGCGTCGGGAACCTCTGCATCGGCGCCGAAAGCGACCCGCGCTACAACGCGCGCAAGATGGTCGGCGTGCTCATCGCGGGACTTCGCGAGAGGTAAGGCAAAGGGTGCTTCGCTCTGTGCCTGGCGCCGTCGTCTCCCATTTTGTCCCCGCACGAGATCTGGTGACGGTGTCGCGAAAGCCACTTTCGGGACATCGGACGTCGCGAAAGTGGCTTTCGCGACACCTCGGCCATGAAGCGGGAAATGCCACCTCTCGACAGGACCTAGGTCCATGGCGGTGGCGCCATTCCGCGCGCTACAACTCGGTCATGGAACGTACACAGTGCTGTGTGGTGGGGGGCGGTCCGGCGGGGATGGTGCTCGGGCTCCTCCTGGCGCGGGCCGGGGTCGAGGTCACCGTTCTCGAGAAACACCAGGACTTCTTCCGTGATTTCCGCGGTGACACCGTGCATCCGCCGACGCTGACGCTGCTCGACGAACTCGGCCTCGGTGAGCGCTTCGCGAAATTGCCGTCGCGACGGCTGGAGAAGATGCGGATGCTGATCGGCGACGCGACCGTCGTCGCCGCCGATTTCAGCCGCATTCCGGGGCCGCACAAATACATCGCGATGGTTCCGCAATGGGATTTCCTCAACCTGCTCGCCGAAGCCGCGGCCGAGGAACCGACGTTCACCCTGCGAATGGGAGCCGAAGTGCTCGGCCTGCGCGAGGGCGGCGGCGTGCGCTACCGCGATGCCGACGGTCAGGAGCGGGAGCTGGCCGCGCCGCTCGTGGTCGGCTGTGACGGCCGGGACTCGCTGATCCGCGCCGAAGCGGGGCTCGTGCCGAAGGAGTACGAGGTGCCGATGGACGTCTGGTGGGTCCGGGTGCCGAAACTCGAAGACACCGGCAAAGAGGCCCAGGTGTTCGGCCGGTTCGAGGGCGGGCTCGCCGGCGTGACGATGGACCGCGGCGACTACTTCCAGACCTCGTACCTGATCCGGAAGGGACAGGACACCGCCCAGCGGGCCGAAGGGATCGAGCGGTTCCGCGAGCGGATCGGCGGACTGTTCGGCTGGAACGACGCGCAGCTGAGCGAGATCCGCGGCTGGGACGACGTCAAACTGCTGAAGGTCCGGATGTCCAAGCTGCCGCGCTGGTACTCGGGCCGGGTGCTCTGCATCGGCGACGCCGCGCACGCGATGTCACCGGTCGGGGGCATGGGCGTCAACATCGCGGTGCAGGACGCGGTCGCGACCGCGCGGATCCTCGCCGCCCCACTGCTGCGCGGGACGCTGACCGCGCGGGATCTCGCCCGCGTGCAGCGCCGTCGATCCGTGGCCGTCACGATCGCCCAGAAGCAGCAACTGGAGGAGCACAAGATGCTCATCGAGCCCGCACTCGACGGGACCTTGAACGAGCGGACGGTGCCGCTACCGCTCCGCATTTCGGACCGGTTCCCGCAGCTCACCGCCCTCGCGGCCTTCATGGGCGGCATGGGCCCCTTGCGCGAGAAGACCCCGGCCTTCGCGCGCCGCTGACCCCGCGTTTCGTCCTCTGGTTGCGGTACTTGCACGTGCAAGTACCGCAACTAGAGGACGAAACGCGCGCACAATGGAGGGGTGAGCGATCCACTGGCGGGCTTCGTCGGCTTCGCGGAGGCATTGCGCGAAGCGGGTTTGCCGTGCGACGCGCACCGGGTGCGGGCGTACCTCGAAGCCGTCGGCGAGATCGATCTGGCCGATCCGGAACAGCTGTACTGGGCCGGGCGGCTGACGCTGTGCGCGGATCCCGACGACCTCCCGCGCTACGACGCCGCTTTCGACGGCTGGTTCACCGAGAAGGAAACCGCGCCACGGCGGCGAAGCCGGGAAGCGACCCCGAAGCGCGCCAGGATCGCGACGCTCGCGCATGCGGGCCAGGGCGAGTCCGGCGCGGAACCCGACGAGCTCCGCGTGGCGGCCAGTGACGAAGAGATCCTGCGGCACCGCGATCTCGCCGAGCTGAGCGTCGCCGAACGCGCTCACCTGCGAGAACTGCTCGCGAAACTGCGCCCGGCGCTCCCGGTGCGGCCGTCCCCGCGCCGCCGCGCGGCCCGGCGGGGCACGCTCGATCCGTCGCGCACGCTCCGCGCGATGCTGGCCGGGGGCGGCGAGCCCGTGCGCCTGGCGTACCGGCGGAAAGGAAGCAGACCCCGCCGCGTCGTCCTCCTGATCGACGTCTCCGGCTCGATGGGGCCCTACGCCGACTCCCTGCTGCGGTTCGCGCACGTCGTGGCGCGGTGCGCTCCCGGCCGGGTCGAGGTGTTCACCCTGGGCACCCGGCTCACCAGGGTCTCCCGCCAGCTGCGGCTGCGCGATCCCGAGCACGCCATGCTCGCCGCGGCCGCCGCGGTCCCCGATTTCGCGGGCGGGACCCGGCTCGGCGAGACCCTGCGGGCGTTCCTCGACCGGTGGGGACAACGCGGGGTGGCCAGGCGATCCGTCGTCACCGTGTTCTCCGACGGATGGGAACGGGGCGACACCGCCCTGCTCGGCGAGCAGCTCGCCAGGCTGCGCCGGCTCGCGCACGTCGTATTCTGGGTGAATCCGCACGCGGGGCGGGCGGGTTACGCTCCCGTGCAGTCCGGCATCGTGGCCGCGCTCCCGCACCTCGATCGGCTGCTCGCCGGGCACAGCTTGGCCACCTTGGAACGACTTCTCGTGGAGATCGCCGATGCGTGACGTACTGGACGAACTGCACCGCCGGTGGGCGGCGGGCGAGACGGTGGGGGTCGGCACGGTGGTGGCGACGTTCTCGTCGGCGCCGCGGAGCCCCGGCGCGGCGATGTTCGTCGCCCCGGACGGCACGGTCACCGGCAGCGTCTCCGGGGGCTGCGTCGAGGGCGCCGTCTACGAGCTCGCGCAGCAGGTGGTCGCCGAACGCGCGCCCGTGCTGCAGCGCTACGGCGTGTCCGACGACGACGCCTTCGCCGTCGGGCTGACCTGCGGCGGGATCATCGACATCTACGTCCAGCACATCGACCGCGACTCGATGCCGGAGCTCGGCGACGTCGTCGAATCGGTCCACAGTGGACAGCCGGTCTCCGTGGTCACGGTGATCGAGCACGAACGGGAGGGCATGGTCGGCGAGCATCTGATCGTCTGGCCGGATCGTGTCGCGGGTTCGCTCGGTTCGTCGCGCATGGACGACGCCGTCGTCGACGACGCGCGCGGCATGCTCGCCGGCGGCCGCACGGGCACCCTGCACTACGGGCCGGACGGGCAGCGCCGCGGCGAGGGGATGACGGTCTTCGTCAACTCCTTCGAGCCGCCCGCGCGCCTGCTGGTCTTCGGCGCGATCGACTTCGCGGCCGCGATGGCGAAGATGGGCGCGTACCTGGGCTACCAGGTCACGGTCTGCGACGCGCGGCCCGTGTTCGCGACGAAGAGCCGGTTCCCCGACGCGGACGAGGTCGTCGTCGACTGGCCGCATCGCTACCTCAAGGCCGAGGCCGAAGCGGGCCGGGTCGACGGCCGGACCGCGATCGCCGTCCTCACCCACGATCCGAAGTTCGACGTGCCGCTGCTGGAGGTCGCGTTGCGCCTCGACGTCGGCTACGTCGGCGCGATGGGCTCGCGAAAGACCCACGACGACCGCTTCGCGCGGCTGCGCGAAGCCGGGGTCACCGAGACGGAACTCGAACGGCTGTCTTCGCCGATCGGTCTCGATCTCGGCGCGCGGACCCCGGAGGAGACCGCGGTGTCGATCGCGGCGGAGATCATCGCGCTGCGCTGGAGCGGCTCGGGATCGAGGCTCGCCGAGCTCAGCGGCCGGATCCACGGCTGACGCCGGGTACCGGGACCGCCTGGCTCGACTTGACCACCTCGAAGGCGGGCAGGGTTTCGAACCGTTTGACGCGCTCGTCGAACAGTTTCCTGGACAGGTACCGGCTCGCCTTGAGATCCGGGGTGAGCAGGACGACGACGTAGTCCCACTGCCCGACGATGCTGTAGCAGTGCTGGACGCGGGGCTCGGCCAGCATCCGCTCGCGGAAGGCCGTGTGGCTTTTCTCGTCGTCGTCGGTCAGCGCGACCAGGATGACCGACGTCATCCCCGCGCCGAGCGTCTCCGGATCGAGCACGGCGACCTCGGCGCGGATCACCCCGTCGGCGCGCAGCCGGGTCAGCCGTCGCTGGACCGCGCTGGGGGAGAGACCGACGGCGTCGCCCAGATCGTGCAGCGGGCGGGCGGCGTCGGCCTGGACGAGGTCGAGCAGCAGATGGTCGATCTCGTCGAGAGGCACGCAAGATTTTTGCACGCGGGCGGGAAAATTTACAATCGGCGTGCTCGGCTCCCGGCCTAGCTTGAGGGTCATGGACCTGAAGCTGGACAACGTCGCCGAGGCGGCGAAGGTGATCGATCCCGTCTTCCTCGACTCCCCGCAGTACAGCGACGAACAGCTGAACGAACGGCTCGGCCGTTCCGTGCTGGTGAAGATCGAGACGCTGAATCCGTTGCGCAGCTTCAAGGGCCGGGGCGCGGACTATTTCGCCGCCGGGCTGGAGCCGGGGACCACCCTGGTGTGCGGGACGAGCGGCAACTTCGGGCAGGCCGTCGCGTTCGCCGCCGGGAAACGCGGATTGCGAGCCGAGGTGTTCGTCCCGGCCGACGTCTCCCCGGTCAAACTGCGGCGGATCAAGACCCTGGGGGCGCGGGTGCGGAGGGTCGAGGGTGAGGTGAAGGTCGCCGCGGCCGCCTTCGCCGCCGAAGCGCCGGATCGCGTGTTCGTGGTCGACGGCCGTGAACCCGCGATCTCCGAAGGGGCGGGCACGATCGGGCTGGAGCTGGCGGCGGCGGGCGCGATCGACACGGTCGTGCTCCCGGTCGGCGACGGCGCGCTGATCGCCGGAGTCGCGCTGTGGCTCAAGGCGCATACGCCGGACGTCCGGATCGTCGGCGCCGGGACCACGTCGGCACCCGCCATGGCGAAGAGCTGGCGGGCCGGTGAGCCGGTCACCGTCGACCGGGTGAACTCGTTCGCCGGTGGCATCTCGATCCGCACCCCGGAACCCGAATCCATCCGGCGGCTGCGGTCGCTGGTGGACGACTTCGTCCTCGTCGAGGACGACGATCTGCGCGCGGCCATGCGGCTGGGCGCGGAAACCCTCGGCGTCCTGCCGGAACCGGCGGGGGCGGCGGGCCTGGCCGCGCTGACCGTGCACGACATCCCGGGCGACCGGGTCGCCACCGTGATCACCGGGGCGAACGCCACCTGGCCTCGTGAGTGGTAAGGACGGTTAGAACCGTCCTTACCACTCACGAGGCGTGAAGACCCCCTCGCAGGGGTTGCTCTGGCGGGACCAACGTAGCACGCTCGACTGTGAGTCCGATCACGGTCGTTCCGGGGTCGGTCCGTGACAACCGAATGACCGGCCGCTCCCGAACGACCCCGGACCAGCGCGGGGTTTCTCTTGCTTTTGGAGGCCTGATGCGCATCACCGTCACCGTCGACGGCACCAGCTACACCGACGAAGTCGAGCCCCGCACCCTCCTCGTGCACCATCTGCGCGAACGGCTCGGGAAGGTAGGCACCGTGGTCGGTTGCGACACCAGCAACTGCGGCGCCTGCACCGTCCACCTCGACGGGCACAGCGTGAAATCCTGTTCGGTACTCGCGGTCCAGGCCGACGGCTGCGAGGTCACCACGATCGAGGGGCTCGCCCGCGACGGCGAACTGCATCCGGTGCAGAAGGCCTTCCACGAGAACCACGCGCTCCAGTGCGGGTTCTGCACTCCCGGCATGATCATGCAGTCGATCGACCTGCTCGCCGACAATCCCGACCCCGACGAGAAAGCCGTCCGCGAAGGCCTCGAAGGCAACCTGTGCCGCTGCACGGGCTATCAGAACATCGTCCGCGCGGTCCGCGACGCCGCCCACGAGATGCGTCCCGGTGCCGGCCCCGAGGCCGAGCGGCTCGCCTCGGACACCGCTTCCCGAGTCGGCGCGGGTGGTGAGTGATGACCTCCACGATCGAACCGGAGGTCGGCAAGTCCCGTCGCCGCAAGGAGGACGAGCGCCTCATCACCGGCCGGACCCGCTGGACCGACAACCTGACCCTGCCCGGCATGCTGCACCTCGCGGTGCTCCGCAGCCCGTTCGCGCACGCCAAGATCGTCTCGATCGACGTGACCGAGGCGAAATCCGCGCCCGGTGTGGTCGCAGTCCTCACCGGGAAGGACCTCGATCCCGAGGGCGCCATCGGCATGCCGTGCGCGTGGCCGATCACGCCGGACATGAAGTCGCCGAGGCGGCCCATCCTCGCCTCGGACACGGTGAACTTCGCCGGTGAGGGCGTCGCGGTGGTCGTCGCCCGCACCTCGGCCGAGGCGCACGACGCCCTCGAAACGATCGACGTCGACTACGACGAACTGCCGGTCGTCCTCGGTCTGGAGAACGCGCTCGCCGAGGGCGCGCCGCTGGTGCACGAGGATCTCGGCACGAACCAGAACGCGGTCTGGGTCTTCGATTCCGCCGACGCGGGAACGGGTTCCAGCGTCGAGGACGCGATCGCGAATTCCGAAGTCGTGCTCAAACGGCGGTTCCGCCAGCAACGGCTGGTGCCCGCGTTCATGGAACCGCGGGCGTGCGTCGTGGACCCGACGGGCAACCAGCTGGTCATGTGGTCGGCCACCCAGGTCCCGCACATCCTCAAGACGATGACCGCGGCCACGCTCGGCCTGCCCGAGCACAAGGTGCGGGTGATCGCTCCCGACGTCGGCGGCGGGTTCGGCGGCAAGATCGCCGTGCTGCCCGAAGAGATGATGGCGACGCTCATCGCGCAGCGGCTCGGCAAACCGGTGAAGTGGACCGAATCCCGTTCGGAGACCATGGTCGCCGCGCACCACGGCCGTGATCAGATCCAGGACCTCACCATCACCGCGAACCGCGACGGCACGGTGACCGGCCTCAAGGTCGAACTGCTCGCCGACATGGGCGCGTACCTGGGTCTCGTCGGCCCCGGCGTGCCGATCCTCGGCGCGTTCATGTTCAACGCGATCTACAAGTTCCCGGCGTACCACTTCGCCTGCACCAACGTGTTCACCAACACCACGCTCACCGACGCCTATCGCGGCGCCGGGCGGCCGGAGGCCACGTTCGGGATCGAGCGGATGATGGACGAGCTCGCCGTCGAGCTGGGCATGGACCCGATGGAGATCCGCGAGAAGAACTGGATCAAGCACGAGGAGTTCCCGTTCACCACGATCGCTGGGCTGACCTACGACTCGGGCAACTACGAGGCCGCCACCGACAAGGCGAAGCAGCTCTTCGACTACGACGGTCTCCGCCGCGAGCAGAAGGAGCGGCGGGAATCGGGTGACCCGGTCCAGCTCGGCATCGGTATCTCGACGTTCACCGAGATGTGCGGTCTCGCGCCGTCGCGGGTGCTCGGCTCGCTGGACTACGCGGCGGGCGGCTGGGAGCACGCCGAGATCCGCGTGCTGCCGACCGGCAAGATCGAGGTCGTCACCGGTGCCTCCGCGCACGGCCAGGGTCACGAGACGGCGTGGAGCCAGATCGTCGCCGACAAACTCGGTGTCCCGTTCGAGGACATCGAGGTCATCCACGGGGATACCCAGTCTTCGCACAAGGGCATGGACACCTATGGTTCCCGGTCGCTGGTGGTCGGCGGGATCGCGGTGGTCAAGGCGGCGGACAAGGTGCTCGCCAAGGCCAAGCCGATCGCCGCGCATCTGATGGAATGCGCCGAGGACGACCTCGAATTCTCCGCGGGCAAGTTCTCGGTCAAGGGCACGGATTCCTCGACGTCCATCCAGGACATCGCGTGGGCCGTGTTCTCGGCGCACAACCTGCCGGACGGGGTCGAACCGTCGCTGGATTCGGCGGACACGTTCGATCCGGAGAACTTCTCGTTCCCGCACGGCACGCATCTGTGCGCGGCCGAGGTCGACACCGAGACCGGGCGCGTGCGGTTGCGCTCCTACGTCTGCGTCGACGACGTCGGTGTCGCCGTGAACCCGCTGATCGTCGAAGGCCAGGTGCACGGCGGGCTCGCGCAGGGCATCGCGCAGGCGCTGTTCGAGGAGGCCGTCCACGACGAAGGCGGCACGCTGACCACGGGGACGTTCGCCGACTACCTGCTCCCGTCGGCGGCGGATCTGCCCAGTTTCACCACCGACCGCACCGAGACCCCGTCGACGACGAACCCGTTGGGCGCCAAGGGAGTCGGAGAAGCGGGCACGATCGCCTCGACCCCGGCGGTGGTCAACGCCGTGGTCGACGCCGTCCGGCACTTCGGGGTGAACGACATCGAAATGCCGTTGACCCCGATGCGGGTCTGGCACGCCATCCAGCACGGGTCGGCCGCCGCGGGCGGGCTGGGCTCGGAAGCCGGTGGCGGTCTCGGTTCGATCGACGCCACCGGAGGTGCCCAGTGATCCCGGCCCCGTTCGACTACGTCGCCCCGTCCACAGTGGACGAAGCGATCAGCGCGCTCGCCGAAGCCGGTGAGGACGCCAAGGTGCTGGCCGGCGGGCAGAGCCTGCTGCCCGTGCTGCGGATGCGGCTCGCCACCCCGACCACCTTGGTCGACCTCGGGAAGGTCGCCGAACTCCGCGGCGTCCGTGAGGACGGCGACACGCTGGTGATCGGCTCGATGACCACGCATTACGACGTCCAGCGGGACGCGTTGGTCGCCGAGCACGCCGCGCTGCTCAAGGCCGCCACCGACACGGTGGCCGATCCGCAGATCCGCCATCGCGGCACGTTCGGCGGCGCCATCGCGCACGCCGATCCCGCCGGTGACCTGCTGGCGCCGGTGCTCGCGCTCGGCTGCGAACTCGTCGTCGCCGGGCCGGGCGGGCGGCGGACGGTGGCCGCGGCGGACTTCTTCCAGGACATGTTCACCACCGCGCTCGCCGCGGACGAACTGCTGGTCGAGGTCCGGGTGCCGAAGCACACCGGCTGGCACGCCCACTACGAGAAGTTCAACCGGGTCGCGCAGGCGTGGTCGATGGTCGCGGTCGCGGCCTGCGTCCGCACCGAGGCGGGCACCATCGAGGAGGCGCGGGTCGCGCTCACCAACATGGGCTCGACCCCGGTTCGGGCGGCCGGGGTCGAGGAGGCGCTGGTCGGCTGCGCGGCCACCGCCGAGGCGATCCGCGGCGCCGCCGAACGCGCGGCCGAGGGCACGAACCCCACGGCCGACGGCAACTCCGACGTCGAATACCGGCAGCACCTCGCGCGGGTGCTGACCGGCAGGGCGGTTCTCGCCGCGGCAGGTAGCTGAGACACAGAAGGGAGGTCGGCCCGTGCGGCTCGACCACGAATTCACCGTTCCCGCCCCGGTCGGCGAGGTCTGGAAGGCGGTCGTCGACCCGGAACGGGTGGCGCCGTGCATGCCGGGCGCCACCGTCACCGAGGTCGACGGGGACGCCTTCAAGGGCACGGTGAAGGTCAAGCTCGGGCCGATCTCCCTGCTCTACAAGGGAACCGGCCATTTCGTCGAGAAGGACGCCGACGCGAAGAAAGTGGTGATCAAGGCCGCGGGCAAAGACGCCCGAGGAGCGGGCACGGCGTCGGCGACGGTGACGCTCACCCTGACCGAGAAGGACGGCGTCACTCACGGTGCCGTCGCCACGGAGCTGGCGGTCACCGGTAAGCCCGCGCAGTTCGGACGCGGGATGATCTCCGAGGTCGGCGGCAAGATCCTCGACTCGTTCGCGGACTGCCTGTCCGGCAAGCTCGGTACCCCTGAGCCTGAGGAGCCCGAAGAGCGCCCGCCGTTGAAAGCGGTAAAGCCGGTGTCGGAGGGCGAGGCCATCGACCTGATGGAGTACGCGGGCGAATCCGTGGCCAAACGGGTGGCGCCGGTGCTGGTGGTGCTCGCCGGCGTGCTCCTCGTCGTGGCGATCGTGCGGGCTGTGACGCAGCGGACACAGTGACGTAGAAGGAAATAGCTGCTTCCGGGAGCCGTTGAACCCGGTATGAAGGCGGATCACGAAGTCGACGTCGCGGTGATCGGGGCGGGCCAGGCAGGTCTGTCCGCGGCGTATCACCTGCGCCGCGCGGGATTCGCCAACGAGACGGGTTTCGTAGTGCTGGACCACGGCAAACGGCCCGGCGGAGCGTGGCAGTACCGCTGGCCTTCGCTGGTGATGGAGAAGGTCCACGGCGTCTACGACCTCCCCGGGATGGCCTTCGGCACCCCGGATCCGAAACAGCCCGCGGCCGAGGTCGTTTCCGACTACTTCGGCCGCTTCGAACGCACCTACGACCTCCCCGTCCACCGTCCCGTGGACGTCCTGTCGGTGAGCGCCCAGGACGATCGGCTGGTGGTCGCGAGCGCGGCCGAAAGCTGGGCCGCGCGTGCGGTGATCAGCGCGACCGGTACCTGGGACCGCCCGTTCTGGCCGTACTACCCGGGGCAGGAAACCTTCCGCGGCCGCCAGGTGCACACCGCCGACTACACCGGTGTCGGCGACTTCCGCGGCCAACGCGTCGTCGTGGTCGGCGGTGGCGCGTCGGCCGTCCAGCTGTTGCTGGAGATCGCTCCCTTCGCGCGGTCGACGCGCTGGGTGACCCGGCGCCCGCCGGTGTGGCGCGACGAGCCGTTCAACGAGAACTGGGGCCGTGAAGCCGTCGCGAAGGTCGATCGGCGTGTCCGAGAGGGCCTGCCGCCGAAGAGTGTCGTCAGCGTGACCGACCTGGCGGTGACGCCGGAGGTGCGGGCCGGCCTCGACGCCGGGATCCTCGACCGGCACCCGATGTTCCAGCGGATCACGCCGGACGGCGTGGAGTGGGCGGACGGCACCTTCGAGCCCGCGGACGTCATCCTGTGGGCCACCGGGTTCCGTGCGGCGATCGACCATCTCGCGCCGCTGCGCCTGCGCGCGGCCGGCGGGGGCATCCGGATGGACGGCACCCGCGTCGTCGCCGAACCGCGGCTGCACCTGGTCGGCTACGGGCCCTCCGCCAGCACCGTCGGCGCGAACCGGGCGGGGCGCGCGGCCGTCACAGAGATCCGGCGCCTGCTCGGACGCTGAGGTCGTCGAGGATCCCGGCCAGTTCGGCGGGCCGCCGGAAGAACCCGGCGTGACTGCTCGCGAGGTCGCGGACGTCGAAGGGGTTGTCCGGCGTCAGCGTGTCGCCCTCGGCGATGTAGAGGTCCTGCGCGGCGACCGGCATCGACCGGTCTTCGGTCAGCCTGACGAACGTGCGCGGGATGCGGCCCCAGGAGTCCTTGTCGGCGCGACGATCCCAGTCCCGCCCGGTCAGCCAGAACACTTCGTCCGGCTGGCTCGTCACGACGACCTGAAGGAACTCGTCTTCGGTGAGTTCGCCGGAGATGGCCTTCCGAAGTGAGCCGCGCTGGGCGCGGTCCGCGCCGCGCCAGTTGACGCGGACGAAACCCTGGCGCGCCGGGTCGCCGACGAGGAGCGGTGCCGTCGCGGGGAAGAGTTCGGACGACGACCAGGCGGGTAGCGCCGGGTATTCGCCGGGCGCGCGGTTCACCGGACACTGGGCGGCGATGTAGACGACCCGGTCGATCAGCTCGGGGATCGCGTTGGCGGCGGCGGTGACCGGGAGCCCGCCGAAACTGTGCGCGACCAGGACGACCGGCCCGTGGTGACGTACGCGCTGCACCGCGTCGACCACCTGCCGGACGAAGTCGTCCGCCGTCAGGCCGCTCATCGCCGAGGGTTCGGCGGCGAAGGTATCGAGGTCTTGTTCGTGGTAGGCCGTGGTGAAACCCGCGCCGCGGCCGGGCAGGTCGATCGCCAGCGTCCGATGCCCGCGCGACGCCATCTCCCGCTGAGTGGCCGACCAGGAGTGCCCCGAACTTCCCGAACCGTGCACGAAGACAAAAGTGGGGATCATGGTTTCGAGTGTGGCGTGTGCGGGCGCGCCAAAAGCGCCGTCGCCCCAAAGGGCGGCAAAGAAGGGCCGACCGGTCGGCCATTCGACCGATCGTCACAAAACGGGGCACGCACGGCGCCGTGCTCGGCCGCGTTCAGTCCTCTAATGGCGACCAGTCACGTAGCGCACCTGGCCGGACTTGCCCTGCTCGAACCCCTCTCGTCCCGCGAGATGCTCCGGAACGCCGACCTCCCACCAGGCGCCGGCTTCGGTCCACGAGTCCGGCTGGGTGCGCACCACGACCACCGCCGGCCGGCGCTCGGCCACCGCGGCTTCCCGTGCCTTCGCGTACGCGGCCCGCACGTCGTCCACAGTGGACGCCGTGAACACCGCGCACCCCAATGCTTCCGCATGGCGCGCGAAGTCGACCCGAGGCGGAGCGGTGTGGGCGCTCCGGCAGTCACCGAGGAGGTTGTTGAACGGTTTGCCGCCCTGCCCCTCCTGCAGCCGGGCGATGACCGCGTAACCGTCGTTGTCGCAGACCACCGCCACGAAGGGATGTCCGGCGAAGGCGGCCGAAAACAGCTCGGAGTTCAGCATCAGGTACGAACCGTCGCCGAGCATCGTGGTGACCAGGCCCTCGGTGTGCGCCATCGCAGCACCCCAGGCGCCCGCCAGTTCGTAACCCATGCACGAGAACCCGTACTCGACGTCCATGCTGATCGAGCCCGATCCGCGCCAGCCGCCGATGAGTTCGCCCGGCATCCCGCCGGACGCGGTCATCACGTAGTCGTGCGGCTCGGAGAGGTCGTTGACCGCGCCGACGACCTGGGCATACGTCGGCACTTCGCCGGAAACGGTGCGCAGGGTGTCGATATGCGTGTCCCAGCGGCCTCGCTCCGCCGCGGCACGCTCTGTCCACAGTGGATCGACTCGCCAGTTCTCGAGCTGGGCGGACAGATCCACGAGTCCCGCGTCGGCGTCGCCCACGACGGCCAGCGCACCGTGCTTGACCGCGTCGAACCGGGCGGCGTTCAGGGTGATCAGCCGGACGGCGGGGGAGAACACCGTCCAGGACGCCGTGGTGAAGTCCTGCAGGCGGGTGCCGACCGCCAGCACCACGTCCGCCTCGGCGGCCAGGACGTTCGCCGAGGTCGAACCGGTGACCCCGAGCGGGCCCGCGTACAGCGGATGGCCGTGCGGGACCAGGGTGCGCCCCGCCGTGGTTTCGGTGACCGGGATGCCGTGCCGTTCGGCGAAGGCGAGCGCACGCTCACCCGCGCCGGAATACCGGACGCCGCCGCCGAGCACCAGCACCGGTTTCCGCGCGGCCCGGAGCACGCCCGCCGCTTCGGTGAGTGCCCGGCGATCGGGCCGCGGCCGCTGCGGGCGATGGGTCACCGGCGCGAACAGCGCGTCCGGGAAGTCGTAGGTCTCCGCCTGGACGTCCTGGGGGAGCGCCAGCGTCACCGGTCCCGCGTCCGCCGGATCGGTCAGCACCCTGGCGACCTGCGGCAGCGTCGAAAGCAACTGCTCCGGCCGGACGATCCGGTCGAAGTACCGGCTCACCGCGCGGAAGGCGTCGTTGACCGTGGCCGTCGGATCGCCGAAATGCTCCACCTGCTGCAGCACCGGATCCGGGGCGCGGCTGGTGAAGGTGTCCCCGGGGAGCAGCAGTACCGGCAACCGGTTCGCGTGCGCGACCCCGGCGGCGGTGACCATGTTCAGCGCGCCGGGCCCGATCGACGACGTGACCACGCCGACCTGCCGCCGGTGCGTGGCCTTGGCGTAACCGACCGCCGCGAGCGCCATGCCCTGTTCGGTCTGCCCTCGCCACACGGGGAGCTCGTCCCGGCGCTCTTCCAGCGCGGTACCGAGACCCAGGACGTTGCCGTGCCCGAAGATCGCGAACACCCCGGGGAACAACGGGACTTCCCGTCCGTCCAGGGTTTCCGATCGCTGCGCCAGCAGCCAGCGCACGAGAGCCTGTGCCGTGGTCAGCTTCATGAGACCCGCCCTTCGTGGCTCGTGACCGGGCAGCGCGGATCGAGCTCCTGGTCGTTCCACGTCTCGCGGACCCAGCCGTGCGCCGGGTCGTCGCAGAAGGCCATCGACCGCTCGGCGGCGGGACCGGCCAGGACGTTCAGGTAGTACATCGGATAGCCGGGCGCGGCGACGCAAGGACCGTGATAGCCGCGCGGGATCAGGAAGACGTCGCCGTCCCGGACCGCCACGTCCTCGTCCAGCTCGCCGTCGGCGGTGTACGTCCGGTGCAGGCCGAACCCCTCGCGCGAAGGTGTCACGCCGTCGCGGCCCGCGACGCGGAAGTAGTAGATCTCCTCGTTGACGACCTCGCATGCGGACGCCTCGTCGTGTTTGTGCGGCGGGTACGACGACCAGTTGCCGCCCGGGGTGATCAGCTCGCAGGCGTTCAGCCTGTCCGCGTGGTCCCAGACACCGGGCACGCCGAAGTTGGTGACCTGCCTCGTCGCCTGCCCCGCCCCGCGCACCTCCACGGGCACGTTTTCGGCCGGTCCGTAGCGCGGTTCGAGACGGCGGGTGCAGCGGGCCATCGGCAGCGCGACCTCGACCCCCGCGGCAGTCGACAACTCGACTTCGGCGTCCCGTGGCACGTAGGCGAAATCCGTGACGCGGGTGAACACGGAATCCCGCCCGGCGAGCGCGAAGACCTGTCCGTCGACCCGGACGGTGCAGGCACCCGCCAGCGGCAGGACGAACGCTTCGTACTCGCCCGTGCGCACCAGCCTGGACTCTCCGGCGGCCAGCGAGAGAACCCGCAGGCCGCTGTAGGTCCAGCCCGCCGAGTCCGGGGTGAGCCGGACCGGATCCCGCTCGTCCGAAAGCGTCCCGAGTGGACGGTGCAGCTTGCTCACAGCAACTCCTCGATCTCGTCGGCGGTGGGCATGGCGTCGGCGCAGGCGAGCCGGGAAGCGACGAGCGCGCCCGCCGCGTTGGCGTAGGTGGCGATGCGCACCGGATCCCAGCCGGAGAGCAGACCGTGGATCAGCGCGCCACCGAAACCGTCCCCGGCGCCGAGCCCGCAGACGACCTCGACCCGCTGGGGCGGCACGGTCCAACGGCCTTCGGCGGTGGCCACCAGCACCCCTTCGGCGCCCTTCTTGATCACCGCCAGTTCGACCCCCCTGGCCAGCATCCGGGACGCGGCCTCGTCGGGGTCCGCCGTGCCGACGGCGACCTCCGCCTCGGTGCGGTTGCCGACGGCGACCGTGACGTGGTCGAGCATCCAGCCGATCTCTTCGCGCGCCGTTTCGATGCCGGGCCAGAACATCGGCCGGAAATCGAGGTCCAGCACGGTATGCGACCGTCGGCCGCGCCGTTCGAGCATCTTGCGCTGCGTGCCGCGCGCCGGTTCGACGGAGACGCCGGTGCCGGTGACCCACAGCAGCGGAACGCATTCCACGACGTCCCAGGGCACGTCGTTCTCGGTGATGGTCAGGTCCGGGGCGATGGGCGAGCGGTAGAACAGCAGCGGCGGATCCGCGGGCGGGTCCAGCGCGCAGAACACCACCGGTGTCTGCAATCCGGCCGACGTGCCGACGTGGTCGGGGGAGACGCCGAACTCCCGCAGCGCCTGCCGCACGTACTCGCCGAAGCCGTCCGGGCCGACCTTCGTCAGCACCGACGTCGAGCGGCCGAGCCGCGCGGCGGCGACCGCGACGTTGGTCGCGGTGCCGCCGAGCGACTTGGCGAAGGTGCTGACCCCGGCCAGCGGCACGCCGCTCTGTTCGGGGTAGAGGTCCACCCCGACACGGCCGACGGTCAGCGCTTCGAGAGCGGTCATGAAGGGGACTCCGCGGCTCGCAATTCGTGTTCGAGGGCTTCCAGTTCCGCTCCGCCCGCCATCTGCCTGGTCAGCTCGGACAGGTCGATCTCGGACTTCTCGTACGCGCCGAGCGACGCGCCCCGTTTGAGCAGGAGGAAGCGATCGGCCACCGGGTACGCGTGATGCGGGTTGTGGGTGATCAGCACGACGCCGAGCCCGCGGTCCCGGGCCTGGGCGACGTACTTGAGCACGACCCCCGCCTGCTTGACGCCCAGCGCGGCCGTCGGCTCGTCGAGGATCAGGACCTTCGCCCCGAAGTACACGGCGCGTGCGATGGCCACGCATTGCCGCTCGCCACCGGACAGCGTGCCGACCGGCTGCTCGACGTCACGCAGGTCGATGCCCATGTCGGACAACGCCTTCTTGGTGGTCTCGCGGCCCTTCTTCCGGTCCAGGGCGCGGAACGGGCCGAAGCCGACCGTCGGTTCGGAGCCGAGGAAGAAGTTCCGCCACACGCTCATCAACGGGACGACCGCGAGATCCTGGTACACCGTCGCGATTCCGCGATCGAGCGCTTCACGCGGCGAGGCGAACTTCACCGGCTCGCCCTCGACCAGGAACTCGCCCCGGTCGTGCTGGTGGACCCCGGCGAGGATCTTGATCAGGGTGGACTTGCCGGCGCCGTTGTCGCCGAGCACGCAGGTGACCTCGCCCGCGTCGACCACGGTGGAGACGTCGCGCAGCGCGATCACGCTGCCGTAGGTCTTGCCGACGTCCTTGACCTCGAGAAGACGACTCATCGCCGCACCCTTTCCGCGCGCCGCCGGAAGGCGTTGTTGACCAGGACCGCGGACAGGAGCATGACCCCGAGGAACAGCATGAACCAGTCGCTGTCCCAGCGGGCGAACACGATGCCCTGCCGCGCCATACCGAAGATCAGCGCGCCGATCGCGGCGCCGATCGCCGAACCGAACCCGCCGGTCAGCAGGCAGCCGCCGATCACGGCCGCGATGATGTACTGGAACTCCAGCCCGATGCCCTGATTCGCCTGGACACTCGCGAACCGCAGGATGTTGATCGAGCCGACCAGCCACGCGGCGAGCGCGGTGGTCATGAACAGCAGGATCTTGGTGCGCACCACCGGAACCCCGACCGCGCGCGAACTCTGCGCCGAGCCGCCGACGGCGAAGATCCAGTTGCCGAAGCGGGTCCGCACCAGCAGCCAGGCCGCCAGCACGGCGAACCCGATCCACCAGAGGATCGAGATCTGGAACGCCGTCCCGCCGATGTCCACAGTGGACGCGAAGACGAACCCGGCGGATTCGTAGCCGTCGGTCGAGCGCATCCCGGACACCTGGACGGTGCCGGTGACGAGACGGGTCACACCGAGGTTGAGCCCCTGCAGGGCCAGGAAGGTGCCCAGGGTGACGATGAAACTGGGCAACCCGGTGCGCATCACCAGCCAGCCGTTGAACGCGCCCACCGCGAGGGCGAAGACCAGCGACGCGAACAGCGCGAGCCAGACGTTCCAGCCCGCCTGCGTCGCCAGCGTCGCGGTGACGAGCGCGGTGGACGCCGTCATCACGCCCGCCGAGAGGTCGAACTCGCCGCCGATCATCAGCAGGGACACCGCGACCGCCATGATGCCGAGTGTCGAGGCGTCGTCCAGCCAGGTCGCCACGCCGCTGCCGCTGAAGAACTGGTCGGTGACGAGGGTGAAGAACAGGAAGACGACGACGGCGCCGAGCAGCGCGCCGATCTCGGGGCGGACGACCAGCCGGTCGAGCAGCCGGGGTTTCGCGATTCGTTCGTCGAGCGTGGTGGTGGTCATCGCGTGCCCCTTTGCACGTACTTGCCGACGGTGTCCACAGTGGATTTGTCGACCAGGTCGGGCCCGGTGAGCACCGGCTTCCCGCCGCCGACGACGTTCGCGTTGTCCCGGTAGAGCTTGAGGAACTGCACCGGGAGATAGCCCTGTTCGTACTGCTGCTGGTCGACCGCGAAGACCACGTCGCCCGCCTTGATCGCGCCGACGACGTCGGTGTTGAGGTCGAACGTGCCGACCTGGGCCTGCGAGCCGACCGCCTTGATCGCGCTCACCGCACGGGCGGCGACCTGCGAGTTCAGCGTCAGGACGGCGTCGAGGGAGGAGTCGGTCTGCACCGCGCCCCTGATCCGGGATTCGGCGTCGGTGGGGTTGCTGATGTCGACCTGCAGGGTCTGGACGTCGCCCGCGAAGCCGGTCTTGGCGCCGTCGCAGCGTTGCGCCTGCCCGACGTTGCCCGCTTCGTGGACCACGCAGAGCAGCTTCTTCTTGCCGAGCTCCCGGAACTTCTTCCCGGCCTCCTCGCCCGCGATGGTCTCGTTCTGCCCGACGTGGGTGAGCGCGCCGTACGCCGCGCTCTTGTCCTCACCGGAGTTGATGGTGATGACCGGGATCCCGGCGCGGACCGCGTTCTCGATCGAGGTCTTGAGCGCCTCCGGGTTCGCCATCGACACCACCAGCCCGCCGACCCGCTGGGCGACCGCGTTGTCGATCAGCTTGGCCTGGTTGCCGGGGTCTCCGTCCGAGTTGTACTCGACCTGGACGTCGAGCTGCCTGCCCGCCTCTTCGGCGCCGTTCTTGACCACGTTCCAGAACGCGTCACCGGCCGTGCCGTGCGAGATGACCGCGACCCGCAGCGGCCCGCTGGGCTGGGTCGCCTCCGGGCCCGCGCCCGCGGCGGGTTTCTCCTCGGCCTTCGGTCCGGTGCACGCGGACAGGAGCAGTAGCCCCGCCACGACCACCACGACCTTTTTCAAGCGATGGGACATCGTCGTCTCTCCTCGCTTCTTCCGTTACCTGGCAGCCGGGAGCCGGCTGACGATTCCGTCGAGATGCGCCAGGCTCCTGGCGACGTCCCGCTTCGGCAGATCCTCCGGGCTCCCCTCGCTCAGCGCGGTGTCCTGTTCGAGCACGTACCACCCGTCGTAGCCCGCCTCGTGGACGGACCTGACCATCGTTTCGATGTCGACGTCCCCGTCGCCCAAGGGGACATACAGACCTTTGCCCACCGCCTCGGCGTAGGGAAGCCTTCCGGCGCGGACGTCTTCGGCGAGTTCACCGCGCACGTCCTTGAGGTGCAGATGCCCGACCCGTCCGGGATGGCGTTTCGCCAGCGCGACCGGATCGGTTCCGCCGATCAGGAGATGCCCGGTGTCCAGGCACAGGGGAAGAGCGGAATCGGCGAGGAAACGCTCGACCTCCCGCTCGGTCTCCACCTGCGTTCCCACATGCGGGTGCAGCACGGTGCGGAGGCCGTGCCGCGCGGCGATTTCCCCGATCTCGCCGGAGGTTTCCACGAGCGTCGTCCATTCGGCGTCGCTCAGCTCCGGCCGATCGTCGTAACCGTCGAGGCCGGTCGCGGCGGCGAGCACGAGCACGTCCCCACCGCAGGCGGCGAACAGCGCGGCGGATTCTTCGGCTTCCGCCAGCGCGGCTTCGCGCTTTTCGTGCAGGACGACGGCGAGGAAGCCGCCGACCAGTTCGAGCCGGTGCCCGTTCAGCCGTTCGCGCAATTCGGCCGGGTCTCGCGGCAGGTACCCGGGCGGGCCGAGCTCGGTGGCGCGCACTCCCAGCTCCGCCATCTCGCCCAGCACGGTGCCCGCGTCGAGCACGCGGCCCCAGCCGGGGACTTCGCAGACGCCCCAGGAGATCGGGGCGGCGGCGACGCGGATCCGGGGTGTCGTGACGGTCATCGGCGGCCTCCGGGGGAATCGGGGTTGGAGCGCTCTATTGATTAGAGCGCTCTAATCATGTAGCGTCCGTCACAGTAAAGTCAAGGGCAGGGGGACGGTGGAAATGGCGCGACCGACGATGGAGGACGTCGCCGCGAAGGCGGGGGTGTCCCGCGCGCTCGTGTCGCTGGTGATGCGGAACGCGCCGAACGTCTCGGACGAGCGGCGCACGCGCGTGCTGTGCGCGGCGCACGAACTGGGTTACGAGCCGCACGCGATGGCCAGGTCGCTGGCGAGCCGCACGTCGACCGTCCTCGGCGTGATGGTCTCCGACCTCCGCAACGCGTTCTTCGCCGACGTCGTCGAGGGGCTGGACGCGGCGGCCGAAGCGGCCGGGTTCCACTTGATCCTCAACACCGGTGGCCGCAGTCCGGCACGGGAGCGTGCCGCGCTGAAGAGCCTGCTGTCCTTCCGGCCGGCCGGGGTGATCCTGTTGTCGCCGGTGGTCTCCGCGCAGGCGATCGAGGAAGCGGCCGCGCAAGGTCCCGTCGTCCTGGTGTCGCGCACTTCGCGCGCCGCGGGCGTGGACACGGTGAACGACGACGGCGAGGCCGGATCCACGCTCGCCGTCGATCATCTGGTCTCGTTGGGGCACCGAAGGATCGCCCATCTGGACGGCGGGCTCGCCGCCGGTGCGGCGGCCCGGCGCCGGGGTTACCAGCGGGCCATGCGGCGGCATCGGCTGCATCCGATCATCGTGCACAGCGAACATACGGACACCGCCGGGGAGAAGGCCGTGCACGAACTGCTCGGCGACCCGCCGATGGGCGGAATGCCGACGGCCCTGGTGGCGGGCAACGACTTCAACGCCGTCGGCGCGATCTCCGCCCTCGAAGAGGTGGGGCTGCGCGTGCCGGAGGACGTGTCCGTCGTCGGTTACGACAACACCTCGCTCGCCGCGCTGCGCCATCTCTCACTGACCACTGTGGACCAGCCGCGCACGGAAATGGGCAGGCTGGCCGTCGAAGCGCTGCTCGAACGGATCCGGGGCGAACGCGCCGAACCGGTCCGGCATCTGCTGCACCCGTCGCTGGTGGTCCGTTCGACCACCGCCGCTCCAGAAAGGTAACCACATGAGGTTGGGACTCGCCGGCACCGGCCGGATCGGCACTTCGCACGCCGAGACCTTGAAGAGCTTCGACGAGGTCTCCTCCGTGGTCGTCGCCGACGTCGACGCCGCCCGTGCCCTGGCCGCCGCGGCGAAGCTCGGCGTCGAAGCGGCGGCGGACATCCCATCGCTTTTCGCGTCCTCTTTGGACGGTCTGGTCATCGCCGCGGCGACGGACGCGCATCCGGAGCTGATCCTCAGGGCCGTGGACGCGGGCATCCCGGTGTTCTGTGAGAAGCCGGTCGCCGCCGACATCCCGGGGACGCTCGCGGTGATCGACAAGATCTCCGGCGCGGACGTGCCGGTGCAGATCGGTTTCCAGCGCAGGTTCGACGCGGGCTACGCGGCGGCCAGGGCGGCCGTGGCGTCCGGTGAGCTCGGCTGGTTGCACACCCTGCGCGCGACGACGCTCGACCCGGCACCGCCGCCCGCCGAGTACGTCGCGCACTCCGGCGGCCTGTTCCGCGACTGCGGCGTGCACGACTTCGACGTCGTCCGGTTCGTGAGCGGCCGCGAGGTCGTCGAGGTCTACGCGGTCGGTGCCAACAAGGGCGAGCGGTTCTTCGCCGACGCGGGTGACGTCGACACCGCGGCCGCGACGCTGACGCTCGACGACGGAACGCTGGCGGTGGTCTCGCTGACGCGCTACAACGGCGCGGGCTACGACGTCCGGCTGGAAGTACTCGGCTCGGCGGGCAACGTCGTGGTGGGCCTGGACGACCGTGCGCCGCTGACATCCGTCGAACCGGGCGTCCAGCCGTTGCCCGGACCGGCCTATCCCGGCTTCATGGAACGTTTCCGCCCCGCGTACATCAGTGAGCTGAAGGCATTCCTCGACGTCGCCGCCGGTCGCTCGGCGAGCCCGTGCGGCGCGGCGGACGCGCTGGAGGCGTTCTACATCGCCGAGGCGTGCGAGGTCTCGCGCCGCGAACGCCGTCCGGTCCGCGTGGAGGAGGTCCGCGTCTGAGGCACGGTCGCGTGTGTCGGTGTGCCGCCATGTACGTGAAGGCCCCCTTCATTGCGCCTAGCGCAGTGAAGGGGGCCTTCACGTACATGGGAATGTCTGAAGATCCGTTCCGAACCCGCGACAGCTTCCTGCCACCGGCCACCACCGAAGCGCCCCGCTCGCTAGGGTGATCGCGAACGACAGCGGCCGGACGGGCGAGGGAGCGAGAACGGATGCAGCCGAATCCACCGGGGCCCGGCTTTCCTCAGTACGGTCAGCCGCCGATGGCCGCCGGACCGATTCCGGCGGCGCGGCCCAAGCCGCGGGCCAACGCCCCGGCGGCGGTGATCGCCGGTGTCCTGGCGTTGCTCGCCGCCGCCATGCTCGTCTGGTTCGCGCTCTACAACGTCTTCGTCGCCACGGAGGCGAACGGCGGCTTGTCGGGTATCACGGTGCAGAACATGGTCAGCGGCGCCATCTCCGCCGTCTTCCTGGTGATCGCGGCGGTCTTCACGTTCGCCCGGCGGATTCCCGGCGCGTGGACCCTGTTCGGGCTCTGCGTGTTCTACGTGGTGGCCGTGTTCGTGGGGATGCCGCTCGTCTGGGGCACGCCCTTGAGCAGCCAGGTCAAGTGGCTCTTCAGCTTCGACGACGGCGACAGCACCGCGATGGCGCTGATGATCGTCTTCGGTGTCCTCGCGGCGGTCGCGGCGGCGATCGCCGGCAGCGTGAAGTCGTCCGGGACGAAGAGCTAGAACCGAAGGTCGAATGTGTCTTGCCAGGCGGAGTGCCCGCAGCCGACCGGGGCGAAGGCTCCTTTCGTCGCGTCAGACTCGGTGAAGGGAGCCTTCAGCCCACACCACTCCGCTAGTGCTTACTGACGCAGTTGGATCAGCCGCAGCCGCGTACTTAAGACACCCTTGGCTCCAACGACCCAAAACACTCACGACCACCCGGCGGCAGAGTCGCGAAAGCCACCTTCGGGACATCAGGCGTCGCGGAAGTGGCTTTCGCGTCGAGCCACGTTTGCCCTGCCTGAGCTAGAGCTCGTCCAGGATCAGCTTCGCGCGTTCCTCGACGAGCCGGTAGCCGGAGCGCGCGGCGAGCTCCAGCGCCAGCTCGCCGTGTGTCCGGGCTTCCGCGAGCTTTCCCAGTTTCAGCAGGGTTTCCGCGAGCCCGGTCCGCGCGGCGGCCTCACACCAGAAGAAGCTGGTCGTCCGCGCGATGGACAACGCGAGCCGATAGTGCTCGGCCGCTTCCTCGGGCAGGCCGAGCCGCAGGCAGACCTCGCCGAGCCCGACGAGCGTCCAGGCCTCGGTGCCCCGGTCGCCGATCTTGCGGGTGAGTTCGACGGCTTCGAGCGCGTCCGCGCGGTTCTGCTCGCCCGGCTCGCGCCTGCTTTCGAGCACGGCCCGGCCGGACAGTGCCGTCGCCTCGCCGTAGGTGTAGCCCAGCTCCCGGTTGGCCGCGAGCGCGCGGGTGTAGAAGTCGTAGGCTTCGTCGAGGAGGCCGAGATCACGGTGCACGTTGCCGAGGTCGCCCAGCAGGACCGCGACACTGAACCGGGCACCGTCCCGTTCGGAGACCGCGAGCGCGCGCGTGAAGTTGGCGAGCGCCTCGTCGAGCTGACCCGTCTGCCAGTACGGGAAACCGAGGTTCGCCAGTGCCATCGAGACGGCGGGCATGTTCAGTTCTTCGCACAGCCGCAGGGATTCCAGCCCGCAGCGGATCGCTTCCTGCGGGTCGCCGAGCCGCTGGTGCACCGCGCTCAGGTTGTTGAGCACGGCCGCGCGGCCGGCGTCCCAGCCGTCGAGGAGGTCGCCACGCAGAGCGCTGGTGAGGTGTTCGCGCGCTTCGTCGTAGCGGCCGCTGTTGACACAGGCGAGCGCGATGCTCAGGTGCATCGCGGCCTGTGCCTGCCCGGCTTCGCTGCGGCGGGCGGCCTTGAGCGCCGTCGACGCGGTGTCGATCCATTCCGCGTGATGCCCGCGCTGGTGGAAGAAGGCGCGGAGCGCGTCGGCGAGATGCCACGAGAACTCCGGCGGGCCGTGTTCGGCGCTGTGCTCGACGGCGGCGGCGAGGTTCGGCCACTCGGCGTCGAGCCACGCCAGCGCCTCTTCGGTGTCGGCGAAGGGTGCGTCCGCCGGTTCTTCACGCGGCAGACGCAGGAAATGCGGGATGAGCGCTCGGCCCGCGGCGTCGGCCGTGGTCAGGTAACTCTCGAAGAGCCGCCTCTCCGCGGCGTCACGGTCGGCCTTCGAGTCCTCGGACAACGTGCGACCCGCCGCGAAACTGCGGAGAAGGTCGTGGAACCGGTAGCGCCCCGGGGTGTAGCGCTCGACGAGATGCGCCGCCGCGAGCGCCTTGAGCTGTTGGTTCGCCTTCGAATGCGGGACGCCGGTCAAAGCCTGCGCGGCGGGAGCGGTGAACGTCTGGCCCGGAACCAGCGCGAGCCGTCGGAACAGCTCGCGATGCTCCTCGGGAAGCGCCCGGTAGGAGACACCGAACGCCGTGGTCACGGCACTTTCCTCGGCGCCATCGACCGTCAGCTCCGCCAGCGGGTCGCCACCGGCCAGCTCGCGGGCGAGTTCGGCGATCTCGGGTTCACCGCTCGCGCCGAGGTTGGCCGCCGCGATCCGGAGGGCGAGCGGGAGGTGCCCGCACAGCCGGGCCAGTTCCGCGGCCGCACCCTCCTCGGCGGCGACGGTTTCGCTGCCGAGCACGGCTTCCAGCAGATGCCGCGCGTCCTCGGCGGGCAGCACGGACAGCGGGAGCGCGCGGGCGCCGGTACGGGCGATGAGGTCGCCGAGCCGTTGGCGGCTGGTGACCAGGACGGTGCCCGACGGCGGCAACAGCGGCAGGACCTGGCCGCTGTCGCGCACGTTGTCGAGCACGAGCAGCACCCGGCGGTCGGCGAGGAGGGAACGGAGCAACGCGGCCCGCGTGTCGATGTCCGGCGGGATCGCCTTGGGCGCGGTGCCGAGCGCTTGCAGGAGCTGGGTGAGCGCGACGGCCGGGGTGAGCGGTTCGTGGTCGGGGTCGAAACCGCGCAGGTCGAGATAGAGCTGGCCGTCGGGGAAAGCGTCGCGGACACGGTGCGCCCAGCGGACCGCGAGCGCGGTCTTGCCCACTCCGGCCGTTCCGCTGATGACCCAGATATCGGTGCCTCCGCCCGCATGGGCCGCCTCGTCGAGCCGCTCCAATTCGGCCGCCCGTCCGGCGAAGCCCCGGACGTCATGGGGCAGCTGAGCCGGGCGGACCGCTTCGGACCTGGTCGCGGGTTCGAGCGCGGGATCGGCGGCGAGGATGGCGGCTTCCAGCCGTCGCAGCTCGGGGGAGGGATCGAGGCCCAGTTCGGTACCGAGCCGATCCCGCAGGGAGCGGAAGGCATCGAGGGCGTCGTCGGTCCGGCCTTCGCGGTGCAGCGCGAGCATGAGCTGCCCGACGAACCGCTGCCGCAGCGGATGCGCGGCGACCAGTTCGGTCAGCTCCGCGAGGACCTGCCTGCCTCTGCCGAGCCGCAGCTGCGCCTCGGCCCGGTCCTCCAGCGCCGTCCAGCGTGCCTCGTGCACGCCGCCCCGGAGCCGTTGCGCGACCTCGCCGCTCACCACGTCGGACAACGCGTCGCCGCGCCACAGGCCGAGGGCCTCGTCCAGGAGCTCCACGGCCGTCTCGTCGTCGGCGTCGCGGGCTCGCGCCGTCAGCTCGGTGAAGCGGTGCAGGTCGACCTGGCGCGCGTCGACCTTGAGCAGGTACCGGGTCCCCTCGGAGACGATCTCCGGCCCGCTCGCGCCGCGGAACACCGCACGCAGCCTGGACACCAGCGCTTGCACGGTGTTCCGCGCGCTGGCAGGCGGCTCTTCGGGCCAGAGCAGGTCGATGATCCGGTCACGCGGCACCGGTTTGCCCGCCTCCAGCAGCAGAACCGCCAGCACGAGCCGTTGTTTGGGCGAGCCGAGATCGACCGGAACGCCACCGGCCCACGCCTCGACGGCGCCGAGGACGCGGAACTCCACCCGGCCACCTCCGCTCAGCCTCGTCAGAGCCTGCAAGCGTAGTGCAAGCGCCCTGCATCCGGACGGCGCGATCCTTGCCAGGTGTCCACCGAGGACCCGTCGCCGGAACCGTGCCCAACCAACCAGACGGGCAGGACCCCCCATTCGGTTCCGGTACGACGGTGGGCACCTTCACCTTGCACAGGCACCGCCATCTGACGGCGGTGGGGGTTGGGGGTAGTGCCAGCTCGACGTCTTCCCCCGTGTCGTCGAACTGGCACTTCTTCTTGACTGGGGCTGGGGTTTTCCGTGAAGGCCCCCTTGAGGGATCCAGAGTCTCTCAAGGGGGCCTTCACGGCTTTTCCAGGTGATCACTTGACAAGTGTGGACGTCTGCCTGCACTCTTTCACTACTTAATTAGTGAAAGGGTGTTGCCAGTGGTCACCTTCCACCTGGACAAGGGCTCGGGCGTCGCGACGTACGTCCAGCTCGTCCAGCAGGTCAAGAACGCCCTCCGCCTGGGATTGCTGGAGCCGGGGGACCGGCTGCCGACGGCGAAGGAGGTGGTCGCCGAGCTGGCGATCAACCCGAACACCGTCCTCAAGGCCTATCGCGAGCTGGAGCGCGAAGGGCTCGTCGAAGGGAAGCCGGGCCTCGGCACCTTCGTTCAGAAGACGCTCGGAGGCGCTTCGTTCGCGGAGCGCACGCGGCTGCGGAAAAGCCTGGGGGCTTGGGTCCGCGACGCGCGGGAATCGGGGCTGGATCAGGAAGACGTCGAGGCGCTGTTCACCTCAGTGGTGGTCGACGGCTTTCGAGGGGAGCGGACCGCGTGACTGAGAAACCCGTCCTCGAGGCGACCGGACTCGCCAAGCGCTATCGCCGCAAGTGGGCGCTGCGCGACTGCTCCCTCTCCGTCCCGAAAGGACGGGTCGTCGCGCTGGTCGGGCCCAACGGCGCAGGCAAGACGACCTTCCTTCACCTGGCCGTCGGCCTGCTCGACGCGACGCTCGGCTCGGTCTCGGTCCAGGGCACGGCCGCCTTTCTCGCGCAGGACAAGCCGCTGTACTCCGGCTTCAGCATCGCGGAGATGCTCAAGTTCGGCAGGCGCCTCAACCCGGGCTGGGACGACGAGTTCGCGCTCGAGCGCATCGATTCGCTGGGGCTCGCCTTGAACCACAAGGTCGGCAAGCTCTCCGGCGGGCAGCGCGCGCAGGTCGCGCTCACCCTCGCGCTCGCGAAACGCCCGGACCTGCTGGTGCTCGACGAGCCGCTCGCGAACCTCGACCCGCTAGCGCGGCACGAAGTCATGCGCGGGCTGATGGAGGCGGTCGCCGAAACCGGCATGACCGTGCTGCTCTCGTCCCACGTCGTCTCCGACCTGGAGAACACGTGCGACTGGCTGATCGTCCTCAACGGCGGCCGCGTCCAGGTCAGCGGCGACATCGACGAACTCGTCGCCGGGCACCGCACGCTCACCGGACCGGTGGAGGAGGCCGACGCGCTGGCCAAACGGGTCACGGTCGTCGACGAAGCCCGCGCGGGGAGGCAGGCGACCGTGTTCGCCCGCACCGAGCCGGTTCCACTCGGTCCACAGTGGAGCGAGCGGCCGGCGAACCTGGAAGAACTGGTGCTCGCGTACCTGAGGCGGCCCGAATCCGCGAGCCTGCCTCGCCCGACACTGGCTTCGGCGTAAGGGGGAACGATGTTCTGGCTCACCTGCCGCCAGCACCGGATGCAACTGCTGATCACGGCGGGCCTGCTCGTCGCCGTCGGGATCCTGTTGCTGATCAACGGGAACGCCGCCGCGGACAGCCCGGACCCGGCGAAGCTCTTCAAGGATCTGTACACCTATCTCTCCTGGCTCCAGGTCGTCCCGGTGGCGATCGGTGTCTTCTGGGGTGCCCCGCTGGTCGCGGCCGAATACGAACGCGGTACGACGAAACTCGCCTGGACCCAGTCGATCTCGCGGTTCCGCTGGCTCGGCGTGAAGCTGGGATCGCTCGCCGTTCTCGCCACCCTCGGCGGGCTCGCGTTCGGCGCGATGATGCAGCGCTGGGTGGAGGCCTTCCCTGCCGACCGCGGCGACGTCGTCTTCACCAGCCGCTTCGACAACCCGGTCCTGTTCACGATGACCGGCGTCGCACCCGGCGCGTGGTGGCTCTTCGGGTTCGTGCTCGGCACCGCCGCGGGCGCGCTCGTCCGCAAGACCCTGCCCGCCATCGCCGTCACCATCGCGGTGGCGGTGGGCCTGATGATCGGCCTGAGCGACGTCCGTGACGGCTACGCGGAACCCGAACTCGTCCCGCTCGGCAAAGAGCCCGTCGGCCGGGTCGTGGAGATGATCAGGGACGCCGCCGGGGAGATCACCGCGCTCAAGGTCCTGCCGCAAGACTGGTACTGGCGTTTCCAGTGGACCGAAGCCGCGATCCTGACGGGGTTCTCGCTGCTGCTCGCCGTCGCCGCGGCCTTCGCTGTCCGGCGCCGCTCTTAGAAAGTGGTAAGGCAAAGGGTTGAGTGCGCCCAATGTGGCATTGGGGCGGTGAGGGTCCCCAATGCCACATTGGGCGCATCGGGGCGCCGGAACGCCGCCGATCACAACGCCACCTTCGCCCTCTGCGTCGATAGAACCAACTGTGTCTCGGTTACCTGCGGTCGGGCGGTTTCGCGTGACTGCACGGACGACACGCGTCCGTCGCCGCTCCTAGAAAGGCACTTCTCGTTGCTTTGGCTCACCTGGCGGCAGCACCGCACCCAGCTGCTCGTCACCCTCGGGTTTCTCGCCGTGCTCGGCGGGATCCTGTTCCTCTCCGGACAGTTCGCCGCCGGCGCCGCGAACGGCAAGACCTCCTGGTACTGCCACGGGGGCGGCATCCCGTGCCGTGAGTACGACGCGGGGCTGGAGGATCTCTATCAGACGATCTACCCGCTGGTCGTGCTGATGCCGTTCGTTCCTCTCCTGGCCGGTGTCTTCTGGGGCGCGCCACTGCTGGCCAGGGAATACGAACGCAACACCCACCAGCTCGCGTGGACGCAGTCGGTCGGTCGCGGGCACTGGCTGACGGTCAAGTTCGGTGTTCTCGCCGGATGCGCGATGCTGGCCGGGCTGGTCTCGGGGCAGATGTTCGGCAGGTGGCTGGAAATGTTCCCCGGCAAGGCGGATACCTTCGCCGAGACGTCCTACTTCGGCGCGCTGGGGATCGCGCCCGCCGCTTGGTGGCTGTTCGCGTTCGCGCTCGGTGCCGCTGCCGGGGCACTGGTCCGCAAGACCTTGCCCGCCATCGCGATCACGGTCGCGGTGTTCCTCGCGGCTTCGATCGCCTTGCTGGTGCTGAGGCCGCATTACGCCGAGCCGGTGCGCACGATCGGCGCGGATCCGGCCACGAAAGGGGCGCTGATCGTCAAGCTGGGCAGGCTGACGCCGGACGGCCGCGAGACGAGTTCGCTGGACGAAGTGCCCGGTTGCCCGCTGGGGCTGGGGAAGAGCGCGTGTGCGCTGGCGGCGGGCTATCAGGACTTCACCGTCTATCAGCCCGTCGACCGGTTCTGGCGGTTCCAATGGACCGAGGCGGGCATCCTGCTCGCCGCGACCGCGGTGCTCGGGGGTATCGCGGCAGGGGGCACGGTCCGCCGCCGTCGCTGAGACGGCGGCGGACCGAGACCTCAGTCCAGCCGCAGTTCGGGCCGGTACAGGTCGAACCAGTGGTAGAGGTCCAGCGCCCGGTCGATCCCGGAGCGCTGGGCCGACGACATCGTCGCCGGGTCCACTTCGGACACCCGGTGCAGCCAGTCGCGGTCCACCAGCTCGAACACCCGGTTGTCCCGTTCGGTCAGGGCCTCCTTGGCCTGCTGCTGCAACGCCGCCGCGTAGCCGGGGTCCTGAGTGGACGGATACGGGCTCTTGACCCGGTCCCGCACCGAGGCCGGGAGCACGTGTTCGGTCGCGTGCCGCAGCAGGCTCTTCTCCCTGCCGTCGAACGTCTTCAGCGACCAAGGCGTGTTGTAGACGTACTCGACGAGACGGTGGTCGCAGAACGGCACCCGCACTTCGAGCCCGACCGCCATCGACGCCCGGTCCTTGCGGTCCAGCAGCATCCGCACGAACCGGCTCAGGTGCAGGTTGCAGACCGTGCGCATCTTGCGGTCCTGCTCGCTTTCGCCGTCGAGGTGCTCGACCTGCGCGACGGCGGTGGCGTATTGGTCGGCGATGTAGCCGGGCAGGTCCAGCTTCTTCTGGACCTCCCCGCGCAGGAGGGCGCCCCGCTCGCTGGTGAGCCCCATCCGGAAGGCGAGCCAAGGGAAAGTCCCCGAGTTCACCGCGGCCTCGTCGTGGAACCAGCGGTAGCCGCCGAAGACCTCGTCGGCGGACTCGCCGGACAGCGCCACCGTCGACTCCGCGCGGATCGCCTTGAACAGCAGGTACAGCGACGTGTCCATGTCGCCGAGCCCGGCCGGGATGTCCCGCGCGGTCAGCACCTTGCGGCGGACCTCCGGGTCGCTGAGCTCGGCCGGGTTCAGCACGACGTCCTTGTGGTCGGAGCCGACCAGCTGCGCGACGTCGCGGATGAAGGGCGAGTCCGGGGTGTCGCGCACCTCGTCCGGTTTGAAGTTCTCCTCCTGGCCCTGGAAATCGACGGAGAACGTGCGCAGCCGCTCGCCCTGTTCGGCCAGCCGCGCCGCGGCGAGACCGGTGACGGCGCTGGAGTCGAGCCCGCCCGAGAGCAGGACACAGCGGGGGACGTCGGCGATCAGCTGACGGTGCACGATATCCGTCATCAGCTCGCGCACGCGCTCGACCGTGGTCTCCTGGTCGTCCGTGTGCTGCTTCGCGTCGAGCTTCCAGTATGTCCGCGTGCGGATCCCGGAGCGGTCGACCGTGACGATCGTGCCCGGGCCGACCTCGTGCATGCCCTTCCACAGCGACCAGCCCGGGGCTTTGGTCATGGCCATCAGCTCGCGCAGGCCGTCGGTGTCGACCACCTTGCGCGCCAAGGGATTCGCGAGGATCGCCTTCGGCTCGGAACCGAAGAGGACGCCGTCCGGGGTCGGGTAGTAGTAGAACGGCTTGATGCCCATGCGGTCGCGGATCATCACGAGCTTCTCGTCGCGCTCGTCCCAGATCGCGAAGGCGTACATCCCGTTCAGGTGGTCGACGACCTCGTCGCCCCACTCCAGATAACCGTGGAGCACGACCTCGGTGTCGCTGTCGGTCTCGAACTTGTGGCCCCGCTTGAGAAGTTCCTCGCGCAGCTCGGTGAAGTTGTACGCCTCACCGCTGTAGACCATCGCGGCCAGCCCGGCCTCGGCCATCGGCTGCCTGCCGCCCGGCAGATCGATGATCGCCAGCCGCCGGTGGCCCAGCGCGACGTTCGGCCGGACCCAGGTGCCCGAGTCGTCCGGCCCGCGGCACGCCATCGTCTCGGTCATCGCGTCGACGACCTCGCGACGCTGTGTCAGGTCCGTGCCATAGGAGACCCACCCGGCGATTCCGCACATCGCTACCTCCTGGTGATTAGTTAGCACATACAACTATCCGTAACACTGGTGTAACACGGTTCGCGCGGCTTGTCTGCCCGAATTGCACGCTCCGTCCGCAGTGCGTCACGGTCTGTGGGGCACGTCACCGGGCATCAAGAAGGCGTAAAGGCACCCGATCGGGGCATCAAGAGGCCGTCAGTCCGAGGCCGGAAGCGCCCTGACCTGGCGCAGTGTTGCGGAGTCCTGGTCACCGATGGGGTGACCTGTTCTGAGAGGTGCCTAGTGGCCGACTTGCTCTACGCCGTGCTCCTGATCGGCGTATTCGTGGTTCTCGCCCTGACCCTTCGCGGTCTGGAAAAGCTGTGACCGGCACGGGAACCGTGGCCAACGTCGTCGGCGGACTGCTGGCGCTGGGGCTGATCGTCTATTTGTTCATCGCACTGGTCAGGCCGGAGAAATTCTGATGTCAGACACCGCGGCCGGCCTCCTGCAGGCCGGCCTCCTCCTCGTCGCGCTCGCCGTGGTCTACCGGCCACTGGGCGATTACATGGCGCGCGTCTTCTCCACCGAGAAGCACTTGAAGGCCGAGCGCGGCCTGTACCGCCTGTTCCGGGTGAACCCCGGATCGGAACAGCACTGGAAGACCTACGCGTCCGCCGTGATCGGCTTCTCGTTCGTCTCCGTCGTCTTCCTGTACCTGCTTCAACGGCTCCAAGCGATCCTGCCGTGGAGCCTCGGCAAGGAACCGGTCTCCCCGGCGGTCGCCTTCAACACCGCCGTCAGCTTCGTGACCAACACGAACTGGCAGTCCTACAGCCCCGAAGCGACCATGGGTCACTTCGTGCAGATGGCCGGGCTGACCGTGCAGAACTTCCTGTCCGCCGCCGTCGGCCTTTCGGTCGCCATCGCGGTCGTCCGCGGCTTCGTCCGCTCGAAGACCGACCGCCTCGGCAACTTCTGGGTGGACCTGACGCGCGGCACGATCCGGATCCTCCTGCCGATCGCGTTCGTCGCGGCGATCGCGCTCATCGCGCTCGGCGTCGTCCAGAGCCTCAAGAGCGGCGTCGACGTCCTCAACCCGGACGGCAGCACGAGCAAGATCGCCCTCGCGCCCGCCGCGAGCCAGGAAGCCATCAAGGAACTCGGCACCAACGGCGGCGGCATCTTCAACGCCAACTCCGCCCACCCGTTCGAGAACCCCAACGCCTGGACCAACCTGATCGAGATCTTCCTGATCCTGGTCATCCCGGTCTCGCTGACCCGCACCTTCGGCAAACTCGTCGGCAACACCCGGCAGGGTTACGTCCTGCTTTCGGTGATGGCCGGGCTGTTCACCGCGATGCTCGCGGTCACCTGGCTGTCCGAAGCCAACGCGAGCGGCCCCGCGTCGCTGGCCGCCGGGGCGAATCTGGAGGGCAAGGAGCAGCGGTTCGGCATCGGCCTGAGTTCGCTGTTCGCCAACGCCACCACCGGCACGTCGACCGGCGCGGTCAACGGCGCGCACGACAGCTACAGCGGGCTCGGCGGCGGAGGCGCGCTGCTCAACATGCTGCTGGGCGAGATCTCGCCGGGCGGGGTGGGCACCGGCCTCTACGGCATCCTCGTGATGGCCGTGATCGCGATGTTCCTCGCCGGCCTGATGGTCGGCCGGACGCCGGAATACCTGGGGAAGAAGCTCGGCAAACGCGAGGTCACCTGCGCCGCCGTCTCCATGCTGGCGATGCCGACCGTGGTCCTGCTCGGTTCCGGTGTCGCGCTGATGCTGGCCGACACCCCGGCCGCCATGACGAACTCGGGCGCGCACGGCCTCTCCGAAGTCCTGTACGCCTACGCCTCGGCGGGCAACAACAACGGCAGCGCGTTCGGCGGGCTCACCGTGACGAACGACTGGTTCCAGTCCTCGCTGTCGGTGGCCATGCTGCTCGGCCGGTTCGTCCCGATCCTCGCCGTGCTGTGCCTGGCCGGATCCCTCGCCTCCCAACGGAAGGTTCCGGAGACCGCCGGCACGCTGCCCACCACCGGGCCGCTCTTCGGCACGATGCTCGCGGGCACGATCGTGCTCGTCGCGGCCCTCACCTTCATCCCGGCGCTCGCGCTCGGGCCCATCGCAGAGGCACTCGCATGACCGTCACCCAGGAACGCACTCCCGAAGAAACAACCCAGCACCACGTCGAAAACACCGGCCGGGTCGGCGCGGGCATCTTCAGCCCACGCCAGCTGCTGACCTCCTTGCCGGAGGCGTTGCGCAAGCTCAACCCCAAGCACCAGCTCGCCAACCCGGTCATGTTCGTGGTGTGGATCGGCTCGGCGCTGACCACGGTCTTCGCGATCACCGACCCGAGCGTGTTCACCATCCTCATCACGATCTGGCTGTGGTTCACCGTCCTGTTCGCGAACCTCGCCGAGGCCGTCGCGGAAGGCCGGGGCAAGGCGCAGGCGGAAACCCTGCGGCGCAGCAAGAAGGAGACCGTCGCGCGCCGTCTCACCGAGGACGGCGACGAGGAGACCGTGCCGGGCGCCGATCTGCGCGTCGGCGACCTCGTGGTCGTCGAGGCCGGGCAGGTCATCCCGGGCGACGGCGACGTCGTCGAGGGCATCGCGACCGTCGACGAATCGGCCATCACCGGCGAGTCCGCCCCGGTCATCCGTGAGTCGGGCGGCGACCGGTGCGCGGTCACCGGCGGCACCACGGTGCTCAGTGACCGCGTGGTCGTGAAGATCACCACCAAACCCGGCGAGTCCTTTGTGGACCGCATGATCTCCTTGGTGGAGGGCGCTTCCCGGCAGAAGACGCCGAACGAGATCGCGCTGACGATCCTGCTCTCCACGCTCACGATCATCTTCCTGCTCGCCGTCGTGGCGCTGCAGCCGATGGCGGGCTACTCGGGCAGCCAGCAGTCGGTGATCGTGCTGACCGCGCTGCTGGTCTGCCTGATCCCGACGACGATCGGCGCGCTGCTGTCCGCGATCGGGATCGCGGGGATGGACCGGCTGGTTCAGCGCAACGTCCTCGCCACCAGCGGTCGCGCGGTGGAGGCCGCGGGCGACGTCTCGACGCTGCTGCTGGACAAGACCGGCACGATCACCTTCGGCAACCGCAAGGCCACCGAGCTGATCCCGGTCGGCGAGTCCACTGTGGACGACATCGCCAAGGCGGCCCGGCTCTCCAGCCTCGCCGACGGCACGCCGGAAGGCCGCAGCATCGTCGAACTCGTGGCGCGGGAACACGGTCTCGCGGAGACGGCGTCCGACGACGAGAAGCTCGCGGACTTCGTCGAGTTCACCGCGCAGACCCGGATGAGCGGCATCGACATCGGCGAACGGCAGGTCCGCAAGGGCGCCACCGCCGCCGTGCGCGAATGGGTCCGCGAACGCGGCGGCGACATGCCGGACGAGACCGAACGCGTCGTCGACGAGATCAGCGGGCAGGGCGGCACACCGCTGGTGGTCGCGGAGTACGACGGCGCGAAAGCGTTCGTACGCGGCGTGATCCGGCTGTCCGATGTGGTCAAACCCGGCATGAAGGAGCGGTTCGTGCAGCTCCGCTCGATGGGGATCAAGACCGTCATGATCACCGGGGACAACCCGCTGACCGCCAAGGCCATCGCGCGGGACGCGGGCGTCGACGACTACCTCGCCGAGGCCAAACCCGAGGACAAGATGGCGCTGATCAAGAAGGAACAGGAGGGCGGGCGGCTGGTCGCGATGACCGGCGACGGCACCAACGACGCCCCCGCGCTCGCGCAGTCCGACGTCGGCGTCGCGATGAACACCGGGACCTCCGCCGCCAAGGAGGCGGGGAACATGGTGGACCTCGACTCCGACCCGACGAAACTGATCGAGATCGTGGAGATCGGCAAGCAGTTGCTGATCACCCGCGGCGCGCTGACCACCTTCAGCGTCGCCAACGACCTCGCGAAGTACTTCGCGATCCTGCCCGCGATGTTCACCGGCATCTTCGCCCAGCTCGGCGCGCTCAACATCATGCAGCTCGCGACGCCGAAGTCGGCGATCCTGTCGGCGGTCATCTTCAACGCCCTGATCATCGTCGGGCTGATCCCGCTCGCCCTGCGCGGCGTCCGGTACAAGCCGTCGTCCGCCTCGGCGCTGCTGCGTCGGAACCTGCTGGTCTACGGCCTCGGCGGCATCGTCAGCCCGTTCCTCGGGATCTGGCTGATCGACCTGCTCGTCCGTCTCATCCCTGGAATCGGGTAACGCCATGAACGCATTGCTGAAGCAGACCCTCGCCGGGCTGCGTGTCCTGCTCGTCTTCACCGTCCTGCTGGGTGTCGCCTACCCGCTCGGCGTGTGGGCGGTCTCCCGCATCCCGGGTCTCGAAGGCAACGCCGAGGGCTCGGTCATCAGCCAGGACGGGCAGGCCGTCGGCTCGTCGCTGATCGGCGTCGATCCGGTCGCGGCCGACCCGGCGAAGGACCCGTGGTTCCACAACCGGCCGTCCGCGGGCTCGAAGGACGCTCTCGGCCCCGGAGACCCGTCGTCGTCCGGCCCGTCGAACAAGGGCCCGTACAACGAGGACCTGGTCGCCGCGATCGGCGAACGCAAGAAGCTCATCGCCGCCCGCGAGGGTGTCCAGGAGGCGCAGGTGCCCGCCGACGCGGTGACGGCGTCGGGATCGGGGATGGACCCGGCGATCAGCGTCGCCTACGCGGACCTGCAGATCCCGCGAGTGGCGAGGAACACGGGCCTGACCGAGGAGAAGGTCCGGCAACTCGTCGCGGAGAACACGAGCGGCGCCGGGATCGGTGTGCCGGGCGTCAATGTGCTGAAGGTCAACTTGGCCGTGCGCGACGCGGCCGGAGGAGCACACTGACAGACGTGGACGAGAACACGACCAAGCCGCGCCGGGGTGAGCTGAGGATCTACCTCGGCGCGGCCCCGGGCGTCGGCAAGACCTACGCGATGCTCGGGGAGGCGCGCCGCCGCCTCGATCGGGGCACCGACGTGGTCATCGGCCTGGTCGAGACGCACGGCCGGAAGAAGACCGCGGAGCTCGTCGAAGGCCTGGAGATCGTGCCACGCCGCCGGTCGGCGCACCGGGACCGCGAGTTCGAGGAGATGGACCTCGACGCCCTGCTCGCCCGCGCCCCCGAGGTCGCCGTGGTCGACGAACTCGCGCACACCAACGTGCCGGGTTCGCGCAACGAGAAGCGCTGGCAGGACATCGACGAACTGCTCGCCGCTGGGATCGACGTCCTCTCCACGGTCAACGTGCAGCATCTGCAGAGCCTCAACGACGTCGTCGAGCGCATCACCGGCGTCACCCAGCAGGAGACGGTGCCCGACGAGGTCGTGCGGCGGGCCGAGCAGCTGGAGCTGGTCGACATCACCCCTGAAGCGCTCCGGCGGCGTCTGGCGCACGGCAACGTGTACCCGGCCGAGCGGATCGACGCGGCGCTGGGCAACTACTTCCGGCCCGGCAACCTCACCGCGCTGCGGGAGCTCGCGTTGCTGTGGGTCGCCGACCAGGTCGACGTCGCGCTGCAGCGGTACCGGGCCGAGCAGAAGATCACCGACACGTGGGAAGCCCGCGAACGGGTGGTCGTGTCCATCACCGGCGGTCCGGAGAGTGAGACGCTGATCCGCCGCGCGAGCCGCATCGCGAACCGCGCGGGGGCCGAACTGCAGGTGCTGCACATCCTGCGCGGCGACGGGCTCGCCGGAATGGGGCCGACTGCGGTCGGCAAATACCGGAAACTGGCCGAGGAGGTCGGCGCGACCTTTCACACCGTCGTCGGCGACGACGTGCCGACGGCGCTGCTCGACTTCGCGCGCGGGGTGAACGCGACCCAGCTGGTGGTCGGGACCTCGCGGCGGTCCCGTGTGGCGCGGCTGTTCGACGAGGGTATCGGTGCGGCCGTGGTCCAGCGGTCCGGCCCGATCGACGTCCACATGGTCACGCACGACGAAGCGGGCGGGCGGCTGCGCGCCCGCTTCGCCCGGAGCCCGTTGACGCCCTCGCGCCGCCTGACCGGATGGGTGCTTTCGCTGGTGCTGCCGGCGCTGGCGACGCTGTTCGGTGTCCTGTTGCGGGACCAGCTCGACTTCTCCACCGACGTGGTCGACTACGTCCTCGCGACGGTGCTGGTCGCGCTCGCGGGCGGGCTCGGCCCCGCGCTGCTCGCGGCGGTGGTCTCGGCCGGGCTGCTGAACTTCTTCTTCACCCCGCCGCTGTACAACCTGACTGTCCACGAGCCGCGCAACGTGATCACGCTGGTCGCGATGGTGCTGGTGGCGGTCCTCGTCGCGGCGGTCGTCGACACCGCCGCCCGGCGCGCGACGCAGGCCGCGCGGGCGCGGACCGAGGCGGCGCTGCTGGCGTCGTACGCGCGGACGGTGCTCACGCACGCCAACCCGATCGAGCGGCTGCTGGAGAAGGTCCGCGAGAACTTCGGCCTGACTTCGGTGACCCTGCTGGAAAAGCGGGACGGGAAGTGGAAACGGGTGGCGAGCGCCGGCACGGATCCGTGCGCCGACCCGGACCAGGCCGACGTCGATATCGCCGTCACCGCCGACGTCCACCTGACGCTGCGGGGCCGCGCGCTGCCCGCTTCGGACCGGGGAGTACTGGAAGCCGTCGCGGGACAGGCGTTGCTGGCCCTGCGGCAGCAGCGGACGGCGAAGGCGGCCATCCGGGCCGAGCGCAAGGCCGAGGCGACCGAACTCCGCACGGCGTTGCTGTCGGCCGTCGGCCACGACCTCCGGACGCCGCTGACGTCGATCAAGGCGTCCATCGGCAGCCTGCGCGCGACCGACATCTCACTGTCCGAATCCGACACCGACGAACTGCTCGAAGCGATCGAGGAATCGGCGGACCGGCTGGCCGGGCTGATCGACAACCTGCTCGACTCGTCCCGGCTGGCGACCGGCGCGGTACGCCCGCACCTGCGTCCGGTCGGCTACGACGAGGTGGTCTCGCACGCACTGTCCACTGTGGACAACTCGGCTTCGGTCGTGGTCGCGATCGACTCGCGGCTGCCGTCGGTGTGCGCCGATCCCGGCCTGCTGGAACGGGTCGTGGCGAACGTGATCGACAACGCGCTGCGGCACGGCTCGTCCGGCGAGCCGGTCTCGGCCCGCGCGAGCACACATTCCGAACACGTCGAACTGCGCATCGTCGACCACGGGCGCGGGCTCAAGAAGGGCACCGCGGACTCGGCGTTCGCGCCGTTCCAGCGGCTCGGGGGAGACCGGGACAGCGTGCCCGGCGTGGGACTGGGGCTGTCGGTCGCCAAGGGGTTCACCGAGGCGATGGGCGGGCGGATCCGGGCGGAGGACACGCCCGGCGGCGGGCTCACCGTCGTCATCTCACTGCCCGCATATGTTGGTCAGGATCCGGAAAAGAGCCTCCTCGCGTTCGATGACGAGGGCCTCGAGAACGAAGAGGAGGAGCGAGTGCGATGAGCGCAGACACCGCGTCGGCGACCGTGCTGGTCGTCGACGACGAACCGCAGATCGTGCGAGCCCTGCGGATCAACCTGTCCGCCCGCGGCTACAAGGTGATCACCGCGCACGACGGGACGGCCGCGCTGAAGGCCGTCGCCGAAACCAAACCCGACGTCGTCGTGCTCGACCTCGGCCTGCCCGACCTCGACGGCACCGAGGTGATCGCCGGGCTGCGCGGCTGGACGACCGTGCCGATCATCGTGCTGTCCGCGCGCGGCGATTCGGCCGACAAGGTGCAGGCCCTCGACGCCGGCGCCGACGACTACGTCACCAAACCCTTCGGCATGGACGAACTGCTGGCGCGCCTGCGGGCCGCCGTACGCCGCTCGGCTTCGTCCGGTGTGGACGGTGCGGACGCGGTGGTGGACACGGGATCCTTCCGGATCGACCTCGCGGCGAAGAAGGTGCGCCGGGACGGCAAGGAAGTACATCTCACCAAGACCGAATGGGGAGTGCTGGAACTGCTGGTGCGCAACCGCGGGCGTCTGGTGGCGCAGAAGCAGCTGCTGCACGAGGTGTGGGGGCCGACGTACGAGACCGAGTCGCACTACCTGCGGGTGTATCTGGCGCAGCTGCGGCGAAAGCTGGAACCGGAACCCTCGCGGCCGCGGCACCTGCTGACGGAACCGGGGATGGGGTACCGCTTCGAGTTGTGATCCCCTCGTGGTCCCGGGTGTCATGAAAGGGTCGTTCCTGACGTTTTTCGTCCTGAACGACCCTTTCATGACATCCGGACGTCACCCCCGAACGCTATGAACGGGCCGTTCCTGGCAAATTTGGCAAGGAACGTCCCGTTCATAGCGCGCGGTGAGGCTTACTGGGCGCTGCTCGTCGAAGTGTCCGTGCCGGAGGTGCTGGACTTGCCCGGCGAGGACTCCGGCGCGCCGCTGGAGCTGGAGCCGCCACCCGGCGTGCTCGACGGTGGATCCGTCGGGGTCGTCGAAGTCGGAGTGGTTGTCGTCGTCTTCGTCGGTGTTGGGGTCGAAGTCGGCGGCTTCGACGGGCCGGGATCAGGGTCCGGCCCCGGCCCGGGACCGGGATTCGGGTTCGGTGGCACGACCGGAGGCGGGGTGACGACGCTCGTCGTCTCCTTGCCGTCCGCGCCGACCGAGGTCACCGTGGTCGGCGGCGCCGTCGAGCTGGAGGGCGCGCCCGGCGTGGGCGAGCCGCTGACGGTCATCGGGCCGCCGGGCACGGCGTTGCCCGGGACCAGCTGGACGCCGGCGGGGGCGATGCCCTGTCCGCCGCCGGGGACGCCGGTGCCGCCCGCGGTGGCGGAGACGCCGGGACCCGCGAGTTCGGCGATCGCGGCGAAGGCCGTCGCCACCACGAGGCCGCTGACGCCGAGTACGGCGTAGCCGGCGCGGTTGAGCTTGCCGGTGGCGCCGCGCGGCGGTGCCACGGACACGCGTGCGCTCGAATCAGACCCGTCGGGACGGGGCATGTGCTGGCTCCTCGGATGGGGGACTTCGGGGAGTTCGGCTACCCGGGCGAGGTAGCCCAAAGCGGGGACCCGGCGCGGAGATTATCACCGCCGCATCACCGTCTGCGAACTACAGCGGACGTCGTGTTCACCCTCCGCGTTCATCCGCATGGTGCACGATAGGGGTCGTGAGTGAAGAAGTAACGCACATCAGGCTGACCGCGTGGGTGCACGGCCGGGTCCAGGGTGTCGGTTTCCGCTGGTGGACCCGCAGCAGGGCGCTTGAGCTGGGGCTCGTCGGCAGCGCGGCCAATCTGGCCGACGGACGTGTCGAGGTGATAGCGGAGGGTGTTCGTGAACACTGTGAGCGGTTTTTGGCGACCCTGCGCTCCGGGGAATCACCCGGAAGTGTGGATCACGTCGTCGAGCGGTGGTCGCCTGCGAAGGGCGGGCTTCGAGGGTTCGTGGAGCGCTGAAGCCCGGCGTCCCACGATCACCGTGAGCACACAGGTAGCCTGGGCCGATTGAGAGACCGGTTCCCGCAGCCAGAGGGGTCAGCACGACGTGCACCTGAAGAGCCTGACGCTCAAGGGCTTCAAGTCCTTCGCCTCGGCGACGACGTTGCGTTTCGAGCCGGGCATCACCTGCGTGGTCGGGCCGAACGGCTCCGGCAAGTCGAACGTCCTCGACGCGCTCCGCTGGGTCATGGGCACCCAGGGCGCGAAGGACCTGCGCGGCGGCAAGATGGAGGATGTCATCTTCGCCGGGACCGCCGGCCGCGCCCCTCTCGGGCGCGCCGAGGTCACCCTGACCATCGACAACGCCGACGGCGCGCTGCCCATCGAGTACTCCGAGGTCTCGATCACCCGCCGGATGTTCCGTGACGGCGCGAGCGAGTACGAGATCAACGGCGACCGCTGCCGCCTGATGGACGTGCAGGAACTGCTGTCGGACTCCGGTATCGGCCGCGAGATGCACGTCATCGTCGGGCAGGGGCAGCTTTCGGCGATCCTCGAATCGAAGCCCGAGGAGCGCCGCGCCTTCATCGAAGAGGCCGCGGGCGTCCTCAAGCACCGCAAGCGCAAGGAACAGACCCTGCGCAAGCTCGCGAACATGCAGGGCAACCTCGACCGCCTCGGCGACCTCACCACCGAGCTGCGCCGCCAGCTCAAACCGCTGGGCAAGCAGGCCGAGATCGCCCGCAAGGCGCAGTGGGTGCAGTCGGAACTGCGCGACGCGCGGCTGCGGCTGTTCGCCCACGACCTGGTCACCCAGCGCGAAGGCATCGCCAAGGAAGAGGCCGACGAGCGGGTCGCCCGCCAGCGCCGGGCCGAGGTCGAGCAGGCGCTGGAGATCGTCGCCGCCGAGGAGGCCGAGCTCGAAGCGTCGCTCGCCGAGGACGCGCCGAAGCTGGCCGCCGCGCAGGAGACCTGGTACAAGCTTTCCGCGCTGACCGAGCGGTTGCGCGGCACCGTGCGGCTCGCGCTGGAGCGTCAGCGGCATCTGTCGTCCGACGTGCAGCAGGCGAGCACCGGTCGCGACCCCGACGAGCTGCTCGCCGAGGCCGAGCAGGTCGCCGAACGGGAGCAGGAGCTCAACGAGGCCGTCGCCGAGGCCAGGATGGTGCTTTCGGAGACCGTCCAGCGGCGCGAGCAGCTCGAACACCTCGTCCAGGCCGCCGAGCGCGCGCATATGGCCGCCGTCCGCGCGATCGCCGACCGCCGGGAAGGGCTCGCGAAGCTCTCCGGCCAGGTCGAGGCGCTGCGCAGCAAGAACGGCGCCACCTCCGACGAGATCGACCGGCTCACCGTGTCGCTCGAAGAGGCCGCCGAGCGTGCGGAGATCGCCGTCGAGGAGCTCGAAGAGGCCAAGGCCGCGGGGGGTGTCGAGGAATCCGACGACTCCGATCTTCAGGCCCACCACGATCGCGCGGTGGAGGCCAACAACGCCGCCAAGGCCCGTGTCGAGGAGCTGGTCAAGGCCGAGCGGGCCGCCGAGCGCGAGATCGCGTCGGAGAAGGCGCGCGTCGAGGCGCTGTCGATGGGCCTGCGCCGCAAGGACGGGGCCGGCGCGCTGCTCGGCGCGCAGCACGAACTTCCGGGCCTGCTCGGTTCGGTCGCCGCGCTGCTCACCGTCGAAGCCGGACACGAGGTCGCGCTGGCCGCGGCGCTCGGCCCGGTCGCCGACGCGGTCGCGGTCAACGGCGGCGAAGACGCGCTCGCCGCGCTGAAGTTCTTGAAGGACAACGACTCCGGTCGCGCGGGCATTCTGCTCGGCGGCCTGGGGTCCACTGTGGACACGAGTGGCTGGCCGTCGCTGCCCAAGGGCGCGCGCTGGGCGCGTGAAGTGGTCACCGCGCCGTCCGCGTTGCGGTCCGCCGTCGAGCACGCGCTCGACCGGGTGGCCATTGTGGACGGTCTGGAGTCCGCACGCCGTCTCGTGGAGGTGTATCCCGAAGTCAGCACGGTCACGCCCGAGGGCGACGTCTTCGGCGCACGCTGGGCGGTCGGTGGTTCGGCGCGCAGCGAGAGCGTCATCGAGGTGCAGGCGGCGGTCGACGAGGCCGGCGACCGGCTGAGCGCCGCCGAGCGCGCGCTGGAACGCACCGCAGCGGAGCTCGAAGGCGCTCGCGCCGGGCAGGCCGCCCGGCGCGAAGAGGTCGGCAGGGCCAAGGAAGCGCTCGGGGACGCGAAGGTCCGCAAGGCGCGCTCGTCCGAGCGGCTGAACCGGATGCAGCAGGCCGCGCGCGCCGCCCAGGCCGAAATGGACCGGCTGAGCAACCAGCGCGCCAAGGTCGAGCAGAGCCGCGAAGAGGCACTGCGGCAGCTCGCCGAACTCGAAGAGCGGCTGGCCGCCGTCGCCGACCAGGAAGTCGACGAGGATCCGGACACCGCCGAACGCGACCAGGCAGCCGAAGACCTCGGCACGGTCCGCCAGGAGGAGATGGAGTCGCGGCTCGCCCTGCGCACCGCCGAGGAGCGCGCGCGGAGCATCCAGGGCAAGGCCGAATCGCTCCGCCGGGCCGCGCACGCCGAGCGGCAGGCCCGCGAACGAGCCGAAAAGTCCAGGGCCGCGCGGAAACGCGGCGCCGAGATCGCCAACGCGGTGGTCAACGGCGGCGAGATCGCGTTGGAGCGCATCGAGGTCTCCGTGCAGCGCGCCGCCCACGAACGGGACGAGGCGCAGGCGCAGCGGCAGTCGCGGGAGACCGCGCTGACGCAGGTGCGCAGCAAGGTCCGCGAGCTGACCGGCGAACTGGAGAAGCTCACCGACGCCGTCCACCGCGACGAGGTGCTGCGCGCCGAGCAGCGGCTACGGCTCGAACAGCTCGAAACCAAGATCGCCGAAGACTTCGGCATCGGCCTCGAGGACCTCGTCTCCGAGTACGGCCCGGAAGTCCCCGTGCCGCCGAGCGCGGGGGAGATGGCCGAGTACGAGGCCGCCAAGGAACGCGGCGAGGACGTCACCCCGCCGCCGCCCATGCCGTTCGACCGCGACACCCAGGCCCGCCGGGCGAAGCGCGCGGAGAAGGACCTGAGCCTGCTGGGCAAGGTCAACCCGCTGGCGCTGGAGGAGTTCGCGGCGCTGGAGGAGCGCTACAAGTTCCTCTCGACGCAGCTCGAAGACCTCAAGGACACCCGCAAGGACCTCGAAGCCGTCATCAAGCAGGTCGACGAGAAGATCCTCGAAGTCTTCGCGTCGGCCTACGAAGACGTCGCGCGCGAGTTCGAGACCGTGTTCAGCGTGCTGTTCCCGGGCGGCGAAGGGCGCATGGTGCTCACGCAGCCCAACGACCTGCTGTCCACCGGCGTCGACGTCGAAGCGCGCCCGCCGGGCAAGAAGGTCAAGCGGCTCTCGCTGCTCTCCGGTGGCGAGAAGTCGCTCGTCGCGGTCGGCATGCTGGTGGCGATCTTCCGCGCCAGGCCTTCGCCCTTCTACGTCATGGACGAGGTCGAGGCCGCGCTCGACGACACCAACATGCGCCGGCTGATCGGGCTGCTGGAGCAGCTGCGGGACTCTTCGCAGCTGATCATCATCACCCACCAGAAGCCGACCATGGAGATCGCGGACGCCCTGTACGGCGTTTCGATGCAGGGCGACGGCATCACGAAGGTGATCTCGCAGCGGCTCCGGACCTCCGAAGAGGAGCTCGTCACCTCGTGAGTGGTAAGGACGGTTCTAACCGTCCTTACCACTCACGAGGCCCTAGACGGGAGTGGACTCCTTCACGTCCGGTTCGGCCAGCGGGTCCACGCTTCCGTGCCGCAGCGAGAGCAACCCGCCCACGACGAGCGTGATCACCACACCGCACAGCGTGTACCAAGGCCACGCCAGCGCCACCGTGTTCCCCGACGCCTTGCTGAAGTCGACGCCGATCAGGCTGCCGTCCGGTTTGTCGAACTTGACGCCCAGGATGATGAACGCCATCACGATCACCGTCGACACGAACGCCACGATCGCGTCCGCCTGCCTCGCCCGCTTGAACAGCAGGCCCAGCAGGAACGCGCCGAGCAGCGCGCCGTAGGTGTACCCGGTGATGCCGAGCGCCTGCACCACGATCGGATCGGCCGAGGTCTTGTTGGAGGAGGCGAAGAAACCCGCGCACAGGATCAGCGCGCCCGCCCAGACGATCGTCCAGATCCGGCCGTGCTTGAGCCGGTCGGCTTCCGGGAGTTCCCGGCCGATCACCCGTTCGTAGACGTCGGTCACCGTCGACGAGGCCAGCGCGCCGAGCGACGAACTCAGTGCGGCGGCGAGGATCCCGGCGATCACGAACCCGGACAGCCCGCTCGGCAGATCGTTCACGATGAAGTTGGCGAACAGTTCGTCCTTGTTGGCCAGCCCGAGGCCTTCCGGCTTCGGCTTGGTCGGGGCGAGTCCGTTGTAGAGCGCCCACAGCAGCACGCCGATGAACAGGAACAGCGCGAACTGCAGGAACACCACGAAACCGCTGGCGACCAACGCCTTCCGGGCGGCACGCAGATCGTTGGTGGACTGCAGGCGCTGCACGATCAGCTGATCGGAGCCGTGCGAGGCCATCGAAAGCACCGCGCCGCCGATCAGGGCGGTGAAGAACGCGTACTGCCCGGTGAGCATGTTCGAGGAGAAGTCGAAGATCTGGAACTTGTTCGCGTCCACGGCCTTGCCGAACCAGCCGTCCGGCAGCCTGCTGGAGATCGCCCAGATCACCACGACCGCGCCGAGGATGTACCAGAGCATCTGGATCGCGTCGACCCAGACGACCGCGCGGACCCCGCCGAAGAAGCTGTAGAGCACCATCGCGATGCCGAGCCCGATGACGATCGTCCAGTACGAGACGTTCAGGCCGTAGGCCGCCATCACCACCTTGATCGGGATCGCGGTGGCGAACAGCCGGATCCCGTCGGCCAGCGTCCGGGTGAGCAGGAAGGTCACCGACGCGGTGCCCTGCAACCCGCTGCCGAAGCGTTTGCCAAGGAAGGCGTACGCGGTGACCAGATTGCCCGCCACGTAGCGCGGCAACAACACCATCGACACCACGATCCGGCCCGCGATGTAGCCGATCGCCAGCGCCAGATACGTCATGCCGCCGTCGCCGGGGGTGGCGATGTAGGCCACCGTCGGCACGGAGAGCACGGTGAGCGTGGACGTTTCCGCGGAGACGACCGAAAGGCAGGCCACCCACCAGGAGATCTTGCCTTCACCGACGAAGTAGTCGGAGCCGGATTTCTGTTTGCCGCCGATCCAGACGCCCAGCAGGGGCATGCCGACCAGAAAAAGCCCGATGATCGCGAGGTCAAGTGCGCGCATCCGTATCTCCTATCGCTCGCCGGTCTTCGCCGCTACCCGTAACCGGGTCACGGTTGAGCTGTGCGGGGCGGGGAGCCGCAGGGGGCCCGCGCCCGGGGTGATGCTGCCGAGCAACCGGTGGCCGCGGGCTCCGGTCGCCGACGGGAGATTCCCCGGGACGCCGGACCAGGTCAGCCAGCCGAGCAGAATGGTCAGGTATGCCTCTTTGCCCGCGCGCGGCAGCCCGTGGTCGTCGCTGGTCTTCAGCGCCGTACCCGGCAGGTTCCTGGTGAGCGCGGCCATCAGCGCCGGGTTGTCGGCGCCGCCGCCGGAGACGATCAGCGTGGCGATGTCGTGGCGGCGGCATTCCGCGGCGATCGTCACCGCGGTCAGTTCGGTCAGCGTCGCCAGGAGGTCTTCCGCGCCGACCGGCGGGAGCCCGTCGAGCGTCGCGTCGAGGTACGCACTGTGGAACAGCTCCTTGCCGGTGGATTTCGGTGGTGCCGCGGCGTAGTACGGGTCGAGCAGGAGCTTCGCAAGCAGGTCGGGCCGGACGGTGCCGCGCAGGGCGAGCGCTCCGTCGATGTCCGCGCGACGGCCCGTGGCGCGGTGCGCGGCGATGTCCATCAGCGCGTTGCCGGGGCCCGTGTCGTAGGCCAGGGCGTCACCCTCGGCGGGGACGACGGTGATGTTCGCGATCCCGCCGATGTTCAGCGCCGCGACCGGGCCGGAGGCGGCCATTTCCCGGAGCCACAACGCGTCCATGGTGCTGGCGAGCGGTGCGCCGTGCCCGCCGGCGGCGACGTCGCGGACGCGGAGGTCGGCCACCACCGGCAGTCCGGTGCGTTCGGCGATCCACGCCGGGTTGCCCAGTTGCAACGTGCCGCGCGCGGTGCCGTCTTCGACCCAGTGGAACACCGTCTGACCCAGCGAGGCGACGACGTCCGCCTCGCCACCGGCCAGTTCCTCGACGCCACGCACGGCCGCCTCGGCGAAGGCCTGGCCCACCAGGGTGTCGAGTTTCGTGAGCTGTTCGGCGTCGCAGGGATTCGGCGGGAGGGCGGCGAGCAAGGCATCGCGGAGCGTTTCGGGATAAGGGACTTCGAGCTGGCCGAGCGGCGAGAGCACCACCGTGTCCCCGTCGGCGCGCAGTTCGGCGGCCGCCACGTCGATCCCGTCGATCGACGTGCCGGAGATGAGCCCGATCACCCGGACCCCAGTGCCGGAGAAAACCGTCATTCGGAGTGGTTTATCCGTCGTTCCGGAGAGCGCGCAAGCCGGACCGTTTCTTCTTGTCCGAAATGAGTCCGATCCAGTGGGTGTTTGACAAGATCGGCTTCCTTCCCGTGGGGCGTCTGAGCGCGACGGGGTGCGGATGCGAGGATGGCGCCGTGTCGAGTACCCCCTGGTTCTGGATCGTTGTCGTTGCCGTCGTGGTCCTGGTCGCCGTTCTGGTGGCCGGGCTGCTCATCGCGCGCCGCCGCCGGATCAGCCTGGACGAGTCCAAGGCTGCCGACGTCGTCGAGAAGCCGAAGGGCGGCGGCTATACCGCCACCGGCGGGATCGCGCTCGCCCCTGGTGGAGAGACGACCGACGAACCCGAACACCCGGTCGAGGACCGTCCCGAGACCGAGGGCCAGCCCGCCGTCGGGGACGACGCGTCGGTGCCGAGGGATTCCGCGCAGCGCACGGTGCGCGACGTCGAACTCCCCGAACCCGCCGAGGCCCCTGAGGAAGTGGCCCCCGAGCCCGCTCCCGTAGAAGAGATCGCCCCGGCCACCGGCCGCCTGGAGCGGCTGCGCGGCAGGCTGGGCAAGTCCCGTTCGGTGTTCGGGCAGAGCCTGCTCGGCCTGCTGGGCGCCGGCGACCTGGACGAGGACTCGTGGCAGGACGTCGAGGACACGCTGCTCATGGCGGACCTGGGCGCCGCGACGACCACCGAGATCGTCGAACGTCTTCGTGACGAGCTGAAGCGCCGCGCCGTGCGGACCTCGGAGGAGGCGCGCGCGGTCTTGCAGGAGGTGCTGACCGCCGCCCTGTCGACCGACGCGGTGCGGGCCGTCCGCGCGCTGCCGCACACCGTCGACGGGAAGAAGCAGCCCGCCGTCGTGCTGGTCGCCGGGGTCAACGGCACCGGCAAGACCACCACCACCGGCAAACTCGCCCGCGTGCTCGTCGCGCAGGGGAGCACCGTGGTGCTCGGCGCGGCCGACACCTTCCGTGCCGCCGCGGCGGACCAGCTCCAGACGTGGGCCGAGCGCGTGGGCGCCGAGGTCGTGCGCGGCAAGGAAGGCGCGGACCCGGCGGCGGTCGCCTTCGACGCCGTCAAACGCGGCACCGAGGCGGGTGTGGACGCGGTCCTGGTCGACACCGCCGGCCGTCTGCACACCAAGACCGGCCTGATGGACGAGCTGGGCAAGGTCAAGCGAGTCGTCGAGAAGCAGGCGAAGGTCGACGAGGTGCTGCTGGTGCTCGACGCCACCACCGGGCAGAACGGGCTGATGCAGGCCCGCGTGTTCTCGGAGGTCATCGACGTCACCGGCATCGTGCTGACCAAACTGGACGGCACCGCGAAGGGCGGCATCGTCTTCCAGGTGCAGCGTGAACTGGGGGTGCCGGTGAAGCTGGTCGGCCTCGGTGAGGGGCCGGACGATCTGGCGCCGTTCGAGCCTGGCGCGTTCGTGGAGGCCCTGCTCAGCAGCTGACCACTGCTATGAACGGGCCGTTCCTTGCAAAATTTGCAAGGAACGGCCCGTTCATAGCACGCGTCAGGCCGTGGCAGGGACGTTCTCGTCCGGCGAAACCGGCGCGGTCTTCTTGTCCCGCATCACCAGGAACGCGACCACCGCCGCCGCCAGCACGCCGACCGCGCTCACCAGGAACGTCGTCGACATCGCCGAGGTGAACGACTCACGGGCCGCGGCGATGAGGCCGTCGTTACCGGTCGCGAAGGCGTCGCCGATCGAAAGCCGTGCCTGCGCCGGGGCGTCGCCGGGCATGTGCGAGGTGAACAGGCTCGAAACGATGCTGCCCAGGATCGCGATGCCGAGCGCGGCGCCCAGTTGCTGGATCGTGTCGTTGAGCGCGGAGCCGACCCCGGCCTGTTCCTCCGGGACCTCGCCCATCAGCGCCGCGATCGCCGACGGCATCGCCACCCCGCCGCCCGCGCCGAGCAGGAACAGCGCGGCCGCGGGCAACAGGAAGCCCTCGTTCGCCGACATCGTCGCGAGCAGGCCGAAGCCGCCCGCCATCACGATCATCCCGGCCGTGGTCAACGCCCGGTTGCCGATCTTCTGGCCCAGCGTGGCGCCGAGGGTGTTGAACAGCAGCGACGCGACGGCCATCGGGATGAACGCGAGACCCGCCTCGGTCGGGGTGTAGCCGAGCACGAACTGCAGGTACTGGGTCAGGAGCAGCAGCAGACCGCCGTTGCCGATCTGCACCAGCGTGAGCGACAGGCTGCCGCCGCTGAAGTTGCGCTTGCGGAACAGCTTCAGCGGGACCATCGGCGACGGCGTGTGCCGCTCCCAGAACACGAAGCCGGTCAGGCACACGATCGCGACCGCCAGCGGGATCAGGGTTCCGGCTTCGGCGAGGCCGTGCTTGGGCAGTTCGATGATCGTCCAGACCAGCGAGACCATGCCCGCCGCGGAAAGGACGGCGCCGAGCGGGTCCGGCTTCTGCCACGGGCCCTTGGACTCCGGCATCAGGGTGAGCGCGGCGATCACCGCGATGACGACGATCGGCACGTTGATCAGGAACACCGCGCCCCACCAGAACCACGCGATCAGCACACCACCCAGCACCGGGCCGCCGATCAGGCCGATCATCGCGACCGCGCTCCACGCCGCCATCGCCTTGCGGCGCTCTTCGTCGTCGAAGACGGTGATCAGGATCGACAGCGTGCTCGGCATGATCAGCGCGCCGCCGACCCCCATCACCGCGCGGGAAGCGATCAGTTCGAGCGGGTTCGTGGCGAACGCCGCGACGAGTGAGGCCACCCCGAACAGGAGGAGGCCGATGAGCATCACCTTCCGGCGCCCGAACCGGTCGCCGAGGCTGCCGGAGGTGAGCAGCAGCCCGGCGAACACCAGGATGTAGGAGTCCAGGATCCATTGCGTGTCCTGGGCGCTGGCGCCGAGATCTTCGGCCAGCGGCGGCACGGCGACGGTCAGCACCATGTTGTCGACGACCAGCACGAGCGTGCTCAGGCAAAGGACGATCAGGATCCACCAGCGGCGTGGATCGCGGATGGGCACGTTCATCGGGAAACCCCCAGAAGTGTTTGCGTACGGCGTTCGGTTGATGCGCACACTGTACGCATAGCCGAACGATGTACGCAACGGGGTACTTCGTGCGCTAGGGTGGGCGGCATGTCAGTCGATGAACAGCCGATCCAGTCGGTGTGGACCCGCCCTCGCCGGAAGCGGGATCAACCCGCGTTGAGCCAGGCGCAGATCGTGGCCGAGGCCGTCCGGCTCCTGGACGTCGAAGGTGTCGACGCGTTGAGCATGCGCAGGCTGGGCACCGCGCTGAACGCGGGCGCGACCTCGCTCTATCGGCACGTGGCCAACCGCGACGAGCTGATCGAGCTGGTCGTCGACGAGGTCTACGGCGAGATCACCGTGCCGGACGGCGATGATCCGGCGCGGTGGCGTGAAGCGGCCGTCGTGGGGGCGGAAAGTGTCCGCGCGATGATCCTGCGGCACCCGTGGGTGGCGTCACTGCTCGGTTCGGTCGGCCTGTCGTACCTCGGGCCGAACGTCATGCGGCTCAACGAGCGGCTGCTGGGTGTCTTCGTGAGCGCGGGCTTCCCCGGCGACGAGGCGAACCAGGCGATCAGCGCGGTCATCTCCTACGTCATCGGCATGGGGACGACGGAGGCGGCGTGGCTCACCACCGTCGCCAAGAGTGGCCAGAGTGAGCGCGAGTGGGCGGAGCGTCTGCGTCCCGCCGTCGAAGAGGCCGCGCGGGAACACCCGCACCAGCGGGAAATGCTGGCCAGCGGCGAGGATGAAGCCGATCCTGTCCGGCTTCGCGACGAGAAGTTCCGCTACGGGCTGGACAGGATGCTCGACGGTTTGGAGACCAGGCTCAAACGGTGACGCCGTCCTGCGAAAGGGTCGAGCCGAGCGAGGTCGCGATCCGCTGGACGACGGGCGCGATCCGCTCGACGGCCTCCATCGTGAGCCGCCCCGAAGGTCCGGACACCGAGACCGCCGCCGGCACCGGCGCGCCCGGGACCGCGACGGCCACGCAACGGACGCCCAGTTCCTGCTCCGCTTCGTCGAGCGCGTAACCCTGCTGGGCGATCTTCGCCAGTTCGCGCAGCAGCGCGTCCTCGTCGGTGAAGGTGTGCTCGGTGTAGGAGGGCATCCCCGTCCGGGCGAGCAGCGCCGTGACGTCTTCGGGCGGCAGATGCGCCAGCATCGCCTTGCCCACGCCGGTGCCGTGCGGCAGCAGCCGCCGCCCGACCTCGGTGAACATCCGCATCGAGTGCTTCGACGGAACCTGGGCGACGTACACGACCTCGTCCCGCTCCAGGACCGCGAGATTCGCGGTCTCGCCCACCTCGTCGACCAGTTCCGCGAGCAGCGGGCGCGCCCACGAGCCGAACTGCATGCTGGCGTTCTCACCCAGCCGGATGAGCCGGGCGCCCAGCGCGTACCGGCGGTTGGTGTTCTGCCGGACGTAGCCCAGATCCACCAGGGTCCTGATCAGCCGGTGGATGGTCGGCATCGGCAGCCCGGACAGAGTCGCCAGCTCCGAAAGACTGGCCTCCCCGCCCGTGTCCGCGAGATGCTCGAGGAGCTCGAAGGCCCGCTGAAGTGACTGGACGCCGCCATCGCGCCCGTTCTTCTCCGCTGCCACCGTGGTACTCCTTACGTCGGCGTTGATGTTCCGCTATGCAGAAACTATAGTCCGTCATGTAAAACCGTAGGGACGTTATTTATCCGAACTCGGGGTGTTACTCATGTCTGAAGCTCAGGTGCTCGGCGATCCGGTCGAGCGCGGGGACGAAATCCTCACGCCGGAGGCGCTCGCCTTCCTCGCCGGTCTGCACGAGGCCTTCGCCGCCCGCCGCGACGAGCTGCTGCAGGCCAGGAGCAAGCGCCGCGAGGAGGCCAGGACCACCGGCAAGCTGGACTTCCTGCCCGAGACCAAGGAGATCCGCGAGGGCGACTGGAAGGTGGCCGAAGCCCCGCCCGCCCTGCGCGATCGCCGCGTCGAGATCACCGGTCCGACCGACCGCAAGATGACCATCAACGCGCTGAACTCCGGCGCCAAGGTCTGGCTCGCCGACCTCGAAGACGCCAACACGCCGCACTGGGCGAACGTCGTCTCCGGCCAGGTCAACCTGTACGACGCGGTCCGCGAGACCATCACGCTGGAGAGCGGTGGCAAGAGCTACGCGCTGAAGGACGATGTCGAGCACGCGACCATCGTCGTCCGCCCGCGCGGCTGGCACCTCGACGAGCGCGGCCTTTCCTTTGGTGGACGTCAGGCCGTCGGCGCGCTGGTCGACTTCGGCCTGCACTTCTTCCACAACGCGCAGGAGCTGCTCAACCGCGGCAAGGGCCCGTACTTCTATCTGCCGAAGATGGAGAGCCACCTCGAAGCCCGGCTCTGGAACGACGTCTTCACCCACGCGGAGAAGACGCTCGGCATCGAGCACGGCACCGTCCGCGCGACCGTGCTGATCGAGACCATCCCGGCCGCGTTCGAGATGGAGGAGATCCTCTACGAACTGCGCGAGCACGCCTCCGGCCTGAATGCCGGCCGCTGGGACTACCTGTTCAGCGTGATCAAGTACTTCCGTGACGCGGGCGAGAAGTTCGTCCTGCCGGACCGCAACTCGGTCACCATGACCGCGCCGTTCATGCGCGCGTACACCGAACTGCTGGTGCGCACCTGCCACAAGCGCGGCGCGTTCGCGATCGGCGGGATGGCCGCGTTCATCCCGAACCGCAAGGACCCGGAGGTCACCGCCGCGGCGCTCGACAAGGTCCGCGCCGACAAGAGCCGCGAGGCGGGCGACGGCTTCGACGGTTCCTGGGTCGCGCACCCCGGCATGGTGGACATCTGCCGCGAGGAGTTCGACAAGGTCCTCGGCGACAAGCCGAACCAGCTCGACCGCACCCGCGACGAGGTGTCCGTCACCGCCGACCAGCTGCTCGACGCGGCTTCCACGCCGGGCGGTGCCACCGCGGCCGGTCTGCGCGCCGCCGTCGACGTCGGCATTCGCTACATCGCCTCCTGGCTGAGCGGGAACGGCGCGGCGGCCATCCACAACCTGATGGAGGACGCGGCCACCGCGGAGATCTCGCGTTCGCAGGTGTGGCAGTGGGTGCGCAACGGCACGCAGCTCGACACCGGCGACAAGGTCACCGCCGAACTGGTGCGCGGCGTGCTGGCCGAGGTCCGCGGCGAACTCGCCGCCGAGATCAAGCCGGAACTGCTGGAGCCCGCCGTCGAGCTGTTCGAGCAGGTCGCGCTCGCCGACGAGTTCCCGGACTTCCTGACCCTGCCCGCCTACGAACGGATCAAGTAGACAAATGGGGAACGGGCGGCTCACCGAGGACGTCTACACCGCCGCTGACGCGCGCCTCGCCGAGGCCGACGCGCGCGTCACGGCCAAGTACCCCGGCGAGCCGCCCGGCCGCCAGCCCGTGCACACCGTGTACGTGCCCGCGTCGCAGTACAAGACGCGGCTCGTGGCGGACTGGGGCAAGCAGGCGCTGAGGGTCTTCGGCGAGCACGCGGACCAGCTGGGCCTGGACGCGGACATCGCCGACCGGGTCCGGACCAAACTGCTGACCGAGCCGATCGAAGACCTGCGGATCGACTTCGAGGACGGCCTCGGCAGGCCCTCCGATGAGGAAGAGGACGCCGTCGCGCTCGCCGCGGGGCGGACCCTCGCCGTCACGGGCGGCACGCCGTTCGTCGGCATCCGGTTCAAGAGCTTCGAAGCCGCGACCCGCCGCCGTGGCATCCGCACGCTCGATCTCTTCCTGACCGGATTGCTGGAAAGCGGCCCGCTGCCGGACGGTTTCGTCGTCACACTGCCGAAGGTGACCGCCGTCGAACAGGTCGAGGTGGCGGCGGACGTCATGGAGCGTCTCGAATCCGCGTACGGCCTGGCAGAGGGCGCCTTGCGGTTCGAAGTACAGATCGAGACCGCGCAGTCCATTGTGGACATCGATGGAACGGTGGCGGTTCCGCGGATCATCGAAGCCGCGCGCGGCCGCTGTTCCGGCCTGCACTACGGCACCTACGACTACAGCGCCGGGCTCGGGATCAGCGCCGAGTACCAGAGCATGGAACACCCGGCCGCCGATTTCGCCAAGCAGCTCATGCAGGTTTCGGCCGCGGGCACCGGCGTCCGGCTTTCGGACGGCTCGACGAACAAACTGCCCGTCGGCGACGCGATCCTCCCGGCCTGGCGCGAACATCTGCGCTTGGTGCGGCGCTCGCTGGAGCGCGGTTTCTACCAGGGCTGGGATCTGCATCCGCATCAGCTGCCGACCCGGTTCGCCGCCACGTACGCGTTCTTCCGCGAAGGTTTCCCGGCTGCGCTGGGCCGGCTGCGGGATTACGCGGACCAGACCGGGCGTGGCGTGCTGGACGAACCGGCGACGGCGCAGGCTCTGGCGAGCTTCTTGTTGCGGGGGTTGGATTGCGGGGCCGTGGATGCGGGGGAGCTTTCGTTCTCCCGGGCGGAGCTGGACGGTTACGCGCGAAGGACCGCGTGACTCTCGGCGAGAATCTCGTCCAGTGAGCCGCGGGCGCGGATCCGGCCTTCGTTCATCCAGAGGGCCGGTGGTGCACAGAGCGCGCAAGCGCAAGTAGTCGCCCAGTTCGGTGAACTCGGCGATGTCGTCGACCCGTTTCTCCCTCTTCTTGCGGCTCATGCCGCAAGATTGGGATGTTCTCATGGCCCGTCGCTGAGCAGGCGGGAACGTCGGTGGGCGCGATCTATCGCCGGTTTTCGGCTAGAACCAACTGCTGTACGCCGTGAAGGAGCAGCTGCGAGCCAGCGCGATTTCGTGGAGGCGGTTCAGCCTTGTCTCGAGGAGATCCGTCGAGCGGATCGGGAAGAGGCGATCCGGATGATGAGCCGGACCATCATCGGATCCTGTGTGCACCGGGCCGCCAGTGGCCGGTTCTGGTCCGGTGGGCTGAGCTGGGATGTTTGGGCGCGTGGGCTCTGGCTTATCTGGAGTCGGCTTAGACCCTTTGGCGGGGAGTTGCTGGTGTTTCGGTGGTGACTGGTCCGGTGGTGATGGACTGTGTGGATTTTGGTGCGTTGGATGACCAGAAATCCACACAGTCACCGGCGGCGGGCATGCCGAGGGGCCGTCGCCTGGGGTGGCCGACGGGCTCTTCGGGTTTCAGACGTGGTGCAGGGTGTTGCGGCGGGGTTGTCGGAGCGGATCCCGGTATTGAGGCGGGATGAACTCCGGTAGGCCATCGGCCGCCATCCGGACTTCCCAGTCACCGTGGTGAATCAACCGATGATGGAAGCCGCAGAGCAACACGAGATTCCGAAGATCGGTCGGCCCGCCATCTACCCAGTGATGAATGTGATGGGCGTGGCAATTCTTGGGCTTCCGATGACAGCCCGGGAAGGCGCAGCCCCCGTCGCGGAGGTTCAACGCACGTCGCTGGCCTGGGGTGACGAAGCGTCTCAGCCGTCCCATATCCAAGGGTTCACCCGACGCGCCCATCACGACCGGCACCATCAGGCAGTCGCAGGCCGCGAGCCGGGCTTCCCGTGCGGTCATCGTCCCCACGAAATCCAGGCACGCGGTCCCGAGACCGGATTTGAGTTCGTCGAGTCCGATAGTGACGTGGACGAGGGTGCGGTAACCACTGGTGCCCGGCTGGTCGGGGCAGGCGATCGCCAAGTCGAGGAGGTCGGCCCAGGCGTCTCCCATGCGTTCGCATTTCATCCGCAGGTCCGCTTGGCCGAACTCGTCGACTGGGCGTGGCTGGGCGTGTGCTTCCAACGCGGCGGCGGTCCGGGCCCCGGTCTCGTCATCGAGCAGGCCGGTGAGTTTCCAGAACCCGTCGTTGCGGCGTTCCAGGGTGATCTCGCGGCGGGGTTCCTTCGGCTCAGGCTCTTTGGGTTCCTTGCCGTCTGGATCCAGCAAGCCCAGCAGGTTCGCCTCGGCTTCCGAGAGCTGGCGGGGTCCGGCGTTCGGGGCAAGATCGCCGAGGATCTGCTCCGCAGCCGCCCGATCCTCGGCCGAAATGTCGGCGGGGAGTTTCTTCAAGATCTCCAGGATCTGATCGATCCGCTCGTCTCCGACCAATCCCTGAGCCGCCACCGCGGCAGTCGCCGGTGCGAGAGGTGGAACCTCCGTGCCGTCCAAAGCGCGCGTCGGGTTCAAGGCGATCGCCCGCTTCACCACCGCGCCCGCTTCGCCGCGTGATAGTCCCGCCAGATCCGCGAGCCAGCTGGCCGTGCTGCCATACCCGTACAAGTCCTTGGCGCCACGAGACTCGATCTCCGCCAGGAACCGCCCCAGGCAGGCGGTCGCCATCCGGATCACCTGCAACGACTGCTGCACGCCATGGGCAAGCTCCAGCTTGCCGGCGCGCCACAGTTCTTGCGGCAGTTCGGGGAGGAAGGTCTCGGACACGACTCCAGAATACACCAATGAATCGAACACGTGTTCGTAATTTTAGCAACAAGCCAACTCGCGCCGACAACACTGAAGGGTGAAACGGTCGCCAGCGCCGAATCACCCTAAGCAACCCTCGCATTTAGTCGACTAAATGGAGAAGTCGCGCCAGGTGCCAGGAGTGCTGGCGCCGCATCGCGCTGCCTGCGCGGGGCGACGGAAGGAAGGCAACCCTCGCATTTAGTCGACTAATTGCGCCCAGTCTTGAGCGCCACGCAAGGAAGCCCGCAGCGTTTAGTCGACTAAATGCGGAAAGATCAAACGAGAGGCTTCACATAGCGCAGGCAAGGAACCGAAACCGGCCCGTCGGGGCCGGCGACCCGATTGTCGAACTCGCCCTCATCGGCCCATCCGCACCGTTCGTAAAACCGCCGAGCCCGCGCGTTCCCCGGCGCCACCGCGAGCCAGGCACGCCCATGCCCACCCGCGCGCACCAGCCGTTCGGCTTCAGCGAGCAGCGCCCCGGCCACCCCGCTCCCGCGATGGTCCGACGAAACATAGACCTGCTCGACCTCGTCCCCGACGACCATGACGAAGCCCGCCACCTCGCCGTCCAGTACGGCGACGGTCGTGTCGCCGACGCGGTCCGCGGCCCGCTCCCAGAACGATTCGCGGGTGCGGAGCCGGACGAGCGCGTCGGGCACGTTGCCGAGGTGACCGTCCTGCCAGCCGTGGTACCAGATCGTCGCGACTGCGTCGGCGTCCGCGGAGGTAGCCGGTCGAAGGGTCATGCGCGAAGTCTAGGGAACCAGCGCGCCGATCCGCCGCTCCACTTCGTCCGCGCTCGCGTTCCCGGCGACCAGGGTCACGATCCGTTCCCCGGGAAGGTCGGCCAGCAGGGTCGGATAGCCGGTGACGCCCAGTTCCCGTGCGCGCCGGAAGTCGTCCGCCGCGGAAACCCGGTCCAGCGCGGCCTCGACGGCGTCCGCGTCCAGGCCGGCTCGCTGCGCGACCACGCGATAGGTCGAGACCTCCGAAAGGCTCAGCCCGTCGAGGTAGAACGCCTCCTGCAACAGCGCCGCGAGCCGTACCGCGCGGTCCGGCCCGACCTCGCGCAACGCCGCCATCCCGCAGGCGGCGGCCTCGGAGTCCATGACGAACTCGCCGTCCGCGATGAGCCGTTCGTAACTTTCCCCGAACGGTGCGCCGGTGCGGCGGGTGATCTCGGCGTTGGCTCCCTGGACGTAGCCGAACTGCCGGATCGGCACCCGGCGCCCGCCGAGGAACAGGCCGCCGGAAACCACTTCGACGGGCAGGTCCGGATGCCGGTGCGCGACGTCGGCCATGGTGCGGGCGAACCCGTACGACCAGCCGCAGTACGCGTCGAAGACATAGATGAGCTTCATGTCGAGCATCAACGATGTCTGACTCGTCAGGTATTCCTAGCGGAGCTTGGGGAGTGCGTCACGTGCCGAATGGCTCAGCGTCCGTAGGTCCTGGGCGAACCGTTCGCGGTGGTCGGCGGGCAGCGGGTCGAGGAAGAGCCGCTGGATGTTCTCGACGTGCACCCGCGCGGCTCGCACGGTGGTCTCCTCGCCCTGTGCGGTCAGCCGAACGAGCTGGACGCGGCGGTCCTCGGGATCGGAAGAACGCCCGACCAGACCGAGGGTGGTCATCCGGTCGACCAGCCGCGTCGCGCCACCGGTGGTCAGCACCTGCTCCTGCGCGATCGCGCGCATGCTCATCCCGGCCGCGCCCGACCTGCCGACGATCAGGAGGACTTCGAACATCAGGTGCGAGATCCCGCACTCGGCCTCGAGCGCGCGGCCGAGCAGGTATTCGAGCCGGTTCGCCGCGCCCATCATCCGGCCGAAGGCGAGCACGCGCGGGTCGTAGGCGGCTTCTTTCGCCGTGGTGATGCCCATTTCAGCTCCCTGCCGACAAGGCCAAATAGACGTCGAGCTGTTCGGTGAACTCGGTCAGATCGGTGCCGAGCAGTTCGCTCGCGCGCCCGATCCGGTACCGCAAGGTGTTGACGTGGACGTGCAGTGCCCGCGCGGCCCGCGTCGGCGAGCCGGAGCATTCGAGATAGACGCGCAGGGTGTGCACCAGATCGGTGCCCTGTTCGGCGTCGTAGCTCAGCAGCGGACCCAGCACCCGCCGCCGCAACGCCGCCCGCAGGTCGTCGGGCGCGCCCGCCAGCAGCAGCCGGTGCATGCCGATCTCGCCGCCGGGGACGACCTCGATCGTGCCGGGTCGTTCCGCCGCCACGGCCAGCGCGTGGCGCGCGACCTCCTTCGCGCCTCGCAGCACGGAGACCGGGGAGCGATCGCTGACGCCGATCAGCACCCGGCGGCACGGCAGCAACGGCTCCACTTCGGTCAGGGTGCCGGTCACCGTGGCGGGCCAGTCCTCCGGCCACTCGCCGTCGTCCTCGGCCAGTGCCCAGGTCGTCTCCCCGGCGGGGCCGACGAGCGCGCCCGGCGGCAGGAGTTCGGTCAGGATGCCGCGTGCCGCTTCGGATCCTTCGGTGCGCGCGACGACGACCCGCAGATCGCCGCGCAGCCCCGTCGCGGCCAGGGCCGCGTGCGGATCGCTTCCTTCGTCGAGCGCGGCGAGCAACGGTTCGAGCACTCTGTCGGTGACGGCGCGGACCTCGTCCGCCCGCGTTCGCGCGAGCCCGATCAGCCCGGCGAGCTCCTCGGCGATCTCCGCCTGCGCGGCGGTCAGCGGGCCGCCGATCGCGAGCAGCCAGGGCAGCGCGTGCCTGCCGCCGACGGGCCGGACGGAGACGTCGTCGGCTTCCAGGGAACTCCCGCCCGCGGCGACGAACCGGCGCACCAGATCCGACGGGGTGCCCACGGGTACCACCCAGCAGGGGAGGCCGATCTCGCCGCGCGCCCGCTCCAGGAGCGCTTCGACCGACGAGTCCTCCGTCGCCGCCGAAAGCAAACGTTTGCGAGCGCCTTCCGCGGCCGCGGCCAGTGCCAGGACGACGCGCTCGGTGACGACCGAGAACGACAGGTCCGCCGGCACCTCCAGCAGCGGGATCCCGTGCCGCGTACAGGCTTCGACGAGGTCTTCGGGAATCCCGTCGGAGTCGGCTCCGGACGCCGCCAGCGCCGCCGCCCCGGCCTTCGCGAGCGCCGCGACGAACGCCTCCGAATCACCCGGCCCGCGCCACCACAGCAACCCGCTCAGAACGAGCTCGCCCGCCGACACGTACCGCCCTGGATCGGATAGTTCCGTGACGTAGATCCGGGACACCGGACGGTCGAGCAAAGCCGTCCCGGCGCGGACACGCAAGCGCAGCCCGGGGAGGGCCAGCAGAGTTTTCACGGTCGTCATCAGGTTTGTAGGAAAGCACAAAACGACCGGCGTGTGCAGGGGAGATTTCATGCTTCGGCACCGTTGCCGTCGTACGGGCGCAGGGCGTCTACTGAGTCAGCCGTCACACATCGCCGCCGAACCGAGGAGCCCGAGAGTGGATTTCCTGCGCCCCAGCTCGCTGACCGAGGCGCTCGCCGTCAAGGCCGAGCGGCCCGACGCGGTGCCCATCGCGGGCGGCACGGACGTCATGGTGGAGCTCAACTTCGACCACCGCCGCCCCGGCGCGCTGCTCGACCTCAACCGCGTCGCCGAGCTCGCCGAGTGGACCGAGACCGACGGCAAGATCCGCCTCGGCGCCTCGGTGCCCTACGTCCGGGTGATCGCTGAGCTGGGTGAAGTTCTGCCCGCGCTGGCGATGGCTTCCCGCACCGTCGGCTCGCCCCAGATCCGCAACCGCGGCACCGTCGGCGGCAACCTCGGCGCCGCCTCGCCCGCCGGAGACACGCATCCCGTGCTGCTCGTGCTCGGTGCCGAGGTCGAGGCCGCGTCGGTGCGAGGGACCCGGCTGATCCCGGCCGAGGAGTTCTACCTCGGCGTCAAGCGCAACGCCCTCGAACCCGACGAGCTGATCACCGCGGTGCACCTGCCCGCGGAGGTCGGGCCGCAGCAGTTCGCGAAGGTCGGCACGCGTAACGCGATGGTCATCGCGGTCTGCTCGTTCGCGCTGGCGCTGCATCTCGACACCCGCGAGATCCGCGCGGCCGTCGGTTCGGCGGCGCCGACCCCGCGCCGAGCGACCGCCGCCGAAGAGTTCCTCGGCGCCGAACTTCCCTGGTCCACCAAGGCTTCGATCACGGATTCGGTCAAACGCCGGTTCGGCGAGCTGGTGTCGGAGGCGGCGTCGCCGATCGACGACGTCCGCGGCAGCGCCGACTACCGCAAGCACGCGTTGTCCGTCCTGGCGCGGCGGACGCTGACCTGGGCGTGGAACGACTTCCAGAAGGGTGAACGCGAGTGCGCGTGAACGTGACGATCAACGGCGAGTCCCGCCAGGCCGACGACGTCTGGGAGGGTGAAAGCCTGCTGTACGTGCTCCGCGAGCGGCTCGGTCTCCCGGGCTCCAAGAACGCCTGTGAACAGGGCGAATGCGGTTCCTGCACGGTGTACCTCGACGACGTCCCGGTGTGTTCGTGCCTGGTCGCGGCCGGTCAGGTCGAGGGCCGCGAGGTCCGCACGGTCGAAGGGCTCGCCGAGGGCGACAAGCTGGACCGGGTGCAGCAGTCCTTTGTGGACGCGGGCGCCGTCCAATGCGGCTTCTGCACGCCCGGCCTCGTGGTGGCCGCGCACGATCTGCTCAACCGGGTCGAAAACCCCGCCGACGAGGAGATTCGCGAGGCGCTGGCGGGGAACCTCTGCCGGTGCACCGGATACGAGAAGATCCTCGACGCCGTCCGGCTGGCCGCGACCAGGGGAGAGACCGCGTGAAGACCGTCATCGAGAACGCCTCGATCGCCACGGTCGACGGCGCGGGCGCCGAGCACGCCTCGGGCCACGTCGTCATCGAGAACGACCGCATCGCGGCGGTCGGCGCGGGCAAGGCGCCCGATGGCGAGTACGACGAACGCGTCGACGGCTCCGGCTGCCTGGTCACGCCCGGCCTGATCAACACCCACCATCACCTCTATCAGTGGGCCACGCGCGGTCTCGCCGCCGATCACACGCTCTTCGAATGGCTGGTCGCGCTGTACCCGATCTGGGGCAGGCTCGACGCCGAGATCACGCACGCGGCGGCCACGGCCGGGCTCACCCGGCTCGCGACCACCGGCTGCACCACGGTCGCCGACCACCACTACGTCTTCCCGCGTGACGGCGGCGACCAGGTGGAAGCCCTCGCCGCCGCCAGGATTCGCGTCGGTGTGCGGTTGCACGTCGTGCGCGGCTCGATGGACCGGGGCGAGTCGCAGGGCGGGCTTCCGCCGGACAACCTCGTCGAGGAGACCGAGGCCGCGCTGCTCGGCACCGAAGCCGCGATCGACCGGTTCCACGACGACTCCGCCGGCGCGCATCTGCAGATCGCGGCCGGTCCGTGCTCACCGTTCTCGGTGAGCGAGCGGCTGATGACCGGCGCGGCGGAATTGGCACGCCGCAAGGGGGTCCGGCTCCACACGCACCTCGCCGAGACGGTCGACGAGGAGAAGCAGTGCCTCGCCGAAGTCGGCTGCACCCCGGCGGAATACGCCGACAAACTCGGCTGGCTCGCGGACGACGTCTGGCTCGCGCACTCGATCCACCTCGCCCCGGAGGCGATCCGGCGGATGGGCGCCACCGGCACCGGCGCGGCGCATTGCCCGACGTCCAACGGCAGGATCGGCGCCGGGATCGCCCCGGTGCGGCAGCTGCTCGACGCCGGGGTGCCGGTCGGGCTCGGCGCCGACGGCGCGGCGTCCAACGAATCCGGCGGCCTCGGCGAGGAACTGCACCAGGCGCTTCTGCAGGCCCGGCAGCGCGGCGGACCGCGCGGGCTGACCACGCGCGAGGCGCTGTGGATGGGCACGATGGGCGGCGCGCGCTGCCTCGGCAGGCAGAAGGACCTGGGCTCGATCGAGGTCGGCAAGCTCGCCGACCTCGCGGTCTGGAACCTGAACGGCCTGAACTACGCCGGGATCACCGACCCGGTCGCCGCGCTGGTGCTCGGCACCACCCCGCCGGTCGAGCGGCTGTTCGTCGGCGGCGCGACCGTCGTCGACGGCGGCGCGCTACGCGAGGAATCCGAAGACGAGATCGCCCGTGAGCTGGCCGTGGCCAGTGCCCGGCTGAGGGAGACGGTATGACCACCACTGAAGTCTCCAAGCAGACTGAGAACGGCGTCGGGTCGAGCCCGCGGCGGCCCGACGGCACGGTCAAGGTGCGCGGCGAGTTCGCCTACTCCTCGGACCTGTGGCATGAGGACATGTTGTGGGGCGCGACGCTGCGCAGCCCGCATCCGTACGCGCGGATCACCGGTATCGACATCACCGAAGCCCTTGCGGTGCAAGGGGTGTACGCGGTGCTGACCCATGAAGACGTGCCGGGTGTGAACAAGTACGGCCTGGAGCACGCGGACCAGCCGGTGCTCGCCGTCGACGTCGTGCGCTACCAGGGCGAGCCCGTCGCACTCGTCGCCGCGGACCACCCCGAGACCGCGCGCCGCGCGATGAAACGGATCAAGGTCTCCTACGAGGTCCTGGAACCGGTGACGGATTCCGAGAAGGCCGCCGCCGGTGAGGGCGCCGAGCTGCACCCCGGTGGGAACGTCGTGCGCTACGCCAAGATCCGCCACGGTGACCAGTCGGTGAAGGCCGACGTCGTGGTGTCCGGGGTCTACGAGGTCGGCATGCAGGACCAGGCCTTCCTTGGCCCGGAGTCGGGTATGGCGATCCCGGACACCGAAGGCGGTGTCGATCTGTATGTCGCCACGCAATGGCTCCACGTCGACCAGCAGCAGATCGTCGCCGCGCTGGGCCTGCCGAAGGACAAGGTCCGGCTGACACTCGGCGGGGTCGGTGGCGCGTTCGGCGGCCGTGAGGACCTGTCGATCCAGGTCCACGCGTGTTTGCTGGCGCTGCACACCGGCAAGCCGGTCAAGATGGTCTACAACCGCGAGGAATCGTTCTACGGCCACGTGCACCGCCACCCGGCGAAGATGTACTACGAGCACGGCGCGGACAAGGACGGCCGGCTCGTTTACGTGAAGGCGAAGCTGTACCTGGACGGTGGCGCGTACGCGTCGTCCACCGGCGCGGTGGTGGCGAACGCGGCCACGCTCGGCGTCGGTCCGTACAATGTGGACAGTGCTTCGGTCGATTGCTGGGGCGTGTACACCAACAATCCGCCTTGCGGTGCGATGCGTGGCTTCGGTGCGGTGCAGGCGGGTTTCGCGTACGAGTCCCAAATGGACAAGCTCGCCGAGGCGTGCGGCGTCGACCCGGTCGACATCCGGATCCGCAACGCCATGGCCGAAGGCAGTGTCATGCCCACCGGCCAGATCGTCGACTCGGCCGCCCCGGTCGCCGAACTGCTGGAACGCCTGCGCGCCAAGCCGTTGCCCGTCGCACACGAAGAACTGGACCTGCGCAGGATGCCCGGCGGCGTCTCCAACACCACGCACGGCGAAGGCGTCGTCCGGGGTGTCGGATACGCGGTCGGCATCAAGAACATCTGCTTCTCCGAGGGTTTCGACGACTACTCGACCGCCCGTGTGCGGCTGCAGCTCGTCGGCGGCGAACCCGCGGCGACCGTGCACACCGCGGCCTGCGAGGTCGGCCAGGGCCTGGTGACGATCATGCAGCAGATCGTGCGGACCGAACTCGGCATCGAGCAGGTGACGATCCTGCCGATGGACACGAACATCGGCAACGGCGGTTCGACGTCGGCCTCCCGGCAGAGCTACGTCACCGGCGGCGCCGTGCAGGCCGCGTGCGTCGCGGTGCGCTCCGGGCTGCACAAGCACTTGGCCGGCAAGCTCGCCGCGGACGGGAAGCTGAACGTCGTCGCGAACAAGGTCGTCTCGGCCGACGGCAGTGTGCTCGCGGACCTCGCCGACGTGCTCGGCGACGAGGTGTTCGACGAGACCGTCGAATGGCGGCACCGTCCGACGGCGCCCATCGATCCCGAGACAGGGCAAGGGAACGCGCACGTCCAGTACGGTTTCGCGGCACACCGCGCGGTCGTGGACGTCGACACCGAACTCGGCCTGATCAAGGTCGTCGCGCTCGACTGCGCGCAGGACGTCGGCAAGGCGCTGAACCCGCAGGCGGTGCTCGGCCAGATCCAGGGCGGTTCCGCGCAGGGGCTCGGGCTCGCGGTGATGGAGGAGATCCAGACCGACGGCGGGAAGATCCGCAATCCGTCGTTCACCGACTACCTGATCCCGACCGTGCTGGACATGCCGCCGATGGACATCGACGTCCTGGAACGGCCCGACCCCAACGCCCCGTATGGTCTGCGCGGGGTCGGCGAACCGCCGACGATCTCGTCCACCCCGGCGATCGTCGCGGCCATCCGCGCGGCCACCGGGCTCGCGCTGCCCCGTGTCCCGGTGCGTCCCGAACACCTCACCGGCACCTGATTGGCTGTTGGTGAACCCGCGTCCGCGATCGACGTCGGCAGGGCGCCGCCTGGTCATTAGCCTCACGATGGCGGACAAGGCGCCCTGCCACCGCGATAGCGGGGCCTTCGGCCGGGGCGGGTTCACGCGTTGGTCGGTTTTCGGATCTACCTTCAGCTCCGCCCACCGGCACCTGACAATCCGTACTTTTTCGAGCTAGGAGCACATCCGTGGGTACCCGTCTGTCCATTTCGGAGTCCGACGAGCAGAAATGGCTCGCCGAGGCCGTCCAGCTGGCCACCGTGAACGTCGGAAACGGCGGCGGCCCGTTCGGCGCGATGATCGTCCGCGACGGTTCGGTGCTGGCCACCGGGACCAACCAGGTGACCCCGACGCTGGACCCGACGGCGCACGCCGAGGTGGTCGCGATCCGCGCGGCCTGCCAGGCGATCGGCGACTACAAACTCGACGGCTGCGTCCTCGTGACCTCCTGCGAGCCTTGCCCGCTCTGCCTTTCCGCCGCGCTCTGGGCGCGGGTGGGCAAGGTCGTCTACGCCGCGGACCGCCACGACGCGGCCGAGGCGGGCTTCGACGACCGCGAGTTCTACGACCTCTTTTCCCGCCCGCGCGAGACCTGGTCACTACCCGTCGGCCAACTGTCCCTTCCGGACTCTTTCGCGCCTTTCCAGGCCTGGCTGTCGAAACCCGACAAGAAGGCTTACTGAAGTTCTTCCCGCCCCCACAACGTTGTGGAGTAGGCATGACCCAATTAGGTACAGAGCGTCCCCACCTGCCCTCGTCCGAGCCGGGGCGGCTGTCCGGGCTCGACCGCTGGTTCAAGATCTCCCATCGCGGCAGCACGATCGGCCGCGAAGTGCGCGGCGGGATCACCACGTTCGTCGCGATGTGCTACATCGTGTTGCTCAACCCGCTCATCCTCGGCGCGTCGGCCGACATCACCGGCGCGAAGCTGACCACCGAGGCGATCACCACCGCGACCGCACTGGCGGCCGGCGTCACCACGATCCTGATGGGACTGGTCGGCAACGCGCCGCTGGCGCTCGCGGCGGGCCTCGGCGTGAACGGTGTCGTCGCCTTCCAGATGGCGCCCGCGATGACGTGGGCGCAGGCCTTCGGGCTCGTCGTCCTCGAAGGCTTCTGCATCGTGCTGATGGCCGTTTCCGGGGTACGGGAACGGATCATCAACGCGATCCCGATGGCGCTCAAGGTCGCGATCACCGTCGGGATCGGGCTCTACATCGCGCTGGTCGGCCTGGTCAGCGCCGGATTCGTGACCAGGACACCGGATTCCGCGCAGTCGACGGTGCCGGTGCGGATGGGGATCGCCGGCCATCTCGAAGGCTGGCCGATCGCGATCTTCTGCCTCGGGCTGCTGCTGATGATCGTACTCGTGAGCCGCGGGGTGCCGGGCGCGGTGCTGATCAGCATCGCGGTCGCGACCGGGCTCGCCGTGCTGGTCAACAGCGTGTTCCACGTCGAAGGCTGGGGCCTGGTCGAACCCAAGGTGCCCGACCAGGTCGTCGCGCATCCCGATTTCAGCCTGCTGGGCGACATCGATCTCTTCGGCGGCTTCGGCTCGGCGGGCGCGGTGACCGCGGCGGTCTTCCTGTTCACGCTGGTGCTTTCCGGGTTCTTCGACGCGATGGGCACGATCACCTCGGTCTCGGAGGAGGCGGGCCTGGTCAAGAACGGCAAGGTCGAGGGGATGGGCCGGATCCTGCTGGTCGACGGCGCGGGCGCGCTGGCGGGCGGTGTCACCGGATCGGCGCCGAACACCGTGTTCCTCGAATCGGCGGCAGGCGTCGGGGAAGGCGCGCGGACCGGGCTGGCGAGCATCGTCACCGGCGGGTTGTTCACCGCGACCCTGTTCCTGACGCCGATCGCGGCCATCGTCCCGGCGCAGGCCGCGGCGCCCGCGCTGGTGGTCATCGGCGGGATGATGATGGCGCAATGCGCGCGGATCCCTTGGCGGGACCTGGATTTCGCGATCCCGGTGTTCCTGACCATCGCGCTGATCCCGTTCACCTACTCGATCACCAACGGGATCGGCGCCGGGCTGGTCGCCTACGTGCTGATCAAGATCTGCAAGGGCAAGATCCGCGAGATCGGCTGGATCCTCGGGATCCTGGCCGCGGTGTTCGGGGTGTACTTCGGGATCGAAGGGATCATGTCGTGGTTCTGATGTTCCTCAACGGCGGCGGGATGCGTGGCGGACCGCTGCACGAACAGCTGCAGGGCGCGCCGTTGTGCTGCGTGGCCCGCTCGGCGCCCAGGTATCACTATTTCTCCGTGGGCGACCGGTTCCCGGCGATGCACGAGGGCGGTTCCGCGTCGGTCGTGGGCGAGGTCTACGACCTGCCGCTCACGGTGCTGCGGGACCATCTCGTCCCCGCGGAACCGCCGGAACTGGAGCTGGGCGTCATCGAACTGGAGGACGGCGCGGCCTGTCTCGCCACCGTCCTGCGTTCGTCCTATGTGGACTCGCCGGAGCTGACCGACATCTCCTCCGTCGGCGATTGGCGGGCCTACCTCGCTTCCCGCTAGTGGTCCGTGAAGGCCTCCTTGAGGGACCCAGGGTCCCTCAAGGAGGCCTTCACGGAACGTCAGAGCACGAAGACGAGATCGCTCGCCGCCGCGTGGAACATCTCGGGCGCGCCCGCGTAGAAGGCCCGCCAGGCGCCGGGCTTACGGTGTTCGGCCGAAGCGGCGAAGGCCCAGGTGGTCCCGTTCCAGGTGGCGGTGACCGTCGCCGCCGTGGTCCACCGGTAGGTGCTGAACGAGAAGTACTGGAGCTCGACCGGGATCGGGTTCGCGGTGTACCGGCCGGGGAACTCGATCGTGCCGGAACCGGTCACGGCCTTGGCCGCGTCCCGCCCCGCCGCGAACGACGTGATCTTCGCCGGGTGGAGCACGACGATCTTCGCGGTGTCGGCGCCCGAGTTCGCGATCGCCGGGTCGGTGGAGAAGAAGTCGGCGCGGTAGTTGCCGGTGCGGATCGGGGTCAGCGTCGCGCTGTAGGCACCGGCGGCGTCGGTGACCGGCTTGGCCTGGGCTTCACCGCAGAAGCCGTTGAAACAGAACGAGATACCCACCTCGGCCCCCGCGATCGGGGTGGTGTCGGCCTTGGTGAGCTTCCCGGAGATCGTGACCGTCTTCCCGGCGTCGATCTGCGTGGTGCTGGTGGTCGCGGTCAGGGTCGACGGCTGCGCCTCGGCGGCGGTCGCGGGCATCGCGCCCGCGGTGAGCAGTGCTGCCACGGCGATGGTGCCGAGCACGAGCTTCCTGATGATCATGGGCTCCCCAAACGGATTCCGGTGTTGGCGACGGCTAGGTCGGCCGGAAGCCGTCGTCCGTTGCGGAGAAAGCCCTGTGTTCAGAAGCCCGCCGTCGGTGCTTCACGCATCGGGGAGCAGCGTTCGCGCGAAGGCCACGGACGACGCCCCCGCGACCTCCAGCGCTTCGGTGTCACGCAGCGAACGGCTCAACACGAACGCCCCTTCGAGGCTGTTCACCAAAGCGATCGTGAGCCGCCGAGCGGACTCCGGCCCGAGGCCGTACTTGCCGAGCTTCTCGGCCCCGGTCTCGATCCACGCGGTGAACACGTCGGCCGTCGCGATCCGGAGTTTCTCGTTGGTGCTGGCGACCTCCAGCGCCACCGTCGCGATGGGGCACGCGTCGGCGTAGTCGGTCGCCTTCAGCGTCTCGGCGGCGCTGGCGAAGCAGGCCTCGATACCGTGGATCAGGTCCGGCTCGTCGGCGAAGAAGATCTCGAAAAGCGCGAGGTACATCATCCCCGAGGTGCGGATGACCTCCTCGCCGAGCTGCTCCTTGCCGCCGGGGAAGAAGTGGTACAGCGAGCCGAAGGGCGCGTTCGCCGCCTCGACGATCTGCTTCACCCCGGTGCCGGTGTACCCGTTGCGCCGGAGCAGCTCGGCGCCGGCGTTCACGATGCGTTCCCGCGTTCCAGTCACGCCCTCCATGATAGAGCGTTCTATCAAGTTCCGGTGGTCCCTTCGACCTTGGTTCACCTTCCGGCGCTACCTGCGGTCGATGTTCGCCTGCTGTGCCCGGCCCTAGCGTCGTGATCCGTTGGGAAACCAAGGAAGAAGGGGGAAGAACATGAAGCGGCTATTGGCCGTCGGGTTGCTCCCGGTGATCGTGGGCGGGTTGCTCGCCGGGGCCGGCCCGGCTTCGGCGGGCGTCCCGGCGCACTACGCCGACCAGAAGCTGGATTGGCATCCCTGCGCGGCGGAGGAACTGATCACGTTGCCGCCGGGCACCGATATCAGCGGGCTCGAATGCGCGACGTTCCGCACGCCCCGCGACTGGGACAGGGCGAGCGAGCGGCAGGACCTGACCATCGCCGTCAGCAGGCTGAAGTCCACCGGGCCGTCGACGGCCTCACTGCTCACCAACCCAGGCGGGCCGGGCGGTCCGGGGCGCTGGTTCCCGGTGACGTTCCGCGGGCAGGAGAAACTGCGCGAGCACCAGGACATCATCGGGATCGATGTGCGCGGGACCGGCAAGAGCACCAACGTCACCTGCCGGGGCACGGCCGACCTCATCCAGCAGCTGGATCCGCGCGATCGTGACCCGCGCAATCTGAACCAGATCCTGGCCAACGCCGAGCACGTGGCCAGGTCCTGCCAGAGCGCCGGCGGCGAACTCGGGCCGCTGATCACCACCCACCAGACGATCCGGGACTTCGATCTGCTCCGGACGCTGCTCGGCAGGGAGAAGATCAACTGGGTCGGCTACTCGGGCGGCACCTGGCTGGGAGCGCACTACGCGCAGCAGTTCCCGCAGCGGACCGGGCGATTCGTACTGGACTCCTCGACGGAGTTCACCACGGACTGGCAGAAGACGTTCGACCGGCAGCCGGTCGGTTTCGAGCGGCGCTGGCGGCAGGACTTCCTGCCGTGGATGGCGCGGTACGACGCGAAGTACCACTTCGGCACCAACGGCGAGGAGGTCCGGCAGAACTACGAGCGAGTCCGCTACGCCTTGTCCCGCAACCCGCTGAACGGAAGCGGGCCGATGCAGCTCGACATGGCCGTCATCTACATGCTGTACAAGAAGGCGACCTTCCCGGCGCTGGCCGACCTGCTGGTCAAGATCCGGGACGCGATGGAGAACCCGGCGGCCATGGCCGAGGCGAAGGCCGCCGTCGAGGCGGCGGGTGACCACCCCGACGCGCAGGACGCCACGTTCTGGAACACCCTCTGCGGGGAAGGGCGGTTCATCGGCACCCGCGAGTCGCTGATCCGCGCTTCGCAGCGGAATCTGGACCGCGGTCTGCTCCTGGCGGGCGGCGGCACGTTGAACGCCTCGGTCTGCCTGTTCTGGGACAAGGAACCGCGTCCGCTGCCGAAGCTGGACGGCAAGGGCGTCCCGCCGGTGCTGATCGTGCACTCCGAGCACGACCCGGCCACGGCGATCGAAGGTGCCCGGAAGGCGCACGCGGGGTTCGCGAACTCGCGCATGCTGACCGTGACCGGTGAGGGCGACCACGGGCTCTACGCGGATGGGAACCCCAAGGTGGACGAGATCGTGGACGCCTACCTGGTCGACGGGGTCGTCCCCGCCGACCAGAGCGTCCCCGGAATGCCGCTGCCGGTGCCGGCTCCCTAGCGACGCCGGGCCGCCTGCTCCCAGTGTCGCGAAAGCCACTTTCGGGACACCAGACGTCCCGAAAGTGGCTTTCGCGACGTGCTCGGCCGCTGCCGGTGCCCTAGAAGGCGGCGAGGGTGTGCCAGGCCAGGCCCGCGTCCTCGGCGTCATCACGGAGGACGACACCCTCGATCAGGCCGTACGGGCGGTCGGCGGCGTAGAAGACCTCGTTGTCGTTCTTCAGCCCGAAGGGTGACAGGTCCACCAGGAAGTGGTGCTTGTTCGGCAGTGAGAGCCGGACTTCGGCGACCTCTTCGCGTTCCTTGAGCACAGCCTCTCCCATGGCGTACAGCGTCTGCTGCAGGGAGAGGCTGTGCTTGTCCGCGAAGGTCTCCAGCAGGATCCGCCGGACCTCCGCGTGGCTCGTGGCCCAGTCGATCCCGTCGCCCTGGTAGCGCCAGCGCGCGGTCACGGCGGTGGCGAGGATCCGGTCGTTCGTCTCGGCCAGCGTCGTGTACTCGTCGCGCGGGAAGCCGTGGAACTCCGAACCGGTCGACTTGAGCACCACGAGATCGTCCAAACCGGACACCACCCAGGCCTGATCACCCTGCACGGTCACGGCGGTCGTCCGCTTTTCGCTGCCCGCCTGGGAGAACGCGTGATCGTGGCCGGAGATGCGGTTCCAGCCGTGTTCGTCGATCAGGATCCGGGCGCCGGTGATGTGCTCGAACGAGCCGACGAAATGGCGTCCGAGCCGCAGCGCGAAGTCCTCGATCTCGCCGACCGGGGCTTCCTTGGCGAAGGCGTAGACGGTGTTCTTCTGGGTGTCGGTCGCTACGACGTCGGCGTTGTCGCCGGTGAGGTGCGTCGCCGCGAGGTCGCCGCGAAGCGACGTCGAAACGGTGAGGTCCTTGAGGTGGTGGACGGTGCCTTCGCGCTGAACGGTGACGAGCCGGACTTCGGCCTTGCCGTACTGGTTGGGGCCCAGGGTGATGGCCACGGGCGATCAGCTCCCTCGATAGGTGGAATAGGCGAACGGGCTCAGCAGCAACGGCACGTGGTGGTGCTCGGTCCCGTCAGCGATGCGGAAGGTCAAGGTGACTTCGGGGAAGAAGGAGTCCGGGCCGAGGTAGGCGCCGGTGTCGAAGACCAGCCGGTACACCCCGGGTTCGAGGCTGTCCGGGCCGAGGTCGCGGATCCGGCCGTCGGCGTCGGTCCGGCCTTCGGCGACGGGATCGCCCGCGCCGGTTTCGAGCCGGACGCCGACGTCCGCGGCGGGCCGTCCCGCGGCGGTGTCGAGGATGTGCGTGGTCACGAGGCTCATGCCGTCACCGCCTTCTCCAGCCGCAACGCGGCGATCTTGGCCAGCTCTTGACCGGCCACTTCGAGTTCCTTCTCCGGGTCGTTCGAAAGCCTCGAACGGAGGTTTTCCAGCAGTTCGGCGCCGCTCCGGCCGCTCGCGCAGACCAGGAAGACGTGCCCGAACGTCGCTTCGTACTCGGCGTTGGCCGCGGCGAACTCGCGCGCCGCGTCACCGTCCACACCGGACTGTTCCGAGCGGGACCAGCCCGCTTCAGTGCTCTTGCCGCCCACTTTCGCCCCGATCCGGGGATGGGCCGCCATGGCGCGCCGGACCTCTTCGGTGCGCAACGGGGTGAGCGCCTCGGACACGGCGAGTAGCGCGGCGAGGTCGGCGTACGGGCGCCTGGCCAGCAGGGTTTCCACCCAGCGCGGGACGTCGAGGCAGGCGGTCAGCGCCGGCCGGACGTCCTGTGCGGGAGCCTCGTTGAACTCTCGAATGGTGAGCGGCACGGGAACTGACGGTACGGCGACGATTCCGCCGCCGTCAACATTTTGTTGAAACAGCCCTTCAGTCTTGGTCTCGGTTGAGGTAGTTGTAGACCGTGAACCTCGTGACCCCCAGTGCCTCCGCGACGGTCGACACCGATTTGCGGAGGCCGAACGCGCCGCGTTCCTTGAGCAGCCGGACCGCGCGCTGCTTGGCGGCGCGGTCGAGGGTGTCGAGTTTCCCGCCGAGCTCGCGTTCGACGTCGCCGATGAGGCGGGCGAGAGCGCTGTGCAGTTCGACCGCGGGCTCGGTCGTGTCGTCGCCGACCTGTCGGAGCTGGAGGGTCACGCGTGTGGCGCCGCCGTCCAGTGCCGCCCTGGCGATGGCGGGAAGCGCGTCGAGGAGGGTGTCGGCGTCGCCGCGGACGAGGGTGCCGAGCGGGCCGAAGTCGGCGGACAGGCCCGCGCCTTCCGCGGTGTCGCGGGCTTTGACGGCGTGTTCGGGTGGCGGACCCTCGCCGTGGAACGGTTCGCTGGTGAACTCGGCTTCTAACTGCACGAAGCGAAGGTAGCGCCGCTTGGGCTCGTTGACGAGCAGGGTGGCCGGAGTTAATGTCGGAGTGCGAAACCTCGATTCCACTCAGTGGAAGTTGGAGGCTTGTAGATGGACTTGGTGATCAAAGCCGCCCGAGCCGTGACGGCCGCCGGAGAGGTACCCGCGACCGTCGGTGTCGACGGGGGCCGCATCGTCGCGGTGGAGCCCGCCGGAGCCGATCTGGACGGCGATCGGGTACTCGACCTCGGCGATGACGTCGTGCTGCTGCCCGGGCTCGTCGATACCCACGTGCACGTCAACGACCCGGGCCGCACCGAATGGGAGGGTTTCGCCTCGGCGACCCGCGCGGCCGCGGCGGGCGGGGTCACCACGATCGTGGACATGCCGCTGAACAGCCTGCCGCCGACGGTCGACGTCGCGTCGCTGGAGGTGAAGCGCAAGACCGCCGAGGGGCGCGTGCACGTCGACGTCGGGTTCTGGGGCGGCGCGATCCCCGGCAATCTCGCGGACCTGCGCGGCCTGCACGAGGCGGGCGTCTTCGGCTTCAAGTCCTTCCTGCTGCATTCCGGCGTCGACGAGTTCCCGCCGCTGGACGCGCGCGGGCTCGAAGAGGCGATGACCGAACTGCGGACCTTCGACGGCATGATCATCGTCCACGCGGAGGACTCCGACGCGATCGACCACGCGCCCGATCCGCACGGCGAGAAATACGAGGACTTCCTGCACTCGCGGCCGCGTGGTGCGGAGAACGTGGCGATCGCGCAGGTCATCGAGCTGGCCAGGAAGACCGGCGTCCGCGCGCACATCCTGCATCTGTCCTCTTCGGACGCGCTGCCGATGGTCGAGAGCGCGCGGCGCGACGGCGTCCGGCTGACCGCCGAGACCTGCCCGCACTACCTGAGCTTCACCGCGGAGGAGATCGGCGACGGCGCGACGCAGTTCAAATGCTGTCCGCCGATCCGCGAAGCAGGGAACCGAGAACTGCTGTGGAAGGGCCTCGCGGACGGTGTCATCGACTGCGTGGTGACCGACCATTCGCCGTGCACGCCGGAACTGAAACGCTTCGACAGTGGCGATTTCGGACTCGCCTGGGGCGGGATCGCCGGTCTGCAGCTCGGCTTGCCCGCCGTCTGGACCCAGGCGCGGCAGCGAGGGTTCGCGCTCACCGACGTCGTCCGGTGGATGGCGGAACATCCGGCCGCGCAGGCGGGGATGCGCCGCAAGGGGCATCTCGCGCCGGGTTACGACGCCGACTTCAGCGTGTTCGCACCCGACGAGGCTTTCGTCGTCGACGTCGCGAAATTGAAGCACCGCAACCCGGTCAGCGCCTACCACGGACGGCCGCTGGCCGGTGTCGTCCGGAGCACGTGGTTGCGGGGCGAGGAGATCACCGGTGAAGACCCGGCAGGCGTTCTGCTGACCCGGGGTGATTGCTGAGATGGAGGATGCCGTGAACGACCGTCCTGAGTGGACAGCCCTGCCCGACCTGGCTTCGCGCAAGTTCGGCGGGACCGTGATGTGGGCGACGGACGAGTTGTTCGCCGAGAAGGAGAACCTGGTCAATCCCTGGGTGCCCGCGCATCAGACGGAGACCTTCGGCCCCAAGGGGCAGGTCTACGACGGCTGGGAGACCCGGCGGCACCGCGAGCCCGGCGACGACCAGGCGGTGATCCGGCTGGGCCTGGCGGGCGCGATCACCGGTGTCATCGTGGACACCGCGTTCTTCAAGGGCAACTACCCGCCGTTCGTCTCGGTCGAAGCGTGCGCCGTCGACGGCTATCCCAGCGCGGCCGAAGTGGCCGAAGCGGACTGGGACGTGCTGGTGAAACGCGGCGCGGCGGCGGGACACACGGAGAACTTCTTCGAGATCGGCGGGAGCAAGCGCTACACGCACGTCCGGCTGACCATGCATCCGGACGGCGGCGTGGCCCGGCTGCGGGTGCACGGCACACCCATCCCGGATCCGCGCCTGCTCGACCTCGGCGCGCTCGACCTCGCCGCGCTGGAGAACGGCGCGGTGGTCACCGGGTGCAGCAACATGTTCTATTCCTCGCCCAACAACCTCTTCTCGCCGGGGCTCGCGGCGCATCAGGCCGAGGGCTGGGAGACCGCGCGGCGCCGGGACGACGGGAACGACTGGGTCACGGTGCGCCTCGCCGGCGCGGGCGTCGTCCGGTTCGCCGAGTTCGACAACAGCAACCTGAAGGGCAACGCGCCGGGCTGGGCCGCGCTGAGCGGCCGGGACGGCGACGGCGAATGGGTCGAGCTGCTGCCCAAGACGCGGTTGCAGCCGGACACGCGGCACCGGTTCGCCCTCGCCGAGGGCCCCGAGGTGACCGAAGTCCGTCTCGACATCTATCCCGACGGCGGGATGGCGCGCCTACGTCTCTTCGGCGCGCTTTCCGAGCGAGGCCGCGCGGATCTCACTTCGCGTTTCGAGGCGGCGCGCTCCTGACGCGTTTCGTCCTCTGGATGCGGTAGTTGGCATCGAGTACTACCGCGTTTAGAGGACGAAACGCGGGGTCAGGGGCGAGCGCCGGGCCGGTTCAGGTACGCGGAGAACAACGAGAGAACGGTGCCGATCGAGAAGATCGCGGTGAGCCACCAAGCGCCGCCGATGGACAGGTTCCACACCAGGGCACCCACCATGAGCACCGCCATGACGATGTTCCTGATCTGCAGCGGCGTCGGTTTGGCCATGCCGCCACCCTCTCACGGGCCGGGGCGGTCCCTGGTCAGGGGGCGGACTGGCGACGCGAGCTGATCACGCCGGTGTCGAACCCGGCGAGGTGGAGCCCACCGGCGAACCGGGCGTGCTCGATCTTGACGCAGCGGTTCATCACCACGTCCAGCCCCGCCTCCTTGGCGAGGTCGGCGACGGGCTCGTGCCACAGGCCCAGCTGAAGCCAGAGCGTGCGCGCTCCGGCCTCGATGACCTCCTCGGCCACGCCGGGGAGGTCATCGTGCTTGCGGAAGACGCTGACCAGGTCGGTCTCGCCGGGCACGTCGGCCAGCGACGGGTACACCGGCCGCCCGAGGAGTTCGTTCAGCCGCGGGTTCACGAAGTTGACCTCGTACTTGCTGGAGGAAAGCAGGTACGTCGCGACGAAGTAGCTCGGCCGCGCGGGGTTGTTCGAAGCGCCGACGATGGTCACCGACTTCGTGCGCGAAAGGATGCGGCGGCGTTCGACCGCGCCGACGTCGTAGCTCATCCCGCCACCGCCTTGCCGAGCGCCTGATCGAGATCCCACAGGATGTCGTCGACGTCCTCCAGCCCGACGGACAGGCGGATCAGATCCGCTCCGACGCCCGCCGCGCGCAACTGGTCTTCGGAGAGCTGCTGGTGGGTGGTGGACGCCGGGTGGATGACCAGCGTCCGCGCGTCCCCGACGTTCGCCAGATGCGACAGCAGCTCGACGGAGTTCACGAACGTCTCCCCGGCCGCGCGGCCGCCGTCGACGCCGAAGGAGAACACGGCACCCGGGCCGGCCGGCAGGTACTTCTTCGCGCGGTCGTGATGGGGATGGTCCGGCAGGCCCGCGTAGTTCACCCAGGCCACCCGGCTGTCGTTCGCGAGGTACTCCGCGACGGCTCGCGCGTTGGCGATGTGGGCGTCCATCCGCTGCGGCAGCGTCTCGACCCCTTGCAGCAGGAGGAAGGCCGAGTGCGGCGAGAGAACGGCGCCGATGTCGCGCAACTGCTCGGCGCGAAGCCGGGTGCAGAAGGCGTACTCGCCGAAGTTCTCCCAGTACTTCAGGCCGCCGTAGCTCTCGACGACCTCGGTCATCCGCGGGAACTTCCCGTTGCCCCAGTCGAATTTCCCGGATTCGACGACCACCCCGCCCAGCGTGGTCCCGTGCCCGCCGAGGAACTTCGTCGCCGAATGCAGCACGATGTCCGCGCCGTGCTCGATCGGACGGCACAGGTACGGCGTCGCCAAGGTGGCGTCGACGACCAGCGGGATGTCGTGCGCGTGCGCGAGCTCCGCCAGCCCGGCGAGGTCGGCGATCCCACCGCCGGGATTGCCGATGACCTCGGTGAAGATCAGTTTCGTCCGGTCGGTGATCGCGGCCGCGTAGTCCTCGATGCGGTCTCCGTGGACGAAGGTGGTCTCGATCCCGAAGCGGCGCAGCGTCCCGGTGAGTTGCGTGACCGTGCCGCCGTAGAGCCCGCCCGCCGAGACGATGTGGTCGCCCGCCTCGGCGAGGGCGGAGAACGTCAAAAACTCCGCCGCCTGACCGCTGCTGGTCGCGACCCCGCCGATCGCGCCTTCGAGACTGGCCAAGCGCTCCTCGAAGGCCGCGACCGTCGGGTTGCCGATGCGGCTGTAGATGTTGCCGTACTTCTGCAGCGCGAACAGGTTCGCCGCGTCGGCCGCGTCCTCGAAGACGAAGCTCGTGGTCTGGTAGATGGGCACGGCGCGGGCGCCGGTCGCCGGGTCGGGCGTCCCGCCCGCGTGCAGGGCGCGGGTGCGGAAGCCCCAGGTGCGTTCACTCATCGCGCCCGACGCTACCTCGCGTCCCACTCCGTGACCATCGTTCCCAGCCCGTGGCTACCCCGTCGTCGCGTTTCGTCCTCTGGTTGCGGTACTTGCACGCGCAACTACCGCAACTAGAGGACGAAACGCGGCGCATTACCCGAGAGCGGCGCGCAGGCGCCGGTCCCGTTCCTCCGGGGTCTGCCGCGGGCAGCTGGTGCACTTCGGATTGCCCGCCTCGTAGATCAGGCAACAGGAAGCACGGCGTACCACGGTGTTCCGCCCGATCCGGGAGAACCGCGGCTCCGGCATCCCGAGCCCGATCGCGGCCACGAGCGGTGCCGCCAGCTCGGTCGCCCGTGCGGTGTCGCCGGTCCACAGCAGGCGGTTGCCGATCGAGTCGGTCGCGATCGCGCCCAGTGCGCGCGGATTCGCCCCCGTGACGGCCGAGATCGTGCCGATCGCCGTGCTCAGCGTCCCGGCGAACGCCGCACCCAGTTCGACGAGGCCGCCGTCGAGGACCCGTGAAGACCGAGCGCCGGTGAAGCGGCCGTCCGGGACGAGGTCGATCGTGAGGGCGTCGAGCGACGGATCCAGCGGCTCACCACGGACGAGCGACTCGACGGAGGGTGCGACGAGGACCGAAGACAGTGAGTACCACCAGATCGTGCCGAGCACTTCGGGCCGCGAGCAGCCGTAGAGTTTCGCGGCGCCGCCGATACGGGCGCTGACCCAGGCGGCGTCGGCGAGCAGGGTCGCGGGGGCCTCCATCAGGGCACCGGCCGGTACAGCGTGACACTGAACGACGTGGTGACGTCCACCGGCGCGCCGATCGCGTCGAGGCGTTCACGACGGCCGTCGCGGTGCAGGTGGTGCGCGCTCGGGCCCATCTCGACCACCTGGCGGATCCGGGCGGGCGCCAACGTCACCCGCTGGGTCACCTCGTGCCGCTCCACCCGGGTGAAGAGGGCGCCGAGGGTGTCCTCCAGCCGCGCGTCCTTGCCGCCGTCGACGGAGATCACCAGGTCGCCCAGTTCCCGGAGGTGTCCCGGATTCGGCGTCGCGACGACCAGCAGACCGTCCGCGGTCAGGACCCGGTGGAACTGCGAGGCGTTGCGCGGCGCGAAGACGTTGAGGATCAGCGACGCGCTCGAATCCGCCACCGGCCACGGTTCCCACAGATTCCACACGGCCGCGCCCGCGCGCGTGTGCGCGCGAGCGGCCCGGCGCAGGGCCACGGCGGACACGTCGAGCGCCAGTCCATGGGCGGCGGGGACGGCGTCGAGCACGTGCGCGAGGTAGTACCCCGTACCCGCCCCGGCATCGATGACCAACCCGTTCTCGACGTGCTCTGAAGCCACCTTCGCGAGGGCGTCCGCGAGAGGCAGGTAAACACCCGAAGAAAGGAGATCGACGCGGGCCGCGACCATCGGCGCGGTATCGGCCGTTCCGGCCGGGATGCGCGCATGCAGCAGATTGACGTAACCCTGCTTCGCTACGTCGAACGAGTGGCCCTGATCGCAACGCACCGTGCGCTCGGTTACCCCGACCGGGTCACCGCAGACCGAACACCGCAAGGACCGGACGATCGCCGGTGGCAGGGGGTCATGGCCGGATACTCGCGCGTTCATGGCCCTATTCGACCACGAGGTTTCGCAACCGGACAGAACGCACCTGGTCAGCGGAAACCTGGCCGTAACAACGCCGTACCGACAGTTCACGCGGGTGAAACCTGAATCGCCGCCCGAGGAAACACCGCGGTCCAAAGATTCCTGCGCAGTACACCCCAGGCACGGGAGGAAGATTGTGCTGAACGCAGGAGACACCGCATGGGTGTTGATCAGCGCCGCGCTGGTCATGCTCATGACACCGGGACTGGCGTTCTTCTACGGCGGCATGGTCCGCGCGAAGAGCGTCCTGAACATGTTGATGATGAACTTCATCGCGCTCGCCGTCGTCGGTGTCCTCTGGACGCTGTACGGCTTCACGATGGCGTTCGGCAACGACATCGGCGGAGGATTGCTCGGTAACTTCGACTTCGCCGGGCTCACGGACATCTCCGGCAAACTCGCCGGGTTCGCGACCGCCGCGACGAGCACCACGCCCGAGGTCCCCTGGCCCGGCGCGGACGCGTTGCCGCTCTTCGCCTTCGTGATGTTCCAGCTGATGTTCGCGATCATCACGCCCGCGCTGATCTCCGGTGCCATCGCCGACCGCGCCAAGTTCTGGGGCTGGACGCTGTTCGTCGCGGTGTGGGTGACCATCGTGTACTTCCCGGTCGCGCACTGGGTCTTCTCGTTCAACGGCTTCATCGGCGCGGATTCGGTCGGCGGCTGGATCGCCAACCAGCTCAAGGCGCTCGACTTCGCCGGCGGTACCGCGGTCCACATCAACGCCGGTGCCGCGGGCCTGGCGCTGGCGATCGTGCTCGGCAAGCGCAAGGGCTGGCCGAAGGGCACCGGACGCCCGCACAACGTCCCGTTCGTGCTGCTGGGCGCCGCGTTGCTGTGGTTCGGCTGGTACGGCTTCAACGCCGGTTCGTCGCTGGCCGCCAACGATCTCGCCGCCGTCGCGTTCACCAACACCACCGTCGCGACCGCCGCCGCCATCCTCGGCTGGCTGATCGTCGAACAGATCAAGGTGGGCAAGCCGACCACCCTCGGCGCCGCCTCCGGTGCCGTCGCCGGTCTCGTCGCGATCACCCCGGCGGCCGGTTTCGTCAGCCCGCTGGGCGCCATCGCCATCGGTCTCATCGCCGGTGCCCTGTGCGCCCTGGCGATCAGCCTCAAGTTCCGCTTCGGTTTCGACGACTCCCTCGACGTCGTCGGTGTCCACCTCGTGGGTGGTCTCGTCGGCACGCTGCTCATCGGTTTCTTCGGCACCACCAGCGTCAACTCGCTCGGCGTCGACGGCCTGTTCTACGGCGGCGGCCTCGGCCAGCTGGGCAAGCAGGCGCTCGCGGCGGCCGTCGTCCTCGGCTACTCGTTCGTGCTCACCTTCGTCATCGGCTGGGTGATCAAGAAGCTCGGCGGGTTCCGCGTCAGCGCGGAGGACGAGGTCGGTGGTATCGATGAGGCCCAGCACGCGGAAAGCGCGTACGACTTCACCGGATCGGGCGGTGGCCTCGGCCAGCCGAGCTCCATCCCGGTCAAGCCGTCCACCGGAAACGCGGCCACGAAACTCGAGGAGAGCAAGGCATGAAGCTGATCACCGCGATCGTGAAGCCGTTCACGCTCGACGACGTCCGCTCCGCGCTGGAGCAGCTGGGCGTGCTCGGCATGACGGTCAGCGAGGTGCAGGGCTACGGCAGGCAGAAGGGCCACACCGAGGTCTACCGGGGTGCCGAGTACTCCGTGGACTTCGTGGCGAAGCTGCGGGTCGAGGTCGTCACCGACGATTCCAACGTCGAGAAGGTGCTCGACGCGATCACCACCGCCGCGCACACCGGCAAGATCGGTGACGGCAAGATCTGGGTGACGCCGGTGGAGACGGTCATCCGGGTACGCACCGGCGAGCGCGGCTCGGACGCCCTATAGGCGTCACGGATGGCCGACGGGGGTGAACTGGTCAAGGCCACCGAGCGGTTGCTCGAGGGCAGGCACGGAAGGCTGGGGGCGTCCGCGTTGCGGGCGGCCCTGGTCGACCTCTACGAATTCTGGTTGGGCAAGGGCGCTTCGGCGGCCGGCGTCGACACCGCTGAACCCGGTGTCGCGCTGGCCGCCGTCGGCGGCCTGGGGCGCAGCGAGCTGGTGCCCTTCTCCGATCTCGACCTTTTGTTGCTGCACAACGGGAACTCGGGGGTCGGTGAGATCGCCGACGCCATCTGGTATCCGTTGTGGGACGCCAAGATCGGCCTGGATCACTCGGTGCGCACGCCGGGTGAGGCGCTGAAGGTCGCGTCCGAGGATCTGCGGACCGCGGTGGGGCTGCTCGACATCCGCCACATCGCCGGGGACGCCGAGATCACCGCCAGGCTGGCGGCCGCGGCGCGGGACCAGTGGCGGCGGACCGCCAGGAAGCGGATGGACGAACTGTCGGACGCGGTGCGTCAGCGCTGGGCCCGCAGTGGTGAGATCGCGCAGTCCGCCGAGCCGGATCTCAAGCACGGCCGGGGTGGGCTTCGCGACTTCGCCGTCTTGGAAGCACTGGCGGCGGCACAGCTGACGGCGAGACCCGGCGAGGAATTGCTGGCGGCGAAGAGCTTGCTGCTCGACGTCCGGACGGAACTGCGCCGGGAACTCCGCCGGGAGCGGGACATCCTCAGCGCGCCGGAGGCCGGGACGGTCGCGGGCGAGCTCGGGTTCGGTGACCGGTTCACCTTGGCGCGCAAGCTTTCCGGTGTCGGCCGGACGATCGCGTACGCGGTGGACGTGGCACTCCGGTCCACTGTGGAACCGCCGAAGGCGCGGTTCGGGCGGCGACCGGCGCGGACGCCGCTCGACGAGGGTGTCGTCCTGCACGGGAACGAGGTCGCGCTGGCGCGGGACGCCTTGCCCGCCAAGGATCCGGCCCTGCTGCTGCGGGTGGCCGCGGCGTCGGCGCGGATCCGCAAACCCATCGCGCACGGGACCCTGCGGACGCTCGCCGACACCGCGCCCGAACTGCGCGCGCCGTGGCCTGCCGACGCCCTCAAGGCGCTGGTGGAACTGCTCGGCGCGGGCGAGGGGCTCGTCGACGCGGTGGAGGCGTTGGATCGCACCGGCTTGTGGGCGCGCCTGTTCCCCGAATGGGGCGCGGTGCGGGATCTCCCGCCGAGGTCGCCGGTGCATTCCTGGACCGTCGACCGGCATCTCGTGCGGGCCGCGGTCGAGGCGTCGAAACTGACGACCACCGTTTCGCGGCCGGATCTGCTGCTGATCGGCGCGCTGCTGCACGACATCGGCAAGGGCCGCGACGCGGACCATTCCGAACTCGGCGCGAAGATCAGCGCACAGGTGGCGGCCCGGCTCGGGCTGACGGAAGCCGATTCGGCGCTGGTCGCGGCCATGGTCCGGCATCACCTGCTGCTGCCGCACACCGCGACACGGCGGGACATCAGCGATCCCGCCACGATCCAGCGCGTGACGAAGACGCTCGACGAGAACCTCGTCCTGCTGGAATTGCTGCACGCCCTGACGACGGCCGATTCACTGGCCACCGGACCGGGCGTGTGGACCGACTGGAAGGCGCGCCTGCTCGCCGAACTCGTGTCCGGCTGCGAAGAAGCGTTGCACGGCAAGGGTTTCGTGCCGCCGGAACCGATGGGCGCCGAACAACGTGAGCTCGTCGCCGAAGCGGTCGCGTCCGGCCGCGGCGAAGTGCGCATCACCGCCGCGGGCAAGGTCGTGACCGTGGTGCTGGCGGTCCCGGCCCGCGCGGAACTGCTGGCTCCCGCGGCCGGCGTGCTCGCGCTGAACTCGCTCGAGGTCCACGCGGCGGTGCTGCGCGGGCACGACGGGGGACGGGCGGGAGTCTTCACGGCGTCGCCGAAGTTCGGCTCGCTGCCCGACGTCACCCTGCTGCGTGAACAGTTCGCGCGGGCGGTGGCCGGAACGCTGCCGCTCACCCAGCGGCTCGCGGCGAAGGAACGGGACTACGGCGGAGGCGAGACGCCGTCGGCGGGAGCGAAGGTGATCTGGTTCGACGACGAGACCAGCGGGCACGACACGGTCGTGGTCGAACTACGGGCCGCGAACCGGATCGGGCTGCTGTACCGGGTCGCGGGCGCGCTGCGTCGCTGCGAGGCCGAGGTGCGCTGGGCGAAGGTGGCCACGCTCGGTGGCGCCGTCGTCGACTCGTTCGCCGTCGCGCCGCGGGCCGGCCGCGTCGACCAGGAGTGGCGGTCGAAGATCGAAGCCGCGCTGCTGGCTGCCGCTTCCTGACGTTCGGGGTGTCGCGCGTGTCACGGAAGGTGGCGGTGGCAGGATGTGCGCGGTCGAGACCTGACGGAGCCGGAGGGGGTGAGCGCGTGCCCGGTCCACAACGTGTCACGCTGCCGCCGACGGTCGTCGCCTCTCATCTGCGCGCGTGCGCGGACGACCTCGCCGTCTCCCTCGCCGCGTCCGGTCCCGCCGCGACCGTGCCCGAACTGCTCACGGTGGTACGGCACCTCGTCGCGGGTCAGCAGGCACTGGCCATCGCGCTCGAAGGTATGGCGGGCAGGGTCGAAGGGGGCGGGGAAGGCGCGTTGGCCACCGCCCCGATGGTCGACGTCGAGGTCGTCGCCGAAGTACTCCGGGCGGCGGCCACCGCTGTCGGCTGTTCGGCGGAGGCACTCGCGGAATCACGCCCGTCATTCGAATGTGTGAGCGAATCCGTTGCCCCTGACACCCGTTTGTAGCTGTCCCGCCCCTTCGGCGCGTCGATACGCTGACCAGGCGGAGGTGGGCGATGCGCGCGGTGTGGAAGGGCACGATCGGATTCGGGACCTACGCCATTCCGGTGAAGGCGTACAGCGCGACCGAAGAGCACAACGTCCCCCTCCATCAGGTGCACGAGCCCGATGGCGGCAGGGTGCGGGTGAAGTGGGTCTGCGAGGTCGACGGCGCCGAGGTACCCGCGCCCGAGATCGCCAAGGGATATCCCGTCCCCAACGGCGACGTCGTCCTGCTGACCGCCGGGGATTTCGCGTCGCTGCTCCCGCCGACCACCCGGTCGATGGACGTCGTCGGCTTCACCCCGGCCGATCAGGTCGACCCGATGTACTTCGCGCGCAGCTACTTCCTCGAGCCGGAGCCGGCCGGCACCAAGCCGTACGTGTTGTTGAGCGAAGCCCTGCAGCAGTCCGGACGGATCGCGATCGTGAAGGTGACCTTGCGGCAGCGCGAAACGCTGGGCGCGCTGCGTGTGTGGGACCAGGTGATCCTGCTCGAGACGATGTTGTGGCCCGACGAGATCCGGCGGCCCGACTTCCCGTTCCTGCACGAGGACGTCGATCTGCGGCGTGGGGAACTACGCAACGCGGTCTCGCTGATCGAGGACCTCACCCAGGATTTCGACCCCGGCCGATACACCGATCACTACCGCGAGGCGCTCGAAGCACTCGTCCAGGCGAAGGTGGACGGCGACGACGTCCTCCGGCCGACCGCCGCCGAACAGGCCGAAGGCGTGACGCGGCTGCTGGCGGCATTGCAGGGCCCGGTCGGGAAAGCCCAGGAAGCGGCGGACAAGGCACGCCAGGCGCGGACACGGGCGAAGCGCGCTGCGTCGTCGGCGTCGTCGGCCAAGACCAGTTGAGTAGATCTACTCAGGGGGAGTTGGGGGTCTTCACGCTGCCGTGACCCCGGGGTGACCAGGCAAGGTTAGGTCATCGCGCGGAGAGAGCGCGGGCAGCGAATCGCCTGGTACTGGGGGTCCGGCGATACCGAGTCCCGCGAAGCTCGCCAAGTGTGCTTACGGTCGGCTCGCGGGGAGGCGAGCCTTCCGTAGGGGCTCCGGTACCGGTCAGCGAGGGGCGACCGGTCCCGGAGCCCTGTTCGTGACCGATCAAAGCCGTTTGGCCGCGCGGAACGCCTTGGCGTAAGTACCGTCGCCGTCGATCAGCGACACGCCGCCGGCGTCGCCGAACGTCGGCCCGTTGGCGACCTTGCGGCTGGACAGCACCCGCCGCTTCCCCTCGTTGTCGATGCCGAGGTAGATCCCGGTGTGCGATACCCGCGGCCCGAGATGTGGTTCCAGATTGAAGAACAGGATGTCGCCGGGCTGCAGTGCCGAGTAGTCCGTCGCCTGTTTCCCGGTATCCGCGACCACTCGGGTCCCCGGACCGAGTTCGGACATCGCCCAGGCACGCCGTGGCAGCCCCGGCCCCTTCGTGTTGGTGCCGAGCAGCGGGTAGCCCGCGCGATAGCCGTAGACCATCCGCACGAAACCGGAACAGTCGAGTGAGCCGAAGCGGGCGGGCTCGGCCTTCTCGTGCTTGTCGGGGAAAGCCCAGTCGACGCCGAGGAAATCGTAGAAGTCCGACTTCTCGAGCCGTCCTTCGGCACTGTCGGGGCCGAAGGACGCGTCGCCAGCGATCCGGAGCTTCTTGGACTTCTGGGCCGCCGAGCCGTCGGTGTACTGCAACGCGATGTCGAGAAGGTCCGGCGAGGTGTCACCGACGGCCTTGGACAACCAGTCGCGTGACCACGGTTCCTTCTCCGCGCCCTCCTTCCAGGGCTGCGGCGCGAACCGGATCCAGGTCGACGAGGTGATCGTGGCCTCGGTGAACTTCGGCTCGGTGAAGGTCCGGCTCCGGCCGGTCAGCATGACCGTGCGCGAGCCGTCGGTGAACGACGCCAGCTGGGTGCCGGCCGAATCCCGGACGATGGTCCTGGCGGGGGCGGCGAGCCGTTCGTACGAGTACCCGCCCGCCGCTGCCGCGCCCGGCGTCCCCGCGGACGCGGACATGGCGGTGATGTCCTGTTTTTCCTGCTTCGCGACGTAGAACGCGGCTGTCCCGGACACACCGATCACCGCGACCAGGACACCGATCCGGATTGCCTTGCGCATCGCCGAGACCTCAGCTTCTGTTGGTGTGGAAAGGGCGCCCTGCCACAGCGATAGCGGGGCCTTCGGCAGGGCGGGTTCACTCACCGAGACCTCACAACGTGGGGACCAGCCCGACCAGCACCCCGCTGATCAGGATCGCGTAACTGGCGAGACTGACCCCCGCGGTGGCGAAGACGGTCGCCGCCGGAGGCTGCCGGACCAGTTGGTAGGCGACCAGACCGGGCACCACGAAACCGAGGGTCTGGTGGACGAACAGCAACGGGAAGTCGGCTTGGAGGACGAGCAGCAAGGTCGTCTGCAACACGACCCCGAGCAGCACCACCGCGGCGAACAACCGCTTGCCGTAGAGGATCACCACGCGTTGCAGCACCTTCGTACCCGCGTATGTCAGCGCGGTCATCAGCACGATGATCGCCGCTCGCCGGAAGTCCTCGACGATGGTCAAGGCGATCCAGCCGGGCGTGATCATCCCGCCGGGGGACAGGTTCGTCGTCAGGTAGCAGACCAGTGACAGCAGCAGTCCAATGGCGAGCCCGATGGTGGCGACCTCGGCGGAGAGGGAGGTGGTGAGCATCAGGAGGCGACCGTTTCCAGTTTGGCGAGTTCGTCGATGAGCAGTTCGCCCTGTCCGTGGATGTTGCCGATGGCGACCAGCGACGCCTGCCGGTCGATGCCGCCGATGATCTCGCGCAGCAGCTCTTCGGGACGCCGTGAGCCGCCGAGGTCGAGGACCCGGTCGTGCCACTCGCTCGGGATCGCGGTCCGCGCGCTGCGGGTCGGGTCGCCGATCAGCACCACGCGCTCCGGGGCGATGCGGGGGATCAGCGCGCCCATCTGGCCGTTGCGCTCGACCCGGTCGGGGCGGCAGTTGATGATCACGTGCAGGGGATCGGCGATCGCGCCTTGGGCACGGAGCTGGTCGATGTTCATCAACGTCGATTCGGGGTCGTTCGCGGCGAAGACGTTCGCGAACCGCAGTCTGCGCCGCCCCGCGCGGTAGTGGTGGACCTGAAGGACTCCTGGGTCGGGCGGCGCGGTCCACATGCCTTCGAGCGCCAGCCCCCGGTTGACCTTGAGCAGATCGGCCACGGCCAGCGCGATCGCCACGTTCTCCTTGAACGTGATCCAGCTGAACCCGCGCATCTCCTCGTCGGTGACCGACTCGGGATCGACGGCGATCAGACGGCAGTTCCGCTTGTCCGCCTCCTCCTGGAGGATCGCGAGCCGGTCCTTCTCCGCGGTGAGGCAGATCCCGCCGACCGGCATCGAGCGGCTCAGCGAGCGGGCCACGTCGTCCAGGGTCGGGCCCATTTCGGCGAGGTGATCCTCCCGGACGTTGCAGAGGACACCGATGGTGGAGCGGATCAGCTTGCTCTGGTTGATCTCCTGGAGATCCGGCATCACCGCCATGCATTCGATCACCAGCGCGTCCGGCCGGTACGCGGCGGCGCGGCGGACGATACCGATCTGCTCGACGACGTTGGCGATGCCGAACTTGCGGTAAACCGGTTCTTCGCTGCCGTCGGGGTGGATGAAGCGGGCCGCGGTGCCGGTGGTCTTCGCGGCCGTCACCAGCCCGCCGCCGCGCAGCGCTCCCGCGCAGAGACGGGTGATCGACGATTTGCCGCGGATGCCGTTGACCAGCACCCGCGTCGGGATGCTGTGGAGGTTGCGGTAGTGGTTGCGTTGCTCGAAGATCCCGGCGGCCAGCATCGCCACCGACGCGGTGAGCAGCACGAAGTAGAGAAACGTCACTTCGGGTTCCGGCCTTGTCCGACCAGCCGCCTCGGCGGCTCTTGAGGTTCGTGCCGCCGCGCCGGGCGACGGGATGGGAGCCGTCCTTCCGGACGGCGAACGGCTTCCGAGGGCTTCTCCGGCAGATCCTTCACACGCCGGAGCAGTTTGGTCTCGTCGGTCGCCGCGCCGGCCGGGCGGCGGACCTCACCGAGGCGGGCCTTGCCGTCGGTCAGCGCCTGGCGGCAGATCTCGACGCAGGACGCGATGGTGCCGATCTCGTCCTGGCGCTGCGGGTACACCACGGCCCCCAGCCCGACGCCCTTGGCGATCGGCACGGCGGATTCGGCGATCCGGCGCAGCGGCAGCACGACGACCAGCAGGTGCCAGGCGTACGACATCAGCGCGACGACGGCGGTGAGGAGCGCGGCGACGCGGGCACCCGCCCGCACGGTGTTGTCCGCGACGCCGAGCGACCCGATCGGCTGTTCGGCGACGACGACCCAGTTCAGCGCGGCGGCGTTGCCGTCGTCGGCGAGGCGCTCGGCCGCCACGAGGGTCGTGGCGGTGGTTTCACGGGCGTCCTCGCCGGACCGCGCGGTGGTGATGTTCTTGACCAGCAAGGGATCGGTGAGTTCGGAGAAGGCGAAGTAGCCCTCGGTGTCGGCGATGGTGCGCCTGCCTTCGTCGACCACCCGGACGCGTCCGCCCGCCGACTCGAGCACCGAAGCCATCCGCGGCACGTCGAATTCGCCGACCAGCACGGTGGTCGACTTCGGCACGTGCGCGAAGGCGTAGACCACGGGCACCCGGCCGCTGGTGTTGTGCTGGCGCAGACCGGCACCGTCGGGGAGCTTGCCCGGATCGCGCAGGGATTCGCGCCCGGCCCGTTGGAGTTCCCCGCCTTCGGCGTCGGCGAGGTAGACGCTGCGGAACCGGCTTTCGCTCGTGGCGAGCCGGTCGAGCATGCCGTGCAGCTGGTCCGGTTTCTTGTCCGCGCTGAGCCGGGCGACGGCCCGCAGGTCGCCGAGCCCCTGGGAGAGGCTGCGGCGCAAGGTGTCGGTCGTATGCGCGACGCGGTCGCCGTACTCGCTGAGCATGCTGGGCGACACGGCGGCGTGCTGGCGGCCGAGCGTCGCGGCGACGGCGACCGACCAGCCCAGCAGCATCAGCGAGACGAGCGCGATGACGAGATGGGCGGAGAGGAACGGCTTGAGTTCGGTGCGGGGCCTGCGCCGGCCGAGCTTCGCCCGATAGCGCTCGACAGCCCGGGTCAGCCGGTTCACTTCGCGGATGCGGGACTGACGGACCGGCCGGTCGAGTACGCCCGCCGCGACGGCGAGCGCGTCGGCGCGCAGGCGCAGGATCGGGGCGACGAGCGCGCGGCGCAGCAGCACGAAGCCGGCGATGGCGATGACCAGCAGGACGGCCGCCGGGATCAACCCCGGCCAGCGCGCGGGTACCGGCTCGACAGGGAAGCGGCTGAACGTGACCGCGGCCAGCCCGAGGCTGCCCTCGACGCCGTCCGAGGCGACCGGTGCGAAGGCCACGACCGGCGCCGTCCGCCGGTCCGGCTTGGCCGGGTCGGCCCCGGAGTCGCCGGTGAACACACCCGACTCCCCGGCGGCCGCGGCGGCGCCGGCGCGGGCGAGGAGATCCTGGGCGGTCCGATCGTCCTTGGGCGCCTCGGTGCCGTGAGAGTGGAGCAGCGTGCCGTCCGGGGTGACCAGCCTGAGCTGTTCCTTGATGTCCTTGTCCAGTTCCGGCGCGGCCCCGCGCAGCACGGTGGAGACGACGAGGAGCCGTCCGGCACGGGCACCGGAGAGCGGGAGCGCGGTGAGGACGAGCGGGGTGCCGCCGGGACGGGCGATCGGGCGGACCGTGAGCTTCTGGACGGCGATGCCCCGGAGGTTCTCGACGGCCACCGGCTCGCCGTGCGTCGCCAGTACCTTCCGCGCGGCGGGATCGAAGACGACGATGCCGCGCCAGTCCGGGTAGGTCTCGCCGAGGCGGTCGAGGACAGCGTCGTCGTCGGCGTTGTCGAACACGCCGGAGCCGGTCGCGACCTGCAGGTCGCCGGCGGCGGTGGTGGCCGACGTGGCCAGCGCCTGCGCGAGGGCGGCGGTCGCGCGTCGCCGGCTTTCGGTGACCTCGTCCGGGACGACGTCGGCCGCTTTCGCGCCGAGCGCCGAAAACGGCCCGGCCGTCGACAGGTACAGAGCGGTGAAGGCCGTGATCATCAGGAGCAGGACGAGGCCCGTCGCGGACGCGACCTTCACGCCGCGCGGGAATCCCGCCTCCGGGATCTGGTCGCGAAGCCGCGCCACCGGATCGAGCCGGTCCTTCTGCCGAGTCACTGACCCCCAGGCCTTTCGGTTTTACGATCGGGGAGATCGGGGAGAGCACTGCCCGGTCGGGCGCTAGCGGAACCTGCACCCGATCGGGTCACGGGCAGATATCGAAACTGCCGTCGGTGACGGTACAACTCCCCTCAAAGGGGTGAAAGCGCGGCATGGGTTACCTATTCGAGTGAGTCGGTAGGCTCCGCATGGTGATCAGCCGAAACCGGATGTGGCTCAGCGTGATCAGCGTGGGCGTCGCGCTCGCCTTGGTGCTGACAGTCGTGCTGGTCCTCGGCGGCGACGAGTCACCGAAGCCCCGCCCTGTCCCGGAGAACGATCTGGGTGCCGCTGTCGCCGACCTCACGTCCGGGCTTTCCGCCGAGCAGGACTACCGCTCGCCGAAAGCCGACGAACGTCGTATGGCCGCCGCCGGCTTCGGCGCGCTGATCGACCGCGCGGAGCCGGCCGATCTCGCAAAGCTCGGGTTCTCGGTGCGAGACGGGGTGGACCCGGAGACCGGGCGGCCGTACACGATCGCCATGAACGAGCCCGGGACCGAGCGGGCGTGGGGGATGTATCTGATCGACCGCTCCGCTCCGCCCTCACTGGTCATCGAGGTTCCGCATCCCGCGTCCGACCTTCGGACGGAACTGTTCGGTCTCGACTACTTCCGTCAGGTGCCGGGCGCGGTGCTGCTGATCGCGGGCGCGCACCGGAAGGCCGACGACGGTCGAGCCGACGTGGCGCACGAGGTGGATTCGGTGTTCCACGCGGTGGCCGTCACGCTCGCCGGGCGGGGGATGACGCAGGTCCAGTTGCACGGCTTCGACGACCAGAACATGCCGGACGACGACATCGTGGTGTCGTCCGGCGCGACGGTGGCGGGGGACCCGGCCCGGCGCGCGGCCGACCGGCTCGAAGCGGGCGGATTCGCCGTCTGCCGGGCGTGGACGTCGTCGTGCGGCGCGCTGGAGGGGACGAAGAACGTCCAGGGCAAGGCCGCGGCCGAGGGCGGGTCGGCCTTCCTGCATGTGGAGATGAGCCGCACCGTCCGCGAGGCCGGCCCCACCGGCGTGATCCGTGCCCTCACCGAAGCCGACCTCCGCAAGCCCTGAGCCGTCCGCAACCGCGTCAAACGCCGACTTCGAACACCGACTACCCTGGAAAGCCGCCGGTCCGTACCGGCGAGCCACAACGACCCAGCTGGAGCGTGCACACCCGTGTTCGACACCCTCTCCGATCGGCTCACGTCCGCCCTGCAGACCCTGTCTCGCAAGGGCAGGCTCTCCGACGCCGACATCGACGCCACCGCGCGCGAGATCCGGATCGCGCTGCTCGAGGCGGATGTCGCGCTGTCGGTGGTCAAGGACTTCATCGCCCGGATCAAGGAGCGCGCCAAGGGTGCCGAGGTGCACGGCGCGCTGAACCCGGCGCAGCAGGTCATCAAGATCGTCAACGAGGAACTCGTCACCATCCTCGGCGGCGAGACCAGGCGGCTCACGTTCGCGAAGAACCCGCCGACGGTCATCATGCTCGCGGGTCTGCAGGGTGCCGGTAAGACGACGCTCGCCGGCAAGCTCGCGATGTGGCTGAAGAAGCAGGGCCACGCGCCGATGCTGGTCGCCTGTGACCTCCAGCGCCCCAACGCCGTCACGCAGCTGCAGGTCGTCGGAGAGCGGGCCGGGGTCGCGGTCTTCGCGCCCGAGCCCGGCAACGGCGTCGGCGACCCGGTCGACGTCGCCCGCCGCGCCATCGACGAGGCCAAGCGTGCCCAGCACGACATCGTCCTGGTCGACACCGCCGGCCGTCTCGGCGTCGACGAAGAGCTGATGAAGCAGGCCGCGGACATCCGCGACGCCGTCTCGCCGGACGAGACGCTGTTCGTCGTCGACGCGATGATCGGTCAGGACGCGGTCACCACGGCCGAGGCGTTCCGCGACGGCGTCGGCTTCACCGGTGTCGTGCTCACCAAGCTCGACGGTGACGCCCGCGGTGGTGCCGCGCTGTCGGTCCGCCAGGTCACCGGCCAGCCGATCCTGTTCGCCTCCAACGGCGAGAAGCTCGAGGACTTCGACCTCTTCCACCCGGACCGGATGGCCAGCCGGATCCTCGGCATGGGTGACGTGCTCAGCCTCATCGAGCAGGCCGAGCAGCACTTCGACCAGGAGAAGGCCGAGCAGACCGCCGCCAAGCTCGGCAGCGGCCAGCTCACCCTCGAAGACTTCCTCGAGCAGATGCTCGCGGTCCGCAAGATGGGCCCGATCGGCAACCTGCTCGGCATGCTGCCCGGCGCCGGGCAGATGAAGGACCAGCTCTCGCAGGTCGACGACAAGCAGCTCGACAAGCTGCAGGCGATCATCCGCGGCATGACCCCGGCCGAGCGCGCCGACCCGAAGATCATCAACGCCTCGCGCCGGGTCCGGATCTCGAAGGGTTCCGGTGTCGCCGTCCGCGACGTCAACGACCTGGTCAACCGGTTCTTCGAAGCGCGCAAGATGATGGCGCAGATGGCGGGCCGGTTCGGCTTCGGCGGCGGAGGCGGCGGCAGCAAGAACCGCAAGGGCAAAAAGGGGAAGAAGGGCAAGGGGCGCGGCCCGACGCAGCCCAAGGTCCGTGGCGGCTTCCCCGGCGGCATGCCGATGCTGCCCCCGGGTGGCGGCATGCCCGGCGGGATGCCCGACCTTTCGCAGCTCGGCGGCATGAACGACGTACCCGGGTTCGACCCGAAGAAGTTCAAGCTGCCGAAGGACAAGTAGCCCGTGGAGGCGCTGCACCTGGCCGGCGTCGTCCTGCCGGACGGCGAACACCGCGAGCTGTGGGTCACCGGCGGCCGGATCACGACCGAACCGGTGGCCGGGGCGGAAACCGTTGTCCGGGAAGGCTTTCTGGTCCCCGGGCTGGTCGACGCGCACTGCCATCCCGGGATCGGGGTCGGCGGCGCGACCACGCTCGAAGAGGCGGCCGAGCAGGCGATCACCGATCGCGACGCCGGGACGCTGCTGATCCGCGACTGCGGGCTGCCGATCGACGTCCGGCCGTTGCAGGAGCGGGCCGATCTGCCGCGGATCATCCGCGCCGGACGGCACCTCGCCCTGCGCAAGCGCTACATCCCCGGCCTCGGGATCGAACTCGAAGACCCTTCGGAGCTGCCGAAGGCGGTCGCCGAGCAGGCCCGTGACGGTGACGGCTGGGTCAAACTCGTCGGCGACTGGATCGACCGGGGAGCCGGCGACCTCGCGCCGCTCTGGCCCGACGACGTCCTCGCCGAGGCCATCGCCGCCGCGCACGCCGAGGGCGCCAAGGTGACGGCGCACGTGTTCGGCCAAGCCGCGTTGCCCGGTCTCATCGACGCGGGGATCGACTGCCTCGAACACGGCACGGAGCTTTCGGCGGACCAGCTGGGCGTCCTCGCCGAACGTGGGATCGCGCTCGTGCCGACCCTGATCAACATCGAGAACTTCCCCGGTATCGCGGACAAGGCGGGCAAGTACCCGGTGTACGCGGACCACATGCGGGCGCTGCACGCCGGCGTGGGGGAGATGGTCTCGACGGCGATCGAGGCGGGTGTCCAGGTCTACGCGGGAAGCGACGCGGGCGGCCTGGTCGAGCACGGCAGGCTCGTCGACGAGATCGAGGCACTGCACAAGGCGGGCATGTCGGCGGAACAGGCGCTGGCTTCGGCTTCGTGGGCGGCTCGCGACTGGCTCGGCGTGCCGGGAATCGCCGACGGCGCTTCGGCCGATCTGCTCGTCTACCCGTCCGACCCGCGTGAGGATCTCGCGGTGCTGCGGCATCCGAGCCATATCGTGCTGCGTGGCAAGATCTACGCCTAGCCGAAGGGGACTTTCCCCTCATCCCATGAGGTGAAGGGCGCTTTCGTCGCATCGCATGCGGGTAAGGCGTCCTTCGGCTCCTGACCCGACTCCACCAGTGACCGGAGCGGCACTTAGCGTGGAGGCGTGGTGGACGACGGGCAGGCTCGCGAGCGTTTGGTGCTCGGAGCGCACTGGGGCTTCGTGGCGTTCTTCGCGGGCATCGCCGGATACCACCTCGTCACGCTCGTCATGAGCTTCCTGATGTCAGGCCGCTTCGGCGGCTACGACCCGCTCGAACTCCGTGACGTCGGCCCGCTGCTGATCCTCGCGTTCCTGCCCACCCTCGTGCTCGGACTCGGTCCGGCGGTCGGCTCCCGCGTGTGGGGGCAAGGACTTCGCGCGGACTTCGGCCTCAAGCCCACCTGGCGCGACGTCCGGATCGGGCTCGCCTGCGGAGCCGCCGCGCTCGCCGCCGGTTACCTCCTCAACCTGCTCCTGCTCGCCGTCTACGGGACCGACAGCGACGACCGGACCTTCTCCGACGTCTCGCCCGGCCCGATCACCGAACTGTCGGGCACCGCCGACGGCGACACGATCTGGCTGGTGCTGGCCGCGGTCATCGTCGTCCTCGCCGCCCCGGTCACCGAAGAGCTGCTCTTCCGCGGCACGCTGTGGAACGCCATGGGCTTCCACCGCCTGCCCTCGTGGGTGATCCTGCTGGTCACCGCGCTGATGTTCGCCCAGTTGCACGGCGAGGCAGCGCGCACGATCGCGTTGTTCGGCCAGGGCATCGCCATCGGTCTCGCCCGCTATCTCTCCGGCCGGGTGAGCGCGTCCGTGATCGCGCACGCCGCCAACAACCTCCCACCGGCTGTATTGCTCTTCGCGGCGAGGTGATCGCCGGTCCAGGCGGCTAGAGTCTTTGAGTAACCGAACGATCACCGGAGGGATCGGCGTGACCGTATCTCAGCCCAGGGAGCCGATCCCCGAGGCCGCGCCGCCGGATGAGCTCACCGAAGAAGTCACGACCGGAGGTGAGGTGGCCGCGCCCGGCACACCGCCGCCGCATCGCTGGGGATTCGGGGCCTTCCTCCTGGTGGAAGCCGTCCTGCTGGCGTCGGCGGCGTTCATCAGCGTCCTGCTCGGCGACGTCCAGCCCGGTCAGCCCCTGCCGATGCGCATGGTGCTGCTGGGCACCATGGTGCCGACGATGATCGCCGCCGGCGTCGCGCTCCTGATCACCCGCCTGCGCGGCAACGGTCCCTTCACCGACCTGCGGATCGGCTGGAGCTGGGCCGACGTCAAGGTCGGCCTCAAACTCGGCGTGCTCGGCCTCGGGTTCACCTCGCTCGCCGCGTGGGCCTGGACGCAGATCGTCGGCAACGAGAACGCGACCTCGGCCATCAGCGCGCTCGTCGAGGACCGGCGGATGTCGGTCTCGGCGGCCGTCGTCATGTTCATCTACCTGTGGCTGGTCGGGCCGATCTGCGAGGAGATCATCTACCGCGGCCTCCTGTGGGGCGCGGTCGAGCGCTTGACCTGGCGCACCGAACGCTGGGGGAGGATCGCGGCTTTCCTGGTCTCCACGGCGGTGTTCGCGGCGAGCCACCTCGAACCGCTGCGCACCACCCTGCTGCTGGTGATCGCGATCCCGATCGGGCTGGCCAGGGTGTTCACCGGACGGCTGCTCGGCAGCGTGGTCGCCCATCAGGTGAACAACTTCCTCCCGGCCGTGACGATCCTGCTCGCCTCGCTCGGGATAGCCGCGTTCTGACAGCCAATTAGCGTCTGGCAGAATGTACGCTTGCCTGCTTTGGCCGGACCCTCTCACCGCGCCCGAGCTCACCCTTCGGGTGTGCGCAGCCGTGTCCCCACTCGGCTGGCGTGCGCCTTCCACACGCATCAGAGAGAACTGAGGAGTACCCACACCCGTGGCCGTCAAGATCAAGCTGCAGCGTCTCGGCAAGATCCGTGCGCCGTACTACCGCATCATCGTCGCCGACGCGCGCACCCGCCGTGATGGCAAGGCCATCGAGACGATCGGCAAGTACCACCCCAAGGAAGAGCCGAGCTTCATCGAGGTCGACACCGAGCGGGCCCAGCACTGGCTGTCCGTCGGCGCCCAGCCGACCGAGCCGGTCCAGCGCATCCTCGAGATCACCGGTGACTGGCAGAAGTTCAAGGGCCTGCCCGGCGCCGAGGGCACCCTGAAGGTCGCCGAGCCGAAGCCGTCGAAGCAGGACCTGTTCAACGCCGCGCTCGCGGCCGCCGGTGACTCGGCCTCCGCCGAAGCCACCACGCCGAAGAAGAAGTCCGCCCCGAAGAAGGCCGAGGCCGAGAAGGCCGAAGCCGCCGAGGGTGACAAGGCCGAGGCGTGAGCTTCCTCGCTGACTCCCTCGAGCACCTGGTGCGCGGGATCGTCGACAACCCGGACGAGGTCCGGGTCGAGCTGCTGACCACGCGTCGTGGCCGCACGCTCGAGGTGCACGTGCACCCCGACGATCTCGGCAAGGTGATCGGCCGGGGTGGTCGCACGGCGACCGCCCTGCGCACCGTCATGGGCGGCATCGGTGGCCGCGGCGTCCGCGTGGACGTCGTCGACACCGATCGCTGACCAAGGACTGAACGGGATGGACGTCGTAGTCGGCCGGATCGCCAAGGCGCACGGAATCCGCGGGGAACTCGCGGTCGACGTGCGCACGGACTCGCCGGAACAGCGGTTCGCGGTCGGTTCGGCCGTCACGACGAAGCTGCGTGACGGCAGCAGCAGAGACCTCACCATCGCAGCCGCCCGCGAACACAGCGGGCGGCTGCTGGTGCGTTTCGAAGAGGTGCTGACCAGGGACGTCGCGGAGACCCTCCGCGGCGCGCTGCTGATCGCCGACACCTCGGCGCTGCCGCCGACCGAAGACCCCGACGAGTTCTACGACCACGAACTCGAAGGCCTGCGGGCCGAACTGGCCGACGGCACGGTCGTCGGCAAGGTGCTCGAAATCGTGCACTCGCCCGCCGGCGAGCTGCTGTCGATCGAGCACGACGGCCGCGAGGTGCTGGTGCCGTTCGTGAAGGCGATCGTCCCGGCGGTCGACGTCCCGGGCGGCCGCGTGGTCCTCGACCCGCCGGAAGGCCTGCTGGACGCCTGATGCGCCTCGACGTCGTCACGATCTTCCCCGAATACCTCGACCCGCTCCGCGCCGCGCTGCTCGGGCGCGCGATCGACCGCGGCCTCATCGAGGTCGGCGTGCACGACCTGCGGAACTGGACGCACGACGTCCACCGCGCCGTCGACGACGCGCCGTACGGCGGCGGGCCCGGCATGGTGATGAAACCGCAGATCTGGGGCCCCGCCCTGGACGAGGTCTGCGGCGAGAACACCCGTCTCGTGGTCCCGACCCCGGCCGGACGGCCGTTCACCCAGGCCATGGCCCACCAGTACGCCGCCGAGGAGCACCTGGTGTTCGCGTGCGGCCGCTACGAGGGCATCGACCAGCGGGTGATCGACGACGCCGCGAGGCGGATGCCCGTCGACGAGGTCTCCATCGGCGACTACGTGCTGGTCGGCGGCGAGGCCGCGGTGCTGGTGATGGTCGAGGCCGTCGTCCGGCTGCTGCCCGGCGTCCTCGGCAACGCACGCTCCGCCGAGGAGGACTCCTTCTCCGACGGCCTGCTCGAAGGCCCCAGCTACACCCGGCCTGAGGTCTGGCGCGACCTGGCCGTACCGGACGTCCTGCGCTCGGGAAACCACGCGCTGATCGACCGCTGGCGCCGCGACCAGGCGCTGGAACGCACCGTCCGGCGCAGGCCCGAACTGATCGGGAGGCTGCCGGAAGGTAGTCTCGACAAGCACGATCTCAAGGTCCTCGACCGGTTGGACGAGGGCAGCGACCAGGCCGGGTCAACCACCTGAGACCTGGTCTGCAATACTTGACAGGTTGGCGTGAGTGGACGCGCGGCTTCGCAGCCGGCGCCGTACACCGGAACGCCATCAGCCCCCGGGTAGGTCGCAGTGCCCGACACTGCGCGCCCAAGCTGCACGTAAGCCATACGAAGACGAGGACGGACCACCGATGAACACCCTGGACGCGCTGGACGCGCAGTCACTGCGTTCCGACATCCCGGACTTCCGACCGGGCGACACGCTCAAGGTTCACGTCCGCGTCATCGAGGGCAACCGCGAGCGCAACCAGATCTTCCAGGGCGTCGTGCTGCGTCGCCAGGGCGGCGGCGTCCGCGAGACCTTCACGGTCCGCAAGGTGTCGTTCGGCATCGGCGTGGAGCGCACCTTCCCGGTGCACTCGCCGAACATCGCCGAGGTCGAGGTCTTCAAGCGCGGCGACGTCCGCCGGGCGAAGCTGTACTACCTCCGCGAGCTGCGCGGCAAGGCCGCCAAGATCAAGGAACGCCGCGAAAACCGCGAGACGGCCTCCGCCAAGTAGGTAGCCACTCGGTTACAGGTAACCTGGCGTCGTGGTCGAACCCGTGTCCCAGAACACCTCCGAAGACGAGCCCGATCGCCCCGAAGAGGAGCGCCCCACCCGGGCCTCCCGCCGGGGCCGATCCGGCTCCAAGAAGTTCGGCAAGGTCAACAAGAAGCGGTCGTTCTGGAAGGAACTGCCGATCCTGATCGTCGTCGCGCTCGTGCTGACGATCTTGATCCAGCAGTTCCTCGCCAAGGTCTACATGATCCCCTCGGGGTCGATGGAGACCACGTTGCACGGCTGCGCGGGATGCACGGGCGACCGGATCCTGGTCGACCGGATCACGTACGACTTCACCGATCCCGGCCCGGGCGACGTGGTGGTCTTCAAGGGACCGCCCGCCTGGGTCGGTGAGATCGACACCCCGGAGTCCAGCAACATCTTCGTCACCGGATTCCGCACGCTGGGTTCCCTGATCGGGTTCGCGCCGCCGGACGAGCGTGACTTCGTCAAGCGGATCATCGCGACCCCCGGGCAGACGGTGCAGTGCTGCGATCCCCAGAACCGGGTGATCGTCGACGGCAAGGCACTCGACGAGCCGTACATCCACTGGGAACCAGGTTCGCAGGTGGACGAGAGCGGCAAGCCCTTCCAGGACACGTTCGCGCCGGTCAAGGTGCCTGCCGGGTACGTCTGGGTGATGGGCGACAACCGCAACAACTCGAGCGACTCGCGGCGCCAGGGCGGCGGCGGGGTCAACGGCGCGATCCCGGTCGAGAACATCATCGGCAAGGCACGCGTCATCGTGCTCCCGCCCGGCCGCTGGGGTGGCGTTTCGGACCACAACCCGCAGGCGAACGCCCAGCCGGTGGCGCTCGGTGCGCCCGCTTGGCAGCAGGGTCTTCCCCTCGGCGTGGGGGTCGCCGCCGCGTGGCCCGTGCTCTTCCTCGGCAGGCGGATGTCGGCTGGAGTGCGCAAGGCGGTCGACCGGAGGCGGTAAGGCCTTGAGAGTTCCTGTACCGCTCACACCGGCCGAGCCGCTTCGGCCGCCGCGGGCAGTGGTGCGTGGCGACCTCTTCTGGGGGTTGCAGGGTGCGCTGGACCGGCGGGGCCTCGGGCCCGTCGCCGGAGTCGACGAGGCAGGGCGCGGTGCTTGCGCCGGCCCGCTCGTCGTGGCCGCCTGCGTCCTGCGTCCGGGTGACGCCGCACGTCTTCCCGAGCTCACCGACTCGAAGGTGCTCACGGCCAAGGCTCGCGACCGGGTGTACGACCGGGTCGTCCAGCGTGCCGTCGACTACTCGGTCATCGTCATCCCCGCGGCCGAGATCGACCTGTTCGGCATCCACGTCATGAACCTCGAAGGCATGCGGCGCGCCGTCTCGGCGCTGCGGACCACGCCCGGCTACGTCCTGACCGACGGATTCCGCGTGTCGGGGCTGCCCGCCCCGAGCATCCCGGTGCTCAAGGGCGACAAGGCCGTCGCGTGCGTGGCGGCGGCGTCGGTGCTGGCGAAGGTCACCCGGGACCGGATCATGGGCGACCTGCACGACGTCCACCCGCACTACGGTTTCGACGTGCACAAGGGATACAGCACCACCGACCACAGCGCGGCACTGAACACTCACGGTCCGAGCCCGGTCCATCGCTGGTCGTACACGAACGTGGCCACCGTGGCCGCCGCGCACCGCGTACCACCACCTCATCCGGTGGTGCTGACCGTCGCGGCACTGGAAAACCCGAGCGTGCCGATACGTGCCCTCGGCCCGTACGTGGGTAACAATGAACGCTCCGCCGCTGGAGCAGCAGCAAAATCGCGAGGAGGGGCGCGGATTTCATGAGCGCAGAGGATCTCGAGAAGTACGAGACCGAGATGGAGCTCTCGCTTTACCGCGAGTATCGCGACATAGTCGGCCAATTCTCGTACGTGGTGGAGACCGAGCGGCGGTTCTATCTGGCCAACGCCGTCGACGTGCAGGTGCGCGACGGCGGCGGTGAGGTGTACTTCGAGGTCCGCATGTCCGACGCGTGGGTCTGGGACATGTACCGGCCCGCGCGGTTCGTCAAGCACGTCCGGGTCATCACGTTCAAGGACGTCAACGTCGAAGAACTCGACAAACCGGATCTCCGGCTGCCGGAGGACGGGCCGTTCTCCGGCTGATCTTCGGAAAGCACGTAAAGGCCCCCTTCGTCGCACGAAGGGGGCCTTCACGTATCTCCGGTCCGCCTAGCACAGCCCACCGACGATTCAGGCCGACGACCTCCCGCGACGCCCGAACCATCCACAACACCCCAGTTGTCCACAGGCCGCGAAATCACCTCTGTCCGTCGCCCCCTCACCCTGGCAGCGTTGATCGCACACGCACCGTGACGATCGCTGAGGGGGATCGAGATGACGAGCACGGCCGAACAGCCGTCCGCCGGGGCACCACACATCGAACTGGGCCGATGGGGCGAGGAGCTCGCGGTCCGGCATCTGGAAAAGACGGGTTACGTCGTCCTGAGCCGTAATTGGCGTTGCCGTGACGGCGAGCTGGATCTCATCGCGACCGACACCAAACGCCTCGTCTTCTGCGAGGTGAAGACGAGGACCGGGGTCGGTTTCGGCACGCCCGCCGAGGCGGTGACCCCGGACAAGGCGGACCGCATCCGCCGCCTCGCGTACCAGTGGCAGCGGCGGTTCATGCTCCGCTGGTGCCCCGTCCGCTACGACATCATCGCGATCGTCGCCCGGCCCGACGCCCCGCCCAAGGTGCGGCATATCAAGGCGGCGTTCTGAATGGCGTTGGCGAGGGCCTGGTCCGTCGCGTTGCTCGGCGTCGAGGGCAGGATGATCGAGATCGAGGCCGACATCGGCGGAGGCTCGCCGAAGGTGACGATGGTCGGGCTCCCCGACACCGGGCTGAAAGAGGCCAAGGACAGGGTCCGCTCCGCCGTCCGCAACTCGGGGCGGACCTGGCCGGACGAGCGGGTGATCCTCGGCCTGTCGCCGGCGAACCTGCCGAAGGTGGGATCCGGTTACGACCTGGGGATCGCGGCGGCGATCATGGCCGCGACCGGATCGGTTCCCGCCACGAAGCTGCTGAACACCGTGCTGCTCGGCGAACTGGCCTTGGACGGCCGGGTGCGGGCGGTCCGCGGGGTCCTGCCAGGGCTCCTGGCGGCGCGCAACGCCGGGTACCGGAGAGCCGTCGTCCCCGCCGAGTCCCTGTTCGAAGCCGCTCTCGTGGACGGCCTGGAGGTCGGCGGGGTGGCCCGGCTGAGCGAATTCGTGGACTGGCTCAAAGGCGAGGGGGAGCTCACCCGGCCCGGGCCTTCCGCCGTCCAAGAGCCGCCACAGGTGCCCGACCTCGCGGACGTCGTGGGACAGCCGGAAGCGCGGTGGGCATTGGAGGTGGCCGCGGCGGGCGGGCATCACCTGCTCATGACCGGACCGCCCGGGGTGGGCAAGACGATGCTCGCCAAACGCCTTCCCGGCCTCCTCCCGCGGCTGACCGCCGAAGAGTCGTTGCAGGTCACGGCGATCCATTCGATCGACGGTTCGCTGTCGAGGTCCGCGCCGCTCGTCACCGTCCCGCCGTTCGTCGCGCCGCATCACTCGATCAGCGTGCCCGCCCTGATCGGCGGAGGAAGCGGCCTCGCCGTGCCCGGCGCGATCAGCCGGGCGCACCGGGGGATCCTGTTCCTCGACGAGGTGTGCGAATTCGGCCCGGAACGGCTGGAGTCGCTGCGCACGGTGCTCGAAGAGGGCGAAGTGCGGATCGCGAGGGTCAAGGGCGCCGTGCGGTACCCAGCGCGGTTCCAACTGGTGCTGGCGACCAATCCCTGTCCCTGCGCTCCGGCGAAGGACGCCGACTGCACGTGCTCCGCGACCGTGCGGAGGCGCTACTTGAGCCGGCTCTCCGGGCCATTACTCGATCGGGTGGATCTACGGGTGCGGCTGCGCCCGCTTTCCGCGCTCAGCGCGCACCTGAGCGAGCCACCCGAAGCGTCGGCGGCCGTCCGGGAGCGAGTGCTGGAGGCACGCGAGCGAGCCGGAAAACGCTGGGCGGAACAAGGCTGGCTCACGAACGCCGAGGTGCCCGGCCCGGCACTGCGGCGTGAGTTCGCGCTGCCGTCGCAGGTCACGGCGTTGCTGGACCGTGCGTTGGAGCGAGGCGCGATCACCGCGCGCGGCGCCGATCGCTGCCTTCGCATCGCCTGGACGCTCGCCGATTTGAACGGCGCCGACAAGCCGGAGGCGGATGAGGTCGCTGCTGCCCTGAACTTCCGGGAGAGGTCAGCCGGATGAGTGAACTCGACGCCGAACGCGTCGCCCGCTCGTATCTCCTGCGCGTGGCCGAGCCACCGGCGCCCGCATTGGCGAATTTCGTCGGTGAAATCGGCCCCATCGCCGCCGCGGAACGAGTGAGAAGAGCCGAGTGCCCGCCGAAGGTACGTGACGAGACCGCCGCACGGCGAGCACACGACTACGCCGAGCGGGACCTGGAGCGGGCCGAGGCAGGCGAGGCCCGCCTCGTCATCCCGGAAGACGACGAATGGCCGGCCTGGCCGTTGCTTTCGCTGGCCGTGGCCCAGAGCAGGGGTGTCTCCGGCGTGGCACCTCCGCTGGCGCTGTGGGTACGCGGCCCCGCGAGGCTCGACGAGGCCGTGGACCAGGCGATCGCGATCGTCGGCGCCCGCGCGGCGACCGGGTACGGCGAGCACAACGCGGCCGAGGTGGGCTACCACCTGGCGAGCCGGGGAATCCCGGTGTTCTCGGGGGCGGCGTACGGCATCGACGGCGCGGCCCACCGGGGAGCGCTGAGCGCGGACGGCACGACGGTCGCCCTGCTCGGCTGCGGTGTCGACGTCGGCTATCCGGCCCAGCACGCGACCTTGCTGCGCTCCATCGGGAAGGCCGGCGCCGTGGTCAGCGAGTACCCGCCGGGCACGACACCCGCGAGGCATCGCTTCCTGGTCCGGAACAGGCTCATAGCGGCGCTCACGGAGGGCACCGTCGTGGTCGAGGCGGGCAGGCGCAGTGGCGCGCGGAACACCGCGGGGACGGCCGGAGCGCTGGGCAAGGTCGTGATGGCCATGCCGGGACCGGTGTCCTCGGGGATGTCCGCCGGCTGCCACGCGCTGATCCGTGAAGGCGAAGCCACGCTGGTGACCTCGGTCGACGAGATCCTCGAGACGGCGGGACGGTTCGGGGCGCCGGGAGCGGATCCGTCGAAGCCGCGCCGCCGCACCGATCAGCTCGGGCCGGAAGCACTGCGAGTGCACGACGCGCTGTCCGATCGGTCCGCGAGGCCCGTGGAACGGATCGCCGCCGAGTCGGGCATCCCGGTCGAACGTGTCCGTTCCTTGCTTCCGGCCCTCGAACTCGATGGCTTCGCGGAAAGGGGTGACACAGGGTGGCGAAGACGCGCCGCCAAGACCTGACTGGCCTACACCTGAGACGCCATCCCGGCACGATCCGACCACGGACACCGCATCAGGGTGCGGCGATACTTGACCATCCGCCGTACATCGCGCAGCGTGATCGGCATGCCGTCGACCGAAGGTCCCCACGGCACGGGGAAACGCGCCCGCAGACCCGATCTGCGTGCCGCCCGTGCCGCGCTGCCGGAGCCTGTCCGGAAGCTGATCGACGACTACGAGCGACACCTTTTCCTCGAACGCGGGTTGTCCGCGCACACGGTGCGTGCCTACCTCGGCGACGTGGTGTCGTTGACGGTTTTCGTGGACGGGAACGGTGGCCGGTTCTCCGACCTCGACATCGGGACACTGCGTGGCTGGCTCGCCCGGCAACGCGAGGAAGGTGCGAGCCGGACGACGTTGGCGAGGCGGGCCGCGGCGGCCCGCACCTTCACGGCGTGGGCCCACCGAAAGGGGGCGCTCGCGTCGGATCCGGGTGGGCGGCTGGTGGCGCCCCGCGCGCACCGCAAGCTTCCCGGGGTCCTCCGCGCGGAGCAGGCCAGTGACGTCATGCGCTTCTCAGCCGCCGGTGCCGAACAGCGCGACCCGGTGGCATTGCGGGACAGTGCCATCGTGGAACTGCTCTACGCGACCGGTGTGCGGGTCTCGGAACTGTGCGGGCTGGATGTGGGAGACGTCGACTTCTCCCGCCGGGTGGTGCTCGTGCTGGGCAAGGGCGGCAAGGAACGTGTCGTGCCGTTCGGAGTCCCCGCCGAAGCGGCCTTGCGGGCGTGGCTGGACGAGGGAAGGGGAAAGCTCGCCGTCGAAACGAAAGGACCGGGGGAAGCGGCGCTCTTCCTCGGGGCGCGGGGAGGAAGGCTCGATCCACGGGCGGCCCGTCGCGTCGTCCACGACGCCGTCGGTTCGGTGCCGGGCGCGAACGACATGGGGCCGCACGGCCTGAGGCATTCCGCGGCCACTCATCTCCTCGAAGGCGGCGCTGATCTTCGGAGCGTTCAGGAACTGCTTGGTCACGCTACGCTGGCCACAACGCAGCTCTACACTCATGTGACCGTCGATCGGCTGAAGGCGATCCACGACCGCGCGCACCCCCGGGCCCGATGATGCCGGGGAGAACTCGGCAGGTGACCCGGCGGCCCGGACCGGCGGCGCACGCGCATCCGCACGAGCACGGAGAACACGCTGAGTCGCATGCTGAGAACGGCGGCCCGATGACCGCCGACCCACATGTCACCGAAGCCGCCGGGAAACACCGCCCCGGCGGGGACGGTCCTGCCGTCGCGCCCGAAGCGCGGACCGGCTACGAAGTGGACGCCGGGATCCAGGCGCTGTGGCGGGAGTTCACCGAGTCCCCGGACCAGATCGTGCGGGACAGGCTCGTGTTGCACTACGCCCCGCTCGTCAAGTACGTCGCCGGCCGGGTCGGCACCGGGCTGCCGACCCACGTCGACGTCGGGGACCTGATCCAGTCCGGGATCTTCGGCCTGGTCGACGCGATCGAGAAGTTCGAACCGGCCAGAGGCTTGCGGTTCGAGACCTACGCCATGCAGCGCATCCGGGGCGCGATCCTCGACGACCTGCGCTCCCAGGACTGGGTCCCCAGAGCGGTGCGCAGCAAGGCCCGCGAAGCCGAGCGCGCCCTGGAACGCCTCGGCGCCCGGCTGAACCGCACCCCGACCGACGCCGAACTCGCGGCCGAGCTGGAGATCAGCGTCGACGACCTGCGCGAGTTCTACGGCCAGATGCAGCTCACCAGTGTCATCGCCCTGGAAGACCTGGTCGCCGCGGGCAAGGACAGCGGCTCACTGGTCGACACCCTGCCCGACGACGGCGCCGTCGACCCGGTGGCCGTGCTGGTCGACCAGGACAATCGCCGCCAGCTCGCGCAGGCGATCGCCCAGCTCACCGAGCGCGACCGGATCGTGGTCGGTCTCTACTACTTCGAAAGCCTGACGCTCGCCGAGATCGGCAAGGTCCTCGGCGTCACCGAGTCGCGGGTCAGCCAGCTGCACACCCGCGCCGTCATGCGGTTGCGCGCCAAACTGGTCGAGCAGGCCTAGCCAACGTCCTGCACCGAGAAGCAAGCGTCGCGCCCCGGCTCGCGGGCCCTTCTCTCGTGAATCTCAAGCTCCAGCTGGCACTGGCAACTCGTATGTGCTCAAGCCCGTGTGCCGATGGGAGAAGCCTGTCTCCAGCCGGATCACACGGCGCGGAGTCCGCCCGATGTGTTCGCTCCCCAATCACGCGAGTGCGCTCCTCAATCACGCGAGTTCGGTCTCCGATCACGCGAGTTCCGTGTCTGGACACGTGAATCGCGCCAAACTGCCGCAGGTGCGAAGTCCGCGGAACCACTCCGGGGCACGGCAGCAGCGGGGCACGGCAGCAAAAGGGCACAGCAGCGACCGGGGCACGAAAGCAACCGGGGGCACGAAAGCGACCGGGGGCACGAAAGCAACCGGGGGTACGAAAGCGACCGGGGGCACGAAAGCAACCGGGGGTACGAAAGCGACCGGGGGCACGAAAGCAACACTGCGCCAGGGCGCGAGCAAGCCGCAGACTGCCACGGACCGGCGGGTACCGCGGGCTCCGGCGAATTCCTGCTCAGTCTCCTTCCCAGGGTTTGAGGCGGATCTCGGACGGTTCACCGATCAACGTGAGCGGGTCGACGTACTCCTCGCCCTTCCGGACGCCGAAATGCAGGCACGCCGGCTCCGGGCAGCCCGGGTGGCCCGGAGCGAGTGTTCCCAGCACCTGGCCTCGGTGGACCTGATCACCCGCGGTGACCGTCGGGGCGAGCGGCTGGTAGGTGGTGCGCAGCCCTCCGTCGTGATCGATCGACACCACTCCGCGGCCCGCCACCTGTCCGGCGAACATCACCACGCCCTCGGCGGCCGCGAGCACGTTCGCGCCCGGCGGTGCGGCGAGGTCGACGCCCCGGTGGCCGGGGCCGTACGGCGTCGAGGGCGGCTCGAAGTACCTGGTGACGCTCGGTGCCGGCGAGAGCGGCCAGGAGAGGCGCCCTTGCGGGGAGGGCGCCCCTCTCGCCGTTCCGGGCATCGCCGCGGACGTGAGGATCGCCAGCGCGGTCGCGAGGATCGCGAGGCGAGGTAGGCGCCGGGCGTGCCCTGGGCGGCGGTGCCTGCCGCCGGTGCGGTCGATCGCGAAGGAATGCCTGGTGACGGGGCGGGATGAGGTGGTCGTTGTCATGTGTTCCAGGTTGGGGTCACGGCGTGGCGGGCGGGGCGCGCCGGTGGAATCTGTGGATAACCGAGGTGGTTGTGGACAACCCCTCTCATCAGGGGCTGCCGGTGCGGTACCCGGTGGCGACAGGGAGTAGACTCTTTTGCGCGGTCCGCGGCAGCGGACTGACTTCGCGTGCACGTGCGCGCTCCCGATGGCCGATCTCCTCACGGAGGGTCAGGACAGCGGGGGCACACGGCCCGGCGGTCCCTGGGGTACTTCGCTCCCGGGTCCGGGCCCGAGCATCGGCACCAGGGCGATCGGCCACCCGGCCGAGAGCGACGAACCGAGCAAGCGCGTTCCGGCGGAGCCGGGCGCGCACGACACAGAAGAGGTTGATTCCGGCAATGGCCGTCGTCACCATGAAGCAGCTGCTCGACAGCGGCGTGCACTTCGGGCACCAGACCCGTCGGTGGAACCCGAAGATGAAGCGCTACATCTTCACCGAGCGCAACGGCATCTACATCATCGACCTGCAGCAGACGCTGACCTACATCGACCGTGCGTACGAGTTCATCAAGGAAACCGTCGCGCACGGCGGCACCATCATGTTCGTCGGCACGAAGAAGCAGGCCCAGGAAGCCATCGCGGCCGAGGCCTCGCGCGTGGGCATGCCCTACGTGAACCAGCGCTGGCTCGGCGGCATGCTGACCAACTTCCAGACGGTGCACAAGCGTCTTCTCCGCCTGAAGGAGCTCGAGTCGCAGGAGCAGACCGGCGGCTTCGCCGGCCTGACCAAGCGCGAAATCCTCACGCTCACCCGTGAGAAGGACAAGCTCGAGAAGACCCTCGGCGGTATCCGCGACATGGCCAAGGTGCCGAGCATCGTGTGGATCGTCGACACGAAGAAGGAGCACATCGCCGTCGGCGAGGCTCGCAAGCTGAACATCCCGGTCGTCGCGATCCTGGACACCAACTGCGACCCGGACGAGGTCGACTACCCGATCCCGGGTAACGACGACGCCATCCGTTCGGCCGCGCTGCTGACCAAGGTCGTGGCCGAGGCCGCCGCCGCCGGTCTGATGGCCCGCTCCAGCCGCAACGGTTCCTCCGCCGACGCCAAGCCCGAGGCGGGCGTCGCCACGGACGAGCCGCTGGCCGAGTGGGAGAAGGAGCTGCTCGCCGGCTCCGAGACCGCCGCCGCGGACGCCAAGGAAGCCGCCGCCGCGACCGAGGCCGCCACCGAGGCTCCGGCCGAGCAGGCCACCGCCTCCTCCTGATCCACCAGCCCGTGGGGCCGCCTGGAGGCGGCCCCACGGGTGACTTCCCCAAAAGACTTTCTCGTACCTGAAAAAGGACGGACACACCCACGATGGCGAACTACACCGCCGCAGACGTGAAGCGTCTCCGGGAGCTCACCGGCTCCGGAATGATGAACTGCAAGAAGGCGCTGGAGGAGAACGACGGCGACTTCGACAAGGCCGTCGAGTTCCTGCGCATCAAGGGCGCCAAGGACGTCGGCAAGCGCGCCGAGCGCGCCACCGCCGAGGGCCTCGTCGCCGGTGACGGCGGCGTGCTGATCGAGCTCGACTCCGAGACCGACTTCGTCGCGAAGAACGAGGACTTCCAGGCCCTCGCCGCGAAGATCGTCGAGGTCGCGAAGGCCGAGAAGACCAGCGACGTCGAGAAGCTGAAGGCCGCCTCGCTCGACGGCAAGACCGTCGAAGAGCAGGTCCAGGAGCTGGCCGCCCGCATCGGTGAGAAGCTCGAGCTTCGCCGCGTCGCCGCTTACGAGGGCACCACCACCACGTACCTGCACCGTCGCGGTGCGGACCTCCCGCCCGCCGTCGGCGTGCTCATCGAGTACACCGGTGAGGGCGAGGCCGCCGCCGAGGCCGCCCGTGGCGCCGCCATGCAGGTCGCCGCGCTCAAGGCCAAGTACCTGACCCGTGACGAGGTCCCGGCCGAGGTCGTCGAGAACGAGCGTCGCGTCGCCGAGGCCACCGCCCGCGAAGAGGGCAAGCCGGAGCAGGCCATGCCCAAGATCATCGAGGGCAAGGTCAACGCGTACTACAAGGACAACGTCCTGCTCGAGCAGCCGTCGGTCAAGGACAACAAGAAGACCGTCAAGGCCCTGCTCGACGAGGCCGGCGTGTCCGTGAGCCGGTTCGCCCGGTTCGAGGTCGGCCAGGCCTGATCCAGGCGCGGAACACAAGAATCACCACTGTGCCCCGTCTCCGTCCATCGGGGACGGGGCACAGTCGGGTTCAGAGCATTAGGGAGGGCGACATGGGTGTCCGGGTCGAAGGCGGATACCGGCGGGTGCTGCTGAAGCTGGGCGGCGAGATGTTCGGCGGTGGTTCCATCGGGGTTGATCCGGATGTGGTGCACTCGGTCGCTCAGCAGATCGCCGACGTCGCGCGGACGGGCGTGCAGATCGCCGTCGTGATCGGCGGTGGCAACTACTTCCGCGGCGCGGAGCTGTCGCAGCGCGGCATGGACCGCGACCGCGCGGACTACATGGCGATGCTCGGCACCGTCATGAACTGCCTGGCGTTGCAGGACTTCCTGGAGAAGGAGGGCCTGCCGACCCGCGTGCAAACCGCCATCACCATGGGGCAGGTCGCCGAGCCGTACATCCCGCGCCGCGCCGAGCGTCACCTGGAGAAGGGCCGCGTCGTCATCTTCGGCGCCGGGGTCGGCATGCCGTACTTCTCGACCGACACCGCCGCCGCGCAGCGCGCGCTCGAGCTCGGCTGCGAAGCCGTCTTGATGGCGAAGGCCGTCGATGGCGTCTACACCGCGGACCCGAAGAGCGACCCGACCGCCGAGATGTTCCACGAGATCAGTCACCGCGAGGTGCTGGAACGGGACCTCAAGGTCGCCGACGCCACCGCGTTCAGCCTGTGCATGGACAACAACATGCCGATCATCGTGTTCAATCTGCTCACCGAGGGGAACATCGCCCGTGCGGTCAGTGGTGAGAGGATCGGCACCCTGGTCGACACCCCCGCCGACGGGGTGCCCGCGTAGGCCTGCTCTGATCTTCGCAATCGGTACGCATACACAACAACGGGAGTTGCCGTGATCGACGAGACCCTCCTCGACGCCGAGGAGAAGATGGAAAAAGCGGTGTCCGTCGCCAAGGAGGACCTGTCGTCGGTACGCACCGGCCGGGCCCACCCCGGGATGTTTTCGCGCATTGTCGTCGAGTACTACGGCGCGCCGACCCCGCTGAACCAGATGGCGAGCGTCAACATCCCCGAAGCCCGGATGGCGTTGATCAAGCCGTACGACCAGACCTCGCTCAACGCCATCGAGAAGGCGATCCGCGAGTCGGACCTCGGCGTCAACCCGAGCAACGACGGCAACGTGATCCGCATCGTCATCCCGCAGCTCACCGAGGAGCGCCGCAAGGAGATGGTGAAGGTCGCCAAGGCCAAGGGTGAGGACGCCCGCGTTTCGATCCGCAGCGTCCGCCGCAAGGCCAAGGAAGAGCTCGACCGGATCAAGAAGGACGGCGAGGCGGGCGAGGACGAGGTCGTCCACGCCGAGAAGGAGCTCCAGAACCTCACCGACACCTACAGCCACAAGGTCGACGAGCTGGTGAAACACAAGGAAGCCGAGCTACTCGAGGTCTGATGAGCCAGGTGAGCGAGGAACGCGAGGACCGGGTGGACGACCCGGAACCGGTTCCGGCGGAAAAGCCGGAACCGGCGAAGAAGGTTTCCCGCGCCGGCCGCAACCTGCCCGCCGCGATCGGGGTCGGGCTGCTGCTGGGGGCGGCGATCGTCACGTCCCTGCTCACCGTGCGCTATCTGTTCATCGGCATCATCGCGATCGCCATCGCGGTCGGCACGATCGAGCTGGCCGGGGCACTGAAGCGCGCGGCGGGTATCCGGATCGCGCTGGTCCCGGTGCTCGTCGGCGGTCAGGCGATGATCTGGCTGGCGTGGCCGTACGGCCGCGAAGGCGCGCTGACGGCGTTCGTGCTGACGGTGCTCGTCTGCCTGCTGTGGCGGTTGCCCGGCGGCGCGGACGGCTACCTGCGCGACATCAGCGCGTCGGTCTTCGCCGCCGCGTACATCCCGCTGTTCGGCGCGTTCGCCGCCATGCTCGTCCCGCCGGCGGACGGCGTCGGCCGGGTGCTGGCGTTCATGATCGGTGTGGTCGCTTCGGACACCGGCGGCTACATCGCCGGGGTACTGGGCGGCAAGCATCCGATGGCGCCGAGCATCAGCCCGAAGAAGACCTGGGAAGGGTTCGCCGGTTCGCTCGTGGCCGGTGTGGTCGCCGGCGCGCTGACCCTGAGCCTTCTCCTCGACGGCCATGCTTGGCAGGGTGTGCTGTTCGGCGCGGCGATCGTCTGCACCGCGACGCTGGGCGATCTCGTCGAGTCGCTGATCAAGCGTGACCTCGGCGTCAAGGACATGGGGAACATGCTGCCGGGGCACGGCGGGCTGATGGACCGGCTCGACTCGTTGCTCCCTTCGGCCGTCGTCTCCTGGCTGCTGCTGTCCGCATTCGTGCCTCTTTAGGCCAAGTCCCTGTGACGAGCCGGGCGCTCTGTCATGGTCGGGGGTATGCGCACTCGACGGATGGGCAAGCGATTTCTGGCCACGGCTCTGAGCTTGGTGATGCTCGGGGCACTGACGACGACCGCGGCGGAGGCGGGCTCAGGCCCGGTCGTCGGCACGGATTCCGGTCCCGTTCGCGGCGTGAGTACCGGCGAATACCGGAGTTTCCACGGTATTCCGTTCGCGGCGCCCCCGATCGGCGACCTGCGCTGGGCGCCGCCGCGAAGACCCGAACCCTGGACCGCCGTGCGGGACGCGAGCAGACCGGGGCCTCGGTGCGCGCAGGAGGCTGGGCTCGGTCCGGCGCCCAGCGACAACGAGGATTGCCTGTATCTCAACGTGATCAGCCCGGCCGGGCCGGCGCGGAAACCGCGTCCGGTCATGGTCTGGGTCCACGGTGGCAGCTTCATGTACGGGGCGGGCAGCGACTACGACTTCAAGCGTATGGCGCTGGCCGGGGACGTCGTCGTGGTGACCGTGAATTACCGGCTGGGGGTGTTCGGCTTCTTCGGGCATCCGGAACTCGGCCGCGACTCCGGCGTTTTCGGTCTCCAGGATCAGCAGGCCGCGCTCAGCTGGGTGCAGCGCAACGCGCACGCCTTCGGGGGAGACCCGGGGAACGTCACGCTGTTCGGCGAATCGGCGGGCTCGATGAGTGCCTGCGCCCACTTGGCCTCCCCGGCGGCGGCGGGGTTGTTCCACCGCGTGATCATCCAGAGCAGTCCGTGCACCTTGGACTGGCCGGACGGCGGTTTCGTCCCCGGCTTGCCCGCGGGCACGCCGTACCGATCCCGGGCGGACGTCGAAGCGATGGGTGCCGGCGCCGCCGGGAAACTCGGCTGCGTTGATGTCGCCTGTCTCCGGCGGCTTCCGGTCAAGGCACTGGTGAACCAGCCGTTCGCGCAGCCCGCGTACGGCACCGGCGTCCTGCCCGAGCATCCGGCGAAGGCCCTGAAGGCGGGCCGCTTCGCCCGGGTCCCGGTGATGACGGGGATCACGAGGGACGAGGCGAGGATGTTCGTCGCCATGTTCCCCGGGCATCCGTTCACCGAGGAGCGGTACCAGGAACTGCTGCGAACCGCTTTCAGGGAGAAGGCGCGGCTGGTCGCCGCCCGGTATCCGTCGGCGAAACACGGCGGCCCGTCGATGGCGTTCGCGGACGCGATGACCGACCGGATCTGGGGATGCACGCAGCTGGAGACCGAACTCTTGCTGCGCGAGCACACCCGGACCTTCGGCTACGAGTTCGCGGATCGGAACGGGCCCTCGCTTCTTCCCGCGCCGCCCGGAATGTCCATGGGCGCCTCACATGGAGCCGAATTGGCCTATTTGTCCGATGTGGCCGCGCTTCCGGCGAATTTGACGCCCGCGCAGCGGGAACTCGGGGCACAAATGATTCGGTACTGGACCGCGTTCGCGCGCACCGGTGACCCGAACGGCGAAGAACCGCCGAACTGGCGTCCCGCTCCGCGGACGCAGTCGCTGGCGCCGGGCGCGATCGGCCCGGTCGACCTCGCGGCCGTCCACGATTGCCGATTCTGGTCGGCGATCGGGCGGGATCGGGCTCAGTCGTCGTAGGGATCGTCGACTTCGGCGGTGCCCCAGCCCTCGACGGCCCGCGAATGGTCGATCACGGCGAACACCGAACCATCGGGGTCGGCGAGGATCGCCATCCGGCCGTACGGGGTGTCGTAGGGCTGGACCACGACGGCACCGCCGAGCATCAAGGCCTGTCCCGCGGCGGCGTCCGCGCCCCGGGCCGGGTCGAGCTCGAAGTAGACCATCCAGTGCGGAGGCGTGTCCGGCCGATACTCCGAACCCATCACGTACCGGTACAGCACGGGTTCGTGCTCGATGAGCCATTCGGCGTAGTCGAGCGAGGCGCCGTCACCGATCTGGTGGCTGGTGTAGTTGAAGAGGCGGCAGTAGAAGTGATCCGCCGCCGCGCCGTCGTGGGTGTTGAGATCCGCGCCGCTGAACGTGTTCGGCACGCCTGTCGCGAACTCCCAGGTGGCGGGCGGCTCCCAGAAGACGACGTGCGCGCCGCACGCGTCGACGGCGTGGACGATGTTGCCGCGATGGGGGATCGCCACCGGCCCGAGGGTGACCCGGCCACCGAGACTGTCCACCCATTCGGCGGCTGCGGCCGCCTGGGGTACCGAGATGTGGACGCTCCATCCGGCGGGGCCGCCCGTGCCCGCGCGGTACAGACCACCGGCCGGAACGCCGTTCAGCGTCGCGATCGAGTAGCGGCCGGTCGGTGTCGCCGGATCGCGCTGGACGACGTACTCCCAGTCGAAAAGCCCGCTGTAGAAGGTTTGTGCGGCCGTTTCGTCTCTGCACGCGAGCTCGATCCAGCACGGGATTCCCGAAGGGATGACGGAAGTGTGGGCGGCCGAGCCGAGCGACATGCGGTTCTCCCTTACCGGTGGGAGTAAAGTCTAGTCGCTGACCGCATTGTTTTCCGTCAAAGATTTCGACCGGACGACCCCGGAACCCGGCCCGGTGTCCCTTCGTTGGAGCTTCCGTGCGCTGGTTTCCCCGAGCCCTCTCCTCCTCCCGCCGCGGCGGTGAGGAGGTGCTGCCGAGCCCGAACATCTGGTACTACCAGAAGGCTTACGAGCTCGAGAACCGCGCGCAGGACGTCGACGGCGAGATCTGGCGCGTGCTCGCCGGGTATCGCGATTGGTCCGGCGCGGACGTCCTCGACATCGGCTGCGGTGACGGATTCCACCTGCCACGCTTCGCCGCGACGGCGCGGACGGTGGTCGGGATCGAACCCCATGAGCCGCTCGTCCGTGACGCGCGGAAGCGGGTGGGGCGGCTGGGCAACGTCGAGGTGCGGCAAGGGCGTGCGCAGCGGCTTCCCTTGCCGGACGCGGCTTTCGACGTAGTCCACGCGCGCACGGCGTACTTCTTCGGTCCCGGTTGTGAACCCGGTCTTCGCGAAGCGGAGCGGGTGCTGCGTCCGGGCGGGCTGCTGACGATCGTGGATCTCGATGTGACGAGTGAGCCGTACGGACGCTGGATGCGGTTGGATCTGCCGCACTACGACCCGCCCGGGGTGGAGAAGTTCTTCGCCCGTCAGGGATTCGGCTGCCGCAAGGTGATGACGCGGTGGCTGTTCGAGGACGCCGCCGAGATGGAGGCGGTGCTGAAGATCGAGTTCAGCGCTCCGGTCGCGGCGAAGGCGATCGCGGAGGTCCGGCGCCTCAACGAGGTTTCGTCAGGCTCCGGGGAGAAGCGGATGACGCTGCCGGTGGGCTACCGCGTGCATACACGCGTGAAGCCCACCGGCCTCGTCGTACCAGGTCACTCCGTGTCCTCGTCCGGGGTGGCGTCCTCGGCCTCACCGAGGATGCCGTAGATCGTCCGGCGTGCCTCGTTGAGCACGTCGACGGTGCGGGCCTGCTGGTTTTCGGTGCCGGCGTGCATCACCTGCGCGACGGCCGCGGCCAGGGTCGCACCCGCCTTGCGCAGGTTGACCTCGACCGGGTCGACGTCGTGGGCGATCTGCTCCCACGGCGGGACGGCGTCCTGCTGCTCGGCCGCGGCGCGGCCGGATTCGGTGAGCTCGAACAGCTTCTTGCCGTTCTCGTCCTTGCCGATCACCAGGCCTTCGTCGGCCATCAGCTGGAGGGTCGGGTAGACCGAGCCGGGGCTCGGCTTCCAGAAGCCGCCGCTGCGTTCGCCGATCTCGCGGATGATCTCGTAGCCGTGCCTCGGCTGCTCGGAGAGCAGCGCCAGGATCGCGGCGCGGACGTCGCCGCGTTTGCCGCGCCGCCCGGGACCGCCGCGGCGGCCGTGCCGGTGCCGGTGGCCCGGCCCGCCCGGACCCGGCGGGAAGTCGCCGAAGCCGCCGCGGGACCAAGGGCCGAAGGCCGGACGGCCGTGTTCTGGGGGGAAAGGTCGTCGTCGCATGATGTGAATCCTCTCTACGTACTGTTCCGACATGTTCACGATATATCGGAAACAGTCGCACGGCAACCCGTTCTGGGTGAGCCGGCCCTCAGGAGAGGTCGAGCGCGAGCAGATCGATGCCACCGAAGTCGTACTCGCCGACCTTCCGCCAGCCCCAGCGGCGGTACAGGCGCCGGGCGGGCGCCTCGACGCGGGACGCGAGTACGGCGAACCGTTCGGGCCGCTCTTTCAGCAGGTCATCGAGCAGAGCGCGGCCGAGTCCGCGGCCTCGGAGTTCGGAGAGGAGTGCCAGCTCGTACACGTAGAACAGCTCTTCGCCGTCGAGCCACGAGGGCGCCGGAGCCGTCGCGCGTTCGGGCCACCACCCTGCTTCCTGCCGGACTCCGTAAGCGAAGCCACCGAGTACGCCGGCTTCGCGCACTGTGGTCATGGCGAACCCGGGAAGCGCGGCGTGTTCGGCGAACAGCACCCCGAAGCGGGCGACGTCGTCCTCGCCTTCGAAGTACGGCGGTTCGCGGTAGACGCGGCGGTAGACGTCGTCCAGTTCAGAGTGCACGGTTCAGTCTGCCCAGCACCACGATCGCCACGCCACAACAGCCGATCAGCACCAGCCACGGCAGAGCGGCACCGTGCGACAGCAACCAGGTGAACATCGCCGGGGCGATCACCCGCGCCACACTCCACACCAGTTCTTCGAGGCCGAGATAGCGGCCGCGCAGCCGCGCCGGGGCGATCGCGACGGTCAGCGCGCTGCTGGTCGGCGCCTGGAGCAGTTCGGCGCCGGTGAAGACGATCATCGCGAGGGTGAGCACGAGGAACGCCATCGTGGGCCGCTCGGTGGGCGCCAGCGCGAACAGGACGAACGACACCGCCCACACCGCGGCCGAGACCTGAAGCGTGCGTGGCATGCGACGCCGCTCGACGCGGCGTGACACCACGGTCTGCGCGAGGACGACCAGCACCGTGTTGATCGCGAACAGGACACCGGGCTGCCAAGCCGGCAGCTTCAGGCCGTCGAGGACGTACGCGCTGAGCAGGACGGTCAACGCCAGATCGCACAACGCGAAGACGAAGACGGTCACGAGGACGCCGCGAAAGATCCGGTCGGCGAAGACCTTCCGGTAGCCGCCCGCGGGAACGGCCTCGGATTCGGTCCCGCGAGGGGTGCTCGCCGGGGCTCGCCACGAGGCGACCAGTAGCGCCGCGACGAGGAAACTCGCCGCGTTGACCAGCACGATCGTCGTGTAGCCGCCGGTGCCGCCCCCAGCGACCATCGCGGCGCCGAGGAGCCCGCCGAGCCCGATGCCGACGTTGCGCAGCGCGCGTTCCATCGCGTACCAGCGGGCGCGCTGGCCGTCGTCGGCCACCTGCGCCACCAGCGCGCCGGTCGACGGCCAGAACATGCCCTCGCCCCAGAAGGTGATCGCGGCAAGGACGACCAGATGCCAGGCCTCGCCGGCGAAGACGTAGCCGGTGAAGGTCACGGCGCGGATCAGGTTGGCGGTGATCACCATCCGGCCCGGCCCGAACCGGTCGATCAGCCGTCCCGCGAGCGGACCCGACGGCAACGCGATCAGCGCCGCGATCGACAGCGCCGCTCCGACCGCCGTCAGGGACAGCCCCTTCGCCGCGTGGAAGTACACGACGGCGAACGGCAGGAACAGACCGGTTCCGAGCGCGTCGACGCTTTGCGCCGCGATGAGTGGGAACCGGCCGCGAGTGCTCGGCAGCCCGAGCAGGTCGGCGGTGGCCATCACGCGTGGGGGAGCGGGAAGACGTTGAGTTCGTGCTCGGCGAGCGGTTCGGCCCGCCAGCCGAGCTCCACCGCCGCGTCGGAGATCCTTCCGTTGCCCCACAACGGGGATCCGGCGGGGAAGTTCGACACGAGCCCCGGGACCAGCGTATGCGCGGCGTGGAATCCGGCGGCCGCGACGTCGCAGGTCGTCAGGTCGACGCTGAGCACCTCGAAGCCGCGGGCTTCGACGCGGGCTTGGTAGGCCTTGAGCCGCCGCTCCCCGAGGGCGGGAAGGTCGTCCCAGCTTCGGCTCGGCAGGTCCATCAGCCAGGGCGCCACTCGCTTCACGGCCCGCGGGTCGAGATAGATCTGTTGCTGGCAAAGGAGATCCGCGACGTCGGCGAAGTCTTCGCGGTAGGAGTCCAGGTAGCGCCGGTCGGCCCGGTGCGGCTTGAGGTTGCCCAGATGCGGCAGGTCCCGGCGCATACCGGACAGTTCGTGTTCGTCGTCGAGGGCGCGGCAGGTGTGCTGCAGCGTGAATCCTTCGGCGAGTGCCTTCTTCGCGGCCTCCAACGCGTCCGGCCGGGTCGCGAAGCCGATCGACAGCCAGCGTTTCACGCGGTCGAGGACCACCGCGGCGACCACCGGGACGTCGAACTCGTTGTCCAGGTGGATGAGCGTGACCTCGTAGTCGTCGGTGGCGTCGGCGATGAGCGACCGGATCTCGGCCGGGATGGTGAGCCTGCCGAGCCGTGGCGTGTTCGCCCACCAGAGCATGGTCGTGTCGCGCTCGAGGACCTCTTCGAGGCCGGAGGTCACGGCGTGCTCTTCAGTGGTCCCGCTCGCGAGGCCGGCGATCAGCGGATCGGCGAAATACGCCTCCTCCGGCCGTCGTTCGTTCGAGAAGAGGAACGCCGGAACCCAGACGGGTTCGCCGGCGGTGTGGGAGAAGCCTTCCACCCACGAGCATTCCGTGTCCTGGGTCAGTGGCGCGAACGGGAAACCCGGGGACCGGTACTGCGTGGCCGAATAGAGGTTCAGCCGTTGCGGGTCCAGTGCTGGGACACCGTAGCGGAAGAACTGCTTGTAGCTGCCGAAGCACACTTCGCGCTCCGGAGCGAGCCAGCTTCCGCAGTAGCGCTCCACCGCTTCGCCGATGGCCGACTGGCGCGCGAGGTCGAAGTCGTGCCACGACGTGCCGAAGGCCTGACGGTCGTTGGGCCAGTTCGTCACGCGGCGCATGTCCGCGACATCGACCGCGCAGACCCGCAGCCGCGCGGGCATCCCCGGTGCGGGCGGGATCTCACCGACGCCGGTCACGATCCCGGTCTGGTCGTCCACCAGCAGCTCGGGATCGGTCACGGTGGGAACGGTCCGGGCCCGGTCGGGGATGGGGAGGATCGGGCGGCGGAGCTCGGTGAGGTCCGCCGGGTTCAGTTCGATCTCGCCGGTGGTCAGGCCGGATCGTCCGCCGGAGAGCCAATGTTCGAGATGGACGGCGAGGGTGGTCAGCGCCCAGCGCGCGTCGCCCGGCCGAAGCGGGGTGGAGTCCGACGGTGCGGAGAGGAACGCCTCGACGACGCGCGGGTCCGGCGCGGCGGAGCGGCGCCGGGCGACGACGTCGGCGAAGTCGATGCCGCCGGGCGCGATCGCGGGTCCGGCGATCACCCGGCCGCGTTCCCGGCGCAACGGCAGCCAGCGCACCCCGCTTCCGGCGCACAACGCGTCCAGCGCGATCAATTCGGTGTAGGCGGGGTGATCGAAGGCCGCGACCACGACGGTGTTCTCGGTGTCCACTTCGGACAGATCGTGGAAATAGGGGACCGTCTCGACGCTCGCGTATCCGCCGGCGTCGAGGATTTCCGCCAAGGGCCCGATGAGCGCGGCCGAGCCGGTGAGCAGGATCGAGGTGGTGGCGGCGTCGCCGGTCGCGGTGTCCCGGGTCGAGCGGAGGCAGCCGTCGGCTTCGAGGATGTCCATCACTTCCTCGTAGTCCGGATCCATGCCTGCCAGCAGTTCGGCACGGGTGCGGGTGCCGTCGCAACGGCTCGCCCAGGCACGGAACTCCCGGGTCGGCGCGGCGATGGAGTACTGGCCCCCGTTGGGCGTGACGAGAAAGCAGAGCTCCGGTTCGAGATCGGTGATCTCGATCCCGTCGAGCCGTGGTCTGACCTCTTCGGACCCCATGGCAACCCCATCGTTTCCAGGACTCCCGCCTCGCCGCCGCGGCCCCAGGGCGCGGGACCGCGGCGGCGCGGGCGGCGTTGTCGGCCGGTTTACTTGGCGGCGGAACGGTTGTGGACGACCGCGCGGTTGTGCACGACGGCCCGGTTGTGGACGACCGCGCGGTTGTGGACCACGGCCCGGTTGTGGACGACGACGGCGGCGGGGCGCTCGAAGGTCGAGATCATGGGTCCTCCTGATTTTCACTCGGGTCGTCACGCTCCGTGGCGCGACATGACCAAGTCTCGGGCCGGACGTGACCTCCCGACGTCTCCTGATGTGCGATCCGCACGGCCGGCACGGGCACGATTCACGTGACCTGGGGAACAGCGATCCGGGGCGGCCCAGGCGCGTCGAAGGTGGACATGGGACACTGAGTGAGCTATGACTGCCCTCCCTCTCGTCTTCGACGCGCCCAAGCGCGGCCTTCCGCCGCGCCACCTCGCCGACCTTTCCGCCGCCGAGCGGGCCGCTGCCGTCGCCGAGCTGGGGGAGAAGCCGTTCCGCGCGAAGCAGCTTTCGAACCATTACTTCTCGCGGCTCACGGTGGACCCGGAGGAGATGACCGACATCCCGGCGGCGTCGCGGGAGAAGCTCGTCGGCGATCTGATGCCGACGCTGCTCACCGAGATCAAGGCGCTCGCGTGCGACGACGGCACCACGCGCAAGACGCTGTGGCGCGCGCACGACGGGACACTGCTGGAGAGCGTGCTGATGCGCTACCCGGATCGGGCGACCCTGTGCATCTCGAGCCAGGCGGGCTGCGGCATGGCGTGCCCGTTCTGCGCGACCGGCCAGGGCGGTCTCGACCGGAACCTGTCGACCGCGGAGATCGTCGACCAGGTCCGCTCCGCCGCCGCGGTGATGCGCGACGGCGCGATGCCCGGCGGCCCCGGCCGTCTGTCGAACATCGTCTTCATGGGCATGGGCGAGCCGCTGGCGAACTACAAGCGGGTGGTGGCGGCGGTCCGGCGGATCACGGATCCCTCGCCGGACGGCCTCGGTATCGGGCAGCGTTCGGTGACGGTGTCGACGGTGGGGCTCGCGCCGGCGATCCGCAAGCTCGCGGACGAGAAGATGCAGGTGCGGCTGGCGGTTTCGCTGCACACGCCCGACGACGAGCTGCGGGACACGCTGGTGCCGGTGAACGAGCGCTGGTCGGTGGACGAGGTCCTGTCCGCGGCCCGGTACTACGCGGACACTTCCGGCCGCCGGGTGTCGATCGAGTACGCGCTGATCCGGGACGTCAACGATCAGCCGTGGCGTGCCGAGCTGCTGGCGAAGCGGCTTCGTCAGCACCTCGGCCAGCTGGTGCACGTGAACGTGATCCCGCTGAACCCGACGCCGGGCAGCAAGTGGGACGCATCGCCGAAGCCGGTGGAGCGGGAGTTCGTCCGGCTGGTGAACGCGGGTGGAGTGGCGTGCACGGTCCGTGACACGCGTGGTCAGGAGATCGCGGCGGCGTGCGGTCAGCTCGCCGCCGAGAACTGAGTCCTTCCTTTCAGTGATGGAGATTTTGTCGTGATGTATGCCCCCAGCCTGCTGGACCCGGCTGCGGAGGAGCTGAAGCTCACGGACGTGATCGGTCACGGCGCGACCGGGGTCGCGCGCGAGGCCAGGACGTTGCTCGGTGAGCGGTTCAGCTCGGTGACCTTCATGTACGTCCTGATGCGGGCGTTCGAGGTGGAGTACATGGCGGCGCGCGACGCTTCGCGGTGGCACGAATTCCACGGCGGGCCGTACGCGTTGTCGGACGCCGACCTCGAAGCCCTGCTGGCGCCCTGGCTCGGTTCCCGCCACCGTCCTTTGTAGACGGTCAGCTCGATTCGTGCCGGGTCGGGCGATAGACGAGTTCCTGGACGCGCCCGTCGAAGGTACGGCTCTCGAGCAGTTCGAGGTCGAAGTCGGCCGCGCCCCGGAAGATCGAGTCGGCTCCGGTTTTCCCGGTGATCACAGGGAAAATCGTCACCTGGACACGATCCACGAGGCCGGCGGCCAGCAACGCCCGGTTCATCGCCAGGCTGCCGTGCGAACGCAGCGGCACATCCGACTCCGCCTTGAGCCGGGTCACGACGTCGACCGCGTCCCCGGGCACGACGGTCGCGTCCGGCCAGTCGAGTGGCTCCCTCAGCGTGGTCGACACCACCGTCGCCGGCAGGTGCTTCAGCCGGGAGACCCACGGGTCCAGCGCCTCGCGCTCCACGATCTCCGCGTTCAGCATCGCCATGTTCGCGCGGAACGTGGTGGCGCCGAAGACCATCCGCTGCTCCCCGGAGTACTGGGCGAGGCGGTGCCGGAGGAGTTCGGGGCCCTGCTTGCCCCAGTAGCCGCCCCAATCGCCGGTGTGGGAGCCGTAGCCGTCGAGGCTGGAAAAGACGTCAAAGGTGTAGTTCGCGGTCATGATGCTCCTTCGGTGAGTTCGTCTCTCACCCTGGCTACGAACGCGTCCCGTCCCGATCGACATCGGCCCGGAAAAAGATTTCGCACTGGGCCGGACGGACCAGTCACGCGGCGGTCATGGCCGTCGGCGGCGACACTCGATGAAGACTCACGAGGAGGTGGACCGGATGTCCGCGACCAAGGCCGGACAGGTGCGGCACAACACCGCCGTCCAGGTGCTCGGGCGGATCGGGATGGGGTGCTACGGCCTGGTGTACCTGCTCATCGGGTACCTGGCGGTCCGCGTCGCCGTCGGCGGTGGCGGCCAGGAGGCCGACGGCCGCGGCGCGATCGCGGAGGTCGGCTCGACGCCCGTGGGCGGTGTGCTGCTGTGGGTGCTGGCGGCCGGGCTGGTGGCCTACGGCCTGTGGCAGGGGTTGCTGGCAGCGGTCGGCTACACCTGGATCGGCAAGCGGCGGAAGCGCGCCGTCAAGCGAGTGACGTCCGGAGTGCGCTGCGTGGTGGGGATTTCCTTGGGGGTCTACGCGGCCAGGGTCGCCATGGGCTCGGGGGAGCAGGGCAGCGGCGACCAGAAACAGCAGGAGTTCACCGCGCGGTTGCTCGGGTTGCCCGCCGGGCCGTTCCTGGTGACCGTGGTGGCCGTCGTCGTGTTCGGGGTCGCGGTGGGGTCGGTGGTGAAGGGCGTACGCAGGACCTTCTTGGAGGATCTCGACCTCTCGCGGCTCCCGTCGGGGACCCGGCGGTGGGTGGAGCGGCTCGGCAGGATCGGTTACGTGGCAAGGGGTGTCGTGTTCGGCGTGGTCTCGGTGCTCGTCGGCTTCGCGGCGCTGACCCATGACGCGGCCCGCTCCGGCGGGCTCGACGCCGCCCTGCGGACCCTGGCCGCTCAGCCGTTCGGCACGGTACTGCTCGTCGTGGTGGCCGCCGGGGTCGCGGCCTTCGGCGTGTACTGCGCCGGGGCCGCACGCGCGCAGCGTGCCTGACGAAGCGGTCTTGTCCCGCCCCGGAATCGAGGCGGGACAAGGAAGTTCAGGAGAACTGGATTCCGCCGTCGATCATCACCGATTGGCCGGTCATGTAGTCGGAATCCGGCGAGGCGAGATACGACACGTAGGCCGCCACGTCCTCGGGAACGGAGACCCGCCCGAGATGGATCAGATTCGAGTACTTCTCGATCGCCTGTCCCTTCCGGATTCCTTCCGATTCCGCCAGTTTCTCGTCGATGAGGTCCCACATGGCCGTCCCGACGATGCCGGGGCAGTAGGCGTTGACGGTGATGCCGTGGCGGGCCCATTCCATCGCGGCGGCCTGGGTCAGCCCGCGCACCGCCCATTTGGACGCGGAATAGTGGCCGAGCAACGCGAACGGGCGATGGGCGACGATGGAGGCCGCGCCGATGATCTTGCCGCCGTTCCCCTGCTGGATCATCTGCTTGGCCGCGGCCTGGTAGCAGAGGAAGATGCCGCGCGCGTTGACGGCCATCATCCGGTCCCAGTCCTCCGGGGTCACTTCGAGCAGCGGCAGGACCTGCGCGATCCCCGCGTTCGCCACCATGACGTCCAAAGAGCCCAGCGCGGCGGCGGTTTCGGTGACCATGGCGGTGACCGCCTCCGGGTCGGAAACGTCCGCCGTGATCGTCGCCGACCGCCGCCCCGCTGCGCGGATCTCCTTGGCGACCGCTTCGAGTTCCGCTTCGTTGGCGGCGACGTCGTTGACCGCGACGTCGTGCCCGTCGGCGGCCAGCCGGAGCGCGATCCCCTTTCCGATTCCTCGTGCCGCACCGGTGACGAGTACGTTCTTGCTCATGCGATGACTCCCTTGTTCGCCTGGGCTTGAACGGAAGGTAGGGGCGCGGGCGGAACCGTGGGAGAGGTGCCGTGTCTCACTTTGAGACAGCGGCGCGGTAGTCCTTCGGTGAAGTGCCGAGAAGCCGGATGAACATCGTGGAGAACGCGGCCGGGCTCTCGTAGCCGAGCGAGGCGGCGATCCCGGCGATGGGAAGACCGTCCGACAGCAGCGAGAGGGAATGCAGGACGCAGGCCCGCTGCCGCCAGCGGGCGAAGCTCAGCCCGGTTTCGGCGGTGAAGAGCCGATTCAGCGTCCGCTCGCTCACGTGCAGCCTGGCCGCCCACCCACCGGCCGGATCGTGGATGTCCGGATCGTCCAAAAAGGACTCGCACAGGGCGCGCAACCGGTCGTGCTTCGGCAGCGGCAGATCGAGGCGGACCGGGGCGGCCCGGCGGATCTCGTGCAGGGTCAGGCCGACGACCGCGGCGTCCCGCCCACGTGGGGCGTACAGATCGGGCACGCCGACGGCCTCGTTCAGGAGTTCCCGGAGCAGCGCGGAGACTTCGACGACCTGGCAGCGGTGCGGGAACCACGGCGCCGCCTTCGGCTCGATGTACAGGCTCCGGGTGCTCACGGTCGTGGTGAAGACCTGATGGACCGTTTCCGGCGGCACGAGCACCGCCCGCCGCGTCGGGATGGTCCACGTGCCGTCGGCCGTTTCGACCCGCATCGATCCGGTCGCGCTGTAGAGGAACTGCGCCCGCCGGTGCCGATGCGGGAGGATCCGGTGCCCCGGCGGGTAATCGGTGCGGATCGCCACCACCGCGCGGTCGAGGTGGTCGACCTCGTCGATGGGGATGTCACGCACTCACCCAGCCTACGCCGGGTGTCCGATACGCGAAAGAAAGTGGCGTTCTTTCGAATGCCCGCCGCGCCGTGTACGCCTACCGTCGCAGACGTGCTGATCGAGATCTCGGTGCTCCTCGGGTTCGGTTGCCTGAGCGGGGTCACCACCGTCCTGTTCGGATTCGGCGGTGGCTTCGTCACCGTGCCCGTCGTCTACGCCTTCGCGCCGGCCGATCCCGGGCACGCGCCGGGCGCGATGCACGTGGCGGTGGCCACGTCGACCGCGGTGATGGTGGTCAACGCCGGGAGTGCGACTCTCGCGCAGCTGCGGACAGGACGGCTTCGCCGTGACTACCTGTGGCCGCTCATCGCGTTCGTCGGCCTGGGTGCCGTGCTCGGTTCCTTCGCGGCCACCGTGGCCGACGAAAGTGTGCTGCGCTGGCTCTTCGTCGCCTATCTCGCGCTGACCATCGCCGACAGCGTGGTCCGGAAGGGATTCGTGAGCAGGCGGGACGACAGCGGGCCGCGCGCGCTCGGCGGGCTCACCGCCACCGCGGGCGGCACCGGGATCGGTGCCGTGGCGAGCTTCCTCGGGGTCGGGGGCAGCGTCCTCACCGTCCCGCTCATGCGGCGCAAGGGGCTGCCGATGGCCGACGCGGCCGCACTGGCGAACCCGCTGAGCCTGCCGGTGGCGGTGATCGGCACGGCCGTCTACGCCTTCGCGGCGACGGGCCCGGCCCCGGGCGCCACCCACCTCGGCTACATCGACCTGGTGGCCGCGGGCGCGCTGCTGTGCGGATCGCTACCGGCCATAGCCGTGACCCGCAGGGTGGTCGGCCGCATCCCGGATCGCGCCCACGCCGTCGCGTACCTCGCCCTGCTCGTCATCGCGCTGATCGCGATCGTCGTCCGCTAGCGGACCCGGGAGAAAGCCGCATGGAGGCCGGAGTGGCCCGGCGCACGGCCGGGCCACTCCGGTTCACTCAGCAGACGTGGGAGTACCACGCGTTGTTGACGTCCCGCGCCCCGCCGATGTCGACGGTGCCCCGCTGCAGGATCTGCTTGTACTGGTTGGGGCCCGACTCGTAGTCGACGACGATCCAGATGCAACTGTCCGCGCAGTGTGCGTAGAAGGCGGTGACGTGGTTCTCGTAGAACCCGCACACCTCCATGGCGGCGGGCTCGGCCGAAGGCGCCGATTCCGCCGGTGCCGCGATCGCCGACGTCCCGGCGAAAATCAGTCCCGCCGCCGCCGAAGCGACTATCGCGGATGCTTTCAAAAAGCGCATGTCTACCCCTTTTTCGACAATGACTGATTGATGAACGGCGCATTCTTGCTCGCCGTGAAAAAAGGCGGAGTCTGCCACCGGAGCAAGCTGCCCTGTTCCGGTATATGCGTTGGCATGCATGGAAAGTGAGCGAACCTCAGCTGAACACGAAACGAGAATTCGGATTCATTGAAACCCCTCGTGACCCCGCCCCAGTGTGTCGCCCGCTTGTTTTCGGCGACAGTTAACAGCTTTCCGGCAGTTGTGGTTGTTGAATATCCCCCAAGGGGGTGATCCCCTTGGGTTCTGCTTTTACTGAGCATTTCTCATGCTTGATTTGGCGCGGGACGAGCTGCCCGGACCAGTGATCGGATGAATTGGCCTCAGGGGTCAAGGGTGACCAGGTCTTGACAAGCAGGTATGCGACGTGGCAGGGCGATGTGCTGCAGCGGCTCGCAAGTAAAGATCCGACCAATCCTCTACCCTTCTGCTGGATCTTGCGCCAAGATCTCCCGCATGAAACTGAGATCGATCGCCAACCGCATGTTCGTTCTCGGGCTGCTGACGGTTCTCGGGACCACCGGGGCGACGTCGGTGGCCACCGCCGAGCCCCAGCCGCCTGCCGAGGTCGACGCGACCGGGCTGCCGCACGGCGCCTGGGACCCGGTCGGCCCGAACAGCGTCGGCGGGTTGCTGGCGGTTTCCCCCGCCGGGCTCGCGATGATGGTGCCCAGCCCGCCCGCCCTGTGGCTCTCCGGTGACCGCGGCGCCTCGTGGAGCGTTCGCAGGGGGATGCCGGCGGATACCTCCATCCAGGGGTTCTTCGTCGATCCGGCGAACCCGGACCGGATGCTCGCGGTGGGCAACTCGCCCGGCGGGATGCCCGGTGAGTGGCACGGGATGCTGCTGAGGACCACCGACCGTGGTCAGAGCTGGGAGACCCTGCGCGAGTGGTACCCCGACGGCGCGTTCGGCATGGCGACGGACCCGACGGGCCGGGTCGTCGTGGTGCAGAATCTCGACTCGCTGAGCGTCAGCATCGACGGCGGCGAGCACTGGAACGACGTGCCGAGGACCTGGCCGCGCGAAGGGATCGCCTCGCCGGTCGGCGCGCTCAAGCTCACGATGGTCGGCGACGACGCCTACTTCGCGACGGTCTACCCCGAGTACGCGCTCTGGGTGGTCCGCGGGGTCAGCGGCAAGGAGCCACGGGCCGAGCTCGTCTACCGGACCAACGGCGAGGTCAACCAGGTCGCCGCGGACGGCGAGCGGCTCGTGGTCACGGTCGGCTCCGAACTCCACGGTTCCCCCGACGGCGGCAAGACCTGGACCGTGCTGCGCCGCGAGCCCGGTGGGCAGACCCTGCGCGAACCGCGCTTCCTCGGCGGACGCCTGTACGTTTCGACGTATAACGACATAGACGTCAGCTCGGACTTCGGCCGCACCTGGGCCCGCAAACCGGTGCCCGCCCCGGGCGAAGGCGTCAGCGACATGATCGATCTTCCCGCCGCGCCGGGCAACCCCGCCACGACGCTGATCTCCTCGCTGTACCGCGGCGTGTACGCGGACGGCGGCAAGAGCGGATACCGGCAGATCGGCGTGCCCGGTGAGACCATTCGCGACCTCGTGACCACCGGGAACCTCCTGCGGGAGAGCGTCGTCGCGGCCGGTGTGCAGGAGATCTACAACACCCCGCTCCCGCGCGGCAAGGTCTCCGCGACGGACCGGGTCTGGCAGTCCCACCCCACCGACCGGCTGCACGAGGACGCGAGCCTGTCCGTCTCGCCGAGCCGTCCGGACGTCGTCTGGCAGGTCACCCGGAACGGGTTCTCGCTCGACGTGCTCCGCAGCGGTGACGGCGGGCGCACCTGGCAGTTCGCGGCGAAGGCGAAGGAAGGACTTCCCAGGACGATCTTCGCCCACCCGGCCGATCCGGACCGGATCTTCGTCTCGGCCTTCGCGCCCACCGGTTACGTGCTCCACCGCAGCGACGACGCCGGGAAGACCTGGGAGAAGCTCGCGATCGACAGTGGTTTCACCACGTTCGCCGGTGATCCGTGGAACCCTAACCGCGTCTGGGGTGGGGACTCCGATGGCCTGTCGCGGTCGGACGACGGTGGCAAGACCTGGACCCACGTCACGAGCCAACCGGTCAGTTCGATCTCGGTCAGCCGATGGGGTGGCGGCCGCGTGCTCATCGGCGGCGCGGGCATCCACCTGAGCGAGGACGGCGGCCGGACGTTCCGCCGGGTCCGCGATGGCGAGGATCCCCGTGAGATCAGCCGGATCCTGCCGCATCCGTTCGACTTCCGGGTGTGGTTCGCCGGTGATTCGACCGGGGGCGGCGTGCTGCGCAGCACGGACTTCGGCCGCACCTGGTCGCCCGTGCCCGGCGCGCTGCCCGATCCCAGGGTGCTCTCCCTCGCGATCAGCGCGGACGGCCGGTATCTGTTCGCCGGCACCGCGCAGTCCGGCGCGTACCGGTTGAAGCTGTACTGAGTCCGAGCGCTTCGTGGCCGGAGAAAGTTCCGGCCACGAAGCGTTTACCCGGTCCCTCGTCGAATGTCAGAGTCGAGGGCATGGCCATCGACGTCGCCGCCCTCCGGCTCCAGTTCCCTTCCCTCGCCGACGGAACCGCCTTCTTCGACGGACCCGCGGGTACCCAGACACCCCGGCCCGTCGCCGACGCCATCGCCCGGACCCTCACCGGGCCCCTGTCGAACCGGGGCAGGGTCAGCCCGTCCGAACTCAACGCGGAGAGCGCCGTCGCGGCGTTTCGAAGCGCCTACGCGGACTTCCTCGGCGTGCCTGCCCCGGGTGTCGTCCACGGCCGCAGCGCCACCCAGCTGACGTACGACTTTTCCCGGCATCTGGCCAAAAGCTGGCGTGCGGGCGACGAGATCGTCGTCAGCAGGCTCGATCACGACGCCAACGTCCGGCCGTGGGTCCAGGCCGCGGCACGGGCCGGGGCGACCGTTCGCTGGCTCGACATCGATCCGGAGACCACCGAACTCGATCTCGGGACCCTGGTCGTCACCGAAAGGACGAGGCTGGTCGCGGTCACGGCGGCTTCGAACGTCCTCGGCACGAAGCCGCCGATCCGCCGGATCGCCGATCTCGCCCACGCCGCCGGGGCGCTGGTGTTCGTGGACGGAGTCCATTACGCCGCCCACGCCTTGGTGGACGTCGCCGCACTGGGAGCGGACTTCTTCGTCTGCTCACCGTACAAGTTCCTCGGCCCGCACTGCGGGGTGCTCGGCGCTTCGCCGGACCTTCTCGAAACCGTCGAGCCGGACAAGCTCCTGCCGTCGCCGGACACCGTGCCCGAACGGTTCGAATTCGGCACGCTGCCCTACGAAGTCCTCGCGGGGGCGACGGCCGCCGTGGACTTCCTCTCCGCACTCGACCCGGGACCGGCCGGATCGCGGCGGGAAAGGCTGGCGAACTCGATGAACTCGTTGCACGAGCACGAAAACACGCTGCGCGCCAGACTGGAGAACGGACTGGGTGACGCTGTCACCGTCCACGGCAAGGCGGCCGACCGGACGCCGACCGTCCTGATGAGCCTCGGCGGCCGCGAGCGGGAGGCACAGAGGTACCTCGCCGAGCGGAACATCGTCGCGCCGGCGGGCTCCTTCTATGCCTATGAGGTCTTCGCGGCCCTGAAGCTGGAGGACCCCGCGCTCCGCGTCGGGCTGGCACCGTACACCAGCGCGGAGGACGTCGACAGGCTGCTGGACGGGCTTTCGACGTTCGGGTGACAGGCCACAGTGGACAGTGCGGTGTGCCGAAGGGGCGGTTATCGGCTCGTAAGGCAAATGTGGCTTGTTCGGGCGCTTGCTGGATGCGGGCTTCGGTGTCGCGAAAGCCACTTTCGGGACATGTGGCGTCGCGAAAGTGGCTTTCGCGACGGGTCCGAGCCTTCCGTCGCCCACAAGGACCGCACCGCCTGTGGCGAAGGGGACTTTCCTCGCGTGCGATGAGGGGAAAGCTCCCTTCACCTCGCCGAGCACCCCCGAGCGCCGGACTCGCCACCCGACAGGACCCCTTTGCCCTACGGCTCACTACGTGTGCCTGGTAGGACGACACGCGAAACCCAGCCGTTGCGAAGTCCCCGCACGGACCGGGCCCGCGGCGCGTAACTCGAACAGGTTGGATTTCCGCGCCGTCTCCGGGGGCCGTATTACCGTTCGATCATGATCGACAACGGGAGGTACGCGATGCGTTTCCGGTCGGTGGCGGCTTCTGTCCTTCTCGGTTGCGCGCTGTGCGTGGCGCCGGCGGCACTCGGGGCCGGGGCCCAGTCGCTCGCGATCCAGCCCTGCCCCGAGGTCAACGATCCGCCCGACTACACGATCTCGAACGGCGCCAAGGCCTGGATGAAGACGAATCTGCGCAGCGACTACCTGCGCGGGCCCGGGACGATCACCTACAACAAGACCACGACCTCGTCGGTCACCGCGTCCATCACCGGCACGACCAGCGCCGAGGCGGGCGTCATCTTCGCGAAGGCGAGTGTTTCGCTGGCGGTGAGTGTCGGCGCGAGCTACTCGAAGGCCGATTCCTGGTCCTATTCCGCGACGGTGCCCGCCGGGAAGACGTTGCGGCTGCAGCAGTACAAGGAAGCGCGCTCGTTCACCGTGCAGAAGTACCGGATCGTCCCGCCGTGCAAGGTCAAGTACCTCTGGAAGAAGAACGCCGTCGCGCCGGTCAAGAGCCCCAGCTACCTGTGGCAGCTCATCGGCTGACCGGTTTGGGTCCGATCACAAGACCCGTTCGCCCGATCTTGTGATCGGCCCCATGGACGTACGGTGACCGTGCCGACACGCTGGGAAGAGTGTCGCGGGCGACGAGGCCCGCACGGAACGGGACGGTGGCCATGACGGGGAGACTTCGCGCACGGATACTGATCGCCGGGATGGTCGCGCTCGCGACCGTGGGCGGCACGCCCGCCATGGCGGCCGAAGCCGGCATCGCGAGCCGGTGGAGTGAACCCGGGCCCCACGCGGTGACCGTCGAAGCCCTCGACAGCACCCACACCGTGTACCGGCCTTCGCGGCTGGAGAAGCACCCGGTGATCCTGTGGGGCAACGGGACCGGCGCCAGTCCGAAGATCTATGACGGCCTGTTGCGGCATCTGGCTTCCCACGGTTTCGTGGTCGCGGCGGCCGACACGCCGAACGCGGGTTCCGGCCAGGAGATGCTGGCCGGGGCCACGACGTTGATCGCCGAGAACTCCCGTCCCGGCAGTCCGTACCAGGGGAAGATCGACACGGCGCGGATCGGCGCCACCGGTCATTCCCAGGGCGGCGGAGGGGCGATCGTCGCCGGCGCGGACTCCCGCGTCACCACGACGATCCCCATCGAACCCGGACCGCAGGGCTCGGCCGCGGCGCTGAAGGGGCCCGCGTTCTTCCTCGGCGGGCAGTTCGACACCGTCGTCGTTCCCGGGCTGCTGGTCATCCCGCGGTACCGCCTCGCGGACCAGGTTCCCGCGATCTACGGCGAACTCGGCGGAGCGACCCATTTCACGCCTGTCGGTGACGGAGGCGGGTTCCGTGGCGCCATCACGGCGTGGTTCCGGTTCTGGCTGTCCGGTGACGAGCGGGCAAGCGCGGAATTCTTCGGCCCTTCCTGCGGATTGTGCGGCGACGGCGCGTGGTCCGACGTCCGGCGCAACGCGAAGGCGCTGGCCGTCCCAGGCGCGTGATCGCCGGATCTTGTCGGTGCCCGGGGTTAAGGTCTGCCACAGCAGCCTGACCTGGAGGGACACCCGCAATGACCACACTCGCCAACCGGCCGAACACCGCGCTCCTCGTCGTCGACGTCCAGAACGGCGTCGTCGACGAGGCCCACGAGCGCGACGCCGTCGTCGCGAACATCGGCGGCCTCGTCGGCAGGGCACGCAGGGAAGGCGTGCCGGTCGTTTGGGTGCAGCATTCCGACGACGAACTCGTGCGAGGCAGCGAAGAGTGGCGCATCGTCGGCGAGCTGGACCGCGAAGACGCCGAGCCTCTCGTCGAAAAGTCCTACGGGGACTCGTTCGAGGACACCGATCTGGAGAAGGTGCTGGCCGAGCGCGGTGTCGGGCGGCTCGTGGTCGTCGGGGCGGAGACCGACGCCTGCATCCGTTCGACCCTGCACGGCGCGATGGTCCGCGGGTACGACGCGACGCTGGTCGGTGACGCGCACACGACCGTGGACAAATCGGAGTGGGGAGCGCCCGCGCCGGAGCAGGTGGTCGCGCACACGAATCTGTATTGGCGGTATCAGGCCGCGCCGGGCCGGAAGGGAGGGACGGTCAAGACCGAAGACGTCGATTTCCACGGCTGAGCCGGTTCATCGCCCGCCTTGCCAGCGGGCGAGCAGCAGGCCGGCGTCACCGGTGAAACCGCCGCGGTAGTGGGATTTCGCCGCATCGAGTACGCGGCGGACGATTTCCGGTGGTATCTGGCCGGCTCCGCCGCCCAGGCTGCCGGCGAGCGCGAATCTTTCGCGATCGGCGGGGCGTGCGCTCGTGAGGGCTTCGGTGTGCAGGGCGAGGAGATCTCCGGCTCGGAGACGGGTGGTCGTGACAGGCCCGGGGCCGCCGTCACCGAACGGTGGCCGCCGCGCACTGTCCACTGTGGTCCGCTCGTGCCCGGTGCCGAGCACGAGCGGTGGCTCACCGCCCGCTTCGAGATGGCGCAGTGCGCCTCGGGTGAGGTCCACTTCGGCCAGCGTGCCGCGGACCGTGGTGCCGTCGCCGAACCGCGTCGAAAGCGCTTTGTCGACAGCGTCCTCCTGGCCGCGCAGATCCTGGCCTTCGCGACGGGCTGATCGATAGGCCGCGAGCGCCGCCGAGACCGCCAGGCCCGCGGCCCCGGTCTCCCGGCCCGCGTCGAAGATCGCCAGCCACGCCGTCGTTTCGGAGAGCGCGTAGTCGAAGGACACGCCGCGAACGTCGTAGGCAGGCTCGACGCCGCCGGCCACCATGAACTCGCCCGTCGTCGCCGTCAGCGGGGGCAGGTTCTGCCAGAGCAGCTCGGCGGTGGGGCCGCGCCATCTCCGGCGCCGGGGCGTGTCCAGGCCGTCGCCGTAGCGCATCGCGGCGGCGATGAGGTGGCCGGACAGCGACGCGAGCCACTGGCATTGGGCGCGCACGGCCGGGTCGTACAGGTCCGCACCGGTGGCGGTGCCGATCTCGAGCACGCCCATCCGCTCGTCGCCGTCCAGCAGCGGGGTCCACAACCGCGGCCCGCTCGGCTCCTCCGTCAGCACGGTGCCTGCTTGGCGGTAGGCCCGTCCGGCGGTACTGGCCTCGATGGGCAGCGGTCCCCAGCCGGGCGCGGTTCCGGCGGGGAGGGGGTGCAGCTGCCTCTGCTCGTAGTCGGCGAGATAGACCGTCAGCTCCAGGTCGAGTGCCCGGCCCGCGGTGGCGACGATCGCGGGCAGCCGCTCGGGAGAGACCCGCTTGGCGCCGTCGAGAAGTCCCACCAGCGCGGCCAGGAGCCCGCGAGGGCGGCTGCCGTCCCCGGCGTCGCGGCTGTACGGTGCCCGTCGCGCGCCGGAAAGCTCGTCGAGCCGCTCGTTGACCGCGTGGGCCACCATGTCCCGCTGGATTCTGGGCAAGGGGAGCGCTCCCCGCAGGTAGGCCGCCAAGTCGGCTTCGCTGACGTCACCGCCCAGCGCGAAATACCTCAGCCACAGCTGCTCCACGGTGAGGCCTGTGCGCGCGAAGCACTCGGCGATGATCCGTCGCTGCTCCGCGGCCTGGAGCGAGGACACAGTGCTCACCCCCGGGGTTCTCGGTGACACGGGCTCCGGGTACCACCGCGACGCGAGCTGAAACATGAGCCGGACCAGGTGGGTCGGCTCGGAATTACGCCAGGTGGCCGAACGGGGTGTCGCCGGTGTGGCCGGAAGACGCGATCCGGCGGAGGCCGAACGTGGGTCGCGGTAGGCCGGGTGATCGCATTCGGCTAAGGTCGGCTTCCGAAAGCGGTTCTGAGCGTTGAGAAGTTAGCGCCGATCCGCCGGTAACCGGGTTGGTTGCGGCGGTTGATGGTGCGCGCTCGGCGCCGGTTCCCGCCGGTGACTCCCGTGGTGCATCACGCCGATGTGCAGAAGTGGAGAGGCGGGCTTTGGCCGATGAATTCGACTGGCAGCAGGACAAGAACCGATTTGTCGAGGATGCCGGCGACGGCGACCTGCCGGTGACCTCCGAGAACGGCGCCCGGCTTCTCGCTGGGCCATTGGTCACCCAGTTCGTAGCCCTGACCAGGGCGTTGCTGGATTCCGGTTCGATCGCGGCCGTACTCGAACGGGTGGTCTTCGCGACGCGCGACCTGGTGCCGGGCGCGGATCTGGTCAGCGTCACCCTCCTCGATCCCGACGGACGGTTCCACACGCCGGTGAGGACCGACGGGATCGCCGGCGAACTGGATCAGCTGCAGTATCAGTACGGCGAAGGTGCTTGCGTCGAGGCGGCGCGGGTTTCGGGGCCGGCGGCGGCGTTCAGCGACAATCTGGCGGAAGACGCCCGGTGGCCGCGCTTCGGTCCCGCCGCCGCGGCACTCGGGTTCCACTCGCTGGTCTCGACGGCTCTCCTGCCGGAGGCGTCGAGTTCGCAGCCTTCCGGGGCGCTGAACGTCTATTCGCGAAGCCCGCACGGCATCGCCAAGGCCGACCGTGACGTGCTGCTGCTTCTGGCGACGCACGCGTCACTGGCCTTGGCGACGACCCACGCGGTCACGCGCGGCCAGCTCCAGGAGGAGCAGCTCCAGCAAGCACTGGACAGTCGCGACGCGATCGGGCAGGCCAAGGGCATCCTGATGGCACGGCGCGGGATCGACGCCGCGGAGGCGTTCGAGGTGCTGCGGCACACGTCACAGAACATGAACGTCAAACTCCGCGAACTGGCGGAGATGCTGTCCAAACGGCATACGGAACTGCAACTGCCCGACTGATCGGGTGGACGCCACTACGATCACGCTCATGGGTTTCGGCGAGCTGGAGTTGTCGCGGACGTTCGAGTGGCGTGGCCGTTCGGTGGCGTGGGAACGACTCGGCGAAGGCGCCCCGGTGGTGCTGTGTCACGGGACACCGTGGTCGGCGCAATTGTGGGCGCCTTTCGCGCGAGCGCTCAGCGCGGAGTTCGCCGTCCACGTCTGGGACATGCCGGGGTACGGCCGGTCGTCGAAGGACCCCGGCCATGCCGTCGATCTCGGGACACAGGGCGAGCTTTTCGCCGATCTGCTCGAGTATTGGGGGTTGGCCGCTCCGCACGTGGTCGCCCACGACTACGGCGGGGCCGTTTCCCTGCGCGCGAAGCTGCTGCACGGCGCGGAGTACGCCTCGCTCGCCCTCGTGGACGTCGTCGCGCTGCGGCCGTGGGGTTCGGAATTCTTCCGGCTCGTCGCGGAGAACGCCGCGGTCTTCCAGGCACAGCCCCCGGTGGTGCACAGGGGAGCGCTGGAGTCCTACATCGGGACGGCCTCCCATCGTGGTCTCACCGGCGCGCAACTGGCCACGCTGACCGCGCCGTGGCTGGACGCGGACGGGCAACGCGCCTTCTACCGGCAGATCGCCGAGGCGGACGTCCGGTACACCGACGAGATCCAGGACCGTTATCCGGAGCTGGCGCTGCCGGTGAAGGTGATCTGGGGCGCGGACGACACGTGGATCCCGCTGGACCGGGCCGAACGGCTCGCCGAAGCGATTCCCGGCGCCCTCCTGGACGTCATTCCCGAGGCCGGACATCTGATCCAGTACGACGCACCGGTCGAACTGGCCTTTTCCCTGCATCGGTGGCTCACCGCGGAAGTGGACCGGTGGGGACCAGCCGGGAGCGGACGCTGAACGGCGCCGCCAAGATCAACATCGTTTCATTCGGATATTAGAAGTCGTCTACGTGATATCCGGCCACGTACGCGCTCGAAAGCAGGGCGCCGTGACATTCCGCGGTCGACGGCCCGAAACCGACCGGGACCCAATGTCCGACGGTGTACCAATAGGAGGATCCGGACGCGCAGTGGGCGACCACCCGGTAGGTCTCCGAGTGTCTCGGCAGCGCGAAGCAGGTCAGGGAAATGCCCTCGCCGAAGAGGATTCCGTAGCGATCACCGTTGCAACCGTAGGGTGGGAACTCGCCTTCGGTCGCCGCGGAGGCCGGCGTGGCGGCCAGGAATACGGCCGCCGAAAAGGCGGCCATGACTAAAGCGGCGATTTTCTTCTTCATTGAATTCTCCCGCGGCTCGTTCCCAATGGAATGCCAAGGTTAGCCGCACGGAAGAATTGTCGTGAATTCATCGGGCAGGTGAAACGAGAACGCGTGCGGTGAACCGCGCTGCTCCGAAAGAGCGTCGCTCGCCCCTCTTCTGAGTTCGCGGCTCCCCTTTTGGCCTAGCGTCGCCGGTACTGCGCCGGAGACGTGATGGTGGAGCGGTCCTCGTACGATCCGGGCCTGCCGCGGTCGACGTGGAACGTGGTCAGGGTGCTCACCGGGGAACGCGGGTCGCGCCGGTCGCCGATCACCCGCATATGGGTACTCCAGCGGCGCGGGGTGACCTCGTAGACGTCGTAGCCGTACCGGTTGCCCTCGAAGTACTTGAGATGCGGGTTCGCCGCGCCCATCTTCGGCCCGTTCGTGGCGTTCCACTCGGGGGAGTAGGCGCCGGAGCTGACCGAATGCGCGGTGAACTCCGTGCCGATCACCGGGGTGGACGGATCCGCGAAGTCCGGGCGGATGTCGTCGACGAACGCGGAATGCCAGTCGCCGGTGATCACCACGAGGTCCTCGAGGCCACTCTGGGCCACGTGGGTCAGCACTTCCTTGCGCTCGGCGAGGAAACCGTCCCATTGGTCCGTGAACATGTAGCCGCCGCCGGGCTTCGCGAGCTGGCTCAGCATGATCGAGTTCACCCAGCAGTGCCACGCCTCGCCCGCGCCGGTCACCTGGTCCTTGAGCCACGCCTTCTGGTCGGCGCCGAGGATCGTGCCGTCGGGCAGGTTCTGCGCCGACCGGTACTGCCTGAGGTCCAGAATGGACAGATCGAGGAGGTCGCCCCAGCGCCGCTGCCGGTGGATCCTTGGTGTGGAGGGGTGGTCGGGGCGGACGGGCATGTGCTCGTACCAGGCCTGGTACGCCGCCGAGCGCCGCGCCCGCAAGGACGGGGTGGTGCCGCTGTAGTCGTTGACGACTTCGTGATCGTCCCAGGTGATGAACCACGGATGGGCGGCGTGGGCGTCCCGCAGCGAGGGATCGGATTTGTAGAGCGCGTGCCGCCGCCGGTACGCCGGCAGGGTGAGCACCTCGGGGCCCTCGTGATCGCGCAGCGGGTTCCCGCCGACCTGACCGTGCTCGTAGACGTAGTCACCGAGGTGGACGACGAAATCCAGCTCTTCCCGCGCGATTCCGGCGTGCGCCGCGTAGAACCCGTCGTGGAACGCCTGGCAGTTCGCCGAGGCGAACCGCACCCGCCGCACCGGCCCGACCGGCGCGGTGCGGGTGCGGCCGATCCGGCTGACCTTGCCGAGCGCGTGGAAGCGGTAGTAGTACTGAGAGCCCGGTTCCAGCCCGGACACGGGGACGTGCACGCTGTGCCCGAGCCCCGCGGTGGCGGCCGTCGTCCCGTGCGCCACGCGGCGCCGGAACCCGCGGTCGGTGGCGACCTCCCAAGCGACCTCGACGGTGTCGTCCAGCGGCTGCTCGAACTCCATCGGCTTCGGCGCGAGCCTGGTCCAGAGCGCGACGCCGTACGGGACCGGGTCGCCGGACGCGACTCCGAGGGTGAACGGCGCTTCGTCCCAGGTGGCGCCCAGCGCCGCTGCGGCCTCTTCGGCCTGCGCGACCGTCATCCGCGAGCTCAACGGCCAGGCCAGCCCCAGCGCACCGGCGGTGGCGGCGCCTCGCAACAGGTCCCGGCGGTTGACGGACATCGGTGGTCTCCTCGGCACTCGGCGGATCGCTCTCCGACACCGAACACTGCCAAGATGGCCGGAGTCCGACGTGGGGGAGAACATCAGACGGTGATGACGACCTTGCCGCGCGCGTGTCCCTCGCGGACGTAGCGGATGGCCTCGGGTACCTCGGCCAGCGCGTAGACACGGTCGATGACCGGCGTCAGCTTCTCCGCTTCGATGAGCGCCCGCAGCGTCTGGAGATCGTCTTGTTTCTCCGTCGAGAACAGCCCGCGCAGCTTCTGCTTCACGAACGGCCTGAGGAGCAGCGCCCGTACGTTGCGCCCCACCGCGCCGATCCACTTCCCCTCGCTCTCGCCGCCGACGAGGACGAGAGTGCCTTGCGGGGTAAGGGCCTTCCGTAACGCGGCCAATGGCCGGCTGCCCGCGGTGTCGAGGATGAGGTCGTAACCGCCGCCGAAATCCTCGCGGGTGTAGTCGAAAACGCGGTTCGCGCCGAGTGAGCGGACAAGATCGACCTTGGCCGTGCCGCATACGCCGTCCACCTCGGCGCCGAACGCCTTGGCGATCTGCACCGCGAAGGTGCCGACGCCGCCACCGGCGCCGATGACCAGGACCTTCTGCCGGGGCGCGAGCCGGCCTCTGTCCCGAAGGGCTTGGAGCGCGGTGAAAGCGGAGATGGGCACAGCCGCCGCTTCGCCGAAGCCGAGCCGCTCGGGCTTCCGGGCGATCTTGTCCACTGTGGTCAGTGCGTACTCCGCGAACGAACCTTGGCAGGTACCGAAAACCTCGTCGCCCGACCGGTACCGGGTCACGCCGTCGCCGACAGTGTGGACCACGCCGGCGAAGTCCAGCCCGCGGACGCGGGCCTTCGGTCTCCGCACGCCGAAACCCATCAGCCGCACCAAGTACGGCGTGCCCTCCATGAGGTGCCAGACCCCGGGATCGACCGCGGCCGCCCGGATCCGCACGACCACACCGTCCGGTCCGGCTTCGGGTTCGGGCAGATCGGTCAGGGTCAGGACGTCGGTGGTGCCGTACTCGTTCTGGGCGATCGCCTTCACGGTGGCCTCATTCCTGGTCTGGGTACTGGAAAACGTCGTCGAGCGCGACGCCGAACACCCTGGCGATCCGGAAGGCCATCTCCAGGGACGGCGAGTAGCGGCCCTGTTCGATGGCGATCACCGTCTGGCGGGTGGCGCCGATCCGGTCCGCGAGTTCCGCCTGGGTCATCTCGCCTTTCGCGAACCGCAGGGCGCGGATGGAGTTCGTGACCTTGGTCGGTTTCACCATGCCTGGAATCCCCAGCGGTAGGCGGCGATCTTCGCGATCGAGCCGAGCAGGGAGGACAGGACGAAGGCGAGGTACACGGTGTTGGCGATCCAGAAGTGGTCCAGTTCCGCCATCGCCATGACGAGCGCGGCGACACCGCCGATGACGACGAACGACTGCCCGACGTACTCGCCGAACCGGCCGATCTCGCGGTCACGTTGGTCCTTGCGGCCGGCGTCACGCGGTGAGGTGATCGCGGCGGCGATGTTCAGCACGATCGACGCCACGATGGCCGCGCCGATCGTCCACAGCAACGGTGCCACGTAAGGGATATCGACGAGCGAGCCGGAGCCCGCCCGCCGGAGGACGACGATCAGGTACGCGGCATAGCCGAAAACCGTGACCACCACCATGATCCACGCGCGTTTCTCTTCCATCGCCACGAGGCCCAAGGTAAAGAGTTCTAGACATCATGTCAAATATTCTTTACTTCGACTCCGGCAAGTAGTTCGTGATACAAATAGTATGTACTGCGAACTGGAGGAGTTGTGATGACACTGTTCGGCTTCGGGCTCGAAACCGGGGTCGGCGAGGTGGAGGACCTTCTGCGGCACGCCGAACAGGCCGACCGCGCGGGTCTCGACCTGGTCAGCCTGTCCGACCACCCGTACTTCGCCGACCGGCTCGACGCCTACGCGGCGCTGGGCGTGATCCTCGGCCGGACGTCGCGGGTCACCGCCGCGGTCAACGTGACCAACCTCCCGAGTCGCCCGGCACCGATGCTGGCGAGGACGATCACGTCGCTTTCGGCGCTCTCCGGTGGCCGGGTCGCGCTCGGCATCGGCGCGGGCGGGCTCTGGCGGGAGATCACCAAACTCGGTGTCGGGCACCGGACGCCCGCCGAGGCCGTCCGGGCGATGGGTGAGGCGATCGCCCTGATCAAGGCGCTTTCCGGTGGCGGCGCACCGGTGACCTTCGAGGGCGAGTTCTATTCCGTCGACGGTCTGGTGCCGGCGGCCGCGGCCGCATCCCCGGTCTGGACCGGCGCCGTCGGGCCCAAATCCCTCGCGGTGACCGGAAGACTCGCCGACGGCTGGATCCCAGGACATGCCGCGGACTGGCTGAGCCCGCGGTTCGCCGAGTCCCGTCCGGTGATCGACCAGGCCGCCGTCGACGCGGGCCGCGACCCTGGCGAGATCGCCACCATCTACAACTTCCCTGGCCGCATAACGGAAAAGCCCACGCCGTCGCCGCGGGACGACAAGGGGCGGTGGATCGGCGGGTCGCCGGGGCAGTGGGTCGAGGAACTGGTCACGGCGGTGCGCGACCACGACGCCGCGGGGTTCATCTATTTCCCGGTCGAAGACGGGACCACCACTGACAGCGCGCTCGGCCGCTGGGGGAACGAGGTCGTCCCGGCTGTCCGCGAGGAGCTGTCCCGGGGTTGACCATGGTCGCCGTCACCAGCCCCGGTAGTCACAGCGACCGCGCGTGAAGGACCCCTTGCCTCGGCTCAGTCGAGGAAACTCGACCTTCACCCCTTCTCAAGTACGTGAAGGCCCCCTTCACTGCGCTAGACGCAATGAAGGGGGCCTTCACGTACTTGAGAAGCGGAGGCTTGAGGTCAGGCTTCGACGGTGAGGGTCTCTTCGAGGGTCGCCCGGTGCGTCGGCTTCGCCTCTTCGTAGCGACGGCGCCCCTCGTCGGTCACGACGACGAAGATCCCGCGCCGGTCCGACTCGCAGAGCGCGCGCTGGACGAGCCCTTCGCGCTCGAGGCGGGCGACGAGCCGTGAGGTGGCGCTCTGGCTCAGGTGGACGACCTCGGTCAGGTCGGCCGCGCGGCATTTGCCGACCACGCAGGTCACCAGTCGTTCCAGGGCTTCGAACTCGGTGACACCGAGGCCGTGGCGCTCCTGGAGGCGGCACTCGAGGCGGCCGAAGACCGCCGCATGCCGGGCGGACAGTTCGCGCCACTCCTGCAGCAGGTCTTGTTCGGCGACGTCGCTCACGCGGCCCAAGATAGCATGCACGTGAATTTTATGCAAAGTCATTTAATGCACTTGCATTAGATGCGCGTGCATGTACTGTACGGATCATGAGTTCTTCCGTGCAGCTGTCCACCAGCTCGACAAGGTGGGACGCGCGCCTCTGGGGTGTCCTGCTCACTGTGTCCGTTGTCGTCGGCCTCGACGCGCTCGACGTGTCGATGGTCGCCGTCGCCCTTCCGTCCATCCAGGCCGACATCGGCCTCTCCACCGGTGCCCTGCAGTGGATCATCAGCGCCTACGTGCTCGGCTACGGCGGCCTGCTGCTCCTTGGCGGCCGCACCGCCGACCTGCTGGGCAGGCGCCGGGTCTTCCTCGTCGCCGTCGCGGTCTTCGCGCTCGCTTCCCTGCTCGGCGGCCTCGTCGACGACGGCGCGCTGCTGATCGCCACCCGCTTCATCAAGGGTCTCGCCGCCGCGTTCACCGCGCCGGCCGCGTTGTCCATCATCACCACGACGTTCCACGAAGGCCCCGCCCGCAACAGGGCGATCAGCATCTTCGCCGTCTTCGGTGCCAGCGGTTACTCCGCGGGCCTCGTCTTCTCCGGTCTGCTCACCGAGGTGGGCTGGCGCTGGACGTTCCTGCTGCCGGTGCCGATCGCGCTCGCCGCGCTGGTCGCCGCGATCAAGCTGATCCCGTCCTACTCGCCGCAGACCGGTGGCGGCTACGACTTCCCCGGCGCGATCACCGGTGCCGCCGGTTCGCTCCTGCTGGTCTTCGCCGTGGTCGAGGCGCCGGAGATCGGCTGGGCCGCGCCGCGGACGCTGATCTCGTTCGCCCTCGCGCTCGCCCTGCTCGCCACCTTCGTGTTCATCGAGAAGCGCAGCAAGCACCCGCTGCTCCGGCTCGGCATCCTGCGCTCCGGCCCGCTGGCCCGCGCCAACCTCGGTGGCGCGACGTTCTTCGGCGCCTACATCGGTTTCCAGTTCGTCGTCATGCTGTACCTGCAAAACGTGCTGCACTGGTCCGCGCTGCAGACCGCGCTCGGATTCCTGCCCGCCGCGCTGATCGTGGCCTTCGGGTCCCCTCGGATCGAGCCGCTGATCGACCGGCTCGGTACCCCGCGCACGATCCTCGCCGGTGTCGTCGCCCACGTCATCGGGTACGCGCTGTTCCTGCGGATCGACGAGAGCTCCAGCTACGCCGGTTCGGTGCTGCCGAGCATGATCCTGCTGGGCATCGGCTTCATGCTGGCGTTCTCCTCGCTGAACATCCAGGCGACCAACGGCATCTCCGACGACGAGCAGGGGCTCGCCGGCGGGCTGCTGAACACGTCGATCCAGGTCGGCGGCGCGATCGGGCTCGCCGTGGTGACCGCGGTCCTGACCGGCAACTCGGGCGGGGCCACCGGCCCGGCGGCACTGCTGAACGGCCTGGCCCCCGCGCTGACCGTCGTCACCGGCATCGCCGTGGTCAGTGTCCTGGTGGCGCTGTCCGGAGTCGTCGGCCTGCGCAAGGCCGAAGCCCGCTCGACCATCGCCGAACCGGAGTACGCCGCCGCCGAATGACCAAGGGGGTGCGGTGCCCCTTCCCGCGCTCGGGGGCGGGAAGGGGCACCGTGCTACCAGCGGATCGGCAGGGATTTCAGCCCGTTCTGGAAGTTCGACCGCAACCGCACCGGTTCACCGGCGAGTTCGGCCTCGCCGAGGTGGTCCAGCACCGCTTCGAACATCGCGCGCAGCTGTACCCGCGCCAGCTGGGCGCCGAGGCAGAAATGCGGTCCGTGCCCGAAGGTCAGGTGGTCGTTGGGAGTGCGGGTGACATCGAAGCGGTCCGGCTCCTCGAAAACGGTCTCGTCGCGGTTCGCGGCGGAGAACCAGACGACCACCTTCTCGCCCGCGCGGATGTCCACATCGGACAGAACGACGTCCTCGGTCGCGGTCCGGCGGAAGTGCATGACCGGCGTCCACCAGCGCAGCATCTCTTCCACCGCACCGGGAAGCAGGGAACGGTCGGCCAGCAGCCGCCGGTACTGATCCGGATGCGACAGCAACGCCAGCATCCCGCCGGGGATGCCGTTGCGCAGCGTTTCGTTGCCCGCCACGGAAAACAGCCAGAACAGGTTCTCGAACTCCGCGATCGAGACCCTGCCACCGTCTTCCACGTGACCCATCAGGTTGCTCATCACGTCTTCGCCGGGATGGTGCCGCTTGTACTCGCCGAGCGCGGTGGCGTACGCGTAGAGATCCGGCATTCCCTCGCGCGTGCGAGGATCGGGCATCGACCCGTCCGGTCCCGGCACCGGCCGGACCGCCAGCGCCGCCCGCGCGAGATCGGTGACCTCGGCCGCCTCGACGGTCGCGCTCACCGCGTAATCGGCGTCCTGGTAGCCGATCACGCGATTGCTCCAGTCGTACATCAGCCGCCGGTCCTGTTCGGGGATCCCGAAGACCTCGGCGAGCGTCAGCAACGGGAGATCGGCCGAGATCGCGGCGAAGTCGCACTCGCCGTCGGCCTTGACCCCGGCGATCAACTCCCTGGCCCAGCCCTGGATCCGCTCGGTCAGCCTGCCGACCGCACGCGGCGTGAACGCCTTCGTGAGCAGGCCACGCAGCCGGGCATGCTCGGGCGGATCCATGTTGAGCATCATCCGGCGGACGTAACCGAGGTCCCGCTCGGTCGCCGGGTCCCGGATCTGTGTCCCGCCGAGGTGTGACGAGAACTGCTTCGGGTTCTTCAGCACGTGCTTGACGTCCGAATGCCGCAGCACGGCCCAGAAATCGTCCACGCGCACGACCGGCGACTCCCGGCGCAGTGCCGCGAGGTGCTCGTACGGCACGCCTCGGGTGTACACGTCCGGATCGGTGATCACGGCGTCGACACTAGCCCGCGCACCGGGGACTGCGGAAAGATCCGTCCGGTGGACAAGCTGAAGATGCGCACCGCCGGAACCGAAGGCCCCGCCGTGCTCCTGTTGCACGGCCTCGGCGCGACGGGCGCGGTCTGGGACGGCCTGATGTTGCAACCCGGCTACCGCTGGCTGGCGCCCGACCTGCCCGGTCACGGGGCTTCACCGCACTCGACGCATTACTCCTTCGGTGGCCTGGCCGCGGCGGTCGCCGACGTGCTCCCGGAACGCGGCCCTCTGCTGGTGATCGGCCACTCCCTGGGCGGCGTGGTCGGGCTCGCGCTGGCCAGCGGGTGGTTCGGGCTCCGGGTCGACGGGTTGCTCGCGGTGGGGGTCAAGGTCGAATGGAGCGAGTCCGACCTCGCGAAGGCCGCCGACATGGCGGCGAAACCGCCCAGGGTGTTCACGGCCCGCGAGGACGCCGAACGAGCCTTCCTCAAGATCGCCGGGTTGACCGGTCTGGCCGAAGCGGATCCCGACGGCGTCGTCGAAACCGAGGGTGGCTGGAGGCTGGCCCTGGACCCTCGCGCGTTCGCCGTCGGTGCTCCCGACATGCCCGGCCTGCTCGGCGCGGCGCGCTGCCCGGTCGCCCTCGCCGCCGGCGAGCACGACCCGATGAGCCGCCCCGAACAGCTTCGCGCGCTCAGCGAGGCTTCCGCCGAACTTCCCGGGCTGGGCCACAACGCCCACGTCGAAGACCCGGCCGTACTCCTGGCCTTCCTCGCGCAATTCGTCCTCTAGTTGCGGTAGTTCGCCGTCGAACCACCGCAACTAGAGGACGAAACGCGGTGGTGGCTAGCGCCCGATCTTGCCCAGGGTGGCGATGCCCTCGGCGATGTCACTCGCCGGGCTCGCCCCGTAACCGAGGACGAGACCCGGATTCATCGGCCGCTGACAGTGCCACGACAGCGGCTGCACCTTCACGCCTTGCTCCAGCGCGGCGGCGGCGAAGTCGAGATCGGAGAACTCCGCGTCGAAGGTGATCGTCAGGTGCAGCCCGGCGGCGGCGCCGTGCACCACGGCGTCCGGGAGATGCGTCCGGAGCGCGTCGATCATCGCGTCACGCCGGCGGCGATGCCGCTTGCGCACGAACCGCAGCTGCCGCTCCATCTCGCCGGACTCCATCAGATGCGCGAGCACCAGCTGCGGGAGAACGGCGTTGCCCAGGTCGGCGAACCGTTTGGCCGCCACCACCTCGTCCCGGTACCGCGGCGGGACCAGCATCCAGCCCACCCGGAGCGCGGGCGCGAGCCACTTCGACACGCTGCCCGCGTAACAGACCTGTTCGGCGAGCATCGAGCGCAGCGCGGGGACGGGCGGACGGTCGTAGCGGTGCTCGGCGTCGTAGTCGTCCTCGATGATCAGCCCGCCGTCCGCGGCCCAGCGCATGAGTTCGCGACGGCGTTCCCCGCCGAGCACGACCCCGGTCGGGAACTGGTGCGCGGGCGTGAGCAGCACGGCGGGCGCGCCGCTGCGCACGAGCTCGGCGACGTCCACCCCGTCTTCGTCGACCCGGATCGGCGGCGTCGCCAGCCGCCGGTCGTGCAGATGCTGCCGCGCGCCCAGGGAACTCGGATCCTCGACGGCGATCTCGGAGATCCCGTTGTCGGCCAGCACCTGGGCCAGCAGCCCGAGACCCTGCGCGACACCGGCCACGATCAGCACGTCGTCGGCGTCGGCGGTGATGCCGCGGGTGCGGGCGATCCAGTGCGCGATCGCGAGCCGCAGCGCGGGCGCGCCCCGCGGATCGCCGTAGCCGAAGTCCGCCGCCGAGAGATCGTTGAGCACCGTGCGTTCGGCACGGAGCCAGGCCGTTCGCGGAAACGCCGTCAGATCCGGCACGCCGGGGGACAGGTCGATCCGCGCGGGGGTCGACCGCAGCGAGTCGAAGACGCCGATCCCGGGCGCGGGCCGGAAGATCGTGCCCGCGGCCGGGGGACCGGACGTCGTCTGCTCCTTGGTCCTCGCCGGTGCCGCGACGACCACCGTGCCCGCGCGGCCGCGTCCGGCGACGTGCCCGTCCTCGACCAGCCGCTGGTAGGCCTCGGTGACCACGCCACGCGAGACACGCAGGTCCGCGGCCAGCGCCCTGGTCGCGGGCAGCCTGCTGCCGACCGGCAGACGGCCGTCGGAGATGGCGTGCCGCAACCGCGACGCCAGCCAGTCCGACCGGCGCCCCGGCGGAGCGTCCCCGATGTCCAGCTGCAGGAAGTCCGAGCCCTCGGCAGTCACGCGGTCATTGTGTCATTCAGGCTCGTAGGCGAGGTTCGGGCGCAGCCACTGCTCCACAGTGGACAGTTCGACGCCGCGGCGGGCCGCGTAGTCCTCGACCTGGTCCTTGCCGAGCCGTCCGACGGTGAAGTACCGCGAATCGGGGTGGGCGAAGATCAGGCCGCTGACGCTCGCCGCCGGCGTCATCGCGAACGACTCCGTCAGCGCCATGCCGAAACTGCCCGCGTCCAGCAGATCGAACAGCTCCTGCTTTTCGCTGTGGTCCGGGCTCGCCGGGTACCCCAGCGCAGGGCGGATGCCGCGGAACTTCTCGGCGTGCAGGTCCTCCAGCTTCGGCTCGGCGTCCGGTTCGAACCACTCCCGTCGCGCCTGGAGGTGCAGATGCTCGGCGAACGCCTCGGCGAGCCGGTCCGCGAGGGCCTTCACCATGATGGCGCGGTAGTCGTCCTGCTTCGCCTCGAACTCCGCCGCGAAGTCCTCGGCGCCGAGGATGGTGACCGCGAAGCCGCCGAGGTGATCGCCCGCGCCCGCCGGGGCGATGTAGTCGGACAGGCAGCGGTTGGGCCGCGACAGCGGTTTCTTGGTCTGCTGGCGCAGCATCGGGAACTTGACGCCCGACTCCAGGACGATGTCGTCGCCCTCGGAATGCGCCGGCCAGAACGCGTACGCGCCCTTGGCCTGGAACCGCTCTTCGGCGATGATCTGGTCCATCAGGGTGTTCGCGTCGTCGAACAGCTCCCGCGCCACCGGGTTGTCCAGGATCGCCGGGTACTTGCCCTTCAGCTCCCAAGCCAGGAACAGGAAGGTCCAGTCGATCATCTCGCGCAGCTCGGTAAGCGACGGCGAGACGTACCTGACGCCGGTGAACGCGGGCGTCGGGATGTCGTCGAAGGAGACCTTCTCCGGGTTCGCCCTCGCCTCCTCGACCGTCAGCAACGGCGTCCGCTGCTTGTTCGCGTGCTGGACGCGCAGCTCTTCCTGGTCCTCGCGGTTCTTCTTGTCGAGGATTTCGGCGCGATCCGCGTCGAGCAGGTCGCCGACGACGCCGACGACGCGGGAGGCGTCGAGGACGTGCACGGTCGTGTGTTCGTACGCGGGCGCGATGCGGACCGCGGTGTGCTGGCGCGACGTGGTCGCGCCGCCGATCAGCAGCGGCAGCTTCAGCCCGCGCCGCTCCATTTCGGCGGCGACGTTGACCATCTCGTCCAGCGACGGTGTGATCAGGCCCGAAAGCCCGATGGCGTCGGCGCCTTCGGAGACGGCGGTGTCCAGGATGACCGAGGCCGGAACCATCACGCCGAGGTCGATCACCTCGTAGTTGTTGCAGCCGAGGACGACGCCGACGATGTTCTTGCCGATGTCGTGCACGTCGCCCTTGACCGTCGCCAGGACGACCTTCCCGTTGCCCTGGCGGGTTTCGATCCGGCCTTCGAGGCGCGCCTTCTCCTTCTCGGCCTCCATGAACGGTTCGAGGTAGGCCACCGACCGCTTCATCACGCGCGCGCTCTTGACCACCTGCGGCAGGAACATCTTGCCGGACCCGAACAGGTCGCCGACGATCTTCATGCCGTCCATCAGCGGGCCTTCGATGACCTCCAGCGGTCGCGGCAGCTTCTGGCGCGCTTCCTCGGTGTCCTCTTCGATGTAGTCGACGATGCCGTGCACCAGCGCGTGGCTCAGCCGTGCCTCGACCGTGTTCTCGCGCCAGGAGAGGTCGACCGTGCGCTTGGTTCCCTTGCCGTTGACCGTTTCCGCGAACGTGACCAGCCTGTCGGTGGCGTCCTCGCGGCGGTCGAAGAGCACGTCCTCGACCAGCTCCAGCAAGTCCTTGGGGATGTCCTCGTAGACCGCGAGCTGCCCGGCGTTGACGATGCCCATGTCCAGCCCGGCGCGCACCGCGTGCAGCAGGAAGGCCGAGTGCATCGCCTCGCGCACGACGTTGTTGCCGCGGAAGGAGAAGGAGAGGTTCGAAATACCGCCGCTGATGTGCACGCCGGGGCAGCGTTCCTTGATCCGCGGCAGCGCGTCGATGAACGCCTTGGCGTACCCGTTGTGCTCGGAGATACCGGTCGCGACCGCGAGCACGTTCGGGTCGAAGATGATGTCCTCGGCGACGAAACCGGCCTGCTGCGTCAGCAGGTCGTAAGCGCGGGCGCAGATTTCGACCTTCCGGTCGGCGGTGTCGGCCTGGCCCTGCTCGTCGAAGGCCATCACGACCACGCCCGCGCCGTAGTCGCGGATGCGCCGGGCCTGCTGGAGGAACTGCTCTTCACCCTCCTTGAGGCTGATGGAGTTGACGACTCCCTTGCCCTGCACGCATTTCAGCCCGGCCTCGAGCACCGTCCAGCGTGAGCTGTCGATCATGATCGGCAGCCGGGCGACCTCGGGTTCGGTGGCGATGAGGTTCAGGAACGTGGTCATCGCCTTTTCGCTGTCGAGCAGGTCGGCGTCCATGTTGACGTCCAGCAGGTTCGCCCCGCCGCGGACCTGCTCCAGCGCGACGTCGACGGCGGCCTGGTGGTCGTCGGCCTCGATCAGCTTGCGGAACTTGGCGGATCCGGTGACGTTGGTCCGCTCGCCGATCATGACGAACCCGGTGTCCTTGCCGATCTCGAACGGCTCGAGCCCGCTGAACCGGGTGTGCGGCTGCGGGGCCGGGACGTGCCGCGGCGCCATCCCGCGGACGGCGTCGGCGATCCCCTTGATGTGCGCGGGGGTCGTGCCGCAGCAGCCGCCGACGACGTTGACCATCCCGGCCGTGGCGAAGTCGCCGAGCAGCCCGCCGGTCTCCTCGGGCGTCTGGTCGTAGCCGCCGAACGCGTTCGGCAGGCCCGCGTTCGGGTGACAGGCGGTGTACGTGCCCGCGAGGCGGGACAGTTCGGCGATATGCGGGCGCATCTCCTCGGCACCCAGCGAACAGTTGACGCCGACGAGCAGCGGATCCGCGTGCTCGATGGAGCTCCAGAACGCCTCGACCGTCTGCCCGGACAGCGTCCGGCCGCTCAGGTCGACGATCGTCACCGAGATCCACAGCGGCAGATGCGGCGCGACGTCGCGGGCGGCGGCGATGGCGGCCTTGCAGTTGAGCGTGTCGAAGATCGTCTCGATGAGCAGCAGGTCTACGCCGCCCTCGGCGAGCGCCTTGATCTGGTCGGCGTACGCGGCGTACACCTCGTCGAAGGTGACCGCGCGGAACGCCGGGTCCTCGACCTTGGGCGACAGCGACAACGTGACGTTCAGCGGGCCGACCGATCCGGCGACGAACTTCCCGCCCGCCGCGTCCGCCGCCTCGCGGGCGATCTGGGCGCCGCGGAGGTTCATCTCGTACGCGAGGTGCTCGAGCCCGTAGTCCGCCTGGCCGATCGTGGTGGCGGTGAACGTGTTCGTGGTCGTGATGTCCGCGCCGGCGTCCAGATACTGGCGGTGGATGTCGAGCACGACGTCCGGGCGGGTGATGTTCAGCAGGTCGGGGTCGCCGGTGATGTCACGAGGGTGGTCCTGGAACCGCTCGGTGCGGTAGTCCTCTGGCTTGAGACCGGCGTTCTGGAGCATCGACCCCCAGGCCCCGTCGAGCACGACGATGCGCTCATCCAGCAGCTTTCGCAGGGCGGTCGTTTCCATCCAGCGCTCCTCCCATGTCGTGGGAGGCGCCCTTGCGGTGAAGTCCGGGGCCGAGCGTGGCGGACCCGGCGGTCCGTTGCAGCGCCTCTCGACCTTGGTGCCCAAGACTACCGGATCAGGACAAGGGCACTTCGCCTGAATTGCGCACCTGCTGGCCGGGACGGTTTCGGCTTCCCGCATCGTGAGAGCAGTCAAGGGGCGGGAAGCGCTTCGTCGCGAGGAACTACTCGTCCTCGTCTACGCGCTGATGCTGAAGGTGACCCCGACTCGCCCTTTCGGGACTTCGCCGTGGTTGGCGATCCACTGGCCCGCGGAGGTGAAGCTGATCGACAGCTCGGGAAGGCCGGTACGGCCGCGAAACAGGTAGCCGCGGCTCGGCGTGAGCGAAATTTGGTGCGGCGAAACGTACCCGGCGGAACGGGCGGCGTCGAGCACGGTTCCAGCCGCGGAGCCGTCCGGGTCCGGACGGAGCGAGACGATCACCAGGCTGATGGGCGAGCCCATGATCCCCGAACCGCCGCTGAACTCCTCGGCGAGTACTTCGCCTGTTCTCGCACAGATTTCGTCCGCCAGTGACGAAAGGCGTGATCGGACCGCATTCTCGTGGCGGCGCTCGCCGAACCAGATCATGAAAGATCCGTCTCCAGAACGGTGACCCGCTCGGTATGTGAACTCAGAAACCCACAGTCGCCTTCTGGATCTTCACCGGCTTCGCGGGCAGGCCGTCGGCAGGCCCGTTCGGATCGGTCGGGATGATGCCGTTCGCCACGATCCGGTCCAGCACCTCCATACCGCGCACGACCTTGCCCATCACCGAGTAGTTCTTCGGGATGTTCGCGAACGAGTGCACGATGAAGAATTCGCTGCCGTTGGTGCCGGGGCCTTGGTTGCCCATGGCGATGGTGCCGCGTTCGTAGGTCTCGGTGCCGTCGACCTCGTCCGGGAACTTGTAGCCCGGCCCGCCCTTCTCGGCTTCGTAGATGTCGCCGCACTGAAGGACGCCGAGGCGCGACGAGTTCGTGAGGCGCCAGCACTGGCTGTGGTCGTAGAAGCGCTGGAGCGCCAGGCTCGCCAGGTTGTGGACGGCGCACGGAGCGGCGCCGGCGCGGTTCAGGCGCACGGTCACCGGGCCGTAGTTGAAGCGGAAGGTGACGTCGACGGTGCCGCGCGTGAACGCGAAGGGGAGCGGGCGCAGGACCGGGCGGGCGGCGGGGTTTTCCGGTGTCGGGGTGAACTCGCAGCGCACGATCGGCAGGGACGCCGGGGCGGGCGCGGCGGTGGCCACGCCGGGCAGCAGGACGGCGGCGAGAGCGGAAACGACAGCGGTGACACCCCAGCGCAGCTTCATGAGGGGGAACCTAACCCAAAAGGATGGTCGTCGGGTAGCCGTTCACGTGGGCGCGCTGCCTTGCGTCGGTCCGTGAAGGCCTCCTTGCCTACCCTGAAGGTAGTGAAGGAGGCCTTCACGTCGCGGCAGCCACAAAGGTTGCGCGTGAAGGACCCCTTCCCACGGCTCAGCCGAGGAAACTCGACCTTCACACCTTCATGTACCGCCGGAGGGAACCGCCGCGGTCCAGGTGGTCGTGACCGCCGATTCGGGCTAGAACACGAATCGCCCCTCAAGATCACCTGGAGCCGCATGTTCACCGCCGCGTACCTCGCCCTCTCCCTCGTTCTCCTCCCGCCCACCGAGATCCGCCCGGACCAGGTCGAACACACCGCCCTGCCCTGCGTCCAGACGGGCGCGTCGACCGACGACGGAGACGCCGCCAAGAGCCTCAACCAGCAGCTCACCACCAAGATGCGCGGCTACATGAACCCGTACAACACCTCGTGCGCCAGAGTGATCGTCGAGACCGTCCAGAGATCGGGGCTCAACGATCGCGCCGCGGCCATCGCGATCGCCACGGTGATCGTCGAGTCGAGTATCGCCAACCTCGACGGCGGCCTCGGCGACTCGGTCGGGCTCTTCCAGCAGCGCGCGAGCTGGGGGAGTTTCGAGCAGCGGACGGACCCGGTCTGGGCGACCGGCCGGTTCCTCGCCGTGATGAGGCAGTTCTACCCGAACGACTCCTGGAACAACGTCGCCATCGGCGAGGTCGCAGCGGTCGTCCAGCGGCCGGCGGCGAAGTACCGGCATCGCTACGGGGTCGAGGCGGGCGACGCGGTCAGGATCGTCGGCGAGCTGTGGTCTCAGAACGGCCAATGGCCCCTGCCCACGAAGGTGGACAGGGGCCATTGAGCTGTGAAGAAGTTACTTGCGCCAGGCCGTGCGCTGCTTGCGGATGTCCAGCACGAGGCCGAACACGAGCAGCAGGGACAGGCCGATCAGCCACAGGTTCTCGGTCCAGCCGTGGTGGTTGCCGTACAGCATCACCAGCAGGATGATCGCGCTCAGCCAGCCCGCGATCCGCGTCGCCTTCGGGAAGGAACCGTGCCAGCCCCACTCGGCCGACGGCTCGTCGCGGGGGTCGACGGTGTCGACGCCCACCCGGCCGCGCTTTTCGACCGCTTTGCTCGCCACGATCAACTCCTCAAAACCCGATGGTCCGCTTGCCCGCGAATGATCCCACACCTGGCTGCACGCGCCCGACGGGCCCCAAGCGACAATGAGCCCCGATGACTACCTCGCGAAGTGTGCTCGTGCTCGGTTCGACCGGATCGGTCGGCGCCCAGGCCCTCGACGTCGCGGCCCGTAACCCGGAGCTGTTCCGGGTCGCCGGGATCGCCGCGGGCGGCTCCGACCCCGCCGCGCTGGCCGCCCAGGCCCTGGCGCACCAGGTCGACGCCGTCGCCATCAGCAGGCCGACGGCCGTGGAAGACCTGCAGCTCGCGCTGTACGCCGAGGCGCAGAAGCGCGGCTACAACCGCGGCGACTTCAAGCTGCCGCGCATCTTCGCCGGGGCCGACGCGGTCGTCGAGATGATCGACGCCACCCCGGTCGACGTCGTGCTCAACGCGCTGCCGGGCTCCCAGGGGCTCCCGCCGACCCTGCGCGCGCTCGCCACCGGGGCGACGCTCGCGCTGGCCAACAAGGAGTCGCTGATCGCGGGAGGGCCGCTGGTCCTGGCCGCGGCCAAGCCCGGCCAGCTGGTCCCGGTCGACTCCGAGCACTCCGCGATCGCGCAGGCCTTGCGCGCCGGCCGCGAGTCCGAGGTCGCCCGGCTGGTGCTCACCGCCTCGGGCGGTCCGTTCCGCGGGCGCAAGCGCGAGGAGCTGGCGGACGTCACGGTCGAGCAGGCGATGGCGCATCCGACCTGGTCGATGGGCCCGCTCATCACGATCAACTCGTCCACCCTGGTCAACAAGGGGCTGGAGCTGATCGAGGCGAAGCTCCTGTTCGACATCGAGACCGACCGCATCGACGTGGTCGTCCACCCGCAGTCGATCATCCACTCGATGGTGACCTTCGTGGACGGCTCGACGATCGCCCAGGCCAGCCCGCCCGACATGCGGCTGCCGATCGCGCTGGCGCTGCACTGGCCGGACCGCGTGCCCGGCGCCGCGGCCGCGTGCGTCTGGGACCAGCCCGCGAGCTGGACCTTCGAGCCGCTGGACAACGACGCGTTTCCCGCCGTCGAGCTGGCGAGGCACGCCGGAACCGTGGGCGGCTGCGTCCCGGCGGTCTACAACGCGGCGAACGAGGAGCTGGTGGCCGCCTTCCTGGCACAGAACACCGGCTTCACCTCGATTGTGGACACTATTGCCCAGGTGGTGGAAGCCGCCGACGAATGGCGTCGCGAACCTCGCGACGTGGATGACGTACTTGCTGCCGAGCGCTGGGCTCGCGCGCGTGCCGGTGCGCTGATCGGTAAGGGGAAGTAGCGCGTGGTCTTCATTCTCGGGATCGTGCTGTTCGCGCTGGGCATCTGCCTGTCCGTCGCACTGCACGAGGCCGGCCACATGTGGGCGGCCAAAGCCTTCGGCATGAAGGTCCGGCGCTACTTCGTCGGCTTCGGGCCGACGATCTTCTCCTTCCGCCGCGGTGAGACCGAGTACGGCATGAAGTGGATCCCGCTCGGCGGGTTCTGCGACATCGCGGGCATGACCGCGCTCGACGAGGTCACCCCGGAAGAGTCGAAGCGCGCGATGTGGCGCTTCAAGACCTGGAAGCGCACCGTCGTCATGTCGGCGGGTTCGGCGATGCACTTCATCCTCGGGTTCGTCATCCTCTACCTGATGGCCGTCACCATGGGCCTGCCGAACCCGGCCGCGCAGGCCGCTCCCACCGAAGCCGTGATCAGCGCCACGTCCTGCGCCCGCGCGGCCACCACGGTGGAGCAGCTGAACGACACCACCTGCCCGCCGAACGCCCCGACCCCCGCGAAGACCGCCGGTCTCCAGGCGGGCGACAAGGTCGTCTCCGTCGCGGGCAAGCCGATCAAGACCTGGCGCGAGATGCTCGCCGCCGTCCAGGTCGCCAGTGGCCCGACGCCGTTCGTGGTCGAACGGAACGGCCAGACGCTGAATCTGACCGTCGACGTGCCGCGCGTGCAGCGGCTGGTCGCCGACGGCTCCAACAACACCACCGTCAAGGACGTCGGCATGATCGGCGCCTCGCCGGTCCAGAACACCGCGCCGCCGCTGCTGGCCTACGGCCCGGTCGACGCGGTCGGCGCGACGTTCTCCTTCACCGGCACGATGTTCTCCGAGACCGCCAAGCGGCTGATCGAGTTCCCGTCGCGGATCCCGGCGGTGGTGGACTCCATCTTCGGCGGCGAGCGCGACCCGAACACCCCGGTCAGCGTGGTCGGCGCCAGCCGGATCGGTGGCGAGGCCGCCGAGCGCGGCCTGTGGGAGATCTTCGTGCTCCTGCTGGCGAGCCTGAACTTCTTCATCGGCGTGTTCAACCTGCTGCCGCTGCTCCCGCTAGACGGCGGGCATATCGCGGTCGTCTGGTACGAGCGCGTGCGGGACTGGTTCCGCAAACTGCGCGGCAAGGCGGCGGGTGGTCCGGTCGACTACACGAAGCTGTCCGCGGTCACGATGGTGCTCGTCTTCATCGGCGGCGCGGTGACCCTGCTCACCGTCACCGCCGACATCGTGAACCCGGTCAAGCTGTTCCAGTGACGCGGGAGGACGGCGAGAGAGCGCGCTGTCAGCATCGTTGGGCTGCCCAGGTAATGCTGCTCACCGTGACGGCTGACGTCGTGGATGTCCGCCGATCGGGGTAGGTACGCTTGAGGACGTGACTGTCGCTCTTGGTATGCCAGCGCTTCCTCCTCCCGTCCTCTCCGAGCGTCGCAAGACCCGACAGCTGCAGGTCGGGCCGGTGGGCGTCGGCAGCGAGCACCCGATTTCGGTGCAGTCGATGACCACCACGCTCACCTCCGACGTCAACGCGACCCTGCAGCAGATCGCCGAGCTGACCGCTGCGGGCTGTGACATCGTCCGCGTCGCGTGCCCGTCCGCCGACGACGCCGAGGCGCTGCCCGCGATCGCGAAGAAGTCGCAGATCCCGGTGATCGCCGACATCCACTTCCAGCCGAAGTATGTCTTCGCCGCGATCGAGGCCGGGTGCGCGGCGGTCCGGGTGAACCCGGGCAACATCCGCAAGTTCGACGATCAGGTCAAGGAGATCGCCCGCGCGGCGAAGGACCACGGCACCCCGATCCGGATCGGCGTCAACGCGGGTTCGCTCGACAAGCGGATCATGGACAAGTACGGCAAGGCGACCCCGGAGGCGCTGGCCGAGTCCGCGCTGTGGGAGGCGTCGCTGTTCGCCGAGCACGACTTCTACGACGTGAAGATCTCCGTGAAGCACAACGACCCGGTGGTCATGGTGCGCGCGTACGAGATCCTCGCCGAGCAGTGCGACTACCCGCTGCACCTCGGGGTCACCGAGGCGGGCCCGGCGTTCCAGGGCACCATCAAGTCGGCCGTGGCGTTCGGCGCGCTGCTGCGCCAGGGCATCGGCGACACCATCCGCGTGTCGCTGTCGGCGCCGCCGGTGGAAGAGGTCAAGGTCGGGATCCAGATCCTGCAATCTTTGAACCTCAAGGAGCGTAAGCTCGAGATCGTCTCCTGCCCCTCCTGCGGCCGCGCGCAGGTGGACGTCTACACGCTCGCCGAGCAGGTCACCGCCGGCCTGGAGGGCATGGAGGTCCCGCTGCGCGTCGCGGTCATGGGCTGCGTCGTCAACGGCCCGGGTGAAGCCCGCGAGGCCGACCTCGGTGTCGCGTCGGGCAACGGCAAGGGCCAGATCTTCGTCAAGGGCGAGGTCATCAAGACCGTGCCCGAGCACGCGATCGTCGAGACGCTGATCGAAGAGGCCATGCGCATCGCCGAGGAGTCGGGCCAGACGATCGGCGAGGGAGAGCCCACCGTCACCGTCGGCTGACTGGTCGAGACCACGCTAGGAACGGTCCGTTCCTCGCAAAATTTGCGAGGAACGGACCGTTCCTAGCACTCGGTGGCCCCGACCTGCCGAAGTTCTCTCAGCGTGTCGTGAAGCTTGCGTTCCGTTTACGCCGCCGATCTGGCACCCTGGAGTGGTGTTGCGGCTTGCAGGTGCACGGCTGCTCGATGATCGGGACTATCCCGCGGTCCGTGCCGCGCTCGCCACAGACCCGGTCGGCAGCTGCATGGTCAGTGCCAGGGTGGAGACCGCGGGTCTCGACCCCTGGCGGCTCGGTGGCGAGCTCTGGGCCGCCGATTCCCGTCCCGTTCGCGCGGGCAGGCTCCAAGGACTCTGCTTCTCCGGGCCGAACCTGATCCCCTTGCGCGGCAACGCCTCCGCTCTGCGTTCCTTCGCCGATCGCGCCCTGCGCCGTCAGCGCACCTGTTCGTCACTGGTCGGCCCGGCCGAGCAGGTTCTCGGGCTCTGGGACGAACTCGAGCCGGAATGGGGCCCCGCCCGTGAGGTCCGGCACGACCAGCCGCTGCTGGCGCTCGACGGGATTCCGTCCGTCGCCGCGGATCCGCTGGTCCGCGCGGTACGCCCGGAGGAACTCGACCGCTATCTCCCGGCCGCGATCGCCATGTTCATCGAGGAGGTCGGCGTCGACCCGCGCAACGGCGACGGTGGCGCCGGGTACCGCGCCCGTGTCGCGGAGCTGATCGCCGGCGGCCGGGCGTTCGCGCGGTTCGAGGACGGCGAGGTCGTCTTCAAGGCCGAGATCGGCGCGATGTCCTCGACGGTCGGCCAGATCCAGGGGGTCTGGGTGCATCCGGAACGCCGTGGCGGCGGGGTCGGCACGGCCGGGACGGCGTCCGTGGTGACCAGGCTCGTCCGCGGGATGGGCCGCACGGCGAGCCTGTACGTCAACGCCTACAACAGCCCGGCGCTCGCCGCCTACCGCAAGATCGGTTTCCAGCAGGTCGGCCGGTACGCGACGGTTCTGTTCTAGACCGTGTCGCGTCCGGCCGGAGCGGGCCGGGGCTGGCAGGATTCGCGGCATGCCTGCAGGTCGTCGTGTCGCCGTCGCCGTGCTCGCGGGGGTGGTGGGCCTCTCGGTCGCCGGATGCGGCCTCTTCGCCGATTCCGGTCCCGAAGACGCCATCTCGGGCTTCCTCGGCGGACTCTCCTCCGGCGACGTCGCCGCCGCGGCCTCGTTCACCGATTCGCCGGAAGCCGCGCGCGCGTCGCTGGAGATGGCTCGGAAGGCGCTTTCGCCCGAGTCGATCACCGTCGTGGACAAGCAGGTCCGGCATGCGTCCGGGGCGGACGACGGGACGGCGACCTACCAGCTCACCTGGAAACTGCCGCGCGGCCGGACCTGGACGTACAAGGCCGACGCGCAGGTCCATTCCACGCAGGACGGCTGGAAGGTGCGCTGGTTGCCGACGGCGCTCCATCCGCAGCTGGCCGCCCAGCAGAGCATCGCGCTCAAAGCCGATCCGCCGGCTCTCGCGCCGGTGCTGGACCGAGACGGGATGCCGTTGCTGCGCCCGCAGACGGTCGTCAGCGTGGTGCTCGATCCAGCGAAGGCCGGCGATCTGGTGGCCGTCACCGACAAACTCGGCGCGGCGCTCAACCGGTTCGAGCCGTCGGTGACCGGCCAGTCGATCCGCGACGGGGTGAAGACGCTCAAACCCGGCTCCGGCTATCCGGTGGTGAGCCTGCGGGCGAACAGCTATCAAGAGGTGAAGCCCGAGATCTACGACCTGCCCGGCGTCCGGTTCAGCCAGCAGGAAAGGCTGCTGCCCGACGACAAGAACTTCGGGAAGCAGGTGCTGCCCGCGGTGCGGTCGCTCGTCGAAGACCAGGTGGAGGGCTCGGCGGGCTGGCGCGTCGTCACGCTCGACACGGGCGGCGGCGAGATCATCGATCTGCACTCCGAGAACCCCAAACCGGCGCCCGCCGTCGTCAGCACGCTCAGCGTGAAGGCGCAGGGTTCGGCGGAGCGGGCGCTCGCCCCGGTCCCGACGGCCTCCGCGCTGGTCGCGATCCAGCCGTCGACCGGCGAACTGCTGGCGGTGGCGCAGAACGCCCCGGCCGACACGCAGGGCGCGATCTCGCTCACCGGCCGGTTCCCACCGGGTTCCACGTTCAAGATGGCCACCGCCCTCGCCGGCCTGACCGCGGGTTCGGTCCGGGCGGACAGTCCCGTCGACTGCCCCGGCACGGCCACGTTCGAAAACCGGACGGTGCCGAACGAGGGCAAGTTCGCGCTCGGCGTCGTCCCGCTGTCCACGGCGTTCGCCAAGTCCTGCAACACGACGTTCGCGAAACTCGCGACCGACCTGCCGCCCGCCGCGCTGACCGACGCCGCGCGCGACCTGGGTGTCGGCGCCGACTTCGTGATCCCCGGCCTGACCACGATCACCGGTTCGGCTCCGCCGGCGAACACCGTCGCGCAGCGGGCGGAGAACGGGTTCGGCCAGGGGACCGTCGTGACGAGCCCGTTCGGGCTGGCGGTCGCCACCGCGACGGTCCAGTCCGGGAAGGTCCCGGTGCCGACGCTGGTGCGAGGGATGGCCACGACGTCGTCCGGGCTCGGCAAACCGATCAAGCCGGAGGTGCTCGACGCGCTGCGCGGGATGATGCGTGAGGTCGTCACCGACGGCACGGCGACGCTGCTCAAGCCGTTGCCGGACGTCCGGGGCAAGACCGGGACGGCCCAGTTCGGCGACGGCACGCGTTCGCACGGCTGGTTCGTCGGCTACACCGGGGACCTGGCCTTCGCGGTGCTGACGACCGACGCGGGAACGTCCAGGCCCGCGGTCGAGGCCGCCCAGCGCTTCCTGACGGGGCTCGGTTAGCCGTCAGGTCGTAGGCTGGGCCCATGTCCGTTCGCTCCCCCTTGAAGCCCGGCGTCCAGACGCCGCGGCGAGTCGTCCCCGCCAGCATCGCCCGTCCCGAGTACGTCGACCGGCCGGCGCCGAAACGCGACACGGGCAACGGGGTCCGCACACCCGAGGTGATCGAGGCGATGCGGGTCGCGAGCCGGATCGCGGCGCAGGCGCTGGAGGAGGGCGGCAAGGCCGTCAAGCCCGGCGCGACCACCGACGACATCGACAAGGTGATCCACGAGTTCCTGCTGGACAACCACGCGTACCCGTCGACGCTGGGCTACCGCGCGTTCCCGAAGTCGTGCTGCACCTCGCTGAACGAGGTGATCTGCCACGGTATCCCGGATTCGACGGTGATCGAGGACGGCGACATCTGCAACATCGACGTCACCGCGTTCATCGGCGGCGTCCACGGCGACACCAACGCGACGTTCCTGGCGGGTGACGTCTCCGAGGAGGCGCGGCTGCTGGTCGAGCGCACGCGCGAGGCGACGATGCGCGCCATCAAGGCCGTCCGCCCCGGCAGGCAGCTCAACGTGATCGGCCGCGTCATCGAGTCCTACGCGAAGCGGTTCGGCTACGGCGTCGTGCGTGACTTCACCGGTCACGGCGTCGGTCCGGCGTTCCACACCGCACCGACCGTTCTGCACTACGAGGAGCCGTCGGTGGACACGGTGATCGAGCAGGGGATGACGTTCACGATCGAGCCGATGATCACCCTCGGCACCATCGACTACGACATCTGGGCCGACGACTGGACCGTCACCACCAAGGACAAGAAGTGGACGGCCCAGTTCGAGCACACCCTCGTGGTGACCGAGGACGGCGCGGAGATCCTCACGCTGCCCTGACCGCCCGCAGCGCGTGAAGGCCCCCTTCCCTCGGCTCAGCCGAGGGAAGGGGGCCTTCACGCGCTGAAGGGTCAGCTCTCGTCCTGCTCCATGCGGGCCAGGAGTTCGTCCAGGAAACCGCACGCCTCGCTGGCGGCCCGGTCGGCGTCGCGGTCGGCGATGGCCTCGGCGAGGCCTTCATGCCCTATCTCCGGCAGGTACTCGCGGCCCGGTGTCACGTTCGACGTGGCGGCCACGCTGGCCGTGATCACCTCGGTGAGCCCGCGGTACATCTCGGTCAGCAGGGTGTTATGTCCACTTTGGACGACGGCGAAGTGGAATTCCGCGTCGAGACGGGCGAAATCCTCCCAATGCCCCTCGCGCAGCTCGGCGTTGCGGCGTTCGAGCAGGGACTTGAGCTCGGTGACCTCCTCGTCGGTCCGCGACGCGGCCGCGAGCCGGGCGCCTTCGACCTCGAGGATGCGCCGCACCTGCAGCACCTCGCGCAGTTCCGAACCGCACAACCGCCGGATCGCGCCCGAGACCTCGCTCGTCGCCCGCACGTAGGTCCCGTCGCCCTGGCGGACCTCGAGCAGCCCCGTGTGCGCGAGCGCGCGAACGGCCTCGCGGACGGTGTTGCGACCGACGCCGAGCTGCCCTGCCAGCTCCGGTTCGGTCGGAATCCGCTGACCGATGGGCCATTCTCCCTGCGTGACGGCGTCACGCAGCTGCTCGATGACCTGATCGACCAGGCCGGCACGGCGCGTGGTGGCCAATGGCACAGCGTTGTCCCTTCATCCAATCATCCTATGTATGTGATACTAGCCGACGTGCGTGTCGACTCTCGAGAATCCGTGGCCCCGTTCGACGAAAGCCTTGAACTCGAAGGCTCGATCGAAACGGAGTGGCGGCCGGGAGTGATCACCGGCGGCGTTCTGCTCGGTGTCGCGGTGATCCTGGTGGCGCTCAACCTGCGCCCCGCGATCACCAGTGTCGGCCCCATGCTCGGCGAAATGCGCGACGACCTCGGCGCCACGGCGACCTGGGCCGGCGTGCTCACCACGCTCCCCGGCCTCTGTTTCGCCGCGGCCGGTCTCGCCGCGCCCCTGCTGGCCCGCCGGTTCGGCATCGGCGCGGCCATCGCGTCCGCGCTTTCCGTGCTGGCCGTCGGCCTGGTGCTGCGCGTGCTCGACGGACCGTATGTCGTGCTCGGGGGCACCCTGGTGGCCACGGCGGGAATCGCCCTGGCGAACGTACTGATCCCGGTCGTCATCAAGGACTCCTTCCCGGCACGTGTCGGCATGATGACCGGCGTGTACACCGCCGCTCTGCAGGGCGGGGGCGCCCTGGGGTCCGCGCTCACCCCTCCCTTGGAGAACGCGTTCGGCGGCTGGCGCCAAGGTCTCGGCGCCTGGTCGGTACTGGCGGTGCTCGCACTCCTCGTCTGGATTCTCGCAGCCCGCGGTGCGGGACGAGCGCCCGTCGCCGAGGCAGGCAAGCAGGGTAGCGGGCGATCGCTCCTGCGTAGCCCCCTTGCGTGGATGGTCACGCTTTTCTTCGGAACTCAGGCCTTTTTGGCCTACGTCGTGATGGGCTGGCTGCCGGAGGTGATGATCGACGCGGGGGTGAGCAAGGGTGATTCCGGGCTGCTGCTCGGCTTGATCTCGCTCATCGCCGTCCCGATCAGTCTCGTGGTGGCGCCGATGGCCGCGCGGCACAAGAGTCAGAGCCCGTGGATCGTCGGGCTGGGCGTTCCCGGTTTCGTCGGCATGGTCGGCATGATGGTCGCGCCCGCGGCCTCGCCGCTGCTCTGGTGCCTCCTCATCGGGCTCGGGATGAGCGTCTTCTCGCTCGCGCTGACGGTGATCGCGCTGCGGGCGCGCACCGGCGAGGACACCGCTCGGCTGTCGGGGATGGCGCAGGGCATCGGTTACCTGATGGCCGCCGTCGGGCCCTTCCTCTTCGGGCTGCTTCACGATCTCACCCACGGCTGGACCGTTCCCTGGATCATGATGCTCGCCGTCTTCGCCGCGCAGATGACCTTCGGCGCCTTCGCCGGTCGTCGCCGCTTCGTCTGAACGCGTTCAAAAAACTTCTTGACCCATCCCGGGGCGGAGCCATAGCCTGAGCGAGTTGAACCCGTTCAAAAACTCGGTCCTGGGGGTCGGCGTGGTGGAGGGACTGGCGTACGGCTCGGCTCTGGCGTGTTTCGCCGCGGTGTGCGTCGCCGTGGTGCCCGAGCGGGCCCCCGAGGTGCTCTCGGCGCACGAGTTCTACCGCGCCGTCGACCGGGTGTGCGTGCGGGTGTGGAAGGACAGCGGCGCCGAGATCCAGCGCTACTGGCCGGATCCGGAGGGGGACGCCGCGACGGAGCTGCGCAAGTGGCAGCACTACGTCGCGACGAGGGTGGACGACGCCAAGGACGTCCTCAAGGGGGCGACGGGGGTCCGCGCGGTGCCAGGAGGGGCGGCGTCCGCGCGGGAGGAGTTCTTGGCGGCGATCCGCCGGTACGTCGAGGCGGGCGAGCGGTTCTCGGGGGAGGGGGCCCGCTCGGCCGTCTTGATGGGCGCCTCGAACGCCGAGATGAACGCGGTGAGCGCGCTCGCGGCGCGGAACGGTGCCCGCGCCTGCGACCGCGTCGTCTGAGAACGCATCTAGAGGACTAAACGCGCCGGGCGAAGGTGGCACGTGTCGCGAAAGCCACTTTCGCGACGTGTGATGTCCTGAAAGTGGCTTTCGCGACATGGTCCCGGTCGGGCGGGATGAGCCGCATCTAGAGGACTGAACGCGCCGGGTCAGTCCAGGGGCAGGTTCAGCAGGGCGTTCTCGACCAGTTCCGGCATCGCCGGGTGGATCCAGTACTGCCCGCGCGCCATGCTCTTCGCGTCGAGACCGAAGCTCATCGCCTGGATCAGCGGCTGGATCACCGAAGACGCCTGCGGGCCGATGATGTGCGCGCCCAGCAGCTGCCCGGTGGCCGGGTCGGCGAGCAGCTTCGCGAAACCGGTGGTGTCCTCCATCGCCCAGCCGTAGGCGATGCCCGCGTAGTCCTGGTGGGACGTCACGTACGAGACGCCTCGCTCCCGCGCTTCGCGTTCGGTCAGCCCGACCGAAGCGACCTGAGGCGAGGTGAACACCGCGTGCGGGACGAACCGGTGGTCCGCCTCGATCCGGTCGTCCGGGTGCAGCAGGTTGTGCTGCACCACGCGCTGCTCGTGGTTCGCGACGTGCTTCAGCTCGAAGACCGACGAGAGGTCGCCGAGCGCGTAGATCCCGTCGACCACGGTCTGCTGGAACTCGTCGACCACGACGTGCCCGCGCTCACCCGTGGTCACCCCGGTGGCTGCGACGTCGAGGAGGTCGGAGTTCGGCTTGCGGCCGGTCGCGACCAGCAGCACGTCGGCCTCGACGGTCTCGGCGCCTTCCGGCCCTTCGAGGTCCAGGGCGACACCCGACGCGGTCTTGCGCGCGCGGACGGTCTTCCGGTCGAGCCGGACGTCGAACCGCTGCGCGGCCAGCTCGGTGAACCGGGCGCTGACGTCGTCGTCCTCGGAACGCAGCAGCGCGCCGGACCGGTTGACCACGGTCACGTTCACCCCGAACGAGGCGAAGACGTGCGCGAACTCGGCCGCGATGTACCCGCCGCCCAGGATCACGATGCTCGACGGCAGCTCGTCGAGCCGCATCACCGTGTCGGAGGTGTGGTAGCCGGTTTCGGCGAGGCCGGGGATGTCCGGGACCACCGGACGTCCGCCCGCGGCGAGCACGAACTTGTCGGCGGTGATCGTCTCAGCCGGGCGGCCGTCGGAGTAGCTCACCCGAAGTTCCTTGTGCCCGGTGAAGCGGCCTTCGCCCTCGTACACGGTGACGTTCTCGTTGTCCTCGTGCTGGACGCGGTACTCGCGGCCGCCGGCGGCGATCGGGTCGATCCGGCCGAAGATCCGGTCGCGGACGTCGCGCCAGCGGACCCCGGTCAGCTCCTCGTCGACGCCGAATTTCGACGACGTGGCGGGGGTGGCCGCGACGTTGGCGGCGTGCACGAACATCTTCGTCGGGATGCAGCCCACGTTCAGGCAGGTCCCACCGAACGTGCCCTTCTCCACGATCGCCGTGTTCCAGTCCGCGAAACGCGGGTCGAGGATCGAGTTACCCGATCCGGTTCCGACGATCACCAGGTCGTAGTGGGGCACGCTGTCTTCCTTTGCGGCGGGAGCGGGGTGGTTCCGACTCTAGCCAACTTGTCGCGGCGGGTGGTTGTTCCCGGTTCAGCGCCCGTTGGCGCTGAAGTGCATCCGGTCCTTCGGCGTGGTCCAGGTGCCGCCCCAGGTCCAGCCGATCGCGGCGAAGGCGGCCACGGTCCGGTCGCCGGGAAGGATCATCCCGGGCCGCGGGTTCCCTCGGTCGAGGTATGCCGACGCCAGCTCGGGCAGCACGAGGTCGCCCTTGGTGTACGGGTTGCAGAACGGGTCGACGTCGATCGCGAGCCCGTAGGCGTGCGCGGACCAGTTCGTCTGGCCGCGCGCCGGACGGCAGACGAAGGCGGTGGTGTTGTTCCCGTCACCCGTCGGGGGAGCGGTGAGTTCGGCGGGAGCGGTCACCCGCATTTCCTCGATCGGGAATTTCGCGGCGAACAACCGCCCGAATACGGTGACCACTGCGTTCGCGACCGACGCGTTCACGAGCATTTCCCCGGTATGCGCGCGGCCGTCGAAACCCCAGAACGAGAGCGTGAGATAACGCAGTTCGCCGGCGGCGACCGGGCAGCCCGCCTGCCAGGTGCTGCGCGCGAGAACCTCGCCGGGAACGGGATTCACCGTGCCGGCGAACCGGTTCCCGGCGGGCGGGGGAAGCAGGTCGGTGGTCGGCAGCGAACGGTTCGCCAGCACGGGAGGAGTCGGGAGGATCTGCCCGAAACCGTCACGGCGCAAGGGAAGCGGCTTCGCGCCGACCTGCCAGACGGGGGCGGGCGGCGGGGCCGAGGTGGGGGGAGTCGTTGCGGCCGAGGAGGTTCCGGCAGGCGCGCTGGTCACCGCGGGAGTGGGCGGCGCGGGCGGGGCCGGGTTCGAACACGAGAAGAGCAGAAGGGCCGTAGCCGCCAGAACCGTCGCCGTAGCCCGCACAGGGTCCAGAGTGGCAGATGCGTTCGGTGAGCACAGGTCCACCCGTTTCAGTGACACCGCATCGGGCTTTCTCCGATTAGGGTATTCGCGATCGCTCGTGTACGCGCTGGAGTCGAATGGCTTCCCAGGGTTTGACCGTACGTACGCCCCGGTGAAGGGACAGAACATGCCCAAGAAGTCACGTCGCACCCTGCTGCTCGCGATCGGGGCGGTCCTCGCGACGGCCGTGATGGTGCCGGTCGCGTTCACCAGCGCGGCGGCGGACGACAGCTCGGCGAACGGCCCGGAGCAGGCGGCCCAGCCGAGGATCGTGGGCGGCGGCAAGGCTTCGGTCTCGCAGCACCCGTACGCGGTCTACCTGGCCGATCGCGGCGGCAACCAGTTCTGCGGCGCGGTGATCGTCAGTTCCACGACGGTCGCGACGGCGGCGCACTGCGCGGTCGCGGTCAAACGCGCCGATGTCCGCGTGGTGGCGGGGCGGGACGACAAGCGCTCCCGGGACGGCGTGGAACTGCGGGTTTCCCGGATCTGGGTCAGCCCCGACTACAGCGGCGACCCCGGCAAGGGCGACGACATCGCGGTGCTGACGGTCGGCGGGCAGCTGCCGTACCGGCCCGCGAAGGTCGCGGACAACGGCGACGCAGGCCTGTACGAGGAAGGCACGAAGGCGACGGTCCTCGGCTGGGGCCGGGTCGCCGAGGGCGGCGCGCGCTCGAACTACCTGCGCAGCGCGGTCGTCCCGGTGGTCAGCGACAAGACCTGCCGCACCGCGTACTCGGGCTACGACCCGAGCGACATGGTGTGCGCCGGCTACCCCGAAGGCGGTATCGACGCCTGCCAGGGCGATTCGGGCGGACCGCTCATGGTGGGGGACACGCTGATCGGGATCGTGTCGTTCGGCGAAGGCTGCGCGAAGGCGGGCAAACCCGGCGTCTACACCCGTGTCTCCCACTTCGCGAACGACATCTCGCAGCAGAAGAACCGGGGCCTGCTCGGCTGATCGATGCCTTCTTCACGTCCGATGTGCTAACAAGTGGGCGTGACCACCGACACCCCGATCATCGAGACCTCGTCGTTCCCGCTGTCCGTCGCCGGTGACGAGATCACCGCCGCGCAGCTGCACGGCATCCTCCGCCTGCGCGTGGACGTGTTCGTCGTCGAGCAGGACTGCGCCTATCACGAGATCGACGGGCGTGACCTCCTGCCCGGCACCCGGCATCTCTGGATCGGGGGTTCCGTCGCCGTCGACTCGTACCTGCGGGTGCTGCAGGACGCCGGCGGCACCTTCCGCATCGGCCGGGTGTGCACGGCCGTCCGCTCACGCGGCAAGGGACTGGCGGGACGCCTGATGGAGACCGCGCTCGCGGGGATCGGCGACGCGCCGTGTGTCCTCGACGCGCAGACGTACGCGACGGATTTCTACGCCAAGTACGGCTTCGTGGTCGAAGGCGAAGAGTTCATGGAGGACGGGATCCCGCACCTCACGATGTGGCGCCGGGAGGCGCCGCAGCAGTGATCACCCCGACCGCGCGGTCCACGTCGGCCTCGGTGAGGTCGGCCCGCGCGGTCAGGCGCAGGCGGGAGATGCCGTCGGGCACGGACGGCGGCCGGAAGCAGCCGACGCGCACGCCCTGATCCGCGCAGGCGCCCGCCCACGCGACGGCGGCCTCCGGCGACGGCGCCTGCACTGAGATCACCGCGGCGTCGGGGAGACCGACGCGGAAACCCGCCGATTTCAGTTGCATGGCAAGGTTTCCCGCGGCTTCGGTCACCTTGGTGGCCAGCTCCGGCTCGGCCTTCAACGCGGTGAGGGCGGCCAGCGCGGCGGCGGCACTGGCAGGCGCGAGGCCGGTGTCGAAGATGAAACTGCGCGCGGTGTCCACGAGATGTTTGATCACGCGACGCGGCCCGAGCACCGCACCGCCTTGTGCCCCAAGGGATTTCGACAGCGTGATCGTGGTGACGACGTCCGGCGCGCCGGAGAGCCCCGCGGCGTGGACGGCACCGCGGCCGCCTTCGCCGAGGACGCCGAAGCCGTGCGCGTCGTCGACGAGCAGGGACGCGCCGTGCTCCCGGCAGACGCCGGCGAGCCGCTCCAGCGGGGCGATGTCGCCGTCGACGGAGAACACGGAATCGGTGACGACCAGGGCACGCGGTTTGCGGCGGGTCGCGAGCGCGTGTTTGAAGGCGTTCGGGTCGCTGTGCGCGACGGCGGCGATGTCCGAACGGGACAGGCGGCAGCCCTCGATGAGCGAGGCGTGGATGTACTTGTCCGTGACGATCGCGGAATCCGCGCCGGACAGGGCGGTGACGGCGCCGAGGTTCGCGGTGAAGCCGGACGAGAAGACCAGCGCGGCCTGCGTGCCGCAGAAGCGGGCGAGCTCGTGCTCGAGCTCGGCGTGGACCTCGGTGGTGCCGGAGACGAGGCGGGAACCGGTCGCCCCGGCGCCCCAGCGCAACGCGGCCGCCGCGGCGGCACCGGCGACGCGCTTGTCCCTGGCGAGCCCGAGGTAGTCGTTACCCGCGAGATCGAGCTCCGGTTCCTGCGCCTGCCGGATGCGCAGCTTGCGCACCAGCCCGGCCTCGGCCCGCTTCTCCGCCTCCACGTCGAGCCAGTCGAAGACCTGGTCGGGCGGGAGGTTCTGGGAAGCGGGGCCGGAAGAAGTCACGCCCCGCAGTCTCCCATCCGCCGTTTCCCGAGGGACGTGGTGGTCCCCACTCCGAACGCCATGAACGGTCCGTTCCTTGCGAAATTTGCAAGGAACGGACCGTTCATGGCACTACCCGCCGGAAGAACCGGCTTCAGTCACTTCAGCTGTCGTAGCTGCGACGCGGGCGCCCGCCCGGACGCTGCGGGCGGCCGTTGCCGCCACCGGACTCGCCGCGACGCGGGCGGCCGCGGAAGCCGCCGGGACGGCCGCCTTCGCGGTGACCGTGACCCTCGCGCGAACCCTGGTAGCCGCGGTCGCCGCCACCGTAGCCACGGCCACCGCCGCGACGCGGGGACTCACGACGACGCTCGACGACCGGCTCGCCGCTGGGCTGCTGCGCACCGGTGATGCGGGCGAGCTCGGCGTCACCCGGGCGGATGGTGGTCTGCTCGGCGCGGACACCGGCGCGGTCGGTCATCCGGCGCACCATGCGGCGCTGGTCGTGGGTGACCAGCGTGACCACGACACCGGACGCCCCGGCGCGCGCGGTACGCCCGGCGCGGTGCAGGTAGTCCTTGTGGTCGGCGGCCGGGTCCACGTGCAGCACCAGCGAGATGTCGTCGACGTGGATACCGCGCGCGGCGACGTCCGTGGCGACGAGGACGGGCGCGTAGCCCTCCTTGAAGTCCGCGAGGACGCGGTTGCGCTGGCCCTGGGTCTTGCCGCCGTGCAGCGCGGCCGCGTGGACGCCCTTCTCGCGCAGGCGCTCGGTGAGCCGGTCCACGTGGTGCTTGGTGCGGACGAACATGATCGTGCGTCCCTCGCGGGCGCCGATCTCGGTGATGATGTCCTGCTTGTCCTGGTGCGACACCTGGAACACGTGGTGGTCCATGGTGGTGACGCTCGCGGTCGACGGGGCGACCGAATGCGTGACCGGGTCGGTCAGGTACGCGCGGACCAGCCTGTCGACGTCACCGTCGAGGGTGGCCGAGAACAGCAGGCGCTGGCCGCGGGCCGGGGTCAGGTCGAGGATCTCGCGGACCTGCGGCATGAAGCCCATGTCGGCCATCTGGTCGGCCTCGTCGAGCGCGACGAAGTTGACGTCGGACAGCGACGCGGTGCCCTGGCGGACGTGGTCCGACAGGCGGCCGGGGGTGGCGATCAGCAGGTCGACGCCGCGGGACAGCGCGTCGGCCTGGCGGGTGAAGGCCATGCCGCCGACGGCGGTGCGGCACCACAGGCCGAGCGACTTGGCCAGCGGGGTCAGCGAGTCGGCGACCTGCATGGCCAACTCACGGGTCGGGACCAGGATCAGCGCGCGCGGGTGCTTCGGCCGGGCACGGCCGCCGTTGAGCCTGGTCAGCATCGCGAGACCGAAGGCAAGGGTCTTGCCGGAACCGGTCTGGGCGCGGCCCAGCACGTCGCGGCCGGCGAGCGCGTCGGGGATCGTCGCCGCCTGGATGGGGAACGGGGAGGTGATACCGGCGTCGGCCAGAGCCCGCAGCAGCGGCTCGGGAAGGCCGAGCTCCGCCCAGGTCTTCGCCTTGACCGTCTCGACGGCGTCGTCGCGCAGCATCGCGTCACCCGTGGGGCGGGTGCGCGGCTTGCCGCGGTGCTGACGCGCCGACGGTGAGACGTGGCCGGAGTTGAACGTGACTGTCACAAATGCCTCTCGGACGTGGCACGTCGCAAGGAGGCCCGGGCTGCCCGCGCGCAGGCAGGGCAAGATGGTGTGCACAGATGGGCGTTCACAGGGACGAACCCGGCACACCGCGTCTGCGTGACACCGCGCGCCAATGGATTGATACGGATACCGCGAGCCATTCGGTTGGCTTTGGAGGCGACGGACACCAACTCATCCACGCCGCCGGTTGCGGTCTGTCACTACTGTACCGGACCGTTATCCGGCCTCCCAACCGGAGGGAGCGATTGTGGGCAGGGTCTCCACCGCGGGGTCTTTCCCGGCGTGATCGTGCCGGGAAAGACCCCTTCGAGACACTGTGGACGGTCAGCGGAGACCCGCGATCTCCTGCAGCTCCTCGATCAGCTCCGGGACCGCCGTCAGCCGCTCCGGCAGCCCCCGCGAGTGGAACCACGTCGCGATGTTCCGCACGTCCCGCGCGAGGAACTCCAGCCCACCGGGATTCGCGACGATGTCGACCACCTGGGGGAGATCGATCACCATGATCCGATCGTGGTGGACGAGCAGGTTGTACGCCGAGAGGTCACCGTGCGCGAGCCCCTGCGACGCCAGCAGTTCCAGCATCGCCGAGGTCTGGAACCACAGTTCCCGCAACTGGTCCGGCTCCGGCCGGACCTGGGCCAGCCGAGGCGCGGCGGTCTCGCCGTCGCCGAGGAATTCCAGCAGCAGTTCGGTGCCGTCGCGCTGCACCGGATACGGCACGGGCGCACCGACCGACCAGAGCCTGCTCAGGGCGCCGAACTCGGCCACGGCCCACTGTTCGGCGATGAGGTTGCGGCCGAAGCTGCTGCGAGACTCCATCGCCCGCATCTCCCGCGACCGGCGCATCCGCCTGCCTTCGAGATAGCCGGCGTCACGGTGGAACAGCCGGTGCTCACCGCTGCGGTACCGCTTGGCGGCGAGCACGGTGCCCTCGGTACCGGGCAGGTTGCGCCGGACGAGATGGACGTCCGCCTCCTTGCCGGTCTTGAGGACGCCGAGCTCGGTGTCCACCGCCGCCAGTTCGGTGATCACCCAGTCCGGGCGCGGTAGCGGTCCTTGCTCCGCTTCTCCCCAGGTGCTCCAGCGGTCGGCGCCGTCGGGGATGGCGGTTTCGGTGTAGGCGTCCTCACGCAGCCGGGCGAGCCGGACGCGTTCGGCTTCGGTGAGCCGTCCGCCGCGGGTGGGTTCGGGCTCGTCGTCGAAACGGGCGCGACGGGAACGGCGAGGACGTTGTTCGTAAGACTCTTCGAGATCGTGCTTGCGCACTGGTGGGTTCTCCTGGTTCAGGGATGCCCCACCGGGCGAGCGTCGTGGCTCCGCGCTCAGCCGCGAGGGGCGAGTGGATGGGGGCGGACAAGGCCCCGGACAGTCATCAGCACGAGGCACCTCCCAGTCGCATCCACCGGCTCCCTGCCGGATCGCGCACGATCATCCCCGACCCCCGCGGCCGTGCGCAACCGATTTAATTCCCAGTGCGGTGATGCGCGTGAAGGCCTCCTTCCCTCGGCTCAGCCGAGGGAAGGAGGCCTTCACGCGCATCCGACGTGCCTAGGCCGACCGCAGCCCTGCCAGCTCGCTCCGCGACCGCACCTTCAGCTTCCGCAGCACACTCGCGACGTGCTGTTCCACCGTGCGCCGGGACAGGAACAGCACCTCGGCGATCTCCCGGTTGGTGTGCCCGGCGGCCAGCAGGCGGGCGACGTCGCGCTCGCGCGGGGACAGCTCGTCGCCGTAACCGCGGCGGCCGCGGCGTGACGGGGCGACCGCGCCGGTCGACCGGAAGGCGTGGCGGCAGCGCGCGGCGTCGCGGGTGGCACCGAGGTGGTCGAAGGTCTCCGCGAGCGCCGCGAAGGTCTCGGCGACATCCTCGTTGCGGGCCAGACGGCAGCGCGCGGCGCGTTCGGCGACGAGCGCCGCGTGATACGGCGCGGGAAGGGCCTCGAACCGGGTCCGAGCCTGCTCGAAGGCCTCGATCCCCTCCGCGTGCTCGCCCCGGGACGCCGCGATCAGCCCGCGGTTCGCGGCCAGCGCCGCCCACGTCGACGGCGCGTCGAGGTCGCCGATCTCCCGTTCGAACTCGTCGGTCAGCGCCTGCGCTTCGGCGTCCCGTCCGGTGGCGCAGTACGCGTCGACGGCGGCCATCAGCAGATCGGCGCCCCAGGCCCAGACACCCTTGGCGCGCAGGAGTTCCAGTCCCTTTTCGGCCTGCGTGACGGCGGCCTCGCCGAGATCCTGCGCGAGCAGCATGCCCGACATCCCGGCGTGCGCGGCGATCGCGACCGGGGTGAACGCGTTCTCCGGCTGGTCCGCGGCGGTGCCGGCGAACCGGGCGGCGGCCTCGTCCCACTCGCCGCGCGCGGCGGCGAGCAGGCCGAGGACCAGGCACAGTTCGCTGGTCACCGGCAGGAGATCGCGGTACTCGTCGATCAGCGCGCAGGCCCGTTCGGCGAGGCCGTCCCAGTTCCCGGTGAGCCAGTCGGTGTGGACGGCCGTCGCGCGGGCGGTGCTGACCACGTACGGCGCCCCGCAGTCGGCGGCCAGCTGCATCCCGCTGTGCAGCAGGCTTCTGGCCCGCCGATGATGGCCCGTCCAGGCGCAGGCGTCGGCGGTGTTGCAGTGCAGCCGCGCCAGGTGCCGCTGCTCGTCGGGGGAACCGACGCTGGTGGGCGCCCGGTCCAGCATGTCCCAGCCCCGCGCGTCCCCGATGTGCAGCCGCGACGCCGCGTTGTTGGCCAGCAGCATGATCTTCAGCCGCCGGTCGGTGGCCCGCTCGATGAGCCCGTCCACCCGGTCCATCCAGCGCCGGTGCTCCCGCAGCGGGGTCGCGCCGACCCACGGCTGCGCGAGGACACCCATCCCGCGTCCGGCCAGGTCGGGCCGGTCGGCGAGATCGTTGACGGCGATCTCGATCTCGGTCCGCGCCGCCTCCAGCCCGCCCGCCTGGCGCACCAGCAGGAGCCCGAGCCCCAGCCTGACCTCGCCGCTCAGGCGTCCGGACAGCCTGCCGTCGGTGAGCAACCGCTCCAGTGCCGGGACGACCTCGGTCTGGGCGAGGCCGTTGCACGCCACCGAACTGAACTTGACCGCCAGTCTGTCCACATCGGACGGTTGGAGGCCCGGTTCGTCGAGCAGGGTGCGGAGGAGATCCGTCGCGGTCGCGAGATCACCGACCGCCGACGCCTGATCCGCGGCCGCTTCGCCGTACTTCAGCGCACCGGCCCGGTCACCCGCCTTGCGGCAGTGCTCGGCCAGCCGTACCAGGGATTGCGGGAGGCGGTCGCGCAGCAGCCGCGCGGCCCGCCGGTGCAGTTCCTGGCGATCGGGGCCGGGGATGGTGCGGTACGCGGCCTGCTGGGCGAACGCGTGCCTGAAGCCGTACGTGCCTTCACCGGTCTCCACCAGGACGTTGCGTTCGAGCGCGAGGACGAGCGCGCGGCGGGCGCGCTCGGGGGAGAGCGCGGCCGCGGCGGCCAGCAGGTCCGAAGTGGACGGTGTGCCCAGGACCGCGGCGGCCTCGGCGATCCGCCGGGCGGCGGGCGGCAGCGCGACGAGGTGTTCGACGGTCGCCTCCCGCAGCAGCGCCGGGACTTCGACCGTGTCGAGCAGGTGCCGCGCGGTCATGCCGTCGGCGTGCACCGCGCCCTCGACGCCGCCGATCGCGTGCACGATCTCCTCGACCACGAACGGGATCCCCGCGGTCCGCTCGTGCAGCCGCGCGGCGAACTCGGCGGATACGTTCGCTTCGCCGAGCAGCGCCGAAACCAGCGCCTGGACGCCGTCGCGGTCCAGCGGCCGGAGCGTGACGAGCGCGTGCGCGGTGCCGGGCGCCGGCCGGTAGGCGCTGCCGAGCGGGATGCCGCCGGGCGTCTCTTCGCGCCGGTAGGTGAGCAGGAGCGTCAGGCCCGCGGGCGGGTCGGTCATCAGGAACCGCAGCAGTCGACGGGATCCGTCGTCCGCCCAATGGAGGTCTTCGACGAGGAGGACGTGCGGGCCCAGCGAGCCGAGCAGTTCCCGGACGGCGCGGAAGAGGCGGTGCCGTTCGGCCCTCGGATCACCGAGCCGGGGCGGCTGCTCCGGCAGGAAGGCCGCGAGTTCCGGCAGATAGGGCGCGAGGACGCCGGTCACGGGGTTGAGGTCGCGCGCCGGGCGGATGTCCTTCAGCGCGTCGAAGACCACGCCGTAGGGGAACGGCTCGCGCAGTGGCTGGCAGGTCCCGGTGAGGACCGGCCGCCCGGCCAGTTCGGGGCAGGCCAGCAGTTCGGCGGCGAGCCGGGTCTTGCCCACCCCCGCTTCGCCTTCGAGCATGATCACCGACGGCGAGCGCATCGCGCCGTCGAGGAGTTCGCGTAATTCCGCCTCACGGCCGACGAGCACGGGCGAACTCGTCCTGCGTCGGCAGCCACCGATCACCATTGCCGGGTCACCCCCGCTTCACGAACCACACCGTTCGAGTGATCGCAGCTTAAGCGCCTGCTCAGTGCTCACGGAACCCACCCGGACGGTCACAGAACTTTCGTAGGGACGGGGAGTTTCCTCATTAGATACGTAGTCCTACGGACCGTTGCCTCGCTTGTTCGCGCAGGCCCCGCCACCCGAAAGTGATTCATGCGTGACTGCACGTCACGGCGCCGGCCCGGAATCCCGCCGGCGTGAACCACCTGTTCGAGTGAACGGAGCTCAGGAAATGCGTGGAGAACTTCGACGTCACCGGATCGCGGGTGCGGTGCTCGCCGGGGCCTGTGCGGCGGCCACCGTGGCCTTCGCCGGACCGGCCGCGGCAGCCGAAGGGCAGATCCGCGGCGCCGGTGTGCCGGGAGCCGTCACGGACGGGTACATCGTCTCGCTCAAGAGCGGCGACGCCGGGCTCGCGGCCAAGTACGGCGGCCAGGTGAAGGCGACCTACACCGCCGCACTGAACGGGTTCTCGGCGAAGATGACCGAGGCGCAGGCGAAACGGCTCGCGGCCGACCCGAACGTCGACTTCGTCCAGCAGGACGCGGTCGCGCACATGACCGGCACCCAGACCAACCCGACCTGGGGCCTGGACCGGATCGACCAGAAGAACCTGCCGCTGGACAGGAAGTACACCTACCCGAACACCGGTTCCGGGGCGACGGTCTACGTCCTCGACACCGGTGTCGACTACCGCCAGGCCGACTTCGGCGGCCGCGCGACCAGCGGGTACGACTTCATCGACAACGACAGCGACGCCCGCGACTGCCAGGGGCACGGCACGCACGTCGCCGGCACGGTCGGCAGCGCCACCTACGGTGTGGCCAAGGGCGCCAAGATCGTCTCGGTCCGCGTGCTGAACTGCCAGGGCAGCGGCCAGTACTCGCAGATCATCAGCGGGATCGACTGGGTCGTGAAGAACGCCAAGGGCCCGTCGGTGCTCACCATGAGCCTCGGTGGCCCGGCCGACTCCGGGGTGGACGCCGCCGTGCGCCGCGCCGTTTCCGCGGGTATCACCAACACGGTGGCCTCCGGTAATTCCAACACGGACGCCTGCTCCACCAGCCCGGCCCGGGTGCGTGAGGCCATCACCGTCAACGCCACCCAGAGCGACGACCGCCGGTCGACCTTCTCGAACTACGGCAGCTGCACCGACATCTTCGCGCCGGGCACCAGCATCACCTCGCTGCGCAACGGTGGCGGCACCCAGCAGATGAGCGGTACCTCGATGGCGACGCCGCACGTCGCCGGCGCGGCCGCGATCTACCTGACCTCGAACCCGTCGGCGACCCCCGCCGCCGTGGCCTCCGGTCTCGCCAACGCCGCCACCAACGGCGTCGTGACGAGCCCGGGTTCCGGTTCGACGAACAAGCTGCTGAACGTGGCGGGTCTCTGATGCGCCGCGGCGTGCGCGCCGGTGTGGTGGCCGTCGCGGCCACCGCGCTGGCCGCGCTCGCCGCGGGCAACGCCCTCGCCGCTCCGGCGGAAGGCGTTGTCGTGCAGGCGAAGCAGCACTACGGCGATCAGTACATCGTCGTGCTCCACGATGTCGGCACCATGGCGGTCGAGCAGTCCTCGGCCGCGCTGACCGGCCGCTACGGCGGCGAGGTCCGGTCGGCGTACAAGAACGTGCTCCGCGGGTTCTCCGTCAAGGGCATGTCCGAGCAGCAGGCCCGGCGGCTCGCGGCCGACCCGGCGGTCAAGGCGGTATATCAGGACGGGACCGCGCGTGCCGTCGGCACGCAGACCAACCCGACCTGGGGCCTGGACCGGGTCGACCAGAAGAACCTGCCGCTGGACAAGAGCTTCACGTATCCGAACACGGGCGAGGGCGTCACCGCGTACGACCTCGACACCGGGATCAACCCGGAGAACCCGGAGTACGAGGGGCGAGCGTCCATCGGCAAGGACTTCGTCGGCGGCAACGGGAAGGACTGCAACGGGCACGGCAGTCACACCGCGGGCACCATCGGCAGCAAGACCTACGGCGTGGCCAAGAAGGTCAAACTGGTCGGGCTGAAGGTGCTGGGCAACGACTGTTCGGGCAACGGGCCGGACTCCGCCATCGTCGACGCGGCCGAATGGATCACCGCGAACGGCACCAAACCGGCGGTGGCGAACCTGAGCCTGCGCATGGACCAGGTCGGGCTCGGCGACGACGTCATCAAGAAGTCCATCGCGGCGGGCTTCGTCTACGTGGTGGCGGCGGGCAACGAGAACCAGAACGCCTGCAACGTCAGCCCCGCCCGCATCCCCGAGGCGATCACGGTCGGCGCCTCGGATCAGAGTGACAACAAGTCCTCGTTCTCCAACCACAGTTCGTGCGTGGACATCTTCGCCCCTGGCAGCAACATCACGTCGCTGTCCACGTCCAACGGTGGTTCGGCGAACATGAGCGGGACGTCGATGGCCACGCCGCACGTGGCCGGGGCGGCGGCGCTGTACCTCGCCGCGAATTCCGGCGCCACCGCGCAGCAGACGCGGGACGCGCTGGTGAACAACGCCTCCGACGGCGTGCTCAAGGGACTGCCGTCCGGCACGGTCAACAAGCTGCTGAACGTGTCGTTCATCGGCGGTGGTGGCCCCACCCCGACGTGCGGGGTCAAATCCAGCACGACACCGGTGTCCATTCCGGACGCGGGTGACGCGGTGACCAGTTCGGTGACGCAGGAAGGCTGCGACGGCAAGGCGTCGGCGACGCTGCCCGTCAAGGTCGACATCGCGCACACCTACACCGGTGACCTGGCGATAGACCTGATCGGGCCGAGCGGTGCGGTGTTCGGCCTCAAGCAGGCGGGAGGGATCGGCGAGGCGAGCGGCGTGCACACGTCGTACACGGTGAACGCCTCGTCCGAACCGGCGAACGGGACCTGGAAACTGCGGGTCCGTGACGTCTACCGGTTCGACAGCGGGACGATCGAAGGGTTCTCCATCACCTTCTGAGTCCTTGCGAACGGCGGTGCGCCGCGGTCACGATGACCGCGGCGCATTGTCGTTTCGCTGGGAGGTCCCTGGATGGAGTCCTACGACGCCGTGATCGTCGGTGGCGGGCACAACGGCCTGGTGGTGGCGGCGGCCTACCTGGCCAGGGCCGGCCGCTCGGTGCTGGTCCTGGAACGGCGCGACGAGGTCGGCGGGGCGGCGGTCTCCTTCCGCGCCTTTCCCGGCGTCGACGTCCGGCTGTCGCGGTACTCGTACCTGGTGAGCCTGCTGCCGCGCAAGATCATCGCGGAGCTGGGGCTCGGCCTCGATCTCCGGCGGCGGCGGATGTCGTCGTACACGCCCGTCGGCGACGGCGGTCTCCTTGTCGACACGGGCGACGACGGCCGCACCGCGGCGTCGTTCTCCGCGCTCACCGGGTCCACAAAGGACTTCGAGGCGTGGCGGCGGTTCTACGCGATGACGGGCCAGGTCGCGGAGAGGACCTTCCCCACCCTGACCGAACCGCTGGTGTCCAGGGAGGAACTGCGCTCGCGCGTCGAGCCGGAAGCGTGGGACACGCTGTTCGAACGGCCGATTTCGGAGACGCTCACCGCGATGTTCGGCGACGACACGGTCCGCGGCGTCGTCCTGACCGACGCGCTGATCGGCACCTTCGCCGGCGCCGGTGACTTCCGGCAGAACCTTTGCCTGCTCTACCACGTGATCGGCAACGAGACCGGCGACTGGGACGTGCCGGTGGGCGGGATGGGCGCGGTGACCGGGGCGCTCGCGTCGGCCGCGTCCTCCGCCGGGGCCCGGCTGACGACCGGTGCCGAAGTGCTGTCGATCGACCCCGGAGGCTCGGTGCGTTACCGGCTCGGCGACGACGAGTTCGTGGTGCGTTGCGGTCACGTGCTGTCGAACGTCGCGCCGCGGACGCTCGCGCGGTTGCTGGGGGAGGAGCCGCCGGAGACGCCGGAAGGCGCGCAGCTCAAGGTGAACATGGTGCTCTCACGCCTCCCGCGGCTCCGTGATTCGAGTGTCGATCCGCGGGAGGCGTTCGGCGGGACATTCCATGTCAACGAAGGCTACGAGCAGCTGGCGACGGCCTATGCCGAGGCGGCCGCGGGCCGGATCCCGTCGCTGCCCCCGTGCGAGATCTACTGCCACTCGTTGACCGACCCATCGATCCTCGGCCCGGCCGAACAGGCCGCCGGGGTGCAGACGCTGACATTGTTCGGGCTGCACATGCCCGCCCGGCTCTTCGAGGGCCGCAACGACGCCGCGCGCGACGAGGCGTTGCGTGCGACTTTGTCCTCTTTGGACAGTGTGCTGGCCGAGCCGATCGAGGACTGTGTGCTGCGTTCGCCGGACGGCGGCTGGTGCATCGAGGCGAAGACGCCGCTGGACCTGGAAGCCGAGCTGGGACTTCCCGCGGGGCACATCTTCCATCGCGATCTGTCGTGGCCTTATGCCGCGGATGCCGCTCAGGTGGGCCGCTGGGGTGTCGAGACCGCGCACGAGCGGGTGCTGCTGTGCGGCGCCGGGGCCGTGCGGGGCGGCGGGGTCTCGGGTATCCCCGGGCACAACGCCGCTATGGCGGTGCTGGCCCGATCCTGAACGTCATGAAAGGGTCGTTCAGGACGAAATATGTCCTGAACGACCCTTTCCTGACACTCGCTACTGGACGGTGAGGGTGTAAGTGGCCGTGGCGGTCTTGCCCGCCGAGTCCGTCGCGGTGACGGTCACCGGGTAGGTGCCGCGCTGGAACGGCGCGACCACCTGCATGGTCGAGCTGCCGCCGCTCGAGATCGTCTGCGGGTTGAAGAACGGCGCGAACGGCAGTCCCTGCCCGGACGCCGACAGTGTGATCGTGCCCGTGCCGCCGGTGGCGGAAACCGTGACGTTGCTGAAGAAACCGGGTTGCGAGGTTCCGCTGGCAGGGCTCAGGCCCACCTTGAGGTCACCGGGCTGCGGTCCACCTTCACCGACGGTCAGCGTCAGGTTCGTGGTCGCGGTGTCCGTGGTGCCCTTGCCCGAGATCGTGACCGCGTAGTCCTTTTCGGCGGTTCCGGCGGGGACCTCGATGCTCACCTTCGCGGACTCACCCGAGGTGATGGACGAGGGCTGGAACGTCGCCGTCGCGCCCTCGGGAAGTCCCGACGCGCTGAGATCGACCTTCTCCGCGCCGTTCTTGCCCGGCTTGCTGGTGACCGTGGCCGAAACGTACTTGCCCGGCTCGACCTTGAGCGAGGACGGTGTCACGCCGAGCGAGAACTTCTCCGGGTTCTGCGGCTCGCCGATCTGCTGCTTGACCCAGTCGCCCATCTCGTTGTTGAGCCTGCCGTACACGCTGTACCACTTGAAATCGCTGCGGCTCCACGAAGCGACGCCGACGATCTTGCCGTCCACGATGAGCGGCCCGCCGCTGTCACCCGGCAGGATCGTGACGCGGCCGTCGCTGTAGCCGCTGCAGATCATCGTCGCGTCCTTGAAACCCGCGCCGACACCGTTGCAGTTGCTGCCCTGGACGATCGGCAGGGTGAACTTGTGCAGTTCGACGTTGCGGGTGTCGTCGTTGTGGTCCTTCTTGCCGTAACCGAGCCCCAGCCCGGACTTGCCCGGCTGGTTCAGGCCCGTGTCGGCCGACGTCGCGACCTTCGCGTACTGGCCGCCGGGCACCGGGATGTCGGTGTCCGTGGTGACCACCGCGACGTCGTAGCCCTGGTCGAAGTTGACGTACTTCGGGTGCTTCTCGTAGCTGACGACGCCGATCCGTGTTCCGCCGCCGGCGTTGAGATCGTCCAGGCCGTAGAGGAAGGACTTCTCGCCCGCCGCGTCCTTGCAGTGCGCGGCGATCAGGATCTTGCGCGGCGCGACGACCGAGCCGGTGCAGGTCTGCCCTTGCGGCCGCGTTCCACCTTCGCGCAGGCCCGCGATGATGAAGGGGTGGTCCTTGACCGAGGCGGGCGTGCCGCCGATGGAGTTCGTGTGCAGTCCACCGGGGACGACCGCTTGATCCGTCGGGGTGACGGCGGGGAGGTTCGCGGCGGCCGCCGGAGCGGGCAGGAGGACCGAGAGGCAGCCGAGGGTGGCGGTGGCGATCCCCAGTAGCCGTTGTCTTCTGTTCACGGTGGTTCCTTTCCAGGTGGCTGGAAATCACTTTCCGCATCCGCGCCTGGTGGAACAACCGAGGAAGGAGCCCGTAGGGGTACGGAACTAATGCGCCCCGTCGCCGGTCAGCAGCTCGATACTGTGGTCGCCCGTGCGCTCGACGTCGAGACCCGCCTTCGTCAGGACCCGCATCAGCTGCTCCACAGTGGACGGTTCGCTGCGTGACTTCACCAGCTCGGCGGCCAGCCGTCCCTTGTACGCCTTGTTGAAGTGGCTCACCGTGGTCCGGTTGCCCTTCGCGTCCTCGGTGACGACACGCACCGTCACCGCGTCGGGGCGGAGCTTCGCCAGCGCCGAGTAGGTTCCGGACCGCAGGTCGACGACGAGCCCCTCGACAGCTTGGAGCGCCGGTTCGAGGACCGGCTTCCATACGCTGCGGACGGTGCCGAGCGACGGCAGCGCGTTCCCGCCCGAAAGCCGGTACGCGGGGATCGGGTCGGTCGCCGCGACCACTCCGAACAGCGCCGAAGCGACAGCGAGGCGTCTCTCGGCCTTCGCCAGCGTCGCCTTGGTGAAGGACTTCACGTCGAGCGCGTCGTAGAGGACCCCGGTGTAACGGCGCAGCGCGGGCATCGTGGGCGAAGTCCACAGCTCGGCGTTGCGGGCGACCTCGTCGGCCTGCCGCGGCGTGATGCCGAGCGCGGCGATACTGGCCGGGACGTCGACGGCCAGCTCGGCCAGCGCGTCGGCCAGCTTCGCCCGGGTCGGGTTCAGCTCCGGGAACGACAGCGCGTCGAGGTCCAGCGGCGCGCCGGTGCCGCCGGCGGCCTTGGTCTCGGAAGGGGGGAGGAGCACGAGCACCACGGAAGCGTAACTAAATGGAGTGCGTCACCCGAGGCGCGGGCTTAGCCTCGTCCGCATGAGCCTGACCTGGCGCCCGCTGACCCTGGACGACATGCCGCGACTGGCCGAGACCTTCGCCGAGGCGGAGCGTACCGAGCCGATCGAAGAGCACTACAGCGCGGAGGATCTCGCCGAAGAGATCGGTACGCCGACCGTCCACCTGCCGACGGCGTCCACCAGCGCGTGGGACGGCGAAACGCTGGTCGCCTACGGTCTGCTCCGGAAGCGTGACGCGGCGGATCCGGTGCACATGATGCGGGTCGAGACGCTCGTCCACCCCGCGTACCGCGACGACGCGATCGCCGGGAGCCTCACCCGCTGGTTCGAGGAGGCGGGCAAGGCGCTCCACGCGAAGTCCCACCCGGACGTACCGCTGGAGCTGCACGCCGCGGCCAACACCAAGCAGCGCTGGCTTTCCGAGGTACTCGTGGACGCCGGGTACGAGCACGCCCGGTGGTTCGTCGACATGCGGGCCGACCTCGGCTCGATCCCGCCGGTCGAACCGCTGCCCGAAGAGTTCCCGCTCGTCACGTACGAGCAGAAGTACGAGGCCCTCACGCTGCGGTCCCGTAACGAGACCTTCGCCGACCACTGGGGGAGCACGGAGCAGTCCCCGGAGGCTTGGCGGCATCTGGTGGTCGGCGGGAAGGACTTCCAGCCGGAACTGTCGTTCCTGCTGCTGAGCCCGGAGCGGGACCGGGTGGTCGCGATGGTGCTGAGCGCTCACTTCGCCTCCGACGAGGCAGCCACGGGAGTGAAGGAGCTGTACGTCAGCCACGTCGCGACCGACGCGGGCCTTCGCGGGCGCGGGATCGCGGGCGCGCTGCTCGGGCACACGGTCGTCCAGGCCAAGGCCAAGGGGTTCCACCGGGCCTCGCTCAACGTGGACCAGGACAACACCCACCGTGCGCTCGGGGTTTACGAGCGGGTCGGGTTCAGCGAGTTCCAGCGCTGGGCCGGGTACGTGAAGCCCGTTCCGACCTGACCGGTTGTCACCCGAAAGGGCGGATTTCGGTACAGTCGATCTTCTCGGAGAGATCGCTGGGGGTGGTGGGGCGTTGCCGGTTTCCGCACGCCTCGGCTGGCATGACCTGCCGTCGGCGACGCGTGACGCCGTGGAGCGGGAGCTCGGGTCGGCGGTCCGCCGGTCGTTGTGGCAGACCCCGGAATTCGACGGCGGCGTCGCCGCGCGGCTCGAACTCGAACGCGAGCATCGCTGGGTCTTCCTGAAGGCGATCCCGGCGGGCAGTCCGCGCGCGGGCGGCTACCGGACGGAGGCCGCCATCGCGCGACGGCTTCCCCCGGAGGCCCCCACACCGCAGCTCTTGTCCTTTGTGGATAGTGATTGGCTGGTGCTCGCGTTCGCCGATTTCGACGGCACCAGGCCGAACCTGCGCCCCGGATCGCCGGACCTTTCCGCGGTGCTGGCCACCTTCGGCGCGCTCGGGCGAACGCTCACGCCGTGCCCGCTGCCCGACGTCCCGGACGCCCTCGACGATCTCGGCCCGCTCCTGCGCGGCTGGCACGAACTGGCGAAGGAGCCGCCGGACGACCTCGACGGCTGGGCCGTCCGCAACCTCGACCGGCTCGTCCAGCTGGAGACGTCGTGGCATCCCTGGTCGGCCGGGGACACGTTGCTGCACAACGACATCCAGCCCGAATACCTGGTGCGGACCGGGCCGGGCCGGGTGCTGGTCACCAACTGGCGCTACCCGGCACGGGGCGCGGGCTGGCTCGATCTGGTCGCGCTCGTCCCGTACCTGCTCGACGCCGGGCACGAGCCCGCCGACGTCGACCGGCTGCTCCGGCGCCGCCCTGTGCTGGCCGGTGTCCCGGTCTGGGCGGTCACCGCCTTCGGTGTCGCCCTGGCCGGGCATGCCGAACGCGCGTCCCGGCTACCGGAGCCGCCCGCGACGACGGGCGTCCGCGCGGCGCAGCGCCGTCTCGCCGCGGCCATGCGGGAGTGGCTCGCTTACCGGACGCACTGGCAGTAGCGGCCCGGCTCGCCCGGCGAGTGCCGTCGTGTGTCGCGAAAGCCACTTTCGCGACGTCAGGTGTCCCGAAAGTGGCTTTCGCGACATCGGGCTCGACGGGAGCCTTCGTTAACCCACTGCGACCAGGACCCCGTTGCGAAAGCCACTTTCGCGCGCCTGGGACAGGCAGGGCGGGGCACGCCAGACGGCTCGACCGAGCCGGCCGGGGAGCGCGTCTCCGATCACCCGGAGACAAGGCTCGTGAGTGGCTACGACGGTTCTCTTGGCTCGTAAGGCAACTGTGGCGTGTTCGGGCACTTGCTGGATGCGGGCTTCGGTGTCGCGAAAGCCACTTTCGGGACATGTGGCGTCGCGAAAGCCACTTTCGCGACGTCACCGAGCCTTCCGTCGCGCACAAGGACCGCACCACCTTGCGAAGGGGACTTTCCTCGCGTGCGATGAGGGGAAAGCTCCCTTCACCTCGCCGAGCACCCCGGAGCGCCGGACTCCCCACCCGACAGGACACCTTTGCCCCTACGGCTCAATAACCCGTCCTAGCCACTCACGAGGTTCAGCGGCTCCTCGCCGGCGGCGTACCGGCGCAACTGCTCGGCGACCAGCCGCTTCGCGCGCGGGTAGAACGACGCCGACCCGCCCGCGACATGGGGCGTGACGATCACGCCCGGCGCGGTCCACAGTGGATGCCCGGCGGGCAGCGGTTCCGGATCGACGACGTCCAGCGCGGCACGCAGCCGCCCGGAGACGGTCTCGGCGGTGAGCGCCGCGGTGTCGATCGCCGAACCTCGCCCCACGTTCACCACCAGGGCGCCGTCCGGCAGCGCGGCGAGTTCCGCGGCACCGAACAGGCCCATGGTCGCGGGCGTCTCGGGCAGGATCAGGACCACGATGTCGGCGGACGGCAGCAGCTCCGGCAGTTCGGCCACGCCGTGCACGCGCTCCGCGGGCCGGGCCGTGCTCGCCACTCTGGTCACGATCGCTTCGGCCGCCTCCAGCTGACGCTCGATCGCTCGGCCGATCGAGCCGTGGCCGACCAGCAGCACCCGGCTGTCCGCCAGCGAACGCGTGTGCTCGCGCTCCCACGACGCCCTCGCCTGCTGCGCGAACCAGCGCGGCAGATCCCGCTGCGACGCGTGGATCAGCGCCAGCGCGTGCTCGGCCACGCTGAGGTCGTGCAGGCCGCGGCCGTTGGCCAGCCGTACCCCCGCCGGCACCAGCGGGATCAGCTTCTCCACCCCGGCCGACAACGACTGCACGAGCTTCAGCGACGGAAGCCGCGAGAGCAGCTTCATCGGCTCTGCGCCGGTGTCGTACGGCAGCACATAGACCTCGACGCCATCGAGGCCCTCGTCCGGCAGGGGCCCCAGACCGTCGTAAACCCGCGCGCTCAGGCTCTCGGGCAGCTCGACGTCGGACCAGGGCAGGATGACTCGCTCCGTCATGCCGCCATTCTGGCCGTCGAGGCCGGTATCACCCGCCGTGGCCCGCGACGCAGAACTCGTTGCCGACGGGATCGGCCAGCACCGTCCACGCGAAACCGGGCATCTCGTGCCTGTCCAGCTTCTTCGCGCCCAGCCCGACCAGACGCTCCACCTCCTTCTCCATGTCTTCGGTCCCGAAGTCCACGTGGACCCGGTTCTTGCCCACCCGCTCCTCCGGCACGCGCTGGAAGGCGAACACCGGCCCGTTCTCCCTCTTGGCGCGCAGGATCAGGAACTCGCCGCCGTGGTCCTGATCCACCTCGACCCCGAGCGCCTGCGTCCAGAACGCCGCGAGCCCGCGCGGATCCGCGCAGTCGATCGTGATCATGCCCAGTTCGATACCCATGGCGGCACGCTAGCCGCACCCACCGACAAAACCGGGCGCCCGCGATAACCGGTTGAACCGGCCCGGGGCGGGGTGACTACGCTGCGCAGAACGTCTAAGCAGGTAATTCCAGCGAGGAGCCCAGAAGTGATCACCAGGATGTCGTCGTTGTTCCTTCGCACCCTGCGTGAGGATCCGGCGGACGCCGAGGTACCGAGCCACCGGCTCCTGGTACGCGCCGGCTACGTCCGCCGGGTCGCGCCGGGCGGTTACTCCTGGCTGCCGCTGGGCCTGCGGGTGCTGCGCCGTATCGAGAACGTCGTCCGCGAAGAGATGAACGCCATCGGCGCGCAGGAGATCCAGTTCCCCGCGCTGCTGCCGAAGGAGCCCTACGAGGCCACCGGCCGCTGGACGGAGTACGGCGACGCGCTGTTCCGCCTCAAGGACCGCAAGGGCGCCGACTACCTTCTCGGCCCGACGCACGAAGAGCTCTTCGCGCTCACCGTGAAGGGTGAATACAGCTCGTACAAGGACTACCCGGTCGTTCTGTACCAAATCCAGACGAAGTACCGCGACGAGGCGCGCCCCCGCGCCGGGATCCTGCGCGGCCGCGAGTTCGTCATGAAGGATTCGTACTCCTTCGACCTCGACGACGAGGGGCTGACCAAGTCGTACGAGCTGCACCGCCAGGCCTACACGAAGCTGTTCGACCGCCTCGGCATCGAGTACGTCGTCGTGAAGGCGACTTCCGGCGCGATGGGCGGCTCGGCCTCCGAGGAGTTCCTCGCCGTCGCCGAGACGGGTGAGGACACCTACGTCCGCAGCACCGAATCGGGTTACGCGGCCAACGTCGAAGCGGTCACCACGCCCGCTCCCGAGGCGAAGCCGGTCGAGGGCCTGCCCGAGGCGAAGGTCCACCACACGCCGGACACGCCGACCATCGAGTCGCTCGTGAACTTCCTGAACAACGCCGGCCTCGGCCGCACCTTCACCGCCGCGGACACGCTCAAGAACGTCCTGGTGAAGACCCGTCAGCCGGGTGCGAAGGAGTGGGAGCTGCTGGCCATCGGCCTCCCCGGCGACCGCGAGGTCGACCCGAAGCGTCTCGAAGCGTCGCTGGAGCCCGCCGAGTTCGAGCTGCTCGAAGAGGCGGACTTCGCGAAGAACCCCTTCCTCGTCAAGGGCTACATCGGCCCGAAGGCGCTGAAGGACAACGGCGTCCGCTACCTGCTCGACCCGCGCGTCGTCGACGGCACCGCCTGGGTCACCGGCGCCGACGAGCGCGACCACCACGTGGTCGACCTGGTCGCGGGCCGCGACTTCACCGGTGACGGCACGATCGAGGCCGCCGAGGTCCGCGAGGGCGACGCGTCGCCCGACGGCAAGGGCACCCTGGTCGCCGCGCGCGGTATCGAGATCGGGCACATCTTCCAGCTGGGCCGCAAGTACGCGGACGCGTTCGAGCTCGACGCGCTGGGCCCGGACTCCAAGCCCATCCGCATCACCATGGGTTCGTACGGCGTCGGCGTCTCGCGGCTGGTCGGTGTGCTCGCCGAGCAGAACCACGACGACCTCGGCATCGTCTGGCCGCGCGAGGTCTCGCCGTTCGACGTGCACGTCGTCATCGCGGGCAAGGACGAGACGGTCGCCGCGGGCGCGGAGAAGCTCGCCGCCGAACTGGACGCCGCCGGTGTCGAGGTCGTCCTCGACGACCGCAAGGCCACCCCGGGCGTGAAGTTCGCGGACGCGGAACTCGTCGGCGTGCCGACGATCCTCGTCGTCGGGCGCGGCCTGGCGAATGGTGTCGTCGAGGTCAAGGACCGTCGCACCGGCGAGCGCGAAGAGATCGCCGTCGACGCGGTCGTGGAGCACCTGGTCAAGCTCGTCCGCTCGTAATGGGCCTTTTCGGCAAGAAGCGCGGGGATTCCCCGGGCTACGAGGACAACGCGGCGCTGGACGGGTTCGGGGGCTATCAGCCCTCGGACTCGTCCGGCTACACGCCCGCTCCCGAGACCCCGGCTCCCGAACCCGAGCCGGAGCCGGAGAAGCCCGCGAAGCAGCCGATGTCGCGGAGCGGGCGAAGGGCCATGTTCGGCTTCTTCGCGACGATCGGCGTCATCACGGTCGCCGCGCTCGCGAACAACGGCGACAGGTCGTCGGAGAGCAGCGCGCCGACCACCCGGGCTCCGGTCGTCTACACGCCTTCGCCGCGGGTCGTCGCGCCGCCGGTGACCGAAGGCTGGCAGTCGGTGGCCGGGAAGGACGGCGTCTACGCCTACGACGTCCCGCCGAACTGGACGCCGAAACCCGGCACGATCCACGGCTGGGAGAAGGGCGCCCAGGTCCCGGGGATCACCATGGTCGCGAGCGCCTTCGTCGGCGAGGGTTACTGCCCGCAGGAGAAGCGGAGCAGGATCGGCGGCAGCGGCGTGGCCAACGTCAAGCTCGCCGACCCGGCCGCCGCGGCGAAGAAGGCGATCGACGACCTCACCGTCAGCGCCTACAACCCGGAGAACGGTCCGCTGACCGCCAAGATCACCCCGGAAGCGCCCCAGCCGGCCGAGTTCACCCTCGGCACCGGCAAGAAGGTCCCCGCCAGCATCGTCCTCGCCGAGGTCCTCACCCCGCCGGGAGCGTGCGGCGCCCACCGCGCCTTGGTCGGCGTGATCGCGCCCCAGCTGGGCGAAGCCTCGGCGGCCCTGGCCGTCTATTCGGGCCAGGACGCGCCGGGCGGTGCGGATCGCGAGCTGATCCTGAAGATCCTCAAGACCTACCGGGGTGTCCCGGAGGCGGACCGCAAGACCATCACGCCGCCGCCTTCGACACTGCGCTGAGGTTTCTTGCCCGACCGCGCGAGCTTCGCCAGCCGCAGCAGCCCGGTGTTCGGCAGGTAGGCCCGGCCGAGCGCGATCCCGATCCGCGGCAGATCCGCCTCGTCGCGGAACGCGAGATACAGCGGGACGTGGCGTGGCTGGAACTTCGCCTTGAACGCGTGCAGCGAACGGAAGCCGTAGAACGGCTCCATCATCGTGCCGAGCGTGTCCAGCACCCGCTCGACGGCGTGCGCGGGTTCCCCGGAGCTCGCCAGCGGAGCGCCGGACAGCGAGACGAACTTCGCGCCTTCCTCGCGGAAGGCCAGGCACGACGACGCGATCAGGAACTCCATCGACGGGCGGAACCCGTCGGCGCGTTTGCGCATGACGTCGAGGGTCCAGCCACCGATCGCGCCCGCTCCGGTGTGCACCGGCAGCCACGACGTCACGCCGTGGACCACGCCGTCGGCGTCCACCGCGAGCCCCACGCGGGTCTCGGGATCCATCGCCTCGTCGACACCGCCGAGGGTGAAGCCCATCTCCGGCATGCCCTTGTCGCTGATCCACTCCTCGGAGATCGCGCGGACCTGCGAGATCACCGCGCGCGGCTGATCGGCGAGCCGGACGAGCCGGAACTCGATACCGTCCTTCTTGGCCCGGTTGAGCGCGGTCCGCACGTCCTGCCAGCGCTTGCCGCGGAACTCCAGCGTCTCCAGTTCGATCAGGGTGTCCTCGGCGACCTGGACCTGCTTCCAGCCGAGCTCTTCGGTTTTGGCGGTGGTGTCACCGGTGGCGGAGAACAGGCACGGCACGAGACCGGTGTTCTCGCACATCGTGATGAACTCGGCGATCGTCCGGTCGGCGGCGCCGTCCGGGGCGATCGGGTCGCCGAGGGCGATGGCGACCCCGGCGTGGCGCCGGTAGGCGAGGTAGGACTTGCCGTCCGCAGCCACGAAGTACGAGTTCTGCGGCCAGGTCGTCATCCACGAAAGCGTGCTGCCGCCGTGGCGGCTGAGCAGCGTGCGGGCCAGCGCGGGGTTGCCCATCCGGCCGAGCCGGCGGCATTTCCGCTGCGACGGCACGCGGAAGGCGCCGCGGGAGGAGACCAGCAGGGCGAATTCGACCGTCCAGAGCAGGCTGTCCACGAAGAACAGCGGCGGATCCACCTCGGCGGCGTCCTCGCCGAAGATCTCCGCCAGCGTGAGCACCCCGCTGTAGACCATCACCTGCAGGATGACGAACGAGGTCAGGATCATCGCGCACCACCAGGCGACCTGGCTGCCCTTGCGCAGGCCGTTCATGATCGGCGCCACGATCAGGCACAGGACCACGACTTCCCAGGTGGACAGCGAAAGCTCTTCGGACGACCCGAACGGACCGTTGCCCGGCACGAAGGACATCACCAGTTCGGTGACCGTCAGCACCAGCAGACCGGCCATGACGTAGAACCGCCACTCGCGCAGGCTCGGCCGCCGTTCACGCGAGGAATCCTTGGCACCGAGGAACTTCCGTCCGAAGGGCAGGGCGAGGACGAGGGCGAAGAAATGCACGAGGTCGGCGAGCGTGCCGACGAAGACGATCGCGACTCCGGCGTAGACGCACAGCCCGGCGCGCAACCGCAGGCGCCACGGCGGGCGCAGGGTGGCGCTGGCGACGGCGACCGCGGCGAGCGCGCCGCCGGAGAACCCGACGTCGAGGCTGCCCGCGACCCGTTCCGCCCATTCCCAGCCCGAGTTGCGGCTCAGCGCCAGGAACTGGACCGCCACCAGGACACTGACGAACTGGCCGCCGATGGCGACGGCCATCGCCCGCCGGGTGCCGAGCCGCCATTCCGCGAATCCGGCGAACAACGCGAAGCTGAGCACCATCGGCAGGTAGTACAGCGGGACGACCGCGAACAGCGGCCCGGTGAACAAGGTCCACCACCGGCCTGATTCGAGCGACGGCAGCCCATACGCGATGTACGGGTACACCGCGCGATCCTCGGCGGCCAACCAGAGCGCGCCCGTGGCCAAGGCGAGCGCGAGCATGGTCAGCGTGACGAGGCTGGTGAACGGCAGCCGGTGCCTCAGCACCGTGATGATCTTGCGTGTCCGGCCCGGCGCGGCCGTCCCGCTTCCCCCTTTTGGCATGGAACTCAAATTAGGTCCGGGAGGTGCTCGGACACATCCGGCACGGGACCCATTTTTCCCTTAGGGGAGTGCTACTCGCGACGGATGCTCTCACCCATCTTGAGGACGACATCCCTGGCTATCGCACCCGGGATCTCCTGGTCCGCCAGTACGAGGAGGACGTGGTAGCGGCCTGATCCGGGCAGCGTGCGCGGCGGCAGGGCGATCGCGGTGATCGCGACCGACGGAGCGGGGCACGGCCCGCCGGGCGCGGGGACGACGGAGGTGGTCACGGCGGTGGCGGTCGTCCCGCCGTCCAGGACCGGCACCGGCCCGGTTTCGCCGATCTCCGCCGTCGCGGAGCGTCCGTACGCCGCTTCGGCCCAGCGCAGCGTCGTTTCCTCGGCGGCCTGGGCGAGGCCGCCGACCTCGCCCTCGTCGATGGTGGTGAATCCCGCCGTCGCCCGTGCCGAGAGATCGGAAGCGGAACAGAAGGCGCGGCGGAACCGAGCGACGCCCTGCAGGGTGACGAGGTCTCCGGCCGGGGTCTCGTAGCCGATGGCGACGTCGGGCTCTTCGAGCTTCCAATCGGGCGGGACGTCGTAGACGAACGGGTGATCGCCGGACACCACCGGTTGCCAGCCGGCGATCACCGGCTGGATCCGCGTGGCGGGCACCGGGTCGGGCAGGACGAGGTCGTGGGCGGACAGCGGTGGTGGCGCGGTCTTCGCCTGGTAGGTGGCCGTCGTGCCGACGGCGAGGACGGCGGCCAGGCCGAGGACGCCCAGCGCCGGCCTGAGCCGGAGGCGACGGCGCGGCGGGACGGCGTCCCGGACGACCGGAAGCGGCCTCGTCTGTTCGGCTTCGGTTTCGAGCGGCTGCCCGGTGAGCGGATCGACGAACCACGGCCGAGGTTCGTCGATCCGCCCACCGGGGCCGGTCATTGCTGCGGCCTCAGACTCGCGAGGATCTTCTGGGCCTCCGCCTCGGGCAGCGCGTCGGGCGTGCCCTGGTCCATGGCCATGACGAAACAGATCGTCTGGTCACCGGACTTGAACGCGGCCGAAGTGACCTTCACGCTCGGCGCCCGGCAGTCCTCGGTCTCGGCGGGGGTGAACGTCCCGGTCGAGCTGACCGCCTGGAGCGACCCGCCCGCGATCGGGACCTGGGTGATGGCGGGCATCGGGACGTCGGGTTTGCCGGTGGCGGACTGGATCCAGAGCCGGACGGCGCCCCTGGCGGCGTTCTCGACCGGGATCTGGTCCGCGGTGGCGAAGCCGACGACCCCGCGGTTCGAGCCGCGGGCATCCGGGCAGGCGCCGAGTTTGTACGTCGACGCCTCGTGGATGACCATCTTGAACTCGCCCTCGTTGTAGCCGACGACCTGGCCCGGCTTGGTCTCCCAGCCCGACGGGGGCAGGTCGTAGGCGGTTTTGTCCTTCACTGACAGGATCCCCTGCCAGCCAGGCGTCGTCGAGGGCACTTTGTTGTCCTTCGGGGCGCCACTGCTCTTGGACGGCGGCTTCGTCGCCGAAGACGACGGCGGCACCGGCGCGGAGGAAGGCGGCGGCCCGGCCTGGGGCTGCGGCTCTTCGCCGTCACGCAGGACGAAGAACAGCGTGGCGCCGACGGCGATCACCAGGACGAGCGCGCCGAGGCCGATCCACAGCCCCTTGTTGCCCTTCTTCGGCGGCTCGGGCGCGAAACCCTGGTACGTCTGCTGCGGGAACTGCTGGAACCCCTGCTGCTGGTGACCCGGGTACTGCTGCTGGGGCGGATACCCCGGCTGCGGTGGTTGCTGCTGATAGGGCTGCTGCTCCGGCCAGCCGTTGCCTCCGCCTGGGTATGCCATGAAGCGAGCTTAGTTAACGTCTCCGAGCACGGCCGCACGTACCGCTGCCAGGTCGGACAGGTCGCCGAGCACGGTGTGCGCCCCCGCGTCGGCCAGTTCCTCCGCACTGAACTGTCCGGTCGCCACGGCCACCGCGACGGCGCCGTTGTCGAGCGCCGCGCGCACGTCGTCCGGGGTGTCGCCGATGACGACGACCGACGCCGGCGCGAACTCGGTGCCGTGTTTCGCCGAGGCGTGGCCGACCGCGGCGGGCACCAGATCCGGGCGGTGCGCCGAGAGCGAGCCGTAGCCGCCGATCTCGAAGTCCACATGTTCGTGGAGTTCGAACGCGGTCAGCTTGTGCACGGAGATCTCCGGCAGATTCCCGGTGACCAGGGTCTGGACGATGCCGCCGTGGGTGGCGAAGGCGTTCAGCGCGTCTTTGGCGCCAGGGAGCGCCCGGCCGCTCGAAGCCAGCGTCGGGGCGTGGCTTTCCGAGACCGCGATCAGCGCGAGCCAGAGCTTGCGCACGTTCTCCTCGGTGGGCTCGACGCCGTGCGAGGTCAGGATGTCGGCGCTGATGGCGCGTTCGGTGCGGCCGCCGAAATTCGGCAACGCCCGCAGTTCGACGCCGGCGACCTCGGCGAGCGCGGTCGTGTACCAGGCGGCGCCGACGCCGCGCAGGTCCACGAGGGTCTGGTCGATGTCCCACAGCACGAGCCGATGCGGAGTAGTCACGCGGCCGACGGTACCGGGGAGCTAATTCAACGTCTGTTGACTTCTGTGGCCGGGAGGCTTACCTTGGCAACTAATTCAACAGATGACGAATAAATGGAGGACGGTCATGCCGAACCGTCGCCCCGCCGGGGCTTTCGCCTTACTCGCCGCGGTGGCCGGTGCGCTGGTCGCCGTCGTGCTCGGATTCCTCACCTTCGGCGCTCAGGCCACCGTCGCGCCCGACGGGCTGCCCCTCGCCGTGGCCGCGCCCCCAGGGCCGCTCCAGGCGGCCGCGAACGGCATCGCGTCCCACGGTGGAAGCCAGGTCTCGTGGCGGGTGACCTCGCCGGAGGAAGGCCGGAAACTGCTGGAGGACAAGGAGGTCTACGGCGTGCTCGAACTGCCGTCGACGGTCGTGGTGTCCGGCGCGGTGAACCCGTCCGGAACGCAGATCGCGCACCAGATCCTGACCGGCGCCGCGCAAGCCGCCGGAGGGACGCCGAAGGTCGAAACGCTGCACCCCGCGAGCGCGGCGGGCCGGGTCGCGCCGCTCGCGCTGAGCGCGCTGGCGTGGGTCGGTTGTTTGGCCGCGGGTGCCGTGCTGATCCTGGCCGGACGGCGGATCGGCCGGGACGCGGGAGCCGCCGCGCGCCTCACGCAGATCGTTTCGGCCGGCGTGCTGGTCACCGGTGCGCTGGCCGGGTTCCTGAAGCTGTGGGACTCGTCGCTTCCGCTCGGCTGGGACGTCCTCGGCTTCCTCTTCCTGACCTCGACCGGGTTCGCCGCCCTGCAGACCGGGCTGCTGCGGCTGCTCGGCGTACGGGCGATGGCGATCCTCGGGCCGCTGTACCTGGTCGCGCCCGCCGTCGCGGGCCAGGTGCCGGAGCTGCTGAACCCCGCGTACCGGGCGGTGCTGTGGTCCTGGACGCCGTTCCGGTTCGCCGCGGAAGGGCTCCGGAGCCTGGTGCAGGGCGTGCCCGGCGCGCCGGACGTCACGACCGGGGTGTGGGTGCTCGGCGGATTGCTCGCGGCGGGGCTGGTACTCGCGCTGTGGCCGGGCCGGTCAGCCCTCCAGAAGGCTGAAGCGGACGCGCCGGACGGGGTTGTCCAGGTTGGTGTCCACTAGGCAGACCGACTGCCAGGTGCCCAGCGCCATCACCCCGCCGAGCACCGGGATCGTCGCGAACGGCGGCAGCAGCGCGGGCAGGACGTGGTCACGGCCGTGACCTGGACTGCCGTGCTGGTGCCGCCAGCGGCCGTCGCGGGGGAGCAGTTCGTCGAGCGCCGTGAGCAGGTCGTCGTCGCTGCCGGCGCCGGTTTCGAGGATCGCCAGCCCGGACGTCGCGTGCGGGACGAAGACGTGCAGGATCCCGTCCTCGGCGTCCGCGTCGCGCAGGAAGGCCTCGGCGTCCTTGGTCAGGTCGTGCACCACGGCCACGCTGCCGGTGCGCACCTCGATCTCCGTGGAGTACATGCTCTTCACGGTAGTGCCCCGAAGCGGGCGACGTAGTGCCAGACGCGTTTGAGGGCCTGCTGGTCGACATGCCGGGCTTCCCCGAGGACGCGCGGGTCGAGGTGGCCGTCTTCGGCCAGCGCCAGGCCGAGTTCGACGAATTCGGGACCGCGGTACGCCGGATGGCGGGCGAGTTCTTCGGTGGACAGGCGGAAACCCGGATGCCACTCGACCGGGCAGCCGAGTCTCGACGCGGCCTCCTCGACGTCGGTGCCGCGGTGGCTCGGGTCGAGAACGAGGGCTTCGACGTCCTTGGTGAGATCGATCGGCCCGTGGACGTGCGCCTCGATGTAGTCGTCGAGGAGGTCGGCGTCGTCTCGGGCCGCCAGCTCGATCAGCGCGGAAACCCTGGTGCCCCAGCCGAAATCCGCCGGGTTCAGCACACTGTCCGGATAGCAGAACGTCGTCCTGCCGAGGGTGTGCGCGGCCATCCGGAAATGGGCGGAGCCGAATCTCGGCGCGCCGCCGACCGCGCGGCGGCGGAAGTTCAACGCGCCGTACTTCGGCCGTTCGGCCGCGGGCGCGTTGTCGTACGCGCCGCCGAACATCCGGCTCTCCCAGTGCCAGCGGTCTCCACCGGGACGCGCGGTGAGCCCTCCGTTGCTCGTCCCGGTTTCGAACTGGTTGCAGTAGAACCCGTCCTCGGCCATCGCGTCGAGCAGCGGACGTCCGTCCACTGTGGATCTGTCGGGATGGAAGTGCAGTGTCACCGGCGACCCGGCCTCATGCCCGCCGCGTGCTTTCGCCGCGACGTACGCCAAGGCCCGGGATTCCATCCCCCGAGTATCAGGCGTGCCGCCGGGCCAGGGCGACCAGATATCGGACCGGCTCCCCGGTCGGGTTGACGTAGGCGCAGGGCCGCGGAGTGCCGAGCTGCAGGCAATCGCCCGCGTCCAGTTCGTGCTCGACGTCGCCCTCGCGGAACCGCAGATGCCCGTCCAGCACCCAGATCTGGTGATGGGTCAGGGCGTAGGTGTGCGCGGGGAAGGCGACCTCCGCGCCCGCGGGGAGCACGACCTCGACCAGCTCCAGCGGCCCGCCGAGCGAAGGCGAGACCGCGCGGCGCACGTACCCGGTGTCGGGGTCGGTCCAGGTCGGCTGGTCGGCGGCGCGCACGAGGCGCCGGTCGCCGTGTTCGGCGCGCGCGATCAGCTCGGACAACGTCATCCCGAGCGCGGCGGAAAGCCTGCTGAGCAGGACCGCCGTCGGTTGTGCCTCGCCCCGTTCGATCTTGCCGATCATCGCCCTGGACACGCCCGAAGACTCGGCGAGGGCGCTGGCCGAAAGGTTCTGGTCCAGTCTCGCGGACTGAAGCGTCGCGGCGAGCGACGCGGACAAGGGATCCGACATGCTGCTCACTATAGTGGCAGTCTCGGTTACTATGGTCGCCATGGTGATCAGGGAAGCGACTGAAGCCGACGCGACGGCGTGCGCGGAGATCTACGCGCCGTATGTCACCGACACGGTGATCTCGTTCGAAACCGAGCCGCCCAAGCCGGACGAGATGGCCGAGCGCATCGCCAAGGCACAGCGATCACACGCGTGGCTCGTGCTCGAAGACGACGAAGGTCGCGTTGCCGGTTATGCCTACGGAGGCCCCTTCAGCGGTCGGCCTTCTTATCGGTGGTCGTGCGAGGTCAGTATCTATCTGGAGCTCGGCCGCCGGAGGACCGGCGGCGGGCGCGCGCTCTACCAGGCGCTGCTGGACAAGCTGGCGTCGCGCGGGTTCCGGAACTTCTGCGCGGGGATGGTGCTGCCGAACGACGCGAGCGCCGGGCTGCACCGCGCGCTGGGCTTCGAGCCGGTGGGGACCTACCGGCGGATCGGATACAAGCACGGGGCCTGGCGGGATGTCGCGTGGGTGCAGCTGTGCCTGCCGGAGCCGAACGGAGTGCCGGTGGAGCCTTCCTAGGACTCCAGGTACCGCAGCACGGCCAGAACCCGCCGGTTGTCCCCTTCGGACTGGGGCAGCGCCAGCTTCCCGAAGATGCTCGACACGTACTTCTCGACCGAGCCCGCCGACAAGAACAACGCCGCCGCGATGGCCGAATTCGACCGGCCCTCGGCCATCAAACCGAGCACCTCGCGCTCACGCGGTGTCAGCCCGGCGAGCGCGTCCGTCTTCCGGGTGGCCGTGAACAGCTGGCTGACCACCTCCGGGTCCAGCACGGTCTCGCCGTCCGCAACCCGCCGGAGCGCGTCGAGGAAGTCCGACACCTCCGCGACCCGGTCCTTCAGCAGATAGCCGACACCGCCCGCGCGGTCGGCGAGGAGCTCCGTCGCGTACTGCGTCTCGACGTACTGCGAGAACAGCAGAATCGCGCACCCCGGCAGCTCCGCGCGCAGCGCGATGGACGCGCGCAGCCCTTCGTCGGTGTGCGTCGGTGGCATCCGGATATCCACAATGGACACGTCGGGGCGGTGTTCCCGCACCGCCGCGCACAGGCTGTCCCCGTCGGCGACGGCCGCGACGACCTCGTGCCCCCGAAGGTTCAGCAGTTCGACGAGCCCCGCCCGGAGGATGGCCGAATCCTCCGCGATCACGACGCGCACGCCGCCCCCTATTCCCGTAATGGTATTTCCGCGCTGATCACCGTAGGCCCACCCGGGGGACTGTCGATGTCGAGCCCGCCGTCCACCGTCGCGAGCCGCTCGGCGATCCCGGCGAGCCCTCCGCCGCGCACCGGCCGGGCCCCGCCTTCACCGCCGTCGCGCACCACGAGCCGCAGGTCGCCGCCGACGATACCCACGTCGACCTCGATCGCGGAGGAAGTGTGCTTGGCGGCATTCGTCAGCAGTTCCGCGACGGTGAAGTAAGCGATGGTCTCGATCGACGGAGACGGCCTGCTCGGCAGGTCCACGGTGATCCGCGCGTCGATGCCCGAGCCCGCGGCCAAAGTGGACAGCGCGACGTCGAGTCCGGCGTCGAGCGCGGCGGGATGGATGCCGCGGGCGAGGTCGCGAAGTTCGACGAGTGCCTGTTTCGCGTTGGCGTGCGCGGCGGTGACCAGGGCGGTGACCTGCTCGATGTCGCCGTCCCCGGCGAGCTCGTCCTTCGCGATGCCGAGCTTCATCGCCAGCGCGACCAGCTGGGCTTGCGCGCCGTCGTGCAGGTCGCGTTCGATCCGGCGCAGCCGCCGGGTCGCGTCGTCGACCGCGGTCGCGCGGCTGCGTTCGAGGTCACGCACGCGTTGGGAGAGGTCCTCGGTGCCGAGAACCCCGCGCACCAGCAGCCGGTCGAGTTCGGTGAGCCCGTGGACCACCCACGGCATCGCCAGCAGGACGGCCAGCCCGGTGACGGCGAGCGGCAGGGTCAACGGCCAGGTGTCGACGCGCAGGTCGAACGTCGGCATCGCGTCGCCGTGCAGGGTGAACCAGAAGAGCGGATAGCTCAGCGTGCTCACCGCGTACACGAACAGGCTCGCGACCAGGAAGAACCCGATCGACGACAACGGCAGCCGGATCACCAGATACGCGATCGACCGCCAGCCGAGCGGATCCCCGAGCCTGCCTTTGACGCCGTTCCAGAGGCCGGGCCGCAGTTCGGGCCGGGCGGGTGGGGTGACCGTCGTCCCGAGCAGGGCGCGCGCCAGACCGATGTGGGCGATGCCGATCAGCCTCGCGCCCGCCAGGACGCCGATGAGCACCGGGACCCCGATGGTCAGCAGGCTCAGGCCCGCCCCGAGGATCAGCCCGACGACGACGAGCAGCACGAACGCCAACGTCAGTGGCGCGCCGACGATCACCCAGGCCAGCTCGCCCCAGTACGCGCGGCTCAGCTGTGCGCTGAGGACGCGGCGAGGAAGAGCGAGGTGGGTGGTCACGGCTTCAGCCTGCCGTGACCACCCGCCTCCTGACCATGCGGTTTTCCGTAATCTTCACGGCTCTCGGGTACCAGGATTGGGTAAGCGGGTCGTGAGTGGCGTTTCGTGTTCCAACCCGAATCGTCACTCACGGCCAACCCGCCCCACTCGGTACCGGCATCCTGGTCACTCGAAGTACGTGAAGGACCCCTTCACTGCGCTAGACGCAGTGAAGGGGTCCTTCACGTACAGGGCGAGGAGGCCCTCACGGACCAGGGCGGATGTCTTCGCGGCTCTCGGTCCCGGGGGTCGTGTCGGTCCCGGGCTTCGGTTCGCGAAGGTGCTGGAGGTGTGTCGCGAAAGCCACTTTCGGGACATCAGATGTCCCGAAAGTGGCTTTCGCGACCCCGATCAAGGCCGGCACCGGCAGACCGCGGCTCACGTGCGGTGGTTCCTGAGAACCCTCGGTCCTAGCCCGAATCGCGGCTCTCGTCCGCCTGCGCCCGCTGGGACGCCTCGCGCATCTCGATGACGTCCGTCAGCCAGTCGCCGGTCTCGCGGGCGATGTCCCGGATCGCGCCGGTGATGATCGTCGCGATGTTGCCGATATGGGTGGCCGCGGACTCGGTGACCTCTTGGACCACGTCCTTGGTGCTTTCGAACTGACCGACCATGTCAGACACCTTAAGCCGCTCGGAGGGTCTTGTCGCTCTCCACGGTAGCCGGTGTGCGGGGCTCCCCGTTCCACGGAAGGGCCAGTTTCACGATCTTCTTGGCCACCGAGAACAGCTGCTTGTGCAGCGGGCCGGTGTTGTAGGGCAGGCCGTACTTCTCGCAGATCGCCCGCACCTCGCCGGCGATCTCCGGGTAGCGGCGCGCCGGGATGTCCGGGAACAGGTGGTGCTCGATCTGGTGCGAGAGGTTCCCGGTCATGATGTGGAAGAGCTTGCCGCCGGTGATGTTCGCCGAGCCGAGGATCTGCCTCAGGTACCACTGGCCGCGCGACTCGTTCTCGGTCTCCTCCTCGGTGAAGCTCTCGACGTCGGCGGGGAAGTGCCCGCAGAAGATGATCGAGAACGCCCACAGGTTGCGGGTCAGGTTCGCGGTGGCGTTGCCGAGGAAGGTCAGCGGCGCGAGCGGACCGGTCAGCAGCGGGAAGAGCACGTAGTCCTTGCCGACCTGACGTCCGGCCTTGCGCACGATCTTCCGCAGCACCGGCTTGTTCTCGGCCCAGGTGCGTTCGCCCTTGGCGACCCGGTCGACCTCGAGGTCGTGCAGCATGACACCCCACTGGAAGAACAGCGCGAGCAGCGTCGCGTACACCGGGTTGCCCAGGTAGTACGGGTTCCACTTCTGCGCCGGGTCCATCCGCAGGATGCCGTAGCCGATGTCGCGGTCCTTGTCGAGGATGTTGGTGTAGGTGTGGTGGATGTAGTTGTGGGAATGGCGCCAGTTCTCCGAAGGCGCGACGGTGTCCCACTCGAACTGCTGGGAGCTCAGCGCCGGGTCGCGCGTCCAGTCGTACTGGCCGTGCATGACGTTGTGGCCGATCTCCATGTTGTCGAGGATCTTCGCCACCGAAAGCGCGGCGACACCGGCGACCCAGGCCGGCGGGAAGAATCCGGCGAACAACAGCCCGCGGCCGGCGACCTCGAGCGCGCGCTGGGTCTTGATGACGTTGTGGATGTAGTCGACGTCCGTCTGGCCGAGGTCGGCGACGATCCGCTGCCGGATCTCGTCCAGTTCGCGGCCGAAGTCCTCGACCTGCCGAGGGGTCAGCTTGTCCTGCAAGCCGGTCATGGCCTGCTCCTTTCTAAGCGTTGATCTCGACGTCCCCGACCGGGACGGAGATGCAGAGCTGGATCTCTTCGTTCTCTTCGCTGGAGGTCTCGCCGGTCTTGGCGTTGCGCACACAACCGGAGGTCTTGATCTGCGTGCAGGAGAAGCAGATGCCCATGCGGCAGCCGTGTTCCGGGCTCAGTCCGGCTTCTTCCGCCTGCTCCAGCAACGGTTTCCCGGAGTTGGCGAACTCGCGGCCGCTGCGCGCGAAGCGCACCTGCCCTTCGGCGCTCTCGGTGTCGAAGGTGAGTGCGGGCGGGGTGAACTCCTCGGTGTGCAGATGTGCGCCCAGCCCGTCGGCCTCGAAGACCTCGCGGACCGAATCCATCAGTGGCTTCGGACCGCACAGGAACGTTTCGGCGTCGGGGTACCACGGCGCGGCCTCGGCGAGGTGTTCCTTCGAGAAGAACCCGTGCAGGTCACCGCCGGTTTTGGCGTGAGTGAACGCGTGTACCACCCGCAGGCCGGGAAGGCGGCGCGCGAGGTCGGCGAGCTCGGCGCGGTAGAGCGCGTCTTCGGCGCCGTTGGAGTAGTGCAGGAAGGCGAGATCGCCCTCGTATTTCTCGTCCGCCAGCGTGCGCAGCATCGACAGGACGGGGGTGATCCCGCTCCCGCCGCTCAGCAGCAGGATCCGCCGGGGCCTCGGCGAGGGGAGGGTGAACTCACCGTCCGGAGTGGACAGTCCGAGCACCGAGCCGATGGTGACCGTGCGGTTCAGGTGGCGCGAGACGAGCCCTTGCGGGTCGGCCTTGATGGTCAGTTCCAGTGATCCGTCGTGCTCCGAACCGGCGGGTGAGTAGCAGCGGGTCCGGCGGACGCCGTCGATCTCGACGGTCACCCGCACGTACTGGCCCGCCACGTGTCCTCGCCAGGCGCGGCTCGGCCGGATGGTCAGCGTGACCGTGTCGGGTGTCTGCCGCCGGACGTCGGTGACCAGGCCGCGGATCTCGTGGCGGACCAGCATCGGATCGACGAGCTCGAGGTAGCGGTCCATGCCGTGGGGCGTGAGCAAGGCCTCGGCCAGCGAGGCCAGCCGCCTGGCCCTGCGCGGTACCAGTGCCGTCATCACTTCTCCCAAATTCAGTGAACGCTTGTACACTCAATAGTGAAGTGGCGACGGTCGCGCTTGTCAACGCGAGAGGAGGTCGATGTGACGTGGGTGATACCGCGGAGGCGATTACGCTGTCGGTCGTGACAACGGAGCCCGTTTCCCGGCAGGAGCGCAAGCAGCGCACACGGCAGGCGCTGCTGGACGCCGCCCTGGACCTGGTGGCGGAACGAGGGTTCTCCGGGCTCAGCCTGCGCGAGGTCGCGAAGCAGGCCGGGATCGTGCCGACGGCGTTCTACCGCCATTTCGCGTCGATGGACGAGCTGGGCGTGGCGCTGGTCGAGGAGTCGATGCGCACGCTGCGCACGATGATCCGCTCCGCGCGCACGAGGCCGTCGGCGTACAACGACATGATCCGCTCGTCGGTGCGCATCCTGCGGGAGCACGTGCGGGCGCACGAGGACCATTTCCACTTCCTGACCAGGGAGCGCTACGGCGGCACCGGCCCGGTCCGGCAGGCGATCGGGTTCGAGCTCAAGCTCTTCGTCAGCGAACTCGCCGTCGATCTCGCACGGTTCGACTTCCTCCGCGAATGGAGCACCGAAGATCTCCACCTGCTCGCCGACCTGATCGTGACGACCATGCTCACGACGGTGCTGGAGCTGCTCGAAACCCCTTCGCGTGACGAAGAGATCGTGCGCACGGCCGAACGGCGGCTGCGGCTGATCTTCCTGGGCGTGCCGAACTGGCGCAGCGTTCCGTGATGCGGAAAGCGCTGCCGTAAAGACGGGCTGAAAGCGTCCTTCAGCGCGTGACACGCGGCGAAGGACGCTTTCGTCACATCTGACGCGGTGAAAGTCCCCTTCAGCGCGTATGACCTCGCGCACCTGGATCGATGGCTGGATCGATCGTGATGAGTGATGTCACGGAAAGATGCGGACCGGATACGTTCAGCCAGGAAAGTTGTCGGCCGGGCGTGGTAAGAAGTGCGGGTTCGTGTGGTCCTCTCCAGCGAGGAGGTCGCCTGTGGCGGCAGAGAACGAGCAGCTCACGGTCGGTGTGGTCCGGGAAACCGGACAAGGCGAACGCCGTATCGCGCTGGTACCGAAACTCATCGAGCGCGTTTCCGGACGCGGACTGCGGGTGGTGGTCGAGCCCGGCGCGGGCGCCGGCGCGCTGCTCGCCGACGAGACCTTCGAGCAGGCGGGAGCGGTGATCGGCGATCCGTGGGATGCCGACATCGTGGTGAAGGTGGCGCCTCCGAGCGCGGCCGAAGTCGCGAAGCTCAAGCAGGGCACCATTCTCATCGGCTTCCTGAATCCGAGGGGTGATCCCGACGGGATAGCGGCACTCGAATCGGCGGGCGTCCGCGCCTTCGCCGTCGAGGCGATCCCGCGGATCTCCCGCGCGCAGGCGATGGACGCGTTGTCGTCGCAAAGCAGTGTCGCGGGCTATCGCGCGGTCCTGCTGGCCGCCGAGAAGCTCACCCGCTTCTTCCCGATGCTCACCACCGCCGCCGGGACGGTGCCCCCGGCGAAGGTGCTCGTGCTCGGTGCCGGTGTCGCCGGGTTGCAGGCGTTGGCGACGGCGAAACGGCTCGGCGCGCAGACCACCGGGTACGACGTCCGGCCCGAGGTCGGCGAGCAGGTGAAGTCGCTCGGCGCGAAATTCCTCGACCTCGGCATCGAGGCGGTCGGTGAAGGCGGGTATGCCCGCGAGCTGACCGACGAGGAAAAAGCCGAGCAGCAACGCAGGCTCACCGAGGCGATCACGAGGTTCGACGTCGTGATCACCACCGCGCTCGTCCCCGGCCGCCGGGCGCCGGTCCTCGTCACCGCCGACGCGGTGAAGGGGATGCCCGCCGGCGGTGTCGTGGTCGACCTCGCCGGGGAGACCGGCGGCAACTGCGAACTGACGAAACCGGGTGAGGAGGTCGTCGAGCACGACGTCACCATCTGCTCGCCGCTCAACCTCGCCGCGGAGATGCCCGCGCATTCCAGCGAGCTCTACGCGCGCAACGTCACCGAGTTGCTGGAACTGCTCGTCGACAAAGAAGGCAAGCTCGCGCTCGACTTCTCCGACGAGATCGTCGCCGGGGCCTGCGTGGCCGGCAAAGAAGAAGGAGGCGAGTGATGCTCGTCGGCAGTTTGGCGATCCTCGTACTCGCCGGATTCGTGGGTTTCACCGTCATCTCCAAGGTGCCCAATACGTTGCACACCCCGCTCATGTCGGGCACCAACGCGATCCACGGCATCGTCCTGCTGGGCGGGCTGATCGTGCTCGGCCTCGGGGTCGACGGCGTACTGAACAAGATCCTGCTGGTGATCGCGATCGCCTTCGGCACGATCAACGTGGTCGGCGGCTTCCTCGTCACCGACCGGATGCTCTCGATGTTCAAGGCGAAGAAGCCGGAAGACGGTGGTGACAAGTGACGACCTTCATCGCCGTCCTCTACATCATTTCCTTCGCGCTGTTCATCTACGGCCTCATGGGCCTGACCGGTCCCCGCACCGCGGTCCGTGGCAACTGGATCGCCGCGGTCGGCATGGCCATCGCGGTGATCGCGACGCTCCTGACGCCGGGCATGAGCAACTGGCTGCTCATCGCGCTCGGCGTCGCGATCGGTGTCGTCGTCGGCGTCCCGTCCGCGCGCAAGGTGAAGATGACCGCTATGCCGCAGATGGTGGCGCTGTTCAACGGCGTCGGCGGCGGGGCGGTCGCGCTCATCGCGTGGGTCGAGTTCCGCACCACCGAGGGCTACGCGCACGAGCCCGCGTACGTCGCGATCGCGTCGTTGTTCGCCGCGATCGTCGGTTCGGTGTCCTTCTGGGGATCGAACATCGCGTTCGGGAAACTGCAGGAACTCATCTCCGGCCGCCCGATCACCTTGGGCAAACTGCAGCAGCCGGTGAACGCGCTGGTGCTGATCGCCGCGATCGTCCTCGCGGTGGTCATCGCGAGCGGTGGCGACGCCGAACTGCTGATGATCGGCCTGCTGGTCGCGGCGGGCGTGCTCGGCGTGGTGGTCGTGCTGCCGATCGGCGGCGCGGACATGCCGGTCGTCATCTCGTTGCTCAACGCGCTCACCGGTTTGTCGGCGGCGGCCATGGGGCTCGCGCTCGACAACACCGCGCTGATCGTGGCGGGCATGATCGTCGGCGCCTCGGGTTCGATCCTGACGAACCTGATGGCGAAGGCGATGAACCGGTCGATCCCGGCCATCGTCGCCGGTGGGTTCGGCGGCGGCACGGCGGTCGCGAGCGGCGGCTCCGGCGAGGTCCGGCCGGTCCGCAGCACCAGCGCGTCCGACACCGCGATCCAGATGGCGTACGCCAACAAGGTCGTGGTCGTGCCCGGGTACGGCATGGCCGTCGCGCAGGCGCAGCACGTGGTCCGCGAGATGGCGAAACTGCTGGAGGCCAAGGGGATCACGGTCGCGTACGCCATCCACCCGGTGGCGGGCCGGATGCCGGGGCACATGAACGTGCTCCTCGCCGAGGCCGACGTCCCGTACGAGCAGCTCAAGGAGATGGACGAGATCAACTCCGAGTTCGCCCAGACCGACGTCGCGCTGGTGATCGGCGCGAACGACGTCACGAACCCGGCCGCGGAGACCGATCCGGGCTCGCCCATCTACGGGATGCCGATCCTCAAGGTGAACCACAGCCGGTCGGTGATCGTGCTCAAACGCGGGATGAGCTCGGGCTTCGCCGGCATCGACAACGAGCTCTTCTACGATGCGAAGACCAGCATGCTCTTCGGCGACGCGAAATCGTCGGTGGGCGAGATCGTGGAGGAACTCAAAGCACTGTGACCGGTCCTTCGGAAGTCGTCGCCTCGTTCGACGACCCGGCCGACAACCTCGCGTTCGACGAAGCCCTTCTCCGTGCCGCACCGGTGGCGCCGGTCCTGTGGATCTGGCGCAACACCGACTGTGTGGTCGTGGGGCGGGGGCAGAAGATCGAACGCGAGGTCAAGGCCGATGTCTGCGCGAGCGACGGCGTCCCGGTGCTGCGCCGGGCCAGCGGTGGCGGCACCGTGTTCCACGATCCCGGCAACCTGAACATCACGTTGGTCCTGCCGGGACCGTCGCACAGACCGCTCGAAGCACTCGGGGAACTGATGACCGCGACGGTGGCCGAACTCGGGCTGCCGTCGCGGCTCGGTGATCGAGGCCTGTTCGTCGGTGACGCGAAGCTGTGCGGTTTCGCCGTGTTCCGGACGAGAACGGGCTTGCTCGCGCATTCCACGCTGCTCGTCTCGACGGCGGCGGAACGGGTCGGCCGGTACCTCACTTCGGCACCCGCGGATCCCCGTCCGCTCGACTCCCACCGGAGCCCGGTCGCGTCGCTCGCCGAGCATGGCCTGCGCAAAGGTGTTGCCGAAGTCACGGCCGCCGTCCGCGTGGCGGCGGCCGCGCGACTGGGTGAACTCACCACCCGGAAGCCTTCGGCCGAGGAGCGGGAGTGGCATCGCTCGCTTCAGCACACGCGGTACCACTACCCGGAATGGCATGCCGAAGGCGCTCAGCGAAAAGCCTCGTGAGTGGTAATGACGGTTAGAACCGTCATTACCACTCACGAGACTCGACACAAAGCGGCCCCCTCGCTCAATTACGCGAAGGGGGCCGTTTTGCCTTTCCCAGAACTATTTCTCCGTGGCCGAGAAAGTGACGGCGGGCACCTTGCGAGCGGCGCGCGTGGTCTTCTTCGGCTCGGCGGCCTTCTTCGCCGGAGCCTTGGCCGCGGCCTTCGGCGCTGCCTTGGCGGCTGTCGTCTTCGCGGCGGCGACCTTCGTCTTGGCGGTGGCCTTGGCTGCCGTCTTCGCCGGGGTCTTCGCCGCGGCCGCGGCCTTCGCGCGACCGGCTGGCGCCTTGGCCGCGGTGGGCTTCGCCGCCGTGCCGCGGGTCGACTTCGCCTTGGCCGCAGTGGCTTTCGCCGTGGTCTTGGCAGGAGCCTTGGGGGCGGCTGCCTTCTTGGCGGCGGCGGGCTTGCGGCCGGCGACACCCTTCGCGGCGGGCTTGCGGCCCGGCTTCGCGGCCGTCTTCGACTCGGCCTTCGCGGCGGTGGCCGCGGTCTTCGGCGTCGACTTGGTCACGCGCGTGCCCTTGGGCCGCTGCACGACCCGCGGCCGCAATTTGCGTCCACCGATCCGGCGGCCGTTCTCCACATAGGCACGCAGGATTTCCCGGAGTGCGGTGGCGTTGTCGGCCGAAAGGTCGATGTCGTAGGCGATTCCGTCCAAACCGAAGGCGACCGTTTCCTCGGCCGCCTCGCCGGTCAGATCGTCCAGCAAATGCACAGCAGTGTTCCTGGCCATGAAAAACCTCCCGCGCTCGATCGTTCTACTGCGTAACCGGCACGGTGAAACCTGACCCGCGGCTGATGACTCACGCAGCGACACGAGGATAGCGGCAGGTTGCGCGAAGCTGCGCGGTGGTGTGCGCTGAATGCATGTCAGCACAGGATTTTGACGTGATCGTGATCGGAGGCGGCCCGGTCGGCGAGGTCGCCTCCGAACGGGCAGCGCGGGGCGGCCTCCGGGTGGCGCTCGTCGAACACGAGCGCTTCGGCGGCGAATGTTCTTACTGGGCCTGCATTCCGAGCAAGGCCCTGCTGCGGCCGGGGAACCTCCTCGCCGCCGCCAAACGGGTTCCCGGCGTTCCGGTGGGCGACGCGGTCGACCCGGCCGCGGTGTTCGCGCGCCGGGACTGGTTCACCGGCAAGGGAGACGACACCGGACAGGTCAAGTGGGCCGAGGGGGCCGGGATCGTCCCGATCCGCGGCCACGGGCGGATCACCGGTGAGCGGGAGATCACGGTCGACGGCGGTGACGTGCTGACCGCGCGGCACGCGGTGATCGTCGCCACGGGCAGTGTCCCGCGGACGCCGTCGATCCCCGGGCTGGACACCGTTTCCCCGTGGGGTTCGCGAGAGGCGACTTCGGCGGAGAAGGTCCCGGGCCGCCTCGGCGTACTGGGCGGCGGCGTCGTCGGAGTCGAAATGGCGCAGGCCTTCGCCACCCTCGGCGCCGAAGTCCACCTGATCATCTCGGGCGAACGCCCGTTGCCGAGGCTGCCGGAGTTCGCGGGAGACGCCGTCGTCGCGGGTCTCCGCGAAGCCGGGGTCACCGTGCACACCGGCTCCGGTCTCGACTCCGTGTCCGCTGTGGACGGTGGTAAGGAACTGGCGTTGAAGGGCGGTGAGCGGTTGGTCGTCGACGAACTGCTCGTCGCCACCGGCCGCCGCCCGGCGACCGACGGGCTCGGCGTCGAGACGCTGGGACTCGAAGCGGGCGCGCCGCTCACGACGGACGACAACGGCCGGGTGTCCGCTGTGGACGGTGACTGGCTGTTCGCCGTCGGCGACGTCACCGGCCGGGCGCCCCTGACCCATCAGGGCAAATACGCGGCCAGGGCCGCGGGTGACGCGGTGGCCGCGCAGGCGGCGGGCGAACCCGTCGACTCCGCCGCGTGGAGCGCGCACAGCGCCACGGCCGATCATCACGCCATCCCGCAGGTCGTGTTCACCGACCCGGAGGTGGCTTCGGTCGGGCTCGCCGGGCCGGAGGAGGGTAAGCCGCACCGCGTCGTCGACATCGACATCGCGGTGGCCGGTTCGTCGCTGCACGCGGACGGCTACGCGGGCAAGGCGCGGATCGTCGTCGACACCGAACGCGGTGTCCTCGTCGGCGCGACCTTCGTCGGGCAGGACGTGGCGGAGCTGGTGCACGCGGCGACGATCGCGATCGTCGGGGAGGTCCCGCTGTCGAGGCTCTGGCACGCGGTCCCGTCGTTCCCGACGATCAGCGAGGTGTGGTTGCGCCTTCTGGAGGCGTACGGCCTCTAGCCCTGAACGGGCAGATCGAGCGCGGCCTTCGCGCCGCGGACGAGGCCGGGATCGTCCGGAGTGGACGGTCCCGGCGCCCACACCACCTGAACCAGCCGGACCGACTTCCCGTCCAGGCTGCTCTGGTAGGCGGCGCCCTCGAACACCGGCACTTCGCCCTGCCACTGGCCGGTCTCGGTGGCGAGATCGAGGATGCCGCCCCCGCCGGGGGTGTCGGCGGTGGCCTTGAACGCGGTCGCCTGCCCGGCGTCCGGGAATTCCACGACGGCGATCGTCACCGCGGCGCCCCGGCCGTCGATGGAGCCGGCGAAGCTCGCGCGTTTCACCCCCGCGCAACTCGTCCGCTGGAGGCTCGACTGGACGTCGCCGTACGCGTGCGACGCGCACTTCTGATCCGCGGCGGACGCCCGCGGGGTGAACTGGACGCTCTCCACCGCGCTGCTGCTCGGCGGCGGCGGCGGACTGGCCGCCGGGGTCCGCGGCGGGGGAGTCTGCGTGGACGCCGTGTCGTCACCGCTGGAAGCGACGCTGATGGCCGCGATCAGCAGCACGATGAGCAGGCCGATCGCGGCGACCGGCAACCACTTCACCGTCATGGACTGGTGCGGCGTCTTCGGGCCGGGTGCGGCCTCCGGTGGCGTGGCCTGCTGGGCGGGCTGCGCGGCGACAGCCTGCTGAGCGGGTGGAGCGGCTTGCGCCGGTTTGGCGGGAGGGGCGGGCGGAACCGCTGATTTCGCGGGCTTCTTCCCCGGGTGCCGCACCGGTACCGTCGGCGCGATCGCGACCAGCGGGTTCTCGCGGATCACCGTCGGCTCGTCGTCGGAGTAGGCGCTGAACCCTTCCCCGAGCAACATCTCTTCGGGTATCGGGGGCGCGTCCGGGGCGAGCGCGGCGATCAGTTCCCGCGCCTGCTGGACCGACCGGGGGTGGGGCGCCCCGGCCAGGGAGACCGTCGCGGCGAGCATCGTCGTCGCCGTCGGGTAGAGGACGCGGACCGAGCCGGCGAGATCCGCGGGGGGCTGTTCGACCGTCTCCACATACGGCCCGACGGCGATGATCGTGCCGATCGGCCCGGCACCGGGGGCGACGTCCGCGATCTTGTGAGTGCACGCGGCGGACAGCGAGAGCGCGTCCGTGGCCGGGTTGATCGACGTGTCGCCGTGGACCAGCGGCCAGCCGTCGGCCTTCCAGGGCCCGCCGAGCGGTGCTTCGAGCTTCAACGCCGGATCCGGCAGGTCGACGCCGATGACGATGAGGACACCCTTCGGCATGACGACGACGGCTTCGATGGGCCTGCCGTCGACCGGGCTGGCGCCGATCAGGGCGACCCCGCCGACGATGGTGCTGCCCCGGCCGAGCGAAGCCAGCGCGGCGCGGACGTCCTCGGCCACCCGGGACGGCTGTTGAGCGAGGCGAACGAGTCGCACCGAACCCCTCCCCATCTCGTCGGTCTCGATGCACAAACTAGCGCCTCCATCCGGACTAATGCGGAGACACGTCCCAGGTAGGCGCCGTGATGTTGCTCCGAAAAGTTGTAATGCACGTGAGCACCGTCACCCGTCCGGGTGGTACTCGTTGGTAGGTGACAGTTCCTTGCCCCCTGTCACCAGGAGAAACGCAATGGCCGTATCCCGCCCCTGGCGTCGACGCGCCGCGCTCGTCGTCGCCCTGCTCGCCGTCCCGGTCGCGGGGATGGTCCCCGCGCAGGCCGCGGGACCGCTCGCACCCGTCGCCCCTGGACTGTCCCGGCTGCTCTCGGCCGCCACCGGTGCCACCGGAGTGACCGCGCTCGTGCACGCCGGTGACATCGCCACCGCCGAACGCGCCGCGCGCGCGGCCGGGCTCGAGAAGATCACCTCGTTCCGGAAGATCGGCGTCGTCGCCGTCCGGGGCACGGCGGACCAGGTTCGCGCGGTCCGAGGGGCCGCCGGGGTCACCTATGTCGAAGGCAACGAGAAACTCAAGGCGCACGGCAGCGCCGGCACCACGGCGACGCGAAGCCTCCAGGCCCAGACACAGCTCAAGGACGCCGGCGGCGCTCCGGTGGACGGCAGGGGCGTCTCGGTCGCGGTCATCGACACCGGCGTCGACCCGACGCATCCGGCGTTCAAGGGCGCCGACGGCAAGACGCGGGTCGTGCGCAACCTCAAGAGCCTCTGCCTGAACGGCACCGCCACGAACTGCATCGTCGACGTCCCGACCTCCGTCGACACCGACACGCTCGCCCTGGGCGGCCACGGTACGCACGTCACCGGCATCGCCGCCGGGAACCGGCTGAAGCTGTCCGACGGCACCGAGGTCGGCGGTTCGGCTCCGGGCTCGAAGATCGTTTCGGTCTCGACCGGGGCCGCGCTGCTCGTGCTCGGCACGGACGCGGCGCTGAACTGGGTGCTGGAGAACCACAAGGCGCCCTGTGGCGCGGGTGTCGCGGCGTCGGTGTGCCCGCCGATCAAGGTGACGAACAATTCCTACGGTCCGAGCGGCGGCGGCGCCTTCGACCCGAACTCGGCGACGGTGAAGCTGCAGCGCGCCCTCGCCGCGGAAGGCGTCGTCACGGTGTGGGCGAACGGGAACGACGGCGGCGACGGTTCGGCGAACCTCTCCAATCCGCCGGGGCAGGACCAGACGCCGGGGGTGCTGTCCGCGGCGTCGTTCAACGACCAGGGAACCGGTACCCGCGACGGCACGGTATCCGACTTCTCCTCGCGCGGCCTCAAGACCGACCAGGCGAGCTGGCCCGACGTTGCGGCCCCGGGGGAGAACATCCTCTCGTCGTGCCGTCCGACGCAGCCGATCTGCACGCAGGGCCTCCAGCCCAAGAACGGCCCGGGACTCCTGGACCTCGGTACCTACAACGTGATCAGCGGGACCTCGATGGCGGCGCCGCAGATCGCCGGGATCGTCGCGCAGCTGTTCCAGGTCGCGCCGGACGCGAGCCCGGGTGACATCGAGGCCGCGATCAAGGGCACGGCGTACAAATTCGCCAACGGCTCGCCGTACGTGGCGGCCGGGCCGTACACGTCGAGCTTCGACAAGGGCACCGGCCTGGTCGACACCTTCGCCGCGGCGAAGTCCCTGGGCGCCCAGGGCTGAGCCCTCGCAAGTCCGTGAAGGACTCCTTGAGGGACTCTGGGTCCCTCAAGGAGTCCTTCACGGAGCGCGGGTCTGGACAGAAAGAGGCCCTTCATGTCCTTCGGGCGAACCCCCGTTCCCCGATGCTGACTCGATCACCCGCCTGAGGGATCCCTCCGGCCGTCGCCGGCACGTGAGCGCGGTGAGGTGGCGGCGACTTCACGCGAGTCGTGCGTCCCAATCAGGTGCGACTTGTGGTGTTCATGTGGCCAAACAGCACAGTTGGGGTGCACAATGTGCTCACGCGTACCGGGAGGCGGCACGAGCCACCTGACCAGCACAGCTCGCGAGGTCGTAGGGGAAGACGCCCCTCGTCGAGTAGCGGAGGTCAGCAGTGAGCACCCGTGGCAACACCCGTGGCGTGGTGTACGTCCACTCGTCGCCGTCTGCGGTGTGTCCGCACGTCGAGTGGGCCATTTCGGGCACCCTGGGTGCCCGAGTCGAGCTGAAGTGGACGGCGCAGCCCGCCAGTCCAGGACAGCTCCGCGCCGAATGTGGTTGGCGTGCGCCTTCGGGCACCGGCGGAAAGCTGGCGTCCGCGCTCAAGGCGTGGCCGATGATCCGGTTCGAAGTCACCGAAGAGCCCAGTGCGGGGGTCGACGGAGAGAGGTTCTGTTTCGCTCCGGGCCTCGGCCTGTGGCACGGCAGGACCAGTGCCAACGGCGACATCGTCGTGGGCGAGGACCAGTTGCGCGCCCTGGTGAGCAAGGTCCGCACCGGCGAATCGCTGGCGCACAAGCTCGACGAGCTCCTCGCCGCCAACTGGGACGAAGCGCTCGAGCCGTACCGGCACGCCGGTGACGGTGCCCCGGTCACCTGGTTGCACCAGGTCGGGTAGACGCAGGTGATGACGGAAGAGGCGGGCGGCTAACCTTTCAGGGTGACCGCCCAGCCTCGCCCCCTCTCTCGCCAGCGGTGGCTGATCCCCGTTCTCGTGGTCGTGATCTCCTTGACCGTCGGCGTGGGGCTGCTGGCACGTGATCTCTACACGCGTCCCGAGGCCGCGCCCACCGAGCCGGTCGTGAGCGAGTCGCCGACGTCCGTCGCCCCGGAGCAGCAGCCCGGCTCGCCCGTCGTCGAGGTGACCCCGGACGTTTTCGCGCATCCCCAGTACCAGAGCGTCCGGCAGGTGCTGCAGGGGTATTTCGACGCCATCAACGACCGCGACTATCCGAAGTGGACATCGGTGGTCAGCCGCGAGCGGGCCAAGACCAAGACCGCGGCGGAGTGGAAGAAGGACTATCAGTCCACTCGGGACGGCAGCATCCTCGTCTACCGCGTCGAGCCGGGCACGCCGACGACGCTGCGGGTGCTCGTCGCGTTCACCAGTACGCAGGACGTCGAAGACGCGCCGCTGTACCTGCCGGAGGGGTGCATCCGCTGGCGCCTGGTGCTGCCGCTGCGGCTGGAGAGCGGGTCGTGGCGCGTCGACACGACCGACGGCGGGACCAACCCCGAGCACGAAAGATGCTGAAGTAAGGGGTGACATGGTCCCCAAGGCTGACGCGGGCGGGGGCCGGGCGGAATAGAGTCGCGGGCATGGCAATAGATCAGCCGGCCCTGCTGACCGACGCCTCGAGGGGGCTCACCAGCGAAGAGGTCGCCCAGCGGGTGGCCGCGGGCCAGACCAACGCGGTCTCGACGAAGACCAGCCGGACGACCGGCGAAATCATCCGGGCGAACGTCTTCACCCGGATCAACGCGATCTACGGCGTGCTGTTCGTGCTCATCCTGTCGACGGGCTACTTCATCGACGGGTTGTTCGGCGGGCTGATCATCGTCAACAGCGCGGTCGGCATCATCCAGGAACTCCGGGCGAAACGGACACTGGAGCGGCTCGCGATCGTCGGGCAGGCGAAGCCCACCGTCCGCCGTGACGGGCAGAGCGCCGAGATCGCCCCGGAGGACGTCGTCCTCGGTGACCTCGTCGAGCTGGGGCCCGGCGACAAGATCGTCGTCGACGGCCCGGCGCTGACGGCCGACGCGCTGGAGGTCGACGAATCGCTGCTGACCGGTGAATCCGATCCGGTGGTCAAGCAACCCGGCGACAAGGTGCTGTCCGGCAGCTTCGTCGTCGCCGGCAGCGGCACCTACCGCGCGGACATCATCGGCGACGAGTCCTACGCGGCGAAGCTGGCCGCGGAGGCCAGCAAGTTCACCCTGGTGAAGTCGGAACTGCGCCAGGGCATCGACAAGATCCTCAAGTTCATCACGTACCTGCTCATCCCGGCCGGCGCGCTGACGATCTACAACCAGCTCGCGGGCGACCAGGCGTGGCCGGACGCGCTGCGCGGCATGGTCGCGGCGCTCGTGCCGATGGTGCCCGAGGGCCTGGTGCTGATGACCAGTGTCGCGCTGGCGGTCGGGGTCATCCGGCTGGGCAAGCGCCAGTGCCTGGTGCAGGAACTCCCGGCGATCGAGGGGCTCGCCAGGGTCGACGTGGTGTGCGCGGACAAGACCGGCACGCTCACCGAGAACGCGATGCGGCTTTCCGAGGTCCGGGAGATCACGCCGGGCCATCCCGTGGACGACGTGCTCGCCGCGCTCGCCGCCGCCGATCCGCGCCCGAACGCGAGCCTTCAGGCGATCGCCGAGGCGCACCGGACCGATCCGGGCTGGCGGGTCTCCACGACCATGCCGTTCTCCTCGGCGCGCAAGTGGAGCGGCGCGGCGTTCGACGGCAACGGTGACTGGGTGCTCGGCGCGGCCGACGTCCTGCTTCCCGAGGGCGAACACCGGGCCGAGGCCGAGAAGATCGGTTCGCGCGGGCTGCGAGTCCTGCTGCTGGGCCGTGCCGAGCGGGCCGTCGACGCGGCCGAAGGACCCGGCGAGATCGAACCGGTCGCGCTGGTGGTGCTGGAGCAGAAGGTCCGCCCGGACGCGAAGGACACGCTGGACTTCTTCGCCCATCAGGACGTCGCGGTCAAGGTCATCTCCGGTGACAACGCCATTTCGGTGGGCGCGGTCGCGGGCACCCTGGACCTGCCGGGCGCGGACAAGCCGATCGACGCGCGGAAGCTGCCCGACGACGCGGAGAAGCTGGCCGACACCGTCGAGGATCGCGCGGTCTTCGGCCGCGTGACGCCGTTGCAGAAACGCGCGATGGTCGGTGCCCTGCAGTCGAAGGGGCACACCGTCGCGATGACCGGCGACGGCGTGAACGACGTCCTCGCGCTGAAGGACGCGGACATCGGTGTCGCCATGGGCGCCGGCAGCCCGGCCACGCGCGCGGTCGCGCAGATCGTGCTGCTGGACGACAAGTTCGCCACCCTGCCGCACGTCGTCGCCGAGGGCCGGCGGGTGATCGGCAACATCGAGCGCGTCTCGAACCTGTTCCTCACCAAGACGGTCTACTCGGTACTGCTGGCGCTGATGGTCGGTATCGCGCAGGTGCCGTTCCCGTTCCTGCCGCGGCACATCACGATCACCGCGTGGTTCACGATCGGCCTGCCCGCCTTCGTGCTCTCGCTGGCGCCGAACAACGAACGCGCCCGCACCGGCTTCGTCGGGCGGGTGATGCGGATGGCCGTCCCGGCCGGGCTGGTCATCGCCACCGCGACGTTCGTGAGCTACCTGCTGGTGTACAAGGGATCCGGACAGTCCGAACTGGACAAGATCCAGGCGGGGACGACCGCGCTGATCACGCTCATCACGATCGCGCTGTGGGTGCTCGGGATCGTCGCGCGGCCGTACCGGTGGTGGAAGATCCTGCTGATCGGCGGGATGGTCGTGCTGACGCTCGCGTTGTTCCTGATCCCGTTCACGCAGAAGTTCTTCGCGCTGGACCCGAGCGTGAGCGCGTACACGCTGTCGGCGTTCGCCTGCGCCGCGGTGGGGATCGTGCTGGTGGAGATCGCCTGGTGGGCCGGGCGGCATCTGGTCAAACGCCAGGACGCCTGAGCCGCTTCGCCCCCTCCGCGCGCCATGAACGGTCCGTTCCTTGCAAATTTTGCAAGGAACGGACCGTTCATAGCACGTGGGCACCTGCCGCAGCGCGCCCGAAGTACGTGAAGGCCCCCTTCACTGCGCTAGACGCAGTGAAGGGGGCCTTCACGTACTGAAATCAGGCCGCCGGGGTGAACAGCAGCGCGGTGTTGTGCCCGCCGAAGCCGAACGAGTTGCTGATCGCCGCGCCCAGCTCCACCTTGCGAGCCTCACCGGAGACGACGTCGAGCTGCACCTTCGGGTCCAGGTCTTCGAGGTTCAGCGTCGCCGGGATGAGCCCGTGGTAGATCGCCAGGATCGTGGCGATGCCCTCGACCGCGCCCGCACCGCCGACCAGGTGGCCGAGCGCGCCCTTGGGCGCGGTCACCACGACGTGCTCGCCGACGGCCTTGCGGATCGCCGCGGCCTCGCCGACGTCACCGACGACCGTCGAGGTCGCGTGCGCGTTGACGTGGCCGACGTCGGCGGGGGAGACCCCGGCCATCGTCATCGCCTGCCGCATGGCGGTGATCTGGCCGATGCCCTCCGGGTGGTTGCCCGTGATGTGGTACGCGTCCGAAGTGATCCCGTACCCGCTCAGCTGCGCGTAGATCCGCGCGTTGCGGGCCTTGGCGCGGTCCGCCCGCTCGAGAATCACGACACCGGAGCCCTCGCCGAGGACGAAACCGTCACGGTTCACGTCGAACGGCCTGGACGCCTTCGTCGGGTCGTCGTTGCGGGTGGACACCGTCCGCGCCTGGGCGAAACCGGCGAGGGTGATCGGGTGGATGCACGATTCGGCACCACCGGCGACCACGACGTCGGCCCGGCCCGAGCGGATCATCTCGTAGCCCGCGGCGATCCCTTCCGCGCCCGACGCGCAGGCCGACGCGGGCGAGTGCACACCGGCACGCGCCTTCAGGTCGATCCCGACGTGCGCGGCGGGGCCGTTCGGCATCAGCATCGGCACGGTCAGCGGGGAGACCTTGCGGAGTCCCTGCTTGTGCAGAAGATCGTTCTGGGAGATCAGGGTGACCGGACCGCCGACACCGGTACCGATGGTCACCCCGAGGCGCTCGGGTTCCACATCCTGATGCTCGTCGGTCGGCTGCTCGAAGCCCGCGTCCGCCCAAGCCTGCCGGGCGGCGATGAGCGCCACCTGTTCACAGCGGTCCAGCCGCCGGGCCTGGACCCGCGGCAGGACTTCGGACGGGTCGACGGCGAGCATGGCGCCGATCTTCACCGGCAGTTCGAGTTCGTCGACCCAGTCGGCTTCGATACGGCGGATCCCGCTCGCCCCGGCGAGCAGGCCGTCCCACGTGGACGCGACGTCCCCGCCGAGCGGCGTGGTCGCGCCCATCCCGGTGATCACGACGTCGATGTTGCTCATTGGAGTCTCCCCAAGGTCGGCGCCAATCAAGAAGTCGGACTTACTTGGAGTTGGCCGACACGTAGTTCACCGCGTCGCCAACGGTCTTCAGGTTCGCCAGCTCGTCGTCCGGGATCTTGACACCGAACTTGTCCTCGGCCTGGACAGCGATCTCCACCATGGACAGCGAGTCGATGTCGAGGTCGTCCACGAAGGACTTCTCGGCGGTCACGTCGTCCTGCGCCACACCGGCGACCTCTTCGACGATCTCGGCGAGGCCGGCGAGGATCTCTGCGTTGTCTGCCACTGGTTGTTCCCTTCTCGGTGATGCTTTCGGCTGCCCCGCGGACACGGTGCCCGCGGGGGAAGTATTCATCACGGGCAGACGAAGGCCTGGCCCGCGTAGGAGAGTCCGGCCCCGAAGCCCACGGCGAGCACGACGTCGCCCGTCTTGACGGTCCCGGCCTTGCGCATGTGGTCCAGCGCCAACGGAATCGACGCGGACGAGGTGTTGCCCGAGTACTTGATGTCGTCGGCCACGACCATGTCCTCGCGGGCGCCCTTGGCGCGCAGCTTCTTGGCGATGGCCTCGACGATGCGCAGGTTGGCCTGGTGCGGGATCAGCACGTCCACATCGGACGGTTCGAGCCCGGCGAGCTCCAGCGCCCGCAAGGCGATCGGCGCGATCTGCGTGGTCGCCCAGCGGAAGACCGACTGGCCCTCCTGATAGATCCACTTGTCGTCGCGCATGTAGATCAGGTCGACGTGCTCGCCCGCACTGCCCCACGCGACCGGGCCGATCTGCGGGGTGTCGGCCGCGCCGACCACCGCGGCGCCCGCGCCGTCGGCGAAGATGATCGCGTTCGCGCGGTCGACCGGGTCGACGTGGTCGGTGAGCTTCTCGGCGCCGATGACAAGCGCCTTCTTCGCGCTGCCCGCGCGGATCAGGTCCGAGGCGACGCCGATGCCGTAGCAGAACCCGGCGCAGGCGGCGTTGAGGTCGAACGCGGCCGGATGCGTGATGCCGATCCGGTCGGCCACCTGCGCGGCGGCGTTCGGGATCTGGGTGGGCATCGTGCAGTTCGGGAGGATGACAGTGTCCACTTCGGACGGGTCCACGCCGGCGTCGGCCAGCGCGGCGGTACCCGCCTTGACCGCCATGTCGACCAGCGACTCGTCCTTCTCGGCGAACCGGCGCTCGATGATGCCGACCCGCTCGCGGATCCACTGGTCGTTGGTGTCCATGATCTTCGAGAGATCGTCGTTGGTCACGATCTTCTCAGGCTGGAAGCTCCCGACACCGAGGATGCGGGTCCCGGCGGCGCCCGGCGCCTGCCGCAAAGTGGATCGGTCGGTCACGAAGCGTCCTCCTGCCCCTGAAGCTTCGCCAGCTCGGCCGGCGTCTTCAGAGCGATCGTGGTGGTCACGGTTCCCTTGAGCTGCCGCTTGACCAGCCCGGTCAGCGTGCCCGCCGGCGGAAGTTCGAGCGTCGAGGTGACACCCGCGGAGACCAGACCGTCCATGGTCAGGTCCCAGCGAACCGGGTTCGTGACCTGCTTGACCAGCCGGTCGAGGTACTCGGCCCCGCTGGTGACGACCTGGCCGTCGGCGTTCGACAGCAGCGGACGCGTCGGATCCGCCAGGGTGATCTTCTCAGCGTGGGTGGCCAGCGCGTCACGCGCGGGTGCCATGTAGGGGGTGTGGAACGCGCCCGCGACCTTGAGCGCGCGGACCTTCGTGCCCTCCAGCGGCTCGGCCACGATCTTCTCGATCGCGTCGGCGGCGCCGGAGGCGACGATCTGGCCCGCGCCGTTGCGGTTCGCCGCGGCGAGACCGTGGCCTTCGAGCCACGCGACGACCTGCTCCGGGTCGCCGAGCATGACCGCGGCCATGCTGGTGGGCTCCAGTGCGCACGCCTTCGCCATTTCCGCGCCGCGGACCGCGGCCAGTGCGACGGCGTCTTCGGGGCTCAGCACCCCGGCGACGGCGGCGGCCGCCAGCTCGCCGACGGAGTGACCGGCGACCGGCGCGTCCGCGGCGACCGGGGCCTCACGCTGAAGGTGTTCGAACGCCAGCAGTGACAGCGCCACGATCAGCGGCTGCGTGATCGCGGTGTCCTGGATCTCTTCGGCGTCCGCCTCGGTGCCGAGGCGGACGAGGTCGAGACCGGCCCGCTCGGACCAGGCTTCGACGCGCGCGCGGGCGCCGTCGAGCTCGAGCCAAGGGGTGAGCATGCCGGGGGCTTGGGAACCCTGGCCGGGGGCGAGGACTGCAACTGTCACCCCCTTAGAGAACACTCTCGGCCACCATGGTCGGGATGCCGACGCTCACCAAGTCCGGCCGACGTAATTGTCGGAACCCTCCAAAAGCGCCTTCCTGATCTCCGCGCTTAACCCAAAAGCCTTGTCGGGTTCAACCAGCTTTCCCTATGAACTCCGTCACTGCGCAGAGTTACCAACCGGAGCACGCGCGACACACCTCGGCCGAAGTGGTCCGAATCGCCGGCACGTCCCGCGTTGGTCACCAGAGACCGCGGGCCCGTGCGAGCCGCCCGACGGTCAGCGCCACCTTCAGCACCCAGGCGTCACGCGATTCGGCGGCGTGACGGCCGGTGAGTTCGGCCGCCTTCCGCAGCCGGTACCGGACGGTGTTCGGATGCACGAACAGCGTCCGCGCGCAGGTCTCCAGGACGCCGCCGCTGTCGAGATAGGTCTCCACCGTCCGCAGCAGGGCCGGGCCGGCTTCCTCCAGCGGACGCGCGATCTGCTCGACGAGCAGGCGTTCGGCCTCGGGGTCGCCGGACAAGGCTCGTTCCGGCAGCAGGTCGATCGACCTCGCGGGCCGCGGCGCGCCGGGCCAGCCGACGACGGCGCGCAGCCCGGAAAGCGCCTCCGTCGCGCTGTGGTGGGCTTCGGCGAGCGTGGGCACCGTCGGCCCGGCGACCACCGGGCCCTCGGCGAAGGCGACCGAAAGCTTGGTGAGGATCTCGCGGTCCTTGACGCTGCCGTCGGTGGGCCCGGCCACGACCACGACCAGCCGCGAGCCCTGTACCGAAAGCAGCACCGGGCGCCCGACCCGCGCGGCGCGGCTGCGCACTTCGAACACGACGGCGGGCGGGTCGTCCGACGTCGGGGTGCCGACCAGTGCGGTGGCGGGCGCGGCCGGATCCCAGCCGAGCGCGGCGGCTCGGGAGAGCACTGCTTCCTCGGCGTCGCCACGGACGATGCCGTCGACGACCAGCGCCTCCAGCCGCGCGTCCCACGCGCCTCGCGCCTCGGCGGCGGCCGCGTAGGAGTTCGCGGCGGCGAAGGCGATCTCCCTGCCGTAGCGCAGGATCCCCTCGATCAGCGCGGCGCGTTCCGCCTCGTTCGCGGCGAATTCGGGCAGTTGCTCCTCGAACACCTCGATCGCCAGCCGCACCATGCCGACCGCCTGCCGGAGGCTCACCCAACGGGAAAGCTCGGCGGGTGCTTCGCGGAAGGCTTCGGTGGTGAGGGAGAGGGCCTCCTTCGCGTCGCGGAGCCAGTCGACGAAACCGGCGGCACCCGCCTGGGTGATCAGCAGGACGCTCGCGCGCTGGTCGGCGGGGAGCCGGGCGAACCAGCTCAGCCGCTCCTCCATCACCGCCACACTCGCGCTCGCGAGCCGGCCGGAGGCGTGTTCGAGTCGCCGGAGAGTCTTGGCGGACAGCCCGTGGTGCTTGGGCACACGCCGTCCGGAGGTCGCATCAGCCATGGTCAGCCGATCCTAGTCCGCCGGGCAAAGGTCGCCGTCATCCTGCGGCCTTTCGGTGCCCGAGTCCGAAGTGGACAGTCATCGGCGACGAATAACGAAAGGTATTCGCATAAAACTCGAGGCCGCCCGGCGCTAGCGTTTTTCGCTGCGCCGGACGGCCTCGTCTCCCCGGTCCCCACCGGTGGAACAAGTATGGGACTTGTCGATCTTTTCCCGCTAGCTCACTCACTCGATCGTGGGGCGCCGAGTTGCCGGTACGGGGCTGGTGATCAACGATCCCTCGCAAGCCGCACCGGGTAGGTCGCGGATGCGCAGAGGAGGGAGTTCGCCGTGGGCGAGCAGCTGAAAGACGGTCTGGGACAAGCATGGAACCTTGTCGCCACCTTCGTGCCGAAATTGCTCGGTTTCCTGATCATCCTGCTGATCGGCTGGCTGATCGCGAAAGCCGTGTCGAAGGCATTGGGTCTGGTTCTGTCGAAGATCGGTTTCGGCAAGCTCATCGAGAAGACCGGGCTCACCGGAACGCTCAAACAGGCGAATGTCGACGCGGGCGGGATCCTCGTCAAACTCGTGTACTACTTCATTCTCCTGATCGCGTTGCAGCTCGCGTTCGGCGTATTCGGTGAGAGCAACCCGGTCAGCGCGCTGCTCAACGACATCATCGCGTTCCTGCCGCGGATCCTGGTGGCGCTGGTGCTGGTGATCGTCGCGGCCGCCGTCGCGAAGGTCGTCCGCGACCTGGTGACTGGGGCGCTGTCCACCCGCCCGGCCGGCCGGCTGCTCGGCACGATCGCCTACTGGATGATCATGGCGTTCGGCATCATCGCCGCGCTCGGCCAGGTGAACATCGCGACCGCGATCACCGGACCGGTCCTGATCACCGTGCTCGCCACCATCGGCGGCGTGATCGTCGTCGGCTTCGGCGGCGGCCTGATCAAGCCGGCGCAGGACCGCTGGCAGGGCTGGCTGGCCAACCTGCAGGGCCAGCTGGAGGCCGGCGATGGCAAGCAGGAGGTCCGTTCGGAGCCGCCGACTTCGCCCGTGGGCATCGGTCGCGTAGATTCCTGAGCATCCGCGCGGGCCCGGTGATCGAGGAAGGCACCGGGCCCGCGTGGAGTCGAAGGGCCCGTCGCCGCGGAACACGCGGCGGAGGGCCCTTTAGCGTCTCTCGAGCCACCTGGCTGTTCCGCACCTCACACTCCCTAGGGAATGGCGTCGGTACGGAGCATGTTGGAGCGGTAGACGGAGAGGGGTGCGGACGTGGACTTCCTGCTGCACAACGGTGTCACGGTGCTCGGACAGTGGATTTCCTTCGCCGAGCTGGCGGGGCAGATCTTCGCGCTGGCCGTGGTCTTCCTGGCGCAACGCCGCACGTTGTGGACGTGGCCGGTGCAGGTCGGCGCCACCGTGCTGCTGTTCTCGGTCTACCTCTCCGCGCATCTCGGCGGGCTCGCGACCAGGCAGATCGCGATCCTCGTCATCTCGATCTACGGCTGGTGGGCCTGGTCCCGCCGCAGCGACCCGGTCTACGGCGTCGTCGTCCGCAAGGGCACGCTCCGCGAGCGTCTGGCGATGATCGGCGCGTTCGCGATCGGCGCCACCGCGATGGCGCTGGTCCTCGACGCGCTGAACGCCTCGTGGGCGCCGTGGCCGGACGCCGCGATCTTCGTCGGGACGCTGGTCGCCTTCGCCGCGCAGGGCGCGGGGCTCGTCGAGTTCTGGCTGGTGTGGCTGGTCGTCGACGCGATCGGCGTACCGCTGCAGCTCTCGTCGGGCCTGTACTTCTCGGCGGCGGTGTACATCGTGTTCGCCGGGCTGGTCGTGCACGGCTGGTGGAGCTGGAACCGCACCGCGAAGCAGGTCCGCACCGCCCCGGCCGGACTTTCCGCCGCGACCCGCTGACCCCCCGCGTTTCGTCCTCTAGTTGCGGTAGTTCGCGACGCCAACTACCGCAACTTGAGGACGAAACGCGGGCCGGGGTCAGCGCATGGTGGCGTGGGAGGGCTTGAGGTCGGCGAGGGTGCGGACACCCAGCAGCTGCATCGTCCGGGTCATTTCGGCGCGCAGGATGTCCACGCACCGCTGAACTCCGCGCTCGCCGCCCGCCATCAGGCCGTAGAGGAACGCGCGCCCGATGAGCACCGCGTCCGCGCCGCGTGCGATCGCGGCCACGATGTCGCCGCCGGAGAGGATGCCGGTGTCGACCCACACCTCCGCGTCGCCCTGGATCTCGTCGAGCACCGCGGGCAGCAGCTCGATCGGCGTCGGCGCGCGGTCGAGCTGGCGGCCGCCGTGGTTGGACAGCAGCACCGCGTCGGCGCCGTGCTTGACCACGTCACGCGCGTCGTCGACGTTCTGGATCCCCTTCACCACGAGCTTGCCCGGCCAAGTCTGGCGGACCCAGTCGAGGTCGTCGAAGTTCAGGGTCGGGTCGAAGAGCTGGTTGAGCAGCTCGGCGACGGTGCCGTCGAACTGGCTCAGCGACGCGAAGGTCAGCGGCTCGGTGGTCAGCAGGTTGAACCACCACGCCGGATGCATCGCGCCGTCGACGAAGGTCTTGAGGGTGAGCGCGGGCGGGATGGTCAGCCCGTTGCGGACGTCGCGCAGCCGCGCGCCCGCGACCGGGGTGTCGACCGTCAGCATGAGCGTGTCGAATCCGGCGGCCCAGGCCCGATTCATCAGATCTTCGCCCGCTGAGTGGTCACGCCAGACGTAGAGCTGGAACCACTTGCGAGCCTCCGGGGCGGCCGCGGCGAGGTCTTCGATCGACGTCGTCGCCATCGTCGACAGCCCCATCGGGATGCCGTTGCGCTGGGCGACGCGGGCCACCGCGGACTCGCCCTCGTGGTTCATCATGCGGGTGAACCCGGTCGGCGCGAAGGCGAACGGCAGCTCCGAACGTTTGCCGAGGATCTCCTTGCCCGTGTCCACATCGGACACGCCGCGCAGGACGTTCGGGTGGAATTCCACGCTGCGGAAAGCCTGCCGGGCGCGGCGGAGGCTGTCCTCCAGCTCCGCGGCGCCGTCGGTGTAGTCGAACGCCGCTCGCGGCGTGCGCTTGCGGGCGAGCATCCGCAGGTCGGCGATCGTGTGCGCGCCCGCCAGCCGCCGGTCGGTCGGGTTGAGCACGATCGGCTTCGGCCGCAGGATCTGCTTCAGCTCACTCGGCTTCGGCAGTCGACGCTTGGTCACACTCGCTCACCCTTTCCGCAAACATCCGATGTCTCACCCTAGCCCGTCTGGTCCCGGACGCAATGAACGGTCCGTTCCTTGCAAATTTCGCAAGGAACGGACCGTTCATGGCAGTGCTAGGCGCTACCGGAGTCCGACAGCTGCGGACCCGCGGCGGCGACGTCGTCGAGACGGTACTTCCGCGCCGCCTCGGCCACCTTCGCCTGGTCGAACTCGCCGCGCTTGGCGAGCGCGCTCAGCGTGCCGACCACGATCGACTGGGCGTCGACCAGGAACTTCCGCCGGGCGGCCGGACGGGTGTCGGAGAACCCGAACCCGTCGGTGCCCAGCGTCAGCATGTCGTTCGGCACCCAGGGGCGGATGAGGTCCGGCACGGCGCGCATCCAGTCCGAAACCGCGACCACCGGCCCGTTCGCGCCGGACAGCTTCTGCGTGACGTACGGCACACGCGGCGAGTCGCCCGGGTGGAGCAGGTTGTCGTGGTCGGCCTCGACGGCCTCGCGCCGCAGCTCGGTCCACGACGTGGCCGACCACACGGCCGCGCGTACGCCCCACTCCTCGGCCAGCATCTGCTGGGCCCGGAGCGCGTCCGGCATGGTGACACCGGAGACCAGGATCTGCGCCTCCGGGCCGTCGCCCGACGGCGCGTCGGCGTACTTGTAGAGACCCTTGAGCAGGCCGTCGACGTCGAGGTTCTCGGGCTCGGCGGGCTGCTGGTAGGGCTCGTTGTAGATCGTCATGTAGTAGAAAATGTTCTCGCCGTTGCCGTCCGGCCCGGTCTCGCCGTACATCCGGCGCAGCCCGTCCCGCACGATGTGGGCGATCTCGAACGACCACGCCGCGTCGTAGGCCACGACGGCCGGGTTGGTCGCGGCCAGCAGCAGCGAGTGCCCGTCGGCGTGCTGCAGGCCCTCACCGGTCAGCGTGGTGCGTCCGGCGGTGGCGCCGAGGACGAACCCGCGGGCCATCTGGTCCGCCGCCGCGTAGAGGCCGTCACCGGTCCGCTGGAACCCGAACATCGAGTAGAAGATGTAGATCGGGATCATCGGCTCGCCGTGCGTGGCGTACGAGGTGCCGACGGCGGTGAACGACGCGGTCGAGCCCGCCTCGTTGATGCCCTCGTGCAGGATGACGCCCTTTTCGGACTCCTTGTAGGCCAGCATCAGGCTCGCGTCGACCGAGGTGTACGTCTGGCCGTGCGGGTTGTAGATCTTGGCCGTCGGGAACATCGAGTCGAGACCGAAGGTGCGCGCCTCGTCCGGGATGATCGGGACGATCCTCTTGCCGATCTCGGAGTCCTTCGCCAGCTCGCGGACGAGCCGGACGAACGCCATCGTGGTGGCGACCTCCTGCTTGCCCGAGCCCTTGCGGATGCCTTCGTAGACCTTGTCGCCGGGCAGCACGAGCGCCTTCGAGGCCTTCGGGCGGCGCTCCGGCAGGAACCCGCCGAGCGCCTTCCGGCGGCCGATCATGTACTCGATCTCCGCCGATTCCTTGCCCGGGTGGTAGTACGGCGGCAGCTTCGGGTCGCGCTCGAGCTCCTCGTCGCTGATCGGGATGCGCTGGGCGTCCCGGAACAGCTTGAGGTCGTCCAGGGTGAGCTTCTTCATCTGGTGCGTGGCGTTGCGGCCCTCGAAGGACGGACCGAGGCCGTAACCCTTGATGGTGTGGGCCAGGATCACCGTCGGCTGGCCGTGGTGCTCCAGCGACGACTTGTAGGCCGCGTAGACCTTGCGGTAGTCGTGCCCGCCGCGCTTGAGGTTCCAGACGTCGGCGTCGGTGAGGTCCTTGACCAGTTCCTTGGTCCGCGGGTCGCGGCCGAAGAAGTGCTCGCGGACGAAGGCGCCGTCGTTGGCCTTGTAGGTCTGGAAATCGCCGTCCGGCGTGGTGTTCATCAGGTTGACCAGCGCGCCGTCACGGTCGGCGTGCAGCAGCGAGTCCCACTCGCGGCCCCAGATGACCTTGATGACGTTCCAGCCCGCGCCGCGGAAGTACGACTCCAGCTCCTGGATGATCTTGCCGTTACCGCGCACCGGGCCGTCGAGCCGCTGCAGGTTGCAGTTGATCACGAAGGTCAGGTTGTCGAGGCCCTCGCCGGCGGCGACGTGGATGAGGCCGCGCGATTCCGGCTCGTCCATCTCGCCGTCGCCGAGGAACGCCCAGACGTGCTGGTCGCTGGTGTCCTTGATGCCGCGGTCGCGCAGGTAGCGGTTGAAGCGCGCCTGGTAGATCGCGTTCATCGGGCCGAGGCCCATGGACACGGTCGGGTTCTCCCAGAACTCCGGCATCAGCCGGGGGTGCGGGTACGACGGCAGGCCGCCGCCCTCGCCGGCGTGCGAGAACTCCTGGCGGAAGCCGTCCAGCTGGTTCTCGGTCAGCCTGCCCTCGAGGAACGCGCGGGCGTAGATGCCGGGGGAGGCGTGCCCCTGGATGAAGATCTGGTCGCCGCCGCCCGAGTGGTCCTTGCCGCGGAAGAAGTGGTTGAAGCCCACTTCGTACAGCGCCGCGGACGAGCCGTAGGTCGAGATGTGCCCGCCGACGCCGACGCCGGGACGCTGCGCGCGGTGCACCATGATCGCGGCGTTCCACCGGATGTAGGCGCGGTACCGGCGCTCGATCTCCTCGTCACCGGGGAACCAGGGTTCGTTCTCGGTGGGGATGGTGTTGACGTAGTCCGTCGACGTCAGCGCCGGGACGCCGACGTGGCGCTCCCTGGCCCGCTCGAGGATGCGCAGCATCAGGTACCGGGCGCGCTGCTGACCACCCCTGGCCAGCGCCTCGTCGAAGGAGTCCAGCCATTCGGCGGTCTCCTCCGGGTCGATGTCGGGCAGGTGCGCCGCCAATCCGTCACGGATGACGCGGACGCGTGCCGGGGTCTCCTTGCCGGAGGCGCCGTCGTTCTGCGGGGCCAAGGGGTCTCCTTGCGAAAGGTGGTAGCTGGTTGTGCTCGTACGCGGGCGTGTTCGCCTTCCATCGTCGTCCTCCGGTTCCGTTCGCGTCACCGCTACTGATCGGTAACGTTCGCGGACCCGATTGCGACACGCCTCGCACGCGCCTGTACTCGCGCGCGCGTTTTCTCTCCCACCCTAAAGCAGGCCGTTCGGAGGTGCCCAGGCGCGCCCGAAATGGCCCCCTGGGAGTGGGCCGAATGTCCGTACGCCGCGACACGAGTTGTTCAAGATCCGGTGTGGACGGTTGCGCGGAACGCTTCACCAGTGTTCGCTAACGGGCATCGTGTACCCGAGTGTGGTGCCCGCCCGGCCGGCGAGGCCGACGCGACACCACGCTCCGTCGTAGTTGGAGGAGTGACAGCAGTGGTCGCCGCGGGAGACGCTGATCAGAGCAGCGTCGCCGAAAGGCTCGGGATCAAGCCGGACATGGTGGTCCAGGAGATCGGCTGGGACGAGGACGTCGACGACGACCTTCGTGCGGCGATCGAGGAACAGATCGGCGGCGACATCCTCGACGAGGACGCCGACGAGGTCATCGACGTGGTGCTGCTGTGGTGGCGCGAGGACGACGGTGATCTCGGTGACACGCTGATCGAGGTCCGGACTCCCCTGAACGAGAACGGCGTGATCTGGGTGCTGACCCCGAAGACGGGGCAGCCCGGGCATGTCGAGCCGAGTGACATCGCCGAGGCGGTGCCGCAGGTCGGGTTGGCGCAGACGGCCAACATCAGCGCCGGCCCGAAGTGGGCGGGCACGCGGCTGGTTTCGCCGAAGTCGTCCAAGACCAAGCGGTGACCTCTCCGGGCGCGCGATCGACACGATAGGGTTGTCGTCGCAGGCCCCTGTTCGCTCTTGAGAGGAAACCGCCGGTATGGCCGTCGAGGTCGGATCGCAAGCCCCGGACTTCACGCTCAACGACTACAACAAGCAGTCCGTGACGCTGTCGTCCTTCAAGGGCGAGAAGCCGGTCCTGCTCGTGTTCTACCCGTTCGCGTTCAGCGGTATCTGCACCGGCGAGCTGTGCCAGCTCCGCGACGAGTTCGCGGACTACGACGGCCAGGGCGTCCAGGTCATCGGCGTGTCCGTGGACACCCCGTTCTCGCTCAAGGCGTGGGCCGAGCAGGAGGGTTACCAGTTCCCGCTGCTTTCGGACTTCTGGCCGCACGGTGAGGTCGCGAAGGCCTACGGCGTCTTCAACGAGGCGGCCGGCCTGGCCACCCGCGGCACCTTCCTGATCGACAAGGACGGCGTCGTGCGGTTCGCCGAGGTCAACCAGCCCGGCGAGGCGCGCGACCAGCAGGCGTGGAAGAAGGCCGTGGCCTCGCTGGCCTGAGTCTTCACCGGTGGCACCCGTGCGCGGGTGTCACCTCCCGGGCGCATAGCTCAGCGGGAGAGCACTCGGTTTACACCCGAGCGGTCGTAGGTTCGATCCCTACTGCGCCCACCGAAATCAGCGGATGCTTCGCCACCTCCGGAACGCTTCCCGCACCTCGGCGGGAGAGTGGTCGATGGCGCTGTCGTCCGGTTCGGCGGCGGTGACCCGCGGGATGTGCACCACGAGGTCGAAGGCGTCCAAGGGGGCCAGATCTCCGTAGAAGGCGCCGCTGCGATGCCGGGAGACGGTCCGGACGGCCTCCGAGTCGGCAGGGGACAACTGTCGCAGGTCCACCGCGAAAGGTGTGTCGTGGCTCGCGGCCATGAGCGCGTCGAGGCTGCCGGGCTCTGGTGGTTCGAGATCCGAGAAGAACTCCCCGGTGGAGAGATCACCGCCCAGGGACAGGGTTTCACCGGAGGCCGAGGTCGTGCCGATCGCCAGGTAGGCCGGGCCCAGCCGCTCGGTCAGGTGCATGCCCATCGTCGTGGAGGCGGGCAGTATCCCCGGGATCGCCGCCTGGCAGCGCTGCACGTGGTTGTTGTGCGCGCCGAGGACGATCCGTTCCTCGCCGCGAAGAATCTCCTCGACGGTGTCCGTGATCGCGGCGTCGCGGATGCTGGCGGCGAGACCTCGCGGGTCACGGGACATCTCCCGCACCATCGCGTCCAGTGCGATCGCGAGTTCCAGTGAGCGCAGCGCGCGTCCGTAGGCCGCCTCGCCCGTCTTCCGGATGTAGCCGATGCGCTGCGCGATCATTCGCGTGCGGAGGCCGGCGAGCCCTGAAGTCAGCGCGTCCCTGCCGGCTTGCGGGAGCCGCGCGTACGCGGAGAAGGCCGTATGGGCCGAGAGCACCGACACGGCGGCGATGTTCGCGGCTGTCTCGCGGAGTCGCGGGTCGACGTCGTGCCCAGGGTCCGCCTCGGCGAGGTAGGCGATCGCCGCGTCCACCCCCGGCAGCAGGGACACACTTGAGCCGGGTAGGTCGATACCGGAGAACCCGACCTGTTCCGGGGCCGCGAGGTTGTGCCCGCGCATCCACTCCAGCTGTGCGCGCATCTCGGTGCACAGTCCCATCAGCGTGGTGAACCCGGTGGCCATGACCCGGCCGAGCCGGTCTTCGCCTCCGCGCACCCATCCGTCGGTGAGCCGGCCCTCGGTGAAGCCCGACTCCATCGCAAAGGCGCTGAATCCGTGCCGCTCGACCAGATGGCGCAGGAGTCGGTGCCGGAGCCGGTGGAACTCGTGGTTGAAGTGCGCGCTCTCGCCGATCGCTACCACTCGCGCGTCACCGACCGCCTGATCGAGCCACTCGAGATCGTCCGGCGGACCGGCCGGATCCAAAGTGGTCAGTGGTCGTATCGCTCCGCCGCTCAGTCGCGCCGTCGTCCTTGACAGTTCCATGTGGCTCCCTTCGCGCATTCCCAACTTTGGGAATGGTATCAGATGTGGGAAAGTGGGCCGGTGAAAACGGCTGATCTCCTTCTGCATCCGGTCCGGATGCGCATCGTGCACGCGATGGCCGGCGAGGGCACTCATACGACGTCCGATCTGTGCGTCCGTTTGCCCGACGTGCCCAAGACCTCGCTTTACCGGCACGTCGGTCTGCTCGCCGACGCGGGCTTGCTGGAGGTGGTGGACGAGAAACGAGTGCACGGCGCCGTCGAACGGAGCTACCGGCTCCGCCGCGACCAAGCGGCGATCGACGCCGGCACGGCGGCGGCGATGTCACTGGACGACCACCGTCGCGGGTTCGCCGCGGCCATGGCCACGCTTCTCGCCGAGTTCAACGCCTATCTCGACCGGGACGGAGCCGATCCGGCAGCCGATTCGGTCGGCTACCGGCAGGGCGCTCTCTGGCTCGACGAGGACGAACTCGCCGAGATGATCGGCGCGCTGGGCGACCTGCTCGCGGCACGAGCGCGCAACCAACCCGCCGAAGGTCGTCGCGCGTACCTGCTGAGCACGATCTTCTTTCCGGCCTCGCGCCTGCTGTAAACCGAGCGACAACCCGCCCGCGTGGGGCTACGTTCAGCCGCGTGCACAACCTCACGTGGCGGCCACTGCGGCCCGAGGACGCCCAGGCGGCGGCCGACCTCCTCAACGCGATGGAGACCGCCGACGGGATCGGCGAGAACTACACGGCGGAGGACACCCTCCAGGAGCTGATCGACCCGTACGCGGATCTCGAGCGCGCGAGTCTCGCGGTTTTCGACGGGGACGTGATGGCCGGCTACATGAAGATCCGGTTCAAGCCGTCGGCGGAAGAGGTCCATCGGGTCTTCTTCGACGGCGGAGTGCATCCCGGATATCGCCGCCGGGGCATCGGTGGCGCGCTCGTCGACGCGGGCGTGGCGGCGGCCAAAGTGGTGCACGGGCTGCATCACCCGTCGGCGAAGCTCGTGGTCGACGTCAACCGGCCGGAGCGTATCGCGGGCCTGGCCGAGCTCGTCCGCTCCCGGGGTTTCGAGGCCGCGCGTTACTTCCAGCGCATGGAGCACTCGCTCGGCGTCGTCGATGGCCCGGTGATCCCGCGCGGGTTCACGATCGAGCCGTGGTCGGAGCGGAACGACGAAGAATTCCGGGCCGTCCGGAACGAGGCGTACCGGGACCACTGGGGCGCCGTGCCGATGCCCGCCGATCTCTGGCGGAACAAGATCACCAACCAGACTTTCCGGCCCGAGGTCAGCTTCCTGCTTCGGGCGGGGGGATCGGCGGTGGGGATGTTGGTGACCCTGTGCTGGGAGGCCGACACCGAGGCCACCGGCGTCCGCGACGCGCATTTCATGGTGATCGGAACGCTGCGCGAGTATCGGCGCCGGGGTGTCGCCGGAGCGCTGATGGCGCACGCGCTGAGGGCCGCCGCCGACGAGGGGTACGACCGCGCGAGCTTGAACGTGGACTCGGCGGATCCGTCGGGCGCGTTCGGGGTCTTCGAGAAGGCGGGCTTCGTGCCGACGATGCGCTACGTGCGCTGGGCGCTCGAGGTCTGACGGCCGACGCATTTAGCCGACTAGATGCGATCGAGGTGAGAGCCGTCCGCCTGGACACGCGTGTCGTCCATCCCGTCACGTGTGTCGTCCGTCCAGTCACGCGAGACCGCCGCCCTGGGCTCCTTAGCGGCGAGGGCTGGGCGCTCGAGGTCCGACGTCGTGGCGCCAGCGCTGCCGCATTTAGAGGACTAATTGCGGACGGCGGACACGTGAAGGCCCCCTTCCCTCGGCTCAGCCGAGGGAAGGGGGCCTTCACGCACCCCCAACACCCTGTGGAACGTTTTCGGTTTCGGCGGTCTGGTCTGCCCCCTCGGCAGGCCAGACCGCCGGTGTGCGCCGCGCCGCGGGTGGCGAACTTTCGGCTACACAAGAGAAGAGGCGGTCGGGACTGCCCAGATACATCAAGATCGGCGGCCATTGGAGTGATCCGGGCCGCGAGGGGCGATCACGCAGGGCGACTAGGCGCGGATGAGCCGGTTCGCCAAGGTCGACATCGTGTAGGCGCCGATGCCCATGACGACTTCGAGGGCGTTCCGTTCGGTGTAGCCGTACCCGAAGAAGGTCCGCAGAGTGTCGTCGTCGACGCCGCCGCCGGTTTCGAGGACGGCGAGAGTGAACTGCCGGACGGCCTCCAGCCGCTCGTCGGGCACGGGCCGTTGCGAGCGAAGCGCCGCGATGACGTCGTCGTCCGCCTGAAGACCCTTCAGCTTGCCGGTGTGGATCTCGACGCACACCTCGCAGCCGTTGCGGGTCGCCACGGTCATCACGACCGTCTCCCGGGCCAGAGGTTCGAGTGTCGTCCGCTCGAAGCTCGCGCTGAGCTTCAGGAACCCGTCGAGCAGTTCCGGTGACGACGCCTGCCGGGCGACGGCGGTGGGAAGGTGGCCGAACTTGCGGATGGTCGCCTCCATCGCACGACGTGAGGCTTCGGGCGCGGTTTCGACGGTGTGGTCGGTGAACAAGGTTTCCCCCTAAGGTGGTCAACGTGGTTGACGAAAAGGTAAACCAAGTTGTCGAACAACGCAAGCAGGTTCCCGATCCGCCCGGGTACGAGCTGCCGCTCCTGCTGTTCGCGGGTTTCCGCTCGATCATCGACCGGATGCACGCCGAACTGGCCGAGCAGGGGCATCCCGACGTCCGCCCGGCGTACGGCTTCGCCATGCAGGCGATCGGCCGCGAGGGCGCGACGGCGAGCGAGATCGGGCGGCGGCTCGGCGTCAGCAAGCAGGCGGCGGGCAAGACCGTCGACAAGCTGGAGCAGCTCGGCTACGTCGCGCGCGTCGACGATCCGGCCGACGCGCGGCGCAAGGTCGTGCGGCTCACCGGCCGCGGGTTCGACTCACTCGGCCGGACGGCGGCGATCTTCGAGGAGCTGCGCGAGGAGTGGGTCGCCACGCTGGGCGCCGACAGGGTCCGCGCCCTCGAAACGGACCTCCGCACGATGGCCCCCGCGGACGGCTTCCGGCTGGACGTCGCAGGCTGGTTCGGCGCCTAGAACGGGCATCCGGGGTTGGGCGCGTCCTGCGAAAGCGGGCTTCCGTGCGGCAGCACGTAGAGCACTTCCAGCACCACCGGCGTCGTCCCGAGGTTCCGTCCGATGTGGACGGTGTCGCTCGGCTCGGTGAAGACGGCGCCCTTCCGGTACAGGCCGTCGAGCCCGCAATCGGCCGAGTTGTGCGTCAGCGTGCCGGCCTTGACGTACGCGTGCAGCGTGCCGTCGTGGTAGTGCCAGCCGGTGTAGCCGCCGGGCTGGATGACGACCTCGCGCAGCACGTAATCGGTGTCCCCGACCGTCTTCTGGTGGAAGATCGTCCCGGTCACGCCGGATCCGGGCGTCGCCTCGGCCGTCACGGGGGCGGCCAGGGTGAGGACGAGGGTGGCGAGCAGCGTGGTCGCGGACCGCAGGCGCATGAGCGAACCGTACCGCGATCGGCACTGCCCGAAAGGGCCGTTCATTCCGCCCGAAGCGTCCGCCGCAGCATCTTGCCGCTCTCGGTCCGCGGCAGCCGCTCGCGGAAATCGAACCGGCGCGGCGTCTTGAACCCGGCCAGTTCGGCCCGGCAGTGCTCTTCGAGCCGCTTCGCCAGCGCGGCGTCCCCGGCGATCCCCTCGACCGGTTGGACGACCGCGACGACCCGTTGTCCCCACTCGGGATCCGGTTCCCCGATCACCGCGACGTCGGCGACATCGGGATGGCTCAGCAGCCGCCCCTCGATCTCGGCCGGGTAGATGTTCACCCCACCGGAAAGGATGAGATCCGTTCGCCGGTCGCTCAGGAACACCCGGCCGGCGGTGTCCAGATGACCGACGTCCCCGACGGTGACGAACTCGCCGGAACGCGCGGCGACCGTCTTGTCCGGATCGTCGTGATAGTCGAATTTCGTGTGCGCGGAACTGAAGTAGAGCGTCCCGGTCCCGCCGGCGGGGAGTTCCGAGCCCTCGTCGTCGAGCACCTTGACCCGGACGCCGTCCAGCGGCGTGCCGACGGTCCCCGGCTCGGCGAGCCAATCGCGCGCGTGCACGGCGGTGATCAGGCCCTCGGACGCGCCGTAGTACTCGTGGACCACCGGTCCGAGCCAGGCGAGCATCCGTTCCTTGACCTCCTTCGGGCACGGCGCGGCGCCGTGGATGACCGAAGTCAGGCTCGACAGGTCGTACCGCGCGCGGACGTCCTCGGGCAGCCGCAGCATGCGGTGGAACATCGTCGGCACCAGATGCGTGCTCGTCACCCGGTGCTTTTCGGTGAGCCGCAACGTTTCCTCGGCGTCGAACCGGTCCATCAGCACGAGTGTGTGCCCGAGGTGCAGGATCGCGGTCGAGAACATGCCCGGCGCGGCGTGGTAGAGCGGGCAGGCGACGAGGTGCACGCCGTGCCCCGGCCGGACGTCCAGGCGTTCGAGGACGTTCGCGTGGATCGGGTGCAGCGCGGGCGGCCGCCCGGACAGGGCGCGCCGGACACCTTTGGGCCGTCCTGTGGTCCCGGAGGTGTAGAGCATCGTCTGGCCCGCGGTCCGTCGCTCGGGCGCGGTGGTGGGCAGGTCCGCGCCCCAAGCCGCGTAGTCCGCCCAGCCGGGCGTCTCGCCGCGGGAAAACCGGTGCAGGCCCGCCAGTTCCGCGGTGCACGTGGCGGCGATGTCCGCGTCCGCGACGGCGACCTCGGCGCCGCTGTTGGCCGCGATGTAGGCGATCTCGGCCGGTGAGGACCGGTGGTTGACCGGGGTGAAGTACATCCCCGCCTGCAGGGTCGCCAGCAGGAGCTCGTAGTAGGTGAGTCCATTGTGGATGATCGCGACGACGCCGTCGCCTTCGCCGAGGCCGAGGGCGCGCAAGGCATGAGTCAGCTGATTCGCGCGCGCCGACAGCTCGCCGAAGGTGGTCTCCCTGCCGTCGACGTCGATCACCGCTACGCGGCCGGGGTCGTGGGCGGCGATCTCGTAGAACGTGCTCATTCCGGGCACCTCAAGGTCTCCAGATGCCGCCGGAGCACCGTGCGCATCAGCTCCGGTGAGGTCCGGCCCGTCGACAACGCGAGCCCGTCCAGCAGCGCGGCCAGCCGCTCGGTCTCGACGGCCAGATCGAGGCCTTCGAGGAGGCCGCCCGCTTCGTTCGCGCCGTCGAGCACCCGCCGGACGAGGGCGCGGACTCCTTCGTACATGCGGACGGCCTCCTCCGCGAGGTCCGGCCGGTTCTTCGCGGCGGCCGAGAACGCCAGCCAGACGTCGGTCTCGGCCCTGGTCTGCTCGGTGAGCGGGAGCAGTTCGCCGAGCAGCGCTTCGGTGATCTCCTGCCGCCGTGAGCGCGGTGTCGCCGGATCGAGCAGGTCGGGGAGATGCCCGAGCAGTCTCGCCTCCAGCCGGTCGCCGAGCGAGCGCATGGCGAACACGATCAGCTCGTCGTGGCCGCGGAAGTAGTGCCGCACCGAACCGATCGCGAGACCGGCCTCCTCGGCCACGCTCCGGAGCGACGCCTGCGCGAGGCCGTCGCGCTGGATCACCCGGAAGACGGCTTCGGCTATCTCCAGGCGCCGGGCGCCGGGGTCGACGATCTTGGGCATGTTGCCTTTATAGCACGACCTTGCTATTTTATTTGGCACAGGCATGCTACAAAGGGGAGAGTTCATTGAGGACCTGGTTGCTGATCGCGCTGGTGGTCGCCGCGGTGGCCGTGATCGTCGTGCGCAGGTTGCGTGGGGAGCCGCTGGTCGCCCGTGAGGTGTTCGGGGGGCCGGTGATCCTGCTCGCGATCGGTGTCTACGGCCTGAGCAAGCTGGCGGTCTTCACCTTCACGGACGGCCTGTGGCTCGTGCTGGGCTCCGTGGTCGGCTGCGTCCTCGGCGCCGTCCGTGCCACCACCACGAAGCTCTTCGAGCGCGACGGCGTCCTGTGGCTGCGCTACACCGGCTGGACGTTCGGCGTCTGGGTGCTGTCGATGCTGGTGAACTTCGGGGTCGGCTTCCTGGCCACGATGGCCGGGGCACATCCCGACGCGCGGCCGGTGACGCTGTCGATCGGCGTCAGCCTGCTGGGGGAGGCGTTGGTGCTCGGTATGCGCGCGAAGACGACGGGGCTGCCGTACGCCCCGCCGTCCGAGTCGGTGCTTTCGCGCCGCTAGGCCAGCTTCGCGACTTCGCCGGCAAGCAGCGCGATGTCGTCTTCGGTGTTGAAGTAGTGCACCGAAGACCGGACCAGCGGTGGCAATCCACGCTCGACGAAATCGAACTGGGCGGACGTCGCTTCCGTGACACTGACGTTGATCTTCGCCGCCGCCAGGCGCCGCTTCACTTCCTGAGACGGTGTTTTCGCCACGCTGAACGTGACGATCCCGCACTGTCGCGTCCCTTGGTCGTGGACGCGGACGCCGGGGATCTCGCGCAGCGCGTCGCGCAGTGTCGCCGCGAGGGCGGCGACCCGGGCTTCGATGGCGGGCATGCCCCATTCGAGGGCGTAGTCGATCGCCGCGCCGAGGCCGTGCAGAGCGGCGTGATCGCGTTCCCAGACCTCGAACATCTTCGCCGTCGGATCGACTTCGTAGGTTTCGGGCGCGGTCCACACTGCCGAGTGAAGGTCGAGCATCGCGGGCTCGACGCGCTCGCGCAGCCGCGGGTGCGCGTAGAGGAACCCGGTGCCCCGCGGTCCGCGCAGGTACTTGCGGCCGGTGACGCTGAGGGCGTCGCAGTTCAGGCGCGCGACGTCGAGGTCGATCTGGCCGGCGCTCTGGCACGCGTCCAGCAGGAACGGGATCCCGGCCTCACGCGCGACCGCGCCGATCTCCTCCGCGGGGTTCACCAGCCCGCCCTGGGTGGGCACGTGCGAGACGGCGATCAGCTTGACGTCGCCGTCGACGCGGCGCTTGAGGTCCTCGACGTCCAGCTGCCCGGACTCGTCGTTCTCGACCACTTCGACGACGGCGCCGGTGCGCTTCGCGATCTGCAGGAACGAGATGACGTTGCTCGCGTACTCGGATTTCGCCGTCAGGATCCGGTCTCCCGCGGCGAACGGCAGCGCGTAGAAGATCGCCTGCCAGGAGCGGGTCGCGTTGTCGGTCAGGGCGATGTCTTCGGGCTCCGCCCCGACGAGGCGCGCGGCCGAGGCGTAGACGCCGTTCATCCGCTCCGCGGTCGCCGCGGCCTGCTCGTATCCGCCGATCAGGGCTTCTTCCCGCAGGTAGCCGACGACGGTGTCGGTCACCCGCGCGGGCGGCAGCGACGATCCGGCGTTGTTGAGGTGGACCACCTCCGCGCAGCCCGGTGTTTCGGCGCGGGCGCGGTGCACATCGAAGTCCGTCATGCCTAACTGAATACAGTACGACCGAAGTGCATGCAATACTGCACCGATGACGAGGAACCTGCTCCGGCGCGACCTCGCGGAGGAGATCACCGCCCGCGTGCTCGACGGCCGGATCGCCGCGGACAGCCGCATCAACGAGGTGCACCTCGCCCGCGAGCTGGGTGTCAGCCGGACCCCGTTGCGCGAGGCGCTGATCGGGCTGGCCGACCGTGGCCTGCTCGTCTCGGCGCCGAACCGGGGTTTCCTCGTGCCGCCGTTCGATCCGGACGAGGCCCGGCAGCTGTACCCGCTCGTCGCGGAGCTCGAATCGCTCGCGTTGCGCTGGAGTTCGCCGCAGGACCTCGCCGGGCTCACCGGCGGGCTGGACCGGATCACCGGCGAGATGACCGCGGAACTCGCACGGCAGGGTGATTTGTCTACTTTGGACGACCGCTGGCACGCGCTGCTCGTCTCGCGTTGCACGAATCCGCATCTGCTGCGTCTGCTGGAGCAGACGAAGCCGCTGCTGAAACGCTATGACGCGCGCTATTTCGGTGGCGTCGAACGCTCTCAGGAGAGTATCGACGAACACCACCGGATCGCCGAGGCGATCCGTGTCTCCGACCTCGCGACGGCGGTGGAGCTGCTCGTGCGGAACTGGGTGAAAACGTTGGCATATCTGGAAGACATGGGGTGACACGAATGTTCGTGACGGCACATCTGAGCGACAACCATCTCGACGGCGGGGAACGCGCCGACGAACGCACCGCACGGGTCATGCGGTACCTGGAGAACTTGGCGACCCCGGTCGACGCGATCCTGGTGACCGGCGACATCACCGACCACGGCACCCTGGAGGAATACCGGCGCGCGGCCGAGCTGTTCAAGACCGACGTCCCGCTCTTCGTCTGCCCCGGCAACCACGACAAGCGCGGCCCGTTCCGCGACGGGCTGCTCGGCCAGGCGCCGGACGACGCCCCGGTCAACGCGGCGCACACCGTCGGCGACGTCACGTTCGTCATGGCCGATTCGACCATCCCCGGCAAGCCGGACGGGCAGTTCGACGACGAGACCATGACCTGGCTGGACGGCGTGCTCGGCGAGGGCGACGGCCCGGCCTTCATCGCCTTCCACCACCCGCCGGTCCCGCTCGGGCTGCCGCTGGTGGACGCGATGCGCCAGTACGGTGAGGAAAGGCTGGCCGAGGTGCTCGCGCGTCATCCGCGCGTGGTCGCCCTGCTCTGCGGGCACGTCCACGCCGCGGCGTCGACGACGTTCGCGGGAGTGCCGCTGCGGTCGGCGCCGTCGGTCGGGTCGAGCATCCTGTTCCCCTGGGAGCGGGACGGGCTGCGCTCGTGGGGTGAAGGCGGGCCGGTCGACTACGACCTGCCGCCGTCGCTGCTTTTCCACGTGCTGCACGAAGACGGCAGGCTGACCACGCACCAGCGGGTCGTGCCGTGATCCGACGGCTCACGATGGTGACCGCCCTGGCGATGCTGCTGAGCGGATGCGCGCTTTTCGTTCCCGAGAAGCGAGCCGCTCCCGCCCCTACCCCCTCCATGACCACCGCCGGCCCCGTCGCCGACGCGGTGAGGGCCGCGCGGCCCGAGTTCCGTCAGGTCGAAGTGGGCGGGAAACAGGACGGTCTGACGACGGGAGTCACGGTCAGTGCCGAAGTCCCGTTCGGATACGTGGTCTCGGGTGAGGTGCTTCGCACCGTGCTCGTCTCGGTGTGGAACGCGTCCGAACCGAAGCCGGCCTTCGTGACGTTCGACCCGTGGTCGACCTATGAAGGCAAGACGGGCGCGATCAAGGCGCAGCGTGCCGCCGAAGAGCTCGGTATCGATTGGAGCCCGAGCTTCGCCGTGGGCGTGAACGTGCCCGGCTACGAGATCAAGAGACTCGCCGAGGGGTGAGTCCGCCCCTCAGCACACCGGCAGCGTGATCCGGGACGGCCGCGCGGGATCGTGGAAGATCTCGAACCGCGCGGCTTTCCCGTCCACCGCGCTGAAAACCGGCTCGCCGGTGCCGTGGTTGCGAGCGAAGCGCGGGAACGCGCCGCCCGCGACCTGCACCCGCAGGCGGTGCCCACGCCGGAACCGGTACGCCGTCGGATCGAGTGAGATCTCGGCGGCGACCACACCGTCCACATCGGACTCCGGGTGGCCGGGGCGCAGGCGGAGGATCCCGTCGGTGACGTTGCGGGAGACCCCGCGACGGTCCACATCGCACAGCCGGACGAAGACGTCGCCGTGGCCGAGGTCGGTCCGGACGTGCACGAGCGCGGAGATCTCGCCGATGACGTCGAGGTCGCGCTTCAGTACGTCACCGGTGAAGAGCAGCACGTCCGGCCGCTGTTCGACGACCTTGTTGTCCTGCTGCTTCTGCACGCCGGACAGCAGTGGGCCGCCGACGGTCGGCGTCGGATCGGCCGGGTCGAAGGTGAACGTGCCCGGCTTCGACTCGACGGGTTCGGCGACGGAAAGCCCGCCAGGGCGCAGGAAGTACGGGGTGGCGGCGGATTCCGGCGGCCAGCTTGCGAAGTCCAGCCAGCGTCCGGAGCCCTGGAGGTACAGGCGCACGGGCGACTGCCTGAGCGGCGCGCGATCACCGAGGAGATGGGCGGAGAGGAAGCCGATCTGGTCGGTGATCAGGGTTTTCAGGCTCGCGGGCTCGCCGTGCGCCCACGGTCCGATGGTGATCCGCGGAGCGCGTCCGGCCGCGGCGAGCTCCTTGAAGTCGCGCAGCTGGGCGGAGATGAACAGGTCGTACCAGCCGGTCACCATGGACACCGGTGTCGTCAGCGCGGCGACCTCGGCGCTGTGATCGGCACGGCGATCGCCTTGGTCACCGAGGGGGCAGGCCCTTCGGCGGGCGGGAGGCCGAGGTACCGGTCGAGAAGTCGGTCGAGCACGCGGGCCGCCTTTCGTGCGGAGGATCACCTTCCGCTTACGACCGTACCCGCATGTCAGGAAAGTGGCTTTCAGGACGAAAAATGTCCTGAAAGCCACTTTCCTGACACTGGCGCGGGGCGGACCGCCCGGTACCGCCCCGCTGGTCTCAGGAAAGCCGCGCGAGCGTCTCCGGCTTCAGCAGCTTCGCCAGCTCCTCGGCGGGCAGAAGCCCCTTCTCGACGACGAGTTCCGCCACCCCTCGGCCGGTCTCGAGCGCCTCCTTGGCGATCTCGGTCGCCGCCGCGTACCCGATCCTGGGGTTCAGCGCGGTCACCAGCCCGATCGAATTCTCGACGTAGCCCCGCATCACGTCCGCGTTCGCGGTGATCCCGGAGACGCACCGTTCCGCCAGCACGAGGCACGCCGACCGCAAATGCGTGATGCTCTCCGAAAGCGAGTGCAGGATCAGCGGCTCGAACGCGTTCAGCTGCAACTGTCCGGCCTCGGCCGCCATCGTGACGGCGACGTCGTTGCCGATGACCTCGAACGCGACCTGGTTGACCACCTCGGGGATGACCGGGTTGATCTTGCCGGGCATGATCGACGACCCCGCCTGCACCGGCGGCAGGTTGATCTCGTTGAGCCCCGCCCGCGGCCCGGACGAAAGCAGCCGCAGATCGTTGCAGCTCTTCGAGAGTTTCACCGCGATCCGCTTGAGCACGCCCGAAAGGTGCACGAACGCGCCGCAGTCCTGTGTCGCCTCGACGAGGTCCGCGGCGGACACGACGGGCAGGCCGGTGATCTCGCGCAGGTGCGCGACGGCGGCTTCGGCGTACCCGGGCGCGGCGTTGAGCCCGGTGCCGATCGCGGTCGCGCCGAGGTTGATCTCGTGCAGCAGCGTCACCGCCTCGGTGAGCCGAAGCCGGTCTTCGCCGAGCATGACCGCGTAGGTGCCGAATTCCTGCCCCAGTGTCATCGGGACGGCGTCCTGCAACTGGGTGCGGCCCATCTTCAGCAGATCGTGGAATTCGACGGCCTTGGCCGCGAAGGCCCGCTCCAGCACGACCATCGCTTCGGCCAGTTCGCGGACGGCGATGATGGTCGCGACGTTGACCGCGGTCGGGTACGCGTCGTTGGTCGACTGCCCGAGGTTCACGTGCTCGTTCGGGTGCACGCGAGCGTAATCGCCCTTCTCGTGCCCCAGCAGTTCGAGCGCGCGGTTCGCGATCACCTCGTTGGCGTTCATGTTCGTCGAGGTGCCCGCGCCGCCCTGGATGACGTCGACGACGAACTGGTCGTGCAGCGCGCCTTCGCGGATCTCACGGCACGCCCGGCGGATCGCGTCGGCGACGTCCGGCTCCAGCAGCCCCAGATCGGCGTTGGCGCGGGCCGCGGCCTCCTTGACCGAGGCGAGTGCCTCGATCAGATGCGGGTACGCGGAGATCGCCGTGCCCGTGATGGGGAAGTTCTCCCTGGCCCGTGCGGTGTGCACGCCCCAGTAGGCGTCGGCCGGGACTTCCTTGTCCCCCAGCAGATCGTGTTCCACGCGGTGCATCGAAGGCTCCTCAGGCGGCGAGGTCGGGTTCGGCCAGCGCGCCCGTCACGCGCAGGCCGGGAGTGGGTTCGAGCACGTCCGGATCGACTCCGCACAACGCGAGCATGGCGGCGAGCACCGGCCGCCGCGCGCGGTCGCCGCCGTCGGCGATCTTGATCGCGATCGCCGTCCCGTCCGGGAGAGCGGCGACCTGGACGGCCTCGAAACCGTCCTTGGCGATCAGGCCGGGCACGGCGCGCATGAGCGCGGTGACGTCGCGCCGGGTACCGGCGACCAGCTCCGGATGCTTCCGGATCCCTTCGGCGACAAGGCATTCCGGTGTCCTCGGCGCCGACGCGGCGATCTTGCCGACCGCGCCGGCGAGCCCGCGCAACGAGACCGCGAACAGGGGAGCACCGCAACCGTCGACGGCCACCTTCGGGATCCGCTGCCCGGTCAGGTCTTCGACGCACTCCGCGATCGCGCGCTGCAGTGGATGGCCGGCGTCCAGATAGTCCTTTGTGGACCAGCCGTGCAGGCGGCAGGTCGCGAGCATGGCGGCGTGCTTGCCGGAACAGTTGTGCGCCAGCCGCGAGGCGTGCCGCCCCGAAGCGATCCAAGCGTCGCGCTCGACCGGGTCGAACGGCAGGTCTTCCGGCGTCCGGAGGTCTTCCGTGGTGAGCCCGGCGCCGTCGAGCGTCCTGCGCACCTCGGCGAGGTGGATCTCCTCGCCGGAGTGGCTGGCCGCGCCGACGGCGAACCCGGCGGGGCTCAGCTCGACGCCGAGCCGCGCCATCGCCGTGGCCTGCAAGGGCTTCGCCGCCGAACGCGGATAGAACGCCGCTTCGATGTCGCCCGCGGCGAACAGCACGCGGCCGTCGGGAGCGAGCACCACGGCCGAACCGTGGTGCACCCCCTCGACCATGCCGTCGCGAAGCAGGTGCACCAGCGGTTCGTGCGCGGGGACGCGGATCTCCGGCATCACAGCTTCGTCTTCTCGAAGACGTCCATGTTGATCCGCTTGCGGACCCCGAACCAGCCCGCCACCAGCGCGAGCCCGATGACCGGCAGGCAGTACAGGGTGATCCGGCCGACCTCGTCGAAGCCCATCAGCACCACCACGGCGACGAGGAAGATCAGCGTCGCGATCTCGGTGTAGGGCGAGAACGGCAGGCGGTACGACGGACGCTCGACCTCGCCGAGCTTGGCCTTGCGCACGAACAGCAGATGCGAGAGCACGATGATCGCCCAGGTGCCGAGGATGCCGATGGCGGCGAAGTTCAGCACGATCTCGAAGGCCTGGCTCGGCACGACGGCGTTCAGGCCGACACCGACCACGCAGACCGCGGAGGTGAGCAGGATCCCGCCGTAGGGAACGTGGTTCTTGTTCATCACACCGGTGAACTTCGGCGCGGAGCCTGCCATCGACATCGATCGCAGGATGCGGCCGGTGGAGTAGAGGCCCGAGTTCAGGCTGGACAGGGCCGCCGTCAGCACCACGAGGTTCATGACGTTGCCCGCCTGCGGCACTCCGATATGTGAGAGCACGGTGACGAACGGGCTCTCGTTCTTCGAGTAGGCGTCCCAGGGCATCAGCATCGCCAGCAGGATCACCGAGCCGACGTAGAAGATCCCGATCCGCCACATGATCGAGTTGATCGCCTTGGGCATGATCTTGCGCGGGTTCTCCGTCTCGCCCGCGGCGACGCCGACCAGTTCGACCGAGGCGTAGGCGAACACGACGCCCTGGACGATCAGCACCATCGGCAGTACCCCGGCCGGGAAGATCCCGCCGTTGTCGGAGATCAGCGAGAAGCCCGGCGTGTTGCCGTCGATCGGCTGCTGCGTGACCAGCAGGAAGATCCCGATCGCCATGAAGGTCACCAGCGCGGCGACCTTGATGATGGCGAACCAGAACTCCATCTCGCCGAACAGCTTCACCGAGACCATGTTCAGCGCCAGCACCACCGCGAGCGCGATGAGCGCCAGTACCCATTGCGGGATCGGGGTGAAGAACGACCAGAAATGCGCGTACAGCGCGATCGCGGTGATGTCCGCGATCCCGGTCGTCGACCAGTTCAGGAAGTGCATCCAGCCCGCGACGAAAGCGCCCTTCTCACCCATGAATTCCCGGGCGTAGGAGACGAAGGCGCCGGAGGAGGGGCGGTACAGGATGAGCTCGCCCAGGGAGCGCACCACGAAGAACGCGAAGAGGCCGCAGACCGCGTACACGATCGCGAGGGCCGGGCCCGCCTGCGCGAGCCTGCCGCCCGCGCCGAGGAACAGGCCGGTCCCGATGGCGCCGCCGATCGCGATCATGTTGACGTGGCGGGGTTTCAGCGCCTTGTCGTAGCCGGCGTCACCGGCGTCGGCGGGCACCGGCGCGGATTTGCTGTCGTCCGCGCTGAGGGTCTGTTCGGTCACGATTTCAGTCGTCCTTGTCCTGCTGCGTCGTGTGGCCCGGCCGCACGATGGTGGTGAGCGCGTCCTCGACGTGTTCGAGATGGGAGGTCATCGCCGCGACGGCGTCGGTCTCGGAGCCGGCGGCGATGGCGGTGACGATCTCACGGTGCTCGGTGTTCGAGCGGGTCCGACGATCCCCCAATTGGTTGAGAAAGGACGACTGGCGGGCCAGCGCGTCCCGGATCTCTTCGATGACCTTGCCGAACACCGGGTTGCCCGAGGCCTGGGCGATGGTGATGTGGAACAGCGAGTCCAGCGCCACCCACGCGGTGTTGTCGGTTTCGACGTCCATCCGCTCGACGAGATGACCGAGGAGGTCCAGGTCGTCGGTGCTGCGGCGCAGGGCCGCGTAACCGGCGACGGGGATCTCGACGTGCCGCCGGACCTCGAACAGGTCGCGGGCCGAGTAGGTCCCGAAGGTGGGGTTCTCGACCGGCCCGGTGGCGGTCACGAAGGTCCCTTTGCCCGTTTTGGACACGGTGAGCCCGAGTGCCTGCAGCCCCCGCAACGCTTCGCGGACGACCGAACGGCTGACCTCGAACTCCTTGCCGAGCGCCGATTCCGACGGCAGTTTCTGGCCGACGGGGTACTCGCCGCGCTCGATGGCACCGCGGAGGTGGGCCAGCACGGCCTCCATCGCGCTGACGCGTCGTGGACCACCGTGTCCGGCTGTCTGGCTGTCAGACAGGTTCATGGGACGAGATCGTGCGGTCGGCCGCGACGCTTTGTCAAGAGAACGGCCGAGCGCCCGGATTCAGCCTGCGAGGTTCGCTTGGACGCGGTAAGCGGACCCGTACAGGGCACCTTCGCGGGCACGGAGTGCCGTGAGGACACCGGATCCCCGTGCGTAAGTGGCCAGCGTCACAAGCTCTGCGTCCAGTTCGGTCCGGACTCGACGATCGCCACCTGCGCCCCACACGCACCAGCAGTCACAGCGACCACTCCGGAGGCCCTCCACACCTTCCTCAAGTACGTGAAGGCCCCCTTCATTGCGCCTGGCGCAATGAAGGGGGCCTTCACGTACTTGCACGCGACCAAGGCCGCCGCGACCCCGCGAGCTTCACACGCGCCTGAGCGCGATCACCGGGAACGGCCGCGCGGTCTTCGACTGATGCTCAGCCAACCGTGGAAACGCCTTCGCCTGCTTCGCGAACAGGCGATCCCTCGCTGCTCCGGTGACTTCGACCGCGTGAGCGGTGAAGGCCTCACCCTCCGCTTCGACGTCGACCGACGGCTCCGCGACCAGGTTGCGGTACCAGTCCGGATGCCCGGGAGCCCCGCCATTCGCGGCGAAGACGATGTAGCGGTCGTCGTCGGCGAGGAACAGCATCGGCGTCACATGGCGTCGTCCGGTGCGGGCGCCGGTGGTGGTGAGCAGCAACGTCGGGAGACCGTCGCCGTGGCGGCCGTTCGCGCGGAACTCCGCGATCACGTTCTCGTTCAGGGCCTGCAGGTCGATCATCAACTCTCCGGGGCGGTCAAGTGATCTTGGCGGCTGGCCAGTCTGCACAGCCACGCCCAGGTCGGCAAGCATTTTCCGAACGGCGCAGCTCACGACCCCGAAACTGTCGGTGCCACTGGCGATACTGCTCCCGTGTCCCCCGTCAGCCGCGGCCGCAAGCCCGCCAAAAGACCGAAGCACCAGCGCTCCCGCCGGACGCGTCCGCCCCTGGACGTGTCCAAGGTGGATCGCTGGCCGAAGCTGCTCCACGGGCCGGTCGAGCTTTCGGGCTGCGTCGTCCAAGGCGAGGTGGATCAGGACCTGGTGGTCCTCGCCGCCACGCTGACCGCCGGCAAACGCTCAGTGGGCGTCGAGGTGGTCGTGAACGGTCGCGAGGTCGACGTGATCGAGCTCCACGCCGTCCCCGAGGACGCCCTCGCGGTGCTTCGCAACGGCTTCGAGGTGACCGAGGCGCCGCTGACCCCCGAGGAGTTCCGGAGCCAGGTCGAAGCGGCGCTGATCGCCGAAGCGGACAGCGCCGCCTGGATTCGGGAGAAGATCCCCGGACTCTTGGAACTGGGCAGGGATCCGAGACCCGATCTGGCCCGGCGTGCGGTCCAGCTGCGCCGGTGGCTCGGTCTTCCCGGCTACGAACCGCTGCCACGCGTACCGTCGGCCGATCCACTGCCGCTCGTGCTGCCCCCGCCCGAGCAGGTCACCGGACTCCGGCTGGCGGTCGCCCTCGCCGAGCTGGACGACGCGATCTGGCGACGGCTCGAAGTCCGTTCCGACGTCACCCTCGCCGGCCTGCACCGGATCCTCGCGGCCGCGTTCGACCGTGAAGAACGGGAGTATCACCGGTTCCAGACCGCGTACGGAGGCTTCAGCGTCGACGCGCAGAGCTGTGAAGGAGACCGTTTCGACGACGAAGTGACACTCGGCCAGGTCATCACGTCTCCAGGGCAACGGCTCGTCTACGAGACGGAGGGCTGGCGGCACTGGATCCGGGTCGAGCGGCTGGTCGCCCTCCCCGAAGCATCGAGCTGCCTCGACGGTGAACGTGCCGCCCCTCCGGCGGAATGCGATGACGGGCAGAGTTACGAGATGTTGCTGGAAGCGCTGCGTGATCCCGGCGGCGAAGACAACGAGGAACTGCTCGAAGAACTCGGCGGCTCCGGGTTCGATCCGGCGTGGTTCGACAGGGAGGAGGCCAACCGGCGGCTGGCTCGGCTGAGCTGATCCGGCGCCCCGTTCGGGGGGTAACCGAGGTCATCGCGAACCGCGCCGCGTCGGTGCTTGGCGGCGGCCGGACGGAGGGGGAGACTGACCCTCGCCGGGGTACCATCCCGCCCGGGCGCCGTCGAGCCCCGGCGCATAAGGTGGGAGGACCGGCCCGCGTCAAGCAGCCAGGGATCCGTCTGCCTAGGGGAGGTTTTCGCTGGTGTCGAACGATTCCTTCGTCCACCTGCATGTGCACACCGAGTACTCGATGCTCGACGGTGCGGCGAAGATCGCCCCCTTGTTCAAGGAGGCGGCGCGCCTGGGTATGCCCGCGGTCGGCATGACCGACCACGGCAACATGTACGGCGCGGACGAGTTCTACCAGCAGGCGGTCAAACACGACCTCAAGCCGATCATCGGCATCGAGGCCTACATCGCGCCGGAGAGCCGGTTCCACAAGAAGCCGGTCTTCTGGGGTCAGTCGAACCAGCGCGGCGCCGACGAGTTCGGTGAGGGCGGTGACGTCTCCGGTGGTGGTGCCTACACCCACATGACGATGCTCGCCGAGAACTCCACCGGCCTGCGGAACCTGTTCAAGCTCTCTTCGCTCGCGAGCATGCAGGGCTACTACCGCAAGCCCCGGATGGACCGTGAACTGATCGCGGAGAACCACCACGGCATCATCGCGACCACCGGCTGCCCCTCGGGCGAGGTGCAGACGCGGCTCCGGCTGGGGCAGCGCACCGAGGCGATCCAGGCGGCGTCGGACTACAAGGACATCTTCGGCGCCGACAACTTCTTCCTCGAACTGATGGACCACGGGCTGCCGATCGAGCGGTCGGTCCGTGAGGGCCTGCTCGAGATCGGCAAGCTGCTCGACCTCCGGCCACTGGCCACCAACGACTCGCACTACGTCACCAAGGACCAGGCCGACACCCACTCCGCGCTGCTGTGCGTGCAGGCGGGCAAGACGCTGAACGACCCGAACCGCTTCAAGTTCGACGGTGACGGCTACTACCTGAAGTCGGCCGCCGACATGCGCGAGTACTGGGACAAGGAGGTCCCCGGCGCCGCCGATTCGACGCTGCTGATCGCCGAGCGCGTCGAGTCCTACAAGGACGTGTACACGCACAAGGACCGGCTGCCGTTCTTCGAGGTCCCCGAGGGCTACGACCAGGGCACCTGGCTGCGCGAAGAGGTCGCGCGCGGGCTCAAGTGGCGGTACCCGGACGGCGTCCCGGACCCGTACTACAACGAGCGCATCGAGATCGAACTCGACGTCATCATCGGGAAGGGCTTCCCCGCCTACTTCCTCATCGTGGCCGACCTCATCAACTACGCCCGTAAGGTCGGTATCCGTGTCGGCCCCGGCCGTGGTTCCGCCGCCGGCTCGCTGGTCGCGTACGTCCTCGGTATCACCAACCTGGACCCGATCCCGCAGAAGCTGCTGTTCGAGCGGTTCCTGAACCCCGAGCGCGTCTCGATGCCCGATATCGACATCGACTTCGACGACCGCCGTCGCGGCGAGATGATCCGCTACGCCACCGACAAGTACGGCGTCGACAAGGTCGCCCAGGTCATCACCTTCGGCACCATCAAGACCAAGGCGGCCATCAAGGACTCCGCCCGTGTCCACTTCGGCCAGCCGGGGTACGCGATCGCGGACCGGATTTCGAAGGCGCTCCCGCCGCCGATCATGGCGAAGGACATCCCGCTCTCGGGCATCGTCGACTCGAAGCACGAGCGCTACGGCGAAGCGGCCGAGGTCCGCGCGCTCGTCGAGACCGACGAGGAGTGCAAGACGATCTTCGAGACCGCGCGCGGTCTCGAAGGCCTGATCCGCAACGCCGGCGTCCACGCCTGCGCGGTCATCATGTCCTGCGACCCGCTGACCGACGCCATTCCGCTGTGGCAGCGCGACGACGGTTCGATCATCACCGGCTGGGACTACCCGTCGTGCGAGGCCATCGGCCTGCTGAAGATGGACTTCCTCGGCCTGCGGAACCTCACCGTCATCGGTGACGCGATCGACAACATCAAGACCAACCGCGGGATCGACATCGACCTCGACACCCTCGGCGTCGACGACAAGGCGACCTACGAACTGCTGTCCCGCGGTGACACGCTCGGCGTGTTCCAGCTGGACGGCGGGCCGATGCGCGACCTGCTGCGCCGCATGCAGCCGACGCAGTTCGACGACATCGTGGCGGTGGGCGCGCTGTACCGCCCCGGCCCGATGGGCATGAACGCGCACAACGACTACGCCGACCGCAAGAACGGGCGGCAGAAGGTCAAGCCGATCCATCCCGAGCTCGACGAGCCCCTGAAGGAGATCCTGGCCGACACCTACGGCCTGATCGTCTATCAGGAGCAGATCATGCACATCGGCCAGAAGGTGGCCGGTTACTCGATGGGCCGCGCGGACGTGCTCCGCCGCGCCATGGGCAAGAAGAAGCAGGAAGTCCTCGAGAAGGAGTTCGAGGGCTTCGAAGCCGGGATGAAGTCGAGCGAGCTGCTCCCCGGCGGCTTCTCGTCCGAGTCGATCAAGGCGCTCTGGGACACGATCCTCCCGTTCGCCGGCTACGCGTTCAACAAGAGCCACGCGGCCGCGTACGGCCTGATCTCCTACTGGACCGCGTACCTCAAGGCGAACTTCACGCCGGAGTACATGGCCGCGCTGCTCACCTCGGTGGGTGACAACAAGGACAAGTCCGCGGTCTACCTCTCGGAGTGCCGCCGCCTCGGGATCAAGGTGCTCCCGCCGGACGTCAACGAGTCGGCGCTGAGGTTCGCGGCCGTCGGGGAGGACATCCGCTTCGGCATGGGTGCCGTCCGCAACGTCGGCGCGAACGTCGTCGAGTCGATCATCAAGACCCGCGAGGAGAAGGGGAAGTACTCCTCCTTCACCGACTTCCTCGACAAATCCGAGCTGGTCGCCTGCAACAAGCGCGTCATCGAATCGCTGATCAAGGCGGGCGGGTTCGATTCGCTCGGCAACACGCGGCTCTCGATGATCCAGGTGCACGAGGACGCGGTCGAGGCCGTGGTCCCGCTCAAGCGCCAGGAGGCGATGGGTCAGTTCGACCTCTTCGGGTTCGGCGGGGAAGACGACGCCGAAGCCGCGGCGTCCTCTTCGCCACTCGCGCATCTGAAGTTCGGCGAAGAGGAGTATCCGCGCAAACAGCTCCTGGCCTACGAACGGGAGATGCTCGGCCTGTACGTCTCGGCGCATCCGCTGGACGGCGCCGAACGCATCCTGCGCAAACACGCGCCTCGGCCGATCGCCGCGATCCTCGCCGACCCGCCGAAGGAAGGCGAACTGGTCGTCTCCGGGCTGATCACCTCGCTGGAACGCCGGGTCAACAAGAAGGGCGAGCCCTGGGCGATCTGCACCATCGAGGACATGGACGCCTCGCTCGAAGTGCTGTACTTCCCGAAGTCCTACGCCATGTTCTCCGCCGACCTCATCGAGGACAACGCGGTGCTGGTCAAGGGCCGGGTGAACTGGCGCGAGGACAAGATGTCCATCTTCGGCGGCGGGCTCGTGCCGCTCGACCTGTCCGAGGTCGGCAACGGCGACGACGATCTGCCGCTGGTCCTGCTGGCCGCGGCGGAGAAGATCGACCAGTCGGTGGTCAGCGAACTGAAACAGACCCTGCTGGCGCACAAGGGAGAGACCCCGGTGCACCTCAAGCTGGTCGGCAAGAACCAGACGGTCTTCGCGCTCTACGACTATCCGGTCAAGGTGACGTCGATGCTGATCGGTGAGCTCAAGGGCATCCCCGGGATCGCCGCCAGCACCTGATGAACACCTACGTTCCCGACCCTCGGCGCTGGAAGGCGCTCGCCGTCTCCCTCGCCGCCGGGTTCATGGGGCTGCTCGACGTCAGCATCGTCAACACGGCGCTGCCCTCGATCCAGAAGGACCTCGGCGCGTCGAGCGGCGGGATCCAATGGGTGGTTTCGGGTTACGCGCTGGCTTTCGGGCTCGTGCTGGTGACCGGCGGCCGGCTGGGTGACGCGCTCGGCCGCCGCCGCATGTTCCTGTTCGCGCTCGCCGCGTTCGTGCTGACCAGCGCGTTCGCCGGTGCCGCCCCGAACGAGACGACGCTGATCATCGCGCGGCTCCTGCAGGGTTTCGCCTCGGGCATGATGACGCCGCAGAACAGCGGGATGATCCAGGACCTGTTCCGCGGCGCGGAACGAGGCCGGGCGTTCGGCATGTTCGGCGCCACCGTCGGGATCTCGACCGCCGTCGGGCCGGTGCTCGGTGGCGTGATCCTCGCTGTCTTCGGTGACCCGGAAGGCTGGCGCTGGGTCTTCTACGTGAACGTTCCCATCGGGATCCTGGCGTTCGCGCTGGCCATGAGATGGCTCCCGAAGGCCGAAGCCCCGGCAAGAAGCCTGCGGGGCGAGATCGACTTCGTCGGCATCATGCTGCTGGGTGTCGCCGTACTCGGTGTCCTGCTCCCGTTGATCGAATCCGAACAGGGCGGGCTCAGCAGCCTGTGGTGGCTGTTCCTCGTCGCGGTCGTCTTCGGTTTCGCCTTCGTGCGCTGGGAGCGCTCGATGGTGCGGCGCGGCCGGCCGCCGCTGCTGGACACCCGGCTCTTCACCGGAACCCCGGGCTACGCGACGGGAGCGGCCGTCGGCGCGCTGTACTTCAGCGGGTTCACCGGGATGTGGCTGGTCTTCGCCATCTTCTTCCAGCAGGGACTCGGCTACACGCCACTGCAATCCGGACTGGCCGTCACCTCTTTCGCCCTCGGCTCGGCGGTGTCGGCGGCGATCGCGGGCCGGCTGGTGTCGAAGTGGGGCCGCAAGCTGACCGTCGCCGGGCTGGTCATGGTGATCGCCGGGATGGTCACGGTCGCCGTCCTCGCCGGTCAGGATCCCGGCGCGGCGGCGGGGTGGTGGTTCGCGTTGCCGTTGCTCGTGGCCGGTGTCGGTGGCGGCATGGTCATCTCGCCCAACACCACCTTGACGCTGGAATGCGTCCCGACGTCGATGGCCGGTGTGGCCGGGGGAGCGTTGCAGACCGGGCAACGGATCGGCACCGCGATCGGCACCGTCGTGCTGGCCTCGGTCTTCCACGCGGTACTCGGTGCGAACGGCGGCTATCCGTCGGCGCTGACCGCCGCGATGCTGTGCGCCGCCGCGCTGACGAGCTCGGCTCTCTTACTGGCCGTGATCGAACTCCGCGCACGCCGGAAGCGTCGCGTCCTCACTGAGCGGGAGGAAGCCGAGCGGGCTGCCGCCGACAGTCAACGCGGCTGAGTCTTCCGCACGGCCGATGACTACGTTCGGCAAGACCGGATGCTCCATCCGAGTGACTGAGGTCGTCATCCCCTGGTGCTACTCAGAGCAACCGGGTACACCTAACGGAGCCTTCACCGCTGTGCGTTGGCTACCGACAGTGGTATTTCTGTCGATCGATCGGGGATGGATCGATCGGCGGGAGCGATCGTGGTGAGTCCGGAGTTCTCAGGAATGGACACCCGCGGTCACGAGCCGGTGGACAGTCGTCGGCGTCCGCGGGGGACCGTTCGGCGGCGGCCGGCTCATCACCACTGGCGAGCCGAGTACCGGTGAGGCATTCGCGCGGGTGGGTTCGCGTGGGGTCGCCTGGGGAGGTGCACCCGGCCCGGACCCACCCGCCGCGCGTTCCTCCGAGTGTGTGAACCGCCTTCGGCTGCGAAGATCTCCGCAGATCGACATGGCGAGGAGCGCTGATGGTGGAGAGTTCTGAGCGGCGGAATCGGCTGAGGGTCTGGTACCGGCCGATGACGATGCGCGATTCCGGCGAAGGACACCGGGTCGCGACCCCGTTGGAGCTGCTGTTCGACCTGTGTTTCGTGGTCGCCGTCGCGCAGGCCGCCGCCGGCCTGCACCACGCGATCGCCGAGAACCACATCGGGCACGGGGTGCTCAGCTTCGGGATGGTGTTCTTCGCGATCTGGTGGGGCTGGCTGAACTTCAGCTGGTTCGCGTCGTCGTTCGACACCGACGACGTCGCGTACCGGCTGGTGACACTGGTGCAGATCGCGGGAGGACTGACCGTCGCCGCCGGTGTCTCGTCGGGGTTCGACGGCGACTTCACGATCGTGGTGATCGGCTACGTGCTGATGCGGCTCGCGATGGTCGTGCAGTGGCTGCGCGCCGCTCGGACCGATCCGGAATGCCGCCCGGCCGCACTGCGGTACGCCCTCGGCATCACGATCGTCCAGATCCTGTGGGTCGTCCGCCTCGGTCTCCCGGAGTCGCTGGAACTGCCGTCGTTCTTCCTGCTCCTGCTGGCGGAACTCGCGGTCCCGGTGATCGCCGAACGCAAGCGCTGGACGGGCTGGCACCCGCACCACATCGCCGAGCGCTACGGCCTGTTCACGATCATCGTGCTGGGTGAATCCATCCTCGGCGCGACCACCGCGATCAAAGAAGGGCTGGACGAGGGTAAGCACACCGGCAGCCTGATCTCGCTCGCCGCCGCCGGGCTCGTGCTGGTCTTTTCGTTGTGGTGGCTGTACTTCGACCAGCCGGGCCACGTCCGGCTCGAGAAGGCGAAGAGCCTCTTCACCGTCGCGAGCTGGGGCTACGGGCACTACCTGATCTTCGCCTCGGCGGCCGCGCTCGGCGCCGGCCTCGAAGTGGCGGTCGACTACGACACCCACACCGGGCATGTGGCCTCCCTGCCCGCAGCCATGGCGACGACCGTGCCCGTCGCGATCTACCTGGTGAGTGTCTGGCTCATGCACATCGGACCCACCAACGAATGCCGTCCGATCGCGATCGGCTTTCCGGTGACCGCGGCGCTCGTACTCGCCGCGTCCTTCACGCCGGCGCCCATCCACATCACCGCGGGGCTCGCCGCCGCCCTCGTCGTGCTGACCGTCGTCGCGACCCACGGTGAGCCGGTCCCGGGGGAGGGCTCGATCGACGCAGGTCAGAGCCCCGGCGCGAAAAAAGGGACCCCCCTGTAAACGCCGGTTTCGGGCCGTGTAATGTTCTCTTCGTCGCCAGGGAAACCGAGCGGCCGCCGGGAACACGAACCAAGCTCCCACCGGATGGTGGTAGAGTGGGTGGTCCCGAACCGGAGAGGTAACTCTACCCCCGCTGAAACGGCAGTTTCGAGCAGGTGCTAGGGTGTGCTCCGGACAAAAGCCAAGAAATAACTGCTTCGGATAAGGCCGCTGTGATGGCGGTGCGATCTGGGGTGTGTTGCTTGAGAACTCAACAGTGTGCTAGTGAACTAAGCCAGTAGAGCTTATATTTGAACCTCGTTTGAGGTTCCTTTGAGAGCATTTATTTGCCTCGATCAAATTTGACATTGTTGGAGAGTTTGATCCTGGCTCAGGACGAACGCTGGCGGCGTGCTTAACACATGCAAGTCGAACGATGAAGCCTTTCGGGGTGGATTAGTGGCGAACGGGTGAGTAACACGTGGGCAATCTGCCCTGTACTTTGGGATAAGCCTGGGAAACTGGGTCTAATACCGGATATGACAGGTTCTCGCATGGGAACTTGTGGAAAGCTCCGGCGGTACGGGATGAGCCCGCGGCCTATCAGCTTGTTGGTGGGGTAATGGCCTACCAAGGCGACGACGGGTAGCCGGCCTGAGAGGGTGACCGGCCACACTGGGACTGAGACACGGCCCAGACTCCTACGGGAGGCAGCAGTGGGGAATATTGCACAATGGGCGCAAGCCTGATGCAGCGACGCCGCGTGAGGGATGACGGCCTTCGGGTTGTAAACCTCTTTCGCCAGGGACGAAGCGTAAGTGACGGTACCTGGATAAGAAGCACCGGCTAACTACGTGCCAGCAGCCGCGGTAATACGTAGGGTGCGAGCGTTGTCCGGAATTATTGGGCGTAAAGAGCTCGTAGGCGGTTTGTCGCGTCGTTCGTGAAAACTCCACGCTTAACGTGGAGCGTGCGGGCGATACGGGCAGACTTGAGTTCGGTAGGGGAGACTGGAATTCCTGGTGTAGCGGTGAAATGCGCAGATATCAGGAGGAACACCGGTGGCGAAGGCGGGTCTCTGGGCCGATACTGACGCTGAGGAGCGAAAGCGTGGGGAGCGAACAGGATTAGATACCCTGGTAGTCCACGCTGTAAACGTTGGGCGCTAGGTGTGGGCGACATCCACGTTGTCCGTGCCGTAGCTAACGCATTAAGCGCCCCGCCTGGGGAGTACGGCCGCAAGGCTAAAACTCAAAGGAATTGACGGGGGCCCGCACAAGCGGCGGAGCATGTGGATTAATTCGATGCAACGCGAAGAACCTTACCTGGGCTTGACATGCGCCAGACATCCCTAGAGATAGGGCTTCCCTTGTGGTTGGTGTACAGGTGGTGCATGGCTGTCGTCAGCTCGTGTCGTGAGATGTTGGGTTAAGTCCCGCAACGAGCGCAACCCTTATCCTACGTTGCCAGCGCGTCATGGCGGGGACTCGTGGGAGACTGCCGGGGTCAACTCGGAGGAAGGTGGGGATGACGTCAAGTCATCATGCCCCTTATGTCCAGGGCTTCACACATGCTACAATGGCTGGTACAGAGGGCTGCGATACCGCGAGGTGGAGCGAATCCCTTAAAGCCGGTCTCAGTTCGGATCGCAGTCTGCAACTCGACTGCGTGAAGTCGGAGTCGCTAGTAATCGCAGATCAGCAACGCTGCGGTGAATACGTTCCCGGGCCTTGTACACACCGCCCGTCACGTCATGAAAGTCGGTAACACCCGAAGCCCATGGCCCAACCCGCAAGGGGGGGAGTGGTCGAAGGTGGGACTGGCGATTGGGACGAAGTCGTAACAAGGTAGCCGTACCGGAAGGTGCGGCTGGATCACCTCCTTTCTAAGGAGCAACACATCCACAGTCCTCGGGATACCCGAGACCAGCGCTGTGGAGTGGCCAGGGTTTCACCACCGAATGTGTGGTGGCGCTGGTTGCTCAAGGAATTGTGGAACTACTGGTTAGGGTTCGCGACCGGGTTGCCGGCGAGGGCGAGTACTGCTCCGCAAGGAGCGTGGAAAGTGTTGCGCTGGGTCTGGTCGAGAATTGTTCACAAGCACGCTGTTGGGTCCTGAGGCAACACGCCGAGGGGCTTATGCCTCTAGGGACGTTTGTTTCTGGTGTGGTGTTTGAGAACTGTAGAGTGGATGCGAGCATCTTTGTGGTCAAGTTGTTAAGGGCACATGGTGGATGTCTTGGCTTCAGGAGCCGATGAAGGACGTGGGAGGCTGCGATATGCCTCGGGGAGCTGTCAACCGAGCTGTGATCCGAGGATTTCCGAATGGGGAAACCCAGCACCAGTTATGTGGTGTTACCCGCATCTGAATATATAGGGTGTGTGGAGGGAACGCGGGGAAGTGAAACATCTCAGTACCCGTAGGAAGAGAAAACAACCGTGATTCCGTGAGTAGTGGCGAGCGAAAGCGGAAGAGGCTAAACCTTGCACATGTCAAGCTGTCAGGCGTTGTGTGTGTGGTGTTGTGGGACCCAGCGTCGAGGATCTGACAGTCCTCGGAACGATTACGCGTGTTAGTGGAACGCCTTGGGATGGGCGACCGGAGTGGGTGAGAGTCCCGTACGCGAAAACACGTTGTGGATTGTTTGTTTGGTGTTCCCGAGTAGCAGCGAGCTCGTGGAATTTGCTGTGAATCTGCCGGGACCACCCGGTAAGCCTAAATACTTCCTGAAGACCGATAGCGGACTAGTACCGTGAGGGAAAGATGAAAAGTACCCCGGGAGGGGAGTGAAAGAGTACCTGAAACCGTGTGCCTACAAGCCGTCAGAGCCCGAGCACATCTTTGTGATGTTGAGGTGATGGCGTGCCTTTTGAAGAATGAGCCTGCGAGTTAGTGCTGCGTGGCGAGGTTAACCCGTGTGGGGTAGCCGTAGCGAAAGCGAGTCTGAATAGGGCGATTGAGTCGCGTGGTCTAGACCCGAAGCGGAGTGATCTACCCATGGCCAGGCTGAAGCGTCGGTAAGACGACGTGGAGGGCCGAACCCACTTAGGTTGAAAACTGAGGGGATGAGCTGTGGGTAGGGGTGAAAGGCCAATCAAACTCCGTGATAGCTGGTTCTCCCCGAAATGCATTTAGGTGCAGCGTCACATGTTTCTCCACGGGGGTAGAGCTACTGGATGGTCTAGGGGCCTTACCGGGTTACCGAAATCAACCAAACTCCGAATACCGTGGTGTGAGAGTGTGGCAGTGAGACGGCGGGGGATAAGCTTCGTCGTCGAGAGGGAAACAGCCCAGAACACCAGCTAAGGCCCCTAAGTGTGTGCTCAGTGGGAAAGGATGTGGGATTGCCCAGACAACCAGGAGGTTGGCTTAGAAGCAGCCACCCTTGAAAGAGTGCGTAATAGCTCACTGGTCAAGTGGTCCTGCGCCGACAATGTAGCGGGGCTTAAGCACACCGCCGAAGCTGTGTCATTCACACATATAGATCGGCGTCTCTCTTGCAGGGACGTCTAGTCGTGTGGATGGGTAGGGGAGCGTCCTGCATCCAGGGAAGCGGCGGCGGAAGCCAGTCGTGGAGGGTGTGGGAGTGAGAATGCAGGCATGAGTAGCGAATGCAGAGTGAGAAACTCTGCCGCCGGATGACCAAGGGTTCCTGGGCCAGGCTAATCCGCCCAGGGTAAGTCGGGACCTAAGGCGAGGCCGACAGGCGTAGTCGATGGATAACGGGTTGATATTCCCGTACCCGAGCACGTGCGCCCAGGATGAGGCGGTTGATACTAACCACCCAAAGCCAGTTACCGAAGTCTTCGGATGGAGGTTTCTGTGTGGAGCGTGGGATCTGATTCCGTAGTAGTCGAGTGATGGGGTGACGCAGGAAGGTAGCTCCGCCAGTGAGTGGTAGTACTGGTGTAAGCGTGTAGACCGGAGTGTAGGCAAATCCGCACTCCATATAGGTTGAGACGTGATGCGTAGCCGATTGAGGTGAAGTAGAGTGATCCTATGCTGCCGAGAAAAGCCTCTAGCGAGTGCGTGCACGGCCCGTACCCCAAACCAACACAGGTGGTCAGGTAGAGAATACTAAGGCGATCGGGTGAACTGTGGTTAAGGAACTCGGCAAAATGCCCCCGTAACTTCGGGAGAAGGGGGGCCAAACACTCTGAAGTCCCTTGCGGACTAGGGGTGGGTGGCCGCAGAGACCAGCGGAAAGCGACTGTTTACTAAAAACACAGGTCCATGCGAAGTCGCAAGACGATGTATATGGACTGACGCCTGCCCGGTGCTGGAACGTTAAGAGGACCGGTTAACCCTTCGGGGTGAAGCTGAGAATTTAAGCGCCAGTAAACGGCGGTGGTAACTATAACCATCCTAAGGTAGCGAAATTCCTTGTCGGGTAAGTTCCGACCTGCACGAATGGCGTAACGACTTTCCGGCTGTCTCAACCACAGGCCCGGCGAAATTGCACTACGAGTAAAGATGCTCGTTACGCGCGGCAGGACGGAAAGACCCCGGGACCTTTACTATAGTTTGGTATTGGTTTTCGGTTCGGCTTGTGTAGGATAGGTGGGAGACTGTGAAGCTGGCACGCTAGTGTTGGTGGAGTCGTTGTTGAAATACCACTCTGGTCGGATTGGGAATCTGAACCTCGGACCATGATCTGGTTCAGGGACAGTGCCTGATGGGTAGTTTAACTGGGGCGGTTGCCTCCTAAAGAGTAACGGAGGCGCCCAAAGGTTCCCTCAGCCTGGTTGGCAATCAGGTGTTGAGTGCAAGTGCACAAGGGAGCTTGACTGTGAGACAGACATGTCGAGCAGGGACGAAAGTCGGGACTAGTGATCCGGCACCACCTGGTGGAAGGGGTGTCGCTCAACGGATAAAAGGTACCCCGGGGATAACAGGCTGATCTTGCCCAAGAGTCCATATCGACGGCATGGTTTGGCACCTCGATGTCGGCTCGTCGCATCCTGGGGCCGGAGTAGGTCCCAAGGGTTGGGCTGTTCGCCCATTAAAGCGGCACGCGAGCTGGGTTTAGAACGTCGTGAGACAGTTCGGTCCCTATCCGCCGCGCGCGTAGGATACTTGAGGAAGGCTGTCCCTAGTACGAGAGGACCGGGACGGACGAACCTCTGGTATGCCAGTTGTCACGCCAGTGGCATGGCTGGTTGGCCACGTTCGGAAGGGATAACCGCTGAAGGCATCTAAGCGGGAAGCCTGTTCCAAGATGAGGTATCCCACCCCTTGTGGGTTAAGGCCCCCAACAGACCATTGGGTTGATAGGCCAGAAATGGAAGCACAGTAATGTGTTGTCGAGTTGACTGGTACTAATAGGCCGAGGACTTGCCCACAAAGATGTTACGCATCCACTCTACAGCTCTGAAACACCACACAACCATCACCGATGGTGGTGGGGAGTGTTTCATAGTGTTTCGGTGGTTATAGCGTCAGGGAAACGCCCGGTCCCATTCCGAACCCGGAAGCTAAGCCTGACAGCGCCGATGGTACTGCAACCGAAGGGTTGTGGGAGAGTAGGACACCGCCGGACTAACATTAGAAAAAAGATCAGGGCCCAGATCGGTCGAGAACCACGAGTTCTCCCGACCTGGGCCCTTTTCTCATACCCACACCCCGC